>CAWCOK010000018.1:0-97027 GCA_963797135.1 uncultured Acidobacteriaceae bacterium | reverse complement strand
AGCCTCTGTTTGGTCTGGCTGCCGGATCGTAGGTGCCCACTGACTTGGGATCCTTGAGCGTCTTGCGGATCTGCTCGCCCACGATCTTGTCCTGGCCGGGGAAGAGCAACATTGCGGTGACGACGAGCGCATTCGGCATGGGGTCCACGCCCTGCGAAGGTCTCGTGGCGCCAGTGTGCGGATTGATCTCGATCGCCGGATTTCCGGTGGCGAGGCGCGCCTTGATCTCTCTTGGCGTTGCTCCGATCACCTTGGGGTCGAACTCCACCACCAGTTGCGGGTAATGGTTGGCGACCGCAGGGACGATCACGCGTGTCTTCACGCTGGGGACGTCCTTCAGGATCGCGGCCATCACGGCGAGACGGTCGTTGGACTCCTTGAACAGGCTCTCATCGGTCTGCGCGAGGATCCAGTCCACCGCTGCCACCATGCCGACGATCTGCTCCTTGGCCACCTTCATGCCGCGCGCCACACCTTCCACCGGAGGCAGCATGCCGTTGGCGAGGTCGGTGTACTTCTTCTTGCCCAGCAACAGACCCGCGCTCTGCGGGCCGCGAATGCCCTTGCCGCCGGAGAAGCAGACCAGGTCCCACTTCTCAGTAAGCGTCCACAGGTTCGAGATCGGCGGCATGTCTGCTGCGGCATCGAGATGGCAAGGGACGCCGTGTTCTTTCGCCACGGCCAGCCAATCTTCCACCGGGATCTTCACTGTCTCGGCTGCGTTTTCGTGGTTGGTCATCACGGTGTTCGCGTTGAAGGCACGCTTGTACTCCTCGAGCGTGTTCACGACCACGATCTTCGCGCCGCATAGGACCATGCCCTCGTCGTATCCATACGGGGTCTGCGTGATGATCTCGTTCTTTGGGTATTGGGGCGTGCCGATAAGGCGCGGGATGTCGATGGGGCGGCAGTTGTTGGCCGCCTGAATGCAAGCGGCTGCGGCCATCGTTATCGCCGAGGCTGCTCCCGCGGTGATGCAGCAACCCTCAGCCTTGAGGCGGTTGGCGACGTAGGCGCCTGCCTTCTGTTGCAGCTCCTGGATACGCACCCACTTCTTGGCTGCAAGCGCAACGGCTTCCTGCACCTGCTCCGGCATACAGGCGGAGCTAAGGTTGGTGTACGTGCCTGCTGCATTGATGAACGTCTGCACGCCGAGCTTCTCGTAGTAGTCCACGCCTGCTGCGGATTTTGTGGGGGTTGCGGCTGCCAGAGCCGGCATGGGAGCCGCTGCTGCTGCCGCCGCCAACGCGGCCTGGGTGCGGAGGAAACCTCTCCGCGTAATCTTTGTCTCGCTTTGAGAATTCGACATGAAATCACCTTTTCCTTAAGAAGCGACGCTACCGCCCTCTGGCAACAAGCATTGTTGATTTGGGACTGCACAAGTGATGTTACCGAAGGAAGGAAAACGTCGTACAGAAAACTGGGGACAATGATGACCGATCCCGAAGATAAACTGTACGAATTGGAGCATCAGGATGAAGCAGGCAAAGGTGAAACGTGTCGCTTTGGTAACGGGAGCATCGCGCGGCCTGGGACGTGCGATTGCGGTTAAGCTCGGCGCTTCCGGGATGGACGTCGCCGTCAACTATCTGAATGGGAGCAGCGGCGCTGAGGAAGCCTGCGCAGAGATTCGCGGCTACGGAAGCCGAGCGATCGCAATCAAGGCGGATGTCCGCTCTGAATCGGAGGTGGATAGCCTGGTCCGGCAAGCGAAGGAGGCTCTTGGGGAGATCGACGTCCTGGTCGTCAACGCAACCGGACCGCAACCCATGCTCCCGATCGAAGAACAGTCCTGGCAGAGCTATCTCGATCAACTCGAGTTCTTTGTGAAGTCACCTCTGCTTTTGGTGCAACAGGTTCTTGGTGGCATGAGGGAACGAAAATTTGGGCGAATTGTCCAAATTGGAAGCGAAGTGGTTGAGCTGGGAAATCCGCGATTTGCAAACTATGTGGCTGCCAAAGGAGCACAGCTTGGTCAAACTCGTTCGTGGGCCCTGGAATTGGCGGATACAGGCGTAACAGTCAATCTTGTCGCGCCTGGATGGATCCCGACGGAACGACACACGGGTACGCCGCAATCAGAGATGGACGAATATATGAGAAACCTTCCCACGAAGAAGATGGGCCTGCCAGTGGATGTTGCCACGGCAGTGGCTTTCCTTGCGAGCGACGAGGCAAGCTTCATCACGGGACAGAAGATAGCGGTCAACGGCGGCAACACACTGTCGTGAAACCACGCGTGTACAAAATGGAAGCCGGCGCTATCAACAGTTTCCGGTAAGCGACGGATCAGCGGCGGAATCTGCCTCCGCCGCGGTGAAAGTTCTGGAAACGTCCCGCCTGCATCTGGCCTCGTTGTCTCGCGCCAGCGGAACGATTGAGTCCCTGCATCGTGTTGCTATTAATCGAAGATCCTGCTCTGGTTGCGCCACTCAGGTTTCCGCTAGAGTTCTGCCGAGCGTTCTGCAGATTCTGCTGTGCGTTGGGATGGTTCGCCTGGTAGCTCTGCGCGTTCTGCCTGGCATCTGGATGGTTCGTCTGGAAGTTCTGCTGCGCCTGCTGCTTCGCCGCGGTCGTATCAACAGAGTTCCAGTTGCCGTTATCGTACTTGCTCCAGCTTCCGCTGGAGTCCTTGCGGTAAACATTCCCGTCGTTACCGGCATACACAGAGTTATCGCTGCCATGCACGACTGTCCCGTTCGGCACCGCGATACGCCGTACCGCTTTGACCATTTGATGTCCTGTAGGCGGCGGCTGTTCCGTTCGCCGTCGACACGTGGCCTGTCTGAACCCAGTTGCCATTCTTTCCAGCGACCGAAGTTCCCCACTGCGAATAGGCGTTATGACCCTGTGACGTTGCGCCATAGCCGCCTGTCCACGGGTTATACGCCGAGGCCGCGGTCCGTCCGCCGTAAAGTCCCTGCACGCTCGCAGCGCGACCATATCGTCCGGTCGAGGGGTTATACCAGGCCGCCGACCCTGCTGCGCCATACGGTCCATATACAGCGCGGCCACCGGCCCATCCACCTGTCCAGGGGTTGTACGCCACGCCCGCACCATAGGTCATGGGCCACGGACGATAGATCGGATACATCGGTCCCCAGTACACATACGGAGGGTAGTACCACCCTGAGCCGTAGACGATTGCCGCACCTACCGCCGCGCCAAGAATGAACATTCCGAAGTAGCCAGCCGTCGTGCTCGACTCAACCGTCGTCGCTGTCGGATTTGTCTGAGTCACATAAGTCACGTTGTACACCGGTGAGCTCGGCGGAATCGTGTAGATCTCTTTCGGGACCGAGTCAGCCGTCTTCCACGGGCCGTTCGGCGTTGTCGACATGAACCAAATGCCCTGGAAGCAGAGGTAATAAAGATCACCGTCCTTGATGACCTTGTCCTGCGTGTTCGTCGCATACTCGAGGTTCGTTGTATCGATCGGCTTGAACTGTGGCTGGCCGTCGTAGGTTACTTTTGCCTTCGCTTCGGCCTCTGCACGGTTAACGGTCACGGTTGTCGGAATCTGCGCCAGCATCACGGCATCCGCGGCCTGAATCGTTCCCGGCACCGAAGCCAGCACGCGGCCTTTCTCCGAGTCCTCAGGAATCTTTGCAAAGTCCGCCGGTAGCTTGTCGCTCGCATAGGCCCACGGCCCGTTGAACGATGCCGAGCGGAACCACCTTCCCGAGAGCAGCACGTAATACTGATTCGCTGAGTCGTCCAGAAAAACATCATTGTCCGTATTCGTCACATACAGTAGCCGGGTTCCCGGAACCCGCGTGTACACCGGCGCTCCCCGCAGCAGCAGAAGCTCCGAAGGATTTTGGCTGTAGAACACTCTCGGTGCAGCCACTGACGTCGGCGGTGGCGGAACGAACCTCTTCACGTCATCGAAGTTCTGGCCTGCAGGCAGCTTCTTCATGTCCTTCGGCAGAGTCTTCGTGATCACCCACGGGCCACCAAGGTTTTTGGACGTCAGCCACTGGTTGTTGTTCAGAAGGTAATAGTCGCCTTTCGGCTTATCAAAAAATAGGTCCCAGTTTGTATTCACCACAAACTGCAGATCCGTTTTCTCGATTGGGCTCAGCACTGGTTGGCCTTGCACCATGAGCAGAATGGCAGGCGCGTCGCTGTAGAAGATCTGCGGAGGATCGTTCTTCAGATTCGCAACCGTCTTATATGGAGTCTGCCCAGCAGTTACGTCCGCCATCAACCGATCCAATGAAATCGGCTCCGGATCTTCCGGGGCGGCTGAGAGGAAGGTTTCCTGGAGTTGCTTCTCTTGCGAGGAATCCACGCCTGAAAACCGTATGCTGGGGTACTTCAGATCGTGCAGATAGACCGTACGATTGTCCTTGTCTACCGTCGTGCTTGCTTCAACCGAAACAACACCCAGCGTCTGTTTACCTCCGGCAGGCGTCAGAGAAAAGGCAAACCGGCCCTTGACGAGCTGGTAGTTATCCCAGCTGTCCACTTGCGGCTGGTAGTACACCAGCTTCGCGCCGTTCTTTACAATTTGCCGGGGCCATCCGGGATCTATCGGAGCAGCCTGAGAAGTTGACGGGGTCTGCGCAGCTGACTGAGCCTGCGAAACCAGATCGGTTGAAGTGAGAACAATACAACCAACAGAGAGGCCCGCAGTTACCTTGCGCAACACGCCAAGCAGCATCAACCCTCCATTTATTTCCTCACGTCGTGCAATCTGCCGCGCTCGAACAGCACGCAGGCAATCATACTCTGGAATAGATGCGGAAGCACTCGACTGAGTGCAGTAGCGAGGAGTCGCGGGCCGCACTCAACTGGCTTAACTGAAGGTACTTGAAGTACTCGACAATCTGGCCCTAACGGTCGTTTGCCGGAAGACGGCGTTTTCGGAAACCAAGGGCCGAAGCTGCCCAGAATCAGACTTCGAGTAACTACTGGGTCCGGGGTGAGCCGACATGTAATATCGAAATCCAATGCCCAGCACATATACGCTGCTCCACGCACGGAGAATGGAAGCGCTATGACTATCCTCGCTCGCCTGGAGCTGTGGAAGGAGCAAGGTGCAATATCGACTGAGCAGCAGGCTCATTTAGCGAGCCTCTCTCGCGGAGAACCCTTCTCCCTCTCGCTTGAGCTCAACCTTCTCCTCTATGCAGGGGTGTTGGCGTTCGTCGCCGGACTTGGCTGGACTATCTCCACCTGGTCGCACCAACTCGGTGATGTGCTGATCCTGAGCACTATCTCCATCATCCTTGCCGCCTCTTTTTGGTATTGCTTTTCCCGAGCACCCGCCTGGTCGGCGGCGGAGACGGCTGCACCGACTCCGATCTTCGACTATGTTCTTTACCTCGGCTGTCTTGTCTGGTGCGTAGAACTCGCCTACCTGGAGAAACGTTTCCACGTCCTTTCCGGACAGTGGGATCTTTATCTGCTGGCAACGGCCCTGCTCTTCTTCTTCCTTGCCTATCGTTTCGACAATCGCTTCGTGCTGTCGCTTGCTTTGTCTTCGCTCGCGGGATGGTTCGGACTGACTATCTCGCATCTGCCGCGTCATCAGGACGCGGCATACCGGCGATATGCCCTGGTTTACTGTTTGGTGGTCGGTACGGCCGGAGCAATTCTTCAGCGCCTCAGACTGAAGCCACATTTTCTTAATACGTATCTGAACGTCGCTGCCAATGTTCTGTTCTGGGCAATCCTCTCCGGGGTCTTCGATTCGCACGACTATGGGTTATGGTTTGTCGCTTTGCTGGCCGCATGTGCCGCGTCCCTCGCATGGGGCCTGAGGCGCCGGCAGTTTGCGTTTGTCGCCTACGCCGCCATCTACGGATACGTGGGTGTTAGCTCAATGCTCCTCCGCAACGCCTTGTCCGACGCCGACTTTATCCTGATCCTGTTCTACTTCGTGATCACCTCAATCGTGATGATCGTGATGCTTGTCCAGATTGCTCGTCGCTTTGGGAGGTCGGAGTGAGAATCTACACAGAATCGGTCGAAGAAATCCTACGTGCCCGCAAACTCCTGAAGCAGTGGGCCGATGACGACTCGCTCAGCAAGGAGCAGTACCAGCGTCTTGAACAAGAGACGGTCTCCGACCTGCGCACCACCAATATCTTTTTGAGGCTGGTGCTTTTCTTCTTCACCCTGATCGCCGTAGCTGCAGCAGCCGCGCTCTTCTTCACGGTCTTTCTTTCGCGGTCGTCGCAACAGACCACAGGAATCTTCTTATTGATCTTCGCTGCTATCTCCTACGCAGCCGCCGAGGTTGCCATTGCCCACGCGCGTTTGTATCGCTACGGGATCGAGGAAGCACTCGCCGTCTGTTCGGTTGCTTTTCTCTGCGTCGGACTGTACTTCGCTTTATTCAGCGGCGTCCCCTACTCCTCGCGCCAAACTGAGTTTGTGGTTCCCGCCGTGGGCGCCATTGCTTCGCTCTGGATCTGGTACCGCTTCAATCTCTGGTACGCATTTCCCGCCGCGATGATCTTCGCCATCTTCGTGCCCGGCTACTGGACCACGTCTCACTCGGCGCAGCATGTCTTCATCTCAGTGTTGTATGCAGCCGGACTCATCTGCATCGCGCCCATTCGTTCCCGCCACCGCTTCGATTACCTTGAAGATGCGTACTCGGCCTCTGAGGCGTTTCTATGGCTCGGTCTATACCTGATCTTCAACCTCAAGATTTCAGAGTTCAGCTTGCTTTCATTTTGGGGGAGCCCCGCGCGCTTCATCCCGGGACCCGCTGGCCCGTTCTACTGGACGACGTGGGTGCTGATATGGTGCCTGCCGCCCCTGATACTCACACGCGGAGTTCGCCAGAAGGATCGCTTCATCATCGCGGTTGGGGCGATTACGGCCGTCCTTACCTTTATCACCAATAAACCGTACCTCGGCTGGCAGCGGCATACCTGGGACCCGATGCTTCTCGGCATAGCACTGACTGGAGTTGCATTGTTCCTTCGACGCTGGCTCGCTCGGGGTCCGGACGGAGTTCGCCACGGCTTTACGGCCGCGCGTCTGTCGGGGAAGGACAAACACACGATGAGCGTCGGCTCTGCCGTACTCGGCCTGATAACACCTCAATCGGTAACGCCAGCCCCGCAACCAACCAATCCAGACTTTAAGTTTGGAGGAGGAAGATCGGGAGGCGGAGGCGCTAGCGGCGATTTTTAAAGGACTTAGCCATCTGTTTTCACGATGGTTAGCTCTGGGTAGTGCGGGACTAAAATCTTAGTGTCTTCGTATCACATAATCTGCAACCTTTATCGCCTTGGCGCGTCTTATATAGTAGCCCGGTTGGGATATACCGGCGACAAATTACTGATTCTGTTGGAGGTAGTTGAACATGACTATTACTCGATTTACACCGTTCCGTGGGCCGCTTAGCGATGCGGCATTGCTGCAGAACCGGTTGAACTCGATCTTCCAGGACTTTTCGTGGCCAACCAGCCAGGGCGGTTCCAGTGAGTCGCTCGCGACGGGGAACTTTGTTCCTGCGGTCGATATCTATGAGGACGCTCAGAAGGTCGTGGTGAAGGTTGAGGCTCCCGGCGTGAAGCAGGAGGACCTTGATGTCCGGGTTGAGAACAACACCCTGACGATCAAGGGCGAGCGCAAGTTCGAGAGCGAGGAGAAGGAAGAGAACTTCCATCGCATCGAGCGCCGGTATGGCAACTTCGTCCGCAGCTTCTCGGTTCCGCAGACGGTGGACACCGAGGGCGTGACGGCGAACTATGACGCCGGCATCCTGACGGTGACGCTGGCCAAGAAGGCTGAAGCGAAGCCGAAACAGGTGAAGATCGGAATTGGAACGGGACCAGTGGAGGCTGCGAAGCCGAAGCAAGTGGAAGCTCCCACGGCTGCGTAAGCGTACGCTCCGCTGCTATCGCAATGGCGGGGGATGAACCAGTCTCCCGCCTTTTTTTGTTCAAGGCTATTTTTGGGGTTCGGTGAGACATGGCTTTCAGCCGTGCCGTGCATGAGCAGGCTTTGAGGTGTGGAGTCTCCCAGGGCTGTACGCACTTTGGAGTTTGTTGCCGCGAGTGCGCGGTGGTTGTAATGGCACGGCTGAAGCGATGTCTGAGTGGTTTTGCAGGAAGCGGGTTCGAGCTTCGCTCGAATGAACCCACATCTCAGAAGAGAGATGTGGGGCACCCGCATTGGTGGCTGGGGATGTTTGGGTCGAGAAGCAGGTTTCTCCGCTGCGCGATGGACGATGAAGCTGTCCATCGCTCCGGTCGATATGACACTTCTGTAGCGTGCAGACGGAGTGAACTACTGAGATTCTTCGCCTTCGGACCAGAATGGCGAGCGCGGTGGCAGCGAGAGGCAGCGAGGCTAGAAGAGGAATAGGATTTTGGAGACATGGTCTCCAGGTTGATTTGGTGAGGAGAGGTTGAATGGCGATCAAGTGGGAGAAGTTGACGGTTAAGTCTCAGGAGGCGGTGCAGGGTGCGGTGCAGAACGCCTCGGAGAACGGGAATCCGGAGGTGTTGCCGCTGCACTTAATGGCGGCGCTGCTGGAGGACAAAGAAGGTGTGGTGATCCCGGTGCTCGACAAGATCGGGGTGCCGGTGCAGCAGCTTTTGAGCAACGTGAATGCGGCGGTTGCGAAGCTGCCGAAGGTGCAGGGCGGAAACCAGCCGGGGCTCGCGAACTCAACGCAGAAGGTGCTGGAGCAGGCGTTCAAAGAGGCGGACAACTTCAAGGATGAGTACGTCTCGACCGAGCATCTGTTGCTGGCGTTAGCGAAGACGAAGGGCGATGCGGTGCAGAGTGCGCTGGCCTCGTATGGAGCTACGCATGACGCGATATTGAAGGCACTGGCGGATGTGCGTGGATCGCAGAGGGTGACGGACCAGAATCCTGAGGGCAAGTTCCAGGCGCTGGAGAAGTACGCGAAGGACCTGACGGAGTTGGCGCGCAAGGGCAAGCTGGACCCGGTGATCGGGCGCGACGAGGAGATTCGGCGCGTGATCCAGGTGCTGAGCGCGCAGGACGAAGAACAATCCGGTGCTGATCGGCGAGCCGGGCGTTGGTAAGACGGCGATCGTTGAGGGACTGGCGCGCAGGATTGTGCAGGGCGACGTTCCGGAGATTCTGAAGAACAAGCGCGTGGTGGCGCTGGATCTGGCTTCGATGGTTGCGGGCGCAAAGTTTCGCGGCGAGTTTGAGGAGAGGCTGAAGGCGCTGCTGAAGGACATCGAGGCCTCGAACGGCGAGATTATTTTGTTCATCGATGAGTTACATACTCTCGTAGGCGCGGGCGCGGCCGAGGGTGCGATGGACGCGAGCAACATGCTGAAGCCGGCACTGGCGCGTGGAGAGCTGCGTGCGATTGGCGCGACGACGCTGAACGAGTATCGCAAGTACATCGAGAAGGACGCGGCGCTGGAGCGGCGCTTCCAGCAGGTGTATGTGGGCGAGCCGAACGTCGAGGATACGGTTGCGATTCTGCGCGGACTGAAGGAGAAGTACGAGGCGCACCACAAGGTCCGGATCAAAGATTCGGCGATTGTGGCGGCTGCCACTTTGTCGCATCGCTACATTTCAGATCGTTTTCTTCCGGACAAGGCGATTGACCTTGTGGATGAGGCTGCAGCTGCGCTGGCGATCCAGATTGGATCGGTCCCGGTGGAGATTGATGATCTGGAGCGGCGGGCCACTTCACTGGAGATCGAGAAGGCTGCGCTGGCGCGCGAGAAGGATGCTAACTCCAAGGAGCGGTTGGAGGATGTGGAGAAGGAGCTTGCGGAGATCAAGGAGCAGGCGGCTGGTTTGCGCGCTCGCTGGCAGAAGGAGCGCGGAGCGATTGGCCGGATCGCCGAGTTGAAGGAGCAGCTTGAGGGCCTGCGCTTCCAGATGCAGGAGGAGACGCGGAAGGGCAATCTGCAGAGGGCTGCGGAGCTGCAGTATGGCGAGATTCCGAAGATGGAGGCCGAGCTGAAGGAGCTGACAGCTCTGCAGGAGGAGGCTGTTCGCGAGGACAAGGCCGATGCGAAGAAGGGCGCGGCGAAGAGGCCTTCGCGCATGCTTGAAGGAGGAGGTCGACGAGGAGGACATCGCGGCGATCGTCTCGAAGTGGACGGGCATTCCGGTGTCGAAGATGCTGGAGGGCGAGACGCAGAAGCTGGTGCAGATGGAGGATCGTCTGCGCGAGCGCGTGATTGGGCAGGATGAGGCGCTGACTGCGGTGGCGAATGCGATTCGCAGGTCGCGTGCGGGGCTGTCGGATCCGAAGCGGCCGATTGGGTCGTTCATCTTCCTGGGCCCGACGGGCGTGGGTAAGACGGAGACGGCTCGCGCTCTCGCTGAATTCTTGTTCGATGATGAGCAGGCGATGGTGCGGATCGATATGAGCGAGTACATGGAGAAGCATGCTGTGGCTCGGTTGATCGGCGCGCCCCCGGGATACGTGGGGTACGACGAGGGCGGTCAGCTGACCGAGGCTGTGCGTCGGCGGCCTTACTCGGTGATTCTGTTTGACGAGATCGAGAAGGCGCATCCGGATGTCTTCAACGTGCTGCTGCAGGTGCTGGACGACGGGCGGCTCACCGACTCGAAGGGTCGCACGGTGGACTTCAAAAACACGGTGCTGATCATGACGTCGAACACGGGCGCGGACAAGCTGACGAGCGCGTGGGCAGGGGGCGAGGATGGATTTGAAGAGGCGAAGGAGCGTGTGATCGAGGCTCTGAAGCAGACGTTCCGTCCCGAGTTCCTGAACCGCGTGGATGACATTGTTGTCTTCCATCCGCTGGATGAGAAGGAGCTGACGCACATCGTCGACCTGCGGCTGAAGGACCTGGAGAAGCTGCTGGCGGATCGCAGGATTACGCTGGAGCTGACCGAGGCTGCACGCAAGGCGATCTTCAAGGCGGGCTATGACCGAGCGTATGGAGCTCGGCCGCTGAAGAGGGCGATCCAGCGCATGGTGCAGGACAAGCTGGCGGTGAAGATCCTGGATGGGTCAGTGCTGCATGGCGACCATGTGGTGGTGGATGCGGCGAAGGATGGCTCGCTCGAGTTCACTGTGGGTGAGCGCGTCGCGGCGTAACGATTGGTTGGATGTAAGGCCCGGCTTTGTGCCGGGCCTTTTTGTTTGCGCGCGAGCCTGCTCGCAACGATGGAGTCTTTCGCGGGTTTGCGCCGTATAGTGGAAAGCTAAGTGAGTAAGAGAGCGATCATTATTGGGGCCGGGCCGGCTGGGTTGACGGCGGCGCTGGAGCTGCTGCGGCGGACGGATATCAAGCCTATTGTGCTGGAGGCGAGCGGCGAGATTGGGGGGATCTCGCGGACGATCCGGTACAAGGGCAACCGCATGGATATTGGCGGGCACAGGTTTTTTTCGAAGAGCGATCGGGTGATGGAGTGGTGGATTGATCTGATGCCGCCTGTTCCCGAGGGCGTGGCTCAGGAGACCGAGGGGCCAGCGGTGATCAGCTACCAGGGGAAACAGAGGGTGGTGGAGATTCCGGTGGCGCAGCCGGAGGAGCCTCCGCTGCGCGGGATGGGGCCGCTGGAGAAGCATGAGGCGGAGGAGGAAGAGGAGGCCGCGGAGACTCCGCACATCGAGACGGTGGTGACGCATGAGCCGGAGAGTCCGGAGCTGGTGATGCTGATTCGCCCGCGCAGGAGCAGGATCTATTACCTGCGGAGGTTTTTCGACTATCCGATTACGTTGACGGCGACGACGCTGGGGAACCTGGGTGCGGCGCGGACGGTGAAGGTGGGGTTGAGCTATCTGAAGTCGCGGGTGACGCAGATACGACCGGAGAAGAGCCTTGAGGATTTTCTGATCAACCGGTTTGGGCGAGAGCTGTACCTGACGTTCTTCAAGAGCTACACGGAGAAGGTGTGGGGGACGCCGTGCCACGAGATCTCGGCGGAGTGGGGGGCGCAGAGGATCAAAGGGCTGAGCCTGACGACGGCGGTTAAGCACTTTGTGAAGAAGGCGCTGACGGGTGGAGGCAAGTCGAAGGATGTGGCGCAGAAGGGGACGGATACGAGTCTGATTGAGCGGTTCATGTATCCGAAGCTGGGGCCGGGGCAGCTTTGGGAGCATGTGGCGGAGTTGGTGGTCGCGGGTGGGGGCGAGGTGCACATGGGGTGGAAGGTGGATCGCGTGCACTGCGAGGGCGAGCGCGTGGAGTGGATTGAAGCGGTGAATGACAACGGCGAGCGCGAAAGGTTTGCGGGGGACTACTTCTTTTCGACGATGCCGATGAAGGATCTGGTGCGGGCGATGGATGCTCCGGTGCCGGAGAGTGTGCGCGAGGTGAGCGAGGGGCTGCAGTACAGGGACTTCATTACGGTGGGGCTGCTGGCGGAGCGGCTGAAGGTGAAGGAGCCGGATGGAGGGCTGCTGAAGGACACGTGGATTTATGTGCAGGAGCCGGATGTGCTCCTGGGACGGTTACAAATATTCAACAACTGGAGCCCGTACCTGGTGGAGGACCCGTCGAAGGTTTGGATTGGGTTGGAGTACTTCTGCTATGAGGGCGATCCGCTGTGGGCGATGGAGGACGAGGAGCTGAAGCGGTTCGCGATTGCGGAGGTGGCGAAGATTGGGATCCTGAATGCGGAGGATGTGAGCGATGGGCACGTGGTGCGCGTGCCGAAGACTTACCCGGCTTACTTTGGGACGTACAAGCGGTTTGAGGAGTTGCGGGAGTTTACGGACCGTTTCGATAACCTGTTTCTGATTGGTCGGAATGGGATGCATAAGTACAACAACCAGGACCACTCGATGCTGACGGCGATGACGGTAGTGGATGGGCTGGTTGCAGGCAGGGTGGACAAGGCAGCGCTGTGGGGCATCAATACAGAGATGGAATATCACGAAGAGAGGAAACAGGAACGATGAAGGTTCTGATTGTGCTCTTTGTTTTGTTTGCCGCTGTTGTGTTGGGGAATCGGCAGAGGCTGTTTGTTCGTGATCCTCTGGCGGAGGTGGAGCGGAACGGCGTGAAGGTGGAGGGCGCGGAGGTCTATATCAATTTTTCGAACGATGTGGTGGTGCAGGAGCCAAGACCGCCGAACCGATACATTGTTCAGCATTGGAATCTGCGGCCGGGGGTTCCGCAGCGCCTGAGCTGCGTGCGGTGGATGTTCTGCTGGACAGAGGCGGATCGCGCCGAGTCTGTTCCGCTGGGCGGTGACGGATACCAGGGAATGGTTCAGATGTCGTCGCATGAAGTGTCGTTTGTGGATGGCAGCGGCGCGCCGGTGAGGGTGACGCTGCGGTAGAGAACATCGTTAGTGATGGAATGGGGAGATGGCTAGATTGTTGATGCTGTTGTTGAGCGCCGTGTTGTGGTCACAGCAAGCCACGGCGCCTGCGGTGACGGGTGTGGAGGGGGCTCGGCTCGCGGACGTGCATGTGATGGAGGGGACGCTGTATCACGTGCAGGGGATCGCGCTTGATCGCGAGCACATCTGGGTGACGTCGGTGGATGCGGAGAAGAAGCGCGGGTATGTGCACCAATTCAATCGCGCTACTTACAAGTTTGAGCGGCAGGTGGATGTTACGGAGGGGGCGCTGTTTCATCCGGGCGGGCTGTCGGTGAGCGGGGATTCGATATGGGTTCCGGTGGCGGAGTACAGGCCGAACAGCTCGGCTGTGCTGCTGGAGCTGGATAAGAAGACGTTGAAGGTGAAGCGTAAGATTTCAGTGGCAGACCACCTGGGATGCGTTGCGGTGATGCCGGATGGGCTGGTTGCGGGGAACTGGAGCAGCCGCAGGTTTTACGTCTTCGACCGTGAGGGCAAGCAGGTGCGGGTGATCGACAATGCTTCGCCGAATCAGTATCAGGACATCAAGTTCGTTGACGGGATGCTGGTGGGCTCGGGGAACCTGACGAAGACGACTGGTGCGATCGATTGGTATGCGTGGCCATCGATGAAGCTGGTTCGCAGCTTGCAGTCGGGCGTGACGGACAAGGGCCGACTCTATACGGCGGAGGCGATGGCGCTTGAGGGCAGGGATCTTTATCTGCTGCCGGAGGATGGACCGAGCCGGTTGTTCCACTTTGTTTTAGAGAAGCAGTGATTCGTGGTTAGTGGAAGGAGGACACGCTATGAGCGATGGGCGCGAGGAGCGGGAGGAGCAGGAGTGGCGGCGGAAGCAGCTTGAGGAAAAACAGAAGCGCGATCCTGCGGACCGTCCTTATCGCGAGCGGGAGTGGGAGGATCGCGGGCGGGAGCCTTCTTAGTGCAGTAGGTAATCTGTGTTGATGCGCGGACTGCGAACTACTCACACTTACAGCTATGCGGCGATAGTTCCCTGATGGAAGAGCATCTGCCAGCGGTCGTTGCGTTTGACCCAGACGGAGGAGTGGTGGGAGGTGGAGTTGTTGGTGGTGACGTGGTAGGTGGCCAGGGCGGAGCTTTCGTTGAGCGGGGTGACGTAGAAGTGGCTCATGGTGGCGGCGCGAGCGTTGGTGGTGAGCAGGGCGTGTGAGAGCTGGCCGAGGTTGAAGATACGGCCTGAGGTACAGAATTCCCTGAATTCAGGGGCAAGGAGCGCTGTGAGTTCGCTCCGGTCGTTCTCGCGGTCAGGGTGAAGCAGACGTTCTTCGAGCGCGTGCAGGTGTTCCTGGAGTTGAGCCGCTGTCATGGTGATAATTATGACGTGTTTTAGGGTGTAAGAAGTTTCATGGGACGAGGAAAAGGCTGCCGGAGGATTGTCCGGCAGCCTTTTTGTTTTGTTGCAGTAATGGGATTTAGAAGTTGATTTTGACCGAGCCCTGGAAGATTCGAGCCTGGTTGGCAGTGGAGGAGACCTGTCCGAAGGTGGTGGAGGTGAGGACTGCCGCTCCGCCGGTTGTGCCGCCCGGCGTTCCAGAGGTTCCGCCGGTGGGGATGTTGAAGTTGGGGTGGTTCAGGACGTTGAAGGCCTCGAGGCGGACGGTTGCGTTGAGGCTTTCGTGGATGGGAAAGATGCGGGAGACCTGGGCGTCGAACTGGTAGTTGGTAGGTCCGCGGAATGCGTTTCTGCTGATATTGCCGTACTTGCCGTATCCGGGGCAGGTGAGGGGCGAGATGGGGGTTGGGCATCCAGCGGTGACCTGCGCGAACGCGGCGGGGTTGAGGTAGCCGCGGTTGGCCTGACCGGTTGCCTTGTAGATAGTGCTGTTGAGGTAGACCGGAACGCCGGGAACGAGGTTCGGACGGTCGTTACCGACAGCGGTGAACGAGTTGTCCTGACCGGAGGTGACGGTGAAGGGCGCTCCGCTCTGGATGTGGACGAGCGGCGCGAAGACCCAGTTGTTGATAAGCAGAGCTGTGAAGCCAGTCACGGGGAACCTGCTCTGCGTAATCAGGACGACGTTTTCGACGTTGCGGTAGTCGGAGCCGCAGGGGCCGTAGTCTCCCGCCGGATTGCTTGGGTTCTGGACGTTGGTTCCGGCGTAGTCGCCCTGGGCGTCGGTCAGGCTGAGGCACTTGGACCAGGTGTAGTTGGCAAGGAGGCTGAAGCTCGAGGAGAGACGATGCTGGATGGAGGTGATAAGTCCGTTGTAGTTGGCCATGCCGTTGGAGCCGATGAGGACGGAGCCGCCGCCGCCGCCGGTGTATCCGTTGCCCTGCAGCGGATTAGCGACGGTGAGGGCGAATCGCTGGGTCTGGTTCCCGGTGGTGGAGCAGGGCGTACCTGCAGCTCCGCCGGGTTTGCCCGCGGGGCCAGTGGTGACGACGCCAGCGCAGCCGGTTCCATTGGCTCCCCATACTCCGGGGACGTAGATGGCCGGGCTAAGCGGAGTGCCCATGGGAGCGTGGACGGTGTGGCTCCCGACGTACTGAGTCTGGAACTGCCAGCCGTTGCCGAACTGGCGCTGCACGCTGGCGGTCCACTGCTCGCTATACGACGGGTGGAGCTGCGTAGGCATGACGATGAACTGCGACTGTGGGAAGAACTGCGCGATGGCGGGTGTTGGAACCTGCGGTTGAGGGAATGGATTGGTGACTACAGTGCCGGCGGACCAAGGCGCGGAGAAGCGAATGGGGCCTGAGGTTGCGGTCTGCGTCTGACGGATGGCGGTTGCGAAGGGCGGGTTCTGCTGGTTGCGCTGGGCGGTGAAGTAGTTCACCTGATCGTAGGCGACCTCGAAGCCTCCGCGGATGACGGTCTTGCCGGAGCCTGTGGGGTCCCATGAGAAGCCGAAGTTGGGAGAGAACTGCCAGGGCGAGTTCTGGGTGAAGATTTTTGGAACACCGGGGTCGCCGTAGTACATGGCTCCTGCCGGGGCGTTGGGGTAGACGGAGCTGACCTTGTTGGCGAGGAATGCGGTCTGGTCGAAGACGACTCCGCGATGGAAGTAGTCATAGGGCATGAAGTTGGGGCTCCAACGCACGCCGGCGACGAGGGTGATGTCGTTGGTGGGGTGGTAGGTGTCCTGAATGTAGAGACTGGGGATGGGGCCGCGGAGCGCGTTCTGCTGCTGTTTGCTCTGCTCGAAGGTCCCGAGGGTTCCCATGAGGAAGTCGAGATTGGGGTCGCCGCCGGCGGAGCCGCCGTTGGGTCCGTTGGCACTGTAGCGGCCGTCGAAGGTGAAGACGCCGTTGGTCTCGTATGCGTTGGCGATGTTGAGCTGGTTGCGCGCGTATTCGCCACCGAAGACGAGCTGATGTTTGCCGATCAGCATGGTGATGTCGTCGTCGAAGGCGAGGGTGTTGTCGTTGAACTTGGAGTTGGAGTTGGTTCCACCGCCGATGGTGAACTTGTTTGAGGTGGTCATCTGCAGGCCGGCGGTCTGGCCCTGCCACATATCGACGCCGAGTGTATTGGCGTTGATGTTATTTGAGGCGTATCCGCGGTTGTTGCGGCGGCGCAGCAGAGTGACGTGAGCGGTGTTCACGATCTTCGGCGTAATGGTGAAGGCCTCGCCGAGGGTGAAGGACTGTACGCGCTGCGATAAGCCGGCTTGTGTGGTGACGAGAATGTTGGTGGGGAGAAAGAACGCCGGCTGCTGGTAGCCATCGAGGAAGTATCGGCCGTAGAGGGTGTTTTTCTGATTGAGGGTGTAGTCGACGCGGGTGACGAACTGATTGTCGGAGGTCTTGAGCGGGATCGAGTACTTGACCAGGCCGCAGTTGCTGGTGTCGGTGGCGGGATCGATCTTGGGAAGATAGCTGAGGAGCTTGAGCGATTGCGCGTTGTAGTTCGGCACGCCAGCGTACTTGTTGTTGACGAGCTTGGCCCCGGTGATGGGATCAGTGAGCGGGACGGTGTTCTTGCCGGAGGTGCAGTTGGGACCGTCGGTGACGGACCAGTCGCCGGCTAGGTTTTGAGCGGTGGGGACGAAGGCCTGCTGCGATGCCTGCGACTGGCTGGAGTCGGTGCGCTGATATCCGGCGAAGGCGAAGAGTTTGTCGCGAAGGATTGGCCCGCCGAAGGTTCCGCCGTACTGGTTCTGGTGAAGCGTGTCCTTGGTGGCGGAGAAGAAGTTTGAGGCGTTGATGTAGTTGTTGCGGATGAACCAGAAGGCGTTGCCGTGGTACTTGTTGGTGCCGGAGCGAGTGACGACGTTGACGAGTCCGCCGGTGTGCATTCCGTTCTGTGCGCTGAGCGCGGTTGACTCGACGCTGAACTGGCTGACGGCGTCGGGGAACGGAAAGGGCAGGTTTCCGTTGGCCATGTAGTCGTTGTTGGTGCCACCGTCGAGACGCCACATGGTGGTGTTGCCCATGCCTCCGGCGATGGAGACGGAGATGGTCTGGTAGGTGTACTTGGAGCCGGTGAAGTCACCGCCAGGAGCGGGAGTGGATCCGCCGGAGAGGGTGATGAGGCCGGTCATCTGGCGGCCATTGAGAGGCATCTCGGTGACGGTCTGCTGGTCGATAGTCTGCTTGAAGGACGCGTCCTCGGTCTGCAGAGCGAGGCCTTCGGCCTTGACCTCGACGTGCTCGCTCTGGGAGCCGACCGTCATGGGCACATTGATCGAGATGGCGCTGCCGACCTCGAGGACGATGCCGGTCTGGGTGTAGGTCTGGAAGCCGGGCTTGGTGACGGAGAGGTTGTAGGTGCCGACGGAGGTGTTGGGAAAGCTGTAGAGACCGCCGTTGTCGGTGGTGGCGGTGCGTGTAATGGAGGTCGCGGCGCTGGTGAGAGTGACGGTTGCTTGAGGAATGACGGCGCCGGTTGAATCAACTACAGTTCCCTGCAGGCTGGCGTTGCCGGCCGCCTGAGCTAAAAGAGAAGGCACTGCGCCGACCAGAAAAAGGAACAAGGCGGCGCACGAGAAGATCCTATTGGACAGTCCACTTCGCAAATTTTTCTGCATTGGAGCGGCCTCGAAGGTGATGCTTATGCGCAGGCCAGCCTGGGTTCGCGACTCGGCGCCAAGGCCTTGCAAACGCGAATGGACTATATGGATGCGTTTTTAGCAAAGTCAACAGAAATGACTCTCCTTTTACATTTTTGGAGGTGCTGAGGCAGGCACCGGTAGGACCACCGAGGCGAGAGGGCGGGGCGTATTTCGGTCCATCAGCAGCACTTGCGGGTGAGACAAAAGGAAATGGCTGCCGGGGTCGCCGGCAGCCATTTTTATTGTTGACGATTCAGTTTTAGAAGTTGAACTTTCCTGCCAGCTGGAAGATTCGTGGGTCGGCGGCGCCAGTGGCGTTGCCGAAAGTTCCGGAGTTGAACGCCGTGGTAAAGGCGTTGAAGTTCGGGTGGTTGAACATGTTGAAGGCTTCCATGCGGAGTTGGAACTTCAATTGTTCGTGGACGGGGAAGGTACGGCTGACCGAAAGGTCGACGTTGTAGTAGCTGGGTTGACGGAAGGCGTTGCGGCTGAGATTGCCGTAGGTGCCAACCGCGTTCTGGGCGAACGCCGTTTTGCTGATGTAGGCGAGGTTCGCGCCGGTTCGCTGAATTTTGTTTCCGGTATAGACGGCTCCGGAGATCTGATCGGGCCGATCGAGATTGAGACCGGTGCGGGAGTTGTCGACACCGGAGGTGACGTTGAGGACTGCGCCGCTCAGAATACGGATGAGCGGAGCTGCCTGCCAGTTATTGACGATGGCGCCCTTCCATCCGGTGAGGGAGGAGAAGTGACTGGAGGCGACAAGGGTGGTGTTGAAGATGTGGCGGACATCGAAGCCACAGGGGCCGCGATCGAGCCGCGGGTTGAGGCTGTGTTCCATGGCCGGGGCGGCGACATCGCCGGGGTTGTCGGCAATGGCGAGGCACTTGGACCAGGTGTAGTTGGCGAGGAAGCTGAAGTTGTTGCTCATGCGGTGCTGAATGGCGGTAATGACACCGTTGTAGCTGGTGGTTCCACCATCGGTGATGAGGGTAAACGTTGGGCTGTAGCCCTGTCCCTGGGTGTTGTTCTTCAGGGTGAGGGGCGTACGCGCATTGGGGTTACCGGTGGAGGAGCAGGGGTTGCCAACGAGGGGATAAAGCGCGTTGGGATTTCCCGCGGTTGGAACTACGACCTGCGGCATTCCCTGGCAGGAGCCGGGGCCGGTGTAGTTGCCGGGGATGTAGGTCGCGGCGTTGACGCCGTTGCCGAGCCACTGGTGCGCCTGCTGGTTGCCAAGGTAGTTGATGGAGAACATCCAACCGTTGCCGAGGTCCTGCTGAATGCTGGCGTTCCACTGGTAGATGACGGGGGTCTGCATCGTCTTCTGCAGCAGCACCCAGAGGGTGTTGGTGGGGAAGGTGGCGCTGGCGTTGGGCGGGAAGACTCCGGGGAAGGGAATTCCGCCGGGGTATCCGCGCCAGGGATCGTCGAAGGAAGTCTGACCGTTGACGTCGATCTCATTGACGAAGGGCGGATTGGAGGCGACACGCTGCGACATGTAGAGCGACGGGGAGTCGTACATCATGGCTCCGCCGGCGCGCAGGACGGTTTTTCCGGTAGCGAAGGGATCGAGGGTGAAGGCAACGCGGGGCGAGATGTTTGTCCACTGGTTATTGGTGAAGGACTTCGGAACCCCGGGATCGCCGTAGTAGAGGGCTCCAGCCGGCGCGTTGGGGAATATCGCAGAGTGCCGGTTGGCGTTGAAGGCGGCCTGATCGAAGGTAGCACCGCGACCAAACTTGTCGGTCTGGTAGAGGTTGGGCTCCCAGCGTACGCCGTAGTTGACGGTGAGGGTGGGGGTGATATGCCAGGTGTCCTGGGCGTAGATGCCGAAGATATTCTGGCGATAGGTGGTGTCCTGGGCACGGCTCTGGCTGAAGGCGAAGGACGCGCCGTTGGTGGTCATCTGGCCGGTGAGGAAGTCGGCGAGGGTCTCGCCTGAGGCCTGGCCGCCGAAGGTGTAGCTTCCGTTGAAGAGGTAACCGGCGCGGGTGTTGTCGCCGGTACGGATGTATTCGCCGCCGATGGCGATCTGGTGCTTGCCGATGAGCCAGTCAATGTCGTCAGAGAAGTCTTCCGTGTTGACGTTGAAGTAACCCGGGGTGCAGGTTCCGCAGCCGACAGCGAAGCCGCCGTTCATCTGAATGCGTAGATCGACAGGGGTGTAGACGTAGTTCTTCACGCCGAGCGTGGTGGCGTTGATGCCGCCGGCCGTCGGTCCGCGATTATTGCGTCGGCGGGAGTAGGTGCCGTGGAAGGTGTTGACCAGGCGCGGAGTGAAGATGAAGGTATCGCCGAGAGTGAAGCTTTGCACGCGCTCGCCGTTGCCGGGCAACGTGGTGAGCAGGATATTGGTGGGCGAGTAGTAGGCTGGCAGGTTGTAGTTGGTGATGTAGTAGCGACCGAAGAGGTTGTGGCGCTGGCTCCATGTGTAGTCGACGCGGCCAATGTACTGGTCTTCGGAGTTGTTGGCGGGAAGCGCGACGTTGACTCGTCCGACGGAGTCGCGCTGGGAGAGCGGGAGATACTTCACGAGAGCGAGCGCGGCGGGACTGTAGGTGGATGTGTTGAGCTTACGAGTGGGAGCGGCCACGCCAGTGATGGGGTCCTTGAAGGCTACCGAGGTGCGGGCGCAGTTGCCGGTGGTAGGCATCTGGCTGAAGTCGCCAGCAAGCATGGCATCCGTGGGCAGGCAGTATCCGGTGGAGTTGTTGGACTTGTTCTCTCGCGTGCCCTGGTAGCCGCCGAAGAAGAAGAGCTTGTCGGTAATGATGCGTCCGCCGAAGGTTCCACCGAACTGGTTGCGCTTGACGGTGTCCTTTGCAGGAGAGAAGAAGTTGGTGGCGTTGATGACGTTGTTGCGGACGAAGTCGAAGACGGTTCCGTGCCACTGGTTGGTTCCGGCGTTGGTGACGACGTTGACCAGCGAACCGGGGTGAACGCCGTTGCGAGCGGGCAGAGAGTTCGATTCTACGGAGAACTCGTGCAGAGCGTCGGGGAAGGGATAGGGCAGGTTGACGTTGGTGAAGTTGTCAGTGTGGTAGCCGCCGTCGAGCACGTAGTTGTTGTAGTTGCCCTGGCTGCCGGCAACAGCGATGACGGTGGAGCTGTAGTAGTTCTTGGAGCCGACCATGTCACCTGAGGGTGCGGTGACTGCGCCACCGGAGACCAGGACGAGCTGGGTAGCCTGGCGGCCGTTGAGAGGAAGCTCGGTGATTCGGGCCTGATCGATGACCTGCTTGAAGGAGCTGGTCTCGGTCTCGAGAGCGACGCCGGAGGCCTGAACTTCCACATGCTCGCTGGCGGAGCCGACCTTGAGGTGCGGATCGATGGAGAGATTGTTACCGACTTCGAGCACGCCGGTCTGGGTGAAAGACTGGAAGCCCGGTGCAGCGACGGAGAGTGAATACGGTCCAACGGGAACGTTGGGAAGAGCATAGACGCCCGCGCCGTCGGTGGTGCTGGCACGGGAGGTACCGGTGGCGGTCTGTGTAAGGGTGACGGTGGCGCCGGGAACTGAGGCGCCGGTCTGGTCGGTGACGGTGCCTTGAACGCTGGCGGTACCGGCAGCCTGAGCGTGCAGGGTGACCGGCAGAATCACAGATAAAAGAATCGGGACTACTGACTTGAGCAGTCTCTTAGTGGACAGTCCACTTATAAGGTTGTTGAACATAAATCGGCCTCGGAGTGATTCGGTTATTGCGCTAAAAAAAGGCGGGTTTCACGACATACGAAAGAAGCCTAGAGTGCGCGAAAGGACTATATGGATGCGAATTAACGACTGTCAACCGGAATGGTTCTCCCATTGAATTGAAGAGAGTTACCAATAGGTGAACCGGTAGGACCACATTTCGTGGCCGGCAGGATTTGTGACAGTAAGGTGAAAGGACAAACGATTGTCCGTCCAGAGGGTCGTCTGTCGCTTATTTTTGGGCCAGAGCGACGCGGGGGATGCCTTGTAAATCGTCAAGAATGACGATGCCATGCCAGCCGTAGAGAAGGGAGGCGATGGCATCGCGCTGTCCGTGACCGATCTCCAGGGCGAGGAGGCCGCCGGGTTTGAGGGCCTGATGGGCCTGGGGGATGAGGCGGCGGTAGATTTCGAGACCGTCGAGTCCTGCGAAGAGGGCGGAGTGCGGGCTCGTGCTCGCGGACCTGGGGGTGGAGATCGACGGCTTCGGCTAACGGGACATAAGGCGGGTTGCTGACGATGGCGTCGAAGTGGCCGTGCTGCTCAGGTTGCGGCAGAGCGGAGAGGAGGTCGGAGAGGAGGAAGCGGATGCGTTGAGTGACGCTGTTGGCAGCTGCGTTGGACTGCGCGACGGCTAGGGCTTCGGGGGAGAGGTCGAGAGCGGTGAGGGTGGCTTTCGGAAGGTGGGCGGCGAGCGCGATGGCGATTGCTCCGGAGCCGGTGCCGATGTCGGCGATGGTGAGGGATCGGTCATGGGGGAGGCGCTGGAGGACGGCTTCAACGAGGAGCTCGGTCTCGGGGCGGGGGATGAGGACGGCGGGAGTGACGTGGAAGGGGAGGCCGTAGAACTCCTGGGTGCCGATGATGTATTGGATGGGCTCGTAGCGGAGGCGGCGGGTGATCGCGGCCTTGTAGGTTTGTTGCTCGGCGGGGGTGAGCTCGCGTGCGGGATTGGCGAGGAGCGCGGCGCGGGTGATGTCGAGGGTGTGGAGGAGGAGGAGCTCGGCGTCGCGGCGGGCGTTGTCCGCCAGGTGCGGGTCGGCGGCGAGTTGCCGCGATGCGGATTGGAGGGCTTCTGTGGCGGTCATGGAAGAGGCTGGGTCAGAGAAGCAGGTTCCTCCACTTCGCTTCGCTTCGGTCGGAATGACAAATCTTTAATCGACACGATCCATCGAGGGCTCTACTGTCCGCGGATCATGATGAGATTGCCGTCGGGGTCGGAGATGGTGAGGGTGTCTGCCGACTTGATCATCTTGATGTCGTGTCTTTTAAGGAGGTGGGCGGTTTTGGAGAGGCTAGAGGAGCGCATGGTGAGGCGCGCCCTGGTGCCGAGGGATTTGGCGGTGGTGATCTCGACTTCCTGGCCGGAGTCGCCGGGCATGTGGAGGAAGGTGGGGTCGCCGGCGATGGACTTGAAGGAGAGCTGGTTGAGGTAGAAGTCGCGGGCGGCGGGGACGTCCTGCATGGCGAGCGAGACGCCGATGAGGTTGTCGGCGATGCGGTCGGAGTTGATGTGCTTGCCGCGGTCCTCGTAGTGGCGCGAGCCGGGCATGTACTGGGTGTACTCGATGTTTTGCGCGGCTCCGGCGGCGTCGATGGGGCCGGCGAGGGTGAAGAGCATGTTGCCGGCGCCGGCCTTGCGGACGGCGGTGGGGGTGAGACCGTGGCCGACGTAGTCGTCGTGGATGGCCTGGAGGTCATCGCCTTCAAAGCAGACGTGGAGGAAGGCGGGGGAGGCCTGCCTGGGGTTGTCGGGATTGGCGGGGTAGAGCTCGATGAACTGATGGTCGTTGAGCTTGATAAAGCTCTCGTTGACTTTGCCGTCCTTGTCGGTGAGGGTGAATGCCTCTTCGAAGCCGAGCTTGTTGTAGAAGTCGCGGGCGGCGTCGAGGGAGCGGACGCGGATGGCTACGTGGGCGATTCCGGCGAGGGGCGGGGTCTGCTGGGCTCGGAGCGGTGTGAACGAGACGCAAGCGAGGGCGGCGAGGGCTAGGATACGGCGCGTCAGGAGCAGTTGCATGGGGGTCCTTGAGGCAGCTTTGGTTGACTTAGGGATTTTCGCAGATGATTGCGAGGGTTGTGCGCATATTGCTGGTCTGTCTCACCCGGGCCCCCTCCCCCCTCCCTATCATTTTGGGTCAAAGTCTTGGTGATAAAAGAGTTAGCATTGGACTTGCAATGCAAACTATTGATTCTGAATAAGTTAGCATGAGACGTCCGGAATCAGGGGCATTCAGTCGTTGCGGCTTGCTGTCACCCTTGCCTTTGGCACCGGCCGGGTTCAGTGACTCTGTTTATTTTTGTGATCTGCTTTTAATTCTAGCGGGTCGAAGGAAATTAATCGGCAGCTTTGTGGGTAGATGTATCTAATTTGGAATGTTGGGGTTGCGGGTCTTTTAGGTTAAAGGGGGATTGACAAGGTTTGGGCGGCTTGATGGTGCGAACAGCGTCTGTCGAGGCCCTGTTCTCGCCAATTGAGGATTGTCGGTAAAGCCGAGTAAGTTTCGAGGGTTGAGAACTCGGGGTACTTGATGCAAGAGGTGGAATCATCAAAGCTGGCTCTTCAAAATCTCCTGGGCGGAATGGTCTTCTGGATATTTCCGTTCCGCGACGCCAAGCGGCACCGCGACCAGAATCGTCGTGCCCTCACCTGGCGTCGAGTCCACCGAAAAGGTCCCGTGCACCAGATGCACCCGCTCTTGCATGCTCACTAGTCCCAGACCCCTATGCTCTCTCATGTCCTCGGGATTGAACCCCACTCCTTTATCCGCGACCGTGAGTTGAACCAGGTCCTTGGTACCAATCATCTCCACAGTAAGTTCGCTTGTACCGCTGTACTTCACTGCGTTATGCAGCGCTTCCTGAGCCACGCGGAAGAGGCATAAAGAAATATCCTTAGGCAACGGTTCTGGCACATCCCGCGCGCTGAACTCAATTTGCAGGTCACACTGCTTTGACAACTCGTCGCAAAATCCCTTAACGGCAATCGCGACTCCAAGATAGTCAAGGATCGATGAGTGTAGTTGATGCGACAGGCCCTGAACGTCCAACGCGATTTCGCTACAGAGTCTCCCGATTTGCTCCAGGGCTTCCGTCGTGCTTGCCTTGCCGTCCTCTGAAGCAAGATGCGCCTCCTCAATCCCCAAAGAAAGCAGCGCGAGCCTCGTGCAGATATCGTCATGCAGTTCTCGCGCGATTCGGCTGCGTTCATTTTCCTGGGCCTCAATCAGTCGACTGCCCATCTTTTCGAGTGACTGCTTGGCAAGCTTCTGGTCCGTCACATCAACAGCCGAAGCAATAAGCCCGGCAAACGATCCATCTCCATTCATTCTCGGAGAAGCGACAGTGAGCATCCAGCGATACGCTCCATCGCTGCGTCGCAACCGGCATTCCGTCGAAAACGACATGTGATCTTTCAACGCTTGCGAGACCGTGTCCAGCAGATTCTGCATATCGTCCGGATGTATGTAGCTTGCCCATGCGTCGCTGAATCCAACCGATGGGTCGGGGCCGGTGAACGCGACGAGCCGCCCATTCCGATAAGTTATCTTGCCTTGGGAGTCACACATCCACACAAGCGATGGCGTCGTGTCCGTCATTACACGGAAGCGCTCCTCGCTCTCACGCAGAACAGCCTCGGCCTTGCGCTTTCGTGTGCGCTGCAATAGTAATGCCGCAATCAATAGCGCCTGAGCGAGAATCAGCACAAGAGCAGCAATAATGTAGTTGCGTCCTCGCTCCCAGAGACTCCGATCCCGGTTCACAATCACGGTGCCGGGCGGTAAAGCCGACTCGGGTATACGCCATTGGCGAAGCTCCCGCCAATCTACTTCCGGTACAAAATTGGAGTCGTCCACAACCGGAATGTCTTCCGGCCGCTCGCCAGACAGAACTCGTGCTGCCGTTGTTGCAGTCGACTCGATATACTTCTCCCCATCGATGTAAGACCCACCAATGCAGCCGAGTATGAAGGATGCTTTCCACGCACAGTAGGTCGGCAGGTGCCTGGCAGCCGCGGCGAGAATATCATTGGCCTTGATATCCGATTCTTCCGCACTAAGTGTTGCGAGTTGAAAGAGGATGAGAGTATGTGGCGGCAGGGCCGCTATTCTGTCCAGCGTTTCCTCTCCTGGAGGACCGAAAAGATCAATCTCTTTCACTCGATCGCGATGACGATATACCTCCGAGTGTGCAACTCTCCACCAGAAATTTGGTGCTGCCGTGATAATCGCAACAGCTTGCGCATCCGGGTGCAGACGTAAAGCCAGGTCAACTGTTTCGCGAAGTCCCACATCGGTGGTTCTGCCCGTTGCGCGGGCCGGTACTTGCTGCCCCTCCAGTTCATTGGCGCTGAGTGCATAGAAGACAATGGGCACGCCGGGAAAAATCTTGTCACGGTATTGCACTACAAATCGAAGCGCATCAATGGAAGATACGACCACAACGTCAAGCTTTATGTTTTTGTATGCGTGGTAAAAAGTCTGCGCGAGGCTTTCCCGGTACGAGACATCTCCCATTCGTTCATAGTCTACGTGCGACGTATAGAAGGTGAGGTGTTGCGGAACCCGAGCCCGTAGAGCTCGTTCAAATGAATCCAGATCGCGGCGTTGTTGGTCCGCGGAGCTGAACACGAATAGCACATTCTTTACATTCTGCTGGGCCACACAGGTTGGACCGCTCAGAATGCACAGCAACGATCCGGAAATCAGCAGCAGCAAGTGTGTGGAGATTCTCCATATGTGCCGTTCATATTCCGTGTTAGCCCGCCGTCGCCTCATCAGACTCCAGTTCATCCCATCGAATCTGTACTGATCGGCCAGTCTATACGCCAGAACAGTATTGAAGAGAACGCAAAAACGCTCCATACAACTGACTGCTCGTCTTATGTTTGCTACGAATTGGCTGGAATTGTACTGCGCGCGAGACACGACCGACGCCGCTAAATGATTCGTCGGCTTCGCGGCAACGACGATAGTAGCTCGAACAGTTGTTCCCTCAAATGTATGGTCCGCCGCACGACTGCAAGGGAAAAGCGTAGGGGCGATCGACAGATCTGCGCAAATGTATTCGGCCTTTGGGTGGAGAGCAAAGTCTCCTGGCCATGATGAGTTGCGCTGCGTGCTCTTCCTGATAAACGGGACGGTCATGGAAGACCATTTGCGGGAGCAGGTTGGGAGCACGCCGTTGGGAACTGTTCGTTCGTCTTAGCTATCCAGTGCAGACCTTGGTGAGAACGCTAAATCGCCATCGTGGTGGGTAAAAGTCAGGTAGCCATGGGGCTCACAGTTGGGCGATACTCTTGTCCGCTCGAGAGAACGGCCCATGCGATACGGGCGAGCTTGTTGGCCGCCGCCGTGATGACCACGTTAATCGGTGCCCGTAGCTCAAGCGCATCGAGCCATGCGCCGAACGGAGCTCGTTCTCGCTTGACCCTGAGAACGGCGGATCGTGCGCCGTGCACGAGGATCTTGCGCAGGTAGCTGTTGCCGCGCTTGCTGATGCCGAATAGTCTTGCCTTCCCGCCAGTCGAGTGCTGTCTCGGCACAAGCCCAATCCAGGATGCGAACTCACGACCCTTGTGGAAGGCAGCGCCGTTGCCGATAGCGGCCACGATCGCGGTTGCGACCAACGGACCGATGCCGGGGATCTTCCTTAGCCGCTGGCAGGCCGGGTCAGAAGAGGCGATCTGTTCGACCTCTGCGTTCATCTAAACGATCTGCTGTTCGAGATCCTTCCACTCGTTCCAGAGAAGGCTCACGAGGTTGCGCATGCGCGGCGTCAGGTTCGTGTCAGCGTTCTCGAGGATCTCGGGCATCGCCAGCTTCAGCTTGGCTGGTGTCTTCGCGAAGGTCATGCCACGCTCAAGCAGGAAGGCTCGCAGCTGGTTGATTACGGACGTTCGTCGTGCGATCAACCGATCCCGCACGCGATGGAGGGCTTGCAGTCGAGCTGGTCGTCCGTCTTGATCGGCACGAATCGCATGTTCTGCCGATCTACAGCTTCAGCAATCGCTTCGGCATCAAGAAAGTCGTTCTTGTTGGACTTCACAAACGGCTTCACGAACTGGGCCGGGATCAGCTTCACGTCATGGCCTTGCTCGCGTAACACGCGACCCAGGAAGTGAGCCCCCGAACATGCCTCCATCCCGATCAAAGAAGTCTGCATGTTGGCTGTAAACGTGGTCAGCTGCTTCTGGGTGAACTTCTTCCGCAACAGCACCTTCCCAGCTGCGCTGAGAGCTACGAGGTGAAAGGTCGTCTTGCCAAGATCAATACCAACGGAATGAATCTGCATTCGATGATCCTCCTTGAACCTGCCAAACACGATCTCCACAACTCACTCGAAGATCAAATACGGTGTTTTCAGAAACAACGTCTATCGATTCCAATCTTGAGCACGATCCAGAACCATAAACGGCTTTATGAGCTCACAGCTGTGAGATAGTTTGCGATTGACGCAGCAGCGAGCCGAACCTGCGCAAGCTCCTCTTCCGTGGGGAGATTTAGTATTCCAAGTTCCCATCCGTCACGTTTGACGATGAGGGGAACACCGCAGACGCCGTGTATCGATGCGAACTCGCCGTCCAAAACTACCTGGCCCTGAAGGGGATGCGAATCGGTTCCTAAAGCCGCCGACAAGAATCGCAAAGTCGCATTCGCTGTGGCATTTGGCGTGGAGTGTATAGCGTGTCCCGTGATGAGTGGTTGCGCAAAGATACGGGCGTCCGGCAGCGCGCGACGGGTTACTTCATACGCTTCCTCGATCTGCTCGGTTTGCAGCAGTTCAAAAACGACGGATTTTAATTCGGCAGCCCGCTGCGCAAGAGGTACTTCCTTGCTCCGGTCGATCAATGCCGCAAGCGACTTCAAGATGATGGGGTCATTTGTGTCCACCTTGACACTGCTCCACAGAGGCACCATTGCCTGGCCATGCTCTCCGAGGACTGAAGCGAAGACGTCGTGTCTGTTGAGTCCAAGGTCGTGAGCTATGGCCCTGGCAAAACGCAGAGAGTCCTGTTCGGCTCCCATCCCCATCACCCTTTCTCGACCCAGCTTCTCGGCGAAGATCTCGACCGCAAGCTCAACAGGATTACTCACGATAATGAAGGTCGAAGCTGGAATCACCTCTGCGCACACGCTCGCAATTTCCTGGAACACGGGAAGATTGAATCTCCCAAGATCGCGGCGATCCTTAAGATTTCCGCCAAGTCCGGCACCCGCGCACATCACGACGATGTCGCCTTCGGTGTCTTGAATATTGGCAACCAGCTCGATATCAACTGAGTCGTCATCGAAGGCATCCATAAGATCGACTCGAGTAGCAAGTAGCTTTGACGAGCTGGAGGATACGCCGTGGCCTACGAGTTGTAACCGATCTCCCCGCGCTAGCAGGTTGCTTCTCAGAATTTGCGCCGCGAGGGTCGAGCCTACAGATCCCGAAGCGCCAATGATCGATATAGTGTGCGACATGTAAGTCCTTCTGATTGCTTAAGTAGTGATCGTATGAGAGCCGCAGCAGTTGCGCGAAGATGCTGGGTCATTCCCATTCAATCTATCCGGGATAGCGCCTGAGAACCATCCGGTCGCATGGATCTCATTGTCGCAGCGCTCCTCGTAGATGCTCCCGAGCAACGACAGCCCACTCGTGGGATATGAAGATGAACTCAGGGTTGGCGATTCGGGTCTTGCGCTCATGCGCGTTGACACTCCCGGGTCGACCCGAACGCCGACCCCTTGATCAATCCGGGTTTTAGCCCCCCGCATCCCCGCCAACAATGTCGTTTTCACGCATTAGGTCTATTCTGAACTTCGCGTGTGCCAGTCCAGGTGGCTCGTCGTCTGCACCTTTTCCGGACCAACAGGAGGTTTCGTGTATTACAGCAAGGGAAACTATGAGGCGTTTGCGCGTCCGCGGAAGCCTGCGGGAGTGGATGAGAAGTCGGCGTACCTGGTGGGTGGAGGACTGGCTTCGCTGGCGGCTGCGGCGTTCCTGGTTCGCGACGGTCAGATGAATGGCGACCGCATCACGATTCTGGAGGCGTCGAAGATCAGCGGCGGCGCGCTGGACGGTGCGGGCAATGCCGAGACGGGATGGCTGATTCGCGGTGGCCGCGAGATGGAGGACCACTTCGAGTGTCTGTGGGATCTGTACCGCTCGATTCCTTCGATGGAGATCGAGGGAGCGTCGGTGCTGGACGAGTTCTACTGGCTGAACAAGGACGATCCGAACCACACGTTGCAGCGCGCCACGATTGAGCAGGGCAAAGATGCGAAGACGGGAATGAACTTCACGCTGACCGGGAAGGCGCGCAAGGAGATCATCGAGTTGGTGCTGGCGCTGCCGGAGAAGTTGTATGAGAAGCGGATCAACGAGGTGATGGGCAAGGACTTTTTCGCTTCGAACTTCTGGCTGTACTGGCGCACGATGTTCGCGTTTGAGGAGTGGCACAGCGCGCTGGAGATGAAGCTGTATGTGCAGCGCTTTATCCATCACATCAACGGCCTGCCTGACTTCAGCTCGCTGAAGTTTACGAAGTACAACCAGTACGAGTCGCTGGTACTGCCGCTGATTACGTGGCTGCAGAAGCAGGGCGTGAAGGTGCAGTTCGACACGCAGGTGATGAACGTGGTCTTCGACATCGCGCCGGAGAAGAAGGTGGCGCGGCGCATCGAGTGGATCCACGAGGGCAAGGTGGGCGGGGTTGACCTGACGGAGAACGAACTGGTGTTTGTGACCAACGGCTCGCTGGTGGAGAACTCGGAGTGGGGCGATCATCACACGCCGGCGAAGTTCGACCCGATTGTGCATGACGGAGGGAGCTGGCATCTGTGGCGCAACATTGCGGCGCAGGACGCGAGCTTTGGGAGGCCGGATAAGTTCTGCATGCGGCCGGAGGAGTCGCAGTGGGAGTCTGCTTCGATCACGACGCTGGATGGGCGGATTCCGGCGTACATCGAGAAGATTGCGAAGCGGCCGACGCGCTCGGGCAAGGTGGTGACGGGAGGCATCGTGAGCGTGCGCGATTCGTCGTGGCTGCTGAGCTGGACGGTGAACCGTCAGCCGCACTTCAAGAAGCAGCCAGCGGACCAGACCGTGGTGTGGTTCTACGGCTTGTTTACCGACAAGCCCGGCGACTATGTGAAGAAGGCGATGCGCGACTGCACGGGCGAAGAGATCACAAGGGAGTGGCTCTTTCACCTGGGTGTGCCGGTGAACGAGATTGACGAGATGGCGGCGACGGGCGCGATTACACGGCCTTGCATGATGCCGTTCATTACTTCATTTTTCCTGACGCGCAATGGGACGGATCGGCCGAAGGTGGTTCCGGATGGTGTTAAGAACTTTGCGTTCATCGGCCAGTTTGCGGAGTCGACGCGTGACTGCATCTTTACCACGGAGTACTCGGTACGCACGGCGATGGAGGCTGTGTATCAGCTGCTGAATGTGGAGCGCGGCGTGCCGGAGGTCTTCGGGTCGATCTACGATGTGCGCGAACTGATCAAGTCGACGGCGTTTCTGCGCGATCGCGAGAAGCTTTCTATTCCCTTCTTTGCGAAGAAGTATGTTGAGAAGAGCATCATCGGCAAGCTGCTGGAAGAGTATGGCGTCATCTGATGAGGTGGTGGCGGATTCTCGATAGCTAGCGGTGTACCGCTGGAATCACCGCTATTCCTCCAGCTTGAATATCTTCACTTTGATCAGTTTCGCCAAGGTTAGATCGTTGAGGCCTTTTGCGCGCATCCGTTCGACGAACGCTCGATCGATTTTGAAGATGCTCATTTGGATCAGTTCCTGTTCGCTGGGATGAAATCCCAGCGCTGCGGCTTCCTTGGCTTTCTCCGGAGTGACACCCACTGCTTTCATCTCTGTGAGCTTGTTCGCCCTGAGTTCGGGATAGCCGGCGTCGGCCATCGCACGGATATAGGCCTGATCGACGTGAAGGGCTTTAAGTCCCATCAGTTTGTTCGTCGAAAGGTCAGTCACTCCGAGATCTTTTATCTGCTGTACCCAGGCGGTGGTGATGTCGAGCAGGAGAAAGCCCTGGGCCTTCCGTTCCGTAATTCCGTCGAAGCCCATCGATGACATCTTCTGGACGAAGGCCTCGTTGGGCGTGAACTGGTATCGGCCTGCAAGGACGCCGTCATGAACAAGGCCGGAGCACTGTAGCGTCCCTGCCTCGCCTTGCATTCGCGCTACAAGCTGCGACCCCTCCTGCGTCAATCCACTTGCAGAGACACCAGTCCAACGGTCCCAGGCGATATCGGAGTTCTCCGATGTTCCGCAGTTGCCGTTCTCATTGTCGCAATCGGTCCGGCTTAGCAGGAGGGCTGAGGTGTCGGTGTTGCGTAGCTTGCTGTGTGAGGCTGAAACCATGCAGAGACCAGAGAGTGTCTCTGCATGGACAGATAGACTGCAGGCGACGATGGCGAGTGCGATGTAGGACTTCATATGCATTCCCTTTCAGTGGATCTCTTGATCAGTCGAGGAGGCCGGTCATCTTGAGCTTGACCAGTTTGTCGAGACTGGCGTTGTCGAAGCCATGCGCCTTCGCCTTGGCGATGAAGTCGGCATCGACATGAAACACCGCTGCCTGGCGCAGATTCTGCGTGTCCGCATCGTGGAAGGTCTGCTTGAGCCACCGGGCATACTCAGGCGTGACGCCCTGGGCCCGCAGAGAGACGAGGTCGTGCGTCGACAGATTCGGGTAGCCAGCGTCGGCCATGCCCTTGGCAAACTCAGGCGTGACGCCAACGGCCTTGAGACTTGTAAGCTCATGCAGGTCTTGCGGGTTGATCCCCGAGGCGCGGAGGGTCGCTAAATACTCAGGAGTAATACCTTGCGCTCTAAGCGCTACCAGGTCGTGAACGGTCGGGCTTCCCATACCCATCGCGCCGATCGCTTTGGCGTACTCCGGCGTGACGCCAACGGCCTTGAGACTTGTAAGCTCATGCAGATCTTTCGGGTTGATCCCCGAGGCGCGGAGAGTCGCTAAATACTCAGGGGTAATGCCCTGCGCCTTGAGGCCTACCAGGTCGTGAACTGTCGGGCTTCCCATGCCCATCGCGCTGATCGTTTTGGCGTACTCCGGCGTAATTCCGAGGCTTCTTTCGGAGATAACTTCGTGGAAGTTTGCTGGGGGTATACCTGAGCTTCTTAGCTCGGCGACATATTCCGGTGTCACGCCGACCGCCTTGAGGCTAACGAGGTCGTGAGGCGCGGGCGTTCCGAGACCGACACCGGCCATCGCCTTGGCGTACTCAGGCGTAACACCGACAGAACGCAGCGATACGAGAGTGTCCAGGTCCTTGTTCAGATCGAGAGGATAGCCTGCGTCCCGCATCTTCTGGATGTAGTCTGCTCCACCAGACTGCTTCGCCTCCTGTGGGTCAGCTGATGGACTGGCAACCGGCATGGGAGCGGGCGCAGGAGTTGGAGCAGGTGCGGGCGCCGCCGCCACCGCCACGATTGGGGCGGGAGCTTGAAGCGATGAGATGACATCCTCTTTCGAAGGAGTTGCGGGCTTCGCGGGCGACACCGAAATCCTGCTCTGCTGCGAAGGCGGGGCTACAGGGGAAGGGCCATTTTCTGTGGCGACGGCTCCAAGCTTCGATATCTCCGAATTGACTCGCAGACCATTGGCTACCTTCGGCCCAATCAGCAAGGCCAGCAGAACGGTGCTGGCAACCCCTACACGAATGCTTCCAGTTGTTTCACGTTTCATCACGAGTTTCTCTCCAAGAATGTGTCTTACGCGGCCGAGCAATGGGCCGCCGTTGCCGTGAAGCGTTGTGGCTAATACAAAGCGCTCGCATCGTTCCTGCTCCAGTTGCAGCAACGCTTCGACATAGATCACCGGGTCCGAGCAGCTGCGAGCGGCGACGTCATCGCAGCAAACCTCACGCAGTTCGCGTGTGCGGTGGCTGATCCACCAGACGGCAGGGTGAAAGAACAGCACGCATTCCACGCCGGTCTGCAGCAGATTGCAGAGATAGTCCCACCGTCTGACGTGAGCCAGTTCATGGGCCAACACGGCCTCGAGCTGCGCCGGCGTCAGCTGCATCGCCGCCGAGACCGGCAAAAGGATGGTGGTTCGCCAGACGCCCATGGCCAGAGGCGAAATGATGTCTTCCGATACACGCAACACAAGTTTGCGGCTGATGCGCAGCTGCGATTTGACTCGAAGAAAGATCGCTTCCACTTCAGGGGGAACGATGGTGCGGGCCTGCTTTCTTGTGTGCTCCAGCCGCAACCATCCACCAAACGCGCGAACTGCCATCAGAAAGACGCCGCCGATCCAAAGGCTGTCGATCCACGGCAACAGCTTGTCTGCATTCCCGGCGATCCAGAGCTCGGTTGTCTCAACGACAGACCTTGTCGCCGGGATCTGGGTGAGAAGGACGCCATGCATCTCGCTCAACCCGGAGGCCATGCGTTGCTGCCCGTCGAACGTGATGGTGCGGACCAGATGACTTTGCTCCCAGAACGTAGCGACGACGAGGGTGGGCATCAAGGCGAGAGCGACGACCGCGATGACGTAACGAACTTTGACACTCGCGGAAGACGTCAACTTGTCGATGCCCGCATAAAGAAGCGCCACCGCTGTTCCCTGCCAGCAAAAATGCAGCAGCGTCCAACCCAGTGCCACCGCTTCCCCATCACGTATCCAATCCATCGCTGCCATATCTCGCCTCTTGTGGTCTTAGGATTTCCTCCGGCGCAACAGCTTCCGAATCTCTTCCAGGTCTTCTTCGCTCGCTGCTTCCATCTCAAGCGCGTTCAAGGCGAGCCGCGCAGCACTGCCTGCAAAGAAGCGGTCGCTGAGGTCGCGCATGAACCGCCGCTCCATGTCTTCCTTCGCCACGGCAGCGCGATAGACATGAGCTCGCTCGGTCTCATCCCGTTCGACCAGGCCTTTGTCGGTCATGATCTGCAAAAGCTTGAGGACGCCGGTGTAGACGACAGACCGCTGCGCGTTGACCGCGTCGAACAACTCACGCACGGTTGCCTGCTTGCGCTCCCAGAGGATGCTTAGCAGTTCGAGTTCACTTTCAGTGGGCTTGGTAATGTCTCGTTTCATCATGTTGTGGAGACGTTATACGAAACTATTCGTACATGTCAACGAAAAGTTTCGTAGAACAGCTTTTTTGATCTGATTTCTGCCATGAATTCTTCTCGGCGACGCTGAAGCTGCGTTTGTTCCCATCACGCGGGAGGGCCAAGGCGATCCGGTGGGTGCATCTGCTAAGTATGGTTATGCTTCACGAATGATTCGTGAGATGGACTATTTGCATCTTTCGACCAATTTCACGGCAAATTCATTTGGAAATGCTCTTGACAGCGAAGTAGGCGGTCATATATTTTCCCTCGCGAACTAATAGGGCCCTAATTGCGGGTCGGCAAGTCGTGGCCTGCGGAACCAGCTCCGCCACATGACATGGATGAAAAGTGACGGCGCACTCATCCCGGCGAGGTGTGTCGATGACGCTTCGCCTGTAAAACAGGGCCGCCTGCGCCCTTGAGGAGCATCTATGAAGCGTCTCCGCCTTAATCATTCACGTATAGCGAAGGCTGTTGTTTCGCTAACAGCAGCGTTGTTTGTGTGCAGCACTGCGTCACGCGCAACCGCTCAGGAGAACACCTCCAACTCCGCGAGCACACCGTTGGTTTACAACGTCGAAAACACCGGTGCGAACTATGCAGCGCCCATCTTCCCGAGCTTTGAACAACTCCCCATCATTCGGCCTTTGCCGGATCCATTCCGATTCGCTAATGGACAGCGCGATACTTCGTTTACGAGTTGGGAGAAACGGCGCAATGAGATCAAAGCCATGGTTGAAAAGTACGAGATTGGACCGAAGCCGGACTGTTCCGACTGCACCATTACTGCGAACTATGTGCCTGCGGTGGCGCCAGCGACCAGAGGCAGGCTGACGGTGGTTGTGACGAGGAACGGAAAGTCGCTGACGATATCGACGGGAGTCTACATCCCTACAGGGATGGGAAGCGGACCGTTTCCGGCGATGATTCCGATGGTGGCAACGTCTACTGGCACGACCGGGACGTTGGGCAGGGGCAGTCTTCCAGCAGCCTCATTTACGGGCAAGGCGATCGCGAGCGTCGACTTTCCGCATAACAACGTGACCACGTATGGAAGGCCTGCTACCACGGATGCGTTTTACCAACTGTACCCTGATCTTTGCTCTGGGGCAGCGTGTCCGGGCGGCAGCAATTCAGGACAATATGCAGCATGGTCCTGGGGCGTGAGCCGCCTTATTGACGGCATCATCATCGCTACGAAACAGGCAATTAATCCATTGCCTATCGACGTGAGCCACCTGGCGGTTACTGGGTGCTCGTATGCCGGCAAGATGGCACTGTTCGCAGGAGCGTTCGACGAGCGCATTGCTCTGACGATTGCTCAGGAGAATGGCGGCGGCGGCCAACCGGCGTGGCGAGTCTCGCATGACATCGAAGCCCTTCGCGCGGTAGAGAGCATCGACGTGACCGACTACAACTGGTTCGGAAGCCAGATGAGACAGTTCAATGGGAACAACATCTACAAGCTTCCGGAGGACCATCATGAGCTGGCGGCCATGATCGCGCCCCGCGCTCTGCTGGAGACGGGCAACACGAACTTTTACTGGCTGTCGAATGGATCCAACTATGTCTCGTCGCGGGCAACGCAGCGGGTCTACAACCAGTTCGGCATAGGAGACCGTTTTGGTTTCTATATCGATGGTGGACACTTCCACTGTGCAACGCTGCCCGCCGAGGCGCCCGCGGTTGGAGCCTTCGTCGACAAATTCATGCTGGGGCAGACGACCGCCGACACCGATGTTGAAGTCTATCCAAACGGACCGGGTCAGCCTGCTACGTTACCGGCTGGAAACGGCGCTGGAAATGCCACGAAACCAAACTACCCCTACTATTTCCCGACGATGGATTACAAGCGGTGGACAAACTGGTGGGGAACGAAGAATCCTGAGTTCCCGAATGACTGGAATACAGGCGGAGTCGTAAACCTCATCGCGAACAACACCATAAACATCGACCCCAACACCACCGTTCAGGCGGGCTACGCTCTGCTTCTAACCGGAAACCACCCGGATGCGACATTAACGGTGGCAAACGCGAATATCCAGACGGACATCTCCTGTCCGGATGGCAGTTCGTATACCCTCGCCGTTCCGATGACGAAGAGCCAGAGTTATGCAGTCCCAGCTAACGGTTCCTCTTTTATCCTCGATGATTTTCCGGCGCTGTCACACAGCTGGGTGCCATCGGCCCAACTGAACAGTCCGCTGGTTTACCAGGGAACGGCGCCAGCCACTGGCTGCAGCGGAGGCCTGGCGAGAAAGGCGTACTTCGTTGCCTTTGGAATACAGGACGGCTCGTCTGGCGATCCTGCAGGGCCAGGTATCATCTCCACCGACAGAGACGATCCGCTCAATATAAGGTTCCACTGCGCGGACGTTGAGAACAACTCCGGCGGCCGCTGGAGTCCGTCCGTAATCGTGAATCAGAACCCACCTAATTAGTGCGTAGGGAAGGGTGGCGTGGGCGCGGGTTCGCATCCCTGCCCCACGCCATTTTTGTTGGCGGCGACGCCTATGTTTCGCCATAGGAAGATTCTTGGTGAGGCCGCAGCCTGAACACAAATCGATCAACGGCAAGTGGCGGCTCCTGCATCGGTGTGCGGATACGATTACGACACCGCGTCCGGCGGAGTCTGTGCCGCAGAAGTAGATGGTGTCATCCATCGAGCACTCCCGGTATATCTTGAGTGACCAGATGCCCACGCTTTTACATACAATCGCAACACCCTCAAATATCTAGACAGTTCGGGAGAGCGCACGATGTTCTATAACCGCTTCACCAATCGCCGCGAGATGATGAAGTCCACCATGGCGCTCTTTGCCGCCGGTCTGCTTGGCAAGGGAGTGCCCAGGGCGGAGGCGCAGAGCTCGATCCAGAATGTGAATAAGCATTCGAGCCCATCGACGCTCAAGATCACCGACCTGCGCTACACCGTGGTGAAGAAGCCCGGCCCAAGCCCATGCCCACTCATTCGTATCGACACCAACCAGGGCGTCTATGGGTTGGGCGAGGTGCGTGACGTGGCGAACTATCAATACGCGATGGTGCTCAAGAACCGCATCATGGGCGAGAACCCGCTGAACGTCGACTACCTGTTTGAGAAGATCGCGCAGTTCGGCGGCAGTAGCGCGTCAGGCTGGCGGCGTCTCCGCCATCGAGATGGCGTTATGGGACATTGCAGGCAAGGTCTACGGCGCGCCCGTCTACCAGATGCTCGGCGGCAAATGGCGCGACAAGATTCGCATCTACGCCGATACACCCGAGGCCGACACGCCGCAGGCCTTCGCCGCAAAGGCCAAAGGCTCGTAAGGAGATGGGAATGACCTGGATCAAAGTGGACATCGGTACCGATGTGCTGAAGGGCCGGCCCGGCACGATGGTCGAGCCTGCGGACCAGCGCAGCGTGGAGTACGACAAACGCCTGCCGCATATGTTCACCGGCAACGAGCTGACCGACAAGGGCATCGACGTCTACTGCGAGTACATGTCGGCGATCCGCGAGGCGATCGGCTATGAGATGCCGCTCTCCACCGACCACCTCGGTCATCTCGGCGTGAACTCGATCATCCGCATCGGCCGGGCGTATGAGAAGTTCAACCTCGAGTGGATGGAGGACGTCATCCCGTGGTGGTACACCGACCTGCTGAAGCAAATCACGGACTCGACCACAACGCCGACCATCACCGGCGAGGACATCTACGAGCTCGACCGACTTTGAGAAGCTATGCACCACGCATGCCGTCGACAAGATTCATCCCGACCTGGCTACGTCAGGCGGCATTCTGCGCACGCACAAGATCGGCGACATGGCCTACAGGTATGGCGTGCCGATGGCGATGCACTTCGCGGGAACACCCGTCTCCTGCATGGCCAACGTGCACTGTGCGGCGGCGACGAGGAACTTCCTCGCACTTGAGAACCACTCGCTCGACGTGCCGTGGTGGCAGGACCTGGTCAACGAGATCGATAAGCCGATCATCAAGAACGGCTATATCCCTGTGCCGGATACGCCGGGGCTCGGCGTGACGCTCAACGACGAGGTCGTCAAACAGCATCTCGCTCCGGGTGTCGGCTACTTTGAACCAACGCCGATGTGGGATGAGAAGCAATCTTTCGACGACTGGACATTCAGCTAAGACGAAACGTTTCTCGTGCTATCCTCCGGCATCGCTTTCAGAGAGTTTGCGTGGTCTTTGCGGCGCAGTCGACGTGTGTGCCGCGGCTGCGGGTCGGGATGTTGCGATTTCTTGCCAAGGGGGATAGTGCGATGCGAATGAGGAAGATGTTGTGCCAAGGGCTGGTGTTCGCGGGTGTGATGCTGGGAGTTTCGGTGGAGGGCAACGCGCAGGCGACTCCGCTGGAGGCGGCGAAGATGTTTCTTGCAGCCTTTAATGCGGGCGACAATGCGAAGACGGCGGCGCTGGCCTCGCCGAGCGGACTGGTGATCGTGGATGAGTTTGCGCCGCACCTGTGGACGGGCAAGTCGGCGTTTACGACGTGGATGGCCGACTATGACAAGGACGCCAAGGCTAAGGGCCTGACGGAACCGAAGGTGACTATGGACGCGCCGCTTGTGAACACGATCAGCGGCGATGTGGCGTACCTGGTGTGTCCGATGACATACATCTACAAACAGAAGGGCGTAGCGATGCGTGAGCCGGCGCGGATGGCGATGGTGCTGCACAAGGAAGGTGCTGTGTGGAAGTTCATGTCGTGGACATGGACGGGTACCGTCCCTAAGGCTGCGGCGAAGTAACATACGGCAAAGTAAACCGCTCACTCAAACAATGGATTCGAGTTTTGCGCGACTGCCCCACATCTCAGAATCGAGATGTGGAGCGCATTGCGACATACTCAATACGTTGTTCGAACTTTGGGCTCGCGTTCCCAGATTCTTCCTTTTGCTGCAGCAGCGATAAAGGCGTTTGCATCCGCCCCGACGAGCACGCCTTCATCAGAGACAACGCCCGCGGCATCCAGAAGAGGCTGCGCCTCCTTTGTGGCGCCGATGACCTTGCAATGAGAGAAGGCATCGTGCACCCATGCGACGGCGGCGGCCTCTTTGGTAAGGGAAGCAGCGCCTTTTGCTGAGACGGCGATAAACACCGTGTCGAAAAGGACGGATGATCCACCTGCCAACTGAAAATCAGCAGGCAGGAGCCGGCCGTCTGCGAGGGTGACTCCTCCCACCCTTGGCGCAACTACGGCAAAGTCAGCCTTAGCCTTCGCGGCAGCGGATTTGAGAGAGGCGATAAGCTTTCCGTCTGTACCATCTGCAACGAGACATCCCACCTTGCGTCCTTCGAGCGTCTTCTTCGCCTTGGCCAGAATACTGAGGGCGGGAGAGCCTTTGAGATCGGTGCGAACTTTGACGGTGGTTGGGACCGGCGGAATCTTTCCCTGCAATCCCAGTCCATTGGCGACACGCTGCGCTATCTCGGGATCGACATTAGCGAGTTGGCCGACCATGCGTTCTCTCACGCGTGGAGTTTCAACCTTGCTCAACTCGAAGACAAATGCGGCGACGATGTGGTTTTGCTCAGGCTCTGTCTGGGAATAGAAGAACTGTCTGGCCTGGGAGAAGTGGTCCGCAAAGGATTCGGACCGTATGCGGAGCTTGTCGCCTTCCATCGTCTCCGCGAAGCTCGACCAGTCCATCGCGCGGATTCTGGCGGGGTGTGTCGTCTTCCAACGAACTCGGGGAGTAGTTCACCCTTCCGGGCTGCAGGCTCATCTGCATGTGGCCATCGCGCTGGAGATGCATGACCGGGCACTTTGGCGCGTTGACGGGAATCTGTTGGAAGTTAGGTCCGCCCAGGCGTTTGAGCTGTGTATCCAGATAGGAGAAGATGCGCCCCTGTAGAAGAGGGTCGTTGGTAAAGTCGATCCCCGGAACGACGTTGCGGACGCAGAATGCTACCTGCTCGGTTTCGGCGAAGAAGTTGGAGACATTTCTGTCCAGCACGAGTCGGCCGACGATACGAAGAGGGAGGATTTCTTCAGGGATGAGTTTTGTTGCATCGAGAACGTCGAAGTCGAACTTATCGGCAAATTCCTGATCAAAGAGCTGGAGCCCGAGCTCCCATTCGGGAAAATCTCCTTTTTCGATGGCGCTCCAGAGATCGCGCCTGTGGAAGTCGGGGTCTGCGCCGGAGATTTTGAGAGCCTCGTCCCAGACAACCGACTGAAGACCGAGCTTCGGGCGCCAGTGAAACTTTACGAAGGTCGATTTTCCTGCGTCATCTACCAAGCGATAAGTGTGGACCCCAAATCCTTCCATCATTCGAAAGGAGCGCGGAATCGCGCGATCAGACATCGCCCACATCAGCATATGCGTTGACTCCGGCATCAGCGATGCGAAGTCCCAGAAGGTGTCATGCGCCGTCTGCGCCTGGGGAAAGCCGCGATCCGGCTCGGCTTTGGCGGCGTGGATGAGGTCGGGAAATTTGATGGCGTCCTGAATGAAGAAGACCGGAATGTTGTTGCCGACTAAATCCCAGTTGCCTTCTTTGGTGTAGAACTTCACTGCAAATCCACGGACATCGCGGGCAAGATCGGTTGAACCCTTATTTCCGGCCACTGTCGAGAATCGGACGAAGACCGGCGTCTTCCTGCCTGCTTCATTCAAGATAGCGGCGCGGGATATTCCTTTGAGGGAATCGGTAAGTTCGAAGAAACCGTGAGCGCCGAAACCTCTTGCGTGAACTATTCTTTCGGGGATGCGCTCATGATCGAAGTGCTGGATCTTTTCCAGAAGGATGTGGTCTTCCAGAAGCGTTGGCCCACGACTTCCGGCCTTCAAAGAGTTTTCGTCATCCGCAATGACGGCGCCGGTTTGCGTAGTAAGCGACGGATGTGTGCCGCCAGCCAACTGATGCAGCTCTCCCCCGGAGCCGAAATTTTCCTCTTGTTTGTTTTGCGTGGAACGAGACTTATTTTGCGTGGTTGTCTTTCGTGTTGCCATGGGCGCGCCTCCTGAGGTTCCTCGGCGGCCGTCTGCGAGGAAGCCCGCCTTCTGTTGAGACGGGCTCTCCGCGCCGCAATTGGAGCTTCCTTGTGTGACGCGCGTTATGAAGAGGCTGTTGCTTCGACGTTGCGAAGTGCAAGTAGCGCGCTTATTTCAGCTTGAACAGCAGCGCTAAAATGGGTGCTATGGCGGATATCACTGACTTTGGGAACTTCCGGAGTGAGTTCCATTCAAGGATGCACCATCCTTCAGAAATGCTTTGACGGCCGAATCGACCCCAGGGAAGATTCGGTTGGATCCAACTTGTTCTCTAAATCCGCTGCGATCGAGATGTGGGGCCACGGCAATGTGATCCTTTTGCTACTTCGTCAGCTTCAACATGACAGCGCCGTGGCGTGGGATGGTGAAGACGTCGGTGTCTTTGAGGACGCCTAGGTCCTTGCCTGCCCAGAGGTCGCGAGCGTGGGCGGTGCCTGAGGCGAAGCCTGCCTGCTTGAGGTGCAGGGTGAGACCGCGCATGGTGCTGCGGTTGTTGGCGAGGTTGAAGATGGCGTAGGCGACGGAGCCGTCGGCGAGCGGGCGTGCCCAGATCTCGGTCTCTTCACCGGCCCAGACGCGGTCGCCCTGCTTGCCGAGCTTGTCCTGGTCGATGGCGATGACTTCCTTGTTCGTGAGGATGGCACGGACGTCGTCATTCATCTCGGTGAAGTTGTTGCCGGCGATGAGCGGGGCGGCGAGGAGGGACCACATGGTCATGTGCGAGATGTTTTCATCGTGGTTCATCTTGCCGTTGCCGACCTCGAGCATGTCGGGGTCGTTCCAGTGGCCGGGGCCAGCGAACTTCGAGAGGCCTGCCTGCGAGAGGCCGATGAGGATCATGGAGTTGTAGTTGGCCTGGATGTCGTCGGTGGTGCGCCAGAGATTGCCGCCTACCGAGGGAGCCCACTGCCATGACTGATCGAAGCCGTACTGGCAGAGCGAGAAGACGATGGGACGTCCGGTCTTGAGCAGGGCGTTGTGCATCTTGGTGTAGGCGTCGCGCATCATCTTGTTCTGCGCTTCGAAGTCGTCGGGATGCTCCTTGCGCATGTTGTCGCGGAAGCTGCAGAGGTCGTACTTGAGGTAATCGAAGCCCCAGTCGGCGTAGCTTTTGGCGTCCTGTTCCTCGTGGTTGAGGGAGCCTTCGTAGTGGGCGCAGGTCTGCGCGCCGGGGGAGGAGTAGATGCCGATCTTGAGGCCCTTGGAGTGAACGTAATCGGTGAGGGCCTTCATGTCGGGAAACTTCTCATTGGTCTGGATCTTGCCGCTGGCGTCGCGTTTGCCTTCCCATGTGTCGTCAATGTTGACGTAGACATAGCCGGCGTCGCGCATGCCGGAGGAGACCATGAGGTCAGCGGCCTTGCGGATGTCCGCGTCGGTGACCTTGCCGGCGAACCAGTTCCAGGAGTTCCAGCCCATGGGCGGGGTGGCGGCGAGCTGCTGGGCTGCGAGTGGGAGCGAGGCGACGATGAGGGCGGTTACTACAGAGAGGCAGCGACGCATTTGGATCATGATCCTCCACGGAAGTTTTCGAGGAGTCCATGAGACGGACTGTGAAGCGCTTTGTCAATTGCCGGCTATTTGTGAGAAGAGCACTGGCCTTGCTATTGAGGAGGCGGAGGGGGGTTGTTGCCGACGTCGGTGATGATGCGGGAGTTCACTTCGAGCTTGTGGTAGTTGCTGTATTTTGCCACGAAGGACCAGGCGGCGTGGCGGTCGCGGGGTACCGCTTGTGACTCTATCGTCCTGGGCATCCAGAAGGTTCTTCCGTCGAGGGTGACCGGCGCGTAGTTGATGGACCATGTCCAGAGACCGAAGACGCCCGCCATGATCTCGTGATCGGGGACGCGGGCTTCGACGCGCAGGAGGTGAAAGCCGTGCGGGTCGATGAAGACGCGGCCCTCGCGAACCTTGGGGCAGTTTCGGTCAAGGAGGGTTTCGGCCGTGGATTTGTAACTGAGAACGATGGCGTGGATTCCCTCTACCTTGGCGTCGTCCTCGCGCTGGAACTCGTAGCAGGGGGCGAAGACAGGAGAGACGAGGAGGACACCGTTGGTGAAGGCGCCGCGAAAGACGGCGGGGCCAGTGATGTTCTCTCCTTTGGAGGGCTTGTGATTGACGGACTTGATCTCACGGCTCTCGACGAGCTGCGTTGCGTTGCCTTCACCCTTGCGCCGGATGTGGAAGACCGAATCGGTGACGGTCGTGATCTTCAGGTCGTTGGGCTGGTTGAGATTGGAGGTAACGTGCTCGTCGGCGAAGAAGCTGGGGACGGAGGAGAGATAGGAGGAGACGTTCTGCTGAACGCGGGCGAGGGTTTCGGGTATAGAGAGCAGCTCCGTTTGTTGGGCGAGCGAAGGCGCCAGCGACAAGGCAGACAAGACGACGACACAAGACAGACAAGAAGAGCGCACAGATATTTCCTCGAATTCTGTGTGCTGAGATTTTGCGCTGAATGCGCGAGGACGCGCAAGTTAACGTACCGCTACTTTGGTGGAGGGTTGGCGTTGGTGTCGGTGACGATGTGCGAAGTGGCGATGAGCTTGTGATAGTTGCTGTAGGCAGCGGTGAAATACCAGAATGCCTTGCGGTTATCAGCCACGGCGCTGGAGTGGATCGTCTTCGGCATCCAGAACGTCTTGCGATCAAGGACGATGGGAGCGTAGTCGATGGACCAGGTCCAGAGGCCAATGACCCCGGGGGCGATCTCATAGTCGGGAATGCTGGCTTCGACGCGAAGCAGATGAAGATTTTCGGCGTCGACCCAGGCGCGTCCGCTTGCGATACCCGGACAGCTCTTGTCGTTATCAGCGCCGGGCCATGCGGTATAGGCGATCACGATTGCGCTGACGCCGTTGAGCTTTCCCTCCGGCCCAAGCTGATAGTCGAAGCAGTGTGCCAGACTCCAGGGAGACCAGGGAGACTGCATTGCTGAAGGCTCCGGTGAAGATTGCGGGGCCGGAGAGAACGACTCCCCGCGTCACTGTATTTTTGTTGATCTTTACTTCACGGCTCTCAAGGAGCCGCGAGGACGCGCCATGGCCTCGCCGAGTAAGCCGGAAGATGGAATTAGTGGACGTCCTTATGTCTTTCTGCTTGGGCTGACGAAGAACAGAATCGACGTGTTCGTCGGCGAAGAAATCTGGAACGGTAGAACGGTAGGAAGAGAGGTCCGCCTCACGCTGGGTGAGGATTTCGTCCAGCCCGTGCGATAACGGCTGCGCAGGACACGTCGCCTTTAGAGCGGAAAGAAGAGCTATTCCGGCGACGAGAGAGGCAGGGCGCACCGCGACTCCTTGCGAGAACTAGTTCTTTGGTGGAGGGTTGGCGTTGGTGTCGGTGATGATGTGCGAGCTTACGGAGAGCTTGTGGTAGTTGGTGTAGGTGGCGGTGAAGTTCCAGACGGCGGAGCCGTCGAAGGCGTCGGCTTGCGAGGTGATGGTCTTTGGCATCCAGAACTGTTTGCCGTCGAAGGCTACGGGGGCATAGTCGATGGTCCAACGCCAGAGGACGGTCAAACCATTGTTGTCTTTGTGCCTGGGGACGGTCGATTCGACGCGCAGGAGGCGGAAGTTGGCGGGGTCGATGAAGGCGCGGCCGGACTCCTTCTCCGGGCCGGGACAGCCGTCGTCGTGGAGCATGTCTGGCTTGAAGGCGTAATCGATGATGATGGCTGGGGCCTTGTCGAGTTCACCCTGCGGCTGGAGCGTGTAGTCGAAGCAGCGTGACATCTCGAGCGAGACGAGGGTGACGCCGCTGGAAAAAGCGCCACCGAAGATGGCGGGTCCCCGTAGGTTTTCGCCTTTGGCGGGCTTCTTGTTGACGAGCTTGACCTCGCGGCTCTCGGTGAAGGTGTGGGCCTCGCCGACCTCGTGCGAGCGGACGAGGCGGAAGACGGAGTCAGTGGTGGTTTTGATGCCGCGGGCTCCCTCCTGTTTGATCTCGGAGACGACGTGCTCGTCGGCGAAGAAGTCGGGGACGGAGGAGAGGTAGTCCCAGAGGTTGGTCTGCATGCGAAGCAGGATTTCGTCGAGAGGGGGAGTAGCTGGCGTGGCCGCCTGCTGCGCGAGGGCGGATGCAGGAACGAGGGCCGAGCTGAGGATAATGCCGGGGATGATGCTCGCGAGACGAGACCGCACCGATGCTCCCTTACAGAGAGATGCCTTGCGGTGAATTGTCTCTGAGCGCATGAAACCGCGCAACCTCGCAGTAAGAAGCTGCAGCGGTTTACGACGAGAGCGATGGTGTGGAGAGGGGCGATCCCGAAGATCCGTGGGCCGGTTGTTTTGAGTCGGCACCGGGTGTGTCGGGTTTCGCGCGACCGATCTTTGCCTGGAGGAAGGGGCGCTCGAAGTAGCGTGACGAGATCGCGGCTAGCACAAGGGTGGCGGCCAGAAAGATGGCGAGCCGGACCGGCTTCGAGCCAAACGGCAGGTGGCCCATGCTGAAGTCGAGAACAAAGGGATGCAGCATGTAGATTCCGAAGGCGAGGTTCTTGCCGCCTGCGGCGAAGTAGTGTGAACCAAGGACGCGAGCGACGAGCGAGTCTCGCTGCATGGCCGAAGAGATGAGAGCGGCGCAGGTGACACCGACGAGCTGGTAGCCGACGAGAGCTCCGACCGTGGAGGTGAAGTCGAGGCCGCGCCACATCCAGATAAGGCAGGCGACGCTAAGCGGAGCGAGCGAGCGGCGCAGGATAGTGGTGAGACGTGTGGGCTCGCGATACTCCAGGGCCAGCAGACCGCCAAGACACATGCAGCCGGCGACGGCGGGGAGCGAGCGGATCAGCAGCTCGGACGGGAGCGGCGAGCTAACCATGAGCACGCGCGCAAGAAGAGAGAGGGCGATACCGGACCAGCAGAGGATGCGCATCTGGCGGACGCTCTTGCAACGCCAAAGCAGCAAAGGCCAGACGAGGTAGAACTGGTCCTGCACGGCGATGGTCCAGAGGTGATAGGTCGGCAGGGCGCTGCCAGTCCGCTCTGCGGCGTGGACGAAGATGTTCTGCGAGAAGAGGGCGTAGACCCAGAGATGCTGGGGGCCGGAGCCGGTGACCAGGAACGTAACCGCGGCTGCGAGTAGAAGATATCCGAAGTAAAGCGGAAAGATGCGCAGGACACGCCGCAGGAGGAAGTTGCGGTAGCGACTGTCGGTATCACGGGCCAGATCGATAACGGCGGTAAGGAGCGCTCCGGAGAGCACGAAGAAGAGCGGAGGGCCGAGGCCGTTGCCGTGCTGCAGGCCGATGATATGAAGGAAGGTGGAGTTGGTGGATCCGCTGGTGATGTGATGCAGGATCACGAAGCCGACCGCAAGAAGCCGGATACCGTCAAGTGCGGGGAAGTGCTGAGGTCGGGTTCGCCGGGCTTCCTTGCTGCGCTGCAAAATCAGGTCCAATCGGGGTGAAATGGCGGTCGTATGCCGGTCGTCCCCCTAATGGGGCCTGGAGACTTACATTAGAGTGAAAATGAGAAGCTGCTAATAAACACTACCACTGAAGTTGGATAGAGGTAACCAAGAAGCCACTAAGCGGCGATTATCGAGCACTTAACGGTTGTTACCGATATCCAAACGCGGCCTTAGCGGGCTATCTTGGGACTTCCGGAACGGCGGACGGGAGAGACCAGTGACAGAGTGGAACGCTCAGGCCTATGCAAGGATCTCTGCGCTGCAGCAGGCGATGGCGGCAGAGGTGCTGTCGCTGTTGGACATGAAGGATGCGAAGAGCATCCTGGATCTCGGCTGCGGCAACGGCAAGATCACGGCTGTAATTGCCGTGCGCGTGCCTGAGGGCAGGGTGGTGGGGGTGGACGCCTCAGCCGACATGATCGCGTATGCGAAGGAGCACTTCGGCGAGGCGACGCATCACAATCTGAGCTTCGAGGTCTCCGACATACGCAAGATTAGCTACGAAGAGGAGTTCCATCTGGTGGTGTCGTTCAACGCCCTGCACTGGATTCCTCAGCAGGATGTAGCTCTGCGGGCGATTTGTACGGCGATGAAGCAGGGCGGCGCGGCGCAGTTGCGAATGGTTCCGCAGGGCGAGCGCAAATGTCTGGAGGATGTGCTCGAAGAGACGCGGAAGTCGGAGAGGTGGAGCAGCTACTTCGACGGCTTTCTCGCGCCGTACCTGCACCTGACCCCGGAGGAGTACTCGGCGCTGGCGGCGCAGTGCGGATTGCGCACCGTGAGTGTGGATGTGAACGACAAGTCGTGGGACTTTGGCTCGCGAGAGGGATTCTCCGCGTTCGGCTCGGTCACGTTTGTGGAGTGGACGCGCAGGCTGCCCGATGAGGCGGAGCCGGCGTTCATCGACGATGTGCTGACGCGATATGCCGCAGTGGCAGGAAATGACCGCACATTTCGCTTCTACCAGATGGATATCCGGCTGACCAAGGTCTGAAATCCGCTGCCCGCCTAGGCGGTAGTGGTCTCGGCCTTCATCTTCTCGGCGATGTCGTGCGCGATGAGCGCGTCGATCGTCGGCTGCAGCATTCCTTCCATCACCATGTTGAGCTGGTGGGTGGTGAGGCCGATGCGGTGATCGGTAAGGCGATTCTGCGGGAAGTTGTAGGTGCGGATCTTCTCGGAGCGGTCGCCGGAGCCCACCTGCTGCTTGCGGTCCTTGGCCTGAAGCTGGTGGATGCGCTCTTCCTCGACCTCGTAGAGGCGGGCGCGGAGGACGCGCATGGCCTTTTCGCGGTTCTTGATCTGCGACTTCTCGTCCTGGCAGCTGACGACTGTGTTGGTGGGGAGGTGGGTGATGCGGATGGCGGAGTATGTCGTGTTGACCGACTGTCCGCCGGGGCCGGAAGAGCAGAAGGTGTCGACTCGCAGGTCCTTGGCTTCGATCTTGATGTCGACCTCTTCGGCCTCGGGGAGCACGGCCACGGTGATGGCTGAGGTATGGACGCGGCCCTGGGTCTCGGTGGCAGGGACGCGTTGCACGCGGTGCACCCCGGACTCGTACTTCATCTGCGAGTAGACCTTGTCGCCTTCGAAGATCGCGGTGACTTCCTTCATGCCGCCGCCGATGCCGGTCTCGGAGGTGGAGAGGACCTGCACCTTCCACTTGTGCTGCTCGGCGAAGCGCAGGTAGGTGCGGAACATCTCGGAGACGAAGATGGCGGCCTCGTCGCCGCCGGTTCCGGCGCGCAGCTCGATGACGATGTTCTTGTCGTCGTTGGGGTCCTTGGGCAGGAGCATGACCTTCAGCTCTTCCTCGAGCTCGGTCTGGCGCGGTTCGAGCGCGAGGAGTTCCGCCTGGGCCATCTCCTTGATGTCGGCGTCGTCCTCGGCAAGCATTGCCTTCGCGTCGGCGACGCCCTGCTTCACTTGGCGGTACTCGCGGAACTTCTCGACGACAGGCTCGAGGTCGCGGTGCGCCTTGGCGGTGGCGGAGTACTTCTTCTGGTCGGTGACGAGCGCGGGGTCGGCAAGCTGCTGGCCGAGCTCTTCGTAGCGCGCTTCCATCTGGTCAAGGCGGTCAAACATGGGTGCTCCTAAATTTTTATGAAGAAAGGGGATTTCGAAAAGGGAGAGGGGGCGAAGTTGGGGCAGCGTCCGGGGTCCCCAACGAGCTCGCTCGTTGGGGTGGAGCTAGGCGAAATCGTGACGGCTGGGCGTCACGCCGGGGAAAGACACCGGGATTTCGGCTGCGAATCGCATCTCTCTTTAGATGTTACTCCTGTTGGAGCGGATGCGGGTCGTTGATTGCTGCCATGGGATAGGTATCAAACCCTTCAGGCTCGCCAACGGTAATTGTTCTATCTGCCGGGTCATGCCAACATGATCTACGTGAAGAACGAAGATCCAACACGTAACGATTCACGTTCCAGCAAGTTTAAACACTGGGGTCTTTATAAGGGAGCCAAGTCGCCTTCGATTTCATACGAAAAGTTAGGTCGACGAAATAGCGATGGAGTCTGCATAGGGTGTGGCAAAAATCCCTGCGAATGCAAAAACCTTCGTCGAAGGTGATGGAGCGGGTAGTTTGCCTTACGCCTGCCCCGCGCATTTTGTGCTCTTGGTAGTGTTGACGGCGAGTGTTTGCAGGAGTGCATATACTGTGCCCATAGTGGCCGCGCGAAGACAGCAGCGAAGCTTTTTATTCACGGCGTGGGTTATTGCCCTCGTCAGTCTTCTTTTGCTGATCGTTGCTCTGGGCGCCGTCAATCACCATGCAGCCGTACCTCTCTTCTGCGTGGTTCTGCTCCCGGTCTTCCTGTTTGGCATCGTTGAGCTTGAGCAACGGCAATCGGTGGTCACATCGGACATCAGGTGCTGTGGCGCTCTCAACCTTGAGCGTCCTTTACTCTTCCAGCGTCCTCCTCCTCCTTTTCAGGCCTAAACAAAGCCGTTCCACAAGCCTTGTGCGTGTGGATGTGTCGTCCCTGCGACGGCTAACGCTTCGTTGTGCTTGAGGAGAGATCCGTGAATCTTCGGATCAGATTCTGGTTTTGGGATTGTATGGTTTCGTGTGTTTTGTGGGTGTTGTTTTCGTCTATCAGCGTCTCCGTTGGCGTTACAGGAAGCGCAAAGGAAAAAGTCGGCTGGGCTTCTATCCGGGAACAGGTTTGCTCGGAAACGCTCTACAGCAACTTCAGGTCATCGCCGAGCCGCAAACGAGGCATGTTGTGCAGGAGATGCTGGAGGAAGAGACGGAGGACGACGATGAGGGCGGTCCCGACGATCCTGTGCGACATCTGCATCGTCAGGCCGCGAGGATACGACGAGGCGAAAGGGTGGACAGGCTGACGGCGTTGCTTGCAAGGCGTGAATGACGCTTGGCTTCAGGTCTTGGGATAGTGCTCGATGATTGGAGGTGTGGCCAGCACCGGGATCTGAAAGTGTTCGCAGATTCTGTGGGCGGATTCATTCGGCTGCATGGTGCTTGTGTCGATCGTCAGGCCAGCGGGAAGCTCGGGGAAGTGGTCGGCACCTTTCTCGCGAAGCTCGCGAAAGACGGCGACAGATTTCAGCTTGAAAAATTGCGCCCGCGAAGTGTTCTCCAGTCGCTGCTCAATGACATCGATAGGGCACTCGAGCTTTACGAAGCAGACCTCGCCGCCCGCGTTATGGATGGTTGAAACCGCCTTGTCGATGAAGCTGGGATTCACGGTGTCTTCTGGAGCGAAGGTGAAGATTGTAGAGATGCCATCCTTCGCCGCGGCTTCGAAGACAGAGAGCCAGATCTGCTCGCGCAGCGCGACGAAGGATGGTGTGCCGAAGGGAAAGACCGACAGCAGCGTGTCCACAACTAGGTGATTGTGGAAGAGGCGAAACCCTGTCAGGTCCTCCAGGGCTCTCCCGACGGTTAGCTTTCCTGCGGCTGCCGGGCCGTGGATAAAAACTAGCTTCATGCTCTAGGCAGGGGGCGGAAGCTGCGCGCTTGGTGTCGACTTCGAGATGGCAATCTCCTCTTCGTTCATGTCGACGGCGATGTCGGCGAAGAGCGGGGTGCTGAGGTAGCGCTCGCCGGTGTCGGGCAGCATGCAGAGGATGGTGGAGCCCTTGGGGGCTTTCGGCGGCGACCTTCAGGGCTCCGGCGAAGGTGGCGCCTGAGCTGATGCCGACGAAGATGCCTTCTTTGCGGGCGAGGTCCTGGCTGCACTTCATGGCTTCGGGGTTGGTGATGCGTGAGGACCTGGTCGATCTTGTTGTCGGCGATCGCGTCCCCGGCGAGCTTGGGGATGAAGTCGGGGCTCCAGCCTTGCTGGGGGTGCGGGGTCCAGGCGGGGTGGCTGGCGGAGGGGTGCCGTCGGGATTGCTGGGCTGCGGGTGGCCGCTGGAGACCATGGGGGCGGCGTCGGGTTCGCAGACGACGATCTTGGTTTCGGGGCGCTTTTCGGCGAGGACGCGGGCGACGCCTTTGAGCGTGCCTCCGGTGCCGAAGCCGGTGACCCAGTAGTCGAGGCGGTCGCCTTCGAAGTCGCGGAGGATCTCCTGCGCGGTGGTCCTGGAGTGGAAGTCGGCGTTGGCTTCGTTGGTGAACTGGCGGGTGAGGAACCAGCCGTTCTTCTCTGCGAGTTCCTCGGCCTTTTTGACCATGCCGGTGCCGCGCGGCGGGGCCGGGGGTGATGACGACCTTGGCGCCGAGGAAGCGCATGAGCCTGCGGCGCTCGATGGAGAAGGTTTCGGCCATGGTGACGACGAGGGGGTAGCCCTTTTGCGCGCAGACCATGGCGAGGCCGATGCCGGTGTTGCCGCTGGTGGCCTCGATGACGGTCTGGCCGGGCTTGAGCTTGCCGGTGCGTTCGGCGTCTTCGATGACGCCGAGGGCGAGGCGGTCCTTGACGGAGCCGAGAGGGTTGAAGGCTTCGATCTTGACGTAGAGGTTGATGCCGTCGGGGGCGAGCTTGTTGATGCGGACGGCAGGCGTGTTGCCGACGGTCCCCAGGATGTTGTTGTAACGCTTACCCACGTGTGACTCCTTCAAAACAGAAGATGCGGACCGCAGGCAAACATGCCTGTGCGAAATTCTAGATGCGCGAGCACGGTTTCGGCATCCATCAGTATGTAAAAAGAGGTCATTTCTGCGATGGCTCTGTTTCGGGATGTAGCGAATCTGGCGGAGATGCTTGCGGGCGAGTCGAGCCGGCTGAAGAAGCGTGCTGCGATCGCCGAGGCAATTCGTGCGGTGCACGATGCGGAGCCTGAGAGTGAGGACGCTGGCAGATTCGCGCTGTATGTTGCAGGAACTCCGTTTGCCGAGGCCGACCAGCGCAAGCTGAACGCCGGCGGCGCGCTGCTGACGAAGGCTCTGTTGAATGTGAGCGGGGCTCCGCAGGTTGCGCTGACGGCGGCTTATCGTAAGCATGGAGACCTGGGCGCGGCGGGCTTCGATCTGATGGCCGCCTCTGAGGTTCACGCGAAGAGGCCGTCAGATCCGGCGCTGACGCTGTTTGAGATCGCCGATGCGTTTGACGCGATGGCTGCGGCGCGAACGACGGCGGTGCGCGCCTCGCTGGTGGAGGGCCTGCTGGAGCGCGCGACTCCGCTGGAGGCGAAGTACCTGCTGAAGCTGATGATCGGTGACATGCGCATCGGCGTGAAGCAGAGCCTGGTGGAGGAGGCGATCGCCGCCGCTGCAGATGCTCCCGTGGCTGAGGTGCGCAATGCCGTGATGCTGGAGGCCGACCTTGCATTCGCGGCGCAGCGCGCATTTGCAGGCACGCTGAAGGACGCGCGGATGCGGCTGTTTCACCCACTGGGATTCATGCTGGCGTCGCCGGTCGATTCGCCCGAGGAGGCAGTGGAACGATTTGAGGAGAAGCCTGCCAAAGAAGCTCCGGTGAAGAAGCCACGCAGGAAGAAAGGCGAGCTCATTGCAATCGACGATCAGAAGATTGCGATGCCTGAGCCTGGGGCTGCGTCGGAGCGACGCGCCATCGTGGCCTTCCTGGAGGACAAGTACGACGGCATGCGTGCACAGGTGCATTGCGGCGATCCTTCACAGCCGGGGCGCGTCGCCATCTACTCGCGCAATCGCGAGGACATTACGGAGAGCTATCCGGATCTCGAAGAGGCGTTTGCGCGCGTAGGCGAAGCAGGCACTGGCCCGTTGATCTTCGACGGCGAGATTCTTGGGTGGGATTTGAAAGAAGGCCGCGCTCTCCCCTTCGCGGTGCTGGGCCAGCGCATCGGGCGCAAGCGTGTATCCAATGCATGGCGTGAGCAGGTTCCGGTGATCTTCATGGCATTCGACCTGATGTATGCCGACGGCGCCTTGCTACTGGATCTGCCGCTCAAGGAGAGGCGCAATCGTCTTGAGGCTGTCGCGGAGAGGCTAGTGGAAGTAGCGCGTTCGCCGCTTGCAATCGACGAACGAAAAAAAGAGGCGCAGAGCCTGATGTTCGCTGAGCCGGACGGCGAAGGGGTGGAGAGGCTGCTGCTCTCTCCTTCGCGACTGGTGGAGAGCGCAGAAGACATTGACCGCGCTTACGCTGACGCGAGGGCCCGCGCGAACGAAGGCGTGATGCTGAAGGCGGCTGAGTCGGCGTATCTGCCCGGCCGCCGCGGGTTAGCGTGGCTGAAGCTGAAGCGCGAACTCGCAACGCTGGATGTTGTCGTCACTGGCGCGGAGTTCGGCCACGGCAAACGCGCTGGAATTCTGAGCGACTACACCTTCGCAGTACGTGGACCGGAATATGAGAGGACCGGCGAATTGCTGAACGTCGGGAAGGCTTACTCCGGACTGACCGATGCCGAGATCGCCGAGCTGAGTGCGTGGATGATGGAGCACACGCTGGAAGATCAGGGCTACTTCCGCACCGTGGAACCGCTGCGCGTGCTTGAGGTTGCCTTCAACAACATCATGCGCAGCGATCGCCATGCCAGCGGCTTCGCGCTGCGCTTCCCGCGCATCGTGCGCATCCGTGACGACAAGCCGGTCAGCGAGATCGACACGGTGGAGCGCGTGGAAGAGGTGTATCAGTCGCAGGTGGACAAACCGGTGGAGTCCAACGCTTAACACACTCCCTGAAAACAACTTCGTGCTGTTCGGTCGCGATGCAGCTATCCTCAATATCGTCCGTTGGGCTCACAACGAGGAGGCGCCGTGATCTCTTATCGATTTGCAACAGCTGCTCTTGCACTTGTGTTTTGCTGCGCGCAAGTCGCGCTCTGCGGCCAGATGCCCGCTGCCGACGAAGCGGCCATCCGCGCCTCATTTGACGAGCAGACCGCTAACTGGAACCGTGGCGATCTGGACACCTTCGCAAAGGCCTACAAAAATTCGCCAGACATCCTCTTCATCGGATCGAAGATCAGCCGCGGCTATGCAGGCATGCTGGAACGGTATCGCACTACCTTTTCGACACGAGAGAAGATGGGCACGCTAACGTTCAGCGAGGTTGAGGTGCAGCCGCTCGATGATCGCTTTGCGACGGCGACTGGCAAATTCCACCTTGCGCGGACCGCTGCCGGCGGAGGCGATTCCAGCGGTTCGTACATGCTGGTCTACGAGAAGACGCCGCAGGGCTGGAAGATTGTCCGCGACGTAACGTTACCTGCTCCGACCAAATAACCCCCTACTTTTTGGAATCGCGTTTCGCTGGTTGCTGCAATGTGCTGCATAATCCCAGCCAGCGGACTAGAAGAGATGCACCTCTCTGCATTTTCTTTAGCGAATTTCGGGGCTGGGCAACTTCACGCACACTGTCACGTCCGCCGAACGCCTGTGCTCTAACTGAACTGGAACATTGCTTCCGGGTCGTCTTGGCCGTTCCATTGCATATCGCTAAGGCGGGAACCTCCCTTCATTCCCGTACGCGGGCCAGTTACTTCGATCCCAGGAGAAACTGAAAATGCTCAATAAAAAAATAGTCGGCTTGGCAGTACTTCTCGTTGCTGGAGGGACTGCCTCATATGCAAGCACAATAACCTTGGTTGGGCCTGATCCCAACAAAACCTATCAACAAACCACCAATAACCCTTGCGTTATTGGAGATAACTCATGCAAGAATCCGGCCGGATTTGGCGAGACGGATCTCGGAGCCGGAAATGTCAATTCGTATACCAACATCGCATCGCCCACCTATACGGTCAGTCAGATCAAAGGGGTGACGAACAGCAATTTCTTCTGGGTTGGAATCGATATCAACCAAGCCACCGGACAACCGGATCAAACATTGGACTACTTTGCCATGAAGGTGAATGGCGTTGTGGTGGACTTGTTTAGCTCGTCACCTGCAACCCCGGTTCCGGCCAGCAACAATGGCAATGGCTGGGCAGATTACCTGCTGAAGACGTTCAACCTGACGGGCTTCGCCGGTACTGACACAGTGCAGTTCATTATGGACATGCCAGTGGCGAACGATGGCGCGGAGCAGTTCTTCCTGATCGGCGTTACGCCAGACGGAGTTCCTACGCAACAGAGCGCGGTTCCTGAGCCTGGGACACTGGTGCTTCTGGGCAGTGGACTGGCCGGCCTGGCTGGACTCGTCCGTCGCAGAATGACCAGTCACAACTAATCGAACCCTTCCAATAACAATTGCCGCGTCGGCAGGTTCCCGGCGCGGCAATTTATTTTGGTGTTGTAGGCAGCCTTCCTTGTGGCGCTGTAACCGGAGGTTGGTGAAACAATCCTCTCTTTGGCGCATCCTAAGCACATGGAATACAGACAGCTTGGACGATCAGGACTGAAGGTGCCGGAGCTTTGCTTCGGTGCGGGAACGTTTGGCGCAAACAACGAGTTCTTCAAGGCATGGTCGGAGACCTCGCAGGAAGAGGCCGACCGAATCGTCGGCATCTGCATGGATGCGGGCCTCAATTTCTTCGACACAGCGGACGTGTACTCCAACGGATCGAGCGAAGAGGCGTTGGGCAAAGCCCTCTCTCACCACAGGCGCGAGGACGTGCTCATCTCGACCAAGACGACCTTCCGCTTTGGCGAAGGACCGAACAACACGGGCTCCAGTCGCTACCACATGATTCAGCAACTTCACGGCAGCCTGAAGCGCCTGGGGACGGACTACATCGACGTCTACCATATGCACGCCTTCGACGCGCTGACGCCCGTGGACGAGGTGATGTACACGCTGGATGACTTCGTGCGTCAGGGGAAGGTGCGCTACATCGCATGCTCGAACTTCTCTGGCTGGCACCTGATGAAGTCGCTGAGCGTAAGCGAGCGTTATGGCTGGGCCAAATATGTCGGCCACCAGGTGTATTACTCGCTGATAGGACGCGACTACGAGTGGGAGCTGATGCCGCTGGCACTCGATCAGGGTGTGGGCGCGCTGGTGTGGTCGCCGCTGGGATGGGGAAGACTCACGGGCAAGATTCGTCGCGGACATCCGCTGCCGAAGGACAGCCGCCTGCAGACTCAGGTGGTCGCGGACAGCGGGCCGAAGCCTGACGACGAGTACGTGTACAAAGTCGTCGATGCGCTGGACGAGGTCGCGAAGGAGACAGGAAAGAGCATTCCGCAGATCGCTCTGAACTGGCTGCTGGGCCGGCCAACAGTGTCCACACTCATCATTGGCGCGCGCAACGAGGAGCAATTGAAGGCGAACCTTGCATCAGTAGGCTGGAAGCTCTCGCCCGAACAAGTGAAGAAGCTCGACGCGGCAAGCGAGCTGCCGAAGGCCTATCCTTACTGGCACCAGGTACAGTTCGCTGAGCGTAATCCGCTGCCGGTGTAGCAGACACTTCTCCACGCGCGAAAGCAGAACGGCCTCGGACGAGATATCCGAGGCCGTTTTCTATACCTGTTTAAGCGGGCTTGCGGAAGGCGTAGTAGATGTAGGGCGAGATGTAGCGATTCAGTGTCGGGTTCGTGATTTTGCGAACCCCCATCTGTTCCAGATATTTGAACCCAACCTTTTCTGTCTGGTCGATCACGTAAGTGGGTGACGCGAAGTAGGTGGTGCAGGTGTCGCTACGCACGTAGGCCTGATCGCGGAAGGCCGCGGCGGTGTTGCGCAGCTTGGTCATAAAGCCTTCACGACTCAAGTAGACCGGCGATGCGTGAAATGACTTGATGTTGTGCGACGAGAAGATGAGTGTGCCGCCGGGCTTCAACACTCGATGGCACTCGCGCAGGGCGTCGATGCGGCGCGGTTCCGGCCATGCGTAGTCAAGGCTGTTGAAGGAGACAAGGACGTGATCGTAAGACTCGTCCGGCTCCTGGATCTCGCAATAGCTTCCGACCTCGAAGGTGATGTAAGGAAAGCGCCTCTGGGCGACGTGGATAAGGTTTTCTGACGTGTCGATGCCTTTGACGCGATAGCCGAGCTCGTGCAGGCGCAGCGTAGTACGGCCGGCTCCGCAGGCGTGGTCCAGCACAGAGTCGCCGGGTTTGTAGTACTTGCTGAAAAAGACGCGCTCAGCCGGATAGAGCCGGTAAAGAGAGTACTGATCGACCATCGCGTCCGTGCGGTAGGAATCGATGTTCTGTTGCTGCAGATTCTCTTGCGTTGCGGTCATCCCACGGCCCTCGCAGATTAGCTGCTGTCAGCATACCCGAGAGCGCGTGCCGTCAGCCAAATGAAGCAGTTCGGACTAACTCAAAGGAATACCTAACAAATTATTCGTTGGAGGGAGGCAGGGTTGAGCCGCGCGAAACAGAATGGTTAGAAGGGAGATATCCCATGATGCTCCACGAATCTTCCTCACCCTCCTTTACGCCTTCTTTATGCCTTTCTGACGGTTTCGTTATCGCGGGATCTCTAGCATGGCCTAAGTACAACCGCCCCGCGGCCACGACGACGCGTGTGCGGAATCGCAAGGAAGCGAGAGAGACAGTGAAGAATCATATAGTTTGCAGAATCGCGGCATCCTTCTCAGGAGCCGCATTGTTGTTTGGAGTGTTGCTTGGAGGAGAACGTGCGTTCGCACAAGGCGCTGAAACTGCGCCTGCGGATGCGGCAACTACGGCGACTGCTGCCGAAGCGGCGACGAATCAGCGGATCGACGCGTTGCAGCAGATGCTCGAGCAGATTCAGAAGGAGCTGGTTGCGCTGAAGCAAGCGCGTGCCGGGGTGGCTCAGCCTGAGGCGAATGTGCATCCGCAGACACCGCCCCAGACGCAGGCGTTGCTGTCGTCTTCTTCTGCCAGCGATGCTGCCGCGAGTACGGCTGTTGCCGAGAGCACAACTGTTGCTGCGTCCCAGCGCTCGACCCCGCACGCTGAGGTAAAGCCCAACCCGAACGATCCTCATTCCGAGCCGTTTGCCTGGGGGGACTTCACCTGGCTGACCGGTAACCCGCGCACCAAGGACACGCCGTACGCGACGGAGTTCTTTACGCCGGAGATTCGTGTCGACGCCAACTACACCTACGATTTCCGCCATCCGAAAGATGACACCATCAGCGGATCGAGCGAGGTCTTTCGCTCCAACGAAGTGCAGCTAACGCAGCTTGGCGTGGGCGGCGACTTCCACTACCAGAATGTGCGTGCGCGTCTGATGACGCAGTTCGGCCTGTACTCGCAGACGACGCCGCGCAACGATGCCAGCCCTGCGCGTGGACAGTGGAATCTCGATAACGCCTACCGCTATGTCTCGGAGGCCTACGGTGGCTATCACTTCAATGTGCAGCACGGCATCAACGTCGACGCTGGCATCTTCATGTCCTACGTTGGCCTGTTCTCCTACTATCAGTTCGACAACTGGGCTTATCAGCCCTCGTATGTCTCGTCGAATACGCCGTGGTTCTTCAACGGCGTGCGCGTGCAGTGGTTCCCCACGGCGAAGCTGAAGATCGAGCCCTGGTTCATCAACGGCTGGCAGTCGTATGGTCGCTTCAACAGCAACCCCGGCTTTGGTGGGCAGATTCTCTATCGCCCGAACGACAAGTGGTCAATCGTCGGCAACCAGTACGCGTTTGGGCATGACGCTCTAGGCGTTCCGAAGCGCACACGGTACCACACTGACGACAGTATTCAGTTCAAGTACTACGACCGTCCGTACTCACGGCTGAGCAAGATGGCGATGACGCTGACCGGTGACCTTGGCTGCGAGACAGGCGGCGGCGTGAGTTGCTTCGGTACCGGAAAGGATGGCGCCCCCAAACAGAGCTTCATCGGCTTCATGGCCTACAACCGCTTCTGGTTCGATCGCGACAAATATGCCGTGACGTTGGGCGGTGGACGCATCAACAACCCCGGCCGCTACCTGGTCCTGTTGCCGCCTATCAACGGCGCAACCGCCGCGTCCGGAACGCCTTACTTCACTGAGAATCCCGGCGACCCGTACAAGGCATGGGACATGTCGGTAACCGCGGACTACATGCCGAGCCAGTACTTCACCTATCGGCTGGAGTACAACCATCGCGCCGCGAACGTGCCTTACTTCAGTGGCCCCGGAGGTGTAACGCCTCCAGGAGGAAACACCGTGGGTGCGCCCGGCTCGATTGTTGCAGGCTGGACGCCTGACCTGCGCAACAGCGAAAACCGCATGACGCTTGCCTTCCTCGTGAAGTTCTAGCGGAGTGCAATGTGGCCGAACGCGCTTCTTCGCCTAAGCGCGTTCGGCTACGACGTCGATAGGCGTACACGGCGATCCTTCAACCTTTCTTCTCTTCAATCTTTGAACCGTTACGCATCTTTTTAAAGAATCCCCATAGCGCTGTAAATAATCCCGCCGCGCTTCCGCCAAGAAACCATTGCCAGTTGGCCTTGAAGAACCCTGTGAGCTCGTCGGCACGATCAACCGTTACGGTCACTTCGCGGTCCGCGGCGGTCAGGTCGCGCTTCAATGATTCGATCTCAACGACCGCGGCGAGATGAAGGCGCAGCACTCCGGCATGCAGGGGGCGAACCTCCCATCGCCACGTCGTAGGAGTACTGCCGGCAACAATCTGCTCCTCGCTACTGAGCGGCTTGATGTCAAAGTCCGCGCTCGTGAGCTCCATCTTCATCACCGGCGTAACCAGCACGGGCTGGGTGATAATCTGCCCTCCGTTGCTTGTCACCGAGCTTGTTACGTTTTCAGGCGTCACCTTCGTCGAGCCGATGGACGCCACCACAATCTTCGAATCCGTGGTCTTCATCTTGTCGGGGACGGAGAATGCAAGTGTGCCGGCCTTGAGCTCTGAAAATGCCTGGTCCAGCTTCTGCTCCAGCGACTCGGTCGGCGACAGCGGTTCGGCTGGTCTTGCGATGGTTGCTCTCGGCGGCGGAGGCTTTGGCACGGCAGTTGGGCTGTGCGCTGAAGAAGCTGTCTTATCGTTTGTTGGAGCGGGTGGCTCTACTGCTGCGCTCGTGTTTGCGCTCTGGGTCGGAGGTGCAGACTTGCATCCCTGGACGATCAATGCCGGCAACAAAAGGCAGCCCAACAAAGCGAAACCACAAAGCGTCAAGCGCATAGGGTCGAATGTCCTCTAACTTCCCTGGAAGTTGCCGACGATAATATCCCACCTATCTTCCCGCTACCAGCGCAGGTTAGCATCGTTAACGCCGATCGCCGCGCAGTCAATGGCGAAGATGAGAATGCTCAGGAGATGGTTTTGAAACTACGGCTTGCCGCACTACTTCTGGTTGGTTTGTGTGTCGCTGTGCATGCACAGCCTTCCACGCCCCACACCTTCGCCGTTGCCAATGGTCAGTTCACGCTCGACGGCAAGCCATTTCAGGTGATCTCCGGCGAGATGCACTATCCGCGCATTCCGCGCGCGTACTGGCGCGATCGATTTCGCATGGCGAAGGCGATGGGATTGAACACCATCACCACGTACGTCTTCTGGAACCTGCATGAACCGCAGCCCGGAGTCTACGACTTCAGCGGCAACAATGACGTGGCGGAGTTCATCCGCGAAGCCCAGCAGGAAGGCCTCTACGTCATCCTTCGTCCCGGCCCCTACGTCTGTGCCGAGTGGGAGTGGGGCGGCTATCCGTCGTGGCTGCTCAAGGACCACGACATCGTTGTCAGGACAAACGACGCGAAGTTCATGGAGGCCTCTGCTCTCTGGCTCGCGCGGTTGGGCCACGAACTTGCGCCGCTCCAGATCGGCAATGGCGGGCCGATCATTCTGACGCAGGTGGAGAACGAGTATGGCTCCTTTGGCCATGATCACGAGTACATGCAGCAGGTTCACCGGCAGCTGGTGGATGCAGGCTTCACGAAGTCGCAACTCTACACGGCGGACGGCCCAGAACAGGTACCCGACGGCTCGCTGCCCGATCTTCCGGTCGGTATCAACTTCGGCGGCGAGAAGGAAGGCGACGCGCAAAAGGACTTCGCCACGCTGAAGAAGTATCGCCCCAACGGCCCATTCATCAATAGCGAGTACTGGGCCGGCTGGTTCGATCACTGGGGTGGCAAGCACGCGCACACCAACGCTGAGGCGCAGCTAGCCAACTACAAGTGGATGCTCGAGCAGGGTTATTCCGTCAGCATCTACATGTTCCACGGTGGCACCAGCTTCGGCTGGATGAACGGCGCAAACTCCAACGGCAAGAACTACGAGCCGGATGTGACCAGCTACGACTACGACTCCGCGCTTGACGAGAGCGGCAGGCCTACGCCGAAGTACCTTGCCATGCGTGACATCATCGCTAAGGCCACCGGAAAAACTCCCCCGCCGGTTCCGGATGTTCCTGCGCCGATGAAAGTGCCTGATGCCGCCCTGCCCGAGACGGCATCGTTGTGGGATAACCTGCCACTCGCCATCAGCTCCGAGAATGTGCAGACCATGGAGGACATCGGCCAGGCTTACGGCTGGATTCTCTATCGGACACACGTGAAGGCCGACGCCGCGGGCGAGCTTATGCTGGACCAGCTGCACAGCTACGCCCAGATATACGTCAACAAAAAGATCGTCGGCACGATCGATCGCCGCCTCAACCAGGACCGCATATCGATTGAAGCAAAGGTCGGCGCGCAACTCGACATCCTCGTTGAGAACACCGGCCGCGTGAACTTCGGCCTTAGGATCAACGGCGAACGAGCCGGTATCACCAAACAAGTGACCCTTGCTGGCAAGCAGGTGCTGGGCTGGGAGATCTATCCGCTGCCGATGACCCACCCCGACAAGCTGCGCTTTGCGAAGAAAGCGTGCGAAGGCCCGTGTTTCTATCGCGGAAGTCTTTCGCTCGGCACAACTGCTGACACATTCATAGATACCACCGCCTTCACCAAAGGCCAGCTTTGGCTTAACGGCCTCGCCTTGGGCCGCATCTGGAACATCGGGCCGCAGCGCACGCTCTACGCCCCAATGCCATTCCTCAGGCAGGGAAGCAACGATGTTATCGTCTTCGACGCGCAGGGAAAGGGCAGTGGCGGGACACTGCGCGGGCTGGATAAGCCCGATCTTGGACCCATGAAATAAGACACATCAGTTAAATTCTTCGTGCTCCGAAACAAAAGCAGACAAACGTTCGTCTGAGTCTCCATGCCACAATTTGAGTTTAGGACAGCCGCCAAGCTGCCCTATGTACTACTCTTTACTGCTTTGGTGATGTCGTTTGCGGGCTGCTCGCATGTAACCGGCAACGCGCCGCTTACGAAACAGCAGACCGAAAACGAGGCGACGATCCGCAGACTCGACGCGGCATGGGTGAAGGCTGCCGCTTCGAAGAATCCCGACGAGTGGATGGCCTTCTACGCCAATGATGCAACGGTTCTCCCCCCCAATGAAAAGCCGTTGACCGACAAGGCGGCCATCCGAAAGTCGATTGCGGATCTCCTGAGCCTGCCGAATCTTCAGCTTAGTTGGGAGCCGACGAAGGTCGAGGTCGCAAAGTCAGGCGATCTCGCATATCTCTACGGCTCTTACTCCCTGACGATGACCAACGAACAGGGCAAACCGGTCACCGACTTCGGCACGAACGTAGAGATATGGAAGAAACAACCCGATGGCAGTTGGAGATGCATCCTGGACACGTGGAACTCCGACATGCCGGTGAACCCGCCCGTATAGAGACCGAAATGCAAGACGAAGGCCCGGCGGTTTGCCGGGCCTTCGTTCGCCTAATGGCCTGCGCCTGGATCGAGATGCTTCGGCGGCTTGGGGATAAAGAAGATCAGCGGCAGCATGCACGCGCAGAAGACTGCGAGGTACTGGATGATGTCCAGGTAGGCCATCATGCCGGCCTGGCGGTGCATCTGGTTGTAGATGTATGCCTGCGCGGTGTGGGCGGCGTTGCCGACCATGGGGTTGCCGCCACCGTGGCCGCCACCGAACATCCCCTTCAAACGCTTCACCTGCTCGACGAAAGCCTGGTTGCCGGTCGTCAGGTTGCGGATCATGTTGGTCTCATGCGCTGCCGTGCGTCGCGTCAGCATGGTGGCGACGAACGCAGTTCCGCACGACCCGCCAATGTTGCGCGCGAGATTCGTGAGGCCGGAGACGTCGTTGCTCTCCGACTGCTTCACGCCGATATACGCGATCATGTTGATCGGGATGAACAGGAAAGCCAGTCCCGAGGCCTGGAAGACACGCAGGAAGACCAGGCGTCCGTAGCTGATGCCAAGATCCATTGAGTGCATCACGATCAGCGATGCCGTCAGCATGGTGAAGCCGTAGAACATCAGCTTGCGCGGGTCCACCTTGCTCGAAAGAATGCCGACCACAGGCATCATGGCCATCATCATCAGGCCGGCGGGTGAAAGCACCATTCCTGCAAGCTGCGCCGTATAGCCCAGCAACGTCTGCACAAACTGCGGTATAAGCACCGTCGTGCCATACAGGGAGAAGCCGAGCACAAACATCAGAGTGAAACCAATCGAGAAGTTCGCACGCTTGAACAGCGTCAGGTTCACGATCGGCCGATTCCCGATCTTCAGCTGTCGCAGCTCCCACCAGATCATGGTGACGAACGAGATGATCATCGTCACCACGAAGAAGGTGATCAGCTTCGAGGCGAACCAGTCGTCTTCCTGACCCTTATCCAACACGAACTCGAGCGAACCAAACGTAAGGCCGAGCAGACCAAAGCCGAGGAAGTCGAGCTTTATGCCGCCCTTCTTCGCCTCCTTCACCTGCTTCTCCACCCACGGAGGATCTTCGACGATGCGCGACGTAAGGAACAGCGAGAGCAGACAGATGGGCACGTTGAGGAAGAAGATCCAGCGCCAGTCAAAGTTGTCGGTGATGTAACCGCCGAGCGTTGGGCCGATAGCGGGCGCAACCACGACCGCAAGCCCGTACATCGCGAAGGCCTGCCCTCGCTTCTCCGGCGGGAACGTGTCGGCAAGGATAGCCTGCTCCGAGGGAGCAAGTCCGCCGCCACCGATGCCCTGCAGGATGCGGAAGAAGACCAGCAGCGGCAGCGAGGGCGCAATGCCGCATAGCGCCGAGCTGACGCCAAATAGCACGACGCAGATCATGTAAAACTTCTTGCGCCCGATAAAGCCGGTCATGTACGCGCCCGCTGGCAGAATCACCGCGTTCGCAACCAGATATGCGGTCAGGACCCAGGTCGCCTCATCCTGCGTGGCTCCCAGGCCGCCTGCAATGTGCGGAAGCGCAACGTTGGCGATCGAGGAGTCCAGAACCTCCATAAACGTCGCCAGCGTCACCGTCATTGCGACGATCCACGGATTGACGCGCGGACGCCACGCTGCGTGGGTCTGAGTTTCTGTCTTGTTCGCGTCAGGAAGCTGCGCGCCAGGGAGTTCGAGGGTAGTCGAGGCCATGAGTCCGCTAGTTAGGATTCGCCGCCAACTACAGCGGATTCAGTTTTTACGGGTTTTCTTCACATGCCTCAAGAACAGTGCAAACCGCTCCGGAGACAGATACTAATCTCAATGCGCGTAGTTCTGCGCATAGAGGTCGTGCGGCAACCCCGCGCTCAGAGCCTTCCTTTTGAAGGCCTCAGCCTGCTCACGCGTCATCGGCCCTCCGACCGTCACCAGGTAAGGTGCGCGGCCATTGGGCGTAAACACCTGTGGGCTCAACGAAGGATTGCGTTTCGCCAGCGCATCGGCCTTCTGCTGCGCCTGGTTCTCCTTGTTAAAGGTGTAGGCCACCACGCGCCACTGGGTACGACCGGGGGCAACGCCATTGCCGGTTTCTTTCCCTGCCATCGTCTTTCCGGCAGGAGTCGGCTTTGCAGCAGGCGTTGGAGTCGTGGCGGGCGCGCCGGGAACCTCGCCTGTCTTCAACGGCCCCAGCGTTGTGATCGGCGCCGCAGCCGCCTTCGCGTTATTCGCGGGTTCGCTCCGCGTCATGCGCCAGAAAAGCAGCAGCAGAAGCACCAGGCCAACTGCTCCGGCAACCCAAAGCCGCGTCCGCCGCGGGTCGGCCTCGACGGGCCGAACAATGCGATGCCGCACATCGGGCGCCTGCACGGGAATGGCGGATTTCGCTATCGGCTGTGCCGGTGGACCGGGCCGCTTCACCGGCTCCATCAACGGCTTCGTCGCGACGGGCGCTACCACTGTCGCCGCGACCGGAGCTGCCGGAGCCTTCGCCTCAGGTGCGACTGTCGGATTCGTCTCAACAACAGGCGCCGTCTTTGTCTCCGGAGCAACTGTCGGCACCTCTACCTTTGCCGCCGGAACACTTGCCGGTTTGCTCGCGACCGGCTTAACCGGCTGGGACTGTGGCTTCACAACTGCCGCTGCCGCCTGTGCCGGCTTCACCGGTCCCAGCGCTGCAGCCATCTCGGGCAATCCCCACTTGCCGCTGAGACCGTTACGAATAATCCCGTCGAACGGCGTCGGCAACAGCGTCGCCGAACCTTGCAGCATGCGTCTTCCTGTCAGCGCCTGCAGCAGCACCACAGCCAGGGCATGGGCATCGCGAGCCTTCTGTTCAGTTACGCTCGGCGCTCCCATCTCAGGATCGGTGATCACCTCGCGCACACAATCGCTGCGCAGCTTTACTATCTCGCCCGCCGCGAGAATATTTCCCGGCTCAATATGGTCGTGGATCAGGTTGCGCTCATGCAACGCCTGCAGTGCGCCTACCAGGCTCGATGCGAGCTGCTTCGCCTCGTCGACGGTCAGGGTGCGATTTTGCAGCACCTCGGCCAGGCTGATCTCCGTCGGCTCCATCACGGCGTAGACAAGCGGTGTGCCGTCCAGTTCGGTCTCGCCGAACTTCTTCATCGCGACAAGATTTTCCTGCTTAATCTCCGAGATCAGGCTCCAGCGCTTCAAAATCTCCGACTCATCGAAGTGCGCCTCGATCACGCGCACCATCGACGGCGTACCTGTGCCGTTCGTCGTGAGAAAAAATGCGCTGCGACCCTCTGGGCGAACCAGCTTGTTCAGAGGGTAGACCTCAGCGATCGTACGTCCTTCATAATCGTTCCAGAGTTGCATTGTCAGACCAGTCCTCTTGGAGATGGATGCAGGAAGGATGCCTTTCGGCAAGTCGAACATAGTGCGCTCTTTCGTAACCAGGGCTACAGGCCCTTAAGCGCATCGCAATGCTCCCCATTATCCTCCATCGTTCGCGGGTTCTCAACGCATTAGCGCTCTGCACGTTCCTCAACTGGTTCCGTCCAAACCGGAGTGATAGACTTCGGTTTTTCCGGCAGTTGCGGTTTCTCTCCGTCTCGGCCGGGAATGTACGAAGGGAGACCCGATGCACCCTGATCTCGAAAAGATGATTGTTCTGCAAGGCCTTGACGTGGAAGCGCGCCGTCTGGGCGACGAGATCACCGCCCTACCCAAACGAGTCGCTCAGCTCGCCGCCGATCACGAAGCGGCAAAGAAACAGCTCGCCGCCACCGTCGAGAGCCTCGCCAAGGAGGAGACCCTCCGCCGCCGCCAGGAGCTCGACATCAAGGACCACCAGCAGAAGGCCGCCCGCCTGCGCAAGCAGATGGACGTCGTCACCACCACTGCCCAGGCCTCCGCGCTCGAGCACGAGATCACCTTCGCCGAGACCGAGGTCAGTCGCCTGGAAGACGCCGAACTCGAGAGCATGGAACGCACAGAGCAGCTCGAAGCCAAAAAAGCCGACGCCGAAGAGACAGTGGCAAACCTCGCACGCCGTCACGCTGAAGAGTCCGCCGCGACCGCCGAAGCGCTCACCCGCGCCCGCGCCTTGCGGGCAGAGGTCGAAAGCCAGCGCACCGCGCTGCGGCCGCAGATCACCGAAAACGCGCTCTCCATGTACGACCGCATCGCCAAGTCCCGCGGTACAGCGCTCTCCGAAGGCGTCGACCAGAAGTGCTCGGCCTGCCAGATGCTCGTGCGCCCGCAGCGCTGGAACGACCTCCGCGAACGCTCGAACGACGAGACCATGTTTACCTGCGAGACCTGCGGCCGCATCCTCTACTGGGATCCGGCCCGTGACGCCCCGCAGAAGAAGCAGGCGCAGAAAGAAGAGAGCATCGCCGCAACCATCGTGAGAGCGTCGCTGTGAAGCGTATCTGCGTCGATATGGATGAGGTGATGGCAGATGCACTCGCCGAACACCTCCTTCGCTACAACCGCGACCACAATGAAAAGATCACCATGGCCGACCTCCAGGGCAAGTGGTTGTGGGACGTCGTCTCCTCCGATCGCCACCAGACGCTGGAAGGCTATCTTCGCTCCGAAGACTTCTTTGAGAGCCTGACGGTCATGCCGGAGTCGCAGCGCGTCATGCGCCGCCTGCAGATGAACTACGACGTCTTCATCGCCACTGCCGCGATGGAGGTCCCCACCTCGTTCCACCAGAAGTTCCGCTGGCTGGCGAAGCACTTCCCCTTCATCCCGTCGTCGCACATCGTCTACTGCGGCGACAAGAGTATCCTCAACGCCGACTACCTCATCGACGACAACCCGCGCCAGCTCAAGCGTTTCAAGGGCACAGGCGTAATCTTCACCTCGCCGCACAACATCTCCGTCAAGGGCTTCAAGCGCGTCAACGACTGGCTCGACGTCGAGAAGATGTTCCTCGGCTAACCCCGTCGGCTGCTCCGAAGCTCTTGCGCGCCACCGCGGCAAACGCAGCCACCACGGCGCGATCCTCTCCATTGCGATACGCAAGCTCAAGGTCGCTGGTCACCACGGCGCCGCGCAGGCTCGGACATACGAGACCAGGTACTGCGATCTGCCGCGTGCATGCCGGACCCACCGAAACACCCAGCCCCGCCGCCACCAGCCTCAGAATCGTCAGCCACTGCGGAGCCTCCTGAACCACCTGCGGACGAAAGCCATGCTCCTCGAACAGCAGCATCGTCTTGTCGTAAGCCAGCTTGCCTGCCGTCGGCGTGAAGAAGACGAATGGCTCGTGACGAAGATCCGCCGGAGAGATGGTGCTCTTCCCCGCCAGCCGATGCCGCGATGGCAGCACGGCGACGTAAGGCTCCGAGAAGATCGACTCCACGTGCAGCCCTTCGATCGGTCCGCCATCGCGCAGGAAGCCTGCATCCAACGTGCCGCGCAAAAGCGACGCAGCAATGTTCGCCGTGTACGACTCCGACAGCAATAGTTGCACGCGGGGGTAAAGCTGCCGGTACTTTCCCAGCATCGCCGGCAGCGGAGTCAGCATGCCCGAGCCGATGAAGCCGACACGCAGCGTACCCTCGTCACCGCGCCCTATGCTTCGAGCCTCTTCCAGGTCCTCCTGCACATTGCGCAGTGTGCGCCGCGCGCGCTCCAGAAACACCGTTCCCGCCGCCGTCAGCCGCACGGCCCGCGAAGTTCGCACGAACAACGGATAACCCAGAATCTCCTCAAGCTTGCGTATCTGCTGCGACAGCGGGGGCTGTGCCAGGTGCAGCCGCTCGGCAGCGCGACCAAAGTGCAGCTCCTCCGCTACGGCTACGAAGTAGCGAAGGTGTCGCAGCTCGATATCTCGATCCATATCTCAAACATCATAATCCGGACAAACAAGATATTGGACGTATCATTTGCCCTCGCCTAGGCTTGAATTTAACCAAGGAGACCGTCATGGCTACCTCCCTGCACCTTGCCGATATACCTTCGAACGAAGAGTTGTTGTTTGGTCCTGAGATCGAGTTGCGGGCTTTCCAGCCGGGCGACGCCAAAGTCTTTCGCGCGCTCAACGAGGCCTGGATCCGCAAGTACTTCATCCTCGAAGAGGAAGACGACAAAGTCCTCCAGAACCCCGAGACAGAGATTCTCGCCCACGGCGGCCATATCTTCTTTGCAGTCGCCGATGGAAAGCCCGTCGGCTGCTGCGCTCTCCTCCCCAAGCGCCAAAGTGTCTATGAGCTGGGCAAGATGGCCGTCGCCGAAGCATGGCAAGGCCGCGGCATCGGTCGTCGTCTGCTGACCTTTGCTATTAATCAGGCGCGCGCTCGCGGAGCCTCGTCAATCTATCTGGAGACGAGCACTCGCCTCGCCAACGCGATTCACCTGTATAAGTCGCTCGGCTTCAAGCGCCTTCCCGCCCGGCACTCGGCCTACACGCGCAGCAACGTCTTCATGGAACGCCCTCTCTAACCGCTGGCCACACATGCAGCACTGGAGCCCGTCATGTCGTTGAGTTCCTCTGTCCCTGAAATACCATCGAACACGAGCCTCATGTCTTCGCCAGTTCAGCTCCGAGCCTTCCAGCCCGGCGATGCCGAAGCCTTCCGCACGCTCAACGAGGCGTGGATCAGGAAGTACTTCGGGATCGAGAAGCACGACAGCGAGATCCTCGGCGACCCCGAAGGCCACGTCCTCGCGCACGGCGGCCACATCTTCTTCGCCGTCGTCGATGGCGTCGCCGTAGGCTGCTGCGCGCTCGTTCCTATCTCGCCGGGAATCTTCGAAGTCGCCAAGATGGCCGTCGACGAGAGCTTGCGGAACCAGGGCATCGGCCGCAAAGTCCTCGCCTACACCATCGAGCAGGCCCGCGCTCTAGGAGCACGTGCGCTCTATCTCGAAACCAACAACAAGCTCGCGAACGCGATCCATCTCTACGAGGCTCTAGGCTTCCGCCATCTTCCACCCAAGCCCTCGCCCTATGTGCGAGCGAACGTCTTCATGGAGCTTCGCTTCTAAACCACCTGTTCAGATCCGGACATCGAATCCCGACAATGGACACCACCAAACGGCCGCAGCCTCTCAAGCTGCGGCTTTTTGGTGCATACTTTTGGACGACGGATTGCTGCTACCGATCTCGTCACCCTATGTGCGACTGCAATCGACGGAGGCCCCAATGATGGACTTTCTCCGGCCGCAACGAAAACTCACCTGGCGAGACTCGCCGTGGTGGCGCGCCACCGTCCTCGCTCTCGGCTCCGGTGTGCTGATGATTGCGGTGGCCTATCCCCTCATCGCCTGGCTAACATCGCAACTGTCGCAGCTCTCTGAACTAAAGGTCGAGCGGCTCGGCATGGTCGAAGAGCTCGCGCGCGGCAGCCTCTTCCTTCTGCCCTATCTCTGGACCTACTACTTCGCGCTTGAGTGGATCAACCGGCCCAGCCGCAAAGATCTGCCGCCACTAATGCTGGAGCAGCGCCCGCGTTGATTCACTAAGTGCTCTTCCAAAGATGTGTCATCTCGACCAAAGCGACGTAGTCGCGCAGTGGAGAGACCTGCTTCTCTACGGAGGTCGCCTCGAATAGCCTCACGGCTCTTACCCGTTCGACTCCTGCGAATCCGCCGCCATCCCATACAACTCCGCCTCGAACCGCTGGATCGCCGCCTCAGACCACGCGTGCGTCGACTTCCGCCACGTGTCGCCCTTCTCCTCCAGAAAATTCGGGAAGTCCATACGGCAATATCCCGCGCGTTCTCTGAAGTCGTATAGCCCCTGCGGAATTCCATCGAGGTACAGCACGGCCTGCATGCCATCGCGCGACCACTCCACCGCCGCTATGCGCTCTGGCTCCGGCCGGTTCAGCTCCTCGTCGCTCTTGGCCAGCGCAGCTACGTTGTAAACCAGCATGGCGTCCAGGATGCTATCGTCATGCGTCGTGCTGGTGCGGTCGCAGGCGTAGAAGTATCCCGCGACTCCCTCGTCCTCAAACACAACCGTCCACGGCGGTGCCGTCGGCGAGTCCGAAGAGAGAAAGGCGCGTCCGGGTGTAAAAGTAAGCGACTCCATACCTCTCCACGATACGATAGAAGGGATGCCCTGTGGCAATTGCTTGACGACCGAGGCGGACGCAGATTGAAGCTTCCTGTATTTAAAGTTGGCTGGCCCCAGCGGCTCGCCGCGTTGTTGCTCGTCCTATTTCTGAGTCAGTGCATCTGGGTCATCTCACGGCAGCAACTCTCCTCCGACGACTACCGCTACGCCCGCTGTGGCCGCGAGATGTGGGAGCGCCCCTCGCCGCTCGCCGGCTACTTCACCTCCTGCGGCAATCTCAACGGCGACGGCACCTTCGCCTATCGCGTCGCCGGGTTTCCGCTCACCGCGCAGCGCATCGTTCTGCTCACGGTCGACAAGTTCCGCAAGCCCGAGAACCGTCTCTACGCCTCCACCTCGCTCAACGGCTCCACATGGGAGGCGCGCCACGAGCTGACCAACGTCAAATATCTCCTGCATCTCCCCTTCGTCTTCTTTGCACTCTGGCTCGGAGCAGGCCTATGGTGGGTTGCGCGTCGTCTCTTCGGCAACGAGGGAGGCTTCTTCGCGCTCGGCCTCTACTGCTTTTCGCCCGCGATCGTCCGCTACTCCGTCGCGCCTAACAACGACGTCCTCGCCATGTGGGGCCTCTACGGCCTCGTCTACACCGCCATCGGAGTCGCGCACGCCATGCAGGGGCCGCGCCGCAAATGGCGTCCGCGCATCGTTCTGCTCACGCTCGCACTGGGCCTCACAGCTGCCGCCCACCTGCTCGCGGCGATGATCGGCTTTGTCGCCGCCGTCATCTTCATGATGTATCTCGCCGAGCGCCGCCGCAGCTACGTCATGCAGATCCTCATCTTCTCCGCGCTGGGAGCGCTCTTCGTCATCTTCGCCTCCTACGCCTTCCGCCTGCAGCCCTTCAGCTACATCTTCACCGGAGGCAGCGCGCGCTTCTGGTTCTCGCTCCAGGCAGTGCGCAGCTTCGTCACCGACACGGCCAACGTGCCGACGCTTATTGCACTTGCCGTCGCGGGGATGCTCTACCTTGGGGTGCGTCGCTGCCGCTACTTCGGCAATACCGCGCCGCTCATCATGGCGTTGGCGATCTTCCCCATCGTCACAACGCAGGCGGTTACGCGGCCCTGGCTCTGGGCTCTCCCGTTCCTGTTCACATTCCTCGGCGGCGTCTTTGCCGACGTCCTGGAATCGCGCTACCGCAAGCTCTTCCTCGCGCTCACGGCCCTCATCCTCGTCACCCAGGCCGCGCTCTGCCTCACCCTGCTGCCCGGCATCGCTCACCAGCTTTAGTTCATACATCGAACCTTGTTCTTGATTTGAGCGTCTGATGCTGCATAATGAGAGCCGCACCCCAATATGCAGAGTTACAAGGGTCAGTCCCCACAGCAAGGACGGTCGTCCGTAAGATGAAGCTCTCCCCCCGTTCTGCCGGCGCGCTATGCGCCCTTGCTCTGCTGCTTTCTGTAAATGGTTGTCACCGTCATCGCAAGACAACCTCCGCGCCCAACACCACCGACTACTCCGACAACCTCGAGCCTCTCGTCGCCTCCAATCACCTCGCCTTTCTTCGCTGGCCCAACATCTCCGACTACCAGCCACTCGTAAAGACCTTCTACGAAGACCGCAACTACGAGATCGCCTGGACACGCGACGGCAAGCCCACTCCTGCCACCCTCGGATTCATCCAGGCCTTCAAATCTGCCGCAACGAAGGGCCTCAATCCCGAGGACTACGACAGCTCGCGCTGGGACAGCCGCATCCAGATGCTCTCGCCCAAAGAGGAGGACGCCGTCGCGCAGTTCGACGTCGCCATGACCGTCTGCGTTATGCGCTTCATCTCCGACCTCCGCATCGGCCGCGTCAATCCGCAGCACTTCCACTTCGACATCGACGTTGCCAACAAAAAGTACGACCTCGCCGAGTTTGTCTCCGACAACGCTGTCGATGTCACCGACGTTTCCTCGCTCCTGCAAAAGGTTCAGCCTGACTCCGAGCTCTACCGCCGCACCGAGCAGGCGCTCGCCCGCTACATCGATCTTGCCAAACAGCAGAAGCAGCAGGACGCTCCGCTGCTCTATGACATCAAGACGCCCATCTCCGTGGGTCAGCCCTACGCCGAAGCCCCCCTTCTTCTCGAGCGGCTCCAACTTGAAGGCGACGTCGAGCCCTCCGGGTCCGCCTCGTCTGACCCAACAGCTGCACCGAAGCTCTTCACGAAACAGCTCTCCGAAGGCGTCAAGGCCTACCAGCACCGCCACGGCATCACTGAAGACGGCAAGCTCACCCCGCAGACCGTCGTCTCGCTCAACGTCCCGCTCTCCGACCGCGTCCAGCAGTTGCAGGACACGCTCGAGCGCTGGCGCTGGCTCCCCGACCCCTACGTCAACCCGCGCCTCATGGTGAACCTGCCGGAGTTCGTCCTCCGCGGCTACACGCCCGAGCATCAGCTCGACTTCACCATGAAGGTCGTCGTCGGCAAGGTCGTCGGCGAGCACCAGACCCCCGTCTTCGCCCACATGATGAAGTACATCATCTTCCGGCCCTACTGGAACGTCCCCGTCGACATCGCGCGCAAGGAGCTCGTCCCGCACATCGAAGCCAACCGCTCCTACCTCGAGACCAAGAACTTCGAGACCGTCAACTCCAAGGGCCAGCCCGTCCCCTACACCGCCAAACTCGTCGCGCAGGGCGGAGTCATGGTCCGCGAAAAACCCGGCCCCAAAAACTCCCTCGGCCTCGTGAAGTTCATGTTCCCCAACCAGTACGACGTCTACCTGCACTCCACGCCGGCCACCGAGCTCTTCAACCGCACCCGCCGCGACTTCTCCCACGGCTGCGTCCGCGTGCAGGAACCCGAACAACTCGCTGCCTGGCTCCTCAAGGACCAGAAAGACCCGCAGGCTCCTGACGGCGGCGACTGGACCCTCGAAGACGTCCACGAAACCATGACCAGCGGCCCCGACAACCACCAGGTCAACCTCAAAACCCCCATCCCCATCGTCATCTTCTACATGACCGCCTACGTCGAAGACGACGGCCACGTCCACTTCTTCGACGACATCTACGGCTACGACGCCGACCTGCAAAAGGTCCTAGCCAAAGGCCCGCCCTACCCCATCAAACCCGACCCCGCTCTACCCAAGATCAAAGAGGGCGACAAGGTCTAGTTGCCGTCTGCCGTTCACAAGCTGTTGATCGTTCCTTGCTGATTGAGCAGAGATCGTCCGCACCTTCCAGAGGGTGTCATTCCGAGCGAAGCCGAGGAATCCCCGCATTTTTTCATCCCGGCCACAATTGCACGACTCACACCGAAGTCCTATATCCAGAACAAAACCCGCCCGCCATACTGAGACAAATGCCGGATCTCGCCTACGTCTACATAATGGCCAACACCTACAAGCACCTTTACATCGGAGTCACCAGCGAGATTGAGATTCGCGTCCGGCAGCACAAAGAAGGCCGTTACCCCGACAGTTTTACCTCAAGGTATCGAATCGACCGCCTGGTTTATTTCGAGCGCTTCGTTATGATCGACGACGCCATCGCACGCGAGACACAACTCAAGAAATGGTCGCGCATCAAGAAAATTCGACTCATCATAGCTGCAAATCCCACATGGAACGACCTCAGCAGCGAGTGGGGTAAACCCTTCCCGCTGTATTCAGAACTCCACCCTTCGTAAAAATCGAGACTCGACAGGCAAAATGCGGGGATTCCTCGACTGCTCTTCGTTTCGCTCGGAATGACGCTGATTTGGCGGCAATCGATTTTCCATCAGCAGAGCGCAACAACCTCGCGCAGATGCTTCCTGCATTGCAATGCATTACTTGCAAAAAGAATAGAAGATGTCGACCAAAAGCCGCCGCCAGCTTTCCGACGCCGAAGCCCACCCCTCCAAAGGTGTCATTCCGAGCGAAGCCGAGGAATCTCCGCATTTCGGTTGGCGCGGCACAGAATCCAAACGCCAGCAACCATGCTGTACACTCTCTCCACCAAAGCAGCCAAGTAGCAGATAGCGGTCGTGAATGAATAATTTAATTTCACTCATTAAACGGTATCGATTGTTGGCGATATTGTTAGTAGTTGCTTTCCTTACCATTAAGGGATGTGAATTATTCCCCGAAGCCACATTCGAGTTGGCAAGCGATTCGAGGCTGCCCAAGTGGGTGATACTTCCACCGGGACTTACACGCGCGAATGTTTCGCTTACGATGAGCTACTACATGGTGCCGTGGAGAAGGGCGAAGTTCATCCTGCAAGACAAGAATGAAAGACGATCGAAAAGAAAAATGGAAAGATGAGATGCAGAACGGGGCCCTTTGAGCTAGTCGATCCTCCACAAGGATTTCCTCCAGGTTATCCGGCCTACGAAGCAATATGAGTCGATTGGCTGTGGTTAGCATTTCTCTGCGATAAACTTCTGCCACCATGAAAGCCGACAACTTCGACCCTCGCGTCGACGCCTACATCAACAAGTCCGCCGCCTTCGCCCAGCCCGTCCTCACGCACATCCGCGAGCTCATCCACAAGACCGTCCCTGACATCCAGGAGGACATCAAGTGGTCCATGCCCTTCTTCACCTACAAGGGACAGATGTTCGGCAACCTCGCCGCGTTCAAGGCCCACTGCAGCTTCGGCCTCTTCGGCGGAGCCATGAAGGCGTACTTCAAAGAGCAGGGCATCGACGAGAACGGCATGGGCTCCATCGGCAAGATCACCGGCACCAAGGACCTCCCGCCCAACAAGACACTCGTCACCTACATCAAGCAGGCCGCAGCCTTCATCGACGACGGCGCCAAGACCATGCAGCGCCCCAGGAAGGCCGCCAAGCCCGCGCCTGAAACTCCAGCCGAGCTAGCCGCCGCCCTCAAGAAGAACAAGGCCGCGCAAAAAGTCTGGGCCGACTTCAGCCCTAGCTGCCAGCGCGAGTACGCAGACTGGATCACCGAAGCCAAGCGCGCCGAAACAAAAGAAAAGCGCATCGTGCAGGCCGTCGAGTGGATCGCCGAAGGCAAGCAGCGCAACTGGAAGTATCAAAACTGCTAGCCGTGTAAGCTCAGGAAGCAGCCACAACAGCTCTCGCACTAAGCAAGCTTCAGGACCTCCGTATCGACAGGGAAGATCCCGATGCAAAGTCGTCTGCTTCGCCGCATCCTTTTGATCGTCGGGTTGCTCGTCGTCGTTATCGTCGTCGGCACCGTCGGCTTCGTGTTCATCGAACACTACCCCTGGTTCGAAGCCTTCTACATGACGCTCACTACCATCACCACCGTGGGCTATGGTGAGATTCGGCCTCTCAGTCACGCCGGCCGCGTCTTCAATTCCTTCCTCATCATCTTCGGCGTCAGCACCATCTTCCTTGCCAGCGGCGCCATGACGCAAACTATCATCACCTTTGAGCTGCAGGATCGCTATGGCAAACGCAGGCAGAAACGCATGATCGAGAAACTGCACGACCACTTCATCATCTGCGGCTACGGTCGCGTGGGCCGCCATGCCTCGCAGGAGTTTCTGCGCGCCAACGTTCCCTTTCTCATCATCGATCTCAGCGAGGATCGCGTCGAGAAGGCCATGGGCGCGGGACTGCTTGCAGCGGTCGCCGATGCCACCAGCGACGATGCTCTTCGCCACGCAGGCATCATGCGCGCCCGAGGCCTCATCTCCGCCCTGCCCACCGACGCCGAAAATCTCTTCGTCATTCTCTCCGCTCGTACCCTCAACCCCGGCCTCACCGTCGTCACGCGAGCCTCCGAAGAAGAAGCAGAGGAGAAGCTGCGCCGCGCTGGCGCCGACACTGTCTTCACGCCCTACTCCATGACCGGCCGCCAGCTCGCCGACTCCTTGCTCCGCCCTCACGTCGTCGAGTTCATGGACTTCGGCCGCAGCAACATCGGCCCCGAGGTCACCATGGAGCAGGTCTGCGTATCCCAGGGCGCGGAGATCACGCGCAAGACCTTCGGCCAGCTCACCGAGCTGCGCCGCTCCGGAGTGATCGTGCTCGCCATTCGTAAAAAGGGTGGCGAAACCATCTTCAATCCTCCGCCCGAATTAGAAGTTTCGGGGGGCGATTTCCTCATCGTCATGGGCGAGCGCGCCGGTCTCCAGCGGCTGGAACAGATCCTCACCAGCTAGCGAAAAAATGACTCTCCGCAGCCTGCCTTCAACAGCCGAACGCTTGGTTCTGGCATACTGGCAAGGCTTCAACACATTGCGTAACGGGCCCTCGCTCTACAAGGAGAACAAGCCATGACGCAGCCTGCACCTACTCCCTCCAGCCTTCCCCTCAAGCTCGAGATCGTCGTCATCCCCGTCTCCGACGTCGATCGCGCGAAAAACTTCTACAGCAAACTAGGCTGGCGGCTCGACGCCGACTTTGCCGCGGGCGATGAGTTCCGCGTCCTCCAGTTCACTCCTCCCGGCTCCGGATGCTCCATCATCTTCGGCAAGAACGTTACCCCCGCCACACCCGGTACCGCGCAGGGCCTCTACCTCATCGTCTCCGACATCGAAGCCGCGCACGCCGAGCTGCTCAGTCGCGGCGCCCCAATCAGCGAGATCTTCCACGGCGCCGCCGTCGGATACGGCGGCACGGATGAGCCCTTCCTCTTCGGGCGGATGCGTGTCACCGGCCCCGATCCTGAGCATCGCAGCTACCGCACCTTCGCCTCCTTCAAAGATCCCGACGGCAACGGCTGGCTCCTTCAGGAACTCACCACCCGCCTCCCCGGTCGCATCGACTCCGGCATCACCAGCTTCGCCTCAGTCGCCGACCTCGCCGCCGCACTCCGTCGCGCCGGCGCAGCCCACGGCGAGCACGAAAAACGCAACGGCGGCAAGTACGACGAGAACTGGCCAGACTGGTACGCCGAGTTCATGGTCAGCGAGCAGTCAGGAGCAGAGCCGCCGAAGTAGCAATAGAATCGTCGAACAGTATTTCGATATGCATGTGGGCCTTCTCACATGCATTCACTGGAGGACAAAATTGCGCATCCATTCCAACAATGCATGGGCAGTGGTGGCTATAGTGGTTTGCATGTCGCTTACCGCATGCAAACAGGAACCAACAACAGACACAAGCGAGGTTGCAAACGCGGCGCACTCAGCGGCGAAGGATGCCTACCTGTACGGCTATCCGCTGGTGCTGATGGATGTGACCCGAGCCAAGATGACGAATGTCCCATCGGTGACAGCGATGGTTGCGCCGATGGATCAGATGGCAAATATACGGGCGTTCCCGGACGCCACGTTTACCGATGTTGTAAGTCCGAACGCGGATACGTTGTATTCGACGGCGTGGCTGGATCTGAAGCAGGAGCCGATTGTGATGAGCGTACCGGATACACACGGCCGCTATTACCTGATGGAGATGCTGGACGGGTGGACGAATGTGATTCCATCGCCGGGAAAGCGGACGACTGGAACAGCCAAGGCAGATTATGCCATCACCGGGCCGGGATGGTCGGGCACCTTACCTGCCGGCATGAAGGAGATCAAATCTCCTACTGCACTGGTATGGGTTATCGGGCGGACGCAGACGAACGGCAAGGCGGATTATGCAGCCGTGCACGCAATTCAGGACGGGTTCAAGCTGACTCCACTGAGCGCGTGGGGCAAGCCCTATACTCCGCCGAAGGTCGTGCCGGTTGATGCGAAGATCGACATGAAGACTCCGCCCGTGGAGTTAGTGGCAGCAATGGATGCGGCGACGTTCTTCAACAGGCTGTCGATGCTGATGAAGGACAATCCTCCAGCGGCGGCCGATGCGCCGATGGTCGCGAAGATGGCGAGCATTGGCATTGTGCCGGGACAGCCGTTTGATCTGAACAAGAATGGCAGCGATGCTGCAAAGGCCATCTCCGATGGTGTGGAGGATGGGAAGAAGAGAGCAGTGGAACTCGGTCAAAATCCTGGAATTGGCAAAATGGCGAACGGATGGATGCTGATCACTTCGGTCGTGGGCGACTTTGGCACCAACTACGATGCTCGTGCAGGAGTCGCTGCGTTCGGACTGGGAGCAAATCTGGTGGCAGACGCGTTCTATCCGGTAGGTCGCGTCGATGGAGATGGCCAGCCACTGAATGGCGCGAACAAGTACATTGTGCACTTCGACAAGGGACAGACGCCGCCAGTGAATGCGTTCTGGTCGCTGACGATGTACAACGCCAAGCAGGCGTTTGTGGCGAATCCGATTAATCGCTACGCGATTGGCGACAGAGACAAGCTGAAGTTCAACAAGGATGGTTCGTTGGATATCTACGTTCAGCATGATTCGCCAGGCAAGGACAAGGAATCGAACTGGCTGCCTGCGGATGCGGGGTCATTCAACGTCGTGATGAGAATGTACTGGCCCAAGGAGGCCGCTTTTAATGGGAGCTGGACTCCCCCGCCAATCAAGAAGGCGAGCTAGGACCGGACTCGACAGGCAGAAGGTAGCATCACACCCAGTTATGAACTCTGTCCATCAAGCCGGTTGCGCCACATCTCGACTCTGAGATGTGTTCCTTCGAGCGAAGCTCGAACCGCCTTAGGAACCGCTTAAAGGTCTCTTATTGCGCACAGCATCCACTGCCTGAGACACAGCCTTCACTAATGTCTCCGGCTGATACAGATGAATCTCATGACCGCTCCCGGCAGCGGTGATGTGAATCGTGTTCGCGCTCAGGTAATCGAGACACGATGCCGCTGTGTTTCTCGACTCGCACTCTGATCTTGCCTGCGTCGGATCGCTCGCAACAACGACCACCGGAAGCCTTCCCAGCGGCGGCGATGAGCCATTCGCTTCCTCAAACTCGCGCAGAAACTCCTTGCGCCACGAGAGCATCGCGTCGGCGGTCGCAGTCGCGGGGTTCCATCTCGTCCACTCTCTCTGTTCAAACCACAATCGAGTCGCTTGCAACTCAGGCGATAGCCGATCAAAAGGTTGACCCTCACGCGTGGGCTCAGGCCCCTTTGTGGAAGCCGGCATCGGAAAAGCAGATCGAATTTCATCCTCCGATAGCTTCCATATCAGGTTGCCTCCGCCGGCGGTCTTCAAGCCGATACGGTTCGAGCTGTTCGCAAAGACCAGAGCGCCGACATCGCTCGGAAGGGAACGCTGGTATGCGCGAATGAAAGCTCCGCCTACTGACGCTCCCACGAGGATGAACGCGCCCTTCTCCCCTGCACGCGACAAGGCAGAATGAAGATCTGCCACCGTCTGCTCGACCGTCTCATCCGCTGGCCCGGGGTCGCTCCACCCCAGTCCGGCACGGTCATAGGAACACACTCTTGTCTTCTCCGCGATTCGCGGCTGCACCAACGTCCAATCGATCGCATAGGCTCCGCCACCGGCTTCGAGCACTACGACAGGCTTCCCGCTGCCAGTGCAGTTCAGATGGATACTGCGTCCGCCGATGTCCACCAGGCGACCAGGAGGCCGATGAGACACCTGGGTTTGCGCACCCGCAAACGCCACCGTCGCCAATCCCAGAATCAGCGTGCCAGGAACATTCATCCCATCGCCCTTCACGGGAATATACGGTTCTTTTCCAAAAATGATCCTCGGAGTTTTACCGTGCCTCGGGCCAACCCTGAAATTTCATTCTTATCCATTCTGAATGGCTGCATAAGCCAACGGAAGGGTACCCGCTAAGCATCTGATGCTCTAGGAGTAAGGGTTATGCCTCATCTGCGTTGTCCACAACTCGACATCCTCTCCAATCGGCTCATCGAGGCCTACCGCCACATGACCGGAACCGACATCTCCTCCGTATGGAGCGGCGGGCCAGCCGCACTCTCTGTCGCTCAGCTTCAGGCGGCCATGCGCGAGCACAAAATCACCTGCATCCTCTGTAAAAGCATCCAGGCAGCGACTGCTAAGCCTTTTCCTCTACCCCACAGCGCCTGACTCGCGAATCCCCGGTGAAAAACCGCTGTCAAGCCCTCGGGATATAAAAGAGCACCGTAACCTCATCAGAATTAGTTATTTACAGCGAACCGAAAGGTTGCCGATTAATTACCCTCGATTCGCTAAACTGTCTATAGTGCTAAAAAGCAGATATGGCCCGGAGAAATCCGGGCCATATCCCTTTCAGAATCAATATTTTTGTACTTTTAACCCTTCTGAATCAGGAACTTGCGAGATCAAAACAAGGCCTAACCCAAGCAAATTCAGCGCTTTGCCTTACTTTGATAGGGGAGGGGGAGGGTACCCATGCAGCAGCGGCCCCACCGAGTTCGAGAAGTTGTAGTTTCCCCTCCGGTCCGCATCGATCGTCCAGAACATCGCCCCGATCATCTCCGGATACCCCTTCGAGTTCCGCAGCCTGTACTTCGTCCCTGCAGGAGCCTTGCCGGTGATGATGTACTCCATCGCCTGGTCCACGATGCCCGCGTTCGTGTCGCCCGTCAGGAACCCGACCGCGACCTGCTTCGCTGGCAGCGGCGGGAAGAAGTGCTTAGGATCGCCGCCCACGTCGAAGCCGTGGAGCAACAGCTCCGTCATCGCCGCGTGATAATCGACGGTTCCCGGCTGGTAGATCTCGCCATCCAGCCCCTGCAGTGGAGGCGTGTTGTAGTCCTGCACATCGATGAACGTAAGGATGTCCTTGATCGCATACGTAATCGCCAGATACGACCCGAACTGCCCACCGTAGCTCGGATAGCCTGAAGGAATCTGCGTCCCCTCCGGCACCAGCGAGATCATGAAACTCGGCCCGAAGTGATTGTGCAGCTGTCGCAGAGCATCGATCAGGTTCACGATCGAGGGCGTCACCGGGTGCTTGAAGTCTGTGTCGCCCGGATCGATTGAAAGCGACGGGCTCTCGAAGTCGATGTCGATGCCGTCGAACCCATACTCTTCGACGATCTTCGTCACCGACTCCACATAATTCGGCACCCGCTTCGGATCAGCGAGAGTGAAATGCTGTCCTCCGCCGCCCAGCGAGATCATCACCTTCTTGCCCTTGCTCTTCAGCCACTTCACATCCGCCTTGAAGACCTCCGGGTCCATCCCCGTCGGCGGATGAAACCGCATCGTCCCCTCCGGAGCGTTCCTGTCCGGAGTAGCGAAGGCCACCAGGATGTAGTCCCACTGCGGCGAGACATCGCGCAGCGAAAACGTCGATGAAGCCGCGCCGTAACCCGCCCAGTAGCCGATCAGCTTGTGCCCATTGTCAGGACCGTTGAAAGCAATCGGCTCAACCGTAGGCTTCGGCGGAGCAGGAGGAGCATTGCCGCCACCGCCACCCGCTCCAAAGGCCCGCGCCGGACAAGGCTTCGCGGTCTCCGTCAGCACCTTCGCATCCGGAAAGCTATAAGTAGTTCCGAAAGCATCCGAGCCGCTGACGTACCACGGCAGCAGCGCCACATTCTGCAGGTGATAAGCGGCAGCAACAAACGGCTTCGAAGCCGGAAAGTTGTTCTTCGGATTCGTATTCGTGGGCTCGAGCAGGAAGTAGCGCGTGGCAATCTGGTCGCCGCCGCATCGCCCCTGGTCTCCACCCTGCGCCGCCGCCGGACGCATCCAGCTCACCACATTGCCCGGAGGCACCGCTCCACGCGCACCATGAAACAGCGGATCGTGCAGCGGATCGTTCAGAAACTCCGCAAGCTGCTGCGTCAGCGGCTGCACGTCCTTGTCTTCCACCACCGCGGGGGCAGCGTTCAAATACGTCGCCAGCACAAACGAGTTGCCCGTCGCCGTGTCCACGCCATGCGTTCCCCACGAGCAGCACACAGTAGCATCGCCGTCCGCGTAGAACGTCGTGTTGTGCACCAGCAGCATCACCAGCTTGCCCTCCTGCTTCGGCAGCTGCTTGAAGATCTCCTTCTGCAGAAACTCGATGTCTGCAACAGCAACATGCTCGCCGGTCTTCTTCGAGTTCAGCACGTAGCCGAAGCCCACAGGAATAGAAACTGTCAGCGGCTTCACCTCCGGCTTGCCCAGCAGCGTGTGCCAGTTCGCAGCCTTAGGAAACGTCGACCGTAGCAGAGCATCGCCGTACTGCGTCGAGCCGCCCGACGCGAAAGCAAACTTGGCAAACACAGGCGAGCGCAGCACGCGCGGAACATCCGCCTTCGCATCCATCGCGAAGGCTTTGCCCGCAGCGGTCTTCTTCGACGCGAACTCAAGCGTCACCGGAACCAGCACCGTAGGAATCGTCGTCGTCCCGCCTTTTGCCGGATCGCCGCCAACCATCGTGTACGTCTTGCCCGCCGCAGCGTGCGTAAACGTTGGGACCGTTCCCTGCGCCATCGCACTGCGCATCGACACAACCAGAAGCAGCAGACCCACAAGCCTCATCCGCATAAGCAATCGCATCCTGTCCTGAAATTTAAGAGTGCAGCCAGCATCCTTCATTGCAGCCTTAAACGGCAACAGGCAAATGCCCTAAAGAATGGCCGGACCTATCCGTCCGCCTCATTCTTCTGTCATTTCGACCGGAGCGCAGCGGAGTGGAGAAACCTGCTTCTCTAACGGTCACTCTAGAATCGGCAAATCAATCCGCCGGAGCATGCCCCAGCCGTCGCGCGAACTCCAGAAACACCAGCGCCGCCGGCGAATAACCGCTCGGATCAGCCTGCGTGAAGTCACCCGTCAGCGGATCCATCTGCTGGCGAAACTCAACGTGGCGCATAATCGCCTCGCACCACGCGGCCATCAGCACCTTCATCTCGGCGGATTTGCCGTAATGTTCCATCCATCGCGGCACGCGCAGCGCGGTCAACGCCTGCGAAGCTCCTCCCCACGAGTTACGCGGAATCGGCCGCACAAACGCTGGATCGTCCATAGCCACCGAGGTCAGCGGATATGGAGCCCAGAACGCCTTCGGATTATGAATCTGTTTCGTCCAAACCGCTTCGAAGATCGCGCGATCGTGCGTATCGCTCATCTTCAGCACATGCTCGCCCAGCACGCGGCTGATCACGTCGCTTCTCACGCGCACAAACTTGTTGTCCGTATCAAGATCGTAGAAAGCAGCATCCTGCGGGTCATACAGCTTCGTGATGATCAGCTTTCGCAGCGTCTCCGCATCCTGCTCCCAACGCGCCGCCTCGTCGTGCTTACCCAGCGTCTTCGCCATCGCAGCCAGAGCAATGCGCCCGCCGTATACCGTCGCCGAAAGATCGGGACAGAGCCGCGGAACCCCCACTCCCGGCGGAAACTTCTTCGCGTCCGCATCCGGACAGCGATTCGGGACGCCCTTCCAACGCGGGCTGTTGTCGTGACCCGTGTCGTATGTGCAGAACCCCTCGACCAGTCCTGTTCCGCGCGTATCGCGATACTTGCGCAGCCACGCATCCCATCGGCTGCAAGCCGTGTACGCGGTAACCAGCAACTCATCGTCGCTGGTCAGTTGCACTAGCTCCCACGCGGTCGCCGCGATCGGCACAACCATCTGGATCTGCCCGTAGCCCGCCTCGCTCAGCTTGATCGATGCAGGCATCTGCCCGTCCTCATGCTGCAGCGCGAAGAAGGCCATGTGATTGTTGCGCGCCACCGCCAGCGCAGCCTTGCCGTCCGTCTCCTTCACATACTTCGCCAGCGTGCCGTACACCAGACCTTCATGCGGACCGCACTCCATCCAGATGCCCGGATACACTGCGCCCTCAAACAAGACTGGCCGGTCGTAGCGCGGAACATCGCGCACGTTCCCAGCGAGCACTGCGAGCGCGGCCTCCCACGTCTGTTTCCAACGCGCGTCGTCCTTCGCTGCCACAGGCTCTTTCTTCGGCATCGCGTGCAGCAAAGCACCGGCATGCAGAAGACCGCCTCCGGCCGCCATCGCAGACAGCTTTACTACGCTCCGTCGGGTCAGCGACGTTTTGCCGTTGAAAGCCATATTTACTCATAGTACGACTGCGCAGGAGACGATAGACTGTCTTCCGCATGTCAGCACGCCCCCGGCTCCAGCTCATCGACTCGCGCGCACCTCACCCCACGGCGCTTACAGAACTCGACCCACCCACCTTTCGCCGTCGTCTGATGAACTGGTATCGCACTCATGCCCGCGAACTTCCGTGGCGCGGCGTCACCGATCCCTACAAGACCTGGGTCTCCGAGGTCATGCTGCAGCAGACGCGCGTCGCCGCAGTCATCGAGCACTACAACAGCTTCCTGCGCCGGTTTCCCCACGATCGTCTCGCTCGCCCTGGCGACAGAAGCAGAGGTGCTCGCCGCCTGGTCCGGCCTCGGTTACTACCGTCGTGCGCGCATGTTGCACAAAGCGGCCCAGTTCATCGTCGAGGAACGTGGAGGCTCGCTTCCGCATACCGCTGTGGAACTGCGAACGCTTCCAGGCATCGGCGAGTACACTTGCGCCGCGATCGCCAGTATCGCCTTCGGCGAGAGCATCCCCGTCGTCGACGGCAACGTCGAGCGTGTCCTGCTCCGCCTTACCGGCCGCGCGGAAGAAGCAACCGCCGCCAGCCGCGCATTCGTGCAGCAGCAGGCCGCCGCGCTCGTCCCGCGCCGCCGCATCGACCACAGCCTGAACGCCGCCGGAGATCACAACCAGGCCATGATGGAGCTTGGAGCGACAATCTGCCTGCCGCGCGCTCCGCTCTGTCTCAACTGCCCCGTCTTTAGTATGTGTAATACCCGCGGCGAACATATCACCCCCGCCCGCGCAGCGCAGCGCAGTCAGCCCGCGGCGTACCTGCTGCACCTGCGCAAGCGCGGAACCATCACCGAGGTTCTGCTTGAGCGCCGCTCCGACGACGCCACCCTGATGGCTGGAATGTTCGAGCTTCCGCCGTTGCCCATCGACGCCATTCAGGGGCGCGAGCCCATGCTTCGCGTGCGCCACTCCATCACGAACACCAACTACTACGTGCAGGTCTTCGCCCCACGCGGACGCAACGATCGCGGACTGCGACGCGCCGTCCCCGCCGCACGTGCCGACCTGCAATGGGTCCGAACCAGCCGCCTGCTCTCGCTGCCCCTCACGGGCCTCGCGCGCAAGGTCCTCCAGCGCCTCGATGTCATGGCCGTTCGCCCCGTTCGCCTGCCGGAGCCCGAAGAAGCACCAGCCGAAAGCCGCGCTTCCTCACGCAAGCGCGGCTAGACTGGAAGACATCGCATTACCTGCAGGAGCACATCCTTGAGCATCCTTCGCCTCGCCGCCCTCTCGCTTCTCTCCGCCTCCGCGCTCGCGCAGTCCATTCCTCCCGCCATGAAATCCGCCGAGGCCTCTATCGACCCCGAGAAGATTCGCGCCCACGTCAAGTTTCTCTCGGACGACCTGCTCGAAGGCCGCGGCCCCGGTATGCGCGGAGACGAGATCGCCGCCCAGTACATCGCCACCCAGTTCGCCCTCTACGGCCTCAAGCCCGGCGGCGACAACGGCACTTTCCTGCAGCAGGTCAACTTCGTCGGAACCAAAACCATCGCCGACAAGACGAAGTTCTCCTTCGTTCCCGACAAGCCGAAGGACGGCGGCATGTCGATCCAGCTCTACAGCTACGACCTTAAGTACGGCGACGACTTCACCGTTAACAACCGCAAGCTCACCGAGACCGCAGACTTCAAGGCGCCCATTGTCTTCGTCGGCTACGGCGTCGTCGCCCCCGAGTACGGGTGGAACGACTACGCAGGCATCGATGTCAAAGGCAAAGTCGTCCTGTGCATCGTCGGCGACCCGCCGTCCGACGATCCCAAATTCTTCGGAGGCAAAGCGCTCACCTACTACGGCCGCTGGACCTACAAGTTCGAGGAGGCCGCCCGCCAGGGAGCCATCGGCGCGCTCATCATCCACCGCACCGATCTCGCCAGCTACGGATGGGACGTCGTCAAGAACTCCAACACCAGCGAGAAGACCTACCTGCGCGACAACAAGGACCCGCAGCTCGAAGCGGCAAGCTGGATTCAGCTCGAAACAGCGCGGCAGTCTCTTCCACGCAGCCAACCTCGACCTCGATACCGAGATGACTGCCGCGGGCAAGAAGGGCTTCAAGGCCGTACCGCTTCCCGTGTCAGTCTCGAAGCCCACATCGAAGCCAAGGTCCGCAGCTTCCAGTCACCCAACATCGTCGCCATTCTGCCCGGTGCGAACGTCGCCGCAGACAAGCCTGATCAGGCCGTGATGTACACCGCGCACCACGATCACCTCGGCTTCGTCCCCGGCATGGCCGGCGACAACATCTACAACGGCGCCGCCGACAACGCCACCGGCGTCGGCATGCTGCTCGAGCTCGCACGCGCCTGGGCCGCCTCCGGCATCAAGCCGCCGCACTCCGTCATCTTCGCCGCTGTCGCCGCAGAGGAGCAGGGCCTGCTAGGCAGCGAATACCTCGGCCAGCATCCTCCCATCCCCGCGTCGCAGATCGCGCTCGACATCAACTACGACATGATCCTCCCCGTAGGCATACCGCTCGAGGTCAACGTCAACGGAGCGCAACGCACTACCTTCTATCCAACTGTGCAGGCGACGGCAAAACGCTTCAACCTCACCATCGTCCCCGACGCTCACCCCGAAGCCGGCGGCTACTACCGCTCCGACCACTTCTCGCTCTCGCGCGTCGGCATTCCCGCCTTCTCGGTCGATCAGGAACAACTCTTTGAAGGCCACGATCGCGCCTGGGGCGAAGCCAAAGGTAAAGACTTCGTCGCGCACGACTACCACAACTTCTCCGACAACTATCACGCCGACTGGGACTTCAAAGGCAACGCGAAACTCCTCCGCTTCGGCATGGACCTAGGCTGGCAGGCTATCAGCGCACCAACGGCTATCCAGTGGCTGCCCCGACGACGAGTTCGAAGCGGCGCGCAAGAAGTCAATGGCGAGTGATTAGTCGCTGCCCTTCTTCGTCCACCCGCCCAGCACCGCACCCATCAGCACCATCCCGACCAGGCAATATCCGCTGGTGATCGCCAGTATCTTCACGCCGCGGCCCTCAAACGCATACTCCGTCGCGAACGTTGCGAACACCGTGCAGAACCACAGCACCACCGCCACCTGTATCCCGCGCGCCACCGTCGACGGCCCTGTCACCTGGATCAGCCACGACAGAAACAACGCCAGCGCCAGCGTCAGCAGCAGAGCCACACCATAGGCAAGCATTGGGCTAATGCCGCTCGCCATCAGCTGCTCCATCGTCTTACCGATTCCTTCCAGCCACGCGTTGCGGAACATCGTGAACCACACCGCGCCCAGCCCGAAGTAGCAGAGGGTCGCAACAATAATCGCCAGCGGAAAGTGACGCACACCGTTCATAGAACCTCGCTCGTACAGGAGATCTTGAAAACACGTGCTGTGAGAATGGCGGAATTGTAGCGCGAAGCCGCCGCTCTCTCCCAACTACTTGCCGATGGCCTTACCTCGCCAGCTACTTCCCCACTTCGAAGGCTGCGCTCCCATCACAAACTCCAGCGTCGAACCTTGCATGATATCGCTGTAGCGAATCACCGGTTCGTTCAGCGCTTTCCCATTCAGCGTCGCCGATTGAATATAAACATTCCCCGCGCCGCTGTTCTTCGCGACAACCGTAAACGTCTTCCCATTCCCCAGCTTCATCGACATCTTCCCGAACATCGGGCTGCCGACCATGTACTCCGCGCTCGCCGGATTCACCGGATAAAATCCCATCGCCGTAAACAGCAGCCACGACGACATCTGCCCGCAGTCATCGTCGCCATCAATTCCCGAAGGCTCATTCGCATACTCCGCCTTCGCAATCTCCCGCACCTTTGCCTGCGTCTTCCACGGCTCGCCGCTGTAGTCGTAAAGATACCCATAGTGATGGCTCGGCTCGTTCGAGTGCTTGTTATGCCCTCCCGCAAAGTGCTCGTCCAGCTTCGCGTTGTACTTCTCCGCTCCGCCCATCATGTCCACCAGTCCCGGCAGATCGTGAAACGCGCCCCACGTGTATACCCACGCATCGCCCTCCGTCCATCCCGACACGGAACGATTTCCCGGATTGTCTCTCGCCCCTCCAATCGGAGCCCACTTGCCATCCGAAGTTTTGCCGTTCATCAACCCCAGCTCCGGATTGAACAGCTTCCTCTCATTCAGCGAGCGATGCAGGAAGAACTCGTAGTCCTTCTGCTTGCCCAGCACCTTCGCCACCTGCGCCACACACCAGTCGTCGTACGCGTCCTCAATCGTCCGCGAGGCCGCCTCATCCGTCTTGTCCGTCGGAATGAACCCAAGTTCCTTGTAGTACGTCAGTCCCGCGCGCGCTTCATACGGAGTGTGCGGCTCGCGATCAAGCCATCGCCGCGTCGTGTCTCCGTCCGGCGGAGTCATCGCGTCCTTGTACACCGCGTCCCACGCCGTCTGCTTGTCGAAGCCCGTAAAGCCCTTCACCATCGCCTCCGCCACCAGCGAGTCCGCATGCGTGCCAATCATGATGTTCGTGTACGAAGGATTCGGCCACTTCGGCATCCAGCCGCCTTCCTTGTAGTTCTGCAGCAGCGCCGTAATCATTCCGGGCACGCGCTCCGGAGCCATCAGCGTCAGCATGCTGTTCTCCGCGCGAAACGTGTCCCATATCGAATAAGCCGTGTACGACTCGCCGTTGTGAATCTTGTCGTCGAACGCCGAGTAGTACCGCCCGTACTCCGAGAACACCCGCGGATACAGCAGCGCGTGATACAGCGCCGTGTAGATCATCTTCCGCTCGTCGTCCGTCGCGCCGTCCACGCTCACGCGATTCAGCTTCTCGTTCCATGTCGCGCGCAGCTTCTTCTGCACCGCATCGAAGTCCCACGCCGGAATCTCCTTGCGCAGATTCTCCCGCGCCTGCTCCACGCTCAGGAACGACGTTCCCACGCGAACCTCGACGGTGCCGCCGTACTCGCTCGGAGCCTGCGCAAACTCCGCATACGCTCCGCGCGCGCCCTTGCCATCCATCCCGTACGCGGCAGCCTTCTCCCAGTGCTGGCGAAACTGCACCACGAAGTATCCCTTGAAGTTCGGCAGCGCAAACGGCCCCAGCCCGTTATCCGTGCGCGCCGGGTTATAGCCGGTAATCTCGTACCTCGCCGCATCCACCTTCGCCTCGCCCGCAATCCCCGGCCGCGATGCCTCCACCAGAACGCGCCCGGCCGTGCCCTGCGGGAAATGAAACCGCATGTAAGCGCACCGCTCCGTCGCCGTCATCTCCGCCTTTACACGGCTGCCGTCCTTCGCGGTCATCGTTACTTGGTAGAAGTCCGGCCGCACCACTTCATCCTCGTGGCTGAAGCTCATCTGCCGCGCCTCAGGCGCCGTCGCCAGCTCGCCCACCTGCGGAACCAGAGTCACGTACCCGTAGTCGCCCATCCAGATCGCCGGCTGGTGCGTCCCCATAAACCCCTGGATGTTTTTGTCCTCGTACTTGTAGCTCACAACGCTCAGCCGGTTCTGCCGCGTCTGCGCCGTCCAGTTCGTCATGCCAAACGGAGGCGTCACAAACGGCATCGTCCCGCCGTACCCAATCTTCCCGTCACCGGTCCCGATGTACGGATTCACCCATTGAACCGCATCCTGCGCGCGCATCTGCGACGACAGAGCCACCACCACAACCGCACCCAACAAAGCCTGTCGTGCAACACGCAAGCCGAACCACTTCTCGGAGATAAAGTTCTTCATTGCACAAAACGATAGCAGGCGAGCCTACCGCTCGTCGCATTGCGCCGTCGCACAAAAAAATGGGGCGACGCTCATGGCTCAAGCGCCGCCCGTCGCATCGCACCTCTTATCCGCGCGCTCCCGGTCCTCCAAACGGAGTTCCCGTAAGCCCGCCGTCCACGAACAGCTCCACGCCCTGCACATACGACGAATCGTCTGATGCCAGGAACAACACCGCCTTCGCAATCTCCTCCGCCTCGCCCATGCGTCCCAGCGGAATCAGGCTGTTCAGCTGCTTCTCCAGTCCCGAGAGCTGCTCTTCCGTGCGCTGTCCGCTGCGTCCCCATATCGGAGTCTTCGTCGCTCCCGGAGCAACAACGTTCACGCGTATCCCGCGCGGTGAAAGATCACCGGCCAGCGTGCGAGCCAGTGCGCGAACGCCTGACTTGGTTGCTGCATAGGCCGCATAGCCCGGCTGCCCCAGCGTGCCGATTACGGATCCATTCAGGATGACCGACGCTCCGTCGTTGAGGTACGGCAGAGCATCTTCAACCGTAAAGAAGACCGAGGTCAGGTTCGTGTCGATGATCTGGCGAAACAGGTCTTCCGAAGTCTTTCCCGCCGGTGTGTTGCCGGCCATGCCCGCATTCGCAAACAGTATGTCCAGCTTGCCGAACTTCTCCGCAGCTGTTTTGAAGGCCGCCTTGCGCGCCGCCGAGTCCGTAATCTCCACCTGCAAGCCATGCGCCTTCGCGCCTAGCAGCTTCACTGCCTCATCCAGCGTCTGCTGGTTCCGGCCAGTGATGATCACCTCCGCGCCTTCATCAACGAAGACCTTCGCTGTGGCCAGCCCTATACCGCTGTTGCCGCCCGTAATCAGTGCCTTCTTTCCGTTCAATCGCATCGCATCTCCTCTTTCCGGCCTTCGCCGTTAAATCCTGAACCGTTTCGTTGGATGGAGCAATGTGGTTGCAAGATGCAACTAGTTTGGATAAAATCTTCCTGAGAGGCGAGTCATGAAGCACAAGTCCAATAAAGACAGCATCTGCCCCGTCGCCCGCTCCCTCGACATCGTCGGCGAGTGGTGGTCGCTGCTCATCATCCGCGACGCCATGCTCGGCGTAAAACGCTTCTCCGACTTCGAACGCCGTCTCGGCATGGCGAAAAACATCCTCACCGCCCGCCTCAAAACCCTGGTCGAGGGCGGCATTCTCCGCATCGTCCCTGCCTCTGACGGCAGCGCCTACAACGAGTACGAGCTCACCCCTAAAGGAGCCGACCTGCTCCCTGTCCTGGTCGCCTTCCGCCAATGGGGCGAAGAGTACATGTTCCCCTCAGGCGACGAGCACTCCGAACTGCACGATAAAAAGAGCCACAAACCTTTGGCAAAGCTCGTCGTCAAGAGTGCCGACGGCCGCGCACTCTCACTCGATGATCTCGAACTTGCGATGAGCCCAGCCGCTGGCTCCCGCTTGGAGAAGAAGTTGACCCGCCGCTGACTGCGTTGAGTCTTTGCCATTGTCCAAGGGGGCTCCGCATATTTATAGTCGGTTTTCGCCTGGAGACTGCCATTCGCACGTTGGCAGGAACCGTACCTGGCAATCGATCAACGGCGCGCCGAAACCCGAAGCTGAATGCACCTCGGAGGCAATGATGAAAAGAAGCAGTGCAATCCCTGCTGTGGCATTGCTTGGGTGCCTGTCTGTGGGTGCGCAACAGGCGCAGCTTAAAGTACCCGATGCGCTCAACGTGACGGTCGATACACAGCAGACCTCCGATCCGGTTTCGAAGTATGTGTTCGGAAGCTTTATCGAACACATCGGTACGTTGATCTATCGCAGCATGTGGGCGGAGTTGCTCGACGACAGGAAGTTTTACTTCCCGATCACATCGACAGATCCGCAGACGCCGCGTCCGCAAAGCGGGAATCCTATGCGCCAGCAGTTGCGCAAATGGCGTCCGGTCGGTCCGGATAACGTTGTGGTGATGGATGCCGATCAGCCGTTTGTTGGCGAACATAGCCCTAAGATTCTGCTCGATGCTGCGACCCCGCATGGAATTCGCCAAAGCGGATTTTCGTTGGTCGGCGGTAAGCAGTATACGGGCCGCATCTTTCTGCGTGGCACTCCCGGGACGAAAGTGAGTGTCTCTCTGAGTTGGGGAAGCGGTGCAGGCGACAAGCAGACCTCTTCGTTTACGCTCACACGCGATTACAAGAAGTTCTCCGTTAAGCTTTAGCCCCAAGGCCGACTCCTCCTCCGCCGCTCTCGAGATTGCGGGCACAGGTTCGGGCGACTTTCACATCGGCGTGGTATCTCTGATGCCTGCTGACAATGTGCAGGGATTTCGGCCCGATACCATGGCGTTACTCAAGCAGCATCACTCGGGCATGTGGCGCTTGCCCGGTGGCAACTTCCTCTCCGACTGGGACTGGCACGATGCCATCGGCGATGTTGATAAGCGGCGGCCGATGTTTGACTACGCCTGGAACGCCATGCAGGTAAACGATATCGGCATGGATGAGTTCATGACGCTCTGCAAACTGATTGATGTCGAACCTTACGTCACCGTCAATGCGGGACTCGGCGACGCACACTCTGCTGCAGAGGAGGTCGAGTACCTGAACGGCGCGGCAAGCACCTACTGGGGTTCGATGCGGGCCAAAAATGGCCATGCAGAGCCTTATCACATCAAGTACTGGAATATCGGCAACGAACCGTGGGGCACGTTTCAGATCGGCTACACCGACCTGAAGTACTTCGTGATCAAAAACAACGATTTTGCGAGGGAGATGCGGAAAGCTGATCCAACGATCACGCTGATTGGGTCGGCGAAGATGATGGAGCCGATGTGGCTGAAGGGCGAAGATCGCGCCAAGTACGTGGACAACATTGAACCGATGTTTGGCTCGGACACCGACTGGACCGGCGGCCTGCTGGAGAAGAGCTGGGGAACATTCGATGGCATTGCGCAGCACTGGTACGAGGGGCCGGGCCGGCACTTCGATGTTGCGAAGGCCAAGGCTCTGCCGCCAGGCGCAACCGACACCGCTGCAAATGTGACCTATGATCCGACTCCGCTCGAGTACGCGCGTCACGCCGGCGACGTGATTCGCCGCCACGCCGAAGAGTGGCAGGGATATCAGAAGCGGTTTCCAAAGATGCTCGACAAGAAGATATTTCTCTCGATGGACGAGTACGCCTACATCAACTTGGGTGGAGGGGGCAGCGGATCCAGCGGACCGACTCTCAAAACGGCGCTTGCCTACGGCATGCTTTTGAACGAGACGCTACGGCATACCGACTTCATCACGATGGGTGCGCGTACCATGGGCACGTCCTCGCTCGATATCTCACCAACCGCTTCTGCTATCAATGCTCTCGGGGTGGTGTATCAGTTGTACGGCGAGCAGCTTCCTGGAACTATCCCGGTTGTTGTCTCCGGCAACTCGCCACAGCCGCCGACAAATCCGAACTATGGCGACGAACCGAAGGTAAGGTCTGGCAGCCCCACCTATCCGCTGGATGTCCTGGCCACAATCACTCCCGATCACAGGTATCTAAATCTGATCATCGTGAACGCAACCGAGAAGGATCAGAAGTTCGACCTGAACCTCACGGGTTCAAAGCTCGAAAACTCCGGAACATTGTGGAAGCTGACCGCCAACAGCCCCGACGCGGTAAATCGAGTCGGCCAGCCGGCACAGGTTGAGGTCAAAGAGAGTTCGGTGAGCCGCGCCGGCAATGCGATCACCGTAGCTCCCATCAGCGTGAACATCTATCGATTCCCAATCGCCCACTAGCCGCAACCATCACATTCAAAATTGGTTATAGATCCATTCACGACGGTGAGCTGTACGGAATCCCGTACAAGGTCACGAACAAGTCCACGGTCTGGTACAACCCCAAGGCATTCGCAGTCTGCCGGTTACACCGTTCCCTCGACCTGGGACGAGTTGATGCAGCTGGCCGACACGATGGTTGTGGACGGCCGAACACCGTTTTCCGTCGTCTCGCGGTCGAATCCCGGGAGGGGGCGGCTGGGCTAGTTCACCGTTGGATCTCACAGATCGTGCTCAACAAGTGCGGCCCCGACCTGTACGACCAGTGGGTCGCCGGTCAGATCCCCTGGACCGATCCGTGCGTCAAGCAATCGTTCGACATGTTCGACACGATCGCGCAGACACCGGGATACGTGTTGGGAGGCAGCGAGGGCATCCTCGGCTCGAGTGACGCCGAGGGGTCGTACCCGATGTACAGCGATCCCCCGACCGCGTACATGTACTACCTCGCCTCGTTCGCCCAGGCGTTCATCGCCTCCAAGTATCCGCAGCTCGCTCCGGGCGACGATTACGACTTCTTTCGGTTCCCGACCATCGACCCCGCGAACACCGGGTCGATCACCATCGGCGCCGACATCGTCGTCATGCTGAACGACACTCCGGCGGCGCCTGCTGTTTACTACCTACCTCGCCGGAGCAGAGTCGCAACAGAAATGGGTCGAACTCGGCGGCTTCACCTCCGTCAACCGCAGCGTTGCCGCGGACGCCTACGCCGACCCCGTGGCTCGGGAGGCGGCCGACGAAACTTGGGATCGGCCACCCTGATCCGTTTCGGCGCCGGCGACACGATGCCGGCGTCAGTCCAGCAGGCATGGTGGAAGGCCATGCTCGAACTGGTCGACGACCCGAGCAAGCTCGACGCGGTCCTTGTGCCACTGACCAGCACAGCCGCCGAAGCCGGCCCGTGAATTCATGCGCCTGGTTCTGCGTCCAAGGTGCCACCGCGCGCCCAGAGCCCGGCGATGGCGATGATGATCAAGGACGCTGCAATCAGTACCGCGTTGCTGGCTATGTGGCGGCCGTGGATCGCCCCACCGACGGCCCACGTCGCAAGGCTCGCAACCATCACAGCGAAGGTTCGACGTGTCCAGCGGGCGGGACATCGCTCGTCTCGACCTTGCCGCCGGTGGGGCGACACTGGCCGCGGCCATCGAAGCGTGAAACACGGCGAGCGACGCTGCTGCCCCGACCGACCAGGGCGTCGCCCGATCGTTGACCGTCGCCAGCCAGTCGACGCCCACGGCCATCACGACGAGCAACCCGACGTGACTGTCGGGCCGCACGGTGCACACGAGAGCTATCCCGAAGATCGCGGCGTCGACGATGAGAACGGTCCGGCCGGCGGCCAGTGACGTGCACATCAGGGCGACCATCGTGCTCGTGGGTATGAGGATACGAAGCACCAATGCGACACCGCGGACGTGCGAGGACGGCCACCACGAGTCTGCTGAGCGAACGTCGTTCATCGACGCCGAGCCATCCGGACTCCGGCGTGACGGTGCAGGTCGCGGAGCACGATGTCGAGGCTTCCGGGACCCCGCCAAGGGACGACAGGGATACCTGCTTCTCCGACCCGCCGAATTTCACGCTCGCGGTCCGAGCAGTCTGATCCGCCAGGCGATACTGACGTATGGGTCGTCGGTTTCGCTCTCAGTGATGTCAGCGGACAGAGTCTCGATCACTACAACCGTCAGGCCCCGCTCGGCGATCGTCACCGCACGTTGGAGCGCCGTGGGCGACACCAAGGGGGACAGCATCACGACCAGTGCACCTTGCCCGAGGCCGCGTGGCATCCGCTCGATCGTCGACGAGTTCGGTCGCCGGCTCGATGCCGGCCATGACCTCCAGCATCCGGCGCAGTTGGCGATACCGGGTCGCCGGTGGCAGTGGTCGCGTTCCCCGCGCCCCAATCACCGCCAGCGTGACGCGGTCGCCGTGCTGATGTAGTGCTCGGCGATCGCGGCCGGTGGCGCCCAGCCGAGACATCGAGGCTCGAGGCGCTGGGCCGTTCCATCCCCGCTCTGGCCCCGACGTCATTGAGCGAGAGTCCATGAGTAGCACGACGTGTCGATCGTGATCAGCCCACGTCGAGGTGACATGCAGAGTGCCCGTGCGCAGCGACTCAGCCCAGTGGATGCGGCGCAGTCGGTCACCCGGCTGGAAGGGACGGAGACCTCGCGAACTCGGTCCCGCTGC
>CAWCOK010000017.1:0-18056 GCA_963797135.1 uncultured Acidobacteriaceae bacterium | reverse complement strand
CAAGGGTGATCCCAAGCCACTTTCGTATCTTCGTTCTACGGCGGATCAGAAGAAGGGAGGTCTTGACGTCAGTCTTGAGGTCTTTTTGACGACCTCCATCATGAGGCGCAACAAACTCGAACCCATCCGGCTCGGCCGCTCTACCACGAGGGACCTCTACTGGACACCCGCCCAACTCGTTGCTCACCACACTAGCAACGGTTGCAACTTACAAATAGGCGACTTGCTTGCGACAGGGACTGTCTCTGGTCCGGAGCTTTCATCGGCTGGTTGTCTGCTGGAACTTACGAGCAACGGTGCCGCACCGATTGCCCTGCCTACGGGAGAAACGCGTGCGTTTCTCAGCGATGGTGATGAGGTTATTATCCGTGGTTTCTGTGAGCGTTCAGGCCATCCCAGAATCGGATTGGGTGAATGCCGTGCCACCATACTTCCGGCTAGGCCTACCCACTAGCCAATCGGTGCTTGTCCGTCATATCCTCATCGGTGCGAACGGCATGACAGGAGATCTTCCCATGGCAACACTCACCCATTCCCATTCCTCTCCTGCGACAGATTTTCTTCCGCTCAAGGGAACGGACCACGTCGAGTTCTATGTCGGTAACGCGCGTCAGTCAGCTTATTTCTACCGCGCTGCGTTCGGAATGAAGCTCGTCGCTTATGCAGGTCCTGAGACCGGCCAACGCGATCGCACGTCCTATGTCCTCCAGCAGGGCAAAGTACGCTTTGTGCTAACGACCGCGCTTCGTCCGGATACCGAAATTGCCCGTCATGTCACGAAGCATGGCGACGGTGTTCGTGTTATCGCGCTCTGGGTTGATGATGCCCGTCAGGCATGGCGTGAGACCACTGCCCGAGGCGCACGCAATATCCACGAGCCAGCCGAACATAGCGACGAGCACGGCCGGGTCGTCACATCCAGCATCGCTGCTTACGGCGATACGATTCACACTTTCGTCGAACGCCAGCATTACGTTGGGCCGTTTCTGCCCGGCTTCCGCCACGTCGCACACGATCATGTCGCGCGCCCCGTTGGCCTCCTCCACATCGATCACATGGTGGGAAACGTCGGCTGGCACTCCATGGACGAGTGGGTAGATTTCTATGCTCGCGTTATGGGGTTTTCACTTTACCAACACTTCGACGATAAGGACATTTCTACGGAATACTCGGCGTTGATGTCGAAGGTCATGGCCAACGGCAATGGATACGTTAAGTTTCCCATTAACGAGCCTGCGGAAGGCCGTCGCAAATCGCAGATCGAAGAGTATCTCGATTTCTACCAGGGACCGGGCGTGCAGCATATCGCGCTTGCTACTTCCGATATCCTCTCCACCGTCTCGAAGATGCAGGAACAGGGAGTTGATTTCCTAACCGTACCGCATTCCTACTACACGGATCTACAGAATCGCGTTGGCAAAATAGACGAGCAAATTGAAGAACTCGAGCGTTTGGGCATTCTCGTTGACCGTGACGACGAGGGGTACATGCTGCAAATCTTCACCCGCCCAGTCGAGGATCGACCGACGGTCTTCTACGAGATCATTCAACGCAAAGGCTCGCGCAGCTTTGGAAAAGGAAATTTCAAGGCGTTGTTTGAAGCGATCGAAAGGGAACAGGCTTTGCGGGGAAATCTATAACTCGCCGCTAACGAAGAAGTGCATGATTATGCACTGTACGAATGCATAATCATTAGCATTGACGGGGCTTTTCGCGATTGACATGCTCTTGGTGGAGGCATCTTGAGCACGCAATCAATCGAACCCGCTCGCATGGCGCCGATGCCGACATCGGTTAGACCAACCTATCTCATGTGCACCCCTCGCCTCTACGACGTGGCTTATGTCATAAACCCTTGGATGGCTGGCAATGTTCATGCCTCGTCACGCGAGCGCGCCTCCGCGCAATGGTGGCAACTTTACCAGGTACTTACAGAATTTGCCGACGTTGAGTTGATCGATCCACAACCTGGTTCGCCCGATATGGTATTCACTGCAAATGCCGGCCTCGAGCGTGACGGCGTTATTGTGCTCAGCAGGTTCTTCTATCCAGAGCGTCAGGCAGAGGAGCAACACTTTCGCCGGTGGTTCCAGTCTGCGGGCTATAGAGTCCTGGGCTTGCCGTGCAAGGTGCCATTTGAAGGCGAAGGCGATGCGCTGTTTTCAGTCGATGGCTCTTGCCTTTGGGCTGGTTATGGCCCTCGCACCTCATCCGCGAGTCACCCTGTCCTTTCACGCGTGTGGGATATTGAGGTCAGTTCACTGCATCTCGTCGACTCGCGTTTCTACCATCTCGACACTTGTTTTGCGCCCTTGGCTAATGGGTTCGTTATGTACTACCCGGCAGCCTTCGACGCGGCTTCGGTTCATCGCATCGAATCCTTCTATCCGACGGAGAAGCGCATCGCAGTTAAAGAAGATGATGCTGCCCGATTTGCTTGCAATGCCATCAACATTGGTTGCACGATCATCCTCAACGACATCGGCCGTGAATTGAGCGCAACGCTGGAGGTCGCAGGCTTTCACGTCGTTCCGGTGACTTTAACCGAGTTCATCAAGGCCGGCGGCGCCGCCAAGTGTCTCGTCATGCGTATCAGCGCATCGCCATTCAAGATCTGCAACTAAACAACTGTTCATAAGCGAATCTCTTGTTTGAGGTCACTCATCTTCTCCCATGGATCTTTCTTTAGCCGAGTTCTCCATTCAGCGAACTCTGCAACACGAAAAACCGGACGCGCCTTCGACTTCAGCTCCGCCCAGCTTAGCGGCATCGAGACTGCCGCTCCAGCTCGCGAACGTGGAGAGTACGCTGCCACCGAGGTAGCCTCACGTTCATTTCTCAAATAGTCCAAAAAGATCTTGCCCACGCGTGCGGACTTCGTCATTTTCGTCAGATATCGGTCTGGCGCTGCTCTCTCCATTTCAGTGACGACCTTGCGCGCGAAGTCCTTTACCTCTGGCCAGCCGAACTCCGGCTCGACTGGAGCGACGACATGCAGTCCTTTGCCTCCTGTTGTCTTGACGAAACTTTCCAAGCCAAGCTTCTTTAGGCGTTTCCGTACTTCTTCAGCCGCCGTTGTTACATCCGGCCACGCCAGCGATTCGTCAGGATCGAGATCAAATACCAGTCTGTCTGCATGCTCAAGGTCATCGTTTCGCGAACCCCACGGGTGCAACTCCATCACGCCAAGCTGCGCCAATGCTGCGAGGGCCTCAGGCGTATCGATCGTTACGTATGCTTCGGTCTCCCCGGTCTTGCGATTAGGAACGTCTACGCTCCGGATATTTTTGGGCAGTGTTGCATTGGCGTGCTTCTGAAAGAAGCACGGCTTTCCAACTCCATCCGGACAACGTACTAAGCTCACAGGTCGATCGGCAATATACGGGAGAAGATGGCTTGAGACTGTCCAGTAATAGTCGGCCAGCATCTGCTTCGTAAGCCCCGATGCGGTGTCCAATATTTTGTCAGGATGCGTCAACCTAACCGGCGCATGCTCGACACTTGTTAGGCCTACACTCTTAGGAATCTTCGGCACATCAGACTCATTCGTTCTGCCGCGTTGTGCTGCGGACTTTGGTCGTGCCCGTCGAGGCCCGAGTGACATCTCAGACTCCTCGCGAATAACCTCTTTTGCGGCCTTATCTTCACGAATTCCCAGAAACGCCGCTTGACGAACCAATTCGTCTGCGGTCCATGTGGAAAAGCGAACCTGTGCCACTATCTCCGGTTTCACCCAACGTGCACCCTTCTTCGCATCTGCGGGCACGCCCTCAAAAGGGCTTGTATCTTTCGCTTTGCCTTCGAGGCTATCCCGCAACATTCGATGCGTCTTTTGAGTAAAGCCGGTTCCGGTGCGGCCGGCATAGATCAGCTTGCCGTCTTTGTAATAGCCAAGCAGAAGTGCCCCTACTCCGCGAATCCCATTCGTTGGCAACGTATATCCTCCAACGACAAACTCCTGCTCGTGCAGGCATTTCATCTTCAGCCAATCGTGGCTTCGTCCAGGTATGTATTTGCCTGCGGCGCGCTTTGATACGATTCCCTCGGCCTTCAGCTTGCATGCCTCGCGTAAAAGCTCCGCGCCTCCAGTTTCTATATGCTCACTTAGCCGCAGAGTGTCCTCGTTGGCGTCGGTCATGATCTTGCTCAACAATCCCTTGCGCTCTTTCAAGGAAAGATCGCGCGAGCTTCTTCCATCGATGTGAAGCAGGTCGAACGCGAAGTATGTCAGCGCATGCTTCGCGCCCTCCTGCATCGATGCCTGCAGATCGGCGAAGCTTGTCGTGCCGTTCGCCGCAACCACTACGACCTCTCCATCCAGAGTGACTGTTTGGACGGGTAGTTTAGCGATCTCATTTACTATCGTCCGCATTCGCCCTGTCCAATCCAATCCTGTACGGGTCAGCATTTGAACCTGCTTGCCGTTCTTGCGAGCCTGCATACGGTACCCATCAAGCTTAAGCTCATGTAACCACCCGTCATTTGAGGGCGGCACCTCGGCCATTGTTGCCAATTGCGGAGATAAAAATGCCGGCTGATCTTCCTTCGGAAGTTCGCTCACCTCTTTTTGGAGGCTTTTCCCGTTCGCGACGGCCGGCTCCGCCTCCCGGCTCTCCTTACGGAACCACGCTTTATTACCTGATCGCGTGTCCTTCGAGTTCCAGACGTGATCTTCGTGTCGAGCTATCTCCTCGATAGACCGCCCTGTGACGACGCTATCTGGCTCTGCCTCAGTTACCGGCGCTTCATTCGCTCGTCGTTCGAAATCGTCGTGTTCCTTGATCAACAGCCAATTGGGTTTCTTCTCCTTGGCCCATTTGCCTCCCATACGGATCAACGCCCATTTGCCCTTCAACTTCGTGCCGTGGAGGATAAATTTGAGACTCCCATCTCGAAGCCCGGCGTCGATATCGGTGTGTCCTGGCTGCGGCTCCCACGTACCTTGGTCCCACACCATCACGGTTCCGCCGCCGTACTGTCCCGCTGGAATAATTCCTTCAAACCCTCCATATTCCATCGGGTGATCTTCTACTTGAACAGCCAGGCGTTTGTCGGCAGTGACGTAGCTCGGTCCCTTGGCGACAGCCCAACTCTTCAGAACGCCATTCCACCCAAGTCTGAAGTCATAGTGAAGATGCGACGCAGCATGCTTCTGAATGCAGAAGGGAAGTCCGTCCTGACCCATCTTGCTTTTGGCCGAAGCCCCACTCGGCTCGGCTGTGACTCTGAAGTCACGCATTGATCGATAGCGAGCCAACTGCTCGTCAACAACATCGGCGGCCGTTATTTCTGAACTCTTCTTGGGTGCGGCCTTTTTCGTGCTCTTCGAAGCCGCCTTCTTTTGCGCCATGTCCACTCCTTCGCCTCACGTCGAAGCGAAGGTCTATTATGCGGACTTTCGCTTCGACGACGCCTTGACCAATGAGATGCCTTTCTTGGCTGCTGGTGTCTTTGGAGTAGACTCAGGCTTTTTCTTCGCCGTACTGGGTGTCTCCGCTGCCCCCCCGCCGACGCTCTTTTTTAGAGCATCCATCAGGTTGATTACCTGTCCCCGGCGTGGAGCGGCAACTTCTTCATCCTTCGGCACAGGCAGGTGCTTGATCTTGGCCTCGACCAGCTCACGCACGGCCATTTCGTACTGGTCCTTGAACTTCTCAGGTTCGAACTTCGACGCCTTGCGCTTGATTAACTCCATCGCCAACTCGAGCGAGTCGGCGTTCACTGAAACCTTCTTGATGTCATTAAAGTATTCGGCAGGGTCACGGAGCTCTTCCTGGTAGCGCATTGTGTAGCCCATCAGTCCACCCAGCTTGTCGTCGTCATGCGCTGTTACCGCGAACACGTGTTCGCGCCCGCCGAAGGCAATCTTACCCAGGGCGGCCTTCTTCGTCTTCTTCAGAGCCGCACGAACTACCGCGAATGCCTCTGCCTGCACATCATCTTCTGGGATGATGAAGTAAGGCTTCTCCATATACTCGGGCGTCAGCTCATCCAGTCCCACGAACTGGCTCACTTCGATCGAATGCTTCGAAGGTACACGCAACTCAGCTAATTCCTTCGGCTCGATCATGACGTACTCGCCCTTGCGGTATTCGTAGCCCTTTACAATTTCATCCTTACCGACGGGATCTGCGGCTTCGCCAGGATTGTCTTCCACTGAGCTCGAAAGTACCTTCTGGTGTTTTACGCGCTCGCCGGTAGCGCGGCTGATCTGATGAAAACGAATCTCGCTCTTGGATTCCGTTGCGACAAAAAGCTTTACACCAAACGACACCAGCGATATCTGTATCTGTCCTGACCAATACGGACGTGCCATGCAAATCCCTCGCGTTAAGACGGTACTCTCCGTCTGTATTCGGAAGACGGAAAAGCCCGTCTTTTCATCTGATTACACACCCTACCCTCGAACATGCCCTAAATTCAATACAACATTTTGTGGCTTCTTTTATAAACACCACAAATATGGCACTTCTGGGGTCAATACCCGCTATACGGTGTTTGCGATGTCGCTACCACGGGAGTATTGGTTCACGCGAAGCGCAGGAATACTCGGCCCGCTGTCGAGAACCGCGCATCGACTGTGGCGGCAGCATTCGCCTGCGTGTTGCCTGTCCAGCTGCCAGTGGTGATCCAATCGCCTTTTTTAAGCCCATCTGTGCGACTGGCTCCGTCATTCGCTAACCATGGCAGCAGACGCAACAGGTCGCCTGCTGTGTTCGAACCTGTCCGCTCGACGCGAACCGAACCGTCAACCGCTAGAGTTACGGACTCCTTCGAAAAATCGATATTCTGCCAGTCCGGCACTGGGTCACCGTAGACAAAACCCCCGTGCATCGCCAGATCGGCAACGCTTGTGAGTTTTGTTGCCTTCCCTGGATCCACGAGAGCAGTCTCCAGCACCTCGATCGCGGGGTGCATGCTCGCAATCGCACTAAAAACCTCCTCGCGCGTGTAGGGAACCTCACGGGGCGGCAGATCCGACCCGATCTTGAAGGCAATTTCAGCCTCCACGCCGCGATATCTGTGCGTCATCCCACGCATCTCGCATCCACTGCATGTAACCCACATTGCAGGCATAGGGGCAAATGCAGGGGTCGCATCCGGTGTCGCAGCGCCTACCTTCCATCCCCCAATAGCCTCATACGCCCACGACATCCTGTCCTGGATGAAGTACGCCTCGTCCAGCGTCGTTGGCCGTAACTGAGCCGGAAGGTCGGTGATCGGCTTGTTGGTCCTGCGGGCGTCGAGCAGCAAATCGGCTGCATCTATCAGTTCGGCCTCTCGAGCGGCGGTTATCATGCCAGACAGTTTGCTCCTCCGTGCTTCCACAGTGCAACTCGCATGGCGGAATTCGTTCTCCCATCCGGTTACCTTTCCCGGGCGTACTCTATCCAACAGATGAATGAGGCGTGGGCCCACAACGGCTAGCGTCTGATTGAAGGGAACCAGCAATGCTTGTGCGCCGCTCCGAAAACCTGAATTCAACCATCCGGTCTTCCGACATTACCCCGCAGTCAGCCTTCGAACGGTTCCAACGGCAACGCCGCGCGTTTATTACGGACGCCGCCACCCTCGGGATCGGTGCCTACGCATTGTCCCGAGTTCCCGGCCTCCTCACCCCTTCCACGACCGTTCACGCGCAGTCCTTGTCCTCTGCCCCCAGTAAATATACAGTTCCCGACAACCAGACACCTTTCGCCAAAGCCACCAATTACAACAACTTCTACGAATTTGGCACCGACAAATCTGACCCGGCCAAGCACTCTGGAACCCTGAAGACTCGACCCTGGACCGTTCAGGTTACCGGCATGGTCAAAAAGCCCCAGACCTTCGATATCGACAAACTCCTCAAATACCGTGCCATTGAATCCCGCGTCTACCGCCATCGGTGTGTAGAGGCGTGGTCGATGGTCATCCCATGGGACGGCTACTCCCTCTCGGAGTTCATCAACCTCTGCGAGCCTCTTCCCAGCGCCAAATACGTCCAGTTCCTTTCATTGGTAGACAAGAAGCAGATGCCCGACCTGCCCTTTGGCTATAACTGGCCTTATTCCGAAGGATTACGTCTCGATGAAGCTATGAATCCGCTGGCTCTTCTTACCTTCGGTTGTTATGGCCAAGTCCTGCCCAATCAAAACGGAGCTCCCATTCGAATCGTCTCGCCCTGGAAATACGGATTTAAAAATGGCAAGTCGATCGTCCGTTTCCACTTCACGGACAAACAGCCCCATACGACATGGAACGACCAAAACTCCGAAGAGTACGGCTTCTACTCGAATGTGAACCCGAAGGTGGACCATCCCCGCTGGAGCCAGGCTCACGAGCGTCGCATCGACTCCTCAGCATTCCCCAAGACAATCCCCACCATGATGTTCAACGGTTACGCCGACCAAGTAGCTAGTCTCTACAATGGCATGGACCTCAAGCGTAACTACTAATCGCACATGTCCAAACGCGCCATCATCCTACTCAAGGCCATCACCCACCTGCTGTGCCTGACGCCTTTCGTCTATCTTCTTCGTTTCTATCAAAGCGGAGCGCTCGAACTAAACCCCGACCCGGTCGCCTACATCACCCATTTCACCGGCGATTGGGCTCTCTGGATGCTCCTTGGATCTCTCGCTGTCACGCCTCTGCGCCGTCTCTCTCCCCGCATTGCCTGGCTCATCCGTTTTCGAAGGCTTATTGGGCTCTATGCATTCTTTTACGCATCGCTACATCTTGCGACCTACATCTTCCTCTTCTCCGGCTACGATTTGCCCACGGTATTCACCGGGATTCGTTCGGGCCATCCTGCCATCGTCCTCACCGAATGGAAGCAAATCTGGCCCACCATCTGGGACGATGTCTTGAAGCGTCGCTTCATTCAGATTGGCTTTCTTGCCTGGCTCATCCTTCTATCGCTCGCAGTCACCTCGCCCGCTTTCATCATGCGAGCTATAGGTGGAAAGTCCTGGCAGCGGCTTCACCGTCTGGTTTACGTGGCGGGCATCTGTGGAGTCATCCACTACTGGTGGCTGGTTAAGTCAGGTGTCCTTACTCCTTGGAAGGTCACTGCTGTCTTAACGATCCTTCTGCTCGCACGCATCGCCTACAGCACTATGAAGAAGGCCAGGAAGTCGACCGCGACATTACAGATGACTAAGTAACATTGAGCTTCGCAGCAACTGAGCAAGATGAAGGCCACCGAAGTAGGTGGCCTTTGATCTTGCAAAAACGGCGTTCAAAGGACTAAAGCCCCTTTTTCACGAGGAATTGGATTAGGTCCTTGACGCGGTTGGAGTAGCCCCATTCGTTGTCGTACCAGCTGATGACCTTCCCAGTTTTGCCGATAGCCTTGGTAAGCTTGGAATCGACAATGGACGAGAGCGGATTGCCCTTGAAGTCAGAGCTAACGAGCTCTTCGGTGGTGTAACCGAGATAGGGCTTCAACTCACCGTCCGCGGCTGCTTTGAGTGCCGCGTTGATGCTCTTAACGTCGATCGGCTTCTCGGTGACAAAGGTGAGATCGACGACCGAGACGTTCGGGGTAGGTACGCGTATGGCAAAGCCGTCCAGCTTTCCATCCATCTCAGGGATGACCAGCTTCAGGGCCTTGGCGGCGCCGGTGCTCGACGGAATCATCGAGAGAGCTGCAGCGCGGGCGCGGCGAAGGTCCTTGTGGGGGGTATCCAGGATCACTTGATCGTTCGTGTAGCTGTGGATCGTGGTCATGATGCCAGACTGGATACCAAACGCATCATTCAGCACCTTGACGACGGGCGCGAGGCAGTTCGTCGTGCAGCTCGCGTTCGAGATGACGTTGTGCTTAGAAGCGTCGTACTTACCCTCGTTGACGCCAAGAACCAGGGTGATGTCCTCGTTCGTGGCTGGGGCAGAGATGATTACCTTCTTGACGGTGGTACCAAGGTGCGCCTTGGCTTTCTCCGCGTCAGTGAAGAAGCCGGTCGACTCTACGACGATCTGCGCTCCAACTGAGGCCCAATCGAGCTTGGCGGGATCGCGCTCGGCGAAAACCTTAATCTTCTTGCCGTCGACAGTGATGGAATCGGCGTCAGCGGAGATTTCCTGCTGCAGGTTTCCAAGAATGGAGTCGTACTTGAGCAGGTGCGCGAGGGTGGCCGGCGTGGTGAGATCGTTCACGGCGACAAACTCGATGTCGGGATTTCCCAGAGCGCTGCGGAAGACGTTGCGTCCGATGCGGCCGAAGCCGTTGATACCTACCTTTACAGCCATGATTGCGGTTGCTCCTGTCGTAATTTTGTGAGGGTATTTATGCGTTTAACTCATTGTAGAACGCTAAGAATGGAGAGTATGCCATCAGCATCGGATGCTACCACCGCGACGGGGGGTATCGCAAAGTGGACCACGGATTTGCGGGCGCTTTGACCCTGTGTTACAAGCGACATATGCGCGATCTGCGCGATTGGATAAGCGAAAAGATGAGACGACGCCCAAGACGTGGACCGAATGATTCGGAGTCCACGGGCAAGAGCGGGCAGGAACTGCCCGCAAACCAACCGGCTCCCCTGAGACCCTCCTATCCGGACGACAGTCTGCGGCACGCGTGGCCGAACCAGCCGTCGAACCGAAATCTGAGACAGCACCGTTCGCCCCGCCCGTTGCCACCAGTGTCACGGAGCAGAAGGTCGTGGTGGAGACCCAGCCAGAGTCGTTGGCAACGCCTCCGGCCGAACAGCCTGCTGCTGAAGTCGCCGAAGGGCTTTGTTGTTCTGACCATCGGCCTTCCGGGCTCGGGCAAGACGACCTGGTACAAGCGCCGCGGAGTAACTCCGCTATCCAGCGACCTGCTGCGAACCATCCTCTTCGACGACATCACGGAGCAGCGTTATCAGGGACTGGTGTTCTCCACGCTGCGCAGCCTGCTGCGGGCTCGGCTGATTGCCAAGATGCCTTGGAACTACGTGGATGCGACGAACCTTTCGCCGCACGAGCGCAGGCAGTGGATCAGCATGGCCAAGAGCTTCGGCTACGAGGTGCAGGCCGTCTTCTTCGATGTGCCTCTCGCCGTATGCATGGAGCGGAACCGCAAACGCGAGCGTGCCGTCACCGATGAGGTCATGCAGAAGATGGCAGAGCGCTTGCGGCCACCTACCTTCAAAGAAGGCTTTGAGAAGATCACAGTCGTTCGAGTAAAAGGACAGCCCGGCACAGATATCGAGCCAGTTGCCGCCGGTGAGCAGAGCGGTGCTGAGGCCGATCCGGAGGCTGCGCAGTAACTGGACGCACGCGGTAAAGTAGACAACATGCCCACGGTTGGCGTTGAGTTCGCGAAGGTGAGCTACACGCCGGCAGGTGGGCATCTTGTTTTGCGCGAGATATCCGCTCGCGCTTGAAGCAGGTACGACGACCGCGCTGCTGGGGCGTAGTGGATCGGGCAAGACGACTCTGCTGCGTACGGTCAATGCCCTGGTTCGCCCGACCTCAGGAGATGTGCTCGTCAACGGTCGTTCCATCGGAGCGTTGAAGACAGAGAAGGAACTGGTCGCGCTTCGGCGGGGCATCGGCTACGTCATTCAGGAGACCGGCCTCTTTCCGCATATGACCGTCGAGCGGAACGCAAGCCTCGCCTTGAACTGGAAGGTCGGGCTAAAGAGGAGATGGCCGCACGAGCGCGACAAACCATCGCAATGGTTGGTCTCGATTTCGACTCGGTTCGCAACCGTTACCCGTGGCAGCTTTCCGGCGGACAGAGGCAGCGGGTTGGGCTGGCTCGAGCACTCGCGCTTGATCCGCCAGTACTGCTGATGGACGAGCCATTTGGCGCGCTTGATCCGCTGACCCGGGCCGAGATGCAGACGATGCTGAAGAATCTTCTGAGGGGAATGGAGAAGACTGTCCTTCTTGTAACGCATGATCTGGACGAGGCGCTGTATCTCGCTGATCGAGTGTTGTTTCTCGCCGACGGAGAAGTATTTGCCGACCTCAAACCAGGGGAAGTCCTCGCCTCGTTCAATCCTCATGTTAGAGATTACGTTTCAGCTGTCCATCGCGTGGTGAAGGAATGAGTTCATTTCTGGCAGCCCATGGTTGGGAGATGGCTCGGCTCACGTTCGAGCACCTGTGGCTCACCGTGAGCGCCATGGTTTTCGCTGTTGCGATCGGGCTCCCGCTCGGAATCCTTCTAACCCGAAAGCGAGCGTTGGCGCAAACCCATCATTGGGCTTGCGAACATCGTGCAGACCGTCCCGAGTCTCGCTCTTTTCGGCTTACTTCTGCCAGTGCCGTGGCTTGGGTGAAAACGCAGCACGGCTCGCCATTGTTGCGCTTACGGGCTACGCACTGTTGCCAATTCTGCGGAACACCTATGTCGGCATCGACAGTCTCGATGACGATCTCAGGTACGTAGCCGATGCTATGGGAATGACCAGCTGGCAACGGCTCAAAAAAGTCGAACTTCCGTTGGCGGCAAGCGTCATCCTTGCCGGTGTGCGGACTGCTACGGTTACTTGCGTAGGCGTCGCAACGATCGCTGCCGCGATTGGCGCTGGTGGTCTCGGCGAGCTGATCTTTCGCGGCGTTGCGAGCGTGGACAATGGTTTAGTGCTTGCGGGCGCTATTCCCGCTGCATTACTGGCTCTGGTTGCGGATGCTGCGTTGGGATGGATCGAAAAACGCGTGACGGTGCGGCGGTCATGAGGCGAAGGTCCACTGGCCGGTGGTTAAGGAATTGTCTGAGGTCCGGCGCGATTTGCTTACTGATGTTTTGCGTGGCTTGTGCGCCGCCGCGGTCGTCGCGCGTGACGATTGGTGCGAAAAACTTCACTGAACAGGTTGTGCTAGGGGAGTTGCTGGCGCAGGAGATTGAGGCTGTAACAGGCCAGCCGGTTGCACGCCGGTTCTATCTGGCCGGAAGCTACATCTGCCAGCAGGCGCTGGCTAGCGGGAGAATCGATGCTTATGTGGAGTACTCCGGCACAGCTCTGACGGCAATTCTGAAGCAACCGCTGCCTCCTGTAGGCCAACGCGACGCGACTCAGGTATTCGCCACCGTGCGGCGCTTGTATGAGCAGCGTTACCACGTAAAGGTAGAGACGAGGACTGGGGTTTGAAAACACGTTTGCGATGGTCGTACGTGGACGATGATGCGAAGAAATGGAACCTGCGGACAATCTCTGACGCCATGCCTCACGCCGGCGAGATGAGGTTGGGCGTGGGGTATGAGTTTGAGGAGCGGCCCGATGGTCTACGCGGGCTGGAGGCGGCATACGGCCTGAGGTTTGGCGGTGATCCGAGGACGATGGACCTGGGACTGTTGTACCGCGCGCTTACGTCGAATCAAGTGGACATCGTCGCTGGAAGCTCGACTGATGGACCGATACGTGCGTTGAGGCTGATAGTGCTTGAAGATGACAAGCACTATTTTCCGCCCTATGAGGCCGTGCCGTTGGTGCGGGATGATTCTCTTCATCGCCACCCTGGAATTCAGGTGGCGATGGATCGGCTAGCAGGGAAGATTTCGGCCGATGAGATGCGCGCGATGAACGACGCTGTCGATGGTCAACATAAAGATGTTGCCGAGGTCGTTCGGGAGTTTCGTAGAACGAAGGGCCTGTGAATTTCGGCTAGTGGACGCAACGCACTGCGACCTCAGGTAATCACAAGATGGTTGATTTCCGGGTCGCGCGCATGGAGGTTAACTGATGGAGCAGAAAGTTGAGCCGTGGCTTCGGGGAACACGAACTGATGTTGATGCGGTCAGGCGAGGAGTGATCCATGCGTTAGAACTCGCGGTGGAGGACGTTGCTCACTGGTGCAACGGATTGGGCGATGAGGAACTGGAAGCGAGACCGCTTCGAACTGGCTTCGATTGGATTTCATCTGCGACACATTGCGAGATCGCTCGACCGGCTGCTGACCTATGCGGAGGGTCAGCAATTGAGTGAGCGGCAGTTGAAAGCATTGAAGAGTGAGATGGACAGGCAAGGTCACGAAGCTCTCTTTATGGAGTTCGCAGAAGGGATAGAAGTAGCCGTCACCCGGATCCTCGCGATTGTCCCGAACAGTTACGAACAGGCGCGCCAAGTGGGCCGAAGAAAATTACCGACGACTGTAGGCGCCTTGCTCGTGCACTGTGCCGATCACACACAGCGACACGTCGGGCAGGTAGTGACGACAGCGAAGATTGTGACGTCGCTAAGGAAGCCGAAGTAGGGACTATCGCTTCCCGCCTAACAGCCCTCCCAGTGCATTGGTGAGAGAGTCTGTGGTGCTCTGTTTGCCCTGGCTGGGAGTCTTGCCTCCCGTAAAGGCAGATGCGCCGCTTATTGCTGCCCCGCTCAGGTTGGGCGTGAAGGTGGGGTTGGAAGTCGTACCTCCGATGGCGACCGGGACGCCGTTGCGCAGGGCGCTGGTGGCGAAGCTTCCAGCGGCGCCTGCAGCTCCACTGTTGGGGATCAAGCCGAGAAGCGAGCCTGCGAGTCCGCCCACACCAGCGGCTGAACTTCCGCCGTTTCCGGAACCAAGAAGCCCTGTGAGCTTGAGGATGACGTTGTAGTTGAGGGCTCCGGTGGCCGCAACAGTGCCTGCTCCGGTGGCCGTGCCGAGTGCTGGTACATCAAGCGCCAGATTGTCGGTGCGGACGTTTCCACCAGCGACGCGGATGTTCGTCTTAAGCGAGCGGATGGCGGTGACGGATCCGGTCTTGGCTCCGGTAAGCGCTGTGACAGCTGAGAGTTTGGAGCCGAGATCGAAGCCGGTGAGGTTAGTGTTATTCAGCGAGATTGGGCCGGCGATGATGGGCTGTGCGGTCGAGCCCGTGACGTCGAGGTTCGCGGTGAGGGTGCCTCCCTGCAGGCGCGAGCCGGTCGGGAGGTGGACGCCGACGGAAGGTAGGAAGGCCTCAATCTCGTCGATGGGAACGGAGTTTCCGGCTAGCTTTAGGTTGATGGCGGTGGTGGGGCCACTGGTTTGATAGTTCCCGGCAATATTGATGGCGGCGGCGCTTCCAACGGTGACGACGGCCTTCTGGATCTGCCCGGTAAGGGATTGAATGCTCTGGGCTAGAGACATCTGCAGCTTCACCGGCTTGGTTGAGGGTGAGCCGTTGGCTGCCAGCCGGAGATTCTCCGCGTTGGCGGAGATATTCGCGTTGAGATTCTTTCCATCGGAGACAGCCCTCAGATCCACGTTTGCAAGTCCGCTGATTCCGGCGTCAGGCGCGATTATTCCGCTGGAGGCAAGGTCGATGTGGGTGAGGGTGGCGTGGGCGTTGAGCGGGGTCGCGGCGGGGAAGTCCTGGTTCAAGGGACCGGCTGTGCCGTCGGCGGTGACTGAGCCCCCGCCGGGGACGAGGGCGGTGAGCTTGAAGGGCGAGGAGGTCGTGGGGGAGAGGTTGGTGATCGCGGCGTTCAGTTGCTGGTAGACGGCAGGCTTGGGCTCGCCGGGCGTGTTGAGTGTGAGGATGCCGTTCTTGACTTGGAGGCGGTCGGCCGAGAGGGTGCTGAGCATGTCGCTGGAGTTGGGTGCTTTTGGAGCGGCTGCTGAGGAGGGTGGGGTCTTGCGGACAATGCTGAGCTTGGGTGTGTCGATGAGGAGGCTGTTGACGTGGAGTTGCTGTCCGTTCCAAGTGGATTCGACATCGATCGCGTCGATGGTTCCGGAGATTCCGGACGAGGCGTCGAGGAAGCCTGCGGCGACAGGGTCGAGGTGCTTGACTTCGAGTTTGGCACCGAAGGGGGTGAGGGAGGCGTCTCTCTGATTGATGGGACCTGCGTTGCCGGCGAGGGAGACGGTTCCGTCCGCAGGTAGGTGAGCGGAGACGGTGAAGGGGAACTGCTTGTCAAAGGCGAAGTTTTTGGCTTCGATGTTGAGTTGGTCGTAAGTGCGTTTGGGCGTGGCGGGGGAGCCGGGGGCGGATTCGGTGGAGACGTGGAGGGTGCCGTCGGAGACGGTGACATGGCTGATGATGAGGCCGGTCATGGAATTGGAACTGCTGGACGGCTTGTTGGCCTGAGCGCCTCCGATGGTGGAGTAGTTCCAGGTTCCGTTGGCGTGGCGGATGAGATTGATGGTTGGCTTTTTGATGGAGAAACCGGTGATGTGGACCTGGCGGCTGAAGATGAGCGGGATCATATCGACGTCGATATCGACCACGGCGGCCTGGAGGATGGGCTCGTTTGAGAAGGCAGGGTCGTCGGCGAGGCTGGTGTTGGTTGCCAGGAGGCCTCCGGAGAGGACGGAGAGGTCAAGCTTGCCGATGGTGACCTTGCGTCCCAGCGATTCGGTAAGCTCGGCTTCGATCTTGGCCCGGAAGCTGTCACCGTTGATGAAGAGCGGGATTGCGAGGGCGACGAGGAGGACGAGGGCGACGATGCTGCCGAGGACGATGAAGAGAGTTCGGTGACGGGCTGCCATGGGAGCCTCCTTCGTTCGAACTTGTGATGCTGTGCAGTTTAGTCGGGCTGCGCGCGGGCGGGAATCACATACGCCCCACCCCCCTATGTTTTCGCGCAAGATCTTCCAACAATTGAACTTAGGTCTGGACCGCTTTTCTGGCTCAAATACACGAAAGCCCCGGATGTCCGGGGCTTTTCTTTTTCAGACTATAACCAGTCTAGCAAATTGACGGTAATTAATCGGCAACCTGGATCTCTTTTTAATTGATGAAGTTAGGGCGAGAAGGGGCTTGACAAGATTTTCAGCACGTCAGACTCGAAGAGTAACTTGCGATTAACGAGCCAAGCCACTGGTTTAATTGATTTTTGTCTCCACCCTTTTATGGATTGACCTTGGTACAGGAGCAGAGTTGAATTGAGTGAAGACATATTTTATGCAACAACTTCTGGAGAAGAAGGCAAGTACCGGTGCGCTAAGGTGGCTTGCTACTGGAATCGTGTGCGCGACGCTAGCGCTGGCGTGCGCGCTGATTCCCATGTACGTCATTCGGCCGTTCCGACCCCAAGGGGATACCGCGCTCCGCGTGGCGTTGTGGATACATGATGTCGGACCCTGGATCGCCGGTTTGTGCGCGGCGGTCATCGCGGGCATGACTGCCTGGACCTGGTATGAGGTAAAGGGCAGAGCGAGGCGAAACGCTTTCCGGGGAGCGATGGTAACTTTGTGTGCTCTTGCGGTTGCGTCAGCTGTTCTCACGCATGTGAATATCTTCGAAAAGATGTTTCATCCGTATGAGGCACTTGCGTTCGAACAGGCGGATTTAATCAAGATCGATTCACGAGATAAGGTTCTTGCGGTGCAACTGGGGGGACGCTCACGGGCTTATCCGATTCTGACGATGGGGTATCACCATATCGTGAACGACACGGTGGGTGGCGTACCGATAGCAATGACCTACTGCACGCTGTGTCACACGGGGATTGCGTGGGACCCGATAATGGATGGCCGTAGGCTGCATTTTCGGCTGGCGGGAATCAACAACGGAAATGCGTTGTTGCGTGACGAAGAGACCAAGAGCGTGTGGCAGCAGAGTACCGGGGAGGCGATCTTTGGACCGCTAAAGGGGCGGTGTCTGAAGATGATCCATAGCGACGAGATGAGCTTTGCGCTATGGCGAAGAGAGCAGCCGGGGGGAGACGTGCTGAAGGCTGACGACGCGCGGGCGAAGGATTACGACGGAAGGGACTGGGAGGTGCAAGTGGAGAGGACTCCCGCAATGGTTGACACGACGGCGTCTGGGATTGGTCCGCATCGCCTAATGCTGGGAGTTGAGGTAAGAGGACGCTATAAGGCATACCCGGTCGACCGGGTTCTGGGGACCAAGTTCATCCAGGACACTGTTGCCGATGCGCCAGTGCTGGTGGTTGTGGGGGTGGATGGTCAGTCGATCAGGGTGTTCGACCCTGACAATCTGAACTTTACGCCCGGCAGCGATGGTGGATTGATCCGGGATGCCGAGACGGGCAGCGGGTGGAACTTTCGGGGGTGCGCCGTGCAGGGGGAGTTGTCAGGGCGGTGCCTGAAGGTCATCGACGCGAACAAGGATTACTGGTTTGACTGGATGAACCACCATCCGGAGACCGCGGTGTACAGGGGATAGGCTCGCAATGAACGCCGGCAGCCAAGCTGACCTAGCT
>CAWCOK010000016.1:0-55835 GCA_963797135.1 uncultured Acidobacteriaceae bacterium | reverse complement strand
TTCGCTACAGTGCATTTTCGAGGGGATGCGCGAACGCGCTAAGTAATTGATTTCGAATGGTCGGGGCGGAGGGATTCGAACCCCCGACCCTCTGCTCCCAAAGCAGATGCGCTACCAGACTGCGCTACGCCCCGACTCCGTCTAGTTTATCGCATCGACGCTCAATCACGGCCTCAAAACCATGCTGGAAAGTGGACATTCACTCCGAACAGCGCGTGCATCAGGCCGTCCGCCAGCCAGGCCAGCAGCAGCATGGGGAGCAGCATCAGTGCCAAACAGCGACATGCACAGCACGCCGAGAAAGATCCAGCTCTGCATCGTATGCTTGCGTGGCTCGTATACGCTGCCGGTCAGCAGAGCGTAGTTGCGGCGGTTCGCCCGCCATGCAATATCGAACATGTCGCCCAGGATCGGAACCGATCCGACAACAACCTCGATCGCCACGTTTGCCACCATGCGCGCAACCGTGACGTAGGACACCCCTCGAACCCACGCCGCGATGATGATGATGCAGGAGGCGATTCCGCCCAGATCATGTCGCCGATGCCGGGAATGAAGCCGATAATGCCGTCGAGGCCAAAGCGGATCGAGGTACCGGGAACCTTGATAAAGTCGTCGAGCAGATGCGACAGGATGTCGAGGTTCTCGTCGTCGAACAGCTTTGCTGCCGCGCTTCGGTGCGAGGAGAGAGTACCTCGGGCTGGGCAGGTCGACGGCATCGGTTCTCCCACGGGAGACTGCCAAAATCGTCCGCGAACCTCGCTATGATGCTATAATTCTAGTCAGTACGGCGGCTATAGTTCAGTGGCAGAACGCCGCTCTGTGGCAGCGGATGTCGTGGGTTCGAAACCCACTAGCCGCCCCAAAAACCCAAAAATATGGGTTGGGGCACCTGGAAGCAAGTTCGCCGTATCTTTTCATCCGAGAGTCATATCTAATCGCCCGCGTTTTCGATACGTTGGTCTTCGCGAAATAAAGTTATCAAGGCGTTCAAAGACCGTGCGGAGCACTCTGCATCGGAAGTCCGATGAATGCCGACCGGGTCCCTATCTACTTCGGCCATGTTTACACGCCATCTAATTCTTTCTGTCAGTTTCGGCGAGTTTCTTATTGGTGTGTGTTTATCAGTAGCACAACAGCAGTAATGTGACCAAAGGCCCTTTTCCCACGATACGCATTCTCTTCGGTAACTTTGCTATTTACTGCGTGTCACGGGACTTACGCTATGCATCGAAGAGTTGATAACTGTGAAACTATTTAATGTTCTGCCTTGGCTCATCGTCCTGGTGTCGCTGCGTCTCGATGCGCAGACCGCTTCGTTGCTTGTGCCCCAGCAAAGCGCCTATGGCTATCCGTGGTCGGTTTTGGCCGGCTCGGATCGCGTGGCGTATGTCACTCCCATTGCCGAGACCGATCCTATTACGGCGTGGAGCGGGGATGGGACCACGGTGACATTTACAGCGAACAATCATCTCGAGTCGGGCGATATCGTGAACATCCGCAACATGAGCTCACCAGACCAACGTTTCTCGTCGAATGTCTGGAAAGTAGTGTCGGCCACTCCCACCAGCTTCACCATCAATGAGGGAATAACGGGCTCAGGAGCCGAAAACACAGGCTACCTCCAGAAGATTGAGGGTCCGCACTGGACCGGCGATGGCAAGTGGGAGATCTCTACGTCGACCGGCAATGAGACCTTCCGGCTCTATACACAGGATGGTTCCCAAGATACTGGGATGGTGCCAAATCCGGTGTTGAATCACGTCCCCAGCCACATTAATTTTGTTGTCGGCCCTACCCCCGGAGTGACATCGACCAGCGGCTCCATTACGAACAGAAACTTTGCCATCCATTCAAGTATCGAATTCGATGTAAAGTTCACGCTCGATGCAGATCCCAATATAGTCGCGTACTTTCATTACGTCGTGGCGGCGAACGGTGGCGGATCGCCCTATCAAGGTGTGGCGCACGTCTCGCCGGGATATAGGCAGGCCTTCAAGAACCGATACATTCCACTGGTTGGCCAGGTCTTCGGCAACACGAACCAGATGATGGACTGGACGATCACATCCGCTCCAAGCGGCGGCGATGCGACCCTGCAGTTTGCTACCTTCCCTCAGCCAGTCTTCTTTTCAGGTACGGTGAGCGGGCAATATGAGATCACCGGATGCCCTCATGTAGATCACTCCGCCGCGGCCTGCGACAAGCTTGCGATCTGGGTCTCACCGAACAATCCACCAGCAGCAAATCCGGACAAGGCCGAGCAGGTCCCGTGTGATGTAGACACCGTCGCGGCCGCAACCATCATGGACATCGGCCCCTCGCGGCAATACAAGGATCTCCTCAGCATCCCGCAGAGCTTCGCAGGACCATTCATGGTGCGACTTCACAACGATGGCCCTTCAGGCCAGCCTACCGAGTACCACAACCATGTGCAGATCAACCTGCCAACCTCGGGACGGTGGAGTCATCGCCGTCCGGCCTTCGTGCTGTGTGGTGTTCCTAATCAGACGTCGGGCGAGCTTCCGATCGTGGACGGCGACAACGCTACGACGAACGCCTGGACCTCGCCTTATATCGTGGCCCCATATGGACTGATCTCTGTGACCGGCATCGACGCCGGTCCAGTGTTTAACGATGGCAACGTGAAGCCGTTCCATCATGTGACGATCGCCGGAATCCATATCCGCAACGTAACTACAGGGCACAACTATAAAGACCAGAGCGGCGAGACGCAGGGTTGGGGCGGATCGATGGGCCTGCGACCGTTCGGGATCCAGTACTGGTCGGTTCTCGGCGTTTATGCCGAGAACGTAGCGACGCCATTCTTTGATGACTGCAACTCGCAGCAGAGTGGATGGGCAGCCTGCACACTCGACACCTTCTATGAAGGCAATCACGCAATAGGCTACGGCATAGCTAATCAGTCGACGGAGCACATGTTCTACACGCAGGCCTTCCGCGATACGGTGCTGCTGAATCTGCAGGACGGCGTGGTACAGGATGGCGAAGGGACTTCGGCCTACTCCGGTCGCGGAACACGCAGCTTTCACATGTACAACCGCCTGGTGCCTCAGCCAGGTATGACCACCGCTTCGGGACCTGGTGGACACTCTGAGATTCAGGACGCCTACAACTACATCCTTCCCGACGAGTACTGGGGTTATCAGGGAGCGTCGAGCTGCAACACAGCATATTCGACTGCGCCCGGTTGCGCAGGTGCGTACGGCGGCGAAGATTGGTTCGCGGCGGTTACGGAAGAGCACTCGAACTCGGAGTTCACAATCGCGAACGCGTATCGATCAGATTGCCAGTGGTGCAAGTTCCTTGGAATCGCGACCACGCACAATACTGTCGGCATCGACAATTCGTCGCAAGGCTTCTACGCGTTCAACACATTTACTCTCACGTCCGATGCGCAGGCGCACGGGCAGTTCTTCTTCGAAGACACGCGGCTGGGTGTACGGGATAATCCTCAAGAGCAATATCTCCCTACGGTGTGGCCGAGGGCCTTCGTGCAAAATAACGTCATGCCGTGGAAGAACAACAGCAACTGCGCCTACAGCTGTGCGACGTTTGGATTGTTTGGACATACACTCTTCAGCTTCGGAGCCAATCTCGTTGCGCCGGGACAGGTGACAGTGACGCCTAACATTCCTGCGATTGGATGGATGGCCGGAGGAATCTTTCACAACGGCGTGAATTCCTCCTACAACTTCTTCGATGGATGGAGCGTTGCCCCGATCAACCGCAATCTTGGTGGGTTTGTGCAGGAGAATTTTGTCGCGTACAACGTGTTTCCCGTCGATGCGGATATGGTGCCCTATACGGACTCCAACGCCAAGGGGACAGCAAAGCCTCTGACCGGGCAACTCGCCTACTATCCTCCGCGCTTCAATGCCGTAGATGCCGCGATGAGTCCATTCAAACCGCGCACGGAACTCTCGACGATGGGAGCTTACGATACCGGCAGCGCTACTGCGCCGACATCACCACCCGACTCGACGACAGATCCAACGACGCCTCAAAATCCAACCGACAATCCGCCAACGACGCCAACGAACCCTCAAGATTCTGGGTCCGGGTCCGGGTCTGGGTCCGGCTCCGGCTCGGTCAACCAATGGTTAGTGGTAGGCAGAGAAGGCGATACCGTACCCGGTAAAGCAGGCATGACCTTCCGTTATGGCTCCCCGGGCGGTCAAGGTGTTTGCGGTGCAGGAGTGGACCTGGTTCCCGAAGGCTGGGCGATGAAGACTCTGACTGCCGATGAGAACGTGACTGCAACCAACGACGCCTTCGGCAGTGACCCTGCATATTGCATCGTCAAGGTACTTGAGGTGCTGCAAACAAGCGCGACACAGTAATCATGAGTGACGCCGCGCCGACAGCTGTTTGGGAAAAATGAAAAACGCCAGAATAAAAATTGTTCCCGCGAGATAGAGGAAACCGGAAACAGGCGCGGAAAGCGGAATCATAAGTAGCAGGCATGCTCCAGCCGTTGATAGCTTGGTCCATCTCCGAGCCATGAAGAATGGAGCAGCGAACAAAACGTAGTGCATCCAGGCAAGAGGGCCACTGAGCATCCCAACACACAGCGCGGCTCCGCTTACTGCTGTGAAATCCGGCCGCTTTTTGACGATCCACCATCCGACGCCAACCGCGATGAGAATGGCTATCGCAATACCCCAAGAGGGATGTCCGTATCTCCTGAAGAATGGCATGATGGCGATATTTACCGGATCGAGCCAGTGCATATCGCCGGCAAAAGCGCGCAGCCATTCTTTGTAGATCGCCACGCCATAGACCAAGAGAGGAGCCGCAAAAAGCGCTGCAATCGTTCCTGCTGCAACGATCGCGATTCTGCGATAACCCCTCAAAAACAAAAACAGTAGCCAAAAGCCCATCGGCGGTCTTATGGCCACGGCACATCCAATCGCGATTCCCGTCGCCAGCCAATGGCCGCGCCGTTGAAAGCTCCACGCGAGAACGCCAAACAGAAACGCCCATCCATACACTTGGCCCGAAACCAGGGTGAGTAATGTCGGCGCGCACAGCGACAGCCAGATGACCTGCCTCCCCTGCAGCTCCGATTGTTCTCTTATCAAAATGCCGCAGCCCCCAAGAAAGCAGAGCCCCGTCAATACGGTCCATACCTGAGTAAAACTCGCTAATGACAGATGAGAAAGGCCCTGAGTGAAGGGCATCGTCCACGGAGGGTTGAGATTGAGATCCGGATAGTTCGCCGGGCCTTGCCCAGCTATCCTGCCTCGATAGGTCGCTGGATATGCAACATAAGGATCAAGCCCCTCGACCGCTGCCCTGCCACTAGCCCAAAGAGTTCCAAATGTGACGTATCGATTCCCATCTCGATGCGCAAAGAACGATGCCAGCACGGTAATTAGCAGAAAGAACAACCCGCATGCAAAACCCAGGCGAGTTAGTTCAAGTCTCTTGGTCTCCGCGGGAGTAGTCACATCCGTACTCAAAAGTTTGACGATCCTCTGTGTTTGGTGTGCAGGGGATGTTCAATCTAACACCCTGCTTTCGCGAGTCCAAGCGAATAATTGTAGGCGCTGGCAAAGTTGGACCCCAGCGAACAATGCGTGAGGTTGGGATAAGATGGTATTTGTAAGTCGCTGAACAAGTCGTGAGCGGATAGCATCAACTATCGCTCCATATCTACTTTCAAGGCCACCTTGCCCCGCGCTCCCCAAGCCGCACTTCCCTCTTCTGAAACAGCAGCAACGGCAGCATCTGCGCGCATCTTTGCAGGAACCTCCGGCTGGGCCTATCCCACATGGAAGCCTGACTTCTACCCGGAAGGCACTCCGGCGAAGCGCTTCCTCGAGTTTTATTCTCGACAACTCAGCTCCGTTGAAGTCAACTACACCTTCCGCGCCTTCCCCACTACGTCGATGCTCGAAGGCTGGCTGGCTGCGACTCCCGACTTCTTTCGCTTCAGCTTCAAGGCTCCGCAACGGATCACCCACATCAAGCGCCTGAACAACTGCGAATCCGACGTCGCCTATCTCGTCTCTGCATTTGAACTCGTCCGCCAGGCAGGCAAGCTCGGCCTTATCCTCTTCCAGCTCCCGCCCAACATGAAGGCCGACGCTGCGCGACTCTCAGCGTTCCTCGCCGCACCTTCGCTTAATGGACCAGGGGCACCACCCATCGCCTTCGAATTCCGCCATGAGTCATGGTTCACCGAAGAGATCTACGGCATCCTTCGGGCGCACAACGCTGCTCTCTGCATCGCCGAGAGCGATGACCTCGCTACCCCCGAGGTTCATACCGCCGCGACCCACACCAGCTTTCGCCTTCGCCGCACCGGCGCCTACACGCAGCCCGAAATCGAGGCATTCGTCGAACGCTTCACGTCGCTTGCAAGCAACCGCGACGTCTATATCTACTTCAAACATGAGGACGAGCCCTCCGGCGCACTCAACGCTCGTCTCCTTCCTCGCTGGAGTCGCCGCCAAAGCAGGCCAACGTTAATGGCCACCTCACTCGAGTCCGTCGCAACGATCGCAGCGCACACCGCGCATGTTCCTGAGTTCGCCCCACGTCGCTTCTTCTCGAACGGCCACCTGCAGACCATCCTCGGCAACTTCCTTCCGCGCACCAACTCGCTTCCACCTGCACAGACCGTGCTCGTCGAAGTCTCACCCCGCCGTCAACGGCCAGATCGCAAGCCGGATCCGCTGCGACTGCCACTGGCAGCCCGTCGAGGTCCGCGCCGCGCGACCCACAGCCATCATCGTCCACGGCCTCGAAGGCTCATCGTAGTCGCAATACGTCATCGGCAACGCCAACAAGCTCTGGCAGGCGGGCGCGAACATCATCCGCATGAACATGCGCAACTGTGGCGGTACGGAAACCCTTACCCCAACGCTCTATCACTCCGGGCTCTCCAGCGGATGTCGAAGCCGTCATGCGCTACTTCGTCGCAATGCACTCGCTCACCTCCATCTCGCTCATCGGCTACTCCATGGGTGGAAACCTCGTCCTCAAACTTGCAGGCGACCTCGGCGCCTCCGCTCCACCCGCGTTGCGCTCCGTCATCGGCGTCTCCCCCGCCATTGATCTCGGCCCCTCCGCCGACGCTCTGCACGATCCCTGGAATCGCGGCTACGAGATGAAGTTCATTCGTAACCTGCTCGCGCGCTACCGCCGCAAAGTCGCTCTCTTCCCGCACGCCTACGACCCCGCACGAGCTGACGGCATCCGCTCCATCCGCGAATTCGACGATCGCATCACCGCCTTCTACTCCGGCTTCACCAGCGCCGATGACTACTACCACCGCGCAGCAGCAGCCCGCGTCCTCGATCGCATCACCGTGCCCACGCTCCTCCTCAACGCCGCCGACGACCCCTTCTTACGCATCCTCCCGGACAGCCGGCAGAAGATCGCGGCCAACCCCAACATCACCTTCATCGAGAGCGCCCATGGCGGCCACTGCGCTTTCCTCACTACACCTTGTCGACGGGTATGACGGCTACTGGGCCGAACACACGCTGTTGCGATTTCTGCTAAGCAAATCAGCGAGCTAATCTTTTCCCCACTAACCCCGACTTTCTTCCCCGATACGGGAAACGAAAGTGTCATATATCGGTCACCAAGCCCGATGGTAAACTCGCGACGTCTCTCCAGAGAGGCGTAAGACCTAATTCAAATTGGAGAACCTGATTGCATTCCTTTTTCCGAGCTGCAATTCTCTTACTGCTAACGGTTGCTGCCAAAGCTGACACCTTCAACTTCACCTTCATCGGACAGAACTTCGACGCCTCAGGTACTCTCACAGGCAATCTTCTTAGTCCCGGCGTGTATCAGATCACCGGCATCACCGGTACAGCAGGAAGCAAAGAGCCCCCGCTAAATCAGATCTACGGCCTTTACCCTCCTAACGAAATCAACGGAGCCGACAATCTTCTTTTTATGAACCAGCCTTTCGTCGATTCCTTCGGCATCAATTTTTTCGTAGGCGACGGATCGAACTATGCGCTGGCACACGACAACCTCGGCTATATGATCACCGGATGTTTCCAAGGCTCCTGCTCTGAGACCAGCTACATCACCAATCGTGGAGACCTGGTCGTCACGTACGCGACTCCCGAACCCTCCACCTTACTTCTCTTCGCTACAGGACTTTCATTCTGCGCTTTTCCATTGAAGAGACGCCTGCTGCGCAACTAGCCAAAACCTGGATCATCGAACGACAGCACTCCCCATGGAGTGCTGTCGTCGTCTGCATATGTCATCTTTCTCGCAAAGACTCGGTATCATAAACAGATGCTCTCTGAGTGGTCCGTTGAATGTGGTCATGATGACCCTGTGCTCGTCGTCCCCTGGTCCGACCCTGACAACCCGAGCCGCCACTTCATTGATCTCCGCGAGAACCCCTACGACCTCGACTGGCTTGAAGAAGCAGCGCAGCACCCACACCTGCTTCACGCCCTTCGCGCTCTCAATGCACCGCGCTCGCCCGTCTACACCGCCAAGTGCGATGTCTGGCAGCTATCAGCCGATGATCTCGCCGCCGTGCGCCTCGAACTCGATCTCATCCCCGAAGACTCCCCCGCCGGCATCGCCAGCTACATCGATCTCCTCTGGCGCGACCGCTCCACCTTCGTCTCCTTCCACCAGCACGAGCAACTGCTCCACCGCATCACCCGCCTGACTGCGCCGCTCCATCACCCCTACGCCATCCTCGAGTGCACGCTTCGCCCCGCATTGATCGACTTCTCCGGCCCGCAGGAAGGTTTCGCCATCAGTCTCTACCTCAAAGCCCTCGGCCACGACTCTGCCGCAGCCGAGGACCGTTGGGGAGCGACACTCGCCGAAGTCTCCACGCTCCTGCGCAGCCGCGCCTTTACGACGACCTAAAGAGCCATCCCGCCGTCCATCAGCAGCTCGCTCCCTACGGTAAACGGAGCCTCGTCCGAAGCCAGGAACACCACAGCCTTCGCCACTTCAATCGGCTCACCGAACCTCTTCACCGGCACCTGCGCCTTGATCGCCTCTGCCACTCCCGAAAGCTGTTCCTGCGGCAGGCCCAGCTTCCCATATAGCGGAGTCGCAATCGGTCCTGGGCTCACCGCATTCACCCGAATCCCGCGCCCTGCCAACTCACCCGAAAGCGTTCGCGCCAGCGACCCCAGCGCCGCCTTCGTCGCTCCGTACACGCTCGTATTCGCCATCCCGATATGCGCATTCACCGACGCCATCAGCACAATCGAAGCCGGATTCGCAAAGAACGGCAACAGCTCCTGGATCAGAAAGAACGGCCCCTTGAAGTTGATCGCTATCGAGCGATCAAACGCCGCCTCGTCCCACTGGCCCACCGGCCGCAACTCTGCCACACCCGCATTCGCAAACAAAATATCCACGCTGCCAAACGCCTTCCCAACTTCCTGCGCCAGCGTCTTCTGCGCGGCAACGTCAGCCGCGTTGCTCTCGATCACCAGCACATCGCCGCCAAGCTCCTTCTTAGCCGCAGCCAGCGTAGCCGGATTCTTCCCCGTCACCGCCACCCGCGCGCCCTCGGCCAAAAACTGCCGCGCCGTCTCCAAACCAATCCCCGTCGTCCCACCCGTAATCAACGCACGCTTCCCTTTCAGCCTGTCCATCGCATGTCCTCCCAAAAGCAGTCTTGTCTCAAGTAAAACCCCGCACGGGGCCTAACCGCATACCTCTTTCGGAGACTTCTCCACTACCCATTTACAATGGAACCAGACGTACAACGCACGCGCCGGGGGCGAGTAGCTCAATTGGATAGAGCACGAGCCTTCTAAGCTCGGGGTTGCAGGTTCGATCCCTGCCTCGCCTACCACCATCACCCTCGCGCGCAGCTCCTCGCAAAGAAGCCCTCAAGCCTCCATCAGCTCGTCTTCCGGACACGGATGGCAGTGGTCCTCATCCGGATTCCTCCGCCCGAACGCATGCCTCAGACCCGCCAGCCCAATCAGCGCTATAGCCAACCCGCATACGCCATCCCACTGCCATCCCGCCCAGGCTCGCGTCGCCAGCGCCGAGCCCGCCGCAGCACCGGTGAAGTACATCGTCATATAAACCGTGTTCAGGCGCCCTCGCGCTGAAGGCACCAATCCGAAGATCCTCGTCTGGTTCGCCACCTGGCACATCTGCGCTCCCACATCCAGCACGATGACGCCAAACGCCAGCGCAACCATGTGCCAGATCGTCGACACGTGCGCCCTCTCTGAGATCCAGAGCCACGCATACGAAAACGTCAGCAGCGCTCCTCCCACCGTGATCACCCAGCGCGACCCATGCCTGTCCGACAGCCGCCCCGCCAGCGGAGCAACCAGCGCCCCCGCCGCTCCCACCAGCCCGAACATCCCCGCCACTCCCGCGCCCAGTTGATAGTGGCTCTCCAACATGAACACCAACGTCGTCCAGAAGCAGCTGAACGACGCGAACACCAGCGCACCCACCTGGCCCGACTCACGCAGCAGCGGCTGCGACTTGTACAGCGTCCACAACGAACGCATTGCATCGCCATATGTCAGCGACTGCTTCGGAGGCAGCTTAGGCATCACCTTCCACAGCAGCGGCACGAACACTGCATTCATCACCGCTGCCACCACAAACACCGACCGCCACCCGCTCAGATTGCTCACCCATCCCGCAAACGTCCGCGCCAGCAGAATCCCCAGCAGCAGCCCCGTCATCACCGTGCCAATCGCGCGCCCTCGCTGCTCATGGCTCACCAGGTCCGGAGCGATCGGCAGCACCACGTGCGTCACCGACGCCAGTGCCCCGGTCACCAGCGATCCCACAATCAGCCATCCCAGGCTCGGCGCTACAGACACCAGCAGCAGCCCGATCGCCACCGCGGCATACAGCCTCATCATCAGCCCGCGCCGCTCCACCACATCACCCAAGGGCACAAAGAACAGCAGCCCCAGCGCATACCCCACCTGCGTCGCCGTCGCCACAAACCCCGTATGCCCCGCGTCTGCGTGGTATGTCCTGCCGATCTCCTCCAGCAGCGGCTGGTTGTAGTACATCGTCGACACGCCCACCGCGCACGCCAGCCCAAGAAACGGCAGTGGAGCTTTCGGTGTCGGGTTCGGCTTCTTTGTCATCGCATAAAGGCCTGAACTCCAAGTGTAAAGCCTCGCGAAGAAAGCCCTCCTTCTCCGCCAAATGCTAGACTTCACCACGAAGAGGACAGCATGCCAGTAACAACCTCCACTCCCCCACCTCCCTCCGCACTCACGCAACTAACAGAAGACGAACGCCTCTTTCGCGACACCGTCCGCCAGTTCGCTCAGGCAGAGATCGCCCCCCTCGTCCGCCAGATGGACGAAGCCCAGCAGATGGACCCCGCACTCCTCACGCAACTCTTCCAGCTCGGCCTCATGGGCATCGAGATCCCCGAAGCAGTACGGCGGCTCCGCCGGCACCTTCTTCGAAGCCATCCTCGCCGTCGAAGAGATCTCCGCCGTCGACCCCTCCGTCGGCGTCCTCGTCGACGTTCAGAACACTCTCTGCATCAACGCCCTCATCCGCTGGGCCAACGACGAGCAAAAGAAGAACTACCTCACCAGCCTCGCCACCGACACCATCGGAGCCTACGCCCTCTCCGAAGCCGCCTCCGGCTCCGACGCCTTCGCCCTGCAGACCCGCGCCGTAAAACAAGGCGACGACTACGTCCTCAACGGCCAGAAGCTCTGGATCACCAACGCCAAGGAAGCCGGCCTCTTCATCGTCTTCGCCACCCTCGATCCGCGCCGCCGGCTACAAAGGCATCACCGCCTTCCTCGTCGAAAAGGACACCCCCGGCTTCACCCTCGGCAAGAAAGAAGACAAGCTCGGCATCCGCGCCTCCTCCACCTGCGAACTCATCTTCCGACGACTGCGTCGTCCCCGCCGCACAACGTCCTCGGCGAACCCGGCAAAGGCTACAAGATCGCCATCGAGACCCTCAACGAAGGCCGCATCGGCATCGGCGCCCAGATGCTCGGCCTCGCCGCAGGGCGCCTGGGACCACGCCGCCCGCTAGGCCAAAGAGCGCAAGCAGTTCGGCAAGCCCATCGCCGAGTTCCAGGCCATGCAGTTCCAGCTCGCCGAGATGGCCACCGAGATCGAAGCCGCCCGCCTGCTCGTCTACAACGCCGCCCGCCTCAAAGACGCCGGCCACGACTTCCTCAAAGAAGCCGCCATGGCAAGTACTTCGCCTCGCACGTAGCCGAGACGCACCGCCTCCCTCGCCGTCGAAGTCTTCGGCGGCTCCGGCTTCGTCAAGGACTACCCCGTCGAAAAGCTCTACCGCGACGCCAAGATCGGCAAGATCTACGAAGGCACCTCCTTCATGCAGCTCGCCACCATCGCCAAGCTCACCATCTGAAGCTGAGTCAAACCCCTTTACTAACGGCACTCTCATACACCGGACGCATAAACAACAACGCCAGTAATCCATGAAGCGCACAAGCCGGTAAGAGAAGAAGGCTGCTAAACTCCCCACCAATCCTCAGATAACCCAGGTAGCAAGCTGCCATGAGGTTGTACAGGAACAATGCTCTGATAGGCTGCGTGTGATCGCCTTCCGCTCGAGGCCAGCATGCGATTGCCAGCGAAAATAGACCGCAGCCACCTACCCTCCCTACCGCCTCACCGCTGGGTGTAAGCCCGGCAGAGATAAGCGCATTGGCAACGAGACTCGGAGCTGCGATGAGGGCAATTCCGGTTACCAATTCAAGCGACGAAGAGAACATGAGCAGGGCTTTGCTTTTCATCGATAGATCCACTGCATTCGGATATTCGGAAACTGTCGCGACGGGCAACAAAGCTGACCAGCACGTTGAAGCAGATGGCAATCGCTATCACGTTATTCAGATGTTGGAATTAGAACCGGAGGCTCCTTGGTCCAGCTATAACCTTTCTCAGCCAGACTGTAACCCACATCGTAGAGCGCACGCATGTAAACGGTATCGAACTCTTCCTTGTGAGGGGTTTTAAAACTCGGGGGGATGTAAGCAAGGTTGAAATCGATGCCATCCCTCCGGGTGACCGTATAAATACGGTAGAGATCGCCGATGCCTTGAGACTGGATCAATGTGGCTGATGGCTTGGGCGGCAATCGGTAGTGTCCTGCGTTCTACCTGTGCCCATTCCGGATCGAGCCGGGCATTCCGGAGAATGTAGAGCTTTCTTTCCCGATGTACTCCAACGGCTTCCGCCATCTTCCTTGAGCCGTACGGCCGCTGGATACACAAAGACCTGAGCGGCGGTATTTCCGTCAACATGCATCTCCTGGTACTTCTTGCCGCCCACTTCTACGTCGATCATCACTGGGGGAAAGGTGGCAGGAATTGCAGATGAGGCGATCAGAAGCGACCGGACCAACTCCAGGGATCCGGGACGGCCGCTCGCTGCGATTTTGGTGATGTTCCAAATGACCGGCCGACGCGCATCCAGATCTACAGTACCTACAAGAAGCATGCGTCCCTTCGCATGCTCAGCAGCGATTGCATCCAGCATGGCCTGGTCGATGTTTTTCTTGACCAGATTCTTTAGAGGGGTATTGTCGGCCATGGCATCATTCGTCATGACTGCAAGAATGGACCGTTTCTTGGCAATATCTTTTAGCGAAATGCTCGTGTAAAACTCTTTCAGTTTCTCGTCATATGCTGATCCCAGAAAAGCGAATGGCGCAACGAGAGCTCCTGTGCTTACACCAGTTACGAGCTTGAACTGCGGTCGCGTTCCTTCCTTGGTCCACCCATTGAGAAAGCCCGCGGCAAAAGCGCCGTTGTCGCCCCCTCCGGAGATTGCGAGCATCGCTACTGACGGAAGAGAACCGGTATGGCCTTGCTTGGCGTAGGTAGGCGTCTTCAAGCTCCATGGACTTCAGGTAATCGTTTATAAATACCTGGACGCGCTCAGGATCTCGGGGGAAATACCGTATTCCATACTCCATTCCAGACACAGTTGCTTTTGCATCGAGACCACTAGGCACGGCCGCATGACGCGAATGTGCCGCGCATCCCTGCAAAATAACCAGAGAAAGGGTCAACACGAGTATTGCAACCGACTTGGGCGACGTTCTCATTTGCAATGTCAATTAGTGAATGAGTTAGTTAAACTACAGAAAAGAGAGCCTGTCTACTGTCAGAAACGACAGTAGACAGGCTACCCGTCAGGCACTTGGGAGTCGAACTACAAGCTTTCCTCCGGCAATTTCATTCTCAAACTTTGAGTGGCGGCCCTAATAATTGCATATCGTACGCACTCCAAAGCTGAGGCGTTTGAGGCGGCATGGAATGGTCCGCTGCAATATGGTTGAAGAACGCTTCCATCTTTCCAGCCGGTGTAAAAGAAACGAGCATCTTTCCGGTTCCCCCACCAGCGAATGCCCAAACATGGGGGAGATTTCGCGGAGCCAAGACGGAGTCTCCGGGTTGCAAGATACGGCTATCCTCTCCGATTTCAAATCGAAAAGTGCCCTCAATGACGAAAAACCATTCGTCCTGGTGAGGATGGAGATGTCGAGGTGGCCCACCCTTCGCATGAAATGTCTGCTCCAAGGCAAATAAACCTTCATTTGTATCGTTTCCAGATACCTTGAAATTGTTGATCGTGATGCCCATATCGTGAGGATGATCAAATCGATCGCGATCAGCAGCGACAAATATCCCCTTGGATTGCTTGATTTCTTGAGCCCCAGCCAACGAAGTTGCAATTGATCCAGCAGATATCTTAAGAAATGACCGACGTTGCATAAACGCTCCTGCTCGTACAGCCCATACGAATATCACTACTACTTGCACCAAAGATTACGCCTGCTAGTGGATCTACCGATGATTACACCTCTTGGAAAATCGGGGTTTCCGGGAACTACGAGATGCGTTCGTCGATCGGGAAAGTATATTGGTGGGAAGTTCGGAGCCAATGATGTTCGGTGCGGTCGCAGAGTTCATTTCCACGCAACAGGGAGATTCGGCTGAATTCTTGGAGAAGGTGCGGGCGTTGGCGATTGGCGTTGCGCGCGACTGCGAGCCGGCACGACTGTACATCCTTCGAATTGACAACTGGTTTGGACCGAAGTGGATGCACTTTGCGGGAAAGTTCACCGCAGGAAAGGGTGCCGCAATCGGCGTTCATAAGTCGCGCTTGCACGTACCGCCTTTTGTTCCCAATCGCGTGGTTGGACAGCGAGTGTTGACGGGGCCGGGCTATGAGGAGACGGTTAACATGCCGCCGCTTCATATTGAGTGTCCGAGCAAACAAGCGCTTTCGCGTCAGATCGCGGACATCGATAAGGATGCAGCCTTTGTGTGGTTCAGCGCGGAATCGGAGGCGCAGAAGCGCGGGTCGGTGATGGTCTATCTGCCAGTTCCTTTCGACCTGAAAGCGCCTCGTCGGGGCAAGTTAGGCCGCAGGGGGGCGTTTTACGTGGGCTTCTCGCAGCGTGCAATGAGTTGCGAACCGGCGATGCTGCGTGGGGTTTCACGTGGCGAAGTGGCTCATCTTGAGGAGAGCGGCCGAGCTTTGACTGGGTAGAGAGGCCGTATGCCGACACGCGAAATGCTTTTTGACGGATTCACCGAGGAAGAGATTTTAGGGCTATCTGCGGAAACGGTTGAAGGGCTAATCGTTCTTGGAGAACCGCTCGTGTTTCGCGTGGGTTCGGCTACCGTTCTAGGTTCCTTCAAGATCAGTTCCAATCGCCTGGTGATCGAGCTTGCCCAGATCGAAGGCGGCGGGGAGGGCGTGCTCGTTGCCCTCGCTTCGCTCGGGCGACGATACGCTGCGTTGCGCAAACTTGAAGGCACCGAATGGATTGTGCATGCTGTGTCTTGTGCTAAGCCAAACCTGAAGCTTCGCAAGGTGCTCGACCGTAGAGGATTTGTCGTTGAGGAGATCGAAGGTATCGGCACTGCGTACCACTTGACCGACATAAGTACCTGACTCGGTTTTTCGGGACTTCCGGCTTGATCGATGTGTATGATGGACGACATTAGCCCGGCGGGAAACTTCCCGGCCGGCACTCAGGGTTCAGCCGCAGCTGGTCGTTGATTCGTTCCATCCCTCTCATCCTGCGATCTGCTTTTGCACGATGGAAGGATGGATTCTTGAGTGTTCATCTCGTAAATCCCAGCGACAATTCCTTTGGGACCGCAGTCATTACGCCACGTTGGCTCTTCGTTCTCGCTGCTGCCACACCCTCCATCGTTGGCGACCCCATCCTTATCGATGAATCACTCGAACAGGTCCACCCTGAATCCATTCAGGCCGGCGATATTGTCGGCATCAGCGTCCACACCGGCAACGCTCTTCGCGGCTATGAAGTGGGCCAGATCGCTCGCGACCGCGGCGCCTGGGTCATCTATGGCGGTATCCACGCAACACTCTTCCCGGAAGAGGCCTTTGAGCGCGGCGCTGCGCATGCGGTCGTCAAAGGCGATGGGGATATTGCCTGGGGTCAGGCGGTCACCGATTGTCTAGCTGGAACTCCTGCAAAAATCTATGAAGGCGGACGCATCGGAGGCACCGAGTTCCTCGCAGGCCGCTGGGATCTCATGCGCCGCGACAAGTACATGTGGGCCTCAGTCCAGACCATTCGGGGCTGCCCCAAACACTGCTCCTTCTGCAGCGTGTGGCGCACCGATGGGCAGAAGCCGCGGCAGCGCGCCTTTCAGTCGGTCATTGATGAGATCGTCGGTCTCCGACGCATCGGATTCCGCTTCATCGCCTTGGCCGACGACAACTTCTACCCCGTCACCCTCACCGATCTCCGCCTCGCCCGCGAGCAAAACAACATCGCGAAGCTCGAAGAGCTTACGGCCATCCGTGCCGAACGGTTTCTCCTCATGGCGGAGCTCGCCAAGCTCCCCCAGGACATGGTCTTCTTCACTCAGATCACGATGGAAGCCGGTGAAGACGGCGAGTATCTCGACGCCATGCGCAAAGCCAACATCAAGGGAGCGTTGGTCGGCGTCGAAGCCGTGACCCCCGAAGGACTCAAGGCCGTCTTCAAAGACTTCAACTACTCCGGCGATGCCCTTGCCCGTCAGCTCCAGACCTTCAAGAAACATGGCGTGCATGTGCTGGGATCCTTCATCTTTGGCCTGCCCACCGACAAGCCCGCGACCTTCGACGCCACGGTCAACATGGCCATCAAAGCTGGCGTCACCTTCGCCCAGTTCGTCATGATGACCCCGTTTCCCGGCACCGTGGACTTCGGCCGATGGGAGAAGGAGCAATCTCTCGCTCCGCAGATGGTGGGCGATATTCCCATTACGCGATACTGGCTCATCCCCACCGCCATTCGGCCCAAGATGTTCACGCCGCATCCTTCCATGAGCTCCGGCGAGATCAGCGAGCGCACCCAGAAGGTCTGGGACCGGTTCTATGACTGGCCCGCGATCTGGCAGCGCTCCGCCTGCACACCAACGCTTCGGGCGCGCGTAGCGTTCATGTTCCTCTCCAAACTCTATCGCCAGATGTACGCCGGAACCGGAATCTCCACCGACAGTGCCCGCCGGAAGAAATCAAAGACCTGGGCGCGCTGGACGGCGAAGCAGTGTCGCAGGCTCTTTCAGGCAAAACCGATGCCTCTGCTCCAGTCACCTGCCTGGGACCTAGCCTTCTCTCCCAGTCACACGCGTCGTCCGGCCTTCCTCGGACCCCGAGACAACGCCTCCCCCTTCGTAGTTACTAAGCAATAACTTTGGTAGGTCGCGGGCCGACGTAGTGCCTAATCCAATACACTCGTCACCATCTCCGGAAACCCAAAATCCTGTCAAGCCCTAAAACCACCTAACTCGCTCATTTCAAATGAAATATAAAGTGCCGATTAATTACATGCCATTCGATAAAATAGAAATAGACAAGAAAAAGGCCCCGGATGGATTCTGGGGCCTTTCTGTTTCTTTGAATTTTTGCGTTCCACCAGCTCAGCCCCAATGTGGGTACGAACCTAAACCATCTGGAATGAGCATTTACGCGAAAAATGACGGGGGGATGGGTCACCCAGCCCGAACTAACCGTCCTCGCCGACTGACGATCGAAAGCTTCTCCGCCTTCATGATCTTCCGCGCCTGGTCCCGGGCGTGGCTAGCCCACGGACCCACAGGATCCAGCCGCGCGTAGGTCAGCCAGTGCCGCAGTGCCCGACGCCGCTGCCCCTGCCGCTCATAGGCAAGCGCCAGATTGTAGTGAGCGTCCGCGTACTGAGGAACCAGCGCGACCGCCTTTTGATAAGCAATCGTCGCTTCGGACAACTGCTGCATCTCGTCCAGCACATTGCCCAGGTCGAAGAACGCCAGCGCATACTCCGGGTCCGCCAGCGTCGCCCGCCGATACAAAACCTCCGCCTGCTGGAACTGCCGCAGGTTGTAATAGATCGTTCCCAGGTTGATCAGCGCTGGAGCATGTTCCGGACGTGCAGTAAGGATCGTCTCGTAAAGCTCAACCGCCTGCGGAACCGTCGCTGGATTCTCCTCCAGCTGCACCGCCCGCAGAAATAGCTCCTGCACCTCGCGCCGCGCGCTGCGCCGGACTTGCGTGTTTGATCTCGCCCGTACGCACTACCTCAAGCCGCGCTCCCGCACTCGCGTCAAAATCGAACGCGAGCTGCTGAGTCAGCGGATCGACCAGCGCGCCGCCATGCCGGAACGTAAGCCGCGAACCGCGCCGCACCGCCGAAGCCTCAAGCAACGGATTCCGCATCCCCGCCGCCCGCTGCATCGCATCCACCGACGCGCGAATACTTCGCGCTGAAATTCGCGCCCGCGCCTTTAGAGCATTGGCCTGCAGGTCGCGGATGGCGCGAAGCTGCCCCAGCTCTTCAAACGAATATTGTTCCGTAGGGGAGATCAGCCCTGCCCGCTCCCACGAGGCAATCTGCCTCGTATTCAGGTGCAGGATCCGGAGTACGTCTTGACGGCTATATCGGGTCACGTCGGCGTCTCAGGTTGGACTTCATTTGCAGCTCGGGACTCACTACTGTTTGGAGTATGCTGCGGAAGTCCGCGTCAATCAAGACCTTTGCGGCCTTGAAGATTAAAATCTCGTGGATAACCTGTACCAAATATGGTTCTCCACAGCTCGCAACTCATCGGTGCCAACCGAACCACACGTACTGCCAGCCGCCCTGGATGGTCGTGAACTTCGACCCGATCGTCCCGCTCACACCTGAGCTGTACGAGAACTTCAGCGACTGCTGCTTCGTCAACGGAACCGACACCGTGGCGCCGATCCGCGAGTTCTGCTGACGCTCTGTCGGTTTGCCGCCGTTCACTGTTGTCGCGCCGCCGGCGTACCAAGTCGAGTCAACCGCCGCCCACAACCCCCGGCGCACCGTGTAGCTCACATGGGCTTGCACCGCCGCCAACGGAGACTGCGTCCGATCCGACTGCCCCGGATAAAAACTCGCGTTCGCGGTATAGAACAACGCGCTTGCGTAAAGGTCCAAATCAAGCTTCTTCACTGGCCACGACACACCGATCTCCGGCTTGAACCCCCAGCGATTCGTGCCGAGGTTGATCAGCTTGGTGTTGTCGTATTGTCCGCTCGGGGCCAACACGGACAAGCTCGTCCCAATGATGAAATTGTGATGCTTCCGTCGAGCGAACTCTTCGACGGTCTGCGCCGGACTGCCACGCAGATTCACCGACACCCGCGTTTTGATATCTCCCATACCGGAGCGATGAACGCTGCCGTGCTGTTCGCCCACATCGCCCGAGACATTCCCCCAGGCGTACGGCAGAGCCACAACAATCTGCGCCTGCCTCCTGAATAACGCAAAGGTGTGCCCCAGCCCGAGCGCCGGGCCATAAAACGTTCCGTTAACATTCGTTAGCGGAACGGACGGGTCGAACGTAATATCGCCACTCGACCGCGCGAATCCGACGCCTGCAAAGTTCGTCCCAATGGGAGAAGCGGAATACGCCCGCGGCTCAAGATCCTGTGCAAAAGAGCCGACCGCTGACAACGCCGCAAGTCCGACAACATAGAGCAGGTGCCGACCCGGAGCGTTCATCCACACATCTTCGCACAGGCTCAATAGCTCCCATCATTTGGGAGGATTCGCTGGCGGCGCCGCAGGCTGCTTGTTCTGATCCGCCTCAGGTGCGCGGTTGTTCGTGATGTCCTGACCGTCATAGATAATGCGGCTCGTGGCGCGGAATTGTTTGTAGTCGGTGTACTTCACGATGTTCTTCATGTGGACGTCCTGCGCCATTCCGCCACCGCCACCAGGAAAGTGCAATACCCCCTCCGCCTTCGTATACGTCGGAAACCAGTACTTCCCGTCGACCTGTTCGTAGTACGTCGTGAACGGCGGCTGTAGGTCCTCGTGGCCCTTCCGCATATCCTGCGGAACCGTCTGGCCGTTGATGAGCACAATCTGGTAGTCGCGCTGGTCGACCCAAACCTTGCCCTGGAAGTAGCGCTTGCCTTTGACAAGAGTCTTGGGACCGGCATCGAAGACGTAGGTATCGAGCTCATCGACCTTCTGGCGGCCGAGATACTTGACGTCGTACTGCGACATCTCCTCGGCGGTGAGGACGAAGGGCAGACGGTGCTCGATCTCCTCAAAGTCTGCCGGAGTCATGGTCACACGCTGGAGTGAGTTTTGTGGCGCGAAAACGACATGTTCGTTGCGGCGCCCCTGCTTATCGAAGGTGATGTCGGTCACCTGCAAGTACTCGCCGTCTGGGCGGCCATTGTCTTCAGAGATCGTCTGTACCCTGACTGTCTGGCGAAAGATGTAGTTATCGCGGGCGCGGCTGAACTCGCTCTCCCGGGCGCCGAACTTCTGGACAATCTCGTCGACGGTAATGCCCGACGGAGGCGCCGGGTCCAGCGGGCCAAAGCCTGCAATGCTCTGCGACTGTGCACCGTCTGAATTCAGGACAGCGGCGAAGCCCCAGGCAGGCGCCGCCGATAGCGGGACAAGAGATGCTGCGAGAAGGCCGGCGACGATCGCTGAATATTTCATCGATTTCAGTGCTCCGGTAAGGCAGAGACAAGGATAACCCCTCGTTCTCTTGCTTTTACAGGATAGACGCGGCGGGCGGAGGTTTGGTTGATGCGGGCGGGATGGCAGCTTGCAGGATTCGGAGCGATACTTTGGGCGCTTGGGGTTATCTGGATGCTCTACGGCCGTTTGCGGGCCGTCACGCTGGAGCGAGACCGTGAGCGGCGAGGTCGCGAAGAGATGGAGGCTTACACCCGGCTTGACACCCGTATGGGGCGCGACGGCGACGTGCGAGAACTGGGCCGCAGGGTATGCAGCGTTATTGCTGCAAGAAGCAGCTTTTGCCGGGTGGCGATGCTCGCCCGCGACGCCGAAGGAAGGCTGTATATCGTCGCCAGTGAACGAATGGATAACCTCACATTAGAAGCTGTGGCGGCGTGGGCCTCCCGTTCGGTTGAGCGCGAGCGCTCTGGCGGTGTGGCGATCACCGACGGGGTTCGCTTTGGAGCAAAGAGTTTTATAGTCCCGTTGGGTGGGAGTGGGCGAGCTGTCATTGTTCCCCTATGGACGGTTGGAAGCCGCATGGTAGGCGCGCTGGTCGTTCGCGCTGACAGCGTGATGCAGGTACAGCGACGCATCGCCGAAGAAGCTATCACGGCGCTTGAAGCTCTCGCAGCCAAGCTCGGACGGAGCATGGAAAATGCAGAGGTTGCCGGGCGTCTATTGCGGACCGAGAAGCTCGCCGGGCTGGGAATGCTGGCGGGAGGCGTGGCGCACGCGCTGAACAACCCGTTGACCGCGGTGCTTGGTTTTGCCGAGCTGATTTGTGAGACAACCCAGGAAACTCACGTTCGCAGGAATGCGGCCACGATTGTAGAAGAGGCAAAGCGGATGCGAGCGACAGTGCAACGCCTGCTGGACTTTTGGCGCCCTCCGGTACAACGGGAGGAAGCCATTGAAGTTGGTTCGTTGATACGGGAGCTTGCGCGAGCGTGCGAGACCAGGCTCGCCGCGCGCGGCGTGACACTGGCCATGCAGATAGCCGAAGGCATGCCAACCGTTCGGGGCAATCGCGAGCGGCTGAGGTTGATGCTGGAGCATCTGGTGAGCAACGCATTCCAGGCCATAGCGAGAGCTGGTACAGAACCTGGAAATAATGCGATTCGGTTGACGGTGAGCCATGATAACCGGGGTGTTCAGATGATCGTCAGCGACACCGGGCCGGGATTTCCTGAACCGGGCCGGGTCTTCGATCTCTTCTATACAACGCAGACACCCGGCGACGGAGACGGACTGGGATTGAGCATCTGTTATGGAATCGTGCGTGAACACGGCGGCGAGATCAGCGCCTTCAATCTTCATCCTCGCGGAGCCGCCGTTGTGATCGAACTTCCTATCAGCGAGATAGTAAGGACCCAGTCAGCCGTATTCGGTGAGGTAGCGTGAGTACTGAACTAATACCTGCTAGCAGAACTGTTTTGGTTCCACGGCATTTGGGCGAGAGCGGGGAGTAGTAGACTGGCGCGGGAGCGCGGCGCATGAGGATGCTTGCGGGGCTGTTTGTCGGACTGTTGGCGGTCGGTGCTGTGTCTGTGTTCGGGGCCGATAAGGAAGCACCAGACGTAAGCCAAGGGCAGGACCAAGGAGAAGGTGCCGGAGGACGGCCCATGACCTTTGCCGACCTGCAGCGCATGAAGCGGCTGAGTGATCCACAAATTTCGATGTCCTCAACATGGGTGATGTTCTCTTCCATGGACGTTGAACTTGCTGCTAACACAAAGACTTCGCATTTGTGGGTCGTGCCACTGGCCGGAGGACGCGAGAGACAACTGACCTTCTGGAAGGAGGGCGAGATGAACGGTAGGTTCTCGCCTGACGGAAAGCATGTCCTGTTCGTATCGGCGGATGGGGGAACGTCTACTCAGATCTACCTCGCTGACTGGAACGAAGCCGAAGGAAAGATGGGAACTCCAAGGCAACTCACTCATGTAAGTACCGAAGCAGATGGAGCGGAGTGGTCACCCGATTCAAAGAGAATCATGTTCGTGTCTCGCGTGTATCCGGAGTGCAGCGACGAGGAATCCTGGCTCGACGAAGACAAATGCAACAAGCGCAGGGATGACACGGCCGCAAAAAGCCAGGTCAAAGCGATGACCTTTGATCATCTTCTATACCGGCACTGGAACAACTATGTAGGGCCAAAGCGAAGTCACGTGCTCGTCGTCAGCGCGACGGACGGCAACCTGGTCCGAGACCTCACGCCGCGGCGAGATATCGGCGATGCCGAGGCTCCGGTGTTTTCACTCGGCGGACCGTTGGGTTATGCGTGGGCTCCGGACTCGAAAGAAATTGCCTATGTGGCCAACCTGGATGCCGTACCCGCAGCAAGCACGAACAACGATGTGTTTACGTTACGCCTTGACGAAGCAGGAGCAAGGTCAGCGCGGATTTCGACAAGCCCTGGAAACGATGACGCCCCTGCCTATTCGCGGGATGGCAGATGGCTCGCATTCCGATCCCAAGCGCGCCCAGGATACGAGAGCGATCGGTTTCGCTTAATGGTATTCGATCGAAGCGGAGAGGGTGCGACTGCTGCAATGGCGCCGGAACCGCCTGCCACCCCGAAGCCGGCAACGCGCCGCGCGTCACCGCAAAGCGCACGGACGACGCCAGCTAAGCGCACAACACCATCAGCAGTTCCACAACCGGCAGGTCCGTTGCGAGAGATACTGCCGGGCTACGACTTGTGGGTCGATGAATTCATCTGGGCGCCGGACTCCAAGACGATCTACTTCGTCAGCGGCGAATTGGGCGAAGCAAATGTGCTGTCTGTGCAGGTCGATCTGCCGGAGGCCACTGCGATCGCGAACAAGGCCGAGTATGGGGAGCTGCGCATCTCAAGAGATGGTCGCACGATTGTGACGTCGATGATGACTGTGAGGAGTCCTGCCGCAATCTCGGCGATTCCCTTGGACCCGGAAGGACATGGCGGCGCATCGGTGGTGCGGTTGACACACTCGAATGATGCGTTGCTGGGACAACTCGATCTGCCCCGGATGGAGAGCTTTATGTTTCCGGGCGCAGAGAACACGACCGTACAAGGCTTCATCATCCGTCCTCCGGGATTCGATGAGAGTAAAAAGTATCCGCTTAAATTTCTGATTCACGGAGGTCCGCAGGGCGCTTGGGGCGATGCCTGGAGCTATCGCTGGAACCCCGAGTTGATGGCAGCGAGCGGCTACGTGGTGGTGATGATCAATCCGCGCGGATCGACAGGTTATGGACAGGCATTCATCGATGGCGTGAACGGAGATTGGGGAGGCAAGCCCTTTGTCGACCTGATGAAAGGTCTGGATTATGCAGAGCAACACTATACCTTTATCGACAAAACGCGGGAGTGTGCTTTGGGCGCCAGCTATGGCGGATACATGGCCGACTGGATCCTGACGCACACCAACCGTTTCGCCTGTATTGTGACGCACGATGGGATGTTCAATCCGCAGAGTGCCTACGGAACTACCGAAGAACTCTGGTTCAACGAGTGGGAGTTTCGTTCGCCGGGCGACAAAGAACCCGGGCAGCCGTGGCGCTACTTCGATCGTCCTGCTGCGACCGACCCATTCAGAAAATGGTCGCCTATGTTGTCGATCAAAAACGCCAGGACTCCTACTCTTGTAATCCACGGACAGCGCGACTACAGACTCGATGTCAGTGAAGGCTTTCAGCTCTTCACCGCGCTCCAGCGGCTGAATGTTCCGTCGCGAATGCTGTACTTTCCCGACGAAGGCCACTGGGTGCTAAAACCGCAGAACTCGCAACGCTGGTATGACGAGGTCGGTGAATGGTGTGACCGGTGGACACGGTCGAACACCTACTCGGGTACATTGCAGTAATGGCGTTCGGAAGGGCGAAAAAGAAGAGAGAGCCGCTGGGTGAAGCGGCGCTGTTTGAATATGCTGTGGGAGCACTGGCGCGAAAGATGCGCACGGTGCGCGATCTGAAGAGGTTGATGAGGGCTCGCGCTGAAGAGGGAGAAGCCGGGGAGCGGGCCATGGATCGAGTCGTCCTTCGGCTGAAGGAGTTGAACTATCTCAGCGATACACGGTTTGCCGCTGACTATGCCCGGCTTCGAAAAGAGAACGAAAAGTTTGGCCGCAGGCGTGTACAACAGGACCTCGTACAGAAGGGTGTTCACAAAGAACTGATCGCATCGACGCTATCGAATGCTTACGACGATGTCGATGAAGTTGCTCTGGCGCGGGAGTATATAGCCCGCAAACGGATAAAACGTCCGGAGGGCGAAGACGCAAAGAAACAAGCGGCGCGCGTGATGGGACGTCTGATGCGTGCCGGGTTCTCAGCCGCGGCGATCTTCAAGATTCTCCGCGAGTGGGACGTCGAGGTGAATGAAGCGGAAGATACCCCGTCCGAAGAAGAGTCCTAGGATAATCAAAAAAGCACTTCAGCTTTTTTAGGGTGGACGAGTTCAGGTGTATTATGTATACACTGTATACATGACGACTAAATCCACCTCCGAAAAGATCGCCGACGCTGCACGAGGTCTGCTCTATCGTGAAGGAGCCGAGGCGGTAACGATGCGTCGCGTAGCAGAAGCGGTTGGAATCACGGCGATGGCCGTCTATCGTCACTATCCCAATCGCGAAGGACTGCTAAATGCGCTGGCGGATGAGGGATTCGCTGAACTCGCACTAAGGCTTGATGGGGCAAAATTCTCTGGGAACATTGAGACGCAGCTCGAAGGCGTGATGCAAATCTTTCTCGATCATGCTCTCGAGAAGCCGCGGTTGTTCGAACTGATGTTTCTGACTCCCCGCGAAGGCGCGCGGCAGTTTCCGCAGGATTTCAGAGCGGGCAAATCACCCACAGCAAACCCAAGCGCACGGATCCTGAGAGAAGGAATGAAGTCTGGTTTTTTGCGCGAAGACGATGTGTGGGAGATCGTCTTCGAGATGGGGGCGATGCTCCAGGGATTGATCATGCTGTATCTCGGCGGTCGTATCTCGATGTCCGACACACAGTTCCGGAAGTTCTGCCGGAGATCATTTGAGAGGCACATACATGGCATCTGTAAGTAGAGTTCGAGAGATAGCTATCGCGGCACTGACCGCCGCGTTGGCGGCTATCATGATGTGGTTTGGCAACGGTCTGAACCCTCTATGGCCGCTGATGTGGCTGGCCATGATGCCAGTTCTTTGGTACGCGCTACATAGTTCACGATGGCACACAAGCATTGTGGCTGCATCGTCGATGCTGCTGGGCGGACTGAGCATGTGGCACTACTTCCACGAAGTGTTGGGAGCACCCGCCTCGGTTTGGATCACCGTCTATTCGCTCGTCGCGTTGGTGTTTGTAGCTGCGGTGCTGCTGTTCCGCAGCCTGATGCGGCGGGGCGATATATGGAGCGCACTGCTGGCTCTACCGGCAGTATGGGTGGCCAGCGAGTATGCACGCAACCTGGTGACTCCGCACGGATCTGCAGGAAGTCTGGCCTACACACAATTAGGATTTCTGCCGTTCCTCCAACTCGCTTCAATTACGGGACCATGGGGGATGACGTTTCTTCTGTTGCTCTTTCAAAGTGCCGTCGTGATTGGCGTGTATCTGTGGTCGAAAAAGCGCAGAGATGCGATACGTATCCTTATTGCAGGCCTGGGGGCTACTGCCATTGTGTTGTTGTTCGGAGCGGTACGGCTGGCACTCCCGCCGGGAAATCTGCTGCGCGTAGGGTTGATCTCGTCGGATAAAGCCGGCTATGAGGGTGTGGCAGATGAGGGCCTGCCAACAGAGGGGCTGTTTCACGACTACGCTGCCGAAGCCGAAAAGCTGGCCGCTCAAGGGGCACAGACAATTGTTATGCCGGAGAAGCTGGGAGTCGTGATCGATCCGGAGACGAAACCTATGGATGCAGCCCTGCAAGAGACCGCTGACAAATCCGGCGCAACGATCGTTGCAGGAGTGGTACGAGTAGCTCGGCCTCTGAAGTACAACGAGGCGCGCGTATATGTGCCTCACCTGCAAATCGCGAGCTACGACAAGGAGCACATGCTGCCTCCGTTTGAATCGGATCTCGAACCAGGGAAGACGCTAACGCTGCTTCCGAGAACAGACGTGACCGTGGGTGTGGCGATCTGCAAGGACATGGACTTCGCGCGACCGGCACGTAGCTACGGCGAGGCGGGCGCGGGCGTGCTGCTCGTTCCTGCATGGGACTTCTTTGTCGACGATGCTTGGCACGGACACATCGCCGTGATGCGCGGGGTCGAGAACGGCTTCAGCGTCGTTCGATCGGCAAAGGGAGGCTTTCTGACGGTGAGCGATTGGAGGGGCCAAATTATCGCGGAGAGTCGCAGCAACTCGGCTCCGTTTGCAACGCTTATTGCTGATGCTCCCGCGCAACACCATTGGACGCTCTACCAGAAGCTCGGCGACTGGTTTGCGTGGCTTTCTCTGGGACTGCTGGCTTTCGTGTTGGTGCGGGCCTTCCTGCCTTCTTAGACGGCGCGAAGCACGCGGCCTGGCAGAGAAAAGAGCGCGGCAATGAAGTCGAAGGTCCCGCCAACGACAATGCCGACCAGCCGGAAGGGCAGGAGCACCAGCCAGATGATCGGGTAGAGAATGATCGCAGCGATGGCGAGGGGCCAGCAGGTGACGAGCAAGATACAGAAGAGCAGCAGCTTAAGCATCGGTATTGTCTCTCCTGAACGAAATACGCGCGAACGCCAGGGAAAGTTCCAGCCCAAGCCTCCAGGGTGGGATGATGAATTTATGGAGTTGGAACGCGTGGTGGCGGTGGACTGGTCGGGGCGAGTGGATGCCGCCGGGCAGCGTAGACATATCTGGGCCGGCATTTGGACCGCCGGAAAGGTAACGCTCGAAGCTGGCCGCACTCGCGAGGAACTGGTGGTGTGGCTGATCGCCATGGCGAAGGAGACTCCGCGAATGGTAGTGAGCTTGGATTGCTGCTTTAGCTTCCCTGCCTGGTTTCTGAATGAACATGGCTGTACAACGGTCTTCGATTTCTGGCGCAAGGTGGCCGAGGGACAGGGCGAGCGATGGCTGGCGCGAGAGTGTGAGGATGTCGCCCGTGATGTGCGCTTCTGGGGCGCTCCGCACAAGCGTCCGGAAGAGTTCTGCGGACCGAATCTGCACAAAATGTTGCGACTGACGGATATGGACAACAAGGTAACGCCGAAGATGGCGGGAGATGACCCGGAGCGTGCCGCGAAGGTGAAGGGCATTACGCCGAAGTCTCCGTTTCAGATCGGCGGGTCGGGGAGTGTGGGGACGGGGAGTCTGCGGGCTATGCCGTTTCTACTACGAATGCGGGAGGCCGGATTTCGGGTGTGGCCGTACGAATCTGCTCAACTGAACGGTACGAAGCCTAGGCCGCTATTGGTAGAGATGTATACGCGCCTGATGACGGGAGCGGTGGCGAAGAGCAATGAGGTGGCGCGAACGAAGTATCTGGCTGCGAGGAAGAATACAGACGCGGTGTATGCGGGGCTTTCGCGCGGGGTGATCGCTAAGGCGCGGGCCAGCGAGGATGCCTTTGATGCGCTGGTGAGTGTGCTGGAGATGGTGCGTCGGCGAGCAGAGTTTGCGAGGTTGAAGGAAACAAAAGATGAAGTGCTGCGGCTTGAGGGGATTACGTGGCGACCGGGGATTGAACGATGAAGAACTTCAAGGTCGGTGTCGTCTGGTCGATGGTTGCGCTGCGAGTGCTTCTTTGCCCGGTGATGGTATGGGGTGCGAAGACCGGATGGAACGGCATCTGGCTGGCTGCAATCGTGGTGATCGCATTGGTCGACGATATCTATGACGGAGTAGCAGCCCGGCGATGGGATTGTGATACACCGACGATGCGTATGTCGGATTCGCTTGCAGATACGGTCTTTTATCTCGGCGTTGCGGCTGCCTTGTGGATTCGCGAACCCGATGTCTTGCGGAACAACTGGATTTTGATTTCGGTTCTGTTTGGCCTGGAAGGGGCAAGATACATCTTCGATCTGAAGAAATTCGGGCGTGCAGCAAGCTATCACTCGTACATGGCAAAGGCCTGGGGACTAATACTCGCTGCGGCCATGGTGGGCGTATTTGCCTTCGGAGGGTTTCGAGTAATGGTGCCGATCGCCGCTGCGTGGGGGATACTGGTGAATCTTGAAGGGTTGACGATGAGCATCATGCTTCCAAGATGGAAAAATGACGTGAAGACTCTCCCACGAGCATTTGCCCTGCGGAAGAACATGTTGAACGATATGACCAGCGAGTAGTAACGCGCTATTGCGGCGTAACGGTCAGAATCATCCGCTGCATTCCGGTATAGGTAATCTCAAACGAATCGTTGGGCTGATAGTAAGTGGCGTCCTTGATGCTGAAGGATTTCTGATCGGCCTTAATTGCTACAGAAAGTCCGGGCAGAGTCCATTTGTCTGCCGTAATATCTTCGCGCTTGGCTCCGGCAGCCTTGATGCGAAAGATGACGTCGCCGTTCGCGACGATCCGCATGGAGTTCTTGTCGACGATCGCATCGATCTTTGGCGCCTTGAGAACGTAGACCCAACCGATGCTCTTTGAAGGCGTTCGCCACTGCACGGTTGCGGGATGGTACTGGGTGGGATTGGGTGCGTCTTTGGTGAGATTAGTAAACTCCCCCCCGAGGATGACCTTGTCGCCTATCCACGCGGTTGCGCGGCGATCATCGGTGATCTGACGTTTGACTTCGTGCTCACCAGAGAAGATTCGGATCTTCGCGAGCGCTTCAGCAGGCGGGTTAGCGCCAAGTATGACCACTTGCGGAGCAAACCAGAGGTCGGGAAGATGATCGGTGTGGGGACCTGGAATGGGCAGGGGCGCTTTGTTCGCGGGCAGTAGCGCGCGCATCCACACTCCGGTGAAAGCGACGTAGGTCTCCATGTCCATGCCGTAGGAGCGGTCGTAGGGGCCGGCAATGTTCCGAAGGCCGGGGTGATAGAAGTCAGCGATATCGCTCCAGAGTGTAGCTTCTATGTTCGCGCCAAGGTCGCGGATGTCACTCGTCGAACCGTAGGAACGCCAAAGGGCGAGGCCGTAGATGTCCACGCCATAGTATGTGGGCGAGTTGTATTCGTTGAATGAATTGTGCTGGTGAAAGTAGTTCCCCACAGTCGTGCCCCACAAGGCGGACTGCTTCTTCCAATCTGCGCTGTTGTCATGCGTGGCAGCGAAGTCCCATAGCGCGCCGTACATCAGGGCAATGTTCGAGTAGGTGGGAAGCAGGCGGCCCTGTTTCATCTCGCCGACGATAGCGCGGTCGATTGCGCCATACATGCGGCTGGCGAGGTCCTTCGAGATGCGATCGGGATACTCGATAAGGATCATCTGGAAGGTAGTTCCGATGAACTCACGCCAATTTGGATCGTAGTTGCGCCACATTACGGTGTTTTCGCCGGAAGGATCGGGCTCTTCGGGCGTTCGACGGAAGGTACCGTACCAGTCTTTATCTTTGTCGAGAAACTGCTCTTTGAGTACAGCTTCGAGACCTTCAGCCGCCCGCGCACGATCACCTTTGCCGTCGCGCATGAGGAGGCCGAGCGCGTAGCAACTGGTCTCGCGGACCATGTATTTGGCGCGACGACCGTCGTGATCGAGCGGACCATCAGGAGTGCGTACAAGATGAGCACTCGGGTCCCATGCGGCATCCATGGACTTCATCGCCGCGAAGAATAGTTCGCGCGCATTGGAATTCAGCTTTGCCGATGAAACGTTCCGCGGTGTAGCAGCTTGGCCGAAGGAGAGTGAAGCGAGGGCCACCGTGAGTGCAATGGCCCTGGAGAGTCGAACGAGCATGCGGGATCCTCTTCCTGAATATGCGCGATGTGACGCCTAGAAGGTTAGTTTGCCACCAAGTTGCAGAGTCCGGTTCGCGCCATTGGTGGAGGTAATGGTTCCTACGGTTCTGGTGTTTGTCACTGCAGACGCGGGATTAGCGAAGGTCGGATGGTTGAAGACATTGAATGCATCGACACGAATCTGCAGGTTGACGTTCTCGTGAAGCGTGGTGGTCTTGCTCACGGCAGTGTCCCAGTTCTGATAGCGCGGCCCCCACAGCATGTTGTAGGCGGAGTTACCGTACTGGAAGTCGGTCGCGAAGAAAGCTGCAGGATTGAACCACTGGTTGATAGTCTTGCTGCCAGGATAGAGAGCAACGCCAGACCTGCGATTGGCGCGACCGCCGACACCTCCCTGAAGGCTCGAGGCTTGTGTGACGGAAAACGGCGCACCGGACTGGAATGTGGTAATTCCGGAGATAGCCCAACCGCTGATCAGCGCATTGGTGAAGCCGCTCGCGTCGCCCAAAAACGCCTTGTTCTTGCCGAAGGGAAGATCGTACGCATAGCTGACGATGAACTGGTGCGGACGAATGACGCTGATGTTGCCGTAAGAATCGTTGGTGTGCAACGAGTCCATAAAGTTCTCGTTGCCCAGCACGCGGATGTACTGGTACTCGCCGTTGAGAGTGAAACCATTGGTGTATTGCTTATGAATACCGACCTGCGCTGCGTTAGAGTTCATGCTGAAGATCGGCGCGTCGTACCAGAAGATATTAGAGAAGGGTTGGATGGGGCGGCGCGGTTGCACGTTACCGGGTGCGGGCGTGACGGCATTGAGATCAGGATTGACGTTGCCGCCGCCGTGATAGTTGTTCTGCTTGAGCGAGCGTGAGCCGACGTAGCCAACACGTAAACCGAAGTTCCACGGAAGCTGACGCTCGACGGCGAGGTTCCACTGCTCCTGATAGGGCGTGACGGGACCCTTCTCCGTATTAGCGACGGGATTCGTCGCAACGGTTCCGGAGCCGGGGAAGGGGTTGTTCATGGTGATGGACGGCACCTTGCCAGTGGGCTGCGAGTAGGTTTGCACTGAGTAGAAGGGCAGGCCTGTGAACACCGGGTTGGCGGTGTCAAGTGTGGGGAACAGATTGAAGAATATGCCAAAGGCTCCGCGAACGACTGTCTTTGGCGTGGGTTGGTAGGCGAAGCCAAACCGCGGCGCGACGTTGTTCGTGTCCTGCCCAAGATAGGACCAGATATTGTTGGGCAGGCCAACACTGCTTGCCAGTACTACCGGAACCGCAGCAACTACGGATGAAAGTGTCTCCGTCGGAAACTGCTTATTGAACACCACAACCTTATTAAGTCCCGGCACGAACATCGAATTCAAGCCGTAGGGATTCTCCTGCTGCCATTGCAGATCGTAGCGAAGACCCATGTTGAGCGTAAGGTTTGGCGTTACTCGCCAGTCGTCTTGAACGAACATCGCGTACTGCGGTTGCAGGATGCGAATCGTTGAGGCGGGCGGATTGGCTTTTTGGGTCTGGGTGGGATAGCCCAGGAGGAAATCTGCATAGGCGATTCCGGAGTACTGACCGTTGAAGTTGAAGGCGCCGCGCTGCGGTGCGAGGACGGCCTGGTTCCAGTGGTTCGAACGCAGGAATGCAAAGCCGGTCTTTATGCTGTGGTTGTGCAGGACCTTTGTAAGGATGAAGGAGAGTTGGAAGGTCTGGTCGAGGTCCTTCGATCCCTGCTCCGCAACGGAAGTGATGTTAGTGACCGTAAGTTGCGGCGCACCTTCCAGAGGCTGCGGTCCGAGACCAGGAATGATGGAAGCGAAGTCCGTTCCAACGTTCTGCGGTGTGCGATAGATGGGCACATGGTTATACGAGCCGATGAACTGGCTGAGCAGCGTGGGCGAAAAGATGTGCGTCCAGCCGACGATCGTGTTCATATTGCGTTCGCCGATGCCGGCCATGCCACCGAACTTGCTGGTGGTCCCGATCGACGGATTGGGCCCGAAGAGGCCGGCAATGTACGTGGCGAAGAGTGTATCGCTGGGCGTCAGACGATGGTCGAGACGAAAGCTGTAGCGGTCGACGTCTTCGGCGAGTGGAACGTTCTCAATCAGGTTGACGCCCGTCCCGGCGCGATTGGGCAGGGGATAGAGCGCATTCTGAAGAGCAACTGTAGTTGCGTTCAAACGGCCGGCGGGAATCTTGTTTCCAGGAAATGCAGTTTGTGTAAGCGGATCAATGACAGGCGTGGTGAACTCGGAGAAGTCCCCACTACGCTCGAGGTTGGTAGGCATCTGGCTGGAGAGTGTCGAGGCCTGGCGTCGGCGGAAGCCTTCGTAGTTAAAGAAAAAGAATGAGCGGTCTCGTCCGTTGTAGAGTTTCGGGATGATGATGGGGCCGGAGATGTTTCCACCAAATTCATTGCGGTTGTATTTCGGCAACGGGCTGGCGCCGGCGAAGTAGTTCTTTGCGGCGGTAACACGATTGCGGTTGAACTCAAGCAGCATGCCGTGGAAGCCGTTGGTGCCTCCGCGCGATACAACGATCACCTGGGTGGGCTGCGCGAATTCAGCAGGAGCTCCGGTGGTAATGGTCTTGAACTCACGGATGCCATCGAGCGGGGGGTACTCGCCGTAACCGCGTTGGAGAAAGGCGCTGGTGTTGGTCGCGCCGTCGATGGTGAAGCCTGCGGAGCCATAGGCTGAGGCACCGCCGACCGATGGTGTGATGCCGAAGACGGGAATGGAATCCTGGGCGCCGGGGTTCTGCACGCCGGGGGCCAGCGCCATAAGGCCGGTGATGTTGAGGCGGCCGTTGAGCGGAGTGTTGACGATGGTGGCGCTATCGATGACGAGGCCGACTGAGGAGTCCTCAGTCTGGATAGGCGGCGCCTCGGCCGTGACGGTGACCTTGTCGTTCTGTGAACCTACCTCAAGGGTCGCGTGGATCTCGACCTTCTGGTTTATTTCCAGCGTCAGGTCCTGCTCGAAGGTCTTGAACGAGGCCATCTCTACAGTGACGCGATAGCGTCCGGGCTGCAGTAGAGGGATGTTGAATTCTCCGTTATTGGTCGTGGTGGCGACGCGGTCCTCGTTCGTATCCAGGCGCCTGGCTGTAACCTTCGCGTTGGCAACGACTCCGCCGGTTGCGTCCGTTACAACTCCGGTTATCGTGGCTGTGATCCCTTGGGCGTTGACGAGCCTGGGGTTGATGGCGAAAAACACGATGAAGACGAGGACGAAGACGAGAGACGTGGCGATGCGTAGACGCATGATGGTCCTCCAAGAAGAACTGCCAGACTTGCATCGTGCATAAGTTACCGGTGTCGTCCCGGTGAGAAGAGTTCGTTGTTTGTGTTCTCGAGCCTGGGGTCTCGGACGGATACGACTCTAGGCGCAGTCAAAATTTCTTGTCAAGGCGGGTGTGACCAACGCCGTTCAGTTACCGGAATGTCTCTCGATCAATAAGACCGGCGTGCGAGCGCGTTCCGCGCGCGTCAGTCTCGCCGAAGATCAATATGTTCGGCTGATAGACTTAAAAGCTATGAACTACAGGTCAGGCAGCCAGATTCGGGAAGATTTTCTGCGGTTTTTTGAGGGTAAGGGGCACCGTCGCGTGCACTCGTCGTCGCTGGTCCCGGCGAACGATCCTACGCTTCTGTTTACCAATGCAGGCATGAACCAGTTCAAAGATGTCTTCCTGGGCCTCGAGAAGCGCGATTACTCGCGCGCGGCCACCTCGCAGAAGTGCGTGCGCGCAGGCGGAAAGCACAACGACCTCGAGAACGTCGGCTTCACGCGGCGCCATCACACCTTCTTCGAGATGCTGGGCAACTTCAGCTTCGGCGACTATTTCAAGAAGGATGCCATCGCGTACGCGTGGGAGCTGCTGACCTCCAAGGAGTGGTTCGGAATCGACCCATCGCGGCTCTACTGCACCATCTTCGAAGGCGATGAATCCGTGCCGCGCGACGCTGAGGCCTATCAGTATTGGCTGGATGTAGGCGTCCCCGCAGAACGCATCTTCGAGCTTGGCGCCAAGGACAACTTCTGGGCAATGGGCGACACCGGCCCCTGCGGTCCCTGTAGTGAGATTTACTACGACCTCGGCGTCGAAGCCGGTGAAGATCCATCCGTCGACCGGCCGTTCGGCGAAGATGAGCAGCGCTACGTCGAGATATGGAATCTCGTCTTCATGCAGTTCGACCGTGCTGTGACGCCCGGCGGCCCGCTGCTCACACCGCTGCCGAAGCCTTCCATCGACACCGGCATGGGGCTTGAGCGTGTCGCCTGCGTGCTGCAGGGGGTGCTATCGAACTTCGAGACGGACCTGTTCACTCCCCTGATTAATCGAGCAGAGCAGCTCACGCATCACAAGGTCGAATCAGACCACGAGATCGACGCTCGCTCGCAGGCGTCGCTGCGGATCATCGCCGATCATGCCCGTGCGGCAACCTTCCTTATCTCCGACGGCGTGTTGCCTTCGAACGAAGGCCGCGGCTACGTGCTCCGCAAGATCATGCGTCGCGGCATTCGTCACGGCCGCTTGCTCGGCCAGGAGAAGCCGTTCATGCATGAGATGGTCTATGCCGTGCGCGACGAAATGGCAGCGGCGTATCCCGAACTCAAAGAGTCGGCCGATCGCGTCGCTAAGGTTGTGCTTGCTGAAGAACAGCAGTTTGCACGCACGCTCGAACTCGGACTGCGCCAGATGAATGAAGAGACGCTGCGCTCCGGCGCTGCCGCCTTCCGCCTGTACGAGACCTTCGGAATGCCTCTGGACTTCATGACCGATGCAGCACGGGATGCTGGTATCGCGTTCGACATGGAAGGCTTTGAACGCTCGAAAGAAGAGGAACAGGCTCGAGCGCGCGCTTCCTGGAAGGGTGGCTCGCAGAAATCCGCGGCTCCTGTCTACCGCGAGCTCGCGAAGACAGAGTTTGAAGGCTACTCCGCCTTGAAGGTTGAGGGTGCGAAGGTGCTTGCCGTCGTGAAGGATGGCGTTGGGGTGCCGGAGTTGAAAGCTGGCGAGCAGGGTGACATTGTGCTCGACGCCACCAGCTTCTATGCCGATTCGGGCGGCCAGGTGGGCGATATTGGCTGGCTGTATTCGGACGATCACAACACCGTCGTCGCGGATGTCTTCGGAGCGACGAAGCCGGTGCAGGGCGTATTCGCGCACCGTGCGAAGGCGCGTGAGACCATCGCCGTCGGCGATACCGTGGACACTGTAGTGAACGGCGAGAACCGTCGCGCTACCGAACGCAATCACACCGGAACGCACCTCCTGCACGCTGCTCTGCGAGAGGTGCTGGGCAAGCATGTAAAGCAGGCTGGCTCGCTGGTGAACCAGTCGCGGCTGCGCTTCGACTTCTCGCACTTTACCGGCGTTGCCGAAGAAGAGCTGCAGGAGATCGAGGACATCGTCAACCGCCAGGTGCTGGCTAACACAACCGTGCAGACGATGGTGGACGTTCCCATCGACGTCGCGGTAAATGAGTTAGGCGCGATGGCGCTCTTCGGCGAAAAGTACGGCGAGCGCGTACGCGTGGTAAAGATCGGTGACTTCTCGACCGAGCTTTGTGGCGGCACGCATACGGCTGCGACTGGCCAGATCGGCCTGTTGAAGCTCGTCGGCGAAGGATCTGTCTCAAGCGGTGTTAGGCGCGTCGAGGCGGTCAGCGGAACCGGAGCGCTGAGCGAGTTCCGTCGCGGCTTTGATGTAGCGCGTGTAGTCGGGCAGATGGTCGGAGCCAGCGATGCTGCGCCAGCCGATGCTCTGCGCCAGAGAATCGCGGCGCAGGAAGACGAGATGAAGAAGCTGCGCCGCGAGCTGGAGCAGGTGCGGATGAAGTCGGCCTCTGCTGCCGTCTCGGATGCTGCTTCTGCGGCGGTCGAGGTGAAGGGCGTGAAGGTGCTTTCGCAGCGTGTGGACGCACTGGATAAAAGCCAGATGCGCAATCTCGTCGACGAACTGCGCACGAAGCTCGGCTCGGGCGTTGTTGTGCTGGGTGCCGCAAACGATGGCAAAGTTTCTTTGATCGTCGGCGTCACCAAAGACCTTACCGGCAAGGTGCAAGCGGGCAAGATCGTCGGGCAGATTGCGGCGCTGGTTGGAGGTAAGGGGGGCGGTAGGCCTGACCTTGCCGAAGCTGGCGGCAGTGATCCCGGGGCGCTCGATGGTGCACTGGCGAAGGCAGGCTCGGTCGTCGACAGTTTGCTCTAAAGCCTTGTGGTCGCACTTTTTAAGCCACTAAATGCTGGGGGTGTCGCTGGGAGTACCCGGCCTGTTTTCACAGCAGGGTGGCAGCCGCGAGCCTCTTAAACTAAGGCTGTGATAGTTGTGTGCAACAGACTGCGAGGTCTCGGGGCATGGTGCGCCTTCTGCGCGGTCGGGATAGCCTGCGCGGCGGCACCTGCGGCTACCCCTTCGAAGCCAAAGAGTTCCGGTCAGAAGCACGTCGTCGAGATGTCTCCGTGGGAGCAAGCTACTCGCGGGCGCGAGGTGCTGGAGGCGATCCCCGAGGGGAGCCGGACCAAGGCAGATTATGCGAAAGCCCTCGACGAGTATCGCGCCATCTATCACGACGCGCCGCAGAGCAAGTATGCCGCTCCGGCTGTGTACGCAGTCGCCGAGTTGCTCGCCGAACAGGGCAGCGATCTTGGCGACGCGAAGAGCCTGAAGGCAGCGGTTGGGCAGTACGAGTTCCTGCGGACACAGTATCCAGGTAGTTCGCTGCGTGTGGGCGCTCTGCTGGCTGAAGGGCAGATCTACGAGAACGGACTGCACGATGCGACAGCGGCACGCGAGCGGTATTCCCTGCTGCTGAAGCAGTATCCACACAGCTCGCAAGCCGAAGAAGCGAAGGCTGGCTTGGCGTCGCTGGATTCGCCGAGGCCAAGTCCGCAGCGAGCGGCGAAGGACACCGCGATTACACCTCGCGCAACTTCAGACGGGCCGGTCGCGCAGACGTCACGCAGTGTTGGGCAGACTTCGCCAGCATCGACGCCGACGCCCTCCGGTGAAACGACTGCAGCAGCGCGGCGCGGGACAGCCGATCCGATGCTGGATGACGTGCCGCAAACCTCCGGCGAGCAGAGTTCTACCGCTCATGTTGCGAAAACCACCGGCGCAAAGCGAGTGGGACTCTCGAAGGTGACTGGCATTCGGCACTGGTCGACGCCGAACTATACGCGCGTGGCCATCGACCTGGGCGACGACGTGACGTACGAGGCGGCGCGGGTGCCGAATCCGGATCGCATCTACTTTGACCTGCACGGAACGCGGTTGGCGCAGGAACTTGTAGGTCGCAGCTTTACCGTCACGGACGATGGATTTCTGAAGAAGATTCGCGCGGCGCAGTTTTCCAACGATATGACGCGCGTGGTTCTGGATGTGAATGACGTCACGGAGTACTCGGCGTTTCTGCTGCCGAATCCTTACCGGCTGATCATCGACATCCACGGCGGCCCGCCGCAGCAACAGGTTGCGAGCGCTCAGCCGAAGGAGTTGCCGGAGGCCCCGGCACCCCGGGCGGCGGCGGGGGCGAAGCCTTCGACGCGGCCGGTTCCGAATACCGTGGCTACCAAGAACTCGGGTACTTCGAACGAGGTGGCGGCTGTGAGCGGCGAGCCGGGAAAGGTTGAGGCGACGAGTGTTCCTACGTCGCAGCCGATTGCGGCGGTCGTTCCGGGAGTGAAGGATTCATCTGGCTCGAATGCATCGACTACGTCTTCGCGGAAGACGCGGAAGGGTAAGGTTGATCCGGCTTCTCCGGCGCGGGCCGCGGTACCGACGGCGAATGGGCAGACTTCGCTGGTGCGGGCGCTGGGGTTGAAGATCGGGCGCATCGTGATCGATGCGGGGCATGGCGGTCATGACTCGGGCACGATCGGCGTCGATGGCATCGAGGAGAAGGACGTTGTGCTGGACGTGGCTCTGCGGCTGGGCAAGATGCTGCACGAGCGGCTGGGCGCGGAGATTATCTACACGCGATCCGACGATACGTTTATCCCGCTGGAGACAGGACGGCGATTGCGAATAAGGCGCAGGCAGACCTGTTCCTGTCGATCCACGCGAACTCGTCGAACGATGCGAGCGCTCGGGGGGTCGAGACGTACTACCTGAACTTCACCTCGCAGCCGGATGCTCTGGAGGTCGCGGCGCGCGAGAACGCGGTGAGCGACCAGAGCGTTTATCAGTTGAGCGACCTGGTGAAGAAGATCGCCATGAAGGAGAAGATCGACGAGTCCCGCGAGTTCGCAATGGACGTAGAGACAAGTCTCTTTTCAGGCCTACAGCGCGGGAATGCCGGGCTGAAGAATCGTGGCGTGAAGAAGGCTCCGTTTGTCGTGCTGATCGGGGCGAACATGCCTTCGGTGCTTGCGGAGATTTCATTCGTGACCAACCCCCGGGATGCCAACCAGCTAAGGCAGCCGGAGTATCGGCAGCGTGTGGCAGAGAGTCTTTATAAGGGTGTCGCGAAGTACGAGAGCGGTCTGAGCGCGACCAAGGCTCCTACCGAGCGCGCTAGCGTCCAGTAGACCCCTCCCCCCGCGTTTCCGTGTAAATGATGATTCCAAGCAGCTTAGCCTAGTACTTGGTTCTGCGATCCCGCCGTAGAAGCGAGAGATGGGTTGCGAGATTCCCGCCTATTTCTATTCTAGACAGTCGAGGGGAATTAATCGGCAACTTGTATCTCTATTACTTTCATGCATTTCCGCGAAATCAGGACTTGACAAGCGTTTTTGCCTTGAAAGTCTCTGATCTGATAACTAAACCTTTTAGAAAGAGCATTTACAGCGCTTCGTCTTAATGCGCGTCGTGGAAGTCGAGCCAGGCGAGGTTCATCTGGCCTCCAGCGACGATACGGATGGTGAGGAGATTGCGCCCGGCGGGTAGCTGAAGCTTGACGAGGTTGGGGGCGAGGTTCCAGTGATGCCACTGGCGCCAGGCTACCGGGTCGGCCTGGTTGAATGTGGAAGCGATGGAGAGGTGGGCTGCATCGGGGATGGGGATGCCGTTGAGGTCGACCGAGATGGCACCGCCGCGGTTGGAGGTGTAGAGAAGATCGGCAGAGTAAGCTCCCGCCTTCTTCACGTCGACGGTAATGTTGAACCACTCGCCGGGCTCCGTCCAGCCGACGTAGAGCTGGTTGGCGGGGGGAAGGACGATGGTCCAGGGGCTGTCGTCGATGCGGTCGGGGGAGTTACCGAACTTGGTGTAGGAGATGTCGACACCCTCGCGCATGCGGAACTCGTGCAGGTAGGAACCGTCGGGTGGGTTGAGCTGCCCGGAGCCGTGATTGGCGAGGTCAGTGTCGTGGTAGGCGACGCCCTCGCCGCCGTTGTCGTAGAAGGCGCACTCGACGCGACCGGGGATGGTTTGTGGAGCGCGTTGTTGAGCGTCGGTGTACGGAGTGCCTTTGTAGCGAGGCGGGAGGTGGGATTGCGCGAGGGCGGTCACTGCAAGTCCGGCGAAGAGTACGGGGATTACTCGGGTGGCGTGGGTTGGCATCGGGATGATGGTACTTGAGGCGGCGGCAGCGAATCCGGCTGGGAGATTACGCTCGTATGTTTTCGCGAGCATCCTGATTGGGAACGGAGTACGTGGGGTTCTGTTTCATCCAATCGACGACATACTGCAGCTTCTTTTTTCGCTGGGCTGCCTTTTCCATTACGACTAGTTTTGCCGGATCCATGGGTTTGATACCCATGATGTGATCTACAAGATCTTTCTGAAAACTCAGAGCCGCGACAGCGAAGAGTGCAGCACAAAGGCCAAGGAAACTTACGCCCCCGAGGAGCGCGAGGCGCCCATAACTCAAGGGCGCGTGAGCAAGTCCGAAGAGAACCATCAGTATGACCAGAGCGGCGGTTCCTGGTTCTGATTAATCGGTTGTAGCCAGGTGCGAGTTCGCCCGTGTGAAGCAGCGGTTGGCCATTCGCGAGCCGGTGCAGGTCTTCGGAAAAAGAATGTGTGCGCATGTCGATCTCTTCCTGCGTCCAGGGTCTTGTCTCGCTGGCCGCATCCATCCTGGACAAGACGGAGATGATGTCCGACACCGAGTACCTCATAAACCAGGAAGGGTCGCAATGCTTAAGGGCGAAGGTGTCGGCGCTGATCTCATCGAATACGCGAACGATGGTGCGAGTGCGCCGTTGCTCCCTCTTTACGAGGGCGTACCAACACGCGGCCGTTACGAGCAAACCAATCGCTTGCATCCCTGTCGGACTGATAAGAAGAGAAAGGAAGACCCCGGAAAGGAGAACGATCCTGACCTCTGCCGATAGACCAACCCTGACAGCGAAGGAGGTGAATGCAGTGTGGCCAAGCTCATGCAGCAGGAGGAAATATCCCAGATTGGTCAGCCGTTCGGGAGGATCGGCGAGAATGACCCAGGCTCCGGTGAGATTTGCGTACGTGACGAGCGAGGGGGGCAACGGCCAGGAGCTTGGTCCAGCAGAAGATCGCAGAAGGATACGAATGCGATCGTTCTGCAGTTTGGATGAAAGAGGGAGAATTTGGTCCGCGCGGCTGGAGCGCAGTCGCGGCACTTTGTCCCTCAGCCCAGCGAGATAGTCCGAAACAGGAACCGGCGTTAGTGTCACGTTTGGAAACTGCATTCGAAAGTCGATGAGTTCGTTGACGCTGGCATTGACGTCCGGAATGAACGCGACCGAGACGACGGCAACTGCTGCCATAAGCAGGATGGGAAACAGCAGAATGGCACGCCAGCCAAAGTGAACCTGCACGAGGACAGTGAGTGCGACGACGATAAGCGGATACGATACCGCCTGATTGAAGAGAGTGGTGAACAGCCGTACTACGGTCCATCTTCGAATATCGAGACGCGTTGATAGATGCGGCTCAGCCGTGATTGGCATGGTCTTTATCGAGTCCACCGGACTGTGAGGCGAGGACCACCTGAATGGTTCGTATTACCTGCTCCGGCGTCTTGCGATGGTCGAAGAGAACCTGCCCGAGTTCAGGGTGGAGAGTGAGGTGCTCCGTGATGGCGATCTGGATCGTCTGGTTCATCTCGCCGGAGGAAGCCGCTTCCTCTTCTTTTTGGGCAGCCTTTTTCAACTCCCACGTCTTGATGGCCAACTGCGTAAGGCTGCAGATGCAGCTGACGAGCGCGATGGCGATGGCTAGCTGAAAGTGACTGCCGCCCTGGACGGGCTTAAAGTGTGCTCCGTCGATGATGTCGTCCACGGTGGTGGGACCGACGAGTTCGGTTTCGAGCGGGCAGACCTGATCGAGAACTTCGAGGATAACGCGGCGCTCGGCGGAGTCCAGGGGCGCGGGATCGTTCATTGAAGGTCTCTCCAGAACGTTGATTTAACGAGTGGCCCGCGTGCGCCTCGGTGGTCGGCGTCCGAATTCTACCAAAGCGCGTAGGGCAGGAGACCTACGCGTGCTCTTGCCGAATTGCGTACATTGGTTGAATCCAATATTGGCTCGAGGAGAGCGTCATGCAAGAGAAGAAGAACTGGTCGCGGCGCGACGTTTTGAAGCACACAGGATTGGTAACCGTTGCGGGAGCGGCGAGCGCTGTGGCTCCGAGCCTGAATGCGCTGGCTGCCGAGCCTGCGAAAGCCACTGCGACAAAGACGGGTGCTTTGAAGGCTGGGCAGATTCTTACGGGAACCCAAGCGCCGCACACGGTGGGCGACTTCAACAACAATCTCTTTACCGAGATCGGGATTCGTCCGCTGATTAATTGTCGCGGCACGATTACGGCGATCAGCGGATCGACCTCGCTGCCCGAGGTGAAGCAGGCGATGTACAACGCCTCGCTGTACCACGTGCGCATGGACGAGATGATGGAGGCGGTAGGCGCGGAGCTGGGCAAGCTGAGCGGAGCGGAGTGGGGCATCGCGACGACGGGGACGGCCGCGGCTACGTGTATCGCGACTGTGGCCTGCATTGCGGGAACGGATGTGGAGAAGTCGCAGGCGCTGCCTTACATCAAGAAGAAGGACCAGGTGGTGATTCCGAAGACCTCGCGGAATCCGTACGACATTGGCGTGCGGATGTGCGGGGTTGAGCTGGTGGAGTTCTCGTCGCCGGAGGAGCTGCGCGCGAAGATCAGTGACCGGACGGCGATGATGTATATCCTCGCGAATCCGCGGTGGAACGACACGCCGATGAGCACGAAGAACCTGGCGGCGATCGCGAAGGAGCATGGAGTGCCGGTGTTTGTGGATGCGGCGGCGACGGAGCTGGACATGCCGAATCCACATATTGAGGCAGGAGCGGACCTGGTGGCGTACTCGGGCGGCAAGTGCATGCGCGGGCCGCAGTCGTCGGGGCTGCTGATTGGGAAGAAGGACCTGTGCCAGGCGGCGTACTTCCAGGGCGCTCCGCACCATAACTATGGACGGGCGATGAAGTGCAGCAAGGAAGAGACGATGGGGCTGCTGGCGGCGGTGCGCGCGTGGCGCAAGCGCGATCATGAGGCCGAGCAGACGATGTGGATGGGTTGGTGCCAGTCGATTGCGGACAAGATGCAGGGGCTGCCCTCGGTGACGGCGAAGGTGTTGCCTTCGGCGCCGTTTGGGTCGATCGACCGGAGCCCGGGCGTGCGGATCAGCTGGGATGCGAAGGTGACGGGCATTACAGGCACGGAGATGGCGAAGGTGCTGGATGAGGGGACTCCGCGCATTGTGCTGGGAGGCACGGGGACTCGGCCTGACCGCATGGACAGCTCGGTGACGATCTATTGCTACATCATGACGCCGGCTGAGGTGAAGATTGTCGCGGATACGATCCACGGGATTCTGAAGAGTCCGCCAAAGTTTTCGGATCCGGTGGTTCCGAGCGGTACGCCTGCGCAGGTTGCGGGCGACTGGGCAGTGACGATTCACTATCTGCGCGGTACGGGCGAGCAGCACTTTGTGCTGAAGCAAGACGGCAACGATGTTTCGGGTGATCAACATGGCGAGATCTACAACGCCACGCTGAAGGGCTCGGTGCATGCCAACGAGATTGCGATGATGAGCGTGCTGCCGGTGACGGGTTATCCCCTGCCCTGCCGGTTCAAGGGGACAGTTGAGGGGAACCGGATGTCGGGGACAGTGAGTATGGCGGAGTACGGCGAGGCGAAGTGGGAGGCCGTGAAGAGCTAGGGCGAATTTGTTGATGGAGCGATTTTCGGCTTTGCGGTGTCTAACTATAGATGGCCGCCGGCCGGCGCCGTTCGCGCGGGAATTTCCTGCTGGTGTAATCTGCCGGTAGCGGGACAGGTGTGTATGGCAGTGGGCAACTACAAAGTTATGGGACTCACGCGACGGGTTCTGTGGGTTTTGATCGTCGGGGCGGCGGTTGTCGTGGACGCCGGCTTGGGGACAGGAAGCGAAGACGACGCTGGTGGAGCCTCCGACGCCGCTGCTTCCGCATGAGGTGGGGACCTGGGTCTTGCAGCCTGAGGCGGCGGGTGCACCCGATGCAGCCGCACAAGACGATAAAGTAAAGACGGTTCTGGCCGAGGACGGGCTAAGGCGCGAGGAGCGCGGCGTCTATCGCGAGGGCAACGCGGGGCCGACAGTGACGGTGGTGGCGCGGCAGTTTGTGGATGCTACGGGGGCGCATGCTGCTTATAGCTACTCCCTGCGGCCGGGTTCGGAGTATCGCGGGACGGGGCTGGGGGATGAGACGAATCTGAAGGGCAGCCACTACCTGTTTCGCAGCGGGACGAGTGTGGTGGAGGCCGATGGAGTACGGGGACCGAAGACCGAGGCTCTGCTGAGCGGGTTGCAGGGACGGCTGCCAAAGGTAGGCGGGCCGAAGGGACTGGCTCCGCTGCTGCCGACTTTGTTGCCGGTGAAGGGGCTGGAGCGGGAGTCGGTGAAGTATGCGGTGGGTCCGGTGAGCTACGAGGCGATGGGCGGCGTCCTACCGGGTGCGGCCGTGGGGTTCGATAAGGCGGCCGAAGCGGTGACGGCGAAGTATGCGGGACGGGGGCAGTTGACGATGCTGCTGTATCCGACGCCGGAGATTGCCGGGGAGAAACTGCGGGTGATCGAGAAGGCGCTGCACGAGCGCGGCCCTTCAGCGGGCACGATCGTGATTCGGCGGACGGGCACCCTGCTGCTGGTGACGACCGGGACGTGGCCGTTGGAAGAGGCTAAGGGGTTGGTCCAGGGGATCCGACCACGGATGGACGTGACCTGGAACAAGCAGATGCCCCAGGCGGAGTTCCATACCGAGGTCCGGAAGACGTACAGCCTGCTGGCGAGCATCATGATCTTCTGCAGCTTCGGAGCGCTGGCGGCGATCGTGCTGGGCCTGTCGCTGGGTGCGGGAAGGGCCGCGATACGGGTTCTGCAGGGTAAGCCGGCGGCCTCGGAGCCGGAGTTTTTGCGCATCGACCTGAGTGGAAAGCCCGCGCCGATCCATCTGGATGGGCCGGGTGCGGGTGCCAAGAGTTGAACTAGATACCCCGGATGTGTGATTGAACCCTGCACACGGGATGGTGCAGCGGCAAAGGTAAGCGTTTGATTCAATAGCCTTTTGAGTGTGCATGGAGCACACAAAAGTGAAGATACGGCGAAAATCAATACTGCCTGTTATCCATTTGATAACACTAGTAACTAGATGAAAAATAAAGAGTTATAGATTTCTGGTTTAAACCTTGACACGTCATTTTGCCAACCATAGTATTTCGCCAGAAAGTTCTGATGGCTTTGCCTCCGTTGGAACTATTCTCCCTAAAGAAGAGGCTGCCCTGTTGCCGGGCGGCCTCTTCACGTTTTGGAAGAAGTTGCCGAAGAGTACGTTGAGCACGTTACGAATGGGGCATACGGCAGAGATGGAATCATGATGGAGTGATGAGCCGGGCCGATGTGTTGAGTGTCGAGAGAGCGTGAACGCTCTCTTCGGAGAGACTCAAATGGCCCGTGCGCTGATTGTGATCCTGCTTTGGATGGCGATGCTTGTGTTGCCCTGTGTGGTGGCGCCGAGGATCGACCTTGATGAAGATTGAAGTCGAAAGAACTTGAGGTTGCTCTGCGAGTTTGACGCTAAGCAAGGGGCAGCGCGACCGTGTTAGGTTGGCACTTGTGAACCTCATGATTCCGCGACCGATGTCTCTCCGAATGTTTTTCGTCTCTCTTCTTGCGACAGCCTTCTCCGCTGCAGCGCAGGACACACGAAAGGTCGAAGAGCCAAAGATTCCGCGATCGTGCACGACGCTGAAGGCTGCGTTGAAGTCAGTGAACAACACGCTGGCGCCAGAGGATGAAACGAAGCTGGACACTGACAGAATTCAGAAGGCGCTGGACCACTGCAAGACGGGAATGGCGGTGGAGCTTCGCGGCGGTTCGAAAGATAAGAATGCTTTTTTGAGCGGGCCGCTCGAGATGCGAAGCGGAGTGACGCTGCTGGTGGATAAGGGTGTGACGCTGTATGGATCGCGCGATGCTGCCTTGTATGAGATGAAGGGTGAAGGAGTTACAGCGGGGACTGTGCGGAACGATTGCGACAGGTGGAGCGGCACCGGTCTTCCCTGCTCCGCAGAGACCAGCGGTGCGCGGAGGGTGTAGGCCGTTGATTGGCGTAGATCACGCGACCAACGTGGGGATTATGGGTGATGGCGTGATTGATGGGCGTGGCTGGGCGCAGATCCTTAATAAGGACTACAGCTGGTGGCAGATGTCGCGGAAGGCTGAGCCGAAGAACGAGCGCTACTACACGCCGAGGATGATCGTCGCATCGCACGCGGATGGCCTCGTGCTGTATCGGATTACGCTTCACAACTCGACGAACTTTCACGTTAGCGTGAACCAGACCGACGGGTTTACGGCGTGGGGGGTTCATCTGCTGACGCCTACTGTGAAGGGGACGGACGCGAGGAATACGGACGGGATCGATCCCGGCAGCTCAAAGAATGTGACGGTGGCGCATAGCTGGATCGATAACGGCGACGACAATATTGCGATCAAAACGGGCGTGTCGCATATGAGCGTGATCGATAACCACTTCTACTCGGGCCATGGGATGTCGATCGGCAGCGAGACGTACTCGGGACAGAGCGATCTGCTGGTGGATGGGCTGACAGAGGACCACACAACGAGCGGTATCCGCATCAAGAGCAATGTGACTCGGGGCGGCAGCGTGCATGACCTGGTCTACCGGAATATCTGCATGCGTGAGGTTGCTAACCCGATTGCGATCAGTCCTTATTACACGAACCAGACGACGGAGCCGTTCGAGGATCCGAAGTACAAGGGCGACAGGATCCCGGACTATAAGGCGATCACGATCCAGAATGTGACGAGTACGACGGCCGGCGATGTGCTGATTGCAGGGTTGAATGACGAGCACCGGACCGAGGTGACTCTGGACAATGTGCGGGTGGAAGGAATCTCTCCGCAGCAGGCGCACGGGCACTTTGCGACGGTGACGCTGGGCCCGGGCGGGACGAACATCAACTTCAGCGAGACAGATATTAAGGTCGTGTCGCCGATGACGCCGAAGCGGGTGGAGGCGTACTCCTGCGAAGGCAAGTTCGTGCCGATGCAATGACTTCTCTCAGAGCTGCAACCGAAGCTTCATTCTCGTGAGCAGAGTCGCAATAGCGACGATGAATGCAGTGAAGACGATGGAGCGAATGATTCCGGGGAATCCCCATGCGAGGTGGGTGCGGAACCAGGTGATGCCAAACGCTCCAAGGATGAAGTACCAGAGGTCCGGGAGCAGGTAGGTCAACAGTGTGTTGGAGCCGGGAGCCTTGGTGAAGGCGGCCCAGCGCGTCTTCTGCTGCACGTCGCAGATGTAATAGAGCAGCGTGAAGATAATGATGGACGATCCGACGCAGTAGAGCGACCAAGTGGGGGTGGCACGGATCTTCGAGATGCCGAGCGGGGTGAGGAAGTATCCGGCGACCAAGATGATGGCGGCGAAGGCGAGTGCGTAGGTAGCCTTGGACCGGAAGGTGGGCCAGCGGCGGCTCTGCTCGCCCACGAAGAGGATGGAGGTGGCGACTCCGGCCATGGAGATGAGGGTGTCGGAGCCGTTGCCGAAGGGCCATATATAGAGTCCGTAGTGGCGGGGGAACTCGATCCAGTGCGCGGCGCAGAACGCGCAGAAGGCTGTGAGGGCGACGAACCAGGCGAAGGGAGCCCAGCGCCAGCGTCGTGTGGGGATATAGAGGATGCAGGTGGTGAGATAGGCGAAGGCAAGCAGGCCGAGGATCTCGGGGTATGCATATCTGATCCAGGCGACGTTGCCGTCTTTGGTGGTGCGGCGGAAGATCGCGAACATGACGATCATCAGCGCGAGGCCGGAGTAGCGCAAGACGTTATAAAGAGTGCGGCGGCCGTCGTCTTTCGGATAGACCATCCAGAAGAGGATGGCTCCGGTGAGTGCTAAGAGCGCCCAGATATGTTTGGGCATGTGGATGAGCGTGGGGTCGCCGGCGCCAGCGTTGGCGAGGATAAGGCCGAGAACGAGCAGCGAGAGCGAACGCAGAAAGACGTGCAGCCACAGGTGCGGGTGCGAGGGATTCTTGCGCAGGCGCTGCTCGGTGGCAAGCGGGATGGCCATGCCGAGGATGAAGAGGAAAGCGGGAAAGACCATGTCGACGTAGGTCATGGCGTCGACTTTGCCGGGAGCGTGATAGTTCCACCAGGGCAGGCCTTTGACCTCCGCGAGATCGTTGACGAAGATCATGACGATCATGGTGAGGCCGCGGAAGATGTCGACGGAGGCGACGCGCGGAGCCTTGAGGGTAGTGGGAGTTTCGAGCGCGATCTGCTGTGGAGCGGTGGCCATAGCGTTAGTTGGCTCCTGTACTAATTCGTTCCTGCACCTTCGTCCGGGATGGGAGTGAGACCGGCGTGCACGGCATCGAGAAGAATGCCGGTGGAGTCGTTGAAGTACTCCCAGAACATGACGCCACCGAGGCGATGCTTATTGACGAAGCGGCATTTTTCGGCGAGCGACTGGGGATCTTCGTAGGTGACGAAGACCTGCGTTTGAGGATTGTAGAGGAAGGGGACAGAAGCGGTCGCGTCCCAGTGGCGGATGAAGCCGGTCGCCAGCAAGTTTGGCAGATCGGGATAGGAGAAGTGGACGCCCTTCGCGGCCTTGCCGGATTGGAAGAGGCCATCGTTCACACTCGCGACCTCGCCCCAGCTGCGGCCGTAGAACGGAACGCCGAGGACGAGCTTGCGCGTCGGAACTCCGGCCTGGAGAAAGAGCTCGACCGAGCGCTCGGCGGAGACGTTCTTCGGGTCGGCAGGGTTGTGGAAGAGCGGAGCGTCGTGCCCGGTAGTTGGTCCGCCGACGTAGAAGTCGTAGGTCATCAGGTTCACGGTGTCGACGTAGCGCTGCACCTTATCCATCTCGGTGTTGTCGAGAAACTTTTGCGACGCTCCGGTGGCGATGGAGGTGTAGAGGCGGCGGTGGAGACGCTTCTCTTCAACGTCAAAGCGCTGGCGAAGCTCGGCGAGGAGGAGCGTGAAGTTGTGCTTGTCCTCGGGACGGAAGACGTTGCCGTTGCCGACCTGGTTTGGATACTCCCAGTCGATGTCGAGGCCGTCGAGCTGGTGGCGCTCGATGAAGCGGACAGCACTCGTAATGAAGCGTGTGCGCGACTGGCGCGTGAGAGAGGCGTCGGAGAAGTTGCCGGACCATGTCCATCCGCCGACGGAGACGAGGACCTTGAGCGCGGGGTTAACCTTCTTGAGGTCGTGCAGGGTTGCGAAGTTTTCGGCGTCGTGCGGGAAGCCTTCGATGATCTCGCCATCCTTAATATTGGCGAAGGCGTAGTTGATGCGGGTGAGCTTGCGGACGTTGACCTCGTCCGGCGTGAGAGCGCGGTCCCTAGGGAAGACGTACGCGATGATGTTCTTCTGCTGAGCGTGTGCGAGGACTGGCATAACGGCAAAAACGAAGAGGATAGCGGCTGCGATGCGGGTGAGAGTATGCAGCAGACGAGACACGTGCAGCCGGACTGGCATTGGCATGATGCCATTGAGGTTAGCTGATTCGGGCAGGGAAACAACAGGCATCTGACCGTTGCGCGCGTGGGCGGTTCCCGGTAGACTTATAGATGGAGCAATCGAGTTTTGCACTCGCGGGCGGGTGGCCCGGGTGATGAACCTTCCGAATGCCGATGTAGCTCAGCTGGTAGAGCAACTGATTCGTAATCAGTAGGTCAGCGGTTCAAATCCGCTCATCGGCTCCATCTCTTCAATAATTTAGAGAGCTTGCTATTCTCCCCGCAGAACGATTGTGGGAGTTTTGTGGGGACTCGTCAGCTTGCCTCCTTCACAAGGTGGATCGTGCAGGACAACGATGTGACGTATGTCAACGCTGCGCTTATGGGGTTCTTTGGCGATCTCGATCACCCACCGGTTGTGCTACGGATGAGTCTCACAGATTAGGATGAGGAGGCCCGCGCGGAGAATTCTCCGTGTGAAGTCCTTACCGGAGGATGGCATCTAGGCGGTGGCCGGTTGGCCGGCTCCGCGACAGGTGGAGTTCAGCGAGAGAGAGTTCGCGGGGGGCCGACGAATGATTCAGCCCTCCCGCTGAATGACTATCACAGAAAAATCGGCAACCACCTCTCTTCTAAGAGGAGACCGAAGGAGATTGGACATATGGGTGAGTACGCGATCGAGGTTGAGAAAGATCATGCTCAAGCCTTCAACATACCGGGCGCTACGATCCTTGAGCGTGCAAAGATCGAGGAGAACGGGACGATTGGATTCATTGTCAGATCCAGAACTGACCTGCGCCGGTCCGAAGTCTTGAACATGCCGGGTGTGCGTGGCGTCGAGCCGCTCTAGGGTAGATGCAGAAGACCGGCTATGCGCCGAGTTAATTGGCTGCCTCCGCTATGGGAAGAATCAGCCTCAGCTGCGCTCGCAATCTCCCCTGAACCAGGACTTATACTCATCCTGAATGCTCTTGACCATTTCGACCACTCACCAGCCTGCTACGGATCTCGGCTATCTCCTCCATAAGAATCCGGCCCGCCTCCAGACCGAAGAGCTCTCCTTCGGTAAGGGTATGTGTTTTATCCCGAAGCCTCTGCGGAGCGCTGCACGGCAGCCCTGCTGATCGAGATTGACCCCGTGGCTCTGGTGCGGGGCCGCGGCCCGGCCGGTGAAGGCGGCCAGCTTGGAGCAGTATGTCAACGATCGGCCCTATGCTGCGAACTCCTTTCTGAGCGTCGCAATGGGTCGGATGTTCACGACCGCAATGAGCGGGCGGAGCAAAGAGCGCCAGGAACTCGCGGACACGGCGATTCCTCTGACCGCTCATCTGCCGGTCATCGCAGCCCGAGGCGGCGAGGATCTTGTCAGGCGGCTCTTCGAGCCGCTGGGCTACACCGTCGAATTGCAGGGATCACGTCTGGATGAGAAATTCCCGGAGTGGGGTGAGTCCCCTTATGTGGCTCTCACCCTATCCGCGACGGTTCGGCTTCAGGACTTGCTGACGCACCTCTATGTACTGATTCCAGTCCTCGACAATGAGAAGCACTACTGGGTGGCGCAGGATGAGATCGAGAAACTCCTGAAGCGAGGCGAAGGCTGGCTGCCCCAGCATCCCGAAAAAGACCTGATCGTCTCGCGCTATCTCAAACGCCAGCGGCACCTCACGCGGGAAGCGCTGAGCCGTCTGCTGGCAGACGACACGCCGAGCGATGAGAGCTGACGACGTTACCGTGCCGAATCAGAGGCGGCGGAACGCGCACCGTCTCTGCATACGCAACGACTGCAGACGGTCTTGTCCGTCATCAAGGCGACCGGCGCGAAGCGGGTACTCGATCTCGGCTGTGGCGAAGGCAAGCTGCTGCGGCTTCTCCTTGCCGAGAAGCAATTCGAGTCCATCCTCGGCATGGATGTCTCCTGGCGATCTCTCGAAATCGCGAAGGAGCGCTTGCGGCTCGATGAGCTGCCAGAACGGCAGCGCAGTCGGATCGAGCTGATTCAGGGATCGCTGACCTATCGCGACCAACGGCTCAACGGCTTTGAAGCAGCCGCCATCGTCGAGGTCATCGAGCACCTCGATGCGGCGCGACTCGCCACGTTCGAGCGCATCGTCTTCGAATTCGCGCGACCGAAGCATGTCGTGCTGACCACTCCGAACGCCGAATACAACGCGGTCTTTGAGACGCTCCCGGCGGGCGAGTTCCGGCACGGCGACCACCGCTTCGAATGGAAGCGATCGCGAGTTCGAGAGCTGGGCGAACGGAGTCGCCGAGCGCTTTGGCTACGAGGTTCGTTTTGAGCCGGTGGGCCCATGGACGCGGAACGCGGCGCTCCAACGCAGATGGCGGTCTTCGCTCAGAAGGAGGTCGCGGCATGAAGATCAGCATTCCTGAGCTCTCGCTCGTCCTCCTCGTTGGACCGTCCGGTTGCGGCAAATCTTCGTTCGCACGAAAGCACTTTCTTCCGACAGAAGTTGTCTCCTCCGACTTCTGCCGAGCGCTCGTCTCCGACAACGAGAACGATCAGTCCGCCACCGGCGACGCATTCGATCTCCTGCATGAGATCGTTCGCAAGCGGCTCGCGCGTGGACGGCTGACGGTGGTCGATGCCACGAATGTCCAGCCGGAGGCACGCAAATCGCTCATCGCGCTGGCCAAGGAGTACCACCTCTTCGCCGAGGCCATTGTCTTCGATCTGCCGGAGCGGCTCTGCCAGGATCGCAACGCTCTTCGCCCGGATCGGCAGTTTGGGCCGCATGTCATTCGCAACCAGTCCCAGCAGCTCCGGCGTTCGCTGCGCGGTCTGGAGCGCGAAGGCATCCGCCATGTCTTCAAACTCTCAAGTCGCTGAAGAAGTCGATTCCGTCACGATCGAGCGGCAGCCGCTATGGAATAACAAGAAGACCGAGCACGGGCCGTTCGACATTGTCGGCGACGTTCATGGCTGCTTCGATGAGCTGGTCGAACTGATGGCGACAGCTTGGCTACGCGGTGGATCAGCCGGATGATGCGTATTCGGTCATCTTCACCTGATGGCCGCAAGCTCGTCTTCGTCGGCGACCTGGTCGATCGTGGTCCTGGCACCGTCCAGGTTCTTCGCCTCGTCTCAAGCCTGGTTCAGTCGGGGCAGGCCTTCTGCGTTCCCGGCAATCACGATATGAAGCTCGTGAGAGCGTTACGTGGCCGAGATGTGAAGCGCACGCATGGCCTCGCTGAGACGATGGAGCAACTCGGCCAGGAGTCCGAGGCTTTCCGCGTCGAAGTGGCCAAGTTTCTGGACGGCCTGGTCAGCCACCTCGTCTTCGACGATGGGAAGCTGGTCGTCGCTCACGCTGGGCTCAAGGAGTCGATGCACGGCCGTGGCTCGGGGCCGTGCGCGAGTTCGCCCTCTTCGGCGAGACCACCGGCGAGACGGATGAGTTCGGCTTGCCGGTCCGCTACAACTGGGCTGCGGACTATCGCGGCAAGGCTCTCGTCGTTTACGGACACACGCCGGTACCCGAACCGCTGTTCCTCAACAACACCGTCAATATCGATACCGGCTGCGTCTTCGGTGGCAGGCTCACGGCGCTGCGCTATCCGGAACGCGAGATCGTCTCGGTCAAAGCGCACCGGACCTACTACGAGCCCGCGCAGACCCTTCCTTCCCGAAGGAGCCGAGACTCGCACGCCTGCTGCAGCACGCACAGGACGACGTGCTCGATCTTGCCGATGTTGTCGGCAAGCGCCTCATCGACACTACGGCTGAAGCCGAAGATCACGATCCGGGAGGAGAATGCGATTGCCGCTCTTGAAGTCATGAGCCGCTTCGCGAGTGATCCCAAATGGCTCATCTATCTGCCGCCCACGATGTCGCCGACGGAGACGAGCAAGCACGAGAACCTGCTGGAGCATCCTGACGAAGCCTTTGCCTTCTATCGCAAGGAAGGCATCCCGACTGTCGTCTGCGAGCAGAAGCACATGGGTTCGCGAGCTGTGGTTGTTCTGTGCAAAGACGAGAGCGTGTCGCAGAAGCGCTTCGGCGTCGTGCAGGCTTCGCTTGGAACGGTCTATACCCGCACCGGCCGTCGCTTCTTCACCGATGACGAGCTTGGAGCGCCAGTTCCTGATCCGTCTTCAAGTAGCGGTCAGATGCAGTCGGGTCTGTGGGATGAGCTGGCAACCGACTGGCTCTGCCTGGATTGCGAGCTGATGCCTTGGTCGGCAAAGGCGCAGGAGCTGCTGCAGAAGCAATATGCGCCGGTGGGCAACGCCGGCGTTCATGCACTCAAGGCAGAGAGCGACATCATCGCGCAGGCAATGCTGCGTGTCCCTGGCCTGGAAGCGCTGTCGGCCCACACCACTGCGCGACTTGATGCCGTCGAGCACTACACCCGCGCCTATCGCCAGTATTGCTGGCCGGTAAACTCCCTTGGCGATCTCAAGCTGGCTCCATTCCATCTCCTGGCGAGCGAAGGCGCGGTTCATACGGACAAACCCCACACCTGGCATATGGAGATGATCTGGAAGGCTCTGCGCGGCGGATACCGAACTCCTGCTTGCCACGCCGTTTCAAGTCGTCGATCTTCAGGACGAGCAGAACTCCGCCAATGCAGTCGCCTGGTGGACGGAGATGACCTCGCGAGGGCGTGAGGGCATGGTCGTCAAGCCGCTCGACTTCATCGCCGAAGGTCGCCGAGGGGTCACGCAGCCCGCCATCAAGTGCCGTGGACCGGAATATCTCCGCATCATCTATGGCCCGAAGTATCTGCTGCCCGCGAACCTTGAACGGCTGCGTTCCAGGAACGTCGGGGCGAAGCGCTCACTGGCGAGCCGGGAGTTCGCCTTGGGAGTCGAGGCGCTGGAGCGATTTGTTCGCAAGGAACCACTGCGGCTCACGCATGAGTGTGTCTTCGGCGTTTTGGCGTTGGAGAGCGAGCCGGTCGATCCCAGGCTTTAGTGCTGGCGCGATTGGCGACAGTGTAGGACGCACATACTCCCCTTCTCCGTCGGGAAGCCGCTACCATGGAGAAGGAGAGGAAGTCTCATGTCGTCGAGCGAAACTACTGCACCCCGTCAGCACGCATTCACCGGGCCAGCGCTGCCGCAATTGCCGGAACCAACCCACGCTGAGCGTGTCCGTACCCTCATGTCACTCGCCTCGGTTGCCACGCTGTCGACTATTTCCCGCAAGCATCCGGGCTTTCCCTTCGGTTCGCTTATGCCCTTCGCGCTCGATTCTTCCGGGCGGCCCATCTTCCTCATCAGCAATATGGCCATGCACACCCAGAACCTGAAGGCCGACCCTCGATGCAGCCTCTTCGTCGGCCAAGCAGGGGCCGACGGGGATGCGCTTGGGGCCGCCCGGGCAACCCTGATCGGCAATGCCGAACCTGTGCCTGAGAACGATATAGCTGACGCTCGGGAGAGATACCTCGCTCGCCACGAGAATAGCCGCTACTGGGTTGACTTCTCCGATTTCAGCTTCTTCCGGCTCCAGCCCATCGATCTCTACTACGTCGGAGGCTTTGGCGTGATGGGCTGGGTCGAGGCCCGAGGACTACGAACACGCAGCCCCGGACCCGTTAGCCGAGGCCGCGCCCGGCATCCTCGCTCACATGAACGCTGATCATATCGATGCGATGATCCTGCTGGCACGGTCGCATGCAGGGATCGAAGCGACCGAGGCGACAATGACTTCGGTCGATCGCCTGGGCTTTTCACTCAGATTGAAGACGGCTAATGGAGTCAAGGGCGCTCGCATCAACTTCCTTCGCGAGGTCGCTACCCCGCAGGACACCCGCGCGGTGCTCGTCGAGATGGTACGCAGGCCAAAGCAGGCGGCTGATGGTCAGCGCCACCGAGGCTCTCATTTCGAATTCCCTTGGCAACTAATCACCTATATGGGAAGGGATTGGAGAAGCAAAAGAAGCTGCGAGCCCAGCGCCATCTTTTTCCACCACTCATTCTTTAACCTATGAGGTAGAAGGAACTGCGTTCGTGGGCGCCAGCCGGACGTGCGCGGCTAGAACAGCGTGGAGGTTACCCTCTGTTTTGGTCGATCACCACCATTCCAGATTTCACTTCCTGCGCGAACAAGGGCACAACTGTTT
>CAWCOK010000015.1:0-133432 GCA_963797135.1 uncultured Acidobacteriaceae bacterium | reverse complement strand
TGCCCGGAGGGGGACTTGAACCCCCACGACCGGTTAAGGTCTGCGGATTTTAAGTCCGCTGTGTCTGCCGATTTCACCATCCGGGCTGCGTGCGCTTGCATACTTCTATCCCCATGCTCACCGCATCCGTGATTCGCAGGGAACCTGACGAGTCCATTCGTGCGTACCTCAGGCTGCAAGCGCGATTCTTGGCAGCGCCGGTCCTATGCCGTTTCGCGAGATTCTCAAGCAAACGCTGTCCGCACTCTGGGAGACCAAGCTCCGCAGCTTTCTCACCATGTTCGGCATCGTCTGGGGCATCACCTCGGTCATCCTGCTCGTCGGCCTCGGCATCGGCTTCAGCATCGACCAGAAGGAGCACCTCGCAGACCATCGGCACCGACATCGCCATCTATCTTCGGCGGAAAGACCGGCGATGCAGGCCGGCGGCTACGCCGCCGGCCGCGACATCCGGCTCACCATCGACGACGCCATCGCCATCCAGCAGCAGGCCTCGCTCGTCAAAACCGTCAGCCCGGAGCTGCGCCGCACCGTCTCCGAGGTCAGCCAGTGGAACGCCGCCAAGCCGCGCCGTCCGCGGCGTCTGGCCCGAGTACCAGCGGTTCCGCTCGCTCACCGTCGAGCAGGGCCGCCTGATGAACGAGCAGCGACGAGGCCAACGGCGCGCGCGTCATCATCCTCGGCGCCGAAGCCAACCGCCAGCTCTTTCCCGGCAAACCCGTCATCGGCCAGCCGCTGATGGTCAACGGCTATCGTTACACCGTCATCGGCGTGCTCGAAAAGAAGAAGCAGAACGGCAGCTACGGCAGCGGCCCGGACAACACGCAGCTCTTCACGACCTACTCCGCGATGGCGCGCGACTTCCCTCCCCCGAGCGTCCGGGGATCTACGCGGGTTATGTCAACAACATCGTCGTCGAGCCCGTCTCACCCGATCTGCATGAGAAGGCGTCTGAACCAGGTGCAAGCGAGATCATCGCCGAGCGCCACCACTACGAGCCCGACGACAAAGAAGCTCTCTGGATCTGGGACACGCTCGAAGGCGTCAAGTTCACCGAGCGCATCTTCGGCGTGATGACGCTCTTCTTCGGCGCCGTCGCTCTGCTGACGCTCGCGCTTGGCGGCATCGGCGTGATGAACATCATGCTGGTCGCCGTCACCGAGCGCACGCGCGAGATCGGCGTCCGCAAAGCGCTCGGCGCAACCGCCGTCGACATCAAGCGCCAGTTCCTGGTCGAGTCCGCCATCATCACCCTGGTCAGCGGCATCGGCGGCCTCATCTGCGGCGTCGGCATCTGCCTGCTGCTGCGCCTCGTTCCTCTGCCGGACTTCGTTCCGCATCCGGTCATCTCGCCGCTCGCCATCATTCGCGTCGCTGGCCACCCTCACTGCCATCACCCTGTTCGCCGGCACGTACCCTGCCCTGCGCGCCGCCAACCTTAGCCCCATGGAATGCCTGAGAACGGAGTAGCGCTATGAACCTGAGAGAGATCATTCGTCAAAGCATCGACTCGCTGCTCCGCAACCGTCTGCGCTCCGGCCTCACCATGCTCGGCATCGTCTGGGGACTGGTCACGGTCGTGCTGCTGCTCAGCTACGGCAACAGCCTCGGCGAAGGCGGTGCTGAACGGCTTCCTCGGCCTCGGCAACAACGTCATCATGGTGTGGGGCGGACAGACCAGCATGCAGGCCGGCGGCGAGCGCTCCGGCAAGAAGGTCAAGTTTCTCGACGGCGACACCGAAGCCGTGCGCGATGCAGTTCCCTTCCTCACAGCCGTCAGCTCCGAGACCGACGACGGCTTCAGCTTCAAGTACGGGCCCAAGGTCGTCAACATCTCAGTCCAAGGCCGTCGATCTTCCCTACGGCGGCATGCGAAAGCTCAACGTCGAAGAGGGCCGCTACTTCGAGCCCGCCGACTTCACCGAGCATCGCCAGGTCGTCATCTTCGGCCCGCACGCCGCGCAGAAGCTCTTCAACGGCTTCCCGCCCGTGGGCGAATCGGTACAGATCGAAGGCCACGTCCTTCAGGTGATCGGCGTCCTGCGCAACAAGATCCAGGACTCCTCCAACAACGGCCCCGACAACGAAAACGCCTTCGTTCCCTTCGACACGATGCGCCTGCTACGCGACCAGCGCGATCCGGGCAGCATCGTCTTCCAGCCCAGTTCGCCCGACCTGCACCTCAAGGCGATCCAGGCTGTTCGCGCCGTGCTGGCGAGCCGCCACCACTTCGACCCCAAGGACGACAAGGCCGCTCCGCACCTGGGACACGGTCGAAGACTCGCAGGAGATCATGCAGTTCTGCACCGCGCTCGAGGTCCTCCTCGGCATCATCGGCGCCATGACGCTCGGCGTCGGCGGCGTCGGCGTCATGAACATCATGCTCGTCTCGGTCACCGAGCGCACACGCGAGATCGGCCTGCTCAAAGCCCTCGGCGCCCGGCGCCGCGACATCCTCACGCAGTTCCTGCTCGAAAGCCTGACCCTCACCTTCATCGCCGGCATCGTCGGCATGATCGTCGCAGTCATCGTCGGCTACCTCATCCCGCCGATGCCGCTCTACTCCGACATCTACAAGACGGCGAACCACGAGGGCGACATCATCCTCCGCGCCTCGCCCTCGATCATGCTGGTCTCGTTCGTCATTCTTGGCGCGGTCGGCATCGTCTCCGGACTGCTGCCCGCAATGCGGGCGTCGCGGATGGATCCAGTTGTGGCCCTGCGGCATGAGTAAGTTGCCGGGGAGACCCCCCCCCCAGATCAATTTTCGATAAACCACATATATTCAGCAAGATACGCTGATTTTAAAAAGTAAAGTATTGAGAACAGAGAATTTAAATAGCAAAATACTCAATTCAAACAAGATAAGGCCGAGCATTCGCTCGGCCTTCTTCGATCTACTTCTATTGTAAAGATTCGAGGGTAATTAATCGGCGCTTTCGACAGGTTTATTTTTCGTTATAACTCTTTATATTTCAGCGACATATATCCGATCTTAAGCCGGAATGGGACTTGACATGAGAAATTGCCCGTCTGCGCTGGGAGGACTATCTAACTAAGCTCAATTGGGCTGGCGATAGCAGATATGGCCATCTGCAAGTAGTACTCAGCCGAACAGGTCTCCGATCCGCAGATCATCGCCTCCAGGCCAGCGCATTGTTGACGTGTGATGAGCCCGAGCGAACCGCAGGAGGGGCAGGCGAGGACGGCCATGTAGGGATTTTCGGCCTTACCGAGATCTCCAGCCTGCTCCAGCAGAAATAACGTACCCGGCTGCATCTGCTCCGGAATCCATACCTCGAGGAAGTTCAACTCAGCGACCATGAGAGCCTCATCGTTCTTTTGGGGTTTGGGATATCGATCGCGCGCCCTGGGAGAGTTCGCGCGGTGGAAGGCAGTGTGCGGCGGGGCCTCCTTAGGTGTGGGGATATGCACCAGTTATGGTGCACAGCATATAGGAATTCCTCACGGTGTCAATGACGCTTTTTTGGGTAGGATTCCGCCTTGGTTCTGGGCTGTGGAAATGTGGTCCATATCCCTGCTGCCGCGACACACCGAGATTTTGACTTTGCCCTGTGGAGGAAGAAGCAGTGAAAGGTGTGCGAGATTGCTATTCAATTCGACGAAGGCGAAGGTCCCACATTCGGGCGGAACCGATGCTCATTTCGCTAACACGGCCAGTGCTGTCGCGAATGAAGCGAACGCTGTCGAGTGAAGAGCTGAAGCCATCGCGATAGGTTGGAGTGAGGGGAATGACTGTGTCGGGGCGCCGACGCAGGACCAGGCGTCCGTTTTCGACGGCGGCTTTGTAGGTGACCTCGGCCTCGTCGCTGACATAGGTTCCAACCATCTGCTGCAGATCGGCGGCGGTGGGGTGCGCGGGTTCGACGCGCTCGTAGGTGTAGATGTCGCCTGCCTGCGTGAACACCTTCAGCCGGACGATCGCTCCATCCTTACCTTCCTCAAACCGGACGCGCGGACCGGTTTCGCTTACGGTGAAGGCTCCATCCGATGTGGGCTGGAGGGTGCGGCGCCCGTCCTGTTGAAGATGTCCGTCTTTCAAGTCGACCACGGTCGCCTCATGCTCATCGACATCGCGGTACATGCCTGTCATAGCTTTGAGCTTAGCGGGGTCGAGTGCCGGCTGAGGAGAGGCGGGTTTCGGCTGGATTGCGCCGGAGAGATAGACGTCTGCGACCTTGTGGCCGAGGTCGGTGGTGTTGAGGGACTCGGTGTTGCAGAGCAGCGCGACAGAGAGGCCCTGATCGGGATATCGGCCCAGCCACGCGCGATATCCGGCGTTCGAGCCGCTGTGGCTGACCTCGGGCACACCTCTCCACTGCAGACGCATTAGTCCTGCGGCGTACGCGATGGTGGTGCCGTTGTTGAGTTTGCCCTGCTCCAGTTGCGCGGCAATAAGTTCGGGACCGCCAACCTTCATGTCGGTGAAGTTGCGATTCCACTTCAGAAGGTCTTCGACGGTAGTGAGGATTCCTCCCTGACCGTAGACGTTTGAGAAGGGCATCAGGGTTTCGAATACCTTCTGATCGGACTTATAGGTGTAAGCGATGGTGCGATTGGGCACGATTCTCTGGAAGTTGTCGCGCCACTGGGTCGAGGTCATGCCGAGCGGAATGAATATCTCGTCGTGCGTGAACTGCGGCAGCGATTTTCCGCTGACGCGCTCGGCGATGATGGCCAGAAGGGTGTATCCGGAGTTGGTATAGAGATATGCATCGCCGGGTGGATAGTTGAGTGCGTTCTGGCGCGTGATGACATCCAGCGCGAAGGCCTGCGTGTAGAGGCGCGTCGAAACGGGCCATCCTGCGACGCCAACCACAACGAGCCAATCCCGGATTCCACTGGTGTGATTGAGAAGATGGCGGATGGTCAGCGGGTGGCCGTAGTCCGGCAGCTCTGGGATATAGCGGCGGACGGGATCGTCGAGCGAGAGCTTGCCTTGTTGAGCCAGCAATAAGATGGATGCAGCTGTGAACTGTTTTGTGACGGAGCCTACCTCGAAGACCGACGTTGGCGTGATGGAAACGTTGTGTTCGAGATCCGCCATTCCGTAACCGGCGGTGAGGACGGTTGTGGGGCCGATGCCGACACCAACGGCACAGCCGGGACTATCGGGTTTATTGAACTTAGCGAATATCTCATCCACTTTGACCTTTGCGTCAGCGGGCGGGACTACTGACTGAGCCAATGCGAGCGGAAAAATCACCAGGGCGATCAGGATAGCGACCGCCACCTGAAGGAACTGGCGAGCGGGCATACGAAGACGACAAGGATTCAGCTTCACGAACCCTCCCGGCGCGCAGAGGCGACTCGAGTGATGCAAGATACTAATGGGAAAACAGAATCGTACACCACGTCCCATCGTGCAGCAATAACTCAAGATGAAGAACCGCTGGATCCCAGACAGTCGTTTCTTCAGGGAGTCGTACTGCTGGCTGAACGCGAGCCATAAAGCGCATGGTAGAGCTGGCGGTTGCGGAGGATGGCCTGCACGTATTCGCGGGTTTCGGTGTAGGGGATGGACTCGACGTATTCGGGGATGTCCTTGTAGTCGCCGACGGACATCCACTGGCGAACAGGAACGTCTCCGGCGTTGTAGGCGGCAAGGGCGTATTCAACGCTGGCCTCCAAAGCGATCGAGCACCTGGCGCAGGTTGACGGTTCCGAGTTGGAGATTGGTTGATGGATTGAGAAGCTGCGATGTGGTGAAGCGCTTGATTCCCTGCTTGCGTGCCACGGATTTGCCGACCGAAGGCAGAAGCTGCATCAGGCCGTAGGCGTTAGCGCGGCTGACGGCTCCGGCATTGAACTCGGACTCCTGGCGGATGAGTGAGGCGACGAGAAAGGGATCAAGGCAGTTCTTCTCGGAGTTCGACGACCAGATCGGGCCAGTAGGGCCGAGGAAAGAGGAGCTGCCAGTAGACGGTGGGAACCTGGTCCATGGGGAGCGCGAAGAAGGAGATGCCGCTCTTCTTCATGGATTGCAGGGCGCGGGTCGTCTCGCCGAAGGAGTTGTAGATCTCGGCCTGGCCGAGGGCACCCCACTCGTCGGAGGTGGGGCTGGCCTGAATCTCCGGGCCGATGTACTCGTTGAGCGCGGCGTTGGCGAGAAGACGGGCCTTGATGAGGTGAGGCTCGTTGTCAGGAAGCTCTCCAGTGAGAGGCGGAACGACCGGCTGCTGCACGGAAGCGAGCACGGGTGAAGGAGGAGTGGCTGGCGCCTGTGTTCCGATAATGCCGAGGCGTTTACGCGCGAGTTCGGCGTAGTAGTAGTTGACCCAGGTGGAGGAGAGAGTGCGGTAGTAGTTGGCGGCCTGTCCGAGGTTGTGCTCCTCGTCCTCGAAGATGCGGCCGCGCCAGTAGACGGCGCTGGGAATCTCGATGCCTCCGCCGTAGCGCTGAATCTGCTCGTCCATCAGGCGGGCGGCCTCGGAGTAGTTGCGCAGGCGGTAGTTCATCCACGCAGCGCGCCAGTGAGCCGAAGGAGCGTAGGTGCTGCGTGGGAAGAGCTGCACGAGAAGCGTGTAGTGGTAGATGGCCTGCTCGGAGTCGTGCGCGATGCAGATACATGTTGCCGCCGGAGTAGAGCGCCTCCTCGAGCCAGCGGCTGGTGGGAAAGCGCTTGATCATCTGGTCGACGATCCACTTGTGTCCTTCTCGATCTTTTTCGGCGCGGGAGATCTCGGCGAGGAGATAGTACTTGGCGGCTGCGGTCTCGTCAGATGGTTTCGGGCAGCTTCTCCACGTCGCGGCGGCTGATGCGCTTGAGCTTGTACTCGCAGACGGCGGAGTAGACGGCTAGCGAATCGCGATCGGCCTGCGAGAGGCTCTGATCGTTGTGTGCGATGTCGCGATACTCCTGCCCGGCTTCGTTGTAGCGCTTGGCGTTGAAGAGCGCGTCGGCGTGGGTTTTGCGCTCGGTGGCGTTCAGAGGCACGACCATGGCATCAAGCTGACGCGCGGGCCTGACCAGCCTCGGAGCTGAGTGGGAATTTCGCGTAGATGCTGCGATAGATGGGCGCGGCATGGCCTACGTCCCCAGAAAGCTGGTAAGCGCGAGCGAGGGTGTAACGGAAGTCGCTGTGGTTGCCCTGCGGCGTCTCCTGCAACGGACTGAAGCACAGCGAGCGCTCCCTGCGGATTGTTCTGCTGGATATAGGCGTTGGCCAGCAGGATGGGAGCGTTCGCGATGAAGATGCTGTCAGGGTGGCGCTCGGCGAAATGGTCGAGTAGAGCGTAGGCATCTGCTCCACGTGCGGCCTGAAGAGCGGCCTGCGCGCCGAGATAGTCGGCGTAGTCATCGAGAGCCTTACCGCTGGACTTGGCGCGCTGGAAGGCGTCGTAGGCGTCGTTGTAGCGGCGGTCGAGCATGTAAGCGTGGCCGATAGCGAGGTAGGCCGTTGCGGCTCCTTCGCCGGGATGCGCGTGCGCGTAGTTCTGTACACCGGCGTAGGCTGCAGCCGAGCGCGTGGAGGCGAGCTGCTGCGCCATGGGGCGAAGCTGCTCGGTAGCGTGAAAGACGCTGGTGAGATGGACGGTCTGGGGTGTGGGCTTCGCTGAGGAGCGCTTCCCTTTCGCAGTCTTGCTGGAGGTCGCCTTGCTGCCGGACTTTGCAGTGGTCTTTGAGCTTGTCCTGGGCTTTGTGGAGGAACTGCCGGATTTTGTGGAAGATGAAGGCTGCCTCTTTGAGGATGAAGCCTTTTGATCGTCTGGGCATGCCGCCACGCGCCGGAGACGGCGCGCCAACCAGGAGAGAACCAAGCAGAACCACAGTATGAAACCTTGCGAAACCCTTCAACATTGCCTCACTTCGCGGCAGCCGCATTTACTTCAAAGCTCCGCACCTTCAACTGTAAGCTGCGCGGGCTTGCCTTGAAGGTTAGACTGCGGCGCGGCGGAATCTGGACAGATACATCGCATGAGCCGTTGATTTAGGCCTGGGGCGAGGCTTTGCGGTGAAATGCCCGAGCCATTTACTATGGTTGAAGCGTCAGATATTGAAAAGCTGAGCGCATAAGGCTCAGCCCGATTTACGCACCCTTTTGCCCATGCCCGCCATCCAATCCCCAGGAACGGAAGAGATCCACCCTGACGTAGCGCTGGTTGCGCGCGCCAAGGAGGGGGATACAGCTGCCTTTGAGCAGCTGGTCCGGCAGTACGAACGCCAGATCTTCCGGGTAGCGCAGCATATAACGCAAAACCGTGAAGACGCCGAAGACATCACGCAGGATACCTTCCTCAAGGCTTACGAGAAGCTGGACCAGTTCCAGGGAAACTCCAAGTTCTCGACCTGGCTTGTCCGCATCGCGGTCAATGAGAGCCTCATGCGGCTGCGCAAGCGCAAGACCAGTAAGACCGTCTCCATGGACGAAGATGTCCAGACCGAAGAAGGCTCCATCCCTCGTGACTTCGCCGAGTGGCGCCCCAACCCTGAGCAGATCTTCGATCAGAACGAGCTTGGCGATATTCTTCGCCGCACCATCCAGGGACTTCCTCCCGGGTTCCGAACAGTTTTTACGCTTCGCGATATTGAAAACCTCTCCACGGAAGAGACTGCGGAGGCACTCGGCTTGAGTGTCCCCGCAGTCAAATCACGGCTGTTGCGCGCTAGGCTACAATTGCGCGAACGTCTGAGCAGATACTTCCGGAAGAAGGAGGGCCAACCAGCATGAACTGCACCGATTTTCTAAGCCAGCTTACCGATTACTTCGACGGCCAGGTTCCTGCGAATCTGCTTGAAGAGGTGCGTACCCACCTTGCGGAGTGCCACCATTGCGAGGTCGTCCTCAACACGACGCGCCAGACGATTGAGGTCTATAAGGGCAACGAGGTCTACGAGATCTCCGATGATCTGCGCGAGCGCCTGCACTCGGCCATCATGACCAAGTGCCTTGCGTCCCGTAAACGCGCCTAGCCTTCGTTCAGTCTTAGATCTTTCCCGCAGTACGCAGCGATTCGATCTCGTCATCGTTAAAGACACGCGAACGGATCAGGAATCGCACCCCCTCCGGACCTTCCAGCGAAAACATTCCACCCCTTCCCGGCACAACGTCGAGGATGAGCTGCGTGTGCTTCCAGTACTCAAACTGCGGTTTGCTCATATAGAAGGGCGTGCCTTCGAGCTCGCCGAGCAGAACATCGCTGTCGCCGGTATAGAAACTCGCCGCGCGGATAGCACATGGGGGAGCTGCCGTCGCAGCAGCCACCCGACTGATGAAACATCAGCTCCCCATGTTTTTGCTTGAGAGTCTCCATCAAGGCGATCGCGGCCGGAGTCGCGATCACCTGGAGTGGAGTGTTTGCAATTGTCGTCGTCATGTCTAGAAGAAGCCCATTGCTTTGGGGCTGTAGCTGACGAGCTGGTTCTTGGTCTGCTGGTAGTGGTCGAGCATGGCCTTGTGGTTCTCGCGACCGATGCCTGACTGCTTGTAGCCACCGAATGCAGCATGCGCTGGGTAGAGGTGGTAGCAGTTGGTCCAGACGCGACCGGCCTGGATGCCGCGGCCAAAGCGATAAGCACGGTTGAAGTCGCGGGTCCAGATGCCGGCACCGAGACCATAGAGAGTGTCGTTCGCAATCTCGAGTGCTTCGTCGTCGTCCTTGAAGGTCGTGACCGAGACGACCGGTCCGAAGATCTCCTCCTGGAAGATGCGCATCTTGTTGTGGCCCTTGAAGACGGTCGGCTCAATGTAGAAGCCGTCGGCGAGGTCGCCGTCGAGCTTCGCGCGCTTGCCGCCGGTGAGGACCTCTGCGCCCTCCTGCTTGCCGATGTCGAGATAGGAGAGGATCTTCTCCATCTGCTCGGTGGAGGCCTGGGCTCCGATCATCGTGGACTTATCCAGCGGATTGCCCTGCTTGATTGCCTTGACTCGCTTGGTCGCACGATCCATGAACTGGTCGTAGATCGACTCCTGGACGAGAGCGCGCGATGGGCAGGTGCAAACCTCCCCCTGATTAAGCGCGAACAGAGTGAAGCCCTCAAGGCATTTGTCGAAGTAGTCGTCATCCTCGCGCATCGTGTCGGCGAAGAAGATGTTCGGCGACTTGCCGCCCAGCTCAAGTGTCACGGGGATGATGTTCTGCGAGGCGTACTGCATGATGAGACGGCCCGTCGTAGTCTCGCCGGTGAAGGCGATCTTGGCGATACGGGGGCTGGAAGCCAGCGGCTTGCCTGCCTCAAGGCCAAAGCCGTTGACGATGTTCAACACGCCGGGAGGAAGGATGTCCTGAATCAGCTCCGCCAGCACCAGGATGGACATAGGCGTCTGCTCAGCGGGCTTGAGCACAACCGCGTTGCCGGCGGCGAGCGCAGGCGCCAGCTTCCACGTCGCCATCAGGATGGGAAAGTTCCACGGAATGATCTGACCGACCACGCCGAGCGGCTCGTGATAGTGATAGGCAATCGTTGACTCGTCGATCTCGCCGATGGAGCCTTCCTGCGCGCGAATACATCCGGCGAAGTAACGGAAGTGGTCGATGGCGAGCGGAAGGTCGGCTGCCATGGTCTCGCGGATAGGCTTGCCGTTGTCCCATGTCTCGACGGTTGCGAGCATCTCAAGATTGTCTTCCATGCGCTGCGCAATCCTCTCGAGCATGCGCGCGCGCTCTGTCGTCGAGGTCCTTCCCCAGGCATCTTTCGCCTTGTGCGCCGCGTCAAGCGCTCGGTCGACATCTGCCGCGTTCGAGCGCGCGATCTCGCACAACACCTGTCCCGTCACAGGCGTCACGTTTTCGAAGTATTGTCCCGAAGCGGGAGCCACCCACTCTCCGCCAATGAAGTTGTCATACCTTGTCTTGATTGAAACAGGAAACCCGTAAGCTCCTGGCCGAAGCGCAGTCATCGTCGCCATTTTCGTCTACTCCTCATGTTCGCCGGTTCGCGGCGAGGGAGGAATTGTAGACCCGACAAGATACATCTGTCACAGCAATCAAATCGGGCAGCAGAACATTGCTAAGTGAGGAACGTTTAAACGGATCGGGCTTCAGGACTTGGGTAGTCTCCCAAGCCTCTGAAGCCCTGAATTAGTCAGACAAACCCTCCCGCTCGACAAGCCTTAGGGCTTGCGTGTCGGTGAGATCTTGTGCAGTTCGGAGAGCAGGTCATGTGCTGATGGAGGAGCCGCTACTTCGTGCTTAAACACGATGTCCTGTCCGCTCAGTTCTTTGCCGTAGAGGTGCTTGTTTGCATCGCCGTCTGCACGCATTGTGGAGCCCGTAAGGGATACGCCCGCAAACAATCCCTGCGCCCGCGACCACGAAAGAATCTCAGCCTTCATCACGATATCGGTCTCAGCGCTGGTGTTGCGTCCGACCGGCCCGGCAGCCGCTGAGGCATCGCCGCCAATCTTGACCTTGCTGGAAAGCACGGATCGTGCGCCCTTCTCATTCATGATGAGTAGGATAAAGTCCGTTGCCTGACCGCCGATCTGGAGACCAAAGCTCGCTCCCTCCAAAGCCATCATCGTTGGTGCGCTCCACGGACCGTTGAATTTCTCGCCGGTGCGGCATGTCATAACTCCGCGACCGTAGCTTGCACCGACCACAAAAGCAGCCTTCTTCACTGAAGGATATACAACAACGCATTCTGCCTTGTTGACCAGATCGTGCGGGATTCCCTTATCCGGGGACTCGAGGATGTCCCTAAGTACAAGCCCAGATTCCTTAACGCGGTCCTCTTCCTTGTCCTGAGCATTAGCAGCAATGGGCAGCACCAGCAGGCAACCCAACGATAAAAGTGCAATTCGCTTCATCTATGTTTCTCCCTTACAACGATCTCGCTTCAAAGTGTTTCGTTCTATATTTCGATACCGAACGGTCTGGCCCTGAACATCTCATCTCCAAACAATGCGACAGCTGGTGCTTCCAAGGCTCACAAGGAAGGGTAGCCAACTGAGTACGACGTAGCAATCGTTGCTGCAGTTGCTTTAGCGGACCCCGTCAGACACACGTTTCCCGTGTGCTGCAGGGATCGCAGACTGCTAAAAAGTCCTTGGATCGATTACATATACTCTCATGGCAGCCGCCCATTCAGTACAGTGACCCGCCACCCATATCGGTTTCGCAGACCGAGCAGCCTTGCCACTTGTGGCCGATCAACTCTCGCCTTTGACGCCATCGCGTCCGTCTTGAACCTCTGACACGGCCTTCATTCACTTGCCCTAGGGCTGTGATCGCCGTTACGGCACAAGTTGTTTCCTGGTTCAGAAGCGCTCTGTGATCCGAGTTTGCAGATTCGCTGCGACACTCTGGTAACTAGGGGAATTCCTAGTTCTCAAGACGCTTCGCGGCGACTATCCTTTGTGTTGGGTAAACCCTTCCAGGTCACGGTGCATCGTAAGTTACATAAGACCAAATATCTAGCCAGATAAGTATGGCTTAGAGACTGATTTCTTTTCCGTTGCGTCTTTTGGACGCGACTCGGGATGAACGTCTTCAAAGGGCTACTGTCGGTCGTGATCGGCGCGAGAACGCTGTTCCCTGCGGCAGTAGGGTGAATTGCAATGAATCGCGCCCATGGACGTCGCGGCGTTCAGTATCTCTGGTGGAACCTGGCAGCAGGACTATGCATGATGCTGACTGCCGGCCCGTTGTCCGCGCAAAAAACTGATACCGATCCAAGCCTGTATGCGTTCAAGGACGGTCCCGCTCCCCTGTGGAGTGAACCCACGCGCGGGGTTCGCATAGAGACGGAAGGCACTTTAGTAACCACCAGCAACTTGCCGGAATCGCCAAAGCGTAATCAGACAGACGTTCCCGCATTCGACTCTCTGAGGCTCACAAGCTCCACGAGCCTCGACGAGGACGATGGCACATCCGCTCTAAAGCCGCCGAAATTTACCATCAATGCCGATGCAGTTTCGGCACTTCATAACGCAGTACGAATGCCCTCTCATAACAGCAAACCACGAACCGACGACGATCATGCCGCGATGCTGGCGCGCGAACTGGATGAGCCCTGGCGTTATGAGAAGTATCACTGGAGGGGCCTCATTGCGCAGTCTCTCTTTTTCAATGCTGTCGAGACCAGCTTCAGGCTCGCCAATGACGACCAGATTCGCTACCTCGTTGCGCGGAAGCCATTCTGGCACGACTACTTCGCTTCCATGCGCCAGTACAATATGCATCGCTGGAACGACGGCGACGAGTTCCTGGTGAACTACATCGGTCATCCAATGCAGGGAGCAGTGGCAGGCTACATCGAGATCCAGAACGATCCCACAGGACGCCAGCAAGAGCTAAGTGCGACCCGCGACTACTGGATGAGCCGGTTCAGAGCGTTCCTATGGTCAACGGCTTTCAGCGCTCACTCGGAGATCAGTCCTCTCGGCGAAGCAGGTATAGGTAATGAAGGCGGGTGGACTTATCCGCGAGGCGATTGCCATCGACCGTGCAAGCAGTACGATCCGAAGACGTGGACCTATACCAATAACACTGGCTGGGTAGATTTCATCATCACGCCTACAGTCGGCGCCCTTTGGACATTGGCGGAAGATACCATCGACCGCTATGTGAGCGATCGCATTCAGGGTGACAATCGTTCGGCGGTTTTTCCGCTGATCGTTCGCGGAGCCCTCAATCCCAGCCGCACTTTTGCCAATGCGATGCGCTTCAAAACACCCTGGTATCGCGACTTTCAGCATGGGCTTCCACCGGACAAGAGCCGCAAGGGCATTCATATGCTTGCCTCCGATGAAGAGATCGCGAGAGCAAAAACTATACGACGCATCTCCGTCGCAGCACATTACCGTTCCACACCATTCGGCTCGGCGAACAACCATTGCGCCCTGTGCCTGGCAAGTCCTGGCGCTGGATTCGAGGCCGACTATGCCATTACGCGCTGGATCAGCGCCAGCCTCTCATTCGACAGACAGCAGGGATTGATTACGCCAAAAAACCTTCTCGCTAAGGGCAACCCGAATGTGGACGACTCAAGCAGTTCCACTGCGATAGCGGGCTTTGGCGTGCGCCTCGTCTATGACAGACCGCAGAATACCTTCTCGTTGGCCATCCGCCCGGGTTTCGTCAACGAGCAGATTCAGGTACCTCCTGTTCTCGACACGGTGCGGGGAATGTACTCAGAACCGCTCACCTATACCGTCAACCACACTGCGGCTTCGTTGACACTTTCGAATGACTACAAGGTCAACCGCACTCTCGCCATTCGCTCCTCATTCGGAGCAACGATTGTCCGTTATCGCACGGCCACCCGCGATCCCGATGGAATCGGCAAACCGCCTTACCTGTCTTTTCTCTCGCACGAAAACTTCACCAACCACACCACGTGGACCTGGCAGGGTGGCCCTGTCATTCACTTCTAGTCGCGGCGCGACGAAAGGCGGTCAGGCAAAGCTGCCCTGTTCCGCCCTCCTTGCTGCTACTGTTTAAGAAATTTCAGAAGATCCGCATTGATGGTATCCGCCTGCGTTGTTGGCATGCCATGCGGAAAATCCTTGTACGTGATGCAGCGTTCCGTTCTTCAACAACTTCGCCGAGAGTGGCCCTGCGGCGACATAGGGAACGATCTGATCGTCCTCGCTGTGCATCACCAGCACCGGGACGTTGATCTTTTTTAGGTCCTCTGTGAAGTCCGTCTGGGAGAAAGCCACGATGCCGTCGTAGTGTGCCTTCGCACCTCCCATCATCCCCTGGCGCCACCAGTTCTGGATGATGGCCTCCGAAGACTTCACTCCGGGACGGTTGAAGCCATAAAAAGGGCCAACTGGCAAAGCGCGATAGAACTCCGAACGATTCGCCGCAAGTTGCGCCTGTAGATCATCGAACACCGACTTCGGCAGGCCAAGGGGATTGGCATCGGTCTTCACCATTAGCGGCGGTACTGCGCTGATAATCGCCGCCTTTGCGACGCGGCTCTCGCCATGGCGAGCCAGATAGTGCACAACCTCGCCACCGCCGGTTGAGTGGCCGACATGGATCGCGCTCTTGAGATCGAGATGGGCCGTGACGGCAGCCAAGTCGTCGGCGTAGTGGTCCATGTCGTGGCCGTCGGCAACCTGACTTGAGCGCCCGTGGCCGCGGCGGTCGTGCGCGATCACGCGATACCCCTGCTTCAGGAAGAAGAGCATCTGGTTATCCCAATCATCGGACGAGAGCGGCCATCCGTGGCTAAACACAATAGGCTGGCCTGAGCCCCAGTCCTTATAAAAAATCTCCACACCGTCCTTGGTTTTGATATAGCTCATCTGTCTTCTCCTGATTTTGCTTTTGACTGAATTTACCGAAACCGTTGTCACACAGAAAAGTTTCTATAAGTTGACATTAGCCCGCAAGGAAATCTCGCACATCACTGAAAAGCCTTGCCCGCGAATACCACTTTCGAGAGACTTCGCGCGCGTATCAGCTCCTGCCGTACACAGGGATTGCCGCGCCTTGAATTACCTGCGCTTGATCGCTTGCGAGAAACAGGATCACGTGTGCAATCTCCTCGGGCTTCGGCCATACTGCAAAGTTCGCGTCCGGCATCGCCTCACGGTTCACCGCTGTGTCGATGATGCTCGGCAGAACAGAGTTCACACGTACTCCTGTCCCCTTCACATCAGCGGCAAGTGAGTCCATCAGCGCGACCGCTGCTGCCTTTGAAGCTGCATAGGCGGATGCACCGGCCCCATGATCGATAGCGGCCTTCGCTGCAACATTCACAATCGCTCCGCTTCCCTGCTTCAGCATCACCGGCACCGCTGCGCGCGCCAGTACATATCCCGAGCGCAGATTCAAGTTCAGCATCCGGTCAAAGACTTTGCTTTCCGTCTCCCACATCTTCACTCCGCCGGCGTAGCCTCCGACCGCATTCACCAGTGCATCCAGATGGCCATGCTTCGTCACAATCTCATCGATCAGCTTCGTGATTGCAGCCTCGTCAGTAACGTCAGCCTGTACGCCTTCCAGAACCCCCGGCATCCCTACTGCCTCACTCTTCAACTCCTCCATTCCTCTGCTCTCACGATAGGTCACGATCACCTTGGCACCTTCGGCCAAAAACGCGAGACTTACGGCGTGTCCTAGACCGCCGGTTCCTCCTGCCACCAGCACCACCTTGCCGCCAAAACTTATCTGCATCTGCCGCCTCCGTCGTTGATCTCTCGCTCAAGCCTAGCTACAGGTATTTACCTCCACGCTACTCGAAAGAGGTATTTAATTCCTCTACGGACAGGGTTTGTCACCACTCGCGCCGCTCTCTACCATCGAGCATGAATTTACTCCCAAAGCAGACCGAGGACTTCGCATGCCCATCTTTGTATCCGCATTTCTCATAGGCATCATCGCAGGCCTGCGCGCAATGATGGCGCCCACAATGATCTGCTGGGCCGCATGCTGCGGCTGGCTCAATCTCGAGGGCACACCATTACATTTTTTCTCGAGCGCCATCACGCGCTGGCTCTTTTCACTCGCAGCAGTCGGCGAACTGGTGAACGACAAGTTGCCCCAAACCCCGAGCCGCAAAGTTCCTCCACAGTTCATCGCTCGCATCGTCACCGGCGCGCTCTCCGGAGCGGCCATCGGCGCTGCCCGCCAGTCCCTCGTCCTCGGACTCATCGCCGGAGCGGTGGGCGCAGTTGCGGGAACCTACGGCGGGGCAGCGCTTCGTGGCTGGCTCTCCAGCACCATCGGTAAGCCCCTTCCCGCCGCACTCATCGAGGATGCAATCGCCATCTTCGGGGGTCTGCTGATAGTCTCGCATCTATGACGCCGACGCACTTCGATGCCATCATCGTGGGGGCCGGCCAGGCCGGTCCCTCTCTCGCTGGACGACTCGCCGCCGCCGGACGCAAGGTTGCCATCATCGAGCGCAAGCTCTTCGGCGGAACCTGCGTCAACACCGGCTGCACGCCCACCAAAACCCTCGTCGCCAGCGCTTACGTTGCACATAAGGCGCGCACTGCGAAGGCGTACGGCATCAACATCGCTGGTCCTATCACTGCCGACATGAAGGCCCTGAAGGCTCGCAAAAATGAAGTGCTTATGAAGTCGCGGAACAGCATCGAAACCTGGCTGGACGGCATGGAGAACTGCACTGTCTTCAGGGGCCACGCGCGCTTCGAGTCACCCACAGAAATGCGCGTCGGCGATGACCTTATCACCGCGCCGCAGATCTTCCTTAACGTCGGCGGCCGAGCCAATGTGCCCGAACTCCCCGGCGTTCACGAGATTCCCTTCCTCACTAACGTGAGCATTCTTGAGCTGGATGAGCTTCCTCGCCATCTCGCAGTCGTCGGTGGCAGCTACATCGGCATCGAATTCGCGCAGGCCTTCCGTCGCTTCGGCAGCGAGGTCACCATCATCGAGATGGGCCCGCGCCTCGTGCAACGCGAAGACGATGACGTCTCCGCCAATGTCAAAGAGATTCTCGAAAAAGAAGGCATCACCATACGCCTCAACGCCGAATGCATCACGCTCGGCCCGTGCTCCGCAGGCGTCTCAGTTGGCGTCAACTGCCCTGAGGACGGAACACCCACGGAAGCTTCTCATGTGCTTCTCGCCGTCGGCCGCCGCCCCAACACCGACGACCTGGGCCTCGACAAAGCGTGTGTCGCCGTCGACAAGCACGGCTACATCCAGGTTGACGATCAGCTCCGCACCAGTACGCCTGGTATCTGGGCCATGGGTGACTGCAACGGCAAAGGGGCCTTCACCCACACGGCCTATAACGACTTCGAGATCGTTGCAGCCAACCTGCTCGACAACGAGCCACGCCGCGTCTCCGACCGCATCCCTACCTACGCACTCTACATGGACCCACCGCTCGGGCGCGTCGGCCTCAACGAGCGCGAGGTCCGCAAATCCGGCAAACCTGCGCTCATCGGAACCCGCCCTATGACCAAGGTCGCCCGCGCTACTGAAAAGGGCGAGACCGACGGCTTCATGAAAGTTCTCGTCGATGCCGAAAGCAAGCAGATCCTTGGCGCCTCCATCCTGGGCACCAGCGGTGACGAGGCCATCCACTGCATCATCGACACCATGTACGCACGCGCCCCCTACACCACGATTACGCACGCAGTGCACATCCATCCCACGGTCTCCGAACTCATCCCGACTGTCTTTGAAGACCTTAAGCCACTCACATAGTAATTTGCCGTTTGCCGAAAGCCCGTTGCGATAAGCCTCAGCCATCGCCCGGTTCACACCGGGGTAGGTTTCAGGGCCCCCGCCTCGCACCACATACACAGTGCCCGACATCGCAGTAAACCAACCGATGAGGCCAGGTCCGCACATCGAGGCCCTCGTTCATCTCCAGATTGAAGACAAGGAAGCGAAGTCGATAAGCAGCGGTACGTTCTGCTTCGGTGAGAGCGAGTCTTGCGATGTAAGAACCGGCTTCGAGCCGTATGTCCTTTTTGGCTAGAACTTGGGAAACGAGCTGGCAATCAATCAGTCGATCCGGCGAAAGAACGTGGGCGGTTGCCTCTGTAATGCTGATCATCGAAGCTCCTTATTTGCCCTAAGAAGGTTGCTTTCGATGCCAGTCTGATTAGTTATGTGTCACAGAGTGTTCACGCCAAATGAAGATTTGTTGAATCAAAAACGGTGCACTTCTTCGACACCCCTCCCAATCTCAGCCAGTTCAGCGACGGCAGCCCACGCTTCTCGGGCCGCCCTCTTTCGGTGCGTCGCATCACCTGAAAATTCGATTGGTTCGGGGGCAAACCGCACCTTTGCGGTCACATCTCGGAGCCCGAGAAAACGAATGATATGCGGTAGTAGCGTCATATCGCCCCAATAGCAGACTTGCTCGCTTACCTTTACGTCTGACCCATTTTCAGGGCCAAGACTGTAGCAGACATGGGCGGCTGTTATAGAGGCATCTGCAGCCAGTACCTGAGCAAGCAATCCACTGTGAAACTTCAACAATCCGGAACCATCGGACGTTGTCCCCTCTGGAAAGAAGACCACCGGCAAGCCCGCATCGAGCGCAGCCTGCATGCCCTCGCGAGCCTTCACGGCCGATCCGCCATGACCCCGAGCGACGTACACAGTGCCCGCCATCGTCGTCATCCAGCCAAGCACTGGATACGTTGCAACCTCAGCCTTCGAGACAAAGACGCAGGGATGAAGCGCCGCAAAGACGACGATATCCAGATAACTAAGATGATTCGAGATCACGGCGCCTGAGGAGGGAAACTCCCCTTCCACTTCGAGTTGGATGCCAAGTCCATGCAGCGCACTCGCAGCAAAACGGTGTAGCCAATCGGCCCGTGCCTCGCGCGTCGCAGGCCGTTTTACCAAAAGCTCGGTGCCGTACACAACGAAGTATCCCGCCAGATGAAGGCTTCGCACCAAAGATCGAAAAAAACTCACCCGGACCGCCCTTTCAAAACAACTGCCTGCGGGGCAGTCTATCCTGTAGACGGGTCAAGACGAACGAAGCAAGCCTCAAGGAAGTCAACCAAACCCACCCAGTGAATATTTTGGCAAAAGACGGCTGGCTTTATCGCCGCGTAGTTACGCCGCTCGTTGACCTTCTACGCATGGGTGCCTCTCCTGAGCGGCTAGCCTGGAGCATCGCGGTCGGGGTTCTGATAGGCATTAATCCGCTGCTCGGAAGTACGACAATATTCTGCCTGCTGGCCGCTCTGCTCCTCCGCCTCAATATCGCTGCCTCGCAGCTGGGAAATCACCTCGTCTACCCGCTGCAGCTCATGCTGGTGGTTCCGTTCCTGCATCTTGGTACGCGAGCCTTTCACACCGCTCCGCTTCCCCTGTCGCGTTCGGCGATGCTCGAGGCCGTGCGTCAGCACCCCACGGACCTCATTCGCAGACTCTGGTTGTGGGAGTGGCATGCGCTTACCTTGTGGGCGATTCTCGCAATAGTCATCGTGCCTGTTTTAGCGGTCGCTCTCACGCCAGTGCTGCGACGGCTGATGGAGCGAGTTAACCGGCGACAGGACCCGATCGCGAGCTAATCTACTTTGGCCCGGTATATTCCTCAACCGGATCACCGCTTCGTACCCAAGCGGTATAGATCATGTCGCGCAGTTCGATGGCGCCAGCGGCTATCCGCTCCTGCGTGAACGCTTTTGCTTCAGAGCTTCCCACATCAGTAAAGCCCCCGGATTTTTCAAGCTGATAGACCTTCTCAACCATAGTGGCGGTATGCTCCAAGTAACTGAGAAAGTCTGTCCATTCGTCATTGAGGACCTTCGGCTGAGTCGCAGCGACCAGCGGGGCCACATCCGCGGACTTGATGTTGTTTGTCACAAACAAGGATTCGAACTGGGAATGGATCTTATGCTCGGCGGTGTATCCGTTCGGATTGGCACCGGTCCAGCCGTTGTACCGCGTTGTTACATGCAACGGCTGTGATCCGTCGGCTACATAGTGCCCAAGCCAACCTGCATAGAATAAGATCGCCGTTTCGACGGGCCTGGTGTCCTCGCCCGCGGCAAGCAATTTTCGGTACTCATGCATGCTGTTGCGCAGGCGCTGCCAAACCTCTTCGGTGACGTATGGCAGCAAACCAGAAACCTCGGGTGTCAGCTTCAGATCGGGATGGGACGGTTGCGCCTTCTCCAGCGCGCGCATGTACTCATAGCGCCTCTTCGAAAGTGGCCCCAATAAAGCTGCGTACTCAAGATCAAAAAAATGCTCGGGCGCCTGTTCGTCCGCAAGTTCGGGAACGGCTTTGTTGCGCCAGCGATCAGGTTCGGGCGCGATGTACTCGACAATGTCCAGGGCGTTCCCGTTCCGCAAAAATGCGGGCACATCCTTGGGGAGGTTCGCGATTGCCAGGCGATTGATCATCCTGTGCCCGTCCGCGCCCCAGGCGAACGATGGCTGAACCGACATCCAAGGCACAAGGGCAACCGCCACAACAAAACGAAGCACGCGAGCAATTTTCTGCATGCAACAAGTATATCCGGCAGGCTCGAAGCCTTAGACCACGACCTCTGCCCCAGCAACTGCCACGCTGCCAAATACGTGTCGGTACCGCTCGATCTCTTTCGGAGGCCCAGTCGCCTTGCGAGCGTTGTCGCTCAGCTTTACCGCAGGCCTACCCTCAACCGTCATCAGCTTGCAGACCAGGCTGATCGGGTTCGAAGTCGTGTTCGCCGCGCGGATGGCAATCGCGGAAGTCGTTCGTAAGCAACGTTCCCCAGCCGGCGCTGAAACGGATCCGCCCGTTGAAGTACTCGTGCAGCGCGATGATGTCATCGACGTCGAGTCCATCGGAGGCGATCAGACGCTTCCTGCGGGCATCGCGACCCCGGCTCATCAGCCAGGCGATGTACTCGTCGCCGGCGACGAAGGGATCCTTGGAGTCGCAGCGCTGTCCGGTCCAGTCGGCGACCCAGTCGGGCGCGCCTTGAAGGAACTGCGTCGTCCCGAAGGTATCGGGCAGCATGATCAGCAGCTCGCCGCCGTAGCTCTTCTGCCAAAGCTCCAGCACACGGTACTGCGAGCTGTGCAGTTCCTCGTCGGTATCCGCGAGTGCGGCCATCGCCATGGGAAGCTCATGCGCGTTCGTGCCCATCGCCTCGAGATCGTGCTTGTAGGCGAGGAAGGTATTCGAGGTGCCGGAGAGGCTCTCGCCGCAGGCCGGCTCGCATGGCCATCACGACATACTCCTGCCACAGAAAGCTGTGCCGGCGGCGGGTTCCGAACTCGGAGATGCGAACCTCCGGGAAGCTGCGGAGCTTCTCGATCTTGTCCCAGAGCCTCGTCTTTGCCCGGGCGTAGAGGACGTCGAGCTCCAGCTCGCTCAAGCGGCTCAGCGCAGCGCGGGTCTTCATCTCGCTCATCAGCGCCAGACCATAGACCTCCCACATCGTCACCTCGGTCCACAGCCCGTCAGAAACGCAGAACGATCTGACCGTCGTGTTCGATGACCTCGTAGTCGGAGAGCCGGAAGCCATTTCCAGCCAGTCCAGGAACGCCGGCTCGAAGATGCTGCGCGTGCCGTAGAAGGTGTTGCCGGCCAGCCAGATCATCTCGCTCTTGCGGAAGCGCAGCTGACGGACATGCTCCATCTGCTCGATGAGAGCTGCCGGCCGGAATATGTTCCGCCAGGCGCACCTGACGTCGTGCGGTTGGTCGTCTCCGAGGTGACGTGCACCTTCGGGAAAGTTCTTCCAGATGAACTGCAGCATCAGCAGCTTGTAGAAATCCGTATCGAGCAGCGACCGCACGATCGGGTCGAGCTTCCAGTTATGGTTGTGCGCCCGCTCGGCCAGATTGACATTCATGCCATCCAGTCTCGTACCTGTTCGGCAATGGAAGCAAACTCATTTGTTCCGAATTTCGGAGCAGGGGACCGGCCTGATGACGCTTGCGCCAATCACCCGGCGCCGTTCAGATCCATCGAATATCGTAGGCACAAACTCCATGGAAAATTCACAAAGCCGCGCAAAATCTTGGGTTAGGCTTGATATCCTATATAAGTGCTATGCCTACGAAAAAAGAACTCCTCACCCAGCCCATCCAGCACATCGACATCAAGCAGCACAACGTTGTCGCGCTGGTCGACGCCATGCAGTCGATGGCCTTCAGCTCGCGCGACACCGCCCGCGCCGCCACCATCTACGAGATGATGCTCCGCGACACCGACTGCGGCGTCATCCTCTGCCTCGCCGGCTCGCTCATCTCCGCCGGCCTGCAGAAGGTCATCGTCGACCTCGTGCGCAACAACATGGTCGACGCCATCGTCTCGACCGGCGCCAACATCGTCGATCAGGACTTCTTCGAGGCCCTCGGCTTCAACCACTACATCGCCGGCGATGAGTACAAGTACGGCCACGAAGACGCCGATCTTCGCGAACTGATGATCGACCGCATCTACGACACCTTCATCGACGAGGAAGAGCTGCGCCTCTGCGACGAGACCACCCACCAGATCACCAACTCGCTCGAGCCCCGCCCCTACAGCTCGCGTGAGTTCATCCGCGAGATGGGCGCCTACCTCGCAAAGAACGGCAAGACGCCAGCAGCCGGCGGACGCGACTCCATCGTGCTCGCTGCCTATGAGAAGAACGTGCCGATCTTCTGCCCGGCCTTCTCGGACTGCTCGGCCGGCTTCGGCCTGGTCGCCCACCAGCACGATCGCGCAGGGCAAGCCCTCGGTCTCCATCGACTCGGCCAAGGACTTCTACGAGCTGACCCAGTTGAAGATCGCCAACCCGACCACCGGCCTGCTGATGATCGGCGGCGGCGTACCGAAGAACTTCGCCCAGGACATCGTCGTGGCCGCCGACATCCTCGGCGTCGAAGCCTCGATGCACAAGTACGCCATCCAGATCACCGTAGCCGACGCCCGCGACGGCGCCCTCTCGGGCTCGACCCTAAAGGAAGCCTCTAGCTGGGGCAAGGTCGACACCACCTACGAGCAGATGGTTTTTCCGAGGCCACGCTGGCTCTCCCGCTTATCGCCGGGTATGCCTTCCATAAGAAGGCCCAGGCCGCGCGCGACGGAAAGAAGTGGGCCAGCATCCTCGATCAGGTCCCAGTAACCGCCTAAAGTTACCTTTACTTCTTTGCACAGAAAGGCCGCCTAAGGGCGGCCTTTCTGTGCACTTCAGGCAAATCTGGAAGGTATACTGTCTTTGCATGATATTGACTTCGGTGATAACCCCGTAGGTGTTATTCCCGCTGAATCGATTTTTCTGTCATCCTCAGCATGCAGACTGCAATCGAGTTAAGTCCATCAGATCAGCGACATGCCGCAAAGTATGAACGATTACACGAAGTTCCGGTTGCAATTATCTATATATGCTGGATTTGAATACGTACTATGTTGATTCCAATCATTCAAAATGCATAATTTTGGTTGCTTTTTCTTTGTTAGTTAGCGATTTCGCGTTACCATCACGCTACACTGCCAAGTTACTTAAGGTTCCCGTTTAAAGAATGCACATGCTTCCCATCCTCGGTTTTCTCTCCCTGCTCACGACATGCGGAATTCTGTTCTTTGCTTTCCTGCGCGCCCAACGCACGACCCGCGAACTCGCCGCGCAACTTACCAATGCCCGCGAACAGCAGCATCAGGACAAGCTTCAACTCACGCGAGCGCTCTCAGCTCGACACTCTCAAAGACGAGTTCATCTCCACCGTCTCGCACGAACTGCGCACGCCGCTGACCAGCATCCGCGGAGCTCTCGGCCTTCTCTCCTCCGGCACCATCGGCGACGTCGACGCCAAGGCGCTCAACCTGCTCCGCATCGCCACAACCAACACCGACCGCCTGATCCGCCTGATCAACGACATTCTCGACCTCGAGCGCATGGAGTCCGGCCGCGCCCCCCTGCAGATTCGCCGCTGCTCTCTGCGCGACCTCTGCCAGCAGGCCATCGAGACCATGACCCCGATGGCCGACGCCAACACTGTTCATCTCGAACTCGTACCCTTCACCGTCGCACAGGCGGCATCTCCCGAAGCCCTCTTCTTCGATGGCGACTCCGATCGCATCCTGCAGGTCCTGACCAATCTGCTCTCGAACGCCATCAAATTCTCGCCGGCAGCCTCCACGGTACGAATTCACACCGACGCCACCGCCGACTCCATCCTGCTCAAAGTCGTCGATGAAGGCCGCGGCATCCCTTCCGAGAAGCTCGACTCCATCTTCGACCGCTTCCAGCAGGTCGAGCCTTCCGACGCTCGCCAGCGCGGCGGCACCGGCCTCGGCCTCGCCATCTGCCGCAGCATCGTGCAGCAACATAGCGGCTCGATCTGGGCACAGCGCAACCTTGTCAAGGGGTACCACGCTTTATGTCATGCTTCCCCGCACCACCCGCGCCACCGATCTTCCTCTACCCGCGGCCCTGCCGCCGCGCGGCGAAGGCTGCCATCCTGGTCTGCGACGACGACGCCGGCATTCGCACCGTCGTCTCCTGAGCACCTCACCCGCCAGGGCTATACCGTCATCGAAGCCAGCTCCGGCGATCAGGCTCTCGTTCTCGCTGCCGAACACCAGGTCGAAGCGATCCTGCTCGACCTCTACATGCCGGGCCTCAGCGGATGGGAGACCCTGCAGCGGCTTCGCAATAACCCCACAACGGCGAACATCCCCGTCGTCGTTCTCAGCGTTCTCTCCTCCACCCTCCGCCCGCAGCTCACGGGCGACGCCCAGGGATGGGTGCAGAAGCCCTTCAACGAAAATCTTCTCTTCGCCGAACTGGGCCGTGTCCTCCACCACGGCGAAGGACCGGCCTATGTTCTTCTCGTCGAAGACGACGAGGACCTGGCCAGCGTTCTCATCGCCAGCTTCCAGGACGCGGCCGTCCATATCGACCACGCCGCCACGCGGCAGGAGGCCATTCGGCAGTGCATCAACCGAAAGCCCGATCTGCTGATTCTCGATCTCACCCTTCCCGATGGCGACGGCTTTCTCCTTCGTCGAGTGGCTCCGCCAGCAGCCCCCGCTGCGCACCTTGCCCTTGGTCGTCTACTCCGGCCGCGAGATCTCCGACGCCGAGATGGCCCGGCTTCGCCTCGGCCCGACCGAGTTCCTCACCAAAGCCAAGGTTCAGCCCCATGAAGTCGAAGAACTCGTCCTGTCCATGGTTCAACGTATTCGGTCCAAGTTTGCCGACCTGGCCACGGCGGGCCCGGCAGCGTAACCAGCATTTAAGAGTCCAAATTGGGCTATCTGACCCTGCGCCGCGAGATTCCCAACGAAGAAAATCCCAAAATGATGGAAAATCTTCCCTGACATGAGAAGATAAGTACGCTCATGCGTCGCATTCTCATCATTGACGATGAAGATGATATCCGCGAGGTCGCGGCACTGTCTCTCGAAGCCACAGCTGGCTGGGAGATCCTTACCGCTAACTCAGGGGCGAAGGGTATTGAAGTCGCGATCGCCGAGCAACCCGATGCCATCCTTATGGATGTCATGATGCCAGGTGTAGATGGTCCGACCACCTTCCGCGAGATGCAGCAGATTCCGGCTATCGCCAAGATTCCAGTTTTGCTTCTTACGGCAAAGGTTCAAGGCGTCGACAAACGGCGGTTTGCCGGTCTAGGAGTCGCAGCGGTTCTCTTCAAGCCGTTCGACCCGTTGACTCTGGCAGAACAGATATCGGAAGCGCTCCAGTGGAACGCAGGTCCAGCCACCCAAACGCAGCGGTTCCCTCCCGAATCTAACTACACACCAAAGTAATTCTCTTACCGTTACATTCGTGCCGCAAGCACGGTAAACTGGCTTCGTTGCCTTGTATGCGACGGAGTTTGTATGCGATCTCAAGCGCGGGCCAGTTTATTTACATGAGTCAGAACCCAAATGCGGAACAAGAGATCAACGCGTTGCTGGCAGAACTCTGGCAGCGCCACCTTCCTTCTACTCGTGAACGCCTTGAGACTCTGGCTCGTGTCGCGCGTGCGACCTCTTCTCTAGACGGGCTCGCGGAGTCGGAACGCGCGGAGGCTCAGTCGGTCGCGCACAAACTATCAGGCAATCTAGGCATGTTCGGTTATCCTCAAGCCGGCTCTATCGCGGGAGAGATCGAGGAGATACTCAAGAGCCCAACTCCTAAGACGTTTCTTCAGCTGGATCCATTGATCCAGCAGCTTCGTGCGGCCCTCAAGGATAATCTCTAGTCTGACGCTATTTCGTCTGGCCTAGTGCCCATCCGGCAAGATCGATTGCAGCATCAAAGCCGTCAAACTCCAACGGCAGCTTATTTCTCCGATCGACGTATTCGTTGTATATCCAAGGGTCAACTACGGCAAACACGGTTCCCTTTCCGATTTTGGCCACGGCCATCAGGACATCGCCCTTATCTGTCAGGATGGATTTCGCCGGTCCGGATACCGTAATGGTAGATATCTCCTTCAAGTAAGCCTTATGCGGATAGGTGAAGACGCCGGTACCGGTCGGCACCATTACAGTTCCTTGAGGCCAGTTGTTATTGTCTACCGTGTTGCGGAGAACGGCATTGAAGTGGATTCCGAACCGATCGCTCATCGTGTTGAAGTGTTCGAACTCGGAGTTTGTCTTATCGTTCTGCATCAGGAGGAGTACTCCGCCAGCCTTTACCCATTCCTCAATCGCATCGCCGCTCGCCTTGTCCATATAGTTCGGATTTGGATTCTTAGCGGGAATATCCGGGGATGCGAGTACGTAAATCTGGGCCTTCTTAAGAGCGGCGGGCGTCGGCGCCGCCTTCAGGGTTGCGAGCTTCATGCCGTAGCGCTGAAACGCTCGCCCGAAGAAAGCAAATCCGGGATTCGCATCGTCGTCCCATTTGTAGTGAAACAGTTCGGTCTGACCCGCAGCGTTCTTCCGAGTCTGCGAATTGAACCAAGCATCGACAAGTACAGTCTTTCCCTGCCCGAGCGCCTCGGTATCGGCCTGGGCCATCTCCGAACCTGCGAGCAGGTATGCGCCGATTCCCTTGGCATCATTCACGCGCGTTGTCTCGCCGATGTAGTAGTCATAGGTGCCGGAACGATACGGCGTTCCTCCGAGACCACCCACCTTTACAGTTCCATCAAGTTCCACTTGGCCATCAGCGCCGGTCTTCACGAAGGTCCGTTTGAATTCCGTTCCAACCTTTGCGCGCACTCGCCTCGTCGGCCTGCGGCAGATAACCCATTCGCACACCCTTGGCGATGGCGTAGACGAACATGGAACTCGCTGAAGCCTCAGTGAAGTTGCCCTTTCTGGAGCCCTTGTCCATTACCTGCCACCAGAGACCCGTGTTCTTGTCCTGATTGGCGATCACCGCCGCCGCAGTCCTATTCAAAGCGGCTATCAACGCAGGGCGTTGTGGGTGATCTGTGGGAAACCAGTCCAGAACGTCCACCAGAGCCACTTCATACCAACCAAGCGCTCTCGCCCAGGCCTCGGGCGAGAGTCCGGTCTGCGGATCGGCCCACTTCATTTGCTTTGACTCATCCCATCCATGGCGCAGCAATCCCGTCTTCGGGTCGCGCATATGATCGAACATCAACAAGAACTGCTTGGCGATGTCGTCGAAGTCCCCGGGCTGCTGAAAGGTGGCTGCATAGGCTGCCCGAAAAGGCTCTGCCATATAGGCGCCGTCGAGCCACATCTGATTGGGATAGATTTGTTTATGCCAATAGCCACCGCTGGCCGTGCGTGGCTGCAAAGCCAGTTGATCATGAATGAATTTTGCCGCCTTATAGTACTTAGGCTGTTGCGTCACACGGTAGACAAGAAGCACGGCACGACCAAGCTCAATATCGTCCAGACTATGAGCTTCGGCCTTGTAACCTTTGATTGCGCCGTCGTCCGCAACATACTTGTCGACCGAATCTTTGATGTAGCGAAAGTAGTCGCCGTTAGCCGTCGCGTGCCATTGCGCAGCTAGCCCGTCCAGCAAAACGCCTTCCTCATATCCCCACTCCCCGGGACGATTCTGAGTTGCGACTACGCCCTTCGGCCATTGCTGCATGATGGAAGCGGCCATCTTTGCGGAGGGCTCATCGATCTTGAGCGCGCCTTGAGTCCACGCTGCTGTTCCCCATATCGCCTGCCCTGCCATCGCACAACCAAGTACCGCCGTCCGCAACGTCGCCATCGATACATCCTCACTGACTTCTTATTCGAGACCGACACAAGGATACCTGCTTGCATTTCAGAGCGGCTACTCGAGGGGATGACCTGATTCAAAATAAGTTGGCAATTAATCGCATGCCACTGCCGTCCACACGCCAGCCGACGTTCCACTGGCTCCACGTATGTTCAGATCAACAAAACTTTGCGGAGCAATCGCAACGCTGCCGGTTACTGAGCAGCTAGAGCCCGATGCCACAACGCAGCTTAATGCCGTATCGGCCATGCTGCCGGCAGGCCCTGAACGTAGCGTCACTGTGACGGTGTTTGATTGCTGTGAATACACCGCGAGCTTCGTGGCAACACATCCATCCGGCACCCATGTGAGTGCCGGGGCGGTCTCTGTAGTGCTGCCATTCGGGTTATTCACCGAATAGTAGAAATTGGTGAAGGTCACGGCGTGATACATCGAAATGTAAGGGATTCCGCTGATTCCTCCGCCGCCACCGGCTCCCCCGCTACCTGCCGCGCCCTGCGGAATGGTGAAGTTTAGGATAGCCGCGCTCGATGTGCCAGAATTCGTAACATTGGCCTGGGTTCCAGCTGCTCCTGTCGTGACGGTTCCGATACTTATGCTTGCGGCTGCTCCTGCTGGCCCAGTCGCTCCTGCGCTGCCTCCCTGCGCGACCAGGGCCCATGCTGCAGGCGTTGTATCCGGCTGAACGCCCTGATTTGTTGTCAGCGCGAGATAGGTGCTGCCGCCATAGAAGACGGCATCGTTGGCAAGATAGCCAGCAGAGGCCGACCAAACTCCTTTATAGCTGACCCCGGCTGGCCCTCGCACACCCTGTGGACCTTGGGCGCCCGTTGCACCTGCAGCACCGGCTATTCCCGGCTGCGCCAACATCCCCCAATAGCTCGGACTTAAATCTGGCTGCCTGCCCGTATTCCCTACAAGGGCGATGTAGCTTCCGCCGCCGTAGCTCACGGCATCGCCGATCATATAAGAATGTCCCGCAAGCCACCCTCCGGTAAAGCTAATGGGCGGACCTTGTGGTCCCATGGGTCCGGCAGCTCCCGCAACCCCCTGCGGACCTGCCGGGCCTTGCGCTCCGGTTGGTCCCGCGACTCCTGCAGTTCCCTGAGCCGCAAGAACAGCCCATTGCGCCGGGCTCTGAGAGGGAGTGTTTCCAGCGTTGCTGGCGATAAGAGAAATGTAGGTCGATCCGTTGTAGCTCACAGCATCGTGCAACGCGTAGTTTGTAGTGGAACTATAGTTTCCCGTGTAGTTCGCTACCGCAGGCCCCTGAGGACCCGCGCACTCCCTGAATTCCCTGTGGGCCCTGTGGCCCTTGAGGTCCTTGCGGCCCCGTCGGGCCTTGAGCGCCCGTGGCACCAGTTGCGCCAGGAGCACCCTGCGACTCCAGTCGCAAAAACAGCCCATGCCGACGGGCTCTGGTCAGGTGCGTTTCCATGGTTGCCATCAATCAGAGAAACGTAGCCTGAGTTGCCATACAGCACCCCGTCTCCAGTCGAATAGTTAGTCGCTGAAGAGTAGGGCCCACGAAATGTCATGCCCACCGGCCCCGCGGGACCCTGAGGTCCCATTGGTCCCTGCAACCCTAGCGGGCCTTGGGCTCCGGCAATGCCTTGAGCCCCAGCCTGCCCCGGTATACCTTGAATCCCCTGCGGTCCCTGTTCTCCGGGCGGTCCCACTGATCCCGGTGGTCCTTGCGGCCCTATGGGACCTGACGTACCGGCTACACCCTGCGGCCCGGCAGGGCCCTTGTGCCGTCAACATACCCCACTGGCCCGGGCTAGCCGATGGCGCATTGCCATGATTGCTGCTTTGTAGCGACACGTAGCTTGCGCCTTGCCAGAGCACCACATCGCCAAGCTCATAGTTGGTCGTGGACGAGTAGCTGCCCTGATAGATCAGCCCCGGCGACCCAGCAGGGCCGACAGTTCCCGGTGCTCCTTGTGGACCTGCTGGTCCTGCGGGGCCCATTAAGCCTGCCGGCCCTACCGAACCGGCGGAGACCAACAGGCCCTTGTATGCCCTGGATCTCCCTTCGGCCCTTGCGGCCCAGCGAGGCCCTGAAACTCCCTGGGGTCCGGCTGGCCCCGTTGCGCCGACTGGACCGGTCGCCCCTGCCGCACCGGTATCTCCCTTTGGCCCTGCGGGTCCCTGCGAAACAAGCACAACATCCAGGAACGGAGAGTGGCCGGTCAAATCATTTTCCTTGCTATCGAACTGAACGGTCGCCGAGCCTGCAGTCAACCCGACTCCATTGTTAGTTGAAGAATCGGCGATCCATCCCTGCACTAAGGCGGTCACATCAACCGAAACATACGAGCCAGCCTGGCTCACCTGAAACACCTGAGTGGCAGCATCCAACGTGGGTAACGTCGCGTAGGTGACGCTGTACTCACCCCAGGATGCGGTAACCGGATGCACGCTCACCAGCCCGGGCGCGTCCGCACGATTGCAATAGAGCCGCAACACAGCCCGCGACACCTGGGAAGCGGTTGTTCCAGCCGGTAAGCTGCTCAGGTCGAACTGGAGAAGCGACGTGTATCCCGCTCCAACATTCAAATTTGAGATCGCTCCGCTATTCGCTGCAGGTCTCGCACTGTTCACGTGCGCGTCAGCCACCAGCGTGGCCTCAACCGCCGAAGCCCGTACCGCCACCGCCAATACTGCAACTACTCCCATCAATCGCGGGAGAATCCTGCCAACCACGCCCATCCGAACCCTCGGAGCTCATGCCTCCCGCACCCCTAATCTGGTCGGAAGGCATGGGCCACTCTGCTCAACGATCGAAGCTCTGCGATGCACGTTGCCGCTGGTCATGACATCAACATGCGTTTAACTAGTTCGGCAACAGAAACTGGGAGCACTCCCTTTGTAGGTCAAACTGCATCGGAAACTCAACAATACGAGGTACGACTTCCGTGCTATCCCTGTCGCCTCCCTGGGTTTCCCTTCTGATCAATCTTGATTTCCCCTAGGCCACTCGCATCTCATATAGTGCAAAGGTCGGCAACACGTCCAAAATCAAAAGGACACGGCATGAATCCTCCTGAGACTAATCGCCCTGGGCATCTCCCCTCTCTTGATTCACTTGTGGATGTGCCACGCCTGATCACCGCCTACTACGCCCTCCATCCCGACCCGGCAGATCCCCGCTCAGCGCGTCGCCTTCGGGACCTCCGGCCATCGCGGCAGCGCCTTCGCCGCCGCCTTCAACGACGACCACATCGCCGCCATCACCCAGGCCATCGTCGAGTACCGCGACAGCCGAGCACACACCGGGCCCGCTCTTCCTCGCGCAGGACACCCACGCCCTCTCCGAGCCCGCCTTCACCACCGCGCTCGAAGTCCTCGCCGCCAACGACATCGAGGTCATGATCGACGAGCACCTCGGCTACACCCCCACGCCCGCCCTCTCCCACGCCATCCTCACCCGCAATCGCAACCTGAAACTGCACCGCGCCGACGGCATCGTCATCACGCCCTCGCACAACCCACCCGAAGACGGCGGCTTCAAGTACAACCCGCCCAACGGCGGCCCAGCCGACACCACCGCCACCAAGTGGATCGAGAACCGCGCCAACGAACTCATCGCCGCCGGCCTCAACGGCGTCAAGCGCATCCCCTACGCCCGAGCGCTCGCCGCCGACAACACCCACCGCCACGACTACATCACCGCCTATGTCAACGACCTCGCCAACGTCATCGACTTCGACGCTCTTCGAGGCACCACCCTCAAGCTCGCCGTCGATCCGCTCGGCGGAGCCGGCGTCCACTACTGGCCGCGCATCGCCGAAAAATACAAGCTACCTCTCGAGATCCTCAACCCCAACGTCGACCCCACCTTCCGCTTCATGACGCTCGACTGGGACGGCCGCATCCGCATGGACTGCTCCAGCCCCTACGCCATGGCCAGCATGATCGCCAACAAGGATAAATACGACGTCGCCTGGGCCTGCGACACCGACCACGACCGCCACGGCATCGTCACCCGCACCACCGGCCTGCTCAACCCCAACCACTACCTCGCCGTCTGATCCAGTACCTCTTCACCCACCGGCCCGAGTGGGGCGAAAAGTCGGCATCGGCAAGACGCTCGTCTCCTCCAGCATCATCGACCGCGTAGCCAAGGGCCTCAACCGCCCCATGCTCGAAGTCCCGGTCGGCTTCAAGTGGTTCGTCGACGGCCTCATCGACGGCACCCTCGGCTTCGTCGGCGAAGAGTCCGCCGGCGCCACCTTCCTTCGCCGCAACGGCAGCGTCTGGACCACCGACAAAGACGGCCTCATCCCCGGCCTGCTCGCCGCCGAGATGACCGCCCGCACCGGCAAAGATCCCGGCCAGCTCTACGACGACCTCACCGCAAAATACGGCGATCCCGCTCTACCAGCGCATCGACGCCGCAGCCACCAAAGGAACAGAAGGCCAAGCTCGGCAAGCTCTCGCCTTCACAGGTCACAGCGAAAGATCTCGCCGGCGAACCCATCACCGCCATCCTCACCGAAGCCCCGGGCAACCACGCCCCAATCGGCGGCCTCAAGGTAACCACCGAAAACGGCTGGTTCGCCGCCCGCCCCTCCGGCACCGAAGACGTCTACAAAATCTACGCCGAAAGCTTCAAAGGCACAGACCACCTGAAACAAATCCAGACCGAGGCGCAGGCTTTGGTCTCAACAGCCATCGCCTGAAGCCTGCCCCACAGCTTTTTACTGGCCGGTCTGGTACCTAATCGCTGCGAGGCTTTGCTGATAGTCGTATCGAGCGTTGGTGTTTCCAATCTCGGCTGAGGTCTGTGCAAGTTCCGCCTGGCTCAGTTCGACAATGCTACTAAGTCCCAACTTGTACCGGGTCTGCGCCAGGTCCAGAGCCTCGTTTGCCTGCGTAAGAAGCCTCGCAGTTACGTCCATTCGTTGATAAGCCGATTGTGCACTGAGCCACGTCACCCGCACATCTTGAGCGATCCGGTTTCTCAGATCGCGTACCCGTTCGTTGGCCACATTCGCCCTGTAGTCAGCCTCTTTGGCTCGTGCTGAATATAGACCTCCGTTGAAAACCGGCACATTCAGATTTACGCCCGCCGCTCCGTACCACGAGGATGTAATTTGATCTGCACGAATAGGCGCGCCTCCGGCGGCTCCGAGAGCCGAGATGCTTGGGCGCCACAAGTCGTGTTCCGCCTTACGGAACTTCTCTGCCGCCAGCAATTGATCGTCGAGTGCTGCCAAGTCTGGTCGAGAACGCAGGGCCAAAGCGGTCAGCGCATCCATGTCGTGCGCAGGGGCTTCAAGCCTTCCCTCAGGGTCTTCAAGCCCAAAACTCTGCTGATTCTCATAGCCCATCATGGTGTTGAGATTCGCGAACGCGGCGTCCCGAGCATTCTGGGCGTCAAGCAATAAGAGTTGCGCCTGATTAAGATTCACATCGGCAAAGCTGCGATCGAGGGTAGACTTCAACTTCGCGTCCGCGAGCGATCCAATTAAATTTGCCGTATCCTGCCGAAACGCTACTGTCTTCTTCGCGACGTTCACAACCGCCTGCGCGGCCAAAGCACGGTAAAACGCTTGATCAACCGCCAACTTGATGTCGGCCTCGGTTGCTATTTCCCCGGCCTGTTCTGCTTTTTCTCTCAGTCCCGCACTGGCTACGAGGTTTCTTGTGCGTCCAAAGTCTGTGATCAGCTGACTCACCGTCACGCCTCCGGCCGCTCGCGTGTACAGGACCGGGTTATTCAATAGTCCTGCGGTAATGCGACCTCCATCGTGCGCGTCTACCGCTGTCAGGTTTCCCACCACGGTAGGCAACTCCGCCGATCGTACCTGCCGGGTTACTTGCCCCTGTGCCAGCGCGAGTAGTCGAGCAATAGAAACCTGTGGGTGATTCTTCAACGCGATCGCTTCAGCATCACCGACGGTCAGATTTGCCGGAGCAGGCACTAGTCCTGGAGTTTGCGCTGCAGATCTAATGGAAAACGGTAGTGTTAACACGCATACCATCGCAGCGCTTCTCGTTGTTCGCCTACACTTTCTCACGAGCAACCTCCTTCTCGGGGTGGAGGCCACCAATAGCCTCTTTTCTTCGATGTACGAGGAGGTAAGCCGCTGGCACGACGAAGACAGTCACGATTACCGAAACGGTAAGTCCACCGATGATCGCGCGGGCAAGCGGAGCATACTGTTCGCTACCAGCCTCCAGCGCCAATGCCATCGGCACCATGCCAAGGATGGTGGCCAGCGATGTCATCAGTACGGGGCGCAGTCGTACGCGGCATGCCTCAGCTACGGCCTCCTCGATAGGCATGCCCATCCGTCGAAGTGTTCGTGTGAACTCCACGATCAAGATCGAGTTTGACACCACGATTCCTGTCATCATGATGACGCCCATCAGCGACATCACGTTCAACGTTGTGTGCGTCACGAGCAGAATCAGGATCACGCCGGTAATTCCGGGTGGAATAGCCAAAAGAATAATCAGCGGATCCACGAAGGAGGCAAACTGCGCCATCAGGATCAGATAGACGAGCACGATCGAAAGGATCAGCCCGATGCCAAAGCTCTTGAAAGACTGACGCATTCCTTCTACCGACCCGCGCATCGTAACCCGCACAGTCTCGGGAATATGCTCCTGTGCTATTACCCTATCGACTCGGCTGGCGAGGCCTCCTAAATCTTCGCCGGACGGCGATACATAAACATCGATCACGCGGCGGATCTGGTAATGATCCACCTCTGTGGGGGTGTCGATACTTTTCACGTCAGCAACGGCACCCAAAGTCGTCACGCTGGCCCCGTCCTTTGACCGAAGCGGGATCTGCTGAAAGTCGATCATTGACTTCACTTGCGTGTCGGGATATTGAACGGTCAGCAGATAATTGTTGCCACTCTTTGGATCGACCCAATAGCTTGGTGCGATCATGCCGTTTGAACTAAGCGCGGTGATGACGTTGTTGATAACCTCGCGTGAGGTTAGGCCCAACTTCGCCGCCATCTCGCGATTCACATTTAGCTGAATTCCCGGATAGTTGAGGTCCTGCGGAATCAGCACATCGCTCACGCCGTTCTGGGTGCGAATCTTTTGTGCGAGGCTGCTTGCAGTACGGTACGCCTCACGCAAATTACTGCCGCTAACCTGAATATCAATCGGCGCAGGCAGACCAAGGTTTACAACAGCATCTACGAGACCACCTGTCTGAAAGTAGGTAGAGAGTTCAGGAAGATCGTCGCGAAGCTTCTCGCGTACACGCTGCATATACTCGAAGCTACTTAGGGAATGGTCCTTCTTGAGGCTGACTTGTACAAACGCCGTATGCTGCCCTGAGTTGCTCGTATAGATCGACGAAAAGTCAGGGGTGATACCTATATTCGACACGATCATGCTGAGATCTTTCGACGGAATTACCGACCTGATTTCAGTCTCAACCCGGGCGATGTACCGATCGGTCAACTCCAACCTCGTTCCGGTGGGAGCTTTTACATTGATGACAAATTGTCCGGGATCGGTACGCGGGAAAAAGGCCAGCCCCAGAAGTGGATATAGTCCAAGGCTGAGGAGAAATACGCCAATGACGCCCAGCACTACTGAAGCCGGCCGCAGAAGGCTTCGACGCACAAGGTTGTCGTACTTCATCAAGCCACGATCGTATTTGCGATTAAACCACCGCACGAACCGTTGGAAGAGGCCTCCGCCTTTGTGATGTCCCGCTTCATGATGCGCATCCTGCAAGAACCGCGCGCAAAACAATGGCACGACCGTCATTGCCACCGCATAGGAGGCGAACAGTGACAACACTACAGAGAGTGCCAGTGCCACAAACAGAAACCTGCTTACACCATAAAGAAACACAACCGGAAAGAAGACGATTGCGGTAGTGAATGTTGCCGCCAGCACAGGCAACGCAACCTCGCGGCCTCCCTCTTCTGCAGCCTGTACGGCAGGCTTGCCCATCTCCATATGGCGGAAGATGTTCTCGAGTACTACAACGGAGTTATCGATCAGGCGCGAGAATGCCAGAGCAAGCCCTCCCAGTACCATGCTGTTGATCGTCCCTCCGCCCAAATTCAGCGCAAGGAACGCTGCCAATGCAGAAAGCGGTATCGAAAGCATCACCGCAACCGTGGCGCGAAAGTTTCCCAGAAACACAAGGATCATCAGCGCCGTCAAAATGAGCCCTATACCACCCTCACTTCCCAGATTCGCAATCGCCGTCTTCACAAATGCCGACTGGTCAAAGACCACCTTGGTAACGAGAACCTTCGGAACGTCAAGCAATTTTCCGATCGCCGTGCGAACCCCGTTGACCACAGCGATGGTGCTTCCGCCTCCGCCCTGCTTTAGGATCGGCAGGTATACCGAGTGCTGCCCGTCTACACGAACGATATTCGTCTGGATAGCAGAAGCATCCTTTGCCTGACCAACATCGGAGATCAGCAATTGACCATTACCTACACTCTTGAGTGGCATCCGGTTGATCTCTTCAGTCGTCGGGGCCTGCGCATTGGTGTAGATATTGAAGTCTTTCGGCCCAATCCTCACATCGCCGGAAGGCAGAATACTGTTGGACTCGTTCACACTTCGCACAACATCCATCAGGCTAAGTTGGCTGGCCTCAAGCTTCACCGGATCGACGTACACCTGAATCTGTCTGTACTTCCCTCCGAAAGGTTGCGGCACGGAAGCACCCGGTACGTTCGCAATTTGGTTGCGCACAGAGAACTGCCCAAGATCGTGTAACTCAGTTTCGTTGAGTCCCTCGCCTTTCAACGTAATCAAGCAAACAGGCAGGCTTGACGCATCAAACTTCAGCACGACGGGCGGCAACGTTCCCGGAGGCAATCGGCGTAACTGCGCCATTGCAAGATTTGAGATAGTTCCCACCGCCGCATCCGCATTCGTGCCCGGCTGAAAATACACTTTGATGAGGCTGACACCTGTCAGCGATCTCGACTCAATATGATCGATACCGCTGCCTAACGTGAAGAACCGTTCGAACGGGTTCGTGATGCTGGCCTCAATCTGCTCAGGGGGCATGCCGTTATAGAACGTCGCCACCACCACGACAGGAATGTTTATCTCCGGAAACAAATCTACCGGCATCCTCGCGACGGTTACCGACCCCACGACAGCGATGATCAGGCACAACATAATGATGAAGAATGGATAGCGAATCGCAAATCCTGACATCGCTATTGCTCCTTCCCGTCGACCGGGGCTGAAGACATCGTGCTAGGCCGCGCATCCACGCGTTGTCCCGGTTCAAACGATGCGAGGTTGCCGACAATCACTCGGTCGCCGTCGCGAATTCCCTCGAGTATCTGTACCTCATTCGGTGTCTCAAGGCCCGTCCTTACCGCATGCCGTTCTACGGTGTCATTCGTCCCAACCACTAGAACCGAGATTCCTGATGCTCCACGATCAATAGCCTCAACGGGAACAATTAGCGCATTCGGATTACCTGCGATCCGTAGAGATACATCCGCAAACATCCCGGGGGTAAGCTTCATCTTTGCGTTGACGACGTCTACTTCCACCTGCAGACTGCGAGTCGCGCGATCAAGCGCTCCGGTCGTACGCACTACCTTGCCGACAAAGTGGTCTCCGGTCGCCTGCACGCGGACATCGGCTGTATCACCCTGGCGCACATAAGCTGCCAGAGACTCCGGGACGGGAATTCTAAGGCGGAGAGTGCTTACCTCCGCGACCTTGACGACCGGCATCGATCCGACGTTCGATGTCCCCGCCTGAATCAATGCGCCAGTATCCGCGTAACGCCATGTCACGATTCCATCAAACGGAGCCGTAATCTTTGAGTAGTCGGCCAAGGACGAGTAATGCATTCTCTCGGCTTTTGCAACGTCCAATTGCTGCTCCTGAGCAGAAACGGTCGACTTGGCTACTGCCACCTGTGCCTCGGACGCACGGTCCTTGGCTTCCGCATCGTCTAGCTCTTGCTGGGCAATCATTCCTGGCCGCGCTGCCGCCGCCTGTCGGAGCCTCTCCGCAGCCATGTGCAGAGCAGCGTGGTTGGCTTCGGCGCGGGATACCTCGCTCTTTGCCAGTCCAATCTCCTCTTGGCTATGCCGAACACCGGCTTCAGCGCCAGACACCTGGGCGTTCAGCTCCGGAACTTCCAACGTTGCCAACACCTGGCCAGCACGCACCCGATCACCAATATCCACGTTGATGTGCCGGATGAATCCCGCAACCTTAGCGTGAAGTTCGACCTCTTGAAACGGCACAAACTCCCCGGCTACCGTCAAACTCTTCTCCACCGGTGCGCGCCTTGCAACCGTAACCGCAGCGCGTGGCGTCGAAGTGGCGGCAGCCTCAGAATTGACCACATCACTTTTGCATCCAGATAACGCAAGCGCCGTAAAACCGGCACAAAACCCCGGCAGCAGGCACCGCCGAGTCCACCAAGACCTATTCATAGTTAGCTCGCTGACAATCGCTCGTAATAACGCCGATGACGCGCTCGCCGAAGACAATCATCCTCGAGGCGAACAAACAATCAACTTTTACTCGGAATTAGCGAACGGGAGGCGCTCGAAGGGGCGAACCGGAAGCAAATTTCTTCCTTGGCACGGCGGGCGCTATCTCTCGCTCAAGCCACTGAAATATAGCGAGGGAGGTCAACATCAACATCAGGGCAGACAGCAATGGGAGCATCGCCGACCACGCCGGGTGAACTTGCAGTTCGTATGGCGCACCCATCACAGCGGCAGAAGCCTGCGCTTCGTGTTGCCACATCTTGCTCGAAGCAAGTGTCTTGATCTGCGTGCTATTTGGCTGATACAGCGAGAGTTTCGCCGCAAACGAAAACACAAGGACTAGAAGGCAGAGCGCCATAACTGCGGCTCCTGCCCATCGCTCCTGTCTCGTCCTGCCAAATGTCAAGAACATGTCCTCAACCATAGCATTGCCACTGCTTGCGAATCTATGTTTCCTAAGTTTTGACGCTTTATAGGCGCAAAACGTTTTAGTGTAGTCGGATTCCGAGAGAAACAATGCGCGGAGCACCCAGTGTGAGTATGGGAGTTCGACCGGCTTCTACTTGTGAATTGCCAACATTTTGCACTGAGCCATATACCCGGACCATTCTCCCAAACGCATGTTCTGCATACAGATCCACCAGCGCGAAACCGTTGAGTCGATACATATTTGCGGAGTCGTCAAACTGCTGCCCACTCGTTCTGAGATCGACGCTGAAGATACCCCAGCGATCACGCTGAAGCCGAGCCTGCAACGTAGCAGAGTTCCGAGGTACTTGTGGAGTCCATTTCCCAACCAACGTGGGATCGGCCTGAAACTGCGTCACCGTCGAATTGGCGTACTGATAGCCAGCCGTCACCGTTAGAAACTCCACTGGCCGCATCTCGACCTCGGCAGTGACTCCCTTGCTTGTCAACTGGCCCAGGTTCTGCCGCTGCAGTAGCTGGCTCGTGGGTGTCGTAACCAATGCAACCGCCGCCACCGGTCGGTTTACCTGGGTCCAGAAGTAACTCGAGCGTACGGATCCCAGTCGATGCACATTGAGCAGCCCACCAGCCTCCCAACCTGTTGCACGCTCCGATCGCAACGACGGATTGGCCAGAGTCGTCTGCTGGCCCACCTGTCCTGTCCGATACAACTCGTTCAGCGAGGGCCCGCGAAACGCCCGAAAACCTGAACCTGTGAGAGATAAGCCTCTTCCCAACTGCTTTACGACTCCTAGTCGCGGATTAAAGATAGTTTCCGCAATCTCAGGAAGCGTAGGCACTGGCGTGACTCCCGCCTGCCTCGCATCGAAACTGGCAAAGTGGTCCACTCGCGAAGAGAACGCCACCGACCAAGTTCCTGGCTGCCACAAGGCCTCTCCATATACACCGGTGTCACGTTGCCGTGCACTCGTACTTACTGTCGTCTGTAGAACACCGTTCACCACCGGGGTCTCTGCATTGTTGCCGCGAGTATCCAGCACGTCAGCGCCTGCAACAAGCGTCACCTTGCCAAAGCCTCGCGCCCACTGAGCAGAAGCCCCCAACTGCATTGAAGGGACTTCCTGTAGACGTGTCAACCGCTCCGTCGCCCGATTCGTTGCAATCGACGAAAAACTTTGCCGATAGCCTTGGTTAGCCCCGTGAAACCTCAACAGAAATCTTCCCGCAGACGTCTCGTTCCAGTCGCCGCCGGCGGCATACCTCCATATCCGCGTTGCGTTCGTCTGTAGAGGAGTGCCATTGCTGCGAGCTTCATTGAGTAAGTTTCCTCGCAAGAACAACGTGCCATCTCCATCAACTGCATGGCGAACCTCAATACGTCCACTCTGCGAATGAACATTGGAAGGCACATCCACTGCGCCGCGACTTTCAGGGGCAGTCAAAATATATCCACCCGTACGAAACAACGTCGCTGCTCCCAGGCCACTCCATCCCTTCACGGTACCTGCCAAAAGACCGTTAATTATCGACGTGCTTTCGTTCGCGCCTGTCACCTGCAGTGCATAGTTGAGGTTCTCCGGAACTACCGGCAACACATCGATCACGCCGCCGATTGCACTCGAACCATACAGGTCAGACGCTCCTCCGCGAACGAGCTCGACGCTGCGCATCGCCAACTGCGGTATCTCGTTCCAGTGAATCCACCCTCCAAACGGATCGTTGAGTGGAACCTGGTCGCTCAGCACCAGGGTTCGGCTGGCAGCTGTTGACCCAAGTCCGCGCAGCGATGTTCCTTGTGTCGTCGGATTCGCCACCCATGAGCCTGTCCGGCGGAACAGCTGAAATCCTGCTACCTGTCGCAGGCGATCGTCCAACACAAATCCCGGCGCCTCCTGCAACTGTTCCGCTGACATCGTTCTTACGCTACTCGCGCTGGCATCCAGAGCCAATGGAGTCCTCGCTGCAGTAACCTCCACCACAGTATTTGCGCCCGCAACGCGAAGCACAACATCCAGCTCCGGCGTATCTCCTGATTCCTTCTTCACCGTCTGGAACCCGTCATGCGATATCTCCAACATCGTCGGGCTGCCGCTCAGCGAGATCGTTGCACATCCAGTTGCATCACTCGTCTTACTACGCCCTTCGGCATTCACCACGGCACCCGCAATCGCGCGACCGCTCTCATCATGTACGCAGACCTTCACCGCCCGCTCAGCTGCAAGTAACGAAGTCGGACAAAGCGTCAGGCACATCCCTGCAAACCGGAGGACCATTCGAACAGAGAATTTCATCCTCTTCATCTTAGTTCCGAGAAGCAACCTCGTGGCTTGCGTCCCGTGATAACCTTCCGCCCAAGGTTGTCGATATGTCCATAACACGCCGAGACTTCTGTTCCCAAACCACTGCCGTCCTTCTCTCCTCGAGTCTCGCTGCCCAAACACCGTCAACTGGCTCCACCGCACGGCCCAACGTCGCCGTCATCGATCATGACCGTATCCTCGCCGCGGCAGATCGCTACCTCCCTCAGCCACCGGCACCCATCACCTCTTTGCCCGCTCCAGACTCTCCCGGCTCACCACACGACTACTACTCGTCATCCGATTCATTCACGGCTCACCGCGACGCTCTTCAGTCGGTCGGCCACATCGTTCCCGCCCTCACGGCTGCATTTGTCATCACCAAGGACGAGCGCTACGCCCGTCAGGCCATCTCGCACCTGCGAGCATGGTTCGTCTCCCCGGACACGGCACTCACTCCCAACCTCGAGTACGCCCAGGTTGTCCCACCCGCCAAGACGGGTCGGCCTGATGGCGTCATCGAAGGACTTCCTCTCGCGGAAATTGCGCAATCGATTCCCTTCCTTCAAAGCTCCGAGGCCCTAACCCAGTCCGATCTCGACACGATTACAAAGTGGTTCGTCTCTTATCTCGATTGGCTCAACACGTCGCGCAATGCCGGCCTCGCGCGCGACGCTCGTGACCACAACGCCTCTTCCTGGCTTCTCCAGGCCGCTGCCTGCGCCAAACTCAATACAAAAGACGACCGCGCTCTCTCCACGCTTCGGCACCTATTCAAGACATCGACCGTTCGTGCCCAGATCTCCTACGAAGGAACCTTCACTCGCGAGCTCACCACGCCGAATCCGTATCGCAATTCGCTCTTCAATCTTGACCTGCTCGCTGTCGCCTGCGATCTCCTAACTACCCGCTTTGAGACCGTTTGGGACTACGAACTACAGGACGGTCCCGGCATGCGTATTGCCGTAGCAAAGCATTTCCCCTTTATTGCCCACCGCGGCACATGGCCCTACAGAGCCGATTCCGCCTACTTCAACGAGCTTCCTCTTCGCCGTCCAGTTCTTCTCCTTGCAGCGCGGGCCTACAGCCGGCCGGAGTACGCCGATCTCTGGAAGACCCTCCCTCCCGACACCACCATCCCCGAGTTGGATCGAACGTTGCCTATCCATCAGCCTCTCCTCTGGGTCACTCGACCACGCCCGTGATCGGTGCATAGGCGCGCGTCAAGGGCGATCCTCGCTCTTTGTTTCGTGCAAATCCCGTCCCAAATTCATGTTGCTTTCATAGTTACCGCTTTCGTCGGCGAGGTTGTGACACCACCCTCGTCGAATAGTTCTGTTATTCACGGAAAAGTAACGGAAATTTCATTTAGGGCCCGAATACTTCGACATAGAGGCCCAAATGAAATTCATACGTTTACTTGTATTCTTGACCGTCTTTGTCTCCACCAGTCTTGCACATGCCCAGAGCAGCGTGGGCGTCATCACCGGATACGTAACTGACCCATCCAACTCCGCTGTCACAGACGCCAAGGTCACCGTTATTGACGAGAAGACCGGCCGAGAACGCCAGGCCATCACAAACGAGACTGGCAGCTTCACTGTCGTTCAGCTTTCACCTTCTATCTACACGATCGATATCTCCCAGCCTGGCTTTGCGACTGTTCAGGCTAAGGGCATCGTGCTCCAGGTGGGCCAGGAAATTAAGCAGAACTTTGTGCTCCACGTGCAGAGCGAGCAGACGACCGTCAGCGTAGAAGCCAACTCGGTGAACCTCGATACAGCCAATGCCGCAATCGGAGGTATCGTCCCCAGCCGCGAGATTACGGAACTGCCTATCAATGGCCGCCAGATCTCGCAACTCTATCTTCTCGTCCCCGGCGCCACCAACTCCGGCTCCGGAACCTTCGGCGACATTCGCTTTTCCGGCCGCGCCGTCGAGCAAAACATCATCCGCCTCGATGGAATCGAATCGACCTCCATCATCGACACCTCCCCAGGCAATCTGAACGGCGAGCTCGGCTCCCTCTTTCGCCTTCAGCAGTCACTCGAGGCCGTGCAGGAGTTCCGCATCGACACCTCTAGCTACCCCGCTGAGATGGGAACAGGCACCGGCGGACAGATCTCCTTCATCACCAAGTCCGGCGGAAACACCTTCCGCGGCTCCGCCTTCGAGTACATCCGCAACGACTACTTCGACGCCCGCAATCGCTTCAACTGCCAAGGGCGTTGGAAATCCCAAGTTCCGCCTCAACCAGTTCGGCGGCTCGTTCGGCGGTCCCATTATGAAGGACAAGCTCTTCTTCTTCGCTACCTACGAGGGGCTGCGTCAAAGCTGGGCTGCACCATATACCCAGGCGACCCTCAGCAACTACACCAAGTCACTCATCCCTACCTCAAGCGCCGTCTATCCGCTTCTCGCAGCCTTCCCCGTTGATCCGTTCCCGCTGGATCCTGCGTTCGCTTCACGGACAATAACCACCATCGGCAACAACAAAATCCAGGAAGACTTCGGAGACCTCCGCTTCGACTACCACATCAACGATCGTTTCAGCATGTATGCCCGCTATAACATCGATCAGGGCAACTCCACACAGATCCAGGACGCTTCCCTTAGCCAATTCGGCCAGGTATCGGTCCCCCAGAACGCAGTCGTCGCCTTTAACCAGATTTGGTCTCCCCGGATATTCAACGAGAGTAAGTTCGGCTACAACGGCATCAAGATGCGCGTGCTTGGCATTCCTGGAGCCAGCCCCAACGCCGACATCAGCAAGGCCCGCATCTCCGTTGCCGGTCTCACTAACGTCGGAGCGCTCATCTCGCTCTCCAGTTCCTTCAACGGCGTAGGCGCCCCCTACACCGGCCAGAGCTACTCCTACATCGATAACCTCTCCTATCTCATCGGGAACCACAGCCTGAAGTTCGGCGCGGAGATTCGGCCGCTCGGGCTTTACAACAACCAGATCGGCGGAACCACCTACACCTATAACTCCATCAGCGCCTTCCAGACCAACTCTCCGGCGCAGATCCAGTTCTTCGGAGACCTCAGCGACCCCAGCCCCTTCACCGGCCTCAGCGGCGATGCACATGTCAAGCAGGCCTACTACATCGGCTACGCACAGGATGAGTGGAAGCTTCGTCCGAATCTCACCCTCAGCTACGGCCTGCGCTACGAGTACTACTCGCCTCTGCACGAGGATCGCAACAAGGTCGTCGTCTTCGACATGAACGCCGGCAACATCTTCCCCAAGTACGCCGGTGATTGGTACGCAGTTCGAAGAATAACTTCGGACCTCGCCTAGCCCTCACCTGGGCTCCTAATTCCATGAACGGTGACACCATATTCCGCATCGGCGGAGGGGTCTTCTACGGCCCCGGCCAGACGGAAGACCAGATCCAGCCCGAAGCAAATGATCGCGTCAGCCGCACCTTCACCTCGGGCAAGATCTATCCGATCAACCCAGCCACCGATGTATATGCCGGCTACGACATCAACAGCCCCACTCTGGGCTATCAGCCCCGCGCCTACGCTCCTAATTACTCAATTCCGGAGCGCGTCACCACCTATACTGCCTCGATCGAGCAGCGACTGCCCGGACAGGTTCAGTTCATGGTCGGCTATGTTGGCTCTGTCGGTCGCAACCTGTTCCTCCGCTCCATCACCAACCTCATCACCGGCGTCACGACCAATCCGACCACAGGTGTCGGGACGGCAGTCCGTCAGTTCGGTGGCCGTTTCGCGGAGATCGACTACAAGACCTCGGGCGGAACGGATATGTACAACGCGCTTCAAAGTTCGCTTCAACGCCGCTTCGCGCGTGGGCTCTCCTTCGGAGCGCAGTACACCTGGGCCAAAGAACTCGGAACGACCTCAGGATCCAACGAGGCTACCACCGCTCAGAATCCGTATGACTTCCGCACCGAGTACGGCCGTGGCATCTGGGACATCCGCCACAGCCTCAACGCCACTCTTCTCTATGAGCTTCCCTTCGGTCATGGAAAGGCCCATTCTCTCTCCGGTCCTATGGATATCATCGCGGGCGGCTGGCAGGCGGGCGGCATCATCAACTTCCGCAGCGGTCTTCCCATCGACGTCCTCATTACCCGCCCCGACATCGCCTACGTCGGTAACCCTGGCACCTCCATCGCCGGCCAGACCTTCGCCAGCCCCGTCATCACGGCAGGCGTTCTTCAGACCCGGGCAGTCGTCAACACTCCCGGCGGCGGCAACAGCCGCAACATCCGCCGTCCTGACGTCGTCCCCGGTGTTAACCCCTACATCAAATCGGGAATTCAATACCTCAACCCGGCGGCCTTCTCCACCCCAGCGCCAGGTACCTTCGGCAACTACCGCCGCAACGATCTGAGCGGTCCCAACCTCTCCCAGCTGGACTTCACCCTCGGCAAAACGTTCCACGCCACTGAGCGTGCTTCGTTCGATTTCCGTGCCGACATCTACAACATCCTCAATCACCCGAATTACGCCAACCCCGGCACCATCCGGTTCAATCAGACACTCGCGGCCGGTGCCGCAAACCAGCCCGGAGCGCCATTCTCGCAAACCACTGCAGGATCCGCTTGGGGAAGGCTATCCTCCACCGTTGGAAACCAGGTCGGTATCGGAGCTAATCGCCAGATTCAGCTCTCATTGCGCGCAAACTTTTAGTCGAAACAAAAGAGTGCCTGGACGGGTCTCGTCCAGGCACTCTCTTCATTTTGGCCCTCGCACCACCGAGACAAAACACCGTCTCGGTGCATTTTTTGGCGTCCATCAGGGATACAGCAGAACGGCGATGTTATAGGCGGTGAACGGGCCAGTATTGTTATCAGAGCAGGCAGCTACAACCGCCTGATGATAGCGCCCGGAACTGATTCGACTCTCAAGCTGACTCGGCAATTGGTCGAGCCGCGATGCCGTATACCGCATGATGAACCACGGCTTGTGCGCCCCCGCGAAGCCCGAATCCATGGCACACGCGCGACGAGCGTCGGCGAGCGTTGCAGTGCGGCTACTGGGTCCTACCGTGAGACCGGTCTGTGAGAGGACTTGAGCTACCGTAATCTCTTGCTGACTGAAATTTAAGGATTCGACGGTCGAAGCGAAGTCCTCTACCGCATAGAACTGACCGTCGCGAATGACGACAGCAATGCCAACGACATTGACATGAGGGTCGAGCAGGTTGTCACGGTGTCCCTTCGAATGCATCCACATCCCGTGAAACATGGTGGAGTCAGGGGCCTCCGCAACATTCTCGGTGATCAGCGAGAAATGGGCTCCGACACGCGGATCCGCGCTCGGAGAGCTCGGGCTCACCAGGAAACTGGTGCGAGATGCCGGCGTGTTGGGCCATCTGAAGAGCGTGGAATCGAGCGGCCCGCGCCAGAACAGGATCGTTGCGCAGCTGCTGCAAACCGCGGGCAGCGCGTTCCTGATTGGCAGCATTCAGCAGATACTGCTCCGCCACGTTACCCGTTGGCCTGGGCATCGGAGCGGTTGAAGACGATGCGACACCAGGCACCGGAAGAAACAACGATGCCGACAAGAAAAGTGCAACGCGCAAAGCCAGGTCACGTGCCCGCTCGCTTGCAACCGGCGGGAGCCTGACTCTATCGAAATCGCTTGAAGTTTTGAGGGTCATCTGCATCATTTCGTTCGATTTGCCCTTCGAGGATTTATCGGCCTGCCTCTGTGCCGAGGTTAGGAGGCAGAACAGGCCGAGTTAATCCCACTTTCGTTGCACGTCAGGAACGAAGGCAGATAAAAAACAAAGGAATGCAGCAGACGGTTTCTTGAACACGCCAGAATACTAGTTTGTTGCGTCAGGAATTCGCAAAGAGTCGTTCGCGAACCAGCTCCCAAGTCCGATTGATTCCTTGCTCTAGGTCGGTTGCATGACGCCAGCCAAGCGCATGAAGCCGCGATACGTCCATCAGTTTGCGCGGGGTGCCGTCTGGTTTTGTGGTGTCGAAGACGAGGTGGCCGGTATACCCCAGAACTCGAGCCACAGTCTCTGCGAGTTCGCGGATTGTGACATCCTCGCCAGTGCCGATGTTGATCAGCGGAGGCTCCGTCTCGGTGAGAAGCGTCCCGTAGGTCGCATCGTCCAGGTTCATCAGAAAGACGCAGGCCTGCGCGAGATCATCCGAATACAGCAACTCACGGCGAGGCGTGCCCGTGCCCCATACGGTCACAGTTGGAGCATTAGTGCGAATGGCGTCGGCCGTCTTGCGGATGAGCGCGGGCAGAACGTGCGAGTTGGCGAGGTCGTAGTTGTCGCCTGGGCCATAGAGATTGGTCGGCATTGCGGCAAGATAGCGTGTCCCGTACTGGCGGTTGTAGCTCCAGCACATCTCAATTCCGGCAATCTTGGCGAGCGCATACGGACGATTGGTGGGCTCGAGCGGCCCGGTGAGAAGCGACGACTCCGGCATGGGCTGCGGCGCAAGCTTTGGATAGATGCAGGAAGAGCCGAGGAAGAGGAGGCGGTCGGCCTTGTTGCGATAGCTTGCGTCAATGATGTTGGTCTGGAGGATCAGGTTGTCGCGGATGAAGTCAGCAGGATAGGTATTGTTGGCGAGAATGCCGCCGACCTTTGCCGCGGCGAGGAAGACATACTCTGGCTTCTCATTTGCGAAGAAGCGTCGACAGCGTGGTGTCGAGCAGGTCGAGTTCGTCGCGGGTGCGGGTGAGGACATTGGTATAACCGAGACGCATGAGTTCGCGATGAATCGCGGAGCCGACCAGGCCGCGATGACCGGCGATGTAGATGCGGGAGTCTTTGTTCATGGGAATTAGGTTACGGTCTAGCTTTCTCTGACGTTGTAGGCGTCAAAGCCATGCTGGCGAACGAGGGCATCGCGCTGGGCGGCTTTCAGGTCAGCATCGACCATCTCGTCGACCAGCTGGTCGAAGCTGGTGCGTGGGGTCCAGCCGAGTTCGCGCTGAGCCTTGGAGGCATCACCGAGAAGAGTTTCGACCTCAGTGGGGCGGAAGTAGCGCGGATCGACGGCAACGATGACGTTGCCGTTCTTGTCGTAGGCCTTTTCGTCGACGCCGGTTCCCTTCCAGGTGAGACCCAGCTCCAGCCGTCTGGCGCAATCGCTCGACGAACTCGCGCACGCTGTACTGCTGGCCGGTCGCGATGACGTAGTCCTGCGGCTTCTCCTGCTGGAGCATCAAGCCACTGCATCTCGATGTAGTCGCGGGCGTGGCCCCAGTCGCGCTTGGCGTCGAGGTTGCCGAGGAAGAGCGTCTCCTGCAGGCCGACCTTGATGCGCGCGAGGCCGCGGGTGATCTTGCGGGTGACGAAGGTCTCGCCGCGCAGGGGAGACTCGTGATTGAAGAGGATGCCGTTGCAGGCGTACATGCCGTAGGCCTCGCGATAATTCACACAGATCCAGAAGGCGTACAGCTTGGCGACAGCGTAAGGCGAACGCGGATAGAAGGGCGTCGTCTCGCGCTGCGGGATCTCCTGGACGAGGCCGTAAAGCTCGGAGGTCGAGGCCTGGTAGAACTTCGTCTTCTTCTCTAGGCCGAGGATGCGGATGGCTTCGAGCAGGCGCAGCGGGCCCATGGCGTCGGCGTCGGCAGTGTACTCAGGCTGCTCGAAGGAGACCTGTACGTGGGACTGCGCGCCGAGATTGTAGATCTCGTCCGGCTGGACCTTCTGCACGATGTGGATGAGCGAAGAAGAGTCGGTGAGATCGCCGTAGTGGAGGACGAACTGTGGATGGGGATTGTGCGGATCCTCGTAGATGTGGTCGATGCGATTGGTATTGAAGAGCGAGGCGCGGCGCTTGATGCCGTGGACCTCGTAGCCTTTGGCGAGGAGAAACTCGGCGAGGTACGCTCCGTCCTGGCCGGTAACTCCTGTAATCAGGGCTTTCTTCAAAACGATGATTCTCCTTCTGTGCCGTGGTGAGGCTTAATGCAAGTTTATCCGATGGGCGAGATAAGGCTCTCAAGGTCACGCTCGAACTGCTCCAGCACCTGTTGCCTGCCTAGATGCCGGACGGCGTAGCAGCGGGCATTGGCTCCAAGTTGCGCGCGGAGCGCTGGATCGGCGATGAGGCGCTCGACCGCTGCGTGAAGAGCCGCAGGCTCTTCAGCCGGGACCACCAAGCCGCAAGATTGTCGCTGCCGTATCACCGGCTACGACCCGGGCCACCTGGGTGCCGGGGTCAGCCGTGGCAATGACGGGGCGGCCGCTGGAAAGCATGCCGGTCAGTTTGGACGGCATGACGAGATCTGCGGCTCCTGCTCGTTGTGGGAGAAGTGGATGTCGGCGGCATTGAGTAGGTCGTTGAGGCGATCAAGTGGCTGGAGTGGAAGCAGAGTGACGTTGGAGTGACCGGAGACGAGGGACTCGAGCGTGGGGCGAAAGGCTCCGTCGCCACAGAAGAGGAAATGGATGCGGGGGTTGTGTTCGAAGGAGGCGGCGAGGGGGGCAAGGAGTTCGAGCCCCTGCTTGGCTCCCATGTTGCCGGAGTAGAGCAGGACAGTCTTGCCTTCGAGGCCGAGTTCGCGGCGGAACAAGTTGGGTGCAGCGGGGTCCTTGAGGATGGACGGAATCGATGTCGACCCAGTTGGGAAAGAGCGTGATGCAATCGGCGGAGCACGCCTTTGGTTTCAGCGCGCTCGACCATCTTGTGTGAGATGCTGGAGACCGGGTAAAGGCGCGTGTGAAGGCGCTGTTCGAGGCTCAAAGCGAGGGAGTGAATTGGACCTTGCTGCGGGAAGCAGGCCAAGGTCGAAGGCCGCGTCGATCTCGAAGTCCTGTACGTGAAGCCAGGAGGCGGCGCCGGTGGCCTGCGCGACGAGGAGAGCGAGCGGAGCGCCGAAAAAAGTGGGCTCGACGGTGAAGACGACGTCGCGGGTTCCAGAAGCACTGGCGCAGCATGATCGGCAGGCTGCCGAGCATGAAGGAGAAAAGATGCACCACGCGCTTGAAGCCGGTGGGCTTCTTCGGGACGTAGAGTGGGGTGCGATAGACGATGGGCTCGCCGGGATTTTGTTCTGTGCGGTAGAGCTTGCCGCGATAGTCTTCGCGGATGCTCCATGCGGGGTAGTACGGCGGTGCGGTGACGACGCGGACTTCGTGGCCACGCTGGGCGAGCCAGGATGCCATCTCGCCGGTGTATTTGCCGATGCCTGTGAGCTCGGGAGTGTAGTTGATGCCGTAGATCAGGATTCGCACTTTATGGCAGTGTAAGGCAACCAACGTTGCTTCTTGCGCCGTTTCGCTGGCGCCTTCATGCTTGGAGTATGCATCGGATTTGGAACGGTTCGGGGCTGCTGGCCCGCATGAAAGAGCAGCCTCTGGCGGCGATTGGTGTTGCGCTGCTTTTTGTGTTTCTGGTGGCAGCGCTGTTTGCGCCGTGGCTCGCTCCGGATGATCCGGCGGCGCTGGATCTGCACGGGCGGCTGGTGGGGCCGAGTGCAGGTCATTGGTTTGGGACGGATGAGTTGGGGCGGGACATTCTTTCGCGGACTTTGTTTGGAGCGCGGATCTCTTTGATCGTTGCGGTGAGTGTTGTTGGATTGTCGCTGGCGATCGGGTTGGTTGCTGGTTGTGTTGCTGGTTTCTATGGTGGGTGGATCGATACGGCGATCACCACTTATGTGATGAATGCTTTTCTGGCATTGCCGGGGATTCTGCTGGCGATTGCTTTTGTAGCCTTTATGGGGCCGGGGTTGTGGAACGTGATTATTGCGCTCGCGATCTCCGGCTGGGTTGGTTATGCGCGGCTGGTTCGCGGACAGGTGATGGCGGTGAAGGAGCGTGAGTTTGTTGAGGCGGCGCGAGCGCTGGGGGCGAGCGATCTCAGGATTCTCTCGCGGCATGTGCTGCCAAACATCATTCAGCCGCTGATTGTGCAGGCGGCGGTTGGTATGGCTACGGCGGTGATGGCGGAGGCGACGCTGAGCTTCCTGGGGCTCGGGGTTCCTCCTCCTGCGGCTAGCTGGGGTTCGATGCTGAACGACGCTCGGTCGCATCTCTTCGACTCGCCGCACATGGTTTTCTTTCCGGCGATGGCGGTGATGTTGTGTGTGCTGTCTTTCAACTTCATCGGCGACGCCCTTAGGGACTTCATGGACCCTCGGACGCGGCTGCGTGTCGGTCTGTAGGGGTACCCCCCTTGTTTTTGCGCAAAGTCCTCGAAACAATCATGTTAAGTCTGGACTTCACGGTGCACTTTAAATGCCAAAAGGCCCGGATCTGATCCGGGCCTTTTCTGCCACTGAATTAAGTATAGCCAATGGGGAATAATTAATCGGCAACCTTGCCTGTGGCGGGATGCAGCTTTGAATGTGCTAGTTGAGGGAAATTTGCGATTTGCGAGGGCTTGACAGATTATCGAGGCCGTCCGTTGGAAGACCTCTTATCCTATTTTCGAGATGTGAGGCGATTTCAGTGAGGGCGAAACGTCTTTCCTGTTTCCAGAAGAGTCTTGAGTCTCGAAAGAATGCGAGGCCATCCATCGGCATTCTGTGTGTAGGTTGGATCGTTCTCTGCCCAGTTGTCGTTGGTGACTACAACTTTGACGGCCTCCGACTCAGGCGTGAGCTCGACTTTGACATGGGACATTGATTCGCCCATGCCCATGCCGAAGTCGTACTCGAACAGTCGCGGAGCGTCGGCCCTCACTACCCGTCCGGTGACATAGCGGGTCGGCTTGCCATCAGGGCCGGGGCCTGACCAGGTCATGGAGCCACCCGGCTTCAGGTCAACCTCGAAGTCCGCGCCCATGAAGATCTTCTGATTTGCTTCTTTGGAGACGAATCCGTCCCAGACTTTATCGATCGGGGCGGCGATGTAGTACGTGAAGACCAACGGTGGTTTCGCCACAGAACGCTCCAGTTCACATTCGATGCACAGCCGTTCGCGCCAAATTCTACCAAGGTATCTGCGGGCGATATAGGATCTGAGTGCATTTGCCCCGTTATCGCCAATTTGAAATCGTGATCGGCCAACAGATCGGTACCGATTAGTCCAGGACTGTGCAAGGGTATCCGCAGCAATAGGTTTGGAGCGGTTGTTTGGAGCAGCGTCTGTTGTTCGACTAGAAGATGGCTGCCGCAGACCCTCCTACTCGAAAAGAAGGACCTCACCCGCGGAAAAACCTAAACCTAAGAAGAGTATTCCTCTTCCTCCCCACTTCCAGATTATTACGCACTGGGGGTCTTGCGGCAAGACCCGGGCCATGCTGCATCATCGTCGGCTGAAGCACAAGAACCTATCAAGGGAGGCACGATGAAAGAGCATGCGGTAGTGATTGCAGGAGGAGGCCCGACCGGGCTGATGTTGGCAGGCGAGTTGGCGCTGGCAGACATCGACGTAGCCATTGTCGAACGCCGCCCTAACCAAGAGCTTGCCGGTTCGCGTGCTGGCGGTTTGAGCTCACGCACTCTCGAGATTTTCGATCAGCGCGGAATTGTGGACCGGTTCCTCGCGGAGGGGCAAATAGCCCAAGTCACGGGATTCGCGGTTACGCGTTTAGACATCAGCGATTTTCCAACCCGGCACAACTATGGGTTGGCGCTGCGTCAGAAGCATATCGAGCGCATTTTGGCTGGGTGGGTCAGCGAGCTGGCGGTGCCCATCTATCGTTGCCGAGAATTAGCGTGCTTCGTGCAGGACGAAACTGGCGTGACCATCGAATTGTCCGATGGTGCGTCGCTGCGGGCAAGCTATCTCGTGGGGTGCGATGGAGGCCGCAGTCAGGTCCGCAAAGCTGCTGGCATTGAGTTTCGAGGATGGGATGCGACGACCAGCAGCATTCTCGCCGAGGCCGAGATGGCGGTGGAGCCGCCACTAGGTGTCCATCGCACAGCACTTGGTACCTATGCCTTCGGCAGGGAGAAGTACGAAATTCGCGACGGCAAGATCATCTTTGCCGATGAAGGTCCCATCGGCGTCATGGTGACTGAAAAGAATGTCGGCGCCACGAGCGAGCCCACGCTGCGCGATCTCAGCGAAGCACTCGTCGCCGCCTGCGGAACAGATTACGGAATCCATAATCTAACTTGGATTTCCAGGTTCACCGACATGTCGCGGCAGGCGGCGGCTTACCGCAAGGGCCGTGTTCTTCTGGCTGGCGATGCCGCACATGTGCATTCTCCGGTGGGCGGACAAGGCCTCAATACTGGAGTGCAGGATGCAGTGAACCTAGGTTGGAAGTTGGCCCAGGTAGTGAAAGGAAGATCGCCTGAAGACTTGCTCGACACCTATTACGTCGAGCGGCATCCGATTGCGGCGCGCGTGTTGCGCACGACAATGGCACAAGTCGCATTGCAACGTACTGACGATCGCACTGAAGCCTTGCGTGAAATCGTATTGGAGCTCCTTGGCATAGAGGAGCCACGTAAACGGATCGCTGCCGAGATGTCCGGACTTGGTATCCATTACGACCTCGGCGAGGGGCATCCGCTCGTTGGCCGCCGTATGCCTGATCTCGATCTGGCCACCGTCAACGGCCCGCTGCGGGTTTACAGCCTGCTGCACAGCGCGCGGCCAGCTTTGCTCAATCTCGGTGAGCACCGCGCCTTCGACATCACTCCATGGGCAGATCGCGTTCAGTTAATCGATGCCGAATACGCAGGTACCTGGGACCTTCCGGCGATCGGGGCGGTCACTGCTCCCGCCGCCGTCCTGGTTCGGCCCGACGGATATGTGGCCTGGGTGGGAGACCGGACCCAACCGGACCTCACTGACGCGCTAACCACCTGGTTCGGACCGCCTGCTGCGGCGTAGCGCACCAGTTTCCAAGCTCGTCCTGTCAACTTGCGCACGTGCCAGCAGAATTGGATTGCCATCCGGTTTGTACGCGGACTGGTCTGACAAATGCTCTTGTTCTTCAGTGGCTGCAGCATTCACCCCCACCAGAACGGATTGCAGATCCCATTGCCTGACTTGGGCTTCGCCTACCGAGATGAGTTGTTGAGCGGAGTCCTTCAACTCCGCGAACTTTCAGCTATCACCGGAGATGGTGTTCTATCAGCCAACGCCCGTGCGTCATATTCTCCACCTTATCGCAGCCTCTGAGCGTTACACTCAAACGCGTGAAAATGAAGAGTCTGTTTGTATCTATTCTGGCGACTGCGTTAGCCTCGCCCGTCGTCGCGCAAGACACCAAAGAGTTTCTCGGGCGTTGGGATATAACTGTGACCCCCGCGACCGGCAAACCTTATCCGCAATGGATGGAGCTTACGGAGAACGGCGGCAAGATTGAAGGCCGCGTTCAGCCTAGGGGCGGCGCATGGCATCCGATCGTCGGCGCCCACATGGAGTCGGGCAAACTGATCGTGGATGTAGGGCCAGCGGGTCCCGGTTCGGAGATCAGCTGGGAGCTCACGTCGCCGAGCGCGGGCAAGCTGACCGGCATAGAGAAGCGAGGTGACGTGCCCGGCCCGATGCTCGCTGGCGTCAAGGCGCCTTCGCTTGATCGGCCAATGCCGAAGCAGTGGACCAAGCCCAAACCTCTTTTCGATGGCAAAGATCTTAAAGGTTGGGAGCCGATAGGAAATGTCGACAACAACAAGTGGGTGGCGCGCAATGGCGAGCTGGTGAATGACAATCCAGAAGTGCCCGGTCAAAAAAACCACGGGGCTGCCAACATCATGACCACGGAAAAGTTCCAGGACTTCAAACTGCATATTGAAGTGAACTGCCCGGAAGGTGGTAACAGCGGCATCTATCTGCGCGGTCGCTATGAGTTGCAGGTGGGCACCGAAGGCGGCAAGCTCCCGTCGCATGAGATGGGCGCAATCTACAGCTACTATCCTCCGCCAGAGGGCTCAGAGCCTGGTCTCGGAAAGTGGACGACGTTCGATGTCACCCTGGTCGGCAGGCATGTGACGGTTTTGCGCGATGGCAAGATGTACCACGACAATGTCGAGCTTCCTGGTCCGACCGGAGGGGCTCTTGACAGCAATGAAGCAGAGCCAGGACCTTTCTATTTGCAGGGGGATCATCACGGCGTGATTGCTTACCGCAATATCACCATTTCGGTCCCGAAAAAGTAAGGTCCAAGCAGTCGGCACAACGATGAAGGGTGAGGCTTCTGGCCTCACCCTTTGTCGTTCCCGTTGCCTTAGTTACTTTTTCAGGGGCTCCGGAGTTGGGATGCGAGGCAACATGTCCGGACGGGTGGCTGCGTTGTAGGCAAACCATGCTTCGATCATGGCGCCCTGCATCACATCGTCCTTTTGCACGCGGTCATAGAGGTCCGCGTTGGAGTGGTGAGTGCGTGTGCCGTACTCCAGCGTGTCCTGCATGAAGCCGATACCGTTAAGGCCGATCCAGGAGAAGGCGGTCGAGTCCGTGCCACCGGGTGATGGAGTAGGTCTGAACTCAGAGCCTACAACAGCGACGATGTGCTGGTCCTGAAGCGGAGCAATCCAGGACTTGAAGATCGCCGCCGTCTGAGGACTGCCGCCTGCCGATACTCCGCGGAACCTGCCCGAGCCGCCGTCATCGTTGAAGTAAACGTCGAATTTGTCGTACTCGGGAGTTTTCTTCATGGTGTCGCGTGGAGCAAAATGCTGCTGCACGTAGGCGGTGGAACCAAAGACGCCTTCCTCTTCGCCGCCCCACAGGGCAATGCGGACCGTGCGGGCCATGGGCTTCTTGAGCGTGGCAAGGATGCGCACGGCTTCCATCGCGACTGATGAGCCGGTGCCGTTGTCGGTGGCGCCGGTGCCGCCCTGCCAGCTATCGAAGTGACCGCCGAGCATCACGACCTCATCCGGCTTGGTGGTACCCGGAATTTCGCCGATGACGTTGAAGGCATTCTGGTCTTCCTTCTGGTATTCGACCTGGACGTCGAAGGTGAGTTTCGGTGTGATGTTGTGCTGGAGCAGGCGGACGACGCGGTTGTACTGTTCGGCTCCGATAGCCACGATGGGCGGTGGGACCGGGTCGTTGGGATTCTGAGAGCCGCCGTAGCTTGAGAAGATGGTGCCGCCGTCTCCGTTGTAGCCGGGGGTGAGGACGACGGCCGGGGCTTCTTCTTTCAGGTAGGCGTTGAGCTCGTTACGTAGAGCCTGATTCCCTGACAGGGCAAGCGAGGTCGGAGTGAACTGCCATGTTCCTTCTCCGGGCCTGCCACGACCGCTAGGGTCGCGATTGGCTTCAGGAGAGCCGGGGGCGGCTGGGGGGCGAGCGCCGAATCCACCACCGCGCTGTGAGCCTGCGCGTGCCAGAATCTCCTCGTCCGTCGGGGATTTTGTTGCTTCCGCCGTTGTGTGGAGCGTGAGCGGGGCCGGGTCAAAGATGAGTACGATCTTGCCCTTCAGCTTGCCTTTGTATTTGGCGAAGTCATCCTTCGAGTGAATGGGTGCCCACATTGCATCTGCCGTGATGGGGCCGTTGGTTCCGGGCGTCCATGCCAGCGGGAAACCGGGCAGCGCGGCGTATGCAGGAGATTCCAGCGCGCCGTAATACTTCTTGATCTGCCACCCGTATCCGAAGGGCCACTTTTCAAGATGAACGTTCTTGAGCCCCCACTCTTTCATCTGCTTCATAGCCCATTCGGCGGCGGCGCGGTGGTTGCGGCTGTTGTTGACGCGCGGGCCGTAGACCTCGGACATATAGAAGAGGTTTTCCATCACCTGAGAGTTCTGATAGGCCTCAGTCTTGATCTGTGCCAGGACGTCCAGATCAACTTTGTCCCCTGCTTGTTCCTGGGCGGTTGCGGACGAGATGAGCAGCAGGGCCGTAGCCATAGCAGCAGCCTGCTTGAAGCGGTGCAGATTCATGAAGGTTCTCGCTTTTTGAAATGGGAAACTGGTTAATGGAGCAGGAGGAGAATCTGTTTAGCTGAAGCTAGATAACGGCTTTGCGCAGAGCGGCACGGCATGGTGTCGCGGAACGTTTTGATAATTGTGTGATGGCACAAAGCTATCGAATTCGCGTTGACGATGCAATACGAGGTCGTTGGCAATGGGCAGAAGCGCGAAGACGTGCGATCTCGCGTATGCTTGGCGCTGGTGTTTTGGGGGTGAAGCTTGCGCAAGGTTGTGGTGTCACAGGATGTGAAGAAGAAGGCTCCGGAATCGGGTGAGTGGCTGGATATCGAGAAGATTGCGACGGCGGAGATCAGCTCAGAAGACCCGGGGTTTCCGATTGACGACGCTCTGACAGGGATGGAGACTGCAGGGTGGCGTGCGGCGGGGACGGGGCCGCAGAGGATACGGCTGCTGTTTGATGAGCCGCAGAACCTGCGACGGATTCAGCTTCACTTCATTGACAGCAAGTCAGAGAGGTCGCAGGAGTTCTGGCTGCTGGCGCTGGTGGGCGATGACCTGCGTGAGGTGGCGCGGCAGCAGTGGAACTTCTCCCCCAATGGAGCGACGGAGGAGTTGGAGGACTACAAGGTGGAGTTGAACGGCGTGAAGGCGCTGGAGCTGAGGATCGATCCGGACAGGAGCCATGATCCGAAGCAGAGCAAGCATGTGGCTTCACTGCAGCGGCTTCGTTTAGCGTAAGGGCATGCTGATTGGAGTGATCTCGGATACGCATGGACTGCTGCGGCCGGAGGCGCTGGTGGCGCTGGCGGAGGCGGAGCATATTCTGCACGCAGGTGACGTCGGGGACATCGCGATTCTGGATGCGCTGCAGAAGATTGCTCCGGTGACCGCGATTCGCGGGAATGTGGATGTGTATGGAGACGTGCGCCAAGCTGCCGGCGACGGAGATGGTGGAGCTAGGCGGGCGGTTTTTCTACATGGTGCATTCGGTGCATGATCTGGATATCGATCCCCGAGCTGCGGGCGTAGCGGTTGTGGTGAGCGGGCACTCGCACAAGGCGCTTATTGAACACAGGAACGGAGTGATGTATCTGAATCCGGGAAGCGCGGGGCCGCGCAGATTTAGTCTGCCGGTTTCGGTGGCACTGGTGACGGTGGGGGATTCGGTGGATGCTCGGGTGGTAGGGCTGCAGGTTTAGAGAACGTTGTGGCTATTTCGTGGTGAAGGTGACGGAGTCGAGGATGGACTGGAGACGTCTGCGGACGGCATTGAGTTCGGCCGGGCTAATGTCACGAACTCCGCTGACGTCGCCGCCACAGAAGGTATTGATGACGAGGTCGAAGCGGTAGCAGGCGTTGTTGCGGTAGGCGGTGTAGATCTCGTCGCGTGCTTCAGTGCAGATGGTTCCGTGTTCGTCGTAGCCGTGGGCGAAGGGGGTTCCGGCAATCTGTGCCGTGGTGACGGTTCTGGGGGCCTGGGCGGAGGCCTGGTTGCGGCACTGGGTTTCTGTGACTCGGGGGTGCAGCGCTGAAGTAAAAGAGGGCGCCGGAGAAGGTGGAGGTGGGGTGCGGGTTGAAGGCGATGGTGGCGACACCGCGCATCTGGTCGGAAGTGGGAGCCGTACGGACATCGAAGGCGAAGGTGCTGACCTCGGCGTCGTGGCGGGTTAGGGTCCAGCCGGCGGGGACCTGGAAGGTGACGCCGTAGCGCTGATCTTGGAAGGTGCTGGCGGGTGGGGTTGTGGGGTCGGGCGCGGGGGAGTTGGAGGTTGAGCCGAGCAGCGGCATATTGGGTCTGCCGGGAGCTGCCGCCGTTGGGGATTGAGCAGGCAGCTGCGGGGCCAACAGAGCGCCGAAAACGATGGCGCGGCGCAAGACGATTGGGAGTCTGTTCATGCTCTTGGACCCGTGCGGCGAGTAGTTCTCCCCGCTTGATCAGGATAGCAGCGGGGGCGTGGGTAAGGCTCTGCAACGGATGGGGGAGTCGGGGTCTGTAGCGGTCCTGAGAGGACTTTGGCGTTACGGGCAAGATGCGGGGCTTCGCGCGCCGTTCGGAATGACACTAGTGGCGAGTTTCTACGTTATGAGCTTCGCATGCGGGGGTTGGCGATGGTGTAGGCGATGTCGGTGAGGAGGTTGACGGCGACGTAGGTGAGGCCGACGGCGAGGATGCAGCCCTGCACGAGGGCATAGTCGCGGTTGGAGATGGCGGAGAGGGTGAGGCGGCCGATGCCGGGCCAGCTGAAGATTGTCTCGGTGACGATGGCTCCGGCGAGCAGGCTGCCGAACTGCAGGCCGATGACGGTGAGGACGGGGATGAGCGCGTTGCGCAGCGCGTGGCGATAGACGACGGTGCGTTCTCGGTCAGGCCCTTGGCGCGGGCGGTGCGGATGTAGTCCTGGCCGAGCTCTTCGAGCATGGCGGTGCGGACCATGCGGGTGAGGATGGCGGCGAGGGCGAGGCCGAGGGTGATGGCGGGGAGGATGAGGTGGAGGAGGAAGTCGCTGGCGCCTCCGGTGCCTGCTGCCGAGACGGGCAGCCAGCCGAGCTGGATGGAGAAGATGAGGATGAGGATGGGGCCGAGAGCGAAGTTGGGGAACGAGAGGCCGACGAGGGAGACGACGCCGAGGGTGCGGTCCTGCCAGCGGTTGCGATGGAGCGCGGAGCAGATGCCGGCGGGGATGGAGGCGGCGATGCCGATGAGGAGCGCGGCGAGGGTGAGGGCGAGGGTGTAGGGGTAGCGCTGCAGGATGAGGTGAGTGACGGAGTCGTGCAGGCGGAGGGATTGGCCGAGGTCGGCGTGGAGGATTCCGTGCCAGTAGTGGGTGTATTGCTGTGCGAGCGGAGCGTCGAGGCCGTAGGCGTGGCGGAGGGCGTCGATGTCGGAGGCGGTGGCGCCTTCGCCGAGCATCTGGACGATGGGGTCGCCGGGGACGAGATGGATGAGGAGGAAGACGACGGAGACGACGACCCAGAGGACGGGGAGTGTGAGGAGGATGCGGCGGAGCGGGCTTCCAGTAGGGCTGCGCTGCGCTTGCGTGGCTCTCGGAGAGATGCGGGGTTCCTCCGCTTCGACTCGCGTTGCTCGCTCAGTCGGAATGACACTCTTGTTTCGTGGCCCGAGCTCATTGGGTCGCTTCCCTGCTCTCTTCCTCGTAGGGGGCGTAGTCGATGGGGGAGTCGACAGGTTCGACGTTGACGCGGCGTGATGCGGTGGCCGGCCATCTCGGCGACGGTGTAGCGGCGGCCGTCGTACTCGATGCTTTCGCCGACGGTGGGGATGTGGCCGAGTTGGGCGAGGAGGAAGCCGGCGAGGGTTTCGACGCCGGCTTCGCGGGGGAAGTTCCAGTGGAGCTGGGTGCCGAGGTCGCGGAGGGTGGTGCTGCCATCGAGCGACATGACGCCGGTGGCGCTGGGGAGCGGCGAGCGGGTGATGTCGAACTCGTCTTCGAGCTCGCCGACGATCTGCTCGAGGACGTCTTCGGCGGTGACGAGGCCGACGGTGGAGCCGAACTCGTCGACGACGATGGCGATCTGGCGGCGGCGCTCCTGGAACTCCTGGAGGAGCTCGATGGCGAGCTTGGTCTCGGGAACGACGGTGAGCTCGCGCATGACCTGGCGAAGGGTGAGGCCGGACTCGCCGCTGGCCGCCGAGGGCGAGAGCGACGGTGCGGAAGTGCATGAGGCGGGAGATGTCCTTGGAGTAGACGATGCCGATGATGTTGTCGGTGCCCGGGCCAGCGGGATCGTAGACGGGGACGCGGGAGTGCTGCTCTTCGACGATGCGGGCGCTGGCCTGTTCGAGAGGCATGTCGGCGGGGAGAGAGAAGATCTTGCCGCGTGGGGTCATGATCTCGCGGACGAGTGACGTGGTTGAGCTCGATGGCGCGATGGATGATCTCTTCCTGAAAGACGGGCAGCAGGCCCATGCGGCGGGTGGCGGTGGCGATGAGCTTGAGCTCTTCCGGCGAGTGGACGGCGCCTTCGCCGCGGAGCGGAGCGCGGAAGAGCCGGAGGACGACGCGCGGCGGAGACGTTCATGCAGCTTCACGACGGGGCGCGTGATGCGGATGAAGACGTCCATGGGGCCGGCGACGGCGAGGGCGATGCGCTCGGCGCGCTGGAGGGCGAGGGACTTGGGGACGAGCTCGCCGAGGAGGACCTCGAAGTAGGTGATGAGCGAGAAGGCGATGATGACGGCGATGGTGTGGGCGTAGATGGATGGCGTGCGGAGGGAGAACGTGCAGCCAGCCTGCGGCGAAGTGAAGGATGATCTCGGCGACGGCGGGCTCGCCGATCCAGCCGAGGGCGAGGGAGGCGAGGGTGACGCCGAGTTGGACGGCGGGGAGGAACTCGTCGATGGTGTGCTTGAGCTTGAGGGCGGTGCGAGCGCCGGGGCGGCCGAGAGCGATGAGTTGCTGGATGCGGGTCTCGCGGACGCTGACGAGAGCGAACTCCGCCGCGACGAAGAAGCTGCTGGCCAGGATGAAGAAGGCCACCATGATGACGCGGAAGAGCATCCATTCAAGCATGATTGCAGTGTAATGGGTTACGATTCGGTGGACGGCACTTGATGTCGGGGAAGAAGCTGCGAACGAAATGGGCGTCCGCGTATCTGTCTTATGCTTCTTTGTGTCCGCGGTTCTGGCGGGAACTCCACTTCAGGCGCAGACGGCCGATTCGCAGGCGCCAGGGTCTGTGACAGGCCGCGTGTATTGCGCCGATACCGACAAGCCAGCGCGGCTGGCGCGGATAACGATTGAGCCGGTCGATGATCTTCGCGCGGTAAGCGTAGACGCAGCAGGCAATATCCTGCGCCGAAGAAGCGTTGCTGTGGCGATTCTGACCCAAACGGGCGCGGATGGAGCCTATTCGATCGATTCCCTCCCCCCGGGCCAGTACTACATTGTCGCTGAGTTGCCGGGATATCTGTCTCCGCTTACGGAATTCACTTCTGAAAACATGCTGTTGCCGAACGAGCAGGATGAGCGGCGTTTTCGCGAAGTCCTGCAGAGGGTCACCGTGATAAGCGGACAAACGGCCCGGATGGATTTTCGTCTGCAAAGAGGTGGAGCGATCGACGGCAGAATCCTCTATGACGATGGCAGCCCGGTGATAGGAGCGTGGATCAACGTCCTGAGGAAGGACGAAAAACGGGGCTGGGTACCGCTAACGGACATTGCGCTCAGCCGCTTTCCGTATGCGCAGACGACCGATGATCGCGGGCATTATCGGCTTGCCATGCTGCCACCGGGAGAATACATCGTCTCCGCCGGGATTCGACAGGTGGCAATGAGCATTAGCGGCGGTACGATGCCGGGGGTAACGGTGCCTGAAGACAACTTGCGGAGCACCCAGATCTACTTTGGCGGTTCGACGAGAAGAGATCAGGCAAGACCGCTGACGTTGCGCAATAGCGAAGAGATAACCGGCGCGGACATCACGGTTGCGATGACGAAGCTCCACCTGATAAACGGAACGGTCATCGCTGCGAGCGACGGCCATCCGATCGATCGGGCGACTGTTTCTCTGGTGGATTCCGTCGACGGAAATCCGGTGCGAGAGGTGACGGTGTTTGGTTCAGGCAGATTCACGATATCGCTCGTGCCCGAAGGAAACTATCTTCTGAGGGTTTCTGAAGCGATGGATGGAGAGATTCAGGCGGTGCCGGTTGAAGGCGGGACCGGAACATCCTCCCAGTTCGTCCCGAAGCATGTGTATGGCGATACACAACAGCCGCTGGTCGTAGGCGGGGATGTTTCCGGGCTCACCGTGAAGGTTCCTGAGCCGGCCAACCATCGTTAATGACGTCGTGAATATTTAGGCAGGCAGCCGCTTGAGCATTGCGGCGGCACTGCGGAACCAGGGACGCTCCCGGCGCCGGAGATAGCCGGGCATGGCTGGCTTTTTGTCGAGGACCTTCTGGGCCCACTCGCGCGCTTCGGCGTTGCGGCCTTCGGAGGCGAGAAGCTGCGCGAAGTTGAGGTAGGTCTCGGATGCAGTGGAGATCGCGGTTGCTTTTTTGAAGAGGGCTTCAGCTTTTTCGTTTTGGCCGGTGAGGGCGTAGGCGTGGGCCAGCATACCGGCGGCGAGGTGAAAGTCGTAGTCGGGCTCGCTCGCGACCACGCGCTCGAGGTCTGGGATTGCTGCTTGTGGATCGCTGAGGCGTATGGCGCAGACCCCGCGGCGATAGAAGGGGTCGGGAGCGTCGGTTCGCGGGGTGATGGCGTGGTCGAATGCGGCGCGAGCCTGACGGAAGTCGCCGTTGTCCATGTAGAGGTCACCGAGCTCCTCGTAGTTTCCGGATGAGGGGTTCTGGTGGACGATCGCTTCCAGTTGGCCTATGCGTTTGCGGCGTGAGAAGAACTTGAAGGAGTTGCCGAGAAGGCCAACGTCGGGGAGCGCTTCCATGCAGAGGTAGATGAGCGCTCCGAGTGGGCCGAGAAAGAGGATGACCCAGATCCAGTAGTTGTCGGGACGCCGGCGGATGAAGTGGACGATCGCAAGTCCCTGGAGAATGAAACCCCAGGGATAAAAGAGATGGCTCAGCATTCCCATTGGTTCGGTGCCCTTCGTTCGCTATGGGAGTGGAATTCTTGAAGGATCATACATCGTCCGGTTTTCTGGAAATAGCCTGTTGATAGCCCTTGAGCAGGATGACTACACCGACGAGGTTGAGGATGGGAAAGATAGGAAACAACATCCGACCGAACGTGGTTAGCGAAGGGGCAGCCATTAGGTAGGAGAGGTCGGTGAATAGATCGGAGAGACGGATTCCAGCAGCGAGCGCGAGCCACTCAGGACGCCTCTTCCATAGGTACAGAGTAAGGGCTTGTCCCAGTGCGAAGGCGAGCCACTGGCCTCCCGAGCGGCGGAGGAGTGCTATCTCAAGCGCTCCGCCTGTGTTGTTGTGGAAGAGATGGAACCACGTCTGAGGGGAGATCCAGGAGAGCGCGAAGATGGTGACGTCTTCGATGAAGGCGCCCCAAAGGTAGATGAGGATGAGGGTCTTCAGGCGGCGATCGATCAAGGTGGCCACCTCCGTGGCCTCTACGCTACAACCATGAGGGATTTGGTTCCAGTGCGATTACGGGCGAGAGCTGGGTGGTAAAGCTGCGATGAGAGGAGTATTTTTGAAGCGATGCATGCCTGTTCTTTGTCGGAGGGCTCTATGCGATTCGCCTCAATCACACTTGCTATTTTGCTTGCTCCTTCCATAGCGATGCCACAGACACAGAACCGTGTCTGGGTATTTCAAGGACAGGATGGGGTCAACCTCTCTCCCGAGATGGCAGCGCGGCTAACATTCCTCAGAGGAGGATGTCCGATAGGGCTTTCGGCGCAGCGTCGAGGTGTGAGCACCATGATGACGGTTGACGGAAGGACGCAGCGCGAACCAGTTCCTACTGTGCGACTCACTCTTAACAATCTTCAAGATAAGGAGATTGTAGGAGCGACCGTACGTGTGCGCGGATATAGCGCGCGCCCCCAGGTGTTTCCTGTATCCGGGGCAAACTCCGCCGGTGAACTCGCAAAGACAGTTACATTCAAGCTGGACGTTGCCCAGGGCAAGCACAGCCATACCGATGTAACAGCAGAAAAGTTCGGGGGAATCAGCAGGATCGACCTGGAACTCGTGGAATACGCCGACGGAAGTGTGTGGCGCGCCAACAGCGAGCGGTCATGCTCAGTAGAACCGAGCTTGTTTATGCTGGTCGCAGAAAAGTAGCGCACTCGCTACCACTTGTTGCAGATATACGAAAGGCCCGGCGCAATGGCCGGGCCTTTCGATTGTGACGCGAATTTTATGCGAGGACCTTAGTGACCGACTTGTCGATGGTGTCCTTGGGGACGTAGCCGACGATCTGTTCGGCTACCTTGCCGCCCTTGAAGAGCAGCAGCGCGGGAATGCCGCGGATGCCGTAGCGCATGGGGGTCGCGGTGTTGGCGTCGACGTCCATCTTCATGACCTTGAGCTTGCCCTGGTAGTGGCTGGCCACTTCATCGACGACGGGAGCGAGAGCGCGACACGGGCCGCACCAGGCTGCCCAGAAATCTACGAGAACCGGCTGCTCCGATTGAAGGACATCCTTTTCAAAATTTGCGTCGTTTACTTCGGTTACAAACTGACCTGCCATGTACTTCCCTCCGAGAATGCTCTGCGATTGCCACCCAGTCTGAGCCGAGCAATCTCCACAATAATAGATGCTTGAGGAGCCCAGTGGTTTCAGAACTCCACGACAGGTGTTGAAATTGGACCTACAACTTTCAGTCGCAGACGACTTAGCCGTTTACTGAGGAGAATTCTGGCTTAAAGAGCAAACGCCCGGACCCCTATTGAAAGAGGTCAACGGGCGGCGTAGCAGCCCTCCCCAGAACTGCCCACAAGCGCTACAGTACGGAGTTACAGAGAAAACGTAAAGAAATCTTAGGTAACTAATTGTAGCGATTACCGTAATTAGTCCAGATGGCTTAACGGCATTCTGCGGCGCCCGGCAATGGTGGTCTGGACGATCTCGAGGTGCGGGTCCTGCGCGGCGTTGCGGATCGTCGAGACGAGTTCAGGAAGTCAGGCCGACGTGTCAGTGATCAGGAGGACAGAAGGGCCGGCGCCGCTGAGAGCAACGCCAAGAATGCCGGGCATTCCAGCTGAGTGGCAGCAGTCGCGGGAGCAGGGGGCAGGCCTCCATGCGGTAGGGCTGGTGGATGCGATCCTGCATGGCGGTGCGCGAGGAGATCGCCTCGACCCTGAGCAAAGGCGGAGACGAGAAGAGCGGTGGCCTGGATGTTGGCGACTGCATCGGCGCGGGAGTAACGATCGGGGAGCAGGGCGCGAGCTTTGCTGGTGGAGAGGCTTGCCGAGGGCAGGGCAAGCAGAAGGTTCCAGTTGATGTTTTGGCTGTAGGTAGCTGTTTTAACTGATTCTTACTCGACATGGCCGAAACAGTCATTCCGCCGTGGAAGCAGGCGGCGACGTTGTCCGGGTGGCCTTCGCGGCGGCAGGCTTCTTCGAGAATCTGCTGGGGGTCCAGTCGAGCTGGCCGAAGTGGTTGGCGAGCATGACCCCAGCGAGCAGAGCGGCAGCACTGGAGCCGCAGCCCATGCCGAGGGGAATCTCGTTGTGGAGCTGGAGGTGGAGGCGAGGTGAGAGGCGGCCGGCGTTGGCGAGGACGTCGACGTAGGTGGTGAGGATGAGGTTGTTGTCGAGGTCGGAGCAGAGGTCGGCGTTGCGGCCGGTGGCGTCGATGCTGGAAGGCACCTGAGGCGGAGACGGTGGCGTCGATGGTGAGGTAGAGCGCCATGGCGAGGCCGAGGGAGTCGAAGCCGGGGCCAAGGTTGGCGGAGGTCGCGGGTAGGCGGAGATGAAGCGGTGCAAGCTGAGGGATGGTGCCGGAACTCATGCGTGAACCAGCTTCATCTGCGATTCGAGGGCGCGGAAGACCGTATCGGTGTCGGCGTCGAGGACGATGGGGGGCTTGCGCAGGGCGGCGTGGAGGACCTGATCGGAGGCGGAGATTTGTGCGTTCTCTTCGTCGGTGAAGAGCTCGCCGCGGTGGTAGTCGATGGTGTAGTTGGAGTCCTTGAGGGTATGGCCGGTGAGGATGAGGACGACGCGCTCTTCCCTGCCGATCTTGCCCTGGGCGACGAGCTTCTTGAGGCCAGCGAGGGTGACGGCGGAGGCGGGCTCGCAGCCGATGCCCTCGGCGCCGATCTCGGCCTTGGCGAGGGCGATCTCCTGCTCGGAGACCTGCTCGCACCAGCCGCCGGTGGTGCGGAGGGCACGGAGCGGCCTTGCGCCAGGAGGCCGGGATTGCCGATGCGGATGGCGGTGGCGCGGGTGTTGGCCTTGACGGGGATCAGTTCATTCGCCGCCGTTGTTGTCGGTGAACCTGCGATAGAGCGGGTTGGCGCCTTCGGCCTGGATGATGCTGATCTTCGGGATGCGCGGGATGAGGCCGAGATGGTGCATCTCGGAGAAGCCCTTGGCAAGTGCGGAGCCGTTGGCGAGGTTGCCGCCGGGAACGATGATGTGCTCGGGGACCTGCCACTCGAGCTGCTCGACGAGCTCGAAGGCGGGGGTCTTCTGGCCTTCGAGGCGGTAGGGGTTGACCGAGTTGAGCAGGATAGATGGGAAAGCGGCTGACGAGGTCGGTGAGGACGTTGACGCAGCCGTCGAAGTCGGTCTTGAGCTGGATGGTGAGCGCGCCGTAGTCCATGGACTGGGAGAGCTTGCCCCAGGCGATCTTGCCTTCAGGGATGAAGACGATGGAGCGCAGGCCGGCGCGGGCGGCGTAGGCGGCCATGGCGGCGGAGGTGTTGCCGGTGGAGGCGCAGGCGACCCACTCGAAGCCGCGCTCGCGGGCGACGGAGAGGGCGGCGGTCATGCCGGTGTCCTTGAAGGAGCCGGTGGGGTTCATGCCCTGGTGCTTGGCGAGGAGCCAGTCGATGCCGAGCGGCCTTGGCGCAGCGGGGCAGATCGTAGAGGGGGGTGTTGCCTTCGCGCAGGGTGACGACATTGTCGAGGTCGTCGACGATGGGAAGCAGGTCGCGGAAGCGCCAGACGCCGGACTGATCGACGGCCATGGTGGAGGTGCGGCGCTCCTGCCAGAGCCAGCGGAGGGCGCTGGCGTTGGGAAGCTTGCTGAGTCGGAGGCGGTGGTGTCTCCGTTGGAGATTGCGGACCAGGGGTAGATCACGTCGTAGAGGCCGTTGCAGTTCGGGCAGCGGAATATGCTGTTTACGGCGGTGCCGGCAATCCTGGCGCCGCACTCTGTGCATCGGAGCTGATGTGTCGCGACTTTCATGGTTTCCGCTAGGTTACCGTACTCGGCGGAGTCAGCCAAAGGCTGGCTGGGCGCGCCTGTGTGTGGCTGGCGCGGTTTTAGGAGTGATGTTCGCGGGCTTTGCGCAGGGGCAACAGGCCAAGAAAGAGTTACGTGTGGCGGCGGCGGCGGATCTGCAGCCGGTGTTGCCGGTGCTGGCGGAACGATACGAGAAGGCGACTGGGGTGAAGCTGGCGGTGAGCTTATGGGTCTTCGGGAACTCTGGCAACGCAGATTCTGAATGGCGCGCCGGTGGATCTTTTTCTTGGGGCTGATTTTGTGTATCCGGAGAAGATCGTCGCTGCCGGGCTGGCGGATGGCACGGCCCCGACTCAATATGCGAGGGGAACGCTGGTGCTGTGGGCGCGGAAGGACTCGCCGCTGCAGCCGATCAGCCTGGATACCCTGATGGACAAGCGCGTGACTTCGGTGGCGATTGCGAATGATCTGCACGCTCCTTACGGACAGGCGGCGGTGGCAGCGCTGAAACGAATGAAGATGTACGACACAGGTGAAACCGCACCTGGTGGTCGCCGAGAACATCGCGCAGGCGGCTCAGTTTGTAGAGTCGGGGAATGCGCAGCTGGGGCTGATCTCGCTGACAGCGGCGAGTTCGCAGCGCTTCCAGGCGGAGGGGACCTTTGTGCGCGTACCAACGAGCTCGTATGCACCGATCGTGCAATGCGCAGTCGTGATGGCGAAGTCGACCGATGCGGACTGAGGCGCATGCGTTTCTGGATTGGCTGCTGAAGCCGGAGATTCAGGCATCGCTGTCGACGATGGGACTGGAAGCGGTGAAGTAGCGTACGCGTTCAATTCGGGCGCCGGTGCATGTGTAGACTTTCGCTGTATGGATATCCAAGCGCTTTGGCTGACGCTTAAGCTGGCCGCGAGCACGACGGCGATTCTGCTGGTGATCGCACTGCCGCTGGCGTGGTGGATAGCCTCGGGCCACAGCGTAGCGCGCGCGCTGGTGCAGGCTTTTGTGGCGCTGCCGCTGGTGCTGCCCCCGACGGTGCTCGGGTTCTATCTGCTGATTTTGCTGGGGCCGCTGACTCGCTCCGGGTCGCATGCTGATACGAGTATTCGGGCATCCGCTGGCGTTCAGCTTTGGTGGATTACTGGTGGGGTCGTTGATCTACAGCCTGCCGTTCGCGGTACAGCCGTTGGTGGCAGGGTTCAAGGCAGTCGATACGCGGTTACGTTGAGGCGGCGGAAGGACTGGGCGTACGACCGCTTCGTGTGTTTTTCTCCGTAGCTCTTCCGCTGGCGCGTGCTTCCCTGCTGACGAGCGCGGTGCTGGCGTTCACCCATACCGTGGGCGAGTTTGGTGTAGTGCTGATGCTGGGAGGAAATATTCCTGGAGCAACGCGAACGCTTTCGATCTCGTTGTACGACCAGGTGCAGGAGTTCAACTATGCCGCGGCAAACCGGACGGCGCTGCTGCTTCTGACGATCTCGCTGGCAGCGCTGCTGCTCATCTACCTGCTGCCTGCGTTGCGGAGAGTGGAAGGAAGGCAGGCTGACGTTGTCCGATAGCCTGCTGACCGTTGTTATTCGACACCGTGTGGGTACCGTGTCGCTCGATCTGAATTTTGCTCTGACACAACCGTGGACGGTGCTGTTCGGACCTTCGGGCAGCGGCAAGACCACTGTGTTGCGGGCGATTGCGGGGTTCGTGCGGCCGGACGCCGGAAAGATAGAGTCGGCGAATGGAGTGTTCTTCGATTCCGCAGCGCGAATTTTTGTTCCACCGCATATGCGGCGCGGTAAGAAGCGCGGGGCAAATTGCGCGGTTATTTCCGCACATGACGGTATTACGGAACGTCATCTATGGCGGTGGATGGATATCGAAGCCGGATGACGTCCGCCAAATTTCCAGCGAGGTAATGGCATCATTTGGGCTGCGAGAACTGGAGCAGAGGATGCCCCACGAACTAAGTGGAGGCGAGAGGCAACGAGTGTCGGTGGCGCGCGCACTTGTTTCGGCGATTACGTTCGATGAGTCGGGGAAGCCGCTGTTGCTGCTGGATGAGCCGCTTGCCGGACTCGATCTCGCGATGCGCGACCAGATGGTGGCTGAGTTGAAGCGATGGACGGAGCAGTGGAAGATTCCGGTGGTGTCAGTCACGCACGCTCTTGGTGAGGCGTTCCAACTCGGAGCTGAGGTCCTGAAGATCGGCGACGGCAAGGTGGTACAACAGGGACCTGTAGCGGCGGTGTTGGCGGAAGAGAGGCAGCAACTGCTGAGGCAACTGCAAGGTCAGGATTCGCCGAGCTGAACGGGCTCCTGCTCAAGCTTGATGCCGAAGAGCGATGCGACCTTCTGCTGGATAGCGTTGCGCAGCGCAATGATGTCGGCGGCGGTGGCGTTGCCGCGATTGATGAGCGCAAGGGTGTGGCGCGATGAGATTCCGGCGTTGCCCATTGCATATCCTTTGACGAAGCCGGCGCGTTCCAGCAGCCACGCGGCGGGAAGCTTGATCTGGTTGTTGTCGGCAGGCCAGTGGGAATTTTTTCTTTCGCAATATCGAGCGCTGATGCGATGCGATCGAGAAGGCTCGAGTCGACTACAGGGTTTTTGAAGAAGGAGCCGGCGCTGCGGCAGTCGGGTTCGCCGTCGACGAGCAGCATGCCCTTTGCGATGACGGATCTCGCGAACGGCATGATAGACCTCGAGGGGGGTAGGCTCGGCGCCGGCGAAGTGACGCGTGAGGTCCGCGTAGGTGAGGTGCGGGGTTTGCGTCGGTATCGAAGCGGAAGGTGACTGCGGTGACGATGTAGCGGCCGCGTTGGGTAGTGTTGAAGATGCTGCGGCGATAGGCGAAGCCGCACTGCTCGTTGGAGAGGTCGACGAAGCTGCATGGTTTCGAGATCGAGTGCGCGGACGGAGGCGATGGTTTCGGAGACCTCCTGCCCGTAGGCGCCGACGTTCTGAACGGGAGTTCCACCGACGGAGCCGGGGATGCCGGCGAGGCATTCGACACCGCTGATTCCCTGCTCGCAGATGGAGAGGACGAAGTCGTTCCATTCGATGCCTGCGGGGACGGTTTCATAGAGGAAGCCATCGCGGTCGATGGAGGCGACGGGCTGATGGACCGCGATGATGGACGACAAGGCCGTCAAAGCCGGAGTCGCTGACGAGGAGGTTGCTGCCGCCGCCGAGGACGAAGATGGGGATAGTTACGTTCGCGGGCGAAGTCGACGGCTTCGACTAGCTCTGGCTCGGTGTGGACCTCGGCGAAGTAGCGTGCCGGTCCGCCGATTCGAAGGGTGGTATAGGGGGCGAGCGGAATATTCTGCTGGATGGAGACGGAGGACGGCTGCACGGGTTTGAGAGTACAACACGGACGCAGGAGAGACGAGAAGGTATTGACGGAGAAGAGTTTACTTGTGAGGGAACCTTGAAGGATGCGCTGCTGGTGGCGTGGCGGACGGAGAGCCGGTACAATCGATACAGAAAGAATTTTGCAGCTCTAGCACTGTGTCTTGCGCAGTTTGGGGTCTTCAAAGGGGGAAGGTTATGTATCCAGAGATTATGGTGATTCCGATGCGCGAGGAGCTGACGCGCGCCGGACTGAAGGAAGTCCGCAGCGCTGCCGAGGTGGATGCGGCTCTGGCGCAGCCCGGAACCACGATGGTTGTCGTGAACTCGATCTGCGGATGCGCGGCAGGCAAGATGCGTCCCGGCGTTCGGCTGGCGATGCAGCACGCGACGAAGCCGGACCACTCCGTGACCGTCTTTGCGGGTCAGGACCGCGAGGCGACTGAGAAGGCGCGGAGCTACTTCGGCGGACATCCGCCAACCTCGCCTGCGATCGCGATTCTGCGCGACGGGCAGCTGGTGTACCTGATGCAGCGCTCGGCGATCGAGACCTCGACGGCTCCGGCTATTGCGCAGGAGCTGGCGCGGGCCTTCGACACCTACTGCGCGAAGACTACGGCGTAGTTTTTACACATTCAGGGGCCGGGCACCGGTGTAGATCGGTGTCCGGCCTTCGTGTTTTTAAGGCTCATTCAACAGTGTGGTTTGCCGATAGAGAGAGTAATCATGTCGACCTCCGGCCATACTCTCGCCTGCTTGCCGTCTGCTTGTTTTGAGGAGCCTGAGCGCGAGAGCGGCGGATGCGGCCTCCGCGCTGGTGGGTGACGGAGCGGCGATGCGGCGTCTGCGGCTGCAGATCGAACGCATGGGGCCGCACTTTCGCACGGTACTGGTACGCGGGGAGATGGGGACCGGGAAGGAACTGGTGGCTCGGGCGCTGCATGCGCGGAGCGGCGGTGCACAGCCAACAATTTGTGATCTGTCATGCAAGCTCTCTGAACGAAGATGGGACGGCTGAAGAGCTTCGACTTGTTGCGCGAGCGAGTTCGAACAACAGACATGGAAACACTGTTTCTTGATAACGCAGAAGAGTTGTCGGCGGGCGGGCAGTATCTGCTGCTGCGAGCCCTGGAGCAGAAGGGCGCACGCGTGATCGTGTCGACTAGCACGAGATCTGCGAAGAATGGCGGCAGCGGGGCTATTCCGTCCGGATCTCTACCATCGACTCGCCATGGTGGAGATCGTCGTCGAACCGCTTGAGGAACAGAACAGAAGATATTCCGGCTTTGGCGATGCATTTTGTGAAGAGATTTTGCGCTCAATATGATCGTCGCATCGACGCGGTTGCGGATGATGCAATGGCGAAGCTGCGAGGTCACACATGGCCGGGTAATGTTCGCGAGTTCGAAAATGCTCTGCGGAATGGGGTATTGCAGTGTGAAGGGACGGAATTGGGAACAGCGGACCTGACGTTTGCGCAAGTCGCCGAGTCTCGGAGAGCGGACGCACGAGAGTCTGCGATACCAGCCCGCTTGCAGGATGTTGTGGAGCAGCATGTTGTGCGGGTGTTGCGGGAGTGTGAGGGCAACAAGGTGCGGGCTGCAGAAGTGCTTGGAATCAGCCGGTCAACGTTGTACCGAATGTTGGAAGGGTGTTCGTTTCAGGGCTGAGAGAAAGTTCATACGCACGATACACTGAGCCGAACGCTTGAGGTGTCCGTGAAGAAGAAGGCAGTTTTCTCATTTGTTCTGGCCAGTACTCTTGTCTCCGGGTATGCAGGCTATTCCCAGACGGCGCAGGCTCCGGTTCCGGCTGCCGATTCTGTCGCAGCGCGCAGCAAGGCCCTCTCTACTCTCTTCGCGGAGATATGGGAAGATCGGCTGAAGCATTCGCCGGAATTTGCCTCCTCCATTGGCGATAAGCGATACAACGACCAACTGACGGACTACTCCGTGCGGAGGTCAACGCATCGCTTGCGCGTGGCCGTGCCTTTCTCGACCGGATCAGTGTCGATTGATGTCACGGGTTTTTCGGCACAGGAGGTGTTGTCGCGCGATCTGATGGTACACGATCTTACCGATGCCCAGGAGGCGCGCACGTTTCAAGGAATGGGAGATGCCGGTCGACCAGTTCAATGGCTTTCATACCGGCCTGGCACAAATGGTTGACAGGCTTTCGTTCGAGACGGTCAAGGACTACGACGATTACATCGCCCGTCTGAAGAAGATCCCCACTGTCTTCTCTCAGAACATGACGAACATGATGCTGGGAATGGATGAGCATCGCGTCCCACCAGCCGATCTACTGGAAAAGGTCTTCACGCAGACCGAGACGCTTGGCTCACAGAAGCCTGCCGATAGTCCATTCGCGCGGCCGCTGAAGAAGTTCCCGCCCTCCATCAGCGCCGGCGATCAGAAGCGCATCAGCGACGAGATGCTGGATGCTATTTCGACCAGCGTGCTGCCCTCCTACCAGCGGTTTGGGCGCTTTCTGAAGGCGCAGTACATTCCCGCCGGTCGCAAAGATCCTGGCGCATGGTCTCTGCCCGACGGCGATGCCTACTACGCCTTCCGCGTGCGGCTGATGCACGACCACGAACAAGACGCCGGAGGATATCCACCAGATCGGACTCGACGAGGTAAAGCGCGATGAAGCCGAGATGCTGGTGATTGCGAAGAAGCTTGGCTACCAAGACCTGAAGAGCTTCAACGCTGCGCTGAAGGCAAATCCCAAGGACCATGCCGCTTCAAGAGAAGCATTGCTGGATGCATACCGGGGATACATTGCTGGAATGCAGCCGAAGCTGCCCGAGTCTGTTCGGCACGTTGCCAAAGGCGAAGCTGGAGATTGTGGCCGTGCCAGCATATATCGAGAAGGACCAGGCCGCTGCATATTACGAACGCCCTTCGCTCGATGGCAAACGGCCCGGCCGCGTTTATGTGAATACCTACAACGCGCAGGACAGGTCACTGCTCAATGGTCGAGAGCATCGCTTACCACGAGGGAGTCCCCGGCCATCATCTGCAGAACGCATCGCGCGGAGCTTACGGGTCTGCCTGAGTTTCGCAAGGCAGTCCCGCTACGTGGCTTTTAGGGAGGGCTGGGGGCTATACAGCGAGCAACTGGGCAAGAACATCGGTTTTTATCAGGATCCATTGAGCGACTACGGCCGATTGCAGGGCGACATATGGCGGGCTATCCGCCTGGTCGTCGACACAGGGGTTCACTCCAAACACTGGACGCGGCAGCAGATGGTGGACTTCTTTCACGATCACTCAGCGATCGATGAAACCAACATCCAGGCCGAGGTGGATCGTTATATTGCGTGGCCCGGACAGGCGCTGGGATACAAGATGGGCCAGTTGAAGATTCTGGAACTGCGACAGAGGGCTCAGACGGCCCTGGGACCCAAGTTCGATCTAAAGGCATTTCACGACGTTGTACTGGATTCCGGTGCGCTTCCACTGGACCTGCTGGAGCGCCAGGTAGATGCCTGGATCGCAGCGCAGAAGAAGTAGCAACTGCCGACTCTGATAGCCTTTGGGAATGAGCCAAGAAACTTACGAAGTGCAGGCGCCGGCGCCGACGATGCCTGGTGTGCGAGTGGCGATTCTCGGCACGGGAAAGATGGGCGGCATCCTGCTGCAGGCGTTTCTGAAGAACAATCTGGTATCGCCGGAACAGATCTTTGCGACGGTGCATCATCCGGAGCGTGCGCAGGCGCTCTCGGCGCAGTTCGCCATTGAGGTAACGACGGATAACCTGGCGGCTGCCGAGCAAGCAGATGTGATCCTGCTGGGCGTGAAGCCAATCCAGGTGCCTGCACTGATCGAAGAGATCAAGCCGGCGCTGACTCCGAAGAAGATGATCCTTTCGTTTGCTGCCTCAGTGAAGACACGAAGTATTGAGGATGTGGCTGGGTGCGAGCTTGCGGTCGTTCGCGCGATGCCGAATACGCCTGCCATGCTCGCGGCAGGCATTACGGCACTGTGCGGAGGCAGGTTTGTTTCGACGGAACAGATGGCGATCGCGCAGAGGATCTTCAACACGGTTGGCCGCACTGTGGTTGTCGACGAGAAGCACATGGACGCTGTGACGGGATTGTCTGGATCGGGACCTGCGTTTCTCTACATCATCATCGAGGCGTTGGCGGAGGCAGGCGTGAACGTCGGTCTACCGCGCGATGTGGCTACATTGCTTGCGGCGCAGACTACCCTGGGCTCAGCGCGGATGGTGCTGGAGACCGGGTATCATCCAGCGCTGTTGAAAGATGCAGTAACGACACCCGCGGGCTGCACCGTCGACGGCATTCTGGAACTCGAAGAGGGCGGGCTGCGCGTGACTCTGATTAAGGCCGTGAAGCGGGCTACTCAGCGGGCGAAGGAACTGGCCAGCGGATAGATCGGGATCTTCGTACAATAGTCGTATGGCAACTACGACCGCGATGACGACGAAGCATATCTCACATGCTCTTGTGCGGTTTGCATGGTTCGCGGTGGCATACAACATCCTTGTCATCCTTTGGGGCGGGCTGGTGCGGGCGACGGGTTCGGGCGCCGGTTGCGGAAACCACTGGCCGCTCTGTAACGGACAGGTTGTGCCCCTGTCACCCCGGGTCGATACAGTCATCGAGTTCACGCATCGTTGCATGACGGGTGGCGCGGCTTTTGTGGTGCTCGGTTTGCTGGTGTGGACGTTTCGGTCAACCATGAAAGGACAGGCTGCGCGCGTGGCCGCAGTGGCTGCGACGGTGCTGCTGGTGAACGAGGCGATCCTTGGGGCGGTGCTCGTAAAGCTTGGCTATGTCACCGGCAACCAGTCCATGGGCCGCGTCGTCGTGCTATCGATTCACCTCAGCAACACACTGTTGTTGCTCGCGGCATTGACCCTCACAGCGGTCCTACTGAAGACAGGACAACTGACGCGTGATCTTAGATTGCGCGGAGCCACAGCCGTCTGGACCTTGATCGGACTTATCGCGACGATCGTGGTGGGGGTAAGCGGGTCCCTGGCGGCGCTGGGTGACACTCTCTTCCCTTCCTCATCGTTGCGGATGGCAATTGAACAGGACCTCGCTGCAGGTTCGCCTCTGCTGCTGCGGCTACGCGGCTTGCATCCTGCGAGTGCACTAGTGGCAGGCGCGCTTTGTTGTCTGGCTGTTGACACGGGCGAGGCGCCGCGGATCGGACAGGCTTACAACGGTGGTTCTCACGCTGCTCGGCGTGCAGTTTGTTTTGGGAGTAGTGGATGTTGTGCTGCTAGCGCCGGTATGGATGCAGATTGTGCACCTGCTCGGAGCGGATTTGTACTGGGTCGCCTTGGTCGCGCTTTCAGCGGTGTTGCTGTGGTCGCCGCTAAGCAGCGACCGCAGTATTCAGATGGACTGATGGTACCGACGCGGCTCGGCGGTTAGCTACTTCCCTGTGACCGTATCTGCTGCCTTCTTGGTTCCCTCGGCCGTCTTGTCATAGGCCTTCTTGGTGCCTTTCACGGTCTCGTTAGTTGCCTTCTTCGTTCCTTCGACCGTCTTGTCATAAGCTTTTTCCGTGCCCTTCACTGTTTCGTGAGTCGCTTTTTTAGTTCCTTCGGCAGTCTTGTCGTATGCTTTCTTGGTTCCCTCTGCAGTCTTGTCATAGGTCTTCTTCGTACCTTCGGCCGTTTTGTCGTACGCCTTTTCGGTGCCTTTGCTAACAGCATGGCCGGTGTCCTTTGCCGCAGATTTTGTCTCATGACCAGCTTTCTTGAGATCCTGCGAGGCATCCTGAGCTGCTGCTGTGAGTGCAAACGAAACGAAGAGGACGGCTATTCCAAGCCTTGCAACTTGCATGGTGTTTCTCCTTGCCGCCAAGAAAGGGGCGAAATTGTTGGAAATTAGCCGAAGCATAGCAGTGAGAGCCCGAACGCGCCACACGAACGTGACAAGTTGTACCCATCCTGCAATCCCGCTAGCCGCGTTTGCGCAGTTGCTGGTTCTTGATAAGCAGTTCCGCGACCAGTCGCTGGAGCCGTAGATTTTCAACCTCGAGTTCCGTGATTCGCGCCGCAGTGACGGTGTTCGAGGCGTGGCGATGAGATGACACAAACGGATCGTGACCGGTGATGTGCGGGATGCGATTGGCGTCGCGGAGATACCGGGGGAATGCGGCCTTAGGGGCAATCGGCTCGCCGCTCTCTTCCTTGACCATGGAATCCTCACCTTTCCTGGTGTGACGAAGACATAAAATGGCGTCGCGCATTTCAGGGTTCGACCGGACGGTCCACTGGACCACGGCCACAGCGCATACCTTGACGGAAACGATCTCGCTCTTCCGGCGTCATCTGTTCCCACCGTTCCTTCATGCGATGACGCCAGCGTCCTGGGCCTCCGCCGGAGTGGCGATGAAAACCGCCAAAAAGTAGCTTGGCGAGAAGGAGCAGGCCGAGCGCCTGCCAAAAAGTGAGCGCATGCAGACCGAATATCTGGGGCATCAGGGCATTCCACAGTTCCATGACTACGAAGCCAAAGACTGTAACGGCAACCAAGACCATCAGCAGAATCTTGGCAATTTTGGCTGCTTTATTTGAGTGCATTGTTGTTCTCCTACTTTTCCTATTCATGCGAAGTCGGTCAGCGGCTCGCGAAGTCGTTGTAAATGGCCTGCAGCCGGCGCCGAAGATGCAGAACTGCGTATCGTTTGCGCGAAAGGAGGGTATTGATACTGACTCCTGTCTCGTCGGATAACTGCTTGAAGCTTGTCCCCGTAAGTTCGTGGGCAATGAAGACGGAACGCTGTTCTTCGGGCAATTCTTCGAGAGCCTCCTCAAGAGCCTCCAACAGAATGGTCCGGGCGTAGGCTGCCTCGGGGCCGTCATCAAGGGAGGGCAGGAGATCTTCGAGAAGGAGAGAATCTTCTTCACTTGTAATTGGGCTGCTCAGCGAGCCGGGCCGGTTGCGGCGAAAGAGGTCCACGATTCGATTGCGGGCGACGCGAAACAACCAACCCGTGACGTGTTCGACGGGCTTCATCATGCGATATGCCTGAAGCAGTTCGTAGAAGACGTCCTGCAGGATGTCTTCAGCCTCTCCGTTATCGCTTACGTAACGCCGTATGAAGGTGCGGAGTCTGGGCTGATCACGGGCGATGGCATCGGAGAGAAGCTGATCCTGCTGGGAGATCGTCCAACCGTCGGTGGGCGTGGGATCCATCTAAGGGTAAAGACGGTTGGGTCGTGGGAATATTGTATGCAGCAGATTTTTTCTGAAGTTCCCCGACAATTGCCGGATTGTTCATACTTGGTTCTATATGACAGTGCTGTAATCTCTTAGACTTCTATGAGTGTCGATACGCAAACGATGGTTCGTAGCAGGCCCAAGCGTAAGCCCAAAAAGGCCGCCGAGGCTGTGGCAAATAATGTAGAGAACCTCTTCCTGAGCCGCGACGAGTCGTGGCTGAAGTTCAACCAGAGAGTACTGGAAGAAGCGCAGGACCCCTCAAACCCATTGCTGGAGCGGGTGAAGTTTCTAGCCATCACCGCGAGCAATCTCGATGAGTTTTTCGAGATACGAGTGGCGGGTATGCTGCAGCGCATCGAGGACGGTTACAACCAGGCTCAGCCTCTCGATGAAGGGGGCCTGACACCACAGCAGCGTCTGAACCGGTTGAGTGAGAGCATGGCAACGTTCGTAAAAGCGCAGTATGCCTGCTGGAACGAACAATTGCTCCCGGCCATGCAAGCGGAGAAGATCAGGGTTCTACATTGGGATACGCTGAGCGAAGCGGCACGTGAACATGCGCTCGCATTTTACGCTGACGAGATCGACCCACTGCTGACTCCGGTAACGATCGACCCCTCACATCCTTTTCCTCGCGTGTTGAACAAGGCGTTATGCCTTGGTCTGCTGTTGAAACAAAAGCGGAAGCCCAGCGGCATAAAGATTGCGCCTGTAGCTCTGGGCGTAATGACGGTTCCGCGGGCTCTGCCAAGAGTAATTCCGCTGCCAAGCGAGGACGGATACAGCGATTTCATCATGCTCCATGAACTAATTGAATCGCAAGCAGAGCGCATGTTTCGCGGGTACGAAGTGTTGTCGCGAGCGGCATTCCGCGTGACACGGAACAGTAATCTCTACATGCAGGAGGAGGAATCGCGTTCTGTCCTCGAGAGCGTGCGTACTGAGTTATATAACAGGCGCAAAGGCGACGCTGTTCGCCTTGAGATCGAAAGCACAGCGGACGAAGAGATTGTTGAGCGCCTGAGAACGAACTTCGAGTTGGAACAATGGCAGGTCTTCAGGACTTACGGCCCGGTGAATCTCTCACGTTTAATGAATCTGTACTCAGAGGTAAAACGCCCAACGCTGAAATATCCCCCGTTCGCCGGTCGAGAGTTCCGGCTAAGCAAGAAGTCCAAGGACCTCTTCGAGGAACTTCGCGGACAGGATGTGATGCTTCACCACCCATTTGACTGCTACAAGACTGTGGAAGGATTCATTGAGGCTGGAGCGGAAGATCCCAATGTAATCACGATGAAGCAGACGTTGTACCGCACGAGTAAGGATTCCCCGATCTTCCGCTCATTGATCGAAGCGGCGCAGAGTAAAGACGTGACAGTTGTGGTTGAGTTGATGGCGCGTTTTGATGAAGACTCGAACATTCGCTGGGCGCGTGACATGGAAGATGCTGGGGTTGGGGTCTCTCACGGCATCTTCGGGTTCAAGACACACTGCAAACTCGCGCTACTGGTTCGAAGGGATCCCGATGGCGTAGTTCGCCGATACGCCCATTTGGGAACAGGAAACTACAATCCAGTGACGGCTCGTTTTTACACAGACATCAGCCTCTTGACCTCGCGACGAGAGGTGACGACCGCCGTAGAGAACGTCTTTAACTACTTGACCGCGGAGACCGAAGCCGAGACCTATGATCCCCTTTTGGTCGCTCCGATTACACTTGCGGACGGCGTTATCGAACTGATAAAGCGGGAGGCGCAGAATGCGAAGGCGGGAAAGCCTGCATCAATCATCGCAAAGATGAATGGCTTGATTGATCGGCGCACCGTTGAGGCGCTCTATGCGGCCTCACAGGCAGGAGTAGAGATCGACCTGATCGTTCGTGGCATGTGCTCTCTGAGACCCGGGGTAAAGGGATTGAGCGAACGAATAAGAGTACGGAGCATCGTGGGGCGTTTTCTGGAGCACAGCCGCATCTTCTGCTTCGCAAGTGGCGGCGACGAAGAGATTTATTGTGGCAGCGCCGACTGGATGCCCCGCAATCTGGTCGAGCGCTGCGAAGTCTTGTTTCCAGTGACACAGCCTGATCTGAAGCGGCGTTTGCGGGATGAGATCCTGAAGGCCTATCTCGACGACAATGTGAAGGCGCGCCTGCTCCAACCAGATGGGGAGTATATCCGGGCGCCGCGCAATGGAGAGCTCTTCAGTGCACAGGACTACCTAATCGCGCTGGCGGACCGTGCCGACGACAGAAACGCGTGTTCGCAGGCTATTGGACCGTAAGGGTTACGAGCGTGCTGTGAACGATTGTTCCGGAAACTGCCGTTACCGTGACGTTGTATGTGCCCGGAGTCGCGTTGGTAACGACTGGGGTTGTTGTATTGGACGAACCGCTGGGAGACGAACCCGAACCGCATCCTGAAGCAGTAAATGCAGAGACTGACACGATGACAGCGAGCAGCACTCCCCAGCGACGGCGACGCGGGGTTGTGAACAGAAGAGTGCACGCAAGCGTTAGGCCGGAACTGGCCGCTTCCCAAGAGAAATGCTGGAATCCGCGACGGCCAGCAACATTGAGAGCATTCGTAGTCCTCGCATTGCTCTGGAAGGCAGAGATCGTAAGGACGGTCGTTGAGGCACTCGCGGTTGTAATGCTGACCGGATTGGCAGAGAAGGTAAACTGCGAAGCAAATGGTGTGTCTGCCGTTGCGGTGAGGTTGACCGTACCGGTAAAACCGTTGGATGGTGTCAGAGTCAGAGTGACGCCGGTTGCTGAGCTGCCCGACCGAGCAGAACTGGTCGCCTGGCATGGAGTCAAAGAGAAGTCCGGCTTGCTATTAGAGACAACATCAATAACAAGCGCTCCTTTGGAGCCGGCAAACGTGCCGTTTCCTGAATAAACAGCACTTATAGTGTGACCGCCTGAAGTGATCGATGCCGTATTCAAGGTGTACGTGGCCGATCCGTTCGCATTGAGGGATACCAGAGAGGCCGGATCTGAAAGCACCTTGTTATCGACGAGAATTTGAACCGTACCCGCGGGTATTCCACCCGAAGAAGTACCGTTCGACACGTTGATAGTGAGAGTGACGCTTCCCGACGAACTTCCGCAGACGGGAGCGCTGCTCGAGACTGTCGTGCCGGTAATGATGCATTGCTTCGTGCCTTGAGAGCAGTCGAGATCTTTGGAACCGCCGACGCCCGTAGGAGTGGCCTGGCTCCAGGAATTAACGAAGTTTGCTACGTCGAGACTGCCCCAGCCGGTGGCAAGATCGTACCCGAAACCAGCACTATAGCCGATACTGCCGCCGTTCGGACAATCCCGTGTGCCAACGACGCAAGTGCTGTTGTTATTGCCACCGGTTACGTCGTGAAAGACACCGCTATAGCTGGAACTGTTAGCCAAACCGTAGATCATCGGGTTTACGTTGCCGAGACCTCCGGTTGCTGCCAACTTCTGTTCCAGCAGAGCAAGCATACCGGCAAATACGGGAGCAGAGACTGAGGTACCTCCAACAACGTTGAGATTGCTGGCCGCATTACGATAGCCGTTGGTGCAGGAGCCACGCGAACAAAAGAGATAACCATCGTGCTGAGAGGCCGCGTTGAGCGAAATATCCGGGACGTCGCGAGAGAGGTCTGCGGGAACACCCGTGCCGACCTGCCATGCTGGCTTGCTGAAGTAGGAACTTACGCCTCCGCCGGTCGAGGCCAGGCCAGTGGAGTTGGATTCGTTCCAGACTGTCTCGGGGATATAGCCCAGGGCGGAGCCGGAATAGTTGTTGTTCGTTCCGCTCCAATAGGTTCCGGAGCCTTCATTGAACATCGTTCCACCCGCAGCCGTTACGAACGGTGAACTGGCGGGAAAGTCTACGGCAAGCCCTTGCGTAGCAGTCGCCAACTGGTAGTCGCAATCCGTAGCGCCGGAATCACCGGCGGGACCGACAATAGTCGTTCCCTGCGCGTTGGCTTGCTGAAAGTACTGATTGAAGGTGTTGAGATTCGATTGGCCCCATGCTACTTCGCAAGCGCCGTAGCTGATTGAAATAATGGGCGCGAGCCGATTCGTGATGGTGTAGATGAGGGAATCCATAACACCGTTGTTGGTGCCGGAGTTGACGTAGAGAATATTCGAATTGGGAGCAGCCGCATTCGCCCACTCAACATCGAGTTGCGCTTCATCTACATCTCCCGAGACGGTTCCGGGGTCTGGACCGGGAATCAGCCTGATCGCAAAGTTCGAGGAAGTACGCGCGGGCAAACCAGACGCAGTACGGAATGCATCGACATCTGCGGTGCTGATGTCTGTCTGCCCCATGATGGCAACCGTAATGCCATCACCCTTGATTCCGCTTTGAATCAGTGGATTGACGTCATAAATAGAGAACAGATCTCCTGGAGCCATGTAATGGCCTCCACTAATGGAGGAGGTGAACCGCGGTTGCACCGCCGCACGCGATCTTAGTTTGAAGTCATTCAGCCCGGAGATGTCGCCAACAATACCGGCAATCACGGAAGGTAGAGTCGGATCGGAGATGTTGGAGATGTGCGATTGCCCGTTCTCCGAGAGACTGTGGATCGTGGTCCCAAAGGCACTTTCAATCTGGGCAACCGTTCCACTGATGGTGATGTAGTTGAGGCTGGGAGCTACAGCGCCGATCGTGAGACCACGGCTGGATAGCCATGACTTAACAGTGGCGAGGTCCGAGGTCGAGAGGCCAAACCGCGCACCAAACTGTTCCGGCGTTAGCCATTGATGGTAATGCGGCGAAGAGGGATTTTGCTGGTCGATAAGCAGTTGATTGAGATCGGCCTGCTGCGCGGCCGTCATATTGAAATGCAGGCTTACCGACGAAAGCATGTGTCCGGCGGGAGCCTCGCCCATATCGGTCGCGCGCCTGGCGCGCAACGGTATCGTCTCGCGCACGGCTGCACGATCTGAGTCACTGATGGCGCGATTGATTCGGCTTTGTGGCGCAGCGTACGCGGGAAAGGTTGACCCGAACAAAGCGAGTGCAGGTACCAGAAAACGAGGGGCCAGACGGCTGGAGATAGACATGTTCTGCTCAAAAACCTGTGTTTACAGTTTACAGTGCACTGATAAAACTCCCACAGGCAGCAGCAGAGCCGGCTGCCTGATTTCCGAGGAGAAGTACGTTGTATAGACCCTTCACGAACAAAAAGGTTTCGATGGACTGAGAAGTCCGCCCTGATAGACGCCGGTTCTTTGTGGCGAGACGCGCCATTCTTTCTACTGAATGGTGACCTGATACTGATAAGTGTGCCTGACCGTATTCGCGCCGTCGCTGCCGGCAACCGTTAGGGTGAAGACCTGGGTACCAAGGGGAGTACCCGGGTCGGTCACGGCAGGAGGATCGTCGGTAGCCTGCTTCCCCGATCCGCATCCGATGTTTGCAGTGACACAAACGGCAGCGAGCAGGATCAGCAACCGCGAAAGCATGCGGCGGCGACGCGGCACAGCAATCCATACGAGCGTCGCAAGAGCAGTTCCTCCGAACAGATTCCATTGCGAACCGAGATCGGCTTTTTTCACCGTTGCGGTCGTAGTGGCAGCAGTGGTAGCGATCGTCATGGTTGTGCTTCCGCCACCCGCAAGGGTGACCGGATTGAACGAGCACGTCGTCTCAGTATTGGTGGGCGGTGTGCATCCGAAGGTGACCGTACCGTTGAAGCCGCCTACCATTCCCACCAACATGACCACCTTGCCGGTCTGGCCGGCCTTTAGGGTTAGGGTCTGAGGAACATTAGTGAGGTTGAAATCTGACAACATGATCGCGAGAGTGGATGCGGTAGCAGTGCTAAAGTTTGCGTCGCCACTGTATATCGCATAGACGCTATGCGGGCCCGCAAGCAGGCCAGTCGTTGTGAAGATCGCGATGGACTGGTTTGGTCCGTTGGGCGTCAAGGGCGTGGGTGTGCCGAGTTGGACAACGGAACCGTTGAAAGTGTCGTAGAAGGTTACGCTGCCGGTGGGCCCCACCGAGTTCGTGGCCGTGGTGAAGACAGTCGCCGTGAAGACCAGATTAACACCGGCGAGAGTGGCCGTCGTGTTCGAGTTCAGCGTGAGAGTGGAAGGCAACAAGGTCGGCTGAACTGCTTGAGGCACCGACGTGCTCAGGTTCCAGTTGGCATCGCCTGCGTACTTGGCGACAATGCTGTGCGCCACGTTGCCTGAGAGCGACTTGCTGATCGTGGCCACGTTTGTTGCAACAGGAGCGGTGGCTAGCAACACTCCGTTGTCGTAGAACGTGACATTGCCGGAGAAGCTGTAGGTTAACTTGCCGTTACCGTTGTTGTTGATTGTCGCAGTCAAAGTAACGGGCTGGCCGGCCTGGGGAGAAGCAGGAGTTACGCCGAGCGTGGTCGTCGTGTTGCCCTTCGCCGTCGTGAAGCTAAGGTTCACCGGTGTCTGACACTGGAAGTTCTGATTGCCTGCGCAGGCTGTCTGGACGGTGTAGGACCCCGTGCTCTGCGGAGGAGGTGCGTCAATGTTGATGTTGGCCGTCGCGGTGTTCCCGCCGGGATTGGGGGAAAGTGTGGCGGTATAAAGCGCTCCAGTGATGCCCTGAATCTGCGCCGAGACAGTGCCACTGGGAGATGCAGACGAATTGGGAAGTGCAACGGTAGCAGTTACCGTGGCAGTGCTGCCGTACGGAACATCTTTTTGTGGCGCAATTGTCGCAGCCAGCGTTGCATTGACGATGCTGACCGTAATGACGACACTGCTCGTGCTCGTACTTGGTGCGTAGTTTCCGTCGCCCGAATAGTTCGCCGTAACAGCGTAAGTTCCTACAGCAAGATTGCTGACCGTGAAAGTAGCGGTGCCGTTGTTCAACTGCGCCGAGCCGATCGTTCCCGATGCGCTGGTAAACGTAACCGTTCCGCTTGGTCCAGCACTTGCATAAGTTGAAGGTGTGATCGTTGACTTCAACGTAATCGGGGTGCCATAGCCAACCGCATACTGATCGGCTACAAGTGATGTTGTCGTGCTTATCGAACCCGTGGCGCGGGGAAACACTTTGGCGAGCGTCTTGAGATCTACAGTGCCTAACCCTGTCGCTGGCTCCCAAGTGCCGCTCGCTCCATCGGGTTGGGTGTAGAGATCGGGCGTCGATGCCAAGGAGTAGAGCGTTGAATTGATGTTGCCTTGCCTGCCATCGCTCTGCTGAAGTATCTCCGCCATCGTATGGGTGAAGTCTTCCACAGAACTCGCCAACAGATCAGGTGCGTGACGAAGAGCATCGTCTGGAAGGCCCGGCGCAGCTTGCCAGCCGGGACGGGGTTCTGAGGCTGCAATTGGGGATGGTATTGGTGCTGTAAGAAGTGTGGTGGATTCGGAGAGATCTCCAGTCCAAGGACCACCGGCTGACGAATCGCAGGTGCTGGATGTGACAACCGTTATGCCCTGCGCACTCGCTTGACGAAAAAGAGTGCGATACGCCTGGTAGTCGGCTTGGCTCAGAGAGCCAGTGCAATCGGCTGTTGTCAGTGAAAGAATCGGCGATACATTGGCATCGATCGCAGCAGCGACGGCATCGAGCGTGTTAGTCGCGTTGTCCGATACGACTGTGGTCAACCCTTCTACCGAAACCGCTGCCACCCTGACCCTCGCGACCGGTGGCATGTCGTCAAGGCCGGATACCTCGGCGATACTCGACGATACCTCTTGCGGCATCGTGGGTCTCACATTGCTTGCGTAGTGCTGAGTGCCTGACACGGCGTAGCTACGCAGCGTAACCGCAAATGCCCGCTGCACCTGATCAGCAGTGCCGGAGGCTGTGATACGGGTCTTGGTCTTCGAGACGCCATCGACCGCAAGCCCTTGTGACTGAAGCCACGCTGTCATCGCGGCAATTTGATCATCCGTGGCTCCGTATGTTGTGGCGAACTGCTGCGGAGTAAGCCAGTGATGGTAGGAAGATGATGAAGGCGAAGTCTGTGCTGTGAGTAGCTGGTCAAGTGCGGCCTGACGATCGGGAGTCGGCTCAAGGCGAAGCGTCAAATGCATGGGCTGAGAGACTGGCAGCGGCCCTGCGTCGACAGCCTCGGGCGTCTCCTGCACTGCATCAATTGTGCGCGCCGGAACCGCGATGCGCTGTGCATGCAGAGATGGGACAACAAAGCTGAATAGCAGAAGCGCCGCCTCAAAAGGCGACAAGCCTGAGCGAACCCTGCGACGCAAAATATGACGTGTAACCATGAGCATTCCGCACGATGGTTACAGACGTGCTTTCAAAAGGCAATGCAAACGGACAGCCGAATGGGGTAATCGGCATAGCCCTTTTGTGGGATGTCCAAAGGGCGTTATGAAAGGACACGCTGATCAATTACAACGCATACTTCCCTGCTCGAATCACATGCTGCGCCACCTGTCGCCGCAGAGCAATTGTGTCGGCGGGATCGTGCTTCGCGAGTCTTCGCAAGATTGCGAGCTGCGTGCGGAGCATATCTCCTTCTGCAACAGTTGCAATCACGCGACGTGCGGCCGATTCGATTTTCTCCATCGCAACGGAGGTATAGATGCGTGCCATTGCTACGGGAATCTCGGCCGTGCTTTTTGCAGATAGCTTCTCTGCCCGAAGAATCGCGGACTCCATGGCAAACACCTCGATGATCATGTCGGCGATTGCTCCCATCACTTCCTGTTGGTCGACGAGCTGCTGCATGTACTTCTGGGTCGCGGCGCCTGCGGCGAAGAGACTCAACTTTTTTGCATTTGCAAGTATCGCGTATTCCTCGGCCAGCGGGCCTTCGCGATCTTCCTTCTCAACCGGGCCAGCCATTACCTCATCCATCAACTGCTTGATCGCTGGCATTAGAGCAAGCTTGCCGCTCATCGCCGATTTCATGAGCCAGCCAGTGATGATGAGGCGGTTAATCTCGTTCGTGCCCTCGAAGATACGATTGATGCGGGAGTCACGATAGGCACGCTCCGCCGGATATTCCTCGACATAGCCATATCCTGCGTAGATCTGCAGCACGTCATCGACGACGCGGTCGAGCATCTCGGAATCCCACACTTTTACGATTGAGCACTCGACTGCGTAGCCCTCAATTGCCTTCTGCATCGCAGCCGTATCGTGCTTGTCGACGCCTGCTAGTGCCGTGTCGATCATTCCAACCGTGCGGTAGGTCAACGCCTCGCCAACGAAGGTGCCAACCGCGCAATCGGCGAGCTTTTCCTGGATCAGTCCGAAGTCGGAGATTGATTTGCCGAACGCTTTTCGATCTTTAGCATAGCGAATGCCGTTCGCAAGGCACATGCGCGAGGCCCCAACAGCCGCGTTGCCAAGCTTATAGCGACCTACATTGAGGATATTGAAGGCGATGTGATGTCCCTTGCCAACCTCTCCGAGTAGATTCGCTGCGGGTATCTTGCAATCCGTCAAGATGAGCGGGCACGTGGAACTCCCGCGGATACCGAGCTTGTGCTCCTCCTTGCCAATCGTGAAACCTGGCGTTCCCTTCTCGACAACAAATGCTGTCAGCCGCTCTTTCCCGGCGTCCTTGCCTTCCTTCACCTCGCATTTAGCGAAGATGGTGAAGATATCGGCAAAGCCCGCGTTGCTGATCCACATCTTTTCGCCGTTGAGCGTATAGTTCTGGCCGTCTTCAGATAAGACGGCTCGCGTGCGCGCGTTTAGCGCATCTGAGCCAGAAGTTGACTCCGACAGCGCGTAGGCGCCGATGAACTCACCGCTTGCTAGTTTTGGGAGATACTTCTTCTTCTGCTCGACCGTGCCATACCAGACGATCGGCAAGGTGCCAATGCCGACGTGCGCAGAGAACGCGACGGAAAAGCTGCCTTGCTTGGCTATGTTGTCCGCGATGATCGCGGACGTTACCTTGTCCATCTCCAGGCCGCCATATTCTTCTGGAATGTCCACCGAGGTCAATCCTAGATCACTCGCCTGCTTGATCAGGCGGCGTGTGACAGAGAATTCCTTGGCTTCGATCTGATCCGAGACAGGAACGATCTCGTTCAGCGCAAACTCGGCCGTTGTCTGCGCGATCTGGCGATGTTCTTCGGTAAAGTCCTCGGGGAAGAAGCAGTCAGCGGGGGTGGGATTGGAGATGAGAAAGCTTCCGCCGGGCGTGATCTTCTTGTCGGAGGGTGCTGGAGTCGTCATTGTGGCCATAGTGCTCCCAGTCTTACTTTTAGTTAACGGATTCAAAGATTCCAGCGGCGCCCATGCCTCCGCCCACGCACATCGTTACCATGCCGTACTTCGCATTGCGGCGCGGCATCTCGCGCAAGAGAGTAGCTGTCAGTTTGGCTCCAGTACATCCCAAGGGATGACCCAGAGCGATTGCTCCTCCGTTGAGGTTTAGCTTGGCGGGATCGATGCCAAGTACCTTCATGACGGCAAGCGACTGTGCAGCGAAGGCTTCATTGAGTTCGATCACATCGATTTCATCGAGTGTGAGTCCTGCAAGTTTGAGCGCCTTTGGAATGGCGTGGATTGGTCCGATGCCCATCTCCTCGGGATCGCATCCCGCATAGGCAAAGGCGATGAACTTCGCCATCGGTTTAATCCCGAGACTGCTTGCACGCTCCGCCGACATCACTACAGCAGCAGCCGCACCATCTGAGGTTTGCGAAGAGTTGCCAGCTGTTATGGTTCCTCTCGCATGGAAGACCGGCTTAAGCTTTGCTAGTGCCTCAAGAGAAGTATCGGCTCGCGGCCCCTCATCCATCTTGAACGTCGATTCCGTCGCCGTTGCCTTTCCCTTGCCGTTCATACTCGTCGCCGTAACCGGAATCGGAACGATCTCGTCGTCGAACTTGCCAGATTGAATCGCGGCGAGCGCCTTCTGATGGCTCTGGTACGAGAATTCGTCCATTGCCTCGCGGGTGATGCCGTAATGAGTAGCGACGCGTTCCGCGGTCAGTCCCATGGACATGTAAGAGCCGGGGTAGTTGTCGACGAGCCAGGGATTGACGGAGATTTTATTGCCTCCAAAGGGCACATAGGACATGCTCTCCGTCCCACCAGCAACGATGACATCCGCGCTGCCTCCACGTATGCGATCGGCGGCCAGTGCGATGGACTGCAGGCCGGATGCACAGTAGCGATTGATCGTCATCGCCGATGCAGTAACTGGAAGGCCCGCGCGAAAGCTCGCGACCCGTGCGACGTTCATTCCCTGCTCAGCTTCGGGCATCGCACACCCAAGAATCACATCTTCAACCTCGGACTTATCGAGTTGTGGCAAGCGTTCCAGCGCACCCGTGATCGCGAAAGCTGCAAGATCGTCAGGGCGTGTGGTCCGAAGAGTGCCGCGTGGTGCCTTCCCTACCGGGGTACGAACTGCGGATGCGATTACGACTTCGTTATTCATGGTGCTTCCTTCCTTCTAATTTCTAAGCGGCTTCCCGGTCTTCAATGTGAAGGCGATGCGCTCCTGCGTTTTCTTCTCGCCGCAGAGCGAAACGAATGCCTCACGCTCGAGATCGAGCAGATACTGTTCGCTAACGAGCGTGCCTGGTGCAACCTTGCCTCCTGCGAGGATATGGGCGGCCCAGTTGGCTACCTTCACGTCGTGGTCGGAAATGTAATGACCCTCGCGCATCGTCCACACTGCAAGCTTCAATGTGGCGAGCACTGATTCACCGGGGGCGGGAATGTCTGTACGGGGAATCGGCGCGGTGTAGCCCGCATCGGCGAGCATACGCGCACGCAACTTCGCATCCGTCAAAAGTCGCTCGCGATTGACTGTTATGCCGTCTGAGTGGCGGAGAAACCCAAGTCCTCGCGCCTCCGCGGCGCTTGTCGATACCGTGGCCTTGGCAATGGTCTCAAAGTTCTTCTTGATCGCTTCAAATATCTCCACGCCCTCTCCTCGCGCATCTGGACGAATGCTCGAACCCGCCTCGATCGAACGCAGCACCATCTCCTTACAGCCTCCGCCGCCGGGGATCAGCCCGACTCCAGCCTCGACTAGTCCCATGTAGAGTTCGGCATGCGCCTGACGCGCTGTGGCGTGCATACTGATCTCGACACCTCCACCGAGGCACATACCATATGGTGCAACCACTACTGGTCGGGGACAGAACTTGATTGCCTGTGTCATGTTCTGAAAGCTGCGAACCATCAGCTCCACTTCGTCCCATTCCTGCTCCTGTACTGCGAGCAGTAGTTGCATCAGGTTCGCCCCAACGGAAAAGTTCGTCGAGTCGCCAGAGATGACGAATGCCTCGAAGTTGCCGACGTGCTCGCTCGAGGGCTTCAGGGCTTGAGTGATCAGGGTAACGATATCCCCACCCAGTGCATTCATCTTTGAGTGCAGTTCTATCGCCGCGACACCGTCGCCAAGATCGATGAGCGACGCTCCTGCGTTTTTCTTGATGACTCCGCGCGCCTTCTTAATTGTCGCGATTGAAGTGACGCCTTCTGCGGCTGGAACGGGTTTGTAGCTGTTGGTGAATGGGTCGAAATAGCTCCGCCCGCTTCCGGTCCCTGGGTCATCCTTATACCAACTGGGGTTCGGCTCCCCATTCTTGTCCGCCCAGGACAGCAGCTTTTCTACGTTTGCCGCGATCGGCAATCCGACTGCGCGCATCTTCTCCGTTGTTGCGCGTACGCCAGCGGCATCGAAGAGCTCAAACGGGCCGAGCTCCCAGTTGAAGCCGGTTCGCATGGCGGTGTCTACTTCGACGATAGTTGCCGCCGGCTCTCTCTCGTCATCTGAGACGCGATTCGCGGCATAGGTGAACAGCTCGGTAAGCAGAGGCCAGTAGAATCGCGCCGCTTTGTCGCTGCCCGCATCGGCATGTAACAGCTGCGCTACGCGTGCTGGAGTCGCATCAACGTTCTTTGCCATCTCGAGCGCTGGAAACTTCGGCCGCAACGCCGGGCGATAATCCAGTGTCTGCCAATCGAGCACATGGCGCAGGTCTCTTCCCTCGACGTCTTTCCCTTCTTTCTTATAAAAGCCCTGTCCTACTTTGTCGCCAATCCACTTCCTCTCCAGCATGGTGGCAATGAATCCCGGCAACTTGACGTCCGATCTCTCATCACCGATGCTGGCAGCCTTTGCTTCGAAATTGCGCGCCACATGAGCCAGCACATCGACACCTACCATGTCTCCCAGACGAAAGGTCCCCGTCTTCGGCCATCCCAAAGCCGATCCGGTCAACGCGTCGACCTCTTCGATCGTGAGCCCCTGTTCCTGCATCAGGCGGATGGCATTCCCCATCGAAAAGGTTCCAACGCGATTCGCAATGAAGTTCGGCGTATCGCGTGAGCGCACAATCGCCTTCCCGAGCCTTTGATCGCAGAAGTGCTCGATCGTCGCGATCGCATCCGCACTGGTCTCGGGTAGAGGAATGATTTCCAGCAATCGCATATACCGAGGCGGATTGAAGAAGTGCGTACCGAAGAACAGGGTTTTCGCCTGAGGTGGAAATGCCTCCGCCAGAGTCGCAATGGGGAGACCGCTCGTGTTGCTGGTAAGGATGGCGTCCGCACGACGATGTTGCATCACTTTGGCATAGAGGGAATGCTTGATATCGAGGTTCTCGGCGACTGCTTCGAGGATCCAGTCGCAGTCAGCGATCAGGGCCATGTCATCTTCGAAGTTGCCGGGCGTGATCAACCGCGCCGAATCCACGGCATAAAGAGCGGCTGGCTTCGACTTCTTCAGCGCTTCGATCGCGCCAATCACAATCTTGTTCTTTTCCAGTTTGGAAGCGTCTGGAGCTAACGCCGGAGGGACTATATCGAGAAGCACTACGGGAAGACCTGCGTTCGCAATATGAGCCGCGATCCGCGACCCCATAGTCCCTGCGCCGAGTACGGCCACCTTACGAATGGTCCGGCCGGACATGGGCGTTGCACTGGTTGGCATGTGGACGAATTATCCCTTCATGACGAAAGTCAATCGCTGGTGAAGCATACTGAATGGTCATTCATTTCGTCAAGAATGGACAAGTAATTGTGCGTAAATTTCTCATTCTGAGATGTCTTAGTGCCACTCGCTCAAACGACGGATATGATTCGATCAGTGCTGCATCCAGCGGTTCGCAGCCTTGGGAGTTACACCTGTAATGAATACTTTCTCGCGGAGAGAGTTCTGCGCGCTGACCGCGGCGTCTGTAGCCTCGCTTCATCATTTAGAAGCTTGGGCCGCGCCGATTAAAGGGGCTTACGAGCTCGTCGCCTCTACCGATCGCAACAGAATTCTTAGCGCAGCGGATAAGTACCTCGCTGATCCCCCCATTACGGTTACGGCTTCACATTCGGAGCGCAGCCCTGGCGGGGCGCACGACTTCTACTCCGAGGGCGACTACTGGTGGCCCGATCCAAAAAACCCCGGCGGACCATACGTTCGTCGGGACGGTGAGACGAACCCTGCAAACTTCAACGGCCATCGCGAGGCAATGGTCCGCCTCAGCGTAATCGTTCCCGCACTTACGGCCGCATGGTTGCTTACTCGGCAGAAGAAGTATGCCGAACACGCAGACAAGCACCTTCGAGCATGGTTTGTCGATCCTGCCACGAAGATGAACCCAAACCTGCAGTATGCGCAAGCAATCTTTGGAATTAACAAGGGACGTGGCGTTGGCATCATCGACACGCTACACCTTGTCGAGGTTGCACGTTCGGCCACTCTACTGAACAACGCAAGTGCGCTGAAATATGGCCGCGAAACTCTCCGCTGGTTCGCGGATTATCTCGAATGGATGCGTACGTCGAAGAACGGTCAGGAGGAGCGCGATGCCGAGAATAACCACGGCACGTGCTGGGTGCTTCAGGCAGGAGAGTTTGCTCGCTTCACTGGCAATAATGAGGTCATGGACTGGTGCCGCAACCGCTTTCGCACGGTGCTTGTTCCGAAGCAGATCGCTCCAGACGGCAGCCTTCCGCTGGAATTGGCGCGAACCAAACCCTACAGTTACTCGCTCTTCGACATGGATGTTCTATGCGGCATCGCGCAGAGCCTTTCGACAAGGCAAGAAGAGCTATGGTCCTTTTCGACGCCCGACGGCCGCGGCCTCGCGAAGATGATGGAGTTCATGGTGCCCTTCATCGACGACAAGGCGAAGTGGCCTTATGCGCACGACGTCGAACACTGGGATGACTTCCCTGTCCGAAACCCTGCGTTGCTCTTCGCCGGCATCGCTTATGACAAACCCGAATACCTTACCGTATGGAGGCGCCTCAATCCCGATCCGAGCGTTCCTGAAGTGATCCGCAACTTCCCGATCCGTCAGCCTCTGCTGTGGATCTCATGAACTCCGCCGAAAAGCAAAAGAGCCGCTGCATACTTCGCAGCGGCTCTTTGCTTTCGAACTTAGACTACTTGCCACCGGCGAGACGGTTCATCTGGTAGCCCGCCATAAGGAAGCCACCTACACCATACACGTGGCTTGAAGACGCCTTGAACTTGCCCGGCTGTCCATCTACTGGCTGAATCGAACCCAGCCGGCCATCGGCGTAGATGTGCTTCAGCATTCCCGCCCATGACTTCTGGACAACCGGAAGATACGTCTTGCGGTCAAGAATATGTTCGTTGATGCCATACGCAATCGCGTATGTAAAGAACGCCGATCCCGAGACCTCGGGTAGGTCGTACGCCCCCGGATCGAGAAGCCCTGAGCGCCACAGGCCGTCTTCGCCCTGGATGCTCTTCACTGCCTCCACCATTTCCTTGTACTGCTGCACATACTTCGGCCGCGTCGGATAGTCCTTCGGCATGATCTCCAGCACCTTTACCAGGCCTCCGAGGACCCATCCATTACCGCGCGACCAATAGAGGCTCTTACCGTTTGCTTGCTTCTGGGTCAGGTAGCGATCATCGCGGAAGTAGAGATGGTCGGTTGGACTGTAGAGCTTCGCCGAGGTCTGCCACCACTCCTTGTCCATGTATTCGAGATACTTCTTGTCGCCTGTCGCCTTATACATCTGCGAGAGCACCGGCGGAGCCATGTACAGTGCGTCACACCACCACCAGACCAGCTTCGCCGGGTCATCCGGACGGACGACCAGACGATCCATCACATCCTTGGTGTTTGCCATCCGCACCGGCTTGCGCGCTGCCTTCGGATCGCGGAGGTAAAGATACATGTATGACTTGCCCATCGCCTCGTCATCGGCGTGCGGAAAGCGATTGTCGATAAGGAGCCACTTTTCTTCTTCTGAGTACTTCTGAACGGCGTCGCGATAAGTAGGGATGCCAGTCGCATCCGACGCAGCCAGCAGGCCGTCGTACATCGCGGCGTAGGTCCACAGCCGGTTGAAGCTCGGCTGGGCCTCCTTCACCTGCCAGTCTGCAACTTTCTTTATCACTGCCTGGATCGCCTTCGGCTTAATCTCTGAGGAGAGGTCGGACGCCAAAGGACCGGGGTCATCCGGCGCGCTGCCTGAGTTCTTTGAGTCCGGTACAGGCTTATTCTGTGCCAGCATCACAGCGCTTGAGCCAAGTAGACTGAACGCAACAAGACCAAGCGCTCCCGCGCGGCGAAGACCTTTTCTTTCAAACGAAGATGCATGGGGCGACCGAAGATCGGCAAAGAACATAAACGACGTAATCCTTTCGGTGATTAATTAAGACCTTGGTTCATGACAAGCGCGACCGCACTGCGCAGTCTCGCGGTATTGCCCTCAAATGAGGGACGAAGTTTTGGAGCTTTGGAAAAGGCGTTGTGTTTCAATTCGGCCTCAATCTTCGGGCCGAACAGGTGCCACGCGCTGGTAATGTCACCCACGATAATGATCTCGCTGGGCGCCAGAGCTGACGCGATCATTCGGAGGCCACGCCCAAGGAAGCTGGACATCTTCTCGAGTGCCAGGATGGCATTCTTGTCGTCGGCCTGGGCCATCTTCACCAGCGCGGTAAAACTCTGAGGGCCGCCATTACCGCTGATCTCGCGATAGTAGCGCAGTCCCGCTCGATTCGATGCCACTGTCTCCCAGCAGCCTCTTCCCCCGCAGCCGCACGGATGACCATCTTGATCCATCTCAACGTGGCCAAACTCGCCTGCCATTCCGTTCGCCCCGCGAAGGAGGCGGCCGTTCGAAAAAATGCCTGTTCCAATACCTTCCGAGACGTTCACGACCACCAGGTCCTGGACTCCGTCGCTATCACCAAACCAAACCTCGGAGAGTGCACAGGCATTGGCGACGTTATCGATCTCCACGCGGAGCCCGGTGGCACGATGTATCTTCGACTTGATGCTTTGAACAGGCCAGTTAACGTTCGGAGCGAAGATCGGCTTCTTCAGCTGCGGGTCGGCTCTTCCCGGAAGACTTATGCCCACGCCATCGAATGATTTGTCAGAATGGTCCGCAATCAGTTTGCGAATCGCTGCGACGATCGAAGTGATTGCTTTGTTGGGATCGCTCGGCAACGCGACAACATTCTGCGCGACGATCCTGCCGCCAAGATCTGTTACGGCAACCGTGGTCTGCGCAGGATGGATATCCAGCGCAATCACGGCACGCTGATGGTTCAGTTCCAAAAATGTTGGACGTCGGCCTCGGGGAAGACTGCCCGTTGAACCCTCCAGCACCCACCGCTCATGAATCAGGTCCTCGACGATCAGCGAAATCGTGCTGCGCTGCAGCCCTGAGACTCGGGCGAGGTCGGCACGCGAGATCGGCTGACGCGTACGAATCAGGTTGAACACCAGATTGCGATTGATCTGGCGCGGAGTCTTATTTGAAGCGCTCTGTTTGCGAGTAAATGTGAACGTCTGCGTTGGTGGCGTTGGCATCTGGGCGTCCCGATTCCTTCAGTACAGGCATCAAGTGCAATATGGCAGTCAAACGATTTTGTAGAGTGAAATCTGCATCACATGACCTCTTCGTTCGCGTCCCCGTTGCTTGACATCAATAAGGACGAGTCTTTATATCATCGAAAGCCATGCATTTTGTAGACGGTCTGAATTATATGCCGTAGATCATCCTTCTGGCTGAGCGTCTTTCCCTACAACCGCAAACCATCGGAGCCTTCGCCTTTACATGCCCACTCGCCGACAATTCCTAAGGGCCAGCGCCTCTGCGGCCACTGCAGCCTCTGTTTTGTCGCACTCATCTCTGAGTGCCTCGCTTGCTCGCCTAGCCATAAATGACGGCGAATCCTTCGAAGGGAACAGCCGTCGCCTCTCCTCAGGTTGGGAGTACTTCCAAGGTTCACTAGGCGGTCCTTGGGAGGTCTGGCACAGCGATGAGGTCGTCTCCTTCGCCACAGTCGCGATGCCCCATTGCTTCAATGCCTACGATGGCTGCGACCCTGATGTTCCCGCCTATCGCGGACCCGGTTGGTACCGCACCCACGTTCCAATCGCGAATCCATATCCGAACGGACGTACACTCCTACACTTCGAGGGCGCTGGCCAGGATACGACTGTCTATGTTGGCGACGCCCTGGTTGGCAAACATATTGGCGGCTACGACGAGTTCGTCTTCGACATCACCGATGCAGTTGCCAAACTACCCTCTCCAGCGCTGAACCCCAAAAAGAAGAAGACGGCTGATGGAATTCCACTAGCGGTCCTCTGCGACAACTCCCGCGATCTCGACCGCATGCCCTCGGATCTGAGTGACTTCACTCTCTACGGCGGCCTGTATCGTCACGTCAACCTCGTCTACGTTCCAGCCGTCTCGATCGAGACAGTCCATATCAAAACCAATCTCGCAACGCCAAAGTCTCCTGCCAAAGTTGAGATCGTGGCCTCGCTGTACAACCCAACCGATGCCACGGGCCCTATCGTTCTGGATATTGATGTTCTGGACTCTGCGGGCGCCCTAGTCCACACGGCGAAGAAATCGCTTCCTTCGTGGAAAGGCACAGCGTCCCTTACCACCTTTACGCTCGGCGCTCCGCAACTGTGGAGCCCTTCCGCTCCAAATCTTTACCAATGCCGCATCAGCATCGCTACTTCCGCAGGCAAATACCTCGTGCAACGAAACCTTCGGGATCCGCCACACGGAATGGGTCGACCACGGCCCGTTCAAGCTCAACGGCGAGCGCCTCTTGCTCAGCGGAACCCACCGCCACGAGGATCATGCCGGATACGCTGCGGCCATGCCTGATGACCTGCTGGAACAGGAGATGCACCTCATCAAAGACATGGGCGCCAACTTCATTCGCCTCGCGCACTACCAGCAGTCGCGCCGCGTGCTCGATCTTTGCGATCGTCTCGGCCTGCTCGTTTGGGAAGAGATTCCATGGTGCCGCGGCGGCATCGGCAACGAAATCTTCCAGGAGATGGGCCGCCGAACTCTACGCAACATGATCGCGCAGCACCACAACCATCCAAGCGTAATCCTGTGGGGCTTGGGCAACGAGAACGACTGGCCAACCGAATACCCTGAGATCAACCAGGAAAAGATCCGCGCTTACCTCACCGAGCTCCGCGACCTCGCCCATCAGCTTGACCCCTCGCGCATGACTACGATCCGTCGCTGCGACTTCTGCTCGCGACATCCCCGACGTCTACTCCCCCTCCATCTGGGCGGGCTGGTACAGCGGAACCTATCCGGAATATCAGAAGTCGCTAGAGACTCAGAGAGAACGCGTCAAGCATCTCTTCCATGCCGAGTGGGGAGCCGACAGCCATGCTGGCCGCCATTCCGAGGACCCCGATAAGTCGCTCGCCCAGATATCCACTGGTCATGGCACCGACGAGCGCGGCATGGCCTATCTCAAGACTGGAGGGGAGGCTCGCGTGTCCCGCGATGGTGACTGGTCCGAAACCTACGCCTGCAACCTCTTCGACTGGCACCTCAAAGTCCAGGAAACCCTCGACTGGTTTTCTGGCTCCGCTCAATGGGTCTTCAAGGACTTCACTACTCCCCTTCGCGTGGAGAATCCCGTCCCACGCGTCAATCAGAAAGGACTCATCACTCGCGACATGCAAAAGAAGGAGTCGTACTTCGTCTTCCAGTCCTATTGGTCTGACGTCCCTATGGCCCACATCTATGGTCACACGTGGCCGATTCGGTGGGGTACGCCTGGCGAGCCGAAGATGATCAAGGTGTACTCCAATTGCGAAAACGCCGAGCTTTTCCTCAATGGCACATCCCTAGGTTCCCGCAGACGTAATAGTCAGGACTTCCCCGCCGCCGGCCTTCGGTGGATAACACCTTTTGTAGAAGGCACGAACAAACTTCATGTCGTGGCGAAAAAAGGTTCAACCACTGTTACAGACGATATCGAATTCGATTACCAGACTCACGCGTTGAGCAATCCCTCTAAGTTAACGCTAACTGAAGTTGGTCGCAACGGCGATCGAATCGTGATAGAGGCAAAACTGCTCGACGCGAAAGAGCTGCTTTGCGTGGATTCCCGCAGCAGAGTGCGTTTTTCGCTTGCTGGCGGTGGCCGTCTGATTGACAACCTTGGCACTCCAGACGGCTCCCGCGTCGTCGAACTCGCCAATGGCCGCGCTCGAATTACGGTCCTGCTAACCGGTTCCGACGCCGCTGTTGTAGCGATTCAGGCGAAGGGAGTTGCCGGTGCAGTCCTCAGTCTCATCTGATCAACTGCGAAAATCGCGGTGCGCATACCACGAAAGTGGTATGCGTCGTTCAAATCGGACGCGCTCATGCTCAATAAAGACGCAGCTATTGCCATTTCGGTCACCTTTTCATCAGGGTGACCGATAAGAACGATTGACAATTGTTCATTCAGCGAACTATCTTTCAGCGATTCCAAAAATCATGTCTGCAATCCCAAGGCATCGGGGGTAAGACAAACGTTTGACTCTGGAGGCAACATATGAATAAGGCCTTATTCTCTCGGGGCTGGCGGCTTACGCTGCTCGGGCTCTTGGCATTTGGGCTTTCGTCCAGTGCCAGTGCGCAGCTTAGTACAGCTACGCTCTCCGGCTTGGTTACCGATTCCACAGGCGCCGCAATACCCAACGCGACCATTACTCTGACGCAGACAACGACAAACTTCACGCGCGTCGACAAGACAAAAGAAGACGGTTCTTATCACGAAGAGTTTCTCCCCGTCGGCCCCTACAAGATCACCGTAGCTGCGCCCGGCTTCAAGTCTCTCGAACGGAGCGGTGTCACCCTTGCGGTCATGCAAAACGCAGACCTCAACCTTCAGTTGGAGATCGGTACCACCGGCGAGACCATCGAAGTCACGGCCGACGTGCCTCTTGTAAATATCAGCGACTCTGCGATCGGACGCACCGTCTCCAACGTCGAGATCGACAATCTTCCGCTGGTCAACCGCAACGTCGACCGTCTCCTTCAGCTCGTTCCGGGTGTTCAGAAGGTCGACACCATCAACAATCTCGGCTACCAGGAGATCAAAGTTCTGGTCAACGGCTCGACCGACGGCTTCGTCGGCCAGGTCTCGTACTACCTCGATGGCGGTCTCAACATGACTGGCCTTCGCAACTCCGGCAACCAGGTTCCCAACCCGGACGCAATCAGCCAGTTCAATGTGGTTACGAACAGCTATAGCGCTCAGGTCGGCCGCTACTCCTCCGCTGTTGTCAGCGTCATCTCCAAGAGCGGTACGAATCAGTTCCACGGATCCCTCTTCGAGTTCTACCGGAGCAGAAACTTTAACGCAGGCGCCTTCAACGCCGGCGCCGGTTCCACCAAAGCTCCTTACAACCAGCATCGCTTTGGAGGAACCATTGGCGGTCCCATTCGCCATGACAAGGACTTCTTCTTCGGAAGCTTTGGCGGATTCCGTTACACGACCACTACTTCACACAGCGGCGCTCTTCCAAGCGACGCCCAGATGAATGGAGACTTCTCTGAGAACCTTCCCCTTCCTGGGGAGCAGGTCAGTGGTGGTCAGCCATCCTGCCAGGTGACCCCCTCCGGAACTCAGAACAGCGCGTTCGTTCCTCGCTTTTTCGTCTGCGACCCAGTCACGCTCAAGCCTTATGCAAACAACAAGCTTCCGTCTGTCGATCCAACAGCCGTCAACATTTTGAAGTACCTCAAGGCGAACCTTCCGGCACAGCAGCCAAACATCTCGACGGACAACAAATACATCTACCGCACCCGTTCGGCCACTCCTCAGTCCAATGAAGAGTATCTCGTCAAGACCTCCCACCAACTCACGCAGTCCCACCTGCTTACCCTCAGCTACTTTCTGTTGAACTACAAGAACCGTCAGGACCTCGGCGGCTTTCTGCAAACATGGTCGTACTCCGACTACGCCAACAAGCAGCAGAACGCGAACATCAGTGATGTATGGAATGTCAGCCCTCGTACGGTCAATCAGTTCTGGGTCAATTACACCCGTCAAAACGGTGGCCGTAACCCAGTCACGGCTGACCCGAGTAAGACCAGCCTGACAGATTTCGGCTCGGACTTCGGTGTTGTAGGTACGCCATCGCTTCCGAACATCGCTGTCAACGGTGCGATCGCCTTCACGCTCGCGCAGGCCATCACTGGTCCCAAGGCCGGTGCGAACGTCTATGGTATCCGCGATGTTCTTTCGACCACTCGCGGCAAGCACACCCTCTACTTTGGCGGCGAAGGTGGTCTTGAGAAAGACTTTCAGCTGACCTCACTGAACAACTACGGCACCTTTACCTTCAGTTCCGGTAACGCCACCAACGCGGCGGCCCGTACAACCAATGGCCTTTCGGATTTCATTGCCGGCCGGCCCGCGGGCATGGGACAGGACACCGGTCTGTATGCCAACGCGAACTACTTCAGCTACAGCGCCTTTGCGCAGGATGACTGGCGCATTATTCCCAATCTCACCCTCAATCTAGGTATTCGCTATGACTGGCAGCAGGCGCCGACCGACAACAAGCGCATGCAGTCCAACTTCACTCCGGGCGTTCAATCGCACGCCTTCTCGAATGTCAGCATCATTGGAACCAATCAGAAGCTCGCTCCTCTCGGCATGCTCTTCCCGGGTGACCCCGGCGTGCCTAAGGGCGGCGTCTTCACTCCGTTCAACCACGTTTCGCCCCGACTCGGCTTCGCCTACGATCCCTACGGCTCAGGCAAGACGGTTATCCACGGCGCCGCTGGGCTCTTCTTCGGCGGCATCTCCGGCAATCAGTGGGAGTTCCCCTCGAACTACGCTCCGTATGCCGTGCGTAACAGCGGATACACCAAGGTCCAGTCGCTTACGCATCCATATACCGGCGACCCGACCGAGTTCCCGACAGGAGCCAATCCATACCCGCAGCTAGCGTTCAACTACGCAAGCAAGACCGCGGCATTCCTTCCCTTCAACCAACTCGTAACCTTTGATCCGAACTACCGCTGGCCGTATTCCTTCCAAATGAACTTCGGCATCCAGCAGCAGTTCACTAATGGCCTTGCTCTGAGCATCTACTACGTTGGCGCGCTCAATCGCAAGAATCCCATCTACAACGACATCAACGGACCTATCTTCAACGTCAACCCAAACACGGGAGCATCGGGACCGTCCTGCTTCCTGGCTAACGGCACGACTCCCGATACCACCAAAGCCTGCGGTTATGCCAACTCCAGCGCGACAGTGAACAATCGCCGTCCGCTCAACGCGCAATTCGGCAATTCGGCTGCCAGCCCGTTGTACTCCAACGTCTGGGTCATCCGTTCCAATCAGAACTCCAACTACAACGGTCTGCAGGTTTCGATCGAGCAGCGCCTCACGCACCACATCAGCGCGCGCGGCTACTACACCTTCTCGAAGACTCTGCAGAGCAATAATCTTGACTCGACCGGCGGCCTCAACGGCGTCTTCGTCGATGCCAACTACCCACAGCTCGAGTATGGCCAGCGTTCGGACCAGGACCGTCGCCACATGATGACGATGTCCTTCGTCTGGAAGCCTGACTACTTCGATCGCTTCAACAGCTTCACCAGGCTCGCGCTCAACGGTTGGACAGTCACCGGAATCTGGACCGCGAACAGCGGACAGCCGTTCACCGTCACCACCGGAACGGACAACTACTTCTCTGGCCTTGGCAACAATCGTCCGAGCGTAGTCCCAGGCAAGACCCCGCACACCCTTCCTCAGAGCTCGCGAAGAGCCGAGATGAACGGATGGATGGACACGACAGCCTATTGCCGTCCCGGTCTTGATGCTGGATGCCCTGGAGTTGGTCCGGCAGGTCTGTTGGGCAACACTCGCCCGATGCAGCTTGACGTCCCCGGCTACAAGAACGTGGACGCTTCGCTCTTCCGCAGCTTCAACCTCCACGAGCAGCTGAAATTCCAACTCCGTGGCGAGTTCTCCAACGTCTTCAACTTCGTCAATCTCGGTGGCCCGACTGCCAGCATCTCCTCTGGTGCCAACTTCGGCAAAATCACCGGAAGCGGCGGCGGCCAGCGAATCATCCAGGTTGGCGGCAGAATCCTCTTCTAACCACTTCCCTGTTCCTCCCGGGCTATCAGCACCATCGATGGCCCGGGACTTTCTTTTTAAGTGACGAAGCGAATCTTCCTGGCCTTCGTCGAACCAAAATGCGGCCTCGACTTCGGTATAGTAAGTCTTCCGGCTTTAGTTTTTAGGAGGTTCCTCGTGCACGTTCGACGTGTGCTTCTATCTCTCACTCTCGGTCTGGCACTTGGAAACGCGGCCCGCGCCCAGGATCTCGCGAGCTTCGAGAAGCGGACCCACGTCAAAGTCCTGCCCAACGGACTAACTCTTATCGTCTGCGAGCGCCCCGAGGCCCCGGTCTTCAGCTTCTACACGCTCGTCGACGCCGGCTCAGCCAACGATCCCCAGGGCGACAGCGGCCTGGCGCACATGTTCGAACACATGGCCTTCAAGGGCACACATGAGATCGGCACAACGAACTATCCCGCTGAAAAGCTCGCTCTCGAAAAAGTGGAGAAGGCCTATGCGGCATACGACGCTGAGTACCGCAAGCGCGTCGGCCAGGATGCCGCCAAACTTGCCCAGCTGAAAAAGACGTTCGAAGACGCACAGGAAGCCGCGCAGCAATACGTTATCCCCAACCTGTTCTCTGAGATTGCCGAGCAAAACGGCGCCACTGGTATCAACGCTTCCACCAGCGAAGACTCCACTCAATACTTCTGGTCCATGCCATCCAACCGTCTTGAACTCTGGGCCTACCTCGAAAGCCAGCGCATTGCTCAACCGGTCCAGCGCGAGTTCTACAAGGAACGCGATGTCGTCCAGGAAGAGCGCCGCATGCGCACGGACTCGTCGCCGGTTGGCCGTATGGTTGAACAGTTCCTATCTGCGGCCTACGTTGCACATCCATACGGCCGCCCCGGCGTCGGCTGGGAGAGCGAAATCTCTCAAGTCAGCGCCACTGAAGCCGAGGACTTCCATAAGAAGTATTACGTCCCGTCAAACATCGTGATCGCCGTCGTGGGCGACCTGAAGGCCTCTGAGGCCATGCCCATCCTCGAGCGTTACTTCTCGAAGATTCCGGCTGGTCCCAAGCCGACTCCAATGACGACCATTGAGCCGCCACAGTTCGCAGAAAAGTCCGTCGTCATCAAAGAGGCCACGCAACCTTTCTACCTCGAGGGCTACCATCGGCCCGACTACCGCGACCCCGACGACTCCGTCTACGACGCCATCACCGACATCTTCTCCAACGGACGCACCGCGCGTCTCTATCGCTCGCTCGTCCGGGACCAGCGCATTGCCGCTACGGCCGAAGGATTTTCCGGTTTTCCCGGCTATAAATTCCCCGGCCTCTTCGCCTTTTACGCCGTTCCGCTCCCTGGACACACTCCGGATGATGTTCGGACCGCCATACACAAAGAGCTTGATCGCCTCAAAAACGAAGATGTCACCGACGACGAACTTACGCGCTTCAAGACCCGAGCCCGAGCCGACCTGCTGCGCGGACTCGCTGACAACGACGGCCTCGCCCATCAACTCGCTGAGTACCAAACTCGTTTTGGTGACTGGCGCCAGCTCTTCCGCGATCTCGACAAGATCGATGCTGTCACCAAAGCTGATATCCGCCGAGTCGCAAACAAGATATTCCTTGACAGCAACCGCACCAGCGCGCGCATAGAGTTTGTCGCGCCTCAAAAACCTGTCGCAAAGAACCAGGGAGGTGCGGAGTGAACCTTTCCATGAGCCTGTATCGCTTACCTATCGCAGCAACTATTCTCGCCTTCGCGACCGCTCCTTCGCTCGCCTTCGCGCAGGATGCCTCCACAGAAAAGTCAGCTCCTGCGCCCCATTCTGCAGGCGCTCCGGCGCAACCGTGGAAAAAGATCTCCATTCCACCACTCCACGCCTTCAAGCCACAGCAGCCCAAGCGAATCGAACTTACAAACGGGCTTGTCATCTTCCTCCAGGAAGACCACGAGCTTCCCTTCATCAACGGCTCCATTCTTATTCGCGGAGGTAGTCGCGAAGAGCCTGCAGACAAAGTCGGCCTCGTCACGATGTACGGCCAGACCTGGCGCACAAGCGGAACATCCACCATCGATGGAGACAAGCTCGACGATCAACTCGAGCTCAAGGCCGCGCGTATCGAGACCTCCGGAGGTTCAGCCAACACCTCCCTGCGCTGGTCTTCACTCAAAGGCGACTTCGACTCCGTCTTCGCCTCTTCCGTCGATCTTCTCCTTCATCCCGCCTTCAAGGCCGACAAGCTCGCGCTGGCCAAGCGACAGATGGACACCGGCATCTCCCGCCGCAACGACGACGCGAGCGGTATCGCCATTCGCGAAGCGATCAGGCTTGTCTACGGTCCCACCAGCCCTTATGCGCGTCAGGCCGAATACGCGACCGTCGCTGCCGTCACCGTCGACGACCTCAAGGCCTGGCACGACAAGACGGTCCAGCCCAATGGCATGATCGTCTCGGTCTCCGGCGACTTTGACTCCGCTTCCATGGAACGCAAACTTCGCGCCGCCCTTGAACCTCTTTCCCGCGGCCAGGTCCTCGCCACGGAGAAACTCACCTTTACCGATCCCAAGCCCGGCATTAACTTCGCCAATAAGGACGACGTAAATCAATCCAACGTCCTCATCGTCGGCCTCGGCACTGAGCGCTCCAACCCCGACTACTATGCCCTCTCAGTCATGAACGAGATCTTCTCCGGCGGATTCAGTTCGCGCGTCGTCCAGAACGTTCGTACCAAGCTCGGCCTTGCCTACTCGGTCGACGGCTCCTTCGGCGCCTCCTACGACCACCCCGGCATCTTCTACGTCATCGCCGGAACCAAGAGCGCCTCCACCGTCGCCGCCACCAAGGCCATGCTCGACGAGGTCAACCGCCTCAAGACTGTCCCGCCCACTCCTGCCGAACTCTCCAAGGCCAAGGATGATCTGCTGAACTCTTTCATCTTCCGCTACGACTCGCCTGAAAAAATCTTAGGCGAACAGGTCACCCTAGCCTTCTATGGCTACCCCTCCGACTTCCTCGAGAAGTACAAAGAAGGGATCGAAAAGGTCACCGCCGCCGACGTCTCTCGCGTGGCCAACAAGTACGTCGATCAGTCAAAGCTCGGCACCGTCATCGTCGGCAACCAGTCTGAGATAAAGCCTCCCTTGTCAGAACTCGGCAAAGTAACCGATCTCGACATTGCAATCCCACCACCGCCTGGCAACGCAAGTAAGTAAACTGGCAATTTCAGTAACGTCTTTGAAGCTCCAAGCACCCCCCGAAGAGGGTGTAGGAGATGAAGACCAATTGCTTGGTTTAAAATTGAGTTCCTATGTCTACCAGAGAAGAACGACGATCTCGTGCCTTCCATGTAGCAAAACGAAGATGGTTGAGCTTGCCTCCTGAGGGACGTTTAGGTCAGCCGGTGGGCAGATTTCGCAAATTTAACATCTCCTGCAATTGTTTTCTATGCGCTGAAGGCGATGAGCTGCAACGTGTCAAATTTGAACGAAGAAATTCAGTATCGGACACCGATCACGAATGACGGGCGCCCGACGTAAGACGTCACCTCATGACCCAAAGCGGCGTGAATGCGCTATTCGAGCGGAAGCGACCGGAATAGCTCTCCACCTTCTGATGGATGCCGAACCCTTTCTCTCCCACTAAACTTCACCGCATGCAAACCGAACCCATCGGCAGCGTCCCCCGCCCAATCACGCTCCTTCAAGCTCTCGTCGCCTTCAACTCCGGCCACTCCACCCCCGAGCAGCTCGACCGCGTCTCAGACGATGCTCTCCGCGATACCATTCAGCGCTTACGAGCAGACCGGCTCTCCCGTCGTCACCGACGGCGAGCAAACCAAGCCCTCCTTCGCCACCTACCCGCTGTCCGGACTCACCAACCTCGCGTCCGACGGCGTCGTCATCCCCTTTGCCGACGGCCACACCCGCCAGCTCCCGCGCCTCGCCTCCGGCCCCTTCCGCTACGGCATCCACGCCGGCGCATACACCGCAAAGGCACGCACCTTCACCAAACTCCCGCTCAAGCAGGCTGTCATCTCAGCCTCCGCGCTCAGCCTCCTCTATCCCTCAGAGCCCCTCCCCGGCTACCCTCGCGAAGCCTTCATCGCCGACCTTCTCAACGAAGCCGAGACCGACATCCGCTCTGCGCTCTCCGCTGGCGCTCACACCGTTCAGATCGACTTCACTGAAGCCCGCCTCTCCCTCAAACTCGACCCCTCCGGCGGCCTCCTCCGCTCCTTCATCGACCTAAACAACCAGGTCATCGACCGCTTTACTCCGGTCGAGCGTCAGCGCATCGGCGTCCACGTCTGCCCCGGCGGCGACCACGACTCCACCCACTCCGCCGACGTCGATTACACCGCGCTCCTCCCCGACCTCTTCCAACTCAACGTCGGCCGCTTCTATCTCCAGATGGCTAGTGAGGCCGATCGCCCCCGAGCCCTGCGTTCCGTCCGCGACGTCCTCAAACAAAATCACACCGTCTTCATCGGTGTCATCGATCCCATCAGTCCTGCCATCGAAATGCCCGGACAGGTCAAGGACCGCATCCTCGAAGCCGCCGCCATCCTACCGCCGGCCCAACTCGGCTCCACCGACGACTGCGGCTTCTCCCCCTTCGCCGACGACACCTCCACCGCCCGCGACACCGCCTTCAGCAAAATCAAATCCCGCGTCGAAGGCACAGCTCTCGCCGCCAAAGAACTCGGCCTCTGAACCCGCTCTGAACAAAATTCCATCCCGCCTCACCACTCCGCCATCGAAAGCCCATGCCGCACGACCTTGCTCAGACCTTCGCCCTCCTCCGCAACACTCCCGCCTCTCTCAGCGCGCTCCTCCGCGATCTCCCCGACTCATGGACACACCGCAACGAAGGCGACTCCACTTGGACGATCTATGATGTCGTCGGCCATCTCGCCTACGGCGATACTAGCGATTGGCCTGCCCGCGCTCGCATCATCCTCAAGCACGGCGAATCCCAACCCTTTACCCCCTTCGATCGCCTCGGCCAAACCCGCTCCTCCCAGGGTAAAAGTCTCTCCCAGCTCCTCGACGACTTCGCCACACTTCGCGCCCGCAATCTTGACGAGCTTCAATCCCTGAACCTCACCGCCGAAGACCTCGAACGCCGCGGTATCCACCCTGCCTTCGGTCCCGTCACCGTTTCGCAGCTTCTCGCCGCCTGGGCCGTCCACGACATGACCCACCTTCACCAGATCTCGCGCATCCTCGCCCACCAGTACCGCGAAGCCGTGGGGCCTTGGCAGAAATTCCTCGGCGTCCTTCATTGCGACGGACACAGTTCTTCCGCCTAACCCAAAGCGAGACGCTCTGGAATGTTGTCAAGCCCCCGCACCTGTGCAAAACCCGGCAACCTCCACCACGCACATCACTTACCGTACCCGCTGGGTTGCCGATTTACCCCTGCCGGTTCTCTACAATAGAAATAGCCCTAAAAAGAACCTGGAAAGCCCTCGAGAGCTTCTTCATCTAAATCCTTCAGGCACGAAGTACAGACCTAAGTGAAATCTTTCGAAGACTTTGCGCAAAAAAGGTACGGGGGAGCCTCGAGCAATCCCTAGCCCCGGACCTGGGCGAGGAGGCGCTTCCAGTTCTTCTGGTTGCGGCGGTAGCTCTTCTTCAGGTCTTCGAGGATGCGCTCGAAGTCGGCGTGGCCTGAGAGGCGCCGCCAGGCGGGATTTTTGCGAGAACCAGGGATAGTTCTCGTTGCCGAGATAGATGGCGCGGCGGAGCCAGTGGAGGGCTTCGGACTCGTCGCCATCGACGGCGAAGTAAGTGGCGAGGCGGTAGGCCATCTCGCTGTCGGCTTCGGCGGCGGAGAGGGTTTCGTCGACGATGAAGGTGGCGGCTTTTTCGCGATCGCCTAGCTGGACGTAGCAGAGGGCGATGGTGGGGAAGACGATGCGGAGGGATGGCTTCGTCGCGGATGACGTTTTCGAGGGTCTCGATGGCTCCGGGAAGATCGCCGGTACGCATCTGCTGATAGCCGAGCGAGATGCGGAGCAGAGGCTGGCGAGGCTCGAGGGTCAAGCCCTTTTCGATCTCGTCGGCGGCAAGCTCCATCTGGTTCTGGTACTGGTAGACGCGGGCGCGATGGTTGTAGATCATCGCGGCGTTGGACGGGTTCATGCGGAGGGAGGCATTGAACTGGTCGAGGGCCTCCTCGTACATGCCGTCGATGCGGAGGGTGATGCCGGCGACCATGCGGACGTTCCAGTCGTTGCCGGCGGTCTGCAGAAGATGCTCGATGCCGTGGCGGGCGGACTCTTTTTCGCCGCGGGAGAGCAGCATGTAGACGCGGTAGAGATTGGCTTCGACGGAGCCGGGGTCGAGCTGGAGCGCTTTGTCGAAGGCGCGGCGGGCTTCGAGGACGTGCATCTGGCCGCCGAGGCCGTGGCGTGTGTACTGGAGGTGAGTGATGCCGAGGCCGGACCAGCCGGGGGCGTAGTTCTCGTCCTGGCTTGACGACGGAGTCGAAGAGTTCGCGGGCGCGGTCGAGGTCGTCGCGGCTGCCGGTGCGGGTCATGAAGGAGGAGAGAAGGCACGGGCCTGCAGATACTCCTCGGAGAAGTCCTGACTGCGGAGCGTGACGGCGAGCAGTCGAGCGCGGTGGTTGTTCTCGTGCGGACTGCTGCAGATCGCCGACGCCCTGCAGGGTGCTGAAGACTTCGTTGCAGATCTCGGACTGGACGCTGACGAGGTCGAAGGAGGCTACGTTGATGGAGCCTCCGGCGCGCACGCTCTGGCCGGGGACGTCGAGGAGCTGCCAGTTGAGATCGAAGCCTTTGTCGGAGCGGAGAAAGTTGCCGGCGAGGACGAAGTCGACGAGGAGTTTTTTGCCGACGCTGAAGGGATCGAGCTGCTGGGTGGGGATGGTCATCAGCGAGCTGGACGGGCGGACGACCAGCGAGGGCATGCGGGCGAGGCGCGCGGCGATGGCGTCGGCAAGAGCATAGCCATAGAGCGGCGCGACGTCGGCGGGGCCGAAGTTGATGAAGGGCAGGACGACGATGCTGTTGTTCTGTTTGTTGCGGAAGTGGATGCCCGACTCGCGGAAGCGCTCGGCGAGCATGGAGAGGATGCCGGTGGTGCGCTTCTCTTCCTCGGGTGTCTCGAGGGCGAGACGGCCTTGCGAGGGAGCAGCGAGAGGGACTCGCCACCGGGCATGAGAACGGAGTCGAGCTGCATGGACCGCATGATCGTCTTGAGCGACTCGCGGACGTCGGCCGCAGAGGAGAAGCGCGCAGAGGGCTGCTTTTCGAGGCAACGCAGGATGACGCTCTCGAGCTCGACGGGAAGATCGGAGCTATCTCGCGGATGGATGGCGGATCGGCGAACTGGATGGCGCGGATGGTCTGGAAGTCGGGCGCGTCGGGGCGGTGGAAGGGGTGGCGGCCGGTGGCGAGCTCGTAGAGGATGAGGCCGAGGGCGAAGATGTCGGACTGGACGCTAGGACTGGCCGGTGACGAACTGCTCCGGCGCCATGTAGGCGATGGTGCCGCCGCGAGCGGTGTAGGTGGCGCCGAGAGGCGGGAGGATTGCGCTTGTCGGCGGGGCCGGAGGGGTCGAACTCGGCCTGATCGAGAGCGAGGCGGCGAGCGAGGCCGAAGTCGAGAATCTTGATGAGGCCGCCGTCGGTGAGCATGACGTTGGCAGGCTTGAGGTCGCGATGGAAGATGCCGAGCGAGTGGGCGGCAGAGAGACCGTCGGAGATCTGAATGCCGGCGGAGAGGACGAGCTGGAGGCTGGACGGTCCTTCGGCGATGATCTTGTCGAGCGACTTGCCGGGAATGTACTGCATGACGATGTAGGCTTCTTCGCCGTCGCCGGATTCGGTCGGAGCTTCGCCTACGTCGTAGATGGCGCAGACGTTGGGGTGGTCGATGGCCGAGGCCAGGCGGGCCTCGCGAAGCTGCGTGGCGCGCATCTGCTCGATGGTGAGGTTGCCGCGCTTGAGGAGCTTGATGACGACGGGGCGCTGCAGGAGGGTGTCGTTGGCGAGAAACACGACCCCGCTGCCGCCGGCGCCGATCTTGCGGACGAGCTCGTACTGCTTGATGATGCGGCGCTTCATGCTTCCATTATTGCAAGGGAGTACGTAGGAAATACTACGGTTCAGTAATTTAGCGGCTCATCGTGAGCCTTATCGGAACTATCGGCCGATGGTGTATGTCACCTTGATGACCTGATTATCGATGCCGGGATTCAGATTTCCTGTGTAAGCGTTAGACAGGTGGTGAAGCCTGTACTCAACTGACCATGAGTGGCCGCTATCTCGAAAGAACTCGACCCCTGCGCCGAATTCAAAGGTGAAGTTGAAGCTAGATGAGTCGTCGACGGGCACATCGCGAGACGAGACGAGAAAGCCCGCATTCCCTACAACAAATGGTTGAATTCGATGGCGCGGCCCAAAATTTATGCGCTGCCCCAGCGGACTCAGGCCACCGGCGTAGGTCCACCGCGTACTGCAGGTGCGGACGAGAGTGTAGTCGAGGATTCCGGGCGCAGGACCGACAGGCGAGCTGAAGGAGGCCGGTACGCAGGCCCCTGCACTCGGAGCCGAGAAAAATGTCATGGAACTGGGAGTCGTAAGAGTAAATGTGGCGACGGGATCCTGGATGAAGAAGAGCGGTAGAAGCTCAGGCGCGTAGTACCAGTCGAAGTGGCTGGTATGAACGAGACGACGCGAGTAAGCGACGCCAAAGCCAATAAGACGACGGTTTTCAGACACGCCCAGGAAAATATGGCTCGAGTTATTGGAGTACTCACCAAAAGCAGACAGCGATTGCCGGAAGGAGTACCTGCCGGCTTCCTGCGCCCGTAGAGGAAAGGACACGAGCGCCACAAACAGGAATACTGGCAGAAGAGTAGCTTTCATTCAGGGTCTGAAGATGCAGCTCAATGAGGGCGCGAACCGGAGTTGCGTTCCCAGGGACGAGGGGTGACAGGATCGTCCTGCCACTTCTGACGGCGGCCGACAAAAAACATGATGAGGCCGAAGAGAAACATAAGAGTTCCCCAGATCAGGTTGAGGTTGACCCCAGGGATTTTTCGTAGATTGCCGAGTGTGCGGTAGCGAGGCCGTAGATGCTCATGATGCCGCCGATGATGAGGAAGATCAGGCCGAGGGGGATGCGGATATCGAGTCCCATATGTATTCCCAGTGGTTCGTGTTTGCTGGTCTATGCGAAAACCAGGTTGAGGATGATGAGCATTACGAAAACCGCAGCGGCAAGCGTTGCGGGCTTCTGGTACCACTTAAGTGGTTTTCGACGGGCTTGGGAGTGAGCGAGTAGACGAGGCCAACGAGTTCTGATTCCGCGCGAGGCTTGGTGACAAGACTGACCGCGATAGTAACGATGAAGTTGACCGAGAAGGCGAAGATGGCGGTCCAGAAGTTCTGTGCCATGTCGCTGGGGTAGTGGTGGACGATGGTGATCCAGCCGCCGTGAATGCCGGGGGCAGCGTCGGCAGGGATGGTGAGGCCGTGGTGAAGAAGCGCGGCGACTGTGCCGGAGACCAGACCGGTAAAGGCGCCATGGCCGGTGGTGCGCTTCCAGAACATGCCAAGCAGGAAGGTCGCGAAGAGCGGAGCGTTGACGAAGGAGAAGACGAGTTGCAGCGCGTCCATGATGTTGTTGAAGTTGGTCGCGGCATAGGCGGCAGCGATGGACAGCGCGACGCCGCCTATGGTGGCCATGCGGCCCATCCAGAGATAGTGGGCGTCGGTGGCGCGTCTTGTTGATGTAGGCCTGATAGATGTCGTAGGTCCAGACCGTGTTGAAGGCGGTGACGTTGCCGGCCATGCCGGACATGAAGCTGGCGAGCAGAGCGGTCAGGCCGAGACCGAGGATTCCTGTTGGGAAGAAGTGCAGGAGCATGACGGGGATGGCGAGGTCGTAGTTATAGACGGGCTGTGCCGTTGGTGTCGAGGACGGGCTGGCCGTTGAGCGGGTTCGGTCTTCAGCGGAATGATGCCGTGGGGGTGCTCCTCGACAAGTGGCACCGGACGCAGAGGTGCGAGGCGACGACGGCCGCAGGGTTAGGAGCTATATGAGAGGTGACACTGACGGCGATGAGGCCGGGAAGAATGACGAGGAAGGGGAAAAACATCTTCGGGATGGCAGCGATGAGGGGAACGCGGCGGGCGGAGACTTCGGAGTCGGCGGCCATGGCGCGCTGGATGACGAGGAAGTCAGTGCACCAGTAGCCGAAGGAGAGGACGAAGCCGAGGCCCATGGCCAGGCCGACCCATTCGACGCCGAGAGTGTTGGTGGTGGCGTGGGCCATGCCGCGCCAGGAGTGGGTCATGGTAGGCGGGAGGGTGTGCTTGATTCCCTGCCATCCACCGACATTGCGCAGGCCGATCCAGACGAGAGGAGCGAAGCCGGCGACGATGAGGAAGAACTGGAGAACCTCGTTGTAGATAGCGCTGGTGAGGCCGCCGAGGAAGATGTAGCCGAGGACGATGATGGCGGAGACGAAGACGGAGACGTGGAAGATGTAGTTGTCGGGGATGATGCCGTGGAAGAGGCCGAGCGTCTGGATGAGAAGCGCCATCGCGTACATGGAGATGCCGGAGGAGAGCACGGTCATGATGGCGAAGGAGAAGGCGTTGACGGCGCGGGTCTTCTCGTCGAAGCGCAGTGCGGAGATATTCGGGGACGGAGCGGGCCTTGGAGCCGTAGTAGAAGGGCATCATGAAGATGCCGACGAAGATCATGGCGGGAATGGCGCCGATCCAGTAGAAGTGACTGGTGTTGATGCCGTACTTGGCGCCGGAGGCGCCCATGCCGATGACTTCCTGCGCGCCGAGGTTGGCGGAGATGAAGGCGAGGCCGCAGACCCAGGCCGGGATGGAGCGGCCGGCGAGAAAGAAGTCGTTCGAGGTGCGCATGTAGCGCTTGAGGGCGAAGCCGATGCCCAGAACGAAGACGAAATAGACCAGCATGATGAGCCAGTCGATGATGGACAGAGTCACGGTTTCCCTTTGGGTAGTGCGGTTAGGTACGGAGGTTCTTCGGCCCACTGTAAATCGTTTAGTCTCTCTCGTCTAGCCGATGACATCTTCTCCCGGTTGCCAACGTTGCCTGAGACTCAGCACAACCAAAGTGGGATAGTGAGGCGGGATAATCGAGGTGTTTACTGGGGCCGGAGAAAACTAAAAGGCGTCATTTCAGCATCTGATTTCGTAATACACAGCATCCAGGTTGAAGACTAGGTGCTGATAAGAATGCGATTTGGTTGCGGGAACGTTCTGTGACCCTGATTTTGCGATTCCCGTTGAGCCGGACCATTTGCGGACACACTTTCTACGTCCATGTCAGGTGATTTTGGAGAGAGGGTGTCTGAAGGCTCGGTTGACTGACCTTTCCCCTGGAGTTGTGATGCAGAATTCAGCAGCGATTCTTCTTGTCGATGACAACGCGGTTCAAGCAGCTGTCCGACAGACGATTCTGCGACGTGCCGGCTACTTTGTCATCGCGGCATTGAATCCCGTTCGCGCGCTCGAGCAGTTGCGCCATGGGGATTTCCTGACTGAGGTCCGGCTAGTCGTTACCGATCACATCATGCCGGGGATGAGCGGCGCTCGAGTTCGTCCGGGAGATCCGCAAGGTTCTGCCCAAGATTCCTGTCCTGGTGATCAGCGGAATGGAAGAGGCCGAAGAGGAATATGAAGGCCTGATGTGCTGTTCCGGATGAAACCGCTGCTGCCGGAATGCTTGCTGGAGTGCGTCCGCGATCTCATTGGGTAGGCGACGTCCCACCACAGACCACAGATTCCCAGCAAGTTCTGCGTCCTGCTCCGGCCGTGCGATAAACGACAGCCTCTCCTCCCTCTTCGTTGCCGTGAAGGCGCGTCACTTGAGAGAATGGGAGAGAGGAATCCATGCGAAGTCATCCTATGCCCGAGTTCGGGAGTTTTGCGCTGCTCCTGGCTTTGGTGCTGAGTGCCTATACGCTGGTGATGGGAGCAGTTGCGCTGTGGCGCTCGCGGTCCGAATCGGGGATTACCGCCGGAGGTGGCGGAGCCGGACGCCTGGGTGAGACGGCACGGACGGGCCGGCATCGCAAGCTTTGTGGCGCTGACTTCGGCGGCGTTTGCGCTGGTGTGGGCTTCGTTCACGAATGACTACTCCGTTCAGTTACATCCTCCATCACACCAATCGTGACCTGAGTACTGCCTACAAGTTTTCGGCGCTTGTGGAGTGGGCAGGAAGGGTCGCTGCTGCTTTGGGCGTGGCTGCTGAGCGCATATGGATTTGTGCTGCGGATGCGGCACAAAGTGGATGTGCGGCTGTCGGCGTTTGCATCGACGATTCTGGCCGGGATTCAGGTCTTCTTTCTGCTGCTGCTGAACTTTGCGGCGCCGCCGTTTGCGATTCAGCCGGGGCCGATTGCGCAGGACGGTTTTGGTCTGAATCCGCTGCTGCAGTATCCGGAGATGGTGATCCATCCGCCGATGCTGTATCTGGGTTATGTGGGATTCTCGGTGCCGTTTGCGTTTGCGCTGGGTGCGCTGATGATGCGGTATCCGGGGGAGAAGTGGATCCACATTACGCGGCGCTGGACGATGGTGACGTGGCTGTTTCTGACCTGCGGAATCTTTCTGGGCGCGCACTGGGCTTACAGCGTGCTGGGCTGGGGCGGCTACTGGGGATGGGACCCGGTGGAGAATGCCAGCCTGATGCCGTGGCTGACGGGGACGGCGTTTCTGCACTCGGTGATGATGCAGGAGAAGCGCGGGATGATGAAGACGTGGAACGTCTGGCTGATCTTCTCGACGTTCCTGCTGACGATCCTGGGGACGCTGCTGACGCGCTCGGGCATTGTGAGTTCAGGTGCATGCGTTTGCGCAGTCTTCGATCGGAGACTGGTTCTACGGGTTCATCCTGATTGTGTTTGCGGTTTGTCTGTTTACGTTTTTCAAGCAGAAGGATCATCTGAAGAGCGAGAACAAGCTGGAGTCGCTGGTGAGCCGCGAGTCGAGCTTTCTGTTCAACAATCTGATCCTGCTGGTGGCCTGCTTCACGGTGCTGTGGGGAACGCTGTTCCCTGTCCTCAGCGAGTATGTGCAGGGCTCGAAGGTGACGGTAGGTGCGCCGTTTTATAACCGAGTGAATCTTCCGATTGGCTTGTTCCTGCTGTTTCTGACGGGCATTGGGCCGCTGCTGGCGTGGCGTTCGACTTCACTGCGGTCGATCCGGCGGAACTTTGTTCTGCCATGCGATTGCGATGGCAGTGGCGTTTGTGGTCGTGATTGCCGCTGGCGTGCGGCCGTGGAGCGCGGGCGACGATATGCAGGCGGAGATCTTCTCGCTGGTGACGTTCACGCTGGCGGCGGGTGTGATTACGGCGATTGCGGCAGAGTTTCTGCGCGGTGCTGAGTGTGGTGCGGACGCAGACGGGCAAGAATCTGCTGGCGTCGACGGTGCTGCTGGTGCGGCGGAATACGCGGCGGTATGGCGGATACATCGTCCACTTCGGCATTGTGGTGATGTTTATCGGGATCGCCGGCGGTGCGTTCAACCAGTCGCGTGAGCAGGAGATGGGCTTCGGCGACGCGATGAAGCTGGGGCCGTACCGGCTGGTGTGCCAGAGCTTCTACGCAGGATTCAGCAACGCGAACTACGACACGGAGTATGCCCTGCTGGATGTCTTCAAGGGTGGCAAGAAGATCACGCAGCTGGCTCCGGAGCGCAGGTTCTATAACGCGAGCCAGACGTCGTCGACGATGGTGGCGCTGCACTCGACGCTGGCGCAGGATCTTTACGTGATCTATGAGGGCAAGAATCCGGACACGGACAAGCCGATCATCAAAGTGTTTCATGAATCCACTGATGAACTGGATCTGGATCGGCGTGCTGATTGTGGTGCTGGGGACGTTCGTGGCGCTGGTGCCCGACTCTGACGCCCGCAGCAGCCCGGCGCGGTGGCAGTTCCCTCGCCTGTCGGTGTCGAGGCTGAGGTTCATCATGCTTAGGCGATGGTGGCAGGGAGCTGCAGTCTGCCTGCTCGCTGCTGGTGATGCTGGGGGCGGAGACTCGTTCGCGGTTCGGCAAGCTTGGGCACGAGATGATCTGCGTCTGCGGTTGCGGGCAGATTTGCTGGAGTGCAACCATGTCGGATGCCCGGATTCGGACCGCATGATCGGCGAGTTGCGAGCAGCAGGTCGGCTCGGGTGGCACGGACACGGCGATTCTGAATTGGTTTTCGGCGAAGTATGGGCCGACGGTGCTGGCAGCGCCGATTCGCGGTGGCTTTGATAATGTGGCGTGGATTGCGCCGATGGCGGTGTTTCTGCTGGCGATCGTCGGAACGGGAGTTCTGATGGTGATTTGGAAGCGTCGTGGCGGCAGCGGCCCCGACAGCAGTGCAGTCGGCGAGAACGGGGCTGGCGTGGCAGTTGGCGGCGATGACGCATTGCGGGATCGGATTCGGCGGGAGACGGAGTACTGATGGGAATGATTGCTGGACTTGCTGTTGACCCTTGCGCTGTTTGCGTTCATCTTCTGGCCGGAGAAGAATCCGTTCTTCCAGGCCGACAAGACTCGGGTGGACTATCTGCGCGAGCGCAAGGATGCGATCTACGAGAATCTGCGCGATCTGAACTTTGAGTACTTAGCCGGTAAGTATCCGGAGCAGGACTATGCCGAGCAAAGGACGTCTCTCGAAGACGAGGCGGCGCAGGTGATTGCCGAGATGGAGACCCTGGAGCGCGCATGGCGTGAGTGGACGTCGAAGCCGCGCGTAGTTCGTGGTTTGACGTAGACTTGATAGGTGATCTTCTAACAGGTTCAAGCGTTCGACGTTTGGCGGCCCTCGCCGCCGTGGCTGCCGCTCTTTCAGGTTTTGCGCTTCGCCGAATCCATTACCGGCACCGTTACCAATAAGACGAATAACAAGCCTGCTGCTGGCGATGATGTTGTACTGATCCGCCTGGCGCAGGGGATGCAGGAGTCGACGCGCACAAAGACTGACGCCAAGGGACACTTCACGCTGGATGTTCCGGACGCTGGAGTCCATCTGGTGCGCGTGACGCACGACAAGGCGAATTATTTCCGGCCAGCGCCTCCCGGCACGCAGTCGGTTGAGGTTGAGGTGTTCGACGCGGCCGCGAAGGTCGACGGGTGTGAGCAGCGAGGCCGATGTGATGCGCATCCAGACGGATGAGAGCGGGAAGGCGCTGCGGGTCGTCGAGAATTTCTTCGTGAAGAACGAGTCGAACCCGCCAAAGACGCAGTTCAGCGACCGGCCGTTTGAGTTTTATCTGCCGGCGGGCGCAGTTGTGGAAGGATCGGCGGCACTGGGGCCGGGCGGGATGCCGGTGCAGGCTTCGCCGGTGCCGCTTGGGAGATCCGAATCACTTTGCATTCATCTTTCCGATTCGTCCGGGTGAGACGCGGTTTCAGATTACGTACCGGCTTCCCTACTCTGGCAGCTTGAAGTTTGCTCCCAAGCCAGCGATGGTGACTGACACGATTGCGGTGATGATGCCGAAGAGCATGACCTTCAAGCCGGGTCCTTCGGCGCCGTACGCTCCGGTGACGGAGGAGACCACCGCACAGACGTTTGTTGCGCGCAATGTGTCGCCTTCGCAGCCGCTGGAGTTTACGGTTTCGGGCACAGGGCAGCTGCCCCGGGACAATGCTGCTGCCACTGCGGGCGAAGGTGGCGGTGCTAGCGGACCACAGCCTCAAACTGGCGGTAATGCGTCTGCAGCAACGGATACGCGGCCGGGTGGCGGGCTTGGAACCCCTCTTGATCCCGAAGGGACCAACGATCCGTGGGCGAAGTACAAGTGGTGGATTCTGGGGGGACTTGGACTGGCGATGGCTGCGGGCGCGGGCTTCATGCTGAAGAACAACAACGGCCAGCCAGCAGCAGGCAGCGGTGCAATAGCTTCAGCACCGATCGCTGGCCCGGGAGCGTCTACTGGCAACGCTGAAAGAAGAGTTGTTTGCGGTGGAGACGGACAGGCTCGAGGGGCGGCTGACGAGAGCGGAGTATGCGGAACAGAAGGCCGCGCTCGAGGTTGTTCTGAAACGGGCACTTTCGCGGAGAAGTGACGGAGTCGCAGCCACTAAGGCGGCAGAGGTAGAGTCCATAAGGGGCTAACCGATGAATACCTTCAAATCGACGCTTCTGCTGGTTGTGCTGACTGTCTTCCTGATCTTTGTCGGAGATTGGGTCGGGCGGGCGCAATGGGATGGTGCTCGCGTTTGTGCTGTCTGTGGCCTTCAATTTCGGGACCTACTTCTTCTCAGACAAGCTGGCGCTGTCGATGTATCGTGCGCAGCCGGTAACGCGAGACCAGTTGCCACGCGCATACGAGGTCGTGGAGCGGCTGTCGGCGAAGCAGGGGCTTCCGATGCCGAAGATCTATGTCATTCCCAGCGAAAGCCCAAATGCTTTTGCGACGGGACGAAATCCAAAGCACGCCTCGGTTGCTGTGACACATGGGATTCTCCAGCTGCTTGACGACGAAGAGTTGGAGGGCGTTCTGGCACATGAGTTGGGACATGTGCGGAATCGCGATATTCTTAACAAGTTCGATCGCAGCAACGCTGGCGGGCGCGATCACGATGGTGGCTCGGATGGGCTACTGGGCATCGCTGTTTGGAGGCTATGGCGGGCGCGATGAGCGCGGACGTTCGCGGAGGGGGTTTGGGTGGCCTATTCATGATCATTCTTGCCCCGATTGCCGCATCGCTGATCCAGCTGGCGATCTCGCGGTCACGGGAGTATGAGGCTGATGCCACGGGCGCAAGGGAGACCGGCAATCCGTACGCGCTGGCTCGCGCGCTGCAGAAGCTGGACGACTACTCGCGGCAGGATTCCGATGCAGGCTTCGCCGACGACGGCACATCTGTTTATCGTGGCTCCGCTGCTTGGGAGTGGGGGTATTGGTAACCTGTTTTCGACGCATCCTCCGATCAAGGAACGGATACGACGTCTGATCGGGAGGGATCTGGTCTAGTGCTGGAGAAAGTTCTTCGGGCTCTGCGGCTGTTAGCGATGGTGGCGTGGGTGGGCGGCCTCGCATTCTTTGCATTTGTGGTTGCGCCGGTTGCGTTTCATCGGCTCGCCAGCGCACACGAGGCTGGACTGGTGGTGGGCGGTACGCTTGAGATCCTCCACTGGATCGGCCTTATCGGCGGTGTGCTTTTCTGCGTTGCTACAGGTATTTTGTGGATGCGTGCGGAGGTTCCGGCTCGTGTCGGCTTTGCCATTGAGATGGCGCTTGCCGGAGTGATGCTGGCTGTAACGGCATACTCGCAGTTTCGCATTCTTCCAGCGATGGAGCAGGATCGGCTGCAGGCGGGTGGAGTAATTGAAACGGCTGATATCTCCAATCCGGGACGTATGGATTTCGAGCATCTCCACAAATTGTCGGAACAATTGGAAGGCCTGTTCTGCTCTGCGGCATCGGAGTTGTGCTGATGCTAGCACGGGAATCACAATGGCCGGAGACGGGTAAAATCAAGAGCCTATGAGGGGAATATCTATCGGAATGTGCGTAGTGCGCTCTCAGTGGTTCCTGGAGAAATGGACCCATAGCGCTGTCCGAACAGGTGGGCAATGACGTCACTCTGGTTGAGTCTGACGCTTGGTGCCGTAGCTGCACTCGCAGATTATGCGGGCGGTGTGCTTCTGGTGCGGCGTTCGCCTTCAGCGCGGGCATTGCGCTACTTCGTCGCACTGGGAGCTGGATTCATGCTGGCAGCCGCCGTGCTGGAGATGGTGCCGGAGGGCTTGGCGCTAAGTCCACGGTGGGCTCCCATGCTGTTGCTCGTAGGGTACTGCGGAGTGCATCTGCTGGAACATACTCTGGTCCCCCATTTTCATTTTGGAGAAGAGACGCATCATCACGAGTTTCTTTCTGCAAGGACCAGCTACTCTGTGCTGCTCGGGCTGGCAGCGCATACGTTCTTCGATGGCATTGCGATCGGGTCGGGTTTTGTTGTTTCGCATTGGCTGGGATGGATAATCTTCATTGCCGTGTTTCTGCATAAGCTGCCAGAAGGCTTTACGGTGGCAAGCGTGATGCTCGCGGGTGGGCGAGGAAGACAGGCGGCACTGAACTCAGCGATGTTTCTGGGTGCTACAACGCTGGCCGGGGTCCTGGTGATCAACCTGCAGCCGGCCTGGGTGCGCGCCGGATTACCGCTCTCGGCTGGCGTCACGATCTATGTGGCGGCGACAGACCTGGTCCCAGAGGTAAACCGTGAACCGGGAATTCGCATGGCCCTCGTCTTTTTTGCGGGTGTGGCGGTGTTCTTCTTTCTGAAATTGCTGAGCCCAATCTAGTTTGCGGGCAGCACGATAAGTGTGACCGTGGCGGTGTGCTTCAAAGGTGTGCCGTTGGAACTCGTGGAGGTTCCCGTTACGGTGACGGCATATGACTTCGAGGCGCCCACGGAACGATCGGTGTAGACACGATCGCCGCAGCCCGTGCAACAGAGAAAGGGGAAAGCAAGCACAACGGCTGCCAACGATTTCGCCGTTAAGTCTTTTCTCGGAAGCCTTCGCAAAAGAATGAGCCCTATTGGGCAAAACAGATATGCAACAAACATAGAGGATCTGCGTTCCAAACGAGCCGTCTTCGGCGTCACGATAGTGAGGGTGAACGTTGCATTTGAGGATCCAGGCGGGATGTAGGCGGGGTTGAAGGATGCACTAGACAGATCCGGAATTCCTGACGCGCTGAGAGCGATTGGGCTAGAGAGGCCATTCTGTATCTGAGCGTTGAAGGTAAAGCTTGCGGACGCTCCAGAGACAATTGTTTGCGTTGTGGAACCGGTCGCAGTCATGGTGAAGTCTACAGGGGCACTCTGTGAGCCACTCACGGTAAGCGACGTTGCAGACGAGTTACTGATTCTGAAGTTCGCGTCTCCCAAGTATGACGCGGTGAAATTATGAGAGCCCGCAACAAGACTGGTAGTGGTAAATGCGAGATCGCCGTTGGAGTTTACCCTTCCTGTCGTGACGACGGAGGCGCCGTCAAACACGGTGACAGTACCGGTAGGAGTGCCCGAAGTTTGACTGGCGACGTGCACCATGAGAACCACGGGATCACCCGCAGTGACCGTGCTGACGGGTGTCTGCGTCGCATTGCTCAAAGTGAGTGTCGTCGTACTTGACGCGGGTGTGATCGTAAACGTAGGCGCTGCAGCCACAGCGTAATTCCCTGCGCCGGTTCCTGCGAGAGTGACCGTAACTGCATAGGAACCGGTCGGCGACAAAGCGGCGGCGGCAGTGACAAAAGTGGCCGAAACGGTCGATTGATCGCGGGGGAGCAGACCGTTGAGGGTGCCCGTAAGAGGAGGGACGGGCTCCCCGTATGTAACGGACTCGGGAAAGATGACCGTAGTAAGCGGAAGCGGGCTGATCGTAAGGCCGAAGACTGTGCTCTGAGCGGACGTATGTGTAGGATCGCCGGGGTAGGTCGCGGTAATGGCATGTGACCCCACAGGCAGTGAGGAAGTGTCCAGACTGGCGACGTTTGAACTCAGAGGAACGTTGGCCATCGCGCCGTTGCTGTCAAGAAAGGTCACCGAACCGGTCGCCGGCGTCGCCGAGTTGAGAGTTGCGACAAGGTGGCCGGTTCCGTACGAGACCACGGGAGAGCCAGAGAGAACGATGGCACCAGGCGTCGGTGCGCCGAGCCCTGCCACTGTCTGGAGTGAACCATCAGAGGCTATCGTTCGAATACGCCGATTGCCAGTGTCCGCTATAACGACCGAGCCAGCGTTCACAGTGACCGAACGCGGGCTGTCGAGGCTCGCTGCTACCGCTGGTCCGCCATCGCCGGCGAACCCTTGAGTGCCCACGCCCGCGATCGTCGAAATCTTTCCCTGAGCGACATCTATTCGACGAAGGCGGTGGTTGGCGGAGTCGGCCAGATAGATGATTCCCTGCTGATCGACCGAGAGACCCTGCGGAAGTGCGAGCGCCGCCGCGGTAGCAGCGCCCGAGTCGCCGGAAAATCCCGCAGAGCCGGTGCCTGCGACTGTAGTGATCTCTCCGGTGGCGGCATTGATGCGGCGAACACGGTAGTTGTGGCTATCGGAGATATAGAGATTGCCGCTCGAGTCAACGGCAAGTCCGGCGGGTGAGTCGATCAACGATGCGACAGCCTCTACTCCATCACCGTCGAACCCTTGTGTTCCATTACCCGCCACCGTTGTGATGACGCCGGTCGTGGCAGAGATCTTGCGGATGCGATGGCTGCGCATGTCCGCGACATAGAGATTTCCCTTGTTATCGAGAGCGATCGCCGTCGGCGCGTCCAGAGTAGCGGCGCTTGCGAGCCCCGTGTCACCATCACTTCCGGCTGATGAGTTCCCTGCGATGGTCGTAATCGTTTCGGTGCCAAGGTCAACCTTGCGAATACGATGATTATGTGTGTCAGCTATGTAGAGATGATGAGCGTCAGCGGCGAGGCCTTGCGGCGAATCCAGCAGGGCTGCTGAAGCCGGTCCGCCGTCTCCGCTAAAACCTTGCGTACCGGTGCCGGCCATAACACTGATATGACCGGCACCATCCACCTTGCGGATAACGTGATTTGCTGTTTCGGCGATATATAAATTGCCCTGAGCATCAAACGCGATGGCGGAAGGCAGGACGAGGGGCACTGTTGTCGCAAGAGTTTGTGCCCCGGCGGTGCTGGGAAACAGCGCCGCAACAAGGCATAGCAGCACGACAGATCGGGGTTGGAAGATGCTCTGCGAACCCATGGAGGACTATGGCAGAGATTATACGGAGTTACTTCGTCTGAGAAACTTCCACCAGAGTTGCAGAGGTTCTACGGAGTCATTCGGCGACCGTGCGATTGCGAAGGCTCCCGAGCTTTTCGATGGTGACGACCATCTCTTCATTAGGCTTAAGCCAGCGCTGAGGCGTACGCCCCAGCCCGACACCCTCAGGAGTTCCAGTGCTGATAACGTCGCCCACTTCAAGCGGCGTGAGGCTTGAGAGGTGCTCGATAAGTGCGGGAACTTTGAAGATAAGGTCGCGCGTGTTCGACGACTGCAATGTCTCCCCGTCGATTGTCAGGGAGATATCTAGCGCGTGCGGATCTGGAACTTCGTCGGCCGTTACTATGGCAGGCCCGAGCGGGGAAAATGTGGGAAATGATTTTCCGAGGGTCCACTGTGAAGTGGCCAATTGAATATCTCGCGCACTGACGTCGTTGACGATGGTGTAGCCGAAAACATATTGTTGCCAGTCGGATGCGGGAATCTGATAACCGGCTTTGCCGATGACGACCGCAAACTCCGCTTCGTAGTCGGGCTGCGAAGTGACCTTTGGCAGGATAACTGGCGTGTCCGGGCCTACGACGGCGCTCGAGAGCTTCATGAAGACCGTAGGAACTTTCTGGACGGCCATCTTGGACTCGGCGGCATGGCTAGCGTAGTTCAGACCGATGGCGAAGATTCGCGGAGGACGGATAGGCGCATGGAGCGTGACCTCCGACAAGGCAACTCGCGGGGCCTTGTCCAGTTTGGCGGCGACCTCCTTCAACGCGAGTTCACCGCCTTCTATGATGGCGAGAACACTCGAATGAGCGAGGCCGGTTAAGTCGACGACCTCGTCGCCGATAAGCACGCCAGGGGTTGGAATATCGCGGCTAAGGACGGCTGATGGGTTCTGAGTTGAGGCTTTCTTGCCGGAAAACGTAACGAACTTCATGCCTTCGCGCTCCAGACCTCGCCTTCAGGATAGGCGAAGCGGTTGAGAGATTCCGAACGAATCTCGATGCTGTATCCCGGCTCCGTGGGCACTAGATAATGGCCGTTGCGGATATGGACGGGCGTGACGAAATGCTCATGGAGATGATCCACGAACTCGATGACGCGATTTTCCATCGTCGCCGAAACGGATAAGAAGTCGAAGATGGAGAGATGCTGAACGTACTCACAGAGGCCAACCCCTCCGGCATGTGGGCAAACCGGTTTATTGAACTTTGCAGCTAACAAAAGAATTGCGAGGTTCTCATTGACCCCGGCAACGCGACAGCTATCGAGTTGAACAACGTCAATGGCGTCGGCCTGCAGAAACTGCTTGAACATGACGCGATTATGGCAGTGCTCACCTGTAGCGACGCGAACCTGAGGAACCTCGCGACGGATGCGAGCATGCCCGAGGACGTCGTCGGGATTCGTTGGTTCCTCCATCCACCAGGGTTCAAGTTCCGAAAGCTGTCGTGTACGATCAATCGCCTCGAGAACACCCCACTTCTGGTTGGCATCGACCATGAGTTTGTTGGTCCAACCGATCTCACTGCGTACGATGTGACCGCGCCGAAGATCTTCTGCAGGGTCGCCGCCTACCTTCAGCTTGAAGTGTGTCCAGCCTTCGGCAAGAGCTTCGTGGCAGAGACGCCGAATCTTCTCGTCGGAGTAGCCGAACCAGCCAACGGACGTGGTGTAAGCGGGATAGCCCTTCTCGCGAAGCTGAGTCAAACGTTCGGCCAACCCACTGCCGCGTGCCTTCTCAAGGATGGCTCGTGCTTCTTCTGGCGTAAGGGCATCATCGATATACCGGAAATCGATCGCTTTGAGGAGTTGGCAAGGTTCAAGATCCGTCAAGAGCTGCCAGAGAGGTTTACCTTCGGAACGGGCATAAAGATCCCATACGGCGTTGATAAGCGCTCCAGCGGCCAGATGAATGACTCCCTTTTCCGGCCCCAGCCACCGAAATTGAGATTCATCCGTTAGCTGACGCGAGAAGGCAGCTAGATCGTTAGTTAGCGAACTCAGTGTGCGGTTGACGACGTAACGCGAAAGGTGGCGCGCCGCCTGAACAACCAGATCAGTGCCTCGACCCAACGTAAACGTCAGTCCATGTCCTTCCAGACCGGAGTTCGTCTCGAGTATGCAGTAGGCAGCTGAGTAGTCGGGGTCCTTATTAACAGCGTCCGAACCGATGTGTTCGCGTGACGTGGGAAAGCGTAGGTCGATGACGCGCACACCGGTGATAAGGATATCGTTCAAGGCTGGTGGGAATTCCCTTCGTCAATAGTGAAATCAAGCTGTCAAAGAATGGACTATGCCGCCGTCCATCCGCCGTCGATTGGCAAAACTGCGCCGTTGATAAACTCCGCCTCTTGCGAGCAGAGAAACCGCACCAGTGATGCGATGTCCTCGGGCGTCCCCAGTCGGCCAATGGGCTGGCGGGCTACTAGTTCCGCGCGAACCTTCTCCTTTTCATGAGAGTGATACTTCTCAAGATAACCTTCGACGAACGGCGTTTGCACTGTTCCCGGTGCGATGCAATTGATTCGCAGCTCTTTGGGATAGTCAACGGCAATCTGGCGCGTCATGGCTTGGACAGCTCCCTTGCTGGCACAGTAGGCAAAGCGCTGTCTTACCCCGACTGAACCGGCGACCGAGCCAATGTTCACGATCGAACCGCGGGCAGCCAACAGGAGCGGAAGCGCGGCTTTGGTCACGAGAAAGACGCTATGCACATTCACCCGCATTACACGCTCGAAGTCTTCTTCCGAGGTGTGGGAGACATCGCCTACTAAACCTATGCCGGCATTGTTGACGAGAATGTCAAGGCGCGTAATACCGGACAGCGCAAGCGCTATCGAGGCGGAATCCGTGACATCCATCTTAACGGCACGGGCGCGAGGCAACTCTGCTGCCAGCGCCTCTCCTGCAGTTAGATTGAGATCCGCAATGATGACGTTGGCTCCAGCGCGCGCAAGCTCGCGTGAGGTAGCTGCACCGATTCCGCTGGCTCCGCCGGTAATCAATGCAATCTTATTTTCCAGGTAAAAGGCTTCGGTCATAGATTGAAATTCTGACTCTCAAGAAGGATACCTTGTTTTCAGGTCAGATTTTGAGAACCTGCTGCTTGGCAGTGCAAGTACACTGAAAGACACTCATAACGGCAGCCGAAGCTGCGGAGGAAGTATGCCACGTTATTGTTTAACCCTCGACTTGAAGGATGATGCAAACGCGATCGCGGAGTACAAGCGATACCACGTAAAAATATGGCCTGAGGTCCGTGACAGCCTGCACACCGCCGGCGTTGAGGACATGGAGATTTATCTTCTCGGGACCCGAATGTTCATGATCATGGACGTAAATAGTTCCTTTTCTCTCTCCGCAAAGGCCGCCGCTGATGCTGCCAATGCGAAGGTGCAGGAATGGGAAGCCATTATGGGCGGCTTTCAGCAGCCGCTGCCACAATCTCGGCCAGGACAGCGATGGGTCGCGATGGAGCGCGTGTTCAACCTGGCGGACCAGTGAATTTCTTCGCATATGCAGCGAAAAGAGCCCCGGAAGTCCGGAGCTCTTTTCGCTTTCTGCTGAACTATGGAAGCCGCTGGAAGCGACCGTTATATAGACCCAAGGAGAACGGTTGATAGACAGGGACGGCTGCTCCGACGATCTCGGTAATTGAGTTTGACGGCGATCCAGCCGGTCCATTACCAGCTATCCAGACGTTACCCGACATGTCGATGACGATTGCCCGAGGATCGGCAAGGAGGGAGCTGCCGAACTGGCGTCCGCCAGCAGCTGTTCCGTTTGGCATCAACGCCGTTCCCGTCGCGCTGACCTCCCCCACGCTGTACAGTCCGCTGCCGCTATCAGCCGTGCCGTTCGCTGTCCAGATATTGAGACGGCCATCGATGGCAATTGCCTTCGGATTGTTGATGCCCCCCACTCCTGCCAGGTTCGGCCAGCCGGTTGCAGTCGCATAGTTGTTTCCGCTGCCGGTCAGATAAGTGACGGTATTGGACGCATCGGATACTACATACACGCCACCTGCAGGCCCAACTGTTATATCGCTACTGTTCGCCGGTACCGGGAACTGCGTCGTGGTATAGCCATTGAGATAGTTAGGATCGCCTGTTGTTCCGGCCGCAATACGCGAGATGAAGGTGCCACCCGAACTCACCCAGATTGCCTTTGATGGATCAACCATGATGTGGCTTGGATTCGGTCCTACAACGGAGGAGATCTGAACAAGCCCAGCCGAATTGGCGGCTGTCTGTCCGTGGGGAATCATATAAACCGACGTATCGGCGTCAGTAGTGAAGTAGATGTTGCTTACGTTATCTCCAGAGCCGTTGCCCCCGTCAGCGAAGACCGCAAGGGGAGCAGATGGAGTAGCAAATGAGGTGGTGACGGTGCTGAAGGGGTTGTAGCGATAGAGGAAGTTGCCGGCGTGCGAGGCATACCAGATATTGCCGGCCACATCAATTGCCAGTCCGTGGGCGTCTCCCCCACCGAGGAATGTGCATGAGTTCGCGATGCCTGCCGGCGTGATGCTTGAAAGATTGCCCGTTCCGGGCTGTCCATTGGCGAACCAGACATTTCCGTAGATATCGAGCGCAAGTTCCTGCGGCCGGCTGATGAAGTTTCCGCTGCTGGTTCCACAGGTGCCGGTGCTGCTGTAATTGATTGCGACGGTCCAGTCTGTAGGAGTTGCCGAGAGCGAAGGCTGGAAAGGCGCTGTTCCGGGTATCAGGTTATAGAGGTTGTTGAGATTCGCTGTGCTGCTATTCGTGGGATTAGTCAGTATGTAATAAAGTGCCTGCAATACATCGGTGGCCGACGCAAATGCGGGGCTGTGATAAGGACGGCCGGTTACCCCTGAATCAGGGGGCGTAGCGCTGGCAAACAATGTCGTGCAAGGCGACGACGTAGCCGTCTGATTATTTACGCACGACGCTATGATGTTGGCCAGTGCGTTAATCTTCGCAGTCTCTGGGGTGATGGTAACTGTAGCGGGACCAGAACTCGTGCTTCTTGAGCTGATCGCCGCACCAGTGGACATGTTGGCGAGATTGTTGATCGTGGTAAGAGCCTGAGTGAGTGCAAGCTTATGCGCGCCGATACCGTCAGCACCGATGCTTTCGGTAGTGGGATTGAAATACTGCTGCAGCGAAACCATCGTCGCTACCGTGGTCACTTCGTTCATCGTTACTACATTCGCAGAGGATATCTGGCTGCAGGCCCCATACATCGCCATGAACGCCGAAGCACTATTGTTGATACCGGCGTCGTGATTGCCGAGGGGGTTACCGCCGCGCGCGACCACATAGACGAGCGGGTCGCCGTTGGGGCAGGCAAAGCTATCGGGAGTCGTTACTTGAGATGCATCCGACTTCTTCTGAAAGGCGAAGGAACCGTGGCCATCGTCGGCAGAGGTTGTAACTGCAGCAACGATAGGAGCGCCGAGACTGGCCCCTGCAGATGGATCGCCGGAGCCCACACCATTTTGCCCGGCGAAATAGAGCGTCACCGTCGCAAACGCAATCGGCTGACTCCCGCCGTGGATCGTTCCGCTAAGTGTTCCACCCGCGGTCAACGGAGAGGCGGTTGGTGCGGTCGTGGCCAGGTTCGAGCAGCCGGCAGTGAAGACGGCGCTCGATGCAAGCAGGGCAACCAGGTTTCGCCTTGAACCTATCCGTCGAGCAAAGTGAATGCCGTTCATCAAAAAACCCTCCGAAAGTAAGTGGTGCTGGATTGCGCGCAAGAGACTGGTTGATGGATATCCATTCCCCAATAGGTGCAGCAGGAGAAACAGTAAGGAGGTGACGGCCCCTCGCTGGAATGCTGAGAAAATAGCCGCTTTTTAAACCGTGCGGCCATGTCCAGCAGGAGACGTCTAATAAGCTCACGAGGAGCATACCCGTACCCCTAGAAATTCCTCATGGCACTTTTGGGCCATTGGGGGCGTTCTCCTGGACTATGCGTCATGCGACACTGCAGAACTGATATCGTGTTTTCGGATTCAACATCTATGACGAAAATCCCTGTAAGCGCTGCTTCCACCTTGGCCATTGACGGAGCCACACACAGCTACAACCGTTTTCTTCTCCTGGTCGCCGGTCTTGGCGGCCTCCTCTACGGGGTTGATGTGGGCATCATCGGCGGAGCGTTGCCGTACCTGGAAGCTACTTCGCGTCTCAACGCCGGACAGCTGTCCATTATTGTCGCCGCTGTATTGCTGGGCAGCGTGATCTCGACGCTCTTCGCAGGTCTGCTCGCGGATTGGATGGGACGTAAAGCATTGATGGTGCTTAGCGGACTCACCTTCGTTATCAGCATTCCGATGATTGCGCTCGCTCAAGGTTACGGACCGTTGTTTTTCGGGCGCCTCCTTCAGGGAGTCAGCGGCGGCCTCATCGGTGTTGTGGTTCCCCTGTATCTCGCTGAGTGCCTCTCTGCGGCACACCGCGGTAAAGGTACGGCAATGTTTCAGTGGCTGCTGACCTTCGGGATTGCGGCAGCAGCGTTTATCGGCATCTATTACAGCTACCGGGTAGAGGCTGTAGCACAAGTCGCAGACGCAGCGGGATTGTTTGCCTTTAAGGACCAGGCGTGGAGGCGGATCTTTTGGATGTCGTTGCCACCAGGAGTTCTTTTTGTACTGGGTAGCCTGTTCGTCGCAGAATCGCCTCGATGGCTGTTCCAAAGGGGCCGGCGGGAACAGGCATTGCAGTCGCTTCTGCGTTCGCGATCACCGCAACACGCCGAGACGGAGTTGGGGGAGATGGAGCAGATCGCAGCCGAGGCGAAAACCTCTGCCACAGGCGCGACTGTCAAGGATGCTGTTGCACAGCGAAAGTATGTAATTCCCTTCGTATTGACCTGCATCATTCTGTTCTGCAACACAGCAACCGGAATTAACTCGATCATTGGTTACAACACCAGCATCCTGCTCCAGAGCGGTCTTTCGGATCTGCATGCCCACTGGGGTTACGCAATCTTCACCCTAGTCAATTTCACTATCACAATGATCGGAATGACTCTTGTAGACCGCAAAGGGCGCAAGTTCCTGCTGACCTTAGGCACTTCAGGAATTATCATTGCTCTGATTGCGACGGGACTCACATTCCTTTCCACTGAGAAACTGAATGTAGACGTCAAGGACACCGTACAAGCGATGGTGACGCCGGACCAAGTGCTCTCGATGCACTTTGACCAACAGCAGGCAAAGAGTCTGCTGGCGTCCGCCGGGGATCAGGGAAACAAGGTGCAGAGTGATCGCGCCTCTTTGGCCATCATTTACTCCTACGGCGATTACACAGCAGCGACCAGCTTTGTACGCTCTGACGATCAGGCGGCGGCGCCGATCCAGATTGCGCGAGAGAACTGTGTACCTTCAAACAAGGTAGAGGCCTTCTTCAAGAACCCCTTCGGCAACCTGGAGGCAGCGACAAAGGCGCCGCTAAAGATTGAGCAGGCCGTGGTGGGCAGCGTCCCGACATCGGGTCACGGATGGGCGGTGGCATCTTTGCTCTATCTCTTTATGGCGTCGTTTGCGATTGGCCCTGGAGTCTGCGTATGGATTGCGCTTTCAGAGCTAATGCCTACGAGAATCCGTTCGAACGGAATGAGCATAGCGTTGGTGATCAACCAGCTAGTCTCGACTGTGCTGGCGGGTATTTTCCTGCCATTCGTAAGCAAACACGGGTACGCTTCAATGTTCTTTCTCTTTGCCGGCTTTACCGTGATTTATTTCATTGTAGTTACGTTCTTCCTACCGGAGACGAAAGGAAAGACGCTTGAGGAGATCGAACAGTACTTTGAATCGGGGACTAAAGAGGCCTTGCGCGCACGGTAGATAGATGGGCAGGAAAACAATAACCGGCGGAACTTCAAGGACAACTCTAGGAAGCCAAAAGCCCTCTATGGGGAGTATATTTAGCCAAATACTCAGCTTTTACCCCCGGGAGACGATTCAATGCGTGTTATGCAAGTGAACCTGGCAGCGATCTTTACCATCACAACTGCTCTTGTCCTCGGTGGATGCAAGAGCTCGACCCCAGCAGCACCGGCCAACGAATCGGCCGCCCAGTCAGCTCCGGCAGCACCACCCCCGGCATCGGCTGGTCAGCCCGGCGCAGCCGCTCCTGCCGCAGCTCCAGCAGTGGCACCCGCGCCAGCCCCGGCCGTTTCGCCCTCGACGGCACCAGCGGTCGCGGCCGAACCCGCTCTTCCGCCAGAGCCTAAGGTGGTCAAGCTGACCGCACCCAGCGGCGCGACGGTTTCGGCGACGATTACTCAGCAGATTAGTGCGAAGAACAATAATGTAGGCGATGGCTTCACGGGTGAATTGTCCGCTCCGGTCACCACTGCCAGCGGCGCCACCGTCTTTCCGCGCGGTACTCATGTCGCCGGAACTGTTGTGGCTGCCAAGGGAAGAGGCAAGTTTAAGGGAGAAGGCCAACTTGCGATTCAGATTACCCAGATTGGTGGGCATGAAGTCACTACCAGTGCTTACATGAAAGAGGAAAAGGGCAAGGGCAAGCGGACTACCGGCATGATCGCGGGTGGCACTGGCGCCGGCGCACTGATCGGCGGCCTGGCAGGTGGCGGTAAGGGAGCTGCGATCGGCGCACTGGTTGGAGCGGGTGCCGGTACGGCCGGCGCGGCCTACACCGGAAACAAGGATGTCGTGATTCCGGCGGAGTCCGTCGTCACCTTCAAACTGGCAGCTCCGGTGACCGTTACCAAGTAGCTCCTTTTTCTTATCGATTGGAGGCGCTCGCCGTGCGGGTGCCTCCTTTCTCTTTTGGCGGATAGACTGGAGTCATGCGGCTGCAACCGGTCTTCCTTCTCTCTGCCACCGACGCCTCGCACTTCCCTCCCGAGTCGAAGACTCATGGAGCGCCTGAGATTGCGTTTCTGGGCAGGTCGAACGTCGGGAAGTCCTCGCTGATTAATGCTCTGCTTGGGTCGAAGGAGGCTCGGGTTTCGTCTACGCCGGGGCGGACGCGGGCGATCAACTTCTTTGCTCTGCATGAGGGAGCGGGCGCTAAGCAGAAGGCTGCTGCCGACGATGATCTTTGCGGACCTGCCTGGATATGGGTACGCGAAGATTTCCAAGTCGATCTCGGCCGAGTGGCCGAAGTTTATCGAGCCTTATCTGGCGGAGCGGGAGACGCTGGCTCTTTGCGTCTGCCTGGTGGATACGAACATCCCTCCGCAGGAGAGCGATCATCAGCTGATTACTTATCTGAAGCAGACGCAACGGCCGTTTGTGGTGGTGGGGACCAAGGCGGACCGGCTGTCGAACAACGTCCTGGCGAAGAATCTGGCGGCGCTCAAGCGAGAGCACGGTGTGGAGGAGATTCTGCCGGTGTCGTCGAAGACCGATGCAGGGACGAAGGCGCTGTGGCAGGTTCTGATGAGCGCCGCCGGATAGGCCCCTCCCCTACTTATTTGCGCAAAGTATTCAAAAAATTGAGCTTAGGTCTGGACTTCAATTTCTTCAACGCGCGGGCGCGTGATGGATTGCCTGT
>CAWCOK010000014.1:0-72121 GCA_963797135.1 uncultured Acidobacteriaceae bacterium | reverse complement strand
AACCCGCACTCGTTATCTGGTAGTTGCTGTACTGAATTGTCAATTCAGCGCGCCCACCAAGCCGGATCGCGGTGATGCTGCGGTTACGCGCTGGAAGCCAGAAGTCACTCACCTTCATATATTCCTGTACGATTTCCGCTATTTTTTGTCCAGAATGAGGGACTCTTCTCAGGTTGCGCCTCTAAGCGGACGACTGCAAAATCTTCCGTATCACCCCATATTCGGCCACGGTAAAGAAATTTATCCTTGGCTCTTGGGTTCCACGCGAAGCACGTACATCGAAGCGAAAGGGGTGCTTTCGTATCCTACTAATGTGAAATCGTAATTATCGCCGTTGAGGGCGGCTCTTCCTTTGGGCATCCGCTCGCCAGCGTTTCTCTGTTCGGCCAACAACAGTTTCTTGAATACTTGGTCGATGATCACTACGGATCCAGTCGCAGACCGAATATTGAACTCTTTCGTTCCAGGCGACCGGTAGTCTCACGTCGACGATCATCTCCGCACTGTAAGTGTGCGAAAAACCGCGGTATTCCACCCGGTAAGTGCGAGTCCCGTGGTAAGCATGGAGTGCTTGAGCCCGTTGGAAATTCATCCCAACCAGGTTTTTCACGATTTGCTCTGTGGTGAGCGGAGCATTCGGAGACCGAAGCGAACGTACCTGCCTCGTTGCGCGTATGCATGCTGCGATAATCCGTCTGCATATCAGAAGGGCTAACATCAACAAACAAGAATGGAATAACAATCGGTTTTCTATTTTGCACAGCTCTCATAACGCAAGCCTTCGAGCGCGATAGCGTACCCAAGGCGATGGCTGCCTACTAGAGCGCTGCTCGCCGCCAATATCGCAGGCCCGCAAATAGTATCTTGCCTGCGACAATGTGAATCTGTGCAGTTTTGCTCATTAGGTGAACAGAACAGATTGATTATCTGAAGCCGCACGCAATTCGATGAGCAGGTTCTCAAGATAACAAAGCCTCAATTGCCATCCTTGATCTATAGTGTCGGCAGGCTCTCCCCTGCTTCTTCGTTTGATTGGATCGCGATCCGCGATCCCTCCTGAACTCTCCTCGGGCAAGACGGGCTTCAGGAAGGGGACATTCAGATGACCGAGCTTAAAAAATACGATGTTTGACGCCGCCACCTTTCTGGCGAACGCTGGACTAGGACGAAGAATCGTCCAGGTTAAGCCAAAGCAGGCCTTCTTTTCGCAAGGAAACTCCGCGGATTCCATCTTCTATCTTCAGAAGGGCCGCGCAAAACTCACTGTCGTTTCGAAAAATGGGAAAGAAGCCACCATCACGCTTCTCGCCGTCGGCGACTTCGTTGGAGAAGAGTCACTCGCCGGCGTGGTCGGGCTTCGATTGGCGACTGCCACTGCAATTACCGCCTGTACCGCGCTCAAGATCGAGCGGGACGAGATGATCCGCGTGATGCACGAGGAGCATGCGTTCTCCGACCTGTTCCTGAGGTTTCTGCTGGCCCGCAGCATGCGAACCCAGGCCGATCTGGTCGATCAGCTTTTCAACTCCAGCGAAAAGCGTTTAGCGAGAATCCTCTTGTTGATGGCGGAATTTGGGAAGCCGGGTGAACCGGAAACATTGATTCCGAAGATCACGCAGGAGACCCTGGCAGAGATGATCGGGACCACTCGCTCCCGCGTCAGCTTCTTCATGAATCGCTTTCGCAAGCTCGGCTTTATTGAATACAACGGTCGCATACGGGTCCATAAATCCTTGCTCAACGTGATTCTGCACGATCAGTTACCCGAGCAGAACGCCGTAAGTGCCTCACTCTCAGGATGACGCCAACGACTGAATCAGGTCCGACGCAGACGCGATAATCGGCAATTGTGAGCAAAATGTGAACAGTATTGAAGATCGAGTGCTGATGGGATACTTTTCACCAGTCGCCTTTGTCTGATTCTTTGTGGAAGGCAATATGATGCCCAACGCGCTTGCAAAACTGCTTATCGTAGACGATGATCCGGCGCCTCCGAATGTCGCTGTCACACATCTTTACGGAGTTGGGATATAGTGTGCGCTCCGCTGAGGATGGTTTCTCCGCTTTGTCTGAGATCCGGCAAGAGATCCCCGACATCATTCTTTCCGACCTGAACATGCCGGGCATGTCTGGCTTCGAATTTCTCTCGGTAGTCCGACGCCGGTTTCCTGGAATCCGTGTAATCGCTATGAGCGGTGCGTTCTCGGGCGACGGCAGTACAGCCTGGGGTTGCCGCCGACGCTTTCTATGAGAAAGGCAACTGGCATTGATAATCTTTGCTGCAGATCGTGGAAGCCGTGACCCATCCGGAGAGGCCGACCCTCCAACTTCCCAGCAGGCGGGCCCCATCTGGATTCTAGAAACGGGCATGACCCTGCCGGAGAGGAGTACGTCATGATTGCCTGCCCGGAGTGCCTGAGGATGTTTCCGCAGGTTCTCGGCAAAGCCCGCTGCCTCATCTACGAGACAGCTTGTGTTCATTGTTCCAGTCTGATTAATTACGCAATTGTCCAACCATTTAATCCGAGTGTTTTTCCCGTTTTTCGGCGCTAGCGTATTTGCTGGCGGCCAAGACAACTGATGAAGTGACTAGACATACAGAGCGGCTCGGGTAGAACGTGCGGAATGGCAGATTCGGTTCGTGCCAGAGTGAGGTTCCACCCATCAGTTTCCTCTCGAATCACGGGCAGCCGGAAGTAATTTGTCGCGCCCGCCAAGTCGGCTCATCGGCAACTTCGTGCAAAGAGCGCCGACCTCATGGAGCCGATCATCGCGTAATAACCGCGACACCTGCGAACGCGAACTGGTCTCGCTGCGCTGGGGCGTCTTCTGCGGGGACACCGGGCGGGCCGCCCGCTACTCGAGCATTTTTCTTCTCGACAAAGCGAACTTCAGCCCTACCATCAAATCCCCTGATCTCTGTAGTTAGTCTTCTATACGCTCCATAGCGGTCATGACCTGAGTTCCCGGTCCTGAGCAGATCACCGCGTACAGGACTTCGGAGTCGAACGCAAAGTGTATGTGTGGAACGCGAGAGTTGGTATGGAGAGGATGACACTCGGAACTTGCTGCGCGTCCTGAATTTCACTGGCTAGAACAGTGCCATTCACTGTCTTCGTTTTGGTAATTGCGAAGTCCTCGGTGACATTCACGGTTGTGCCGCCCTGCACCGTGATCGTCAGCGCCATACTGCCCGTCCCGTCAGGACTTACAGTGTAGGTTCCGTGAAAATCGATGCTCCTAATGGACCGCGTGTTATTCGGCCCCGGCTCGTTGATAATGGCCGAGCCCGTCAGGTTGCCGTGGCCGTCCACAGCCTGCGTTCCTAATGCCCGTGCAATGCCTCCACTGTAAGACCCCACGACGCCATAGTCTCCACAAAAGCTTGCCAACGTGTATCTCACTTGAGAAGGTCCCCTGTCGTGATCGGTTTGGGGTACCGCCGCAAGAGAGGTCGTTCCGAGCGATGCGAGAAGAAGGAGACCTGACTTCCATAACCTATGGAGTTCCATCGGAGTTCCACCTCGAAGATCTCGAATATTGTAATGGTTGAAGCCGCAAAGGACCTATGATCGGCAACACGGAACTTACCGCTCCCCTACTGCGTCGCCAGTGCTCGTTACAGGCCCTCGATCTGCCTGCTGCGCTTTCCATGACTCCTCCTATACGAAATTGGTAACGGGAACCGCGCGTACGTTGACCAACGCCATCTGCATTCTCGAAAAGTCTGGTTACTCGCAAGTTCGGTTGAAGCTTCAGAAAACCCGCTTCGAGGAACACCCGCTCACCGCGCGGTGTAATACTCCTCAAAGCCCAGGTCGTACCATGCGGATTTACATCGATGGAGCCGGACCCTTTGTGCCACCGAACCCACCACGTTCGATATTCTCGCTCGTCCTTGCGTTGATCATTCCAGCCGCAATCGAAAAGGACTTGTTCGACGAATTCTTGCGCCTTCAGGGAACTTGGCCGAATCAGAACCCCGAGATTAGGGCAGCAATCTCGACGAATCGCAGGCTGCTCAAGTGTATCAGTCTTCTCCGGAGATACGACACGCTTGTCGAATTTATCGCGCTAGATGCCAACACGCATCCCGAACCTATGGTTGAAGATTTCAAGAACCGACAGGCGGACGCCGTGACACAAAATATTACTCGTGAACACCAGCCCGGTCCTATTCTGCATTTGCATCAGCTCGGCGAAACGGTTCGAACGATGGGCGAAGACGATCTGGACGTGAAAGTGGATTTCTGGCGTTGCCCTGGGGAACCACTTAAGGAACCACTTGTTCCTGATCCTGGTACATGATAGTGCAACATAGTGCGATAGCAAGTGAACGTACAAGCTCTTGTCCAGTCATACGTTAGTGGATATATTGTTGATTTCACAAGGCCTTAGACCAAGCGAAAAATCGGACTTAAAATCCGCAGACCTTAACCGGTCGTGGGGGTTCAAGTCCCCCTCCGGGCACCAGAATGCGGTACGGAAGCTCTTTTTGGACGCATACCGCCTGCATTAGGCATGGTTCAAATGAACCAGCACAAAATGGTTTGCAAGAAATATTGCGCGGTGCGGAAATCTTTACATAGCATCGGGAGGCCACCTGCCGCTCTCCGCGCGGCTGGTTTGACAAGACAGGTCCAGCATCGATCTATGATTCTAAATCGTCGTGATTTTGTCGTAGGTGCTGCAAGCACCTTAGCATCCGCTAATTTGATGGGTGAGGGGAACGAGCCGAAGAATCGCCGCCCCAATCTTGTTTATGTCTTCGCCGATCAACTGCGTTACTCCTCATGTGGGTATGCAGGTGATGAGTATGCACGTACTCCGAACATCGACGCGCTAGCGGCACAGGGTTGTAATCTTCATCAAGCCATCAGTTCAACGCCCGTGTGTGCACCATATCGAGCTTCTCTTATGACCGGGAAGTATCAGTCCAGTACGGGCATGGTCATCAACGAGATCCGCCTAAGCCCAGATCATGAGTGCTTTGGGCATTCGTTGAAAAAGGCAGGTTATAAGACGGCTTATATCGGCAAGTGGCACCTGTGGGCAAATCAGCTGGGACACCACAATCTCGTTAAGAATGGCTTTGTGCCTCCGGGACCGTATCGCCTCGGATTCGACGATTTTTGGGAAGCCTACAACTTCAACCACTTTTACTATCACTCGCCCTACTTCAATAACGATGCAACTCCGCATCTACGCGAGCAATATGAACCGGACGCTCAAACCGATGTGGCCATCCGCCACCTTAAATCGTTGGGGGGCAAGAGCGAACCCTTCGCGATGTTTCTTTCCTGGGGTCCTCCCCACTCACCGTGGGGTCAAGGGAATGTTCATCCGCGATATGCCGAGATGTTTCGAGGGGTAGACATCCCGCTCAGCCCCAATTATTCGACTGTATCTGATCCATATGGTGACAATTGGCAGAAGTTACCTGCAAGGTTCGACGCAAATGTGCGCGACGAGATCCGAGCCTATTATGCGCAAGTTGCCAATCTCGATTGGAATATTGGCCGCCTGATGAAGGCTCTGGAGGAAACAGGTCAGGCTGACAACACAATCGTCGTCTTCACATCCGATCATGGCGAGATGTTTGGTTCGCATGGTCGTCACGGCAAACTGATCTTCTATGAAGAAGCGGCCCGAATCCCGTTCCTTGTGCGTTGGCCCAAGAATATCCGTGCCAAAACCGTCTCTGATGTTTTGCTCGGAACACCAGACATCATGCCTACTTTGCTCTCCATGATGGACATTTCCGTTCCGAAGAGCGTGGAAGGGAAAGACCTTAGTCGCTCAGTAATCACCGGCAGTGATGGCGGGGGTCCCGATGCAGCGCACATGCAGGGAATGGGAGCAACCGCCGCCTGGGCCAACGGTTCTGAGTGGCGAGGTCTTCGCGACAGCCAGTACACCTATGGGATTTATCAGCGCGACCGAAAAGAACTGCTCTTCAACAATCGTCGGGATCCCTATCAACTCAATAATCTTGCCGACGACAAATCCAGTGGATCACTGCTGACTCACTATCGTCAGGTGTCCGAGACCTGGCGAAAGGGTATGAACGACACCTTTGAATCGTGCACTTCGTATCAGCGCTGGACCGAAGATCGGAATATCGTAGATACGGCAACCGGGGTCAAGCAGGATCTTCAAGCATTGAAGGTTGTCACCGATCGCTGGTTCCCTGGCGTGACGGGAGAACGCCCTGTCAGTAACATGCCGGTCGGCAACTAGATTTAGGATTCTCAGGCACTACGAACGTCTATTATTCCGCAATGCGCTTTATCCATTTGATTGCAGTGGCTTCCAGCTTGACGTTGCTGAACACTCTTGCGTGCGCTGGAATAAGCCATTCCAATACTATCTGTGCTATCCCTCGAGACCCTTCCGGTTCGCTCTATGTAACGCAGCACGCCGGTATGGCTCAGGCTGCTTCAAGGCTCGGCGTTACGGTCTACTGGAACGGTCCTCGTGGAGGAGACGATACACAGCAGCAAATTGAACTGATGGAACGCGCAATCCAGCAACGGGATGCTGGCATTGTCATCACCCCGACTGCCGCATTCGCACTTGATACCGTAATTCAACGCGCTCTTTCAGAAAAGATTCCCGTCGTTATTCTCGGCGCTTCCATTCCTTTTCCAGCTGATCCAAATCTTTCGTTTGTGATCAATGACATAAATCAGTCTGCGAAGATTGCTGCGGATCGAATTTGTTCGGGGATTCGTAAGCCAGGAGAGATCGCTGTTATCGGCATTGATCCTGTAACACCTGGCAATACAGCTCTTGTAACCGCCTTTGAGAAAGCGCTGGTTCAATGCAGGTCCGTCGTGCGGGTTGTTAGCAAGATCGGCGGTACCTTCACTTTTGGACAGAGCAAAGAGACGATGATCCGATTGTTCGCCGAACATCCTGAGCTTGAAGGCATCTATTCGCTTAGCAGTTCCGGAACCCGCGGCGCCGTCTCTGCTCTTGAAGTACTCCATCGCACCGATGCGGTTCGCGTTGTCAGTTCAGATCCAAATCTCGATCTGGTATCACTTCTTCGCCGTGGCGCTGTTGATGCTCTTGTTTTTCCTAATATGCGCGCAATGGGGGAAAAATCGGTCGAGAATATCATCGCGCTAAGGCAGCATGAGGCGATACAACCAGTCACGCTCTTTTCTCCGGTGCTTGTTACACGTGAGAACGTTGATACGGAGCCTATTAAGACGTTGCTGAAGATGGATTGGAGACGAGTCCAATGAAGAAACGCCTGCTCCTTGCAGCATCTCTAGCGCTCGTTTGTTTTGGCTTTTGGTACTTGTCAACGCTTCGACGATCCAATCTGCCGTATGCAGACCGGTTCAGTGAAAGGAATGCAATGGGTTGGGTCGTCATGGGCGGCAACTGGCAGTTTGATGGGGACGCCGTTGTAAACCGATCGGACGAACATGGAGCCAAGCTCGTGACGGGCTCGGGCGAATGGGGAGATATCTCCCTGGACGCCGATCTTAAGCTAATCGGTCATGCCGGCGACGTTGGAGTTCTTGTGCGCGTTAACAACGCCGAACCCGGGGTTGATGCTTATGACGGCTATTACGTCGGGCTTCGATCCGATGACCGCTCCCTTGTCATCGGCCGTGCCGACTATGGCTGGATGGAGGGCCGGCCAACGCCGATAGCCGGAGGGGTTATTGCAGGCCGCTGGTACCATCTGCGCGTAGTAGCTGTAGGCTGCGTGATAGGAGCGGAGGCGACAGATACAATCACCGGTGAATCCACTTACGGAATGCTCCAGGAGCAAAACTGCGTTGTGCGGGGAAAAATCGGTATTCGCTCGATGGCCACGGGCGGTGCATGGAAGCGAATTGTCGTTAGGTCTGCCAATACGACAGATCTAGCTCCAATTCGTCGTCAGGTGAGCTATGTGCAGACTCCGCACTTTGTCTTTCGTGAAGGGGATATTAATCGTGCCCAGGTCGCTCCGGCAATAGACGAAGCTCGAGGTGATGTTGACGGTAAATCCTCGACCTCGCACATCACCAATATTGAAGCGATCAAGATGCATGGAGCTGATTCGCAGAACCCTGTGACGATTCGTGGTGTTGTGACTCTACTCAGTCCTCTCTATGTGCAGGACAGCACGGGGGGGATTGCAGTGGAGGCTTCCGGCCGCACCGTGTTGAACCTCGGTGATGAAGTGGAAGTTATTGGGACCATCAAGAGTCAAGACGATAAGGTTAGTTTTTCCGCTCACAACGTTAAGCTCACAGGGGATCGCACGCTCATTCCTCCATCCTCTGTAACTTCGACACAGGCAGCGGGAATCCTCTTTGATGGCCGATTGGCGGAGTTGCGTGCGCGTCTGCTAAGGAAGTCCACTGATTCTGAAGGACGCGTAATTTTGCTGCTTGAGGATGCTGCGCAAACATTTCGTGCGGAAGGACCTCTTGGTCTTTCTCGGGAGCAGCTAGAGAAACTCATCCCTGGAAGTGAGGTGCGCATACGTGGTGTGTGTCGCGTAGGACCATGGCAAGGCAAAGACGGCGGCGCTTTTACGATCATGATGCGATCAATGGAGGATGCTGAGGTGATCGCGGGGCCACCATGGTGGTCGACTCGTCTGCTAATTAGGGAGATTACTCTGCTCGTCGCGCTGATTGGCCTGGGTATTTACATTTATCTGAAAGTTGAGCGGTCAAAGATGCGCGCAATCCTGGACGAGCGTGCAAGGCTGGCGCATGAAATGCACGACACGCTCGCGCAAAGCTTTGCTGGTGTCGGTTTTCACCTGCAAGGTGTTCGAAACTCCGTGCGTTCCGGCAAGCTTACCAATTCAGATGTTGTCGACAAGCTTTCCTTGGCGTGTGAACTAATTACCCGGACTCATCGCGATGCCAGTGCCGAGATAGCCGCGCTTCATCCTGGCGTTGACGATAGCTCCGATCTCCTCACCCTGTTAGAACGGTGTGCCTACACCATGCTTGAAGGAAATCACATACCGATTCGACTAATTCGCGAGGGTAATCCTCGCAGTCTCTCGCTCGCAGTTCGTGATGCGCTTTTTCATGTCGGACGAGAGGCAATCACCAATGTTCTGCGTCACGCTCATGCGGAGTCGATCACTATGCGCATTCAATATGAGTACCGAACCGTAATCTTGGAAATTATTGACGACGGTTGTGGATTCAACTCCGAGCGACATGCAGATGACTTTGGTATTCGGGGGATGCGTTCGAGGAGCAGTGCAATCGGAGCGACGCTGGAGGTCATCTCTGATGTCGGATACGGCACTAGTATTCGAATACGAGCTCCCTATCGGATACGTAAGGGGTTTCAGCGCGTACGGCTTGCTGTTACCACGGCGCCTAGCGTCAAGTAGCGTTAGTCTTCCTCTATCCGCACCAAGCCACGCTTGATCGCGACAGCTGTGGCCTCTGTGCGGTCTCGTGTGCCTAACTTCTCCAGCAGGCTTATGACGTGGTTGCGCGCGGTGTATTCGCTGATACATAGTTTGTCCGCGATTTCCTTGTTTTTCAGGCCTTGCGCCACAAGTTGCAATATCTCGTTTTCACGCGAGCTCAATTGATTACGGAGAGCACGTTGCGCTAGTTGCTGGGCTATATGCGGCGGAATTGATCTTTTCCCTGAATGGACGGTTCGGATCGCTTCGATCACATGCTCCATTGGAGCGGTTTTCAGGATGTAAGCTAGTGCTCCAGCCTTCATTGCGCTGAAAACATCTTCGTCAGAATGGTAATTTGTAAGAACGGCACAGCGCAGGTCAGGATGTGTCTTGCGGAGCATCGCTATCAACTCCTCGCCATTCATTCCAGCCATGCGAAGATCAGTGAGCAAAACGTCCACGGCAATCGTCGGAATCCGCTCGATCGCCTCCTGCGCTGAACCTGCGACGCCGACGACGCTGATGTCGGGTGCGCTCTCAAGCATGGTTTTGAGACCCATACGGACGACCTGATGATCATCCACCACAAAAACACGAATTGTAGTCAACATCGCCATGGTGACAGAGAGGTCATCCTAGCTTGTTGTGTACACCTCGGGCAATAGTGCGAAAACACTGGTCAACTTTGGTGTTGTCTTCCCATTGACCATATTTCAACGAAGTTACTAGGATAATCGCGCTTCTACATAAGCTAATACGGCAGCTGTGCGACTGCCCAAATGTATCGACTCTATGAGGCCTTCATCCATGAAAGTGCGACGTCTCGCTTTTTTTGCGCTTTTCCTGCTCGAAACATCCGTTTTGTCGTTTGCTCAGCAACAAACAGCCTTACTGACCGGTCTCATCTCAGATACCTCCGGTGCGGCTGTTCCTGGTGCCACCGTCACGGTTAGCGATCCAGTTCGGGCCATCAAGCTCGCAGCAACTAGCAATGATCGAGGGGAGTACATCTTTCCCCAATTACCACCGGATGACAATTACACGCTTTCGGTGTCAAAAACGGGCTTCAAAGAGACGATACAAAAGGGAGTGGTCCTCCAAGTGGCGCAATCGGCCAGGATCGATCTATCCCTCAGCGTCGGAAACGTTGCTGAAACGGTGACTGTAAGCTCCGACCCGCCAGAACTCGACACCCAGACCTCTTCAATGGGACAGGTGATTACCGGACAAACGGTCGAGAATCTCCCTCTCAACGGACGTAGCACCTTCCGGCTTATCGCGCTGACACCCGGAGTGACCTTCTCTCAATCGGCATACGGGCAATTCGGCGATGTGGCAGTCAACACCACGTGGGACACAAATTTCACAATTAATGGCGGTCGCGCGCAGTCTAACGAAATTCTTATTGATGGCGTGCCAAGCTCAGCCGGCTTCTTTAACCAGATCACAACGCTTCCTACGGTGGACGATACGCAAGAGTTCAAAGTGGAGTCCAATAACCTCTCGGCCGAATACGGTCGTTATGCTGGCGGTGCTATCAACGTCACAACCAAGGGGGGAACGAACCAATACCATGGAGCGGCTTACGAGTTCCTGCGCAATTCGTTCTTTGACGCCAACGACTGGTTCAACAAACGTGCTGGCAACCCCCGCGCACCATTCCGCATGAATCAATTTGGCGGAACATTTGGTGGCCCATTGTCGATTCCCCATCTATACAGCGGCAAAGATCGCACGTTCTTTTTCTTCTCGTACCAAGGGACTCGCCGGACCAAAGGAGCCACGTTCATTGGTACGGTACCCACTGCGGCACAGCGAAAAGGTGATTTTAGCGGGATCTCAGCCACCATCTATAACCCTTACACCACCAACGCGAATACGAAGGCGCGGACTGCATTCCCGGGCAATGTCATTCCTGCCAGCCTGCTTGATCCTGTTGCCGTGAACATGGCAGCGTACTACCCGCTACCGAACACCGGACCGGTGGGAGCGACTACCAATAACTTCTTAAGCAACGAGCCAGTTAAGCTCTCGCAGGACGTCTACAGTCTGCGCATCGACCAGAACGTCACACAGAAGTATCACATTGGAGGTCGTTACGCTTACAGCACTACTCCACTAACCCAGCCAGACTATTTTCATAATGTCGCCACCTCTGGTGCGGGTGCTGTCGGTACGACGACATTTATCAATCAGTCTTTCTCGCTCAACAATATCTACCAGTTTTCACCAACGATGCTTCTAAATGCCAACTACGGTTTTGCGCGGTGGTTTCAATCGCGTCAAACGCGCAGTTATGGTTTCGACAACAGCCTGCTTGGATTCCCGCCCTCTCTTGTGAGCGCGATCTCCATTCCAATGTTTCCTGCGGTTAACATCGCTGGCTACACCGGGTTGGCAAATCAGAGTTATCTCATCAACGGCAATGATTCGCACGCAGCTTTGATTAATCTAAAGAAGATCCTCTCGCGCCACAGTCTTACGATTGGAGTTGATGGCCGCCTCCATCGCATCAACTTCTTCAATGTAGCTAACAGCGCCGGAGTTTATGGCTTCGCGAATGCACAGACCCAAGGGCCTATAGCTACAAATGCGACGGGAGGCAACGCTTTCGCAAGCTTCATGCTTGGATTCGGAAACACGGGAAGTATACCGATCGGTTCAGGTGTTGCTCTTCAAAACTTTTACGGTGGCGTATATCTACAGGATGACTTCCATCTCCTGAGCAACCTTACGCTCAATCTTGGTATCCGTTACGATGGCGAGTCCCCGTACACCGATCGCAACAACGAACTGAACTATTTTGATCCGAGGGTTGCGAGCCCAGCTGCAAACCCGAGTTTCCCCAGCCTCACAGGTGGTCTCGCATTTGCCTCTACAGGTAATATTCCGAGAACTGTTTATAGCAGACAGCACAACAACATTGCTCCTCGAGCGGGTTTCGCATATAGCCCCGATTCCTTGACTTCCGTCCGCGGCGGGTTTGGACTTTCTTATGCTCCGCTTGAAGTGGCAAATAACGCTGTAGGCTTTTCGCCCAGCCTCGGATTTGCCTCGTCTACATCGTGGAATACCTCGGTCGATGGCGGTTTTACGCCAAACAATTTATTACGCAATCCCTTTCCGCAAGGTCTGGTACAACCTAGTGGCTCGTCATTGGCGGCAGGCACCCAGTTGGGTCAGGCAATCACTGTTTGGAACCACAGTCCGGCGACGCCATACACCATGCAGTGGAACTTCGACGTACAGCGCCAGTTCCCACACTCTGTTCTCTTCGATATTGGTTATGCGGCATCGCGCGGAGTTCATTTGACCAGCACCTTCGACCTGAACACACTCGATCCTCAGTATCTTTCTCTTGGTACTGGGCTTACTACTCAGGTAGCCAACCCCTTCCGCCCCTACGTTTCGATCGGGGCGCTCTCCAATGCAACTGTGGCGCGTCGGCAGCTTCTTTTGCCTTTTCCGCAATTCTTGAGCGTACAGGAGGTCAATAATCCTTACGGTTCGTCGACCTACCACTCGTTGCAGACAAAACTGGTAAAGCGCATGTCGGGCGGAGTTAGCCTGTTGGCGTCCTATACGTGGAGCAAACTCATCTCGAACGTCAATGCGCAGAATGCGCCTATTGGTCCTACTGACAATACAAATGTTCAAAACTTCTACGACCTTAGAGCTGAACGTGCTGTTTCCGAACTCGATCAAACCCACAATCTTGTGGTCAATGGAGCTTTTCAACTTCCATTTGGTCGTGGCAAACGTTTCCTGCAAGATGCCAACACGGTAACAAATACGTTTATTGGCGGCTGGCGCCTGACGGGTATTTTGGCACTGCAGAGTGGATTCCCGTTGACACTTAGCGCGGCAGGTACAGGGGCAGGGAATCGCCCCAATCTCGTTCCGGGAGTAAATCCGAGAATCAGCACAAATCGGACCAATCAACAAATCGTGCAAGCGTACTTCAATACGGCTGCCTTTGTTACGCCGCCTCCGTACACCTTCGGCACCGTGGGCAGAACGTTTACTGATGTGCGTGGCCCCGGAATCGCAAACCTCGATGCATCCGTCCAAAAGGACACGTCATTTGAAGGGCTTCACACAGAGCTGAGGCTTGAGATGTTCAATGTCACGAATACGCCGCACTTCGCCATGCCCGACATGGCACGGCAAGATGCGGCATTTGGTACGATCACGAGCGTTTTGCCTTCTCCGCCGCAGCGGCAGATGCAGGTGGCCTTGAAACTGTTGTTCTAACGACACAAAGGGATCTGATTGATGACCATAAATCGTCGCGAAGTTATTAAGGGCGCTCTACTTTCCGCCGGAGCAATATCTGCAGGTAGTGCTGTAGCGCAGCAGGTGAACAGTCGTGCGGCTGATCGTCCAGCTCGCCAAGGTCCGCATCAGAGCTATCCATCTCCGCCGGTCAAAACCAACCATGAACGTATGCCGAACATTCTGTGGATATGCACCGACCAGCAGCGATTCGATACGCTCGCCGGATTAAGTAACTCCGTAATCAAGACTCCGAATCTGCAAAAGTTCATGTCGGAGTCAGTGACCTTCACGAATGCGTTCTGTCAGACACCGATCTGCTCGCCCTCCCGAGCCAGCTTTCTCACCGGCCGTTATCCGCATGTCACTGGTCTTCGTTCTAACGGTCAGAGGATTCGACCGACGGAGCGCTTGATAACGCGAATGCTTGCTGAGTACGAATACACCTGTGGGCTGGTTGGGAAGCTTCATCTTTCGCCATGTCTCGGTGGCCGTGTCGAAGATCGTATTGACGACGGCTACGAAGTTTTCAAATGGAGCCACGATATATCAGATCAATGGCCGCTGAAGAACGAATGGTATGTTTGGCTCGAGCGTCAAGGTGTCAAGCTTCCGAAATTCCCAGCGGCTCCCGTTTGGGGTATGCCTATCGATCCGAAATACACCCAGACGGCATGGTGTGCAGACAGCGCAATTCAGTTCATGCGACAGCAACGTGACTTCAACCCTTGGCTGATGTCCGTCAATATATTTCAGCCGCACCATCCATTCTTTCCAACCCAGGAATATCTGGGTCACTACGACCCTAAGAAGATGCCAACCCCGGCATATCACGAGGGTGAGTTGGACAATAAACCTCTCTTCCAGGCCGTTGATCATCGTGGAGCATATGGTGGCTGCAGCGATCTCCTTTGCCAATACCTCTCCTGAAGTCCATCAGGAGGTGATCGCAGCCTACTACGCAATGATTGAGCAGGTCGACACGGATATGGGCCGCATGATGCAGGCGCTTGAAGAGAGCGGGCAAGCTGATAACACAATTGTCATTTTTATGAGTGATCACGGAGAGATGCTGGGTGACCATGGAATTTATCTCAAGGGACCTTATTTCTATGATTGCCTTACTCGCGTCCCGCTGATAATCCGCTGGCCTGGGCGATTCAAAAAGGGCCTTAAGATCGATGCCCTCGTTGAATTGACTGACATAGCTCCAACTCTGCTTGAGGCGGCGGGAATTCCAGTCTCGTCAGGTATGCAGGGAAGATCTCTCATGCCTTTGCTAACGGGACAGGCCACGGAGCATCGTGACTCCGTCTACATGGAATACTTCGACGCGAACGCAACCTATGAAATCCCACCCATGCTGACTAGTGTTCGTACTACAAAGTGGAAGTTGAACTATTGTGACAAGCCAAGAAGCGGCGAACTTTACGACCTTGAAAAGGATCCGAGTGAATTCAACAATCTTTGGGGTGATCCCCACCACCGTGATGCGCAGGAGATGATGATGCATACCCTTGTGGGGCGCATGATTGAAACCACCGACCCTCTGCCTGAACGTCACACTTCATGGTAAGCACCACTACTTAAAGGATAGAAACGATGCGAATCAAAGTTGCAGTTATGGCTGCGTCGGTTGCAATGTGTCTCCCGTTGGTGGCACAGCAACATCGTGCTCCCGCGGTTCCGCTTGTCACCAATGATCCTTTTTTCAGTCTTTGGTCAATGTCTGACAAGCTGACTGACACACCAGTGAAGCACTGGACAGAGGTCGCTCAGCCGATTACAGGTTTGATTCGCATCGACGGAAAGCCCTACCGCTGGATGGGAGTTATCCCACGCGGTTATTTCGGGATGCCGGCTGTCGACGCGATGGAACAGTCCTCGGTAGAGATCACACCCTTACACTCACGCTATACCTTCAACGCTGCGGGGGTCGAACTGAAAGTTACCTTTTTCACGCCGCTCTTTCCAGACGATCTGGATGTGATGTCACGCCCGGTGACGTACCTGAGCTGGAGTGCAAGAGCCACAGACGGGAAACAACATCAGACTGAGCTGATGGTCGATGTAGATCCTCTCATCGCAGTCGATCAACCTGGCCAAGAGGTTATATGGTCACGTACTCGCGCCACTGGACTGACTGTGATGAGTGTAGGCAATCGAGACCAGCCCACTCTTCATCAATCAGGTGACCGTGTTCGCATCGACTGGGGCTACTTCCACCTTGCCGTTCCGGATTCCGCTTCGCCGACAACTTCCATGTCTTTTGAGTCGATCCCCAAGTTTGTGAACAGTGGCAACCTGCCTGAGTCAGATGATTCCACGATGCCGCTCCCCGCTGCGCGGCGCGGGCGCTCCGCACATCTTGCGGCAAGACTGCCGTTGGGTTCTGTCGGATCATCACCTGTCGAACGGCATCTTGAATTGGCTTACACAGACGGGTACTCCATTGAATATCTCGGGCGGAAGCTTCATGGCTACTGGCAACGCAACGGAATGACTGAAGGAGCGCTCCTCTCCACTGCGGACAAAGAATATCCTCAACTTGAACAGCGTGGAGTGCGCTTCGACGAGCTGACGATGGCGCAGATGGAGAAGGCGGGAGGGGCCGACTATAAATACCTCACTTCTCTCTTATTTCGCCAAACGATAGCAGCGCACAAGCTTGTGGCAGACATTGATGGCACTCCGATGTTCTTCTCCAAAGAAAATGACAGCAACGGATGCATCGATACAGTTGACGTAACTTACCCGTCCTCTCCATTCTTTCTTCTCTTCAATCCCAAACTACTTGAAGCTCAGTTGGAGCCTCTGATGCGATACGCGGCGCTACCGCGCTGGCGTTTTCCATTTGCTCCGCATGATCTGGGGACGTATCCGCTTGCCAACGGTCAGGTGTATGGAGGCGGTGAAGTGAACGAAGAGAATCAGATGCCTGTGGAGGAGAGCGGCAATCTCATCATCATGATCGCTGCGCTCGGGCGAAGTGAAGGCAATTGGGATTTTGCAAAGCGCTTCATGCCACAGCTCACGCAATGGGCAGACTATCTCGAAAAAAAGGGAATGGATCCTGAAAACCAACTCAGCACGGATGACTTCGCGGGTCATCTCGCTCACAATACCAACCTATCTATCAAAGCGATCGAGGCATTAGGTGCTTTCGTCCAGATCGCGCGGGGCGTAGGAGACACAAAACTCGCAGATCGCTACGAAGGAATTGTTCGTAAACTTCCCGCGCAGTGGGAAAAAATGGCGCTCGATGGCGATCACTATAAGCTTGCTTTTGATCAACCTGGCACTTGGAGCCAGAAATACAATCTTGTCTGGGATGACCTGCTTGATCTTCATCTCTTTCCAAAAAAGGTGATGGAGACAGAATGGGCCTTCTATGGCAAACAGATGCAACGCTACGGTCTTCCCCTCGACAACCGCAAAGCCTTCACAAAGCTTGATTGGGAAATCTGGACCGCCACTCTCGCACCAAAGCCCGAACAGTTCAATGATCTTCTCCATCGCATAATTATCTGGTCCGATGAAACGTCTTCCCGCGTTCCCACCACTGACTGGTACGACACAATAACTGGAAAGCAGATGCACTTTCAGGCCCGTTCAGTGGTGGGCGGCGTTTTCATCAAGGCTCTACATGACAAAGCAATTGTTAAAAAGTAGGCGAAGTAGCTGTCATTGATGTCTGGACATATTGTCTGCAAGTCTAATAAGGCGGCCGTGCCTCCGGCCGATATTCGTCGCCAAATTTGTTCGTATGGTTTCCCATTGGACTCATTGCAGGCTGCATCGCAATCTCTCCGATGCGGAATGACGAACCGGGTGCTTCAGCTGGTATCAGGATGACTTGCTGCGTCTCGTTTGGAGTTACCACTTGAGCGTTCTCGCTCCACACATGCAAGCGATAGCTTCCCGGCGGCACTCCATGAATTGTGACGGAGCCGTCAGAGTTGGAAACAGAATAGTAAGGCGTGCTCAGAGCCAGCACGATCGCTCCCATCTCCGGATGAATATTGCAGAAGATGTAGGACACGCCCTCACGGTCGAACTTCACGGAACGTGTCGTTCCGGACTCATACAGGCCTAGATCAAAGCGCTTACCGTTGAACAGCGAGAAAACGTTGTGGAAGAAAGGGTCGGCGTTTGGAAACTCAACGCTGGTTCCCGTCGGAACCACGAGGAGGTGGGGTTGGAATTGTTTGTCCTTCTGCAACAACCGGTAGGGCGAATGAGGTGACGGTGCTGGTTTCGGGTCAACCGGTTGTTGCGGCGACAACCAGACGACGACATTCGAGGCATTGGCATCTTTATGTGAGGTGTTAGAGGGGCGCTTGTCGCTATGCATGACGATCTTCGCGGAGACATCAACCCCCTGAGCCAGCAGGGCTGGCGCAAGAAGAGGGGTACAGTATGCGAGGACCATCCAGCTAAGCGAGCTACGCACTGTTTCTCCTTAGAACTGATATCCAACCGATAGAGTAAACACATCTGCCGTGCTGCCCTTGCCGGAGATCGGCCACGTCCAAATCCTACGGTACTCAGGGGAGAAGATGAGATAGGTCTTCGGCCGATAGATTAGGTTGCCGACCAGCATCCTATTGCGTGCTCGCAACGCTGTATTGGTCGCATTTGATGGTAAGACAACGGCATGGAAGTCGCTCGCGAAGCCGTTGTCTTGTCCGATGGTCGCGTTTGCTTCAATCGACTGGCTGAAGTGGGATTTGAACTGCGTCCAGCCGCCGATGTCGTTCAATCCGCGCCAAACAGTGGCGCCTGATATCGGACTGGTTCCAAAGATCACGTCTTTATAGACTCCGCCTCCCAGACCACCAAGGGAGCGCCCTCGATAAGCCTCGCCGCTCCACTCGAAGCGATGGGCTAATGGCACACGCCAGTCCCCGGTGACCGCCCATGCGTCGTTGTTTGCGCTGGAATAGGTCTGCCGGCTGTAATATCCTCCGACTCCTGCCTGTAGTCCATGTTCTCCGCCCGTACCGAAGGAGAATCGACCTTCATATCCGGGCTGCTTCGTCTGTTCACCCGCGCTTGGAGAACGGAAGACCTCGCTCGTGTTGTATCCCGAAGATGACGGATCCCAGAGCCCAAACTCAAGCTGCAGACGCTTTTCATCGGAGATCTGGAAGCGATGCGCAATTCTAAGCTGCGGTGACCAACTCCATAGATTGCCAGCCCAAGACATTCCAGGTTCGGCTACCGTTGCGTACGACGTTGGTGAGAGCGGTGAAATGAGCGGAGCGACCATGCCAAATTGGACCGAATCTTTAGACCAGTCCAGATTGACTCCTCCTGTCCGCATGCGAACGATGCCAGCCGCGGTGCCATAGTTGCTATAGGCGATTCCTCCGAAGAAGTCGAAGCTCACGTCAGCCGAGGTTCGCGCGCCCGCGATTCGGGGTCCGGTTGCCTCGATGCCCAGAATCGTCTGCCGCAGGCTAGCTCCGGCGCTTCCGTTGCTTGTGCCGGCGGGCTGTCGGATGGCGATCGATGGCAGATCGATATTGTCGACGGAGCCAAGATTCATGAAGCTGTTGAAGAGGATTAGTCCGGTGACGCGCACAGGATATTTGGACGCGCTCTCGACCTTCATCTGGTCATGAACTTTGACCTGAGCTTCCAGTGTCTGGAGACGTTCCTCGGTCGACTGGGAGCTGGAACTTCCGCTCTGCGGAGGGTCAGTCTCTGCCGTAGTCGCGCGCGTCAGAGGGGCGGTACTGGACGCGAGTTGGCGCCTGACTGCAGCGAGTTGTGCTTGTAGCTGGATGATCTCCTGCTGCGACTGATCGAGCTGCTGACGCGTGGTCGTCAGTGCATCGGAGATAGCTTCGAGCTTTTGTTCGACCTCGGTACTTGAGCCGGAGGATGGGGTAGGGGCGACTAATGGAGAGGCCTGTGCGTGTGCATTGACCGTGGCCGGCCCCGACACAATGGTGCAGAGGAGAAGCGTGTAGGTAAGGTCTCTCATGTCAACCTCTTCCTTGGAGTGGAGCCTGAGCCCGAGCGACTTCTTTGCCGGGCAGGCTGCTGTAAGCGGGAGCGGCTGCTTTTGGAATCGTGATGGTGAAGACAGTGCGTTCCTGCGTCGTCTGCGAGAGGGTGATGTTGCCTCCGTGCTCCTGCGCGATCTGTCGCGCCAGGGTAAGGCCGAGCCCGATGCCGCTCTCGCGTCCTTCGCTGACAAATGGGAGAAAGATGGTCTGTTGTATTGCTTCTGGTACACCCGGACCGTTGTCGGCGATACGGATGTGGATCGAATCCTTGTCTTCGAAGAGGTTGAGTGAAACGGTAGCGGGACCGGCGCCTCGACGCGCTGCCTGGCAGGCGTTGAGGAGGATGTTGTACACGGCGCGCCCAAGCTTCTGTTCGTCGACCCAGATGGTGAGCGAGGAGAGTTCCGCGACAGTGATGCGGACATCGCGCGCTGCGGGATGCGAGCGGACCATGTTGACGGCGCGTTGCAGGATGACCGCGATCGATTGATATTCCGGGTGAAGGGCGCGGCCTGTTTGCGTGAAAAGGAGCAGGGAATCGAGCAGGTCGGTCATGCCTTGAACGGCATCCTGCACCTCCTGCAGAAGTTCCTCACGCTCGGGCTGGGAGAGAGAGCCGGCACTCATAAACTCCGCGTTTGCATACATAGCGGAGAGGTAGTGGCGAAGGTCGTGAGAGATAGAGCTTGCCATCCTTCCGATTGTCGCGAGGCGCTCGGAGTCGATGAGATCTTTTTGTGTGCTCTGGAGCTGTACGCGCATGCGGTCGAAGGCGCGGCTGAGCTCGCGAATCTCGGCAGCTCCACTTTGGCTGAGCTTGTAATCAAAATCTCCCTGCGCAAGGGCGCGGGTTCCGCCGACGAGGTCTTCGAGGGGCTGCGTGATGGCCCGAGACACGGAGACGAACATTATGGTTCCGGCGAGCAGGGCAAGCAGGCCCAGTGCAAGGACCCAGCGGTTGATCTGGCGGATGAACTCAGTCGCTTGCGCGAAGGATTTGAGGACGATGAGCTGCGGAGCGGCGAGCGCGTCGGCAGTGGTGGATGAGGGTTGAAGACAGATGGAGGCGGCGAGGTAATCTTCGTCGCCCAGATGAATTCTGCTGCCTTCGGGAGATGAATGCAGGACAGAGTTGAGCTGCGACAGGAATTGGTGCTCCAGATCAGGCTTCAGGGTGCTGGCTACCACATGCTGGCCGGTGGTGAAGGCGACCTCGGCTGCCGATGCCTGGCTTACCTCGCGTGCTACCAGTTCGTCGATCGAGTAAGCGGTTGCGACGAAACCGAGACGTGTTCCAGAGGCCTTCTCTCCGAAGACTAACGGCGCGACGGCAAGCTCATAAAGCCGACCGTCGACGGAGTGGATGGTGACATCATCTGTGCGTTGGAGCGCGGTCTTGAGCGCACGCTCTACACTTGCGCGATTGAGCGTGACGCCGCGGCTGTAATAAACGATGAGCTCACCATTCTGATCGAGCAGAGCGAAGAGGTCACTGCCGCTGACGTCCCAGAACTCGGAGCCGCCGTCCTCGATGGTGCGGGCATCGTGTGTGGTCATGAGCGCCTTGAGGCTGGGTAGATCGGCGACAAGGGCTGATTCGTTGAGGAGCATCTGGCGGCGCTGGCGCTCCAGATTCTGGTAGGTCATGACGGAGTGACCAAGATCGGAGGCGAGCGAGGCCTTGGCCTGCCGCTGGACGAGGGTCCTGATGACGAGCAGACTGAGCAGCGTGCAGCCGAAGGAGAGCACGAGTAACGGGATGAGCAGCGTCGTTCGAACTCGCAGCCGGTCCATCAGGGCCATGGCTCGGTGCCTTTCTTCAGTCATTAGCTTCCGCGAATGAACTTGTAACCGATGCCGTGCATGGTGCGAAAGTAGACGGGCCTGGCGGGATCGGCTTCAAGCTTCTGGCGCAGCTTCATGATGTGGTTGTCGACGGTTCGCGTGGTCGGGTACGAGGTGTAGTGCCAGACGTCGGAGAGGAGTTCTTCGCGGGTGATGACGCGGTCGGCGTTTTCGACGAAGTACTGGAGCAGCTTAATCTCGTGGGCGGTGAGAGTGACGGGAACTCCGTCCTTGGTTACCACCATCCCGGAGAAGTCGGCCGTGATGTTTCCAAAGGAGACCTGTTGGGTCTGGGTGGGACGCTGGGTGCGGCGGATGGCGGCCTGGACCCGGGCCATGAGTTCGCGCGGGCTAAAGGGCTTTGTGACGTAGTCATCGGCTCCCATCTCAAGGAGGAGGACCTTGTCGGCGACCTCGGAGATTGCGCTGAGGACGACGACGGGGGTGGTGGCGGACCAGCTCTTGATGCCTTTGCAGACTTCCAGGCCGGATAGGCCGGGAAGCATGAGATCCAGAACGACACCTGCAGGTTTAAGGGTTTTGCAACTGTTGAGGCCTTCGGCACCGTCGGAGGCTAGGGTTACGTCATAGCCTTCGGTGGTGAACTGCCGGTAGAGCGCCTTCTGTATCCGTGGATCATCTTCAATAACGAGAATCATGCTCACAGCGTTTGTCCTCCAAAACCATTCACGCTTTAGACCAACGGATGGTTTTAGCTGAGATAGGTTATATACCTCCAGATGTGACGAATTGTGGCAAGATGCTCAGCGAGAAGGACTTTATGCGATCAAATGACAATTAAGCGACAATTTGGAGACATTTGACTTTGGGCTAAGCTAAGGGTCAGCTTTACCGGTGACTAGGTGATTGTGGGTTTCTTTCCACTTTATGCTTGGATTGCAAGTGACTCGCTCCTGGCCTCGAGGCGCTTAGAACGGTCCTCTCGCCGAGATTCCATTATTGGCCCTCCAAGCCGATGAGGTCGTCGGCATCGGTCATATGGCCCCCCGTACATCTTTGTGCAAGATATTCGAAACAAAGGAGATGGGGTTGTATCAATCCGAGGCCTCCGGCGGGTTGAGGAGAAGCTCGGCTCCTAAGCGAGTAGTGCTTTCCTGCATCTTTTAAGTTTAGCCAATTGGGCGTAATTAATCGGCAACCTTGATTGACGGGGTTAGTCTTTTAGTTTGTTTTGGTTGCGAGCGAATCTAGATATGCGGGGTCTTGACACGAATCTCCATCGTTTGAGTCTTCAATTGCTCAAGGGGTCAAGCGCTTCGCCAACCCAGATTGCTCGCGTCCTCTCGGGAAGGGACGGGCTGTCGGGCTATACGTTCGAAGAGCATCGGCAATGGAGAAGGCATGACAACCCAGGAGGTGACGGGACGGTTATCGAGATGAGGTGTAATAAGGAGTCGGGTCGTTCGTCAGCGTTGGTGAAGGACAGAGAGAGCTACGCATGAGTGAGATGGCGAAGGATCCGGTTTGCGGAATGCAGGTGAAGGTGGATGGTGCGAAGTGGGTGAGCCAGTATGGGGGGCGCGGTTGGTACTTCTGTTCGGAGGGGTGCAGGAAGAGGTTTGAGGCAGATCCGGGAAGGTATAACGGCTTGCTGGCAGGAAGTGCAGATTCCAAATTAGCTGTGCCGGGTAAGGTCGAGCCAAAGGTTGGGGGAGGATGCTGCGGGGGTGGTGTGGCGACAGCTTCATCTTCAGAGACGACACGGAGTGCGGACGGGTACACGTGTCCGATGCATCCGGAGGTTGTGTCGGAGAAGATGGGGGCTTGCCCAAAGTGCGGCATGGCTCTGGAGGCGATATCGCCGGCGTTAGGGCGGGTGGAGTACACGTGCCCGATGCATCCGCAGATCGTGAGGGAGGGACCGGGGAGTTGTCCGATATGCGGGATGGCGCTGGAGCGTCGGGAGGTGACGGCGGAGCAGGAGAATCCTGAACTGAAGAGCATGCTGCGGCGGTTCAGAGTGGGAGTGGCGCTGACCCTTCCGCTGCTGGTTGTGATGGTGATGGAGATGTGGCCGGGGCATCCATTCGCTGCGTGGATTGGGAGCGGATGGATGGGATGGTTGCAGATGGCGCTTGCGACTCCGGTGGTGTTGTGGTGCGGGTGGCCGTTCTTTGAGCGCGGGTGGGCGTCGGTAGTCCATCGCAGCTTGAACATGTTCACTCTGATTGCGATGGGCACAGGGGCGGCTTATCTGTATAGCGTTGCTGCGGTGGCGGCACCGGGGATGTTTCCTGACGCGTTTCGCGAACGTGGCGGAGCGCTGGGGTTGTACTTCGAAGCGGCGGCGGTGATTACGGTGCTGGTGCTGCTGGGGCAGGTGCTGGAGCTGAAGGCGAGAGACAGAACGGGTGAGGCGATACGCGCACTGATGGGGTTGGCTCCGAAGGCGGCGCGGAAGATTGCAAAGGATGGGACGGAGAGCGACGTTGCGTTGAACGAGATTCGTGGTCGGAGATATGCTCCGCGTGCGGCCGGGCGAGAAAGTTCCGGTGGATGGCGTCGTCGTGGATGGTCGTAGCACGGTGGATGAGTCGATGGTGACGGGCGAGCCGGTCCCGGTGGAGAAGACTGCTGGCGAGAGTGTGGTGGGCGGAACAATGAACGGCACGGGAGGGTTTGTGATGCGTGCGGAGCGTGTAGGAAAGGACACGCTGCTGGCGCAGATTGTGAAGATGGTGAGCGAGGCGCAGCGATCGAGGGCTCCGATACAGGGGCTGGCGGACAAGGTGTCATCATATTTTGTGCCGGCGGTATTGCTGGCGGCTGCTGCGGCAGCGGCGGTGTGGGCGGTGTGGGGACCGGAGCCAAGGCTGGCGCATGCGCTGTTGATTGCGGTGTCGGTGCTGCTGATTGCTTGCCCGTGTGCGCTGGGGTTGGCGACGCCGATGTCTGTAATGGTGGCGACAGGGCGCGGGGCGCATGAGGGAGTGCTGGTGCGGAGCGCGGAGGCGCTGGAGACGCTGGCGAAGGTGGACACACTCGTGGTGGACAAGACAGGGACTCTGACACTGGGCAAACCGCGATTGACGGAGGTGATTGCAGCGGGGGGCGTGAATGGTGTGGAGATGCTGCGTGCGGTGGCGAGCCTGGAACGGGCGAGCGAACATCCTCTGGCGGGAGCGATTGTTGCGGGCGCGGAGGAAAAGGGAATTGCGCTGGTCGATGTTGCGGAGTTTGCTTCGGTGACAGGGAAGGGCGTGACGGGTCTTGTGGGTGGACAGCGTGTGGTAGTGGGGAATGGAGCGCTGATGCGCGATGAGGGGGTGGCGAATGTAAGCACGATGGAAGAGCGTGCAAGTGAGCTTCGTCGCGAGGGGCAGACGGTGATGCTGGTGGCGATGGGCGGGCGAGGCGCGGGAGTGATTGCCGTGGCCGATCCGGTAAAAGAGTCTGCGCGCAACGTTGTGGATGAGTTGAAGAAGAGCGGGCTTAGCGTAGTGATGGTAACGGGGGATAGTCGCGCGACTGCTGCTGCGGTAGCCGAGAAGATGGGAATCGACGTTTGAGGCGGAGGTGACGCCAGAGGGAAAGGCAGAGGTGGTGAAGCGGCTGCAGAAGGAGGGCCGTGTTGTAGCGATGGCAGGAGATGGAGTGAACGATGCTCCCGCGCTGGCGACGGCTGATGTGGGAATTGCGATGGGGACCGGGACGGATGTGGCGATGGCAGCAGGAGGAATCACGCTGGTGAGCGGCGATCTGCGCGGGCTGGTGAGGGCACGCAGGTTGAGCGAGCGGACGATGAAGAACATCCGGCAGAATTTGTTTTTTGCGTTTGTGTATAACGCGGCTGGAGTGCCTCTGGCGGCGGGTGTGCTGTATCCGTTGTTTGGATGGTTGCTGAATCCAATGATCGCGGCGGCGGCGATGAGCTTCAGTTCGGTATCGGTGATTGCGAATGCACTGCGGCTGCGGACGGCGAGGTTGAGGTGAACAAAGTACGCGATTAAGCAACAAAACAGCGGCGACACGGATGAATGTAGCGTCGCCGCCGTTGCGATTTACGAGGGTATTTCGATTAGCTTAAGGCCCATGCCCGCGATGACTCCGCGCATGTAGGCGAAGCTCTTGATGACTCCGGGCATGGGATCGTTCTCGTTGATCTCATACTCGAGGTCGACGTTGCCTTTGTACCCGATGTCGACGAGGGCGCGGAAGATTGCGGGAACGGGCATGACTCCGTCGCCGACTGCGACCTGGCTCTCTTTAACGCTTGCCGTCGGCGAGATCCTTGATGTGCATGTCGAAGAGACGCGGTCCGACCTTTTTGATGGCGGCGACGGGGTCGACTCCGGCGCGCATGGTGTGGCCGACGTCGATGCAGCAGCCGATGCGGGGATCCATGTTATCTGACGGCGGCGAGGACATCGAGGGGCGAGGGCCACTGCTTGTCTTCCGGGCCGTGATTGTGGATGGCGAGCTTGATGTCGTACTCCTTCACGAACTTTTCGACGCGCGGTAGGACCTGTCGGGTGGGAGCGCCAACGATCATAGGGATTCCGGCGGCCTTGACGTAGTCGAACTTGGCGCGGATGTCGTCGTCGTCGTCTTTGTCGAAGTAGATGGTTCCGTCGGCCGTGAGGGTGAGTCCGGCGGCGCGGTACTCGGCGGCGCGAGACGCGACCTGGTCGGCGGGCGTCATGGGCAGATGGACGTCCTTAAGGTTGAGCAGAGTGCAGTTGAGCTGCTTCATGAACTCGATGAGGTGGGCCTGGTCGAACTTACGGAAGGTGTAGCTGGCGATGCCGAGGCGGATGGGAGAAGAGGAGGAGGAGCCGGAGCGGCGAAAGAGAAGGCGGAGTTGGAGAGCAGGGCGGAGGCGGCGAGCGCGGTTCCGCCACCGAGCAGAGCGCGGCGCGAGATGGTTGGATTCATGCAGGGCATCGTAGCTGCTTGTACAGGTGGTCGTCCAGTTGGAAAGTGAGGTCGGCAAGCGGGATGATGACACGGTTTTATTCCTATTGACACGTTTGAATTGATACTGATAACTTCTCGTTCGCTCTTCAAACAATAAGTTTTCCGACGCGAATCTTTGTGCTGCTTTTTTCTGGAGGTTTCAAGTGATGAAACGCAAACTGTTTCTCTTTTGGGTTGCTGTGTGTCTGTTGGCGTTACCGCTGTCGTCGTTTGGACAGGCGGTGAGCGGCACGCTGCTGGGTACGGTGTCTGACTCGACGGGCGCGACGGTGGCGAATGCGAAGGTGACGGCGACGAATGTGGCGACGTCGACGGTCTATGAGTCGGTGACGAACGAGGGTGGCAACTTCACGATTCCGAATCTGCCGCCGGGTACGATACACGGTGGCGGTGGTGGCTCAGGGCTTCAAGAAGGAGACGCACCAGAACATCGATGTGCTGATCAACTCTTCGACGCGCGTGGACTTCGATGTGGCGCCGGGCAGCGTATCGGAAGAGGTGATGGTGACGACGGCCCCTCCGCTGCTGCAGACGGATCGTGCGGACATCTCGACGAAGCTGGAGACGCGCGCAGCTTCAGAATCTACCGATGACGACGAACCGGAACTTCCAGTCGCTGTTGAATCTGATTCCGGGTTCAACGCCGGCGACGTTCGAGCACTCGCAGTTCTTCAACGCGCAGGGCTCGCTGCAGACGCGTGTGAACGGAATTCCGCGCATGGGCAATCTGTATCAGATCGAAGGCATTGACGACGATGAGCGCACGGGACTGCTGCAGATCATCATTCCGCCGGCGGATGCGATTCAGTCGGTCGACATCACGACGAATAACTTCGATGCCGAATTAGGGCGCGCAATTGGCGCGGTGACGAATGTAGTTCTGAAGTCGGGAACGAACAAGTTTCATGGATCGGCGTTCGAGTACATCCAGAACAATGCGGTGAATGCGCGGTCGTACTTTCGGACCGAAGCTGGGCCATCTTTCGTACAACAACTATGGCGGATCGATCGGCGGTCCGATCTTCAAGGACAAGCTGTTCTTCTTTGGCGACTACCAGGGAAGTTCGGATCACGAGACGGTTATCGGGAACGTTTGCGATTCCGGATGCTCGGTATTACACGGCGAATGCACAAGGGTTTGTCGACCTGAGCGCGATGCTGTCGGGTACGCCGAATGCTAATGGTTTTCGGGCGGGCCAGATCTTCGACCCGGCAACAGGTACTGGAGCATTGCCGGCAGTCCACGTACGCCATTTGCGAATAATCAGATTCCGGCAAACCGCATAAACCCAATCTCGCTGGACATTCTGAAGAGAGTGAATGCGGCGGCAGCGCAGTACGGCACGCTGAATTCATCGGCTCCGCTGGGAAATCCGAGCAACAACTACTCGACGACGCTGCCGTTTACGAAGGGTACGAATAGCTGGGATACCAAGATCGATTGGACGATGAATGAACGGAACCATCTCAGCGGCCGGTACAGCTGGCAGCGAGTGAATACCTTCCAGGCTCCGGCGTTTGGCCCGTTCCTGGGTGGACCGTTTGGTGGCGGCTTCCAAGGCACCGGTAAACAGACTTCGTACAGCACGGGCGTGAACTATGACCACGTCTTTTCGCCGACGCTGTTTACGGAGGCGCGGTTCGGTGTGGCTCACCTGCGGAATAACGCGCAGCCGAGCAACTATGGATCGAACGATGCCACAGCGCTGGGAATTCCAGGCGTAAACATCAACGAGTTCTCAAGCGGTCAGGTAGGCATCTCACTTGGTGGCGCGTTTTCGGGAACGATGATCGGTTACTCGGCTTCTGTACCGTGGATTCGCGGCGAGTCGAACATCGACTTCGTAAACAACTGGACGAAGATCATTCGCAACCACACGATCAAGTTTGGTGGCGACCTTCGGCGTGTACGTGACGACCTGTTGCAGGACCAGACGTTCAGCCCACGCGGCGTCTTCAACTTCTCGGATGCGCAGACGAACGACGTCGCGAAGCGCGGGAACGAATCTGGCGAACAATACGGCAAGCTTCCTGCTCGATCTGCCCGAATCAGGTGGGCCGCGACGTCAATACGTTCTTCCCGGCGTATCGTCAGTGGTGGTTCTTCGCCTTCGCCAGCGACAAGTGGCAGGTGACACCGAAGCTGACTCTGGATCTCGGGGTACGTTGGGAGTTTTATCCCCCGGCGACGCCGAAGATCCCGAGCGGATTTACGAACTATGATCCGGTCAACAACAATCTTGTGATCGCGGGTATTGGCAACAATCCGTCGAATCTGGGTATGCAGACGCGGTACCGCTACTGGGCACCGCGCACAGGCTTCGCATATCGCGCAACCGATAACACTGTGATTCGCGGTGGCTTTGGTGTGAGCTACATGCCGTATGCCGACAACAATTATGCCTACAACTATCCGGTGCGTTCGAACAATGCGTATAACCCGACGGGTGCCAGTGCGTTTACATCCGGCCGTGCTGGCGGATGGCGTTACGGTAGCGACGTTCCAGGCCGGCTTCCCGGCGCCGGTTGCAGTGCCGATTCCATCGAACGGCATCATTCCTGTAACGACGCCGACCCTTGTGGCGCAAAACATGTTTTATGTTCCGCTGGATTACAAGAATCCTTATGTTGCATCGTGGAACCTTGCGGTCCAACAGGCGCTTCCGTATGACATGTCGATGCAGATTGCGTATGTCGCAAATCATGGCACGGGCATACCTTCCAACATCGACATCAACAACCCCACCGGAATTGCAGATGGTGCCAATGGCAACCCCTTGGCGAACACCTATGGCAACGGCAATGCTTCGAAGCCGGAGTATAACTGCGTGGGATGCCCGTCGACGGTTCATCGCACGGCTACGACGTCGAAGATCTTCCAGGGATTTTCTTCGAACTATCCAGTCTTTGCAGGTGCAGCTGACCAAGCGATTTGCCAGAGGACTGGGATTCAACTCGGCGTTTACCTGGGGTAAGGGTCTCGGATATGTGACGGGTGATGATGGCAACGTTATCTTCCTGACCACCGCGAATCTGCGTCGCAACTATGCACCGAATGATTTCGACCGCAAGCTGAATTTTGAGCAGAGCTTTACGTATGAGCTTCCGGCGGGACGCGGACACAAGTATCTGAGTTCAGGTGTGGGTGCGTTCGTTCTGGGCGGCTGGAAGCTGGCGGGAACGGTCTCGGCGGTTTCGGGTCTCCCGTTCTCGGTCTATGCGAATGGCGGAACGTTGAATACGCCAGGAACGGCACAGTTGGCCAACCTGACCGGCGTTTATAGGGTGCTGGGCGGAATTGGTCCGAATTCGCCGTGGCTGGACAAGACGGCGTTCTCGCAGCCGGGCGGTTGCCCGACGACGGGTTGCAATGCCGGGCAACGTTCAGCTGGGCAATACGGGAAGGAACCAGTTCCGTGGACCGGGCTTTGTGCAGAACAATGCTTCGATCTTCAAGAGCTTCCCGATCTGGCATGAAGCTGCAATTGAGACGAGGTTCGATGCATTCCAGCTGAGCAACACGCCACAGTTTGCGGTTCCGAACTCGGGCAGCGGCAACCTGTTCAACACTGCGACGTTTGGAACGATCACAGGCACTCTGGGCAGCGGTCAGGGCAGCGTGAACGGGGTTGGCGGCGGACGCAGCCTGCAGGCTTCAGCGAGGATTACGTTCTAACGCTGAGGACTGGACGGTTGTTTCGATAGACAGACGGACCGGCCTCTTCTGCACGATGAGGCCGGTCCTTTATTCTTTTGCAGGGAACGAAAAAGGAGTGGTGATGAGCGTGATCTCGCGGCGTGGGTTTGTGGGTGCGATGGCAGCAGTGAGTGCGGCGGCTGCAGGGGGCAAGGCGTTTGGCTTTGCGGGGACATCTCCAGTTCAAGGTTGCGGTGATCACCGACGAAATAACTCAGGACTTCGATCATGCGTGTTCAGTAGCATCGAAGGATTTTGGGATGCACTGGGTGGAGCTGCGGGCGATGTGGGGGAAGAGCCTGATGGTGCTGGATGACACTCAACTGGCCGAAGTGGAGAAGACGCTGGCGAAGTACAACCTGCAGGTGACGGATATTGGAAGCCCGCTGTTCAAAGCATATTGGCCGGGAGCGCCGAAGTCAGAGTTCGGACCGAAGAATGTGCCTGCGGGTGATGCTCTGAAGCACGAGGACGAGGTGCTGGAGAAGAGCATTGCGCTGGCGAAGCGATTCAAGACGAACAAGGTTCGGTGTTTCGATTTCTGGCGGATTGAAGATGTGACGCCTTATCGCGCGGCGATTGATGCGAAGCTGAACGAAGCTGCGGAGAAGTCGGGCAAACAAGGAGTGATGCTGGTGCTGGAGAATGAACCGGCATGCAATACGGCGACGGGACGCGAGGCGGCCCGGACGCTGGGCGCGGTGAAGTCGCAATACCTGGCATTGAACTGGGACCCAGGCAATGCGGTCATGCGTGGCGAGTTCGATGCGTTTCCGGTTGCGTGGAACATGTTGCCGAAGAATCGGATTCATCACTGCCATGTGAAGAATGCAGTTAAGGGTGCAGATGGCAAGGTTGTGTGGTCGCCGACGGGGACTGGGATTATCGACTGGACGGGACAGTTCCGTGAGATGGCGAAGGCTGGGTATCGCGATGCGGTGAGCCTTGAAACACACTGGCACGGAGGAGCGAATCCAGAAGATTCGACGAAGCAGAGCTGGGTGGGGATGAAGAAAGCGCTGGTGGATTCGGGCAACCTGTAAAGGTGAGCTAATGGCCGCGTAAAGTCGATATCATTTTCGTGACGCCGTGCAGATGCGGTGTGGAGGATGAGTGCGCTTTCATCGAACTGCGGTGTTGGTTGCAGGTTTGCTCCTGGCGTGGGGCTGTGCGTTGGATGCGCAGGAGTCGGGGAAGTCCCTGAGGCGATTTCATGAAGTGCATCGGGCGATGGGATCAGAGTTTGCGATCGATCTCTATGCACCTGACGATGAGACGGCCGAGCAATGGATGCAGGCGTCGTTCGATGAGATCGACCGGCTGGAAGATCTACTGAGCAACTACCGACCTACCAGCGAGTTGTCCCGGGTGAGCAGAGAAGCTGGGAAGGGGCCGGTTACGACTGATCCCGAGACGTTCTCGTTTCTGGCGAAGGCGGTGGAATTGAGCCGGAGATCGGATGGAGCGTTCGACATGACGGTGGGGCCGTTGATGCGGGCGTGGGGTTTTTTCTTCAACCAGGGACGTGTGCCTTCTAGCGAGGAATTGACGGCGTTGCGGCCGAAGACGGGATGGCAGCACATCAAGCTCGATGCGGAGAAGAGAACGGTTTACTTCGACAACGGAGTGAGTATGGAGTTAGACCCAGGTGGGATTGGGAAGGGGTATGCGGTGGATAGGGTGGTGGGTCTGCTGCGCGAGCAGGGGGTGAAGGCGGCGCTGGTGTCAGGTGGCTCAAGCAGTATCTATGGGATGGGAGCGCCTCCCGGAGAGGCGGGGTGGAGAGTAAATGTGCCGAATGCGGTGAGGGCGGATGAGACGATGAGCTGGGTATTGCTGAAGGATATGTCGCTCTCGACTTCGGCCTGCACGGAGAAGTTCTTTATTAAGAATGGACACAGGTACTGCCACATTCTGAATCCCCATACGGAGCGGCCTGTGGAGGATAAGCTGCAAGTGACAGTGATTGCGCCTTCGACGACGGACAGCGATGCGCTTTCAACGGCGACGTTTGTTTTGAAGCCGGATGCCGCGGCGAGACTCGTGGAGACGTTTCCAGGAGCGTCGGCGATCGTGGTTTCAGGAGACAAGACGCATCCGAAGACGAAGAGCATTGGCTGGCCTGAACCGATAAAATGAAAAGCAGGCGTCCGGCAATGAAAGTAGCTTGGCGGCGATAGTACAGGCTGGTCTTGAGGGAGTTGGGCAGGATGATGAATCGGCGGTTTTTTGTACAGGGATTGTCGGCAGCTGCGTTGGCGGCAAAGCCGGTAGTCTCGCTGGCTGAGGCTATGGCGGGCAAACAGGACGTGGTGCGTGTGGGCATCATTGGGCCGGGCAGCAGAGGCAAGGAACTGGTGCGGTGCTTTCTGCGGGTGCCTGGGGTAAAGTTCGTCGCGGCGGCCGATGTGTATGAGCCGAGGTTTACGGAGTTGAACAAAGTATGTGGATACCAGGTGGAGACGCACAACGACTATCGTGCGCTGATTGACCGCAAGGACCTGGATGCGATTGTCGTGGCGAGTCCGCTGAGCTATCACTCGGACCATGTGATTGCGGCGCTGAAGAGCGGGCGGCATGTGTATGGCGAGAAGACGATGGCCTTCACGGTGGATGAGACGAAGGAGATTGTGAAGGTAGCCGAGGGCGGGAAGCAGCTTTACCAGGTGGGGCACCAGTATCGATATGCGCCGTGGATTCGGGCCGGCGTGGAGAGGGTGCAGAAGGGCGAGATTGGTGATGTCACGCATGTGTTCGGCTACTGGCACCGGAACAGTGATTGGAGACGACCGGTGCCGAAGCCGTCGCTGGAGCGGCTGATCAACTGGCGGCTGTACAACGAGTATTCGCTGGGGCTGCTGGCGGAACTGGGATCGCACCACATTGATGTGGCGAACTGGATCTTCGGTGAGGCTCCGCGCTCGGCGATGGCGACGGGCAGCGTGGCGGAGTATCACGACGGCCGCGAGAACGACGATAACGTGCAGGCGATCCTGAGCTACTCGAAGGGCCGGAGGTTTGTGTTCAGCTCGATGACGAACAATGCGAAGATGGGCGACCAGCTTTGGGTGTACGGAACCAAGGGCAGCCTGAACCTTACCCTGGAGGATGCTCTGTTCTACTACGAGCCGAAGCGTGCGGTTGAGGTGCCGGCAGCGAAGGGCACGGTGACGCAGAAGGGCGTCACAACCGGAGCGTCGTATAGTGCAGGCGGAGAGATGCCGTATCGGGGACCGGGCAAGAAGCTGGACATTCCTGTTGCGGAGGATCCGACGGCTACTGCTTGCCGGGCGTTCATCGATTGCATTCGGACGGGGAAGAAGCCTGTGGCGGATGCTCGTGTTGGCTTAGGTTCGGCGCTGGGGGTGATTGTGGCGAACCAGTCGCTGCATGAGAAGCGGGAGATCGAGATTTCGAGCGCGGTTTAGCTGATTCATATGCTCATCCCCCTCCCGCAAAATTGTGCAAGATCTTCGAACCAGGGAAGTTAAGTCTGGACCTCCTTGTTTGCGGATTAAAAGTGGAAGCCCGGCTCTATGAGCCGGGCTATTTCATCTCTGTATCTATTGTAGAAGTTTGACTGAAATTAATCGGCAACGCGGATCTCTATTGGATTGTTTGAGTTGGACGAAGTGGGGGCTTGACAGGATCTTGCTGTGGAAAAGTGGTTGGTTGCCCTTCGGACCCGGTGGGGTCTGAGGGTCACATGATCGCCTTCATGAGCAGCTTCAGTACGTCTTTGAGCGGCATGATGATGAGCAGGAGCGGGGACATTGGGAGGAGGCAGGCCAGCGCCAACTGGATCGGGGTTCGCGGATTCATGGGGAAGTTATCCATCTTATTGACGAACTCGAAGCTGTTTCCAAGATCGGCGAGGGACTGGATATCGGCAGTTCCGAGGAGGGGCTCTGCGCTGGGATTCTCGCCGAAGATCCACTTGTGATGGAACTTTGAGTCGTATGCCGTGGCGAGAGCGCCATATTGATAAAGGCCCTTGATCTTCATCTCGCGAAGGTCGCTGTAGAAGACGATGATGGGGAGGAGGACGAGAATCTCGACGAAGACAACATAGCAGGCGATGGAGGGGGCGAATGACTGGAGGGGCACCTTCTCGTACATGACCTGATTGGCGATGACGCCAGCGATTCCAGCGGAGTAGGCGAAGAGGACGACGCCGAAGAACTGCTGAGTACGTCCGACGAAGCCGAGTCCCCCGGCTTGGTCGGGGTGTGGGGGAAAGATCTGGAGGTCGAGTTTACTCATACGGAAGAGAAACTGCGCCCAGAGAAGGAGTCTCCAGAGCCAGCGAAGCATTAGGAAGTTCAGCAAGGGCCCGCAGAAGAAGATTGTCCACCATCCTGCGAGCGTGAGCGTGTCTGATGAGGTGCGCATCCAACTGGAGTGGTGACCGGCCAACTGTTGACCGCTGATGGTGATGCTGTAGGAGAGCACCGCGAGAATGACTTCCGCAATGACAGAGTCTCGCAGGCGAAGCCCACGTTCTATGGCGTTGTCAAAGGCATCGTAGTCCTTTGGTATGACGAGACCTGAGGTAACGAAGTAGGAGGCCGCCTGGGAGAAGCGTGGGCCGAGGATGTTTTCCGCGAAGATGAGCATGGGAACTGCGATGAGGAAGCGCGAGTAGACGCTGAAGTCGCGGAGAAAGGGAACGGCGACGTCGTGCCCGAAGGCGTTGTGCTGGATTGCGGCGAGTACGAAGAGGGCGCCCCATGTGAGGAGGAACGAAAGCAGGGCGCGACGCGCGACGAGCGGGGCATCGGTACGGATGAGGCCGAGGCGACGTTGGATGCGGAAGAGCGGTCCGCCTTCCATGAGCAGAAACTCGCGGCCTTTCGGTGTGGGTAGGGTTTCTATCATTTTGCGGTCCTCTTTATTGGCCCATGAGTGCCTGAACCTTGGGATCGTTCTTGAAGTTGTTGACGAGTGCTGCATGATCAAGGACGGTCTGGTCACCGTAGGCCTCGGCCCAGAGAGCGAACGCGTCTCCCAAGACCGCGGATTTGCCGCAGTAGCCGGCGATGGCCGCTGCGTCGGCGCTGCGGGCGTGAGCACGAGCGAGGAGTGCTCCGCAGGCCCATGCGTAGAAGTTGAAGGATGGGCCGGAGAGCCACTCAATGGGAATGGATCCCTTCATGTTCTTCATCTGCCGAACGTAGTAGGGTGTGGAACCGATGCTGGTCCAACCGAGCATGACGTCAGTAGAGGCCTGCAGGGCGCGTTGGCCGGTGACGATGCGCTTCCCATCATGAGAGAACTCCTCAAGCGCCGGAGGAGCATAGGGGGCATGAGCCGGAGGCATACCCTGCTTCACCTGGAGGAAGAGAGGGTCGTTTTCACTGTTCCCGAAGAGGAGCACGAGATAGGCGCGTGTCCCTACACTGCCTACGCCTACGACTCGATGCGCCACGTCGATGACACGGTACTTCGTGAACATGTACTGGCGTTCGCGATAGAGCGTGGGGGCATAATCATGTAGCGCCTGAATGACGTCGTTGCGTGTTTTTGCGTCGACACTGGTTAGAACGGGAGGATCTTCACGGAAGCGCCACCCCCCCTTGGGCAGCTTTTCTGCAACCTTATTCAGCAGAGCGATGTTGGTCTGAGTGGAAGCCTTGGCGACAGCCTTACGGAAGACGGCTTGTGACTTGGCATCGATTTTCAATGCAGGGTTTTCCCGGCCGGGATAGGCATGGAGATACCAGATGTCCAGGATTCCCATGCTTTCGAGACGATCCATGTTGGAGACGTATCCCGCGACACAGCGACGGACGGCAGCATCGCGTTCGCGACGGTTGAAGCCGTTTTCGCGAGCGGCGATGTTGACACTGGCCGTGAGGCGCTTGAGGTCCCATTCCCAAGGAGCGATGAGGGCCTCGTCGAAGTCGTTCAGGTCGAAGACAACGTCGCGTTGCGGCGTTCCATAAAGGCCAAAGTTATTGAGATGCGCGTCGCCATCAATAACTGTGTAGAGGCCGCTCGTTGGCGATTTGTTGAGGTCGGCGGCCATGACAGCCGCCGCACCGCGATAAAAGGCGAATGGAGAGGCGCACATGCGAGCCATGCGCAAGGGGACGAGATCCTGCTGGCGGCCTTTGTTTCCTTCGAGGATGATCTCGACGCCGCCAGGATGATCAGCTGGGCGCGTCCAGCCGCCATGCGCTTCGCGCGGGACCTTGGCTCGGATATCTCGGCCTTCGGCGTGACGTTCGGCAACAGAGAGTTCTCCGCGGAACCTGCCGATGATGGTTGGCACCTTTTCAATTGTGCCGGGGATCACCTTGGCGGCGCGTGGCTTTGTAGGTTTGGCAGGAGCAGAAGGTTTTGCAGTCTTGCGTTTCTTCATAAGCGCTAGGGAAGCTCCCTTCGATACGCAGTGCTTTTATCTGTTCGGGAACGATATCACGTTTTCTTTGAGGTGTTTATTGGGGTTTCCCCTAGCGGAGAGGCAGCGGCGGAAGCTGTGGGAATCTGCAAATGAACTACTAGATATAGGCGTTGACCGCTATGTAGCCCTTGCTATAGTGAGTGAACTTCATGGTGCCTCTGTCGCGAGACTGAGGCTGAAAAGGGAATCCGGTGAGAATCCGGAGCTGCCCCGCAGCGGTAAGCAGGAACGAACGCTCCATCTGTGGCACTGGCCGATAGGCTGGGAAGCCGGAGCAAGTAGGCAGCCTGCAGAGTCCGAAGACCTGCCATGAGTGCGTGCTTAAAGAGCACGAACTTCACACACCTCCGAGGGGAAGGTGCGGTGGTTGCAGCCTGTCTTTTGCAGGCGTCTTCCGCTTCATCCGCTCGGGGCATAAGGATGCTCCTATGGCGACGGTGCAGGCGACACTCACTGAGATTGATCCGAATTTTCCTCCGGCCGAAGCGGTTCCGCAGATGCAGGTTCGCAAGCGCAATGGTGCGCTCGAGCCTGTGGATGTTAACAAGATCGTGCGCGCGGTGCAGCGATGCTGCCACGGGCTTCCGAACGTCGACGCGATTCGCGTGGCGAGCAAGACGATCGGCGGGCTGTTTGATGGCGCGTCGACACGCGAGCTGGATGCGATCTCGATACAGACGGCGGCGGCGCTGATTGCGGAGGAGCCGGAGTATTCTCGTCTGGCTGCGCGGCTGTTATTAGCGACGATTGAGAAGGAGGTTGCGGGGCAGAATATCTATTCCTTCTCGCAGTCGATAGAAGTTGGGCACCGCGAGGGAGTTGTTTCGAAGGATGCTGCGGAGTTTGTTGCGGCAAATGCGCGGAAGCTGAACAGCGCGATTGATGATCGCTTCTCGGAGAGGTTTGAGTATTTTGGGCTGCGGACGGTGTACGACCGCTATCTGCTGCGACACCCGATAACGAGGCAGGTAATCGAGACGCCTCAGCATTTTTTCATGCGGGTCTCGGCAGGGCTTTCGGTTCGGGTCCAAGAGGCGGTGGAGTTTTACAAGCTGCTGGCTTCGCATGACTATCTGCCGAGTTCTCCGACGTTATTCAACAGCGGAACGAAGCACTCGCAGATGTCGTCGTGCTACCTGCTGGATTCACCGAAAGATTCGCTGGAGTCGATCTACGACGCGTATAAGCAGATTGCGATGCTGTCGAAGTTTTCGGGTGGAATTGGGCTGGCGTTTCATCGGGTGCGGTCGGAAGGATCGCTGATTCGGGCGACAAATGGGTTGTCGAACGGGATTGTGCCGTGGCTGCGGACGCTGGATGCTTCAGTAGCGGCGGTGAATCAGGGAGGAAAGCGGAAGGGCGCTTGCTGCGTTTACCTGGAGCCGTGGCATGCCGATGTGGAGTCGTTTCTGGAGATGAGGGACAACACGGGAGACCAGGCTCGGAGGACGTACAACCTTAATCTGGCGAACTGGATTCCGGATTTGTTCATGCGGCGTGTGGATGCGGATGGGATGTGGTCGCTGTTCGATCCAAAGGTGGTGCCGCGGTTGCCGGACTTGTATGGTGAGGAGTTTGATCGCGCCTATGAGGCAGGCTGAAGCAGAGCAGAAGTATGTGCGGCAGGTGAAGGCGCGTGATCTGTTTGCGCGCATGATGCGGACGCTGGCGGAGACGGGCAATGGATGGATGGTCTTCAAGGATGCATGCAATGTGAAGTGCAACCAGACGGGGCTGCCGGAGAACGTTGTGCATCTTTCGAATCTTTGCACGGAGATCACGGAGGTGACTTCTTCGGCGGAGACAGCAGTATGCAACCTGGGGTCGATCAACCTTGCGCGGCATGTAACTGGTGGGGCCTTCGATTTTGAGAAGCTGGCGGCAACGGTACGTCATGCTGTGCCAATGCTGGATCGGGTGATCGACATCAATTACTACCCGGTGCCTCAGGCGGCAGTCGCGAACAGCAGATGGCGACCGGTGGGGCTGGGCGTGATGGGGTTGCAGGACGTGTTCTTTCAACTGCGGCTGGCTTTTGATTCAGCAGAGGCACGTGCGCTGTCGGCGAAGATTCAGGAGGAGATTTACTTCCATGCGCTGACAGTGTCGTGCGAGTTGGCGGAGCAGCATGGAGCGCATGCGGCTTTCGGGGATTCGCGCGCGGCGAAAGGCGAGCTGCAGTTTGATCTTTGGGGCGTGACGCCAGAGTCCGCGGCACGTTGGGAGGCTTTGCGGGAACGCATCAAGAGCGTGGGGTTGCGGAACTCGCTGATGATCGCGATTGCTCCGACGGCGACGATTGCTTCGATTGTTGGGTGCTATGAGTGCATTGAGCCGCAGGTGTCGAATCTCTTCAAGCGGGAGACGCTTTCGGGCGAGTTTATGCAGATTAATCGCTACCTTGTGCAGGAATTGAAGCAGATGGGGCTTTGGTCGGAGGCGATGCGTACGCGGATCAAGCTGGCGGAGGGATCGATCCAGGGGATCGCGGAGATTCCCGATGATGTGAAGCTGATGTATCGGACGGTGTGGGAGGTGCCGATGCGATCGCTGATCGATATGGCGGCGGATCGTGGGGCGTATATCGATCAGAGTCAGTCGTTGAATCTGTTTGCCGAGTCGCCGAATATTGGGAGGCTTAGCTCGATGTATATGTACGCGTGGAAGAAGGGCATCAAGACGACTTATTACCTGCGCTCGCGTCCAGCGACGAAGATTGCGAAGACTACGGTTGCGGCGGCTGCTCGTCGAGCGGTGGTGCCTGCGATGAATGCTTCGGCGAGCGTGACCTGCTCGCTGGATAACCCTGAGAGCTGCGAAGCCTGCCAGTAACGGAGAAGAAAAATGTCAACTGCTACGCCTAATGCAATTCTTGATCCAGGTCTTTCGCTCACGCTGCGGCCGATGCGCTATCCCACGTTCTTCGAGATGTTCAAGGACGGGATTCGCAATACATGGACTGTGGAGGAGGTCGATTTTTCGACTGATCTGGTTGATCTGCGTTCCCGCTTGACGCCCGCGGAGATTCATTTGATTCAGCGGCTGGTTGCGTTTTTTGCGACGGGGGATTCGATTGTCTCCAACAATCTAGTGCTGAATCTTTATAAGCACATCAACTCGCCTGAGGCGCGGCTATATCTTTCGCGGCAGCTATTTGAAGAGGCTGTGCATGTGCAGTTCTACCTAACGCTGCTGGACAACTATGTTCCTGATCCGGAGGCGCGGGCGGCGGCGTTTGCTGCGGTTGAGAACATTCCTTCGATCACGAAGAAGGCGCAGTTCTGCATGAGGTGGATGGATTCGATTCAGCAGCTGGATGAGTTGCGGACGCAAGCGGAGCGGAAGCAATTTTTGTTGAACCTCGTCTGTTTTGCGGGATGTATTGAGGGTTTGTTCTTCTTTGCGGCGTTTGCATATGTGTATTTTCTGCGATCGCGTGGATTACTGAATGGTTTGGCTGCCGGAACGAACTGGGTGTTTCGTGATGAGAGCTGCCACCTAGAGTTTGCGTTTGAGGTGGTTAACTTAGTGCGGTCGGAGGAGCCGGCGCTGTTTGATGCGGAGTTGGAGCAGCAGATTGTGGAGATGATGAAGGATGCGGTGGACTGCGAGCTGCAGTTTGCGGAGGACTTGCTGTCGGGCGGTGTTGCGGGACTTTCGGTTCGTGAGATGCGGCAGTATTTGGAGTATGTCGCGGATTCGCGCGTGGTGCGATTAGGGATGCCGCAGATCTTCGGGTCGAAGAATCCGTTCGCGTTTATGGAGCTCCAGGATGTGCAGGAGTTGACCAACTTCTTCGAGCGGCGCGTCTCTGCCTACCAGGTTGCGGTTGCGGGAGAGGTGGCGTTTCACGAAGAGTTTTAGTGAATCGTTTATTAAGGAAGAAAGCCGACGGCCTTCCGGGGCCGTTTGCTGCGTTTGATGAGATGTTAAGAGAATCCCCAAGCTAAAGTGTGGGAAAGTTTTGCCTCTCCCTGACGGGTTTTGCTCTATAACTGAAACTGAGCCAAGGCGCTCTCACCACCAACATTTCAGTTTGATCTACAGCTCTTTCAGGGAGATGCATGATGGATCGTCGTTACTTTCTTCAGGGGTCGGCTGCGCTTGTCGGTTCGGGCGCGCTTGGGCTGACGGGGTGCATACGGAAGCCCGTAAACGCAGCCAGCGCGAGCGTGCCACCGCTTCCGTTTTACGATGCGGTTGGCCCGCTGCCTCCGATTCGCGCGCATGTCGATCGCATCTTTCGCATTACAGTGTGTCTGCGGCCGTTCCGTCCGGCTGGACCGCGCATGGATGTAGAACGGGTGGGAGAGAAGACGGTCGTTCATAACTATGGACATGGCGGTAGCGGGTGGTCGCTTTCGTGGGGCTCGGCGGATGTAGCCGTGCGGAGTGCGCTGCAAGCTGCGAACGGAAGCAGGGAAGTGGCCGTGGTCGGATGTGGAGCACTGGGTTTGACTGCGGCGATTACGGCCCAGCGTGCAGGTTTGAAGGTGACGATCTATGCGAAGGAGCGGCCGCCGTATGTGCGATCGGCGCGGGCGACGGGATCGTGGACTCCGGATTCGCGGATTGCACTGACCTCGGCGGCGGGGCCGGAGTTTGCAGCGAAATGGGAGGCGATGGCGCGGACGTCGTTCGCGATGTATCAGAGTTACCTGGGGATGCCGGGAACACCGATCGAATGGACGGATCGCTATGCGCTTTCGGACGAGACCCATGAAGACAACGCGCCGCGAGTTCAGCAACAGGGTTCGCACGATTGGGCCCATTACAACGGGCGGATTGCGGATTTGACGCCGCGCCAGCAGGAGATTCCTGCGGGAATGCATCCGTTTCCGACGAAGTATGTATGGCGGAGCACTTCACTGACGTTCAATGTTGCCGATTACTCGCGCCAACTGATGAATGATTTCCTGATTGCTGGTGGTGTTATCGAGACGCGAGAGTTTCATTCGCCGCAGGAGGTTGCATCGGTACCTCAACCGGTGATCATCAACTGCACGGGATACGGTGCGCGGCAGTTGTGGTCGGATGAAAGCATTGTCCCGGTGCGAGGGCAGATTGCGTGGCTAATTCCGCAAGAGGGAGTGAACTACGGGCTGAACTACAAGGGAGTCTACGTGCTGGGCCGACGCGACGGTATTGTGGTGCAGCCGAATACTAATGGCGAAGAGTCAGGGTGGAACGACAGCAACGAACAACCCGACCGTGCCGAGGCTGAAGGTGGCGTGGAGGTGTTGCAGGAGTTGTACAGCCGCATGGAAAAGATGCAGAAACCTGTTCGTTCCTGACGCGAACTACGATTCAACCGCTGCTTTGAATGTTCAGCTCACTTCAAAACGGATGCGAGTTTCTTCGCCGGTTTTAATCGCGACCTGGAGGGGGATGCACTCGAAGCCCGGTATCAGATTGAAGGTTCTTTCCTTCCTGATGCCGGAAAAGCCAGCCTTTGCGTCAGTCTTTACGCTCAGTGTTCCGGTTGGTTTTGCGATGAGTATTGATCCGCCGATCTGATTAAATTGCTCCTGGCTTCTTGAGACAACAGGGACGATAAGTTCGATGGGGTTCTTTGGCTGATTGTCGGCAGTTACCGTCGCGATGATCTCCACGATATTCGGAGTGAATCTGTAGGTGAGGTGATATTGAATCTCGCCTTCAGGCAGTGGCTTATGTGCGGAGGAGAGAAGGCGGCCCCTTGCTTCGAAGAGAATTTCGACGGGTGAGGCTTTTCTGGTAACGACTGCTTCGTAGTCGCTCAGGCTGGTATATGCCTTGTCGGTCTTGCATTCGATCCGCGGCGTAGTCGTCATGTGCGGAGCGTCGGTAAACACCTGTTGGTTTGAGATCTCAATCATGGCGTACTCGGTCATACTAGCTGCGAGGATCGGGCCGAACCGCCGATGATAGAGCATTGAGAGAGCACCTCCGGAAGCATGGCCTGCGCCGGAACCGCCTCCTGCCTGGACGTGTTCGACATACTCCCAGTCGTAATCGGTGACTGTCCCCCTCCAGTCGCCCATGGCAACAAGACTGGTGGCGATCTCGGGAAAGGTTTTCACGCCGTATGGTTCGTCGCGGGGCAGCGAGGCTACCTTGGTTGATCTATTTTTGTTGCTTCGATCGAGGACGGTGGCCAGCGCCTTTGCATGGGTGAAGGTGTGATGGATGCAAGGCTGATCGCCATGCGCGAAATAGTCTGGTCCGCCGTAAAGCAAACCCTTATGCGTGCAAGAGGACATCAACTCAAGATTACGTTGGGCGACCTCTGCGAATCGAGGATCGTGATCAGCGAGCAGCGCGTACGCAGGATGGCAGCCATCACTGGTTCGGCTGCCCCACCAGGTCCACTTATAGTTTCGGGTGCCCCAACTGTTGTCCCATGCGCCATCCGGCAACATGAACTCCATGTGTGCCTGGAGAGCTTTTACGGTCTGGTCGAGAACAGGTTTGTCATTCGTAAGCAGCGAGTAGAGCGCAAGCGCGGGCAGTGACTCTTCGACGTTATAACCGAGATCGACGGGGCGGCAACCTTTGGGGCTTGGTTGATTAAGGGGATGACCTTCGCCAAAGAGCAGCCCGTTTGGCGTGAAGTAGTCGAGACTTGCGTGCGCCAGCGCGCGTCCACGTTCGACATAACGCGGCTCGCTGAGGACTTGTCCGCAGAGGGCAAATGCATACGAGGAAGTTATGGGATAGTTGATGTTTCCGGTTTCGATGGAGATAAAGCCGTCGAGAAACTTCACGGCACGGGCAAGCCTGTCCGTCCACTGCTGTCGCGTACCTGCTTCGAGCACCGATCCATGATGATGCAATGCCTCGGCGAGAGCGATGGTATGGAAGACTGTGATGCCTTTCCATGAGCTGAGCGTGACATCATTAACCCAACTACCGTCCGCGCGGCTTACCTGGCGCTCTGTCCAGTCATTAACCGCGAGTGCGGCTCGCAGGTACTTGGCATCTCCCGTTGTATGAGCCAAGTGCAGTAGCGGGTATAGAGCATCGCCGCAGCGGCCATGAATCAACGTGCATGCAGGGCAGAGGAGAGCACCGTGCAGGGCAGGATCTTGCATTGTGGTGACTTGGTGAGCTAGTAGGCCATCGCACCAAGTCTTCAAAAGCTCCCTGTAGCGATTGTTTTGTGAGGATGCCTGCTGTGCTTCTGCCATAAGTAGGTTGGAAGGACCAAGATGTGTTGCGATAGCCGCCCCAGCTGCAGCGGATAGACGGAGGATCTCTCTTCTTGTAAGCAGCTGATTTCCTTGTTGATTGATCATCAGAAGGAAGTTTAGCCCAGGCGATTTATTAAGCAAGCGTACTGCTTCGCCCGCTTCGTATTTCCATGACTCCGTGTGTCCGAGCAATATGTCAAGTTCCTCAGTGTGATCGTTGCAAATTGCGGGTTAGCACATCCGGTATCCTGAATTCCCTGCCAGCCGGGACAACGGGCTGGCAAAGGACTTGCGAGATGAAAGCAGAAGCGAATCGTTGCATGCTTCGCGAGCGCGCCTACGCCATGAAAAAGCATCATGCGAGGCGCCTTCATTATGACCTCAGGCTGGAGTGGAACGGAGTGTTGTTAAGTTGGGCCCTTCCAAAAGGACCTAGTTACTGCGCTGGAGTCATTTGCCAAGCCATTGAGATGGACGATCACAGCAGGGCAAATTTACTGTTCGAGGGTGTGCATGAGACGGGCACGATCGCGCTTTGGGATCGTGGAACGTGGGAACCACATCTGGGATCCGATGATATCGAAGGCAGTCTGCGGAGAGGCATTTTGCGATTCACTCTACATGGAGAGAGGCTGAGAGGTGCGTGGTCGCTGGTCGGGACAAAACAGTACAAAAAATACGTTCCGGCCGATTTGGACGCTGTGCAAAGACTTCGATGCGTTTGCCGACGATACGTATGTTTTGGAAGAGCAGACGGACAGTATTACTGGAAAGAGCATCGAACAGATAGCTCAGGACTGGATGAAACCCAGAGAAAAGCACCAGCGGCAATTCAAGCTTTTCGGCATATAGGTTAGAGAGTGAATCGGAATTGGCCTGGGAATCCGTAACGAGAGACGCGCTCTCATGAGCAATCGGTTTCTCGATGAGCGATAATCGCCGATGCAGATCGGGTGTATTTGCGAGAGGTTGTTTTCTATTCCGCTCTTAGGACTTGCATGGGTTCGACAGAGGCAGCGCGCCGGGCGGGAATGAGGCACGCGGTGATCGCGGCGAAGAGTAGCAGCAGGGCGACGGACGCAAAGACGGAAACGTCGAGCTTGCCGATCCCGTAGAGTGTACTCTGCATGCCGCGGCCAACGAAGTAGGCTCCGACGAGGCCTGACGGTAAGGCCGATAGAGGCAAGAACCAGGCCTTCCCGGACGACGAGAGCGACGACGCGGCCGCGGTTTGCGCCGAGCGCCATGCGAAGGGCGATCTCGTGCGAGCGCTGCGCCACTGAGAAGGACATGACGCCGTAGACACCGAGTGCGGCGAGTAGAAGCGCGACCGCGGCGAAGCTGACGAAGAGGACGAGCGTGAAGCGGTCGTTGGAGAGAACCAGTTCACGAACCTCCTCCATGGAGCGGGGTTGGGCAAGGGCTATCTCGGGATCGACGGAGTGAACGGCTGCGGCGATGCTTTTGACCATGGTGGCGGGATCGTTGACGGTGCGAACGCCGATGCCTGCGCCGGACCAGGGGATTTGCCAGAAGGGGATCCGCATCTCGGGGCGAGGGTCTTTGGATTCCCGATTATGGACGTTGTGGTAGACGCCCACGATCTGCCACTCGTCGGGTGGGCCGAGCTTGGTGACGCCGGGTATGAGCTGCTCGACGGAGACGCGCTGCTGGAGCGGGTCGACGTCCTTGAAGTACTTCTTCACGAAGTCTTCGTTGACGACGGCGACTTTGACGCTGGAGGCGGTGTCCTGGTCGGTGAAGGTGCGGCCATTGACCATGCGGACACCGAAGGTCTTGAAGAAGTCGGGCGTGACCATGCCGAATCCGGTGTTGGGGCGCATGGAGGGATCGTTGAAGGCGGGTTTTCCGACGATGGTGAACGGCATGCCAAAGCCTGCGCCGAAGAGAGGAAGGCCGGTCATGGCGGAGACGGAGGTCACGCCTGGGACGGCGCTGACGCTGGAGAGAATCTGCTTGTAGTAGGCGATGATCTTTTCGGGGTCTTTGGGGCGCGAGTCGGGGACGGGAAGGAAGAAGGTGAGGACGTGGTCGGTGCGCAAGCCGAGGTCCACCCGAAGGAGATTGAGGAAGCTGTGTATGGCGAGACCGGCGCCGGCCAGCAGGGCGAGGGCAAGGGCGAACTCGCCGATGACGAGGGCCTGCCGCAGGCGATGGCGGCCCGCTCCTACGCCGGTGCGATTACCTTCCTTGAGCGATTCGCCAGGATCTACTCGGGAGGCGTACCAGGCGGGCGCGCTGCCGAAGAGAAGACCTGCGAACGTGGTGGCTGCGAGGGCGAAGAGCAGGATAGGAAGGTTGAGGTGGAGATCCGCTTCATCCGGCAACGTCCCGCGAGGCATGATGGCCATGAGGCCCTGGAGCATGGCATAGCCGACGCCGATGCCGAGAACGCCCCCGGTGATTGCGAGCAATAAACTTTCGGTGATGAGTTGTTCGAAGATTGTTCTGCGGCTTGCTCCGAGCGCGCTGCGGACGGCGAGTTCCTTCTGACGGGCCAGACCGCGGGCGAGGAGAAGATTGGCGACGTTGACGCAGGCGATGAGCAGGATGAAGGCTACCGCGCCGAGGAGAAGCCAGAGCGTCTGCTTGCGTTCGCTGGGGAGGAAGTCGTTTTTGAGCGGCTCGACGAAGACGCCCCAGCCCTTATTGCTCTTGGGATTTGCCTGGGCGATGTGGGTGGCGACTGAGTCCATATCAGCCTGCGCCTGCTGGATGGTGACGCCGGGTTTGAGGCGAGCGATGGAGAGGAGCCAATGGAAGTCGTGGTTGAGTTGCTCGGGTTTGAAGACGAGTGGCACGGCGAGCTGGGATTGCGCTCGATCGTCGAGGCCAGGGGATAAGACGCCGACCACGGTGTAGGGCTCGCCATTGATGCGCATGGATTGGCCGATGATCTTGGCGTCGCTGCCAAGGTGCGCCCAGAGCTTGTGGGTGAGGATGACGACGTGATCTTTACCCTCGACGCCTTCTTCCGGGAGAAAGTCGCGGCCAAGGAAGAAAGGACGGCCAAACATTTTGTAGAAGCCGGCGGTGACCTGCCTGCCGTCGATGTTTTCGGGCTGGTCTTTGCTGGCGATATTGAAGGAGCCGCCGGTAAACGCGTTGATGTCCTGGAAGCTTGAGTTTTCACGCTTCCAGTCGGTAAAGTCGCCGGCGGAGATTCCGTTGTGGAAGGTCTGAATCTTTGACCAGACGACAACGAGTTGATCGGGCTCGGGGTAAGGCATGGGAGCAAGCAGAGTGGCATAGTCCACGGTGAAGATGGCCGTGTTTGCGCCGATGCCGAGGGCCAGGGTGAGTAGAACTGTGAGGGTGAGGCTGGGATTCTTCCACAAGGAACGCACGGAATAGCGGAGATTACGGAGGAGACTCGACATCAGACGACCTCACGGCTGCTGCCAGGGTGTAAATGAGACCTTGATACTTCCCAATCGTGAGCAGGATATTTGATTGTGAATGGATGTGGCGTGATTCTTTGAACATTTAGGTTAAATCTTCGGATCATACTTCTGACACAAACGGTCAACATACAATCGTCCCGCGGTCATCATTGACCGCGAGAGAAGTTTCCGAAAATCCGACTTTCAGGGAACGCACCTAAACTGGCGCATTAATCTTCGCATGGCAGACTAGCGAATCGCCCTCTTCGGAGCCATTGCTTTTGCCTTGCACGCCGCTGGAGATACTGTTCTCATAGCATGCCTGCTGTCTTGCTGCAGACCGTGCTGAGCCGAACATAGATTGGCCCTACGCCTATTACTGCTCTTCTGTGTGGAGTGTTACTTGATCACCAAAGTGAGAATTGTATTGCGTGCTGATCCTCCGCTTGTCGCATGCAGAATGAATGAATAAATGCCGGGTACAGTTTTCCGCGGCTGCTTATACCACTCAAGATCACCACTGCAGTGACGCACATCAAGATCGTCCGCCCCAATCGCACCCGTTGCGGAGACGCAATTGCCGCTTCCGCCAGCGGTGAGGGTGAGGTTGACGCGAGATTGGCTTGACCCATCTAGCTCTACCGACCGCGAACTGAAAGAACAGTCGACGCCGATGGGCATGCCGAGGCAAGCGAGCCCAACTTTGCCAGTGAACCCTCCGATGGGGGTGACCGCGAGCGCATATGTAGCTGGACTGCGGGTTGAAACGGTCGCCGAGGTGGGTGAAGTCACAAGAGAGAAGCCTGTATCGCCGCAGCCAAGAACCACGCTGGCTTGGCCGATAAGCTGGCCTACGCTGTCGGCGCTGATTTCTTGTCCGTTGGCCAAGGCCAATTGCTGTATGTATGCGCTCAGTGCAGTGTTTCCGAGGTGCGTCTGGCCGCGCAGGAAGTTTTGCAAGGCGGTGTTCAGCAGATCGAGGAGAATGCGGCCGAGGCGGCGGTCGGTGATGTTGGCTGTCTGCGTGGAGTTGATTAGAGCCTGCACGAAATCTACTGAGTCGATACTTACTCTGGTAGAAGAGCTGGCCTGAATTTCCGGTGAGTTTGCTGCCCAAGCCGAGGCATATAGCGTGTGAGCGCCGCAGGTTTTCGGGGTAAAGAAACTGCGATGGGCATACGTTGCGCCGGGATCCATATGTTGAATTTGCTGTATGTCCAACAGTGTTCCGCCGCGAGCCGGATTTCCGTCGTAATAGGCGATATTGACGGGACCAACGGATCCACCGGACGCCCGCAGAGTCGCACTGACTTTGGTCCGCTGTTCCAGGAACATCTTCGGATCGGCAAATACCATAATGCTCTTCAGAGATCCAGTGGACGGTGTCGCACCTGGACCTATGGTTTGCTGATCGCAGCCGGATGCCGGGCAGACATAGAAGTGTTGGTGTACACCATACATGCCAACGTTGTTGCTGTATGGCTGTATAGGTATCTGGGTAATTTGGGTTAGATTTGGGGCAGGAACAGATGTCAATCCGTGACCGGGCATTTCGGCGACGAGTCTGCCCCTGTTGTCCTGCATCCAGGTCACAACCCAGAAGACCATGTAGGCGTTGCCGGCGGTGAATTTGGTGGGTTCGAAATCTACGTTGGCGAGAGCCCAGTTAGGCTCAATTCCACTGGCTTTGAATCCGGCAATCGACGGAATAATCTGGTCGCTTCCGATCTGGAAGCTGTTACCGCATAAACCGGAAGCCCTGCAGGTGGCGTTCCCATTTTTGCAACTGTTCTCGCCAGAGCCGGAACTCGTGCAATAGAGTTGACCGTAGAAGCGGACATGAACTGGCGCGGTGGTGGCAACCAGGCTGTAGTTGTAAACCCGGGCCGAGAGAGTCAATGAGTCAGAAGGGCTGGCTTGGGCGAGATTGGGGCCGTTAGTATTCCCCTTCTTCGATATGAAAAATCCCTTCATAAGATAAAAGTAGTTGTCCTCGACGATTGGAGTGCTGTCGGCTGTTACAAAGCTCGCGTGTCGCTGAGCTCTATTCCAATTCCAGCGGCCAGGATGGTTTAGTGCAACGTCGGGCGCGGTGTAGACCTTTTGCCACCAGATATCGCTGCCAGAGCAATTCAAATCGGTGTTGGGTGGATTCACAGTTGAAATCGGGTCAGCGAGAAATCCTGCGAACATCGGGCCAGTACCGGCGATATCGATCGGCTTTCCAGTATCGGGATCGTTTACATCGGTGCAACCATCCTTATCAGGTGTTTGGCCTGCCGTGCACGCGTTCTCGGAAGCGGGGTTCTTGGTGTTTTTCAGTCCGAAGACGTACCCACCAAAGGCGTAATCGCAGCACTTCGCCGCATACCCGAACTGCGGTATGTGTACCGAGATGGCCTTGGAGCTGCTCATCGAGGTCAAGGATTCATTGAGAGTGTTGAGGGAGGTGCTTGCCGCGACGTCCATGCTGAAGTTGAAATTTGCAGCGTCCACTCCTGTCACACCCGCACCTTCGGAGTAGCTCATTGAAAGCTCGTTGGAAAAGGAATTGGTCGAGCCGCTGCTACTGTCCTGGTTGTGGCCCGAAGTCCATTGGGTGGAGTACGACGAACTGGATGTACCTGTTGCCATGCACGTCGCCTGGCCGGTTAGCGAGTTGACCTGCTCGACATATCGATTTTGAAGTTGAGCGAAGCTCCATGGATAAGACAATATGTTGCCGGCCTCATGAACGGGCTGGTACCAGTCCTGCTTCAGCCCGTCTACGTCGGAGTAACGGACTTGATCGGGTACAGAAAACTGGACGTACATCGGAACCTTGTGGCCATCAACCCAACAGGTGCTTGAGCCAGCGGCATCGCACCCCAGCACAGGGTAGTAGTACACATTCATGGCTTTCTGGGTGAAGTACAGGTAGTCAGCTAATCCGGTGGTAGCATTCAGTGTCTGTGTCGTGCCCGCGTAGGAGCCATAGGTCTTTTTCACTGTCCCGTCATGGCCGGCTTTGGTTGTGTCCTTGATGCTTTGTGTGGCGTTTTCCAGGCCGTCATTGAAGGTAGAACTTTCTCCAACCGCGATCTTTGTGGAGACGCCCCAACTGGTAGTCAGGGAACGCTTGCTTGAGCTGTTGGCGTTGGAGGTGAAGTTGAAGCTGGTGGCGAAGCCCTGTCCCTGCGAGGGCGGCTCGCTGGGGATCACCGACAGGTTTACCACGCACGGAGTGTTTGTATTCGAGCACCCATTATTTGCCGCGAGGGTTAAGTCGTTAGGCGCGATGTAGTCGACATGCATAGGCGGAATCCCCAGAATCAGGTCGGGCTGCGTCTGAGTGGGGATACGGACGATGGTTGGCGCACCCAGTCGGAGCGAGCGACCCTGCATGTCACTAGGCACCAGAAAGCCCAGGCTCGGTGTATCTGGATTCGCAAAAGGAACGTTGCTGGTGTTATCACTCTGCTGCTGCCCACTCAGCCAGTCTGTCGTCTTGGGCGGATTCGAAGGAAACGGTGACGGCACATTGACGTTAAAGATAAGGATGTGCGGATCGTAGCTATTCACATAGCCCACGAGCTCATAGGTTTCAATCTGCCAACCCGCGTTGTGCGATCCATCCTGGTTCTGATGATCAAAGTTCCCCACCCACATATTTTCCAGATGGTCGCTCTGGAGATCGTATTTTCGCTCGGTTTCCGATTCCCAATCGAAGGTACTTCAAAGTCCCGTCATCCGGCAGAAAACTGCCGATTTCGATATAGCTCGCGGCATAATCACCGCTGCATTTGATACCAAGAATCAGTTGCTCATCTGTCTGTTGTGGCCAGTAGACGAGCGGTGCTGCCTGCGCCAACGCGCCATTTGAACTCGAACGGTCCGGAAAGCGGAAGAAGGGCTGATCCTGAGTGGGACTCTTCATTGGCACAACAGTTGCGGCTAAGGGTGGATTTCCGCCGGGACTTGGAGTGATTTTGATGGGAATGACGCTGTATCCAGCGGCCGCAGAATTACCGTTGATCTGGCTTATCTGCCCGAAGACGACGACATCGGCGTTGGTCGCGCCATTCGCCTGGCAAGGATTTCCGTTGCCTCCACATTGTCGGAACTTTCCGGCGGCGAGCGCCACCTGCCCCGAAGTCATGAGGATTGGAAAGTTTCCGATCGTAGGGTATCTCTGCGGTCAGCTTAACGGTGGTGGTTTGGGTAATGGCGAGACTCTTCGGATCCACAGAGTAGAAGGCGATGGTCTGGTAGTCGTTGAGCAAAGCGGCAATCTCATCGCGACCATCTCCATTAAAGTCGCCAACCACGATAGTGCCCGCTACAGGCGCCGTCGGCTTGGTGGTATCTGCGTACAACTCCGGGCCGGTTCTGAAATTCCACGGCTTTGTGGGGTCGGCTGCGGTTATCGCCACCATGCCCCATTTGACTTCAGCCGGTCCATTGAAATTGGTATCGGTATAGAAGGCGAGCGGATCGGCAAGCCCATCGCCGTTGAAATCGCCCATCACAACCTGTGTGTATACGGTGCCGTTGGGCGCAAAACTGGCGTTCAGACTGGTGGAGGCTTGAGGGCTGGTCGAATCTATTACTGAAAACGCCCATTGGATGCCATATACACTCAAAACCCCGATCGCATCTGTACTGGTATTGAACATCCTTCCGGCTGCTTCGGCCGCCAAAATACTGTTAGTCATGTTGACTGAAGCAGGAATATTGGATTTGTTGACGGGAATAATCAGCGGCGTCCCGGATAGCGCTGACTTTGAGGTATTCATGCCGACCAGCGACGTGCTGGTCACGCCAGAATCAGTACTAACCTGAAGCAAAGCCAAATCTTTGTTTTGAAGAATGTATTTCCAGCCGGGAGTGACATCAGTGACGCCCGACATATTTGGCGCGCCCGGATCGTTGCTCGACTTCTGCGCATAAAGAGTGGGACTGAACGCGGTTCCCGCACAAGCGGCAACAGCGATCAGCTTCGCCAGTCCACGGAATCGAAAACGGGCGTTGGAAAGGATTGTGTTCTGGCTATAGTGATCTCTCTCACACTGTGTGCTCATGACGATCCCTCTCAGTCATATCTCTGCTGAAAAGTAGCCCGAAATCATGATCAAGAACCCGTAATTTGACTGCTTACGCAGCAAGACCGATGATGCCAACAGTCCGGCACCGGGACCGACGGAGCGAAGGACTCCGTAAAAGCTGTTACCTAAAGCGGGTTCAAGAGTACCACGCAGATGATGATCATCTCTCGGCAGCCTTTTCTGATAATCGTGGCTGAGCCGGCACTTAAGTCGCGGGCACGAGTTCCGCGCGGATAAGTGACTCTATTGGTTACGCGGCAGAACTCTTGTTGAGGCTGAGCGCTTACTCCATGGGCGGATGATCGCACGACATAGGTCGACATCGCGCACGGGGCTGAATGCTTTCGGAATCCTTTTCGACGACGTATGCTCACATCTCCAGATTGAACCTTAGTAGGCCTACGAAGCCGAGGTCGTCTAGGTCGGCTTTCCTGTTGGGTCCCGGGTTTCTTCAGTATTTGTCCCATAACGGGGTTATCTGCAACTTCAAGCTGTCAGACCGAGCTTTTCGAAAACCCGACATTGCCGATCAGGTGCGTGAGAGTGATACCTAACCTCGAGAGCTGGAGTAGGCGAGGGCGCCGTTGTCGCGGACACGCGGCGAGTTTTATCTGTTGGCTAAGGGAGGGACCTAGACCAATCAACTCATCGCGCGACCGATCCGAAGCTGCGCAGATTGGAGGCGATCTTCACGTTGGGATGCCTACGAGCACATCTCGTCGTGGCATTCGTCAGTCCGCTCAGCTTACCGAGCGCTTCTCCTGATCATCTCTCTTCGAAACTCAAGCAAAATAAGTGAACTACCTTATTGTCGGCGATTCAGGAGCTCCTCGGCACTAAGGCCGCGAATACTGGCGTCAATCAGCTCAATCATATGGAACATCGGAATCGGTTCGGCACCGCGCCGCCGAAGACTTGCCTGAAGTTGAAGCAGGCAACCTGGATTTGCGCTGATCAGGGCCTGCGCCTTTGCAGCTAACAGATTTCCAACTTTGCGATCGCCAAGTTCGGTCGCCGGCTCAGGATGCAGCAGGTTATAGACTCCTGCCGATCCACAACAAAGGTTGGCTTCTTCTATTTCAGCAACATCAAGTTGCGGAATACTTTTCAGCAAAGATCGCGGTTCAGCGTGAATACCCTGAGCATGACGAAGGTGGCAAGCATCCTGATATGCCACGCGAAGCGAAATGGGATTTCTTGGGGTCTGCGATTCACGCATAAGCAGTATCTCGGAGATATCGCGACATTTTGCGGAAAATGCTTTCGCTCGCTCAGCCCACGCTGGATCATCGCGAAGGAGATGACCGTACTCTTTCATGGTTGATCCGCATCCAGCGGCATTGATCGCTATGTAATCGACGTTCTCTCTTTCAAATAAGGCAATCATCTTACGCGCCAGAGAGCGCGCTTCTTCTTCGATCCCGCTATGCACCATCAGGGCGCCGCAGCAAGACTGATGCCGCGGGATAACAACCTCGTAACCCTCTGCAGACAAGACGCGCAGAGTGGCCTCATTGACGTGCTGAAAGAAGACCTGCTGCACACAACCGGCGAGCATTCCAACGCGCGGCCCTTTACCTGCGGAAGGTGTCAGAGCAGGCAGTTTGTGAAAAAGGCTGTCCGGCACAGCAGGCAGGAGCGCTTCCATCGCAGCGAAACGTTTCGGAATCAGTTTGAGCAGGCCACTCGCGCGTATCAGCTTTTGAAGACCGGTGCGCTGGTACACGAACATGGGAAGCGCGATGAGTCGAAGTCTGCCCGCGAACGGAAATGTCGCGAATAGAAATTTGCGAAACGCTGAGTCGGCGAAAGCGCGCGGGATGTGGCGCTCAACTTGAGGACGAGTATCTTCAATAAGTTTGTCGTATTGGACACCCGAAGGGCACGCGGTCATACAGGCCATGCAGCCGAGGCAGTTATCCATATGCTGGCGGAAGTTCTGGTCCAGTGGAGCTTCGCCCTGGCCGGCCTTCGCCATCATGTAGATTCGTCCGCGCGGGGAGTCCATCTCCTCACCCCACAAAACATAAGTGGGGCAAGCGGGCAGACAGAAGCCGCAGTGGACACAATCCGACAGCAGCTCTTTCGATGGAGGGTTGTGCGAATCGAAACTGCTTGGCTTTCGCACTTCTTCGATGTTGGTCAGGTGATCCATGGTCCTGTCTATGCGTTTGCGAAAAACTTGCCGGGGCCGAGAACGCCCTTCGGGTCAAAGTTGCGCTTAATTGCCTGCATCACTGACATCACTGGAGTGGGGACCGTGAAGGCCTGTGCGTCGACGGCTGGCCCGGACTGCAAAACCGTCGCTGCAGTCTTCTGGTTAGCGCGCATTTGGCTTATAGCGTTCGTGATTTCGTCAGGCGAGCCGCGAAGCGAAATGTCATGCAGCCCAATTCCCTGCGAGACAGAAACTACATCGATCTTCCCGAATACACCCTGAAGTTGATCTGCAAATGCACAAGTATCTGTTGGGAGTGTTGAGGCACGAATAACAGTCGATCCGTCAGCAAACAGATCCTCCCGTTTGAAACAGGAAGCTTCGTTCGCTTCCTTTAGTGCAAGACCTTCGACCAGCACCATCCCTTCCAGTAAAGCATCCTGATGGGCCGCCATATGGGAACTAAGGCAAATATCGAGACGTGCTTCTGTTTTGTTACGTCGTAGTTGCAGAGACTGTACTAACAGATGGCTTCCGCGGATCGCAGCGACTAAGGTTGCAAGACGGGCAGCACTGGAAGCGGTGATGGTAAAGGTTCGCGAATATTGCGGAAGAGGATGCAGGCGAAAATTTGCCTCGGTGATAATGGCAAGCGTTCCCATGCTTCCGGTCAGCAATTTGCACAGATCGTAGCCCGCAACATTTTTGACAACCTTCCCACCCGTTCGGGCGATGGTCCCATCCGGCAGCACCAGTGTCATTCCAATTACTAGATCGCGAAGACTGCCGTAGCGATGACGCAGAGCGCCGGAATCATTCGTTGCAAGGATGCCGCCCACGGTAGCGCGGTCGCCGAATAGTGGATCTAGTGCGACAAACTGACCATGCTTTGCGAGATGTTGCTGCAGCAAAGACCATGTGCAACCTGCCTGCACGGTGCAGGTGAGATCCTGCCAAGAGTGGTCAAGAACCCTGTTGAGACGCAAGAGGCAGAGCCGGATGTGCGGCGCTGTGCCTTCCCCCCAATGTGACTTTGTGCCGCCACCACGCGGATCAACCGTTAAGCCATTCTTGGTTGCGTACTCGAGAATCGCAGAGATCTGCTGCGTGTTCTTCGGTAGAACGTTGATAGCGCCATCTACATCCGACCTGACAAATTCTCCACCGACTACTTGAGTGAGATACTCAGTTGCTGCATGTAACGGGGTATTCGAAGCAGAGATCATCAGAAGACCTCCGCGATGCCGCTTGTTTCCAGGGGGTGCGGAGCGTAGGCGCCACGGGAACGCTCTCCACAGATGCGCGGCGTGGGAAAGAGTTTGTCAGGATTAGAGAGATTATGCGGATCGAAGGCGCGGCGCAGACGTTGCATCGTTTCAAGGTCGGGGTCGGCGAACATATAGCTCATGCTGCACTGTTTCTCGCGGCCCACGCCATGTTCTCCCGTAATTGATCCACCGGCTTCAACACAAACGTCCAGGATGCGAAGCGACAGATCGATAGCGCGTTCCTCTTCACCGGGATGATTGCGGTCATAAAGAATAATGGGATGAAGATTGCCATCACCAGCGTGGAAGACATTCGTTACGCGAAGATTCTCAGCCGCAGCCATTGAATTCAGTTTTTCAAGAACGACCGGAAGTGCAGTGCGAGGAATCACGCCGTCCTGAACGATGTAGTTGGGCGAGAGGCGGCCCGCAGCTGCAAATGCAGCTTTACGCCCTTTCCACACCAGGAAGCGCGCATTCTCGTCGACGGCGAGCCTTGTCTCCCATGCACCGTTGCTTTTGCAGATGTCGATGACGACGGCCATCTGCAAATCGACTTCCGCCTGAGGGCCATCCAACTCGATCAACAAGAGCGCCTCGCATGCTGGATAGTTTGGATGAACGGAGAGTTCCGCGGCTTCGATGGAGAGCCGGTCCATAATCTCCATCGCAGCGGGAAGCTGGCCACTGGCAATTACATCCGAGACAGATTGAGCGGCAGCAGAGATAGTATCGAATGCGGCAAGTATTACCTGCACTGTCTCTGGTTTGCGCATGATGCGAAGCGTCATCTCAGTCGCAACACCTAATGTGCCTTCGCTGCCGATAAAAACTCCTGCGAGGTCATAGCCTGGCGCATTCGGTAGCTTACTTCCAAGAGTGACTATGTCGCCGTCGGGCAATACAACTGTCATCTCCAGTACATGCGTGACAGTAAAGCCATATTTGAGACAATGAGCGCCACCGGCATTCTCGGCGATGTTCCCCCCGATAGAGCAGACCGTCTGTGAACTTGGGTCAGGGGCGTAAAAGTATCCTTGCTGAGAAACGGCGGCGGTCACGTTTGAATTGATGACCCCAGGTTGCACTGTAATCTGCTGATTCGGGATATCAATATTAAGAATGCGGTTCATTCTGGAAAGCGAGATGACGATGGAACCCTCTGTCGGCAATGCTCCTCCAGAGAGGCCCGTGCCTGAACCCCGCGCTACGAATGGGATACGCTCACGATGACAGACACGAAGGATATTCTGAACCTGCTCCGTGGATTCTGGCAGAACGACCGCGGCGGGAGGCACGCGAAACGCGGTCAGACCATCACACTCGTAGGTCTGTAGCTGATTCGCGGCAGTGATAAGGCCGCGCTCGCCCACGATATGGCGCAGTTCAGATAGAACGGCTGGAGTAAGTTGCGAATTCATGTGCCTGATAAGCCCCGCGACATCTAAGCGAAGACTTCCTCCCGAAGAACTTGTTCGTAAGCCGGAAGAGTAAGGAAATCCGTGAACTTTTCATCGCGGATGAGACTGCGCATTAATGCGGCTGCTTTCTCGTAGGCCTGGTAGCGTTCATCGTCGAGTCCCGGTTTTACCTTGGCCAACTCTTCGTCGATGATCTGTTCGCAAAGCTCGACGGTAATCTTGCGTCCGTCGTTCAGTACGGCATCATGATGAACCCATTGCCACAACTGGGCGCGGCTAATCTCTGCCGTTGCGGCATCTTCCATCAGATTGAATAGAGGGACACAGCCGATGCCGCGAAGCCACGCTTCAACGTAACCGAGTCCGACCGCAACGTTCTGACGCAGGCCGGCTTCGGTAATCTCTCCTGTTGGAACCTGCAGGAGATCCGCAGCGGTCACAGTGAAGTCCGACAACTTTTTGCTGATCTGATTCGCTTGCGGCATTACCCGGTTGAATACTTCAAGTGCAATAGGCACCAGTCCCGGATGTGCGACCCAAGTGCCATCATGACCGTCTGTCGCCTCTCGCTCTTTGTCGGCCCTCACCTGCGTGAGCGCTTTTTCGTTAGCGACAGGATCGGACTTGATAGGAATAAACGCCGACATACCGCCCATGGCGTGGATCTCTCGGTTGTGGCAGGTCTTTATGCACAGCTTCGAATAACTCCGCATGAAGTGGGTAGTCATAGTTACCTGAGAACGATCCGGCAGTATGACGGAATGATCGGCAGCTAGCTTTTTGATGAAGGAAAAGATGTAATCCCAGCGCCCGCAGTTGAGGCCGGCTGAGTGATCACGAAGCTCGTAAAGGAATTCGTCCATCTCGAAGGTGGCGAGGATCGTTTCGATCAAGCAGGTAGCTCGAATGCTGCCCTGCGGTATACCGAGCTTCTCCTGCGCACGCACAAAAATCTCATTCCAGAGGCGAGCTTCCAGATGCGACTCCATCTTGGGGAGATAAAAATAAGGACCGCTTCCGCGCGCGAGAAGCTCCTTCGCGTTATGAAAGAAGTAAAGGCCGAAATCGAAGATCGAAGCCGACATAGGCTCGCCATCGACCAGCACGTGCCGCTCAACCATATGCCAGCCACGAGCACGGACAAAAAGCACCGCGGTCTTCTCGCCCAACGCGTACGATTTGCCGGTCTTTGGATCCTCAAAGGAAATGGTGCGGCGAATCGCGTCGCGCAGGTTGATCTGACCATCAATCAGGTTGTTCCAGAGCGGAGTGGAAGAGTCTTCAAAATCCGCCATGAACACACGAGCGCCGGAGTTCAGCGCGTTGATGATCATCTTGCGATCGACAGGTCCAGTGATCTCGACACGGCGATCTTGTATATCGGTTGGAATTGGGGCGCAACGCCACTTGCCTTCGCGAATAGTGCTTGGTTTCTGGAAGAAAATCTGGCTTTACGCCTGCGTCCAGCAGAGTTTGACGAGCGACACGGGCCGCGAGCAACTCTTTGCGGCGGACTCCGAAAGTTCGTTGGAGATCAGCCAGGAATGCGATCGCCGCAGGAGACAGAATCTCTGCATACTCAGATGAAACTGGTGCGGTGATCTCAATCTCATCGGGCACGTTAGACACAGTTGAACTCCTCAGCTCATGATTTGGCGTAATAGTTGTCCTCGCCAAAAGTAAGACACACCATAAAATCACAAAACTCTAGACATAGGCGAACGCTACCTTTTTCTCAGTCCCAAGTGTCTTAGAAACTTCGCCTACAGACTGACCGGCAGATTCGCCCAGAAAGTTCGGGTTGAGCGCCAGGGCTCGTCGTTCACGATCTCAGACCCCCGTTCGATCCTGTCATCTCCCGATCGCATTCCCCAATGCGAGGTGCGCTCACCAGTCTTTCTCAACTCGACGATTTGTGCCTGCCATTTGGGCGCTCGCTCGACTGCACGCCGAAGTGCATATAGTGATTCCGGTTCGGATTGCACTTTCGCACATGCACGAACCCAAATCTTTCCGTCTTTGTCCGCTGGCGCATGGTGACCGTTGACGATGATTCTTTCCCGGTCCAGCGGAACGGTGATCTCCGGTAATTCTCCCTGGTTGGCTAAATGCGTTAAGCGCAGGTGTGGACCACGGTTGTTACCCAGCACAGCCGCGGCTTTTCTCGTTGGTGGTGGGGAGGTACGAATGCGTGCCTCCGCGGCTGCCGACAGACTTTGGACAATGCAGGCTAAGAATTGCGGCCGATTTCCGTAAGGTGTAAATTTGAGACGTCTCATGTTATCCCGTTTTGTCAGCGCGGATTGCGGCGTTAGGCGCAGTTTATAGAGGTCCATAAATGAATCGAAGAAACTTCGTCTCCTTGATTGGCGCTGTAGCAGGCAATCAATTTGCAGATTCGTTCATGCCCGCGCAGGTTAAAGAAGCCGAGTAGAGGAAACGAACACAAGGGAACCGACAAACGAGCAGACTACAAATTGAGAATCGAACCTTGCAATATTGAGATATCTCCGGGAATAAATATAAAGACCATTGCTTATAACGGTCAGGTACCCGGTCCAATTCTTCGGATGCGAGAAGGGGTTCCGATTAATATCGATGTCCAGAACAAGAGCAACGATGAAGACCTAGTCCATTGGCATGGTCTTGCCATCGATTCGTTGAATGACGGGGCAATGGAAGAGGGGTCACCGATGATCCCGGCCGGTGGCCAGCGACGTTATAGCTTTATTCCTCGGCCTGCTGGTACTCGCTGGTATCACACACACAACAGCGCGGGAACAAATTTGGGCACGGGAACCTACACTGGACAGTTTGGCTTCCTGCTGGTCGAAGGTAAAGGGGACCCAGGGCACTATGATCAGGAGATCTTCCTTGCCGTACATCATTGGGAGCCTTCGTTTGTTCCGATGGTAGAGATGATGCAGGCCCAGTCAGCCAATAATCCGAAGAATCCGGGATCGGACGTCGGATATAAGTACGCGACGATCAACCAACACAGACTCGGCGCCGGGGAACCTTTACGCGTGAAGCAGGGGCAGCGGATACTAATGCGGATTCTGAATGCAAGCGCGACGGAGAACATTGTGATTGCGTTGCCGGGGCATAAGTTCAAAGTGCTGGCTATGGATGGCAATCCTGTGCCGACACCGAAGGAGGTACCGGTTCTGGCGATTGCGGCGGCGGAGAGGATCGATGCCGTTGTGGAGATGAATTCTCCCGGCGTGTGGGTGCTCGGGTCGACGCTGGAGCAGAGCAGGAAAATGGGGCTCGGCGTTGTTGTGGAATATGCTGGGCAGAAGGGAATTCCGTTGTGGAAGGACCCTGAGGATACGTACTGGGACTACACGCAGTTCGGCAGCGATCAGCCGGCCGCAAAGCCTGATGAGACGATACGGCTCATCTTCAATGATATTGGTCCGTCCAAGGTCGATCCGCGATTTGATGCATGGGCGATCAATAAGAAGTCATGGCCCGATATTGATCCAATTCGAGTGACGGAGGGAAAACGTTACCGACTTTCATTTCTAAATGCTAGCGGCGACCAGCATCCGATGCATTTGCACCGGCATTCGTTTGAGGTGACGCGTGTTGGGCATCAGGATGTGAGTGGCCTGATGAAAGACGTGATCAACGTGATGCCGTTGCAGACGGTGAACGTCGATTTTGTAGCTGACAACCCTGGAGATTCGCTGCTGCATTGCCATATGCAATTGCATATGGACTTTGGCTTTATGCAGTTGATCAAGTACAACTCCTGAGCGGAAACTCAAAGTCCGAGCGTCTCACGTGTTCAATATGATTCAACTGACGAGAGACCCAGTTATTGTTCGAGCACGACGACACCCCATGGTCCGCCACCGGTTTTAATCTTTCGGATGACGCTGTTAGTTGCGAGGTCGACGGCTGTTACGTCGTTCGATTGGCCGTTGGCTGAGTAGAGGGTCTTGCCATCTGGCGAGAGCGCGATTCCCCAAGGGCGTTGGCCAACTTCCACGGAGCCGAGGACTTTGTCGTTCGCGGTGTCGATGGTGAAGATTTGGTGACCTCTACCGGTACTAACGTACAGACGACTGGCGTCGGGCGAGAGAATGACAGACATAGGCTTGATAACGCCGGGTTTTCCGAGTTGAATGGTCTTGATGACTCTGTGTTTTTGGGGGTCGACGACGACGATCGTTCCATCGTTTTCTGCGTTAATATAAGCGCGCTTTCCGTCGGGCGTGAATGCGATGGAACGGGGGCGATGGCCGACTTTGAAGGTAGCAAGGATTCTTTCGGCTGTGGGATCGAGTACGGCGATCTCGCTTGTCTCTTCCGAGGTGACATAGACGAGTTTTCCGTCGGGCGTTACCTTCACCCCTTCGGGCTGGGCTCCGATTTGTAGAGTCTTCGCGATGGAACCTGAGGCGATGTCGAGAATGCTTACTCCGGAGATATCCTCGTTGGAGATGTATAGTTGCTTCCCGTCGTTGCTGATGTCGAAGTTTTCCGGGTCGGATCCGCCGGGGATGGTTCGCACGAGCTTCTTTGTGGCGACGTCGACTACACCGATTCCGTCGGCGCTTTTGTCTGCAGGTGGAAGCGTGCTTTCGTCGACGTCTGGGCCAGCGATGGGCGTTCCGCTAAGGGCGATGTAGAGCGTTTTGTGGTCGGGGCTTGGATGGATGCCGCGAGGCCGTTTTCCAAGGTGGACAGTAGCGATCACATTCCAGTTTCCGCTATCGATTACGGTGAGGTCCCCGGAAACTTCGTTGGTTACATATATCTTCGGGGCAGAGGATATGGCTGGAGGAAGCTGTTCGGGCTGGGATTCTTTTTGTGTTTTGCAGCCGATGGAGACAGCCGTGCAACCTAGCATGAGTGTGAGGCTCAAGGCACTGCGCATGAATTATTTCCCTTTGTATGTGAAGTCAACGACTGCGTTTTGACTGGCATTTATGGTGATTTGTTGTTCGAGTGTGCCTAGTTTCTCGTGCCACACGGCGACGGTGTACGTTCCGGGCGGAAGATTCGGGATATCGAAGACGCCATCTTCCTTCGACACGGAGAAGTATGGGTGATCGAGAACGCCGATGTAGGCGTGCATCCAGCTGTGAATATTGCATTTGACAGGGATCATGATCTCGGGTTTCACGAATTTGCGATTGAGAGATGAATCGCCTGGTCCTTGGCTATGATTCCACTCGCGATTCAGGTGCGCCATGGGATGAATGTTATGCGTTATGGGATCGGAATTGACAACCTGAAAGGGCTGATTCGTTTGGAGACCGATGACGCGAGGATGAAACCAGCAACCGCGCTGATCGATCACGACAGTTGTTTGCGGCACGGCAAAGTTCTTGCCTTCGAGTCCTTTTTCTATATAGACGAATGCATTAGCGAGAGTGTTCCCCCGGCCGATGAGAAGGGACTGTTCTAATACGCGCTTTCCGTGATTAGCTTCAACGCATGCCGGGTCCTCGCTCATATCGATTCGTTTCGGGGCTGGCTTCGCTCCGGTGTAATGAATCGTTCCCTTGATCGACGCAGCGGTTGCTGCATCTACTTTGAAGATGGCTGTGGGCGGCTGGAGTGGAGTGGCTTGCGGACCGCTCTGCGGCGATTTCTGAGAACATCCTGCGACGAGGAGGAGAGATCCGATAGAGCCGTGAAGGAAGAGGCGAGAGATTTTCATTGTGAGTATGTGTGCCTATTGTTTCTCGGGCGGACCAACGTTGGGAGAGATTTCGCCCGTAAGTGACTTGAGAAATTCGACCAGATCGCTGCGCTCCCGGCCGTCTAGATGGATGGTCTTCATTTCTTTGTCGAGGGAGGGATTTGAATTGCCGCCTCCGGCATAAAAATCGACGACTTGGCGAAGCGTCTGCAGGCTACCATCGTGCATATAGGGAGCGGTGTTTGCGACATTCCGCAACGTCGGCGTCTTGAAGGCTCCTTTGTCTGTTTCGACCTTTGTTTCGTGATAACGTCCGACGTCGGCGAAGGCACCATCATCGCCGACACCTATTCCGGTATTGTGAAATTTACCGTCGGTAAAGAGTGCGAACTGGGGGCTGAGAGTATGACAGGCGGCGCAGTTTCCTTTCTGGGGATTAATGAAGAGGGCAAGGCCCCGGACCTGAGCCGGGGTGAGCGCGCTTTGGTCGCTGCGGTATTGATAGCGATCGAACGCGGAATTTCCGCTTAGGACGGTTCGTTCGAAACTTGCGAGTGCCTTTTCTACGCGGCCTAATGTGATGTCAGGGCTTCCAAAGGACTTGGTGAAGAGCTTCTTGTAGTCGGAGTCCATCGCGAGTTTTGAGAGAAAGATTTTGTGGGGTTGATTCATCTCGAGAGGGTCTGCGATGGGGCTAGCTGCCTGTTGCTCAAGGCTCCTTGCGCGGCCGTCCCAGAACTGAAGCGACTCGTAGGCTGCGTTGAATATGGAGGGGGCGTTGCGAATGCCGATGACTCCGCTTACTCCTTTCGACATATTCGCGCTGTCGGCGAAATCAGATTCAGGCTTGTGGCAGCTTGCGCAGGCGAGGGAGTTGTCTTTGGAAAGCCTTCTGTCGTAGAAGAGTTTGCGTCCAAGAGCGATGGTGTCGGCGGTAGGAGGATTGTCTGTCGGGATGGGAACCGGGGGCAGTCCGAGAGGAGGGTGAATTTCGGTTGCGGGCCCGATGGGCATTTCGGAGATCGCGGTTTTGCAGCCGATGCTTAAGAGGCAAAGACCGGCGCTTGCCAGAATTACAAGCCAGTTGGGCGCAGTGGAGGACTGTGGGACGTAGAACTCTGCGATCCAGAATGACGAGGCCCTTGTTTTCCAGGTCAAGCGCATGACTGAACCTTATCTTAGAAGGCATTTCGTTGGGGCGAGTGCGACGGGGAATCGACTGAGCATATGTCTTTAGAACGGTGCGTAGGGAACTTCGTACGTCTGCAGTTGCAATCATGGAACAAATAACGATTGAGTATTGATGAAGTTCTTATTCGCGGAAAAAATCTTGACAGTTTCGATTTATCGCGAATAACATCCTCTCGAATTGAGACGTCTCATAATTTCACACGGGATGAGGGCAATTCAGTCGTGAATTTAGTGAGGGGTGATTTTATGGGGATGTGCAGATTGACTCGTGCCAGGGTCGCGCCGAAAACGATTGCTTTCTTCGTTGTAGGTATTTGTTGTGTGGGTGCGCCGCTATCGAATTCCGCCTACGGCCAGGGGACTGCTTCTCCCGAATGGACGACAAGCAGCTACAATCCGCAGCGCGATGCATGGCAGAGGGCCGAGTCGAAGATTACGCCAGAGAACGTCAAGAGTATCCAGCTGCTTTGGAAGACTAAGACCGATAACAAGACTATGGGCATGCAATCGTTCCGCGAGCCGCTGATTGTGTCGGGGATTAATACTGCGAACGGCGCGCAGACATTGGCGATTGTGGCGGGGAGTTCGAATGACGTCTTTGCGATTGCCGCAGAGACGGGGACCATGGTGTGGCAGAAAAAGCTGAAGTGGATGTCGGATGAGCCACAAGAGCCGGGTGAGGGGCGCGGCTTTATATGTACCAATGCATTGAGTGCGACTCCGGTGATTACGCCCGCGAGCGCGAAAGACAGAACACTTTATGTCATCACGACAGATGGCTACCTGCACATGCTCGATCCGGGAAACGGTGATGAGAAGGAACCAGCGGTCAAGATGTTGTCGGCGGTTTATGGCAAGCCCTACGGCCTCAATCTTGTGAACGGAGTAGTTTTTACGATTACAGGACAGGGCTGCGGTGGTGTGCCAAATGCAGTATATGCGTATAACACTGTGACCAAGAAGGTCAGTTCTTCGTCGCCACCGCAGGGAGGGCTATGGGGGACGGCGGGGCCAGCGATCGGCACCGATGGAACGATTTACTTTGAATCTGGAGATCATCCGTACGATGCGAAAACGGGTCAGCTTTCGACAAGCTTCCAAGCTTTTACATTTGCAAACGACACGCTCACGCTGAAGGACTATTTCACTCCGAGCAATCACGAATGGCTGACGAAGCGCGATCTGGATATGAACACGACCCCTGTGGTGTTTCAATACGACGGGCGTGATGTCATCGTGGGGGGTGGAAAGGAGGGCCGGTTTTATATGCTGGACAGCAGATCGATGGGTGGAGCTGACCACGAGACGCCGCTATTCCGGTCCGAACTGATCGCCAATGCAAATGTGAACTTCCAGACAGAGGGGACGTGGGGCAGCTTTGCGGCGTGGAAAGCGAGCGATGGCACGCAGTGGGTGCTCGCTCCGAATGGCGGGCCGACGATCGTCAAGTTTCCGAAAAACTATGGTGATACTCCGAATGGTGGAATCCTCGCGTTCAAGGTAGAGGATAAGGGCGGCAAGCCGGTGCTGGCGCCAGCGTGGCAGTCGCAGGACATGATGACTGCCGAGCCTCCCGTGGTTGCGAACGGGTTGCTCTTTGTATTGGCGGGTGGCGAATTTACCGGGCAGGCGAATGATACGGAAGGTGGTTTGTACAGCTCGAAGGACAGAATTGACCGCTCAATTCCGGCAAAGTTATTTGTGCTCGACGCAAAAACAGGGAAAGAGCTTTATTCGAGCGGAGATCAGATCAAGTCGTTCCTACATCAGGCCGGGCTTTCCGTTGCAGGCGGCCGCATCATCTTCGGTACATTTGATGGCACGATTTATTGCTTTGGTATCAAGTAAGACGGTTTCACAGGACATCGTTCGATAAAGAAAATGGGGACACTCTCCAAATGAAAAAATGGCATCTTCTAACAGTGGGTTTGTCTTTCGCCGGAGCATTTTTATGTCTGACGCGGGCCGAAGCCCAAGGGGGCGCCAGTCTCGGAAACTGGAGCACGGCACGCAACGATGCGGGCCACGCCGGCTACCAGAAGGCGGAGACCTTCATTGCGAAGGACTCGATTGGGCAGTTCAAATACCTCTGGAAGATCAAGCTGGGAGCGGAGAGCAAAGAGACGCAGTCATATAGCGAGCCATTAATCGTTCTTCGGCTGATCAATGCTCGCGGGTTCAAAGACCTCGTTGTGTGGGCGGGGACGGAAGATCTTTACGCAGTTGACTCCGAACTTGGAACGATGGTCTGGACAAAGCATTATGAAGTGAAGTCATCGCCTTGCGGAACGACGAATCTTGCGAGCGTTATGGAGCCCCCTCCGACCATCAACTTTGGCGCTCGCCGTAGACCCGGTGCTCCACCTCCTCCTCCGCAGCCACCACCCATGGCGGCAACCGCGAGGCGTCTTGGAGTCGCTCCGGGTGGTGGTGGATTCGGGCTGCGCGGAATCTATGTGTTGACCGGAGATGGATACCTGCATGAGCAAGTTCTGACAACAGGAGCTGACTTTGCGCCACCAGTGAAGTTTTTGCCGGGCTCTGGAGGAGTCTCGACGGGATTGAGCATGAGTGGAAAGGTGCTCTATACGGCGACGAAGGCAGGATGCGCCGATACACAGAATGCGTTCTGGTCGATCAACCTGGCTTCTTCGGACTACCCGGTGTCGAGCTATCACACGAAGGCAACAGTTCCACTGGTGGCGATGGGACCGACAGTGGGAGACGGCGGTGTCGCCTATGCCGTCACAGGGGCAGGGACGACCGATGCGCAGGCGGGCGTGTATGCGAACAGTATCGTCGCACTGAGCCCGGATGCCAAGGTCAACGATTGGTATGCGCCTTCAGGATCAGGCGAACTCGCGAATGTAACTCCTGTCGCTTTCACCTACAAGGAGAAGAAGCTGCTCGCTGGTCCCGGGAAAAATGGAAGCTTTGTTCTGCTGGATCGCGAATCGCTTGGCGGCGCCGATCATAAGACGCCGTTGGCGCAGACCCCAGCAGTATTCAAAGCGAAGAGCGATGCAGTGAGTGCGCTCGCTGCTTGGCAGGATACCGGTGGCAATCAATGGGTGCTGGCTTCGATACCGGGAGCCGTCGGAGCTGGAATGAAATTTGCCAGCACCAATGGAGTGGCTCCGCATGGAAGCATTATTGCTTTCAAGTTGGATGATGCGGAAGGAAAAACGTCGTTGACTCCGGCTTGGATCTCGCGGGACCTTATCAACCCTGCGCCGCCTGTTATTGCGAACGGAGTCGTTGTCGTGCTGTCACAGGGAGACGCGAAGACACCAGCGAAATTATTCGTTCTCGATGCTGCAACAGGCAAGGAATTGTACTCGAGCGGCGATGCAGTCACCACCTACGCGCACCTTGCAGGTGTTTCAGTTGGTGACGGACATGCATTCTTCGTCACCCATGACAATACGTTGTACTCATTTGGCATAGGAATCGAGCACTGAATTCAGCAGGCGGATGTTCGTAATTTTGACGATCTGTATAGGCCGGCGACGCTGATTAGTTCAAGGTCTCTCAAGCGAAAAGGAAGAATCAGGAAATGCTTAACCGATCCCGTATAGAAGAAGCAGTCAACGCGAATGGCGGAGTCCTGCGGCTGGCCCCATGCTGGGTTCCCCGTTCGTTCATGATTCCCGGTCGAAGGCTGAAACTCCACCCGGATGATCTCTATGCCTTTGGGGGGCATCGCGGTGGCATCAATGAACGGTGGTTCTCGTCTACAACGAAAGCGTCAAATGGACCGTCCACGCTGCCAGATGAAGGTTTGAGCTATGTTCAGCCAGAGAAGGGAAACAAGTTTCTGCTCAAAGATGCGGTAGAAACTGCCGGCGATGTGTTGCTCGGAACAGATGTGATAGAGAGGGAGGGTGGGTGGAACCTTTTGTGCAAATTTTTCGACAACATGGGTCCGATTCCTCACCACATGCATCAGACCAACGAATTCGCCACGCTTGTTGGGCAAAAGGGTAAGCCGGAGGCTTACTACTTTCCGCCTCAATACAATCAGATTCAGAATAACTTTCCGCACACATACATGGGGCTGGAGCCAGGTACGACGAAATGTGACATTCGTCGCTGCCTTGAGAAATGGAACCAGGGAGACAATGGGATTCTGGCGCATTCGCGAGCGTATCGGCTAGTGCCAGGTGAAGGTTGGCAGATCAATCCCGGGATTCTGCACGCACCCGGGTCGCTCGTGACCTATGAGCCACAGGTGAACAGCGATGTTTTCGCGATGTTCCAGTCTGAGGTTGAAGGACGCATCGTTGATTGGGAATTGTTGACTAAGGATGTAAAGCCGGAGTTCAGCAAGGATATCGATTATTTGATCAGCATGCTTGATTGGGAAGCCAATGTGAACCCTGAGTTTGCGAAGACGAATAAGACCCTTCCACATCCCGTGAAGCCAGAAGAAGAGATGCGGGATCTTGGTTATCGTGAGGTCTGGGTGACGTACGGAACACCGTTCTACTCAGCGAAGGAACTGACGATTTTGCCGGGACGGAGTGTCACTATCAGAGACGGTGCGGCGTACGGTGTGATTCTGACACAGGGACACGGAACACTTTCAAAACTGACTATATCCACACCTTCCATGATTCGCTTTGGACAAATGACTGAGGACGAAGTCTTTGTCACGGCCGCGGCTGCTAAGGCAGGCGTATTGATCCAGAATCTTAGTTCGTCTGACCCCCTTGTGTTGCTGAAACACTTCGGTCCCGGAAATCCGGACGCAACGCCGTTGTTGAAGAAGTGAGGACCTGTGAACGCAGCGGTACATAAGAAGCCCGCAATTCATAATGCAATGTGGCCCGGATTAGTCGGAAAAGGTCCTGACTCCGAGCCGGCAATCGATCTCGAAACGATGCTGGACCTGACGGCGGCAGCAGAGGTCGATGGCCTCAAATTTGATGGTGTCGATCTCTTTGCATCGCTTCCGCATATAGATATCGATTCGACGAAGGATGACCTGGCTTGGATTGCTGAGAGCATTCGAAGGCGCAATCTTGTCCTCGGATCGCTCGTTGCGCCGGTGTGGCCTCCGACTGGAGGCGGTTCCGCGATGGGCTCAGAGGAGGACCGGAAAAAGTTTTTGACGCAGGTAAAGAAAACATGTGCCATGGCAAAGAGGTTTCGCGACCTGGGCGTTCGTCATTACGGAGTTGTGCGGATCGATTCGTCGACGAGCCCTGCGGAATGGGCAAAAGATCCGGCAGGAAATATGAAGAAGATCGCCGTTACCTTTCGCGAGGCTGCAACGATCGCTGAAAGCTATGGCGAACGTCTGGCGGTGAGGGCGAGATCTGTTGGGGCGGGATGCATGGCTGGAAGCACATGGTCGATCTTCTGGAATTGGTCGGACGGCCGCAGACGGTGGGATTCCAGGCGGACATGGCTCATTCGCTTCTGTACAGAACAGGGTTATAACTCGCCCGAAAGCCGTCTGCTGCCGAAGACTTCGATTGGTCGCAAGAGGATGTTCTGATGGACGCTCTGCGCAAGCTGACAGATGCGTTGCGCCCATGGACGATCGACTTTCATGTTGCGCAAAACGATGGGACCGTTCACGAACGCGGGTTGCACGACAAGACGGGCCGTCATTGTCCTGCGAATGATCCTAACGGAAAGATGGATATCGTAAAGGTCGCCGGCCTGTGGATGCGTGATGAGAATGGAACTCCCACGCGCGCCTTTCAACATATTTGCTGGGATGGTTGCATGTTCCTGAACGCAACGATGACTTCTCCCGACAAGGAACGTGGCGCGATGTGCTGGTACGTTGATCGCAGTCCGAAATGCACATGGATGGGACTGAGGTAAGGAAGGAGGAAACGGGTAGGACATGGCCAAGAAATATCTTAACATAGGTCTTGTCGGTTATGGCTCATGGGGCGACACCCACTCGAATGCTTTTCTTCAGGCTCCACGCTTTTTCGATCTTCCATATCACCCGTTTTGAAGGCCGTGTGCGCACGGAATCCTGAGCGGGTGAAGACATTCGCCGAGAACTGGGGTTACCAAATCGATCGAAACCGATTGGCGAGCGCTGGTGCACCGCAGCGACATCGATCTCATCGACATCGCCAGCCCCAACGATACGCACGCGGAAATTGCAATTGCGGCGGCAAAAGCGGGGAAGATGGTCCTCTGCGAGAAGCCGCTCGGACGGACCGCCGAGGAAGGCAAGACCATGGTCGGATGCAGTCGAGTCCGCAAATGTGCCAAACATGGTCTGGTACAACTACCGGCGCGTTCCCGCCCTGGTGTTGTTGAAGGAAATTCTGGATGAGGGTAGCTTCGGCCGTATCTTTCACTACCGCCTCACAATTCCTGCAAGATTGGACCATCTCGCAGGACCTGCCGCAAGGCGGCGAAGGACTCTGGCGGTTGGATAGTGCGGTCGCAGGAAGCGGTGTGACCGGCGACTTACTGGCTCACAACATTGACATGGCTCTTCGGCTGAATGGGCCAATCCACTGAGGTCTCGGCGATGACTGAGACATTTGTCAAAGAGCGTAAACACAACCTGACGGGAAAAATTGAGCCGGTCAGACGATTGACGATCCAGCGCGTTACTTTGCCGCTTCGAAAACGGGTCACTCGCGCTTTTTTGAAGCGACCCGCTACGCCCGCGGCCACAAAGCGCTGTTCACTCTGGAAATTAACGGGGAGCGCGCCTCCGCGGCCTGGGATCTCCACGATTTGCACCGTATCAACTACTTTGACCATCGTGACGAGGGGCAACTCCGGGGCTGGAAGAGTATCCACATCACGGACGGCGATCATCCCTACATGAAAAACTGGTGGGTGCCCGGCCTGCAAATCGGATACGAGCATACCTTTATTCATCAGGTAGCTGATTTCATTCTCGCCCCTGGAGAAAGCAAGATCCCCCAGCGGCCCCCACCTTCCAGGATGGGCTGGCCACGGACTATGTAACCGACGCCATCCTGAAATCGGCAAATAGACCAAAAGCTGGGAAAAAGTAGGAAAGAAATCGCTGAGCCAACGGCCGTTATCCTGAAGGAGAAAAGTATGACTTTGGCATCTCGTAGCTGGATCAGGTCGTTTTTAGCCGGCGTCCTGGTCACTGGCGGGTTGGCCTTGCTGGCGAGAGGCGCGCAACCAGAAACAAGCGAAACCGCCAAGCCTGGCCCCGCTGCCTTTCATTTTGTTCAGCCCGAGCCGATCAATTTTGACGATCACGCTGGGCTGGACCCAGATCTTCGACGGCAAGACTCTCAAAGATTGGGACGGAGACCCACCGAGGTCTGGCACGTGGAGAACGGGGCGATCGTGGGCGTGTCGAACACCGGAGCACCCCTCGGGCACCACGAACATCATCTGGCGCGGGGGAGAGCACGGCAAACTTCATACTTAAAGCTGGAAATGAAACTAGAAGGAGACGGCGCCAACGCCGGAGTTCAGTATCGCGGATATCACGTCGATCCGAAATTAAATTCGAGCCCATTCTCCTGGGGTATAACTTGACTCTCCTGAGCAAAAGGAAAGAAAAACGCCAGCAGCATCAGGATCTCCAGACCGTAAACATGCCAAGTGGAACATTTTCGGCTACCAGGCGGATTTTGATTCCAAAAACCAATGGACAGGTCAGCTCTATGACCAAGTCCCTCCGCGTGGCATCATCGCCTGGCGGGGACAGGTTGTCGCTACCGAACCGGGCAAAAAACCCACACTGCTGGCCACACTCCGCACCTCGGATGAAATTGAAATCGGCTGGTCTCAAGCCCGGCGAGTGGAATCAGGTCGAGATTATCGCGGACGGAAATACGCTCACGCACATCATCAATGGGCAGGTCATGGCGGTGCTGGTGGATACCGATACGAAGTTCAGCCAGGCCGAAAGGCTTGATCGCAGTGGAAATCGAAGGTCCCGGCAACGTGAAAATTTCACACCGTAACATCTGGCTCAAGAAACTTCCATAGTAGTTGTTGACGAAGATAAGCGTGCCTCTCCGATTTTTATCGGATCGCTGGGACAACGGAGTGGCATCGCAGTTGGATGAGGCGGAGATGTTGCGGTACCGTTCGAACGTGTTGGGATGAACACCAACAGCCAATTAGTAGAAGTGACGGAGTTATTCGTACAAGAGGGAGCCCGACAGTTCAAATGCATCCAATTGACTCTCGAGCATCGTTGCTGGCCCACACCG
>CAWCOK010000013.1:0-794792 GCA_963797135.1 uncultured Acidobacteriaceae bacterium | reverse complement strand
GCCATTCCTCACGCTCACACCCAGGGGCCTAAAAAACCCCACTACACCGTCACCGATCTCGGCATACTCGGCAGCGGAAACAACGCTTCTGGCTTCGACATGAACCAGGTGGGCTGGGTAGGAGGATCGTCAAACCTCACTCCCGGCGGACCGCAACATGCCTTCCTCTGGTATGGCTTCGGCCCACTGAAAGACCTAGGCACACTCAGCGGGCCATCCTGCCCGAATTGCAACAGCGCAGCCGACGGCCCTAACGGCTTCGGCGAAGCTCCCGTCATCTCCGAAATCTCAAAGGCCGACCCAAACGGCGAAGACTTCTGCGGCTTCGGCTCGCACCTTCAATGCCGCGGAGCCCTCTGGCGATTCGGCAAACTCACCGCCCTTCGCAATCTGCCCGGCGGCAACAACGCAGCTCCCATCGGTATCAACAATCTGGGGCAGATGGTCGGATGGGCAGAGACTGGCGTTCAAGACCCCACCTGCGCAACCTCAACCCCTTTCCAAGTCCTCCGCTTTCAGGCCGTCAAGTGGGAGCTGAACGGCGACATCAGCGCATTCTCCCCGCTCAGGAGCAAGGGAGACACCGTCTCATTCGCCTTCGGAATCAACGACCGCGGACAGACTGTCGGTACGTCAGGCACATGCCCCACAGTCGGACTTCCACCTGTCTACGTGAACGGGCAGCACGCAGTACTTTGGGAAAAAGATGGCACACCGCGATATCTCGGAACCCTCGGAGACGCGAACAACACGATGTTCAACGCCGCTGGCAGCATCAACAATCTGGGCGAAGTAGTAGGAACCTCTCAATATATCGATGGCACCATTCACTCCTTCCTATGGACGAAGCAGACGGGCATGCGGGACATCGGTACTCTTCCCGGAGCCTTCGCGACGATAGCCCCCTGCTGCCACACCATCAACAACCGAGACGAAGTGGTCGGTTTTTCGATAGACGGGAACGGGCCAACCGCTTTCTTCTGGAAAGACAATGTGATCAGGGACCTCAACACCCTCATCCCGGCGAACTCGCCACTGCATTTGCTGTTTGCTGAATCCATCAACGACGCCGGAGAGATCACTGGGCAGGGTTGTGTGATGCCGGCCTGCACCGAATTGCACGCGTTCCGAGCTACTCCCATGTGGTGATAGACCGCTGGATTCTGAACTTGAAACCCGAGGTAGACGCGGAGGCGATCACCGTTTACCTCGGTCGCAATCTCCATGCGAGGCCCGTAAGGGAATCCGAAAGTAGAGTCAGTTGACGACAACAGGCCAATGCACTCATTGTGGCCTTTGCGTTACCTAACGTCGCATTGAAGTTGCCTAAAAACGGGGTTATCGGAAACTACCGAGAATCGGTCTAATACCCATTGAGCGCTTTCATCGAACAGACGTTCTGTTTCATCGTCGAACTTCGTGATGAGGCAATCTAGATTTATACCCGCCACCCGAGACAACTCGCTCCCTCGGGACTGAGATGGAGAAGATAAAGAAAGCCGTCCGGATTTTCAATGTGACTGATAATGTTACGGACATCGGAACCCTGAGGGAGCAACGGATTGATGGTCTCAATGAGTTCACATTCATCTGTGAAGACACGCTCCTGGGTCTTCGTGTGAACGCTGCTGCGGGTTGTCCAGAGTTGGATGCGAGCGATATAGCGGCAGACACGGCCGGTTTCATCGGGCACGCAGCATAGATGGACCAAGTACCGTCGCCTGCGAGGCGCTCGATTGCGTTTCTGTGCGGATAGGTTCATAGTCGGACAAAAGCGTGGCATCGAGCGCGAGCGATGCGGTCGACTACCAAGCGGTTATAACGCTGCGCAAATATGCACGGTAGGTTGGCGACGAGGGCGTAGACTGCCATCACCCAGCGCGCCCAGGGTGGATTCCAGATAAAGAAAAAGGGTAGGCAACCGAGCATGAACCAGTGCGCGATTTCGGCTCGACGGGTCTCAATAAGAAATTGTGCTATGCAAATGGGATCTCGGTTAACGAGCTTCTTCTTAGCGAAGCCGCCAAGCCAGGGCGAAGCGTCGGGAAGGAGGTATTTCCATTTCCGAATGGCAAGCCAATCCCGATACATATCCCCATCTTGTTCCCAAGGGTGCGGGGCGGTTAGCCATGTATCGCGTGCGAAGATGTGCGACGGGACGCGGATAACGATGAAGCCGATGGCGACGTGAAGTATGGGCCAGCCAAGGACGTTCGCCGCCAACACCAGCGCGATCATACTTCGCGCCCCCGCCACACAGTCTTACGGTGGAAGGCGCGGCGCGCGGCGGACCGGCCGAATACACCACAGTAGTAGGCGAGCGGCAGCGGATACAGCAGGCAGGTGAGAACGCGGTAGCTGCCAAGCTGACGTGCGAGCCAGAGGAGTTGGAGGCTGAGCAGCAGATAAACAACGGCCAGGCCGAGGCGACCGTAGTCACGCGGAACGATCAGCAGTAGCGCGGTAGACCAGAGCGCGGAGATCCACAGCACAGCTGACGCAATAACAAAACCTTCCGAGCCTGCGGCTCCGTGGATGAAAGCTTTAGTCCAGCTATCGGACATCTGGCCGAGACCTTCTGGAAACATACGCATATGAAGAGTGCCGCGCCCACCCAGGCAGAGGATGCGAGCGCCTGAAGCGCGGATAAGGTGGGCTAGATTGAGATTTTCCAGAACGAAGCCGCGAACAGCAGAGTGACCGCCAACAGCGAAGTAGGTTTCTTTGGAGATGAGGAGCGACTGGCCAAACAGCCGCGGCTCAGAGACCAAACCGAACCCACCGGCGCCCGCAGCCATGAGGACATTAAAAAAGAGCGACAACTGCTCGTATGTTGCGCTCATGGCATGGTAGGGCAGCAACGAAAGAACCAGTCCCGGATCGCGTTCGGCGAGCCAACGTGCAATGAGACGGTCCAGGCCTCCGTCAACAAAGAACGTGTCGGCATCCAGAAATAGCAAGTGATCGCCGATGGCACGCTGGGCTCCCTGATGACATGCCCATGCCTTGCCAGTCCACCCGGCGGGCAGCGGGACAGAGGTGATAACGGTTGAGCCAAGACTTTGCGCGATAGTTGCAGTGTTATCGGTAGAGTCATCGTCAACGACAAGTATCTCTTCCGTCCGTACTGCAGATTCCGCGATCGATTGCAGAAGACGAGGAAGATTGTCTTCTTCGTTACGTGCTGGGATGATGATAGAGAGACTGGTCGCATCGCGCGCGAGAGCGGGCTGGCATCCGGGAACGCGCCGGATGAGCAGGAAGCCGGCGGGAAGTCCCACAGCGCAGAGGAGGGCCGGCAAGATCATGGCGTTCCTTTGGCTGCCTGCTCGATAATCATCCGAGCAACGTGTTGGCCGCCAAGCGTGACCATGGGCATGCCCGCCCCAGGATTGACGCTTCCGCCAACAAAGAACAGATTGTGGAACTGAGGGCTTTGCTTTGGGGCTTTGAAGGCGAAGTTACTGCGGCGATCGCAGACTACTCCGTAAATGGAGCCTCGATTGGAGGCGTAACGAGTTTCGATGTCGAATGGAGTCCAGAAATCCTCGACGACGATGTGTTGCCGCAGATCGGTGAGTCCCATGCGCTCAAGCTTGTCGAGGCAGAGTTCTTTAAGAGCGATGTAATCTTCTCGCGTGTAGGGATTGCGGTCGTTGATGGATGGAATGTGAGGCAGGATCTTGATGTTGTCGCAGCCGGGCGGTGCCTGCGATGGATCGCTGCGGGTGGGGGCGACGACATAGATGGTCGGATCGTCCGGTAGCTTCTTGTCGCGAAATACGCGGCGGAAGTGTTCATGCAGATCCTTGGAGTAGAAGAAGTTGTGATGTGCGAGCTGCGGATAGACCCGATCCAGTCCAAGGTGCAGAATGATGCCGGAGCACGAAGGTTCGAAGCGCGAGTTTCTTGATGGCGGAAGGGGGCGTATCCAGTAGCCGCTGCATAGCGGGAATTACTTCCATGTTGCACACAACGTAATCGGCGGCTAACGCGCGACTCTCGCCGTGAGAGTTGCGGACTTGCACGCCAGTGGCGGTGCTGCCGGAGTAGTCGATGCGCTGAACCTCATGCGCGAGGCACAGCGTCACACCGGTTTCCTCAAGACGTCTCCGGAACGCGTGGCCCAGTTGATACAGACCGCCAGCAACATACCAGAGGCCGAAATCCATCTGGATGGTCGGCATCAGGTTCATGAAAGCGGGAGAGTCGAGTGCGCTGGAACCGACGTACTTGATGAAGTACTCGAAGATATCGCGGAGATAGCGATTGCTCAGACGCTTATAAATGCTGCCGGACATTGAGTGCAGATAGTCGAGGTCGCGGGCTTCCTTCCAGCCATAAAAGCGGAAGAACTGTACAAGGGTATCGAAACCATAGCGTAGATAGCCGCGTTCAAGAACGTCGTATTGGCGACGTGAGTACCCGAGAAAGCTCTTGTATTCATCGAAGACCTTCGGGCCGAAGCGTTCGAGTTCCGTGTGCATTCTTTCGGGGTCTTCCCAGAGGTCGACGACGACACCGTCTTCAAAAAAATTGCGCCACTGTGGATCGACGCGCTGCAGGTTTATGTAGTCTTCGAGCCGCTTGCCGTCACCTTCAAAGATGGGACGAAAAATTTCCGGAAGGGTGAAGATCGAGGGCCCAAGATCGAAGCTGAATCCTTTGGTTTGCAATTGATTGAGCTTGCCACCTACTTGCGCGTTCTTCTCAAGGATGGTGACCTGGAAGCCTCTACGCGCGAGCATGATGGCAGCGGACATGCCGCCAAGCCCAGCTCCGATGACGATGACACGTTTGTTTCTTTCCGTAGCGCTCATGATGCGTGTACCAAGGTAATTGTGATGGTTTGAGCAGTGGCTCCAAGGTGAAATGAACACTCATCGAAGTGCGGAGGACCAAGACGTGCAGGTGGGTTGTTCGAGACGCCGACCGGCTCGCGCGGGATGCCGATGAGGTTGTGATCGAGCTTGTGGTTGCTGTTAAGGTCTTCGTAAACGGTGACAGCATAGGTGCCGGGTGGGAGATCGGTATTAATGCGGAGATGCTCGGCGTTAGAAGGAATCGGAAGAAATCCGTGACGGATAGCTTTATCGCGGTCACCAGGAAATCCGGAGGGTGAAGCAAAGACCAGATAGGCTAACTCGCCTTGTGCCTGCTGCGTGAGATGGACGTCAATGGTGAGATGCGTCTCCGTTTTGGCTTGCGCAATGAGGGTGATAGTAAGTACCGCATTGACCAGGAGGGGCAGTAGCAGGCGGCTGAGGCGTCCCAGGAGACCGGAAGCTCCGTGTCGAAATCTGATCAGGCCGGCAAGTCGGTGCCTGGTGCGGCTATTAAATGGAAACCAGTTGATTTCGCGAGTGCGGCGATCGCTGGCGACCATGATGGTCCTCATGCGCGAGAAAGAGCGCAGACCTTCGGGGCCATGATAGCGGCCATAGCCGCTCAGACGATTTCCACCAAATGCAGCATGAGGATTTGCAATGTTACGAATGACGTCATTGATGCTGCAGCTTCCGGCATAGAGCTGGGCGGCGACGCGACGGGCACGCGCTCGATTGTGAGTCCAGATGCTGCTGCTGAGCGCGAAGGGGCTCGCGTTAGCAAGTGCAATAGCTTCGGCTTCGTCTCGGAAAGAAGCCACACAGAGCACGGGGCCGAAGGATTCTTCGGTAAGGATGCGGGCCTCGGCGGGAACGTCAGTGAGGAGCGTGGGCTGATGCGCGACCGTGGCGCGGTCTTGTGGCCAGTACAGTGTGGCTCCACGGGAGAGTGCGTCTTCTACCTTGGCACGAAGATCGGATTGTGCATCCGCAGTCAGCGGGCAGAAGTCTGCGTCTGGATCAGCATCGACGACAAGCTTCGAGAGGCGTTGCCTTAGACGGCCAAGAAATTCGTCATAGATGGACGCTTCAACATAGACACGCTTGACTGCAACGCAGACGCGCCCTGCGTTGGAGAAAGCGCCGTAAGTGATGCCTTCCACGGCTCGATCTAAATGGCAGTCCGCAAAAACGAGGCTTGCATCCTTCCCTCCGAGCTCAAGGACCAGGGGAATGAGGTGCTTTGCGGCGCGTTCTGCGACCTGCTGACCGTTACGGCTGCTGCCGGTGAAGAAGATGAAGTCCGGGCGAGCATCGATGAGGGCAGCGGATTGTTCGGGACTGTCATGCAACACCTGCACCAGATTGGTTGGAAAATTCGCCTTTGCGCATAGACTCGCGATCAGGTCTGCTGTTTTGGGAGTGCGCTCGGAACACTTGAGCACCACTGCATTGCCCGCAGCGAGCGCAGTGATGAGAGGAATTACCGATAGCTGGAGTGGATAATTCGACGGACCGAATATGACGGCCACACCGTGCGGCTCGAAGGATGTCTCGAAGCGAGCATCACGAAATAAGAAGAACGACTTACCGATGCGGCGCGGACGCAATATACGCGCGGCATATGATTCGTAGTAGCGAAGATGTTCCAGAGTGACGAGCACGTCGCCGGAGAGAGCGTCCAGCAATGGTTTCGAAGTCTCGCACGCGATCGTGTCGGCGATCGATTCGCACTGAAGGGCGATCTCGCGGCGCAAGTTTCCCAGAACGGCGCACCGGCGTGAGACCGTCAGTGCGGCCCACGCGGGTTGCGCATCACGGGCTCGGGCAAGAATCCGATCTGAGGAAGCAGGGGTCATGCGAGTGCCGGCTCCAGCGGTTTCACAACGGGATATGGGACCTCATATTGCTCGCAGATCAGGTTGGCAGAGATACGTGCCGACTCAAAGATGGTCGGCAGTCCGCTGCCGGGATGCGTGCCTCCACCTACGAGGTAACAATTGGAAAACTCTTCAAACTTATTGTGAGGGCGCAGGTAGAGCATCTGATTCCAGCTATGCGACATGTTGAACGTCGCACCCAGGAAGACGGAGTGCTGCTTCTCCCAATCCTCAGGCGTGAGGATCATCTCGCGGCGAATATGCGGTGTGACATCACCATAGGGCGTACGTTCGTGCAGAATGCGGAGCACATGGTCGCGACATTGCTGCTTGTATTCCTGCCAGTTGATGCCACTAGTGTTGTTGGCAACCGGGGCCAGAATGTACAGCGCGGAGTGTCCAGACGGTGCGCTGGACGGATCTGTTTTGCCCGAGTTTCGGATGTAAAGTGACATGTCTTCCGAAGTCGCACGGCCGTGTGTGATGTCTTCGATGTTCTTTTTATAGTTATTCGCAAAGACAATTGTGTGGTGCTCGGCATCATATTCGCGATCGAGGCCGAGGTACATCATGAACGTCGAACACGAGAACTTTCGCTTGCGAAGGTTCGCTGGTTTATGGCGGCGAAGGTCCTTCTCATCGAAGAGCATGTTCATGGCATGACCGAAATCAGCATTGATGACGACATCGTCACAGTAAATCCTTTCGCCGCTCGCAAGCTCGACGCCGCACGCACGACGACCATCGAGAAGCACGCGGGCGACCGGTGTGGATGTGTGGATCTTGGCCCCTTCTTCACGGGCAACCTCGGCAAAGGCCCGGCTAATTCGGCAAAGACCGCCCATGACGTGATACACGCCGTGGGCGTGCTCCGTATACGGAATCATGGTGAAGAGACCGGGGCAGTCCCACGGCGACATCCCCAGATATTTCGACTGGAACGTAAACGCGAGGCGGAGTTCTTCTGAGTGAAAATAATCGGCAAGCACGTTGTGCAGCGAACGTCCTGCGGCGATATGAGGCGCGGCTGCTAACAACGTGGGACTGATCAGGCTAGTGAGAGTGCCATACGGTTGCTGGAGACAGGGATAGAGCTTTCTAAACCGAATGCTCTCACGCTTGAGGAAGCTATCGAAGCCTGCGCTTTCGCCAGGAAAATGCTTTTCAATCTCCTCCTTCATCGCGTCCGGGTGGGAGCGCGCAAGCATTGTCTTGTCGGGGAAACTGAGAGAGTACATTGGATCGAGCTGTTTGAATTGCAGGTAGTCGCTCGAGCGGCGGCCTCCTTCGATAAAGAGTTCATCGAGCAGAAACTTCATCATCAGGAACGTAGGCCCAAGATCGAAGCTATATTCACCAAGACGAAGTTCTGCGTTACGCCCACCGATGACATCCTGCTTTTCGAAGACCTGAACGCGAAAGCCCCGTTGCGCAAGAAGCATCGCTGTGGCGAGTCCTCCAGGTCCGGCTCCCACGATCACGATGTGTCTTTTTCTATGGCTTGGATCAAAGCTCATACCTCGACCATAGGATCCGTGGCGAGATTATGGCGGAAATTGAATTCTCAAAATCGAATCATTTGCTTCACAAGCAAGGAAGTCAGCTTTGATTGCTGATCCGTAAACATGTCGCAATTTTGCTGCGCAGCATGCTCTCCTACGTGGAAGATGCCGTAGTGATCACAACTGCGGTGCACGGCGTTTTGACCAGGCTTCGATAAGCATGTTTTTGCAGCGAATCAAAGTAGACAGAATCTCCGGCTGAGAGCTGAAATCTTTCAACACCGATCGTCATCTCCAGTTCACCCTCGATGAGGTACAGCAACTCTACACCTGGATGAAAATGCGGTGTGAGTTTCTGCTCAGGCAATGAATGAAAGTGTGCCAGAAAGCCATTCAGCTTCCGCTCGTTAGCACGGAAGTCCAGGCTTTCGAAGGACCACGAGGTTGAAGTTGATTTCGGATCGGATGGAAACACCTTGCGCTCATCGCGCCGTGAAATGGCAACAACGTGACGCTTCCGCGGATCAGTGAAGAAGTAATCGAGTCCAACGCCGAAGACCAATGCAATACGCGTAAGTGTTGGCAGAGTCGGCACCAGTCGGCCATTCTCGAGGCGCGACAACATAGCAGGTGAAAATCCGGAGTGTTCGGCAAGCTGCGCGAGCCCCATGCTGCGGCGCAAGCGCAAGGTCCGCAGCTTGTCGGCAATCGCATAAGGCCGGATCGACTCTTCGACAGTGGATGCATCGGTAGCTTTTGAAGGAAGCCCCTTCTTTTTCGGGGGATTAGACACCTTTTTCATATGCCACCGGTCAACCAAAATCTGTATTAAGACTTTACTCACACTCAATTTATTATGCTTCACTGTCAATGCTACCTTGAATCAGCAGCAATGATTTTTAAAGGCAAAGCTCACAATCCGCAACCATTTGGTAAGAGGAAACGCGTTTTCTTCACGAACCCTCCTCGCTGAGTACTAAATCGCGATGCGCTCATCGAGGAGATTAATAAATGGGGAAGTTGGCTTGTCAGAAGTGATCCGAAACGGATGAGAGCCATACTTCCCGGAAACGGGGTTTTGAAACTTTGCAGGACCCTCTTATGCGCCTCGTCACGCCGAACGCCAGCCCGTCGCAATTCCAGCAAATCCTCAACGCGCCCGCACTCGGTGATACCGTAATTGCGTGGCGCAAATCGAAGGCGACACCCATGAATGCGCGCTCACCGGCCGCCTGCTCGGCATCTACCAGGTGCAAGAGTGCATCGGCGTGGGCGGCATGGGCGAGGTCTATCGCGCGCACGACACCCGCCTCGACCGCGATGTCGCCGTCAAGATCCTTCCGGCTTCATCCGTCAGTAATCCCGCACTACTCGCCCGCTTTCAGCGCGAGGCGCGCGTCCTCGCCACGCTCAATCATCCGCACATCGGAGCCATCTACGGCATCGAGGCAGACGACGGCATTCACGCGCTCGTCCTCGAACTTGTCGAAGGCGACACCCTCGCCGACCGCCTCCGTCGCTTCCCGCTACCGCTCAAAGAAGCTTTAGCCATCGCCCGCCAGATCGCCGACGCGCTCGACGCCGCGCACTCCAAGGGCATCATCCATCGCGACCTCAAGCCCGCCAACATTAAGATCACGCCGCACTCAGTCGTCAAAGTCCTCGACTTCGGCATCGCGAAGGTGACATCTGCCGACAGTGACCCAGGCGATGATCCCACCGATACACCCACCCAGACCGCCGGCCACACTATTGAGGGTACTGTCATCGGCACCCCCGCGTACATGAGCCCCGAACAAGCCCGCGGCGAGCCAGTCGACAAGCGCACCGACATCTGGGCCTTCGGTTGCGTCTTCTACGAGATGCTCACCGGCCGCTCCGCCTTTGGGCGCGACCGCATGATCGACACCCTCGCAGCCATCGTCGAGGGCGAACCCGACCTCGCCGCACTCCCTCCCAACACCCCCGCCGGCGTCCGCCGCCTGCTCAGCCGCTGCCTCGAAAAAGCCCCCGGGCACCGCCTCCGCGACATAGGCGACGGCATCCCGCTGCTCCTTGAAAAAGATTCGCCGCTGTTGCCTGCATCGGCCCCTCGATGGCATTCGCGCGTCTGGCCGGCCATAGCTGGTGTGTCGATCCTCCTGCTGTTCCCCTTGGCGCTGGTCCATTTTCGCGAAGCAGCGCCCAGGCAAGCCGTGGTGCATTCGACGATCTTGCCTCCCGCCACAACCTCCTTTGCCTTCGCTACGAATCTCGGCCCCATGTCGCTTTCTCCAGATGGGAAAAGAATGGTGTTCGCCGCGACCGGACAAGACGGCACGAGCCAGTTGTGGGTTCGGTCGATGGATTCTGCCGCAGCACAACGATTGCCGGGAACCGACGGTGGGGCTTTCCCATTCTGGTCGCCGGATGGCTTGTGGGTGGCGTTCTTCGCGGACGGAAAGCTCCAGAAGGTCGATACGAGAGGTGGGTCGCCGGTTGCATTGGCCGAGGTGTCCGCTTCTACTGGTTACGGCGGGTCCTGGAGCGCGAAAGGTGAAATCGTATACGCGCCGGCCGAATTCATTCCGTTGCGTAAGGTCTCTCAGGACGGCGGCACGACCAGATCCGCCGTGGATTATACGGGTGGCAACGGCTTCCCGTGGTTCCTCCCGGATGGCGAACATTTTCTCTTCGCGGCGGGGGCAGGGTCCGGCCACGTGATTATTCGCGTCGGCTCGCTGAGTTCCACCAACAGCACCGCCATCGGGGAAGCCGACTCGAATGCTACGTATGCGGCTGGGCGCCTCCTTTATTTGAAAGGAACTTCTTTGATGGCTCAGCCGTTCGACTTGAGGTCGTTGCGCACGAGCGGAGAAGCGGAGCCGGTCGCGGAAGGGGTGGAGCGGTTGTCGGATTTGGTTACGGTCGGCGCGTTCACTGCCTCGAATTCGGGGTTGCTGGCGTACCAGACAGGTCCGGCCGACGCACGGAAACAACTCACCTGGTTCGACCGCACGGGGAAGCAGATCAAGACGCTCGGCGAACCGCGGGCGTTTTTCAGTATCGAGTTGTCGCCCGACGGACGGACTCTGGCGGCCTCGGCTCCAGATGCGCTCGGAAACTACGACCTCTGGTTGTACGACGTTGCGGGCGGTTTGCCCACTCGCTTTACATCCGATCCGGGCGGCGAATTTTACGGGGTCTGGTCGCCGGATGGCCGGAACATCATCCTCAACACTACGCGCAAGGGCCACTACGACTTGTTCCGCGGACTTGCAAACAATGCCGGCACGGAGGAGGCCCTCTACACCGATGACATGAATAAGGTCCCCACGAGTTGGTCCCCTGATGGCAAGTCCCTTCTGTACTTCACGGGCGGTGGTGCTCGACACGAATTATTCGTGTTGTCGCTCACCCCGGACCGGCCGCGCGAGCCTCTAAAGCCGCAACCTTTTCTTAAGACGGGTTTCAACGACACCTTTGGACAGTTCTCTCCCGACGGCCGTTGGGTGGTGTACAGTTCCGATCTCTCCGGGCAGAACGAGATTTACGTGACGCCGTTCTCACGACCGAGCGAAAGACACCGCATCTCGCCGAACGGCGGCGGGAGGCCGCGCTGGCGCCGCGATGGGAAGGAGTTGTACTACGCCGCGCGCGACGGGAAATTGATGGCCACGGAAACCCGGATCAGCGAGACGAAGGTCGAGGCAGGTCCACCGCACGCCTTGTTGACCATCACTGGTTACAGTCCTTTCGCGGCCGGCTACCCTTACGAAATTTCGGCAGACGGCCAGCGGATTCTGACGTCGATCCCAGTCGGAGACGCAGCCATCCAGCCCGTCACGCTAGTCCAGAACTTCACAGGTGCGCTGAAGAAATGACAAGTCTTTGGACGGACCATAAGTACCGCCATGCTAATGTATCGGGTGCTCCGATTAGTCTCCCCCGTTTCGCGCAGGCAACCCACCCTTTCCGATGAAGCTGGAAGGATGGGCCATGAACCACGGTTCGCGCCAGGCCTAGAACTTGAGGTAGAAGCCAACGATGGGTTCGAGGGTGCTGGTGTGTGTTTCTGGATGGTGAGGTAGTTCTGGCCGAAGTCGGGGGGCCTTGTAGAAGATCTGGCGGAGGCCGAGATGGATGCCGAAGCTGGAGAGACGGCTTTATCGACCCCGACGTTGTAGTAGTAAACGGCGCGGTACTTGAAGGGGTGTCCCTGGCCTCCGCCTGCAGTGGGGTGGAAGGCGAGGGTGCCGAGGCCGGCTCCGACGTAGGGGCGAGTCCGGCGAGGGTGCGGAGAAAAGCCAACGGGGTTTGAGAACTGAGCTGTAGTTGCCGAAAACCCGACTTTCAAGGAACATTTCGGATCGTCTGTCGACAGAAGCGTATGTCGGAATTGATGACCTAACGCCGGCGACCCATTCCGTGCACTGTTTCAAATGAAACATAATCGTGCTGCCGCATAGAAAGGTGAAGTACTTCAGGTAGGTAACATCAACGGATATTTGGCCCTGAATCCATACGAATAGACCACGGCTGCTAATCTTTAGCCGATGGCCAGAGCACAAAGGGACATTTTCGCTGGGCTGATCCGACTCCACGTCTTGCACCACGCGAGTCGGGAGCCGATTTACGGCTTGGAAATGATCCAAGAACTCTCTCGGCATGGATACCGATTGGGCCCCGGCACTCTCTACCCACTACTTCACGGCATGGAAGCTCAAGGCCTTCTTCGCTCAAAAGCCACCAGTGGGGGCGGAAGACCCCGCCGTGTTTACACGGCGACGGCTGCAGGCCATAAAGCTCTCAAAGAGGGTCACGAGAAGGTCCGAGAACTGCTACGCGAAATGGAGGAAGGCGAATAGCTACAGGCCAACTTTAAGTTTCGGCGTTGAGGACCCGCATGGCGATTCCGAACATTAAGTTGCCCTTAAGACGTGACAGTCATTGCGTCCTACTGAGATGGGTTTGCTGAACTATCGAATTTCGATATACCTTGATTCTGTCGGTGTCCCGAAGGTGCCTTAAGAGAAGGAATCCGTAGCAAATGACTCTTCTTCGTCTGTGCTCTGCCGCGCCAATCGGCCTGTTACTTCTGATTTCTCTTTCGTCTGTGTCGCAAGCGCAGACAGGTCTGACGCTCAATTCAGTTGTTGAGGACGCCGCCAAGAACTATCCCGCCATACAGATTTCTCAGGAAGAATTGAATGCCTCAGCTGCGCGAGTCCAGTTGGCGCGAACGGCTTACCTCCCCCGCGTCGATGCACTGGCACAGTTCAATCGAGGAACACGAAACAACGTGTTCGGAAGTCTGTTGCCACAGGGCGTTATTGCTCCAATGTCCGGGCCTGTTATCGGTACCAATAATGGCGGGTCCGTTTGGGGCAGCGCTGTTGGTGTACTAATCAACTGGCAACCTTTTGATTTTGGAACACGATCCGCGAGCGTTCGGGCCGCGCAGGCAGGGCGCGACCGTGCCTTCGCCGCCAACCTTCGAACACAACTGGAAGTTGAGACAGCGTCCGCTGAGGCCTACCTCTCGGTAATCGCTTCGCTGGAGACAAAAAAGGCGGCCCAAGCAGCAGTCGACAATTGGGAGACGCTTAGGCGAAGCATTCATGCCCTCGCAGCGGCAGAGCTTCGCCCTGGTGCGGATGAATCGCGTGTCAATGCAGAGAAGGCTGCTGCAGCCAACCAACTTGCTCTGGCGCAGCAGGCAGTGGATTCAAGTCTCGCGACGCTGCGGAAGTTTCAGAGTAGTCCTGCAACACCTCCAGGAGCCGATCAGAAACTCGTGACTAAGGTTGCAGATGCAACAATGCGAGACGCTGCCTTCAACACCGATTCAAATCCGCTGATGGCTGAGCAAAAAGCCGCAACCGTAGAAAGTGAAGCACAGTTGAAAGCATTGCAGCGAAGCTGGGTGCCACAGTTCAATCTTGAGGGCTCGGCATACGCACGCGGGACAGGTGCGGAGACCAATGGGGAACGTCTCTCTGGAGCGAACGGACTGGCGCCCAATGTAGGCAACTATGTTGTGGGCGTGAACATTACTTTCCCCGTGATGGATTTCTCCAGCATCCACGCGAAGGCTGCGGCGCAGGCATCACTGGCGAAAGCGGCAAAGGCAAATGAGGATTTGACGGCAAAGAATCTGAGAGAGGAGTTCGAACTGGCTCTTGCGGAACTTCGTGCCTCAGAGACCATCGCGGAAAATACACCCGTGCAGCTTCAGGCTGCACAAGCTTCCTTCGACCAATCTTCGGCGCGATACAAAGCTGGTCTTGTCGCGATTGATGATGTAGCTGAGGCTCAGCGGCTGCTCGTGCAGGCGGGTATCGATAATTCTATTGCGCGCTTGAACGTGTGGCGCGCCTTCCTGAAACTTCAATACATCCGTGGAGACCTGCAGCCGTTTTTGCAGGAAGCCAACCGTTAGAGGGATCGATCCAGCATGCGTCTCGTTCTTGCAGCTCTCAGCCGTCCCCTCACCGTAATCGTCGCGTTGCTTGCGATCATCGCGGGATTCTTTATGGCTGCGGGACGGATGCCGATGGATATCTTCCCCCAGGTAGGCAATCCCGTCATCTATGTGGCGCAGCCTTACGGCGGAATGAACCCGGCACAGATGGAGGGCTATCTCACTTACTACTACGAGTACCACTTTCTCTACATTACCGGCATTCAGTCCGTCGACAGCAAAAGCATTCAAGGCGCTGCCTTAATGAAGCTGACCTTTCGTGAAGGCACAAACATGGAGCAGGCGATGGCTGAGACGGTCGGCTATGTCAATCGAGCCCGCGCTTTCATGCCGCCCGGAACCGTGCCGCCGTTCATCACTCGCTTTGATCCCGGCAGCGTTGCTGTCGGTCTCCTTCTTTTTTCAAGCAATACACACACCCAAGGTGAACTGCAGAACTTCGCTCTCAATCAGGTTCGTCCGCTGTTCGCAACACTTCCGGGGGTATCCGCACCGCCGCCCTTCGGTGGCAACCAGCGGACGATCGTTGTCAATCTCGATCCCGACAAATTGAAGCAGTATGGCATTTCGCCAGAGCAGGCCATTGCGGCAGTCAGCAGCGGAACAGTTGTCGTTCCGTCGGGCAATCTTTACGATGGATCGCTCAATCGTATTGTCCGGACGAACTCCGCGCTTGGGTCCGATCTCTCCGAGTTGATGAATGCTCCGATTCATCCGCGTTCCGGCGTAAATATTTATCTCCGCGACGTCGGGACAGTTGAGAACGGAACAGACATCGTCACTGCGTATGCACACGTGGACGGCAAACGCACCGTGTACATTCCAGTTACAAAGCGTTCCGATGCATCGACACTCACGGTCATTGAAGCGGTCAAGGCGGCGATCCCGAGTTTCAAGAAAGCCATTCCAGATGATGTAGATGTTCAGTTGGCCTTCGATCAGTCAGGATACGTCTCAAATGCAATCAGTGGCCTGGTAAAAGAAGCACTGATTGGCACGCTACTGACTGGGCTTGTTGTGTTCCTGTTTCTTCGCGACTGGCGCGGCGCCCTGATTGTGGTGGCAAACATTCCATTCGCACTCTTTACCGCGGTCATTGCGCTGTGGGCTACCGGACAGACTCTCAACATCATGACATTAGGCGGGCTGGCGTTAGCTGTGGGAGTGCTTGTCGACGAAGCTACGGTTGAAATTGAGAACATCCATACGCAGATGCTACCTGGGGTTTCGAGAGCGAAAGCAGTCCTGGAAGCGTGCAAGCGCACAATTATGGCGCGATTACTCTCCATGCTCTGCGTGCTCGCCGTGTTTGTGCCGTCCTTCTTTATGAAGGGTGTTGGACGCCAGCTCTTTACGCCGCTCTCGCTAGCCGTAGGCTTTGCGATGATCGCGTCGTACCTGCTGTCGAGCACCCTTGTACCTGTCTTCGCGGTGTGGTTCATGTCAGAGTCGCATCGGGACGAAGAGAACGAAGGTCGTTTTGGGCGGCTTCGTCACGGGTATGAGCGTTACCTGACTCGCGCCATGAGGATGAGCCGCCTCGTAGTCATCGGATATTTTGCCATCTGCGTGTTGCTTCTCGTCGGCCTTGCACCATTTCTGGGCACTGAGATTTTTCCTGATGCCAATGGTCCCGTTTTGAGAATGCGGATCAAGTCTCCGATCGGGACGCGCATCGAAGAGACCGAACCGCAGCTTCTTCAGGCGCTGAGCCTCATCCGCAAGACTGCGGGCGAGAAGAACGTGGCAATCATCTCCGACTACATGGGTGTGCAGCCATCGAGTTATCCGGTCAATCTCATTCACTTGTTCACGGCCGGTCCGGAAGAGGCCATCGTGCAGGTGCAACTTGCGAAGGGGCACCCCAACGATGAAGTCCTTCGCGAAGATCTGCGTGCGGCCTTTCAGAAGCAGATGCCGAACCTGAAGATGTCGTTCGAGGGAGGCGATATCGTCTCCCAGGTGATGAGTTTTGGTTCGCCAACGCCGGTACAGATCGATGTGCAGGGTGTCGACCTCGACCAGGACTATGCCTACCTTTCCAAGGTCGAAGCTGAGCTGAAGAACCTGCCGTTCCTGCGCGATCTGGCGATTGTTCAGGCGCAGCAATATCCCACCGCCGAGATCAAAATCGATCGAGATTATGCCGGGCAGTTCGGTCTCAGCATGGCCGATGTTACAACGTCGCTTGTACCAGCCACCGGCTCCTCGCGTTTCATCGCTCCGAACTACTGGCGCGATCCCCGAACCGGCAACGCATTTCAGATTCAGGTGCAGGTGCCCTCCAATCGCGTTCAGGGGTTGGCTGCTCTGTCGACGTTGCCCGTCATGCGCGATGGTCAGCCGCAGCCGCAGCTCGATCAGGTCGCCAGTTTGCAGACCGGAACAATGCCGGAGATGATTGAACGTTTCAGCGGCCAGCGCATCGTCAGCGTTACGGCAAATCTTCATGGGATCGCGCTCGGAGATGCGCAAAAGAAGATAGACGACGCCTTGAAAAAGATCGCATCGCCTCCAAAAGGAGTTGCAGTCGTCGTGCGCGGCCAGATTCCCGCCCTGGCGGACACGATCGTTGGGCTACGCATCGGTCTACTTCTCGCCATTGCGGCAATCTTCTTGCTCCTGATGGCGAACTTTCAATCTCTTCGCCTTCCATTGGCTGTTCTATCGACAGTCCCAGGCGTTTTGGTTGGTGTCGTACTTATCCTGTTGCTTACTGGCACCACACTGAATATCCAGTCGTTCATGGGAACCATCATGGCGGTTGGCATTTCAGTAGCAAATTCAATTCTTCTTGTTAGCTTTGCAGAGCATGCCCGCCACGAACAGAAGGACGTTGTGGCATCGGCACTCAACGGAGCGACAGGTCGCCTCCGCGCCATTCTGATGACGGCCACCGCAATGATCTGCGGCATGCTTCCAATAGCGATCGGCTTCGGCGAAGGTGGCGCGCAATCCGCACCGCTCGGACGCGCCGTCGTAGGCGGTCTGTTGTTCTCTACGGTCACCACGCTCATGGTTTTGCCAATGATCTATGCCGCGTTGCAACGTAAGGCCGAAACTCAATCCAATTCACTCAACCCTGAAGATCCGATGAGTCGCTACTATGAACATTCGTAAAGTTACTGTTGCTCTGCTGCCACTCTGCTTCCATCTAGCCTTTGGAGAAGGTGCCTCCAAAATTGCGATGGTCAAGATTGAGAGCAAAAGCCTTTCACGCACAGTTCCGTTGACGGCGACACTCAGCCCTTTCCTCCAAACAGACATCGAGGCGCGAGTGCCCGGCTATGTTGAAAGGGTTCTCGTGGATAGAGGCAGCAAAGTCCATCGTGGCCAACTTCTCATCGTTCTCTCCGCCCCGGAGATGGGCTCGCAGACTAACGCATCCATAGCGAGTCTGCATCAAGCGGAAGCCGACGTGGCTCAAGCGAAAGCTGCCGCTGCCGGCGCGGCAAGCACTTATGAGCGCATGCAGGAAGCAGCCAAAACTCAAGGCGCGATCGCCGGCAACGAGCTGATTCAGGCCCAAAAGCAAAAGGAAGCCGCTGAAGCAGTCGTTCAAGCCCGAGAAGCGTCAGCTAAAGCCGCCTCCAGCCAACTGCAATCGACAAAAGACATGCAGGCCTACTTGCGTGTGACTGCGCCATTCGATGGGATCATTACTGAGCGGCTCGTTCACCCAGGAATGATGGTCACTGCCGGAAATCGTCAGGCCCTCCTCCGACTGCAACAGACGTCACACCTTCGACTAGTGGTTCCCGTGCCTGAGACCTACACTGGAAAGCTTATTCGGGGGCAGCAAGTGGCTTTCCACGTCCCGGCCCATCCTGGCAAGAATTATTCCGGTACGGTCGCCCGCATCCCGGAATCGCTCGACAGCCAAAGCCGCTCGATGATGGTAGAACTGGATGTCCTCAATGGTGATGAGTCCCTTGCACCTGGCATGTACCCGACCGTCGACTGGCCCGTGTCGTCTGGTGGCAGTCTACTGTTTGTTCCCAACTCAAGTGTTGTTACAACGACGGAGCGTACCTTCGTCATTACATCTGTCAATGGCAGAGCGCACTGGATAACGGTTAGCAAAGGGCCTGCATCGGGCGATCAAATCGCCGTTCGAGGTGATTTGAAGGCGGGTCAGTCGGTTGTGAAGCAGGCCACAGACGAAATCCGTGAAGGCAGCCCACTGCAATAGATGGCCTGTTCCCTTTTTCTCAAATCAGGATGATTAGTAACGAGAAATGTTCTTCCGTTTACTAATTCAGTGAAGCGTAGTTCACGAAAAACGGGTTTTCGGAAACTAGGAGGCCGAAGCTGCCGAAAACCCGACTTTAGAGGCATAAGGATGGTTAGTTGGAGCGTTCGTTGAGTGGCTTGGCGATTTAGCGCCAACTGAGACTCGGAACTGCCTCATAATGAGGTGCGATCAAAGGCGACATTAATCACTTGCGCGAAAGATAAATGGCCGACAAGCAAACACACCAACAAATACCGGCTCCAAAAACGTAAGCGGTCCTGCGGATCAAGTTTGTATTGGCACTGGCCGTCCTCATGGGACACATCGGACTGCTTCAGAGTCATGATGTGCCGCTTCTGCATCACGCTACCGGGTTCCCGTTGAGTTTCGTCGCTCGCGTAGTTTTCGAACTGCTCAGGAGCCCGCTCTGACATTCAGATCATGGCTATATCGAATTGGTCCGTACCGCGGGGTGTACGAACGTGAAGGAGTTTGATTCCTCACTCGGTGACCTGCTGCAGCGCGATCTCTTCCACGAGGAAATCGATTCTGAGCTTCGAAACGATACTTCCATCGCCATGACTTCGATCCGGCAGGAGTCAGTAGCAAATAGAGTCCTCCGCCTTCGATCAACTTCGTGGTCTTAGTACTGGACTTCGCGGTCTTGATATTCGCCTCGGTCGACATCAGCGTTGCTCCCCTTAGGTGTCGGAGCCCTAAAGCCTCCAGCCTATCTCTCCAAGTCGTATCGAAGCCCCTCATAAATCCCCCAATGAATGTGGGCTTGTATGGGTTCGCATGGGATGCATTGGGATTCATATAATGTCAATTTGGAAGGAAAAAGCAGAACCACGATGGGGATTCAAGACAACATGGGACATGATGGGACTGATTCCATGGTTGCCTCCCAGGGATTCGAACCCCGATTGATCGGTTCAGAGCCGACTGTCCTACCATTGAACGAGGAGGCAACAGGTTACGCAGGAGCCGCGGATTTGAGGTCTTCATGCCACAAATCACGCCCACTTCCAGCTCTTTCGAGTGTACGGGTTCACCACGATTCGGTCAAACCCAGTCGCGCTAAAATGCAGCATGGACAACGAGATCGGAACTCTCTTCCTCAAGGCCTCCAGTGCCAAGCTCGAGCAGATGACCGGCTACCTCAACACTTGCCTTGGCAAGCTCTCCGACCAGCAGATTTGGCAGCGTCAGGGAGCGCATGAGAACGCCGTAGGCAATCTCATCCTTCATCTCTCCGGCAACATGCGCCAGTGGATCATGCACGGCTGCGGCGGCTACCCCGATGTCCGCGTTCGCGACCAGGAGTTCAGCGCAGACGGCAACATGACCGCCGCGCAACTGCTCGAGCACTTCGACTCCACCGTGAGCGAAGCCCGCGCCGTCATCGATTCACTTCCCCCCGAGCGCCTCACGGAAAGAACCACGCCGCAAGGCCGCGACGTCTCCATCCTCGAAGCCATCTACCAGGTCGTCGGCCACGTCCAACAGCACGTCGGCCAGATCATCCTTCTCACCAAGCAGATGACCGGCAAGGACCTCGACCTCACCATGCCGCGCCCGCGCTGACGACTACAGCTTCGAATCAGCCGCCAGCTCCGGAGCCCACTGCACGTTCTTCGCGCGGGCCACTGCGATCAGCACTAGGCCCACCACCACTGACCCCAGCGCAGCCACCTGCGCATTGCTCATCCCCAAGTACAGCCTCGGATTGATCCGTACAAACTCCACCAGGAATCGCCCGATCCCACTCACACCAGATACTCGCCCGTAATCACGCTCACCGGAAGATGCTTCTCTCCGCGCTGCCAAAGCCACCACGCCAGCAGCACTGAGTACACCAGCTCATACACCGGAGTCGGCTGCACCAGGTCCGCAGTCGGCACCAGCGCATCTGGCTTCATGTGAACGCCCCACGGCAGCGTCGTCTTGATCCCGTAGTCGCCGTCGCCCGACAACAGGCACCCAATCCGTCCCACGCCATATCCAATCGCAGCCGCGGGAGCCGCCAGGTCCAGCATCCGCAGGGCACCCACCTTAGCTCCCAGCGTTCCCTCGCTCGGCCCCCTGAATCGTGCCGAGCTACCCTGCCACATCAGCATCGCAATCCCCGCCAGCATGCCGCCAAACCACGCAAACCCCGCCTGGAACCAGTGCAGAAAGCCCATCAGCACATCCATCGGATGACTCCACCCCGGCGCGACGATCTGCTTCATCGCCAGCTTCAGCTCCGTCACATTCTGCAGCTCGTGCCAGGTCTTCGCGCCAATCACGCCGGCGATCACCACAAACGCCACCACGCTCAGCGCATCGGCATCCACGCCATTGCGGACGAAATTCTTATGCAGCACAATCGTCCCCACCACGGCCGCCAGCCACAGCAGCAGCCCAAACGTACCCAGGTGCACCGGGCCAAAATTGATATAAGGAAACATAATCCTCGCTTCCTTCCAGTGTAACGTCCATAGCTGAAACAGCCGTCATCTCGGCCTTCGCTCCCCTTCACGCGGCGGCAGTTTTTCCCTAGGCCGCTTACGGAAGTAAATAGAACAGGCCGTTTCTTTCAAGAAAAGCGGCATCCGACCCCGGTCACGTTTACATAATCGGGAAAACTGCCTTACCCTTGCATCTATGCCAGTCAGTTCAACCCCCGCGCCCACCGCCTTCTTTCCTTCGCCCGAAACCATGGAAGTCCTCTTCACCAAAGAACAGATCGCCGAGCGCACGCGCCAGATCGGCGCACAGATCTCAGCCGACTACGAAGGCCAGTCCATCGTCCTCATCGGCGTCCTCAAAGGCGCAGCCATCTTCCTCGCCGACCTCGCCCGCGCCATCCAGGTCGACAACACCTTCGACTTCGTCGCCGTCTCCAGCTACGGCCGCGCCCGCGTCTCCTCCGGCGCCGTCAAGCTCATCAAGGACATCGACAACCCCATCGAAGGCAAGCACGTCATCATCGTCGAAGACATCCTCGACACCGGCCTCACCCTCAGCTACCTCCGCGGCCTCATGCTCCAGCACAAACCCGCCTCGCTCAAGATCGCCACCTGCCTCGACAAGCCCGAGCGCCGCCTCGTCCCCATCGAAGCCGACTACGTCGCCTTCAAGATCCCCAACCGCTTCGTCATCGGCTACGGCATGGACTACGCCGAGCGCTATCGCGGTGTCGACGACATCCGCCTCTTCCCCGAAGACGCAGCGCACTAGATTTCCAACTCCCGGGCCTCCGCAACTCTCAAGCACTCCTAGGAGAACCTCGTGACTCGCAAACACCTCTTCCCTGCCTTCGTCCTAAGCTTTCTCTGTGCCTCCGGCATCGCGCAAGACGCGAAGCCCTACACCATCCCCGTCACTTGCGGCTCTGGGCACGACAGAATCGCGCCGACCCCGACCGATGCGGTCAAAAACTCGCTCCCTCCTGCTGAGGCCCTCGAGATCGAAAAAGAGGGCCGCAAGCATCCCGGCTTCATCTCCATGGCCGAGCCCGACAACCTCGGCATCCTTCACTACGCTGCCGTCCAGTACGCAACCTGCACTAACTCCGAGCGCTGCTACTGGCGCGATCTTCAAACCCAGCTCGACAAAGCCAGCGCAGAGCTAAAGCGCCTCGTCGGCACAAAAAAGTCCGGCAAAAAGCTCGCCATGGTTCTCGACATCGACGAGACCAGCCTCTCCAACTACTGCGAAGAAGCCCGTGAAAGCTTCGGCTTCGTCGGCTCCGTCTACAACGCCTACCTCATGTCGACCGACGCCTCAATCCCCATCCCCGGAACGCTCGCACTCTTCAATCAGGCTCAGGCAGCTGGCGTCGACGTCTACTTCATCACCGGCCGCGCCAACGACCAGATCGAAACCACAGCCCGCAATCTCCGCATCGCCGGCTACGATCACTGGGCCGGGCTCATCCTCCGCGACGATCACGAGCGCAACCTGGACACAACCCTCTACAAATCCAACGAACGGGCTAAAATTGCCCAGGACCACCGCATCATCCTCAACGTCGGCGATCAGTGGAGCGATCTCAACGGACCCAACGCCGGTGAAGTCAGCGTCAAGCTCCCCAACCCCTTCTACTTCATCCCCTGATTCAGTCCGCACCCCAGCGGAGGAGCGGCGGGCCTCTAGGGCAGCACTGCCACCGCCTCCACCTCCAGCATGGCGTCCTCGCGGAACAGCGCCTGCACTCCCGCGAGCGTACTCACCGGCGCATGCTCCTTATCGATGAACTGATCGCGCACCGTGCGCAACGCCAGTAGCTTGTCGTGATTCAACCCAACCACGTAGTAGTTCAGCTTCACCACATCCTTCGGCGCCGCTCCCGCAGCGGCCAGAGCAGCCCGCAGATTCGCGAACACCTGCGTCGCCTGCGCACGAAAGTCATCCTTCCCCACCATCTCGCCCTGCTTGTTCAGGCCCACCTGCCCGGAAAGAAAGATCATCTTTCCGCCGTTCACCACCACCGCATGACTGTAACCCGGAGGCGAGCTGATCTCCGGCGAGTTCTTGAACGTGACCTGCGGCTTATTACTCTGTGCGAAAGCCGCTGCCCCACCGAGCACAAAAAACGCCAAGCCCAAACGCAATCTCATGCCATCTCCCTCTCAGTTCTTTACACGAACGCCACAGCATCGATCTCCACCAGGCTCTCCCGCGGAATAATCGCCGCCACCGTCGTACGCGTAGGAGGCTCCTTCGCAAATCGCGCCGCAAAGATCTCGTTCATCGCCGCATAGTCATTGATGTCCCTCAGGAACACCTGCACCTTCAGCACCTTCTCCATCGACGAGCCTGCATTCTTCAGCTCCGCCTCCACCTGGTCCAGCGCATACGTCACGCACGAGCGAATGTCTTTGGGATCAGGCGCGCTGTACGACGCCTTCCCCGAGACAAACAGCAGCCCACCATAACCCACCGCAGGCGAGTAAGGAGGCTTGGGCGTGGCATTCGGATTCGCAGCGAATATCTTCTTCGTAGCCTTCACAGCAGCATGAGCCATCGGAGCAAACAGTGCAGCTCCACTAAAAGCAGCAAACCATCGGCGTGTCATAGGAAGAACCTCACAGGATGAAGTAGAAGTGCTTCCTATATTAGGCGCAGCGCGAGCGCCACTCTCACCCCTTCAGTCCAAACTCCTGCGCCAGCAACTCATAACTCTTCAACCGCTTCCCTTGGTCCCAGACAATCGTATTCACGATCAACTCCCCAATCCCAAGCTCTCCCGCCATCTGCTCCAGCTTCTCCTTCACCACCGCAGGAGTCCCCACAAAGTACCGCGGCCACTCGCCCTCTTCCATCGGCATCTCGCCCATCATCCGCAACTCGCGCAGCGCATCCTCCGGCGAAGCCACCGGCTTACGGTCTCCCAATCTGATCCTCCGCTGCAACAGCTTCACACTCGAAGCCAGATACTCCGCCTCCTCCTCCGTCTCCGCGCAGATCACTCCTACCGCCACCGTCGCCTCCGGCCGCTCCGCACGAATCCCCGGCCTGAAGTTCCGCATGTAAGCCTCAATCGCATCCCGCGTCTTCACCGGCGAGAAGAAGTGCGCAAACGAGTACGGCAGCCCAAACTCCACCGCCGCAGCCGAGCTCCACATGCTCGACCCCAGCATCCACACCTCCGGCCCGCGATACTCCGGTCCTTGCGCAGGAGCAGGCATCGCCTTCACCCTCCCAAACGGATGCCCCTGCGGAAACCCGTCCTCCAGAAACGCCAGCAGCTCGCTCACCTGGTCCGGAAAGTCATCCTCCATCGGAGTCTTCCTGCTCCGCCGCAACGCCAGCGACTCCATCGGCCCGCCGCCCGGAGCCCTTCCCAGCCCCAGGTCCACTCTCCCCGGATACAGCCCATACAGCGTCCGGAAAACCTCCGCCACCTTCAGCGGAGTGTAGTGCGGCAGCATGATCCCGCCCGACCCAATCCGTATCCGCTTCGTCTCCGCCCCAATCCGCGCCAGCATAATCTCCGGAGCCGTGCACGCCAGCGTATCCATCGCATGGTGCTCCGACATCCAGAACCGCCTGTACCCCAGCTCATCCACCCGCCGCGCCAGCGCAATTGAGTTCTGCAAAGCATCCGCCGAACTCCCACCCTCGGCCACCGGAGACTGATCCAGAACCGACAGCCGCAAACCCTTCCCTTCAATCGCCATTGCTATCTGATGTTGAAAACTTCACTTCGGCTCTCGCTCCAACTTTCGCTTTTTCTTCTATACTGACTTTGAGGCTGAACCCTTCGAGTGAACCTGCAGCAAAAGCTCGAAATTCTCGCCGATGCGGCCAAGTACGACGCGTCCTGCGCCTCCTCCGGCGCCAAGCGCCCCGGCAACGCGAAAGGCATCGGCCACACCGACGGCACCGGCATCTGCCACTCCTACACACCCGACGGTCGCTGCGTCTCCCTCCTTAAAATCCTCCTCACCAACTTCTGCACCTACGACTGCGTCTTCTGCGTCAACCGCATCTCCTCCGACATCCGCCGCGCCCGCTTCACCCCTGAAGAAGTCGTTCAGCTCACCCTCGACTTCTATAAGCGCAACTACATCGAAGGCCTCTTTCTCTCCTCTGGCATCATCCAGTCGCCCGACTACACCATGGAGCAGCTCATCCAGGTCGCGCGCTCCCTCCGCCTCACCCACTTCTTCAACGGATACATCCACCTCAAGACCATCCCCGGTTGTGCCCAGTCCCTCATCGAAACCGCCGGCCTCTACGCCGACCGTCTCTCCGCCAACATCGAGCTACCCACCCAGCATGACCTCGTCCAGCTTGCGCCCGAGAAAAAGTCCGCGGTCATCGAGACCGCAATGGACCAGATCCACACCCGCAAAATCGAGCTCGATGAGGATCGCCGACGCATCCGATCCACGCCAAAGTTCGCCCCAGCCGGCCAGTCCACCCAGATGGTCGTCGGCGCCACGCTCCTCCACTGACCGCGAAGTCATTCAACGCGCGCACTCTCTCTACTCCCGCTTCCGCCTCAAACGTGTCTACTACACCGGCTTCAGCCCCTACCCCAAGGCCGATCCACGCCTTCCTCTCGCCGCCACTCCGCTCGTGCGCGAACACCGTCTTTACCAGGCCGACTGGCTCATCCGTTTCTACGGCTTCAACGCCTCCGAAATCACCACCCCCGACGACCCATTCCTCGACCTCAAGACCGATCCCAAAACACAATGGGCGCGCCGTCACCCGGAAGCGTTCCCGGTTGACGTCAACGCCGCGCCGCGCGAAGCCATACTGCGCGTGCCCGGCCTCGGCTATCAAAATGTCGATCGCATCCTTCGCATCCGCCGCTATCACCGCCTCGCTCTTGAAGACCTGCGCCAGCTTCACGTCAGCATCAAAACGGTCTCACCGTGGATCGTAGCCACCGATCATCTTCCGTCGAAATCCATCGAACTCGAACGAGCACCCGCCGCCCGGCAGCTATCACTCGACTTCATACCCAATCCGCAGGCAACCGCTGCCTCAACTATCCACGGACAGCTCTGAAATCATGCTCACCTCCCCCTCCGTCATCGTCGAACCATCGGCCCTCGAAGACTCCGGCCTCGAAAGCTGGCGTCAACTCGCCCGCTCTGCGCTCACTCAAAACCTGCCGCCCGGCGAGATCGACTTCATCGACGCACGATCGGAATCATCGCTGCCTCTCGATCTCTCCGCTCCGCGCAACTCGGTCGTCAACTCACAATCTCCGCCTTCTTTTCACGTGCCGCGCCAGTTTCTCGAGACCGCCGCCACAATCGCATGTCATCGCGACCCGCAGCGATGGAACCTTCTCTATCGCCTCCTCTGGCGTCTTCAATCCGAAAGAAAACTCCTCCACATCGAATCCGATCCCGATGTCGCGCAGTTCCGCTCTTTCGCCCATCAGGTCAATCACGACCTTCACAAGATGCACGCCTTCGTTCGCTTCCGCCGCGTGGAAGACCAGCACGGCGAGGTCTACATCGCCTGGCACAGGCCCGCGCATCGCATCCTCAAACTGGCGACGCCGTTCTTCGCCGAACGGTTCGCCATCATGCGCTGGACCATCCTCACTCCCGACGCCTCAGTCAGTTGGAACCCCGAGACGCATCAGGCCACCTACGCCTCTGGCGTTCCGCGCGAACATGCTCCGCAATCGGACGAGCTTGAAGAACTCTGGCGCTCCTACTACGCCAGCATCTTCAACCCCGCACGCGTCAACCCTGGCCTCATGCGCTCGCACATGCCGGTCAAATACTGGCAATCCCTCCCCGAAGTGGAACTCCTGCCCACTCTTCTCAGTCAGGCCGGGTCACGCGTGGGATCCATGGTCGCCACACAATCCAGCATCGTCACCGCCGCGCCCTTCGTCCCCGCGCAACCTACCCTGTCCGTCATTCGCGAGACCCTCCCTTCGTGTCGCGGCTGCGACCTCTATCGTCACGCCACCCAGGTTGTCGCCGGCAAAGGCAGCGCCTCCGCCGGGCTCATGCTCATAGGCGAGCAACCCGGCGACCAGGAAGACCTTCACGGAGAGCCCTTCGTAGGTCCCGCCGGCGAAGTCCTGCGCAAAGCAATGGCCGAACTCTCAATCGATCCGCAAGCCATCTACATGACCAACGCCGTAAAGCACTTCAAATTCGTCCAGCGCGGCAAGCTCCGCATCCACCAGAACCCTCGCATGTCAGAGATCAACTCCTGTCGCCCCTGGCTCGAGGCAGAGATCGACGCTCTCAGACCTCGCGTCATCCTCTGCCTCGGAGCCTCAGCCGCAAAAGCCATTCTTGGCGGAACCTTCGCCCTCATGCGCGACCGTGGCCGCTTCCTCGAAACCCGCTACTCCGCCCACACCATCGCAACCGTACACCCATCCGCCATTCTCAGAACCCAAAACAAGGAGCACGCCGCTGATCTCCTCCAACTCCTCAAATCAGATCTTCAATTAGCCCGCGATCGTGCCTTCGAACTGATCTCCCCCATCCCGCAGGCACTAAAATCCACAGAAATCTTGTCAAGCCCCAACAGCACCTAAACCACTCAATCTAAGCAAGATAAAGTTGCCGATTAATTACCGCGCCCTTGGTATACTGGAAACAGTAAAGGAAAAGCCCTGGGAGCTTCTTCCAGGGCTTTTTCGTTGATATAAATGCTGCACTTTCACTATCTTGCGGGGAATCAGTTCGTATTTTGGGACTTATCCATGGAAGTCCAGACTTAAGTCCAATTTTTCGAGGACTTTGCGCAAAATCGGGTGGGGTACCCCCCAAGCCAGAGTCCATCGCCTTGTGATAGAAACAGACCGCGCCATCCAGCGGCGCGTAAAGGAGAAACATGAGCAGCCTGTCGCACCCAGCACAACAGACCTTTGACGCAAACGCCTTTGCCGCTCAAACGCTCTCCTCTCCTCAGAACCTCGCCGCCGTTCTCGACCACACCCTGCTCAAGCCCGACGCCACCCGGACCCAGGTCCTCCAGCTCTGCCACGAGGCCGCCGAGCACCGCTTCGCCTGCGCCATGGTCAACCCCACCTGGGTCCACCGTCGCCGCCGCCGCCCTCAAGGGCACCGGCGTCCCCGTCGGCGTCGTCATCGGCTTCCCCCTCGGAGCCACCCTCTCCGCCTCCAAGCGCGACGAAACCGCCCGCGTCCTCAAGCACGGCGCCCACGACGTCGACATGGTCCTCAACGTCGGCCTCCTCAAGTCCGGCCACCCCCGCCGACTACGAAGCCGTCAAGCAGGACATCCGCGGCGTCGTCGAGCTCGCCCACGGCTCCGGAGCCATCGTCAAAGTCATCCTCGAGACCTGCCTCCTCACCTTCGAAGAAAAACTCCGCGCCTCTGAGCTCGCCCTCTCCGCCGGAGCCGACTTCCTCAAAACCTCGCACCGGCTTCTCCACCGGCGGAGCCACCGTCGATGACATCGCCCTGCTCCGCGGAGTGGCCGGAACGCGCGCCGGTGTCAAAGCCTCCGGAGGCATTCGCTCCCTCGCCGACGCCACCGCCATGCTCCACGCCGGAGCCTCCCGCATCGGAGCCAGCGCCAGCGTCAAGATCGTCGCCGAACTCGCCGGCCACGAACCCGCATCCGTCAGCCCGGCTGCCTCCGGCTACTGATGCCGCAACCACGCGGTACGTAAGAAGCAGCTAGAACCGTCCCTCACAGGCACGGTCGAGTAGTATCATCGGCTCTTCCCATGTCCACAGCCGACAAATCAACGACGCCAAGCCTCCGCCTCGCCGGCGCCACAACTCCCGAAGCTCACCCACCCGCACAGCCTTCGAGGGAGACTACCGGCCCGCGCGCCGAAGAAGCCTCCGCCGCAGCCCGCGAATATCCGCGTCGAGCCCTGCACCAGGTCGACTTCCTCCACTCCCTCGCCGACGCCCTCAACACCACGCTCGACCTCAACACCCTCATGCACCGCGTCGCCGACCTCGTCCGCGCCGTCATCGACTACCGCATCTTCGCCATCCTCCTCCTCAACGACCGCACCCAGGAGCTCTGGATGCGCTTCCAGATCGGCCACACCACCCGAGATCGAACGCACCCGCATCAAGACTCGGCCGCGGCATCGTCGGCCAGGCCGCGCTGCAGCGTCGAATCGCTCCTGCATCGACGACGTCACCAAGGACGAGCACTACATCGCCGCCAACCCAAACGTCCGCTCCGAGCTCGCCGTCCCGCTCATCGTCAAGAACCGCGTCATCGGCGTCCTCGACATCGAATCCGAGACCCCCGGCTTCTTCACCGCCGAGCACCAGCGCCTCCTCGAGCTCGTCGCCTCCCGCATGGCCATCGCCGTCGAGAACGCCCGCCTCTACACCCGCGTCTCCCGCCAGGCCCAGACCCTGACCGTACTCAACGAGATCTCCCGCGAGATCACCAGCATCCTCGATCTCGACGATCTGCTCGAGCGCATCGGCCAGCTGCTCAAGCGCGTCATCGACTTACCAGATGTTCACCATCCTGCTCTGGAACGAACGCACCCAGCAGTTCGAGCACCGCTTCTCCTCCCGCTACGGCGAGCGCGTCACCCGCGAACGCACCGTCTCCCTCGGCGAAGGCCTCATCGGCACCGCCGCCCAGCTCCGCGAGCCCGTCCTCGCCCCCGACGTACGCAAAGACTCCTCGCTACCTCGCCGCCAACCCCGAGACACGCTCCGAACTCTCCGTTCCGCTCATCTACAAAGGCGAGGTCATCGGCGTCATCGACCTCGAACACACGCGCGTCAACTACTACAACGACGACCACCAGCGCACACTCTCCACGCTGGCCGCGCAGATCGCCATCTCCATCGCCAACGCCCGACTCTACCAGCGCATTCACGAGGAAGAGCAGCGCATGGAGCGCGACCTCGAGATGGCCCGCAAGGTCCAGCTGCGCCTGATGCCCTCCCAGCCCGCCCAAGCTCGAGCGCGCCGAGTTCGCCGCCCAGTTCTACGCCGCCCGCTCCATCGGAGGCGACGTCTACGACTTCCTCGACTACGGCCCCGGCCGCGTCGCCCTCGCCGTCGGCGACGTCAGCGGCAAAGGCCGCGCCCGCAGCGCTCTACGCCGCCCTCGTCAGCGGCATCCTGCGCTCGCTCGCCACGCAGCATCTCTCCCCCGCAGCCCTGCTGGCCGCGCTCAACGACCAGCTCCAGGAGCGCAAGCTCGACTCCCAGTACGTCACCATGCTCATCGCCATCTGGGACGACTCCAACCAGACCCTCCAGATCGCCAACGCCGGCTCCGTCCAGCCGCTCTTCGTCTCCATGTCAACTCCTCGGGCTCGACGAACCTCAGTCGACGTCAACACCATCCAGGCCGAAGGCTTCCCGCTCGGCCTCTTCCCTGACGTCGAGTACGAAGAGTTCACGCTCTCCACCCGCCCCGGCGACCTCATCGTCTTCTTCTCCGACGGCATCGCCGATGCCGTAAACGCCGCAGGCGAGATGTTCGGCACGGAAAGGCTTGCTAAGGTGCTCAAGTCAATGCGCGTACCCACGGCCGCCTCAACCGTCCAGACAATCGTCGATTCCGTGTCGCGATTTCAGTCGGGCACAGAACACTTTGACGATGAGACCGTTGTCGTCCTCCGAGCCCTCTAGAATCATCTACTACCCCGCGAAGGCGTTAGGATAGAAGTAATGTCTTCCACGATTACGTCTCAGAATTCAGCCCCGTCCACGACACAGGTTGTTCGTCCTGCTCGCTCCTTTCAGGGGTCGGTTACGGTCCCGGGCGACAAGTCCATCTCGCATCGTTACGCCATGCTCGCTGGATTTGCCGAGGGAACCTCCCGGCTGACAAACTTCTCCACCGGAGCTGATCCTCACTCGACCCTGGGATGCATGGAGGCGCTGGGCGCCAAAGTCGTGAAGGCCGGAACTTCGATCGAGGTAACGGGTGTAGCTGGAGCATTTCAGCAACCGCAAGGCGAGCTCGACTGCGGCAACTCAGGCAGCACCATGCGCATGCTTGCGGGACTGATCGCGCCGCATCCTCATACCTTCACAATGATCGGCGACCACTCGCTTACACTCCGCCCGATGGAACGCATTCGCAAGCCCCTGGCGCAGATGGGAGCGAAGATTGACCTGGTTGACGGTCACGCTCCGATGACGATTCACGGCGGCCCGCTGAATGCGATCGACTTCGAAACTCCCATCCCGTCGGCGCAGGTAAAGACGGCAGTTCTATTCGCAGGGCTGCAGGCGGAAGGGACGACCAGCCTCTCCGAAGCTGTTCGGACACGCGACCACTCTGAGCACGCCCTGAAGGCCTTTGGCGCCAAGCTTTCGCGAGAAGGTGAGAAGTTGAGCATTGCAGGAGGGCAAAGGCTTAAGGCGATCGACGCCACAGTTCCAGGCGATATCTCTTCAGCCGCTTTCTTCCTCTGCGCGGCTCTGTTGTTTCCAGACTCGAACCTTGTTCTCGACTCGCTCGGCATGAATCCAACCCGCGCGGCGCTACTCGACGTAATCACCATGCTAGGCGGCAGGATCAAGGTCCTCACCGTCGAGGAGCACAACGGCGAGATGATCGGAACCATCCAGGTGAACCGCTCCTCCGAACTTAAAGGCGCGGAAATCAGCGGAGCGCTTTCGGCGCAGTTGATTGATGAACTCCCCGTGCTCGCAGCTATCGCTCCGTATACGCGCGACGGAATCAAGATCCGCGACGCGAAAGAGCTCCGCGTGAAGGAGTCTGACCGCATCGCCCTGGTGGCGAAGAACCTGAAGGCGATGGGAGCGGATTTCGTTGAGTTCGAGGACGGCCTAGCCATTCCTGGCAACCAACAACTTCACGGGGCCGAGATCGACTCGGGCAGCGACCACCGTATCGCTATGGCATTTTCTATCGCTGCACTTGGAGCCACCAGCGAGAACGTCATTCACGGTGCTGAAGCGGCCGCCATTTCGTTCCCGGAGTTCTTCCAGTTTCTGGACGAGCTTTCGAAGCGCTAGGACGGCTCTTCGAGGCTAGAACTTACCTTGGTTGCTCCTAGGACGCTTATAGCAAATCGTTTATAGCAAATCGTTTGCTTCCGGCAAAAAGCAGTCAGAAGAAATAAGAGACTATCGAAAGTACCTAAGGGCCCTCACCAAAGAGGTTGCGTTCGAGGTTACTCAGGATAAAATTGCCCCGGCTTCCGATTTCCAGGATGATGATCCCCTGAATGCTCTTGTGCGCCATTTTGCATGTTCTGCCGTTGGTTAATGATCCAGGAGTTTCGCTGCCATTTTATCTCTGCCCTGGAGGGTAGAGGGATCTTTGCCTTGGGAGACCTCATGCACGAGCTTAATTTCCGCTGGTCGTCGTTTGCTTTATTGGTCATTCTGGTAATCGGTGTTGGATGCGGCGGCAGCGGAAGCTCATCCACTCCACCGCCTACTTCGACGTCCCCCGCAATCAGCTCAGTCGCTCCCAGCACAGGCACTGCTGGTATGGCAGCCTTCACACTTACGGTAAACGGTTCTACATTCGTTTCAGGTTCGACGGTACAGTGGAACGGCACGGCGCGGACCACAACTTATGTGAGCGCATCGCAGCTAACAGCATCAATCACGGCGGCTGATGTTGCGACTGCGGGAACGGCTTCGGTCGTCGTGGCGAATCCGGATGGCACGAAGTCATCGGCAGCCAACTTCACGATCACGGCTTCAGCACCACTTATTGCCTCTTTGTTACCCACGTCGGCAACAGCCGCGGGCGCGCCCTTCACGCTAACAGTAAACGGATCCGGGTTCCTCTCGGGCGCGACTGTTCAGTGGAATGGATCGAGCCGGACAACGACTTTTGTGAGTGCCTCTCAGGTAACAGCGGCGATCTCGACAGCTGATCTCGCAGTTCCAGGTACGGTTCCCGTAGTAGTGTCTAATCCCGACGGAAGCAAATCTCCGGCTCTTTCATTCACAATTTCGCCTGCATCACCAGCGACACTCGGATCACTCGCCCCCAATACGGCCGATGCTGGGGGAGCCGGCCTGACCCTGACGGTGACTGGTGCGGGATTCCTTCCCGGAGCAGTAGTTACATGGAACGGCTCGAATCGTCCGACGACCTATTCGAGTGCAACGCAAATAAGTGCCCAACTGGCGGCAAGTGACCTGACCTCGGCAGGGTCTGCAACGGTGGCTGTGGTGCAGGCAGGCGTGCCCTCAAGCAACCAGCTTCCCTTTACCACCATCGCCTTCAGTCTTTCTTCGCTCGCGCCCGCTAACGCGCAAGCTTTGGGAGCGGCCTTCACCCTGACTGTGAACGGCTCGGGCTTCTTTAGCGACTCGACAGTCCAGTGGAACGGGTCGAACAGAGCAACGAACTTCGTAAGCGCCACCAAACTGACAGCAGCAATTACGGCTGCGGATATTGCGACCGCGGGCTCGGCCTCAGTGAAGGTAATTACTCCTTCGAGCGGAAACGCCAGCTCAAACGCACTGGCATTCACAATCACTCCTGTAGGGACGATTCAGCAGCTCGCCTCAATCAACACCGCCGGCGTTGAGGGTGCCAATGCCAGCTTCCGGGCTGTGGCCAGCAGCGATGGACGGTATGTCAGTTTCCCATCGTTAGCCCCAGACCTGATTGCAACCGACACAAACGCATCACCGGATGTCTTTGTACGCGACACCTGCCTCGGCGCGGCACCCACCGGCTGCACGCCCTCTACAAATCGTGTATCCGTGGATAACAGCAACAACGAACTCGTAACGGGCATCGATGGCATTACCGCACCGATGAGCGTGAACGGACGATACTTCGCTTATCCGACACGCACGTTCCTGCAGGATGTCATCCGCGACACCTGTATTGGAGTGGCTTCGGGTTGCACAACTTCCACAACGTCGGCTTCTGTGCCCAATGGGGGTGGTGCCGCAGTGATGGTGGACTCGCCGATCGCTATCAGCCCGGACGGGCGTTACGTCGGTTTCACCAGTCCTTCGATAACGGTGGTGAGCGGAGTGACGGTTCCCCATCAGGCATATGTACGGGATACCTGTATGGGAGTTACCGGCAGTTGCACGCCAACGACGATGCACGTGAGCATTGGCAACAGCGGCAGCGCTTCCATTCCGCCGAGCGGTGGATATATCGGCGCCATCAGCCGCGGAGGACGCTACGTCCTATTCAGCGCGCTGGATACAAACGTCCTCCCGGGTCTTGCGCTAGGAGCGACTCACATCTTTATGCGGGATACATGCACTGGTGTGTCGTCGGGATGCACACCTACGACGACTCTGATCGATATAGGCACAGACGGCACGGAAGGCAACTACACGCTAAACACAGATGCGGCGGGCGACAATCCCGGCACTTTCAGCGATGATGCCCGGTATGTGCTTTTCAACTCGCAGGCGACAAACCTGGTTTCGGGTACCCTGTTCCACATCCTCGGAGGTATACCTTCGCGACACGTGCAACGGAGTGCCTTCGGGTTGTACTCCGTCGACGACGATGATCTCCACGCCAGAGGGTGGCGTGACCAGCGCATCGTCAAACTACGTGGGTTCCCGGAGCTTGAGTTCGAATGGACGGTATGCGACATTCATCTCTTCTATCCCCGGTGTCACAGGCGCAAAGGTCTACGTAAGGGACATGTGCACCGGCGTAACTGGGTGTACACCGACAACGGCAGTAGTCCTCGATCCGAACGCGATCGCCGGCCCACAACCAGGATTTGTCTATCCTTCCATCAGCGGCGATGGCCATTACGTTGTGTTTACGCTCACCAGCCGAAGCGGGGTAGCAGTAGCAGCGCCGCAGGTCTATGTGGCGAAGACCGGGTATTGAGTCCATATCTGGAACTGAGTATCACTAGCTATCGGCACTTCCACGGCGGTTACAGGTGGTCAATCGTGGAGGTGCTGTCGGCAGCGCGGGCGGCCCGGCTGCCAGCGCTCGGGGGGTATTCCGCGAGAATATCTTCGAGCGCTGCAATCGCATCCTCTGCGTGAATCTCGTCGAGCTGATAGTTCGGTGGGATGTCATCACGATCCGGACCCCTCAGAATTCGGACCTGAGGGAGCCCGAGGGGAAGCCACTCGATTGGCTGTTGCCAGGAAGGTCCAATGACCACCATGGGCAGGCCGACGGCACGGCCGACATGCATCGTTCCAGTATCGAGCGAGACTGCGGCATCGCTGATGGCGAGCAGGGCCGCCAGTTCATTGATGGACGTTCGGCCGGCCAGCGTAGCTCCCGTACCTCCTGCGGCCTGCCGGATCTCCTCAATAGGGCCTCGATCAACCTCAGTACCAAGGTAAGCGACAGCACACCCGAGAACCTCGTGGGCATGCCGAATCACCTGGACGAAGCGGCTGGTCTTCCAGCCGGTAAGCTGTCCCCCGCTGTTTTGAGTTACAAAGAGCACGAGCGGGCGTCCGTCAGGATTGACGGTGCGGACCAATGACTCGGCGGTAGCGAGATCGGTTGGGGAGAAGTAAACACGGGGTTCGAGATGAGCTGAGGACGCATCAGTAAGCGACGCCAGCCGGAGGTTGTTGTCGATCAGACTGAGCTGGCGATCGTACTTGAGCGGTCGGTGGTAAAACTCCGGATGAATCGTAAAGCCTCCGCGGATCGCGGGAGCGGCAAGGGCAGAGAGCGCGGCTATACGGCTTCGCTGATCAGAGGCTCCGGTAAGGATCAACGAGGGACGGATGGAGCGAAGTGCGAGCGCGGCGCGAAGCGATTGAGCAGCAGAGCGCAGGGAGATCAAAGGATCGGGAGTCTCAATCAGGTAGTCGAGGAATGGGTTGTGCCCGAGGAGCTTGAGACCTAGACTGCGGGTCGCAACCGTTAAGGTAACGGAAGGATTAGCGCGTTTGATTGCCTCATAGACTGGCGTCAGATGGACGCAGCAGCCCAACGGAAGCATGTACTCAAGGATCAGAATGCTGGAGGGTAAAGGTATCGGAACCGGTCGAAGAAAGGCGTTCGGCGGACAGTAAGGCACGGGCCGAGATGCGGATGGCGTTCTCTTTCAGAGGCATTCGTCTTGTGGCTCGTGGAATCCTAGGGGCCGCTGCAAGTTACATCTTATAGCGGCCCATCTCGTCATCGTTCAGATTTTCGAGCCAGCGACGCATCTCGTCGGCAGTTGACGCGTCTGGATTCCGGTGGCGGCCTGCTTGGAGTTTTCGAGCACCTCGCGGTTGACGTAGATGGGGCAATCCCAACGCAGCGCGAGCGCAATAGCGTCAGAGGGCCGGGCATCCATCGCAACTGTCTCACCAGCGTGATCCATCCAGATGACGGCGTAGAAGGTATCGTCGCGCAGCTCCGAGACGACGACCTTGCGGACCTCAGCGTTCAGGTTGCGCGCCATGTTCTGCATCAGATCGTGGGTCATGGGCCGTGGCGTCGCGGTCTTCTCGAGTTCGAGCGCGATCGCGTTGGCCTCGAAGATTCCCACCCAGATTGGCAGCACCGTGTCGCTCGCGATGTCCTTCAGGACGATGATCGGCATGTTGGTGACCGGGTCCATCATCAGACCGCGAATCTGCATCTCGACTTCGTCGGGAGCCTGGGTAGCGGATTGAGGGGCCTGAGCGATCATGGTCAATTGAGTACGATGAACGGTTGCGGCTGTCGGGTAGCCTCGAAGGGTATCACACCGGGGATGGCTTCGCCGACCAGGCAGTTGGGCATCGTCTGGGTGATGCGGATCGGCAGATAGCTGCCGATTGGGGGCTGCGGCGCGCCAGGTGCAAGGGTAAAGTTGACCGTCTTGTTCTGCGAGGAGCGGCCGACGATCTGGCCGCGTGCGGGGTTGTAGCTCTCGACCATCACCTCGACGGTCTGGTCCGAGGTGGCGGGCATAGTGCTCGCGCTGGATCTCGCGCTGGCGGTCGTTCAGGATGCGCAGCCGCTCGATCTTGACCTCGTCGGAGATGCTGTCGGGCATGTCGACCGCCGGCGTGTTCGGGCGCGGCGAGAACTTGAAGGCGAAGACGGCGTCGTAGCGCACCGCTCCGAGCAGCGTGATGGTCTCCTCGAAGTCGGCGTCGGTCTCGCCGGGGAAGCCGACGATCATGTCGCTGGTGATGCGAGATGTCGCGCTTGGCGCTTTGATCCAGCTCATGCGCTCCAGGTACCAGTCGCGGGTGTACTCGCGCGGACATGGCCCGCAGGACGGCGGTTGAGCCGGATTGCACGGGCAGATGAATGTGGTCGCAGAGCGTTGGCGTCGCGTCGATGGCGTCGACGATGTCGCGGGTGAAGTCGCGCGGATGCGAGGTGGTGAAGCGGACGCGCTTGATTCCCGTCGATCTTGCCTACAGCGGTGAGCAGCTCGGCGAAGCTGAGGCGTGCCCGAGGGGTCGCGCCAGCGAGTTCACGTTCTGGCCGAGGAGCTGGATATCGGTATAGCCCTGATCGGCCATGCGGCGAGCTTCGACCAGGACTGAGGCTGATGTGCGCGAGCGCTCCTTGCCGCGCGTGTAGGGGACGACGCAGTAGGCGCAGAACTTGTCGCAGCCTTCGATGATGGTGATGTAGCCGCGGTGCGGATTCGAGCGGGCGGTGAACTCGGTGTCGAAGGTCTCGTCGGTCTGGCGGTCGTCGAGGCCGGTGATGCGGCTCTCGCCTGCTTCGAGGCGCTGCAAGCATGTCGGGCAGGTTGCGATAGGAGGCGGAACCGGCGACGATCGAGACGTAGGGGGCGCGCTCGAAGATCTTCTCGCCTTCCTGCTGGGCGACGCAGCCGAGGACGGCGAACTTCTTGCCTTCGCCCTGCATCCTCTTGTACTCGTTCAGCCGGTGGAAGACCTTCTGCTCGGCCTTGTCGCGGATGGAGCAGGTGTTGTAGAGGATCAGCCCGGCTTCGGCCTCGTCGGAGACCTGGGTGTAGCCTTCGTGCTCCAGGGTCCCGATGACCTTTTCGGAGTCATGGGCATTCATCTGGCAGCCGAAGGTTTCGATGTAAAACGTCTTGCTCACATCCATAAGTATATCGTTCGCACCCTATGGGGACCCTATCCCCCCTAAATGCGCGCAAAGTCTTCTAAGCGGACACCTTAAGTCTGGACTTGCCGCGCACTTCATCTGCCATTCTGTATAGAAGCGAAAAGCCCGGCTCGAGGCCGGGCTTTTCTTCTTCTTAAACTTTAAGAGTATCAGGTAGTGTCAAGAGTTTTGATGTGGAAAAGGCGCCTCGAAGCGCTCCAATCGCGGCGTTTTGCGAGCGCACTGAGATGGCAACCATTACCGACGCAGGCGGGCTGATTACTTTGCGGGCCGGAGAGTCGATCACACTGCCACCACGTCTCTCTCACGCGTTCCATGCGGTAAACGGCGACGCGCTCATTGGAGAGGTCTCGTCGATCAACGATGAATGCCAGCGACAATTTCTTCTATAAGCCATTGCCGTCCCCTGCGACCGGCTCCGAGCGGCCGGTTAGTGCTGATCTCCGAGCGTTTCTCCAGCGGTGGCGACGCTGGCCAGCCACCGTTTGAATTCGACCGATTCCGCGGCAAGATTCAGAGTGGAACCAACGAGACAAGGTTGATCGAAAGAGTTGGAGCTAACGACGTTATTGAGAGCAGCCGACGCGCTGGTATCGTCGATGTTCCCCGCAACGGGCTGACCGTCCGCGCTCGGCCGCACAAGTCCGCCCGAGTTATTCGCGATAGTGTTGTTGAAGTATTGCGAGCTCTGATAGTAGTTCCACATTCCAAGAGCGGCCACATCGGGCGTCGCGAGCCAGTTCCCTGCGGCGTCCTTGCCACAGGAGACGATGCGATTTCCGATGACGGATATATCGTGTCCTGCCCCAATGGAGATCCCGCCTCCGGCAAGATGGACGATGGTGTTGCCTGTGATGGTGACGAATCCATCGACGACGGCCAAGTCATTGGAGCCGCCATCCATCTGAATGCCGACTCCGGTGTAGTAAGTGGTTTGTCCCGCCGCAAAGCCCCCCTGCAGATAGTTGTCGTGGATCAGAACAGGCTTACCCGACGCTCCGTGACTTTCATAAAGGTTGATGATGTCTTCGACCGACGCATCTCCGTCGGGATTGATCATCTGGTTCCAGGCGATCTCGCCGCCGTTGGGCAGAACGATGCCATTGAGCTGAATGAGGTGCCCCAGGACCCGCTGGTTGAGCAGATAGCCGCCGTTTCCGTCGCTCTTGCGATCATCAAGGCGGTCAGCCAGATTTTCTTTGATGATGAGAGAAGCCAGCCTTGGAGACGCTACGATATAAACGCCAAAGCTGACGTTGTGCATGGTTGAGTGCGTGACCGAGAGGTTGGCCATAACCTCAGCATCGATAAACTTTCCCTTTGCCATGCCGTTCACTCCGGGATCGAGCGCGGTGCCGGTGACGTTCTGGACAGTCACGTTGGCTCCGGCCTGAGCACCATAGATAACGATCAGGTCTCCCCTGCCAGTAACAGTGGAGTTCTTCAGAACGACAGGCTCATTGGTGCGAATGGTGACGGCCGGGACAGCGGGGTCCGAACTGCTCCAACTGCCGCTGTAGGTTCCTCCGGAGGTGATGGTGATACTCGTCGGGCTGACCGCGGGCGCGACGAGGACGGAGGCAGTGGCGATGCTGTCGCCGCAGGTTGCGGTGACAGTGGACGACCCCGGACTGGTGCCAACGAACTCGCCATTTCCCTTGGAGGACAGGATGGTCTGATCCTTAGCCTGCCATATGCAACTGGAAGAGGAGATGCTTGTAGTCGTACTCGAGGGCGCGAAGGTGACGCTGTTGCCCTGGGTGAGATTGACTGTCGCGGGAGAGAGTTGGAACTGACTCGGAGTTGTTCTGGCAGTGGAAGCCTGACTGACCGGACTGCTTGCGCAACCAGTCATCAGTACAGCACTGGAGCATGCCAGAACGGCGGAAGTCACGATTTTGCCTGGAGAGGCGGTGTGAGTGACGCGTGAAGGCAGGAAACCGGCTGGGGTGCGGGAATCTTGAATCGAGGCAGAGAAACTACGAGAGAACAAAGTCGTACAGTTGTTCATACGCGGTGCTAATGCAACTCGCGTTCCAAACGTCAAAAAGGCCCGACCGGGCCTAATTTGCAATTTATGCCACTAAAAGTGGAAAACATTTTCCTTTTTCGTGTGGTAAAGCCTTAGATGGCGAGTTCGTCTATCGGGATGCCCGCCGAAGTATTAAATAGACGTTATTGCCCCGGCGTTAGAAAAGCACTTATTGCGCTGAGTTACAGGAGATCGTACTTGGGCTTATCTACCGTCAAACGAAAGCCAGTCATGGCTGCTTGGCTCAGGCGTGGGATAGCCACGGAAGACGACGTCGCTATTCTTTGCGAGGAGTTCAGCGGCAGCCCTGATCTTGCCTGATGGTACCTTCATGCGAATCAGGACACGTTCGGCTTCAGGCCACGTCTTGCAGAAGACGGCGGTTTTCTTCTTTAGACCGGTAAATTCGTATCCCTGACTTCTGCGCCGCAGGACCACGGCACCCTGATAGTCCGCAATAACCCGCGCGGCGATGCTTCGGATTCCAGTTTCACCAGTGCTCATACATATAGGCTGAGCCTTTGGGGGATGAGCGGATATCCCACAATGGCGGTAGGCCTGTGGAGTGGCAATTCAACCGCCCTGCACGTCTGGGACTGCAAGACACCTGGCCGGCGCCGCCCGTCGGTATTTCGCTCCTTTGTGTAATCGTTCTCCAGACAAGTCCTATCGTGGCTATACTGAACCGCGTCGAAAGGTAGCACCAATCGTGCGGAGTTCTTTAAGGAACCGTCATGACTTCCAGACTGGGAAGACCATAACCATCATTTATGAGGCAGGCAGGAGAGGCATGAAGACGAGAATCAATCTTGTAGTGATGCTTACAGTGGCGCTCACTCTGACCGGCGCCACACTGACGATGGCTCAACAGAGTGGGTCAGGCGCCCATGTTCCTCCGTTCCCACGACCGAAGGGCCCATGCGACATCTATGCCGCCGCTGGTGATCCATGCGTAGCCGCCCACAGCACCACGCGAGCGCTGTACGCCTCTTACAACGGTCCCCTTTATCAGGTCCTGCGCCAGTCGGACGGCAAGACCATGAACATCGGCGTCGTCCGACCCATCGCATCGGATCCCGGGGGCTACGCCGACGCTGCTGCGCAAGATGCATTCTGCGCCAATACATACTGCTGGATCAGCATCATCTACGACCAGTCGCCCAAGCACAACGATCTGACTCAGGCGCCGCGCGGAGGATTCAGCGGGCCAGCCATGGGCGGATTTAACAACCTCCCCATTGCTGATATGGCGCCGATCACGATCATGGGTCACAAGGCTTACGGAGTCTTCATCATGCCGGGTATGGGCCTCCGACATAACGATGTGAAGGGTACGGCGGTTGACGATCAGGCGGAGGGGCAATACTGGGTCATCAACGGCCTGCACTATAACTCCGGCTGCTGCTTCGACTATGGCAATGCCGAGATCGACAGCCGTGATGACGACAACGGCACCATGGAGACTACCTACTACGGCAACTCCGGCGGCTGGTATCACGGCGTTGCTCCAGGCCCATGGATCATGACCGACCAGGAGAATAACCTGGTGGGCTGCGTCAACTCGGATGGATCCAAGGAATGCACAAACCTTCCAACCATCACATGGCGATTCGTGACTGCGATGGCCAAGGGCGAGCCGCATCACTGGACTTCCATGGGAGGCGATGCGCAGAAAGGGGCGTTGTCGGTCATGTTCGACGGACCGCGCATCGACCCGACTTACGACCCGATGCGCAAGCAGGGCGCCATTCTTTTAGGCAATGGCGGAGACAACAGCGTCGCTTCGCAGGGCACCTTCTATGAAGGCGCGATGACGGCTGCGGGCACCTTCCCCACAGACGCTACAGACCAGTTGGTGCAGGCCAACGTCGTCGCTGCGGGCTACGACCTGCCCCGTCTGAGTGTGGCGGCAGCATCGGCAACTGCGACTCCTCCAGGACTTCAGACGTTCTCACCGAAGTCATCTCAGGACACGACCGTTACATTCACGAATACCACTGGTGATCCCGTTACCGGAGTCAAGCTGAGCATCTCTCCGCCCAAACAGTGGACCTCATTGGCTGCGGGTTCCGCCGACATGTCGAAGACGTTCGCTGAGCCTGTCGCTCCGGGTTCGAGCGTGAGCGCGACCTTCAATGTCACTTCGGGAACTGCGCCTTATAACGGCGACCTCGTGGCCAAAGCCTCGTGGGCGGACTCCAAGACGGGCAAAACACAATCCGAGACGGCAGTCGAAAAAGTGCGGAACGTCAGCCCAATTAAGATCAATGAGTTCCGGGTTGGCTCCAGCCATGCCAACACCACGGATTCGTTCATCGAGCTTTACAACGCCGGAGCCACCGACGTTGACGTCTCAAACTGGACCCTTACCGCACACCCGGCTCAGCAGGCAAGCTTCTCGGCGGTGAAGATCCCGGCTGGGACTAAACTCGCGAGTCACGGCTTTTACCTGATGGGGCTGTCCAACTCAGGATTGTCGGTTCCGGCACGCACGGGCGACGCCACCATCCATGTCAGAAGCACAGCCGGGATGTCGGCAGGGGATACCGTCGGCATCGACATCGGCTCTAACGCTGAGAGCCGCAAGATCGCTACCGTCGGGACTGCGGCGAGCAGCATTACAACGCTGTGGCAACCTCTGCCGGATGGTCAGGTGATTACAATCCCGATCGGCTCGACCAACGTGCCTGTCACGAGTACGTCCGGCTTCGTTGTCGGCCAGAAGATCGGCATTGGCTATGGTGCAACCTATCCAACCATCGCAAAAGCAGTTGAGAAGTATGAGGTCGTCACTGTCACCGCAGTAGGCAAGCCGGGTACGCAGGCATTCCTGGCGGTAGATGCTCCCGCAGGCGCGACCAATATCCAGGTGACGTCCGTCGGCGACATCTCGGTCGGCGACAAGATCAGGCTGGATATCGATAGCGTGGGCCATGGAATCGAGACCGTTACCGTGACGCGCGTAGGCACTCAGGCTAACCGGGCGAATCTGTCGGCAGGTGCGAGTGCGGGCGCGACCAATATCAAGCTTCGGAGCGTGAACGGATTCTCCGTCGGCGACAAGATCACCGTTGGAACTCCGGCAAAGCACGAGACGGTTACGATCACCACAGTCGGCACATCGGGTTCGAACGGCACCGGCATTGACGTTACCCCGGCGCTAAACCAGGCGCACAGCAACGCCGAGTTAGTCATAGCTCTGGGGACGGGCCTGGACCTGGCCGCTCCGCTTAAGTTCAGCCATTCCTCCAACCTTCCATTCAGCAATCGGGGAACGGGCATTACGTTCCAACCGGCGACGGCTTTTGCGCACTCGAGCAACGAACCCGTTCTCGCGCTTGGTACCGGCATCACGCTCGACAGTCCACTTGCGAAAGCCCATGCGATCGACACGGTTGTACGTGATGCTCAGGTCAAAGATGCGGGCTATCAGGGAACTCCTGCTCCGAACCAATGGTTCGGAGGCCCGGCCCTGTCTTCGATCAGCTCCAGCGGATTCGGCGGACGATTCCCTACTCTTAACGATGGAAGCATGGTGCTGCGCGACGCGACCGGTCTGGTTGTGGATAGCCTGAACTACGGCCTCATTGTGGACCCCTGGGCCGCCGAAGGCTACCAGGCTGCCTCCGGATCTGGAAAGACCGGTTGCCATGTGGCTTCGCCCAATGCGAGCGGAGGCTTCGGGCCAGTTGCGGCAGTCACAATCGATAGAAGCGCAGGCCGCTTTCCTGATGGAACGGACACTGACAGCAACTGCGACGATTTTCTGCTGCAGCCGGGGACTACGCTGCCGATCGGTTCAGCAGCGGGAGCAACCAATATCAAGGTCGCCAGCGTGGCAGACTTTGCTCCTGGCCAAACTCTCACTGTTGGTACAGGGGGAGATCGCGAGACTGTAGTCATTGCAACGGTGGGCACTCCAGGCGCTACAACGGCAGGCATGGCAACCAATGCTGGCGCGACGATTATTTCCGTAGCCAGTTCGATGGGCTTCAGCGCGGGAGAGACCATCACCATCGACAATGGGGCCAGTCAGGAGACCGCGGTTGTCGCCTCTACGATTTTCAATCGAGGAGGTGCCTCAATCACTGTTACGTCGCCGCTTAAGTCAGCCCATGCTGCAGGAGCACAGATCTTTGGCAGCGGGATTTCCCTCACCAGCGCATTGACGCGTTCGCACGCGAGCGGGACACAGGTGGTTAGTAAGCTGCCGACGCCCGGTTCACCTAACCAGTATTACGGACGACTACGGTGAAACCCTCTGTGCTTACAAGGGACCGTCGATCGTAATCAAGCTGCCGCCAACGAACTGCCGGCACAGACTTGGCGCAAATGAAGAAGGGCTCGACCGAGAGCTGCATCAGCTGAAGCTTTTCGGATAGTCGGGAATTCGATTGGTAATTAAAACGTAAAAAATGACCCATTCGATGCTTCCGGACGGATGTGGGTGTAATATCAGACGCGTTCTTCAGGACATCTCTCGCGCAGGGCCCTCCTAGATTTCGGCGACCGATCCTTCTCCTAGTTTTGACAGGCCGAGTAATAACAACGCGCACAAGTCACAAAAAACACTGCCGTGTTTTCCTCAATAGGGCCTGAATTCTTTCAATCGTCACAAAGCCGGGTGCTCTGACACCTTTGTATTCCTGTTTTTCATAGATCGCGAAGCTACTAACAAAAATGCTTTGAAATAGGGCAGCGATAAAGGACTAGCTAATCGGGCCGAAATCTCATGGGGGAACGTGTCATGAGAACGTCGCTTCGCAAACATGGTGTTCATGTCGTGGGTGTCTCGACTTTGCTTTTAGTCGGATGCGCAGGATCTCAACAAGCCGAACCGATTGGTTCCAAGCAACCGGTGACACAAACACTGTCCATCGCGAACGGGCAGAACATTACTGTGACCAGCGGTGATTCAGTTCAACTATCCGCGAGCTATGGGAACGGTCGCACACCTGCACACCTGCAGTGGCTGGTAATTGGCGGAGGAGGTGCCATCTCGGCCAGCGGCATCTATTCAGCACCATTAAGCTTACCCACTGATCCTCGAACCACTATCAGCGTGAAGGATGTTGATACAGGTCAAAGTGCTTCGACGACCATTAAATCTTGTCAACCCGGTTCCAGTAGTCAAAAATTTGACTCCTGCATCGCTTTCCCCCGGAATTCCAACTTCAATCACAATCACCGGATCTCATTTCGTTCCCGATAGCGCAGCCACAGTAGACGGAACTGCGGTCACAACGACTTACATCTCGCCTTCCACTCTCGCGCTCACTATGTCTGCACCGGCGTTTAGTAAGGGTGATCATGTCCTAGGCGTGATCACGTCGGCCCCTGGCGGCGGAACCTCCAATAGCGTGCGACTGCCGGTCACTGCGCCCAAAATATCTTATGACGCCGCGGCGCGCTTCCTTCAACAAGCTACCTGGGGAGCAACTCCAGCAACAATTCAGCACGTGCAGTCGGTGGGGTTTGCGAAATTTATAGACGAACAACTGCAGGCACCCCCGCAATCGAGTGTTGTTGATAACGATGCGAATCACTTTCAAGAAGTGTTCTGGGCTCAGCTTGCGAATAACGATGCAACTCAGTTGCGCACCAAGACTGCATGGGCCTGGTACAAGATATTTAACTCCCCCGGCGGCACGGTGCTATCGATGCTAACTGCCGTACCGGAAACAATAAATAGAGATGCGTTTCTGACTTATGAGCAGCTGTTTTCTGATGTGGCATTCAACATAACAATCGGAATGTATCTGAGCTATTGTTGCAACGATGAAGCTGGTCCGCAGCCTGATGAAAATTTCGCCCGGGAATCCATGCAGGTATTCAGTGTAGGCCCATATCTCTTACGTGTGGACGGCACGAAGGTGGAAGATTCACAGCAGATAGCTAAACCAGCCTATACCTCAGCCGATGTAGAAGCTATTGCGCAAGCCGTCACTGGGCTCACTTATCCATCGGATGTCTGGAATAACAATGACACCCAAGGCCTCATTAAGATGACTTCGGGACCATCCAGCCAGCATGCTCATAATTCAAAGATTATTCTTGGTCAGACGATACCTGCCGGCCAGGATGCGGCGAAAGATCTTTCGGATGTGATCCATATACTCTCGAACCATCCCAATACAGGCATCCGTTTATCCAATTACCTGATACACCAGTTTGTCACCAGTAATCCCTCTCCTGAATACGTCGCAAGAGTCTCTCGCATCTGGGCCAAAAACGAAAAGGGGGTGAAGGGCGACATTCCTTCAGTCATAAAGGCTATACTCCTCGATCCTGAAGCTCGGGCTGGCGACGATGGCCCATCATCTGTTCCGCCTCCTGCTGTATTTGGCCGTTTTCGAGACACGATCAACTTTGCTACTGGATTTGTTCGCGGTCTGAGCGCCATTCCAAATGCCTCGGTTCAACCGGGGGCATCATGGCAATTGTCGATTCGCACCCACGAAATGACGTTCTTTGCGCCTTCGGTGTTCGGGTATTACAGCGACAATTTTACTGTGCCCAATACGGACATTTTGGCTCCCGAGATGCAGATTTATACGAGTGATTCGATAACTGCACGAGCCAGTTACCTAAAACAAGTTATCTATTGCACAGACGGAAGCTATTCAAAGATCGATTGGACGCCATGGATGCAACTTGCTGAAGGAGATGGATCACAGCTAGTTGACTTACTAAATCACGTCTATTTCCACGGGACGATGTCGCCTGAGCTCGCCCGTATTCTCAAGAACAATCTGGGCACCATTGGGGATTTGAAATCAAGGGCTCAACAGACGCTCTATCTTGCATTGTTGTCACCCGAGTATGCGGTGGAAAGGTAACTATGTACTCAATGACACGTCGATCGTTTCTCGGGACAGGCATTTTCGGCGGATTCGCGACTATGTCAATGCCGTTTTGGCAGTCTCGCGCACTCGCAGAAAGCTCTGCGACGGGAACAGACTATCAGGCTCTGGTTTGTGTTGCGCTTGATGGAGGCTGTGATGGCAACAATGTAATTGTTCCGCTCTCATCGTCGGCGTATAGAGCCTATCAAACTGCGCGAGGACAACTGGCGTTATCCCAGAGCGATCTATTGGCCTGCGATGACGGCGCAAGTAACGCCTACGGATTTCACCCTGCTTTGAGGCAGATCTCACAACTCTATGGTTCAGGCAAAGCAACTGTTCTTGCCAACGTCGGTTCTTTAACCACTCCCGTCACCAAGACCGATATTGCAAATGGGACAAAGAGCACTCCGACCGACCTGATGAATCATGAGGCACAACGATATCAATGGGGTACATCGTACACGGTGACGGGCGCGACCCATACCTACAGCGGTTGGGGTGGAAGAATTGCGGATTACATGCAGAGTAAAAACACAGGGGCCTTCCCTACAGTGGTATCACTGGCGCCTGCAACAAGTGAGGAGGCATTCTGCTACGGCGAGCACAGCTACCCGGCAGTCGTACAGCCAGATGCATCCTCAATACTTCCAGCAGAAGGCCAGCAGGCGCTTCAACTGATTGCGCAAACACCAAGCAACGCAATATTGATTGGAGCAGCGGCCAATGGCCTGAACAATATGGTGCAGCAGAGCCGCATCCTTCAGGATGCCGTGACTGCGAATCCATTAGCTTTGCCTGGATTTCCCACTACGTGGCTTGGGCTTCAGCTAAATCAGGTCCTGCAAATGATCAATGCTCGCGAGAGCCTGGGCATGAAAAAGCAAATATTCCTCTGCATGCTTCCAGGGTTTGACACCCATGAAAATCAACTACAGGCTCAAGCCAGTGCCTTAAGTCAGTTGGACGCTTGCGTTGGCGCCTTTTACAACGGGTTGGTTTCGCTTGGACTTCAAGATTCTGTAACGTTATTTACAAGTTCCGATTTTGGCAGAACGCTACGTTCCAACACTACGGCAGGATCTGATCATGCATGGGGCAGTCACCAACTGGTCGTTGGAGGCGCTGTCCACGGGAGTCGGTTTTACGGGACTTTTCCTGACCTCACATTGAACGGTCCAGACGACCTCACCGGTCAGGGCCGCTGGATACCAACAACTTCAGTGGACCAATATGGGGCCACGCTCGCAACGTGGTTCGGCGTTCCAGACACCAAGTTGAACTCGATCTTCCCCAATCTGAGCAACTTTCAGACTTCTAATCTGAAATTTGTTTAGCCACAGAAGTAGCGCAGACATAGGCGGTGGGGTGGAGGCAATAAATTTAGAGGGGTTGGTAGCGCCAACGGGCTAATGAGTTGCTAAGGATAAATGACTGATTCACTGAGGATTACTATTTTGCAATTTTCTGTATCGCCCCAGAGCTGCCCCCAGGACTCCAGGTAGTCCATTTCTCGGACCGCATTCGCTCTAGATTGGAGAAGCGGTAGCGAGTCACCTTCTTCGCTTTCTTCCGACACAAGAATTTCTCTCGCGATGCCTATACTCCAGCTTCTCGTAGTGGGGAAAGATGGGCCGCCATCTTGCAACCGAAATCAAACGTTAAATCCGTTCGCGAAGCACTCCGTCTCGAGTCTGGAGTAGACTCTGCTACCAGAACTGAATTTACCTTCCTGCTTCCTCTGCATATTCTCCACAGGGTCCCGTCAAGACGCTTCTCAACACGTCGTCTCAAGCCGAAGAATCGTTCGCAATCTTAATTCTGATCTTGCTTGTGCGGGATCCGACCGCTTGACCCTCTGTACCATATTTGTTTTCTCAATGATCGTGTTCGGGCCCATAGCGTTGCCAAGTTCAATATTGTTCGTCACAAGAACCGTCGCGCAGAACTCTATCCGATGGAAAGGGGACGTTATGGCACATGAGGATCAATTTACGGCGACGGGGCCAGCGTTTACGGGATCAGGTTTTCCTCGCGCTGGCTTTTCAACAAATCGAGCGGGCGCTGACTTCGTACACGGCGTCAATGTTGAAGGCTCCCGATGTGGAGTATTCGGCAGAAGCGTCAAAGACACCTCATCCAGCCGAGAGTCAGATGTCGATGGCGTTGGGATCTACGGTACAGGTGACTTCTTCGGTGTGTACGGCAAAGGCAATCTCGGCCTGTGCGGCGTCATTGGCACGCACAACAATATCTTTCGACCTGACCGCGACGGTGTTGGTGTCGTTGGAGCCACGATGCGCGGCGGAACTGGGGTCGTTGGAATAAGCGTCGAATCCTTGACGCCGCTGATCGGCCAGAAGGATTTGTCTCAACCAGCCGACGGAACCGGCGTTGGCGTCTTCGGCGGGAGTGGAGATGGCGCAGGAGTTCACGGAACCAGTAACAATGGCCCGGGCGGAGAATTTCTTTCGTCCGCCGGAAACGGAGTGTCCGCCAGCAGCGATTCCGGCACTGGTGTCGCCGGTATTAGCGGGTCTGGACCCGGAGTCCAGGGCACCGGCACGTCTGGAAATGGCGTAGAAGGGATCAGTGATTCCGGCATTGGTGTGTTGGGCAGCAGCAATTCAGGCACCGGCGCTTTCTTCACGAGTCTTTCTAAAGAAGCCGTGGTGGGTAGAAGCGGGGGGCCGGGAAATGGTGTGCGTGGTAGTGCCGATAGCGGCTCGGGTGTTCTCGGGGAATCAAATACCGGAATCGGCGTCCGGGGAAATTCGACCGCCACGTTCGGCGTCTTTGGCGATAGCGCGAACCAATCCGGTGTGGTGGGCAGAAGTAGAGGCAACACTGCCCCCGGGGTCTTCGGTAATAGCCAGAATTTTACTGGGGTCGCAGGAAGAAGCACTGCCGGGCTCGGCGTTTATGGGGAAAGTGTGAATCAAGCAGGTGTTTTGGGAACGAGCACCTCATCGGCCGGCGTCTTCGGCTTTGGGGATGCCGCGTTCCAGGCTCCGGCTCCGCCAGCTGGAGTCCTTGGCATCAACGATAAGAGCGTCGGGGTGCTGGGAAGCAGCTTGAAAGTGATCGGCGTTCTGGGTACCACCGATACAGGTCTTGGCGTCATTGGACAGGCCAACTCAGGCCTGGGTGTTCCACTCGACCACATCACCGACAATGGCATTGGGGTTACTGGCCTGGGGAATGCCGGCTTCGGCGTTGCCGGACTGAGCGCCGCCGGAACCGGTGTCTACGGCTCGAGTCAGACCGGGCTGGCTGGGCATTTCAAAGGCACTGTCCTGATCGAGGGCGATCTTACGGTTATGGGCGGTAACAAGAGCGCAGCCGTTCCGCATCCTGATGGCTCTCATCGCCAGCTCTACTGTATGGAAAGCCCGGAGAGTTGGTTCGAAGACTTCGGGGAGGCGCAGTTGGTACAGGGGAAAGCTGATGTGCAATTTGACCCCGGTTTCGCTGCTCTCGTCGAGACCGACGGTTACCACATCTTTCTAACCCCCTATGGGGAGTCCAAAGGCATCTTCGTCGCTGAGCGTCGTGCGACTGGTTTTAGAGTCCTTGAACAACAAGGAGGAAAAAGCAACCTGAGCTTCGCCTATCGAGTAGTCGCAAAGCGCAAGGGCGTCACAGCCGCCAGATTAGCGAGAGTGACACCGCCTGAGACTCTGAAGGGACGCGCCTTTCCCGATCTGCGGTTGAAGATAGGGTTGCCGGATTTTGAACGACTGTCTGTGAACCCGCTGGATCTTCCAGACTCCGAACCTTATCAATGAGTATTTCCATATTGTGATAAATTCGCACCGCCACCGTCCTTACTCGGGAGAACTTCCAACAACACGGTGAAGACGAACCTTCACTCCGCTGCCCTCCGTAAAAGTCGATGTAGGCGTTCCACGGCAAACTAGAAGGAGTTTCATTATGGCAAATATAGTGGTCTTGAGATCTGACTGGTATGCAGCAGGAAATGCAACCTTCCTACAACCAGGAGGTACTCATGCCTGGACCTGGGGCCTCGGTAATATTTTCGAGGCAGTTTCCGTCACTGCTCACCCCGTTCGTTCTACCACCACCGAGTACAAGGTCAGAGTCGAGGGCCTCCAAGTTGTCGGGGGCTCGGGCAGAGGTCGATTGGAATTTTGGGTTCGAAACGTGGGGGCGCATCCCGTAGAGGCATACGCTGTAATCGCTTCATTTACTTCGTAAGGGAGATGCTAATGAAAATTTATGTTCACCATGACTCCTCGGGTGCTGTCCACTCCCTGATTGTCGCGAATGTCCCGGCGGACCGCATCCCAATGTTAGCGCCCGGGCCAGGTCTTTTCGTCGCTGAGGTCGAGGGAGACGTCCCTGGTTTGAAGCCCGAACTCGACGAGTCGGACCTAGAGGCTCTCCGCAAGATCGCACAGACCCTGCGAGTCGCCACACCAATTCCGCGCTGCAAACTCGTCAGTAAACCCTAGCAAGCCTATTCGACCGCTCAAGTCGCAGCGGCAATCTCAGTGAGTAAGAAAACTCTGCTGAGATGGCTGTACGACGGAAAGCTCCCCGAACCACGAAAGGAGAGTTTTGGAGGAGTCGTCTCACGTATCTGGTCGCAGAAATATCTAGATAGGGCCAAGCGATACCGGAAAGAGAATTATCGCAAGCGGTCCTATAACGAAAGCGCCCCTGACGGTGCGGATGACACCGTCCAGGACTAACCAACCGAAGTCTACAAAGGAGACTCACAATGGCTGTTAAGAAGCATAATGGCATCGTGGCTACAACAAAGGCTAAGCACATAAAGAAGGTCACGCAAAAGGCGTCGAACTCTTCTCTGCCTCTCCCTCTCCGCCTATATATTTCGCCCGAGAACATTGGGTTACATCTTGCCATCGAAGCTGAAAAGAAGGCCGCTAAGAGCTCATCTTTAACACCGGCGTATCGCAGTTCGATGAGCCTGGCGGTATTCACCAGCGTTTCTGGGCCTCATGAGAGGCGCCGGTTTTGAACGTTGGGCTAATGGTCTCGATCAGAGGTCCAACGTGCGCGCAGGCTCAAAAACGCAGCTTCACGGCAGCTTATCGGAAGTCTTACGACTTCCGCGCTTTCTGTGGTTACCTCATCCAGGCCGGTCGTTTCGTTGAGCGTCACAATTCTCCGATGAAATCTTGAACTAAAGGGGCCCCATCAACCAGGTCACAACCGGTGGAGCGCCGAAGATTATCCTCCAGGATCAGGCGCTCCACCTTCCCCTTCTGTCCGCGAATGCCGTCAACTCCTCGAATTCTCTGCAGCAAGGTGCGCCAAAATTCGGGTGATTGAGGCGAGTTGTTGAGCGATCTGTTCGAGTGCGGCTACTACCTTTTTCGCTTGTTCCTGTTCCATGCGGAGCCACCTTAGCGTTGTTAATTTTGAGGGGCCGGATGAAGGCAGAAATTGTAATCCTGAAACCACTAGCAGTGGCTGACGCGCGGGACTATCCCGGCTCGCATCCAAATCTCAGGAGGATTTCTCATGCCGTTCAAGAGCGAAGCGCAACGTCGTTATTTTGAAGCAAACAAGGCAAAACTGGAGAAGCAGGATCGATGTTAAAGAGTGGGAGCAATCAAGCAAGGGCATCAAGCTTCCGGAGCGCGCACCAAAAACGAAAAGCAAAAAGAGTAGCTAGAAACCTGATTGATCGCGATAAATTACTAGTCCAAAGAAGTTTCCGATAACCCGACTTTCGGGGAATAACATGCGGCAGACTATCCGTCACATTTGCACGCCATCCAAATACTACAGATTTCAGCTATGTAAATTGAGACGAACGAATAATGCAGCGGTTGTTTGAGCAGTTGCAGGAGAAGACCCTGCCTCTGTAGCCACAACAGACGATTTCGCATAGACTCGACAACTGCACCCCGGAGTCGTAGAACTGCGCTGAAATAGCTATCCATAGGCAACGTGTTATAGATACGAATCGCCTTATGGATTAGAGTGCTCTCTCTGGTACCCCTTCCTCCCTTCTGAAGATATGGTCTGCGCGGCTTGATCCTCAAACGAGGTTCTTTGTGAAGATCAAAGCCTTGATCCATCTGCTCCTCCGCGATATATCGATTGCCTTCTATTGCCCTTGGCGCAATTGTCTTTCGCTGCTGACGTGTCTTGCAATGGGAGTGGTGGGCCCCACTGCTGCGAGCCAGACAAGCGCACACTTCAGCGATGCGCGTACTACTGTGGGGAGCGGGTTGTCCTACCCCTCGGATGTCGCAGTTGATGCAAGTGGGAATGTCTACATCGCGGACCTCAGCGCGAACCGGATAGTTAAGGTGCCTTGGACGGGCAGCGGGTATGGCCCGCAGACTGAGGTTACTAGTGGATTGGGTCAACCCCAGGGCCTAGCTGTGGATGGCAACGGCAACGTCTACGTCGCGGATACAGACAACGGGCGTGCGGTAAAGGTGGCCTGGACGGGCAGCGGATATGGCCCGCAGATGACTGTAGTCAGCGGGTTGTCCTACCCCACAAGCGTGGCGGTTGATGGTAGCGGGAACGTCTATGTGACCGATCTCGCCGCCAACAGTGTGGTGAAGGTCCCGTGGACTGGAAACGGGTATGGGCCGCAGACCACGGTTGGGGTTGGTTTGAATCAACCCCTCGGCGTGGCGGTGGATAGCATTGGGAATGTTTACATTACGGATTACGGTAATAATCGTGCGCTCAAAGTACCGTGGACAGGCAGCAGTTATGGATCGCAAACGACAGTGGGAACCGGACTGTCTTATCCCACAGGGATAGCAGTGGATAGCGGCAGCAACGTCTATATTGCGGATTACGGTAACAACAGGATCGTTAGGGTGCCGTGGACTGGGAACAGTTATGGATCAGAGACTGCGTTGGGCACCGGATTTTCTGGTCCCTATGCCATATCGGTTGATCTCAACGGCAATGTGTACGTCGCGGATTATGCAGATAGTAGCTATGTCCTGAAGCTGCAACGGACGGCAAATTTCGGTGCGGTTGCTGTCGGAGCGATAAGTCAAGTCCAACCGCTCTACTTCGTCTTTGATTCGCCGGGCACGCTGAGTGCCGCCCAAGTGGTAATGCAGGGAGCCACGGGGCTGGACTTCGTCGATTCAGGTACGGGGACCTGCAAGGCGGACGGCACCAATTATGCTGCGGGAGCGACATGCACGGTAGATGTAACCTTCGCTCCGACATTGCCGGGAGTGCGTTACGGAGCCGCGATGTTAAGAGACGCGGGTGGCAACACGATAGCCACCGGTTATGTTTATGGCACGGGTACAGCACCGCAGCTGGCCTTTCCTCCTGGAGTCCAGTCGACAATAGTGGGTCCGCCGAGCGTCAATGGACCTCTAGGCCTCGCGGTAGATGGAAGTGGAAATGTCTATATCGCAGATTCAGTCAACAATCGTGTCGTAAAACAGACTTTCTCCGGCGGAACATATACGCAGACTATCGTTTCAACGGGTCCCTTGTCCGGGCCCCGTGGCGTAGCTGTCGATGGCGCCGGAAATCTATACGTCATGAGTACGTTCAGTGACCGCGTACTGAAGGAGACGCCAACTCCAGGTGGTGGATATGCAGAAAGCATCGTGAAACAAGGGGGATTTAACTATGCTTACGGAGTTGCGGTCGACAGTGGCGGCAATGTGTATATTGCGAACGCCGGGGCCGCAGGAAGTCCCGACGGCTATGTGCTGAAAGAGGCTCTGCAGAGCGATGGCAGCTACATTGAGAGCAGGGTGGATAGTAATCTCAGAGATCCTTACGGTTTGGCAGTCGATGGCAACGGCAACATCTATTTCGGCGAAACCACGGCGAATGTCGTCACAAAGGAAACGCCATCAGGCGCTGGTTACATCAAGAGTGTGGTGGCTACCGGGCTAGCGACTCCAAATGCAGTGGCGGTCGATGGTACGGGAAACGTCTATATCGGCAACACAAGCGGAAACAGTGTCATCAAAGAAGTTCTTCAGCAAGACGGAACATACGCTCAGAGCGTTGTCCTGAACACTGGTTTAAGCAATCCTTACGGCGTGGCAGTCGACGGAGCCGGGTCTGTTTATATCAGCGACACCAATGCCAATCGAGTAATAAAAGTGGTCGTCAGCGACCCAGCAGCTCTGAGCTTTGCAAATACTCCCATCGGCTCTATAAGCCCGGACAGCCCGCAGACCATATCACTTCAGAACGTCGGCAACGCTGACCTGCAGATCTACAATCGGACGCTGGATTCCCTCGACTTTGGAGGGGGATCAGGAAGTTGTTATACAGTGTCTGTTCTTGCTGCCAACGCTTCGTGCGCTCTGGCGATAAGTTTCGCGCCAAAGCAGCTTGGAGCGCGCACCGGCAATGTGGTCGTGAGCGACAACCATTTGAACGCGCTTCCAAATATGCCCGCGGCACAGAAGGTCCCGCTGAGCGGAACGGGACAAATTGCAACAACAACGACTTCACTTGTCATTTCGACAGACGCAACTATTGGGGTTGGCACGAAGGTCGTTCTCACGGCGGTTGTGTCGCCATCCGCCATAGGTTCTCTGACGGCAGGCGGCAGTATCACCTTTTTTGACAACGGAACGCCGTTGGCTACCGTACCGATCTCAACCTCGAGCGCGAATCCAGGGGAAGCCAGCACCGGTGAACTGAGTTTTGCCAACGGCACCCATGCATTAACCGCGGTTTACACCGGAGACACGAATTTTGCCACGAGTACAGGCACCCATAGCTTGACGGTAACGCAGACTCCTACAACGGCCCTTCTGGTCTCTTCGGATAATCCCTCGACATATGGCGAGTCTGTCACTTTTACCGCATCCGTAGCTGCGACCGCGACGGGAACAATTCAATTCTATGAAGAGTCGACTCCACTGGGAGCTGCTGTACCGTTGATCGGCGGAGTTGCCACCGTCAGCAGCAATAGCCTTAGCGTTGGAGTACATACGTTACAGGCAATCTACAGTGGGGATGGCAGTCATTCGCCCGTTAGTTCGGATGTGCTGGATCAAAATGTCCTAGGAGCAACGCTTACAGTCAGCAGCATGAGTGCGACTCGAACTTACGGACAGGCAAACCCTGCTTTCAACTATCTAATGACCGGTTTCAAGGGTAGCGATACGGAGCAAAGTTCGATTACGGGGGCTCCGCTGATTCTGAATAGCACAACTGCATTTTCGAATGTGGGTAGTTACGCACTTCGCATAACGCCGGGAACATTGAACTCCGCAAACTATTCGTTCTCGTTCGTGGACGGCTTGCTGACTATAACCAAAGCGACACCCGGGGCAAGTGGTACCACGGCGGTGACGTTGAGTTCTTCCTTGAATCCCTCAAGCTGGAATGCGCCCGTACAGATCACGGCGCTACTGCCCATCAATGCGAGCGGCTCAGTAGCCTTCTATGAGGGCGCTACCCTATTGGGTACATCGCCAGTGGTTGCATCGGCAGCCGTTTTGACCACAAGTATTTTGGCTCCGGGAAACCATCTGATCACTGCCATCTACTCCGGCGATACCAACTACAACGGCATTGCCACAGCCGCTCTGAATCAGGGAGTGGACAGGGCGGCAGCCGCGGTGATCGTCACGTCATCATCGGCAACGCCGGTAGCCGGAATACCCGTGCAACTAACTGCAGCGGTGCCTGATAAAGCTACAGGAACAGTAACGTTTCATGAGACTACGATCTCACTCGGAACGGTGCCTGTTACCGCCGGCCGAGCTATATTGACGACCTCTACATTCTCGCCCGGCATACACATCATCATTGCGACCTATAACGGAGACTCGAATTACATCTCCTCTGTATCTTTACCCATCACGGTGACCGTCACCGCGGCGCCCGACTACATGCTCACTTCAACCACGGCGCCGCAGCTTATACCGCCTGGAGCGTCTGCCAGCTACAAGATCTCCGTCAGCTCCGTGGGGATGCCATTCACGAACTCTGTGACGCTGACTGCAACCAATTTGCCGCAGGGGGCCACCTACACATTCACCCCATCGGTGGTGATACCCGGAGCAGATGGGACTACCTCCACCTTGATCATTACTTCACCGATGCTTGGTACGCGCCTGCAACGCAACTCGCGAACTCCGCAGGCGCTTGCAATTCTTCTCCTTCCGCTCCTCGCATTTGGGCGAATGAGAATGAGACCCCGACGATTACTCCTGTGGATTCTGTTCTCCTGCCTATCGTTGGGAGTCGTCATCGGTTGTGGAACAGGCGGTTACTTCAATCAGCCAGAACGGACCTACACCATCACGGTAACTGGCACCAGCGGATCACTGGTGCGGAGCACCACGGTCACACTCACTGTCGAGTAAGGAGGAGCGATGAACAAGCTGAGACAAGTCTTCGTTTTTATCCTGCTATCGTCGCTCTCATGGATCGCATATGCGCAGCGTCCACAAAATACGTTTGACGCCTACATGACCTACAGTGAGATGCGAGCCAACGCTCCAGTCGGGGGCTGCGGCTGCTTTTGGATGAACGGTGGCGTCGGCGGCCTCTCTGTTCCTCTCTGGCGTAATTTTTCTGGCGTCGTCGAAACCGGGGGCCACACCACAGACCACATCCCCCGCTTCAACACCGGCCTCAGCCTCTTCTACGGAATGGGAGGGATTCGCATGCGTCTCCCCAATCACACGAAGTTTCAGCCCTTCGGCCAAGGGCTATTCGGTGGGGTCCATGGATTCGATAGTTACTTCCCCGATCGCGTCGGCAAGCTGCCAACCAGTTATGACACCTCCTTCGCCCTGACTTTTGGAGGTGGACTAGATGTTGCAGTCTCAAAACATATTTGGATCCGTGCCATCCAAGCAGACTACTTTTACTCCGAGCTGCGTAACCTTCAGGGGAACCGTCAGAATCAATTGCGGCTGGGCGCTGGGATCGTCTTCAGAGGTGGTGGGAAATAGCCTTCTGACATCTATATCTGTGATGACATCGTTGACCTACAGCATCCTTCGGCTTCAGTTTTTTTGCAGGTGAAATAGTCCTCATGTCAATGGCGACAAATCACCGAGACACTCGTCGACGATCAGTGATCAGCAAAGAGAAGTCGACTTCTCGATAGCAGCGATTGCAACTCAATCCAGTCGATTTCACTGAAAACGGGGTCTTTGGAGACGCGACTTGCCGATAACCCGACTTCCGGGGAACTCGGTATCCATTGGCATATACGGGAGCGTTCTCGTTACCTATTTGCACTGGAACGGTTAAGGGGCATAACTCGACCTGCAAGAGCGTGCGAATCTCTACAACTTCCTCCGCAAGGTCGTCAAGTAAGCCCGCGTAACCTTCATAGCAACGCGCGTTCAGTCCGACGCCCATGGCAATGCCCGGAAAATATTTCTCGATCTGGACATCTAATCCATGTGTGGCCGCTACTACCGAAAGTCCGACAAACAGAAGATCGCCGAGGCCTTCCACGTCAGCAAGGTCGATGACTTCCCGCTGCCACCGTGGGATTAAAACGTCGCGCCAACCAGCATGCAGCCCATCATTCGCAATAATCGCGACACCGGCGAGCGCGAGTTGGTTTCGCTGCGTTGGGGTCTGATTCCGTTCTTCGCCAAAAACCTCACTGACGTCAAAGGCATCTCCACTATCAACGCACGAGCCGACACCGTTGCAACTTCGAATACGTATCGCGAACCCTTCAAGCGCAGACGCTGCATCGTACCTGCCTCCGGCTTCTACGAGTGGAAGAAACTTACGGGACACAATAAGCAGCCCTTTGCCTTCGACTTGGCCAACGGCAAAATGATGGGCTTCGCTGGCCTGTGGGATGCGTGGAAAGAGCCGAAGTCCTCGCCCCAGGCTGTCGACCGCTGGCTGCAGAGCTACACCATCATCACTACCGAGGCGAACGAGCTGATGGCACCCGTCCACAATCGCATGCCCGTCGTCCTGCGACCAGGAGACTTCGACCGCTGGCTCGACCGAGAGGTAACCGCCCAGCCTCCGATCGACCTGCTGCGCCCGTTCCCTTCGGACGAGACGGAGGCCTTCGAGGTCTCCAAAGACCTGGGCAACGTCAAGAACAACTCGCCCGAGCTGCTCAACAGAAAATAGATAGATCGAAACACCGGCACCACGAGTGCGACTGTTGCCAGTTTTGCATCCTACTTCGCTAACTATGGTTGTTGGTGGAGTTAGAGATGAACCGAGAACCCGAGACCCAGACAGCGACATGTCCCGTTTGCCGAGAATCAATTGAAATTCCCCAGCACTCCATCGATGATGACGGGAATTTTTCAATCCAGTGCATGAAGTGCAAGATTCCGATAACCGGTAAGGCAAAGAGAGATCCCGGAACTCTATGAACTGCCCGGTCGTTTCGGTTCTTGTCTCGAATCTCGCGGCAGCCAGACAGAAAGTAATTTTTGAAGAGGATGGGCTTGAGGCGAACGACGCGAAGGTCGAGTTCGAAGTAGCCACAGCGGATCTGATAAAGCATCTGGCTGAATGCCGATGTGCAAACCGGAGGTCCAGTAGATCCAAGACAACAGCTATAAGTCCCTCATCGCTTAGGCCTCCTGGTTAGCCCTTCAGTTCGTCCGGCTGCCATGTGATTGGGCGCCAGTCGTATGGGACGCCACCCGCATCCGCGCGAGAAATTCAATCTGCGCTACCTGCTCGCGTGACCCTAAGGCATTTCTCCATCTTTCCAGCCGCCAAACCCCTGGACCCAGCGTCCCGCACCTTCTCGGTTAGGTTTGCGAACGGGCATTTCGTCGCCGTCAAGCCCTTGATCTCATCGAACACCACTCTGCGCGTTGACGGGTCGAATCCGGCACGGACTCGCGAGGCATAAACGAGATCGGAGCTCAACCTTTAAAGAGAGTCGCCATTAGGGTTTTCCCCAGTTGTCGGCCTTCTAGTGAGCACCTATACCAACATGTGACGAAAAACGAACTCCAAATGCTGGGCGAACTTCATTCTCAGTCGCACGGGCGCATATGTCAGAAGTAAAAGCGCAAGTAGAAAACCGGCCGAAAACTGGGAAGAGCCAGGGAATGGCTGTCCTTGCATGGGTGCTGACCGCGATCTACTACTTTTACCAATATTCACTCCGCTCCGCTCCTTCTGTCATGATGCCCCAGTTATCGGAGGCCTTCGGTGTCAGTGCGCTCGGCGTGGCCTCGATTGTAGGCCTCTTCTATTACGGATATTCGCCGTTCAGTCTGATCGCTGGCGCTGCGATGGACCAACTTGGCCCGCGGAGAGTTCTTCCAATTGCCGCAACTGTGGTTGGTGTCGGAGCGTTGTTGTTCGCCACTGGCCGCAGCGATATTGCGAGCGTGGGAAGAGTGCTTCAGGGCGCAGGCGGCGTTTTTGCGCTTGTAGGGGCGATCTACATCGCCACCAAATATTTCCCAGCCTCAAAGGCAGCCACCCTCGTTGGTGCGACACAGATGTTTGGAATGGCCGGCGGATCGGCTGGGCAGTTTCTCGTTGGACCAATGATAGGTAGCGGTCTCAAGTGGAGTCATTTCTGGATCGGCATGGGCGTTGCCGGTTTGGGGATGGGTATCCTTCTCTTCGTTTTCTTACCGAAGGAAAAATCGGGAAAGCGGCCTGACAATTGGTTGAGCAGCACTATAGGATCCTTCCGTGTTGTGTTTAGCAATCCGCAGTCGATCCTGTGCGGTTTGATTGCTGGGCTGCTTTTCATTCCAACCACGATCTTCGACATGGTTTGGGGCGTACGGTACCTGCAGGAAGCGCACGGTGTTGACTACGCAACAGCAGTTATGCGCTCGGCCTCAGTTCCTTTTGGGTGGATCATAGGTTGCCCGCTCCTGGGGTTCATCTCTGATCGCCTCGGGCGGCGAAAGCCGGTGATCATTGGAGGCGCGATTGTGCTCCTCGCGTGCGTGGCCTGGATACTCTTCGGCCGCGCAGGAGTTTTCCCCGCTTATGTTGTCGGCCTTATGACTGGAGTGGCGTCAGGCGCAGCCATGCTGCCATACACGGTAATTAAGGAAGCTAACCCTCCGCAGTTTGGCGGAACGGCGACTGGAGTAGTCAATTTTCTGAACTTTACATTCAGTGCTGTGCTTGGCCCCGTGTTCGGATGGCTTCTTCAACGGGTGTCTGGAGGATCCGGACCAATGGAAAAGGGACATTATCAGTCAGCGTTCACGCCGTTGCTGCTCGGGATTGCTATTGCAATCGGTCCTGTCGTTTTTCCTTAGGGAAACCGGCCCGGCAGCCCGCGTGTCGTCCTCACGAACAGCGCAGGAGGTACAAGGGTGACTCGAAAAACCGGAACTGGAAAATATGAACAGATGTTGGAGACGTGCAAGAACATGAAGCCGATCCCAACCGCGGTGGCACATCCGTGTGAGGAATCGGCATTGGCCGGTGCAATCGAGGCAGCTGAGCGGGGAATCATCGTGCCCATCCTGGTTGGACCTCGCGACAAGATAGCAGCCACGGCCAAATCCGCGGGAATCGATCTCAGCGACTATCAAATCGTAGACGCTCCCCATAGCAACGCATCGGCGGCAAAGGCGGTCGAATTGGTTCGCACGGCGCAGGCTGAACTTCTGATGAAGGGTAGCTTGCACACTGACGAACTGATGGCGGCAGTGGTATCTCGCGAAGGAGGACTGCGGACCGGCTCGCCGGATCAGTCACGTCTTCGTGATGGATGTTCCAACCTATCACAAGGTCCTGATCGTCACTGATGGCGCGATCAATATATTCCCCACGTTGGAAGACAAGGCAGACATCTGCCAGAACGCCATCGACCTCGCGATCTCGCTGAATATTAAAAAGCCCAAAGTCGCAATCCTGGCGGCTGTCGAAACGGTGACTTCGAAGATGCCCGCTACGATCGATGCGGCAGCCCTTTGCAAGATGGCCGATCGGAAGCAGATCACTGGCGCCATCCTGGAAGGCCCTTTGGCGTTCGACAACGCTATCAGCAAGGAAGCCGCCGAAACCAAGGGTATTCAGTCTGACGTTCGCTGGCGATCCCGACATCCTTTTGGCGCCCGATCTCGAAGCAGGAAATATCCTCGCCAAGCAACTAAGCTTCCTGACGAACGCCGACAGTGCCGGGTTGGTCCTTGGCGCGAGAGTGCCGATCATCCTGACCAGTCGCGCCGATAGCGTGCGGTCGCGAATTGCGAGCTGCGCAGTTGCGATGCTGGCCGCACATGCCCGCCGAACCAAGTCCAGGAGTTAGATATGGACGATTACGCACTTGTGCTCAATGCGGGATCGTCAAGTCTGAAGTTTTGTGTCTTCCAGCGAGCCGATGAGCGAGACTGGCAGATCGCGGGGCGCGGCCAGATTGAGGGCATCGGGACCTCGCCACGACTCTCAGCAAAGGATGCTCGAGGGCGTAGTCCTTGCAAAAGACAACCTGGATGCGTCGATTGCCGACGGACACGCGGCCATCGACGCACTCGCGTCCTGGCTCAGATCAAAATGGCACGGCGCACGGGTGCTGGGTGTTGGCCACCGCGTTGTTCACGGCGGGGTACGATACGGCCAACCGGTGGTGATGACGCGACAGATCCTTTCTGATCTTCACGAACTTATCCCACTTGCTCCGTTGCACCAGCCATATAACCTTGCAGCCATCGATGCCGTCTTCGAGAGACTGCCTGACGTCCCGCAAGTTGCATGCTTTGATACGGGTTTTCATTCTGGGCATTCGTCGGTGGCGGATCTCATCCCATTGCCAAGAAGTATTTGTAAATCGGGCCTGCAGCGATATGGTTTCCACGGTCTTTCCTATGAGTACATTGCTTCCGTCTTGCCGGAGGTAGCCCCCGGGATTGCCAAAGGCAGGGTTATCGTCGCGCATCTAGGAAGCGGCGCAAGCCTGTGCGCCTTGAAGGATGGAAAGAGCGTCGACAGCACTCTGGGCTTCACTGCGCTTGACGGGGTGTGTATGGGAACGAGGCCGGGCGCGCTTGATCCCGGAGTGGTCTTATACCTCTTTCAGAACCTTGGGCTCACCGCCAAAGAGGTGGAAACAATGCTTTACAAGCAATCGGGCTTGCTCGGGATCTCTGGAATCAGCAATGACATGCGCGATCTTCTCGGCAGAAGCGAACCCGAAGCCCTTTTGGCAGTGGATTACTTCGTTTATCGAGCAGCGAAAGAGATCGGCGCCTTGACGGCAGTGCTCGGCGGCATTGATGCACTCGTATTTACGGCAGGCATTGGAGAAAACTCCCCGGAGATTCGCCGTCGCATCTGCGAGGCTTCTTCGTGGCTGGGTTTGGATTTGGATACTGAGGCGAATGCCAGCGGTGGACCGCGGATATCGACTGGGCAAAGCAAAGTCTCAGCGTGGGTTATTCCGACGAACGAGGAACTCATGATCGCGCGCCACACTTGGTCGCTACTTGGATTGATGCAGCCCGTTTCCTAAGAAATAAGCAGGGGGAACCACAAATGACGATTGCCACTTCACAGCAGATTGCACCAGAAGCAGCTACTTCTCCATGGCATGGCTTCAAGATGGGCCTCTGGCAAAAAGAGCTCAACGTTCGCGATTTCATCCAGCAGAACTACGAACCATACGAAGGCGATGAGTCTTTCCTCGCACCTGCGACGGAGCGAACTACAAAACTTTGGGATCGGCTGAATGAGCTGTTTCTTGAGGAGCGCAAGAAGGGCGTGCTCGACATCTCCCAAATTCCCAGTTCGATCACAGCGCACGGTCCCGGATACATCGACCGAGAGAATGAAGTAATTGTTGGCCTTCAGACAGAAGCACCATTGAAGCGGGCGATCATGCCGAACGGCGGCCTTCGGATGGTTCTAAGCTCCCTCAAGGCCTATGGGTACGAACCCGATCCCCATGTTGTCGAGACCTTTTCGAAGTACCGCAAGACACACAATGAAGGAGTCTTCGATGCATATACAGCGGACGTGAGGCGGTGTCGCAGCTCCCATATATTGACCGGTCTGCCCGACGCCTATGGGCGCGGTCGAATCATCGGGGACTACCGCCGAGTAGCTTTATATGGAGTTTCCCGGCTCATCAAGGAGAAGCAGGAAGAGAAGCGCAGTCTCGATTCGGCCATGTCGACCGAGAGCATCATCCGCGACCGCGAGGAACTTAGTGAACAGATTCGCGCTCTCAACGAACTGAAGCAGATGGCTTCAAGCTACGGCTTCGACATCTCGGAGCCGGCCTGTAGTGCGCGAGAAGCCGTGCAGTGGTTGTACTTCGCCTATCTCGCGGCAGTGAAGGAACAAAACGGAGCGGCCATGTCGCTTGGCCGCACATCGACGTTCCTTGACATCTACTTTGAACGGGACATCGCAGCCGGTAAGCTCACCGAGCAACAGGCGCAGGAGATCATCGATGACTTCGTTATCAAATTGCGAATCGTTCGATTTCTACGCACACCAGAATACGACGATCTCTTCGCAGGCGATCCAACCTGGGTGACTGAGTCGATTGCGGGTATGGGAGATGACGGGCGCTCGCTAGTAACCAAGACGAGCTTTCGGTTTCTTTGGACGCTTCACAACCTGGGGCCTGCACCAGAGCCTAACCTCACCATCTGGTACTCGCCGCAGTTACCGGATGGATTTCGCAATTTCTCTGCCAAGGTCGCGATCGACACCAGTTCCATTCAATTCGAAAGCGATGAAATCATGCGACGCTCCATAGGAGATGACGGAGCGATCGCTTGTTGTGTGTCACCGATGCTTATGGGCAAACAGATGCAGTTTTTTGGTGCACGCGCCAACCTCGCCAAGTGTCTGCTGTATGCCATCAACGGCGGGAGAGATGAACTTACGGGCGAACAGGTGGGACCGGTGCTCGGCGCCGTGACGGGCGAGTACCTTGATTTTGATGACGTGCTCGACAAATACGAACAGATGATGGACTGGCTCGCGGGTGTCTACGTCAATGCCATGAACATCATCCACTACATGCACGATAAATACGCCTATGAGCGCCTTGAGATGGCGCTGCACGATTACGCTCCCCTGCGAACCATGGCCTTTGGTATGGCCGGTATGTCTGTAGTTGCCGACAGCCTCTCCGCAATCCGCTACGCAAAGGTTAAGGCAATTAGAGACGAATCCGGGCTTGTCATCGACTACGAGGTCGAAGGTGATTTTCCTGTATTCGGCAATAACGACAATCGTGTCGACCAGCTTGCTTCCTGGGTCGTTAGCACTTTCATGAGCAAGCTGAGAAAGTATCCGACGTATCGCAACGCCATGCACACCCAGTCGATCCTTACCATCACTTCAAATGTGGTTTACGGGAAGAGCACCGGCAACACTCCCGATGGAAGGCGTCGCGGAGAGCCATTCGCGCCTGGAGCCAATCCAATGCATGGACGCGACAAGCACGGCATCCACGCTTCAGCGGCGTCGGTCGCCAAGATTCCGTACCGCGACGCCGCCGATGGCATCTCTCTCACCACCACCTTACTCCCCGAAGGCCTCGGGAGGGTCAGGGAGGACCGGATCACAAACTTGCGAAGTATGCTCGATGCATTCTTCAGTTCTACCGGCTATCACATGAACGTGAACGTGTTGAATCGGGACACGCTTCTAGATGCAATGGACCATCCGGAAAAGTACCCTCACCTGACCATCCGTGTTTCCGGATATGCCGTCAACTTCGTTCGCCTTACTCGTGAGCAACAGATGGACGTCATCAGTCGAACTTTCCACGGAAGGCAGGCGACGATATGAGTGAAAACCTACAGGCTGTTTCCCTGGAAGCGAAAAGTCCTTTTGAGCTGCGAGTTCATTCGGCCGAGGGCCTATCCGACACAGAGGTGCGGACAGCCCTGTCCACCGGCGATATGGGCTTCCTTCACTCTTTCACTACCGGGTCGGCGGTCGATGGGCCGGGAGTGCGCGTTGTCGGATGGACAACTGGTTGTCAATTTCGATGCCTGTACTGCCATAACCCCGACACCTGGAATATGAGTAACGGCATCCCCGTGACGTTAGATCGCTCAGTTGACGAGCTGCGGAAGTATCGTCATGGACTGAAAATCATGTCTGGCGGGTTCACTTTGAGCGGCGGCGAACCTCTTATGCAAGACCGATTTGCCATCAAGTTGTTTAGATCTGCTAAATCGATGGGAATTCATACCGCGCTGGATACTAATGGCTTTCTCGGTAGCCGCCTTAGCGATGCTGAGTTGGAGCAGATCGATCTGGTGCTCCTGGACATCAAGATGTGGGATCCAGATCGTCATCGTCAGCTTACCGGTATGGATAATACCCCGGTTCTGGATTTTGCACGCCGGCTGGCCGAGCGAAAGAGGTCGATCTGGGTACGGTTCGTACTGGTCCCCGGCCTATCTGACGATAGTGAGAACGTCGCAAATATTGCTAGATTCGCAGCAAGCCTGGGGAACGTGGAGCGAGTCGATGTGTCTGCCGTTTCATCAGATGGGTCGATTCAAGTGGAAAGAGCTCAAATTGAACTACACCCTCGACGATGTTCAGCCTCCGAGCGTCGAAGCGGTGGAACGGGCATGCGCGCAGTTTCGTTCGGAGGGCCTCCGGGTCTACTGAGCAAATATGAGGAAACTTGAAATTACCACGCCAGATAGTCAGCTGATCGAATTGAGCATAACAACTGAGGCTCCTGACGGAGCCTGCCAGAAGGAGAGAAACATGTCTACCAAAGAAGGCGGTAGTGATCGTCAGCAGACGATGGATCAACTAAATGAATCAGAACGAGAGAATTCAATTGGCACCTCTACCGATGTGCTTTCCCAGGAGATTCCAGCTGGCGTTGATCGGCGTACTTTCCTCATGCGGAGCGCTGTAGTCGGAGCTGCCGCCGTGATCGTGGGTACCAATATCTCAGCGCAGGAAAGAACGGAGAGATCCACGGCAGCACCTCCGAAGGCGCCTCCGGGTGGAACGAAGGTTTCTGCCGATCTGAATGTGGTGAAGAAGCAAAAAGGTCCGGTGATGACAACTCTCGACGAGTTCTACAAAGTGGGTCCCGGTCCGTCGAGTTCGCACACAATCGGTCCTATGCGCATTACCTACGATTTCTATCAACGATGCACGAAACTCCCAGCCGACAAACTCAGTCAGGCGACAGCACTCAAAGTTCATCTGTACGGAAGTCTCAGCGCCACAGGCAAGGGACACGGCACGGAGCGAGCTTCGCTGGCCGGATTGGTTGGCAAGGAGCCTGCAACGGTTGACCCGAAGTTTCTAGATAGCATGCGAGACAATCCTGACCAGTCTTTCCCTGTGACGCTTGGTTCAAAGACCATCAACGTCACGCTGAAGGATATCGTCTTCGATGCAGTCAAAGGCAACTTCCCCCATCCAAACACGATGACCTGCAGCCTCTTTGCCGGAGACAAGGTTCTTCTCGAACAGGAGTATTACTCGGTGGGCGGTGGATTTATCGAGTGGAAGGGCTATACCCCTCCGAAGAAGAATCCACCGAAGTACCCGTACAGCACAATGAAAGAGCTGCGGCACCATGCAGAGCAAAACAATCTCACGATTGCACAGGTTGTTCTGGCCAACGAGATGTCAATCTCGGGAAAAAGCCAGGAGGAGATTTATCTCTTTGTCGACAAGATCAGCGGCGCGATGGTGGCCATCGTGAAATCAGGACTAAGCGCTCCAGAAGAGGTATTGCCGGGTCCGGCGAAATTGAAGACGAAGGCATCTACGGTCTACAAGCGTGCGCAGGACGAGCAGTACCAATCGGATCGCGGAATTGGTTCGCTCTCGGCATACGCTCTGGCAGGATCGGAGGAAAACGGGCGCGGTCATCTGGTCGTTACTGCTCCAACAGGGGGTTCCGCGGGAGTCATGCCGGCCCTGGTCTACGGACTCGGCGAAGGAGGACGTAATCTCTCCTCGGAGAAGATTCGCGACGGCATGATCACCGCAGCCGCGATCGGGTATCTATGCAAACATAATGCAACCCTGTCCGCTGCCGAGGGAGGGTGTCAGGCTGAAATTGGCGTCGCCTCTGCAATGGCTGCAGCGATGATTGCGGAAGCCCATGGCGCTGAACCAAGGGTCATCGAAAATGCTGCGGAATCGGCGCTCGAGCACCATCTTGGGATGACCTGCGACCCCGTTGCCGGATACGTGCAGATTCCATGCATCGAGCGCTGCGCTTTTGGTGCGGTCAAGGCATGGACGGCTTATGCGATCGCGAGTAACGAAATTGCAGCAAGTCACCGCATCAGCCTTGACGAAACCATTCTGGCGATGGCTCAGACTGCAAAGGATATGAACAGTAAGTACAAAGAGACCAGTGAGGCTGGCCTTGCGCTCTCGGTGGTTCTTTGTTGAATGAGGCGGTGCGCGGATGGAACTTGAAGTTACACCGGTGTTCCCCACCCTCATCGGTCAATTGCAGGTACCGGACTCCGATGCGATGAATCGGGAACTCCGAGAGTTGATTCTCGCTGAGGAGAAGAAACACGCCTCCCTCGGTCGTAGCAATATCGGAGGATGGCACTCGCGGCCGGACTTCCTCAATGGCTCGGAGGCATCCGTTGGAGCACTGACTGCATGGATTACCTGGGCGGTAAAGAATATGGTGCATGCCTCTGCCGGCCCAGGCGCGTTTAACGGAAGGATATCGCTTGCGGCGTGGGCGACTACCTGCCGCGATGGTGCGTACCATGCTCCGCACTCTCACCCTGACAGTGCCTGGTCTGGCGTCTATTACGTGGATCCGGGCATTGGTAATCCAGAGCGTCCGCTGAGTGGAGTGCTAGAGTTTCTAGATCCGCGCGCTGGTGTGGAAGCTGTAAGCGCGCCTGGTGACCCATACGGAGAACCTGTTCGAATCAAACCCGAAGCCGGTCTCTTGGTAATCTTCCCCAGTTGGCTATACCACTGGGTTCATCCCTACACAGGCGAGACGCCGCGGGTAGCAGTCTCGTTCAATGCATCCTTAGAAAATTCGTCACAGTAGCCATGCCCTGCGGCGAGCCGTCAACAACGCTCGAGGCTAGCTCCTCAGCCATGACTAAGAGCTGCCGCCCTTTTGCGCCTTTGCGCCAGACCAACATGTTTACCGGCCACACTCATTCAGAGAGTAAAGGTGTAGGCTTCAAATTAGGTAAATGGGATGCCGTGCATGATTTGTATCCGGTTGGAACAGGCGGCTGCAGCGGCACTAAGGTCAGACCCACCCGATATCTTGCTCGGACTCAATGCAGCTGCTCTACGTAACCGCGCTCGGCAGAAAGAAGAGCAGACACTCAAGGCAGAGACCGATCTGGAAAAGCACCGACGATCATGCGTCAACAGAGCAGACAGTTCGGCGTTTTGATGTGCAGCGTCGTAGTGCTCCCAGCAGTTACTCCATAGCAAAGACCGCGTTCATTTGCCGGATCTTTGAGCCGCCGCTCTCTTGCGTCCTTCTGCAAGGTTCATCGTTACGCTCGCCTCAATCGGCTGCGTTACCTTCACTGCTTTACTTGCTACTTGCCCCCGGACGGCGACACCTCTATATAGAGGCCCTTGCCGTCAGCTACTTTGCGTGCCTTCAAGGCGGGTTTCAGAGTCCGAAGGACGGTGTCTGTCGGGCCATAATGTCCGGAATGGGGACAGGTTGCCCCCAGACTCATAAGTTACCCCCAATCTTGCCCCCAGTTGCCCCCCCGGCTGTCAATGAATTTGATCGGACTCCGCTGGACTCCATAGCACAACAAAACCCGCATTTTATGCGGGTTGGCGTACTTCTTTGGATTGTCTTGGATCTAAATTTGGTAGCGCCAACGGGGATCGAACCCGTACTCTCAGCCTTGAAAGGGCCGCGTGTTAACCAGTTACACCATGGCGCCAGCAGCTATATGCCGTCACTTCCACTATATGCTGTTCGCAGAGTTGCGACGAAGTATCTGAGAGGAAGGGTTGGTAGCGTTACCGGGGCTCGAACCCGGACTCTTCGCCTTGAGAGGGCGACGTGTTAACCAGTTACACCATAACGCCATGACAGAGAATTGCTCTCTGCTGCAATAGGTTAATTATAGCAAAGAATGCGGGACTGGCGGGGTCGCGCGCAAAGGCGTTTTTGAAGAAAAGCCCGGTTTCAGAGGCCGAGTTTTTTGACCTCGTCGTTGTAGTACTTCCGGTAGAGGATGTCCCACTCCTGCGAGCCTTCGAGGATGATCTTGCGCTGCGAGGCGATCTTCTGCCGCGCAGCGGCGTCGATCTTCGTCTCCTCAGTCAGCAGCTTTTCCAGCGCCTTGCGAGCTTCCTGGCGGATGGTGTTGCGGTCCTCGAGGAAGTCGACTTCGGGGATCTCGGCCAGGGTGTCGGCTACGGTGTGGGCGAGCTTGTTCAGCTTGTCGCGGGAGATTCTCACAGCACCGCCTTGTACTTGCGAGCGAGCTCGTTCTTCACCTTCTTGAACATCTCCGGATAGCTCGCGCCGGTCTTGCGCATGTCGTCCTGGAAGGCCTCGAGGATGACGCGGACCTCGTCGTTGATGCGGTCCTCAAGCGAGAGTTCGTCGACCATGGCAGCCGAGACGCGCTCGTTGATGAGGGCTGGCTTTTCGGTCTGGATCATCTTCTGGTCGATCAGATGTTTTACGGTCTGGCGCGCCAGATACCCTACGTAATCTTTTGAAAAAATCATTGACTTTAAATCGAATATAACACGTTGATATTGCGGCGACGGCGGAGGTTATTCTTTCGCCTTTTCAGCCTTGCGGTGCGGACAATCCTCGGAATTGATGCACGATTCGGGGAGGCGCAGGCGCTCGACTGGCCGGCCCTCGACCAGGTGCTCGCTGGACGATCTCCTCGACGTCACGCGCGTGTACGTTGCCATACCAGACGGCCTCGGGGTAGACGACGACGACCGGGCCGTGCTCGCACTGATCGAGGCAGCCGGACTCGTTGGCCCGGACTTTATGCTTCAGGCCGGCATCTTTGATCGCATCTTTGAAGGCTGATTTGAGCTTCTTGGAGCCCTGTGGGAGGCAGCTGGGTCGGGCAGCAGACTCATCGCGCTCATTGGTGCAGATGAAGATATGGTGCTCGAAAAGAGGCATCTTCCCTTGGATTCGATCGTAGGTGGAAGGATGCATGGGTTGGGGAAATGCAAGCGCCGCAGGTGGCTGATTTTTGAGACAATAGCCTCTCCGATGCAATCCGACAATCTCATCTCGCTGAAAGACGACATGGTGGCCTTTATCGCGGGCCATGGCATGCGCAGAATGAATGGCTATATTCCGGACGATATTCCAAGCGTTCTCTTTGAAGAGGAGAATCCGGACGGCTGGAAGGACTTCGTGGAACTGGCGAAGGCCTCGGGCGCTCCTTTTTTGACTATGAGCGATGTCGTCCTGGAGAAAGCCGACGTCGCCGCGCTGATCGAGCGAGTCCGCGACCAGGTTTATCCGGACGACGAGTCACAGGAGATTGAAGAAGCCGAGCGTCTGGTGCGGCATGTTGGCAAGATCGGATATCTGCAGTTGGCGTTCGCGCACCAGGGTGTGATGTTCATGTTTGAGATGGCGACGGACTGGTACGACAGCTTCCAGGATCTGCTGGAGACGGTCTCGGATCTGGGCGGCATTGTGGTCGACGACCGCGAGAACGAAGAGTAAGCAACGGTGATCGGGAACTCAGGTGGGACGACAGCGGGAATGGGCGACAAGCGCAGCGGATGACGTTGCAGTCGTGCGCGTGATGGCCGCGGCCGGATGTCCGCGGGGAATTGCGCAGCTGCTGGTGGCGCGTGGGTTTACGCAGGAAGCCGACGTGAAGGCGTTCTTTTCGCCCACATTGAACGACCTGATCGACCCCATGCAGATGCTTGGCATGGCGGCTGCGGTCGAGCGAATTCAGCGTGCCGTACGCGACTGCGAGCCAATCCTTATCTACGGCGACTACGACGTGGATGGGACGACCGCGACCGTTCTGCTGAAGACGGCTATTGAACGCACCGCGCCAAAGGACAGACCGGCGCAGGTGCGGTATCACGTACCGCATCGCATTCGCGAGGGCTACGGGATGCAGACCGGCGTTCTTGCCGATGCAGCGGCTGCAGGTGTGAGGCTCGTGATCAGCGTGGACACGGGAATTCGCGCGTTTGCTGCGGCGACTGAGGCGAAGGCCCTCGGGCTGGACCTGATTGTGACCGACCACCATCTGCCGGACGACGCGCAAGGAGTGCCGGAGGCAGTAGCAGTGATCAACCCTGCGCAGCCCGGGTGCGGCTACCCGTTCAAATCGCTCTGCGGAGCGGCGGTGGCGTTCAAGCTGGCGCATGCGATTCTCCGTTCTGGCGTGCGAGAGCGATGCGGACCGCGACCGTTTGGAACGGACTCTCGTTCCATCGTTTCTCAAGCTGGTCGCCATCGCGACGATTGCGGATTCGGTTCCGCTGGAGGGCGAAAATCGGGTAATTGCCTCGCTCGGTCTGCGCGAACTGAGGAATCCGGTACAAGCCGGGCTGCGAGCTCTGATGGAGGTAGCCCAGATTCCCAGTGGACCGCGCGCCAACGGCCACCGAAGTAGGTTTTCGGATCGCGCCGCGAATCAATGCTGCAGGACGTATGGATGTCGCCAGCGATGTCGTAGAGCTGTTCCTGACTCGCGACGTCGTCCGCGCGAAGGACCTGGCCGAGAAGCTCAACCGGCTGAATGAGGAACGGCGTGCGACTGAAGCGCAAGCACTAGAAGCGATCGACGAACGTCTCGCCGCGTTGCGCGGCTGAGGATGGTCTGTTCCCTGCCCTTTGCGTGGTGATGGACGACGCTGAGTGGCATCGCGGTGTGCTGGGGATCCTGGCCTCGCGGATCGTCGACCGAACTGGCAGACCGGCGCTGGTGCTATCGCATGAGGATGGACAGGCGCATGGTTCGGGGCGATCCATTGACGGCTATCACCTGCTGGATGCGCTGACCGCCGTGCATGGCGATGGTGAAGCTGTTCACTCGCTTTGGAGGCCATGCGCATGCGGTTGGGTTTTCGCTGCCGACGGCGCAAATTGCCGTGCTTCGTGACCGCATGGAGCAGCACAGCGCCGCTTCGCTGGCCGAGGAACTGCTTGCGCCGCCGCTGGAGTGCGACATCGAAGTCGGCCTGGAAGAGCTGACACCTGACTTCTATGCTTGGCTGGAGCGTTGCGGGCCGTTTGGCGTGGGTAATCGCGAGCCGGTCTTGATGACGCGAGGCGCGCAATTGGCCGCGGAGGTGCGCATTATCAAGGAGCGGCATATCTGTCTCGAGATAACGAATGGCGAAGCGAGATTCAGCGCGCTGGGATGGAGTCGCGGCAGCACGGAGTGGGCGTCCCAGTGCCGCGAGATGGGGCTTGCGGCGGGTGGGCGGATTGACCTGGCCTACCGGCTGAAGGCGAAGACCAATCCGTACTATCCGGGGCTTGAGTTGGAATTGATTGCCCTTCGGACAGCACATTAGGGGGTTGGAACATGAAAGGTGTGAGCGGCGGATTCCCTCGCGGAAGTAATTCCTGCGCTTCGTCTTGTGCCCATCTGACGTCTTATATACTGACCCTTCGAGCCGATGCCGACCACGGAAACAAGACGCCTGAACCCGATTGCGCTCACCGGAATCGTGCTCGCCGTCGTTGGGTTGGCGATCCTGGCGATTCGGACGTTTACGCGCGATGTCGTGGAGATTAGAGCCTCCGCGGCGACTCACCAGAATCTTTTGAGCACTGTTTCGACCAATGGCCGCGTGGAGCCGATCGAGGTCTTCCAGGCCCATGCTCCGGCGCCAGGCGTGGTCGCAAAGATCTATGTCGAAGTTGGCCAGAAGGTCAAGAAGGGCGAGCCTCTGATCAAGATGGACGACGCGGATGTGACCGCGCGGCTGGCAACAGCACATTCCTCGCTGAGCAGCGCGGAGGCGACCGCTCACGACGTCGCGCAGGGCGGCTCACAGGACGAGCGGATCGCGCTCGCAGGCGATCTGAACCGCGCTCAGATGCAGAAGCAGCAGGCAGAGAAGGACCTGGCTGCACTCAAGCAACTGCAGCAGAAGGGTGCAGCATCGGCCGGCGAAGTAGCGTCTGCCGAGCAAAGGCTGCGAGTCAGCCAACACGACACTCGAGAACGTCCAGCTAGCGGCAGAAGGATCGTTACAGCACCACGGATCGAAGCAAGGTCCAGGCGCAGCTGAACGACGCCCGCGCAGCAGTTGCAGCGGCGGAGAGCAGCTACGCGGGCGCGAACATCCGCGCTCCGCTGCCGGGAACCGTCTACTCGATTCCCGTCTCTCAGTATGACTTCGTGCCAGCCGGCGAAGACCTGATGGACGTGGCCGACCTGAACCGCATCCAGGTGCGCGCCTACTTCGACGAGCCCGAGATCGGCAAGCTCGCCGTAGGCCAGGCAGTAAAATCGTTTGGGACGCCAAGCCCAACCAGACGTGGCATGGACATATCAGCCGTGCTCCGTCGACCGTCATCACCTACGGCACCCGTAACGTCGGCGAGTGCATCATCACAGTGGACGACGCACAGGGCGACCTGCTGCCGAACACCAACGTGACCGTAACCGTTACCACTTCGCAGCGCTTCAACGTGCTCAGCGTTCCGCGCGAAGCGCTGCACACCGAAGGCGCAAGCGACTTTGTCTATCGCGTGGTGCAGGGCAAGTTGATTCGTACTCCGGTGCAGATCGGAGCCTTCAACCTGACGCGTGTAGAGATTATGAGCGGGCTGACCGAAAAGGATACGGTCGCTCTGAATGCAACAAGCAATCGTGATCTGTCGAACGGTCTTGCCGTAAAGATCGTCGAATAGTCTATGGCATCCTCCCCCACCCCGGCTCTTCTGCGCTTAACACATCCTGCTGTGCGTAATGCTCATAAGCCGCCGTTCGCCTGCTTTGCCGACAACGCTCAGGCTGAGTCGCTGCTCAAACAGGGCCGCGTTGACGAGGCAGCCGCGATGCTCAACCAGGTGCTAGCGGCCGACAGCACAAGATGCAAGGGCGCACCAACTGCTATGCCGCGTCTACTACGCGCAGGATATCGCCGACTCCGCCGTACAGGAGTGCGAGCAGGCGACACAGCTTGACTCCGCCAACAGCGACTACTCAGATGTGGCTGGGCCGGGCCTATGGTCTGAAGGCGTCGCAGGTCAACATGCTCAATGCATTCACACTGGCGAAGAAGGTTCATGTGGCATTCGAGCGGGCGATCCAACTCAATCCTGCAAACGTGACCGCGATGGACGACCTCGGCCAGTTACTACGTCGATGCCCCTGCGATCGTGGGCGGCGGAGTGGACAAGGCACAGGCGCTCGCCCAGAAGCTGATGGTTCGTTCCCCTGCAAAAGGACACAAACTGCTCGCCATGATCGCAAGGAAGAACAACGACATGACTACGGCCGAGTCCGAGTTCAAAGCCGCTGTAGCGGCATCAGGGAAGACGCCGGACACATGGGTCGATCTCGGCCTCTTCTACCAGCAGCAGTCGCAGTACGATAAGGCTGTCGCAGCGTTGCAATCGAGCATCGAAGTCAACCGAACAAAGAATGCCTGCGCTGGTCGATGCCGCCAGCATTCTTACTGACATGCATCGGCAACTGGACCTCGCAGAACGGCTGCTCCGCGACTATCTGGCGTCGCCCGCGAAGTCCGAAGACGCGCCCGCCTTCAAAGTCCATGAGCAACTCGGCGACTTGCTTGAAGATGCGCGGCGACTCCTCCGCCGCGCGGCGAGAGTATGTGGCCGCGGCTGCCCTGGCATCCAACTATGGACCGGCACGAAAAGCAGTACAGGGGATGTGAGGCAAAAAGCGATACCATGAACTTCACTCGATATCGCAGGAGCCTTGCCGGACGAATGTTCTCTCCTCTACGCCTCTCGGTCGCATTACTGGTGTTTGCACTGGCAGAGGTTCCTGCAGTAGCCCAGATTTCTTTCACCACCGCAGTGGACCTTGCCCTGAAAAACAGCCCGCGGGTAAAGGCGGCTGAGTCTGAGGTTGAGAAGGCACAAGCTGCGCTGGAGGAGACCAAAGACGTCTACATCCCCACGCTGGTGGGAGGCTCCGGGCTTGGTTATTCCTATGGCTTCCCGCTGGGACAGCCGTCGGTCTTCAACTTCACGTCGCAGTCACTGATCTTCAACTACTCTCAGCAGGACTACATCCGCGCTGCCCGCGCCTCTTTGAATGCTGCCAACCTTGCGCTGCGCGACGCTCGCCAGGCAGTCGCCGAGGACGCGTCGATCACCTATCTGGCACTGGAGCGCGACCAGGAACGGCAGGCCGCTCTGGCGGATGAGAGCGGATATGCGGGAAAGCTCGTCACGATCGTGCAGGACCGGCTTGACGCAGGCCAGGACACCCCGATCGACCTGACGACCGCTCGACTGACAGCAGCACAGATTCGCCTGGCGCGGATGCGTGCGGAGGATGACACCGAAGCCGATCGAGCACATCTTGCCCGGCTCACGGGGCTTCCTGCCGCCGGGCTCAGTGTGGTGCCGTCGAGCATTCCGCATTTCGCGGCGCCGGCGTCGAGCGATGGCCCATCAGGACCAGTCACCAGCCCTTCGCAGTCGAGTCCGCCTACGCCGTCGCGAAGGCCAAACAGCAGATCGCCTTTGGCGACTGCTCGATATCTGTGGCGACCGCAGATCTATTTCGTCGCGCAGTACAGCCTGTTTGCGAAGTTCAACAACTACGACCTTTACTACAACAGATTCCAGTACAACAACGCCGGCATTGGCGTCGATATCAGGTTCCCCGTCTTCGATTCCGTTCAAAGAGCCAAGGCGCGCGAGTCCGCCGCCGAGGCAGCGCGTGCGCAACATGAGGCCGACGCGGCTCGCGATCAGTTCCTGGAAGGACGCCTGAAGGTGCGGCGCGCAACATCCGAACTTGCCGCACGCGCCGAGGTCGCCGATCTCGACCAGCAACTGGCAAAGCAACAGCTGGATGTGATGCTGGTACAGCTAACCACGGCAGCGGAAGCTCGCGGGTCGCAGATGACCCCCAAGGACGAACAGAACTCGCGGATTGCCGAGCGGGAGAAATATCTCGCCTATCTCGATGCCGGCTTCCAGATGCGACAGGCCCAGATCAACCTGATGCGGCAGACCGGCGAGCTGGAAAACTGGCTGAAATCGGCGGCCCAGACGCAGGCACTGGACGCATCTAAGCCCCAATGAACTGGAAGGCGATCGCACGATCGTTGTCGTCGTAATTCTCATCGCGTCTGGTTGCGGGAGTCGTGCGCGACTGGAGCGATGGATGCGGACTTTCCGGCCATCCGCGCCAAATCCGGGGAAGCCGGATGTCCGCCAGTTGATGGGCAAGCCCAAGCAGATACAGCCGTCCTGTCGAGGCTTATGACACCTCGGTAGCGCCGAACTGCGACCACGTCTTTATCTACCGGTCGATCTTTGCCCCTCTCCGGAGCAAGTACTGGCTGGTCTTTTTCGATAAAAATAATCGAGTTACAGCCACCTCGAGCGCAGTTGGAACCATAGGCGGAAACCCTCGATTCCAGTTCGCCAACATGGTTACCGAATGGTAAAATTGAGGGTAAGATCATGCCCCTCAAGACACTGTTTCTGAACCCGCCCTCCTTTGAGAACTTTGACGGCGGCGCCAGCTCCCGCTGGCCCGCAACCCGCGAGATCGAGTCCTACTGGTACCCGGTCTGGCTGGCCTATCCCGCCGGCATGCTCGAGGGCTCGCAAGCTGCTCGACGCCCCGCCGCACCACGTCTCGCGCCGACGAGACCATCGAGATCGCCAAGGGCTACGAGTTCCTGGTCCTCTTCACCTCGACCGTAGGCTGGTCCGGCGACCACGCCCTCGCGCAGGCCATCAAGAAGGCCAACCCCTCCATCAAGATCGCCTTCGTCGGCCCCCCGGTCACCACCGACCCCGACCGCGCCCTGAACGAGTGCGACGTCATCGACTTCGTCTGCCGCCGCGAGTTCGACTTCTCCACCGTCGAGTTTGCCAACGGCAAGCCGCTGAACGAGATCCTCGGCATCAGCTACAAGGACGCCAACGGCGTCATCCAGCACAACCCCGACCGCCCGCAGGTCGAAGACCTCGACGCGATGCCCTGGGCCACCAAGATCTACAAGCGCGACATGGACGTCACCCGCTACAACGTGCCGTTCCTGCTGCACCCCTACATCGCGCTCTACTCCACGCGCGGCTGCCCGGCGCAGTGCACCTTCTGCCTCTGGCCGCAGACGCTCTCCGGCCACGCCTGGCGCAAGCGCTCCACCGACGACGTCGCCGCCGAGATGAAGTGGGCCAAGGAGAACTTCCCCGCACGTCAAAGAGTTCTTCTTCGACGACGACACCTTCAACATCCAGAAGGCCCGCACCATCGAGCTCTGCGCAAAGCTGAAGCCCCTCGGCATCACCTGGTCCTGCACCTCGCGCGTCACCACCGACCGCGACACCCTCAAGGCCATGAAGGACGCCGGCTGCCGCCTGCTCATCGTCGGCTTCGAGTCCGGCGACCCGCAGATCCTCAAGAACATCAAGAAGGGCGCCACCGTCGAGCGCGCGCGCGACTTCGTCAAGGACTGCCACGACCTCGGCCTCATCATCCACGCCGACTTCATCCTCGGCCTCCCCGGCGAGACCAAGGAGTCGATCCGCAACACCATCAACTTCGCCAAGACGCTCGACTGCGAGACCATCCAGGTCTCCGTCGCCCACGCCTACCCCGGCACCGAGTTCTACGACTTCGCCAAGCGCAACAACTTCATCACCAACGAAAAGATGGAGGACGGCGGCGGCCACCAGATGGCGCACATCGAGTACCCCGGCCTGCCCACCGAGTACGTCATGGAGATGGTGCACAAGTTCTACGACGAATACTACTTCCGCCCCAAGGCCGCCGCTCCGCGTCGTCTGGAAGGCCATCGTCAACCGCGACGTCCCCCGCCTCTACGTCGAAGCCAAGAGCCTTCATGAAGCTCCGCGCCCAGCGCAACAAGGCAGCCCGCGCCAAGAAGGAAGAGAACGCCCTCAAGGCGCAGGAATCCGTCAGCATGAACGCGTAAACGATCCCGCAATTGACAAACGCAGGCGGCTGGGAAACCAGCCGCCTTTTACTTTTTCATCCGCTCGTGCAACAACACCATCGCGACCACTCCCACAGCAGGTCCCAATCCAAGCGGCAGAAAACTCCATCGCCACCCGATATGCTCCGCTAACACCGCCGTCCCGCGGATCGACACCAGCGTAAGAGCAAATCCCAGCCCAAGCTGGAGAGCCAGTGAAGTCCCAACATAACTCGAATCGCTCAGCTCCGTCGCCATCGCCGAAAACTGCGCTGAGTCGCCGATCACGCTAATCCCCCACACCACCGCAACCAGCAGAAACAACCACAGCGGCCCGTCAAAAAACAACCCAATCGAAACCGCGCACAACCCCGAGACAGCCATCATCAATCCCGCAGCAAAGGTACGGCTGGTTCTGTCCGCGATGACTCCCCCGGCAATCGCACCAACAACACCCACCGCAACCACGATGAACGTTATAAGCGACGCAGTCTTCGCGCCTACCAGTCCGAGATGCGGCGATGCAGCTCGCGTAAATGCCAGAAACCAACCCCACATCGCGTACAGCTCCCACATGTGGCCGAAGTACCCAAGGTTTGCCAGCATAAGCGGACGATTGTGCCAGACGGCCCCCACGCGGCGCGGATCGAAGACCGCCCTGCTGAAGGGAAAGGGGCCTTCTTTCGCGAAGATCAGCAGAATGCCCGCGCCAAGCACCGTACAAATTGACGCGGTTAAGACGACGGCCCTCCAGTCGATACTGCCGGAGAGAAAGCGAACCAGATGCGGCGACGAAGACCCCAGCGTCAACGCGGCAATAACGCACCCCAGCGCCAGTCCGCGACCACGGACAAACCACGTCGAGATCAGCTTCAACGCTGGCGGATAAACCCCGGCAAGCGCCACCCCGGTTACAAAGCGCGATGCAAGCAGCGACTCCGCCGCCGGAGCCCACAGCAGTCCAAGGTTCGCCAGCGCCGCCACCAGTGCGCTCAGGCCCATCAACAGGCGAAGCGGAGCAAGATCAGGAAGGCTGACAAAGCTCGATAGCAGCGCGCCGGTTACGAAACCAAGCTGGACGGCATTCGTCAGCCACGCCACCTGCGTCGTCGAAAGCCCCCACGCCTGTACAAGCTCCGGCATGATTGCCGTCGCAGAAAACCACGTCGTCATACAAAGCACGACACCCGTGCAGATCAAACCAAGTATGCGCCAGCGCGCTTCATCGGACGTCTTCTCTTCATCCAATCTGCGCACGGTTACTTCCAATCCCAATATCCTCCACTATCGCTGCGCCGGTTCGGCAGCCGGTGCTGAATCCACATACTTGATCAGCAGAACCTCATTCCCGATCTCGCTGTAGATCAGTTCGTCCACCGTTCCCGCCGCCAGAAGCATGCCGTATCCTCCGGCACGAATTCCCTCCTCTTCGCGCTTCGCAATGTGGGCCGAAGGGTCGTCCTCAGGATTTGCCGTCGCCGCATGGTCAAGAGATTCGCGGCGAAAGCCCGACCCCGGATCACGAACGTAGAAGACCATGGCGCGACCAGTGCGGACGGCAGTGAGTTCCACAATCTGATCGGGATTGAAAGCCGCGCCATGTTCCATGGCGTTCATCAGAATCTCGCGCAGGGCAAACATCATCTCGTGCCGCGTGTCCTGCGGCAGGCGATGGCTAAGCTCCTTGGCGAAGGTCAGCAATCGCTCTGCTGTGATCAACCGGCAGTTCACCCGGAGCGACACCCATCCCGGCCTTGCCGACAGCACTTGAATATCGTCTCCCCACTGGCTGTCCGACGCCGCCCCGCGAGCCAGGCTCACGATCTCGTGAATATCGAACGGCGGGGTAAAGCACGCGAAGACACGCGCGCGCAGTGCAGCAATTACGCCATCCGGAGAGCTGCTCTGCGACAGAACGATGCACTTTACACCGGGTCTGATCTGCCGAATCTCCTCCAGCAGCGCCAGATCCTCCTCAAGCATGCTGTCGGGATGCGTGATCACTACGCCAAACGAGCGCAGGCGCAGCCTCTGCAGTGCATCGGCATTGCCGGCCGCATGTTCTACCGGGAGATCTGCCGATGAAAGCGCTGCTCCGATCTCGCCGCTGACCTGGGCATCACTTCCAACTACCAGAACTCGGCTCATACGCGCTCCGAAGGATGAACTTGATTCTAGACCAACTTCCGCGTGCTCTCGTTACCGGTCACAGCGCCGCCGCGAAGACATCGCATAGCAATCACCGCAGCCGTATACTACGGCGGCAATCAAATCTCCGTTTCAAGGATCCGTCAAAATGTCCTCGGCAAATCGCTACCTCCTGCTTGCCTCCATCGCGTGTTTGTTGACCGGCGCAGCATCAGCCCAGGAATCCCCCGACACCAACCGCAAGGTCGCGGGCGGAGGCATCAGTGTCTCCGGGTGGCAAGGCAAGATCGACGCCGATGCCGAAAAGGCCGGCCAGACCGTCAGTGATGCAAAGCTCGCCGGTGACGGCAAGACCATGCAGGTCACCACAGGTCCGGCAATCACCTACTGGAACCCGAAGAACGTTGCCAAGGGCGACTACACCGTCTCAGCCACCTTCACCGAACCAAAGTTCATGAACCTCAACACCCACCCGCACCCCTACGGCATCGTCATCGCTGGTAGCGGTCTCGGCACCGCCGACCAGAGCTACATCTACTGCGCCGCGTACGGCAACGGAAACTTCATCGTCCGCGGCTTTGGGCCGGAACCCTTCCAACTCAACGGCCGTCGCGAAGCAAACGATGCCGTTCACAAGGCCGCAGCAGTTGGCGAGCCTGTCACCCAGCAGATCGCCATGCAGGTGAAAGGCGACACCGTCTCCTGCATCATCAACGGCACCACCGTAAAAACCTTCCCTAAGTCCGACCTCGTCACCGCAGGCAAACTCAAGTCAACCGACGGCGTCTACGGCATCCGCTTCGCCCACAACACCGACGCAACCGTCAGCGATCTGAAAGTCACCAAGCCTTGATCGCTCGCAATCGAGTCCTGCTGCCATTGCTCATCGCGCTGGCAGCGGGCTCAAAAACACCAGGCCAGACTTCCTCTCCGCACACGAAATCTGTTGTGCCGTTTGTAGGCTGTAAATCCGATGGTCAGATCGGTCCACGCAAAGCGCCTCGGGGCAAACCAAAGACAATCCCACTTCCTCCCGCCGCGGCGCAAGGCCTTGCCTACTACAAGGAAGAGGAAGGCTGGCCGTTTTTGCTCCGCGCGGCTGGTACTGCTTCGGTACCTATGGGTCCAGTGGAACGAATCTTTTCGTAGCGCCGCAACCTATCGATCCGAAGTTGATCTTCTCCGGATCATGGAAAGGTTTTACAGGACCAGCTGTTCAATTCACCTTCGAGTACGGCGGGACTTCTGGACGTTTCGGGTCGCTCAAACATATTGCGCGCGTATTCCCAACTCACAGTGAATTTGTTCGTAAGGTAATTTCAGACCAAGAGCAAGTCTCACCTATAAGTTTCCCTCCTGGGCCATACCCCAATGACAAGCTCGTTTACAAAAGCAACGACAGCGTAGAGTTTGAAACTCCAGCTCACTCAAACGGTCTAGGAACAGATTCATTCTTGTTGCCCACTTCTGACCCAATTCGACGGCGTTAGAGATACTCGTTGGAGCTATCCCGACCTACGTCGCTCTCTGCGTTCGCCTTCCCGCAAGCGATACGAACTTACCTCCGTCATCATTCAGCAGACCGAACGATACGCCATCTCTCAAGCCCTGAAGTTACTGCGAGCTTCAACGGTTCGACAACTGAATAGGATTTCCATCCGGATCCTTGCCGTCGCAAAGGTAAAGCTCATCCCACTGCCGCACCTTCCCAAACTTCGCACTTCGCGCTATCAGCTTCTCGCGCACAGCGGCAACGTCCTCGGCATAGAACGCAATCTTTGGCCCCTTGCGCCCCGGCGATGATGGTCCGGAATGCAACGCAATCCTCGCGCCGCCCGCAGCGAACTCCCTCCATCCCTTCTCGCTCGAGACCAACTTCAGACCAAGCACCTGCCCGTAGAACTCGCTCATCGCATCCATCTGCCCCGTAAAAAGAATTATGCGCGCCATCTTCATCGATGAAATTCTCCTGATCTTTCCTTCGACCATCCAGCATAGCCGCCATCATTCCTTAGCGTGCCGTCAGACTTTGATACCCTTGATACAGGCCGCGCATCTCGCATGAGATCGCGCGGCCACTCTTTTATGAAGCACGCCCTGAAGCCCTCGCAGTACGCCATCCTCATCACCATCATGCTCACCGCATCCGTAGGAGACACCCTGCTCTCCCGCGGCATGGCGCAGGTCGGCCAGGTCGATCTGCACCATCTCGGCCTCCTCTGGCACGCGCTCTTCAACCCCTTCGTCATCTCCGGAATCGTCCTGCTCATCGGCTTCTTCGCCAGCTATATGACGGCGCTCTCCTGGGCCGACCTCACCTTCGTCATGCCCGCCACCGCCTTCGGCTACGTCGTCGTCGCGCTTGCTCAGCCGCTTCTGGCTGCACGAACACCTCTCCGTCTATCGCTGGGCCGGCATCTTCCTCATCGTCTGCGCCGTCGGCTTCGTCGCCGGCGGCCCCTCCCGCACCGAGAACCCAGACGACCCGCACGAACTCGGCCTCATGGACTCCGGAGCCGGCCGATGATCCCTCCACTCCTCCGACATCCTTCGCCAGTGGAGCGCCATCACCGGAGTCGCCGCTCTCGCCATCGCCGGCGAGGTCCTCATCGCCTCCGCCATGCGCGACCTCGGCGATCTCGACCACCATCGCACCGGCCCCGGACTGAAGGGTTATCTCGGCCCCGTCAAAGCCGTCCTCTCCAGCCCCAAGTTCCTCATCGGAGCGCCTGCATGGCATTCAACTTCTTCGCCATGCTCTGGGCCCTCTCCATCGTCGACCTGTCGCTCGCTGCCCCCGCCATCGCCTCGCTTACCTACATTGGCAACGCCATCTGCGCCAAGCTCGTCCTCGGCGAAAACGTCGACCGCCGCCGCTGGCTCGCCGTCCTCTTCGTCTGCATCGGGGTCGTGCTCATCTCAAAGTAAGTGCGGTAAATCGCTGTCAATACCCTACGGTTGAGGAAATCTCTACAAGCTACAGAAATGTAGCCACTTACTACGGCAACCCAAGATGCCGATTAATTACGCCCTGCTCGATAAAATGGAAATGAGAGAAGAAAACGTTTCACTTCGCCTGCTTGCTTTCGTCCATAAGTCATCTATTTTCAATATTTTTGATGATAACTGCTCTCTTTCCAGTATTCTGGCCGGAGCAAATGTTGTATGTCGCTGAAGATGAGCGGCTTACGCGGTACATATAGGGGAGGGGGTGGGTCCCTCAGAAGAGCTTCATCAACCCTGTCGCCGGCAGCTCTGGAGCCATGAACCTCATCCTGTCTCCCACCACCGAGCCCGCCGCCAGGCGCCCACTGCGCACCGCACCCTCCATCGTCGAAGGCCACTCAGTCGCCGTCCAGTCCCCGGCGATGTAGAGCCCGCTCCACTCGGTCGCCTGCAAAGGCCGGAACCGGTCGAGCCCGGGTGTAACCGAGAAGGTCGCCCGCGCCTCCTTCAGCACGCCGCTCTTCACCAGCTTCGCCTCGCGCGCAGCAGGAAAGAACGTCTCGAACTCCGCAAGCGCCGAAGAGAGAATCTCTTCCCTGCCCATCTCAAGCTCAGGCCACGAAGCGCTGATAACCAGTTCATGGTAGCTGCCACGCTCCACCGGCCAGCGCCGGATGCGCGACTTCATGAAGACCCACTGGATCCGAGTATCCAGCAGCACCGCATGGTCGAGCCCCGTAACGTCACGGTCGTACCAAAGATGGATCGTCGTAATCGGCGCAGGGATAAAGCGACTGAAGGCCTCTTCCAGAAGCGTGCCTTCTCTTCAGCCGATGGCTCCAGCGCAGCCAGCAGCGAACGCGTCTGCTTGAAGTCGGTAGCCAGCACGACATGGTCAGCCAGTGTAGGACCGATCGCCAGCACGCACACTCCATCGTCCATCGGCGGTCTGCTCCAGCGCCTCAATCCCCGACTTGAGCCGGACATCGACGCCGTGCTTCTCCGCCAGCGCAGCGATGGGCGAAAAGAACTCGCTCAGCGGAGCGGCCGGGATACCAAGCCTTCCCGCCTCCGGCGAGCGCAGGAATGACTCATGAAACACCTTGCCCGCATACTTCACCGAGCAGCGCTCGAACGTATCGTTCAGCGCGCCAACCACAACCGGCTCCCAGAAGTGACGGATCGCCCGCTCGGTCTGCCCCGTCCGCTTCAGCCACGACTGCAAAGCTCTCCGAGTCGTCCTCCGGATAGCCGCGCAGAAAACGCAGCAGACCGCTGCAATCGCAGCCTTATCTCGCAGGCCCAACATGGGAGCACGCAGAAAACTCATCGTCTGATGCATCGGCGCCGGAAGCGACCCCGGACGCAGACAGGCTGCGGTTTCCGTTCGGCTCCATGAAAACCAGCTCGTCATACCAGCGAATCGAGTCAGCCATCCCAGCCTGCCGCGCCAGATCCAGCAGGTTAGTGCAGCACCCGACGACGACATGCTGCGAATCGATCGTCTCCTCCAGCGCCGGATGCTCGTACGAGTACGCGCGGCCGCCGATGTATGGCCTTCGTTCCAGCAGTGTTACCTGTGCTCCAGCCTGCGCCAGCGCCACCGCTGCGGAAAGCCCTGCTACTCCAGCACCCGCGACGATGACGTCAGAGTGTGTTGCCTCGATCACGCAAGCACCCGTTGGCGAGCGACATGGCCGCTCCCTGGGTCAAGAATCCAGACCTTTTCATGAGTCGGCACGCTGATGCGCTCGTGGAAGACCTCGTATCTGCTCAGCACGATCGCTGCAGCAGGCCGTGATAGATCGTCACCAGAACCCACAGCGCAGCACGGCTGTCGGCATCGATCAAAGGCAGAAGCTGATTCGCCGAACGGTAGTAATGTTCAGCCTTCTGTCCTAGCTCGCTCAACAGCCTGCGTTCGTCATCCGTGATGGCGCGCAAGCAATCCAAGTTCGTGGACGCGCTCCATCGGCACATGATGTGCGCGAAGCATGTCCAGCGGCAGATAGATTCGGCCTCGCTCGGCATCTTCCTTCACGTCGCGCAGGATGTTCGTGAGCTGAAAAGCAACACCCGTCTCTTCGGCAAGCTTCTCGGCACGCGGATCGGTGTAGCCGAAGATCTTGATGCAGACCAGTCCGACGACCGAAGCGACGAGATAGCAGTAACGATAGAGGTCCTCGAAAGGTTGCGAAGGTCTGGACTCCGTTCGCATCTCCAGGCAGCGGATCGAGGTCCATCGTGGTTCCCTGCACCAGCTCTTCCAGCAGCTGGTCAGGAATCTCAAATCTGCGCTGCGTGTCGTTGAGCGCGAGAAAGACCGGATCGTCGGTCAGAGCGCCAGAGCGCGCGGCGCGCCAGGCTTCGACCCACTGCGCCATCACGATGCGGCGCTGCTCGATCGGCGAGCGATCTCGTCATCGGCGATATCGTCGGCGCGGCGCATAAAGGCATAGATCGCGCACATGCGCATCGCTCTTGTGCTTGCGGCAGCACGCGAAAGGCATAATAGAAGTTCTTTGCCTCGCGTTTCGCGATCTCGCGGCAGACCGCGTATGCCTCGGGAGTCGTCACCGCGTCATCCCCGCGCGCAGCTTTTCCAACAGCGAGCCACCGAGCAAGCTCAGCTTCTTCGCCTTCGAGACCACAGGACGGCCGCGCAGAACGTCGTAGTCCTGCGCGACAATGCCGTCGAGGATCGCATCGCCGCCCTTGCGGAAGAGATTCAGCGTGACCGCAAGCTCGCGATCGACGTGTCTGCTGATCTCGCCGCCCTCTGCAAGCATGGCCCGCGTCCGGACCACGAGGTCCTTGACCATAGCGCGGAACTCCGGAGTAAAGACGCGGCCCTCAATCTGTCCTTCCTCCACGCCAAAACGCATCATGGATTCGGCGGGAAGATAGCGGCGGCCGCGCTCCTCGTCTTCGACGACGTCCTGCCAGAAATTCGCCAGCTGCAGCGCAGTGCAGACCTTGTCCGAGAGCAGACGCGATGCTCTCATCACGGTAGCCGCAGACCCACAGAACGAGCCGGCCGACTGGATTCGCCGAGTAGTGAGAGTACTCGAGCAACTCCTCCCAGGTCTCGTACTCGGTCTTGACCTGGTCCATCGGAAGGCGTCAGCGAGATCGTGAAAGAGCTGCCGCGGCAGATCGCAGGCGCGAATCGTCTCGTGCAGCGCGACGAAGACCGGATGCATGGAGCGCTCGGGCGCGTCGTAGCACTCATCCAGCATCGACCCCCACGCATCGAGCAGGCGGGTCGCGACCGCCGGATCGTCGACCTCGTCACCCAGATCGTCAGCGACACGGCAATAGGCGTAGATGCTCTCAAAGTGCGGGCGCACCTTGCGCAGGCAAGAAAGAACGTCGCTACGTGGAAGTTCTCGTAGTGGGTCGTTGTAAGGTCTGCGGCACCACGCCTGCGCCTCGGCAAGCGTGGGCCGATCCAGCGGGGTCAGGTACTGATGCGGAGCGCCCAGCAGGGCATGCTCGGTCGTGCTCAGTTCGCTCACCGCGGCGCTCCTTCGGGAAAGACCGCTGTCTTGATCTCGCGGGAGCCGCCAGTCCGCGTCATCATGCGCGCAAAGAGCTCGGGGACCTGTTCAAGCGACACGCGCCCGTGATGTGCTTCGGCAGCACTTGAAGCGGCCGCTGGTGATCAGTTCAAACGCCGTCCGGCAGGTCGCCGGAGTGTGATGGAAGCTGGCCTTCAGCGTGATGTCGCCGTAGTGCAGGCGGTTGGTGTCGAGCTGCACCCTGCGTCCCGCTGGGCGGCCCGCCGAAGAAATTGACGACGCCGCCTTTCCGGACCATATCGACCGCCCACTCCCAGGTCTGCAGGACTGGCAACCGCCTCGATCGACAGCGTCGGCGCCGCGCCCCTCCCGCGTCAGCGCACGCGCTGCCGCAACGACATCATCTACCGCAGTCGATCTGCACCACCTCGCTCGCGCCGAAGAGCTTCGCTGTGGCGACCTGGTCGTCACGCTTGACGACAGCAATCACATGGAGTCCCGCCAACTCCGCCACATGCATAAACATCAGCCCGATCGGCCCCGCACCGATGACCACCATCGTGTCGCCAGGCTTGGCACCGGTCTCCTCAAGCCCGCGCACGACGCACGCCAGCGGCTCGGTCAGCGCAGCGTGTTCGAAGGGAACGCCGTCCGGAATCAGCAACGTGTTCTTCTCAACGATTCGCGCCGGGATTCGGATGTACTCCGCATAGGCTCCGTTGTTGAAGAGCAGATCTTCGCAGAGGTTCTGCTGGCCCTGCCGGCAGAAGAAACAGGCATCGCAGGGAGCGGAGTTCAGCGCCACGACCCGATCGCCCTCGCGAAAGGCCGTTACACCCTCGCCCACCTCGGCGACGACTCCGGCCAGTTCATGGCCGAACGGGATCGGCGGCTTCAGCATCATGGCGTGGTATCCGCGCCGGTAGACCTTCAGGTCGGTCCCGCAGGTCAGCGCCGCGCCTACCCGGACGACGAGCTCCCCGGCCGCGGCACTGAGGGAGTTGCTACCCGCTCCAGGCGCAGGTCCTCCTTGCCGTACAGCACCGCCGCCGTCATCTCAGAAACCATCACTTCTATCTTCTCATCTCCGGGCCAAACATTCCTATTCCCTTACCCCGAAGAGCTATCAATAACATGCAATCTCCTCGTTAGGCCCTGCATCTGATACTCTGAGCCACAGATACGACATGCCCTTCGTCTCTCCAGAGGACTTCGCAAAACAGAAGGTCGCCGCCATTCAGGACTACTCCATCCTGTCCTGGCGGGCGATCGCCAATCTCTTCTCCCGTCCCCGCTACTGGGCCGATATCTACACCCAGATGGACTCGATCGGCGTCGGCTCCCTGCCGATCGATCGTCCTCACCGGCTTCTTCACCGGCTGCGTGCTTGCCCTGCAGTCCGCCACCTCGCTCAAAGCCTTCGGCGCCGTCAGCATGACCGGCAACCTGGTCGCGCTGTCGATGGTCAAGGAGCTCGGTCCCGTGCTCACCGGCCTCATGGTCTCCGGCCGCAACGCCTCCGGCATGGCCTCCGAGATCGGCTCCATGAAGGTCACCGAGCAGATCGACGCCATGCGCGCCCTCGGAACCGATCCCAGTCCGCAAGCTGGTCACGCCGCGCCTCTACGCGACGATCTTCATGCTCTTCTTCCTCACCATCGTGGCCGATGCGGTCGGAATCGCCGGCGGCGCGCTGGTCAGCGTAACGCTGCTGGGGACTGAACGCCTCGTCCTACTTCCATAACTCCTACCGGGCGCTCGAGTACGGGACGTCGTCCAGGGTCTTACCAAGCCGCTCTTCTCCGGGTTTATCATCGCCACCGTCGGCTGCTACTTCGGCATGACCACCAAAGGCGGCACCCAGGGCGTCGGCCGCTCCACCACCCAGGCCGTCGTCGTCTCCTCGGTCTTCATCATCATCGTCGACTTCATCGTCAGCCGCGCCATGATCGGCATCTTCGGCAGGTAGGACAGACCATGGCTGAAGACCTCTGATCCGAGACGACATCGCAGCAACTCCGGCCAGACAGATGACGCTCCGGTCGTCGTCTTCGAGGACGTCTCGATCACCTTCGACCTCAAGCCGGTCCTCGAGAACATCTCCTTCACCGTCTCTCGCGGCGAGACCCGGATCATTCTCGGCCCAGCCGGCGGCGGCAAGTCCGTGCTGATGAAGCTCGCCAACGGGCTGATCCGTCCAGACTCCGGCACCATCCGGTCTTCGGCGAAGAAATCACGACGATGTCGGAGAACGATCTCTTCAAGCTGCGCGGCCGCATCGGAATGGTCTTTCAGGAGTCGGCACTCTTCGACTCCCTCTCCGTGGAAGACAACGTCGCCTATCGCCTGCACGAAGAACGTGTTCCGGAAGAAGAGGCACACGACGCGTGTCGTCGAAGCGCTGCAGTTCGTTGAGCTGGAACAGGCGATCGCCAAGTTCCCTTCCGAGCTCTCCGGCGGCATGCGACGGCGCGTCTCCATCGCCCGCGCCATCATCTCGAAGCCGGACCTGATTCTCTACGACTCGCCCACCGGCGGCCTTGACCCCATCACCTCGACCACGATCATCGAGCTGGTCATGAAGCAGCGCGACGTCAGCCACACAACTTCGCTGATGATCACCCATCGGCTGCAGGATGCCTTCACGCTGGCCATGAACCGCTTCAATCCAGAGACAGGAAAGATGGAACCGATTCCCGACGGCGGCATCGACGACAGCACCAAATTCCTCGTCCTGAACGAAGGCAAGGTCGTCTTCGACGGCAACACTCATGAGCTGGTCAGCAGCACCGATCCCTGGCTCAAGGAAGTATCTCTCCTAGATGTCTATTCCGCTTCGCCGTGGTCTTCTTCCACTCCTCGTAGGGGATGCGCGGGATCGTCATGAAGCTGTCGCGCGTACGGACATAGTTGCCCAGACCATTCATCCTTCCAATTGCGTGCAACTCGTCGGCACGAACATAAGGGCCGGCCGGATCGACGAACTGGTCTTCGACATAGATTGAGACGACTCGGCCAAGGATGATGCGCGATCGGCCAATCTCCATGGTCGTGTACTCGCGGCACTCGAGCGCGGCATGCGCCTGTGCGATGCGCGGCACCTTGACGACCGTGAGGGCTCAGTCGTGGTCAACGCTGGCCATCTCGAGCTCGCATATCTCGGCCGGAAAGTCCGTCGCACAGATGTTCATCTGCTGCGCGATGTCCTCTGTTACGACGTTCACGACGAACTCGCCGGTGCGGCGAATGTTCCGCGCAGTATCCTTGGGGACGAATCTGTCCGCGGGACGTCGGTTACGCCAATGCCAACGATCGGCGGATCGGTGCACAGGTAGTTGTAGGCACTGAAAGGAGCGGCGTTCAGGCCACCCTCCTCGTTCATGCTCGTCACCAGCGCGATGGGCCGCGGCGCCACCAGACCAATCAGCAGGTTGTAGATCTCGCGAGGGGTGGCTTTCTCGGTATCGAACTTCATGGTCGCTCCGTCTTTCCTTCTGAAGCCTATAAGAACGAGGAGACGCCGTGCGACGGCGCAGCAGCTCGGAACCGTTATTTGCGGGCAGGGGCGGTCTTAGCAGGCGAGGACGGCAGCCGCGGGAAGCGTATAGATCACCTCGCCAGGACGGGTGTAGTGCAGTTCTTCGCGGGCCTGGTGCTCGATGGCATTGGGATCGTTCTGCAGCCGCTCGACGTGACCTTTCAGCAGCTCGTTCTCTCGCTGCAGGCTCTTCACCTGGCTGTCCAGCATCTTTGCATCATGGTTTTTCTGCTCGTAGGCGGTCAGCCCGTTCTGTCCGAAGACAACGTGGTAGCCGACTCCAATAGCTAGCCCCGCCGCAGCGACTGTCGCTACCCGTCTCCAGCCGGTATGCGCCCTGCTGAAAACACGCACAAAGACACTGGAGCGTGCCGCGCCGGAGCCGTTTGTGACGTGAGTGACCCATAGTTAGAAGTACAAAGTTCGATGCAGAACACCGTCAAGTGGAAAACGTACCTATGCGCGAGACGAACCAAGTTCGTACCCATCGAGGGGTACAAAATCATTCGAAACGGACTCGGCAATCAGCTTGGCGAAGGGGATTCCCCAAGGCGCGTGCGCCTTGATATCCTTCTGATGGTGCAAATCCTCTTTGCCATCTCGGTTACCTGCCTCCTCGTTCTGGTCGGGGCAGCATTTGCTATCGTCAGGCACGTACGCACCAGCCATCAGAACAACCGCACTCCGGCCCCTCCTGAGCCCAGTTTCGGCCAGCACTTCAACGCGGCCGCCCAATATGGCTCTGTTCGCACTCCGCGACTTGTTCCGCATCAGACTCTTCAGGCCATTACGGCGAAGAAGGGTTGGAACAAGCCCTCACAGGTTGTTGAGATTCACCCGGCTTCTCCCGAGTCCAACCCCGCACTTGGGGCACGGAAAGTCTCCTCAGCCGGCACGTCCTGTTTCCGCCAGCTCCGAACGAGTAGACTGGGCTCACTTCAACAAAGACTTCGGCGACCTGACCGACCCGTACACTTCACGCCCGCACAAGATTTCGGGAGCACGGACAGCAGCCTCAAAACGTTTTTAGCGCGAAAGGAACTCTTTCAATGCAATCCGCTCTTCCCTCCTCGCAAGGTCTTGTCCAGAGCACTCCACGCGCGTTCGCCAATTCCGTTGCGGGTCGCATCGTCCTGGCGATCGGCGCCACCATCTTTGTAGCCCTCTGCGCGCGAGTCTCCGTACCTCTGCCCTTCACGCCGGTTCCACTCACCCTGCAGAACTTTGCGGTGCTACTTGTCGGCCTCTCCCTCGGCCCGGCTGCAGGATTCGCGGCTATGGCTCTGTATCTCGCCGAAGGCGCGATGGGTATGCCGGTCTTCAACCCGCATGGCGCGGGCGGCATGTTGCAGCTCTTCGGCGCCACCGGAGGATTTCTCCTCTCCTATCCCTTCGCGGCGGCATCAGCCGGATGGGCTGTTCGCTCCCTTCGTGCTGGCTCGCTGTACGTTCGCGCTGCTATTGCGTGCGTCTTGGCCACCCTCGTAATCTTTGCCTTCGGCACTATTTGGTTTTCTCAGTTTCTTCACCTGGGTGTAACCGGTGTGTGGCACATGGCCGTAGCGCCTTTCCTGCCGGGCGAGATCGTCAAGATCGCGGCGACTGCTGGTATCTACAGCTCCATTAGTCGCTGGCGCAACGTCTAATTTGCTTTGACTTCTTCGCGCGCCGGTACGAAGGCGCGTTTTACTTTTCTTTCATCACTGGCCAGAGGAACACCGCATCATGACCGCCGCACAGACAGCAATCCAAGCGATTAGCATCGCCCACAGCCCCGACTCCGATGACGCATTTATGTTCTACGGCCTTGCCACCAACAAGGTCCGCGTTCCCGGCTACAAGTTCACCCATGTCCTGACCGACATCGAAACGCTGAACCACAAGGCCATCAATGAGGCGTTCTACGACGTCACGGCGATCTCGTTCCACGCCTATCCCTACCTGCAGGACAACTACACCCTGATGGCCTGTGGCGGCTCGGTTGGCGAGGGCTACGGTCCCATGATCGTCGCCAACCGGAAGCTCACGCTCGCTGAGGCAAAGAAGACCCGCATCGCCGTTCCAGGCACCCTGACGACTGCATTTCTCGCTCTCAAGCTCTTCCATCCGGAGATCGAATACACTGTCGTTCCCTTCGACAAGATCATTCCTGCAGTGAACGCTGGCGAGTTTGACGCTGGTCTGATCATTCACGAAGGTCAGCTCACCTACGCAAACGATGGGCTGGTGAAGCTGCTCGACCTCGGCCAGTGGTGGCGCGAGCAGACGGGCCTTCCCCTTCCGCTTGGAGGCAATGCGATTCGCCGCTCGCTGGGCAACGAAATCATGCTCACGGCGACCAACGCGCTTCGCGACAGCATTCAGCATGCGCTCGATCATCGCGAAGAAGCCCTCGCCTACGCGATGCAGTTCGCGCGCGATCTGGATCCGACGCTCGCCAATCGCTTCGTAGGTATGTACGTCAACGAGCGTACCCTCAACTACGGCGAGGACGGGCGCGAGGCGATCCGCAAACTGCTCGACATGGGTTATGATCGCGGCATCATTCCGCACCGCGCCAACGTCGATTTCGTCGGCTAAATTTCTTCTGCGAGATCAGCCTGCAGGGGTTCAGAACCCTGCGGGCTGTGTTATCTTTAAAAGGTCGATTGATTGCAGCCTACGCAAGTATTTGCAGCGGCTCTCACCCGGCGCTCCTCTCCCTGAGGACAGCAACAAACCTGGACGCGTAGCTCAACTGGCAGAGCATTCGACTCTTAATCGACAGGTTGAAGGTTCGATTCCTTCCGCGTCCACCAACTCCTTAGCCAAATATCAGAGACATGGGCCATAAGGCTTGCACTAAAGATACATGCCTTTTCTTGTTGGCCGAGCTTCGATAGAAGATCAATGAAGTGGTGGGCTCGTATTCACGTCGGTGCGTCGAAAGCTATTCGACCAATCGCTATATGTTCCTTTGAGTTTGCGAACAAACAGTGCGGAGTAGGCGATCACGTGACGACGTTGACGGGAGTTCCAATAAGGAAGGAGTTGACGTTGTGCACGGTGGCCGTCATGATACGTTTTCGTGCTTCGAGTGCGGCCCACGCCATATGGGGCGTGATGATGCAGTTGCACGCAGTGAGTAAAGGATTGTCTTTGGAAGGCGGTTCGATGGAGAGGACGTCGAGCGCAGCACCGGCAATCTTGCCGCCGTTGAGAATGGCCGCGAGATCGCCTTGGTTGATGAGCGGGCCGCGCGCCGTGTTAATGAGAAACGCAGAAGGCTTCATCCTTTCAAGGAGAGAGCGGTTAACCATGCCGCTGTTCTCCCTTGTTAGAGAGCAGTGAAGCGATACAACGTCGGCTTCCGCGAAGAGTTGCTGAAGCGTACGGTACTGCTGTGGTGAGTCGGGCTGAGGCGTGCGAGTGTTGTAGATAACGCGCATGCCGAAGCTTTCTGCTAACGCCGCGACGCGACGACCGATGCGGCCAAAGCCAACGATGCCAATGGTTTTTTCGTAGAGCTCAATCTGGGGGGAGTTCCAGAAAGCCCAGTCATTCGATGTCGTCCATGCACCGGCGCGAACCGCGCTGGAGTGGTCGCCTATGCGATGGCAGAGTTCAAGCAGAAGACCCATGACAAACTGTGCCACTGTATTTGTGCCGTAGTCGGGCACGTTGGACACGACGATGCCGCGCTGTTTCGCTGCAGCGATGTCGACGATGTTGTAGCCAGTGGCGAGCACGGAGATGAACTTGAGACGCGGCGCATTCAGGATGATGTCCTGAGGTAGAGGGGTTTTATTGGTGACCAATATGTCGGCTTCAGCGGCTCGTTCGCGAACCTCGGCAGGGGTGGAGCGATCATAGACCCGCACTTCTCCGAGTTCTTCGAGTGGAGTCCAGGGATTGTCGCCCGGATTGAGAGTAAATCCATCGAGCACAACGATCGTCATGAGGATATCCTGATGCGTCTCCCGTGCGATTGCCATTGGGGAGCGTGTATTGCTGTTGCCGGATTTTAGTAGAAGGTGCTTTGCTCGCGCGGCTTCTCTTTGATGCCAAGTGGTTCGAGCAGCGCTTTTGCACCGAGCTTCATCAGGCCGAGTTCGGTAACGGACTGGAAGAACTGGAAACCCTGCGCGTGAAAGCGTTCGACTTCCTCCGCGCTGCCTGCGGGACGGCCGAGCCATTTACCGTGCCGTTTAGCGGCGGAGACGATCTTTGCGATGGCTTCTTCGAGCACGGGGTCGTCCTGGCGACCGCGCAGGCCGAGTGAGAAGGAGAGGTCGCTGACACCTATAAAGAGGACGTCGATACCGGGAGTCGCGGCAATCTCTTCGATCTGCTCGACGCCTGTAGTCTCTTCGATTACGCAGACAACAAGAACATTGGAGTCGGCGGAGTCATAGTAGTTGCCTGAAGCGGGCCAGGTAGTGACGGCAAGTCCTGCGCCGGAGCCACGGCGACCGAACGGGGGATAGTGGCATCCCTGCGCGGCGATGCGGGCGCGTTCTACGGTAGATACAAAGGGGAAGATGACACCTTGCACCCCTTGGTCGAGTACGCGCTTGGCCAGCCAGAGTTCGGCCCATGGGACACGTGCAAATACAGGGACGGGCAACCCTCGCGTAGCGAGCACAAGGGTCCGCAGAGATTCGAGTGAGAGGGAGGAGTGCTCCATCTCGCTCCAGAGAAAGTGAAAGCCCAGCGTAGCAGCGTATGCCCCGGTCTCGACGTTATTCGAGGTTACGGTCATGCCGATGACATAGTCTCCTGCCTTGAGACGTTCGCGGACGACGCTCCACGTGTCAGGCGAAGAGGGATGCCGGTCGGCAGCGTACTCTTCCGGCATCGCGCTAAGCCTCCTTCTTGACGATAGGTTTGAGCATCACTTCGGCGACCTGGCAGCCGCGCCCGTTGCCGCCGAGGCCTGCTTCGCGTGTCCAGGTGAGGCGAAGCTCGCCTGACGATATAGCGGCACGCGGCAGGGTGAAGGTCTGCGGCGCAGGAGGCCATGGGCGCATCTGCAGCGGGTGAATCTCGACCGAGTCATTTGCGACGAGTCGAGTCTTGACGCCACGCGAGTCGCCGGAGATAACCACCTGAAGACTGTAGTCCACGTTGGGATCGAGACCCGTGTAGTGCATCTTCAGTGGAGCCTCATAGAGACTCTCGGCCCAGTGCTTCCACGCCATTGGCGCGTTGGCGCCGTAGTGGTCGGGGTAGTTGGTGCCGACGTGAGGCGAACGGCGGAAGTCGAAGTCGCCCTCGGCGTTTTCGATGACGAGGTGCGGCCGGTTGCTAACGTTGCCGAGCTCGTCGTAGAAGCCGCCGGGGCCGGGGTTAGTGCGATTGAGCAGAGAACGGATAGCCTCGATCTTCTCTTCCTGATCTTCGATGGAGCTTATCTTGCGGAGTTGCTTGAGGAAGTAGGGGCCGTCAGTGACGGGATGGTCGATGGTGTCGAGCGGGGATCCGCGATCGACGGCTTCGCCCTGGAACCGTTCGACGGCGAGTTGCTGACGAATACTCTGCAGCAGAGCGTAGCCGAGTTCGCTGATACGTGTGCGGACAGCGGGTGCAACTTGGGTGACGGAGCATTTACGAAGAATCTCGATGGCCTCGTCGATGAGGTTCTGTGGATCGATGCCGTTGGCTGGCTCCTGCGCTGGTTTGGCACCGATGCCCCAGGGCACGGAAGCAAAGCCGAAGTCTTCGATGCGACCGAGGACACTTTGCGCGCGGGCAAGTTCACCAGACTCAAAGAGCAGACGCTGGCGCACATACGCATCGCAGCAGGCTCGGAACATTGCCTGTTGCCAGCGCCAGTTCTCAAGAACGAACGGCGACGCATTTCGCTCGATGGAGAGGAACTTCGACAAAGTAATATCGACGAGTTCGTTGGCCGCGAGCGGGCCTTCCCAGTTGTGTTCAAGATCCAGCAGGCCTTGCGCATAGGCGGAGCCGTCATGCGCGCCGATGATGTAGTTACCGAAGTCTCGCAGAGCGACGGGAACAGGAGTCTGCGGATCCCAGGAGATAAGGCTCCACACGAACTTGTTCACATCATCATTGACGCCTTCGGAGTAGCTGACAAACCCGACGGTACCCTTCAATTCCGAACGCAGGATGGCAGCCTCGGCCTCGGGACGCGGGTTGATGATCTCGCGGCCTTCGGTCAGAGCATACGCGAGGTCCCAGTTGTTCATCGAGTACTGTGACTGGATGCTGTGCGTGATATCGGGATAGAAGCGGATGGGATACTTTGCAGGCAGCGCCTTGCGCAGTTCGCTGATAGAGAGGCGATTCTGAGGACCGAAGACGATTCCATCGAGCCACGACTGCGTGTGCGGATCTGCAGCCATCTTGAGGAATTCGGCGGTCCAGTCGGCGTTGAATGACTGTGGAGACATCCACATCTGCAACTTTGGGTGTGTCTTGCGCAGGCTGGCCCTTTGCTTTTCGAGCAACGGCAGCATATTCTTCGGGTCGGTATGGCCCGGGTCACCGCCAGGAACAAAGACAATATCGACACGCGGCAGATCGTGCAGCACAGCGGCCCAGTCACGAATCTCGTCGTCGACGGTCTTAGAATCGCCGTAGTCCTTGGCCATAGCCGGATACCAGACGGAGACATCGAGATCATACTTGTCGCAGATGCGCGACATCTCGATCATCATCTGTTGCGGCGGGATGGGAAAGTGCGGGCTGTCGGAGAGATCGTCGGAGATGGGTGGCAGCAGTTCGATGGTGTTTGTGCCGAAGATCGCAAGTTCACGAATGTACTGGTCCCACATCTCGACTGTCATCGCATCGTACGCGTTGGTCTTGGGTCTGTAGCCGAGTTGATGGCCGCGCACGGCATATTGCGGCGAACTGGTGAGATTCATCGCCTTGAGATCGGCAGTCACGGATCGACGAGTGAGACGCAGCATACGGAGCATGCGTCCGGCACCGAAGATCAGGCCGCGCTCGTCGCTACCGCAAACCGCGATCCACGCACCGCTACCTTCGCCGCCGGACGCGATGGCATACGATTCAGCGGGCAGCTTCGCGGCTTTGCCAGCGACGGCTGACACCGCAGTGCCGAGGCCGTGCCAGTTGGAACGCGTGCCGAGGTAGATCTTCACCGCTCCGGCGCCGGTATTTCCCTGCGCCCATGAGACGCCGCAGCGCTTCATGATCTCGTCGACGACCATCTCGGCGGCGACGGTCTCGCGCTTTGAAGGCGACGAAGGAATGACGATAGTGCAGTGATTGAGATCCGTTAAGCCTGTGTCGAGCGCGTGAAGCATGCCACGGCCCATGCAGGAGACAGCGACAGAAGCCGCCGTTCCACGCAGAAATGTTCTACGCTTCATCTTTCTTTCTCCTAAGAGCGTTTACCAGTGGAACCGCAGGGCAAACTGCATCTGACGTGCCGTTGCTCCGGTGGCCAATGCCGAGATTCTTCCCGCAGCGGCGGAACCGATGCTGTTATTGGGGAAGCCGAAGTTTGCAGTATTGAACAGGTTGAAGAACTCGGCGCGGAACTGCACACCAAGCGCCTCGTGGATGTGGAAGTCCTTGTGCAGACCGGCATCGATCGTCTGATAGCTTGGCCCGATGAGAATGTTACGTCCGGTATTGCCGAAGGTGTACTGCGCCGGATTCACGAAGCAGCTGGTGTCGTAGTAAGCCGTCAGCGTTCTTTGATCGCCCGACTTATTGCCGTTGCAGACGCGGTTAGGCCGAAGGAATGTTCCGGTGTTGAGCGAAGCATTGGAGGACATAGAGACGGAGAACGGTGCACCGCTCTGCAGTGTCACGATGCCAGTCAGGTCCCACCCGCCAATCAGACCGTCGACGACTGCATTCACGCTTCCGCCATACTGCCGGCCGCGGCCGAAGGGAAGCTGGTAGACAGGGCTGAAGGTAAAACGCTGGCGATGGTCGAAGTCAGACAGACCGTAGTCGGCGGTCAGGTTGCGAGGGTTCTGGATGTTGATGCGCGATTCGCTCGACGATGAATTGCCGCCAGAGCCCTGATCGATGCTGCGGCTCCAGGTGTACGCAGCGAGATACTGCAGGCCATGCCATGCGCGCTGCTCCGCAGAGAGTTGGAGGGCGTTGTAGCTGGAAACGCCTCGATTTTCCCAGGACTGAATGGTGGAGTAGGCGGGGTACGGCGAGTTCGCTTGCGGGCTGCCGGCACCGGGAATTGGAACGTTCTCGTTGAGAGCTATGCCGAGGTGCGTCCCCTTCGATCCGACGTACGAACCGCGTACAACAAGAGAGTTCGTAACCTGATGCTCAAGGGTGAGATTCCACTGATTGACGTAAGGAGTTGGGTTTTGCAGTGGAAAGTAGACGACGACCGGCACGTTACTCGCTGAAGGCGACAGCGGGATGCCGGTGGATGTGCTGAGGCAGGTAACGGTCGATGAGCAGGTTGTGCTGAACGTTTGGGCGAACGGATAGTTCAGGAAGAGACGCGCCGAAGATCCGGTTCCCTGCTCGTTGAAGAAATAGGCTCCGAAGGCGCTGCGCACAACCGTTTTGTTGCCGAGCTTATAAGCCAGGCTGACCCTTGGTGTGACGTTGAGTTTACGGGTCTCGATGATGGCGCGGCTGTATTTACCCTGATCGGCGATCACAACCTGACCTGTGCCGCCAGCAGTCTGGGAGATCGTTCCTCCATCCGGCACAAAGTTCGACATGCGGTTTTTACGGTCGATAGGCGACGTGAACAGATCGTAGCGGAGACCAAACACTGCGGTGAGTCGCGGTGTAATGCGCCAGGTATCCTGGGCATAGGTTCCGAAGTCTGTGTAGCTGACGAAGGGCATGCCTTGCGGAAGGATGGACTTGGTTGAGCTGACTGGCACGCCGAGCAGAAAGTCGGCAAATCCGGATCCACCGGATGATGTGCCGTTGTTGGTGTAGGTCCCGCTAAAGCTAAGAGCGCCGGAGGGGGCGGAGAGCTGGTTGAAGCCGAAGTTGTTGTGCACCCAGCTAAAACCGAAGCGAATGGCATGGGCACCGTAGTTGAGCCCGGCACCATCGGAGACCTGGATCGTATTCTGAGGAACAATTTCGGGTTGAAAGCTCGCACTGTATCCAGTGAAACCAGTGATGGTCAGACTCGACATGCCGGAGCCGTCCGTGTTCGAAGCTGTATTGGCACCCTGAAGACCGAGCGCTTGTGCCGTGTTGTATCCCTGGTCCAGTGGGTTTACACGCAGATCGAACCGTGTATATCCCAAGGCCAGTTCATTGACCAGCGCTGAGGAGAACACATGCGTCTCCTGCAATGTCGCCTGCAGGCTTGGTGCATGGTTGATGCGGTTCGCCCCGACTCCGGTGCCGGACGCAAAGGCTAGCGGATTGAAGACTCCGTTAATCTTCACCGGCGTATTGGGGAAGGTCACGTCGGCGGTCCCGCTCGTAAACTGAGCAAACATGCTGTCCTTTGGCGAGACTACATAGTCGACACGGACGTCATATTGGTTCTGTTTATTGACCATCAGGTTATTGAAACGGAAGTTGTTCGCATTGCCCGGCAGATTTGGCAAAGGCAGTATCTGCAGCAGGTTCACCGCAATCGGATCGAAGCGCGAAGGATTGATCTGGTTGTTCGTGAATTGCGTGCGCGTCCTGGTTGTCGCGTTATACGTCGCGGGATCATAGATCGTTGCAAAGCCCTGGAAGTTTCCCGCTCGCATTGCGGTGGTGGGCACACTGGCAATGCCGGTCGGCGCGGTGTGGGTGATTAGTCCTTGATAGTCAGTAAAAAAGAAGAGCTTGTTGCGCTTGATGGGACCGCCGAGAGAACCGCCGAACTGATTCTGCTGGAAGATAGGTTTGGCCGCGTCGAAGTAGCCGCGCGCATCGAGCGCCGAATTACGGAAGAACTCAAACGCGGAGCCGTGGAAGCCATTGTCGCCCGAGCGGGTAACGACATTCACGACCGCGCCGCCAGCGGCGAACTGGGCGTCAGAGTTGCCGATCTGTACCTTGAACTCCTGAATGTCTTCCAGGTTAGGAAAGACCTTAGCGGTCCCGACGGATACATCCATATTTTGGACGCCGTTGATCATGTAGAGGTTGAAGCTGCCACGCGCTCCGTTGGCAGTGATTGAAGTCCCGGCACGCTGGGTCTCGTTGCCGCCCCCGGTGGCGCGAACGCCACCGACTGAACCCGAGTTAACGCCTGGAACGAGAAGAGCCAGCTGAGAGAAGTTGCGACCGTTGAGCGGCAATTGAATCACGGGCTCGTGAGAGATGACCCCGCCAAGCTCTCCAGATTCGGTATTGAGAAGAGGAGCGCCCGTTGAGACGTTGACGGTCTCCGTGACCTGACCAACCTTGAGCGTAAAGTCCTGATTGAGCACTTGGCCTACTTGCAGCGTGAGACCACTGCTAAGCGCACTATCAAAGCCGGTGGCACTGATCTTGATGGAGTAGGTGCCCGGCTTAAGGAAGCCTGCGGTGTAGAAGCCCGAGTTGTTAGTCGTGACCTTCGTTTCAACGTTAGTAAACTGCTCCACTATGGAGACCACCGCCCCGCTGAGGACATCACCTTGCGAATCGGCGACGCGGCCCGAGATGGTGCCAGTGGAATTAACCTGAGCCGAGACGAGGGTGCTGCCGATGAAAATGAGTGCTAGTGCATAGACCGCCTTGCGGCAGATTTTCGAGCTGAAGTCACTTAGGTTGAAGACCTGATCTTGCGTTGTCGCACCGACTCTTGCTTTGTTCATCGACTTTCCCTCTTGCATCGCTGTGGCCCGCGTCGGCTTTGGACTTGCCGCCCGCGCTGACGCGGATTTTGTTTCGCACGAAACTATACGCACCTGCATATCAATTGTCTACACATCGAATACAAGATTTGAATTAGCTTGACCAAAACCCGAGAAAAGCAAGAGGAGATTAGGAGCCTGTCGATCGTGCGCTCTCTTCCAACAATCAAGGTAATCAATACATATACATACCTTTAGCAGGAATGCATCAACTTATAAAACGGATATAAAAAGGGTTCGTTGAATTTTCTGATGTTCATGTAGACATGATGCATACATTCTTCTAAGGGCCGGCGAATTTTCTGTGTATGCTGCTCGTGTACAAGAAAGTCGATATTCTGAAACTTCAATGAGAGTTAAGACGAAGACCAGACCGAGTAAATCGAATTACACAATTCGCGAGAAGGCATATCAGTACATTCAGAGCCGTATTGCCTCCGGTGACCTTCCGTCGGGCGGCGCTATTTCGGAGCTTTTGCTGGCGAAAGAGCTTGGGAGCAGTCGTACTCCGGTGCGAGAGGCAATTAGTCAACTTGTCTCCGAAGGCCTGCTGGAACAGACACCGAACCGCGGTACCGAAGTCGTACGGTTAACGCGCGAGGACATCGTCGACCTGTACGAGTTGCGCGAGGCTTTGGAGGTTTACGTAATTGCGAAGGTCACGCGTGAGCAGCTTCCCGGCGAAGATATCAAGCGACTTGAACAGCTGTCGGACGGAATTCTATCGCTTGTCGATGAACTTGAGGCCACAGGTGAGTCCTATCTCAATACGGAACAGATGCAACGGTTCATTGCGGCAGATCGTGGATTTCATACACTCCTGATGGCGTTTTCGTTCAACCCACGTATACGCAAGATCGTGGATGATACGAGGCTGCTGATTCGCATCTTTGCGATGCGTCGGCTTGGCTATGACGCAGGGAAGCTTCGCAAGATTCATGCGCAACACGCAGCTATTATTGAGGCGATTATGAGCAAAGACTCAGAGTTGGCAATGCATCGCCTTGCACAGCATATTCAGATATCGCGCCAGGAGAGGCTGGATGAGTTCGACCGCAATCGACGCGCAAGCACGATCGAGCGAAGCTATTCGGACTTAAATCTCTGAAGTGTCAGCTGCGGGCCATAGAGGTGTCACGGTATCTGCAGGGTCACGCATACCACGGAGTCGCCGTGAGGCCAGCAGCGTGAGCAGGCCGATAACGAGATAAATTGCGGCAGTGGCGCTGATACATACGCTCATGCCGAATTTCGCCGATCCAACGGCGATAATGATGGGTGCGAGACCGCCGCCGAGCCATCCGAGCGAGTTGGCAATCCCTGCGGCAGTGCCTCGGTTTTGAATGGCAACTACATCGTAGAGGCCAGCAATGATGTTTGAGTCGTATAGACCCTTGAAGTAGCCGAAACCAATCATGGCAAAAACAAGCACCGGGATGGCAAGCGTCCATCCGGTGAGGAAGAGAAACGGCGCGCCGAGTAAAAGGCCGATTGCTTGAGTAAGCTGCCTACCTCCGCCCCGACGGCGCGAGAAGCGATCGGCGAGGTAGCCGCCACACAGCACACCGAGAAACGATGCGGCCTGCAGGTAGAGGCTGGCGTTGAGCCCTGCCATGGAAAGGCTCATGTGGAATTTGTTGTAGAGGAAGGTAGGCAGCCAAGTAAGAAAAACGACCGCCACAAAGTTCGCTCCCATGAAGATGCCGATGAGCAGCAGTACCATGCGATTGCCCAGGATCTCTCTAAGGGCTTGCTTGGTGGAGGTCTTGAGTGGCTGGCGATCGGTCGTAAGTTCAGATTGTCCGCGCCGGGGTTCGCGCAGCATAAACATAAGGACAAAGCCCAGGACAACGCCGCAGCCACCAAAGAATATAAAGCTTGAGCGCCAGCCGCTATGTTGGCCAACAAGGGCAGAGATTGAGCCCCCGGCGATGCTGCCAGCATAGACGGCCGTCTGGTGCAGCGACATGGCTCGTGAACGAGTAGAAGGGCCGTGATAATCGCTGATCATCGACATGGCGGCCGGGAAGTAAAACGCCTCACCGAGACCACCGAGTGCGCGGCACCAGATCATACTTTGATATGTGTGAGCGATGGCCGTTGCTCCGGTCACGACCGACCAGAAGATAAGGCTTCCAAGGATCAGCCATTTGCGCGAGAACCGGTCAGTGATCCACCCGGTAAATGGGCCGCATAGAGCGTACATCCACATAAAGCAGGAGCCCAGGATGCCGAGTTGTACGTCCGTGAGATGCATCTCCGTCTTAATGAGTGGAAAGAGCGAGAAGATTGCCTGCCGGTCTGCGTAATTGAACAGAAAGACGAACCACAGAAGCCCGATAGTGATCCACTTCATCTTCGTGTTGGGCGCCGCTGACTTCGACACGTCTTCTCCTGCGATTGTGAGCTGGTCCGCCTCGAAAAGATTCGGCAAGCACAATCCTTATAGCCTATTGGACGCATTGCTGTCGACATATTATCTATTCCTCTATCTTGGGAAGACTGAACCAGACTTGCAATGCCAGAAACGGCGGGTAGCGCTCTCATGTAAGCCACTGCAAATAATAAGAAATACCTACTAATAATCAGCGATCCTGTCTGCGCAGAATAGTCCTGGACATGTATTCGTATTGTCGACATAACGACTGTTTTGCATGTATAGTTACACCTGTCGCGTAGGCGAAATCGCGCTGGTGTCGATTTGCACTTAGCGTCGTCGGGCTCGACGCGTTCAGGTTCAGCATGTCCCGATATTTTGTAAGGTGAATCCTTTGACCTCTTTTCGTGGTGTGTACGCAGCTTTACTCTCTCCGCGAGCCAGCGATGGCGAGTTGGACACGACCTCGTTTCGGCGGCAGGTCATCGAACTGAGCAGATTTGGCCTTCGCGGCTATGCGATCAACGGAGCAACGGGCGAATTTACGATTGTCTCAGATGCGGATGTCAACGAACTGGTGCGCGTGGCGCGAGGGGAAGCTCCTGAGGCAGAGATTTTGTGCGGTATCGGCGCGGGCGACCTGCGTCTTACGGTGAGGCGAGCACGCGTTGCGCAACTAGCAGGTGCCCACACCGTGTTGCTACCCATGCCAAACTTCTTTCCTTACCGGGACGATGATCTGGCCGCGTATATCTCGGCGGTAGCATCTTCAGTTGAGCTCCCGATTCTGCTGTACAACCTTCCACAATTCACTTCGGGTCTGCGTGTCGACACGGTTCTTTCGCTCTTCGCGAAACACTCCAACATTGTGGGCATTAAAGACTCTTCGGGCTCGCTGGATATCGTGCGTGCTATAACAGCGGCAGGTTTGACGCACGCGCGTCTGATCGGCAACGACTCAGCGCTGTCTCCCGCACTAACGGAGAGTGTTTGCGACGGAGTGGTCTCCGGAGTGGCGTGCACCCTGCCTGAGTTGATGTCTTCGCTGTTTGCAACGGGTGGGCATGGCAATATGTTTGAGACAAAGAGCCGCCTGCTGAACGAGTTTATTGATCATCTAGGGCCGCTGCCTACTCCGTGGGGACTAAAGGTGACCTCGGCCGTTCGGCGATTTACGCACGAGAGCTACCCCTTTCCGCTGAGCAAGGAACGTGCGGTCGAGGTCGCCCAGCTTCGAGAATGGTTTAGCATCTGGTACGCACAGGCCATCTCTTAAATCTGCAGCCAGCATCCCACAATGTTGAGTAGGTGCTGGCCGATAACACTGCGTCAGGCTGGCGAGACCCCGCACAGAGAAACTTCCATGCCCATCGTACGGAAACACTCCGCTTTGGCCATCATGGCCTCGTCAGCGGTGGCTGAGTCGTTCGCATATGCAACGTGGATGTGATTCGCCTTGTGCTGCGCCATCATCTGATCGCGTGAAACGCCATGCAGGACAGCACTCATCATCGGCCATTGCCGCGTAGTAATGGACCAGCGCCGCTCGGTCTCTTGTTCCGGTAGCTGCACGACGGTACCGCGACCAAGATCCGCCTTCAACTTACCGTCTTCAACATATACGCGACTCCATACGATCTCGCCTGGACGGCTGTTTCCCTTGAGTGTTCCACCGCCGAGTCGGAAGTACATAGGCGGTTGGCGCTCGCTGCTTGCGTCGGCGTATCCGTTGGCGAAGTGCGCGGCGGGTGCGGCTCCAGAGATTTCGAGAACCCAGACGAAGCTGCCGTCGAATTCCTCTCCAAAACGCAGATCATGCAATGTATTCTCCGGCGGAAGACCCAGGGTGTTCCACACTCTGTGCGTGACGAGAGCGTCAATCCCCGCGCATTCGTCGACCTCGTTGAAGTGCGGAAGCGCTACGCCGGCAAAAAGCTCACGCTTTCCATCCGCGGAGAAAACCGGCGGCCGTTCCGTGTTGTTGAGCAGACCCTCGGCAAGATCGGAGGCGGGAAGCACATCTTTCAATCCCTGCTGATACTGAATGCCTATGGCAGCGCAGCCAAAATCATCGGCAATACGCACGGCGGCAATGTACATCTTCAACTGCAACAGGACTTGAGAGCGCGTGAGCTCGGTTGCCTCATCGGCGCCAAAAGCGAATTGCATGCCTCGCTGCTCAAGCCATTGCAATGCAGCCTCTGCTTCGGCGTTGCTTACCTGCGTGGCGGCGTAGGCCAACGAACTCTGGCTGAGACGTTCCTTGAAGATGCCCGTCTGGTGCAGAAGATGATCGGGCACAATGGCGTTGAACATCCCCATGCAACCTTCGTCAAAGACACCTAAGATGGCCTTCTCTTTTTTGAGACGAGCGGCCTCCGCGCCTCCAATTTGCGCTGCGCGACCGGCTGCACCGTCGAACCGACGTACATGCGATCGATCGTGCGTAACTGTTCCCGTGCGCATCCACTCCTCAAGTCCGTTCAGGAAAAACTCGTCGGTGAAGTCGACGCTCCAGAGAGAAGAGTAGGAGACGCCCGCCTTGGTGAGCGACCCATTAAGGTTGAGCAGGCCGACGAGGCCAGGCCATTGGCCGCTCCAATTGGCGACAGTGAGAATGGGACCTTTGTGTGTCGTCAGGCCAGCAAGCACATGGTGGCTGTATTGCCAAACGGCCTCTGCCACGATGAGAGGAGTATCTTCGGGGATGGCCTTGAACACATCCATTCCATAACGCTGCGAATCGAGAAACCCATGCTTCTTTTCAGGATGGTAGGGGTGAGCGCGGTCGACCCTTCCGCCGAGACGTTCCACGGATCGAGTTAGGGCTTCTTCCATTGCGGCTTGTGCAGGCCAACAAACTTGGTTGGCATTGAGGCGGAGATCACCGCTCGCCACCAGACTAATGATCATGTTCTCTTCCATCAGGACTCCGAATAACTTTCTGACGGGTCATCATACGTGCCAATATCCATTGTGTCCACAATATGTCGACAACAACTTATCAGCCTTGCTGTGAATGGTTCAGTCGTTTCCGTGCTGGCTGGGCGTTGATGCGTTCGACCTGATGCATTTGCCTGCCTGTTCATTTGGCTTGAACCGCAAATCCACAGTCACAGTGAACGGTCAGAGCAGCCACACCATTGGCGGTGATCTTCAATCGTGCGCACGCCCACCTGCTCAGTCAGTTTATCGCCGCTTTAGCGAATGCCTGCGGTCCAGAGGTCGGCTGGCCAATAACATTGGCCTTCCGAAAGGAAGGATCAATTCGTCAGTTTGGCAGCCTGACGCTTGAAGTCTTCGGCCTTCGCTATATTTCCTTGGCGCTGATAGACATCGGCCAAGGCAAGAAATAGCTCCGAACTCGGCGGTTGAAATCCCATCTCGTACTCCAGAATCTTTGTCGCCTGTGGATAGTCTCCTATCTTCGCATTGGCCTGCGACATCTGAATCGCGGTCTGCTGACTCAGTTCATGCGACATGTCGACCTTCGTAGAGAGTGCCGCAATATCCTGCGAACGACCGGTTTGTGCCAGCAGGTCCACCAGCCGCGTGAGCGCGGGAATGTACTGAGGATCGTCGCTATGCGCGCGCTCAAACCACGATGTTGCTGCTTCGCTGGAACCCTGTGCTGACGCGCTCAGACCGCGCTTGTAGTCGTCAATCGCACTGCCACGTTTGCTGTCGGCCATGGCGTCATAGGCCGTCCAAAGGTCTGTCGTCTCCGAATCGCTGGAGACGTGGAACGTGAGATTAGCGTATGCCTTCTGTTGGGTCGTATCGTCGGTAGCCGTAATGACCACACGGTAGTTCCCAAAACCGAGCCCCTCGGTCGAGAGCGTCCGGCCAGTCAGCATTGTGCCTGAGGCATCGAAGTTCGTGGCGTCGATCTCCTCGTCCTCCTGATGTGTCTGCTGACCAGCCTGCATCGTTCCATAAACGTAATGGACTTTGACCTTATGTCCTTCGCGCGTCGCCGGATCTGAGGGCTTGCTCCAAATCTGGAAAAGCAGACGCAGCGGTTCCCCCGGGTGGAGCGACGTCTGCTGTACACCCTTGGGGACAAAGCGCAATCCTGACACGCTAAAGGGTAGCAATCCCCCTGGGTCTCGTACCGGTGGCTGTGGCGAGAAGACCAGTACCTTGCTCAGACCAAAGGTCACCCGCGCTTGATCGGGTATTGAAATCTCGGTCCGCTCCCGGACAGCTTGGTGGTTCAAATCATTCGTTAAGGTCGCCACAATCTGATATTCGCCTGGCGCGAGAGGCACACGGCTCTCTGCGCCAAATCGTTTGCTGCGCGCCATTGCTGCCTGGCTCTCATTCACGATGCCGGTCAGCCTCTCGTTCTGCACGTAGATCGGTTTGCCATCTTTGCTCAGCACACTGGTCTGCAAGGTCAGCGAATACCCCATTCGCTTATCGGGCATCAAGCCAACGATTCCCTGTTCAGGCCGCGCGTACGAGATCATGTAATGCACGGTCATCCTGCCGGTGCTGTCGCGAAATACAGCAGGCTGCAGGACCGCCGTATTCGCTCCCAGAAAGATGCTCGTGGTTACCCGCTCGTTACCGCGCCGCTGGGCCAGCATCTCTTTTGTTAGTGGATTATCGGCCAACCCCTTGATCGTGCTCAGCAGCACATCGGACTGCATACTGGGCGAGTAGTCGTTCAAGTCGACCGGCTCCGTCGGGAGAAGCGAGATTGTTGTTCGCGCCACCTCGTTGCCCAACGAGCGCTTAATAACGTCGATGTTGTTTTTCTGATCGTTCTTCCCCTCAAGCCCGCTAACCAGTCGTGAGGGGCCATCCTGATAAGGGGAGTAAAGTGTGTAGTCCTCACCGATACTGCGCTTGTAGAACACAACATAAAAGTGCGACGGCAGCGCTGGATTTGCGCCCTCATAAAACCAGATCTGCAGAGGCCGCACATTATGCGACTCCGGATAGTTCGCCTTTTGTTTTGGGTCTCCCAGCACGATGTAAATGTGGCCCCGATCCGTGCGCCAGCCGTCCTGTGCGTTGATGTTTCCGAAGTATTGGTTGACGTACGCCAGCCGCCGATAGTGCTCCTCCCTATACTCGTTCACATCCGAGCCCGGAGACGGATTGCGTGCGTCCCAGAACACCTTGATGAAGTTATCGCGTTCAGCATCGCTCGAAAGCGCGAGAAAATGCTTCCGCTCCTCACTCTCGATGATGTAGTTCACCTCTTCGTTGATCCAGTGTCGGTAACGCTGCGAGAGATTTTTGGCGGGATCAACAGCGTGCAGCGGCAGGCTGACAGACAACAGCAGAAGCATGAAAGGCAATAGACGGGGCCGTAGCGAGAGCAGGCGCAAAGAAGGTGCTCCTCAAAAGAAACGGGAGAGGGTGCTCGCCACCCTCTCCCGAAAGTTTAAGTCACTATAGGTCTAGAACTCAAACCGCACAGAACCGCGAGCGTAGAACGGTGTCTGGAATGCGGTCGGACGGTTGTAGTCGAGGTTGAGAGGTGGCGGCGCAGCGATAGCCGTTGATGTCGTCTGCGTGTACTGGATACGTCCGAGTTGGAACTGGCTGTTGGTCACATTGAACATATCCATCGCCAGCTTCAGCTTGAAGCGCTCGAACTTCGAGCCCATCGGCACAGGATAGTCGCCGTGCAGATCGAGTTGCAGCGACGACGGCGTGCGTCCTAAGGCACCGCGGCCACCGATTGGGACCTCGCCCTGGTTCAGGTAGATCGGGTGATCACCCAGAATGCTCAGTGGGACGCCCGACTGCCCGCGCCATCCAGCACCCAGAGTCAGTCCACGGGCACCGTGGATAAACCGAGTGTCAGACCCGACGTTGTAGCTCAGGAACAGGTTCCCAACTGCGCGACGATCTGTGCTTAACATGCCGTTATTAAACTGGTCGCCAAGAAGATTCAGCTTACCAGGGGTAAAGTCGAACAGTGAGCTGATTCCGGGGTCAGACTGTCCGTTGTCGTTACGATAGGCGCCCTCGTAGTTGCCGTAGAGAGTACCCCAACGGAAGTTCACCTTTGCAAGCCAGTGGTTGCTGAACCGCTTGTCGACCTCGAACTCGGCAGCTTGGTAGCGGCGAACCGGCTTCACAAACCCATCCGGAATGCCGTCTCCACCGCCGGGTCCCGGCCCGGGTCCATCCATCGTCGCCAGATTCAGGAAGCAGGAGCCGCCAACCGGTTTGTTCCTTCCGTCGATGAAGGGTCCTCCCACAGCGAAGAACGTATCGTTCCCCGCTGTGCAGCCGGTTACCGGCGCTTTATAGCTGCCTGTACTGGGATTGCCGCTTGGGTTCGCTGCGAGGAACTGGGCCTGCGTATACGTCACCGCCTGTTCGTTCACCGAAATATCGGTACCTGGAGAAGGATTCGCAATACCGCCGACAAAGTTTGAGCTGATCGTCGAGCCTTCCGGTGATTGCGAGCCGATGTCCTCGATCACTCTGCCAAGGCGGCGGTCCGTATAACGAGCTTTGAAGACAATCGACGGGCTCAACTCTCGCTCGAAACCGATGACGTACTCATCTAAGTACTGCCCCTTCGTTCCCGGAATGATGCCCTCACCCGTTGACGAGGTGAAGCTCGGCGCGCCGAACTTCGAGACGACGCCGGTCGAACTTGTCGAGCGATTTAGGCCATTCAGTGTGTGCGCCGCGTCAGGAATGACGACGATCAACCCATTCGATTGAATGACCGGAGCAAAGACATAAGCGGTGTCGTCCTGTTCGTTGCCAAGCTGACGGATTGCCGCATCCAGTGGCATTCCCCAGTAGTTGCGGCCGTAGTTGAAGAACAGCTTGCTCTTATGATCGCCCATCGGATCGATGTTGATTCCAACGCGCGGCGACCAGCTACCGGTGAATGTATAGGCCAGCAGGTTGCCCGCGATCTTTTGCTGCTCCCAGCGTACGCCGGCGTTGATGGTGACGAAGCGGTTCATCTGGTAGACGTCGTTTCCATATGCCGTGTGATAGCGCCCGCTGGAATTCACATTCAGGCCCTGGTAAGTGCCACGGCTGATTGAGGCGTAGATTTGCTGGCCGGCCTTATTGACCGGGCACTGCGTGCAGGTCCGATCCTTGGCAGTGAGGTTTGGATCTGTATTCGTCGCCGAAACGCGGAACTGAGCGTTCGTCATACCGCCTGCCGAACGTGCCGGGATGTTGGTGAACAGATCGGTCAGTTTCTGTCCTGCCGCATTATGATCGGGGATTAGAAACAGCGCACCCGAACGCGATGGCTGATCGAGGAAGTTTGTATGGTCGTAGGCATATCCAGCAGAGAACGTATGCTGACCGAAAAATCCAAACAGCTTCGAAGTATTCGCCGCGATGCTGTAGGTATTGTTCTTTGATGGCTCGTAGGGGCCGAGTCCAGACGTCACCTGGGCTCCGGGAGATGCGAGCGAGTTGCCACTCGCATCCGTGATGCCATAGTCGTTTGTTGCCGGTCGTTCATCGAAGTGGTTGTAGTTGTATGCGTAGGAGGCATCCACTAGCCACGTCGGCGTAATCGTATGCGTAAGGCGGGCAACTTCGTTCTGCGATCCGAACTGCCATGAACTGGCCGTTGTGGCAGGGAACAAAGAGGATATACCGCTGGATCCCGTGGCGCCGGCTTGCGCATTGTGCCGCGACGGATCGCCGAATGCTGAGGCTTCAAAAGTCGTCGAGGAGCGGAAGTGGTAGGTGAGCTTGCCTGCCCAGCTGAGAGTTGTCGTGCTGTACTCACGCGCCCCAAGCGCAACGCTCGCTGCTGGAGCATTCGGGTTGGCCTGCATCACATCCTGTCGTAGCGAGGGATTGAACGCACCGAAGAAGAACAGCTTGTCCTTGAAGCCAGGGACGTAGCCGCCGAGCTCTGCCGCAGCATCGTACTGCGGGCTGGAGAGCGTGGAAGGAGGCGTCGACTGCTGGTAGCCAAATTGATAGTACTGGTATCGACTCGCATACCAGGATCCCGGCCCAAAGTACGCCGCCAAAGCACCGTGATACTGATTGCTGCCGGACTTGGTCACGATCTGCACGATGCCACCAGTCGCCTTGCCATACTGCGGCTCAAAGGCTGTCGTCTTAATGTCGACTTCTTTTACAAAGGCCAGGTTGATTCCTGAGCCGAGCGAACCGTGGTAGCGGTTGTAGGTTCCGATGCTTCCGAACGCCTGGTCTGTGATCGTCACGCCGTCCACGACGTAAAGATTCTCAAGACCCGACCCTCCGCCAATCGACGGATTCGCTGCTCCCGGTCCAGTCTGGCCTGGCGTTCCGGCCACCTGCCCCGAAGCTACGCCCGGTGCTGCGTAGAAGATCGCCGAGACATTTCGCGGCATCGGAACGCTGTTGTAAAAGGTGTCTGTCAGGTTGCTCGTAACGGCTGTATTCTGCGTATCGATCGCAACGGCGCTTGTTGATACCTCGACCGTCTGTCCTACGCTCCCCACCTGCATCGTCAGGTTCAACGTCGAAGATGCGTTCACCACGACCTCATTCTGCTTCGACTGAGTCGTCATGAAGCCTTCTTTTGTGGCCGTGACGTCGTAGAGCCCTGGTGTAAGGTTGTTCGCGCTGAACCGGCCGTTCGTATCGGTCGTAAGCGCGCGATCTCCCTGTGGTCCGTGTAGCGTTACAGTCGCACCCGGGATGACCGCCCCAGACGCATCGCTGACCACTCCATTCAGGCCACCGGTAATCGATCCCTGCTGCTGGGCGAACGTACCAAACGTTGTTAGTAGAAGCACCAGAACTAAGTGCGGTAGGCGTTGCAGAAGTGATTTCATTTCTCTTCTCCCGTAATAAGTCGTTCAGCGAATTCCTGGCCTCACGTTGTCCGGGGCAAATGTCGTACACACCGGGGAGGAGGTCTAAAGCGAGCCTGAATAGTGGCTCAATCACTCCGACACGCAATTCACAAGCCAAAACGAACGACACTACAACATTCGTCCTATCTGAATGAAGACAAAACCGAATACTCTCTTTTTGAGAAGGCACTCGGGTATAACGAATTCTCAATGCAATATGAAAATTGGGATGAAGCGCACAAAATGAGGATGAATTGCCGTAAATGACTCGCTGAGCTTGCTTTTCGATCTTTACCGGTCAGAAAAAAGCGTTTGAGGAATGCTTCTTATACCACTCGTCCCTATCCTTTGACTGTTCGTCCCAAATGCAACTCGCCAAACCAAAATGTCATTCGCTAAAAATTGTAGAGCGATCCCATGGACCAGAGAATCCGACCGCCAATGCTAACCTCACCTATCGCGGAATCTCGTCATCTCTTTTAAATGAAAATTACGAACATCTTTAGAGTTACCGCTTATTTTGAGGAGCCATGGGATCAACTGCAGAACCAGCAAAACCTGTGCCTACAGAGGTGACGCCAACCGTACCGACTGCGTCACTCAGGCTGACTGACTTTGAACCTCGTAGCAGCCTTCAGGTCACCGAGACCGTGATCGGTCGCCCTCGCTACCCGGTCATCGACGCCCATACGCATCTCTCCTGGGGAGCACGTTCGGACTCCGGCATCTTTCTCTCCTCCGATCGAACCTTCCTCAGTCCTCCTGAAGAACTCCTGCCTGTGATGGAGCGCTGCGGCGTACAGACCATGGTGAACTTCACCGGAGGCTACGGTACTGGCCTCGAAGACTGCCTCACCCGTTATGACCGCGCTTACCCCGGTCGCTTCCTCACGATGACCGAGCCCATCTACGAGCGCTTCACTGACCCGGACTATCCTCGCCTCCAGGCCGAGGCCATCGAACAGGCTCACCATGCCGGAGCCTGCGCTTTAAAGCTGCTCAAGACCCTCGGCCTCTACCTTCGCGAAGGCATCACCACAGGCCCGCTCGTCGCGATCGACGATCCCCGCTTCGACCCCATGTGGGATACCTGCGGCCAGCTCAACATGCCTGTAGCAATCCACGTCTCAGATCCCATCGCCTTCTTCGCGCCGATCGACCGCTACAACGAGCGATACGAAGAACTCGCGAACCATCCCGACTGGTCATTCCACGGTCGCGATTTCCCTACCAACGAGGAACTGTTAGCCGCACGCGATCGCGTTATCGCTCGTCATCCTCGCACGCGTTTCATCCTTCTCCACGTCGGCAACTTCGCCGAGAACCTCGCGCATGTCTCAGCGACTCTTGATCGCTTTCCCAACACCACCGTCGACATCGCCGCCCGCATCGGCGAACTAGGCCGCCAGCCTCGCGCAGCCCGTTCTTTCTTCGACCACTATCAGGACCGAATCCTCTTCGGAACCGACGCCACACCCCACGGCTACGAATTCCCCCAACAGCTCTTCACCGAACGCCTCTATCAGATCTACTATCGCTTCCTCGAGACCGACGACGAGTACTTCGACTACGCCCCAGCCAATGTTCCACCCCAGGGTCGCTGGCGTATCTACGGAATCGATCTGCCCGACCAAATCCTTAAGAAGGTTTACAACGCCAACGCCGTGCGCGAGCTCGGAATTAAACTCCAGCAAAAATGAGGACTACTCGAACCATGCGACGCCTACCCCTTCCCTTTATCCTTGCCGCAATGATCGTCACCGCACACGCTCAGCCAACTCCTGCACCTTCGCCCAATTCCACAATCACTGCGGCGGCTGCCTCCAAGGACATCGATCTCAATACCGATCCCAACTCCTCGTTCTGGAAGAATGCGAAGCCTGTCGTCATCGCCGGCGACACCATGGGTAAGCCTGTGCCGTCCCACCGCACCGAGGTTCGCGCTGTCTGGACCAAAGAAAATCTCTACCTCCTCTATACGGCTCCATACGACGAACTCAGTCTGAAACCCGATCCCGACACCGTTAACGAAACCAATCGCCTGTGGAACTGGGACGTCGTCGAGACATTCATTGGCTCCGATTTCGACAATATTAAGCGTTACAGGGAGTTCGAAGTCTCTCCTCAGGCAGAATGGGTCGATCTCGACATCGACCTCGACAAGAAGGGCAACCGCGACGCCATCAAGTGGAACTCCGGCTTTAAGGTCGCTGCTCGCATCGATAAGGACAAAAAGATTTGGTACGGTGCGATGAAGATTCCCTTCGCGTCCATCGACACACGTCCTCCGGTCGCAGGACAGACTCTTCGCATGGGACTCTTCCGCTGCGCGGGAACCACCGCAAACCGTCTCATCCTCTCCTGGCAGCCTACGATGACAAATACCTTCCATTCGCCGGAACACTTCGGAACGCTGCTCCTCGGCGCGCCCGGCAAACACAAATAGCTCGCGACAACAAACCACGACGAGGACACGCTGGACACGCCTAATCCCAATTCTCCAACGCCAGAGCTTCAGCCCCATGGCCTTCGCCGCTCGCTCAAGCTCTGGCACCTTGTCGTCTATGGAATCGTTATCATTCAACCCACCGCGCCGATGGGCATCTACGGTGTGGTCAGCAACGTCGCCGGCGGCCACGTCGTCACCACAATCCTCATCGCCATGGTGGCGATGCTCTTTACAGCAGTCAGCTATGGACGCATGGCACGCGTCTATCCCAGCGCGGGCTCGGCCTATACCTATGTCGGCCGCGAGCTTCACCCGATGCTCGGCTACGTTGTCGGCTGGTCCATGCTTCTCGATTACATCCTGAACCCGCTGATATGCGTTATATGGTGCAGCGCAGCGGCCCGTAACATACTCCCCCAAATTCCCTATCCTGCATGGGCGGTTGCCTTCGCGATCATCTTCACCGCGCTCAACCTTCGCGGAGTTCGCACCTCGGGACGCGTCAATGGTCTGCTGGCTCTCGGCATGAGCCTCGTAGTCGCAATCTTCCTCGCCTACGCAATCCGCTATCTCGCTTTTGTTGCTCGACCGGTCGGTGGCGCGTGGCTGACTCCGTTCTACGATCCTGCAACTTTCTCGGCCTCACGCGTCTTTCGAGGAACGTCCATAGCTGTCCTCACCTACATCGGCTTTGACGGCATCTCCACCATGAGCGAGGAGGTCGAGAACCCGCGCCGCAACATCATGCTCGCCACCGTGCTAACGTGCTTCGTCATCGGCATTCTCTCTGCGCTCGAGGTCTACGTCGCGCAACTGACGTGGCCGGGTCGCATTCCCTTCCCTGCTTCAATCGTCGACACAGCCTACGTTCACGTTGCCCAGCGCATTGGCGGCCTCTTTCTCTTCCATCTGCTCAATGCCACGCTTTTGATTGCAAACATGGGCTCAGGCATGGCTGCACAGTTCGGAGCCGCACGCCTTCTCTACGGCATGGGACGAGGAGGCTCGCTCCCCCGCCGCTTCTTCTCCGCCATCGATGCTCGAACCGGCATACCGCGCAACAACGTCCTCCTCGTCGGAGCCTGTGCGCTCATCGGAGCCTTCCTCCTCACTTACGAGCGCGGAGCCGAGCTACTAAACTTTGGCGCCTTCATTGCTTTCATGGGAGTCAACGCCGCCGCGCTGGTTCACTATCGCCTACGTTCGCCGGAAAAGGTGCCCCTCGCCGCCACCGCGCCTTTGCTCGGACTTTTGGTCAGTGCATTTATCTGGATCAATCTCAATCACTCTGCTCTTCTACTCGGAGCGCTTTGGATCGTCCTCGGCCTGATTCTCTATTTCGTGATGAGACGCAACACAACCAACGCTGCTCCAGCTTTCGAGTAGCCGTCGTTGTCAGGAAATTTCGTAAGGAAATAGCGAAGATCGAGGCGGCTTAGAAGTTGAAAGCCAGGCCAGCTTGGATAATCCGCGGAGTCTGAGCCAGGAATAGCGTTCGCCCGTCCTTCGACAAGACTGGTCGGTATCCCTGCTCCAGAAGATTCGTGACATCCACGGTTGCTTCCAGTCCCTGCGGCAGAACTCCGCCGCAATGGAGCGGCTGCCGTATGAAAAAGCTCAGGTAGGCCTGGTCGCTAAATGCTGCGTACGGATTCACGGCGGTCACCACAGACTCAGGCTGCCAGCGATACGACGCCCTCACCTGTGTCCCGCTGTGAATCACGCGCCCCTTGAGCGCCACCGTAGCCGACTGCGAAGCCTCAGGCTTCAACTCCGATGACACTTCAGACAGATGCATCGGCCGCTTTCCAGCAGGAGCTGCCAGCGCTTCACCCGTGCTGTACTCAACCGCAACCCACAGGCCCGGTGTGATTGGCTCCGTCATCAGCACATTGAAACCCTGGGACTTGTAGCCGGCACTAACCATCCGGAACGTCCCCGTCGCGGTATCCGCGACAATTCCATTCGCGGTCGATCCAGGAATCGATGCGGCAGCCATATCTGCAACCGCCAGATCGCCGCCACCCGCCAGCACTACGCGGTTCAGATTGTCCTTGTAATATGCGACCTGGATCGTTCCGCGGCCCGCTTTCCGACCCACCGAGAACTCCTGATGAAGACCGCGCTCGGTTTGCATGTGGCCTTGAGCTATCACGCCTACTGGCAGTTCGAGTTCAACCGAATCCAGCCCCTCAAACGACTGAATGTCCCGCGAGGTGGCCATACGGTATCCAACATGCCAATTCGAGGTCGGATGCGCCGTAATCTTTACAAATGGACGCGACGCCATCGCATAGTCTGAGCTGCGCACCACGTAAACCGTGCCGCCCACTTCCATGTCAACCATATCGCCCAACTGGGTCTTCTGGGCCGAAGCTAACTGAATGGCCTCGAGGCCTTGCGCGCCACCCGAACTCACCATCTCCGGGTGCGACTGGTAACTCATGACAGTCCGGCCAGCTCCCGCGAAACCCAAACGTCGTTGATACCCCGCCTGCATCGACGTGGAAGGAGCGCGGAGATAAGGTCCGGTCGTCGCGCCAAGATCCGCCCGTAGCTTGATGTCCGAGCCATCCGGCATCGAGCGGTCCATCTCAAATACGTTGTGGATTCCGCCGGTCCCGAAACCGCCGTCCCCAGACGAAACCGATGCGCGCGCCTTATCGGCTGGCCTGACATGCTCTGCCGCGCTCGACGACATCATCACCAGATCGCCGTCATCATCGAAGATTCGAAGGATTGGCCGGTTCGCCGCCGACCGCAGCGTCCACTTCCAGTCATCGCTCGGCTCATCTGCCTTGCGGCGCTCGGCTGGCAGCCAGACGGCCGCTCGAACATCGCATTCAATGTCAGATTGACGACTGCCCGCGCGCCAGGCCTAAGCTGCAGATTGCCGCGCATCGCCGGCATGAACAGCGCAGCTGAAGCTCGAACTTCATATTTTCCGGGAAGAAGTTGGCAATCAGATAGCGTCCGTGCAGATCGGTAAGACGCCGTCGCCAACACAGCAGAATCGGCACCCAAAACCTGCACCAGGGCCCCCATCTGCACCACGCCCTGCGCATCGCGCACCACACCGGAGACCGCTGCGGGAGCCCGCCCAGCTGGCCACCGATGCAGTCAGCATCAAGGTGAGTATCGCGATCTTCACTTGGGTTCGCTGCACAGTATTGGCACCTGGGCGTCGACGGCTGCTCCAAGGAAAACGCGCTCCGAAAAAGAAGGATACGCGTTGAAAGGTAGCGCCAAGGACCGGTTATCGCTCATGAAATCCGCGTAACCGTGTCGCCTCTTGCGTGCACACACCTGGAAAAACTCCACTAAAAACGATCAATCTACAACAAACGGCGCAGATTCTGCGATCTGCTGCTTCGAGATTCCATCATTTACCTTGATGGTGATCTTATACTTTCCCGGCTCCAGGCTTGCCAGCGGCATCGACCGTTCCAGCGTCACCTGGTCCGCATTCGGATTCGTCTTCGACGTCAGCTCCTGCGGTCTGCAAGGATCGTCTGATTGTTCGCCAGGTTCGTTACCTGGTACTCGATCGTCGCGCCGTTCTGCTTGCTCTTTTCGTCGATGCCGAGGTTATACACCTGCATCCAGAAGTTCAAGTTCTGAGCTGCGATGGAAGGTCACCGGCTGCGATGCCGCCCGAAGACACCCGCGGACGAATCTGCGTGTTGCCGATGACGAAATTTCCCGCGCCGATCTCCTTCGACGGAACCCGCTCCATCTGGTCCGCCAGAATCAGCGACGAAGCCGCAAGCCGGTCGTCGTCGTACTTCGGAACATTCACGCTGCGCTGCCACCGTGCCGATGTGATCCGGATTGTTGACGTCCTTGATCACGATGTCGACCTTGTACAGGCCGGGACGCAGCGGAAGCGACTTCCAGTAAACCGACGCATTGTTCTGCGTGCGGCCCAGCAGTTCGCTCGGAACCTGCACCGTCACCGTATCCTCGAACGTCTGGATCGGCCTGTGATTCAGGTTCGACACGCGGCCCAGAATATTCACCGTGCCCGTGGCCACGCCGTCCTTGTTCTGGAACGTGATGTCCTTGTTGCGAATCTGCAGCGTCAGCGGCACCAGCACCGTGTCGTTGGTCACCTTCACATAGTCCGTGCGGACGTCGAAGAGGAACGGCGGCCCGGTCAGAATCTTCGAGGTCACCATGTACGCTCTCCAGATCCTTGAACTTGATCTCAGGCGCAGCCATCAGCTTGGCATACGTATTCAGGCGGTCGAACTGCTTGCGCTGGTTCATCGTCGACATCGGCCCGGTGCCCAGCTGCTCCAGGCCGCCGCCCGAGAAGCGGTCCGCCTTCTCCGCCTGCCCCATCTGCTCGTACATCGTCGGACCGGCGCCCGGCACGTACTTCAGCGCGTCCTTCTCCGAGCGGTCGATCGTCATGTGGTAGTCGCCGCACATGCACGTATCGACAAACTCGATATCGATGTTGTCGCCGATGCCCTGCGAGATAGCGGTAGTGCCACGTCTCGAACGGGATAGGTCGACGTATTGCCGCCGCCCTCTTCCATCGGCCGCTCGTAGTTGCCGCCGCTGGGATGCGAGTCGATCGAGTCCGGCTTGCCGAACGCAATGTAGATATGACCGCGATCCGTCTTCCATCCCGGCTTGCCCGCGGCGAAGTGCTCGTTCGCATAGGCGATGCGCGCGATAGTGCTCGTCGCGGTACTCGTTATCAGGTGAGTCCGGATTCGGATTGCGGCGCAGCCAGAACTTCTCGATGAAGCTGTCGCGCTCTTCATCGTTGCTCAGATCTTGAACGCCTGCATCTCCTGGTCGGTGATGATCCAGCGAACGTCCTCATCCAGCCACTTCTTGTAGACGCCCTTCAACTCCTGCCTCAGCGCCTTCTGCTGGGCGAATTGCTCTTTGTCGCTCGGCTGCCGCTTCAGCGGATCGGGCTTCTCCTCTACCGGCGTACCCTGCGTCACCCCATCTGGTGCGCTCTGCGCCTGTGCTACGGCAGAACCGGCTGCCAAACAACGCAAGGGAGACAAAGGCCGTACCGCAGACAAGGTGACGCGAGGTCGTCATAACGCTGGAAACACTCCTGATACCAACCTCTATTGTAGAGCCGGTTACAGCCCTGTTACAAGCTGCTGGAAGCATCGCTTTGGGACCCTGTTATCATCGGTTGCACAAAGATACTGTCATTTTTAGACGTCGTCACAGATAGTTTGCGGCATACCCGGAGAACTAACTCCCGCTAGAACTCAACATCTGCAGGTGATCTACGGAACCAGACAACCTCGGCAATCCGTATTGCCGAATAGACGGTCAACCACTTGAAGCGCTCCCTGGCCCGATCGAAGCAGGAGAAGCGCAGAGAAAGCAGCAGATGAGCGCTAAAGAAGATTGTTCTGATTGTAGTCGCTGTCCTTGTCCTTGCAGGCATCGTCATCGGCAGCATTCTCCACAGCCAGGGCTCGCGTCACCAAGGTCGCCACCGGCAAGGTTGTGCGCCAGGACCTCGTCTCCATCGTCAACGGCACCGGCCAGATCAAGCCCAAGACCTACGTCAACGTCGGCGCCACCGCCTTCGGCCGCATCACCCACCTCTACGTCAAGGAAGGCGACCACGTCAAGGCCGGCACCATCCTCGCCACCGTCGAGAGCGTGCAGCCCACCGCCACCGTCACGGCGCAGCAGGCCACCATCGCCGCCTCCAAGACCGACGTCAACTCCTATGATCGCCGCCGAGAAGACCGCCGAAGCCAACATCGCCCAGGCCAAGGCCGACCTCGAGCAGAAGCAGCTTCGACTTCGAGCGCGCCCAGCCGCTCTACAACGAGAAGCTGATCGCCAAGCAGGACTTCGACGCCAAGAAAGCCGCCTACGACATGGCCGTCGCCACCCTCGCGCAGCGTCAGGCCGCTGCTCGCCCAGGCCAAGGCCCAGACCGACTCCCAGCGCGGCCACGTCAACCAGGCCGTCGCCAGCCAGCGCGCCAACTACGACTCACTCGACAAGACCATCAGCCGCGCCCCCTTCGACGGCCTCGTCACCAACGTCCCCGTCCGCGAAGGCGAGACCGTCGTCGTCGGCATCCAGAACGCCGAGCGGCTCGACCCTCATGACCCTCGCCGACATGTCCGTCATCACCGCCGAGGTCAAGGTCGACGAGACCGACATCGTCAACGTCGCGCCTCGAACCAGCCCGCCGACGTCACCGTCGATGCCCTCCCCGGCCGCGTCTTCAAAGGCCACGTCACCGAGGTCGGCGACCAGGCCCTGCTCCGCACCACCGGCCTCTCCACCACGCCAGAGCACCACCGGCACCGAAGAGGCCAAGGACTTCAAGGTCGTCGTCACCCTCGATCAGGCCTCCGACGATCTCCGCCCCGGCCTCTCCGCCACCGCGAAGATCACCACCGCCCATCAAGCCGACGTCCTCACCATCCCCATCCAGGCCCTCGTCCAGCGCGATCGCCGCAACGGAAAAGGTCTCTGGCTGCACAACGGCGGCAAGCCGCCGACCGGCGGCAGTCGCCGCCGCTAATGCCTGGCGCCGCCGCCAAGGGCCCAGCTGGTTCAGGGCGTCTACGTGCTCCAGAACGGACCACAAGAAGCTGCGCGCCGTCTTCGTCCCCGTACCACCGGCATCACCGGTGCCACGGATATCGAGGTCCTCGGCGGCCTGAAAGCAGGGCGACGAGATCGTCACCGGCCGCTATCAAAATTCTTCGCGCCCTCAAGAGCGGCACCGCCGTCAAACGAGACAACACGCCGAAGACCGAGGCCGACAAGTCCTGAACCGAGTCGCAGCAGCTGACCGCGCCAGGAAACCGGCGCTTGCCGTATGACGGATCATTGAACCACCTCGCGGAACGCATCTATCTCGGCCGAAACGTACTATCCTGGAACGGGCAGTCACACCGGAGAACCGGATGGCAATCGAAACCGCAGTCGAAACCACCGTCAGCAACGCCGCGGGTCCCCGCCCCGGCGACGTCATCGTCACCGACAATCTCTGGAAGACCTACGAGATGGGCGACCAGGAGGTCCACGCCCTCCGCGGCGTCAACCTCCGCATCCGCCACAACGAGTACGTCGCCATCATGGGCCCCTCCGGCTCCGGCAAATCCACGCTGATGAACCTCATCGGCTGCCTCGACTCCCCCTCGCAGGGCAACTACTGGCTCAACGGCCACGACGTCTCCGAGCTCAACGACGACGAGCTCGCCCGCATCCGCAACAAGGAGATCGGCTTCGTCTTCCAGACCTTCAACCTGCTCGCCCGCGCCACCGCGCTCCACAACGTCGAGCTGCCCCTCATCTACAACGGCACCCCCGCCGCCGAGCGCACCGACCGCGCCAAAGCCGTCCTCGAGTCCGTCAACCTCGGCTCCCGCATGATGCACAAGCCCAACGAGCTCTCCGGCGGTCAGCGCCAGCGCGTCGCCATCGCCCGCGCCCTCGTCAACAACCCCTCCATCATCCTCGCCGACGAGCCCACCGGAAACCTCGACTCCAAGACCGGCGACGAGATCATGGCCCTCTTCGACGAGCTCCACGCCAACGGCAACACCATCGTCCTCGTCACCCACGAGCCCGACATCGCCGAATACGCCCACCGCGTCGTCACCATCCGCGACGGCGTCATCGCCAGCGACCACGTCTCCTCGCGCATCCGTAACCAGTAACGAGCGGTTACACCTAGGACATTTGCTGCATCCACTCACCGGCCTCAGGCCGTCTAAGATGGAATGATGGCAATTCTCTCCGGCCGCCTGCGTGCCGCTGTCATTGTTGCATCTGCTGCACTCCTGTCTGCCTGCTCGTCCTACGCTCAGACCACGGCCGCCCGCTTCGACCTCACCGGCCCGCATGTCGACGTCCGCGTCACCCGCGACGGCAAGACGCTGCCCATCGCCGCTGTCCCCAATCTCAAGCCGGGCGACAAGCTCTGGCTCCACCCCGACCTCCCCCCCACCCAGTCCGTCCACTACCTTCTCGTCGCCGCCTTCCTCCGCGGAACCACCAATCCGCCGCCCGACAACTGGTTCACCAAGATCGAGACCTGGAACAAGAAGGTCCGCGAAGAGGGCGTCACCATCACCGTTCCCGACGAGGCCCAGCAGGCCATCCTCTTCCTCGCCCCCGAGACCGGCGGCGACTTCACCACCCTCCGCTCCGCCGTCCAGGGCCGCCCCGGCATCTTCGTCCGCGCCTCCCAGGACCTCGCCGAGGCCGGCTTCGAGCAGGCGCGCATCGAGAAGTACCTCGCCTCCATCCGCCAGCGTCCCGCCGGCGACCCCAAGGCCCTCCTCGAGCACTCCGATCTTCCTCGCCCGCACTCTCAACCTCAAGCCCAACCAGGACTGCTTCAACAAGCCCGTCGACATGCAGTACACCTGCCTCACCCAGACCGGAACCCAGACCCTGCTCGACGACGGCCACGGCCAGACCGTCGTCTCCATGCTCTCGCAACGGCGACAGCTCCGACCTTCATCAACGCAGCCACCTACACCGCCCTCGGCGGCGGCGGCCTCTACAGCGCCTACGTCGGCGCCGTCGTCGACCTCGTCCGCCTCATGGGCAACCTCCACACCGCCCAGTACCAGTACATCCCCGCCATCGCCTTCCCCAGAGGCGAAGCAGCTCAACCTCCGCCTCAACACCCCTCCCTCCTTCCACAATCCCAAATCCGTCATCGTCATCGGCCTTCCCGCCATTCAGAACGCCGTTCCTCCGCCCCTGCGCGCCGCCGACCCCAAGCACATCACCTGCCTGCTGCAAGCCCACCGTCGTCCTTCCCGTCGAAGGCGCTCCGCTCGTCTTCTCCACCGGCTTCGCCCACGATCTCGTGCTTCACGTCAACGGCGGCGACACCGCGCCCGACATCCCGCTCACCCCCGACGCCTTCAAGGGCGGCCTCGTCCTCGCGCCCGCCACCAGAGCGCAAGCCTCTGCCCTCGCCAGCGGATGACGCAGTCTGCCAACAAGCAGACGCTGACAAGCCCACGTCAGCCTCCAAGCCGGCCCTCAGCCCCGGATCGCCCCAAACTCCTGTCACCGGAACCATCACCGGCTTCTGGGGCTTCGATCCCTTCACCGGCCCCACCCTCCCCCTTCAGGACGTCCCCGGAAGGCTGGAAGCTCGCCACCGACGCCGTCTCATCGCCGGCCGCGACAACCACCTCACCCTCACCTCCACCGGCACCGCCTGCATCGACTCCATCACCTTCGAGCCCGCCTCCGGCCGCCAGGCCGAGGTCCCATGGAAGCACTCCGACAAGCCCAACGTCGTCGATGTCACCCTCTCGCTCAAGTCCGTCGACCCCGGCAACATCCATCTCGACGTCCACCAGTACGGCGGAGCTGCCACCGCCGCCGTCACCGCTCAGACCTTCTCCGAGCCCGCACAGCTCAACGCTCTTCACCTTCACGCCGGCGACACCCCTGCCGCTCTCACCGGCACCAGCCTCGATCAGGTCCGCCAGATCACCCTCAACAACCTCACCTTCTCACCCACCGGTCAAACCTTCGTCTCCCGAAGGCACCACGACGACGCAGGCCCTCTCGCTTGCGCTGCCTCCCGGATCACGCAATCTCCAAAGCTGCACGCCGGCGACCACCTCATCGCCCACGTCTCCCTCCGTGACGGCCGCACCCTCAGCCTTCCCGTGAACGTTGCGCCTCCGCGGCCCTCAGTCACCCTCCTCAGCCGCAACATCGCACAACCGCACGTCACCCAATCCATCTGGCCAACCCTGATGACGCTTCCCATCAGCCAGCAGCTCACCTTCTCCCTGCGTTCCACCACTCCCTTCCCACGCGACGGCAAGGTCGAGATCGCCAACGCCGACGACAGCCTCCGCACCGACCTCACCGTCGCCTCCGGCTCCCTCGTCCTGCAGAACTCCCGCACCCTCCTCGCCACCTTCGACCCCCTCAAGACCTTCGGCACCTCCGCCTTCGGCCCCCTGCGCCTCCGCGCCGTCGCCCCCGACGGCACCCCCGGCGACTGGCTCCCCCTCGCCACCCTAGTTCGCCTGCCCACCCTCGCAGGACCTCCACTGCCCCTCTGACCCCGCCGCCCCTGCACCCTTACCGGCTCCGATCTCTACCTCGTCGACTCGCTCTCCACCGACGCCGCCTTCACCAACCCCATCGACGTCCCCGAAGGCTTCGTCGGCACCACCATCTCGCTGCCCCGCCCACCGAAGACGGGCTTCTTCCTCAAACTGCGCGACGAGCCCACCTCCGCCAACGCAGTCAATGTACCGGTTCAGATCCAGCGTGGCCCCCCCGCTCCCGCCGTCATGCCTCCGCCGGAAACGGCACCCGCGGCTTCAAGCCCCCCGGCAACTGCCCCCCAAACTTCCATCACCCAGGCGACACCGCAGTCCGAACACGTGCTCACTAGAAGCTTCTGCGTAAGATTGCCGCCCCGTTTTTCCACAGACATCCACCCGAGAATCCTGTCAAGCCCCTTCCGGCGTCAATCAATGCCAAATCAATAAGTTACAAGTGCCGATTAATTACGGTCGGTTTGATATCCTTAACCAGACCAACGAAAGAAGCCCTGACACATGTCAGGGCTTCTTTCGTTTACGCTATTGAAACCGCTGGAAGTACCAAGCTATCTCATTTGTAATCATCATTTGCGCGAAATAGGGGGAGGGGGACCTACCCCTTCACAATTACCGACTTCGCCAGCCGCTGACGAACCCTGCTGTGCTTCACGCTGTAGGTGAAGTAAACGATCAGCCCGATCGCCAGCCAGACAATCAGCCGGGCCCAGTTCAGCCAGCCCAGCTTCACCATCATGTAGCCGTTGAACAGGATTCCCATGACCGGCACGAACGGAACCCACGGCGTGCGGAACGGCCGCTCCTTTGTCCGGATCGGTCTTGCGCAGAACCATGATCGCAATGCAGACGATCACAAATGCCAGCAGCGTTCCGATATTCACCATCTTGCCGATGTCGTCGATCGGAGTCACGCGCCCCGACCAGCGCCGGCCAGTGTACCCACCAGGAAGGTGTTCTTGAACGGCGTGCGGAACCGCGGATGCACCTCGGCGAAGAACTTCTTCGGAAGCAGGCCATCGCTCGCCATCGCATAGAGCACACGAGTCTGCCCAGCAGCATCACCAGCATCACCGACGTCAGCCCAGCCAGCGCGCCAACCACGATAACATCGCTCGCCCAGGTCAAGCCGCGATCAAGAAATGCGCGCGCAATCGGAGCTTCGATGTTCACTGACTGCCACGGCACCATGCCCGTCAGCACCGCAGCGACGCCGATATAAAGCAGCGTGCAGACCAGCAGCGACGCGATCATGCCGATCGGCAGATCGCGCTGCGGATTCTTCGCCTCCTGTGCCGTCGTCGAGACCGCATCGAAGCCGATATACGCGAAGAAGATGTAAGCCGCACCTGCGCCAATGCCGCCCCATCCGTACGGAGCAAACGAGTGCCAGTCGGCGCCCCAGTTGCCGGGATGCACATACTTCGCGCCCAGTCCGAGCACGAACAGCACAACCGCAACCTTCACCACCACGATGGTCGAGTTGAACTTCGCCGACTCCTTGATTCCGATCGCCAGCACCGTCGTAATGACCAGCGCAATCAGCAGCGCCGGAAGATTGATCCCGATCTCGTGGCCGAAGAGCATCGGCGCTCCCAGCACCTGCGTGCGCACGCGCCATCATCTCCGCCGAAGGCGCAGCGATCAGTGCGGCCATCTGGCTGATGATACTCCTGCGATCCCGGGCGCCAGCGACGGGAAGTTCGTCGCCATCACCTCGCGCCCAACCTCTTCCATCGCCTTCCGCAGGCCTGTCCAGTGGTCGTATGCCAGCCACAGCGGAAACTTCAAATGGAAGACATTCAGCAGCTCAACAAAGTTGTTCGACCAGCCCGAGCTCACCGTGCTCGCGCCCATCGCATACTCCAGCGTCAGGTCCCAGCCGATGATCCAGGCGATCAGTTCGCCCAGCGTCGCGTACGCATAGGTATAAGCCGATCCTGCCAGCGGAATCATCGCCGCAAACTCCGCATAGCAGAGTCCGGCAAACGCGCATCCCAGGCCGCTCAGCACGAACGAGAGCATCAAGCCCGGGCCCGCATAGTGTGCCCCAAGCCCGGCGAGCACAAAGATTCCGGCGCCGATAACCGCTCCCACGCCCAGCGCAGTCAGCTGAAATGGCCCCAGGCACGCTCCAGCGTATGCTCGCCCTCGGCCTGCGCCTCGGCCATCAGTACATCCATCGACTTTTTTGCAAACAGCATCGACATAATCGTTCTCTGGTTCTCCTTACATCCCGGTCGTTCTAAACTCGGCGGCCTCTACATCAAGCGCAGTGCCCAGCCGCCTCCATACCAGATACACCGGAACACCAAGCAGAACGATGATCAGCCCCGGCCAAGTATATTGAGGTTTGTAACGCAATAGTACAAGACAAATCCACGCCGCCATCACGATATAAAGCGCCGGCAGCACCGGATACCCAAACGCCCGGTACGGCCGCACCGCATCCGGCCGCGTCCGCCGCAGCACAAACAGCCCAACAATCGTCAGAATGTAGAAGATCAGCACGGCAAAGATCACATAATCCAGCAGTTGTCCGTAGCTGCCCGAGAGGCACAGCAGACACGTCCACGCCCACTGCACCCAAAGCGAGTTCACCGGCGTCTTCGACCGTTCGCTCAGCTTGCCCACCGACTTGAAGAACAGCCCATCGCGGCTCATCGCGTAGTAGACACGCGCCCCGGCCAGCAGCATCCCATTCACGCAACCGAAGGTCGAGATCAGAATCGCCGCAGCCATCAGCTTCGCGCCAGATCCGGCAAACGCGCGCTCCATCACCGCCGTCGCCACCCGGTCCTCCTGTGCAAACTGGATGCCCCGCCCCGCAATCGTCGTCGCATGCGGATCGCCCGCCAGCGGCAGCACGCTCAGATAGACGAAGTTGCAAAGGACATACAGCAGCAGCACAACGCCCGTCCCGATCGCCAGCGACAACGGCAGATTCCGCTTCGGATTTCGAATCTCGCCCGCCGTAAACGTCACGTTGTTCCACGCGTCCGCGCTGAACAGCGACCCCACCTGCACCACCGCCACCATCGTCAAGCAGCCCAACATATCTCGGTGCCTCCCGGCTGCGATGGCATGCAGCGTCCCCCACCCCGCGCCCGCCCAGAAATTATGCCAGCCCTCACCAAAGTTCGCCGCAATCGCCGCCGAATCCCGCATGACCACGCCCACCAGCACCACGGCCGCCAAGGCAAGCACCTTCGCCGAGGTAAACAGATTCTGCACCGCCGCGCCCATCTTCACGCCCAGCGTATTCAGAATCGTCAGCAGCGTGATGATCACAATCGCCGCCAGGTTGGCCGTGTTCAACCCAATATCCATGTTGCCCAGCACCATCGGCCCACATGCCACGGCGGAACATGCCCGATGTGCCAGATCCAGTTCGTCTGGCTCACGCTCGGAAAGAACACCCCGAGAAACTTGCCGAAGGCCACGCCCACCGCGGCGATCGTCCCTGTCTGGATGACGAGAAACAGCGTCCACCCATAAAGAAATCCCCAAAGCGGCCCCAGCGCCTCGCGCAGATAGACATACTGCCCGCCCGCCTTCGGCATCATCGCAGCCAGTTCGCCATAGCTCAGCGCGCCGATGATCGTCATGGCCGCCGTCACCAGCCACGCCCCAATCAGCAGCGCCGGCGAACCCATGACCCGCGACATCTCCGCCGAGACGATGAAGATGCCCGACCCGATCATCGAGCCCATCACAATCGCCGTCGCTGAAAACAGCCCCATCCCCTGCACAAACTGCGGCGCAGCGGAAGACTCAACCGATTGCTTTTCAGAAACTTTCACGTTGCAATCTTTTCTACCGTAAATGAGCGTGAAAGTCTCTTACCAAGTTCGCTGCTAAGTCCGCATCAGCGTGACAGCAAAGAAACGAAAGCGCTCCGGCGCCCAGAACGGCGATGGCCACTCCATTACCGACTTCTTCATATACTCGCGCTCCGTCGCCTTGTCGCCCGCAGCCCGAGCCGTCAGACATGCCTTAAATGCCTGGTAGCTGATGATTCGCCGTCGCCACAACGCCCGTTTCAATCCGGTCATATCGGCAAGCAGCACGTCATCCAGCATCTTCATAAAGTCGTTGTACATGTGATGAGCATCCCCGCTCAACCCGCCAGAGCTTGACCGATAATCCGTCAATGGCTCCGGACACACGCAAAACGATCCCTTCGCGATCAGCCGGAACCAAAGATTCCAGTCCTCGCTGCCCATCTGCCGCTCATCAAACGCCGCTCCTAGCTGGTCCAGAGCACTGCGACGTAACAGCACCGACGATGGCGGCACTCCCGGATTGCACCAGCGCAGAGTAGGCCATAGCGTCGTATGATCCACAGGCTTCAGGTCGGCCAGGTGAACCCCCTCATCCGTCATCACACGCAGACCGGTGTAGTTCCCTACGGCCTCAGGATGCTCCTGCAACACTCGGACCTGCTCCCAATCTTCGCCGGCTCCCACCAGTCATCTGCGTCAAGAAACGCGATGAACTCGCCGGTGGCCATTCGCAACCCTGCATTTCTTGCCTTTGCCGGGCCGCCATTCTGCTGGCGCATAAGCGTCACCCGATCGCCGTATTCTCTCTCCACGATCTCGCGCGTCGGGTCCTTCGAACCATCGTCAACAACGATGATCTGCGCGACCGGATATGTCTGTTTCAAAACGCTGTCGACCGCGCGCCGGATAAATCTCTCGCCGTTGTAGACAGGAATGATTACCGTGACACTTCCCGGAACCGGCACTTCCAGTCTTTCCACTATCGTCTCCGCATCGGGGTCTTCCGGGCTTGATCTCTTTCAGTCGAAGCATAGCAAATCGACCGTCCAGCTAATGTTACGGACGTTGCAGTATCCATCAATCACCCATTTGTGTGCGTTACTCCATGCATGTTCTTCATGAACTTACGGACAACCTTTTCTGCATCTGCATCCGAATTCAGCAGTGCGCCAATCACAGCAACCGAATCCGCTCCAGCGGCGATAACATCCCGCGCGTTCTCCGGTGTTATTCCACCTATGGCAACCAGCGGCCGCTTCGTCAACATCCGTGCCCGCCGTACTCCCTCCAAACCAACCACTGGCTCTGGATTCGCTTTCGTCGATGTTGCGAAGACCGGCCCGATCGCAATGTAATCTGCGCCTGCCTCATCTGCAGCCTTCACCTGTTTTTCAGTATGCGTGGAACAGCCCACAATTCCGCCGGGTTGAAGTATCTTCCTCGCCTCCTTGATCGCTGCGTCTTCCTGCCCCACATGCACCGCATTCCAGTCAGAGAGCATCGCCAGTACGGGCGAGTCGTTCATCACCAGTATATGAGGCGAACCTCGAAACGCTTCCTCGATGATCTTTGCGTTGCGAAGAATCTCCTCTGCCGTCCCTCGCTTGTCTCTGTACTGCAGCAGCGTCACGCCAGCCTCTCCCAGCATGGTGACAAACCCACTCAGCTCAAGTCCTCGCTTGGCCAGCATCTCTGCATCCACGATGGCGTACAGACGAGGCAGCTTCAGCGCACGCGATTGCAGCCGAACGCGAGCAGTTTTTCCCATGTCGCCCCCTTGACTTGGCGAACAGACTTGTCCGTTCCCTTCGTTGTCGTAGACGTTAGGCGTCCTTCTGCCGCTCCAGGAACCGCTCCATGAACTTCGTGTCGAACTTGCCCGCGCGAAACTCCTCATCCGCAAAGATCTTCTGATGCAGCGGAATCGTCGTATGGATTCCCTGCACCACGAACTGGCTCAGCGCGCGCTGCATCTTGTTCATCGCCTCTTCGCGGTCCTTGCCATGGCAGATCAGCTTCGCAATCATCGAGTCGTAGTACGGCGGCACAACGCCCTCGGCATACTGCGCCGTATCCACGCGAACGCCATTGCCGCCCGGCAGGTTGAACGCCGTGATCTTGCCCGCGCTCGGCGTGAACTTCTCCGGATGCTCCGCATTGATGCGGCACTCGATCGCATGCCCGCGAATCTCAACCGGCCTCGGTCACGATCGAGCTCAGCTTCTCGCCCGCAGCAATCCGCAGCTGCGCCTTCACCAGATCGATGCCCGTCACCATCTCGGTCACGCAGTGCTCCACCTGGATGCGCGTGTTCATCTCGATGAAGTAGATCTTGCCGTCCTCATCCATCAGGAACTCGATCGTCCCGGCGTTCCAGTAGCCGATATTCTCGAGCGACTTGCTTGATCGTCTTGCCCAGCTCCTCGCGCAGCTTCGGCGTCACCTGCAGGCTCGGCGCCTCTTCGATCAGCTTCTGATGGCGCCGCTGAATCGAGCACTCGCGCTCGCCCAGGCTCATCACGTTGCCATGCTCATCGGCCAGCACCTGGAACTCGATATGCCGCGGCCGCTCGATGAACTTCTCCATGTACAGATCGCCGTTGCCGAACGCATTCGCAGCCTCGGTCGAGGCCTGCTGGTACAGCCCCGGCAGCTCCTCCGGAGTTACGGCAGATGCGCATGCCGCGTCCGCCACCGCCGGCCACCGCCTTCAGAATCACGGGATAGCCAACGCTCTTCGCCCACTCCAGCGCCTCGCCTTCGCTCGCGATCACGCCATCCGAGCCCGGCAGAATCGGCACCTTCGCCTTCTTCATCGTCTGCCGCGCCGTGGACTTCTCGCCCATCATCCGCGTCACCTCCGGCGGAGGCCCGATGAACTTGATGTTCGACGCCCGGCACACCTCGGCGAAGTTCGCATTCTCGCTCAGCAGCCCATAGCCCGGATGAATCGCGTCCACATCCGCAATCTCCGCCGCCGAGATCACCGCCGGAACATTCAGATAGCTCTCCGCCGACCGCGGCGGCCCAATGCAGATCGCCTCATCGGCAAACTTCACATGCAGCGAGTTCCTGTCCGCCTCGCTGTACACCGCAACCGTGCGAATGCCCATCTCCTTGCACGCGCTGATCACGCGCAGCGCAATCTCCCCACGATTTGCAATCAGTACCTTACGAAACATAAATCCAGATGCCTTCCGTCGAACCTGTGCTAACGAACCGTTCCCCTTGATTCCGAAATCGCGTTATCGCGGCCTGATCGCAAACAGCGGCTGCCCATACTCCACCGGCTGCCCGCTCGTGGCGATCCGCTTCACCACCTCGCCGGCAACATCGGACTCGATCTCATTCATCAGCTTCATCGCCTCGACGATGCACAGCACCTGCCCCACCTCAACCTGGTCGCCCACCTTCACGAACGGCGGCGCGCCCGGCGAAGGCGACTCGTAGAACGTCCCCACGATCGGCGACTTCACCTCGTGCAGCTTTTCTTCCGCAGCAGCAGAAGCAGCAGCCGCAGCACCAGACGCCGCTGGAGCTGCCGGCGCCGCAACCGCTCCCGACCCAGCAGGAGCCGACGCCATCAAGCCTGCTCAACTGCGCCAGGTCCAGGCTCGGTGCGGCCGCAGGTGCGCCGCAAACTTGATCCTGACCTTCAGGTCGGCCTGTTCCATGTCGAACTCGGCGATCCCGTTCGCCTTCAGAAATTCGACCAGTTCGCGAAGCTCTTGCATCTTTGTTCCGTCCATCGTCTCTCCTGTGCCTGTTGCGGCACTTCTCTTGTTGTTACAGCTCGATCCAGGCCTTCACACTCGGCGTCAGAATCTCTCCACCCGTCGCCGTCACCAGAACCATATCTTCAATCCGCAATCCGAACTTGCCCGGCATATAAACCCCGGGTTCAATCGTGATCACCATTCCCTGCTTCGAGCACCTGCGTCTGCTTCGCCGCAAGCCGGGGTCCTTCATGAATCTCCAGCCCAACTCCGTGACCCGTCGAGTGGGTGAAGTACCCATCCAGCCCAGCCCTTCGCAGCACGCTTCGTGCCGCCTCATCCACCTCGCCGCAGTCACTCCGGGAGCCACAGCAGCAACCGCCGCCTCCTGCGCTTCCAGAACCGCATCATACACTTCCCGCTCCTCGGGCTGCGCCTTGCCCATGTGCACGGTGCGAGTCATGTCGCTCATATACCCATCCAGCACAACGCCGAAATCCAGCGTCACAAAGCCCCGCTTCGGCAGCTTCGCGCTCTGGCTCGTCCATGCGGCAGCGCGCTGCGCTCCCCGTGCCACAATCGTCTCAAACCACATCGCCTCCGCCCCTGCCAGTCGCGCCGCATGCTCCAGCGTCGCCGCGACCTCGATCTCCGTCAAGCCCGGCGAAGATATCTCAGCATCTCGTCAAACAACCGCAGCCAAGCGTGCCGCCGCGCGCATCTTCGCAATCTCATCCGCGTCCTTCACCTCGCGCAGCCGCGCGACCAGCGGCTCCGTAGCCACAAACATTCCTCGTCGCACCTTCGCCGGCACCGCCTTCCGCATCGCTCCAGCGCGGCCACCGTCGTATGCGACCGCATCGAAACCACACCGCTTCACGCCCGCCTCGACCATCCACTCGCAAGCCGCCGTCACCGCAGGCTTCGTCGCAATCACCACCCGGGTCCCTGCGGCCTCTGCCTTTGCCTGCGCCGTGTACCGCCCATCGGTAAACAGCACCGCACGATTGCCGACAGATCACCAGCGCCGCGTTCGATCCTGTAAATCCGCACAGATAGCGAACATCCGGCAGATGCGTCACCAGCAGGCCGTCCACCCCTGCTGCCTTCGCCGCTCCTGCCGCTCTCTTCTTCCGCGCTCCAAAGTTCATCCCTTTGATTCTACTCAAGCTTTACATCTGGCGTGGCGCATAGCCGTATCTTCCCAACCCGGTATCATTGAGCTATGTCCGTTTCGCAGCGCGGCTCTTCCTCCTCGGGCCTCACCCGCCGCAAATTTCTTCTCGGCTCCGGCGTCACCGCAGCAGGCCTCGCTCTCTACTCCGGCGAGATCGCGCGCCACGAACTCGACGTAGTCAACACCACCATCCGTATCGCCAATCTCCCCCAGCCATTCCACGGCTTCCGCATCGTCCAGCTCTCCGACATCCATCTCGACGAGTTCACCGAGCCCTTCTTCCTCGAGCACATCGTCCACCGCATCAACGCGCTCACGCCCGACCTCGTCCTCGTCACCGGCGACTTCATCACCCGCGGCTCGCTCACCTTCATCGCCAGCCGCCACGCCGCCTACCGCTGTGCCGAGATCCTCGCCACTCTCAAAGCGCCCAGCGCTTACACCATCCTCGGCAACCACGACGTCGCCGTCAGCGCCCCTCTCGTCATCGGCGCTCTCCGGTCGCAAAGGCATCCCCATCCTCGTCAACCAGCACCTTCCCATCGAGCGCGGCGGCTCACGCATCTGGCTCTGCGGCGCCGACGACGCCGGAACCAGCCACCCCGACCTCGACCTCACCATCCCCGCCAAACCCGACGGCCCCGTCATCCTCATGGCTCACGAACCCGACTACGCCGACACCGTCGTCCAGCATCCTCGCGGCCCGCTCGTCGACCTCATGCTCTCCGGCCACTCCCACGGCGGCCAGGTCCGCCTGCCCTTCTTCGGCCCGCTCATCCTTCCGCCAATGGGTCAGAAGTACGTCGAGGGCCACTTCCGCTTCGGCAACATGCAGCTCTACGTCAACCGCGGCATCGGCACTGTCGGCCTTCCCTTCCGCCTCAACTGCGCGCCCGAGATCACGATACACACCCTGCAACCCGCCTAACGCTTCTTGTAACGAAAGCACGTCGGCGCATGATCATCCACCACGCCCGTCGCTTGCAGCCACGCATACACAATCACCGGTCCCACAAACTTGAACCCGCGCTTCTTCAGCGCCTTCGACATCTCCTCTGAAAGCGGCGTCTTCGCCGGAACCTTCCCCGTTATGTTGCGGATTGGCTTTCCTCCCGCCATGCCCCAAACCCACTTCGCAAAGTCCTCACCCTCGTCCCGCATCTTGAGATAGGCCTTCGCCCCGCCAATCGTCGCCTCGATCTTCGCCCGCGAACGCACAATCCCCGGATTCTCCAGAAGCCGCTTCACATCGGCCTCCTTCATCCGCGCCACCTTCTCCGGATCGAATCCATAGAACGCCTTGCGAAACGCCTCGCGCTTGCGCAAAATCGTCTGCCACGACAGCCCCGCCTGAAACCCATCCAGCATCAACTTCTCCCACAGCGCGCGACTGTCATGCTCCGCAACACCCCACTCCTCGTCGTGATACGTACGCATCTGCGGATCGTTCTGCGCCCACGAACACCGCACAACCGTCTTACTCCATAACTGTGCTTCATAGCCCGATTCGATTCACTGCGCCGTCATCGCGCACCATCTATTTCTTTAGGCCTTGTCGGCCACTACCGTGTTCAGCGAATCCGGCTCCATCATGCACACCAGCAACCGCCCATCGAGCGGGCTACCAGCAAACCATTTTTGTACAGGAGAACGCCGTGTCGATCAGCGCTTCATCGCTTCTACCGCGCTCGCCCCACCGGCTTCTTCTGCTTCGGCGACACCAACACAGGAGACTGCAATCTTCACTCCGCTCTTCTCATCCATCCACGCATCCAGAAGCGACTTCTTGAACCGCCACCGGTTTCCCAGCTTGAACGCCGGAATGAATCCTTCCGACGCGTACCGGTACAAAGTATCCCCGCTGATGCCGAGATACTCCGACGCCTGCCGGATATCCATCACCTCGCGCGGTGCTGTCTGTGCCTGTGCCATCGGTCTAGAGCACTCCAATTCCCAAAACAAACGGGCGAAAAATCGGGAAGAGCCCGGGTAAACCCGGCAACACTCTTTGTAGTCCCTTTTTCTCGCCCGTTCAATCAAATTTTCGAGCTATTTACCACTAACCAACTGATAACCAATCACTAAACAGCGGTTTTCGGCGGCTGCAGGCTCGTCACCACCTCCAACAGGTCCTCACCCACCGTCCGGTTCTTTGCGATCGCGTCCGCCAATCGGAATGTCTCGTGATCTGCGTTCCTTTCAGGACCACCAGCCGCCCAAACTGGCCCTCGTGCACCAGATCGATCGCTGCCACTCCGTATCGCGAAGCCAGCATGCGGTCATAGGCCGTAGGTGTGCCTCCACGCTGCGTATGCCCCAGATTCACGCTGCGCGTCTCGTAACCTGTCCGTTTCTCGATCTCCTCCGCCAGCGCCTGTCCAATACCGCTCAGTCGCACGTGACCGAAGGCGTCCACCTTCGTCCCATGCGTCGCCTGCCCTATCTCTGGAAACTTCGCCCCCTCGGCCGCCACAACAATCGAGAACTTCTTGCCATGGTCATGCCGATACTTGAGCAAGCGGCATACCTCATCGATGTCGATCGGCATCTCTGGCACCAGAATCGCGTCCGCTCCACCTGCAATGCCCGAGGTAATCGCAATCCAACCGGCATCGCGTCCCATCACCTCAACCACCATCACGCGATTGTGCGCCTCTGCAGTCGAATGCAGACGGTCCACCGCCTCCGTTGCAATCCTCACCGCAGTATCAAATCCGAAGCACACATCCGTTCCATTCAAGTCGTTGTCAATCGTCTTCGGCACGCCAACGCACTTCACCCCTCGCTCGCTCAGCGCCAGCGAGATCGACTGCGTATCGTCACCACCCAGCGCAATCAACGCATCCAGCTTGTTCTTCTCAATCACCTCAAGGCACTTCTCAAATCCACCCGGAATCTTCTTCACATTCGTGCGCGAAGACCGCAGAATCGTCCCGCCCCTGTGCAGAATCCCCGACGTCGTCTCCATGTCCAGAGGCATCGTCACATCGTCCATAACGCCGCGCCAGCCCTCCATGAACCCTACAAACTCATCTCCATAGTGCTGAATTCCCTTCCGCACAGCAGCCCGAATCACAGCATTCAACCCCGGGCAATCTCCGCCGCCCGTCAACATTCCAATGCGCATCGATTCTCCTTTTAACAACCGGAAAAATCATATCCCACCCCGCGCTCATCTCCACCACTCTGCCCTGTGCTCCTCACCCTTCACCATCTCGGTCGGCATCCCCGGCGTCGGGAACCACAGAGCAATGCCCTTCTCTTCGGCAACCTTCAACATCTCCTCAATCGGCTGCCTCCATCCATGCAACGCCAGATCGAACAACCCCCAGTGAATCGGCATCAATAGCCCCTTGCCGCCCATGTCTTCAAATGCCCGCGCCGCGCCCTCCGGCCCCAGATGAATGTCCTTCCACAAGTCGTTGTAAGCCCCGATCTCGAGCATCGTCAGATCGAACGGCCCATAACTCCGCGCCGATCTCCGCAAACCCCGGCCACCATCCCGAATCCGCGCCATAGTACACATTGTGTTCCGGCCCCTTCAGCGCAAACGACGACCACAGCGTCCCAAACCGGTTGAACATGCTTCGCCCTGAAAAATGCCGCGACGGCAACGCCGTTATCTTCAGCGACTCATCGCCTGCGCTCTCCGTCCAATCCAACTCCGTTACGCGCGCACGCTTCACCCCATACTCTTCCAGAATCTCGCCCACTCCCAGTGAAGTCACCCACTCCGTATCACGCATCTTCGGCATCTTCGCCAGTCTTCGTATCGTCGACTCGCCAAGATGATCGTAGTGATCGTGCGATACGGCCACCACATCCAACTGCGGCATCTCCTCCAGCTTCAGCGGAGCAGAAAAAAACCGACGTCGGGCCCGCCCACCGCAGCGGAGACGCCCGCTCATCCCACACCGGATCCAGCAGCACCCGCATTCCATCGAGCTCCACCAGTGTCGACGAGTGGCCCATCCATGTCACCCGCAGTCCACTCGCCGGAGGCGTCTCATACACACTTGCATCGGTCTTGAACGGCCCTGGCGGCGTTCGTGGAAACTTCTCCTCTTTGTTGCTCAAATACAGCGGCAAAGTCTTCCACAACGTCTCCCATCCACCCACCGACGTCTCAACGGGATTCACGAACCTCCGGTCTTCAAACCCCGCCCGCCGAAGTAATGTTTTCGTGCGCTCTTCCTCGGAGACCTCAGCTGAACCCATCACTCACCCCCGCAAATCACCACCGGCAGATAGTAAAACGAAACGAGAAACTACGCACCACACCCATACGATGCTCCACTCGGCGGCCGCGACCCATCCCGCCACGTATCGAGATTGCTAACCCTTCACTCTCACTGCCCGCGCCTCCATCTCTAAACTGAAAGAGACACAAGAACGGGGCCCTCGCATCCCGCGCATCGGAGGAAGCAATGCGTATTACTCTGCTCTTGCTCTTGTTTTCAGCCACCCTCGCACCCTGCCAGAACGCTCCCTCTCCCCCGCAGCAGCCCGGAGCAGCCCAGCCTCCCGACGCCGAGCACAACGTCACCGCCCTTGCCAAAACCACACAAAACCCCGTAGGCGACATCGTCTCCGTTCCCTTCCAGTTCAACTTCAACACAGGCGGCGCTTTCAAAGATCAAACCTTCTTCAACCTCAACTTCCAACCCGTCATTCCCATACACATCACGCCAAAGTGGACCTACATCGCCCGCACCATCGTGCCCATCGTCAGTATCCCCACGGGCCCCACCACCAGCTCCAGTGGTGTCGGCGACATCCAGGAGCAGACCTTCCTCACCCCGGCCCATCCCGGCAAAGTCATCTGGGGAGTGGGCCCCGCCTTCTCCTTCCCCACCGCCACCGCATCGCCCGCCAAAACCGGAACCTGGGCTGGCGGAGGCTCTGCCGTCTTTCTCGCGATGCCCGGACCATTCGTCCTCGGCTCGCTCTTCACCCAGCTCTCGCCCATGCACGACGCCAACGGCAAGCCCAAGGTCAATAGCTTCCTCTGGCAGTACTTCATCAACTACAACTTTGGCAAAGGATGGGCGCTCGCAACCGCCCCCAGCATCACAGCAGACTGGACCGCGGCCGATGGCCAGAAGTGGACCATTCCCGTCGGTGGAGGCATCACCCGCACTCTCGTCTTCGAACGGCAGCCCATGTCGCTCGGCTTCCAGTACTACTACAACGCCAAACGCCCAGACACGGCTGCCTCAAGCACGCTTCGCTTCGTCATCTCGCTCATCTACCCGCAGAAGCCCAGCCCACCACCACACTAGACCGCGACGACAACCTCGCACGACGCTAGCCCTTCGCTGTCGCCTCATCCGCATAGAAGCCTTCGATCTCGCGCGAATACCTCTCACCCACCACGCGCCGCTTCAGCTTCATGCTCGGAGTCAGCGTGCCGTCCTCCACGCTCCACTCCTCCGCAACCACGCACACCCGCTTGATGCTCTCAAAGTGCGCCAATTCCTGGTTCACCCGGTCCACAATCTCCTGGTAGGCCTTCACCACCTTCGGATCCTTCACCAGCGAAGCGGGGTCTGCCGTCGAAACTCCCTGACCCTCCGCCCAACCCTTCAACGCGGCTAAAGTTTGGCGAGATCAACACGCTCGCAAACTTGTGTTTGTCCCCCACCATCGCCGCATGTCCCACCAGCGAGTTCGACTTCAGCTTGTTCTCAATCGGCTGCGGAGCAATCAGCTTCCCTCCGCTCGTCTTCAGCAGCTCCTTCTTCCTGTCTGTGATCGACAAGGAATCCATCCGCATCGATATTCCCAATGTCGCCCGTCTTGAACAAGCCATCCTCGGTAAATGCCTCCTGCGTCTCCTTCTCCTTCTTCCAATACCCGACGAAGATCGAAGGCCCCTTCACCTCCAATTCGCCGTCCGCCGCAATCCTGCACTCGACGTTCTCCAGCGGCTTGCCCACTGTTCCAATTCGGTGCGCTCCGGGATAATTCAGCGCAATCACCGGCGAGGTCTCCGTCAACCCGTACCCCTCAAGAATCCGAATCCCCGCATCCGCAAACCATCCAGCCGTATCCATCCCCAGCGGCGCTCCGCCCGAGATAAAGATCCTTCACCTTCCCGCCAAACGCCTCGCCGATCTTTCCGAACACCAGCTTCTTCGCCAGCTTCCAGCTCAGCCCCCCCGGCTCCTTGCCCGCCAGCGTCTCCGCCCTGTGCGCCTTGCCCACGCCCAGCGCCCAACTCAAAATCTTCGACTTCACCGGCGACGCAGCCGACTTGCCCTCCACCGCCTGCCGGATCTTCTCGTACACCCGCGGCACCGCCACAAAGATCGTCGGCTTCACCACCTTCATCGCCGCCGGCAAGCTGATCGAACTTCGCGCAGTACGCCAGCTTCGACCCATGACACATCAACGCGTAATCCAGATGCCGCGCCGTCACATGCGAGAGCGGCAGAAACGAGATGCACACATCCGTGTCACCCAAGCCCAACGGCCCCGTCGAATAGTTCAGATTGCTCGCCAGGTTGCCATGCGTCAGCATCACGCCCTTCGGCTCCCCCGTCGTCCCCGACGTGTAAATAATCGTCGCCAGATCCTCCGGTCGTGCCGAGCTCTTCACCATCACATCAAACTCCGCGTCCCGCTGCCGCTTTGCCTTCGCGTCCTTCATCAGCGCTGCAAAGCTCTCCGCCCCTTCGAAATCGCCCGCAGTCCATCACCACCACGTGCTCCAGCTCCGGGCAGCTCTCCCGCAGCCTTCACCTTCTCGTACTGCTCGCCGCGACGAAACCACCACCACCTTCGCACCCGAATCCCGCAGCATGTACCCAATCTGCTCCGGCGTCAGCGTCGGATAAAGCGGCACATCCACCCCTCCAATCGCCAGCACCGCAAAATCCGTCACCGGCCACTCCCACCGGTTCTCCGAAAGAATCGCCACCCGATCCCCTTTGCCCAGCCCCCACCCACGCAATACATCCGCCAGCGCCCGAACCCGGCCATACAGCTCCACCGAGGTGATTGGAGACCAGCTCGACGCACTATCCTGCGCCATCATCACCGCACGATCGCCACGCCCCGTAGCCCGCACCAGAACATCATTCACAGTCCGCAGATCAAACATTCTTTGTTCCTTTGTCAGTTGCCTTACACATCTGAAGAAGTATCATCCCGAGCGGAGCGCAAAGCGGAATCGAGAACCCCGCATTATGCTCGAAGCACCAAAACAGCTGAGAGAAACAACCGCTCTCACCCCGCCGCCGCAATCCCGTTCAGCAGAACATCCATCACCTGCCGCGCCGTCGCTTCGCATCATAAACACGTCCGGTAAATACGGCCGAACTCAACAGCTCATCGATCGCCCCAAACATGCAGTGCGCCACCACCCCATCCGAGATATCCTGCCGGAAGATCCCCTCCTGCTGCCCTCGCCGCACCACCTCCCTCACCACCTGGATGTACTTCACCAGATGATGATGCGAGAACTCCGCAATAAACTTCGCGCTCTGCCGCATCTCCGTCTGCATCAGGATCGCCATGCTCCGATTCACCTGATGCGCTCTCAAGATGAAGCTCGGCGATGTACTCCAGCTGCTCCCGCGGCCCCTTCAGCGTTGCGAACCTCTCCTCCACCTGCTGGTAAAACTTCGCGAACGTCGTATCGATTGCCGTCCGCAGCACATCGTCCTTGCTCTTGAAGTAAAGATAGATCGTCCCGTCCGCCACCCCGGCCCGCTTCGCAATCGCACTCACCGGCGAGTTGAAATACCCCCGCTCCGCGATCACCTCCACCGCCGCATCCAGAATCCGCTGATACTTCTCGCTCCCCGGCCCCGTCGCCGGTGCCGCTGTCTTCACGGCGCCTCCTCCACCACATCCGACTGTCGTCTCTTTACGCTTCAGCCCAGGCCTCAATACCGGAAGTTTCCAGTCCCCGTCACTCTAATGAAATCAACCCGCTTTGCCAAGAATGAACTCCGGTTCACCGTCGGAAGTATTGGCACGATCGTTTGCCATCAAGCAAAATGGAGTCTGCATCACATTTGAACGACTTATCCGGGACCCTGCATGACCCTCCGCCGCCCCCGAGCACCACGGCACGATTTGCTGCCATCCTTCTCGCCGCCACGCTTCTTGAAGCCTCACCCTTCGCTCTCGCTGCACCTCAGAAGCCGATATTCCCCGTGCTTCAATATGAGCCTTACCCCGTTGCTTCGCCCGTGGCCTTGACTGAGGGCGACATGAACGGCGACGGAACCCCGGACACCCTCTACGCCTCCACCAGCGGCGGTACCACGACATTCACCCCGGCGCTGCGTTCGGGTTCAACTGTCACCCTTGGCAACCCCACCGCTGTCGCCTCCTGCACCGTTACCTCGCTCCTGCTTGCCGACCTCAATAAGGATTCGAAGCTCGACGCTATCGTGGCATGCAGCGAAAACACTACCGCTATCCTCACCGGCAACGGTGACGGAACCTTCATTTCTGCCACCACGCTCACCAGCAGCGGCCGCCACTACCAGGCCACCGATCTTAATAACGACGGCCTCCCCGAGCTTATCTACTCCTCTGACTCATCTAACGGAGTTACCGTCTCACCGGACACGCAGATACAAGTCGCGATCAACAGAACCTTAGGTACGAGCATCTCGTTTGCAGCACCCACAGCGTATTCGGGCTACTTCACAATCTATCCCGGCAACCCCAATGTCACCGCCACAAACCAGTTCCTTCTTGCCGATGTAAACAATGACGGTAAGCTCGATATCTTAACCGGTGCTGCCGATCACAGCATCGCCAACTACGTTGTCCGTGTTCTTTACGGCAACGGTGACGGGACATTCAACTTTTTCTCAACAAATCTTGCCAATAGCGTTGGCACCCTCGCGGCAGCCGACTTCGACAACGACGGTGAGATCGACATCGTTAACTATTACGTGAGCAACTCCGCCAGCGGAACCGTCATAAGCATCACCTTTCCAAATTCAGGAAAGACCACGGTCATTACTCCCGTCCACACCGGTGTCGTATCGATCCACTCCCTCGACCTCAACGGCGACGGCAAACTGGATATCCTGCTCACAGGCGCACTCTCCACGCCACTCATCGGTGACGGCACCGGCAACTTCACTGTCGGCAAGTCTTACGTCACGCCTGGCAGCTTCTACACCGCTCGCACTGGCGCTAAGGGCGTCGACATTCTCTACAACACGCCTGCCGGATACTTCGTCCTGCACAACGATGGCACTGGAGCCTTCGACGGCATCGCTGCTACCTACTTTTCCGATAGTCCCGTCGTCGCCGACCTCAACGCCGACGGCCTCTCCGACCTCATTGGCGGGCAGAGCGTTGGATTCCTCGCCAGCCGGAGGGGGAACGGAGACGGGACCTTCAGCCCTCTCTCCTCCAGCATCACCGAACCCTACGGAAGCCTTCCCGTCAGCGGCGACTTCAACGGCGACGGTATCCTCGACGTTGCTCTCGTCGCATCTGCAGGATCTACAACCATCTACGTCCCCAATGGGACCGCCTTCGGTGCCTCTCTTACCAGCTTCAAAGGAAACGGCGACGGGACCTTCACCAGCCTCGGCTTCCAGGGTTACATCGGCACCAGCACCTCTCAGGATTACATCAACCCTCAGGGAGTCGTGACCGGTGATTTCAACGGAGACGGCAAACTCGATATCGCACTGTCCTACAACGATCCGAACCAACTATTGGCGAGCGGTCTGGGCTTCATCCCCGGCAAAGGCGACGGGACCTTCCCTCAGGACTCCACCGCCTACTATTCTGCTGTCCTTAACATCGACATCCAGCATTCCGGCATCATCTCCCGCCCCTTCGCCGCCGACCTCAACGGCGATGGCAAGCTCGACCTAGTCTGGGGGCACAATGCCTACCTCAATCAGGGAAGCAACAGCTTCACCTCCATCGCCCTGCCCATCGTCGGCACACCACTCCTCCTGACCGACCTCAACGGCGACGGCAAAGCCGACATCCTGATCGATAACGCCATCTACGCCGGACGCGGCGATGGCAGTTTCGTCTCCACCCCCATGGCCGGCGTCAGCATGCCCAGAGGTGGCTCCTACATCACCGCCAACGCGGCTGATCTCGACGGCGACGGCAACCTCGACCTCGTCATCCAGTCCTATAACGGCATGGCCTATACCACCGTGGCCTACGGAGACGGCAAGGGCAACTTCACCACCGACAGCAATATCTACACCACCGGTACCGAGAAGCCGTTCACCGCCTCCTTCGCCCGCCTGGACAAGTCCGCACGTAACGGCACCGCACCCGACTACATCGTCTTCGCCTCCGGCGCCGCCATCCCGCTCTTTAACGCCCTGGGAACAACCGCCTCCGCAACCGTCACCCTCTCCACGCAGCTGACGGATCTCAAGACCACTGTTCCCGCCTACTTCACCGCCACCGTCAACGGCTCCTATCCAACCGGCACCATCACCCTCTCCACCAACGACGGCACCGTTCTCGGTGCAGCCACCATACAGCAGGGAATGATGCCGCAACAGGTGATCACCGTCAACTTTACCCCGACCTTTACCCAGCCCGGCACATACAAGCTGATCGCCACCTACTCCGGAGACATAAACAACACTGCCGCCACCTCTGCTCCATTTACCGTCAACGTTACCCGACAGTACACCGCCATCAATTTCTCCGTGCTCTCCATAAACGGGAACATCTACCAGGGCCGCAAGGTAACGCTGCACACCTCCGTCGTCGGCTCTAACCCCACCGGCCAGGTCACCTTAACCTCTGGCGCGACACCCCTTGGCACCGTCACTCTCACCAACGGTGCAGCCGACCTCGATTACACCTTTAACGCAACAGGCAACACGACCATCACAGTGTCCTACTCCGGCGACATCGCCAACGCTCCCTCCTCCAACGACTTCTCTCTACCAGTCGTCAGTGCCCCGGACTTCTCTTTCACCACCGTAGCGGTCAATGCCACCGTCAAGAAAGGCGATAACGCGCAGTGGATGATCAGCCTTGGGCCGATCAACGGTTACAGCGGTATCGTCACCGTCACCTGCCAGACCATCAACTGCGGCACAACGACAATCGATGCCACCGGCAAAGCTCCCGCAAAGACGGTGCTGTCCATTCCGACGGCATCTTTCGTCGCCGCAGCACAGTCCAGCAGTACCAGCTACGGCCCTATCTACGCCACGCTCCTGCTATTCCTCGCAGCGGGCAGGCGTCGCTGGCGCTACTCCATGCAGCTGCATCTGTGCCTCATCGCCCTTGTCGCCCTGCTCGGAGTAAGCTCCCTTAGCGGTTGCTCCAGCGGCACGAGCAGCAGCAATAGTTCCACCTCGATCCCAACCTCCAAGACCTACACCGTCGGCATCGTCCTCTCAGACCCGAGTATCGGGGTCAGCCACATCGCGGACCTCAGTATCAACGTCACCAACTAAGCCAGCACTTCTCGTTGCTCGTTGGTGATGGTCGTGACGGTCTGCATATAGCGGGCGCCAACTTGTCTGTCCGCTATATGCCGATGAAGAGGCAGGTGAAGGCACGAGCCCGACCACGCTTTTCCACAGAAATTCTTGTCAAGCCCCAAACTCATCCAACTTCAAACAATCCAAAAGAGATCCGAGTTGCCGATTAATTACCGTCCAATTGCTATACTTAAATCAGTGAACAAAAAGGCCCGGATTAGTATCCGGGCCTTTGGTATTTAAAGTGCACAAGCAAGTCCAGACTTAAGTCTATTTTTTGGAGGACTTTACGTAAAAACAGGGGGGGTAGGGGTCTACGAGGCCTTCTTGCCCTGCTGGAACTCCTTCACGATCGCCAGATACTTCTTCGCGCTCTCCGTCACGATCTCCGGCTTGCCCTCAGCCATCGCCTTGGTGTCCACCAGGTCCGCACCAACGCCGAGCGCAAACGCTCCAGCCTCCAGGAACTCTTCGCCGTCGCCAGCGAGACGCCGCCCGTCGGAATCATCTCCACCTGCGGCAGCGGAGCCTTCAGCGACGTCAGATACTTCGCTCCGCCCAGCGCGCTCGCCGGGAAGACCTTCACCACGTCCGCGCCCGCCTCCCACGCCGTCACGACCTCGGTCGGCGTCAGCGCGCCCGGCAGCACCGCAATCGAGTAGCGATGACACATCTCGATCGTCTTCACATTCAGCGCCGGGCTGACCACAAACTGCGCGCCCTCGAGAATGCACATCCGCGCCGTCTCCGCGATCGAGCACCGTTCCCGCGCCGATCAGGATGTCCGGCCGCTGCTCCGCCAGCTTGCGCATCACCTGGATCGCGCCCGGAACCGTCATCGTGATCTCCAGCACCGTGACGCCGCCGGCAGCAATCGCCGTCGGCCAGCGCCAGCGCCTTCTCCACCGACTCCGCGCGCAGCACCGGAACCAGCCCAATCTCCTGCAACGACTTCAATAACTTCAGCCTTACGCATCATTCGCATCTCCTAATCACTAATCCTGTCTCTATCTCTGCTTACCGCTGAACCCGAGCGCCGCCGCCCTTCATCACGCGCTGCACCTCATCGAACGTCGCCATCGTCGTATCGCCGGGCGTCGTCATCGCCAGCGCGCCATGCGCGCAGCCGCAGTTCACCGCCCAGTCCGCGCCCTTCTCGTTCAGGAACCCGTAGATCAGCCCCGAAGCAAACGAGTCGCCGCCGCCCACGCGGTCGAAGATCTCGAGGTCAGGCATCGGCCGCGCCTCGTGGAACTCGCCCTCGTAGTAGCAGACCGCGCCCCAGTCGTTGACGCTCGCCGTCTTCGCATGGCGCAGCGTCGTCGCCACCGCCTTGAAGTTCGGATACGCCGCGACCGCCTTCTCGATCATCTTGCGGAAGTTCGCCGAATCCAGCTCGCCAAGGTCCTCGCCGACGCCCTCGATCTCAAATCCCAGCGCCGCCGTAAAGTCCTCTTCGTTGCCGATCATCACGTCGACGTACTGACGCCAGCTCGCGGTTGACCTCGGTCGCCTTCGCCTTGCCGCCGATCGACTTCCACAGCGAGTCGCGGTAGTTCAGGTCGTAGCTGATCATCGTGCCGTGCTTGCGCGCCGCCACCATCGCCTCCTTCGCAACCTCGGGCGTCGTCTCGCTCAGCGCGCAGAAGATGCCGCCGGTATGAAACCAGCGCGCGCCTTCCTTGCCGAAGATCTCGTCCCAGTCGATCTCGCCCGGCTTCAGCTGGCTCACCGCCGTGTTGCCGCGGTCCGAGCAGCCCAGCGCCGCGCGCACGCCAAAGCCGCGCTCCGTAAAGTTCAACCCGTTGCGCACCGTGCGGCCCACGCCGTCGTACTTCGCCCACTTCACGTGCGACTGGTCCACGCCGCCCTGCAGCATCAGGTCCTCGACCAGCCGGCCGACAGGATTGTCCGCCAGCGCCGTCACGATCGCGGTCTTCAGCCCGAAGCAGCGCCGCAGGCCGCGAGCGACGTTGTACTCGCCGCCGCCCTCCCAGACCTGGAACTGCCGCGTCGTCGCGACGCGCACGTCGCCCGGATCGAGCCGCAGCATCACTTCGCCCAGGCTGACCAGATCCCACTTGCACTCTTCCTTCTTGCGAATCTTCAAACTCGTCGAATCACTCATTTTTCTATCGAAGCTCCGTAATCGCTACTGCGATCCATATCGTCATACACCTGGTTCTCTCCGCCCATGCCCCAGCAGAAGGCGTAGTTCTTCGTGCCAACGCCGGCATGGATCGACCAGCCCGGCGAAACCACAACTTCCTTGTCCGCCATCACCAGATGGCTGGTCGCATCCGGCGGCCCCATCAGGTGCAGCACGCGATGCGCCGGATCGACGTCGAAGTAGAAATAGACCTCGCTGCGCCGCATATGGGTGTGCGGGGGCATCGTGTTCCAGTTGCTTCCCGGCTCCAGCATCGTGAAGCCCATCACCAACTGGCAGCTCTTGATTCCGTCCTTATAGATCGCCTTGTAGATCGTGCGCTTGTTGCAGGTCTCGAGACGTGCCCAGCTCCACCGGCTTCAGCTCGGCGAACTTCACCATCGTCGTCGGATATTCGGCGTGCGCCGGATAGCTCAGCAGGTAAAACTCCGCTGGCGTCTTCGCATCCTTGCTCGCAAAGCTGACGTCCTTTGATCCGCGCCCGACGTACAGGAATCGAGCTTGTCCATCTCGAAGGTCTTGCCATCGACGGTCACCGAACCCGCGCCGCCGACATTCAGCACGCCAAGCTCGCGGCGCTCCAGAAAATACTCCGCGCGCAGCTCAGGCTCTGTCTCAAGCTTCAACGCCGTCGGTGGTCGGCACCGCCGAGCCGATCACCGTACGGTCCAGGTCCACATAGGCGAACTCGATCTCGCCCGGCTGAAAGAGCTCCTCGAGCAGAAACGTCTCGCGCAACTCCTCGGTATTCATCATCTCGTACCGAACCGCATCCGCCATCTGATACAGCCTCATTGCACATCTCCTTGTTGCATCTGCTGTGTTATGCCCGTGTGGAATTCGTCAATTTTGCCGAGAGTTCAGCATATAGCCTGCGTTAGCCACAGTCCTATGCCATATGGCCTAGTGGAAAACAGTCCCATCCACCATACGAAACCCGAAGAATGACGGTCAATAAAGCGCCAATAACCGCACGAAGCGTTCACCTTTTCCCTTGTGATTTGCTCCACTCCCCGAACCGCCATTAGAGTGACAACACCATGCAAACCATCCTCGATCTATTCCGTCTCGACAACAAAGTCGCCCTTGTCACCGGTGCCGCCAGCGGCCTTGGAGCCGCCATCGCAACCGCACTCGCACAGGCTGGAGCCACCGTCGCCGTTCACGGCAACCGCCGGGCCGCGACCGAGACCGCCGCTGCCATCGGCCCCCAGGCGGCAGCCTTCCGCGCCGACCTCTCCTCGACCGAGGGCGCAGATGAGCTCTTCTCGCAGGTCAAAGACAAGTTCGGACGCATCGATATCCTCGTCAACAACGCCGGCACGATCATCCGCCACGCCGCCGAGGAGTACCCGCTCGAAGACTGGCAGACCGTCCTGCAAGTCAACCTGACCAGCGTCTTCCAGCTCTCGCAGCTCGCCGGCACGCGACATGATCTCGCGCAGCACTCCGGGTCATAATGCAGGCAAGATCGTCAACATCGCCTCTCTGCTCAGCTTCCAGGGTGGCATCCGCGTACCAGCCTACGCGGCAAGCAAGGGCGGCGTAGCGCAGCTCACCAAGGCCCTCGCCAACGAGTGGGCTGCCAAAGGCATCCAGGTCAACGCCATCGCGCCGGGCTACTTCGCGACCACCAACACCGAGGCTCTGCAGGCCGATGAGACCAGCAACCGGCAGATCCTCGAGCGCATCCCTGCCGGCCGCTGGGGACAGCCCAACGATCTCGCCGGCGCCGCTCTCTTCCTAAGCGCGCCCGCAAGCGACTACGTTACCGGCACGGTCATCACAGTCGACGGCGGTTGGATGGGGCGCTGACAAAGTCTAAGGAGATTGGTCATGAATACTTCGCAGCGCATTACCGAACTTCACAATCTGGCAGCGCACGCTCACATGGCTGCTGCAGCTTCCCACGACAAAGGCGATCACCTTGCGGCACATGAGCTAACGAAGCAGGCGCACGAGCACTCTCGCGAGGCTCTTGAGCATTCCCAAAAGCTAGCCGGCTCCTTCAAATCTGGCAAAGAGCTCAAGCCCTAAATCGCGATAGGAGGAAGCTCTACTCCGCCTCTGTCACTCGAGAGATACGCTGCCTCGACCGTCCGCATCGTGTCAATCGCATCCTCCACGCTGGTCGGCAGCGTATTCGCTTCCCCCTGAACAAACGCCTGCAACGACCCCATCGAACCCATAAAGGCATCGGGAAACCAATTTCCCGCTCACCGGAGCCTCCTGCCACCCACAACCGTCGCGCACTATGTAGTCGAGATTATCGGGAAGGCCAACCGGATAGTTCAGGTTTACGCCCATCTGTGCCCGCATTGCGCCCGTCATGCCCTCCCACTGCACGAAGCTGCGCTGCAGCTTTGGATCGAAGTCATGGCTGTGATTGGACGCGATGAAGGCGCGCTTATCCTCGCCGTAGTCAAGAATGACGACGCTCTTGGTTGCCGCAAGCTCTGGCGTTCGCGGACTCTTTACTGTCTTCGCGTAAACCCCACGCGGATTGCCGAACCAACTTCGCACCAGATCGATGTAGTGGATCGAGTGATAAAGAATTTCGAGCCTTGGAGCCGCGCTCAGAAAGCTCCATAACTCCCACGGCATGTGAACGCTGACATTAACCTCCATGTCATGCAGCTCGCCCAATATCCCTGAATTGGAAAGTGCCCTCGCAGCGAGCATGTTCGGCGACCAACGCAGCTGAAAGTTGACCGCCGCCGTAAGCCCTTTGGAGCGGCAGATACGCAGAATCTCTATGGCCTCATCCAAAGTTTCTCCCATCGGCTTCTGAAGAAGAACTGCGGCTCCATCAGGTAACTGGGGAAGAATCTCCGAAATCGCCCTGGCTGGCACCGCAACGTCATAGACCACGTCCTTAGGAGCAAAATGAATCGCTTCCTCGATGGACGAAGTACCCAGTGGAACCTGGAACTTCTTAGCCAGCGACTCTGCGCGTTCCCGGCTGATGTCGACTAGTGCTGCCACTGGAAATCCTGCCTTCGCATAAGCAGGCAGATGAGCGTCGTGAACGATTCCGCCGGAGCCGATCATCACGATCGGTCGCGCAACGCTCGGCTTCGGAGCTTTCGCCTGCTGCCAGATGCTTTCCAGATCCATCGAAACCTCTTTCACTAAATCAAGACAAATTCTATTACCAAAAATACAAGCTTTATTCCTTCCAGCGAATGCATGAACCGCCTTGCCGGTAACAGGCCAGCCCCGTAACCTAACAGATGCCGATGTCGACTGCTCTTGAACTCGCTCTCGTCTCCTGCGGCCTCCTCGGGCTACGCCACGGCTTCGACTACGATCACCTCGCCGCCATTACCGATATCACGAGCGTGCAACGAACCTGGCGCGAAGGCATGCGACTTGGCCTGCTCTATGCACTCGGCCATGCCATTACGGTTGCGATCCTTGGAGCCGCCGCCATCTTTCTGCATCTCGGACTTCCCCACCGCCTCGATGCTGTCGGCGAACGTCTGGTGGGGGCTACTCTCATTGTCCTTGCAGTCTACGTCCTCATCGCTTTCTTTCGTAGCCGGTCGCACGGTGCACACAATCATGCATTGCCCCCTAGCCGCATCGCTTTGCTCATCACAGGAGTAGAGCAAACGAAGTGGCGCATCCAGCGACTTATCAATCCGGAAATTCCGCGCCCCGAGCCGTTCAGATTTCGCTACGATAAAGGCTCCGTGCTTCTCGTCGGAGTGATTCACGGCCTAGGAGCCGAAACTCCCTCACAGCTTCTTCTCTTTCTTCTCGCAGCGAATCTCGGCGGCACCAGCCGTGGCTTTCTTGGCCTTCTCTGTTTTATCGCGGGTCTGCTCATCATGAACACCATCATGACCGCCTCGGCTTCAGGAATCTTTGCTTCCAGTACCCACCGTCCGCGTCTGCAGGCGTTCATTACATCGCTCGCTGCCGTCTACAGCTTCATCGTTGGCACCATCTTTCTTCTCGGCGTCAGCGACAAGCTGCCGGCGCTGGTTCGCTGATATCGCATGAGCAAATTCGCCACCTACCCAAGTCTCGCCGGCAAACTAGTCCTGATTACGGGAGGCGCCCAGGGCATCGGCGCAGCCACCGTGGAGCAGTTCGCGCAACAAGGCGCTCGCGTGGCCTTTCTCGACATCGCCGATGAGTCAGCCGCCGCACTCGTTGCACGCCTTTCCCCACTCGTCGCGCATCCCCCCCTCTACTACACCTGTGACCTCGCAGACATTTCTGCGCTGCAGTCCACCATCGGCGAGATCGCGTCCACGCATGGTGCTCCCAGCGTGCTAGTAAACAACGCCGCAAGTGACGACCGTCATCGCTTTGAGGCGGTCACTCCCGCCTACTGGGACCAGCGTATGGCGATCAACGTTCGGCACCAGTACTTTGCCGCTCAGACAGTTGTTCCATTCATGAAGGCCGCCGGTTCAGGCTCCATCATCAACATGAGCTCAATCGCCCCGCTCATTCCTGCAGCCGACCTGTCCATCTACAACATGGCCAAGTCCGCCGTAGCTGCCATGACGCGTTCACTCAGCCACGAACTCGGTCCTTTCAACATTCGCGTTAACTCGGTACTACCCGGCGCCATCCTCACCGAACGCCAACGACTCCTTTACATGTCGCCAACATACGAACAGCAGATCTTCTCCGCCCAGCACATCAAGCGTCATATCCTCCCCGAAGAGGTCGCTCGCCTCATTCTCTTCCTCGCGGCAGACGATAGCGCCGCAATCACCAGTCAGAGTCACACCATTGATGCAGGCTGGATCTAGCTCGCTCTACGCCTACAATATCCCTCATGCTTCGCGTTCCCTTCGAAGAACTTCGTATCGCTCTGGAAGAGGCGATGCTTCGTCTCGGCCTCTCGCCTGATCGTGCTCGCTCTCTGCGCGCAGCTCTTCGCCGAAACGACCCGCGATGGCGTCTACTCGCACGGCCTCAATCGCTTCCCGCGCTTTCGGGCGATGGTCGAAAACGGCAGCATCGACGTCAACTCCATCCCCACATTGACCACCGCCTTCGGCAGCATCGAGCGTTGGGATGGCCACCGCGGAATCGGTAATCTCAATGCCCGCTCCTCCATGCAGCGTGCTATTGAGCTTGCCCGCTCTAACGGTATTGGCGCTGTCGCTCTCGCGAATAGTAACCACTGGATGCGCGGCGGAGCCTTCGGCTGGCAGGCTGCCGAACAAGGCGTCTTCGCTATCTGCTGGTCCAATACTCTTCCCAATGTCCCCGCCTGGGGCGCGACTTCGCCGAGCATCGGCAACAACCCCCTCATCCTCGCCGTCCCTCGCGCGAACGGCCGCCACGTCGTGCTCGACATGGCGATGAGCCAGTTCTCCTACGGCGCACTCGCCTCTTACGCTAAACGAGGCCAGCCACTTCCCGTTCCCGGAGGCTACAACGCAGCGGGCCATCTTACTCAGGATGCCGCTGCCATCGAGGCCTCCCAACGCGCGCTGCCCATCGGCTACTGGAAGGGCTCCGGCCTAGCTCTTGTACTCGATATGATCGGCGCTATGCTCTCCGGCGGTCTTGCCACATACCAGCTGGGGCTCGAGCCTCTTCGCGAGGCCGGCCAGTCGCAGATCTTCCTCGCCGTCGATCCCTCCAATCTCAGCACCGCTGAGGAGCTCTCCCGCGTTGCGGATGGAATTCTGGACTATCTTCGTCACGCGACACCGGTCGATCCCACGACAGCCAATTCGCTATCCCGGCGAGCAAACCCTTCTGGTACGCGAAGAGAACATGCGACTTGGTGTCCCCGTCGACCCCGAGATCTGGAGCCAGCTCAGCCGCTGACTCTCAAGCACGCTCCGTCAACACTAGCCTACAATCACTGTGATGGACCTGGCGGCAAAACGCGCTTTGCTGGACACGACGCTCCGCGATCTCGGCAGCGTCATGGTCGCCTACTCCGGCGGTACCGACTCTGCTTTTCTCGCCTGGGCAGCGCATCAGGCACTCGGTAACAACATGCTCGCTGTCATCGCCGACTCCCCATCACTTCCACGTGCCGAGCTCGAGGCTGCGCTGGCGTTTACGGCACTCCACAACATTCCCTCTCAGGTCATCTACACCTCCGAGATTGAAAACCCTGACTACCAGCGCAACGATTCACGCCGCTGCTTCCACTGCAAGGACGAGCTATTCACTATCATGGAGTCTGAGAAGGTAGCACGAGGGTTCCGCTACATTGCCTACGGTATGAACCTTGATGACCGGGACGAATTCCGCCCAGGCCAACAGGCCGCATCGCAACACAATGCGGTGGCCCCGCTGGTTACGGCACGACTCACCAAGGCTGAGATTCGCCAACTAGCGCATGAAGCGGATCTCGAGTTGTGGGACAAGCCAGCTTCAGCCTGCCTTTCTTCACGCATCGAATACGGTCGCGCGGTCACTCGCGAGAATCTTTCTCAAGTCGAGCGGGCCGAGGAGGCGTTACGCGCCCTTGGCTTTCGGCAGGTCCGCGTGCGCCATCATGGTGAACTGGCCCGAGTCGAGATTGCACGCAACGAACTGCCGCACGCCCTCAGCGTCGAGATGCTCGATAACATCACCGTAGCGCTACGCTCTCTCGGCTTTCTCTACGTCACGCTCGACACTCAGGGCTATCGTTCGGGCTCGATGAACGACGTTCTTCCGGCAACCGCGATTACTCCGGCTGCGCACTGACCGTCCAAACAACAAGCCCCGTCTCGCCGGAGATGAGACGGGGCATTTCTACTCGGCTATATCCTTACTGGGCCGGCTTCGCAGGTGGCGCCGACACCTTCGGCTTCCAGAAAGTAGGATCGGCCTTAATCCAGGACTCATCCGGATAGCTCATCTTTGGACTGAAACGGAATAGATTCGTCTGTGTCGACTCGATGCAGGACGCAGACAGTTCGCCGAGTCTCTTCATCTTGTCCTCACCCATCAGCTTCAACAAACTTCTTTTGGTCAGCGTAACCCTGTTCTACTTCTGCCAGCGACTTCATCGGATTGAACACAAGAAACATGCCACCGTTATCCGTACCGTAGACGCTCTCAAACAGAGCCCATTTAGCGCTCGGCACCTTCTCATAACCGTCGTGGTATAGCTTCACGAGCTCTTCCCATTCCTTGCCGTGTCCGGGACGAACATGGAAGACCGATATCTCAAAGTAGCGGCTCCGTGGTACATCCGCAGTACCTGCGCGAAGACTTCCATCCTCGCGGAACATAAAAGCGCCTTGATCGTATGAGGTCAACAGATCTCCGTCCGCCCCCGTCGCCTTGTCGATCGCCGACGATAGCGTCGCGTTCTTCGCTGCATCCTGGTTGTCCTTCTCCCACGCGGCAAACGAAGGATAGCCGGTCAGGAACAATACCCGCGTCGGCCCGGACATTGCTTCCACCGCGATGTAGTGCACCGGCCACTTTGCCACGGACATTGCTCGTACGAAGGCGCTCTCCGACCGCTCGTGCACGGAACCGCCACGTCCCGGCTTCAGATATTCGCGCATGATGACCAGTACCTTGGGCGGACCCATGGCCTCCTGCGCCATCGCAACTCCCAGACCAATTGCTGAAACACAAACGCCTGCTAAAAGCCCCGTAAGCTTCTTCATATCGAAAGCCTCCTTTTGGCTGTTTGAAGTTCGTCTGAAACCGCGAATTGCCGGCAGCAGCCAGCGAGCCCGTAGCGCACGGGACCACATCGCAGCTTGTGCCAACAACTCAGGATGATTCGGAAGACCGGCACGAATTCTACTCCGCGCCTAAGTCTTGTCCAGAAGAATCCTCAGCCCTGGTGGCGGCCAGGATTTTGACCGTGAAACAATACCCGCATGCGCGTGGCCTATCTCGATTGCTTCGCCGGCATCAGCGGCGACATGCTGCTCGGAGCCCTCATCGATGCCGGAGTCCCTCTTCAGGTGCTTCAACAGGCGGTCGCAGCGCTCGACCTCGGCGCATCTCTCAAAGTTGAGAAAGTTGACCGTAGCGGCATTTCCTCAACCAAAGTCCACATTCTTGAGAACGATAAACCCGTGGAAGACGTTGGGATGCCTAACTCGTCGCCTCCACATACCCATGGACACAAACACCACGATGAGATGCAGGAGCATGATCACCATCACGACCACGGACGTTCGCTCTCCGTCATCCGCTCGCTCATCCAGTCGGCAGAGCTTGAAGAACCCGTAAAACAGACCGCCATCGCTGCCTTCGAGCTGCTCGGAGCCAGCGAGGCAAAGATTCACAACGTCGATATTGAGAAGGTTCACTTTCACGAGGTAGGTGCCGTCGATGCGATCGTCGACATCGTGGCTGCCAGCGCAGGTATCCACGCTCTAGGCGTCGATGCATGGTACTCGTCGCCACTCAACGTCGGCAGCGGCATGATCGACTGTGCACACGGACGCTTCCCTGTTCCCGCACCCGCCACGGCAGATCTGCTACGCGACATCCCCACTTACTCCGCCAACGCCCAGCAGGAGCTTGTTACCCCCACCGGAGCAGCGATTATTCGCGCGCTCGCACCTAATTTCGGCCCACAACCCGCCATGCGCGTCCAGCAGATCGGCTACGGCGCCGGCTCGCGCAACCCGAAAGGCTTTCCGAATGTGCTTCGACTCTCACTCGGCGAATCGCAGCGACGCTCAACGATCGACTGTCGCTGTCCTCGAGACTGCCATCGACGACCTCTCCCCGCAAATCCTCGCGTACGTTACGGAGCGTGCCCTCGCTCTCGGCGCACTCGATGTGATGTCCACTGCTGTGCAAATGAAGAAGGGACGCCTCGGAACTCTGCTTACGATACTCGCAGAGGACACCAACTTAGCCGATCCTCGAAGACCTCCTTCTCCGCGAAACCAGCACGCTCGGCGTCCGCATTCACCACGAGCACCGGTCATGCCTCGATCGCACTTACACAACGGTCACAACGCCATATGGCGATATCCGCATCAAGTTAGGCATGCGCTCCGGCGAAGTTCTCAACGCTGCCCCTGAGTTCGAAGATTGCCGCTCTGCTGCTGCCCAACACGATGTACCGGTGAAGCTCGTCCAGCAGGCGGCCGTCGCTGCATACCACACAAACAAGGCATCAGCTCGATGAACAAAGCAACCCTCCTCGAACTTCTTGCCTCAGTTGAACGTGGTGACCTGTCCCCCGCTGCCGCCTCCGAACGCCTCGTCTCCCTCCCCTTTGAAGACCTGGGCCACGCGCGCATCGACCACCACCGCGCCCTACGTACCGGGCTCCCGGAAGTCATCTACGCTGCCGGAAAATCTCCCGCACAGACCGCCGAGATTTTTACTCGAATGGCAGCCGCAGGACACGACGTTCTCGCCACCCGCGCCGACCGATCCACTGCGCACGCCGTTCTCGAAGCGGTCCCCGCCGCCGTTCATCATCCGCAGGCCGGCGCGATTACGTTGCGCCAAACCGCTCCCTCCGAACCGAAGGGCCACATCGCCGTCGTCTGCGCAGGAACCAGCGACCTCCCGGTCGCCGAAGAGGCAGCCGTAACCGCGGAGCTTTTCAACACCCACGTCGTTCGCCTTTACGATGTGGGCGTTGCCGGCATCCATCGCCTGCTGGCTGTGCGCGAGCAGTTCGCATCCGTCAACGCGGTCATCGTCTGCGCAGGCATGGAGGGTGCATTGCCCTCCGTCGTCGGAGGTCTTGTCGGCGTCCCAGTGATTGCCGTCCCCACCTCGGTCGGCTACGGTGCCTCGTTCAACGGAGCCGCCGCCCTCCTCGGCATGCTCAACTCCTGCTCCCCCAACGTCACCGTCGTCAACATCGACAACGGCTTCGGCGCCGCCTACACCGCCACACTCATTGCCAGGATGGCACACGGTTCTTAATTCGCTCAGCGCTAACATCACTCCCCATCACGCCTGATGAACATCTGCACCACGGGCTAATAGCATCCAAGCTTCCATGGAGCGTCGGACCTTTCTCAAATCCGCGACGGTTGCAGGAGTTACAGCAGCCTCAGGCCGCACACTTGGCCAAAATGGAGGAGTTGCCGGAACATCGCCCTCAAAGCGACCCGAGGCTCCCGGAATGATCTACCGCGAACTCGGCAAGACAGGCGAAAGCGTCTCCGCCATTGGCCTCGGCGGCTACCACATCGGCAAAAGGTCCGGACGCCGAAGCAGAGCATCAAGCTCATCCGCTCCGCCATCGACTCCGGCATCACCTTCATGGACAACTGCTGGGACTACAACGACGGCCTCAGCGAAGTCCGCATGGGCCAGGCCCTACGCGACGGCTACCGCCAGAAGGTCTTTCTCATGACCAAGATGGATGGCCGCACAAAAGACTCGATTACGACAAGCAGCTCGAACAATCCCTCGGCCGCCTCCAGACCGACGTCATCGACCTCGTCCAGTTCCACGAAGTCATTCGCATGGAAGACCCAGACCGCATCTTCGGCTCCGGCGGCGCCATTGAGGCCGCCATCGCCGCTCGCCAGGCCGGCAAGATTCGCTACATCGGCTTCACTGGACACAAGGACCCTGCCGTGCACCTGCGCATGCTTGAGACGGCGAAGAAACACAACTTCCACTTCGACACCATCCAGATGCCCATCAACGTCATGGACGCGCACTTCCGCTCCTTCACCAAGGAAGTGATGCCGGTCGCTTTCAGCAAGGAATTGCGCGTCCTCGCAATGAAGACCTTCGGCGATCCCTTCATCCTCCAGTCGAAGACGGTAGAGCCCATCGAGGCCCTGCACTACGGCCTCACCCAACCGGTCTCCGTCGTCATCACCGGCATCGACTCCCCTGCCATCCTTGAGCAGGCACTCGACCGCCGCTCGCACCTTCAAGCCGCTTAGCGACACTCAGGTCGCCGCCCTGCTCGCTCGAACCCGCGACGCCGCCAGCGACGGTAGATTCGAACTCTTCAAGACCTCAGCTCGGTATGACGGTACCGCCGCAAACCCGAAGTGGCTTGGCTAACGATCTACAATGGCCCTCCAACGAAGGGCCAGCCGCGCTGGTATGATCGAACCATGACACAGCTTGATGTTCTGTATCGGTACGGTGTGCCTCCTACCGAGGCCGCGGCGCTGGGGATCGCCCGAATCCGTGAGGTCTACGGGGTTCGCCATATCGCATTTGACGAAGCCGGCAAGACCGTTAGGGTTGAATATGATGCCACTCGGCTGAATGAGCCTACGATTCATCAGTTGCTTCGTCGCGCAGGACTCGATATTGTTGAGAAGTTGCCCATGTTTGTTACACCGGATCCGGTAGGCGAACCGACGACAGCACCTGCACCCGCGCCGACGAAGTAGGTCGTCGAAGCAACAAGCGTTTCACCGCGCCCGTAGCTCAGCTGGATAGAGCATCTGGCTTCGAACCAGAGGGTCGGAGGTTCGAGTCCTTCCGGGCGCACCACTTATAGGCAGCAAGGTCAAATAACCAATTGACTCCAGACAGCATCAGGCTCGGAGATCTCGACCGGGCCTTGGTGTTTGCAGTGAATCCTACTTCGCCGTCTGTAATTACTCTAGTGCGGATACGCTGCGGCATCATTGAAGCTCTTGAAAAATGACTCGTATCTTTCCTCGCCATTCGGCTCTTCGAACCGCAACGTCTTCGCTCGCTCCACCGCATGTCCTAGCGGGATTCCCTTTGCGGAAGTCAGATTCTAAATTTGCCCTGAAGCTTGAATTCCGGTATCTTAAGAAGGTTGCATTCAACGCAATGTGCGCCCGTAGCTCAGCTGGATAGAGCAACTGGCTACGAACCAGTAGGTCGGGTGTTCGAATCACTCCGGGCGCACCATCTCTTCCCTCCCTAATCAACAAAACCAGCAGTTCCTGGCAACTTTTTATTCTGGACTAAATCAGTCCGAATGATTGACGACCAATTTAGTCCTCTTTAGACTGAATGAGGGGAACGTGTTGGCTGCCGGCTCCCTAAAATAATGGGCCGAGGGCTTGTCCGATTGCTCGGGTGGGCTTGTTCAAGGAAGAGAACCACCTTATGTTGCAGGCATTTATCATCACGCTTCGCGAGGGCGTGGAAGCTTCGCTGATCGTCGGAATCGTCTTCGCCTACCTCACCAAGATTGGCCGATCCGAGCTGAAGCGCACCGTCTTTTGGGCACTCGGAGCCGCCTTGGCGGCCAGTGTCGGGGGCGCCATCATCCTCGCCCGGACCCAGTTGAACACCGACATCTTTGAAGGGCTGGGTCATGCTCGGCGCCGCAGTCTTCGTCATCAGCATGATCTGGTTCATGCACAAGACAGCGCGCACCATGCGCGGCTCGATCGAGGAGAAAATTGCCAGCTATACCGACCCGGAAGGCGTCTCGAAGATCGGCCTCTTCTTCTTCGTCTTTCTCCTGGTACTTCGCGAGGGCGTTGAGACGGTGTTGATCCTCTCAGCCGTCACTCTGAACTCCACCGAGTTGCTCAGCTTTACGGGAACGCTGCTTGGTATCGCCGTCTCGGTCGTCTTCGGAGTCCTCTTCATTCGCGGCAGCGTGAAGATCAATCTGCAGCGCTTCTTCCGTGTCACGACCGTCATCCTCTACTTTGTGGCATTTCAGCTCATCGTCTGCGGCCTGCACGAATTGAGCGAAAACGGCGTACTTCCCTCCAGCGAGGCCGAGATGCGATTGATCGGGCCTATCGTCCGCAACGATCTCTTCTTCTTTGTCACCATGCTGGCTCTGGCCGGATTGATGATTCTGCTGGAGTACAAGCGTAGGGCTCCCGTCACGCTCGCCTCCGACGCAACGCCTGCAGACCGTCGCCGTGCCGAGTGGAGTCAGCGCCGCGAAAAGATGTGGATGAACGCGGTTGTCGGCACCAGCTTCCTCTTTATCTTCCTGTCAACAGCGGAGTTCATCTATGCCAAGAGTTCGACCGCTCTCTCCCCCACGGCTGCCGTAACACTGGTCGGCAGCCAGGTCACCCTCCCCACGGCAGATGTCAACGACGACAAGCTGCATCGCTATGGCGTCCACGTCGACGACGGCAAAGGCGGAAGCACCGAAGTACGCTTTCTTCTTTACAAAAAGCCTGATGGAAACATCGTCTCCGTAGGCGACGCTTGCCGCATCTGCGGACCCGTCGGCTTCTACGTCAGCAGCCAGGGCATCACCTGCAAGATGTGCGCCTCTCCGTTGAACCCCTCCTCTATGGGCCAGGAGGGAGGCTGCAATCCGATTCCGCTGAAGAGTTCGATCAGTGGTGGACAAGTTGTCATTCAGGCAGCTGACCTCAAAACCCTCGTCCCGGTCTTCGAGCGCTAGGCGGGCGCCATGTTCTTTCGTCTTCTCATGGAGAGTTTCCGCCGGCAGCGACGTCGTAAGACACTTGCGGGCCTTGCGATTCTCCTGGGAACAACTGCGGTCACTGCGATGCTCGCACTCGCCACAACCATCGGCGACCGTATCCACGAGGAGCTCGCCGTCTACGGCGCAAACATCGTCGTTTACCCCGCCGCGGATCAACTCGACGTAAAGGTAGGCGGTGTCGATGTAAAGCCCGTCTCGAGCGGTGCATATTTGCGCGAGAGTGACCTCTCCAAGCTTAGAGGAATTTTCTGGGCAAACAACATCACGGGTGTCTCGCCTGAATTGCCGGTTCGCATTACTGGGACGACTTCGACGGGCACTATCGATGCCGCTGCTACCGGTCTATGGTTCGACCACAACCTGTCGAACGGCGGTACAGCGCTTAAGACTGGGGCCGTCGTCCTTCATCCCTGGTGGAAGATCGATGGTGCGTGGCCAGATGAAGCAAAGACAACACCCCAGAGCGCCGAAGCCGTCGTTGGCAAGGTTCTCGCTGCCCAATTCGGACTCAAGACAGGCGACGTCGTTCAGGCCGTCACAAAGGACAAAACATCATATGCGCTGCACATCACCGGCCTCTTCTCTACCGGCGACGCTGCGGACGCGGGATTTCTTCTGCCTTTGAACGCGGCGCAGGCAATTGCAGACACTCCCGGCGCCGTCCGCCGCGTCGAAATTTCTGCCCGCACCAAGCCCGAAGACACCTTCGCTCGCAAAGACCCCGACTCTCTCTCGCCCAAGCTCCGCGAGATCTGGTACTGCCGCCCATACGCGAACTCCATCGCATACCAGATTCGCGAAGCGATCCCCGGCGCGCGAGCCGAGCAGCTGCGTCGCGTCGAGCAGAGTGAGGGCAACGTCCTCAAGCGCATCAGTGGCCTGATGTGGCTGATCTGCGCTGCTGCGTTGCTGGCCGCAGGCTTCGCCGTAAGCGCAGCAATGGCCACAGCGATTCTGGAGAGGCAAGCAGAGATCGGCCTGATGCGTTCCCTGGGAGCGAGCAAGGGCACCATCGCAATGCTCTTCTACGCTGAGACCGGCCTGCTGGCTATCCTCGCCGGCTCCCTCGGATATCTTGCAGGTTCTGGACTCGCAGCCTGGCTAGGAGCACGAATATTCGCCGCCGACGGCGCTCCCGCCTTTGGGTCGGCGCTGAACCCAGTGCTGCTTCCGGTCGTCGTCACGCTTGCACTCGTGGTGGCCATCGCGGGCAGCACGCCATCGATCCGTCGCGCCCTGACCATGGACCCGTCGGCGATTCTGAGGGCTGACGTATGAGCCGACTTAGCATGGGAGCGATGCTGCGGCGCTCGTTGATCCACCGGCGAGCGCGAAGCCTGTCGGCACTCGTCGCCATGACGGTCTCCGCTGCCGTAGCGACAGCGCTGCTCACGCTTTACGCCGACCTCAACGCCAAGCTGCACCACGAGTTTCGCAGCTTCGGCGCAAACATTGTCGTGACCGCCGCGGATCAGCAAAAAGGAATTCCGTCCGATGCTCTCCGGCGCGCTAAAGACGCAGCGGGCGAGAATGCCATCGCCTCCGAGTTTGGCTACGCCGTAGCAACAACCAACACTGGAACTCCAGTAGTCGTCTCCGGGACCAACTTCGATGCCGCACGCCTTCTTAATTCATGGTGGCAGGTCGATGCGTGGCCGGTACCTGCCGATGCCGGTGCGGCGCTCGTCGGTCAGCGAGCAGCGAGCTTCATCACCGACCCCCGCGCGATACAGTTGACCTTCGCCGACAGACCATTGACGCTACACTCTGCGGGCACGCTCCGCACGGGTGGGGATGAGGACAGCCGCATTTACATGCCGCTGGCTGCATTCACCGCCTGGACCGGCACCCCCGCAAGCGTAATCGAGATCCAGGTTCCGGGCGGCACAACGCAGGTTGAATCTGCTATCGCACGCCTCAAGCAGCAACTCCCCGAAGCCAAGGTCGAGCCCGTCCGTCAACTCGTGGAGGGTGAGAGCCGCATCGTCGACAAGACCCATGCCCTGATGTACGGCGCGGTTATTTTGATCGCCCTGACCGTCGCTGTAAGCGTACTCGCAACGCTCTCAGCCAGCGTACTTGAACGACGCCGCGACTTCGCGCTGATGAAAGCTCTCGGAGGGTCGCAGATGCACCTTATGGCGATGTTTCTGCTGGAGGCGCTGGTGCTCGCCCTGGCTGGAGTAGCGTCGGGTTTTGTGATCGGATCGGCTGCGGCGTGGACGATAAGCCAACTCAACTTCCACACCGCATCGCTGCCGCGTCTTGGAGTGCTGCCGCTCGTTCTTCTTCTGAATATTCTGATTGCCGTGCTGGCCGCCCTCTTTCCTGTCCGCGTGCTACGCCGACTTGAACCGGCGGCTCTTTTGAAGGGTGAGTAAGGAATGATGGTAAAAGAGAGTCTTGCGATGGATAACCTGGTTGATTTGGAAACACGGCCCGACTGCGCAGTGATCGCCTTAAATGGCGTAACGCGAGAGTACGCAGGTCACGCCGGTGTCGTGCGTGCTTTGGATCACGCCTCCTTTTCCATCGTAGCCGGCGAATGGGTAGCCATCACCGGGCCTTCAGGCTCAGGCAAGAGCACGCTCGTGAACCTCCTCGGCTGTCTCGACCGCCCCACCGAAGGGCAACTCCGTATCGACGGCATCGACGTTGCAACGATGTCGGCCACTGAACTTGATCGCTTTCGCGCAGACAAGATTGGCTTCATCTTCCAGCAGTTTCACCTCATTCCCTACCTCTCCGCACTCGAGAACGTTATGCTGGCGCAGTACTTCCACTCAATGACCGACGAGAAGGAAGCAAGAGCGGCGCTTGAGCGCGTTGGGCTCGGACAGCGTGCCGAACATCTTCCAAGCGAACTATCCGGTGGAGAGCAGCAGCGTGTCTGCATCGCACGCGCGCTGATCAATAATCCGCCAATCCTGCTAGCTGACGAGCCGACCGGCAACCTCGACGCAGCAAATCAGAAGATCGTCGCTGGATTGTTGCAGGATCTCCACGCACACGGACACACCATCGTAATGGTCACCCATGACCCCGAGATGGCCGCACTGGCGCAACGCAAGATTGCCCTGAGTCACGGCAAGGTCTTCTGCCACCCGGTTGGCGGCCCCGTAGTCACACTCAAACGATAGAGTCAGGCAGCGACTAACGCTCGCCCCAGCTCAGCTTGCTGCGCAGCACGCTAAAAAGACCGTTACGTCGTGGACGTAGCAAACGCACGCTATGCTCTGACCGGCAGCATCGAATCTCATCCCCAAGCTGAAGTTCCACCGCCTCCTGACCATCGACGGTGAGATAGGTCAGTGTTGGAACGCCTTCAATGCTAATCGAAACCATGGCATCTCCCGGCACGACAATGGGGCGAATCGTCAACAAGTGAGGACACACTGGCGTAACGACAAGCGCGCTCACCGAAGGCATCACAATAGGGCCAGCCGCTGCCAGATTGTAGGCCGTCGAACCTGTTGGAGTTGAAACGATGATGCCATCGGCCCGCATCGTAGCCACGAACTGCTGATCGATCTCAACCGAGAAGTCTGACATACGCGCAATCGCGCCCTTCGAGACCACGATGTCATTCAGCGCATCCCAGTGCCTGACGATCTCTCCTCCGCGGCGCAACTCCGCACGGATCATGTCCCGAACCTCTATGCTGGCGCAGTTATCACACCATGACTCAAGAGCGGAAAAGAGATCGGCAAGCGGAACCTCGGTGAGGAAGCCTAAGGAGCCTAGGTTGACGCCGAGGATAGGCGTCGGCGAATGCGCGAAGGCCCTTGCAGCCGCAAGCAGTGTGCCATCGCCTCCAAGCACAATGACAAGATTTGGATGATGCTGATGCAGATCGCACCGCTCTATGGCGTTCGGCGCATCAACGTACGCTGCACTCTGATGATCGAGCAGTGGCTCGTAGTCGTGCGCCTCGAGCCATGCAATCAGATCACGCAGGATCGTAGCAAGCTCGGGCTTCTGAGGCTTGGAGATAATGGCAGCCTTGAACATTGGTGTTAGTGTACCGGCTTCCCTGCCGAAGCTCACTCGCGAAAGACCGCCCTCAGCAAGATATTCGTGATTGCCTTCCATGCCCTGGATCGGCGAATCGATCACGTCGATGCTGGTTCCCCCGAGATCAACGACGCAGTCGCTAACCCGTTCGATCGCCAGTTTCCGCGCTTCCGGATCGCGAACGATGCCGCCTTTACCAATATGCTGACGCCCGGCCTCAAATTGCGGCTTGATGAGAACAACGGCTGTCCCCTGCCACGGTTCACCTGGAGTGCTCAGCGCATCAAGCACAGCCGGTAACACAAGAGTCGCCGAGATAAACGACACATCCATGGCCAAAAACCGGGGGACCGGAACATTCTCCGTAAGCAGTTCACCAGCAGTGAGCAGCCGGGCATTCGTGCGCTCGCGAAGCGTCACCCGCGGATCGTCTCGCAGCTTCTGGGCAATCTGCCCGTAGCCCGTGTCCACGGCTAACACCGCAGCCGCCCCTGCCTGCAGCATGCAGTCGGTAAATCCGCCCGTAGAGGCGCCGATGTCCACTGCATTTGCCCCAATAAGCGATATCCCCCAGTGAGCGATCGCATGTTCCAGCTTCAGGCCACCGCGACTGACATACTTCAGATCGGTACCCAACAGACGAATTGCCGCATCAACCGGAATAGGTGAGCCCGGCTTATCGATCCTCTGTTCGTTGACAAGCACGCGTCCTGCGAGGATCAGTGCCTGTGCCCGCTCCCGCGAAGCCGCGTGCCCCTGATCGACCAGTAATTTGTCCAGACGGCTCTTCATAGAAGGATCGTGGCAGGCAACCGAGGTCGCTCTTTCGTTAAGGTACATTGTCGCTTCACTTGGGTTAGAGTGGCTAGGACAAGGGATATCGCTTAACTCAGGCAATCCGCCCGTTCCGCAGGTGCGTACTGATGTATAGAGAGATGGGACTCGCTAACGCCTCGCCGCAATCGTCGCAGGATGATGCAACCCTGCTTGCGCAGGTACGGCGAGGCGACGAACACGCTATGGCATCACTATTCGACCGCTATTCAAAGGTCGTCTATTCCGTTGCCCTGCGAGTTCTGCGCGATCCAGCCTCCGCCGAAGACATTCTCCAGGAAGTGTTCATGCAAATATGGCGCAGTCCGGAGGGATTCATTGCAGTGCGCGGCAGCCTCGGAGGATGGCTTACCGTCGTCGCTCGAAACCGATCGATCGATGCGTTGCGAAGAAAGCGGCCTTCCGAGACGATCGACGATCTCTCCCTGGCATCGCAGTACGACCTCGCGAATGAAGCGGAGCGAAACACCATGGTTGAAAGAGCACGCGGAGTCATGGCGAAACTTCCCATCGAGCAGAGAAAAACCCTTGAGATGGCCTTCTTCGATGGTTTGACCCACACTGAGATCGCAGAAATGACAGGTGACCCGTTAGGCACAGTGAAGACACGAATCCGTAGCGCGCTTGATTACGCTAAGAAAGGCATTTTTGGCATGAGCGCAGCCGGACATTACGAACCAGCCGACTTGGCGCTGTTTGCCATGCAGCTATTACCTCGCGACGAGTACGCGACAATGGCGGCTCATGTCTCCGATTGCACGTACTGCCGTCAGGAACTGGCGCACCTCCAGGGCGATCTGGCTGCCTACGCTCACACGGTTGAGATGCACTCTCCTCCCGCACTCACTCGTGAGAGATTTCTCCACCAAGTTGCGCGCGAAAAGAAAGTCGCCCCAGTTGAGCGTGTCGAGCGGATTGAGGCGGCAACACCTCCGCTCCAAAGCTACGCCGCTCGCAGCCAGAGCCGCACCACGGGCCTCGGCAGCGGCCGTTACCTTGATGTTGATGACGAGCCCAGGCCGAGCATGCTCGGCATCGCCTTCACAAAGGTCTTCCCTTGGATTGGGTGGGCCGTCGCCGCCGGACTCGCCATCATGGTCGGAAGCCTTTACCACGAACGCGACGCCCAACGAGCAAGGATGTCCGCGCAGGCCGGAGAGATTGACCGTCTCGCTACGGACGCGGCAGGAGCTAAGCAACTGATGGACACAATTACGGATCCCTCAGCGCGGAAGGTCACGCTCACTAAGACCGCTACGCCACCGTCACCGCCGGTGCCCGAGGGACGGGCCACCTATGTCGCCGACAGCGGTGCGCTGATCTTCGTTGCAAGTAATCTGGAGCCGCTTCAAACCTACAAGACCTACGAGCTCTGGCTCATTCCTGCCGATGGCCAGGACCCCATCCCAGCAGGTACCTTCCACCCCGATTCGCGCGGCAACGCCAGCGTCATTCCTGCCGCCACTTCCCAAAGGAATCGAAGCGAAGGCATTCGGCGTCACCATCGAAGACGACGGCGGATCGCAGACCCCCACCATGCCAATCGTCTCGTTGCAGAGCAGCTCAGCATCAGGCTATTACGGAAGCTGTGCCCGGACCATCACGCCTTTGCCCTGCAACGGAATCGTTGTCTCCACCGTGTCCGTATCTGTACGAATAATCGTCATTCGGTCTGACTCAGGCGACGTGACGTAGACCTTGCCAGTCGGCGTTCCATTGATGACCGCGATAAAGTTCGGATGCGTCGTCGCAGGCACAGGAATCGTGGCCGTAACCGTATTCGTCGTCAGATTGACAACGGATACAGTGCTGTCGCCCTGATTAACGACGTAAGCGCGGGAACCATCCTGCAGCACGGCCACCATGCGCGGATTTACTCCTACCGGAACAGTCGCCAGCACCTGACCAAAACCGTTTGCGTCGATCGGATTGTTCGCATCGCAGTTCGGGTTACCGGGAAGAGCGGCCGCCGAGCAGAGGGGAATGTTGATGATGCTGACCGATCCCTTGGACGTTCCAGTTGCCTGCATTTGCAACCACCAACTCATTCCGTGTAGGCACCAGATCGGCCCATACCGGCGACAGTGCCCACTGGAATTGGATTGACCGCTGGCGCAGGAACAGCATCGAGCTGATTGGCTCTGCGAGTTGATCACTGAAACCGTGCCATCACCCTGATTCAGGATGAATGCGCGCTTGCCATCAGCAGTCATCACGCCGTAGACGGGAGTCTTGCCCACCGGAATCGTGCTTGAAATCGTGTTGCTTGACGTCTCGATCGCCGCAACCTGGCCATTGCCACCGCCGGTACTCTGGCTGATGAGATACGCGCCGGGCGAGCCCGAAAATCCAGCGATGTATACCGGAGTGAAGCCTGTAGCAACTGGAAGCTCCTGGTTCAGAGCCGGCGGAGCGCCCTTCAACTGCGCGACAGCATTGCGGCCTGGCTTCGGTGATAAAGGTCGATGCAACATCGGGAAAGATGCTGTTCGGGCTGCTCCGTTCAGCAGCGTCGTCTGAATCACATCTCTCGTCTGCAGCTGGTTCGAAACATCGAAGCTGGTCATCGTGCCGTCACCGTTCAGCGTATATCCGGTGTTCCCACCCGGCATTGAGGATGAAGTAGTACGGAGCGACGCCAATATTTGCGGTAATCAAGAACGGTGTCACCCGAGAAATCAACGATCGTCACCAGTCCCGGCAAGGCCGATCCCGGGTTCGAGATCGCAACAGCGTACCTCTGCGGCTGAGACGCCGGGCCTACAGGGTTGATAGCCGTAACCACCGGACGATACGTGTTGCCGCACCCGGTAAGCGACTGCCAGCACCGCGGCCGCAAGGGCAAATGTAGTAGACGGCCCTGGATTCGAGAACTGACTCGAAACCGCTTCGACCGCCGGTCGGACCCGGCCTCCGATAGTTCCTTCTGCTTCAATTCTTGCTAAATGCAAAACTGCTCCCGCGGTGCTGCTGGTGTTGGCTATGCTCTAGATGTCTGATTGTAAATCACTGAGGACTGGAGAATCGGCATGGCCGAGGAATTCGGAGCATTGGCATAAAGCCATTCCTAAAGCGAGGGACCGAGGCCCAATCCCGCATCTTGGTCTGGATCGTCGGTCCGTTGCTCTTTGCTGGCGCCGTTACTCCGCCTCTCGCTGCCCTGAAGCTTGGCTTTCCTCTTCGGTCTCTCACAGCCCCGTTTCTCCTCAGTGCCGGATTCGCGATCCTGGTCTATGCGCTTCGCGCCGCAACGCTCGAGGCGTCAATCCTCGGCTTTCTGATCTGTTTCATCCTTGCCCAATCGTCCGAGTCCTGGACGCCCTATCCTCCGTATATCCCATCGTCACACTCAGCACTTGTCGCGCTCGTTGCCGTCTTTGTCCTGACCTACCTTTGCAGCCACGAAGTTCGGCGCCGCGCGAAAGGAGGCCCGTGGCCTTGCAGAGCCACGGCGGGGCCGGCAGGCCTCCCAGATCGTCGCGAACCTCGGTGTCGCAGCGCTTTTCGCCGCGGCGGGTTGCTATCGCGGGCTGTATCGCTGCGCTTGGCAGAGGCCGCCGCAGATACCGTGTCGTCCGAGATCGGCCAGGCCGTAGGCGGCCCTCCACGCCTGCTCACCACATGGACGCGTCGTCCCGCGGGAACCGACGGTGGCATCAGCTATCATCGGAACAGCTGCTGGTCTCGCAGCCGCAGCCGTATCGTCGCAATCGGGAGCGCTGCACCACTCGCTCTGGCCAAGAATGGTGACGGTCTGGCTCTGCTGCATGCGCAGGTCTCTTCTTCGACAGCCTCCTGGGCGCGACCTTTGAGCGCCGAGGATGGATGGGAAACGACCTTGTAAATCTTCAGCTCGACACTCTTCGCCGCTCTGCTCGCGATCGGCGCTCAGCTAGTCATCCTCGCCAGCCAGCCACTCGCGCGGCCAGCCGATGTCGAGGTGCAGCTTCATCGCCGTATAGCTCAGAATCTCATGGATATACCGCATCGCGAGGTCATAGCTGCCGATGTGCCCAACCGTCGCTCGCGGAGAAGTGTAGACATCCAGTCCTGCCTCTCGGCATAGTTCGCGAATCCGAAAAAGATGTGTTCCATCCGAGACCACCACGATATGCCTGCAGGTTGTACTCGCGCGCAATCGCCGCCAGCCGGCGAACCTGCTGTTCCGTATCCGTCGAGCGCGTCTCGGCGATGATGTTCCCGAAAGGAATCCATGAGCGAGCAGATAGTCGCGCCCCACCGCGCCTTCCGTGTTGCCAGAGTCCTTATCGCTGCCACCGCCAAGAGTAATCACGATCGGAGCGATCTTCTACGGTAGAGATCGACCGCATGATCAAGCCGGAAATGAAGCGTCGGAGAAGGCTTCCCTAGATACTCCGCGGCTCCAAAAACCGCGATGGCATCGGCCTGCTGAGCCTCATCGTGGTCGCAACCTCTGAGATCTGCTGCGCAACATAAACGCACCACGCAACCGCACCAAATAGAAGCGCAACCACAAGACTGCGAAACAATGTTCGTCCCGTAGAGGAGCCCTTACGACGCATGTTGGATGCCGGGACGATCATGGCAGATAAAAATCGAGTGTACGGTATCATACCCAACTTAGACGTGAGCAGTTTTTGCTGACGCCACCCTAGCGACTGAAGCACAAGCGCAATCTCATGCGTCGGAATGGCGCCCTCGCGAAGAATCATCCACGAATTTCCTCCTCCGGAAAGATCGACAATCGTCGTAGCCATGGCGCGCGCCGTAGGCCCTCCATCAACGATCAATGGAATCTTGTCCCCCAGCTGTTCACGAACTCCATTGGCGTACGTGCACTCAGGCATCCCTGACAGATTCGCAGAGGTCGCCGTAATCGGCAGGCCCAGTGTCGCCACCACAGCGCGCGGAATAGCCGCCTCAGGCACGCGCAGAGCCACGTTGCCTGTATTCGCGGTCACGCGCAAGGGCAGCTTCGAGCCTGCCTTCACGATCAATGTCAACGGTCCCGGCCAGAAGCGCTCTGCGAGACGGTCGAATGCCGTATCCAACCCACGCGCCAGTTCATATGCCTGCGCAACATCATGGATCAGCAATGAAAGCGGCTTGTGTCGGGCACGTGACTTCAACTCGTAGATCCGATCCACAGCGCGCAAGTTCACTGGATCGACTGCGAGACCATAAAAGGTATCGGTCGGCAACGCGACCACCTGGCCCGCATGAAGCCTTGCAGCCACTTGGGATACCAGTTCTCGGCTCTGGTTCGTCGGGATGAATGCGAAGGGTCTCGGCCGTCAAAATCGCGAAGCTCCTGTGCCGTGTGCGGCCATCTCGGAACATAGCACACCGCTCATGAGGGCTCAAGGTAAGGACGGTTATCAGAACGGCGTAAGATCTTGAGAATGGCGGTTTCGACAGCAGCAATCTCAAGTCGAACAAATGCGCGGGTGAAACAGCTGAGGGCTGCCTTTTCCGGAAACGCTCGCCTGAGCGAAGGCCTGGTCGCAATCGAAGGCGATCACCTGCTGGAAGAAGCGCTGCGCAGCGGCATCACGCCGGCAACAGTCTTCATAAGCGAACGGCGCGAACTCTCCTACAAGTTGCCACGGTCCACAGAGATCGTGCGGCTCACCGACGACGCGTTTGCCAGCGCAGTCGATACTCGCTCGCCGCAAGGCATCGCGGCCCTCATCCAGCCCCCGCTACATCACTCGAGGACATTGTGCGAGCAGTCATCGTCCTCTGATCTTGATCGCCGCAGGCCTCCAGGATCCCGGAAATCTCGGAACCCTTATTCGCTCCGCTGAAGCCTTCGGTGCAACCGGAGTCCTCACAACCCCAGGCACAGTCAGTGCATGGAACCAGAAGGCGCTGCGGGCCAGCGTCGGTAGCATCTTTCGCATCCGCCATCGTTGCAGTCACCGCAAGCGGAACTGACGCAAGTGCAGACATAGCGGAATCGCTCTGCTGGCCGCCGTCGGGAGCGAAGGCGACGGCGTTCAGTCGGCGCAGGCATGTAGATCTCACGCAGCCATGCGCCATCATGATCGGCAACGAAGGAGCGGGTCTCACAGACGAATGGCTTGGACTAGCCACCTCTCGTATCACAATTCCCTGCCCCGGCCCCGTCGAGAGCCTCAACGCTGCAGTCGCCGGATCGCTTCTACTCTACGAAGCCTCGCGACAACGAGCGGCCGCACCATCCGCAGAAACCTCGCCGTCGGAACGCATCCCGGGGCCGCTTCGGCGTCGTCCAACAGGAGCACACCGATGAGCCTCTTCGACACATCGCCGATCGCCGCTCCCCTGGCCAGTCCCGCCAGGCGCCACTGGCTGAACGCATGCGGCCGCACACGCTCGAGGAGTACGTCGGCCAGGAACACCTGCTTGCACCCGGAAAGCCTCTCCGTGTCGCCATCGAAAACGATGATGCCACCTCGATGATCTTCTGGGGACCTCCCGGCACCGGAAAGACGACCCTCGCCAAGATCATCGCCCATCGCACCCAGGCCAGCTTCATCGAGTTCTCCGCAGTCCTCAGCGGCATCAAGGAGATCAAGCAGGTCATGGCCGACGCCGAGAAGGCCTCTCACCTCGGCTCACGCACCATCCTGTTCGTCGACGAGATTCATCGCTTCAACAAGGCCCAGCAGGACGCCTTTCTCCCTTACGTCGAACGAGGAACCATTCGCCTGATCGGCGCAACCACCGAGAACCCCTCCTTCGAGATCATCGCCGCGCTGCTCTCGCGATGCCGCGTCTACACGCTTGTCGGCGCTCACCGAAGATCAGATCGTCGCCCTGCTCCAGCGCGCGCTCTCCGACACAGAACGCGGCCTCGGCGCCTGGGGCATCGCAGCCGAAGATGAAGCGCTCGCCACCATCGCCTCATACTCCAGCGGCGACGCCCGCAACGCGCTCAACGCTCTCGAAGTCGCCGCTCGCCTCGCCCAGGGACGCAACGAGCACACTCTGACGAAAGACATCGCCGCCGAGGCGCTGCAACGCCGCGTTCTGCTCTACGACAAGCAGGGCGAGCAGCACTACGACATCATCTCCGCCCTGCACAAGAGCGTACGCAACTCCGACGCCGACGCCGCGCTCTACTGGCTCGGCCGCATGCTCGAGGCCGGCGAAGACCCCATGTACGTTGCCCGCCGCGTCGTCCGCATGGCCGTCGAGGATATCGGCCTCGCTGCGCCCGAGGCGCTCAACCTCTGCCTCTCCGCCAAAGACGCCATGCACTTCCTCGGGCACCCGGAAGGCGAGCTCGCCCTGGCACAGGCAGTCGTCTATCTGGCGCTCGCTCCCAAATCCAACGCCGTCTATACCGCCTACAACACGGTACGCGGAGACATCGAAGCCACCGCCGCAGAGCCCGTGCCCCTGCATCTGCGCAACGCGCCAACGAAGCTAATGAAAGAACTCGACTATGGCAAGGGCTATCAGTACGCCCACGACGTCGAAGGACGCGTCGCCAACATGGAGTGTCTACCGCCATCTCTCGCAGGTCGACGGTACTACCATCCCACCAACGAAGGACGCGAAAAGCTCCTTGCGCAACGCATGGAAGAGATCGCCCGCATCAAGTCCGAAAAACGCGGCTAGAAACTCTGGTCAGTCCCTATATTTCACCGAGCAGCCATACGGCCGCGTCGTCGTAACAGGCACTGGCTTTCCCGCCATCGCCGCATTCAGCGCCTCATTCAGATAGTTGCGCGCTGTCTTTATGTCGGCCTGATCCGTCGTCGGCTTATCGTCGATGGCTCCCTGGTAGATCAACTTGCCATTCGGGATCGATGACAAAGATATGTGGCGTCGTCTTAGCCTGATACAGGTGGCCGATCGTACCGTCGGGATCGAGCAGCGCCGCAGTAGGGGCAGCTTTCATCGTCTTCAGATACTGATTCTCTTCCGCTGGCGAAACACTGCCCTGCTCACCGGGAGCAGAAGAGATCACGGAGAGCCACACCACTCCCTTGCCCGTCCACTCCTTCTGCAGAGACTCCATGTTGCCGCTCAGGTAGTGTTTCTGATCGTAGGGACAGCCCTTGTTCGCCCACTCAAGCACGACGTACTTGCCGCGGTACTGTGAAAGTGTGTGGGTCGCACCGTTCGAGTCGGTGCCCTTGAAGTCCGGCGCAGGCGCTCCTGGAGTCAACGCAAAGACAGGAAGTGCGGCCAGACTGAGAACGAGGGAGAGAAGACGGCGATGAACCATAGAGTCACCTCCATCACCATTTTGCTCTCTTAACTCGCCAATGAGTGCAATACTGGCCGTCACATTACGCAGGCGCAAGCATATTGGCATCGCGCCAGATGCGCCACTGCCGTCATCCCCCCGGCGAAACACCGTGAGAGTATTTCCGGCGCGCTTGACCGTCGCACCCCCTGCCAGCCGGAGTCACCCTTACCTCAAGCAGATTCCAGCAGATCGCAATGTCGCCGCATCACGGTAATCTCCTGCACATCGGAACGTGCATCGATATCTACTGCGCCCACCATTGAATTGAACGCCGACACAAAATCCTCGCGCCGCATCGGAGCATTCCCCGCCGTCAGAAAGACAACGTCCTCCGTCATCAGATTCAGCATCGCCGTCAGATCTCCGTTGCGCGATGGCCGCTGACCACGTATCAATCAACGCGCGAATCTTTTGCTCATCTGTCTGAGTACTCATCGCCTCACATCCTTCTTCAGCGCATTCAGAACAATGTCCTTCGTCAGCAACTCCGGCAGCACATCAGCGTCACCCTTCACCGCCGGATAAATCACATACGTCGGCACACCGCTCCTGCCTACCGACGCGAGCTGGCGAGTAATCTCCGGCATCGTACTGCGTCCAATCTGCCTGAAGCAGCGTCACCTTATTGTCCGCAAACTCGCGCTGGACCTCCGGCGATCGCAGACACAACTCGCTCATTCACCTGGCAGCTCAGGCACCATGCCGCAGTAAAGTCGATAAACACGGGATGCCCTCCGGCTCGCGCCTGGTCCAACGCCTGCTGCGAATAGGGCTGCCAACTCAAGCGTCGTGTCCTTCGGTTGATGCAGCGGAATCACAAGCGCAAGCGACACCGATCAGCAGCAGCGGCAATCGAACTCGCCCAACGTGCCGGCCACCTTGCCAAGTACCCAGCCAGCAACTGCAATCAGCAGGAAGCACAGCAGCAGCCGCGCCACACGATACACACCCTCCGTCCGACGAAAAGATGCCCATAAACCCAAGTCAGCCAGATCACTGTGGCGAAAAGCGGACCGCCGTCAGCTGCTTGAAGACTCCATCCAAGCGCCCGGCCGCGGCAGGATCCGCGTCCACGCAGGCTGAAAGCTCAACAGCAAGATATGGCGCAGCCAGACCAAGTGCCAGTGCGGTGAATACAGCAAACGTAATCCAGGCCGGCTGGGCGAGCGCAAAACCGACCGCCGCTCCCATCAGCGGCGCTGTGCAAGGAGTCGCCACGACGGTCGCGAGCACACCCGTAAAGAAGCTGCCCGTGTAGCCCTGCTTCTGTGCCAGCTCGCCGCCAACGCTCGTCAGCGAGAGTCCAATCTCAAACTGCCCGGCCAGGGAAAGCGCAAAGAAGAAGAGCCCGCGCAAGCAGCGCAAGAAAGACAGGCGACTGCAACTGGAAACCCCACCCCGCCTGGCTTCCTCCAGCGCGTACCACCAGCAGAACCGCAACGATGGCCCAGAACGACACCAGAATTCCCAGCGTGTAGACAAGCCCATGCTTCCGCAGTCGAGCCGCGATCTTCATTCGACGACTGAACCAGCGCCAGCCCCTTGAGAAACAGCACCGGAAAAACGCAAGGCATGAGGTTAAGGATGATGCCGCCGACGAAAGCAAGCCCCAGCGCGGTCAACTGCCGTCAGCTCGCTCGTCCCACCTGTCCTTGCCTTTCCATTGGCCGGACGCGGAACTTCGCCTGCAACTACCGGAGCCGTCACCTCGAATGCGTGCTCTTCGTCCAGCTTAATCACGCCATGAAGCTGCGCCGGCAGTTTCGTCAACTCAGGCGCACGAGGCACCCGCAATCGCACGCCATCCGGAAGCGGTTCCACATCCTGATCGCCCGCATTCGCAATCTGCTCCTGATCGAAGGGATAGAACTCGGCGTCAATCGCGTGTTCCCCTGTGATCAGGTCGATCACAAACTCGGTCTTTCCACCTTTGACCGTCACCTTCATTCCCGGCGCAAGCGGCTTGGGCAGTAATCCCAACGCCTCGCCCAGTGCCCCTACGGGCTGACCAGGACTCGTCGCATTCGGATCAACTGTCAGGTTCAGACCCAGGTGCGCCTTACCGGGAATGCAGACCTCCCGGCACACCAGCCAGTCCACCTTCGCGTCCAGATGAATCGGCCCCGGCTTCAGATTTCCGGCTGCCGCCAGCTGAACAGGAAACGCGACCTCATCCTCATAACCAAAGTCCATCAACGGACCGAGAGGAAGCCGGCTCGGAATGGGAAATCTGCATTGGCCCAGCAGTGATTCCCTTGGGCAGCGTCCAGTTGATCCGTGGCGGTTCGCCTGAATCGCCCGCGTTGATCCAGTAGACATGCCACTTCTCTTCCAGAGTGATAACGAGCCCCACATCCAGCGTGCCGCCCGGAGCAATCGACGGTGCCAGCGACACCAGTTCCACAGTCAGATGCTGCGCCTTTACGGGGCCCGGGCCGCCGTCGCCCACCACCTGAATCTGCGCAACGGCAGACTTGCCGCCAAAAGCGGTCAGGATAAAAAGAATAATCGATACAAGATGACGGCGAATATCCATGAATCTCAATTGTAGGCTGTGGGTTAGACGAGAACGAAGCACTTAAGAAAGGCCTGCGTAACGGTGCTCCACCATAATGCAGCGATCCATAACAACGTGAATGCCGCCGCCTTCGGCCTTCGCCGCCGCCTCTAAGTGGATGATTCCCTGCTGAACCCAGATGTTCTCAAATCCCAGCCGCAGCATCTCGTCGACAATTCCGGGAATAAACTTTGGCAAACGAAAGACATTCACGACGTCCGGTTTTTCCGGAAGTTCGTCAAGCGAACGATACGATCGCTCGCCCAGAACGCTCTCCACCTGCGGATTCACTGGAATGATGCGATAGCCATGTCGTTGCATGTATGTCAGGTACATAGTTGCTAGGCTTGTTCGGGTTATCCGAAAGACCCACGACGGCAATTGTCCGTGGCTCTGCTGGAGGACGGCCCAGCATCGCGCGGATCACTTCTGGTTCGTTCATCGTTCGCCTTTCTCCACTTAATTCTTCAGCCTATTTACTCCATATGCCGAGCAGGCGTCGCAACACAACAAGCTCTCCCAAATGGTATGCGTTGTGATCAGCAATCAAGAGAGCCTCGCGAAGGAGGTTCTGTCCTTCGCCCCAGCGGAAAGGCTTGTACAGGTCAGCCTCCGGTCGAGTAATCAGGGCCTCAAACTTCTCCAAGTCCTTCCGGATAGCCTCGATCGAAGCATTCCATGCGGCGTCCGAAGACGGCTTCGCTGACTCCGGCCAATAAGCCGCCGGCCACTCCATCGGCTGGTAGCCGCCCGTAGGAGGAGCGCTGAAATCCAAAATGTCGCGCTGGGCAATTCGTATGTGTTCGAGAATCTGCCACGCGGAGTAAGGCAGCCCATCCGGCACAATTCCACGGTACTCTGCCGGAAAATCCTTCACTACGTCATCAAAGCTGGCGTGCGCCTGACCCCCACGCAACAAAGCAAGAAGCTCCTTGCGAACCTCGTCAGCCCCAGCAGTCACTTCCGTCTTTGCCATATGCGCCTCTCCTCACTGCGAGTTAGATGCGCTCACCTGCAAGCCGGTCACAGATCGTCGTCAACCGCCACCGTCACTGGGACTCCACCTTCGCGCCGCATCCTCAGGTAGCCCTTGAATGAACGGCTCCAGATCTCCATCAAGCACTCGATCTACATCGCCAACGTCAACCCGCGTACGCAGGTCCTTCACCATACGATATGGCTGCATCACGTAGCTGCGAATCTGCGAGCCAAACTTGATGTCCAGCTTCGAATCCTCGAGCTTCTTGCTTACGGCCTTCTTCTTCTCAAGCTCGTATTCATACAGTCGCGAACGTAGCAGCTTCATCGCCCTTTCTTTATTCTTATGCTGCGACCGCTCATTTTGGCAGCCCGCCACCAGCCCTGTAGGAAGGTGGGTGATCCGCACCGCAGAGTCTGTCGTATTTACGTGCTGGCCGCCCTTGCCGCCCGACCGGTACGTATCGATCCGCAGGTCATCCGGCTTAATATCGATCACAATCGTGTCATCGATCTCCGGCGAAACGAACACCGACGCAAAGCTCGTATGCCGTCTCTTCGCTGAATCAAACGGGGAGATCCGCACCAGCCGATGTACGCCTGTCTCGCCCGACAAGCAGACCGTAGGCAAACTCGCCCGAAATAGTGAATGTGGCCGACTTAATACCCGCCTCGTCCCCATCCTGAATTTCGTTGATCTCAACCTTGAAGTTCTGCCGCTCGCCCCAGCGGATGTACATCCGCATCAGCATCTCGGCCCAGTCCTGCGACTCCGTTCCGCCAGCTCCCGGATGGACCACCACGATCGCATTCAGCGGATCGCTCTCCTCGGAGAGCATCGTCTTCGACTCAAGCTTCTCGGCAAAGTCCACCAGCGCCGGAATCTCCCGCGCGAGATCGCCTTCGGTATCCTCGCCCTCTTGAGCGAGTTCGAAGTAAGCCTCAATATCGTCCGAACGGCGCGCAAGCTCCGCGTCATCGGCCAGCAGATTCTCAATCCGCTTACGCTCGCGCATCAACGGCTGCGAACGCGCAGGATCGGCCCAGACGGCAGGGTCGGAGGTCTTTTCTTCGATAACGGCTAATTCACGCTTCAGGCGGGGCGAGTCAAAGATACTCCCGCAGATCGCGAACTTTTTCGCGCACCGGGGAGTACGTGTATTCCAGATCACTCAACATAGCTTCTAGTCTACGGCAAACCTCGCACCGCAGGCTCCAGCCCAGCGCCACAGCAGTAATCAGGGCGCATAGCATAAGCAAACAGATCCCCATGCGCCGTGTAGAAGGTCACATCGCTGCTCGTATGCCAAACCCTGCGCGGATGCTCGTCCGCACATGCCGTGGCGCGGCCTCCACAACACGGCCGTACGGATCGATCGACGCCGTAACCCCTGTGTTCGTCGCGCGCAAAACCCACCGATGGTTCTCAATCGCCCGCATCCGCACCATATTCAGGTGCTGCCAGGGCGCGCTGGTATCGCCATACCATCCATCATTGGAGATGTTGATCAGCGCATCCGCACCGCTGCAGAACAAACTGCCGAACCTCATCGCCAAAGATCGACTCGTAGCAGATAAACGTCCCGTATCGATGACCGTTCACCGCAAACACCGTGCGAGCCGCCCCAGCATCGAACGTTCCCGCCTCATGCAACAGATTCCGCGCAAAGAAAAACAGACTTTCGGAATGGCACATACTCGCCAAACGGAACCAGATGCATCTTGTTGTAACGTCCCGCAAACTCTCCCTGCGGAGTAATAAACGATGCCGAGTTGTACAGATAAAATCCCCGTGCATTTGCCGTCGTTCGGTCAATGCGCGACATTACCCACAATCACCGGCGTACCCGCCTCCTTAGCCAATCCCGAGATCGCCGCACGAAAGGTCGGATCCTCCTCCTGAAACGGAGCCGGTGACTCAGGCCACACGATCAGATCCGAATCGCGCGCTCCAGGCCTCTGCACAAACGTCACCGATGGCGTTCCGCGTAGCTCCGGAATTCCAAGGAACAGCTGTCTCCCCCGGATGACGGCTCAGATAGGCAAACGATTCCAGCAACTCCTGCTCCGATGGCTCCGGCCCCTTCGCCGCCGCACCTACCTCCAGATTCTCCTGCACTAGCGTCGCAGTCGCCGTAGCAGCGAACCACCGATGGCAGTCTGCAGGCGCCGTAGACCAAATACATACAACACAATCATTACAACGCCGGCCACCGTCAGCACTAACCTTGTATGCCGTCGCTCGCGGACTTGAATCCGCACCAGCCACAGCGCATTCACCAGCGCAATCACAAACGACAGCCCGTAAGCTCCTGTCACCGGAGCCAGCCGGGTCAGCATTGAATTGTCTACCTGGGCAATACCCAGCAAATCCCACGGCAAGCCCGTAATTCGCGCCCGCGCCAGTTCCACCGCCACCCAGGCAAACGGACTCAGCAGCAACGCCCCCTGCACCCCGAAGTAAGCTCGAAACGCCCCGAACAGCCGCCAAACAGCGCGTGATACAGCCCCAGGTACAGACAGAACAACACCAGGATCCCCGCGGCAATCGGCTTATCCAGCCCGCCGTAGAGATACATCGTCTGGTATATCCAGTAGCAGTTTCCCAGATACCAGAAGAAGCCGCAGAGATACCCAAGCGCCGCACTCTGGCGCACAGTAAGCGACTTACCCCTCTTGATCTTCCCGCGTAAGCGCCCAGAGCAGGGGCAGCAACGCAACCCAGCAGAAGCCGTCCGCCATACCGGAACCGGCCCGGCAATAGGAAACGGCAGAACCTGCAGAATACCGGAGAGCGCGGCCATGGCCCATAGCCGCGCGGGAATAAGTCGCATCGCAGATGGAGTCTAGCATCCGCCTCGTTTCAGGACTACAATGAACGTTGGTATGGATGCACATCATCCGCCTTCTCTCGCATCAGTCCTCGTGCCGCTGTTCTTTATCGGAATGGCCGGCTCGCTGCTTGTCGTCTTGGTCACCATCATCCGCGACCTGCAGGAAGTCTTCACCAGCGACGAGGAACCGAACCCATAGGCTTGCGAACCACGCTCCCGTCGACATCCGATTTACAGCGATTGACGCTGACGGACCGTCGCTCCTAAACTAAAGAGCTGACGGACGGTAGTTTTCTGGACGCGGACACAGCCGGAAATGCGTCCGCACAATCAATGGCTTCAGCAAAACAAACTGTCGCTCTTCCGCAATCGAACCGGGTTCGCCTCGTCGTGGCGTCCTCGGTCATGCTCACCTTCATATCTTTCTGGCGAGCAGCCGCCATCGTCCTCAACGATCTTGGCTCATCCGCCTTCTATGCCGGCGGCCTCGCAGAAGAGGCCGTAGGCAAAGCGGCTCCCTGGCTCATCCTCAGCGTCGTCTTCTTCGCCTATGCCGTTCGGGCCGTCTACGTCGAAAGCTGTTCGATGTTCACCCGCGGCGGCGTCTACCGCATCGTCAAGGAGGCCCTCGGCAGCACCTTCGCCAAAGTCAGCGTCTCGGCGCTTGATGTTCGATTACGTCCTGACCGGCCCCATCTCCGGTGTCTCCGCAGGCCAATACATCGTCGGAATGCTCAACGACCTGGCCGCCTTTGGCGCGCATCAGTTTTCACTGGGCGGTCGTCCCTCATCTGCGCCCAGACATCGCATCAGCCGCCATCGCCGCCGCCATCACCATCTACTTCTGGTGGCAGAACACCAAGGGCATCGAAGAATCCAGCCAGCGCGCTCTCGACATCATGAAGATCACCACCGTCATGGTGGTCATCCTGCTCGGATGGGGAACCTTTACCGTCCTGCATCGTGGCGCACAGCTTCCTCCGCTTCCCCTCCCTTCAAATCTCCATTTCAGTGATGATGCCCTGGGCTTCCTCAAAGGCACACAAGTTCGCCGCATCGCTCGGCCTCTTCGGCGTCCTGATGGCCTTCGGACACTCCGTGCTGGCGATGAGCGGCGAAGAATCGCTCGCCCAGGTCAATCGCGAGATCGAGCACCCCAAGCTCAAAAACCTCAAGCGCGCCGCGCTCGTCATCGCCACCTACAGCTTCTTCTTCACCGGCCTATGCTCGCTGCTGGCCGTAATGATCATCCCTGATGACAGTGCGCGTCCACGTCTACCGCGACAACCTCATCGCCGGCATGGCCATGTACATGGTCGGTCCTGAAGTTACTTCGGACTTATCTTCCGCGGCTTTGTCGTCGTCGTCGGATTCCTGATCCTCGGCGGAGCCGTCAACACCGCCATCGTCGGTTCGACCGGCGTCCTCATGCGCATCGCCGAAGACGGCGTCCTTACCGACTGGTTCCGCAAGCCTCAGAAGAAGTACGGAACCAGCTATCGCATCGTCAACCTTGTCGCCGGGATGCAGCTACTTGTCATCGCCGCTCACCCACGGAAACGTCCTCATCATCGGCGAAGCGTATGCCTTCGGCGTCATCTGGAGCTTTACCTTCAACGCTCTCGCTATGCTGGTTCTGCGCTGGAAATACCACGGCGAGCGCGGCTCCAAGGTCCCGCTCAACCTCCGCATCGGCAAGACCGAAATTCCGATCGGACTTCTCTCCGTCTTTCTCGTTCTTCTTACCACCGCGATCGTCAATCTCTTTACGAAGTCAGTCGCTACGGTAAGCGGAATCATCTTCGCCGCGGCCTTCTTCGTCATCTTCTCGCTCTCAGAGCGAAACAATAAAAAGCGCCATGACCTGGCCACGCGCCAGATGCGCGAGCACTTCCAGCTGGAGCATCAGGACACTGTCGGATGCGCTGCACTCGATATCCGTCCCGGTGCCGTCATCGTCACCATGCGAGACGCCGCATCGCCCTTCGCGCTCAAATGGGCGTCTCACTCACACCAACACCGACGATCAGGACATTGTCGTCCTCGCCGCGCGCATGATGGGAGCCGGCGGCCCCGAGTACGTCGAAGCCTCCGAGCAACTCTTCAGCGAGCACGAGCAGATGCTCTTCACAAAAGCTGTCTCTGTAGCAGAGAGTTTCGGGAAACATATCTCGCTTCTCGTAGTTCCGGCAGGCGATATCTTCGCCGCGCTCGTGCAGACTGCTAACTCCACTCGACGCTGCAGCGGTAGTCTCCGGACTCTCCAGCAAACTTACCGCCGAAGAACAGGCTTATCACGTAGGTCAGGCATGGGAGGCCTTGCCGGAACCAAAGCGCCAGTTCACCTTCTACGTCATCAAGCCGGATGGAGAGGCTCTTAGCTTCCACATAGGACCTCACGCTCCCACCATTCAAGCCTGACGAAGTCCAGCTTGTTCACCGTCTCTGGCTCAATCTCCGCCGCGTTCCCCCAGATGCGTGACCTGCATCACAGCGACATCATCTCTTATGCACTAACCCGCTTGGGAACTGAGTTTGCACGTGACAAACAAGCCACCCTCAAAGGCCTGGAACAATATATCGAGCGAACGAACCAACGCCGCGCACTCGGCAGCAGTTACTACGAAGAGATGGATGATTCCGGTCCCGGATACTCCATTCGACCCGGATCGGCGCCGCATCCGGATGCCAACCCACCAATCCCGAGCAATAAAAGGTGCCCCAATAACTAACGTTGCTCTATTTCTTACAACGGCTTCCTTCTGTATCGTTATTTATAGAACTTATATATCTCTTGCCCTGCTCCGGAATAAGTTCTGAAAGCCATTTCCCAACCAGGATTAGGAGGTATTCAAGTGGAAGTTAGTCGCATTATTGCCGAAATAGACGCGCAGATTTCGAAACTACAACAGGCTCGAGCTCTACTCTCCGGTACATCGCAGACCATTCGTCGAGGACCAGGACGTCCAAAGGGAACCGCAACTCCCAAAGTCAAGCGGGCGAAGCGCAAGCTGACCCCCGAAGGCCGCAAGCGTATCGCCGATGCCATGAAAAAGCGATGGGCGGAGCGCAGAAAGCAGCTCGCCAAAGGATAATTTTTCGTTTAAAAAAGAAGGCGCAAGCATCCAGTCGCTTGCGCCTTCTTGTAACTTTGCGGGACAGTTACCGCGTAATTATCACCTCGCGAAGGCTGTCCTTTGCCAAGAAAGAATCGGTAAGTGCTGAAATCCCGCAAAAGTGTTTCTATCTTTCGGTTGCTGTAAATATGTTGCACCGGATAATTGCCAGCCTTTTGCATCTCCACAGCTTCCGTATCCGTCAAGTGATATCTGCAAAACACCGTTCCGGGATCGGTCGTCGCATGGAAGAAAGCCAGCATCAGACCCCCGGGCTCCATAACCTCGTGTAGACGGGCAAAGATGGGTTCAACCAGCGGCTCAGGCAGAATAGTCAGCCGTGTCCCAAAGGATCACGACGTCGAAGTTACGCCCCGAAAAATTTAGATTTGTTGCCAGAAACCGATCAACATCGTACCTCGGCTCTTCACCCGCCTCGCCTGGGATAATCCACTCTGGTTTCGCAGCCTCTTCCACAAAATTTGCCATGTAGATGCTATGGCCAAGACTGGTGATATAGTTGATATTTGTCGATGATGTCGGGCCTATATCCAGAACGCGCAGCGACTCCGTGACTTCAGGTGCTTCTGCAGTTCTTTCCATCCACTCGAGTGTCGCGGCAAACGAGTCGAATCCGCCCCGCGCGACGCGCCAGCACCCTGCGCCGCCGAAGAGATTGCGCATACCTTCGCTGTCCTTCCCGCCTACGCCTTGGGCTCGAGCACGAGATTTCCTTGCTCGACCTTCGTTGCTGCGGCCTGTCCGGCAGGAACTACCTTTTGACCAGGCGCGGCCAACTCCACCCTGCCCTTCACCGTCGCGTTCTCTTCAATCGACAGCCTGCCACCAAAGATATCGCCATTCACGACCGCAGAGTGACGCAGGTCCACTCGTCCGGTCGCATGCATGTTGCCAGTGACCTTGCCAAACACCGCAACATCGCGGACCTTGATATCGGCAAGGACGCGTGCGTTCGGCCCGATGGTCAGGGCATGGTCAGGTAGCGTGATCGTTCCTTCGATGTCTCCGTCCATGTAGAGATCTTCGTTGCCCGCAAGCTCTCCCTTGATGGTGACCGACTTGCCGATGACGGTTGACCCTTCTGCTGGCTTCATGCGCTCTCTCAGTTCTCCTGGCGGATGTCTTAACACTCGTGCGCCTTGCCCGAACTATACCCAACGCTCCGCCCTGAGGCAAACCGGAAAACTCTCGAGGTAATCCATACGTCATACATAAGATAGTCTTAAGTGGACGCTGCGAATCTGTTCTACAAACGAGGTCGAGCGGGTGAAGTTCGAATATAGGAGTCAGCGCGATCACTCCATCTTGTATGCGCAGCCCGCTAGCCCAATAAAGCAGCGATACCTCACTTTCGTATCTCTCCTGATCCTTATCGCTCTTTCAACCCGCTCCTTGCCTGCCTCTGTGCAGGCCAACGCCGTCGCTGCCCAGAAACCACAGGCCGCCCTGCTCGCCGTCCCGCCCCGTTCCTGGGTCGTCGATGCGGTATCCCGCGAACTCGATGCCCTTCACCACAAAGGCTCCTATATCCGCTATCGCATGCATCTCGTCGACGAGAAGGGCGACCGCGTGCGCGACATCATCGAGAGCCGCGATGGCACCGTCGCGCGGCTCATCCTGAAAGACGGCAAGCCCCTAACTGACGAACAGGACAAAGCGGAGCGCCAGCGACTGAACGACATGCTCGCCAATCCCGTCCGCCTTTGCCAAACACGTCAAATGCCGATGACTCCGGCAAGAAGATCGCCGACTCACTCATGCGGCTCATGCCCGATGCCATGATCTACACCTACGTTCCCGGCCAGCCGCAGACCGGAAAAAATCCCGGCATGACCGAAATCGTCTATGGACTACGAGCCCAACCCGAAATTCCATCCACCAACCACTACTGCCGAAGCTCTCACTGGCCTCCGAGGCCGGGCGTGGATCGACTCAAAGACGAAGCAGCTCGTTCGCATGGAGGGAAACGTCTTTCAGGGAGTCAACTTTGGCTGGGGCATGCTCGCCCACATCTATCCGGGTGGCAATCTGATGATCGAACAGGTCGATACCGGCAATGGACGATGGATATTTACCCACTTCGTTGAACGCATCACCGTTCGCGCTCTGATGGTCAAGACCACTCAACATCAAAACCGATGTTGATGCCTCAGCCTTCCAACCCGTACCCGAGATGAGCTATCAGGACGCAATCCACATGCTGCTCAACACACCCCTGCCTCGAAATAACTGGCTAGGCTGTCACCCGCGCCTTCGCCCTTAGCGTCTGCCGCCGCACCGTCAGCTCTTCGATCCTGTCTCGCAGCACCTCGATATCCCGACCCTACACTCGTCGGAACCACGATCTCACCCTTCTTGCTCACCGTTACCTCGGGCTCGATAATGTCCTGAGCCCAGTATCGCGCCGAAGCCGAAACATCGCCCGGCAGCGAGAAGTTCGGCAGCGACGAAAGCGCAATATTGTGCGCCCGGCCAATTCCCGTCTCCAGCATTCCACCGCACCACACCGGAATTCCGCGCTCTTCGGCCACGTTGTGCACGGCGATGGCTTCGCTGAAGCCGCCCACGCGGCCCACCTTGATGTTGATAATCCGGCAAGACTCCATATCGATCGCAGCCAGTGCATCGCGCCGGTTCCGGATCGATTCATCCAGGCAGATCGCCGTCTCGATGCGTTTCTGCAGCATCGAGTGAAAGTAAAAATCGTCGTACCAGAGCGGCTGCTCAATCATCAGCAGATTGAACTGGTCCCACGTTGCGATGTGGTCGAAGTCCTTCATCCGGTAAGCCGAGTTCGCATCGCAGCTCAACAGTAATCTCCGGCCAGCGCGTTCGCACCGACTCGAAGATGCGGTTATCCCAGCCGGGCTTGCACTTCAGCTTGATGCGCTGATACCCCGCCTCCACCTCAATCGCAATCTTGTCCATCAGCTCCTCTAGCGTCGGCTGAATTCCAATCGAGACGCCGCAGGGAATCACCTTCCGCGTCCCGCCCAGCAGCTGGGCCAGCGAAACCTTCTCCACCTGCGCCTCCAGATCCCACACCGCGTTCTCCAGCGCCGCCTTCGCCATCCGGTGCCCGCGTACCTGCTTCAACAGTCCGGGACACTCCCGCCGCCCTCAATCTCTCGCCTCCAGCAGCCTCGGAGCCAGCTCCGTCTCCGTGATGATCCATGCCGTATCGATCATCTCGTCGCTGAAGTATGGATGCTCCCCCGCGACGCACTCGCCCCACGCCGTCAGCCCCTCACTCTCAATCTCGATCAGCAGGATGCGCCGGCCGGTCGTAAGACCGAAACTCGTCTCAAACGGATATGCCAGCGGCATATTGATCTCGCGCATGTGAATGGCATCGATATTCAGCATCTTCAAATCCCGTCCCTTCCCGTTACTTCAATCGCGTCTATCGCGCTATTTAGCTATTTATTCGTTACGAGCGCCAGGCTCCCTGCTCCACGTCATTCCACGGTCCAAGCAGAAAGCTCCCGTTGCCCTCCGCATCACGCTCATAGCCCACGACCGCAAGACCACGGTCGAAGGCCGACTGCAGCGCCTCACGGTTCTTCAACTGCAACTGCTCTGCTTTGCCTCTTTGTTCGGGGTCCTGCTTCCACTGGTAGATGGTCTGCGGGACGGTGACGCGTTCAATGACTTCCATCGGCTGAGCCTCGCCACGCAACGCACCGGTCACCCTCGGCGACTTCAGCCACCATTCCGCGTATAGCCTATCCGTCGGCAGTCCACCCTGCAAGGGAGAAGACGAAGGGCCATAAAAATCTGCCTTGTAGCGTCTGCGAAATCGCCCCCAGCCGCGCGATGTTCAGGTGCGCATTCTTGATCTCAAGCGGATCAAACGTCCACTCCATCAGGTCGAATCCGCGCGCAATCGCGTCGTCCCGCTGCGCCAGCTTTAAACGACGGCCCAGCCCTGCGTTACGGTAATCCGGCAGCACCGCCAGCATGTGCGAATGCAGATACGCATGCCCGTCCCGGTAGCCCGGCAGCGCCATCGCAAAGCCAACGATCGTCTCGCCGTCGAACGCTCCCAGCACCTGCCCTCCGATTCGCTGCGCTACCAGAAAAACGCGTCGTGGAATCAGGTCACCATCGCTATATCCCCAAACCTCCAGTTGCAGAACGACGCACCGCTCAAACTCCTCCAGCGTCGTCAAAGGCTTGATCTCAAGATTGTCGTTTTGCTTCGTGCTCATCTCTTTGTCTGATCTTCCAGTCTCTTATTTTCTGCTCCGCCGACTGTCACCTTGGCACGGGTCCAAAGTCTTTCCAGCTCCTCAGGCTCAAGCCCCGCAAGCACCTCATGGCCGCCTGCCTCGCTCTCCATCGCCCTGAATCGCCGCCTGAACTTCGCATTCGACCCACGCAGAGCCGCTCAGGGTCCACCTTCAAATGCCGCGCCAGGTTTACCGCCGTGAACAGGAGATCGCCGAGCTCCTCTTCCACCTCCGCCGCTGGCGGCATCCCTGTCCACTTCGCTGCGAAGCTCCCCAATCTCTTCGTCCAGCTTCGCAAACAACCCATTCGCATCCGGCCAGTCGAACCCAACCTTCGCCGCGCGTGAACCCAGCTTCCCCGCCTCCATCACCGACGGCATCGATCGAGGAATGTCCCCCAGCAATGAAGTATCCACAGCCTTCGCTCCCTTAGCCGCCTTCTCTTCGCGTTTGATCTCTTCCCAGTTCTTCAGAACCGTCGCCGCATCCTTGGCTTCGACATCGCCAAAGATATGCGGATGCCTCCGAATCAGCTTTGCGTTTAGGTTCGCAGCAACGTCTGCAATCGTGAAATACCCCTCGTCCGCAGCCATCTGTGCATAGAACAACACTTGCAGCAGCAGGTCCCCTAACTCATCCTTCAGCTCCGGCCACGCTCTCCGCTCAATCGCGTCGAAGACCTCGTATGTCTCTTCTAGCGTGTGTCGCTTGATTGTGTCGAAGGTCTGTTCCCGGTCCCACGGACATCCATCCGGGCCGCGCAGCCGCGCCATGATCTCTACCGACTCCAGAAGATTTCGTGCGGTCTCTTCTCTTGCAGATGACGCCATAGCTCCACTTTACCCGAACCTCGCTGGCCGCCGCACACAGCGTGTTAGCATCTCCAGCAAGAGCTAAATGACCACGCCCCAAAAGCCGCCGCACAAAGACAAAAAGAGCCCCGCAATCTGGCTCCTTCTCGCCGTGCCCTATCTCGCACTCTGCTTCCCGCAGATCTACGCGCGTGCAACGCCCACGCTCTTTGGCTTCCCGTTCTTTTACTGGTATCAGTTGGTGTGGGTCATCATCACATCGTGCATACTCGGCGTAGTCTATCTGCGCCTAAAAGAGCCCACCGACAACTAATCACTAACCACTAGTTACTAGCCACTTTTCGAAAAGGAGGGTGGCCGACAGGGTCGTTCCTATGCTGCCCCGCCGCCGCTGGGAGAGGGTGTGAGGCGCGCGTGCCGCAGCATAACGGCTTCGGCGCCTCATGGTGTGTTGGTCGTGCGGATTTTGTGTTGCGGGAAAACTTATGGCCTAGCGTCCGTTCGGTGTGCTTACTGACGCCTGCTGATCCATGTTCGTCATCAGCTTCACTTCCACTCGGCGATTCTTAGCTCGCCCCGCGGCTGTGTTATCGCTCGCCACCTGCTGGTCCTTGCCAATGCCTATGAGATAGAACTTGTGCGGCGGAACGTTGTACTTCGTCGCAAGATAATTTACGACCGCGTCCGCGCGACGCTGGCTCAGTCCATAGTTGTAGTTCGCATCGCCGGTCGAGTCGGTCCCGCCCGTTACCGCCAGTATGTATGCGCGCTTATCAGCCAGACTTGAAGCAAACTCATCCAACTGCTTTTTGTCATCGGCCGTAAGTACTGCCTTGTCGAATCCAAACGTTACATTCACATCAGAAATCGACTTGTAGTTGTCCAGATTCGCGATGACGCCGTTCAGCGTGTCGACGCGGTTATAAGCCTCCTGCGCCGACTGCCCAGCAGTGGTAGCAGCCTGGCCAGCCGCCATTGCATGCTGATCAGCCGTATCGGCCGAGCCCTGCGCCTTTGCGATGCCCTTCTGCGCACGCTCGTCCGTATCAACAATCGTTCGGTGGTCGTTCGCGGTCTTCGCGTCCAGCTCATTAGTCTGCTGAACGATCGGAGCAGTCTGCGAGCGTACGTAGTTCTTCGACGAGCAACCCGTCGTAAACGCCAGCATCATCGCCCCGGTAAGTACAACAGTGCAGGCAGAACCTACCTTCATCTCTATGCCAGATTTACCTAGTCTGGAGCTCATTGAGTTATCTCCTTCGTTGCAGTGATCTGCAATCAGTTACGCCACTATCACAGCAATTCTCGTGCCAAAAATAAAAGTTACCTAACCCTCACCTTTTCAATTACCTGTAGCAACACTTTGCAATGTCAGTGTCTGCTCCGCCTGCGCTTCATCCGGAACTTTTGTTGCGAACGCACGTCAAATCTACTCGTACAACTCGGCGACAAAAAGACGAATACACTGAAGAGGTAACTCCTCTCGCAACAGCGAACTCCCCGCTTAGCGCCACTCAAACTGCATGGACTTGATCCAGAAAATCCGAACTCTCCCGACCTCACCCGGCTGCTACCTCTACAAAAACGCTGAGGGCGAGGTCATCTACGTCGGCAAGGCCAAGAACCTCCGCGCACGCGTCCGCTCCTACTTCTTGGAGGCCTCCCAGGCTAATGCCAAAACCGGCTCCCTCATGCGCGAGGCCGTCGACGTTGAATACATCACCGTCGCCAACGAGCACGAGGCCCTCGCCCTCGAAAACAACCTAATCAAGCAGCGTAAGCCGCGCTTCAACATCCTTCTTCGCGACGACAAGACCTACCCGTACATCAAGCTCACGATGTCTGACCGCTACCCCAAGGTCTTCGTCACCCGCCGCCTCCGTCGCGACGGCTCCGCCTACTTCGGCCCTTACTTTCCCGGCAACCTCGCGCACCGCCTCGTCGACCTCATCCACCGCAGCTTCCTCATCCCCAGCTGCAAGGTCGATCTCTCCCGCTACCACCCCCGCGCCTGCCTGCAGTACTACATCAAACGCTGCCTTGGCCCGTGCGTCGAAGGCCTCACCACACCTGAGGACTACCGTCAGGCCATCCGCGACGTACAGCTCTTCCTCGAAGGCCGCCCCGGCGAACTTGAACAGCGCCTCACTAAACGCATGCAGCAGGCCGCCGAAAACGAGCAGTACGAGCTAGCCGCCCGTCTCCGCGACCAGATCACCACCGTCCACCAGATGCAGGACAAGCAGCGCATCGCTACGGCCGAAAGCGAAGACGCCGACGTCTTCGGCTTCCACTACGAAAACGACATGCTAGCCGTGAACCTCTTCCACATGCGCTCCGGCAAGATCGTCGACCGCCGCGACTTCTTCTGGGAAGACCTCCCCGATCTAGCCGCTTTCGACACCGAAGAAGATGCCGCAGACACACCCGCACTGGGAGAAACAATCGGCTCAGATTCAGAGGTGTCATCCCGACCGGAGCGCAGCGGAGTGGAGGGACCTGCTTCTCTAGCGACACAGTCCGATCCCACTTTCGAACCCAACCCAACCGCTCCCGCACCGGAGTTTCACGACGATTCTCCACACGTCGACGAAGTGTCCGTCATCAACGACCCACTAACAACCGCCTTCAGTCCCTCCGCCTTCTTCTCCGCCCTCCTCAAGCAGCTTTACCTCGACCAGGGCTACGTCCCCCGCACCATCCTCGTCCCCGTCGACTTCCCCGACCGCACCATCCTCGCCGACCTCCTCACCAAACAAGGCGGCCACCGCGTCGAAATCGCTCGCTCCACAACGAGGCGAAAAGCGTTCTCTCGTTGACCTCGTCTCTCAAAACGCCAAGCAGTCCTACGACCAGCGCTTTCGCGTCCTCATCCCATCGCAAAAAGCCATCGCCCAGTCCCTACAGGACGCCCTCACCCTCGAAGAGCTCCCCCGCCGCATCGAGTGCTTCGACATCTCCCACATCCAGGGCGCCGAAACCGTCGCCTCCATGGTCGTCTGGGAAGACGGCTCTATGAAGAAGTCCGACTACCGCAAGTTCCAGGTCCGCACCGTCACCGGTGTCGACGACTTCGCCTCCATGCGCGAGATCGTCCAGCGCCGCTACTCTCGCCTCCTAGCCGACAAGAAGGCCTTCCCCTCCCTCATCCTCATCGACGGTGGCCTTGGCCAGCTTCACGCCGCAGCCGACGCCCTTAACGAGCTAGGCATCACCACCCAGCCCCTCGCTTCGATTGCAAAACGAGAAGAGATCATCTACGTCTACGGACAGGAAGACGACCCCGTCGTTCTCGACCGCCGCTCCCCCGTCCTCCATCTCGTGCAGAAGATCCGCGACGAATCCCACCGCTTCGCCATCACCTACCATCGCAAGCGCCGCGAGATGCGCGACCGCAGCTCCGAGCTCCTCGAGATCCCCGGCGTAGGCCCCCGCACCCGCCAACGCCTCCTCGAACACTTCGGCTCCATCCGCGCCGTCCGCCAGACCGCTGAAAAGAATCCCGACGCGCTCACCGCCGTAGTCAACAAAGCCACCGCCGAAAAGATCCGCAGCCACTTCGCCGCTGAAGACTTACCCGCAAAGCCCACACTCACGGTCCTTGGCTAACCAAACCACAATCCCGGCCCGTCATGGTAATCGTTGTCCATGCACATTTCCGGCACGTGGATTCTTCTGATCTTTGTCGGCCTGATTTTTGCCGCTGCTCTCCTGCTGCTCCACCTCACAAAGATTGGCCTGATCCTCCATCAACAAATCCCCGACCGGCCGCACGAGCGCCTGCTCCTCGCCTCCATCAGCTTCTTCATCACCTTCCTCAGCGCAAGACTCCTCGTCGCATCCATCACCCACCACATCGGCCCGTTCGGATACGTCATCGTCGGAGGCCGCCACATCCATCACCTCGTCTGGGGAATCCTTCTTCTCCTGCTCACCGGCTTTGCAACATTGGCGGAGTTGGGCACAGGCCGCACCCCGCAATCCCTCTTTCTCAGCCGCCTTCTGTCAATGAACTACGGTATCGGCGCCGCTCTCACCCTCGACGAGTTCGCCATCTGGCTCAACCTCGACCCCAATGCTTATTGGTCAAGTCAGGACCGACAGAGCATCGACGCCATCGTTCTCTTCGGATCACTCCTTGCCATAGCAACTTGGGGTGCTCCGTTATTCCATCGACTGACAAAGCGGCGTTCCACGGTTTAGCCCCAAAGAAAACCGCGCCCACCAAGAGCGCGGTTCCCTCCACCCACCCCTACTTCTTCGCAGGCGGCCACGAATCAGCCGGCGGCGTCTTCCAAGTCGCAGCAGGCGGCGGTACATCTGGCTTCGCGGTTTTCGCACCGGCAGGAGGCAGCTTCGCCGCAGCCTTCACCGTCACCTTCCCACTCGCATCAACCGTATAAGGCTGCCACCGAGGCGGGAACCGCGCTGCCCGCGCCGCCTGCTGTGGGTTCATCGGCCTCTGCTGACCCGTAGGAATCCGTAGCGACGTCCACTTCTTCGCCTGCTTCTCCGCGGGGCCCGGCGGCTGGTCCCACGGCGGTGCCGAGCGGCCATTCAGGTCGTAGACGAACTTCCCGTCCTTCACCGTCAGCTCGCACTCCAGCCTCTCGTGCCCCTTCATCACAGAGCCCGCGCCATCGATAAACCCATAGTCCCCATGATGAACATTCAGCACCGCGATATCCGCAATCGCGCCCTCCGTCAGATGCCCAAGCTGCGTCTGCTGCACCTCAACCGCGGGATGCCAAGTCATCTCCGCGATCACTTCCTTCAACGGCAGTCCCATCGCAAGAAACTTATCCGCCGTCGTCAGTTGGTCCTTCAAACCCTCATTCAGATTGTCCGTATGAATGTCAGTCGATATCGAGTCCGGAATAAATCCCGCCTTCAACAGGGGCACAGCCACGCTGAACAGGAAACTGCTCTGCCCGTGACCAACATCAAAGTAGATCCCGCGCTTCCTGCCCTCCCACATACCCTTCCCCGGCCCACCAGTCTCCGAGTCCTGCTCTCCGCGATTCGCCGCTATACGCATGCGTGTAGATATCGCCCGGACGCAGCTTGTTCTCAAGCAGTTGCTCAAGCGGCCGCTCCGGTCGGCGCGAACCGTAATCGATCATCACCGGAATATGCGCAATCGTTCCCGCCTTGATCGCCTGGTCATAGGGCAGCCACTCCGGCCCCGTAAAGTGCGCGCTCTTCACACCCACAACGACGCCCGGATACTTCAGCGCCATCTCGCCGGTCTTCTCGCCGTCCATGTCTTCTTTGTTCTGCTCAATCTGGCCGCTACCCATACCCGCGCCCACAATATTCAGCTCAGCCAGAACACGCGTCTGCGACCGATCGATCACCCGCTCTTTGAACGTCTCAAAGTTCCGCCAGCCCGCCGAGCCCGCATCCACCACCGTCGTCACGCCATCCCGCAGCGTAAAACCATCAGGCATGATCGCCCAGTCGCCGCCGGCATAATCGTCCTTCGTCAGCCCCCAGAACACATGCACATGCATGTCGATCAGTCCTGGCGTCACATAAAGCCCTGTCACGTTCACCGTCTTGATTGCCGAATTAGCAGGAATCCCCACCGCAACCTTCGCAATCTTCCCGTCTTTGATCGCCACGTCACGCACCGCATCGACGTTGTTCTTCGGATCGATCACATGACCGCCCTTCAGCAGCAGGTCATACTGCTTCTCCTCCATCGGTGCGTTAGCGGCAGGTGTGGCAGCAGCGCCCGTTGCGCGGGCCGCGCCTTGGGCGACGAGTTGCGTCGCAAGCGTGCACGCCGCAAGCGACAGTCCGGCGCACGCGCGGACCACAAATTTGCTGTTCATAGAAACTCCTCGTGGCATTCCAGGGTGGTTTGGGAATGTGACGCTTTATAACGCACATAAGACGCACCGCACATCGGACATGCGCCCTACCTCACGCTGCAGAAACCGCCTCGCGCGTCCCTTCCAGAATCAATCCTCGATAGCTTTTCAACGCCTGCACATGATCTTTGTCCGCCCGCAGCCCCACATATCCATCCGGCCGAACAGCAAAAAGCGTGATTCCATCCACACCGAGCTCGCCAGCTTCCGCTTTGCCTATCTCTCCGATATCGGCATTCGAATCAGCTTGCAACGCAAACGTAAAAGCCGCTTCAAACAGCTCACCCTGCGCAGCAAAATCTCTTACCGTCGCGTCCAGCTCCGCCAACTTCGCGTCGTCCGCCCCACCGCCCGCAACCAGCAGAAGCGTGTGACCTACCCTCTGGGTCAACTCCACTAGCCGGCATTTGCCTCTGGCCAGTGTCTTGACCTCCATCATGTCCGACAGCCTATTGCCCGCTGCAAGCCCCCCGCTGCCATCTCCCCACACAATAGGCGAGCCCGAATAGTCCACGTTCAGCTCCGTCTCCGCCACAATCTCGTGATGCCGTGTCTTCTCTTCCGCCATCGTCTCTCGAATCGCCTGATTACGATTCGCGCGCTCCACCGGATCCGTCATCGTCAGATTCTTCTCAAACCGGTTGCCCGATTCGATTACCATCTCAGCCGCAGGCTTCCGTTCAATCTCGTAGCTGTCCAGCAGAACAGGATCGGCGCCCTTGCACACCAGCGCAAGCTTCCACGCCAGATTGAAAGCATCCTGTAGCCCGCGATTCATGCCATGCCCCTCCGTCGGCGAACACACATGCGCCGCATCCCCCGCCAGAAAAACGGGCCCCGCTCGAAATCGAGTCGCCACCTTCGTATGGCAATGAAACCGGTTCGGATTCTCCACTTCCACGAACGACGAGTCAGGCAGATACGTCGTCAGTGTCCCCATCGCATCCGCAATCAGATCCGACTCCTCGGAGGTGGGCCTCAGGTAAACCCTCCAGCGCTCCTTAGGCAGCGCGGTAAGAATTACCGGCGGAGTGTCCAGATAAACAAACGTTCCCTCGTAAGTATCGCGCCAAGGCGACATCGTCACATCGAACACCGCCCAAAGCTTGGCCTTCTCTTCGCCAGCCATCGCGATGCCGAACTGTTCGCGAGTCGCACTGTGAACGCCATCGCATCCCACCACCCACTGCGCGTTCATCTGGTAGCGCACGCCATCCCGCTCAATCTCCGCCAGAACTCCTTCCGGCTGCTGCGCAAGCCCAATCAGGCGCGATGAGCGATTCACCTCCCCACCATGCGCCCGCAGGTAGTCCGTCAGGATGTTCTCCGTCACCTCCTCCGACAGCCCCACGTTGAACCCATAGACACTGCCGCAGAAAGCCAGATCCATCATCCCTAACTGTTTGCCATCCGAGTGAATCTTGATCACTCGCTGCCTGCACCCGGCCGCCAGAACCCTGTCCGCCAATCCCATCGCCTCGAAGATCTGTAGCGAACGCGGATGGATCACAGTCGCGCGGTCCCAGTTCAACGGCGCCGGACGAGCATCGATTAGGTGACAGGAGATCCCGCGTCGCTCAAGCTCACCGGCCAGCAACAGGCCCGTCGGCCCGGCCCCCACGATGAGAACCTCTACACTTTTGCCGTCCTGCTGATCTGTCATCTCCGCCTCGAACCCGCTGACACAAACGCAGGGGTGGGAAATACTCGCAGGGCCCGCTTTACTTGGATACGCTTTAGCTTAACATCGCTCGACGCCGGTCTAATGCTTCGTCATCTCTTCGTACAACTTGTCCCCCACTACCTTGTGCACCGCCGTCGAAGGATGCCCCGCGTGGTAGTAGTAGTGCGTCTGCGGAGAAGCGCACGGTGTAGCGTCCTCATTGAAGATCGCCCTCCCCGCGCACTTGGTCGTAGTATCCGTAATCCCGTACTTCGCCGCGTTCTCCATCACCTCATCGAAGTACGCTCCCCACTCGCTCGACTCAATCTCCGCCCCGCTCAGCTTCGGCCGCATCTGCACCGGAATCTCCCTCAGCGCCGGATTCAACCTCTTCCCCACCTCACTGAACGCCGGAATCTTCTCCGGTAGCACCGCCACCCGGAACCGTCGCCCTCCAGCCTCATACAACGACCGCAGTTCCTCCTCAAGATTCGCTACCGTCTCCTCAGTAGGAAACTTCCTATCGTTCAATCCCCCGGCAATAAAGAACACCGTCGTCTTAGGATCGAACTTCACCTTGCCGTCGCGCACCATCGCCATAAACTCCGAGACCTGGTTCTTCATTCCCAGCCCAAGCCACCCCTTGGGCACATCGTGGCCAGGATTCTCCCCCGTAGGCGCGCCGCTCACCGCAAAATCGAGACTCTTGCCTTGTGCGTCCGGAGCGCTCGAAGCGACCATCGTCAGACCAAGCCGCTTCGCCAGATAAGCCACCGCCGTCGGTCCATCGCTATCCACCCACCCGCGCCCAATGTCCGAATAGCTGTCCCCAAACACATATATCCTGTTCACAATGCTTGTGCCTTCAACTCGGCAGCACCAAACCAACAAAACTAAGAAATACCCAAATCGCTCGCACGACTGTCCATCCTATTTGGTCTCATCATTCGAAGACCAGACTTCCTCAAACATGGCCATGGATTCGAAAAACAGAACCGCCTTCCTTCCTGTACTCTTGGCACCGCACCCAAAACGCACCTCCCCTCTGAGCAGGGTTGATCGACGTGCAATCTCCGGGCTGACATCTCTTCCAACTTGGGCCATGTATCTCAATTCACCTAAGGAGTGGTCCCGCATGCCTGATATCTCTCAGCTCCTACGCACAGAAATCTCAATTGACGACCCGATCTTCCACGCTCGCGTCCTCACCCCCTCACGCCCCAGCAAGTGGGCAATTCTCCTTCTGAAGTTCAAGAACGAACCCAGCCCTTCCACCCCCACGCTCGACTTCTATCAACGCCTCTTCACTGGCAAAGGCGCAGGCACGTTCAACGTCCCCGCTTTCTTTGCCGATGTCTCTCACGGACAGCTCGACCTCTCGGCATCCCAGGTCTTCAACTGGATGACCATCAATGCCAATCGCAGCGACTTTGCGGGCAACATCGAGCAGAAGGACGTTCCCAAGGGAAAATTCAATCGCGACGGCCTTATGGCACTCGGACACCAGACCGCTCTCGACAACAACGTCCCCCTCGCAAACTTCGACGGCATCGTCTACTCCTTCTCAGCGACCATCGACCTCTTCGGCGTCACCGGCGGCATGGCCGCCGTCTGCGACACCGCTTCTCTCTGGCCTTCACTCCTTGGGCAGGAGATGGGACACGGCTACGGCCTCGACCACTCCCGCGCTAACGGCTCCACCGAGGAATACATGGACATCTGGGACACCATGAGCACCAACGTCGGCGGCACCTTCTCCACCTCCGACCCCAACTACACCTTCATCGGCCCCGGCCTGAACGCCTGGAACATGCGCTCCCGTGGATGGCTCAACGAAAACCGCGTCTGGAAGCCTAAGTTCGAACACTTCGGTACCGAGGACGTCGTTCTCCGCCCTCTTCATCGCCGTGACCTAGGCGGATACCTCGCAGCCGAACTTGGCCCCTATCTCGTCGAATTTCGCGTAGCCGAAAACTGGGACGCGGACCTCCAAGGGGGAGGAGGCGTGCTCGTCCATCGCTTCGACACTATCGACAACTGCTCCTATGTCATGGGATCTCCTGCCGTCGTCGAGCTCATCTCCCCCTTCGGGGCTCACCCGCAAAAGGTCGGCGAATCTTTCCAGGTCGGAGACGAGGGGCATCAATTCCTTCCACTCTATCGTTGCGAGGTCATTGCCATTGACAACTCCGCGCACACCGCAACCGTACGCCTCTCTTACCGCGCGGCAGTTGAGCCGCCCGGCCCTCACCAGAGGCCATTCAACATCGGCCCCTACGTCGAACACGGAGTCAACTACTTCGTCCACAACGGCACTGTTGGGCGAATCCCGTCCACCGGCCCGACTCCTTTACTCATGCAGCAAATCGTCGCGCATTCCCAGGCCGAATCCATCCAGGACATTGGCATTCGCAGCCTGGCCCAGGCCACTGCACTTACTGGAGTCATGCGTCACGCCGCCGACGCACTCCGTGCCCTCGATCCCATACGGAGTCCAGGTCCTGCCTTCGCTCAGGCTCCATACAGACGAGATAACGGCGCAGTGCTCGCAGAGCCTGCTGTCGAAACCTCGACTGAACCCGCATCGAAACGTGTCAAGACCTTAAAAAGGGCAACTCGATCAAAACAAAGGAAATAAAGGCAAAAAAATCTGCCGATCTATTTCACTCGATTCGGTAAATTGAAATATAAACAGAAGAAAAGCCCCGGCGCCATAAACTCGGGGCTTTCTTTTGGAATCAATATCTTAGTCAAGACTAATTCAATAAAATCATGGACCTGTATATCGAAGTCCAGACCTAAGCCCTCTCTCTTGAAGACTTTGCACCGATACAGGGGAGGAGGTAGTGGGCTAGAAGCTCCCTCCTGCTGAGTTGCTGAACGTATTGCACTGGTTCACATCGCCGGACTGGAGCCCGCGCATAAACCACTGCTGCCTCTGCGCCGACGATCCATGCGTAAAGCTCTCCGGGCTCACCGCGCCACGCGACATCTTCTGGATGTGATCGTCGCCGACCGCAGCCGCTGCCTTCAGACCGTCGTTCACATCCTCCTCATGGACGATGCCGCGCTGCGCCGCCGTATGACCCCACACTCCGGCAAGGCAATCCGCCTGCAGCTCCAGCCGCACCGAGAGCGCATTCTGCTGCGAAGGATTCCGTGACGAAAGCTGGCGCATCTGCCGCTCGATCCCCAGGATGTTCTGGACGTGATGCCCCAGCTCATGCGCCACCACATACGCCTGAGCAAACTCAGCCGTGCTGCCGCCCAGCCGCCGCAGCTCGTCCCAGAACCCGAGATCGATATAAACCTTCTCGTCCGCCGGACAATAGAACGGCCCGGTCTGCGACTGCGCCACCCCGCAGTTCGACTGCGTATAGTCGCGAAACAGCACCAGGTGCGCATGGCGATAAGGCTGCCCTGTCTGCTGCTGAAGCACCGTATCCCAGGTCTTCTGCACATCGTCGAGCACAAACGACACCAGCTGCGCCGAACGCTCCTCCGCAGGCGATGACTGGACCGGCCGGTTGCTCGTCGTCGGAGCAGCACCCCCACCGCCGGAGAGATACGCACCGATGTAGTTGCGACCCGTGATCAGGCTGATAATCAGCAGGAAGATGAATCCGATGATTCCCAGCCCACCGCCGCCGCCCATTCTGAAGCCGCCACCGGACGAGCCGCGCCGGTCTTCTACATCGCTGCTCATGCCGCCAGGAGTCCAGTCCATACCTCACCCCGTCGCTAAAATTGCAAAGAATTTGGAAAGTTACCCTTCCTCAGATGCAACCCGACCCGAAAATAGTAGACCCGCAGAACGAAAATAGTCCGCGCACGTAACAACGTAATAAAGAATAGAGACCCTACAAGCGAATCATCCACGGAGGACCTTCCGAATGTCCAATGCAACCGCGACCGCCCCAACGACGATCGTGCGCCCTGCAGATTCAACTCTTCGCGAAGCCTTCCAGCTCGCACTGATCTTCGCCGCCATCAAGCTCGCCCTGCACGTCCTTACCAACATCTGGCAAGCGCACATTGGTTACGGAATCTTCCGGGACGAGTTCTACTACCTCATCTGCGGACGCCACCTCGCCTGGGGCTACGTCGACCACGGCCCCATCGTCGCCCTGCAGGCCCGCTTCTCCGAGCTCGTCTTCGGCCACTCACTCGCCGGACTCCGCTTCATCTCTGCCATCGCGGGAGCCAAGCGGGTGCTGCTCACGGGACTCCTCGCCTGGGCCCTCGGCGGCCGCCGCCCCGCACAAGCCCTCGCGATGATCGGCGTCCTCTTCGCACCGCAGTACCTCGGCATCGACAGCTACCTCTCCATGAACTCCTTCGAGTCCGCTTTCTGGATGGGCTGTGCCCTCTCGCTCATCCTCATCCTCCGCGGCTGGAGCGAGCGCTGGTGCTGGCTCCTCTTCGGCATCTGCGGCGGGATCGGCCTGCTCAACAAGCCCTCGATGACCTTCTTCCTCCTGGCACTCCTCGCCGGCCTCCTCCTTACACCGCAGCGTCGCCTGCTCGTCAGTCGCTGGGCCGCCATCGGAATCGCGCTGCTCATCCTTATCGCGCTGCCCAATCTCATCTGGCAAGTCCACAACCACTGGCCAACGCTCGAGTTCCTTCGAAACGGCCAGATTGAGAACAAGAACATCAAGCTCGGCCCCCTCGCCTTCGTCGGCAAGCAGATCTTCAATCTGCAACCGATCTCAGTCCTCATCTGGATTCCCGGCCTCATCTGGCTCCTCCGCAATCCATCCGCGAAGCCCTGGCGATTCCTCGGCTATACCTATCTCTTCTTCCTCGCCGGGATGATGGCGCTGCACGCCAAGGACTACTACGTCATCCCGATCTATCCCATCCTCTTCGCCGCTGGCGGCATCGCATGGGAGCAGCGGTTTGCTGCAAGCCGTGCCGTAGCTCATAACCGCGTCTTCGCCTTCCCCATCTACGAAACCCTCCTAATCGTTGGCGGCGTTCTCGTGCTGCCGATGGCGATTCCAGTCATGCGCCCTCCAACCTGGGTCACGTACGCCAAGACCCTGCATCTCTACGACGAATCAGGCAACACGGAAAACGAATCAAGCGGCATCCTGCCCCAGTTCTATGCAGACCGCTTCGGCTGGCAGGAGGAGGTCAACGAAGTCACGCGCATCTACAACTCGCTTTCTCCCGACGACCAGAAGAAGACCGCCATCGTCTGCTCTAACTACGGCGAGGCCAGCGCCATCAACTTGCTCGGCCACGGCCTCCCCACCGCCATCAGCGGACACAACAGCTACTGGCTCTGGGGACCAGAAGGCGCAACCGGCGAAGTGATGATCGTCGTCACTGGAGCAAGCGTCGAAGATCTGCGCAAGAACTATGACTCCGTCGAGATCGCCGGTCGAATGAACAATCCGTTCTCCATGCCCTACGAGCGACGCAACATCTACGTCCTCCGCGGACGCCACAAGAATCTCAGCTCTGATTGGAAATCGTTCAAGCATTACATCTGAGACTCGCATGGGAGCCCGAGCCTTCACTGTGCTACTCTCCGTGAAAACCCATGCAACAAACTGAGCAGCAGACCCAGACGGAACTCCCACGCGTCCTCAACGCGTCACACGCCACCTCCATCGTCGTCGGCATCATCATCGGCAGCGGAATCTTCCTGGTCCCGCGCGAGATGATGGCCGCCGTCGGCTCCTCTGGCATGGTCTACGCGGTCTGGATCGTCGGAGGCCTGCTCTCGCTCTTCGGCGCTATGACCTACGCCGAGATCGCAGCCCTCCGTCCCAAGTACGGCGGCGAGTACGCCTTCCTTCGCGAAGCCTACGGCGACCTCACCGGCTTCCTCTACATGTGGACGTGGATCACCATCGCCAAGCCCGCTTCGATCGCGACCATCGCAGCAGGCCTGGCACGCGTCCTCGCTACCTTCCCGCTCTTTCACTTTTTCGCAGCGTCCTGCCTTCGGCCCTCTGCTCTGGAGCCAGATCTTCGCCATCGTCATGACCTGGCTCATCACCGGGCTCAACATCCTCGGCACGCGCAAGTCCGGCAACGTGCAGCTCGCGCTCACCTGGCTCAAGGTTCTCCTGATCGTTGTCATCGCCGGCTTCTGCTTTGGAGCCGCTGGCAGCCACGGCTCGTGGCACAACTTCGCCACCGAGTTCACCGGAGCGCGCGGCGGCTTCTCCGGCTTCATGGTCGCGCTCATCGCCGCGCTCTGGGCCTACGACGGCTGGAGCGACGTCACCCAGATGGCCGGCGAGATCCAGACGCCCGCAGCGCAGCATGCCTCTGGCACTCGATCGGCGGAGTCGCCATCGTCGGCGGCCTCTACATGCTCACCAACGCAGCCATCCAGTATGTCATGCCTGCCGCAGCTATCGCCGCAGCCGACCGCCCGGCAGCAGATGCTCTGCGGCAAATCGCCGGACAGCTGGGGAGCTGGTCTCGTCTCCATCGGCATGGCTGTCAGTATCTGCGCAACCTTCGTAGGCTCATCTCTGTCCGGAGCCCGTGTCCCATTCGCCGCAGCACACGATGGCCTCTTCTTCCACCAGCTCGCCCACGTGCAACCGCGCTTCCATACGCCGTCAACCGCGCTGATCCTGCAGGCGATCCTGAGCTCGCTTCTTCTGCTCGCCATCGGCCGCTTTCAGGCGCTCTTCTCGCTGGCCATCTTCGCCGAGTGGTTCTTCTACGCGCTTACCGCAAGCACAATCTTCGTCTTCCGCCGCCGCGAGCCAAACAGAGACACGCCCATACAGCGTATGGGGATATCCGGTGCTGCCCGCACTCTTCATCGCAGCTGCGACGGTGCTACTGGTCTTCTCATTCGCAGATCAGCCGCGCAACTCCATCATCGGGACCGCAATCATCCTGCTCGGTATTCCGCTTCACTACTGGTTCCAGAGCAAAAGCCGCACAGCCTAACTGCTGCGGTTCTGAATCACGCGCTCATACACCCGCACATACTCGTGCGCAGGCTTATCCCAGGAAAAATCCTGCGCCATGCCGCGCTTCATCATCTCCGTCCAGATCTTTTTGTCGCGGAAGGCCTCCAGCGCTCGGTGCAGCGCGTCCAGCAGGGCGTTCGGATCATAGCCCCAGAACTTGAAGCCGTTGCCGCCGCCATCCGGCTTGCTCATCGATTGTGTCCTGAAGTCCTCCCGTGGCGCGAACTACTGGAACAGTCCCGTACTTCAAGCTGTAGATCTGGTTCAGGCCGCCCGGCTCGTAACGTGAAGGCATCAGGAAGATGTCAGAGCCGGCTTCGATCTTGTGCGCCATCACGTTATCGAACTTTACCTGCACCCGCATCTTTTCCGGATAACGCGCGGCCATCTCCGTCAGCAGCCGTTCGTAATACTCCTCGCCATTGCCGAGCATCACCAGGACCACGTCTTCCTGCATCAGCCTGTCCATAATCTCTACGATGAAGTCGAAGCCCTTCTGCGTCGCGAAGCGCGAGACGACGCCGATGACCGCCGTCTCGTCGCCGATGTCCTCCATTCCGAAACGCGTGCAGCAAGTCGCGCCGGCACTCCTTCTTTCCAGCTAGCTTCTTCGCCGAGTAGTGCGCCGCAATATTCGGATCGGTCGCCGGATCCCACTCTGTCGTAATCGGCGCCATTCAGAATGCCGAAGAGATCGGCCGATCGCTTGCGCAACGTATCCTCGAGTCCATTGCCGAACTCCGGTGTCTGGATCTCCTGCGCATATTTGCTGGCTCACGGTCGTGATCGCATCGGAGTACACGATGCCGCCCTTCAGAAAATTCACCTTGTCGTAGTGCTCCAGCTTGTCAAAGGTGAACATGTCCCACGGGCAGCAGCAGCGTCTCCATCGTGCGCGGAGGAAACCATCCCTGATAGCCGGCGTTGTGAATCGTGAGCACAGCCGGAACGTGACGGAAGACAGGATCGAAGTAATAGATTGAGCGCAGCATTACTGCGAGTCATCGCCGCCTGCCAGTCATGCACATGGAAGACGTCCGGCACGCCGATCATCTTCGTCGCTTCAATCACCGCGCGGCTGAAGGCCCGAAGCGCTCCGCGTTGTCCGGATAGTCGCCGGACGGCGTAGCGTAGAAGCTCTCGCGGTCGAACAACTCCGGACAATCGACAAAATAAATCTGCACACCATCGGTCATCCCCCCGTCCAGAATCCGCGACAAAGCGGTTGTAGGACGGAAACGGAATGGTCACGCTCGGCAGAACCACAGGAGGGTTAGGCACTGCCTTGGCGACCTGCCGGTAGTACGGAATGAATACCTGACCTTGTGACCCATCTTCGCCAGCGTCTTCGGCAACGCGCTGACCACATCCGCCAGTCCTCCGGTCTTCGCCCAGGGAGCGCACTCCGATGCCGCAAAAACGATATGCATGCCTGTCCTCTTTTGTTTTCCACCAAAACGTTAGTCTATACAAAGAGATGCACGAAACCGATCACAACGTCACAGACCGATGAAACGTAAGCCAAAACTCGGACAGAACTTCCTTGTCGACGATCGCGCCCGCCATGCCATCGCCGACGCTCTCGGCGACGTGAGCCAGCGCACGCGTCATCGAAATCGGCCCCGGCCACGGCGCGATCACCGACATCCTCGCTCCACGCTGCGGTCGCCTGATCGCGCTTGAACTGGACCGCGAACTCGCTGCCGGCGCTGCGCTATCCGATTCCAGCGACCAGCCTCAGGTCCAGATCATCGAGGCCGACGTTCTCAATGCCGATTTCTCGCTCGCTCATTCCCGCGGGCGAAACCGCCGACGTCATCGGCAATCTGCCGTACTACATCACTTCGGACATCCTGCTTGAAGCTCTTCGCTGCGGGCTCCGCCGGCCTGATCTCCCGCGCCGTCGTCATGATGCAGCGCGAGGTGGCCGACCGCGTCTCGGCCTCGCCCGGCGTTCGCGACTACGGCCTGCTCTCGGCCACCGCACAGATGAACGCACAGGTGGAACGACTCTTCACGCTGCCGCCCTCAGCCTTCTCGCCTCCGCCTGAGGTCTACTCCACCGTGCTTCGGCTGCACTTCGCGCCCCGCTTTACAGAACTCGGCGTCGATCCTGAAGGATTCGATCGTTTCCTGAAGCAGTGCTTCGCGCAAAAGCGGAAGACCCTGGAGAACAATCTTCGCGCTGCAGGATATCCCTCCCCCAAACTCGCCGCAGCTATGGCCGCAGAGCATCCCGCGCCAGGCACGCGCCGAATCGCTCGGGCTCGAGGCTATGGCCGAGCTTTACCGCTCTCTCTCGGATTCTGCTTAGTGACCTTTTGCGGTGGGTATCGTGCTTTCAGTCTGCGCCAGCAGCTTTGCTGCCTTCTCGCGCACGCGCTGCATCAATGCCTCATCTGCAACGATCGCCGTCAAAGACGGCGAGATATTCTCCAACTCCATGGCTCGCTTCTCCTCTACCTCATGATTCAGCGTGTCCATCTCCGAATACAGTCCAAGCCGGTCATAGCGATGAAGAAAATCCAGCTTTCGTCCCTCATCCATCGTGAAGGCGATCGCCTGGAACATCTCCGTCAACTGAGTCACACTCTTGTTGTCGGAGTAGTTGTAGGTGCACGAGCCGTGCCCGTCCGAACCGCTATAGCTAAGGGTCTTCTTGCCGGTATCGGCAATATTCTTCGCCTTCGACGGCGCAGGCGATATTGAAGTAATCAAGTGACCGCGCCGTCTTGAAGATCGTATCCGCTGTAGATGGCGCAAACTTCATCGGGCGATCGATTGTGCGCCCCGGCGATGTTCCTCGAACCCCCATCGCGCTAGCCCCTCCACTCACGGGAGCCTCTTCCGCCTTGTAAGTCCCTGTCCCATCCTCATGAACCACAATGGTGTACTTCGGCACCTGCAGTCCCGGTCGCTCGAACTTGAAACTCACTTCCGGGAGCGCCGCTGCAGCTGTGGCAGGAGCGGGCGTCTGCGCGGAACAAGCGGCTGCGATGGCGGCGAACAACAGAACGAGATGGCCTTTCATCGTCCGGCTCCCTGTAGCGACAGGGTCTGCGCTGTGTGGATGTGGCAGATCGCAATCGCCAGAGCATCGGCAGCATCCGCCGACTCGGGGGCATGGTCGAGTTCAAGCAGACGCGTCACCATGAACTGCACCTGCTCCTTCGCTGCCAGACCATATCCCACCACCGAACTCTTGATCTTCAGCGGCGCGTACTCCGCGACCGGCAGGCCGAAGTCGCCGCAGCCAGCATCGCGACGCCTCGCACCTGCCCAAGCTTCAGCGCAGACTTCGCATTTGCCGAAAAGAATACCTCTTCGATCGCGACCACCTCCGGCTGATGCAGCGCCATCAGCGCAGTCAGCTCCGCGTACACCTGCGCCAGGCGCTGGGGCGTCTTCTCTTTCTTATTCAGCCGAATCGTTCCGGCAGCGAGATGCACCAGACGCGGCATCCTGCGCCTCGCAGTCCACCTCGACCACACCGTACCCGGTGAACTCTGTCCCGCAATCGATTCCGAAGACCCGCATGGGCGAAGTTTACTGTCATTTGGTCTGGCCGAACGGACTAACAAGATTGAGTCTTTTCGGCTTATCGCGATATGCCCTCAAGCGGAGAACTGGCCGTCGCATATAGCTTCCGCGGCATCCTCCCTGCCAGATACGCCTGACGCCCAGCCAGCACCGCATGCTGCATCGCCTCGGCCATCAGCAGCGGATCCTTCGCCTGCGCGATCGCCGTGTTCATCAGCACACCGTCGAAGCCCAGCTCCATCGCTACGCGTCGCATCCGAGGCCGTTCCCACACCCGCATCGACGATCAACGGAACCTCGGTGATCATCTCGCGCAAGATGCGCAGATTCGCCGTGTTCTGCAGCCCGAGACCGCTTCCGATCGGCGCGCCCAGCGGCATTACCGCCGCCGCACCCGCATCGATCAGCCGCTTCGCAAATACAATGTCATCAGAGGTATACGGAAGAACTGTAAAGCCTTCCTTCACCAGAACCCGCGTCGCTTCCAGCGTTGCCTGAATGTCCGGATAAAGTGTCGCCTGATCGCCGATCACCTCGATCTTCACCCAGTCCGACAAGCCCACCTCGCGCCCCAGCCGCGCTGCACGAATCGCCTCGTCTGCGGTGTAACAACCTGCCGTATTGGGCAGCAGGAAGTAGCGCCGCGGATCGATGAAGTCCAGCAGCGACTCGCTCGAGCGGTCGAGATTCACGCGCCGCACCGCGACCGTCACCATCTCCGCGCCCGAAGCCTCGATCGCCGCCTGCGTCTCCGGCCCGTCCTTGTACTTCCCTGTTCCAACGATCAGCCGCGACTGAAAGGCCCTTCCCGCGATTACCAAGAGGTGTCATAGCCACCATTCTAAGAACCAAAACGCAAACGGCCCGCGCTCTGAGGAGCAGCGGGCCGTCTGCCGGTGAACTGTTGAGATTGACCTGAGGCGTCCGTGCTCGGACGTGGCCTCGGCGGAGTACTTCAGCGAGTTACTGAAGATCGCCAGGACTAGAGCAAAGGACGCTCTAAGCCTCAGTCACCTCACGTGTTGTTGATGCAACTATTACTGTCAATTTTCATAGGCTGGATCATCCTCCTTTCCCGTGTAGCCGCAGCGTACACCTCTCCACGTCTGCGATCAAGTCCACGTCGCGTACATCTCACGAAAGATGGCGGAGCATCGCACCCATAACGATGCAGGGCGGACGAAAGCAGCCGTCATCGCAACGCAAATCTGCCGCACGAAAGGTTCTCCGAGAAGATGAAACCTGCAACCATCATTGGAATTCTCCTTATCCTCCTGGGCATCGTTGGCTTTGCTACCGGCGGCTTCAGCTTCACCCACAAGCACAAGGATGTTGACGCTGGCCCCATCCAGATCTCCCACGACAAGAAAGAGACCGTGCCGATCTCGCCGATCCTCAGCACCATCGCATCTGGTCGCTGGCGTCGGTCTGGTCGCCGTTGGAGCAAAGGCGAAATAGTTAGCCTGCGATCTCCCGCTGTAGTTAGCTATAGTTAATCCCGGATCACACAGCCAAGGGCTGTACTGGGAATGAAAGACTCCATCACCGTTTCGAAGGAAGACTATCTCAAGGCGATTCTCGAAGCAGAGTCCGAGGGTCAGCACGTCATCTCGGCAACGCTCGCCCACTGGCTCTCCGTCTCGCCACCGGCAGTCACCATGGCGCTCAAGCGTCTCAAGCGGGACGGCTATGTCCTCGTCAAAAACGACGGCACCGTGCATCTCTCCACAAAAGGCAAGGAGACCGCCTACCGAACAGCTCTGCGGCACCACCTTATCGAGCGCATGCTCGCCGAGATCTTCGGCATGGAGTGGTACCAGGTCCACGATGAAGCAGAGCGCCTGGAGCACGCCGTCTCGCCCGCGTTCGAAGCAAAGCTCATCGAGAAGCTCGGCGAAAAAGGAACCTGCCCTCATGGCAACGCCGTCCTGCCCGAGAGCCCCGTCCGACGCAAGAAACGTGGCATGATCCAGCTCTCCGAGGCATCCGAAGGAACCGATTACATCGTCTCCAGCCTCTACGAGCGCGACCCCAAGCTTCTGCTCTTCCTCCACAAGACTGGGCATCGGCCCACAGTCATCCGTTCGTATCGCGTCCAAGAACTACGACGAAACCCTAAGCGTCGTCACATCCGCAGGGGCATCCACTCTTGGGAAAGCCCGCCGCGGACAAAGTCTGGGTCAAGCGTAAGTAGTAATCTCTAATTCTTCATTTTTTATTAACCACGGTTAATAACGTGTGGCATACTCAAGCTAAGGCTGCGTCGCCATCCTTCTAGCCATGGAGACCACAACGTCCATTCCGCTGCGCCCTGAGACCGAACGCCGGCCGTCCATGCCGGACGTCTTCTCGAGCGTTCACGTCTCCGGATCGGACCGCCTCTGGCGACGCGCTCTTGGGCTTCATCGGACCTGGCTTTCATGGTCGCCGTCGGCTACATGGACCCCGGCAACTGGGCAACCGATCTCGCCGCAGGCTCGCGCTACGGCTACACCTCGCTCTTCGTCATCATGGCCTCGAACCTGATGGCAATCCTGCTGCAGAGCCTTTCGCTCAAGCTCGGTATCGCCTCTGAACGCGATCTCGCCCAGGCCTGCCGCGAACGTTACAGCCGCCCGTCACCATCGCGCTCTGGATCTTCGCCGAGATCGCCATCGCCGCCTGCGATCTAGCTGAAGTCATCGGTTCAGCCATCGCGCTGCAACTGCTCTTCAACATCCCGCTCATCGTCGGCGTCATCATCACCAGCCTCGACGTGCTGATCATCCTTTTGCTCGAGCATCGCGGCTTCCGCTATCTCGAAGCATTCATCATGGTTCTCATCGGAACCATCGCTGTTCTCTTCGGCATCGAAACCTTTCTCTCGCGCCCCGAGTGGCTCCCCGTCCTCCACCATCTCTTCGTTCCGTCAACTGCGCATCTTCTCCAATCCCGACATGCTCTACATCGCGATCGGCATCCTCGGCGCGACGGTAATGCCGCACAACCTCTACCTGCACTCCTCGATCGTGCAGACGCGAAACTACCCGCGCACTATCCCCGGCAAGCGTGAAGCCATCCGCCTGGCCAACTTCGACTCAGCCATCGCACTCACGATGGCGCTCTTCATCAATGCCGCGATCCTCATAGTGGCCGCGGCGGTCTTCCATCGCATCGGTCATACCGAGGTCGCCGAGATCGGCGACGCCTACAAGTTGCTGACCCCGCTGCTCGGATTTACCGGGCGCCAGCATGATGTTTGCTCTCGCCCTGCTCGCCTCGGGCCAGAACTCCACCATCACCGGAACCCTCGCCGGACAGATCGTCATGGAAGGCTTCCTCGATCTTCGCCTTCCCAACTGGCAGCGCCGCCTGATCACTCGCCTGGTCGCTATCGTTCCCACAGTCATCGTTACGGCTCATCTACGGCAGCTCGGGCACGGCAAGCTTCTCGTCTTCAGCCAGGTCATCCTCAGCATGCAGCTCAGCTTCGCGGTCTTTCCACTCGTCCGCTTCACCAGCGACAGAGAGCACCATGGGCCCCTTCGTCAACAGGACCTGGATCCGCATCCTTAGCTGGGCGGTCGCCCTGCTGATCGCCGGACTCAACGCATGGCTGCTGGTCCAAGACCTTCCGCTAACGCGATCCGTTTTCAACCTCTACTAGTCCAAGATGCGCTTGCAGACCCGATGATTCTTACTCCGTTCACGAGCGACGAGAAGATAGACGCATAAGAATGCGCGCTGCCCTACAGTTCGTCCTTGGCCTTGTCGTCCTCGTCATCGCATCGCCGACACTTGCCCAGCAGACCCTGGCCGCGACATCGTCTCTGCCAGACGCGCCCGCCGCCGAAACATCAACCACGATCTTCCCTCACTCCGAAACGCGCTCGCTACTTTCATCGCCGGACAGGCCAACATCGTCTTCCAGGCACACGCGCCTTTTCACTCACCCTATGATGGCCCAAACAGCCTGCAGGCGCGCGGCGAGTACAAGACCTCCCTCGTCGGCACGCTCTTCCTCGGTCTACAACTCAACAGCAATCCGCGCTACGCGAACGACGCTCATCGTCGACTTCGAATCCGCCGGCGGCCGCGGCATCAGCCAGGCGCTTGGCCTCGCCGGTTTCACCAATCTCGATGTCGTCCGCAATCCCAACCTCGGATCCAAGCCCTATCTCGCGCGCGTCCAGGTTCACCAGACCATTGGCCTCACCGACAAACTCATCGAAGCCGAACGGACTCCTTTCTCGCTCTCCACACAGGTGCCCGAGCGCCGCTTCGAGCTTCACGTCGGCAAGATGAGCCTGCCCGACTACTTCGACATCAACGCCATCGGCTCCGACAGCCACCTGCAGTTCCTCAACTGGACCGTCGACAACAACGGCGCCTGGGACTATGCCGCCGACACCCGCGGCTACACCTACGCCGCCGTCCTCGAGTACCACGATCGCGCCTGGTCCGCCCGCTACGCTCTCGCCGCGATGCCAACCGTCGCCAACGGCATCGACCTCGACTGGGCCTTCAGCCGAGCCAGCGGCCAGAACTTCGAGTTCGAGCTGCGCAAGCCGCTGCTCGGCCGTCTCGTCTCACCCGAGCGCAAAGGCACCGTGCGCGTCCTCAGCTTCGTCAATCACGCCCACATGGGTCTCTACCGCGACGCCGTCAACGCCTATCTCTCCGGCCAGGATCCCGACGCCGGACATCGCAGAGCACGCGAAGTTCGGCTCCGTCAAATACGGCTTCGGCCTCAACGCCGAGCAGGAGCTGACCACAAATCTCCGCATCTTCACACGCGTCGGCTGGAACGAAGGCCAGCACGAGTCCTTCGCCTACACCGAGGTCGACCAGACTGTCGCCTTCGGCGGCGACTACTCCGGCAACGCCTGCTCGCGCCCCAACGACAAGCTCGGCGTCGCCTTCGTCTCGAACGCCATCAAGCGCGATCACCAGAACTATCTGCGCTATGGCGGCCTGGGCTTTCTGCTGGGCGACGGCAACCTGAACTACGCCCGCGAAGACATCCTCGAGAGCTACTACAACCTGCACGCCTGGCGCGGAGTCTACTACGCGCTTGACCTGCAATTCATCGATCATCCCGGCTACAACCAGGACCGCGGCCCGGTGCTGGTCGAAGCCGTCCGCATGCACGTCGACTTCTAGCGCGCCGTATACTTTTTCCGTGACCACCCGCATCGTCTACGAAGCAGTTGGCTTTCTCCTCGGCCTGCTCTTCGGCAGCTTTCTCAATGTCTGCATCTCGCGCCTTCCACGGCACGAGTCCGATCGTTCGACCGCGCTCACGCTGCCCCAACTGCCAAACGCCAATCCGCTGGTACGACAACATTCCTCTCATTAGCTGGATTCTGCTCCGAGCCCGCTGCCGCGACTGCCACCAGCCCATCCCCTTGCGCTATCCGCTCGTCGAGCTTGCCACCGCCATCTGGTTTGCAATCCAGGCAGGCCGCCTCTATACGGTGGTCCACTTCTACTTCCTCGATCCCTTACCGGGCGCCTCTTCCTCTTACGCTCCATTTGCCATCATCGCCAATCTCGCGGTCACCATCCTCGGCTTCCTCCTCATCGGCCTGATCGTCATGGACTGGCAGACGCATCTGCTCCCCGACGCCTTCACCCTCACCGGCATCGCCATCGGCCTCTTCCTCATCTGCACTCAGGCCATCTTTCTCGGCCCCACCGAAGACCAGGTTGTCCTCACGCACCACAGCATCCAGCTCACCAGCCCTGGCGGCGTCACCGACCACGGGCAATGTCTTCCTCACCGGCCCGGAAGCCCTGATCGGCGGCCGCATCGCTTGCCATCTCGGAGCGGCGCTCCTGCTGCTCTCGATTCGCTGGATCTATCAGCGTCGTCCGCCATCGCGAAGGGCATGGGTCTGGGCGACGTCAAGCTTCTCGCCATGATCGCCGCCTTCCTCGGCTTCTGGCCGGCCATCCTCTCGCTCTTCTTCGGAGTCCTTGGCGCCAGCATCTATGGCGCTATTCCAACTCGCACGGGGCGAGCCGGAATGCTCTCAAAGCTCGCCTTCGGCAGCTTTCTCGGCGCCGGCGGTCTCATCGCCGCGCAGTTCGGGGACCGCATCATCGACGCATATTCACAGCTTCTCCGCTAGCAGCGCGATAGCCGCACATAACCCGCCGTTCGCTTGACACTTGACAGCCACAAACTTAGAGTCGAAGATGGCCATGCACAACTTATCCCTACATCTGGAACTATCTTCCGCTGGTCCTGCAAATTCTGGTCGCGCTTGGCCTTGCATGCGGAATGGTGGGGGCTTCGTTCCTCATCGGCAAACATAAGAACTCGCGCACCAAGCTCGGCGCCTACGAGTGCGGCATGGACCCCGTCGGCGACGCTCGCGGCCGCTTCTCGGTCCGCTTCTATATGGTGGCGATGCTCTTCATCCTCTTCGATGTGGAAGCAGTCTTCATGCTTCCCTGGGCCGTCATCTTCCGCCGCCTGCCCGCGATCACCGGCTCGAAGATGTTCGGCTTCTAGGAGATGCTCGTCTACCTCGGCTTCGTCGCCGTCGGCCTCTTCTATGTATGGAAGAAGGGCATCCTCGACTGGTCAAACGATAAGGGAGATCTCTAAATGTACGATCCCGCAATCCTCGACACCCAGGCCGTCTTCGACGGCGTTCCCTGACGAACGCCGCCCTCAAAGCGCTCGCCGATCTCGCCACCGACGCCAAGTATGACCGCGAGGAGCTGACCATCACGGTCGCCCGCGAGAACATCATCGCCGCCTGCGAGGCCGTCAAAGCGGCCGGCTACAACTTCCTCGAAGACGTCACCGCCGTCGACTGGTACCCCTCCGAGCCCCGCTTCCAGATCACCTACCACATCCTCTCGCTCTCGCTGAAGCAGCGCATGCGCCTCGTCGTCCGTCTCGACAGCGACGACGCCTCGCTCGACAGCATCACCTCCGTCTGGCCCTCGGCCAACTTCTATGAGCGCGAGGTCTTCGACCTCTTCGGCGTTCACTTCGGCGGCCATCCCAACCTGCGCCGCATCATGATGCCCGAAGACTGGCAGGGCCATCCGCTGCGCAAGGACTACCCCGTGGAGGGCTACCGCTAATGTCCACCCGTCGCCGCTCCCGACCAGATCAATCCCGGCATCGAAGACGTCGTCGCCGACGCTGAACGCCACAAGCACGGTACCGACCCCATCGCCGACCAGACCATGGTCATCAACATGGGTCCGCAGCACCCGTCGACCCACGGCGTGCTCCGCCTCGTGCTCGAGATCGACGGCGAAACCGTCGTCTCCCTCGCTCCCGACATCGGCTATCTGCACACCGGCATCGAGAAGACCTGCGAGGCCAAGTTCTACCAGCAGGTCGTCCCGCTCACCGACCGCATCGACTATCTCTCGCCCGATGACCAACAACCGGCCTACGCCCTCGCCGTCGAAAAGCTGCTCGATCTCGAGATCCCCGAGAAGGCCCAGTGGCTGCGCGTGCTCTTCAACGAGCTGATGCGCATCAACTCGCACCTCGTCTGGCTCGGCACGCACGCCATGGACATCGGCGCGCTCACCGTCTTCCTCTACTGCTTCCGCGAGCGCGAACAGCTGCTGCGCATCTTCGAGGCCGTCAGCGGCCAGCGCATGATGACCAGCTACATCCGCATCGGCGGCGTCAGCCTGGAGCCGCCGCTGGGTCTCTACGACACGATTCGCGCCTTCCTCCTCGACTTCCCTTCGAAGATCGACGAGTACGAAGGCCTGCTGACAGGCAATCCCATCTGGATCAACCGCCTGAAGGGCGTCGGCTACATCTCGCCCGAGGACGCAATCGCGCTCGGCGTCACCGGCCCTCCGCTGCGCGCTGCGGGCATCGACTTCGACGTGCGCCGCGACATGCCGTACTCGAGCTACGAGAAGTTCCAGTTCAACGTGCCCGTCTCAACGGAGAGCGACGTCTGGGCGCGCTACGTCGTCCGCATGCAGGAGATGCGCGAGTCGGTCAAGATCTGCCTGCAGGCGCTCGACGGCATGCCCGAAGGCCGCATCGTCGCCGACGCGCCCAAGATCATCCTGCCCGACCGCGAGCAGATGAAGACCCAGATGGAGTCGCTCATCCATCACTTCAAGATCGTCACCGAAGGCTTTGCTGTTCCGGCAGGCGAGGTCACCAGCTCCGTCGAAGCCGCCGCACGGCATGATGAACTACTACGTCGTCTCCGACGGCACCGCCAAGCCTTACCGCGTGCACATGCGCAACGCCGACTACGCAAACCTTGCAGGCGCTCGAGACCATGTGCAAAGGCCGGCTGCTCGCCGATGTCGTCGCTGTCATTGGCTCGATCGATATTGTGCTGGGAGCGATCGACCGCTAATGCACTTCACGTCATTCTGAGCGACAAGAATCCGTATTGTGGAGCGACGACCAATCTGGAGGAAGTCAGATCAACGACCAACTCCACCGCGAACTTTGGACCTCCTGGGCGTCGCTGCTTCGCTCCTACGCAGCCGCCCACGGACTCAACAGCCGGCATCATGCAGTCGTCGAGGTCGGCGCAGACGAGATCACGCTCCGCGTAGCCAACCGCTGGCTTCGCTTCACGCACGAGACGCATCGAAGACAGCGAAGGAAACCGCTCCACCTTCTCGCTTGCAGGAAGACGGAACGGTTAAACTGAACGGAACACACCGAAGAGATGGACCTTGCCGCCGAACGACTGGCGCGGGAGATGATGCACAGTGAGTGAAATCGCCAATACAATCTTTTCGCCGGAGCTGGCCGCCCGCTTCGACCATCTGGTCACCATCTACCCGCTCAAGCGCTCCGCGCTCGTCCCCATGCTGCTCTACGCGCAGGACGAGGTCGGCTACGTCTCCGACGCCGTCGTCACCGAGATCGCCCAGCGCCTCGACCTGCTCGAGCTCGACGTACGCAACGTCCTCTGCTACTACTCCATGCTCCGCACCAAGCCCGCGGGCAAATACAACGTGCAGGTCTGCACCAACATCTCCTGCATGCTGCGCGGCGGCTACGAGATCCTCGACCACTGCAAAGCACAAGCTCGGCATCGGCCACAAAGAAGTCACCGCCGACGGCATCTTCTCGCTCGAAGAGGTCGAGTGCATCGGCGCCTGCTGCTGGGCCCCGGCCATGCAGGTCAACTACGACTTCCACGACAACCTCACCACGGTCAAAGGTCGACGAGATCTTCGAGACCTATCGCGACGGCCAGGGAAAGGACGTGAAGTAATGCCCACCCTCGTCTCCCATCCCGATGAAGTCAAGAGTCCTCTCCCGCCGCTTCGGCCAGGGCGCAGCCGACATCGACAAGTACCTCGAGCTCGACGGCTACAAGGCCGTCCAGAAGGCCATCGCCCAGGGCCCGACAAGATGGCCGCCTGGATCATCGACACCATGAAGGCCTCCGGCCTGCGCGGACGCGGCGGCGCAGGCTTCCCCACCGGCATGAAGTGGTCCTTCGTCCCCAAGCAGTCCGAGAAGCCCAAGTACGTCCTGGTCAACGGCGACGAGTCCGAGCCCGGCACCTGCAAAGACCACGTCATCTTCCTGCACGACCCGCACGCCGTCATCGAAGGCACCATGATCGCCGGCCTCGCCATCGGCTCGAAGATGGGCTTCATCTATCTGCGCGGCGAGTATCGCTACCTCCTCAAGATCGTCGAGAAGGCCGTCGCCGATGCCTACGCGAAGGGCTTCCTCGGCAAAAACATCTTCGGCTCCGGCATCGACTTCGACATCGTCACCCAGACCGGCGCGGGAGCCTACGAGGTCGGCGAAGAGTCCGCCCTGATGGAATCGCTCGAAGGCAAGCGCGGCGTTCCGCGCATCAAGCCGCCCTTCCCTGCCGTCGTCGGCCTCTACGGCGGCCCCACCGTCATCAACAACGCCGAGACCATCGCCTCCGCCCCGCACATCCTCCTGATGGGCGGCGAGGCCTACGCCAAGCTCGGCACCGAGCGCAACGGCGGCACGCGCCTCTTCGGCATCTCCGGCCACGTCGAGCGCCCCGGCGTCTACGAGCTGCCCATGGGCTACAACCTCAAGCAAGGCCATCTACGACGTAGCAGGCGGCATCAAGGACGGCAAGAAGCTCAAGGCCGTCGTCCCCGGCGGCGCCTCCTGCCCGGTCCTCACTGCCGACGAGATCGACGTCGGCCTCGACTTCGACCAGATGGGCAAGGCCGGCACCATGCTCGGCTCCGGCGGCATCGTCGTGCTCGACGAGACCGTCTCGATCGTCGAGTTCGCCCTGCGCACCATCGCCTTCTACCAGCACGAGTCCTGCGGCTGGTGCATCCCCTGCCGCGAGGGCACGGACTGGATCAAGAAGACCCTCACCCGCGTCTACAACGGCGGCGGCAACAAGAAGGACGTCGACAACGTCCAGTACCTCGCCGAAAACATGATGGGCCGCACCTTCTGCCCGCTCGGCGACGCAGCGGCGATGCCGACGCTCGGCTTCGTCAAGAAGTTCCGCAAAGAGTTCGAAGACTACATCGAAGGCCACAAGGCCGGAACCCCCATCATCACCGTGCGAGCAGCTCGTCGGAGCAGGACATTGAACAAGACCCTGCCAAGACTAGTCTGGGTATTGGTTGCAATCGTACTTTTAGTCGGTCTGTTCCGCGTGTTGAGCTTACGCAAACATTACAGTGCAGATCAGCAGATTTTGATCGAGAAGTCGAAGTAGAGGATTCAGATGCCAGACGTAAAGTTCACAGTAGACGGCAAACAACTCACCGCCCCCGCGGGCACGCTGCTCATCGATGCCTGCAAATCCGCCGGCATCGAGATCCCCGCCTTCTGCTACTACCCCGGGCTCTCGCTGCAGGCCGCCTGCCGCATGTGCGTCGTCCGCATCGAGAAGATGCCCAAGCTCCAGACCGCCTGCACCACCCCGGTCGCCGAAGGCATGGTCGTCCAGACCGAGACCCCTGAGATCGCGCAGGCCCGCAAGGCCACTCTGCAGCTCCTGCTCGGCAACCATCCCGCTCGACTGCCCCGTCTGCGACGCCGGCGGCGAGTGCGAGCTGCAGGACATGACCTTCAAGTACGGCGCCGCCGACAGCTTCTACGCCGAGCCCAAGAACCACCGCGAAGAGCAGAAGTGGTCCCCCGTCGTCTACTTCGACCGCCCGCGCTGCATCCTCTGCTACCGCTGCGTGCGCATGTGCGGCGAAGGCATGGACGTCTTCGCCCTCGGCATCCAGAATCGCGGCTCCTCCTCCGTCATCGCTCCCAACATTCCCGCCCAGCATGTCGCCCGACCATCTCGCTCACGTCGACTGCGAGCAGTGCGGCATGTGCATCGATGCCTGCCCCGTCGGCGCGCTGACCTCCGGCACCTACCGCTACAAGACCCGCCCCTGGGAGATGAACCACGTCGCCACCGTCTGCACCCACTGCGGCGACGGCTGCAAGACCACCCTTGGCGTTCGCTCCACCTCCGACGGCTGCCGAGATCGTTCGCGGCGACAACCGCGACAAGTCCGGCATCAACGGCGACTTCCTCTGCAACAAGGGCCGCTACGCCTTCGACTTCGCCAACTCACGCCGAGCGCATCACCCAGCCGCTCGTCCGCCAGCCCGACGGCGAGCTCAAGGAAGTCTCCTGGGAAGAGGCCCTCGACCACGCCGGCAAGAAACTCCGCGAACTGCGCGACGCCACGGGCGGCAAGTCCATCGGCGTCATCGGCGGCAACCGCCTCACCAACGAAGAGGCCTACCTCCTCCAGAAGTTCGCTCGCACCGTTCTCGGCACCAACAACATCGACCACCACCGCACCGCCGACTACGTCACCTTCGCCCAGGCACTCGCTGGCCAGAAGAACCGCACCGCCTCCCTGCGCGACACCCAGACCGATCCCGCAGTCCTGATCGTCGGCGGCGACCCCACCAATCAGGCTCCCGGCACCGCCTGGAACCTTCGCACCGACGTCCGCCTGAACAACGGCCCGCCTCTACGTCGCCAACACCGAAGAGATCAAGCTCCGCCGCCAGGCCAAGGCCTTCCTCCACCTCGCACCCTTCGGCTACGGCGCTCTCGCAGCTTACCTCGCCGGAGACGCCGCGTCCGCCTCCGCTGCTGCCACTGACAGCAACGCGCTCAACTCCTTCCGCGACGCCGTCAAAGCCGAAGAGAAGCTCCTCATCCTCATCGGCTCCGAGCTTCGCGGCGCTGACCTCAAGCGTCTCATCGACTTCGGCCTCACCATCCCCGGCGCGAAGTTCGCCCTGCTCTCCGACTACGCCAACTCTCGCGGCGCAGCCGATATGGGCCTGCTCCCCGACATGCTCCCCGGCTACGTTCCGGTCACTAACCCCGGCCCCTATCGCAGAGTACAACACCCCCACCAACCACGGCCTCGACATGCTCGAGATCTTCGAAGCAGCCGGCCGCGGCGAACTCTCCGCCCTCTACGTCGTCAACTCCAACCCCATCTCGCGCTACAACGTCGACCCCGCACTCCTCAAGGACACCTTCGTCGTCGTGCAGGAGATGTTCCTCACCGAGACCGCAGCAGCTCGCCGACGTCATCCTTCCTGCCGCCAACCTCTACGAGAAGTCCGGCTCCGTCACCAACAGCTACGGCGATCTCCAGCTGGTCAACAAGGCCGGTGACCGCGCCGGTGTCCGCACCGACTTCGAGATGATCGTCCGCATCGCCGACAAGATGGGCGCCGACATCAAGTCTCTCGTTCCCTTCGGCAAAGGTCTCCGCGCCGACATGGGCCAGTCCCGCGGCGCGCAGTCCGGCGAGGCCGACCGTCACGCCGTCTGGCTCACCGCCAACAACCTCGAGCCCAAGCTCTCAGCCCTTCGATCCCTTCGCCATCCTCGACGAGATTCAGCGCCTCGTCCCCGGCTACAACCTTCTCCGCCTGCAGCTTGCTCAGCGGCAACGACCAGCATCTCGAGCCGGCAGCCCAGTCTCGTCCAGATCGCCACCCGCCGCGACCTCGTGCTTCCCTCCGGCGACGCCCTCTTCACCTCGGGAACCCTGGGCCGCTTCTCGCCATGCTCTCAACGACGTTCAGCGCTACCAGGCCAGTCGAGCCGCTGATCCAGATCCATACCGCAGCCGAATGAACCTGACACAGGAGTAAAGAGTAAAAACCGTGAGCCACCTCACCGACTTTCAGACATTCCTGCTGCTCTCGATCCTCAAGATCGTCGTCGTGCTCGTCATTACGCTGACGGCCGTCGCCTACACGGTGCTGCTCGAGCGCAAAGTCCTCGGCCGCATGCAGAATCGCTGGGGACCCTCGCGCGTCGGCCCCTTCGGCCTGCTCCAGCCGCTCGCCGACGGCATCAAGCTCTTCCTCAAGGAAGACCTCATGCCCTCGGCCTCCGAGCGCCGCTCTTCATCATCGCCCCCATCATCGCGCTCACCTGCGCGCTTATCTCGATCGCCGTCGTCCCCTTCGGAGCAGTTACCCACATCGCTGGCGTCGATATGTTCGCCATCGCCGACATCAACATCGGCCTGCTCGTCATCCTTGGCATCACGTCCATCGGCGTCTACGGCATCGCGCTCTCCGGCTGGTCCTCGAACAACAAGTTCGCCCTGCTCGGCTCCCTTCGCGCCACCTCGCAGGTCATCAGCTACGAGCTCGCACTCGGCCTCTCGCTCGTCGGCGTCGTCCTCCGCGCCGGCTCCCTTCGCCTGCGCGACATCGTCGCCAGCCAGTCCGCCCACGGCGCTCTCTCCTGGAACATCTTCGGCGGCTTCCAGTTCGTCGCCTTCTTCATCTACCTCATGGCCGCCTACGCCGAGACCAACCGCGCTCCCTTCGACCTCCCCGAGGCCGAATCCGAGCTCGTCGCCGGCTACCACACCGAGTACTCCTCGATGAAGTTCGCCATGTTCTTCATGGCCGAGTACGCCAACATGATCACCGTCGCCTGCGTCGCCACGCTGCTCTTCTTTGGCGGCCCCTCCAGCCCCCTCGGTCATCTGCTCCCCGACAACTTCGGCGGCCCCATCCTCACCGCCATCTTTCCGATCCTCTGGTTCGTCGCCAAGGTCCTCGCGTTCCTCCTGCTCTACATCTGGGTGCGCGCCACGCTTCCCCGCTTCCGGTACGACCAACTGATGGGCTTCGGCTGGAAGTTCCTTCTTCCCGTCGCCATCCTCAACATCCTCGTCACCAGCCTCGTCCTCGCACTCAAGGGATGAGCCGCAGGCTACCTGCTTTACAATCAACAGGTAACCCTACAAAGTTCGCGCTGTCTCAAATGATTCAAGCGATTCACTGGTAAAGGAATCCGCGGAGCATCATGCAACTGGCACTGTTCATCATCTTTGGCCTGCTCGCCGTAGCCGGAGCCCTCAACTTCCTGCTGCAGCGGCACCCCATCAACTCGGCGCTCTCGCTGGTCGTCGTCATGATGTCGCTCGCCGTCCTCTACTGGTCGCTCGGGGCGGAGTTCCTCGCCGCCGCCCAGGTCATCGTCTACTCCGGCGCCATCATGGTCCTCTTCGTCTTCGTCGTCATGCTGCTCAACGCAGGCGAAGAAGAACGCACCCACGGCAGCCGTGCCGCCTACATCGCCGGCATCCCCGGCGCAGCCGCCATCTTCTGCCTGCTCAGCTTCGTCTTCCTCACCAACGGCAAGTCCTTCGGCTCAACCGACGTCACCAGCCACCTCACCCACGCCGTCAACAACATCGCCGAGATCATCCCAGGTCCTCTTCACGCGATCTCCTGCTTCCCTTCGAGGTCACCAGCATCCTCATCCTCGTCGCCATCCTCGGAGCCGTCGTGCTCGCGCGAAAGGAGCAGTAGCCTACGATGTCCGGCACACGTCCCCATCTCCGCCTACCTGATCCTCGCCGCCGTCCTCTTCTCCATCGGCGTCGCCAGCTTCCTCATCAAGCGCAACATCATCACCATCTTCATGTCGATTGAGCTGATGCTCAACGCCGTCAACCTCACCTTTGTCGCCTTCGCGCACATGTGGCACCAGATCACCGGACAGATCTTCGTCTTCTTCGTCATGGTCGTCGCCGCAGCCGAAGCCGCCGTCGGCCTCGCCATCATCATCGCCATCTTCCGCACCCGCCAGACCCTCAACGTCGACCAGATCAACCTGCTGAAGAACTAAGGACACGATGACTCGAGATGCCCGCTGACTTACCTCTGGCTGATTCCGCTGCTTCCCTTCGCGGGATTCCTCATCAACGGAACCCTGGGCCGCCGCCTGCCCCGCGCTCTCGTCGCCGCCGTCGCGCTCATCCCGCACCTTCATCTCCGCCTCCCTCTGGGTCTGGCTCTGGTTCACCATGAAGGCCGCCGGCGCCCCCGAGTCCATCCACTCCACCATCAGCCTCTTCGGCAACTCCTGGATCTCCATCTCCGGCTTCCACGCCGACTTCGCCTTCACCGTCGACCACCTCACGCTCATCATGCTCGGCGTCGTCACCGGCGTCGGCTTCCTCATCCACGTCTACTCGGTCGGCTACATGGCGCACGAAGAAGGCTACTGGCGCTTCTTCGCCTACCTGAACCTCTTCATGTTCTTCATGCTGGTTCTGGTCCTCGCCGCCAACTTCCTCCTGCTCTTCGTCGGCTGGGAGGGCGTCGGTCTCGCCTCCTACCTGCTCATCGGCTTCTACTTCAAGAAGGACTCCGCCGCCAACGCCGGCAAAAAGGCCTTCATCGTCAACCGCATCGGCGACTTCGGCTTCCTGCTCGCGATGTTCCTGCTCATCGCGCACTTCGGCTCGCTCGACTTCTCCACCGTCTTCGCCGCCATCGGCGCAGCATCCTGAGTGGCAGGGCGGCTTCCTCACCGCCATCGCTCTTCTGCTCGTCGTCGGAGCCACCGGCAAGTCCGCGCAGATCCCGCTCTACGTCTGGCTCCCCGACGCCATGGAAGGCCCCACGCCGGTCTCCGCGCTCATCCACGCCGCCACCATGGTCACCGCCGGCATCTACATGGTCGCCCGCTGCCCACACCATCTTCGACCGCTCCCCCTACGCCCTCGGCGTCGTCGCCATCATCGGAGCCGCCACCGCCATCTTCGCCGCCTGCATCGGCATGGTGCAGCACGACATCAAGCGCGTCCTCGCCTACTCCACCGTCTCGCAGCTCGGCTACATGTTCCTGGCCTGCGGAGTCGGAGCCTACGCCGCCGGCATCTTCCACCTGCTCACCCACGCCTTCTTCAAGGCGCTGCTCTTCCTCGCCGCCGGCTCCGTCATCCACGCCCTCTCCGGCGAGCAGGACATGCGCAAGATGGGCGGCCTCCGCAAGCGCATCCCCGTCACCTTCTGGACCATGACGATGGGCGTCGTCGCCATCGCCGGCATCCCGCCGCTCGCCGGCTTCTTCTCCAAGGACGAGATCCTCTTCCGCGCCTTCGTCTCCGGCAAGCCGCTCGGCAAGCTCCTCTGGTTCGTCGGCCTCGTCACCGCCGGCATGACCTCGTTCTACATGTTCCGCCTCTGGTTCAAGACCTTCTTCGGTCGAATCCCGCTTCGACGAACACCACGCCGACACGAACACGCACACGACCCCGGCCAGGCTGCACCACGGCCACGGCGTCCACGAGTCCCCACTGGATCATGACTCGTCCCGCTCGTGATCCTCGCCCTTCTCTCCGTCATCGGCGGATGGGTCGGCGTCCCGCACGCCATCGGCGGCCACGACGAGATCGGAGCATTTCCTCGAACCCGTCTTCTCCAACGGCGCACCCGCAACCGAAGCCGTCAGCCACGGCCTCGAACTCGGCCTCGCCACCATCTCCGTCCTCGTCGCTCTCGTCGGCCTCTTCGTCGCCTACCTCTTCTACTACAAGAAGCCCCGCACCGCCGCCAGCTACGCCGCGAAGTTCCCCGCCCTCTACCGCCTCGTCGCCAACAAGTTCTACGTCGACGAGATCTACCAGGCCGTCATCGTCACGCCGCTGCTCATGTTCTCGCGCCTCATCCTCGGCAGCCTCGTCGACGGCGGCTTCGTCAACGGCTCCGGCTACGGCGCAGGCGCACGCAACACGCGGCCTCGGCTCGCTCGTCCGCCGCGTTCAGTCCGGCAACATTCGCTCCTACGCCGGCTGGCTCGCTCTCGGAGCAGCCGCCGTCATCGCCGTCATGATCTTCGGCCACTCACTCTGGTTGCACTAACGAATTAAGGAACACGGACGCTCTCTGCGATGAACATCGACCACAACATCCTGACGATCATCACCTTCGTCCCGCTCGCCGGCGCCATCCTGCTCGCTCTGCTTGCCCGACCGCGACAAGCATCCAGCAGTGGGGCGCGCTCGCCGTCACCCTCATCACCTTCCTCTGTACCCTCCATCTTCCCTTCCACTTCGACTACACCGCGCCCGCCGGCACCTTCCAGTTCGAGCAGAACCTCTCCTGGATCACCTCGCCCGCCATCCGCTATCACGTCGGCGTCGACGGCCTCTCCATGTGGCTCGTCGTCCTCACCGGCCTGCTCGCCCCGCTCGGCGTCCTCATCTCCTGGAACGCCATCGACAACCGCAAGACGCCTCTTCTACATCCTCTTCCTGCTCCAGCAGGTCGCGATGCTCGGCATCTTCGTCTCGCTCGACCTCTTCCTCTACTACGCCTTCTGGGAGCTCTCGCTCGTTCCCATGGCGCTGCTCATCGCCACCTTCGGCCGCACCGAAAACCGCCGCCGCGCCGCCATCAAGTTCTTCCTCTACGCCTTCATCCCCTCGGCCATCCTGCTCGTCGCCATGCTCTGGCTCTACGCCCGCACCGGCACCTTCGACTATCCCGAGCTCGCCGCAGCTCGCCGCCACGCCACAACATCTCCTCCAACTCCGCCGCCCTCTGGCTGGCCTCGCTCGCCTTCCTCGTCGCCTTCGCCGTCAAGGTCCCCGTCTTCCCGCTGCACGGCTGGCTCTCCGACGCCGTCGCCGAAGCCCCCACCGCCGCCGTCATGGTCCTCGCCGGCAAGCTCGGCCTCTACTCCATCCTGCGCTTCTCCTTCGGCATCTTCCCCGACCAGTCCCGCCGCATCGCTCCGCTGATGCTCGCCCTCGGAGCCATCGGCATCGTCTACGGCGCGCTCATCGCCCTCGTCCAGAAAGACCTCAAGCAACTCGCCGCCTTCGGCACCCTCGGCCACGTCAGCGTCGTCATCCTCGGCATCTTCACCTTCACCATCTCCGGCATCGACGGCGGCATCTACCAGACCCTCAACGAAGGCATCGGCGGCGGCAGCACTCTTCATGCTCCTCGGCCTCCTCTACGAGCGCTACCGCACCTACGACATGCGCGAGTACGGCGGCCTCGCCGCAAAGCTTCCCTGGATGGTCACCCTGTTCGTCATCACCGCGCTCTCCGTCGTCGGCCTGCCCATGCTCAACGGCTTCGTCGGCGAGTTCCTCGTCCTCTCCGGCGCCATGCAGTCCGCCATCGCGCATCACACCCGCTGGACCGTCCTCGCCACCACCGGCGTCATCCTCACCGCCTCCTACATGCTCTGGATGATCCAGCGCGTCTTCTACGGCGACCTCAGCCGTCAGCGCCGCCGACAGTCGCCGCCTCCGATCTCGACGCCCGCGAGCATCTCGCCCTCTGGCCCCTCGTCGCGCTCTTCCTCTTCATGGGCATCGCCTCGCCCGATCTGGATGCGCGCCATCGACACCGCCGGCGCTCCTCGCATCGCAGAGCCGCCACCGTCGAGATCCACACACCAGGCCAACTCACTCGTGCACCGATTTGACCACGCCACGCAGACGACACCGTCATCCCGACAGGAGGTCAGCAGCTAAATGTCCCCCAACGTCCTCGCCCTCCTTCCCGAATACATCCTCACCCTCACCGGCGTCCTCATCATGCTGGCCGAGCCCTGCTTCCCAGCCGCCAGCGCAGCCGCAAGCCCCTCGGCTGGCTCGCCATCTTCGGCACCCTCGCCGCCGGCCTCGCCAGCTGGTATCAGCTCGGCTTTGGAACCATCCACGCCTTCTTCGGCACCATCCAGGTCGACGCCTTCTCCGTCTTCTTCCACCTCCTCATCGCAGCCGTCGTCCTTGTCACCCTGCTCAGCTCGCTCGACTACTTCGAAGGCCACGCCAACCACGCCGGCGAGTACTTCGCCCTCCTCCTCTTCGGCGCCACCGGCATGATGCTCATGACCTGCTCGGTCGAGCTCCTCATGGTCTTCGTCGGCCTCGAGATCTCCTCCATCTCGACCTACATCCTCGCCGGCTTCCGCAAGGGCCAGGCCACCGGCTCCGAGTCCTCCATCAAGTACTTCCTGCTCGGCTCCTTCGCCACCGCCTTCTTCCTCTACGGCATCGCCCTCGCCTTCGGAGCCACCGGCTCCACCGCATCGACGCCATCGCCCACGGCCTCGCCACCACCGCCACGCCCGCCTCGCCTTCTCGCGCTCGCGCTGATCATCATCGGCCTCGGCTTCAAGGTCTCCGCAGCGCCCTTCCACGTCTGGACCCCCGACGTCTACCAGGGCGCACCCGCTCCCGTCGTCGGCCTCATGTCCACCGCGCCCAAGGCCGCCGCCTTCGCCGTCCTGCTCCGCATCACCTTCTCCGGCTTCCCCACCTATGCAGCACCGCTGGGCCGTCCTCATCTGGATCCTCGCCGCGCTCTCGATGACCGTCGGCAACCTCGGCGCCCTGCTGCAGCGCGACGTCAAGCGCATGCTCGCCTACTCCTCCATCGCGCACGCCGGATACCTCCTCGTCGCCTTCACTGCCTTCCCCACCGACGGCATCGCCGCGGCCTGCTTCTACACCGCCGCCTACGCCGCCATGAACGTCGGCGCCTTCGCCGTCATCACCCAGATCTCCGGCTACGACGAGCACGCCCGCACCATCGACGACTACACCGGCCTCGCCCTCAAGCGCCCGGTCCTCGCCGGCACTGCTCGCCTTCTTCCTGCTCTCGCTCATCGGAATCCCCTTCACCGGCGGCTTCTTCGGCAAGTTCTACGTCTTCTCCGCCGCCTCCACGCCGGCAACGTCTGGCTCGCCGTCATCGGCCTGCTCAACAGCGGCATCGCCTGCTTCTACTACCTGCGCCTGCTCGCCGCTCTCTACACCCGCCCAGCGCACGATACCGAGCGCATCGATGTAGCTACGCCGATCACGATCCCCGCAGCAATCGCCCTCACCTTCACCGCAGTCGCTACTCTGCTGCTGGGCATCGCTCCAAACCGCATCCTCGGCCTCGCTCAGCGCAGCGCCGACGTCACCATGCATCAGAGCACACCCTTACCGCAGCCCACCACGGCGGACACTGTAAGCACAACCGACGCTCGCTGAATTCAACACTTCTCATTGCCGAAGCAGACGCGTAGACAGCGCACAGATGGTCTACATAATCATGGAGTGCACCTGCTTCACTACATGCACTACGATTTCTTGTTGAGGTCGTCGTCCTTGTAGTACTTCGTGCCCTGCAGCGTCAGCTGAAGCGCGACACCATTCTTAGTAATCTGGTAGACCCAGACGCCCGGAGCAACCTCCGTGGCTCCAGCTAAAGCTCCACCCTTGTCCCCCGCTTTCGCCGCGGCGTCCGTTTGCGCGGAACCTGACCAGCCGGAATCGAGAAATTGGCTAAATGCCTTCTCATTCTGGAAAACGAAGATTACTCGATAGTCCTTTACGCCAACACCCAGACCTGCCCCTACAGAAGCCATCTTCATAAAGGTCTCCTGCTTGCTGGAGCTGACGGCGATTCCTGCGCCACGCGCCGTGCTCAACAGAAGGAGATTCGTTCCCATGTTATTGAAAACGGCATATCCGGCAGACTTTTGGATAGCCCCTTGAGCTTCGGGTTTTAGCTTGTACAGCTCCTGCAGAGTCTGATCAGCCATCTTGCGGCTCTTTTCCCGCTTCTTATCGGGTGAATCCTTGGCCCATGCCAGACCGGTAGCCAGTAAAACCACTGCAAGCGTTGAAGCGACCATTCCGAATCTCAATCTCATGGATGCTCTCCCTGATCCTTCTAAATTTGATTGCAGAGGCCGTTATCGTCAGGTTCTACCCGTATCTCACCCATTCCAACTCAATGGAACAGGAACACAAGGCATTTCCACTGGCAGAATTGCCAGTTCCATCCCAGTTCGGGGCCGAAGCGGAAGCGAGGAGCGGCCTAATTGAAACGCGCACCAAAAACTTTGTCAAGCTCGGCACGTCCTCAAGCATCTATTCCGAAACAAGCAAAAGCCCTCGCCAAAGCGAGGGCTTTGCAACTGCGAACTGACGAGAACTTACGCCTGCACCTTGAGGAAGATGATGACGAAGGTGAACAGCGCCAGCGACTCGATAAAGGCCAGACCGAGAATCAGGAAGATGAAGATTCCGGGACGTGCGCCGGGGTTGCGAGCAAGAGCCTCGGTGGCAGAGGCGGTCGCCTTGCCCTGACCCAGACCGCAGAGACCAGCAGCAAGTGCCATGCCCAGACCGGCAGCCAGCGGAACCCACTGAGATGCGGGCGAACACCATTGCAGCGCCCTGCGCAAAAGCCGGCGTTGCGAGCAGCATCGCGGCCAACGACATAAACAGATACTGAAGCTTCTTCATTTCGTTACTCCATCTCCCGTCAGATACGCCGCCAGTGGGTGGTTGATGCTCACCGTGCTGGCACCCTCACGCTCGCGGCGTTGTTGCTGCTGCGGAGAGGGAGTCCCTCCGCAGCAAACTCGAAGATCTAGTGGTCGTGCGCCACAGCCAGTGACAGATAGATCGCCGCCAGCAGCAAGAACACATACGCCTGAATCACTGCCACGCCAAGGTGCAGCCCCAGGAAGATCAGCGGAATGCCGATCGGCATCAGCGAGAAGAACGCCAGCGTCAGCAGGTCGCCCGCAAACATATTCGCGTAAAGTCGAACCGTCAGCGAAAGCACGCGCGCGAAGTGCGAGATGATCTCGATCGGGAACAGCAGCGGATACAGCCACCACACCGGCCCGAGGAACTGCTTGATGTAACCAACACCGTTCGCGCGAACGCCGTGGTAGTGGTAGTAGAGGAAGGTCACCAGCGCAAACCCCAGCGGCACCACCACGTCGCCGTAGGCGACTCGAGCCCGGGAACCAGGCCCATCAGGTTGCTCAGCAGGATGAACAGGAACAGCGCCGTCAGATAGCTGACGAACCGCTCCGAACCATGCCCGATGATCTGCTCGCCCTGCTCGGTGACGAATTCGTTCGTCATCTCGGCCAGATGCTGCACTGGCTCCTGGCTTCTCCACGTTCAGCGTCAGGCGCACCACCACGAAGTAAGCGACCAGCACCAGGAAGACCAGCAGCTCCATCGCGAACGTGTTCGTGATCGGAGCCTCCGGAAACTTCGGATGCACATGCAACGCCTCAAGCAGCGCCGTGACAGGCGCGGCGAAGTGGTCGTTCAGAAATCTTGGTAAAGAAAAGTTGATGTCGGCATAAGAGATTTAGGCTGAACGTGTTCGAAGTCGTCTAAACAGTCCACGCCTTCATCAGCCTCAAACCCTCCACCGAGAGTGCAAATACTCCCAGTGCAAGGCCGGCTGCAAGCGCGTAGACCGAACCGTTCAGTACCTTAAGGCTAACATACAGCAGCGCTATCGTGGCAGCCAGGCGCACAAAGAATCCCAGCAGAACCATCCCCATCGGCTTCGCCGCCCCTCCCTGGTCCATCCGCGCCATCACCGCCGTCATCAGCCGCAGCCACTCCCACAGCCCCGACCCCGAAATCACCGCGCCCACAGCAGCAGCGCCGCCGACTGCCACCCCATCTTCCACCACAGCAGCAACGCCCCCACCACCGCAATCACCACCAGCAGCCGCAATCGCGCGCAGGATCGTCGCTCGAAAATCCGCATCCGTAAATGACTCCAGCGTCTTCACTTAATCGCCTTTCTTCAGGTACCGCGAAGCCGTCGTAACAATCTGCATGAAGCCGCCGACCGCCCCCAGCAGAATCCCCACAATCCCAATCCAGTGCTGGTGGAAGTGCCGGTCCAGCCACGCCCCCACCAGCCACCCGATCACGCATCCCGCAGGCAGCGCAATCGCCAGCTGAATCATCGACTCAGCCTTCACCAGCTCGCGCAGCGCGCCCTTCTTCTCATCGTCTGCCATAGCGAACACCATTACATCACGATTGCCATACATCCTCGTCTTGTGATCTCGACCGAAGCGCGCAGCGCGTAGTGGAGAGCCCGGTTCTCTATCAGAACGGTTCGTTGGCCCACTTAGCCCGCCCGGCCATCGCCGCTATACTGAACAACGACAATCATCCAAAGGAATAACCTTGCACTTCGACTCCGAATTCGAGCAGAAGCTCTACCAGCAGCGCCAGGACAAGCTAAAAGAAATCGCGGCCCTCGGCCACGCCGACCTATCCCAACGCCTTCGTCTCCCACGCCGAACGGCTGGACCGAGTTCGAAGGTGCGCTCATCCCCTGGCTCAAAAAGCAGTACGACTCCGCCGACTCTCCCATCTCAGGCGAGCAGCTCGAAGCCGACCGCAAAGAAGTCGCCATCGCCGGACGCATCATGGCCATCCGCCTCCAGGGCAAGGCCGGCTTCGCCCAGCTCCAGCAGAACGGCCAGCGCCTCCAGATCTACGTCCGCAAAGACGACGTCGGCGAGAACGCCTTCGCCCTCTACAAGCTCCTCGACCTCGGCGACCACATCGGCGTCCGCGGCTACCTCATGCGCACCCGCACCGGCGAGCTCACCGTCCACGTCACCTCCACGCCCGAGCAGCCCGGCATCACCTTCCTCGCCAAGGCCATGCTCGCCCTGCCCGACAAGTACCACGGCCTCGAAGACACCGAGCTCCGCTACCGCCAGCGCTACGTCGACCTCTTCATGAACACCGGCCACAGCCCCAAGCAGGCCGACAAACCACATCTCCGGAGCCACCACCGCACCATCCACCACAGGTGTCATTCCGAGCGAGGCGCAGAGCGCCGAGTCGAGGAACCCCCGCATTTCGCCCGAAGCGCCACAAACGCCCACGGAGACCGACGACTCCCCCCGCAACGTCCGCGAAGTCTTCGTCAAGCGAGCCGCCATCCTCCGCGCCCTGCGCAAGTTCTTCGACGCCCGCGGCTACCTCGAAGTCGAAACCCCGATGATGCAGCAGATCGCCGGCGGAGCCGCCGCGCGCCCCTTCACCACCCACCACAACGAGCTCGACATCGACCTCTTCCTCCGCATCGCGCCCGAGCTCTACCTCAAGCGCCTCGTCGTCGGAGGCCTCGACCGCGTCTACGAGATCAACCGCAACTTCCGCAACGAAGGCGTCAGCACCCGGCACAACCCCGAGTTCACCATGCTCGAGTTCTACCAGGCCTACGCCAACTACCACGACCTGATGAACCTCACCGAAGAGCTCATCAAGTTCGTCGCCATGGAAGTCAACGGCACCCTCATCACCCACTTCAACGGCAACGAGATCGACCTCGGCAACTGGACGAAGCTCTCCATGCGCGAGGCGATCATCAAGTTCTGGCCGAACTGTCATATGGCTCGACGATAGATATTGCAGCAATTTCGAAGACGCGAAATCTTTTAGTTCCGCCTTAACACGCGCAATGGCCGCCGCTAAGACCGAGTTCCTAGCTGTTGAGCAGATTGAAGATCTCGGTCAGCGAACGACAGAGAGAAAACTCAAGTTCGATACGTGGAAGGCCATTGAGAAGGTTCGTGAAGCTCATCTTCTTGGAGGCAGCACTGGGCAAATCGATCGCAGACTTTTTCGAGATCTTCGCAGAACCCCATCTCATCCAGCCCACCATCATCTACGACTTCCCCCTCGCCGTCTCCCCACTCTCCAAGATCAAGCCCGACGAGCCCGACTGGGTCGAGCGCTTCGAGTTCTACATCGGCGGCTTCGAGGTCGGCAACGCCTTCTCCGAGCTCAACGACCCCGTCGACCAGCACAACCGCTTCGCAGCAGCAGCTCGACCAAAAAGAAAAGGGCGACGAAGAGGCCATGTCCGCCATCGACGAGGACTACGTCCGCGCCCTCGGCTACGGCCTCCCACCCACCGCAGGCGAAGGCATCGGCATCGACCGCCTCACCATGCTCCTCACCAACTCCAGCTCCATCCGCGACGTCATCCTCTTCCCCCTCATGCGCCCCCGCCAGAAGACCGCCGAACAGGTTGCCCAAAAGGAAGATCAACCTCACGGCGAATCTGCAGAGTGATGAACCCTCCAAAGGTGTCATTCCGAGCGACCGTAGGGAGTCGAGGAATCCCCGCATTTTGCTCGAAGCACCACGACCAATCGCGAAACCTACGATGCATGCCCTGCCTCGCCGCCCTCATGCTCACTCGCGCTTGCCACCCAGTTCGCCCTCGCCCAGATGAAGGTCGATAACCTCGACGGCCCCGTCACCAAAGCCGAAACCGCATCCCTACTCGCCTACATCTCCGCGATGCAGCCCGCACCTTCGAACAAAAGCAACGCGTGGTCCTACGGGACGTCAGGCCAGGCGGTGCGCGCTCTCGCCCTCATCTACCAGATCGACTCCGACCCTCGTTACGTCGACCAGATGGTTCGCTTCTGCGACGCGCAACTAGCCGCCCGCAACGATATCGCCGCTGCACCCATCGGCCAGCACATCATCTGGACTAACCGCATCGACCCCGCCTGGCCCAACTCACTCGACAAAGACCCACTCAGCACCGGCGGCGAGCAAGGCGACCTCATCGGCAATCTCGGCAACTGCGCCGTCACTATCCTCAACACACGCATCGCTCTGGAACAAGCCAGTCTCAGCCGGCGATCCGCACCACTTCGGCGCCACCTATCTCGACCGCGCCAAGACCTACATCAAGCAAGCCGACTTCGCCATCGACCACCACATCCTCAACGGCCTTCTCGACCTCTCCCGCCACAACCACCAGTACTTCGCCGCAGGATCACCCTACAAAGGCGGCACACCCGTCCCTTGGAACCAGGTGATGATGTTCAACTACGGCTTCCAGATGCTCTCCACCGCCCACAGCTTGCTCAAAGATGACGCTGCGCGCGCCACCCGCTATCACCAGATCGTCGCCGACAACATCACATGGTTCTTCACCGAAGGTGTCCAGAACGTCACCACCAAACAAGGCCGCCCCGCCTATAACTGGGCCTACGCTCTGCCCGGCAAAGGCGGCGAAGACTACACCCACGCCCGCATGGACGTCGCCGGTCTCTACATGTCGTACGTCGAAGGCAGCTACCCCGTCACCCGCGACGAGATGACGCGCCTCGCCAACACATTCACCGACATCATCACCCTTGCACCCGGCCACTACGCCGGCCGCGTCGATGGCACCTCCGGCGACACCGCTCACGCCGCATCAACTACCAATGTAAAAAACGGCTTCCTCTTCCTTGCCGAGTTTCGCCCCGACGCCTACAACGAGATCGTCAGCAACTCTGTCACGGTCGGCGGCTCCGTCTCCGCTACCGAAGGCAGCACCACGGGAGACATTGACCTCTTTGCCCGCTTCCTCTGGGCAAAGTACCGTCACAACCTGCACTCGAAATAAGCTGGAACTACTTCGCCTTCTTCAACCGCTTCACCACCCCAGCCAGCGAGTGCTCGTTCATCGCCTCCACTGCATCCTCGCGCACCTTCTTCATCAGCCCGGCCACAGCCTTGTCCTCCACCGTAAGCCAATCCCCCGAGGTCGCCGCAAACACATCCCCCAGCCCAATCTGCTTCGGCGCAATCTTCAGCTTCGCCCCACCATGCGGACCCTTGCGCTGCACAATCAGCCCCGCCTTATGCAACAGAAGGAACGACCGGCGCACCATCACCGCGCTCTCCTTCAATGCGTCGGCAATCTCGGCCGAAGTCGACATTCCCTCTGGCTTCTCGGCCAGCACCGCCAACACCCGTACACCTAGTTGAAACCGTTCGCTATTTGCCACCAAAGCAAACTAACACAACCCATACAGTCCGCGCCTCCGGCAAATGTCATGTTTTTGTTCAATTGATTCTTCCCTCTTCATCCGTTTTTAAACTGTGTCATCCCGACCGGAGCGCGCAGCGCGGAGTCGAGGGACCTGCTTCTTTACCTCCGCTGCGGCCGCGCCCCACCACCCAATGTAAAATCTTCAAGGTGAACATCCTCTTTGTCGGCGACATCTTCGGCTCCGCCGGCCGCCACATCGTACGCGAGCATCTCCCCCACGTCCTCGAAACCAACGCCGTCGACCTCCTCGTCATCAATGGCGAAAACGCCGCCGGAGGCTTCGGCATCACGCCCTCCCTCGCCGAAGAGATCTTCGACATGGGAGCCCACGTCATCACCACCGGCAACCACATCTGGGACAAGCGCGAGATCTTCGAATACATGACCGTCCCCGCCGACTCGCACGACCGCGGCCGCCGCATCCTCCGCCCCGCCAACTACGCCGCTGGAACTCCCGGCTTCGGCTTCTACCAGGGCGAACTCCCCACCGGCCAGCAGTACGCCGTCTTCAACCTTCAGGGCCGAGTCTTCATGTCCTCCTGCGACGATCCCTTCCGCAAGGCCGACGAGCTCCTCGCCAAAATCACCGCCCCCAATCATCCTTCTCGACATCCACGCCGAAACCACCAGCGAAAAGGTCGCCCTCGGCTGGTACCTCGACGGCCGCGTCACCGCCGTCCTCGGCACCCACACCCACATCCCCACCGCCGACGCCCGCGTCCTTCCCCACGGCACCGCATTCATCACCGACGTAGGCATGTCCGGCCCCTACGACTCCGTCATCGGCGTCGAAACAGAGCTAGTCCTCAACCGCTTCCTCACCGGAATGCCCGGTAAGTTCGAAGCCGCCAAGGGCAACCCAAAGATGTGCGCCGTTCTCATCTCCTGCGACGGAGCTACCGGCCGCGCCCACCACATCCAGCACCTCATGCTCGGCGAATAACAAATCTCATCGTTACGCTCAAGACCAACGAGAAAGTTTGAGGGTGTCATTCCGAGCGAAGCGAGGAATCCCCGCATTTTGCCCGCACCGGAAACCCTGCAGACTCGCAACCAATGACGGGCACCCATCTTCGCGACATCATCGTCGCTAAGGTGGGCTTAACGGGACGCTCGCCTACAGCCCCTTCTCCAGAACCACAAACTCCAGATCATCCCGCAAAGGCCGTCCCACCCGCTCGTCCCCATACGGAAACGGCTTCATCTCTCCCGTCCGCACATACCCGCGACGCTCGTACCAGCCAATCAGCCGTTCGCGAACATTCACCACCGAGATAACCACCTTCTTCGCACTGCTCTCGCGCATCGCCTCTTCGGAGGCCTCAAGCATCCGTCTCCCCAATTGCTGGCCCTGCCGTTCGGGACGAACTGCCAGCAGTCCCATGTACCAGGCCCCGCCATCCTTGGGCTCCAGCCACACAGAACCGAGCAGCGCCCCATCACCCTCATCGCGCCAGATCAACAGCAACGCTTCAGGATGCTCCCTCATATCCTCCCGAAGCATATCCAGATTGATCCGCTGGCCCTCGATGTACTTGCTCTCAACTGTCCAGCCCACCCCTCCCCGAAAGGCAAGGTTCGTCAGGTCGACTACTTCTGGAAGATCGCGCTCCGTAACTCGTTGTAGCTGCATAACCTATGTTCTAGTCGAAAATTCGATCTTCGAAAAACCCAGCAAAAACCCTTGTCAAGCCCTGAACCCACTTAAACCGCGCAGATTCAGAGACATCCATTTGCCGATTAATTTCTCTCCGCTCGCTACAATTGAAGTAGGTCGAAAAATTGGAGCCGAGAGATTGGCACATCACGTGCAAATGAAGTCCAGACCTATCTCTTTTAATCGAGGACTTTGTGCGAAAAAGCCGGGGGTACCCCTCTGGGGCTCCAAAGAAGAAGAGGCAGCCCGAAGGCTGCCTCTTCCTCAAGTCAAACCGCGCTCACTTTTTACGCGGAGCCGCGTGATGCGCCGGTGTCGGCTTCGCCGGAGTCTTCTTCGGCTCAACCACTGCACCATCGCTCATCGTGATCATGATCGGCTGTGGAGTGAACGAAGCATAGGTTCCAGTCACAGTCACCTTCGAGCCCACCACGGGAGGAGTCTTCAGCGGAGCCGTCAGATTGAAGGTAAAGTCAGCCACCTTCGACTGAACCGCATCGTCGGAAACTGCAACCTGCAGCGCCGTGTCCGTCACCGCAATCACAGTCGCATCCGGGAACTGAACCGACTTGCCCTTGATCGTGTCCCAGACCTTCGCCGCATCCTCAGGAGTTCCGTTCTGCAGAATGAACTCCTTGTCCGAGATCGCCAGCGTCGACAGATCCGGCGTGCTCGCAATCACCTGCTTCACGATGTCAGCCGGCTTCGGAGCGGGCTTGATCGTGTCAGACAGGTTCGCCGGAGGATTCAGGCTCGCCTGCGACAGCGTCGCCAGCTGATCGAAGCCGTCGTCTGCACCGTGATAACTTCTTGTAGCAAAACTTTGCCAGCGGCATCATCTGGGTCTTGTAGGGCTCCGGAGCGAACGACGCTGCGCGCGATGCATACCAGGCGCAGTTCAGGAAGTCCGGCGGCGTCGACTGATAGTAGGCCGCGCCCAGAGTATAGGTGTCCTGAAGCAGTGGGCCAGGGGTCTTCGTCTGATCCACTGGTACGCTCGACAGACTGTCCTTCAGATTCGTGACCGCGGTCGCACCGTCCTTCTTTCCGAGTGCCGCTGCCGCGATTGCACGGTGGAAGACGGGAGACGCTGCTGTCTTGACGCTATTGAAGTCAGCGTCGCTCATATCGGCAGGCTTGGTCGCGCTCAGGCCCTTCTGTGCGAAATCGGCAGCCTTATCCAGTGCCGCCTGCTTGGCCGCCGGATCGGTGATCGCATCGGCTGCCTGCAGCCGGAAGTAAGCCTCGAACGTAAGAGCGCGGAGGTTATTCGGATCCACCTGCAGAAGCCGGTCGGCAGCATCAAGCGTCTTGGCCGGATCAAACGCGCTGTAGGCCAGCATCAAGCGCTGCAGCACATCTTGCTTTACCTGGGACTGCGGATAGGTTGTCAGGAACTGCTCGAGAGCAGGAGCCTGTGTTTGCGGCGTACTCTGGCCAATCGCCGCGGTATACGCGTTGTACTCAGCCGGAGGCAACGTTACGCCCCCGCCCGTCTGCTGCGCATTGGTTCCCAGATTTACCTGGGTTTGTGCAACCGCAACACGCGCACCGGATGCTACGCTAGCGACCGCCAGGAGAGACGCAACGACTGCCTTCTTCATTCCACACTCCTCAGTTAAAACTCTCTTCTCGAGTTTCTGCCGTCCGGTGACTCCGGGGTCAGATAGATGTATCACAACCTGGATGGCGCATTTGTCAGTTATTCCACCCTCCCTCAACCCCAGGGGGCGAGCGGTCAACTGCTTTGGTGCATCACGGCATGATGATGCGGATTATAGAAACGACGTTGCTCCATGGCAAGCATCGAACGCATTTGCTCCTTCTTATATGAAAAGATATGCGTGGGATGCAGACCAGTCCCGATCATTTGCCTATGTCTCAGGAAGCCATCTTTCGTCCCCAGACTCCGCAATTGCGAACGGGATCTGTCTAATTCCAAGTGCTGAGAATGGAACGGTAAAGGCTGGCTTCATGGCATTACTACCCATTCGTAGTATTAGAGGCCATTTATCCACAACATCTGGTGTTGCGGTCGTTGATTCCGACCCCTTGCGGGATTAAAGTTAGACCAGTCTTAACAACCGTGCTCTCTTCCCCATTCGAAATCAGGGCGCGGCTGAGAGGTGACTTTGCTCAAGCTCAAAAAAGTTCAGATCCTCGGATTCAAGTCCTTCTGTGATCGCACCGAGGTCCAGCTCTCCGGCGAAGGCATCGCGGCCATCGTCGGTCCGAACGGCTGCGGCAAATCGAACATCTCTGACGCCATCACCTGGGTTCTCGGCGAGCAGTCGGCCAAGAGCCTTCGCGGCATCAAGATGGAAGACGTCATCTTCGCCGGGACGCGCGATCGCAAGCCTACCGGCATGGCCGAGGTCTCCCTCACGCTCGTCGACCCCGAGGTCTACGACGGTGCATCGCTATCGCCTGAGGCCCCGAGATCGTCATTACCGACGAACATCCAGCAGAGCATGCAGCGAACGTCTCCGACTGGGATGAGACTGACCTTCGCCAGCAGCGTGCGCAGGAGACCGAAGAGGCTGTAGCCGAGGCACAGCCCGGCACCGTCATCGAAGGCGAAGCGCATCGAAGCCTGCCCCGGAAGGACGCCGAAGCGAACGCGCAACAATGTCGTGCTGAAGATCCGCCGCCGCAAGTTCGACCGCGCCCCTGTCCGCGCAGGCGAGCTGACGATCACCCGCCGCCTCTTCCGCTCCGGCGACTCCGAATACCTGCTTAACGGCAAGATCTGCCGCCTGCGCGACATTCAGGACATCTTCATGGGCACGGGCCTTGGCGGCGAGTCCTACGCCATCATCGGCCAGGAGCGCATCGGCCAGCTGCTCAGCTCCAAGCCGCTCGACCGCCGCAGCATCATCGAAGAGGCCGCGGGCATCACTCGCTTCAAGACCAAGAAGCGGCTCGCGGAACTGCGGCTCGAATCGGCTAAGCAGAATCTCGCCCGCGTAAACGACATCTTTGAAGAGGTCACGCGGCAGATGGCCACGCTCAAGCGCCAGGCCGCCAAGGCCGAGCGCTATGGCGCGCTGCGCGACGAACTTCGCACCCGTCTGCGCGTTGTTCTCGCCAGCCGCATGGCGCAGCTCGACTCCGAGCAGTCCGCTACCAGCGAAAAGATCGCTGCGCTGGCCACACAGATCGATGCACAGGCCGCAACTCTCGAGACCATGGACGCCGAGCACACTGAAGGCATCAATCGCGGCTATGCTCTCGACCAGCAGATTCGCGAGGCTGGTTCGCTCGGCCAATCAGTCCGCTGTTGAGCTCGAGCGCATCACGGCCCGCACCGCTTCAAACGCCGACCGTATCGCCGAGCTGACACAGCGCCTCGCAACAGGAGCCGACGACCTGACACAGGCGCGGGAGCAGCTGACCGGCCTGGCAGGCGAACTCGAACAGCACCGCAGCTTCCTCGAGAACGCGACGACCGAAGCCGACCAATTCTCGCGAGGCGGCGCAGCAACAACAGCAACAGGCGCAGGAAGCCGTCCGCGCGCTCGCAGACGGCGGAGCAGCAGGCCGAGCAGAACCGCCGCGCAGACGCATGCAGCTGGTGCAGCGCGCCTCGCAGACCCGCAACGAAGAGGCCCAGGCCGCGGCAGCGCTCGCCGGCCTTGAACAGGAAGCACAGCGGCTCGAGCGTGAGTCCGAGATTGCCCGGCAGGAGCTCGAGACGCTCGGCCTGCAGCGCGGACAGGTCAAGCTGTCCTTCGAGTCCGTCACCGAGCGGCTGAAGCGGCTCGAAACGGAGATCGCCGAGCTGCGGCTTCAGATCGAGGCACGCCGCAAAGAAGAGAACGCAGTAGCAAACGCCGCGGCGACCAGCTGCGTGGCGAGGTCGCGACGCTCAATGGCCGGCGCAGCTCGCTTGAAGGCGCTCATTCGCGACCACAGCTACTCGACCGATACCGTCCGCAACATCTTCAAGATCGAGCAACGGCAGCACAGTCAGGAACAATGGCTCCCGTCGGCACACTCGCCGACTTCCTCGAAGTCGACGGCAAGTACGAGAGCGTCGTCGACGAGTTCCTGCGCGATGAGCTGAACTACATCGTCGTGAAGAGCTGGGATGCGGCAGACGCCGGCATGCACCTGCTCCAGACCGATGTAGCCGGCCGCGCAACCTTCCTTGTTCATCCCAACGATGCGCAGGCGAACTTCTCCTTCGCCGAGGGCATGACCAGCGAGGCAGTCAGGAACACCGCGAACATCGAAGGCGTCGTTCCGCTGCGTGAGTGCGTCCGCGTGCTGGATGGCTTCGGCAAGTCGCTCGAAGTGATCCTGCCCAAGCTGCGCGAAGGCTTCGTCGCGCCGGACTCCTACACCGCGCGCTCCCTCGCTCTCTCAAACCCGCACGCGTTCTTCCTCTCGCCCACCGGTGAGACCTTCCACAACGTCACGGTCACCGGCGGCCGTCCGCGCGCGCAGGGACCGCTGGCGCTCAAGCGCGAGCTCACCGAGGTACAGCAGAAGATCGAGCAGGCTGAGCAGGCAGCTTGCCGCAGACTGACCTCGCGACACCGCGGACCTCCAGCGTCAGATCGCCGATCTCAACGCCGCGATCGAAGCAAGACCAACGAGCGCCGCGACGCTGAGCGCGAAGTCCGCGAACTCCGGCGCTGCACTGCGCCAGATGGAGTCCGAGACGGCACGCATCGAGCGCCGGCTGCAGGAGTGGTCGCTTGCCACCGAGCGCAACCGCGATGCCCGCAACCAGAAGACCGACCTCATCGCCCGCCGCCAGCAGGAGGCCGCCGCCTTCGAGGCAGAGCGCTCCGTCCTTGAAAGCTCGCTTGCGGAGCTTCAGGCGCAGCTGGACGAACTTCGCGGCCGCCGCGAGCAACTGCAACAGGCGGCCGCTGAGGCCTCAGCCTCGCTCGCCGGACTCGAGGAGCGCCGCCGCAATGCGCAGTCGAACTTCGATCAGACCATCACGCCTCTACAACGGCCAGAACCAGCGCATTCAGCAACTCGAGCAGCAGCTCGCAGCCTCCAGCTGCCGAAAAGCTGCGTCGCGAAGAAGAGACCGCGACGCTCGCAGCGCAGCACTCCGAACTCTCCGAGGCGCGCGCCAACGCCGTCGCCGAAGGCGCGCGCCTGACGGCGGAGGCCAACGAGCTTCGCACCGCGATGGCCGAGCTCGATCAGCGACTCCGCACGCTTCGCCACGAGACCGAAGCCCTCCGCGAAGCAGCGCGCCAGCCTCACGGCACGCGCCGCCAAGCTGGCCTCCGACATCGAGCACATCGACGCCACCTGCCTGAATGACCTCGCGGTCGAGGCCGTCACGCTCCGCGAGGACCAGACCATCGTGCGCATCGAGGGCGACGCCCTGCACACCGAGGAAGAAGAATCCCGCGCTCTGAAGCAGAAGCTCGAGGCCATGGGTCCGGTCAACATGATGGCGCTCGAGGAGTACAACGAGACCGCCGCAGCGCCACAGCTTCCTTGAAACCCAGCGCAAGGACCTGCTCGACTCGATCGAGAACACGCAGGCCTCGATCAAGGAGATCGACGAGATCTCGCGACATGAAGTTCGACGAGGCCTTCAAGGTCATCAACGAAAACTTCTCCGTCACCTTCACGAAGCTCTTCGGCGGCGGCCAGGCATTCATGAAGCTGACCGACGCGGAGAACTCGGCCGAGAGCGGCATCGATATCGTCGCCTCGCCGCCGGGCAAGAAGCTGCAGAACATCCTTCTGCTCTCCGGCGGAGAAAAGGCCCTCACCGCGCTGTCGCTGCTGGTCGGCATCTTCCAGTTCCAGCCGGCGCCGTTCTGCATCCTGGACGAAGTCGATGCTCCGCTCGACGAGACCAACGTCGGCCGCTTCGCCAAGCTGATCGCCGACATGAGCGCCAACACGCAGTTCGTCGTCATCACCCACAGCAAACGCACCATGGCGCAGGCCGACGTCATCTACGGCGTCACCATGCAGGAGCCGGGCGTCTCGAAGATCGTCAGCGTCAACCTGAACCGCCGCGATGAAAACGCCTCTCGCCGCGCGGTGGCATAGGCATCCTCTGGCCTGACGGGAACAGCAATTACGCTGTTCCCGTTTCGCTTTGAGAACAGTACCGTAAGCTAGTCACTGCACATGCATGTCCCTCTGACCTTCGCGTTGCTAGCCCTGATTACTGGAATCATCGTGGCCCTTCGCTTCGTCTGGTGGCGTTTGCCGTTATGGCTGCGGAGCTTCGCGCTGGTGACATCGGTCGCAATGTTTCTGATTCGCTTCCTTTTCATTGTTTCCCACTGGAGTATGGCTTCGACCCGCATCAATGCCCTGCTTTGCTGGACTTCAGTCGTAGGATATGAGGTCATCCTTGTGAGATTCAGCTTGATGCGACCACGGTGGCTTACGTCGCTTAGCGCATTAATCTTGTTGGTGCCATTGTTCGGCTCGACGCTGCTGCTGCCGCTAACGCGAATCTTCGACTGGTCTCCCGCCGACATCTCCGCGATTGGCGGCCACTACATCTGCGAAAAAAGCGAATGGGATACGAGCGCCGTCGGGAACACAGGAATGGACCTGATTGTCTTCTACCGTCCCCCGTTTGCACCCTTTCTCCGCCACCTCGTCCAGAGAGCTGCCTTCAGCGATGACCAGTGTGATTCGGCGGCATCTTCTGCTGTCGCCGACGTGACCAACAAAGTCGTTCACTTTCACTGTCCCGGACGTCCGGGAAAACAGGCAGATATCGAACTCACCTTGCCACTTCGCTAGTTCAACGAAGGGGGCAAGGTGGTACCGTCAATAATGATGTCGACCGCTCTTCTCAACACTGATCTTGGCTCACTTCCGCTCACTGCGCGCGGCAAAGTCCGCGATATCTACTCGCTCAATGACCGCGAGCTTCTCTTCGTCGCATCCGATCGCATCTCGGCCTTTGACCACGTACTTGCGACGGGTATACCCGACAAAGGCCGCATACTCACGCAGCTGTCGCTTTTCTGGTTCGACTTTCTGAAGAGCACCGTTAAGAACCATGTCCTGACCGCTGATTCTGAGAAGTTTCCTCCTGCGCTGCAGCCTTATGGTGATCAACTCGCCGGACGCAGCATGATTGTTCGCAGAGCAGAGATGTTCCCTGTCGAGTGTGTCGTCCGCGCTTACATCTCGGGCTCCGGCTGGAAGGACTACAAGACCACCGGATCGATCTGCGGAATCAAACTGCCGACAGGCTTGCGCGAGTCTGACCGCCTACCTGAACCCATCTTTACCCCCGCCGCGAAGATCAACACCGGCGGCCACGACGAGAACATCTCCTTCGACGACGTCATTCGCGTGGTGGGATCCGAACACGCCAATGCACTCCGTCGCCTTACGCTCGAGATCTTCGATAAGGCATCGCGTCATGCGGAGAGCCGCGGCCTCATCCTTGCGGATACCAAGTTTGAGTTTGGACTAATCGATGGCGAAATCGTGCTTGCCGACGAAGTCCTCACGCCCGATTCCTCCCGCTATTGGCCGGCCGACTCTTATTCTCCGGGAGGCCCGCAGCCTTCTTTCGACAAGCAATACGTTCGTGACTACCTCGAATCCATCCATTGGAACAAGCAGGCACCTGCACCTGGCCTTCCGCCGGAGGTCGCCGAACGCACCCGCGAAAAGTATCTTGAAGCGTTTCGCCTGATCTCAGGCTCGCACCGAACCGCTATGAATCTCTTCGACTGTCTACTGATCGCAATACTGGCCTTTTCGATGATTCAGGCGCTCTTCCGTGGACTCTTACGCGAGTTGTTTTCGCTCGCCGGGCTCTGTCGCGGGAGTCCTGCTTGCCGCCTGGAACTACCCTCTCCTCGCTTCGCCGCTGTCACGCTTCATCACGAATCCGGCAATCGCCAACGTGGCTGCGTTCCTTCTAATCGCGATCGGCATCATGGTCCTTGCAGCTATTCTCGGGAGAATGTTTCACTCGGCAGCTCACGCGATTGGCCTGGGCTTCTTCAACCGGCTCGGCGGAGCGGCTTTTCGGCGCGGTGCGCGGCTGGCTGGTCGGCGTTGCTGTTCTCATGGCAGTAACCGCCTTTCTTCCCACAACCGACTGGCTCAAAAATTCCCGGCTAACACCCTATTTCCTTGCCGGGGCACATGCGGTATCCTTCGTTGTACCTCACGACCTCGAGCAGCTCATCCTGGACGGCGCAACACAGCTCAAGCACAACGCACCCGATTGGATCAAACCGCACAGCTAGGGTCACAATGAGGAAGTGTCGCAACGACGACGACCAGCGAGGAGTACACCTTGAAGCGCGAATTGGACAGTCTTGTCATTCAGATGCATAGTGCCGGCATCTCTTATACGGATGCCGTTCGGCAGTTCAAGACGCCGCTATATCCTTGAGGTCCTCGCGCAACAATAAAGGCAACCAGTGCAAGGCTGCCGATGAACTTGGCATGCATCGCAACACGCTGAGCCGTACGCTCGCCGAGCTCGATATGGACACCGCTCAGATCCGCAACGGCATGCGCCGTCCCCCAGCCAGCGAGCGTCCGCGCGTTCAGAATATCGTGCAAGGATTGGGGCGCGGACTGACGGGAACCCGTTAAATGACGTCGTCCGTCTAACCTGCAGGCATGTTGCTCCCCTTTCCACATCGACCCGTTTCTCAACGCGTCACTATTCTTGCGGTGGTCACGTTTCTGGGTCTTTGCTCATTTGTCACTGTGCGCGCTCAGGAGTCTCCGTCTCCTTCGACCACTCCAGCCACTCAGGCTCCCAAGACTGAATCTCAGGTCCCTCATCCCACTGCCCGTCAGATCCGCGAGGCGCAGGACGCCTACATCACAGGCGCACGCCTTTTGGATCGCGGCAATTTGACGGCTGCGGAAGCCATGTTCGGTAAGGCAGCGAAGCTGAATCCGGCAGACACCAACTACATTCAGGCGGTAGCACTCGCACGGGAGCATCGGGTCACCGAACTTGTGCAGCTGGCCGGCAAGGCGCGGCTTCTTGGCCAGGTTGAAAAGTCCCAATCCCTTCTTGCCGAGGCGCGCGAACTTGACCCTGATAATGCGATCGTCGCGCAGCACACTGAGTCACCTGCACCATCGACCGCATTCCGTCCAGAGATTCAAGCCTCCGCAGACCCCCCATGGCTACAGCAGGCTCCTGCGCTCGCCGGTCCTGTCACCCTCTTACCCACTTCCGTGATGCAAAGCTTCGAGATTCGTGCTGACACACAGCAGACCATCCAGCAGGTCCTTTCGCGCTTTGGCATCCGGGCGGTGTTCGACGATTCCGTCCAGCGCCAGAACCTGCGCTTCGACCTTGAGAGTGTCCCCTACGCCCAGGCCTCCTCGATTCTGTTCAAAATGGCGCACGTATTTGCGGTTCCACTCGACCCCCATACCGTTCTGGTCGCAAATGACACAAGTGAGAACCGCCAGAAGTTTGAACGGCAGCTTGAAGAGACCATCTATGTTCCCGGTTTTACGCCTGATCAGATGAAAGAACTCGGAACCGTTGTCCAGAGCGTCTTTGACGTAAACAAGGCAACAGTAGAGAGTGCTGCCGGCAGCCTGGTGTTGCGCGCGCCAGAGGAGACGCTAACCGCCATTAATCTAACGCTCGCTGACCTGATCGACGGGGGCGCGGAAGTACTTCTCGACCTGAACCTCTATGCTGTAGACCGCACGCGGCAGCGCGACATCGGAGTTCAGTTACCCCAGCAAATTGGCGTCTATAACGTCGAAACAGCTGCTCGTGAATTGGTCCAATCCAACCAGGATCTTGTGAATCAGGCGATCTCTCAGGGACTTATTCCTGCCAACGCCAGCGACATCACCATTGCCCTTGCACTTATCTCATCCGGACTAGTTCAAAGCACGCTGCTGAGCAACACCATCGGCTTCTTCGGCGGAGGGATCACTCAGACAGGAATTACGACTCCTACCGCAACGACGTTGCATCTGGCACTGAACTCTAGCGATACGCGCGCGCTCGATACCATTCAGCTACGAATCGGTGATCGCCAGACCGGCACCTTCCGCTCCGGGACCCGCTATCCCATCATCACGTCGACCTACAGCAGCGGAATATCTGGATCGCTTTCATCGCTCGCTGGCACGACTATCAACGGCGTGAGTGCTAGCAGTCTGCTCAATCAGTATCTCGGTGCATCGGGCAGTGTCACCATTCCGCAGATACAGTACGAAGACCTGGGCCTGACCCTAAAGGCGACACCCACCGTCCAGAAGTCCGGCTTGGTCAGCGTGAAGATCGATCTCAAGATTGAGGCTCTCGCGGGAGGCTCACTCAACAACATTCCGGTCCTTGCCAATCGGGCATATGCCTCAGAGGTTACGATCGGCGACGGTGCAACTGCCCTGCTCGCCAGCACGCTCACTCGACAAGAGTCAGCAGCAATCAGCGGAATTCCCGGCCTGGGAGAGCTTCCTGGCTTTCAGACTGCGACTGCCGACACGACCACCGAGAAAGACACCAGCGAACTCATCTTGCTTATCACTCCACATGTAGTTCGCCATCGCTCAAGCGCGGTCGCAGGCCCGCGTATCGCGTTCAATCAACGCCTGCCGGGAAACTAGTCAACACAGCGAAAGTTGTGGTTTTTGAGCCCTTCGGGGTCGCTTTGAATGTTTGACCGCAGATGGGTCGCCCGTTATACTTGAACCTGTGAGAGCGGGAGTAGCTCAGTGGTAGAGTGCTTCCTTGCCAAGGAAGATGTCGCCGGTTCGACCCCGGTCTCCCGCTCCAAAACATCCCCTGCCTGCGGTACACTTCACCTACAATTTGCAGGGTCTGATAACGTGAACGGCCCTTCTGAGGCGCGGTACCCAAGTGGTAAGGGAGAGGTCTGCAAAACCTTTATGCGTCGGTTCGATCCCGACCCGCGCCTCCAGTTCTTCAAATCCTAAAATTGATGATCTGCGGCTTGCGCTCTTCTGCATCATGAGCGCGTAAGGGACGCAATCATCTCGGCGAAGGTGGGCCAGCGGGCGGTTAGTTCGTCGCGGCTGGATGAATCGTAGTCCTCGTACTCGAACCCGGGACTTACGGTGCAGCCGAGCAAGGCCCATCGTCCTCCTGGCGACCAGTCGCGAGCCTTGCCAGACTCCGCGTTCGACCAGGACCTGCGGTTGCTGGCCTTGCGCCAGATCGTTGCCGATGATGATCGTTCTGCCGCTGCCATCTGGAAGCAGCTGCAGCATCTCTACGGGATCGCCTGCGTAGAAGTGGAAGACCTCATCGGAGCGGAGACGATGCATCTCGCTGAATGTCTCGGGCTCCAACAGGTAATAGATCGCGGTCGATGTCCTACGCGGACTCGTATAACGACCGTCGGCGAAGGCCATGGGAGTAATCGTGTCAGTTGCAGCGTAGGTTTGAACAAACCATCCGCCTTCGCGCGGGTGCGGTGCGAGTCCGAGGAGTTGCTTCACTTCGGCGGCGGTCATCCGATTCCCTCTCACGTATTCTGGTTGTGATCCATTTCATTCTATTCAGCAGGCTGACGAGAGGCTGATGCGCTCACGACTTGAACAGTATTTCGGCTTCGCCGAGCGGGGCACCAGCTGGCGCACAGAGGTTCTTGCTGGCTTCACTACGTTCATCACGATGGCGTACATCATCTTCGTCAATCCTGCGATTCTGCATGAGACGGGGATGCCGATTGCTGCCGTGACCGCGGCTACCTGTCTGTGCGCGGCGTTTGGCAGTGTGCTGATGGGAGCTTTCGCCAACTATCCGTTGGCGCTGGCGCCGGGGATGGGTCTGAATGCTTACTTCACTTACACGGTCGTAAAAGGGATGCACGTTCCGTGGCAGACGGCGCTGGGAGCGGTCTTTCTCTCCGGTGTCATCTTCCTGGTGTTGACGTTCACTGGCATTCGGCAGCTTCTGGTAGCCGCGATTCCTCATCAGCTTCACGCTGCGGTTGCGGGCGGAATCGGACTGTTCATCGCCTTCATCGGATTTCGCAACGCAGGAATCATCGTTCCGAATGCTGCAACAACAGTTGCGCTGGGCAATCTTCGGGCTCCGGCGACTGCGCTGGCGCTCTTTGGATTAGTGCTAATTGCCGTGCTTCAAGTTCTTCGCGTGCGGGCTGCCATGCTGATCGGCGTGCTGGGCACGATGGCCGCTGGACTTGCCTTCGGGCAGGTTCACTGGGCTCCAGTTCCCTATAACCTTGCCGCGCTGAGTGAGACGGCGTTTCACCTCGACATTCCAGGAGCGCTCCGCATCGGCGCAGCCGAGATCGTCTTTGTGTTTCTCTTCGTTGATCTCTTCGACAACATCGGGACGCTGGTCGCGGTATCGGAGCGCGCGAAGCTGATGACTCCCGACCACCAGATTCCTCGGCTGAACCGGATCTTCTTCGCGGACGCGACGGCGACGATCGTTGGTTCGCTGAGTGGAACGAGCACGGTGACCAGCTACATCGAATCGTCCGCTGGCGTAGCAGCGGGAGGCCGAACTGGCGTTACGGCGATCGTGACCGGATTGCTGTTCGCGGTCTCGCTGTTCATCGCGCCGCTGGTAGGAGCCATTCCCAGCTTCGCAACCTCGCCGGCGCTGATCCTTGTGGGCGGATTGATGCTGACCGGTCTGGGTCAGATCGAGTGGACTGAGCCAGTCATTGCGATCCCGGCCTTCCTGACCGTGACGACGATTCCGCTGACCTGGTCCATCGCTGACGGTTTGAGCTTTGGACTTACGAGCTACGCGGCGTTGGAGCTACTGACCGGTCGGGGCAAGCGGTCGAGCTGGATGCTGTATCTGCTGGCTGCACTATTCATGATGAGGTTCTTCTTCTTGCACCGCGGCTGACCCACCCCTCCCCCCTCCCCTATTCATTTTCTGTAGGCTCCTTATTTTGTGCTACTTGCCGGAAAATCGGTTTCCAAAATGTTCATCGCAAATACGTTAAGTACAAAAATATAGATTCCACTGGGCTTAGGCCGATTTTGGAGGTACAAGCAAGAAGCCCCGGAGATATCTCCGGGGCTTCTTCGATCTATACCTTCTAGTTTAGCAAGCCAGAGGTAATTAATCGGCAACCTGTATCTTTATTTGTTTGTTTTACTTAGGCGGATACGGGGCTTGACAACAAATTTCCACAGATTCTCCTACTTCATCAATGAGGGCGGCGTTCTGCTGGAGCTGCCGACCGGCGGGGCTGCCCCGGTGCTCACACCATCCTGAACGGCCTGGAAGGAGATTACCGACTTCAGAGTTTCGTAGGCGACGCCATTGAGCGGAACCACATGACCGTTGACTGCAAGCAAGGGAGTCTGTTCGATACCCACATCGCGGCCGAGCTGCATGGAAGCCTGGACGGCATTCTTGGCGGCGTCAGTGGCGGCGCAGGCATCGATAGCTGCCGGATCCAGGCCAGCCTTGGTCACCGCATCCTTCAACGTCTGATCGCCGGTATCAGGCGTAAGCGCGGCCTGCTTCTCGAAGACGTCGTTCGCGTAGGTGAAGAAGGCGTCGTTCTTCTGTTTCGTCACACAGTAGCCGTAAGCCGCCGCCTTGAGCGCGTAGGGGTGAAGATCGGGAATGGGCATGTTCTGGAAGACGATCCGCGCGTTGGGGAAGTCCTGGGCGAGACGGTCCATCGTAGCCTGGGCTTCCTTGCAGTGAGGGCACTGCAGGTCAGCGAACTCGACGAGCATAAGTTCCTTGCTGGTTGAACCGCGGGTAGCACCGTCGGCCCGATCCTGCAGAATCTTCCGCGCTTCAGCGAAGGGTGTCGCTCCGAAGTTTATGACACCTTCGCCGCCTGCGATCGCATGCTTACCGTCGGGCGTAACAAAGAAGATGGTATTTACGACTTTGGCGTTTGGCCCCTTATCGGAGACATAGACGACAACCCTGGTCACGCCCGCAGCTGGAGTGGTCTGGATAGCCTCGACACGCCAGATGCGATTCGGGTCGTATCCCCACAGCGCAGTAAGAAACGAATTCACCGTATCGACGGTGGGGGTGGAAGCCGTGAAGAACTTTGGGTTGACTGGCGGGAAGGGGTCGGCGTGACTGGAAGGATCGAGGCTCTGCAGTTGCAGGGGCTTCGGGGCGGGTGCCGCGCCCTGTGCCGGGGTTGCGGGCTTCTGAGCGGGAGGCTGCTGCGCGGATACCGGGGCCTGTGCCGAGACGATGGTGACGGCGCCCAAGACAGACGCCAGTGCTGCTGACAGAAACAATGCTCTCTTCAAAACGAAAGACCTTCCTTTGCCCGCCGCGACAAACGCGGGCGATGCATTTATTAGACCTGAACCTTGACGGCAATGGGAAATCTCCGCCCGGTGCCGAACGACTTCTGCGTGACTTTGAGAACGGGGGCGGCCTGCTGCCGCTTGTACTCACTCTGCTCGACCAGCTTTAAGACGGAGCGGACCAGCGCGGCGTCAACGTTTTGCTCCTCGGCGATCTGCTCGGCAGACAAATATCGCTCTACGTATGCCTCGAGAATGGGGTCGAGCACATCGTAGGGCGGAAGCGAATCGGTATCTCGCTGACCGGGCCGGAGCTCGGCGGAAGGCGGCTTATCGATTGTGGCCTGTGGGATGATCTCACCAGAGCGATTGGCATAGCGCGATAGCTCGTAGACCTGCGTCTTGTAGACATCGCCGATGACGGCGAGCGCGCCGACCATGTCACCGTAGAGTGTGCAGTAGCCGACGGCCATCTCGCTCTTGTTTCCGGTGGTAAGAACCAGAGCGCCAAATTTGTTGGAAAGAGCCATGAGCAGCGTTCCGCGGATGCGCGGCTGCAGGTTTTCTTCCGCCAGTCCGAAAGGGGTTCCGGTGAAGAGGGGATCGAGAACCTTCTGGAACTCGGCGAAGGCATCATGGATGGGCAGCAGCTCAAAACGAATGCCAAGATTCTTTGCGAGCTTGCGCGCGTCGGAGATGGAACCGAGCGAAGAGTATTCAGTCGGCATTCCAACACCCAAGACGTTTTCCGCTCCAAGCGCTTCGACAGCGATCGCCGCAACCAACGCAGAGTCGATTCCCCCGCTTACAGCGATCAATACTTTCTTGAAGCCGCACTTTCGAACGTAGTCTCGTGTGCCGAGCACCAGGGCCTGCCAGATTTCGGCGATGTTGTCGCACGGAGGCGGCGGAGCAGCAACGGTGTGTTCTGTATCGACGAGGACAAGGTCTTCAGCGAAACAGGCAGCGCGACCGATGACCTCACCGTTGGGGGCGAGCATCAGAGAGGAACCGTCGAAGACGAGGCCATCGTTGCCTCCGACCTGGTTGACCATCAGGACGAACGCGTTGTGCCGTTCTGCTATAGCGGCGAGCATTCGCTGACGAACCTGCGACTTGCCCTGGTTGAAGGGCGATGCAGAGATGTTGAGGATGAGACGCGGGTGGCCGTCGACCTGGATGGCCTGCGACTGCCATTGATTCATAAGGGCATCAACAGGGTCGACGGAGTAGAGCTGGCGTGGCCAAAAACCCTTGTCGTTCCACGCATCCTCGCAGATCGTGATCGCGACAGGCTGCCCCGCAACCGTAGTGAGCGACTGCGAGGTGCCCGGTTCAAAGTAACGCTGCTCGTCGAAGACGTCGTAGAAGGGCAACAGCATCTTCTGCTGAACGAAGGCAATCTTTCCGCCGGAGAGAAGCACCGCGACGTTACGGACGCGCTTGCCCACTGGTGAGTGGTCAGGCATGACGGAGCCGACGAGAAGTGCGGGACGGCCTGGAGTCGCGGTCCAGGCGGCGATCTCGTCGACTGCCTGACAGGCACGCTCTACGAAGGCAGTCTTCTCGAGAAAGTCCGCGGGAGGATAGCCGCAAACGGCGAGTTCGGGGAAGACGGCGAGGTCTGCGCCCTGTTCGGCCGCACGTGCGGCATATTCAAGAATCTTTTGCGTGTTTCCGGTGAAGTCCCCCACCGTGGGGTTGATCTGCGCCAGCGCTATCTTCACAGAGTTCAAGTCTAACGCTTTCGCGGATGTACGAAAACTGCGGGTCAGCTTCCTGTGCCGGCGAAGACGACTCCAACGGTACGCGCGAGAATCTTCATGTCCAGCCACAGACTCCAGTTCTCTACGTAAGCCGTGTCGAGGGAGATGTAGCTGTCGAAGGAGGGGTCCTGGCGCGCCTCTACCTGCCAGAGGCCAGTGATTCCAGGAAGCACGTTGAGGCGGCACAGGTGCGAGAGATCGTACTGCTCAACCTCGTGAGCGATCGGCGGCCGCGGGCCCACCAGGCTCATGTCGCCACGGAGGACGTTGTAGAACTGCGGCAGTTCGTCAAGGGAGTACTTGCGGAGCCAGCGGCCGACGCGGGTGATACGAGGATCGTTGGCGATCTTGAAGAGCACGCTGTCGCGCTCGTTCATGTGCGCAGAGCTGCTCACGGAGCTTGTCCGCGTTGGAAACCATGGTGCGGAACTTATAGCAGGTAAAGGTGCGTCCCTTGCGACCGATGCGGTGCGCGCGATAAAAGATCGATCCCTCGGAGTCGGTGCGGATGGCGATGGCAATAGCCAGCATGACAGGAGACAGCAGAAGGAGCGCCAGGGAAGAAACCGCGATATCGAGGACGCGTTTGAAAAGAAACCCGCCGATGGGAAACTCGCGGCGATGCAGCGGGATCGTTGGGAACTGTCCGATGTACTCGACGGGCGCGTTCCAAGCGAGGCCATCGTAGAGGTCGGGAACCACGCGAACGTCGATGCCGGCCTGGCGAGCCTCTTCGACCATGCGGATGACGAGCTTTTTGTCGCCGGGAACGGAGAAGAATATCTCGTCAACGAAGAGCGAACGGGCGAGCGAGAGGCAGTTGCGAACGTCGCCGATGACGTCGGCGTCGCCGCTCTCAGCCTCGCGCTCGGTCAGTGCTACGAACCCTTTGAAGCGGAAACCAAGATGCTGAAGCGAATCCAGATGATTGCGAAGAGCGTGCGCCACGCGGCCAGCGCCTACGATCAGGACATTGCGGGTCTCGATGCCGGCGCGGCATCGGCGATAGACCACGCGTCGCCAGAATGCGCGTCGGATGCAGAGCAGCACCGTTGAAAAGACTACTGTGAGAATCACGACGATGCGGGAGACCGAGTTGCCGTTGGAAAGATAGAGCGTGCCGCAGAGCAGGAGACCCGACGTAAAGCAGGCCTGGATGGTCATGCGCTGCTCATGGAGACCGCTGCGGTTTTGAATAGGGCCGTAGAGTCCGTAGGACCGAGTAATAAAGATGAGGCACGCGGCGAACCAGAATAAATAAAAGGCCAGAAGGTGCTGCGACGACTGAAACAACTGGGCCACAACGGAGTAGGGTGCAGCAGTCTCTGCCGGCACCGCAACACGAAGATGCAAAGCGATGAGGCCCGCGAAAAACACCGTTATGACGTCAAGCGAGGCCCATACCAGACTGGTAACCGAGGGCCGTCGCAAGACTCCAAAACGGCTCGTGTGTATTCGGCGACTCTGGGCGCCAACCCTTCGACCCGAGATGATGACTTGCTGCAGATAATCAGGTGTTGCCATGCCAATGCCTCTCAACCAATATTCCCGGGCCTAGAAGAAGACAGGATGAGGCGGCCTACGACGCGGCCCGGTCCCATAGAGCATTTCAAGTTAAACAGTTCGACACATGCTGCGTTCTCAAAGTTGCTTCGCACTCCAACTATGGTCTGGCAGAGACGTTCAGTCCTCTGGAAGTACTGCTGCTCGACTGCTCAAAGCAATCCAGGGACCCTTGGGTTCATTTGTAGTGGAGTTAACTTATTCACACGATGCCACAAAGGTGTGATGGTGGATGACCTATGGGTGATGACACTCGTGGTTCCATTGGCGATTTGTCTTTGCAAGCACCGCTATGCAGTGGGCATTACCAACTCGTCGAGCGAGAGGAACTCCTGAAGTACGGGATCGCTACTCCGCTCCATCTCTTCCATAGTCCCGAAGAATCTGGCCCTTCCCGCGTGCAGGAAGACGACGCGGTCCGCTAGCTTCTTCGCAAAACGCATGTCATGCGTAACCACGATGCTTGTGAGATGCAGTTGCTGCTTGAGCCGTTCAATGAGGTCACCCAACAGATGGGCCATCAGCGGATCGACCATCGTGGTCGGCTCATCGTAAAGAATCGCCTCAGGTTGAGCGGCAAGCGCACGGGCAATCGCGACGGAGCGCTTCATTCCGGTTGAGAGGTCCGAGGGCAACAGGTTTTCCATGCCCGCCACGCCGACCATCTCCAGCAGCCCTTTGACCACTTGCAGGATCTGCTCCTCGGCAAGGTCGGCACGCTCGCGCAGAGGAAACGCCACATTCTCGCCAACTGTAATGGAATCAAATAGTGCGCCGTTTTGAAAGACCATGGTCACCTTGCGACGCACCACCTGCATCTGAGCCTCGGTGTAGCCGGTAATGGGATCTCCGGCAACGCGAATGATTCCGCTATCCGGCTTTAGGAAGCCCATAAGCATCTGGAGAGAAACGGATTTGCCGACGCCGCTACGCCCCAGAATACAAAGCGTCTCTCCAGGCAGCACACAAAAGCTGACGTCTTCAAGAACGACGACATCTCCGAACGATTTTGAGACCTTTTCGAAGGAAATATAGGACCCCGGCTTGTTTCTGACATCGGGAACGGCCTCGGCAGCAGCTTCGTTCTGCACCTTTGCCTGATCCATAAACTCTTCAACAGCGGGAGCGACATCTGCGGATACGTCGGCTGTGAGAGGGACGTCGTCCGTCGGCAGAGCCATCTCGTTGTCAGCAATGTGAGCCGAGCCCTCGGTATCGCTCTTCTCTACAGCGTCGCGCTTGTCGTGCTTTTGCGTCTGCTTTGCTGACTCGGCGACTGCCGCCTCCCGATCCGCCGCTTTGTCCAGGAACTCGTCCATCCGATTCGGATTCCTCTCAATCGCTATTGTCCCATCTGTTGCCATACGCAGGGCGCATGCAGTGCAGTTCACGTATCCAAAGCATTCACGTGCCGTTCAGCCTCCAAGAACTCCTGGGGGGTATTCAGATTTGCAAACCAGAGATGCCGTGCCGCCAGCTGTGCTTCTGTTAGAGCGAGTGCTGCAGGTATCGTCTCACTATTCCAATTGTTACTGAGCAAAACTTCATCAATGCGAGCGGAACCGTCCGTGGCAAGCCCTGCGGCTGCACCTTCCAACGCCGGATAGAGCTTGAAGCGGCCTTCGTCCAGCGCTTCACTCACCCGTGACAGAAGCGACCGGTGGAGCAGGCTCAGCGCCGGTTGCGGGAGACCCTCGACGGTAAAGATTGCGATCCGGGCCTGAGGCTGGTCCACTACGCTGTGCATCCAGTCTTCCAGCAAAGCAGTCGGAACGAATGGCATGTCGACCGGAAGCACCACGATCCATTCGTGCTGTGTATGAGCGAGCGCAGCCTCGATTCCACCCAGCGGTCCGCAGTTCTCGTGCAGATCCGGGACGAGCGGCGCAAAGGTCGAAAGCTCTGCACGGTTACCGAGGATGTATGCCTCGCCGGTAAGCCTGCGAAGCTTGAGCACCGCATGCTGCACCAGTGGTCTACCCGCAAGCTCCAGCAAAGCCTTATCGCGACCCATGCGCGTGCTTCTGCCCCCAGCCAGAACATATCCCCCGACGGAGCTCTTGGGCGCGGCCAGCATCACGCACCAACAGTTGATAAAAAGCGCACGATGGATTCGATGCCGCGGTGAAAGTTCGCGAGGTGGAACTTCTCGTTGGGCGCGTGCAGGTTATCGTCGGGAAGACCGAACCCCATCATCAGCGTGGGAATCTTTAGCTCGCGCACGAAATCGCCGACAATCGGAATGGAGCCGCCGCCGCGCACGAAGACCGTCTCCGTGCCGAAGACCTCGCGCATCGCCCCGGTAGCAGCCTGCACATACGGATTATCAGTTGAGACGACGATCGGGTCGCCGGAGTGAATCATCCTGACGGCGACCTCCACGCCGCGAGGCGCGATGGTTTCCACGTATGCTTTGTACTTTGCAAACGCTTCCGCAGGAGTTTGGTCGGGTACCAGACGCATGCTCACCTTTGCCAGAGCCTTTGCCGGAATAACCGTCTTCGCACCAGCGCCGATGAAGCCGCCGGGCATTCCGTGTACGTCCAGGGTAGGGCGAGCCCATGTGCGCTCAAGCACGCTGTAACCAGGCTCTCCGGTGAGTTCGCGCGATCCAACCTCTGTCTCGCGGTAGTGCTCCTCGTCGAACGGCAACGCCTTCCATGCCTTCAGCTCATCCGCCGTAGGCGTGGCGACCTTCTCATAGAAGCCGGGCACGAGGACACGCCCGTTCTCATCCTTCAACTTCGAGATGATCTGGGCGAGCGCAACGAAGGGGTTAGGAGCTGCGCCACCATACATGCCCGAGTGCAGGTCAGTCCGGGCACCACGAACCTCAATCTCGGTGTAGATCATGCCGCGCAGGCCAACGCAGAGCGTGGGCAGATCCGGCGCGAACATCTCGGTGTCGCTGACAAGGGCAACGTCGGCGCGCAGTTGATCGCCGTGCTCGCGAACGAAGCGCGCGATTCCCTCCCCGCCAACCTCCTCCTCACCTTCAACGATCACTCGAATATTGACTGGAAGCTTGCCGCCGTTCGCTGCGAAGAGCGACTCGAGCGCCTTGACGTGCATCCACATCTGCCCCTTATCGTCGACGGCACCACGCGCATACAGATTGCCGTTCCGCTCGGTCGGCTCGAAGGGTGGCGACGTCCATTCGTCGAGAGGTTCGGCAGGCTGCACGTCATAGTGGCCGTAGCAGAGGACCGTAGGCTTATCTTTTGCATGCAGCCAATCTGCATAGACGAGCGGATGACCGTTGGGATGATCGGCTGATACCGTCTCGATCAGACGAACATTCTCCATTCCGATCCGCCGAAGTTCGGCAGCAACAAATTCGGCGGCACGACGAACGTCAGCAGCGTGCTCAGGTAGCGTCGAGATGGATGGAATGCGCAAAAGCGCCTTCAACTCGTCGACAAACCGATCCTGATTTTGTTTCGCGAACTCAATTGCCACCTTGTTGACGGTCATGCCAGCTGCTCCTCAGTTTGCGCGATACTTTCACGAACGCGCGAATTCCAAGTATATGCAACGGACTACAGGGTTTGCTCTCAGCATGTGCGCTCGTAGATGGAAAGGCGTAGCATGTGGCGCGACGGAGGATAGAGCCCGATGACCACCTCAGCAGCCGATGGAACCATGCTCGACAAACTCATTCACTTCGATCTCGCGCGAGAGATCGCCGACTCCGAAAGCAAAAAGCCCTGGCAGTCCGGACACTACGCGAAGACCCTCTTCAAGAAGCACGATTTCAGAACCGTGCTGATCTCGATGGAACCCGGCTCGAAGATGAAGGAGCATCACGCCGATGGCACCCTCTCGGTGCACGTGCTGAAGGGACGCATTCGCTTTACCGCAGTGGGCAAGGTGCACGATCTTCCTGCAGGAAGCCTCATCACGCTCGGCGCATCCATCCGGCACGAAGTGGAGGCCGCGGACGACTCCGCATTTCTGCTGACGATCTCCTGGCCAAGCGCAGAGGAGTTGCAGGCGATGAAGCACCGTGGCTATGGCACCTAGCAAGAGGCCGCCCGGCGCATCGCGCACGGCTTATAGAGCATTGCGAAATTCTTATGTTGCTCGCACTGCAGTCCGCAGCGAGCAAGAATAGGAGCATGAGCACAGCGACGCCCTCCGGCCAGACATGGAACACAGATGCCTACGCAACCAACGGCCGTTTCGTCGCAACCCTCGCCTCTGGAGTCGTGGAGTTGCTGGCGCCTCAGGCTGGCGAGCGCATCCTTGATCTGGGTTGCGGCGATGGAGCGCTGACCGAGCAGCTTGCCGCCACGGGCGCGGACGTTCTCGGCGTAGACAATTCTCCTGCAATGCTCGACGCTGCGCGCAAGCGCGGCCTCCAGGTTGAGCAATACAGCGCCGACGCTCTTCCCTACCACCACGAGTTCGATGCCGTCTTCTCGAACGCGGCGCTGCACTGGCTTTCGGCAGAGAGGCAACCAGCGTTGCTCGCCGGAGTACATCGTGCACTGCGTCCTGGCGGGCGATTCGTCGCCGAGATGGGCGGCCAGGGCAACATTGCTGCAATCCGTACGGCACTCTCGGCTGTGCTCGAACCCTACGGAATCGACACGGAGCACGCCGCCGCGTCGTTCTATCCATCGCCTCAGGTCTACCGGCGCTTACTGGAAGGCGCAGGCTTCACAGTCGATTCGATCGAACTGATTCCACGGCCCACTCCGCTGCCCAACGGCATGGCGGCATGGCTTGAGACCTTCCGCAATGGTGTGCTGGACCGGCTTAATACAAGCGACCGTACCGCAGCGCTGACGCGAACGGTTGCCCTACTTGAGCCGGTTCTTCGGGACGGGGACGGAAACTGGGTTGCCGATTACGTCAGGCTGCGGTTCGCCGCGAGGACGAGCGCTTAACGCGGAAGAGGCGACTCTTCAGAGCCGAGGTTGGCAAGACAGCGCGCGAGCAACTCGTTAAGTTGTTCCAGCTCAGGGTCGCTAATTCCGTTCCACAGTTCGCGATGGAGAGGTTGTGAGCTCTTTTCGATCGACTGCGCCAGTCGCTCTCCAGCGTCCGTGATGCTCATGGTGACAATGCGGTCATTGACAGGATCCTTGCCGCGAACGATAAGACCGCCGTCCTCGAGATGTTTCAACAAGGATTGTGCAGACTGCGGCGTAATGTAGCAGGTACGGGCGAGTTGGGCCCCTGAACTTCTCGGATGAGAGCGTACCGCGAACAGCACCTGTATCTGGGCCAAAGTCACACCCTGTGGACGAAGCTCCTCATCCACGCGTGTGCGAAACGCCAAGAGGATGCGCTTCATCTTCTGGAACGCCTGTTTCGTCTGCTCTTCTCGCTTTGGCAGCCGTTGCTTTTTCATACCCTCGAGCTCGACCTAATATCAGCCTGCTGATAATATATCAGGAACCTTATATGTCAGCCGCAGCAGCCACCGCAAGTCCGGACCTCACCCCAGCCGTATGGAAGCCACACCACAATCCGTGGGCTGTGGCGCTTACGGTCACGCTGGCCACGTTCATGGAGGTTCTGGACACTTCGATCGCCAATGTTGCGCTGCCCCACATGGCAGGAACACTCGGCGCGAGCCAGGAAGAAGCAACCTGGGTACTGACCAGCTACCTGGTCTCGAGCGCCATCGTTCTCCCGATCTCCGGCTGGCTCTCGAACCGCTTCGGCCGCAAACGCTTCTACATGACGTGCGTGGCGTTGTTTACGATCTGCTCGCTGCTTTGCGGCATCGCACAGACGCTTCCCTTTCTCGTCATCGCACGCATCCTGCAGGGCGCAGGCGGAGGCGGCCTTGCACCCAGCGAACAGGCGATCCTCGCCGATACCTTCCCCATTGAAAAACGCGGCCAGGCCTTCGCGGTCTATGGCATGGCCGTAGTCGTTGCTCCGGCCATTGGCCCGACGCTCGGCGGCTGGATCACGGACAACTTCAACTGGCACTGGATCTTCTTCATCAACCTTCCCGTCGGCCTGCTGTCCCTCTATCTCAGCAACCGCATGGTCGAGGATCCTCCACATCTGAAGGAGCGCATGAAGGAAGCGCGCAACGAAAAGGTCGACTTCTTCGGCCTCGGCCTTGTGGCCGTCGGCGTCGGCTTCCTCGAGTTCACCCTCGACAAGGGCCAGGAGAAGGACTGGTTCGGCTCATCGATGATCGTCACCTGCGCGATGCTCGCAGCCATTACGCTCGTCGTCTTCGCCATCTGGGAGTGGAACCACTCGCACCCGATCGTCGATCTGAAGCTGCTTAAGAACCGCAACTTCGGCACCGCCGTCTTCCTTCAACTCATTCTCGGCATGGTGCTCTTCGGAAGCACGGTCCTCATTCCACAGTACCTGCAGGTGCTGCTGGGATACACCGCCGAACGTGCCGGCATGGTGCTGTCTCCCGCGGGTTTCATGATGATGCTGATGATGGGGGTCGCCGGCCGAACCCTGGGTAAAGGCGATCCACGCGTCATGGTCGCACTCGGCTATGTCGCAACAGCGGCCGGAATCTACAACCTGACCCGGCTGGACCTGAATACAGCCTTCGGAACCGTGACGCTGTGGCGCATGCTCCAGGTCATCGGTCTGCCCTTCGTCTTCATTCCCATCAGCACTCTGAACTACGTGGGCGTTCCAGCCAACAAGACCAATCAGATCTCCAGCCTCTCAAACTTCGCGCGCAATCTGGGCGGCAGCGTGGGAACAGCGCTGCTAACGACATTCATCTCGCGCAGCGCTCAGGTCCACCAGGTTGCGCTGGCGGCCAACGTAATTCCCGGAAGCGTCCCCTACCAGCTGTATATGGGCAGGATTAAGGAGATGCTGATGGCACACGGCATGCCGGCCGCACAGGCCTCGCAACTCGCCGTCGGCCGCGCCTACCAGGAGATGCTGCGCCAGGCTATGATGCTGAGCTACAAGAATGCCTTCTACATTCTCTCCATCATCATCATTTGCCTTGTGCCGTTGCCTTTTATCATGCGATTGCCGAACAAGCAGGTAAAACTGGACCCCGAGGCTATGGGGCACTAGGGCGTCCTTGGCGCGTCCATAATCTCCATCGCGCGTATAAACGCCGAAGGCTGGACCGCCGCCGCTCCCTCATAAGGTCGTGCCAGATCTGCAATGGCCGCGAGCGTCGTGACAATAACAAACGTCAGCGCACCCACCTGGCAGTAGTGGAGCCACTTTTTGTCGTTGCCCAATATGCAGGAAGATACGATCGTCGCGCCGCCGCCAATTAACAGCAACGCCCACAGGAGCGCAGGAACTCCATTACTCCGCTGTTCATCGCGGATATTTCTGCGCTCCGCGAGATCGCTCATTGCGTACTGAATGTGGTCGATGCTGTTGATTTCAGTAACCGACCCGGCTTTCGTCGATCCGAGAACTTCCCACATCTGCGTTAGCACAAGAGAGGCCGCAAAGTCCTCCGACTGACGCTGCATCGCTGGCCACTCTTCATGCACCACAACCCACTCATACTTTCGGGCCAGCTTCTGAATCGCTTCTCTCTCTACAGAAGGCAGACCCGCTGAGAGGCGATATACATTCAGCATCGCCGTCGCCTCAAGATTTGCATCCGACTGCGCTCCGCGAAATCCTCCCCACGCCGTGAAAAGCATGAAGCCGAGGATCACCCCATATGTAGTTCCCAGAACCCCAAGCTGCCAGCCAGTGACGTCGTTCAACAGCTTGCGATGGTCGCTTGGCCACAGACGATTCAGCAACGCAACCAGCAGGAGCGCAATGGCGACAGACGCGACGATGACGACAGCGCTCTGAAAGGAACTCAGCATCAGGAAAGCCACCTGAAGTTTGGATTGTGTGTCAGAGTACGACGGACGAAGAAGGAAGGCGAGCGGTCTTTTCGCGCCCAAAGACCGCTCGAGCTCTGGCTCACTTGTGACGCGCTGCAATCACCATGATCTCGATGCGGCCCGTGGGCACTACGAGCGCGGCGACCTGCATGGTGGCACGGACAGGCTTATTGGGCTGTTCAGCAGTGCCAAAGAACTGCTTGTAGGCTTCATTCCATCCGGCAACATCCATCTGACCGCCCTTCGCCGGGTCGCCAGTCAGGAAGGCCTGCATCTGCACGATATCGCCGAGGTCCAGACCTACAGACTGGAGTGACTTCTGAATGAGCTGAATGGCGGCGATGGCCTGTGCCTTGGTATCGCCCTTGATGATGGCTGGAGTTCCCTTCGCCGGGTCGGCAGGTGTGTCGACCGGGGCCATGACTCCGGAGAGATAGACCGTGTCGCCCACTGTAATGGTTGAACTGAACAGAGCCTTGGCATCACCTGTGCGTTTTACCTCGCCGCTCTGGGCATTGAGGCAAAGGGTGGAGGCAAAAGCAGTAGTGAGTGCGGCTGCAAGGACGAGTCTCTTATGCATTATCTTCTCCTTGTCTGGGAGATTAGCCGACTACCCTTAGCAATGTCAGCCTATCCCGTTTTATTTCGTTTCAGTTACGAAGTCTCGCCCTGCTATCCACGGTGTGACCGGAACCATTTACACTGATAAGTGGGTAGGAATGCGCACCCACGAAGGACACCTGTTTTGCTCAACTCAGTCTTAGCTAAAGTCTTTGGAACCAATAACGAGCGCGCAGTCAAGCGCCTGATGCCGATAGTCGCCCAGATCAACTCGTTTGAGCCGGCCATCCAGGCGCTCACCGACGAGCAACTACGCGACAAAACCGCCGAATTCCGTAAGCGGATCGCCGATGCGATTGCAGGAATCGAAGATGCCGACGAGCGCAACGCTGCCGAAAAAGCCGCGCTCGACGCCATTCTGCCCGAGGCCTTCGCCGTAGTCCGTGAGGCTGGTCGCCGCGTGGTCCAGATGCGCCACTTCGATGTGCAGCTGATCGGCGGCATCGTCCTCCACTCCGGCAAGATCTCCGAGATGAAGACCGGCGAAGGCAAGACGCTGGTCGCCACGCTTCCCTGCTATCTCAACGCGCTCGCTGGCCGCGGAGTCCACGTCGTCACCGTAAACGACTACCTGGCCAAACGCGATGCTGAGTGGATGGGCAAGATCTACGGCTTCCTCGGCCTCACCGTTGGCGTCATCGTGCACGACCTCGACGACCAGCAACGCCGCGAAGCCTACGCCTCCGACATCACCTATGGCACCAACAACGAATTCGGCTTCGACTACCTCCGCGACAACATGAAGTTCGAGCTCGCGGATCAGGTGCAGCGCGGCCACTACTACTGCATCGTCGACGAGGTCGACTCCATCCTCATCGATGAAGCCCGCACCCCGCTCATCATCTCCGGCCCCACCGATCAGACCACCGACAAGTACGCCCGCGTCAACATCATCATCCCGCAGCTCGAGCTCGGTGAATTGGTCGAGACCCTCGAGACCAAGACCTGGACCGGCGACTATGTCGTCGATGAGAAGACCCGCGCCATCACTGTCACCGACGAGGGCTGGGAGAAGATCGAAAAGCTGCTCGGCATCGGCAACATCGCCGACCCTGAGAACTGGGACCTGAAGCACCACGTCGAGACCGCCATCAAGGCGCACTCCCTCTACAAGCGCGACGTAGAGTACGTGGTGAAGGACGGCGAAGTCATCATCGTCGACGAGTTCACTGGCCGTCTCATGCCAGGCCGCCGCTGGTCCGATGGCCTGCACCAGGCCGTCGAAGCAAAGGAAGGCGTGGCCATCCGCAAGGAAGACCAAACGCTGGCGACCATCACCTTTCAGAACTACTTCCGTATGTACAAAAAGCTCTCGGGCATGACCGGAACGGCCGAGACCGAAGCTGCCGAATTCGACAAGATCTACAAGCTCGACATCGTCGTCATCCCGACGAACCGCCCAATGCTGCGCATCGAGAACGCGGATGTCGTCTATCGCACCGCGAAGGAGAAATACTTCGCCGTTGCCGACGAGATCACTCGCTTGCACGAAGCGCGTCAGCCCGTCCTCGTCGGAACCACCAGCATCGAGAAGTCCGAGCTGCTCTCAGATATCCTCAAGCGCAAGGGCGTCCGCCACGTCGTGCTGAACGCGAAGTTCCACGAGAAGGAAGCCGAGATCGTCGCTCAGGCGGGACGCCTGGGCATGGTCACCATCGCCACCAACATGGCCGGTCGTGGTACCGACATTCTTCTCGGCGGCAACTCCGACTTCATGGCCCGTCAGGACCTCGTGCGCAAGTCACAGGCCCGCGCCGTCTCCGCCGCCGAAGGAGCCATCTCTCCTGTCGCCGGCCCGGGCATGTATCCGCTTCTACTACCAGTCGCAGGAGTTCGAGACGACGCAGGAGGCATGGGACGCCGCCGTCGCTGCTCACCAAAGTGCAGCGCAGAAGGAGCACGACGCCGTGATCTCCGCTGGCGGCCTGCACATCATCGGCACCGAGCGTCACGAATCACGCCGCGTCGACAACCAGCTTCGCGGACGCGCCGGACGCCAGGGCGACCCCGGTGCATCGCGCTTCTACCTCTCGCTCGAAGATGACCTCATGCGCATCTTTGCGCGTGAGTGGGTCTCCACGCTGCTCCAGCGCCTCGGCATGGAAGAGGGCGTTCCCATCGAATCCGGCATGATCTCCCGCCGCATCGAGGCCGCGCAGAAGGCAGTCGAAACGCAGAACTTCGAATCCCGCAAACACGTCCTCGAATACGACGACGTTATGAACAAGCAGCGCGAGGCCGTCTACGGCCTTCGCAAACAGCTCATGGAAGGCGTCGACCAGAAGCAGCTCATCACTGACGATTACCTCTCGACAATCCTCTCCAATCTTCTCGATGAGAATGCGCCGGAGAAGGCACACCCCGACCAGTGGAAGACTGAGGCGTTGTTCTCGCAGCTCTACGATCAGTTTGGCGCGCACCTCGAGAACGAAATTGACGTCAGCAACCTCGGCCGCCACGATCTGGGAGAGGCCATCTTCGAGAATCTGCGCGCTCGCTACGACATCAAGGAAAAGATTCTGGGCCCGCAGGCGATGCGCTATCACGAGCGCGTCGTCATGCTCAGCGTGCTCGACGGCCTCTGGAAGGACCACCTGCTTCAGATGGATCACCTGAAGGAAGGCATCGGCCTGCGCGGCTACGCCCAGCAGGATCCGCTCGTCGCCTACAAGAAGGAGTCCTTCGAGATGTTCGAGGCGATGATGCTCCGCTTCCAGGAGGACACCGCGCGCCATCTCTTCCGCATGCAGATCATCGGCCCCGACGGCACGCCCATCGAGAGCCTCGACCAGCTGCCTCCCGGCTTCCCCGGCCACGACCAAGGCGCACCGCCGACCCTGCAAGGAAATCATCAGGCACCGGCGCTGCCACCAGCCGCAACGCCAGCCCGCGAGCAACATGCGCCAGTGCCGATCCCCACTCGAGCTCCTTCGACCACCATCGACGAGCTCGAGCGCGAGTTCCAGCGCAAGAAGCAGCGCGAGCTGGACATGGCACGTGCCGTCGGCTCAGCTACCGCGACCAACGGCAACACGCCGCGTGTTACAGGCGAAAAGGTCGGACGTAATGACCCGTGCCCGTGCGGATCAGGAAAGAAGTTCAAGAAGTGCCACGGCACCGAAGCCTGATCTTTATTGAATAACTAGTCCGCAAAAGAAAGCGGCAGATCGAATGATCTGCCGCTTCTTCTTTGTTCTCCCCAATTACTTTTCCAGGTCGTCGAGCAGCAGTTTCGCCTTGGTTGCCAACGTCTTCGCTCCCTCGGCATCGCCCGAGGTCAACGCGTCCTGCGCCTGCCGTTGAAAGTTCTTGATCTTGCTGATCTGTGTCTTCTCCGCCTCCACCTTTTGAGCAGGCAATGCATTCAGCCGTTTCTCAATGGAGGCGATAAGGTCAGAGGCCTCCTGACGCGCGCGCGGACTAGCATCTCCTCCTGTCGACAGGTTTCCGATGGCCGTTTCTTCAGGTCCGGGCGGAGGTGGTTCCGCGGAGGCAACCTCGGTGGGTGCAGGGGTGGATGCGTTGTTTCGTGGAGCAGTGCGACGACGTTCTCTGCGCGGTTTCTCTGCGGCCGCAGCTACTGGAGCGGGCTGATTCACCGGTGGCACCTTCGCAACCTGTGTCTCCAACGGAGGCGCCGTCGCCAGATCGACCGGCTGCGTAATGGCGGGTAATGGGGGCACGACGGGTTTCTTGTGGCATCCGCTGAGCGCAAACGACAAGACGCAAGCCGTCGCAACCAGCAATGCCGGCCTTTGTCTGCCCCACATTTTGTTCTCGTACTGCATCAAACGTGCTCTCCTACGACCCTGCGTACACTTCCGGCCGCAGCCTTTCTTGTCTCGCCGGCTACGCTCGGTGCAACCGGCAGGCGCAGCGTAAACGTCGTGCCACGATCAGCCGCCAGCGGATTCGTGTTCGAACGAACATCCAGCTCCCCGCCATGCAACTGCAGGATGCGATAAGTCATCGCGAGGCCGATTCCGCTTCCTCTCGGCTTTGTAGTGAAGTACAGCTCGAAGATACGCGGAAGTACATCCGGAGCGATACCTTCTCCTTCATCGGCAACCTCCACCGCCGCGAACTGATGATCGCGATGGATGGTAACGCGCAGCGTTCCGCCCAGCGGCATCGCTTGCATGCCGTTCAGGAAAAGATTCAGCAGCGCCTGGCGAATCAGTTCCGCGTCGACGCGTACCAGCAAGGCTTCGGCGGGCGCGGCGACTACAACCCTCACGCCGTTCTCATGCATTTCGGCCGCTGTAAGTTCCACCACCGCACCTATCACGCTACGCAAATCATGTTCGCGCAGCTTCAGGTCCATCGGCCGCGAGAAGTCGGCTAGCGTTTGCACAACGCGGTCAAGCCGCTGCATCTCGCCGGCCAGAATATCGACGTGCCGCTGCGCTCCCCCAAACGCCTCCGGACCTGCGCCCATAAGCTTGCTGCGCAATAGCTCCAGGTGCACCACCATCGCGTTGATCGGATTCTTTACCTCGTGTCCAACACCTGCCGTCAGCCGACCGATCGCCGCCAGGCGCCGGGAGATCTCCAGTTCCTGGCCGAGCTGCATCATCGACTCCAGGTCGCGCAGCGTCAGCAGCGTTCCCATATTTCCGCCGCCCAGCCCGTCATCAATCCGGTCCAGCTGAGATCTGCACCTGGCGGCCGTCCTCCAGGGTCACGCTCTCCGCACTTACCTGATCGCCTTTCGCGAATGCATCCAGCACAGCCGCACCCAGCGCCGTCTCCGGCTCAAAAATCTCCTCCAGCCGCCTTCCCACCAACTCGCCTTCCGACCGATTCAGAAAGTAAGCCACCGCATCAGACACCATCACCGCGCGCTGGTCCGCGGTAAACAGCAGCACGCCATCGCGCAGAGTATCCAGCATCTGGTTCAGATTCGCCTGCAGGGCCGTGTAGCCGGCCTCCTTGGTGCGCATCTGCTCACCCAGCCGATCGATCGTCTGCGCCACCCGCACTACAGCATCGCTGTCATCCTTGACCGGCTCAGGCAGCGCCGTCGCCTCGCCGGCCTGCAGCGTCAGCTTCTCCAGCCTGCGGCTGATCTGTTCGATCGGCCGCAGCGCAAGGTTTGCCAGCAGCGCCGCAACAATCATCGCTACCAACGCCGCCAGCAAGCGCAAACCAGACCGCAGCCAGCAGCCACGGCTGATAGGAGTTCTCGCAGAAAGGTCGACCGCACGCCCACATGCACAGTCAGGAATGGTTTCCCGTTTCGATCCAGCGGCTAGTACGGTATCCAACACCTGTTGCTTTCCGAAGACCTGTCGAGCTTGATAAAGGATGCTGCCTGACCGCAGACTCTCGAGACTGCTGCGCGGTGGCGCTGGTTGATTCACAAGCATCCGGATCCGTGCTCACCAGTGTGATTCCTCTGGCATCCGTCACGCTGATGTCCTGCACAGTCGGCGAGTAGCGCATGATCGCGCTCATCACATCATCAAGCGAATCGTTGTTGCGCAGCGCGTCTATTACCGCAGCCTGCAAAGCCTCATCGCTCGGATCCGAAGGAGGATTCGCGCGCAACCCGGTCTCCACCGCCTGCCGGGTCATCAGGAAGACTTCGTGCGCAAGCACATCGTTCGCCGTCCGCCGTCTGCTCGATTCTCTGCCGCAGCAGCTCGCCGACAAACACGATCGACAGTACGGCACGATCGCAAATGTCAGTCCAGTAGCCGACACCACCAGCTTCGTCTTCAGACGCATCGCTAATCCACCAGAGCAGAGTTATTCGAATATTCCTTCAGCTTATTCTGCAGCGTCTTTGAACTGATCCCCAAGTATCTCGGCCGCTTTGGTCTTGTTGTTATGGGTCGACATCAGCGTCTTCAAAATGAGCTGACGCTCTGCCTCGTCGACCGTCGTCCCCACTTCCACGCGAACCGTGTTCTGGTCTTCCAGATACCGCTCAACCTCACTCGGCCGCACTGCTGAAGCTCTCAGTCACCGCTCTCCACCTGGAACGGCAAACCGGCCGCTCTTCGTCAGAACTGGCGCAAATCCCGGCTCCCCAAAGTGCGGCGGCAGATGCTCCACGCCCAGCAGCCCCGAACCCGCCAGAATCGTCGCCCGCTCGATCGTATTTCGCAGCTCGCGCACATTTCCCGGCCACGAATACTCTTCCAGCCGCTTCAGCAGCGAATCCTTCATCCCCGTCACCGTGCAGTTGTGCCGCTCATTCATGTCGGCGATCATCTTCTGCGCAATCGGCGCAATATCTTCCGCATGCTCGCGCAGCGGCGGCATCTGGATGTTGAAGACATTCAGCCGGTAGTAAAGATCGCCGCGCAGCTCGCCTGCTCGCCACCGCCGTCTCCGGATCCTTGTTCGTCGCCGCGACCACACGCACATCCACCGGCGTCTCCGCCTTGCTTCCCAGCCGCCGCAGCTTTCGGTCTTCCAGCACACGCAGCAGCTTCGCCTGGGTCGCCGCCGGCATCTCGCCAATCTCGTCCAGCAGCAGCGTCCCTTCTTCCGCCAGCTCGAAGCAGCCCGCCCGCCGCTCCAGCGCTCCGGTAAACGCGCCCTTCTCGTGGCCGAAGATCTCGCTCTCAATCAGCGTCTCCGGAATCGCCGCGCAGTTCACCGCCACAAACGGCTTGCTGCGCCGCGAGCTCAACTCATGCAGCGCACGCGCCACCAGCTCCTTGCCCGTACCGCTCTCGCCCGTCACCAGCACGCTGACGTTCGACGGAGCCACCCGCTCGATCAGCGAAAAGATCTCCTTCATCTTCTGCGACGTGCCCACCAGTGGCCCCAGCATGCCGGTATCGCGCTGGCTGCCGCCGCGTTGCCTCCAACTCTGTGTCGATATCCGTGTCGTGCTGCCGGCTCGCATTCTGCAGAATCGTCTTCAGCCGCACCGGATCCACCGGCTTCGGAACATAGTCGTACGCGCCCTTGCGCATCGCCTCCACGGCAGACTCGATCGAGCCCTGCGCCGTCATCATCACCACCGCCATCCGCTGCGGCAGCTCGGCCAGCCGGTCCAGCAGCTCCATCCCATCCATCCGCGGCATCTTCAGATCGGTCACCACGATCGCAGGACTCCAGGCAATGGCCTTCTCCAAGCCCTCCAGCGCCATCGGCCGCGCCCTCTGTCTTGTAGCCCCAGCTCTCGATCAGCTCGGTCAAACCGGTGCGCGCATGGACTTCATCTTCGACAATCAGAACCTTTTCCAAATCTGTTCCCGCTTTCGTTCAGACATGTCACAGGCCGGATGACCTGCTTAGATGCCTCTAAACCATTAAGTGTATCGCCCCGCGCCCTACATTGCGAACAGACTCATTCTGTTCAATCTTATGACCTAACCCGTTGGTGTCATTGTTTCTGGACATCATCCTTCAAGCCTTCGAGAGGCGTAACCTTTCCCTCCACACATATGTCGGTCAGCCCACGATATCCTTGCTTCATGCTTGAACCCGAAATCACGGCGGAGGTCTTTGCCCTGCAGCGCCAGAGCCCGGACGCTCCGCTTCTGCTCGACGTTCGCGAACCCTGGGAGGCCACACTTCGCCAGTCTTCCCGAACTCCGTCCTTATGCCCATGGGCGATGTGCCCTCGCGCGCCCACCAGGAGCTGGATCCAGACCAGCCCATCGTTGTCCTCTGCCATCACGGCGCCCGCTCCCTCTCCGTCACTATGTGGCTCCGCGAACAAGGGTTTGACCACGTCCAGTCACTGGCGGGCGGCATCGATCGCTGGTCCCGCTTCATCGATCCGGACGTTCCTCGCTATTGATTGCCAAAAACTCCCGCTGGAGGCTAATTCCTGCCCTGTCTTCAGTTGTCCTTTCTGTGGAAACCTGCATCCAACCAGGACATAGCGGGTAGTTGTCCTTGAATGGCTGGGCCCCCGCAAACGAAGGGGGAGGCAGTATGTCCAGCTTAGAGCGTGCGAACACGATTACGTCCGCCGCCCCAGGCGAAAGTCCGCAAAGCGTCGTGCAGTTGGCAGGAGTAGTAAATTCTGCCGTCGACCCGACGAACACTCGCGAAGAGGCGCTTGAGCGCCGAGCGAAGGACACGCTGTCACTCCTCGCGGCGATCGTTGAGTCCTCAGACGACGCCATCTTCAGCTGCGGCCTGAACGGCATCATCACCAGTTGGAATAACAGCGCAGAACGCATCTTCGGATATACCGCACAGGAGATGATTGGTCGCCCAACCTCTGTTCTCGCCCCTCCTCACGCCCCTGCGGATTCCACTCATGTCCTCGATAAATCCGCCTCGGCGAACGAGTTGATCACTACGAGACAATTCGTTGTCACAAGGACGGCAGCGACATCGTCGTCTCGCTCTGCGTCTCGCCCCTCCGCGACTCCAGGGGAGATCTCATCGGTGCCTCCAAAGTCGCCCGTGATATCACCGGAACGCGCGGGCCGAGCAAGCCCTCCGTAACGCCGACAAGCTCGCCCTCGCAGGACGCATGGCCGCCAGCATCGCGCACGAGATCAATAATCCGCTCGAGGCCATCACCAATCTTCTTTTCCTCCTGGAACACGAAAACATCTCAGACCCGGCCCGCCATTACCTCGACCCTGGCCCAGCATGAGTTGACCCGCGTCTCGCATATTGCCTCCCAGACGCTCGGCTTCTTCCGTGGCGCGCCAGGCTCAACAACCCATCCCCTGTCAGAGATCGTCGACAGCGCCATCTCGCTCAACATTGGGCGCTTCGCTACCTGCAATGTTCAGCTTGAAAAGAAGCTACGCTCCCGTCGCTCCTCTTCTCTGCAATCAGGGCGAACTGCGTCAGGTGCTCGTCAATCTTGTCGGCAATGCGCTTGACGCCATGCCTGTGGAGGCCGTCTCCTTATTCGCCTTCGCAACGCCTCAGACCCGATTACCGGCGCACTCAGGCGCCCGGATCACCGTCGCCGACACCGGCGGCGGCATGAGCGCACATACCCATCGTGCTGCTCTTCCAGCCCTTCTACACCACCAAGGGATCGACCGGCACCGGCCTTGGACTCTGGGTCAGCAACCAGATCATCGCCCGCCATAAGGGACACATCTCCGTTCGCAGCAGTCAGTCACCCGACCATCACGGCACCGTCTTCTCCATCTTTCTTCCGCGTCTCAAGGAAATTCCTTCGACCGAAGACTCCGAGAGACAGACCGCTCTCACCAGATGCCGCGTACTGCCAATGAGCCAGCGCTACTTCGCCCGAGGATGAGTCTCGTCATACACCCGCTGAACCTGACCAACCGTCAACTGCGTATAACGCTGCGTAGTCGAAAGCCGTTCGTGCCCCAGCATCTCCTGGATGGCACGCAGATCCGCTCCCTCCTCCAGCATGTGCGTTCCAAACGCATGCCGCAGCGTATGCGGATGCACATCGGCAGCCAAACCACGGCTTAGCGCAATCGCCTTCACAATCCTCCCCACACTGCGCGTCGTCAGCCGGCAATCGCCGCGCATCCGCAGATTCGTCACCAGCGGCCCTTCATGCGCCAAAGCGCCTTTGCCTGCAGCCATCAGCCTCTCCGCTCGCACCGGAAGATAAGCTCTGCAGCGCTACCGCAGCCTCATCTCCCAGCGGAACCAGCCTCTCCTTGCGCCCCTTGCCGCGCACCAGAATCGCATCGTCTCCCCACTTCACGCTGTCCAGGTTCAGTCCCACCAGCTCTGAGTTTCGAATCCCGCAGCCATATAGCAGTTCGAAGATCACGCGATCGCGCTCCGGCCACGCCACGGCATCCGCGTCATCGCTGGAACCCTTCTTCACCCCGTCCCGCGTCTCCTCCAGCGAGTTCAATACGCGATTCACCTCCTCCGCGCTGGGCACTCGCGGCAGATGCTTCGGCAGCTTCGGAGTGCTCACCAGCAGCGCAGGATTCTGCGGGACCAGTCCCTCCTTCGCCAGCCACTTGAACCAGCTCCGCACCGCCGCCAGCGCCCGCGCCGCACTCGCCTTCGTCAATCCACGCTCATACAAAACCCCCAGGTACGCGCGAATATGCAGGTGCTCCACCGTGCCAATTCGCGCATTCTTCCCCAGCGTCTCCTCAAGGTACGCCGCGAAGCTCCGCACCTCGCGCGCATAGGCTCGCACCGTGTGCTCCGAGGCACCACGCTCATTCGCCAGCATCGCCAGAAACCGCTCTGCCAATTCCGCAAACTCGCTCGTCGTCTGCATCGTTCTTCCCTTATGCGCCTGTCGGCGCTCGCCGCTGACCGCGCGGATGATGCATCCGATGCACCTGCTTCAGCCGCCCCAACGCCACATGCGTGTACACCTGCGTCGTCGCAATATCGGCATGCCCCAGCAGAGTCTGCACGCTCCTCAGATCCGCTCCATGCTCCACCATGTGCGTAGCGCAGCTATGCCGCAGCTTATGCGGACTCGCCTTCGCGCCCACCGGAGCCGCCGACCGCACCATCTCCCAAACCCACTGCCGCGTCAGCGGCTTGCCCCGCACACTCAGAAACAGCGCCCGCTGCATCGTCCCATTACTCAGCTCCGGCCGCCCAAGCTTCAGATACCGCTCCAGAGCCTCAATCGCCGCCCGGCCCAGCGGCACAATCCTCTCCTTGTCGCCTTTGCCCCGAACCTGCGCACGCCCTGAATCCAGCTGCAGATCCTCCACGTGCAGCGAACATATCTCCGCCACGCGCAGCCCTCCGCCATACAGCAGCTCCAGAATCGCGTGGTCCCGCAGAGCCAGCCCATCCGCATCGGCCACCCGCGCAGCAACTCCGGTCCGCTCCAGCATCCCTGCCACTTCGCTCTCAGCAAGACTCTTCGGCAGAACCTTCCAGCTCGACGGGCTCTCCACATTCACCGTCGGATCATGCTTGATCCTCTTATCAATCAGCAGCCAGCGATAGAACCCCTTCAACGCACTCAGCTTTCGCGCAATCGACCGCGACTCCACGCCATGCCCGCGCAGCCCTTCCATAAAGCCGCGAACATCTTCCTGCTGCGCCGTCATCAGCAGGCCGTTGTGGCCCTCAACATGTTCTGAAAACTGCTCCAGGTCGCGCTGATAGGCCTCGCACGTCGCCGGCCTCATCCCCTTCTCCACGCGCAGATACACCATGTACTCGCGCACTACTGGGACGTTCCCGGTTCCATGGCCCTGTTCCCGCATAGCCCTGATTATCCCCGCCACCGCCTTTGAAAAACGCGCCCACCCACTCCCCGGTATCCATCTCGCTACGAACCCTCCCCCACACCCCTCGACATGAGTCTTTCCACAGCGAATCTAAGATGATTCCCAGCCCCCTTTTGCCTCAAGGAGACCCTGCATGCCCCAGCTCGACCCCCTCCTCGCCCTCGGCGTCCTCATCTCCACCGCCGCCACCGACGCCGTATACGTCATGTTCAACGCCGCCGTCTCCTCACGCCGCCGCATCCCCGCCGCCACCTGGAGCAGCATCTGGTACCTCCTCTCCGCCTTCGCCGTCATCAGCTACACCAAGCACTGGATCTACGTCGTCTTCGCCGCCATCGGCTCCTGGATCGGCGCCTACCTCTCCATGACCTTCCTCACCCGCGGCAAAGAACTCCCCGGCCCCCAGATTCCCCGCTGACCCGCTGGTAAACTTGAACTAACCATGTTTGAGAACCTCTCCGATAAGCTCCAGCGCTCCTTTAAGAACCTCCGCGGCGAAGGCACCATCACCGACGAGAACATCTCCGAGGCCATCCGCGAGATCCGCCTCGCCCTGCTCGAATCCGACGTGAACCTCGCCGTCGTCAACGAGCTCGTCGAGCACATCCGCACCCGCGCCCTCGGCTCCCAGGTCGCCACCGCCCTCTCCCCCACCGAGCAGATCGTCAAGATCGTCCACGACGAGCTCATCAACGTCCTCGGCAAGGACACCGCGCGCTTCCAGAAGGCCTCGCAGCCCCCCTCGCGTCATCCTCATGGCCGGCCTCCAGGGCTCCGGTAAAACCACCACCTCCGGCAAGCTCGCCCAGTGGCTCAAGAAGGCCGGGCACCGCCCCATGCTCGTCTCCGTCGACGTCTACCGCCCCGCCGCGCGCGAGCAGCTCGCCATCGTCGCCCGCTCCATCAGCGCCAATCTCTACGAGGGCAAACTCGACCCCTCAACCACCCACGGCACCGACGACGTCCTCCGCCTCGCCAAAGAAGCCAAGCGCGAGGCCGCCAACTTCGGCTGCGACATGCTCATCGTCGACACCGCCGGCCGCACCGGCATCGACCAGGCCCTCATGGACGAGATGGCGCAGCTCAAAAAGCTGCTCAACCCCTCCGAGATCCTCTTCGTCGCCGACGCCATGACCGGCCAGGACGCCGTCAACTCCGCCAAGGCCTTCAACGACCGCCTCGCCATCACCGGAGCCATCCTCACCAAGATGGACGGCGACGCCCGCGGCGGCGCTGCCCTCTCCATCCGCCACATCACCGGCCAGCCCATCAAGTTCCTCGGCACCGGCGAAAAGCCCGACGCCTTCGAGCCCTTCCACCCCGACCGCATCGTCTCCCGCATCATGGGCCACGGCGACATCGCCACCCTCATCGAGCGCGCCGAAGAAAAGCTCGACCGCGGCAAGGCCGAGGCCTTCGCCAAGAAGGCCCTCTCCGGCGACGGCTTCACCCTCGAGGACTTCCGCGACCAGCTCCGTCAGATCAAAAAGATGGGCTCCATGAAGTCCATCCTCAAGATGCTCCCCTCCGTCGGCCCCTTCGCCGGAATGTCAGTCAGGCCATCGACAACGTCGACGAAGGCCAGTTCACCCGCGTCGAGTCCATCATCAACTCGATGACCAAGAAAGAACGCGCCGACCACGAGATCATCAACGGCAACCGGCGCAAGCGCATCGCCAAAGGCTCCGGAACCACCGTCCAGGACGTCAACAACCTGCTCCGCCAATACGCCCAGATGCGAAAGGTCTTCAAAACCATGGGCTCAGGCGGAGGCATCAAGGCCCAGCAAAGAATGATGAGCCAGATGCAGGGACGGCAGAGGTTCGGACGATAGGTAAGTTTGCAGCGACACGATGTAATATAGTGAACTTCGTTGTGTGAGCTCATCTGCGCAGCTCGGAACTGATCGACCGAGGTTCGAATCTCTGTGACGCCAACTTAATTTTCAAGGCAATACTAGCCGATGAGGTGCACTTTGGCGCAGTCGGCGCGTAACACGCTCGGATCGCCATTCTGAGTATCTGCAGCAGACTCAAAGGAAAGCGACTGCTGCATGATCCAAGACGACCACCGTTCCTGCGCATCGAAACCAATAATTATCAGAATCTTCAAGCTGGCACGTGATCTGATATCGTCGGAATCATGCCGTCATAACGAGCCACTTCCCATTTCGTCGATCTGAGGCGGATTGTAGGGACTTTTGCGATCGATAGCGTCTAGACAGAGTTCGGTATGACACATCGGCTTGTCTGATGTCTAGTGTCCCCGATCGAGATCGCTACCAATAGGAAGGTGTACGACATCGCGTTAGTCTGCCTATCGGATCGTCGTTCCGGAGCAAAGTCCAAGATCAACACCGTAACCTTTCTAAGCCACGTACCATTGGTCGCAGACGGACGTCCTGACCCTAGCGAGCGTTCGGTTTCGCACGAACAGGCATAAACGAGGAGCTGGCGTCCGGTCGATACAAGTCATACGATCCGAGCAAAATGCTCGAATTCATCGTCTCAGCACTAGCTTCATATCATGGAATCGAGCACAAGCTTCTCAACGGTATGATTTTCTGTCATCATCGAAGAACTATCTGCGACTGAGCGCGTCGACGGAGAATCGATACTCTACAACGCTAGCATCTCAGACGGACCATGAGATCGTAGAATTCGTCATCTCTCTTGCGCCGAAGAAGTCACCCGCAGAACTATCGACTTCATACGCTCGATCTCCTCTACCTGGAACATCGCGTCTGCAAACATCGTTCGACAGTGCTCGATCCGCATCCTGCAGTACTCGCAGACGAGTTCACGAGCACCTCGACCACTCGACCCAACAGATCGCGGCACCGCTAGACTGGCCAACTCCGCAAGCATCTGATCCTACACGCTCAGTCGTCACGATCATCGACTCAACAAATAGATGCCGATAGCCAGCATCCTCTGAAGACTGTCACCTTGCAGATCACCTCGACCAACTGACAAGCATGGAATCGTGTGCTACGTCATCTGTCCGAACGATCACGATCGAGGGGCGGGTGGCCCATACATCAAATCCCTCCGACACATCGGGTGCCCCATTCATGCCGAAGGCATGATTGGGTGCATTCGAGCGAAGCTCGAACCCACCATCCCCAGGGGTACAATTGCGCCCTCCCCGAATATCAAAATTCCAAGGAGGTTGTCGTTGGTCAAACTCGTGGTTTCCGCTCTACTCATCCTTGCTGTCACCCCTGCCGCACTGGCTCAGGAGCCGAAACCCAGCGTCGACATCCACACCGAGTATTTGATGACCATTGAGGCCAAACTCGGCCCGCGGGTGCCGGTTGGGCAACGCGTGATCGTGAATGTCCTTGGAGGTACAGTGCGTGGGCCGCGCCTCAAGGGCGAGATTGTGACCCCAGCGGGCGACTGGATCTTCGTGATGCCTGACGGATCGAATCGATTGGACGTCCGCTTCACCATCAAGACCGATGATGGTGAACTCGTCTTCGTGGAGTACAGCGGCATCTCGGCGCCAACGAAAGAGGCGCAGGAGCGTCTTGCGAAGGGCGAAGCGGTCACTGCCGCTCAGGGCTACGGTTACTTCATCACCGCGCCACGCTTCATGACCACATCGGCAAAATACGCCTGGCTCAATCAGATTCAAGCCGTCGGCAAGATGGTATCGGTACAACGCGGTGTCGCAATTAAATATGACGTCTTCGCCGTTCGATAAATCACGACAGCTTGATCGTCATTGCTTTGCAAGCGCGTCAAGACCGGATTGCGCAATGGCTTCGTCAATCTCCGATTTGGCGCCGCTCGCGGATATACCACCCAGAAGCTGCCCATTCACCTTAATCGGCAACCCTCCTTGATTGGGGAAAAACTCCGGGAATGCCAGCGCTTCCGTACTGCCCTTTTTTATCGTCTCTGCTCCGTCTTTCGACGGTTTGCCGTAGAAGGCCGCATGACGCGCCTTTTTCTGAGCGAATTGAATCGTATTCAGTGAGGCTGTCTCGCCCCTTTCCAAAAAAAGCAGATTGCCGCTCTCATCGACGACGCAAATGGTTACGGAGACATCCAACTCCTTGGCCTTTGCCTCCGCTGCAGCAACCATGACTTTAATATTGGCAAGATTCAGATACTTCTTGCTTGGAAGATCAGCAGCGGAAGCCACCATCGCTGGAAGAAGAATAGCTGCCAAGAATCGAGTCACAAATTCCTCCCGTAAAATCGTGCCTCCCACTCTACAAGAGGACGGGTGGCCCATACATCAACCCATCCACAACAGAGGGTGCCCTATCTTCGCCGCGCAGCGGCTAAGGTGGGCACCCTCTGTCGATCGTCATGCGATGCTCGTTTACCGAGATCAATCGTCTAGTCTCGGCTGCTCATGAACTCCACATCAAATCAAAAACACCATACCTGACGGACTTCCTACGGGCGTGTAATCACCCGTGAAGGTCAGTGAGCCAGGACCGTGCTCATCGTCCCCATGATTTTCGCCCTTGTCGTCGTCCCACAGATTTAGGCCATGGTTACCCTTTCCTGGATTAATCCTGAAAGTCGTAACGTTGTCGGCGCGCTGATTACCAGACACGATGAACCGGCCCGTGGGATCGATCGTGAATATTCTTGTGTAGTCCCCGAGAGTTGAAGCGTGGCTTACCTGCTTAAGCGTGCCGTCGTGGCCCACTGAGAAAACGCAAATGGTGTCGCTCGTGCGGTTTGCCCCGTAGACGAAGTCACCGTCGTCAGAGACGCGAATCTCCGACGTGAACGTCGTACCGGTGAATCCCGGCGGCACGCTGGGGATGATCTGTTGTTGCGAAAGTGCTCCTGTAGCGGGATTGAAATGCCAGAACATGATGGTGGACGCTTCTTCCTGAATGGAGTACATCCACTTGCCATTGGGGTGGAACGCGAAGTGCCGGGGCCCATCGCCCGGAGGCGCGTTCACGAAGGGTGTCGCAGCCGGAGTCAGGGGCGGAGTCGCTCCCGGGGTCAGCTTCCAGACGTAAATCCGGTCTTGCCCCGCATCGGTGCCAAGAACCCATTGATTCGAGGGGTCCGTCTCCATCTGGTGCGGGTGGCCATTCGGCCCCTCATGAGCGCTGAACGCGAAACTCCCCGGAGGCGCGTTGGCGGAAGTCGTCGGCCCAACATTACCGATATCTTGCTGCTGAAACACCGCAGGCCCCAGCGTCCCGCCCAGCAGAATTGGGAAGACTTCGAACCAGCCGCCTGAGTACTCGGCCGCGAGAAGATACCTGCCGCGTCCATCAACGCTGACATGAGCCGGCGCCCCAACGGCAGGCTGGCCATTCAACAGCGTCAGATCACCTGTGAGCCGATTGATCTCATAAGCGCTCACGGCTCCGGGCGGCCCGAATTCGTTTCCGGCATACAGGTGCGTCCGCGTCGGATCAAGAGCGATCGTAGATGGACTCGCTGTGGAGGGGTTCGTTCCACTCGCCGGCAAAGCCGGAGCTACGAGTCTCACGACTTTTAACTTCCCCGTGGGAAGATCGAGCTCGCATAAGTAAATTCCCAACCCGTTCCTTGCGAAGGGTCCCGGTGAGCCCGTGTAGGTACTGATGTAAAGCCAAACCGTTCCGCGCGGAGCGCCGGTTGGCGATTGGCCAAAAGCTTTTGGCGCACTTGCAGCGGCAGTAAGAGCCGCCGCGCCCGCGATAAAGTTGCGGCGCGAAAATGTACCTTCGAATCCGCCGGGTTCTGCATTTTTAATTGATTCCATCAGTCCTCCTATACAGGCGCACATCGCCTGCTTAATTCGGATAGTTTGCGGATGCACTCCCGTACGTGATCCGCGGAAATGGGCAGCCAGACGCCACAACGCCGTCCGGAATATCCAACTGCGCAACTGATCGACCGGAGTTTTACCCAGTCTTATTTCAATTTCCAGATTCTCTGTCTAGGGACCGATGGCCCACATCTGACTCGAACGGGTGGCCCATACCTGACCTATCCTCTTGACCACCGAACTTACTCGGCGCAGCAGGAGTGCGCGCTGGTGGCGAAGAGCCGATCAGGCCTCCGCAGATAACGCGAACGACGAAATTCCTGTCAAGCCCCCAAGCCCTGTGCAAAACCTCCCCAAACCATCCATCCAAAACAAAACAAATCACTTTCCCCGCCCCAAATAAACCTTCCAAATGTGCCGATTAATTCCACCCCATTTTCTACAATAGAAGTAGTTACAAAAAGCAAAGCCCCGGCACCCGCCGGGGCTTTCACTTTTAACCGCAAACAGAAGTCTGGCAATCGAATTGCAAATGAAGTCCAGACTTAAACCATCTGCATTGAAGACTTTGCACCAAAACAGGGGGGGTACCCATGTACAACGAAGCCACCATCAACAACGACCAGCCCGACAACGACTTCCAGTGCCACCACATCTTCCCCGACAACGCCCGCTGCGGCAGCCCGCGCATGCGCAGCGAGCAGTTCTGCTACTACCACCACGACTCCCGCCGTCCCGTCGTCCGTCCCCACGAGCGCCTCGCCCGCCGCAGCACCTTCTCCCTCTTCACCCCCTCCGACTACGACGCCATCCAGGAATCCCTCGGCGAACTCCTCATCCGCATCGCCGCCAACGACATCGACCCGCGCCGCGCCGGTCTCCTCCTCTACTGCCTCCAGATCTCCTCCGCCAACCTGCGCACCAAACAACGGGCACAGCAGACAACCTCAACCGGCGAAGAGGCCGGAGAGTCTCCGCAAAGTACCTGATGTGGGGGCCAAATGGGTTGGAGTGAGACAGCCTCTAGGAGGAACGAATCAAAGGTTGAGTCTCAGGAGTCTGGCATTCATCCTGTGCTCGGCCATACGCCGCGCGCGCGCCTTTTCCTGTGCTGCACTCCATCGCTTTCCCGACAGAATTAGCGGAAGGAAAATGGCTACAAAGGACATAAATACGGATACAAAGATGGCCACAAATTTAGCCGTTCCCATATGCAGTCTCCTGCCAACAGTATATCCCCCAAGGGTGATTACGGGCTTCGGGGTCAAAGGTATCGAGTCCTGCGCGACTGCGGTTCAACGTTTCTGGTACGGGTGAAAGATGTAGTCCTTCGCCTTCACAGCCACATGGCACTTGGTCCCGCAGTTTACGGGACTGGAATCCGGCGAGAACTTATCCGTTGCGGCTGTGTAGTTAAACACCGCGTATCCCCATCCGCCGTCATCCTTCGAAAACCTCTTGCTGTCCTTTTCCATCACGAAAGCCTGGCTAAAGATGTCCGGCACATCCACAACGAAGGGAGCGTCTGTGCTCTTCTTCGGCTTCCACTGAAGCTTCGCGATCTTCGATCCATCCGGAAAAGGCTTGCCGTTCCCCGGAAAACCCGCCTTGAACGCCTTGATCATGATCGGATTGGCGACGATCACCTTGAGCACTTCGTCGGTTCGAGCAGAAGAGACAACCGCCCAGTCCTCATATCCCCTGAAGTCTGAGAACGCAATTCCGCCCGGCGACTTCAGCGAATACTTCTCCTGCGCGAAACCGGCCGCGACGCCGAGAACAGAGAGCACTGCCACAGCTCTCGCAATCGAGAGCTTGCTTTTACGCTTCATGGGCTGATCCCTTAGTGATGAGGAATTTCCATTTGGCCCGCTGGATGCGGCACAGAATATCACACGTCAGCTAAACTCCTCCGAGGCACCGAGGAGATCATCTTTGCCCCCAAAACCCGCAAAAGACGCCTACATCCTGCCCCACACCCTCACAGGCGAGCGCCAACGACTCGCACTCATGTCACAACTCCTCGATCCCCTGCACCGCGCCCTCCTCGAAAGGCTCGGCCTCCGTCCCGGTTGGCGATGCCTTGAAGTCGGCTGCGGCAACGGCTCCATCTCAAAGTGGATGGCAACCAAAGTCGGCCCAAAAGGCCACGTCGTCGCCACCGACATCGACCTCCGCTACATTGACAACCTGCACGCGCCCAATCTCGAAGTCCGCCAGCTCGACATCCTTAAAGACAAACCAGAACCCGGCAAATACGACCTCGTAACCGCCCGCGCCATCCTGCATCACATCGCCTCCCCGAAGAAGGCCATTCAGCACATGGTCCAGGCGCTCAAACCCGGAGGCGTTCTCCTCTCCATCGAGCCTGACTTCCTCCCCGCCACCGCCGCCACACCTGAGCCGCTCCGTCTCTTCTGGCAGGCATGGCTCCAGTGGTCGAGTTCCGTCGGAGTCAACTACTTCATCGGCCGCACTATGCCTGGCCTCCTCGCAACCGCCGGACTCGACGATGTCGGCGCCGAAGGCAACACCGCTCTCTATCCTGGAAGTTCTCCGTGGGCCGACTACTGGACCGAAACCATCAAAGAACTCCGCCCTCGTCTCCTGGAGTCCGGTGCAATGACTCCCCCCATGCTCTCCAGCTTCAATCGCCTCTACACCAATCCCCGCCACTGGACCAGCGCCATCACCTTCGTAGCCTCATGGGGAACCACGCCACGCGTCCGCAATTGACAGGCTCGACTCGAGGTCCGCGCAAGCACCGGCCGCGACGCTAAACTAAATTCGTGGCCGACAAAATAACCGAAGCCGAGATCAGCAACCTTGTCGAGACCTTCTACGGCAAGGTTCGCCTCGATCCCGACATCGGCCCCATCTTCAACGCCATCGTTGGCGACTGGCCCCATCACCTCACCACACTCAAGGACTTCTGGTCCACCGTCCTGCTCACCACCGGCCGCTATAAAGGCGACCCCATGATGACCCACCTGCAGCTTCCGCTTGACCCCGACCACTTCTCACGCTGGCTCAGCCTCTTCGCCGAGACCGCCAATGAAGTTCTCACTCCCCAACACGCCGCCATCGTCATAGCAAAATCGCAGCGTATCGCCGAGAACTTCAAAGCCGGCATCGCCTACCAGCAGGCCCAGCGGACCCCTGACAGCTAACCCCGCCCAATCTTCATCCTGGCGACCTACCCAACTGCCCGACAGCAATTAATCCCTTTACCTCGTCCTGAGGTCTACAATTGCGCCCTCCCCGGGAATCACAGTTCAAATCTCATGAAAGAAAGAGATACAAACATGCTCGGAAACCAGATAGGCATCTTCAAAGGAAAACGGCTCGTGCGCCGTGTTCTCTCCGTCAACCCGCCAACCGCAGAGGTCTCCTTCGAAGACTCCGGCGAGATTCTCGGCATTCACGTCACCGGCATGGGGACGTACACCTCCATCGTTCGCCCCGACGGTGGCATCCTCGGCACGGGACAGGGTATGAGTCTCACCGACGACGGCGAAGCTCTCACGTGGACCGGGCACGGCCTCGGCAAGTTTGGCCCCGGAGGCTCCGTCAGCTACCGAGGCATGCTCTTCCTCCACAACACATCCAAAGACCCAAAGCTCGCCGCCCTCAACAACACATGTGCCGCCTTCGAGTACGAGGTCGACCCCGCCGGCAACACCGTCTCAACCATGTGGGAGTGGAAGTAGCGCTCAACTACCAGTGCGCCACTCATGAGCCGACGCGCATGAGTGGTGCTCACCCAACCCGGGCCTTCTCAATATGCTCTAAGCACATTGGAGCTGACCAATAATGGCCAACGATCCCGCACCCACCACAATCGTGCCGTTCCTCTCCGTCCGCAACGGAGCAAAGGCCGTCGACTTCTACAAAGCAGCCTTCGGAGCCGAAGAGATCTTTCGCCACGACGGAGAAGACGGCTCCGTCGTGTGCAACCTCTCCGTCAACGGAGCCCCCTTCTGGGTTGCAGACGAAGCTCCCGACTTCGAGAACTTCAGCCCTGAAACCCTCAAGGGAGGGACCGTTCGCATCGTCCTCACCACCGACGATCCCGACGCCGCATTCCAGCGCGCCGTCGATGGCGGTGCCGCCGTCGTCCTCAATATGAAGGAAGCCTACGGCTGGCGCATCGGCCGTGTCCGCGACCCATTCGGCCATCACTGGGAGATCGGCAAGCCGCTGCCGCGCGACTGAATCCTGATTCAGTCTCACATCTACTCGATAATCTCTTTTATTTACACGGGATTGTTTAGCACCTATACTGGCCTTAACGCCCAGACCTCCCCCAAGTACACCTCCTAGGCGTCCTCTATTTACCTGCCCTTCTCTGGGTTTGCCTCACTTCTGCCAATCAGAGGCCGCTGGTGATTCGTTCATCAGCAAGACACGAAATCCTCCCCACGCAAAGGTTTTTTAATTTATGCGAATTGCGTCCGTAGCAACGGCATTTCCACCTTATCGCTATCCACAGTCTGTCATCACCGAAGCACTCAAACAGCGCGTTCAGAACAGACCCTCACTCCCAGGCGTCATGGATCGCCTTCACTCCAACTGCGGCGTTGAGTACCGTAACATCAGCTTCCCTCTTGAAGAACTCGGCTCCCTGTCCGGCCTTGGTCCTAACAACGATCTCTGGATCAAACATGCAGTCGAGCTCGGGGAACAATCCATCTGCATCGCGCTCAGAAATGCCGGCCTCGAGCCATCCGACATCTCCGCTATCTTCTTCAACTCGCATACCGGCATCGCCTGCCCCAGCATCGACGCACGCCTCGTCAATCGCATGGGCTTCCCGCGCGACATCAAGCGCACGCCCATCTTCGGCCTCGGCTGCGCCGCCGGAGTTGCCGGAATCGCCCGCGCCATCGACTACGTCCGCGCCTATCCAGACCAGTACGCTCTCTTGCTCTCCGTCGAACTCTGCTCTCTCAACTGGCAGGAGAACGACCATTCCATGGCCCACATCATCGCCAGCGGACTCTTCGGTGATGGAGCAGGCGCAGTCGTTATCGCCGGCGAAGACACACCTCACGGCCAGCGCGAAGCAAGTCTCGAAAGACCCTGTCCTCGTGTACTCGCCACCCGCTCGATCATGTATCCCGACACCGAGCACCTCACCGGGTGGGACATTCAAAACAATGGTTTCAACATCATCCTGCATCCCGACGTTCCTGAAACCGTTCGGATAACGCTTCGCGACACAGTGGACGAATTCCTCAGCGACAACGATCTGAGCCTCTCGAATATCTGCTCCTTCATCTTTCACAGCGGCGGGCCAAAGATACTGCAGGCCATGGAAAGCAGCCTCTGTCTTCCTCCTCACGCACTGTCGGTTTCATGGAACAGCCTGCGCCAGCGCGGAAACCTCTCGTCTGTCTCAGTGCTTACTGTGCTGCAGGAGTATCTCTACAACCGTCCCGGAAGCCCCGGCTGCTACAGCATGATGGGTTCAACGGGCCCTGCGTTCTGCACAGAGTTGGCTCTCCTGCAGTGGTAGTTTGGGGTCGCTCATCGCCGCGACGAACAGTTCTACGTGGCGATGAGTGGCGTTCCATATACAACGTAGCCTAAGGCTCCGCATCTAACTCGGGTCCGATCTCCATCGACAGCCCTTCGACCGCCAAACCGCTGATTATCGTTCTCGCATCTAACGCGGCAGTACAGAAGAAGTTCTGTGCCGAATATGATGTGAGGTTTCGTGCAATCCAAACCTGCGGTGACTGACGAACTGGAATCTCTGCGGTCACGGATTGCCCTGCTCTCCGAGCGCGAAGATCTGCTCGCTCGAATCGATAAGACGACACGCACGCTCACCGATCCTGAAGACGTGGTCCTCGGCGCGGCCACCATCCTCGGCCGCTATCTCCGTGTCAATCGCTGTGCCTACGCCGACGTCGAATCCGATCAGGACACATTCAATCTCACCGGCAATTATGTAGACGGCGTCCGTTCCATTGTGGGCCGATACACCTTCACCCAGTTCTCATTGGCCTGCCTCCACAAGATGCGCGCCGACGAGCCGTTCATCGTCGAGGACTCCGAGAGCGACCCACAGATCATTGGTGATGCGCCCATGGTTCTCGAAAGCTTTCGCGCGACGCAAATTCGCTCTGTTATCTGCGTTCCTGTTCAAAAAGACGGCAGCTTCTCCGCCGGCATGGCTGTGCACTGCATTACGCCGCGCAAATGGCACGCCGAAGAGGTCGACCTCGTCCGGGCCGTCGCAAATCGGTGCTGGGAATCCATCGAGCGCATCCGCGTCCTGCGCGATCTCCAGGAGAGCCAGGACCGCCTCCGTCTCGCCCAGGAGGCCGGCAAGAGCGGAATCTTCGACTGGTTTATCCCGCAGGACCAGGTCTACTGGTCGCCCGAACTCGAAAAACTCTACGGCGTCCCTGTCGGTACTTTTGAGGGGTCCATCAGGAACTGGATCGAGCGAGTTCACCCCGATGACTCGAGACGAATCATGGCCGAGATCGAGGTGATTCTCCAACGCAAAGAACGCGACTATGGCTACGACTTCCGCGCCATCCGTGACGATGGCTCCTGCCGTTGGATCCACGGACAAGCGCACTTTCTCTACTCCCCCGAAGGCAATCCGCTTCGCATGATCGGCATCAACGTCGACATCCACGAACGGCGTCTCACGGAAGAGACCCTGATCCGTACCGAAAAACTCACCGCCGTAGGTCGCCTCGCTGCCTCCATCGCACACGAGATCAACAATCCCCTTGAGGCCATCACAAATCTGCTTTATCTTGCCCGGCACTCGCCGCAGGACGAGGCTAATGTCTACCTCGATCAGGCTGACATCGAGCTTCGCCGCGTGTCTCTCATCGCCAACCAGACTCTCCGCTTCCACCGCCAGTCCAGTAACCCAACCAGCGTCACCGTTCAGGAACTATTCGAGGGCGTCATGGCGATCTACCAGGGCCGGCTCACCCACTCCAACATCGAGGTTCGTCGCTGCTTTCGCGCCAACTCGCGAATACTCTGCTTCGAAAATGAGATTCGCCAGGTCCTCAGCAACCTCGTCGGCAACGCCATCGACGCGATGGCCTCGAGCGGCACTCTCAGTATTCGCAGCCAAGACGTCACAGACTGGACCACCGATCGCAAAGGAGTCAGAATCACGGTCGCAGACTCCGGCTCAGGAATGTCGCCCCGCACCGTCGCCAGGCTCTTCGAGCCCTTCTTCACCACCAAGGGCTTCAACGGAACCGGCCTCGGCCTCTGGGTCAGCCGCGAGATCGTTAACCGCCACGCAGGCCGCATCTCAGTGCGAAGCCGAGAGGATCGCTCCTCCAGTGCAACGGTCTTCTCGGTCTTCCTGCCCTTGGAAGCCGCCGCGCGTTGACCCGCAATCGTCGTCCGATTTCCACAAAATCCCGATAGTTTTTCTTGACACGGCTGTTAAACTAAACCTAGAGAGTTAGAGAAGAGGCCCGGCTATCCGCCGGGCTTTTATTGTGTCTACGCACAGACCGAAGTACCAGGCTAAGCTATCTATTTTGAGCATTTACGCAATGAAGCAGGAGGGGTAGGGGTCCATGGATGCAGTCACACCAGCAGCACACGCCGCGAGGAAATCACGCTCGCGGCTGACTGCAAAACTCGCTCTCGTCGGATTTATTTTTGCCGCCGTCGCCACAGCTCAAAACTTCTCCGACATCAAGCCCTCGCCCGCTCAACTCGCGTGGCAGGACCTCGAGATTGGCGTCATCATTCACTTCTCCACCAACACCTTCCTCAACCGCGAGTGGGGTGACGGCACCGCTCCCGCCTCCACCTTCAACCCCACACACGTCGACACCGACCAGTGGATGCAGGCCGCAAAATCCGGCGGAGCAAAATACGCCGTCCTCGTCGCCAAGCACCACGACGGCTTCGCCCTCTTCCCCAGCGCCCACACCGACTACTCGGTCAAATCAAGCCCGTGGCTAAACGGCAAAGGTGACCTCGTCCGCCTCGCATCCGACTCCGCGCACCAAGCCGGTTTAGGCTTCGGCGTCTACCTCTCCCCCTGGGACCGCCACGACTCCCGCTACCCTGACCCCGTCGCCTACGACAAGTACTATCTCGCCCAACTCGGCGAACTCGCTCGCAGCTACGGCCCCCTCACCGAGTTCTGGCTCGACGGCGCCGGCTCCGCCGGACGCACCTACGACTTCGACAAGATCGTCCAGGAGCTGCGCACCTACCAGCCCAACACCCTTGTCTTCGCTGACGTCGCACTCTACAAGAACGCAGACATCCGCTGGGTCGGCTCCGAAGACGGCACCGTCCCTTACGAGAACTGGAACGTCATCGATCGCACCGGCTACCTCCGCTGGCGCCCCGTCGAAGCCGACACTCCGCTCCGCAAACGCCACTGGTTCTGGCACCCGAACGACGAAGCCTCGCTTCTCTCCGTCGACGAACTGATGAACATCTACAACAAGACCGTTGGCCACGGAGCCCAGCTCATGCTCGGCATCGCTCCCGACGACACCGGCCGCCTCCCTGCATCCGACGCCGCGCGCCTGCGCGAGTTCGGCGACACCGTCCAGCGCCTCTACGGCCCCGAACACAACCTCACCCGCCAGGCCACACACGCCACCAACAACCCTGCGGAAGCCGCAATCGACAACAACCCCGCGACCTTCTGGTCCGCACCCGAGCGCCATGCCACGCTCGAGTTGCGCTTCGAAAAACCCATCACCTTCGACCGCACGGTCACCATGGAGTGGCTCAACGAAGGCCAGCGCGTCGAAGACTACAGCATCGAAGCCTTCCAGAACGGCGCATGGAAGACCACTCGCGCACGCACAAGCCATCGGCCACAAGAAGATCGACATCTTCGCGCCTGTAACCACGCAGCGTGTACGTCTCAACCTGCTCTCCACCACAGGTTCAGCCGCCATCCGAGAGTTTCAGCTCTTCAACGGAACTCAAGCCAGCAACGTTGAACAAAAGAAATAGTCCTTCCTTCATGAACGTTGGATGAAAATTCGGCATCGTATCTCCCATCGCGCAAAACGCGTCCAAGGAGAACGACAAAAACATGATCCTCCTGATCATCATCCTCATTCTGCTCTTCGGATTTGGCGGCTATCGCATGGGTCCCGGTCTTGGCTATTACGGAGGTGGAGGACTCAGCCTGATCCTCACCATCGTTTTGATTCTGCTTCTTCTCAAAGTAATTTAGCCAACTTCAACACCGAGCGCAGTCTGCTTACAAGGAGACTGCGTTTCATCTCCACCATCGCGTCACGGTCTGGAAGACTCCTCAAGGAGCTTAACCATTCTCGTCAGGCATCGATTGTAGGCCGCCGAACCACTTTGAATCTTCGTCTTCCTGCATCCCGACTCTATGCCGGCTCTGTCTTCGGCGCTCAGAGTCGAAAGATCCGGCTGTGACGCTCCCAACTGCGCTGCAACACACGCTTGGTAGGCCGCTGAATCCCGCATCGTCTTCGGGCAGGTGGCCTCTAGCTGCGCCGCTTCCGCATCGGACAACTCGCGCACTCGAAATCCCGGTGACGCCGCATGATTCATTCGCGTCGCAGCTTTGGTTGTAGCGCTCGGCTGTGCCGGCGATGCCTCCACCTCGTGCCTGGCATCATCCGGCACCTGCGTACGCGTCTCCGGCGTTCCTGTCGTCTGTGGCGCTCTGCGCTGTAGCGCGATCAATACTGTCGCTAAGAAAATCACGAATCCCAGGCCGCAAATCCAAAGCACCGCATTGCGGTCGAATCGCGACATGACAGATGGCCATGCGTATCGACGATGGGGAGTAACCTTTTGCTTTGAATAAGCCGCTTTCACCGAGCCCGCACTATATCGTTCGCTGCGCTTCGAACCCGACTGTGACTGCAGTACGTGATAGGCCGCATTAATCTGCTGCAGTTTCTCTTCGGCCTTCTGGCGTAAGCGGGAATCGGTTCCAAAACGATCGGGATGCCACACCTTCACCAGATCGCGATAAGCTTCTTTGATCTCTGCGGCGGTCGCGCCGGGACCAAGTGCCAGAACGTCAAGTGCTTCCTCACGCACCAAGGCAATACTCCAGTCTTACAAGTTCCGCATGCAACCTCTACCGCCGCGACGACGACCCGCCCATCAACGACCCCAACACTCCGCGAATAATCTGTCTCCCCACCGTGCTGCCCATCGTTCGAGCCGCGCTCTTCACCATCGCCTGCACAACCGTATCGCCGCGCCGTGACCCTCCACTGCCAAGCACGCCGCCAAGCGCTGTGGTCGCTGACTCCAGCCAGCCCGACTCCGAACCATGCGGAACCGTAGGTGAACCGACGCCGCTCGCGCCCGGTGCAGCCGGTGTAGTCGAAACCGCGACCTTGCTCTTCAACTTCTCATAAGCCGACTCACGATCCACGACCGTCTCATACACACCCGCGACCACCGATCCCTTGATGATCGCCGCCCTCTGCTCCGGCGTAATCGGCCCAATCTGGCTGTGCGGCGGGCACACCATCGCCCGCTCCACCATCCCCGGTATCCCCTTCTCATCCAGGAACGACACCAGTGCCTCCCCCACCCCCATCTCCGTAATCGTCGACTCCACATCCAGCTTGGGATTCGCGCGAAACGTCTGCGCCGCCGCCTTCACCGCCTTCTGATCCTTCGGCGAAAACGCCCGCAGAGCATGCTGCACACGATTTCCAAGCTGCCCCAGCACCGTATCCGGAACATCGATCGGATTCTGCGTCACAAAGAAAACCCCCACTCCCTTCGACCGGATCAACCGCACCACCTGTTCAATCTTCGATTGCAGCACCGGCGGCAGATCGTTGAACAGCAGGTGCGCCTCGTCGAAGAAGAACACCAGCTTCGGCTTCTCCGGATCGCCCACTTCGGGCAGCTTCTCGAACAACTCACTCATCAGCCACAGCAGAAACGTCGCATACAGCTGCGGCGACTGCAGCAACTTGTCCGCCGCAAGAATATTCACCACGCCCTTGCCGCTCGCATCTGTCTGCAACAGGTCCTCGATATTCAGCGCCGGCTCACCGAAGAACTGATCGCCTCCCTGCTCTCCAAGCGCCACAAGCCCACGCTGAATCGCGCCAATGCTCGCCGCCGAGATGTTTCCGTACTGCGTCTGAAACTCCTTCGCGCGGCCCGCCACCTGCTGCAGCATCGCCTGCAGGTCCTTCATATCCAGCAGCAGCAATCCGCTATCATCGGCGATCTTGAAGACCAGCGTCAGCACGCCTGTCTGCGTATCGTTCAGGTTCAGGATGCGGCTCATCAGCAGCGGCCCCATCTCGCTCACCGTGGCGCGCACTGGATGCCCCTCCTTGCCGAAGACATCCCAGAAGACAACCGGCGCGCCCGTGAACGTCCAGTCACCCAGCCCCAGCTTCTTCACCCGCTCATCGAACTTCGGCGAACTCTTCCCCGGCTGGCTGATCCCCGAAAGATCGCCCTTCACATCTGCCGCAAACACCGGCACCCCGTTGTTGCTCAGTGCCTCGGCCATTACCTGAAGGGTCACAGTCTTGCCCGTCCCCGTCGCGCCCGCCACCAGCCCATGCCGGTTCGACATCCCCGTCAGCAGGTACAGTTCCTCGCTGCCCTTCGCGATCTCCATCTGCGTCATTCTCGATCCTCCGTCGCGCTACCAGCCTACAACGAGACGTCCTTCACCATGCGCACTACCTCAATCTCTTCTCCATCACCCACCGGAACCATCACGCGATCCACCTCCCGGTACCCTTTCAGCGCATACAGCGCGACGCCAGTCAACGTACTACCCATCTCAAAGCGCCGAAACCCGGCCTCGATCGCAGCCTCTTCCGCAGCCCTCAGAATCAAGGTCCCAAGACCCATACGCGCGAACCGGGGATGCACAAAGATCGCCCGCACCTTCGCCGCATCCATCGTCGGATCCAGCAGCTCAGGCTCAACCCGCTCTACCTGGTGATCGCCCCCATACAGAGTCTTCCTCTTACTCCACCCACCGCACCCGGCCAACGAGCCATCCTCCGTCACTGCGACAAAATATGTGCCATCCGCAATCAATCGGCTGTCGATCGTGAACACCGTCCTAAGCGAAGCATCAATCTCCGCGGCTGAATAGTCTCCAGCCTGCAGCCCGCGCACCGAAGCATCGACCAACTCGCGTATCGCTGCTGCGTCGTCCGCCGTCGCCACTCGCAGATGAAATTTCATGCTTTCAGTCTAAGCAACATCTTGCCCGCGCCGTTGCACAGCGACTACACTCTCGCCCATGCGCCGCCACACGCTCTCTCTCCTCGCTCTCATCCTCTTAAGCCCTCTCGCCGCCAACGCCCAGGAATGGGCAAAGACCAGGCTCGACGCCTCGCCGCGCCACCGCGAGTACGTCACTCTCAAGCACGGCGACCGCAGCCTGCAGGCCTTCGTCGTCTACCCCGAAGTGAGCAAGAAAGTTCCCGTCGTCATCCTTATCCATGAGATCTTCGGCCTCTCCGACTGGGCCAAGGAGATGGCCGACGAACTCGCCGCCGCAGGCTACATCGTCGTCGCGCCCGACCTCCTCTCAGGCGCTGGCCCCAACGGCGGCAACTCCGACTCCTTCACCAGTATGGACACCACCACCAAAGCCGTCTCCGGCCTCAATCCCGACCAGGTCCTCGCCGACCTCGACGCCGCCGCCGACTACGCAAAGAAGATTCCCTCCTCCAACGGCACCTTCGTCACCGCAGGTTTCTGCTGGGGAGGCGGGAAGTCCTTCGCCTTCGCCACCCATCGCAAAGACCTCTCCGCAGCCATGGTCTTCTACGGACCTCCGCCTGCCGATTTCTCCACCATCACCGCACCCGTCTACGGCTTCTACGGTGGCAACGACGCTCGCATCGACGCCACGATTCCCGCTACCACCGAGGCCATGAAGGCCGCGGGCAAGAAGTACGATCCCGTCACCTACGAAGGAGCTGGTCACGGCTTCATGCGCGCCGGCGAAGACCCCGCCAATACGAACGCCGCTAACAAAACCGCACGCGATCAGGCCTTCGAACGCCTGACCTCGCTACTCAAATCACTCCCCGCTGCTCACGCATCGACGGCAGCACCGCATAAAACAACCGCCTCCAGCCGTCCCAATCCCATGCTCAAGTCCGTCCCCTGCCACTGAGCCGCTCCAAACGTAGGAGGCTGCGATAATTAACTCGTGGCCTCCTCGCTCAAGACGTCCCTCCAGGATCAGCTCGACCGCATCACCCAGAACACGCGCGCCCTCGTGCAACCCGAGCGTCTCGCCTTCTCCGAGAAGACCGTAGCCGAGCTCTTCGCCACCGGCATCGAAGACCGCGTCCTCAAGACCGGCTCGCAGGCACCCTCCTTCACACTGCCCGACGCCCGCACCGGCAAGCCCGTCAACTCCGCCGATCTCCTCGCCCTCGGCCCGCTCGTCATCAAATTCTTCCGTGGCCGCTGGGACCCTTACTGCGTCACCGAACTCGAAGTCTGGCGCAACCTCCACTCCGAGATCCGGAGCCGTGGCGCGCTCTTCGTCGCCATCTCCCCACAAGCTCTTCGCCAGAACGTCTTCATGCTCGACCAGCACGGTCTTCACTTCCCTCTGCTCTCCGACCCCGGTTGCGCCGTAGCCGAGCAGTTTGGCCTCGCCTACACCATCACTCCCGAACAGCGCCGCTACTTCCAGTCCATCCTCGTCAACATCCCTTTCAACAACGCCGGTCTCAACTACCACAACGCCACCGAGGCCAGCTGGCGCCTTCCGCTCCCCGGCGTCTTCGTCGTCGACCGGCAAAACATCATCACCTTCGCTGAAGCGCATGCAGACTTCCGTGTCCGCCCTGAGCCCGCAGATGTCCTCGCCGCACTCGATCACATCGCATAGCGCGCAACGCCGCTGCTATAGTCGAAATCGATGACCTACTCGAACTCGCGCCGCATCTTTCTGCGCAACGGCTCCCTCGCACTCGCAGCAACCAGCATCCTTCCTCACTCACTCCTCGCACAGTCTCCGGCAACGCTCAATCTCGGCACCGGCGCCCCCATCGCCAAGATTCCCGCCGACTTCATCGGCCTCTCCTACGAGGCCATGCAGCTCGAAGATCCCACCTTCTTCTCCCCCGCCAACAAAGGCCTCATCGCCGAGTTCCGCCACCTATCTCCGCGCGGTGTTCTTCGTCTCGGCGGCAATACCAGCGAGTTCGGCTGGTGGAAGGCATCACCCTCCGACCAGCCGCCCTCACGTACCTCCGGCAAAGTCGATAACGGCGAACCTCCGCCAACTACCATCTTCGCCATCACGCCCGAGGCCATCCGCAACCTCGATGGCTTTTTGAAAGCCACCGGCTGGACCTGCATCTATGGCCTCAACCTCGGCTTCGCCGTCGAAGCCGCCGACGTCGCAGAAGCACAGTTCGTTGCTAAGACCCTGGGCTCGCGCCTTCTCTACTTCCAGCTCGGCAACGAAGTCGACATGTTCAACCGCCACCTCCGCGATCCCAAGACCTGGGGCGTCGACCAGTACCTCAAGGAGTGGGTGCCGCTCGCACTCGCCGTCCAGAAGGCCGTCCCCGGCGCCAAGTTCGGCATGCCCGACGTCGCCTCCGACGTCTCCTGGCTCCCCAAGATCGCGGACCGCTGGCCCTCGCTCCCTGAAAAGCCTAACGTCACCATGCTCTCCCACCACTACTACTGGGGCGGCCCGCCAGCAAGCGCTAACGCCAACATCGAGCGCCTGATGAAGCCTGCACCTGCAGTCGCCAGCAAAGCCGCACTCACCCGCGAGGCCGCCGACAAGATGCACCTTCCTTACCGCATGACCGAAGGCAACACCGTCTATCAGGGCGGCAAGCCCGGTCTCAGCGACGTCTATGCCAGCGCACTGTGGGGAGCAGGCTACCTCTTCGAGCTGATGTCACTCGGCTACGCAGGAGTAAACCTCCACGGTGGCAGCGGCCACGCCCAGGCCGTATCGGTCGGCGGCTCGCTGCGCGGCGAGCAGCTCATGAAGGACCCCAATGCCCCACACCCCAAACCCTTCTACACTCCCATCGCCAACGAGGGCACACTCGCCGGCTCCGGGGTCGACGGCAAGCTCAACTCGAAGTACGTCCTCGAACCGGTAGGCTACGGCATGAAGTTCGCATCCCGCTTCGCTGGGACCACGCTGCTTCCCATTGACTTCAACCCCGGCACCGTCAACGCCGTCGCCTACGCCGCACGCCGCGCCGACAACAAGGTCCTCGTCGCCATCCTCAACAAAGACGCCACCCAGGACCTCACCCTCACCATCCCCGCAGCCACCCTCATCGAAGTCCTCTCCGGGCCTGCACTCGACCAGCCCGAGACCCACCTGGCGCCCACCAATCCCGCCGTCAAACTTACCGGCCTGACCATCACTATCCCAGCCCACACCGCGGTCATGATCCAGCTTCGCTAAAAGCCGAGGAATTCCGAATTGAGCGACAAAATTCAATGTGACATGCACGGCGAACGTCATCAGGCGTTCGTCTGCACTCATCTTTCGGCAAACTCCGTCGCCCTCGGATTCAACTGCAGCGAAGTGAGCGATTCGCCTTATCCAGACGCATGGTGCGAGAACTGTGAATTAATCCGTTCCGCACACGACGGTTGGACCGACGAAGCACAGTCATTGGTCAAAATACAGCTAATCTGTTCCTCCTGCTATGAACAGACACGCGTCCGCAATACCCGCCCAGCGGTCACCCTCGATGATCTCGGTACTCTTCGGTGGAAGTGCGGCAGCTGCGACGAATGGCACACCGGCCCCTGTCTCGACTTCGGCTACGGCGAGCCTTACTACTGGAACGACGAAAACGAAACATCCCACCTGAATGAAGACTTCTGCTCCGTCGAAGATCGTGATTTTTTTGTTCGCGGCCTTATCAAACTGCCCATCCTTGGCACTGATCAAACCTTCAACTGGGGCGTTTGGGGATCGCTCAGTCGCGAGAACTTTCAGCGCCTCGCGGAGATGGACGACGACGAGCGCCGCGTCGACTTACCTGACATGTTCTCCTGGCTCAGCACCCAAATCGCTGATTATCCCGACACGCTCAGCCTAAAGATGTACGCCCACATCCAGAAGCCAGGCATGCGTCCACTCTTCCATCTGGAAGAGTCGGATCATCCCCTTGCAATCGAGCAGCGCAATGGAATATCTCCCGAGAAAATTCGCGAGATCATGCTCTCGCGCCTGCCAAACGGCTAGCGATTGAGATTTGCGAAGTGCATCTACCGGGGAACCACTGCATCAAGCGGTTCCCCGGCGTAGATGCTTACTTGTTCTTCCGATACCGCTCAATCAAATTCGTAGTCGAGCTGTCATGCTCCAGCTTAGGCTCGTCCTTGCTCTCCAGCTCGCCCAGGATCTTCGTCGCCAGCACCTTGCCCAGCTCCACGCCCCACTGATCGAACGAGTCGATGTTCCAGATCACGCCCTGCGTAAACACCGCGTGCTCATACAGCGCGACCAGCTTGCCCAGCATCCTCGGCGTCAGCTCCTCCGCAAGAATCACATTCGAAGGACGGTTGCCCTCAAACACCCGATGCGGAACCAGCCAGTCCGGCGTGCCCTCCGCCTTCACCTGCTCCGCCGTCTTGCCGAACGCCAGCGCCTCCGCCTGCGCGAACACATTCGCCATCAGCATGTCGTGATGCCGCCCCAGCGGATTCAGCGTCTTGTAGAACCCGATAAAGTCGCACGGAATCAGCCGCGTCCCCTGGTGAATCAGCTGATAGAACGAGTGCTGCCCATTCGTCCCCGGCTCGCCCCAGTAGATCGGGCCCGTCTGGTAGTTCACATGCGTGCCATCCAGCGTCACGTGCTTGCCGTTCGACTCCATCGTCAACTGCTGCAGATACGCCGGAAAGCGCTTCAGATACTGCTCATACGGCAGCACCGCCAGCGTCTGCGCGTCGAAGAACTCCGTGTACCAGAGCCGTCAGCAGCCCCATCAGCGCCGGCAGATTCTTCTCAAACGGAGTCGTGCGGAAGTGCTCATCCATCGCATGGAATCCCTCCAGCATCTCGCGAAAGTTCTCCGGCCCGATCGCGATCATCGTCGAAAGCCCGATCGCCGAGTCCATCGAGTAGCGCCCGCCGACCCAGTCCCAGAAGCCGAACATGTTCGCCGTATCGATGCCGAACTTCGCAACCTCCTTCGCGTTCGTCGAGATCGCCACAAAGTGCTTCGCCACCGCCTTCTCATCGCCTCAGCGTCGCCAGCGACCAGTCGCGCGCCGTATGCGCATTCGTCATCGTCTCCAGCGTCGTGAAGGTCTTCGACGCGACCAGAAACAGCGTCTCTTCCGCATCCAGATCCTGCACCGCCTCGGCAAAGTCCGTCCCGTCCACGTTCGACACAAACCGGAACGTCAGATCGCGCTGGCTAGTAGTGCTTCAGCGCCTCATACGCCATCACCGGCCCCAGGTCCGAGCCGCCGATCCCGATGTTCACCACATTCCTGATGCGCTTGCCCGTATGCCCCTTCCACTCGCCCGAACGAATGCGATCCGCAAACGCCGCCATCTTGTCCAGCACCTCATGCACCCCCGGCACAACATCCTCGCCATCCACCAAGATCTTCTCGCCCTTCGGCGCCCGCAGCGCGACATGCAGCACCGCGCGGTTCTCCGTGATGTTGATCTTCTCGCCGGTAAACATCGCCTCGATCCGCGCCCTCAGACCGACTCCTCCGCCAGCTGCACCAGCAGCTTCAGCGTCTCGTCCGTCACGCGGTTCTTCGAGTAATCGAGAAAAAGCCCCTCTGCCTCCGCCGTCATCCGTTCGCCCCGCGACGGATCCTCGGCAAACAGCTCCCGCAGGTGCTCGCCCGCGAATCTGCTCCGCATGAGCCTGCAAGCGCCTTCCATGCCGCTCGGTCGTCAAGGGGCAATGCCTTCGTTTCCGTCTGCATGTGCTTAGCTTCTCCTTTGTTTGTGCTGATGATCTGGTGGCTGAAGGCCACGGGAAGAGGTTCCGGCTGTATCTTCTCACAGCGCCGATGACTCGCCGCATGACAGCAACGAGGTGCCGTCCGGCTACCACTTGCAACTTGCGAGACGAGCGATGTGCGTTTATCGTAAATATAGTCCGGCTATCGCCCACGTTTGGATCACTCGCGACCGCCGACTGGAAAGGGATCTCATGAGCCTTACCCCGCGTCAACCGCTCGCCCCCGCCGTTCCCCCTCCCGCGCCTGCTCCCGCCCGCCACCGCGAAGCCAACACCCGCATCCTCCCTCGACGTCTTCACCGGCGACCCCAACTTCATGACCTCGCTCGCCCGCGGCCTCATCGTCATCCAGGCCTTCACCCAGCAGAACCCCCAGATGACCATCTCGCAGCTCAGCGTCCGCACCGGCCTCTCCCGCGCCGCCGTCCGCCGCTGCCTCTACACCCTCACCAAGCTCGGCTTCGCCGGCGCCGAGGACGGCTCGCGCTACTCCCTGCGCCCGCGCATGCTCACGCTCTCCCACACCTACACCGCGTCCAACACGCTCTCCTCCGCCGCCCAGCCCATCCTTGAGCGCATGTCCGCCGCAGCTCCGCGAGTCCTTCTCCGTCGCCACGCTCGACGGCGACGACATCGTCTACGTCGCCCGCACCACTGTCAACCGCGTCATGGCCGTCGATCTCCACATCGGCAGCCGCCTCCCCGCCTACTGCACCAGCATGGGACGCATCCTGCTCGCCTATCTCCCCGCCGACCAGCTCGAAGCACTACCTCGCCCGCGTCGTCCTCACCCCGCACACCACCCGCACCGTCACCTCGGTCGAGAAGCTCCGCCTGCTCCTGCGCAACGTACGCCGCAACGGCTACGCCCTCTGCGATCAGGAGTACGAGGTCGGTCTCCGCTCTCTCGCTGTCCCCGTCTTCGCCCCCACCGGACGCGCCGTCGCCACTATCAACCTCAGCGGCAACGCCCCCCGCATCTCCGCACTCGAGATGCAGACCCGCTTCCTCCCCCACCTGCGCAACGCCGCCAACGAACTCGCTGTCTTCCTTCGCTAGCTCAAATTGAGCCAGTCCACTCCGCAGCACTATGCTGCGGAGCCAGACGGAGCCACACACCGCACAAACGTAGCTCCCTCTTCCGCCTCCACAATTACCTCACCCACGCCTTGCGGAATCACCACAGCTTTACCCGGCTCCAGTTCCACCTCATCCCCCGGCGTAATCACCCACGCATTTCCTTTGATTCCCACCAGGCATCCCGGGCCATCCATCGCCACAGCGACGCTCCTGCATCTCGCCCAGATCAAACCGGTCCACCATAAAATACTTCTGCTCGATCAGCCGCGTGAACCCATCCATCTCCTTCGGCAGCAACCTTCCCCGCCGCGGTCTTCGGCCTCATCACCTTCAGGCCCTGCTCAAGATGCAGCTCCCGCGGACGCCCATAGTCATACAGCCGATACGTCACATCGCTCGTCTGCTGCGTCTCCAGCAGCACCACGCCCGGCCCAATCGCATGCACCGTCCCCGCATCGACGAACATCATATCGCCCACCGACACCGGCACCTTCTCCACCAGCGACTCCATCGTGCCGTCTGCAACCGCGGCCGCAACATCGCTGCGTCCACGCCCGGCTTCAATCCCAGCGCCACCGCAGCGCCCGGCTCCGCCTCCAGCACATACCAGCACTCCGTCTTGCCTCGGCCTCGCCCGCAGCCTGCGCCTGCGCATCATCCGGATGCACCTGCACCGACAGCTTTTCATCCGGAAACAGCAGCTTCACCAGCAGCGGAAACTCGCCGCCCGAGCTCACGCCGTCAGCGACATCTAGCGTCTTGCCCTCCAAGCTCACCCTCTTCCACCACGCACTGCGGCCCCGTCAGCCACGCCTCACCCACCAGCTCCGTCGTGCCCGTCTCTGCATACCACGGCTGCAGACTCTCTCTTCCCCACGGCCCTCACTGAACCACGGCTTCAATCGAAACGGCGCAACACTAGTCGTCATCGTCATCCTTCTTCGCCTTCTTCCTCTTCTCCAGCAGCATCGCCGGAACAGGCTTCTCGCCCATCGCGTCCTTCCATAGGATAACGTTCAGCTTCACGCGGATCGGCCCGGTCCGCATGCGTGAAGTCCATCTTCGAGCTCGATGCCCTCGCTCCCGGAGCCGTCCTCTGCATTCGCCGTGTAGATCAGCCCATTCTCCGGTTCGAATAGTCCGCCGTGAAGGGCGCCTGATCGCCCGCCCCTGTAAACAGCGTGCCCAATCATCGAACTGAACGCATCGTTGTTATTCATCGGCGGCAGGCCCAGCAGCGTCTCCATCGTCCGGACCACACTCACCGTCGAATAGAACCGGCTGTCCACAAACGCGCTCGCCATCCTTCGTCCGCGGCGCATACTTGCTGACCACCAGCGCCAGGCTCCGGTGCGCATCCACGTGGTCCGCGCCATTCTGCGCATCGTCCTCCAGGATAAAGAACGCCGTATCGTCCCAGTAAGCCGAGTGCGACACCGCCTCCACCACCCTCCCGATCGCCAGATCGTTGTCCGCCACCGACGACTTCGGCGTCGGCCCTCCCGGCGTCGTCCCCGCCGTATGATCGTTCCCCAGCCGCAGCATGATGAAGTTCGGCATCGTGTCCTTGCCCGCCTCGCGCTCCTGCACCCAGCCCTTCAAATGCCTCAGAAAGATCTCTGCGCGAATCTGGTCCGGAACCCGCAGATTGAAGTCCGGCGCCTCCGGCGCAAAGTGCCCCACCAGCTCCGGCTTCGTCGCAATGTTCTTCGCCAGCCATCGGAATCGCCCACGGCCACTTGTTCACTCCGCCGCCCCACTCCGCAGGAATCGCCTCTCCCGGTTTGATCGCGGGCTTCGCGCAGCTCGCTCCCTCCAGCATCGGGCCCTCCTGCGGATTCGCCACTCTTCTTCGCATCGCAGAACTTCGACGAGATGTACTCGCCAAAGTGGTAGTGCGTCTTTCCATGCCGCGCCAGGTTGCCCCACAGATATCCGCTCGCACGGCTCATTCACATCCGGAATCTTCTGCAGCAGCGGATACCCTTCCGCCACCACGCCCTCAAAGTCATACGTCCTCTGCGACCCGCGATAGTTCTGCTGCCACGTCTTCTCCAGGTAATCCGTGCCAATCGCCGCCGTCGACCACACATGCCCGTCGCCCGACACCTCACCCGAGTCATAGAAGTTATCCAGCACCCCAAACTGCAGCGCCAGCTTATGCTGGTTCGGCGTGATCGTCCTTCCCATACATCGTCAGACTCGCATCGCCATTTCCCACGCGCTTGCCATTCTGCTTCAGGTCGCCAAAGATCTGATCGTAGGTCCGGTTCTCCTTGATGATGTAGATCACATGCTTGATCTGGCTTCCCGTCTGCCGTCGGCAAACTGAATCTTCTCCTCCGCCGCCTTCATCCGGTTCGACTCCAGCACCTCGGCCGTCCACTTCGGAAGCTCCTTCTCCATCGCCTTCACATCCAGCACCGCCAGCGACCCATAGATCAGCGTGCCAATGTAAGTCGAAGTCGACTTCCCATACCGCGACACCGTCTCTGGCAGTCTGCCGCTGGCGAAAATTATTCGGCCCCGTTCCCTTGCCCTTCGCCGTCGCGACATACAGCTTGCCGTTCAGCATCGTCATCGCCATCGGCATCCACTCCGTCGGCAAAAATCCGATCGGCTCCACCATTCCCTCGCGCCGCCGCCTTCGTACCGTCAGCTTCGTCGTGTCCATCACCGCCACCGCATCCGACGCCTGCGTTCCCCACATAAAGCCGCGATCCGTCCGCCGACACCGCCAGCGCCTCCGGCTCCGCGCCGAAGTAGCTCTGCCCCGGCAGCCGCGTATCGAAGTATCCCTTCACCGCAAACTGTCCCTTGTCCAGATTCACCGCCGCCACTGCATCGCGATTCGCCAGCGCCACATACATCGTCTTCCCATCCGGTGCGATCTCCAGCGCACACGGATGCGTCCCCGCCGCAGTCGGGAACTCGGCTTCAACAGCGCAACCTTCCGCCCCACCGTTGCCTTCTTCAGATCGAGCTCCACCACCTCGCTCGCATTCCACAACGCCACAAACGCCCGCGATCTCATCCTTCGTCACCGCCAGCGCCACCGGATACGTCGAAGGCACCGCATCGTCTCCGCCAGATCGAACCGCTTCTCAATCGCTCCCGTGCCGCATCCATCAGCAGTACATCGTCCGACAGATTCCCCGCGACCAGCAGCTTCTCCGCGCCGCCTTTGCTCAGCACAGCAATCGCCGCCGGAAACGGAACACCCTTGTCCCCCTCCATGCCACCAACCAGCAGCGTCTTCCGCCCCGGAGCCAGCTGCTGCAGCGGAATCTTCAGCAGCTTCTCGCGCGTAATCTTTCCGGCAGTCGAATCCATACACGATCACGCCGCTGCCCGTCTTCTTTGCGCCATCACCCAGCGGATCTGTCTCCGACCCCAGGCTCGCGTATAAGCGCTTCCCATCCCCACTGAACGCCAGCCCCGAGTACAACGTCTGCTTCGCTCCAATCAGCGTCCAGTCATCCGGAAAATCCTCTACCTTGCCCGTTCTGCGTATCCAGCACCGCCAGTGACTGCATATACCGCGACTCATACGTCCCATACCCCGCATTCACCGTCACCACGTAGCGCCCATCCGGCGACACCGCCATCGACATCGGCAGGCTGTTCAGCCGCTGCGGCCCACCCGGAACCGGACGCGCTATCTCTTTGCTCGTCGGAAGATCAATCGATTGCGCAGCACCCAGGTCGCTCAAACAGACAAGCCCGACCAACCCAAAGAACGCAGCACAAACCAGCCTTCGTACTTCCATCCTCACCTCTTGTTGTTTCGTTTCGCCCTGCGGCACTCCGTCCCATCATCCCGCACTTGAGCCTGCGGAACTGCGTTTTTCCCCGAAAAACCGCTGTCAAGCCCCTCTTTTTAATAACACCCTTTAAATCAGCAGGATAGACCAGCAAAAAAGTGCCGATCTATTTCCTCCCATTCGCTATACTCGATATAGAAGATTAAAGCAGTAACAAAGAGCCCGAATCTAAGTTTCAGATTCGGGCCGTTTCTCTTTTATTTTCAATATTTTGATACTTAAGTCTTTTATTTCTCGGACTTTACGCTCTAACCCCAGCCCTAAACCATCTCACTTCAACAGCTTACGCAAAAACGATAGGGAGGGGGGAGGGGGCCTATCGACTCGCTGCCTTTCGCAATGTATCCGCAGCCGACTCCGGCGTGATGTCCCGCTGCGGCGAACCCAGCAGCTCAAACCCCACCATGAACTTCCGCACCGTAGCCGACCGCAGCAGCGGCGGATAAAAGTGCAGATGAAAGTGCCACTCCGGATGCTCCTACCCAGTCATACGGCTGCGGATGCAGTCCCATCGAGTAAGGAAACGGAGTATCGAAGACCTTGTCGTAAGTCGAAGTCACCGACTTCAACATCGCCGCCAGATCATCCCGCTCCGCATCCGTCATCGCCGCCAGCTCCGCAACATGCCGCACCGGAAGAATCATCACCTCAAACGGCCACACCGCCCAGAAAGGAACCACCGCAACAAAGCTGCGCATTCGAAGCCACCACGCGCTCGCCGAGCTTCACCTCCAGCTCGCGATAAGCGCACAGCAGACAGCAACCATGCTCGGCAAGATAAGCCGCCTGCGCCGCCTGCTCCAGCACCGCCTCGTTCGGAACCGACCGGCTCGCCCAGATCTGGCCATGCGGATGCGGATTGCTCGCACCCATCATCGCCCCGCGGTTCTCAAATACCTGCACGTAGCTGATGTCCGCCCGCGCCGCCCAGCTCCTGCGTCTGCTGCATCCCAAAGATCCACGACCTTCCGAATGTCCGCGACCTCCATCTTCGCCAGCGTCAGATCGTGCCGCGGCGAAAAACAGATCACGCGGCAAACGCCGCTCTCGCCCTCGGCAACCAGCAGCCCCTTGCCGCCCTCGTTGTCGACGAAACCGCGGCGCATCCGGCTTCAGCGCCGCATAATCGTTCTCAAACACATACGTGCTCGTGTACTCGTCCGTCCGCAGCCCGCCTGCGCGCATATTGCCCGGACACAGATAGCACTCCGGGTCGTACTGCAAGCGCCGCCGGCTGCAGCCGTCTTCTCCACCTGTCCCTGCCACGGCCGCTGCGTCCGGTGCGGCGAGACCAGGACCCACTCCCGCTTCAGCGGATTGAACCGTCGATGAGGATTCTGCTGCGCCAGCGGATTCAAGCAGCACCACCCTTCGCCGCCAAAGCCAGCGCACCGTCCGAAGGCGCGCAGATAAAGCAGTCCGCCTCAATCCTCATCGCCTCTGCATACTCGCGCCGCACCGTCTCAACAAACGTCTCCGCCTGATCTGCACTCACCACATTCACCGTGCAGCCACCAAAGCCGCCTCCGGTAATCCGCGCGCCAAAACATCCCGGCTGCCGCAGCGCGATCTCCACCAGCGCATCCACCTCCGCGCAGCTCGCCGCAAAATCATCGCGCATGCTCGCATGCGCCTCCACCATCAGCTCTCCAAACCGCTCCATATCACCGCCAGCAAAGCCTCGCGCGCCTCCAGCACCCGCGCATTCTCCGTGATGATGTGCCTGCACCGCAGAAAGCTCGCCGCAGACATCTTCTCCCGGCAAGCCTCAAGGTCCTCGAGGTGGCATCGCGCAGCAGCTCAATTCCCGGCTCGCGCCGCAACACCGCCTGACCAGCCTCGACCTCGTCGCTCCGGTCGCCATACTCTCCCGTCGCGACCGCATGCTTCACCATCGAGTTCGCAATCACCACGCGAATCTCTTCCGGCAGCGGCAGCAGTTCAAACTCGAGCGATCGGCAGTCCAGCATCATCGCCCGATGCTCCACCGCGCCCGCAACCATAAACTGGTCCATGATGCCGCTCTTCGCCCCGACATACTCGTTCTCCGCCCGTCGGCACAGCGTCGCGACCGTCTTCAGCGGAAGCTCAACCCCAGCAAGCGACAGCATCGCCATCGCCGCCGCAACCTCGACCGACGCCGACGAACTCAGCCCGCGCCCAGCGGCACATCGCCTTCAAGGTCATGTTGAAGCCGCCAACACTGACGCCCTCCTGCTGAAGGCTCCACAACACGCCGGCAGCGTAGTCGCTCCAATGGCCGCGAGGACTCCGTTCCAGAGAGGTCGATCTCGAAGCAGACCTCCTCACCGTAGTTCTCCGAATAAAAGACAGCCCGTCCATCGTCCCGCGGACTGATCGCCGCAACAGTACGAAAGCCAATCGCCATCGGCATCACCAGGCCACCCGTGTAGTCCGTGTGTTCGCCGATCAGATTCACCCGCGCCGGCGCTGAAAATATCCTCCCTTCCGCTCCAAATCGTCTCGCGGTGCGAACCAAGCACCTTGTCATGTAACGTCATTCACTCAACCAGATTCAGGAATTGCAAACCGTACTCATCCTACAGCCTGACTACTCCTCGCGCAGCACCTCGAGCGGCTTCTGGCCCAGCATGCGGAAGCTCGCAGCCCATCCCGTAGCAACCGTCACCGCGGCCGTCGCCAGCAGCGCCGCCACAGTCCAGCTCCAGTGAAAGTGATACGGCACCGTCATCCGGCCAAGCAGCGTACGCGCGATCAGATTGGCAAAACCAATCCCCACCACTCCCGCAACCAGCCCCAGCACCGCAAACTCGATCGAAAAGACCGTAGCGATCCTCGCCCGCGTAGCCCCCAGCGTCTTCAGCACGACCACCTCGCGAACCCTCCGATACCGCGTCCCCGCAATCGCACTCGCCAGAATGACGACGCCCGCAAAGACGATGAACGCCGCCAGAAACTGAATCACATAGGTGATCTGAATCACCACCGACCGCACCGTCTCCAGCGCCTGCGCCACGTTGATCACCGTCACCGTCGGATAAGCCTTGTAAAGCGCCCGCTGCACCTCGCCCACACGCTTCGGGTCGGCATGCACGCCCCCATACCAGACAACCGGCAGCCCCTTAAGCGCAGCCGGCGGCAGAATAAACTCAGCCCGCGAATACGTGTGCTGCCCATCGGCCTTCGTCAGCGCCACCACCGTGGCGACGATCTGCGCATCCTGCGCCGCAAACGTAATCTTCGACCCAACGTGCACGCCCAGCCGCTCTGCCTGTCGCTGCTCCGATCGCGACCACCGGACTGCGTCTCGTCCGCCGTCCACCACTTCCCTTCCACAACCGTCGTGCCCGGAGGCGCCGCTGCAAACGATGTCAGCGAGATCGACCGCAGCATCCGCTAGGAAAGTTCTTCAGCTTCGCCTGATTCGCCGGCACTCCATCGATCGCGATGATCCGCGACGAGACGACCGGCAGCAGCTCCGGCTCCGCCGTCACGCTGGCTGCGCCTTCAGCAGACGTTCGTATCCCCTCAATCTCATTGCTCGTGATGTCGACCAGAAATACATTCGGCAGATTCGGCGCACTCGAAATGTGCAGCTCCGACACAACCGCCTGCTGCACCAGATAGACCGTCATGATCTGCATCACGCCCATGCCCACAGCCGCCAGCAGCGCCGCCGAAGGATTTCCCGGCCGATAGAGATTCGCCAGCCCATGACGCACCGCCGACGGCAGATGCAGCCGAGTCCGGTTGAGAAACCAGCGCAGCCCCGCCAGCAACGCGGCGCACGCCGCCAGCAACACAGCCAGCACTGCAACCAGGCCAATCGAAAAAACCTGGCCCACCGTCGCCGAATCGGACAGCGTCGTCGCAATCGCCGCAAGCCCGCCAAGAATCAGCACCGACGGCAACGATCTGCGAGACGTTCTTCGTAATCTTGCGGAACAGCGCCGTCACGAAACGGATCGTTGCTGTCCTCCACCGCCCGCCGCAAGATCAGCATCGGCCGCACCGCGCGAATATCCAGCAGCGGCGGCAGCGTAAACAGCAGCGTCGTCAGGACGCCTGCGCCAAGCCCAGTCAGAACCGTACGCATCTGCACATGAACTGTCGTCGGCACATTCAAGCAGCTTGCCAGCAAATACGGAAACGCCATCTGCACCGCCACCCCGAACGCCACACCGAGCACACCTCCGAGCAGCCCAAGCAGCAGCGTCTGGATCAGATAGATGCGTATGATCTCGCCCGATCCGCGCCAAGCGACTTCATGATCGCAATCGTGTCGAGCCGCTGCTCCAGATGCGCGCGCATCGCCATCGCCACGCCGACCGCACCCAGCACCAGCGCCACCAGGCTCATCAGCGACAGCAGTCTCGTCGCTCGATCCAGCCCCTGCGTCAGCGCAGGATTCGTCTCGCGATAGTCGATCACCTGTGCCTCAGGCAGCAGCTTCTCCAGCCGCGTCCTTCAAATCCGCAACGGCGTTCTCGGAGATCGGCGCGCCGTTGGCCGGCTTCGGCACCTTGAACAGATATCGCTGCCCAGCATGGCTTCCCGGCGCCAGCAGGCCGCTTGCCTCCAGCCCCTCGCGCGAGATGAAGACCCGCGGCCCCGCAGCAAAGTTTCCCGAGAGCCGGTCCGGCTCATTCACCACAACCGACGCGATCCGGAAAGATACGGTTGCCGATCTTCAGCGAATCGCCGACCTTCAGATGCAGCCGCACAAGCAGATCGTCGGCGACCACCACCGTGTCGTCTTCAGAGCGTCTTTCAAGCTTCCAGCGGGCTCAAGCTCCACCTCGCCGTAGAACGGATACATCGCTGGATCGACCGCCTTCAGCGAAACCAGCAGCGGATCCAGCGTCTTCGCCGAGCTCGCCATCGAGAGCAGCTCCGTCACCGGCGTTATCTGGATCGACTCGGCTTCAATCGCATCCAGCCCCTTCTGCTCCTCCGGCGTCGGCTGCTGAAACATCCGCGCCGAAAGATCGGCCGCCATGATCGACCGCGCCCGATCGAGCAGCGCCGCCCGGAACGACGACGAGAATCCCCGCACTCCCGTCAGCGCCGCAACACCAATCGCGACCGACAGCACGACAAAGAAGAACTTCCCGCGCGACGAACGCATCTCGCGCGCGGCGATCTTCAGGCGGAGCGATAAGAGAGCGACGCCATAGCTAGCGAACCATCTCAGGCTGAGCTGCCTGCTGGTAATTCATCCGAGATGACAAGACCATCGCGCAGCACGATCCGCCGGTCGGCATAGCCCGCCAGCACCGGATCATGCGTCACCAGCACCAGCGTCGTCCCTTCGATGCGATTCAGGTTCAGCAGCAGCTCCAGCACATGCGCCCCGTTGGTCGTGTCGAGATTTCCGGTCGGCTCATCCGCCAGCACAATCGGCGGCCGCAGAATAAACGCGCGCGCCAGCGCCACGCGCTGCTGTTCTCCACCGGAGAGCTGCACCGGATAGTGGTCCAGCCGGTCGCTCAAGCCCCACATTTGTCGAGCAGCTCGCGCGCCCGCTCCAGTCCGGCTTTGCTGTCCGATCCATCGGCGTTCAGCTCATACGGCAGCAAGCACATTCTCAAGCGCCGTCAGTGTGGGAACAAGTTGATACGACTGAAAGACGAACCCGACCGTCTTGCCGCGAACCTTCGCCAGCTTATCCTCCGGCAGATAAGAGATCGCAGTTCCGTTCAGCCGCACATCTCCCGCGCTCGGAGTATCGAGCCCGCCAGCAGTCCAAGCAGCGTCGACTTGCCGCTTCCCGAGGAGCCCATGATCGGCAACAAACTGCCCGCGCGGCACCGTAAAGCTGATGCCTTTCAGAATATCCACCGTGCGCGTGCCGTTACGGATCGACTTGCGCAGATCCTCCACCGCAATCATCGTTGCTGCTTCGGTCACCATCCACTCCCCTTCGGCCTCACTCGCGAACATTCTTGATAGATTCGTAGCAGATGCGGCGAGTCGCAATTGTTCCTATAGTAGCGGGTCTTCTGCTGGTCCTGAGCGGTTGCCGGTCAAGCGAGCCTTCACCTTCGCCTGCAGCCGGCACCGAAACTCCTGCTGCAACACCCGATCCCAGCCTGTCAACACCGGCGAGTACAGCTGACGACACAGCTCAGAAACGACCCTCGTCCGCGCATCGTCTGCTTCGGCGACAGCCTCACCGCCGGCTACGGCACTGAACCTGGTCAGGCGTATCCTGACTATCTTCAGACCGAGCTCGACCGGCATGGCTACGCATACCGCGTCGTCAACGCAGGCATCAGCGGCAACACCACCAAGGACGGCGTCGAGCGCGCTCGCAATCCATCGTCGCCATGAAGCCCGCAATCGTCGTCGTCGAGTTCGGCGGCAACGACGGCCTCCGCGGCCTGCGCATCGCAGACACCCGCGCCAACCTCGACAGCATCGTCTCCACGCTCGTTGCGAGCGGGACCAAGGTCGTGCTGGCCGGCATCACGCTCCCTCCCGACTACGGCGCCGACTACATCCGGCAGTTCAACGAGACCTACGACCTGCTCGCCAAAAAGTTCCACGTCCCCATGCTTCCGTTTCTCCTTAAGGGAGTCTTTGGCGTCGAGGGCATGATGCAGCCCGACCGCACCCATGCCACTGCAGCAGGGAACAAGATCGTTGCCGACAATGTCTTTGAGCTGATCCAGCCATTGCTCAAAAAGGAACGGGCTACCCCATCACAACGATAGGCTGCATCAGCGTGCCGGCGATGCGCCGTCCGATGGCCAGCAGGTCGACTGGGCGTCGTAAATATCTTGATCAGCGGAGCGGTCGAGAAGTCAGGCAGATTCACCTGCATGCCGTTGCGAAGCTTTCCTGCCGTCTGGTCGTCCACCGTGACGCACGGCATCTCTGGCAGCAGCGTGCGCGGATGCGGCAGACGAGCCTCGATCTCTGCGGTGGCGAGGCGCTTTCAGGTCCTCGACGCTGATCGCCTGGTCGAGCGTAAAGGCCCCCGCCTGCGTGCGCCGCAAGCGTCGACAAGTGCGCTCCGCAACCGGCAAGTTGCCCAAGCTCATGCGCAACGGAGCGCACGTAGCCGCCAGCCGAAACCTGCATCGTAAACGCTGCCTCATCGCCTTCCAGAGCGAAGCAGCCGAAAGTCGTGAATAGTGATGCGCGCAGGCTTGACCGGAACCTCTGCGCCGGCACGCGCCAGCTTGTGCGCGGGAACACCTTGAATCTTCTTGGCAGAGAAGACCGGCGGAACCTGGTCGATCTCGCCGTGAAACCGCTGGCGCAAGCTGCCGCAGCTCTTCGAAGCGAGCAGGTCAGCGGCTGCAGGCGATGACGTCGCGGTCGCCGTCAGCATCAAAGGTATCGGTCGCGAAGCCGAAGCGAATCGTGCCCGTGTACTACTTCTCCGACTCGCCGAAGAACTGCGCCAGCCGCGTGTATTTGCCCAGCAGCAACGGCAGCACTCCGGTAGCCATCGGGTCGAGCGTTCCCAGGTGACCGATCGATCGTTCCCCCGTAGCCCGCCGGACAATCGCGACCACATCGTGCGAGGTCATGCCGGCGGGCTTGTCGATTACAAGAAGTCCGTTCATACCAACGTCTAGTTTAGACGCTAGAAGCCTGCCGTTGCGCCGGACGAGCGAAAGGAACTCGTTGCGCGTCTGCAGCTGCGTCTTGAAGACGCCGAGCATGGCGGAGGTGACCGTAGAGGAGTGCTGCTTCTCCACGCCGCGCATCATCATGCACAGGTGCTGGGCCTCGAGGATGACCGCCACTCCCTGCGGATTGATCGCTTCGGTGATTGCCTCGCCAATCTGTTGTGTCAGGCGCTCCTGCACCTGCAGGCGGCGCGCGAAGACATCGACGAGTCGCGGAATCTTGCTCAGGCCAATGACCTTGCCATTCGGCACATAGGCAACGTGCGCCTTGCCGAAGAACGGCAGCAGGTGGTGCTCGCACATCGAGAAGAACTCGACGTCCTTTACGATGACCATCTCGTCGTAGTCGACGTCGAACAGCGCCTCGTGGAGGACGTCGGTGACGTCCATCTTGTAACCGCGTGTCAGGAAGGCCATCGCCTTCTCCATGCGCTCCGGCGTGCGGATCAGGCCGTCGCGGTTGGGATCTTCGCCGATGCGGATGAGCATCTCGCGATAGAGGTCCTGCGTGGAGAAGTCGGAGAGTGTTGCTGCTTCAAGCGTGCTGTCTGTGCCTGGCCATTTGGTGGGCCTTTCTTAAAGTCTTCCTGCGAGTGGTATTGCATCGCCGGCATAGTCGAAGGAGTTATTGCTGGTCTCCTCGACGTGAACGCGCTCCAGGTGAGCGGCAGGAAATCTCGCAAAGATGCGATGTATCTCTATAGATAGATTCTCGGTCGTGGAGACACGATTCGCAAAACAGTCGAGCGTGTTCAGATTCATGTGATCAAAGCGGTCGATCAGATTTGTTCGCGCAAACGCATCCAGCTCTCCAAGATCGCAGACCATCCCCGTTACCGGATCAACCTGGCCGCTCAAAGTCACCTGCACGGTGTAGTTGTGGCCGTGGCCGTGCGGGTTGTTGCACTTGCCGAAGACTTCGCGATTTCTGCGCCTCATCGTAAGCCTCAGAATGCAGCCGGTGCGAGGCGCTGAAATGATAGCGGCGGGAGAGATAGGCCTTCATGCGTTCTCCCCGTAGAAGTCGGCGAAGAGATCAGGCATCTCGTAGACGCGAACGCGATGCAGCTTCGCATTCGGAATCTTGCCGTCGAGCCGCTTCCAGATTGCGATGGCGATGTTCTCCGTCGTCGGGACGCTCGCACGAAACTCCGGCACCTCAAGGTTCAGGTGACGATGGTCATAGACGCTGACGACCTCGCGCTCGAGGATGTCTTTCAACTGCTTTAGGTCGACGACGAAGCCGGAGACAGGGTCGACCTCTCCGGCGACAGTGACTTCGAGCGTGTAGTTGTGGCCGTGACCGTTGCGGTTGGCGCACTTGCCGAAGACTCGCTGGTTCTCCTCCTCTGACCAGCTGTCGATCCAGTAGTAGTGTGCGGAGGAGAACTCGGCTTTACGGGTAAGAAAGATCATCGTTGTCTCTTCAGTTTAGACGTTTGGCGAATCGGCGCGGATGCACCGGCTGTCAGCGGCTCGTTCGGTAGCTTCGTCCCTTCCATTCAACCGCTTTCCTAAACCGGTGATGCACTGTGCTGCGAACGAGAAGGTAGACAAACAAGGGTACTCCGAGGATGGAGAGCGCCACGTCGAAGCGGGAAAGTTCGATCGTGCCACACGAGCGTAGAAACGCCACAGCGTCCGTGGCCCAGAGCAGCATCAGCGCCGCGCGCTGCCAGCTGACGAACCACCAGAACTCCGAAGGCCAGCGCAGGCAGACCGAAGTAGAGCGCCAGATCCAGCAAGCGCCAGGCTGCCAGATACAGCGGGCGCGGAAAAAGCAGCGCCAGGTTTTTGGTCCAGCCTTCGATCATCGCGCCGGTGCTGCGATACATCCGGGTCGACAGGGCCTCGGGCGCGTATCGGAAGCGGATCGTCTGGCGATTGCGCTTGAAGTTATGGGCCAGCGCTACGTCTTCCAGAACATCGTTACCGACGGCGCGATGTCCTCCGACGGAGAAGTAAGCTTCGCTCTCGACCAGGAGAAACTGGCCGTTCGCTGCGGCAATGCTGCTTTTCAGGATCGTTTACCTCTTTCATCGAGTAGACGCTGGCAAGTTCGGAGTAAGACCAGCGGCATTACCGCGCGTTGCCAGAAACCGGTGACGATCTGGCGCGGCGAGTAGGAGAGCAGCAACGCGTGGTGACGCTCGGCCTCTCGGATCGAGCGAGAGAGGTCGTTGGGCTCGTGGACGGTGTCGGCGTCGGTAAACAGGAACCACTTGCCGCGGAGCCTGTTGCGCCGCTGCCCAGCAGGCGTTGTTCTTGCCGGTGAATCCTCCTCGGTCGCTGAGGTCGAGCGGAGGAGCGTTCGAGGATTGTGATACCCGGGAATCTCGTGGCGAAGTCGGCTGCGATTGGACCGGTTTGGTCGGTCGAATCGTCGTTGACGACGATCAGTTCCCAGTGTCGGCCAAGTTCGAAACCCGGCTCGGACTGGCTGACGAGCGAAGCGAGGCAAGCCGACAGAGAGGCCTCCTCATTACGCGCCGGGACGATCACAGAGAGCTCGAGTTCGGCTTGTTCGCTGGGCCAGCCTGTTTCCTGGGTCACGACTTCGTATTATAGGAAGGTGGAGCATATGGTGCGGAGAACGTTTGCGAGTCTGGTGTTGATGCTGTTGGTCAGCGGGGTGCGATCGCGGCAGCATCCTGAGCAGGTGAATAAGGTCGCGCCTCAGTTTTCGATCAGTGATGGATCACAATCGGCAGACCTGTCCAAGCTCAAGGGCAAGGTGGTGCTGTTGAACTTCTGGGGGGCGCGCTGTGCTCCGTGCATCGAGGAACTTCCCACACTGATGGAACTACATCGCCGGATGCCGCAGCTCGAGATCGTCGCTATCAGCATGGACGAGGATCCAGAGGCTTACCAACACTTCATTGCTAAGAATCACATTGATCTGCTTACCATCCGCGACCCTACTCAGAAGATCCAAACCTCGTATGGCACAGTGCAGATTCCTGAGACGTATGTCATCGACCGTCAGGGCATGCTTCGTCGCAAATTCGTCTCTGCCCAGAACTGGACCAGCCCGGAGATCATGGGGTATCTGGCGAAGCTATAGCTTCATTCCGTGCGACTGCCGCATCGGCGACCAGACCTGGCGGATGTCGTAGGCGCGCATTCCTGCGCGGCGCGCGGCTTCCAGGCCTTCGTCGGAATCTTCAAAGACAATCGCTCGCTCCGGGTTCACCCGCATGCGGCTGGCCGCCTCCAGATAGACGTCCGGGGCGGGCTTGCCATGTTTTACGTCGTCGGCGGTGACGATGGTGTAGAAGAGCGGCCGGAGGCGCGTCGCGATGAGCGTCGACTTCGACGTTCTTGCGGACTCCATTCGAGGCTACCGCCATGGGAACTCGTCCGAACCACTCACGGGCGACCTCGGCGACGACCTTGATCTCTTTGATGAGGTGAACACCGGAGAGATAGGCTTCGTTGACGCGATCGTAGAAAGCCTCGCGTGCGAGCGATTCAACCCTGAAATCGGCCTCGTAGGCGTCGAGCAGGTCCTTGGGGCCGAGGCCGTGACGCGGGTGATACCACTCGGGAGTCATGGTCATACCGAGAGGGGCCAGGGCCTGCTGAATTGAGTAGAGGTGGGCTTCGGCGCTATCGACGAGCGTGCCATCGCAATCGAAGATGAGCGCGTCGAAGGTTCCTTTCTCTAGCGGGAAAGCCATGGTTTGATTGTATGAATCTCGGGGGTCCCCTCCCCCATTTCCGTGCAAAGTCTTCGAAGCAAATGACTTAAGTCTGGACTTCCATGAAGACCGATGTTTGGCCGTGGAAATCGGCGATGGAATTTACATATCTGACTGTTCTTTTAAGAATAGCAAGCGGAAGGTAATTAATCGGCACTTTTTATCAGCTCTATTCTGTTGATTTCTAAGGCTTTGCTAAATTGAGGGGCTTGACAGACTTAGCTCGGAACAACCATTCGCATTCCACGCAAAAGCCGGGGCTCTTTGCCCCGGCTTTTAGGAGTGTCGTTGTGGAAAACTTACTGGTTGACTCCGCTGGCGAGGAAGCCGCCATCGACCACAAGGATCTCTCCGGTGACGAAGGTAGAGGCGTCGGATGCGAGATAGATGGCCGCACCGACCAGTTCCTCCGTCTTGCCGAAGCGCCCCATGGGGGTACGCATCAGGAGTTCCTTACCGCGTTCGCTCTCGTCGAGAAGCTTCTGGTTGAGGGCGGTGCGGAAGACTCCTGGTGCAATACCGTTGACCGTGACACCCCGCGAACTCCATTCGACGGCAAGAGACTTGGTGAGCGCTGCGACGGCGGCCTTGGAGGCGGCGTAGGCGGTGACCTCTTTGAGCGAGACGAAGGAGTTGAGCGAGGCGATGTTGATGATGCGTCCGTAGCCACGCTCGAGCATGTGCTTTCCGAAGATCTGGCAGGCGCGCAGCGTGCCGGTGACATTGGTGTCCATGATGTCGTTCCAGGTCTCTTCGGAGACGGTGAGCGTGGGCTCGCGCTTGATCTTTCCGGCGGAGTTGATGAGGATGTCGACCTTGCCGAACTCCTTCAAGGTTCCGGCGAGCACGGCCTCGAGGGAGGCGCGGTCACCGACGTCGGAGGTGAGGCGGAGAGCGCGACGGCCTTTGGCCTCGATGGCCTGGGCGGCCTCTTCAACCTGTTCGGCCCGGCGAGAGGTGGCGACGACGTCGGCTCCGGACTCGGCAAGACCAACTGCCATTGCCAGGCCGATGCCTGAGGTTCCACCTACGACGACTGCCGTCTTGCCGGTGAGATCAAACAGAGAATGCGCCATGAAAAATCGTTCCTCTCCTGCTTTGTGATGACTGCGTACTGGGACTAGCTTGAAGCCGTGTGCGCTTCGGGCATCTTCTTGAGAATGCTTGCGACTACCTGTTCCGGATCACGATCATTCACTATACGCAAAGCGTCGGCCGGTGGCTCCAGAGTGTCGAACTGGCTCTGGAGCAGATTGGGGTTCATGAACTCGTGGTGGCGCGCGGCGAGTCGCTCCGCGATGATCTCCTTGGGAGTGTCGAGCCAGACGAAGGTGATAGCTCCAGGAGGCATGTCTGCCGTGAGCGTATCGCGGTACTTCTGCTTGAGCGCGGAACAAGCGAGGATGCCGCTCTTTCCTTCCTGGAACCAACCCCGCATGAGTTTGTTGAGCGTCTCGAGCCATGGCTGGCGATCGTCGTCGTTGAGGGGATGGCCGGCGGCCATCTTCTGCTTATTGGCTGCGGGGTGGTAGTCGTCTGCATCTGCAAAGACAGCTCCTGCACGCCCGGCGAGCAGCTCGCCGATGGTGGTTTTGCCGGAGCCGGTAACTCCCATCAGAACTACGATCATTCGTCTCTTATTCCTTCTTAGGTTCCGAAAACTATGATCCCAGAAAGACGGGCCGGATGTGTCGATCAAAGAGATTCGTCGTCACATTTCGCGCGACGACTTCCTCGTTGGCTTCGAGCGCGTTGAGATAACGGTCACCCATCTTCGCCGCAACCTTGAAGCCGACGTGCAGAAGCTGCCGAAGGCTGGGGTTGTAGGCAGGGTTGGACTGATCGTGGCGGAGCGCGGAGACGTACTGCTCGCTGGACCACCCATCGACGGCATCGGGCGTGGGAAGCTTTGCGGCATCGATGTCGATGACAGTGGCGTAGGGCGCGCAGAGCTCTTCGCGGTGACCATAGGCCTCGCGGTAGACCTCTTTGGCGATGGCCAGTCCCGATCCACCAGCTTCAGCGAGTCCGATCAGTTCTTCGAGCCAGGTAGTTCCAGCCGTCTTGAGGTGCAGGCCCGCGCCCGTGGCCTTCACGGCTTCGTAAGATGGGCTTGTAGATGGAGAACTTGTCGGAGCCGGAGTGGACGCTGAGCTTCAGATTCGCAGGCAGGCCATAGGTCTTAACCGCGAAGGCGATGGCGGCGATGTCCTCGCGGAACTCGCGGGCGAACTGGGCGACGTCGCCCACGTAGTCAACGCCCTTGTTGAAGCGGCCGGTGAACTTGGGAGCGATGGTCTGGATGGGAATCTTCTCGTCGGCGATGGCGGCGAGGATGATGAGCAACTCAACCGGCGTCTGGGGCGAGTCGGTCTCGTCCATCGAGACCTCAGGGACGAAGTTGCCGGCGCCCTTCTTTTCGACCAGAAGAGCGATAGATGCGGCCGGCATCCTGAACGGCGGCGAGGAACTTGTTGGCGACGGCGGTGACAAAGGCCGCGTCGGTCTTGAAAGGCTCGCTGATATCGGGGATGGTGACGGTGCCGATCAGTTCAGGATGACGCGCGACGAATGCCTTCACGTCTGCCTCGGCTGCGGGCTTGCCGATCATGTCGGCGACGTCGAGGGTGAAGAAGTCGCAGGGAGCGAGGAAGCGCTCGACCGTGTTGAGGTTGATGTGGTCGGCATCGAGGAAGTAGGGCTTCGTCCAGCCGAGTTCTTTGACGGCCGCGTCAGCTGCCTTGCGGGTCTGCGCGGGGTCGGAGCCGATGATGTTGTGCTCGCGATTGGATTTGTTCCAGACGGGGGAGACTTCGACGCCGGCCTTCGCGGCCTGAACGCAAGCCGCGAGTTGGGCCTTCGCCTGGTGGGCGAACCGGTCACCCACGCCGATGGAAAATCTTGGAAGCTGCCTGGTCATGCTGTCACCCATTTGCTCTTTGCTCTCTTATATTGGTCCAACCACTTTCGGGCCCGTCCCAGCATACTCAGATGCGGGTGGCAGATGCAAATGCCTGTAGAAAAAGATTACTCCGTGGGGCACCGCTGTATCACTTACCGGCAGCAGACCTAGTCCTTGAAGCGGCCGCGGTAGGCCCAGAGGCCGAGGCCGGGGTTGGAGATGAAGAAGATCTCTTCGCCATCGACTGTGTTCCAGCCATCGTTGAGAAGTTCGGGGTTGTACTTCGCGGTGTACTTGGCGAGGTCGCCGTACTGGAAGTGGACGCTCTCGATCTCCTGCTGGGTGAGGTGGCCGGGGCAGTAGCGGATGGTGAAGCGGCCTTCGCTGGAGCCGTGGATGAGGTGCGCGGCGGCGCTCAGATTCCCGGCAAGCGCGGGGTCTTCTTTCACGGCATCGAGCGTGCGTTGGCGTTCCGCAGTAGCCATACTTGCGGATGAGCTTGTCGATGGCGCCGTCTTCGCCGAACTCGTGGACGCCGGGGGCGAGGACGATGAGTTCGGCGTTGTCGGCGAGCGCCATGCGCGTGCGGTAGATGCTCTTGTTGCCGAGCCATGTGGAGCGGAACTCGTGCGGGTCGAGGAAGACGACGGCCTTCTTGATCTCGCGGTCGAGCATCTGGAAGTTGACCTCAAGCGAGAGCTCAGCGGCGAGGTTGAAGCACTCGACGTCGTCGCCGATGAAGAGACCGCGGACGGCGAGTTTGCCGTGAGCGTTTTTGCCGACGACGGTCTGGACGTAGACGATCGGCAGGTTCTTCGCGAAGTGGTCGCTGGCGTAGTTGAGCACGCGGCGAACGGGAGTGTCGGCGCGGCCCATCATGCGCTCCATGCCGTAGACGGCGCCGAGGAAGTGGGAGCGATGGATGCCGATGGAGCCGCCGGTTCCGACGAAGATGTTCTTGTTGTAGTTGGCCATGCCGACGACTTCGTGAGGCACGACCTGGCCGATGGAGAGGATGAGGTCGTGGCCGCCGTCGCGGAGGAGCTTGTTGACCTGCGCGGGCCAGGGGTAGTCGACCTTGCCCTCGGAGACGTCGTAGAGAAATGCGCCGGGGACCTCGCCGAGAGTGACGACGTCGTTGCGCCAGTCGTGGACGCGGAAGAGTTCGCGCGGCGTGGCGCCGTACATGGTCGCGATCTCGGAGTCGGTCATCGCCTTGTGGGTGCCGAGCGCGGGGAGGACGTCGGTGAGTCGCGAGCCGTAGTACTGCCAGGCGAGTTCGGTGAGGATGCCGGACTGGGAGTGGAAGCGGGTGAAGTCGGGTGGAACCGCGAGGACTCTGTTTTTGCTGCCGATGGCATCCAAGGCGGAGAAGAGTGCCGTGCGAAGGTCGTCAGCCGACATGTCAGTGGTCGGACTACCGGCGGCGTAATAAAGGCTCATGGCATTTCATCTTACGCCGGAGAGTCAGGTGGTAAAACCAGTTTGCGACCAAGGAGAACACGATGGTGGAACAGGAGATTGACCTGACAACAGCCGACGGCACGGCAGACGCAGTGCTGTTTGTCCCAGATGCAAAGGATCCGCTGCCCGGCGTGTTGCACATCCCTGACATCAGGAGCATTCGCGAAACACACCGTGCCATGGCGCGCAGGGTCGCCGCGGAGGGATTCACAGTGCTGATGCCGAATCCGTTCTACCGGACGAGCAGATCGCCGGTGATGGGGCCGGAGATCCAGCATGGTAGCCCTGAGTTCATGAAGCGTATTCAGGAGCTGACTGCTCCGCTGACGCCGGAGGGGCTGGAGAAGGACTTGTGTATCTTCCTCGATTACCTGACCTCACGGCCTTCGACGGCTATCGGCAAAGTTGGTGCGGTGGGCTACTGCATTGGAGGCGGGATGGCGTTGCGCGCTGCGGCGGTGCATCCAGACCGCGTGGGCGCGATGGCATCGTTTCATGGTGGAGGGCTTTATAAAGCAGGCGATCCGGCGAGTCCGCACATGGTGCTCTCGCGGGTGAAGGCACGGCTGTACTTCGGGCATGCCAGCGAGGACAAGAGCATGACAGCGGAGGATATCGCGAACTTCGAGCGGGAACTGGAACAGTGGGGCGGAGAGTACGAGAGCAAGACGTATCCGGCGCGACACGGATGGACAGTTCCGGACAATCCTGCCTACAACAAGCCTGAGGCGGAGCGAGCCTACGGCAAGATGATGGAGCTCTTCAAGGCAACGCTGGCTTCCTGAATGTAAGAAGCAACGAAAGAGGCGTGGCCGTCAGCCATGCCTCTTTGTATGTACGCATGATGAAGGCTAAAGTTTGTAAGCCTTCTTCACGAGGTTGACCGTGAGGTCCTTGACGACCTCGAACGCCTCATCCTCATCCAGCCTGTGCTGAGCCACGAGGTTGCCGAGGAAGGCGCAGTCGATGCGGCGTGCAACATCATGGCGCGACGGGATGGACAGGAAGGCGCGCGTGTCGTCGTTGAACCCGACCGTGTTGTAGAACCCTGCCGTCTCCGTCGCAGTCTCGCGGAAGCGCATCATGCCCTCGGGCGAATCGTGGAACCACCACGGCGGCCCGAGTTTGAGCACAGGATAGTGTCCGGCAAGAGGAGCGAGTTCGCGCGAGAAGGTGGACTCATCCAGCGTGAAGAGGATGAAGGTGAAGTTAGTCGAGTTGCCGTACTTTGAGAGGAGCGGACGCAGGTTGCGAACGTACTCGGTCGGCGACGGAATGTCTGCACCCTTGTCGCGGCCGAACTTCTCGTAGACCTGCTTGTTGTGGTTGCGGATGCTGCCCGGATGAAGCTGCATCGTAAGTCCGTCTTCGGCAGACATGCCTGCCATCTCGGTGAGCATCTGGGCCTGGAAGATCTGCTGCTCCTCAGGCACCGACCGGCCGGAGAGGATGCGCTGGTAGAGCGACTCGGCCGTCTGCGGATCGAGGTCGGCGGTCTGAGCAGTCAGGTGGCCGTGATCGGTAGCCGTGGCTCCCATCGACTTGAAGAAAGCTCGACGGTTGCGCAACGCGTTCAGGTATCCCTTGAAGCTGCCAATGTTCTCGCCAGTGATGGCCCCAAGCTTCTCGATGTTCTCGAGGAAACCCGCGATACTCGGCGTCGATGACAGCATCAGGGCGGAAGGTCGGCACCACTCTTCCCTTCCAGCCGGACTCACGAATGGCCTTGTGATATTCCAGCGTATCCAGAGGCGAGTCCGTAGTGGCCAGCACTTCGATGTTGAACTTCTCGAAGAGCGCGCGTGGCCGGAACTCCGGGGTCTGCAGAGCGCGATCGATGACGTCGTAGTAGGCGTCCGCATTCTCTGGGCTCAACCGCTCTTTCAGCCCGAAGTTCTCGCCCATCGAGTAGTCGAACCATAGGCGGGTCGGGGTTCCGCGGAAGAGGTAATAGTTCTTCGCGAAGATGCGCCATACCTCGCGGGGGTCGGCCGTTCCTTTGCCGTCAAGCTGAGGAATGCCGAGCGACTCCAGTGAGACGCCCTGCGAGTAGAGCATGCGGAAGATGTAATGATCCGGCTGAATGAAGAGGGCGGTGGGGTTTGGGAAGGCCTCGTCCCTGGCGAACCACGAGGGGTCGGTATGGCCGTGCGGGGAGAGGATAGGGAGGTTGCGAACGGTCTCGTAAAGCTTCGCCGAGACGGAGCGTGCAGCCGGTTCAGAGGGAAATAACCGCATAGGATCAAGCATTCAGAAACACCTCAAAAAGCGAAGAAGTAAGCGATAACGTCCAGTACGTTGCAATGATTCTCAATCTTGTCCGAATACATTCGTCCAAGTTCCGAACAAATCACAACCACAGAAGCCTATCAAAAGAGCATGACGAGTGGTTGACCAATTTCCTTCTCACACGGCGCGAAGGAGATTCACCAGAAAAAAGAGAAGAGGCGCCACCAGCTGGGCGCCTCTCCAATCGTTCCATGCAGTTGTTTTCCTGATTATGGAATGTAGTAGCGCATTCCCGTGAAGACCATGTTGTTGGTTGCCGTGGGAGCGCCTCCAATACCGGTCCATGCGTTGCGAACGAGGTAGCTGTACTGGAACTGGTACTGCAGACGGCCATATTTCGGGTTGGTGTAGACGCGGTAGGTGAAGCCTCCGGTTCCCTGAATGACGACGCGGGTCGCACCAAGGCAGTTCGCCGGCACACCAGGTCCGTACGGAGGAGCACCGGCGAGCCCGTTGCCTCCAGCGATGGGCAGTGTCTCGGTATTGCAGCCCGTGTTGATGCCTGTGACGGGGGCATAGCCGACCAAAACTCCCTTGGAGTTGAGGTAGGTCGTGCGCTGCGCATACTCGGCACCTGCATAGCCGAAGATGTCCAGCTTGGGAATCGGATGACCCTCAAGCGAGAGCAGGCCTTGCTGCGACTTGATCGGCGCAAGCGTTCCGTCGGGGTGCACCGTGATGTCCGGCAGAGTGGAGGTGCCGTAGCGGCCAACTCCTGTGCCGGTCATGATGTGAGCGCCCACGTCAAGATATTTGGTCGCGGGCATGCGGAGGTTGGCGAAGAAGCCGCCACCGGTCTTGGTGTCGTTGGTGGCTCCTGCAACTGAGCCGTGCCGCCGACGCCGTTCGGATAGTAGCGATCACGGAACCAGCGAGCCACTCCGCCCGCTTCAAAGTGGCCGTACTTGCCGTCGTAGGTGCCCTTCAGAATGAGGTCGGGAGCGACGTTGTTGGAGTAGTTGGCGGTCAGGTTGAAGAGACCTCCGCCGGTACCCGCGTTGCCGATGAAGAAGTTGTTCGGAGAGTTGCTGGCGGAGTAGATGTACTCAGCCTGCTCGAGCGAACCCGCGGCCGTCCACCCGCCAAATCTCTTCTGGAAGCGGATGGAAGGCTGCCGCGCCCAGCTGAAACCGACGTGGTATTGAGCATCGATGGTCATCGGCAGGTTCTCAGTACGGTTGTCGGTGGACTTCTTGGTCTCCGTCACGAGTGACCACATCTGACCGCCGGTAACGGCAAAGCCGCTCTGAGTGGCTGCCTGGCCCCAGATCTGGCGCTGGCGGAGCGTGTAACTGTTGCTCTGATTTTCGTTGGAAGTTGCGCCGGCCGAAAGGAAGTCAGCTTCGACGTAACCCGAGAGTTTGAACGGTCCGGTGTTGCCTTCGAAAAGACCGCCGACGCGGCTCTGACGGCCGGAGAAGTTCAGTTCGCTTACATGCGCCTGTCCGGCACCGTCATAAGGGGTCGAATTGAACGGCGTGTTGACATCGGAGGATAGCGACTTCTGGCGCCACACCGTTTCAAAGGCGAAGAATGCGACCGGAGTAATCGTCACGCCTTTGTAGTGGATGGTGGTCGGCGACTCCATGGCTGCGTTGAGATCCACCTTGGTATCGCTGAGGGTCTGCGCGAGGCCCGTGCTCGTAATCTTCAGGTCTGAGACATCGCTCGAAAGCGTCTGCATCTGGTCGTGGTTGGACTGGATGGCAGCCAATGCGCTCTGAGCCTGGGCTGCGGCAGCTGCGGCCGATGCGTTCGCCGCCTGCGCGTCCTGCGATGCAGTGGACAACTTGGCATCCCGGTCAGCAAGCTGTTGCTTCAGTGCGTCAATCTGGGCCTGCTGCGCCTGCATCTGCTCCTTTAGTTCCCGGAGCGTCTTCTCCAGCGAAGTCTCAGCTTTTTTCTTAACTACTTTTTTGGTCGACCTGGATGGAGTAGCCGTCTGCGCCTGCATCGACACAGTACACAAGACCAGTATCGCCGCGACAGCGGATCGTAGTTGTTTCGTCATGGTTCCTCGCAAGTGGAGTCGGGCTCAAGGAGTAACAGAGATGGGGACCCGGATTCTTTGTCACGCGATCCGTAGACACGCCGTTCTTCGCTTTGCCGTTGAGCCCTATCGTTTCAGAGGTATGTGAACAGAAAAATAATTGGCGCGGTTTTACGAGTAAAACAAAAGCAATTTCACGCATGAGGATCGCAGCCAGCCGATCTTCGCCAGGCTAGGACAGATGACGCATCCCCCTAGGCGGCAACTTGATTTACCGTTATCGGCATGCACTTTTTCCGTGTCTCTGCCCTGCTCCTTGCCGCCGCAGCTGTGTCTGCGCCAGCACAGTCATCGATAAAGCTGATTCCCGAGCCGCGAGAGGTGCGCGCCGGAGCGACGCAGCCCCTCTCCCAGGGTGTCCAGATCACCTGCGTGGCGCCATGCGCCGCTGAGGATGCCTTCGCCGTGGACGATCTGAAGTCGTACCTGGCCTCGCAGGGCGTGGCAGTCAATCCATCCTCGCCAGTGAATCTGCTGGTGACGCGTTATGGGTCGCCTATGTCGCGATCGATCCTCGCCGACGCCTCCGGGAAGAAAGGCGAGGGCCCGTCGGAGTTTCCGGCTGAGATGAAGGCCGAGGGCTACGCGATCATCCCGGACGGCAAAGGACTTGCCATCACGGCCGCCAGCGATTCCGGAATCTTCTACGCCCTGCAGACGGTCAAGCAGCTCGTCAGCGGATACGGCAACCAGGCGGTGCTGCATACAGCTACCATTCGCGACTGGCCGGCGATGAAGTATCGGGGCCTCGATGACGATCTCTCGCGCGGCCCCTTCCCCACGCTTGAGTTCCAGAAGAAGCAGATTCGTGTCGCCGCGGCCTACAAGATCAACCTCTACTCGCCTTACTTCGAGCACACGATGCAGTACACCGGCCATCCCCTGATGGCACCTCCCGGAGGCTCCCTCACCCAGGCCGAAGCGCGTGAGCTGGTTGCCTATGCGGCGAAATACCACATCACCATCATTCCCGAGCAGGAGGCCTTCGGTCATCTTCACTATCTGCTGAACTGGGAGAAGTACACATCGATCGCCGAGTCGCCGCATGGCCAGGTGCTGGCACCCCACCAGCCGGACGCGCATGAAACTGACGCACGACATGTTCGCCGAACTGGCGCAGATCTACCCCGGCCCCTTCCTTCACCTTGGTGCCGATGAGACACAGGAACTTGGCAAGGGGCAGACCAAGGCCGAGGTCGATGAAAGAGGCCTCGGAGCCGTGTATCTCGACTTCATGGCGAAGATCGTCGCCGACCTGCAGCCGTTGAATCGCAAGCTCCTCTTCTGGGGCGACATCGCCTACCACGAGCCCGATCTGCTGAAGCAGATGCCGGACTCGTTCAAGAAGGCCACCATCGCAGTGGCGTGGGAGTACAACCCTCAGCCAAAGGGCTTCGATCGCTTTATCAAGCCCTTCACCGACGCCAAGTTTGAGACGTGGGTCGCTCCGGGCGTGAATAACTGGTCACGCGTCTATCCCAACTACAACAACGGCCTTTCCAACATCCAGAACTTCACCGCGGATGGTCAGCGCCTGGGCGCAACCGGCCAGCTCAATACCGTCTGGAACGATGATGGCGAAGCGCTCTTCAACGGCAACTGGTATGGCGTCCTCTTCGGCGCCGAGGCTGCGTGGCATCAGGGCGCTGCATCCATTCCCACCTTCCAGTCCAGCTATGGAGAGAACTTCCACGGCGATATGACCGGCAAGATCGACGAGGCGCAGCGCGAGATGATGGCCACGCACCAGCTGCTCAAGGACTCGCCCTACAAGACCGACGGTCAGGACCTTCTCTTCTGGCAGGACCCCTGGAACGCAGACGGCCAGCGCATCGCCGGCCAGCTTCGGCCCATCCTGTCTGAGCTGCGCATGCACGCCGAGAAGGCGCTGATCCTCGTCGCCGAGGCTCGTGCCGCCAACCCCAACCTGCGTGAGAAAGATGCGCTGGACGTGCTGGAGCTTGGCGCGCGCCGCATGGACCTCATCGGTCTGAAGTTCCAGATCTCCGACGAGATCGCCGCTAGCTACGCCCTCGCGTTCCAGCTGCAGACATCGAAGGAAAAGAAGGACCGCGAGATAGTGGGCCACGAGCTCGGTTCTATCAACGCCGTCAACGGCAAGCTGCAGGACCTGCGCAATAACTACTCTCTGTTGCGAGACCTGTACGAGCAGGCGTGGCTCAAGAGCTACCGTCCGTACTTCCTGCGCAATAACCTCGAGCGCTACGACTTCACCATCCAGATGTGGCTGGGACGCATTGATCGCATGCGCATCGCGCAGCGCCAGTGGGCCAACTCGCAGACCCTGCCACCAGCCTCGGACATAGGAATTCCGGCGCCGGTTGTGGCAGAGCCCATGCCCGCCACCGCCCCATCGACCAAATAGCTATCACCCTGATAGCTGCCATCTTGAGGGCCGCAGACCGCGGCCCTCCATTATCGTTTTTCTTTCACCGGGGTTAGACTAGACCGCGATGTCTCAAACTCTGCCAGCGCGACGGCTTATTACTGCTTTTGAAACAATTGAGTTCCCTCTCGTCACTATCGACGACGACGGAATCATCGCCAACATCGAACCCGGCGCCGCGCCTCGCACGTCCGATACGACGCTGACCACAACCTTCTTCGACATCCACACTCACGGCGGCGCAAACCACGACGTGATGGAGGGCAGCCCGAAGCCCTTTGCACCGTCAGCCGGTTTCATGGGCACTCACGGCGTCGGCCACTACCTCCCAACCACTGTCACAGCGCCGGTCGACAAGACACTCTCCTCACTCGAAGGAATCGCCCGCGCGATTGACCTAGCCACCACCTCAGGTTGGGACGTGCGTGCCGCCCGCCCCGTCGGAATTCATCTCGAAGGACCGTTCATCTCTCACGCCAAGCGCGGCGTACACCCTCCCGCGGACATCCTTCCGCCTGACATTGCACTCTTTGACCGCTTCCAGCAGGCGGCTGGCGGCCACATCCGGCTGATTACCATTGCGCCCGAGACTCCCGGTGCACTCGATCTCATTCGTCACTGCGTCGGCCCAGGGAGTTCGCGTCAGCATCGGCCACACCGACGCCACTTCGACAGAGGCGCAGGCCGCTATCGATGCCGGAGCCACAAGCGCAACCCACACCTACAACGCCATGCGCGCGCTCAACCATCGCGAGCCCGGCGTCCTAGGCACCGTGCTCGACTCCGACGACCTCTTCGCAGAGTTGATCTGCGACGGCGTCCACGTAGCCCCGGAACTGGTGCGCCTCTGGCTGAAGGCGAAGACCGCGCGACGCGGCATCCTGTCACCGACAGCATGGCCGCCGCAGGCATGCCCGACGGCGACTACACGCTGGGCACCTTCGCCGTCCGCGTCGCCAACGGCCGCGCCTTTGCCGCCGAAGACCTAACCCAGGGCAAGCACACGCTCGCCGGAAGCGTGCTTACGCTCGACCGCGCCGTCGCCAATCTCCAGCACTTCACCGGCGCCTCGCTCGAGGTCGCCGCGCGACTTGCCTCGCGCAACCCTGCCTCGCTGCTGGGCATGGAGCGCGCCATCGCGAACGTTGCGCCGGGGCAACCGGCAAACTTCAACGTCTTCAACAAGGCCGGTGAGTTGGAGCGCACTATCCTGCGCGGCGTCGCAGTGGCCTAGGACAAATGAAATAGAGCTCGCGTAAGAACCGAGGCGCAACACAGGCATCCAGCTCTCGCATTTTCGCTATACACTCGCTGTCATGCCTGCTGCTGTTTCTCTGCACCACCTACACGCATTCGACCTGGTCCTTATCGTCGTCTACCTGCATTGGGATCACGCTCTTCGGCCTGCGCTTTCGCGAGAAAAAAGGCGGCGCAGCGAAGTCGCTGAAGAGCTACTTCCTCGCCGACCGCAGCGTGCCCTGGTGGGCCATCGCGCTCTCCATCGTCTCCGCCGAGACCAGCACGCTCACCATCATCAGCATCCCCGGAGTAGCCTTCACCGGCGACTTCGGCTTCCTGCAGGTCGTCATCGGCTACATGATCGGACGTGTCGTCGTCGCCATGCTCTTTCTCCCGCGCTACTTTCAGGGCGAGATGCTCACCGCCTACCAGCTCATCGACCGGCGCTTCGGCGGCACGCTTCATAAAACCACCGCCGGCCTCTTCCTCATCACCCGCGCCGCCGCTGAAGGCGTCCGCGTCTTCGCCGTCTCCATCGTCGTCGCCATCGCCATCGGCACCGGCGACGTGCTCTCCATCGGCATCATCTCCGCCCTCACTCTGCTCTACACCTTCGAAGGCGGCATGACCGCCGTCATCTGGACCGACGTCGTGCAGATGGGCCTCTACATCGCCGGAACCATCGTCGCCATCATCACCCTCGGAACTCACGTCCCCGGCGGCTGGCAACACATCCACGAAGCCGCCTCGAGCCGCAGGCAAGTTCCACCTCTTCAACTTCGCGCTCAACCTCACGCAGACCTACACCTTCTGGGCGGGCGTCCTGGGTGGAACCTTCCTCACCATGGCCTCGCACGGCACCGACCAGCTGATGGTGCAGCGCCTGCTCGCCGGAAAAAACCTCTCCGAATCGCGCCTCGCCCTGCTCTCCTCCGGCGCCGTCATCTTCCTCCAGTTCACGCTCTTCCTGCTGATCGGCGCGGGCCTCTGGGTCTTCTACGGAGGCGCACTCACCAGCGGCCTCACTCCCTGACCGCCTCTTCCCTGCCTTCATCGTCAACGAGATGCCCATCGGCATCGCCGGCCTCCTCATCGCAGCCATCCTCGCCGCGGCGATGTCGAACCTCTCCGCCGCGCTCAACTCGCTCTCCTCCACCACCGTCGTAGACTTCTATATGCACTGGCGACCCAACGCCGACGAGCGCGAACGCATGATGATCTCCCGCTCCTCCACCGTCGTCTGGGCGCTCGTCCTCTTTGCCATCGCGGTCTACAGCATCCAGGTCGGCGGCAAAGGCCACGTCGTCGAGATCGGCCTCTCCATCGCCTCCGTCGCCTACGGCGCTCTGCTCGGCGTCTTCCTCCTCGGAACCCTCACACGCAACGCCACCGAGTGCGGGAGCCATCACCGGGCTCATCGTCGGCTTCGCGCTCAACATGGCGCTCTGGCTGCAGCCCGCAGCCATCCACCTCTCCAACCTCCCGCTCATTGGCGACATGACGCTGCCGCGCGTCGCCTGGACCTGGTACGTCCTCATCGGAGCAATCGTGACCTTCGCCGTTGGATATCTCGCAAGCAAGCTTCTGCCCAAGCCTCGAACTCGCACTGGAAAAACCGCTGTCATCGTCTCAGCGCTCATCGCCTGCCTCAGCCTGGCTCCACTTGCGCAGGCCCAGAGCGCAGCGACTCATCTTCATGATCGGCACGCCGCGGCGAAAACAACTTCGCAGGCCGCAGCCTCCGCCCCCGACTTCTCGCAGGTGTCGACACTCATCAACGATGCCCTCGCGCAAAAGAAGCTTCCCGGCGCAGTCGTCGTCATCGGCCACGACGGCAAGGTCGTCTTCCACCAGGCCTTCGGCAACCGCAAAGTCGCGGGCGAAGTCAGCCCAGACGGCAGCACCTCAGCCGAGCCCATGACCGAAGACACCATCTTCGACATGGCGTCGCTCACCAAGTGCCTCGCCACGGCCACCTCGATGATGCAGCTCTACGAGCAGGGCAAGTACCAGTTCGACGATCCGGTCGCGAAGTACCTCCCCGAGTTCGGCGTCAACGGCAAAGACAAGGTCACTATCCGCGATCTGCTCACCCACTACTCCGGCCTTCCACCCGATGTCTCTATCAAAGACCCATGGGGACTCTCCGCACCCGACAAGGCCGAAGGCATCAAGCGCGCGATGGAGTCGAAGCTCGACAATCCTCCGGGCACAAAGTTCGTCTATTCCGACATCAACTTCATCACGCTAGGAGCGCTCGTCGAAAAACTCAGCGGCCAGCCACTTGACGTCTATGCGCAAGAGCACATCTTCAAACCATTGAAGATGACCGACACAACCTACCATGCCTTCGACAAGGCATGTGCATCCGCACAAAACTTTCGGCGCAGCCGTGGAAATTGATCCGCAGCATCACCCCGAAGTCGATCAGTTCTGCGCCCCGACTGCTTGGAACGGGTCAACACGATCTGGAACACCGCCCCAACCGCCCACGACGACGAGTCCAAAGACAATCCGTCCCTCAACCCCGACTACGACCATCTCCTCCGCGGCACCGTCCACGACCCCACCACGCGCCGCATGGGCGGAGTAGCCGGACATGCCGGAGTCTTCTCCACCGCACACGACATCTCCCTCTACGCCGACGCTCTGCTCGAAAAGCTCCTGCACAACAAGGGTCCTTTCCCACTCAAGCAGTCCACGCTGCAGCTGATGACTAAGCCCGAGCAGCCCTCCACCGCGCAGGACGGCGCGACAATCTTCACTCCCGATGGCCAGCCCACCAAGGGCATCGCCACACGCGGCTTCGGATGGGACATCAACACCGCCTTCTCCCGCCCGCGCGGCAGCATCTTCCCCATCGGCAGCTTCGGTCACACCGGCTTCACCGGAACCACGCTCTGGATGGACCCGCAGTCCGACACCTATGTCGTCCTGCTCTCGAACGCCGTCCACCCCCGCGGCAATCCACCTATCTCCGCTCTGCGCGGGCAGGTTGCTACGGCGGCTGCGCAGGCTCTGCATCTCTACAATTCCACCGCAGCGAAGGATCGCTGCTACTGTCCACCGACGGCAATCTGTGAGCCTGTGCCGTCATGCCCGCCGCAGGTTCCTTCAATCACGGCCAAGACCCTCACCGGCATCGACGTCCTCGAATCCACCCACTACGCCGCCCTCGCCGAAGCTGCGAAACGTCACGACAACCACCTCCGCCTCGGCATCCTCACCAACCAGTCTGGCCTCGATGCACACGGCCACCGCACCATCGACCTTCTCGCCACCGAAGCTGCAAAGGCCGTACCCGGCCTCGAGCTGAAGGCCCTCTTCTCTCCCGAGCACGGCCTCTTCGGCACCAAGGACGAGGCCGGTATCTCCGGCGAGGTCGACCCTACCACGCACATCGCTGTCACCTCCCTCTACGGCACCACGCCCGCGTCGCGCCACCCCACGCACGACATGCTCAAAGACCTCGACGCCGTCGTCGTCGACCTGCAGGATGCAGGAGTCCGGTTCTACACCTACGAAGCGCAGACCGGATACTTCGTCGAAGCAGCCGCCGCCGAAAAGAAGCTCGGTCACCAGCTTGAGATCATCGTCCTCGACCGCCCCAACCTCATCGGCGGCGTCGCTGTGCAGGGCCCCGTCTCCGATGAAGGCAAGGATGCCTACGTCAACTACATGCAGCTGCCCATCCGCCACGGCATGACGCTCGGCGAGCTGGCCCGCTACATCAACGGCGAGCGCCGCCTGCCTTCAACCGCCTCACCCAACCTTCACGAGCCGCTCGGCGCCGCCGTCACCGTCATCACAATGCAGAACTGGCAGCGCGCGATGTTCTACGACCAGACCGGCCTCCCCTGGATCAACCCCAGTCCCAACCTGCGCTCGGTCAACGCGGCCACACTCTACCCCGGCGTGGAGCTGCTGCAGTTCACCAACGTCTCCGTGGGCCGCGGCACGCCTGTACCGTTTGAGAACATTGCCGCTCCGTTCTTCGATGGGGCCGCTTTGGCCGCCGCGCTCAACGACCGCAAGATTCCCGGCGTCACCTTCTCAGCCTCCACCGTCACCATCGAGGAAGACGCCAATCACTACCCCTACCACGGCCAGACGATGCCCGCGGTGCACCTCACCGTCACCGATCGCAACGTGCTCGATTCGCCGGAGCTGGGCATCGAGATGATCTCCGCGATTCATCGCCTCTACCCGAAGCAGTTCACCTTCGACCGCACCTCGCGCCTCATCCTCAGCGTCAACACCATGCTCTCGCTGCAAAATGGCGAGGACCCGCACAGCATCGTGAAGTCGTGGCAGCACGACCTGGATGCCTTCAAACAGCGGCGATCGAACTACCTGCTCTACTAACAGCTCCCACAAAAGGCGTATCCACTTCGCTAACCGCACAGCACAAATTCATCACATCCTCACGTGTCATGCGTCACAATAAAAAGACTTGTTTCTTTTGAGAGGGGCTCCCCATGCCGCGCATCCACTTTCAGCAGCAGCTCGTTGCCCTCAAGGACAAACTGCTCGCCATGGCTGCGCTCTCGCAGCAGGCTCTCTCACTCGCGCTCGAAGCCTACCTCACCGGCGACCTCGGCCTCTGCGAGCACGTCAAGGAGATCGAAGCCGCCATCAACGCCGCCGAGCGTGAAGTCGACGAGTTCGCCTACGACCTGCTGGCCAAAGAGCAGCCCATGGCCATCGACCTGCGCTTCATCCTCTCTGTCATCAAGATCAACGGCGATCTCGAGCGCATCGGCGACCAGTCCACCAACATTGCCCAGCGCGCTCAGGTGCTGGTCGAATCGCCCCACATCGAACTCCCCATCGACATCCCCGACATGGGCGACAAGGTCGTCGTCATGATCCGCTCCGCCATCCAGTCCCTGCTCGAGGCCGACGCCCGCCTCGCCGAGCAGGTGCTCGCCATGGACGATGAGATCGACGACATGAACCGCACCGTGCAGGCAGAGATGGTCGAACTCATGCAGCAGAAGCCTGAGTTCAGCGAGCAGGCCCTCAACGCCATCATCGTCTCGCGCAACCTTGAGCGCTCCGCCGACCATGCCACCAACATCGCCGAAGACGTCATCTTCTGGGTGCGCGGCTCCGACGTACGCCACAAGTTCTCTCTCGCACAAGCCGAATAAGTTCCCTCGCGAAGGCGATCTTCTCTAAATCCATTTGGCTGTGTGAAACCTGCGGCCTTACTACACGCGGGGCAGGCCTTTGCGGCACGCATCACAACGTTCCGCTGTGAGAGGATGTCTGCGTCCAGCAATGGAGAGTTCGTACCTAGTTACCCGCCCAAAGCAGTCGTCAGGAGAGTGCGTTGATGGAAGACATCTCCCCCATCAAGCCCGCGCGAGCTCGAATCGACACCTTCACCAGCCCCTTCACGCGCTTCGCAAGAATGGAGGCCTCGAGCGGCATTCTTCTGCTCGCCGTCACCGCCGTCGCGCTTATCTGGGCTAACTCCCCCTGGCAACACACCTACCACACCGTCTGGGAGACAGATGTCTCACTGGCCCTCGGCCGCAGCGTTCTCACATGGAGCCGTCATCTCTGGGTGAACGACGGGCTAATGTCTGTCTTCTTCTTCGTTGTAGGGCTCGAGATCAAGCGCGAGCTTTTGATTGGAGAACTGTCTTCCATCCGGCAGGCAACATTTCCCTTTCTCGCGGCGCTCGGCGGCTGCGTCGTCCCGGCAGCACTTTATCTTGCTGTCAATCATGGAACTGCGCAGTCGCACGCATGGGGCATACCGATGGCGACCGACATCGCCTTCGCACTCGGCGTCCTCGCCCTGCTCGGCAAGCGAATCTCTCTGTCACTCAAACTATTCGTTGCCGCTCTCGCTATCGCCGACGACATATTCGCAGTGCTCGTCATCGCCTTCTTCTACACCGACCAGCTCCACTTCAACTTTCTCATCTTCGGAGGCGTCGGCCTGGCTGTCGCCGCCCTCGCAAACTGGGCAGGCGTTCGCAGACCCTTGATCTACGCCTGCATAGGGTTGCCGGTCTGGTTCTTCTTCATGAACTCCGGTGTCCACGCCACCATCGCCGGCGTTCTCATGTCGTTCACCATCCCGTGCAAGAGCGAGATAGACAAACCATACTTCCAGTTCAGAATGACCCGGCTCATCAATCGCTTCAATGCAGCCGAGCCGAATACGAATGAAGCGAACGCCGCGATCCACGCGATGGAAAACATCTGCGAAGGCATACAAACCCCCTTGCATCGCATTGAGCACACTCTCCAGCCATGGGTCAGTTTCGTCGTCATGCCGCTCTTTGCGCTCTCCAACGCTGGCGTTCCTGTTATTGGAAATCTGCGCGCTGCCGCAACGAGTCGCGTAGCCATCGGAGTAGCGTTAGGCCTTTTACTTGGCAAGCCCTTTGGAATCACGGCGTTTTCCTGGCTTGCCGAAAAAATTGGAATCGCCACAAGACCCGCGGGCACAAGCTGGTGGCAGATATTCGGCGCGAGCTGGGTCTGCGGAATCGGCTTCACGATGTCGCTCTTTATCGCCGCCCTGGCCCTGCCCGAAGGCGTGATCCTCGATATCGCAAAGATAGGCACCCTGACGGCTTCCCTCATCGCGGGCTGCGTCGGATGCTATCTTCTTCTAAAGACAGTGCCTAAACCTGCATCCGCGCGGCTTGACGAGGCCCCGAAACCAAACTAACCTATTAGTAATGGCAAACGTTCGCACGAACGCCGCGATGTGTCGCATGTGTATCTGTTGTTGCAACCTTGTGCGCTGTCGCCTTTGCCTGTGTTCCTAGAGACTGATTGCTCCTTCCAGTCCGAACACCGTAAGCAAAGTCACTAAGCGCCCACTTCTTCAAGGTGGGCTTTCTTATTTCTGGCCGATCCGAACGCCGATCCGCCACCCCATACAAGGACTCAGATCATGTCAACCGCTCCTGCAGCCGCAGCACCCAAAGAGACCAAGGCCCAGCGCTCCGAGCGACTCAAGCTCGCCAAGAACCCCTGGGAGGCATGGGACGAGGTCCGCCAGTTCGCTCAGAGCGGCCGCGACTCCGTCCTGCCTGAATGGACCGGGCTCTACTTCAAGTGGTGGGGCGTCTACACCCAGGGCGACGGCAAGGGCGTCACCGGCGGCGCGAACGGCGAAGGCAAGGCCACCGAGTACTTCATGATGCGCATCGGCCTGCCCAACGGCCTGCTCACCTCGCACCAGACCCGCGTCATCGGCCAGCTCGCCAAGAAGTACGCCAACAACCTCGCCGACATCACCACCCGCCAGAACATCCAGTTCCACTGGCTCACCATCGGCGGCCTCGTCGATGTCGTCGACTCCCTCACCGCCATCGGCCTCTCCCCCAAGGGAGCCTGCGGCGACGTCGTCCGCAACGTCACCGGCTGCCCGCTCGCCGGCCTCGATCACGACGAGCTCATCGACGCCTCGCCCGCTCGCCGTCGAGATCGCGCATCACCTCACCGCCAACCCCGAGTTCTACAACCTGCCGCGCAAGTTCAAGATCTCCGTCACCGGCTGCCCCGTCTGGTGCACCTTCCCCGAGATCAACGACGTCGCCCTCACCGCCATCAAGCGCACCGTCGATGGCGTCGAAGAGATCGGCTACACCCTCCGCGTCGGCGGCGGCCTCTCCACCGAGCCGCACATCGCCGAACGCATCCCCGCCTTCATCCCGCAGGATAAAGCCCTCGAAGTCGTCACCGCCGTCGTCCGCATCTTCAAGGAGCAGACCGAGCTCCGCGAGAACCGCACCCGCGCCCGCATCAAGTACCTCTTCATGCGCCACGGCTGGACCGCCGAGTCCTTCCTCGTCGCCCTCGAAGAGAAGCTCGGCTACAAGCTCGATCCCAACCCCGTCTCCGAAGACAACGTCCCCGCCGACATCTACCGCGACCACATCGGCATCACGCCAGCAGCGCCAGCCCGGCCTCTCCTCCGTCGGAGCCTCCGTCCTCAACGGCCGCCTCTCCGGCGATCAGCTCATCAAGCTCGCCGACCTCGCCGACAAGTACGGCAACGGCCAGCCTCCGCGCCACCATCGGCCAGAACATCCTCATCGTCAACGTGCCCGACCGCGAGACCGCAGCGCCTCGTCGTCGAGCTCAACACCCTCGGCCTCAACGTCGACGTCTCCCCCTTCTGGCGCGGAGCCATCGCCTGCACCGGCACCGAGTTCTGCAAACTCGCCATCGCCGAGACCAAGGCCTTCAACAACTGGCTCGTCTCCGATCTCGAAGAGCGCATGCCCGGCTTCGACCAGCAGATCCGCCTCCACGTCACCGGCTGCACCAACTCCTGCGGCCAGCACTGGATCGCCGACATCGGCCTCGAGGGCAAGAAGATCAAGCAGGACGGTCAGATGGTCGACGCCTTCTTCTTCTGCGTCGGCGGCTCCGTCGGCAAGTACGCCCGCGCCTGCACGCCCGCTCGGCTATCGCGCCGCCGCCACTGACGTACCCTGCCGCCATCGAGCGCCTCCTCAACGGCTATCTCGCCGTGCGCACAGAAGGCGAAGACCTCCGCAGCTACTTCGATCGCACCGACGACGCCACGCTCCGCGCCCAGCTCGCAGGAGAGGTCATCGCGCCGGTCGAGCGCGATCCCGCTCCCGCAGGCGCAGGACGTTTCGCCCCTGGCGAATAGCTTGATACCTTAGCAATCGCAGAGGCCACGACATCCGCGTCGTGGCCTCGATTCATTATCGCCACTGAATTCCTGGACCTTGCAACAACCTACCCACAGCGCATTCCTGTAAGTTGAAAACAGATGCCCACTCCATCCGCGAAGATCTCAGACCTCGGCGCGATTGGGTTCGCGCTCGCCGGCTTCACCTTCTGGGTCCTTACCGACACCACCATCAAATTCATCGGGCAGTATGGCCTGCCCCCATACCAGATGGTCGCGTTTCTCGGCCTCTCCATGGCCATCTTCCTCTCCCTCTACTGCCTCATCCGAAACGACCTTGCAGCCCTGCGTCCACATCGCCTCGATCGTCAGATCGCGCGGGCTTGTCTGGACATGGCGAATAACATCTGCGTCGTTATCGCGCTCAGGCACCTCACGTTGACGCTCTTTTACATCCTTATCTTCATGTCTCCTATGGTGGTCGCGCTTCTATCTGCGGTATTTCTTGGCGAAAAATTGTCATTGAGAAAAGCTGCAGCGATCGCCGCAGGATTTGCAGGCGTCGTTATCGCTGTGCATCCCTGGAATAGTGGCCAGCCTGGCGCGCGCGAAGGCGACCTTATCGGCTTCCTCGCCTGCATGGTCTGTGTCGCCTGCTTCTCCGTCAACATGGTCTGGTCGCGGGTCCTCACCCAGACTGAGCGGCCGGAAAGCCTGGCTTTCTTCTCTGGGCTCGTGACAGCAGCCGCAGGCTTTGCGCTGATGATGTTCGTCCACGCCGAACCTCTCACCCTGCTGTTGACGGCAGGGCTGTTCGCGATGGGAGTCTTTTGTGCGCTTGGGACCTTGTGTTTCTACATCGCGGTAAAGCACACGTCAGCAGCGAACGTATCCCAGTACCACTACACGCAGTTGATAACAGGTACGCTCTTCTCTTATCTCGTCTGGCGCGATAAACCCGGAGTCTACGTGTTGCTCGGTGGTTCTCTCATTCTTGCTTCCGGCCTTTACATCGCTCTTTCGTCGAGAGAAGTTGTGCCGCTTACTGAAGGTGTTTGATTCGGGACACTTCGACCAGCATCGATCAGTTCCGATTCGCAACTGTCCAGCAGCTTTAATCTGGTTTCAGAACGCTAGTTCAGGCAAGGAAATGACGCTATGGTCGTCGGTCTAAAAGCAGCACTTTCTCAGTTGCCTCTTCCTGCAACACCCCTATGGCCCGAAGGCGTTTGGGATAAAACTCTGTTCGAGCATGGAACGATGTCCGTCGTCGTTTTCACGCCGCGAGGCCGCGACTACCAAACGAAACATTCTCAGGACGAACTCTATGTCGTCATCAAGGGCTCGGGGACACTAGTGATCGCTGACACTCCTCACACCTTTCACGAAGGAGATGTCCTTTTTGTTCCCGCGGAGACGCAGCATCGCTTCGTAGAATTCACGCAAGACCTCATCACCTGGGCGATCTTCTGGGGGCCCAAAGGTGGAGAGGCTGCATAGGTCCGATCTCTATCAGGTGTGGCAGATGATGAGAGGTTCCGCGCTTTAGCCGCGGAATTGCTTCAGAGCTATGGTCGACGATTACGGACGCTTGCTGGATTCCACAGTATCAAATGGCAAAGCGAGCAGTTCTTTAACCAGCGCCGACAGCCGCCGAATATTGTTCGATAGATCGCGACCCAGCATCTTCGTGTCCTGATCCGCTGTACCTTCCGCGACCAGGTATGCTGCGTTGGTCATACTTTGCAAAGGATTGTTGATCTCATGAGCAAGGCGGTTCGCCATCTGCGCGGCGGCTGCTGCGCGTTCCTGAGCGATCAGTCGGGCTTGCTGCTTCTGTTGCTTGTAGCCCATCGCCGCGAAATCAGCCAGCATGTTCATCAATCGCGCATCATTGTCGTCAAAAGCTTCTGTTCGGTCATGGGCCATCACAAAGATCGTGCCACGCGTCCCTTCGACCGTCCACGGAAGCAGGATGCCATCTGTCACCAAGGGAGCTTCGACGCCGAGAATATCGAAGAACTTCTGCGACACCGTGAAGTGTTGTGCGTGTCCACGTTCCAGGCAAAGGCCGCAGGCGCTGGGATAGCGCGGCAAGATTGCGTCCAGAAACCCTGAGTACGCGCCCGCCGTTGCGATCCAGTGGTAGAACTCCTGCTCGCTCCCATCTTCCTTTTCAATACTGATTCCGGCGCTGTCGGCTCCGCACAGATCAACAGCAGCATTGACCAATTCCTGCAAAATCGTGTCTGGCCGCTCCAACAGCGCGCGCGACAGGCGCTGGAGTCCGGACATCTGAATCCCGATATCCCGCGAGTGAAGATTCCGTGTCGCGAACGATGCATCAGTTCGCAAATCAAGAACCTCTAGCCCGGTCTCTTCAACGGTGAATTCCATCAGGTTAATTATGACGGAATAATGGCAGATCAGTTTCTAGCGAAGAATACTTCACGCTCTGGCGAATCAATTGACCATCGAAACGCGATTATCCGTGCCGACCGGCACCATGTACTCCGACACCCGCCGGATCATGTCCGCCGGATGGATCGGTTTGGTCAGGATTGTGTAATCCCGTCCCATCTCACGCGCCTTGGCCAAAAGATCGACGGTTGCAGCCTGGCCTGAGAACAGCATGATCCTGCACTCCGGAAGCAGCGCCTCAAGCGCAAGGGCGACTTCGATTCCTGTTATACCGGGCATGATCACATCAGTGATCACAAGCGACGGTCGATACCGCCGGGCCATCTCGAGCGCGCTGTGGCCTTCATAGGCAGAGAGTGTAATAAAGCCACTCTTCGACAAAATCATAGCGAGCGTATCGGCGATGATCCGCTCGTCATCTACAACGAGAACGTCAATTCGATCCCTGTCATCCAGCATTTCTGCGTTGTCTTGGGGAACACTATCCAGTGGAACTACGTGGCTATTGACGATCCGTTTCATTGGAATATCCTCAATCACCACCCTAGCAATCTTTAAAGATATACGGGTTAACTCTTTTGAATCTGTTACTTGCAGAATTATTTTATATCACCAACCCGCCTTATTTATTCTGCATCTCATTTCGAGTGTTAAGTTACTATTACGTTAGCGTCAGGATAACGACAGGATTGCGTAAGGAGAACGTCATGGGTGATCAAGAAGACCAGAGCCCAAAGTCAATGCGATTCGAATCTATCCTTCAGGCCCAGGTTCCTAAGGGAAGGGATGGAAAACACAAACAAATCATTACCCAGCTGCTAAGCGATATCGCTCAGTTGCCGGTAGGTTCGGCTCTCAAGATCCCCTTAGCGGAGCTGCCCGACACAAAGGAAAATATTCGTTCAGCGCTCAGTCGCGCGGGTCGCCAGCAGAGTCTCGATCTCGCCACCTCCAGCGACGAGAACTTCCTCTTCGTCTGGAAGCAACAACCGAGAGACGGCGCGAAGTAGAAAAATCTTGTCAAGAGGCGTTTTGGCGTAAATATCTCAATCAAAAAGAAATATAAGTTGCCGATCTATTTCCCTCGATTTAGTAAAATAGAAACATGGATAGAAAAAGAGGCTCCGCAAATGGAGCCTCTTCTCCTTTTCTGAATAAGTCTAGCGAAAGCAGCGCCTTACCTCTTGCGCTGGTTTTCCAGGAAGTTAGCATCGAGGTCCAGACCTATCTTTCCTGTTTTGAAGACTTTGCGCAATATCGGGGGAGGGGGGGTGTACTCCGCGCTCAGGCAAATCTATCATCGAGGCTGGGAGCCCTTGGCATGTCGCTATTTCCGATCTTCCTCAAGCTCACTGGCCGCCGCTGCGTCGTTGTCGGCGCTGGTCATCTCGCCGAGTCGAAGATCGCCTCACTACGCGCCGCAGACGCCGCCGTAACCGTCATCGCGCCACAAGCCAGCGCATCCATCGCCGAGCAGGCCGCCGCAGGTGAACTTACGCTGCACAGCCGCCCCTACCGCCAGGGCGACCTCGCCGGAGCCTTTCTCGTCGTCGCCGCGACCAACGCCCCCGCGGTGAACCGAGCCGTCTTCGCCGAGGCCACCGCAACCGGAGTCCTCTGCAACGCAGTCGATGATCCGCCGTTCTGCGACTTCTACTTCCCCTCAGTCGTCCGCCGGGGCGACCTGCAAATCGCCATCTCCACCGCCGGAAACTCGCCCGCGCTCGCCCAGCAGCTTCGCAAAGACCTCAACGAACAGCTTCCGCTCAACCTCGGCGACTGGCTCGCCGACCTCGGCAACCTTCGCCGCGAGGTCGTCGCCGCCGAGCCGCTCAACGAAGAGCGCCGCCTCATCCTGCACGAACTCGCCCAACGCCAGGTCTGCAGCTACGATCAGTGCCCCTCCCGCCTCCTCGCACGCGAACACGCCCTCACCAACCCACTCGAAACGGAGAAGGCGTGATCTCGATCCCTGACGCAGAACAGGGCCACGTTTACCTGGTCGGAGCAGGCCCCGGCGACCCCGCTCTCCTCACCCTGCGCGCCGCACACCTGCTCAAAACCGCCGACGTCATCCTTCCCGACGACCTCGTCTCCGACGAGATCCTCAACCTCGCCAGTCCGACCGCGCTCATCATCCCGGTCGGCAAGCGCTGCGGACAGCCGCGCATCACCCAGGCCGGTATCCACGAGCTTCTGCTCGAGCACGCTCGCAACGAAAGCTCAGTCATCCGCCTCAAATCCGGCGACCCGCTGGTCTTCGGGCGAGCCGCCGAAGAGATCGGCTTCCTCCGCGAGCACGCAATCCCCTTCGAGATCGTCCCCGGAATCACCGCCGCCTTCGCAGTAGCCGCCAGCCTCGAGACGCCGCTCACGGATCGCACCCGCGCCTCGAAGCTCATCCTCGCGACCGCGCACCACGCCGCTGGAAAGCTCTCGCTCACACCAAGCTGGTCCGGCTCCCTGCCCGACGAAGCCACCCTCGTCATCTACATGCCCGGTCGCGACTTCGAGGCCCTCGCCCAGAACCTCATCGCCTCCGGCATCGCAGCCGACCACGCCCTGCACCGCCGTCTCCCGAGCTTCCACCCCCGACGAGCACATCCACACCACGACACTCGGCCAACTTGCAAGCGCCGACGTTGGCCCCGCTCCTGTCATCCTGCTGATCGGCCCAGCTATCGAGCCGCAGTCTTCGCAGAAACGGACTGACTGAGAAAACGCTGCACTCTCTCCGACACCGCGGCCGCATCGCAGGCCATGATCAGATGAGCGCACTGCCCGGATGAAAGATAGACCTCCGCGCCAGCAGCCTTCGCCCACTCCAGCGCAGGCCCCGGAGACACCATCCTGTCCTCGGCAGCATTGATCACAAGAAACTTTACCGGCGAGCCCTCCGCCACCTCATCCAGCGGCCGGCCGTGCAGCACGTCATGCGAGAAAACCGCCCGTGTCTGCCACATGCGATCGTTCGCATCCTGGCGTTGCGGAGCCTGTATCTTCGCAATCCACTCTGCATACTCGCTCGGCGGAGCCTCTGCGTTGCGATAAGCCGGGGTCGTCAGCATCAGCACGCCAATCTCATTCGCCAGCCTCAGCTGCGGCTCTTGCTTGTAATTCCCACCTTCATAGTCAGGATCGGATTGAATGGCATCGATGATGATCTGCTTTGAGAGGTGGTCGAAGTTTGTCGTCTGCGGCGAGCCTACAATTGGCGCGGCCAAGTCCACAAACTCCGGATACAACACCGCCCACGCGAACGTCTGGTGCCCGCCCATCGAAAGCCCCGTTACCGCGTGCACATGCTTCACCTTCAGCACCTCAGTCAGCACTCGATACTGCGCCCTCACCATATCCTCCGTGGTGAACTGCGGGAACTTTACTCCCGGCTGCTGCACGCTGTTAGAAGGCGATGACGACACGCCATCGCCAAAGGCGTCGAACGCTACGCCAAAGAACTTCGACGTATCCACCAACCGATTCTTGCCTTGCGTCGCGCCGAAGAGCGATAGCAGATCCTCCGTCCGCCCATTCAGCCATGTCGGCACCACAACCACATTCGTGCGCTGGGCGTTCAGCGTACCGAAGGTCCTGTATCCCACGCGGCAGTCCAGAATCACTGCGCCGCTCGTCAGCTTGCAGGTTCCCAGTTCTGCAATCTTCTGCTCGCCATCTGCGGCACGCATCGGTACGCACAACGCGCACCAAAGCGTCGCAACGAAGCACACTATTCGAATAGCACCCGTCATTCTCCGAGAATACATCCGGAAAAATCCCATCGACTCGGACGGCTTTGCGCCGTAGTGATTAAACTAGAACTAATGAAGCTCCTTCGGCTCTCGCTTGCCCTCATCGCCACCTTCGTTGTTGTGCAACTCGCAGTCGCACAAGGCAACAAGCAGCACGTACCTGCTTCGTCCATCCCCGCAGCTGACCTAATTCAGCCTGCCGATTTCGCTGCTGCGCTTCAGTCGGGTGCACCGAAGCCGCTCATTCTGCAGGTTGGCTCGCGCGTGCTCTTTGCTCAGGCACACATCACAGGTTCTGAGTTCGCCGGTCCTGGAAACCAGCAGCTTGGGATTGATGCCCTCAAGGCCCGCGTCGCAGCAGTGCCCAAGGACGGCGCCATCGTACTCTACTGCGGCTGCTGCCCATGGGAACGCTGCCCCAATATCGCCGCTGCATACAACCTGCTCAAAGCCGAAGGCTTCACCAATCTAAAGGTGCTCTACATCGCCGACAATTTTGGCAATGACTGGGTCAATAAGGGATTCCCCACCGAGAAGGGCCATTAATGAAGATCGCCATTCCACGCACTGCTCTGCTCACCGCTGCGTTTCTTCTTACTGCTGCGCCGGGACTCTCAGCACAATCCGCCTCGAAAGCTGTTGCCAAGCCCGCTACGGGCCGACTCGCACCGGATTTCACCCGCAAGACCGTCGATGGCAAGCCAATCCACCTCGCTAATTACAAGGGCAAGGTCGTGTTGCTGAACTTCTGGGCTACATGGTGCGGTCCCTGCCTTACCGAGATCCCGCGTTTCAATAGCTGGCAGACTAAGTACGCGCCGCAGGGTTTTCAAGTCCTCGGCGTTTCTATGGACGACGACTCCGCGCCCGTACAGAAGGCCGCTCGCAAGCTCCAGTTCACCTACCCCGTCGTGATGGGTGACGAAAAGCTTGGTGAACTATACGGCGGGGTCCTCGGCCTACCCATCAGTTACCTCATCGGTGCCGACGGCAAGATCATCGACCGGCTGCAGGGCGAGACGGACCTCGACTCTCTCGAGAAACGCATTACCACGTTGCTTGCGTCACAGAAGCACTAGCGTTTACTTCGTAGGGTCGATCAGCTTCATCCCCGAAGCATCGTCTGGCACCTTCTCGAGTTTCGTTTCATGCGTGGTTACAAACACCTCCACCGTCGGGTTTACATGCGCCTCCCACATGTGTCCGCCCACAGTCGAGCCATCCCTACGCCCCAAAACCAGGTGTGCATGCACCACGGGATTACCGTTGAACGTCGCGATGTCGCCGGTCATCGCCAGTACCTCCACCTGCTCGTTCACGTGGATGGGGTGATAGTTCTTCTGCGAGAGATCCAGCCACCCCATCGTTGCCCCACTTACCGCGCCTATACCCGTGAAGTGTGCATCCACGACGTGATACTGCTTCGCAAAGTCCGTAAGCCCACTCAGCATCTCATCGCCCTTGCGAAACACCACCGCATAGACTTTCTCACCGCCCGTACTCTCTACCAACTTCACCCGCATCGCAGGAGCCAGCCCTGAAGGAATCGGTCGCGTCGGCTGAATAACCTCTTGACCGCCCTGCGCTACCGCTATCGCTGACATGCCACTCAACAAACACACCATGGCGTTCCGCAACATTCATACCTCCAACTTTGTGGAACCTCACTTCCCATGTGCTTGGGCAATTGCACCCTCGACCGTCGGCAGAAGCTGCGCCGGGTCCATGAAGTCCTTCATACCGCACACAACCTGATACTTGTCCTTGGTCACCACAACTACCGTCGGCGTGAACTGCAGGTTCAGCTTTCTGCCCAGGTCGTAGTCTGCCTGCACCTTCTTCGCCAGCGCTCCATCCGGATCAACAACAAACGGCATCTGCTTTCCATGCCGGGTCATCCATGTCTGCGTGAAGTGCTCGAGGTCCTCTTTGTTCGCGATCATCCGCTGCGACGCAAAGACATCGGTGCGGTATTGCCCAGCCAACTCCGGGCTTATCTTGTCCTGGATATAGCGCGCGTACACCGCTCCCTGGAAAGTCCATATGTGCGCAGCCAGCGGAAAGTCGTAACGCACCAGCGGAACACCCGTCTGTTCGGTTGCCTTCAACTCATACGGGTGCGCATTCGCACAACCAGGGCAACCGAGATCCTCAAACACGATCACAGCTACCTTATGCCCCGCCGGTGGCTTCAACATCGATGTGTCCTTGAACCCCGCATTCGGGCCCTGCCCATGAAACTGTCCCTGCACGGGCAGCGTAAGAACACTGAGAACAAGGGCAGCAGCGGCTGCGATTCGCAAAGTCATTCAAATCTCCTGGTGGTTTTTATCGAGAATACGTGACGTTAGACTGACAGAAAACGGCGAGGTACTCTAGCTAGCTTCCCAGGCAACTCGCTTGGGATTCGCTCGTAACCGGAAGATCTCTCGGCGACATTACCCGAGCCGAGCCTCCGCCATCTTCGTCGCCTCATAGATCTGCTCGAACGACTCCACTGCATACAGCACCGGCTGCATCGCTCCTGTGTCGAACTCCTGGTTCATCACTCGGTCCACATCAAAGTCACGAATCTCCGCTCTACCCTCGATCACTCGCGTGCACTCGCCATGCGAGCTGACAAGGCCACTGCCATACACCTTCAATTTGCCGTTCTGCCAGATCACCCCAAACTCCACCGTAAACCAGAAGACGCGTCCCATCTTCTCCAACGCGACGGGATCGTGCATCAGCCCCGCACATATCTTCCCGTAGTGCTGCAGGAAGTTTCCGAAGACAGGATGCGCGTGCATCGGAACGTGTCCAAAGACATCGTGGAAGATGTCCGGCTCCGGCGTGTATTCGAGGGAGTCTCTGCCCCGCAGCCAGGTTGTTGTCGGAAACATTCGAGCTGCAAGCATCTCGAAGAACGCATCTGGCGGAAGGAATCCGCTTACCGGAGTGGACTGCCAACCTGTCCGTGGCTGCAGACGCGCGCTCACAGCCTTCAGGTCGGGAAGCTGATCTTCCTTCAACCCAATAACGTCGAAGCCTTCCAGATATTCAGAGCACGCATGCTCGCGAAGCTGCGGCATTCTCCGGCTTACCAATTCAGCCCACACAGCATGTTGATCCGACGTGTAAGCCTTCCAGTCCTGCTCGATCAGGTATGGAGCCGCCACAAGCAATCTTCCCTGCGTAAGGTTCAGCCCTGGCTCAGCAATGCCCATACAGCCCACATCCCATCTGACCTGCGATTGCGGCCAGCAAAAAGCATACAACGTCAAAGTCACAGCAGTTGTCTGCTTGCTGTCAACACTGCATCGTCTAGTTTGTGAGATGCTTCAGCGTGCTCTACGGGAGGCTCTTCTCCTCCGCAAGCGAATCCATACTGGACTTATGCCAGTCTTCTCCCCGAGCCTCACGCCCGAGTCCGGTAACAAGCGCAATTGCAATCGCCCCGACGACAACGGTGTATGACATCACCGTATTCAACGCGCCTCCGGAAAAACGCTGCGCCAGCGCAGCCTGGAAGACTCCATTTCGTGACGAGCACAGATTGCCTAACTGATAAGCGAAACCGGGAAACACCGCGCGAACCGGTCCCGGTGAAAGCTCGTTCAAATGTGCCGGAATCACGCCGAACGCTCCCTGAACCGCAAACTGCATCAAGAACCCGCCCAGCGCGAGCATCGGAGCTGTATGGGACCACGCCCACAAAGGAATCACCGGAATCGCGCACAAAGCGGCAATGATGATCATCTTTCTGCGGCCAATTCGCTCCGACATTGCGCCGCAGAAGATACCACCCACGAGAGCGCCAATGTTGGCGATCACGATCAGCAGACCCGTCGTGCTCGGTGCCAGACCATGGTCCCTTTCCAGAAGCGTTGGATACAGGTCCTGCGTTCCATGGCTGAATGAGTTGAAACAGGTCATCAACAGCACGAGGAATAGAAATGTTGGGAGGAACTTAAGGAAGTGGCTGAAATCGACGCTGCCTTTACCGGCGCCTTCAGCTCGTCTGCGCTGCTCTGCCTCGAGCCAGATCGGGGATTCCTCTACTTTGAACTGCATATAGAACGCCAGCAATGCTGGAAGCGCGCCGATCATAAACATCACGCGCCATCCCGTTAACATGCCTGTTCCGTGCAGGTGCGGAAACAGAAGCCAGTAGAGCGCTCCGGCAAGCAGGTTGCCGACAACGTAGCCCTCCTGCAAAATGCCCGAAAAGAAGCCCCTTCCGCTGGCTGGTAGCGACTCCAACGCAAGTGCTGCGCCGACACCCCATTCACCGCCCATCGCAACTCCAAAGAGCGCCCGACAGATGAGAAAACTGGTCAGCGTAGGAGCGAAAGCCGAAGCCAGCTCAAAGACGGAGAAACAGATGATGTTCAGGATCAACGTTGGTCGCCGGCCAATCCTCTCAGCCAGGACACCGAAGATAAGCGCGCCGAGCGGCCGCATTACCAGCGTCCAGAAGATCGCCTCAGCGATCTGTTTGATCCCGACATGAAAATCCGCTGCGATCGCTTTTAAGCAGACCGTCAGTAAGAAGAAGTCGAATGCATCGAGGGTCCAGCCTAGAAAGCAGGCGGCAAATGTACTTCTCTGTACTGGGTTCAGGCGCCTAAGTTCGCCAAAGAAAGCCATATCGCCGAATCCTAGCATTCGAGGAAGGACATCGGTTGCAGTTCCCGCTGCCGAGTGGCAAAATCAGGCCTACAGAACACTTCTGCAAAAACCTGATCCCGGTAGCTGTCGGGGCAGGTCTTCACCAGTAAACGACGCTCGTATACTTTTCCGACAATTGTTGCATCTCTGCCAGGACCCGAAACATCTGAGATAAGTCGCAAACGCTTTATTACCCAGAAAGGAAATTTCCATGCGTAATCGATTTCTGATGACCCTCGCCTTGGCCAGTGCCTCGCTTGTAGGGACCAGCGCTTTCGCGCAAACCTCGAGTTGGACCATTGATTCGAATCACTCAAGCATCAACTTTGAGGTCCGGCACTTGGGGGTCTCCAACGTCCACGGATCCATCGGTGGAATCAAGGGCACTGTGACCTATGACGAGAAGGACATCGCCAAATCCAGCGTCGAAGCAACGGCGGACACGAACACGGTTTCCACAGGAGTAGAGGCGCGCGACAAGCACCTGAAGTCGCCCGACTTCTTCGAGGTAGAGAAGTTCCCGACTCTGACCTTCAAGTCCACGTCACTCTCCAACTCGGGTGGCAAGCTCACCCTGACAGGCGATCTGACGCTGCACGGCGTGACCAAGAGCGTTACTCTCGACGTCGATGGCCCTGCTCCTCCTCAGACGGATAAGAACGGCAAAGTGCGCAGCGGATTCTCCGCCACTGGCAAGCTGAAGCGCACCGACTTCAACTTCGGTTCGAAGTTCGCAAGCGCGATGATTGGCGACGACGTGAAGTTCTCGATTGACGTAGAGATCGACAAGCAATAAAGACGGCTGTTCGCAGAAGAAAAAGGAGCCCTCAATGGGCTCCGTTCTTTTTCGCTTCGAAGATTTCTTTACATCTTGGCGCGAAGAGGCTGCGAGGGCTCCGTCTGATGCAATAGAGCGGCCTCGGGCTCCTGCATATACTTCTTCAACAACTCATGATGCAGGCAGTAAAGTGCAAGCTCCAGGCGGTCTGATACGCCAAGCTTGTCGTACACCTTGCGCAGGTAGTTTTTGATCACCTGCTCGGTCGTTCCGATCTGGTAGGCAATCTCTTTGTTGCGCATGCCGCGAGTAATGCAGCTGATGATGGCAAGCTCCTTCTTCGAGAGCTTGGGTTGCACCTTTGGATCGGTCAGGGTCGTCGCCTGGGCGCGGTAGGCCTCGATGACCCAGTTGATGGACTGATTGTCGATCCAGGTCTCGCCCTCGGCGATCTTACGAACACACTTGACCAGCAGATCTGGCGAGATGGAACGAGGCACCACACCACGAACGCCTCGTCGATACAGTTCGACCGTGTTGGATTCGTCTGTCTCGGTAACCTGAACAATCAGTTTTGCATCCGGAGCCTGACGCACAAGCTCGGGGATGGCGTCTATAGTTCCGGAGACCAGTTGCCCTTCAAGAACAACGACATCTGTCGGATAGCGTTCCAATGCGGCATAGAGGTTGGTGAGCGTTTCAACCTGAGCGACGACGCGAATGTCGTCCTCCAAGGCGAAGACCTTTCGCATGCCTACGCGATAGATAGCCTGGGAATCGGCCAGAATGACGCGGATCCCCGAGGAAGATTCGAGGTCTTCCGGGCTGTCGTCGGCATTCCGGGAATGGTCAAAGTGAACAACCGTCATAAAGTCATGCCTTTAGAAAATATTCGTCGATTACCGCGGCCGCTTTCTTCTTACCATCCACAAAATAATGGCGAACAATACGACCAATACAGTGGATTGTCACGTCTGTTGCTGATCCCATCACTGCCGAAGGCATGGCGATCGTGAACTCGATTCTGCTGTCCACATCGGGAAGGTGATCGCTCACGAAGAGTAGACCGTTCGCCGAGATATTTTCAGTCATCGCCTGCAGTTCGCCCTGTTCAGTCTGAACCTGTAAAGGCAACTTCATGGGGAACCGCACCGCAGTTCGAACAGGATTCTGCTCTTTCGGCTTCTGCCACTGACCCACGAGTTCTCCGTTTCTGCCCTGAAGCATATGGCGATTAATTTGCCGACCCAACACAGAGGAGTCTACAGCACAAACGTAACCACTACTCCAGATTTTTCTTAACGGACATTCTTACGGGCAACCATGCGGAACTGGCCAATTACGTGGCATTTTGATGGATCAGGCGTTGCGCAAACCCGCAAATTCAGCGATACTTAGGTGTTGGGTTCATTCGTCTCTGGCCACATGGGCAAGAAGACCTGATGGCGCTTCGCCACCCAAAATAAAGTACTGAGAGGCTTTTCCCGTGTTGATGATCCGTTTGGCGCGCGTTGGAGCGCGCAAGCAGCCCCACTACCGCATTGTCGTCATCGAGAAGGACCGCGCACGCAACGGCCGTTCCGTCGAGGTAGTCGGCACCTACAACCCACGCACCAATCCCGCGAGCGTTGACCTGAAGCGCGAGCGCATCGACTATTGGACCAGCAAGGGTGCACAGCTCTCTGACCGTGTCGAGAAGTTGCTTGCCGGCGTGCCCGCTGCAGCCGCGGCCTCCGCAGCCTAGTTACCTTTCGTGCAATCTTTGGGAACGCTCCAAGGGTTCCCAAAGATTTGCTTATATCGCAGATTCCCTCTTCGCATCCCGCGAATACCTCACGTAGACTTCTGGTATTGCGATTCCGATAAATTCGGCTACCGCAAAGTGAACGTGCTTTGGGTACGCCCGGGCATATCGAATAACCGTGGCTACGCTCGTTTGGCACTTCCCTGAAAGATCTCGCAATAGACGAGGCAAAAAGGTTGAGCAAAAGCCCGCATTGTGATCCCAGGAGGTGTGTGTGATGGGCCAGCCCTTGCAACCGGCGGGTGAAGAAGACTACGCAACGAATATGGCAGGGCTCGTGACCGAGATCGCTCGCGCGCTCGTCGACTCTCCGGATAGCGTCTCAGTAGAGGCGATCCATGAAGGCGATGGAACTGTGCTTCGGCTTCGTGTATCGGCAAGCGACATCGGCAAAGTGATCGGCAAGCAGGGACGTACAGCTCGCTCGCTACGCACTATATTGGCGGCAGCCAGTATGAAGGTGAGGCATCGCTTCTCGCTCGATATCGTTGAGGAAGAGGGCTCGCGCAGCCCGCAATAGTCGCGCGCTATGCAGTTATCCTTCTTCACATGGACCGCGACATATCATCGTGGATTGTTCTGGCGCATCTCGTCCGTCCGCAGGGACGGAAGGGGGAGTTGCTTGCAGAGTTGTTCACTGATTTCCCAGACCGATTCGTAGGCCGGGAAGATCTCTTCCTCGCCAAACCAGGGTTCGAGGGTTCACCAGCGGACGCACGCCGCGTAGAGGTGACCTCTTCCTGGCTTCCAGTGGGAAAAAATCAAGGACGAGTTGTGTTGCAGTTGGCCGGCATCGACACCATCTCGGATGCAGAATCGGTTGCGGGGCTTGATGTGCTTGTGCCTAGCGAACAACGAGCCCAACTGGACGCCGATTCGATCTACATCAGCGATCTTGTGGATTGCATCGTATTCGACGGCAACACGGAGATCGGAAGAATAACCGACGTTCAGTTTTCCAGTGCAGCCGATGGAAACCGTCTTACCGAAGCGGCACCCATGCTCGTAATAGAGTCCAACGATGGCCAAGAGATTCTTGTTCCTTTCGTGAAGGCGTTCCTGGAATCTATTGACTCGCCAGCGAAACGGATCGTCATGAACCTGCCTGTCGGCTTGGCAGACGTGAACCGCTAGAAACGATACGTTGCGCCCATCGAAACGATCGGATACACGGGAAAGTTATCCAGGCGATTGTTCAGCTTGCGTATCTCAGCCTTCAGGCTGTCCTGTGCCTCAGCGTTCTGGGCAAAGGTAAAACATCCTTCGAGAGTGCAGGCGGTTCCGTTCAGAGTTACGTCGATCTTCGCAGCCCCTGAATAAGCGGCGCCGATCTCAAAAGGAAACGATAGCCGCCCAGCATCCTTGCTTTTGCCAAAGAACAGGTTTCGAAAACCGAAGGTAATCATCGGCGCTACGTGACGTGGAAAGACGACCCCGGCGGTTCCATTCAACGGGTCATCGACGCTATTAATGAATCCCTGTTCGCCAAGTTCAAAGTACTTGCCTGGCGGAACACTGGATATGGCAGAGAGATTGTTCTTCCAATAAAGAACGCCTGGGCTGATGCGAAGACCGCCACGTCGAGGAAACCAGTCGATGCTCACTCCTCCGGAGCGAAAGTTAAATTCCGAATCGTACGTGACTCCATCGATGCTGAAGGGAAACGCGAAGTCAACCACATTGACCGATCCCCGAACGGCAAGATGCTGCCCGATTGCCCTGGAAATATCGACACCGCCTCCAAGAGTGCTTGCCTTCAAAGTCATGCTCCATCTCGAGTAGGAGTTTGTCTTTTTCGGATTCGGTGGCAAGGTTATATAGCCCGAGGTTGACTCCGTGAAATCGGAAGCAGAAGTGCGAGAAGAAGAAGCGAACGCCGAAGTCTGCGCCCGCGCAAGGCGGGGAACTTCGGCGAGCATGCCGAGCAGCATCGCCGTAAAGAAGAGTTTTTGGCGCATCACCGCATCAACCTTTACGAATCGCTTCAATCTGGCCGGGGGAGGGTCTTCTCTAACCTAAAGCATTACAGGGCTTACGGGATGTGTAGAGGAGTGCCACTATTGTTCTTCGTCATCCCCCAAAAGCATTACCCTGAAGTGAACCTCTTTACACATGCGCTTCGATATCATCACGATCTTCCCCGACTTCTTTACGAGCATCTTCGAGTACGGGATTCTTAATCGCGCCCACACCACGGGTCTCGTCGAAATAGCCGCTCATGATCTTCGCCGCTTCACACATGATCGACATCGAACAGTGGACGATCGGCCGTTTGGCGGCGGCGAGGGAATGGTGCTCAAGGCGAAGCCGATCTTCGATGCAGTCGCATCATTGAACGTCACACCGAAGGAGCAGCGCGATCGCGCATCGCGAGACGGTCATCCTGCTTTCGGCGCAAGGGCGTCCATTCACCCAGGCGCTTGCGCAGGAGTTGGCTGGCCTCGACCGCGTTGTGTTGATCTGCGGACGGTATGAGGGCGTCGACGAACGCGTGAGCCAGCAGCTATGCGACCGCGAAATCTCAATCGGCGACTATGTGCTCTCAGGCGGAGAGTTGGGAGCGGCGGTGATCGTCGATGCTGTTGTGCGGCTGCTGCCGGGCGCGCTTGGTCACCCCGATTCTGCGCGATTTGAGAGCTTCGGGGCTCATGATGTTTCGCTTGTCACGGAGCCTGCAGATGGGCCGCCTCGGACGACACACGGGGCGGGCGGCATTCTGGACTATCCGCACTACACGCGGCCGGCTGTATTTGAAGGAGTTACAGTTCCCGAGGTGTTGCAGGGTGGTAATCACGATTCGATACGGCAGTGGCGGCGGAAGATGGCTCTGCGAAAGACGCTCGAAAACAGGCCCGATCTTCTGGAGAAGTCAGAGCTGAACGAGCAGGATCGCCGGTTGTTGCGTGAGATCGAGGTTGATAGGAAAAACGAACGCACCAATGAAGACTGAGTTTCAGAGGCGCTTCCGTGCCCCTAATTGCTTGAATTCGTGTACACTAAAGACTCGAGTTCATACGTTAGGAAGTAGTCATGTCTATTCATCCCATCATGCAGAAACTGGCCGCGAAATTTGAGCGGACCGATCTTCCCGAGTTCGCTCCCGGCGACACTGTTCGCGTTCAAGTTAAGATTCGCGAAGGTGAAAAAGAGCGCCTGCAGGCGTTCGAAGGAATGGTTATCGCCTGCCGCAAGGGACCCCAGGGTACCTTTACCGTTCGCAAGATGAGCTTCGGCCAGGGCGTCGAGCGCATCTTCCCCTACAACTCCAAGGTTGTCGACAAGGTCGAGAAGGTTCGTTCGTACGAGGTTCGCCGCTCGAAGCTGTTCTACCTGCGCGGTCTGCGCGGTAAGGCAGCCCGTCTGCGCGAGGTCGAGCGCGCCAGCTAGTCCGTAAACGGATATTGCTTCCGCTTTAAAACCGTTATTTCCACAGAGAACCACGGCTTATCCGCCGTGGTTTTCTTCTGTGCGGAAGGTTATAAACTTCTGCCATACGGCAATGGCCTCTCCCGCAACCGATCTCGCATTCGCAAGACGGTCACCAAGGCGACAGCCAAGCAGCAGATGCTGCGCCAGCTTGTGTGCAGCGACGCGCCAGAGCAGGCGCTGCGGTACTGCGGCTATCGCGTGATCGCCGGCGTCGATGAGGTCGGACGCGGCGCGCTGTTTGGGCCGGTTGTAGCTGCGGCTGTGATTCTGCCGGACCGCATCGACGGCACTGGCGAGAGCTGGGCTCAAGGACTCCAAGCAGCTGCTGCGCAAGGACCGCGAAAAGCTGGATCGGAGGATCCGCAAGGTTGCGCTTGCGATCAGCGTGGCTGAGGTTGATGCGGAGACGATCGACCGGGTGAACATCTACCAGGCGACGCGGATGGCGATGCTGGCGGCGGTTCAGGGGCTTTCGCATCGAGCCGGATCATCTGCTGATCGATGCGATGCGGATTGATCATCCCTGCAAGCAGACGAAGCTGATCTACGGCGATTCGCTGAGCCTTTCGATTGCTGCTGCTTCGGTGGTCGCGAAGGTGCATCGCGATGCATTGATGCGTGAGCTGGATGCGGCGCATCCGGGCTATGGGCTGGCGTCACACAAGGGCTATGGCACGCCGGAACATCGCCGGGCGCTCGAGGAGCATGGGCCCTGCTCGCTGCACCGGAGGACGTTTGCACCGGTGCGGGCGGTCGATCCGGATGCGGCGATCGAGGAGCTGGTCTCGGGCGAGCTGTTCGGCTTTGATCTGCCCATCGAGGAGGAAGCCGATTGGGCCAGCGATTGATGTGCGTCGTGGCGCATCCGGATGATGAGTGCTATGGCTTTGGCGGCGCGCTGGCTTTGGCTGCGGATCGTGGGATTGAGACGTATGTTGTTTGCATGACGGATGGGCAGGCGGCGACGCATCGTGGGACGGCGGCTTCAGGCGGAGAGCTGGGCGCGATGCGGCGCGCGGAGTTTGCGGCATCGTGCAAGGTGCTCGGCGTGACGGAGCATGAGCTGCTGGATTACCAGGATGGGCAGCTTGAGAATGTTCCGATGCTTGCAGCGACAGAATTGCTGGTGGAACGCATGCGGCGTTTCAGGCCGGACGTGGTGATGACGTTTGGCGGCGACGGCGGAATGAACTCGCACGCAGACCACATGATGGTGTCGTTCTGGACGACGGCGGCGTTTCACTGGGCGGGGCAGCAGAAGCGGTTTCCGGAGCTTGGCACGCCGCACCAGGCGGAGAGGTTGTTTTACCTGACGACGGACTTCTTTCTTCCGGAGCGCCGGCCTCCGCAGCCGATTCCGTGGACGGTGACTCTGGACATTCGAGCGGCCACGGAACGGAAGCTTGAGGCGTTCAAGCAGCATCAGTCGCAGGCTCCGCTGATGGAGAAGACGAAGGCTGTCTTCGATAAGTTTGGTGTCCAGGAGTTCTACACGCTGGTGGCGGCTACTGACCCGCAACCGGCGCGGCAGATGACAGACCTGTTCGAGGGAATGTAGCTCATACCTGCTACCCCCTCCCCCACTATTTGCGCAAAGTCTTCATTCAATAAAGCTTAGCTTTGGACTAACTCCCGAAAGTCCCAAAAAATGAGATTCGTTCCTGCAAACCCCTGATTCCAACAAAGAACGCCCCGGCTGGATCGCCGGGGCGTTCTTTGTTTTTCATCTACTTAACCAGTTTATCAAACCCAGGGTAATTAATCGGCAAATGGAAGTGACTGATCCAGCTGGCCTTAGGGGTGATAGGGGCTTGACAAGGATTTTGTGGAAATCTGGCCCCACGCGATTCCATTGACTATCTACCCATAGACAATCTATATATTGGTTTCATGACGAAGCGAGCAGAGCTTTTGCCGGGAACTCTGGACATGTTGATCCTGCGGACGCTGGAGCGGGGCCCACTGCATGGGTATGGGATTGCGCTTTCCATTCGGAGGATCTCGGAAGACGTGCTGACGGTGGAAGAAGGGTCGCTCTACCCCGCCCTGCAGCGGCTGCTGCTGGAGGGATGGGTGAAGGCGGAGTGGGGGAAGACTGATACAAACCGGCGGGCGCGGTTTTACACGCTGACTCCGGAGGGCCACCGCCAGCTTGGGGTGGAGTTGAGCGAGTTCCAGCAGATGATTGCGGCGATTGGGCGGGTGCTGGCTGGTTCCGGCGCAAGTTGAGGAGACGTTATGGGTGCGATGGGAAGACTGGTTCGGCGGGTGGAGTTACTGCTGCGGCGAGGAAAGTTCCGCAGCGATCTGACCGAGGAGATGCGCTTTCATCGCGAAGAGGTCGAGCGCGAGATCGCAGAGAGCGGCGTGAGTGATGCGGAAGCGCGAACGGCGGCGCGGCGGCGATTCGGTAATGAGACGCGGGTACGCGAGAGGAGCCACGAGGTGATTGGATTTCGGTTTGAGACGATCGCGCAGGATATGCGGTTTGCGCTGCGGCAGTTGAGGAGAAATCCCGGATTTACAGCAACAGCGGTGGCGACGCTGGCGCTGGGAGTGTGCGTAAGCGTGGCGATCTTTGCTGTGGTCGATGCTGCGTTGATACGGCCGCTTCCCTATCGCGAGCCTACAAGGCTGGTTTCGTTGTATGAGGCGATTTCGGTGGGCCCGCAGTTCCATATCTCGTATCCGGATTATGTGGACTGGAAGCGAATGAACAAGAGCTTCGATGCTCTGGACATCTATGTACCTTCGCCATTTCTGGAGAAGACTCCGACGGGTATGCAGAAGGTAGATGGAGCTGCGGTTACGGATGGGTTTTTCAAGACGCTGGGCGTGACCCCCGCTCTGGGACGAGACTTCATGACAGGCGAGGATCAATCTTCCGCACCTAAGACCGTGATCCTGAGCTACGGCGGCTGGCAGAGGCACTATGGCGGCCGCAAGAACGTGCTAGGCGAGACGGTGACGTTGGATGGCGGGATCTACACAATCGTTGGAGTTCTGCCGAAGGAGTTTCACTTTGTTCCGGCGGAGCCGGCGGATTTCTGGATTACGACCCACGATTCTGGCAGTTCACGTGGAAGCCACAGTGCCTATGGCGTTGCCCGGTTGAAGAGCGGCGTGAGTCTGGAACAGGCGGCGGCGGATATGAAGACGGTCACCACACAGCTGGAGAAGCAGTATCCAGGCACGAACCGCGGGCGAGGATCGACGGTTTGGTCGCTGACTGAGGTGGTTCGAGGAGATGTAAGGCCGGTATTTGTGATGCTGCTTTGTGGAGCAGCTCTACTGTTGCTGATCGCGTGCGTCAACGTCGTTAGCCTGCTGCTGGCACGAACGGAGAGCCGGCGGCGCGAGATTGCGGTGCGTGGCGCGTTGGGCGCCAGCAGAGCAAGGCTGACACGACAGTTCGTTACGGAGGGTCTGCTGCTGGTTGCGGCAGGAGGAGCGGCCGGTGTTGCGATGGCGGCAGCAGCGCTACGCGCCTTTGAGGGACTCATCCCTGCCGATATGTTGGCGCGGATGCCTTACCTGGCCGACATGGGCCTGGGCGGGCATGTGCTGGTATTTGCGCTGAGTGTTGTGGCTCTGGCAGGCGTGTTGTTCGGTATAGCACCGATGCTGAGGATGCCGTCGAGCGTAGCGAACGAGAACCTGAACGATGGCGGTCGCACAGCGGCCGGAACGGGATGGAGGCGGTTCGGCACGAAGCTGGTTGTATTGGAGCTGACAACAGCAGTAGTGCTGCTGGTGGGAGCAGGACTGCTGGGCAAGAGCTTCTACCGGCTGCTGCATGTGGAGACAGGTATGCGCACGGAGCACCTGGACACAGCGTGGGTCACGTTGCCACAGGGGCAGTACACGAAGGACGAGCAGATAGCGGCGCGGACAAAGAGCCTGCTGGAGCGTGTGCGAGCGGTTGCCGGGCGTACAATCTGCCGGCATTGTTAGTGATTTGCCGATAGGCTCGGGCGATGGAATGGTGGTGATGGAGGTAGTGGGTAAACCGGAGAAGAACAAGAACGATGAGGTAGTAGTTCGGCTGGCGAGCCCTGGATACCTTGCTACGGTGGGAACACGGCTGCGTGAAGGGCGCTACTTCAGCGAAGAGGATGAGCAAACAAAACAACCGGTTGCAGTGATCAATCAGGCGCTGGCGCAGAAGTACTTCGCAGGAGAAGAGGCAGTAGGGCAGCAGATCAAGTTCTGGGATAAACCTGCGATAAGGATCATAGGAGTAATCGACGATCTGCACGAGGGCCCGCTGGAGATGAAGGTGAGACCGGCGTTCTATGTTCCGTTCAGCGTTAGTCCAGGATACGGGCTTTGGGATGGTGGTGCGGGCGGAGCAGGCGCATGGCCTGTTGCCAGCGCTGAGTGCGGCGATCCATGAGCTTGACCCGGGGATTGCGGTGTATGGAGAGACGACGATGGAGGGGAAGATTCATGACTCTCCGTCGGCGACGATCCATCGCGGGTCGGCCTGGCTAGTGGGAGGGTTCGCGGCGACCGCCCTGCTGCTGGGCGTGGTGGGGCTGTATGGGGTGATTGCTTATTCAGTGAGCCAGAGGACGAGAGAGATTGGCGTGCGGATGGCGCTGGGCGCGGGGCGAGGCTCGGTGATGAAGATGGTGATGAGCGAGGCGGGATGGCTGGCTGCGGTGGGAATTGCGGCGGGGATCGTCTGCTCGCTGATTGCGGCGCGGATGATGCGCGGTCTGTTGTTTGGAGTGAGCGCCTGGGATGTGCCAACGCTTGTAGGAGTGGCCGTAGTGCTGGGGTGTGCTGCGCTGGCGGCGAGTGCAGTTCCGGCGCGGAGGGCGGCGAGCGTGGACCCGATGGAGGCTCTGCGGGCTGAGTAGACTGTGTGCATGGATGCTCGAGAGTTGGAACAGGCGGTTGATCCGGTAGAGATATTTCGCGATTGGCTGCATGAGGCCGAGAAGACAGAGCCGAACGATGCGAATGCGGCGGCGCTGGCGACTGCTGCTCCTGATGGCGCGCCGAGTGTACGAATGGTGCTGGTGAAGCAGGTGGATGACCGCGGGTTCTGCTTCTATACCAATGCGAAGAGCAGGAAGGGGCAGGAGCTTGTGGGAAATCCAAAGGCGGCGCTCTGCTTTCACTGGAAGAGCCTGCGGCGGCAGGTGAGAGTGGAGGGCCCGGTGACAGAGCTTCCCGTTGAGGATGCGGACAACTACTTTCACAGCAGAGCGCGAGAGAGCCAGCTGGGATCGGCGGTCTCGCATCAGAGCCGGCCGCTTGAGAGCCGCAGGGTTCTAGAGGAGATGGTGAAGGAGTTCGACTCGGAGCATCCCGGGGAGATTCCGCGGCCAGCGTGGTGGAAGGGATATGCGGTTCGTCCGGAGAAGATAGAGCTTTGGGTGGACGGCGAGCATCGGCTGCATGACCGGTTTCTGTTTGTGAGAAGCGAGACTGGCTGGACGAAGACGCGGCTCTATCCATAGAGATGTGCGACGCCGTTGTGTGTTTGAATAGCGGCGAGTCCCCTGACTCCCAGAAAAGGATTTATAGAATGCGTTTCAAGACGATCTCACGTGGCGTTCTCGTAGCGACGCTCGCCCTTTCCACCAGCTCCGCTGTTGCGCAGAACGCGAACCTGGATTTTCTGAATCACAACCAGCCGATTCTGGATGCGCATAACTGCTATCCGTACCAGGGAAAGTGGAGTGACCGCATTCAGCGAGCGCTCAACTCAGGCTTTCCGGTATCGATCGAGCAGGACCTTGCGTGGTATGTCGATCCGGCGACAAAGAAGGGCCGCGTCGTCGTCTCGCATACGCCGCAACCCACGGGGGACGAGCCTACGTTGGAGGACTATTTCTTCAAGCAGGTGAGCCCTGTGGTGGAGAAGATGATTGCCGAGGGCAAGCGCGATCAGTGGCCGCTGATCGTGCTGCACTTCGACTTCAAGGACAATCAGACCGCGTTGCTCGAAGGCGTGTGGCAGGTGCTGGGACAACATGAAGAGTGGCTTTCGACTGCCGTCAAGACGAGCGATGCGAACGCGCTCTCGCCGATTGAGCGAAAGCCGATCCTGGTGGTTACGGAAGAGGCGGATGAACAGCAGAAGGTCTTCTACGACGATGTGCCGGTGGGAGGGCGGCTGCGGCTGTTTGGTTCAGCTCACACACACCCGATGCCTAAGAACATGACGAGAGAGCAATTGGCACACTGGGCTGTGACGGTGAGCCCCGACGAGCTGATCAGCGAGAAACCAACGAACTATCGCCGCTGGTGGAATGGGACGTGGCATGAGGTGGAAGAGGGCGGCGAACAGCGCGCGGGCGATTGGACCGCAGCGGACAATGCTCGGTTGAAAGCGCTGGTGGACCATGCTCATGGGAAGGGCTTTTGGGTGAGGTTCTATGCGCTGGATGGATTTGCACAGTCGGAAGATCAAGGGTGGGGGATGACCTATAACTTCGGGTCGCGGGATGCAGTTATCGAGCGGTGGAAGGCCGCGATTGCAGCAGGTGTCAACTTCATTGCCACCAACCAGTACGAGGCATTGGCAACGTACCTGAAGCAGGATGCTAGGCGGTTTCGGCCATCGGGCAAGTAATCGTGCTGGTCATTTCCGTGAGGGCTAGAAGGTGAAGTCGCCGTCGATGCGGTAGAGGCGCCCGATGGAGTTGTAGAAGGCACCGTAGTTGGGAGAGGCGTAGTACTGCTGAACGTCGCGCGGATTGAAGTGATTCAGCACGTTGTAGACGGTGACGCCGGCGCGGAACTGGATGTGATGACCGCGAAAGGTGAAGTCGACTGGGTACTGGACCTTGGTGTCGAGGGCGAGGAAGGTGGGAAACCTCCCTGCCCTGTTCTCCCCTCCGACGAAGTTCCAGTTCTCGATCGAGGCGCGAATAGGGAAAGCCGGTGTGCACGTCGAGGATGGGGATGAAGTCGAACTTGTGCGGCAGGCCGATGATGTCCCAGAAGAGGCCGCGGTCGGGCGCGTCGGAGGAGAGCGGCCCGCGCTGATTGGGACGGATAAGCGGATATGGGAAGTTTCCGAAGAACTGGTTGTAGTCGTTTAGCTCGCCGTGGGCACGGGAGTGAACGTAGCTGGCAAAGATGGTGGATCGCTCGTTGAAGTTCCAGCGGAGCATGGCGAGGAACTCGCGATAGCTCTGTTTGCCGTTGTTAAGCAGAAGGAGCTGCGAGGTGCTGTCCGGCTGCTGAATCGGGTTGACGTAGAAGTCGCGGTAGACCTGGCGCTGCTCGTAGCCGAAGCGGACGAAGAGATTGCTGCGGAACTTCATGGTCGAACTGAAGGGTCCAGCCAAGGCTGTAGGGGACGTGGAGCGACGCGGGCGTGACGTGAGTGAAGGTCAGCGGGACCGTCTATGACGGATTTGCCATCGGGCGCATAGGACGTGATGGTCTGTGAGGGGAATCTGTCGAAGATGGCGACGTTGATGGGGATCTTGTCGAAGAAGACTCCGAAGCCTCCGCGGATGGCGGTGCGGCGGTCGCGGGTTGGCGCGAAGACGAAGCCGATGCGCGGGGCGATGTTGACGGGCTCGGAGGAGAGGCTGTCGTGATCGAGACGGAGGCCGAGGTCGAGCGTGAGACGGGGATTGATCTGCCAGCCGTCCTGAATGAAGAAGGCAAGCTCGTTCTTCTGCTCCTGTGACGGCAGAGCGCCGGCGTAGGTGATGGCCCGGCTCTGTGTTCCGTCCTGACGGAGCACCTGAACGGGGTAGTTCGCAACCTGGCCATCGTAGGAGGAATAGGCGTAGGAGTAGCCGATGGTTATCAGATGCCTTCCTGCGCGTTCGAACGGGCGAAGGTGAAGCGTCTGCGACCACTGATAGAGCTGAGCGTTGCGTTGCTGCTGTTCGAAGTAACTACCGAAGTTCTGTTCGGGAGCGAGAGTCATCTCGCCGGCTGCAGTGGCGGGGTAGATGTTCGAGTCAAGCCTCTTGCCTGCGAACAAGGTCTGGATGAAGCCGCCATTGGCGAGGATCCAGCGGTGGGTGAGGGAGAGGAAGTAATCGCGCTCGTGATCGTTGGCGGTGACGGGCTGGGGGTTGAAAGTATTGATGTTGGCGTAGTCGGTGTTCTGGGGATCGACGGTCAGGACTGCAGTGAGGCGATGGCTTGCGGAGGGCGTCCAGTCAAGCTGCGTGTAGCTGTTGAGCTTCTCGACGATGCGGACGTTGTTGGGGTTGGGCAAAGAGGGCACGGTGACGGTGTCGTATCCGTAGCCGGCAGCCTGGAAGATGTAGAGCTTCGCCTTGACGAGCGGACCGGCGAAGGTGAGATGCGGCGATGCGCTCTCAACTCCGTGGGTGTGGCGATGGTCGATCCAGCGGAAGCGCGGAATGGGGTCTTCGAAGAGCGTCTTCCATTCGTCGGTGCCCCCGCGGGTGCTGAGGTCGACGACGCCTGAGGAGAAACGACCGTACTCGGAGGAGAACGGGTTGGCGAGGACCTGAACGGATTGAACCGCCACTGCGGGAAGGCTAAGCGCGGCCTGGCCGGTGAAGGGGTCGGTTACGGTGGCTGAGTTGACGAGTGTATTTGCCTGGTTTGTGCGGCCGCCCTTGATGCGAATGAGGCCATCGATCCCCCGCACGACTCCGGGAAGCAGCGGCAAGGCATCCTGAAAGTCCTGGTTGAGTTGGAGGAGAGATTTCAGATTGCTGGCATTTAGCGCGGGAGTGTTGCCTGAGCTGGAGTTGAGGTCGATTCCGGACTCGTTGGAGTTCACCGTGACGGTTTGCGACTGGCCCTTGAGCGTGAGTTGGAAATCGACTGGCGGAGGGGCATCGTCTTCCACGGTCAGGGTTTTGGTGACTGATTCAAAGCCCGCGAGAGTGACGGTTATCTCATAACGGCCATAGAGCACGCCGGTAAAGGTGTATCTGCCGAGCTCGTTCGAGATGGTGGCTGCTTCGGTATTTCTGTCGAGGCTCTTTAGGGTGACGCGAGTGTTCGGCCAAACCGTCTGCGTCTGATCGGAGCCAATCGTGAAGACGATGCCGGTCACGTTTGCGGTCTTGGCTGCGAGAGATAAGGGACATGCGAGCGCGAGCAGGATTGCCAAAAGAAGATTGGCGTGCGGCGAGATAATCAGGCGTTTGCCGCGGCTTCGCAGGTTCATACCGCAACCTCTGCTGAGCCAGCGCCTTCGACGTACGGAGCGGCGTCCTTTGTACTTCCTCGTTGAGAGGACACTGGCCGTTGCTCGGTATTGTTTCACCGCAAACGACTGGTCACAAGGGCATGAAATGCGGCTTGCGACGCGCGGCCTTCCTGGTTTTGCCGCGAGCTTGAGTGCGTGAAGTATCGGCAAGTTGATATAGTTCGTGGTGCGGAAAATTGGTTTGACCAGAGGGAGCGAAAGATGAGTTTGGAGCTTGGACGGCGGGAGTTTTTGCGAGCGGTAGGATCAGCAGGATTGATGGCGGGAATACCTGCTCTGGCGGAGATGAATGCGATCGATCCGTCGCGGGTGATTCACGAGGTCGCTGAGCCGGGTCAGGATGCCGACGCGAAGCCGAAGTACTCAATCAAGTTTGGTGTGTGCGGGATGAGCCATGACCACATCTTTGGGATGGTGGGAGCGATTCAGCGCGGTGGAGGCACGCTGGTGGCGGCGTACGGTGCGGAGCCAGATAAGGTCGCGGGATTCAAGAAGCGATTTCCCGACGTCAAGATGGTGAATTCAGAAGAGGAGATCCTCAATGACTCTTCGATTCAGCTAGTTCTGAGCTCGACGATTCCGGATCAACGCGCTCCGCTGGGAGTTCGCGCGATGAAGCGAGGCAAGGATTATCTGAGCGACAAGCCGGGCGCAACCTCATTGGCGCAGATTGAAGAGATTCGTAAGACGATTGCGGAGACCAAAAAGATCTACGGCATTCTTTACAGCGAGCGCCTGGAGGTAAAGGCCGCTGTGAAGGCCGGAGAGCTGGTGAAGTCAGGCGCGATCGGTAAGGTGATCCAGACGATCAACATCGCACCCCACCAGGTTGTGCAGAAGGGCGCTGATCCGTATGCGGGCGGCGCAGGCGGGCGTCCGGACTGGTTCTGGGATGCGGCTCGCTATGGCGGCATTTTGACGGACATTGGCTCGCACCAGGTGGATCAGTTCCTGTACTACACGGGATCAACTTCGGCCGAGGTTGTGGCATCGCAGGTGGCGAATGTGAACCATCCGCAAAAGCCAAAGTTCCAGGACTTCGGCGACATGATGCTGCGCGGCGACAAGGGCTTCGGGTATGTGCGTCTGGATTGGTTTACGCCGGACGGCCTGGGGACGTGGGGCGATGGAAGACTCTTCATCCTCGGGACGAACGGATACATCGAGGCGCGAAAGTACGTCGATGTGGCTCGTGGAAAACAGGGGAACAACCTGTTCATCGTGGATAAAGACTCGGCGCGATATATCGACTGCAATAATGTGTCGCTTCCGTTCGGGGCGCAGTTTGTTGCTGACGTCGCAAACCGCACGCACACGGCGCAGGACCAGACGCAATGCCTGCTGGCTGCGGAGCTGGTGGTGCGCGCGCAGATGAAGGCGCAACACGTCACTTTGAAGAGTTAATTTCTCGTAAAGAAAGGCCTGGGCGTAGCGCGCATGCGTTGCGCCCTTTGCTTTTGCGACTAGCTGGCTTTACGGTCGGGCTCAGAGGCAATCCCGCGCTCGGCCGCTTCGGCGCGAATGGCCTCGTAGCGATGGGCAAGCACGTCGAGTTCGGCATCGGAGAGATGCTCGATGTCGATCATCTCGTTGTGCGCCGACTTGATGGACTCGATGAGCTCGTTAAGCTTGAGGTTTATGGCGCGGGCGTCGCGGTTCTGAGTGTTCTGGATGAGGAAGACCATGAGGAAGGTGACGATGGTCGTTCCCGTATTAATCACGAGTTGCCAAGTGTCGGAGTAGTGATAGATGGGGCCCGTGATACCCCAAACCAAGATGACTCCGACTGCGCCGGCGAAGGCCCAACGCGAACCGAGATAGGTGCTGCAACTGTTCGCAAACTGGCCAAAGTGGTCCTGATGTGCATGTTCGGGCTTCGCCGATGCTTTGTCGTTCATAAGAGATCTCTGGCTTATCAGATGCAGGTTGATGCTGGAGCTTTGCTTTCTGGCCCGCACGCTGACTTCTCGCTAATTCCGAATGTCCGAAGAATGACCGCGCTTGTCCTGAGATCAGCCTCTAGAATTTCGATATGACGCGCACGAACATCCCCGGCACTAGCCCCTACGAGCCCATCATCGGCTTCTCCCGCGCAGTTCGCATTGGGAATCAGGTCCACGTCTCCGGAACCGGGCCGGTGGGGGCCGACGATCTCGACGTGGCAGGGCAGACCGAGCAGTGCCTGACCATCATCGCGGCAGCGCTGAAGAACGCAGGCACCTCCATTGAGCACGTCTACCGTACTCGCATGTTTCTCACACGCGCCGAGGATTGGGAGACGGTTGGCCGCGTTCATGGGAAGTTCTTCTCAATCATTCGGCCGGCTGCGACGATGGTGGTCATCAAGGAACTGCTTGATCCACGCTGGCGCATCGAGATCGAGGCAGACGCCTGCATTCCTGACTAGCGCAAATTTTCTGCGATCATCCGGCTGCCCGATGGCTACAATCGGTGCAACATGACAACCGCTGTCGCTGCTCGCCCAAGCATCGTCAAGGTCATCGCGGGAGCCGGTCTCCTCGTTGGCACTCTGGACATCCTCGACGCCATCATTTTTTTCGGGCTCAGGGGAGTCTCCGCCACACGCATTCTGCAAGGCATCGCCTTTGGGCTGATTGGCCGCACCTCTTACGCCATGGGTACGCGCTCTGTTGCGCTCGGCCTTTTGCTCCACTTCTTCATCGCTACAACGTGGGCCACAATTTATCTTCTCGCCAGCCGGAGACTTCCACTCTCCCGTCACCCTTGGATCTACGGCACGCTTTACGGCATTCTGGTTTACATCGTCATGAACTATGTTGTGCTTCCGCTCTCGCATATCGGGTTGCGTCCACTGCCTCCGTTGGCGCCGCTGATTAATGGCGTAGGCGCGCTGATCGTGTGCATTGGGCTTCCTCTCGCCTTTATCGCCCGCCGCTACGTCTCCTACCGGGAAGCCTGAACTTTTCCTCACGGCTGATACAAGCTTCCAATCGAACCGCTATGATGGAAGACCTAGGGCGTTCGCATCACAGACCGAAACAACAGATTTCTCTTGCACGAAGGAAAACGCATGTCGAAGCTGTCCATCCGCGATCTTGACCTTACCAACAAGCGTGTTCTCATCCGCGTCGATTTCAATGTTCCTCTTGCGACGAACGGGTCGGACGCTGCTCCACGCATCACCGATGACACTCGCATTCGCGAGACGATCCCCACCATCGAATACGCTCTTAGGCGCAAGGCGCGCGTCATTCTCTGTTCGCACCTCGGTCGCCCAAAGGGCAAGGTCGTTCCCGCCATGAGTCTTCGCCCCGTCGTCGATCGCCTGCGCGAGTTGCTCGATCACGTCATCAGCGATGACGAAAATGTTGCTTTCTCACCGGAGTGCGTGGGCGACATTGCCACCGAGATGGTCGGCAACCTGGAGCCTGGGCAACCACTGCTGCTCGAAAATCTGCGCTTTCACGCAGAGGAAGAGAAGAACGATCCAGAGTTCGCACGCCAGCTCGCCTCGCTCTGCGACATCTATATCAATGACGCATTCGGAAGCGCACATCGCGCCCACGCATCTACCGAAGGGATCACGCACTACGTTCCCGTCTCAGCCGCCGGCTTGCTGATGGAAAAGGAGCTCAACTACCTCAGCAAAGCAGTCGCCGACCCCATCAAGCCCTTCGTTGCGATCATTGGCGGCGCCAAGGTCTCCGACAAGATTGACGTTATAGATAGCCTTCTCGATCGCGCCACCTCGCTGATCATCGGCGGAGGAATGGCCTATACCTTCCTGAACGCCCAGGGCCAGACAACAGGCAAGTCACTGGTCGAAACCGACAAGATCGACGTCGCCAAAGCCGCTCTGGCAAAGGCAAAGAAGAAGGGCGTCAACTTTCTGTTGCCCGTCGATCACGTCCTCGCCGACAAGTTTGCCGCCGACGCGAAGACGCAGATCTTCTCGGGAGACGGTCCCTTCCCTGCCGACCTCATGGCTCTCGACATCGGGCCAGCCTCCATCGACCTGTTCAAGAAGGAGATCGCCGACGCCATCACGATCGTGTGGAACGGCCCGATGGGAGTCTTCGAGATGCCCGCGTTCGCCAAGGGAACCAACGCGATTGCCAAGGCCGTTGCCGCGAATCAGGATGCCACCAGCATCGTTGGAGGAGGAGACTCGGTTGCCGCCATCCAGCAGTCTGGCGTGGCGGATAAGATCACCCACATCTCCACCGGCGGTGGAGCGAGCCTTGAGTTTCTCGAAGGCAAGACGTTGCCGGGAGTGGCTGCACTTACTAACAAGTAACGAATTCTCTGGCAAATCGAACAAAGCAAGAAATCTCAGGATCCCTTATGCGCAAACTTCTCATCGCTGCCAACTGGAAGATGTACAAGACACCAGCCGAGTCCACCGCATTCCTCACCGGATTCGCCCCGCTCATCAAGCACCATGACAAGGCTGAGGTCGTCCTGTGCCCCTCGATGACCTCTCTCCCCGCGCTCGTCGACGCAGCCCGCGCCAAACCCGTCTCTATCGGCGCACAGAACATGCACTGGCTCAACGAGGGCGCCTACACCGGCGAGACCTCGCCCACCATGCTTACCGCTATCGGAGTTACGCATATCCTCATCGGACACTCCGAACGCCGCCAGTACTTCAACGAGACAGACACAACGGTCAACCTCAAGCTGAAGTCCGCGCTCGCTCATAACCTAACCCCTATCGTCTGCGTCGGGGAGCACCTTAATGAGCGTGAAGCCAACCTGACGGCGGACGTCCTCAAGCTTCAGGTTTCCGTCGCGCTTGAAGGCATCGACCCGGCTGCGCTTGGCCCGCTGGTCGTCGCCTATGAGCCCGTATGGGCCATCGGCACCGGTCGTACTGCAACGCCAGAGATCGCGGAAGAGGCCCACACGATCATCCGCAAGCAGATTGCCCAGGTCGCCGGCTCCGACATCGCGGCCAGCACGCGAATCCTTTACGGCGGCTCCGTAAAACCTGACAATGCCCGGGCGCTTTGCTGCATCGAGGACATCGATGGAGCGCTGGTCGGCGGAGCCTCGCTCGACCCCTTATCCTTCTCTCAGATCATCATTAACGCCACGCAGTAACTGGCTTGCAAACAAAAAGGCCGCGCACCAAGCGCGGCTTTTTTAGTCTCCCAAATTCTCTGGACTACCGAACCACGCCCACCTGCTCCATCGGCCAGTAGACGAAGGCCGCCTTGCCGTAGATCAGGCTTTTATCGACGGGGCCGAAGTCTCGGCTGTCGCTCGAGATTGACCGATGGTCGCCCATCACGAAGTACTCGTGCGCCGGAACGATCGTCTCGGGTAAAGAACGGTCGTCTTCAAAGCGCGGGGGAACGTAGTTTTCGGCAACCGCGCGACCGTTGACGAAGACATGGCCATGGTCGATCTTCAGGTCGTCGCCTGGCAGCGCGATGACGCGCTTGATGTAGCTCTTCTGGTGGTCGTGGGGATAGAGAAACACCACCACATCGCCCCGCTGAATGTCGCCTACGCGGTAGGCCATCTTGTTGATGAACAGCCTATCCTGATCCTCGAGCATGGGAAGCATGCTCGTGCCCTCGACGCGCACCGGCTGGTAGAGAAAGATGATGATGAACGTTGAGACGGCTATCGAAACCACCATGTCCCGGAGCCACGAGTGCACACTATTCTTCCGCCCGGTACCCACCGGCGGTTCACTCACTGTCTCAGTCACCGGAGCGTGACCGTTCTGCTCCTCGTTCTCCACCGGATCGTTTGTCTCCTCTTTCATTTAGACGCACTTGAAGCAGCTCCGGGAGCACTCACAGACAGCCCTAGCCCGGGAACCAGCGTCTTGCCATCCAGTCCCTGGGGCGACCAGGCTTCGACGATCTCCTTTGCCAGCCTTGCAATCATCATCTCAGCCTGATTGTCCGCCGTCCAGCTCTTGTCGTCGTCCTCATAGGTAAAGATGGAGATCACCATTGGCCCCGACTTGCCTGCCACAATCGCCACATCATTACGAACCGCGTTCAGGCTGCCCGTCTTGCTGGCAATACCAGAGCCCGTCTCGCTTGAATCCAACTTCTCAAGATATCGCGGTATCGTATTGCGATAAAACTGGTTACGCAGCATGGTCAATGCCACTTGGCAGATGGCTGTATCGCCAGGCTGGGAGGCTTCTCCCGGCCCGGCAAGTTCGCAGCGCCCAATCCGTTCCATCACCATCTCCATCTCGCGCGCTGTCGTTTTGCCAAGCCCGAACTTTGGCTGGTCGGCCGGCATCGGGCCCGTCGCCGGTTTCATCACCTTCTTGTAGAGATGCGTGTCCTTCAGGCCAAGCCATGCTATTCGGGCGTTCACCGTGTCCACGCCAAACCGGTCGATTGCCAGGTTTGTTGCCGTATTGTCACTTACGATCACCATCATCGTAAGAACGTCCTTCAGGGTCAGAGTAAGCGGCGTATCGAAGAAGGTGAGAACGCCAGAGCCGCTGACGCCTTCGCCCTTGGCCAGCGTCAGTTTCTCGTCCCAGTGCGCCTTGCCCGCCCGTACCTGCTCCATCGCCTCAAACAGAATCGTAAGTTTGATAACGGAGGCAGTCTGAACTGGCCGGTCTGCGTCGATTGCGACTGTCTTGCCCGTATTCAACTGGGTCGCGTACAGCGCCACATGCCCTTTTAGCTGCGCTGCCAATGATTCAAGTCTCTGCTCCAGTGGAGCATCTGCCGCCGCACCCGGAGCAATGCCGGCGATACCGTCTGCACCCTTGCTTGCGTCAAACGATACAGGTGGTTCGGCCACCATGTGCGCCGTTGTTCCAATGGCCATAGCAAAGGTCGCGGTAGCGACCAGGTTGCGGACAAGGTTGTGTCTCATGTCTTGCATCTTACAAAGAGTTCCCGCGGGATCGCAGCGAAATGTCACCATTTTGTCTCTAGCACATCCTGGCCGTGTCGACTACAACGCCTATGTAGGCTTCATCTCCCCCAGTACTAAACGTGGACCTTTCTGTGCGCATCTAACACCGAATAGGACTAGAATCGTCTAGGAAACGCAGTACGTTCGCCTGCAGGAACTTTATGGCAACTCTTACAATGCTCGAGCCGGCCCAGACAACAAAACACGTATCAACCCCTGATGGCCCCAATGAGTTTCAGGGGCTTATTACTGAGACCTCCAATACGGCGTCCGAGGGGCTCGATACAAAGTCTGCTCTTGAAATAGCCCGCATCATCAACCACGAAGACGCGAAGGTCGCTGCAGCGGTCAAGAAGGCGCTGCCTGAGATCGCTATCGTCATCGATACTGTCGCGCGTTCGCTCCGCGACGGTGGCCGCCTCATCTACGTCGGTGCCGGATCCTCGGGACGAATCGCATCGCTCGATGCCTCCGAATGTCCGCCTACCTTCTCCACTGCCCCAGCGCAGGTGCAGTACATCATGGCCGGTGGACCAAAGGCCCTCGCCTCGGCGTCGGATGTCAACGAAGATTCGCCTGAACTAGGTCAGCGCGACATCGCTCGTCGCCGCCCCACGCGCAAGGACATCGTCATCGGCGTCTCTGCCTCCGGTCGCACCCCTTATGTCGTTGGGGCCGTCGAATACGCTCGCGCTCGCGGAGCAAAGACCGCCGCGATCACCTGCAATCTTCATACGGCCCTCGCTGACGTTGCCGACACCACCATCGTCGCGGAGGTCGGCCCCGAAGTCATCGCCGGCGGAACTCGCATGAAGGCCGCCAGTGCCCAGAAGATGATCCTCAACATGATCACCACCGGCGCAATGACGCGGCTCGGCTACGTGTACGACAACCTGATGGTCAACGTGCACATGAAGAACGCCAAGCTCGTAGAGCGCGGGATTCGTGTGCTGATGAAGGTCTGCAACATCGACCGCGAGACTGCGATTCGCACCATCAAGTCCGCTGGCAAGTCCATTCCGATCGCGGTCGTCATGCTCAAGGCCAACGTCGACAAGATGGAAGCAGTGCGTCGCCTCACTAAGTCTGACGGCAACGTCCGTCTCGCCATCGACGATTCACGACTCGAACTCTAGACGACGCCATTGATCAAACACATCGCAACGCTCACGTTGTTGGCCTCAGGTGTCTGTTTCGCGCAGGCACCACAGCTTCCAAAGTCTTACGACTGCCAGCGCGCCAAGAAGCCCCTCACCATCGACGGCAAGCTCGACGATGCAGCGTGGAAGAAGGCCAAGTGGTCGGATGACTTCGTCGACATCGAAGGCGACGCCAAGCCGAAGCCCCGCTTCCACACCCGCATGAAGATGCTATGGGACGACACTTACCTTTACGTCGGCGCCGAGCTTGAAGAGCCCGACATCAAGGCCAAGCTCACCCAGCACGACTCCGTCATCTTCCACGACAACGACTTCGAGGTCTTCCTGAAGCCGCCTACCGGAACTCCCGGCTACTTCGAATTCGAGATCAACGCCCTCAACACGTCGTGGGATCTCTACCTCAACAAGCCCTACCGCGAACACGGCAAGGCCGACAACTCGTGGGACATTCCTGGCCTCAAGACCGCCGTCGCCCTCAACGGCACCATCAACGACTCGACCGATACCGACCGCGGCTGGACCGTCGAGATCGCCATCCCCTGGACCGCCTTTACCTCCCGCCTACCCGTCGAACCGCCGAAGAAGGGCACCGAGTGGCGAGTGAACTTCAGCCGTGTCGAGTGGAAGGCCGGCCAGCCAAAGGAAGACAACTGGGTCTGGTCCCCGCAGGGCGTCATCAACATGCACGTCCCCGATAAGTGGGGCTACCTCCACTTCCGCTAGCCAGCCCGAGCGACAGTTAAAGTTGCTACAGACGCGATTCTGCAGCAAAAGACGCGCGAATATCGGCACAACATTTATCTGCGTCCGTGTTTACTCCATCAGCAGCATCCGGCAACGCAGTGTTGCCGCAAGGAGCAAGCAGATACATGAAACGCATCATTCTCAACTCCGCCCTGGCAGTTACACTGGCCGCCACCGCGGCCTTTGCCCAGCAGTCGACTCAGCAGCCCAGCCAGCCCTCGGGCGACGCGACCACACAGCAGCCAACCGGCAAGTACGGTCATCATGGCCGCCACGGCAAGATGGACCCGCAGAAGGCCGCCCAGCATCTCGGCAAGCGCCTCAATCTCTCGGCTGACCAGACCGCGAAGCTTGAGCCCATCTTCGCCACGCAGCAGCAGAAGATGAGCGAACTGCACGGCAATACCAGCCTCACCCAGGACCAGCGTCGCGAGCAGGCCAAGGCAATCTTCAAGGACACTCACGACCAGCTCTCCACTGTCCTTACTCCGGACCAGATGCAGCAGCTGAAGTCCATGCGCCACAACTTCCGTGGAGGCAGGCATCAGCAGCAACAGCCCGAATCCTCCACTCCACCCTCAGCAAGCTAACCTCTGCCTTGGTTTGAACGAAAGCCTCTGCCTCCCGCAGGGGCTTTCGTTAACAGCGCGGCATTGACTCAATCCCACTACAGAATCAGCCAAGCCACCCCATTTTCCTCGTAACTCTTCCGTAAACTGTCCCAATGGACAAGTTCGTTGTACGCGGCGGAAACCCTCTTCTCGGAACCATCAAAGTCTCCGGAGCCAAAAACTCCGCTCTTCCCTGCATGGCCGCCGCCATCCTCACTGAAGACGAGGTCATCCTCGAAAATATTCCGCAGGTCCGCGACATCGAGACCGAGCGCAAGCTGCTCGCCTCCATGGGCGCAGAGGTCGAGCTTGGTTACGGCCGCGCCCAGCACCGCACTCGCATCAAGTGCGGCATCCTCTCCGACCCGGTCGCCAAGTACGAGATCGTCAAGACCATGCGCGCCAGCTCGCTCGTGCTCGGTCCTCTCATCGCCCGCACTGGCATCGCTCGCGTCGCCATGCCCGGAGGGTGCGCCATCGGTGGCCGCCCAATCGACCTCCACATCAAGGGCCTTGAAGCGATGGGCGCCGTCATCACCTACGACCACGGCTACCTCGAAGCCAAAACAGACCGCCTCAAAGGCGCGCACATCGTCTTCGACAAGATCACGGTCACTGGCACCGAAGACCTGCTGATGGCCGCCGTGCTTGCCGAGGGCGAAACCATCTTTGAGAACTGCGCGCGCGAGCCCGAGGTCACCGATCTGGCCGCCCTGCTCGTCGCCATGGGCGCAAAGATCGAAGGCGCTGGCACCTCCACCATCAAAGTGCAAGGCGTCACTCGCCTCCATGGAGCACGCCATCGCATCAATCCCGATCGCATCGAGGCAGGAACCTTTCTTGTCGCTGGAGCCATTACCGGCGGCGACCTCAACGTAGACTCCTGCGAGCCAGCGCACCTCGGCGCGCTCATCGCCAAGCTTGAAGAGTGCGGCGTCAAACTCGACGTTGGCAAGGACTGCATTCGCGTCCGCTCGGGCGCCGGCGAACTCAAAGCAGCCGACATCTCCACCGAGGAGTATCCGGGCTTCCCCACCGACATGCAGGCTCAGTACATGGCCCTCGCCACTCAGACCGAAGGCACATCCAACGTCACTGAGAACATCTTCGAGAACCGCTTCATGCACGTAAACGAACTCAATCGCATGGGAGCCAACATCACCGTGCAGGGCCGCACCGCGACGGTCCGCGGCAAGACTCCGCTCCAGTCCGCGGCTGTTATGTGCTCTGACCTCCGCGCATCCGCTTCGCTCGTGCTCGCCGCTCTCGTCGCCGATGGCGAGACAATCCTCGACCGCGTCTATCACATCGACCGTGGCTACGAACGCATCGAAGAAAAGCTCCGCGGCGTAGGCGCGCAGATCCGCCGCATGGGAGACGTCTTCGGAAAGAAATAATGGTTCTCTGATACGTACTCGAATGAGTTACGTCTCAGAGAATTCTTTCCAGTACATGGCAGCGTCAATTCCCGGCCCATAAAACCCTCGCTGGCCGCCGACACGCTTGTATGCGAGCCGCTCGTAAAATCGCACGGCTGCGTCATTCTTTACGAACACATGCAACATCATCCCTGCTCCGCCCGAGGCCCGCACCCACGCCTCTCCCGCAGCTGAGCATCTGTTCTCCAAGCCCTCTGCGCCGAAAGCCCACCGCGACATCGATCGTCACGACGTACCCAACGTCCAATGACTCCGCTTGCTCCATGTGAACGATGCAAAATCCCGCAAGCGCACCTTCAGCTACAGCCACCACCACCCACGCATTCTCCGCTTCGGCGAACCTTCGCATGGCGGTCTTGCTGAATCGAAACGGCGGATCAAAACATTCTGCATCGAGTTCTACGATTGCATCGAGGTCCCGCGACTCGTAGCTTCGAAGTACGATATCGCTTCGTTCGGTCATTCAGTCATCCCACCACATTCGCACTTAAAGAGAAATGGCGTCCTGCGCGGCAGTAACCGCACAAGACGCCAGCTTGCCAGTCCGTTTAGAACAAGATCTTCCCGGCCAGTTGCAATTGCCGCGAAGATCCTAAATCTCCAACCGAGAATCTCGTCGAAGATATCTGTCCGAAGCTCGCGGATGTATCTCCGCTTGTCGGTTGCCCGAAGCTCGGATGGTTGAACACGTCGAACGCATCCAGCCTTAGCTGCAGCGTGGCGCGCTCCGTGATCTTCGTGTTCTTCTCAAGCGAAATATCCACGTCCGAGAATCCCGGTCCATAGATCGCATTGCGGGACAGGTTTCCGAATCCCACTAACGTACCCGCGGCATTCGAGGTGTTCTCAAAGACGCAGGATGAAGTGAGCGTGGCCGTTGTGCAGACGTTGGTCGATGTAATCCAGCTAACGTTGCCGTTCGTCAGCGGCCCTTTGCTCTTCACTACCGATCCGCGAAGGTTCGGCCGGATGAGGTTCGCAATTCCCGTGTAGGTCGAAGGATTGTTCACGTTGATCGGATTACCTGTCTGCCACTGCACGATACCGGACAGCCTGAATCCCTCCACCAGGCGATTGCCCTTGAAAGGCAGATCGTAGATGGCGTTGCCGGAGATGCGATGCTTCGTATCGAAGTCCGAAGGACCATAGTTCGAAGCCGGATTGTTGCTATCAGGAAATACATTGCCGCCCTGCGATCCCAACGAATTCAGGTCCATCGACTTCGAATAGGCGTAAGACGTGTTGAACTGCATTCCATGCGCGAAGTTCTTCTTGAATGTTAGCCACAACGCGTTGTAGTTCGAAGATCCGACGCTGGCCTGCTGCGTAATATTCGAGTTCGTCGGCTGCCCCGGAGCGATAAGGCTGGTGGATGAGATCGTAAGGTGCGGCCGCGGCGCGGTTCCCAATGGCTGATTGATGTTGCGTCGCGCGCGCAGATGCCGCCCCACAGAGCCGAAGTACCCAGCCTGTAAAGCAGTCCCCCAACCGAGGTCTTGCTGTACGTTGAAGTTAAACGATTGCGTATAGCCGTTGTGGAAGTTCGGATCGACGGTAGTAATTGCCAATCCGCTCGCCGCCGCTGACCCGTACAGATTGGCTACCGGAATCGTTACCGTCGCATTGTTGTAGTTCACCGGAGAGGCAAACGGGAAGTTGGAAGCCAGCGGCGTCGCCACGTTGGTCGTTGGCTGGTCCGCCATGTAACCGTACGCGGCTCTCACAACAGACTTGCCAGTACCGCGCACATCCCACGCCACGCCTACGCGCGGCTCATAGTTGTAGTTCTGCTTGTATATCGAACCCAGCCCTTGCGTTCCTACCTGGATCAGGCGCGCCGTCGGCTCGTCATACACGACAAAGCGGTTCGCTCCCTCAGTCGGTGTTCCATTCCACTCGAACCGGAACCCCAACTCCAGATTCACATTCGACGTGATCTTGTAGTTGTCCTGAATGAACGCTCCAACCGCATTTACGTAGAGCCGGCTGTTGACTGTGCTCGGCGTAATCGCGAAGCTATTCGCTCTTCCGTTGATGAAGTTCGTCGTTGTATTGAAGCCGATCGTTCCCGTGTCCCCGGCAAAGTTCGCATTCAGGAATCGCCGGAACTCGCCACCGAACTTCAGCGAATGTCTTCCCGACAGATAGCTCAGGGTATCTGAGCCCAGGCCCAGTGTGTCGGTGCGCCCTTGTGAGAAGCCTGAGGGGCCGCCGAAGTTCAGGCTCAGGTCCGTAACTGTAATCTGCGGTATTCCGATCGGCGCATTTACGCCGACCCCAAGGTGATAATCCACAGGGTTCGACTGAACGTTGGGGATAAACGCAATGGAGATGCGGTTGAAGCCAAGCCGCGCCTCATTCACCAGCTTTGGGCTGAAGACGTGCGTCTCGTTAATCGTCAATACCTGACGATGCGCGTTACGATGATCGCCAAACCCCGGAATGGTGTTTCCCTGCAGATTGGGTTCTGTCCTCACATCCTTCTGGAATGCATAAAAACCATGTAACGTATCCGCCTGGCCGAACTGGATCAGGCCGTCACCCGTGTACTGGTCTGTGCTCACCGGGCCGGGAGCGATACCGTTGAACCTCGTCCCGGTGGCATCATTCGCCAACGGAATCAGTGGCAATAGTGAGACAGTCGCCGGATTGTTGACCGCAATTGCCTGTGCCCTCTGCGCCGCCGAGAGCACGCCGCTCGATAGCGTCAACCCTTGATGCTGCCGCAATCCTTCGTAGCATCCGAAGAAGAACGCGTGGTTGCGCCAGATCGGCCCGCCGAGCGCACCGCCAAAGTTATTCCGAATCAGAGAAGCCTGCCGCGTTCCCTTCCGGTTGAAGTAGTTTCTGGCATCCAGCCAGTTGTTGCGCAAATAGTCAAAAGCTTCACCGTGAAACTGGTTCGTGCCAGACCTCGTGTTTACGTTCACGATCGAACCTGAGCTGCGGCCATACTCCGCGCTATACGTCGAGTTGTTGATCTTGAACTCCGACGTCGTGTTGATCGAAGGCTGAAACGTAATCTGGTTCTGAACCATGTCGTTCAGGTTCACACCGTTGATCTGGAAGTTCACCGTGTCTTCGCGATTGCCGGCGGTGATAAAGGAATTCGCACCTAGCCCGCGGCTCGGCGAAGTCAGGCTTCCATTCTGAGGCGCAGTTACGCCACCCGGCGTCAGCACCGTCAAGTCAAGAAAGTGCCGACCATTCAGCGGGATCTCCTGCACAGTCCGCTGATCGATCACCTGGCCAACCGTGATCGTGCTCGCATCGATCACCGGAGCAGCCCCCGTCACTTCAACCGTCTCCCCGGTCGAGGCCACGTTCAACTTCACATTAAACGTCGCCCTCTGGTCGACCTGCAGGGTGATTTGCGGGACAGAATACAGTCCAAACCCGCTCGCATTCACCTGCATCATGTAATTGCCAGGCTGCAAAGAAGGCACCACGTACTGTCCAGAGGCGTCTGTCGTCACCTCGCGATCTGCATTCGTATCCAGCGAATGAACCTTGATCGCAGCGCCAGCCACCAGCGCGCCCGTTGCGTCTGTCACCGTACCCGAGAGCGTAGCGGTCGACTGGGCTCGTGCGACGCCCGCAAGCGCCACACTCAATATCAAACCAACACATATCTGGAAAAGCTTCGTTGAACGATTCACAGCCCCTACCTCCTGAAATAAACGCAATCACTCGCATCTCTGTGCGAGCGTTTCAACTTTCAAAACCGGGAAGCTAGTTCAAGTCCTGGAAGCGTGCGGAAGAAGCCGCCGCTACTCATTATTTTGTTGCTTGACATCCTGACCTTATTCCTCACGACCAGCAGACTGGGGTGGTCCGGGAATCGGCAGATGTGTAGAACCAGATGTTACCAATTTCCATGGAATCTCTTTTCCTGTCAATCAATTCCATGCCAAACCCATCGATGTCCTATGCCAGGCATATCTCCGTTGAGGTATGGCAAATAGCCTAGTCCACTTTGCTTCGGACCGTTGTAAGAAAATCGTCCGAATGATGTCACCAAATTGCAAACGGACTGCACTCAATCTCCCACTGTCCCAATTCGGCACACCAAACTTCTCATTACGCTCAGCACCATCCATGTGGCACACTATCGCATCAACGAAATAGCTTCATTTGGAGCAAGATGGCCCCCAGAAAGAAAAGCATTCCAGACGCAGGAAGACCCGTCACACTCAAGATTCTCGCCGAGTATCTCGACCTCTCTCCCGCTACCGTCTCCATCGTCCTGAACAACTCGCCGGTAGCCAAGTCCATCTCGCCCGAGACCCGTCAACGCGTCATCAACGCCGCCAAGAAGTTCGAGTACCGCCCCAACGTCTACGCCCGCATGCTCCGCACCCGGCTCACCAACACCGTCGGGGTCGTTGTGCCCGAACTCAGCGAAGGCTACTTCACCGGCCTCATGCTCGGCGTCGAGGAGTTCCTGCTCCAGGCCGGCTACCTCTACTTCACCGTCAGCCATCTCTGCCGCCCCGACCTCATCGAGGAGTATCCGCAGCTCCTCCTCAATCGCGCCGTCGACGGTCTGCTTCTCGTCAACACCGACCTCCGCAAGAAGATCTCCATCCCCGCCGTCGCCATCTCCTCCCACATCCAGACTCCGGGCGTCACCAACGTCCTCCTCGAGCACGACCGCGCCACCCGCCTCGCCCTTCGCCATCTCTACGAACTCGGGCACCGCCGCATCGCCTTCATGAAGGGCCAGCGCTTCTCACTCGACTCCGAGTCCCGCTGGAACTCCATTCAATCCATCGCGCAGGAGATCGGCATCAGCATCCGCCCAGAACTCTGTATCTACCTCGAGAAGAACTTCTGGTCCCCAGAGCTCGGATACCCACCCGTGCGCGATCTCCTCGCCCGCACCCGCGACTTCACTGCCCTCTTCTGCTTCAACGACACCGCCGCCATCGGCGCCATCCGCGCCATCGAAGACGCCGGCCTCTCCTGCCCGCGCGACATCTCCGTCATCGGCTTCGACGACATCATCGTCGCCGAGTACACCAACCCTCGCCTCACCACCGTCCGCCAGCCTCTGCACAAGATGGGCATGTCCGCAGCCGAGACCCTAGTCCAGCGCATCCAGAATCCCGGCAAGCCCTACCCCGAAACAGTATGGTTCGCCCCCGAGCTCGTCGTCCGCGAGTCCACCGCCGCCGCCAAAACTCGCGACCGCCGCGCCAAACCCTGATACCAAATCCTGATACCCTCAATCACCGGATGTCCGCCCCCCCTCAACCAGCCTCACCGCCTCTGCGTTCGCTCACTCCCCTCTTCGTCTACTTCGCCGCCTCAGGAATCGTCACGGTCATGCTCGGCCCCTTGTTGCCCTCGCTCATCGCGCGGTGGCAGCTTCAGGACGCTCAGGCCGGAACCCTCTTCACTACCTTCTTCCTCGGCCAGCTCACCGGAGCGTGGTTCGCCACACGCAACTTGCGCCTCAGCGTTTTTCTCGGGGCTGGGCTCTCCGCCCTCGGATGCGTAGCGCTCGCCTGGGCCGGCTTCCACACTGCGCACTTCGCGCTCTTCGCCGCCGGCCTCGGCCTCGGCGCCGGACTCACCGCCGGCAATGTTATCGCCGGAACCTCCAACCCTGCCCGCCGCGCTCAAATCCTCGCTGTGCTCAACGTCAGTTGGAGCATCGGAGCCATCGCCTGCGCTGCTCTTATCCGAGCCTGCGCTCCCTTCGGCCCGCATGTTTTCTTTCTCCTCACCGCCCTCCTGCTCACTCTCGCTGGCCTCTTCCTCACTACCCTGCCCACCGCGCTCACCGCGACCACTAAGCACCCCTCACAACAAGCCACAAGAATCCCATTGCCTGCCCTCGCCATCGCTCTCTTCGCCGTCTCCATGCTTCTCTACATCGGCAACGAGAACGCGCTCGGCGGCTGGCTTCCCAGCTTCGCAGTCCGCAACAACCCCGCCGCCTCTGCGGCCACCATCGCGCTTCTTTACTGGCTCTCTGAACTGATGAGCCGCCTCCTCATGGCGCCGCTCCTCTCGTTCGTCGCTGAGGCCACACTCTACCGGCTCTCCCTCTGCATTCTGCTGATCACTCAGATCGGCCTCATCCTTACGCCTCACCCCACACCGGCATTGGTCGTCGCCGGCACCATCCTCACCGGAGCCGCCCTCGGACCCTTGTACCCTCTCATCGTCTCTTTTCTTCTCGCGTGCACCGGCCAGCACGCCCGCGTAGGACGACTCTTCGCGCTCGCCTCCTTAGGAGGCGCCTCTCTGCCCTGGCTCACTGGAGCCGTCTCCACCAGCTTCGGAGGTCTGCGCCCGGGACTCCTCGTCCCCGCCGCGGCAACACTCCTCCTGCTTCTGATCTCCCCGGCAATCGTTCGCTCATCAGCCCGGAGCGACCGACCGGGGACACCCACTGTTTCTTAAAAAGGAACCAGGCCCGCAGGCCTGGTCATCACAGCAGCAAATCCAGCGGGCGGTTTACCGCACCGAGAAACGGAACTGGTCGCGAAGCTGAATCGATCCGATGACGACAAGAGCAAGAAGTGACGGCAGAAAGAAGATATACATAAAGCCCTCCCAGGCGAAGTAAGTTTGTCCTGCGGTACTACCCTCGCAATCGTTGTGCGAGTTTCTTAGTGCTTCGCCCGACGACGTAACCGCCGTCTTTCGCTGCGCTCCTGTTCGCAACTTCGGCTTACACTTCCTTCGCAGCGGTAATCTGCTGGCGAAGATACCTACGGTTCTGGCTACGCTGCATCTCCGGCCAAAGAGAAGCGCGGCGTAACCGCTTCCAAATGCATGTGCTAGTGCACTTTGGCTTATTGCAAACTGTCTGCCATTTCTAAAAAGCCAAGCAAATCGACGAAAATCCCGAAAAACACGCAGTTTTCGAACTCTCACGACTTAATGCAAAGGGCACTGTGCAGGAACTTGCCCGATAAGTTCTAAGAATTTTCCCTTGAGAATAGGCAAAACATTTCACAATATTCCCTGAAGTCTCCCGAAAGGAACGAATCACGACGCTAACCCCTGACTTGTGTCGTGTTTAGCGAAGCAGGAACTGCACCGCCAATGCGCTATCCTTGCCCCGATGCGCACGATCCTTCTAACGGCACTCCTAACCCTCACCACCACGGCCACCCGAGCCCAGTTCATCCTTCAGGACTCCCACACCACCGCCAGCCTCCGCGGCATCCACTCCATCGGCAACGGAGTCGCATGGGCCAGCGGAACCGAAGGCACCGTCCTCCGCACCACCGACGACGGCGCAACCTGGCAGCGCTGCACCACACCACCCGACGCCGAAAAACTAGACTTCCGCGGCATCCAGGCCTTCGACCAGAACACCGCCATCGTCATGTCCTCAGGCAAAGGAGACCTCTCCCGCCTCTACAAAACCACCGACGCCTGCAAGATCATGGAAACTCGTCTTCACCAACCCAGACAAAGAAGGCTTCTGGGACGCAATGCAATCACCTGAACGGATCGAACACCAGTGCGGTGTACACTCTCGGCGATCCAGTTGAGCGATCACTTTCGAATCTGGAACTGCTCTGACGGCGGAAGAGCTGGACGCCAGCACGATACATGACTTCTGAGCAAGCTGCCGATCCAGCGTGCCGAGGGAGCCTTCGCCGCCAGCAACTCAATTCGGTCGTCGGACTGCAGATGGCGATTGCATTCGCGACCGGTGGCGTTGTCGGTGCATGGTCTACGAACAGGCAGAGATCACTATCTGCATCGTGACTGGTGGCGATAGCACGACACCTGCGATGACCACTGCACGTCCGAAGAAAGCAAGCTCGAAATTCCTATAGCGCGAACTGCATCAGTCAGGGATCTTCTCGCTGCGCATCGCGAACGATCAGCATTGATCGTGGCAGTCGGCGGCAATTATCAAAAACCTGACGCTGCGAGTGACTCAGTCAGCCTGCTGCAACGCACTTCCGTCGAGACAATAACTGGACCCTGCCCAAACCCCACCCCACGGCTACCGCAGCTCCGTAGCCTACGACGCAAAGACCAAAACCTGGATCACCGTAGGCCCCAACGGCACCGACATCTCCCGCGACGACGGCCGCAACTGGACCGCCCTCAAACCCACCGCACAAGACCCACCCGACGCCGACAAGAACTGGAACGCCCTCTCCCTCCCCTTCGTCGTAGGCCCCAAAGGCCGCATCGGCAAACTCCGCCCCGAAGCCCTCAAGCCCTGACCACTGACCTTCTCTACCCACGCCGCTCAAACCAGCACGGATCGGGTGCCCCATCTTCGCGACGGTCTCATCGTCGCTAAGGTGGGTCCTTCGAGCAAAGCTCGAACCGCCGTTCTATCCCCCACCAAACCGGGTCATCCTGAGCGAAGCCGCGCAGTCGAAGGACCTGCGGTTGCCTTTGCCGTTGTTGTTGACGTACCGTCGCAATTTGCTGTTGCTCTCGCCGTTGCCGTTGCCCTTTACTCTTGCTGTTGCTTCTAGGTAAGCCAAGCCTTCAGGCTTGGCCCTCTATCAGCCGCCGCGACAGCGGCGAACCGCTCTGCCGAAGGCCGGAGCGAGCCCGAAGGGCGAAGCGATCCACAGGCGCGAGGGCCGAAGGCACGAGCCCGACAATCCTATTAACTCCCTGCATCCTCCCAACCGATCCACAAAAAATCCTCACCAACATGCCCCTACCCTCCCACTACAGGAGACTCACACGTGCTGCGAATTCTCTTCCTCCTCCTCATCTGCGCCCCAGTCGCCGCGCAAACCGTCTGGCAACCATCTTCCGGCCACACGCAGATCCCGATCTGGCCCGCCAACCGCACCCCCGATCCCCGCCCAGCTAAAGGTCCTGAGGTCGCCAGGACAGCCGAGACCAAAGACTACGTAGCCAGCCAGCCCTGGACGTACATCGAGAACGTCGCTGTCCCCACCATCACCGTTTACCCACCTAAACAAAACAACACCGGCGCCGCTGTCATCGTCTTTCCCGGCGGCGGCTACGAGATCCTCGCCATCGACCTTGAAGGCACCGAAGCCTGCGACTGGCTCACCTCTCGAGGCATCACCTGCGTCCTGCTCAAATACCGGGTTCCCGCCCCGCGCTCCAGGCCCTACTGGGGAGCCTACCCGCAATCCCCAATCGCCCTCGAAGACGCCCAACGCACACTCGGTCTCGTTCGTCTTCATGCAGCCGAGTGGCGCATCGACCCGCACAAGGTAGGCGTCCTCGGCTTCTCCGCTGGAGGCCATCTCGTCGCTGCCATCAGCGTCCATCACCAACGCATCTACCCCCACATCGACGCAGCCGACGACCAGTCCTGCCGCCCCGACTTTGCTATCGCCCTATACCCCGGCCACCTCGCCTTCTCCAAAGCCACACTCGAACTCAATCCCGACATCCGCACCCATATCACTCCCCAGACTCCGCCAACCTTTCTTCTCCAGAACGAAGACGATCACGTCGACAGTGTCGAAGACTCGCTCAGCTACTTCATCGCGCTCAAACGAGCCGGCATCCCCACGGAGCTGCACATCTACCCCCACGGAGGCCACGCCTTCGGCCTCCGCCGTACCAACTCACCCGCAACCGCGTGGCCTCAACTCGTCGAAACATGGCTGAAGAGCATCGGAATGATCTAACTAAGTTCGTGAAGTAGAAGTAAGAAGCGGCTTTTCCACACCCGGGCGAGCCAAAAAACTTGTCAAGCCCCAAATCCCTTCAACCCTAACAATCCAAAGGGAATCCGAGTTGCCGATTAATTACCATCCATTCGTTATACTTAATTCAGCGATAGAAAAGGCCCGGATCAGTCCGGGCCTTTGGCCTTTTAAGTGTGGATGAAGTCCAGACTTAAGGCATTTATTTAGAAGACTTTGCGCGAATAAGTAGGGGTAGGGGGTACCTAGACAGCGACCGTAAACGAGTCCTCGCTCCGGGTCACTGCCCGATACATCGTGTCCCGCTCGAACGGCTCGCGCCCAGCCTCGGTAATCAGCCGGACCAGATCCTTCCGCCGCAGCCCCTGCGGAGTCGTCGCCCCGGCATCGTGGTAGATCTTCTCCTCGACCACCGTGCCGTCGATATCATCCGCGCCAAACCGCAGCGAGATCTGCGCCATCTTCGGCGAGACCATCTGCCAGTAGCTCTTGATGTGCGAGAAGTTATCGAGCATCAACCGCCCCACGGCGATCTGCCTGATGTCCAGCATTCCCGTCGTCTTCGGAATGTGCGCCAGCGCCGTATTGTCCGGATGAAACGCCAGAGGAATAAACGTCTGGAAGCCGCCCGTCTCATCCTGCACCTCGCGCAGCCGGACCAGATGATCGACGCGGTCCTCGTCGTTCTCCACATGACCGTAGAGCATCGTCGCATTCGAGCGCAGCCCGATCTTGTGCGCCGTCCGCGCCGTCTCCAGCCACTCGCGACCCATCAATCTTGTGGTCGCAGATGATGTGCCGGACCCGGTCTGCAAAGATCTCCGCGCCACCCCCCGGCATCGAATCGACGCCCGCAGCCTTCATCCGCTCCAGCGTCTCGGCGATCGTCATCTTGCCGCGCTTCGCAAGAAACGCGACCTCGACCATCGTGAACGCCTTGATGTGAACCTTCGGAAACCGCTCCTTCAGGCCGCGCACCAGATCCATGAAGTACTCGAACGGAAGATCAGGATGCAGACCGCCGACGATATGGAACTCCGTCACCGCCTCTGTATAGCCTGCGCCGGCAGTCTCCCACGCCTCCTCAAGCGCCATCGTGTAGGTTCCTGCCTCGCCCTTCTTACGGCCGAACGCACACAACCGGCACGACGCAACACAGACGTTCGTCGGATTGATATGACGATTTACGTTGAAGTAAGCAACGTTCCCATGCAGCTTCTCGCGCACAAAATTGGCAAGCCAACCAACCGCCAGAATGTCGCCGCTGCGATAGAGCGCCAGCCCATCATCGAAGGTCAGCCGCTCTCCGGCCAGAACCTTCTCAGCGATCGGTTCCAGCGCTCGATCGTCCGTCTGAAAGGAATGTCGGGGCCGCGCGAAGGTCGTCTCAGAGCTCATGCTTCGATTCTAATCCTTTGCGCGGCACCCGCTTAGGGCTTCGTTACCTCGGCCGAGTTCACCATCTCCGGCTGAACGACGATGCCATCGAACAATGTCGCTCCAACCAGGTGATCTCCAACCGGACGCATCAGCCGCATGTTCCAGCCTGTGTTCCAGTACTTCACCTTCTTGTCGGGAAGATGAGCCGCGAAGACAAGCGTCGTCGAGCTGTTCGCCGTAACCAGCACCCGCTCGCCCTTGGCATCGTAGAAGATGCTGTTGACATCGCGCATAAAGAGGTTCTGGACGGTCTTCCACGTCGCACCCTTGTCCTCAGAGAGGTAGACGCCCTCACGTCCGCCGATCCAGAGACCGCCAAAACCATCCACCGCCACCGAAGTGATCTGCGTAAGGTCCGATGGAGGAGTAACAGCACTCCAGGTCTTGCCGCCGTCGTTGGTGAGAGCAGCCTTGGAGAGCGAGGCGGTGAAGACGGTTCCCTTCTGGCCTGCAATCACATACCAGACGTGCCCCTGGGGGTCAGCGGCAATATTCCAGCTTTGACCATTGTCGGCGCTCTACAAGGACACCGGCAGAGGTGGCAGCGTAGATCTGATCTCCATCGCGAGTGAAGGAAAAAACCGTCCCGTCGAAGGGCTTCGGCACCGGCTTCTTTGCTGGAGCCTTGGTTGGGGCCTTCGTAGCTGCCGCAGTCCTGGAAGTTGTCGTTCCCTTCTTCTTCGTCGCCACCGGCTTTGGAGAAGCAGGCGGCTCGACAACGGGAAGCTCAAGTGAGACTTTTTCCACCTTGGCTCCAAAGATCTCCGTTGAGCCGGTAGATCCCGTGGCGAGTGCCGGCAAAGATTGTTCCATCGGCGCCTGTCCAAGGCTCAAAACATCATGGGCCTGAGACCACCGTTCTTCTGGGTCCATGTGAGTCCGCCGTTAGAGCTGATGAATACACCACCCCATGCCTTATCGTTTACCAGACCAACATAGATCGTTCCGGGAGTACGCAGAGTCCTCAAGGTAAGAAGTGATCTGCCGAGATGAGAATCCGGAGTTTGTCGGACGGAAGCTGGATCCGCCGTCGTTCGAAACCAGCACTCCTCCGCGGTCAGTCGCGAGCAAGACGCGTGTTCGTGTCGTTGGGATTGATGTAGACATCATTGACGATCAACTCAGGACCGGTCATACGGATCCATGTCTTGCCTGAATCCACCGTGCGATAGAGTCCCTCGGTCGTGCCCGCAAAGACGATGTTCTGGTTCTTTGGATCCTGCATCAGCACACGCGTGCGACGTGCGGTAGAAGGAATGCCCTGTATCTTATGGAACATTCCACCGCAGTTCTCGCTCTTGTAGATGCCCGAGCACGCGCTGGCATACATGACACCGGGGTTTACCGGATCGATGATGATCGAGAAGACATCCGAGTCATCAATCACACCATTTTTCGAGCTGATGTTAGTCCATGTTGCGCCACCGTCCGTCGTCTTCCACGGAAGATGCCATGTTCCGGCGATAGATAGTCTTGGGGTCCTTGGGATCGATAGCGATCGATTCGACCTCGTGAATCTCGGCGCTTCCCGGAGGACTGATCAGCGTCCAATGATCCCCGCTGTCGTTCGAGCGATAGACACCCTTCAGAGTGCCCGCCACATACATCTTGGGGTCGGAAGCGGAGTTGGCCAGTGCAAGAACCGACAGCCCTTTCAGTCTCGGCAGACGCCTTCCAAGTTGCTCCGCCATCATCGCTGATGAACAGGTCACCGATCTGTCCTCCCAAGACCCACGCGCCCACTAGAACGCGGCCGGGCTTGAGCGGATCGACCACAATTGAGTCCAAGACCAGATCATCACGCTTCCCAACTCGCGCCAGGCGTTTCCACGTCAGCGCCCGCATTGTTGGATTCGTAGATCCATCCGTTTGCCGTGCCGAGATAGAGATGTTCCTTGTTGTGCGGATCAGCAGCGATGGTACGCGCATCTCCTCCATCGGGCCCATAGGGAAGCCAGTCACTGCCTGCAGCATGAGACCAGGATGAAGGCAATACCAAGACAAGAAGAAGCGTGAAGAGAGTACTCAGTCGGTTTCGCATGGCACCTGTTACTAAATTTATCAACCTGTTTATCAGGATATAACTCTGTAGACAGAAAAAAGGCTGACCGGGTTGGTTCCCGGTCAGCCTTTCTGTTTAGCGCCTGGTCGAGCTTACTTCTTCTTCTTCTTGGCAGGCGTCCGAGGTACGACCTTCACAGCGCTCTCGTCAACTGCCGTAAGGCCAGTCTGGTCGAGCGTTGCGCCGGTTGGGATCAGCGTCGAGGTGACCGTCTTGCCATCCTGCGATCCGGTGTAGACCGAGATACGGCTGGCATCGATGCCCTTCTCCGTTACCAGGTAGTCCTTGGCGTTGACAGCGCGGGAGGCTGCAGCCTTGCTGCCTGCCTTCTCCGTGCTGGCGGCGTTGCCGACTACGGCGAGCTTCGCATCTGAAGAGCGCTGCATGTTCAGAGCGATATCGTCGAGGCAGGCCTTGGCTTCGTTGTCCACACGGGTCGGACGCCTCTTGTCATTGTTCGAAGGTGATCGAGCAAAGCGCCTGAGTCGGTCGGTGCCGGCGGAGGCGGCAGGCGCATTGACCGTCACCGTAGCCGTGCAGGAGGCTGTCTGGCCCTTGTCGTCAACCACGTTCGCTGTCACCGTGATGGTTCCCGGTGCCGCGCCAGTCGTGTTGAGCGTTGCTGTTGAGGTGTTTCCGGTGACCGAACCAGCCGTCGAGCTGTAGCTGTAGGTCAGAGGACGATTCTGCGGGCTGGAGCCGCTGGCGGTGATCGTCGAAGAATCGCCAGGAGCCACAGTCGACGGGTTAGCCGAGCAGCTGACCGTCGGCGGACCGTACTGCTGGATGGTGAACGGAGCCGAGCAGTCTGCCATCTCGCCGGGCTTGTTGCCTTCCGTAACGTGGCCCTTCACGGTGTAGCTGCCAGGATTCAGGTTCTTGGTGTCGACATTAGCCGTGTTGCTGGTTCCGGAGACCGTACCGCCATCTGCCGTCCAGGTATAGGTTGCAGTCTTCTTTGGGATTCAGGTTCGCGGCCGTACCGGTCACAGTGATCGGGTCGCCGGGGAATCCAGTCGCAGGCGAAGCCGAGCAGCTGTAAGTAACAGGCGGAGGAGGAATGATGTGACCGAAGTGCGTCACGATGCCCGTGCTCAGATCGACGCCGCTCAGATTAGCACGACCACCCGTCGGTCCGCTAGGCGGAGGGGTGTACGGGCCGAAGTTTACGTGAAGGTAGCGATAGTCGGCCTGGAAGAGGCGGAACGAGAAGCGGTGATCCAGAAACGGCAGATCGTAGTCCATACCGCCGCCGGCCGTGAGAGCCGGTCCCCAAGTCCAGGGGTTATGGTACTGGAAGGAATGGTAGGAGTTTGGACCAACCAGTTTGCCGCCGCCGGCCAGACCGTGAGCGAACAACGTGAAATTCTGCATCGGGGCGCGGAAGATCGGGCCGGCCGACGCAGTCCACAAGCCATCGTTCTTGCCGTCCGGATGGATCGCGAAGATCATCTCGCCACCGAAGTACTTGTTGAAGTAATAGGCACCGCTGCCAATTGCTCCAAGATCGACGGAGCTGTAATTGACGCCCAGCGGCTTCAACTGTCCGTGCGCGCCAAAATAGGAGTACCCCGTGAACAGATCGAAGCGCGAGGGGTTAGCGCCCACGGGGGCGGCTGTGCTGGGAGTCTGCGCACCCAGACTCGCGACTCCAAGGCTGACTGCGCATGCAGCCAGTACGAACCGGCCAAATTTACGTAACGGGCTATAAACCATTCCACTTCCTCCGCTCAAATTCTTCATAGTAAGGAGCCTATCCGCAGCTCAATGTGTTCGATATGTTGCTTCGATTCAGTAAAGCTTACCGCAGTTGCTAGTGACACCGGTAAAAAATACTCTTCGGAAACTATATTTTCAATACTTTACAACGAAGACTTCTAGAGAAGCCATGGGAGAATCTTTCCAGTTACCAAAGATTGACGAGGAATTCTACGACAAATTCAGTGTTTTGCGCACCGTTCCCCGTTCCGCCTGGATCTTTTCCTGGAGCAAAGTGATGGCATAAAGCAGCTGTTCGGGGCGTGGCGGGCAACCGGGAACGTAAATATCCACGGGAATCACCTGATTTACGCCCTGCAGCAGGGCGTAATTGTTGAAGACACCACCTGAAGTCGCGCACGCTCCCATCGATATCACCCATTTCGGCTCCGGCATCTGCTCATAGAGCCTGCGAATGACTGGTGCCATCTTTTGCGAGACCCGTCCCGCAATGATCATCAGATCGCTCTGTCGCGGTGACGGGCGAAATACCTCGGCTCCAAAACGCGCAATGTCATAGCGCGATCCACCCATTGACATCATCTCAATCGCGCAGCAGGCAAGCCCAAACGTCATCGGCCAGACAGAATTCTTTCTGACCCAATTGATTGCTGCATCCAGCGAGGCCAGCACAATTCCTTCCGGCTGGTCGTATCCCCAGTCAACTTCCTTCAGCTTCTCCTGATTTTTGGCGAAACTATCCAAATTGCCGAAGAGATAGCGATCACCCTTTTGAGGAACCTCAGTGGGGCGCCCACTGCTGGTGTTTTCCGTGGATGTGCTCATATCGCAATAATAAGCCGATCCCATGCGCAATGAATAATCTGGCCGAATAACGCCCGCCCGATTGCATCTGAACCGGGTGGATCGTCGTTTTCAGCACGGTCTCTACTATTTCGCTGGTTTCTCGCACATGTGCCGGGTTATTGCGAGGCTAGTATCTGGCTTAAAATCCGCGGGAATCTCCAAGGAGATTCGAAAACGCATCCAGTTCAGTCGGCCCAGGGGTGTGGTCTTGCCGTCTGTTGATCTTTCCACCGTGTGTGCTGTCGAAGTGAAGTGAGTAACCACCGTGCTAGCGGCCGGAACCTGATCGGAAATTCCGGGAATAAGATGTGCGTCAAGAATGGTCAAGGTTCCTTCGGGCGTATGGCTCACCAGAGCTGCAAGTGCCTCTTGAGCACCTGCGGTCTTGTTCTCATATTCGTTGAAGGTCTTCAAAATTTTGCCGAAGCTCGCCTCGTCTGACGCGAAGTGGAAATGACGTGGGTTCCAACCAATAGCGTCCTGAGATCGAAAGCTGTAGTCAGTGGAGACGAGCAGCGGTGTCACCGAACGATAGGGTGGCGTAGCGAGTTCAGCATAATCGTGCTGAGAGCGTGGCTTCCCTGCAGGCAGCACTCGAAGGATCCAACCAGAAGCCAAGGGCTCAAGCATCACCATGAGGCCGTTCCCAATAGACCGGGTGAAGAATTGTCCAGAACGGACTTCGCCCTCAAGCGTACCGGTTCGGCATGGCAAAGGAGCCGACCAACATGTTGCAGCTGCGCAAAGAAGAATCAGCGATAGAGCACACTTCGTCAAACTAACGCGCATTCTCCTCCATTGCTTCAAGCAACGCTACACGCAGCGCCTTCTGTTGTTTCTTCTCGAGTTTTGCGCCAGCATGCGTGAGGTAGAAGACGTCGATCGCGGTTTCGCCTTCAGTATCGATCAGCGCGACCTCAATGTTGTGCCCATGCGCGGCGATCGTGAGGCTGAGCGCCCGCAGAAGGCCCGGTATATCCTGAGCGATCACTTCCAGCAAGGTGCTGTGTGACGAAGCCACGTCATCGAATTCTATGCGGGTTTCCACGATGACTTTTGGTGTCTTTCGGCGGCCGCGACGTCTTCCGCTAAGTAACTTTTCGACGGGCACTGCTCCCGTCATGACATCGTGAACGCTCTTCACAAAACGCTCGTGTTCTGAGGCGTTCATCTCGAGAGTTCGGAAGGTGTCGGTAAAGCGGAAACTGTCGACGACGATGCCGTCACGGTTGGAAAACGCGTCGGCAGTGACAATGTTCATGCCCCAGGCGGCGAGCGCACCGGTCATGTTGGCGAAGAGAAGGGCGCGGTCTGGCGTCACGACGGTCAATTCGCTAACGGTTGGCGCGTAACGAAAATCCAGTTGGACGCCATCCGCTTCAAGGCGCTCCGCCATGCGAAAGTGTGTGCGGATCTGCTCCGGTGAACGGGTAAGCACATAGCGTTCGGGGAGACCCTCGAGAAAAGAGGCTACGGCAGATCTTTGATCCGGCACTAGCGCAGAGACGCGATCGACCAGTTCGCGAGCCTCCTGGGCGCCAACACGTTCTTCGTCGACACTGCGATCGAGATAGTTCGCAGTGGAGATGTAGAGACGCCAGAGATTCTCCGCCTTCCAGGGCGTAAGCGCGTCAGGATGCACGGCATTGATGTCTGCATAAGTAAAGAGCGTAAGCATGCGAAGGAACTCGGGGGTCTGCACCTTTGCGGCGAAAGTTCGCACTGTTTCGGCGTCGAAGATGTCGCGGCGCAGCGCCGAAGACATCTCGAGATGATTAGCAATAAGTCCCATTACCAAGTCGCTCTCGTAGGGATCAAGTTCCAGGCGAGCGAGCACGCCCTGCGCCATTTTGGAGCTTTCACGTGCATGATCGCCTGTGTTTCTGCCTTTGCCGGTGTCGTGCAACAACGCCATCAGGTAGAGCACCGGAGCATGAGGGAGTTCGCGGAGCAGAGCGCCAAATCGAAACGCCCACTCGGCCTTGGATCCGCCCTGCGCCTCTTCAAGCCCATGCAGCGTGTCGATTAACACAAAGGTATGCTCATCGACCGTGTAGCGGTGATAGGCATCGCGGATGACCAAAGCGTCGATGCCATGAAACTCCGGAATGAGCAGTTCGAGGATACCCAAGGCATGCATAGCTCGGAGGGCATCACCAGCAAAGCCGCCCATGAGCACAGCCTGAAGGCGACGCCACAACGCGGGCCCCTCCTCAAGATTTGCCGAAAGTAAGGGGAGAGCCTGCGAGATGCGCTCTTCGGCATCACGGCCGAGATGACAGCCCGTCCGTGCCATGGCAGCAAATATCTCCAGAACGATCTCTGGGTCATGAGCGGCGTCACGACGAGCGCCCGGTACATAACCCTTTACAGGGGGATCAAGGATGATGCGACCGTGATCGATGCGGAAACCGGCCTGGGGTTCAACTCCACGTTCCCGCTTGAGCAGTGTCCGGCGAGCGCTCTTCGGCATGGGAAGATCTTCGACGATGCGCTTGAGAGAGCGCTCGATGCTACGCGCGTGGCGGAAATAGAAGCGCATCCAATAGGCAGCGTCTATCTTTTGTGTGTCGCGGCCGTTGAGTCCTACCGCGGTTTCGGCAGCAGCATCTTGAGCCTGCCAGTCCAGTGTGTTGTCGTCGCGTTCGTGACGGTAGTGGAGAAAGCAACGAACGAGCCGAAGAAATTCAATGGCTTGACGAAACTCGATATCCTCCGCGCTGTCCGGCTGCGTTTGAATTATCGATCGTTCTCAGCCAGGCACAGACGTGGACGTCTCGCAAGCCTCCGGGACAGTCCTTAATGTTCGGTTCCAGGTGAAAGAGCGTGCCGCCGTACTTGGCGTGACGTTCATTGGTCAGCTCAATCAATCGTTTGATAATCGTTTTCTGGTCGCGCTGCAGGAGCTTTGGCACCGTCTCACTTGACAACTTTGTGTAGAGGTTCGCATCGCCTGCGAGATGACGGTGATCCATCAACGAAAACGTGAACTCGGCATTTTCTTCTGAAAACCGCTCGCACTCTGCAAGTTTGCGAACGGTCTGCGAGACGCGGATGCCAGCGTCCCACATCTCCTGCCCGATACGTCGGATTGATTCTTTGACCTCTTTTTCTGCGACCTTCGCATCAAGAAGAAAAAGCAGATCAACATCAGAATAAGGGAACAGTTCGCGACGACCGTAGCCGCCAACCGCCAGGAGAGCGACTCCTCGGGCGAGTTTCGGATCGTGCTCAACGGCACGCTGCCAGAGAGCGGCCAGGAGTTCATCGACAGCTACGGTACGAGCGGCGATTGTAGCCGAGCCAGAGGCTCCAGCCTCGAAGGCACCGCGAATCTCCAGCATTCTGCGCTGGTAATTGCGCTGATGCTCACCACGCAGTTCGCTGCCTGTGGACTCGTCCGCCTGCATCTTCTCTCCCCGAGTCTTCAGCATACATTCTTGGGCGTCACGTCTCTGGGCGGTGGGCGCTTGAGTCAGGTACAGCAACGAACGACTAGAGAGCGATCTCTCCGCGCTCGTCGTTGCGGATACGAATCGCCTCGTCGATCTTCGAGATGAAGATCTTTCCGTCGCCGATGGTTCCGGTGCGGGCCGCTGCGATGATCGCATTTACGGCGCGGTCGAGCATCTCGTCAGTGACGACGACCTCCAGCTTCACCTTGGGCAGCAGGTCCACCGAGTACTCGCGACCGCGGTAGACCTCGGTATGACCCTTCTGGCGGCCGTGGCCGCGCGCCTCGAGGATCGTCATGCCGTTGACGCCGATCTCCACCAGCGCATCCTTTACCGAGTCCAGCTTCGACGGCTGAATCACCGCTTCAATCTTCTGCATATCCGTTTCGTTCCTCTCGACGTCGTGCCTACTCAGTCTAGTGCGCCCAGTCGTAACCTTCTTCGCCGTGCTGCGACAGGTCCAGACCATCGCGCTCGTCGTCCTCACTCACCCTAAGGCCCATCGTCTTGTCGACGAGGAACAAAATAATGAGCGTACCCACGATCGAAATAGTCCAAGCAATGGCAACACCGGCGACTGATTCAAAGCTGATGCCAGTTTCCCTCAAGTAGCCCTGTCGGCTTGCCCGCGCCAAAGATCGGATTGATGGCGCTGTTGGCGAAGATGCCGGTCAGAATTGCGCCCAGCGTTCCGCCCGCTCCATGGACGCCAAAGGCATCCAGCGAATCGTCGTAACCGAACCACGCCTTGACCTTGACCACCATGAAGTAGCAGAAGACGCCGGCGATCAGGCCGATCCATAGCGCCGACATCGGAGTTACAAACCCGCGGCCGGAGTGATAGCCACCAGACCGGCCACTGCGCCGGAGATCGCTCCCAGCGCCGAGGCCTTGCCCTGGCGAATCCACTCAGCCGCGCTCCAGCCGATTGCAGCTGCGGCCGCACCGAAGTGAGTTGCAACAAAGGCCGAGGTTGCCAGCGTTCCAGCGGAGAGCGCAGAGCCGGCGTTGAAGCCGAACCAGCCCACCCACAGAAGACACGCGCCGATGAAGCTGAGCACGACCGAGTGCGGAGGCATCGGCTCCTTGGGATATCCGAGACGCTTGCCGAGGTAGATCGCGGTCACCAGCGCCGAGACACCCGAGGTGACGTGCACGACCGTGCCGCCCGCGAAGTCCAGGCAGGGGATCCGCCCGCCCAGCGCGGCATTCAGCAAGCCGCCCTTACCCCAGACCATGTGCGCCATCGGGCTGTAGATAAACAGCGCCCACAGCATCATGAAAGACCAGCATCGAGGAGAACTTCATCCGCTCGGCGAACGCTCCCGTGATCAGCGCCGGGCGTGATGATCGCGAACATCAGCTGATAGACCATGAAGGTCTGCAGCGGGATCGTCGCGGCGTACTTCGGGTCGGGAGCAAGCCCGACGCCGTGCAGAAACATATTGTGGAAGCCGCCGATAAAGGCGTTGCCCTCGCCGAAGGCCAGCGAGTAGGTCACGACCGCCCACAGAACCGTGATCACAGCCATCATGGCGAAGGTCTGCATCATAGTGCCGAGAACATTCTTCTTGCGGACGAGGCCGCCGTAGAAGAGCGCCAGTCCCGGGCCGCTCATCATCAGGACCAAGGCGGCAGAGACCAGCATCCATGCGTTATCACCCGAGGTCTGCGCGGCGGCGATGGCCGCGGCATTGTCGCTGGCCTGTCTTTCGAGAGCCGCCAGACGATCCGCGGGAGTTGCAGACGCTGAGGCCGCTGGGGTCTGGGCCATAGCCTTCTGGCCGGCCAGGAAGGGCCCACCTACAAACAGCGTCAGCAGAAGAGCCAGAAACACCTTCACTACGGCAACACGCATGGATTCCATCACCTGTCTCAAAAGATTTTTCGTGAGGCTAAAAGAGCGATATCCCGGCCGTCTCACTCTCGGAAAGAGACGACAGCACGTGGGTCACTGTCGCTTCGCTGCGACGTGGGAGCGAAGTCTATTGTCGATTGCTGATGACTTTAATCTACACAAGCGATGCCTCATCACAAAGCCGGAAATCACCGGCTCGGTGAATGAGCGATGCTGTGAGGGTTTTCCGGGGTTTTGAATGACTAGCGACGGGCAAGCAGTTCTTCGACAATCTGATACCACTCGGCCTCGAAATCTCCCTCTGCGGCGGAACGGCCCGCCCGACGATACCAATAAGACGCATTGCTTTGATCGCCTTCTTTGCGGTGAAGATACGCGTGAACCCAGGAACCTTCGGCACCCTCAATATCCTGCGCGATCTCGTGAGCCTTCTCCCAATTATCTTCGGCGGCCCACCACAAGGCGAGGAGTGGCCCGTCCAGTTCGTCTGGTGGGGAGGCGCGAAACTCTGCAATCGTCATAGCTATCTCCTAGTTCGGGTTTGTCGCGTAACCGCGCTCGCGCATCCATTTGATGAGCAGATCGGCCCAAACATTCAGCTCAGGGTTGGTGGGGGCAAGACCAGCGCCGTGCGCTCCATGTTGAAAGATATGCATCTCAGCGGGAACCCCAGCTTTGACCAAAGCTTCGTAGAAAAGAACGCTGTTGCCGATGAGCACGGTCTTGTCGTCAGTGGTCGAGAAGATAAAAGTTGGCGGCGTCTGAGCCGTCACCTGTGTTTCGGCAGAGAGCGATTGAACGAGAGCCGGATCTGGGGTGTCTCCCAGAAGGTATTTACGGGAGCCGCTATGAGCGAGTGGATCAGTAAACGTGATTACAGGATAGGCAGAGAATTAGGAAATCGGGGCGACTTCCTTTTTTCTCGATGGCGTCTGCGGCCTCCGGCTGGCCGCTATCGAAGTGCGTGCCTGCAGTTGCCGTAAGGTGTCCACCAGCGGAAAAGCCCCACATACCGATGTGATCTTCGGCCACACCGTATTCTGCTGAGTTCGCGCGGACCGTGCGGAGGGCTCGCTGGGCGTCACCGAGTTCTATCGGATGATGATAATTCGGTCCGAGCCGGTATTTGAGAACGAAGGCTGCGACACCGTGTTCGTTAAGCCATCGTGCAACAGCGAAACCCTCTTTCTCCATCGCGAGGTGCTGGTATCCACCACCAGGAGCTATCACTACGCCCGTCTTTTTGGGATTTTCAGCGGGCAAGAAGACCGTCAGTGTGGGCTTGTCGGCATCCTCTTCGCCCAGCGCTCCTGGCGCGCCAGTAGGCCACAGAAGTATCGTCTTCTGAGCCCCAGCAACTGGCGCATCCAGAGGCGTAGGTTGCGCGAAACAGAGATTTGTCGAACAAGCGATGTACAGGATTAAGGCCACATACTTTGGGATTGATATCAATCTTTACTCCTCGCTAATTTCAGCTCCCAATGTAGCAAGTGAATTCGTGTCCGAACCACATCAATGAAGAGAATAGGGCGCATGGTCTGCGTGGATTTCCCCGTTCGAATCCCGTAGGCTTATTGGGGCAGTGGGCAGCAACCCGTATCGGAGAATCGATGAAGCATCTGGTCCAGAAACAACTCGCGCAATCCATTGCAACCATGCAAGCTACGCTTGCGGATTTGCACATCGCGGACACAATAGTCAGGGTGGCTGAGTTGACCGCCATCGCCATGCAGGCCGGACGTAAGCTACTTGTTGCAGGGAATGGAGGATCCGCGGCGGATGCCCAGCACCTGGTTGCCGAGTTTGTCGTTCGGCTTTCGTCCAATCGTCCTGCGTTGCGTGCCGTCGCTTTGACAACTGACAGTTCGATTATTACGGCTGCCGGCAATGACTTTTCATTTGACTGCATCTTCGCGCGTCAGATAGAGGCGTTAGGACAACCCGGGGATATTTTTCTTGGCATCTCTACCTCGGGTAACTCCAAAAACATTTTGCAGGGAATCCATCAGGCGAAGCAGATGAACATGACTACCATTGGTTTCAGCGGCAATGGTGGCGGACAGATGCGCACCCTCTGCGATCACAACGTCATCATTCCTTCTGACGTCACGATGAACATTCAGGAGTGCCATCTTGCTCTTGAGCACATCTTCTGCATGGCTGTTGAGCGCTTCTACTTTGGGGAAGAGTTTGGGCCCAAAGGCTGAACAGGTGACGCTACAGTTTCAGCCAATAACACTTCGATATTCGCCTTCAATTCCCTCACCCGAATGACACCCGTATACACCTTCGCGACCCTTCCCTGACGGTCCACCAAGATGGTTGTCGGAAGTCCGTCCATGCCATAAGCCATCTGTGATAATGGCTGCGGCAGCGCAATAGGATAGTCGACATTTAACGTGTGTACGAATCGGCGAATCTCTGCATCAACACGGTCGGAGTTGCCTTCGTCCATTGCGACACCCACAATCGCAAGCCCTCGCGGCCCCAGTTCATGACTGAGTCGCAGTAAAATCGGCGCCTCTTCCCAGCACGGAGCGCACCAACTCGCCCAGTAATTGAACACTACGACCTGACCACGATGCTCAGAGAGACTCCAAGTGCCTCCATCGAGTTGATAGAGGTTGACCAAGGGCATTGGCTTGCGCTCGTAAACAGCAACCAAATGATCGAATGTCCGGATGCCACGCCCGGCTACAAGCCCCATTACAAGCGCCGCTGTGGCGAGGAAAATGTATCCGACCCACTGCCCTCGGGTTGTGAGATTTGAGATCCTGACCTTCCCGTTCATGCCTGCGACGTCTTGGCTGTTCGCGACGGAAGAGCGCGCCGGCGAAAAGGGCGAAACGCCCTCCTCACCCACGGCGACCTATTTGATGATTGGAAGAAGTGCTGCCAATTGGACATTTACGAGAAGAGTCAGGCGGTTATCAACCTGCATGAACTTCGCCGTCTGTTTTGCACCAATAGCTTTCTTGAACTTTGGAACGTATTTTTTTCGTAGTGCCATATTGGCTTCGTCGAACTTCAGGGCTCGCTGGATATAGCTGTCGGCCTGCGCATCGTCGATTTTGTCGTAGTTCGCGGCATAGTCCTTGATGAGGGCAACGCGATCATCGCCAATCTTCTGTTGCTCGTGCGCGTAATCGCGATATACCGGCCAGAACGCCTTCGACTGTTCGTCGTTGAAGTTCATGCTGCGGGTGATGATCTCAGTCTTGTCGGCCTGAACATCCTGGCGCAGAACCGCGATGTCATCATCGGTAACCGGACGGCCGGTATTGGCGTCCGCGGGCGGAGTCTGGCTTTGGCCGAGAACGGCAATCGTACCAAAAGATAAAACGAGCACGGCGATGCAGTTGATGATTTTCATCCTGACTTTCTCCTGGACTATAGTTGGCTTGACGAGTTGGATGCCACGGATATTAAAAGGGTTATCCGCGAGATAGCGATTCTTACTGATCCATCTTAAAGTGAAAGTCAACTAGTGTTCGAATTGGCACGGGATGTCCGTCAACGATGTATGGGCTAAATCGCCAGTTGCTCAAGGCATCCATGGCCGCGCTCCGTAAAGCCTCCGGACCATTTACGACAACGACCGTTTCTACTCTTCCGACCTCGTCAACAGACGCTTGTAGCAAAACGTCTCCTTCAATGCGTTGGCTGCGTGCCAGTGCAGGGTAGGCCGGCGGTGGAAAGGAGATGGCGTTACGCATCAGAATGCTGGCCGGAACAAAAACTCTGGTCCGAAGATTAGAGGCCGCAACAGCGCTCGCATTGTCTGTGTCGACCAGTTTCGCTGCTAGATCGTCATTGGGTTTCGCATTGACTAGTTTAGTTGTCAAGCTATTTGGCGATTCATCTTCCAGCCTATTCGTGTTTAGGACGTTTCGGCGTGAGTTGTATGGACTGCTCGTCCTGACATCATTCGATGGTCGCTTTATCTGCTGCGAGATAGCCCCAGCCAGTGAGTCCAATCCGTTCTGGCGCGAGGAGCGTCTTGCATCAGCCGGGAGAACGGGAATTACGACCGCTTCTGCAATATTGGCGGGAGGCAACGGAGACGATGTGGTCTTCGCGGATGCATCCATTGTCGTCGCAACCAGCCTACTGAGCTCTCCTTTCACCTGATTTTCATGGACAAGATAGAGCAATGTTCCCAGAACCCCGGCTATCGTCGCAAACAATATTCCTAGTGCAATGATCAGAGGTTGTGACCAGCGAAATTCAAACTCATTCATGAAAGCCCGCGCTAAGACAGCAGGCTTCATTCCTTCAACGGGTGTTCTTGCAGCTGTTGGAGATCTTAATTCCACGGGAGCGATCGGCTCAACCGAGGGCTTTGTTGCAACGGATGCCGCCCTGAAAATATCTTCCGGTGGCGCAATGCGAAGCTCAGGTTGGGAATAGCGAATTTCGGGAAGCTTTGCTTTTGCATTCTGGATCCCATTTGCATGATGCGGTGTGTCAATCGCCAGACGAGTCGATAGATCGTCGAGGTGGGGTTCAATTCGATTCATACGAGTATCGATGCTATCCAAATGCATCTGCAATTGCAGTGTGTTCAACTCGAGCCGGCTAAGCGCGTCTTTTACTAAGGCAGGACCACCGAACAACGACGCCGTCATCTCGCCAAGATTGGTCGGTTCGACCGACAGGCGTCGCTCTAATTCGAGAGCCTCCCGCTCGTCTTCCGCACTCATTCCCACACCCGCTGACGGTATGGCGATAGGCTCCGGCGCTGCAGATTTAGTGTCTGATTCGTTCTCGCTCCAACCACCAACTCCCGCCAAAAAAACAACAACCAGACTCACTGGCACTGCACCAGCCGTTCCTATAGTGTCGACACTATCGCCTCCCATAGCGATAGCAATGATTGTGAGGATTCGCGAGAGAGTAAGCCTGCCGTTTTCGCGCTGCCCTACCGATCTCGCGAGCTGACAAAAGTCGTCGCGAAACCGGTCATCGTAAGCCAGCTTGGGAGCTAGCCGGAAGAAATCTTCCGCAGTCCCATAGCTCACCTCATGCCGTTTGCAGAGATCTTGAACCTCGGTAATGTAGGCCCCATACCGAGCTGAGGTCTCCCGCACGTCGGAGAAGAAGGACATGGCTCGTCATGATACTCCGGATACACTCGATTTTTCGCATACTGGCGTCACATTCACAGTCGAAACCAAACATCTTCTGCGCAAAAAAATGCATCTCATCGGCTTGGCGTGACGAGTCTAGCCATATCATTCACCATTTCAGGAGCATGCATGAAGATCCCCGAATGCGAACGAGCAGTGGTTTCAAGGGGGTCGAGCTGTCTTATTCGGATGGGCGTGGCGGCGATTATGGCGCTAACTCTGGGATGCAATTCCAAGACGAAAGCGACACCGTCTAATTTCACCCAGACTCTCAACACCTATTTTCAGGAACGTCCGGAGTGCCTCTTCTCAGGGATGCACTTTCCCTATGCCACCTCAGACGCTGAGGTGACGAAGCAGATGAATACCCTGGTCAAGTCCCAGATGCTGGAAGCGAGCTACGAATCCGCCGTCCACACAACGCGATATACAGTGGCGAGAGCTGGAACTCGCTACGCTCCTCGATTTTGCTATGGCCACCGCGTCATCAGTTCGATCGATAGCTCCACCCCCGCGGCGAAGGGTGCGAGCGGCTTTCCGGAGACCCATGTGAGTTATCACTACACGATGATCGATGTTCCTGTTTGGGCAAAATCCCCGGACGTCCTCGCTGCATTTCCTGCCATGGCAACCGCTACGACCAGTGGAGGATCGGGACAGGCCACGCTTGCGCAGACGCTCGCCGGCTGGCAGGTACCCGAGTAACTCTGGTAAGGAAGTAAGGCGTACACGTCCGGACCAACTTACAATCGGCTGCGAGAGGCCACCTCATGTCAAACTCGCAGACGACTTCCGTCGAAAATGCAAAGTCACGCCGCCAGTTTCTTACTGAGGCAGTGCTAACCGCGATTGGGGCCGCCTCAGTCCCGAGCGAAGCCTTCGCGCAGGGGCCACCGTCATCTTCCACTCCTGGCGCGCCGCCTGCATTTGGCACGGCTCCGGCGGTTGGTCCTGAGGTCACCTCGGCAACCTTTGCCGAAGCAGAAAAACTGGTTCGCTTGACGTTGACTGAAGCCGACCGTGCCCAGGCAGCTTCCAACTGGCGCAATGCGATGGCTCAACTTTACGAACGACGTACCGGACCACGCAAAATTGCTATCCCAAATGAGGTCCAGCCCTACTCGGTAGTGCGATCGGTTTTACCGGGCCAACCCTCTGGACCAAACAGCAACCGGTTCATTCGCAGCGTCACAAACCCCGGACCGGTTCCCTCCTCGGATTCTGAGATCGCTTACGCACCTGTGGTTCGCCTAGCCCGGTGGATTGAGAGTCGCAAGCTTTCCAGTGAACGCCTGACCCGGATTTATCTAGACCGTATTCAGCAATTCAATCCCAAGTTGAACTGCGTTATCACGCTAACAGCCGACCATGCTCTCGAACAGGCTCGCGCGGCAGACCGAGAGATCGCGGCTGGACATTATCGTGGACCTCTCCACGGTATTCCCTGGGGCGCGAAAGACCTTCTCGACACTGCTGGAATTCCGACTACTTATGGAGCCGAACCCTTTCGAGAACGGATCCCTTCAGCCGATGCCACTGTCACCAAACGACTAAACAACGCAGGTGCGGTATTGATCGCAAAGTTATCGTTGGGAGCACTCGCTCTGAACGACATATGGTTTGGGGGACAAACCATGAACCCGTGGCTGCTCGAAGAAGGTTCGTCAGGTTCGTCGGCAGGCCCGGGGGCCGCGACAGCCGCTGGTCTTGTTGCTTTTTCTATTGGCTCAGAGACGCTCGGCTCTATCACAAGCCCATCAATGCGCTGCGGTATCACCGGACTGCGACCCACGTTTGGCCGCGTACCGCGTACAGGGGCTATGACACTATGCTGGTCGCTCGACAAATTAGGTCCGATGACACGCGCAGTGGAAGATACCGTTTTGATCCTGAATGCCATCAGCGGACCGGACGGGCGGGACCTGGCATGCGTGCCCTGTCGTCTGGACTTCGATGCCGCCGCCTCCATCAAAAATCTTCGTATCGGATATCTTCCGACGTGGATGAAAGAAGCGCCAGCCACGGAGGTCGATCGTGCCGCTCTTCAAGCAGTCAAGGACACTGGCATGACAGTGGTCGAGGTCTCGTTGCCCGATTGGCCTTACGACTCGCTGGATATTATTCTCTTTGCGGAAGCGGCAGCAGCCTTTGAAGAACTTTCTCTTACCCATGCTGTCGACCAGTTGCGATCTCAGGTTCCGGACGGGTGGCCCAATACTTTCCGACAGTCGCGATTTCTATCCGCAGTCGACCTGGTGCAGGCCGACCGTCTTCGTCGGATGGTCGCGGAGGAGATGACCCGCATCATGAGCGAAGTCGATGTGCTTCTTGTTCCTTCACTGCGCGACGAGATGCTGACGATTACGAACTTTACCGGCCATCCATCGCTGACCCTTCGAGCAGGCTTCGTGGAGGTGTCAGAGGCGCGCAGTGACTGGGCACCAGACCCAACGCATCCGTTGCCGAAGTTCTCACCTGCCCGCCGGGTGCCCCATGGTGTCACACTGATTGGGCGACTCTTTGAAGACGGTGCGCTCGCTCAGGTGGGCATTGCACTGGAGCGGGTTTTAAACGTGGCTGCCGAATTTCCACCTGGTTTTTAGCTCTAAAAACGAGCGTGGCCGAATTCTCGGTTTATCTTCACCGAAAACTCGACCACAACTCAGCCATTTACCCTTCGATACGAACCCGAACTCAAACTACAGAGCCAACCGCTTCTTCACTACGCCAGCCAGACCGGCAAGACCAGTGCCAAGGAGCATCAGCGTTCCCGGTTCGGGGGTTGGTACTGGGTCCAAACTACGGGTACCAGCTAATGCGCCACCGCCATTGCTGACGACGAAGTTTGTCGCATCTGTTTGCACAACCATACGGCTGCTGAACTGGCTGCCGTTCTGATTGATGATGATGGGGCTACCGAAGATGAAATCAACTACATCTCCATCAGCACTTCGAGAGATCGACGTAGGATTCACTCCAAACGGATCGAAATAACCAACGCTTGTTCGATATCCACCAAAAGGACCAACTGCGAAATCGTTGATCTGGCCGCTCGTAAGGCTTCCGATTGAATAGACGAAATCCAAGCAACCGGCGCAATAGACGTTGTTAGGATCAGCGAACACTTGAACGGCAAAGTGAGCGCTATAATCCGACGTTGTGATTACTGCGTCGAAAAAACCCACTTGATATTGGTTATCCGACGCCCCCGAGGGATACGCCAATTGTGAAGCAGCAACCGTAGCGCCAGGCACCAAAGGCGTTGCATAAACTGCGGGTACGCTAGTCACCAGTAAAACCATAAGTATCATCAAACTTTTTCGCATGACTACAAAGCCTCCAGAAGAAAATCGCTTAATTCCCGAACAGATAAGTGGATTGCACTTAGGATGCCAAAGCCGAGAATCACCCCGGTAAAAGAACTCCCCTAAATGAAATGAAACTGTTGGGCAGCAAAATTCTGCATGTTAACCAATTTCAACTCGTAAAAAATGCAGAATTTGTCACTTAATGAGAAATGCTTTTCCCTTTATTGCGCGAGGGAGGCAATTTTGAAGGATCGCGAAATTTCGGATCTATTGAGTCGCCAGCATGTGGTATGGGCCCCTATTTATGTGACAGCTTTAGCCGTTGAACGCAGCGAAATCCTAAGTTGCTTGTTGAGCTATCTGGAGTGTTTTGGGTTCGTGCCGCGACACGGTAGCGATTGCAGTAAGACTCATGACAGAGAAACGACCCACCCTTCATCACTCGACCTGATCCCGTCCGGGGCCCTCGTGGATCCGTAGTCTCGTGCTTCGGATGCTGGACTCCGAACCAATCTGCCGTCCATTCCCACACATTGCCAGCAACAGAGTAGATTCCAAAGTTATTCGGTGGAAATGCGCGCACCGGACAGGTTCCGAGCCACCCATCATCGGCGGTGTTTCGCTTGGGGAACTCACCTTGCCAGATGTTGCATAGGTGCTTTCCGTCAGGTTGCAGCTCATCGCCCCACGGATATAGCTTCTGCGTCAAACCACCACGTGCCGCATATTCCCATTCAGCCTCTGACGGCAATTCTTTGTTGGCCCATCGCGCGTATTGCTCCGCGTCTGCACAGGAAACGTGGACTACAGGATGATCGGGTTTCTGCTCGATAGAACTGCCCGGGCCCTCCGGATTCTTCCAATTTGCTCCAGGTACTTGGCACCACCAGGGCGCCTCCGCGACACTGTCCGTCACAAGTTGTTTGAACCGGTTCTCCGGAATTAGATTCCAGAATACGAATGACCAGCCGAAGCGCTCTGCTTCGGTTTTGTAGCCGGTGTTTTGGGCGAATTCAGCGAAACATTCATTCGTGACTGGGACGGCGTCGATTGCGAAGGGAGCCAGTACGACTGACCGCACTGGCCCCTCGCCATCACCAGCAAAGCCCCCTGGATAATCTGTGCCCATCCAAAATTTGCCTCCGGTCAACTGCACCATAGACCCATCTATTAGCTGTGAGCCGGGGTGAACAACATTGACGGGCGGGAGATTCTCAGCACCGTTTTTTCTCGACGCAGTACAGCACTTCCCGACTTTTTCAGATCCCTGTGCTTCCATTTTGCTTCCAGTACCACGACAGGGAGATATCCAGCCATCCGGCTTGGAATAAATCACCCTCAAGATAAAAATATGGTACACGCTGATCGAGCAGTGGGATGAGCAGAACAGTATGGTCTCTTCGGCGTGCGATAGAGACTAGAGCAGATGCCACTGCGATCCTCAATATTCTTTGTTAAGCCGACTGCGCTGCTTCAAGCACGCTAGTATTTTTCAGGAACAAACCGTCGTCCTTTGACAAACTTTTGATCATCAAAGCCCTTCTTGACAGAACGCGGCGGCAATTTAACCTTCTTCCGCGGAACTTTTTTGTAAGGAATGGTGCTGAGCAAGTGAGATATGCAATTCAGACGGGCTTTGCGCTTATCGTCAGACCTCACCAAATACCACGGCGCATGGCTGGTATCAGTCGCTTTGAGCATCTCGTCGCGGGCTTGAGAGTATTCATACCAACGACCAAACGATGCCGTGTCCATCGGGCTAAGCTTCCACTGTCGAAGGGGATCCTTAATGCGCGCCTTGAACCTCCTCTCCTGCTCTTCCATACCGACTTCGAGCCAATACTTGATGAGCAGAATCCCACCATCCACAATGTATTTCTCAACCGTCGGGCAAAGTTTGAGGAACTGACTGTGCTGCTCTGCGGTGCAGAACCCCATGACATGTTCAACTCCCGCCCGGTTATACCAACTCCGGTCGAAGATCACGATCTCGCCCGCGGCTGGGAAATGTTGCATATACCGTTGCATGTACATTTGCGACTTTTCTCGATCAGACGGAGCTGGCAGCGCAACCACACGAAACACGCGCGGACTCACACGTTCGGTAATTGCGCGTATCGTGCCACCCTTCCCAGCCGCGTCCCGGCCTTCAAAAACAACAATCACTCGCAGGCCCTTATACTTCACCCAATCCTGCAATTTGCAGAGTTCGCCTTGTAGGCGTCGCAATTCCTTTTCGTATGCTTTCCGATTCAGACCTTCTTCATCTTTGGATTTGGTTTGCTTTTCCATAGGGAATGCCTCCTCGGGTAGGCCAATGGGACTTGATAAGACGCAAATTAGGAATCGTGATTCGTTTCCGATTCTTCATGGGTGTTGCGACGAAGGAGCGGGTGCAGGTGTTCCGCTCGTGTTAGCCCACTGCGAATCGTTTAGATTCCATCCCCCCCCCAACGATCGATACAGATCGACGAGAGCCAGTTTCCGACCTAGGTCGTAAATGATCGCCGATCGCTCGGCTGGATACATTTCAATTTCGGCATCGATGATCTCGAGATAATTTGCGAGACCGCTGTCGTACCGAATGAGAGAAAGCCGGACTGATTCCCGATAGGCTGCCACCGCGTTCTGTTGCTCTTGATAGGCTTTGGCCAACTCCTGGTGGGCCGAGAGCGATGTTGAAACCTCACCAAACGCTTGTTGGACTGATTTCTCGAAGGTAATCTTTGCTTGGTCGCGTCTCGCCAGGCTCGCTCGGTATTCGTTCTTCAAGCGGCCTGCCGTAAAAAGTGGGCCGGCCAAATTTCCACCGAGGTTCCACGCTCTTCCGCTACCGGTCAGATCCGAAAGTTGAGGGCTTATTCCGCCAAATGCACCCGTTAGAGAAATGATAGGAAAGAAATTCGCTTTTGCTACACCCACGTTTGCATTTGCAGAGATCAATGTTTGTTCGGACTCACGGAGATCGGGACGACGTTCCAGCAATTGTGACGGTAGGCCAGTAGGCACTTCCGGCGGGTCAAACTGGTCAGCCAAAGCACTTCCTCTGGGGATCGGACCGGGGCTGCGCCCCACGAGCAAATTCAGAGCTGCTTCCCGAGCAACGATCTGGCGTCGGAGGTCCGGTATTACAGCAGCAACATTCGCTAGCGCCGCTTGCGCTCGAGCCACCTCAAGGCCGGAGGCGGCGCCTCCTTCAAATTTGCGCTGAAAGATATCAAGCGTATCCTGAAAACTTTTCGTGGTCCGGACCGCGACTTCCAAATCTGCGTCAAGTGCGCGCAGTTGGAAGTATCCCTGAGCAACATCCGCCAGGACTAGAAGACGAACGTCACGTCTGGCTTCCTCGGTAGCAAAATAGACAGCGCGTTGCGCTTCGTTCAGTTTGCGAAGACGTCCAAACAAATCTATTTCCCAAATTGTGTTGAAGTTGTACGCGTAGTAAGTATGGTTGGGAAAGACCCTGGATTCCTGCCCAGAGATGCTCGCGCCGTATCCAACCTGAGGATAGTATTGGGAACGAGCCACACCAGCGAGGGCACGCTCCTCCTCCACTCGAGCCAATGCTACCTGCAGATCGTAATTATTCTTTAGTGCTTCCCGAATGAGATCCTGGAGGATCGGATCCTTGAACAGGTCCCACCACGCCAGATCAGCCTCCGAACTCGTAGTTATTTGTCGTTCGGCATAGAAATCGGGCGGAGACGGCACAGCGGGCCGCTTGTATTTAGGCCCGAGGTTGCAACCAGTCAACAAGAGTGACAGAAGGGCAACTGTGCTGGTTATTCGCATCAGCCGTGTCCTCCCTCGGGCGCTGTAGTTTGTTCTGCTGCTGCCACTTTTGGCTTCTTACTGGCAAGCCGTTCAACGACGACAAACAAGACTGGCACAAAGAAAATTCCGATAATGCTCGCCGCGCTCATGCCAGTGATCACTGTGCTGCCCAGCACTTTTCGGCCAATAGCACCTGCACCAGTCGCTGTCCAAAGAGGAACGCATCCCAGAATGAAAGCGAACGAAGTCATTAAAATCGGCCTTAGGCGCAAGCGCGCTCCCTCAAGCGCTGCTTCCACGAATTCTTTACCTTTGGACTGTTCTAAGATTGCGAACTCTACAATCAGGATGGCGTTCTTGGCAGTAAGTCCAATCAACATGATGAGGCCAATCTGCGCAAAAACATTGTTGTCGAACTTTCGCAATATCAATCCGCCGTAAGCTCCAAACACTGCAACCGGAACCGACAGCAGGACGCTGAATGGAAGCGACCAGCTCTCGTACAACGCCGCTAAAATCAAAAATACAAGCAAGAACGACATTCCAAAGACAAGTGCTTGCCCGCCCTCAGCTTTCTTTTCTTGGAACGACATGTCGCTCCAAGCGTATCCGAACCCCGAAGGCAAAACTTCATCCGATACTTGTTCCATCGCAGCCATCGCCTGTCCCGAACTGTATCCGGGGGCTGGCGCGCCGTTAATCTGAATGCTTCGATAAAGATTAAAGCGGGTTGTGTACTCTGGGCCTGACACTCTTTTTACTGTGACGAGCGACGCCAACGGAGTCATGTCGCCTTTTGAGTTTCGAACGTAGAAGCTGTTGACCTTGTCGGAGCTTGTCCGATACTCCGGCTCGGCCTGTAGATAGACTTTCCACTGACGTCCAAACCGATTGAATTGGTTTACGTAAGCCCCGCCCAGGAAAGCTTGAAGGGTCTGGTAGACCTCTCCGAATTGGACCCCTTGCTTCAGCACTCGATCCTGATCGATGTCCATGAAGAGTTGTGGGACGGTAGGACGAAATGTGCTCACTAAAGAGGCAATTTCAGGGCGTTTCCGCGCAGCCTGAGTCAGCTTGTCGAGAGTATCGGACAGTTGTGTGACGCTCCCACCACTTCGGTCCTGCAACATAAACGTGAACCCTCCAGCCGTACCCAGACCGGGAATGGCTGGGGGGCCAAAAGCGAAACCAATCGCTTCCGGAATTTCCATCCGCAATTTCTTGTTGAGGCTTTGCATCAGCCCATTGGCAGACAGTGCTTCGCCTTTGCGTTCTTCCCAAGGTTCAAGCTGAAGAAAGTAGAATCCGTTATAGCTCGCCGATGTATTGGACAAAAGACTAAAGCCTGAGATCCCACTGAAACTCTGGACTCCGTGCGTGTGTGCCAGCATGTCATCGATTTTTCGCATCACTGCGTCTGTGCGCTGAAGAGAGGCCGCGTCCGGCAGCTGTATCTGCAGGAAGGCGTAACCCTGATCCTCTTCTGGGATGAAGCTTGTCGGAAGGCGTCCACCCATTCTCACCGCAATCACGGAGATGCCTGCTAGCAACAGCAGTGCCAGAACCCACCGGCGGATAAGAACATGGCTCCAGCTTACGTATCCCCCAGTAACTCGTTCGAAAATGCGATTGAACCAGTCAAAGAATTTTCCAAGAGGACCTTTTGACTTCGTGCGATGACGAAGCAAGAGCGCCGAAAGTGCTGGCGAGAGAGTTAGCGCGTTGAACGCAGAGATTAGAACCGAGATGGCGATGGTAATTGCGAATTGCTGATTAAGCAGCCCCTTAATACCTCCCATCGCCGCCATCGGCACAAATACGGCTGAAAGCACCAAGGCGATCCCGATCACAGGAGCGGTGACTTCTTCCATCGCCTTTTCGGTTGCTTCTTTGGGCGACAGTCCATGTTCGATGTGCAGTTCAACCGCCTCGACTACGACGATGGCGTCGTCTACGACAAGTCCGATAGCCAGAATGAGACCAAAGAGCGACAAGGTATTAATGGAGAAACCCAGAAACGGAAAGACTGCAAATGTGCCGATAAGTGAAACGGGCACTGCAAGTAAAGGAATGAGGGTTGCTCGCCAATTCTGCAGGAACAGAAACACGACGATTATGACCAGGACAAGTGCCTCTCCGAGCGTCGACACAATTTCCTTCATGCCCTCAGTGATGGGAAGGGTAGTGTCCATGGCAACCTTGTATTCGAGGCCTTTGGGAAACCGCGACTTTAGTTCCTCCATTTGTTCCTTCACTTGTTTCGCCACGGTTAGAGCATTAGACCCGGGAGCTTGATACACAGCAATGATGACCGCCGGCTTTCCGTTGTATCTTCCAATCTGCTGATAGACAACGGAACCTAGCTCGATCCTTGAAACATCTTTCATCCTTACCGTCGAACCATCGGGGTTCTGGCGGACAATGATCTTGCCAAAATCTTCTGGATTGACGAGCCGGCCCGGTGCTCGAACGGCGTAAGTGAACTGCTGTCCCTTAGGAGCAGGTTCTGCCCCGATCTGGCCAGCAGGATTCACCGCACTCTGCTGCTGAACCGCGTTCATCAAATCAGTGACGGTCAAGCCGAGTTTGGTTAGTTGGTCCGGCTTTACCCAGATCCGCATCGCATAATCAGCCGCACCAAAATTGGTGACTTGCCCAACTCCCTTAACGCGCAAAAGTGCGTCATTGATATTGATAGTGGCGTAATTACCCAGAAATTGGCCGTTGAAGGTGCTGTCCGGGGAATAGACGGAGAGCACGAGCAGGGGAAGGCCCATGAGTTTTTTTACGGTAACGCCATATTGATTCACAGATGTCGGGAGATTAGGACTGGCTTGAGAAACGCGGTTCTGCGTGTTCACCTGATCTATGTCCACGTTTGTGCCGACGTCATACGTCACCTTTAGTGTCATGGTGCCGTCATTCGCGTTCGTGGACATCATGTAAAGCATGTTGTCCACACCGTTCATTTGTTGCTCGAGTGGCGTTGCCACAGATTGCTCAATCGTCACCGCATCCGCTCCCGTATATGTCGCGGAGACGTTTATTTGTGGTGGCACAATATCAGGAAGCTGGGCAACAGGTAGCTTTGCGATACCTACGAGGCCAGCGATTACCGTGATAATCGAAATGACAATCGCGACTATCGGCCGACTAATGAAAAATTTCGACATGATTAGTCCTTGCCGGTGGGCGCTTTTGTCTGGGTGTCTTTGAAGGGGGTTGGCGCGACGGTCATACCATCCTTTACTCGCTGCAGGCCATCGACGACCACGCTATCGCCCGCCTGCAAACCAGACTCGACTAACCACCCATCACCAAGTTGGGGTCCAAGCTTTACGCTTTTGATTGTGACTTTGTTGTCGGCACTAACCACTCCAACCTGATAAACGCCCTGTAATTCAGAGACGGCTTGCTGGGGCACCAAAAGTGCACCTTTGCGGATTTCCGTAGTGGCTTGGATACGCGCATATTGTCCTGGGCGTAGTACATTGCCCGGATTCGGAAACTCTGCCCTTACCTGAATGGTCCCGGTTCGTGAGTCCACTTCACGGTTGACGAGAAGTGCATGCCCACGGTGAGGGATATACTGTGCCATCGCCTAGAATCAATTCGAGAGATTTACCCGCTGCCTGTCCCGGTCTTTTCGCGTACAAATCGTAGGTAGTCCTGTTCAGATATGCTGAAGTCAATATCGATTGGATCGACGGCAGATATCGTCGTCATGACGGTTGTCGGGGTCATCAGAGTCTCCAATGCCCACCTTGGAGATACCCGGCAATTCCCGAGATCGGCGAAGTTACGGTTGTCCAGGCCAAATTTAGTTTGGCGTTGTCGAGGGTTGCCTGGTCTGCTCAGACCTCCGCCGTTGCCGCTCTCTCCAGACTCTGTGCCTTGTCCAGTTCGGCTTGACTGACGGCCCTTTGCGCCACCAGCGGCGTGTACCGTTTTACGTCGATCTGCGCCTGCGCAAGAGATGCTCGGGTACGTTCAAGTTTCCCCTCGGCTTGCTGCACTGCCGCTTCTGCTTGGCGCCGATCAAGCTGAAACAACGGCTTTCCCTTTGTTACATAGGAGCCTTCCTTGTAGAGCTGACTGAGCAAAAAGCCATCCACCTTCGGGCGAATCTCCGCGTCGACGTTGCCGACCATCGTCCCTACCCACTCCTGTCGAATATCCACATCTTTTTTCACTACTGGTGTCACTGTGACACCCAGGTGGCGGCGGAGCAGGCTTTTCTTCCTTAGAGGAGCAGCCAGCAACAATGCCGAGAAACAGAAGTGAGGCGGATAGAAGCCGTGAATGGCCAATCGTTATTTCAGGGGCCCGAGACAGCGAAATGCAACTCTTTGATCCTGTGGTCATTTGTTGCGTCTCCGGATTGTCCAGCCATCGTAGCATCGCATCTGCAACGAGCAGATTTTTTTTTGCCGTCGAGCCATTGCCAAATGACGGAGTGAGAAACACTGATCTCGAGCACCGCCACAACTCCATTCAGGTCGATGATCGCAACGCAAGCCATTACGAAGCTATTCAATCTTTCGCTGCAGAAGGTGACACATCCAGCGCGTCAAATGGCCAACTATCGTCCGTCCGTGTCCACGTCTTGTCTGGGTTATACAGTTCCATCTCTTTGAACTTTTTAAGCGTGTCGGGGCCCATATCTTTTTGGTAGACAACTCCCTCGTAGCTAACGATGAATGTCTTTACACCCGTCACGCGATAGTCAGCTGGAGCGGCAGCCAGTGCGAAGCCACCAATCATTGCTCCCTCTACAACAAAATCGATCCTGCCGAGCGGCGCAGATGGCCCCTGCCCTTTCAAAATCTTGAAGAAATATCCGTGATAAGGCTTCGCCTTATCCGTGTAGCCCTGCTGCAAAGCATCGGCAATACCCTCGGAGATAGGTCCCCCCAGACTCCCATCTGCATTCCGCCATACTAGGCCGTCTTGCTTTCCAGGAGTGCTGATAACGCGCTGCGCGTACTGATTCACTTCGGATCCGTCGTGCTTTGTCTGAGCATATTCAAGCTGGGCTTCCACGTAATTTCGGCAAATTTGGATCGCATCGAGTTCATTGCTTCCAATACGCCGGAGAAGTACCTCGTCCTTTCCTGCTTTCGTATCGAAAAACCACGTTCCCATTGCGCTTGATGATGGGAATAGGCATCGGCCAGTTATCGTTTCCGACCAGGAGCATCGCGCGATTGGGGTTCTTTGGGTCGATGCTGATCGAATTCTGCTCATGCGCCTTTGCGGCAAATGCAAGCGTCACGTTCTTGTCTTGGACCGCATCTTCCGACGACACTAAGTCTTCACCTTGAGGCCCAAGAATCTGCTTCATGGCCTGCCACATCGTAGCTATCGCACGCTTGGATAAGCGCAGCGGCCGCCAGCTGCGGTGTTGCGAAGGTTTTTTGTGCCGGTGTAACTGTCTTTGCTTTTTCCTGTGCCGAACTTAATGCTCCTGGGATCAACAAAGCTAAACCCGAGGACAATCAGGAATACCAGGGGCGGTCTGAAGACGATTTTTATTTGCGATTTCATTTGATTTCCCTGGCTCATAGCTCATCTACCTCCGCCGTCCACCACCTCCGTCCACCACCACCACCACCGCCGCCACCACCCATGCTGGAGCTGCCGCGCGAACTACTGGCACGTGCCGAACTGCCACTCATACCACCGGACCCCGCCACTAAAGCTTCCGCCACCGCCGCCTCTCGAGGACAGCGCTTGGTGATGCGCTTCGATTCCCAGCCCCGCCGTCTGCGCCGACTCGTGACTAGCTGCTCTCAGCGATCCACTCCTCCACCGACCGCCGCGGTCGCCTCCTGCTCCACCACTAGCACGATTGCTGGCGCTCGGTTGTTGGCCACGCGATCCACCATCGCTTTGACGCTGCTGCCGCTTGCGGTCTGATTGCCCTTGCCACGAAGCCCTGCCCACCGCCTGACTTGGAGCGAGTCTCACCACGAGCGCTGCCACCGTACTGCTGTGCAGTGGCTCGATTGCCATAGGGTGTTCCGCCCTCTATGCTGAGGATTGTGCTGCCAACTACCGCCTCCAGCACCACCTCGAGCTGGTTGGTTGGAGACGCGATTGCCCCCATTTACGTTGTTTCGGTTGCCGCCATTTATGTTGTTACGGTTGCCGCCATTGATATTCGTGTTGCGATTGTAATTGTTATTGTTGTTGATCGTGATGTTGTTGTTGCCACCCCCCCAACCGCAGCCCCAACCCCAGCCTCCACCCATCGCCGCACCCATGGCAATTCCGACTCCGAAGGAAATCGCCATCCCGGCCGCGTAATACCCTGGCGGAGGATAGGCGATTGGAGGATATGGGTAGGGGGGCGGCGCCGTATACAACAGTCGGGATTATAGCTTGGGACGTAGACAACCTGTGGATTCGACTGTTCGATGACGATGACTTGCTTGGATTCCACTACTTTCGTTTCTACCTTCTGCTGCTCATTCGATTTCAGGTTGCCCGTGCCCTGCGCTTTCTTGCGCATACGCTGCACAGCGTCCATGACATCATTTTGCTGACGCCAGAAATGCGTTACCTAAGTCTGTCGTCCACTGGATGTCATCCGTCAGGCGCTTGACCACATCCGGAAGTCCGGCCATTGACTGAACGCTTGGATCCCAGGGCTGCTTCGCTACGGCATCAGCCAGGGCCTTGTCCTTCAAAGTCTTGTTCTTATCCAGCCATTGCTGCAACTGCACAAGTTCCAATGGATACGTCGAAGCTGCGAGAACCTGAGCTAGCAGCGGGTCCGGATACAGTGCGATCGGAGCTACGAGCGAATCAAGCTGGTCGGGGGGTATCTTTGGACTCTCCTGCGCCGCCGGTGCAGGTGCCTGGGCAGCTGCCTGCGCCGGCGCCTGAGTCGCCTGAATTAAATCTGCTGACGCAAGCGCCACTACATCTCCTGGCACAAGCAGCGCCGAACATAGCACCGCCACACAGCTTCGCATGATCTTCCAAGGAATCTTCGGTGCGAGAGTTCTAGCTGCCATCATGATCTTCCTCTTGACCCGCCCTCTTGCTCACTCCAGTGCTATAGCCTCGTTGAATCGCTTCTAACAACTAGGAGAATCCCTAACGCCAACAAGCAACAAATGATTCGCCCACGGTCACGCAGAGCTAAGCGGGGAAATATATGGCAGATCTTCAAGAACAGCGCGTATCGCGGGAATCAAGTGGCCCTTCATACGAGATTTCCAAACATACCCGCGAGCGCCTGTGTTCAGGCACGCTTTGACGAATTCCTGGTCCGTGTTGATGGTTAGGAAGACAAACTTCGCGGCTGAACCCGATTCGATGAGTTTTCGAACGGCATCAATACCGTTCATTACTGGCATCGTGATATCAACCACAACGACGTCAGGCTTGAGGCGCTGCACCTCTGATATGAGGGATCTGCCATCGCTCGCCGTGCCAACGAGATCACAGTATGGCCGCAAGAGAGCGCTTTCTGCTTCGAGGAATTCGCGATGATCGTCTGCCAAGAGTACACGCGGGCGAATCAATGTTCGCCTCCGTCCAAGCCTCCCTTAGGCTTATGTTCAATTCCATAAGGAGGCTAGAGTGCAGTATCAGCTACACGAATAATATGTGGCGGATACGCACCCCTGTACCACTAGGAAAATCCCTAGGACATTACTTTTCTAGCTATTGTTCGATTTCATACGCACTGGCGTGCGACCGGCGAGAGTTCAGAGGGATCGGGGTCTACCGAAATGAGTCCTCGTTTCAAAGCAAACAAGATCAACTGTGCATTGCTCTTGATGTTGAAACTGACCATAATGTGATGCTTGTGAAATTCGACGGTCTTTTCGCTCAAATCCAGCAATCCGGCAATTTCCTTCATCGCTCGGCCTTCGGCGAATAGCTGGATGATCTCTCGCTGTCGAGGAGTAAGTTCTTTGGAGAACTGCCGTGCCCGAGCTCGTGTGGCAACCCAATCGTCGGCCTGCAGCTGAGGAGTCAGATAAGATTTTCCCTGCAACACGCGGTCGATAGCGGTAAATAATTCTGTTCCCGTGGCATGTTTGAGCACGAATGCGACCGGCCCAAGCTCGAGGGCGGCAGCAGCCAGATTCGGATCGACTTGCATAGTCAAGAAGACAAATTTGATCTTAGGAGCGACTTCTCTGACTCTTCGGGCGGCGTCCAACCCGTTGAGAATAGGCATCGCCACATCGGCGACAATCACATCTGGCTTTAGCCTGATGGCTACTTCGATCAATGCGCGGCCTTCGGCCACGATCCCAACTACTGGATACTTTCTCTCTATATAGCCCTTTAGAGCTTCAGCAAAGATTGCATGATCGTCCGCAATCAAAAATTGTGGTTGAGCCCTGTTAGTGGAAATGGATCCCATACCGTGGCGCGCCCTTTCTTGATCTATCCAAGCTGGCCCGCACTACTATGCTCTTCCCTGAGACACCATACGAATATCACATAGCGCTCAATGCCCTGTGAACCCGTCACACGAAATCATGACGTGACAGATACTCTCTCGATCTGTCAAATATGCTGTACCTGGGACTTGAAGTGTACACCCACTTACGTCGCGTAGGCGACATCAAGTCACAGAATTTCTATCCAATAGGAGTGGAACCCAAGCCTGAAGCGTCGTGCCTTTCCCGCAACGAGAAATAACCTTCAGTTCTCCGCCCAGCGAAAGAGCACGAGCTTCCATGCTGCGGAGTCCTATCCCTTGGTGCAAATGCCGATTTTTCAGATCTAGCCCACACCCCTCATCGCGTACACTGACCGCTAATCTGTCACCGTTGTTTCGCAGATCCACCCATGCTTCTGTTGCACCGCTATGCTTCTTTAAATTTCTAAGCCCCTCTTGAACAATGCGAAAAACGCAAAGGGATGTCTCTGACTGGAGCCATCTGGGAATCTCTGTCGATGTAAAGTGAACTTTGATTCCCTGCTGTGCAGTAAATTCTTTGCATAGTGCGCTAACGGCAGGAACAAGACCGAGGCTTTCGAGCGTAGAAGAATGCAACCGGTGAGATAGGGTGTGAAGATCAGTACCAAGCTCACTCGTAGAACGAAGAAGCTCGTGTAACTGTTGATGCGCGTCGGTGAACGAATCGGGCATTGCTTCATCCAAATTTTCCAAACCGAGCGCAAGCACAGCCAGTCTTTGACTGAAGTCATCGTGAAGTTCCGAGGCTATTCGGTGGCGCTCTTGCTCCTCCGCATCAATCAACATACTGCTGAGTTGCTTTTGTCCCGCTCGCGCTAATTTCAAATGCTTTCGGCTGTAGTACAGATAGACGACCATCAGTGAGAGGCCTAGGACAATCAAAAATACACTAGGCAAAAAGGCCTTGGCGCGCTCCCAGACACTTGCCCTACGAAAAACGACCCTACTCTGTGGAGGAAGCCGATCGTCCGGCACCTGCCAGCGTTTCAATTCGTTCCAGTCGAACATCAGCACGCTGGGAAGATTAGTGATGGGAATGTCAGAGGCTCTCTTCCCCTCCAGTAATTCCGAGACGATTCGGCCTGTGACTTTACCCTGTTCTTGAAAATCCATCACGTCTCCGCCAACGATGCCACGCCCCAAATAGGTGTCCGACATTCCAAATACGGGAGAATTGGCGGCTGCGGCAACAATGGGCAGCGCCTGCGTCGCATTGACGAATCTGTTTCCTGCGGCATCTTGGAAGAAAGAGGTGTAAAGAACAACGGAATCGCCTGGTAAGTTCCGCAGTTGTTCTATGAGTTTTCCCATCTCCATATCAGTCAGATAGGAGAAATTTACCTTCGTTGGAAACGAGTCAAAGAATTTCTTCGTAGCTGTCATTACCACACGGTCGTAAACCGAAGTTCCTCCGACCACAAATACATGTCGTGTATTCGGAAACAGAAGCAGAGCAGAATCAAGTGTCTTTCCGGGCTCACGAAGTTGCCATGTTCCAGTAAACCGCGAGCTTAACGTAGGGTATCCCGCCTGATCTTCGGCACTCCCGCAAATGACAATCGGAACGCCGGGGAATAAAGTATCGGCGAAGTCGGAAACAAATCTGATAGTGTCGGGCCCAACAGCTATAACGACATCTAAATTTCGACGACTATATTTTTGACTCAGCCAGTTCTTCATTTCGGGAAGCGACGGCTGCCGTGGAAACGACGCCAAATCGAGACTTTCCGAACTGAATTCAACGCGAATTCCGGGTGTTTGCTGCACACCAGCAACGATCTCATGATCCATTAAGTTCGTTAGCGTATGTGACAGTCCCACCTCATTGAGCAAAAGAACTTCTTTTTGCCGAGGCATCTGCGCTAGGACGCTAGGTCCAATGAGGAGCATCAAAACGACTACCACCGGTAGCGAGAGAATCCACCGTCGACGAAAATCAGCGGAGATAAACCTTTTGCTCCTGGCTTTTTCGAGCATGGTTCGGCGCATTGCCTCTGCTAAAGTAGCCGGTTCTGCCTCATAGTACTGCAACATTGAGGCTTATAAATCAAAATAGCTTCGCGCCGCACATTTGCAGTCATTTTAGAAAATGCCGGAATTGTTGAAGCGACGCGGCATTAGACTCGAAAATCAGCAACCCAAACGGGCATGCAACTCTTGCCCTTTCGAGTCGCCTCGATGGAGGAGATGGAATTCCTCCATCAGTTCGATTTCCAATAAACAGGCCGTATCACAGATCAGACGCCTGACTGTCAGCCGATGTCGCCAATCAGCGCCGTGAACCGCTCGCCAAAGCACTCGCTGGGTTAGCTTGTTGGGATGCAAAATGTCGCAGATTAGCCGGTCACGCTAAATCGTTCCCGTTGAATTTCTGCTCACTCTGAACTGCTGATCTCGAATATCGTGGTGCATCTTAATTTTTTGGTTGTGGACGCGATATCGCGGTTGCCGTCTTTATGTTGGTCTGGCTTCGAAGGCGAATATCTTCTGACGAGGAGCCAACGAGCACATCGTAAACACCCCCCTCTACGCGGAAATCGTGGATCTTTAGGTCGTAAAAGGCGAGCTGTTTCACGGGGATGTCGAGGGTAACGCTTTTCGACTCTCCCGGATTGAGTGAAACCCGCCGGAACGCGCGAAGGCTCTTGATAGGCTGGTATGTGGCGCTGGCTTGCTGGTGGGTGTAAAGTTGCGCGACCTCGGAGCCGACACGGTCACCAGAGTTCTTTAGATCGAAAGAGACTGTCAGTTTTGGCCCGGACTGTGTGACTTTCAGGTTGCTGTATCCAAAGGTCGTATAACTGAGACCATGACCGAAGGGGTACAGTGGCACACCTTTGAAATACATGTAGGTGTACCCTTTGCTAACGTCGTACTCATTTTGTGGAGGCACTCCATCTAGGCTGGCATAAACCGTATATGGCAGATGGCCACCAGGATTATTGTCTCCGAATAGAGTGCGAGCAATCGCGTCGCCTCCACCTTCGCCTGGATACCACGCGCTCAGGATCGCAGGTAGATGATCATTGGCCCAAGTGACGGCGAGCGGCCCGGCGTTCAATAGTACAAGAACTGTCTTGGGATTCGCGGCATATACCGCTTCGAGCAGTTGTTCTTGAGCGCCGGGCAGATTCAGGTCACGGCGGTCGCGACCCTCTGCTTCAACGCGCAAATTAGTTCCAAGGCAAAGCACCACAACGTCGCTGCGTCGAGCAAGGTCAACTGCATTCTCGACCGCTTTGGCGTCGTAGGCATCGACGTAGCCCGCGCCTTTCTCATAACTCACCTTTACGCCCACACCCAGAAGAGTCTGCAGACCCTGCGCAACACTGGTCTTCCGAAAGGGAGTTCCATAATAGTTGCCGGTCTCGTAATCTCCGCTCCCCCCGGGCCCAATCACCGCGACGGAGTGAATTGCGTCTTTCTTTAGCGGCAGGAAACTCTGACGGTTTAGCAGGAGGGTCATCGATTCGTTGGCAAGTTGGTCAGATAGTTTGAGATGCTCCCGCGAGCGAACGACGCTCATACCGAGTTTTGCATAGGGGCTATCCTCCGGAGGATCGAAGGCTCCAAGCCGAAAGCCCACTCGCAAAACGTGGCGTAAAGCGGTGTCCAATTCTTTTTCCGTTAGAAGACCTCGCTTGACCGCGAGCGGAAGATTCGTTTCGAACTCAGGATCGTCAGAGTCATTGCCTGCCTTGATCGACATTGCCGCAGCATAGACAGGATCTTCGGAAAAGTGCTGACCTGTCTCGTTCCGGCGATACCCTGTCAGGAGCGCGACTGCACCGAGATCATCCGTCACAAACCCGTCAAAACCCCATTTACCTCGAAGAATGTCGGTTAGTAGGTAATGATTTACCGCGTCCGGAGTTCCGTTGATAGCGTTATAGCTCGACATCACTGACTGTGCATGGGCTTCCATGATGGCGTCACGCCAATGAGGAAGCCAGTACTCGAAAAGATTGCGCTCATCGACTGAGGCGGAAAGATGCTGACGGCCCGTCTCGACATTATTGACCGCAAAGTGCTTCACCGTAGCGGCGAGTTTGAGGTGATTGATCTCATCGCCCTGCAGGCCACGTACGTACGCGACCGCCATGCGACCCGTAAGGTATGGATCTTCGCTAAAGACTTCCTGGATGCGTCCCCAGCGCGGATCGCGGCTGATATTGATGACAGGTGAACGGAATACGAGGCCATGCGTTGTGCGCGGCCCCTCAGCCTTTGCGTTGTACAGTGCGCGACCTTCGTCGCTCATGGCGGCTGCGACTGAATGAATCAGTTCAGGATCCCAGGTTGCGCCCATCGCTGTGGGGATCGGAAACAGCGTAGTCGGTTCCTTCGACCAAACCCCATGTAGTGTTTGGTTCCATCCACCCCACGCCGGAAGGCCGAGACGGGGCAAACCCTTGTTAGTGTGATTGAGTTGCTGCGCCTTCTCTTCCAGTGTCAGACGCCCGATAAGGTCGGTGATGCGGTCTTCAATTGGTCGCTTTGTATCACGGAATCCGGGCACTGCCGCATTCTGTGCTAAACCGACAGTGGTCACACAGGCCAAGATGCCCCAAAAGATCCGATGCCGCATACACCCTCCTATTGCGAAATCGCTATTTTGCTCACGCCCCATGCTCGGCGCGCAAAACCTCTATGACAGCCGACATATCCTTCTCGCCTAGGCCTTGCGTCTCTGCCTTGTCAAAAAGCGCTTCAGTAACTGCGGCAGTCGTCAAAATGACTCCCTTGTCAGCCGCGGCGTGCTGCGCATAGCGGAGATCTTTTTTAAGGAGGCGCAAAAGAAAATTCACTTCATAGGTGCGGGCAGTCATCCGATCAGTCATCGCGGTCAAAATTCCACTGCCCGCAGCGCCCGTCTTAAGAAAATCCAGAGCCTGTCCACGATTGAGATCGGTACGCTCCACCCATGCGACAGCCTCCGCGAAAGACGCCACTTGAACACCACAGAGAAAGTTATTAACGAGTTTCAACTGACCGCCTGTACCGACGGGGCCAACATGCATGATGCTCTTACTCATCGGCACAAGAACAGGTCGCGCTGCTTCAAGAGTCTCCGCATCGGAACCAACAAGAAATGTCAGTTGGCCAGCCTCAGCCTGTGGGCGACTTCCGGTAACGGGAGCTTCAAGCACCCGGAGACCTCTTGCCGTTGCCATCTGATTTAGCTCCGCAATCCAATCAGGGCTGACAGTACCGCACTCGACCACAATGCTGCCTGCGGTCATTGCTGCAAGTGCGCCATTATCACCCAACCATGCTGCGCGCGACGCGTTATCGTCAGATAACATGGAGATAACCACGCTTGCATCTTTCGCTGCCTCAGCAGGAGTGTTGACGACCTGCGCTCCCTTGGCAGCAAGTTGTTCAGCTTTCTCCTTCGTACGGTTGTAAACAACCAAAGGGAAATCTGCGCGAAGAAGATTGACTGCCATGCCGCTTCCCATCGTTCCGATTCCTAGAAGGGCTACCCGCGGTTTTGCCATTTTGTCGACTCCTTATTTCATCGCCTTTATTTGCACGGCGGAGCTAACCTTCTCTTCTGCGACGATGGGATTGCGCAGCGGCCTGCCAAATCCCTCGAAACTGACTTCAGCGATGTCGCCGGCCTGCAACCGTATTCCATCGCCGAACGACAATGCGTCCGCACCAAGAAAATGGACATGGAGCATCCACTGCTGGCGATGACCTTCAAATTTGAAGTGATGGTGTTCAATGTTGGCGAGGCTATGGCACATATTCTCTTCGCCGGTGCAGATATGTTTTTCCCAAATCACGTCTCCCTCTCGCAATATGCGTACCGCGCCTGCCACGTCACCGAAATTGCCGTCAATTACGAGTTCAGGACCAAGGCTGCATTGGCGCAGCTTTGAACCGGCCAGGTTCAGATAATTACGCCGTTCAAAGATGTGATCCGAAAATTCGTCACCGATGCACATGCCGATTCGATACGGCGTACGCTTGTCATCAATCAAGTAAATGGCGGCGATTTCACCTTCTTCCCCGCCATCTTCTGCGTGACCAGGAATACTGAGGGACTCAAATGGTGCTTGCAAGATAGACCCATCGCCTTTATAGAACCACTCAGGGGCGACGCCGATCGTGCCCGCCGCGGGACGTCCCTTCTCTCTTCCCCACTCAAACATACGCATGCTGTCAGTTATCTCTACAGCCTTTGTCATCTGCGCCTCAGCATGCATGGCCTGTCGCTCACGCGCGCTACCAAGGTGCGTAAGGCCGGTTCCGGAGACAAGCACTCTCTGAGGCTCGTCCGGATAATCAATTGGCGCAAGCAGCTTCCATGAAGAGCGGCCTTCATAAATGTCGTCATAGTCGAGCTTCTTACCCGTCGCGAGTTGCCGCACGAGTTGGGACAGATCAGTCCTCTGCTTGATTGCTCGGGTGGCTAGTTCAAGCATAGAGACAACATCGTTCAGCAGAACGAGATTCGGTTCATCCACGAGCGCGACGTGCCGCTCTGTTCCGTTTGCTAGCTGTACAAGACGCATTCAGTCTCCTATTCGAAGATACGGAACCGCTTCAGCGACTCCTCGTTGACGGCAAGTCCTAGACCCGGCAAATTATCGTCGAGGTCGATGTATCCGTCCTTCGGAACGGGCTCGCCATCAAAGATGTACCAGAACAGTTCGTTTCCCACTTCAACATCAACTTGCGGAAAAAACTCGGCAATGGGCGAGTTGAGGCTCGCCATAACAACGTGATAGTTATGCATTTGGCCCGCGTGCGGAGTCACGGGGACCTGGAACGATTCAGCCAGGGCGGAGATCTTCCGCGCCTGGCTAATGCCACCCACTCTGTTCGTGTCGAACTGGATTACGTCGAGGGCGTTATTCTCCAGCAACTCCCGGAAGCCAAAAATTGTGAACTCGTGCTCGCCACCGGCAATCGGCACGCGACCATAGCTCTTAAGTTCTTTGTAACCCCGCGTGTCGTCTGGAATAACTGCCTCTTCGAGCCAGCGCAACTGGAATGGTTCGAGCAATGGAAGCATTCGCTTTGCATAGTCGAGCGTCCATCCCATGTAAGCGTCGGTCATCAGATCGATGTCGTATCCAATTACCTCGCGTACATTCCGAACTAGTTCGATGTTTTTCTGCATGCCTGCCGCGCCATCAAGCGGTCCCCATCCGAATCGGAGCTTCATCATCTTGTAGCCTTCGTCCTTATACCTCTGGGCCTCGACTCGAAGCTCCGGGATAGGCATGGCGTAAAGACGGCTCGCATACACGGGGATATGCTCTTTAGTGCGGCCTCCAAGCAACTTGAACACGGGCTGCTTCGCGTCTTTTCCCAACAAGTCCCACAGCGCGATGTCCACTGCAGAAATCGCCGTCAATGCAACACCCTTGCGGCCAAAGGCAAGCGTACGCCGGTACATCAGTTGCCACAGGTATTCGATATCCCATGGGTCCGCACCAATCAGCAAGGGCTTGAGATAAATGTCGATCAGCGGCTTCGTCACCATCGGAGAAAGCGCAGCGTTGCCCAGTCCTACTAGCCCACTATCGGTAAAGATCTCAACCAATAACCAATTATGGAAGGCGAAGTTTCCCATGGACGCTTCGCGAAATGCGACGAGATCCATTGGATTCGTGCAAAAATGTGGCGGCAGGGGAACGGTCTTGCCTTCCCATTGAACCACGCGTGTGCGAACTTCTGTGATTTTCATGCGGCGCTCTCAATATGCTGAAGGTCAATTGCGCTTAAGGGTTGAATCCTGCCAGCAAACAAAACAATGGCAAGAAAGCCGATGAGGTGAAATGTTCCTACGAGAACAAACAACGTCGCATACGTGAAGCCATGTCCCAACATAAAGCCGGCAATCAGCCCAAAAATTGCTCCTCCAATGGCGCCCCCAAAGCCAATAAGGCCAGCAACGGTACCGACCACCGTGAGAGGAAATATGTCTGTCGGAAGTGTCATGATCAGACCTGACCATGCCTGTTGGCAGAAGAACGCAATACTGAAAAGAGCCAGTGCCAACCTGAACAGGAGCGACCGAAACCAGCATCACTACAGGCATTCCCACAGCACAGCAACCGAGTACAACCTTTCGAGCGAAATTCAGGGATTTGCCGGCATGCAACAACCGGGACGAAGCCCAACCGCCGATAAAACTTCCGAGTCCTGATGCCGCATAGGGAATCCATGCGTAATAGCTCACTTGCTTAATGTCGAAACCACGAGCGTCGTAAAGATACTTGGGCAACCAAAACAGCAAGAAGTACCAAGCTGAATCGCTCATGAACTTGGCGAAAACGATCGACTGCACGCTGCGTAGCGGAATCACCTGCTGCCACCCGATACCGCTACCGAGAACTCTGGCGTCAACTGTATTTGACGATAGAGTGACCGAATTGCCACGGTAACTCACGCCCCACCACAATACCCAAACTAGTCCCGCTGCACCTGCAAATATGAAAACGACGCGCCAACCACTCAATAAGAGGACCGCACCGATAAGCGGAGGAGCAAGAACCGAACCCACTGCTGTTCCCGCGTTGATTAACCCCATCGCGGTCGAGCGTTCGTTGGGCTCTATCCACTCTGCAACCACGCGCGTGGCTGCTGGAAACGCACCTCCTTCACCCGCACCGAGCAGCAACCGCGCTACCAACAGCAGCGAAAAACCGGTTGCGAGCGAATGCATCGCGCAAGCGAGCGACCACCAGACCATGATCAGTAAGAACCCCTTTCGTGTACCAAGCAAGTCGAGCAATCTTCCGCCCAGCATGTAGAGCGCCGCATATGCAAGCAGAAATGCCGTCTGTAGATAAGAGAATTGCTGGTTCGACAGCGGTATGTTGCGTTGAATCGCAGAAATTGCGACAGGCAGAGTCTGCCGGTCGAAGTAGCTGATGGCGATGGCCACAGCCACCATGGTGACGTAATACCACTTGCGATTCATTAAGCTCGACCTATCCCTATTTACCAAGTGATCTTAAGAAGCGAAATACTCTGCCGGGGAAGCTCCGTTGAAAGATCGAGCTTGCCATCCACAACATCGAGCCAGACTGGCGAGCTTAGCAAATGCAATCCGCCCTCAGACTTGAGCCGTGCATACTGCTCGGTTGTCGGTTGCTGCGGCGAACCCATTGCCTTCCACACTGTATATGCATTGCTATGCGTATCATCCACTCGATAGTTCTTCACTAGAACGCGGGTCACTCCACGTGGAATGCCCTGGACCTTCACAGTGGTCGGCGTCGCGGCCGCGGCAACGTCGGCATCGTGGTAGTTCCACACCAGAATCGCTGCTTCACGATCGGAGATTGTAGCCATACTGTCGACGTCAGCGGACTCACGAACACCTGTCGATACCATCGTATCGAGCGGAACTCTGCTGGTGCTGGTAGTTGCCACACGTGTGCCACCCATCAGGGCAAACATACGAAAGACACTGAGCACAGGCTTGTCGATACCATTGGTTGCCAAGGAGCGAAATCCTTCGAAATAGTCCTTGTCTTCAAATTCGAATGACCAGCTCAACATCGAAAGCAGATTCACTTTGTGCTTATCCTGCAGATCGAACAGCGCCTTGAACGCCGCGGCAGTATAGGCCGGATACAACGTCCCATTGCGGTAGTTGTTTGCCGGGTTCACTCGCGACGAGCAGGCAGCGCAACCTTCGGGATCAGCCTCACTAATAATGATAGGAAGGTTCCGATACTTCGGATATTGCGAGATAAGGTAAAAACCACGGTCCGCGTCGGCAAGTTCATGCTTGATGCCCATAGTGACATGGCTCTCGACAATAGTAGGACGGCCCTTTGCATGGAATGAAATGAAGTCGAGAGGAATTGCCTTGCCGTCAGCCAAACTCTTGCCTGCCATCACGTGATCCAGGAAACCCTTTAAATAATCATTTGCATGTTGGTTGGACGGGCTGGTCGTCGCTGGACCTCCGACACGTGCCGTAGGCAGGGCCTTGCGCACGCCGGCAACCGCATAGTCATACAACTTCCAGTAGTCCTCTGCAGTGGAGTGCCAGTAGTCGATGTCCGGCTCGTTCCACACTTCGAAGTACCACTGCTGCACCGCATCGCGCCCGTACCTCTCCACGAAATGCGCTGTGACAACGCGAACTAGTTCACCCCACTTCGCATAATCCTTGGGAGGATTGTTGGACGCTCCACTAATAGCGCTCTTGGGATAATGAACTTGATACGGCTCATGACGATTTGGCAGTTCGGCTGCCAGATCCTTCGGCATAAAGCCAAACTCCACCATGGGCCGTACGCCCGCAGCCTTGTACTCATCAAATATGCCGTCAAGAATTGTGAAGTCATAGATGGGCTTGCCGGAAGGGTCTTCGCTGTACACATTCGTCGAGCTGAACTTTAGTTCGGCTTTGCCGTCGCCCGAAGTGAGCAAGTGGTGTGCACGGATATACACCGGAACAGGACTCAAATCATGTAGGTCCCGGAGCAACGCCTTCCCATTGCGCATCGTCGTGTAGTTAGCCTCATCGTAGCCAAACCAACTGTAGATCGGCTTATACGCACCGACCTTGCTAGCCATGTCGACCGTAATGATTGTCGGCGGTTGAACAGAGGGCGGAGGAGCCGTAGGAATGACCCCTTGCCCCATTGCACTTCCCGCCGTACCAATGAGGATGCACGAAAAAAACGTCTCTCTGAAATGGGCGAATTGAAGCAATTGGATCCTCGTTGGATTAGAAGTTGTACTTAAGTGCAAACTGTATCTGTCGCGGCGTGTTTGAGGAACTGGTGACTTGTCCGGCTGCCGCATTGTCGATGGTGACATTGCTGGGAGCGTTGAAGCTAACGGTATTCGGGAAGTTGAAGAACTCTGCGCGGAAAGAGAGCGTGCTCTCTCCCGGTAGGGAGAAGTTCTTGAAGATCGAAGCGTCGAACTGGTTGTAAGTTCCGGCGCGAAGAGTATTTGCCCTCACCTGGCCGTAAGTAAAGTTTGGTGAAACAACGTATGCCGACCTGTCAAACCAGGCAGCGAGCGACCTCTTGAATTGAGGATTGCCGCCAGCAGGATTGAGATTTGGCCGCTGCGATCCCACGCCCGTATTTGCACGATCGGACGAGACGATAGGTGTATACGGCGTTCCGCTGCGAACTACGAGAATTGTCTGCGCTTGCCATCCTCCAACAATTGCATCGACAAATCCATTTGTCTTATTCATATACGTACGCCCGCGACCGACAGGAATCTGATAGCTGCCGCTGATCGCCACATTATGCGGAATGTCATACGGTGCCAGAGCGTACTCGTACGCCGTGTTCCCGCCAAGCGCGGAGGACTGGTTGTACTGCAGCACTTTCGAGTATGTATACGCAACCAATCCGCTGAAACCCCGACTAAAACGGTGCTCGAACTTTGTCTGTAGCGAATCGTAGTGATTTGACAGATCCTGGGTCTGATATGAAATACCGCTCCACAACGGGTAAGGTCGCCGCGCCTGAATCGCTCCTGGTCCCGGAACAAGCGGAACATTGGCGTCGTTAGCGGAGCTGAGGTGTACTCCACGATTGGCAACGTATCCGATCTCAAACATGTCGTGGTCTGTGATTTGTCGCTGCACATTGAGGCTGTAGTGAATGTTGGTTCCCATGCTCAGATGAACCCGTGACGGCCCCAGTGACGGAGTGGACGCAGTCGAACCTAGCGGAGTGCCCAGGAAGAAATTCGCCAGCGTGCGCGTCGGCGTCACGTTCTGGGTCTGGTTGATTGTCTCTGCGAGCCTGTAGGGCAGGATATTGAGGTTTACACGGCCGCTGGTACCTTCCGGCTCATAGAACATGCCAAACCCGGCGCGCACGACGGTCTTACGATCCACACTGTAGGAAACGCCAACACGTGGAGCAAACTGCGTCTTGTTGGTATAAGTGATGTTGATCGGCAATCCCGCCTGGCTACTCGTCTGAATGTACTGCCCGAAATATTGATAGGCGGATGGCGCAGCGGGTTGGGCCGTAAGGTCGGGCACGGTCCCGGTTCCGGATACGATGATGGGCTTGGCTTGTGTAGGATCAAAAGTGCCGATCTGGCCTTTGTAACCATCGAGCCACGGCGAATACTCGTACCGAAGTCCCATGTTGAGAGTTAGCCTATCGCTTACGCGATAGTCATCCTGTATGAAGAACTGCTTATAGAGACCCTGTCCGCCAAAGTTTGTCGCCGGATATGAGCGCGCGACCGCGGAAGGATACCCCAACAGGAAATCGGCATATGCGTCGCCGCTGGCTGTGTTGTTGCCAGTAGCATTTCCATTGAAGGTAAATCCGCCGGAAGAGTTTCCGCTGTCGTAGCCGAGCCACTGGTAGTAGCGGAACAGCACACCGAACTTCAGGGCCTGCTTTCCCTTGAGAATCGTAAAGTTGTCAGTGCCTTCGAACGCCTTACGGTCCTGAGATTTCGGTCGCTGGTCAAAGCCAGATCCTTGCAGCGAGCCGTAACCGCTCCAGGCGTAGTCCGGGAAGACTCCGCCAACGCCGGGTCGCAGAAGATCACTGAAAGCCGGTCACGCCGAAACGGCTATTCCAGTCCGGCCCCTGCAGAAAACCCTGTAGACGAACGTGGCTGGGAAGGAAATGCGCACGAGCTTCGTTGACCATCGTCGCGCCTATGTTTGAGATCACACCGACGGCGATGTCTTGTCCCCACGAGGTCAGGTTTGCGTTACCAAGAGCTACGGAGGCATTCGGATCGACCTCCTTCTGTGTGATGTAAACCCAGCGCGCAAACAGCCGGTTTTTCGGCGTGATCTGGTGATCGAAACGGACAACATACTGGTTCCAATCAATCGCCTGCGATGGGGCTGTGCTGTTGGTTCCTGTCGTTGTGTTCTGCCTCGGGTAATACTGCTGAATCGCGAGCGCTTGTTGTGAGAGACGGTTTTGCGGAATGATGTTATTGGTAAATGGAACCGGCGTACCGCTGCTCCGGTCGTAAATAATCCTAGATGGCAAAAGATCGGAGAAATTGCCCGCACGACGCGCATCTGACGGCACAATAATATTGTTCACCAAGCCGGAGCGCAGCCGCTGTGCCTCGAAATTGAAGAAGAAGAACGTGCGATCCCTACCTTTGTAGAGGTGAGGAATCGACAGCGGGCCGCCAATGTTTCCACCAAACTGATTACGCTTTTGCCTCTGCCGCGTGAGCGAAAAATAATTGCGAGCATCAAGCGCGTCGTTGCGCAGAAATTCGAAGAGAACGCCATGATATCGATTGGTGCCGGATTTCGTGGTCGCGTTGAAAAATGCCCCGCCACGGTTGTACTCCGATGAGTACGGACTCTGCACCACAGAGAACTCCTGCAGTGCATCGATCGAAGTCTGAATAAAAGTACCGCCTTGGTGCTGCTCGCTTACGTCGACACCATCCATTAGGAATGAGGTTGCACTGCCCCGAATGCCACTAATAACGTTGCCATTTACAACTTCGGGCCGAATCGCCAACGAGTTCCCCGTAGGAGGCAACAACGCCGCTCCTGGCGTCAGTTGCGCGAGCCGGAAGAAACCGCGGCCATTCACAGGCAATTCGACAATTTGCTTGTTGGTAATAACTTGTCCGACCGTGGCGGAGTCCGTCGAAAGCAGGGGGACAGTCGTAGTCACCTCAACTACAGTATTGGCCGTACCAATGGGTAAAATCAAATCTTGACGGACAATTTGTCCGACTTGGACCTCAATGACCCTCGTCGTCGCTTTCTGAAATCCTGTAGCCGTCACGCTCAGAATGTAGCTGCCCGCGAACACGGGCGTGATCACGAAATCACCGGTTTCATTGGTTACGGCGCGCTGCACGATATTGGTTGCAGTATTCGTAGCCTCGACGGTTGCATTGGGAACAGCAGCGTTGCTGGGATCGACAATGTGTCCCACAAAACGTCCCTGCTCTACCTGCGCTCTAGTGATCGCCTCTAATGAGAAAAGAATAACCAGCACACCCATAAGCCTTGTGCAGGCTGTTTTTGTTTTGAGCAGCATTTTAGCGGCCTCCGGAGATTGCGCCCCTCCTTCGGAGCCCTTTCTCAACCGTCGCGAAAGGTACTACCTTTGAAAAATCGTTGTCAAGCGCTTTTTCACTGAGTTATTAGGGTCATCAAATCTGACTTCTACCCAATGTTGTATGTCGCGATAGATCGCACTTTACTCACAAAGGCAATTGACGAACCTCGCTCTCTCGCGCAACATGCGTGTATGAGGCATTTTCAACAGCCCGTCGCTGGCACGTCACTTCCGTCCACGCTTACCGACGGCAGCAAAGATAATGTGACCCAGCTCCTCATTCTCAAATTTCAAGAGATGCTGCGCGAGGGCGTCCTCACCCAAGGTACGCGCCTGCCGCCCGAGCGAGAATTGGCTGCGCACTTCAACGTCGCTCGTTCGTCGCTCCGGCAAGCGCTCAAGGTCCTTGAGATCATGGGAATCATCACTCAGAAGGTCGGCGACGGCAGTTATCTCAACACCGACACATCTGCAGTCCTCGCTGTGCCGATGGAGTTCCTATTTCTACTCGATGACACCTCCGTTGAAGAACTGACCGAGTTACGACTCCTCATGGAACCAGGACTAGCTCGACTCGCCGCACAGCGCGCATCAGCAGATGACATCGCTCTGCTGCGCAAGTCAATTAAGGACTTGGAATCAAGCTCCAAGGATAAGCTGAAGCTCGTCTCCTCCGACCTGCTCTTTCACCGCGCCATCTTCGCGGCCTCCAAAAACCGCGCCGCAAGCAGCCTCTTCCAGACGATTCATAGGGCCATGGCGAAAATGATTATGGTTACCTCGCAGCTTGTCGAACTCGAGCACACACTCTCATTTCACAAGCCAATCATGCACGCCATCGAACAACGGAATGGCGAGCTGGCCGCAAGCCTGATGACTGATCATTTGAGGGATGCGACCGCGCTACTGATCAACGAGAAGACGAAGCAGCAGGAATTACTCCTTCACGACCGAGTTCTTCGGACGCGAGAACCACTTCGCCATAAAATCAAATTACAGACCGACCGAGCGCCCTCAACCCGCACAGTCCGTACAAGATGACCACCTGCGAACCTATTCAGTTCTTCCGAATCAGTCATCTTCGCCCTAGCAGATGCGGTCATAAAATGCAGTTACATGGCGGTTTTGAAGTCGGAAATCACAATCAATCTCTCGCACTGGATTTGTTGGCCCATTCGCGGCATTCTGCGCTCGCAGCAACAGTCGCCTTAGTTGCAGGGTACTGCGAGTGTCTAAGGAAGATAACGAAGATCGACGTCGACCACTATGGGCAAGATAGTGTGTTAAAGATGAGCGCCAGAGACGACATCGGCGACAATAAGATTCCGATTGCGATAGCCCTGAAGCGGAGCGTCGATTGGTACGAATATGCTGATAGTATTTTCACGCTCCTCGAATGAGGCAAACTACGCTGTGAATCGAACAGGGGGACAATTCTGATCGCACCGCAGAGAGTCTATGAGCAGGCCAGCCAGCCCCGTTTACATTGAGGCTTAAAACGCCTCGTTGGGAGCACACGGCGTGTTTGAACAAGATTCTCCTCCGACCGGTCTCGTTGCCAGTCAAAATACCTGCTCAAGGATTGATCGCACTATGAAGGCTAAACACCGATATTGGCTGGCCCTTGCGATGCTATCCCTCAACGGCTTCGCTCAAACTGCCACCGCTCCCCAAAAGCATCTTCTTATTGTTGGCGAAGAAAAAGGGTACCGACACGAATCGGTCTCCCATGCCATGTCCACGATCGAACGACTCGGGAAGCAGACCGGATTGTGGGACACGACCATTCGAACCGATACCGAAGCCCTCACGAAGAAAAAGCTCGAATACAACGCAAAGAATCTAACAAATTTTGACGCGGTATTCTTCTTCACGGGCGGCGATCTCGAGATGGATGCGCAGCAAAAGGCGGACCTTCTTTCCTTTGTCCACGACGACGGAAAGGGATTTATCGGAGTGCACAGCGCGGCGATCACGCTTACTAAATGGCCGGAATTTGTTGACATGGTCGGAGGAACATTCGACGAACATCCTTGGGGAACGTTTAACGCTCCCATCCTGGTTGATGACACGAAATTCCCTGGAATGGAACAGTGGGGAAAGGCGTTTACGCTTCGTGACGAGATCTACCAGATGAAGTCATTTTCGCGTGACAAAGTGCGTGTCCTGATGAGCCTTGATGCAAGTAAACTCGACCTCGCTAACACGAGAGTGCATCGTCAGGATCGCGACTTCGCCGTCACCTGGGCCAAAATGTACGGAAAAGGGCGTGTCTATTATTCAACGCTCGGGCACCCCGAAGAGAACTGGGATGATGTGCGATTGCAGCAGATGTATGTGGAAGCCATCAAATGGGCCATGGGGCTTGTCGATGCAGATGTAACGCCCTTGCCGGCCCGAAGCTCACACCAAATAACTTATTGATCACTTAGAGAGTCCTGAGCAGTCCGTTTTAAAGAGCTATGGAGGAACCTAGTGGTGAAGATGTTTGCAATGTTAGTCTCCGCGCTGTTGACAACTACGTCTCTGTGGGGCCAACAAACTCATCCCATTCTTGCGCTGGGCTCACCCGCGCCTGCCTTCTCTTTGCCCGGCGTCGACGGCAAAACCCATACGCTCAGCGACTACGCCGACAGCCCCGTTTTGGTAGTCGTCTTCACCTGCAATCACTGTCCCATTGCGCAGATGTATGAACAGCGCATCGAGCAACTCTATGAGACCTACGGCGGTCGGCACGTGGCCGTCGTTGCCATTCAAGGCAACGATCCAAAAGCAATCCGTATCGATGAGCTAGATTCTTCCGACGTAAGCGACACTCTGGACGACATGAGGATTCGCGCCCGCTATAAGCATCTTCACTACCCATATCTCTATGCCGGCGATACGACCGAAGTAACCCAGGCCTATGGGCCGCAGGCTACTCCCCACGTCTTTATCTTCGACAAGAGCAGAAAACTCCGTTATCAAGGCCGCTTCGACAACAGCTACCGAATCGAGCAAGTGAAGACCCACGATGCTCAAGACGCGATCGACGCATTGCTCGCAGGTAAGGAGGTCGCGGTGCAGCATACGGGCGTCTTCGGCTGCTCAACGAAGTGGCCGGAGAAGTCGGAACAGAAAGAAGCAGCAGACCGCAAATTAAACTCCCAGCCCGTCCGCCTTGAACAGGTTGACGAGGCAGGCTTGCGGAAGCTGCACTCCGGAACCAGCGGACATGTCACGCTCATCAGCTTCTGGGCCACATGGTGTGGATCGTGCGTAGCTGAGTTTTCCGACCTCCAGGACACCTATCGAATGTACAGCCCGCGCGATTTCGATATGGTTACCGTCGCCGCGAATATGCCGGACGAACGACCCGGTGTGCAGCGCTTCCTGGAGAAAAAGCACGCCACTACTCGCAATCTACTCTTTGCCTCAAACGACACCGAAAAGCTCCAGGCAGCGTTCGACCCCACTTGGCAGTCAGCCGTTCCGTACACCGTTGTACTCGACCCCGATGGCAAAGTCATCTACAAGACGCTCGGTTCAGTCGACCTCCTGGAGATGCGGCGAAAGATTCTCGCGACGATGCCTTCGGACTATATCGGTTTTAACAAATACTGGGCCACAGGTGAATCACTTCACTAAGTAGGCTCCCATATCAGTTTTGCATTGGTCAGCTCTCGCGCTCCCAGCACACCCAACTCGCGGCCAAATCCGGAAGCCTTCACCCCTCCAAAGGGTGCACGCGCGTCCGAACGCACAAAGTCGTTGATGAAGACAGCACCCGCTTCAAGCCGGTCGGCAACATGGTTCGCCCGCTCAGCGTTTCGGCTGAGCACGGTAGCCCCAAGCCCAAACTCGCTATCATTTGCCAATCGTACTGCGTCTTCATCCGATTTGAAGGTGAATGCAAGCGCAACAGGACCAAAGAACTCCTCTCGCGCAATCGGTGCATCATGAGGAAGGTCGGCGATCACGGTTGGAGGGAAAAAGTAACCTGGACCCCCCAAAGCATCGCCTCCCAGTAACACATGTCCTCCCGCAGCCACCGCATCTCGTACCTGGCGTTCGCAGTTCTCCAGCAGATCTTTTCGTGCCTGTGGTCCCAATTTTGTCTCTGGCAATAACGGATCACCAATCTTCAGCGCCGCGGACTGCTCAATGAAAGACTGAAGAAACGTGTCTGCAATCGACTCTGCCAGCAAGAATCGCTTCGCCGCGATGCAGCTTTGCGCATTATTGGAGTAGCGGGAGATTATCCCCAGTTGCACAGCCTTGCTAAGGTCTGCGTCATCTAGAACGATGAATGGATCCGAGCCCCCAAGTTCAAGCACTATCTTCTTGCCCTGCGCGCCTGCCAATGCTGCAACAGCACGTCCAGCTCTCACGCTTCCGGTCAGAGTGATCGCACGTATCCGCCGGTCGGCGATGATACTCGACACAGCGCCGCGCTCAACCGACAAGTTGACATATACATCGGATCCACCAGCTTCATGCACCAGCTTCTCAATCAGCAGTGCACAGCCTTGCACATTCTCGGCGTGCTTCACAATCGTGGAATTTCCCACCAACGCCGCGGGAATAAAAAAACGCAGAACCTGCCAGAACGGTAGATTCCACGGCATGATCGCCAGAATAGGACCTAGCGGTTGATAGACGACACGACCAGGGGTGCCAGCGATCGACTCCGCCTGCAGGTACGCCGCACCATTCTCAGCGAAGTGCCGCGCTCCCGCCGCAGCCTTCTTCACCTCTCCAAGGGCCTCTCCGATAGGCTTTCCCATCTCCAGCGTGATCAGGCGCGCACATTCCTCGGCACGCTCTTCAAGCAGAGCCGCAAAGCGACTCAGAAAGGCCGTGCGATCGGCCAGTGGTCTCTGAGACCAACGTTGACAGCCATCCCAGGCGCGCTGCAGACGTGCTTCCGTTTCATGGGCGTCGTGGTCGGGATAAATCGCCAGAAGCTCGCCTGTGGTCGGGTTAATTGATTCGAAAGGCATTCCCTCTTTCCTCCTCCAACGATGTGACGAGTTGGCTTGCGGACTTCTCTCAGCGACACTTTTACGCACCAGAGTGTGCGCGCTATCAAATTTGTTAACGGTGGCTTAGAACACCAGCGCCGCCCATAATCTATGCTGCCGTCTGTGGTGTCAAGCAAGTGTCGTGGACAGGCAGAACGATGATGAGTAACGCGGTCAGTAGGCGTGAATCAGTTCCACACTCACCCCGCCGATCGAATCTGTGTCTATGTACCTGTATTGGCCCGAATTTGCTTTGCCAACCTCGCCCCACGCTCCCACTTGCCATACCTCATAGCCAAGTTTTTCGTAGATTGCGGAGGCTTCTTCGAGTTTGTTCACCGGAATGCCGATATGCTGAATCCCTTCGCCGTGCAGCTTCAAAAAATCGGCATAGATGTTGGGCGGAGTTGCCGGAGGAACGATCCACTCGTAATTGATCTGTCCCAACCGCTGAAATCCTACTTCGAAGGAAAGCAGAAGCGGCTTTCCGCGATAACGCGAATCTTCACGAGGCGTGGCATGTTGCATGATGAACCCAGGAAAGCCAAGATGTTGCCAAAACGCCGTGACGCTCGCTGCTTCGCGCACAACAGGAGCGATATGAGATATCTTCATAGCACTCTTCGGGGAAGTAACTTCATTGGGCGAAGTGACGATCCCAAGTACAAATTTGCCGTTGGGTTCGGTATCGAAAAAAGTAAATCGCAGCGCATCGGCGCCGTCGCCAAATGCAATCTCCTGCAGCACACCGACTCCGAGACCATTCAAGCGCTGGACTCTCATGGTCTACCTCTGTCTTGTCTGGAACGGCGTGAACGATGGCGAAGATGCCGTCGCCATGGCGGGAGAGAAAGTCCGTAAATGCATTACGCTCTCCCTTGGCAGGCTGCAGCATATCTATCATCACACCTCCAAGCTGACCGGTTACATATTCCGCATGGATAGTGACAGACTTGTTACGATACCGGCCACTTAGTGTTGCCCTTGAATGTCGATGGATGTTCGACATCCCCAACTTCGCCCAGCCAGCACTCACATGGTCCACATTCGCGACGATCCATACTAGGCGATCGACTGTCTTGTAATAGTCCGGCAACTCCGCGAATGCGCAGCAGGATACGGACGATAGAAGTGCGACAAAGAAAATTCTTATAATTCGCATTCGGGCTGGCCGGTGGCAAAGCGGAAAATCCGATCCGCGCGTGGCAGACTTTCTAACGATTCGTTAGTATTTACTCTCAAAACAAACACCACGCAATCAAAAATCATCTGGCACTCCGCCACATCGCAAAATCGAGCTTCGGGAGGTACTGCTTGCCGCAGCACTCGTTCCTTCGTTTCGTAGCCCATACTGTCTGGCTTTTCATAATCTGCGCCGCGGCATTAAGCCAGACAATCCCGAAAGCTGCATGGAAGCGTCCGCTCGGCCTCCCTCTTAATGATCCGGGCGTTACACGAGTTCACGGCGACATCGACGATGGTTATTGGCAGGGTGTTCCAGTAGGGGGATTCGGCGCCGGAACATTCTCCCGCAGTTACCGCGGCGACTTCGCGCGCTGGCACATAAAGGCCGGTGTTCACAAATACGAACCCGTCTATGCAAATCAGTTCGCCATCTTTCAGCAAACTGAAGGAGAACAAAGCACTGCGCAGGCATTGCTTAATGGCCATCCGAAAGGTAAGGAACTGTCCAACTGGCAGTGGGATTACCCAACGAGCGCTGGCGACTACTATGCGCTCTATCCGAAGTCCTGGTTTGATTACAAATGGAATCGCTTCCCTGCCCACGTCGTGCTCGAGCAGTTCTCACCCATCCTTCCCGATAACTACCGTGAATCAAGTTATCCCATTGCCGTATATCGCTGGCATGCGGAGAATCCCACCAACAAGACTGTTACCGTCTCCGTGCTTTTCTCCTGGACGAACATGTCCGGCTGGTTTCGCACCTTCACGCGCGACTTCAATGGAACTCCCAACCAGGGCAATCACAACGATTTTAAGAGCGAGGCTGTCGCCAACGCCGGCGCGATGAAAGGCATCGTCTTCGATCGGAATCGCGCCGAGCAGAATCCCAACGAATGGGACGGCCAGTTTGTCATCGCCGCATTGGAATCACCCGGTGTTGAGGTCACCTATCAGACCACCTTTCAGGCGCAGGGGGACGGCAAAGCAGTCTGGGCGCCCTTTTCAAAAGACGGTCGACTCGCAAACGACACCAAGTCGTGGGTAAGCGACAAAGAAAAGCTCGCTGGCGCAATCGCGTTACGCTTCACTCTCAAGCCGGGCGAAAAGAAAGTCATTCCGATGGTTCTCGCGTGGGACTTCCCCGTAGTTCAATTCGGAGAAGGCAAACGATGGAACCGCCGCTATACAGACTTCTATGGAGCCTCAGGAACAAACGCATGGGCCATCGCACGCGACGGTCTCCTTCAGGCCTCTGACTGGAGCAGCGCCATCGATAAATGGCAATCGCCATACATCAACGATGAGACCAAGCCGCTCTGGTACCGCGGAATGCTCTTCAACGAGCTCTACGCATTGACCGACGGAGGAACCTTCTGGGGCCGTCCCGTAGGCTCTAATCCGACGCTACAACCCACATTCGCCGAACTCGAATGTTTCGACTACGCCTACTACGGCACCCTCGACGTACGCTTCTACGCCTCGCTTCCCATGTTGAAGTTCTGGCCCGAAATCGACAAGCAGGTGATGCGAGAGTTTGCCGAAACCGTACCAAAGGAATGGCCCGAGCAAGGCCTGTGGGTCTGGAAGACTGATCTGACCGGTGAGCCCGTCACGCACAAGAGAAAGAAGAAGGGAGCAGTGCCGCACGATCTTGGCGTGCCCGAAGGCGATCCATTTATCGCAATCAACGAGCCAGGTTGGCAGGACACCAACGACTGGAAGGACCTCAACTCCAAGTTCGTACTCATGATCTACCGCGACTACGTGCTCACTGGACGAACCGACAGAACCTTTCTCCGCGAAACATGGCCCGCCGTAAAGGCCGCTATCCAATATCTTCGTCAGTTCGATCACGGAGGAGGCATTCCTGAGAACGGCGGCTATCCCGACCAGACTTATGACTCATGGGTAGTGCGCGGCGTAAGTGCCTACTCGGGAGGCCTCTGGCTCGCCGCCCTGCGAGCCGGCGAGGAAACTGCACACATCCTCGGAGATAGCGCGACCGCAGCTGAATATCACACGCTATTTGCGAAAGGTCAGAAAACCTACATCTCCCAGCTCTGGAACGGCGAATACTTTCGCTACGATGCCAGCAACGAGTTCAAGGACGCAATCCAGACCGATCAACTCGCTGGACAGTGGTACGCCAACCTAACCGGCCTCGGCGACATCGTTCCGCGCGAGATGCAACTCTCCGCCACGAAGAAAATCTTTGACGTTAATGTCATGAAGTTCGGCAATGGTGAGATGGGTGCCGCCAATGGCATGGCCGCCGATGGCTCCATACTGAGTTCCAACGAACAAGCCCGCGAGGTGTGGGCAGGCACCACACTTGGCTTCGCTGGCCTCTTGATGAGCGAAGGGTTGAAGGATCAGGCGTACAAAGCCACTTGGGGTCTTTACCACGTGATCTACGAGACCAAGGGATATTGGTTCCGAACCCCCGAAGCGTGGGATATCACAGGCAACTTTCGTGCCAGTATGTACATGCGTCCCACCGCAATTTGGGCTCTCGAGATGACCCGCAAGTAGCGTTTCTCGGCATTATGGCTTCGAATCCGAAGATTTTCACCCATTGGTTGACGGTGACCATGCTTCACATCGATTGGTGAGATCGAAAATTTCCCGCTATCAAAATCAAAGGTCCATCCAATTTCTCTCTTACTACTGTTTCTTCTGTAGAAACTCTCTTGATTAAAACCAAACTTACCTCGACACTAAACTCTCACCCTAGCAACACAGTTGATTCTCCGCGCCAAAAGGCGGCGCATCGACACTGCGCACCTCCTCGTCATTCAAAGGGATCGATTTGATAATCGCAAAGATTGCTCTCGGTATCTTCGCTTCTACTTCACTGGCTTCTTTGCTCTGTGCGCAGACAAAGATCACTCATCCTCTCGATGGACTAGCCTCCAACGAATACTGGATTGTCCATGATGTGCTGCACTCCAGCGGCCATTGGACTGACAAGACACTCGTCGCAAGTCTCCTGCTGCACGAACCAGCCAAACAAGTGGTCTTGACCTGGAAGCCAGGTCAACCTGTCCCTCGCGAAGCCGACGTCATTCTGGAGTCGGAGGGAAAGACCATCGAGGCCAGGATCGATATTGCGAATCAAAAGCTCGAGTTCTGGAACGAGGTCCCGGAGGTCCAGGCCCCCGTCACGCAGACCGAACTGGACACGATGAACGACGTGGTCAAAAAGGATCCGCGCGTGATCGCCGCACTCAAAGCTCGCAGAATTACGAATCTCGCGACCGTGCGCTGCGACATGATTCCTCTCACGTTCACCATCCTTCCAGAGCAGAACAGCCACCGCATCGGCTACGGAACCTGCGCTGATGGCCATGCTGCTTTTCATTCCTGGGGTCGTGCGGTAGAAGGTCTCTACATTGTGGCTGACATGACGGCAGAAAAGATCCTCAACGTCATCGATCACGGTCCTCTTCCAGTTCCCAGGGGCGACATCAACTTTGAAGAGGCTGCAGCCGTTCCGCGCGAAGGAACAACGCCTATTCAGGTCGTGCAGCCTCTAGGTCCTAGTTACAAGATCGTCGACGGCGAAGTTCAATGGCAAAATTGGCACTTTCGTTTCCGCCTCGACCCTCGTGTTGGTCCCGTCGTAAATCTTGTGCGTTACCAGGACGGCAACCGCCTGCGCTCCATCCTTTACGAGGGCTCGCTCTCCGAAATGTATGTTCCCTACATGGATCCGGATCTTGGATGGAACTCGCGAGCGTTTCTCGACGCTGGAGAATTCCTCTTGGGCGGTCTCATTAAGCCCGTTGCTCCTGAAGATTGCCCTTCGCACGCGCAGTACTTCCCTGGCATCGTCCCCTCGGACAGAGGAACGCCCGTACTTGTTAGCCGGCTGGCCTGCCTCTTCGAGCACACCACCGATAGCCCGGCGTGGAGGCACTTTGAAGACGGCGTTCTTAGTGTGCGCCCCAGCCGCGAGCTCGTTCTTCGCACGTCCGCCGTTGCAGGAAACTACGATTACCTCCTCGATTGGATCTTTCAGCAGGACGGAACCATCAGGGTGGCCGTCGGAGCCACCGGCATCGTTGAGACCAAAGCCGTTAAAGAGACGATCGCCCATGCGATGCATGATGGCTCTTCCACGCTCGAGCACGGAACGCTGGTTGATAAGAATCTCTTGGCCGTCAATCACGATCACTACTTCTCGTATCGCCTCGACCTGGACGTTGACGGAACCGACAACAGTTTCATGATTCATCGCCTCGTTACCGAAACGCTTTCAGGCCAAGCGCGCAAGAGCATTTGGGCGGCTCAATCATCGCTCGCAAAAACCGAGAAGGATGCGATCCTCGACATCGATCTGCGCCATCCAGGAATGTGGCACTTCATCAATCCCTCTCAACACGGAGCGATGGGCTATCCCCCCGGCTACGAGATCATGCCTGGCCCAACCGCGGTCTCCTTCGTATCTCCCGACGACCCGGCCCAGCGGCGTGGCGCCTTCTCGGCGCACCAGATGTGGGTAACGCCTTACGATCCCGACGAGCTATACGCCGCCGGTGTGTACGTAACGCGCAACAAGGAATCCGACGGATTGCCTGAGTGGACTAAAGCCGACCGGTCGATCGAGAACAAAGACATCGTCGGCTGGTATACCCTCGGATTTCATCACGTCGTGCGACTCGAAGACTGGCCCGTGATGCCAGTGTTGTGGCACGATTTCTTGATTCGGCCCGCAAACTTCTTTGAGAAGAATCCGGCACTCACGCTGCCCCACGAACCCTAAAGCCGGTTTGCGGCCCGACGCAGGAGACAACAGAGGACAGATGGAAGACGCTAAAAAGCCCGCGCCCAGGTGGATCTCGGGCATTGAGCCTGCAAAAGAACTGCTTTCAGCCACAGGCACCCAGATCCTCGAACTAGAGTGTCGCGAGCAGCCGGTTCGCCTAAACGAACTCATTTCCGCTTACTGCTCCGACATCGCGATTCGGACAGAACTTAAGAAGCTACGTGAAATCGCCGCAAGACCCGGCCCCATCTTCTTCATCGGCATGGGAGCTTCCTTCTGTTCCTCAATTAGCGGTTCAGTCCTCTTACAGACGCATGGGCGTCTCTCATTCTCAGTCGACGCCGGTGAATGGCTGCACTATGCGCTGCCTACATGGAGCCAGGCGGCCCTCTCTGTACTTCTCACGACCTCCGGAGAGAGCGCGGAGTTGGTAGAGCTTTTCAAAAATGCCGAGGGTAGACCTCTCGGCCTCATCTGCAATAACCCCATCAGCACGTGCTGGAATCTTGCGCAAAACAAGCTTCCCATTCTTGCCGGTCCGGAATACGGCAACGCCACCAAAACCTACACCAACGCAACGGCAGCCGCGATCATCCTGGCCTCCGAGATCCTCGGCATTCCGTGGAAGAAGGACGCAGAGCAAGCCGCTGAGGCCTTCACGAAGGACCTCGACCCCATCTTTGCCATGCGGCAGCAGATCGAAGAGTTCTGCGGCGGAGCTGCGAACATCGAGATCGTCGGACGTGGCGCCGCCTACGGGGGGGCTATCATGAGTGCGCTCTGCATCCGCGAGATGAGCGGCCATCGTGCTGCGCCTCATACCGGCGCCGGATTTAAGCATGGCCCGAACCTCGACGTCGACGCCTCGCATGTCGCAATCATCCTCGCACTAGGACGCGCTGCCGATCTGGGAATCAAGCTCGCCCGGGAGTGCAACCGCCGCGGCGGCAAAGTCCTCTTCGTCACAACCGAGGACCATACCGCGACGGACCTGTTTTTCCCTGTAAAGATCAGCAGCGTCCCCGAGCCATGGGAGGGAATTACCTCGTTGCTAGTCCCGCAGGCGCTCACTCTCGCCATGGTCGAGAGGACAGGCTGCCGCCTTCCGCCGCGTTTTCAGTACGGAGTGATGGAGCAGTAGAACTTAAATCAGGAAGAGGTAAGGCTTGTCCAAAGCAACGCTCGATTCTGAGATCGATGTAAAAAGTGGCTTCCTCTGGCGGGTTTCCTTGATCGCTGGTCTGGGCGGAGTCCTATACGGCTACGATATGGGCATCATCGCAGCTGCGCTGATCTTTGTCCGCGATACCTTCACGCTTTCGATCAAGATGCAGGAGATCGTCGTCAGCATCGTTCTCGTCGGCGCGATGCTCGGAGCAATCATCGGCGGAAGCGTTGCAGACCGCATCGGCAGGCGTGCCACGCTGCTCTGGGGAGCTGGCATGTTCATCGTCGGCTCGATCCTCGCTCCTCTTTCGCCGAACGTCGAAAGCCTCATCGTCGCGCGGGCACTTCTTGGTCTGGCTATCGGTTTCACCTCTGTAACAGCGCCTGTGTTCATCTCCGAGCTTGCTCCACCACAGTCTCGCGGAAAGCTGATCAGCATCTACCAGTTCGCTCTCACCCTCGGCATTGCGCTCGCAGACCTGACCGGTTATTGGCTCGCCGGCCAACACGCGTGGCGATCCATGTTCGGGCTCGGCATCGTTCCTGCGGCGGTCTTTCTCGTCCTCGTCCTTACCCTGCCTGAGAGTCCTCGATGGCTTTTTGCGCAAAACCGTGTCGATGAAGCCCGTTCGGTCCTCAGTTCCTACACCGACGACCGAGGTGCTCAACTCCTGCTCGATGATATCCACGCTGCCGTAGAGGCCAGGGTGGATAAGCGCTGGAGTTCTCTCTGGGCTCCCAGCGTTCGCGGCGCGCTCTTCACGGCTGTTGGATTTACCGTGCTTCAGCAGGTGACTGGCATTAACACCATCATCTACTACGGCCCGCAGATATTTGCTCTCGCAGGGATCACCTCAAATAAGAGCGCAATCTTTGCCACACTCATTGTGGCCGTGACCAACATGCTGTTTACACTGCTCGCACTCGTCCTCGTCGACCGTGTCGGCCGCAAGCCGCTGCTCTATGTAGGCGTCGGCGGAATGACCATCTCGCTGGTACTTCTCTCCTATGCCTTCCACAATCAGGCTACCTTCGGCTCCTCTCTTGGAATCATCGCTACTCTCTGCCTCGTCTTCTATATCGCGTGTTTCGCCTTCAGCATGGGTCCCATCGCATGGATCCTCGTATCTGAGGTCTTTCCGTTGCAAATACGCGCACGCGGCGTCGCAGCCGCAACCATCGGCTCCGGAGCATCAAACTTCATCGTCTCGCTGACCTTCCTTTCTCTCATTAAGTCGGCGGGCAACTCTTTCACCTTCAGCCTCTATGCGCTCTTCTGCGTCATTACGCTTTTGTTCGTTCGCTTTGTCGTACCTGAAACCAAGGGCCGCGAGCTTGAAAGCATTAGTGCTCGCTCCCCCGCCGCCATGCAATAGTGCGATACAAAACAAACATGAGCAAAGCAGAATGATGATCACGCAACTTGAATCCGGATACGTAGTAGGCATCGATATTGGAGGAACAAACCTCCGCCTCGCCCTTGCGAACACTGAAGGCGTTATCGTCTCTCGGTGGTCCACTACCGTGGCCGAACATCGCAGCTCCGAAGCTATCGTCCGTCTCATCCGCACCGGCATCGAAAACCTACTCCAGCAGGCTGGGTTCCCGTGGAGCGCGCTGAAGGCTGTCGCCGCTGGCGCTCCGGGCATCACCAACGTCGACTCCGGCGTAGTCATCGTCACCTCGTATCTCCTGGGCTGGCGAGACGTTCCCTTGCGCGATCTCCTTCAGGCTGCCATTGGCGTTCCCGCTGCTGTTGATAACGACGTCAATCTCGCCGCGTTGGGTGAGAGTCGCATGGGAGCCGCTCAGGGCTCGCCTGACTTCGTCTTCCTCGCCATCGGCACCGGAATCGGAGCCGGCATCATCGCCAACGGTAAATTGATGCGCGGCAGTAGCTGGTCCGCGGGAGAGATCGGTTACATACTCGTTCCCGGAGTTCCCGATGAGCCCGTCGAACGAGGCCAGCCCGGACCACTCGAAAGCATGATCGGTGGCGAGGGTATCCGATCCCAGTGGCAGCAGCTCTGGAAAAGCACAGCAACCTCCCTCCCACATGATGCCAACGCAACGCAAATCTTTGACGCTGCACTCAGGGGGGACCTCCTTTCCCAGACTGTCCTCCAGCAAACAGCACGCTTGCTCTGCTATGCCGTCTTGAACGTGTCTCTGGTTCTAAACTGCCCTCTCTTTGTGCTCGGCGGTGGTGTTGGCACGCATCCCGCACTCATAGATGCAACTCGACTTAACCTCGAGCGATGGAGCGGCCGTACTCCGGTGCAGTTGCGGTCAAGCGGATTAGGATCTGACGCTCAACTCAAGGGAGCTATCTGCCTCGCGCTCGAGACGCTGCACGCTCGCGACAGCCAGGAGAGAACGGACTCGCCCTTGTAGCTACTCTGTGAAAACACAGGCAACTTTGGTGCAGGAAAACGTCTCCGGTAGGACCAAATATCAATCCTCTATGCATTCCGTAGAGGTAAACAAGGATCATCAGAAATGCTCGCGCCGTGAGGAGTCGACCTTCTAAGCGACAGCTGGAGTCAGTAATTTGCTGATAATCCGATAGGCAGAAAACATGAAAGACCCTGAAGACCCGGGTTGCAGGCACAATTTAGGCACAGATCGATGCTGATCTCGGCTTCCGATCCCAATGTCGAAACAATGCCAAAGGAGAGCCCAAGGAATGCCCCAGCGATGGCGTTGGAGAAGCTGGCATCGCGCCGAATGGTTCCACGTCATTTCATGGGTTGCCCATGCGAACTCAGTGGAAAAGGGATGTCAATTCGGGATAAAGGACGAAACGTCAACACAGTTTCTGAATGCACTCTCTGCGGCACCGGAGAATGCAATACGACGACAGTCGAAGACCTGGCGATCCGTGTCACCCAATGAGTGCAGGAGATAAAGAATCGCGCATGACGATTCCAAGAACAGGCTATGTCGTGTAATGTACACAGGACAGCTCATTTTGACACAGCATTAGCGACACCAGTATTGGAATCAGTCAGATACTGTGGGCCAGTTTCCAAGCGAATTCGTTCGTACGAGGCCATCCCGTGTCATCAAGCGTGCTTGCCTACTGCCGTTTCGTTCTCCTGCGGCTTGGGACGCTGATCCTATCCTTCGTTGCCTGCCCATTGCTTTGGGCGCAGAGCCTGGTTCCTACCGGATCCCAGCCAATTGCCATAGCGGTTAATCCGGCTACTAACAAGATTTATGTCGTGAACAATGGCCCGAATACGGTCACCGTCATCGATGGCGCGACGAACACGGCGAGTACTAAACAAGTGGGAATCGCCCCGGTAGCGATCTCAATCAATCCCGTCACCAATGAGGTCTATGTTGCCAACTCTGGCAACGGGACCGTGTCAGTTATCAACGAGGCACAGGGCAGTGTAAGAAACATCACAGTAGGGCTGAATCCCCAGGCCATCATCGTCAACCCTTTGACAAACAAGATCTATGTCGCGGCTTCCGACGGCAATAAGACTGGTGACGCCCGCAACAAGGATGGCTTCGTCAAGGTTATCGACGGCGCGACCGATTCGGTTAATCCCATCCCGATCCCGGCGGGGAAAAATCCCTCTGCGATCGCTCTCAATCCGGTCACTAACCACATCTATGTAGCGAACGACGCAAACGGCAGTAACGCTACGGTGAGCGTGATTGATGGTTCCAACGACACCCTTGCCGGCCCTCCCATAAGGCTTGGAAATTCTCCTACTGCCCTGGCTGTCAATCCGGTGACTAATAAGATTTATGCCATCAATGCAAACTTCGTAACCGTCATCGATGGAGAAAGCAATACCATCAGAACCACGACGGCACTGCCCATCAACGGGCTCACAGCAATCGCAGTCAACCCAGTAACAAACTTCATTTACATCACCTCTTCCCCCGGCACTGGCGCTCTATATAGAGTCAACGGCGCGACCGACACTTTATCCCTATCCGGGATTGATCTCATAGGAGGCGGCCCTTTAGCGTTGGCGGTGAACTCCCTGACGAACCGGATTTACGTCACCGACAATGGGAGGCCCGGCCATGTAGTCGTAGTCGATGGCAGTACCAATAACAGGGTAGATTCCATCACTATTGGCGATGGTCCGGGCGCGGTGGCAGTGAACCCCGTAACGAATCGTGTCTATGTCGCCAACTACAGCAGCAGTAATGTTTCCGTTGTCGATGGTGCAACCAGAACGACGAACACTATTAATGCGGGAAGTAGCCCCTCCGCGGTGGCGGTGAACCAGGTAACGAACCAGGTGTACGTACCCAACCTGGGGGACAACACCGTTACCGCGATCGACGCTGCGAACGGCAACGCGTCATCCGCCGTGAGTGCTGGAACCGGTCCGACGGCGGTAGCAGTGAATCCGGCGACCGGCAAGATCTATGTGCCGAACAGCGGCAGTGCTGATGTGACCGTGATTGATGCCATCAATGGCAACGCGACGACGCGTGTAAGCGCGGGTCAGGGGCCCTTTGCTGTGGCTGTGAATACGGTAAGTAACAAAGCGTATGTCACGAACTCCACCTCGAATAGCGTGACCGTTATTGACGGGGTTACCAACGGGACCTCGAACGTCACCGTTGGGACGGCTCCAAAAGGTCTGGCGGTCAATGAAGTGACCAGCACGATTGTTGTCGCTAACCAAGGATCGAACAACGTTACTTTTCTCAACGGCATAACCAATGGACCAGCTGGTACGGTGGCTGTTGGCAACAACCCCGTCGCTGTGGGGGTGAACCCCTCGGAAAATAACTACTACGTTATCAATCAGGGCAGTAACGACGTCACCGTCATCGACGGAGACACACTGCAACGAATCGACTTAATCTCCGTCGGGACCGGGGCCAATCCGGGTGCTGTGGTCGTAAATCCACTTACGAACAGGATCTACGTCGCCAACCAGGGCAACAACAATGTGAGCGTGATCGATGGAAACAGGGGGGAGATCATCGCGACGGTCAACACCGGGAGATTGCCATACGCGCTCGATCTGAACCTTCTCACCAACAAGATTTATGTCGCCAACCAGAACGACGACAGCGTAACGGTGATCGACGGAACCGGCGACACGGTGAGCGCGGCAGTGCCGACCGGGTCCCAACCTTCCGGAGTCGCGGTGAATCCCGTCACAAATCAGGTTTACGTCGCGAACCGCGGCAGCGGGAACGTGACGGTCATCACGGTCGGGGCGCAACAGCCAGTTCCGTTGAACATTGCACTAACCCCTGTGGTTTCGGATAAAGATAGCTTCACGAGCGGCGGCGTCTTTGAGACCTTCAACGAGACGCCAAGCTTCAACGTCACTGTCACCAGCGCCTACAGCAGCAGCCCTCCCTACGACGGCATCGGCACCACCACTAATCCGCCACCAACGCAGATCTACTTTTCCGTGGATGGGGCAACTCCATGGAGCCTTGCAACCCGGACCAGCGCCAGCGGCGCCAATCCGGCGAACTTCACGATAACCCTGAGCCCACTGGACTCTGGACTTCACACGCTCTATGTCTTTGCCTCTTACGGGAACGCGGGGGGACATAATACCTCTGGCAACGGCACAGGAAACTCACCCGAGATGAGCAATCTTCAGAGATTGCCTCTGCTCGTCCTTCCGAACGCGACGACGACGGCCCTTGTATCGGACGCCCCCGATGGAGCACAGGAGGGCACGAGGATTACGTTTACCGCGACCATCACAGAAAATGGCAGTCCGGTTACCGAGGGTCTGGTTCAGTTCTCCGCAGACGGTAAAACCCAGGGCCTTCCAGTCCCGGTCAGCTCGAATGGCGTGGCTGTAGACACGAACAATACGCTCCCCCCCGGCTCGCACACCATCCAGGCTTTCTACCAGGGCACTGACAAGTTCCTGGAGAGTTCAGCCTCAGTGATCCAGAAGATTTACGGTCTCGCGACTTCGATCACCGTTTCCAGCGGCAGCAACCAGAGTGCGGCGGTGAATACGAACTACGCGAGCCCACTCGTGGCTATCGTTAAGGACGCAGTTGGTGATCCTGTCCCGAATATCACTGTCATCTGGGCGACTAATGGAACCACGGCCGACGGGACGCTTTCTGCCGTAACCAGCACCACCGATGCCAATGGGCTCGCATCGGTCAACGTCACAGCCAACAGCAAGGCCGGTTCTTTCCAGGTGAGGGCGTCCGCTGTGGGCGCTCCAGCGCTGTTCACTCTTACCAACACAGCCGGCGCTGCCACCTCAATTACCACCTCTGGTGGAAGCTCCCCACAGACTGCAGAGATCAATACGCAGTTCACCCAACCGCTGACGGTTTTGGTCACCGATACCGGCAGCAATCCTGTCCAAGGCGTGACGGTTACCTATGTGGCCAACGGTACGACAGCCAACGCCGGGCTGAGTGCGTCATCTGCTGTAACCGACACCGACGGACTAGCACACGTGATCGCTACCGCCAACGGGATCACCGGAAGCTATACCGTCACGGCGGCTGCCGGATCCGTGGGTTCGGTACCCTTTGCTCTCAGGAACAGTGCAGCAGCAACGAGTACATCGTTGCTGCCATCTGCGCAGACCGTGACCTATGGCAATACGATTACCCTCACTGCCGCCGTAAATCAGACGTCCGCAACGGGCGCAGTGAACTTTTTCCTGGGAACAGAACTGCTTGGCAGTGCAACGCTCAACGGCGTCGGCTCCGCCACTCTGACGCTTAATCAGATACCGGGAACAGGGCAGTATCTTCCGGTGGGAACGTACAGCAACATCACGGCGACTTACACAGGGGACAACAACTTCGCCGGTAGTTCTTCAGGACCGGTGCAGATCACTGTAACCAAGAAAACGGCGGGTGGTGCTGGTCCCGCGCTGACGGTGGTGGCCAACAACGTGACCAGGCCTTTCGGTGAGCCGAATCCTGCTTTCAGCTATTCGGTCGTGGGAACCTTTGCACCTGGGGATAGCCCCGCCACCGCTGTGACGGGGACTCCTGAGTACACGACCGGCGCAGGGCTTGGTTCTCTTGTGGGCACATATCCCCTGTCGGTCTCCGGCTTGGTATCGGCGAACTATGAGATCGCCTTCCAGGATGGCACTGTTACCGTCACGCAAGGAAACTCGACGACGACGATTGCGACAGCGGCGACGAACATCATGTATGGCGACCAGAATGTGCTGACCGCAGCCGTTACCCAGGGAGCTACCGGAACGGTGAGCTTCTACGAAGCTTCCACGCTGCTGGGAACCGCGTCGCTCGACAGCGCGACACAGGCCGAGTTGCCGATTAGCACCCTGCCAGCGGGCGTTCATACGATCACTGCGACCTTCAATGGAGGCCCAAATGTGCTGCCCAGCAGCAGTTCTCCAGCGACGGTGACCGTCACACCGAGGACTGGTGACGAGGGAGCGCCGGCGCTAACCCTCGTCGTCAGAAACGCAACGCGCCCTGCGAATGGGGAGTTTGCAATTTTCACCTATTACGTGACAGGTCAGTTATTCAACAAGGACACATACGAAACAGCGATCACTGGAACGCCAAGATTAGCGTCGCCAGCAACTTCGGATCCGGGCACCTATCCGATCACCGTATCGGGCCTGACCTCAAACAACTACAGCTTAACAAGCGTCCCCGGAACTCTGATCGTAACGGATGATGCAATCGGCAAGCCCTCGACCACCACGCTTACAGTCAATCCAAGCTCGGGCCAGTACGGTGATCCTATTACCCTCACTGCAACGATGAGCCCTACCGTAGCGTCTGGAAGGGTGACCTTCTACGATGTGCTGCCATCCGGTGCCACGGTCTTTATTGGGGACGCGACGCTGTCCGGTGGCACGGCGTCGTTTGTGGCATCCACCCTTAGCGCCGGAACCCACTCCGTTGAGGCGGCCTACTCCGGCGATGGCATCTATTCCACCAGCATCAGCCAGCCGTCGACTGTGACTGTAGCTAAAAAACAAGGACCTGCCGGCGGCGCTGCCCTGACGATAACCGTGCAAAACGCCAGCCGTCGGTTCGGAACCGCAAATCCGTATTTTGCCTTCATCGTTGCAGGCACCCTTGTGCCAGGAGACCGCTATGACTCCGCCGTAACCGGAGTAGCTGCCTACACCACGTCCGACACCCCATCTTCGTCCGTCGGCACCAGCTATCCGATTACTGTCGCCGGACTGGTTAGTCAGAATTACGAGATTGCTATTGTGCCCGGTACGCTGGCGATCGTGGATGCTCCGTCCACGATAGCTCTGATAGCAGCTATACCGCAGGGTTTCACGGCAACTCAATACGGCGACCCGATAAACTTGTCCGCTACCGTTGCAGCGACGACGCCGACAGGGACCGTAGTCTTCCTCGAAGGGCAGAACGTACTAGGCACAGCACAGGTCGACTCCGCAACCGGCGTGGCGGGTCTGACGCTAGCCACCCTTCAGGCGGGTCGGCATACGATCACCGCCACCTATCTCGGCGACAGCAACATCGGTGCGAGCACGAGCACGCCTGTCTCGATTGTGATTTCGCCGAAGACTGGCCCCAATGGAGAACCGTACCTGATCGTGACCGCAAATGGCGCAAGCCGTCTCTATGGTCAGGCAAACCCGGCTTTCGCCTATACGGTGACAGGGCAGTTTCTGAACGGAGATACACCGGGCACCGCCGTCAAGGGGGTCCCCATTTTCTCGACACCGGCGTCGCTGGGTTCTCCGACTGGAACCTATCCGGTGTCGATCCCCGGCGGTCTAAGCTCGCTTAACTACCTGTTGGAGTTCAGAGACGGCGCTCTTACCGTAACCACCACATCGCTCACGATTACTCTGTCATCCGTTTCGATCAACCCATCGGCGTACGGCGATCCGGTGACCTTCACCGCCACGCTTCCGATCGATGCCACTGGTCTGGTGACCTTCTATGATGGTACGGAAGTCCTGGGCACCGGCGATCTCAGCGGCGGTATCGCCACACTGACGACCCTCTCACTTGCGGTAGGTACGCACTCGATCACCGCGCAGTATCCAGGGGATTCCAACTACACCGGCGCGGTCTCAACGCCTCTATCCCATGTCGTGAACTTAGCGACCCCGACCGTCGCCCTCGCCTCCTCACCGAACCCATCGACCTTCGGGGCAAGCGTGACCCTTACTGCTACCCTCCCGCTTCGTACCACCGGTACCGTGACCTTCAACGACGGTGCAACGGCTATCGGCACGGGAAGCATCAATAGCGGCGTCGCTACGTTGACGACTGGTTCGCTTGCCGCGGGCACGCACTCGATCACGGCGCAGTACGGGGGAGACACCAACTACAGCGGAGCAGTCTCGACGGCGGTATCCCAGGTGGTGACGCAGGTGACGCCTGTGATTACGTGGGCGAATCCTGCAGCCATCACTTATGGCACAGCGTTGAGCGGAACCCAGCTCAATGCAACGGCCAGCGTACCGGGAACCTTCGCATACACTCCGGTGGCGGGAGCGGTGCTAAATGCAGGGACGCAGACTCTGAACGTCACATTTACGCCGACCGACACGACTAACTACACCACCGCAACCGCAAGTGTCTCACTTGGGGTGGACAAGGCAGTATTGACTGTAGCGCCGAATGCCGCCAGCCGTACTTACGGGACGGCAAATCCTGCCTTCACCAGCACGATCACAGGCTTCGTGAACGGCGACACACAGGCGTCGGCTGTTACCGGAGCACCTGATCTGACTACAACGGCGACGACGACGTCCCCCGCAGGAACCTATCCCATCACTGCCACGCTGGGAAACCTGGCTGCAGCCAACTACATTTTTACCTTCGTCAACAGCACGTTGACCGTGAACAAGGCAGTGCTGAACGTGATGGCGAACGACGCTGGCCGTCCTTATGGAACGGCAAATCCTGCGTTCACCAGCACGATTACGGGCTTCGTCAACGGGGATATACAGGCGTCGGCGGTTACGGGAGCACCTGATCTGACAACGACGGCGACGATGTTATCCCCCGTAGGAACCTATCCCATCACTTCCGCGCCGGGAACGCTGGCTGCAACCAACTACACCTTCACCTTCGTCAACGGTATCTTGACTGTAAACAAGGGGACGCCTGGGTCCGGCGGTGTGACAGCGGTGACGGTCGGCTCGTCACTGAACCCATCGACCTACGGCACTTCTGTAACCTTTACGGCGACCTTACCGGCGGGAGCCACCGGAACGGTGACCTTCGAGGATAACGGCACAGCGATCAGCGGTGCAGTGCCGATCTCCGGTACCACGGCCACCTTCGCGACCTCGACGCTGGTGGCCGGTTCGCATCCGATCGCCGCGGTGTACAGCGGAGACAGTAATTACAATGAAGCGAATTCGCTCGTGCTGACCCAGACAGTGAACATAGCAACGATCGGACCATCGACGACGCTGAGTGTGAGCCCGACGACGGTGATGTATGGGAACTCTGCGGTATTGACGGCGGTCGTGGGACCTCCGTCTGGGGCGACAGGCACGGTGAGCTTCCACGAGGGCACCACCCTACTAGGGACGTCGTCATTGGATGGGGGTACTACGGCGGTGTTGTCAGTGAGCAGTCTGAGCGCAGGCACGCATACGCTCACGGCAACCTATAACGGCGATGCGAATTTCCCTCTAAGCACGAGCAACTCCGCGACATTGATGGTATCGCAGCGGACAGGACCTGGCGGTGGCGCATCGTTGACCGTGACAGCTAACGATGCATCGCGGACGACGACAGAGTCGAACCCGCCGTTCAGCCACACGGTCGCGGGCGAGCTGGTCAATGGTGATACCTATGCCACTGCGGTGACAGGCACGCCGACGTACTCAACGACCGCCGGAACGACGGCGGGCACCTTTGAGATTACGGTGTCGGGGCTGACGAGCCAAAATTATGCGCTAGCGTTCGTTCCTGGCACTTTGACGGTGGTGCCTACCTCGTCGACGACGACGCTGGCAGCCTCTCCGAACGCGTCGCAGTACGGCGATCCGGTGACCCTGACGGCGACGGTCACATCAGCCGCAACGGGCGCCGTGAGTTTCTACGATAGTTCGGTGTTTCTGGGCGAGGGCACTGTCACCGGCGGCGTGGCGACATTGATCACGACGACACTGAATGCAGCAACGCATACGATCACGGCGATCTACAACGGCGACGCTACGTATGCCAGCAGCACGAGCGGGCCAGCGACGGTGACGGTGGCGAAGAAGACGGCTGCGGGCGGAGGTCCCGCGCTGACGGCGACGGTTGAAAACGCAAGCCGTGAGTACGGGACCGCGAATCCTGAGTTTGCGTATATCGTCTCGGGGACGCTGGTGAACGGAGATACGTATGCCACGGCAGTGACCGGAGTTCCGGTTTACAGTGTGGCGGACACTCCGACCTCTCCGGTGGGTTCGACCTTCCCGATTAATGTAAGCGGTCTGGTGAGCGAAAACTATACGCTGACCACGATTCCTGGAACCCTGACGATCGTGACTGCCCCCACAACGACAGCGCTGACGACGAGCGTGACCTCGGCGCAATATGGCGATCCGGTTACGCTGACTGCCACGGTAGCTCCGACTAGCGCAACCGGAACAGTGGTCTTCTCCAACGGTTCAACAGTGCTGGGCACCGCTACGGTATCTGGCGGGACAGCAACGTTGTCGACCTCGGGGTTGAGTGTGGGCACGTACACCATCACGGCGTCCTATGAGGGCGACGGGAACTATGCGGAAAGTACAAGCTCACCGGTGACCCTAACCGTCACACCGAGAACTGGGCCGGGCGGCGGGGCAGCCCTTACGGTTACGGTGACGGACGCAAGTCGCCAGTATGGTCAAGGTAACCCGGCGTTCAGCTATACCGTGACGGGCACGCTGGTCAATGGGGACACATATACGACAGCAGTGACCGGCGTGCCCGTCTACTCTACGCCCGCGACGGTGACATCACAGGTGGGAACTTATCCGATATCGATTACCGGGGGTTTGAGTTCACCCAACTACTCGCTCGCCTTCGTGAACGGCACCCTGACCGTAAGCAAGGGAACACCGGCTGTGACCGTAGTCTTCTCGCCGAATCCATCGACCTACGGGAGTTCTGTGACCCTTACAGCGACGGTTCCGGCGGGGGCCACGGGGACTGTGACCTTCGAGGATAACGGCACGGCGATTAGCGGTGCAGTGCCGATCTCCGGTACCACGGCCGTATTCACGACTTCGACGCTGGTGGCGGGTGCGCATCCGATCATCGCGGTGTACAGCGGAGACATTAACTACAACGGAGCCACCTCGTCCGTATTGACGCAGGTAGTGAACAAGGCAACGTTGACCGTGACTGCGAACGACGCCAGCCGTGCTTATGGAGTGCCAAATCCTGCATTCACCAGCACGATCACCGGGTTTGTGAACGGTGACACGCAGGCGTCGGTGGTTACGGGATCGTCAAGCCTGACGACGACGGCAACGGCGGTCTCTCCTGCAGGGACGTATCCCATCACTGCCGATCTAGGAACACTTGCCACGAACAACAACTACATCTTTGCCTTCATCAACGGCACGCTGACAGTGACACCAGCGGCGGCGGAAACGACGACGCTGAGCGTGAGCCCGACGACGGTGATCTATGGGAACCCTGCGGTTCTGACAGCTGTCGTCGGGCCTACGGCTGGGGCAACCGGCACGGTGAGCTTCCACGATGGCACCACCCTGCTGGGCACGTCGTCGTTGAATAGCAGTGCTACGGCGGTGTTATCAGTGAGCACACTGAACGCGGCCACGCATACGATCACGCGCTACCTATAACGGGGACTTGAATTTTCCTGCGAGCACGAGCAACCCCGTGACACTGACGGTGACGCAACGGACGAGCACTGGCGGGGGAGCTGCGTTGACCGTGACAGTAAACGATGCATCGCGGACGACGACACAGGATAACCCGCCATTCAGTCACACGGTTGCGGGCGATCTGGTCAATGGTGATACCTATGCCACCGCAGTGACGGGCACGCCGACCTACTCAACGACCGCCGGAACGGCGGCGGGCACCTTCGCAATTACGGTATCGGGACTGACGAGCCAGAACTATGTGCTTGCGTTCGTTCCCGGCACTCTAACGGTAGTGCCTGCCTCGTCGCGGACGACGCTGGCGACCTCTTCAAATTCGTCACAGTACGGCGATCAAGTGACTCTTACGGCGACGGTCACCTCAGGCGCGACGGGCACCGCGAGCTTCTACGATGGCTCGGTGTATCTGGGCCAAGGCGCGGTGACCGCCGGTGTTGCGACACTGAGCATGACGACGCTGAATGTGGGCACGCATACGATCACGGCGACATATAACGGTGACGCGACCTATGCAAGCAGTATGAGCGAGCCAGCGACGGTGACGGTGGCGAAGAATCCGGCTCTGGGTTCCTCGCTGATCGCAACGGTGTTAAACGAAAGCCGTGAGTACGGAACCGCGAATCCGGAGTTTTCCTATATCGTTTCGGGCACTCTACTCAACGGAGATACCTACGAAACGGCGGTGACCGGAGTTCCGGTCTACAGCGTAGCGGACTCCCCGAACTCTCCAGTAGGTTCAACCTTCCCGGTTAACGTAAGCGGGCTGGTGAGTCGGAACTACACGCTAACAACTGTTCCTGGAACCCTGACGATCGTGACTGCTGCCACGACGACCGCGCTCACGATCTCCACTACAACGACAGCGCAGACCACGAGCGTGACCTTGCAATACGGCGATCCCGCCACCCTGACAGCGACGGTAGCTCCGACTAGCGCAACCGGAACAGTGGTCTTCTCCAACGGTTCGATGGTGGTGGGTACCGCTACAGTATCTGGCGGGACAGCGACGTTGACGACCTCTTCACAGAGTACTGGCACAAAGACCATCACGACGTCCTATCAGGGCGACGCGAACCATGCGGCAAGTACGAGCTCACCGGTGACCGCAATCGTGACACCGAGAACTGGTCCGGGCGGCGGCGCAGCGCTTACGATTACGGTGACGGACGCAAGTCGTCAGTATGGACAGGGTAACCCGGCGTTCAGCTATACCGTTACGGGCACGCTGGTCAACGGCGACACATATGCCACGGCAGTAACCGGCGTGCCGGTCTACTCGACGACTGCAACGGTGACCTCGCCGGTGGGAACTTATCCGGTATCGATTACCGGCGGCCTGAGTTCGGCCAACTACTCGCTCGCCTTTTTGAACGGTACCCTGATCGTAAGCAAGGGAACTCCGTCGGTGACGGTGGCCTCCTCACAGAATCCATCGACGGCTGCGGCGTCAGTGACGTTCACTGCGACGCTCTCCGCGGGCGCAACCGGAACCGTAACCTTCAGGGACGGAACGACAGCGCTCGGCACCGGGACAGTGTCCAATGGCACGGCGAGTTTCTCGACCTCTACGCTATCGGTGGGAACGCATTCGATCACGGCGGTGTATAGCGGTGATGGGAACTACAACGGTGTGACTTCTCCGTTGCTCTCGCAGGTCGTGAACAAAACTGCGGCCACCGTGACTGTAGCATCGTCGCGCAACCCAGTAATATCGGGCAGTTCTGTAACCTTCACCGCGACGGTACCTGCGGGAGCGACAGGCTCGGCGCAGTTTCTTGACGGAACGACGGTGCTGGGCACCGGGACAGTGTCCAATGGCACGGCGAGCTTCTCGACCACCACGCTATCTGTGGGAACCCATTCGATCACGGCGGTGTATAGCGGTGACGCGGCCTACAACGGCGCTACTTCAAGTGCTCTCTCTCAGGTAGTACAGACAGTACAGACGATAGGCCCTCCGCCTACCTTCACCGTTGCTTCGACTACCGGACCGCAGTTGATTCCTCCGGGAGCGTCGGCAAGCTACAGCATCACCGTTACCCCCGTGAACGGGGCCTTCAACAATGTGGTCACACTGACGGCGACGAATCTGCCGCCGGGTTCAAGCTACACCTTCGCACCCACTACCCTGACCCCCGGCTCCGCTGGAGCAACTTCCACCTTCACCGTCAGCGTGCCTAAACAGAGTGCAGCGTTGCGCCGCATCTCGAAGACGCCGTTCGCACTTGCGCTACTGCTGTTGCCACTTGCGCTTTTGAGGCGCACCCGAGCGAAGCCTCCACGGATGCTAATGTGGCTGCTGCTTGGCCTGACTTCCGTCGGAGCGATCTCAGGCTGCGGATCGGGAGGTTACTTCAACCAACCCCAGCAGACCTACAAAATCACTATCACCGCCACTAGCGGGGATCTGTCGAGCAGCAACACCGTAACCCTCACCGTTCAATAGGAGGGATGTTGAATAAGTTGATCCGTGTCTGCGCCTGCGCGTTGCTTTCGTTTCTCTCTCTGTGACAGTGCAGTCCCAGCGTCCTTCCAACACAATCGACGCCTATGTCACCTTCAGCCAGACATACGCTAATGCCCCGGTCGGTCGGTGGTTGCGGTTGCTTCTGGATGAGTGGCGGTGTAGGCGGATTCTCCATTCCGGTGTGGCGCAACTTTTCTGTTGTCGTCGAGTCGGGGGCTACAAAATTTCACCTACCGAAAGTATAAAAACAGTCTCACCAAGCTCCGCCAATTCCCCACGACACGCGACCTGGATTCGGTGAACGGGCTCGACGTGGACGTGCTCGATGCCTTTCGTGCTAGCCGGAAGCTCAAACCCAATGAGGTCGAGCCGTACTCGGAGACCGAGATCATTGCCCAGTCCAGACGGCTGGCGAAATCGGGCGCACCCGTACGAGCGCCTGCGTGCGCGGACGATAGTGCTCGTGCTGCATTACACCGCCCTCCACATTGGGACGTGGCTGTGCTGGCGCGGGGATCGTACTAGCAAGGACGAGGGCTGGCTCTGTTGCCAAGGTGTGATGGGCGCGTGACGCCGGACCGCTGGTAGAACGAGCGTATGGTCCTGTCCGCCACGACTCCACGGAGCTACGTCCGTTCCAGAAGAAGTATCTCGACTCTTCGATCCCACAACTTTAGGCACACAAGAAAACTAGCGGCACGGACAGTCCCCGAATGAGGTAGTTATCTTGGTGCCGGGAGGGGGGGTCGAACCCCCACGAGCCGAAGCTCGGCGGATTTTGAGTTTCCTGCGAAGACTGCATGTCTGTGAAAACACAAGATATATGAGATTAATTGAGCGTAGCCATAAGTAGCTGAGCGACCGTAATTTAGCATAATTTGCCGCAAGCACTAAAAGCTGACGAGTGTACCGTCACTGTACCGAAAATGTAACTGCAATAGTTTCATTTACCACGGCTAGTCCGGCAAGCACACTTCTCGGGAACCCCTCGGCCGAATCAGGCAAGCCTCAAGATCGAGACGGCTCGATGAGTGCATTGGTGATAATGCACTTTCCGAGAAGGGGCTTCTGCCGGGAGTTTCTGAGTTGACGACGACTCAGCCGTAACCGCGATTACGAACTGTGGCCGGAGCTTTTATCCCACTCCCACGTGCTGAACTCTTGCCGCAGTTTTTCTTCATCAGCTTCCCCGTCGGAGTATAGGGCAGCTCCTGCACGCGGACGAACGCGTCGGGAACCTGCCAGCGCGCGAAACGCCGCTCCAGAAAGCTGCGCAGTTCGCAATCCTCAACCACACAGCCATCCTTCACTATCACGATGGCGAGCGGCCGCTCCTGCCACTTCGGGTGGGGTACCGCGATCACAGCAACACCCCGAATAGCCTCGTGATCCATCAGCGCACTCTCCAGATCGACCGAACTGATCCATTCTCCGCCCGACTTGATCAGATCCTTCAGCCTGTCAGTGAGCTTCAGATACCCGTCAGAATCGATCGTCGCCACGTCGCCTGTTTGAAACCATCCGTCGACGGTCCACTTGTCCGGCTGCTCGCCTCCGTAATATCCGCTGGCAATCCACGGTCCCCGCACCTGCAACTCGCCGTCGTCTCTCCGTCCCATGCAGCGTCACCGGAATCGCCAACCACTCGCGCATCGATAAAGGGCAAGGGAACTCCGTGTCTCGACCGCTTCTCATAGACTGCGTCTGAGGACCACTCGCTCATACCAGGATTTGGCCGAGAAACCGTCCCCACGGGCGATGTTTCTGTCATGCCCCACGCGTGGATTAGCCGCATTCCCAGTTTGTCGAACCGCCGGAACATCGAATCTGGCGCGGCCGAACCGCCCGCCAGGATCCGCAAACCGTCGGCAAGCTTCCAACGCCCAGGATGCTCATCTGTTTCGCCTGCAACACCGCCGGAACTGAAGCCGCAACCGTCACCTGCTCCCGCTCCATCAGGTCCAACAGCGCCGCAGCCTGTAGGTTCGTCCCCGGAAGCGCCAGCCTGCTTCCGTTCATCGCCGCTGCGTAGGGCAGACCCCACGCGTTCACGTGGAACATCGAAACTATCGGCAGAACTGTATCAAACCGGCTGATGCCAAGCTGATCGGGCAACGAAATAGCCAGCGCATGCAGCGCAATCGACCGATGCGAGTACACAACACCCTTGGGAAGCCCCGTAGTTCCGGACGTGTAGCACATAGCGGCTGCATCCCCTTCTGCCAGGTCCGGGTATACCGGTTCCCCATCGCTTCCCTCCAGGAAACCCTCGTACGGCTCCGTCCCCTCCGGCAGTTCCCCAATCCCTTCGCCCACCACAAACACGCGCTCAAACTGCACCTTCTGGCGAATCCGCTCCAACACCTCCAGCAGCCGGAAATCGATAATCAGAAATCGGTCCTCGGCATGCCGAACGATATACGCGACATCGTCCGGGTGCAGCCGGAAGTTCAGTGTATGAAGTACAGCCCCCACGGCTGGCACACCGAAATACGCCTCCACATGCTCAGGCTGATTCCACATGAGGGTGGCGACCCGGTCCCCTGGCTTGATACCTGCGCGTTGCAAGGCAGCCGAGAGCCGTCGCGAACGTTCGTGCAGACCCTGCATCGTGGATCGCAAGTAAGTCCCTTCGGACCTCGCCGAAACAATATCCGAATCTCCGAACAACTTGCCCGCGCGCTCCAGAATGCTGGACACCAGCAGAGGGCACCGCATCATCGTCGATTGCATGAAACCTCCAACCTCTGCCGATATCCCAAAGGCCAGGCAGCAACTTCACTTAAAGCACAATGCTCGGGGGAGGTCCGGCGAGTATAACCTGCCGACCGCTTAGCGTCACGCGCACATTGCTTCATCCGATGGAAGTGGACGCTGGTTACTAGTGAATCACTGGCGATCCCGAGGCAATTCTCAACTGTCGCCAACAGGACGAATCACTCATCTAGGGCGAGCGCAACGTTCCTGTCGCCACAATAGCCTGGAGGGTACGGGTTCATTGCTGAAGCTCACCCTGTCTGCCAGTTTGTGGTCACTTCTGGTCGTCGAAGTTGATACCCAAGGCCATCCGACAATCGGTTTCGATGCACTCTGCGACAGCAGAGCGCGTCTGAGGATATACCTATGGACAGGTTCAACCGGGGACTCAAGCTAGCTCGACGTTACTTCTACATATTCTTGGTGACAGCGGCTCGTGTGACCTCTAGAATTTCCCGATTCCTAAACCACGCAAGCACCTAAAGCTTGCAGGAGCTTGCCTATGCCCCGCCCTTTATGCCTGCTTATGCTGTCGCTTTTGCCACTCGCCGTGGAGAATCAGTCACAAGGCACACAAGCGAGCAGAACGCACCGTTCCACAGATGTAGACCCTCGCGTCGAGATGTCACTCCGCGATGGATGGCGCTTCAAACTGGGTCCAGAATCCGCGACAGAGCTCCAGGCTGCACCGGATGCGACATGGACAACCGTCAGCGTGCCGCACACCTGGAACCGGGTGGGCTACTACAAGGACGCACCCGCGTCCCACATCAACACCGCGCAGAATGTCGTAACCACGCAAGGCGTCGGCTGGTACAAGCTAGTCTTCACGCCGCCAGCGCACGTGGCGGGCATGGAAAGTTTCTTGCAGTTTGACGCCGCAAGCCGCACCGCAACTGTCTGGTTGAACGGAACCATGCTTGGCACACACCGAGGGGGCTTCTCGCGCTTTCGGCTGGATAGCACGGCAGCACTCAAACCCGGCCAGGCGAACACGCTTACGGTGAAGGTTGACAACACGAAACCCGCGCTGGGAAGCCCGACTGCCGACATATTGCCGCTCACGGGAGACTTCTTCGTTTACGGCGGTTTGTATCGTCCGGTGAGCCTTGTCTTCACCAGCAAGACGCACCTCGATCTGATGGACTACGGCTCCTCCGGCGTCTATGCGAAGACGACGTCGATCGCGTCTGCCGGAGCGCAGGTGCAGGTGCGCGCAAGGGTGCGCAACGACAGTGAGCAGAGTGGCAACTTTGTACTCCGCACCCTGCTCGTTGATCCGCAGGGCAAGGTCGCGGCACAGGAAGAGCATTCCGTCACTGTGGGACCAGCCAGTGCGGTTGAGAGCACCGCGAACGTGGCTGTGCCGCATCCACATCTCTGGCAAGGCGTGGAGGATCCCTATCTGTACCGTTTGGTGGTGGAACTCTCAAACAACGCATCCCGGGTGGCGGATCGTGTATCTCTGCCCTTTGGCATTCGGCAGGTTCGGTTCGATCCGAATAGTGGACTGTCTCTCAACGGAAGACACGTAACTGTGCACGGCGTCGGCTACCATCAGGATCGTGAAGGGAAAGGCTGGGCCTCGCAACAGGAGGACGTCGCAGCCGATGAAGCGATGATGCGTGAGATGGGGGTCACCGGCATACGCCTCACCCATTACCAGCATGGCCAGCCCATTCATGACCTCGCCGACCGCGACGGTCTTGTGCTCTGGGACGAGATACCCCTCGTGAGCCAGTGGACACTAGGCGAGAGCCTGCAACCCACAGAAGCGCTTCGTGAGAACGCCCGACAGCAACTGCGCGAGCTGATCGCGCAGGACTTCAATCATCCCTCTGTGGTCACGTGGTCCATCGGCAATGAGGTTGATTTCGGTAACTCCATACCCCAATTTGTAGGGAATAAGAGCGGCATCGCTCCTGACCCGCTGCCCTTACTCAAAGAATTAAATCAGCTGGCGCACGAGCTGGACCCTGAAAGGCCCACAACGCTCGCGACTTGCTGCGAGGCACGATACGCCCCAGACACGAATGTGCCCATCACAGCCTCGGTCACCGACTTGTCCGGCGCGAATCGCTACTTCGGCTGGTACTACGACAAGCCTTCCGACTTGGGTCCCCACCTTGACACTCTGCACCAAACCCGCCCGACACAGCCTCTTGCCGTAACTGAGTATGGCGCCGGCGGCGCGATCTCGCTGCACTCTGACAATGCGCTGGGTGGCCCCGAGTCTCGCAACCGGCCCCAGGCAGAAGAATACGAGTCCTACATTCACGAACAGAACTGGTCCACGCTACGCAACAAAACCTACCTCTGGGGTACGTTCATCTGGAACTCCTTCGACTTCGGAAGCACTACCCGCAACGAGGGCAATGCCCAAGACATCAACACCAAGGGCATCGTGACCTTTGACCATAAGTACAGGAAGGACCCGTACTTCTTTTACAAAGCCAATTGGACGGCGACGCCAACGGTGCACATCAACTCCAGCCTTTACACCGAGCGAGCCTACCGGATTGCGGATGTGCGGGTGTACAGCAACGCGCCCAAGACTACACTGAAGGTGAATGGAAAGCTGATAGGCATACTTTCCGATTGCGCGGATCACATCTGTGTGTGGAATGGCGTCTTCCTAAACCCCGGCGCGAACAACATCATCGCAACTGGCTCCTTCCCCAAGGGAGATGTGGAGGATAGAGTTCAGTGGCATCTTTCCGACGCAGCTGCGAAGAATACCTATATCGATTGCGGGGCATTGGTGGCCGGCGCAAGCCCAGACAGACGCTTTGGATCAGATACATTCTACGAGGGCGGAACGGCGCAGGTTATCTCCGGTCCGGGAGGTCGGGGCAGAACTCCCGCTCCGCCATCCATTGCTAGAACCAGCAGTCCAGAGGTGGCGGCCACTTACCGTGCTGGTTCTTTCACCTATCGTCTTCCGGAGGCAGACGGCCCGCATCGCGTAGTCCTCACGTTTGTGGAGCCATCTCTCCATCCCGGTGAACGCGTCTTCGACGTTTTTGCGAATGGTCAGAAGATTTTGGCCAATCTGGATGTAGCAGCCGCCTCGGAAGGTGTGCTGACTTCCTATCAACAGCTTTTCGAAGTCAATGCTAAGAATGGCATGGTGATTCTTGAGTTCAGACCCATTAAAGGAGACGCGATTGTTTCCGCGATTGAGGTGCAATAGTGTCGTACATGGGCTGCTGCCTGAAAGTTCGTGGCAGCAACTCGGCTATCGCGCATATGCCACTTCAGTGGCGATTGCGTCTCGTTGATTTCCGCCCGCCTTCTTTGGCTTACGGCTCGTGCAGACCAATCATAAACATTGAGTCCTGGTAAACGCGCTCCACCTATTCCGAATGGCCAGGCAAATCGGAAGCCATGGACTCATTCCTCAATGAGTGACAAATCACCAATGCACTCAGTGAGTAATTCTTTTCAGGAACTGCGAAGGCAGTAGCACCGTCCATGGAAAACTTCGTTGCACTCCTGCCCCGCCGTGAAAGTGGTCGTGCTTCGTAGTGGATTTATGCTTGTCACGCCCATAATGTCGTCAGAATAGCCACGTTATAGTTAGATGTGCTCGCGCCAAGTTTCGTCGTCCCTCAATGATTTCTCCCGCTATATTGGTTCGGCGCTCCAGGAGTTGGAACGCTGTCGGAGACCTGCGCTCCATTGGTATGAGTTCGGACTAGTGAAGTAGTGAGGCTGATGCCGCTACCCGAGATCTGCGCACCAGCTGCGTGACCCCGAGCAAGGGGTTTCACGACTGTGATTGTGGCGCCACGGTCTCTACTTGAAGAAACAATCGCCGTCTCAGAATTTGCTCCTTCGTCGATCGTGATTGTTTGGCCTTTACTAAAGCCAGTCACGTTTGCGGCAGGCAGAATAGTTGCTCCAACATCAGTGGAAGTGCGTAGCGTCGTGGCGCCTGCTGTTCCAACCGCGGCGATGACGGCGGTTTCCGAATTTGCACCAGAATCGATATGGACTGTTTGGCCGGTACGGAAGCCTTCCGTACTAGCGACTTTGATGTTCGTTGCGCCTGCAGCCGATGTAGCCGACAAAGAGGCGGCGGACTGTGTCAAAAAGTCGGTACAGTTGCTGTCTGTATCGGCGCCGTCAGGGAACCGTCCTGCGCTCGTATTGATGGCAACAGGTGCCACAACCGTAGACCAAGGGTTGAACACCGAACCAGGCGCCGCGGCATAGCAGCCGCTTATCTCAGCTCCTGAGACAGCCTGATCCCCTTCGGCGGCCCATGGATCGACAAGGCCTCCATAGTTAAGGCTGTCGGCAACCACACCCGAAGGGTCACGGAGCACGATACTGCCTTCTTCGACGATGAGAGTACGGCCGAATTGCGGGGACTTCGTGGTTAATTCCGGTCCGCCAAACCACTGGTTGGGCGTTGGCACACCTTGGTATCCCGCTATCTTGACTGCGGCATCGAGCACGGGCGCGTGGATCGCGTGGTTGTTGGTCAGTGGTCTGTCGAGCGTTATGCCGGTCCCGAGCGCCTGGACTGGCTCGTTGCTCGAATGGGCAAAGGCAGTAGCCGGCTGGAAGCTGATTCCTGTTCCGCGATTGCTGAAGGGAAGGTTGACCGCGTGAGTAAACCGTAAGGGAGTTGCCAGGTCCAGGCCTGTTCCCGGAGATACCACCCATTCACTGACTACATGAGGTTTGACAAGGGCGGGTGTGAAGTCGATGGGGGTACCATCCGATCCTGGGGTGCCAACGGCGGTGACGGTAACGACTTGCTGGCTTGCTGGCGTGCCGACCGTGATTTTGCCGCCTGCAGCGAAACCCTCCGCTCGGCGCACGCTGATCCGGGTTGCTCCGGCGCTCGCAGGAGCTGAAAGATTGGTCTGAGTCGCTGCTGTGCCGACATGCGCCACCGTTACGGTTTCGATCCCATGACCAACGCTGTCGATATCCAACCTGATCTTGTCACCGGCGGAGATATTTGCGAGGGATGTCACCTGGATGTTGGTGGCTCCCGCTGGCGCTTCCATCGCCAGATACGCTTGTGTACCAGGCTTGCCGACTGCGGTCACCGTCGCGATCTCATACTGAGATACAGTATTTGCGACGATCGGATAAGTAGAACCATAGCCAAGCGCAATCTTCTGACCAACAACAAAGCCAGATGCATCCTCAACCGGAACATTGGTCGAGCCGGCAGGAACTGTGATCACCAGTTCTTCGGGAAGCGATTGCCACAAGGTTGTGTGGTTGCTGGCAGCCGTCCCGAGGCTTGCGATCTTGCGCGGTTCCATGCTGGAGCCGGTGCCGATGTTGATCGTGTCGCCGACTGACATTCCATAGGTGTTTCTGACATGGATGATGCTGTCGCCCGCGTGTGCGGGAACCGCCAGCCCCGAGTTGGAGAGGCCGAGAAGGTAGAAGCCGCCGGCTGCAAGCTTCGTTCCAGCCGGGATCTTTACCGTCGAGAAGATCGCCTGGTGGGCTGGGTGCTCGGTCAACGTCCAGTTAGAGAGATCGACGCTTTGAGAACCTGCGTTGTAGAGCTCGATAAATGAATCTGTCGGGTTGGCGGGAGCGCCTGAGTTAACTCGAAACTCGTTGATTTTGATTGATCTTGCATTACGAATCTTATTAACCGCCGTTTCAACCTGCTTTCTGCCGCTGGCTCGATTCGTCCACGAGGCATGGCCGACGAGATCGCCGTTGAAGGCTGCTGGCGCGGAAGTAACTTTGAAAGTGGCGCTTACGCTCGCGCCCGTAGCTACCTGAGCGAAGATCTTGGACGGCTCGGTAGTGCCAGAAACGACCGCGGTCCATTCTTTGTTGGGCACGACAATGGTCAACGACACGTCCGTTGCAGAAGCCCCTGTTGTATTCGTGAATGTCACTGTGAAGTCTCGCGAAGATCCTGGAGTGAAGGTCTGCGCGCCTGCATGAGTTCTTGCTGTCGCAGCCGGAGCCAAACTAACTGGAGTTACGTCGTATCTCGCAGCCACAATATTCGCTTGCACGAGCTGATCGGTAGCGTTCGATGGGAACGTACCAGCTGCGGTCATCGCTCCTTCATAGAACGTTCCTTGCGACCCAACACTATTGTCACCACCGTTGCCTAACAGAATCGCTCCCTGCTTGCGCATTGGGTCATAGGTTGGGTTCACACGGTGTCCATCAAACATGACCGACAACGCGCCGTTTTGAGAGTCACCACCCATGGATGTCCAATGGTGTGGTTCTCCTTTACCGATTGCGGTTACAAAACGCCAGGGGATGCTGGATAAATTGGGGCAGCCTTTGGTACCGTCATCGTTGACGCACCCGACAAGATTATTTTCCTGATCCGTCATAATCCACGGCCCATTACCGGCCCCGCTGTACCAGGGCGTGGCGTTACCGAAGTAGAGGGTCTCCATGGTGCCGTTATCATCGTCCCGACTGTCAATCTCAGCATTGCCGTAGTCAAAACAGCAACCGGCGTTGAAATGCTTTCCGCTGACGACCCAGTATTGCCCCTCCGCCTGGTCGTCGACCGCTGTGCCTTTCACATCGTTCTGGCGGAGCCCCATGCCCGGTTCGATGAACACGCCGTAGACCTTGTGCCCCATAATCGTGATCGGGGCCATGTCCGCAATCGGAAGGGTGTTGAAACCTCCCAACGCCGGACCACTGAATCCGCCACGGGGAGCCTGAACCAAGTCGTTGTGTTTGGGAGATTGGTCGTAGATAATGCTGATCCAGCAATAGGTGCCGGCGCAGAACTTATCCTGTGCGGCTGCGTCCGCATATCCGCCGGGATCCGGAACTGGCGTGGCAGAAGACTGGACAACGCCAATGTCCAAGGTCTTGCCGTCTGATTGGCGCAAAACCTGGTAGAGAGGACCGCTATAGTCGGCATATAACGCACGGGTCGTGCTATGTGCCGCGACACATGGGTCACCGGCAGTCGCGTAGATGTCGCACGAGCCTTGCGGCCTGTGTGGAGGAACGGGACCACCCGCGCGAGACTGTTGCGCCATCGTCAAGGTGGTGCCAACAACCGTAAGTACGAGCGCGAGCTTGAGCACAAAATCGATTCTCGTTTTCATTCCTAATCCTGATCTGCTGGTTATAAGCGTATGGGCTCTGAAGAAACTGAATCTCTCCGCCTTGCCGCCCGGTTTATCTGAATTTTCTGCCGGGATACGTATACCACTTGGCAATGAGCTCGTTCATCTGGTTCAAATCGATTTGACAAACATCCCCTCACTTTGAGGGATCCAAAACAAGCTGTTATGCGCTTACGTCACGGGCAATCGAAACACCTTTGGCAACTTCGTCCGGACCGGTTTTACTCAAACAAACACATCACCTGTCGAGCATGGACGTCATCGCGTGAAAGAGGCCGAGTGTCGGAACCCACGCCTCGAGTGACGTCCAGGAAGATCCGCGTGCGACATGTGGATGCTTTCTGTCGTAGATCCCATGGGAACAAAACGGCGCCCAGATGGTGTGCCTCTCGTGTTACGTTGAGCGAAAGGAGCCGTCCCGACCCAATCTATGCTCACCCGAATCAGTGTGTGTGTTCTCTTGGCCCTGACCTCTGGCCCGAGCCTGTCCGGCTCCGATTTTTACATGAGGGTGACCGACAAGAATTATCTCGATACCCAAGGCTTCAGCGTATTTCTCTACGACAGCACGTACCATCCCGTTTTCGTAGACCAAAAAAACACGGCCATGGAGATGATTCTCCACGGCCAGCGTATCGCCACTAACGGCGATGTGCGCCTGATGCCAACGCCCGAACAGTGGGACCTCGTGGCAACCCTAAGAGGGCGCCAGGCCGATAAGGCGAACAACCGGCTCACCGCCGACCTCGCTTTCCCGACTTTCGATGTCAGCTACACGCTGGAAGTCGCAACGGAACCGGGCGGCGTGAAGGTCAGCATCAATCTCGAAAAGCCGTTACCGCAGAAACTGGTCGGGCGAGCGGGCTTCAACTTGGAGTTCCTGCCCTCGATCTACATGGGCAAGACTTATCTGGTGGACGGAACCAAAGCTGGCATCTTCCCGCGAACTCCTAACGATCCGATGGTCAAGGTGTTGCCGCTGCCTGATGAACCGAAGAAGGCGTACTACCTGGAGGACTGGGAGAAGGCCAAGGGATACACTCAGCCGCTGCCGTTCGCCGAGGGCAAGAGCATCACCCTGGGGGTCGACGACGCGCTGGCGCGGATCAACGTTAGATCGGATACGGCCGATCTCATGCTGTTCGATGGACGCAACCGCGCGCAGAACGGCTGGTTCGTGTTGCGTTCGCTGATCCCTTCCGGAAAGACCACCGGCGCCATTGTGTGGCACATCAGACCCGACGTGATTCCGAATTGGACGCGGCCGCCGATGATCGCGCACAGCCAGGTCGGTTATGCGCCGGGTTTCTCCAAGGTGGCGGTCCTCGAACTCGACCCGAAGTACAACGGCCCGAAGACGGCCAAAATGCTGCGCCTGATGGAGGACGGATCTTACAAGCAGGCGTTCGAAGGCCCGATCACGCCTTCCACGCCCTGGTTGCGCTACGTCTATTCGAAATTCGACTTCAGCCCGGTCAAGGACCCCGGTCTTTATGTAATCGAGTACGCAGACCAGCGTACGGTGCCCTTCCCCATCTCCACGGACGCTTACGCCAACATCTGGCAGGACAGCCTGGACCATCACATTGCGGCGCAGATGGATCACGTTTCCGTTCGCGAAGCGTACCGCATGTGGCACGGCGCTTCGCACCTGGATGATGGCCGTCTTGCGCCCGTGGTCGGGGAGCAATTCGACGGCTGGAATCAGGCTACGGCAACGGACGGGAAGTACAAAGGCGGCGATCACATTCCTGGGATGAACGTGGGAGGTTGGTATGATGCCGGCGACTTCGATCTCGAGGAGCCTGCGCAACTAAGCGTGATTCAGAACCTGGCTCTGGCGTATCGCGAATTCCATCTCAAGTACGACGAGCTTATGGTGGATGAAGTCGCGCGTGAGGTTGAGATGCACCGTCCCGATGGCGTGCCAGATACAGTGCAGCAAGTCAAGCACGGCGTACTGCTCATCCTGGCGCAGTTCCACAGTATTGGCCACGCGATTCGCGGCACCCACGAACCTGATCTGCGCCAGTACACGCACCTGGGCGACGGAGCGGCGACGACCGACGGCCGCATCTATAACCCCAAGCTCGGTCCGAACGAAGTAAAGGGTAATTACTCCGGCAAGCCGGACGACCGTTGGATCTTCTCCACTACAAACCCGTTTTTCCAGTGGAACGCCATCGCAGCGCTGGCTGCAGCGGCCGATGTGCTGAAAGGCTGGGACGACACACTAGCGAAAGACTGCCTCGAGACCGCGATCAAGGCATGGAACGACGAGAAGGCTCACCCAACGCAGAATCCGGCGGGCGGCGGTTTAGTCGGAGCGGCCCCGGCAGGTGCTCCCGGAGGTGGCGTGCTGGCTGCGTCTCAGGGTGTGGTGTCTGGTACTCAAGGCGGCAGCTCGGGAGCTCCGACAGGTGCTGGTACGGCCACCACACAAACGGCTCCGCCGGTTGGCTTGGGCCGTGGTGGCTCTGGCGTCCCACCGGACTGGGCTGCGGCTCTGGAATTGACCATTGCCACGAACGGCGCCGAGCCATACAAGTCCCGCCTGAAGGAGTTGTTCCCTCAGATGATCACCCCGCAGCAGATGGGCTTCCGTGGTTGGACGGCAGTCCGAGCATTGCCTTATCTGGACGCGAGCGCGAAAGATCAAATGCGGGAAGCGGTGAAGACATACATGGCGGGTCTGGACAAGCAGTTGGACGCCACCCCGTTCGGCGTGCCCCCGAGCCTGGGCACCTGGGGCGGATCGGGCGCCGTGGTGGACATGGCCATCCGGATGTACTTCCTGCACAGGGCGTTTCCGGATCTTGTGAGCCCCGAATATACACTTCGCGCAGTCAATTACATTCTCGGCGCGCACCCGGTATCCAGCACTTCCTATGTAGCTGGCGTGGGTACGGTCTCGAAGACGAAGACTTACAGCAACAACCGCGCCGACAACGCTTACATTCCAGGCGCAGTGATTCCGGGATACATCATCATCAAGCCGGATTTTCCGGAGTGCATCGACGACTTCGGATTCCTCTGGTTCGAGGATGAAGCCGTCGTGGCGGGGTCGGCAAGCTGGGTGGTGGCGGGAAACGCTGCGGACGCGATCACTAAGGAATCGAAGTCGCCCCAGTATTAGAGGCACTCTGCGAGTCCGCGCGAATTTGGGATTTTTATTTTGGATGATTCCCGCTTGTGTTGGGCCAACAATCGTATTTAGGAGAAGGGCGTTATCCCGAAGGCCGGATCCTGAGCGTATGCTAGCGCAAGTTTTCCAACCTAATACAGATGCAGGCGAGAGACCGACAACCTGGCCGAATGGATTTTCAGTTCGTCTCGCGAGCCCCTGTTGATTCAAATTTAGAACTTGACAATTTTTCCGACAGAAAACTACTATGCTCTCGGATTTATTTCGTTAGACAAAATAAATAACACCTTTGCCTTTTGGGGCAGGTTTTGGCTCCAAGTTGCACAAAGCATTCTTGCGATTGTTCGAAAAAGCATATTTCGATTGGTCGCGCACCTTTGTTGAACATTCGGAGGCACTCATGCGTCGTTCTTGTTTGGCTTTCAAGTTACTTCTGGGCGTGCTCCTTCTTTCGGCTCATGGACTACGAGCCCAGGAGAACGCCACGATCATTGGAACTGTTACAGATTCCACGGACGCTGTTGTACAAAATGTCGAGATAACTCTCTCGAATACCGCGACTGGCCAGGTCCGCAAGACAACGACGGACAGCTCGGGACTCTATACCTTCGTTAACGTGGCTGTGGGAAGGTTCAATCTCGATGCCACGATCAAGGGGTTTCAAAAATCTACGAAGACCGACCTCGTGGTAAATACTGCCACGACTCTCAGGCAGGACTTCAAACTCACCGTTGGCAGCGAGACGCAAACAGTAACCGTCGAAGCTGACGCCTTACAGCTGCAATCCGAGACGAGCGAGGTGAGCAACCTGATCACCGGTGACCAGGTGACGCAGCTAGCCACCAACGGTCGCAATGTGGTTTCGCTTGCGGCGTTGGGGATGGGCGTAACCAACACCTTGCCGGCGTTCGGCGGCGTAAATGCTCTTACCGCCGCAAACGGACTCAGCTTCAGTGGAACCCGATCAACTCACAATATCTATCTGCTCGATGGAGGTGAGTTGAACGATCGCGGTTGCGGTGGATGTTTCAGTTCCCTTCCCTCGGTCGACGCGTTAGCGCAGTTCCAGGTCCTTAGCAGCAACTATCAAGCCGACTACGGCATTGGCTCTGGCGGAACCATTCTCATGGTCCTCAAGTCCGGCGCTCACAATTTTCACGGTTCAGTATGGGAATTCAACCGGAATGAAGCCTACAACGCCAACAATTACTTCAATAACCTCGCTGGCCGGGCGCGCTCGAAATTTCGCCTTAATAACTTCGGCGGAAATATTGGCGGCCCGCTTTTCATCCCGCACTTATACAACAACTCGCGTAACCGAACCTTCTTCTTCGTCAACGAAGAGTGGAGAAAACTTGTTCAGGGAACTCAGCCTGTAACCCGTGTTACGATTGCCGCCAATAATTTCCCCGTAGCCGGACAAGATCTGCAATACACAGTCCCCTCCAACGGCACAGCTCCAATCGTTCCGGCTACTACTGACCCAGCCAAACTGGCCATTTATAGTTTGCGTAACTTAACTCCAGGGCAACCGTTCCCAAACAACATTATCCCCAGGCAGCTGATCGACCCAAATGCTGTCCTCGAGATGAATGCGGGAACCTTCCCGAAGCCGAACTTTGGTACGAGTCAGTACATCTCTTCCATCCCTCAGCCTACGAATGTCCGCGAAGACGTGGTTCGCATCGACCATGCCATCAACACGAAGCTACAGTTGATGGGCCACTATCTCCATGATGCAGTCGACCAGGTATACTACCCGCCTTTGTGGGGCAACAGCTCTTATCCGACGGTCGGCACGGCCATGAAGAACCCGTCGTGGTCCTCGACCATCAAGCTCACGCAGACGCTCTCACCAAACCTGCTCAACGAAACCGCTTTCCTTTACAGCGGCAATACAATCCATCTCGACCCGGTAGGTGTTGCGGCGCAGCCGACAGGATGGACCGCCACTACATTCTTCCCCCTCGCCAACAACCGCGGCGCCCGCATGCCGGAGATCCAATTGGGAGCTCCGTACGGTACGACATGGAGTTCAAGCTACTTCCCGTGGAAGAACTCCTTCATGGGCTACGAGACGCGAGACGATCTGTCATGGAACAAAGGCGTCCACCAACTCAAATTTGGCTTTAGCTGGCTGCACGCTCCCAAGAACCAGGAACTGCAGGCCAATACCCAGGGCACCGCGGTCTTCAACAACAGCTCGTTCGCCCGAGATTCATATATCAATTTCCTTCTCGGCGATACGGCCACCTTCACGCAACTCGAGCTTCTCGCAGGCAAACATTGGGTCCAGAACAACTATGGCTTCTACGTCCTCGACAACTGGCGCATAATCCCCAATCTAACTCTCAATCTCGGCCTTCGCTTCGATGGCTTGCCGCACACCTATGAGCGATACGACCGGTTTTCCAACTTCGTTTCAGACAACTACAACAGATCGCTCGCCTTTCCTCTGAACGCGGACGGCACGCTCAACCCAGCGTCGCTCACGCAGTTTAATGGCAAGCCGTTCTACCTCAATGGCATTAGCGCGGCCGGCGTCAATGGCTTCCCGCGTGGAGTCGTTCAGAACCAATACCACACGTGGCAGCCGAGAGTAGGCTTTGCCTACAGTCTCCCAGGCAGGCAATCTACAGTCGTCAGGGGCGGCTTCGGTATGTTCTTTGAACGTGTTCAGGGAAATGACGTTTACAACGCAGCGCAGAATCCACCGTTCGCCTATCAACCTTCCGCTACTAACGTTTACTTCTCTAACCCCAACACCAGCGCTTTAACAGGCCTGACGACAACGCAAGCTTTTCCGTCCACACTGACCAACATCTCCTATCGCTATCCGCCTCCAGGAACCGCGCAGTTCAGCCTTGGAGTTCAACGACAGATTGCCCCGTCGGTCATCGGCGTAATGCAATATGTTGGCTCGGTAGGCTGGAGCCAGAACAATACGCGGCAAATCAATACCTTGCCCTTGGCCGACCTTACGCACCGGCAGGGAGTCGCCAACGGCACCGTAAATGCAAACCTCTATCGTCAGTTCCCCGGCTTTAGCTCGATCAACCAGGAGGAGAACAGAACTAACTTCAGCTATCACTCTCTCCAGATCGGGATGCGAATGGAGGACAAACACGGGCTCACGTTCCAACTGGCGTACACCTACTCTCACGAGATCGATACGGCGACGAACGATCTTAATGGAGTCGCAAATCCCTTCGATATATCGTACGACCGTGCGTCAGGAGGCTTCGACCGGCGTCAGGTCTTCAACGCGAACTACTTCTATAAGCTCCCATTCTTTTCGAAGAGCAGCAATACTGCCGCACGAGTCCTTTTGGGAGGTTGGGAAGTCTCGGGTGTGACTGTAGTGCAATCGGGCAATCCACAATCCCTCACCTATAACGGCCCCGACGTTCTGGGCCTGGGTGGCGGCACAACCAATCGTCCGAACGTCGTGGGCAAAATCTCGTATCCAAAGACTCGCCTCGCGTGGTTCGACAAGAGCGCCTTTGCTGCTCCAGTCGCCCCTTGGGCAGGAGGGCCGAATAATGGCTTTGGCAACTCCCGTAAGGATACGATCATCCTTCCAGGACTCTTTAACTTCAATCTGGCAGCCTTCAAAACGTTTGCATTTACAGAGAACCTGAGACTGCAAATCCGTGCTGAAAGCTTCAACACCTTCAACCACACGCAATTCCAGGGTATCGATGCGGGTACAAACAACGCGACCTTCGGCCAGGTGACCTCTGCCTACGATCCTCGCGTGCTCCAGCTCGGGGCCAAGTTCCAGTTCTGATTCGGGCACTAACATTGGGCGTCCTGGCTTCTGTGCCATGGCGCCCGATTCATCTCTGACAGTCGACGGTTCGTGCGCACTTCTCGCAGCCCCCGCCGGTTGAGCTCTGAAGTTCAGGTTGAAGAACAATCACTGGGCGCTCTTCCAGGCACCATGACGACTAGCCGGTTCAGCGTGAGCATCTCCTCATATGCCATTCAACAATGCAACTGAGCAACGACCAAATGATACCTACAAGGCTACTCTGCACATGCGCAATCACGACGGTTCTCACGTTGGGGTGGCCAGCTTTGGCTCAGGTTCAGACTATCGTTCCTGAGGCCGTTTCTGGCGCAAAGCCCGTCCCAATAGAGCGAATCAAAATCCATGGCACAGCGCTTGAAGGCAATCTCGAAGGCGATGCTGTCGATCGCGATGTAATCGTCTTTCTTCCGCCGAGCTATCAACGAGAGATGAAGCGCCGTTATCCAGTGGTCTACGCCCTCCACGGCTATTCCATCGGAGCCGAGCAATGGGCGCACGAGATCCATGTCCCGCAAACCATTGAAGGAGCATTCGTACTAGGTTCACAGGAGATGATCGTCGTCCTGCCTGACTCGAAAACCATCTACAACGGTTCCATGTATTCGAGCTCTCAAACCACCGGCGACTTCGAAAAATTTATCTATCGCGATGTCGTCGCCTATATCGATGCGCACTATCGAACTATCACCGATCGGAAGAGTCGTGGCTTGGTCGGCCACTCTATGGGTGGTTACGGCGCGGCAAGGATCGGGATGAAGCATCCCGATGTCTTCGGTGCTCTTTACATTATGAGTCCCTGCTGCTTATCTCCCATGGCCGGTGGCGGGCCGGGTTCGAGCGAACAGATTAGAGAACGTGCTCTCGCATCCGAGAAAAAGGTGAATGGGGCGAAATCCCCAGCCGATTTGGCCGCATTATCACCCGGATTCGGTTCGGCTCCGTATGCTACCGCTGCGGCATGGGCGCCTGACCCAAAGAATCCCCCTTTATATTTCGACCTGCCAACAAAAGACGGTGTTCCGCAGCCTGAAGTCGTCGCGAAGTTCGCCGCGAATGCGCCGCTTGCCTTCGTGGATCAATACATAGGAAACCTCAAGCAGTATCGCGCCATTTCTATGGACGTGGGCGACCAGGATGGTTTGCGCGTCGATGCCATCAAGCTGCATACGCTCTTGGATAACTACGGAGTTGCGAACCAGTTTGAGATCTACTCCGGAACCCACACGAGTGCAGTTGCCGATAGGTTTCAAAACCATGTTTTGCCATTTTTCGCCAAGAATCTCTGCTTTACGGGAAATTGCAACTAGGTGCTTGATCTGACCCAATCCACTCTGGAGAAGCTAATGAAAAGCCTCGTAACGCTAATCCTGGTTCGCGGTCTGACATGCGCGGTATTGCTTTTGAGTAGTGCGATTCCGCGACTTGCAATTGCCCAGGATTCCGGGAATATGCCTTACATGAATCCTCAGCTTTCACCAGAGCAGCGTGCTACAGATCTGGTGCACCGCATGACTCTTGCAGAGAAGGCATCAGAGATGCAGAACAACTCCGCTGCAGTGCCGCGGCTCAAAATCCCGGCTTATCAGTGGTGGAGCGAGGCTCTCCACGGAGTAATCAATGAGGGCGTAACCGAGTATCCCGAGCCAGTCGGCCTGGCCGCTACATTCGACGCCCCGGCGATTCACACAATGGCTGCTCAGATCGGCATCGAGGGTCGCATCAAACATGTGCAGAATGCGCGGGAAGGCCATACCGGCATTATGGGTGGGCTCGATTTTTGGTCTCCCAATCTGAACATATTCCGCGACCCGCGGTGGGGCCGCGGGCAGGAGACCTACGGCGAAGACCCTTTCCTTACAGCCCAAATGGGTGTTGCCTATGTAACAGGTCTACAGGGCGATAACCCGAAATATTACCTTGCCATCGCTACTCCCAAGCACTTTGCAGTGCACAGTGGTCCGGAGCCCACCCGTCATTTCGCGGATGTGGACGTGAGCAAGCATGACGAAGTTGATACCTACGAGCCCGCTTTCCGAGCTGCCGTCGTGGAAGGCAAAGCGGGCTCCGTGATGTGTGCTTACAACGCAATCAACGGTGAACCCGCATGCGCCAGTCAGTACTTGCTCCAGGATCAACTGCGGGGGAAATGGGGCTTTCAAGGATACGTCGTTTCGGACTGCGACGCCGTTCGTGATGTCGCAGCGAATCATCGCTATCGCCCAACCCAGGCCCAAGGCGCTGCAATATCTGTACTCCGCGGCATGGATAACGAGTGCGTCACTTTCACATCGCGTTTTGGGGAACCCGTCGAGAAAGCTTATATTGACGCTGTTCAGCAGGGGTACTTGCCGGAGAGCGTTCTCGACACGGCATTGATTCGCCTCTTCACAGCACGTATCAAGCTCGGGATGTTCGATCCTCCCGAAATGGTTCCCTACGCCGCAATCGATGAGAAGGAGCTGGACAGCGCCACGCACCGTATTCAAGCCCGTAAGCTGGCGAATGAGTCTATGGTGCTGCTAAAGAACGACGGTCTGCTTCCACTCAAGCCGGAGATCCGCCGGATCGCTGTAGTAGGTCCTCTTGCCGATCAAACCCGGCCGCTCATCGGAAATTATGCCGGTCACCCGACTCATATTGTCTCCATACTCGATGGTCTGCATGCTGAATTTCCCAAAGCCGCAATCACCTTTGTTCCTGGAACACAGTTCCTCCGTGCCGACGGTACCCCGGTGCCAAACGCTCTTCTAACTACACCGGACGGACAAGCTGGTCTGAAAGCCGAGTACAACGAGAGACGTTTGAGGCCAGACGAGAAGAGCACACCTTTGGTGAGCCGCACTGAGTCCAACGTACAACTTAAGGACGACAATCTTCCTAAAGAGATAGCCGGTAAGAAAACCTTTGGCGTGAAATGGTCCGGCTTCGTAACACCCCCCGAGTCTGGGGATTTTATGCTCGGCGTTCGCTCGCAGGGTTTCTCGAGGGTGACAGTGGACGGCAAGCAGGTAGCAATGGAATTCGGCGGCGGTGAAATTGTGCCGGTGGTTGGTCGCGTTCACATGGAAAAAGGGCGCAAAGTCGCTATCGAGATCACATACTTCACACAGAATGGGAAGGCACATGCCGAACTGATCTGGGCGAAGGTCATTAACACGGTCTCTCCTGACGCAATCGCAGCCGCGAAAAATGCCGACGCTGTCATCGCGGTTGTTGGTATTACCAGCCGACTTGAGGGTGAAGAGATGCCGGTGAGCGAACCCGGCTTCCTCGGCGGAGACCGCACCAGCATAGACCTGCCTCAGCCCGAAGAGGACCTCGTGGAAGCTGTCGCGGCCACGGGCAAGCCGTTCGCGGTAGTTCTCATGAATGGAAGTGCTCTGGCAGTCAACTGGATCAACCAGCATGCCAATGCCATCGTCGAAGCGTGGTACCCCGGCGAAGAGGGAGGCGCCGCGGTTGCACAGACCCTGAGTGGAAAGAACAACCCCGCAGGCCGACTTCCGGTCACCTTCTACACAGGCGTCGACCAGCTCCCGAACTTTGAAGACTACGGGATGGCCAATCGGACCTACCGTTATTTCAATGGCAAGCCACTCTATCCGTTCGGTTATGGGCTGAGCTACACGAATTTCGGCTATAGCGGCCTGAGCATCCCGACTTCTGCTGTTGCTGCCGGACAGTCCTTTGGCGCTGATGTGACGGTTACCAATACTGGCAAGACTACTGGAGATGAGGTTGTGCAGCTTTATCTCAAGTTCCCTCAGGTGAAGGGAGCCCCTCGCGTTGCTCTCCGGGGATTCCAGCGCATCCAACTCCAACCGGGTGCTAGCCAGCAGGTGCATTTTGATCTGAAGCCGCGCGATCTTGGCATGGTGACGGAAAACGGCGATCCAATCATTGCGGAAGGAGATTATGCCATCAGCATAGGGGGAGGGCAACCCGATACCGGCGCGCCCGGCGTCAGTGGTCATTTCCACATCGAGGGCCAGTATGCATTGCCTGAATAGCATCGGTTGCCTACGGGAGATCTTCTGACAGGTAAGACAGGGGCCAACGATTAAAGATGAGACGGTCTGCCTGGTTCTCGGGCAGCCCGTGTAAAGGAGAGGCATTCATGTCTGAATCTTCAAATCGGAAATATTCTCACGCGCCGTGAGGCACTACTGCTTTCGGCCACTGCAGGGGTGGGCATTGCTGCTGGTAAGTCTGCGTTCGCCTCCGACAGCATTAAGACCGCAGCACATCAGGAACCGGGCAATGTCTCGACGCCGCATTCAGCGATTGCGAAAACACAGTACGGTAAGGTGCGAGGGTTTGTTGATGGGGGCGTCTTCACGTTCAAAGGAGTCCCCTACGGCCAGACAACGGCCAGCGAAAACCGCTGGCTTCCCGCAAAACCGCCGACGCCATGGACAGACGAATATCCGGCGCTGGCCTACGGTGCGAACTGCCCGCAGAGCCTGCATCCATGGACAAGCATAGAGCAGACCTTTCTTTTTGATTGGGATGACGGGTGGCAAAGCGAGGACATGCTCAAACTCAACATCTGGACTCCCAGCCTGACGGGCAAACTCCCCGTGATGTTTTATATCCACGGCGGAGGGTACAGCTTCGGATCATCCTATGAACTGCCTTCGCATGAGGGCGCGCAAATGGCGCGGCACCACAACGTGGTGCAGGTCTCTGTCAATCATCGCCTCAACATCCTTGGCTTCTTGGACGTCTCGGAAATTGGCGGCTCTGCCTATGAGGATTCCGCGAACGTTGGCATGACAGATCTGGTGGCGGCACTTCGCTGGGTTCACGACAACATCGAGAACTTCGGCGGCGACCCGGATCGAGTGATGATTTACGGCCAATCCGGCGGTGGATCAAAGGTGACTACGCTGATGGGCATGCCTTCTGCTGGAGGACTCCTTCATCGCGCCGCGGCGCAATCGGGCGGCGGCGGCAACATACCCACCAGAGAGCAGCAAACGGAAGTTGCCCGCCTTGTGATGAAGGATCTCGGCCTCGCGCCGAACGACATCGAGTCGCTGCAGAAGATGGAATGGAGCAGGCTGGCTGCGGCCGGCAACGCGGCCGTCGCGAAGATCAACCCGCCCGGGCCACCCATGATGGGGCCAGGAACGCCAGGCAAGCCTCGTGTCGGATGGTCACCGTGCGTCGACGGGAAGGTGATCACCATGCGCTCATTCTTCGATGCTGCTCCTGAAATATCCAAGAATGTGCCGATGCTGATCGGCTCCGTCAGCGAAGAAGGCAACAGAATGTCTTCCAATCCCTACAGAAGAGGAGTGGCATACCAGCCTGGCCAAGGCTTACGGCGACGAGAAAGCTACCGCAATTGTTACCGCGCTTGAAAAAGGGTTATCCGCACAAGAAAATTCGAACATTGTCGTACATGTGCAGCGGCAGCCCCGGATTGAACAGTCTCGTCATGCGCAACAACGTGGTGAAGATGGCGAGGCTGAAGCACGAGCTCAAGGCCGCGCCCGCGTATGCATACTACTTCACATGGCAGACGCCGATACTCGATGGCATCCCTGGTGCCTGGCACACTGCCGATCTCCAATTTTGTTTTGATAACACCAGGCGTTGTGAGCAAGGTACGGGCAACACACCCGAGGCGCAGGCATTGGGGAAAAAGATGGCTGCGTCATGGGCAGCGTTTGCGGCAACTGGAAACCCCAGCATACCGGGCCTGAGATGGGCTCCTACCAACTCTGAGACCAACGGGACAATGATCTGGGATAACCAATGCCGTATGGCGGATGATCCCGATGGAGAAGCTCGCAAGATCATATTGGCATAATCCATTCGGCAACATCGCTAATCGCCAAACCGAATTCCCGGAAGAGGTTTTATGACAAGGAAAGCAAGCAATCTGAAGCCACGGCGTGAATTTCTCAGGCTGGCCGCGTTTACCGGTGCGGCAGCGCTCACTGGAAAGGGAGCGGCAGCCGAAGGCGAACAAGATGCAGCTCCACAAGCAGCGGACAGTCATGAGGGGGACGACACGATGGAGTTCCTTCATGTCAGCGGCCGTCACATAGTCAATGCGAAAGGCAAACAGGTTCGCCTGAGGGGAACCTGTCCGGGCGGCTGGATGAACATGGAGGATTTCATTAATGGGCACCCTGGCGCGGAGCATACTCTCCGAGCGCAGATGGCGGAGGTGCTTGGTCCGGCCAGAGCACAGTTCTTCTTCGAGCGCATGCTGGACTACTTCTTCAATGAAGACGATGTGATCTTTCTCAGGAAGGCCGGCGCCAGCGTCGTCAGGATACCTCTCAATTATCGACACTTCGAGGACGATGCCGCTCCTTTCAAATACATAGAGGCGGGTTTTGCCCGTCTCGATAAAGTGTTAAGCCATTGCGAAAGACATGGTCTTTACGTCATTCTGGACCTTCATTCGGCGCAGGGGTGGCAAAATGTCCACTGGCATTCTGACAACGCATCGCGCATTAGCCTTTTCTGGGAGGTTGCGTTCTATCAGGATCGCTTCGTTGCCCTTTGGCAGGAGTTTGCGCGGCGCTACAAGAACAGGGCTGTGATCGCCGGCTACGATGTGCTGAACGAGCCTTGTGCGAACAACGCCCTAGGCGACTATCCGTGGAACGTGGGTTCCAATTACCGGCCCAATTTTGACCGCATGAATGCCGTCTACCGGCGCCTGGTTACAGAGATTCGCAAGATCGATTCCAGACACATTATCTTCCTTGAAGGTGATGACTACGCAAAGGACTTCTCGGGGCTAGAGAAACCCTTCGACGATAACCTCGCCTATAGTTCACATAACTACACTGTGCCTGGGTTTGGACCTGGCCGATACCCTGGCACCATCCATCCGCGATCGGCTGCGGCGGGCAGTGCTCAGGACTGGGATCTGGCAAAACAGGAGCGCAACTTCCTCGATGCCGAGGGAACGAAGTTCACCCAGCAGCATAACGTTCCGCTGTGGGTTGGCGAGTTTGGGTCTGTCTTTAACGGGCCTGCCAATGAGAGTGGTGATCGGCTTCGCGCGTTAGATGATCAGATTGGCATCTTTGAAAGTCACGAGACGCACTGGACAACGTGGAATTACAAAGATGTTGGCGTGATGGGCATGCTGACACTCAACCCTGCATCTCCTTACATGGAGCGCATCAGCGACCTTCTTCGTAAGAAGGTTGCTCTTGGCACCGACGATTGGATGAAGTGGCTACCACCAACGCCGGTAAAGGACGCAACGGCTCGGCTTGCTGACCAGATCCGTCAAGTGGTTGGTGATCCGCAGTTAGATGCGCGACTCAATGTACGGTGCATGAGTCAGACCCTGTTGTGCTTCTACACGGGAACCCTGATGCAGCCCCTCTACGCCAGCCTCTTCAAAGGCCTGTCCGAGAATGAGTTGGATCATATCCTATCTTCCTTTTCGGCAAAGCAGTGCGTGCCAAACCAAGGTCTGGTGGACGTTCTCAGTAAACACATGGCCACGTCACCTCAGGCGCCGAGTACTGGCGGGTAATTCCCATCCGCCGCAATTCCGAGATCACGATATTCCATCGTGAGTCGCTCAACTTCTGGTTGGCGACAGCAATTGCAAACGTAGTCTGGTTGCTTACTAGGCGACGCGGTTGGGCACGTTCGGCAGATGACACTTAACCACAATCGCGCTTCCAACAACTCAGGCACCTTCCTAGTTGCCGAAATCATCATGCTGCTCTTCTCATACACTTCAACTCGAATCATCGCCGCCGCAAGAGTTTGTAACGGATCTCAGGTCCACAACATATCGCACGTCCCGGTACACTTACCCATCAGCAAGACTTGTTTTCCGCTTTGCACAGGGCAGCGTGCCCGATTATTTGGAGGGCGTCGCGGGAGGGAACGACCCGCTGAGATTCTCTCTCGCTTGTCTAGATTTTTCTTTCTCTTTAGGGGTGTCGACGTGGGGTATTTCCTTTCCAGGGAGAGGATAGCGAGATCATGAAAGATGGCGAATTACTAATGTCAGCGAAACATTCCGTGGCGAAATCCAATTTCCACTTGCCAATCACAGCTCAGTGAGTGACTCGGCGATTTGGCATTCGTTGTTTGAACTGGTCTCATGTTCCGAGTCCGGCTAGCTCAATGCCTTTGCGAGTCGAATTAGTCCTTGCCGTATCGTAAGCTCGTCGAATCCGCCAAAGCCGAGGAGCAACGCATTCGGATCAGGCCGTCTCAAGGTGCATCGATCGACGGCGAGAACCTCAACACTCTGGACTGCTGCCAGCTTTTCCGCCTGTTGTGAAGTCATTCCATTCTTGAGGTAACCGATCGTGTAGAGGCCTGCCCTGACGTTAGAGATCTCAAGCAACCCACCCAGATGTTGCGTGGCTCCTTCCATAAGTGTTCCGAGGCGCTCCGCATACAGATTCCGCATCCTCCGCAGATGACGCGCCAAATGCCCATCAACGATGAAGTCGCAGAGCACCGCCTGGTCAAAGGATGAATTCCGGAAATCGGTTCGGTAGCGAAGAGACACGAAGGTATCTACTAACGGCGCGGGTAATACCACATAGCCCACGCGCAAGGCTGGGAATAACGTCTTGCTGAACGATCCGATGAAGATAACGCTTGAGTGATTATCGAGGCTTTGCAGAGCAGGCACAGGCGCTCCCTCAAACCTGTATTCACTGTCATAGTCATCTTCGATAACAAAAGCGCCGGCGCGTGCGGCCCAGCTAAGAAGGGCCATTCGCCGCTCCAGCGACATCGTTACCCCCAGCGGGAATTGGTGAGCCGGCGTGACGTAGGCTCCCTTCGCATCAGGACAGATCTTCATTCCGGCGGAAACAGACAGTCCTTCGTCATTCACCGGTACTGGAATCATTCTGGCTCCGACATTGTCGAACGCGATTCTGGCTCCGAAATATGCAGGGTCTTCGATCCATATCGGATCACCTTTTTTCAAGAGCAGCCGCGCCAACAGGTCGAGCGCCTGTTGTATTCCGGAAACGAGAACGATTTGTTCCGCAGAGCATCGCACCCCACGGGACGTGCGCAAATACTCGGCGATCGCATCGCGCAATGGCTGATACCCGCGCCGATCAGCCTCTTTCTCTAACCATGACCTGAAATTACGTGCCCGGCCCGCGGCAATACGTCCCCAAACTTCGGATGGAAATTCGTTCATGGCCGGAGTTCCGATCCGAAAGGGGCGAATCCCTCCAACAAAAGCCCGGTCAATCCAGGGTTGCGGTCGTTTATTTGTCGAAATGACGCCACGAATGTACGCCGGTATCGTGGTTGCCTGGCGGGCCGGCCGGGGCGACTCCACACGATTGACCAATGTACCGAATCCGACACGGGAGGTGACATACCCCTCGGCTTGTAAACGCTCCAGAACGCTGACGACTGTGCCCCTTGAGAGTTCATACTGGCTGGCGAAATCTCTGGACGCCGGTAATCTGGCGCCCGGCGTGAGTCGGCCGTCAAGAATTGCAGAGCGCAGTTCGCCGTACAGCCAATTGGTCAGTGTCTGATGGCGCAACCGGCTTTTGAGAGTAAGTTCGAACGAACTGATACTTTTTGGCATCTTAAATGGTCCAAAATAAATGTCGAAAATGGCTCTGTTCGATGTACCAGAGTTGTCATAGTATCAGTTCTGAAATTGAGAAGCGCATGTATCGTCATTGAACTCTGGCTTCTCGCTGAGCGACTGATAGGAGATCAACTGATGAAAGTTGGAGTTTGGTTCTATGGTCTGGGCACGGTTCTCACCGGGATTCTAAATATCGCCTGGGGTGCATTCGATGCCTCTCACCAGCCGATCAAATCTCTGGGTATAAATCTTCCTGCTCAACACATATTGGCCTACGTCGCGGGTGTCTGGTTGGTTGCAGCGGGTCTTGCAATCTTGTGGCGACGCAGCGCAAGGATGGGCGCCGCGGCATCCGCCATCGCCTACTTGATTTTTGGGACATTTTGGCTCGCTCGGTACTATGCCGGAGTTCATGCGCTTGGCTGGCGAATCGACGTCTTATTGGCCGTCACTTTCGGGCTCGCTCAACAGTTAATGCTGGTCGCTCCGGCAGCAATCGTTTACGCCTCCGCCGGCTCACCGGATTCTCTGCTTCGAAAGAGAGCAGGTATCGCCGCACGTTGGATGCTTGGATTGCCTCCTGTCGTCTTCGGCATATTTCACCTCATCGGCATTCGCGTCTTCGCGAGCATCGTCCCGCACTGGATGTTGTTTGGATACTTTTGGGCGGCGCTGACCGGAATCGCCTTCTTCCTGGCAGGGTGTGCAATTTGTTCAGGAATTATGGATGTGCTGGCCGCCAGGCTTCTTGCGTTGATGCTGTTGCTCTTTGAAGGTTTTGTAGAAATACCTCCAATTTTTACCCGGCTGCACAATCAGGCAACATGGGGCGCCGCTGTTTACAATGTGACAGCGATAGGAGCTTGCTGGATATTCGCCGAGTTTCTTGCAAGCAGTACAGGTCGAGGACGAATCGGCCCCGCGAGGAATGTCGCCATGTCACACCCCGATCCGGTGGTTGCGTGATTGAGTAACACGTGGTCGTCGACGAACACTCGGGTTGCCTTCTTCTTGATTGATGACTTCAGGGCAACGCACTCATTCACCCGGTCAGATCAGCTATGCCTCTGGCAGGTTGCCGTATAACCGGCTATCCGGAGAATTGATCCGAACCTCCCGAAAAGTCGGGTTTCTATGAGCAGGTCACTGGCGTCAAGGGTGTTTTCTGTTTTTCCTTCATAGCGTCTTTGTCTTTGTTGTTGTTCGTTGTGGTTGGTCCGCATGTTGTTCTCCACCGTGTTTCTATTCGCACTTTGAGTGAGCCGTTCGTGGCTCTGTGCCGGGTTGGGGTCAGAAGGAGAAGTCGATGCTGCCAGTTTTCGGCCGGCCTTGTGAAGGCCCAACCCGACACGCAGTCATCGGGACGCGGGGTTAGCAACAGTTGAACATGATCTCGATCCTCAGGCTGCTACTGCATAGAACGGGATGTATGGCTCTTGGGTGATCCAGATGCGATGAAGCAGTACTGCCAGCTTGCGAGCGACGGCGACGATGGCCCGATTGCGGGACTGCTTGCCTCCGCGCGAGGCCAGGTGCAGACCCCACTGCGTAAGGTGGAGTCTCTTCCATGCGGACCGAGCACATGGTTGGCGCACTCGACCAGCAGAGAACGTAAGTAGATGTTGCCAGCCTTGGTGATGCCGAGTTGCGGGTCGCGATCCCCGGACTGGCTGCGTCTTGGCCGCAGGCCGAGGTAGCAGCCGACATCGCGACTTCGCTGGAAGCGTTCCTTGCTGCCCAGCGTCAGAACGTAGGTCAGCGCCGTGAGCTGGCCGACGCCGTAGACCTTGATCAGCGCCTGTGTCTCCGGATACTCCGTCTCCGTGAGTCGTCTTGATGAGCGCGGTCGTAGTGCTTGATCTTCACCGTCATCGCCGCGATCTGTTCGAGCACCGGACCGAGCGCCTGAGCCAGACCTGGCGGCAGCACGGCCATGCACCGCTTGGCGAAGCACAAGCGTGGACGAGGCCGGCAGACGATAGCCGCAGGGCTTAGCCAGACCCGCGCACCGCGTTCACCGCCGCCGTCCGCAGACGAACGATCAGGTTGCGGGCGCGGATCAACGTCAGTGCTTCCTGCTGAGCAACCGTGCGATGGGCAGATCGGACGCAGGATCTTCGGATCGAGCCGCGCGTAGCGAGCCATCTTCTCCGCATCCACCTGATCGCTCTTCCGATCGCTGTGCGAGATCGCCCGCAGCTCGCGCACGTTCGCCACGATCACTTCGTGACCCAGCTCCTGAAGCTGTTCGCTGATCCAGATCGAGTGCGTTCCCGCCTCCATCGCGATCCGGACCCGAGGCAGATCGGTAAACCACTTCTCGACTCCCGAGGGAGTGGTTCGAAACCGCCCCCGGTCAACCACTTCTCCATCTTCGTTGAGCGTGCAGTAATGGCTCCAGACATCCCCAAGATCGATCCCGATCGTCATCCCGACCTTGGAGCTGCTGCGTGGAACTTCCGCGATGAGGTGTTTCGCATGGCTTTTTCATGGGCAATAGTCTCTCCGATCCGAAGACCTGCTCATCCCATTTTTCGGCAAGTTCAACGTAGTATCCGAAACCCTTTTTTTGGCTAGGGAGTGACCCTTCCCTAACCACGGCAACATGCTTTTGAAGGCAGTTATTTCCGCCTTCGTGCAGCCTTCTTTGCGGCTTTCTTCGCCGGCGTCTTCTTGGCTGCGACTTTTTTGGCAGCCTTCTTCCCGGTTGACTTCTTATCCGCCGTCGTGGTCACGGGTTTCTTGATGGACTTCGTTGCCGGTGCCTTCTTTGCAGCGTTCCTGGCGGGCGATTTTTTACCAACCTGTTTAACCGGAGCTTTCGTCGCAGGTGCCTTCTTCAAAACGTCCGTCACCGTTGTGACCGCCGCACCAACCGCCGTTTTAACAGCGCCAGCCACATCTTCTGCCATCGCAATTCCGAACCCAACCGCCTCACCAGCCTTTTCAACCATCGTTTTCTCAGCCATTCTCACGTCCCTCGGTTTCTGTGTTGACACGCAGTTGCGAATTGTAAGGCATATCGACGTAGTCGTTTATCGCCATGTTGATCAGGGCTAGAGCTTGGGCGTTCTCGGACAGCGAACGCCACTGTTGTTGCGCGACCTGCCTTGCGGCCTGGTTGAATATCAGGGTTGGCGAAGAGGAGGCGTAGAAGAGCACGACATCAGCGCGATCTTGTGGCCGTTCTGTGCTGTTGACGCCCCCTACACTGACATCACCTCGTTGTACGCTTTCGCGTATTCGCGGCTCTTGATGTTGGCCACCGCACTTAATTCCGACGTAGCTAATGCAGTGAGCATATGATTTCCACTCAGGCCCCGTCAGTCGCTCATAAGAGTGGCGCCCTTGCCCTTTAGCTAGTAAACAATCGCGAGGAGGACACTACGAAGATGCAGAAGATGGAACGGCGCTCCTTTCTTGCCGCTGCAGTCGCGGCGCTTCCCGTGGCTCTCATCGGGCAGTCCAGCAATACCCCTACAACGACGAAGGCTGTTCGTGTTGCCAATGGCGAGGACCGACTTGGGGAACACCACACCATCGGCGTCAGTTCCACTGCCTTCAAGGTGTTGACCCAGGATACCGGCGGCGATCTGTTTATCATGCAACACGCGAATCTGAAGAAGGGTGGTCCGCCGCGTCATCTGCACCACAATGAGAATGAGTGGTTTTATGTTCTTGAAGGCGACTACATTGCGGAGATCGGCACCGAGCGTTTTCAGTTGAAGCCTGGCGATTCCATTCTTGCACCCCGAAGGGTGCCTCATGTCTGGGCAAGTGTTGGCGAGGGTCCTGGCAAAATGCTGATCGCCTTTGCGCCTGCCAATAAGATGGAGTCATTCTTTCGGGACAATGCGAAGCGGCGCAAGGACGGTGATTACCTCAACGACGCGGCGGTTTATCGCGCTTACGGTCTGGAACTGCTTGGCCCGCCGCTTTCCGTCGGATAAATCTGGTCGCTTCGTCCTTGGTTCAGGCCTTCGGCAGAGTGGTAGGGCGCTTCTAGGCTGGCTTCTTTCGGCACGGCTGAAGACCGATAAGCTTTCCTTCGAAAGCGAACGAGGCCCGCTGTCCGCACAACTCTTGTATTTACCAATCAGACTGTCGTTCTGTAAAGTCGGGTTTGGCAACTTCGGACTATCCGGACCTGCGAAATTTCCGATAATCCCGTTTTGGGAACAACCCCTAGTCTCCCGTCTCAGTGGTTCGGGCGATAAATACGCCGAGGATCTCAGTGACAATCTCATCCGGCGGCCGCATGGTTTCCACCTTCAATGCCGGCAGTGCCATATAAATCGAAAATCGTTGGCGTATCTTGGCTTCCTCGTGTGAAGCCAAAAGGCCTAGTGGCCGCTGAACCTGACGACGCACGATCTCGGCAACACACGTCTCAAAATCGAACGATGGGAGCAAGACGAAAGCAGTCATGCTCTCCGCGATCGCAGAACGAATCTTGGTGTAGCCAGGGTGAACTTGCTTTGCATATGTCATGAAGCCAGACGACAACGCGATCACTCCTTCGGCGGCAGCAATGGACAGGTAGACCTCAACGTTCCGATTCGCGTACGCATCATATCCGCAGCACCGCAAATAGTCCGGGATGTCTCCCACCTGCGCGAGGAAGCATGCATCCAAGTCAATAAAGGGCACACTTAGCCGATCTGCTAACCGGACTCCAATCGTGCTTTTTCCTGCGCCGCCAGGCCCAACAAGATGGATCAGCATCGAATTCCCCACGCCGAATCATAAAGAAATGGTGCAGCTCCATCACGATTCCCGTAAAGTCGGGTTTTCGGCAACTGCACCTCGGATAGCTTTGGAGAAGCGACTCAAGGGTACAAATCCGTTCTCGATGAGTGCATTGGCGATTATGCACTCATCAAGATCACATCTGACGTGAACGGCGTTTATCGGGACCGATCGTGGCCTTCTAATCCACGTTTGAGGTATTCCCCTGGGTTAGCTCCAACCACTCGCTTGAACGCCTTACTGAACGCAGCATCAGATTCGTAACCGACCGACCGAGCAACGTCGATGAGCTTCTTGTCACGCTGTTCGAGTAACTGCATCGCCTTCTGCATCCGCCACTCGGTTACGTATTCCAACGGTGTTTGTCCGAGCAGATCTTTGAAACGCACTGCGAATGCGGAGCGAGACATGCCCGCTGCTTCGGACAGAGACTCGACTGTCCATGGCGCACCGACACTGTCGTGAAAGGCACTCAGGGCAGTGCCGATGGGAGGATCGAAAACAGCCCGAAGCCATCCTTGTTTGCGTTCCGGTTCCGACGCGATATATGCCCGGAGTACCTGGATAAATAGAACCTCGGCGAGGCGGGTCGCGACGATTTCAGACCCCGGCACCTGGTCTGCCATCTCTGACGCCAGCGCCTGCATGGTGTTGTGAAGAGCAAACGTGCGTGCCTGATCGGCCCTGATCAGAATGAAGTTCGGCAATAACTGAGTGATGGGTTTCAGGCTGGCACGGTCGAAGCTGAGAGACCCACAGACGATGGTCGTCGGTGCGCCGCCACCTCCACAATGAGCTACGTTGCTCTTCGCTCTGGCCGCGATCTCACGGAAAGTCGATTTCGGAGATGTGCGAGGGCTATCGCGCATGACGATCGAAGTGTCACGGGCGAGCAAGATGAAATCACCACCGGTGAGTGGAATCGCCTCCGCAATGCCTTCGACGTTGAGCCAGCAATTGCCGCGCGAGAGCATGGCGAAGTGCGCCAACTCTGCCGGTGGCTCTTCTTGCCGGTATTCGGTGCTTTCTCTTCGGTCTCCGCCCCTCCACCTTTGAGGCCCCACGGGGCGGTGGCTTCGAGCCTGTGCTGACCGAAGGCGGTTACGTGCAGTGTGCGAAAGACATCTGTTATCGGGTCCACTTGTAGTCTCCCTGTTTGGACGAATAGACAAAAGCTTTGGACTCCTGAGCAGTTCTCGTCCACCGCAAGAGGAATCTACTCCTGTGTATCGGATGTTATACGGCACGAAAGGAGCAAGTATGGGAAAGCTTGAAGGTAAGGTTGCAGTCATCACGGGTGGATCGAGCGGTTTGGCGCTGGCGAGCGCCAAGCGGTTCGTTGAAGAAGGCGCCTACGTTTTCATCACGGGCCGCAGGCAGGAGGCGCTCGATGAGGCCGTCAAGCTGATTGGCCGGAACGTGACCGGCGTGCGGGGTGACGCGGCGAATCTCGACGACCTCGACCATCTGTTCGATACGGTCAAGAAGCAAAAGGGCAAGATCGACATCCTCTTCGCGAGCGCCGGTAAGGGCGAAGCCGCCGTACTGGGCGAGATTACCGAGCAGCATTTCGATCAGGAGTTTGGCCTGATTGTGCGGGGAACGCTGTTTACGGCGCAGAAGGCGTTGCCGCTGATCAACGACGGCGGATCGATCATCTTGACCGGGTCGGTTGCGTCGGTGAAAGGCTTCCCTGGCTTCGGCGTGTATGCAGCGAGCAAGGCGGCATTGCGCTCGTTCGCACGCACGTGGCTCAACGAATTGAAGGGCAGAAAGATCCGAGTGAACGTGCTGAGCCCGGGGCAGGTCGACACACCGGACTCCCAGCGTCTCGACAAGGCAACGAGGGAGATGTTCGAGTCCCTGATCCCTCGCGGAAAGATGGGTCGCCCTGAGGAGATTGCGGCGGCAGCGCTGTTTCTCGCTTCCGACGATTCGAGCTATGTGAATGGAATGGACTTCGCGGTCGACGGCGGCTTCTCGGCCGTCTGATATCGCGATCGCAATGTGGCTGATCTTCAGTCCACCGCCAAGAACCTTATCGCACTGAATATCACAGATCTATCAAAGGAAAAATCATGGGAAAGCTTGAAGGAAAAGTTGCAGTCATCACAGGTGGATCGAGCGGCATGGCGCTGGCGAGCGCCAAGCTGTTCGTTGAAGAAGGCGCCTATGTTTTCATCACCGGCCGCAGGCAGGAGCAACTCGATGAGGCCGTGAAGGCGATTGGCCGGAACGTAACCGGCGTGCGCGGTGACGCAGCCAATCTGGACGATCTGGACCGCCTGTTCGATACGGTCAAGCGCGAGAAGGGCAAGATCGACATCCTGTTCGCGAGTGCCGGCAAGGGCGAGCCACTGCCACTGGGTCAGATCACCGAGGAGCACTTCGATGCGGCCTTCGATCTGAATGTGCGCGGCACGTTGTTTACGGTTCAGAAGGCGTTGCCGCTGTTCAACGATGGCGCATCGATCATCATGACCGGGTCCAATGCTTCGGCGAAGGGTTTCCCTGGTTTCGGCGTGTATGCCGCGAGCAAGTTGGCGTTGCGCTCCTTCGCACGCACGTGGGTCAACGAACTGAAGGACAGAAATATCCGCGTGAACCTGCTGGTCCCGGGGGCTGTCACCTCACCGATGCAGGAGGAAGTTCTCACCAAGGAAGCGCGGGAGTTCTTCGAGTCCCTGATCCCGCGCGGCAAGATGGGGCAGCCTGAGGAGATTGCGACGGTTGCGCTGTTCCTTGCCTCAGACGACTCCAGCTACGTGAATGGTGTGGAGTTGTTCGTGGATGGCGGCATGACAGCCGTTTGAGATCGGCGGGTCCCGGTGAGTGCATGGTCTCGAAGGCGCTCACCGGATTCGATCGGCGGGAAAGCAACACCAACAGGTATTGGAGAAAATTATGAGCTACGCAATTGTTGGATTCGGCAAGATAGGCCAGGCCCTGGCCCACGCCTTCGCGCGTAAAAACATCGACGTGACCGTCGCGAGCCGCCGCGCGCCTGAGGAGTTGGCACCGCAGGCTCGGGCGATTGGACCTAAGGTGGTCGCCAAGTCGCTGCAGGAAGCGCTCAAGGCGGACACCATCTTCCTGGCGGTCCCGTTCGGGGAACATCGCGAGATTGCGAAGGCCCTGCCGAGTTGGGAAGGCAAGACGATCATCGACGCGATGAACTCGTTTCCCGTCCCGCCAGAGGAACTCGACGGTCTCCCGTCCTCCGCCTTCGTCGCGAAGTCATTCCCCGGCGCCAAGCTCGTAAAGGGCTTCAATCACCTGAGTGCAGCCAAGCTGGCGACCGATCCAGTGGTCGAAGGTGGTCATCGGGTTGTCTTTCTGTCGAGCGACGATGAAGACGCGGTTGCTCCCGTGGCGGACCTGGCCAAAGAACTGGGGTTCGCACCCGTCAAGCTGGGAAAGCTGAACGAGGGCGGATGGCTCGTGCACGCACGAGGCCGCACCTGGGGTCAGCTCATATTTCAGGATGTGTTTAAGAAGCAGCAGTAATCGGTTTGCGACCGTGTGATTTGGCCGAGAAGGATGATTCCGAAACGTTCCATTCAATCGGACGCACTTGATGAAGGAAAGGAGAGAATCGATGAGCATCGAAGAGAATGTACAGGTTGTGAAAGATTTCTTTGCAGCAATAGGCAGCGGCGATAAGCAACGTCTGCTGGCGCTGGTCGCCGAAGATATTGAGTGGATCATTCCGGGCGAGGACTGGCCCCTGGCCGGCACGCATCGTGGGCACGCTGGAGTGAGCGGCTCGCTTCGGAAGGCGTCCGAAGAGATCGAGACGACATACCCAAAGCCGCCCGAATTCGTGGCGCAAGGAGACCGGGTTTTTGTCGTCGGCGTCGCTACGGGGAAGATCAAAGCTACGAATAAGCCGTTCAAGGACGACTGGGTCTTCGACATCACCGTTCGAAATGGCAAACTGACGAAGATCCGGGAGTATATCGACACGCAAGCACTGGCGCGGGCCTCCGAGACAAACGCAAACCCCAGACACTGACCCTCTGGATTGTCGGGTCTCGGTGGGTGCATCTTGGCTAACGCACTCATCGAGATTACCGAAGAGTCGGCATCTAGTAAGGAATGCGGCCATCCGTTCTCAACTGTCGATAACAGGCAGATGCACTCATCGGCTGGGGGTTTCTGAGCGCATCGGCGATTTGGCACTCGTCCAGACGCATTCCCGCCGAGAAGTGCGTTAGATTTGCTCGCCAAGAATCAGGGGCACATAGCTTCGGACATCTTCCAGCAATTCCTCGCGAGTGATACCAACCTTGGCGCGAAGCTGCACACCCTGCAGCAAGTCAACGAGCAAACGGCCTCGCACCTTGGCAGAGGGTGTGCGAGTCAGGCGCCCCGCCTTTATCTCCTGCTCGAAACGTTTCGCGAAAATATCAGCGTTTGCTGTGAAACCCTTCGCGAGCCAGGAACGGATCTCCGTTACCCGCTCCGAATGTCCCAGCGCAGCGGCGGCCAACATGCAGCCGCTGCGAGCGTCGCCGGTAGCGGTGTTGACGGTAGCCTCGCAAAAGCCGGTCACGGCCTTGTGGATGTCCGGCTCCGCTTGAAATGCTGCCATTTTGGGAGCTCCATAGATCAGCGCATAGCGCTCGACGGCCCTTAGCAGCAGGGTGGACTTGTCTCCGAAGGCTCGGTATAGCGCGGGCTTGGTGACGTTCACGGCGCGCGCGATCCGATCCACGTCGACTCCTTCAAACCCATGCTCCCAAAACATCTCAACGGCACGGTCGAGTGCTTCGTCGGGAATAAAGCCTTTTGGACGTCCTGGGGGACGCTTCGCAATATTAGTTACCATAGCGTACGAAACTCCTTGCATTGCATCTTTTGGTATCGTACTCTCGCGTATGTAACGCTGCAAGACAGTAAATACAGGAGACACCTATGGAACATTCGATCGCGCTCGTCACCGGCACCACCTCCGGGCTCGGTCACGCTGCAGCCCGCTTGCTCGCCGCCGAGGGCTACCGCGAGGTCATCGTCACCGGGCGCAGCCTGGCCAGGATTCAGGAAACGGCCGCTCAGCTCGCGGCGGAGACCAAGACGCAGGTCTTCACGCCGCTGGAGCTGGATCTGGACGCGCCGGCCAGCGTTCAGTCCGCCCTCGCCGCGCTCGTCAAGCGAGGTCGGCCGATCGATTTCCTACTGCTCAATGCAGGGATGGTCCCAGGTAAGAAGCGCGTGCTCACTGCGGCGGGCATCGAGGCGGCTCAAGCCCCGCTCATCGGCCATCATCAACTGACTGTCGGGTTGCTCCGCGCCAACCTACTGAGCCCTGGCGCGCGGATTGTTATCGCCGGCGCAGAACCTGCCCGTGGGGGCGTGCCGATGTTCAAGCTACACCGATGTGCCAGCCTTCGCCGCCAAATATTTCCGGGGAGACCGGACCGCCGCTATCGAAGCCCTGATTCGCAACGGGCCAAACGTGAAGTACGTGCCCAACAATACGTATGCCGACGCGAAGCTCATTATCGCTTGGTGGGTCGCGGCGCTGGCGCGAAGGCTACCCTCCGGCATGGCCGCGTACGCTGTCTCGCCCGGTGGGGCGACCGCCACCAAGGTGGTGCGAAACGCTGGCCCGTTGTTGAAGTATCTGTTTATCCCAATCGTGAACCTCATTCCCGGCATGAATCAGACGCCGGAGACCGCAGCCCGTCGGTACCTCCACGCGTCGGAGTTCGGAACCGACGTCTCAGGGCGATTCTTCGCCTCGGCTCAAGGGAAGTTCTCAGGCCCAATTGAGGCGCAGCGCCACCCACACCTTTACGACCGAGCCAGTCAGGAAGCCGCTTGGCAGGCCGTCGTCAAGGTCTCCGGCGTGGACTTGTGTGGGTAGTCGAGCTCCGTCGGGAGCTACCATCCCGTCTCCGCGCTGCACACAGGCCGCATACATCGCGGTGCACGCTTCCGATGAGTACGGGCAGATGGTGGAGTACCTGCGCATGAACGGTATAACTCCTCCGGCCAGCGGCGCTCCTGCTCCACCGAAGCAGTAGGTAAGTCTCGAAAGCGCCGTCGAGTGCGTCGTCGGGGATAAAGCCTTTTAAGGAGTAACAAGATGCACAACTTGGTAGTAGGCTGCTTGGTCGTTGCTTATCTCTCGGCGAACATATACGCCATCGTGAAGGTGCGGGTGTTTGAGCCAGCCCGTTCCCGCAAGCATCTCCTTCTCTATGGCGTCCTCTTCATATTGTGGGGCTCTCTCATTCTGTTGGGATGCAAGCTCATGGAGATCATGCGCCGATTTGATGAATGGGCCGCCTGACCAGTCGTTCCCCATTGAAGAAAACAGGCTGATGCTCTCACTGATCTCCGGTAAGAGACCATCGTCGTGATGACTCCTCATAAACGCACTTTTCGTCACTTGGCCGTGTAGTCGGCTTTCCGGACAGTTGATCTTCCCATGCGTTAACTTTGGACCGCGCTCATTTGAGCAAAGTCGCACGATCAACCCCGTATGTTGGATTCAAATCGCCCGGAACGTTCGATCCATAACTTAAATGTCTTAGGTTTTTGCTCTCTGTAGCGGACCATTTATCCGCCACTCACGCCGTAATTGAGCGTAAGTCGAAGTCTAACCTAATACATAGGCTAGCTCGAATGAGCGAAAACGCACAAAATCATCAAGTTATTGAAAATAAATAGGATGCGCACTGTACCGTATTTGTACCGGAGGGACCGCTACGGGTAAGTTCCCTTCCCTGCTCAAATCATTGAAATAAATGGGATAGTTGGTGCCGGGAGGGGGAATCGAACCCCCATGGAATTGCTTCCGGAACCCCCACGAGGTTGCCCTCGGCGGATTTTGAGTCCGCTGCGTCTGCCAGTTCCGCCATCCCGGCTTCTTTGAAAAGCACCAGTCTACTTCAGCATGATTCGCATCGGCAATTTATGCGCGCTGCCAAGCCATGCCTCTACAAGTATCGCATAGACGGCGCTGGCTATCGCACCAGCGGCCACAACCATGCCGCTCCACGAACACCGCTTGAGTCTCCATATTTTGCCTGTACGATCGGAGTGTCTGCCTCTCCTCCAAAGACATATTTCGCCGAGCCGCTTAGGCACGCTTTCGTAAAGATGTTTCGCCTGAGAGACACCGCCGCCGATCACAATCACGTCTGGGTCAAGCGTATTGATGACTGTGGCCAGCCCTCGAGCCAAACGATCTTCCAACGATCCACCACAAACCTTGCGTCCTTATCCCCACTTCGAAATCCGCAATGATCTGCCGCGATGTTCGTCTCCCGCCCCGTCACCTGCTTGTAATCGCGCGCAAGTCCGGTCCCCGAAGCCACATCTCCATGCACCCAAGCTTGCCGCAGTAGCACACCGGCCCCGGATACTCCTCTTCGGTTCGGCCACGGCAGCGGATTGTGTCCCCACTCTCCGCCCACCCCGTTTGGCCCTGCGTGTACTCGGCCATCAATCGCCACGCCGCCGCCGCATCCTGTTCCGAGAATCACGCCAAAGACGACATGCTTGCCCGGCTGCCGCGCCATCCGTCGCCTCCGAAACCGCGAGACAGTTCGCATCGTTCGCAATCCGCACCTCCCGACCCAGCGCAGCCGATCAGATCCTTATCCAGTGGCCGCCCATTCAACCATGTCGAGTTCGCATTCTTCACCAGCCCAGTCTTCGCCGAAATGCTCCCCGGAATTCCTGCGCCTACACTTCCCGTCAGCCCCGTCTGCTCCTCCAATCGTCGAACCAGCCCGACCATCGCATCAATCGTGCCTTGATAGTCGTCTCGTGGAGTATCAACGCGGTGCCGCGTCAGTTCCTCGTCCATCGTTATCGATCGCCAGGGCCTCGATCTTCGTCCCGCCCAGATCGATACCGATTCGCATCTGCGGTCCTTCATCGCTTGCTGGCAACTCTTCTTCTCCTGTCCTTGATTTCCCGGCGCAGCCTTCACGCGCCACAACATTACCAGAATCACATCCCTAACGATCGCCTACTGCACTTTTCCTGAGGGCCGCAGCCGACGCAGCTCGCCCGCACAGGCAATCGCATTCAGTGCCGCCAACTTCAGATTGTCCGCGGCCAGCCACAGCCAGAACCGCGTGCCACGTTCCGCGCCTTCGAAATCGCCTGCCACGCGCACCATAATGTCTTCCTGCCCGGCCGCACTCAGATTGCTCGGCGGCTCCGAATCCTCACTCACGAGATCGATATGATCTCCCTGCAGCGCTCGCTCCACCTCACCTACGGTCGCTGGCTTCTTCAGTTCCACCAACACCGAGACCACATACCCATGAAAGACCGGGGCCTGAACCATCTGCAACGCCAGCGGAGGCAGTGCTCCGTTCGCCAAGCCCGTATATTGCGCTGCGAATCCGCTGCTCGGTCGCTCCGAGCTTCACCTTCGCGCCGTCTCCCAGCGTCGGCAGCAGATTGAACGAGACCTGCGCATCGTATTGCTCCTCGCGGCAGGCTCTGAAACGACAGCAGACTTACCGTCTGCTGGTGCATCTCGTCCATCGCCGCGCGGCCATGCTCCGAAGCAGGCTCCATCACTGTCGCCGCGACGCTCGTCAACTCTATCTGCGCACTCAGTTTTGCTGCAACCAGCGCAAGCATCACCGCCACAGGATGCGCCGCCACCACCGCCGGAGTCTTCAAGTCCGGCTCTCGCCTGCCGCGGCTCCTTTCTCCCAGCGCCTCCGTAACCCACGGAGCCATTACCAGCACGTCCTTCTCCTGCTCCAGCGCGTAGGTCAGGTCCACAATACTCGCACCTGCACGCCGCGCCTCCTGCCAGTGACGCTTTGTTACCTCCGCATCGCCAGCAAAAAAAACGAAGTCCATTCGTTCGAACGAATCAGGCTCGATCCGCTGGATAAACGCGGCTCCTCGCCCGCCGCAGTCACCTGCCCGGCAGCCTCTCCTCATCGTCAGCAGCACAACGTTCGAAGCCGCCAGCGGCGACTCGCCAAGCTCGTCGCTCAACTCTTTTCCTGCCAGCGACGCCGCCCCCACGATCCCAATTCGATAAAGTCTGCTCGTCCATCCCGCAACCCTCGCCTTCGTCTGCCCGCTCATCTCTGGCCCTCTAACTCAAAACACTCGTGCCGACGCCTCTTTCTGACCCCACGAGTAAGCCAGCCGCGCCAGCACTCCCGACACCAGGTATCCCAAGCGCAATGATGATCAGCATATACTCCGAATACAGCGCAATCAAGCACGCCGATCGCTACAATCACCGCCACCAGTTGGAAGGGATGCCGCTGTCCCAGGCTGATCTCCTTGCCACTCCAGAACCGCCAGGTGCTCACCATCAGAAAACCTGTAAACAAAATCAGGCACAGCCACACGACCGCCAGCCTGGGATCTTCGATCGGCGAACCGCTCTCAAAATGAACTACCGACGCAATCACTCCGGCTCCCGCCGGAATCGGCATCCCTACAAAATATTTCTTTCCGGGCCGTCCCGGATTGCGCGGCTGCGGATTGACGCTGATATTGAACCGCGCCAGCCGGCTCGCACCGCAAATCAGAAACAAGAAAGCAGACAAATATCCCAAGATGAATAATCTGCTCATGCAGCGACGGATAACCCATCACAGCCAATTGTCGAAAGCCCCATAGATAAGCCAGCAGGCTCGGCGCCACGCCAAACGTAATCACATCCGCCAGCGAATCCAGCTCCTTGCCGAAGTCGCTCGCCGTATTCGTCATCCGCGCAATCATTCCGTCAACGCCATCGAACAGCACTGCGAAGCCAATCGCCAGCGCAGCGCGATCGAAGAACGCCGGCTCGCGCTGTCGATCCCTGAATACTCTGCGTTATCGCGTAGTAGCCCGCAGCGATATTTCCCGCAGTAAACAACGACGGCAAGAACATACATCCCCCGGCTCGGGCGTCGTCTCGGCCGTCCATCTGCACCCGTTTGCGCCATCTCGGGCGCTCCGGCTGCCATCAGGCCACCACGGCTGCCGCTGACACGGCAGTCTGTCCAGCCGGCTCCGCAATCTCTGCCAGTACTGAAGACCCACCTTGCACTCGCGAGCCGGTCTTCACCTTCAGATTCGCAGCGGCAGGAATCAGAACATCCACGCGCGAACCAAACTTGATCAGGCCCATCCGCTGTCCGCGCTCCACTCGGTCGCCAGCCTTCACATTGCATACGATCCGGCGCGCCAGCAGCCCGGCAATCTGCTTGAAACTCACCTCGTATCCGCCGGCATCGATCACAATCAGCGTCTGCTCGTTGTTCAGCACCGACTCGGACTTCATCGCATTCAGAAACACACCCTTGCGAAACTCCACCAGCTTCACAGTTCCGCCGACCGGGGAGCGGTTCACATGCACATCGAAGACATTCAGAAAAATGCTCAGCCGCAGCCGGCTGCCGCTCGTCGTCTCGATCCACTCCGCCTCGGTCACCAGTCCATCTGCCGGGCGAGACAATCTGCCCTGGACCCAGCGGAATCGTCCGTTCCGGATCACGGAAAAACCACAGAAAAAATGCCGCCAGCACCAGCGGAAGCGCCACCAGAACAGAGGAGTGCGTCAGTATGCCAGACCAGCACCGCAACCGCTCCTAAACCAAGCGCGTAAAAGTATCCATCTCGAACCATAAGTGACTCGATTATACGGCCCCACGCACACGCCAACTCTTGTGCGTCACTGGCCCTGAGTCTCGGCTGTCCGCTGTGCGCTTCTTAGCCCTGCGCCGCGGACGCTTCCATCCGCCGAAGCCGCTCCATCTCGTCCTTCAGGCTGAGCTTCAGCTTCTTCAGCCGCACCTCTTCCAGCTTCTCCGGCTCAGTCAAAAACAGCTTCGAGCGCAGCGTGTCCAGCCTGCGGTCGTACAAGCTATGTTCCTGCGCCAGCTGTTGCATTGAAGGATGCGAGGGCGGCCTTTGGAAGCTCCGTGAACTTGGCAGTCTGCATGAGACAGATACCTCCAGCTAAGACATCATTCCCAACGCTGGCGACAACAAACTAACACACGCCTGCAAAGCGAAGCAAAGTTAGTTATCCACCATTTTTCCGCAGCTTTTCTCCACGAAGAACGCCACCTTCAGGCCCTAGATTTGATCTTCCGCTCAAACCCAGTCTCATCAGCAACGCATCGTCCGCAGGTCGCGATAATACCCCTTTCGCCGGCCCACAAGCTCAAATCCCAGCTCTCATAAAGCGCAATCGCAGCCATGCACTTGCCGACCGCACCTCCAGCTCTATCTCGCTCGCTCCCTCTCTCCTGCACCACTCAATACCGCCTCGCAAAGCGCCCTCCCCACACCCCTTCGCCTCGCCCCATCCGCCACTGCCACGCTCTCCAACTCGGCCACATCCTCGCCCGGCCCAATCGCCTTACCCACCGCAAACCCGACCAACTCCCCAGCCTGCTCCGCCACCAGAAAACATCGCCGCAATCCCTCACCCGCCACGCCCCCCAGCGCAGCCCGATACTCCGCCTCGCGCCCAATGCGGAGCCTCGATCACACTGCGTTCCAGCTCCAGCACGGCAGGCAAATCTCCGCAACGTAGCCGGCCTGATCTTCACCCCAACCGCGCTCACTTCGCCGCCTTCGTACTGGCCTTGGGCTTCGCAAAGATCTCCGCATCCGTTCGCCGCAGATAGTTCGCATCCAGCGTAGCCGCATCGTCAAACTCCCCCGCCGCAATCCGCTCCAGCGCAAACGGCAACGCATCCCCCGCCACGGCTCCGCGACCACTCGCGGCATCAACGACCACCAACGCCTCCGCCACCCTCGCCTCGCACACCACCACCACATCGACCTCTGCTGCCGCAGCCTCAACCTCTCCCCGCTCAGCAGAGCCTCACGCATACATCGCCTCCCAACATACACCCCGCAATAAAACTCCCCGCGCCCCGCATCCAGCACCGCACACACCTGGCCCGCACCATCACCGGCAGCCAGCCAGCAAAGCCAGCCGCGACACCGCAATCAGCCGGTACCCGCCCGCCTCGCTCAAACCCTTCGCCGCGCTCAATCCAACGCGCACCCCCGTAAACGACCCCGGCCCATGCACCACCACAACCGCGGTCAACTCACTCAGCCTCCATCCCGCAGCCTCCATCATCCGCCGCACCACCGGCACCAGCCGCTCCGACGCGCTCCGCCCCGGCAACACTCCGTCAGCAACAATCGCGCGTCTCACCGCCACCGTTCCGCCAGCGCAACGCTCCCCTCGGACCCGCAGGTATCAATCAACAGCAGTCGCATCAGCCTCGCTCACAATCGGGGTCCCGGCGAGCTTGCTCGCCGAACAATCTCCAGCAACACGCCACCCGTACTCGCCGGATGCACAAAGAAATACCGTGCCCCCCGCGCCCACCCGCACCGCATCGCTCGCCAGCCGCACCCCCTCCGCCTTCAACCTCGCAAACATCGCATCGATCCCATCCACATGCACCGCAATATGGTGCAGCCCCTCCCCGCGCTTCGCCAGAAATCTCCCAATCACCGAATCCTCCGCCGTCGGCTCCAGCAGCTCAATCCGGCTCTCTCCCAGCGGCAGCATCGCCGTCCTCACCTGCTCGTGCTCCACCGTCTCCTCATGCTCACACGCTCATCCCCAGCGCCTCATAAAACCCTCGCGCCGCAGCAATACTCTTCACCGCCACTCCCAGATGATCCAGCCGCAAGCCCGCCGACTCTCCATCACGCGCCGCGTCTCCGCAGACCACTCTTCGCCTCCGCAGCACCGCCGCACCGCCTCCATCAACTCCCCTACACCCTCACCCGTCGTCGCCACCGTCCGCACCACCGGAGCAACCCACCCATCGCTCGCCGCACCAAGCCCCTGCATCGCCACAATCTCCGCCTCCACCCGCTCCGCGCCCCCGCGATCGCTCTTGTTCACCACAAAGACATCGGCCACCTCCATCACCCCGGCCTTCAGGCTCTGCACCTCATCGCCCATCCCCGGCACCAGCACCAGCACCGTCACGTCCGCCAGCCGAGCCACATCCACCTCGTCCTGCCCCACACCCACCGTCTCAATCAGAATCGTCTCCGCCCCGCCGCCTCCATCACATCGCACACATCTCGCCACCGCGCGTGCCACGCCCACCCATCGCCCCACGCGAAGCCATGCTCCGGATATAAACACCGTCGTCTCCCGCAAACCCCTGCATCCGTATCCGGTCCCCCAGCAGCGCCCCTCCCGTATAAGGACTCGAAGGATCGACCGCCACCACCCCAACCGTCTGCCCCTCGCCCGCGCAGCCACCGCACCATCTGCTCCACCAGCGTGCTCTTCCCTGCTCCCGGCGGCCCCGTCACCCCAATCCGCAACGCTGCCTCACGAAACGATCGACACGCCGCCACCAGCTCCTTAGCTCCAGGCCCATCGTCCTCTACAAGAGAAACAGCCCTCGCCAGCGCGCGCACATCGCCCCCACGCAGCCGTTCAAGCATCTCCCTCATCTCGTCGCTCGTTCTGAAATCCACGCTCACCACAGCGATCATACTGCCGTGCGTCATACGCCCTTCGCGATCGGCATCACCCGTTCTTCGGAAGATAAAACACCACCGTGAAGCCGTCGTACGCCGTGCAAGGTGTATTCATCGTGCAGCGCCCCGTCGTCTCATAAATCTGCGCGATAATTCCACCCTTCCTGTAGCAACGCCGAAGATTCGGGATACCACCTCCGCCCTTCCCCATCTTCACCGCGGCCCAGCGCTTCTGCTGCAACAGCGCGAGCACCTTCTGATCCACCGCCTTCACCTTCGCCGTCGCGGCCGCGTCCTTCATCTCCTCATCTGCTTCATAGTCCAGCCGCACTGCCTCATACGCCCCCGCATCCTTGATCCCGCACGCGTCATCCGCGCTCCCCACATCCGGGTGCGACATCCGCCAAACTGCCATCGTCTGGATCTGCTTCAATTCCACCGGATCACCGGTAGCCGCCATCGCAATGCCGCAGCCCGCAACCAGGCCAGCAGCGAACAACCCGCCCCACACCAGCTTCACTCGCGTTATCCTCATCCCGCGATTTTAACCAAGGTTTCCGGACGTATAGGTCATTTCCAACCATGAACGCACTCTTTCACCTATAATTCCGGTGCCGTCATATCACCTCAAGGACTCACCGTGAAACCCTTGCACCGCAGCATCGCCACCGGACTCCTGCTCGCCTCCGCCATCTCTTGCCACGCCCAGCTCGCAGGGCTCAAAACCAGACGAGACTCCCATCCAACCACCCCGTCCCCGCCATCCAGGACACCGAAACTCCAGCCCAGCGCGACGCCCGCATGGCCTGGTGGCGCGAAGCCCGCTTCGGCATGTTCATCCACTGGGGCCTCTACTCCATCCCCGCCGGCGAATGGCACGGCAAGCGCACCGACCACATCGGCGAGTGGATCATGAACGACCTCTCCATCCCCGTCGCCGACTACAAGGCCTTCGCCACCCAGTTCAACCCCACCGGCTTCTCCGCGCACGACATCGTCGCCCTCGCCAAGTCCGCCGGCATGAAGTACATCGTCATCACCTCCAAGCACCACGACGGCTTCGCCATGTTCGACTCCAAGGTCGACCCCTTCAACATCGTCGCCGCCACCCCCTTCAAGCGCGACCCGCTCAAAGAACTCGCCGAAGAGTGCCGCAAGCAGGGCATCAAGCTCGGCTTCTACTACTCGCAGGCGCAGGACTGGACCGCCCCCGGCGGCGCAGCCGCCGTCCGCGGCGACCACAACAAGGACACCGGCCACTGGGACAAGGCACAGGACGGCTCCTTCGACGACTACCTCAAAAACAAGTCCATCCCCCAGATCAAAGAGCTGCTCGAGAACTACAAGGGCTACCCCGTCGTCGTCTGGTTCGACACCCCCGGCAAGGCCATGACCCCCGAGCGCGCCGCCGAGGTCGTCAAGCTCCTCAACAAATACCCCAACCTCATCTGGAACAACCGCCTCGGCGGCACCTACAAGGGCGACACCGAAACCCCCGAGCAGTACATTCCCGCCGCAGGGCTACCCCGGCCGCGACTGGGAGTCCTGCATGACCATGAACGACACCTGGGGCTTCAAATCCTTCGACACCAACTTCAAGTCCACCGAAACCCTCCTCCGCAACCTCATCGACATCGCCAGCAAGGGCGGCAACTATCTCCTCAACATCGGCCCTGACTCCAAGGGCAGTCGTCCCCGCCCCCGAGGTCGAGCGCCTCCAGCAGATGGGCCAGTGGCTCAAGGTCAACGGCGAAGCCATCTACGGAACCTCCGCCACCATCTTCGACACCCCAACCGGCACCTTCAGCACCACCGAGAAAGGCCGCGACGGCAAGCCCAAATTCATCCCCACCTGGAACTGGCGCTCCACCACCAAAGGCAACAAAGTCTACGTCGAGATCTTCGACTGGACCGGCACCTTCCACGTCGACAAGATGCCCCGCAAGGTCACCGGCGCCTACCTGCTTGCCGACAAGCTGCACAAGCCGCTCAAGTTCACCCAGAACGGCTCCGCACTCGACGTCCAGCTTGCCCGCCAAAGCGCTCGACCCCATCGCCACCGTGCTCGTACTCAACACAGCAAGCTGACCCCAAACTGTTAATGCCCGCCCTTGCATAACTCCATGCAGGGCGGGCATACTCGCGAACCGGAAACCGCATCACGTAGATTTCACGAACAAAAAACAGCAAAATCCCCAGCAAAAACGCTTGTCAAGCCCTGAAATGACACATCTCTCTCATTCCAAAAGGAATGCAGGTTGCCGATTAATTACCGTCCGTTCGCTATACTTAAACTAGAGTTAGAAAAAAGCCCCGGCAATTTAGCCGGGGCTTCTTATTGCCACCCTTAAACCTTTGAGAATCAATATTTTTATACTTTAGCCTATTTGGAATCAATACTTTGGACTGTCGATATCGCGCAAACCAAACAAAGCAAATAGCTTCAAGAAAAAGAATAGGGAGGGGGAGGGGCCCTCTCATCAAGCCGCGCGGTATGTCCCCAGCACCTTCACCATCCGGCAATGCTCCATCAACGCAGCCACCGCCACCTCGGCCTTCCCCGGAGTGTCAAACCGCACGTCGACATAAAACACATACTCCCACGGACTCCCCGGAACCGGCCGCGACTCGATCTTCGTCAGATCAACTCCCGCCCACGCAAGACGTTCCAACGCAGCCACCAGCGTCCCCGGCCTGTGCTCGATCGCAAACGCAAGACTCATCTTGTTCGCCGGCTCCGTCGCCTTCATCAGCGGAGCATCCTCCAGCCGTCGGATCAGATGAAATCGGGTGAAGTTCTGCTCGTTGTCCTCAATACCGCCAACCAGAACCTCCGCACCATACTGCGTCGCAGCCAGCTCCGGCGCAATGCCCGCAACATCCCTCAGGCCCTCAGCCATCAGGTGCTTCACCGCGCCAGCCGTATCGTAAAAAGGCATCACCTCAAACTCCGTATGCGACGCCAAAAACTTACGGCACTGCGACAGCGCCACCGGATGCGAGATAACTCGACGAATATCTTTCAGCGAAACACCCGGCGCAGCGATCAGGTTGTGGCGAATCCGAAGCAGGCTCTCGCGCTCAATCCGAACATCAAGCTCGAACAAAAGATCGTAGTGTTCGGCCACGGAGCCGTGCAGGCTGTTCTCAATCGGAAGAACCGCGGCATCGACGTCACCCGAAACAACGCGCGCCATCACCTCCGCTGAAACATTGCACGGAACGATGCGAAGGTCCTTGACTTCGTTGCCCAGCATCGCAAACGTTGCCATGTGGCTGTTTGAGCCAAGTTCTCCTTGGATCGCTATCTTCAAAATGCCTCCGATAAAGCTTCTATTTTATTCACGAATGCAACCTCGCCTTCATCGAAAGCAACTTACAACAGGAAGGACGCGGCTGAGGCCCGGAAAACAACCGGTCTGAAGCATCAGCGCAAATCGAACTCCCTTCTCAGGAGATCTTCAAAATGCTTTGGACGATCACGATCATTCTGTTCATCCTCTGGGTCCTTGGATTGGTCAGCAGCTACACCATGGGCGGCTGGATTCACATCCTTTTGGTCCTGGCCATTATCGTACTCATCTTCAACCTGCTGTCCGGCAGGAGAGCACTTTAGCTGGACAGCCTCAGCCCTCCCTGTAACAACCTAGGAGTCGCAGTATGAATAAAGAAACCGTAGAAGGAAAATTCGATCAGGCTTCAGGCGCCGTCAAGCAGAAGGTCGGCGAGACATTCGGCAACGAAAAGCTTGCCAACGCCGGCGCTGCCGAGCAGATCAAGGGCGCGGCGAAGGAAACCTGGGGTAAAGCGAAAGATGTTGCCGCCGATCGTCGAGATGATGCTGCGGCGCGAACTGACGCTCAGAAAGAAACTCTCACACAGCGTACCGAAAATGCGGCTCATAACCTTCGCGAGGACCTTGTTGAGGGCGCTAAGAACGCGAAGAATCGCATCAACGAAAAGCTGGAAGAATTCAGAGAAAGACATGACAAGGCGTAGTTGTAATCCACTCTTTTGCAGGCCCGCCATCCGGCGGGCTTTTTCTTTGTCACCTACGAAGAAGAATGTCCGCTGCTACGAATCCAAAGAAGACGACGGAGATTACGCCATTCAAGGTGAAGAACGCCGCATTCATGCGCCGCAGATCGCCCGGAGAGATAATCATGTGTTCATACAACAACAAAACTGCAACGACCACGATCCCCACCATTGCTATCTTGCCAAGGCCGAAAAGCACCACGAGCCAGAACAGCATCGCCAGCATGCCAAGATGCATTACGCGAGCGATCCAGAATGCCGTCTTCACCCCAAAAGCCTGGGGAATACTGTTCAATCCCACGCTTCGGTCATGCTCAAAATCCTGGCAAGCATAGAGCACATCGAAGCCCCCCACCCACAAAAGCACCGCAAGGGTCAACACAACGATGCGCGGATCCAGCGAGCCGCGAACTGCAATCCATGCCGCTGACGGCGCAATCCCCAACGCGAGACCGAGCACCAGATGCGACCACCGCGTAACTCGCTTCATATAGCTGTAGACGAGCACCACCGCAAGAGCTACCGGCGCAAGAAACAAAGTAAGACGATTCAGCATCGCCGCACCGAAGACAAAAACAGCAACTGAGACGACTACAAAGCCGGTAACAAAGCTGCTGGACAGCGAACCCGCCGGAATCGCCCGCATCGCCGTCCTCGGATTCGCCGCATCCAGCTTCGCATCAACCAATCTATTGAATGCCATAGCAGCCGAGCGGGCCGCTACCATGCAGACGATGATCCAACCAAGCACGCGCAGCGAAGGCCAGGCTCCGGCAGCAAGAACAGCTCCCGTCAATGCAAACGGCAGCGCAAAGATGGAGTGCTCCCACTTAATCATCTCCAACGTAACGGCCGTACTCTTCCACAGCGAGCTCATAGATCCATACTAAAAGAGTTCGGGCCGCGAAGACATCGTCCTCGCGGCCCGAATGAACAGATACTCCGGTCGAAATCTCCGCTACTTCTCCTGCTGCGAGCCGGCGACCTGAAGATTGTTGATGACCTTGAATACGCCCGGAACACTGTTCGCGCGAATATTGGCAACATCCTTGTCACCTTGATTATCGACCATGCCTGACAATGTCACGTTGCCATTTACCACAGTAATCCGAATCGGCTTCGCGGGATCGATGGCATATTTGTTCAACTGCGGCGCACCATAAACAGCTCGCGCAGTCGCCTGGCGAATGCGATCGTCGTTAGGGGATACCGGAGCGACCTCGATGTTATCCACTACGTCCTTCACACCCGGATAGTTTGAAACAAGGCTGACCGCAGAGTCCTTATCGGTGGGGCCATAAGCAACGCCGCCGAGCGTCACAACCCCATTCTGCACGCCGATCGTAAACGCGTTGAAGGCGATAGTTCCGTAGCCCACACGATCATAAGCGAGCTTTTCGGCCAGCTTATTGCGCAGCGTCACATCGTCCACATTCGGACCAGCCACCTCAATCAAATTCTGCACGCCCTTCACGTTCTTGCGATGATGTGCCTTGTTGTCGGCGTCTTCCTTTTCGGCGTACAGACTTACGGTTCCGGTCAGAGTAACCACGCCATTCTGCACCGCGACCTTAACGTCTTTAAACTTTTGATTGTCGAGCGCCTTGGTCACGTCTGCTTGAATCTGTGTATCTGGGGAACCTTCCGTCTGAGCAATGCTTGGCCTTCCTATCAACATAAAACTAGTTCCCAACACCAGGACAGCAGCCACTCTAATTTTTCTTGCCAGCATGAACTTCCTCCGAAAGAGATCGGATAAATCAGACCGATCCTCAGTTAGATCTATAGGATACGATGCACATTTCTGTTGGTGCGTGGGCTTAGCGATAACGTCTGCGCAGCTTATACACGATGCTGAACACGCCGTTCTCATCGCGGGTGACCACAATGGACGAATTGTGCGTCAGATCGTACTGCACCTGGATTAGCTGTTGCGCGGTGGAGTTGACGTTGGTCGCAAAGGTCGCTGTGACCTGTTTGGAGATCTGTTCCTGAATGGTGATTCGTGCCGACGAGTTGCCCAGTGTTCCGACGAAAGCAGGATCGATCTTTACGCTTCCCACGCCGAACAGCTTTTCGACTCGAGTGCTAACGGTCGCATTCAACGCTCCGCCAAGCAATGCGCTCGTAGTTGGGTCAGTTCCCGCCTGCACTTGCCGCTCTTGGTATATCTGTGCTTCTTCCTGCGTGCGGCCGAGCGCCAGCAGAGCAAACACATCAGCCTCGCTGAGCGGTGGTTCTGAACGATACGTCGGCTTTAGATTGCTTGCCGTGCCATGAAGTCCGACCGTCACTTCGTAGTTTTCAACCTGTGCTGTTGCATCGATGTCGATCGTAGGATCAATGCGGACTGGGTTTGTGAAATAGATGTCCCCGCGCTGCAGTTGATACTTCGTATTCGCAAACGTCGCGCTGCCGTCAGTAATCTGAATGCGCCCCAGAATCGATGGCGCTGCGACCGTGCCACGAATGCTGAGGTCGACCGATCCGGCGAGCTTCGCATAGGAGTTTTGAAAATCCAGCTGTGGCGAGCTCGTAACGCGAACGTCCAGACGAACTTTGTTTGACGGCGCATTCGGGTCTGGTGGAGTGCTTATCGAACTTCCCATACCCGCAAACGCAGCAAAATCGACATCCTGTCCGACGCCAAATCGGGTGATCAAAATATTGCCGCTAAGTAGTGCTCCTGAAGCGGTTCCCTGCAACTTCAGGCTAGCGGTCGCGGTCGCACTCAGACCGTACATGCGGACTCGGACGGCATCGCCAGTTGCTGTCAGGTCGGCATAGAAGCCGTTGCGAAAACGTAGTGAGCCTCCAAGTTTCAGATCGCCGCCACCCGTCTTGCCGCTCACGTTCTGCACTTGCAGGCGGTCGTCAGTGAAAATCAGGGTTCCGTTCATATCGCTCAAGCCATTGGGAACGCCATCGAGCGCTAGATTCACGTGATCCAGCTGCACTTTGCCGCTGAGTTTCGGGTTCTTTACTGCCCCGTTTGCAGCAACAGTGAATTCGACTTTCCCATTCGAGATGACGTCTGGATCAAGGGTATGCAGCAAGGTCATGCTTATGTTCCCTGACCCCTTTACGTCAAGCTGGCCACCTCTTGGATCTGTCGCGCCGAATAGCTGGGCTGTGCCCGAGAAGCGAGCATCGGTGTCCGGACCGGTGATGTGAAGCTGCTCGAGAGTCGCCAAACCCTCACGCAGGCTCACGCGCAACGGCTCCGATGTCTTCAGTTCAATACCTTGGAACTTTACGTCGACATTGTCGAACTCGGCCGAACCACTCAATTGCTTGGGTGTTTTTAAGGGACCGCTTATTGTTGCAGTACCGCTTATCGAAGATTGTGCCTTGATCGTGCTCGAACCGAACATGCTCAGCGGTCTGTTTATGTCAAATTCAGTCACGGTAAGCTTTGCCTGCGTCTGGTAGTTATCAACGAGCCGAGTCTGGCCTTGGAGATTCAATTTAGCGCCCACAGCCGTCGAATTCGCCGTAACAAACATTATCCCGGCCTGACTGTGTGCCTCCGCTGTGACCTCGCCTATAGGCTGCCCAGCATAAGTTATGTTCACGAGTTGCAAATTGGCCTTTAGACCTGGCTCCGTCAGCGTTCCATCTGCGTCAGCGACAAAGGTCAATTTGCCATCAGCGTTCAGGCCTGCCTTTTTTACCGTCTCGAACTTTGCCAGAGCAAGATCGTGACCCTCGATGTGTCCGTGCAGACGCTTAGTTCCAAGATCGTACCCACCTCGCCCGGCAATCTGCATACCGTGGAGTTTGAGAAGAACGTGGGTTGCTTCTAGGTCCTTACCCAGCGCTGTTAAATCGGCAGCGACCGATTCGTAAGGCTCACCGTAAGCAACGCCATTGCTTAATAGCAGATGGCCGCCACCGTTAAGGTTCTCTATCGTGCCGGTGACGTGGGCATTCGCCACAATCGTTCCTGTGGCAGGAATGCTCTGGCGCTGTCCGGCGATCTCGAGGAGGTCCTGCAGTTGAGCGTCACCAAGTTGAAGCTGGGCGTCGACAGCCGTACCGTCATCCCAGACATATGTGACTACGCCTCGGCGAGATACTTCACGTCTTGGCCTCACGGTGCCGGACGCATTCAAAATAGCAGTACCGCGGTGGATCGTTGAACTGGCGACTGCCACACCTGTGTTGGGAGAATATTCTGCATCGGCAATTAGTGAGTCGATGAGAGCATCGGTCGACCCCATCGCAAACTCGAGATTAGCCGCCTGAAGATGTCCTTTGATATCCAAGTTGCGAGCAGCACCGTGAGCCATTCCAACGAAATGAAGCGCGCCATGCAGCTTCAGAGGAACTGCGGCGGCGCCTCTCTTCCCATTACCCTCGAGCCCAAGCGTCGTCAGCAGCTGGTCATATTCAGCGAGGTCGCGCACCGTAAGATCTACGTGCAACGCTGTAAGAGGATCGCCGAGATTGACGCCGAGGATTCCGGAAGCCTGCAGCGTCGAATTGAGTGTCTGCGCGGTCAGCTGCTGAATCTGTACTGTCTCATCCCTGCCGGAATAGTGTGCAAGAACATGACCGCTAATTGGGGTGTTGGAAGGAGCGTTCTTGCGTCGCACTCCAGTGGGCGACAATGAAAGATCGCCGCTTACCTCGACAGTGTCGGCAACATCCTTCGCGGCACCTCCCCACTGCACCTTCACCGGTCCGCTCACGGCCGTATCAAATCCAAGATCGCCATAGTGCTCTGCCGTGATATCCATAATCGTTCGTAGAGGGACCTTGGTCAGTTTGGCGTCGATATAGGCGCGGGAGAGCTTCGTAACAGGTACTTTGCTAACCGGCGGCTTTGCGTTCAGTGACTTCGCTGTGGTGTTTGCCGTAGAAGCGGCGGCCTTAGCCGTAGGCGACGCTGCGGCTGAATTTGCGGGAACCTCGCCTATCCAGTTTTCCAAATGCAACTCGCCAGCAATCACCCCTCCACCGGGAAGGTTTGCGATCATCTCGGTCAACGCAAGTTCATCAGGTGTCATGCGAATCTTCGCCGAGCCGTTAACATCTCGAACTACAACGTACTCGTCGCGATAGCCCGCTCCTCGAATCTTTGCCGAGCCCACGACCAGAAATGCTACCGGGCATGTGGGATCGAGCGCAGTCGGACCCTTTACTGTCTCCTTGCCGCGAGCTTTCGGCCGGAGTCGCTGCCAGAAAGGAGGCCGCTTCTCCGTTGGCGGAGTTGTCGCCAAGCAGTTGCGCGCATCGAGATCCAGATCTACTGCTCCAGCCTTCAAAGTATCGACACCCGTCATCACGGCGATCTGGTTTAAATCGAGCGAGCCCCTGGCCCTGGCTGTCCACTCCGGCTTTGCAAAGTGCTTCAGCGATCCGCTCATCTCCAGGCGAGAAGTTTTACCCGTCTGTAGATTCAGCCGATTCAGTTCCGCCTCGTCCCTGCCAAGCTGCGCCTCCAAGTGCAAAGTGGATTGCGCCTCAGGTTCATTTTTGAGGCGTGTTCGCAAATCCTTCAAATCAATGCTGGCTATATAACGATCTGTATGTAAAACGTAATAAATTGCTGCATTCAGATCGCGCGCTTCAAGGCTAAACGGAATCGCACGATCGTTTATCAGAGCAACTCCATCTACAACTTCAACTCGACGGGCGCGCAAATCCAGAAGGGTGTCCGTAACAGGTGTCGTGCTTGTGCGCGGATGTTTAGGAACAGGTTGGTTCGTGTGACCATCTTTATCGATGATCAGATGGACCTGCGGATGCTCCACACGGAGATAGTTCAGCGCGATGTGTGAGGAAATTCCGTTGCCCACAACTCGTGAGAAGAAATTCAGGATCTTGACCCGGAGAAGGATCTTTTCGGCGGAAAGATAGGGCGCTTCGCCCGGCCCTTCAAGCCCGTGAATCACCAATCCGTCCGCTTCGATGGCGAGATGCCACAAGTCGAAGCGGATTTGCTTCAACTCGACGCGGCCTCCAGTGGCGTCTTCCAGCACCTGAACGAGTTGAGAGTTCACGCGACGTTCGAAGTCTTGAGTGGTCGTATACCATGCAAATACCCCGAACAATACCAACAGCAGAAGCAGTATCCCGCCGAGAGTCCAAAGCATTCCCCGCGTAATGCGGGCAGCAATCGAACGCTTAACCTTCACCAGGTTCTGCTCAATCTGGCCTTTAGTAGCATCAAGTCTGGTTTCGATCTGGCGCCGCTTTTCTTCGATCTGTTCATGCAGATTCGGCCGGTGCGGTTCAGGCGGCGGAGCCTGTGGTGGATTATTCGACTGATCGCTCATGGCGCCACCTCGCCCGGCCGCATCACCCAGACATTCCCCTGCGCACGAAGCGACTTGAGCCAATCGCGCAGAAGATTTCCCACCTGCTGTTGCAACAAGACCTCTTCTATTCGCGCAGAGACTGTCTCAAGTTTTGGCGGAGCCGCCTTCTGCTTTGCATATTCCGGCAGCATCGTCTTTTCGTAGTAGTCCTTAATCTCGTCATTCGAGATACGGATTCCACCACGGAAGCGAACTTCAATCAGCCGAAGCAGCGACATTCTCTTGCGCCAGCGATCCCGAAACTCAGAAACCGTGAAGCCGTTATCGGCAAGATATTTCGTCCAGCCTTCGTCGGTCTCACAATGGAACTGCTTGCACGCCGGGATATCGTTCCGCAGGGTCTGCAACTGCTTATCGAGATCCGTATCGGTTATTGCGGTCTCCTCCGGTTCAAGAGCCGCCTGTTGCAAAATCAGGGTGCGATCGATCAGGCGTTGCACCGCGCGATCACGCGAGAACTCTCCACTTGAACCGCGATATGGCTGGATGTTGTCGAATCTGCGCTCTTCTTCAACATCGCTCTCCAGAATCACGTCTCCGTTCACCACGGCAACAACGCTATCGATCACAGTTCCCTGTTCTGCTCCTGTCGGTGTGGTTGCGTGGCTGTTCTGTTCGAGATTCGATGGAACCTGGTTCACTGGCGGAGACTGCTGGGCGTTGGCAACGGACGTTATAAGCGCCAGCCCAAGGCATCCCTCGATCCATCCCAACGCCGAATTGTGAATGCGAAGTCGCATTGTCAGAAGCTCTGGCCGATACTGAAGAAGAAGTTGAAGTGGTTGCCCTGTCCCACATAGGGGGGCTTCCGTTGTAGTCCTAAATCACCGGATAGATGGGCGGATTCAGGTTATAGCTGAAGTCAAATCGTATGGGACCAACAGGCGTCCTATACCGAGCGCCAAGCCCAAGCGCATGCGAAAAATAATTGAAGTTGCAGGTACCGATCGTCCCCGAGACATCCGTACAAGTGTCCCGGTCGGGTTGATGAAAACGCAGAAAACTCGGAAACATGTCCGAAGGATTTTGAAACACATTGCCCATGTCATGGAACAGGACAAAGCTGACGCTGTCGCCAACGTAAGGCAAAGTCGGCGGAGGCATCCGCAATTCAAGCGTATTTACGAACGCGGCTGATCCACCAACCGGATAACCCGTCTGCAGGTCTCGCGGCCCTGCAGCGTTGATACCAAAGCCGCGATGCGAGGTTGCACCGCCGGCATACAGCCGCTCCGGCAACGGAACCGCGTTGCAGGTTGGATTGGTCGTCAGCAGGTCGCCAACACAAACTTCGCTGCCCGCGTTCGGATTCACGCCAGACGAATGCTCATAACCGATTCGGGTATTCCGCGCGAGCGTGTACCTCCGCTGCAATAGTTGATAGTAAGTCGAGTTTGTTCCATCCAGTCTTCCAGAAGTCCGTCTCCGAACCGAACTTCGACGACGCCACAAAGATCTGCAGTGTGGAGTAGGTTCCCTTGATCGCATCCAGCGGATTTGGCTGCCGGGTATCGTGAAACCACGTAACTCCCGGGCCGCCCACACGCACGGGCTGCGACAGCAGCGGAATCAGGTCCGGCGAGACGCGCAGACTGTTCGGATCCACCTTCACGCGCCGGTACAGAAACTCGTAGATGAACGTGTCTGTCCTTCGCCACCTCTGCGTTACGCGAAAATCTCCCTGAAGTGTCGACGATGCAAAGGTTGTAATGTTCTGAATATTGGTATACCCACCCGAAAGCAGAGTCGAGAAGTTCTTCGCACCGAATGGGTGCGGATTTTGAAACGTCAGGACGGCGATCTGCTCCAGCAATCCATATGCCGAATGCAGCGTCATGGAATCCTCGGTCCCGCGAAAGTTGATCCGCGACACATCCAGCGAGACGCGTGGACTTACGCCAGCTCTCCCTTCGGGCGAATAGGTGGCGTTTGAGTTTGTCTGTGTCGTTCCGCCCGGATTTCCCGTCTGCGCCTCGAAGCCAAAGCCGTACGTCACGTTCCACCGCTTGGCCTCCGTCAATTTGGATCAGCACATTCTTGTGCGGAGCATCTCCTGCCGGATTCTGCACCGCCGTAATCACTTCGTTGAACAACGCAAGGTTGTACAGGTTTCGCTGCGTTTCCAGCAACGCAGTCTGGTCCAGCGGATCACCGGGATGCACCAATATCTGGCTCTGGACAACCTTCGGTCGCGTATAGTCGATTCCCGACAACAGCACCCGGTCGATGAAAACCTGCTGTCCTTCCGCCACGGTCAGCGAAACATCGGTTCGAGTCGGATCTGCACCTTCCTTGTGAAGCTGAATGTCGACCTTCGCCTGATCGAACCCGTGGCTAAGGTAGTACGCCAACACCGCGTCCCGGTCGCCTGAAAGCGTCACCAGCGAAAATGGCTGCCCTTCCTGCGCATTCATCAGCGCCTTTACGTCCTGCGAGCCGGCTAGCGGTCACGCCATTCAGATCCACCGTGCCGAACTTCTTCTGCGGCCCCTTCGACGATGTTGTAAACGCACCGAGATCTGACCTACCTTCATCTGTTTTCCGCTGTCCTCGTTCTGGTCCTTCACGTCCGTCGTGACCTTCGCCTCATCGAAACCATTGGCGCGATAAAGCGCCTGAATCGCAGCCACATCGCTCGCCACCAGTCCGGGGCTGTACCGTCCGCTTCGCTGATAGAGGTCGGCCTTCTTTACCCGCATTCGCTCGCGCAGCATCTCGTCGGAAAAATACTTATTGCCCTTCAGATCCACAGCGACCACCTTGTGCTTGATTCCGCGGTCCACCGTAAAGACCACACTCTCGTCTGATGTGTCTCTGACCGATCACCCTTACGTCGACCTTTGCGTCGAAATATCCCTGCTGCTGCACATAGTCGCGAATGTTGTACACACCCTCGTTCAGCAGGTCGTTGTCGATCGTGCCCTCCTCGAAGATCGGCACCAGCAGATGCAGGCGGCTCTTCGAGATACCTTGACGCCTTCCACCAGCACCTTCACCTCAGGCCCCTGGTTCACGCGGAAGTTGTAGTCCAACTGTTTCGTCGATTCGCACGTACGTCTGCTTCTGCAGGCTCACCGTCGCCTCCAGCCTGTCTTTCTTCTGATACTGCTTTCGCAGCCGCGTCAGTGCTGTGCTGGTCGTCTCGCGAGTCACCTTGCTTCCCTGCTTCAGCTTGCCTTTCTTGCGAAACTCCTCCAGCGTCATGCCCAGATCCGGACTGTCACGACTACATCTGCCAATATCGCGCCTGCGGACCGATTTCGACGTTATAGACGACATTGATCTGACTGTTCACGTTGTCGAGCGTCGTGCCGACAAAGACCTTTGGCTCGTAAGTAGCCCTGCTGCTGTCAGAATCTCTTTGATGCCCTCGGTCCTGTCGGAATCGAGGTATCGGTATAGGCCGTTCCCGGCATTCAGCTTCGTTGCATAGTTCAGCAGCGAAGCCAGCCGGTCGCTCTTCACGCCCATCATGTCACCCGGCCAACATAGTACCGCGGCGTACCGCCAAAGATAAGCGTCATCCGTCGCCCTGCCGAACGCCACGCACCGGATGTCGCGGTACCGTCCGCTATCGAAGAGCCGCCGTGTGCTCTCCCGCACCTTCTCCGGATCCAACGGCTCGCCGGCCTTCTGCGTCAATCTCACTCGGGAGGGTGTCGGTCTCATCAAAGCTCACGCCTTCGAACTCGATCCTGTTGACCCGCAGCCCTTCCACTCCCAGACCGAGGTCTTCAGGCCAGGACCGGTCGAGATTGCTGGCAGATCCACAGGTCTTCGCGCACGCTGTTGGGTCTGTGCGGCGGCCGGAACAGTCGCCGTCCGGCTGGATTGCCCTAAAACGGCAGGCGCAGGCGACGGTGCGGAGGATGCAGGCGTGGAAGTCGTCGACCCCGGCGGGGTTTGTGCCGCACAGATGCAAGATCAGGAAAAAAAGGGAGAAAATCCAGCCTCGCGCTGCGTTCAGGGGGCGTATCGGCGTCACTGTCCGCGGCCACCTCGCCGTTCGACCTCTTCGCCCCTGACCCAAAAAGACACCCATCCTCTCCTGCACTTCGCCTTACCGGCCAGACCTGTCTACCTTCAAGCAATTCAAAATTCATCTTGGTTTGTGTTGCGCCTCGACGAATATCGCGAATCTATCTGCCTCATTTGGATGCCGATTTCGGGGCATCGAAGCCCTTGGTTCGCAGTGCCGCAACGCATTCCCTATACTACGAAAGAGCAGCGTCCTTGGGGCGCTTTATTGCCGACACCATGCCTCAACCCCCACTCGAGTTCGTTTCTAACAATCCCTGCGCGATGAGACTTTCGGCGCCGCTATCAGCGAGCAGGAGACGGTACTCCCGTCAGGTCCTCTTCCCCGGCATCGGAGCCCAGGGTCAGCGCGAACTCGCCCGGCCCACGTCGCCATCGTCGGCTGCGGAGCCACCGGAGCCGCCGCCGCCTCGCTGCTTGCCCGCGCCGGCGTCGGGACCCTCACCCTCATCGACCGCGACTTCGTCGAACCCTCCAACCTCCAGCGCCAGATCCTCTTCGACGAGGCCGACGCCCTCGACCCTTCCCAAAGCCGAAGCCGCCCGCCGCAAAATCGCTCACTTCAACTCCGACCATCACCGTCCACGCCCAATCGCCGATCTGGTCCCCGCCAACATCGCACGAACTTCTCAGCGCTGGCCCAGCTCATCCTCGACGCCACCGACAACTTCGAAACCCGCTACCTCATCAACGACTTCGCCGTCCAGCAAGGCAAACCCTGGATCTACGCCGCCGCCATCGGCGCCTACGCCGCCACCATGAACATCCTGCCCGCGTCGCCGACCGCAACGCCCGTCTGGAAACCCACCGCCTGCCTTGCCTGCATCTTCCCCAAGCCTCCCACCGGCCCTGTCGAAACCTGCGACACCGCCGGCATCCTCTCCACCGCCGTCAATCTCGCCGCCTCCATCCAGGTCACCGAAGCCCTCAAGCTCCTCACCGGCCAGCCCCACCTGATGCGCCGCACCCTCCTCTCCTTCGACCTCTGGACGAACGAACGATCCGAAGATCACCACCAGCAGCCCTCGACCCGGGCTGCACCGTCTGCGGCCAGCGCATCTTCACCCATCTCGCCGGCGAAGGCCGCCCCACATCACCCTCTGCGGCCGCAACTCCGTCCAGATCCATGAGCACCATCGCCCCATCGACTTCGCCGCCATGCGCGACCGCCTCGCGCCCCTACGGTCACCGTCCGCTTCAACGATCTCCTCCTCCGCTTCGAGCGTCCGCCCCACACCTTCACCCTCTTCGCCGACGGCCGCGCCATCATTCAGGGCACCACCGACATCACCGTCGCCCGCTCCCTCTACGCGCGCTTCATCGGCTCCTGAGTCGGTGCGGGCGAAGGACGCATTATGCCTCGATTCTTGATGCATGCAAAGCATTTAACCTCAACATTCAAGCACTCTTCACACAACCTTTCTCAGCCTAATTGACTCATACTCGACTGCAGGAAATTCCTCCCACGTTTGCGGTAGGCTGAAGCAGAGGCGAAACGAAGCGTTGCAGAAATCAACACAACCCGGAGTTGAGCCATGGACATCCAAGGCCTACAAATGACCAGAACCGAAACCCGTCCCCAGGCCTCTTCAAGCGCAATCCGCCCATCGCCGGCGAAGCCGAAGCCATCGAAGCCGCCAAGAACGGCGACGCCGAGGCATTTTCCAAGCTCTACGCCCTGCACAAACGCCGCGTCTACACCCTCTGCCTTCGCATGCTCGGCAACGTCTCCGAAGCCGAGGACATGACCCAGGAGGCCTTCCTCCATCTCTTCCGCAAGATCGGCAGCTTCCGCGGCGAGTCCGCCTTCTCCACCTGGCTGCATCGCCTTACGGTCAACCTCGTCCTGATGCATCTGCGCAAAAAGGGCCTTCAATCTCGTCTCGCTCGAAGAGACCATCAATCCCTCCGAAGAAGACGCGCCAAAGCGCGACTTCGGCAGCCGCGACCTCCAGCTCACCGGCTCGGTCGACCGCGTCGCCCTCGAGCGCGCCGTAGCCTCGCTACCTCCCGGCTACCGCATGGTCTTCGTCCTTCACGACGTCGAAGGCTTCGAGCACAATGAGATCGCCACCATGCTCGAATGCTCCACCGGCAACAGCAAATCCCAGCTCCACAAGGCACGCCTCAAGCTCCGCGAGCTGCTCCGTCAACCGGAGCCCACACACAGAAGCCGACTTTAAGGAAGCGGCCATATGACTTCGCAAAACTCTAAAAGACCCGATTTGCCTGCTCCACTGTCGTGCGCTGAATTTCAGCAGCAGCTGCCCGACATGTTTGCCGCCGGAGCTGAGGGGATCACCGACGATCCCGCCATCATGGAGCACCTGAAGACCTGCGAGAACTGCTCCGCGCTGGTTCGCGACCTGCAATACATCGCCGACCAGGCACGGCAGCTCCTCGAACCTACGCACGAACCCAGTGACAACGTCTGGAAGAAGATCCAGAAGAGTCTGGCCTCGGATCCGAGCTACAAACAATAGCTGCTAATCAACGACCATCGCAGAATTTCGCTATTGCAATTCGCCTCACCTTGCGTGTAGCATTCATCCAGCATGACGAACCATATCCACTCCGCACGATTTAGCTATTGCTATTGGCGCCAGTCTGCGGCCGGCGGAGCCCTCGCATGCATCTCTGAAAACAGCTAAATCTTCAGAGTCTTCGATCTTCCCAGCCGCGACCGAAAAGGTCGCGGCTTTTGCTTGTACTTCAGTACCCTATAACGGAGAGACCAGATGACTTCCAGCCACGTCAGAAACTCTCAGCCAAAGCCGAAACCGCGGTAACACCGCCTGCGCCGCTCCCACATCAGGCGAGTCGTGCTCACCGGATTTATGGGCGCAGGCAAATCCACCGTCGGTCGCCTGCTCGCCGCGCGGCTTGGATGGGAGTTTCTCGATCTGGATACACACCTCGAAAGTCGCACTGGCGCGACCATCCCGGATCTCTTCGCCCAGCACGGCGAAGCACACTTCCGCCGGCTTGAATCGACTGCCCTGGCTTCTGCTCTCGGCCGCTCGCATACAGTGCTTGCCCTTGGCGGTGGAACCCCCGAGGAGATTACCAACCGCCTGCTCATCGAACAGACGCCGGATACGGTTTCCATCTTCCTCGACGCTCCGTTCCCTACTCTGTTTGACCGCTGCATGCTGCAAGAGATCGGCCGCCCTGTACTGGCCGATCCGGCCGCGGCCGAGCAGCGGTTTGCCCGACGTCGTCCTCTATACATCCGCATGTCGCGCCTCACGGTCGACACGTCTGCCCTCTCCCCGGAGGAGACCGTAGATCAGCATGCTCGCAGAGCTGAACCATTCTTCGCACTCCCATCGCTAGACGAATAGCCTCTCGAGGCGCACACTTGCTTCATCCAACCAACGCATACGAGGAGAGCAGGCATCGCGAGAGTGGATATTGAACTCACCCCCGATCAGCGGAGCGCTCGCGATATCGTTCGCGGCCATATCGTGTTCGCCTTCGTCATCCTCCTGCTTCTCCTCCTGGCATGGCTGCTCGTCAAAGAACTGCTGATCATCTATGTCAGCGCTCTCTTCGCTGTCGTATCTGATGCCCGCCGTCACTCGCATTACATCCACGAAGATTCGTGGACGCTATCCTTCGCGCCCTGCCGCTATCTTTTGCTCGTCGCCAGCGTTTTGGCCGTCGTCGGCATCTTCTTTACCGTCGGCCTTCCTCCTGTCTTGCACGACCTCAACGAGTTCTCCACTGAGCTGCCCACTCGTATCCCCCGGATTGTCGAGCGCCTAGATCAGCTTCCGATCGCCAAGCACTTGGCGTCAATGCCGTCGCTCAGGCGCCGAGGGAGCGATGACCGCCACCGCCAGCTATCTTCTCGGCTCGCTCCCGAACTGGATCACCCACCTCTTCGACATCCTTACGGCTGTCTTTCTCTGCATCTACTTCATGCTCGAAGGCGAACACGCCTACCTCTTCTTCCTTTCGCTGTTTCCTCCCGGCCCACGCCATCGCCTTGACGTCACCCTGCGCCGTGCCGAACACGAATCAGCAAGTGGCTTGTCGGACAGGGTCTGCTAATGCTGATCCTCGGCGTCTGCTCAACCATCGTCTTTTGGCTTCTTGCACGTCCGCTACTTCCTTCTGCTGGGATTCCTGATGGGCCTCTTCAACATCATCCCAATCGCGGGTGGAGTCTTCACGATCGCGCTGGCTGCTATCGTCGCGGCTCTCGACTCCTGGACCAAGATGTTCGGCGGTAATCGGCTTCTATCTGGTGTACGTCAACATCGAGAACGCCTTCCTCACTCCGCGCATCATGCGTTCAAGTGTCGACCTCATGGGTCTGACCATCCTTATCGCCCTGCTTTGCGGCACTGCGCTGGCCGGAATCGTCGGCGCTTTGGTCGCCGTGCCAACGGCAGCCCTCGTCGCCGTCCTGCTCGACGAGTACGCCGTCCGTAAGGACAGCCCCTTGGTTTAACCGCTAACTCTTGCCTTTTCTTCTGTGACCGGGAACCGCCAGTCTGTGACCAGTGGTATCGAATGAAAAAAAGTACCGGTATACAATGTCGGCTTGCTATCCTTGTGCCAGTGCCCGAACTGAAGTTTGCACAACCCGCCCGCCGCAATCTCCTGGCCCCTGTCCTCGTAGCCTTTGTAATTCTTGGCATCGCAATAGCGCTTGTCCTGCGATACACGCCACACACGATCGCCGATCTGACTATCCTGCGAACTTCCGTTTACCCAACGCACACTCTGTTTAAGAGCGAATCGATCATTGTCGGCCGTGATCGCACTCAGGACGAGGTATATGTCCTGACTACACTGCGTATCGAGGACAAGCTCAACCTGCCGATTTTTCTCAAGGACTTCACTGCCACGCTGCTTACCGCAGACGGCGAACAGCTGACCACGAGCGCAGTTGAAAAGCAGGATCTCGATAACCTCTACGTTACGTTTCCTGCTCTCAAACCGTTGTCGTCTACCCCTCTTCTTCGCGAGACGTTGATTGACCCGGGGCACTCGGCCGAGGGAATGGTTCTTCTTCATTTCCCTGTTACCGAAGAGGTCTGGAATCGGCGCCGTTCGGCCACTCTGCACATCGACCTCTATCACCAGGGTCCTATCTCAGTTGCGATCCCGGCGAATAACCAGGTCTCCTCGGCTGCCACTCCCGCGACCGGAGAGGAATGACTCGCCGTCGCTGGATCGCCGATACCTGGACCGCCACCACAGCTTCACTAACCGGCGAACAGGCGGAGCATCTTGCGCGCGTACTGCGTGCGACGCCGGGACAGATTTATGATGTCGTCGCAGGCGGCTTTCTCCACCGCGCCGAGATTGTGAGTGTTAGACCCTCTTCCTCCGGGCAATCTGCGGAGGTTCTGTTCACCCTTCACGAGGAACTCGAATCGGATTCCGCGTTGCCCCTGCACCTGCTGCTGGCAGTCTTCAAGTTCGACCATATGGAATGGGCGATTGAGAAGGCTACTGAACTAGGCGTCGGACGCATTACGCCTGTTCTCGCCCGCCGCACAGAGAAGCATCTCGCCCAAGCCGCGACGAAACGCGCTGAACGGTGGCGCCGCATTGCACTTGAAGCGTCGAAACAGTCACGCCGCACTTCCATCCCGGAGATCTCAGAACCCATCACGCTCAAGGAAGCGTTGGAAGTGGTAGATAGTCCGGTACGAATTCTGTTGTCGGAGACGGAGCAGACGGCGAGTCTTGCCGCTGTCTTGCAGAAGCCAGGGCACGTTACCGATGAGAGTGAGTTCAGTCACGCCTTAGCGATCGGTCCCGAGGGGGGCTGGACGCAGGAGGAGATGGCGCTCTTTACGGGGCACGGCTGGCAGCATGTGACCCTCGGTCCTCGCATCCTTCGCGCCGAGACCGCGGCGATTGCCGCAATCGCGATTCTCTCCTCACACCTCGCGTGAGGTAGCCACTCAGTTTGGCCGTTCGCGTTCCGGCTTTCCGAATCTGGCATCGAGGGGCTTCCGGCCGGCAAAACCGTCCTCGATCGAGTGCCAGTATCCGATCTCCTTCTCACCGAGCTTCCAGCAGAGCAGTACCGTTCGACCATCGATGAGGCAGGGGAAATCCAGCAAACCCTTGTCGAGATCTTTCACCTGCACCCCGATCGCTTCCATCTCTGCCACCGCATCTTTCGTTTCCTGCAGAGACTTATCGCGCTCCGCGCGACGACGAGCCGTAGTGGCAACATCAACGTGTATTCCGCCAGCAGAGGAATATCCGCTGGCGAAGTTGATCAAGCTCCACCTCGATCTCTGCAGCCCGCGTGCCTGAGTCTTGTGCCTTGCGCAAAAGTGTCTCAAGCACGGGCAGTAGGGTCTGGGCCTCATCGAGCGTGAACGTTCTGCTCAAGCCTTGACCTCCAGCATCCGGTCGAGCGCCACCTTCGCCCAGTGCTTTACGTCGTCGTCCACCTTGATGCGGTTGACCACATTGCCCTGAACGAGGTTTTCCAGCGACCACGCCAGGTGCTGCGGCGAGATGCGGTACATCGTCGTGCAGAGGCAACCGGAGTCGTCGAGCGTGATGACCTGCTTTCCGAGGGACGCGAACTTCTTCGCCAGGCGATTGACGAGGTGAATCTCGGTTCCAACAGCAAAGCTTGAACCCTCGGGCGCCTTTTCAATCACCTCGATGATGCGCTCGGTCGAGCCGATGGCGTCGGCCTTCTGGCAGACCTCCCACCGGCACTCGGGATGCACGATCACCTGCATCTCCGGCCGCTCGCGGCGAATGCGGTCGACGTGCTCGGGAAGGAAGCGCTGATGTACGGAGCAGTGTCCCTTCCACAGGATGACTTTTGCGGCCTTGAGGCGGTCTGGCGCGACGCCGCCGTTGATCTGGTACGGGTCCCAGACGACCATCTCGCTCAGAGGAATTCCCATCGCGAAGGCGGTGTTGCGGCCGAGGTGCTGGTCTGGGAGAAAAAGAATCTTGGACTTGCGCGCGAAAGGCCCAATCGAAGGCTCCACGAGCGTTGGAAGACGTGCAGACCAGGCCGCCATGTTCGCCACAGAAGGCCTTGATGGCTGCGGCGGAGTTCATGTAGGTGAGTGGAATCAGATCGCCGGTGAGGCCGGCGCGCTCAAGCGAATCCCAGCAGTCTTCGACCTGGCCGATCTCGGCCATGTCGGCCATGGAACAGCCTGCGTTCAGGTCGGGCAGGATCACCTGCTGCCAGGGCTTGGCGAGCACGTCGGCTGTCTCGGCCATGAAGTGAACGCCGCAAAAAAGCATGTACTTTGCGTCGGTCTGGGAGGCGATCTTCGACAGCTTGTAGCTGTCGCCGGTGTAGTCGGCAAACCGGATGACTTCGTCGCGCTGGTAATGATGACCCAACAGGACGACGTCGGTTCCCAGCGTGGCGCGCGCCGCTGCGATGCGGGCATCCATGGTGTGGTCCGGCTGTGAGAGGTAGTTATCGAGCGAGCATAGCTCGCCTGCAGAATCCATCGCGGACGGTGCCGCGACCTCTTCCATCAGTAAACTCAAAGTACTCCGCCTTCAGTCTCACGGAAGCGTCAGGGCCGCATGGCGGCACCGTCATTTGCCTCTGAGACGGGGATGTTGAAAGCATGCACTGCACGGTTGCAGTGGATTCGCTGTTCCGGCCCGAATTCGAGCCGTCACCCAACCCACGGGGATGTTGCAACCAACCTATTTACTACTACTCACCACGGCTTTCACCGTAGCTAACTATTGGACGAAAACGGAGCCGGAAAGATACATCTTTTCGACCGAATCCGCTCGTCCCTTACATCATCCAGCTTACAACAAGATGAAGCTGTTGCAGAACCATTGTTCCAAGCAGCAGCTACGCCGTATCATGGAATCAATTATGCCGAGCTTCGGCGATAGCGCCTTTATCTTCATCCTTGCCCTGATCCTCTTCGGTCCGAAGAAGTTGCCCGAGCTCGCCCGCCAGTTGGGAAAATTAATGGGCGAGTTCCGCCGTGCCTCCAATGAGTTCCGCATGCAGATGGACGAAGAGCTGCGACTGGCGGAGCAGGCGGAGCAACAAAAGAAGATCGCCGCGATGGAGGCTGCCGCACCCGTGACGCCGGAGATCACGGATGGTTCGGAGAACACCATTGCTACTCCGTCGACCGTGGACGATCCGCCGGAGATCCACCCGCATGCTCGGGAGATCGAAGATCTTGTGCCGACCGCTCCGCTCCCAATCGCAAGCTCAGGAGATTTGGATCTGATGCCTCCTGCGACGGGGCTTCCTGTCGCGAACACGTCGGTGTCGCATGCATTCGATTCGGTTCCTCACGTGGAGGATCCGGAGCTAACGCCAGATCATTTGGCGACTGATCGCTCTGAAGGACACACACCGGATGCTCCGGACCACATAGCAAGCGAGGCTCAAGTTCATGGCTGATCTGGTCGATCGCGCTCGCGCGGCAGTAACGGACCGCGTTGAGCTTCCAGGCATGAGCCTGATGGAGCACCTCGGCGAGCTTCGCACACGACTCATACACTCTGTTGTCTATCTGTTGATCGGCTTTGCAGTCGCGTACGTCTTCCACGAGAGACTATACGGATTCGTGCAGGCTCCGCTGGATCAGCTCAAGATACCGCTTAACTTCACTCATCCGACGGATGGCCTGAATCTTTACCTGAAGACCTCCCTAGTCGCGGGAGCAATTATCGCGTCGCCCTTTATCATTTACCAGCTCTGGCTGTTTATCTCGCCGGGGATGTACGCGAACGAAAAGAAATACGTCTGGCCGTTCATGTCGGCGACGATCGGGCTCTTTCTGGCTGGGGCATGGTTTGGCTATCGTTGGGTGCTTCCGGGAGCGATCAAGGTTCTGGTGCTCGACTTCGGAAAGCGCTTCCACCCCATCCTGACCATCGAGGACTACACCGGCTTCTTTATGGCTGTAATTCTGGGCCTGGGAATCTGTTTTGAGCTTCCGATCCTGATCTTTTTCCTCTCGCTGTTCGGCATCGTGGACGCTCGTTTTCTGCTGAAGCACTTCCGCTATGCCATTCTCATTATCTTCCTGATCGCGGCTATCATCTGTCCGTCTCCGGAACCTACGGCGATGTGCCTGTTTGCGCTGCCGATGCTCGCACTCTACTTTCTCGGCGTGGGGATTGCTTACTTCGTTCATCCTTCCCGCCGCAAGGCTAATGAGGAAAAGACTGCTTGAAACTTCCCATCTTTGCCATGGTTCTGGCACTTGGTGCTATTGCTCCGCTTCATGCGCAGAAGACCACGGCGAGCAAATTCAGCGGACAGGCTGCGTATGAAGTGACGAAGCAGTTCCTTGTGGCGGCTCCGCATCGCTGGGTCGGATCGCCGGACCATGCGAAGGCGGAGGAGTTCATCAAGTCGCACTTTGCGGCTGAGGCAGCGAAGGGGAACTTCGAGACGGACAGCTTTACGGCTTCGACGCCTGCGGGAATGCTCGCGATGAAGAATTTCATCGTCAAGTACCCGGGCAAGAAGGACGGCATTATCGTCATCGCAAGCCACTACGAGACGAACTATCCGCTGCGCAACATCAATTTTGTTGGGGCCAACGACGGAGCCGCGACGTCGGCGCTGCTAATCGAGTTAGGAAACTACCTTCGCGCGCATCCGCCTGAGGGTTATAGTGTCTGGCTGGTCTTCGACGACGGCGAGGAGGCAATCCAGTCGTGGAGCGCTCGCGACTCGTTGTATGGAACGCGGCATCTTGCGGCGAAGTGGTCGCAGGACGGAACGCTTCAAAAGGTCAAAGCTTTCATCATCACCGACATGATCGGCGACAAGGACCTGGACATCGACCGCGACGCGAACTCGACTCCCTGGCTTCTTGACCTGCTGGCGCAGGCGGCAAAAAATACCGGACACTCAGCCTACGTCTTCAAGGACGAGACGGCTGCAGAGGACGACCATCTTCCGTTCAAGCAGCGTGGGGTGCCGGTGCTGGACATGATCGACTTCCACTACGGGCCTCCGACACCGCAGCAGGGGGAAGGCGCGTATCACCATTCGGCGCAGGACACGGTGGACAAGATAAGCGCCCACTCACTGCAGATATCGGGAGATTTAGTAGTGGAGATGATCCGGCTGATCAGTCAACATGGGTGACCCTCCCCCCGTACTTTTTGCGTAAGTGCTCAATTAAAACAACTTAGCTTGGTACTTCGGTATCCGCACCTTCTTTTGAAGACAGAAAAGCCCCGGACTCATCCGGGGCTTTTCTGATCTCTATATCCAGTATATCGGGCCGAAGGTAATTAATCGGCAACTTGGTACTCTTTTCGTTTCATAAACTTAGACCAAATGGGGACTTGACAGGATTTCTCATTATTTCGTGCATGGGTGGTTGTGATCCGGGTGGCCGCCTTTGGCTTTGGCGTCAGCCTCGGACATATAAGAGCCCTGTTTGGTCTTGCCATAGAACTGAGATCCGGAGCAGTGATAGACCTTTGAATCACTGTTGAACCAGACCATTCCGGGACCGCCGCCCGGGGCTTGAGCCATTGTGGCCGTGGAGGCATGAGTGGTGGTCTTCGCGGCTGCGGTCGATGAAGATGCTGCGGTTGAGGCTGAAGCTGTGGGGGCAGCGGGGGTAACCGTCGCGGGCTTGGCTGGCTTGGCAGGAGTTACGTCGGCGGTCGACTTTGCGGGCGAAGCACTGGCGGCCGGAGAAGCAGCCGGGGTCGCGGCTGGGGCCAACCATTCCTTAATACCCTGATGTCCGCGACAGGCGCCGCTCTTGCTGGCTGCGGTGGTGTAGGTGCCGTCTTTGCAGACGCCAGTGGTGCCTGCGGGTGGGGCTGCCTGGGCGAGGACGACGGAAGTGGTGAGGATGACTGTGGCGACGGCCAGTATCGGGAACGACGACTGTAGGGGCTTCATTGGAAATTCCTTTCGCAAAGTGAATCGTATTGGGGGCCCGCGTTTCGTTATGGAATGACACCCGATGCTACGACGGAGTGCGTGGTCTGTCACGAAGAAGAGAACCTTGGCAGTGACCCGCTGTACAGGTGAAGTTTCGAGGCGACGCAGCCGATATTCCTCCTTTGTGGGATGGCATCTGGAAAACGAGGTGCCTAGGCTGTGGATAACTTGGAGGCAAAGGCCATGCAGACGTCAATATCTGGATTTCGCAGCCGTAACACGGAGAATTCTTCGGACCTTTGGGATCCCAAGCGCGAGAGGTTTTTCGACGCCCATCCGCTGGGAGAGATCGTGCGTGGGCTGGTGTTCTCGTCGGTTCTCTGGGGACTTCTGGCCGTCGGAGTCTACACCGTGTACGCGATGGTGCTTGGAGTTCGCTAAAGCCGGGAACGTAAGGTACGGCCTGGGCTAAAGCCCAGGCCTCGCAGTCTCGAGCCGCGAACAGACCGCTGGCGCGATAGCATCCTAATGTGATGGCTCATTCAACGCCTGCGAGTTACTGGATCTGGTTTCATGTCTTCGTCTTTGCGCTGATGGCGGTGGAATTCTTCTATATCCGCTGGCAGAGAGCAAAACACCCTGGCGCAGACACGACACATTCGACGTCTCTTGCCGCGACTTTTTTGTGGGTGGGGGCGGCGCTGGCGTTTTCGCTGTTTGTGCTGCGAGTGATGGGAGGCGACTCCGCCACGCAGTATCTGGCGGGCTATGCGATCGAAGAGGCCCTTTCGATCGATAACCTGTTTGTGTTCCTGCTGCTGTTCAAGATGTTTCGCATTGAAACGCCAAATCAGCCGAAGGTGCTCTTCTGGGGGGTGACAGGCGCGATTGTAATGCGCGGCGCTTTCATCGCTGTTGGAATCGGGCTGCTTCGTCGGTTTGAGTGGGTCAGCTACATCTTCGCGGTGATTCTGCTGATTGCGTCGGTCAGACTGGTGTTGCCGGAAGACGAGAAGAAGAAGGACGAGACTCCGGGGTGGTTGCAATGGATTGCCAATCTGCACCCGGTGAGCCTGCGTCAGGACCGCTTCGTTGTGTTGGAGAATGGCCGCCGCATGGCTACCGTGCTGCTGCTGGCGCTGGCGGCAATCGAAGTGACCGACCTGGTGTTTGCTATTGATTCGATACCTGCTGTGCTCTCGATCACGCGGCATCCATTCCTGGCATACACGTCAAATATCATGGCGGTCATGGGGTTGCGGTCGCTGTACTTCCTGCTAGCTCATCTGCTTACGAAGCTGCGGTACCTGCACTATGGGCTCGCAGCGGTACTAGCGTTTGCGGCGCTAAAGATGCTGGCAGCACATTGGTACGAGATCAGCCCGATGCTTTCGCTGGCGATCGTGGTGGTGATGCTGGGGATTACGGTGGCGGTGTCGCTACTGATGAAAAGGAAGGCCACGGGAGAGACGATCGCCTGATTTCTGCGCGCGGATGGTTACAAGAAGTTCCAGAAGAATCAGGCTTCGGGTCGACTTGAGGACTGCGAGTGGAAGGTGAGCTTACCGTTCTGCATGATGGAGTGCCGAGCGATGGGGTCGTGCTGCGGATAGTCGTTGCGGTAGTGTGCTCCGCGGCTTTCGTGGCGAGCGAGCGCAGAGGCAACGATGATGGAGGCCACGGCGTGTAGGTTGCGAGCCTCGATGGCTCGGCGGGAGAGGCCGCGGGGCACGGTTGCTGTGAGGGCGGCGAGGGTGTGCTGCATAGTCTCCAACCCTTCGGCGTCGCGCAGGAGGCCGGCATATCGCCACATATTATTGCGGAGATCTTCAATCCAGCGTTCTGTGTCGGCCTCGGGGGTGGCGGCTTCCGCGGAAGGCAAATGTGGGGAGACGGCAGGAATGGTCGCGGGTTGCTTTGAGCCGTCCGCAATCATGGCGTCGGCGGCGAGGGCTCCGAAGACGAGACCTTCGAGGAGCGAGTTCGACGCGAGGCGGTTGGCTCCATGGACTCCGGTGCAGGCGGCCTCGCCGGCGGCGTAGAGGCCGGGGAGCGTGGTGCGGCCGTGTACGTCGGTGAAGATGCCCCCCATGAGATAGTGCGCTGCGGGGCGCACCGGGATGAGGTCACGGTTGAGTTCGAGGCGGTACCTGGTTAGGAAGCCGGAGATGCCGGGGAAGCGCTCGTGGAGGTCTTTGGTTGCGTGGCGCATGTCGAGGTAGACGGGGCCGTCGATGCCTTCGCGGGTGATGGCGCGGGCCACGACGTCGCGAGGGGCAAGCTCGAGCAGAGGGTGATAGCGCTGCATGAAACGCTCGCCTTTCGCGTTGACGAGGTATGCACCTTCGCCGCGGAGGGCCTCGCTCATTAGAAAGCGCGGTGCTCCGGGCTGCGAGAAGGCAGTGGGGTGAAACTGATAGAACTCCATGTCGGAGACGGCGGCTCCGGCGCGGTAGGCCATGGCGATGCCGTCCCCGGTGGCGACGGCGGGGTTGGTGGTGTCGCTGTAGACCTGTCCCGCACCTCCGCTGGCGAGGAGCGTGGCGCGTGCGTGGACGGAGAGCATGCCGCCTTCGCCGTCGAGGAGGGTTGCGCCGGTGATGCGACCATTGTCGGCGAGCAGATCGATGCCGGTGGTCCACTCCATAAGGCGGATGTTGGGGATGGTGCGAACGTGGCGAAGAAGCGAAACGGCGATCTCCTTGCCGGTAGCGTCGCCGTTGGCGTGAAGGATGCGGGAGCGGCTGTGCGCGCCTTCGCGGGTGAGCATCAGCTCGCCGTTTTCGCGATCGAAGTCGGTGCCCCACGCGAGGAGCTCTTCGACGCGCTGCGGCCCCTGTTCGACGAGGACGCGCGCTGCTTCAGGGTTTACGAGGCCGTCACCCGCGGCAAGGGTGTCCTGGTAGTGGAGGGCGACGTCTTCTTCTCCGCCGATGGCTACGGCGATTCCGCCCTGTGCGTAGGCCGTGTTGGATTCGGCGAGTTCTTCTTTGGTTACGACGAGGACGGAGCCTGCGCGGGAGAGGCGGATAGCTGCGCTGAGTCCGGCGATACCGGCTCCGATAACGAGGAAGTCAATGTGCTGTTGTGAGGTGGCGAGACTTGCGGGATCGACGGACGATGTTGCCTGCGGCATGGGAGATGACACTGCGTTTCCTCATCTTCGATGCTACTAGCTGAGACGATTTGAGCGAAGTGCTTACGGTAGGATGAAGGTATTGTGCCTTCGATTTCACTCAAGACGCCAAGCGCCAGTTATGACATAACGATTGCACCGGGGCTGATCAAGACACTTCCGGCGCGGTTGAAAAAACTCAGAAGCGGCAAGCCGTTTCGGACATTCATCGTGACATCGCCCGAGATATGGGGCCTGTGGGGACAACGGGTTCAGGCTGCATTCGCGAAGAGCGAGCAGCCAACGGTCCTGTTTCTGCCTGCGGGTGAGCAACACAAGCGGCTGCGTACTCTGGAGTCACTGCTGGAGCAGATGGCCGCGGCAGGAGCAGATCGTGATGCTTTATTGGTTGCCTTTGGCGGCGGTGTCGTAGGCGACGTGACGGGATTTCTGGCCGCGGTTTACATGCGTGGGGTGCCGTATGTGCAGGTTCCAACTACGTTGCTGGCACAGGTGGACTCCTCGGTCGGGGGCAAGACGGGTGTGAATCTCGCAGCGGGAAAGAATCTTGTGGGGAGCTTTCATCATCCACTGGCGGTGCTCGCTGATACGGATTTGCTAACGACGCTGCCAGCGGCGGAGCTTCGCGCCGGATTGCAGGAGTCGGTGAAGGCAGGGATCATTCGCGATGCCAAGCTGTTTGCGTATCTGGAAAAGAACGCTGATGCCGTACTAAGCGGAGACGCAAAGGCGCTGTCGCATGTTGTAACGGCGAGCGTGCGCGTGAAGGCTGATGTTGTGGCCAACGACGAACGCGAGTCGGGGCTGCGGATGATTCTGAACTACGGGCACACGCTCGGCCATGCGATCGAAGCTGCGACAGGCTACAAACAGCTACTGCACGGCGAGGCAGTGGGCTGGGGAAGTATAGCGGCGACGCGGCTCGGGCTGATGCGCGGGATGATCTCAGAGGCTCAGGCAGACCGCATGATCAAGCTGATTTTGCGATATGGGCCTTTGAGCAGCTTCAAGACGACGGCGGAGAAGCTGGTGACGTTGACCGCGAACGACAAGAAGAGTCGTAGTGGGCAGTTGAGCTTCATTTTGCCGGTGAAGATCGGCGAGGTGGCGATTGTGCGCGATGTGACGCGCGATGAGATGAAGGCCGCGGCCGAGTGGACGCTGGCGCTGATGCGCGAGCAGAATGGCGCATCTTCAAAGAAGGCTGCGATAAAGAAGAAGACAGGATGATGGCAGAGCGGATGGAACACGAGCTTTCGACGGGAGCGCGTCCGGTGGGCGCGTCGACGGAGGAGGCTGCGGCCGCGAATGTGCAGCACATGTTCGATTCGATCGCCCCGAAGTACGACCTGCTGAATCACTTGTTGTCGATGGGACTGGACCGGCGATGGTGGGCGCGCGCGGCCAAGACCTTTCGCGACGTGCTGGCGCGACCTGATGCGGCGGTACTGGACCTATGTTGCGGCACGGGCGACATGACGCTCGCACTGACGAAGTACCGGCCAGTGGGGGTAGGCGAAGGGCCTGTGTATGCGGTCGACTTTTCGCACGAGATGCTGGAGCGCGGCCGACAGAAGTTTGCGGGCCGGAACATCGTCGCGATTGAGGCGGACGCTCTGCACCTGCCGATGAGCGATGGCTCGCTGGACCTGGTAGTGTCGGCATTCGGATTTCGCAACCTGGCGAACTACGAAGAGGGTTTGGCTGAGTTGTATCGCGTGCTGGGGCCGGGGGGTCAGATAGGGATATTGGACTGCAACCAACCAGACGGCTTTGTGGGCGCAATGTATGACCTTTACTTCAAGCGGGTACTGCCGCGGGTTGGGGGACTGATATCCGGGGATGCAGGGGCGTATCGCTATCTGCCAGCCTCAGTGGAGCGCTTCCCTCGCCCGAAACGCATGCTGGAGATGATTCGCGCCGCTGGATTTCGGGATGGCAGGTGGACTAGCTATACGTTCGGAACCGCGGGCCTGTATCGAGCCACGAAGCCATAATCTCTGTTGATGCGCGGATTGCACCGAACCGTTAGGATTGAGGTTCGATGAGCTATACGGCCATCCCGGAAGACACCTCACAGACGCACTCGGAGAAGCGTTCGGCCGCCCTGTTTTCAGTGCTGGCAGCCCTGGGAATCACGCTGCTGAAGTTTTTGACGGGTGTGCTGACGGGCTCGTTGGGCATGTTGTCAGAGGCCGCGCACTCCACGGTGGACCTGGTGGCGGCGGGCATCACACTTTTCTCGGTACAGGTTTCAGACCGTCCAGCAGACGACTCGCATAACTACGGACACGGCAAAGTGGAGAGCCTGTCAGCGTTTGTGGAAGCCGTGATCATGCTGGGCTCATGCGTGTGGATCGTAACGGAGGCGATCCGGAGGATTGTTTTTCGTGAGCGACTGTCGTTGGCGATTTCAGTATGGCCGTTCGCTGTGCTGCTACTCTCGATCGCAGTCGACTTTACTCGATCGCGCAAGCTTCACAAGATCGCAAAGGAATATAGCAGCGTTGCCCTTGAAGCCGATGCAATTCACTTCGGCACAGACATATGGTCTTCCGTAGCAGTGCTGGTGGGCCTGGCGGCTTCATACGTAGGTGCTCGGTTGAAGATACCTGCGTTGGAGTTGGCGGATCCAATTGCGGCGATGGTGGTCTCGGGAATCATTTTGTATGTCGTGTGGGGTTTGGGGCGGAAGACGATCGACGCCTTGCTTGATGCGACGCCCCAGGAATCGCGAGAGGCCACAAGGACAGCTCTGGCACGGGAGTTGATGGCGATCGAAGGCGTAGTGGCGGTCGAGCGCGTGCGGACACGGCGGTCGGGGTCTAGCTTTTTTGCAGACCTGACGCTGGGGTTGTCGCGCAACCTGACGTTCCAGCGCACCGAACAGATTACGACCGACGCGACGTCAGCCGTGAAGCGGCATCTTCCAGGCGCGGACGTCGTGGTGCATACGGTACCGATGGCTCCGCTGACGGAGAGCGTGCACGACAGGATTCGAGCCGTGGCTGCGCGCCGAAACCTGGCAATTCATGATGTCACGGTACAGCAGTTCGGCAATGAACTGCACGTGGAACAGCATCTTGAGGTGAACGAGAAGATGCCTCTGCGGCAGGCGCATGAACTGGCATCTCGGCTGGAGGCGGACATACAGAAGGAGATTCCCGAGGTTTCGTCGATCCTGACGCATATCGAAAGCGAACCGGCAACAATAGAGCAACCAGAGTCGCAGGAACGCGATCGTCAGCTGGAGGTCAGGTTGCGTCGCGTGGCAACAGCGTTTCCTGCGATCCTCGACATACACGACGTAATGGTGACGCGGATGGGCACACACCTGAAGATGAGTTGTCACTGCACCATGCCGGATGATCTGTCGATGGAGCGCGTGCATGAAGTGATCACTGCGCTCGAAGGAGCGTTCAAACTTGATGCGCCGGAGGTGGATCGCCTGCTGATTCATCCAGAACCGGCTACGGATAACCGCCGATGAAAGTACGGATAAGGGTGCCGGGATGGGGCATGGTTCGGCGCTTCTTCAACGTCGTGCTGGGAGCGATGGCGATGGTCGTCGTGGCACTGGTCTCGGCGTTTCTAGCGATGCGTTTGGCTATCCACGGACGCGAGGTGAAGGTGCCCGACCTGGCGCATATGACCATCTCGGAGGCAAGCCGGAAAGCCAGTTCGATGGGCCTTCGGCTGCAGTTGGAGAACAAGTTTTATTCTCCGGACATTCCTCCGGGGCAGGTGCTGGCGCAGTTTCCAGCGGCAGGCATGACGGTGCGGCGGCAGTGGCCGGTGCGCGTAACGGAGAGTCTGGGCTCGCAGCAGGTCTCGATTCCTGATTTGAAGGGGCAAGGAGAACGATCGGTGTCGATCAATCTGCGGCGGCTCGGCCTAGAGCTGGGAACGGTAGGGCATGTTGATTCATCGGGACCACCTGGTGTTGTGGTGGCGCAAACGCCCCCGCCAAATGCACAAGGCGTGGACCGGCCGCGTGTAAGCGTGCTGCTAAGCGCAGCGGTAGACGATTCTGCGGATTCGACGAACTCAGGCGACGGGTATGTAATGCCTTCCCTGGTGGGGCTTTCGTTATCTGGGGCCTACGCACGAGCAAGTGCGGCAGGTCTGAGAATTGTTAGCTCAGAAGATGTGACTCCTTCAGCCGGAAGCATTATCGCGCCAGCTACGAGTGCTGCGTCTACACCATCACCCACAGTCGCGGCCGTAGCCCCCGCGACTGCGGCAACAGGGGCCGCCTTCGCTCCGTCCGCGCCTGGGACTGTCGTTGCACAAAGCCCGCTTGCCGGACACCGAGTCTCTCGCGGGGATGCAGTGCGGCTCTCCCTAACGCACTGATGTTGGCCTATCCCCGCTGCGTCAGGCTTTGCGTTCGATGAGGGCAGCGAAGAAGCCGTCTCCCGGATGGGTGCCGGGAAGTGTGCGGAGATAGTTACCTCGTATCGCTTCGGGGAGCGGTTCACGAAGCAACCCGGAGCCACGAAGCTGTTCCATGACCGGTTGAAGGGGAACAGCGACCACTCGGACTGTGCTTTCGCCTACAGTAGATTCGACCACCTGCTCACACTCTTCAGGTTCGAGGGAACAAGTGGAGTAGAGCAGACGGCCGCCGGGTGCGAGACGTGAAAGGGCCGCGCCCAATATCTTGCGCTGGCGTGTCGCTTGTCGCGCGAGGTCCGCAGGCGTGAGGCGGAGGCGAATCTCGGGGTTGCGTGCGAGCGTGCCCGTGCCGCTACAGGGAACGTCGGCGAGGATAAGGTCAAACTGGTCCAACGCATCAGGCGGATCTGTTGCGTCGGCAGTCTCTAAAGTAATGTTTGCGGCGTAAGGATATTGCTCAAGGCGATGACGCATCGTCGTAAGGCGCCGCGGACTTGCATCGCTGGCGAGAATCTCTGCCTGTGGCAGGCGATGCGCAAGAATCAGAGTCTTACCACCGGGTGCGGCGCAAGCGTCCCATATACGTGACTCGTCCTGAGCGGAGGCTGCGGCAAGCTCGGCCACAAGTCTGGACCCGTCGTCCATTTGAGGAAGAAGTGCATCCGATTCTTCGGCAAAGAGCGACGGGGATAGCTGGCTCTGCCTGACCGAATTCGCAGATCTTGATTGCGGCGGCGCGTCCGTAGTTTGCAACCCAGCGCTCGACGAGCCACTGCGGGTGGCCGAGTCGCTGTGCGAAGGCGGCAGTGCTCTCATGAAGGGGCCGGCCAGCAGGCTTCGCTCGTGTTAGATTGCGCAGAATGGCGTTGACCATTCCAGCGGCGTGGGGATTGCCGCTTGCGCGGGTGAGTTCGACGCTCTCGTTGAGCGCGGCGTGTGCTGGAATGCGGTCAAGATGGAGAAGCTGGAAGGCTCCGAGACGCAGTGCTATAGCGACAGGCTCCGCAAGCCGTTGATCTGGGCGCTGCAGAAACTGCTGGATACGGGCGTCGAGCGCGATCTGCCAGCGGAGGGTACCGAGGACTAGTGTGGTGACGAGGTTGCGGTCTTCAGAAGATAGCTTTGCGATGTGCCCAGAGTGAAGAAGATCGTCACTGTTCCCCTTCCCTGCCGCGACGAGCGCGAGGATATCGTACGCAGCTGCGCGAGCGGGGGAGACGGGCTTTGGCTGGTGTGCGGGTTTAGGCAAGCGGCTTCTTCCTGCTTAAGGATACTCTTCTACACGGCCCATTCTTCGGGAGGTCACAGGCATGAGAAGCACAAATAGGCCATTTGCCTGTGGGAATGAATGCGGAGTTTCTGAATACTAGGATTCGTTCTGAAAGGATCGACGAGATGAATTGGAAGCGATGTGTTTCGGCTGTGGGCGTAGTTCTCTGTGGAGTGATTAGCCTCGGGCGAGCGGCCTCAGCACAGACGAAGCTGTCGGCGCATTGGGAGGAGCTGACCGGGCCGGATTTCGTGAAAGCGATTCAACAGGCACAGGGAACGTGCATCCTTCCGATCGGGATTCTTGAGAAGCATGGGCCGCACATGCCGATTGGATCAGATCTGCTGAATGCGCGCTATGTCGCACTGCATGCGGCGGACCAGCAGTATGCCGTGGTCTTTCCGGAATACTACTTCGGGCAGATCGCCGAGGCGCGGCAGGAGCCTGGCACGGTTTCGTACAGCCGCGAGTTGCAGCTTGCCCTGCTGCAGGCGACGACCGATGAGATGGGCCGCAACGGCTGCAAGAAGATCCTGGTTGTGAACGGACATGGGGGCAACAATCACTTGCTGCCGTACTTTGCGCAGACGCAGTTGGAGAAGCCGCATGACTATGTCGTGTATATCTTCGACCAGCGCGTGCCGGCCACGGGTGGGCCCGCGAAGAAGACGACGGTCGACCAGCACGCGGGAGAGAGCGAGACGTCGAAGATGCTGATTGTGCGGCCTGATCTGGTACACATGGATCGCGCGAAGAGCGAGTCGGGTGACGATCAGCACCATGCGAATCTGCCGGACGGCGTGTACACGGGAATCTGGTGGTATGCGAAGTTCCCCGACCACTATGCGGGAGACGGCTCGGTTGCGAACAAAGAGTTGGGCGACTACCAGATGAAGTGGTGGGTGGACGCAGTAAGCAAGGTGCTCGTCGCAATAAAAGCGGACAACGACAGCCTGCGCCTGCAGAAGGAGTTCTTCGAGAAGGCGACGCATCCGTTGGATACGCCGCAGTAGCGTCAGCCGTCGAGACTTTCGCCGGAGTTGAGCTGATAGCCACGCAGGAAGTCCGCTGCAGACATGCGGCGTTTGCCCTCAGGCTGGACCTCGTCGAGTTCAAGGGCAGTTCCCTGCCGCAGCCCACAAGCAGACGCCCGTCGAGCAGCTGGATTGTTCCCGGAGCGATATTGGAGTTCTCAGCGGGGTGTAAGACGGTGAACGATGAACTTTTTGCCGCGCAGCGCCGTGAAAGCTCCGGGCCAGGGCTGGAAACCACGCCAGCGATTGTGGATCTCGCGTGCGGTGCGGGTGAAGTCGATTCGGCCATCGTCGCGGGTGAGGATGGGAGCGTGCGTGGCGAGAGAGTGGTCCTGCGGCTCGGGGAAGAGCTCCCCAGCTTCGAGACGGCGCAGGGTCTCCACCATGAGGGGCGCACCGACCTCGGCGAGAGTTTCGTAAACATCAACCGCGGTCTCTTCTTCGCCGATGGGAACCGCTTGCGCAAGGAGCATCGGGCCCGTATCCAGTCCGGCGTCGAGACGCATGGTGGTGACGCCGGTGACGACTTCGCCTGATGCCACGGCCCACTGGATCGGCGCGGCGCCACGATACTTCGGCAGCAGCGAGCCGTGAAGGTTGATGTTGCCGTGACGTGGGAGATCGAGCATCCACTGCGGAATGATGCGGCCGTAGGCGACGACCAGGATTGCGTCGGGCGCGATGGCCTCAAGCTCGGCGCGAAGTTCGGCGTTGTTCTTGATCTTTTCCGGCTGGAAGACAGGAATGCAATGCGCGAGCGCAGCCTGCTTGACCGGTGGAGCCTGAAGCTGCTGGTCGCGACCAACAGGGCGGTCGGGTTGTGTGAGGACGAGCGCGACCTGATGTCCGGCGGCGATGACGGCTTCGAGTGTGGGGACGGCGAATTGCGGAGTTCCGCAGAAGACTAGTCTCATCGCTTCTATCGTAAACGGCGAAGCGATCGTCTACCTCCTGGCAAGCTTCTCTGTGTTGACGAGATCGAGGACGAGGCGCTTGATGGAGTCGCGAATCGCGCGAACGGTTGGAATATCTTTGGCTCGTGGGTCTTCGATTGGCCAGTCAATGCGCTTCAGGCCGGGAACGGGCGGCCAGTCTTCTCCGCATCCAATGGTGATGAGCGCAGTGGCGTTATCGACCAACTCATAATTAAGCTTCTGTGGCCGGGCTTTGCTGAGGTCGACTCCCTCTTCGTACATAACGCGCACGACCTCGGGGTGGACATGGGCTACGGGCGCGGTTCCGGCAGAGAGCGCAGACGCCAGTTCGGGGTCGGCAAACTGATTGAAGAATGCGGAGGCCATTTGAGAACGGCCGGCATTGTGGACACAAGCGAAGATATAAGTCTTAATTCGCCTATCCTCCGATCAAATCGGGTTACCACTCGCCATTTTTGATCAGCTTCTTGATCCTGCGGACGGTGAGGTCTTTCTTTAGGCGGCTGAGGCGGTCGATGAAGAGGACGCCGTCGAGGTGGTCGATCTCGTGCTGCAAGGCGCGGGAGAGCAGCTCTTCGCCTTCGATCTCGAACCATTCGCCGTTTACGTTCTGCGCGCGCACCTTCACCTTTGCCGCGCGCTTCACCTTCTCGCGAATCTCGGGCAGGCGAGAGGCAGCCCTCTTCTTCGTACTGCTTGCCTTCGCGCTCGATGATCTCCGGATTGATGAGGACGATCTTGTCGTCGGGGTTCTTCTTGAAGCTGACGTCGATGACGGTGAGGCGCTGCGAGAGGCCGATCTGCGGAGCGGCGAGGCCGATTCCCTGCGCGGCGTACATGGACTCGAACATCTCTTCGACCAGCTCTTCAGCTTGTCGTCGAAGACCGTGACCGGCTCGCCGCGCTTTGCGAGCACGGGGTCGGGATACTTCACGATCTCGTGGATCTTTGCGCTTCTTTGCCACGTTCAGAATGCTCTGAATCTGTTCGAGTAGCCGTTGTAGTTGCGCTTCAGTCTCGCGCAAGCGAGTCGCCACCAAACTTTTCTAGCACCAGCCGCGCGACGGCGAGCGCGACCATGGCCTCGGCCGCGACGCCGGCGGCCGGGACCACACAGACGTCGGAGCGCTCGTAGGCGGCCTTGACCGGCTCGCGCGTCTCGAAGCTGACGCGAGCCAAGCGGGCGGCGCAGGGTGGAGATGGGCTTGAGGTATCCGCGCACGACGACGTCCTCGCCGTTTGAGATGCCGCCTTCGAGGCCGCCGGCGTTGTTGTGCTCGCGGGAGAATTTGGTGAAGTGCTTCGTCGGGAGCCCTCGTAGGCGATGGCATCGTGGACGGTGGAACCGAAGGATTCGGCGGCGGTGACTCCGCGGCCGATCTCGACCGCCTTGACTGCCTGGAGGCTCATGACGGCCTGCGCGAGGAGGCCGTCGAGGCGCTCGTCCCAGTTGACGTGCGTGCCGATGCCGGGAGGCAGGCCGTGGACGACCACCTCGAAGACGCCGCCGACGGTGTCGCCGGTGCGGAGCACGGCGTCGACCTCGGCCTTCATGCGGGCCTCGTCTTCGGGGTCGACGCAGTTGAGGAGGACCTCGTCCTTTTGCGAGAGCGCGACGATCTCGTCCCATTTTGCGGGACGGGAGAGTTCGGCCTTGCCGACGCGGATGACGTGGCGAGAGCGACCTCGACGCCGAGCGCACGCAGCAGCAGCTTGGCGAGGGCACCGCAGGCGACGCGGGCGGCGGACTCGCGGGCGCTGGCGCGTTCGAGGACGTAGCGAGCGTCTGGAAAGTTGTACTTGAGGGCGCCGGCGAGGTCGGCATGGCCGGGGCGCGGGCGAGGCGACGGCCTTGTGCTTCGCGGGGTCGCCCTCTTCGACGGGAAGAATCTCGGTCCAGTTCTTCCAGTCGTTGTTGGCGATGGTCATCGCGATGGGCGAGCCGATGGTCTTGCCGTGGCGGACGCCGGAGAGGATGTGCGCGGCGTCGCGCTCGATGCGCATGCGGCCGCCGCGGCCGTAGCCCTTCTGGCGGCGCCAAAGCTCGCGGCTGATGAACTCCTGATCGACCGGAACTCCGGCCGGAAGACCGCTGACCAGGGCGACGAGACTCTCGCCGTGGCTCTCTCCTGCAGTGGAAAATCGAAGCATTATGCTGGATGACCTTGTGGTTGTCAGCCGCTGAGGCCGAAAGACTTATTGTAACAACGACGTTGAGGCCAGCTAGTCGACCGGTGGGCGAATCGGGGTCTTCGGCGGGAATGGATGCGGTTGCGGGAATGTCTTCGGCCATCGTTGCCGATGCATCCACGGGCGGATGGACGGGCGGCTCCTCCGCAGCGGGTTTGCCATCCTCCAGGTAGGCGCGGGAGTCGAAGAGGGCGCGTTCCATGGAGCGGACCCAGTCGGTCAGTTCGCCAGGGCCTTTGCCCTGTGACTCGGCAGCCGCGAAGGAGTTGCGCAGGGTCTGCATCTTGGCTTCGAGGTCGTCGAGCGTGTTGAGCAGCATCGCTTCGGGGTCATGGGCAGCTTGGGCGAGCCGAACTCGTACTTGCCGTGGTGCGAGAGGATCATGTGCTCGACCAGGATGCGGAGCTTTTCCGGGAAGGGTTCGAGAGCGCGGCACTTTCTCCTGCAGCATGCCCTGGGCGATGCTGATGTGGCCGATGAGCTGGCCTTCGAGGGTGTAGCTGAAGCTGGACTTCCAGTGCAGCTCGCGGACCTTGCCGATGTCGTGCAGGATGGCGCCGGTGACGAGCAGGTCGGGGTCGACCTCGGGATAGAAAGGCGCGGTGGCGAGGCAGACGCGGACGAGCGTGAGGACGTGCTCCAGCAGGCCGCCGATCCAGGCGTGGTGCAGCATCTTGGCGGCGGGAGCCGTGCGGTAGGCAGCGGCGATCGCGGGGTCGTCGAGGAAGGCGAAGACCAGGCGCTGGAGGTCGGAGTTGGTGAAGCGCGAGACGTAGCCGCGCAGCTCGTCCCACATCTCGTCGATATCGAAGTGGGTGATGGGAAGATAGTCGGCGGGGTCGATCTCGGTCTCGGCGGCGAAGCGCAGCTTCTGCAGCGTGATCTGGAACTTGCTCTGATACTGCGAGATCTGGCCCTGCACCTTGACGTAGCAGCCCTCGGCGCAGGGTGCGATGGCGTCGGCGAAGTCCTCCCACATGACGGCCGGGCATGGCTGCCGGTCTTATCGGTGAGCGTGAGGTGAGGAACTGGCCGCCGTCCTGGCGTTCGCGGACCTGCAGGGAGGAGAGAACAAAAAACGAGGTGACGACGGCGTTTTCGAAGCGCGGTGCGTCCGCGATAAAGAAATCTTTCATCGCAATCAGAATACCCTGCGAGGCATAGACGACAGACGCGAGAGCCGAGGCCCTCGCATTGTCACTTGAAGTAGCTCTGCCGGGTTAGTTGTTCGGCTGTGGAGCCGTTGGCTGCTGCGGCTCAGGTGTCGGAGCCGCTGGAGGGGTTTGCGGCGCGGGAGTCTGTGGCACCGGAACCGGAGGTGGTGTTACGCCCGCTGGAGTTGCGCCCAGCGACGGGTTCACCGTCGGTTCAGGTGGAGGTGCCTCGGTGCAGGAGCGCGTCGGCTTGTTCTGCAGACGCTCCTTCGGAGCACCCTTGGCCTTCTCGGCTTCTTCTTGGTCGCCGTGTCGCCGTTCAGACCAAGCGGAGTGGCCTGGGTCTTTGCGTCGGCCTTCTCCTCCGTGAGGCCGGCGCCGGTGTGAAGGCTGACTTCTGCTTGACGGCAGCCTGCTTCTTCGCGGCTTTGTCGGCAGCCTCAGTCTTGGCTCGAGCGCTGTAGCGGGTCTTTCCGGTCGAGGTGGGCTTGGGAGCCAGAGGATCGACGTCCGGGGTAGGTGAAAACTGGGTCGTGGCACCGGCTACTGGAGCGATGGCCGCGCCAGGTGCGACAGCAGCTCCGGCATCGGCGGTCTGAGTGGAGGTCGCCTCACCGGCGCCAGCTCCGACAGCAGTCTCCTGCGGGCCCGGAGGAAGCGCATTGCGGGGAGCCTGTCCGAAGCGAATCTTCTCACGCTTGATCTTCTTTGGCTTGGCGGAGCAGTTGCCTTGGTGGCCGTGTTTGGAGTCGTCGGGGTAGCTGCTGCAGATGCTGCAGCGGTGGCGTCCGCGACTGCAGGAGCTGTTGCAGCTGCATCAGAGGTCGTCGCGGCAGTGGGCGCCGCTGCGGAGGCGGCTGCTGGTGTCGACGCCGGAGACGGACTGGTCTTGCTTACTGTTGAGAAGCGTCCGCCACGGTCGAAGCGCTGCTTCTGCTGCACCGTCTTCTTCTTCGGAGCTGGCGGAGCATAGGCACGTGAAGACCGGCTTGGTCTGCCGCGGGCTTGCGCCGGAGTCCACGAAGCCGGGCTTGATGTCGATGTACGCCTCTTCGCGCAGCTTGGTCAGGTAGGCACGCAGCGCAGGCTGCATGGCCTGCGTAGTACATCGCCTCCTGAATCTGCGGCTCGATGTCCTTCAGCGGCGGAACGCCGGCCTCCTGGTGGTCGGTCACCTTGAGGATCACGAAGCCCTGCCGGGTACGGATGGGAGCGGTGACTCCACCGGCTTGCAGGTAGAAGGTCTGGTCTTCGAGAACCTTGGCCGAGCGCGCCGCGCTTGAAGAGGCCGAGGTCGCCGCCCTGCGACGCCGTCGGTCCGCCGGAGTAGGCTCTTGGCTAACTCCTCGAACTTCGCGCCGGCCTTCACTTTGGCTGCGATGCCGTCCGCCTTCGCCTGCGCCTGCGCGACCACGGCTTCGTTGGCATCGGCAGGCGTGGGAACAAGGATCTCGCTCAGCTGCACCTGCTCCGGCTGAGCGAACTCCTTGCTTGTGCGCGTCGTAGTAGGCCTGCTCCTGGCCCTGCGTCATCTGCAGATGGCGGCCCACCTCGTCGCGAACGACCTGCTGCGTGAGAATGCCGTTCCGGATGTTCGCCTTGAAGTCCTCAAAGGAGACGCCCTGCTGGCGCGCGGCCTTCTCGAGGTCTTCCATCGTAGTCCAGGTGGTTCTGCTTGCGGATCTCGTCCAGCCGGCGGATCACCTCGGCGTCGGCGTTGAGGCCCAGCTCCTTGCCGCGCGAGAGCAGCAGCTGCTGGTCGATCATGTCGCGCAGCAGATTCTTCTGCCGCTCCGCAGCCTCCTGCGGGACTGGCCTGGTTCTGCTGGTTTTCCATGGCCATCTGCTGCTGGCTGCGCTCCAGATCGCTGCGGCTGATGATCTGGTCGTTTACCCGGACGATGACGTCCTCGACCACCGCTCCGTTGGGCGTAATGGCCGCCGGCGTAGGCAGCGCAACCTGCTGCTGCGGGGCGTTCGGCGCGCTCGACGGGCTCTGGTACCGCGGCGCCTGTGCCAGCACCGCAACCGGCAGTGCCAGCAGGCTTAGCCCGCATACTGCCGTAAACTGCGAAATTCTAAAGGTCATCGTCACTCGTATTCTTTGCCCAGCATCCACGGATACAACGATTTACGCACCGTCCGTTGCTCCGTACTGCCTATTGGACTCACCGGCGGCGGCGGACGGTATCCGTCCCCACATTCTAACTGTCCTTGCGCCAAGAGGCGAATCCCCTTTTGTCACAGAAGATAGGCTCACCAGCCGGTGCTATACTCCGTCCAATGTAGGACGCGTCTATAGTAGATATAGGCCGTTCAGCGCAAGGTACAGCGCAGCTCTGCTCTTTTTTGAGGTTACCGAATCGATGGCACCCCGCACCCGCCGCGCCCTCTTCTCCGTCACCGTCTTTCTCGCCACCTGCGCGGTGGCCGGCTCGCTCATCAACCAGAAGGTCGCCGCCCAGTCCGCCACCGATGAGTCCACGCTGCGCGACTGGCTGCACAACTTCACCAACGTCTATTCGCTGGTCGAGCAGAACTACGCCGACAAGCTGAACACCGACAAGACGGACAAGGCCATCTACGACGGCGCCATCCCGGGCATGCTGCACGTGCTCGACCCGCACTCCAACTTCTACGACCCCAAGGCCTACGCGCAGATGCGCGAGGACCAGCACGGCAAGTACTACGGCGTCGGCATGACGATCCAGCCGCAGCCTGATCCGACGGCCAAGGGCGGCACCAAGATCGTCGTGCTCTCTCCGTTTGAAGGCACGCCCTCCTACAAGGCCGGCATCCGGCCGGGCGACGTCATCCTCGTCCGTCGACGGCAAGAGCACCGAGGGCATGGACTCCGCCGGCGTCGCCTCCATGCTGAAAGGGCCCGCGCAACACCCACGTCTCGGTGACCATGAGTCGCGAAGGCGCAGCCAAGCCCCTCGTCTTCGACCTGGTCCGCGACGAAATTCCGCGCCCCTCGGTCGATCTCGCCTTCCTGATCAAGCCGGGCGTCGGCTACATCCACGTCACCAACTTCATGGAGACGACCAGCCGCGAAGTCGGCGATGCGCTCGATAAGTTCGGCGACATCAACGGCCTGGTGCTCGACCTGCGCGGCAACCCCGGCGGCCTGCTGAACGAAGCCGTCAATATGTCCGACAAGTTCCTGCAGAAGGGACAGATCGTCGTCTCGCAGCGCGGCCGCGCCTTCCCGGACCAGGTCTACCGCGCAGCCCACGGATCGGACACGAAGTACCCCATCGTCGTCCTCGTCAACCGCAACACCGCCTCGGCCGCCGAGATCGTCTCCGGCGCGCTGCAGGATCACGACCGCGCGCTGATCGTCGGCGAAACCACCTTCGGCAAGGGCCTGGTGCAGACCGTCTTCCAGATCACCGAAAACACCGGCCTCGCGCTTACCACCTACCACTACTACACGCCGTCCGGCCGCCTGATCCAGCGCAACTACAACAACGTCTCGCTGTACGACTACTACTACGTCCGCGACACGAAAACACAGCCCAAGGACAAGAGCAACCTCGAGGTGAAGCTGACCGACTCCGGCCGCACGGTCTACGGCGGCGGCGGCATCACTCCGGACGAGAAGATCGACAACCTGAAGTCCAACCACTTCCAGGACTCGCTGCTGCAGCACTACGCCTTCTTCAACTTCAGCAAGCACTACCTCGCGACCCACACTCGGTCGCGCAAAGACTTCGCGGTCGACGATGCGGTGATGCAGCAGTTCAAGGCCTTCCTGAAGGCGCAGAACATCGAATACACCGACCAGGACATCGCCGGCGTGCAGGACTGGATCAAGGAGAGCATCAAGAGCGAGCTCTTCACCTCGCAGTTCGGTCAGCTCGAAGGCCTGAAGGTTCGCGCCGAGTGGGATCCGCAGATCGCCAAGGCAATCACCTTCCTGCCCGAAGCACAGACTCTGCAGGACCACCTGAAGCTCGCACAGAAGACAAATCCGACAAGTCACTAATCAGCAGGACCAGATGAAGAAGCGCCCGAGAGTCCTTTCGGGCGCTTTTTCCTTGCCTCACAAAGCTACAGTGTTAGCCAAATGGAGGTGAAGTAATGACACGACGTGGACGCGCAATGGCCGCTTCCCTGCTCCTGACAGCATCGATGGCCTTCGGCCAAGGAGCGCTGACCATCAGCGGGACCGCCACCTATCGTGAACGAATGGCGTTATCGCCTGAGGCTGTGTTTGAGGCTACGCTCGAGGATGTCTCTCGTGCCGACGCTTCCGCGAATGTGCTCGGGCGTGCCCGAATCGAGAATCCGGGAAATCCGCCATTTAGTTTTTCGATTAGCTACGACCCTTCACAGATTGTTACCAGCCACACCTATGTCGTTCGTGCCCGCGTGACCGAAGCCGGAAAGCTGCTCTTCACCACCGACCAGCGATATCAGGTGCTGACCCTGGGGCACGGAAGCGAGATCGCCATGATGATGTTGCGCCGCCTCTCCCCTTCGGCCACTGCGACACCCGGCCCTGCCCCCAGTGCCGACACGCCTCTTCGCGAAACATATTGGAAGCTGGCGCAGTTGGGCGAAAAGCAAGTTGCTCCAGCCGATCAACAGCGAGAAGCAAACCTGGTTTTTCAGACCGATCAGAACAGAGTTACAGGCTCCGGCGGCTGCAACCGACTGACAGGAAGTTATGTGCTGGAGGGCCACTCGCTCCGCTTTGGCGGTATCGCATCCACCCGGATGGCCTGCATGCAGGGAATGGAGACTGAGACGGAATTTCTAGCTGCACTGGACAAAGTTCGAAGTTGGAGGATCATCGGGCAACAACTGGAGCTCTACGATGCAGGTGGCAAGCTTCTGGCACGATTTACTGCTCAGCCATAGAGGTAAGTCTGGAGCGGGAGACCGGGATCGAACCGGCGACATTCAGCTTGGGAAGCTGACGTTCTGCCACTGAACTACTCCCGCTTTTGCGACCAAGAGAAGTATCTCGCGCACGACGGAAAATGGCAATTTCCAAAGGTGATCAGGCGCGTGAGGGACGAAACGCCAGCTTTCACAGCCGTGTTCGACTCAACCACGAAAGAGCTTTTAGCATCATATTCAGTCTCGGACGTCGATTCGCCTCCGAATATTCCATGCCCGGTTTAACAGCGAATGCGTTGCCATATCTTCCTGAGAAACGAACGCTGCCGGCTCTGCGTGTAGCTGTGCAAAATTGCCGGGGATGTGATTTATACCGTCATGCAACACGAGCCGTTTTCGGTGAAATTGATGCCGCGGTCGCGCCAAGACAGAGGAATGTTCGATTGGTAATGATTGGTGAACAGCCGGGCGACAAAGAAGATCTCGAGGGGCGGCCGTTTGTGGGTCCTGCTGGAAAGCTCCTGGATAAATGTCTCGAAGAAGCTGGCATTGAACGTAGCAAAGTATATGTGACAAACACGGTAAAGCACTTCAAATGGGAGCCGCGAGGTAAGCTGCGTATCCATAAGAAACCGAGCATGAGGGAGATTAAGGCTTGTCGGCCATGGCTCGATGCAGAGTTGGAGGTGCTTGGTCCGGAACTCATCGTCTGTCTTGGCGCGACCGCGGCTCAGGCGATGCTGGGAACAAATTTTAGAGTGACCCAGGAACGGGGGACCGTGTTACATCGTGAAGGTCTGCCAGCGCTGATGGCCACAGTACATCCCTCATCCATCCTTAGAGCACGGACGGACGATGATCGTCATAGAGAGATGGAGAGTTTTCTGGCGGACCTTAAGAAGGTAGCTGCATATCTCGAGCAGAGCTAGATTCGAATCGACGACGTTGAGCAATTAGAGGTTTATCTAAAATCACTACTCGTCCAGTTTGAAGATACGGATCTGGACAAGCTTGCTAATCGTAAGGTTATTGAGACCCCTCGTCTTCATACGCTCGATAAACTGAGGTGTCACCTTGAAAATACGCATTTCTACCAGTTGATCGAGCGTAGGTTCGTAGCCCATCGCACGGAACTGTTTCACCTCGGCTGGATCGACCTTATGTACCCTCAACGCGATCAACTTCTCCGCTGATGGAGTCGGATACCCAAGTGCTGTCATGCTCTCGACATAGGCCGGTTCGACTTTGAAGATCTTCATCGCGATCAGATTGTTTGAATTGATCCCCTGGATTCCCTGCTTTTGAAGCGACTGCACCCAATCCGAATTGATCCGGAACAGAGTGTACGTCTGAAGCTTTTCGGAGTCGAAGCCCGTAATGCCAAGCTGCCCCATCCGAACCACAAAGCCATGGTTCGGTTCAAAGGTGAACTCTCCGATCACTGACGAGTCACGGACATTGCCAGAGCACGTCAGCGTTCCCGCCTCTTCGCGCAAGACCGCGTCAACATGCGATCCATCGCGCTTGAGATCCGCAAGCGACAAGCCCGTGAAAGCATCCGCCGGCTCTGTGATCGTGCTCTCGTTGCAGCTGCGGTCCCCTGTGCACGATCCGCGCTCAAGCCGCAGTTCGAAGCGATTTCCCTGGGTTGACGCCGTAATCCGGCACGATCCCTTCAGTGCGCGGAGTATCTCATCCGCATGGACCAGCGAAACGATACCGACAACAATCAGGAAGATTCCAAGTACGCGGCGAAAGCTCATCACTTGTTCTCCGATTTCTGGTTGCCGTCATCCAGCAACCCTGATATGCGAAGCCGCACCAGCTTGTCGATGGTGAGTTGATTGAAGCCATGACTCTTCGCCGAGGCGATGAAGGCTTCATCGATGTGAAAGATACGAAGCTTGATCAGCTGATCCACCGTGATATCGGGATATTGCTGTTTGGCCGCCTTTGCGAACTCCGGGGTAACGTTCTGAACGCGAAGCACGGTCAGCTTATTGGGAGGAATGGAGGTAAAGCCAGCATCCTTCATGCCGGCTACGAACTCTGGCGTCACCTTGAATATCTGGTACGAGATCAGATCATGGAAGTTCGTTGGCGTAATTCCATCGGCGCGCAGCTTGCTCACTGTCTGTGGGTTCACTCCAAATATCTTCAGCGACACCAATTGGTCCGGAGTGGGTTTGCCATAGCCGAGTTGAGCCATGCTCTGCGCATACTCAGGAGTAACGCCTTGAATCTTCATCGCGATTAGTTTGTCGAGGTCCACGTCATATCCAGCCGCGTGCATCTCGTTGATGTAGTCACTCTTTGCGGCCGCAGCAGTCGCCTGGCTCATCGCGAATGACATCGTCGAGACACGAGGCATGACGTTATAAGCCTGCGAAATCGTCGTCGATACTGTCATCACGGTCCGGGGACTGACTACAACTGTTGGAACCACAGCCGGCGTCGGTGCAGGAGCGGGAGCCGTCACAATAGGGAGTGCAGCCGGGACCGGCAACGCAGCAGGGGCCACAGCCGGAGCAGGCCTCGCTGCAGGCAACGGAGAGGGTGCCACCACGGCAACGTGGGGAACAACTGGCGCCACTGGCGTCTTTGGGGTTTGTAGCGTGAAAGCCGTCTTCGGAGCGCACTTCACCTGGCTTGCGCTTTCCACAACATGCGAACGCGGGGCGGGATAGATTGTCGCTGCGGCCAGAAGCTCCTGTGGCTTCCCGTGGTCGGCGAAGACATGCGGGAGTGGCAGAAAGAACAGGCCAAGTATCGCCGAAACGCCAACCAGCGAAAGCGGTCCCAGTTCGCGTTGCCGCGTCGGGGCCTCTCCCGAAGAGCCCTGAAGGATGCGGACGATGCGCGTTTTCAACCCCGAGCCTGAGCCATGCCCATCCAGCGCCATCGCCAGTTGCAACCGCGACCCGCGCTGCTCCTCGAGCCGCAAGAGAGCGGTTGCATACACTACTGGGTCGGAGCAGCAACTGAGCGCCACATCATCGCAGCAAAGTTCGCGCTGCTGACGGAGATGGCCGCCAAGCCACCAGACGGCCGGATGGAAGAAGAACAGCGTCTCCACCGCCGTCTGAATCATGTTCCACAGATAATCCCCGCGACGGATGTGGGCGAGTTCATGTGCCAGCACAACCTCAAGCTGATCGGCGTTGAGATGAGTCAGCGCTGAAACTGGAAGCAGAACCGCGGAACGGAAGACCCCCATTGCCAGCGGTCCGGAGATGCGCTCGCAGACCATCAGATCGATGCGACGGACAATCCCCATCTTCTGAGCGAGGCGATCGAAGGCACTCCGGACGCTCTCCGGAATCTCGACCATACTGCTCAGCCGCAGACGGCGAATCAGCATCCAGCCTCCCACGGTTCGCAGCGATAGGATCAGAACTCCAGCCAGCCAAATCGCGTCGATCCACGGCATCCACCGCACAAGCGACATAGGAATCAGCGTCGCGATCGAGGCAACAAGATCGCGGCTTGTAGTCGTGGCCGAAATCTCGACTGGCGCAGCAGGGGCAGTAACGTGACCGACAAGTGCATGCTGCGAATGGGCAGGAATCAATTGAGCCGCAGTAGAACCGCCATCCCGCATCAGTCGCATCTCTTCATAACCCAGTGTCATGACGGCGACAAGGAACATGCTGACCATCGCCGCCAGAGCCAGCGCATAACGTACACTGCTGCGCGATCGGGCAAAGGCAAGGTCGAGCATGCGATACAGCAGTGCGATGACCGCAGCCTGCCAGCAGAAATGCACGAGTGTCCAGCCCAACGCCTGCATCGAGTCGTTCATTGCCTCTCCTTCTTTTGCCGGATAATCCTGCGGATCTCTTCGAGTTCCTCTGCGCTCGCAGGCTCCATCGCCAGCGCGTGCATTGCCAGCTGCGCCGCCGAGCCAGCGAAGAGCCGCGTGCTCAGGTCACGCAGAAGCTGACTCTGCGTCTCCTCCTGGCTGGCCGCGGCGCGATAGATATGCGCTTTGCCAGCCTCTGTCCGTTCCACCAGTCCTTTTTCAGTCATGATCTGCAACGTCTTGAGGACCGACGTGTAGCCTAAAGATCGCTGTTGGCTTACCACTTCGTACAGCTCGCGGACTGTAGCTTCCTCTTTATCCCAAAGAGCCCTCAGCAGCTCGAGTTCTACTTCCGTGGGCTTCGGCAGGTGTTGATGGGCGTCTCTCATGGAATGCAATCTATACGAAGATGTTCGTAGGTGTCAACGAAAACTTTCGTAGGTTTGTAAATTTCTCACCCTTTTTCGCGGATTTGTCCTGAAACAACATGATCAGTTTTTTGGGAGCCCGAAGCACACTTGGCGATCTAGTTGGAAGCCGATCTCGCCGCGTTCAGTACGATAGACGTGCCTAGATCAGATTGGATTACACAGATTTGGAGAAAAATGAGCTTCAGCCCGGCTTCGCCATGGACCTTCACTGAAAAGAAGGCTGGCGAAGATCACTTCTTCCTTACGATCTTCCATAGAGCGATGTAATGATCGCGCGAATGTCATCGGGCTCAACCGCATATTTGTTGGCAAAAGATTGAGCGAACCTACTCCCATTGACAGCATTCGCGACTCTCCTGCGTACGCTTCCATGAAAGTGGCAAGCATGTGTTGCTTGTGCCACCGTCGCCGCGTTGTCCAGCCGAAGACCTCCGCCGACAGCTATATCAACCCGTTCACCTGCGCGTTCCACCAATCTCGCCAGATTGGCTGATCCTGCGACTACATCGCACTCACCTCCCGAGGTCAGCACTCGCCGACAGCCGGCAGCGATGACATCTTCGAGAGCCTTATCAAGCAAAGGTGTCAGATCGAAGGCACGATGGAAGGTCACCTCCAACGGAGCCGCCAGCTCGACGAGTTCACGCGTACGCTTCAAATCAACTGCTCCATCGGCATGCAAAATGCCTAGTGCAAAGCCGCTGGCCCCAAGCGCGCGAGCATGCAGAAGATCCTCTCGCATCAACGCAAACTCTGGGTCGCTGTATATGAAGTCGCCTGTCCGCGGACGCAGCAGTACATACACCGGCAAACCGCTCTGCCTGACAGCGGCCTGGATGAACCCATGGCTCGGCGTCAGACCATCTTCACTGAGCGCCGAGCAGAGTTCGATACGATTGGCCCCGCCTTCACGCGCTGCAAGGCAAGCCTGCAGAGTCTCGGCACAGAGTTCGAAGGTAATCGATCGCATCACGAAAGCTTGAGCGACGGCGGAGCAATCGAAGCATCAGCTCCAAACGTAGTATTCGGCTCCGCCCCCATCGTGAAGACGAGCTTGCCTCCCTGCGCAATATCGGAGTGATTGAACCACGCCCGTTGCTGCGGTTTGCCATTCAACGAGAACGACTGGATGTACTGATGCGCCGGGTCCTTGCGTTCTACCACAATCTCCAGCTTTCTTCCTCGTCCAAGCTCAACGGTCGCACTATCAAACAGTGGCGATCCAAGGATGTAGTTTCCGCTGACCGGATCGACAGGATAAAAGCCCAACGCACTAAGCAGATACCACGCCGACATCTGCCCAACATCTTCGTTGCCCTGCATACCATCCGGCTTGTCGGCGTACATCGTCTCCAACAGACTGCGAACGCGCGCCTGGGTCTTGTGCGGCGCACCCGCGTACACGTACAGATACGAAATGTGGTGCGAAGGCTCATTACCGTGCGCGTACTGACCCACCAGGCCAGCGATGTCAGGCGGAGCATCCTCAGGCAGATCGCTCGGCGCATTGAAGAGCCCGTCCAGCTTCGTAACAAACGGCTTCGCGTCCGCCGAAGAGCTGAATCAATCCGGCCGCATCGTGCTGCACGCCAAAGGTCGTCTGCCAGGCATTGGACTCCGTGTAGTCCCGCCACTTCTTCGAGTGCCCCATATCGATAGGCCGGAACGGCGAGGTCCACGCACCGTCTTCGAGCTTCGGCCGCATGAAGCCGACCGACTTATCGAAGTAGTTGCGATAGTTTGTCGATCGCTTCACCAGCATCTCCGCATCGTCGCTCTTGCCAAGCTTCCGCGCGACGTGCGCGATGGACCAGTCGTCATAGCAGTACTCGAAGGTCTTCGAAACCGACTCGTCTCTCTTTGTCCGCAGGAATGTAGTGCAGCTTGCGGTAGTAGCCCAGGCCGCGATAGTCGTCGACCATAGCACGCTTCATCATCAGCGCATAGGCCTTCTCGTAGTCGATACCCGTGAAGCCTTTATTGCATGCCTCGGAGATCACCGCCGCCGAGTGATAACCCGTCATCGTCCCCGTCTCGGTCGACATCAGCGGCCATACAGGCATGCCCGCAGGGCTCTGCTCCGCCATGCGAATCAGCGTGTTCATCCACAACGGCACATGCTCCTGCTCGATCAACGTGTAGGCCGGATGAGCTGCGCGGAATGTATCCCATAGCGAAAACGTGGAGAAGTTTGCTCGCCCCGTCTTCAAGTGTATGGACCTGGTTATCCATGCCGCGATATCGACCGTCCACGTCGTCGAATAACGTCGGCCCGAGCGACATGTGATAAAGCGCGGTGTAGAAGATGCGCTTGTGCTGTCTCGTTCGTGCCCTTGCACGCTAACCTTTGAGATCTGCTTCCGCCACGTCTCCCGTGCCGTAGCGCGCACCTTATCAAACTCCCATCCCGGAGCTTCAGCTGCGAGATTCTTTGCCGCGCCCTCAGCATCCACGCCGGAGATTCCTGTCTTTACAAGAATCGTCTCGTTAGCCTTCGTCGTGAAGTACAGAACGCACTTCAGGTTCTTGCCTTTCAGCTCCTCACCACTCGCAGGCGCCGTGATCTCCTTGTCGTCTGCGTAGAAGACGATTCGATCCGGACGCTTCGACACCTTCAGCGCGAAGTACGCATGACGTCCTTTGCCCCATGCCGAGGTACGTCTTCCGCCGGCGAGCGTGTCAGGCGCCATCTGCTTCAGTTCTGCCGAAGTCGCACCGGCCCCGCGCCAGGTCCGTAACCGTGCTGCAGATCGAGAATCAGATATGCCTTGTCGCTTGCCGGAAAGGTGTAGCGATGCAGTCCTGTCCGCTCGGTCGCGGTCAGCTCAGCCCGCACCTTGTAGTCCTTCAGCACCACGGAGTAATAGCCGGGCTCCATCCGCTCATCTGCATGATCGAAGCGCGAGCGATATCCCGCATCCGGATTGTTGCGATCTCCCGGAACGATTGCGCCGTCCCCGTTCCAGCCATTACAAGAAAATCCAGTAGATCGCCGCAGCCTGTCCCGCTCAGATGCGTGTGGCTGAAGCCCATGATCGAGCTGTCGGAGACGTGATACCCCGAACACCAGTCCCAGCCATCGTTGAAGGTATCCGGGCTAAGCTGCACCTGCCGAACGGCAGCGCCGCACCGGGAAAGCAATGACCGTGGCCACCCGTTCCAATCCGCGGATCGACCCACCGCAGCGGATCTTCACTCTTCGACTCACCAACAGCAGCGTGAACAAACTTGCTCATCGGAAGCGCGCTCATGGCACATGCAGCAGCACTCCGTTCCAGAAACCTTCTACGGCTGATCATGCATTCTCCATTTCGTGCGGGGATTCAACCGGCATGACTGCCACGACGACTGTGGTCCTTCGAAAAACTTTTGCCGACATTGCAACCATTCTGACGTAAGCGATAAAGAACCGGCAACTGTGACAGAATGGCACGAAGTAAATCCAATGAATCCTCCATACTCTCCGACCAGCAGACGTGACTTCCTTCGTGCCGCAACCGCAGCAGCGACTGGCCTCAACCCTCGCGCCAGCCGCTCATGCTCTCGGCCAGCACAACGCGCATCCGAGACTGCCCGCCGGTCAAAGCCCCGTGGGATATGTCACAGGGTCGCCCCAAACCCTCGGAACGCAAATTTCACAGCGCCGCTGTCGAAGCATTCCTGCAAAGAACGTAGCGCCCGCATCGCCGACCCCGAATTCTCTCGCCTCTTCAACAATTGCTTCCCCAACACGCTCGACACCACCGTCGAGCCCGGCACCTTCGAAGGCAAACCCGACACCGCCGTCCTCACTGGCGACATCCGCGGCCATGTGGCTGCGCGACTCCTCCGCGCAGGTCTGGCCCTATCTTCCGCTCGCAAAGAACGACCGCCCACTGCGCGACCTGCTCGAAGGCGTCATTCGCCGCCAGGCTCGCTGCATCCTGATCGATCCCTACGCCAACGCCTTCATGGCAGACCTCAACGCTCCGCCGCTTCCTTGGAGCCTGAAGGACAAGACCGAGCTCAAGCAAGGAGTCGGCGAACGCAAATGGGAGATCGACTCCCTCTGCTACCCATTCGCCTCTCGCACGGCTACTGGCACCAGACCGGCGACACCGGCCCTTTCGACAAGCGATGGCATGATGCCATGCGGCTCATCGTCGATACCTTTCGACGTCCAGCAGCGCAAGCACGGCGACGGCCCTTATCGCTTCCAGCGCATCTCCGACACCTCCACGGAGACACTGCCTGCCGCCGGATTGGCAATCCAGTCAAGCCCATCGGTCTCATCGCCTCCGGCTTCCGCCCCTCCGACGATGCATGCATCTTTCCATTCCTCGTCCCGTCGAATCTCTTCGCAGTAACCTCGCTGCGCCAACTCGCCGAGATGGCGCACACCATCCTTCACGACGAAGCGCTCGCGAACAAGCGCCACTACACTCGCCAAAGAGGTGGAACAAGCCCTTCACCAAAACGCCATCGCAACCACGCCTGAAGGCACCATCTGGGCCTACGAGATCGACGGTTACGGCAGCCAACTCCTCATGGACGACGCCAACGTCCCCAGCCTGCTCGGACTTCCCTACCTATCGAGTTCGCCTGATGCCGCGCTCTATACCCGCACCCGTGCCTTCTGCTGGAGCGAGCGCAACCCTTGGTTCTTCCGCGGCACTGCAGGCGAAGGCATCGGAGGCCCGCACGTTGGCCGCGACATGATCTGGCCCATGTCTCAGATCATGTATGCCCTCACCAGCACCAGCCCGCAGGAGATCCAGCGTTCTCTCGCAATGCTGAAAGGCGCAGCCGCAGGCTTCGGCTTCATGCACGAGAGCTACTTCAAAGACGACCCGCGTCGCTTCACCCGTGCCTGGTTCGCGTGGGCCAACACGCTCTTCGGCGAACTCCTTGGCTCACTCGCGGCCACACACCCCGAACTCCTTCGCGCCCTAGCCGTGTCGCGCTCGCCACAACGCGCCCAGAGTGGGATCCACCACGCCGGGCACCACCTTCAACGTGGGATAGTCGCGCCGCAACGCCTCGACGATTCCTTCACGTATCAGCACGACGTGCTCCAGAATGCTGCCCGTAAACGCCAGATCTGGCACCCAGTCCGGCTGGTTGTCTTCACGCCGTAGCCTCTCAATGATCAGGTGAGCAAGATGCGCCAGTTCCTCTGCCTCACGCCGCAGAACACCCTTCGCCACCTCATCCCCCGCCTCCGCGCAAGCCACCACGACGGGAGCCAGCTTCGTGAAATCCGGCGAAGGAATTTGGTTCGCATATCCCACTAGCTCATCAAAATGCTTCAACTCCCACAGCTTCATAATCGCCGGATAGAGTGTCGTCTCGAGACCCCTGTCGCGAGCCAGCACCATGTCCCGCAGCGCCTGATGTCCAATCCTTGCACCTGAACCCTGATCAGAAAGCGCGGGTCCCCAGCCACCCGCAGTCGTTAGCTTGCCACTGGCAGCACGCCCCGCCACGTTCGAACCCGTGCCCGCCATCACCAACACGCCCGGGCCTCCGAAGAACGCAGCGTCCAGCGCAATCTCCACATCGCCCACCAGAATCAGCGATCCTCCAACGTGCTGCGCAAAGGCCTTGCGGATCCAGTCCGTCACCAAGCGCAACCGTTATTCCTGCCGCCCCCACGCAACTTCGCGTCACCTGCCGCAGCGAGATGCCGCTCGCAGCTTCGAGCTCCTTGATCGCCTTGGCAAAGTTTTCATCTGCGGTGGCCGCATCGGTGCGCATGCGTTTGATCGTGCCGCCGCGCACGCGTGCAAGCTCCCGCTCCTCGTCCGCCAGCACATACTCAGTCTTCGTTCCGCCAAGGTCCACTGCCAGAAAAAACGCCAAGCCTTGCTTCCTCCAAAAAATGCGCCAACGCGCTCGCTCAATCCTATATTCTTCGTATCTCACGCAGAAGCCTAAGATCTTGCAGGGAGAAACCTGGCCTAAATGAAGATGACCCGCTATTTGCTTCGCAGCACCCTCGTCGGCGCCCTCGGGGGCCTGCTCTTCGGCTTTGACACCGCAGTTATTGCCGGAACCACTCAGCAGCTCACGGATGTCTACAACCTCACCGCGTTCACCCTGGGAATAACCGTCTTCATCGGTCTCGTAGGAACCGTAATCGGCGCCATGAGCGCTGGAGTGCTCGGCCAGACGTATTGGCGGCCGCGAAGCGCTCCGCATCATGGCCGTTCTGTACACCGTCTCCGCGGTCGGTTGCGCCTTCGCATGGGACTGGCACTCGCTGCTCTTCTTCCGCCTTATCGGCGGACTCGGCATCGGAGGCTCTTCCGTCCTCGGCCCCGTCTACATAGCCGAGCTCGCCCCCGCGAAGTGGCGGGGACGCATGGTCGGGCTCTTCCAGATCAACATCGTCATCGGTATCTTGCTCGCCTACCTCTCGAACTACATCCTCTCCCTCATGCACCTCGGCGGAGCGCAGTGGCGCTGGCAGCTCGGCATAGCCGCCTTTCCCTCCGCTCTCTTCCTTGCCCTGCTCTACGCCATCCCACGCAGCTCGCGCTGGCTCGTCACCCAGAACCGTACAGACGAAGCTCTCGAAGTCCTCAACATGATGGGCTCGCCTGACTCCGAGGCCGAGCTACGTGACATCGTCGACTCTATCCACCTTGAGCGCGGAATGGCCCAGGAGCCTCTCTTCACCCGCCGCTACCGCCTTCCCATCTTCTTGGCGATCACCATTGGTCTCTTCAACCAGCTCTCCGGCATCAACGCCATCCTCTACTACTCCAACTACATCTTCGGCGCCGCTGGATTCAGCAACGTCTCCGGTTCGCTCCAAACCGTCATCGTCGGCCTTGCCAATCTGTTCGCCACTTTCCTCGGCATGTCGCTCATCGATCGCATCGGCCGAAAAACGCTTCTGCTGATCGGCAGTGTTGGTACCGCCGTGTGCCTGGCCGGGGTCGCAGCCATCTTCTTCACCAACTCGCACCAGGAGTTGCTCGTCTGGCTGCTCGGCGCCTACATCACTTTCTTCGCTGTCTCTCAGGGAGCCGTCATCTGGGTCTACATCGCCGAGGTCTTCCCCACCCGCGTCCGGTCCAAGGGCCAGAGCCTGGGCTCCTCTTCCCACTGGATCATGAACGCCATCGTCTCTCTCGTCTTCCCCGTCCTCGCGAAGCAATCCGGCGGCACCCCCTTCGCATTCTTCGCCGCCATGATGGTTCTGCAATTCTTCGTGGTTCTCTTCTTCTATCCGGAGACCAAAGGCATCACCCTCGAACAACTCCAGCACAAGCTCGGCATCACCTACTGACAGCCGAACGCTCTGTGTTTATCAAAAAATCTGTCTGAGGCTAAATCCACCTCTCCACCCAGCGCGTACTCAACGCAGCAAGGAAAGTCCACGGCCCATCCTCGGAACGATCTAAGTAGCAATGAAAATGACTTTCCCTGACTCATCCAGGAGAAATCTGTCATGACAGCAGCAAATGAAACATCCTTCTCTCGCGAAGCCAGCCACACCGAAGTCTCCAGACGTTCCTTTCTGAAAACCACTCTCACCGGAGCCACCGCTTTAGCTACCATCGGCGGAGTTCGCCACCACAGCGTCGGCCGATCAGTTCGGGCACGGGAGCTTGCTCGATATTCTGAAAGGGGAGCACGATCACCTGAAGAAGGACGATCGCGACATCCTCATCGCCGCTGAAATCGCTGAAGCTCTCGCCGTTACCATGTACTCCAACATCATCAACATCGCGCCGTTCTTCCAGTCACTGGAAGAGGACGATCAGGGTTACCTCGTCGCTGCTCGCCAGGAAGAGATGTCCCACTATCTCCTCGAGCAGTCTGTAACCGACCAGCCCTCACCGTTTACCAACTTCTTCTTCCCCATGAACATGTTCACAAACGCGCAGACAACCCTCAACACACTCGTTACGCTCGAAGACGCCTTCATCGCAGCCTATCTCGTCGGAGTCCGCAACTTCAGCACTCGCGATCTTCGCGTCACCGCCGCCCGCATCATGGGTATTGAAAGCGATCACCGAACGCTCGCCCGCGTGGTCGGCCCTGGTGTCAACGCCGCCTTCGGAGGCCCCCTCGAAGCCATCGTCGGCCTCAAAGGCGTATCAGAGAGCGTCGACCCTCCGAACAACAACGGCTACGAGAGAACCGCCTGCTGGACATCGATCGATCAGGCCGTCAACGCTCTTCTTCCCTTCGTCGACTTCAAATCCGCAAAAGCCGCAGGATTCGATACTTCGCACGCATATCCGTTCCAGTCCTTCAGTCCAACTCTGCCTTCGCCGCTTGGTGACTTCACGTCCTTCAGTGGTTGCTGATTCCTTCCGAAAAATCCATCTCCAGCCCAACAGAAGTCCGGCTAACGCCGGGCTTCTGCTTTCGTGCAGGTCCTCCGACCCCTTTCGTAAACTCGTTGCTTCGACTGGGTATTTCCCTAGTCGACATACGAGCATTGGGCAGAGTTAAGTTCCTTGAACGGCAAATTTCGGCCTGTAGCCGAGGAGTTAATTCGCGGAGGATAGACATGAAGCACGTTACTTGTCAGAAGAAGTTACGCCTACTGGTTATGGGAACACTCGGTCTCGCATTTGCTGTCAATGCCAGCGCGCAGGTCCAAACGACGACGAAAACGACACCTGGCGAGAGCACTCAGACAATCAAAGTCGAGCGCGGCGAAGTTGTCGCTGTAGAAGGAAATGATCTCATCGTAAAAATGGCCGATGGTTCTTTCCGGCATTTTCCGGATGTGCCCGAGACAGCCAAAGTGAATGTCGGCGGTAAATCGCTCGGTATTCATGATTTGCAGCCTGGCATGAAGCTTCAGCGCACCATCACGACAACAACCACTCCCATGACTGTCACCACAATCCAGACAGTCAAAGGCAAGGTCTGGCATATCACTCCGCCCAACTCCGTCATCCTGACACTCGAGAATGGCGAAAACCAGGAATTCAAAATTCCTCGCGACCAGAAATTCGAGGTCAACGGCCAGATGCTCGACGCCTTCGCCGTTAGAAAAGGCATGCTGATAACCGCAACAAAGATCGTCGAAACTCCCGGAATAGTCACCGCACAGGAAAAGAAGGTGACTGGCACCGCCCCCAAGCCCCCAGAACCCGCGGCCGCCACTTCGCAGGCCAATGAGACTGCCCAAACCAGTCAGGCTGCCACGGCAAACGAAAAAGCTGGAACGATACAACCAGGTCCGCTGCCCAATGCTCCACTGCTGATTGCCATGGGTGACCCGACTCCTGTCCCCGCCGAGGCCGCAACTCCTGGCGACACTGCCGCTACCTCTCCGCAGCCAGCTCCAGAGGCTACAAACTACCTCTTCTGGATCAAGGGCGTGGTGATTCTGCTCGTAATTTGGTTGTTGTTCAGGTTTATTCGCGCAAGAACCAAAGGATAGAACCTGCCTGCTATCTCAGCTCTTCGAGCTTCTTCCTCATCTGCGAAACGGTCAGCCTGTCGTGCATCAGCTCGGCAAGGAGGGCCGTTTCGCTGTCACGTCCACAGCTTGTCACCGCCACCACGTGCCTGTTCTTTACAAAAAATGCCAGAAACTCAAATCGTGGCACCGACCCGTCATACTCGATCTCGTCCCATGATTCAGCGTGCCCCAGATAACTGATCTGCTTGTCGAACTGTGCCGTCCAGAAGAACGGCACTCCATCGAACTTCGAGTTCGCTCCCAGCATCTTCCGCGCCGCGAACATGCCATGCTGTTCGGCCACTCGCCAGTGTTCGATCCGCGTCCCGTCGATGTTGGCCACGTCTCCCGCCACCCACACCTGCCGCGCAGCACGAAGGGTTCTGTCTGTAGCCACGCTTCCGTCCTTTGCCAAAGGAAGATCGTGACTGAACCCCAACTCCGGCGAGACCCCAACTCCCTGGATCACCACGTCGCCCTGAATCTCCCGATAACCCATACGCTCTTCAATCGTCACTCCGTTCGGAGACACTGCCACCACCTTCGCTCCCAGTTCAAACGCAACACGATGTTTCTTATGCAGCGACAGAATCGCCTTCGCGATCGGCGCGCCAAACTGCTTCTCAAACGGGACCCGGCTCTCTCCCACCACCGTCACCTTCACCCCGCGTTGCGTCAGCGCCGACGCCGCCTCCATTCCAATAAAACTCGTCCCCACAATCACAGCCTTACTTCCCTTCACCGCCGCAGCGCGAATCTTTCGGAGGTCCTCCGTGTGCCGAAGAACAAACACCTCGTCGCCGCCCGGCACCTTCAACCGCCTCGGCTTCCCGCCTGTAGCCACCAGAGCAGCATCGAAGCGAATCGTTCTACCGTCGCTCAACCGCGCCTCCTTGCGCGTCGAACTCAGCGCCACCACGCGTTCGGTCACACGCGTCAACTTCAACTCTCCCGGCTGATCGATCCGAACCTTCTCCAGCGGAACCGAGCTTGTCATCGCATCCTTCGAAAGCCGCGTCCGGTCCACAGGCTCATCCCTCACCGGATCCACCACCGTAATCTCTCCACGAAAGCCCTCCTCTCTCAAAGTGAGAGCCGCCATGGCACTTGCGGTTCCACCGCCAATCAGAAGCAGCTTCCTGCCTTCCCCGTAGGCGCGTCCCTTTCTCTTCTCCCGGCGTTCGTCTTTGACTGGCTCAAGGTCGACAAAGACACCGTCCGCATCCTCCCGCACTTTGTAAGTCTTCAGCTTCTCCATGGGCGGCGGCTCCACCAACTCTCCCCCCGGAAGCGCAAAGGTCCCCATATGCCAGGGGCACACAAGATGTCCATTACAAATCGCACCTTCAACCAGCGGCCCACCCTGATGAGGACATTCCGGCTGCATCGCCAACAGCCTTCCTTCATGTCGTATGAAAAGTACCTTCCTGTTTCGAACAGTAACTACTCGTTTTTCCCCATTTTTCAGCGTCAGTTCTGCCGCCACCTTTACTTCCGCCATAGGTCTCTGCCTCCAAACGTTTCAACGCAGTAAGATGTGATTCGCGACAGAAGAGTTCAGAAAGCTTCAAAAACAAGACCACGATCGCAACAGACACAAAAAAGGCCAAACCAGTTGGGTTCGGCGGATCCTATGTCATCTTTGGTGGAGCTGAGCGGGATCGAACCGCTGACCTCCTCGTTGCGAACGAGGCGCTCTCCCAGCTGAGCTACAGCCCCCCACCCGACGCAACGCGCTCCGCTTCTCGCAGAGCACATCCACAGCGTCGAACGACTCCTCCGAGTGTATCAGGAAGCCTCTCAACCCTTCAAACAAACGCCCTAACCCTTCGCCTCCACCCGCCCCGTTACCGCAGTTCCCGCAGCTAAGGGCTTCTCCACCTGCAGCCATATCTCATCCGCCATCCGCCACGGCGCCCAGCACCGGAACCACCAGCCGCGCCCCGCTCCGCGCCACCGCCTCCAGCGAGCCCTCATCACCTACATCAAACTCCGTGCGATCCAGCAGCACCTGCCAACGCTGCCTGCCCGCCACTCGACGCTCCTCGCGAATATCCACCACAACAGCCGAAAAACTCACGAGACCGCCGCTCCCGCCAGCGTCGCCGCCAGCGCCTCCATCTCGCGCTTGCTGCCCACACACAGCGGAGTCCGCTGATGAATCCCCTCCGGCCGGATATCCAGAATCCTTCCCACCCCATTCGTCGCCACGCCACCCGCCTGCTCCGCGATAAACGCCAGCGGATTCGCCTCATACAGCAGCCGCAGCTTACCCTTCGGCTGCTTCTCCGTCGGCGGATACAGAAACACTCCACCCTTCAGCAGCGTGCGATGAAAGTCCGCCACCAGGCTCCCGATATACCGCGAGCTGTACGCCTTCCCCAGCCCTCCGTCCCGCAGCATCTCAACATAATTCCGATACTCCTCCGGCCACCCCGCCGCATTCGCCTCGTTCGTCGAGTAGTAGCTTCCCTGCTCCGGCATCTGCATTCGCTCGTTGCTCAGCACAAACGCGCCAATCTTCGGATCCAGCGTAAAACCATGTACGCCATTGCCCGTCGTGTACACCAGCACCGTCGAAGGCCCGTACACCACATAGCCCGCCGCCACCTGGCGAAATCCCTGCTGCAAAATCGACTCCTCCAGCGTTCCGAGCTCCAGCAGGCAGCCGCCGCAGCACGCTGAAGATCGTACCCACATTCACGTTCACATCGATATTGCTCGAACCATCCAGCGGATCGAAGACGATGATGTACCTTCCCGTCTCCGCATCGCGATTGAACGTCACCGGCTCCTCGTCTTCCTCGCTCACCAGCGCGGCCACGCTGTCACGCAGCCCCAGGCAGTGCAGCAGCGCCTGGTTCGCATATACGTCCAGCTTCTGCTGCTGTTCGCCCTGCACGTTCTCCGCGCCGTAAGCGCCCAGCACATCGCTCAAACCGCCGCGCGAATCTTCGCCTCAATCATCTTCGTCGCCAGCGTAATCCCGCTCAGCAGCCAGCTGAACGTCCCCGTTGCCTCGCGCCCAGTCGACTTCAACAGCTCCTGCTGCTGCTGCAAAATATGCTGCTGCACCGTCGTAATCATCGCCATCGCCGCCTCTCAGAAAACTCCAGACCTCGAACCTATCACTCAACACAAACCACAATCCACATCGCGACGATCACCGCACAGGCGCCTCGACCCGCAAGAATCGCCTTCGCCACTCGCCCTCCCACGGCATAAGCAGCCTCCAGCGAAGCCTCGTATCCCGTAAACGCCGCGTGCTTCTCGCTATTCGCGCTCTGCTCCGCCGTCATGCCATCCGGCTGCCTGTCGAAGTTGCTTGCCGTCCGCAACAGCAGCGCCCGATTCCAATCCGCGCGTCCCGCCTTCGTCAACGCGTACAACGCCACCATAGCTCCCGAATCATTCATCGATGTCGTGCCCATCCGTGCACGCCCGTCCGTCTCATACTGTACCCACCGGTGCGCCCACGCATCCATCTTCGCGCCGTGCCAGAACGTCTCCGTCGCGATATTCGCCCCAACCCCAACTACCGGTGCAGCCTGTGCCTTCGCAAATCCCTTGTACTTCGCTCCCAGCGCCCTCATCGCATCGGTCTGCGGCAGCTTCATCTCCTTCGTCATCCCATACGCCCACTCCACCAGCCGCGGATTCATCTGCACCACCGTGCCGCGCCAGTTGATGTGCGCCTCATCCTTTGGCCACGTCCTCAAATCCTCGGCAGAACCCGCCTCCGCCCTCGGCTGCTCCTCAGGCCTGCTCTTGTCGATCGCGTAGTACCCATCCTTCCACTCCTTCGGCATCTCTCGCGGATCGATAAAGTGCAACAAGTCTCCGTTCACCACATAGTCCGTCCAGAACGCCGCGCCCAGCGTCCCATCCTCCGGCGAAACACCGGCTATCCCGTTGATCATCCAATAGCTCTGCCGCAGATCGAACCGCTTGTCATACCCCAGAGCCATCAGGTTCGCCGCCGGACGAATCTGTCCCGGCCCAACCACGGCCAGAATCTCTGAACCATCCGCATTCGCCCGCACCGCATGCGTCATCCCCGGCACATCGATCACGCGGTTCAGGTGATCCCGCTCCACCCACAGCTGCGCCTCACCCGGCCTGTCGCCCGTATCGTTGCCCACCTCGAAGTAAGCCACAACGATAACCTTAGGCCGCAACACCTCCTGCGCCACCCCACACAAGCACGACCACGCAACAAACCCCGCAGCCAGCGCCGCAACTCGCACTCTCACCATCTCCAAAGACTACCCCGAAGCGATGAAACATCGCGATAACCGCGCATTCGCCACCACATTCGTTACAATCCGCACATGCCCTCAAGACGAAGCTTTCTCCTCGCCGCCTCCGCAGCAGCCGCAGCCCCGTCTCTCAACCTGCAAGCCCAGCGCCCCAACATGGCGCCCCCCGCCGACATCAAGCTCCCGCCCGCCCTCGCTGCCCTCAAAAGCCGCCGATCCGAAGCCGTCCCCATCACCCTCGAAGAGCGCGAACACCGCGTAGAGCGCGCCCGCGAACTCCTCGCCAAAAACAAGATCGACGCCCTCGTCATCTGCACCGGCACCTCGCTCAACTACTTCACCGGCCTCACCTGGGGACAGTCCGAGCGCTTCTTCGCCTGGGTCCTCCCCGTGAAAGGCGGCCCCTTCGTCGTCTGCCCAGTCTTTGAAGAAGGCCGCGTCCGCGAGCGCATGGAAGCCAAACCCGCCACGCTCCCGCAAGCTTCGGTGACCAAGGTCTACACCTGGAACGAGGACGACAGCCCCTACACCCTCCTTGCCAAAGCGCTCAAAGACGCAGGCATCACTACCGGCAAGATCGGCGTCGAAGAGCGCACACAGTTCGCCTTCGCCGACGGCATCGCCCACGCCAGCCCACACCTCACCGCCGTCAGCGGAACCCCCGTCACCTCCGGCTGCCGCGCCGTCAAATCACCAGCCGAGCTCGCTCTCATGCGCCTCGCCAATGACAACACCCTCAACGTCTACGAGGCCGCATGGAAGTCCCTCGAGCCCGGCATGACCAACCGCCAGGTCTCGCAACTCATCTCCGCCGGATACCTGCGCACCGGCTTCCCCGGCTTCGCCTCCTGCCAGGTCGGCGAGTACTCCGCGCTCCCTCACGGCTCCCTCCAGCCCCAGGTCATTAAGGAAGGCGAGATCATCCTCCTCGACGACGGCTGCACCGTCGAAGGCTACCAGTCCGACATCTCCCGCTCCTTCGTCCTCGGCAAGGCCACCGACAAACAGAAGCAAGGTCTTCGACATCGTCCACAAAGCCCAGTCCGCCGCACTCGCCGCAGGCAAAGCCGGTCAGCCCTGCCACGCCGTCGACGACGCCGCCCGCAAAGTCGTCACCGACGCCGGCTACGGCCCCGACTACAAACACTTCACCCACCGCCTCGGCCACGGCATCGGCATGGACGGCCACGAGTGGCCCTACCTCGTCCGCGGCAACAACACCCCGCTCGAATCCGGCATGACCTTCTCCGACGAACCCGGCATCTACATCGTCGGCGAGTTCGGCATCCGCCTCGAAGACGACTGGGTCGTCACCCCCAACGGAGGCGACATGTTCACCCCCCAAAGCCCGTCTCTGGAAGCCCCGTTCGCTAAGGCTTGAGCCATTGCCCTGTCACGGCATTCCCGGCGACCATTTCGTCTCAGGAACCTTGCGGAGAAGAGCCAGAATAAGCACGATCACTGGTATTACAACTAGGAAGGTTGCATTAGCAGATCCGGTGAGGAACGCAAACACCGGCAAACTATAGCAAGCCAATACCAGCCGAGGAAACTGCCGCCCGATCAGCGCGAACGGCAGTAACAGAAGGCTGACATCGTGAATATAGAGATGTCCGCTGACGAGAACCCCGCACAGGATGGCGATAGAGATAGCGCAACCATCGTCGACTCGTTTGTCAATGACGCGGCGCGAGCACCATGCAAAAAGAACGATCGACACGGCTCCCACGACTACCGCTGCCGCGTGGGACGACAGATATCTCGTCCCGGCGGCGAAGAGGAGTGCGTTTAGGTTCACCATCGCCATCGGATAAATTGCAAAAAAAGATTGTGCGGCTTCACTTTGATCGTGTACCAGGCTTGCTTGCCTAAGAACTTCAAGAAATTGTTCGGTGCCCGATAATCCCGTGATGGCAACTGAGATCAACGCCAATATTGCCGCCGTCGCCAGAAAGCTCAGTGCAAAACGCTTCTTCCAGCGGAACGCAAGCAATATACCGACTATCAGAACGATCTGAAACTTGAACAAGGCAAGAGCGGCGACTGCTCCAGCCAAAGCGATGCGTTTCTCCTCCAGGCAGATCGTCGTAAGGAAGAGAATCAGCAATAAGACCAGCGAATCCTGTCCCCCCACGCAAGCAGCGAACACCGGGATAAAGGGGAAGAACATCAGCCCTGGGCGCGGCTGGATGAATGGAACTGTAACTGAGAAATGGCGTCGGCCGACGAGAAAACACAGCAATATCAGAACAAGGTTGAAAGCCTGAAAAACGTGATACGAAACCCGGTAGGAAGTCAGAGAAAATGGCGCGAAAATTAGTGCCTCGTAGCTCGGATGAAAGAACGGAATCGCACGGTCGCCGCGAGAAATCAGTTCGTTTTGAATCTCATTCTGACGGGCAATATTGAATAGCTGGTGTGGGTCGGTCCGGACGAGAACACCTGCAGAATACATTGCCCGATAATCCACTTGAGTGGAGTTATCGCCTTGCCACGTGGTAAGAAGGATTATCCCCAGGCCATAAAGCAGCCAACAAAGCAAAAACGGCCTTACGTCGTTGCTTCCTTGATGCGTAGCCTGCTGGTCTATCCTTAAAAAGGATTCGGTCTCGATCGTGCTCAGATGGCCCTCGCATCGGGGGAGGGCTTCACTTTAGCATGGGTCATCTCTGCCCCATACATTTTTCTCTGCTCGCATCGCGAATTGGGTTTCCTTGAGTCCTTGGCGCGAGAAAATCTCTTCCGCAAAGCCGCTTATATCGCTCGTCACGCAACAGGCCCCACTCATCACCAAACCCTCCCAACCCACTGCGCACTTCCTGTACCCTCATACATTGCGTCCAACAAAAGCGGCTTCACGCACCCGCACCAAATCGCACCGGAGCACCTATGCACTTCCGCAAACCCCTCTTCGTCGCCCTCTTCCTCGCTCTTCCTCTCCTCGCCCATTCCGAAGACACTCGCACCACGCCCGCCGAACACGGCATCGCGATCTCCTCCATCGACATGTCCATCCGCCCCGGCGACGACTTCTACCTCTACGCCAACGGCTCCTGGATCAACCGCACCACTCTCCCCGCCGACCGCTCCTCGCTCGGTGTCTTCAATCTCCTCGTCGACCGCTCCAACAAGCGCGTAGCCGCCATCATCGAAGACGCCGCCAAGTCCAACGCTGCCCCCAACACCGACAACCGCCGCATCGCCGACCTCTACCACTCCTACATGGACGAGGCCGCCATCGAGTCCCACGGCCTCACCTCCATCAAGCCCCTCCTCGACGAGATCGCCGCCATCCACACCCAAAAAGAACTCGCCCACGCCCTCGGCCTCTCCATCCGCGCCGACGTCGACGCCCTCAACAACACCAACTTCCACACCGCCAACATCTTCGGCCTCTGGGTCGCGCCCGGCTTCAACGACCCCGACCACTACGCCGCCTATCTCCTGCAGGGCGGCATCCAACTCCCCAACCGCGACTACTACCTCACCGACTCCCCGCACATGAAGGAGATCCGCGCGAAAGTACCTCGCCCACATCGCCAACATGTTTCGAGCTCGCCGGCATCTCCGACGGCCCGATCTCGCGCCGAACGCGTCCTCGCGCTCGAGACACGCCATCGCCGAGAAACAACTCTCCCTCGCCGACAGTCGAAGACATCCACAAGGCCAACAATGTCTGGACCCCCGCCGACTTCTCCATCCAAAGCCCCCGGCCTCGACTGGCCCGAATTCTTCAAGGCCGCCGGCCTCGACAAACAGCAGTCCTTCATCGTCTGGCAGCCCACCGCCTTCACCGGCGAATCCGCCCTCGTCAAATCCGAATCCATCGAAGCCTGGAAAGATCTCCTCGCCTTCCACCTCCTCGAGTCCTACGCCGCGGCTGCTCCCCAAGGCCATCTCCGACGAACGCTTCGCCTTCATCGGCACCACGCTCCTCGGCGTCACCGCAGCAGCGCCCACGCGACATCCGCGGCGTCACCCTCGTCAACGGCATCCTCGGCGACGCCGTCGGCCAGATCTACGCCAAGCAATACTTCAGCCCCGAAGCCAAGGCCCAGGTCGAAGTCGCTCGTCGCCAACCTCAACGCCGCCTTCCGCAGCCGCCTCGAAAGCCTCACCTGGATGGCTCCCGCCACCAAGAAGGAAGCCATCGCCAAACTCGACACCCTGCAAGTCTCCGTCGGCTACCCCGACCACTGGCGCACCTACGCCGGCTACGAGGTCAAGCCCGACGACCTCTTCGGCAACGTCTGGCGCAGCGACCTCTTCGAGTACCACTACGACATCAACCGCATCGGCACCCCCACCGACCGCAAGGAGTGGACCATGGAGCCGCAGACCGTCAACGCCGTCAACCTTCCGCTCCACAACGCCCTCAACTTCCCCGCCGCCATCCTCGAGCCGCCCTTCTTCGATCCCAAGGCCCCCGACGCCGCCAACTACGGAGCCATCGGCACCGTCATCGGCCACGAGATCTCCCACACCTTCGACTCCGAAGGCGCCGCCTTCGACGCCCGCGGCCGCGTCCGCAACTGGTGGACCCCCGAAGACTTCGCCCACTTCAAAACCGCCACCGACGCCCTCGCCGCCCAGTACGACACCTACAGCCCCTTCCCCGACGTCCATCGTCAACGGCCACCAGACCCTCGGCGAAAACATCGCCGACGTAGCCGGCGTCTCCGCCGCCTTCGACGCCTACCACGCCTCACTCAAAGGCCAGCCCGCACCCGTCGTCGACAACCTCACCGGCGACCAGCAGTTCTTCATCGCCTACGCACAGAACTGGGGCTCCAAGGTCCGCGACAACACCCTCCGCCAGCAGGTCCTCACCGACCCGCACTCACCCGGCATGTACCGCGCCGCCACCGTCCGCAACATCGACGGCTGGTACACCGCCTTCAAAATCGCAACCCACCGACAAGCTCTACCTCACCCCCGACAGCCGCGTCCGCATCTTCTAGCTAATCTCTGCAGCCTCCGTTCAGGAAGCAAAGCCTCATCCTGAGCGGAGAGCAGCGGAGTTGAACGATCGTTATCGAGACGCATCCACGATTCATTCGTATCGCAACGCCTCCAACGGATCGACCTTCCCCGCCCGCCGCATCGGCGCCCAACATGCCAGTAGTCCCACTCCCACGAACAACGTTCCCACCACAAGCAAGGTCGCAGGATCACTGGGCTGCACTTCAAACAGGAACGACTTGAGCGCTCGCGATAAAACAATAGCCAGAATGATGCCGGCCATCACGCCCCCCGCAATCAACCGAAATCCCTCTCCGAAGATCAATTTGCGAATGTCCGCCAGCTGCGCGCCCATCGCGCTTCGAATTGCCAGTTCTTTGCGTCGCGAGGCCACAGACAGCGAAAGCACGCCGTAGATTCCCACCAGCGTCAACACGCTTCCCACGTGCCGAAAAGCCTGTCAGCAGGCGCATAGCAAAGGTTCTCGACGAAAGGGACTCGTCGCGAATCTGCTCCAGCGTCTTTACGTTTTCGATCGCCGCCGTTGGATCCACGGAGCGGAGTTCATGTTCCACCGCAGCGACCACCGTGCTCGGATCCGCCGCTGTCCGTATCACAAGATGTTTGGAGAACGCCGTCGCCTGCCACAGCGGAAGATAGACCTCCGGAGACGCCTTCTGCGTCAAATCATCCGTTCGCCCATTTGCGATCGTCGCCGACAATCTCCGTGCCCGGTTTGTCTCGGCCCCTCAGCCAGAACTTTCGACCAACTGCATTGCCATGCGGAAAGTAGCGGTCCGCAAACGCCTGGTTCACAATCGCCACAGCCGGCGCCTTGTCGTCATCCGTCGAGCGAAACTCCCGTCCTTCGGTCAACGCCATTCCCATCAACTTGAAGTAATCAGGCGTCACCGCGCGCAGCGGCAGTGCTATCTTGTCGCTCTCTTTCACCGCCGGCGCCTGGCCCTCAATCTCCAATAGTCGCAGGCCAGTTATTTCCCGTAAGCGGCACTCCCCACGCAAACGCCGCGTACTGCACGCCTGGAATCGCTGCAACGCGCTCCAGGGCCTGCCGGTGAAAGCTGCCCCACATCGCCCTGCCTTGCACCTCCGTCACGCTCATCGTCAAAATTCGCCCCGTGTTGTAGCCCGATGGCACCTGCGCGATCTTCACCATCGTGCGAATCAGCAGTCCCGCGCCCACCAGCAACGCCAAGGTCAGCGACGTCTGTAATATCGTGACTCCCTGTAGCAGCCGCCTCTCCCCGATACCCGCAGTTCCTTTCGGTCCCGCGCTCTTCAGCACCTCCATCGGATCCAGACGATATGCTCTCAGCGCCGGAATCATCCCCGCGACAAACGCGGCGAACACCGCCATTCCAAGACCCCACCCCAACACCGCCCAGCCTACCGTCACTCCATCAAGACGCGGAACCGCGTTACCCGCAATCGTCTTGAACAGCTTCACCGCGCCAAGAGCAAGTCCGACACCCAATGCTCCGCCAAGCAGGGCCAGCAACAAGCTCTCCGTCATGACCTTTCTTGAGAAGGGCCATGCGGCCCATCCCCATCGCAATCCGCACCGCATACTCCTGTTGCCTTTGCAGTCCGCGCACCAGCAGCAGCGCTGCCGCGTTCCCGCAAGCAATCAACAGCACCAGCGCCGACGCGCCAAGCAGTGGCAGCAGAATCCGCCTGCCATCTCGGTTCATCTCATCCGTCACTGGCTCGAGTTTCGGCGCAAACCCTTCAAATCTCTTCTCCGCCAACGCCTCTCTTGCCGTCAACACCGCCAGTTCCTGTTGCCCATGTTGCGGAGTGACTCCATCCCGCAGCCGCGCGACGACGTCCCAATACGGCTCCTTCAGATACTTCGGGTCCGGATACGACGGCACCCAGAAATCCACCGTCGCATTGACGTCGTAATTCGGCTCCTTCGCCGCTCCGGGCGATGGCAGAAATCGCACTCCCGGTTCCATCACCCCAATCACCGTCGGTGTCACCTCCCAGCGGCTGATGCGAACCGTCTTTCCGATGATCTGCTTATCGCCGCCAAACGCCCGCTGCCAGAACTCATAACCCAGCACAATCGTCTTCACAGGCCCCGGCGCGAAATCGGAATCCTCGAAGCCGCGCCCTGCCATCGGCTTCAATCCCATCACTCGAAAATAGTCCTTGGTTACCTTCATTCCCTGCATGGATTGGCTGCCGTCATTGCGAATCAGGAAATTGAAGGTCCAGTTGTACCCGGCGACTCCCTTGAAAGATTGTCGTCTCTTTCTGCCACTCCATCCACTGTTGCGCCGCCCAGCCGCGCGGGCTGTCCATCGTCTGTCCATCTGTGCGCATCGTTGGAATCAGCATGAGTTGCTGCGGCTTCTCGTAGGGCGGCGGGGTCAGCAGCACGCCCTGAATCAAGCTGAAAACCGCAGCCGTCGCCCCGATTCCCAGAGCCAGCGTCAGCGCCGCAATCAGGCTAAAACCTGGCTGCTTCAGCAGCATCCGAACCGCAAACCGCAACTCTCGCAACATGCGACACCCTCCCCTTCAATACCTATGGTTAAAGAGAAGACGTTATTTCGATCGTCTTTGTTCCCCACAAAATGGCCAAACAATCCCCGCTCACTGTGGCCTGTATTGACCGTGATGCTCGCAGATGTATGGCTGATGAAGTCGCTTAGCCGAGAGCTCCTCACACCCTAAACCTTCCGAAACACAATCGCCTGATAAGGCTTTCCCGGCAGCCGGATCAGACTCTTCCCGCTAAAAACTCCATCAACCGGCTTCACCGTCATCTCCCATGGATCGATCCACTCCGCCTTGAACTTCGCGCCCGCCGGTAAAGGAAAGTCGTAGTAGCTCGGCTGATGAAAATCGAAGTACCAAAGCATCGCCTCATTCTGACTGCGCTTCGCCGCCAGGTAATACACGGGCTCAATCGCCTCGAGCCCGATTCGCCCGCCGCCCACGCTTCCAATCTCCTCCAGCAGCTTTCGCAAAAATCCAATCCTCTTCGGGCTAGTTCCCTTCAGCAGCCCGCCATGCGACCAGCAAAGAATCGCATTGTCGTTCTCAATATCGTCGTAGCTCACATACGTCTCGCCGTGTCCGCCATACACCCCCGCTACCGTGCACAGCCAGAACCTTCGCGTCATCTCTTCGCCTGACAAATTTCCCCATCGCGAATTGATGTTTCCCTCATACATGCACTCGTCAAAGATCACCGGCTTGCGCCACTCCGCCCTCCACTGCGCCGCCTTATCGAACGCATAGTCCTGCACACCCGCATGCGTGCACCAAACCCGCGAGTAGTCATAAGGAGCCTTGCTGTAGTGAATCGATCGAAGATGAGCGTACGGATCCGTCTCCGTCACAATCCGCGCATATCGGTCCCAGTCCGACATGTTCTTCTTCCGCATCAGGTCGTACTCATTCGCCAGCGACCACCACACATTCCGATAAGCCGCGAACCTCGCAATCACATACCTCAGATACCGGTCGTCCACCTCTGCCGGCATCTCCTGAAAACCCCATTTGTCATAGGGGTGAAACAGAATCAGATCCGCCTCAACATTCATCGCGCGAAGGTCGGCGATCCGTCCTTCCACGTGACGAAAGAACTCCGGATTGAAACGCGCATAGTCGTTCGTCTCTCCATCCCGCACAAAAGGAAATCGCGGAGGCACGCGACGGTTGTACTGATACCACTTCGGAAAAATGCACATCCGAATCTTGTTGAAAGGCCCCGTCCGCAAGGCCTCCAATGTCTCCTGCTGCAACTCCTCCGACTGATGCACCCACGCATAGCACGTCGTTCCAAACGGAAAATAAGGCGTGCCATCCTCGTACGCAAAATGATGTGTATTCTGCACCCGCACCGGCCCGCGATTCCCCGTCTTCGCCGCCGTGCACTCAAACGACCCGCGCCTCCCCTTCAATCCCGCAACATTGCTGTCCGTCTCAAACGTCCATACACCCAGGTCGTCCGGCATGAAACGTACCTTGTACGTCCCGTCTCCGTCATAAAAGCCATCCACCCAAATCTCACGGGCCCCCTTGCGAAACACCGCCCGGAACGAAACATCAATAAACGGATTGCCACCCGCCGGCCCAGCAAAGCTCTCTTCAAATACTCCCCACCGCTCCACCGTTCTTCGACGGCACCGCCTCCCCCGCCGACGCCTCCGCAGCCCCACTCGCCAACCCACCCGCAAGCATCGCCCCACCAGCCTTCAACATCTCTCTACGGTTCATCCAATCTCCTCACCGAAGTGACGCTATGCCCCCAACTCCTCCTGACGCAGGAAGCGCGGTACGCGAAGCCCGAAACCGAACCCATTCTAGATAGTCTCGCTTCGCCTCATTCCCCCTTAAGAATTGTCATCCTGTGTGAAGCGCAGCGAACTCCAAGAGCCTACCCTGAGCGAAGCCAAACGAGACCTGAACTTCCTTCGGAGCGCAACGCGTCTCAACGCAAAATCAGAAGCCACCGACATTGCTCCTGCGGACGGAGGCTAAGCACGCATCTCAACCGCCCCGTAGCGGTTGCAGTTGCGGTGGCCGTTACCGTGGCTTCTCAAGTAGAGCGGGGCTTTAAGCCCCACGTCTAAACCCGCCGCTTAGCGGCGCACCGCACTGCCGTAGGCCGGAGTGAAGCCGAAGGCGGAACGACCTCCGCTGCCCGGCGAGGCACAAAACCTTGTCAAGCCCCCACCCCTCCCAAAAACCCACCTAACCCACACCAAATCAGGCCGTCTACAGACACGAAGAAATCTGCCGATTAATTCCACCCAAAACGCTAGAATTAAACCAGCATCAGAAAAGGCCGGGAGCCACCCCCGGCCTTTCTGCTTTGTACCAAGTCCAGACTTAACTCGTTTCTTCGGAAGACTTTGCGCGAAAACGGTAGGGGGGAGGGTCAGGGCCGAGGCAGCACCAACACCTCAACCCCACTCGCCGCATCCGCATTCCGATAGACGCTCTCCGTAGCCTTCACAAACTGCTCCGGCTTAGCCAGCGGAATATCCACAAACGTCTGCGGATTCCGATCCACCAGCGGGAACCACGAGCTCTGCACCTGCACCATAATCCGGTGCCCCTGCGCGGAACGTGTGGTTCACATCCGGCATCTCGCCGTTCACCGCCGTCACCTTCCCCGGCGTCAGCGCAGTCGGCTTCTCCCACGAGTCGCGGAACTTCGCCCGCATCGGCTCGCCACGCACAAGCTGCTGATACCCTCCCATCACCACGGGAGCAGCACCCACAATCCGCTTGTTCCCTGCATCCGTGCCCGTCGGCAGCGGAAAGTCATACGGATAAACATCAATCAGCTTCACCACAAAGTCCGAGTCCGTCCCCGTCGAAGCGATCTTCAGCTTCGGCTTCACCGGCCCCGCAATCGTCACATCCTCGGTCAGCGGCTCCGACACATAAACCAGCACATCCGGCACGCGTCGAAGCGAACCTCTGATCGTCCGCCATATAACGCTGCGGAACCGTGTCCGTCGGATAACCGACAAACGGCACCGGATGCGCCGGATCGCTGACATACTCATCCACGCCTGCCTTCTCCGTCAGGCGCATCGAAGCTCAGCTTGCCGCCCGCATGGAAGTAAAGCGTCTTCGCCGCAGCCTGCTTCGGAGGCCACGCATCATACGTCTTCCAGACATTCGTTCCCGTCTCGAAGACATAAGCCTTCGGCAGCGCCGGCGCCGGCTTGCCCTTCAGATAGTGCTCAAAGAACGGATACTCGATCTGCGCCCGGTAAAACAGCGACGTCTTCGCATTGAACGTCACATCGCCCAGCCGATCGCCGTCCGTCCGCGACCATCCACCATGCGTCCACGGCCCGATCACCAGCGTGTTCACCGCGCCGGGATTGTACTGATCGATCGCATGAAACGTCTTGAACGGCCCCGAAAGATCCTCAGCATCGAACCATCCGCCGACCTCCATCGTCGCCGCATGAACGTTCTTCATATGCCGCGAAAGATCGCGCTTCTGCCAGTAATCGTCATACGTCGTGTGCATCACCTGGTCGTGAAACAACCAGTTCTCGCCGTTCAGATACTCCTTGCCCTTATCCAGATTGCTCGTCGGTCCCGCACGCCAGCAGCGTCGTGTACGTATCCGGATTCTCCGAGCTCGAAGCACCGCGCGGCGATCGGAGCACGACGGAATCACTGGATTCTTCTGCGGCCTGAAGCTGCGATAAAACCCATAGTTCGCGCCCAGCATAAACGCGCCGCCATGATAGCCGTCATCGTTGAAGAACAGATCCGTCATCGGAGCCTGCGGACTTGCCGCCTTGATCGCCGGATGCGAATCGATAATGCTCGCCGACGTATAGAAACCCGGATAGCTGATGCCCGTAATCCCCACCTTGCCGTTGTTGTTCGGCACGTTCTTCAGCAGGAACTCCACCGTGTCATACATATCGCTCGACTCGTCCACGTCCTTCGGCCCCTTCTTGTCGTCGATATGCGGATTCATCTCCTGGAACACACCCTCGCTGGCATTTCGGCCGCGCGCATCCTCGCAAACAAAGATGTAACCCGACTCCATCAGTTCCTGGCTCGGCCCTACACGAGCCGGATACTTGTCCTCACCATAAGGCCCGCAGCTATACGGGGTCCTCGTCATCAGAAACGGATAAGGCCCCGCATCCTTGAACGCGCCTGCCTTCGGCACATACACCGCCGCAAACATCTTCGCCCCATCGCGCATCGGAATCCGATACTCATACTTCGCAAAGTGCGTCCGCACAAACTCATCGGAAGGCGCCGCCGGAGCCTGCGCCAATGCACTCGCGATTCCCGTTAGAAACAAACCTGCAGTAAGACAAAGCCGTGCCCTCATGAACTCACCTATAAAGAGGAATGAACTGGATGTACCGCAGTCTATCTCAAGATACATTTCTTGAAGGCAACTCGCTTCACCTCCGCGAGTAATAACCTTCGCGGACATGCACAATCGCCGCGCGGAACGGGCAATCGAGCTTAATTAGATGGAACGACCCATCGGGTTTCAGGTTCGCCGGCTTGTACACCAGTTGATATTGGTAGCGAGCGTCCCCTTCTATCTCCCGTAGGTCCTTGAGCTGAGCATCTGGTTCCTGGTCATAGAAGATGCGACCTCCACTCTTTGCTGCAAGCTGTTGCAGCATCTTCTGCCCTGCATCACGCGAGGGCTTCGTTTCCTCGCTGAAGACATAAATCGCCGTGTGAGAACGCTGGCATCGATCGATAACATCCTCGAAGCGGGCATGGCTTTTATTATCGATGCCATCCGAAAACAGAAGAATGAAGTTACCAGCCTTATTCGCCTCAGTCCATCCGAACTGATCACGGCACGCCCGATAGACCGAGTCGAAGATCGCAGTCCCACCCAGCCTGCTCTGCCAATCCTTTGCTACATCTGACATGCTCGCATTCAGCAGCTCTGCATCGCCGGTCCAGTCTTGTCTGATTTTCGATTCGAAGTCGAATCGCATCACAAACGCCTGATCAGAGCTCGTCCGCAAGACATGAGCCGCAAGCGCCGAGACAATTCGCCTGTTTCGCGGCAGAGCATGCAGCATCGATCGACTCGTGTCCACCAGAATCCCTGCACGAACCGGCAAATTCATCGGGCCCTGAAAACTCAGAATCCTAAGGGGAGCTCGACCGTTATCTTTCAGTCTCATATCAGACAGTTGAAGATCATCGATCCAACGTCCATTTTCGTCGGTCACGCTGAATGTGAGATTCACTTCTTCCACATTGACGGGGATGGTGTACTGGCTATTCGGCTCCTGAGGCTGGCTCGCATTCCAAGTTAAGAGCCCGTACAGGATTGCAAAGACACAATGATTGGCAATGCTCATCCAGCTATCGCCCCACCGGAATGCTATCCAAATTAGACAGCCGCCCCACCGGATACAGCCCAACCCGGTTCGCCGCATACCACGGCGACCGCTCATAGAAGAACTCCAGCCGCGCATAAGGATTTCCCGCAAACACCGGGTCGCTCGCCACCTTCTTCTCGAACTCCGCCTTCAGCCTCGGATCGCTTCGCCATCATCTCCCGCGCCAACTCCTCCAGCACATATGCCTCGCCATACTCTTTCTGCTCGAAGATCGCATCAAAGAAGCCCCACTGCATCGCCGAGTCCGGGCCCGCGGGCTCAAGCCACTGCACCGCAACCTTCGACAACCGCTGATTCAACCGGACCACAGCCGAACCCGCCGGAAAACTCATCCGCTCTCGCACCAACGCGCAGGTCCCGAACTTCCCAGGATCATGCATTGCTTCTCCGTTGAACGTCGGGTGACGCCCCTCGAAAGGCTGATCCTGCCAAGTCATCCCGGCACAGCGATAAGTCTCTACATCGCCTGCCCACGCAGCCGTCGTTCGACTCATCTCCACCTGATGGGCCGCCAGCACATCGATTACCTTCGTCCACTGCGCCGGAACGATGTAGGCCGCCGGCAACGTCGTCTCCGCCGTCACCTTGAACCCCGTCTGAAACGGCAGCGAGACGTTCCATGGCTCATGCGAGTACTTCACCCACATCGCTCCCGAAACGGCGCTCAACTCGCGCGTGTACTTATATCCACGAAATAGAAACGGCGTAGTCTGCCCGCCCCACCCAAGCGCCAGCGGATACTTCACGTTGCTCAGCGGATGCGAGCCCATCGCCTCAGCCTCTTTATCCGCCGCCGCATTCAGCGCAATCAGCTTGTCCGCATCGCGATTCACCAGCTCCATCAATCCCGCAAGAAGCTCGTAATTCCCCGTCACCCGCGTCTTGTAGTCCTTCAGCATGTGCAGCTCCACCAGCATTCCCGGCCGCCCCTCCAGAATCATGTAGCCCGTGGAAAATCGCGGAGGATCGTCGTTGAACCCCAACCCTTGCGCGGGATCGTTGTCGTTCACCAGAGTGATGTAAGTTGGCGCAGCCAGATGCCCATGCGCATCCACATACTTCTCCAGTGCGGGCGCGGCAACGTCATCCACCCACTTCGCCGTTCCACTCGGGAAGTTCGGTCCATCGTCGATCGTGAACGTCACGTCATACTGATAGTCCGCGCCATCCGTCACATGATCATCGACAAAAAAATCCGGCAGCCAGCGATGAAACATCGCCATAAACGCGCGCGTCTCCGGCGCATCCGCCTTCAGATAGTCGCGATTCAAATTCAAATTCGTCCCATTGCCGCGAAACCCCATCTCCAGCGGCCCATCCTGGTTGATGCGGTTGATATCGACTCCGCCTCTCATGGCCATCAGCGTTGTACATCGGGATGAAGACAAACACCGCGCGCTCCAGCAACGCAGCCTTCGACTTCGTAATCACCATGTCGCGCAGCAGCGCCAGGCAAGCATCCTTGCCGTCCATCTCTCCCGCATGAATCGAATTCTGCACCAGCACCACAGGCCGCTTCGCAGCATGAATCGCGGCCGGATCAAAGACTCCATCCCGCGAGACAATCACAATATCCAGATCACGCCCCTCGCCTGTCTTGCCAAACGTTTCAATCTTCACCTGCTTTGGAGCCGCCGCCTCAATGCGCTTCAGATACGCCATCGTCTCCGCATACTCCGGCGTCTCGCATAGCAGGTCTTCTCCGCCGGCGTCGCCCACTCGTCCTGCACCTTGCACTCAACCGCCTTCGGAGCATCCATCAACTTAGGCGACGCCACCGTCTGACCAAAACCAGTCCCGCTAAACCAACATCGCCGCCGCCAACACACCGAACCCAGTCCGCATCCCTACTCCCTCGAACAACCGCTATCCCAACACGCTAGCACCCGCTTGCCCCTCGCGATCGCAAAGCCACTATCTTGGCTATATGGATCAGGATCTCTGGATCGCCGTCGACCGCTACCTCGCCGATAACCTCATCTCCCCCGACCACAGCATGGAGGAGGCCCTCGAAGCCAACGCCTGCGCCGGCCTTCCCGCCATCGACGTCGCGCCCAACCAGGGCAAGCTCCTTCATCTGCTCGCCCGCATGCAGGGAGCGCGCCGCATCCTCGAGGTCGGCACTCTCGGCGGCTACTCCACCATCTGGCTCGCCCGCGCTCTTCCTGCCAACGGCCAGCTCGTCACCCTCGAGCTCGACCCCAAGCACGCCACCGTCGCCCAAGCCAACATCCACCGCGCCGGACTCGCCTCAGTGGTCGACATCCGCGTCGGACCCGCGCTCGAATCTCTCGCCAAGCTGCATGCCGAAAAGCCCGCGCCCTTCGACTTCATCTTCCTCGACGCCGACAAGCCCAACAACCCCGCCTATCTCGACTGGGCACTCAAGCTCTCCCGCCCCGGCACCGTCATCATCGCCGACAACGTCGTTCGCGAGGGTGAGATCATCAACGACCGCAGCGATGACGACCGCGTCATCGGAACCCGCACCTTCCTCGAGCGACTCGGCAGCCACCCAGAGCTCGACGCCACCGCCATCCAGACCGTCAGTACCAAAGGCTACGACGGCTTCGCGATCGCTGTCGTCAACAGCCAACGCTTAACGACAAAGGCGCAGAAGCCCCCAAGCTCCTGCGCCTTTCCCCAAAATTGCTAAGTCAGATCGTCCGTGTCGAACGCAGGACGCTTCCGCCCCAGCGCCGAGATGTCGTGCGCGTCGCCCACCAGGCCCTTCACCACCTCGTCGATCTCATCATCCACGTCGGCCGCAGCCACCATCGCGCCGGGCCTCCGCAAGCTTCACGCTCTCCAGCAGCACCGTCGCATGGGCCACCGCAACATCATCCTGATTCAATCCCTCCGGCGTCTTCGCCTTGATCCCAACCTCGCCCGGCTTCACTCCCAGCAGCTCCGCCACGCGCTCGCGCAGCTCGCCCGCAATCGGCACGATCTTCGGCTTCGCCATCACCAGCACCGTATCCACGTTCACGATCTTGTATCCCGCCGTCGCGACCTCTTCCAGAGCCGTCTTCAGAAACACCTTCGAAGCCGCGCCCTTCCACCGCGGATCGCTCGGCGGAAAAAACGTCCCAATATCCCCCGCCGAAACCGCACCCAGCAGAGCATCCGTAATCGCATGCAGCAGCACATCGCCGTCCGAGTGCCCCGCCAGCCCCTCCGGATGCTCAATCGGCAAGCCCGCCAATCACCAGCGGCACGCCCGGCTTGAACGCATGCGAGTCGAACCCGTAACCGATCCTCATGCTCATCGCACACCTGCCGCCGACAGCCTGCTTGTTCAGATAAAACTCCGCCAGCTCAATATCTCCCGGCTGCGTAATCTTGAAGTTCCTCGCCGACCCCGCCACCACCGCCACCTCAATCCCAGCCCGCTCCAGCAGGCTCGCCTCATCGGTCCCCGCAAACCCATCCGCCTCGGCCTCGGCGAACGCCCGCCGCAACAACCCGAACGCGCGCCCCCTGCGGAGTCTGCGCCAGCACAACGCGCTCCCGCGGAATCGTCGCCGTCACGATCGCACCATCCGCCGTCCGCTCCACCTGCTTGATCGTATCCACCGCCGGCAGCCCGACAATCGCCGCGCCATGCCTCACCACCGCATCGATCGTCCGTTCGATCGTCGCCGGCATCGATCAGCGGCCGCACCGCATCATGCACCAGCACCACATCGTCGTCGTCGCACTCCAGCGCCGCCAGCGCATTGCCCACCGACTCCTGCCGATGATCGCCGCCCTCGACCATATGGACCCGCGGCCCCAGCTTGAACTCCTGCATCTGCGCCTCCACCCGCTCCCGCTCCTGCGCCCGCACCGCGACGCAAACCGCATCCACTCGCGGCACCTCAAGAAACGCCTTCACCGAGCGCACCAGCACCGGCACGCCGCCAACCTCAAAAACTGCTTCGGCGCAGCCGCATGAGACACCCGCGGCCATCCGCGTACCGATACCCGCTGCCGGAAGAATGACAAAAACTCGCATAACCTGCGAAGTATACAAGATAGGCAAAGGAGTGCTTCAGCCCACGGCTCCGTCACAGAGAGTCAGCATCATCTCGTTCGACGGCTCGAACCCTTCTGCTTATACAGAGGTCTGCCCGCGTTTGAGGCATGCAGAACCGCCACCTTGATCCCTCGCGATCTCGCCTCCGCGACCGCCCTCTTCAAAAGACTAAACGCCAGACCGCTCCTGCGTGCCGCGGGATAAACATAGAAGTTCAGCAGATACGCCCGTACCGGATCGGACATCCCGCCAGTGTGGCGGAAAGTCCATCAGGAACATCCCCGCCCCTGCGACCACCACATCGCCATCCCGCACCATCCACCCGAGGTACCGGCCATCTACCAGCCGCTCGCGAACCCAGGGAACGAAGGCATCCACCATTCCCTGCATCCCCGCTTCATCGGCATCACCCATCTCGACATACATCTTTCGCCGTTGAGCTGCTATCTCTTCTGCATCTTCCCCAGTTGCCGGCCTGACCTCGAACATATGCTTAGTATATGAATCAAACCTGCCCACTGCCTCGTTTCCTTTGATATGTCCCAGAAGATGCAATCTCCCCTTCAGCCGCGAACACATCCACCCCGGCGACCGCCTCTGCGTCGCCGTCTCCGGCGGCGCAGACTCCGTCGCCCTCCTCCTCGCCCTCCACGCAGCCAACACCACCGCCCGCGACGCCCTCGGCGTCGGCCTCTCCGCCGTCCACGTCCACCACGGCATCCGCGAGCCGCCGAATCCGACGCCGACCTCGCCTTCGTCCAAGACCTCTGCATTCAGCTCGACATTCCCCTCCACCTCCACCACGCCGACGTCCCCGCCCGCGCCGCCGAGAACCGCGAGACCATCGAAGAAGCCGCCCGCGACGTCCGCTACGACTTCTTCCGCACCCTCCTCGCCTCCGGCCACGCCGACTCCATCCTCACCGCCCACACCCTCGACGACCAGGCCGAGACCGTCCTCATGAAGCTCCTCCGCGGAGCCTGGACCGAAGGCCTCTCCGCCATCCACCCCGTCGTCAGTCGACCTCACCAATCAGCGCCCCGGCAAAATCCTCCGCCCCCTCCTCGCCACCCGCCGCGCCGAGATCGAATCCTTCCTCCAGTCCCGTCGACCAGCCCTGGCGCGACCGACTCCACCAACGCCGACACCGCCTTCACCCGCAACCGCATCCGCCACGAGCTCCTCCCTCAGCTCCGCTCCTTCAACCCCTCCATCGACCAGACCCTCGCCAATCTCGCCGAACTCGCCCGCGAAGAAGAATCCCGCTGGCAGGCCGAACTAACCCGCCTCCTCCCCCAACTTCTCCTCCCCGGCAAACCCGTCCGCGGCGGAGGCCGTGCCGTCTCAACCACATCCGGCGCACTCCTCCGTCTCCATCGAACTCGACCGCCTCCGCACCCTCGACCCCGCCCTCCGCCGCCGCGTCCTCCGCGCCGCCGCCCGCCAGCTCGGGTTCCGCCTCAGCTTCGACGACACCACCCGCCTCCTCGCCCTCTGCTGGATTTCGCCACTCTACCCACCGTCGCCGCCCGCACCGGCGCCTCCGTCCACCTCGCCAGCGGCCTCCGCGCCGAGCGCTCCGCCCGCGAGACTCCGCCTCTTCCTGGCAGCCTGTCGATCCCGCTACGATCACCCTGTCACTCCTATAGTTGCATCAACATTCCACCTTCCACACCCTGAATCTTCTCGGCCAAAGAGTAGAATCTTAACTACTTGACGGGGATAGGACCGTTACTGCGGTGTCGGGCGCATTTTGTAGCCCGCTGTCCACAGAACCTTCCTTTATAGCTATCGTCTAACGATGTAGGCTCATCTCATGGCTGTGCGCCACGAGAGAGCCCGGGTCTGACAAGCCACCAGCGCAGCATAGGCAATGCAGACCGGAAAATGAGGAACACGCTTTGAACTCGACCGTCAAACAAATTCTGATCTGGGTCTTCATGATCACCTGCCTGGTCTTCCTTTGGCAGTTCGTCGTCAAGGGCAACCGGCGCCGGTCAGGAAAAGAACATCAGCCTCACCCAGCTGCTCAACGACGCCGACCAGGGCAAGATCGCCGAAGTCACCGTCAACGGCTCCGAGGTCACCGGCCACTATCGCGACGACAAGAACCAGTTCCACACCACCATCCCGGCCAACTATCCGGACATGTACAAGACGCTCCGCGATCACGGCGTCAACATCACCATCAAGGACCAGAACTCGAACGCAGTGGCTCGGCTTCCTCATCCAGCTTGCGCCGTTCGCTCTGCTGCTCGGCCTCTGGTTCTTCCTCCTGCGCCAGATGCAGTCCGGCGGCAACAAGGCCATGAGCTTCGGCAAGTCGCGCGCCCGCCTGCTCTCCATGCAGCAGAAGAAGATCACCTTCAAGGACGTCGCCGGCGTTGACGAAGCCAAGGAAGAGCTCAAGGAGATCATCGAGTTCCTCCGCGAGGCTCAGAAGTTCCAGCGCCTCGGCGGCCGCATCCCCAAGGGCGTCCTGCTCGTCGGACCTCCGGGAACCGGCAAGACCCTCCTCGCCCGCGCAGTCGCCGGCGAAGCCAACGTTCCCTTCTTCTCCATCTCCGGCTCTGACTTCGTCGAGATGTTCGTCGGCGTCGGCGCATCGCCGCGTCCGCGACCTCTTCGAGCAGGGCAAGAAGAACGCCCCCTGCATCATCTTCATCGACGAAATCGACGCAGTCGGTCGTCACCGTGGCGCAGGCCTCGGCGGCGGACACGACGAGCGCGAGCAGACCCTCAACCAGCTTCTCGTCGAGATGGACGGCTTCGAGTCCAACGACGGCGTCATCCTCGTCGCCGCGACCAACCGCCCCGACGTTCTCGACCCCGCGCTTCTCCGCCCCGGCCGCTTCGATCGCCGCGTCATCGTCGATCGTCCCGACATCCGTGGCCGCGAAGAGGTCCTCAAGGTCCACTCCAAGAAGGTCCCCATGGCCGAAGACGTTGACCTCAACGTCCTCGCTCGTGGAACCCCGGGCTTCTCCGGCGCCGACCTCGCCAACATGGTCAACGAGGCCGCCCTCACCGCCGCCCGCTACAACCGCAAGTCGGTCCACATGTACGACTTCGAAGTAGCCAAGGACAAGGTCATGATGGGCGCCGAGCGCAAGTCGATGCTCCTCACCGACGAAGAGAAGCAGCGTCACCGCCTATCACGAGGCCGGTCACACCCTCGTCTCCGCGCTGCGCGAGCACTCCGACCCGCTCCACAAGGTCACCATCATCCCCCGCGGCATGGCTCTCGGCGTCACCGTCTACCTCCCCGAGGAAGACCAGCACACCGTCACCAAGGAGTATCTCGAGACCCGCCTCGCCACCCTCATGGGCGGACGCTGCGCCGAAGAGATCTTCCTCGGCAAGATGACCACCGGCGCCGGCAACGACATCGAGCGCATCACCGAGCTCGCCCGCAAGATGGTCTGCGAGTTCGGCATGTGCGAACTCGGTCCGATGACCTTCGGCAAGAAGGAAGAGCAGATCTTCCTCGGCCGCGAGATCGCACAGCACCGCGACTTCTCCGACGACACCGCCAAGCAGATCGACGCCGAGGTTCGCAGCTTCGTCGACACCGCCTACCAGTCGGCCTACAACCTCCTCGAACTCCAACCAGGACATCATGCACCGCTGGCAGCCGCCCTGCTCGAGCGCGAGACCCTGGACGCCACCGAGATCAAGCTGATCATCGAAGGCAAGGATCTCCCGCCCATGAAGTCCGCTCTCGCCGGCGTCGACCCCGGTCCCGGAGGCGAGGCCCAGAAGATCCTCAAGCCCGAAGGACGGCCGCAAGCCCGGCTTCAGCGAAGGCCAGCCTTCCCCCGCATAACACGTCTAACCCAGCATCGAAGAAGAGGCAGCCCTCGTGGCTGCCTCTTCTTTCTCTCCTCCGCCTTTCCAATGCGACAATAGAACCACCCGCATGAAGCTCCGCGCCGTCTGCTCTTCTTCGCTCTTTCAATGCTCCTCACCGGCTGCGGCTACCACACGCCGGCTCCGCGACGCACATCCCGCCGAACGTCCGCACCCTCGCCGTGCCCATCTTCGCCACCCGCGTCCAGGCCTACCACACCGAGATGGCCTTCACCCAGGCCGTCATCCGCGAGCTCAACACCCGCACCAAATACCGCATCCTCAACTCCGACTCCACCGACGCCGACGCCACCCTCCACGGCACCATCCTCACCCAGACCATCACCCCGCTCACCTACGACGCCACCACCGGCCAGACCTCCAGCTACCTCGTCGCCATCACCGCCAGAGTCGTCCTCACCGCGCACGACGGCACCGTCCTCTACCGCAACGACGCCATCACCTTCCGCGAGCAGTACCAGTCCACCCAGGACCTCAGCGGCTTTATCCAGGAAGGTTCCCCCGCCATCTCCCGCATGTCACGGGACTTCGCCCAGGCCCTCGTCAGCGATATGCTGGAGTCGTTCTAATGGCCACGTCCCTGCGAAGCTTTGCCTCTACCGACCGCTTCATCGCCGAGATCGCCTCGCTCGTCCCTCCGCCCCGGCTACGTCCTCCTCGGCGACGAGATCTTCCTCTACGACCGCTGCCGCCAAGCCGTCCTCTCCACCCTCGTCCCCGAAGGCTCCCGCGACTTCTCCCTCCACGACCTCGACCTCGCCGAGACCAGCATCTTCGACGCCCTCGACCGCGCCCAGACCCCATCCCTCATGGCGCCCTTCCAGGTCCTCTTCATCCGCAACCTCAAAACCCTCTACGGCCGCGGCTCCAAGAAGGAAGAGTTCGCCGCCATCGACGCCTACTTCCGCTCGCCCAACCCGCAGGCCCTCATCCTCTTCGTCGCCGACCACCTCCGCATCCCCACCGACCTCCGCAAGATGGACTACCAGGACAAGGAGCGCTTCGAGCGCATCCGCGAGACCCTCGGCGACTGGTGCGGCATCGTCGAGCTCGCCCGCGTCGACGAGAACGACGCCATCCGCTGGGTCACCTCCACCGCCGAATCCCGCAACGTCCGCTTCGACCCCGACGCCGCCCGCGAACTCGTCGACTCCCTCGGCGCCGACATGATGCTCATCGCCAGCGAGTTCGAAAAGCTCCTCCTCTACGTCGAAGGACAAGAACCGCGTCACCCTCGGCGACGTCGAGACCATGGTCCTCGCCGCCAAGCAGCGCTCCCTCTACGAACTCACCGACGCCATCTCCGCCAAGGACCGCCCCCGCGCCCTCGCCCTCCTCCACGGCCTCCTCAACGCCTCCGACGGTGGCGAAGACGCCGCCATCGGCCACCTCTACATGCTCGCCCGCACCTTCCGCCAGATGCTCATCATCCTCGAGAAGAACGTCCGCGACTCACGCGCCATCTGGCAGGTCCTCTGGCAGGGCTTCCGCATGCCCCCCTTCGCCGCCGACGACCTCATCCGCCAGGCCCGCCGCTACAAATCCCGCCGCGAACTCACCCGAGCCCTCCGCCTCGTAGCCCGCGCCGACCTCGAACTCCGCAGCTCCCCCGCCAACAAACTCCTCGTCCTCGAGCGCCTCGTCCTCGACCTCGCCACCGAACCCAAACCCTCGGCCTTCGAGCCTTCGCTTCAGTTCGCCATGGAACTGTAGCGGCAATTAATACAGGGTGTCCGAAGGACGACCGCAATCAAATCTCTTCCCACCACCTCATTCCACAGATTAATTTCGAAATATGGGATCTAGAAAGCTGCCCGTTTCTCTATTCGCTCTGCTGATATTGCTCTGCGGTTCCTATTTGCTGTACCCGTCCATTCGTGCCCGCTATCTCTTTAGCGAACTAGAAACGCTTCAAATGGGACTTCCACTTTTGAGGACGCCGAACGGCTGGCGAAGAAAATTCATGTGGCACCGTACCGCGCTTGCGACCGCTCAAAATGCGAATGGTACAAGACCATAGACAATGCTTGGCTTCCTCGATGGTGGAGAGGGTCCGGTGAAACCTTCGCCGTTTTCTTCTCCGTACGGGATTCGATTGTGGTGCGGAAATACGCTGCGTATGGCGTAGGGGTAGACGGATCAGTCCATCCATCCGTGGTAAATGTCGAAGAACAAGAACAATGGGGCCGACTCAACGTACGAATGCCGATTCAGACAGGCTGGAAAAGCACGGACTGGTATCCCTATTATGAGTTCCATGTGTGGATGACTCCCAAAGCCTCGGCCGAAGACCGGCGACGTTACACATCCTTCAACTTCAATTGTTTTTGGAAATTTAAAGGATGCAAAGACGCGAGAAGTTTGCTTCCAACAGCGGACCCATTTCCCGCAGACCAATTTTCAGATAACAAATGAACCATGCTGTATCGCCGCGTACCCGCATCTCGATTCTCATGATATGGGACATCATCCGAAGGACGACCCACCTCTTCGCATCCGAAACCATGCCTAAGGCATACTTACCTCCTGATGCGAATCCGCAACTCCCTCCTCGCCGGCACAGCCATCCTCGCAGTCACGCTCCTCGCCGCAGCCAAAACCGCGCCCAACACCTGGCAGATAGGCCCCTTCACCCGCCCCCTCGACACTCCCGTCATCACGCCCAACAAATCCTCCCTCTTCAACGACCCCATCGCCAAAGCTCCCATCCGCTGGGAGGCCCTCCACACCTTCAACCCTGCCGCCATCGTTCGCGACGGCAAGATCCTCGTCCTCTACCGCGCCGAAGACGACACCGGCAAGATGGAGATCGGCAACCACACCTCGCGCCTCGGCCTCGCATCCAGCACCGACGGCATCCACTTCACCCGCCTCCCCCAACCCGTCTTCTACCCCGCCGACGACGCGCAGAAATCCCGCGAGTGGCCCGGCGGGGTCGAAGACCCTCGCATCGTCGAATCCGCTGACGGCACCCGCCGAACAGCGCTACGTCCTCACCTACACCCAGTGGAACCGCGAGACCTACTCCATCGGCCTCGCCACCTCGCCCGACCTCGAGCACTGGACCAAGCACGGCCCCATCTTCCTCGGCGCCGCCAACGGCAAGTACGACACGCTGAAATACAAATCCGGAGGCATCGTCACCCAGCTCAAAGGAGACCGCCTCGTCGCCGCAAAGATCGACGGCAAATACTGGATGTACTGGGGCGAGATCATCGTTCGCCTCGCCACCTCCACCGACCTCATCCACTGGACACCCGTAGAAGACGCCTCCGGAAACCCCGTCGAAGTCCTCACCAAACGCCCCGGCCACTTCGACAGCGGCTTCCCCGAGGTCGGCCCGCCACCCATCCTCACCGACAAAGGCATCGTCGTCCTCTACAACGGCAAGAACGACCCCGACCACGGCGACCCCACCCTCGGAGCCAACGCCTACGCCGCCGGCGAAGCCCTCTTCGACGCCCACGACCCCACCCACATCATCGCCCGCGCCGAAACCCCCGCCCTCAAACCCGAGCGCCCCTACGAAAAGACCGGCCAGTACGTAGCCGGAACCACCTTCGCCGAAGGCCTCGTCCGCTTCCACAACAAATGGTTCCTCTACTACGGCTGCGCCGACTCAGCCGTAGGCGTCGTCACCGCACCTTAGAACTCAGTTATCAAAATGAAGTGTCATTCCGAGCGCAGCGAGGAACCCCCGCATTTTGCCTGTGCTGCCACGAATGCGATGAGCCCGAAAGAGCGACCAAATCTCAAAGCAGATACATTGATACGGTGCGAACGAAAACATTTCATCCCAGCCTCGGTCTCCTGCTCCTTTGCTTAACACCTCTCATGCAAAGCCAGTCACCCAAAGCTCCTGATTCCGCTAAAGAATTCATCTACACCGAAGCTCCTTTCCCCTCCGCGCACGCCTCCACGCTCGTCGAGCTCCCGAACGGAGACATCCTCGCCGCGTGGTTTGGCGGAACCCATGAGAACGCATCCGACGTAGCCATCTGGGCATCACGTCGCACTGCAGGCAATTGGTCCGCTCCCGTCGAGGTCGTTCGCGAGCCAAACATCGCCACATGGAACCCCGTCCTCTTCCACACAAAGGACGGCCGCCTCTGGCTCTACTACAAGTTCGGCCCAAACCCTGGCGACTGGACCGGCGCACGTCTCTTCAGCAACGACGATGGCAAGACATGGTCCGCTCCCGAACATCTTCCCGCCGGACTCCTCGGTCCCATCAAGGACAAGCCACTCGTCCTCACCGACGGCACCATCGTCAGTGGAACCTCCGTCGAGAGCTACACCTCATGGGCGGTCTGGGTCGATCGCTCCACCGACAACGGCAAAACCTGGACGAAGTTCGGACCAATCACCGTAGCACCCGCTCCAGCTCCCGGCGCTCCGGGGGGCAAGGAGCACACCTCTGGAATCATCCAGCCCAGTGTCGTCTCGCTCGGCAAGAAACACCTTCGCCTCTACGCCCGCTCCACCTCTGACATCAGCCGTATATGTGCCGCTGACTCCTTCGACAACGGCGTCACCTGGACCCAGGCCCACCTCCTCGACCTTCCCAATCCCAACTCCGGCATCGACGCCGTAGGCCTCCGAGACGGCCGCGTCGTCCTCATCTACAACGACACCACAAAAGGCCGCACCCCACTCAACCTCGCCATCAGCTCCGACGGCGAGCACTTCAAAATGTTCTCTACCCTCGAAGACGAGCCCGGCGAGTACTCCTACCCCGCGATCATCCAGGGTAAAAATGGCGACCTGCTGATGACCTGGACCTGGGACCGCAAACGAATCCGTTTCGCCCACCTGCCAACACCCTCGGCGCACTAAACACCGCTCCAAAGCCAAGGCCAACCGGCCACTTCACGCGATATCCACACCCGGGACTCTTGACACATCCTGCTACACTTAACCTAGAGATCAAAGCAAAAAGCCCAGCCGACGGTTGGGCTTCTGTTTTTGGCCGCCAGGCATCAAAGTACCAGGCTAAAGTATTTGGATTGAGCACTTACGCGCTTAAGTGCAGGGGTAGGGTCCAGCCACACCATAATGGAGTAGCCTTTACCAGACTCCATCCGGACGAGGTCACATGCAATCAGGCAGCGAAGCGAATTTGTGGAAACAGATCGCTCTTTTCCTCATCACGCTTGGCATTCTCATCGCCGTTGCATTCATCCTCAAACCATTCCTCCCTGCCCTGGTCGGAGCCGTGGTAATCGCGGTCATCACCGCTCACCCCTACCGGTGGCTTGCAGGAAAGATCGCGTCCCCCAATCTCCGCGCCACGACAGCACTTTTTCTCATCGTCCTCAGCATCATCGTTCCAACATTCTTTCTTACCCAAAGCGTCGGCGAACAGATCGCAAATGTAGTTACAGCTCTTCGCAGTGAAACGACGCAGCAACAGATCACGGCCTTCTTCGGCCGCCATCCTGTGCTGGCGGCGCGCATACTCGCCATCAGCGACAACATCGATCTCCCGCAGACCACACGATCTGCCGCAACATACTTCGGCAGTAAACTCGCGCTCCTCATCGGTGGCTCCATTGGCGTCATCACCCAAATCGTCGTCATGTTGTTCATCCTGTTCTTCCTCTTCAGAGATCGCGTAATGGCCGAGAACTTCGCTCGTTCCTTGCTGCCTCTGGAAGAGGACGAGTGCACTCTCTTGCTGGAGCGCCTGCGCGGAACGATCAACGCGACCGCGCTCGGACGCCTTGCCATTGCCGCAGTGCAAGGCACGCTTGCCGGACTCGCCTACTGGACCCTCGGCGTCCCGAACGCATTCCTGTGGGGCATGCTGACGGGTGTGATGGCGATGATTCCAGCCTTCGGAGCCTTCCTCGTATGGGTTCCCATCGGGCTCTTCCTGGGCTTCACCGGCCACTGGGGCAAGGCGGCCCTGCTCGCAATCTGGGGCGGTGCCATCGTCAGCACCATCGACAACTTCCTGTATCCAATGATGGTCGGCTCGCAGCTTCGCCAGCACTCAGTTGCAGTCCTGCTTTCGATCCTGGGCGGCATCGCCTTGTTCGGAATCACCGGAATCATCCTCGGCCCCCTTACCTTCACGACTTTCACCACCCTGCTTGAGATCTGGAAGAGCCGCACCACCAAATCACGCCCATTGGCCTGACCACTCGTGAGTTCTTCGGGTTGACAGGCTGCAATGCGAGGCGAAGACTTATTAGGACAAAAGGATTACTTCGTCTATCCCATGAAGACTGATAACGCCGCAACTGCTCTCCTCTCTTCCACACTTCCTACTACAAATAAGCACCTTATCCGCTGGGTCGAAAAGATGGCCGACCTTACGCAGCCCGACTCCATCCACTGGGTCGACGGCTCAAAGGCGGAATACGACGCCCTCTGCCAGCAATTGATCGACGCGGGAACCTTTACGAAGCTGAACCAGAAGCTGTGGCCGGGCTGTTTCTATGCGCGCTCTGCCCCAAACGACGTCGCCCGGGTGGAGGACCGTACCTTTATCTGCTCGCTGTCGAAGGACAATGCCGGCCCGACGAATAACTGGGAAGACCCCTTCGTGATGCGGCGCAAGCTGAAGCAGCTGTTTCGCGGATCAATGCGCGGACGAACGATGTACGTACTTCCATTCTCCATGGGCCCGATCGGCTCGCCGATGTCGCAGATCGGCGTGCAGCTTACGGATTCGCCATACGCCGTCGTCAACATGCGGATCATGGCGCGCATCGGTGCTTCCGGTGTTTGCGGAGATCGATAAGGACGTCAAACGCGTAGTTCCGTGCATGCACTCGGTCGGCGCTCCGCTGGAGCCCGGAGAGCAGGATGTTCCCTGGCCCTGCAACGACGAGAAGTACATCGTTCACTTTCCAGAAACACGCGAGATCTGGTCGTACGGCTCCGGCTACGGCGGCAATGCGCTGCTGGGCAAGAAGTGCTTCGCGCTACGCATTGCCTCTAACATCGCACGTGATGAGGGCTGGATGGCGGAGCACATGCTCATCCTCGGCGTGGAGTCGCCCACCAATGAGAAGACCTACGTCGCCGCCGCCTTCCCGTCAGCATGCGGCAAGACCAACTTCGCGATGATGATTCCGCCGGCCGGATTCGATGGCTGGAAGGTCTGGACCGTCGGCGACGATATCGCCTGGATCAAGCCCGATGCGAAGGGCCAGCTTCGCGCCATCAATCCAGAGGCGGGCTTCTTCGGCGTGGCCCCGGGAACAAGCGCCAAGACCAATCCCAACGCCATGGCGACGCTCGCGAAGAACACGATCTTCACCAACGTCGCGCTGACTCCTGAGGGCGGAGTGTGGTGGGAGGGCATGACCGACACGCCACCGGCCGAGTGCCTGGACTGGCGCGGCAACCTTTGGACGCCTGAGATCGGCAAGCAGACTGGCCAGCCCGCGGCGCATCCCAATGGCCGCTTCACCGCGCCGGCGAGCCAGTGCCCGACGATCGATCCGGATTGGGAGGCCCCAGAGGGCGTGCCCATCTCGGCGATTATCTTTGGAGGCCGCCGCTCGACGACGATGCCGCTCGTCTACCAGGCCTTCAACTGGTCAGGCGGCGTCTATGCCGGAGCCACGATGGGCTCGGAGACGACTGCGGCAGCCGGCGGCGCGCTTGGCAAGGTTCGTCGCGATCCGATGGCGATGCTTCCTTTCTGCGGTTACCACATGGGCGACTACTTCCGGCATTGGATCAAGATGCAGCGCGTCGCTTTCATCAACGCCGCGGGTCTTTCACGTGAACTGGTTCCGCAAAGGCGAGGACGGCAAGTTTCTGTGGCCGGGATACTCGGAGAACATGCGGGTTCTGAAGTGGATCGTCGATCGAGTGCGCGGCCGGGCCCAAGGCAAGGAGACTCCGATCGGCTGGACGCCACACTTCGAAGACATTCAATTGGGAGGGGCTGAAGATTCCTCGCGAGAAGCTTCGCGAGCTCTTCGATCAACTTCAGACGGTCGACCGCACCGCTTGGCGGCGTGAAGTTATGGATCACGAGGAGCTGTTTCTGGCGCTCCATGACCACCTTCCGCCGGAGATGATCTATGAGCGGGAACTGCTGATCTGCAGACTGTAATGAACGCACCCTAGTGGGACCCTTTCGTCCAGCTTGGGTTCCACGACAACTATCTTATTTTGAATAGATTAACGTTCAGGGCCGCGAGTCAGTCATCCCGAGGCTGGGAGGTCACCTTAGGCCATGCATTGGGCTTGACTCCACCTGGATTCTCGCTATCTTAGTCAGAGTGACAGGACTCCCTTCGGGTTGAGTCGGTCATAACGAAGTCCACCCACTTCGTTGCTTTACCGGAATACCCACGCAACAGCCCCCACCGCGCTGCGTGGGTTTCCTTTTTAAGCCTGAACTTTGCGCTCACTGGCCTTGACGCTCGAGGCCGAAACCTCTAACCTTAATCACATGGGATCGAAGCACATCGCAGTCTGCACTTGTTGCCTTTGTTGTATGGGCACCTGTTGCTGCTGCGTTGGACTCTCCCTCTCCTAAGCTGAATCGAACACGATCAAGCTTAGAGAATCTCCGGAACCCACGTAACAGCGCTCAGCGCCTACGTGGGTTTTCTCTTGCCCTCGTCACTCGCCAACCCAAGCTGATCCCACGGAATCGAGGACTATATGGCAACACCTCACTCGACGCAGAGCCGCATCAACATCGACTTCATCGCAGTCGCCATCGCGCTAACACTGGCCGCGCTTATCCGCTTCAACATCCTCCCGCCGGTCTCTTTCTAACTGATCGGGTTCGATGTCCGCCCACACCATTCCGAGTCCAGTAGCCGCTGTAAGCCCCTTCGCTCACCACGCGATTTCTGCGTGTGCTGCCGGGCGTAGCACTTCTGTTTGGCATCGGACTGCTGGGTAAGCTGCTGGAACACATCTTCGCGAATCTCCGCGCAACTCATCCAGGCATTCCCTTTCCTCATCTTGAGTACGTCCTCTGGGCGATTCTGCTCGGACTTGCCATCGGCAACACCCTCGGCGTTGCTCCCATCTTTCGCGCGGGCGTTGCCACCTACGAGCTGTGGCTAAAGCTCGGCATCGTTCTGGTCGGTGCGCGCTTTCTGTCTGCAGGACATCCTCCACATCGGCGGCCTCTCGCTGGGGCTCGTCGCGGTTGAACTGATTCTCTCGCTCTCGGTGATGCACCTGCTGGGCCGCATCTTCCGTCTGCCACCAAAGCTCACCAGCCTTCTTGCGATCGGATCAAGCATCTGCGGCGTCACAGCCATCATGGCAGCGCAAGGAGCTATCGAACCGGAGGAAGAAGATACCTCCACCGCAATCGCCGCCATCCTCACGCTCGGCGCCATCGCACTCTTTACCTTCCCTGCGATCGGTCATGCGCTGCACATGAGCCAGCAGGGCTACGGCATGTGGGCCGGACTCGCTGTCGATAACACCGCCGAGTCGCTCGTCACCGGCGCGCTCTATGGCGAGGAAGCAGGCCGCTGGACCGTGCTCGCCAAGACGGCGCGCTCCGGCTTCATCGGTTTCGTCGTACTGGCCTATGCGGTCTACTGGTCGTCGCGGGGCCTCGCTCCCGACGTCGAGCACAAGGGCGTCTTCCTCTGGCAGAAGTTTCCGAAGTTCATCCTCGGCTTCCTTGCCCTATCTGTCCTCGCGACTTCGGGCTTCTTCACTCACACACAGCTCACCAGTCTCGCGAACCTCTCCCGCTGGGCCTTCCTTCCGGCTTTCGCGGGAGTTGGCCTGCGCACGAATCTGCGAGATCTCACCGGCCAGGGCTGGCGCCCGCTGATCGTCGGCATTCTTGGCGAGATTATTTATCGCCCTCATCACGCTTGGGCTCGTCTATTGGAGCTACAACCACGGAGTAGCGCGATGATCCCAACCTCCTTCACTCCGGTTCGCTGTTGTTGTCGCCAGTAGCGCGAGAACCAGCCCCTCCGTCCTCAAATACAGGCCGCGCAGTTCGCCCTCACCAACGAGGGTGGGTGCGCCCACACATTCCGGAGTCTCATGATGCATGGCCCTGCACGCAAGTTCGTTTCGCCCGCCGAAATTCTCCTGGTCGCTGTTCTCATCGCTTTCTTCGCACTCACTGCTCTTCATCTTCACGCCCAGGTCGTCGGCGGAACCCTCTCCGGCCTGGTCACTGATCCTACAGGAGCCGCCCTCTCCGACGCCTCAGTCCTCGTTCACAACGACGAGACCGGCAACGAGCGCCACCTCACTACAGGGTCCGACGGCCGCTTCTCGGCGCCCTCCATCCCCATCGGCACCTACACCATCTACAGCTGAGCATCCAGGCTTTACCGCGCAACGCAGGACCGGCATCCCACTCACCGTCGGACAGAGCAAACAGATCGAACTTCAGCTCACCGTCGACTCCGTCAAGCAACAGGTCACCGTCGAAGACACGCCCGCGGTCGTCAATCTCTCGACGCAGCAGACCTCCGGCCTTGTTGACGAGCGCCAGATCAAGCAACTCCCCCTGAACGGACGCAGCTACGATCAGCTCATCACGCTCAACCCCGCCGTCGTCAACTACACCGGCCAGCGCTCCGGATCCATTGGCACGTCGAACTCCTCGGTCGGCAACATGTTCGCCATCTCCGGCCGCCGCCCGCAGGACAATCTCTTTCTGCTCAACGGCGTCGAGTACACCGGCGCCTCGCTTATCAACGTCACGCCTGGCGGAACCAGCGGACAGCTGCTTGGCGTCGACGCCGTACGCGAGTTCAACGTCGTCACCGACACCTACTCGGCCAGCTACGGCAAACGACAGGGCGCGCAGATCTCAATCGTCACTGGCATCCGGCACCAATCATCTTCATGGCTCTGCTTATGAGTTCCTTCGCAACTCGGCCCTCGACGCTCGAAACTACTTCGATCAGGCACACATCCCTGAGTTCCAGCGCAACAACTTCGGCGGTTCGCTCGGCGGTCCGATCCGACGCGACAAGCTCTTCCTCTTCGCCAACTACGAAGGCTATCGACAGAACCTCGGTCTCTCCGACGTAACCTTCGTTCCAGACACACAGGCACGTCAGGGATATCTGCCTGATCCTGCCAACCCTGCTGGGCCGCGTAAGAACTATGGCGTTGCGCAGGGAGTCGCTCCGCTGTTCAACCTGTGGCCCACGCAGAACGGTCCTGCACTGCTCGATGCCAACGGCAACCCTACCGGCATTGCGCTTGCCTACTCTAATCCGATGCAGCATATCCGCGAAGACTTCGGCACCACGCGTTTCGACTACAACATCAGCCCAAGCGATCTCTTCTTCGCCGTCTACACGGTGGACGATTCCACCGCCGATACTCCTACACAGAACCCGCTCGCTTCCATCAACGAAGACCTGCGCGAGCAGGTCGCAAGCTTGCAGGAGCAACACGTCTTCTCTCCACGCCTGCTCAACACTGCGCGCTTCGGATTTTCGCGGGCCTCGTTCTTCTTCCTCGGCTCTTCGTCGCCGCTCAACGGAGCACAGGTCCCGGGATGGGTTGCAGGTAAGCCTGTAGGAGCAATCGTGATCGCGGGTTCTACGGCCTCCAATGGCTCTTCGCAGATCACAGGCGCAGGAGCCAATGTCGGCTCCAACAACGCTACCACGCGTAATCTCTTCACCTTCGACGATCACATCTTCTGGACGCACGGCCGTCACCAGATCGAGGCAGGCGGTTGGCTGCAGAGACTTCAGTCCAACGACAACCTCGCGCAGAACCAGTTCGGCCAAGCCTCGTTTGCCTCGCTTACGACTTTTCTGCAAGGGACAGTGAAGATCTTCGCCGTCGTGCCTGCTCCCACCGCGCTCGGCTGGCGCTCTTGGATGGGCGCAGGCTATCTCGAGGACACGATTCGGTTCACTCCACGGGTCGAACTCCGCGCGGGCCTGCGCATCGAGTCCACCAATGGCTTCAACGAGTCGCAAGGGCCGCGCTTCCAATTACGGCTTCACCAACGGCGTCATCAACACCAATCCCACCGATCGGCTCCTCGCCGCTGACGGAAAATCGAGCGAAGTTTCTTCCCGCGCCTCGCGTCGGCATTGCGTGGGACGTACACGGCGACGGCCAGACCAGCATTCGTGCAGGGTTCGGCATGCACTACTCTTTGCTCGATACCCTGGACTACCGGCTCGACCAGGCTGCGCCCTTCAACACCACGCTCGCGCTTGCGAACGTACCCGTCTCGAGCCTCAACATCACTTCATCGACGCAAGCCTTCGGCCGGCACGCTCGTCTCACCTTCCACCGTTCAGACCGATATCGCAACTCCCACAGTCGCTCTCGTGGAGCCTACATATCGAGCAACAGATCGCGCCCAACACGGCGCTTACGATCGGGCTATATCGGATCGCACGGCTACCACCAGATTCTCTCTGCCGACCTCAACGAGCCGGCCGCCACCATAGTCAACGGTGTTATCTACTATCCGACAACCAACAAAGCGAATCCAGCGGTGGCAAACACGACCTCATGGATCTCGCAGGGCCTCAGCAACTACAACGGGCTGGTAGTCGATGTTCGACGCAGCCTGGCAAGAGGCCTGCAGATTCGCGGCAACTACACCTTCTCGAAGAATCTCGACAACGGATCGGCGTGGAACACAAGCGTCAGTGCAAACACTCCAGCCTTTGTTTCTTATCCAGCCGATCCCAGCATCGACTATGGCCGGGCGGCCACCGATATCCGCCACCTCGTTGCCATTAATGGAACCTACGATCTGCCGATTGGTCGCGGACATATCGTTGGCTCCAATCTCAGTGGCCTGGCAAATCGTGCCGTCAGCGGCTGGACGCTAAGCACCATCGTCGCGTTGCAGTCGGGCTTTCCCTTCTCGCCGCAGCTCGGCTATAACCCAACGGGTTCGGGTGATACCCGCAACCCGGTTCGACCCGACGTCAATCCGAACTTCCACGGCAATCTCTATCCGCGAACTCCACAGCAGTTCTTCAACCCGGCCGCCTTCCTTGCGCCCGCCTACGGCACCGTCGGCAATCTTGGCCGCGACACGCTTACTGGACCCGGACTCGCCAATGCCGACGTGTCCGTTGCTCAAAGGCACGCAGGTCAGCGAACGCCTTCATGCACAATTCCGGGCGGAATTTTTCAATGTTCTCAACCACACGAACTTTGCGACACCAAACCCGGTTGTCTTCACCTCCGGGCCGACGCAGGGGAGCGCAGCAAACCAAACTACCGCTGTTGTGGCCAGCCCAACGGCCGGGGTCATCACCGCGACAGCAACGACTTCACGCCAGATCCAGTTCGGGCTCAAACTCCTCTTCTAGCTTTACTCTGGCCTGCAAGACGAATGGCGATCCGTTCGGTTTCGCCGCCAAAACTTTTTAGAATTCGCAGCGGAACTCTGAGCTGAACTTGCGACTGAGTAGACTAGAGTCTGAGCGATGCCCTTTGAGACGCCCAACTCCGGTCCACTCGTCTCTGTAGCCAGACCCCACGCCCAGCGGCTTCGCTCCGCTCCGAATCCGGCTGTTCCGTGATCGCTGGATCGCCTCGACCATCTCTTCCGTCGGAACCTGGATGCAGGACACGGCCGGCACCTGGCTGATGACGGTGCTGACGGGCTCGCCGCTGCTCATCGCGTTGATGCAGACGGCAGCTTCGCTTCCCGTACTGCTCCTAGGTCTGCTGGCGGGAGCGACCGCAGACATCTTCGACCGCCGAAAGCTCATCATCTTCTGGCAGGCGTGGATGCTCGGCTCCGTTGCGATCCTTGCGATCCTCACGTTCCTCGGCCATGTCTCGCCCTGGGCTCTGCTCGCCTTCACGTTCCTGCTAAACATCGGTTCGGCGATGAACAACCCGGCCTGGCAGGCGATCATTCCTGAGCTAGTTCCCCGCGAGCTGATTCCCGACACCGTCTCGCTGAACGCCGCCTCCAATAACCTCGCCCGCGCCGTCGGCCCGGCTCTCGGCGGACTCATGGTCGCAGCCTTTGCAAAGGTCCACACCGGTGCCGGATGGGTCTTTTTTCTGAACGCTGCCTCCTTTGCCGGAGTCATCTGGGTACTCGTCAACTGGAAGCGCATGCCGCTGTTCAAATCCGCGCTTCCTTCAGAGCGCATCGCCGGTTCCATCATGACGGGCCTGCGATACGTTCGCTACGCCCCGGAACTTGCAGGCATCGCTCGCCACGAGCTTTCACCTTCACCTTCTTCGTATCGGCTATCTGGGCACTACTCGCGGTTGTTGCCAAGCGAGACCTCAACCAGGGAGCCCTCGGATACGGCATCCTGAACGGCTCGCTCGGGCTTGGGCGCGGTAATCGCTGCCACGCAACTTCCGCGTATCCGACGGCGCTTCACCGCCGACCAGATCATCGCGGCCAGCACCTTCTACGATGTCAGCGACGCTGCTCATCCTGGCTTATGTCCACTATCCGGCGATCATCATCCCCACGCTGATCATCTCAGGCTTCGCATGGACAAGCACGATGTCCCAGCTCAACACATCGGTTCAACTCTCAGTTCCAGCGTGGGTACAGGCCCGCGCGCTGGGAATGTATCTGATGACCTTCCAGGGCGGGATGGCCTTCGGTTCCATTCTTTGGGGCTTCGTTGCCGAGCACGTTTCGACGCCCATTGCGTTCGCGATCTCAGCCTGCGGACTCGCGATCACTTATCCCATCATGTCCGTCGCTTCCACATCCTGCAGGGTCCTATCCCCGATCACACGCCCCACAAACCGTCGCGTCCCGCGCTGCAGCCCACACCATTTCCGCCCGTCGACTCCAATGAAGCGGATGATCCACTCCACGCAGGTCCTGTACGAATCTCCATCGACTACCGTGTTCCCATCGATCGCTACGCCGAGTTCACGCACGCAATCCATCAACTACGCGGCGTACGCTTGCGTGACGGCGCAATTCGCTGGGGCATCTACCGCGACGCGGTTGATCCCGAACATCTCAATGAAACCTTCCTAATGGAATCGTGGCTCGACTACCTGCGTTCGCGCGAACGTATTACAGCCGCAGATGAGGCGATCCGCGCTCGCGTCCGAGCATTGCATCATGGCGAGGACGCGCCGCGAATCTCGTACCAGATCTACGCCCGCGAGATCACGCCCAACGAACCTCCTCCACGATGAACGGCGTGATCTATTCGATGAGCACTACCACGGTCCCTGTTTACCGCCGTACCACCACACCATGCCGACTGTTAGCGTGTCTTGGTTCTGCGACAGCACACCAACCTTGTTAGTCAGGAAGAACGGAACATTCGACCAGTCGCGTCGGTATTCGAGACGCGTTAGCAGCCCGTCCGCCACCTTGAACTCGTAAGTGCCAGTAAACTCCTTGAGCGCCTGCGAAGTTCCGCTGTAGAGTCCCCCTCTATCCGAAAGATACTCAGCGCGTCCGGCAACCGCGTTGCGCTTTGTCCACTGATATCGCGCATAGCCAGCGCCGCCAGCAACATGCGACGGAGCCGATGATTTGCCCGGCGCAGCATTGGCCCACATCCGCGAGATCACATAATCTCCCTCAAGAGCCAGCGTCGTCTTTGGCGTAACACTCCACGTCGCATAGCTATCGAAGATGTGCTGCTTACCATTAGGAGCAGGGGACACCGGCGTCAGGCACAATCCGGGTTGAATCGGCGTTGTCCCGCAATTCGGGGCATGCACAGAATCAGGATGATCCTGACCCACGTAGTAATTCATTGTCCACGAAAAATTGGCCTTCGGTTGTAGCGCAAATCCGAATAGCTCGTCCTTGTAGGAGTTCGTAGGCTCTGACTGCTGTGTGCCATTCACGAGCCAGTAGTTCACTGCAACTTTATCGTTGATCTTGTAGTTCGCCCGTACACCGGCGTGATAGAACGGCAGGTAGTCGAAAAAGTACGACCGCGAATAGTTCATCTGGTCCTTCGTATAGTTTCCTTCGATTCCAATCGAGCTCGACCACTTGCCGACATCTACAGTCAGACCTTTCCCCAGAGGAAATACGTATGTCCCGTAGGCCTGGAAGATGTTGCGGTAGATCTCCGGCCTCGGCTCGTTCGCGGGATTGCCTTGCAGTGTGTCTGTCGCCTGTCCGAATTGAAGATCGAGTCGAACCCCATAACGTCTTCCTTCGGCCACATTTGGATCGAGTGCGAGTACGATTCCCGTCTGATTGATGCTGAAGGCGTTGCTCAGCACATCATAGGCGCGCAGATACTGCACCCTGCCTAGAGGATGGTTGAAGTCATAGCTGTAATAGCCATCGAAGTAGTAGTTCAGCGTCGCACCGCCCGGAAGCAGTGCGGGCAGAGGCGAACTCTGCGCAGTAGAGGCTTCGGAGACGGCTGGTGCGATTGCGGGTGGCTTCGCAACGGTTTCGGGCGGTGCCGACGATTGGGTGACGGCATCCACCGATGTCGCGGTCCCGCTAGTTGATGTACCGACTGCCAGCGTTTGTGTGTTTCGCTGACGTTCCTGTTCTTCCAATGCCGCGACACGGGTTGACAGTTCACGCACCATCTGCCGGAGTTCCTCCACCTCGCCAGTCTTCGAGGTGTCAGTTGTTTGCGGAAAACCCCGTATCGACAGCGACATTAACCCCACAAGCATCAGCCAACTCATGTGCCGAAGACTAAGATTCATGGCCACCTCACCAACGGATATCCGAACAGAACAACACGTCGGACATAGAGAAACCATAAAGACAGTCCTCATTTGTCCGCGTCTATAGTAGGAGCAGGCATCAATGACCTTCTCCTCGCTCAAATCGCTCCTTCTTGCAGCATCTCTGGTTGCATTTCCGACCGCGCGGGCCCAAGAACAAGCTGAGCGACCGCTACCCGACATTCCAACGCTCATGCACGAGGTTGAGCAGCATCAGCGTGCATCCGAGACCATCCAGAAGGACTACGTCTTCCACGAAGTCACTAACGTGCAGGCCAACGGGAAAGAGCGAGAAACCCGCGAATACGATGTCTTCTGGTTGAACGGAGTCGAAGTCCATAAGCTGACCCGTAAAGATGGCAGGGATTTAACGGAAGACGAAAAGAAGAAAGAAAGCGATCGCATCGACAAAGAAGTTGCGAAGGCAAAGGAACGAAAGAGCAAAGCCGCTTCAGAGGGAAAGGAGACCGACTCGCATGGTCACGAGGAAGTCACCGTCTCACGCTTCCTCGCGCTTGGCAGATTCACTAACCCTCGGCGGCTTCAGATCGACGGCCGCGATACTATTGCGATTGATTACACCGGAGACGCAAAAGCGAAGACCCGTAATCGCGGCGAAGAAGTGATTCGTGACCTGACTGGAACCATCTGGGTTGATGAAGCGGACCGTTCGATCACTCGGCTCGAAGGCCGTTTCATCAACAACTTCAAGGTCGGGGCCGGTCTGGTGATGAACATAAAAAACAACACGACGTTTATTTTTGAGCAGCGGAAGATTAACGGGGAGGTGTGGTTGCCTTCACACATCGAAGGACATGGCGCCGCGCGCGTGATGCTCTTCGTCAACTTCGATGGAGCCGTTCGCTTTAGCTACTCGGATTATCGCAAGTTCAAGGCCACGTCGACGATCTTGCCCGGGGTCGCAACCGTAACTGACCCATCATCTCCCCAAAGCGTCCCCACACAGCCGTCTGACGGCGCGGGTGCTCCGGTACCACAGTAGCTAAGGATTGCTTAGTTGCTAAAAAATCTTGCTAGGTCTTCGATAGACGTTTCGTTTTGGCACAAACGTTTGTTAGGAGTACATTTGGTCATACCACTTAGTTTGTCCACGGAACGGGCCTTAAGGGTGGTAGACAAAGTTGATGACTCACATTCTCAAGCTCGGTAACCAGGACGACGTCGCGGTTGCGCTCGGGTCTATTACCGCAGGTCAGTACGTCTCGGGCTTCGAACTCACCACGCTATCGGATATTCCGGCAGGGCATAAGGTCGCTCTTCGAGCGATCAAAGAAGGCGAACCAGTCCGCAAATTCAATCAAATCATCGGTTTCGCAAGTCGATCCATTGCTGCGGGAGAACACATCCATACCCACAATCTTGTGGCCGGAGACTTCCAGAGGGACTATGCAATTGGGTCGGATGTGGCCGCGATCAAACTTGTCGATCAAGACCAAGAAGCCTCTTTTCTCGGTTTTCGCCGTCGCGATGGCCGCGTTGGAACTCGCAACTATATTGGCATCCTGACCACAGTTAATTGTTCGGCAACGGTAGCACGCCGCATCGCGGCACACTTTACGCCAGAAGCACTTAGTCGCTATCCAAATGTCGATGGCGTGGTCGCCATTACGCATGGAACCGGCTGCGGGATGGCGGAAGCACGGCGAACCCGCGGACCTTCTGCGCCGCGTCTTTGCAGGCTACGCAACGCACCCAAACTTCGCCATCGGTACTGCTGCTCGGATCTGGGTTGCGAGACCAATCAGATCGACCATCTTGTTGCCCTCACAGGAGCGTCGGATACGCCTTCGCACCTCGACGATTCAGGAGGAAGGCGGCACGACTGCGCACCGTTCGCAATGGAATCGTCACCGTCTACGAGATGCTGGAGCACGCGAATCAGGCATGACGCGACGTCGGTCGCTGCGTCGAACCTTGTTCTTGGGCTGCAGTGCGGCGGTTCAGATGCCTACTCGGGCATCAGCGCCAATCCGGCACTCGGCGCGGCTGTCGACCTGCTTGTCCGCAACGGTGGAACGGCGATCCTCTCGGAGACCCCGGAGATCTATGGCGCCGAGCATCTGCTGACTCGGCGTTCAGCGCGACCGGAGGTGGCCGAACGGCTTATCGATCGGATTCGCTGGTGGGAGGAATACACTGCGCGCCACAAAGGCTCGATCGACAACAATCCGCAGCCCGGAAACAAGACTGGTGGCCTGACAACCATTCTCGAAAAATCTCTTGGCGCCGTCTCGAAGGCGGGAACGACCAATCTGAATGAGGTCTATCTGTACGCCGAGCAGGTTGCGCGAGCGCGGACTCGTCTTCATGGATTCGCCCGGGCTTCGATCCTGTCTCGGCGACCGGGCAGGTAGCTGGCGGAGCGAATCTGATCTGCTTTACGACCGGCCGCGGTTCGGTATTCGGCTGCAAGCCGACTCCTTCCATCAAGATCGCGTCGAATACCGCACTCTTTGAGAGGATGTCCGACGACATGGACATCAATTGCGGAACCATCATCGACGGCAATCAGACTGTCGAGGAGGCGGGAGCGGCGATTTTCGCTGAGATTCTGGCGGTTGCGTCGGGCAAACCGACGCGCAGCGAGATCCTCGGATTTGGCGAGGAAGAGTTCCAGCCCTGGCTCCAGAGTGCCACTCTTTAGTCCACTATCACGGAAGTTGCAGGTCTGTGACGTGCGAGAAGCGCCGAAAGGCTCTAGCATAGAAGAGGACACTCTGGCGCAGCCACGCTGCGCGCCGAATTTGATCTATCGGAACCGAGGAAGCAATGGCCACGAAGGCAGAGGCACTGACGCAGTCACCCACAGCCATAGATCAACACGAACGCGAAGCAGTCTTTGACATCTTTCGCCGCTGGGGATACCTGCAGGCCTCGCTCGATCCGCTCGGCCAGTATCTTCCGCCCGAGCCCTTTCCTACGCCAGCTCCTGAGGGCGAGTTTGCCGCCGAGGCTCGCAGCTATTACTGCGGAACTATCGCAGCGGAGTTCATGCACATTCCCAGCCCCGAGCAGCGCCAGTGGCTTCAGGAGCAGATGGAGCAGAAGGCTCCAAAGCCGAACCAGGCGCAGATTCTTACGCAGCTGATCCACGCCGATCTCTTTGAGCAGGTGATTCAGTCGCGCTATCTCGGCACCAAGCGCTTCTCGCTGGAAGGCCTCACCGCGCTGATTCCCTTCCTCGATCGCATCTTCGAGGTGGGCTCCGAACTCGGCGTGACCACAGGCGATGCTGGCGATGAGCCATCGCGGGCGCCTGAACGTGATGACGAATACCATCGGCCGTGCCCGCATCGGAGATCTTCACCAAGTTTGAAGACGTCGATCCGCGCAGCACGATGGGCGGCGGCGATGTGAAGTATCACATGGGCGCCACGGGCGATTACGTCTCGCCCGAACGGCAAGATAATCAGCCTTCACCTCGCTTCGAATCCGAGCCACCTCGAGGCGGTCAATCCGGTGCTGATGGGCCGCACGCGCGCCAAGCAGGAGCGCATCGGCAAGGACGGCAAGCGGCAGGTGCTTCCGATCATCATTCACGGCGACGCCGCGTTTGCGGGCCAGGGCGTTACTGCAGAGGCGCTGAACATGGCGACGCTGCACGGCTACAACATCGGCGGCACGATTCACGTGATCGTGAACAACCTGCTTGGCTTCACGGCGAATCCCGGAGGAGTCGAACTCGTCGCGCTTCTGCGACCGATCATCGCCAAGCGCCTGCCGATTCCGATCTTCCACGTCAATGCAGAAGATCCGGACGCCGTCGTGCGCGTCGCAGCGATCGCCGACGAGTGGCGTCAGCGCTTCCACTCCGATGTCGTCGTCGACCTGGTCGGCTATCGCAAGCACGGGCACAGCGAAGTCGACGATCCAACCGTCACTCAGCCCCGGCGCTACGCGATCATCAAGGACCGCAAGCCGCTGTACCAGACTCTACGCCGAGCAGATCGGCGTTAATCCTGCTAAGGAAGCCGAACAGATTCAGCAGGAACTCCTCGATGAGCAGAAGGCTGCGACCAAGGCCGATCAGCATTCCGAAGCTGACCGAGCTCCCCGAATACTGGGACAACTACAAAGGCGGCGAGTTCGATCCGGCCGATGAAGTGAAGACTGGACTCTCGGCAGAGCGCGTCAACGAGCTGGTGCAGAGACTCACCACGGTTCCGAAGGACTTCCATATTCACCCGAAGGTGAAGAAGCTCTTCGAGCAGCGGCAGGAGATGGGGTCGGGCGCGAAGCCGTTCGACTACGGCATGGCAGAGCTTGTTGCGTTTGCGTCGCTGCTGGAGGACGGAACGCCGGTTCGCCTGACGGGACAGGACTCGCAGCGCGGAACGTTCAATCAGCGTCATGCGGTGATGGTCGATACAGAGACCGAAGTTCGCTACTCTCCGCTGTCGCATCTCAGCGAGAAGCAGGGCCGGTTCGAGGTCTACAACTCCCTGCTCTCTGAAGCGGCGGTGCTTGGCTTCGAGTATGGCTTTGCGCGCGATTATCCTGAGGCGCTGGTGCTGTGGGAGGCGCAGTTTGGCGACTTCGCCAACGGCGCGCAGATCATCATCGACCAGTTCATCGCGGCCGGCGAGGCAAAGTGGGGACTTCTCTCCGGCGTCGTGATGCTGCTGCCGCATGGCTACGAAGGCCAGGGACCGGAGCACTCGAGCGCGCGCATTGAACGCTATCTGCAGCTCGCCGCGAACGACAATATTCAGATCTGCCAGCCTTCAACGGCAGCGCAGTACTTCCATCTGCTGCGTCGTCAGGTGATGCGTCCGTGGCGCAAGCCGCTGATCGTGTTCACGCCGAAGAGCATGCTGCGCCATCCGGATGCTTCGTCGCCGATTGCTGAGTTCGGCCGCGACCACTTCCTGAATGTGCTTCCGGACAACGAGGTTGCCAATCCGCGCCGCCTGCTGGTTTGCAGCGGCAAGATCGGGCACAACCTTCGCGTCGAGCGCGAGAAGCGCAAGGAGAAGGGCGTCGGCATCATCTTCCTGGAGCAGATGTATCCATGGCCGGAGGAGGAGTTGCAGGCGGCGCTGGACCAGCATCCGGGCGCCGAAGAGATCGTCTGGGTCCAGGAGGAGCCGGCGAACATGGGCGCTTACTCCTACGTGATGCCGTTGCTGCGGCGTGTGGCTCAGGGATCGGGCGGTACTGAGCGTGAAGCGCAGCGCGAGCGCGACTCCTGCAACCGGATCAGCAAAGGCGCACGATATCGAGGAGAAGACGCTGATCGACGTGGCTCTCGGAGCCGCAGGGGAGAACTAGCCCCTCCCCCTCCCCTATCTTTGTGTGTAAGTATTTTTATTCAATGGTTTAGCCGTATAGCGCCAGACAAAGTATTGAAAACAGGACCCCTAAGTCCCAAAATACTGATTCTAAACAACAAAGGCCCCGCTGAAGTTCGCGGGGCCTTTCCAATTTCTGAGCTAGAACAAGTATATCAAGACGAGGGTAATTAATCGGCACATTCAACCTATTGAAACAAATAGGTTTACAAATTTAAGCTCTTGACAAAGATTTTCCACAGGGAGATGCGCGGTCGGCAGATTGTCCAAGTGGAGAGCGTTTTTACACACGCGCAAAGGGATAGCCGAGGCTATCCCTTTCGCCAAACTGGACAAAGCCGAGAGTCTGCGTCTGGTACAGAAGCCTACAGAGGCTGAACGTCAGATGCCTGCCAGCCCTTGGGTCCCTTTACCACATTGAACTGTACTGCCTGGCCTTCCTGAAGGCTCTTGAAGCCGCTGGAATTGATCGCCGAGTAGTGAACGAACACGTCCTCGCCGTTCTGACGGCTGATAAAGCCAAACCCCTTTGCGTCATTGAACCACTTTACTGTTCCCTGTTCCATGTTGTTTCTTTCCTTCGTTTCCAACTAGATGAATTGCCGTAGATCCAAATCGGGGTTCGCGCAGACATACATTGTGCAGAAAACCAATCTGTTTCAAACGATGTGTGAAGGTTAGCACATTCAGCAAGTTTTTTTTAGAAATCTTTCGCTCTGCACCGTAGATAGTGCAAGTTACCGCTTGAGGAAATAGCGCTTGATATGTGAGGAGGAAGGGCTTGCGGGTTGGAGAGCGACTTGCTAGTTCACTTTACCTCGTCGCATACGCTGCGAGGTGGGAACGCACAATCTGTTCCGCCTGCTCAAGAACCTCATCGAGGGTAAGTTGTGGTGGAATCGAGGATGACCGCATCGGCAGCAGGTCGAAGAGGCGACTGGGCACGGTTGCGGTCGCGTGCGTCGCGCTCCTTCATCTCGGTTAGGATCTTGAGTTGGGCGGCCAATTGTTCTGCCGTAGGTGGAGCGGCAGGGGGCGTTGGGACGTCATCGTCATCAGGATCGGGGGGCAGGGCTACCTGGCGATAGCGGCGGTCGCCGCGAACCTCGGGCGAGGCATCGAGGAAGATCTTGACCTCGGCGTCGGGAAACACTGCGGTACCGATGTCGCGCCCTTCCATAACGACGCCGCCCTTCGCGCCGAGGGCGCGCTGCTGGCTGACCATCCAGGCGCGGAGGCGAGGATGGACGGAGACTCGGGAGGCGGCGGCAGTGACATCTGTGTCGCGGATGCGGCGGGAGACATCCAGATCGTCGAGCAGGACGCGGTTTCCCTCCAGCTGCGGCTCAAGCCGGATGCGGGTGTCTTCCGCGAGATCGAGAAGCGGTTGCTTCTTCGTCGAAGTCGAGATCGTTTTCGATGGCCTTGAGGGCCAGGGCGCGATACATGGCTCCGGTTTCGAGGTTGAGGAATCCGAATCGGCGCGCGAGATGGGCCGCAAGCGTGCTCTTGCCGGCGCCGGCGGGGCCATCGATGGCGATCACGGGACGTTGGCGCGGGGTGTTGGGAGTAGCGTCGGTGCTGTTGCTCATGCGCGGCTAATCATACTCGGTTGAGGCCTGAGGAGAGGGAAAGTTTCGAGGTGGTCGACCGGGATGTTACTGCTCCCGGTCGTCCTTGGGCTTACGTGCAGGCGCTCCCCGCTTACCCCAGGGCTTCTTGTTGCCCTTGAACTTGTCGAAGGTGCTGGAGCTTCCGGCTGTAGTTGTACCAGTCTTGGCAAACTTTCCGGCGGGTTTGCCGAAGGGCTTTTTCCCGGCAAATTTCTTCGGACCGTCGCCAGAGCTGAAGCGTTTCGGCTTGTCGAAGGAGTCGCCGCTTGCGGCTGCGAAGGGTTTTCTGGCGCCAAAGCTCTTTTTGGGACCGAAGGATTTGCCGGCACCAAAGGACTTCTTCGCGCCGAAGGGCTTCTTGTCACCGAAGGACTTTCCTTCACCGAAAGATTTTCTTTCTCCAAAAGGTTTCTTTGCGCCGAAGGATTTGCCTTCGCCAAAGGACTTCCTCGGAGTAAACGGCTTGCCCTCGCCAAAGGATTTCCTGGGAGCAAACGGTTTGCCTTCGCCAAAGGATTTCTTCGGGCTGAAGGTACGACGCGGACGTGTTTCGGACCCAGTGGATTCGGAGGCTGCATCCGAGCCTTCGGGCCTGGGCCTGCGGAAGTTGTCGCGAGGAGGTGCGTCGAACTTGCGGAAGGCGGGACGCGCTGGCCTGCCGCCCTCGGCTTCGCGTGAGAAGCGCGGCTTGTCGCCGAAGTCGCGACGCGGGCGGGCTGGACGGTCCTCGCCGTCACGACGGGGCGGACGAGATGTGAAGCCGGTGCGGGGGCGATCACCGAAGTCGCGGCGCGGACGCTCAGCGCGGTCCTCGCCGTCGCGACGTGGCGGGCGGGCGGTAAAGCCACTGCGGGCTTTGTCGCCGAAGCTGCGGCGCGGGCCGGACGCCGCACGATCGCCAAAGGCAGGTCGCTTGCCTTCGCCATCAAAGCGAGGCTTGCGCGGCGCGAAATCCTTGCCTGCCTGCCCCTCGAAGGAACGCGGCGCGCGCGCGGGGCGGTCACGCTTTTCTTCATCCCAAGGACGGGTGAACTCGCGACGAGGCGGGCGGGAGGCTGCGGGCCGATCGTCATCACGCCGGGTGAAGGGGCGGCGCTCGCGATCAGCAGGCTTGCGGTCGCGGTCAAAGGGCTTGCGCTCACGATCGAAACCGCCCTGGGGCCGCGGCGATCGGAAACTTGTATCTCTTCCTGTTACAGAAGAGCCGCTTCGCGCGGGGCGTTCCTTCCACTCACGCTTGGGAGCAGAGCCCTCTCGCGGCTTGAAGTCACGCGGGCCGGATGATTTGCGAGCGGCGGGAGCGAACTTCGAGATGCGCTCAGTAGCAGGAGCTTCGGAGGTATCGCCTTCGGCGGCGACGGCTGCTTCGACTTCTTCGGTGACGGCCTGCGGGATGGGCGCGAAGACGGGGAGCTCGCCGGTCACATGCAGGCAGTTCTTGCCATCGACAACCACGGTCTCAAGCTGGCGCGCGGCAACTGAGAGCGCGCACGACCTCGCGGATTCGTGAACGTGAGGCGAGCGGCGAGAGGAAGGTTTCGATCTCGTCTTCGGTGGGCAGAACGGCTTGCCCGAGGTAAAGCGAGATGAGTGCAGAGAGCGCGGAGGGGAGGCCGGCGTTGGCTCCGGACTTGATTTGCTTGGTGTAGCGAGTCGTGGCGAGTTCCCATTGAGTTGCGGTGCCGTCCGCCTGCGGGACAGGAAATACGCGGAGGTGCTGCCAGAGCTCAGTGACGGCGCGCAAAGCTGCAGCTTCGGTGACCTCGTTGCCGAGTTCCGAGGCAAGCTCAGAGGTGGTGAGACGGCCTTTGGACGAAAGGATGTTGTAGGTGGCGAGAGCGAGCGGGGAGACCTTGGAGGAGCCGCTGGTGGGGGGAGGAAGTTTCCATGACTTGTCGCCGCGAAGGGTAAAGATGAACGAAAGGACCGCAGGAGACGCAAGAAAGTCCGGGGTCTCAGAACCGGCACCGGTAGGCGAACCAAGGAGATGCAAGGGGACGACAGCGCCTTCTCCGATGAGGCGCGCGAGGAGGATGCGAGGCTGCTCAAGATCAGAGAGCGACGGCGCGGAAGTAGCGGCGCCGAGGACGGCCTCTGCAAAGGTTGGCGCGGGCACGGGAAGCTGCTGGGCGCGCGGAGTAAAGAGCACCAGGCCAGAGGTGTTGAGCCAGTCTCGCAAGAGTTCGAGCGTAAGGAGTGGCTGAGCGTCGTGACGCCAGTGCGCGAGGCGGGTGGCGGCCAACTGGCCGGCGGTAGGAATTATGGGGGTGTTCAAAGTAATGCCTTCCTGCCGGCGTGCTACGAGGCGCGACGGCAAATCCACACGAGCCTGGGCCGGTGGACTGACGATCCGTAATTCTAATGGGAGCAGGGTGCGAATGAGGCCACGCAAACCACTGCACGTCAGTTACTAGGATACCCCATAAGGAGAGATCGCGTTGTATCGCAGAGGGATGCGAGCCAAGTGCGGTATTGGGCAAGTATTCTTTTTTCGACCACGATCTTTAGCTCACCTAAGTGACGCTGTATGAGCAGATATGGGATTGCGGATATGCGGCGGAGGGGCAACGTGGGAATGTGAGCAGACGTCTGAAGCGTTGTGTGGACGGCACGATGTCCCCGATCGATGAAAGGAGAACGTTATGACAAAAGCATTGTCGTTAGTCTCCCTTGCGGTGATGTCCGTGGCGCTGGGAGCGCAGACTACAACCTCTCCACAAACACCAGATCCTTCGATGACTCCGGGCACGACGCAGACGGGATCGCAGGCTCCTGCGGCTTCGGATACTCAGAGTCCGGCAGCGAAAGCGAGAGCAGCCCAGATTGAGGCTGCGAGCGTGAACGCAGAGTTGACAAAGAACCTGGATGCGAAACATGCCCACGTCGGCGACCAGTTGGAAGCAAAGACCACCAGCGAAGCGAAGCTGGCGGATGGAACGACTCTTCCTCGAGGTACGAAGCTGACGGGCAATGTAATCGACGTAACGGCGAAGTCCAAGCAGGTGAAAGATTCCAGAATCGTAATCGCCTTGAATCGCGCCGTGCTGAAGGATGGTAAACAGGTTGGGATCCAGAGTGCGGTGACTTCCATTACAGCTCCTGCATCGCCCGCAGAGGCGGCGGTTGTGAGCGCACCTTCGGGTGCCGCTGGGTCGGCAGGCTCTGGCGGCAGCTCGGCTCCTTCAACCGCGCCGAGTTCGCCTTCGATGGGAACTCCGATGGCAAGCGATACGCAGTCAACCCAGGGAGCGATGCTGAAAGGCGCAGGCGATCAAGTGCCAGTTGGCAACAAGCCCAGCATCATGCTGAGCGCGCCGAATACTCCTGAAAGCTCGGGGATACTGGAAGCAAAGGGCCAGAATGTATCGCTGGAGAGTGGAACGAAGCTGACGCTGAACGTGATCCCGGCGCAGGCTTAGTTATTCTTAGCGGCGAATAAGTGGGCGACCCGCGGGTCGCCCTTTTGCTTCCCTGCTAGATGCGTTGGAAGGCGCGCTGGATATCTTTGAGGGAGTAGCGCAGGGCGATGGGGCGGCCGTGGGGACAGCTGGTGGGATGTTCGGTGCGAGCCAGTTCGGCGAGAAGCCAGTCGATCTTGGCGGGTTCAAGTGGCGTGTTGATCTTGATGGCGGCGTGGCAGGCGATTGAAGCGGCGATGCGGTGGCGGCGGGCTTCGGCGTTTTCGGCCTGCTGCTCGCGGTCGGGGACGGCGAGGACCTCTTCGAGCATGCGCTCAAGTTCGCGGCCTTCGAGGCCAACCGGGGCGGCCTTGATCGCGATGGTCTGAGGGCCGAAGGGCTCGGCCTCGAAGCCATTGCGTTCGAGCTCGTCGGCGAGACGGGCGAAGGTGACCATCTGAGCGGGTAGAAGATCGACGAGGAGCGGCATAAGAAGGCGCTGACGCTGGACGCGCTCGACCTCGCGGTCGCGGAGGATCTTTTCGAAGAGAACGCGCTCGTGAGCGACGTGCTGGTCGACGATCCAGAGGCCTTCGTCGTTGACGGCGAGGATGAAGGAGTCGCGGAGCTGGCCGAGAGGTCGGAGTGTGGCGAGGGCGTTGAGGGTGCGGGCTTCGGCGTCGGGCTCGAGAGCGGGTTCGTCGTAGCCGACGGGAATTGGGGCTTCAGTGAAAGCGAGGCGGCCGGGCGACGGCGGAACGGCGACGGGGCGAGAGTGAAGGAGTCGATGTCGTCGGCGGTGGGGGCGGACTCGGAGCCGAAGCCGGTAGGCGGGAGCTGCGGGTCGAGGACGGGCTGGCTCGGGACCGTTAGGGAGCGGGCTTACGTCGACGAGGAGAGATGCGCCGGCGAGAGGCGTGTTGTGGAGCGCCTGGAGGAAGTCGGCGGCAGGGCGCGCGTGCATGAGCGCGGTGCGGACTGTGTCGCGAACGAAGTCGTGGACGAAGGCGGACTGGCGGAAGCGGACTTCAGTCTTGGCAGGATGAACGTTGACGTCAACCTCTTCGGGAGGCATCTCGAGGAAGAGGAGGACGACGGGATAGGAGGTCGGAGGGATGATGTTGCGGTAGGCCTCGGTGAGTGCGTGGAGGATGAGGCGGTCGCGGATGATGCGTCCGTTGACGAAGACGTAGATGGAGTTGCGATTGAGCTTTTGTAACTCGGGCTTGGAGATGAAGCCGGAGAGGCGGAGGAAGCCGGGGGTGGGCGGCTCGTAGTCGGCTTCGCGTTTCCAGGGCGGAGGCTCGGGAATGCCGACGCGGGTGAAGTCCATCTCGGCGGTGACGGGGATCATGTGCGAGCTGGTGTCTTTGCCGAAGATCTGGAAGAGGCGGTCGGCTGCGGAGGGCGCGACCGGGGCGGTGAGCAGAGCCTGGGTGGACGAGTGGAGTTCGAAGTGACGCGTGGGATTGGCGAGAGCGTAGTGGGTGACCAGCGCGGCGATGTGGGATAGCTCCGTCTGTTCGGAGCGGAGGAATTTGCGACGTGCGGGGGTGTTGTAGAAGAGATCGCGGATGGTGATGGTGGTTCCGACGGGTAGACCCGCGGGCTCGACGCGCTGGATGTTGCCGCCGTCGATCTCGACGACGGTCCCGGAGTCGTCTTCGGCGGCGCGGGTTTCAAGAGTGAGCCGGGAGACGGAGGCGATTGAGGGGAGGGCTTCGCCGCGGAAGCCCAGTGTGGAGATGGAGAGCAGATCGTCGGAGGTGCGGAGTTTCGACGTGGCGTGGCGCTCGAAGGCAAGCAGGGCGTCGTCGGACATCATGCCGTGGCCGTTGTCGATGATGCGGATGAGCTTGCGGCCGCCTGCTTCGATCTCGATGCGGATGCGGGTGGCTCCTGCATCGAGCGAGTTTTCGAGCAGCTCTTTGACTACGGAGGCGGGACGCTCGACGACCTCGCCGGCGGCGATCTGGTTAGCCACCAGGTCAGAGAGGATGCGGATGCGACCCATGATTTCAATTCTAGCGGGGTTACTTCTCACACCACATGGAAAGACTTTTCCACTCAAGGGAAAAGAGATACATACATGCAGTGAATATTCGGACAGATAGAGGTGTTTTGCTGGAAAATCTGAAAATATTGATAGACAAACGGTTTGGCAATTAACATGCTGGCGACTAAGTATTGCATAAGCACGACTTGCAACAAATTACCTGCCTAAAGGGGCCCCCTGTAATGAAGAAGTTGTCTCTGCTTTTACTCGCCCTGGTTGTGTCTTTGATTCCTGTTTCAAAGGCCCATGCCGATACATTCACATTTAGCTTTAGCGGCGATCTCTTTTACGGTTCTGGTACGTTTACAGGTACCCAGATCGGCGCTACGGGTACCTATCAATTGTCCGGCATCTCCGGCACTGTTACTGATTTTGCAGGCGCAAGCTCTATCAGCAGCCTGCTCGCTGTCAATGCCTTCCAAGGCAACGACAATATTCTGATCTATCCTCCGGACTTTTTCGGAACGCGGTTCTTCGATCACGGCGGCGTTTCCTTCGCTTTGGCCAACGGCCACTGGATCAATCTGAACGACACGCTTGGGTTTGAGAACTCTGTTGACGGATTCGGACCTGGCCATGTCCTGACCCTGACTCAACTCAACGTAGTCGACGTAGATCGCATAGCCGCAACCCCCGAGCCTGGCACGCTGATGCTGCTAGGAACCGGACTGGTTGGAGCTGTAGGCGCGGTTCGCCGTCGCTTGTTTGCATAATTTTTCTTTCCCTTTTCCTATGTTGGGCTGCCTTCGTGGCAGCCCTCTTTCTTTTGGAAAACGGCGTAGGATTGCGACGGCATCCAACCCAACGAGGTGAATGACGATGATTCGCAAACTGAGGACGGGCGAGTTCCGAATCTACTCCCGGCATGTCGATCCAAGGACAAAGAAGAGAAAGAATCTTGGGACGTTCGCAACTCGTGAGAAGGCCGAACAGCACGAACGCGAAATTCAATACTTCAAGCGGAGCTAGCAAAGGTCCTGCGGGAGCATAGTTGAACTGTGCTCGGTTTATTTCTTGTTTCCGGCGGAATCATGGTTTGGCTCGCTCCATTTCTCTGGGCAAAGCGCGGCTCGGGCAGCCTTGCCGTCGTAGACCGGCGTTCGAGATGGGGATTATTGCTTGAGGTAGCTGCAATCGGCCTGATGCTGCAAAACCACTTCTGGTCTGTTAACGAAGGTTCCTGGAGGATTACAGCGTCTGCGATCTGCTTTCTTCTTGCAGCGCTCCTCTCATGGACTTCAACGCGGGCGTTGGGAAGTCAACTGCGCTTCGACGCTGCCATTGGGACGCAACATGAGTTGGTGCGTCGCGGGCCTTATCGAGTGATTCGCCACCCAATTTATTGCTCGATGCTGTGCCTTTTGTGGGGGATTGGATTTGTAGCTGCGCCATTCTGGCTGTTTGTCGCCGCGACCGCCGTCTTTTTGACAGGGACTGAGATTCGGGTCCGGATTGAAGATCGATTGCTAGATGAGCGGTTTGGACGCGCGTTTGACGACTACCGGAGTTCGACGCGGGCATATATTCCTCTTATTCGTTAGATCCTTCCGAAAATGGACATACCACCTGGCGGGAAAGAGTCGGGCGGGATCAGGTTCATGTAAAGAGGACACCTGCATCGGTTGCATGAAAATCAAGAAAGACCTCAGGTTTAACCTCTTTCCTTCGATGAACATCACTTTGGCCAATTTTTATTAGTGGTCAAACCTCTTCAAAATTCTGTACACTTTCGCCGCCTGAGATTTCAGGCCTGAAGAGCTTTCCTGGATGAAAACCAGAGGAATTCGCGCGTTGGCGAAGGATATGAGGAGGAACCAAGATGGCAGCGGAGCAGAGCAGGCGTGAGTTCGTGAAGATGGGTGCCGCAGTCGCGGGCACGGTGGCGACATGGAATGCAACGAGCTACGCGAAGATTGTGGGAGCAAACGACCGCGTACGCACAGCAGTGGTGGGATGCGGTGACCGCATGAAGCAGGCCCTGATTCCTTCGTTTCTGCAGCACAACAAGGAGATGAACTTCGAGTTCGTGGCGATCTCCGACCTGTGGAACAAGCGGCGTGAAGAAGGCGCAGCGTACATCTATAAGTTGTGCGGGTGCAAGGTCGACACGGTACGGAACAACGATGAGCTGTATGCGCGCAAGGATGTGGATGCGGTGTTGATTGCGACCGCGGACTTTCAGCACGCGCAGCATGGCGTGGAGGCGGTGAAGGCCGGCCGCGATGCTTACGTCGAGAAGCCAATGGCGCACACGATGAAGGATGCTCGAGCGATTCGCGACACTGTGCATGCGAACAAGCAGATTGTGCAGATTGGAACGCAGCGCAGGTCGACGCCGAGTTATCAGAAGGCTTATGAGTACATCAAGAGCGGCAAGTTCGGGGACATCGTGATGGTGGAGATGACCTGGAATGTGAATCAGCCGGGACGGTGGCGCAGGCCGGATGTGGTTCCGCTGCTGAAGGAAGAGGATACGGACTGGAAGCGGTATCTGCTGGACCTGCCGCACGAGCCGTTCGACGCACGCAAGTATCTCGAGTTCCGTTTGTTCTGGCCATACTCGTCGGGCATTCCGGATCAGTGGCTTGTGCACCAGATCGATACGGTTCACTGGTTCAGCGGGTATCCGGCACCGCGCAGCGTCGTGGCGAACGGCGGAATCTACCTCTGGAAAGACGGCCGTAAGAACTGGGACACCATGACGGCAGTATTCGACTACGGCCCGGAGGACGACCCGACCAAGGGCTTCCAGGTTCAGTATTCGTCGCGGTTCACAAACTCGGCCGGCGGGGTGAAGGAGTTGTACTACTCGAATGGCGGCATGCTGGACATGGACAAGCAGACAGTCACTCCAACGGGTGGTCTGACGGCCAAGTCAGCGGCAGAGATGAAGATGCAGGCCAACCAACTGGCTCCCTTTTCGCTGAGCAAGACCGTAGAAGAGGCTTCCACCGCGGCAAATACCGGTGCGGACAACCAGACCTCGGCCAATATGAGGAACTGGATGGATTGCGTGCGTTCGCGGAAGACAGCCGAACGCAAGCGTTGATGCTGGTTACAGCCACTCAGTAGCACTGTGCATGAACATCGCCGCGATCCAGACCGGGCAGAAGGTCACCTTCAACTCGAAGACGCAGCAGATCATGGCTGGAGGGAAGGTGTATGCGTAGTTTGCTGCTCGGGTCCCTGATACTGGCAGGGTAGTTTGCAGGTGGCAATGGCAGCGGACAATGCAGTGAAGGTAGCGGTCGATGAGTCACATCAGCGGGTTGATGTGACCATCGACGGCAAGCCATTTACTGCGTATGTGTGGCCTTCGACGCTGAAGAAGCCGGTACTGTTTCCGCTCGTCGCAGCAGATGGGGTGACGGTGACGCGCGGATATCCGCTGGCTCCGCGTGAGACAGAGCGTGTGGATCATCCGCACCACGCGGGGCTGTGGTTCAACTATGGCAACGCGAACGGCTTCGACTTCTGGAACAACTCAGACGCGATCAAGCCGGAGCAGCGTCCGAAGATGGGGACGATCCATCACGAGAAGATCGTCTCGTCGAAGAGCGGCGCTAAGGGCGAGCTGGTCGTCGACTCGGTTTGGGAGACAGGCGCCGGGCAGAAGATCTTCAACCAGAGGACGAAGTATGTCTTCTCGCAGAAGGGCGATGCACGGACGATCGATATGACGGTGACGCTGACAGCGCTCGACAAGGTCGTCTTCCACGACGACAAGGAGGGCGTGCTGGGGATTCGCGTGGCGCACTTCCTGGAGTCGCCAACGGAGAAGGGCGGGACGTTTGCGGATGCGAGCGGACGGCCCACTCCGGTGCGAGGGCAGCACGGCTGGAGCCACAGGCGTCTATCGCACGAGTGAAGGCGTGGCGGGCGACGCCGTCTGGTCGACGCGCGGCAAGTGGTGCGAGTTGACCGGCAAAACTGCCGACGGACAAGACGGAGACGATCGCGATCTTCGATCACACGGGCAATCCGAACTATCCGACGTACTGGCACGCTCGCGGATATGGTCTGTTTGCGGCGAATCCTCTGGGACAGAAGATCTTCGACGCGAAGCAGCCGCAACTCGATTACACCGTTGAGAAGGGTAAAAGTGTGACGTTTCACTATCGCATCACGATCTCATCGCATGATGTAAGCGTGGATGAGATGAACAAGGCCGCGGCGGCCTTCGAGGCTGAGAAATAGTTCTGGTTCCTCGCAAACCAGCAGGAACGGAAAAGCCGCCTCTGAACGAGGCGGCTTTCCTTTTGGGTGATGTGAGTTGACTAAACGTAGATGCCGTCGCGGTGGCTGCGGCCCATGATCTCGTTGAAGGCGGATGCGGGTGTGTCCATCGCCTTCTTGAAGGACGTCTGGAAGGCCTCCATCTCGGACGGCAGACCGACGGTGACGCGGACGTGGTTCGGCCATGCGGACCAGCTGCGACCGATGTAGACACCGTCCTTCGCCATGAGCTGACGGATCTGCGGGCCGGGACGCTTGACGTCGATCATGAAGCAGTTGCTCTGCGAGGGGATGAAGTCGTAGTTGTTGGCCTTGAGCCACGCAAAGGTGTTGTTGCGGGTGTTGGCGATGATCTTCTTGCGCGTGGGGACGAGATCCGGATCCATCAGGCTGGCCTGCGCGGCGATCATGCCGGTGATGGGCATGGGCGACTGGCCGAAGTTCTCGAGCTTCTTCAGCAGTTCGGGCTTGCCGATAGCAAAGCCGCAGCGGATGCCGGCCATGCCGTAGATCTTCGAGAAGGTACGCAGGATGATGACGTCCTTGCCGGCCTTGATGTGATCGATGGCCGAGGTTGCGTCCGAGAGATGGATGTACGCCTCATCGACCAGAACCACCGCACCCGCGGGCTTGTTGGCGATGGCGTAGTCGATCTGCTCCTTGCTGGTGATGGTGCCGGTGGGGTTGTTGGGATTGCAGATGTAGATGAGCCCGGCGTTCGGGTCGGCCTTCACCATGGCGGCGGTGTCGTGGGAGTAGTCCTTGGCGAGCGGAATGGCGTGAATCTTCGCACCGGCTATCTCGGCGGCACGCTGGCCCGCCTCGTAGGTGGGGTTGCCGCAGACGAAGGACTTCGAGGGCGAGGTGAACGCGAGTGAGCTGTAGTGCAGCGGCGGGCTGGAGCCGTCGTAGATCATGACGTGGTCGACGGGAACACCCATCTGCTCAGCGAAGAGCTTCATGGCGCCGAAGTAGAGCGGCGGGGCGTAGCGGCCGCCGTTGGGGATGATGTCGGCGATGGCTTTGCGCGCATTGTCGGAGGGCCCGAGCGGGTTCTCGTTGGCGTCGAGGTAGATGCCCTTCATCGAGAACTCGGGCACACCGGCGGCAGTGGTCATATGGCGGCGCGGGCGAAGTGAGCCTCGGTGAGGATGGGCGCGGCCGCGAGAGCGGCGGAGGCGGTGCGCAGGAAAGAGCGGCGCGAGAAGGCGCTACAGGCGGAAAGATCGTTCGAAAGCTGTGACATGACTAGCTCCTGATAAGACAGCAGTGCTGACAGCGTGAAGTTGTAAGGCCGGAGGTATGCGAGGAACAGACATGGTTACACTCGCTGCGCACACAGATTAGCGCGAACACGCTGCATTCACAAGCATTTGGTGACGAAAAGAAAAGGCCACCCAGCGGCGGCCTTCCCTTTTCTACGTCGATGCTATCGCTTTTTTGCGATCTTCTTCTTGGGCTTGCTTGCGGCCTTCTTCTTAGGGGCCTTCGGCAAAGGATCGGTGTCCCGATCGCCGATCATGTGCAAACGCATGAAGTTGGTGGCACCGGAGCGCGTCCGGGTGCCAGCCACGATGCCGACGATCTGCCGTTCCTGCACGTGAGCATGAGTTTCCAGCATCTCCTCCGCCATGTTCACCAGTGAGTCGGTGTCGTGGAAGCGACCGCAGAGAATGGGATAGGTCCCCCACAACAGCATGGAACGGTTGATGACCTTTTCAAACGGCGACAGGGCGTAGATGGGTGGATCGGGGCGGTACTTGGAGAGCAGACGGGCAGTCGCTCCGCTCTCTGTGAAGATGGCGATCGCGGCGAGGTCGAGGTCTTCAGCTGAGTGCGCCATACACTCGCATATTGTCTCGGCCACGGAGAGTCGAGCACCACGCGGATGACGATGGCGTGTAGGAGGATCGATGCGAATCTGTTCCTCGGTTTCGGTGACGATCTTTGCCATCATGGCGACCGACTCGACCGGGTACTTGCCGGCCGCGCTCTCAGCGGAGAGCATCACCGCATCAGTGCCGTCATAAACTGCGTTAGCGACGTCGGATGCCTCGGCGCGGGTCGGACGCGGATTCTCGACCATCGACTCGAGCATCTGCGTAGCCGTGATGACGGGTTTGCGATACTCCGCCGCGCGGCGAATGATGTGCTTCTGAATCGCCGGAACCTTTTCGGGCGGCAACTCGACGCCGAGATCGCCGCGCGCAACCATGATGGCGTCAGTAACTTCGAGGATCGAATCGAGGTGCTCGATCGCCTGAGGCTTCTCGAGCTTGGCGATGATCCATGCATCGGAGTTGAGCGCCGTCAGTCTGTTTTTTACGTGACGGACGTCATCGGCTGTACGCACGAAGGAGACAGCGACCGTGTCGACACCCTGGCTGACAGCGTAGACCAGATCCTCTTCGTCCTTTTCGGTGAGCGATGGAACCTTCACCGGGATACCCGGCAGATTGATTCCCTTGTTCTCGCCGAGAGTGCCACCGTTGATGATCTTGCAGACGACATCGCCGCCCTTGACCTGTTCGACGCGAAGCTCGATGAGGCCATCAGAGAGCAGGATGCGAGAGCCGGGTTCGAGGTTCTCGGCCAGAGTCGTGAAGGTTGTACCGACCATCGCAGCGGTGCCTGCGATCTCGCGAGGTGTGATGATGAGCTGCTTTCCTGCAACCAACTGTACAGGCTTGCCGTCCTTCAGCTTGCCTGTGCGAATCTTCGGTCCCTGCAGGTCAGCCAGGATGCAGATTGGCTTGCCCTCTTCGCGAGCAACCTGACGGACCATTCGAATCAACTCACCCTTCTGAGCATGGGTGCCGTGGGAGAAGTTGAGCCGAGCTACATCCAATCCGGCGCGAACGAGTTGGCGGAAGACCTCGATAGAACTGGAAGCGGGGCCGAGGGTGGCGACGATCTTGGCGCGCCGAGCGCGTTCCGTTGCGAACGAGGAGAGATCGGAGAGCATAGGGTTTACTGAGTTCGTCATAGGGCTTGCAGCTGAATTCCTTTTCAAACCGTCGCGGATAGAATCACTGGTTCAATGGTAAGACCAGTACGTTTTCATTGCCGTTCGCCATTCTACCGTGTGGACGCGTCAGGCGGGCTAAAACGGTTGAAGAGTGGCAGGCCGAACCCTATCAGTGACCGTGGCGATTGAACTCAAAATTGAATTCGGCCCCGAAGAGCACGCTGAGGGAGACAAGATAAAGCCAGAAGAGAAGTGCGATTCCGGCTCCAAGCGAACCATAGACCTGGGAGTAATTGGCGAAGCGAGTGACATACCAGCCGAAGGCTAGTGTCGTGAGAAACCATAGGCCGGTCGCGGCCACCGCTCCGGGCAGAACGCGGCGCCATGGCTGCCGGATGGGCGTCCCCATGTGGTAGATCAGCGCAATGAGGCCGACGGAAGCCGTTAGGGCGATAATCCACCGAAAGAAGAGCGCCACTACATAAACCTCAGTACGTACCGATGGCATCACGTGCAGGGCCAGCCACAGAGTAATGAAGTGGCCAAAAACAACGAGTCCGCTGGCGACGGCGAGCGGAATTAGCGAGAGCGGGACAAGAGCGTAGGCTCGGGCGCGCCGGCCCCAGAATGTCCAACAATCTTCAGGAAGGTCGTTGGCTCGGCGAAAGCCTTCCATAAATGTCGCGATAACGCTTGAGGCTCCTGTGACCGAGACGAGAAACGAAAGAACGAGGGCGTGCGTTGTCTTCGTGCTGTGCGGCTGGAAGTAACCTTCCAGAAGTGGCGTGACGTCGGACGGCAACACGCGGTCGAAGAAGGCTCCCAATTGGCTGCGAACGGGCGCGGTATCGGGAAGCAGCGCGATGATGGCAGCGGCCACTATGAGCGCAGGAAAGAACGCAACCATGGCGGAATAGGCCGTTGACTGAGCGAGATTCCAAATGTCGTGATCCATCGCTCGCAGGAGCGCGCGATGGAGGATAACCGGAATGCGGAGTAGTCGTCTCACGGGTTCGGGCAGGAACCGACTGTTTTCAGCAGAGGCTCCTGCCCGCCAGAATACACGGCGTTTTCGCGATCAAGCTTTCCAGCGCTTGAGGAATGCAGTGACATCGCTGGAGTTCATGTTGCGCATGTTTTCGAACTCCTTGTTCTCTTGTGAGTAAAGGAGCTTGCCGTTGGCGTCCAGCACGGCAAGTGCGGGGACACCTTTTTTGATCGGCACCTTGTACTTTTCAGCTACGTCCACATTGTGATCCATTCTGCCGATGTCGACGTGGACGACGACGAAGTGCTTGTCCAGCAGTTCTGCATTCGGGCTCTGGCGCATGTAGATGTCCAGTACCTGGCAGTCGCCACACCAGTCGCCGCCGAAGTCGAGGATGACGCGCTTCTTTTCAGCCTTCGCCTGCTTCAAGGCTGCGGCGATGTCGACTTTAGGATTGGCCGTCGAGTCGTAAAGGTGTTTCTTTACGAACGGAGGAGCCATCTGCGCGGAAGCCTGAGTAAGGGGAGCGATCAGCACAACGAACAATGCAATGTTGAGAGCCGGGCGAAACTTGCGGAACATAGTGATCTGGCCTTCCTTGTCATGACCGCGCCGCTGTTGGCAGCGCCAGCAGTTAATGATGCATGAATGCTGCTTAAAGTCGCAAAGCCAATCAAACCGCTACTTGCCTGTGTAGTAACCATCCCTTGTTTGAATGAACAGGTCCTTGCGGTGTGCAGTAAGCGCGATCTGGTGATATCCGTCGGCGGCTGTGGCCTGGTCGGGTGTGTATCCGAGGCGATACTGCGCGCGCAACTCCTCGGCGATCTGGTTGTAGATCTGGGCGACTGACTGCTTCTTTGTTACTTCAAAGAGACGACCGCCAGTTTCGTCGGTCATCTGCTGAAGTATCTTCTTGCCGTCGACATGGCTCATACCGCCGCCTTGCCCTCCACCACCGGGGTTACCGCCCCCTCCACCTGGATAGCCACCCCCACCCGGATAGCCGCCGCCTCGACCCCCGGGGTAGCCTCCTCCCGGAAAACGCCCACCGCCGCCCCCATGAGGATGGCCACCCGGACCACCGCCCTGAGATTCATTGCCCTTGTAGTAGATGGCATAGATGATGGTGTCAGCGCGTTGCGCGGCCTCAATCGACTTCACCAGCGTCTCCTTGCTGCCATGATCGACACCATCGGAGAGGATCACGAGTGCCTTGCGGCCCTTTTGCTTGCCCATCAATTCGTCAGAGGCCAGGAAAGTGGCGTCGTAAAGGGTTGTGCCGGCACCCATGCGTCCGCGACGGCCTCCGCCGCCACTGCCGGGATCATTGGGATCATCAGGAGGAGGCGCATTCGGACTTGGGCTGTCGATCTCTTTGAGCGCAGCCTGAAGCTTGGGTCGCGAGTTAGTCAGGTCCTGCAGAAGCTCGGTCTGATGCGCGAACTGAACGATGAATGCCTGGTCCTTAACAGGCTTCAGCATCTGATCGAGAAAGGAGCCGCTTGCAGTACGTTCCTCGTCGATCACCTCGCGTTGACTCATGCTCGTATCGACGAGCAGGCCAAGGATTAGCGGCAGGTCCTTGTCGATATCGAAGTATCGAATTGCCTGTGCGTGTCCATCGACCTGAAGGGTGAAGTCCTCTTTGGTGAGGTTCTGGACGAGAGCGCCCTTTTTGTCGTGAACCACCACAGGCAGATTTACTAAGCGGGCGTCGACTGAGAGAGTTGGCGAAGTGGTTGCAGGAAGCGGATTTTCCGTGACGCTGATTTGTTGCGCTGCAGACTGTTCAACGACGGCTGCGCTGGCTAGCAAAAGACAGGCGCAAGAAACTGACACAATCGTTCGATTGCGGATCATGTCTCCTTAGACGAGCTTTTTTTCAGGGTGTTGCGGTCCGTTTGCAGCGTAAAGAAGTCTATTTCAAGTTCGCGCTACAAACGAAAGTCTATAGACCTTCGTGCAGGTCCAATGAGCTTGAAAATGTTTCGGAAGTATCACAAAGTATGGGAGTTGACCCAAACCTGACACTACGAGGAGACAATTACAACGAATTTATCTATGAAAAGCTTTGGCGAGATGCTAGGTTGCAACCATGAATTTAATCGGATAATCCGGTTATTCTGCTAGATGGACACCAAAACAATCGTTTTGAACTGCTGAGGTAGCTGCTTTGAGGGCATGGGTGTTTGATTCCCCCCGACCGTGGATATGGAAGACAGGCCTTTCTGCGGTGCCAGTCTCGTTGGCAGTAGGGGAGTTTTGGCGTGCCCACCATGGACCCTATGTGGTCGAAATGGTGGCAGTCAGTGCTGCCTGCGCGGGAACGGCCGTCGCACTGTTGTCTTTGCTGCGTGAACATGACCGCAAGGTAGCGCACATGGGCGCGGAAGATGCTCAATCAAAGTTTGTAGCCGCCGCTGAAGCGAGCCTCAATGCGTTCTCCATCCTTGAAGCGGTTCGCGATAAGTCGGGCCGAATCGTCGATTTCCGTGTCCAGTATGTCAATGTGAATGCCGAGAAGCTGACCGGACATACCCGTGACGAACTGCTGGGACAAAGCCTCTGCGATGCCATGCCAATTTTGAAGGCGACAGGGCTGTTTGAGCGATGCTGCCAGGTTGTAGAGACGGGCGAACCTCTGAATCAGCAATACCCTGTGCCTGAAGGAAATTTGATTCAGGCAAAGTGGGTTCATTATCAGGTCATCAAGCTTGGGGATGGGCTGGCGATCACCCTTGACGATGTGAGTGAAGAAAAGCTGACGCAGGAACGCTATGAACACCTGATGGAGTTCAACGAGTCCGTTTTCCAGAACGCTCCATTCAGCATTGTTGCGACCGATGTACGAGGAAAGATTACGGCCATGAATGTGGCCGCCGAAAAGCTGACCGGTTACAGCCGAGAAGAACTGATCGGCAAGGCACCGCTCACAATCCTCCATGACGAGCACGAGTTGGTGACCATGGCCGGCGACTCTCTGAATGAGAACGTCGGAATCGATGAAATCGGCTTTGCAGTGCTCTCTGCGGGAGCTGCCGCTGGTGAGATGGAGGAGAAGGAGTGGACACTTGTCCGGCGGGATGGAAGCCGGGCGCCGATCAACCTAGCGATGCGCGCGGTGACCTCAGATGCCGGCGAGGTAAGTGGCTTTGTCGGAATCGCATTTGATATCACCGAGCGTCGGCAGATGCTGCATTACGTAACCCATCTGGCGACACACGATCAGCTGACTGGTCTTTTAGGCCGCGCGTTGCTGCGCGACAAGACAGTTGAAGCAGTGGAGCGAGCGCGGCGCTATGGAACCAAGGTAGCTGTATTCGTCATCGACCTCGATCAGTTCAAGCGCATCAACGACTCGCTTGGACACGCTTCGGGCGATCAGATTTTGATCGAAGCAGCAACGCGTCTTCGCCGGTCAGTACGCAGCACCGACGTTGTAGCTCGCGTAGGCGGCGATGAGTTTGTGGTTGTAATGCCCGATATCACCAGCCTGGCTGACGTGGAACTGTGTGCAGCCAACCTCGTGATGAAGCTGTCGCCGGAGATACAGGTCGACAATCAGCTGGTGAATGTCACGGCCAGCGTTGGGGTATGCGTCTATCCTGATTTCGCCTCGGATGCCAAACACCTTTTGAAACGTGCAGACGCCGCGATGTATGTGGCCAAGGAGAATGGCCGCAATCAACATCAGATCTTCACCGAGGACATGCTGAAAGAGACAGCCGACCGGCTTTCGATGGAGCATGCGTTGCGTCACGCTCTGACTAATGGCGAGTTGTGTCTCCACTATCAGCCGCAGGTTTCGCTGACCACGGGGCTTGTTACGGGAATGGAAGCACTGCTGCGGTGGAACCATCCGAGATTGGGCAACGTGCCGCCGTCTCAATTTATTCCGCTGGCAGAGGAGACCGGCCTCATCGTTCCCATTGGCGAATGGGCTTTTATGACGGCCTGCCGCGAAGGCAAAGCACTTCAGGATGAACTTGGCTCTGACCTGACCATCTCAGTGAACCTCTCGCCGCGGCAACTGCAACAGCGCAATCTAATCGCCGTGATTGAGAATGCGCTTGCGAGCAGCGGCCTGGCGGCTCGCAATCTCGAAATCGAGATTACGGAGAACATGCTGATGGTCAATTCAGACGGCAATCTGGACAAACTGCAACGAATTCGCGAGCTTGGTGCACGCATCTCAATCGACGACTTCGGGACCGGCTTCTGCAGCTTCTCCTACCTGTTGCAGTACCAGGTGGACAGGTTGAAGATCGACAGGAGCTTTGTGAAGCAGGCGGGAACGGATCCTAACGCTGCGGCCGTCGTTAGAACCATCATTGCGATGTCGCATGGCCTTGCGATCCGCGTTGTTGCAGAGGGAGTCGAGACCGAAGAGCATCTGCGATTCTTGATGCGCCGCAAGTGCGACGAGGCTCAGGGACACTACATCGCCGTTCCGGTGCCCGCGAGCGAGTTCGCGGCTGCGGCTCGCTCGGGCAATGGAATCGGTGTGTTGCAGAGCATCTGAGATTTCCGGGCAACTTGCAGATACAAGACCCGTCTACACAGTCTGCCTTCGCTTAATGAAGTGATAGATGGCGAGCAAAATAATCGCGCCAATTAACGACATGATGAAGCCAGCCGACTGGCCTTCCTGATAATGGCCGATGAGCCGCCCGAGAAATGTTCCCAGGAACGAACCTGCGATTCCGATGATCATTGTGACAAGCATGCCACCAGGGTCTTTGCCGGGCATGATCAATTTGGCCAGGGCACCAACGACGAGACCGATAATGGCAGTCCACAGCAGACTGAACATAGAAGCTCCTTCAGTTTTGAGATTTGGGCCCGGAAGCAAACTCAATTATGCGGATCGGATACTCAACGCTGCATCTGTCGAGACTGGAAGTCTAACATTCTCAGCCGTTGTCGAAGTCTGATGCAAATACTGTCTCTTTTCGCTGTCATGCTCGATGATCCTTTCCGGTTGACGAAGACATCGAATCAGCATGAGTAAGCAGACGATTCATTCTGGCGTAAGGGTGGGGCACGTTCATCTGAAGGTCGCTGACCTGGAGCGCGCGTTGCGCTTTTATCACGACGTCCTTGGGTTTGATGTGACCCATAGAATGGGCGATTCGGCAGCATTTCTTTCGGCCGGCGGCTACCACCACCACATCGCTTTGAACACCTGGGAGAGCCGGGGCGGCAAGGCTCCTGCACAGGGAACAACCGGGCTGTATCACCTCGCCATCGTTTATCCGACGCGGGCCGCGTTGCGAGATGCGTTGGAACGACTGATCGAAGCTAGCGTCCCGCTTGAGGGAGCAGCAGATCATGGCGTAAGCGAGGCGCTCTACCTGCGCGACCCGGACGGCAACGGCGTGGAACTTTACTGGGACCGCCCACAGGACCAATGGCCGACAGACAGCGACGGCAATCTGGCCATGTACACGCGACCGCTCGATCTGCAGAAGCTGCTGGCTGCAGCGGAAGGCGATGACTCGACTCAATAGGCCTGCAGCCGATTGATTGGGATACGCACCTGAAAGCAGGTAGCGTGCGGCTTCGAGTCCACCGCAACAGAACCTGAATGCTTGTTGACTATACGTTGCACTGTATCCAGACCAAGGCCCAGAGCAGTGCCGATCGGCTTGGTTGTGAAGAACGGCTCAAAGATGCGCGATTGAATTGCAGGGTCGATTCCAGGGCCGTTGTCGCGGACCTCCACAATCGCAGTCTGGCCGGTTGCACGGATCGAGATTGTAAGAACTCCGTGATCGTGCATCGCGTCGAGAGCATTTTCAATCAGCGCAGACCATACCTGATTCAGTTCGCTGCCGTAGGCGCTCACCGGTGGAAGCTCGGTGTCGAACTCGAGCTTGATCTCTACTCGTCCAGTTCGCGAGCGGAACATGGCAAGCGTGTTGTCGATCGATTGACGCAGATCAATATCCTGCACCGGCGCTTGATCCATGAAGGAGTAGCCTCGGATAGCGCTGATGAGCTCGAAGATGCGGTCGCTCGAATCGACAACTGTCTCGGCCATGCGCTCGATACGAAGAGATCCTGCGACGGTGGTGATCGCCGATGGCAAAACCTCAGCGTTTACGGCGCCCGCGAGCTCGTCGAGCATGGTTATTGGGATTCGTGATTCTGCAAGTGCCGGCGCGATGCTCCAGGGCGAATCAACATTATGGCTTTCCAGCCAGCGAACGATCTCTGATTCGCGATCGCTTGCCTCAAGCGGACTATTGGGAATGGGAGAGAATCCCGCCGATGCCTTGATCTCTGCGCGTGCACGCTTCACCCAGGCGGTATACCGCCCAAGCTCCTCCTCGGAAGAAAAGAGCCTGGCGAGTCGGAACTTCGCCTCGTCTGCATCGGGAAGTTCCGTTGAAAGGCTGGCCGCTGAACGCTGCGCTGCTGAAGCAGGGTTGTTCAGTTCGTGCGAGAGGTTTGCGGCAAGCTTGCCGAGCGCGAGCAGCTTCTCTGCCTGCTCGTCCATACGGGTGAAATCGCGGACGCGGTCGAGCAACAGCGTCACACAACGTTGCCCCATCGATGGAATAGCACACATCATCTCCGCGAAGAGATCCTCGTGAATATCCAGTACCCAGATGGAGCCGACGCTGCTGCCGTCCGCTCCCCAGGCCTTCATGCGCGAGAAGGGCAGTTTGCCGGTGACGCGTGAAGTCCGGCCGACGAAGCGCGCTACAGGACCTGACTTGCGTCGCTGCACCATTACCTCGCCCTTGAGGATGATGATCATGTGGTACGAAGGCTCGTCCTCGCGGAAGATGAAGGCGCCGTCCGATCCGACGCGCTCAGTACTGTGGGTGGCAAGCCATCGGTACTCCTGATCTGTGAGACCGTCTAGAGGTTGAATGGTGCGGAGGGCCGCGACGATCTCGTCCGTTGGAGTGGGGCTGGAAGGAGGAGCGGCGTAGACCTGCGCAGTCGCTTGAGGAGCAACCGGAAGTTCGTAAGTGGTCGGTGTGGCCATCGCGGCTCCTGTTGTTGCGGGGTAGGGCTGTTCTGATTAAAGCAGAAGTTCAGCCGGGATCGAAACACAGGCTGCGGCGTCGGTGGAGGCGCTAAGCTTTTTTGCTTCTTCGGATGATCCTCTTCTCGGTGCTTGTTTCAAGGGCGTCCTTTGGGTGGAGCGATCACGATGTTTCTCTCATCAGGGCTTTGCCACAGACGAATTCCCCCCTCGATTGCATTGCTGTTGGCACCGAGAATGACATGCGACGGAAGGTGATCCATCAGTTTGGCGTTGCCTCCGCCGAGCAGCACGTACTCGCAGATGAGCGCGGCCTTCAACCTCTCCACAACGTCGAGCACTGACTTGCGCCAACGCTTCTTGCCACGAAGTTCGAGGCCGGCTTTCCCGACGTACTCCTCGTAGGTGCGGCCCTTTCGATAGGGCAGATGCGCGAGTTCGAGCGGGACGACAAGGCCTTCGAAGACCATCGCCGAACCGAGGCCGGTTCCGATGCCGAGGAAGAGCATACGTCCGCCGCGATAGCCTCCGAGGGCCTGCATGGCCGCGTCGTTGATGAAGCGGATGGGCTTACGGAAGGCGCTTGTGTAGTTGAAGTCAATCCATCCGGACGCGAGGTTGTGCGGTTCGGCGAGCGGGTGATCGTGAACGACTGGTCCTGGATAGCCGATAGAGATGGAGTCGTATCTCCAGCCTTTGGTTGCGAGCAGAACCTGCTCGGCCATCTTCTGCGCGGTCATCTGCGGGCCGGAAGGAATCTTGAGGGGTACGCGCTGCAGGTTTGAGGCGACCTTGACGTTCGTTCCTCCGACATCGATGACGAGGACATTTTTCATTTGGTGAGGATACAGCGGGGTTTGTTTCGGTGCGGATTTTGTTTGCAGACGAGCATTCTCGGCGCTGCTCTGAAATTCACGCTTGCTTCACAAAACATCGGCCTTTCGGAAAACTCCCGAAATTCAAACAATTGAAAACAGTGCAGTAATTTTCTTCCCAAAAATGTGTTTGACAATCGTACCAACTTGGGATTATGTTGGTGACGGGTACTTCTAACCTTGAGGAGAAATTCAATGCGTAAAGCACTATTGGCTACACTCGCCCTGTCCCCCGTCCTGCTTCACGCTCAGGCAAATTCGCCTGCCCAACTCGAGTCCAAACTCTCTGCTCCTGCAATCGGCGCCGCAGCCGATCGTGGAGTTGCTGTCTCAAAGCCGCTGCGCGTCTCCACGGGAGTCGCGAAGCCCAGACTGATTCACCAGGTTGACGTGAACACGGACAACGTCTGGCCCTTGACCGCGTCCGGCGTCTCCAGAACCGTTGTTGTGGGCATGACCGTGGATAAGAACGGCGTTCCTACTGATTTGAAGATCGTGCGCTCGGCTGGTCCGGAGCTGGATCATAATGTCCTGGCCGCGGTTGCGCAGTACCGCTTCAAGCCGGGTACCGTGAGCGACCAGCCGGTCGACTTCCCGGTGAACCTAGAGATGACCCTGCTTAGCCCGGCCCGCTAAATCGTCCGATAGTTACAACACTTCAAAGGCGAGTCCCATGATGGGCTCGCCTCTTCGTTCGGACCCACCCCCTCCCCCTCCCCTATCTCATTTCGGTAACTTCGCTTGAATGAAGGGATTATGCGATTTGCTTTTGGCAAAGTCTTCCATCGAAAGGGTTAAAAGTAGCAAAATATAGATTCGAAAAGCGATAGGGTCTGTCCTGATGACAGACCCTATCGGCTTTCTTTGAGCTATTTCTATTTTACGAAATGGAAGGAAATTGATCGGCGCTTTTGGAGAGAAAAGTTTTTTGTGAGGAAGTGGCTGTTTCTATTTGCTTTGCACGTTGCGGGATGGCAATAGAAGCGACCGGGGACTATTGACACTCCACTTTCCTGAGGTTTTTCATCGTCCTCAAATAGACTCGGCGACTCTTTCCTGGCCTTGCTTCATAACATCAGCCGTGGCCCGGGCGGAGGATAAGGAAGACAAGAATCGTGCCGATAATGATCGCCGCCATAACGTAAAACAGCAAATGGCCAGGACCCTCGGATTGTTTCGAGCGCTCCATAGTTAATTGGACGCGGTTTGTTGGCAAGACGATCGTACGTTGGCTCTCCCGTACCCCCCGCCCACTTCATGTAACAACAATGGCCCTGCCCCGAGGAGGTGGGCTTCTAGAGACTCCAACGGCGTCGCGAGTAGAGTCCATGATCCGCGCGCTCAAGAGACAAAGCCTCTGCACGCGCGAATGGTAGGGCTCGATAGGAAAATCCACAGAATTGGAGCGAGAAGATCCCCTCCAGCACCGAAGAGGAGGAACAACCATGAGCCACTGGAAGGACGTATTACGGACAGTGCAGTTGGGCGGAGTAGCCATTGCTATTCTCGGATTGGGACAGGTTGGATACGCCGACACTTTGGATCCCTTGAGCGTGACGGGCAATGTACAGGCCAAGGCGGTGACAGAAGGGAGCGGCGACAAGCTCGTTTGGACCATTCAAAATACGACCAACGTCATTCTGACGCTCGATAACGGCCTCCGCACGCGAGGTCTGGGGTTCAACTACACAGGCGGCGACAGGGATGACGCACCAGCGATTTCGAGCACAACCGGATGCGATGCAGGCGTGATGTTAGCGGCGCAGACGGGTGCGTGTGTTTTGGTGATCGAATTTACGAGTCCGGCCGTGCCGGACACCGGCAACGATGAGAATAACGACCGCGGCTTTTGGGATCTCACCGCGACCGAACTTGGGGCTCCAGTTCTGACTGGCTCAGGCGCGGGAATCGGTACGGTGCAGAGCGGCGCGATCGTCGGTCGTGTGGAGGTAGACGACCCTGGCGTTACGCCAGCGATACCTGAACCGCCGAGCTTCGTGCTGGTGCTCACGGCTTCCGTTATGGGGTCCACGATTGTTTATGGGGCCAGAGCCAAACGGGCGGGATTCGCCCGTAGAGCATGAGACCGCCATCATCCGAGTTGACCCGTTGACCGCCGATGACGTTCTCCTTGAGGCTACGGAGCGTATCAATAGAGGCGTTCGTCAAACGGCGGTATGAAATCCGCAAAAGGCGAACTGCAGTTCACTCGAAAGGCGACTGGGACTTAAAAAGCGGCTTGTCGAAGTCGGGGTCGAATGGAGCGTGGTCTGGCTGGCAGACGGTTCCTGTCGGTGGGGTGATTGTTGTGATGAGGTAGTTGGCGACGGCTTTGTCGATGCAGTCGCTGGGGTCAGCGTCGCTGGTGTGGCCGTATCCGTTGAGCGTGAGCAAGGCCGCATTGCCTAAGCGTTGCGAGGCCAGTACGGAGTTTGCGTACCTTGTCCGGGGATCGTATCGATTGCCGATAACCATGATCGTGTTTTCGGTTTTGGCGTTCCATGGGCCGGTGTACCGCTCTGCGCTGGGCACGACCCAGGACGCGCACGGAGCCCAGAGCCACCAACCTTCTACGGTCCCAATAAAGTTCGTCGCAGTAAGATGCTGCATGACCTGCGGCCAAGTGAGAACGCTGCCGAGCGGAAGGAGGGGCTTGTCGGCGCATTGGAGCGCTGCGGCAGAGATCAGAGACTTCAGGATGCTGGGTCTGACGACTTCAGTGAAGGTGATTGCAAGATTAGAGCCGTCGCCTTCGGCTGCCTGGTTGAGATCTTCGGCGAGTTGTGGCCACTTCGCCGGCATGCCAAGCGATACCCAGATATCTATCAGCGCATCGCCGTAGCGCAACTCGTGGGGCGCGGGAGCACTCGGCGCCGGTATCGGTCCCTGGCGAAGGCGCGCGAGGAGCTTTTGCACGCGCGCGGCAACATCGCCATTCGCAGAGAGTTTGCAATTGAATGGGCCTGCCTGCTGGCATAGCGACAGAAACTTTTCGAAGACAAGATCGGTATCCGATCCCGTGCTCGACACGGATGCCTCAACCGAGGCTGTGAATGGGACGGGGTCGATGTTGGCGTTGAGGATCACCGCGCGCACACGTTGCGGGAACATGTTGATGTAGGTCTGACCGAGGAAGGTTCCGTAGGAGAGGCCGCGATAGTTCAGCTGGGGGTCGCCGACCAGCTGGCGCAGGTAGTCGAGATCGCGGACTGTGTCTTCAGTGGAGATGTGTGCGAGCAATGAGCCGCTCATGGCAGTGCATCGTTGCGCGTATTCGAAGGTCTTCGTCACATACAGCCAGATATCTAAGGGCGTCGTCGGAAGAGTCCAATCGGCTCCCCAAAACTGTTCCATCTTCCTGTCGTTTTGAAAGCACACCACGTGGGTGCTTCCGCCGGTGCCGCGCGGGTCCCACCCAACGACGTCGAACCGTCCTTCGCCCAGCTGGTCCAGGCCCTCCCCAGCCTCTTTTATGGCAGGTACTCCTGGAACGCCCGGACCACCAAAGTTGACGAAGAGAGAACCAATCCGCTGGTTCGGCTTGCTGGCGAGATGACGGGCCACCGACAACGATATCCTGGACCCGGCGGGACGATTCCAGTCCAGCGGCACCTGCACCTCGGCACACTGGAGGTCTTTTGCAGGCGCGTCAGGGCAGCCGTGCCACGCGATACTGCTGGGCGGTGGATCAACCTTCGGAGACGCGGCTGCAACCATCCCAGCATTGGCGCGGTGGCTCGCTAGCAGCGAAGAGATTCCAAAGGTGACGTAGAGTGCGACGAAAACCTGTCGAAGCAGGACCGCGGAGAAACGATGGGTATATAGCAGTTTGATCGAGGTCACGCTCGGTCTCCTTCGCGATGGCAAGAGTTAGGCCCGGGACCCCATCCAAACAGCAGGAGGTGCATGTTTCGATGTGACAGAGATCGTACTCTTTCTTCGACCAGCTTGAGTCAAAGAGAGACAAAAGATAAGGCGGCCAGACTCTTTCGAGTCCGACCGCCCTTAGTGTTTTTGTGCAAAGCGCGTTTGCTGGAAGCGTGGCCTTACTCGGCGGCCATCTCTTCCTGCTCGCCTTCCATGCGCATCGCTTCGAGCTCGCGCTCTTCGGCGTCGTGCGCTTCCTGAACCTCGGCCTGGACCTGGGCTGCCGCTTCCTCGAGCTCGGGTGAGAGCTGGACGTTGCGGTAGTACTCCATGCCGGTGCCGGCGGGGATGAGGCGGCCGACGATGACGTTCTCCTTGAGGCCACGGAGCGTATCGATGGAGCCGTTGATGCTGGCTTCGGTGAGTACGCGGGTGGTCTCCTGGAAGCTGGCGGCCGAGATGAAGCTGTCGGTCGAGAGCGACGCCTTGGTGATGCCGAGCAGGAGCGAGCGGCCGATGGCAGGACGTCCGCCGGTCATCAGGACGCGCTGGTTCTCAGCGTTGAAGCGGAAGCGATCGGTCTGCTGATCGACGAGGAAGGTGGTGTCGCCAACCTCTTCGATCTTGACCCAGCGGAGCATCTGCCGAACGATGACCTCGATGTGCTTGTCGGAGATGGCGACGCCCTGCAAGCGGTAGACTTCCTGGATCTCGTTGACCAGGTACTGCTGCAGTGCGCGCTCGCCGAGCACCTCAAGGATGTCGTGCGGGTTGCGGGGACCGTCGATGAGCGCGTCACCGGCACGGAGGCGTTCGCCTTCCTGCACGTTGACGTACACACCACGCGGAACCGAGTACTCCTCTTCCTGTCCGTTGTCGGCGGTGACGTAGACCTTGCGCTGTCCCTTGGAGACATCGCCGAAGCGAACGACGCCGTCGATCTTCGAGATGATTGCGGGGTCACGCGGCTTGCGTGCCTCGAACAACTCGACGACGCGGGGCAGACCGCCGGTGATGTCCTTGGTGCGGGTGGTTTCGCGCGGGATCTTCGCCAGGATGTCTCCGGGGAAGAGCTCGTCGCCATCGGCCACCATAAGGTGAGCGCGGCTCGGCATCAGGTAACGCTTGTTGCCCTGCGCGGACTTGATGATGATGGTGGGCTGACGCTTCTCGTCGGGCGAGTCGGCGACGACCAGACGCGAGAGGCCGGTGACCTCGTCGATCTCTTCGTGCAGCGTGACGCCTTCCTGCAGGTCCTTGAACTGGACGGTGCCGGCGATCTCGGTGAGGAGCGAGAAGGTGTAGGGATCCCACTCGCCGAGCTTGTCGCCGAGAGCTGACGTTGGCGCCGTCCTCGATCTTCAGCTTGGCGCCGTAGACGATGGCGTAGCGCTCCTTCTCGCGGCCCTTCTCGTCGACGATGGCGATGGAGCCGTTGCGGTTCATCGCAACCAGGTCGCCGGTCTTGGAGCGGACGGTGACGAGGTTGATGAAGCGCACGGTTCCGGCGTTCTTGGCCTCGATGTGCGAGGCGTCGGAGACGCGCGATGCCGTTCCGCCGATGTGGAAGGTACGCATGGTGAGCTGCGTGCCGGGCTCGCCGATGGACTGTGCCGCGATGACGCCGACGGCCTCGCCCATCTCAACCATCTTGCCGGAGCCGAGGTTACGGCCGTAGCAGAGGATGCAGGCGCCGCGCTTGGACTCGCAGGTGAGCACCGAGCGAATCTTGACGCTGCTCGATACCGGCGGCCTGGATGGCGCTGGCGAGATCTTCGTCGATCTCCTGGTTCACTTCGACGATGGTCTTGCCCTCGTAGTCCTTGAGCTTCTCGAGCGAGACGCGGCCGATGATACGGTCGCGCAGCGGCTCGATGGTCTCGCCGGCTTCGATGATCGGGGTGACGTAGATGCCTTCCACCGTGCCGCAATCGTTCTGCGAGATGATGACGTCCTGCGCCACGTCGACCAGACGGCGGGTGAGGTAGCCCGAGTCAGCAGTCTTGAGTGCGGTATCGGCAAGGCCCTTACGAGCGCCGTGCGTCGAGATGAAGTACTGCAGCACGGTGAGGCCTTCACGGAAGTTCGCCGTGATGGGGGTCTCGATGATTTCGCCGGAGGGCTTGGCCATCAGACCGCGCATACCGGAGAGCTGACGGATCTGCTGCTTCGAACCACGAGCACCGGAGTCGGCCATGATGTAGATCGGGTTCATGGCTCCTTCCTTGTCCGCCTTCTTCATGTTGCTGAACATCTCGTCGGCGACCTTCTCGGTGACGCCGGACCACATCTGGATGACCTTGTTGTTGCGCTCACCGTTGGTGATGGCACCGTCAAGGTACTGCTGCTGGACGTTGATGACCTGCTTTTCCGCCTCGGAGACGACGGTGTACTTCGACTCCGGGATGACCATGTCGTCGAGACCGACCGAGAGACCGGAGCGCGTCGCGTAACGGAAGCCGAGGTCCTTGATGCGGTCCAGGGTCTTCACCGTGACCTCGAGGCCGAGGTTCAGGTAGCAGTAGTTGACCAGCTGGCCGATTCCCTTCTTCTTGAGCAGGCCGTTGATGTACGGCATGCCCTCGGGGAGCGCATCGTTGAGGATGGCGCGGCCGACCGTGGTGTTGATGTACTGCTTGTTGAACTCGACCGGCTCGGTGTGCAGTGAGGTCCTGATCGTCGTAGGCCGTGGTCATGTCGAGCACCGGGCCGGTGTAGCGCAGACGGATCGGCGTCAGCGTCTCGACCTGCTTGGCCTCGAGCGCCATGAAGACCTCTTCGATGTTCGCGAAGACGCGGCCTTCACCCTTGGCGTTCACCTTGGACTTGGTGAGGTAGTAGAGACCGAGCACGAGGTCCTGCGTGGGGACGGTGATGGGCTGGCCGCTGGCGGGCGAGAGGATGTTGTGCGATGCGAGCATCAGCACGCGAGGCTTCGATCTGCGCCTCAGGCGAGAGCGGGATGTGCACAGCCATCTGGTCGCCGTCGAAGTCCGCGTTGAAGGCGGTGCAGACGAGCGGGTGAATCTTGATGGCCTTGCCTTCGACGAGCACGGGCTCGAACGCCTGAATGCCGAGACGGTGAAGCGTCGGGGCGCGGTTCAGAAGGACCGGGTGATCCTTGATGACCTCTTCGAGGATGTCCCAGACGATGGGCTCCTGCAGTTCAACCATCTCCTTGGCCTGCTTGATGGTGGTGCAGTGGCCGGTCTGCTCGAGACGGTGATAGATGAAGGGCTTGAAGAGCTCGAGCGCCATCTTCTTCGGCAGACCGCACTGGTGCAGCGCGAGCTCAGGACCGACGACGATAACGGAACGGCCGGAGTAGTCGACGCGCTTGCCGAGGAGGTTCTGACGGAAGCGGCCCTGCTTGCCCTTGAGGGTGTCGGAGAGCGACTTCAGCGGACGGTTGTTCGCGCCACGCAGCACGCGGCCACGGCGGCCGTTGTCGAACAGAGCGTCGACGGCCTCCTGCAGCATGCGCTTTTCGTTGCGCACGATGACCTCAGGAGCATGGAGGTCCATGAGCTTCTTGAGGCGGTTGTTACGGTTGATCACGCGGCGATAGAGATCGTTGAGATCCGAGGTCGCGAAGCGTCCACCGTCCAGCGGCACCAGCGGGCGAAGCTCTGGCGGGATCACGGGGATCACGTCGAGGATCATCCACTGCGGCAGGTTGTCGGACTTGCGGAAGGCCTCGACGATCTTGAGGCGCTTGGAGTACTTGAGCTTCTTCTGAAGCGAGGACTCCGTCTTCATGCGCTCGCGCAGCTCGATCGCGAGCTCGGCGACTTCGACGCGCTTGAGGAGCTCCTTGATGGCCTCGGCGCCCATCATGGCCTTGAAGCCGGAGGGGCGGTACTGCTGGTCGAGTTCGCGGAACTTGGTCTCGTCCTTGATGACCTCGCGCTCCTTGACCGGAGCGTCGCCTGGATCGACGACGACGTAGGACTCGAAGTAGAGAACAGCTTCGAGCTCACGGAGCGAGATGTCGAGCAGGTGGCCGATGCGCGACGGCAGGCCCTTGAAGAACCAGACGTGCGAGCAGGGCGAAGCGAGCTCGATGTGGCCGAGGCGCTCGCGGCGAACCTTGGACAGTGTGACTTCGACGCCGCACTTGTCGCAGATGACTCCGCGGTGCTTCATGCGCTTGTACTTGCCGCAGAGGCACTCCCAGTCGGTGATGGGTCCGAAGATGCGGGCGCAGAAGAGGCCGTCGCGCTCGGGCTTGAAGGTGCGGTAGTTGATGGTTTCCGGCTTGGTGACTTCGCCGTGCGACCAGCTGCGGATCTTCTCCGGGCTGGCGAGCTGAATCTTGATCGCGTCGAAGTCAGCGATGGGTCCGGTCAGTTCGAAGGGGCTGGAGCGGAACATATTTGGCGTCTCCCTGTTTGCAGCAGTGCAGCATGGCTGCGGTTACTAAATCTTTGCGATAACTCTCGGCGTATCGCGTTACCGGTGGTTCTGGTGCTGTTGCTCGATTTCAATTGTCTTGGCCGCTCGATTCGAGGGTGAGCGGCCCTCGGGGAGTTTGTCTGTCTCCCCGGGTCCCTTGGTTTCGTTAGTCGGCTGCTGCGATTGCGGGCAGCGGCTGTTTCTTCTGGTCGGCCTGCTTGATCAGCTCAACGTCGAGGCAGAGCGACTGCAGCTCGCGGATAAGCACGTTGAACGACTCCGGCACGCCGGGCTCGATCGCTGCCTCGCCCTTGACGATGGCCTCGTAGATCTTCGTACGGCCGAAGACGTCGTCGGACTTGGCGGTGAGCAGCTCCTGCAGGATGTAGGCTGCGCCGTATGCTTCAAGGGCCCAGACTTCCATCTCACCGAAGCGCTGTCCGCCGAACTGCGCCTTACCACCGAGCGGCTGCTGGGTGATGAGCGAGTACGGTCCGATCGAGCGAGCGTGGATCTTGTCGTCGACCAGGTGCGAGAGCTTCAGCATGTAGATGTAGCCAACGGTGGCGGGCTGTTCGAACTCCTCGCCCGTCATGCCGTCGTGCAGAAGGCGTCTTACCGGAGCTGGGAAGACCGGCGGATGCAAGAAGCGCCTTGATCTCGGTCTCGCGAGCGCCGTCGAAGACTGCCGTGCCGAACCAGATGCCGCGCTTCATGCCGGCGGCGACGCGCAGGGTCTGCTCGTCGTCGAGGTCAAGAAGCTGGTTGAGAGCGGCGGTACCGGCGAAGCGCGCCTTGAAGAGCTCGCGAACTTCGTTGGCCGACTGCATGGTCGCAGCCAGCTCGGCGACCTGCTTGCCGAGCTCATGTGCAGCCCAGCCCAGGTGCGTCTCGAGGATCTGACCGACGTTCATACGCGAAGGCACGCCCAGCGGATTGAGGACGATCTCGACCGGCGTTCCATCCGGGAGGTACGGCATATCCTCTTCCGGAAGGATGCGGGCGATGACGCCCTTGTTACCGTGACGTCCGGCCATCTTGTCGCCGACCGAGAGCTTGCGCTTCATGGCGATGTAGACCTTGACCATCTTGATGACGCCAGGAGCGAGCTCGTCGCCCTTGGACATCTTCGAGATCTTCTCGTTGGTGATCTTGCGCAGAACGTCGATCTGACGCGAGGTCATCTCTTCGATCTCGTCGATCTGCTCGTTCACGCGCGGATCCTTGTCGGCGTAACGAATACGCTTCAGGTTACGCGTCGAGATCAGCTCGATGGTGTCGCGGTCGAGGATCTCGCCCTTCGAGAGCAGCTTCTTGTTGGTGCGCTCGTCGTGCAGGTCGGCGAGAACTTCCTTGCTGCCGAGGATCGCTTCAAGACGCTTCAAACGCTCGTCGGTCAGAATGCGGATCTCGTCAGCCAGGTTGCGCTCGAGCTTCTCGATCTGCTCCTGCTCGATCTGCTTGGCGCGCTCGTCCTTCTCCTGTCCCTTGCGGGAGAAGATGCGGACGTCGACGACCGTTCCCTCGATTCCGGGAGGGCACGTCAGCGAGGCGTCGCGAACGTCGCCGGCCTTCTCACCGAAGATGGCGCGGAGCAGCTTCTCTTCCGGCGTGAGCTGTGTCTCGCCCTTCGGCGTTACCTTGCCGACGAGGATGTCGTTGTGGCCGATCTTCGCGCCGATGCGGATGATGCCCGACTCGTCGAGATCACGCAGAGCGTGCTCGCTGACGTTCGGGATATCGCGCGTGATCTCTTCCGGCCCCAGCTTCGTGTCGCGGGCCTCGATCTCGAACTCCTCGATGTGGATCGAGGTGTAGTAGTCCTCGCGGACCAGCTTCTCCGAGATAAGGATCGCGTCCTCGAAGTTGTAACCGCGCCACGGCATGAAGGCGACGAGAACGTTACGGCCGAGGCCGAGTTCGCCCTGCTCCGTGCACGGACCGTCGGCGATGACCTGCCCCTTCAGCACGCGGTCACCCTTGCGGACGACCGGCTTCTGGTTGATGCAGGTGTTCTGGTTCGAGCGCTTGAACTTCGTGAGCTGGTAGATGTCCGAACCAACCTCACGCGAGAGCTGCGTGGGGTGATGCTCGCCTTCGACGCGCACGATGATGCGCTCGGAGTCGACCGAGTCCACGATGCCGTTGCGCTTGGCCAGGATGACGGCGCCCGAGTCGCGAGCGGTGACGCCTTCCATGCCGGTTCCGACGAACGGAGCTTCGGAGACGAGCAGCGGAACCGACTGGCGCTGCATGTTCGCACCCATCAGAGCGCGGTTTGCGTCGTCGTGCTCGAGGAACGGAACGAGCGAGGCCGCGACCGAGACGAGCTGCTTCGGCGAGACGTCGACGTAGTCGACCTCAGACTTGTTGACGAGCACGAAGTTGCCCTGGCGACGGGCATCGACGATGTCCTGAACGATGTTCAGCTTCTCGTCGAGCTCGATGTTCGCCTGCGCGATGGTGTGGCGATCCTCTTCCCAGGCCGAGAGGTAGAAGCTGAACGGAACCAGATCCATCGTGCGCTTCTTGTCCTTCTTCAGCTGCTCGTTCAGCTTCTTCGCCTCGTTGACCTCGAGGTAGTCGCCCTGACGCAGACCGCTCTCACCGGCGTTCGACAACGGAGACGTAGTCGAGCACCTTGCCGTCCTTGACGCGGCGGTAAGGCGACTCGATGAAGCCGTACTCGTTGATGCGCGCAAAGCAGCTGAGCGACGAGATAAGACCGATGTTCGGGCCTTCCGGCGTCTCGATCGGGCAGATACGGCCGTAGTGGGTCGGGTGCACGTCGCGGACTTCGAAGCCGGCGCGCTCACGCGAGAGACCACCGGGCCCAAGGGCCGACAGGCGGCGCTTGTGCGTGATCTCCGAGAGCGGGTTGGTCTGGTCCATGAACTGCGAGAGCTGCGAGGAGCCGAAGAACTCGCGGATCGCGGCCATGACGGGCTTGGCGTTGATCAGGTCGTGCGGCATCGCCGTCGACATCTCCTGATAGACCGACATCTTTTCCTTGATGGCGCGCTCCATACGGACCAGGCCGATGCGGAACTGGTTCTCCATCAGCTCGCCGACCGCGCGGACGCGGCGGTTGCCAAGGTGATCGATGTCGTCCACTACGCCGATGTTCTTGCGCAGCTTCAGCAGGTAACGGATGGTGCCGTAGAAGTCCTCGGGGGTCAGCGTGCGCTTGTCGAGGCCGGTGGCGTCCTGGTTCTCGTACAGCTTGATGTTGAACTTCAGACGGCCTACGCGCGAGAAGTCGTACTTGCGCGGATCGAAGAACATGCCTTCGAAGAGCGCAGTGGCGGTGTCGAGAGTCGGCGGGTCGCCCGGACGCAGCTTGCGGTAGATCTCGATCAGAGCCTCTTCGGGCTTGCGAACGGAGTCGCGGCGCAGCGTGTTGGTGATGATGTTGCCCACGTCGTCGCGCTCGGGGAAGAAGACCTCGAAGCTGGTGACGCCGGACTGCTGGATCTTGTGCAGCTTGTCGGCGGTCAGCTCCTGGTTTGCTTCGTAGAGCAGCTCGCCGGTGGTCAGATCGACGACATCGGCGGCGGTCATGGCGCCGTCGAACTCGCTGGTCTCAACCTCGACCTGTTCGATCTTGTGCGCAGCGCAGACCCTTGAGCGAGTGAGCCGAGATCTTGCGGGTCGCCGGAGCGAGTTCCTCGCCCTTGACGGTGATCGCCGTCGCGGGACGCGTGCCCTGCAGGTTGGTCGGCGTGCCTTCGGCGGCGACCTTCCAGCTGAGCTTGCCGTCCTTCACGTTGATGGTGTCGACCGTGTAGAAGGTCTTGAGGATCTCTTCGTCGGTGCGCAGGCCGAGGGCGCGCAGGAAGATGGTGCCGAGGAACTTGCGCTTGCGGTCGATGCGGACGTAGAGGGTGTTCTTCTGGTCGTACTCGAACTCAACCCAGCTGCCGCGGTACGGAATGATCTTGCCGAGGAAGTAGGTGCGGTTGTTCGCGGTCTCGAAGAAGACGCCGGGCGAACGGTGGAGCTGCGAGACGATGACGCGCTCGGTGCCGTTGACGATGAAGGTGCCGTTGGCGGACATCAGCGGGATGTCGCCGAAGAAGACTTCCTGCTCCTTCATGTCGCGCAGGCTCTTGACGCCGGTCTCCGGATCCTTGTCGTAGATCTTCAGGCGGATGGTGACCTTGAGCGGAGCGGAGTAGGTCATGCCGCGCTCTTCGCACTCGGCCTGGTCGTACTTCAGCTGCAGACCGACGGGGTCGCCGCACTTGGTGCAGAAGTCAGGGGTGTTCTTGTTGTAGGTTCCGCAGAAGTTGCAAAGCACGTCGCCCGGGTGGAAGGGGTCGGTGATGACCATGTGGCCGCAGTGGGTGCAGGCCGTGCGCAGGTGGTTGAGGCCCTTGAGGTAGCCGCACTTGCACTCCCAGTTGCCGATGGAGTAGTCGACGAACTCAAGCTCGCTGACGTTGCGGAAGTCGGTGATCGGGAAGACCGAGGTGAAGACCGACTGCAGGCCGTTGTCCTCGCGCTCCTGCGGAAGCTTGTCCATCTGAAGGAAGCGCTCGTAGCTACGACGCTGGACTTCGATGAGGTTGGGAATTTCGATTGCGGTTGGAATCTTTGAAAAATCAAGACGGCTGCGGATCGCGCGCATTTCGCTGGACATGCTCTCTCCCTGAATACTGTACCTTCGAGGACCTCTTCTCAGGTGACAGATCACCTTTGCAAAGGGGAGAGTCCCGGTCCGGCCCTCCTGGTTATTTCTCTTGCGCCTCTGTCTCTTCGGGTTCGGCCGTCCTCGACTGCGACCGACCCCGTGCGCAAATCTTCTTGCCGTCACTCATCCGGCGGCACTTCCCTTTCCTGAAAACTTCAAAAACTTTTCACAGCTTCCAACTCGTCTACTGGCTATCGAATCTGCTATAAGGAACGCGTGCTGTGCCTAAAGCCCTGCTCCGCAGGGCGGAAATATCTGAAAACGCGGCAAAGCGCTCGAAGGGACAGCGTGTCCCACGAGCGCAAAGGTCGACTTGTGCACTATTTCGATCGTGATGATATGAATGTCTGCCGCCATTTTGAGGCTCGCCTTGCCCCAAATTCGCTGCTGTCTCGCCTGAAACCTGTGGCACCATGCGCATCCGCCGCTAGAAACGCATAATGGCCGGCCCCCTAACCTCTCTCGCATTAGAGGATGGGCCGGAGTACAACCGTATCTCTATGTATTCAACGCCGCCTAAAATTTGTGTCCGCCAGGGAGCACAACGAGGCGGAACGAATCTTCTTATAAAGAATAACTCGTTCCGCCCGGAAGTGCAACTACCTGCGTTAACTACTTGATCTCGACCGTAGCAACGCCCTCGAACTTCTTCGCGATCGCAGCCGCGTCGTCCTTCGAGATGTTCTCCTTCAGAGGCTTGGGAGCTCCGTCGACCAGGTCCTTGGCTTCCTTCAGGCCAAGAGCGGTGACTTCGCGTACAGCCTTGATGGTGTTGATCTTGTTCGCGCCGGCATCCTTCAGGATAACGGTGAACTCGGTCTTCTCTTCTGCCGGAGCTGCTGCTGCCGCGCCGCCGCCTGCTGCCGGAGCAGCCGCTACGGCCGCTGCCGCTGCCGAAACGCCAAGGCGCTCCTCAAGCTTCTTTACCAGAGCCGAAGCCTCGAGCAGGCTCAGGCTAACGATCTGATCTTCCAACTGCTGAATGTCCGCCATTTTTTTCTCCATGTACTACTGAACTTTGTACTGCCGATTACTTCTCCGGAAGCCTTCTCCGCTCCGGTTGCCCAGCCCCTTCCGGGTTTCCGTTGCGCCCAGACCAGCGCACCCGAATAAGACCAGACGAAACTTTGCTTATCCCTCGACGGGCGCCGTTCCCTCGGCCTCGCCAGCCTGCGAAGCAGTCGCGTTCTCCGGCTGCGCTGCGCCCGAAGGCTGCTCGCCTGCCGCCGACTCCTCGACGTGAGCTGCTGCAACCTCGGTGGACGCTTCGGCCGCCGGAGCTGCTGTCTCGGCTGCGGGAGCCGCAACCTCTGCCTTCGCCGCAGGAGCCGATCCGGAGAACTTCTCCTTCTCGACGCCCTGGTTGATGACCACAGCCAGATCGCGACCGGTCGCATTGATGACCGTCGCCAGACGCTGCGCCGGAGCATTGATCAGGAAGAGCAGCTTCGAGAAGAGCTCTTCCTTGCCCGGCATGTTCGCCAGTTCGCCGATCTCACGGACGTTGATGACCTTGCCGTCAACGATGCCCAGCTTGAAGGTGAACTCAGAGTTGTCCTTCACCCAGGTGGAGAGCGCCTTGGCCAGAGCCACGGGATCGCCCGAGGTGTAGGCGACCGAGTTGACGCCCTTGAGGCCCTTGAGAGCCTCCTCGATCTTCGTTCCCTCAGCCGACTTCGCAGCCAGCTTGTTCTTCACTACGTGGTAGCTGCCGCCGGCAGCGCGAACCGTCTTGCGCAGCTCGAAGTCCTTCGACGCCGTCAGCCCGGTAAATGTACCGATAATGGCCGAGGTCGAGGTCTCCAGCTCGCCTGCGAGCTTCTTTACCTTATCCGACTTCTGTGATCTGGACAGTGCCATAAAAATCCTAGCCTTCACTGCTGGCCTTCAATCGCCAGCTGAAAATATGCGCCGCCATACGCGCGGCAAAACCTGAACCGGCGATTTACGCCTTGCCGGCAGCCTCAGCCGCCGCATAGTCCAGCTGAATCCCGGGGCCCATCGTCGAGCTAAGCGTAACGCCCTTGATGTACTTGCCCTTGGCCGCCGAAGGCTTCGCCTTGACGACGCTCGTGATCACGGTGGTCGCGTTGTCGATCAGCTTCTGCGGATCGAACGAGAGCTTGCCCACGGGAACGTGAACCAGAGCGGTCTTGTCCGTGCGGAACTCAACCTTACCGGCCTTGATCTCTTTCACCGCATCGGCCACGTTCGTGGTCACAGTGCCGGTCTTCGGGTTCGGCATCAGGCCCTTCGGGTCCGAGAACCTTACCGAGACGTCCGACCGACTTCATCATGTCGGGAGTCGCGATCAGCGCATCGAACGCCGTCCAGTTCTCCTTCTGGATCTTCTCAACCAGCTCTTCGCCGCCGAAGAACTCAGCTCCTGCCGCCTCAGCGTCCTTTACCTTGTCGCCCGACGCGATAACGGCCACAATCTTCGTCTTGCCCAGGCCGTGCGGCAGAACGACGGTGCCGCGAACCATCTGGTCGGCATGCTTGGGATCGACACCCAGACGCATCGTCAGATCGACCGTCTCGTCAAACTTTGCGTACTTTGCTTTCTGGAGCAGCGGAACTGCGTCCGCCAGAACGTAAGGACGGGGCTCAACGAGCGCACGCGCCTTCGTCAGATTCTTTGAAATCTTCCTAGCCATCTTCCCTCATCTCCCACCCCTCTCGGATTGTCTCTCCGGGGCGTGGTTATCGACTGGTCTCAACGGCGAGTTGAGACGCTCTTATTAGTATGCCAGAAATTGGTTGCCTGTACAAGAAGAACGCAATTTGAAGGCCCAAAGAAGTCACTGATTGCTCAGAAGGTAGTTGCCGCCGCTGGTGGCAACTATTCGGAAGCGCTGTTCGAGCAGACCTTTGAGGTGCGGCATGTCGGTTCCGTAAGCCAGCAGATAGGTTCGCTGTGGGCTATCCCAGTGATTTTTCAGTTCAGTATCCCCTATGAACTCCTGCTTCGCGCCTGGAGCGTAGCTGCCGTACTCGAGGTTTGCGCTGCGTCCGTTCCAGAGCAGAGCCCGCTGATTCGTATAAAAGAAAGTCGCCGAAAAGGCGTAGTAGGCATCGCCTTCGATAAGGTCCCCGGGAGGAGAGTTCTTTAGCGCGTCTGCCAGTTGGTAGGAACTGAGATAAGGATCAAATTTGATCAGAGCCAACCGCGCAGCCTGGAGGAAGACCAGCATCATCACCGTGAGCACTGCCACTGTCGCACCTATCTTGCGTACTCGCAGCAAGCCGATAACGCCAATCAAAAATCCGCCCCCGGCAACGACGAGAGGGGCGCGCAGGTAGGCAAACGATTTCAGGGTGAGGTCGCCCATGTGGCCCAGCGAAAGTGTGTAAAGGTCGGGATTCTGTGTGAGTGCAGCAGAGATATCGCCGGGCGTGGGGACCTTCGCGTTGTAGATCAGGAGAAAGAGGATCGCCCCAAGGCACAGCCCCAGAATGCTCGCCGAGGACAATGCGTGCCGGCTTCGGATAGGTTTCGCGGGAAGCGAGATGGCAGGCGAGCAACATCGCAAGGGCTGGATAAATTGGCAGCGAGTAGTACTCCTGCGTTGTGGAGAGCGAGAAGAAGCAGAGGATGAAGAGGATCCAGACGATTGCAAGCAGCCGAGTTCTGCCTGCTCGCGTCGCCGCCTCTGGCTTGCTGACAAAGCCACGCCGCAGAGCGATGGGCAGGGTCAGGCTCCAGGGAAAGAGCCATGCGAAGTGCAGCAGCCAGAACCAAATGCGCGGCACGGTGTTGTAGTCGCGCGGATAGCGCATGTTGAGGAAGCGGAAGAGATGCTCGTTCAGGAAGTAGAACCAGAAAAAGCCGTGGTATTCGCCCGGGCGGAGTGCATCGTCCAGTCGAAATACGGCGGATTGCGCAGCGTAGCGAGGATGTGCCACGGCGCCGCAATGACGAGCACGATCAGGGCACCGCTCAAGGGACGCAGCCGATTGAATAACTCGCGCATGGACGTTTGCCGTGTGATGCCCAGATAGATGGCACCGATGATGACAGGAAAGACGGCCGCGACCAGCCCCTTTAGAAGCAGCCCGCAGGCGAGGCTGAGATAGAGTGTGACGAACCAGAGCGTGGGACGCTTTTCGTCCGCATCGAGCAGACGCAGCATCGACCACAGTGCCAGCGTGATCGTGAGCGTGAGCGCAGCGTCAGGAATGAGGATGCGGGTGAAGAGGAAGATCCCGATGCAGGTAGCGAGAATCGTCCCCGAGTAAATTGCCGCCCGACGTCCGAAGGCCCACAGGGCGAAACGTGCCGTTACCCAGCAGAGCGCGATGTTGATGAAGGCAAGCGGCAGTCTTGCAGCCCAGTCGTGCACGCCGAAGATCTTGTACGACACCGCCATGATCCAGTAGATGAGCGGCGATTTCTCAAGATAGGCGATGCCATCGAGGCGGGCTGTTACCCAATCGCCGCTCTCCAGCATGTTGCGGGCGATCTGCGCCTGCACTGCGTCGACGTCGTCCATCAGGTGCGGAGGGCTGAAGACAAGCGGAAGAAAGGCTAAGCAGGCGACGATCAGTACGATTGCGTCTACATTGAGACGGCTCAGGCTGAAAGGACTGAGGAAACCTCGGGGGCCAGCAGATCTTCGCTGCACTGGATCTTCCATTGTTTGATCCACAGAAACAACATCAGCATGCCCCATAGGTGATACCCGTAGTTAGCCTTTCTTTCCATGTGCAGCTTAATCAGCGACTCGAGATGCGGCCAGTAGACGATGCCGGTCTCGTCGACAGTCTTTTTATTGAGAGTGTCGAGCAGAAGCGGCTTCAAATGGCCGCGCAGCCAGTCGTGCACAGGAATATCCAGACCCTGCTTCTTCTTGCCGAGAATGCTCTGGGGCAGCTTGTCCTTCATCAGGTGGCGCAGCAACAGCTTAAGATTTCGGCCGCGGATGCAGTAGTCGGCAGGCAGAGTCGCGGCGAATTCGACGATGCGGTGATCGAGGAAGGCGGGCCGCACCTCAAGCGAGTGCGCCATGCTCATGCGATCGACCTTTACCAGAAGATTGTCCGGCAGATAGTAAGCCTGGTCGAAGGCCATGAAGCGCCTCAGATCGCCCTTGGGAGGGATCGTAGCAAGCAGCTTGAGGATGTGGGTGCTGTTCTGAGACACCATCAGATCGCGACGCTGCGGCTGCGAGAAGGTTCCGTTCCAGAAGACATGCGACGCGCGCTCGTCCAGCAGCGTGCCGTAGCAGGAATCGCTGCAGTTTGTAGTCCAGACCGATCTTCTTGTTCGAGGCCCGCAGGCGATTGGCCGAACGCAGCGAAAGCCTGCGAAGACTGCGCGGAACCATGCGTGCGCGGCGGGCATACTTGTCGGCTAGATAAGTGATGTAGCCGCCAAACAGCTCGTCGGCCCCTTCGCCGCTGAGCGCGACGGTGACCTGCTTGGCCGACATTTGCGAGAGATGCCAGACAGGAACAGCTCCGGCATCGGCGTTCGGCTCGTCGGCATAGTAAGCGAGTTCGGTAACGGAGTCAGGCGTAACCACTGAGGGGCCGAGATCCAGTTCGTGATGATCCGTTCCGTAGCGTTCCGCCATCGAGCGCAGATACGATGCTTCGTTGAACTCGCGCCCGTTGAATGTGATGGAAAAGGTCTTGATGCGGCTGGTGGAGTGCTGAGACGCGTAGTGCAGCATCGTGGAAGAGTCGATGCCTCCGCTGAGCCACACGCCCACCGGAACATCGGCAGCAAGATGCTCCTTGACCGACTGGGAGATCAGTTCTCCCAGACGCTCGCTGGAATCCTCGAAGCTGGTATGGTCACTCAGGTGGGCTCGTTCGATCTTCCAGTAGCTATGGGTTGTGACTTCACCGTCGTGCCATGCTAGAAAGTGTCCCGGCATCAGCTTCTGGACGCCCGCCACAAGGGTGTGGGACCCCGGAACGTAGTTGAGGCCGAGGTAGGTATCAAGGGCGTTCAGGTCGATGTTTCGGCGGACCTCCGAATGACACAGAACCGACTTCAACTCAGAGCCGAAGTAGATCTCCTGCCCCTCGCGGGCATAGTAAAGCGGCTTGATCCCCATCCGGTCACGGGCAAGTACCAGCCGCCTGCGGGACTGCTGCCAGACGGCAAAGGCGAACATGCCGCGTAGTTTTTCAATGCACGCCGTGTCCCACTCCATAAAAGAGTGCAGGACAACTTCCGTGTCGCAGGAGGTATGAAACTGATGACCACGCCCGACCAGCTCCCGACGGAGTTCGTCGTGGTTATAGATTTCGCCATTGAAGACGAGGATGAAATCGTTGTTATCCGAGATGAGTGGCTGCGCGCCCGCAGCGGGATCGATAACCCGAAGACGGGTGGCGCCGAGGGAGATCGCCGCGCTCTGCCATGCTGACTGATCATCCGGCCCACGATGAATGATGGAAGCAACTGCCTCATCAATTTTGCTGGGCAAAAATGGGCGAGCTATATGGGTAAATCCTGCAATTCCACACATCTAGGAAGCCTTTTATTTTTTTCTCACTATATCCGAAACTTTTTTAAAAGCCAGTGTTAAGTGAGATTTTTTGAAACTTTTCTTTTCTCTCAATCGTCTTTTTGCGCCCTCTACGGCTGAAGAGCGATGTGGCCACTACTTATTCCACAGGCGAACCTCTTGACCTGGGATCTCGATCTGCCATATCTTCATCTTACCGAGGCGAACAAATGGCGAAAATAACGGACCCCGCCGCATCGCTTTTCCCCATCCTCTACCAGACGTCCGCCCCTACAGGCATCGCTCGCATGGCCCTCGAATCAACTCATGCCGATGATGGCCACCTCATCGAGTTCCGTGCCCTGAAAGTCCGCTCGATCCTTAGTCGTATCTCCTCGAAACGCATGGTCTGGATGGCCTGGGGCATCAACCCCTATCGTGGGTGTGAGTTCGCTTGCCGCTACTGCTACGCCCGCTACACCCACGAGTTCATGGCGCCTGCTTCGGGTCTCAACACCGATGCGCAGCCCGGCCAACCCGACTTCCACGACCCACTCACCTTTGAGCGCCTCATTTTCCTCAAGCAGAATGCTGCGTGGCTACTCGAACAGGAGCTCCGCCGTCACCACCCCGCGGATGAGATCGCCATCGGCACTGCCACCGATCCCTGGCAGCCCGTCGAGCGCCGGGCCCGGATAACCCGTAGCTTGCTCGAGGTCTTCGCCCGGCATAGCGGATACCGAATCGGTGTCGTAACCAAATCGCGGCTCATCCTGCGCGATATCGATTTGTTTCAGGAGATCAACCGCCGTAATCATCTCGTGATTCACATCACGATCACCACGCCTGACGCAAAGCTCGCCCGATTGCTGGAACCTCGCGCGCCGCGGCCCGATCTTCGTTTCGATACCGTTCGTCGACTGCGTAAGGCCAGTCTCACCGCAGGCATCCTCTGTTCGCCGCTTCTTCCCGGCATCACCGACAGCGCGGAGGCCATTGATCGCATGGCTAAACACGCCGCCGAAGTAAACGCCAGCTTCTTCGCGGCTAATCCGCTATTTCTCAAGCCGTGCTCCCGTCCTACCTACCTGAGCTTTGTTCGGGAGCACTTCCCTCACCTCGTCGCCGACTACCATCGCCGCTTCGATCATGCCGACTTCGCGGCAAAGAGCTACGCACGTACTCTCAGTCATCTCGTCTCAGAGGCCCGTCAGCGCCACGGCCTGAATCGACGGGGACGCGAAGACCACGACGACCTGGGAGACCATACTGAATCTCCGGGCTTCGATTTCACAATTTCTCCCTCCAGCAAACCAGGACCATCAACATCACCACTTGCAGCCGCGACAACAATTCCTCGCAAAGTACCCTCGAGCGTAAGCGCAGCACCTAAGCAACGACGGCTCTTTGCCTGACAACAGACGGAGCTAATCAATCTGCGAAGGAGCAAAGGATGCAAACATGGTGGACGATTCGGCCAGTTGGTTCAACGGTACGATCTCGCAGGCGGCGGCGTACCTCTCCCAGAGCTTCACTACGGGGTTTGCGTGCGCGCGCTCCACGCCGCCCGGCATCCACTCGAAGACCTCCACAATCGTGCCGTCCGCTGCTCTTGCTGCGACAACCGGCCTCTCGGTAGCGAGCCTCTCACGTCGAATAGATCATCCCCAGCGCACCATCATGGCGCGCTCATTGCCTTCGCCGTGTTCCATCGCAATCTCAGCATCCATGCGTGAGACGATGCTCTCGAAGCGCTCTCCCCACTCCACCAGCACCAGAGCATCCGGCTCCGCAGCCATCTCGTCAATCCCAAGGGTCGCCAGTTCGCGCTCTGTCTCCAGGCGGTACAGGTCAAGGTGATAGATCCTAACCTTCGGACCGGTGTACTCGTGGACCAGCGTAAACGTCGGACTCGTCACATCTTCTTCACTGGCTGCTCCAAGGGCGGCCGCAATTCCCTTTACCAGCGTCGTCTTCCCCGCGCCCACCTCGCCGCGCAGGACCACCAGCTTCGGGGCCGGCAGCAGGATCTCCGCGATCCTCTCCCCCAACGCCAGCGTGCCTTCCACACTCCTCGTCCTGAACCTCTTTTCCCGCGAAAACTCTTTCACCAAAGCTCCCTCTAGCTGCGCAAACCACATATCCACGTCAATCCATCTTCGTCCTTACGCGATACCGGAACGCATCTGATAGATGTGTAACCGTATCGGTGGCAAGTACCGTGTGCTCATCCATGGCGTGCGCGGCGAAGTCCGCCGCCAGCCCATGCAGATAGACCGCCGCCTCCACTGCCGTGCCCGCATCGACGGGATACTGCGCCAGCATTGCAGCAACTATCCCAGTCAAGATGTCGCCGCTCCCACCCTTTGCCATCGCCGGATTTCCGGTCGTATTCACGGCAACACGTCCATCGGGATGCGCCACCAGTGTCCGCCATCCCTTCAGCACCAGCGTCACCTTGTGCTCCATCGCAAACCGGCGCGCCAATCCAATGCGATCGGCCTCTACTTCTTTGACCGTCATGCCGGCCAGACGAGCCATCTCGCCAGGATGCGGAGTCAGCACCAGCACCCTGCCCGTACCGTCCAGCAGATCGGCTCTGTCATCGAACGCATTCAATCCATCCGCATCCACCACCATCGGCACCGCCGTCTTCGCGACCAGTTCCCGCACTACCTCGCGCACCTCGCCCCGCTGCGAAAGCCCGGGTCCTACTGCAACTACCGTCATTCGCTTCAGCAACCCTTCAAGCTTGGTGCCCGCAACATTCGACATTGCAAGAGCGCCCTCGGCTCCCTCTTCCAGCGGCATCACCATCAGCTCCGGCGTCACCCCAGCCACCACATCCACAACAGATTTCGGAACCCCCGCCGTCACCAGCCCCGCACCTGTCCTCAGCGCGGCCAGCGAAGCCATCGCCGGAGCACCAGCCGTGCCGTAGCTTCCTCCGACCACCAAGACATGCCCAAACTTTCCTTTGTTCGAGTTCGGATCGCGAGGCTTCTCCGCCATTGCCTTCGATCCGCCCGTCCAGCTCAGCCCATCGCCAACCGGCACCGCCGCATCCGGCGATCCGATTCCGGCAACCACCACCGGTCCGGCAGTCATGTATCCAAACACATGCGCCATCTTCGGAGCAGTGAACGTCACCACAGCGTCCGCGCGAAACGCTCCCTCGGCAGTCTGCTCCATCGAATCCGCATCCCACCCGCTCGGCACATCCACCGCCACCACTGGAACCGCCAATCCGTTGGCGATCTCCCGCAGCGGCCGCAGCCAGCCCTCGTAGCGGTGGGCGGAACCCTGTCCCGACCACCGCATCGATCAGTAATTCGGCCCACTCAAGCGCACCACGCAGTTCTCCGTCATGCTCCAGTTCCAGCACCTCAACATCACGGCGCTTCCCGGCGAAGTTCAGCCAGCGCGGCCGCGGCCTCACCTTTCACATCGGCGGCCTTACCAAGCAGGGCCACCCTCACCATCAGGCCTGCGTCTGACAGCACTCGAGCCGCAACCATTCCATCGCCGCCGTTGTTTCCCTTGCCACAAAGCACTACCACTCGTCTGACCAGCGGATACTGCCGCCGGCAGAACGCCGCCACCGCGCTACCCGCAGCATTCATCAGACTTCCCAACGGGACCCCATACTCTTCTACACTTCGCCGGTCCGTCTCGCCCATCTCCGCCGCGGTCAGAACTCTCATCTCACCCTTCTACTTGATTCCGCCAAGTGAAGCCAAGCCGATGCCACAAAAGCAAAGACCCCTCAGCTTCTGCTGAGGGGCCTTTTGCAATTCAGATTTCTCGAAGGGTAACTGGGGAAGATTACTCGGAGGCTCCAACCGTTGCAGCGCCGGATGCCTGCTGATCCTTGGGATGGAAGTAGCTCTTATCCCAAAGCGCGCGGTAGAACTGCCCGGTCAGTTCCGCCGCCTTCGGGCCGAACGTGGGTCGGCCGCCCTCAAGGAAAAACACCGTTACGATGCGGCCGTTGGGCGTGTCCGCGTAGGAGGCAAACCATCCGAATCGGGTTCCGTTGTTCGAGCAGGTTCCCGTCTTGCCCATCACCGGAAACTCATTGAAGTTTGCACGCAGCGACCGAGCCGTGCCGTACATCACCGCGCCCTGCATCCCGTCCAGAATCTCCGGAATCAGCGGAGCGATGTTCAACTGCCGCTTCACCCGCGGCTCAAACGCAGCGATGTCGATCGCATTCTCCGGATGCTGCAGATAGTAAAGCGTTCCGCCGTTGGCAATCGCCGAGACAAGCGCGCCCAGCTGCAGCGGAGTCATCGAGACGCTCTCGCCGAACGAGCACATCCGTCCCACGCCGCCCAGCTTCGCCGGCAACTCCTCGTCCGGATAGATTCCCAGCTGCTCACCCTGGATGTGATATCCCGCCAACTCGCCCAGACCAAACTCGTTGGCATAGTGCTTCACCCGCTCAAATCCAAGCGAGCGGCCCAGCGTCTCGAAGTACGCATTGTTCGAGTGCGCCAACGCCTCGGTCATCGTCAGGTGATACCTGCCGCCAAGATTCACCGGCGTGTCCTTCTTTACGATGCCTTCTTCAAGCGCCGCCAGCGCCACCGTCAGCTTGATCGTCGAGCAGGGTTCGGCTCCGCGCGAAAGAGCCAGCTTCTGGTTCACCATCGCCAGAATCCGCCCCTTCGCAGGATCAATCGCTACAGCGGTACCGTTCATATTGCCCAGCGCCTCAATGGCCGCCGCACGAACGATCGCGTCCTCGCCGTCGGTTACATCGCCAAGCGTCAGGTTGTCGGCAAATGAACTAGCGGAAAAGTGCTCATGATACCGGGTACGCCGAACCGCGAGGCGTGGCTTCGCGCCATGCCGTACAGATACCGTGGTCTTCGAAACAGTCTTCTTTCTAGTGGTAGCTCCGGTCTTTACATTCGTCTTTGTCGACTTCGCGTGCGCTTTCCCGCTCGCAGAAGCATGGGCTGTCCCCGACGAGCGGTGCTTCGCCGTGCTCGACGTAGTTGCCTGCGCCGCCGACCCCAACATCAAGCCCAAAACAACAAGACCCATCACCCTGACCAGTTTCGACACCAGGCGACTCCTTCTAAATCTGAAAACTAAATTAGCAATCAAGTTGCCAAAATCTGCGGCAAATCTTAACTCGTTCTAAAATTTCACCGCATACAGAGCAACTAGGGAATCCCCCATTTGCTGCACCTGCATTCCAACCATTCTAGTGGCCGCGCCGCAGAAATGCTGGAATATCAAGCTCATCCGGCTCCGCAGCATCCGCTACCGGTCCTCCAAACGGAGCCCGCACGATCAAATCCGCACCCGAATCAGTAATTTGGACGTTCTCAACTGCTTCATAGTAAGCAGTCTCCCGCAAGCCGGCCTCCACACGAACCGACTCATCTGGAAGGTGCGATGGCGATACCCTCTGGACAGAAGCCTGGAAAAAATCGTCATCGAACACCGATGCAGGCACCGGAGCAGTTCCGGCTCGGAGTTGGCCACCGGCGGCATCTCGCGACGTTCCGATACCGGCGTCGGGCTTCGCCTCCAAGTCACTCAAAAACTTCGGCATCGAGACTGTCGACTGTGGCGTTGAAACTCGCGACGTAGCAATAGGAACCTCGTATCGCATCGTGGGCAAAGTCGCTTCCGCCAGCATCCGCTCACGTCGCTGCGGCATCTCCTGCTGCTTGAACCCTGTAGCGATTACCGTGATCTTCACCTCATCACCCATCGCCTCATCCTGCACAGCGCCGAAGATGATGTTCGCGTCCTCATGCGCCGCGTTCTGAATAATCGTCGATGCCTCGTTCACCTCACTTAGTTTCAGGCTGCTCGATCCAGTGATGTTGATCAGGATTCCGCGTGCGCCATCGATCGCACCGGCCTCCAGCAGGGGCGAAGCCATGGCAGCCATCGCGGCCTCCACTGCCCGGTTCTGGCCAGATCGAATGCCTGTACCCATCACCGCATAACCCATGCCGGCCATCGTCGTCTTCACGTCAGCAAAGTCACGGTTGATGACACCCGGAATCGTGATGATGTCCGAGATGCCCTGCACACCCTGTCTCAACACATCATCGGCGATGCGGAAGCTCTCAAAGAACCCGGCATCCTTCGCCACGGCCAGCAGTTTCTCGTTCGGAATCACGATGACTGTATCGACCGACTCAAGCAACTCTTGCAGACCGCGCTCCGCCTGCATCATGCGGCGCTTTCCTTCAAACCCGAACGGCCGTGTCACAACAGCCACCGTCAGCGCGCCCATCTCGCTCGCCAGCGAAGCGATCACCGGAGCCGCACCTGTTCCCGTGCCTCCGCCCAGGCCAGCCGTAACGAAGACCATGTCTGCGCCTTCGAGTGCCTCGATGATCTTGTCCGAATCCTCAAGAGCAGCGCGACGGCCAACATCTGGGTTCGCACCTGCGCCAAGTCCGCTCGTCAGCTTCACGCCCAGCTGCAGCTTCACCGGAGCATTCGACACCGTAAGCGCCTGCACATCCGTATTCGCCGAAATAAACTCGACGCCCTCTACCTTCGCCGCAATCATGCGGTTAACGGCGTTGTTTCCGCCGCCACCCACACCAATCACCTTAATCTTGGCCCCCCGAGGGACCTCATCGTGATAGTGGATGCGGATGTCGTCTTCAGGCAGATTCGGCATAGATACAGTGCTCCTTCGCTATCCAATTCTCACATCATCGCCGCCTGCGAAACACCTACGTTTTCCACTACCCGGTACCATCGCTGGTTCGCACGCCTCCGAATTCGCCAAGCCTTTTCTCTACTTCCACTTTCAGCCGACTATCTCTACTATGGTCGCTACCGATCGACCGTAGAGCAAAAAGGGGAGCATGCAGAAACTGTTTCAGAACCTTCGCTTCAGCATTCGCATGCTATGGAAGAATCCGGGGCTGACGATCACAATCCTGCTGACCCTTGCTCTCGGCATCGGCGCCAATACCGCCATCTTTACTGTCGACTATGCCACTCTTCTGGCCCCTCTTCCCTACACCGACCCCAATCAGCTCGTGTGGGTCTGGTCGAAGATTCAACGAAGGGCATAACAGCGTCTCTGCCGGCGACTTCACCGACTGGAAGCGAGACAGCAAGGTCTTCCAGGACATACACGCCTTCACCGGCGCAGACTTCAATCTCGCCACACGCGATCAGCCGGAGGTCGTTCCCGGATCGCGAGTCACTCCCGGCATGGCGACCATGATGGGTTACTCCTTCTCGCTCGGACGCGATCTCCTTCCCGAAGAAGGCCGGGCGGGCAAGGACCACGTTGTCCTTCTCACAAACCGCCTCTGGGAAAAACTCGGCTCCGACCCCAAAATCGTCGGCAAGACGATTCGCCTGAACGACGAACCTTACACAGTCGTCGGCGTCGTCGCACCCGGTGTCGCCGACCGCGAAACCTCGCAGCTTACCGTTCCTCTCGTCTTCACGCCGGAACAGATCAATCACGACTTTCACTGGCTGTTGGTGATTGGCCGTCTCAAACCGAGAGTTACCATTCAGCAAGCGCAGGCAGACATGACCTCTGTCGCCGCCAACATCGCCAAGGATTATCCCAAGAGCAACAAAGGCTGGGGAGCCGCAGTCGATCCGCTCAGGAATGACATCATTTCCAGCGACCGTACCGCCACGCTCTGGCTCCTTCTCGGCGCTGTCGTCTTCATCCTGCTCATCGCCTGCGTCAACGTTGCAAATCTTCTGCTGGCACGAAGCATGGCGCGGCAAAAGGAGCTGGCGATTCGCGGAGCGCTCGGCGCCACACCAAGAGCCATCTTCACCCAGTTGCTCACGGAAAGCCTTCTGCTCGCCGTCGTGGGAGGAGCCCTCGGGATCGGCGTGGGCTTCGCCATGCTCCGAGGCATCATGGCCGCAATGCCCGAACGCACCCTCCCTATGGAGGCTGACGTTCGACTCAATCTTCCCGTCCTCGCCTTCACGCTTGCTTGCAACCACCCTCGCTGGTCTTCTCTTTGGTTGCATCCCTGCGTGGTACGCCTCTCGCGTCGATCCCTCCGCGACCCTCAAAGAAGGTGGCCGTTCCGGAACAAGCGCCGCGCGTCATCGTCTGCGCCGCGCGCTCGTCATTGGCGAATTCGCTCTCGCTCTCGCTCTTCTCGCAGGAGCAGGTCTCACCATCCACAGCTTTATGAACCTCGCGCGTGTCGATCTCGGCATACGTACCGATCACATCCTTACCTTCAGTCTGCCTATACCGGACACTCGCTCCAAAGATCCTGAACACATAACCGCCTACTACCGACAGATTCTCGGAGCGATTCAGGCCGTGCCGGGAGTCGAACGTGCATCCGCGCTCACAGGGCTTCCGCTCTACGGCAATGCTTTCGGCATGCCATTCACCGTCGTTGGCAAACCAGCCTTCGCCGATCCGTCCCAGCGTCCCAGCGCAGCATTTGGCATGGTTACACCCGAATTCTTTCAGACTTTTGGTGTTCGCCTGAATAAAGGACGCACCTTTACGGATCACGATAATGCTTCAGCCGTTAGGGTCGCCGTCGTCAACGAGGAGTTCGTCAAAAGCAGCTTGAAAGACTCCGACCCGTTACAACAGCGCATCTCGGTCGAACAACTTGTGCCCGGAGTCACGAAGCTGGGCGAACCAGTTGAATGGCAGATCGTCGGCGTCTACCACGACATTCGGCAATATGGCTTACGCAGAGAGCGACCCGAAATCCTCGTCCCGTTTTGGCAATCACCCTGGCCCTCTGTCACCCTCGGCGTGGCTACTTCGGGCGATCCAAACCTGATGCTCAAGACCATAAGCGCGGCAGTGCACAGCGTCGATCCGCTCATTGCGCTGTCGAACCCACTGAGCATGGAAGACGTTCACGATCGCGTGATGGCGAATGACCGGTTCACTCTCATCCTCTTCGGCATCTTCGCCGTTATTGCCTTGTTGCTTGCAACTATCGGAATCTACGGCGTGATGTCCTTCTCCGTAGCGCAACGTTCGCATGAGATTGCGGTGCGCATGGCTCTCGGCTCCAGTCAGGGCCGTGTCCTCAGCCTAATTCTTCGTGAAGGCGTAATCCTCGCCTGCATCGGCTCAGGCCTCGGCCTCATCGGAGCGTACTTTGTGGGCAAAGCCATGAAGAGCATCCTCTTCGGAGTGCAGGCTATTGATTTCACTGCGTTTCTTGCAGTGGCCGTCATCCTTTTGGCTGCCGCTGTCGTCGCCAGCTACATTCCCGCCCGCCGCGCAGCGTCTATCCAGCCTATGAACGCGTTGAGGTCAGAGTAGTCACCCCGCTAGCGGGTCATAAAGTGGTACTGCCCAGAACCTATCTTTACGGTGAAGAAGTCGCCTTCACGACTCGTATCGACAGCCTTACCGCCTTCAGTTACAGCCGTCGCTCCCTTGGCTGGCAGATATACAGTCGCTGTACTGTTTGCCGGCACGCGCACACTCAATGTCAGCTGTCCGCTTGCACCCTTGCTCCAATCTGTCATCACTGTGCCGTAAGCAGAGTCGTACTCTCCATACACACTTGTCAGCCCTCGCTGCACTTCCGGCCGAATTGTCAGGTGATGAAATCCTGCGCCGGTTGGGTCCGTATCAATGCCGGCTACACGTCGATAAACCCACGCCATTACTGACCCAAACGCATAGTGGTTATACGAGTTCATGCCCGGATCGCCCGTATCTCCGTTCCAACGTTCCCACCACGTCGTCGCGCCCTTCTTCACCATGTAGCCCCACGAAGGATAGCTATCACTCAGCAGCAGCCTGTATGCAACATCTGCTCTGCCTTGCTCCTCCAGTACGAACAACAGGAATGGCGTTCCGAGAAAACCTGTCGTCAGATGGTTCTGATGAGCTTCGATATCCTTTACCAGTCTCGAGGTCATCCCCTTCTCGGTTCCCTTCGGAGCCAACCCCGCATACATCGTCAGCACATATGCGGTCTGCGTGTCGCCGGCAACCGATCCATCGGAATGGACATATTCGCGCTGATACGCCTCAGTGATCTTCGCATGCAACGCTCGATACTTCTCCGCATCCTCAGTCCGCCCCAATGCCTTGCTCATCTCCTCCATCTGTCGCGCCAGCAACGCCCAGTATGCTGTTGCCACCAAGTCCTTCGGACTGCGCTGGTCAGGAGCAAGCCAGTCCGCGTAATTGTTTCCCAGAGCCTTCTGCCGCAGATGGTTCGGATTGGTGCGCAGGATATAGCCCATCCACTTCTCCATCGCCGCCCAGTTGCGCTCCAGCACTGCTCGGTCGCCATACTGCATCCACGTAGCATAGGGCACCAGCACCCCCGCATCGCCCCATCCCGGAGCACCCGGATGTTCATCTGTATTGCCCAGCAGGTCCGGCGCTACATCCGTAAACCCTCCACCGGGAGTCTGCCCATCCACGACATCCTGCATAAACTTGTGCGAGAACGCGTCGATGTCGAAGTTGTACGAACCCGTCCGCCAGAACACTCCAGCATCGCCCATCCATCCCAGCCGTTCATCACGCTGCGGGCAGTCCGTCGGAATCGAAACAAAGTTCCCGCGCTGACCCCATATTCCCAGCTTGTACATGTTGTTCAACAACTCACTTGAAGTCTTTAGCCGAAACGCAGGCTGGTCCGCAAGGCTGTTCCACACCTCTCCCTCAATCGCACTCAGAGCAGGCTTCCCCGGATAACCCGACACCTGCACATAACGAAAGCCATGAAAAGTAAACGCAGGCTCCCATACCTCATCTCCCTTACCACTCAGCGTGTAGATATCCGTCGCATCGGCATTCCGCAGATTCTCTGTATAGATGGAGCCGTCCGGATTCAACCGCTCTGCGAACCGCATCGTCACATTCGTTCCCGCTGATCCACGCACGTGCAGCCGCGCCACTCCCACCATGTTCTGTCCCATGTCAAAGACCGCATCGTTCCCCACCATCGCCACATGTACAGGATGAATTGTTTGTGTCTGATGTACCGGCCGATCCGGTTGCGCCGTAATCTCAATTCCCTGTGGAGCATCGTCTACTGTAGCCGCAGTCCAACCGTCGTTATCCACTACTGAAGCATTCCAGCCTGCACGCGCAAGCCGAGCGTCATACGCCTCGCCCGCATAGATCTCCGACGACAAAATCGGCGAACGCGCCGTCTGCCAACTTCCATCCGTCGCAATGGTCTCCACCGATCCATCCCTGCGGCGAAGCTCCAGTTGCACACGCAGCAGATCCGGGCCCGGAAACACATGCGCTCCCGACCACATCATCGGGCTCGAGTGCCATCCAGCTCCCATCATCGCGGCCAGCACATTCTTTCCGCTCCGCACCACCAACGGAGTTACGTCATACGTCTGATACAGCACACGCTTGCGATAGTCCGTGAATCCAGGTGTCAGATCATCCGCGCCAACACGCTTTCCGTTCACGAAAATGCGATAACTCCCCAGTGCCGTTACATACAACCGCGCGGCTACAACATCACTCTTCGCTGCAAACTCTTTGCGAAACAGCGAGGCGTCCGCCGCAACTCGTTCCGGAGGTCGCGCCCTTGAAACCCTGTCCGAAGCCGTCCCCAGGCTCAACTCGCTCAAAGCCCCGAGGTCCCTCGCTGCCACCCACTCCCCACCATCCGCACCGCGTACCTGCCACGTCGTTCCGGTCACAGTGCGCTCGGTCTCCGTCGCACTCTCGCTAACCCGCACCACAGCCGCCACTGCCGCTGGATAACTCTGTTTCACATCCTTCGTCTTTGGCGCGCTCACGCTGATGATAATCTCGTTGTCGCCCGCCACACCCTCTCCAAACTTCAGCCGCTGAATAATTGCCTGTCGCGAAAACGAGCTCCATTCAGTCTTGTGTCCGGTCTCCACGCCATTCACCTTCACCGCAAACGTTCCCGGAGCAAACACAAACAGGCTCACCCCAAACGGCCGCTTCGCAAGATGCAGCCGATAGCGGAACTCCGCCTTCAGCGGCTGTGCCGCAGGACCCGGCTCCGCATTCGGCGATCCGATCCACCGAATATCCTTGAGCTCCTGGTCTTCTTCGGGATCGTCGCGACGTATCCACTTCGCCGACCAATCCTTCGTTGCAAGCAAACCCATCTCCCACCACGCAGCCATCAGCGGATTACTCGATCTGCCCTGCCCATCCCAAACTTCAACGGACCAGAAATATCGTTGCCGCGAGTTCAGCTCGGGCCCGGCATATGCAATCCCCACACTGTCTGACGAATCAACACGACCGCTGTCCCACACATCGGCCTTGGCACCGGCAAGACCCACCGCTGTACTCGCAACTCGCACTCGATAAGCAGATTGCTTCCAATTACGCTCCAACGAATCGCTCTGCCACGAGAACACTGGACGCATCACGTCGATGCCCAATGGATTCATTCGCTGTTCCACCCGCAGCTTTACTGGAGCCGCATGAAGTTCGCTCAACCCGACGCAAAGAAACGCAGCCACAACAAATCGACTCACCATTCAAAAGCTCCAATTGAAATCGGAGCCATCTTACCGAAGGTTTCGGGTTCGAAGATATTTTCGCTTAGAAACTTCCAGCAAAGATCGACTTCAGCTTCGCCTTCAGTCCCTGCTCTTCGCTCGCCTTGCGCACCTGTGTCCTGTGCGTATACAGCAGCATCCCAATCACCGCCGCGAACTCCGGTCGCGCCAACTCCTCCGGCATCCGCGACAGCGGCACCGGATATCCCACACGCGCAGGCACCCGAAGCAGACTCTCCGCGTTATCCAGCAGACCAGACATTAACGCGCCACCACCCGTCAGAACGCATCCTGCGCCCAGCGCCTCAAGCACACCACCCTGCCGCAGATTGTCGCGCAGCATCGTGAACAGTTCCCGCGCCCGCGGCTCCAGAATCTCCGCAAGAAATCTCTGCCGAACCATCCGTGCAGGCTGTCCGCCCGAGATCGCCAGATCGCCACCTACCTCGATCTCGTTCATCTGCGGAACCGCCGTCACCACGCAATGGCCATACGTCCGCTTCAGAAACTCGGCCTCTTCCACCGTCACATGCAGCCCGACCGCAAGATCGTTCGTGAAGTGGTCTCCGCCAATCGGCAGCACCGCCGTATGCGCAACCGACCCCTCAAAGAACACCGCAAGCTCAGTCGTGCTCGACCCGATGTCAGCAATGCAGACGCCCAGCTCGCGCTCATCCGCGCTCAGCACTGCCTCTGCCGACGCGATCCCCTCATACACCGTATCCAGAACCTCAAGCCCCGCGCGATTCGCGCATGTGATCACGCTCTGCGCCACGCCGCCCGAACACGTTGAAAGATGCAGGTTCACCTCGAGCTTGTTCCCCACCATCCCAATCGGGTCATGAATCCCCGGCTGGTCGTCCAGAATGAACTCTTGCGGCAGCAGATGCAGCACCTCGCGATCAGGAGGCAGCGCCACACTTCGCGCGCGATCCACCGCGGCCCGTACCTCTTCCCGTGTGATCTCGCGCATCCTGCTTCCAAGACTGATGCCGCCGCGTGAGTTGATGCCCCGAACGTGTGTTCCGCCAATCCCAACCACGGCCGTCTCGATCGCAGCCTTCGCTGTTCGCTCCGCCGTCAGTGCCGCGCGATTGATCGCCTCCGCCGCAGGCCCCAACTCGGCTATCAGACCCTTGCGCATGCCCTTTGACTGCTCAATGCCGTGCCCGCGATACCGCAGCACGCCGTCGTGCAGCTCTGCCACCAGCACCACGCTCTTCGCGCTCCCCGCGTCCAGCACGGTTATAAGACTCTCCGGCCTTTGACTCTTCATGGATGAACAACCTGCGGCGGGTGATACTTTACGTTCGTATCCGGACCCTCGTCCGCCGCTGCCGCTCCCTTCTTAGGTGGATGAACCCAAAACGATTCATTGCTTACTTTAGCCGGTTGCCCGCTGGTAGAAGCCACACCTTTCGTGGGGGAACCATGAGCCGTACTCTTCGCCGCCGTCGCAGGCTTCTTCGTAGGAGTCGTCTTTGCAGCTAGCTTCGCAGCCGGTTTCTTAGGCGCGGCAGTGGGATGCGCAGGATCCGTCGTAGCCGGACGCACCGCCGCCGGTCTCTTCTCTTCCACAACTGGCGCGACCGTCTTCGGTGTGGCGGCGTCTCCTCCAGTCACTGGCGCGGCAGTAGTAGTCCCCGGCTGCATCTCCAATACAACCTGCCGCTCATACCGCATGTCCACCGACGACAGATGTGGATACTGCGCTCTCCACTCCGCCAGATGATCTTCAAATTTCCGATAGCGCTCCAGGAAGTTGTCCTCGCCGAAGTGAACCATCACCTCGCCGCCCTTGTCCGGAATCAACGCCCGCACATCCTCGGGGTTCGAAAGATCCACCTCGCTCAACTTCTCCGAGATCTTTTCTCCCGACGAGTCCAGATCGCTCGTAAACCGCGCATACAGCTTCATCCTCGCCGCCCGCAGCGATAGCGGATCGTTCTGCGCCAACCCCGTCACCACCGGAAACGAGTAGTGCATATTCGCCTGCACGTCCGTTGGCATATCCAACAGAACGCCATTTGAATCAACAAGCCCGATATGGTTCCCCTGCCGCACAAATGCAACCGGCATCCGCTCCACAATCGACACCCGCAGCCGGTTCGGCAGAAGCCGCATCACCGTCGCATGCTCCACCCACGGCAGTTGTTCAAGCGCCTCCTTGCGGTCATCCAGCGATACGCGAAAGATGTTGCGTTCCACGTCCTCGCCAAAGATGCTGAGTAGCTGCGCTCGTGTCACATGCTGGTTTCCCTGAATTTCAATCGACGAAGACGACGGAATCACGAAGCGGTCATCGTGCAGAATCGCCGTCCGCGCCACCATCACACCACCCGCACACAAACCCATCAAAACCAGCACTCCAAGAAGAACGCCGATCTTGCCACCAAGCGACCGCGGCATCCCTCCGCGCACCCTAATGCGAACTTCACCCTGCCGTCTTCGCGCCGATCTCCGGCCGTCGTCATTCAGGTCGTCCTGTTCGTCTTCAAACTCTGTAAACTCGCGACGCATCGTCCTCTTTGGCGCGGCGGAGCCTCTCGGCTGTCGGGCCGTCTCCGAGGCATGTTCCGGCTCCGGCGCATCCAGCACCCCCATCCCGCGCCTCGAAGATCCATCACTATTCCGCAAACCCGAGCAAGGCCGCGAGAATCGCCATCCTGACTATATCCCGCTCAAAGCCCCGACCTAAACCTCAACTTCCCTCTTGTACCCTTTCAGGAACTCACCCAATTCGTCACTCCCCCTTTTCTGTCACGACTATTTCCAAGCGCCAGCTCCACAACATCACCACCCCGTCGTAAAATTCGCCATTCCAACCGACGAGGCGCTGCCGAGAAATAGAGGAACCTGCTTTTATATCTGTACTTTTTCCTTCACGCCTCCAGCCGCTCCAGCAGTAACGCGGCCGCCTGAGACACGCTCCCAGCCCCCAGCGTCAGTATCACATCTCCATCCCGCGCGTCTTTCACCAGCGCCTCCACTCCATTGTTCACGCTTGGAGCGTATCTCACGCCATCCCGCCCAATCGCCTTCACCAGAGCTTCGGCGGTCACGCCCGCAATCGGCTCCTCGCTCGCCGCATAGATGTCCAGAACCTCCACGCGATCCGCATCGCCGAATGCCTCCACAAACTCCCGCATCAGATCACGTGTCCGCGTAAAACGGTGAGGCTGGAACAACACCAGCACGCGCCCATACCCGCACTCACGCGCCGCCTTCAGGGTCGCCACAATCTCCGTCGGGTGATGCCCGTAATCGTCCACCACCGTCACACCGCGTGCTTCACCCTTTACCTGGAAGCGCCTGTCCACTCCGCGAAAACTATCCAGCCCCACCGCAATCTGCTCCGGAGCCACCCCAAGCTGCACCCCCACCGCCACCGCCGCCGTCGCATTCAGCACGTTATGTCGTCCCGGAACATGCAGCGCGAACGGCCCCAGCACCAGCCCCTTATAGTTCACCTCGAACCGCGAGAAGTTGCCGTCGCTCTTCTCCAGCGACTGCACTCGAAAATCCGCATCCTCACTCTCGCCATATGTGAAAAGCCTCCGCCTCACTCGCGGGAGCACAGCACGAAGCAAGACATTGTCGACGCACGCGGTCGAAGCTCCGTAAAACGGCACCCGGTCCATAAACTCCAGGAACGCATCTTCGACGTCCGCCATATCGCGATAGCAATCCATATGTTCGCGATCCAGATTCGTCACCACCCCCAGCACCGGCGACAGCTTCAGAAACGATCGGTCGCTCTCGTCCGCCTCCGCCACCAGGTACTGCGAGTTCCCCAGCCGCGCATTCGAGCCCAGTGCATTCACGCGCCCACCCACAACTACTGTAGGATCCAGCCCGCCCGCGCCCAGTACCGCCGCCACCATGCTCGTCGTCGTCGTCTTGCCGTGCATCCCGGCAACAGCAATCCCGTACTTCAGCCGCATCAGCTCCGCCAGCATCTCCGCCCGCTGAATCACCGGAATCTTCCGCGACCGCGCCTCCACCACCTCCGGATTGTCGGCGCTCACTGCTGAGCTCGTAACCACCACATCGCTCGCTGCCGCATTTGCCGCACAATGGCCCTCAAAGACCCGCGCGCCCATCCCCACCAGCCGGTCCGTCACCGCCGACCGCCGCAGATCGCTGCCCGATACCGAATACCCCATCGTCAGCAGGATCTCTGCGATCCCGCTCATCCCAATTCCGCCTATTCCAATGAAATGAATTCGTTGAGAGGAAGCCAGAAAAAGATGAGAAGAAGTCGTCAATGAAACGGGCATCTTTCCACTCTAGCAGCGCCTGAAAGCTCGACTTTATAACTCACTTTGATAAGAATGCTTACGATTTAGTCTTGACAGTGTATTAGTATACTAGTACATTAAATATCAATGAAATCGTCCCCTCAGCCCGTTGGCGCCGAGTTCACCTTCCGCCTCGATTCTCATAGCGGCGTTCCTGTATATCGACAGCTTATCGACCAGGTTCAGGCCGCGATCGCTACAGGAATTCTCTCTACTGGGGACCAGCTTCCCACCGTTCGCCGCGTCGCTGTCGATCTCGCCATCAATCCCAATACCGTCGTCCGCGCTTATCGAGAGATGGAACTGCGCAGCATCCTGGACACCCAGCAGGGTACAGGAACCTTCGTAGCTGAAAGCCGCGTCCGCCACTCAAAGGACGAGCAGGCCCGCCTGCTCTCTCAACTCATCACCGAGTTCGTCGCCCGAGCCGGAGCTGCCGGCCTCAAAGTGAACGACCTCATCGAGGCTCTGCGTCAATTGCCATCCGCAGCACAAAGGAATTAAGAGGAGGTAGCTGTGTTACGTCGCAATCAGTTCAGCAACGTCGGTCTCTTGGTCTTCTGTATATGTTTCCTGATTGGTGCTCTTGCCACGAATATCAGTCGCTCCCCCGCTGGCATCGTCGCCGGGACGCTCATCGGAGCTTACTTCCTCTTTGCCATAAAAATCGTCGACCAGTGGGAAAAGGTCGCTCTCCTTCGCTTCGGACGGTACCGCGGCTTGCGTGGCCCCGGCCTTGTCCTCATCATTCCTGTACTCGATACGTTGAGCCGCGTCGTCGATCAGCGAGTCCGCGTCACCACAGTCAGCGCAGAATCCACCCTCACCCGCGACACTGTCCCCGTGAACGTTGACGCGATCGTCTTCTGGCTCGTCTGGAACGCAGAGAAGGCCATCCTCGAGGTGGAAGACTTTACCCAGGCCATCGGCCTCAGCTCACAGACTGCGCTCCGCGAGTCTATCGGCCGCCACCATCTCGCCCAGATGATCACCGAACGCGAGACTCTCGGCCACGAGTTGCAGAAGATTCTCGACGAAAAGACCAACCCCTGGGGGATCACCGTTCAGTCCGTCGAGATACGCGATGTCCGCATCCCACAAACTCTCGAGAACGCCATGTCCCAACAGGCGCAGGCGGAGCGCGAACGTCAGGCCCGCGTCATTCTCGGCGACGCTGAAGTGCAGGTCTCCGAAAAGTTCGCCGAGGCCTCACGCGTTTACAACGACAACCCGGGAGCCCTTCATCTTCGGGGCATGAATATGCTCTACGAGAGCATGCGTGAAAAAGGCTCGATGGTTATCGTTCCTTCTTCCGCGATCGAGAGCATGGGTCTTGGCGGAGCCCTCGCTACTACCTCAATCGCCAAGCAGGCATAACGTTCTGAAGCAGTCCTTGCTGAAAGAGAGGAGTACTATGAAGAACCTTGCCCTTGCATTCATCGCCTTCGTCGCTTCTCTTCCCCTTGTCGCTCAGTCACCCCAGAACTCCCTTCGCGGCGTTTGGCGCGGCACTCTCGATGGCCTTCCAGGCGTGACACTCACACTCGCCAGCGACACCGGCCAGCTCGGCGGCACGGTCGTCTTCTACGGCGTCGATGGCAACGCGCATAAGATCGTCGTCATTCAGCCGCATCTCCTCCTTGATCCCAAACTCGAAGGCAACACCCTCAACTTCCAGATCAAATTCGGCGGCGACCGCACCGGCCTCGCTCGAGTGACCGTCGTATTCAACGGAGACAAGGCCCAACTCCACTGCCTGGACTGTGGTGCCGATAGCCCGATAACCGAGCTCACGCGGCAAGTCGATTAGCAGCGCAACCTACCGCGCCAGTCCAAGCAATTCGGCCCGCGATCGAGGCCATGTCGCTAGTACGGAGGCTGCTCCGGCACAGCCTGACCATCCGCCCGCGGATCGGATGCGCCAAAGTTAACTCCTAGCGCGTCGTCGTGCATCGTCACATTTCCCCGCCCCATCACTTGCGAGTAGCGCGGAACCACGTTCACCTGGTGACCCTGCGAAGCCAGCTGCTCGAAGACCTCCTTCGGATAGCCGTCCTCGATATTCACCGCACAGCCGGAGTTACCCTTGTTGAACCGGGCCGCATCCATCGCCGCCTGTATGTTCATCCCGAAGTCCACCACGTTCGCCACAAACTGCGCATGCGCCTGCGCCTGGTTGAACCCCGACATAATCCCAAACCCGATCGTCACACCATCCTTCTGCATCATCGCCGGAATGATTGTGTGCAGCGGCCGCTTGTGGCCATCCAGTGAATTCGGCTGCCCCGGCTCCATATAGAACCCGCTCCCGCGGTTCTGCAGCACAAACCCCAGGCCAGCTGGAACCAATCCCGCGCCAAAGTTTCCGGCATTCGACTGGATGAACGACACCACCATGCCATCGCGATCCACCGTGGCCAGATACGTCGTGTCGCTCTGCAGCTTGTCTAGCTGCTCCTTGCGGTCTGATGGCAACACCTTGCAGTTCGCCTTATCCGTTATCCCCGCCGCGCGCTGCTTCGCCAGCGCCTTCGAGATCAGTTGCTTCGTCGGAACGTCCGCCACTCGCGGATCGCCGACATAGTGCAGCATGTCGGAATACGCCAGCGCCTTGGCCTCCAGCTCGATATGGAGTGTCTTCGCCGAGTCGTGTCCCCACTCCTTCAGTGGATACAGCTCCATCACATTCAGCATCGAAAGCGCCGCAATCCCCTGCGTGTTCGGCGGCGTCTCATACACTCGCCACCCGTGATATGTCGTCGACACCGGTTCCACCCACTCCGGCTTGTACTCCGCCAGATCGGGCTTCGTCATGAAGCCGTTGTTCTCTTCCGACACCTTCACAATCGCATCTGCAATCGGTCCCCGGTAGAACGCATCCGCTCCCTTCCCTGCGATCATCCTTAAACTCTTCGCTAGGTCTGGATTGCGAAACATCTGCCCAACCTTCGGATAGGTTCCATTCGGAAGAAACACTCGCGCAAACTCTGGCCTGTCCTTGAACGGCATCCCGTACTGATTCCAGTTCGCCGAGTCCATCTCCGTCACTGGAAATCCGTTCTCAGCCAGCGCAATCGCAGGAGCCAGGTCCACTGAGAGCGGCAGCTTACCGAACTTCTTATGCAGTGCCTCCCATCCCGCCACCGCTCCAGGCACCGTGACTGCATAGATGGTGCTCCCACTCATCTTCGTCACGCCCTTCGCCTTCATCGCCTCAATCGTCTCGCCCTTAGCCGACCATCCGCTGGCGTTGATCGCGTACATCTTCTTCTCTTTCGGATCCCACACAATGGCAAACAGGTCTCCCCCGATCCCGTTCATCATCGGCTCAATCACACCCACAGCCGCGTTCCCGGCAATCGCCGCATCAATCGCGTTTCCGCCCTTTGCCAGAATAGTGGCACTCGCCTGCGAGGCCAGCGTCTGCAGCGTCGCCGCAATTCCATACTTGTTGACCGTCATCGAGAAAGCATTGGCCCGTGACGGCTCATGCGGGTGCTCGCGCGAGTCTCGTACAAATCCACCAGTCGCATTCGGTGTAGGTTGCCCCGACGCAGAGTCAGACTGCGAATGTGCTGTCGGGCCGATGACAAGACAAAGTGCGCTCAGCAAGAAACTCGAACCAACGCGGCAAAGCGACATTCAGTAGCCTTCCTTTTTGGGAGAAATCTCTTCACCACTATCCCACACTGCCTCGTCTCCCTCCGAACCGTCGCTGAAGGCCGCCAACTCACTCATTCCATTGACAATGAATATTCATTCACCCACTCACAACAAAATTCTGTAAATTGTGTCTAATTAACCGAGTGCCTGATCCGCATGGCAAAGCGGGCAGGAACCTCAGTCGGGCGTTCCGCGCAACCCCGTTTCGTTCGGGTAAAACGAAGGAACACCGGCAAAGGCAGGCAATGAACCTCTCCCGCAGTCTTCGCAGTTCTATCAGCGCCGCCATCCTCGGTGCTGCTGTCTTCACCGGCGCAGCGTTCATCGCTCCCGCCACGGCTCAGGCACGCGTCTTTGTTTCGGTAGCTGTTGCCCCCCCGGCCATCCCCGTCTACGCCCAACCCGTCATACCCGGCGCCGGTTACATCTGGACTCCCGGTTACTGGGCCTGGACCGGCGAAGGCTACGAGTGGGTCGACGGCGCGTGGGTTCTCCCGCCCTACACCGGCGCTCTTTGGACCCCCGGCTACTGGGGTTATGGCGGTAGCGGCTACTTCTGGAACGCTGGTTATTGGGGTCCCAGCGTCGGCTACTACGGCGGCATCAACTACGGCTTCGGCTACTTCGGCGTAGGCTTCTACGGCGGATACTGGGGCGGCGGACACTACTACTACAACAGCTGCTACAACCGCTTTGGACCCGGATGGAAGAACGGCGGCTACGTCTATAACCGTCCGTATGCCGGACACTACGATGGACGTCCCGGCGGCTCCAGCTGGACTAATCACGCTGGCAACAACTACGCCAACGGAAACCGTGGCTCCTACTACAACAACAGCGGCAACAACTACGCCAACAACACTCGCAACGGCAACAACGGCAACTTTGCGTGGAAGAATGGCGGCAATAACTACAACGGCGCGACCTACCAAGGCAACCGTGGCACCGCCAGCCAGACCTCGGTCAACCGCGGCAACTACGGCGGTTATAACGGCTCCAACGGCGCCTACAACTCTGCCAATCGCATGAGCGGCGGAAACAACGGTGGCAACTTCGCCTGGAAGAATGGCGGAAGCAACGGAAGCATGAGCAGCACGCCACATAACTTCGCCATGCCATCGCAGGGTCGTAGCATGTCCGCTCCTTCGCAGAGCTATGGCGGCAACCGCAGCTACTCTGCTCCGCAGAGCTTCGGTAATCGCGGCAGCTTCGGTGGCGGTGGTTACTCCGGCGGTGGCTTTAGCGGCGGTTCCCGTGGCAGCTTCGGCGGCGGGGGTGGTGGTGGATTCCACGGCGGCGGTGGGGCGGCGGCTCCCACGGCGGCGGCGGACACCGCTAAGCTTCACTTTCGCTAAGCATCATTTTTATGCGCGCAGTGAAACGGGCTGGGATCTAACGATCTCGGCCCGTTCCATCTCTGCCTCTTTTTCTCCACACAAAACTCCCCTACTCTTATCCCGTCCACCTCGAAGGGAGTTTTATGTCGAACGAGAACGGCCCCGTCCCGCAAACCACCAAGGCCACACGCCGCGATTTCCTCCAGGGAGCGCTCGCCACCGGAACCCTCGCAGCAACCGGCATCACCCCTGTTCCCGCAGCAGCACAGACGAAGCAGAAACGCCCCAACATCGTCTACTTCCTCGGCGAAGGTCACCGCGCCGACTGCCTCTCCCTCGCCGGCCATCCCATCCTCAAAACCCCCAATCATGACCGCATCGGCGCCGAAGGCATGCGCTTCAACAACGCCTTCTGCACCAACGCCCTCTGCGCGCCCGCTCGCGCCGCCTCGCTCACCGGCATGTACTCCCGCTCCACCGGCGCTCTCTCCAACGAGCACCTCAGGCAACCTCTCCCTTCTGACATTCCTCTCTTCACCGACCTCCTCAAGCAGGCCGGCTACGAGATCGCCATCCTCGGCAAAGTCCACATGCACAACGGCGTCGAAGAGCGGAACTGGGACTACTACTTCGGCCACAACGACCCCGGCAACAACTACGCCGACCCTCTCTTCAAAGAGGGACGCAACGGAACCGTCGGGCCGCAAAAGCAGTACTTCAACGTCTATCCCGACGACCTCACCACCGATAAAGCACTCGCCTGGCTCGATCAGGATCGCGGCGACAAGCCCTTCTGCCTCCTCGTCTGGTTCGTCGCCCCGCACGAGCCCTTCTTCCGCCCTCGCCGCCACCTCGATCTCTACAACGGCCTCCCCATCCCTAAGCCCGCCACCTTCGACGACGACCTCAAAGGCTACCCCGGCAAACCCAAGAGCTTCGTCGACGCCGAAAACAAGATCGGCACCACACCCACCCACGTCGCCTGCGGCTCGCTCGAAGGAATCGCCAAGGACTACTACGCCGGTCTCGTCGCCGTCGACGAAAACGTCGGCCGCATCTTCTCTTATCTCGAGAAGAAGAACATCCTCGACGACACCGCCATCCTCCACACCTCCGACCACGGATACTTCCTCGGCGAGTGGCGCCTCTTCGACAAGCGCCTCATGCACGAGCCATCCCTGCGCGTGCCCATGATGCTCCGCTACCCCAAGCGCGTTCCCGCCGGCACCGTCCGCAACGAGATGGTCCTCGACATCGACATCGCCCCCACCCTGCTCGACATCGCCGGCGTCCCTGCACCCTCACACATGCAGGGCAAGAGCATGATCCCGCTCGCGCAAAAAGACGACCCCGTCTTCCGCAAGGAGTGGTACTACGAGTACTACGAGTGGCCCAACCCTGAACGCGTCGCTCCACACCGCGGCATCCGCACCGAGCAATACAAACTCATCCGCTACGTTATGGATCCCAGCGAAGGCGAACTCTACGACCTCAAAGCAGACCCCGGCGAACGCAACAACCTCTACAACAAGCCCGAACACGCCACCATCCAGGCCCATCTCGAACAACGCCTCGAAGCCCTGCGCTCCAGCTACCCCGAACACCCAAAGCTCTAACCGCGCCCGCGGGATTCAGGACAAAGACGCCTCAATCCCGCCACCTCGTTGACGAGCGCAGGCGGTATAGCATCACAGAATGCATCGTTTCTTCTGTGTTGCTCTTGGTGCGCTCCTTGGCTCTATGCCATTAATAGCGCAACCCCACTTGGCTACTAAGCCCCAACCAATTAGAGCAACGACATCCGCGCAGGAGCGATGGGCCGCTCGCATGCTTCGTTCGTTGACGCTCGAAGAGAAGATCGGGCAGATGATCGAAGTTCGCGGAATCATGCGGTTCTACAGCGCCGACGATCCTGTGTTTTTGAAACTCGTTGGCGACATCAGAAAGTATCATCTGGGCGCGGTGCACTTGACTGTGGACGTAGATGGACCACTGCTCATCCGCGCGCAGCCTTATGAGGCGGCAATGACCGTGCGGCGGCTGCAGAAGGAAGCGCATAGCAAAGTGCCGCTCATCTTCTCCGCCGATTTCGAACGCGGTCCATCCATGCGTCTCAGCGCGATGGAGTACTTTCCACACGCAATGGCGTTCGGCGCTACTCATAATCCTGAGTATGCGGAGAAGTTTGGGAAAGTCATCGCTGAGGAATCGCGGTCGATTGGAGTCACATGGAACTTCTATCCAGTCGCGGACGTGCAGATCAACCCGAAGAACCCGGTAATCAACACGCGCTCCTTCGGCGAAGATCCGGCTGAGGTTTCGGCCATGGTAACTGCCTACATCAAAGGCTCTCATGCCGGGGGAATGTTGACGACGCTAAAACACTTCCCTGGACACGGCGACACAGATACCGATTCGCACTTGCAGCTCTCGCGTGTCAACGCGCCGATGGATCGGCTCAACGCTGTTGAGCTGCCTCCCTTCAAGGCCGGAATCGCCGCCGGATCGGACGCCGTGATGATTGCACACGTGGCTTTCCCGGCGATTGAACCCGATCCGAACAAGATCGCGACCACCTCCGAAAAGGTTGTCACAGGCCTGTTGCGTGACCAGTTGGGCTTCAAGGGCGTGATTGTGTCCGATGCATTGGAGATGCACGGACTGACGAAATTGTATCCGCCAAACAATGGCAATCCTGCCGGCCGTGCGGCAGTGGATACGGTGAAAGCGGGACAAGACTTCCTGGAACTTCCTTCAGATCTTGACGGCACATATAACGGTCTATTGCAGGCAGTAAAGTCCGGCGAGATTTCGCGCAAGCAGATTGATGCAAGTGTTCGACGAATTCTGATCGCGAAGGCGAAGGCGGGATTGAGTTCCGCCCCACCAAAGTTCGTTAACCCGGATACGGTGGCGCAGGAATTTGGGAAGCCTGAGAGCTACGCCTTGGCTCAGGAGGTGGCCGAGCACGCAATTACGCTGGTCCGCGATGACAACCATATGCTGCCTCTCGCGCCGGATGATGGTAAGTCGACGCTGATCGTGCTCTTTGTCAGCGACCCGCACGGTGACGACGGTCGAGCGCTCGAGCAGCAGCTCAGGGCAAAGATGCCGGGCGCGACCGTAATCTACGTCGATCGACGCAGTGCTCCTCTGGAGGCAGATGCCATTACAGCGATGCTCCCTCGGTTCACACGTGTGATAGCTGCAATTTATTCAGTTCCGCAGCCTGGTCAGGTGGGATCACAGACAAGCCTGGATACAAAGACCGGCGCAGAAGTCTTGCAAGGTATCCTCGATGCCGCCGCAGATCGCACTGCAGTCCTTGCGATGGGCAGTCCGTATCCCATTCTTGACTACCCCAAGATTCGGACATACGTGTGCGCGTTTAGTTCCGTGTCTACCTCGGAGCGAGCAACGGTGCGAGCACTTTTAGGAGAAATTCCATTTAAAGGAAGACTGCCGGTGACGCTCCCTGGTGTGGCTCGAGTGGGCGACGGCATGGAATCGACCGCTCATTAGTGCCGTTCTAACCCCTCACCGCTCCTCAGTGGGCGACTGAGACGGCGAGAGCAGCGATCTCCCGGACCGCCTGTGGATGAGCCAGCTCTCGCGCCTTCCTCCCCATGTCGGCGCGACGAACGTCATCGCCCAGCAGCACCCGCAGGGTCGAGAGCAGCAGTTCATCCGTCAACTGGCTCTCCACAATCAGCTCCGCAGCCCCGGCCGCAACAAACGCCTCAGCATTCTTCCGCTGATGATCATCTGCCGCCTGAGGAAACGGAATCAGAACCGCCGCCCGTCCCGCAGCCGCCACCTCGGCGACGGAACTTGCACCGCTGCGACAAAGAATCAGATCAGCCTCAGCGAACTGCGACGCCATATCGTCGAGGTAAGGCGTCACCCGCAGCCGCTCCGTCTGAAGGCCAAGCCGTTCATAGGCAGCAATCGTCGTCTCAATATGCCGGGCACCCGTCTGGTGGACCACCGTCAGCTCCGGCAGAGTAACCAAGCAGACGCTCCATGATCTTCGGCATCGTCTCATTCAGCACCCGTGCCCCCTGGCTCGCACCAAATACCAGCAGTCGCCGAGAGGGTGCAACCGGCTTCGGAGTCAATCGCAAAGAACTCCGGCCGCACCGGCGTTCCCGTCACCGTCGCATTGCGGAAGTATCTCGTCGTCTCCGCCAGGTTCACCGCCGCAGCGCTCACGAACCTCCCCACAAGCCGGTTCGCCAGTCCAGGAACAGCATTCGGCTCAAACGCCAGCGTAGGAACCCGCAGCAGAATCGCCGCCATCATTGCCGGACCTGAAGCATAGCCGCCAACACCAATCACAACCTGTGGACGAAAGCTCCGCAGCAACTCGACGCATCGCAGAACGCCCAACGGAAGATCGAACAGAGTCCTCAAACGAGTAACAAGACTCACATTCTTAAGCTGACCAACCTTGATCAGTTCCAACTGAAAACCGGCCTCAGGAACAAGGCGCGTTTCAAGCCCACGAGCCGTTCCAACAAACCGCACCTCAGCCGCGTGAGCGTCACGAAGCTCACGAGCAATCGCCAGCGCCGGAACAACGTGACCGCCCGTTCCGCCGCCAGCAATCAGGACTCTTAGATCTTGCCGGCACCTCAATCGATCTCGCGAGTCACATTCAGCAGAACACCCATACTCGCCAGCATCACAAACAACGACGTTCCTCCAAAAGAGATAAACGGCAGCGTAATACCCTTCGTCGGCAGCAACGCAACCACGACGCTCATATTGAAGAACGCCTGGATCAGCACGGTCGAAGTAATGCCAAACGCAAGAAAGCGCGCAAACGGATCGGTCGAAAGATAAGCCGCCCGCAGCCCGCGATATCCAAGAGCAACAAACAGAGCCACCACCAACAGATCGCCCCGATCAGCCCAAGCTCCTCACACACATTCGCGAAGATAAAATCCGTATGCGGCTCCGGAAGATAGAACAGCTTCTGCCGTCCCTCCATCAACCCAAGTCCGCGCAGACCGCCAGTTCCAACCGCGATCAGCGACTGCAGAATATGAAAGCCCGTTCCACGAGGATCAGCCTCAGGATTGATAAACGCCAGCATGCGCGCCCGGCGCCACGGCACGCGGAAGAGCATGTAACAGAGCACCGGCATCGCGGTTACCAGCCCCATCACGAGATACTTCACCTGCATCCCCGCGAGATAAAGCATCAGTCGCTGTGACCGCCGCACACACCAACGCGGTCCCAAGATCCGGTTCCATCAGGATCAGGCCGACAAAGATTAGCGGAGGAAGCGCAGCCTTCAGCACCGTTCCTCGCCAGTCATCCATCTTGTGAATACGCGTCTGCAAAAAGTAAGCAAGGAAAAGCACCAGCGTCGGCTTTGCCAGCTCGGAAGGCTGAAAACTCATGAATCCAAAACGGAACCAGCGATGCGTATTATGCGAGTCGCGCATGGCGAAGACGCCAACCAGCAACAGCATCGTGATCGCAACCGCGGAATACACAACCTTACGGTCGTTGTAGTGGCGATAGTCCACCTTCATCAGCAGCACCAGCGCAACCATGCCCATCACGGCCCAGCCAGCCTGTCTGATCATGAACTGATAAGGAGTTCCATATTGCGCTTTAGCCACAACCGCCGACGCCGAAAAGACCATCACCAGCCCAAACAGCACCAGCAACAGCACCACCCCGAAGAGCCACTTGTCGACTCCTACCCTCTTCGCCATCTCATCCGCTTCCCGCTGCTAGCTCAGCTCATTCACTATCTGCCGGAAGGTCCGTCCACGATGCTCGTAGTTCTCAAACTGATCGAAGCTCGAGCAGGCCGGAGCCAGCAGCACAACATCGCCGGGAACCGCCGCCTTACTGGCTTCGTGTACAGCTACATCGATCGTTCCCGCTCCCACCATCTTCACGACTCCGTGAAGCTCGCGCTCAATCTTTTCCGCGGCTGAACCAATCGTATAAACAGCCTTCACCCGTTCGCGCAGCAGCGGACTCAGCGTTGTGTAATCCGAGTCCTTATCCTTGCCACCGAGGATGAGATGAATCCCGCTCGGAAACGACGACGACAGCCTTCATCGCAGCATCGACGTTCGTCGCCTTGGAGTCATTGAAGTACTCCACCCCCTGAACCGTCCGGACAAACTCCAGCCGATGCTCGACCGCCTTGAAGCTCCGCACCGAAGCGCGAATCTTCTCAGCAGAAGCACCTGCAAGCCGTGCCGCACAGACCGCAGCCAGCACATTCTCAACGTTATGCGCGCCCTTCAGCGGAATCTCAGCAACCGGCATAATCGGTTCGGCCTTAGCACCCTCACTCAGCACAAAGACGATGCTCTCGCCATGAACGAACGCGCCCTGCTTGATTGGACGTCGCGGGCTGAACCAGAAGATCTGCGCCTTCGTCTTTGCCGCCACCATCTGCGTCGGTTTGTCCTCAGCGTTCAGAACCAGAAAATCTTCCGTTGTTTGGTTCTCTGTAATCCGCGCCTTCATCGCCGCGTAGTTCTCGAAACTGCCATGCCGATCGAGGTGATCCGGCGTAATATTCAACACCACAGCGATCCACGGGCGAAAGTGCTCAATCGTCTCCAGTTGAAAGCTCGAGACCTCCAGAACGCTCACGCTCTGGTCCGTGCTCTCAGGGACAAGATCGATCACAGGCAAACCGATGTTTCCTCCAACCAGCGTCGGGAGTCCGGCTTCCTTCAGGATCTTTCCCAGCAACGTCGTCGTGGTCGTTTTGCCGTTCGAACCAGTAATCGCGACAACACGGCCCTTTAAGAAGCGGCTCGCCAGCTCTAGTTCGCCGATCACGGGCATTCCATAACCAATAACCTGCTTCACCTCAGGTGTATCCATCGGCACGCCAGGTGAAACGACGATCAGATCCTGACGGCGAAACGTCAGCAGTCCGTGCCCGCCGCTCTCGACCATGATGCCCGCATCGAGCAGCGTTGGAATCTCCTTCGCCAACGCCACCGCACTGCGTGCGTCGCTTACCGTCACTCGCGCGCCCTGCCGACGCAGAAACATCGCAGCCGAGATACCCGACTTTCCCAACCCGACGACCAAGACCCGCTTATTCTTTAGTTCCATAACAGTTTCCAATCAGACCACAGCCACTACCGCAGCTTCAACGTCGTCAGCGCCAGCAGCGCAAAGATCAGTGCCAGAATCCAGAACCGCGCAATCACCTTCGACTCGGACCAGCCTAATAGCTCGAAGTGATGATGTAGCGGAGCCATCTTGAAGATTCTCTTCCCGTTGCGCAGCTTGTAGCTTCCCACCTGAAGCATCACGCTAAGTGCCTCCAGGATGAAGACACCACCAATAAACGGCAGCAAAAGCTCCTGCTTAATGACAACAGCAACCGTACCGATCGCGCCTCCGAGCGCAAGGCTGCCGACGTCGCCCATAAAGATCTCCGCCGGATGCGCGTTGTACCAGAGAAAACCGATGCTCGCGCCAACCATCGCTCCGCAGAAGACGGTCAACTCGCTGACCATCGGCATACGCTGCAGCTCCAGATAATCGGAGAAGACGACGTGACCGCTGACGTAGGTCAGCACGGTTAGCGCGCCCGCTGCGATGATCGTGCATCCGATCGCCAGGCCGTCGAGACCGTCGGTAAGGTTGACCGCGTTGCTGGCACCCGCGATCACCAGCATCACAAAGATGATGAACGGCAGAAACGCCAGCCAGTGCAGATGCGGAATCTGCCCCAGCCACTCCCACACCAGGTCGGGACGGAAGCGCTTGAGGAACGGGAACATCAGCTTTGTAGAGTAGCCGCCGTGTACTTCCATTCGGAGGAGGGCAATCGCCACTCCCGCGCTTGCCAGCAACTGCAAGCCGAGCTTCGCACGCGCGGTGAGGCCGAGGTTCCGGCGATGCACTACTTTGATGTAGTCGTCGGCAAAACCGATTGCCCCGAAGGCAAGCGTCGACAGCATCACCAGCCATACATATGGATTCGACAGATCGGACCACAGCAGCGTCGGCACCAGGATGGAGATGCAGATCAGCACGCCGCCCATCGTCGGCGTACCGCTCTTCTTCTGATGCGACTGCGGTCCCTCCTCGCGGATGTACTGGCCGATCTGAAACTCCCGCAGCCGCTCAATGACATATGGGCCGATCAGCAAACCGATCAGCAGCGCCGTCAGGCTCGCAAAGACCGTGCGAAACGTGAGGTAGCGAAAGATACGAAACAGGCGAAAGTAGGGAAACAGCTTTTGATACAGCAGCCAATAGAGCAAAACAGTTCCGCCTTCGGTAGAGTCCGGGGGTAAAGGCAGCAGCCATCAGCTAAGCACGCCGCAGGTTAGACGTATATTAACAGGCTCGGCGAGTCGGCCCGGCAGCATTTTCAACCACGAACCAAACTCCATTCCGTCAGCTTAGTCACCGAGTGCCTTCAAGGCCTGTTCCAGTCGTACGCCACGCGATGCCTTCAACAACACAACGTCACCTGCCCGAAGATTGGCCGCCATCCACTTGCCGGCCTCCTCGGGAGTCGCTACAAAAAGCGCTTCGATGCCCTCCGTCTGCGCAGCGTCGACCAGGGCCGCAGCAGCGCCGCGTACCCCTACCACCGCTGAAACACCTCGTTCCGCCATTCGTCGACCGCACGCAGCGTGCAGCGCTGTGGCTCGCCGGTCCAAGCTCCAGCATCTCGCCCGCAATCACGATATGGCGCCCTGCCGGCATCGCCATCAACGCATCCACCATCGCATCCAGCGCTCGGGGGTTGGAGTTGTAACAATCGTTGATCAGCGTCGCACCATGCCACTTGAGAATCTCGCCACGCTTGTCTCCCGGCTCAAGCCCGCGTAGTGCATCCGCACACGTCTTCAGGCTCATGCCACTCGCTAAGACCCACTGCAATCGCCGCCAACGCATTCAAAACGTTGTGGCGGCCAAGCAGATTCAACTGCACCGCCTCCCGTTCTGTCGCCGACGACGACATCGAACCGCATGCCATCAAGCCCAGCTTCCTCAATTCTCTCGTGCCCGAACCTGGCTCCCGCCTCTGTGCCGTAGAAGACAGCGCGGTCACCCATGCCGCGCCCAAACTCCTTTACATATGCATCATCGAAGTTCAGCACAGCCATGCCGTTGGCTGGCAGAGCCTCGACCAGTTCGTATTTCGCTCTGGCGATCCCGGCCAGACCGTCAGGGAAGAACTCTATGTGGACCGGCGCGACGTTTGAGACGACAGCCCAGTCAGGCTCTGCGATCCGCGCCAGAGCAGCGATCTCGCCTGCGTGGTTCATTCCCATCTCGATCACTGCGACTTCGTGCTCGGGTTCGAGCCTCAACAATTGAAGCGGAACACCAAAGGCATTGTTCAAGTTACCCGCAGACTTCAACACCCGAAACTTCGCACTGAGCACCTGCGCGACAGCCTCTTTGGTGGTCGTCTTGCCTGCTGAGCCGGTTACTCCGATCACCCGACCGCCCCATTGACGCCGCACTGCATGGGCCAGCCGCTGCAACGCGCTGAGGACGCAGTCTTCGCAATCTGCCACGCGCAGCAACTTTGTCCCATCCACATCTGGGGGAACCAACCAGCTGTTGCTGACGACCGCCGCTACAGCGCCGTCCCTCAAGGCCGCTGCAACATAGTCGTGTCCATCCAGCCGTTCGCCTTTTACCGCGAAGAACAGATCGCCCGCGCCAATTGTGCGCGAGTCGATCGAATACCCCAGCGCCTCGGCGGAGGTATTGAAATCTCCTTCCGCATGAATCCAGTCGGCCATCTGGCCTAACGTCAGCTTCATCCCATCTCCTTCAACACACTGGCCGCCACCGCAACATCATCAAAGGGCACCGCGCCACTCTTCAACACCTGCACCTTCTCATGTCCTTTGCCTGCAATCAGCACAATATCTCCCGCTTGCGCGCGCTCGAATCGCAAGCCCAATCGCCATTGCACGATCCTCTTCAACAATGCATTGCGCCCCCGTCTCCTTCACACCGGGCAAGGCCTCCGCAATAATCGCGCCCGGGTCTTCACTTCGCGGATTATCACTCGTCAGCACGACAAGATCGCTTCCCTCGCCCGCGGCGCGTCCCATTCGCGGACGCTTTGTGCGGTCACGATCACCCCCGCAGCCAAATAGCGTAATCACGCGGCCGCCGTTCTCTTGTACAAGTTCACGCGCGAGACGCTATCAGATTTCGCAAAGCATCGTCGGTATGCGCGTAGTCCACGACGACGGTCACGCCGTTTGTCGAAGGCACAACCTCAAAGCGTCCCGGGACCTGCGCGCCGGCATCAGCCGCGCGAACAATCTCGTCCAGCGTCAGACCCACGCGCCCATGCCGCCGCGCTCGCCGCAAGCAGGTTATACACATTCACCCTCCCGGTCAGCGGAGACCGAATCTCTACAGTACCCGCTGGGGTCGTCATACGAAACCGCGTCTCACCGGCACGCATCTTCACGTCGTCGGCGCGGAAGTCTGCCGCTGGCATCCATTCCATAGCGGATCACCTGGGATCGCTCGATCGCAGCATGCGAGCCTTGCGCCATAAGCATCGTCTACGTTCACGACCGCAACGCGCGGAGGAGGAGCGCCGACGCCTTCGAACAGGCGCGCCTTCGCCGCAAAGTATCGTTCCATCGTGCCGTGATAATCGAGATGGTCCTGCGTCAGATTGGTGAAGATGGCAACATCCACCGGAAGCCCCCACACGCGTTCCTGCTCGAGCGCATGGCTCGACATCTCCATCACTGCCTCGGTCGCGCCTGCCTCAACCCCATCGGCGAACAGCTCCAGGACATCGCGCGACTCCGGCGTCGTATGTGGAGACTCGCGCACCTCGCCGGCGACATGGGTCTCGATCGTTCCGATCAGGACGCACTTTCGGCCCACGCTACGGAGCATCGCTTCCAGCAGAAACGCCGTCGTTGTCTTTCCGTTCGTCCCGGTCACCGCGCTGAGCGCCAGATGCTGTTGCGGATGCTCGAAGATCGCCGCACTTGCTTCCGCCAGTGCGCGGCGTCCATGCTCCACGAGCGCCGCGCCGATGTTCGGCATGATCACGACGCAGTTTGTCGAACACCTCGCGCGAGTCAGTAATAACCGCCGAAGCACCCTGCTGCAATACGCAGCATCGATGTACCTATTCCCGTCAGCACTCCCGCCGCGCATCGCAACGAACAGATCGCCTGGCCGCACACGCCGCGAGTCGTACTGCACGCCTGCGACCGCCACTGGAGCCTCGGCACACTCCAGCGTCGTCACTTCACGCAGCACATCGTTCCAATTCATATTTTCGATTCTATGCTGCGGAAATTGCTCCGAACTATCGCGCGAACCGGACCACGACTTCAGTTCCTGCAGGAACCATCGTGCCGGCCGCAGGCGCCTGATCCTTTGCCAAACCGCTGCCTATCGGCTGAACACGCAGGCCCAGCGACATCCGCCTTTTCCACTGACAGTGCGCAGCGAAGAACCTCAGGAAGGACGGCACTGCTACTCGCCGAGCTCGCATCCACGACGACGCCACCGTCGCTACGTGTCTGAACCGCCGGGACGACCCTAGGCTTCGCCAGTACCGCTGAGGTGGTCTGCTCCCTTGGACTGCGAATCTCCGTTCGAATGGAATGCCGCGACCATCTTTGCAGGAAGCATATCCAGCACGTGTGATGTACTGTCTGTTGTCTTCGCGTTCGAGGACTGTGGGGCGGCCTTGTTGGCCGTAACGAGGTTTCTCGTCAAGATACCGGTCCAACGGCGGCTGGCGCGCGCAATGGATCATCAGCCGGAAGATTGTTGATGTCGGCAAACATCTGGTTCAGATCCGCACCGTTATCGCTTAGCGAGTCATCGACCATCAACGTTCTTGGCGAGCTGCATCTGCTCCTCCTTTGTCTTCAAAGGCTGATCGTGCGGTACGCCAAGGTACTCAAGCACCTGCTGCGCGACCTCGGCAAAGACCGGAGCGCTGGTCTCAGCGCCGTAGCGCGTACCCACCGTGGGCGTGTCGATGACGACGGCGACCGAGATCGCTGGATTGCTGACGGGAGCAAAGCCCGCAAAGCTGGCGACCAGCTTGGTGTGCGAATAAGTGTGCGTTACTGGATCGATCTTCTGCGCGGTTCCGGTCTTGCCTGCTGCACTATATCCATTGAGCGCTGCTCGCTTGCCCGTTCCCTCCGTCACGATGCCCTGCATCATGCTGCGCATCTTCGCCGAAGTCATCTCGGTGATGACGCGATGCGCTCCATCAGGAAGCTGCGTCGGAAGCTGATTCGCAGGACGGAAGGCGACGGGCTTCAGCCGCGGATCGCCTTTCATCTGATCGGTCGGACTGAAGCAGAACGTGCGGTGGCATGTAGACGCCGCCGTTGGCGATCGTGCTCACCATCGTCACGAGCTGTACCGGCGTCACACCAATCTCCTGCCCGATGGCAAGCGACAGAATGCTGGTCGCGTCCCACTTGTGAGGATTGCGCAGCAGGCCGCGCGTCTCGCTGGGAAGCTCAATGCCCGAACGGTCGCCGAAGCCGAAGGCCCGCATGTAGTCGTAGAACTTCTGATTGCCAAGCTTCAGCGCCATCTTCGCCGCGCCGACGTCGCTCGAATGCTCCAGCGCATACTGCACCGTGACGACGTCCGAAGTGGTCGGATCTATCGTCGTGCAGCGTTCGTCCATACATCGTCATTGCACCGCCCTGGCAATCGACGATGTCTGTCGGCTTCACACCGGCCGCGTCCAGCGCCGCCGCATAGGTCACCAGCTTGAAGGTCGATCCCGGCTCATACACATCGCTTACCGCGAGGTTCTTGAGCACGCTCGCATCCATGTGCCGCTGATCGTTCGGATTGAAGCGCGGAGAGATCGCCAGCGCAAGAATCTGCCCAGTATGCGGATCCTGCACGACGACCGTGCCGTGCGCCGCCTTCATCTTTTCCATCTGCGCATCGAGAGCGCGCTCCGCGATGTATTGAATGTTGGCGTCGATCGAGAGCACGAGGTTCTCGCCCGGCATCGGCTGGCTCTCTTCGCTGCCCAGCACGTGTCGCTTGGCATCAAGCGCAGTCAGTACATGACCGGGAGTGCCGTGCATATCGTCGTCAAACTGCCGCTCGAGGCCGCCGAGACCCGTATCGTCCGTGCCTACATAACCGAGCACCTGCGCCGCAAGATCGTTATTCGGATAGAACCGCTTGAACTCTTTCTGGAAGTAGACGCCCTTCAGATTCAGCTCGCGTACCCGTGTCGCGGTCTCTGCGTCCACGCGGCGCGCTACCCAGGCGAAGTTCCGCGAAGCGTTGAAGCGCGCCAGCATCTGCTGCTGCGACGTAAAGTTGTCGCGCTGCATTCGCGTGAACGATCTTCGCCAGAATCTCAGCCGTCGATGCCCGGTTCTCGCCCAGCTCGCTCGGTACCGCATAGACGCTGTCGACCAGCACCGTCATCGCCAGTTCTTTCAGGTTGCGGTCATATAAGCACGCCGCGGCGCGGAGCTACTTCGAATGTTCTCTGCTGCTGCCGGGCCGCGCGCTCAACAAAATCGCCATGCCGAACAACCTGCAGCCACACGAGCCGCAGGCCAATCGCTGCAGTCCAGAAGCAGAAAAAGAGCGCCACGTAGACGAACCGGATTCTCCTGATCGGAGCGGTTAACGTCTGCCGTGGCGCCTTGTTCATCTCAATCCTGTCTTCTTTGACTTGCTGACTTATGCTTGCTTATCCATCGAGCTACCGCGCCACAAGCGCCGGAGCATTTGCCTCAGCCAACACAGGACCGTTCGTGTGCGACTCAATTCCATCCGGACGCACAACCTGGCCCGGCTGCGGCGCGTCGAGGCCAAGCTGCTTCGCAATCTTGTCGATCCTCTCCGGGTCGGTCAGCTGAGCCTCGCTCAAGACGAAGCTGGCGATTCTCTTCGCGCAACTGCTCCACCTGCTGCTTCTGCGCCTCGACCTGTAGCCGATCTCGATCGCGAGAAAGTGCTGCCAGACGTAGACCATCACCAGAACGAAGAGCATGCTCATCACGACCGCGAACTGACGCATCTCGCGACGGCGCTCCGGGTCGTCAGCCTTCACCAGCCGAGTGTTGTCGATGTGCTTGGCGAAGAAGACCTCAGGCGTCGGTCCGCGGCGTGCCTTGCGCTGCGCCTCAAACAATGCGCTGTTACGCTCCGCCAGCGACTCCGTGCGCCGCTGCGGCTTCGCCGCCGCTCCCATCATCCCGATCTGTTGTCCTGCCATCGCCGACGTTGCCATCGCGCACCTCTCACTCTTCTCGTCTTCTTTGCTATCTCCTCTAAACGAAACCGGACCGGGGTTGCTATAGAAGGAAGGGACTTTGTATTACTGGTTGTCTTTCGCCTGAAAGCACGGTAGGACAACCCCGGTCCGATCACTTGTCTCCATGACCTCAAACCATTCAGAACCAAGTACTGCAAATCAAACCTTCATTGCCGCCCGCATCTTTGCGCTTCTCGACCGCGGGTTCCGTCTCTCTTCTTCTTCGCCGGCTATCACCGGCTTCTTCGTCAAAACCTCAAACACCTTGTTGCGCCCTGCCTCCCGGAATGCATCCTTCACAATCCGGTCCTCCAGCGAGTGGAAGCTGATCACTACCAGCCTTCCTCCCGGTTTCAGCAGAGATGGCGCGCTCTCAAGCAGCGTCCTGATCTCTCCCAACTCGTCATTCACTCGAATTCGAAGCGCTTGAAAGGTCCTGGTCGCCGGATGAATCTTGTCGCCTTTCATTGATGGGGCCGCGGCCGATACCACTCTGGCTAATTCCGCCGTCGTTGTAATCGGCCGGGCCCTCACAATGGCTCTGGCGATTCTCCGCGACCTCCTTTCCTCTCCGAATTCGTAAATCAGGTCGGCGAGTTCGTTTTCGTCTTCCTGATTTACCACTTGCTCGGCCGTCTCCCCCGTGCGAGTATCCATCCGCATATCAAGGGGTCCATCCGACCGAAAACTGAATCCTCTGTGCGCCTCGTCCAGCTGCAGACTGCTGACTCCTATATCTGCAAGCAGACCGTCCAGGCTTCCCGGCTCGATCTCGTTCGCTGCCTCGGAAAACGCCTTCGGCACCAACTTCACCGTCGGCATCTCCGAGCCTAGCTCCTCACGAAGCTCATCGAGCCTCGCCGTTGCCAGCTCCATCGCCTCAGGGTCGCGATCAAACGCGATCAGTGTTCCCTTCGGCCCGAGCCTCCTCGCAATCTCCGAGGAGTGCCCAGCGAGTCCGAGCGTGGCATCAGCCACCACTCCGCCTGGCCGCACATTCAGGTACTCCATTACTTCATCTAAAAGAACCGGCACATGCTGCGGTTTGCTCATCTCTTCCCGCCCTCTGTGCTGCCCCTGGGGGCCTGCTACCTACAATCCGAACTCCGACAACGCCATCTGGTCGGCCTCGCTCATCGGCTGAGCGTCAAGCTCCGCCTTGAACGAATCGTGGTTCACGACCTCGAGAAATGTCTGGAACTCCCAGAACAACCACATCCCCCGCCACCTTCGCCGACTCCCGCAGCAGTTGTGGCATCAGCAGCCGTCCCTGCGCGTCCATCTCTGCCATCTGGCCGTAATAGTTCGTTACGTCCAGAAACTTCTTCTTCGCCGGGTTCATGGAGGGGATCGCGGCCAGTTTCTCCTCGATCTTTTCCCACTCCTTCAGCGGATAAATCTCAGCCCGCTTCCCGTCCTTGCTGGTGATGTAGAACTGAGGCCCGTACAGTTCATCGACCCGGCGCTTGAACTCAGCCGGAAGCTTCAGCCGGCCCTTTTCGTCTACGCGCGTTGGGTGATTTCCCCGAAACATGACAACCTCGATACCTGTTCCTACTCGATTCACAGGAAGAAGCTTTAGAGGGGTAGACTCTTCTCAAATCTTGCTTGAGATAGTCCTCTTTACTCCACTTTTGACCACTTCCGTCCACATAGTCACCCACACAGATGACGGTGTAAAGCGGTAAATTGTGATACTTAGGTGTCATTCCCACAATGGGCTGTGGATAAACCAGCAAGTTGGGGAATTGAGGAAGATAACCTACTACATCTTGTGTTGTCACAGTTGGTTCATGCCAACTCAGTCACTTGCGCAGCGGAATCGACTCTGGTAGGCGAAGTAAAAGCGAAGATATGAAGCTCGGCGACGCGCAATTGAGTTTTTCTGTATTTCTTTAACAGGCTTATTGCCGCGCGTTCTCTAATATCTGCTGACTTCCCGCGGTCTTCTTCTTTCGCAGAAGCCACACCAGATACCAGAGCACAACCAGGTTGATCAATAGAAGGCTCAGGCGATACCAGTTGGGGTGACGAGCCAGTTCGTACAGCTCCCAGGGCAGGAACGACATCGTCAGGATCAGCGTCAGGTATTCGGCCCAGACCTTTTCCAGCATCAGACCGATTCCTTCAGTGAGAGCCAGCGCCGAGTACGCGAAGGTTCCGAAGCTGATCAATCGGAGGCGATGGTCGTCGATCAGATCGACCTTATCCAGCACAAGAGCAACGATCTTGCTTTCGGGGTCGAACTTCAGTTCCTTCGCCAGGCGCACAATCTCATCACCGAGATCCTTATGGAGAAGATGGATTGCGCCGACGCCAAGCGCGAAGAAGAGGATCGCCTTGCCGAGCTTGAACAGGCCGATCGCAAGCAATCCGCGATCGCGATGCCGGTGCTGCGCGTCCACGCTTTCCTCCTCCGCCTGAAGCTGGATCCAATCCTGGCCCGTGGTGAAGTCGCTCTCCATCGTGATTCTCAGTTGACGGGGACACGCGCCAAATGTCAACGCCCCCTCCGGGTCATATGGTTTTACAACCGGTTCAATAAAGTCAGGTAAACCTTCCGTCCGCCAAGGTGATCTTTCTTCCCGTGCTGCCCGTTAGTCGAGCAGCCGGAGTGATTCCTGCCGAATTCCCTTTTCGGCAACACAAAGCCGTGGTCTAATTCCGGCGTTCTTATATTCCCGGTCTTACAAATCAGATTTGATAGGAGAACGCGATGAAAAGACGTTTGCTTTGTGCTGCCTTCCTCTGCGCAACGACGGGTTTCGCTGTGGCTGCGGAGAATCCCTGGGTAGGAACCTGGAAGCTCGACCCGGCCAAGAGCCACTTCACCGGCGACACCTTCACCTACTCAAAGACTCCGAAGGGGATGATGCATTATTCCGACGGCAGCACCACTTCGTACGACTTCGGCATCGACGGCAAGGAGTACAAGACTCCGTATGATCGTACCGTCGTCTGGACCGCCGCCGGTCCCGGAGCATGGGACAGCACAACTACGATGAACGGAAAGGTTCTCTCCAAGAACCACCGCGTCCTCTCCGACAATGACAAGGCGATGACCATGACGATCACTGGCACAAAACCTGACGGAACTTCATTCCACGACTCAGCCGTGTACACGCGCGTGACGGGAACCAAGGGTCTGGAGGGCAAGTGGCGCTCAACCAAAGTCGATATCTCGGCACCCGACAGCTATGTCATCTCTGAGACATCTCCGAGCGTATATAAATGGACGATTCCCAGCTACAAAGCCTCGTTTGAAGGCAAAGCTGACGGCACTGACCGCCCACTCAGTGGGCCTACGATTCCCTCCGGGCTGACGCTCTCGTGGAAGCAAGACTCGCCCATCAAGATGACGTATACCGAAAAAATCAACGGAAAGCCCGATGCGATCGGTGTTCAAACCATGGCAGCTGATAAGAAGTCTTTTACTGAGGTCTCGTGGACTCCGGGCAAAGAGTCGGAGAAGAGTACCGCTGTGTATGTGAAGCAATAAATCGTGAAGCAGACATAAAAAGAGCAGGACGAAGACGTCCTGCTCTTTTTATCTCAATCTAAGAGTGCTTTGCCAGGACCTGCTCCATCAGGCGGTTGAGATGTGGTCTCGCCTTCTCAAGAGCAGCTTCGGCGGTAAGTCCGTACTTCGCGCGCAGGGCCTCGACCTTGCCGTGCTCGATGAACTCATCAGGCCAGCCAATGCGAACTACGGGAACGTTGAGGTCCAGCTCGTTCAGGGTCTCCATCACAGCCGAACCAAAGCCTCCGGCGAGCACGTGGTCTTCAAGCGTGATGATCAGGCCTGCGCGTGAGCCGAAGTCCGCCAGGCACTCGCGGTCGACCGGCTTGGTGAAACGTGGATTGATCACGGCGGCGTGGAAGCCTTCGCGCTCGAGCATCTCACTGAGGCGAAGGGCCTCCGGAAGCATGGCGCCGAGACCGAGGACCGCAACATCAGCGCGTGCGGGGATTCGTGATCACCTCAGCCTTGCCTATCTCAAGCGCAACTGGCTGGGTTTTCACCGCAACTCCAGGTCCGGTTCCGCGTGGATAGCGGATGGCCGATGGGCCTTCGTGCAGCATCGCGGTGTACATCATGTCCTGCAGCTCGTCCTCGTCCTTCGGGACCATGTGGATGAGGTTCGGCACGCTGCGCAGGTAGCTGATGTCGAAGAGGCCATGATGCGTCGGGCCGTCGTCGCCGCTCAGTCCACCGCGGTCCATACAGAAGACGACGGGAAGGTTCTGCAGGCAGACGTCGTGCACGACCGGATCGAAGGCGCGCTGCAGGAAGGTAGAGTAGATCGCGCAGAAGGGCTTGTAGCCTTTCGTCGCCATTCCGGCGGCGAAGATAACGGCGTGCTCTTCGGCGATGCCTACGTCGAAGTAGCGCGTCGGATGATGCGGGCGATAGAGATCGAGCGCGGTTCCGTTCGGCATTGCCGCAGTGATCGCGACGACCTTTTCGTTCTGATCGGCGAGCTTGGTAAGGCTCTCGGCGAAGATCTCGGAGTAGGTCTTCTGGCCGGCTGACTTGGTCTCGCCAGACTCGGGATCGTAGGGTCCGAGGCCGTGAAACTTCTTCTGCTTCTCCATCGCGGGCTGGAAGCCCTTGCCTTTTTGCGTGATGGCGTGCAGGACGACGGGCTTGTTCTTCTGCTTGAGGAACTGGAAGGTCTCGATGAGCAGCGGCATGTTGTGGCCGTCGATAGGGCCGTAGTAGCTGAGGCCGAACTCCTCGAAGAGCATGCCGGGGCCGATGAGGCCCTTTGCTGCCTCCTCGGCCTTGCGGGCGACGTGACGGGCGGCCTTGCCGCCGAATCGCTCGATCAGGCCTGCGGCCTTGTCGTGCAGGTTTGAGTAGGTCGGGTTCGCGGTGAGCTTGTGGAAGTACTCGGCGATGGCTCCGACGTTCTTGTCGATTGACCAGTCGTTGTCGTTGAGGACGATGATCATGCGACGCGTCTGGGCGGCGATGTTGTTCAGCGCCTCGAACGAGATTCCGTTGGTAAAGGCGGCGTCGCCGGCGAGGGCGACGATGTTCTCGGTTCCGCCGGCGAGATCGCGAGCGACGGCCATTCCAAGCGCTGCGCTCAGTGCGGTTCCGGCGTGTCCGGCGCCGTAGCTGTCGTGCTCACTTTCGGTGCGGAGCATGAAGCCGTTGAGTCCGCCGGGCTGGCGGATGGTGTGAAACTGCTTCTCGCGTCCGGTGAGCAGCTTGTGGACGTACGCCTGATGGCTGACGTCGAAGACGAAGCTGTCGGTTGGCGTGTCGAAGACGTAGTGCATCGCGATAGTGAGTTCGACGACGCCGAGGTTTGGGCCGATGTGTCCGCCGGTTTTGGCGACACTGATAATAAGCCGCTCGCGAATCTCTTCTGCGAGACGCTCCAACTCCACCATCGACAGACCTTTAATATCGGCTGGCGACTTGATCTTCTTAAGATTCCGTTCATTCCATATCCTGATCCCGCGCGCGTGCCGCGGCAGGGAGACTCTGACGTTCTCTCGGACAATCAAAGAGTGTATAGCAACCGGACGAAGCCAACCTTGCCTGGTATGAGACCACATGATGGGCACAGTGGTAAGCATCTGCCCCGTGATCTGGAGGGGCACCCCCCTCCCTATACTTTTGTTGTAACTTATTTTATTTCAGCCTCTTATGGGCTTTAAGTAAGGCAAAATATTGGAAACAAATAGGTTAAGTATCAAATTACAGATTCTAAATAGGATAGCTTATTGAACCCTCTGCTTCTCTTCTCTACTATTACTATTCTAACGAATCGACGGTAATTAATCGGCACATTATATTTCGCTTGTTTTGATAGACTTAGGAACTTTTGGGACTTGACAGGATTTTTAAAAGAACAGCATCTAACGAAAGGCCGAGGCTAGTCCGGATCTTATCCGTAATACGTAATAGTTGACTGCAGTCGGACCGCTTCAATCGCGCGTAGTGGAAGAATGGAGAGCGATTGAGCTGGCCGCAAAGGATCGCGTTTGCCTCGATGTCGTTCGTGTTTTTCGGCGCTGGCCTCGCGATCACCACGTCGGTACGCCTGACCTCATTACCGCAGAGATTTTGTCGTGGAACATAGTCGGCGGCTTCTGCTGGCTATTGTTTGGCTTGGGGTTTTTGATTCCCGGATATCTTGGGCTGAGGAAAGTACTTGCTTTTAGCCTCAGGTTCACACAGAGCAGTTTGAAATGCCACGGAAGTGGATGTATCATACGGATTGCAGCGTTTTTTCCGTTGTCCGCAAGAAGCCGTGAACGCACCGGTAAAGGACGGAAGAGATGAGTGGGCTAGAGCCCACTTTTTATTTGCTCTGAAAAAGGCCTTCGGAGAAGCAGCGCCGGGGGTGCGACACAGGCAGCAAGATCTAGGGTTATGGCGCTGAATCTGGACACAATACGGGCTACGGCGGAGCGTGTTGCCGCCTCACACCACCTGGATGTGGTGGACCTGGAGTTTTCGGGCGGCGCGAAGTTTCGGACGTTGCGGATCTTTCTGGAGAAGAACGCCGAGGAGACGGGCCAAGCTGGCAGCGAAGGCAGCAGCCGAAGACGCTGAAGCAGACGCTGCCCAAGGGAGTTCCAGTTGAGATGCTCTCAGGCGTAACCCACGAGGACTGCGCCGTGTTCGCGCAGGACTTTGGAACGGTGCTGGATGTGGAAGACCTGATTCCGGGTGCGGAGTACACGCTTGAGGTTTCGAGCCCGGGGTTGGAGAGGAAGCTGTACCGCCCGGAGGACTACACGCGGTTTAAGGGAAGCCTGGTAAAGGTGCAGACCTTTACGCCGGTGAACGAAAACCGGCACTGGCAGGGACGGCTGACGAGTTTTGAAGGGAACGTGCTGACGCTGGACCTTTCAGCCGTGAAGCAGAAGGGCAAGGCGAAGAAGGCGGTTACGGCCCCTGTGGTCGAGATTCCGCTGGCGAATGTGGAGAAGGCGCAGCTGGTGGCGGAGTTCTAACCGGCTGTTGCATCAGAGCAGGAAAGAGCAAGTTTTAAACGGGTCGGAGAGCTTATCTCCACCGGAATGAAGGACGAATAACGATGGCAAGTGCTTTGTATCAGTCGATTGAGATGTTGAGCCGCGATAAGGGAATCGAGCCGGGCATCGTTGTGGGCGCCGTCGAGGACGCGATCGCGCTGGCGACGAGGAAGTACTACAAGACGCAGGAGAACATGCGCGCCGAGATGGACCGCGATACCGGCGAGATTCGCGCGTATGTGTTCAAGACTGTCGTCGAAGGCCCGGAGCAGGTTGAAGACGAAGTCAACCAGCTGACGCTGGAGCAGGCCCGCGAGCTGGCTCCTGAGGTGGAGATCGGCGGAGAGCTGCGCTTCTACAAGGACACCACTCCGCTGGGCCGCATCGCAGCGCAGATGGCGAAGCAGGTGATCTTCCAGAAGGTCCGCGAGGCCGAGCGCGACACCGTATTCAACGAGTACAACCACCGCGCCGGCGAGGTTTTGAACGCGACGGTGAAGCGGCTGGAGCCGATGGATGTGATCTTCGACCTGGGCAAGGCCGAGGCGAGGATGCCGAAGCGCGAGCAGAGCCGTCTGGAGCAGTTTGCCGTGGGCGAGCGCGTACGCGTGGTACTGCTGCGTGTGGATCGTGCGGCGAAGGGTCCGCAGGTGATCGTGTCTCGCGCCTCACCAGTGCTGGTGTCGAACCTGTTCCAGAGCGAAGTTCCGGAGATCTACGACAACACGGTGAGCATCAAGGCCATTGCACGCGAGGCGGGCGAGCGCACCAAGATCGCGGTGCAGAGCCGCGACAAGGACGTTGACCCGGTAGGCGCGTGCGTCGGCATGAAGGGTATGCGCGTGCAGTCCATCATCCGCGAGCTGCGCGGCGAGAAGATCGACATCATCGAGTTCTCGGACGAGATCACGACGTTTGCCGAGAAGGCGTTGCAGCCTGCGAAGGTAAGCCGCGTTTCGATTACGGACCTGGGCGAGAAGCAGCTTGAGGTGATCGTCGACGACACGCAGCTGTCGCTGGCGATCGGCAAGAAGGGCCAGAACGTTCGCCTTGCCGCCAAGCTGCTGCAGTGGAAGATCGACATCAAGAGCGAAGAGGAGAAGCGCCAGGAGGTCGAGCAGCAGATGACCGGCGATGGGCGGCGGACCTACGACGCCGATCGAGCAGGTGACGGAGCTTGGCGAAGGCGATTCTGGAGAAGCTGATCGCGGCCGGAATCACGACGGTCGAGGCGCTGGCGGATATGACTCCGGAGCAGCTTGAGGAGGTTCCGGGCATTGGCGAGAAGACGGTCGAGAAGATCTCGGTCGCCGTTCGCCACTACTTCGGTCAGTACGAAGAAGGCGAAGAACGTCCTGCAGCCGCGGCTGTTGCCGATGCTGCCGAGGCGATCGGAGAGGAGAGCTCGATGGAAAAGACACCTGAGGAGATTCTTGCGGGCGAGGCTGGAAACGGACGCGCACAGGAGGTTGGCGGGCTTTCGACCGAGGACATTGAAGCGGCCGAGGAGCGCGATTCGGATTCGGATGCCTTCAGCGATGCGGATGCTCGCGAGGAGCAGATTGAGTTGGACAACGACACGGTTGACACGCTGGTGGATGAGGCTCAAGAGGTCTCAGACGAAGGAATTGACGACGGACGCGACCGTGGCTAGCCGCGGCGCACGGTATCCGCAACGGTGCGGATGCCTGCAGTTTCAGGGATAATACTTATAACGATTCCTACCTCGAAGAGGCCGATATGAGCAGCTAAGGGCGCTAGGGAAGCGAAAAGGGACGGATGAGCAAAGTTCGAATCAACGATCTGGCACGCGAACTGGAAGTAAAGAGCAAGTCGATTCTGGACGCTCTTACCGCGGTTGGCGTCACGGAGAAAAAGACACACTCCAGCTCCATCGAATTCGATGAGGCGGATAAAGTACGGGCATATCTGACTGGCGGCTCGCGCAGTGCAAACTCGTCGAGACAAACGGCCGACAACAAGCCCAAGTTTGACCTGTCGAAGGTGTCAAAGCCTGGCGATGCCCTGAAGGCGATTCTCGAGCGGAAGCAGGCTGAGGCAGCGGCGAAGGCAGCGCCTCCAGTGGCAGCCCGTCCGGCGGTCGTGGTTCCACCGTCCGCTGCTCATGTGGCCACTCCGGCTGCGCCGAAGCCGGCGACACTGCCCAATGTGGCCGCCGCTCAGGCGAGCGCGCCTGCACAGACCACACCGGCTCCGCAGGGACCACGGAAGATCGTGCCGCTGCCGCGTCAGGGTGCAAACATTGTGGCTCCTCCGCGGCAGCACCGGCAATTGCCAGCAAGGTCCCAACGGGCCCGTGATTGCACGTCCTCCGGCAACTGCACCATCGGCGACCGCTGCGCCTGCGCAAGAGCGGCCTGTTGTGGCTGCGCCTCCGGTTGTGGCCGCGCCGAAGCCAGTGGTTCCTCCGACGGCAGCACCGGTGGTTGCAGCTCCTGCAGCTTCGGCAGCCCCTGCGGCTCCCGCGCCTGTCGAAGCATCCGTGCCCAGCGCCTGTTGCTGCTCCAGAGGAAGCTCCAGTTGCGGCTGCGCCATCAGCACCGGCGGCGCCAGTGCGTCGCGTGATCATGCCGCAGACGGGACCGCGTCCGACATATTCTGCGCCGCCTCCCGCTCCGGGAGCGCCACCGCGCGGTCGTCCTATCTTTGAGCGGCCGCGGCCGCAGGCACCGGGTGCTCCGGGTTCGCGTACTCCGCTGCCTCCGGGCGCGCGGCGTCCGATGCATCCAACGCGCACCTTCCCTGGCGGCGCGGGTGGACCAGGCGGTCCAGGTGGACGACCAGGATTCGGTGGCCCAGGCGGACCAGGTGGACGTCCAGGATTTGGTGCACGTCCAGGATTCGGAGCACGACCGGGCGGCGCGCCGGGTGCCGGTGGCTTGCTGCCGCCAGCGGGCGAGGTTCCGGGCGGACGTCCCGTTGGCCGTCCTCCGCAGCGTCGCGGAGGCAACCAGCGCTACGAGAAGACCAAAGAAGGCCCGATGAAGGGCTTCGCTCCGCCGCCACGTTTTGGTGGAGCACAGATTCCTCATGAGCCACTGCCGATCACCCGCACTATCACGGTGACGGAAGGCATCAGCGTGAAGGACCTCGCAGAGAAGCTCGATATTCGCGGCAAGGACCTGATCGCAACGCTGCTGATGCGCGGTGTCTTCGTTACGGTCAACCAGTCGCTTGAAGGCGAGCTGGTGAAGGATGTGGCGCGACAGTTTGGCGCGGACGCAACCATCATCTCCGTCGAAGAGCAGATGGAGAACGAGGCGATCGAGGGCTTCCTCGAAGACACGACCGGCATGACCGAGATCGTGCGCTCCCCTGTTGTCACCGTCATGGGCCACGTCGACCACGGAAAGACTTCGCTGCTCGATGCGATCCGTCTGACCGACGTGGCTGCAGGCGAAGCCGGCGGAATCACGCAGCACATCGGCGCGTACAAGGTCCACGTCACCAAGCCGGACTCTCCGGCCTTTGGTCGCGAGATCGTCTTCCTCGATACACCGGGTCACGAGGCATTTACCCGCATGCGTGCTCGCGGTGCGAAGGTCACCGACATCGTTGTCGTCGTAGTAGCCGCAGACGATGGCGTGATGCCGCAGACGCTCGAGGCCATCGACCATGCCAAGGCGGCCAAAGTGCCGATGATCGTGGCGGTCAACAAGATCGACAAGCCCGAGGCCAACCCTGATCGCGTCATGCAACAGCTTGCCGCGCGCGGCGTGCAGGCGACCTCTATGGGCGGCGACGTCGAGTTCGTGCAGGTCTCTGCCAAGAAGCGCATCAACCTCGACGGCCTTGAGGAGATGATCTGCCTTGTTGCCGATACCAACGAACAGAAGGCGCAGCCTGACCGTCCCGCCGTCGGAACCGTCATCGAAGCCAAGCTCGATCGCGGACGCGGTGTCGTGGCCAGCATCCTCGTGCAGAACGGTACGCTCCGCACAGGCGACAGCTACATCGTCGGCAATACCTTCGGTAAGGTTCGCGCCATGTTCGACGATCGCGGACGCGCCATCTCCGAAGCCGGCCCCTCGACCCCAGTCGAGATCCTCGGTCTCGAGTCGATCCCGGACGCAGGCGATACCTTCCTCGTCATGGCTGACCGCGACCGTGCCAAGGAGATCGCCCGCTACCGCACCATGAAGGAGCGCGAGGCTCAGCTTGCCAAGAGCTCCCGCGTCTCGCTCGAGGGACTCGCCGAGCAGATCAAGCAGGCCGGCATGAAGGACCTGAACCTGATCCTGAAGGGCGACGTGCAGGGCTCGGTCGAAGTGCTGGCCGACTCGCTCGAGAAGATGTCCACCGAGAAGGTTCGAGTTCGCGTGCTGCGTGCCGGTGTCGGCGCCATCACCGAGTCCGACGTGCTGCTGGCCTCGGCCTCGAACGCCGTCGTCATCGGCTTCAACGTGCGACCCGATCGCAAGGCTGCCGATGTCGCCGAGCGCGAGAATGTCGAGATCCGCCTCCACTCGATCATCTACGAGCTGCAGGACGAGATCACGAAGGCGATGTACGGCCTGCTCGAGCCGGTCTTCAAGGAGAACTACCTTGGCCGCGCCGAAGTCCTCAATGTCTTCAAGATCACGAAGGTCGGTCAGATCGCTGGCTGCATCGTTCGCGACGGTCTCATTCGCCGCGACGCGCAGGTCAAGGTCATGCGTAATGACAACGAGGTCTGGAAGGGCAAGATCTCCTCGCTCAAGCGTTTCAAGGATGACGCCAGCGAAGTCCGTCAGGGTGTCGAGTGCGGTATCGATCTCGGCAGCTTCAAGGACATCCAGGTCGGCGACTTCATCGAGGCCTTCACTACCGAGAAGCTGGCCGCCGAACTGGGCCAGACTGCCGCGGAGCGCAAGGCTTCGGCAGCCGCGACGGAGTCGGTCAACGCATAGAACGAACATTCAAACAATCGAAGGGCCGGGATCAGATCCCGGCCCTTTTCTCATCTTGTAGATCAAATACATCCCGCCGCAGTACCATTCCAGCCAAACGAAGATCTGTCTTTTCTCAGGAGAACTCATGCAAAGAGTTGCCGTTGTTGGCGCCGGGCCGGGCGGATTAGTTGTATCGCGCTACCTCAAGCAGGAGGGCTTCGAGCCGGTCATCTTCGACCAGAACGAGCGGCTGGGCGGTCAATGGTCCGCGTCTCCTGGAACTAGCGGCGTTTGGCCATCCATGCGGACCAACACAAGCCGCATCATGACCTCGTTCAGCGATTTGCGTCACGAGCCCGGCACCGCGACCTATCCCACCAATCAGCAGATGCACGCTTATTTGACCCGCTACGCTACAGAGTCGGGCCTTTTGCCCCAAATCCACCTCGGCACGCGCGTCGAGGAGATCACGCGCGACGGCGATGGATGGAAGGTAAGGACACGGAAGAAAGACGGCGCCGTAAGCGAAGAGACCTTCCCGAAGGTGGTCATCGCTTCGGGCCGCTACAGCAAGCCATCCATTCCCGCGGTCCCCGGCCTCGATACCTTCTCGGGCAAAGGCGGCGTTTCACACACCTTTGAGTACCGCAATCTCAAATGGTCTCCCGACTGGAAGATCCTTGTTGCAGGATGCGGCATCAGCGCGCTTGAGATCGCAGGCGACCTTGCCATGCTCGGCGTCTCGCGCGTCGTCTCCAGCAGCCGCAAGCAGCGATATGTCCTCTTCAAGCTCATCGCCGGCGCTCCCGCCGAACACGTTGGTCTGACTCGCTTCGGAGCGATGGCTGCCGAAACCTTCCCCATGGAAGATGTCGGACGGATGTTCAAAAACTTCGTCGTATCGCACTGCGGTAGTCCCGAGGACTACGGCGCTCGCAAGCCGCCCGAAAATATCTTCGAGGCAGGCCTCGCCCTCTCGCAGCATTTTCTGCCGCTCGTCGCCGAAGGCCGCATTCACGTCAAGCCATGGATCGCCGAGGTAAATGGACGCCAGGTCCGCTTTGAAGACGGAACCACGGAAGACTTTGACGCTATTCTCTTCGGCACTGGCTTCCCTCTTCACCTTCCGTTCCTCGGCAGCGACATCCGCGCCGCGCTCGATATCCAAGGCCACTTCGCCGATCTCTTCCAGTTCACCTTCCATCCTCAGCTGCCCGGCCTGGCTTTCGTCGGCATGGTGGAGCTGCAGGGTCCCTACTTCCCTGTTCTCGAGCTGCAGGCGCGGTGGATCGCGTACACGTGGAGCGGCGCAGTCCCCGAGGTCCCTGCGGAGATGATGGAAGAGGGGATTCGTGCAGCACGGTCCATGCGCGGCCGCTCACCGATGGTGCCGATGAATCAGGCAGCCCTCGGGTTTGCACGCCTCGCGGGCATAGAGCCATCACTGAGCGAGAGACCGGAGCTTGGGCGAGCCCTGCTCTTCGGCCCACTGTCCCCTGTCTCGTTCCGGCTCAATGGCAAGGACAGTCTCGCCAACGCCGCCGAGCGTGTGGCAGAAGACGCTCGCGCATTTGGGGCCATTCCGAATCATCACCTGACGCCCATGCAACAGGGTCAACTTCAAGGGCTGGCCAAAGCAAAAGGGGATCCCGACTTCAGCCGTTTCGCAGAGAACCTGAGCGCGCTTAATTAAACCAACTCTCATTCCCTCCCCCGCGCATTTCCACAACTCATTTTCTTGACACGACTGATAACCTTAAAGGTAGGAGCAAAGCCCGGCATACTGCCGGGCCTTCGCATTTAAGCCAGATAGACTTGACCCTCAGGTACCAGGTCATGTCTTCTGTTTTGAGCACTTAGCGCAAAAGGCAGGGGGAGGGGTCATGCAGTCAACCATCATCGAGGAAACGAGTACGATGGATCTCGCCGCCATTCAGGCCGCCCTGCGCGAACAAAAATTCGACGGCTGGCTCTTTTACGACCACCACTACCGCGACCCGCTCGCATACCGCATTCTCGGCCTCGGTGAAGGCCTCCACGTCACCCGCCGGTGGTTCTACTTCATCCCCGCCACAGGCGAGCCGAAGAAGCTGGTGCACCGGATCGAGTCGGGGCGTCTCGATAGGCTGCCCGGAACAAAGGCTGTCTACTCCTCGTGGCAGGAGCTGGAGTCGCAGGTCGCTGCGCTCACCGCCGGAGCGACGAAGATCGCCATGCAGTACTCCCCGCGCAACGCGATCATGTACGTCTCGATGGTTGATGCTGGGACGGTCGAGATGCTTCGCGGCGCTGGGCAAGGAGATCGTCAGCTCCGCCGATCTCGTCAGCCTCTTCGAGGCCGTCCTGAACGACGACCAGATTGCGACCCACTACATTGCCCAGGAGAAGATCGACGCCGTCCTCGCGGCCGGATGGCAGGAGATCGGCCGCCGTGCGCGCGCCGGCGGAACGCATGAGTTCGCCATGGTCGAGTTTCTCTGCCGAGGGCATGGCGCGCGAGGGCCTCGTCTGGGAGCATGGCCCGAATGTCAGCGCGGGCGCGAACTCCGCCGACTCGCACTACGAGCCGACCGTGGCGAGTTCGAAGCCGATCCGCACCGGCGACTTCGTGCTGATCGACATCTGGGGCAAGGTCAATCGCCCGGACGCCTGCTACTACGACATCACGTGGACCGGCGTCGTGGGCCGCGAGCCCACGGCGAGGGAGCAGATGGTCTTCGAGACAGTACGGAACGCTCGCGACGCTGCTGTGAATGCCGTGAAGGAAGCGTTCGCGCGCAAACAGTCCGATCGCAGGATGGCAGGCCGACGACGCCTCCCGCGGCGTGATCGCACAGGCCGGGCTCGCGGATTGGTTCACGCACCGAACCGGGCACAACATCGGCCCGGTGCTGCACGGCAACGGCGCGAACCTCGATAACCTCGAGACCCACGACGAGCGGCTGATCCTGCCCAAGACCTGCTTCTCCGTCGAGCCCGGACTCTACTTCCCCGGCGAGTTCGGCATTCGCAGCGAGGTGGATATGATCGCGCTACCCGGCAAGGCCAAGGTGACCGGACGCATCCAGACTGAGCTGGTGCGGATGTGACGGGAACGGTATGCTCGCCGATTCCGCGCTGCTATGATGAGGTGAGATGACCACCAATGTTCAGGCGCAGGCCAGAGCCGCGCAGAAGACGACCACTCTGCCGCCAGCGCTGATTTTGATTGCAGGCTGGCTGATTCCCGGGGCCGGGCACTTCTTACTGAAGAAATGGATCCGCGGCGCGCTGCTATTCGTCTCGATCGTGGCAATGTTCGGAATCGGCCTTGCGCTGAAGGGCAAGGTCTACGCTCCCAACACGGCCGAACTGCTGGACATGCTGAACTTCGCCGGAGACCTCGGTACCGGACTGCTATATTTCATCGCCCGCGCCTTCGACCTGGGTCAGGCCGCTGTTCAGATTGCCATCGCCGACTACGGGACGAAGTTCATCGTGGTGGCAGGACTGCTGAACATCATCGCCGCGGTGGATGCCCACTCGCTGGCGACGGGGAGGAAGGCCTCGTGACGATCTCGCACTTTGGAGCGGTTCTGCTGTTCTCCCTGTTCACGTCGGTGGTCTTTGGGATCACAATGCGGTCGGACCCGAAGATGATGATCCGGTTTGGGGCATTCTGCTTTGCCCTGTTCGTCGGCGGGACGATCGCGGCGAGCTGGCTGATGTGGCTAATCAAGCACTAAAGCGGTAACGCACTATTTCAGTTGCAAGGCGATAGCCATGTTGCTGATAACAGAGTTCTTTTTCCGGCACCCTGATGACAGGTTTGGGTGATTGACCCTTTCGGGGTACTGGATGCCTGATAGTGCAGGAGAGGAAATCCTGCATGAAGACGGGTGACGGAACGTGTAGACCGCACAAACAGCGGCTAGCCCCGACTATTACGGTAAATTGCGGGTTAAAAACCAATGGTCTAACGACCTTGGTGCAGGTATTCTACGTACAACCTCCCCACGGTGATAAATGAACGTAAGAAGACCAGAGAGCGAAAACGCGCGACTGTGGGCGCTGTGGGTGCGTGAGTTGTTGGACTCGAATCCTGAGCAGGAATGCGAGGAGCTGACGCGACTCGCGGCCGCGTTGTGTGGGACCCAGATTGGCCTTGTAACCCTCCTCGACGAGCGACAGCAGTGGTTTCGCGCATCCGAGACGCTAAAGCTGGGCGACACGCCCCGCGAAGTAGCTTTTTGCGCGCATGCGGTTCGACAGGAAGGCTTGTTTGTCGTAAAGGATTCCTTGCTGGATGCACGCTTTGGCAGCAATCCGCTCGTAACGGCTGACCCCCCGATTCGCTTCTTTGCAGGTACCGCACTCAGTACGCCAGACGGTCGCATCCTGGGCACGCTTTGCGTGGTGGATATGACGCCACGAATTCTGAGCAGTGAACAGGCGCAGGCGCTCCAGGTGCTTGGCTCGCCAGGTGAGCGCACGGCTGGAGTTGCGCATGCAGCGACGCGCTCTTGAGCAAGCACTGAACGACAAGGAAAAGGCTGCCGGCGCGCTGCGGGCCAGCGAAGAGCTATTTCGCGCTTTCATGAATGCGAGCCCGTTCCTGAGCTACATCAAGGACGCTGCAGGAAGGTTGCTGTTCTACAACCGCGCGTTTGCGCAGCGGTTTGGCGTAAGCGAGTATGCGTGGCTTGGGCGCACGGATGAGCAATTATGGTCGCGGAAGCTTTCGAAGTCGGTCCGTACGCACGATCTTGAGGTGATGGCGGGCGGGCGGATGGTGGAGACAGAAGAGCACATTCGCGGAACGGATGGGACGATCAGCTCGCTGCGATCCTTCAAGTTTCCGTGTCATGACTCGGCGGGCAATGTGCTGCTGGCTGGCGTAGCGGTCGACATCTCTGAGGAAGTGGCTCACAAGGCGGAGTTGGAGCGCTACCATCGCGAGTTGGAAGAGGCGAACGATCAGCTGCGTAGGCTCGCCGTAACCGATGAGTTGACCGGCCTGCGGAATCGCAGGGCCTTTGAAGAGCGGCTAGTGATGGAGTTCTCCATGGCGCGCAGACGCAAGCGCGAGCTTGCGGTTCTGCTGATCGACGTCGACAACTTCAAGCTGACCAACGATCGGCATGGCCATGCTGCTGGAGACGAAGTTCTGCGTAGGCTGGGAATGATTCTGCGCACGACGGTGCGCCTGCCGGATCTACCTGCCCGCTACGGCGGCGAAGAGTTCGTGGTTCTGCTGCCTGAGAGCGGCGAAGAGAGCGCGATGGGACTCGCCCGCCGTGTAATGCAGCGCGTCGCCCAAGAAGAGTGGGAGAACGAGCCAGTAACGATCAGCATGGGTATGGCAGCCATGAACGAGTCGCTGGTGAATGGGTATCAGCTGGTCGAACTAGCGGATGAGGCTCTCTATGCTGCGAAGCGGGCGGGCAAGAATCGCGTAATGGTACATAGCGGGTAGGCCAGAGCGCGAACCTTGCGAGTTTAAAGCTTTGCCAGACGGTCAAGATAGGCGGCGAGCACGTCGCGGCGCAGCGTGTAGTTGACGAACTTACCCGCTTTTTCCGATTCGACGAGACCTGCATTTTCGAGTTCTTTCATATGGTGCGAGAGCGTGGCCGCGGTGACCGGAATGCAGTCACGGATATCGCCGCAGGCACAGCAGTTGCCGGCGCTTCCCAATTTTTCGAGAATCTCATAGCGGCGTGGGTCTGCCAGGGCTCGGGCGATGAGGTGAAACTGCCGATCCGGTAGCGAGATTTTTTTGGTAGCGGCCATTTGAGTTCCTACTTTACTGGATGCGCTAACTGAGAGGTGCGCCTTGCTCTTGATGCGACGGAAGAGTAAAGGCGCATCCGAAGAGGATGCGCCTTTTTGATCTACGAAACGGATGGAAGGACTTACTGCTCCTTGCCTTCGTCCCCAGCCTGCGGGTTCTGCTCTTCGAGCTGCTTCTGCAGCTCCTCACGCTTCTTGGCGCGAGCCTCGGCGCGCTTCTGCGCCTTCTCGTTGAGCTCCTGCTCAGCGCCGAGCAACTCGATGAAGGCCATCTCGGCAGCATCGCCCTTACGGGCGCCGGTGCGGGTGATGCGCGAGTAGCCACCGTTGCGCGAGCCGTAGCGCGGAGCCACGACGGCGAAGAGGCGATCGACCGACTCGGGGGTCATCAGGTAGGCTGCAGCCTGGCGGCGGGCGTGAACGTCGCCGCGCTTGCCGAGGGTGATCATCCGCTCGACGAGGGGCTTCGAGGCCTTGGCCTTGGTGATGGTCGTCTCGATGCGGTCCATCAGAATGATGGAGGTGACGAGGTTGCGCAGAGTGGCGCGACGGTGGCTGGTGTTACGTCCTAGTTTGAATCCTGCATTGCGATGGCGCATTGTTGATCTCCTTCGGTTTGAGCTTGTGCTCAACCGGATAGTTCGGGTGTTGCGTGTTGGAGGGAGCAGGAATTTGAGTTCCCTGCTCCCTTCGGATTGCAGTTTAGAACGTCTCCGAGTCGGCGGGGATGTGGAGGTCTTCGTCCTCATCCTCGTCCGTCGTCGTCGAAGCGGCCGAAGCTGGCGGCGAGCGTAGCTGCCGGCAGAACGGACGTCGGTCCGGGCTGCGGGTTGCCGTTCTCGTCGATCTTCATGCCGAGCGACAGGCCCATCTGCGCGAGGATCTCCTTGATCTCGTTCAGGGACTTGCGGCCGAAGTTCTTGGTCTTCAGCATCTCGGCCTCGGTCTTCTGGATCAGTTCACCGATGGTCGCGATGTTGGCGTTCTTGAGGCAGTTGTAGCTGCGCACCGAGAGCTCAAGCTCTTCAACAGAGCGGTTGAGGTTCTCGTTGCGGATCGCAGGACCGTCGTGGCAGGCCATCGTGACCGGCTTCCATCTCCTCTTCGAAGTTGATGAAGATGGTCATGTGGTCCTTGAGCAGCTTGGCCGAGAGGCCGAGCGCATCGGCGGGAGACACGGTGCCGTTGGTCCAGATCTCGAGCGTGAGCTTGTCGTAGTCGGTGATCTGACCGAGACGAGCAGCCTCGACGAGGTAGTTGACCTTACGGACAGGCGAGTGGACGCTGTCGACCGGGATGAAGCCCGAGGCCGAGGTCGGCGTCGAAGTTCTTGTCGGCCGAGATGTAGCCGCGACCACGCTTGAGGCGCATCTCCATGTCGATCTTGCCGCCCTCGGAGATGGTGCAGATGTAGACGTCCTTGTCGAGGATCTCGACATCGCCGTCGGCCTCGATGGAGCCGGAGGTAACGACACCGGCTGCGTCGGAGCGCAGATAGAGAGCCTTGGGGCCGTCGCCGTTCAGCTTGAACGGAATCTGCTTGAGGTTGAGGATGATGTCGGTCGCGTCCTCAACAACGCCGGCGATCGACTGGAACTCGTGCAGCACGCCTTCGATGCGGACTGCTGTAACAGCCGCGCCCTCGATGGACGAGAGCAGGGTGCGGCGAAGAGCGTTGCCGATGGTGGTACCGAAGCCGCGCTCAAAGGGCTGCGCGCTGAACTTGCCGTACTTTTCGGTGAGAGTCTCGCTGTCGACTGCGAGACGCTTGGGCTTCTGGAATCCTCTCCAAAGCATGTGTTTCTCCTTTTCCGTCCTAGCCGCGATGCATTCTGCGGACTGGCGGGTGTTGCGGTTGCGTATTCGGTTGTGGTGTTCGTTGCGAACCTTTGCAGAACACAACGTTGCTGCCGACCTCTTACGAGGCCGGCAGCGAAGCCTGATTACTTGCTGTAAAGTTCGACGATCAGCTGCTCGTTGACCGGCAGGTTGACGTCCTCGCGCTTCGGCAGGGAGAGAATCTTACCGGAGAGGTTGTCGCGGTTGATGTCGATCCAGGTGACAGAGCGCTGGCCGCTGGCGAAGTTCTTCGCCTCCTCGAGGATGACGATGGACTTCGAACCCTCGCGGATTGCGATCTCGTCGCCAACCTTGCACTGGAAGGACGGAATGTTGACCTTGCGGCCGTTGACCTGAACGTGGCCGTGGCGGACGAGCTGACGAGCCTGACGGCGGCTCAGCGCGAAGCCGAGGCGGTAGGCGACGTTGTCGAGGCGGGTCTCAAGCTGCTGGAGCAGGAGTTCGCCGGTGACGCCGGTCTTGTTCGAGGCCTTCTCGTAGTAGGCGCGGAACTGGGTCTCAAGGGTGAAGTAGATGCGCTTGGCCTTCTGCTTCTCGCGCAGCTGCAGGCCGTATCCGACGACCTTCTTCTGCTTCTTGGACTGGCCGTGCTGGCCGGGGGGGAAGTTGCGCTTCTCAACGGGGCACTTCTCGGAGAAGCACTTGGCTCCCTTGAGGAAGAGCTTTGTACCGTCGCGGCGGCAAAGGCGGCAGACGGGTCCGGTATAACGTGCCATGACTTTCTATCTCCTGACTTCGGGTGTCGATCGCTTTACGCGCTGGCTGCGCTTCGTCACGATCCGGGTTTGGTTATGCTGCGGGAGCCACGGAGGCTCCCGCAGAACGATGACGAGTTATACGCGGCGGCGCTTCGGAGGACGGCAGCCGTTGTGCGGGATCGGCGTGACGTCACGGATCGAGCGAACCTCGATGCCGGCAGAAGCGAGAGCGCGGATGGCGGACTCACGACCCGAGCCGGGGCCCGAGACGCGAACATCGACCGAGCGGAGACCGTGCTCGCGAGCAGCATTGGCAGCACCAACGGCAGCCTGCTGCGCGGCGAACGGGGTTCCCTTACGGGAACCGCGGAAGCCGAGCGAGCCGGAGCTCTTCCAGCTGAGCGTGTTGCCCGTCTGGTCGGTGATGGTGACGATGGTGTTGTTGAACGAAGCCTGGATGAATACCAGACCAAACGGAACGTTCTTCCGCTCGCGCTTCTTGAACTTCTTGCCCTTACCGGCCTTGGCGCCGGCAGCCTTCTGCTGAGTCTTCGCCATGGCTTACTTCGTCGCTTTCTTCTTACCGGCGACGGTGCCCTTGCGAGGACCTTTGCGGGTACGAGCGTTGGTGTGGGTGCGCTGGCCGCGGACAGGAAGCGAGCGGCGGTGGCGGAGACCACGGTAGGACTGGATTTCGATGAGGCGCTTGATGTTGAGCGAGACGTCCTTGCGGAGGTCGCCTTCGATCTGGCCTTCCTGCTCGATGACGTGACGGATGCGGTTCAGCTGATCCTCGTCGAGCGTTGCGATCTTGGCAAACGGATCGACATCCGCCTTGGCCAGGATCTTCGCAGCGCGCGAGTCGCCGATACCGAAGATGTAGGTGAGTCCGATGCGTACCTGCTTATTGTTCGGTACGTCGACTCCAGCAATACGTGCCATTGGGGTCCTTATCGTTGGGCTCCGGAAGCTTCGCCACGGAGCGGGGTTGATGGTTTCGGCTGAGTGTCCGCGGGGTTCATCGCACGCCTTGACTTCGGCGAACTAGCCCTGCGGGGCCGGGTTGAGGAAGCAAGATCGCTTCCAGTGAACTTATCCCTGACGCTGCTTGTGCTTGGCGTTCTCGCAGATGACGCGAACGACGCCGCGGCGGTGAATTACCTTGCACTTGTCGCAGATCTTCTTTACTGACGCACGGACCTTCATTACTTCTCCTAAAACAGCCGCTAGCTTCCAGCCCTGACTATTCGCCAGAGGCCATCGCTGCAAGCCTGATTGCCTGGTTCAGATTGTTTCCAGCTGGAAGCAAGATGCTAAGAGCCAGAAGCTGTCACTTCGTCTACTTGTAGCGGTAGACGATTCGGCCGCGGTTGAGATCGTACGGGCTGAGCTCAATCGCGACACGGTCGCCGGGGAGGATGCGGATGAAGTTCTTACGCATACGTCCTGAGACGTGTGCCAGGGCCTGGTGCTTGTTCTCAAGCTCGACCTTGAACATCGCGTTGGGCAGGGTCTCAACGACCGTTGCCATTACCTCAATTGCATCTTCCTTCGACAAACGCTCTCCTTTGGAGGTTTATGGGTTTCCCCTTTATCTCCAGAAACTTGTACTGGATACCTGGCCCGCAAACTTGGTCTCGTCACTCTGGGAGTGACTGGAATTCAGTGGCGTGCGGACGAACTGCACGCAGCATCTCTTATGATACCCCAACTTAGGGCGATTTTCCTAGCCCCGATGGCTATTTACCGTGTAAGGACGAGGGGTCCGTCCTTTGTGATGGCTACAGTGTGCTCAAAATGGGCGCTATAGCTACCATCTACGGTTACGGCGGTCCAGCCATCCTTGAGAACCTTTACCTCAGGTTTCCCGGCGTTGATCATCGGCTCGATCGCCAGAACCATACCTGCCTTGAGTCGAGGGCCCTTGCCGCGGGTTCCGAAGTTGGGAACCTGAGGGTCTTCGTGCATGCTGCGGCCGATGCCGTGGCCGACAAACTCGCGGACGACTCCGAAGCCCTCGGCTTCACATATCTCCTGAACCGTGGCGGAGATGTCGAAGAGCCGGCCACCTACCTGGCACTGTTCGATGGCAGCCTCAAGGGAGGCCTTGGTGACGTCGAGTAGCTTCTGGGTGCGTTCGGCTGGGCTTGCCGATCGCGTAGGTAACGGCAGCGTCGGAGTAAAAGCCGTCGATGATGACTCCGCAGTCGATTGAGAGGATGTCGCCGTCCTTCAAGATGCGTTTCGCGTTCGGCATGCCGTGGACGACTTCGTCATTGACCGAGGTGCAGAGAGCTGAGGGGTAGCCGTGGTAGCCCTTGAAGGCGGCCTTGGCACCGAGCTCGGCGATCTTCGCGACGGCGATCTCTTCGAGATCCATGGTGGACGCGCCTGCCTTGACGTGTGGCGCGATTGTGTCGTGGACCTTTCGGAGTGCGATCCCGGAGACTCGCATCTTCTCGATCTCCTGAGGGGTCTTGATCATGATCGCCATGTGGCTAGGCTCCTGCCTGGCGGAGATGCTTCAGGGCCGATTCGATTGCCGCAGTAACCTGTTCGACCGCCCGTCGCCATCGACCTCGCGGAAGCGCCCTTGCCGACTGTAGTGTTCGATCACGGGAGCCGTAAGGGAGTTGTAAGCCTTCATGCGTTCAGTGAAGGCAGCTTCGGTGTCGTCGGAACGATGCTGAAGCGGGCTACCGTCGAAGTCACAGATGCCCTCGCGCTTCGGCGGTTTGGAGTAGATGTTGTAGATGTGTTTGCACACAGGGCAGATGCGGCGGCCGGTGATGCGGCGAAGAAGTTCCTGCTCGTCGACCCGGATATTGATCGCAACTAGCGGAAGCAACCTCGCCTCCGCTTGCGATCAACAGATGTTGAGGAGAGATGGGCATCGAGCCACTCGGCCTGGCCGAGCGTTCGTGGGTAGCCGTCGAGGATATAGCCCCGGCTGACATCCGGCTGCGCGAGACGTGCGCCGACCATGTCGTTGACCAACTCGTCGGGAACCAGCTGGCCCTTGTCCATGAGACCCTTTGCTGCTTTTCCGAGATCAGTGCCACGAGCGATGTTGTCGCGCAGGATGTCGCCGGTCGAGATCTGGGGGATGTCGATAGTCCGCCATCAGGCGCTGCGCCTGTGTTCCCTTACCGACGCCGGGAGCGCCCAGAAGAAGAACCGGCCCGGGCAGAAAGTCGTCTGCCTGGGCCGGTGTGTGTGCTGCGAATTCAGAGGTCAATATTGCCACTTCCCTACCAGCTCTTGCGTCCGCGGATACGGCCGCTCTTGGGAGTGAAACCGTCGTAGTGGCGCATGATGAGTTGCGATTCGATCTGCTGAACGGTGTCCATTGCGACGCCGACGACGATCAGCAGCGAGGTGCCACCGAAGTAGAAGGTGACGCCGAGGCCATTCGTCATCCAGGTCGGAAGCTTGTCGAAGACTGGGTCCGATCAGCGCAATGTGATTGAAGTGGATGCCACTGATGATCAGCTGCGGGATGATCGAGATGATGATCAGGTAAAGCGCGCCCACCAGGGTGATGCGGGTTAGCACATCGTTGATGAAGTCAGCCGTACGCTTGCCGGGACGGATGCCGGGAATGAAGCCGCCGTACTTGCGCATGTTGTCCGCGATGTCATCGGGACGGAAGACGATCGAGATGTAGAAGTACGCGAAGAAGATGATCGCGGCGATGTAGAGCAGTTCGTACCAAGGCTCGCCCGGAGCGAGGTTGCGGATGATCGGGCCAAAGAAGGCCGTGTCGCGCAGAGGAGCGCTGCCGAAGAAGCTCATGCCGGCAAACAGCAAAGGAGCCGAAAGGATCGAGCTGGCAAAGATGACCGGCATCACGCCGCCGGAGTTGACCTTGAGCGGCAGGTGAGTCGACTGTCCACCCATCATGCGGCGACCAACGATACGTTTGGCGTATTGGACCGGAATGCGTCGCTCGGAGCGCTCGACGTAGACGATGAAGGCTACGACGGCGATCATGCCAGCGACAAGGATGGCAACCGCGACAGGAGTGAAAGCGCCCCACGCGTTCGTCTGCACCTTGTCATAGAGCTCGGCGATGCCCTTGGGCAGGCCGACGACGATGCCGGTGAAGATCAGCAGCGACATGCCATTGCCGATGCCACGCTCAGTGATCTGCTCGCCGAGCCACATGATGAAGGCTGTTCCGGCAGTGAGGGTAAGCACGCAGAGCGGGATGAAGGCAGCGCGCGAGATCGTGACCATCGACGATCCGGTCGAGGTATTGGTCAGCGTCAGCGCGATAGTGAACGACTGTACGATGCCGAGCAGAACTGTGACGTAACGGGTCCACTGGGTGATCTTGCGACGGCCGAGTTCGCCTTCCTTCTGCAGCTTCGCCAGCGGCTCATAGATGACCGTGAGCAGCTGAAAGATGATCGACGCCGTGATGTAGGGCATGATGCCGAGGGCGAAGATCGTCAGTTTGCGCAGATTGCCGCCGGAGAACAGATCGACGAGGCCCAGAGCAGAGCCGGAGTTCTGATTGAAGAACTCAGCGAGCATCTGTCCGTTGATGCCGGGGGTGGGGATGTGGGATCCGAGACGGTAGACAGCCAGAAGACCAAGCGTAAACAGGACGCGCTTGCGGAGGTCTGGAATACGGAAGATGTTTGCGATTTTCTCGAACATCGGAGAGCGGGACCTCGGGATAACGGTAGATTCAGGGTGAAACGGCGATGCGAGGGAGCGATCTCCCTCGCCTGCCTTGGATTTTACATTGTTCCGGAGGTTATCCGATGAGAATTGCCTTGCCGCCAGCCTTCTCGATCGCCTCCTGGGCGGTCTTCGAGAACTTGTGGGCGTGCACAGTGACGGCGACCTTGATCTCTCCGTTATTGAGGACCTTGATCAGACCATTCTTCTTGCGCAGAAGGCCGAGGGAGACGATCTTGTCGAGCGTGAACTCGGTCTCCTTGGAGGCCGCGTTGATCTCGGCGATGCGGTCAAGGCCGAGCACGGTGTACTCAGTGCGGAAGATGTTGGTGAAGCCGCGCTTGGGAAGACGGCGGTGCAGCGGCATCTGGCCGCCTTCGAAGCCGCGCATCAGTGACGAACCGGAACGCGAACCCTGGCCCTTGTGGCCGCGGGTTGAGGTCTTACCCATGCCCGAGCCCATACCGCGGCCGACACGCTTCTTGTTGCTGTTGGCCTTTGCAGGGGCCTTCAAATTGGAGAGATTGCGGATTGCCATTTGTTTCCTCGCTATAACGCCGGGAGGTTGATTCCCGACTCGCATTTTGGGATTGATCGTTAGACCAGATCAATTAAGAGTTCGACAGATCTTTCCTACTCGACGATGCGGACGAGATGGGGGACCTTGGCGACCATACCGCGGATAGACGGCGTGTCCTCGCGCTCAACGATCTGGTTCAGCCGGGTGAAGCCGAGGCCCTTGACGACGAGCTTGTGCTTGACCGGGGTGGCGATCTTCGAGCGGAAGTACTGCAGCTTGATTTTGGCTTTGGTTTCGGCCATGACTAGGAGCTCCTCTTACAGTTCTTCTTCAGATTTGCCGCGCAGTGCGGCAACCTCGGCCTTGTTACGAAGCTGGGTGAGAGCGTCGAAGGTGGCCTTGATGACGTTGTGTGGGTTCTTGGTGCCGAGGGACTTGGTCAGAACGTTCTGCACGCCGGCCGAGGTCATCACGGCGCGAACCGTGCCTCCGGCGATGACGCCGGTACCTTCGGGGGCGGGCTTCAGCATGACCTGGCCTGCACCGTAGTGACCCAGCACCTGGTGCGGAATCGTGGTCTCGGTGAGGTTGATCTTGAAGAGATTCTTCTTGGCGGCTTCGATGCCCTTGCGGATGGCCTGGGGAACTTCCTTGGCCTTGCCGGAGCCGTAGCCAACCACGCCTTCAGCCGGATCGCCGATGACGACCAGCGCGGCGAAGGACATGTTCTTGCCACCCTTGACGACCTTGGTGACGCGGTTGATGCTGACGACCTGATCCTTCAGGTTGAGCCGGTTCGCGTCGATCTTTTTCTTTGTTGCCATAATGTCTTATCCAGCTTTCTGGCCGCCCGCTTCAGGGAAGCCTTTCAAGAAACTTGAGAACCTAGAACTCCAGGCCGGCTTCGCGGGCTGCATCGGCGAGCGCCTTGATGCGGCCGTGATAGAGATAGCCGCCGCGATCGAAGACCACCTTCTTGATGCCCTTCTGCTGTGCGCGCTCGGCGATCAACTTGCCAACCTCAACCGCTGCAGCGACGTTACCGCCGGCCTTCTTCGTTTCGCCCTTCTTGGTGAGCGTGGAGGCCGACGCAATGGTGACGCCGCTGGCATCGTCGATCAGCTGAGTGTAGATGTGGTCGAGCGAGCGATAGACGTTGAGGCGCGGACGCTCAGCGGTGCCGGACATCTTCTCACGGATGCGCGTGTGTACGCGCTTGCGGATTACGTCGCGTTTACGAGGAGTGATCATAGTTCGTTTCCTTCCTAACAGCGTCGCCAGCATCTGACGACGTTCGGTTGTGTACTTCCAATCAGGGAACAGGGACCGGAGGCGGACTTCAGAGCTTCCTCAGACTGGCTGGGTTGTTCCTGGCCCAGCCTCCGGTACCTAACTTGCGGCTTACGCCCGGGCCTTACTTAGCGCCGGTCTTGCCAACCTTCTTCTTCAGCTTCTCGCCGGTGTAACGGACGCCCTTGTTCTTGTATGGGTCGGGCTTACGGAGAGAACGCATATCAGCAGCAACCTGGCCAACCTTCTGCCGGTCGATGCCGGAGATGGTGATGTGGGTCTGCTTGGGATCGATCGCAACGTCAATGCCTGTGGGCAGCGGAAACTCGATCGGGTGCGAGTAGCCGAGGGTAAAGACCACGACGCCCTTACCCTTCATCTCGACGCGGTAACCGATACCGACGATATCGAGTTCCTTTGTCCAGCCGGTGGTGACGCCCTGAACAGCGTTGAAGACCAGTGCGCGGGCGAGGCCGTGAAAGGCAGCCTGCTTGTCGTTCTCACGCTCTGCGACGATTGCTCCATCCTTCTGGACGAGCGAGATACCGGCCGGAAGCAGTGCGCGTGACCTTGCCCTTGGGGCCTTCGACCAGAACGGTATTGCCGTTGACGGTGTACTTGACGCCGGCGGGCACGGGAATCGGCTTCTTGCCAATACGAGACATGATCGAATTCCTTCATAGTGGCTTGCGAGTCGCGAAGGACGTATGTTCCGATGACCTTCGTTCCACTGCAGCCCACGACAGCAGAGCTGCCGGTTATTTCAAAAATCAAATCCAAAATCGAAGACCGCAATTACCAGACTTCGCAGAGAATCTCGCCGCCAACGCCTTCGCGACGTGCCTGACGGCCGGTCATGACACCCTTCGGGGTGGTCATGATCGAGATACCGAGACCGCCCTGAACGCGGCGGATCTCATCGCGGCCAACATATACGCGGCAACCGGGACGCGAGACGCGCTGCAGATCGCGGATCGCAGCTTCGTTGTTGGTGCCGTACTTCAGATAAACGCGGATGACCTTCTGGCCGTTCTCCTCGGTCGCCTTGTAGTTGGCGATATAGCCTTCGTCCTTCAGGATGCGGGCGATCTCAGCCTTCAGCTTCGAAGCCGGAACGTCGAGCTTCTGGTGACGGGCACGGATGGAGTTGCGGATGCGGGTCAGAAAGTCTGCTACTGGATCGGTGAGGTTCATTCATTCTCCTTCATCCCCCGTTCGCTCGCGAGAGCGCAAGTCCTGCGAGAACCAGCGGGAATGTCTTGTTGCCTGGCTGTTACGTTCCAGACTTCTGCACTCTAAGCCTTGGCTTGAATGAGGTCTCTGGAGCGGGCGTACGAGCAGATTCCCCGGACGCGGTTAGTGTCTCTATTGTATCAGCTTTACCAGCTCGACTTCACGACGCCCGGAATCTCTCCCTTGAGAGCGAGCGAGCGGAAGCAGAGACGGCAGACGCCGAACTTGCGAAGGAAGGCGCGAGGACGACCGCAGAGCTGGCAGCGGTTGTGCTGGCGGGACTTGAACTTCGGCTTCTTTGCGTCTTTGACGCGCTTTGCTGTCGTTGCCATAATCTTTACTCTCTATCCTTCTAAAACCTGTTGTGGGTCGCGAGGACCGTCAGTTAGGCTCCCTGACGGAAGGGCATGCCGAATGCCCTCAGCAGAGCGCGGGCGCCGTTGTCGTCCTTGGCAGTCGTCACGATGGTGACGTTCATGCCCTTGATCTTGTCGACCTTCGCGTAGTCGATTTCAGCGAAGATGAGCTGGTCACGCAGACCGAGCGTGTAGTTGCCACGTCCGTCGAAGCTCTTCGACGAGACGCCACGGAAGTCACGGACGCGGGGAAGAGCGATCGAGACCAGGCGGTCCAGGAACTCGTACATCGCATCGCCGCGCAGGGTAACCATCGCGCCGATAGGCATGCCCTCGCGAACCTTGAAGGCTGCGATCGACTTCTTTGCCTTAGTGGTCACAGGCTTCTGGCCGGTGATGGCAGCAAGATCGGCCACCAGGGGATCCATGATCTTGACGTTCTGGGTCGCTTCGCCCAGACCCATGTTGACGACGATCTTCTCAAGCTTCGGAATCGCCATCACGTTATCGATGCTGAGCTCTTTTGCGAGCGCCGGCTTGATCTCTTTTTCGTACTTCTCTTTGAATCGCGTTGCCATCTTCTTCTTCGCTTTCTCCACGGTTCCCGGGTTGGCCTTGGCCGTCTACCGATTCGTGGGGTGAACCTTTGAATTTCTTACTGCACAACTACTTCTTCGACTTCTTCTCGACGATCGCGTTGCCACTCGCCTTCGAGAAACGAACCTTCTTGTCGCCATCGAGCCGCGAACCGATGCGGGTCTTGTTGCCCTCGCCATCGACCAGCATGACGTTCGAGATGTGAATCGGCGATTCCTGCTCGGCGATGCCACCCTTGATGTTGCGCTGCGGGTTCGGCTTCACGTGCTTCTTCACGATCATCACGTGCTCGACCAGAACGCGGTTCTTGTCGGCGATAACGCGAAGAACGCGGCCACGCTTGCCCTTATCCTTGCCTGCGATGACTTCGACCGTGTCGTTGCGCTTAATCTTGATGCCTGCCATAAATTACCTCTCCTACCCTCGGCGATCTGTCGGAGCCGGAATCCGCTTTGTGTCGCCGCAAACAGCGCGGCGCGAAACTAGATGACCTCGGGTGCGAGCGAGACGATCTTGAGGAACTTCTTCTCGCGAAGCTCGCGGGCAACGGGGCCGAAGACGCGGGTTCCAACCGGCTCCATCGCATCGTTGATGACAACGGCGGCGTTCTGATCGAAGCGGATGTAGGTTCCGTCCTTGCGGCGATACTCCTTGCGGGTACGCACGATCACGGCCTTGACGACCTTGCCCTTCTTGACGGTTCCGTCCGGGGAAGCCTCTTTGACCGCCGCGGTGACAACGTCGCCGAGGCCGGCCTTCTTGCCGAGACCGCCACCGAGGGGCAGGATCACCTGCAGCTTGCGCGCGCCGGAGTTGTCGGCCACGTCAAGAATTGTTCTCATTTGTACTGACATCGTTCGTCTCCTGGTGGTACGGCCGGGGCTTCATCGCCCCCTGGCTTTGAATCTCTGAATCTTCGGCGTGTATCGCCGCGAGCTTACTTGCTCTCGGTCGCGGGAGCCGGCTCGTCGGCAAGCTGCGCGAGCGAACTGCGACGAACGATCTCTTCGAGGGACCAGCGCTTCAGCTTCGACAGCGGACGGGCCTCGCGGATGCGAACCACGTCGCCTACGCGAGCTGAGTTCTGCTCGTCATGCGCGTAGAACTTCTTGTTCGACTTCATAACGCGCTTGTACTTGGGGTGCGCCTTGCGCATCTCGATCTCGACGACGATGGTCTTCTGCATCTTGGTCGAGACGACCAGGCCAACCTTCTCGTTACGGCGGGAGGCGGTCTGCTCGGCGGCTTCGGTCTTGTTTGTAGTCTCTGCCATGGCTTAGTCCTTCTTTGCTTTCTTGCGAGTGCTCTTTGCAGGAGCTGCGGCAACGGCGACGGGCTTGGCGTTGACGCCCAGCTGGCGCTCGCGGGCGACAGTATTGATGCGGGCGATATCCAGCTTCAGCGTCCGCAGCTTCTTGATGCCCTCGTTGTTGCCGAGGCTCTTCTGAAAGCGGATGCGGAACAGCTGCTCGGCAGCCTTGGTCTGCTCGCTCTTGAGCTCGTCGTCACTGAGGTTACGAATCTTTTCGAGTTCCATTGTCTCTTCCTTCAAACCAAATCTTTACTTGCTGGCGACCGTGGCCTGGACGTCGTGGCGCTGAACGAAGCTGGTCTTAAGCGGCAGCTTGTGAGCAGCGAGGCGCATTGCCTCTTTCGCCATCTCAGGGTTGACGCCTTCCATCTCGAACAGAATCCTGCCCGGACGAACGACGCAGACCCAGTGATCGGGAGCGCCCTTGCCCTTACCCATACGGGTTTCGGCCGGCTTCTTGGTGATTGGCTTGTCCGGGAACAGACGCAGCCACACTTTGCCGCCGCGCTTGATGAAACGCGTCATCGCGATACGGCTGGCCTCGATCTGGCGGTCGGTAATGTAACCGCACTCCATGACCTTCAGACCGTAGTCGCCGAACGAGAGATCGGAGCCGCGCCACGCCTTGCCGGTCATCCGGCCGCGCTGCTGCTTGCGATACTTCACCTTCTTAGGCATCAACATAACGAAAACCCCTGGCTTTTAGCTGCTAGCTTCTAGCCTTTCGCCAGACCTAGCTGAAATACAAAACTTCGTTTACGACGTGAAGACGCCGGCGGTCGTACCCTGCTCGCGACGCTTCTTCTGCTCATAGATATCGCCGCGGTAGATCCAGGTCTTGACGCCGATGATGCCGTAGGTCGTCTTGGCCTCGGCAAAACCGTAGTCGATGTCTGCGCGCAGCGTGTGCAGCGGCAGACGGCCCTGGAGATACCACTCAGAGCGCGCGATCTCGTTACCGTTCAAACGGCCGGAGACGCGAACCTTGATGCCCTTGCAGCCGAAGCGCAGAGCGGAGTCAACCGACTTGCGCATCGCGCGACGGAAGCTGACGCGCTTCTCAAGCTGCAGCGCGATGTTCTCGGCTACCAGCTGAGCGTCGAGCTCGGGCTTGTTGACCTCGAGGATGTCGACAAACACCTCGCGGTTGGTGCGCTTCTGGATGTCGGCCTTGAGCTTGTCGATCTCGGCACCCTTGCGGCCGATGATGATGCCCGGACGCGCGGTGCGGATGATCAGGCGCAGCTTGTTGCCGGGGCGCTCGACTTCGACCGAGCTGACGCCGGCGGCCTTCAGCTTCTCGCGGAGCTCGGCCTTCAGCTTGACGTCCTCGACCAGCAGCTTGTCATAGCCGCGCTCGACAAACCAGCGCGACTTCCACGGCTTGTTTACGCCGAGGCGAAACCCATACGGATGGACTTTCTGTCCCATAGCTTCCCTTTACTCTCCGCTCCTGACCGGTTGAGCCGGCGGGCGATGCTGCAAAACTTCTAATTTTAACTCAAGCAGACCTTGAAAATCGCTTACTTGGCGGCTTTCTTGGTTGCTGTCTTCTTCGCTGCGGCCTTCTTGGCCGGGGCCTTCTTCGCCGCAGTCTTGGTAGCCGTCTTCTTGGCGGACTTCTTGGCCGGAGCTGCTGTCGTCTCGCCAACTGTGGTGACAACGCCAGGCTTGCTTTTCTCAGCCACTGTCACGATGATGTGGGCGAGGCGGCGCTGGTAACGGAAGGCGCGACCCATTGGAGCGGGGCGGATGCGCTTCATGCGCGGCCCCTCATTGGCGACAGCGGACTTGACGTAGAGATTGTCGACATCCACATCCAGGCCCTGTTCCTGCGAGAGGTAGTTGGCGTTCTGGATCGCCGAGCGCAGGACCTTCTCGACCACTGGGGCGATGCGCTTGTTGTTGAAGTGGACCGTATTGATCGCCTGCTCCACGCGGAGCCCCTTGATCAGGTCCAGGACGAGCTTCGCCTTCTGCGGGCTGGTGCGCTGGAACTTCGCCTCCGCGCGGAACTCTCTCGTTTTTTCTGCTGCCTTTGCCATGACTTTCAGTCCTTAGAAACTAAACAAATGCTGTTACGTGACCGCTCTTATTTCGGCTTCGCCGCAGATTCGGTCTTGGCGGAGTGGCCCTTGAAGGTGCGGGTCGCCGCAAACTCACCGAGCTTGTGGCCGACCATGTTCTCTGTCACGTAGACCGGGATGAACTTGCGGCCGTTGTGAACAGCGATCGTGTGACCCACGAAGTCCGGGTGGATGGTCGAACGGCGCGACCAGGTGCGAAGGACCTTCTTGTCATTCGTCTGGTTCATGACGTTGATCTTCGTCATGAGGTGGTCGTCAATAAAGGGACCTTTTTTAGTAGAACGTGCCATCTCTTAGCTCCGAATTCTTTACTTGCTGCGGCGGTTTACGATGAACACATCGGTCCGCTTGTTGTTACGTGTCTTGTATCCACGAGTAGGCTGGCCCCACGGAGTCACAGGGTGACGTCCGCCTGAGGTCTTACCCTCACCACCACCGTGCGGGTGATCGACCGGGTTCATCGAGACACCGCGGTTGGACGGGCGGATACCCTTCCAACGGTTGCGTCCCGCCTTGCCGATGGTCACGTTCTCGTGATCGGTGTTGCCGACCTGACCAACGGTCGCCATGCACTCAACCAGAACCTTGCGGGTCTCGCCGGAAGGCAGCTTTAGCAGAGCGTAGTCGCCTTCCTTGGCGACCAACTGGGCCGAGGATCCTGCCGAACGCGCCATCTGCGCACCCTTTCCAGGACGAAGCTCGATGTTGTGCACTGTCGTACCGGCGGGAATGTTCTTCAGCGGAAGAGCATTGCCAACCAGAATGTCGGCGTCCGGGCCGCTCATGATCGACTGACCGACCTTCAGACCCACCGGCTGCAGGATGTAGCGCTTCTCACCGTCAGCATAGCTGACCAGCGCGATGCGCGAGCTGCGGTTCGGATCGTACTCGATGGTTGTGACCGTCGCCGGGATCCCGTACTTGTCGCGCTTGAAGTCAATGAGGCGAAGCTTCTTCTTGTGTCCGCCGCCATGGTGACGGATGGTCAGAGCACCGGACGAGTTGCGTCCGCCGGTGCGCTGCTTGACGGCGAGAAGCGGCTTGTGCGGCTTGTCGGTCGTCAGGTCATCGTTCACCAGCTTCGTCGCGAAGCGGAGGGATGGTGTAATCGGTCGAAATGATTTGATCGGCATCGTCTTCTTTGCTCCTAGCCTTACTTCCGAGCTAGTTTTCGCAATTTCAAACTTTGTTCGAGCTGAACCCATACTTTTGCGGATTCAGCTGGTGGTCGACGTTTACAGGCTGTCGAGATACTCCGGCATCTTCTCGCCATCCTTCAGGCGAACGTAAGCCTTCTTCCAGTCAGGGCGGTAGCCAGCATAACGTCCACGGCGGCGCTCTTTGCCTTCAACGGTTGCGGTGCGAACTGCGGAGACCTTGACCTTGAAGAGAGCTTCAACTGCCTGCTTGACCTCGGTCTTGGTGGCCTTCTCAGCAACCTCGAACACCAGAGTGTTCTGGGTCTCTTTAATGCCCATGCCCTTCTCGGTGATCAGGGGGCGGCGAATGACGGTATAAAGGGTCGGCATGTTACGCGACCTCCTTCTCGGAAGCGACTTTGCGCTTCGAAACATATTTCTTCAGCGTCTCCTGAAGGGCCTCGATGGCATCCTTCGAGAAGACAGCGTGCTCGTAACGGAGCAGGTCGTACGGGTGAACCTCGGAGCTGAGAACTAGCTCAACACCTGCGAGATTGCGCGAGCCCAGGTAAAGCTTTTCGTCGAGCTTCTTGCTGGTCTCAACCAGAAGAGTCGTCTTGCCTGCCTCGAGCTTGTTGAGAGCCTGACGGAAGACCTTGGTCTTTGCCTCTGGAACGGAGAAAGAATCAACGATAGTGATCTTGCCTTCCGAGATCTTTGCAGTGATGGCCGAACGAAGGGCGCCCATCAGCTTCTTCTGCGGAAACGCATACTCGTAGCTGCGGGGCTGAGGTCCATGGACCGTACCGCCGCCACGCCAGAGGGGAGTGCGGATCGAGCCAACGCGAGCGCGGCCGGTTCCCTTCTGTTTCCAAAGCTTCTTGCCAGCACCGGAGACGAGCTTGCGGTTCTTGGTTGCAGCCGTTCCCTGGCGCAACGCAGCGCGGTAGTGCTTTACCGCCTCCCATAGAAGCGCGTCGTTTACTTCACCGGCGAAGACGGCGTCAGCGAGTTCGAACTCACCGACCTTCGTTCCTCCGAGATTCACTACGTTGATGTTTGCCATCGTCCTTCAGTTCTCTTTCTGTGCGGCCATCGATGCGGCGCGCCCTGACTTTGTTTGTCTGCTTTTACCGGTCTGTTTTCCGAGCAGAGTCTTCCTGGTTCATGCTGCTATTACTTCTTCTTTGGCGAAGCCTTCTTCGAAGCCTTCAGCGGATCGAGTGTGGTCGCACCGGCGAAGCCACGACGCTCGCGCGGCGGAGCCTTGGCCTTCGAGATCAAAACATATCCATCACGCGGACCCGGAACTGCTCCCTCGACCATGAGGAGGTTCTCGTCGAGGTCGATGCCGCGGATGCGAAGATTGCGGACCGTCACCTGATCGTGTCCCATGTGGCCGGGCATGCGCTGGCCAGGGAAGACACGCGAGGGGAACGACGATGCGCCGATCGAACCCTGCACCTGGAACATGTGACCGTGCGACTTCGGGCCACCGCCGAAACCATGGCGGCGAATGACGCCAGCGAATCCGCGACCCTTCGAAGTTCCGATCACGTCAACAAACTTCTCGTCGGAGAAGATATCGACCAGGATGCGATCTCCAGCCTTGACTGCGGTCGACTCTTCGCCGTTCTTGGCCGCGGCGGGTCTCAACAGTGACTTCCTTGATCATGCGAACCGGAGGAACATTCGACTTGGCAAAGTGGCCGGTCATGGCCTTGTTCACCTTCGATGCCTTGACGAAGTCGACGTAGCCGATCTGTGCGGCATCGTAGCCATCCTTGGCCATCGTCTTGAGCTGCGTAATCACGCAGGGACCGGCCTTGAGCACGGTGACCGGGTGAACGTCACCCTTCTCATCGAACATCTGGGTCATGCCAATCTTCTTACCGAGAATTCCTGATACTGACATCTTCTTTTCCTTTCCTCATCATGCTGGGCTCTACGCTCAGCACTGTAGGGTGTTACTCAATCTTCGAGAACTTGCGATTACTTCTGAACCGTCTTGATCTCGACGTCGACGCCAGCCGGAAGATCCAGCTTCATTAGCGCGTCTACCGTCTGCTGCGTAGGCTCGAGAATATCGATCAGACGCTTGTGCGTGCGGATCTCGAAGGCCTCGCGCGACTTCTTGTCGACGTGGGGCGAACGCAGAACGCAGTACTTGTTCTTCATCGTCGGCAGCGGAATGGGCCCTGCAACCTGCGCACCGGTGCGCTTCGCCGTCTCGACGATCTCTCCAGTGGAGGTATCGAGCACGCGGTAGTCATAAGCCTTCAAGCGAATCCTGATTCTCTGTCCTGCCATCGTCTTCTCTCTTTTCTTTACGCAAAGAACTTGTTTGAGTCGCCGCCCGCCGAAGCAGGCGGCGCTGATGCTTACTTGATGATTTCGGAGATGGTGCCGGCGCCTACGGTGCGACCGCCTTCGCGGATAGCGAAGCGCAGGCCCTTCTCCATGGCCACCGGGGTGTGCAGCGTGATCTCCAGCTGGATGTTGTCGCCAGGCATCACCATCTCGGTGCCCTCAGGAAGCTTTGCCGAGCCCGTCACGTCCGTCGTGCGGAAGTAGAACTGGGGACGGTAGCCGTTGAAGAACGGAGTGTGACGTCCGCCTTCTTCCTTCGACAGACACGTAGACCTCGCCCTTGAACACCGTGTGCGGGGTGATCGATGCCGGCTTCGCCAGCACCATGCCGCGCTCCACGTCTTCCTTCGCCGTACCGCGCAGAAGAAGACCGGCGTTGTCGCCCGCCAGACCCTCGTCCAGCTGCTTCTTGAACATCTCAACGCCCGTAACGACCGTGTTCTGCGTGTCGCGGAAGCCGACGATCTGAACCGCTTCGCCTACCTTCACCTTGCCACGCTCGATACGGCCCGTAACCACCGTGCCGCGGCCCGAGATCGAGAAGATGTCTTCGATCGGCATCAGGAACGGAAGGTCGACCATGCGGTCAGGCTGCGGAACCGTACTTGTCCACCGCGTCCATCAGCTCGTCGATCTTCGCCTCCCACTGCGCCTCGCCGTTCAGCGCGCCAAGCGCAGAACCGCGGATCACAGGATCGTCGTCGCCGGGGAAGTCGTACTTCGACAGCAGCTCGCGAACTTCCATCTCCACCAGGTCCACCAGCTCCTGGTCTTCGACCGCGTCGCACTTGTTCAGGAACACCACGATGTACGGTACGCCTACCTGGCGAGCAAGAAGAACGTGCTCCTTGGTCTGCGGCATCGGACCGTCGGTCGCAGCAACGACGAGAATAGCGCCGTCCATCTGGGCTGCGCCCGTGATCATGTTCTTGATGTAGTCGGCGTGGCCAGGGCAGTCGACGTGAGCATAGTGACGGTTCGCCGTCTCGTACTCCACGTGCGAGGTCGCAATCGTAATGCCGCGCTCGCGCTCCTCAGGAGCATTATCGATCGTGTCGAACGAACGAAACGCGTTCTTCGGGTTGTGCTTCGACAGCACCTTCGTGATCGCCGCCGTCAACGTCGTCTTGCCGTGATCAATGTGACCAATCGTCCCAATGTTCACATGCGGCTTGGACCGGTCAAATTTTTCCTTCGCCATTGCTCTCTCCGTCTTTCTTCCTGTACTGCGTTACCGAATAATTGCTAACTAAACTTTGGCTTCCTTGCCCTGCACCTTGGCAATGATCTCTTCCGAGACCGACTTCGGGGCCTCTTCGTACTGCTTGAACTGCATCGAGTAGTTCGCGCGGCCCTGCGTCGATGAACGCATGTGTGTCGCGTAACCAAACATCGTGCTAAGCGGCACCGTCGCCTTGATCGCCTGGGTTCCGCCGACCATCTCCATGCCTTCGATACGGCCGCGGCGGGAGTTCAGGTCGCCGATGATCGTACCCATGTACTCCTCGGGAACAGTGACTTCAACATCCATCACAGGCTCAAGCAGAACCGGCTTCGCCTTGCGGGCCGCTTCCTTGAAGGCCATCGATCCGGCGATCTTGAACGCCATTTCGTTCGAGTCAACGTCGTGGTAGCTGCCGTCGTACAGCGAGACCTTGATGTCGACCATCTCGTAGCCGGCAAGCACGCCGCGAGTCATCGCGTCCTGAATACCCTGGTCGATCGGCTTGATGTATTCCTTGGGAATCGCGCCGCCCTTGGTGTCGTTCGAGAACTCGTATCCCTTGCCCGGCTCGTTGGGGCTAGATGCGGATCTTGGCGTGGCCGTAGTTACCCGAACCACCGGTCTGACGGATGTACTTGCCCTCGGCCTCAGCATTGGCGCGGATCGTCTCGCGATAAGCCACCTGCGGCTTACCGACGTTTGCCTCGACCTTGTACTCGCGCATCATGCGATCGACGATGATCTCGAGGTGAAGCTCGCCCATGCCGGCGATGATGGTCTGGCCCGAGTCAACGTCCGTGTGGACGTTGAACGTGGGATCTTCCTGCGCCAGCTTGGCCAGCGCCATGCCCATCTTCTCCTGATCAGCCTTCGTCTTCGGCTCAACCGCGACCTCGATAACGGTCTTAGGGAAGTCGATGGACTCGAGCACAACCGGATTCTTATCCGAGCAGATCGTATCGCCGGTCACCAGATTCTTCAGGCCGACTGCCGCGCAGATATCGCCCGCGAGAATCTCGGTAATCTCTTCGCGCTTGTTGGCATGCATCTTCAACAGACGTCCGATACGCTCCGTCTTGCCGGTGCGCGGATTCAGAACCGAGTCGCCGGTCTTGAGCTGACCCGAGTAGACGCGAATGAAGATCAGCTGGCCGACGAACGGGTCGGTCATGATCTTGAAGCCAAGTGCGGAGAAGGGCTCGCTGTCATCCGCCTTGCGAACGATCTTCTCTTCCATATTGTTCGGGATTCGAACCGACGACAGCAGGAATATCGAGCGGGCTGGGCAGGTAATCAACGACGGCGTCGAGCAGCGTCTGGACACCCTTGTTCTTGAATGACGAGCCGCATAGGACCGGGAAGATCTGCATGGCGATCGTCGCCTTGCGAATACCAGCCTTCAGCTGCGCCTCGGTGGGCTCCTGACCCTCGAGGTACATGTGCATCAGTTCGTCATCGTGCTCGGAGACTGCTTCAACCAAGAAATGACGAGCCTCTTTGGCCTTTTCAAGCAGGTCGGCAGGAATTTCTTCGATCGAATACTCGGCACCCATCGTCTCGTCGTGCCAGAGGATCGCCTTCATCGTGACCAGATCGATCACGCCGAGGAACTTCGACTCTGCGCCGATCTGAATATTGATCGGCACCGCACGCGCGCCCAGACGATCAACGATCGTCGAGGTTGCATACACGGCATCGGCGCCAGCTTTGTCCATCTTATTGATGAAGCAGATACGGGGAACCTTGTACTTGTCAGCCTGACGCCACACCGTCTCCGACTGGGGCTGCACACCGGCAACCGCGTCAAAGCAGGCAACAGCGCCGTCGAGCACACGGAGCGAACGCTCCACCTCGGCCGTGAAGTCCACGTGGCCGGGGGTGTCGATGATGTTGATGCGGATGTTCTTCCAGGTGCAGGTGGTCGCAGCAGAGGTGATCGTGATGCCGCGCTCCTGCTCCTGCTCCATCCAGTCCATGGTCGCAGTGCCCTCGTGCACCTCGCCGATACGGTGCGTGATGCCCGTATAGAAGAGAATGCGCTCGGTCGTCGTCGTCTTACCGGCGTCGATGTGCGCCATAATCCCGATGTTCCGGCAACGATTCAGAGGTGTAGTGCGTGCCACGATTGATCTCTCATCTGCGGGGACTGCCCGCGGTAATTACTGCGTTGAAACCAAAACCAAACCCTGCGAAGAAGCTATTACCAGCGATAGTGCGCGAAGGCCTTGTTCGCCTCAGCCATACGGTGAACGTCTTCCTTCTTCTTCATCGCCGCGCCACGGCCGTTTGCCGCATCCAGCAGCTCGGCGGTCAGCTTCTCGACCATGCCCTTCTCTCCGCGGGCGCGACCATAGGTCACGAGCCAGCGAATCGCCAGCGAGGTGCGACGCTCGGGGTTGACCTCGATCGGCACCTGGTAGTTCGCACCGCCAACGCGGCGGCTCTTGACTTCCAGAAGCGGCTTCACGTTCTCGACGGCCTTCTTGAAGAGCTTGAGAGCCTCGTCGCCACCCTTGGCCTCGAGGTTCTTCATCGACTCGTAGAAGATTCCCTGCGCGGTCGACTTCTTGCCGCCCCACATCATTGAGTTTACGAACTTCGTTACCAGGGTCGAACCGTAGACCGGGTCCGCTGCAACTTCACGCTTCGCTATGTAACCTTTTCTCGGCATTCCTTCTTCTCTCTTCTTCCCCCAGCGCGGGACTTCTCACGAACTGGGCCTGATAGCTAAAACTTCGTTTATTTAGCAGCAGCCTTCGGACGCTTCGCGCCGTACTTCGAGCGGCTCTGCTTGCGGTTGGCAACGCCGACGGAGTCGAGCGTGCCGCGCACAACGTGATAGCGGACACCTGGCAGATCCTTCACACGGCCGCCGCGGATCAGCACGATCGAGTGCTCCTGCAGGTTGTGGCCGATGCCCGGGATGTAGGTCGTCACTTCGATCCCGTTGGTCAGGCGAACACGGGCTACCTTGCGGAGCGCCGAGTTCGGCTTCTTGGGGGTCTGGGTGTAGACGCGGGTGCAGACGCCACGGCGCTGGGGCGAACCCTGCAGCGCGGGGCTTGCGGTCTTATAGCGAGTGGGCGTGCGGCCCTGCTTGACGAGCTGATGAAACGTAGGCACTCGGACTCCTTGGTGTTGCAAACCTAAACTTGTGTCAGGCGCGCAGAAGGCCCTTCGCTTCGCAAATGCAGCACACGCGCAAATGCGAGGATGCACGCTGCATCCCTGGGCGAAGTAACCTGCTTCGCGTCTGTAGAACCCTGTACAACCAGACGAAAACAGTCGACGGTGGCCGGGTCTGCTGACTCATCAGGACTTTCGCCCCTCAGGTCCGCCCAACTCCGTTTCGCTGTTCCGACCCGCATAGCCCATCCAAGGTGGAGGGTGTCGCAGGAAGGTAATCGATGGGCCGCAAAAACATTCGCTACCCTTGCGGGCAACTCTGCGGTATCTCTTTCTTGTATCCAGTATAGCGCAATTTTAGTGTCCCGTCATACGACAGGATTCCACGGATTGCTGGGCTTTTCTCCGCCCGCCGCACCTTTCGGCGCGTTCCGGATACTAGCGGAACCCTCTAACAATAGCAATTTCCTAGGATCGCGTCAAATTTAGAAGACGAAATGGCCTCATTTTTTACTCGAACAGCAAATCGCCGGCGAACTGCGCCTGTAGCGCGTCGAATTGGACCCATTTCTGGAGATCCTTGCTGAGACCCTCCCCCGTACATTTTTGCGTAAATGCTCAATCCAAATGGTTTAGCGTGGTACTTCTGTGTTGTCACCTAGGTCTGCCGTCGCCCAGGGATATCCCTCCAGAGGCATCATTTGTCAAGTTCTACCAAATGGAACTTTGAGGATGCGAAAGGCAAGCCACGGTGCGAGTTGAATGAAGCGGGATTACCCCTTCTACGTGCTAGCCTTCGGAGATGGTTTTAGTACGACTCCGCTCCATTTTTTTGCTATCGGCCTCCCTGTCGCTCCTACCTGCAATGGGCCTTGCGGCACAGACAAAATCTGCAACTCCTCAGAATGATCCCCGCATTGGCACTCTTCTTGACTTGCTCGGGAGGACACGTACTCCGATGGAAGCCGCCATCTCGCCTGATGGAAAGACGGTCGCGTGGTCTTCCCATGGTCCTCAAGGCTATGAACTTCACTTGAGCGATGCGGTGAACCGCGATCCCGCAAAGGACCGTACCGTCAAGCCCGCAACGAGCTCCAATTGCGGCAGCGATGCCCCAGCCTGGTCGCCTGACGGAGAGACTCTTGCTTATGCTTCCACCTGCACAACGGAACAGAACAACGAGCCACAGATATTTCTGTGGTCGAAGAAGACGGGACAGTCGCGTCAGCTGACGCATGTTAGCGGGATGATCGATGACATTGCCTGGTCACCGGACGGCAAGTCGATTGGATTTTTATTTGTCGAGAACGCTACTCGTTCTGCGGGTGCACTGGCGGCGATGAAGCCATGGGCCGGCGTGATTGGCGAGGACGGCGTGGAAGTGCAACGTGTCGCCGCAGTCGACGTTTCCAGCGGCGACTTCTCTCAGATCACACCGGAGAGCCTTCATGTCTATGAGTTCTCATGGTCGCCCGACTCAACAAAAATTGCTTTTGTCGCCGCACCTCCGCCCGGCGAAAACACCTGGTGGATCGCACAGCTCTATACGGAAGATGTTGGGCGGATGTATGAACAGATAGGCCAAGCTAAGAAAATCGACTTCATCTGCCGACCATCGGAAATCGATTCTCGACACATCCAAAGTCTCCGGCCCTCTGCATGGTCTGCAGATAGCACTTCCACGCTGGTCGCATGATGGCAATCAGATCGCCTTTATTGGCGGGCTGATGAGCGATCAAGGCTCGACAGGCGGCGATATCTGGGTTGTTCCTTCGAGTGGAGGGGAGCCGAAGGATCTTACTCCCAATCGTCCTTCCACTCCGGCGTTCTTTGCATGGATCGACGACAAGTCGCTCGGCATAGCGGAGCATGTAGGTGGAAGTTCACGTATCGTCGTGCACCACATCGACACTGGGATGGACGACTTGAAAGGGAGCATTACCTTTCCCGAGACCATCGGCTCAGGCACTTCAGTGATGAGCCTCTCAGTAGCTGACAACGGCGACATCGCCATCATTCGCAACTCCTTCGAGCGCGCACCTGAGGTTTGGGCTGGGCCGATGACGAACTTGAAGCAGATCAGCCATCTCAATGACTCGCTCAAGCCGTCATGGGGGAAGACCGAGAACATCGAGTGGACCAACGAAGGCTTTCACGTACAGGGCTGGCTGCTGTATCCCGCCAACTATGATTCCTCGAAAAAATATCCGCTCATCGTCAACGTGCACGGCGGCCCATCTTCGGCAGTAACGCCCCGCTGGCCTGGCGTGGGCTATGGCGCGGTTCCCTTTTCCGCGCTTGGTTACTTTGTCTTTATGCCTAATCCGCGAGGAAGCTACGGCCAGGGAGAGAAGTTCACGCAGGCGAACGTTAAGGACTTCGGCTATGGCGACCTGCGCGACATTCTCACCGGCATGGATACGCTCGAGTCGCGTCTGCCGATCGACAAAGACCGCGAAGGTCTGACCGGCTGGAGCTATGGCGGGTTCATGACGATGTTTGCTGTCACCCAGACGACGCGCTTCCATGCTGCCGTCGCCGGAGCGGGCATCAGCAACTGGAAGAGCTACTACGGCGAGAACTCCATCGATCAGTGGATGGTTCCCTTCTTTGGCGCCACGGTCTATGACGATCCCGGCGTCTATGCAAAGAGCTCGGCGATCGAATTCATCAAGAAGGTCAAAACTCCGACACTGGTTGTAGTGGGTGATCGCGACGGCGAGTGCCCTGCCCCGCAGAGTTTTGAGTTCTGGCATGCGCTGCGGGCCGAAGGGGTCAAGACACAGCTTGTGGTGTATCCCAATGAAGGGCATGCATTCCGGGATCCAGGAGCACCGGCGCGATGTGCTTGAGCGGGCCTTGAACTGGTTTGAGACCGAGATGCCGGCGAAGTAGCCGGAATCTTGAACCAGCGTTACGACAGCGGCGCTATCTGAGCGTCAAAACATGGCAGTCTGACATTTGCCTCGGGGACTTCGGCTTTATACACTGAAGCCTCGGGAATTCAGCGTATGCGGTGAAACCGTTCAGCTAGCGTTCCGGTTGAACGGGGAGGTTCAATGCGTCGGTTTGTTACTCTAGCGGTCCTGCTTCTCTTCACAATTCCTTTCGGCGTCTCCATCTCAGGCTGCTCCAAGGGCACCAGCGTGGTCTTTTGCAACGGCGGTGACGCCGGCCCGATTGTCGGCCAGGCGTCAACCATTACGCTGTTGCCGAAGATTTACGGAATCTCGCTGAATCAGGGCCAGATTGGCCAGGTTTCGACCCCGACGGCAACTGACTGCAAAGGCAGCACTGTCACAGTCACCTCCTACACGTATGGCGTCTTCGACGCGAACGGAAAAGCGACGCTGGACGTTGCCGACGTTGTTCCGTCCGGCACAGAGGCTGGCAAGCTCTGCGCCGGTACCTGGAACCGCAATACCGGCGGCGGCATTCCGGACTACACGACCTGCAACGCGACCGGCAAGACCGGCGACGGTTTACGTGGTAGCCAGCGGCAGCGGCGCCAACAGCAACCCGCTGCCGATCTTCGTACACCCGAAGGTCACCAGCGTCGTTCTCGGCAATCCGACGCCACCCAATGCCTGCGCCGCGACCGATGCTGCCGTCGAAGCAGCCAATCAGTCCTCCAACTGCTGCCAGCTCTCGAAGCAGGCGACGGTTACGGCGGACCCCTTACGTCGGCAGATCGCCTGCATCTCGCAGGGCATCTACGGCACAACTGGTCGCACGCGCCTTTGACGCCAATGGAACCAACATCACCTGCCAGGTAGGCCACCTGACCTTCGCCGCGCAGACCACCTCGGTCGTCACGATCGACGAAAATGGCGTCGCTACAGCGCAGCAACCTGGCTCTACTGTCATCAGCGCGAACCTTACACAGGCCGGTTCGTCGGCAGGCTTCTTCTCGACCTGCCCTCCTGTCTCCATCGCTCTGAATGTTCCCAACACCGGCGGCCAGACCAACGTCACGGTGAACCAGAACAACACGCAACCGCTTTCAGCCACTGCGCTCGATATCAATGGCAAGACGCTGACCGGTCTCGCGCTGGACTTCCTCTCCACGACTCCGACGACGATTCCGGCCGCTTCTACCGGCACGGTCACACCCACGTTTCCCGGGTGCAGCCTCCATCACCGCCATCTGCCAGCCACCGAACTGCAATCCTTCACCGAATAACCAGATCGGACTCTTCGGCAACGGCAAACCTATCGCGTCGAATCCGGTCAATGTAACGACGCCCGGAGCCAACAGCACGCAGCTTTGGATTGCAAGCACGCAGTCGCGCTATATTCTGCCGATCGACTTTACCAATCAGGTTCAAAGCGCACCGGTACGTCTGCCCTACGCGCCCAACTCAATGGTGATCTCGAACGATGGTTCCACCATTTATATGGGAACGCCGACTGAGTTGATGGTCTTCAACGCCACGCACCAACAGCCTCACCCGTGAAGACACTCTTGTCGCCGGTCAGGTGCTTGCAGTCTCGCCGGACGGAACATCGCTCATCATCTCCGATCCGCGGAAGCAACTTATCTATCTGTATGCTTCAGCCGGAACGATCATATCGACCTACGGAGGCGTAGCAACACACGCCCAGTTCACGCCCGATAACCAGACCGTCTACATCACGATGGGAACGGTTGGGGCGAACAATGTAGTTACGCCGACGAACCAGCTTCTAGTTCACTCCAACTTCACGGGCTGGACGCTCACCACACTTGGCGCGCCCGCCTCTGACGTCGCGATTACCGTACCCAGTGTTGGCGCCTATCTTGCCGGCTCGCCAACGACGGGCCGTAGCTACTGCGCCAGCACTACCGTGTACGGGAACGCCACCCAATGTGACGTCGATCACGAATGAGTACTATCCGCTGGCCGACACCGCAACCGTTCCAACTGACCGTACCGCGGCAACGAACGACGGTCTGCATATTCTTGGCGCAACGACGGCGAACGGAGGAAGCCTGGTTGATCTTGCCTTCAAGTCCGGCGGCTTGCCGATCGCAGACTGTCCAGGTCACGGAGCGGGTACCGTTCCTCCGAATTACTTTACGGGCAGCCGCAACTCACAAAACGCAATTTCGTCTAGGCGTTACCGCGAGTTCGATCACGGGAGTTCTGCCCACTTCGGACTCAACCATTCGCCTTTGTCACCTACACGGGATCAGGCTCTCTTCCGGCCTATACCCCTTCAACAGGAGCCCTCACGCAGGTTCCATTGGCGACCGTGACTAGCGGTGTCGCACCTACGGCTCCGGTTGCCGGCACCATCAGCTCCGACAATACGACCCTTTACGTCGGTACGTCAGGCGATAACCAGGTGCACCTCGTAAATATCTCCACGACTCCCACGGACGACTCCGCCAAAGCCATTACGCCTAAGCTGCAGTTCTACAATCCCACAACGCAGCAGGATGTCCCATCGCAGATCGCGACACCGAATCTTCTCGTTCAGCATCCGCGCAAAGCTACCTCATAATCTGTTGGCTAGACCAATAGGAAAGCCCTCTCGCTGAGAGGGCTTTTCTTGCTCATTTCTTGATCACCTAGGCCAAGCGCTGCTTCAGCAGGTCGCGCGCAATGGCATCCAGAACGCCGTTGAGGAAGTGCACGGACTCCGGCGCGGCATACCGTGCGAGCCACTTCCAGCGACTCGTTGATGATGATCGCGGCTGGAGTGTTCGGACTGCCGAGCATTTCGGCCACGGCCGCACGGATCAGGTTGCGGTCCACGACGGCCATGCGCTCCAGCCGCCAGTTCTGCGCGTGCGCTTCGATCAGTTTGTCGATCTCGGGTTGGCGGGTGGTGGCGACGCGATAGATGTCCTCAGCGAACGCGCGGGTGTCGTCGTCCACATCGTCGCGCGAGTCCCAGAAGAGCTTCGCCACCTGTTCCGGCGTCTGTTTGCCCAGATCGCCCTGGAAGAGCATCTGCATCGCCAGTTCGCGGGATTTCCGTCGTGTGCCCATTACGTTTCCGCTCTCCTCCGGCGCGAATCTTTCTTTGGATCGAGACCATCTCGATGGCCGCGATCGCTGCCTCAAAACCCTTATTGCCAGCCTTTACTCCTGCGCGGTCCAGCGCCTGTTCCAGCGTCTCGCAGGTCAGGACACCGAAGGCATGCGGAACGCCAGTTTCCTGCTGCGACTGGCCGATACCGCGCGCGACCTCGGTGTAGATCGCCTCATAGTGCGCCGTCTCGCCGCGCAGCAGACAACCGAGCGTCACGATGGCGTCGAAGCGCTTCGATCTCCGCCAGCGTGCGTGCGGCCGATGGAATCTCCCATGCTCCCGGCACGCGAACGATTTCGACATCAGCCTTCGCTGCGCCGCTGCGATAGAGGCCATCCAGCGCGCCTTGCAGCAGACGGTCGGTGATCACGGCATTCCAGCGCGCCGTCACGATGGCAAAACGCATCCCCGCAGGCGGAGAGATCGCCTTCGATTGCGGCAGGTTTGCCGTGCAAGGGATTCTCCGACTGCCAGAAGCCGAGCATCAGTCCGCTCGGAGTCCCATCCGGCAATCTGCACCGTAAACAGCCGGCTGTTCCAGTGCGTCAGCTTCAGGCCCACTCAGCAGCGACTCGATCTCTTCGCTGCGATAGTTTGCCAGCATCCACTGCTGGACAGCCGTATGAATCGCATCCAGTCCCATGACCTCGATCAGGATCGGCGGAACGGCCGGCGGACGGCCCGTCATCAGTTCCAGGTTTCCCAGCGGAGCCAGCAATGCAGTGCCGCGTGCCTGTCCCATCCTGCCATCCCTTTCCCTGCTCAAACCCGAGCGAGAGCAGCAGGCGGCCAAGCTTGTCGAGCGCGTCCGCGGAGGCCACCTCGCGGACCAGCGTCATTCCCTTGATCATGAGTTCGATTGTATCGTTATCGCATGCTGCGCTGCTTACGAGACGCAGCTGAGTGAACCGAGGATGAGGCTTGATGGCGGACACAATGAACACCGAGACGTTGCTTTGCGAGATCGCTGACCAGATCGCCACGGTCACGCTCAATCGTCCGCGCGTTCTGAATGCGCTCAACGCGCAGGTCTTCGGCGATCTGAAGAATGTCTTTGCCGTGCTCTGCCAAAGACGCGGCGGTCCGAGTCATTCTGCTCACCGGCGCCGGAGAAAAGGCCTTTGCCGCCGGAGCCGATATCAACGAGCTGACCGCGACCAACCGCGTCACCGGCCGCGCTCTGCCCGCCGCGGCAAGCGCGATCTTTCGCCAGATCGAGACCTGCGGCAAGCCCGTCATCGCACTGATTAACGGCTTCGCTCTCGGAGGAGGCTGCGAGCTGGCGCTTGCCTGCACCATGCGCATCGCCTCCGAAACCGCAAAGCTAGGCCAGCCCGAGGTGAAGCTCGGCCTGATCCCCGGCTATGGCGGCACCCAGAGGCTGCCGCGACTCGTCGGCCAGTCTGCGGCCCTGAAGCTTCTGCTCACCGGCGAGATGATCGATGCGCAGGAGGCGCTGCGCATCGGCCTGGTCGACGAGGTCGTGCCCGCCGCTCGCCTGCTCGAACGTGGACGAGAACTTGCTCGAGCCATCCTGGCCATGGCTCCGCTCGCGGTTGCCGGCTGCCTGGAAGCAGTCTACAAAGGGGCTAGACCGCGACCTCGATGCCGCACTCCGGACTGAGGCCGCGATCTTCGGCACGCCTCTCCGACACCGCTGACAAAGCCGAGGGAACCCGCGCCTTTCTTGAAAAACGCCCTCCTGTCTGGACAGGCCGCTAGCGAAACGTCTGCGAAAGCGGCTACGGCACGAAGCTTGATATTCTGATACCCGATATGCTCACCACAACCGGACGATCAAACCTTCTGATCGTTCTCGCCAGCGCGCTCGTTCTTCCCTTCGCCGTCATCGGTTGCACACGCACCCCTGCACAGCCGGTTCCCCGTCACAGCTCGATCGCCGAGGAGCAGCGCCAGGCGCTTGAGGCCGCACGGCAGCAGCTCGACCTGATTCCTCCACCCTCCAAGACCCGCTACATGGCGGTCCGCAGTCTTGACTTCGTGGGAGAATCCGTATCTCACGGTGCAGGGCGGCATGGTCACACTTCACGTGCTTATTGCGGATGCCAACACGAGCCCGCTGGGTCAGGGTGGATTGCTGCGCCCGGTGGAGCCCGGCGCCGCAATCTCGACGTTCGCGTCAGCGACCTACCCACCGCGCTCAATGCCATTCCGACAAGCGCCTGGCCTTATGGACGGGTTGTGGCCGTCGAAGAGGCACACGAGATTCCCGTGAAGGCGCGCGCTGAAGTCCGTCGCAACGTAGAATCCGTCATCAAGACCCTCGGTGACCTCGGCATTGTTGTCTACGAGTGGAACGATACCGGCCGCGGTCTCTAACGAATGCGCTAACATTCTAACTTATTCCAAAATCCTCGTGGAGTCCTGCTGATTGCACACCACCGCGCTGGCCGTCTTCTGCCTCTTCTTCCTCCTGGTCACACTGGCGGGTTTCTGGGCGGCGCGCTGGAGACGGCCCGCATGCCGGCATCGCCTCGCTTGAGGAGTGGGGGCTAGCCGGTCGCAGCTTCGGAACCTGGATCACGTGGTTCCTGATCGGCGGCGATCTCTACACCGCTTATACCGTCATCGCGGTCCCGCGGCGCTCTTTACGGGGCGGGCGCGATGGGCTTCTTCGCCGTTCCATATGCGGTAATCGCGTACCCGTACATGATGCTGGTGCTGCCCCGTCTGTGGCGGGTCTGCCATCGCCACGGCTATGTCACCTTCGCGGACTTCGTCGCGGGGCGCTACGGCAATCGCTGGCTGACCGTCGCCATTGCTCTCACCGGAGTGCTTGCGCTGATGCCTTACATCGCGCTGCAGCTCGTCGGCATGCACGTTGTGATCTCTGCCATGGGCCTGCAAAGGTGAGTGGCCCCTGGCGGTCGCGTTCATCATCCTGGCCGCCTATACCTACTCGAGCGGCCTTCGTGCGCCTGCCGTCATCGCCATCGTCAAGGACCTGATGCTCTACATCATGGTGCTCGCCGCGCTGATCATCATCCCCATCAAACTCGGCGGCTATGGGCGCGTCTTCTCAGCTGGCCAGCCAGGCGCTTGCCACCCACACGCCCCCGGCGACGATCTACCTCAAGCCGAGCCAGTATCTTGGGTTACTCCGACGCTCGCCATCGGTTCGGCGCTGGCACTGATGCTCTATCCGCACACGGCGACCGCTGTGCTCTAGGCGAAGAGCGCCAACGTCGTTCGTCGCAACGCCGCGATGCTTCCGGCCTACAGCTTCCTGCTTGGCCTTGTTGCCCTGCTCGGCTACCTCGCGCTCGCCTCTGGCATTCAGACCAACAGACACCAGCTCGGCTGTTCCGCTGCTCTTCCTCAAGTCTTTTCCCGAGTGGTTTGCGGGTTTCTGCCTCGCAGCCGTCGCCATCGGCGCACTCGTTCCCGCAGCCATCATGTCCATCGCCGCCTCGAATCTTTTCACCCGCAATCTTTATGGCGACCTTCGACCGGCGGAAGATGCTGCCGCACGAAGAGTCCGCCATGGCCAAGATCGTCTCGCTGGTCGTAAAGTTCGGCGCGCTCGCCTTCGTCCTCTGGCTGCCCACTCCCTACGCCATCGAGATGCAGCTGCTTGGCGGAATCTGGATGTGCCAGCTCGTCCCCTCCGTCGTTTTCGGCGTCTTCACACGCTGGTTCCACCCCTGGGCGCTTCTCGCCGGATGGGCTGCCGGTATGGCCTCGGGAACTGCAATGGCCGCTTCGCTGGGCCTCAAGAGTTCGGTCTATCCGCTTCATCTTCCCGCATGGCTGGGCGGAACCTATGCCATGTATGCCGCTGTTCCGGCGCTGCTGCTTGAATCTCGCCGTCGTCAGCCTCGCTCACTCTGCTCTTCCGCGCTCTCAAGGTCAGCGCAGGGAACCGACTCCACCGACGCCTCCGCCTACTTCGGCTAAGCTCGGATCGCTGGACCTTTTCGGTTCGTCACACAGCCTGGAAGATCGACAGCCGCATCATAAAAGCCTGAACCAGACACTGAGGTGAACTGCGTGAGCAAACGAGATCGAGATCATTGGCCAAAGGAGCTGTCGCCGGACTGATCGGCGGCATCGTCGCCACTGCTGCGAAGACTGCCGTCGAACGAATCTACCCACCCCAAGCCAGTGGCAAAGCCGAGCATCCAGCATTGCTCAAGCGCAAGTTCGCCGGACGCCAGCTCACGATCAGGCAAAGAGACGTTGCTCAGAAGACCATTCACTGGGGACTTGGCGCGGCAACGGGAGCGGCGTATGGCGCTGTGGCAGAGTTCTACCCCGCCGCCACCGCCAAACAAGGAGCCAGCTTCGGCATGGCATTCGTCGCCGCTCACACAGGACAACGCCCTTCCCGCACTTGGCCTCGCCACACCGACGGCGGATAAAACCACCCGCGAGAAGTACCAGCGAGCTTGTCTCCTATGTCGTCTATGGTGTGGTCACGGAGACCGTTCGCAGCGTCGTTCGCCGCATGATCGACTGAGCCGAATTCAGCGCGCAGGCAGATGTGTCTCTCGTCTTGCTCCAGTTCGCCACCAGATCATCCACGACGACGTGCCCAACACGGTAAGCCGCTTCGAGTGAAGGCATGTACGCGCTGTATTGCCGATCTTCGTCTCCGCCAGGCTCTCTGCCGCAGTTTCACCAGGACGTTGCTGGTCGTAGTTTGAAGCCGTGCGCAGCACCAGCACGCGATTGATATCGACCTTGCCGGCGCTTGCAAGCCATGTAAGCGACTGCAGCGTTCCGGTGTCCTCCATGCCACAGACCGCGTAGGTGCCCTTGCCGTCAGTCTGGTACTTCACCCAGTCGCGCGCCCACTGGTTCATCAGCTTGCCATGCCAGAAGGTTGAAGCTGACAGATTGCCACCGCGCAGCACAAACGGAGGCCGCTTTGCTGCTGCGCCCTCGAACTGTTGCCGGCGTTCGGCAATCGCCTCGGCGTGTCCTCCAGCTTGATGTCCTTCGTCAGCTCGATACGCCCAGTCCACCAACGCGGGATTCAGGTGATAGACATTTCCATCGTCGCCGAAGCGTGCCGTGCGCGGCTGCTCATACGGTGTCGACTTACCCAGCGGAACATAGCCCGTCTTCCAATCCTTAGGAATCTCGCGCGCATCGATCTCGTGCGCCAGGTCGCCATCGACGATGTAGTCCGACCACACAGCCGAACCCAGCGAGCCTATCGCGGGATCAATACCCGCGATTCCTGCCACCACGAAATAGGCATGCGTCAGGTCGAAGCGAGGATCGCGGCCCAAGCGCCATCATCGTCGCCGAGGCGCGCGCGGTGCCAACTCCGGTCAGAACTCCCAGTACGCCGTCCTTGTTCATGCGCAGGTCGTGATAGCCCTCGGGAAACGGCAGCACGGTGTCGAGATGTTCGCGCTCGACCCAGTACTGATACTCGCCCGGAACGTCGCCGGTGTCGTCGCCAACCTCGAACATGTTTACGACGACGACCTTGATCTCGATCGGCTTTGGCGGGAGCCTGCGCGAAGAGCGCACGAGGCCGATAGCAGCAGAGAGGAGGCAAAAAAGAGGCGCATAACTGATGGTAGCGCAGCGTCAAGGCTCGAAAGCTAGACGCCCTTCTTCTGCGGCTCCCAGATGAACTTGTGAATCTGCAGCGAGAGCCGCGCGGGCAAGCCATCCTCGAGCATCCAGTCCACCAGCTTGCGCGGATCGAGCGCCATGTTGTCGGCCGTGCGCAGCGGGCTAGGCGTACCTTCTGGAACGCAGGCGAAAGAAGAATCTGTCCGGCTTTCTGTTCGAGCGCGTGTTCACGGATGAAGTCGCGCGCAAACTCGTAGTCGGCGCGATCGGAGATGACGAACTTCACTTCGTCGTTGCTGCGTCAGCGCGTCGAGGTTCTCCATGCGGAAGCTGTTTGCGGCCGACCCTGCACCCGGGCACTTCACATCGACGATCTTGTGAACGGCCTTGGGAACATCGGCCAGCGGACGTTCGCCGGAGGTCTCGATCATCAGGGTGTAGCCTTCAGCCAGCAGTCGGTCCATCAGCGGCAGGAGCTCGCGCGCCTGCAGCATCGGCTCGCCGCCGGTGAACTCAACCAGCTTGCACGGCGCCAGCGCCTCGATCTGCGCGACGATCTCGTCCTGCGTAAACGGCTTGCCGCCGGCAGAACGTGTACTCGGAGTCGCACCAGGCGCAGCGCAGATTGCAGCCCGCCAAGCCGCACAAAGATGCACGGCAGCCCGGCGAACGATGACTCGCCCTGGACGGATTTGTAAAGCTCGATCAGGTGCATGGCGGATTGCTATTCGTAGTAACGGGCGAAGCTTGTGTCGGTCTCGTACAGCGTGCAGTCCTTCACCTTCACGCGGCCGGCGGTCATCTCGCGCAGCTGCTTCTCCGTCTCCTGGTAGAAGTACCGCGCAAGATTTTCGGCCGAAGGATTGACCGTCGTGAACGGCTCCAGGTCATTGATCATCTGGTGATCGAGATAGTCGACGACAGGACGCATCACCTGCTTCAAGCAGCTTGAAGTCCAGCAGAAGGCCGGCCTCATCCAGTTCCTCGCCGATCAGCGTGACGAACACCTTGTAGTTGTGGCCGTGCGGATTCTCGCACTTGCCGCGATAGTTGCGAAGGTAGTGGCCGGAGGAAAAACCGGCTTCTACAGTTACTTCAAACATGGTGGTTCCAGATACCTTTCAGCAGGCCGCGCGGATTGAATTTTGAGATGGTCTGGCGCAGCCTGGCCTGTCCTACTATTGTACCGGTTTCGAGCCGCAGGCTTAGTGCTTGCGACGCTGCTTGCGCTCTTCTTCGGCGCGCCGCTCGGCCTGCTCAAACAACGATGACAAGATACCAGCAAGCGCAACCACCAGCGCCAAAACGAACAGCGCCAGGCCGGTCGTTCGCCACAACGAAACATCGCCCGGAGAACCCGGCTGCTGCGCGATGTTGGTGTAAGCCAATGCCGCACGAGACCAGCGCAAGAACCAGCAGTGTTGCAGCGAGAATGTAAAGATTGCGTCCCATCGATGGTCTTCTATTTTACGGCGTCCGGCTTCGAAGAAGCGCTTCGACGTCGGTGATCTCGTCCGTTATGCCGATACGGCGGCAGGCTGTCGAGAAAGATGCGGCCATAGCGCTGGCGCTGGATGCGTGGGTCGAGCAGCATCAGCACGCCGCGATCATGCAGCGAGCGGATCAGGCGGCCCGAAGCCCTGCTTCAGCGTGATGACGGCGTTGGGGACCTGGTAGTCGAAGAAGGGCTTGCCGCCGAGCCCTTCGATGGCCTCGCATGCGGGCTTCGACGACCGGATCGGACGGGACGGCGAAGGGCAGGCGGTCGATGATGACGCAGCTGAGTTGCTCGCCCTGCACGTCGACTCCCTGCCAGAAGCTGGATGTGCCGAAGAGGACGGCGTTGGGGGTCTCGCGGAACTGCTGGAGCAGCACGTGGCGCGGCGCGGTGCCGTGGAGCAGCAGCGGATAGGGCAGCTCGGCCAGCAGGCGCTCGTAGATCTTGCGCATCTGCGTGTAGCTGGTGAAGAGGCAGAAGGCGCGGCCTTTGGTGATCTCGAGCACGCGGCGAATGCGTTCGGCGGCTTGCTCGGTAAAGTCAGGCTCGCGCGGATCGGGCATGTTGGGCGGCAGATAGAGCAGCGCCTGCCGCTCGTAGTTGAAGTGCGACGGGACGACCAGCTCGCGCGCAGTCGATGAGGCCGAGGCGTTTGCGGATGTGGTCGAAGCCGCCGGAGACGGTGAGCGTCGCCGAGGTGAGGACGACGCTCGAGTAGTTGTCGAAGAGCGTGGTGGCGAGCAGTTCGGAGACGTCGATCGGTGTGGCCTGCAGATGCGTGTTGAAGGCAGCGTGACCGTGCGCCGCGGGCAAGGTTGCGGACACCGCCGACGGCGCGGCGCTCGATCCAGAAGACGGTGTTGTGGTCGGTCGATTCGAGCAGGAACGCGAGGTGGGCGCGGATGTCGGCGGCGCGCTTGCGCAGGCCGGCGGACTCTTCGACGTTCTTCACGCGCTCGAGTTCGCCTTCGAGCGCGTGAGCGCATTCAGGGTCGCCGTGTAGTAGTCGCCGCTCTCTTCGAGGAAACTCGGCGCGGTTCAGGAATGGCATGCGGCCTGCCGCCGTTGGTCTCGTCGGGCAGCGCGGAGAAGAACATGCGCGAGCGGTTCTGCGAGAGTCGCGCAGGCGCTTTCGATCGCCGAGGTGGAGGCCTGCTTGGCGCGCAGCATGATCTCCACGTCGCGGACGAGTTCGTCGAAGCGCTGCGTGCTCAGGCCGATGCCGAAGTAGTTGGAGGCGACCTCTTCCAGTTCGTGGGCCTCGTCGAAGATCGACGGCGGCGGCCTCGGGCAGGATGCCGGCGTCGGGCGCGTTCGCGGCCTGCTGCTTGATGCTGAGGTCGGCGAAGAAGAGGTGGTGGTTGACGATGACGATGTCGGACTCGAGCGCCTTGCGGCGCATCGCCGTGATGAAGCAGCGCTCCCAGTCGGGGCAGGTCTGGCCGAGGCAGGCTTCGGTGCGCGCGTCCAGCTTGTGCCACAGCGCGGAGGTCTCGGGCAGGGCGTCGATCTCGGCGCGGTCGCCGGTCTCGGTGGTCTTCTCCCACGCGGCGATGTGGTGGAACTGCTCGATCTCTTCGAGGCCGTTGAGAAGTGGGTTGTCGCGCAGCGCGTAGAGCTTGTGGCGGCAGAGATAGTTGCCGCGGCCCTTCATGTAGCAGACCTTCAGCGGGCCGAGCAGCGACTCGAGGAAGGGGACGTCCTTGAAGAAGAGCTGCTCCTGCAGATTTTTTGTGCCGGTGGAGATGATGATGCGCTGCTGGTTCTCGCGCGCCTTGCGCAGCGCGGGCAGAAGATAGGCGAGCGTCTTTCCGGTGCCGGTTCCGGCTTCGACGATGAGGTGGCGCTTGTCGTGGAAGGCCTTTTCGATGGCTCGCGCCATCTCGTACTGGCCTTGGCGGTGCTCGAAGGCGAGGGAGGAGCGGGAGAGGATTCCGCCGGGCGCGAAGAAGTCGTGCAGCGACGGCAGATGCTCTCCGGGTTCGAGAGGCGGGGGCAGAATCGTGATGGGAGTGGTCAGGGACAAGGCGAAGAAGCGGCAAAGAGCGCCGCTGGTTTCTATAATAGACAGGTTGTGTTGCGCCGCTGGCTAAGTGGCGATTTTGGAGTCATCTCGCTGCCTGAGGGCGCGGGAGAAAGCTGGAACCTTCCGTGGCGAGAAACGATCAGAAGAGACTTGGAAAGAAGCATCGGCAGGCCAGCACCCGACCCAAAGAAGGGCCGTGCTCCTAAGACTGCGCCAACTACCGGCGCAGTCGATCCGCGGAAGCGGAAGCAGCTTGCGGCAAAGAAGGCGCTAGCCGAGAAGCTCAAGCGCGTCCCGAAGAAGTCCCCGGAGCGCGAGGCTCGTGTGACGCTACGCGGCGATGCCAGACGCCCGCCGACCAGCGTTCGGCCCGCTCGTGCAACGCGCAGTGACGGAAGACGCCGATGAGCAGCGCGACTGGCGCGAGGCGGAGCTTGAAGCGACTCGCTACTCAACCGCACGCGTTAAGGACGCCGCTGATTCGCGTGGATACAAAGGCTCCGCTGATTGCGATCTGCGGGCGGCCGAACGTTGGGAAATCGACGCTCTTCAATCGGGTGACAGGATCGCGGCGTTCGATCGTCGGCGATGAGCCGGGCATCACGCGCGACCGCATCTACGGCGAGATTGAGTGGGCCGGGCGCGTTGTGCGCGTCGTCGATACGGGCGGCGTGGTTCCGGATGACGAGGCTCTGATTCCGAGCGAGATCTTCCGCCAGGCGCAGGTTGCGCTGGAGGAAGCGGATGCGATTGTGATGGTCGTGGACGGACGCACGGAGCTGGCTTCGCCGGATATGGAGCTTGCGCGGCTGCTGCTGCGGGGCGGCAAGCCGCTGTTTCTGGCGGTGAACAAGATGGACTCGGTCGAGCTGCTGGCGGGCGCGGAGAACTTCCGCTCGCTTGGGTTTCGCAACGTGCTGCCGATCTCGGCGGAGCATGGAACCGGCGTCGGCGACCTTCTGGACGAGGTCTTTGCTGCGCTTCCTCCGGAGACGGTTGCTGAGGAACCGACTGAGGTGATGCTGACCACCGATGACGAGATGGCGGAGGACGAAGATGGTCCTCAGCCGTCGCACGGCTGCGCTCGCATGGTGAGTACGAGCAGCTGGAGACGAAGATTGCGATCATCGGGCGGCCGAACGTAGGCAAATCAACGCTGCTGAATGCGCTGACGGGAACGCAAGCGCGCGATCGTCTCGCCGATTGCGGGAACGACGCGCGATGCGGTGGATGAGGTTGTGGAGCGCGATGGACACAGCTTCCGGTTTGTCGATACGGCGGGAATTCGCCGCAAGGGCAAGACGAAGCTGATGGCGGAGAAGCTGTCGGTCATCATGGCGCGCAAGCATCTTGAGGCGGCGGATGTTTCGCTGCTGCTGATCGATGCGGTTGAGGGCGTTACGGCGCTCGATGCGAACATCGGCGGCTATGCGCATGAGAGCGGGCGAAGCGTGATCATCGTCGTGAATAAGTGGGACGCGATGACGACGAATCGGACGGACGGCAAGCCTCCGGCGGACAAGAAGGTTTATGAGCAGCAGGTTCGTGATGCGTTGAAGTATCTGGACTACGCTCCGCTGTTGTTCATCTCGGCGATGGAGAACAAGGGCGTCGATCAGGTCTTCAAGAAGGTGGAGCTGGTGGCGCGCGAGCGGCGGAAGCGCGTTTCGACCGGGAACATGAATCGCTTTCTGGAGAGGGTTGATTTCCAGAAGGCCTCGGTGCCGATGTCGAAGCGGGTGAAGATTTATTACATGACGCAGGCGGCGGTTGCTCCGCCGACGTTTGTGCTGTTCACGGATAAGGACGTGAAGCTGCACTTCAGCTTTGAGCGATTTCTGGCGAACCAGATTCGGGACAGCTTCGGGTTTATCGGCTCGCCGATCTGGTTCAAGATCAAGGCGCGGAACAAGAAGAAGTGACCCCCACCCCTCCCCTTGTTTTTGCGCAAAGTCTTCGAGAGATTGGACTTAGGTCTGGACCTCCGGCGAAAAGTCCCTAATTCAGGGATGTTTCGTCAAAAACCACAGATAATAAAGTGCTTAGGCCCGCGATTGTCGCGGGCCTAAGTGTGCTTTCTCGATTCCTATATCCAGTATAGCGAACCAGTGGTAATTAATCGGCAACTTCGAAGCCTTGTGGTTTCATTAACTTGCGCGATATTGGGGCTTGACAAGATTTTCCACAGATTCGGCACGCCGGAGGAGTATCGAGGAGTGCTGAAATATTGCCTCGCAGACAAAAGGCGTACCTCAGCGGATGAAGCCGCTTTTATAGCCAGACGCTTACGGCATGGCTGAAGGCATACCCTTAAGCGAAACGGAGTTTTTTCAGCACCACTCTATAGGGCTGGTTCTGTGGGCGGCATTGGCAATACGCCCGAGGGTGGTGGGATCGGCGGAGGCTGAGGCGGAGCGTAGGGGACGACTGGCGCGGGGGGCTCCAGCAGGTCGCCGAGGGCCGGGTATCGTCCGCCGAGAAAGTAGAGAGCGTAGGCCTGAAAGAAGGTGTAGAGGCAGCCCAGGGCAAGCGTCGACACGAAGATGACGAACACGAAGAACAGAACGAGAAGGAGAATTCCGCCGGCGATCATCATGAGCTTTCCCGGATCTCCTGCGGACCGCAGAGCGAACCAGCCGGCGACACCGACGAGGGCGAGGGGGATGGCGCCCAGGAGCTCGGCGATAACGATGGCGAATTCCATGGCCATGATTCCGGCGATGGCGAGGACCACCTTGAGCACGACGAAGAGAGAGAAGGGACCGGGCTCGGAGGTGATGAGACCGCCGAAGCGGCGCAGGCCTTCGCGGACGGTTGTGTTCTCAAGCGCGACAGACGGAAGGACGAAGTTGGTGAGGAGCGAGGAGCACAGGATCCCCAGCCCGAAGGGAACGCCGATGATGGCATAGATCCGCATCAGGTTGGCGAAGAGTTGAGGCGGCGGAGGCTGTCCGGGGACTACGTGGACTGCGGCCATCTGGGGGAGGAGCCTCGTGAAGGCGATGTAGAGAAGAGGGCCGCACAGGATGGCAAAGATGAAGCTGAAGATGAGCTTGAAGCCGATCCAGCGCCAGGTTTGAGGACCGTGTCTGCGCCAGGAAGGGGCGACGAATTTCTCGTTGAGGAGAACGATGTCGAAGAGGCTGAACTCGAGGCGAGCTCCGATGCAGAAGAAGACGAACATGACGGCGGAAAAGATGGTGCCGAAGCCCATGGAGAAGAGCATTCCCGCGAAGCCGGTGCGGATGAGCCGCCGCGGCGAAGAACGAAAAAAGCGGAGTGGGGATAAAGAAGGCCGCCAGTGCCGAGAGGTAGGCGGTGGCGGCGAGTTTCCAGGAGCGGCCCGGTTTGAAGGGCTGGAAGAGGACGGTTTTGGTGCGTTCGATAGCAGGCGAGATAGCTTCAGCGGCGGACAGGGGTCTCATGATGTTGTGTGCATGAGGGTATCGCAGGTATAGGTTTTGCAAAAGACAAGGACCTCTAAACCGGCTAAATCCAGCAGCCCGACAGGTTACATTGACGAGTGCTATGATGCGGCGTGTAGTGCTTTGCGAAGACGATCGCGACGGCGTTGCATGGCGCGGGCCAACCAGTAGTTCGGTCCGCAGCTTGCTTCCGACTGTCAGCAATCAAGGTGAACGATAGGCCCTTCTTCCATGATTCATCAAAGGAACTCTCAGGAAGAGTTCGCGGCCAAGTAATCAAATTCAAATTGTTCGCTGGCCCATCGCGGGAGTCGCGAAACGCGTGCCTATGGTGGCTGCCTTCGAGCGCAGGAGATCTGCCATGGCCACAGCATCCCTAGTGGACTATCAGGTGCTTTTTCACGGTGCGTTTCTTTTGGACGCGAGCACACCAACTAAAGAGAAGACGCTTAACTTCTCGGTGCCTTCGGATATCATTTTTTCTTCTGACAGCCGAAAGCCGGTGCTTGCCTTTCATGCGATTCCGGTGGAGGACACACGGTTCAAGATCTGGGTCAACAGCCGAGAGATCTTAAACTGGCATTTGACTCCCGGCTCAACACGCGGCCTTTGGAGCCCCTTCAACGCGACGGAGACTTTTCCTGAAGGCTCGAGCTTCAGCAATACTCCTCCGATCCGGTTCCTTGTATCTGAAGGGAAGATGTATTTCGAAAATGTAATCCTCTGGTACCAGATCGACCGCAATCCCTAGGTTTGAGGCTCATCGAGTTGCTTCAAGCCAGGCGTCCCAAGCGGCGAGAGCGCGTTCGCACTGGATGCGGTGGCGTTCTTTTTTGTCGCGGATCTTTTTGCGGAGTTCTTCTTCGAGCGGCGGGAGGAGGTCGAAGGTGATGTTGGCGGGCTGGAAGTTTTTGGCTTCGGCTGTGGGTGATGTAGTGGGTGAGCGAGCCGTTGGCGGTGAGGCGCGGCGCGGGTGTGCGGTGTGCTGCCCGTGGGCGAGGGCGGCGGCGAAGCGGCCGGCGAGCAGGCCGGAGGCGATGGATTCGGTGTAGCCTTCGACGCCGGAGAGCTGGCCGGCGATGAGGATGTCGGGGTGGGCTCGGAGCTGGAGGGTTTCGGTGAGGAGCGATGGGGCGTGGATGTAGGTGTTGCGGTGGATCTGGCCGTAGCGGAGGAAGGTTGCGTTCTCGAGGCCGGGGATGAGGCGGAGGACGCGGGCCTGTTCGCCGAACTTGAGGTGGTTCTGGAAGCCGACGAGGTTGTAGGTGTCGGCGCGGAGGTTTTCCTGGCGGAGCTGGACGACGGCGTAGGGCCACGTGCCGGTCTTGGGGTTGGTGAGGCCGGCGGGCTTCATGGGGCCGAAGCGGAGGGTGTCGCGGCCGCGGCGGGCGGTCTCTTCGATGGGGAGGCAGCCTTCGAAGTACTGGAGCTGCGGGTTGGTGGTCAGGTTGATTGTCAGGGTCCGTCGCGATGGAGGATGCTGTCTGGATGAGGCAGCGGATTGGCTCGGTGGGATTTGTTCCCATTCTTTGGCGGGGACGGCTTCGGCGGTGGTGAGGGCGTCGAGGAAGCGGTCGTACTCCTCTTTGGTGAAGGGGCAGTTGATGTAGTCGGCGGTGCCCTTGTCCCAGCGGGCGGCGAAGTAGACCTTGTCCATGTCGATGGTGGTGGCGTCGACGATGGGGGAGATGGAGTCGTAGAAGGCGAGGTGGTTGGAGCCGGTGAGGCGCTGGAGTTCGGCGGCGAGGGCGCGGCGAGGTGAGGGGGCCGGTGGCGAGGATGGTGATGGTGTCGGGGTCGTTCTCGTCGAGGGTGGTGACTTCTTCGCGGATGGACGGTGATGCGGGGCTGCTGGCTGCGATGCGCGCGGCGACGCGGCGGGAGAACTCGATGCGGTCGACGGCGAGGGCGTGGCCGGCGGGGACGGCGGTGGCGTCGGCTGCGGCGAGGAGGAAGGAGTTGGCGCGGCGCATCTCCTGCTTGAGGAGCCAGGGGGCGGTGTTTTCGGACTCGGACTTGAGGGAGTTGGAGCAGACGAGCTCGGCGAAGTCGGAGGTCTGGTGGGCCTCGGTGGAGCGGATGGGGCGCATCTCGTAGAGGGTGACTTCGCAGCCGAGAGTGGCGGCCTGCAGGGCGGCTTCGGGGCCGGCGAGGCCGCCGCCGATGACTTTGATCTTCTTCATTGCTTCTATTGTCTCGCGGAGTAGCTGCACGCGATTTTGGGAACCGGCGGGAGGGTGTCGGCGTATTCTTCTGCGGCGCTGCTGCTTATGCGCCGAAAACGAGGGTCGTTGTCATGCTTTGCCTGATTCTGCTGATCCTTTTGCTAACCCGTCGTTCCTGGTGCGGTTATCGTTATTATCCTTACCCGTATTACTACAGACCCTACCCGTACCCGTATGGGACTTATACGCCGTACGATCCTTACTGGCGGGCGCGGTACTACGGCCATTGGTATGGATACCGTGGCTGCTACTGGTAGGGAGCGGTGAGGCGCCTGTTCTGGCGCTCGTCTTTCTTCAGAAACACAGGCGGACGTTTAAAAGCACGGCTTATCGCCGTGCTTTTTGCGTAGGTGTGCGTGGCTAGATCGTCGGCTTGAAGGAGACGAGGAAGGTAACGAAGATTATGCCGAAGGCGATTACGAGAACCGGCCACCAGGTATCGATCCAGGGTTCTGAATGATGCGAACTCATCTTGAGATTTCTCCTTTTCGCTATCGATGCTAACTGAGAAGAGCCAGCGGCTCAAAATGGCCGTTTCCACCTTTGCGCATTGGGGTTTCGCTGTAAATGACGCTGGCTCAGCGTGATAGTCTGGGAGTCCTCCCTTTACGACCCCGGGCCCCCGTACCTAATCTCAGTGAGGTAAATCATGAATTTTTTTAACAGGCTCGCGTGTTTGGCCTTAACGACTGGCCTTTTGACGGCTTCGTCGGTGGCTAAGGCGGACACGTATGCATTTTCATTTAACGGTGGAGGCCTGAGTGGTTCGGGCATCATTGCCGTCTCGAATACGCCCGTTCCCGGAGTTCCTGGTGGGTATCAGATCACCGGGATCACCGGTACTTTTACTGATTCAAACGCCAACGCAAATTTCACGGGCGCGATCACGGGGCTGCAGACGACGTCGCTGCCTTCCGGGATCAACGCTGATGGAACCTTTATCCCTCCCGGCAGCCAGGCGGACGGCTACGGATTTTCTTACGACAATTTGTTCTTTCCGGGTGGAAACTCTCCGGCGGTATGTCCTCCTCCGGCTCCGGGCGATCCGCATGATCCTTATCCGTTTGGCGGCGGCCTGTTCGATATCTACGGGTTGCTGTTTCACGTAGAGGGCGGGTACACCGTAGATCTGTGGAGCAACGGCGTGCTTCCGGGGCTTGGTTTGACCTACGGTGTGGGCGATGCTCTCAACGGAGTTGTGCTGAACACGTTTGGCGAACCTTTCTCGGGGCCTGGTGCAAGCGTGTCCGCTGTGGCGACGCCTGAGCCTGGTTCGCTGATGCTGCTGGGTACGGGGATGTCGGGCTTGATCGTTGGGATCAGGCGCAGGGTGAAGCGTTCAAGCATGTTGAACGCGTAGTTCAAGAACCAGTGCAAGATAGACCACGGATTTTCGCAGATGTACGTCTGCGAGATCCGTGGTCGCGTTTTTGGATTGAAGGCGGTGAGAGATTTACTTTGACTGCGCTGCGAGGGCTTTGAGGGCTTCGCCGTCGATGCGCATGATGCGCCACTGGTTGAGCATGTGGGCTCCCATGGATTCGTAGAAGTCGATGGCGAGCTGGTTCCAGTCGAGGACGTGCCACTGGAAGCGGTCTCCGCGCTCGAGGGCGATGGAGGCGAGGCGGGCGAAGAGGGCTTTGGCGATTCCCTTGCGGCGGAACTCGGGGCGTACGAAGAGGTCTTCAAGATGGACTGCCGGCGTTGCCGCGCCAAGTGGAGTAGAAGGGGAAGTAGAGGGCGAGGGCTGCGGGTTTGGTGACGCCATCTTCGGTCCATTCGGCGATGAGGCACTGGAAGACGGGGCGCGGGCCGAAGCCGTCGCGGAGCAGGTCTTCGGCGGTGGCGACGGCGGCGTGGGGCTCGCGCTCGTACTCGGCGAGTTCGCGGATGAAGGCTAGCATCTCGGGGACGTCGGCTGGCGTGGCGGGGCGGATGTGAAGCGACATGCTCCTAGGGTAGCTGGGACTAGGGGCCTGCCGGACGCATGCTTGCGGGGAGATCGCGGCGGAGGGTTGGGTTGACGTGGTTTTTGAATTCGGAGAACGGGATGCTGACTAGCTTTGAGCAGGACTGCGTGGCGTGTGGGAGAGCGGGGCGGATCATCAGGCCGGTTTGGCTGTCGAGCCAGAGGATGTATTCGGTGAGCGGCTTGTTGACGATGGCGTTGCACTCGGGCGTGAGTTCAGCGTGGTGGAGATAGAGCTGCGTGATGGGAGAACCTTTGTCGCTGGAGGCTTCGAAGAAGCCGCTAACGAAGAAGGTGCGCCAGTCGAGGGCTTTGCCCTTCTGCATGTCGATGGTGAGGGGCTCGGTCATGTCGACGACGGGATAGGATGTGCAGCCGGTCCATGAGGCGCGGACGTCGATGCTGAGAAGGTGCGGGGAGAGGTAGGCTGTGCGGATGGTTTCGTCGTAGGTGGGGGCAGGAGCATTGGGCATGCCGGAGTCAAGACACTCCTTGCGCTTGTCGAGATCCTGCGATTCGCGTTTTGCGAGGACGGCGTTGACGTGGTCCTGGATGGTCTTGGGGTTGAGTCCAGAGATGCGCGGGAACTGTTGCTGCGGAGAGTGCGAGGTGAGGGGCGACGCTTTGATCTGCGCATGCACCGAAGAGACGATGCAGGCAACGGCGATGAACATTACCAGGAGATGTTGGGATCGAACGTTCATCGCTGGGTGAGTTCCATTTATTGAGTGGGATTTTTGGGTGCGGCTGCGGCGGTGGCGTTGAGCGCTTTATTGAAGGGGATGGAGAAGGCCTCAAGTTGTTTGCCCCCGGCGGTGTGGATCATCTTGATCAAGATCTCGGCGTCTTTGAGCGGTGAGCCAGATCCGTCTTCGAGGTCCTTGACGTCGTAGAAGAGGTAGCCGGCGAGGGTGGAATGAGGAGGGACGGTGGTGGACTTGAAGCCGAAGTCGTCGTCGTCCTGAGTGATCTTTTTATCGACGGGAGCGTGGTGAAGCGGAATGGAGGTGAGGGGGATCTTGGTTCCCTGGGCGGCTTTGAGGGAGAAGAGGCGGCGATTGATGTCGTCGAGGGTGGCGGCGGGAATCTTGTCGTTGTTGGCGGAGATGAACTGCATGCGGACCTCGTTGAGGTCGAGCGGGGCGTCGGAGTCGTTGGTGATGATGACGCGGACGGGAATGAGAGAGTGGCGGATGTAGGGGAGGCGGAAGAAGTCGCAGTCGTGAGGGCTCGGTGCAGGGGTCGATGGCGATGGTGACGTGATCGGCGGGATGAGCGTCGAAGGCGGGATATTGGTGGCGGGACGCGCGGGAGGAGCCTTCTTTGCGAAGGCGAGCGCCGAGGGTGCGAGGGAGGCCGAGGGAAACCAGAAGCAAAAGAATCGTCTGCAAGGTGCGGTATCTGTGGGACTTCATGGGCAAGTTGATTATCATCTTCGCTGGTGGGGCTGGTAAAGAGAAAGGGTTGATGGGTTGATCCTGGCGGTCTATAGCGCACTGCTGGCGGCTGTTGTGGTGCTTGGAGCGCCGTGGTGGCTGGTTCGCATGGCGACGAGCGGGCGATATCGTGCGGGACTGGCGGACGGCTGGGTGTAATTCCCAAGGGGCTGAGCGAGGCGGTTCGCGGTCGAAGAGTGGTGTGGCTGCATGCGGTCTCGGTGGGCGAGGTGATGGCGGCAAGTGAACTTGTACGTGAGCTTAGGGCGAGCTTGCCGGGGTGGGTGATCGCCGTCTCCACTACGACTGAGACGGGGCAGCGGCTAGCTCGTGAGCGGTTTGCAGAATCGCCAGTGTTTTATATGCCGCTGGATTTTGTGTCGGTTATACGACGATATCTTGATACGCTGCATCCTAATTTGGTCATTCTGATGGAAAGTGAGCTGTGGCCGAACCTGATGAACGTTGTGCGCAAGACAGGGCATTCCGGTTGCAGTGGTGAATGCGCGGGTGTCGGACCGGTCGCTGCCACGGTATCTGCGGTTGCGACGACTTTGGCGGCCTTTGCTGGAGAAGATTTCGCTGTTTCTGGCGCAGAGCGAGGAGAATGCGCGGCGACTGGTGCGGATTGGGGCGCCGGCGGATCGGGTGCGAGTTACGGGAAATCTGAAATACGACGTGAAGGCGGCGGATGAGAGCGCGATGACGAAGCTGCTTGCGGAGCGTCTGCCAAGTGGGGCGAAGGTTCTGGTGGCTGGAAGCACGCTCGAAGGCGAGGAGAAGATGTTGCTAGAGGCGTGGCCACGTGTGTTGGCGGCAGCGCCTGAAGCGATGATGGTGCTGGCTCCGCGAAGGCCGGAGCGGTTTGCTTCTGTGGCGGATCTCGTCGCAAAGACCGGCTTCGGTGTGGTGCGGGCGAGCGAGTTGCCGGCGGGCGGTGGAGTTATTGCACGAGGTAGCGTTGTGCTGCTGGATACGATTGGGGATCTGGCTTCGATGTACTCGCTGGGTACGGCGGCGTTTGTTGGTGGGAGTCTGGTGGCTGCGGGCGGGCATAATCCGCTGGAGCCCGCGCGGTTTGGGGTCCCGGTGGTGATGGGGGAGTCGAGCGAGAACTTTCGAGAGATTGTGGAGGCGATGCGTGATGCGGGCGGAATTCGCATTGTGCGAGAGTCTGAGCTTGCGGAGACGTTGGTTGAGCTCCTGACGAAGCGCAACGCGGCGCTCGAGATGGGTGAGCGGGGGCATGGGGTGTTCGAAGCGCAGGCGGGGGCTACACGACGAACGACGGAGGCTCTGCTGGGTCTGGTGGAAGAGGCACAGGCATGAGCGCACGCAGGCCGTGGCTGGCGTGGCTGGCTCCGGTGTATGGAGCAGTAGTCGCTACGAAGCGTCGTATGTACCGCTGGGGGTGGCTGAAGCAAAAGCGGCTACCTGCACCGGTGATCAGCGTGGGAAGCGTCTCGGCGGGGGGCGCGGGTAAGACTCCGTTTGTGGCGATGCTGGCGGGGATTCTGCGGAGAAGGGGGTATGCGGTGAGCATTCTGACGCGCGGGTATGGGCGGGCGTCGGAGCTGATTGAAAGGGTGGAGCCGTACGACGATCCGGGATGGCATGGAGATGAGCCGGTGCTGCTGGCGCAGCGCTCGGGCGCGCCGGTGTTTGCGGGAGCCGACCGGTATAGGGCGGGGTTGCTGGCAGAGCAAGATAAGGTCGACGAAAAGATCGCCGTGCATCTGCTGGATGATGGGTTTCAGCATCTGAAGCTGGCGCGAAATGTAGATATTGTGCTGCTGACGCAGGAGGACACAGGGGATTCGTTGCTACCTGGTGGGAACCTGCGCGAGTCGATCGCGGCGATGGCGGAGGCAGACGTCGTTGTCGTGCGCGAGGACGAGGCTGAAGCACTGAAGGACGCCGTGCAGGCGCTGCGTGAGGAGAGCGATGGGCTGACGGTGTGGGTAATACGGCGCACGCTCAACCTGGGGGAGTTGGGGGAGCCGCTGCCGACACTGCCGCTGGCGTTCTGCGGGATTGCAAGGCCTGAGAATTTTTCGACGATGCTTAAGGGTTCGCGGTATGAGCCCCTGGAGACGATGGCATTTCCGGATCACCATCCTTATGATGAGCGCGATATTGCTCAACTGCTGGAGCGGGCGAGACACCTTGGTGCTAACGGGTTTGTGACGACAGAGAAGGACGCGGTGAAGCTGACACCGGTGTTGCGTGGACGGCTGGAGGCGGTTGGGCCGGTGATCGTCGCGAGGCTACACGTGGAGTTGGTGGAAGAGAAGGAAGCGATGTCGCAGCTGGTGGCGATGGTGGGGCAGCTGGACCGTCGAAAGCAACGCGGACGCACGTGAGAAAATGAGCGCTTGGCAAATGGCGATCATTCCCTGATGGATTCTGCAGGACGGCGGCGTGTGCTGATTGTGCGGGTCGGCGCGATGGGAGATGTTCTGCACGCGATGCCTGCGGTGGCGGCGTTAAGGGCGGCACATCCGGAGTGGTTTATTGGGTGGGTGATTGAGCCGAGGTGGAAGCCGTTGTTGCAGGACGGGAGCTCGCATGCCCCTGGTGGATCGGGTCTATCTCGCTGTCTACGAAGGAGTGGAAGAAACGGCCATTCTCAAGCGTGACATTTGGGGAGATCGCTTCACTCCGCAAAGAGCTGCGGCGCGAAAAGTTCGATCTTTGTGTAGATATGCAGGGGTCAGTGCGATCGGCAGTGATTGGGCGGATGGCGAAGGCGAGACGGTTTGTTGGAAGTGCGGAGCCTCGCGAGGCTCCGGCTGCATGGTTTTATGACGAACGCGTGAGGGTAGGTGCTGCACATGTTGTGGAGCAAGGGTGCGAGTTGCTGGGTGGTGCAGTAGGTGAGGTGTTGCGCCCGGCACGGGTAGAGCTTCCGCTGGATGAACCCGCGGAGGAGGCGTGTGCGTCGATGCTCGATCGGCTGGGATTGGGTAGCGGCGGATTTGTGCTGCTGGCTCCAACGGCAGGTTGGGGGGCGAAGCAGTGGCCGACGGAACGATATGGGGCAGTTGCGGCTGAGCTTGGGAGACGCGGAGTTCGTGTGGCGGTGAATGCGATGTCGGAGGATGATCCGGTCGCGCAGGCGGTGGTGCGGGCGAGCGGAGGAGCTGCGGTTGCAGTTCCGACCGATGTGCCCGAGTTGATTCCGCTCACGCGGAGAGCAGGGCTAGTGATTGCGGGGGACACAGGACCGCTCCATCTAGCGGCTGCGCTGGAGAGGCCGGTGGTTGCGTTGTTCGGGCCGACGGATCCGGCGCGGAACGGACCCTACGGGGCGCCGGGACTATCGCGCGGGTTTTGCGGCATGGGCCTGATAGGCGGGACCATCGTCGGCTCGACGAGCCCGAGGCTGGATTGCTGGAGATTTCAGTGGATGAGGTCGTGGCAGCAGCTTTGGAGTTGTTGGGTGCGGAAAGCGGTAAGGTAGACAGGTGAGTGAACGAACGAGTTGGCAGCGTGTTGCACGGCGCATTCGTGTCCCGCTGGGATTTGTGTTTGCCGGAGTGTTTCTGTGGCTGGCGCAGCCGACGTGGAAGACGATGGCTGCTGAGCCTGCTGCTGGTGGTTCCCGGGGTTTGGCTGCGCGGGTACGCGGCCGGGTATGTGAAGAAGAATGCGGAGACTGACGCAGACGGGACCCTATGCCTATACACGCAACCCGCTTTACCTGGGCTCGATGATGATTGCTTTCGGATTTGCGGTGCGTCGGGTAGCTGGGTGATCTTTGTGGCGCTGGCGGCGGGTTTCCTGGCGATCTATCTGCCGACGATACGGTCGGAGGAGGCCTATCTGCGGGAGCATTTTGCAGGGTTTGACGAATATATGCGGAGGGTTCCGACGACTGCTGCCGAGGCTGACTGCGGCGCAGAGCGATGTTCCGCCGGGACAGTTTTCGCAGGAACGGTATCTGCATCACCGCGAGTACAATGCTCTTATGGGTGCGGCGGCGATCTATGCAGCGCTGGCTGCACGATTGTTGCTGCGACACTAGTCGACGGGGGAGCGGGCAAAAGACTCGCCACCTAAAGAAATTACTTAACAGGGCCGAGAGATTTCAGTAAGTTTTGTAGCGATGCCGGTGGACGAGTTTTTGTCTTCAAAATCTCGTTTGCAGGCTCCGATCCCAAGTCTGTGAGCCGCCTCTGTCGAAACGTTTCACGGTCCCCTTTCTTTTTTCGGTCGCTGTGTGGCTGACGTGTGCGGGTAGCCCCGCGCAGACAATCTCGCAGAGGCTCTTCCCTCCCCCGCCGCCGGTTCAGATTCCTACGCTTGAAGCGCCGCCGACGAGCTACACGTTCCCCACCAAGCAGACGCTGACTTACACAGTGGACTGGAGGGTGTTTACGGCGGCGGTGGCTTCGTTCCAGATTGAGCAGCAGGGCACGGTACAGAAGATAACTGCAACGTGCGGATACGGTAGGCGGAGTGACGATGCTGTTTCCGGTGATCGACAAGTTTCAGTCAGGGTTCGACACCAAGACGGGATGCTCCACGGGGTTTTCAAAGCAGACGCAGGAGGGGCGACGGAAGATCTCCAGCGACCTGAACTTCAACTACAAGGATGGCAAGCAGACGCTGGTGGAGCGGAACCTGGTGAAGGGCACGACGAAGCAGCTGACGGCTTCGATTCCGGCGTGCGTGACGGACTCGCTGTCGGCGATCTTTTATGTGGGATCGCAGCCTTTGATCGTGGGGCAGAACTTCCGGTTTCCGCTGGCGGATTCGATGCGCACGGTGACCGTGACCATGAAGGTGGAGGCCAAGGAAGAGATCAAGACTCCGGCAGGAACGTTCCAGACGATGCGGGTGCAGCCGACGGCGGATGAAGGCGTTGTGAAGAACCGCGGCAAGATCTGGATCTGGTATACGGACGATGCGCGGCATATTCCGGTACAGATGCGGGCGAGCCTGTTCTGGGGAACGATTACGGCGCGGCTGCAGATCGTACGAGACGAAGTGAGGTAGCGATGACGACCGAACTTGACAACAGGGACGGAGCTTGATCCGGAGCAGTTTGTGACCGTGGCTCGATTTATGGATCCGGTGGAAGCGCAGATGGCCAAAGGGGTGCTTGAGTCGGCGGGCATGGAGTGTTTTCTGCAGGGAGAAAATGCGAACAATCTGCTGGGTGCTGGCGTTTCGAGCGCGACTGCTGGTGCATCGCAAGGACGAGGAGGCGGCGCGGGAACTGCTCTCGGGCGGAGACGCATCCGGTTGGAGCCGGAGGCATCGGATAACGAAGAATGACAGATTTCAGGAAAGATACGACTTCGCGGCCGCGTGCCGTGCTCTGCCTCTCGGGAGGGATGGATTCCACGGTGTGCGCAGCGCTGGCGGCGCGGGACTATGACGTTTATGCGCTGCACTTCAGCTATGGGCAGCGAACCGAGGCGAAGGAGCTGGCGTCGGCGACGGAGATCGCGCGGCTTACCGGGGCTAAGGAGTTTCTGCCGCTGAAGATGGATCTTTTCCGCAGGATCGGCGGGTCGGCGCTGACAGACGCGGCGATTGCGGTTCCGGAGGCTCCAGCGGAGGAGGCAGCGATTGGGGCGGAGATTCCGGTGACCTATGTTCCGTTCCGCAATGCACATTTTCTTGTCGGCGGCGGTGAGCTGGGCGGAGGTCGTGGGAGCGAAGCGGGTCTTTATTGGTGCAGTGGAGCAGGATAGTTCGGGTTACCCGGACTGCCGGCCGGCATACTATGACGCGTTCAACGAGCTGATCCGGCAGGGGACGAAAGAGGGCGATATTCGGGTAGAGACGCCGCTTATCGCCATGCGAAAGAGCGAGATCGTGCGGCTGGGAGTTGAATTGGGCGCTCCGTTCCATGTAAGTTGGTCATGCTATTCCGGTGAGCGGGAGGCGTGCGGCGTCTGCGAGAGCTGCGTTCTGCGCCTGCGGGCATTTCGTGAGGCCGGAGCCGTCAGATCCCATACCCTATGCCGTCGCGAAGTCGGCATCCAAACGGTAGCAGGTAGCGCAGAAGAGTTTGAGAATCAAGCCGCGCCCGGTTGCGGGACGGAGAAGAACTGAACACCAGGAGAACGGAAGTGATCAATCGTATGGGAAGAATGAAGAGCATTGGGCTGGGAGCATGCCTGGCTGCTGGTAGTTGCTCTGGCAGCCCCGAACGGCATTGGCGCAGCCAGCACCGGCCAGCGTTCATGGACACGTGAACAATGCCGTGGGCTGGCCCGCTAACCACGGGCGAGGTACAGGCTGACCCAGGACCGCGGCGTCGGAGGAGAAGAGCCGCAAGTATCACGTACACCTTTCCGATTGACGCGACGGGCGACTTCAAGGGCACGGGAATTGCGCCCGGAAGCTACCTTGTGGTGGTGTTCCAGGAGGATAAGAGCATCGACTTTCATCGACAACGTGAGCTTCGCGGCAGGCGAAGATCATCTGCTGAACTTCGACATGACTCGCAAGGAGTACGTCGACAAGATGACTCCCGAGGAGAAGAAAGCCCTGGAGGAGTACAAGAAGAAGAACGCCGAAGTGACGCCAGGCGAACGCAGAAGATCGCCAACCTGAACACCCTGCTGACGCAGGCGCGCGCGGACACGAAGGCGGGTAACTTCGACGCTGCGATTACGGCGATGCAGCAGGCGACGACGCAGAAGCCGGATGAGGGCATTCTGTGGGTCGCGCTGGGCGATGCTCAGCTAGGCTCGGCCGATGCTGCAGCGAAGGCAGCCAAGGCTGCAGGCAAGCCGAGTCGATCCGGCGATCCAGGCGAAGTATCGCTGATGCCGCCAGCTTCGTACAAGAAGGCCGTCGACGCGAATGCTGCTTCGAAGAAGCCAAGCCCGGAGACTGCAGCCGCTGCCTACAACCAGCTGGGACAGGCTCTGGCGAAGAGCGGCGACGGCAAGGGAGCTTCGGACGCTTACGAAGCAGGCTGCCAAGGCGCTGCCCGCTAACGCCGGCATGTACTACTACAACGAAGCCGCAACCCTGTACAACGCAGGCAAGCTGGACGAGGCCGCAGCAGCCGCCGACAAGGCGATCGCTGCCGACCCGAAGCGCGCGGATGCGTACTACATCAAGGCTCAGTCGCTGATTCCGAAGGCCACGGTCGATCCGAAGACGCAGAAGATCGTTGCTCCTCCAGGATGCGTTGAGGCCTACCAGCAGTATCTTGAGCTTGCTCCGGAAGGGCCGCGCTCCGAAGAGGTGAAGGGTATCCTGGCCGGTATCGGTGCAGAGGTGAAGTCGAGCTACAAGGCAGGTAAGGGCGGCAAAAAGTAAGTGTTTTGGTTGTAAAAACAAAACAGAAGGCCTCGGCATTACGCCGGGGCCTTCTGCTTTATGAAGGAAGTGTGATATGAGGACGACAGCGATGCGTGAAGGCAGAGGCGAACGCGTGGTGAGCTTCGACGAGGCGCTGGAGATGGTGCTGAGAGCAGGCGGCGCGAGCGCGGACTCCGAGACTGGAACGGGTGAGCCTGGAGGACCGCGGTGGGGCGGGTGCTCGCTGTTCCGATTACGCAGATCGCGACCAGCCGCCGTTTGATCGGTCGACGCGCGATGGGTTTGCGGTGCGCGCAGAAGATGTTGATGCAGGGACTTGGCTCGCGCTGGCCGGGCAGGTGCGAGCCGGAACACTGTGGGAAGGGACTCTGCCGGCAGATAGTGCGATCGAGATCATGACCGGGGCTCCTGTACCGGAGGGTGCGGATGCCGTGGTGATGCTGGAGCATGTGGAGCGCAGCGGTAGCGGCGAATTGAAGGCGATACAGTTAGCTGAAGGCCGCACAATCTCAGCAGGGAGACAACATCGTTTGCCGAGGGTCAGCGAGGCGCGTGGCAGGCGACGATGTGCTGCCTGCGGGAACCGAGATGGACGCAGCAGCGGTTGCGCTGGCTGCTGCATGCGGCGCAGCACGCATGGAAGTGTTTGCGCGGCCAACGGTGTCGATTCTTGCTACCGGCGACGAGCTGGTGGATGTCGATGCGACTCCGGGACCGCAACAGATTCGCAACTCGAACAGCTACGGGCTGGCTGCGCTGGTGACGCAGGCAGGGGGCGCGCCGATGCGCCTGCCGGTCGCTCCGGATCGGCGCGAGGAGCTTGAGGCGCTTATTCTGCAGGCACGAACAGCGGATCTGATGCTGCTGTCGGGAGGGGTATCCATGGGAGAGTACGACCTGGTGGAAGAGGTGCTGCACGAACTTGGCGCGGAATTCTTCTTTACGGGAGTGAAGATGCAGCCGGGCAAGCCGGTTGTCTTTGGGCGTGCTGCCGGAGCGCGATGGAATGCGCGGTGTCTACTTCTTCGGACTGCCCGGAAATCCGGTGTCGACGCAGGTGACGTTTGCGTGCTTTGTGGAGCCGTTGCTGCAGGCGATGCGTGGCGCCTCCACGGAGGGGCCGCGATTTGTGCAGGCTACGCTGGCAGATGCAGTACAGGGCAAGCCTGATTTCACACGAGTGCTTCCAGCGCGGCTTACACCGAGCCGGCGAAACCCTAAGGTGAAGCTAGTGGTGTGGCAGGGCTCAGGCGACATGGCTGCGAATGCCCGCGCGAACTGCTATGCCGTTCTGCCGTCAGATGTGGAGCGATTTCAGGCGGGCGATGTGATCACTGTTCTTCTGCGGTAAATGCTTCTGTCACATTAAGTAGCTATCATGGAGAGCATGAGGCTTTTATCCAAAACTGAAAACTGGTCGCTGATCGCACTGGGCGCAAGTCTTGTGCTCGCGTACGTCTTGTTCTTCGCGCCTGGTCACCAACACGTCTTTGGGGACAGGAACGATCCTTTGTCAGTGGGAATGGGCATTATGATGGTCGTCGCCGTCGCTGCTGAACTGGCGGTGCTGTTTACGCTCTCTCGGAGACGCGCTCGTTGACGAAGCTGTCGCACTACGACGAAGAAGGTCAGGCCCACATGGTAGATGTGAGCGAGAAGGCTGCAACACGTCGCGAGGCGCGTGCGCGGGCGTTTGTCGAGTTGTCTGATGCGACGCTGGCGGCGTTACCGGAGAACCCAAAGGGCAATCCACTGGAGGTGGCGCGGTTTGCGGGGATCCAGGCGGCGAAGCAGACCTCGACGCTGATTCCTATGTGTCATCCGCTGGCACTGAGCTTTGTCGATGTAACGGCGACGGTGGTCGAAGGCGGAGTTGCGATTGAGGCAACTGCGGCGACCGTTGCCGGGACGGGCGTGGAGATGGAGGCGATGGTGGCTGCCTCGATTGCCGCGCTTACGGTCTACGACATGACCAAGGCGCTGGACAAGGGTATCCGCATTCGCGACGTGGAACTGGTGAGCAAGAGCGGCGGCAAGAGCGGGGAGTGGCGGCGTTAGAGCTCGGTCAGATCGCGGTAGCGAGGTTGACGGCGAACAGATGTTGGTCGTCCTGCCACGAGCGCGTAAGTTCAAAGCCAGCGGAGGCAAGCAGCCGCCGAACGCGAGCGGGAGTGAACTTATAGCTGTTCTCGGTGTGGATGGTCTCCCCGGATGCGAAATCGAGAGTGAGTGCAGGTCCCGCCGAGTTGGAGGGAATGTGAACCTTCTGGGCGCGGCGCGAGACGAGATGCATTTCGATGCGGGACTCGTCGGCGTTCCAGAGGGAGAGGTGAGTGAATCCCCAGGGGTCGAAATCGGAGCCCAGTTCGCGATTGATGCGGATCAGGACATTGCGATTGAAGGCGGATGTGATGCCCTCGTGATCGTTATAGGCGCTCTCGATGGTGGAGACTGTCTTTGTGGCGCCTGGGCCTAGATCGGTGCCGAGCAGAAGTTGATCGCCGGGCAACAGCTGCGCGCGTAGGTTCCGGAGGACGCTTCGGGCCTCGGCCGGAGAGAAGTTACCGATGCTGGAGCCGATATAGAGAGCCAGAGTGCGGGTGTTTGGAAGGCGGTTGAGCGGGAGCGGCTGCGAGGTGTAGTCCGCCACCTGACATCGAACAGTGACGCCGGGCACAATGCGCGCGAATGTTTTCGGTTGCGGCTATCGAGAGCGGTCTCGGAGACGTCGACAGGTTGATAGACGACCGCATGTTGGTGGCGGACGGCAGCAGCGAGAAGGATGCCAGTCTTGGTGGCGGTTCCGGCGCCGAGTTCGATGAGTGTGAGGAGCGGAGCAGGATCGGTGCCGGTGGGCTCGGAGGCGAGCGCAATGATCTCATCGGCATGGGCAGTGAAGAGTTCGCGCTCGGTGCGGGTGAGGTAGTACTCCGGGAGCTCGGTGATCTGCTCGAAGAGACGAGAACCCGCTTCATCGTAGAAGAGCCAAGGGGACAATGTCTTGGGGTAAGCGGTGAGACCAGCGCGAACTTCGGAAGCGACCGCTTCGCTTACGTCGGGAGTAAGGATGGCGAGTGTTGCTTCTGGGGCGTCTGAGACCGCGGGGCTAAATGGCACTGTAAGGGCTTCCCTTCATTGAGTGCGCGGTCCAAGCCGCTCTCGAGGTTGGATGCAGGTTAAGCCTGAGAGGTTCCGGGGAATCATATCCTGCTGACAAAACGGTGTCAGTAGAAAAGGACCCTATTGTTTGCTGAGAATTGTGAACGGTGCACTACCCAAGTTAGCCGTGTATACGGCGTGTGTTGTTGGATTTATGGCGATAGCGTAGGGGCGGTCGGCGGTCGCGATGGTGCTTAGGACCCGGCGGCCTTTAAGATCGATGACGGCGACGGCGTTCTGCTGCGGGCTTGCAACGTAGAGCAGGGCCTTTTCGGCGTCGAGAGCGATGGCCTGCGGGTGGGCGGGCACTTTAATGGTGGCGACAGCGGAATCTTTATCGAAGATGGTGACGGTTCCCGCCGCATAGCTGGCTACGTAGAGCTGGGCTTTGTTTGCATCGTAGGCGAGCGCGCATGGCATGGAGCCTGTGGGTAGTTTGCGGATCGCGTGAGTTTCAAGGTCGACAGCGGCGACGTCTGCATCCTGCACGTGCCCCACGTAGAGGGTTTTGCCGGCCCGCAGGAAACCCCATTGATGCAGAGCGCCGGTGGGAATCTTTGTTACGGCCCCGGTTGCAGGGTCTAAGCTCGGCAACGATGGTGTCCTCGTAGTGCAGCAGATAGACGCGCTTACGGTCATTGTCCACGATGACGCCGTCCGCGCCACCGGCAGGGACGTTGGTGGCTGTGTTGGTTGCACCGTCGATAACGGTGACCATGTTGCTGAAGATGTTCGAGACGTAGACCTTGTTGTTCACCTCATCGACGGCTACCGCGTAGGAGCGGGCGGGCGTGGGGACGGTGGCGACGACCATGTCGGTTTTGCCGTCAAGGACGGAGACCGAGCGCTCGCTGTTGTTGACGACGTAGACCATTCCAGTGACGTTGTTGATTCCGATGGAGACGGGGCCGGAGCCGACCTTGACGCTAGTGGCTGCGTTTTTGGCCGAGATAACGGAGATAGAGTTGTGGGTCGCGTCGAGAATGTAAATCTTGCCCGTGGCCTGGTTGTAGACGGCTGCGTCGCGATTGATGATACCGACCTGGGGCTCAGGGACCTGTGCGTGCAGGCTGAATGAATTGGTGGCTGCGAACAGCGTGAACAATGTGGCGAGACGCAGGCGCGGGCTATTCCAAAAGATATGCAAAGGCATCGGGCGTCGATCCTCAACTAAGTTGCGAGATGATTTCTGACAGCGGGCGCAAACGTTTGTCTACAATGGAGAACGATTCTAGCAGGCAATCTTCTCCATCCAGGAAGTCAGAGCGCATGCGTCTTCTTCGAAGGTATCTCCCTGTCCTTTTTCTCGCGATGCTGGTGCCGGTTCCAATGGCCGCACAACAGAGCGTAGCGAGCTTCCGTGTCCTGGCGATTGCCGAAAAGGGCGGAATCCATCAGCCATTTGTGGATGCTGCGAAGGTTTGGCTGGGCAAGCAGGCCGCCGTCGATCACTTCACGGTGGATTACATCGAAGATACGAAGGCGATCGATGCTGCCTACCTGGCTCGCTACCAGGTCTTCGTGCAGCTAAACTATCCGCCGTATAACTGGACACCCGCGGCAGCAGCCGCATTTACGGATGCGATCGAGAAGGGCACGATCGGCTGGGTTGGGTTCCACCATGCGACCCTGCTGGGCGAGTTTGATGGCTTCCAAATGTGGCCATGGTTTTCGCAGTTTATGGGAGGGATACGGTTCAGCAGCTATATCCCGAAGTTCGCGACGGCTACTGTTCACGTGGAAGCTCCGACACATCCGGTGATGAAGGGCGTGCCGGCCACCTTCACGATCGAGAACGAGGAATGGTACCAGTGGAATCGCTCGCCGAGGCCGAATGTACATGTGCTGGCCAATGTGGATGAGAGCACCTACACGCCGGATTCGCCGGTGAAGATGGGCGGCGATCACCCGGTGATCTGGTCGAACGAACATGTGAAGGCAAGGAACGTTTATATCTTTATGGGACACCATGGGGAGCTGTTTCAGAACACGGCTTTTACCACGATCTTTCACAACGCGCTTCTGTGGGCGGCTGGCCGATGAGACGATTCCTGCGAGCGGTCCTTCTGATCGTATCAGTCAGCGCGAGCATGCTCGCGCAGCAGCAGCCGAAGTTTCGTGTCCTCGCCTTTTACTCCGAGAAGGTGGAACACGACCATGTGGACTTCGCGCATGACGCGATCAAGTTCTACACGGCCGCAGGAGAGCGCGACCACTTTACGTTCGACTCCACGACGAACTGGGAGGATATGAACGCTGCGAAGGTTGCAGACTACGATCTGGTCGTGTGGCTCAATGACTTTCCGCATTCGCCCGCACAACGTGCCGCTTTTGAGCAGTACATGGAGCACGGGGGCGGTTGGCTTGGCTTCCACGTTGCCGGGTACAACGATCGAGGAACGAAGTGGCCGTGGTATCTCTCGTTTCTGGGAGGGGGCGTCTTCTATGGCAACAACTGGCCTCCGCTGCCGGCCGAACTGATTGTCGATGACCCAAGTCATCCGGCAATGCAGCATGTGCCGAAGACTTTCCTGTCACCTGCGAACGAGTGGTACAACTGGAAGCCTTCGCCGCGAGAGAACAAGGACGTGAAGGTGCTTTTGACGCTTGCACCTTCCAACTATCCCATTGGCATGAAGGACGTGATCAAGGGAGGCGATCTTCCTGTGACGTGGACGAACACACGCTATCGCATGGTGTATACGAACATTGGCCATGGCGACAGAATCTTCACGAGCGACATGCAGAACAGGATGCTGGAAGACATGATCCTGTGGGTCGGTCCGAAGAGGTCGACGGAGACGAAGTAAGGATTCGTTTCCTGTTGCTTACTTTGGCCCATCCTGGGCTAGACGCAGACCGGAGAACTGCCAGCGCGTGGATGGGCGAGAAGAAGTTGCGATAAGTGGCGCGGATGTGGGTGGCGGGGGTGACACAGGAGCCTCCGCGAAGGACCATCTGCGAGCTCATGAACTTGCCGTTGTACTCACCGAGGGCTCCGGGCAGCGGAGCGTAGCCGGGATAGCCGGTGTAGGGGCTGGCGGTCCACTCCCAAGCGTCGCCGTAGATCTGCTGCAGTCCGGGCATCGCGCTGGCGATGGTGGGATGCAGATTGCCGGCCTCGAGCAGGTTGCTCTGCGTAGCACCGACAGTATCGGATTTGCTTGACTGCTCAGGGTAGGTCAAAAGTGCAGGCCCCGCTGGTGGTTCCTTGCGCAAGATGCCGAGTTGCGAGGCGGCGTACTCCCACTCGAACTCGGTGGGGAGACGATGGCCGGCCCAGCGGGCGTAGGCGTCGGCCTCGAAGAAGCTGAGGTGGCAGACGGGAGTCTCGGAGAGATCTTCGAGAGGAACGAAGCCGTGCAGGGTGTAGATGCACCAGTCCGGACCTGGTCTCATGGTCGCGCTGCCAGTAGAGCGGGGCCTGCCAGCCTTCGGCGCGCATGGTAGTCCAGCCCTCGGAGAGCCAGAGTTCGGGGCGGTTGTAGCCGTTCTGGTCGATGAAGGCGAGGTACTCGGCGCAGGTGACGAGACGGGTAGCGAGGCGGAAGGGGGCGATGTAGACGGGATGGCGCGGGGTCTCGTTGTCGAAGGCGAAGGCTTCGATCGAGGCGGGGTCGGGCGTAGTCCGATTTCGGTCAGGCTCGGAGTGAAGTTGATCCAGTCGAGCGGCGGTGCGATGGCTGTCGACTCCGAGGTCTTCCCGTTGCGTTCGAGATAGGCGGGGTGGAGCGGGTTGGTGAAGAGCGCATGCTTGATGTCGGTGGCGATGAGTTCCTGGTGCTGCTGCTCATGCTCGATGCCGAGCGCGATGCGGCGGGCGGCTTCGTCTTCAGCGGGGTGCTGGAGGAGGCGCTCGATGGCGGAGTCGACGTGAGTGCGATAGGCGAGGATGAGGTCGAGTGGCGGGCGTGAGAAGGAGGAGCGGAGCTTCTTCTCCGGCATGTCGCCGAGCGAGTTGTAGTAGCTGTTGAAGAGCCAGCGGAAGTCGGGATGGAAGGGCGTGTAGCCGGCGAGGAATTCGGAGAGGACGAAGGTCTCGAAGAACCAGCTGGTGTGGGCGAGATGCCACTTGACCGGACTGGCTTCGGGACAGGACTGCACCATCATGTCTTCGGGCGAGAGCGGCCGACAGAGAGCTGTGGTGGCGCTGACGGACGGCCTTGTAGCGGGCAAGCAGGGAGGCGGCAGCGTTTTCAGTGGATATTGGCATCATCGTCTTCACTCGGTGCTTTATGGGATGGGGAGGACGGGTGTTTTGTTGCTTTTCTTTATGGCCTGAGGGTCGCTTCCCTTTTCCATCTGGCCGGCGCTTAAAGATTACGCCTGATTGCCGGTCAGCAGGCGCGCCAGCAGATAGGCCGCGGCGGCGGCGATTCCGCCGATGACTACCGTCTGGGCTGCGCTGCGCAGCCAGCCGGTGCCGACGATCCTTCCCTTGAGGGCCCCAAAGATCGCGAGCGCGATCAATGTAATGACGACAGAAAGCTTGCAGCGCAAGCATGTTGCTCGGCGACGAGCATGTACGGAAGCAGGGGAATGAGGCCACCGGCGATGTAGGAGAAAGCGATGGTAAGGGCGGAGCGGTGAGCGCGGTTGGGGGCGGGCTCCTCGAGGCCGAGTTCGAAGCGCATCATGAAGTCGACCCAAGCCGCGGGGTTTTGCTTGAGAGATTCGAGCACAGGCGCGGCACTGGATCGCGGAACCGAGTACTGCTCGAAGATCTCGTAGATCTCTTCCTCTTCATCGTGGGTACGTTCGACGATCTCGCGCTCCTCGCGTTGTTTTTCGGAGACGTAATGTTCGGCATCTCCGCGAGCGGCGAGGTAGCCGCCGAGACCCATGGCGATCGAGCCCGCGGCGATCTCGGCGAGACCGGCGAGGACGACGATGCGCGACGAGGCGACGGCTCCTGAGAGTCCGGCGGCGAGCGCAAAGGGGACGGTCAGACCATCGGAGAGACCGATGACGATGTCGCGCACCGCTTCGCTGGACTCGAAGTGCCCTTCCACGTGCGGCGTATGGCCGTGAGGCGAATGACTATGCGTGTGAGTTCCTTCTGGCTCATGGGGTGTATCGGTGGTCCGGTGCATGGCGGTAGTGTAGTGCCACCGGCTGAAAGCGCAGGGGAATTTTGACCAGTCACAGCGTCTTTCAGCTGCGAAATGCGTCTGTATCACACAGATTCGCAATTGTAAGGCGGGCGTGATGAGAACGGGATTGGCACGGTGTCTGTCAGCGGCTGTTGTTTTGCTGGGAGCAGGAACGGCGGCCGCGCAGGACGGGCCAGGACGCGGAGAGATGGCGTTAGGCAGCGGGAGGATGATTCGCGGGACGGTAACGGCCACCGCGGCAGACCACCTCACACTCAAGACCGACGCAGGGGATGTCTACGAAGTTGCAATTACACCGAATACGCGGATGATGAAGGATCGTCAGCCTATAAAGGTCGCCGATATAAAGGTCGGCGAAGGCATAGGAGCGATGGGCGAGTTGGATGCCCCGAAGAAAACGGTACATGCGCTATTCGTCACGGTAGTCGATGCCGAGCAGGTAAAGAAACTGCGCGAGGACTTGGGAAAGGCGTACATCACTGGCAAGATCACCGCGATTGACGAGGTGAAGCTGACCGTGCTGCGCCCGGATAATGTAAGCCAAGTGATTGAAGTGGATGAGACGACCTCGTTTCGAAAGGGTGGGCGAAGGGGATTCGGCGCGTTGGTGATGGAAGGTGGCGCCCCTGTACCGGTTGACACGGGCGGCGGCTCGGCGGGCCGTGCAAGTGGCTCAGCTGGTGCAGCAGGCGGTGAGAGCATAACGCTGGCTGACATCAAGGTGGGCGATGTGGTTGCCGGTCAGGGCGGTATGAAGCATGGAATGTTTGTGCCAACAAACCTGACCGTGCTGCCTCCGGGTATGGGACCGCGAGGACGCCGCGGAGGGGATGCGGCAGCGACCACGGCGCCTGGAGAAACTCCTGCGGTGGTGGCCCCCAAGCAATAACGGTTTTGATTGCCCAACTGCTTATGTGGTCAGCCAGATTTTGAACGAGGTCCTTGTGCAGAGAGTGTTTCGATTTGCGGTGCTGGGAGCGATGGCCTTTGCCGGGATGACTAATGGCATCGCGCAGGAGAGCCAGCCCAGTGCGACCCAGACATCGCAGGGCCAGTCTGCACCAGCGGCTTTACCTTCCCAGACAGTCGCTCCAGCAGGCGGGACGATTAAAGGCGTTGTGAAGGCAGGCACGATTCCGCTGCCCGGCGTGGCGGTTACGGCGACGAACACGCTGACGGGAAAGAAATACGCAACGACGACGGATGTGGCAGGCGCCTTTGCGATGGCAATCCCCCGCAACGGACGCTATGTTGTAAAGACAGAACTCGCCGCCTTTGCCAGTGAGACCCAAGAGGTATTGATCAATGCTGCCAGCGAGAATGGCGGCAAACCGGAGCAGGTTGCCAACTTCACGATGCAACTGGCTTCCCGTGTACAGCAACAGGAACAGCAACAGCAGAGCCAACAGAACGCTGTCGCCAGCGCCGTGGCGGGAGCGATGGGCCGCGGTGTGCAATCGCTGAGCCTGACCGGCGGGTCCTCCGATCTTGCGGACGCAAGCGCAGGCAACGGCAACTCGGGCACGCAGATGCCGACGTTGTCGGGGCTGGGAGGGGATGCAACGGCGACTGATTCAGTGGCGGTGAGCGGACAGATGGGCCAGACCAATGGTCTTGCGAACTTCAACGAGGATGAGATTCGTCAGCGTGTGGAAGAGGCAATGACGCGGGCGCGGCAGCAAGGCGGCGCGGCGGGCGATGTCGCTAATGCCGTAGCAGGAATGCTGGGCGGCATGATGGTGGCCGGTGGTCCTGGTGGAGGTGGATTTGGAGGCGGTGGCGGCGGAGGCGGTCCGTTTGTGCTTCGTGGTGGCGGAGGTCGAGGCGGCAGAGGCGGTTTCAATCCGACGCAGCCACACGGCGCGATCTTCTACCAGGGCGGCAATGGCGCACTGGACGCGACGAGTTTCTCGCTGACGGGCGCACCAGTGGTGAAGCCGGCGTATAGCTCGAATCAGGTTTGGCGTGAGTTTTGCAGGATCGCCATTCATCCCGGGACTGCTGAAAGCGAGCACGAAGCAATTTGTATTTCTAAATGTCACGGGACAAAGAAACACGAATCCGCAGAATCTTTACGGTACGGTGCCGACAGTCGCCGAGCGTGGAGGCGATTTTTCTCAGATTGGTGTAGCCCCTCTACGATCCTTTGACGGGGCAGCAGTTTCAGTGCAATGGCGCGCTGAATGTCATCTGCGGGAATCGCATCTCGTCGCAGGCCGCTTCCCTGCTCCAGTTTTATCCGATCACCGAATATTCCGGCCACAGGCGAACAGGGATACAACTACCAGACGATTACGACCGCTGGGCAGAACTCGTTGAGTGCTTCGGGAAGGTATGTACGTAACTTCGGACAGAACGCGGGCTTTGGTGGCTTTGGAGGTCGAGGCGGAGGAGGAGGTGGAGGCAGAAGGGGCCAGCAACAGCAGGCAAATGCTCCGAAATCGCTGCGGCAAAATATCAACTTCGGCGGCAGCTATAGTCACTCAGCTTCGGACAACAGAAACATCTTCCTTCCGCTGGGCGGATCGACATCCTCAGACGGCTACAACGTCTCGGCGGGATACACGATCGGCTACGGCCGGTTGACGAACAATGCAACGGTGACGTGGAACCGCTCACACGCTTCGACAACGAACTACTTTACGAACGGCACGGTGAATCCCGCGACGAATGCGGGAGTGCTGGTGGGAAATGCTGCGATTGCTTCGACTCCGTTCTACTACGGGGTGCCGTCGCTGACATTCACGGGGCTGACTGGGCTCAATGAGACGCGGCCGAGCGATGCGATCAGCCAGACGATTTCCTTTTCAGACTTTATAAGTTGGAGTTACGAGAAGCACAACATGCGGTTCGGCGGAGATTATCGACGTGTCCATGCAGACAGCTTGACTGCGCCGGGGAATCTGCAGAGTGGTGCAAGTCCGCTCGGTGCGTTCACGTTTACCGGTTATGCGACACAACATGCCAGCGCGGGAACAGGTCCTGAACCCGCGAGTGGCTATGGCTTCGCCGACTTTCTTCTTGGCCTTCCGCAGCAGGCGGCAGTGCAGGCGGGCCTTGAGAAGAGCTATCTCCGCGCTAACGTGTGGGACCTGTACGCCAACGACGACTGGAGGATTCTGCCGACCCTGACGCTGAACTACGGGCTTCGCTATGAGTACTTCTCGCCGTATGTTGAGAAGAACGATCGCCTGGTTAACCTGGACCACAACGCCGACTTTACTCAGGTGGCTGCTGTAGAGCCGGGGCAGAAGGGTCCGTATAGTGGATCATTCCCGCGCTCACTGGTGAATCCTGACCGGACGATGTTCTCACCGCGCTTTGGATTTGCATATAGGCCCAAAGGGAAGATGTTCAAAGAGACCGTTGTGCGTGGCGGCTACGGGATCAACTACAACACGCAGCAGTTCGGCAGCTTCGCTCGTCAGCTTGCGTTTCAGCCGCCTTTCGCTGTCACGCAGACAAACATAGCCAACCGTCAGGGTTGCGGCGTGCTAGCGCTAGCAAATGCGTTCAACTGCTCGACTGCCGCAGTGCAGAACAACTACAGCGTGAATCTGAACTACCGGCTCGGCATGGTGCAGGTGTGGAATCTCGATATTCAGCGATCACTGCCGAAAGGCATCGTGTTGAATGTGGGATATAACGGCGCCAATGGGGGAAACCTCGATATCGTGCGCGCGCCGAACCGCACAGCGGCAAATGTACTCAATCCGACGGCGCAGCCGTTCAACTATGAGGACTCGTTGGGGTTCTCGCGATTCAACGCGCTCAGCATTAATGCTCGCAAGCGAATGCAGAAGGGGATCTCCCTGCAGGCGACGTATCAGTATGGACATTCGATCGACAATGCTTCGTCGATCGGCGGCTCGACTGCTGTGCCGGCGCAGAACGACAAGAACCTGGGCGCCGAAGAAGGGAACAGTTCGTTCGATATACGCCAGAAGGTTACCGGCAACTGGGTGATGGAACTTCCGTTCGGACCGAATCGCACGTACCTGTCGAAGGGCGGCTTCTGGTCGAAGGCGCTCGATGGTTTCTCCCTGTCGGGCGATTTCACCTTCGCCACCGGGACCTATTACACGCCGCACTACGTCGCAACGGTTGCCGAGACAGCAACAGGCACGAATAACTCGCTGCGGCCCGACCGCGACTTCTCGCAGCCTATCCACGGCGCGGGGACGATTCTGAACTGGTTCAATCCGGCAGCGTTTGCGGCACCGGCGAATGTTTACGGCACAGCGTCAAGGGGATCGATCGAGGGACCTGGGACAGTCGCAGTCGATGGCTCGCTGGCAAAGACCGTGTCTCTTGGTGAGACGCGATCGTTCGAGGCGAGGATCACGGCAAACAATGTCTTCAACACGGTGCAGTATTCGGGCATCGACACGACACTGAACTCGCGCACCTTTGGACAGGTAACATCGGCGGCGCCGATGCGGCGGATCACGTTTATGGCGCGGTACAGGTTCTAAGGAATACAAGGCGGAGCGATGATGCAGCGATTAGCAGCGGCGATTCTTGCGGGAGTGATGGCGGGCACCCCCGGGCTCGGCCTGCGTGTGGCTGCAGCACAACAGGCCGCGGGAGACGGCACGTTTACCCTCAAGGTGCAGAGCGACATTGTGCTGACCAATGTCGTGGTGCGCGATAAGAAGACTGGCGAAGTAGTGAAGGGTCTGAAGGCGACTGACTTTACGATCCTTGAAAACGGAAAGCCGCAGAAGATTTCAAGCTTCGACTTCCAGAGCGTGGATGAAGCAGTTGCGCTGAAGGAGAATGCCACGGTCAGCGGCAAGACGCCGACTATCGCCGATCTGGTCAATCACAACTTCGCCGCCGAGCCTTCGCAGTTAAAGGATCACCGCCTGATTGTGATGTTCTTCGATCTGAGTAGCATGCAGCCGGAGGACATCGATCGCGCCGTGGAGGCCGCACAGAACTACATCAACAAGAAGATGCAGCCGGCTGATCTTGTTGCCTTGGTGAGTATGTCCACGGCTCTGAGCATGGACCAGGACTTTACTTCCGACAAAGCGGCGCTGCTGAGAGGCGTAGGTCGATACAACGGAACGCAAGGTACTGGATTCGCCGGTGGGAACGAAGGTGGCAACTCAGGTGGAACTGCGGACGACGCTTCAAGCTTTACCGCGGACGACTCTGAGTACAACGCTTTGAATACGGACCGCGAGTTGTACGCGATTCGCACGATCGCGAAGACCTTGGAGAAGGTAGACCAGCGAAAGAGTCTGCTTTACTTTTCAGGCGGACTTACGCGCCAGGGTATTGAGAATCAAGCCAGCATGCGTGCGGCGACTAACGCCGCGGTGCGCGCCAATATGGCGATCTACAGCGTGGACTCACGCGGCCTGCAGGCTCTGCCTCCTGTAGGCGACGCATCCAAGGGAAGCTTGCGCGGAACTGCTGCTTACAGTGGCGGCGCAATGCAGAGCCAGCTGGATGCGAACTTCGGTTCGCAGGAAGTATTGGGTACGCTCTCCAGCGACACGGGCGGCAAGGCGTTCTTCGACTCGAACGACTTTGCGCCTGTATTTCAGCAGATTCAGCACGACACCGAGGCGTACTACATTGTCGGATTCCGTTCGGCTAATACGGCACGCGATGGAAGCTACCGACGGCTCACCGTAAAGCTGAATCGCAACGACGCGAAGCTTGATTACAGACCCGGCTACTACGCTCCAGCCGACTTCCAACACCAGAAGAGCGAAGACCGAGAACAGGCATTAAACGAGCAGATGCAGAGCGAGCTGCCGGCAACGGACGTTGCGGTCTATCTCCAGGCGCTTTACTTCCGTATGGAGGACAATCGCTTCTTCGTGCCGGTATCGCTGATCGTGCCGGGGTCGCAGATTCCGTTTCGTGAAGAATGGCGATCGGAGCAAGGCAAACATCGACATCCTGGGGCAGGTGAAGAATGCCCAGGGCATCGCGGTAGGTAATGTGCGCGATACGGTGAAGCTTGCTCTGAATGCCGACCAACAGGTCGAGCGGAAGAATATCCAGTATTCGACTGGGTTTACCCTTGCGCCCGGACGCTACCACCTGAAGTTTGTGATTCGAGAGAACGAGACGGGCCGGATGGGAAGCTTTGAGACCGACCTGCAGGTTCCCGATCTGAAGAAGATTCCGCTGAAGCTGAGCTCGATCGTGCTGGCGAGTCAGCAGACGCAGAACACTTCAAAGAAGACGGCCAACCCGCTGGTGCGAGACGGAGTGGAGTGGATTCCTAATGTACCGCATGTCTTTCGGCAGGATCAGCATCTTTATTTCCTGTATGAGGTTTACGATCCGACGCGGGTGAAGATGGATGGCGCTACTCCGGCCGCCTCTCCGGGCCTCACCCGTCGTCCGTCTGGTGCAGTGAAGGTACTTACGAGCATCGAGTTTTTGAGTGGCGGAGTAAAAGTCTACGAGACGCCACTGGTGTCAGCAGATGCGGTCAATGTCCCTGAGCGCGGTGCCGTAGCCTTCCAGTTTGACGTGCCGTTGGCGCAGCTGAAGCCGGGAACCTACGTTTGCCAAGTGAATATCATTGATGATGCGGGAGGCAGTTTCAGCTTCCCAAGATTGGCCCTGAGAGTACAGGCGCCCGGACCTCCGGCCCAGACTGCCTCCGTGTCTCAATCAGCACCCTGAAAAATAAGGGTTTCTGGTGTGACTAAGGGCCGTTGACAGTTGTTGACAAGAGGATGATCATGTGTCTGTACCTCACGGAGGTATACCATGGGCCGCTCGAACCGATTCTCTTCTCTTCTGGTTCTCCTGATCACTTTCTTTGCGCTCGGCGCGCTGGCTTCTGCTCAGAAGCCGCTCAGCCACGAGGAAGCACGAGCTATTGACCATCAGAATCCCGCGTGGGACTCAATTCGCGCCCATCTGCCAGACCCCACAACAGCAAGCGCTCAACGACTCGAGGCAGCCGCGGATGTGTTGCGCGCACGGCGATTCCTTGATGACGCACTGGATTACTATGAAGCGGCGTTGCGGCGAGGAGGCGAAGAAGCGCACCTTCTAAATAAGCTGGGCGTTACGGAGCTTGAGTTGCGCAATGTTCCCCAAGCGAAGATGTACTTTCAACGCGTGGTGAAGATTCAGAAGAAGAATCCTGAGGGCTGGAACAATCTTGGCGCTATTGAGTACCTCACCGGGCGTTACGGAAATGCGATCAGCAACTACAGGCGCGCGATAAAGTACGACAAGAATTCGGCGACATATCACTCCAACCTCGGGACAGCTTATTTCGACAAGAAAGACTTCGAAAATGCCCGCAAGGAGTACGACACGGCGCTAAAGCTTGACCCCGAAATGCTCAACCATCACGGAACGGTAGGCATCACGACACGAATGCTGTCGCCCGAAGACCATGCGCGGTTCCTCTTCGAACTGGCGCGACTGTACGCGCAACGAGGGGACGAAGAGTTGATGATGAACTACCTAGCCAAGGCCAGTGAAGCAGGCTTCGATGTGTTGAGCGAGATGGGCTCTGACCAAGTCTTCTCTCACTACCGGAAGGATCCGCGAATCTTACTTATCGTAAAGAATGCTCAAGAGCTTCGTGGAAAGGGGACAGCGATCGCCCAGAGCTCCGGCCCCGCTCCCCCGTTGCCCGCAGAGACGAAGCAATAGGGTCCCGCTATTTGTAAGGGCAGTGACGACAGTTTGAGTTGCAACAATAACCGCGCTTAAGGTGGTAAGCCGCGGTGAAGACAAGGTACGGTCCCTCATAGTAGAAGTCTTCCGGATTCAACTGAGATGAAGTTTGGGAGCCGCCGTCTGGTGGAGACGATGGAACATCTGAGGAATCGTCGGGCATCTTCATCAGAACAACACCGCGCTGCGAGGAATCGCGTGTAAGGTAGCCGGAACCGCCGTTGCAAGTTCGACGGGATTATCCTCGCATTCTGTCGTGTCTTCGTTGTGCAGCAGCCCGTTGCGATATAGAACACGTCTCCCGGGAATCGCGGGTATCCGTTCGCCGGGAAGCACGATACCTGCAAGATTAGCGGGATCTGCAGCTGCGATCGCGATGATCGCGGTACTCTCGCGAGATCGCGATGCGCGCAGCGAATCTGCGGCCTCGGGCAACGCATATTGCTCCCCGCCAAAGCCGGTGACAAAGCGGCCGCCACGAACCTCGCCCCTTGCTTCGAGACGACGCAGAATTCCGACAAGATCACGCCATTTGGGAGCGTTGGATTCGCGAACCAGCAGATCGCGAAACAGTACACCGTAACGCGTCAGAAGCATCCGCGCATATGACTCCAGCGCGCTGTCGGTACGGCGCGCCTGCTCTATTGCGGTAGGCGCCGCGTGGACTTCTTCGGCGAGCATCGACCAGCGCCCGGCAGTGGAGCGAAGAAGACGTTTGCCAGGCGCGCTCAAAGTCGCCGCCGACTTGCGGCGTGGATCCATGATCGCCCGAAGCTGATCGTATCCGTCTGCAGCAGCAAGTCCAGCCGTGGCAAGCTCCCACAAAGCATGTTGGGTTTGCTGCTTCGAGATGTTCAGGATGCGCTGAATGTCGTTGGCGAAACACGCGCCACGCTGTTGTAGCAAGGCTCGTAACTGAAGGGCCTCCGCGCTGAGCGACTCATTGAGCCGGCTCTCTTCGACCCTCTCACGGGCTAGCGCGTGGGGAAGCCAGTCTGCGGACTCGCGAATGTAGAACGTAATCGGCGCAGCGTTCGTCGGGATCACCCGCCGCGGACCGGTACCGTCCGCATTCGACCAAGCCGGATGTGGAGAGATGCGGCCCCAGCCAACGGCTCCCGAGAGGCACAGTGAGTCAAGCCACCGGGGATCGTAGTTTGCAACGCGGGCCGGGAGCAGAGTGCGTTCCCACTCGATTGCCGGCGCCTCAAATCCTTCGAGCTGATGGAGTGCTTCAAGCACGCCCTCCTCGCCGGTGAGCTGCGTCTGCGGTGCCAGGTGTTGCCAGTGCAACAGCCAGCGCATGTACACCGATGGCGAAACGGGCTCGATCTGCTTGCGGAGCGTGTGCAGCGTGCGGCGATGGATGCGCTGCAGGATACGCCGTTCGCACCACTCAATCTCATGGTCCTCGGCGGCCTTCTTACCTTCGAAGATGCCGCGCATCAGAAGGCCCTGCATCTCCATTGCGAGGAAGGCGCGGAAGACATCGGACGCTTGCAGACCGAGAAGTTCTGCAAAGGAGTTTGCGGTCGTCGGTCCCAGGATCTGAATCCAACCCTGGACACAGAGTTTGAGAGCCTGTTCGTTAGCAACGGATTCAGAGGGTTGTCCCCAGAGAGCAGCAAGATGCGAAGAGCGTTCTGCGGAAGCCCACCAACGCGCGCCTTCGCGATCTACAGTCTGGACACGGCCTTTGTTCAAGAGACGATCGTAGAGCACAGGCCAATGACGGGCTTCGGGCATCTCCACAAAGAAGCTGACAGGCAAGGCGATCAGCGAATGGAGTAGATCATGAAGCTCATGTTCATCGCGAATATCAGGCCAGCACTCGCGGCGGATCTCGTCGATGGCATTCTGGTCCAAGCGACCGGCCTCTTCGAGCACGCTAGCTGGCAGTGTGCGAGAGAGAGAGACAGCGCGAGCGCGTCGCTCTTCGAGACCAGCCTCATCGAGAAATGCGTATGGGTTTGCGTTCAGAAGCTCGTGGGCAAACTGTGAAGGAACGGGTGTATCGACAGCAAGGCACTGAATAGTGCCGTCCTTAATACCGCGGAGAACTTCGATGAGCCCTTCGAGATCCATCGCCTCCTGCAGGACATCCTTCATCACTTCGTCCACTAGTGGATGCTCGGGAATCTGGATATCGCCTTCGATGTTCTCAAAGCATGCCGCCGCCTGCGGAAAGACACTTGCAAGCAGGTCTTCCGAGCGCGTTCGCTGAATCTGCGGCGGGATTCGTTTGCCCTTGGAGAAGCGAAGCAGCTGCAGGCTGCGGCCGGCGGCCCAGCGCCAGCGCGTCTTGAAGATCGGCGATGCGAGCGAAGCCTGCTCCAGAAGCTCCTTCGCTGTGTTTTCGGTAAGGAACTGGAAGACATCAGCGAGCGGGAAGCTGTGCTGTTCTGCGAGCGCGATGTTGATGCCGTTGTCGGTGGCTGCAGCCTGCAGCTCAAAGTTGAAGCCGCGGCAAAAACGTTTCCGCAGCGCGAGACCCCATGCCTTATTGATCCGGCCACCGAAGGGAGCATGGAGGATCAACTGCATCCCTCCCCCATCATCGAAGAAACGTTCGGCGATGATGGTCTTCTTCGACGGTACGGCGCCCAGAACGGCGCGACCTGCGACGACATAGCTGATGAGCTGCTGCGCACCGGAGCCGCAAAGCCCACATTGATTCATCAACCACTCTGTCGCTGCGGCAACCTCGGGGTCCGCCGGGGAGATATATCCCGGAGTCGTGTTGGGAGTGAGGGCAGATATCTGCTCACGCAGCTCGCCGACGCCGTCGCACAACACGGCGGTTCGCTGTGGGGCCTCGCCCTCCCAGAATGGCAGGCTGGGCGGAGCTCCGTGAGCATCCTCAACGAGAACGCGGCCTGCTGCCTCGATGCGCTGAATGCGCCAGCTGGTGTTACCCAGCAGGACGACGTCGCCTGGCGACGAGTCCACTGCGAAGTGTTCGTCAAGTGTAGCTATCGTCACGCCTTCAGGTTGAAGAACGACGGAATAAAGATTCGTCTCCGGAATCGCACCTCCGTTCGAGATCGCAATCATGCGCGCTCCGCGCCGCGGATGAAGCTGACCGTGGATGCCGTCACGAAGCAGGTATGCGCCGTACCGACCGCGGCTGGATTCGATGCCTGAGGAGAGCAGAGCAATAATCTCGTCGAAGCGGGCGCGTGTCAGATTGCGGTACGGCCAGGCGCGCGTCAGAAGGCTGTAGAGCGTCTCTTCTTCCCAAGGTTCGGCTCCGCAGGTCGCGACGATCTGCTGCATCAGCACGTCGGTAGGCTCGGGCGGAATCTCAAGGCGATCAAGTTCGCCGGACCGCATCTTACGGATGAGCGCTGCTTGTTCTAGCAGATCGTCGCGGGTAGTAGCGAAGAAGCGCCCCTTCGGAACCGCGCCACGCCAGTGGCCCGCGCGCCCAACACGTTGCATGGCGACTGCAACCGCACGCGTCGTGGCGATCTGGCAGACAAGGTCGACATCACCGATGTCGATACCAAGTTCAAGCGAAGCAGTAGCGATGAGAATCTTGATCTCGCCATTCTTCAGGCGCTGCTCTGCATCCAGGCGCAACGTGCGAGACAGCGAGCCGTGATGGGCTGCCACGTTCTCCAAACCGATGCGTTCGGCGAGAGAGAAGGCGATCTTTTCAACCAGACGGCGCGTGTTGACGAACACTAGCGTCGAGCGATGCGACTGCGTGTATGCAGCCAGCTTGTCGAAGATCTCTTCCCACATCTTTGTAGTCAGGACAGAGCTGAGTTCGTCGCTTGGCACTTCGATGGCTAGATCGAGTTCGCGCCGCTGACCGACCTGGATAATCGTTGCGGACTTCCTGTCAGGATGCACGCCAGTAAGGAAATCGGCGACCAGCTCGATAGGATTCTGCGTAGCCGAAAGGCCGATTCGCTGCGGCGGCGATGCCAGGCCCGTAAGAAATGCTCCGGGTGATAAGCGGTTTTCACCACGAACGAGAGCGTCCAGACGTTCGAGGGAGAGAGCCAGATGGGCCCCACGCTTGTCGTCAGCTACAGCATGAATCTCGTCGACGATAACGGTGTGGACGCGGCGCAGATGCTCGCGGGACTTGCCCGCGGTGAGCATGATGTAGAGCGACTCGGGCGTGGTGACGAGGATGTGCGGCGGATTGCGCAGCATCGCCGCGCGCTCCTTCGCGAGAGTATCGCCAGTGCGGACCGCGGTACGAATCTCGGTCGAAAGATAGCCGCGTTCAAGCGCCAGTTGCTGGATCTCGCGCAGCGGCAGATCGAGGTTCTTCTGCACATCATTTGAGAGGGCTTTAAGCGGACTGACGTAGACGATCTGGGTCGTGGGCGCAAGGCTTCCGGCGATCGCGTCGCGGAGCAGCTTGTCGATACAGACCAGAAAGGCTGCGAGCGTCTTGCCGCTGCCGGTCGGCGCGGAGATCAGAGTTCCGTTGCCGGCGAGGATACTGGGCCAACCCTGCTCCTGCGGTTCGGTCGGCGAACCAAATTTACGTATGAACCACTCAGCGGTGATTGGGTGCGCCCAGGCGAGCGATGTCGGGATTTCGAGCTCTTCGACGGCCTGAGGCATGCCGTATTCTAACGCGAATCTCTTCGATGTTTATTCGCCGAGGCTTAGCGCCGATTACATATTTCCCACACCCACGTCCGCGACCTCCGATGCTTTATTGTCCTCATCGAGATATTCTTCGATGACCCGATCGAGCGAATCCTGGGCCGAGAGGATGAAGTCGATGGCGTCGCGCCCTGCTCCCTGCCCACCGGGGTTGGGAGTGATGTAGTGGGCGATGTTCTTGACCTGCTGACGTGCGTTGTCTGTTGCGATTGCAAGACCGCATTGGCGCATTACGGGAAGGTCGATGATGTCGTCCCCGACATAGGCTAACTGGTCGATGGTGTAGGCGGTCTTCGCGAGGATGTCGCGAATGGCGTTCATCTTGTGGGCCTGGCCCTGGTAGACGAACTCCAGTTTCAGATCTTTGGCGCGGATGGCGACGGTCTGCGAGTTGCGTTTGGTAATGATGCCGATGCGCAGGCCACCCAAGCGACCGAGTGTGATTCCCAGGCCGTCGTGCGCTGCGAAGCCTTTGGACTCGATTCCCTTCCCATCAGGACCGGGGATGACCCAGATCTGACCATCGGTCAGGACGCCGTCGACGTCGAAGATGAGGACTTTGATTTTTTTTGCGCGTTCTTCAGCAGTCATCTCTCGATGATAGCTTGCCTATCAGTGCCAGCGGCCTTCTACCCAAACCCAGCCCTTGGAGGCTTCTTTCCAGCGTCCGGGATTCCAGCGGTAGCCTGCGTGGGGTGGGGCAGCGTAGGCCCCAGGGACCCATACATATTGGCCGTTGCGCCAGCGATAGTGACCGGCTCGCCAAACCCAGGTTGGGTGCGTGGGGGGTATCGGAGGTGTGATCTCGGCTGGTGGAGGCGGAGGTGCGATCTTCGGATAAGAGGCTGGCTGGGCGTTGGCAGTAAGAATGAGGAAAAGGATGAAGATCGCGGCAGACATGCGTCGGTTCACGTTATGGAGCTCCTGAAACTATTCATCGTTCAGGAGTATGACGCGATTCCGCGGAGGCACGTTGCGGAACTAGCGATGCCCACGCTCAGTGGAAAAGAATCGGCTTGCACAGTCGATGCACTTCCACGGGAAGTAGCCGAGGTGGAAGAGAACTACTTTCTGAAAGAAAGTACGGCGGTGGGCGCGAGCGGTATGGTAGCCGGCGCACTCGGGGCAGGCAACCGAGGACATACGAACCAGGCGATCAGGTTTGATGTTTACGGCTGAATCGGGTCGTACTTCAGTCTCAAACGATCGAGTCGAGGACAACATTTCAGTACTGCGCCTCCTTACTTTTTACTAAGTTTGGGGAGGAGGGCCGTTTCAGTTATGGAATATACCATTCTGATGGACGGCGCACCAGAATGAATCTTGGGGGTGAATCTACAAACTCCTTCCTCGCACTTTAATGCGCAAGTATTCAAAAATTTGGGGTTAGTTTTTGGTACTTAGGCCTCCAAAGTTCCCTGAAAGACATTTAGCTAGACGTGCGCGTAAACCATTGAAATGAAGCAGGATCTAAGTTGACCTTAGTTTCCTCTGGTTCGTCGCCCTCTTAATCAAAAAGGGTGCCACCCGACAGGGTTTCTCGAAATTTCCGCCTACCAGACGTTTCCGACACCGGGCGTATAGGAGTTGGCCACGACCGAGTTGGCGATGAGAGTGTCCGCCTGAATGACTCCGCTGAACTTTGCCATACCGGCGTCGACGGTGATCATGCCAGCGCTGATCTGGAGTTGCGAGGCGTTGACGACAACCTTCGCTGCGGCCTGGATCGTGATTCCTGAGGAATCGAGACGAATGGTATTTCCACTGGTGTCTTCGATGAGGACAGACGCTGAGGTGTCGTTGAGGGTGATGCGCTGGCCCGCGGCGGTCTCAATGATGAGCTGATCTTTGCCTTTGAGATTGGTGCGGCGGCAGCAAGGAATAGTTTCGCGTGTGCTCATGACAAGGGGCTCCTCTGTGGAATCGTCTCCGGCAATGCGTGTGACCATGCTACATGGTTCGGTATTGCCGGGTCGTGGTGTGATAGCAGGATGAAGAAGATTCTGATGAGTTGGAGCGGAGGCAAGGACTCCGCATGGGCACTGCATGTTCTGCGGAGCACAGAGAAGTTTAAGAATGAGTTCGAGGTGGCCGGACTGCTCACGACGGTAAACGAACGCTTTGGTCGCGTTGCAATCCATGGGTTTCGTGAGGAGCTGCTGGACCGACAGGCCGCAGCCGCTGAACTGCCGTTGTGGAGAGTGCCGCTTCCCTTCCCCTGCTCGAATGAAGAGTACGAGTCCCGCATGTCCGTTGTCTGTGAGCGGGCGGTGCGAGAGGGCTTAGTGGGAATCGCATTTGGCGATCTGTTTCTGGAGGAGATTCGAGCGTACCGTGTGGCGAAGCTGGCGGGAACAGGACTGGAACCGATCTTTCCGATCTGGGGAATACCAACCGATAAACTGGCGGCGGAGATGATGGCGGGTGGATTGCAAGCGCGACTGACGTGCGTCGATCCGCGCAAGGTTCCGGCGGAGTTCGCAGGGCGCGCGTGGGATGCAACGCTCCTACAGGAGCTTCCCTCAGAAGTTGACCCGTGCGGAGAGAACGGCGAGTTTCACTCCTTCGCTTTCGCAGGGCCGATGTTCCGCGAGGCGATACCGGTGGTAGCGGGAGAGCGGGTAGAACGTGATGGATTCTGTTACGCAGAGATGGTAGCGGAGTGAGGTGCCCGCCTCAGCAACCGAGCCCGAGGCGGGCATGAAAATCACTCCTGCTGCTTGAAACAGGCCTCCCATCCGCCCTGCTCATAGACAGACTTGGAACAGTAGACAGATCTTGGGTAGTACTCACGCATGACGGCAGCGGTGCAGATCGAGTCAGCTGAGACATCGCCGCTCTGGCAGACTTTGTTCGCCACCTGCGTGGTTTGGTAAAAGCCATTGACGGGAAGCATATTGCGGAAGATGAGAGCCTTGGGCAAAGCCGTGGCACCCCAGCTGATAGGCGTTATGTCGGGGTCTTTTCGCTTGGGCGTATCGGTCTTGGCTGCGACGACATAGGTGTAGTAGCCCAATTTGTCGATGATCGTCTGGTTATCCGCCGCGCAACCACCGTCCTTCACAACAGGGAATGGAAAGACGTGATCGTAGTTACAGAGCGACCAATAGCGCAGATCCTCTGATCCCAGTGTCGGGTACCCGTTGTCGTTGAGTGGAGGCACCTTTGGCGCTTTCCCGCGAATAACGACGAGTTGCCCCTTCTGATAGTTGATTCCCGTGACGATGTACTTGTTGTAGTCATTGGGAAAGGCGCCGTTGGCCTGGTCGGACGAGGGTGGGCGGAACATCGGCTTGTCAGTGGGGTCAGTCGCGCCCGGAGCGTTGTAGTTGCCATTCCAATAGCGGACGAGCGCGTTGAAGAGAAGAAGGCGGATACTCGAAGAGGGCGTCGTGCAGGGAGAAAGCGTGATGAACTTGGATCCGTTGAGAGAGACCGTGATCTTAGGAAGTTCGCTCGGTTTGACGTTCTTTTCGGTGTGGATATAGGAGCGGAGAACGACGTAGCCCTGCGAGAATCCGTACTGATTGATGGGCGGACCGTAGACTACGCCATCGGGCGGCGGGTCTCCATCGGCGGGCTGAGGGACGATGGTGAGATGAAAGCTCCCTCCGGTAGCGGAGGGCGTGCTGAAGGGATTCTGGCTGCCGCTGTCGAGAGGAAATTTGACGTCGTAAGTGGAGGTGATGGAGGCACCGAGGGTGTTGTAGGTGTTGATGGAGAGGAAGCGCGCTGGAAAGAAATCGCCTTCGATCTCGAGTTTTGAGCCGGCAAGCGTAATGAACGGTGTCGTCCAGTAGATGGCGTTGGAGTCTGGATACATTACGTTGAGGGTGTCGGGGGTCGTCTCGAAAGGCCAAACGCAACCAAGAGTGAGTGGTAGAGAGACCTGAGCATGGACAGTCTGAAGAGGTGCCAGGAGTAGAACCGGAACGACGAGGTGTAGAACGCTCTTGCGAAGAAGACGCGAGAGGAGCATAGGGCAGTGACCTCAATTGAAGTATTGAAGGGGCCTGGGCCGGAACCGCCACTATAGCTTGACCCGGACAGCCAGACAATAAGCATTACGTTGCAACTTCGAGAAGTAGGCCAACCGTCCGTTGTCGAGAAACGCCCGCCGTGGAATGCTGGTGCCTTGAACCGGGAGGGTTGGATGCGAAAGCAATGGATAGTGTGGGCGGCGATGCTGGGGATCGGCGCCGCGATGGCACATGCGGCAACCGCGCCGAAGCGTCCACGGTATGAGGTAGTGGGTTATGTCCTGGGGCCGCGGACGGGCGTGCTGGACGCGAGCGCAATTGCAGGCGCGAAGATGACGCGAATCAACTACGCGTTTTTCACACTGAAGAGTGGCGCGATTGCGGAACGGCGTGAAAACGACGGCGCGAATGTGACAACGCTTGTGGGGCTCAAGAAGGCAAATCCTTCGCTGCAGATATTGATCTCGGTGGGTGGCGGAGGCAATGGGTCGGCGGGTTTCTCGGACATGGCGATTACGGCGGAGGGGCGGAAGAAGTTCGTCGATAGCGCGATGGCGATGGTGGAGAAGTACGAGTTGGATGGCGTGGATGTGGACTGGGAGTATCCCGGCTATACGAACGCGAAGGACACGACGGTGCGTACGGAGGACAAGCAGACGTACACGCTACTGATGAAAGAGCTGCGGCAGCGCTTCGACAAGGAACAGAAGCGTCTGGGGAGGCAGTTGGTGACCTCGTCGGCGACGGGTGCGACGCAGAAGTGGCTCGACCATACGGATATGCGCGCAGCTTCAAAGTGGATGAGCAGCGTGAACATGATGTGCTACGACTGGTACGAGGCGGCGGCGAAGAATACGGGACATGACTCGCCGCTGTTCACAAGCGCGGAAGATCCGAAGCATATCTCGATCGACGCCGCGGTGAAGATGAATCTCGCAGCCGGAGTGCCAAAGAAAAAGCTTGTTGTAGGGATTCCGTTTTACGGACGCAAGTGGACGGGTGTAGAGGCTACAAACAATGGGTTGTGGCAGCCGATTCCAACTCGGGGCGCGGACATTGTGTATGGTGATGTTGCGCTGCTGGTGAACGCGCCGGGATTTATGCGGTACTGGGATACGACGGCCGAGGCTCCGTACCTGTATAACTCGGAGACGAAGACCTTCGTTACGTACAACGACGCGCAGGCTGAAGCTTCACGTACGGCGTACGTGAAGAAGATGGGACTCGGCGGGTTGATGTTCTGGCAGTACGGCGGCGACCCCGGGAATGTGCTGCTGGATGCGATTGATGCAGGTTTTGCGAAGCAGGGCCGATGAAAGGAGTGGCATTGCGATGGCAGTAGCTCAGGTTTGGAAGAGTTCGAAGTTTACGATTGAACGCTGCGAGGGCAAGACGTCAGGTACCGTGATCTTTCGATTAGAAGGACCTTTCACGGCACGGGATATGTATGGGTCGCTTTCGCCGGCTGCGTTGCGGAATACGTTTGAGTCGGAGGACAGCGCGAAGCACGTGCTGCACATTCTGGACCTGACAGAGGTGCCTTACATTGATTCAGCGGGGCTGGGGTTGATGATCAGCCACTATGTGCGATGCCAGAGCCGCGGTGTTCGTCTGGTTGTCGCAGGAGCGGGTTCGCGGGTACTTCAGCTTCTTCAAATGACTCATGTGGACAAATTCTTTCCGAGATTTGAGACGGTAGCGGACGCGGAACAACCTCTTGCGTAGTCAATGGAGTCGTTGCTGGCCGCTCTGATTAGAACTTTACGTCGGTGACCTTTCCGCTTTCGAAGACGACCTGCATACCTTTGTAGGTCCACAGGGCTTTCGTTCCAAAGTTCACCTTCTTTTGCGGTTCGCCGAGGGCTTTCGTGACCTGGTCGGTGGTCATTCCGGGCTGGATATTGGCTTCGGCGGTCTGGTCAGAGGTCGGCACGGGAGGATCAGCAGGCGGCGCGGAATTCTGTGCGGACGGCGGTGGTGCGGCGTTTCCGCCTGCGGTGCGGCGAGCCATCAGCCGGGAATAGTTTTCGCGGGCCCAGCGCTCGACCTGGCCGGCGACGTTGTCGGCGGCGAAGCGCCAACTCATGTTGCTGTTGGCATCGAGCGCTTGAGTGAAATCGCCTGCCATGAGGGTGGCGTGAATGGTGCGGATGATCGTGTCGTTGGCGGTGGTGGTCTTGGTGGTCGACTTTCCATCGTCGCTTCTATTGGTGTTCGTGGTGTAACCCTGGACCTCCTTTCGCTGATCTCGTGAGTCGATGCGGACGATGATGTCTGCCTCAGACGCGGAGCTAACGACGCGCAGAGACTTCTTGTTGGCCAGAGATTTCTGCAGGTCGAGGGCGGAGTCGGTAGCGCCGGCCGCGCTGAAGCCGTTGTTATCGCCCGTAACGAAGACGTTGACGAATTGTTGGGCAAACGCGGAAGGTGCAGTGAGTAGAGCGAGGCTGAGGATTGCGAGGACAGTGCGGCGCATAGAACAGTTCTCCGTACCGCGAAATGGAAGCAGGGACGGAGTTAGATTTAATCCGCGCGGGATGCATGGGCAAGTCGACTTACTTCGCAGGTTGCAGACCCGTGGCTCGTTGGGTGATTAGGCCAATGTTGTCTACGCCCGCCTGGTGGCCGTAGTCAATGACGTCAGCTACGAGGGAGAAGTCCAGAGTCGCATCGCCCTGGATGAAGATGGACTTGTCGGTGCGGGTGGCGAAGATCTGCGAGAGGCGCGGCTGAATGTCGAGTTTGTTGAGAGATGTCTGGTTGATCTTATAGGTGACCCCGTGCTGGCGGTCGCCCAGAACCTGCACGACGATGGCCTGGGGTTGTTCGGCTTGCTCGGGCGATTTGGGAGGCTGCGGAACGAGGGTATCGAGGCCGCGAACGGCGATGGGTTGGATGACCATGAAGATGATCAGCAGCACAAGAAGAACATCGATGAGAGGCGTGACATTGATTTCGGCTCGCGGTTCTTTGCTGCTGGCGGATGTCATGCTCATGGGAACCTCCACATCTGCTTTGACACCGAAGTTGCGGCTGATGTTCCCGGGCTTGAGCGTTTGAGGTGTTATGGTGGTTTGCCGTGCCACAACGAACGGGGAGGGCGTATGAAGAAGGGTTATTGGGTGGTTGCGTACCGTAGAGTTGGCGATCAGGCGATGATGAGTCGCTATCTTGAATTGGCGGGAGTGGCGCTACATCCGTTTGGGGCGCGTCTTCTGGTTTCGCCGATGAGTGCGGTTACGGCTCACGAAGCAGGGTTGAAGGAGATGACAGTGGTTGTCGAGTTCGACAGCTATCAGGCCGCGATCGACGCATATGAGAGCGAGGATTATAAGAAGGCCCTGGCGGTACTGGGGCCTGAGGTGGAGAGGGATTTTCGGATCGCTGAGGGCTCTTAGCCAGCCATTCGCGCCTTTGCAGGATGATCAATGTCCAGTGGGTCTCCGAGTTCCTTCTGCTTCGCTTTGAGCTTCTGAATCAGGTCTTGCTTCACGCCTGCGTAAGCAGGGTCGTCGACGAGGTCGTGCATCTCCCATGGATCTTTGTCGAGGTCGAAGACCTGGTAGCGGTTGATGGGTGGATAGAAGATCAGCTTGTGGGTCTTCGTCCGAATGGAGCGCTGCAGGTCGGTGAGCCGACCGTACATTGCGTCGTTGATGGGTTGCGGATTCTCGGAGTGGAGCATCGGCGCGAGCGAGGCGAACTCGACATGCTTTGGGATGGGCACTCCGGCCAGGTCGCATGTCGTGGCGTACATGGAGTGTTGGTAGACCATCTCATCCACTCGCTTGCCCGGCTTGATGCCGGGGCCGGCGATGATCAGCGGCATTCGCATCGAGCACTCGTATTGGTTCTGCTTGCCCATCAGGCCGTGTTCGCCAACGGCGAGTCCGTGATCGGCGGTAACGATGATGTAGGTGTTGTCGGCCTTTCCTGATGCCTTCAGAGCATCGAGGATGCGGCCGATCTGCGCGTCCATGTGGGTGATGATCGCGTAGTACTCGCGGCGATGGACGCGGACGTCGTACTCGGTGCGGGGGAATGGTGCTAGGAGTTCGTCGCGGGTTTTGTGCTCGCCCTGGTCGAAGGGATGTTCAGGCAGGAAGTTTGGAGGGACGGCGATCTTCTCGACTGGATACATGTCGAGATAGTCCTGCGGCGCCTGACGAGGATCGTGCGGGGCGTTGAATCCGACGTACATGAAGAACGGGTTCGTCTTCTTTGGGACGGCTTTGGTGAGGTGATCGATGGCGGCGTCGGCGTAGAGCTCGCTCGAGTGCTGGATGGTCTCGTCGTTGGGCTGATTGAGCCAGAGTCGATTTTTTCAGCCAGTGTCCGAAGAGGGCCTTGTTCGTCGGGCTGCCAGTTGTTGCCCGGTGCGGGGCGGTTGTACATGTCTGGGGTGGAGGGCAGGTAGCCGGGGGCTACGGGGCCCATCTCGCTGAAGGAGCGCTGAAGGGTCACGGCGTCCAGGTGCCACTTGCCGGCGATGTAGGTGTCGTAGCCTGCTTCGCGGAGTGTCTGCCCCCAGACCGGGGTGCCGATCGCCTGGTTGTCGGAGTCGCTGCGGTTGGCGCGGAAGCTGGAGAGGCCGGTGTTCAGCATGGTGCGGCTGGGGACGCAGACCGCGCCGGACCATCCTCCCTGATGGAAGCAGTGGGTGAAGTGGCAGCCGGAGCGAACCAGCTTGTCGAGGTTCGGGGTGTGAACCTCGGAGTTGTTGATGGAGTTGATGGTGCGGAACATGAGATCGTCCGCGATGATGAAGAGGAAGTTGGGGCGCTTGTCGGCGGCGGCCAGCGGAAGCGAACGCGCCGGGTGTTGCTGCACAGCGGCGAGGGCGACCGAGGAGCCTAGTCCAATGAATCTTCTTCGGTTCATCTTCAAGACTTTAGCACTGCACCCTCCCCCATACTTTCTCGTGCAAAGTCTTCAAGGATTAAGGGTTAGATCTGGACTTCGATTTGTAGCTGCAGGGCCAAAGCCCATTAAGCGGACGAAGCCACGGGCTCGCCGGGGCTTCGCGGTCTTCCTGCTTATTTAAGTGTAGCGAATTGGAGGTAATTAATCGGCAACTCATTTCTCCTTTGCTTTCATGAAGTTGCGCAATATTGAGGCTTGACAAGATTTTGGTATCGAACGCGATTTCAGTGGACCGAACGCGCGCTACACCACACTTCTAGGCACAAAACGCTTCCATCCGATGGCGTCCCTCCAACTCACGGCATCACGCTGCGCGGGAGACAAGAGTTCGGTTGTGAACTGGGCCAACTCGACGCGCGAGAGATCAGAACGTTCGCAGAAAAAGGGATGGCGAGGATTCCGCGAGAAGTAACTTTGGAAGATGGCCCGGCGGTCGGTCTCGAGTGCGGGTTTTCCTCGATGGACGAGGCGAGCGGTGTCCATAAAGATGACCGTGCCGGCAGGGCCAGTGCATGAAGTAATGTCGGCGTCGACGATTGGTCGACCGAGCTTATGCTCGAGTTCGGTGTGACTGAGAACCGGGAAATCGAATTCGCGATTGACTGGTCCGTCGTAGACCTCGCGCTTAAGACACTGAAGTGGGCCTCCTGACTCGGGTACGTCAGATAGATAGACTGCGATCTTCATCATGCGGCGATCTTCACGATCACGATGCCAGAGCCGTGTTCCTGCCTGGAGGCCGTCTGCGGGTGTGTACGCGACTTTTGGGCCGTCGTAGGCTGGAGGCAGACCGAGATATCCCTCCACGATCTTCAAAAGACTTGGGTGCAGGCCCCATTGAAACAGGGGACGGTAAATCTCGGAATCCGCGATCGCTACATTTGAAGATGATTTCCAGCTACGGGAGCGGGGCCCGCGAGAACCATTGGCGAGTGCAGACGATATCTCGTTGCCAGCCGCGACCATTTCGTCCGTTCCCGGCAATCCTAAGGCGGCGAGCGAGGTGACAAACACGCCTTCTCGTTCGAGTTCGCGAACTGCCTCCGCTTCAAAACCGGAGAGCGCGGGGAGACGGGTACTATGGTCTGCTTTTGACCTTAGGTGTGAAGAGTAGAGAAGCCTTTCCACCGGTGGAAGATTGAGAGAATGAAAGACCGCCAAGGCAGGCGTACTAGCCGCATGACGGATAAGCCTGCCGACCTTCGCTGGCATCCTTGCGAACCCCTTAGTAAATGAAGCTGCCGTGATTTTAACGAAGTGAGGCTGCTAATAAATTTGAATATCGGCGGAATAATTTTGCAATGTTTCCCAAAATGGAACGCCGTTCGTCATTCGTAAACCCTTGATGATGCGGGCCAGATGCTTCCAGCAGCCGAATAAATCGCGACACCCAAAACTCGGTTTAGCTTGCCTGAATGGGCGCGCCAAGTGCCCACTGAAGTTAGAAATTTTGCAGTCATCTGCGGTATGATGACGCACCACCATGAGCGTCGTGTCCAATGCGCTGGTGATCCCTGATCGCCAACAGAAGTACGTGAAGATGCTTCACGAGATGCTGCTGGCACATTCGGTGAGCTACGGAAAGGCCGCGAACTTCGCCCTATTAGTTCCGAAGCTCGTGCACAGCGACCAGTTTCGTGTGGAATTCTCGATGTTGGTGCAGTGGATTCAGCGGCAGGAGGAGAAACAGCTGACGCTGGACCAGATGGTGACGATCCTATGGATCGCGACTACCGGTTCGAGCCTGGACGGCCTTCGGAAGGCAAATACTGCTCCGTTGATGATCTTTCTGAGCGGACTCGGCGGGTGGCATGAGACCGAGGCGGATCACGTAACAGTCCTGGAAGGTGCGTCGGCGAGGAACGCTCCTGAGGCCGCGGCGCCGCTCGCAACGTTTACGACCGTTGGCCGAAAGGACGAAGAGCGTGAGGTGCGAGATCGAGGGACGGCAGCAGCGGCCAACCGTCGTCGCCTTATGTTTTTCGCGCTTTTTCTGCTGCCGGTCCTGCCGCCTCTGATCTTATGCGTCGTGTTGTATCGCAATCACGCCGAGCCTCCGCGTGGGGTCCCCAGCGAAGCTGCCACAAACGCAGGTTCCGCGGCCTATGATGTCCAGACCACATTTCCTGAAACAGACATATTGAGCCGGGTAAGCCCGCATAGGCAGCCAGGCGTGGAAAACAAGGCAGAAAAAACGGAACCTAGGCCGAGTGAACAGGAAAACACACCCTGGCCGGTAAGCGGTTTCGCAGTTCTCGGGGAGAATGGGCAGCTAACGTTCGATCAAACACCGGGAATTTCATCGTTCGTAACGGAGCCGGCGAAGATTCACACACCGAAGCCGGAAGCAGCGCCCACGATTGCAGAAGGCGCAAGGATGCCGACCGTCGTGCCTGAGGCGATAGTTACGATGTCGTACCCCACGATCGTGGCTCGTGAAGCCCCCCGGCCAGAGACGGACAGGAGTAAAACCAGCGTCGTAGAACCGGCCCGTGGTCAAACCGCTATCGCAGACTCAGACAGAGGTCGACCTAACGTTGCAGACTCAGCCAACGGTAGAGCCGGTCTCGCAGCCCCGGATACCAGTCGGGTCAGCGCTGCAGACTCAGACAGGAGTCGAGCCGGTGTTGCAGCTCCGGATAGCGGGCGAACTGGCGCTGTAGTGCCGAACGGTGGGCGAACCGGCGCTGCGGGCACGGAATCCAAGGCGCCGGCGATGCCCGTGGTCGTGGCGAGTTCTACGGAGCCTCCGGTCGCTACGGTGGCTCGGGCGGAGAGCCGGTCAACGGCGGCGGTGAAGGGGAAGTCCTCTTCAAAGGGTTTTGACATGCTGCATCCGCGGGTGGCGGTTTCGGCTGGGTTGCTGAGCATCGACATCGTGAAGTTTCAAATGCCTTCGTATCCTAAGTCGGCTCAGAAGCAGAGGCTGGTGGGAGATGTGCTTGTCCGGGTTCTGATCTCAGAGAAGGGTAAGGTCGCCAGAGTCGTGGCTCTCAACGGGCCGCCGAGTCTGCGTCAATCGGTGGAGAAGGCAGTGTCCCGCTGGCGGTATGTGCCTTACATGGAGAATGGAAAGCCGGTCATGGTCCAGACGTGGGTGACGTTCCACTTTGAGATGCGGGAGAGTTGAAGCCGCCACTACCCCCTCCCCCCCTTTTTCGCGCAAAGTCCTCAAAGGTTTAGGGTTAAGTCTGGACTTCGGTTCGCAACTGGAGTGCCAAAGCTTGCGAAATAACAAAGCCCCGGAGATCTCCGGGGCTTTGCTGTTCTTCTCACTTATTTAAGTTTAGCAAGTTGGAGGTAATTAATCGGCAACTTTTTTCTCTTTTGGTTTCATGGAGTTGCGCCATATTGGGGCTTGACAGGATTTTTGTCCGCTTTGATCAGATTTGAGAGTAGGGGGCGGGGTTGAGGATGAGGTTCGAGATGTTGCTTACGGTCGGCTCGAAGTTGTAGCGGGGGGAGGCGGATAGCTTCTTCCATTCGGGGTCGTTGATGAAGAGATCCCACTTGGCCTTGAGGTCGGCGGCGTCGGCGAAGCTGAGCATGTAGGTGAGGTTGGGCATGCGCGGACCGATAAGAGTGTCGGCGTAGAAGACCGCGCCGCAGCCCGCTCGCTGGAAGATTTCGAACTCTCCATGATGAAACATCTCTACCTTGCGGACGTGGTCCTGGGGGGTGGGGCTCTCATAGGTGCGAAGTTGGAAGATGCGTTTTCCGGTCTTCGTAGCGGGGGGAGTGAGCGTGGGATAGCCTTCGAAGGCGATCAGCAGCGAACTCTCGACGCGCTGGAAGGGTGGCGCGGCGGCGGGAGCTGACCAGAAGGGCTCGGCAGCTTTCATGAACTGTTCGTCCTTTACGAGTTCCAGCTCGGCTGTGGCGAGGGTCTCGAGTTTGGTGGAGGGCAGCAACAGATAGAGCGTTGGAGTCTCCGGACCGAAGTCGAGACGGAAGGCGCCGACGGGAGCGATTCCCAGACGGTTCAATGCGGGGATGAGTGCGCTGGAGACGTAGTTATCTGTGAGTTTGGTTTGCGGACCGCTCTGCAGATGGTATTTGCGGATTTCATAGTATTGGCGCGGCTTGCCCGAGGGTGTCGGTGCGACAGACTGAGCGGAGGATTCTTTTGCCAGAGCGAGAGCGGATGCTGCCAGGGACGAGGTGAGGAATTCACGCCTTTCCATGAAAGCCCTCCTTGGGCTGTGTTACGCGGCGATACAGGATGAGGTGCACGTCAAAAGCATACAAGGCTCGAGGAGTCTGGCTTGTTCGTGGATACGACTCGGGATCGCCATGAGCAAACGGAGTTGGCAGAAGAGTCAGGGTCTTATTCGGAATCGGGGAACGGAGATGCAGCTATTACGTCGACGGCATTAGGAGTTTTATAGCCAGGGATGAAACGCTCACAGATGCTGGCGTTCACGGTGCCATAGGTCGTGCCGGGTTTGTGCGCGAAGCCGGCAAAGTACTCCTGGATGAACTCTTCCTTGAAGTGTCTGCGAGGGTACTTAGCCACGATTTTCTCGCGCAACTCCGAAGGAAACTGATCGAAGCCTCTTCCAAGAACATCAAGACCAACTGCCGAATAGAGTAGCGCTACTTCAGGTCGCATGTACTGAGTGACGCCGGGAGTGGTGTGCAGAGCGATGGCTTCCCATGCAAGTTGAAGCTGCTCTTCAGGAACCTTATGTGCAGCGAGGAACTGCCGGGCGACGTTTGCGCCATCGACTTCGAAGCGTTCATCCGGGCTCGAGAATTTCTTAATCAGACCGAAGTCGTGAAATGCAGCCGCGACATAGAGGAGTTCAGGGTCGAAGCTGAGCTTTCGTTGACGGCCCTGCTCAGCCGCGAAGAAGTAGACGCGCATCGAGTGATTGAAGAGCAGATCCGTGGCATGCTCACGCAGGAGATCAGTGGCTTCTTTCGCAAGCAGAGAATCGGGAACGACGAGGGCAGAGGATAGATTTGACATCGTTGTCCTTTCAAGACCGATTCTAGGAGCTTGCGACAGCGCGGGCTATGACTGAAATGCAGCAATTTCTGACATGCTTCTCCCGCGGTGGCGAATCCTGACTTAGACTTGACGGACTGTGGACAAGACTCCCTTCAACGTTTACGACTTCTTCGCGTACCTGGCGTCCGGTGCGATGATTGTGGTGAGCGTGGACTACCTATTCGGGGAGCAGCTGGTGCTGCGGCCGTCGCTTTCGCCACAGTTGTATCTGCTGCTGGTGATTGCGAGCTACGTTGTTGGACAAGTGATCTCGCACCTCTCAGCGGTGGTGCTGGAGCAGTGGCTGGTGAAGCGGCATCTTGGGGGCTCAACGGGCGTGCTGCTGGGTGGGGAGTATGGCCACTCGCGGTGGGCGAGGCTGTTCCCGCAGTACTTTCATGGTTTGAAGTCTGCGACAAGGGATCGGGTGATGGCCCAGGCCGAGAGGCGAGGATGCCATCTGAAAGGTGACGAGCTTTACGACCACTGCTACGCGGTGGTGACGGAGGCGAGCGAACGGGCGGCGAGCCGGCTGGATTATCTAAAGAGCCAATACGGGTTCGCCCGGAATATTGCGTTCGCGTTCTTCTGCTCGGCGGTGATGATTGTGTATGAGGACGCGGTGGGGCCTCGCAGGGTAAGCCTGCGCTGGGCCGTAGTGGCAATCGCGGTCTCGGTGTGCATGCTTTATCGCTACCTGAAGTTTTACCGAGAGTACGGATCGGAGCTTCTCAAGCGATATGCGGAGCTTCCGGTGCCTTCGCAGTAGTGAAGGAACCCTAGGGTCTCATGTGGCAATGAGACCATGCATGAATGGAGGCACCCCGTATGTATGCGAATCATGCTTTTCATCCCGCGAGTCCCTGAAGGGCAGTCCAGAGCGGCGGCAGTGATCAGTAATGCGCATCCTACGAGGCTGATATGCAGGTGAACGTGAGCAGCAGTCAATCGAATGATTCGAAGCGAGCAGGTGAAGGCCAGATCATGCGGCGGTGATGGAATCGATAATCGTGTTCAACTACGATCATGAGGAGAGCCCGGTCGCAACAGTCGGTTACCAGCAGGCTGGAACAGGATCGAGACGACTCCAGAAGCGGCGTAAGAGGTGTCATGCGAGACCCAGCAGGGGATCGCGATCAACTCGATTGAGATTGTAGCCGACCATTTGGAGGAGAGCTCCGGTCGCTGCGAGTACTGTGGAAACGGCTGGAAGCCTTAGGTGCATTAAGCCCAGTTCGAGCTTAGCGCTCACTACCATGAGCGTGTATGCGCATACCAGTTAGATTAAGGCCTGCGCTAGATTTGCTTCCATCCGGTCGATTGTAAGTTTGCCGCAGGGGCGAATGCCGGGTATTTGCTAGTGACTGTTGCGAGTTCACGAGCCTCGAAGCCGTGCCACTAATAAGCTGAGGCGTATCGAGCTTCGTCTCGAATGCTGGAGTGCCCAAATCTTGTGACTGACTGAACAGTCAATCGCCATCCTCGCGGAGATGTGTTTTCCCAGGCTTGATGGTCTTCTCGGCGAGCAATGCTCTTCAGGAAGTTAGGATGCAAAGAATCGTCTGCGATCATAGGCAGTGCAGCAAACGCGGGTAGGATGCCCCATCATTGAAGACTCGAAAATGCGTATGAATTTCCCGGACTCACCTGGAATCGAAATTGCAGACAGCCTGCTTCCTACAATCTCTGTTCAGGATGGTCAAGCACGTTCGCCGTGATCTTTCATCGAGGAAGGGCATACGTAGCCACAAGAAGAGCCGCATCACACGGGGAACGCTGTGTCGCCCAGCAATTATCTCCTCATGTCGTCGTGGAGGTCAAACATAGACGCCGTTTAGGGGTCGATCCCACAATTGCGTCCGCGAATCCGTCGGGATGCCTCATGTATTGCTGATTGCGGATGCCGCCAAACTATGTTTGGTAGATCGCACGTTCTATGCGATTTGATACAGATCAACCGTGATTAACAGCCTCATTCCAGCGCAGGTATCTGAGACGCGAGCTTTCGGGTCAATTTAATCAGTCGCGCTGCCTAGACAAGCAAGTCGGCGTCATCCAGGTTTCAGCTCATCGGCATCCTTGGTTCGAGAGACTAATTCATCCGAACTTAAGGCGGGTCAATTCCAATGAAGTTTGGTTTAGAACTTCGACTCTCTCGAACAGCCTCCTATCGTTATTCCGATTCTGGAGCGGACTCATCGCGACCGTTCTTGCAGCGTGATGGTGCTCAAAGATATTCTGGGCAGATCTGGACTGAAAGCCAGATCTGTCACTGATCAAAGCTCAAGGCTGCGAACGTACATGATGTTTGGACCTCTTGTTTGCCGAAAGTTCAAGCAATACGCCGAACCCGAATCTCTATTCGATCGGTTTTCCTTCCATCAACCGCGTACGCCATTAACTTGCTGCCTGATGAAGATTCATTCTGCGAAACCTAACATAACGAAAGCCCCTGTATTAGGGGCCTTTTGTTTTCAACCATCAATCAGTTACACTTGTCTGGTAAATCTTGCTTTAGCTGCAGCCGCTTGTGCTTCCGCACTCCATGCAGCGGTAGCAGCATCCGTTGCGGGTCATGATGGCTCCGCAGGTGGAGCAGCTTGGGGCGTCGCCCATGTCGTACCATGGACTTCATGGCGTTGGCGGCGTGGTAGATGCCGCGGTCTTCCATGGTGAGCGGTGAAGCAGATCCCTCCACTCCGCTGCGCTCCGGTCGGGATGACACGGATGAGGCGGTGTAGGTCGGGTCGGGGGCGATTCCCTGCTGTGGGGGTGTGGTGGTGTAGGTGGTCTCCGAGTACATCCCCGGTAGAGAAGCAGGTCCCTCCACTCCGCCTGCGGCTCCGGTCGGGATGACACCTTCATACGGAGGACGCGTTGAGTGAGGGGACGACGCGGTTGCCGGGGGCGTGGACGGTGCCTTCGACGGGGACTGGCGGCTGCTGGGGGGCGAGGCCGGTGAAGAGGTCGAGCTGGTGTCCGGAGAGGAAGCGGATCTGGATCCAGCGGAAGATGTAGTCCATGATCGACTTGGCGTAGCCGATCTGCTCGTTGCCGGTCCAGCCGGAGGGCTCGAAGCGGGTGTGGGCGAACTTCTCGCAGAGGACGCGGAGCGGGACGCCGTGCTGGAGGGCGAGCGAGACGGCGGTGGCGAAGGAGTCCATGAGTCCGGAGACGGTGGAGCCTTCCTTGGCCATGCGGATGAAGATCTCGCCGGGCTGGCCGTTGGGGTAGAGGCCGACGGTGATGTAGCCCTCGTGTCCGGAGAGGCCGAACTTGTGGGTGATGGAGGCGCGCTCGGCGGGGAGACGGTGACGGACGGCGCGGGGCGGAGCCTGGGCGTCGGCGGAGTCGGCGTTCTGCGTGGCGGCCTCGGTGATGGCGAGGATCTGCTGCTCGAGTGCGGTGATGCGCTGCTGCGATTCGCGGAGCGGCGGCGGCGCGCGGCGGCGATGACGGCCTCTTCGATCTCGATGGAGCCGGCGGCTACGGGCGAGGCGACGGCGTCCTTCTCCTTCTGGGCCTTGCCGTCGGCGCCGGAGACGTTGAGGGGCTGGGAGCCCTTGGAGTTGTCGCGGTAGATGGCGACGGCCTTGAGGCCCTGACGCCAGGACTCGATGTAGGCCTCGGCGATGTCGTCGACGGAGCAGTCCTGCGGGAGGTTGACGGTCTTGGAGATGGCTCCGGAGAGGAAGGGCTGGGTGGCGGCCATCATCTTGATGTGGCCCATGTAGTGGATGGAGCGGGTGCCCTTGGAGGGCTTGAAGGAGCAGTCGAAGACGGCGAGGTGCTCGGGCTTGATGGCGGGCGCGCCTTCGATGGTGCCGGTGGCGTCGATGTAGGTGACGATGGCGTTGACCTCGGCGTTGGTGTAGCCGAGCTTGAAGAGCGCCGAGGGGACGGTGTTGTTGACGATCTTGATCATGCCGCCGCCGACGAGCTTCTTGTACTTGACGAGGGCGAGGTCGGGCTCGATGCCGGTGGTGTCGCAGTCCATCATGAAGCCGATGGTGCCGGTGGGGGCGAGGACGGTGACCTGGGAGTTGCGGTAGCCGTGGCGTTTCGCCGTGGGCGAGTGCGCCGTCCCAGGCGTCGCGGCGGGCTTCGATGAGCTCGTCGAGCTGCGGAGCGACGAAGGGCTCGGGCGAGTCGTAGGAAGCTGCCGATGTTGTTGACCTCGGCGCGGTGCATGCGGATGACGTCGAGGAAGGGCTCGCGGTTGACGTAGAAGCCGGGGCAGGCTCCGCCGGCGATGTGCGCCTGCTGGGTGAGCGGCGTGGCTGCGCCGAGCGGCGGGCAGGGCTCGGCGATGCGCGAGGACTGCCAGTAGGCGTCGCCGCAGAGGATGGAGGTGAGGGTGGCGGCGAAGTCGCGGCCGGCGTCGGAGTCGTACGGGCAGGCCGAAGGCCATGAGCAGAGCGCCGAGGTTGGCGTAGCCGAGGCCGAGCGGGCGATAGTCGTGCGAGTTCTTGGCGATCGATCTCGGTGGGGTAGCCGGCGGCGTCGACGATGATCTCCATCGCGGTGGTGACGACGGCGATGGCGTGACGGTAGGCTGGCGATGTCGAACTGGCCTCCCGGAGTGAGGAACTTCAGGAGATTGAAGGATGCAAGGTTGCAGGCGGAGTCGTCGAGGAACATGTACTCGGAGCAGGGATTGGAGGCGTTGATGCGGCCCGATGTTCTTGCTGGTGTGCCAGCGGTTGATGGTGGTGTCGTACTGCATGCCGGGGTCGCCGCACTGCCAGGTGGCTTCGGCGATCTTGTTCATGATGTCGCGGGCGCGGTACTCCTTGACGGGCGCGCGGTGCTTTGACGGTGCGGGTGAAGAAGGTGCCGTCGGTCTCGACGGCGTGCATGAACTCGTCGGTGACGCGGACGGAGTTGTTGGCGTTCTGGAAGAAGATGGAGCTGTAGGCCTCGGAGTCGGGGCCGGAGCCGTCGTAGCCGGCCTGCATGAGGGTGCCAGGCCTTGGCCTCTTCCTTCTGCCTTGCACTCGATGAAGTCGACGATGTCGGGATGGTCGACGTTGAGGATGACCATCTTGGCGGCGCGGCGGGTCTTGCCGCCGGACTTGATGACGCCGGCGAAGGCGTCGAAGCCGCGCATGAAGGAGAGCGGGCCGGAGGCGGTGCCGCCGCCGGAGAGGGTCTCCATGGAGCCGCGGATGCTGGAGAGGTTGGAGCCGGCGCCCGATCCCCACTTGAAGAGCATGCCCTCGGTCTTGGCGAGGGTGAGGATGGAGTCGAGCGAGTCGTTGCACGGAGTTGATGAAGCAGGCGGAGCACTGGGGCTTGCGTGTAGCCGGTGACGGAGAACTCGATGGCGCAGGTGTGCGGGTTCCAGTGCCAGTTCTGGGCGTCGGAGTTGGGCTCGAGGCGGTCGCAGCCGACGTTGAACCAGACGGGCGAGTTGAAGGCGACCTTCTGGTTGAGGAGAAGGTGGCAGAGCTCGGCGTAGAAGGTGTCGGCGTCCTGCGGCGGAGGCGAAGTAGCCGCCTTCGATGCCCCAGTCGCGGATGGACTCGGCGACGCGGGTGATGAGGGCGCGGACGCCGGACTCGCGCTCGGCGGTGCCGATGCTGGCCGTGGAGGTACTTGGAGGCGACGATGTTGGTCGCGGTCATGGACCAGTCGGCGGGGACCTCGACGTTCTTCTGCTCGAAGATGATCTTGCCCTTGAAGTCCTGGATGACGGCGTCGCGAAGCTCCCAGACGATCTCGTCGAAGGGGGAGATGCCGGGGCGGGTGAAGTGGCGCGAGAAGGTGAGGCCAGGGGCGCGCTTGGCGGGTGGAGGTCTGGTAGGAGGTTGCGGCGCTGGTGGTCTGGTTTGGAATCGTCGCCATGGGGGAGGTTTCTCCTTCTCGTTCTAAATTTGATGCCCGGAGGGGCAGAGTCTCTCCGGGTGATGCGGCCCCGAAACTCACGAGCATGGTGAGGGGGCAAAGTCTAATTTTTGAGGCTTCAGAGCGCTGACTGGTTGAGGCCGGGCCAAGTTGCTGGCACGACCTTAGTCGAACGGGCTGAAGTCTTGCGGAACTGCATTCGGGGTTGGCGGGAACCTTCCAGGTGCCGACCGTCTTCCCTTGCAGTGGTGAAAGTACCGCCCCTTATAGGGTGTGTCAAGTATAAAGCACAAGATGTAGTGTTGGCAGTGGAAATACCCCTGTTTACGCTGCGTTCATACAAAAGAACCGACGAAAACCCGTGATTTTGCTGTGGAAGTCGCGAAATCGGCGCTTTTGGGGCGGGAATTGGCGGCGGTTTTTTGCGGGGTTTTGCGATCGAAAAACTACAACTTTCGTTGCACTTGATGAGGGTAGGGTTCGGAGGGTTCCGACGCAAGGCGCAGGAGTGGTGCAACCGCTGTGGATGGAGTGGAAGGCGTGGAAAAGGCGGTACGCATTCCGCGTGCACATGCAACCCGGCTTCCCGGATGGTCAGGATATGGGGAGCTGGTTTTGCGAGGGAGGCGAAGGATTGGGTTTCAGCGGCAGGTGGCGATCGAGCCATGCCTGGACTCGTTCGGACCGGGCGTAGTGCTGGCCGAGGCGGCGGTAGCTTTCGAATTGGGACTCGGAGAACCACTGGTCGAGGGTGGAGGTGTTGGGGAAGGCCGGGTTCTCCTTGCGGTAGTTGACGAGGTCCGCAGGCAGATCGCGGGTGTAGGCGGATTTGATGTAGAGGACCTGGCCGGTAGCTCCGTTGGAGTAGCGGACGGTACCGGCGATGCAGTTCTGAGGGCTGGCCGGGGGATCGCCGGCGGGATCGAGTTGCGCGAGGTCCAGGGTGATCTCGGCGCCGTGGTCGATGCGGCATTTACGAATGGCCATGCCGATGCCCTGGAACGTAAGGTCGCCATCCTGCTCGGAGTCGCAGATGACGATGGTGGAGCAATGCCGGCGAACCAGTTCGTAGAGTCCCATGTTCTCGAAGTGGCCGCCGTCGGTGAGGTAGACGAAGGCTGCCTCGTCGTTGACCATGCCGAAGAGTTCGGCCGCGAGATAGAAGAGTCCGAACCA
>CAWCOK010000012.1:0-484173 GCA_963797135.1 uncultured Acidobacteriaceae bacterium | reverse complement strand
AAACCGGAAAGTAATCCGTGGTTCCCGCAAAGTCGGGTTTTCGGAAAGTACAACGCTTGAAGTTTCCTCCGAAAACCCCGTTTTTCCGAGAGGAACTCTTCAAACCGCGCGCGGCTGCTACTGAGGAACCGACCTAAACAGTCACATCACCACGGCACCGGGGAGCCACTGCTTTACATTATCAATGTGGAGAACGACGAGATTTCAAAACTCTACCCCGCACTCGCCAAGGACGACGAAGCGTTAAAAGTAGGAGATTTGGTCCATTCTTTGCGACCGCGCTAAAAGGAAGCCCATACCTGGACAATGGAGATGCCGCTCGCAGTCTGGACAAGCTCCCTCGCGGTTTGAGAGCGATGGCCGCCACTCACTGGCTCGACCTAAGCCTCACCTTAGACAGCCTCACTTGGCACTTCGGCAACTTCGGTGAACCCGGCCTCGTCGCCCACACCGAGACGGGGCTGCATGAACTCGGCCTGCACGAACTCGCCAGGTGCTTCAACGAAGCGAAGAATCTGATGCTCCCTCTCCTCGCAGATCGCAAAGAAGAGGCTGGAGACAGCAACGAAATTCTGGAACGCAAGGGACTGCGAGAGGTCGCCGATGAACTCAATCGGCGGGCGTGGGCGCTCCATCCCATCACCAAGTCAAAAAAAGCGACCGAGTCCTCGGTCATCTACGCCGCTTGGATTCGCTACGCCCGCCAAAATCCACAAAACGTCTTCGACATCTAAAGTTCCGATGCAAGCTTATCTGGGACACAAAGGGTTTGTTCCCGCAAAGTCAGCTTTTAGGAAACTTCTATACTGGTGCTGTGACTTCCCCGACCAGCCAGGAAGTGCCGAAACGTAGTCTATTGGGCAGGACTCCCGGGACTATATTCACGTTTCTACGCCTGGCTGTTGCGCCGCATGCCCAGCGAGCGGCAGCGCCTGCTGGCGGTGACCATTCTGGCCGGCGGACTCTGCGGACTGGCTGCCGTGGCCTTCCACCTGAGCATCATGGGGCTTGAGACCCTGTTCATCGAACGCGCCAACGCCGCTCCGGGGCATAGCTGGATATGGTGGACCATCCTCTCCCCCGCCATCGGAGGCCTGGTTGTCGGCGTCGGCCTTACCTACTTTGCTCCCGCCGCCGCGGGTAGCGGCATTCCTCAGGTGAAGGTGGCTTACGCCCTGCGGCACGGCATGGTCACCGTCCGCGAAACCATCGGCAAGTTTGTTCTGTGCGCTCTCCAAATCGGCTCCGGCGCTTCGCTTGGCCTTGAAGGACCTACGGTGCAGGTGTGCGCGGGCGTCAGCAGCATGCTGGCCCGCGCTGGCCCGACTCGGCCCCAAGAACACCCGCCGGATGGCTTCAGTGGGCATGGCGGCAGGCATCGCCGCTGCCTTTAACGCGCCCATTGCCGCCGTCACCTTCACCCTCGAGGAACTGATCGGCGACCTCGACCAGACCATGCTCTCCGGCGTCATCGTCGCCGCCGCGCTGGCTGCCGTTGTCGAACACTCGATTCTGGGCTCCAACCCCGTCTTTCACGTGCAGGGCAACTACACGCTCACCAACTCCTCATCGCTGGTGTGGTATGCGTTGCTGGGCCTGCTCGCGGCCATTGTCTCGGTCGCCTTCACCGATTCGCTGCTGGGCCTTCGTGCCTGGTTCCGACGGCTCACCGGCGTGCCTCGCTGGGTGCATCCGGCCATCGGCGGCGCAGCCACAGGCGGCATGGCGGTCGTTGCGCTGGCGCTCTTCCACCTCAACGGCATCGCCGGCGACCCGTACAAGACCCTCACCCTGGCGCTCACAGGCAAAATGACGCGTGACCGCTATGGCCGTCTTCTGTGTCCTCAAGCTTGCTGCCACCGTCAGTTCTTACTCCAGCGGCGGCTCGGGCGGCATCTTTGCACCGGCGCTCTTCATGGGCGCCATGCTGGGCGGCGCGGTGGGCTACCTGGACGTGATCGTCTTCCATCACTCAGCCGACTCCATCGGCGCATTCGCCGTCGTCGGCATGGGAGCCGTCTTCGCCGGCATCGTTCGCGCCCCCATGACCTCGGTGCTGATCATCTTTGAAATGACGGGCGGTTACGGCCTGGTTCTGCCTCTGATGATCGCCAACATGAGCGCCTTCGCCCTTGCCCGCCATTGGCGGCACACCCCCGTCTACGAAGCGTTGCTGGCCCAGGACGGCATCTACCTGCCCCACGGCGGCGGCCCGGTCGACCCACCCGACAACGAGTCTCTGCCGATCATGAGTGCCGATCGCAGCCCGATAAGGACTGCTTCCGAAACAAACTTATAGCGACTTGTCCAGTGTCGATGAGTGCATTGGCGATTATGCATCATTCCCGTCGGTGATTGCCGCGAACCTCGCTTTAGAGCAACCTGCTCAAACAGCCCCGCCAGAGACGTGTTTTTCGACTAAGCAGTCAGGGAGCGTTTCCAGAGCAGTTCGCCCCAGAATATGGAAACCAGGTAGAGGGCGGAGGCAACGGCCAAGACCCAGAGTCCCGTCCTTGCCGCTCCGATTCCAGCTAATCCACCCAAGAGAACCTGTGCTACTCCGAAACGTGGATCTCCTCCGACGAAACGCCATCTACGCTGGTTCGCCCGCTGCCTCAGCGACGGGTATCGCCCGACCGCGATAGCGACCAAGCCAAATGCAACACCTGTCCGTAGACTTAGGAGTGAAACCATGACGGCAAGCGGGATCAGGAAAGTCATGTCCTGCGTGACGAGCAGCTTCCACCCTGCTATCGGTAGGAGACGATAGCGCAGCAATGCTCGCCCCTCATCCAGACGGAGCATGCGTTGCCCAATCGTGCTCATTGCGATACCCACGAATAACGACAGCATCGGAAATGCTTCGGGCTCTGGTGCCCGCCCGAACAGTCGATAAAGGGTTCCGCTAACAGCTATAAGCAGCGCGGTCCAAAAGTCTAGGGTTCCCTGCAGCTCCCGCCACATTTCTTGCGCGATTCCGCCGACCTTCAAGGGCGTCCTTGAGATGTTGAGACCTGCAGGCGTCCTTAGCTCGAACGGGAGACGGCCAACGGCGTATACCGTCCCATGGACGATTAGTGCCAGTAGAACAAAAAAGAGACCCGCGGCCAGGCCCATCCAGAACAGGTAGCCAAAAAACAACACTATAAATAATGGATTCAACGCAAAACTTACGGAACTGAGCAAGAGTCTTTGTGTACGTGTCAGCGGCCACGTAGCGACTCGCTCCGGGGGCAACCTATGCTGTGTATCTACGGAAAAAGTAACAAGCAGAGGCGCAAGGAGGACAATTTGAAAGAAGAGCGTACTCCAGAATGCTGCTTTCGGTGCCCTGCTTTCTAAACCCGCGGCCATAATAAAAAGGATGGAGAACAGGAAGTTGTTGAAACGCACGGAGGAAAAGCTGCTCAGTTCCTTCAACATCAGTTTCTTCAACAAGAACAGAAGGGCTAGGATCTGAGCCAATCCAGCACCTCCGGCTGTGGTTCGCCAACGATGCTGAAATACACCTCCTCAACTCCTTCGTCTGCCGTGGACGGGTTGAAATCTGATTCAACTCGACCTTGGTGAAGAATGACTACGCGGGTGGCTATCTTCTGCACGATCGACAGAATGTGAGAGGTGAGCAAGATCGTAGCGCCATCGCTGGAGAGTTGGCCAAGCAGCATCTCAATGACCGCGGACGATGCGGGATCAATACCTTCAAACGGCTCATCCAGCAGCAGAACCCTCGGCTTGTGCAGGAGGGCCATGGCCAAGGCGGTCTTCTTCCGCATGCCGAACGAACAATTGCGTGCAACGGTGTGGCGTCCTTGTGTAAGATCGAGCAGTCCTAGCAGGTCCGCTGCTCGAGCTGCTGTTTCGCTCTTCGTGAGTCCATAAATAGGTCCAATTGCCATCAGGTTCTCGATGACCGTCAAAGACTCGAACAGCCCGAGCCCCTCGGGGAGTACACCCAGATTCCGCCGGATTTCAACTCCATGATCCCGGAAACCCAGTCCGCCGATGAACACGGAACCACTGTCTGGCTCCTCTAATCCTGAGAGCAAGCGTAGCAGCGTGGACTTGCCGGCACCGTTAGCCCCTAATAAGGCACAAATGCCAGGTTCTACAACGAGGTCTATGCCTCGGAGAACAGGTCGAGAGGCATAGCTCTTCGTCGCGGCTCTGCAGTCGATCACTCTGTTGTTCCCCACTAATCAGTTAACCATACGAAAGATTCCGCGTCCGTTTACCAATCCGGCGCTCATTCCGCGACAACAGGGCAATGCACTTATCGAGCGCCGATTTGAGACGAAATGGGACATTAGTCCCGAGAAACGCGCTTGTGTTGACTCAAGTCAGTCCAGCGTTTGCGAAGTTCCCAAAAAGTCGGGTTTTCGGCAACTTCAGTTTGTACTTTCCGATAACCCCGTTAATGAGATGGTCCGCCGCTTGATCCTCCCGAGCGTGGAGGATCGTGTTTGGCAGGTTCAAGGAGGATCATCGACATGCAGATTCATTCGGTTGGTATTGATCTTGGCAAGACGACGTTTCATCTCGTAGCTCTGAGCGCAGCGGGCAAGGTGCTGTTGCGGAAGAAGTTCACCCAGAAGCAGCTGATCACGTTTACAGCCAACATGCAGACCTCTTTGATCGGGATGGAGGCGTGTTCGGGGGCTCACTTCCTCGGCCGCGCCTTGCGAGAGCAAGGCCATGATGTGAAGCTGATCCCGGCCCAGTTCGTGAAGCCGTTTGTGAAGTCCAACAAGAACGACTTTCTCGATGCCGAAGCGATCGCCGAAGCTGTCGACCGGCAGAACATGCGTTTCGTTCCGATCAAGACGGACGACCAGCTCGATCTGCAAGCCATCCATCGCGTGCGGGATCGTCTCATCGCACGACGAACGTCCGTGATCAACCAGCTGCGAGCCTTCCTGCTTGAGCGTGGCATGACCTTCGCGAAGACTCCATTCAAGCTGAAGCTGGCGATGCCCGAGATTCTCGAGAACGCTGACGCGAATCTGACGCCACGCATGCGCAACCTCGTCAGCCTTCTCTGGAACGAGTGGAAGGATCTCGAACAGCAGATCGTTGCGATGAACGCAGAGGTCGAACAGATCGCCTCTTCCGACCCGGCCTGCCAGCGGCTGAGACAGATCCCCGGTATCGGCCCGTTGGTGGCAACCGCGATCGTGGCCGCGATCGGCAACGGCGCAGCCTTCCACAAGGGCCGTGAGTTCGCCTCCTGGCTTGGGCTTGTGCCGCGACAGCACTCGACCGGCGGGAAGGCCAGGCTATTCGGCATCAGCAAGCGCGGCAACAGATACCTGCGCAAGCTCCTCGTGCACGGTGCCCGATCGCCGTCCTCCGGGTCAAGCGAGAACGATCCCCGTTCGGCCCATGGCTCGATGCGCTTGAGCAACGAGCGCCGATCAACGTGGTCATCACAGCGGCAGCCAACAAGCTCGCCCGTATCGCCTGGGCCGTTCTCTCAAGCGGACAAGAGTATCGCCCACCTATGAGCCCCATGGCTGCCTGACTTTTACCCACCACGATGACGATTTAGAGTTCTCACCAAGGTCTGCACTGGATAGCTAAGACGAACGAACAGTTCCCAACGGCGTGCTCGCAACCTGCTCCCGCAAATGGTCTTCCATGACCGTCCCGTTTATCAGGAAGAGCACGCAGCGCAACTCATCATGGCCAGGAGACTCTGCTCTCCACCCAAAGGCCGAATACATTTGCGCAGACCTGTCGATCGCCCCTTCGCTTTTCCCTTGCAGTCGCGCGGCGGACCATACATTTGCGGGAAGTTGGTCAGAATAGAAAACGTTTATGAAAAACTGGCTCGGGAACGTGTTCGGCAAGCGAGATTCTATCTGAAGATTAGAGCCTTGCGGGTCCATGGATGACGCACGTTCGTTCTTCTGACAGTGACTCCCCTGAAGTCTTCAGGAAGTCCTTGGAGAACCAGACCGTTCCATCGGAATCTTGGCTCCATGTTCCACTTGCATGTTGTGACATCGCTGCGCATGAGAGTCTGTACCAAAGAATGATCCTCGTTGAGACTCAGTGTCGCAAACACATTCGGCTCATCCCCTTTATACGTACCGATGGGCGAGCTTCCGAGGCTTGTCTTGCCATACCAAAGCACGTGATATTGCCGCAGCTTCAACGAGGGAAATAACCCCAGAAGCTTGTGCATGTCGCAAAAGGTCGTTCCATCCGGCTCAGGCTCGTCACCCGCTACGACGAGGAACTCTTTAGAGAAGGAGATGCCTCCCTGACCAACGCGTCGCCAAGTTCCTTCGGCTTGCCGCTTGTCGCCTCCACGCTTTCGTGTCTGACGGAAGGTGTGGTCGGAATTGAGTTTGAGGGCTGATGTTTCTCCATCCCCTTTGAAACTGTAAATACCAGCGGCGACGCTATCCCCATAATCCATGGCCGCCACCCCCCAAGCTAACAAGCAGAAAAGCATTGCGAAGATGCCACCAACCACCTTCAACCATTTCTTCATTCGTGCCGATTCCTCGACGTCAGGATAACCGGAAAACACCTATTGCCCCGAAAGTCGCATTTTCGGCAACTACGCTAGAGTGAATCTTCCGTAGCGATGATGTTCGCGAGGGCAAATCCTTCGTTGATGGTCCCAGTCACACACCAGACACCCTTCAGTCCTCGGACTGGTACGGGTGTCACGTCGGAGAAGGCTGCCGAAACCGCCGCGCGGCCCACTCCCCATCGCTCCAGTTCCGTGGTTTGAATCTGTTGTGACCAGCCTAGCAAAGCTTCGCGGGGACCCAATGCTTCTACCTGTGCCAAGTAGGTGCCGCCGTCATATTCAAAGTCAATCGTGAAGAGCATCCGCCACAGTCTAGCTCAAAGCCTCGTTGCCCCCGAAAAGTCGCATTATCGGCAAGTTCGGTTGTTGTTTCCGAAACACCGTTTTACGTGCATCTCACGTTTCAGGGCTTGACTGCGCTATGGACGATCTTCGCTCCCACGGCAATCAAAACCAGACTGAATAGTCCAGAGAGCCATCCTCCACCGTTGGTGGTCCAGCTAATAAAGAACAGGTGCTACCGCAAGGTAGGCCAGCGCTAAGATGATGGCCCCAATCCTCTGAACCATCGGTGCGTCTGGAGCGCCCTTCCAAAGGATTCATCGACGGACCTGCTTCCCCTGAGCACGTGCGGCCATGTCAGATTGCGCTGTCTCGCCTTGAGGTCATCGACGACAGAGTCTATTGGCTCCCGCGTTCTTTGCTTCATCCTAGAACTCGATGACTGCCATCACGTCTCGCATACCGATTCGATATGTATAGAAAGCATAAAGCGTCTGAGCGCTATCAGATTCCCGGAAAGTCGCATTTTCGGCAACTTCAATCATTCACTCCAAACTGACCGCTACCGGAAGATCGAACCCTCTTTGACCTGCTCATGAATTTGTCATCCTGAGCGAAGCGCAGCGAAGTCGAAGGGCCTGCATCTAGCGATGCTCAGACAGAACCCACTATTCCCATAAGTGCGAAACGATTCAACCTTACTTTCTGTAACGGCATACTCATTCGAATTTCCCGTAGCCTCCTCCTCCGATCATTCCGAGCCTTTGCCTCTAGGTAAAGCAGGGCTTTAGCCCTGCATCAATCCCACCGCCGCGAAGCGGCAACCGCTCTGCCGAAGGCCAGCTTTAGTGGTCGGGCGAAGCCCGACCCGTCCCACAGCCGGAGCGAAGCGACCGGAATACACTACCTGCCACATAAGTCATTCAGAATGATCATTTACAGCTGATCTTCGAAAACAAGCCCTCGCCTCGAATCCCAAAACCGAACCCAGTAGCAGGAGCGGAAATCGCTAAAAACACTGTCAAGCCCCGCAAGACCAAAAAATCCCCATAACTAAAACATTACAAAGCACATCCTGCCGCCCTGAAATCTGCCGATTAATTACCTCCGTCCCGCTAGAATAGAAGTAATAGGAAAGAAGACCCGGCGAATGCCGGGTCTTCTGCTTTAATCAACATCCCGAAACCACCGAGGTACCAGCCTAAAACTTTTAGAATGATCATTTACGCGGAAAAGGCGGGGGGAGGGGGTGACCCGTTTGAGGGATTTCCCCCAGCCCCCGCACACGCTACTCTCCCACCATCCCCCAGCACGCAAATCAGGGAAGGAAAAGGAGGGAAAGCGACAACGTGCGTCTTCAGTCAGCAAGCGCCCTCTTCCTCCTCGCCCTGACCATCGGCTGCGCCGACCCGGTCCAACCCACCCGCACCACAACCTCCACCCAAACCCCAACCTCCACCGCTCCCGCCACCAACACCACAACGGGAACCTTCACCACCTCCAACCTCGTCGAGCCCGGATCCGACGGAGCCAACTACGGCGGACGCCAGCCCATCTCCGGCGCCCACATCTACCTCTTCGCCGCCAACACCTCCGACTGGGGAGCCCCCAGCATCCCGCTCCTCAAGGCCTACGCCCCCGGAGTCTCCATCGACTCCAACGGAACCTACGTCACCACCAACAGCCAGGGAAACTTCTCGCTCACCGGCGCCTACGCCTGCACCCCCGGCCAGCAGGTCTACGTCTACGCAGCCGGCGGAAACCCCGGCCTCACCCCCGGCCAGGTCAACTCCGCCATCGCGATGCTCGCCATCTTCGGAACCTGCCCCTCCGACGGAACCTTCGCCGGCCACATCTCCGCCTTCGTCATCAACGAAGTCACCACCGTCGCCGCCGTCTACGCCCTCGCCGGATTCATGACCGACGCCACCCACGTCGCCTCCGGCCCCTCGCCAACGCGCAGGCCGGACTCGCCAACGCCTTCGCCAACATTCAAAACCTCGTCGACTCCGAAGCCGGAACCGCCCGCGAAGGCAACGACGATGGCAACGGCTTCTCCCCGCGCGCCAAGCTCAACACCCTCGCCAACATGCTCGCCCCCTGCATCAACTCCACCGGCCTCGGCGTCGGCTGCACCACCCTCTTCTCCAACACGAAGGTCGGAACCACCACTCCCACCAACACCGTCGCCGCGATGCTCAACATCGCGCAGAACCCCGCGCAGAACGTCACCCCGCTCTTCACCCTCGCACCCGCCAACTCCCCCTACCAGCCCATGCTCCCCGCCGCGCCCAACGACTGGACCCTCGCCATCACCTTCTTCTCCGACAACATGCCCGGCCCCTACTACCCCGCCTTCGACTCGCAAGGCAACCTCTGGGTCCCCGGCTACGCCAACAACGGCCTCACCAAGTTCTCCCCCCTCGGCAACGTCATCTCCGAACGGCTACACCGGCGGCGGCCTCAACCAACCCTTCGCCGTCGCCATCGACTCCGTACGACAACCCCTGGGTCATCAACTTCGCCCCCGTCGGGGCCGCCACCATCTCCGTCTTCAGAAACAATGGAGCTGCCCATCACCTCCACGCCTTATCCCTGCGCCTCCGCCTGCTTCTTCCCCGCCTTCGACACCTCAGGCAATCTCTGGGTCTCCGGCTCGTCCAGAACCACCGTGCTCAGCCCCTCCGGCTCGAAGATCTCCGGCATTACAACAGACGCCTTCGCCTCCGGCCTCGCCATCGACTCCGTCAATCGCGCCTGGACGACTCGGCGCGAACGCGCACCATCTATCGCATGACTCTCTCCGGCCAGCGGCCTCTCCTCTCCGAGCCGCTCACCGGACCGACCGGCAACGAACTCACTCCCCTCGCCATCGACTCCGCCAACAACGTCTGGTTCGCCAGCAGCAAGAGCAGCGTCCTCGGCAAGCTCGACCCCAACGGCGCCCTCATCTCCCCGCAGAGCGGCTACACCGGCGGAGGCCTCAACGGCCCTGCCGGCATCGCCATCGACGGCGACAACCGCGTCTGGGTCGCCAACCGCGACGGCAACTCACTCTCCGCCTTCACCAACACCGGAGTCGCCCTCTCGCCCGCCAGCCGGCTACAAGGCCGACAACATCAGCGGCCCGCGCGGCATCGCCATCGACGCCTCCGGCAACGTCTGGATCGCCAACTTCACCTACAACTCCGTCACCGAGTTCGTAGGTGCAGCCACCCCCGTCGCCACCCCCGTCACCCCCCGCAACCACGGCCAGCGCCCCTAGCCCACCCGCGACAGCGTAAGGCCCGAAGCTCCCCACCACCCGACCCGACTCATCCGCATTGCTCACCACCGCGATGCGAAAATTCTCGCCGCCCTCCTCCACCCGCACCACCACGTGGCCGTTCGAGCTCTTGAAGTTCGCCGTCCTCTTGTTCGTAATCTTCAGCTCTGACTTCAGCGCCGTCGCAAATACATCGCGCGGCGCCCGGATACAGCGTCGTGCTGTACAGCGCCGCCAGCGTATTCACCGTCGGATGCGCCGAGTCCCACGCCATAATCACGAACGCCCGCGGCCGCAGCGCCCGCACATAGCCCGGCCCGTCCGCGTCGAAGTAGCCGTGATGATTCAGCACCGCCACGCTCACCGGCCCGCACGCCTCGGCCGCCGGGGTCTCCACATCGCGCCACGGATCCTTCCCGAAGTTCGTCCCCGAAGGCAGATCGCCGCCCGTGTAGTACGCGAACTTCCCATACTTCACTCGCACCGCGCACGAGCAGCAGTTCTCCGACGGCAGCTCCTCGCCCTTCATCCCCGTCAGATCCGGAAACAGCTTCTTCGTCGCCGTCCCCTGCCCGGTCCACACCTCGCCATTCGCAATCAGATTGCGTATCTCGAAGTTCGAATAACTGCTCGGCTTCTTCAACAACCGAAACTGATCGTTCACGCCCGGCTTGAATCGCTCGACCGTCTTACCCGCCTTCACCTGCGCCGCAAGAAACGCGCGATAGTTCCGGATGAACGGAGCATCCACTGGAGCAGGGAAGTTGTAGTCCGGCCACGCACGATCGACAAACCGCTTGATCGGAACAATCGCCGCCACATCCGTCACGCCGGTCAGCTTGTAGCCTCCACCCGGAGCCTCAGGACAGTCAGCCGTCAACTCACCCAGATGATCGGCGTGCAGATGCGTGTTCATGAAGACGTCGATGCCGTCCAGTCCCGCCGCATCCAGTTGCCGCTTCGCATACCGCCCCAGCCACTCTCCCGGCCGCCGCGATCCATCCGGCTTCTCGTCGATCAGGAACTCCGTGGTTTGCTGCAGCGCGCCCGCATCCACCATCATCGTCGTGCCATCGGGCAGTATCAGCAGCGCCGAGTTTCCCCGGCCGGTAGAGATGTGGTGAATGTCCATCATCCCCGGCTTCCAGGGAGACAGCGTCTGCTCACCCTGCGCGCGAAGAAGCCCACCCTGCAGTGCAACCCACGCAGCAGAGCCATTGCGAAGAAACTCACGTCGTGTCGGCATGCCGACCATTATCACCCACACGAACCCGACTTTTTCGAGAGCTGAAGCTTATTCGTGGCGTAGTGCAGTCTGCGGATCTACAGTGGCCGCTCGCCGAGCCGGAATCCAGCAGGCAGCCAACGCCACTGAGGCTAGAAACAGCGGCATCAAGGTAAACGAGACTGCATCATAGGCCGCAATCCCTTGCTGCAGTCTCGCGGCAATCTTTGACGCGGCCAGCGCCAGCGGAAGTCCGATCGCCAGAGCGACCAGAGCAAGCATCATCCCTTGCCGCACAATCAATCCTTGTACGGCGCTACGCGTAGCGCCCAGCGCCAGCCGAATCCCGATCTCCTGCGTTCTGCGCTGTACCGAATAGCTCATCACGCTATAGAGACCCACCGCCGCCAGCAGCAGTCCCACAAATCCAAATGTTCCGAAGATAGCCGACTCCGCGCGCGGAATGATCAACGAATCCGTTACCTGATCCGCCATCTCCTTTTCGTTGAAGACGCCCAGCGATGAATCGACAGAGTGCACCTCGTTTCGTAGTGCGCTCGCAACCTCCGCTCCGTTCCCCTGGTAGTGCACCATCAGCGAATACCCCAGTAGCGGCGCTGCCGTTCCCATGTTCTGCTCCAATTCCTCATACGCAATCGGATGGTTCTGTTCATCGCTCATCATCGCCGACTTGCTGTTTTTCACCACGCCAACAATCTCGTAGGCAACGGGATTGGATGGGGCTACGTTCGGCGGCAGAGTGGGAATCAAGGACTCACCCACCGCTCTTCGCTCCTTGAACATCAAGTGCGCGAAAGCCTCATTCACCACCATCTGTTTCGGAGCATCCGGCCCCGCACCATTGAAGTCTCGCCCCTCGATCCGCTGGATCCCCATGGTGTCGAAGTATCCCGGGTCCACATCGTAAACATCTGCTCTCGGATCATCCGCAAAACTCCCTGACTGTCCGGCAATATGAAACTTGCTCCCCTTCATAGCAAGCGATAGCGGAACTGCGTCCGTCCACGCCGCCGATGTCACCTGTGGCATCGCTGTCACGCGCTCGCGCACTCGTTTCAGCACCAGCGGTATCTGCTCCGCCCGGTAGCCATTGTGTATCGGATCGATCGACAGCATTCGCACCCCGTTTGTTCGAAGTCCCGGATCTTCATTTGCAAGCTTCGCCAGGCTGTGCAGATAGAGACCCGTCGTGCACAACAACACAACGCACGCTGCGACCTGCACCATCACCAGCACATTTCGCATCGTCCATCGGCGCCCCGGCCGCTCCAGCGCGCTCTCGCCCTTCAATGCACTCGGCACTGACGGCCGCGTCGCCGCAAACGCCGGCCCTAAACCGCACAACATTCCAGTTCCGACGCTCAATAAAAACGCATAGAGAATCACTCTCTTGTCTACGTTGAGAACCAGATCAAACGGAAGATTAACCGGCATGTGAAAGACCATAAGCGCACGCATCGCCAGCAGGCTCACTCCCACACCAAACACTCCGCCACCCAGAGACAGCAGCATGCTCTCCAGCAGCATCGGCCGCATCAGTTGCCAGCGCGTCCCACCCAGCGCAATCCGCACCGCCATCTCCCTGTGCCTTGCCATCGCTCGCGACAACAGCAGATTGGTTACATTGGATCCTGCGATGCATAGCACCAGGAGTGCTACTGCCATCACTCCCGCCAAAAATGCGGCAATCTCCGCCGTTGCCTCCTTCGGCAATGTTCCCGCCTTTTCGAAATAAAGCCCTTGACCCTGCCTCTCCTTGGGAAACTCAATCGCAAGCCGTTGCGCTACGGTATCCAGTTCCGCCTGCCCCTCAGTCCGGCTCGCTCCCGGCCCGAGCCGGGCAACGACGTTCACAAACTCGCCATTCCTTCCCGGCAAGGATTCCAACTCTGCTTGCTGACTCAGCGGCACCCAGAACTCGGAGTTCATCAACTGCAAAATCCCATGAAATCCCGGCTTCGCCACGCCAATTACAGTGAACGGCTTCCCTGACAAAGAGACCGTCTTTCCCACCACTCCGCTGTCCGCTTTGAAGTAATGCACCCACAGCCCGTAACCCAGCACCACCACAGGCGAGTACTCTTCATGACTTCCAAATCCCCGTCCAAGCACGATCGGCACTTCGGCGACATCGAAGTAATTCGACGTTACGCTCTGCCCCCACGCCCGCTGCGACTCCCCGCTCCCGGACAGAGTCGTCTGCAGAAACGAAGTAAACCCTGCAGCTCCTGAGAACGACTTAAGCTGCCCGCGCATGCTCTCGAAGACTGCCGTGTTGATCAGTGCGCCGGTCTGCCAGCGGCGATCCCTCGAATAAACGCTCACTAAGGTCGCCGGATCTCCGACCGGAGGCCCCTGCAGCACCATCTTGTCTACGCCGGAGAAGACCACTACATTCGCCGCGATTCCCAGGCCCAGCGAAACCATCACCGTCAGTACCGCTAAGGGCGCATTCCTCAGGCGCCTCATCACGTAACGCAGATCCGCCCACATCCGTTCCGCCCACAAAAAGCTATTTCCCCGCCAAATCTCCTCCCTCACACGCCGCGCGCTTCCAAACTTCACATAAGCCCGCCGTCGCGCTTCGTCCTTATCCATGCCGCGCTCGACGTTCTCCGCAATCTCCTCTTCCATATGCAGCTCAATCTCCTGCTGCAACTCCGCATCACTATGCTTCCGTCGAAAGAACCTTCGCCACCTCATCACTCAACCTCACCGCGCGCCGTAGCTTCACCCATCACCAGCCCAATCGCCCGAGCCATCTGCCGCCAGCGGCTCGTCTCCACCGTCAACTGCTTACGTCCCGCAGCCGTCAGCCGGTAGAACTTCGCCTTCCGATTGTTCTCGCTCGTCCCCCAGAAAGACTTCACCCACCCCCGGTTCTCGAGCCGATGCAGCGCTGGATAGAGCGATCCCTGCTCTACCTCCAGCACATCCTCCGAACTCCGCTCAATCACCTTCGCAATCGCATGACCATGCGCATCGCCCACCACCAGGGTGCGCAAAATCATCATGTCCAAAGTTCCCTTCAGCATCTCGCTGCTGACAGGCTTCATACTCGCCAATGCCTACTCCACTAGAAGTTCTATGCAAAGCAGCATACACCAGTAGAACTTCTAGGGGAACAATGAGCAGTCTTTGATAGTTGCGCCGCACTGCACTCCAATACGTTTCAGGGACGGCGCACACACAACGACCTGGCGATGCCTCCCCAGATATTGATGAGCAGGGTTGTGTCGTCGTCCTTTCGTACGCCGTTCAGGAAGTCGAAGTACCACACCCGCGCGGTAGGACGTCCACTGTCATCCTTTCGTTGAGTGCTGCTCCATTCGTCTCCCGTCAGGAACAGGTTCCCTTTCACGTGGTAGTTCATCGCTTCGGCTCCGTGCCAGTGAGAGGACGGGTTTATGCCGGGAGCTTCAGCGCCCTTGTCGTAGATCTCCTGCAACTCATCGGTCGTCGGCAGCCTCCAGTCGGAATAGCCATCCGCTCGCCAGTCGCGGCAGTACTTCTTTGCCTTTTGCCAGCTAACAGCTTTGCCATTATCTTTCCCGGCCCACATCAGCCCCGTGGCTGGATCGGTCCAGACACCAGGCACCTGAGTCTCTCGTACGCGACTTTGATCTGCCGGCGTAGATTGAGCGCCTTCCACTCTGGAAATGATCGAGAAAAGAATGAGAACAATGATTGCCTGACGTTTCAAAGTGCAAACTCCCTATTCAAATCGATTCCGAAGGAAGCACGCTGCCTCAATCTGCCCGCCTCTCTAGAAAGCATGAGCGAGGCACTGAAATGCGTTGACCATCCCGAAGAAGAGCCCCATCTTCACACCTTGAAAACCGCCGGTATTCCGGATCAGCTTGTTATTGCTTTGCACGATCGCATGAGCCGTGGCCCGTGAGATGAAGGGATTGAAATACATGCTGACGGTGACGTGATTCGTATCGTAGTTGTAATCGTGAACGATTGCCGCCCAATCGCCCCGCCCCCTCGGCGCACCCATTCCATCCGGACCTGCCCAGTGATCGTTCCAGAAATCAAGCGGGCCACTTATAATCTGCATCGCGGTTCCCGGATCAGACGGGCCGAAGATCCCATGAATCCCTACGTCCTGATTGACCAGAAAGGTCATCAGCTGGTCGAGAGTTCCTCCGACGATCATGCTGGAAAGCCACGCGGCGTGAGCCGATGCAAAGACGTAGCCATCACAGCCGCTTGAGCAATGCCCATTTGCCTCCGTTCGCGCGCCTGCACCGAACTTGACGTAGTGTATGTCTTCGCCGTCGTACGAAACCACCTGTAACTGCTCAGTGTTGCTGTTGTACGCGGCGTGATCTTCACTCACATAACCAGGCATCACGGTTCCACCACTACTGGGATCACCGCATTCTGTTGCATTGCCGTCGTGATCGATCAATTCGACGCGATTGCCGGCGTCATTCGCGTAAATACAATCGACACCGTGCGAGGCGATCTTTATCAGTGGATTGTTGGGCGCATAGCTGTTTCGATTCAAGGCCGGTGGATTCCCCGACTTGCTCGACGGATCAGAACCCATGAAGCTTCCACTCAAAGAGGCGTAGTCCTTAGCCCCGAAGTAGTCATTGCCCGATTCTTTATCCCGTTCTTTGCCGGTGAACTGATGTTCTGTGACTCGAATGAGTTACATTCCGCGGCTCCGCGGATGTTGAATGTATTTGTTTGGCAATTGCGGATTGAGCGCCATCCGGAAAGACGTAGAGATGTCGGAAAGAGCTACTGTACGAAAGCTCGCCAATCTGTTCTTTAGCTGTGAAGCAAGCAGGTCCTGGACCATCACCACGTTGTGCTGCGGGAGCACACGACGGCGTAGCCGCCTGAGCAAAAGCCGTGATCTCTACGGATGTGAGGACTAAAAGGAGCAGTGCACAGCGAACGGGGAACATAGACAAACATCTCTCCGGCAATTTCTCGCTGTGACTTGTACTGATCTGGCCCCAATCATAACAACACAATGTGTATTGTTCGCTAAATTCTTCTGGCACCTTGGGCACCGCGGAACATGGTCAGGCTCTAGCTTCAGGGGCTTCTATCCCCGCCAACAATGCCAAAGCTCTCGTTCATCCATGATGTCGAAACGCCCGCTGTGCTAGCCTGACCCCATGCGCGAGGTCACGGTCTTCGTTGGAGGCTCGGTCGGCTCCGACCCATACGCCCCAGGAACATGGTCAGGCTCCTCAGCCTTCCTGCTCGACGCCATGAAGAACGCCGACCTGCTCGACAAAGCCGTCGGTATCCGCGTGCCCAAGCTCGCCAACTACGCGTTGCTCGGAAAGAACTTCACCCGCAACCGCGGCGTCTGGCGCAAACACTTCTACTTCGACCCCGCGTACCGCAAGGCCCTCACCAACGCCGCGAAGTCCGTCTCCGTCTCGAGTCCGGTGCTGATGCAGATCGGCCACATGTTCTCGCTGCCCGACGCCTTCCCGGGCCAGAAGTGCGTCTCCTACCACGACGGCAACCTCGCCGAGCTGCTCGCAAGCGGCTTCGGCACCGAAGGCGTCTCGCGCCGCCGCATCGACCAGGCGCTCGAGTACGAGAAGACGGCCGCGCAGAAGATGACCGCCATCTTCACCTTCAGCGAGTACCTGCGCCAGTCCTTCATCCGCAACTACGGCGTCGACCCGTCGACGCGTCCACAACGTCGGCGGAGGAATCAACCTCACCGACTTCCCCGAGCCCGCCGCCAACAAGGACTATCGCGCCAATCGCATCCTCTTCATCGGCACTGAGTTCTCCCGCAAGGGCGGACCGCAGCTCCTAAAGGCCTTTCGTAGCGTCCGCGAGGCCATCCCCTCCGCCGAGCTGCACATCGTCGGCCCCGCACAAGTGGCTGATCTTCCCCCCGGAGCCTTCTCGCACGGCCATCTCTCCAAGAGCGATCCCGCGCAACGCATGCGTCTCGAGTCGCTCTTCCGCGACGCAACCGTCTTCGCCCTGCCGTCTTTGTATGAACCCTTCGGCATCGCTCCGCTCGAGGCCATGCTCTACCAGCTTCCCGCCGTCGTCACCAACGCGTGGGCGCTCGCCGAGTTCGTCAACCCCGGCGTCAACGGCGAAGTGATCGAAAAGGACTCCGTCGACGACCTCGCCAAGACGCTCATCCAGCTGCTCTCCAACTCCGACCGCCTCGCCACCATGGGACGCAAGGGACGCGAGATGGTGCTCTCCCGCTACACATGGCCGTCCGTCGTCGGCCGCATGGCCACAGTCGTTCGCTCGCTCTGAACCGCGCACAAAACGAATACGAGGATCCCGAAGGACCCTCGCATGACATTGCTTCAATTCGATAGTGCGTTACGCTGCCCGTTCAAAACCAGTCGAGCGGCGGCGGTACACCACACGCGCCAGCGAACCAGCGCCCGTCACCAGCAGCACCAGCGTGCCCGGCTCGGGAACAGGGCTCGTCGACCCAGGTACGTCGATCTCGAAGGTCGTCATCGCCTGCTGGGTCTGATCCTCTCCGTCTACACCACCAAGGACAAAGATCTGGCTGATGTACGAGCCAGGCGCAATTCCCGCAGGCAGTGTGATGGTGAACAGTGCGTCGGTAACCGAGTCGCCGCCGTTCAGGAAGAAGGGAAAGTTTACAAAGAAGTCATTGGCATCGATCAAAAGCGGATCTAAGCCCCCCGCCAGATTGAACTCAAGCGCGTTCAGATAAATCGGCGCCCCAATCTTCGGTGGAGCAGCCATGATCGCGTCAAAGGTCAACGTCTGTCCCGCAGCTCCGGTCTGCGGGGAGTTGGTGATAGCAAAATCGATCGTATCCGCATGAGCCGCCGTAGTTAGTGCCGCAATGGCCGCCAGCAAAAGTGTAAGTACCGAAAAGGCAGGTTTCTTCATCGTCATCTGGGTCCCTCAGATCATTTGGAATGTCGGTTCAGTTTCAGCTGTATGTCTCTACTTTGGACTTGGAAGGGTCGCACGAATCGCGCCGCTGAATGACCCTCCCGTATAGATGCCTGTAAATCGCTCCGCCGTTGCTGAGCCCGGAGCACCCGTCGCGGCGGGGAAGACAAACGTGGTGGATGCCGAGGCCCCGGGCTGAATGTCCCCCAGAGCTACCGGTACAGGCGAACCATTGGCGCTGCCAAGTACGAATCCTGTCAGCTTCACGCCCTGTGCCGTGCCGGTGCCGTTGTTCTTCACCGTCACCGTCACCTGGTAGCTTCCGTCGCCCAACAGCGTCAGCCCGTCGTCGTAATCAGCTGCACCGTTCCCTGGACCGGCGGAATCGAGAAGTAAGCCACCGGCGGATCGTGATCGCTGATGCGTGTCGGCAGCGTCGCAGTCGTTCAGGTTCACCAGCGGCCAGTCCGAATCGATGTGCGCATACACCAGCCGCGTGTTCGTCGGAACCAGGTCCTGCGTCACCAGCACGTGATCGAGCACCTGCGCGCTTCCGTCCTCCACGTAGCTCTGGCGCTGATCCGCCGGAAGCAGCGTCACCAGATCCACCAGCGGAGGATTCGCGAGGCCCGCCACCGGAGGCGTGACCACCTGCGATGCCGGAACCGGATTGCCCTTCGTCACGCCCAGCACATCCACGAAGCCGTCGCGAGAACTCGAAGCCGTTGTAGTCGCCCACCGTCACCACGTGCTCGCCCGCAGCCTGGTAGCCCTGGATCAGATTCGCCAGGTACTCGGCCTGCGCCTCGCGCTTCAGCCGAACCGTCGCTCCCGTGCTCGTCGGGTCGTCCACGTTGATCAGCGAACGCTGATGCACCGAGATCACCGTCACCGGATAATCCGCCGCCGTGCCTCCGCGCTTGATCCCCGCATGCAGCACCAGCGGTGTGCGGTCGTTCAGAATCGCCTGGCTGCCCTGCGAGTTCGTGAACGTCGTCGTCAGTCCAAACTGCTCGACCTTCACCGTGTTCACGCGTCGTCGACTTCACCAGGAAGCCCGTGTTGATCGCGCGTGACATCGTTGGCGAGGAAGAGATACGGCACGTACAGCGGATCAGGCTGCCCCGCAGCCACCGCATCCGCGCTGACCTTGTCCGCAACGATCCTGCAGCACCGCGAGGTTCTCGATCTCCTGCGTGCCGATGATGTCCGGCGATGTTCAGCACATTGCGGATCGCCAGCGAAGCCTTGTTCAGCCTGCGCTGATACGCCTCTGTCGTCACCATCAACCGCCGAGCTGCCCGGATTATCCTGCGTCCGACTTGTCGTTGTAGAACCGCTCCATATTGAAGCTGGCGATCGTGAACTCATTGCCCGCCTCCACCGGAACCGGAACTCACCGTCATCCCGCCCGTCACCGCCGGATGGTTCGCCGCCTCCAGCATGATCTCCGGCGTACGCCGAACGAGAAGTCCATCACACCCGTCAGGCCCGTCACCGTCGAGTTGCTCGATCAGGTTGATCGCCGTGCCTGCCAAGCGTTACCGAGTCGATCTACAGCAGCTCCGGGTTCGAGTCCCACACCGGAACGCCCGGAGGCAGAGGACCGAACAGCGTGTCCGTCACTCCAACGCCGGGCTCGCGGAACGGCCGCGCCACTCCCGTCACCACGCCGTAGAAGCGTCCGTTCGAGGTGTTCGTCTCCGTCGACTCGTTCAGCGAAGCGTCCGTTCCGCTCGTCGTTGTCAGCGAGTCGATCGCCACGCGCATTCCCTCAAGCCGCGTGAACTGGTAGACGCCGCCCGAGGGCGAATCCATCGCCTGCGTAATCGTCACCGGCGCAGGCATGCAGTTGCCCGTCGACAGCAGCGTGAACGTCGGCGGACCGTCGATCTCCGTCGCCGGCGTCAGTCCCGTCGCCGGGATACGTCTGCACCGTGCCCGTCACCTGCACCTCGTTGCCCACCGCGATATACGCGGGCTTGGTCGCCGAGCCCGTGAACACAAAGATTCCCTGCGGAGTCGCCGGATTCGTCGTCCGCGTCCTTCGCCTCGATATAGAAGCCGTTCGACTTCACTGCCGATCACGATGCCGCTCGTCGTCACCGCCTTGCCCGCATAAGGCGAAGGGCTTCGCCGCCTGGATCGTCTGGATCGTCACCGTCGGCGGAGGCACCACCACCGTCAGCGCAATCGTCGCCGTTCGCCGTCCGCAGCTGCGCATCCGTCGCCGTCGCCGGCAGCGAGAACACTCCGCTCTCGACGACACCGTCGCGTGTACGAGAAGATGTTGTCGCCCGCCGTCACGTCGCCATTGCTTCCGTCATCGAACAGCGGCTGCGTCGACGATCCGCCAATCGCGCTCAGGTCTGCCGCCACCGTCGATGCCCGTGCTCGGCGGATTCGTTCCCGGAGTCACCTTCACCGTCAGCAGCGACGCATCGCCCAGGTTCACATTCGCAGGCGTCGCAAGTCCCGCAGCCGAGATCGGACTCGGCCCCGTCTGGTTGCACAGTAAGGAATGTCGAGCTCGTGTTCCGCGGATTCGGCGCTCCCACCGAGAAGTCCGTCGAGTTGTTGTCGCTGTCCGTGCACGCATTCGTGCGCAGCGCCGCTGTCGTGTTCGCCAGCGTCGGCGTCGGAGCCGTCTCCGAGCAATTCGCCGCCGTGCCGAACCCCACCAGGTCCACCACATTCGTCGTCGGGCACGTTCCGCTCAACGCCGTCGTCGCGCTCACCAGCGCAATCTTGCCCGCCGTCGCGCTCATCGCGATATTGCCCGATGCGTCCGGAGTTGGCAGCGCCGTCGTCCCACCCGCGCCCTGCGACTCCTGCACCAGCAGATACTGTCCCGGCTGCAGCGTCACGCTCGGAAGACTCGTCACCTGCCACGTGCTGCCCGTCGAACTCGCATACTGCACGCTGTATCCGGCAACGCTCGTCGCCGTCGGCGTCGGGTTGAAGACCTCGATAAAGTCGTTCGTAAACGTCGCGCCCGAGTTGCCGCCTCCGCCATACACCTGCGAGATCACAATGTGGTTGGAAGGCTGCGCTACACCCGCACCGCACAGCACGACAAGGGCCGTTACGACGCCCGCAGCAACCGTTCGCATACGACGAAAGTTGTAGATCGACATAGGAGCGATACTACCGAACTTCAGCCCAATGTCACGATAAAAAATCAGCTAATACGTTGACGTGCATTGCGTTGCAGGTTATTACAACTTCGATTAACCCTCCTGCAAGTCACGTTCCAACTCGGCTTGGCCATGTGCGTCCATCACTTTGCGCACCCTCCACAAGCCGAGTGCCGTGTGCCCACATCTCGACTCTGAGATGTGGGTTTATTCGAGCGGAAGCTCGAACCGCCGCGCCATGCTATCTACCCCACCCGGCAAATCAGACACTTCAGATACGCCGTCTCCGGCAGCGTCAGCACCTCCGGATGATCCGGAGCCGCCCCCCTCGTCTCCAGCACCTGCACCCGCCGCCGCGCATCCGCCGCAGCCGCACCCACCACACCCACAAACTCCTCGCGTCCCACATGATGCGAGCAAGAGCACGTCACCAGCGTCCCGCCGGGCTTCAGCATCTTCATCGCCCGCAGGTTCATCTCCTTGTAGCCGCGCAGAGCTCCCTCCACCGCGCGCTTCGACTTCGCAAACGCCGGCGGGTCCAGCACGATCGTGTCGAACTGCTGTCCCGTCGCCTCGTACTCACGCAGCAGCTCAAACGCATCGGCCTCGATCCAGTCCACCTGCGCCTTCATATTCACGTTCAGCTCAAGGTTCCGGTCCGCTACCTCCAGCGCCGCCCGGCTCACATCCACGCCGGTCACTCTGTCGCAACTCTGCGCCAGGTGCAGCGCAAACCCGCCCTGGTACGTGCAAACATCCAGAGCGATGCCCCGGGCATGCCGCGCCGCCGCCGCATAGTTCAGCCTCTGGTCCAGAAACGCTCCCGTCTTCTGCCCCGAACCCGCGTCGAAGTGGAACCGCACACCGTTGATCGTAAACACCGTCGCGAGCCCCGCTCCCTTGGCGATATCCAGCCCCGCACCCTTCTTCGCGTACAGCGGCTCGGGTGAAGGAGCCTCCAGCTCCTCCAGCTCGCGAATCTTCGGGTCCGGCCGCTCCACGATCGCGCTCACTGCATCGCCCATCCGCTCGCGCAGCGTCTTCACTATCACCTCGCGAAGATCGTCCTTCGCGGTCCCCTGCGCCAGCAGCTGCAACACCACAAGGTCGTGATACCGGTCCGCGATGATTCCCGGCAGACCGTCCGCCTCCGCAAATACCAGCCTGCAGCTATTGTTCTCGTTCGACTGTGGAGCCAGCTCCGCCCGCAGCGCCAGCGCACTGCGCAGCCGCTCCGCAACCTCCTCCAGGTAAGCCTCGCGCGTCAGCCGAGCCTCACCGCTCACCACACGCACCGCGATCTGCGAGGCCGAACTATATAGACCCGACCCCAGCGGAATCCCCCGCCCATCCACCACCGTCACCAGCGCCCCCGCAGCGATCTCCGTCTCGCCCTCACCGGGGACCAACTCCTCAGCATCCGACCGGTAAACCCAAAGATGCCCCGCCCGCAGCCGGTCCGCCGCCCGCCGCGTAATCACCACCGCCGGCCCATGCGCCTGCCCCACGCTCACCCGCGGAACCCGCTCTTCGCGCACTCTCTCCTGCCGGCCACGCTCCTGCGAACCCGCCGGCCGCTCCCTCTTTTCCTCGCCTCGCTCTTTAGCCATTCCTAAATGATGGCACGGACAGAATGACCGCCCCACATCTCGAATCAGAGATGTGGGTTCATTCGAGCGGAAGATCGGTAGTGGGCCAGTTTGAACTCCGAGCAACCGAAGTTACCTATAACCCCGTTTTTCGAGAACTACGACGCCAAGATCGGACCCTGGTCAGCAGCTCTTCGTTACTCCGAGCGCCTTGGGCTTATGCCAGAACCGTCGCGCGGTCTTCGTCAGGTTCAAATCCCCGCCAGGAGCCACCTTCAATCATGATGCTTTAGCGATTTCCTCTCCGATAAAAAGGGAGCGAAGGAAGATGTTCGGACCGCCTCGCTCCCTGAGTTCTTGACTTCCCTTACGCCCTATTCGCTGGCATGGCCCATCGCCCTGGCAGCCTTGATCTGATCGTAGATCTGCTCAAGGTTATAACTTGACGGGTCCTGCATGGGCGGGAAAGCCCTGTAGGATCTCGAGTTCCTTCAGCCACAACAGCTGCCCGATGGGAGCCATGTTCCAGTCATAGATGTAGGCGGTACTTGGCGAACCGATCGAACCACCCATACCAAGTATTGTCTTGGGGTCGTCAACGGTCGCCTGTTCGAAGGGATCCCGCTTGATGTTCTGGATCTGTGTCCAGTGGTACGTTGTAGCTCCCGTAAGACCACACGTTGGACATGCGCCTACCATCGTGTAGTAGAACTTCCAGTTCTTGTAGCGCACGGCGGAGGGCGTCGCGCCGGTGTAGTAGAAGAAGGTGTCGCGCGCGGACTTCGCCGACGTGCCTTCCAGATACTCGCGCTGGTCGACGCCATCCAGGGTTGTCTTGACGATGCCGGGATACTTTCCAGCCTCGATCTGCTTGTTTGAGCCCGTCGCCCTTTGGGCCACCGGCGATATCCACAAAGGTCGGGACCCAGTCCAGGCTCGCGAAGATCTCGTCCTTACCGTGCCCGGCTTGATGTGGCCAGGCCAGCGAATAACACATGGGAGCGCGCATTCCACCTTCCCATGTGTGAGTTTGCCGCCTTGGAATGGAGTAATGCCGCCATCGGGAAAGGTAATCGCCTCAGCGCCGTTATCTGTGGTGAAGACCATAATGGTGTTGTCGAGTTGGCCCATATCCTGCAGTTTTTCCAGGACCACGCCGATGTTGTCGTCCATCTGCTTCATGCCGGCTTCATTGAGGCCCCAGTCTTTTCCGCCTGGCTCACCCATCATGGCCTGTACTTAGGTGACAGCACGGTGGTGATGTGCATGCGAGCGGGGTTGTACCAGACAAAGAATGGCTTGTTGGTCTTTTTGGGGTCGTTGCGGTCCAGGAAGTCGACGACCTTTGCGGAGATCTCTTCGTCCACCGTCTTTGATCGCTCCAGCGTCAGCGGACCTTCGTCCTTGCAGCTCTGGTTCTTCTCCGTTCCGTCGGAGGATTTGCACCAGATGACTGGCCGCGGCGGCGTCAGGCAGAGTCGTTGTTCTGGGATCGACGGCGCCAGGAACCTCGGCAGGCCCGGGACCGGCGTGTTCTTGCATGGCGGAACGATGCCCTGTTCGGTGGGAGTTTTGTTGATGTCGGGGAAGCTCACGCCCTGCATCGCGTCCAGGTGATAGAGGTAGCCCCAGAACTCCTGGAAACCATGCGCGGTGGGCAGGGCCGCAGTATGGTCGCCCAGGTGATTCTTTCCGAACTCGCCCGTGGTGTAGCCGAGATCACGCAGGAACACTGCCAGGCGCGGGCGTGCCGGGACGCAGGTAGGTGGGGCTGCCGGGCAGTTGCGGCGGGATCATGCCGGTGCGCAGCGGATGCATGCCGGTGAAGAAGGCGTTGCGTCCTGCGGTGCAGCTCTGCTCGGCGTAGTAGGTCATGAAGATGGCACCTTCATTGCCGATGCGGTCGATGTTGGGTGTTTCGCCGACCATCAGGCCGCGATGGTAGATGCTGGGCTGCATCCAGCCAATGTCGTCACCCATGATGAAGAGGATGTTAGGTTTCTGGTTTTGTGCTGAGACAGGCGTCACCCCAAGCTCAAAAACGACGACAACGGCAGCAATGATCAGCAACAACTTTCCGATGCATTTCATAAGCGTAGGTCCTTTTCTTGCGCTAAAAATCATGCGCCCATCTACTTTCGCTGCGAAGTCGTGGCTTTTTTATGACCTGGCAGGGATTCTCTTGGAGCCGTGGAAAGAAGACTCGAGACCGACGGCTACACGTCTGGAACCAAACGAAGGCCCATCCGATCGTGAGGGTGTCGTTGACAACCCGGTGCGATCCCAACTGACAGCCGGCGATGTCATCACAACGACGTTAGAACGTGTCGGATAGGTTCGCTGGCAGGATGAGCCTAGGCGCGGGACATCGAAGGCACAACTGTCACTTGCGACAGTCCGAAACGGACGAAGCGTTCAGAGTTGAGATCCCGGTCCTAGAGCGACCTTCGCTTCCATGACACTTGGTTCCCTGATGGCGCCAAAGTCGCGTCTCGATGTTCCCTAACCGTCGAGTTTTCGGCAACTTCGGTTTTGAACCTTCCGATGATCCCATTTCCCGGGAACTATAAATCGTTGGGATTGTTTCTGTGTTGTCGATCATCCCGGACTTGCCTAGGCGGAGCCTCAACGCCCTTCGTCCGGCCAAACCTCCGGCTCGTAGACATCCTTGTATCTCGTGGTTTCCGCCGTTATAACCGACCGGACGGTCAGTCCGATGCTTCGACCTGCCGCAGTATTGACAAGGTCATTCAAGCCAGCAACCTGCTCGGGAGTAAACGGTTCAGGTGTGCGGATCACGGCCCAAACGCTGGTCTTGCCTTGCCTGGCCACCAGCTTGACCTGGGCAAGTCGCGCCCCCGGAACTCTCGCAATCGCCTGGGTCAGGACTCTTTGAATGTTGTTTTGGAGTATTGCCTGTGCGCTGGTGCGCAGAAGAGTGCCGGATAGATGGAGTGCAAGAGCGAGCAACAAGGCGACGGATACCAATCGCGGCACTATCACATCCTGAACTTTCTCCGTTACGGCAGGACGATATCCTGCCAGTACAAAGACGACCATTGCCCCGAAAGCGATCGCCGAGAAGTTGGCCAGGAACAGCAAGAACGCGCCTATCGCTGGCTCCGGCAGTCCGCGAGCCAAAAGGATGCCGCAAGTCGTTAACGGCGGCACCAATGCAGTTGCGATGGCGACGCCGACAATGACACCGCTCAAGCTCGTTGAAAGAAATGTGAATCCTCCAGCGAGACCGCCGACGAGTGCGATCAACAGGTCAAGCAGACTAGGGGCAGTTCGATTGAGGATCTCGCTGCCGATCGTGAGGTGCCGCGTCGAAAGACCGATTAAGCAACCGGTCGCAAGTACGCATATGGCTCCAACAACTTCCGCTTTTAATGCTCGGCCAAGCAAGCGAAGGTCAGCCTCGGCTAGCGCCATCGCGATGCCGATGATCGGGCCAAATAGCATCGCGATCAGCATTGCTCCGATGATCACGGCAGGCGAATTCTCCATCAGCCCGAAGCCCGCGATCATAGCCGCGGCCACGTTCATTGCCAGATAGGGCCCAGTCAATTCGGCGCCGGCGATCACCGATCCACGAATTGCGCCGCGCCGGGCCTCGATTGTTGGAAAATTGGGTTCGGCGATTGGTTGTGCTGCGCTCATGACTTCTCCCACGTCACTTGCTACAAGGCCGACTATCTACCAATTCAAACCTTCAGATAACTGTCACTAGCGACAGGGACCATCCCGTCAAACTTTGCCGTGGCCATAGACGCCATCGTGGTTGGGCAACGAGCAGTCCGGAAGCTCCCGTTGTGCCTCAAAAGTCGGGTTATCGGCAACTTCGGTTTTGAACTTTCCGATAACCCCGTTTTGCAGGAGCTTCGTTATGCTGTCCAACTTCTTATGAATGTGATTACTTCAGCCGGAAATTCACAGACGCAAGCAGGCCGCCTCGGAGAGACTACCTGCCTTAGAAGGCGAATCATCTGAAGTTATCTGCTTTTTTATTGGCCAACTAAAGGATTTTAGCGCCAAAGCGATCAGCAGTAGCCCTGCAACAAGGGAGATCAACCTTGCAGAACGCCGCGAACGTTTCTGCTTGAATGACGTGATCGCATCTGGGTCTCCGGGTGAAGGGTGAGCAGCAACTGAGATAAACAACACTGCGTTGTTGGAGCCGTCTCATCATGAACAAGGACTGCAACAACCGTGCTGAGCGGAGTGGCCGTTCTAGAATTTCTTTTCGGAAGAGATGGCCTTCTTGCCGAAGTAGCTGATCAGGTAAAGGGACGCTCCGAGAGAGATGATGTCCTTGTAGAGAAACAGGCCTAAATTACTCATGTATCTCATTGCGGGGATGCCGGGTACGGAAATGAGCGCTCCCGGAGTAGTGAAGAGCATGGTGCTGGTCGTAAAGAACATGACCACTCCTACAAGTCCACCTGCGATGCCTGCCTTCGGCTTGAAGTAGCCCACGATAATCAGTGCGGCATAGAGCCACTCCGTGAGCCCGATCAGATCCGATCCGATATATGGTCCAAATACCTTGAAGTGCCACCAGATAAGCGGGCTATTAGAAACCAGGGGAATGATGCCTTCGGCCCCGGGCCGAGTCATCTTGAAAGACCCCGCCCAAAGCAGCATCACGGTCGTGCCGATGCTAATGACCAGGAAGGCTATGTTGCGGTCCTCGATCCACGCAGCCAACCGTACCAAACCACTTTCTTCCTTCATTTCAAACTTGCTTGACTGATTCATCATCTTTGTCCTTTCCGCTCAGCTTGGGTAGTGACTTTTTCACTCGCTCCGAAGCGTCTGTAAGGATAATCTGATACTTTTCAACCTATATAGTACCTTTGGCATACCTTATAGTCCCATTATGGATAGGCTGGCTCCGTTCTTCGAACGATTCGCACTTTCAGCCCAGATGTTTTACTCGGGCCGACAATGTGGCATTTCTCCTAACCTCGACGAACCGACCGGGTTTCTTCATGTACTCCGAAAAGGAACCTTGACGGTCATGCGCCCTAACGCTCAACCTCTGGTCGTCGATACGCCGAGCATCCTTTTCTTCCCTCGTCCACAACAACATCGTGTTCACGGCCCGGAGGATGAGGGTGCCGACCTTGTCTGCGCGACTGTACGATTCGGCGTCGGAATGTTGAATCCTCTTACCGCTTCACTTCCAGAGCCATTCGTGGTTCCTCTGAATGCTCTTCCCGAGCTTGCTCCTGCACTCGAGCTTCTTTTCTCCGAAGCCAACTCCCAATCTTCTGGCCGGCAGATCGCGCTCGATCATCTCTTCGAATACATCCTTGTGCTTCTCATGCGGTCCGCGCTGAATGATCGTCTGCTCGACAGTGGTGTCTTGTTGGGTCTGGCGGATGAACGTCTGGGCAAAGCGATCGAGGTGATGCACCAACATCCTGAGGCGCCCTGGTCGCTAGAGCAACTTGCCCAACACGCAGGTATGTCCCGCTCCCGCTTCGCCGCCCGCTTTCGCCAGGTCGTTGGCATGACGCCGTTTGATTACCTGACGGATTGGCGACTTGGCGTTGCCCAAACAATGTTGCGCAAGGGAAATTCTCTGAAGCTCATCGCAACGGCCGTGGGATATGCCAATGCCACGGCTCTCACGCGGATCTTTTCGCAGCGTCTCGGAAAGTCACCTTCTGACTGGATCGCGCAAAGAAAGTGAACCGGTGTCTCGCAAGCTATTCCTAAATGGAAAGGCTTATTGATAACGAAAGAGGCTTCTGAGTGCAATGGTTGAGGCGACGTTTTACGATTAGTCGCGACAAACGTATTTCTGTTGACCAATGATCAGTGATTTCCGCAAAGTCGGATCATCGGCAAGTTCAGGTGTAGATTCCAATAACATTGTTTTCGGCACCTTCTTAAAACACGAAACACACGCAGACTCCCCCAGCACGAGACTAATTCCTGCAAAGTCGCATTATAGGCAACTACGGTTGTCGTTTCCGAAAACCCTGTTTCTCACTGACGAGAAGCCGACTTTTCCTTACCAATCCAGTTGACCGTTAGCCATGTGGAGTGAAAAGCGGCTACGGACGACGTTGCTTTCCTAGGTCGTACTATTCCTAAATGAACATTGCAACCATCGTCGGAGGCTTTCTCGCGGCGGTTTTGCTCGTCTCCCAAGCTGGGCTTGCCGAGTCCTTCGATAAGCCGCTTCACAAGACGGTTCTAGACCTGGGACGGTCAACGTACCTGATGAGAAACGACGATAGGCATGTGACCGTGACCTGCTGGTACTACAACCATTTCATGGTCAAGGAGCAAAACGATCCCGGGGTAAAAGGCGCAGAATTGATCGCGCTCGCATCAGTGCAGGCCGGACACCTTCCCAAATGCTTGCAGGCCCTACAGCCCGGTGAAAAGGAGTTCACCAACTGGAGCGAAGAGTACAAGAAATTTGTGGCGTGGAATGGATATTTTGCAGGAGTGAAGCACGATCTGATTTTCCTCGAATGGCCTGATGGGGATGACAATAGTGGGATTCCGTTCACCGCATTTGAGGCCGATGCGAAAACGAAGTTCTTCGAGGACTCTGTTGCGCTCGAAGATCGTGGAGTGAGGCATTTGAATTTCCTCCCTAAGTCCGCCGATCAGATCGTCCTTCGCTACCTTAGGGTGGCAAGTGCTGGATGTTCCATCCCAAAATCTGGCGAGAGTTGCTGGAGCAAGCTGCAGCAACAAACGGGTCTGCCTCACTCGCCGGTGCCAAAATGTACCGATTACGACGGCACACAAGCAGGAGTTGCTGCTTCCGTAATTGCCTATCCGGTCGAGGCCACACTGTACCCTAAGCCTTCCATCCGTCCACTCGGCGGACCGATAAGATGCTATCCCCAAAATTGACTTCATCTTGGGCGATCAGTCCAGACCAACGCGCTTCTCTTTACGAACATCTCGACATTCCTGCAAAGTCGCATTATCGGCAACTTCAATCATTCACTCCAAACTGACCCACTACCGGAAGATCGAACCCTCTTTGACCTGCTCATGAATTTGTCATCCTGAGCGAAGCGCAGCGAAGTCGAAGGGCCTGCATCTAGCGATGCTCAGGCAGAACCCACTATTCCCATAACTGTCATTCCGAGCGAAGCCCGCTGGGCGCAGCCGAGGAACCCCGCATTTCGCCCGAATCATCACAAATCCCCTGTCAAGCCCCCACACTCGACGCTCATCCCGCTAATCAACACAAATAAAACCCCTTAACCCCAAAAAATAAAGCCAGAAAAAGCGCCGATTCACCCATCTCAACTCGCTACAATTTAAACAGCATCAAAAACAAAGCCCCGGCCAACGCCGGGGCTTTCTCGTTCCACAACCTCAATCAAATCAGGACTTTGCAAAACCGCATTCAAAGCCCACTGATTCCAAAGACTTTACGCGACAGCGAAAACCGAAGTCCGAACCTAACATCCGTGTTTCGTAGGACTTTGCACGAAAAGCCGGGGGGGTACCCTACGGCCGCTGATTCAGAGCATTGTTCTGGATCGCCACCGACGCCGGAGTCACCACCGGAGCCGCCGCACCAACGATCTGCGTGATCATTCCCGTTCCCGCTGTCCCCGTACCCAGGTTCGCCACCCAGACGTTGCCCGACTTATCGATCGCCACCCGCAGCGGGGCGAGCATCGCCGAGCTTCCATAACCGCTGCCTCCCGACTGAGCCTTGCCCGTCGACAGGAACTCCGACACGCTGCTCGAGCCCGAGTTCACCAGCCACACGCTGCCCAGCCCGTCCACCGCCAGATCGATCGGCGAGTTCATGCCCCCGCCGTAGTAAGGGCTGCCAAACACCGGCGAGCCGTTGCTCGTCACGCGGCTCAGGCTGCTGCCCGTCCGGTTCGCGATCCACGCGCCGCCCACCGAGTCCACCGCGATCGCAAACGGATCGTCGATGCCCGCGCCGCTGTAAGGCGAGCCCGGAATCTGCGCGCCGTTGTTCGCCAGCACGATCAGCGTGTTGCTCGTGCTGTCCGCGATCCAGGCATTGCCCGAGGTGTCCAGAGCAATCGCCGTCGCCGCGCTCGAGGACCCCGTGCTGTACCCCGTTCCGGGAGAAAGGCCGGCGCCGTTCGCGCTCAGCTTGCTCACCGTCGGCCCGTTGTTCAACGTCCACGCATTGCCGTAACCGTCGAAAGCCAGCGGTCCCGGCCCCTGGATGCCGCCGCCGGTGAACGGATTGCCCACCCGCGTGCCCGAGCTGCTCAGCTCCGACACGGACGAACTGAATGTGCTCGTCAGCCACGGCTCGTCGTACGCGTCGAGCGCGATCCTCGTGTAGCTCACGCCAAGCTGCGGATAGCTGGCCAGAAGCCCACCCAGGCCAAGGATGCTTACCGTGCTCGAGTTCGAGCTGCCGCTGCCCACAGCCAGAACCCACGCATTGCCCTGCGAGTCGATCGCGAGGTCGCTCGGCTGCTTGAACGAAGGCGAGACGTAATTGATCGCGATCGTCCAGTCAGGCGGAGCGACGGTCAGCAACGGCTGATAGCCACCCGTAGCGGAAAACGCGCTGAAGAGTTGCCCGACGTTGTGCCCCGGATTGCGCGCAATATCCAGTGCCGCAGCAATCGTGTCCGTCGGGACGCGCCCGCCGAGCGGAGTCGCGGCCGTAAACAAGCGGCCGCAGCCCGCCGTGCCCGCCGTGCTGCCGTTCGAGTTCACGCAGGCGGCAAGAATCGCGCCCAGCGTCCGTATCTCTGCCGACGGAATCGACGCGATCCCGGGCGCGGTCCCCGGAGCTTTGCCGGTGTGGATGTCCACCATTGCTTGCGCCGTCGAAAACGCATTCGACAGGCCCTGCGCGTTCGCCGGGCTGGTGCCGATGTGCGAGTAGTCCACCATGAACGGAGCCAGCGACCAAACTGCTGCCACCGTCGTCAGCTCATTAATGACGAACGTGCTCGACGCATTCATGTCACCGCAGTTGCCCAGCAGCCCCATCAGCGCCAGCGCATTGTTGTTCGTACCCGCCGACAACCCCGGGTTCCCCCCGACGATCACCAGGTAGACCGGCGTCGCGGACGAGGGGCAGCTATAAGCTCCGCTAAAGTTGAAACGCCCGTTGGCGTCCGAAGTCACCACGCGGTTGAACAGCGGAGCCGCGGTCGCACCATAGCCGTTGGAGCTTGGACTGTAAAGCTGGATGCTGGCCCCCGAGACCGGCTGACCGCCACCCATGATCACGCCCCCGAACCCCTGCCCGCTCACTGCGGACGGCGAAGCAAGACTACCCATGCCGCAGCCGGTCATTCCTATAACGCCAGCTGCCGTGGTCGCCGCCGCAATGGCGCACCACAGTCTTTGATTGAGATTTCGCATGGATATTGCTCTCCTCTGGAAGGCTTCAGACCCGATTTAAGGCTGTTCCCGTTTCGGCAACAATGACCATAAAGTTGCAACGGGGTTGTTAGCATCAGGTGTGAGGATTGCGTGCAGACCGTTGACGTCGTAGTGCTGGGAGCAGGCGCCGCCGGACTGATGTGCGCCATCGAGGCCGGACGCCGCGGCACGGCGCGTCCTCGTCCTCGATCACGCCGACCGCATCGGCAAGAAGATCCTCATCTCCGGCGGCGGCCGCTGCAACTTCACCAACGTCAACGCCCGCGCCGAAAACTTCCTCTCCGCGAACCCTCACTTCGCCAAATCCGCCCTCGCCCGCTTCACGCCCGCCGACATCATCGCCCTGGTCGAGAAGCACGGCATCCCGTACCACGAGAAGACCCTCGGCCAGCTCTTCTGCGACCGCTCCGCGCAAGACATCGTCACCATGCTCGAACGCGAGTGCAAAGACGCAGGCGTCCGCATCCTCGCCGGCACCACCATCCACTCCGTCGCACGCTCGAACGGACCCGCACGATTCCGCGTCGAGACCAGCGCCGGCACCTTCCACGCCACCTCCGTCGTCGTCGCCACCGGCGGCCTCTCCATCCCGAAGATGGGCGCGACCGACTTCGGCTACACGCTCGCCGAGCAGTTCGGCCTCAACATCGTCCCCTGCCGCCCCGCGCTCGTGCCCCTCGTCTTCAACCCAGACGACACCGCTCGATGGTGCGACCTCAGCGGCGTCTCAACCGAGGTCATCGCAGCCGCCGATGCAAAGCGCCCGCACACGCTTCCGCGAGAAGATGCTCATCACCCACCGCGGCCTCAGCGGCCCCGCAATCCTGCAGGCCTCCTCCTACTGGCACCCCGGCCAGGCAATCGAGCTCGACCTCGCCCCCGGCGTCGACCCTCACCGACGCCTCTCCTCGCAAGGAATGCGCGACGCGACCCAGCGTCCGCGCTCGCTGCACTCCGCGCCGCACTGCCAACACGCATGGCCGAGCGCTGGCTTGACCTCCATCCTCCCGCCGACTGGACCAACGCATCGCTCGCAAAGTTCGAGCGTGACCTGCACGCCTGGCGCATCACGCCCGCCGGAACCGAAGGCTACGCGAAGGCCGAAGTCACCGCAGGCGGAGTCGATACCGAACGAGCTCGACGCTAAGACGATGGAGAGCCGCAAAGTCCCCGGCCTCTACTTCATCGGAGAAGTCGTCGACGTCACCGGCTGGCTGGGCGGCTACAACTTCCAGTGGGCCTGGGCCTCCGGTGCCAGCGCCGGACGCGCCGCGTGACCGCTACTGAACGATCAGCGTGAGGTTCACGATCTTCGTGAGTCCCGCAGCCGTCGCTGTCACGACAATGTTGTAACTTCCGGCCGGCGTAACTGCACCGGAGCCACCGCCCGGACCTCCCGGGGATGGAATCAGCCGCCCCGAACCGCATCCGCTCGCGACGAGCAGCACGCACATCATTGCAACCACTATGGGCCGCCTGCGCCGCATTACGAGCAGCCCAACTGGTGCGAGCAAGGTAGCCCATAGGATACGGCCCTGCGTCGTGGACACGGAGGCAGAGCCCGACACACCGGTAAGCACCGTGACCGAGACCGTTGTGGCGTTGCCGTCAACCGAAACACTTGATGGAGCTATCTTGCAGATTGAGTTCGCGGGTATTCCCGAACATGCAAGGCTCACCTGCGTTCCTGAAACCGCGGGCCCCGAGGTAAATAGCAGCGGAAAGACTGCGTTCTGGCCGCTCGTGGTAGTCAGGGACGATGGTCCGTTCGTCGCAAGCGTGAAGTCGATGCCCTGTCCCGTAAGCGACATTGTCTGGGGTGAGGTTGGGGCCGAATCCGAGATCGTCAACGAGCCGTTGCGCACTCCGCCTGCAGTCGGGCGAAAGGCGATCTGCATCGTGCAGGCATCACCCACAGCGAGCGTGCCGCCACAGGTGTTGCTGCCCGGCACGATGGCGAAGTCACCGGTGATCGCAACCGTCGCGATCGAGAGAGGAAGGCCGCCGTTATTCGTCAGTGTGACCGTCTGCGGCGCGGAGCTGAGTGAAACACCGGTCGCAGGAAAGCTCATTCCGAACAGCGGCGACAAGGAGACCCCCGGCGGAGCCACTCCCTGTCCCGCTTAACGCCACGCTTTGCGAACGGTACTCGTCCGATACTGTCAGCACGCCGGTCGCGGGTCCCACGCTCTTCGGTTGAAAGATCACATCGACGGAGCAACTGGAATGGGCGGCCAGTGAGTTGCCGCATGAGTTCACGGCAACAAAGTCACCGCTTGCGATCTGCGCCGAAATCAACGTAAGCGCCACGTCGCCCGTATTCGTCAGAGTGACATGCTGTGCGGTACTCGATGTGCCGAGCTGCTGCGGAGCAAACGCAAGACTCGCAGGGCCGAGCGCGTCCGTCGCGGGAAGCACGCCGCTGCCAATCAAGGAAGCAGTCAGGGTGTCGCTTCCGCTCGTAATTGTGAAGGTACCCGTTCGCGAACCTGAGGCCGTTGGAGCGAAGACGATTGCTACGGTGCATCCGGTGTTCGCGGCCAGCGTGACGGCACACGTATTCGCCGAGATCATGAAGTCTCCCATAACTACGGCTGCACCCAGATTCACTGAGGCGCTGCTCGTGTTCGAGATCGTAATGTTTTGCGCAGGGCTGGTTGCATTCACAGTGGTCGTGGGGAAGCGGACCGAAACCGGCGTCAATACCACCGAGGCCGCCGCTGTTGCCGTTCCGCTCAGCGCAATCGTCGCCTGTCCTCCCGCGACGTTGCCATAGATCGTCATCGTCGCGCTGCGAGACCCGGTCGCAACAGGAACAAACCTTACCTGCACCGTGCAGCTTTGATTCACGGCAATAGCCGTTCCGATGCAGTCGTCGGTCTCGCTGAACTCGCTCTGCGGCCCAAGCGGCAGTTGTGCCTGGCTGATGGCAATCTGGCTGATCGTAAGCGGCGCGCTTCCTGTATTCGTAATAGTTACGCTCTGCGGAGCGCTTGCCGTCGCAACCGCCTGGCTCGCGAAGCTGAGCGACGCAGGCGACACCGAGATCGCAGGCTGTGCAGGCGTCGCGGCCGTCAAAAGAGGAATCTGCCAGACGCCGCGCCCGTAGGTTGCGGCGCGCAGTTCGCCCGTGCGGCCATCTCCGGTTGGCATCGTGGCGGAGGCAATCAGTTGCGTCACTGGAGCGTTCGGCAGGCCGCTGCCGTAGACGCTCCAGCAATTCGATGTCTCGCACGTTGTCACCTGCGTGGTGACGTAGACGCCGGTGTCCATCGCGACATACACCGTGTTCGCATCGTTCGGATCGACGACGACGCTGTTCGCCGGAGCATTGGGAAGATTGCGCGTGATGTTGGCCCAGTGCGCGCCCGCGTCGGTCGAGCGATAGAGATGCGCCACGCCGAAGCCCATCACCGTCACGTACACCGTGCGGCCGGTGGCGTCGTGCGGATCGACCGCAATCGAGGAGAGATCGTAGCCACCGGGATTGAAGGTACTCACCACACTATTGGTGGTTACTGGCGAGGTCGTCACGTCGCTCCACGCGCTCGCACTGGTAGCTGTATCCCCCGTCTGAGTGACAAAGAGATGACCGCCCGCGCTGCCGCCACCATCGAGCGTGCCTGCCATGCCCGCGTAGATCACCTGCGACCCGGCGTTCTGCGCGCTCGTCGCGTTTGAGGCCGGACCGCCGGCCGCGAGCGAACGCAGCACAGGGTTTGTGGTAGTGCATGCCGAGCTTTGCGAACCTGAGAGCAGGCGACTGATCGCGTTTGCGCTGGACCACAGAGCGCCATCCACACCAGGGCCGCGCCACACTCTGCACGTTCCAAGAATGACGTTCGAAGAGAGTTGCGGATCAAGCAGCCACGGCACGCTGACTAGCGAGAGGTCGCGCGCTGTCTGCGCCGGCCCGATGGTCGGCGCTCCCGCGAAGTCTATCGAGGTGCACGCGCTGCCGTTCGCGCATCGACGGATGCTCACTCCTGCGGCGGTCGTAATGTACCAGGTAGCAGGATTCGCAGGATCGATCGCGACGACCCCGCCTTCGCCCGCCGAGAGCTGCGGCCATGCTCCGCTTGTGGACGCGGTCGCTGCGGCGGTGCCGTTCGCGCCCATTCCCACCAGCAGAGTCGTTGCGTCGCTCGGATGCTGCGCCAGGCTCACCACCTCGGCCAGCGAGCCTAAACCGCTGTTCAGGTTGTCGAAGTGCGCAGCGTCGTCGGCAGAGCAAGGAGTCGCTTGCTGATTGACGCCATCGGTCGAACGCCATAGTCCGCCATCGTTGCCGACAAAGAGCAGCGGCTGACCCGTCGTTGCCAGCGCTGCCAGGGCGTGCTGCGAAGGAGCTACCTGCGCCGGCGCGCCGCAGCCGTTCAGCGCATTCGTGGTATTGCGAAGCGTCGCGCAGCCACCCGAGAGCGCGCACCGATAGAGGTCCACCGTTCCCGCAAAGAGTAACGTGTCCGAGCCCGACGCCACGGCTGCGAGCGAGAGGTTATAGTCGCCCTGAGCAATTGCAGTGCTGCCCGCACCCACCTCCAGCGAAGTTCCACCCACGCGCTGAGCAAACGCGACGTTACTCGCGCAGCCGCTTCCCGTACTTGCACACACGTCGCGCCACAACCCCTGATCTTTGTTGCTCGCGTCGACGGTCAGGGCGTAGGTGTCGCCGCTAGTCGGCTCCACCGCAAGCGCACCGCGAAAGATCGGGCAGCCGCTGTTGCCAACCGTGTCGGGGTTCGTTGGACACGCACTGCGTCGTCAGCCCCGCACCCGGCTGCTGTGCAAGCCGCGTCCACGTGATGCCATCTGCAGACTCGTAGTAGCCGTGAAATCGCAGTGCAGCGTAGAAGCGTTTGCGAACAGGATTCCAGATCACCGCTGTCGCCGCGTTGCCGCCATGGTTCGCGCCCGACAGCAGCGGACGCTGCACGATCTGCCCACCGTCCATTACCGTGCTCATCTGCCAAGTCACGCCTGCGTCGGTCGAGTAGTAAAGACCCATCACGCTGTTCTGCGCGTCCGCCGCACCCACCACAGCGCCTTCTGTCGCGTGGGAGACTGCGGCCACTACCGTTCCCGGCGACGTCGAGCTCCACGCAAACCCTGCAGAAGCTGAGCCCGGTAAACCGATGGTTGCCGTTCACTCCATCCATGGAGTTGCGAATCAGCGTCCACGTCAAGCCCGCCATCGGCAGAACGAAGCAAACCTTCGCCGTAGAAGGAGTCAGTGGCATCGTTGGGATCGCCCGTCCCTGCCAGCACGATATTGCCCTGGACACTTACTGCGCCGATGCTCAGCGACGGAGTCGCCGCGCTACCCGCGTTCGCGCTGAAGACGGGCAGCGTGTCGGTGAGCGGAACGAAGCTCACCTCGGACGCCGGCCCGGCTGCGTTGGTTGACTTCCACACTCCTCCGCCGGTTGTGCCGAGGTACACCGTATTGCCCGTAACGTCGCCGGCGTCGATTGCGATCGAAGTCACACGGCCGGTCACTTTGCCGTAGGCCGCACTCAACACCTGCGCTGGTCCCACCGGCTGCCATGCCGCGTCAAGACCCGTAAGCCGAGGTGAAACCGTATGCATCGACGATAACGCTCGCGGCATCACCGTCTGCTGCGTCGCGAGAGTTGCATGTTGACTGCGGGCCGTGTCCATCGTCTGCGCGGCGCTGCCATCCACAGCAACTCGGCCAGCAAGAAATCGTTGCGCCCGAAGTTGCGCTGAATTTTCAGGAGCGACTGATTCAGTCGGACTCTGACCGGCCTAGCTATCTGAGCCTGGGTCACCACGCACGGCGCCGTGCTCAAGATCATCCAGGCAAATACAAACCGGCGTGCAAGCCACACAGCCCCACTTCGCCGCACTCCGAGTTGTATTCGCTTTCCTAGACCCATTGGCGTGCTTACTGCTCTGCGCAGACACCTGCACTCGATGCTGCTAGCGGACGCCAGCGAAGTCAATGCCCAGAACAGGGCATTAACCACATCAGGTCCCAGGAAAGGATGAGAGATTTCTTAAAGTTGATTTAGCAACGGACGATCTTGGGGGAGTCAATCGACCGTGTCGCATTTCTCGTATCCACGACCAGCCGCGACTGCTCCACGATCTCTGCATAGTTGTAGAGAGAGTGATCGGTGACGATCAGGACGCAATCGAACCGCTCAAGATTCTCAAGCGGTGTCGAGCGCCGGTGATGCAGGTCGTAGTGACGACCGCGGCCCACCTCTGGGAAGAAGGGGTCGTTGTACTCCACCTTCGCGCCCTCGCGCTCCAGCATCTCGATGATCGTCAGAGCCGGCGACTCGCGCAGGTCATCGACGTCACGCTTGTAGGCAACGCCCAGAACAAGCACGTTGGCTCCGCGCAGCGCAGCACCCTGGCGCTCCAGCGCTCGCGCGGCCGATTGCACCACGTAGCGCGGCATGGACTCGTTGACCTCGCCGGCCAGCTCGATGAATTTCGCCTGGAAACCGAACTGCTGGGCCTTCCAGTTGAGATAGAACGGATCGATCGGGATGCAGTGTCCGCCCACGCCGGGGCCAGGGTAAAACGCCTGGAAGCCGAACGGCTTGGTGGCTGCCGCCTCGATTACTTCCCAGATGTCGATCCCCATGGCGACACACAGCTGCTTCAGCTCGTTGACCAGCGCAATGTTGACGGAGCGGTAGATGTTCTCGAGCAGCTTGGTCATCTCCGCCACGGCAGGCGTCGACACCGGCACCGTTCTGGTGAAGATGCTGCCGTAAAGCGCCGAGGCAGCAGCCGTGGCACGTGGATCGACACCGCCGATCACCTTCGGAATATCGCGGCGCGGCGTGATCATGTTGCCCGGGTCTTCGCGCTCGGGCGAGAATGCCACCATCACCCCATCCAAGTCGTCCGCACCGCCGCCAGTTGCAGTTGATATTCCGCGCAACACTTGGAGCCCCTTGGCGCGTCCATGCCGGTTGATCGTTTCGACGATGATCTCTTCCGTTGTGCCGGGGTAGGTAGTGCTCTCGAGCACCACAAGCTGACCTGCATGCAGGTGCGGCGCGACCGCCTCGATCGTGGCGACCACGTAGCTCATGTCGGGCGTGTGGTCAGGATTCAGCGGAGTGGGAACGCAGATAAGGATGGCGTCCATGCGTGCAATCTCGGTGAAATCCGCAGTCGCATGGAAGCCATTGCGTTGTGCCGCGCGGATGTGGTCTGTCTCAATACGGTGGATGTACGACGAGCCGCGGTTCAGGCTCTCTACTTTTTCCGTGTCGATATCGAAGCCGGTAACGCAGAAGCGCTCTTCACTGAACAAAAGCGTAAGCGGTAGGCCCACATAGCCGAGGCCGATGATGCCTACCCGCGCCGTACGGCGTTCCACTGCCTGCAGCCATTGCTCAAGTTCGAGCTTGCCTGCAGCTTGCGGCGTTTGAGCGAAGTTTATCGGCGTCATCCTTCTTCCTAAACTACGAATTCGTCACGATACCACGCGACGGTACGGCGCAAACCATCTTCAAAACCCATCCGCGGAACATACCCCAGTGCTTCCGTGGCGGCAGAAATATCAGCCAGAGAGTCGCGGACATCTCCTTCTCGTTCGGGCCCGTATAAAGGTGGATGCTCGAAACCCAGCAAAGTTGCGAGAAGCCGGTAGGTTTCGTTTAACGTATGTCGTTGACCGCATGCGACATTGAACACGCGACCGGCTACAGAAGTTGCGGGGGCTTCGAGCGCCAGCAGGTTCGCCCCTACGACATTATCCACGTGGGTGAAGTCCCTGCCCTGCTCGCCGTCTCCAAAGATGGTAGGCCGCTCGCCCCGCATCATCATCAGAATGAAGCGCGCCATCACACCCGAGTAGGGCGAATCCGGCACCTGCCGGGCACCGAAGATGTTGAAGTACCGCAGGCACACCGTCTCCAGCCCGTAGACGCGCCAGTAGGCCTGCATATATAGCTCGCCGGTAAGCTTCTGGACGGCATACGGAGACAGCGGCTGCGGAGCCATCGTCTCCACCCGAGGAAAGCCGGGCTGATTGCCATAGGCAGAAGATGAGGCGGCATACACCACGCGCTTTACTCCAGCCAGCCGTGCGCCTTCCAGTATGTTGAATGTGCCGTTGATATTCGTTGCGTGGCTCGGCTTTGGTTCCTTTACGCTGCGCGGCACACTGGGCAGTGCACCTTCGTGCAGCACGAAGTCCATCCCCTCGCACGCCTCCGCCACGCCGTCTGCATCGGTCAGGTCAACTTCGCGGAGGTCGATCCTGTCGCGGACGGCAACGAGATTCGCTTTGAGGCCAGTCTCGAAGTTATCGAGCACACGAACGCTGTCGCCGCGAGCCACCAGCGCATGGGCCAGATGCGACCCGATAAATCCCGCGCCGCCAGTAATAAGAACGTTCGCCAAAATACTGGTAAGTAGTCCTCTAAGTGGTTTGTATCTATCCTATTGGACGCGGCGAAATAGTGAAAGGCGCACAAAACAAGCTGGTTAGCCGGCCGCTAGAACAACCCGCCCTGCACGGCTAACACCTGCATCTGCTCCATATATCGCTTCGAGTCGAACTTCCGGCCCGTGGAAGCGCCCGACATATAGCGAATCTTGCCGAAGATCGCTCGTTCGCCCCATGCGCGGTCGAACTTGCCTACCATCGCCCATGCAATTCCCGCGTAACCGTTCGGGTCGCGACCATCAAGGAAGTACTTGTCGTTCAGGTGGACTGCAATCCGCATTGCGGTCTTCACATCAGGAGTCCATTCCAGGATCTTCTTCGCCCAGTACATCCGCATCACGTTATGCATCCATCCGTGGCGAACCATCTGAAGTTGCGCGGCGTTCCACAGATCGTCATGGGTCTTCGCGTCCTCCAACTCGGCCAAGCTGTAGAGATACTCGCGCTCGTCCCGCGCATGCTCGGAAAGCGTCTGTTTGGCCCACGGCTCGGCGCAGTCCGGCGAGTCGTAGCTATCGGAGTAGCGTACAAAGTTGACCGCCAGCTCGCGCCACACGATCAGCTCGTTGAAGAACGCATCCCGTGCCGCGCGTAGCTTTGCATTCTTCTTCACCGCAGCCTCGACGGCGAGTGCAATCGTCAGTGGTCCCACGTGTCCGAAGTGCAGGTACGGCGACAGGCACGATGTTCCATCCAGCTCGGGACGATTGCGTGTCTTCTCGTAGTCCGCAAGTATCTTTTCGACAAAGTGCCGCAGTCGCTTCTGCCCTGCGTGTGTTCCTCCCTTCCACGCCTCCACCGGCAGCACGCTGCGATCAAGATCCTTCCATCCGTGCGTGATGTCTTCACGCACGTCATCTGCATGAAAGCTTCTCGGCCTCTTCCATTCCCGTTCGGCCTTCAGGTTTTCGTACGAGCGTAAGAATTCAGGCAGCACCCGTTGAATGCGCGGCCTGATCGTGTACGCCCCATACTGCGCCCGCTCCATCAGCTTCGACGGAACCACAACGTCCGCATCTACCGTCCAAAACGGTATGCGAAGCCGCAAGGCAAGGTGTTTACGCCAGCGTTCGGGCTCGCGCATCGGATTCTCGTCACCGATCACCAGCGCAGCGCCGACATCGGCAAACAGCTTCTCGTGCGACTCGTTCGGCGCGCGCCGCATGACGAACGCGATGCCGCGCGCGGCAAGATCCTCTTCAATGTCGACCAGTCCCTGGTTTAAGAACGCGTAGTGCCGCAGATTGGCATGCGGGAAGTTGGAGATTGCCGCAAAGTACACCACCAGCGGAAGGCGGAGGGCGTTCGCCACTCGCACCGCAACGTCGACGGCATGATTGTCTATGCCTCGCTGTGCGCGCTGCATCCAGTACACGACGCAGCGGCCGTCAGGATCAGGGCCTCCTTCGCGCCTCACCGTTACCCGGGCATCTTCCGTCAGCTCACGAAGCTCTGCTGAAGTCATGCTCTGCCGCTCACCTCAACGACCACACTATCCCATTGGACCGTTGGGTGCGCTGGCTACTGATTACGCAGGCCGTACACGCTTACTGTGCACCCACTGCAATCGCGCTTGTCTCCTGCCTTCTGCTCTTTGGCGATGCGCTTGGCCTCCGCCTCGCGATGATTCCCGGCAAGATACTCGCGATAGATATCGAGAGCGTGGAGCATCAGCGGGTGAGAGGAAGGAAGCTGCCTTCGCAGAATACGTACGCCTTCGCTCAGATCGGTGTCGGCCGCACTCAACTCTCCCGCCTTGCTCTCAGCGAAGCCCAGCGCGACATGCGCCTGGCCTACGGGAAACGACTCCGGCGCGAACGATGTACGCACGATATTCATCGCTTCGCGCGCCGCCAGCAGTCCATCGTCACAGTGCGACGTCAGGCAGCTTGCATACGCAAAGCTGATCAGGATAGAGCCTTTGTCATCACTGCTCGCGCTCGCTAATGTCCCTACCCCCTGAACCGCAAGCGCGGAGTAGCGCAGAGCATCCTTGTTCTTGCCCATTGCAAGATACACATCCGCAAGATGCCCTTGAGCGCGAACAATCATGAGTGGATCACCGAGCTTCTCGAGCACCGACAGTGATTGACGAGTGCAGTTCTCCGCTGCATCGTAGTTCCTGGTCATGCTGTAGAGCGAACCAAGATTGCCTAGCGTCACCGCATAGGCCATCTGTGCGGAGTTCTCCGGCTCCAGTAGTGCAAGCGAGCGGTTATAAGCTGCCTCAGAGTCCGCAAACTCGCCAAGGTCCTGGAGTTCCGAAGCAATCTGCTCCCATAGCCCTCCAACCTGAACGGGGCTTAACTTGAGCTTGTCTGCGTCGGTGATAAGCGCGCGGTTGCGAGCGATGCGCGCGGCTGGTGATGTCGATTCCTCTACTTGATCTGCCTCAAGGACAGGTGAATAGCAGATAGCGAGAAGAAGCACTGCGAAGGCGGGTACTAGAGCCCGAGCCCGGGGCTGCCTTCGTCCGAACGATCTGGACACGGAAGAGCATGCCATAGATCACCTCGACGTACGGTGAACAACTATGGCTTCGACTACGCTCGCCGCTGATTGGGGTTCCGGCTATGTGACGAACCGACGCCGGTCTGTGGTGAACGGGCAGCCTCTCGCAACTCATCGCAACAAGGCTAACGAGCATCGGCCAGATGGCCTACGCGTCGCAGACGTCCATCGTGCAAATGGAACCGCTCCCCGCGCCACACGACCGTATCGCCTGCGAAGCTCCAAACCCAGAAGCCCAGCGCCAACACGTCGCGCAACGGCAGCAGCCATAGGTCGCGCAGCACCTGACCATCACGCAGGACGCCAACACCGACGGCCAGCGCCACAGAGACGCGGGCCAGTGCGGCCATGCTAAGCAAGGTGAAGCTCCACAGGGCAAAGCCGCTGGCGATGCAGGCAAGAATTGCCCATGGCAGGCAGAACGTCACCCCCAGGCCCACGTATCCCAGCCTGCGCGAGTCCCGCGTCGACCGCGCCCACCGCAGCTGGTGATCCGCAAACCCGCGGAAACTGTACGCAGGAACCGCCGTCTCCACCACTTCGTTCGCAAGCTCCACCCGATAGCCAGCCTCGGAGATTCGAACTCCCATCTCATAGTCGTCTGCGAGATACTCAACCAGCGGTTCCAATCCGCCGGCTTTGCCAAGAGCCGTCTTTGTCGTTGCCAGCGTAGAACCAAGTCCGAAGCGAATTCCTCCCTCCAGCTTGCGCGCGGCCAGCACTCCCGCAATAAAGTCCGTTGAGATACCCAACGCCTCAAGGCGGGACCAGATGCCAGGACTTTCCGTCGTTGTCCGTCCAATGTAAGGAGCTGTCACCAGGCCAACCTTCGCCGCTCTTGCATTCCCCTCCGCGTCGAAGCAGCTCATGATGCGCGTAAGGTAGTGAGGTGAAACGAGAATGTCGCTGTCGTTGATCAGTACATGCTCGTACTGCGCCTCGGGAAGCATCTGGACGAGATTGCTGACCTTGCCGCTGGTACCCAACCGTAAACGGCACTCCACCAGCCGGATCGCGCAGTCTGGAAACTCGGCCTTCAGACGCTCGATCTCCGCCACCGCAGGATCGTCGAGACTGGAGACTCCGAAGACGATCTCGAACCGGCCAGCGTACTTCTGGTTACAGTGACTTACCAGCCCTGCATGCATGCGCTGGTCCACACCTTTTACCGGCTTCAGAATGGAAACGTCGGGCGTAAACCCTATTTGCGCGCTTCGTTTACGCCACGTACGGTCGAAGTCGCGTGCGCCCCATAGCGCCAGGATCATGTAGATGATCCCTCCAAGCGCTAACAGCACGGTTACGCCTTCGATCCAGATGGCCAGCATCCATATAGTCTACCGGCGTGTTGCACACCGGCAAAGCGTTGCTTACGCGGAACTATTCATACCGCAGTGCCTCGATAGGATTCAGGTTTGCCGCCTTCCATGCCGGGTAGATTCCGAAGACCAGCCCAATCGCGCATGAGCTCACGAACCCCACCAGGATCCATACCACCGACAACGCTGCGGGAAAGAAGAAGTGCACGGCATACCCGAGCGCGCTTCCTGCCATCACCCCGATCAGGCCTCCGACGGCGCACAGTGTTATCGCCTCCAGCGTGAACTGCGTCAGAATCATCGGCTTGGTCGCACCGATGGCTTTTCGCACGCCGATCTCTCGAGTCCGCTCCGTCACCGAGACGAGCATGATGTTCATGACTCCAACCCCACCTACCATCAAGCCGACCGCAGACAACGCCAGCATCAACGCAAACAACCCAAACGTGATCTGATCCCAGAGGCGCGTCAGCGAATCCGTACCGAAGATCGCAAAGTTGTCAGGAGCCTCGTTCTTAACCTTGCGTCTTCGCCGCAGCAGCTCCTGCAACTCCTCCTGCACCAAAGCCTTATTCTTCTGGTCGTCGAACTTCAGACTGATCCAGTAGTCCAGGATCTCGGGATGGATCTTGTGGAACGTCGTCACCGGAAAATACGCCTTGTTGTCCTCTGGGTTCTTCCCTCCACCAAAGGCCTGCTTCCGTTTATCCATTACACCGACCACGGTAAACACCATGCCCGCGATGGTCACATCCTTGCCGATAGGATCCTGCGTTTCGAACAGCGTGTCCGCTGTATCGTTCCCCAGCACGACGACGTTCGCCGCCCTCTCCACATCGCCATCGGTGAAGAACCGGCCCGCCTTCAGGTCGAGGTCATACACGTCCTTGACGCTCGCAGTGTCTCCCTCGAGCACTGATCCTTCAATTTTTTTGGAGGCGTACTTCACTCCCACGGTGCCGGGACGCCCGCTGTTGTCGCGCCATTGCAGTGAGGGCGAAACCGCCACCACATGGGGCAGGTCCTTCATGGCCATGGCGTCGTCAAAGGTCAATTGCTTCCGCGTCAGCATCTCCGTCGTGGGCCGCACACCGATCACCGGAAAACGGAACACCCAGATCACATTGGTCCCGAGCGACTCCACCAACCCCGACACATTCGAGTTCAACCCATTGACCACCGACGAGATAATAATCACCGTCATCACGCCGATAACGATTCCAAGAATCGTCAGCCCGCTGCGCAGCTTGTTCGCTCGCAGCGTGTCCAGCGCCATCCTTACCGTCTCTTTTGTATCGGCGATCCGCATCAGCTTGCCTCTCTGACCCCTGCTCCTGCTCCAGCCTTGCCTTACTCCGCCCTCAGCGCCACGATCGGATCCAGCTGCGCAGCCTTCCGAGCTGGATAAACACCAAAGAAGATTCCCGTACTGGTGGCCATGAACAATCCCGCTAACACGCTCCACACGGCGACTGTCGATGGAAATCCTGCCAGAATCGTGATCCCTTCAGCCACCAGAATTCCGCCAACGACGCCGAAGACTCCGCCAACAAGCGCCATCGTCCCCGACTCGATAAGAAACTGGATCATGATGTCCTTCGGCCGCGCGCCCAGCGCCTTGCGAATCCCGATCTCACGCGTCCGTTCGGTCACGCTCACCAGCATGATGTTCATAATCACGATGCCGCCAACCACCAGCGCGAGTAATGCCACTCCACCCGCCACCGCTCCAAACGACTTCGTCACCATGCTGAAGAAACCAACCAGCGTGTTGTTCGTATCCAGCTCAAACGAGTCCGGCATTCCCGGCGCGTCGTGCCGCTTCGACCGGACCAGCACTCTTACCTCGTCCGCAGCCGTCTCCAGTATCGGTCCGGCCTCGCCCGCTTTCACGTAGACCGTCAGCGTCTTCGATGTTCCGTAGCTCTTCTGAAACGCCGTCAGCGGCACCGCGACCCAGTTGTCCTGGCTCGCGCCAAACGTGCTGCCCTGCTTCTCGCTGACTCCAATAATCGTGTACGGCATGCCATCGACCCGCAACTCCTGGCCTAATGGGTCCATCCCCTCAAACAGATGGTCCTGAATATCGGTACCAATGATGGCCACATGCGAGGCATGTTCTTCATCTGCCTCGGTGAATCCGCGCCCCTGCATGATGTTGAGGTTCTGCAGGGCGGGCATCTGCCACGTATATCCGCGGATGCTGGTGTCGGTTGTGGATTGGGTTCCCCGAACGATCTTTCCCGTCACGGCCTGCTGCGCGCCAATGCCGAGGCAGTGCTTGCAGTTTTCCGAGACGTACTTGTAGTCGTCGAACAGAATGTTCTTTCGCTTCTGAAACCGCTGATACTCTTCCGGACTCGTAATGATCTGCGGCATCTTCGACACGGTGAACACGTCCGCGCCGTAGCTCGAGAACTTCGTCGAGACATAGGTATTCGCGCCGTTCACCAGCGTCACCACCGCAATCACACTGGCCACGCCGATCACGACGCCCAGCAGCGTCAGGATCGAGCGGAGCTTGTTCGCCCACAACGACTGCAAGGAAATTTTGAGTGCTTCCTTAAATTCCATATGATTCCAGCAACTTACGGACTTTGCTCAATGGGTAGGCTTGAGCTTACCAGCGTCCCGCAGCCAAAGCGAGGTTCTCCGTCCCAGTTGATTACGTATTTTGTGCACCAACGGTTCCGGTGTCCGCCTACGGACAATGAAATCCAAAACCGAACAATGTCTATGTCCTTTAGATTTCCAAACCATTGATAAATATGGGGTTAGATAGCCATATGTTTGGTTCGGCACGTGCTACTCCCATCAACGGACTCTGTACATACGAAGTTTATGGAGAGCAGACGATGACGACATTCCTCCAGGATGTGAGCTACGCACTGCGGCAGCTGCGCAAGACTCCGGCATTCACCCTGACCGTGATGCTCACGCTCGCGCTCGGCATCGGAGCCAACGCTGCTATCTTCACCCTCGTCAACTCCGTCCTGCTCCAAAGCCTCCCGGTCGTCGATCCCGCCACGCTCATCCGCATCGGCAACGACAACCAATGCTGCGTCAACGGCGGGGTTAACGGTGACGGCCACTACACTCTGTTCGCCACCGAGACCTACAACTACTTCCGCAGGAACATTCCTGAATTCGACGAGCTCGCCGCCATGCAGGCCGGCTTTGAATACAACCCCATCACCGTTCGCCGCGACGGCGTTGCAAACCAGGCGCAGTCCGTCAAGGGAGAGTACGTCTCCGGCAACTACTTCCGCACCTTCGGCCTTAAACCCGCCGCTGGGCGTCTGATCACTGACACCGACGACGTCAAGGGCGCTCCCATGACCGCCGTCATGAGCTACAACACCTGGAAGAACACCTACAACGGCGACCCATCGGTTGTAGGTAGCAACTTCTGGATCAACACCAAGCCTGTCACCGTCGTCGGCATTGCTCCAAAGGGCTTCTACGGCGACCGCCTCGCCAGCAATCCGCCTGAGTACTACCTTCCGCTCTCGACCGCCATACCTCTCGCCAACGCGAAGTACGCCGAAGATCCCACCACGCGCTGGATCTACATCGTCGGCCGCGTCAAACCCGGCACCGCCACGGCATCCCTGGAACAGAAGATCAATATTGCCCTGCGCCAGACCTTCGCCGAGAACGACAAGGACTTCAAAGGCCCCGAGGGCGAAAAGCGTCTCCCCAAGGTCCACACCAACCTAAGCCCCGGCGGCGCCGGAATCCAGGTCATGCAAGAGGGTTACGCCTCGCACCTGAAACTGCTCACATGGATCGCCGGACTCGTTCTTCTCATCGCCTGCGCCAACATTGCGAATCTGTTACTCGTCCGCGGAATGGGCCGTCGCACTGAGATGTCCGTCCGCACCGCCCTCGGTGCGCAGCGCATTCGCATCATCCGCCAGCTCCTTACCGAGAGCGTCGTCCTCTCCGTGCTCGGCGGCATCGCTGGACTCGCCGTCGCCTACGCCGGAACCCATATGCTGCTCGCGCTCGCCTTCCCCGGGACCAACCACGTTCCCATCGATGCATCTCCTTCATTCATCGTCATCGGCTTTGCCTTCGTGCTCTCACTCATCACCGGCGTCCTCTTCGGCGTAGCGCCTGCCTGGATCGCCGCGCAGGCCGAACCCGCCGAAGCTCTACGCAGCACCTCGCGCACTACGGCCTCCGGAGCCTCGCTGCTGCAGCGCATCCTCGTCATCCTCCAGGCCGCGCTCTCGCTTGTCCTCATCGTTGGCGCCGCGCTCTTTTCGCAGAGCCTCAGCAAGCTTCAGAACACCGACCTGAAACTCAACGCCACAAATCGCTACATCATCCATTTCAATCCGCAGGGCGCTGGCTATCCCACCACGCAGGTCGAGCCCCTGTACCGCACCATCGAACAGAGTTTCCACGCCATCCCCGGCGTCGTCAAAGTCGGCATCTCCACCTACACCCCCATGGAGGACAACAACTGGGGCAACGGCGTTCAGATTCAGGGCAAACCCGACATCCACAAGGGTGCCTCTTACGTAAAAGGCAACGCGGAATACTTCGACTCCGTCGGAACTCGCGTCGTCTCCGGCCGCGGATTCGGTGTGCAGGACACCTCCACTTCTCCCGTTGTTGCCGTCGTCAATCAGTCCTTCGTCAAGCAGTTCTTCGGCAAAGAGAATCCCATCGGCGCCCACTTCGGCAATCCCGGACGGTCCTCCAGCGACTTTGAGATCGTCGGAGTCGTCGAAGATACCGCCTATGTGACCGCCCGTTGGAAGGACCACAGCATGTACTTCCTCTCCATGACCCAACGCGCCCCCAGCACAAAGGACCCGATCGAAAACGACCTCGGCCTCTACGCCGGAGCCATCGTCATCCAGACCGACCGCCCCATGTCCGACATGGAATCGCTCTCGCGGCGTACCCTCTCCGCCATCAATCCCAATCTCTCCATCGTAAAGTTCGAGACCTTTAGTGAGCAGATCGCCGGACGCTTCACCGAGGAGCGCCTCATCGCACGCCTCACCATGCTCTTCGGCGCGCTCGCTCTTCTGCTCGCCACCATCGGGCTCTACGGAGTCACTGCCTACGGTGTCGTCCGCCGCACCCCAGAGATCGGTATCCGCATGGCCCTCGGTGCAGAACGCTCAAACGTCGTAGCCATGATCATGCGCGGAGCCATCATGCAGACCGCCATTGGTCTCGCCATCGGAGTTCCAGTTGCGTGGCTGTGTGTGCGATTTATCAAATCGCAGCTCTACGAGATCACCAACGCTAGCGCTGCCGTCCTGGGCTTCGCCATCGTCACCCTTGCTGTGGCAGCCTGCATCGCCGCACTCATCCCTGCGCGACGCGCCGCCTCCATCAACCCCGTCGAGGCCTTGCGTACCGAGTAAGTAGCGGCTGCGAATACCTGCACCAATCCTGCCTCTCGCAACGTCCTGAATGTTGCGACAGCAGATTCGTCATCCCACTGCGCGAGGACAACCCTCGACCGCATGGCGGACTCACACCATAAGTACGATGCACGTACTTCGCGGCCCGGCCGCATCGCTGGAGTCTTTGCCATGAAACTTGCCCACAAAATACTTTGTTGCGCCATGATCGTTGGCGCACTTCCTCTCTTCTCCTCCCAAGCCAGAGCTGCCACTCCCAGCGACGACGACAAAAAGTTCGTTGCCACTGCAACGCAGGGCGACATTAACGAGATCAAGCTCAGCGAACTCGCTCAGCAGAAAGCCACCAATCCCGCGGTAAAGACCTTCGCCGACAAGATGGTGAAGGAGCACAAGATGATGTTCAAGAGCATCGCCCCCTTCGCCGATGCATGGGGCGTCCCCGTCGCGACCGACCTCGACGACGACCACAAGTCTGAATACAAGAAGCTCGACGGTCTCTCAGGCGCTGACTTTGACAAGGAGTACATCGACCAGATGGTCAGCGATCACGCCAAGGCCCTCGACGCTTTTACCGATGAGGCCAAAGACACCAAGGACGCGAAGCTGAAAGCTGCCGTCCTGAAGGGCAAGACCATGATCGCCGCCCATAAGAACATGGCCTACGATCTGAAGAAGAAGTTGTAGTCACCACTGCTGCACTGAGGTGCCCGGACTCCTTCTGTTCTCCTTCGAGTCCGGGCACTTTTATTGCTTGCGAAACACCATCGCTGCCTTCTTCTCCGGGTCCCAGTAGTACATCTCCAGCGTGTCTCCCTTCACCTTCAGGACTTCGCCCTTGAAGGGCACCGTCGTAATCACGTCGCCGTTGAGCTCCAGCTCGAACGTGTTATGCGCTGTATTCAGCGCCAGCGCAGGCGAGTCGTAGTGATAGACCCGGATATGCACGACCACCGCCTTTGGGGCGCTCGTCGCCTCAAACAGCGCCATGCCATCAGAGTCAGTGCGCGCAGTCGCGTCCCCCTTCTCTGACGTAAGTGAAACATCGAGATTGGGGAGCGGCCGTCCATTCATTCCCTTGATCCAGATACGCAGGTCCGGCGTCTTCTCATAGTTGCTCGTCAGCACCTTCAGCGGAGGCCCCGCAGGCATCTTCGTATCCAGAATCACTGTCTCGCCCGCAACGTGCCACTTTCCTGCGGCCGTATAGTCCGCTGCGCCGTAAGCAAGCATGTACTCGAACTGACCACCCGGCTTCAGCACCAGCTCGGAACCCATCTCATGAGCATTCTCGAGCACATAGTGTCCGGCGAACCGGTCGTTCGGGGGACCCATCGCCATCATCGCGAGCAACAGGGCGAGCACTTTCATCAGACACCCCTCTTCAAAGGCGCGTATAAGTCTACCGCCGCTGCCTGCGTGCGCTACACTTAAACCTGCAGGCGGCCGGATGATCGCTGCCGCTCGCGCCGCAAGGTGTCGAGCGGGGGAGGAAAGTCCGAACTCCGCAGGGCAGTGTGCCGGATAACGTCCGGGACGGATGGTTCAAGCCATCCGGACGGCCAGTGCAACAGAGAACATACCGCCTCACCGAGCGCAAGCGAGGAGAGGTAAGGGTGAAAAGGTGCGGTAAGAGCGCACCGCGCGTCTGGTAACAGACGCGGCATGGTAAACCCCACACGGAGCAAGACCAAATAGGCAGGGACTTCGCCGCCACTCTCCAGGCGGCAAAGGCGTATCGGCCCGATGCGCCCAGGCGGAGAGGCCTCGAAAGAGGAAGCCGAAACCCGCGGGTAGGTTGCTAAAGCGCCGCAGTAATGCGTCGCGTAGAGGAATGATCATCTAGAACAGAATTCGGCTTACGGGCCGTCTGCAGAAATGCCAATGGCCCCGCGAATCGCAAACCCGATTCCGGGGCCATCAACTTCTTTGCCGCAAGACATTCACACCTGCTTCGGAAACTCCTCAATATGCATCTCACCCTTCCTGCCAAAGTAGATGACCTTTTTCCCCGTAAGAAACGCCCAGTACCCGGCGACACCTGCAGCTGTCGAAAGCTTTACGAACTCCGGATAGCGCACCATATCCGCCTGAGCCCCGCGTATCGCCGCAACCACTCCGTCGCCTGAGAACACCGCCGCAACCGGAGCAGGTTTCAGCGTCATCGACGCAGTATGAGTTTCACCATCGCCCCCATAAACCGTCTCCACTCCAGCGATGAAATCGACAAAGTACGACTCCACGCCCGCACTCGAAAGCCGGCGGACCACCTCAGGGAAGACCATTCTGCCTTCCTGCGTCTCCGTCATCACCTCGTGAATCACCTTCGTATCCATCGCATCCTTCCTATTCCGTTGGAAGCCTGTGAAGCTCGTGCGCTTTCACCAGCTTCTTCAATGTCGCAATCAGCGCTTCGCGCTCCTTCGCCGGGAGCGGAGCAAAGAACTCCTCGTCGTTTCGATCCGCCGCAGTTGCCAGCTTCGGGACCAGAGCTCTTCCCCCCGCGGTCAGCTCCACTTCCTGGTACCTGCGGTCGTCATTGCGCCCCCAGCGCGCCACAAGCTCTTTCTCCACCAGCCGCTCCACCAGCTTCGAAACTGCGCCTCGCGTAAGACCAATCTTCTCCGCCAACTCACTCGGCGGCATCGCCTCGCGACCATACAGCTCCCGCATCACCACCCACTCGGCCACCGTAACCGAGTAGTCCAGAAGCCGCCGGCTGAATCCATGCGAGACATGGTTCGAGACAAAGCGCAGCCAGAAACCCGCATGCTCCGTCAGCTCACTCACGCTCGCCGCCGAACGCACAGATCGCTTCATGAACCAATCGTAGTCAAATATAGTTTCCTAGTCAACTAATTTACGAGATTCATGCCCGCACCACCCAGAACGGCTCTGTGCTCGCCACAAACTCCACAGGAACCTCCGGCACCATAGGCTTCAACCAATCCGCGCAATACCTCATCCCCGACTGCTCGCTCACCACATGGTTCACCACGATCAGCGCCTTCTTCAGCCCTGAAGCCATCTGGTCCTGCACGTACTCCACCAGCTCCCACTCCCGAGTCTTCACCGCAGATAAACAGGTTCACGTCAGGCCGAGCCGCAGCCTTTATCTGCCCGGATCAAGCCCGGCGCACCCCAGTTCGCAATCACGCGCTTCACCGGAATCTTCGGATCGCCAACCACGCGCATCGAATGCGCATTCAGCTTCTGCGCCATCGTGGCTGCGAACGTGCCCAGCGGAGTCGCAGTCGAAACACAAACTCCTTGGCATTGGGTGCATCACCGCATTCTTCTCCCACCCCAGCTCCCGCGTCATCCCGCAGTGGATGCCGTCCGGCTTCATCCTGTGCCAATGATCGTGAAAGCGAAACACCGAAGTTCATGCTCCGCAATAAAGCTCTTCTTGAACTGTATGTCGGATCGCCCTCCAGCTCTTCGTCGTATCTTGATGCGACCAGAACGTCGGCTCATGCGTAACGATCATGTTTCTTCCCGCCGCGACGGCTCGCTGCATCATCTCCAGCGTCGCCATCATCGTGATCGCGATGCCCTTCACCCGCACATGAGGTAACCTCCCGCAACAATTCGTCCACGGTCTCCGTCATCCAAGGAATCCCCACCTTGCCCTTGATCCGCTCCACCACCTCGCCGGCCGTCAAAGCGCCGACACTTTGAGCAAACCCATGCACCTGTGAGGCCGCTGCCATCGCAGCCCCTCCCACAACCAACGAACGACGCGTAATCGACATGCCCTCCATTCTGCCAAGGAATTGGCCGACGAGCGTCGGATATCTTTCGGTTTTTCCCCAGCGAATCACGCGCGAATATTCGCATCGCAGATTCGCCATAACCATCCAATCTCAATACCCCGGAAACGCCTTCAAATATGAGTACAGCCGCCCAACCCGCATCTACCGCCATCGACCCCGAGCTTCCCGCGCCGCTCTCCATGCGCGACGTGCTCGGCTATCCCATGCTGCGCCGGCTCTGGTATGCGCAAATCATCTCCGTCTTCGGCGACTTCCTCGCCCTCTTCGCCGTCATCGGAGTCCTCACCTTCAAACTGCATGCCACCGCACAGCAGGTTACGGGCGTGCAGATCGCCTACATGCTTCCGATCGCCGTGCTCGGCATCCTCGCCGGAGTCTTCGTCGACCGCTGGCCGCTAAAACCCACAATGGTCTCCTCGGACTCCATTCGCGCCGGCCTCGTCCTCTTGCTCATCTTCGCCACGCAGCCCTGGCACTTCTACGCCATCCTCGCCGGCATCTCCGTCGTCTCGAGCTTCTTCGGCCCCGCGCAGGGAGTAGCCATTCGCTCTGCCGTTCCGCTCCACGGCCTGCGCTCCGCCAACGCTCTCATGCAGCAGGTCATGTTTGGCATGCGAATCATCGGCCCTGCCATCGCGTCCTTCATGGTCGCGTCCTTCGGCCCCACCAGCTGCTACCTTCTCGACTCAGCCAGCTTCGTCGGCTCTGCCGTACTCATCGTCACGCTCACCTTCGTCGCCGCGGCCACACGCCCCAAGGCCGCACAGGCTCCTCAGGACGCCTCCGCGCTCGGCAAGATCGGCCACGACATGAAGCAGGGAATGAACTTCATCCTGCACCACTCCGCTCTGCTCTTCGTCATCCTCGCCATGGCCGCCGGAATGTTCGTTCTCGGCTGCTTCGGTCCTCTCATCGCCGTCTACGTAAGAGACTCGCTGCACGCCTCCACCCGCGCCTTCGGTATCGTCGCCGCCATGATCGGCCTTGGCATGCTCATCGGCATCAATGGTCTCAACACCTTTGGCAAGCATCTATCCAACACCCTGCAGGTCTACGGTGGCCTCTGCGGAATCGGCGCCGGCCTCGTAATCCTCACCGCGCTCGCGCACGTCTGGTCCACCGTTCTCGGCAACCTCATCATTGGCTTCTCGGTCGCCGGAATTATCGTCCCCTCGCAGACGCTCTTCCAGCAGGCCACCCCGCCAGAGCTGATGGGACGCGTCGGCTCCACCTTCATGTCCATCGTCTTCGCCGCGCAGATCGCCGGCCTCGTCCTTAGCGGCTTTCTCACGCAGTACATCAGCGTCCGCAGCGTCTTCGCACTCTGTGCCGTATTGATCCTCACCCTCGCCGCCGTTGGCAAGCTGTGGATGGAACCCAGACCCGCAAGAGCTGCTGTCGCCTAGAATCGATCTTTGGTCCGCGTGCATCGACAGCATCCGCACCAGCAGGCGCTTCGTGGATCGAAGCCAAGATGAGCTTCGCCACAGGCGGATAATAGAACAGCACTGATGTACATCCACCTACTGCAACTCGGCCGTATTTCCGTACCCCGAAGGTCTTGACGTCCAGAAGCGCGTCATTGACGCGCGCAAGCAGAACCTTATCGGCGATACGCTCCTCCTGCTCGAGCACCCACCGGTCCTCACCCTGGGTCGCAACTCGCACCGCGAGAATGTTCTCGCCTCCGACGAACTTCTCGCTGCTCGGAACGTCGAGTTGCACGAGATCAACCGCGGCGGCGACGTCACCTACCACGGGCCGGGACAGCTCGTCGGCTACCCAATCGTCGACCTGCGGGGCGAGTGGCCCGGCAAAAAGGGTCCGCATCTTGGTCCGGTCGATTTCATGCGTCTGCTGGAAGAGGTCATCATCAGGGTTTGCTATGACTTCGGAATTCCTGCGCAGCGCATCGCCGGCCGCACTGGTGTCTGGACAATCGCTAACGGCGATGTTCAGGAGAAAAAGATCGCCGCTCTCGGGATCCACGTCTCCCAGGGAGTTACCTCGCATGGCTTCGCGCTCAACGTCACTACTGACTTGCGCGATTTCGACTTGATCGTCCCCTGTGGCATCTCTGACCGTACCGTCACCTCGCTCGAGGTCGAAGCCCAGCCCACCGAAGATCCCACGCGTCAGCCCACCATGCAGAACGCAATCAACTCCATGGCGCGGAACTTTGGACGCATCTTCGAGCGGCAGATGGTCGCCTGCGACTCGCTTGAGGATCTGTTAGCTGTTCCAATGATCGATCAGCAGGATACTCCGCCGAATGTCTCTGAGCCGACGCCCTGAACCATTGGTGCGGGCCCGAGGCTAAATCGCAGACGAACAGCGGCTCTTCCGTGCCGGTGGTCAATCGGAATCGGCCTTGGATGCGTTAGTCCAGGTCGACGCCGTTGCTGCCGCAGGCATCGTACCTAGTGACGGAGGATGAACAATGGCAGCGAGACCCACATGGTCAGGTTCAATACAGATTTCGCTGGTGACGATAGCGGTGAAGATCTTTCCGGCGACCAACACGGCGCGTGCGGTTGAGTTTCATCAGATCGACCGTGAGACCGGCAAGCGCGTTCATCATAAGAACGTCAGCGACGAGGGTGCGGTCGAGAAGGCCGACGTGGTGAAGGGCTTCGAGTACGCGAAAGGCAAGTACATCACGATCGAGCCTGAGGAGTTGAAGGCGCTCTCAATTCCAACCGCGACCACGATGCAGATCAAGCAATTCGTCAAGGCGGATGAGGTCTCCGCTGCCCTCTTCGAGCGGCCCTACTTCGTGGCTCCGAAGGACGAGGCGCAGGCGAAGGCGCTGAACATCATGCGCAAGGCACTCGATCAAACCGAAAGCTACGGCATCGGCGAGATCGCTTTCAGCGGCCGCGAACACCTGGTGGCGATCGGTGCTCCGCTGGATGCGAAGCAGAAGGGTTTGATGTTGTACACGCTGCGCTACGAAGAAGAACTGCGGAGCGCAAAAGGCGTGATGGGTGACGCAAAGGAGACGTCTGTTGGCGGCGAAGAGCTGTCGCTGGCGAAGCAGCTGATCGAACACAGCACGTCGAAGTTCGATCTGTCGAAGTACAAGAATGATTATGTTGCGGCGGTGAAGAAGCTCGTCGAGGCGAAGCGGAAGGGCAAGCCGTTGGCTGCTCCTGAGCCAGAGAAGAAGACCGGCAAGGTGGTGAATATTATGGATGCTCTACGCAACAGCCTTGGAGAGACAAAGGGCGGCGCGAAGAAGTCGACGCGGCGGAAAAAGGCCGCGTAGTCTTTCGGTTCGAAGTGCAGTGAAAGAGCGGTCCCCTTGGGATCGCTCTTTTGTTTTCCTCAGGCCTTGGAGGCGCGCACGACGACCTGACCTTTTGGGAGGTCGATGTTCGGCAGGAAGCCGGTGAGCAGGCCGATGGCGGGAAGGTAAGAGCAGAGGTGGTAGACGGTGATGATGCTGGTGACGTCGGCGAGTTTGCCGAGGACCGCGGCTCCGATGCCTCCCATACCGAAGGCGAATCCGAAGAAGAGGCCGGAGATCATGCCGACGCGGCCGGGGAGGAGTTCCTGCGCGTAGACGAGGATGGCGGAGAAGGCGGAGGCGATGACGAAGCCGATGATGACGGAGAGAACTCCGGTCCAGACGAGGTTCGCGTACGGGAGCACGAGGGTGAAGGGAAGGACTCCGAGGATGGAGATCCAGATGACCAGCTTGCGTCCGTAGCGGTCGCCTGCGGAGCCTCCGATGAGGGTTCCTGCGGCTACGGCTCCCAGGAAGAGGAAGAGCATGATCTGCGAGGTCTGCACGCTCACGTGGAAGCGCTGGATGAGATAGAAGGTGTAGTAGCTCGTCAGGCTCGCGAGGTAGAAGTACTTCGAGAAGATGAGCGCGATGAGGATGGTGATGGCGAGGGTGACCCGTCCGCGGGAGAGGCGCACGTGCTCGTGGTGTTCCTGCTGTTTCTTCGCAACCGCGTGCGTGGCTTTGAACCAGCGTCCCACGCGCAGAAGGATGATGATTCCCGCGATGGCTGGGATGGCGAACCATGCCATGCCTTTTTGCCCCTGGGGAAGGACGATGAAGGCGGCGAGCAGCGGGCCGATGGCTGAGCCGGTGTTTCCGCCGACCTGGAAGAAGGACTGGGCGAAGCCGTGCTTTCCGCCGGAGGCCATGCGCGCGATGCGTGAGCTTTCCGGGTGGAAGATGGAGGAGCCGATGCCGATGAGGCAGGAGGCGACGAGCAGCCAGTGGAAGGTGGGCGCGACGGCGAGCAGGAGCAGGCCGCAGAGAGTGGAGGTCATCCCGGTGGCCAGGGCGTAGGGCTTCGGGTACTTGTCGGTGAACTGGCCGATGATGGGTTGCAGGAGCGAGGCCACGACCTGGTAGGTGAGGGTGAGGAGGCCGAGGTGGGCGAAGTCGAGGTGGAAGCTGCTCTTGAGGATCGGGTAGATCGAGGGCAGCAGCGACTGCACCATGTCATTGAGCAGGTGGCAGAAGCTGATGGCGACGAGGACGCGGAAGAGACTCTTCGAGGCCGGAGTGACTGGCTCACCGGGGGCGGTTACGGGTCCGGCAGCCTCGAGTGCAGTTTCGCTCATGCTTCCCTACCCCTCCCCCCATTATTTGGGCAAAGTCTTCATTGCAGATAGCTTAGGTTCGGACTTCAAGCCGTAAAGTCCTGAAAATACGTGCGGCCTTCGCAAGTCTTGATTGGTAAACAGATAAAGCCGGGAGAGTGGCCCCGGCTTTCTTCTTATTGTTACTGATTCTATTTTAGCGGATTGGATGGAATTAATCGGCACTCGGGCGAGAGATTGTCTGGGGGGCGGATCTTGTTTTGGTGGTTGGGGTTGCGGGGTGGGGTGGGTTGGTTTTTGGAGTGCTCGGGGCTTGACAAGATTTTTGGCTTCCTCGGGCTTTGGGTCGTTGCGCCCTTCGGGCTTCACTCCGGCCTACGGCAGTGCGGTAGCGCCTTTCCACCCCAGACAGCAAGCTGTCTGGGGACCCGGTTTTCGGCGCGGCTTTTTATGCCCGGGCTTTAGCCCGGGCCTACCTCAGAGGCAAAGGCGTCGAGCTTCGCTCGAAGGACCCAATCATGCGAGTGGGCACAAAGGCGTCTGAACCCACCCGGCACTCAGGATCATCGCCTTTCGTCGTCCGAAAAGAGCCCCAGGTCGATTGAATCGGCCAGTGCTCTATACCCAGCGTCGGTTGGGTGCCCATGATCTCCGCTATCGTAGGCCGGAAGTATCCGCGCCGGAGCATCAGGATCGCGCAGGACGCGATCGAAATCGATGACAGCGTCGTACTCTCCGCTGGTGCGGATCCACAAGTTGACAGCCTGGCGCTTGGCCTCGTTCTCGAGCGTAAAGACGGGGAAAGGAGTTCCCGGCACAAGAAAGCCTTGAACAGGTGTCACGGTGCATCCGTAAATTTTGAGACCCTTTGCATGTGCGCGTTCGATGAGTTGCTTATGCCCCTGGATGATCTGATCGACGCTGACATTTTCGGTTGGATTGATAGTAAAGATGTCATTCCCTCCCAGTTGCACGATCACATGAGTTACACCGGTAGTGGCCAGAGTGTCGCGGTCGAAGCGGGCCAAAGCGCCGGGGCCGAGTGAATCGTGAAGGATTCTGCCTCCCGCGATTGCCTTGTTGATCACGCCCATCTTCTGCCCGCCCCTATGACCCATCAGCCGCCGGGCAAGCTGATCGGGCCATCTCATGTTGGCGTTCGGCGTGGATTGTGTGCCATCAGTGATCGAGTCGCCGAAGGTCACAATGCCGCCTGTCTTCCTGGAGACCAATACGTCGACGCCTGCCAGCCAGAACCACGCTTGTGTCGTCGGCCTGGTCGCGTCTACAGGCATAGAAAGGCTGGCTGTGAAATCTCCCTGAGGGGATACGTAAAGGGTCTGGCGTGCTTCGAAGTGCCACGCCGCCGGACCGGTATCTCCGGGCACAAAGATGCTCACCGCCAGGTCGCTTAGGGCCGGCACATCGAGGTCTACAGGGTCGCTCAGGACCAGCGCGCCAGCCGGGATAGTAATGGAAGGCTTACCGCCGAAGGTCAGCGTTCGATCTGAAGCCGGCGCAATCATCGCTCCCGCGGCATGAAGGGCAATGTGGGCTGAGCCTATGACCACGGCATTGGCACCGAAGGCAGAAAATCTGACACGAACTTTATTGCCTCCGACACTGGCATGGACGATCTGGCGAAGAGTCTGATTACTGAAGCCGATGTTCGCAAGCCCGGGGACGCCTAGGTCCGGCGCATGAAGAGCGGTGCCCCACGTCCCAACCCAAGGTTCCTTGTCACCCTTCTCGGAACCTTTCCAGTCAGCGGCTCCGGCCGTCGCGAAAGCGCCGACCATGAAGGCAGTTAGAAGCAGACTGCGTAACGTGAGCAAAGATGACCACATCCATTTGGTGATCGAAGTCTTTGAAACTGAGCTCGTTTGCATTTGCGACCTCCTAGGTCCTTGCAGCAAACACAACCTAACCTCGAGCTTCTTACTCCGCTAGTCTCCATTCCATATCATTCGCATCATCGCCAAAACCACTGCAAACACTGGAGTTCACTGCGGAGATCATCGAGTGGTAAGATCGACAACCCCGGAGGAGAGATGCTCTCCCAACATTCCCGACCATCGAAGCTCGCCTTCGGCCCCTTCGAATTTGATCCTGGCTCGGGAGAATTGTTCAAACATGGATTCAGAGTCAGATTGGCTTCTCAACCCTGCACGGTTCTGGATGCGCTGGTGAATCGGCCTGGCGAACTGGTAACGCGTGAGGATCTTCGCAACCGCCTTTGGCCCGGCGCGACCTCTGGTGACTTCGAACACGGCCTGAATGCAGCGGTCAATAAGTTGCGCCAGTCTCTTGGGGATGTAGCCAACCAACCGCTCTACGTGGAGACCTTACCGGGAGTGGGATACCGCTTCGTGGCGCCGGTGTACGCGGCGGGCGGGGCCGTGCTGGAGCTTGCGCCAAATCCTGCGAAAGTGAATCGTCTGAATGAGGGTGATTTTGTCGAGACGCCTGTGCAAAGCGCGCGAGATTTGTCGAGAGAGCTGAAGGGGATTTCAGGAGAAGTGGGCCTCACAAAGGCGTCTGAACCGCGCCGCGTCGGGGAGGAAAGATTTGCGTGGGGAGTGGCGGCTCTGTGTATCGCCCTGTTGACCTGGCTCGGAGTTGCCCATTGGCGCAGCATACAGTCGGCGGAGAGCCGGCATCTTCGCCTTTCCTTACTTCCGCCGCCCTCTACTTCGTTCGTCCCCCACAATTTCGCTATCTCGCCTGACGGCCGGCGGCTCGCCTTCGTGGCTGTCGCACAGGATGGTGGCACCGCCTTGTGGATCCGGTCCCTGGCCGCTGGAGCTGCGCAGCAATTGACTGGTACCGAAGGCGCCACGTTGCCATTCTGGTCACCGGATAGTCGTCAGGTGGGTTTCTTCCAGGCGTCCAAGCTGAAGAGCGTTGATCCGAGCATCGGTGCCGTCCAGATCCTGTGCGACGCACCCGGGGCGCTGGCGGGGCATGGAACGATCGAGGCACGATCATCTTCGCTGATCTCGGTGGATGGCAATAGGCCCAGCGGCATCGGCTCCAACTCGATACTCAAGGTATCGGCCTCGGGTGGTGAACCGCAGCTCGTCACGAAGGGCAATGCGCCGAACGCCCCGATACTTTGGCCGTCCGCTCTTCCGGATGGAGACCACTTTCTATATTTCCTTCGCGGGAGCTCGAAGCCCGCTCAGAAGCAGGGACTCTATGTCGGGTCTCTAAGTACGCAGGAAAGCAAATTGATCTCTTCCGAGATCATCGGCAATACTCAGTTCGCGTCCTCGCGCCTCTACTACGTCAGCGAACGCAGCCTCATGGCGCAGCCGTTCGATCTCAAACGGCTGCAGCTTACGGGTCAGCCGGAAGCTGTCTCGCGACAGGAACTGGAAGAGGCCCCGGCCTTTTCCCGTACCGGATTCTCGGTTTCGGACAACGGTGTGGTCGTCTTCCAATCGGCAACTGAGAGCGTCACCCGGCTCGCATGGTTTGACCGTTCCGGCAAAGAACTGGAAGAACTACCCAAAACCGGCTATCGCGATCCTTCTCTCTCCCGCGATGGCGCTCTGCTCGCAGTCTCCTCCGACGAAGAACACAACGGCAAGCAATACATCCATATTTACGATTTCGCCAGAGGTACAAGCACCCGCGTCTCAGAGGGAGGGAAAGATAGTTTGCCGGTTCTTTCCCCTGACGGCAAAAGGGTGGCTTATGCAGCCAATCATGACAGAACTTCCAAGTACATCGACGTTGCGGCTACTGATGGTTCCGGCAAATTGGAGCGACTGGTGACGTCCGATCGTCTGGCTCTCAACGACTGGTCGGCCGACGGGCGTTTTCTCGTCTACATGAACTTTCAGAACGGTATTGCGCCGGAGCTGGACGTTCTTGACCTCAGGAACCATTCGCAGACAGCCTACGGCCTGGGTGCGGAAGCACAATTTTCTCCCGATGGGAAATGGATCGCCTTCACCGAACTTGGGTCCTCGGGCGCGGACTCTGAAGTGTATGTTGGCCGATTCCCCAGCCCCAAGGGCCGAATCCAGATATCCAATCATGGCGGCCTACAAGCGCGCTGGCGTGCGGATGGAAAAGAACTCTTCTATATCAGCATGGATAAAAAGCTTATGGCGGTAGCAATCGACACCTCGCATGACGAGCCGGTGGCAGGCGTTCCCCACGCCCTCTTCCAGACGCGAATCATCGGACCGCGTATCGTACTGTTCCAATACGCCGTCTCCCCCGATGGCAGACGCTTTCTGATCAACTCGATGCCATCTGTCGGCGCCGCTCCATTGACGGTCCTGATGAACTGACCTTGAATGCACTGGCCCGAAGGGACCGCGAGGACTCTCTGGGCCTGGTTGAAATCGGCCGGCAGATGCGCGTCTCATGTTCGGGCTTGTTTACCGTTTTTACTCACTTCTAAGCATCACCGCCGGATCGATCCGAATCGCCCGCATCACCGCCGGAACTGCTGCGAGAGACACGGCCAACAGCAATACAACCGCAGGTAATGTCATCATCGACATCTCCGTGCCTTTTACTCCATATAGCAGCGATGCCACAAACCGCTCCGACGCGAGGCCGAGCGTCAACCCTACAGTCGCACCCAGCAGCACCATCGCAAAGACCCGCGCACTGACAATCTGCGCAATATTCCTCGCCGTCGCGCCGAGCGCAATCCGCACTCCGATCTCCCGTTCTCGCTGCATCACCGAGTAATGCAGTACGCCGTAAAGCCCCACCGCCGCCAGCAACAGTGCAACCCCGGCAAAGAAGGTTCCCAGCATCGCCAGCAGTCGCTCCCGTACCGTCTGGTTGTCGATCAGCTCCTGCTGCGTCTCAACATTACTTACGCGAAAGCCCATGCCCATCTGCGCAATCTTGCGCCGCATCGCTACTGCCATCACCATGGGGTTCCGCTCCGTAGTGCGCAGCACGAAGGTAGCGCTGTCCGCCTTGCCCACGATGCCCTTCGCATCCACCCTCTGGAACGGGACAAATGCCTGCGGCGGAATCGGATCGCGCATGTTCTGATACGGCGCATCCGCCACGACACCCACCACCTGGCAGAGAAGTTTTTGATCCCCGCCTCCAGTCTTCTCAATCATCTTTCCGATCGGGTTTTCTCCATGTAAGAACGTCTTCACGAAGGTCTGGTTTACGATCATCGCTCCCGGAAACGCATCCGTTGACTGAAAGTCTCTTCCTTCCAGGAGGGGCATCTTCATGACATCCAACCATCCCGGAGTGATATTCAAAAAGTATCCCCACTCATCACTGGGCGGGCCGCCATTCACAGAGACGGGCCCATTCCAATTGTTTGCCGACAACAACCCCCACGAGGAGATGCCTACCTCCTTGACTCCGGGCATCGCACGCAGCGTCTCGCTCACCTGTGTCCACATTGTCGGAGGTCTTCCATGAGGAACCACTGTATCCAGCAGCAGCAAGCCTTTTGCATCGAACCCAAGCGGCTGGCTCGTCAAACTGCGGAATGTAGCAAAGAATAGTCCCGCAAAAAACAGCACTACAAAACAGAACGCCACCTGCGCCGCAGTCAGCACATGCATCGACCGTCGCTTCGCATGCAGCTCTTCGCCGCCCTTCAACGCACTCACCGGCTGGATCGCCGTAGCACGCAACGCCGGAGCCAATCCGAACAGCATCGTCACTACCAGCGTCAGCAAAAATCCAAAACCCATCACGCGCCAGTCCACCGGCAGCATCAGCCGGGCAGGATTGTTGGCGGGATTGATCATCCGCACCACCATGGGCGCAGCCCACCACGCAAACACGCCGCCTATAGTCGCAGACAGCAGCGCCAGCATCATGTTCTCCACGATTACCAGTTGTGCCAATCGCAGGCGTCCCGCTCCAATCGAAACCCGCAGCGCCAGCTCTCGCGCTCGTGTCGCCGCCTGCGCCGTCATCAGGTTCGCAACATTTGCGCAGGCGATCAGCAACACCAGCGCCACCAGCACCCCCATCCATGTCAGCGCACGGCGATAGTCGTCCTGCAGGCTCGACACACCAGAAGCCGCAGGCTCCAGCAACACTCGCTGCTTCAGGGCATTTGCCATCTGCGACGCCGACAGTCCTTTAAATCCCTTCGCCCGCTCCGTCTCGAAGTGCAGACTGATCGCGTCCAGCTTTGCGCGCAACGGCTCTATCTCCACCCCCGGCTGCACCATTGCAACGATACGAAACCAGTTTGCATCGTTGCGCATGACCCACCGGTTCATCATTGCTGGCAGGAAGACCTCCGTCACGATTCCAGGCTCCGTGCCCGTAAAGCTCTTCGGCCCCACGCCCACAACCTCGAACACCTGCTCGCCAAGTCGAAATGTCTTCCCAACCGCATTCGGGTCGCGCCCAAACCGCCGCACCCAGTAGTCATACGAGATCACTGCATATGGGTGCGCCCCCGGAGTTACATCATCCGCGTGCGTCAGCAACCGTCCCATCGCTGGCTGCAATCCGAAATCATCAAACATGTCGCCGGAGACATACTGCACATAGCCCTTCTCCATCTCCTCGTCGCTCGCATACGTCAGGTCGACGTGCTGTGTGAAACCGGCAACGATCAGCTGCGCTTCCCCCTTCACCGCATCGCGCATTAACACAAAAGACGGATAGGCCCATCCGTCCGATCGCATCGGCAAGTCATGCGGACCAGTGAACGTCCGCGCAAGCTTATACAGCCTCTCCGCATGAGTGATCGGCAGAGGTCGCAGCAATAGCGCATCAATCAACCGGAAGGCAGCCACGCAGCTCCCAATCCCCAGCGCCAGCGAGAGCACCGCCGCCGCCGTTGTCACCTTGCGCTTCATCAGCTGACGCCATCCAAAACGCACATCCGCTGCCAGCGACTCCACGAAGGGAAGTCCCCTCTCTTCCCGATGCATGATCCGCACCTGCTCCACTCCGCCCAGCTTGATCCGCGCCAGCCGCCGTGCCTCGTCCGGAGTTGCGCCTTTGCGCATCATCTCGTCTTCCAGCAGCACGAGGTGCGCGGCGAGCTCACGCTCCATCTCCGCATCGGCACGCTCGCCGCTAAACATCGCCCGCACCTGTCGCGTCATCCGCCGTATGCTCTTCATGCCTGGAATTCCTCGTTGAGCAGCCGTTCCACCAGGCCCATCATCTGCCGCCACCGGGCCGTCTCTTCACCAAGCGCCTTTACGCCCGCCTTCGTAATTGCATAGAACTTCGCCTCTCGGTTGTTCTCGGTTCGGCCCCATTCACCTGCGATCCACCCATACTGCTCCAGTCGCACCAGCGCCGGATACAGCGTTCCCTGGTTCAGATTCAGCAGCTTCTCCGACACCTGCTCCAGCCGCGTAGCAATCTGGTAGGCATGTTGCGGCCCCATCGCCACCAGCGTCCGCAGCACAATCATGTCCAGCGTTCCCTGCAGCAGCTGCATTCCCTCGCTGCCCACTTTTACCGCCTTCTCCGGTCCGGCCATCATGCTCCTCTATCGCCAAGATGTCTTTACTAGATGGTCAAGTGAACCACTTGATCTCAATCCTGCGACGACTTCACTTGGATGTCAAGTGGACTGCGGACGGCCGATTAACCGGAGAGATCCTGTCTTCAGGAACATCGGCTGTGTTCTGGAATCAATTGGCGAACGTAATCACATTTATTTTCGAATCGGAGATCGCAATCTTCTGCATATTGCAACGTAGGTTTAATGCGCGAAGGCGCTGCTTTCGTTCGACAAATGCATACACCGATGGCAGACTAGTGCGCATGTAACGCGAGCATCGCAGTAACGGGCCAATCTCCCCAAAATTGATCACACTGGAGTCGCAAACATGCGCCGTCTGCTTCGCTGGGCTGTCGTCTCTTTCTGTCTTTCACTGGTCGTCTTCGGGCACGCGCAGATCAGCAGCTCATTGGCCACAGAACCGTCTTACAACTCAGCTGTGCAAGGGAGCGGCGGCAAGCAGCGTCCGAACATTCTGTTCATCATCATGGACGATGTCGGGATCGACCAGATGCGAATCTTCGGCTATGGCGGTGGAACTGCGCCGTCAACGCCAAACATCGATGCGATTGCGCGCGCAGGTGTGCGCTTCAGAAACGTGTGGTCCATGCCGGAGTGCTCGCCCAGCCGCGCGATCTACTTCGAAGGTCGCTACCCTCTGCGCACAAACATAAACAGCGCAATCCTCAATAACGACCTTGCGAACTCGCAGGTGTCACCCTTTGAAGTCACCACACCGCAAATCCTTCGCACGAAGAGCTACAAGAGCGCGATGTTCGGTAAGTTTCACCTGGCCGGGCCGGACAACAATGAGTTCACCTATGGGACTCCGCATGTGCTGGGATGGGACTACTTCGACGGATTCCTTGAAGGGGCGATGCATCCGATCGATACAACGATTGGAAATCAGTACACTACGCCGGCGAACACGGAGCCGATCTATTCGTGCGGGTTTATCCCGAACAGGGCGAACAATCCGAGGAACGGGGCCGATCAGGGGGCGTGCGTTCAGCCGGACAAATCGTGTACGCAGCTCACGAAGAGCGCGAGCATGCAGAATCCGGGATTCTCCTGCGTGCAGCAGGGCGGCATCTTTGTGAAGGACCAGAGCTGTGCCGCTGCCAAAAAGCTGAACCTGGGCTTTGCGAATGCTAATGGCTACTACGTGTGGGGCCGTGTGATCAATAAGCAGGACGGAACGGTTGTGCAGTACCCATTTACTGCGCCGAGCGCGCGCGGTTATGTGTCTGACGCCACGACGAGCTCTGCTGTGGACTGGATCAAGCAGCAGAATGCGAAGAAGAGCTCGTGGATGACGACCGTGAGCTATTCGAATGCGCATACGCCGTATCAGCAGGCGCCGGAGCATCTATTGCCTGGGGCAACAGCGGATACCGCGGGCCTGAGGTGCACAGGAAACGATCGCGAGAACATCGTCCAGACTCGCATCCTCAGCAACCAGATGATCGAGGCGATGGATACGGAGATCGGCAACCTTATGGTCTCGGCCGGCCTTGCGCGGCGGCTGGGCAATGGAACCATCGACTATCGTCCGGAAGAGACGAATACGATGGTCATCATCATCGGAGACAACGGCACCTATGCTCCGGGCGTAAAAGAGCCGTTCGATCTGAATCGGGCGAAGGGATATGTCTATCAGACGGGCGTGTGGGTTCCGCTGATCGTTGCGGGGCCGCTGGTCGATTCTCCCGACCGCGAGGTGAAGAGCATGATCAGCATCGCCGACCTCTTCCAGCTGTTCGGCGAGATCGCCGGTGCAGACGTGCACAAGCTTGTACCTTCGTCGCATGTTCTCGATTCGCAGCCGATGCTGGCCTACCTGACAAACCGGAATCAGCCGAGCATTCGCAAGACGAACTTCACACAGACGGCCAACAATATTCATCCCACCGTTCCTGGTCCCTGCGTCATCGCGTTGACAGATACCCCCACGTGCATACAGTTGGTAACCGGCCCGGGACTTTGCCACTATGAGGGCGGCAAGTGGTATGGCGATACTCCGGATGATCCGAACGAGCATTATCAATCGTGCTGCGATGTGCGGCGGGCACTGTACGACAACGATGCAACGAAGATGCAGATTTTGCCGATCGATCAGCAGGCTGTGAGAGATGACAACTTCAAGTTGGTGAGAAAGTCGCTGCAGTATTGTGGTTCGTCGGCGGCCCAGGATAGCGCGTATACCGTGAACGAGTTCTACAAGGTAGACGAAAGTGTGCCGATTCCGCTGATCGATAAGGACGGCACCGCGCTATGCGAAGGGACGGCCTGCCCAAACGGACTTTCGGCGGAGCAGAAGAAGATCTACGCGCAGCTGACAGCGTCGATGCATGAGACCCTGACGTCTGAGCCGTCTTGCCTGGGCGACGGAAACGAAGACAAGAAGGTGAATCTGGAGGATGTGGCGAACTGGTTCTACTTCAGCACAAACGGCGTTAAGCAGACGGACGGTTCAGTGAACACATCGAGCTGGTACGACTTCAACCACGATGGCAAGACAGATCAGGTGGACTTAGCGACGATTATGAAGAACTTCGACAAGCGCTGCGCCAGGAAGAATTGAACCGGGGGCAACGAGGCTGAGCTTTGCGTGAAGTGATTTCCCTTAACCCAATTTGTAGAAGCGCGCTGCGTTTGAGTAAAAGATGTCTCGCTTCTCCTGATGAGTGAGGAATGGCGCGGAGTTCACCGCATCTACGGCCATGGCGATTCCTTCGGGCCAGTACATCTGGTCGGTGCCGAACATCAGACGCTTGCCGAAGCCCGCTCGCATGAGGGAGTGAAGATAGTTGTGGAACTCTGCTCGCGGAAGCAGCCAGTCGACCGCACCCAGGTCGGCGTTGACCTGCGGGTAGTGGAAGAGGATCGAGAGCGTGTCGTCGAGATAGGGCCAGCCGGCGTGCATGAGATTCAGTCGAAGTTTTGGGTAGCGATTGAGGGCCTCTTCCACAAGGCCGGGGTTTCCGAGGCGTGCGCGAGCGGTGCGGCAGCATGGATCGAACGACATGCCGGGCGGCATTGTTCCCGTGTGCAGAGCGACGGGGATATCCAGTTCTTCCGCAAGCGCGAGATACGGAGCGTATTTTGGATCGTCGAGGGTGAGGCCGGCGTATTGCGTCGTTACCTCGCCCAAGACCAGCATGCGTTTGTCGGTGAAGGCGCTGCGAAGCACGTTGATGTCGGGTAGTGGAGTATCTTCTGAGCCGCGTATGCCTGCACCGGGGATGATCCGGCTGGGATCCGCTTCGTACCAGGCCATGGCGGCAGCGAGGCGATCGCCGTCTCCTCCGCTGACGACAGCTTTGACGATGTTGAGGCGTTTCATCTCCGCGAGACAAGCTGCCCTGTGAGCGGCTCCATCTTTGAGATGGACTGCCTTGCCGGTAGCTGGATTGACTGCGGCTGGGATAGGCGCGTCGAGCGGATAGGCGTGAAGATGTACGTCAATGATCGGCGGATGCTGCGTGGTCTCTGCGAAGGTTGAAGGAATCAGGCTGATTGCTGCCGAACTGGAGCCAAGCTGAAGGAATCGCCGCCGGTCGATGATCATCTTTAGTTTTATTGTCCCGTCTGCATGATGTTTTGCTTAGTCTTCTTTAGTTGTTCGGCAAGTGAGAGGCGCTTCTGCGCGGATTGCTGCGTTGACGAAGCGTGGATTCATTGCCGACTCGACACAGATGCAGCGACTGTCCAATCGGTTTCTTGATATTTCTATAGGTTGGGAGTCGAGATGGAAAAACAGCGATCGCAGGTGACGAAGAGCAGGTTCGAGATTGAAGAGGGCGGGCAGGTCGCTTATCTCGAATTTGAGACGGACGGACATGGATGGATGACGCTCTGGCACACCGAGGTTCCTCCGGCGATGCGTGGGAAGGGCGTTGCTTCAGAACTTGCACAGACAGCGTTCGAGTATGCGAAGGCGAATTCATTAAAGGTGGATGTGATTTGTCCGCTCGCTGCGAACTTTCTTGCGAAGAATCCCGAATACAAGGGCCTGATTGGCAGGCACTAGTCGGTATCTTTAACGGCGGCGCACGACGAGGAGTGTTACATCGTCAGCGGCTGGAGTGGCGCCGCGGAAGTGGCCGAGGTCGTGGAGGACGGCGTCGCACATGGCATGTGCTCCGTGATCGAAGCGAGCTCTGAGGGATTGGATCAAGCGGTCGTGCTGGTAGTCATCGCCCGATGGATTGCTGGCTTCGGTGATGCCGTCGGAGTAGAGGACGAGGCACTCCCCATCGCGGGGAGCGTGTTGCGTTACGGTGTACTGCGCTCCGGAGAAGAGGCCGAGCGGCAGGCCATTTGAATCCAAACGTTCGGTACCGTGATGAAGAAGAAGGAGCGGGGGGCAGTGTCCTGCGTTGCAGATCTCGAGTCCGTCCGGGGTGGTTCGGCCGCATACGAGGGTGGCATAGTGCGCGGGGCCGGTGCTCTCGCAAAAGAGGCGGTTTGCCCGTGAGACGATCTCGGCGAGTGACAGGTCCATCGACAACAGGCTGCGAAAGATGGCGCTGAGGTGCATCATCAGCAGGGATGCGGCGACTCCCTTGCCGGCGACGTCGCCGACTGCGAAGAAGAGAGACTGGTTACGGCTGGCGGGGTCGCCGAGAAGGCTCACTTCGCAGTAGTCTCCCCCCACGGCGCCTACAGGCTCGTAGCGATACTGCGTCTCCCATCGTTCGATGGTGAGGTTTTTTGGCAGCAGCTGGAATTGAATCTGCGTTGCCATGTCGAGGTCTTGCTGATGGTGCGCCCGTTCCTTCTCGTCGAGGTGATCGAGACAGAAGCGGCAGAGAGGATTGAGCTCAAGGCGATCTTTTTCGATGGGATCGTCGCAGGTCTCGCAGAGACCATAGCGTCCGATGTCGATCTTTGCGAGTGCGGTATCGACCTCTGCGAGGAGCTGGTTGAGGTAGTCGTCGGAGACTGAACCAGAAGCGGCCTCGAGACGAGCGCGACGTTCGATAAGCTGGGGTCGAATTGTGTACGCCGTCGTTGCCATAGCAGAAATTATCTTCTACATCTTCTCAACCGACAGCGGCGAGAGATGGTCCCAGACCATAGCTTTGGATGCTCGGGCTCTGGTCAGGGAGCGTAATTATTCTCTGCTTCAGGGCGTGCTGGTGCTTTGGTGGGGAGGGCTTCACACAGTCCCATTCGCGGGATTATTTTGTAGCAATGCTTCCGGCGACGGCTTTATTTTGCAGAACACGTACCACTACGCGACGGTTCTCCGCCTGTCCTTCCTTAGTCTCGTCGCTACCGACTTGTTCGCTCTCTCCCATCGCGCCCGGCGCCAGCATTCTGGTGAGCGGGACTTTTCCCTGCTGGAGCAGGATATTCGTCACATTGTTGGCCCTGTCTTCACTAAGTCTCTGGTTCAAGGTAGCGCTGCCAACCGCGGAGGCATAGCCCTTCACTTCGATCATGTAGCCCTGGATTGGCTTGGCTTTCTCAACCAGCGCCATCAACTGGGGATTGTATTTAGGATCGACTTCGATCTTGCCGTTTCCGAAAAGAACCGTTAGCTCGTCCATGATGTAGTAGTCGTCCAGTTGCCCAAAACGCGCGACATTAGCGGCAATGGCCGCCTGTTGCTCAGTTAACTGAGCCTGCTGCTGTTTTAAGGCAGCTTGTTGTTTCGCGATCTCTTCCTGATTCTGCGCAGTCTGTGCCTGATTTTGCGCGGTCTGTGCCTTCGTTTCGTGCATTCCGGCTTCAATGGCCTGGGCCTGCTCCAGGTCATTGCCCTTGAATCGCACCGACTTGGCTACGAGCTGGTTTTGATCGTTGTATGTGCCTTCTACCTTTACAGGCAGTCCCGGAATGAGAGCCGCCATCGACATCTCCTTCTTCCGGGCTTTGAGCATTCCCTGCACCTGGGCCACATCGGTGTCATCGCTCAACAGGACTACGAGTTTTGGGGAATCCGAGGTCTGCAGGATCATGGTGTCGCCGTTCCTTTGCAGGATCAGACCTTCGGCCTTTACATCCTGGGCGACGACTGTTGTGCTGAACAATGTGAGGGTGAGGATCGACAAAGCGGCGGACCGCGCAATTTTATAGAGGTTGACGTGGGGCATGATCTTCTCCGTTCGTAAAGCGCATTTCGAAACGCTGGCAATTGAACCAGGAGGAGTACAGGGGCCGTTTGGGTAGGGGACAACTATACAGGAGCGCTTGGGAGTATGTTCTGACTGACAGAATCCGGTAGGCTCGCTCTCACATTCCCAGTTCAAGTGGATGGGGATCATCCTGAGTGCTTGCGGCAGTAGCGGATGGTGGGCTTTTCGCGTCTATAGAGAACGGGGTGCTATTTGAGGCTTCTCTGGCGAACGGCGGTGATGATCGGAATTCCGACGGCGCTGCTGGGTGCGGTTGCTGCGCAGGAGGCGTTTCGCGAGTATCCGTCGGTGGAGTATGGCGAGCACATGCCGCTGCCTCCTGATTGGAAGAAGCCGGCTGAGTGGACCTTTGCGCGGTTGATGTTTCCCGGCGGCCCGCTTGATGGATATCAAGCTACAGGAAGGTTTACCGGGCCTTGGCAGGAAGGGCTTTCGCTGTGGACGCAGGACTATCCGCGGGCGGATCGTGCTCTTGCGAATGCGGTGCGGCGGCTGACGCGGGTGGATGCAAGGTCGGTGGAGCAGGCGGTGAATCCAGATGATGGAGACGAGATTTATAACTGGCCGTTCATCTATGCGGTGCAGGTGGGCGAGTGGGGGCTGACGGAGAAGCAGGCGAAGAAGCTGCGCGACTATCTGCTGCGCGGAGGATTCTTTATGGCGGACGATTGCCATGGCACGGAGGAGCAGGCTTACTTCGAGAAGACGATGAAGATGGTCTTTCCGGAGCGCGAGCTGGTGGATATTCCCAATGACGATCCGATCTTTCATACGTTCTTCAATCTGGACAGCCGATTTCAGATTCCGGGAGCGGATCATCTGCGGACCGGGCACAAAAAGGACGGATACGTCGCGCACTGGAAGGGGATCTACGACGACAAGGGAAGGATTATGGTGGCGTTATCGCTGAACTCGGACCTGGGGGATTCGTGGGAATTTCTGGACGATCCGCGGTATCCGGCGAGGTTTTCGGTGATGGGGACACAGATCGGCGTGAACTATGTGCTGTATGCGATGACGCACTAGGTGGCGGTGTGCGTCTTCTACCCCCCATGCATTCTTTGCATGGGTAAAATTTACGCCTCGACAGGAACGGGTGCCGAGCGGGGGTGAATTTGTTGCGAATCTCGATGGGCCGGGATGGCCTGGCTGCGTTGCTGGTGGCGGTGTTGCTGTTTTCCTGTGGGGATCTCTGCGGCGGCCCAGGGTGGGGCGAAGAAGCCGAGCGTGGTTTACATCCTTGCTGACGATCTTGGGTGGGGTGATTTGGATGTTTATAACGCACACTCGGCGATACCGACGCCTGTGGCGAATGGATTCGCGCGGGAGGGGATGCGGTTTACGGACATGCATGCTTCGTCGGCGGTGTGCACACCGAGCAGGTACAGCATTCTGACAGGAAGGTATGCGTGGCGGTCGCGGCTGAAGAAGGGCGTGCTGAATGGCGACTCGCCGAATTTGATTGAAGAAGGTCGGCTTACGGTGCCGGGGATGCTCAAGCAGGAGGGTTATTACACGGCTGGTGTAGGCAAGTGGCATCTGGGTTTGGGAAACGATGCGACGACGGACTTTGCGAAGGCGCTGAGGCCTGGGCCAATGGACCACGGGTTCGACTACTACTTCGGGATTCCGGCTTCGCTGGACATGGCTCCGTATGTGTACTTTGAGAATGACCATGTGGTGGAGGCGGCGACGGTTAATGATCCGGGGAGCAAGGAGCCTCGTGGCGTATTCTGGCGCGCGGGTATGCGAGCGAAGAGTTTTGAGATGCCGCAGGTGCTTCCTACGCTGACGAACAAAGCGATCGATGTGATTCATGAGAGGGCGAAGACGCCGGGGCAGCCGTTCTTCTTGTACTTCGCGATGCCTTCGCCGCATACACCGTGGGTTCCATCTACCGGAGTTCAAGGGAAAGTCGGGCGCGGGAGACTATGGGGATTACGTCGCTGAAGTCGACACGATGATTGGGCGCGTGCTGGATGCGCTGAAAACATCGGGGCTGAACGACAACACGATTGTGGTGGTGACGAGCGATAACGGCGCGGACTGGAAGCCGGAGGACATTGAAAAGTATCCGCACCGCGCGAACGCGAACTGGCGCGGGGAGAAGGCCGATGTGTGGGAAGCGGGACACAGGATCCCGTTTATGGTGCGGTGGCCGGGGCATGTTCCGGCGAATGCGGTGAGCGATGAGACGGGGTCGCTGACGGACTTGATGGCGACGCTGGCTGATGTGTTGCGGGTGAAGCTGCCAGATGATGCGGCGGAGGACAGCTTCGATCTGCTGCCGGTATGGCTGGGACAGAAACATGCTCCGGTAAGGAAGACGATCATCGATCACTCGATCGATGGGATGTTTACGATTCGCGAGGGCGACTGGAAGCTGGAGCTTGGGTTAGGGAGCGGCGGGTTTTCAGAGCCGCGAACGGTGAAGCCGGTAGAGGGTGGAGTGCAGGGACAGCTCTATAACCTGAAGGATGATCCCGGTGAGGTCTATAACCTTTGGGCGAAGCGGCCGGATATTGTGGAGCGGCTGACGAAGTATCTGGATGGAGATAAGGAGCGGGGCCGGACTCGGTAGGGTCGGACCCCACCCATGTCGCCTCGCGCCATGAATGGGGGCATCGATTGTTGCGGCTACTTGACGGCTTCGGCGGCGACTTCGATGTCGAGGTGGCGGGTGCTGCCCGGGATGTCGATGGAGCCGAGGGTGAGGGGCTTGGAGAGGGTGAGGATCGAGAGCCTTCGATGAGGGTCTGGCGGATGACGGGGTCCTGGAGGCTGGCGCCTGAGGGCTGCTCGGCGATGCTGGACTGTTCAACCTTGGTTCGCAGGCGCATGCCGGTGGAGGACTCGTCTAGCGTGGCTTCGAAGTTGAGGCCGACGTCGAGGTAGGTGAAGTCGGCCTTGGGGCCGGTTGTGCTGGTTGCGTTGTAGTTGGCGGTGACGACGGGGACACGGCTGCCTTCCTTGAGGAGGGTGCGCTGTCCGGGGACGGCGACGAGATTGTAGTGCTGGACTCCGATGGTTTTACTGCCGTCGCGTTCGGTGATGGTGTAGGTGAGGCGATAGGTGTGGCGGGGGCGGTCAAGGTCGCTGATGATCTTCTGTGCGAATTCGAGCTGTTCGGGCGAGTTGGTGCGGATGAGGATGGCGTTCCTGCTGGGGACCAGCATGATCCTGATCTCGGGGTCGAGCATGTTGCGCAGGGCAGTCGAGGATTTCGTTGCCCTCGTTCATCTCCGTGGTGTTGGAGCGAGAAAGAATGTGTGCGTGGCTCCGATGGGTTGCGATCGGCAGGCAGGCGGGGTCGTTGGCGCGACGGGCTGCACCTGCGGGGGCGACTGGGAGGGGGCGGGTCCGGCTGTCTGAGCAGATGCGTGCAAGGACTAAAGGAGAGCCTGCAGAGAGAGTTGCGGCGATGAGAAGCGTTGCGTTCCATGAACTTCATGTGGGCTCCGTTATTTATTGCTGAGGAATGTCGTTGGGCGCGGACTCAGGTGCGGGCTGTGCTTCGGCGTCCGGCTCGTTCTGTGGCGCGGGCTGGTCGCCGGTGATCGATTGAGGTTTCGGTGGGTTGCGGGGGGGCAGGAGGTTTGAAGAAGCGATGGAAGTCCTCGGCGTCGCGAAGGGGTTGGCGGTCGCGGAAGTCATTGTTGAGAGAGGCAAGTTCGATGGGGTCGCCTTTGTGGACGATGCGGAGGAGTTGCTGTTCCTGTTGGGTGAGCGGCAAAGGTGGCGCGGGATGGCTCGCGGCGACGGTGTCGGGAAGTGGCGTGGTATGGGGCGCTAGTTCCTGGGCTGCGGTTCGAGCTTCGCTCGAATGATCCCATTCATTCCTCTTCGCTTCATAGATGGGGCACCCGGCTTTGCTGCTTTGACAGATTGTCCCTCTGGTTTCGTTTCGCGCCACGGATGGGGCAACGGCTTTTTGCGCGGTGCTGAGGGTTGTAGTTTGCCCATGAATGGCGAGGTTGGGAGTTGGGTGTGAGGGGGTGCGCCACCATAGAGTGACGGCGACGATGACGGCGGCAGTTGCGGCGAGCCATAGCAGCGGCGAGGTGATGGAGGAGCGGGCCGAGTTGTTGTTGGCTGCTGCGCGTTGATGCATGGCGGCGAGGATGCGGCGGTCCATGCCTGTGGGGGCTTCGATGTCTCGCAGGCCAGCGAGTACACGCTCGACGGAGTCGTTGGAGTCGGAGTTATTCATCTAGGCGCCTCCTTTCTCAAGCCTCTCGCGGAGGCGTGTGCGTGCGCGGAAGAGTAGTGCTCGAACTGCGGATTCGGTCTTGCCAAGGACGGTGGCGATCTCGGCGGTGTTGAGGTCTTCGAGGGCAGAGAGCAGGAGGATGTGGTGTTCGGCGCGGGGCAGGCGCTCCATCTCGCGCAGGACGCGACGAATGCTTTGGGCCTCGTGAAGGGCTTCGTGCGGTGTGGCGCTGCTGGCGGCGAGGTCGTCGGCGAAACGCTCGTCGAACTGCTCGGGGCGTATGCGGCGGCGGCGGTCGATGGCGAGGTTCCATGCGATACGGGTGAGCCAGACACGCATGTCACGAACGTCGTTGAGGCGATTGCGGTGTTCGAGGACGCGAACGAAGGCGTCCTGGACGACGTCCTCGGCCTCGGAGGAGCTGCGAAGGACGGAGTGTGCGACGCGGAAGAGGAGGCGCGCATGTGTCTCGACGAGGGCGGCGAGATCGATCTCGGCCTTTGCGCCCTCGGTAAAAGACAACGGCAAGCTTAATCCCTCAATCGACGTCATGTTGTTCCTTCTACATGGACAGACGGACGAGGCGGGATTGCGCTCGGAGAAATTTGTGGGTGGCTGGGGTTGCTGCGGCCTGACTCAGGAGACGTGTTCCAGCTTTTCCGGAGCGAGGATGGTGAAGGAGGAGCCCTTCACGTCGATGAGCTTTTCTTTTTTCAGGCGGCTGATGATCCGGGTGACGGTCTCGCGGGAGGTTCCGGCCATGTTCGCGAGTTCCTCATGGGTGAGGGACATGGTGAAGCGCATCTCCGGCTTACCGCATGATGCACTGCGACCCCAATCGAGAAGGACGGAGGAGAGGCGCTGAGCTGCGGAGGGAGAGAGTGCGAGGCGCTTGGCATCGTTGACTGCCGATCTGTATTCCTCGCCGAGGGATTGGGCGGCATGCAGGCTGGCCTCGCCGTGGCGCTCGAGAAAGGCGATGAAGTCGTCTTTTCGAATGTTTTTGATGACAGTCTGCTCGATGGTCTCGGCGGAGACTTCGTAGGGAGTTCCGGCGATTGCGGCTCCGAGTCCAAGCACGTCGCCAGGTCCGGCGATTTTGACGATGAGGGTCTTGCCCTCCGGTGATGAACAGGAGAGCTTCACCTGCCCGCTGCAGATGATGGCGACACTGTTGCTGGAGTCACCTTCCTGGAACAGAATGGCGCCTTTCGGCACACTCCATTGCACCCCAATCGCGTCGAAGTGTTTGAGTTCGTCTGGCGATAAATTGCAGAACATGCGCTGCGAGCGATACTCGCAGTTGGAGCAGTCGGACGATCGACGTTGTTGTCGCTGAAGGGGCACTGGCAGCTCCGGTGTTCTGTGAGTGCCTATTATCAACCCCGATCTAACACCTAAGGAATAAGATCAGTACCTCCCTTGACATCTAGTTGGTGCAAATGGTGAGCACAGGACACTTAGCCTGAGCCACAATTTGTTCCACAACACTGTCCCAGAAGCGGTTGAGCCAGCTCACTCCTCGACGTGCTCCGAGAACAATGAGGTCAGCTTCGGCGGCCTTTGCGGCTTTGATGATCTCCTGGTCCACGTCGCCGAAGAGGACGGATGGTTTTGGGGCGTGCCAGATGCAACTGGCATCTGGGAGCAGTTTCGAGAGAGCGCACTCGGCGTGCGCGTGCTGGCGGAAGGCGTCGGCGAAGGACTCGACGGGGTTTTCAATGACGTGACAGATGTGAATATTGGCGATGCTGTCCTTTGCGAATGAAAGGGCGATGGCGGCCTTTTCGGCGGCGTCGTGCTGGAGATCGGTGGCGAACACGATGGATCGGAACGCCATATCGAGTGGCTCGGGGCTGACGTTGGGGCCGATGATCATAACGGGGCAATGAGCGCTGCGGAGGATTCCTTCGGAGCAGGAGCCGAGGATGAGCTTGGCAAGTCCGTGGCGGTTGTGGGTTCCGACGACGAGGAGGTCCGCATCGACGGAAAGATCGACGACGGCACTGGCGGGATCCCGGGCTTCGAGGATTTTGCCTTGAGCGGTGATGCCTTCGCTGCCTAGATTGTCGAGGCTGCGCTCCATGCTCTCGGCGCTACCGCGATGGAGTTCGTCGAGTGGAAGTCCGACCACAGTGTCTGGATATGGGGTTGCGACGGAGAGGTCAATGACGTGCGCCAGTGTGATCCGGGACGCGTACTGTAGCGCGAGCGCACTTGCGTAGGCGAGGGCTTTCTCCGATTCCGGGGTGAAGTCAGTAGCGACGACGATCTTGTCGAGACTCAGGGCTATTTGGTTATCGATGGCTGGCATGTGCGTCTCCTCGCTCTATATGAGCCGACCTTAGACCTCCGGCGAGAGTTCTTCTGTCAGTGCCGTCACCTCGGTTTGTGACGGGCATCACAGGGCGGAGACGCCACGATCACCGCCGACCCGCCTGACAGGTGCGACGGTAAGGACACGAAAGGTGGAGCTTATGCACAGGCAAATTCAATTCTGGTACACGACTCTATCGCGTGGAGTTGTCGCGCTGTTCGTGGGAAGCGCGATCTGGTTCATTCCCGATATGGCTGGAAGCCTGTTACTGCTTCCGATGGCCGTCGCTTTTTCCGTGCTGGCACTGGCCGCCTATGGAGTGATCGATAGCTCGTTCGTCCTCCTGTCGAGCCTGATGACACGATCGAAACCTGCAACACTGGCTCTACGCCTTCAGGGGCTAGTGGGAATTACAGTTGGGATGCTGATCTTCACCGTGGTCTATGAACAGGTGAGGCTGGAGTGGTTCCTGCTGCTGGCGGCTGTCCAGGCATTATGTACGGGCGTTGCCGAGATCGTAGTTGCGCACCAGACACACAGCCACGCAAAGACGGTGTGGAACTATGGAGCAGCCGCAGTCGCGTTCTGCTTCGGTTGCGCGTACCTCGTGCTGAGGTTCCAGTATGTCGACATCATGGAATCACGGACGATCTGCCTGTTTATCTATGGATACCTGCTGGCCTTCGGATTCTTCCAGACCCTCACCTCAATCCGAATGTTGTACGCAGGCCACCATCATCTGCGCAAGATAGCGGGTCGAGGCTCGGAGCGACACAAGCCATCGATAGATCAGACGATATCGAGCCGGCTGGATGTTCCGGGCAAAGAGAAGTTGGCGCGGGCCAGAGTTTGAAGTTCGTGACTACTTCAGATCTGCGGCGGCGAGCATCTGCAGGAACTGGTTCTGAGTTCGCATGTCGATGGACTGGGCGACCAGCTTGCCCTGGCGGTTGAATACGAAGCTCTGGGGGATGCCCTCGATGTGGAAGGCGTCGCCAACCTTGCGCTCGGTATCAATGAGGATGGGGTAGTCGAAGGTGTGTTGCAGAAGATACTTCGTGACGGTGGCGGGGTTTTCGTCGGAGATGGAGAGCACGACGAGGCCCTGGGAGGCAAAGCGCTGGGAGAGGGCGTCGAGGTCGGGCATCTCCTTGCGGCAGGGCGGGCACCATGTGGCCCAGAAGTTAACGAGGACAACTTTGCCGCGAAGCTCAGAGAGGGTCCAGGTCCTGCCCTGCAGGTCTTTGAGAGTGAAGTCGGCCTTTTGGATGGCGGCTTCTGTTGCTACGAGCGCCGCTGTAGCCTGGGTGTACTGCGGGCTGGACATAGTGGTGGTGACATGCTCGTAGCGGACCAGGCGGGCGAGCTCGGTGTAGACAGCGGCGGGTCCTCCGTCTTTGCCGGGTGAGGGTGGAGTTTGGATGAGGGCCTGCGTAAGAGTATCGGCTACGGCCTGCAGGGTGGCGTGGCCGAAGTCGCCTTCGGTAGAAAGGTTGGCGAGACCGCCGGCCAGGCGAAGTTTGTTCGGGCTGTCGGCTGGCAGCGCGTTGATCTGCGTCGCGATGCTGGTGGTCTTGGCGCCACGTTCGTTGTCAGGGGTGGCGCGGAGGGTCTTGATCTGGTCGACGATGGCCTGTTCGGCGGAGGTGTAGGCGGGGGCTTTGGTCTGGGCGGGGGCGAATGAGGTTACGGCGAGGAGAAGGGTGAGGAGGAGCTTGCGGGGCATGGGCTGGGTCTCGGTGCTTGGGATTGGATCATCATACGCGGGTGAGTTTTGCGGTGCGGGCAAGCGGTTCACGCTTCCCCGCATGCCCCATGTCTCAGAAACGCGATGTGACCCGCACCCCGGCTCATATCGAGCGGTTCCAACGCAGGGACACCCTAATCGGAACCAACCTCACGCGCCTAACGGTGTCACGTTATATGCACGTGCCAGATCGTTGATGTTGTTCCGAAGGGTTGCCCACAGTTTAGCCACGTCACTGCCGTACTTTCCTCTGGCGACAACCTGGTTGATCCTGCGACCGTCGTCGACCACACGTTCGACCTGAGACTTCGTTTCGATCCATTTCTCGGTGGCGTCGAACTTTCGTCTTAGCCTGTTGGTGGAACTGTTCAGATCGCCAAGGGCATCGTCCAACTCGTCCTTGCCCGCTTGAGCAGTGGCCGTTCTTGCTTGGGTATTGTTTGCCGTACCTCGGCGGCTTGACGTACGGCCGCTCTGTTGGGCTGTTGAGGCTGTATCTCTTGCGTTGTCACCGCGACGTTCCAAATATTTCCTGAACTCGTCCACGCCGTCTTCCACCCGGCGGATCTTTTCCGCGACAGCTGACTTGGCCATCGTTTGGGCGACGATGGGAATCGAGACCGCAAAGATTGCACAACAACACAGCGCAGTCGTGCCGATTTTCCTGAGGTTCATATTCGCCTCCACGTTGATTCGGCTTTCCGTGTCATCTTACCCCCGTGTGGCGAGCTCGAGGAGAGTGGATTTCGATGTTTCGTTTGCCATGTTGAAATCCTTTCAATGCGGTTGATATTGCTGGCGCGCCGCATAGCCTGAATCGAAGGTAGTGTGATGTGGGAGGGCGCGCCACGACGCCGGATGCCAAAAATCAGTACATCGAGAGGCCTGATCTTGTAGGCTTTTTCCATGCGCAAGGTCGTCATTACCGGTCGTCCTCCCGTGCAGATGCTGGATGTGGCTGGCCCGCTGGAGGTGTTTGCGAACGTTAAAGGCTACGAGGTGGTGGTGGGTTCGTGGGACCGCAGCGGTTCGCTTGAAACCAACTGCGGTGTGGCGTTCACGAATGCCGTTCCTCTGAAGACGATCAAGGGAACCATCGACACGTTGGTGGTGGCGGGAGGTCCGGGAGCGGAGAGTGGAGTTTACGACAAGGCGTACCTTGCGTGGCTCGCAGAGGCGGCGAGCCGTTCACGACGAGTGGCCGCAATCTGTACGGGTGCGTTTCAACTGGCTGCAGCGGGGCTTCTGGATGGGAGAGAGGTGGTGACGCATTGGTTCTCTTGCGATCGGCTTGCGCGCGAGTTTCCTAAGGTCATCGTAAAGCGGGACCCGATTTATATGTGTGACGGCCCTTTTTACACCACTGCGGGAATCTCTGCGGGTATCGATTTGGCGATCTCGTTGGTGGAAGAGGATCACGGTCATAAGGTGGCGCTGGAGGTTGCACGGTATCTTGTGATGTTTCTGGTCCGTCCAGGAGGGCAGGCGCAGTACAGCCACATGTTGTCGCGTCAGGCGCTGACGTCGCAGCCGTTGAGGGAGCTGCATGTGTGGGCGCTGGAGCATCTGCGAGAGCACCTTACGGTAGAGAGGCTGGCGGAGCAGATCGGGATGAGTCCTCGCCACTTCACGCGAGTTTGTCTGCGTGAGACGAAGATGAACCCGGGTCAGTTTGTGGATCGGATGCGCGTGGAAGCGGCGCAGCAGATGATCGACAGCTCCACGATGGGATTGAAAGAGGTAGCAGACGCGTGCGGTTTTAATTCTGCGGAGTCGATGAGGAGAACGTTCCTGCGCGTGCTGGGCATCACTGCCGGGCAGTACACAAGAAGATTTAAGCGTGGCGGTGAGGCTGACTGAGGTTGTCCTAAATGGGGGGATTTGCGTCGTGGCGTCGCAACGAGAGTCGACCTATGCTGAGGCTGTAGTCAAGGAACAGCATAAGGAGACGTTATGACAGCTCATTCGATTTCTTCCTCGTTCGCGCATTCTTCAACAACGATTACAAGCCGACCAGCGTTCCACCGTTATGCTCCGGCGCGTTCCACAACAATTTCGTGGAAGTTGCGAAAGGCCGTGAAACGCGCGTTCCATGCGTTCATGGATCGGCATAACTCGGAGCGGTACTATCAGGATCATGTTGCTGCAATCTACGCGGCGATCTATACGGAGATCGCCACGGGAGCTGCTTTGGGGACGCTGGGAATCTATTTCTTTACACGGTAATCGAGAACGCACTGCCGTGCTATTTGTCAGACATCGAAGGTGGTGGGGCGCCGGTGTCCCAGTGCGTGGGTTTGTCGGTCATTGTGAGTTTGAGTTCGCCACCTTGCATGAGTTGGTCGTGGGTGAACCAGGCCTTGTGGTACGGCTGGCCGTTCCAGGTGGCGCTGGCGATATAGATGTTGGTGGGCGAGGTGTTCTCGGCGACGACGGAGAAGGTCTTGCCGTTGCCGACGGTGATGGCGGAACGCGGGAAGGTGGGCGAGCCGATGAGATAGACGTTCTGCGCCGCTACGGGGAAGAAGCCCATCTGGTTGAAGACGAGGAAGGAGCCCATGGCTCCGGAGTCGTCGTTTCCGGGGAGGCCGGCGAGGCCGGTATGGTAGCTCTTGGGCAGGACGGTGCGGATGGTCCTGGCGGTGCTCGATTGCTCGCCGATCCAGTTGTAGAGGTAGGGCGAGAGGAAGCCGGGCTCGTTGCCTACGTCGTAACGGTAGCGACTGTGCTGGCTTTTGGGATCGAAGACGGGCTCGAAGAAGAGGTCGAGGCGTTTTTTGAAGAGGTCCTTGCCGCCGATCTGCTGCGATGAGCGCGCGGGTGTCCTGCGGGACGTAAAGCGAGTAGGTCCAGGTGCCGGCCTCGTAGAAGTTGTCCTGGTACCACGTGCCGACGAGGCGCGGGTCGAAGGGCTCTTTCCAACTGCCGTCGTCGTGCTTCATCCAGATGAAGCCCTTGATGTCACCGTCCTCGGTGTGGTCGACGGCGTCGGAGCGCCAGAGTTTTTTCCAGTTAGAGGCGCGATCGGAGAAGAGTTTGGCGTCGGCGGTGTGGCCGAGGCCTTTGGCCATCAGGGCTACGGCGTAGTCGTTGGCGTAGTACTCCATGGAGCGGTTGCCGGGACGGTCGGGCCCGCCGAGCATGTCGCTGTTCTCGATGGAAAGATAGCCTAGGGATTTGTAGTCGGCCATGTCGCCGCGTCCGAAGCGCATGGGCTCGGGTGAGTCGGCGTCAGCGTCGTGGCGCATCGCTTTGTAGACGCGCTCCCAATCGAGGCCGGGGAGATGTTTGACGTATGCGTCGGCGAACATCATCTCGGCGTCGGAGCCGCCCTGGGTGCGGCCGGAGTAGTTGCCGGCGCGGCCGTCGGGGAAGAAGCCGTCGTGGTCCTGGATGTCCATGAGGGACTGGAGGATGTTGAGTCACGCGTTTCGGTGCGACGAGGGTGAGGAGCGGCGTGGAGGAGCGGAAGGTGTCCCAGATGCAATAGAAGTCGTCGTAGGTGGGACCGGTGGTGAGCCAGACGGGGTTTTCGCCGGTGCGGTCTACGGGCATCAACATCGAGTGATAGAGGCCGGTGGCGAACTGCTGGCGCTCGTCGGGTGTGCCGCCGGTGATCTTGATGGTGGAGAGCTCTTTGGTCCATGCGGCGACGGCGGCCTTGCGAGTGGCGTCGAAGTCGAAGCCCGGGACTTCGCTTATGGCGTTCTGCTTTGCTTGTTCGAGGGAGACAAAGGAGAGGCCGATCTTGAAGGTGACGGGCTTGGCGCCGGGGGCGAAGGTGAGGTAGGCGCCGGTGCTGACTACGGGTGCCGGGGGGTTGGGGATGGTGACGAGGGTGAAGGGGAAGCTGTAACGCGACCACTTCTTGCCCGGGACGGGAGCCTTGCCGTCTTCCCAGGTGCCGCTCTGGACGGCGGGCGTGTCGGCGATGAGATAGAAGAAGACACGCATGGGGACGGTCTGGATGTTCCAGCCCATGACGGAGGCCTGCACGCCGCCGATCTCAGTGGGCGAGAAGACGTCCACGTTGGTGGAGTAGAGAACCTGACTCTCGTGATAGCGATGCGGGGAGTCGTGCAGCTCCATTAGCAGGTGACCGACGTCGACGAGGAGTGTGCGTTCTTTGTTTTCCGGGTATGTGAAGCGATAGACAGGCGTGCGGCGAGCGGTGGTGACCTCGGCTTTGATTCCTGAGCCGCCCAGTTTTACGGAGTAATATCCGACCTCGGCGTGCTCGTCTTCGCGCGGAGCGGAGGCGTGTGCGGGGTCGGCCTTACCGGCCTGCGGCTGCACGAGGATGTTGCCGTACTTGGGGCCGCCACCGGTGCCGGAGACGTGGAGCTGCGAGAAGCCATTGAGGTCGCCGGTGGCGCGCCATCCGGCGTTGCCCTGATTGTTGCCGTAGTCGGGGCCGGGCTTGGCCATGCCGAAAGGAAGAGTGGGTCCGACGAAGACGTTGCCGCCCTTGTCGGCGCCGAGCATGGGATCGATTTCGGATACGGTCTGGGCTTGCAGCAGAGGAGATACGAGGATGGCAAAAAGGGTTGCAACGCGAACAAAGGTGATTTGCATACGCATGCCAATTTACCTTCCTTTACCGCTAACGTCACTACAGAGCTGTGAACGCTATTAGTGGAGGAGCAGAGGGATGGGGTCCATCTCTGGCGGCGGTTGATCGATGTACTTGATGAGAAGGGCTTCGTTTCCGATCTCGCTGTAGAGAAGCTCGTCGACGGTGCCGCGAGCGAGGAGGAGACCGAAGCCGCCGGGCGGTAAACCTTCCTCTTCGCGCCTGCGGATGTGGGCGATGAGGTCGTCGGCAGGTTTTTCGATCAGGTCTTCCTTGAGATTGGCAATGAGACCTTCGGCTGGATTTGCAATGCGGTCGGTGGCTCGCGGTTCCGAGCGGAAGCCGGCGCCCGGGTCGCGGACGTAGAAGACGATAGATCGGCGTGTTCGGATGGCGGTCACGTCGATCATCTGTTCAGGATTAAAGGCAGCGCCGTGCTCCATGGCGTTGAGGAGAATCTCGCGGAGTCCCTGCAGGACCTCATACCGGGTGTACTCATCGACCTGAGAGCTGAGTTCGCGGGCGAAGCTCATGAGGCGTTCGGCGGTGAGGAGGCGGCAGTTTGCGCGAATGGCGACCCAGCCGGGCCGGGCGGAGAGGACGGAGATGTCGTCATCGCGGAGACTGCTGGAGGCCGCATCGCGAGCGATGGAGGTAATTTCCGTAAGGTCAAAGGGCGGCGTGAAACAGGCGAAGACGTGGGCGCGCAGGGCAGCGATGATGTCGTGAGCTGTGCTGCTGGGGGCGAGAACGATGCATTTGATGGCGGGTCGGATGCGGCGCATCTCGTTGAGGAGAGCGAGGTCCTCATCGATGGAGGTGCTGGGGCAGGTGATGACGATGGCAAAGGAGTCTGAGCGAATGCGCTGAAGAGCGCCGACGGGGCCGATGACGTATTCGATGGGGATACCGGACGCGGAAAGATTTTTCCCGATGATTTGGGTGGACGGATCGCTCCCGATGATGAGAACACGGCTCATTGGCTGGCACTCCTGCGTACGGAAGTGTGTTTTGGCCCGTGCTGATGATAGCTGAGGAAGGCGGAAGTCGTTGGGTAATAGGTCGAATGGCCGCAGTGGAGATTGACGGGGAGCGTTATGGTTAGAGGATTGTCTCCTCGAAAGGTCTGATCTCGATGAAGCTTGCTTGTTTCGCAGTTGTTGTGTGTAGTTCGTTCTCGTTAATGGCGCAGACGCGGAGTGCGCAAGACAAGATTGTTCACATGAATCAGATCCAGGTAGTGGGTACGCACAACAGCTACAACATGGGATTTGCTCCGAGCGAGGGCAAGTATTTTGAGGAGCACTATGCGAAGGCGTTTCACGGTGTGGACTATCACCACCAGACGCTGACGCAGCAGTTGAACGCTGGCGTGCGGCAGCTGGAGCTGGACATCGTGCAGGATCCGCAGGGCGGAAGGTTTGCGCACCCGAAGATCGTGGAGCTGACGAAAGAAGCTGGGCTGCCGGCCGATCCCGACTTCGATCCGAATCATGAGTGGATGAAGCCGGGATTCAAGGCGCTGCATCTGGGCGATCTGAATCAGAGGAGCGCGTGCGTTTTGTTTACCTCGTGCCTGAAGGAGGTTCGCACGTGGTCGAAGGCGCATAAGGGACATGTGCCGGTCTTCTTTCTGATTGAAGACAAGCAGGGCCGTGTTAGCCAGCTGCCAGGCGCGGTGACGGCGGAGCCATGGACAGCGGCGACGTGGGATGCGATGGACGCAGAGATACGCTCGGTGTTCAAGGAGAGCGAGATCATCACTCCCGACAAGGTGCGGGGTGGCGCGGCAACGCTGGAGGAGGCGGTGCTCGCGGGCAAATGGCCGACGCTGAAGGAAGCGCGGGGCAAGGTGGTGTTTCTGCTCTACAACAGAAAGTCCGCGCCTGCCTACCTGGAAGGCCACGCGATGATGAAGGGTCGCGCGCTGTTTGTGAATGGAAGGCCGGGCGAGCCGGAGGCAGGGTTTGTCGAGCAGGACAACGGCAAGGCTGACGCTATCGCTCCGCTGGTGAAGAAGGGCTACCTGGTGCGGACGCGTGCGGATTTCAACACGGACCAGGGCCGCAACAACGACACTGCGCGCAAAGACGAGACCCTGAAGAGCGGAGCTCAGATGTTGAGCACGGACTTTCCAGTGAACGAGCCTGCTCCGTGGACCGGATATACGGTAGGGCTGCCGGATGGGTTGGCGGCGCGGTGCAATCCGGTGAATGCTCCGAGCGGATGCGAAAGCGCGTTGATCGAACCAAAGAAGTGACGCCGAACTACTGAATATTTTTCAGATACTTCGTCTTGGCTTCCTGTAGCTGATCGATAGCCTGGCGATCGAGAAGGCTCGCTGAACCCAGTTTGTGGGCAACGAGGCAGATGTTGGCGAAGTGTTCGACGGTCTCCATTTTGAGGAAGGCATCGAGGAGTGTGTCACCGAAGGTGACGGCGCCGTGGTTGGCCATTAGGATTGCGGTGTGGCCAGGAATGAGATCAGCGAGGCTGTCGCGAAGCTCGTTGGTTCCGGTGGTTGCGTAGGGAGCGAGTGGAACCGGGCCGAGGGTCATAATAGCTTCAGCGCAGAGAGGCTCGTCCAGCGCACGGCCAGCGCAGGCAAAGCCAGTAGCGATGGGCGGGTGAGCGTGTACGACGGCGTGCACGTCAGGTCGGGCGTTGTAGACTGCGAGATGCATGCCGATCTCGCTGGTGACTTTTTTTGAACCCGAGATGTGTTTGCCTTCGAGGTCGACGATGACCATATCGCAGGATTTGAGAAGATATTTGCTGCAGCCAGTTGGTGTTGCCAGAATAGTTTCCGGGCCAAGGCGCGTGGAGAGGTTCCCGGAGCAACCCGGCGTAAAGCCGAGCCGATACAGCCACTTGCCGAATTTCACCAGGCTACGACGGAGGTCTTCTTCGGTTTCCTGCCGGTTTGTCATCAAGGGCCAACTCCTTGTTGCACTACATTCAAGCACATTCCTGTGAGATATGGGCGACCATCATGGTTACTTACGCGCGTCTAACCTGTTACAAACGAGGTGGGGATGAAGACAAGTGAAGTTTTGCAGGCCTGGAAGGGTATTCTTGCGGGCCATAAGCCCTCACTTTCTATTGAGATAACAAAGGAATGCCCGTTACGGTGTCCAGGATGCTACGCGTTTGATGCGGCTCATCTGGGTGGCGAGGGCGTTCTTCGCGAGCTTTCCGATTTCAAAGGAAATGAGCTTGTGGAAAAAATCCTGGCGGTCGTGGACGCGGAGAAGCCGCTGCATGTATCGCTGGTGGGGGGCGACCCTCTGGTGCGGTATCGCGAACTCGAACAGCTGCTGCCCCAGCTAGATGCACGAGGCGTGCATACGCAGGTGGTGACGAGCGCGTTTCGCACGATTCCGGTGGAGTGGAGCCGGTTCAAGCACCTGAATGTGGTCGTATCGATCGACGGATTGCAGCCGGAGCATGATGAGCGACGGAAGCCGGCGACATACGAGCGGATTTTGAAGAGCATCGCCGGCGCAAGGGTGACGATCCACTCGACGATTACCGGACAGATTGCGGCGCGTCCGGGATATCTGGAGGAGTTTCTGCAGTTCTGGTGTGCGCTGCCAGAGATTAACAAGGTTTGGTTCAGCCTGTTTACTCCGCAGATGGGAGCGGAAGGGCCGGAGCTGCTGACGGCAGAGCAGCGGCGGTTTGTGGTGGAAGACCTCTTACGACTGCGACTGCTGTTTCCCAAACTGGATATGCCGAAGGGATTAATCGAAGAGATGCTGGCCCCCCCGGCAAGCCCGGAGGCGTGCATCTTTGCGCGAACGACGAAGACGATCTCGGCGGATTTGAAGACGAAGATTACGCCGTGCCAGTTTGGCGGCGAACCGGACTGCTCCCAGTGCGGATGCATCGCGTCGATGGGGTTGGCTGCAGTGGGAAACCACAAGGTGCTGGGGCCGCTGACGGCGGGGCATCTGTTCTTTGCTTCGGACAAAGTGGGGGAGATGTGGCGGAGGATGAAGAGGCCTTGGGGTGGGGAGATTGCGGAGCCGGAAAAGGTTGAGGCTTTTACCATCCTGCAGGGGTGAAGAGAAGCTAGCCGTTATAGCGTAGCGACATTGAGTCTTGTATCGGCGTGCTTCCATGCTTCTTTGAAGCTTGCTTCTGTCTTCGCGGCTTCGGCGGTCTTCTTTTGTGCGAGCTGTGACTGCCATAGCCCATAGAGGGCGCGGCCGTTGCCAGGATCGATCTCCAGCTCGCGTGCGAAGACGGCTTCCGCTTCTGCTGGCTGATGGTTGCGAAGGTAGGCACCGCCGAGCGATTCGCGGACGGGATAGTACCAGTCGGCGGGCTCGTTATAGGTGAAGGTGTCATTGAGAGCCACGGCCTTCTGCCAGAGGGCTATTGCTTCGGGGAGTTTGCCTTCTGCTTCGAGGATGCGTGCATCGAGTACATCGAGAGCAAGCTGAAAGGCAGACTTAGCAGGGTTGAAGAAGTCGGGGATGGCATCGGACTTGAGCGTTGCTATGTGTTGCGAGAGGGCGTCGCGCTCTGTTTTAGCTTCGGCGAGTTTGTGCTGCGCGGCGAAGGCATTGCCGCGAGCGTAGTGCCAGAAGGCCGTGAGGACCTTAAGACGCGGCTCGGGCATGGGCGCGGCAAGGATGGTGGGCCACTGCTGGAATCGCACGAGCATCCACGGCTGGGTGGGGGTGAACCACTCGGTCTCGGGGTGATCCTTGGTTGCGGGGATTACTTGAGCGACGAGGTCGGCGGCGGCCTTCTGGGTGCAGGCGTTATTGCCTTGCATGGCGCAGGCCGCGGCGAGAAAGTGGATGTTGTGGACGTAATACATGCTGTAGTACATGTTCGTCTCGCCTTCGATGTGCTGGGCCTTGAAGTAGGCCTGATCGGCGTCGATGGCGTTCTGGTTGGCGACGGCGGAGCCCTGGAAGTTGCCGGTGCGCTGGTAAGTGTGCGCGGGCATATGGACGAGATGTCCGGCTGCCGGTGTGGCGTCTTCAAGGAACTTTGCTGAGGCGAGTGCGATCTCTGGGTGTGGCGAAGACTCGGTGGCGTGGATGAAGAGGTGGTTGGCGCCCACGTGGTTAGGGTCCTTTTTGAGGACGGACTGCAGGGTAGCGAGGATCTGGTTGGTGCCGGGCGCGGGAGTGCCGTCGGAATTCCAGAGCTTCCAGGGGTTGAGGTCCATGAGCGCTTCGGCGTAGAGGGTTGCGGCATCGAGATCGTCGGGGTACTTCTGTGCGAGGGCCTTCATGGCCTCGGCGTACTCGGGGGCGCGGACGGTGATTTGTCGCCGGTGCCGGTGTAGCGGGTGGAGAGCGCTGCGATGTAATCCTGCTCGACGGATGTTTTTGCGAGAGGCTTCGCCCTTGCGAGTGCGTCCATCGCTTGTTGTGCGCGCTGGTGGCCGATGTCGATGTCGTTGTAGTTGGGGCTGACGGCGAGGGCTACTCCCCAGAGCGGCATGGCGGCGGTGGAGTCGAGGTTGGCGGCGTGCTGGAAGGATCGCCGGGCTTCGTCGTGATTAAAGGCCCAGATGTAGTCGAGCCCCTGATTGAAGTACTTCTGCGTCTCGGGGTTGGAGGTGTGGATGGGATGGCTGGAGTTGCCGATGCCGTGAACGAGTGGGACGGGGCGGGTGTCGTCGTGCGACATCTGCATGGTGGTTTGAGCGAGCAGGGGTAAGGAGAGGAGAAGTGCGGCGACTGGGAGAGAGGCAAGGGTTTTCATGAGCGTCCTCGAATATTCTGAGCGGCTGGTGCTGATTCTATTTTGGAGTAAATAGTCAGTGCTCTGAAGAGGGCGTCGAGGTGAACTACGGTTCGCGCTTAGCGCGAATGTCCCACCTTAGTGACGATAAAGCTGTCGCGAAGATGGGGCACCCGATCTGGTTGCCACTACTGTGCTGCGGATGTTGGTTTGGGTTTGCTCCAGGCGTTGTCGAGGAAGAGGTATCTCGCGCGGTTGGCGTCGGGTTTGGCGGCGCTTGTCTTGTCGAGGTGCATGGTCTGCCACTCGGTGGGGCCGTAGGTGGGCCACTTGGGCAGGCCAGAGCCGTTGGGGTCGCCGGTGCGGGCGAAGTTGGTCCAGTAGCTTTGGATTTCGTTGGAGAGCTTGCGGTCTTCAGGGCGCCAGACGGCCTCAGGGCGCGAGTCGAGCGTGCCGAAGACGTACTCGATGTCGTCGGAGTGGAAGGCTCCGACGGCGGGGGTGTGGTAGCGGTCGCCGGGGTTGGGGAGCGCGAAGAGGTAACGGTAGACGGGTGACTGACCGGTGGCGACCTGCGCGTCGAGCCACTTCCATGTGCCGTAGGCGATGAAGCGGTCGCCGGCGAAATCGGAGGCGGATTGAAGGGCTTCCTGATCGTTGGCGTGCGGGTAGAGCTTGAGGAAGTCGTCGGAGTGGCCGGGGAAGTCGGTGGCGGCCTGCGCGGCGAAGCCTTCAGCAGTCATCTTGTTGCCGGTGCTGACGACTTGGCCGCGCACCTCGTCGGCGTTCCATCCGGCGAGAAGAGGGACGTGAGCCTGCTCGCCGGCAGCGTAGATCTCGCGGACGGATTTGGGCAGGAACCAGCCATCGACGACCGCGCCGAAGTGAGGTGGGGGATTGTTGTGGAGGACCGGACGGATGATGTCTTCGGTGGGGATGCGGCGCAGTTCGGAGAGCTTGCTGGTGCCCCATGTGGCGAGGGCGAAGGCGACGTCAGTTTTTTCGCGCTGCTCAAGCGTTGGGTTGGGGCCCCGGCCGGAGGCGACTGCCCCGCCGCTCTCGCCGATGGCGTGATGGAAGAGGCCGCGGGAGAGAGGAGAGGCGATGTGAGTGCTGACGGAGGAGGAGCCGGCGGATTCGCCGAAGATGGTGACGTTGTTGGGGTCGCCACCGAAGGCTGCGATGTTCGCTTTCACCCACTGGAGCGCGGCGAGCTGATCCATGTAACCGTAGTTGCCGGTGGCGTGGTGGGGGGATTCGGCGGCCAGTTCAGGGTGAGTGAAGAAGCCGAAGATGCCGAGGCGGTAGTTCATGCTGACCACGACCACGTTGTGGTGGGCGAGGTATTGTCCGTCCTGTCGGCGCTCGGAGGTGCTGCCGCCGCTGAGGCCGCCGCCGTAGATCCAGACCATGACGGGGAGTTTGGCAGAGGCGGAGTCGGCGGGCGTCCAGACGTTGAGGGTGAGACAGTCCTCGGAGGCGCCGGGGTCGTGGAAGGCCATGTCGTTGTACACGACGGATTGCACGCAGTGGTATCCGAAGTCGTGCGCGGAGCGGGTGCCGGTCCAGGGCTCGGCGGGCGCGGGCGGGGCCCAGCGAAGGTTGCCGGTGGGCGGGGCGGCGTAGGGGATGCCCTTTGAAGGCCATCACTTTGCCGTCGGTGGTGGACTCGCCTTCGACGGTGCCTTTGTCGGTTTTGATCTGCGCGGGGATGGCGGCGAATGCTGCGGTGGAGGCGAGGAGGAGTGCTGCGGAGAGAGTTTCACGACGGAGGAAGGGCATGGTTATGTCTCGCGGGAAACGGTAGCATACTGGCTTATCGGAGCCCCGCCCCACCCCTCCCCCCTCCCAGATTTTTTGCATAAAATATTGAAAAATAATATCTTAGGCCGGGATATGGGATGCAATGTCCTGATTCTGAATAGCTTATGGGTAAGATATTCAAAATAAATCAGATAGTTCTGTTACCAGATTTCGATCTTCTCGGGTTTTGTCTTGTCTTTATATTTTACCGGGTTGAGTGAAATAGATCGGCAACCAGGCGTTGAGTTATATGTCGTTTAGATTGTGATAGATGCATGCAATTTAGATGTTGGCGGGGCTTGACAAGTCCAATTGCCGCTCTGAAAACCACATAGTTTTTTTACTTATTCCCTTTGCTTTCAGCGAAGCCTACAATCTTGATGGCTTATCTGTGGACGCGCTTCCCCTGGCGGGCATGATGGTCCGGCCCCTGCTTTCCAATCCTACAAATCAATCGATCGAAGGGACTTCTATGCTCCTGCCTGGTTCGCGCGTGTCCGCATTCCTGCTATCTCTTGGTGTTCTCACATTTTGCTGCGGAACGAGGCTAGAGGGTCAGGCGAAAGCTGCTCCTCCACCGGTGATGCATCCGACTGACGCTGATCGAAAGACATTGCCGATCAAACAGCCGGTTCCGGCTACAGTCACTACTCTCGATGCACGGCAGGCAAAGCTACCGGCGCGATTCGATATCACGGCGCCGCAGGGTGCGCCGAATGTGCTGATCATCCTGATCGACGATATGGGGTTTGGGCAGTCGAGCGCGTTTGGCGGCCCGATCCACATGCCAACGCTTGAGCAGCTTGCGGCGAATGGGCTTCGCTATAACAACTTTCATACAACAGCTCTGTGCTCGCCGACTCGCGCTGCGCTGATGAGCGGACGCAATCATCACATGGTGAACATGGGCGCAGTCGCGGAGATTGCGACGTCGTTTCCGGGCAATACCGGAATGACTCCGGATTACGCGGCGCCGATTGCGAAGATGCTTCGCTACAACGGCTATTCGACGGCACAGTTTGGGAAGAACCACGAGACGGCCACCTGGGAGATCAGCCCTTCGGGCCCGACGGACCGCTGGCCCACGCGACAGGGTTTCGATAAGTTTTATGGCTTTATGGGCGGCGAGACGAACCAGTGGGACCCGTCAGTCTATGAAGACATGACGAAGATCGAGGTTCCGAAGACGCCGGGCTATCACTTCATGAACGACATGACGAACCATGCGATCTCATGGATTCAGTATGAGAAGTCGCTGACGCCGGATAAGCCGTTCTTTGTCTACTTTGCTCCGGGGGCGACGCATGCTCCGCATCACGCTCCGATTGAGTGGTCGGATAAGTACAAGGGGAAGTTCGACCAGGGTTGGGACAAGTTGCGGGAAGAGACTCTGGCGCGGCAGATTCAGCTGGGCGTTGTGCCTGCGGGAACAAAGCTCGCGCCGAAGCCCGCGTTCATCAAGGACTGGGACACGCTGTCGCCGGACGAGAAGAAGCTATTCGCGCGCGAGATGGAGATCTTCGCGGGGTTCGGAGCGTATGCCGATTACGAGATCGGACGGATGATCCAGTCGATCAAAGATATGGGCCAGCTGGACAATACGCTGATCTTCTACATCGTTGGAGATAACGGAGCGAGCGCGGAGGGCGGAGCGAACGGGCTGTTCAACGAGAATACGTACTTCAACGGAATCAACGAGCAGGTTCCGGAGATTCTGAAGCACATCGATGAGTTAGGTGGTCCGAAGTCGTATAACCACTATGCTGCGGGTTGGGCGGTGGCAGGCGACACCCCGTTTACGTGGACGAAGCAGGTGGCATCGAGCTTTGGTGGCACGCGCAACGGCATGGTGGTCTCTTGGCCGAAGGGGATTCAAGCGAAGAACGAGGTTCGGTCGCAGTTTGGACATGTGATCGACGTTGTTCCGACGATTCTGGACGCCGCAAAAGTGCCTCAGCCGGCCGAGGTGGATGGGATCAAGCAGACTCCGATTGAGGGAGCGAGCATGGTGTACACCTTTGCGAATCCGAAGGCGCCATCGCATCACACGACACAATACTTCGAGATGGCAGGCAATCGCGCTATCTATCACGATGGGTGGCTTGCGGGCACGGTGCACAAGGCTCCGTGGGAGCCGAAGCCGCGCGCCGCGTTAGAGAACGATAAGTGGGAGTTGTACAAGGTGACCGATGACTTCAGCCTGACCAACGATCTGGCTGCAGCCCAGCCGGCGAAGCTGAAGGAGATGCAGGCGCTCTTTCTGAAAGAAGCGATAGCAAATCATGTGCTGCCTATCGACGACCGGACGATTGAGCGGTTCGATTCGGCGACTGCCGGCAGGCCCGATCTGATGGGAGGGAGAACGTCGCTAACGGTGTTCGGCGGCATGAACGGCGTATCGGAGAACGCATTCATCAATACAAAGAACACGACTCATACCGTTACCGCCGAGATTGAGGTTCCGAATGGACCGGTCAATGGCGTTGTGATAGCACAGGGCGGTCGCTTCAGCGGCTGGAGCCTGTACATAAAGGACGGCAAGCCCGCTTACACCTACAACTGGGTGAGCCTGAAGGAGTACACGGTTACGTCGACCAAGGCGTTATCACCGGGCAAGGCGACGCTGCGCATGGAGTTCGTGAGAGATGGCGAGAAGCTGGGCTCAGGCGGCACGGCGCGTCTGTTCATCAATGGCGAACAAGTTGGCGAAGGAAAGATCGAGAACACGAACGGCATGATTCTTTCCATTGAAGAAGGAGCGGATGTCGGAGTTGACCTGGGAACGCCGGTGAGTTCGACGTATGACAGTCCGTTTGCGTTCAACGGCACGGTGAATTCGGTGAGGGTCAACGTTTCGCCGACGCACCTGAGTCCGGAGTCTCAGGCAGAGTTCAACGCGCAGCGGGCGAGGGCGATGGAGTCGAAGGAGTAGCAGGATGGGATTCGTACGCGGTTCCTGTTTACAGTGGCACCGCGTACGCATGCGTGCATCGCTGCGATGAGATGAATAAGGAATTTTAGATGTAAGCGATGCAGTCGATCGCGAGGCCGTAATCACCCGCCGGAAGCTTCGCGGGCTGCGTGGTGTTGCGCGCAGGAAAGACAGCTCCCCACTTGCGCGTCTTGTAGACGGCGTTCATACGATCGAACTGCGTGATGTCTTCCATGAAGATGTTGACCTTGAGCACCTTCTCGAGTGAGGAGCCAGCTGCGGTGAGGTTCTTTTCGATCTCATCCAGAACCCATTTGGTGTTCTCTTCGATCGTTCCCGGAACGCGGCAGCCGATTCCGGAGACGAAGAGCAGGTTGCCATAAGAGACGACGGTAGTGAAGGGGAACTGCGTCTGCGATTTACCGGTGGCGTCTTTCTTGGCGAGTTTTGATGTCTGCGCTGAGGCTGGTGACGTAGCTGCCAAAGCTCCACCCGCTACTACTGCGGCCTTGGCCGCACTCTTCAAAAGACCTCTGCGTGTCTGCTTCTGCATCGTGCTGCTCCTTCAAGGAAAGTTCGAACGGAACCATGGTACAGACCTGGATGCTGGTCGCGCCTCAGACCGAGAAGGTGATCAACATGGTGGACACCTCTGCGCAACAGGTTCAGCCGGACTGAGGCGGGAATCGAAGAAGACGCATCGCCTGACGTAAACCAGTAGCGAAATTTTTACATTTCCCTCTGTGACCTTTGCTCTACATGTTGCTTCAAATGGGCGCGTGTTGATGACTGTCGAACGATAACAACACCGACCTTCGGTCGTGGCTGTCCCCTCGCGCGTTTGTCAATCTCCCCAAGGAGCAGAAAATATGAATACGTTTATGAGGACACTGGCGCTTGCGCTGGTGACGGGCAGCTTCGCGTCAATTCATGCACAGACTGCAGCGGCGGCGTTTCAAGGCAACTTCGGGAACCGCCCCGCAGGTGCTGTCTTTGTGATGACCAATGATGCGGATCGCAACGAGGTGATTGCTTTCGATCGGAGCGCGAACGGCACTCTGATTGAGAGAAATCATTTTGATACCGGCGGCCGTGGCAGCGGAGGCGTGACAGACCCGCTTGAATCACAGGGTTCGCTGACGTTGAGCCAGGACCACTCGCTTTTGTTTGCGGCGAACTCGGGAAGCGGAACCGTCTCGGTGTTCAAGGTGATCGGATCGAGTCTGTTTCTGTTGGATAAGGAAGCCACTGGAGGCAGTGCGCCGGTTGCCGTCGCGCAGTGGAACAACCTGGTGTTTGTGCTGAACCAGGGTGGCCCTGGAAGCGTAGTCGGATTCCGGCTTGGCGGAGTGGGCCAACTGCAACCCATCAAAAACTCGACAGCGCTCCTTTCGGGCAACGCCACCGGAGGAGCTTCGATAGCGATCAGTCCGGACGGGCAGTTTGTGCTGGTGACGGAGCGGTTGGCAAACACGATCGATGCATTTCGGATTCAGCCGAACGGCACGCTTGCTTCGATCGTTGTTAATTCCAACACGGCGCCCGGTACGTTTTCGCTGACCTTTGCTCCGAACGGCAAGGCCGTTGTGTCGGAGACCGGCCCGGCAGGTGCATCGGGGGCTTCCACGGTGTCTTCATACAGTGTCGCGGCAGACGGCAAGATTACTCCGGTGAGCCAGAGAGTGCCTGCGCTGGCAGATGCCAACTGCTGGAACGTGATTACGCCTGACGGCACGCGTGTGTACACCTCAAATGCAGCCAGCGCGTCGATCTCGGGATTCAACATCGCGAAGGATGGAACGCTGAGTCCGATTGCATCGACGGTGGTGGGAAACAATCCGCCGGGAAGCACGAACCTGGACATCGCGGTGACTGCAGATGGAAGGTATCTCTACACCACGAACTCGGGCACTGGAACCGTCGGAATCTTCCGTATTGAGAACGACGGCACACTGACGAGCCTGGGGCAGGCGGGTGAGTTGTCGAAGATGTCGGGCTTCAACGGTATTGCTGCCATCTAAATGCCTGAAGGTTATGCGCCTGCTCCAAATGGGGCGGGCGTTTTTTTATTAGAGGCGGAGAGTCTCCACCCACCGTTTGGTGCAGGTTTGTGAATCACCGCCGTATTGGGCCCGTCGTCCGCTAACCGCACCCCGTCGCGCCAGCCCTGTGCAAATCGCCGTATAATCCGATTCGTATGTCCGGCCCCGGCCGGGCCTGAGCGAGTGTCTGTATTGAGCCCGCCGCAACTGCTTCAGGGAGAGATTCATGCCGACAGACGTAGTCATGCCGCAGATGGGCGAGTCCATCACCGAAGGCACCATCACCAAGTGGCTCAAGAAGCCGGGCGACTCCGTCCAGCGCGACGAACCGCTCTTTGAGATTTCGACCGACAAGGTCGACGCCGAGATCCCCTCGCCCGCCGCAGGAACTCTCACCGAGATCAAGATCGGCGAAGGCACGACTGTCACCATCAATACCGTCGTCGCTGTCATCGAGGCAGGCGGCGGAGCTGCCGCATCGGCACCTGCCAAGGCCGCCGCTCCCGCTGAGCCTCCGGTCGACTCCGTCACTCCTCCTGCAGTCGACGCTCCCGCCACGACGATGGCCAATCCCGCCGAGGCCGACTCTGTTGCCGCAGGCACCGTCATCGAGGCAGGCGGCGGTACCGAAGTCCTGATGCCGCAGATGGGCGAGTCCATCACCGAGGGCACCATCACCAAGTGGCTCAAGAAGGTCGGCGACTCCGTCCAGCGCGACGAGCCCATCTTCGAGATCTCCACCGACAAGGTTGACGCCGAGATCCCCTCGCCCGCCGCCGGAACCCTCACCGAGATCAAGGTTCCTGAAGGGTCCACGGTCACCATTAACACCGTCGTCGCCGTCATCGGTGGAGGCGCCGCCAAGGCCGCTGCCGCACCCGCGAAGGCAGCACCCGCTGCTGCTGCTCCTGCACCTGCCGCCACGGCTGCACCTGCTGCTCCGGCTGCAGCCTCAGCATCCGCAGGCGAACGCGGACGCTCCTCGCCGCTGGTCCGCAAGATCGCCCAGGAGAACAACGTCGACCTCGGACAGGTCGCCGGAACCGGCTCCGCGGGCCGCATTACCAAGGAAGACATCCTCGGCCACCTCGAAGGCGGAGCCAAGCCCGCTGCCGCTGCCCCGGCAGCCGCAGCGCCTGCTGCCGCTCCCAAGCCCGCCGCTCCGGCAGCGCCAACGCCGCAGCCCGGCGAGCTCGTCCCGATGACCAAGATCCGCTCGATCATCGCGCAGCGCATGGTCGAATCCAAGCGCACCTCGCCGCACGTCCACACGGTCTTCAAGGTCGACATGACCCGCATCGTGAAGCTGCGCGAGAAGGAGAAGAACAAGTACGAGCAGCGCAACGGCGTCAAGCTGACCTACATGCCGTTCATCACCCGCGCTGCCATTGTCGCGCTGCGCAAGCACCCGGTGGTCAACGCCGCAGTGCAGGGCGACGCCATCCTCTACAACAAGAACATCAACATCGGCATCGCCGTCGCGCTGGACTGGGGCCTGATCGTCCCTGTGCTCAAGCAGACTGAGGAGAAGAACTTCCTCGGCATCGCGCGTGGCATCGTCGACATCGCCGAGCGCGCTCGTGGCAAGAAGCTGGCTCCTGATGAGGTCTCCGGGGGCACCTTCACCCTGACCAACTCAGGCATCTTCGGCGAGCAGTTCGGCACCCCGATCATCCTCCAGCCGCAGGTCGCTATCCTCGGAATCGGCGGCCTCAACAAGGAGGCCACAGTCCTGACCGACAAGGACGGCAACGAGTCCATCGCGATCCGCTCGATCCAGCGCTTCACGCTGGGCTTCGATCACCGCATCGTCGACGGAGCCGATGCCGGCAAGTTCATGACCGACTTCAAGAGCTACCTCGAGAACTGGTCAGAGGACATCGGCTAGGCTCTCTGCACTCCGCGCAACCCCAAGACCAGGCGGCGGTTCCCCCATGGAGCCGCCGCTTTTTTGATTAGAAACAATGAGTTGAGGACGGCCCATTGTGCGCCCGTCAACCGATAACCCAAAAGTTGGATTCGCTCCGGAGAGCGAAATCGGGCCCGCGGGTTACAATCACAAGATGCGAATGGCGATTGCCAAACCGCATTCGCCACGAGTAATCTGTTCCACGCCATTCCAATAGGAGCCCTGCCGATTTGTCCTTGCTGCCCGAATCCCGTTGGCCGGTCGTCTGCTCGCGCAGATTCTATTTCCTGATCGCGATCCTTTTGTTGGGAGTTATTCCGTCCTCGGCGGCTTCGGCCCGCCCGGCAGCCCGCAGGCATCCCCGCTACCACGCCCTGACACGCGCCTTTGTGAATGTGGCCCTTCCGGGCACCGGTCTCCTGCCGGACTATGAAGAGGAACTGCCCACTGACGGCAAAAAGTATGAGCTTAGGCTCGTCCGCGCCTACTCCGGCGAGGTGCTCAACGTCGTCTACCGCATCGGCGACACCTACATCCCGGATGCGCTCTACAAGCTGAACGATTTCCTTCGCGACAACCATAACGAAGAGGTAAGCGAGTACGACCCGCGCACCTTTGACGTGCTTCACACCATGCTCGCGAAGCTGGGCAAGACCGACAGCGCGGTCAACATCCTCTCCGCCTATCGCACCCAGGAGACCAACGACATGCTGCGCGAGAGCGGAACCACCAACGCGGCGCTGCACTCCCAGCACATTGAGGCGAAGGCGCTCGACCTCCGCGTTCCCGGCGTCTCCGCCATGATGCTACGCAATGCGGCCTTGTCGCTTTCCGCCGGCGGCGTTGGCTACTACCCCAAGGGTGGGTTTGTGCATGTCGACGTCGGCCCGGTCCGTCAGTGGACCTACACCCCGCATCGCCATCGCGCTCGCCGCTCCAGACGCGGCTAGATCTTAATGAAGATGCGCCTTCTGTAGAGCACAAGACACGCGAAAAAGCAGACCAGAACACAGCTCAGCGAGTAGAGCAGTGTTCCGAACGATGGATCGGGAATGGGAGCGAAGATCTTCGAATAGATCAGACTCTTCAGGCTTACCGTGTTGCCATTGCTTCCTACACGTATGACTCCCAGCACGATGGACAGCAATTCCGAAAAAGCATAGGCAAAGATGGCGTTCACCCCGAAGACCTTCCACGGATACGTCCACGCGCCCTGGTGCTTCTTGATATCGATCACGTAGTAGCAGATGCAGAGGATCAGGAGCGTCCAGCCGGCCGCGAAGAGCACGTAGGAGCTCGTCCACAGCCTCTTGTTGATGGGAAACCAGACTGCCCACAGGCCTCCGAGAGCAAAACCTGCGGCTGCTCCCGCGAGCATGCCGGCTGCTTTTTCCTTCATCGTTCTTTCGGTGCGAAGCCAAAGCCCTGTCAACATGCCCAAAAGGCAGGTCGCCACTGCCGGGATCGCGCTGATGAGCCCAAGAGGATCGCGCGTGTGTTCCAGCAATCGTCCGGGAAACAGACGCCGATCCACAACAGAGACCCAATTCAAGTCCTTGTCCATGAATGGAAAATCACGCCCCGGCACTCCAAAGCCAGGGATAGGAACCCAGCGCATGAGGATCCAATATCCCAACAGGCATGCCGCTGCGACGCCTGCCAACGTTACGACACGCCGGTCCCATAGATAGATGACAGTAGAGACGAAGTAGCAGATGGCGATTCTCTGCAGCACACCGTAGATCGCGCAGCGTAGCCAGCGGATAACTGGGAAACCCATGAATGAGAACGCCCAGCGCGAACAGGATTGCAGCTCGCCGCAACGCGTGCCAGAACAAAGAACTTTTCGATTCACCACGTGCAATGCGCGACGCCGTGGAGAACACAGTTGTAATGCCGACCAGAAACAGAAATATCGGGAAGACCAGATCGGTTGGCGTCCACCCGTTCCACTCGGCATGTTCCAGAGGCCAGTAGGTCGCCTTCTCGTTGCCGTGATTGTTCACCAGGATCATGAACGCGATCGTGATTCCCCGAACGACGTCGAGAAAGACAAGTCGCTGAGGCGTCTTGGTCGAAGTCTGCTGCGAGATAACCTGCGTTGACGCGCTGGCGGCCATCTGGAGAACACTCCCTGCGATCAGCATAAGCGGCTCCGCGCCGGAGCCGCCGTTTTATTTGCGTTCGTTAATCAACCCGAGGCAGGTTAAAGATCCCGCCCAGCCCCTCCCAGCCAGTCTGTGACGGCCCCCAGGCTCTGCCGTTCCAGGACTTGTGATACGCAGCGTTGTCCGTTCCAACGCCAAAGATATCCAGGCGATCTCTTCCCCACGAGACCATCGCCGGCGCGCTCTTGAACACGCCTCCCAGCGCCTGCCACTGGTTCGCCGCGCCGCCAAACTCCTGGAGGTGATACATCTGGTCGTCCGTCCCCAACGCGACTACATGAACATCCAGCGGACTCCAGGAGGCCGCCGCAGGCTGGCTATCCAGCACACCGCCCAGCGAAGCCCATGTCGTCATGGATGGCTGCCACGTCTGCCCGTTAAAACCTTTCGTGATCAGGTCTTTGTTCGGCGATCCCACCGCAAAGAGTGCGAGGCCAGTGGGCGACGTGGCCAAAGCCGTAGGCGATCCTATGATCGTTCCGCCAAGGGCATCCCAGTGAGTCGCATCCGGCTTCCACACGCTTCCTGTCAACGCCTTGTGGTACACCTCGTTGATTCCGATTACGCCGAACACGTCTGCGTGATTCGGACCGCGCGCTGCCGCGCCCGGTGCGCCGTGAAAGATGTTGCCGCCCAGCGGCTCCCACGCCCCTGAAAACGTCGGGTGCCACGCGCTGCCGTCCCACCACTTGTGATAGATGTCGCTCGCTGTACCCAACGCGAAGACATCCAGCCGATGCGCTCCCCACGAGACCGCAATGGGCCGGCTTACCCACTTGCCGCCCAGCGACTCCCACTCCGTGGTCGAAGGCCCCCATGAGCTTCCGTCCCACCACTTGTGATAGATGGCATCGTTTTCGCCAATTCCAAACAGATCAAGCCTGTTCGGTCCCCACGACACCGCCACCGGCGCGCTTTTCAACGATCCACCCAGGTGCTCCCAATTCGTCTGCGACGGTCCCCAGCTCCCGTTCCACCACTTGTGCTGCAGTTCATTCCTTGTAGTGAGACCGAAGATATCCAGTCGATTCGGTCCCCAGGACACAGCTGATATCGCAATTGGCTTCATGTTTCGCTCCTTCATTCATGAGCGAACACAGACCTCGTACAACCCGTGATAAAGGCCAAGTTACAAGGGAACTCTCTGATGGAGTTCGAAGAACGCCAATATACACCCTTGAGCGATTGGACGAGCCCAGGGCCTTATTGCGGCGCAGGCGGCGTGCTTGTCCTTGGCGACAACGACGGCACGATCGACTTGGCTCCGCCGGTCAATGGCTCCAGCTGAATCTTCCAGCTCTGCGAAACCAGGTCGCGACATGCATGCGCAAGCCTCAGGGAGTACTGCTGCCGTGCGGCATCGCTCGCGCACGTTCCATCCAGGCACGAACGCATCTGTATCATCATCGACTCAACGTTCGGATCCTCGACAATCCCGAGCGGCCCCCAGTACAAGCGGTCGAAGTCTTCGCGAGCTTTTTGTATGTCGGCCTTGGGTCGCCCATCCTGAGTCGAAAGCACTGCGGCGTCCGAAGAGGCTAGTTCACACAGCTCCAGTTGTCTCTGGAAGAAGGGCTTCTTGGCCTCAAACTCGGTATTGGCCAGTTGCATCCTCAGATTTGATTCACCGGCCGCTCGCGTATCGAGAAACTGAACCAGCGAATAGATGCCGCCAAATACCAGTCCTAACGCGGTGATGCCGCCAAAGAGCGTCGACCAGAACCTTGCCTCGTCCTCCGTGAGCGATCGCTTCGCCATCGATGTCTATGCTCTTTCCTTAGAAGGTCAACGTCTCGCCCAGGCCTGCGTACTCATCGTTCTTTCCCCATCGTTGCTGAATCAGGTAGAAGGCGCGTTCGCCGGTGCAGTGTCCCACCGCGATGCGCTGCACCTTGTTCGTCTTCTCCAGTACGTCCAATGTGCCGTTGATCTGATCCTCCGAGTCCTGCACCAGGTGCAAGCCGCCGAAGAGCATGTACACGTCGGGCTTCGGCGCGCCGCTCATCGCAGCCACCATGATGTTCTCGATCCCCGTGTGAGAGCATCCCACCACAACCACCGGCCCCTTTGGTGTATCAAGCACCATCGACACCTCGACCAGCCCTTTAAACGCCGGCTTATCAGAGGTCAGCGTGATCAGCCGTACACCCGGCATTATCGTCGTTGTCTCCTTCACGATCGTCATCGTTACATCGCTGTAGTACTGCCAACCGCCAATGTGCTGGGGCGGGTCGCCATTGAAATAGCGGTGGTCCTTTTCGAGCTTCGGTTCGGGAGTCGTCGTCAAGAACGGTCGCGGTATCTCGCGCTGCTTAAACTCGCCATCGTTCGGAACAAACAGAACCGCCTTTGGATTGAGCTCCAGCACATATCGCAACCCCGCCGTGTGATCTCCATGAATATGCGAGATAACGATTGCATCCAGGTGCGTCAGATCAATGTGCATGCGCTCCACGTTAGCGCGAAGGATAGCGATGTTGTCTCCGGTGTCGAAGAGAATCCGCTTGCCGTTGTACTCGATCAAGGCGGAGTAGCCCCAGTCCTGCTTGAGATCGCCTTTGCGGCCGAAGGCGTCGCAGAGGATGGTGATGCGATTCTCCGCACGAACTGCGGCGCCGCAGAAAAACAGCGCCACTGACACAACAGCGATACCGCAGAGCCTGTAACTCGTCTTCGACACTGCTTTTCTGCTTTGAAATGTAGTCACGGTTTTTCACCCGCCTTGGGAGTAAGAGAATAACCCACATTCGTAAAGCTCACCACAAGCCACTTACCGTTCTGCCTGGTCATTACATACGTGCCGATGTTTCCTACCGTGCTCAGCGAACGCACCTGGATCACCGCAGCATCCGGTTTCAAGAACCTGATCTTCTCCACGGTATACGTCTTTTGCAGGTTTCTCCCCGAGGCATGCAGCTTGGCAATATCCTCGCGAATCTCTGCCTTTCCCTTATGCCACTCACCGTATGTGTTGATGTGGTCGATGTCCTCCGCATACACCGACACCATCTTCTCTACGTCATGCGCGTTCCATCCTTCATAGAAGATGGCCAGTTGAGCCTTGATGGCCTGCTCTTCCTTCGGGCTTTGAGCGGAAACAACGCTCCCTGCAAAGAGCGTCAACAGAACCAGAACAGTAGATCGAACCATTCCTCACCTGCTTTCCTGATGTGCTAAAGCAAGGCCCGATGTGACTTACCGTGTGCTCGAGTTTACACGGCATCTGCAGTTCGTTTGGCCACGGAAGCTCGGGCTAAACTCTCACCATCATGTCCCGCCCCAGTTCCAGCACCACCGACTTCTCTTCGGTCTTCGCCGCGCTGAAGCCTCTTCTTGCCAGCCATGCAAAGAAGCTTCTCGTCGTCGTCGACAACGATTCGGAGTACACGCTGGTCTCAACAATCCCGTTCCCAATGCCGCCGAAAAAAGGCGAACGCATCTACTTCGGTGCGATCAAACTCGGCAAAGCGTACGTCAGCTTTCATCTCTTCCCGCTCTACATGAACCCCGAGCTGGTCAGCACCATCTCGCCCGAGTTGAAACGGCGCATGCAGGGGAAGACGTGTTTCAACTTTCGAACGATCCCCGAAGCATCGCTCTTCAAGGAGCTGAAAGCGGTCACCTCGGCAGGCTTCAAGATCTTTCGCCAGCGCAAGTGGGTCTAGATCCTTCCCTCCGAAGCCCGCTCAAAACGAGATTGAAGGCAGGAACGCCCCGGCGGGCTGGTTGTACAGCCCCATGCTCATCAGCGTCATCGGCTGCACCACTCGAAGTCCGTTCGTCAGGCACCATCGGAAGAGATCGCTGTTACGCGTTGGCACCAGAATTCCTGAGCCGCCGAACGACTCCACAGAAGCAATCAGCGCCTTAAGATCCGCGTTCGTCTCCGCAGTCGCATGCGCGAAAAACGCCAGTCCCGTTGCATAGCCGGTGATGCGTCCGTCGCGTTCCACCACCTTCGCGGTACCTGCCTGAATGGCCTGCTCCAGCTCCGTGCCGCGCTCGAACCCATGCACACGGTATGACAGTGCATTGCAGGCGTTCACATCGGAAGGCGAAGCAGTCCGAACATCACACCCTGCAACACTGCGCTGCTGCGTCTTTCCCTGCATACAGGCGAGGGGCTCCTGCACGTCGAAGCCGAGGCTCGTGTACAGCGACAGCGAGCGATTGTGAAACGCCGCCTGCACCAGCCGCACTCCGGCGGCGCGACGTTCGTTCGCGCGCTCCATCACGGCCTGCATCAGGGCGCGGCCAATCCCTGCGCTCTGAACTCCCGGATCAACTGTGATCGGGCCCACGCCTGCGATAACGGATCGTTCATCCAGGCAGTTGCTTCCTACAACGCGGCCCTCGCTCTCGGCGACGACGCAGTAAAAGTCCGGCGCGGAGAACATCATCGAAAGCACGCCGGTCGGAACCTCCGGCGCGGGAAAGTCGCAGGGAAAATTATGTGCAGCATTGATCGTGGAGAAAGCGTCGTAACAAATCTGTCCGCACGCCGGGGCGTCCTCCGGCGTTGCCCGGCGGATCGTCAGTCTTTCTGCAGCCATAGTCATAAATGTTCTACTTGCCTCCCGATGCCGTGAAGATGCTCTTCGGACACATCGCGTGAACCCCTACGTTTCCATCCACCAACTGCGTGATGTCGAGATCGACCGCCACGCTCGAAAGCATGTAAGCGTCGTCGCGCGTCATGTGCTTCGTCTCCACCAGGAAGTCGATCATGTCGCGCAGCGCATGCTCCGTCGCCTCCTTCAGGTCCGGACTGAAGCCCATCGTAATGTAGTGCGTCGGCGTCTCCGCGCGCGGCCAGTTCATCGCCTGGTTTTTGTGAACGATGAATTTGAAAGTCCCGGTCAGAAACGTCTCGAGCGCGGTGATGTCGACCTCGCCGTTTCCCTGCGCGGCGTGGCCGTCACCCGCCTCGAACATCGCGCCCTTCGCGGCAACAGGTATGAACAGCGTCGTTCCCGCCACCAGCTCCTTGTTGTCCATGTTGCCCGCGTGCGCAAATGGCTCCGTGCTGCCGATCTTTCCCGCCGCTCCGGCCACACCCATGCTCCCGAAGAACGGACGCAGCGGAATATCAATGCCCGGAGCGAAGTGGCCGATCATCTTCTCCCGATCCAGCGGAACGATGCGATTGCGGCTGTAGGGAAACTCCATCGGCAGAAACCCGCGATGCAGCCCGAAGCCATTGCAGGCAAACGGTGCGTCGATCGTGATCTTCTGAATCTGCACCTCCAGCACGTCGCCGGGCTCAGCCTCCGCGATTGCCACGGGGCCGGTAAGGATGTGTCCGCCCGGGCCCTTCTCGTCTGCCGGATAGTTCTTGTAGACCTCGTCGTTATACGCCGGAATATCCTCCGGCTTAACGCCACGGGCGATGAGCCGGTCGTTCGGCCCGCACGTCGAAAGCGTCTGCATCACCACCGTATCGCCGCTGTGCACCGTCGCCGCGGGATGCATGCTTCCGTAGTATCCCCACGAAACTGTCTTCGAGGTGGCGTTCACCGTGTGTGTCTCTTGCGCGGCTGCACTCAGGCAAACTCCCGCGAACAAGCCTGCGGCTATAACCAATCTGCGCATATATCTCTCCGCTATGCTTTGAAGGTTACAGCATCGTTTGCTCGTTATTCTCCGCAGCCTCCACGCCTTATTGCGGTATCTTTCTTGCAAAGAAAAATCCACGGAGCCGTCGCATGCGCCCCTGCCTTGCCCTTGTCTTTCTCGCGAGCCTTGTCATCCCATCCTCCGCGCAGCAACCCAAGTACCCCAACTACCCCAGCGAGACTCCGCAGACCCTCGTCACCGCGCAGACCGGTTGGGACTACGCGAAGCGCGATGTCATGATCCCCATGCGCGACGGCGTCAAGCTCCACACCGTCATCCTCGTGCCCAAGGGCGCAGCGCACGCTCCCATCCTGCTCACGCGAACGCCGTACAGCGCGAACATCCTCACCGCCAATCGCCAAAGCTCGCACTTCGGCCCCGCGCTCTATGGATATGACAACGCCGTCGAGGCCATCGTCGGCGGAGGCTACATCCGCGTCGTCCAGGACGTCCGCGGCAAGTACGGCTCCGAGGGCGACTTCGTGATGAACCGCCCGGTCCACGGCCCGCTCAACCCTACGCCCGTCGACGACTCCACCGACACCTACGACACCATCGACTGGCTCGTGAAGAACACACCCGAGTCCAACGGCAAGGTCGGCACACTCGGCATCAGCTACGACGGCTTCGAGCCCCTGATGGCCGCCTACCATCCGCACCCCGCGCTCAAGGTCACCGTCCCCATGAACCCCATGGTCGACGGATGGATGGGCGACGACTGGTTCCACAACGGCGCCTTCCGCCAGCAGAACATGTCCTACATCTACGAGCAGGAGGGCACGCGCTCCAACGACGCCAAGTGGTGGTCCGACTCCTACGACGACTACGACCTCTTCATGAAGGCAGGCTCCGCCGGCAACCTCGGCAAGATACACGCGCTCGAGCAGACCGGCTTCTGGCGCCAGATCCTCGCGCACCCCGCATATGACTCATGGTGGCAAGATCAGGCTGTCGATAAGCTGCTCGCAAAAGAACCCCTCACCGTGCCCATGATGCTCGTCCACTCCCTCTGGGACCAGGAGGACATCTACGGAGCCATCGCCATGTATAAAGCCCTCAAGCCCAAGGACACCAACAACGACAAGGTCTTCCTCGTCATGGGTCCCTGGCACCACGGACAGGAGATCGAAGAAGCAAGCACACTCGGAGCTATCCACTTCGACTCGGCCACCGGCCCTTACTTCATGAAGAAGGTTCTGCTCCCCTTCCTCGATCACTACTTGAAAGACTAGTGCCCCCGCAATGGACGTAGCCCCCGTCACCGCATTCGAGACCGGCAGCAACGAGTGGCGCAAGCTCAACTCCTGGCCCGCTGGCTGCGAAGCCAACGCGACCTGCACCATCGCGAAGCAGGACCTCTATCTCGCCAAAGGCTTCCACGCACAGTGGACCGCGCCCACAAGCAAGACTCAGTTTGAGGAGTACGTCTCCGACCCCGCCAAGCCGGTACCCTATCGCCCGCGCCCGTCGCAGCCCATGGGTTACGTGCTTCCGCTCACCTGGCCACAATGGCTCGTCGACGACCAGCGCGAACCCGGCGGCCGCACCGACGTCCTCAGCTACATCTCCGAGCCACTCACCGAGCCCCTGAAGATCAGCGGCCAGCCCATCGTCAAACTCATCGCCTCCACCTCCGGCACCGACTCCGACTGGGTCGTCAAGCTCATCGACGTCTACCCCGACGAGGTCGCCGCGCAGCCCGAACTAGGCGGCTACCAACTCCCCATCGCCATGGACATCTTCCGCGGCCGCTACCGCGAGAGCTTCTCCGACCCCAAGCCCCTCGCCGCCAACCAGCCACTCGACTACCACTGGCTCCTGCCCACCGCGAACCACGTCTTCCTGCCCGGCCACCGCATCATGGTGCAGGTGCAATCCAGCTGGTTCCCCCTCTACGACCGCAACCCGCAGACCTTCGTGCCAAGCATCTTCAATGCGCAGCCAAAGGATTACGTAAAGGCAACGCAACGCATCTACGAGGGCAGCGCGATCGAACTGCCGGTTGTGAAGTAGGATCGTCGCGCAATCAAACTCATGTGTCAGCTGGGCTAGCTTGAACTCCAATGGTAATTGACAAATTTGGCCGATAACCCGTTTTTCGTGCACCTGTTCTTCGAGGCGGAGCTATTCTTAAGGACCGTGATCAGCTGACGAAGATCTCGCTTGACTGCAAGAACGATTAGAGATTGGCAATCCTTCCACGAGTGAGCTTTGCGCCGGTGTCTTTGGTTTTCCTGCCTTCTACGGCAAGAACATGGATGCTTGGATCGAGCTGCATGACCTCATTGGATGACCCGACGGATGGGATGTCCAATGTCTCATTGTGCAGCCCGGGACTGTACTAACTGCTCGAACTAGACGAACGTCGAAGCGTTCGCGATGGTGTTGCCGCTGAGCAGTACCAGAACCCTTATCAGGTGACGCAGCTTTCGTGAACTCGGCGGCGCCTCAGAAGTAGGCGAGCCATCGGTCCTGGCACTGATGCTTCAGCATTCTAATAAGCGTTAGCCACTCTCCCTGAAAGTCGAGTTTTCAGAAACTTCAGAGCCTCTCCGATCAATAGCGTTTGCACCGGAACACTGTTGTGGGTCTGGTGACGGGCTGATTGGCAGCATCCACCGGTACATACCCCTTGAAACAGGCAAATATGGCGAGGCCGCCAAATAGCTGGATATCCTTCGCAAGCTTGCCGGTGCTCGCATGCATGCCGGTCCCGATGTCCATCGACCCCTTGAAACCGGGCGATTGCGACATCCACACGACATAAATAGGCCCACCGCAGATGTTCCTGAAGGCCACTGTATGAAATTCGGACGCATCCAGATACTGCTGCACGCACGCGTTCTGAGTCTGCTGGGCACGAGCCTGCGAACAAAATAGACCACTGACCAGAGCTAGGAACACCAAGGCAAAAGCGCGACGCATTTTCAATTCTCCTGGTTCGAAGAAGAAAAAGTAACAGATAGGATGAAGCTTACTACTGGCCGCTCTTGGCCGCCATGAATTTCGCAACGGCTAGCCTGAACACCGCAAGCGCCACCCCCTGTGGCTCATCGAATCAGGAGCAGTCGAACGAATCTCGAACTCCATTCTTGTACTCAAGTTGTTCTTTAGCGTTCCCCTCGAGTACGCTTTGTGACATGAACCGGTTATGGCTTGCACTCGCAGTCGTTCTACTCGCCCGCGCCTCCCTGACGAGTCACGCTAATGCGCAGCTGGCGGCGCCGGCCGCATCATCGCAGGGATCCAATCTGTCGACGGATATTCTCAGCGACACAAAAGGCGCCGACGTTTCTCCCTACATTCGGACCACGCTCTCCGCAATAAAAAGTCACTGGCTTCCGCTCGTGGCTCACGCTGATCAGCCACCTCTCCGAGCTCCGGATGAGACCGCAATCAGCCTGACCATCGCTCCCGACGGCCATCTCATTCAGATGAAGATGGAGCATTCGACAGGGAATGCGGCCTTCGACAGAGCGGCATGGGCGTCAATAACGTCCGCCCGCTACTCACCGCTGCCATCGGGGATGCAGGATTCGCCGCTGAAAATGCGCATCCATTTTCCAGCCCACTGAGGCGCTTGAATAAGCATATCGAGCGCTCTATTCTGCCCGCCTGCACCATACAAAGTGCAAACCTATTGCACCTCATGGTTCAAGCCCGCTCCCTCAGTCACACACTCATCCAGACCCACAACCGCCGCAGCTAAGATCACATCATGCGCCGCGCCCTCTTCCTCCTCCTCATAATCGCCTCGCTCTCCGCCCCCGTCTCGTTCGCCGAGGTCCCCAAAGACTGGACCACCCCCCTCGACCCCTTCAAGATCGCCGGCAACCTCTACTACGTCGGCAGCCGCGACCTCGCCGCTTATCTCATCGTCACCCCGCAGGGCAACATCCTCATCAACTCGAACCTTGAGACCTCGCCCCCGCAGATCCGCCACTCCGTCGAACAGCTGGGCTTCAAGTGGAGCGACACAAAAATCCTGCTCAGCAGCCAGGCGCACTACGACCACGTCGCCGGAGCAGCCGAGGTCCTGCGCGAGACGCACGCAAAGTATGAGGTGATGGAAGGCGACGTCGCTGTCGCCGAGAGCGGTGGCGGCAAGACCTCCTTCGATCTTCCCGACTCGCACTTCCCCCCAGCCCACGTCGACAAAACCCTGCACGACGGCGACAAGATCACCCTCGGCGGCACCACCATCACGGCGCTCCGCACCGCCGGACACACGCAGGGCTGCACTACCTTCACCATGGAGATCAACGAGGGTGGCAGGAAACACCTCGCCGCGATCATCGGCGGCTGGAGCAGCAACCCCGGCGTCACCTACGTCGCCATCAAGGGCAAGCCCGCATCCTACCCCGGCATCGAGAAGGACTTCGAGCACACCTTCGCCACCTACAAGGCGCTCCCCGTCGACATCTTCCTCGGCGCACACGGCGTGTACTTCAACATGCTGCAGAAGCTCGACCAGGGCGCGCGCACCAACCCGGCCCTATGGACTGATCCCGAAGGCTACAAGACCGCCATCCAGAAGGCCGACGAAAACTTTCACCGCGAACTGGCAAAAGAAAAGGCTGCGAACTAGCGCACCACTTCTGTCATCTCGACCGCTAACGTCAGCGTGCAGCGGCAGAGAGATTCGCTTCTCAACCGCGAACCTCTCCGAGCCATCCAGCCTACTTGAAAAGGTGCGTGGAGTGCGTCACCGCCGCGCCCGCGCGCATCGCCGCCGCCACAACCGCCGTTTCGGCGATCATCGCATCCGTCGCGCCCGCATCCACCGCGGCCTTGCGATGAAGCTCCAGGCAGTATGGGCACTGTGTCGTCATCGCGACTGCCAGCGCCATCAACTGTTTATGCAGTCCATCAATCGCGCCGGGCTGGTAAGCGATCCTGTCGAACTCCCAGAACGCCTTCATTCCCTCCGGCGCACCTTCGTTCAGCCTCTTCAGCTGAGCGAGATTGTTCATGTCATACATGTGTGTCGTCTCCTTCTCGTATCAAGCGGCGCTCGACTGCTCTGCCCTGTAGCCGCGCTGCCCATTTGAGCAGGTCACCTTTTGAGCATCGCAGTGGACAAAGGTTACATGTAAATTGCACACCCGACGAACTTTTTACAACCGCACGATAGCGTCGTTACGCACGGACTATGATGCCCAACTATCGTCGCCTGTTTCTGCGCCGCGCATCTTCTCGCGGCCAGTACTGAAACTCATCCGCGTACAGCTCGCCGCTCAGGTCGCTCACCCGCACAGCCATTCGCGCCTGCGCATCGGCAATGGCGCGGTTGTAGACCGCCGGTCCAATCTCATCAACAAAGAAGTCCAGCAGCTTGCCCGCCGGCAGGTCGCCGATCGGCTCCGGCATGTTCTCGTCGAAGTAGCGTTGAATCGAAGCGATCGCGTCCTTGCGCGCCTGCTCTGAGATCTCAATCTTCATACCGAAGAGATTACATCCGGGCTTTGTCCCATCACTCCCCGGCACCTATACTTAACAGTGAAGAGGAGTTTCATGGCCGCATTATTGGAAGCAATCAACGTCAAACGCAAGATGCTCTTCGAGCACGAAAACGCCCCTTACTACTGCATGGACTCCGACGTCAGCACGCCCACCGCACGCGGCGGACAGACGCTCGTGCGCCTGAAGATGCGCAACCTCATCACCAACGCAGTCTTCGAAAAGAGCTTCAAGGCCGGCGACAAGTTCAAGGAGCCCGACGTCGAGCTCGTCCCCGCCACCTTCCTCTACGCCGACGGCGACGGCTTCCACTTCCTCGACCAGCAGAGCTACGAGACCTTCCCCCTCACGGCATCCATGGTCGGCGACGCGACAGACTTCCTCACCGAAAACCTCGAGGTCCAGCTGACGAAGTACAACGGCAACCCCATCGGCCTGCAGCTGCCCATCTTCGTCGACCTCACCGTCACCGAGACCGAGCCCGGCCTAAGCGGAGCCTCGCAGTCCGGCAGCGTCACCAAGACCGCCACGCTCGAAACCGGCCTCGAGATTCGTGTGCCCCTCTTCATCAAGGAAGGCGAGAAGGTAAAGGTCTCCACCGAAACCCACGACTTCGCCGGCCGCGCGTAACCTCTTCCGCATTAGTCAAGATGTGTCATCCCGACCGAAGCGTAGCGAAGTGGAGGGACCTGCTTCTCTGCCACATCGGGCGCCCATTCGAGCGAAGCTCGAACCTACTTCCCTTCCTTCAACCGATCCAGCAGCCGCGTAAGCACCTCGCGCTCCTCCTCCGAAGGCTGGAACGACAGCGGCTTCCGCCGTATGTAGCGCAGGTTCAGGTTCGCAATATCCGAAGCCATCACGATAAACAGATTCCCCGGAATGTTGAACCAGAACTCGTCGCTCACCGTCTCGATGTCCAGGGCCTTCGCCTTGCGAAACTCTTCGCGTTCAAACCGCCGCGGATTCGCCAGCGTGATGCTCGCCAGCGAGCCATCGTTGTTCAGCATCCGGTCCTGTACGGTGCCCTGGTACAGGATGCCCGTCTTCGTCAGCACATCGGCCATAATGCGGAACGTGCCCTCCGGCAGCAGCATGTCGCTGAACAGCAGGTCCCACTCCGAGATGCGCGGCACAATCGTCGCCAGCAGCGTGCGCATCCAGCGCCTGTGCAGCCGCCGCCATATGCGGTTGTAGTTCAGCACCACAAACACGCGCACCGCGCACGCAATCAGCACAATCAGGTAAAGCCGCCACAGAATCGCGTAGTTCATCCAGATGAACCGGTACAGGCTCTCGAAGAACTGCGCGTGGTGCGACTGAAAGAAGTTGTCGCTCTGCAGTGAGGAAAAGACCGTCTCTACATCGGCCTGCGAACCCGCAGTCCACAACGCACCGGACCATCGCGCCCACGCCACGGCCAGCAACAGCGGAACCGCCGCAGCGATGATGGACCGCGCAACCTCCTCGGCATGGCTCTCCGCGCGCGTCTTGCGAAAGACGACAAGGTCGGCGGCCCAGCGAGCGATCAGGTTGGGTCCCAGCAGGTAAACGGCGATGAGGAAGCTGACGAGAAGCGCCAGCAAGCGGATCTCCTAGGCGACGGCTTCGCGAAGGTCGGCGAGGTTCAGCGTAATCTCGCCGAAGGACGTAGGAATCACAGCGGACTCATGCGTCCGCAGCTGGGCCAGCACCGCGTCCTCGTGCCGCTGGATAAACTCGATGATCTCGGCGCGCAGCCGCGTCTGGCTGGTGCCGATATTGGCATCCCGCAGCGAAAGCACGTACTCAAGCTCAGAGCTGCTCATCGAAAAACCTCACAAAACACATGCACGAAATTCAGTGCATCCGAGTTGAAGATACCACGCAATGTGGAAAATAGCGCGTGATTGTTGAGGTTCGTTAGTGCCGACGATACCGGCCACACCCCTTAGATGTGTCATTCCGACCGGAGCGAAGCGAAGTGGAGGAACCTGCTTTTCGTGAGTCAGCCTACAAAGTAAATCGCACCCAGAAAAAGAAGCATCATCACAGCGATGCTCGTTAGCAACTTACGGAATTCATTCCTGCGCTCCAAGGGGTCTTCTGAAGGTGCTAAACCCTTTCCGCTGCGCACAAGGGGTCGATAGACGGTATTAGGCTGTCTATCTTTCGGATCAACGATCAGCGCAAGCCCGACATACTTACCAATAGGAGGCCGATGGACCGTTTTTGTTCGCATTTCATTCATCGCGGAAGTTATATTCTCACATTTTTGTTCGATATACTGATGGAATTACAGCAGCTCCTGCGCCCGCAGCACCGCCGCCACAGCCTCATCCGCCGTAGCCCCCACCGCGCTCAGATGCCCCATCTTCCGCCCCTTGCGCGGACGATGCTTCTCATACAGATGCAGCCTCACCCCCGGCACCGCCAGCGCCGCATCAAAGTGCGGCTCCCGCGCCGAGCCATCCTCGTTCAGCCACACATCGCCCAGCAGATTCGCAATCGCGCACGGCTGCACGATCTCACATCGCCCAGCGGCAGATCGCACACCGCGCGCACCAGCTGCTCAAACTGGCTCGTCACGCGAAGCGCGCTCGCTCGCGTGATAGCTGTTGTGCGGCCGCGGAGCAAGCTCGTTCACCAGCAGCTTTCCGTCGGTCGTGCAGAACATCTCCACCGCCAGAATCCCCTCCAGCTGAAACGTGTCGCGCAATCGCCTCCGCAATCCCGCGCGCCTCAGCCGCCATCGCATCGCGTCAGCGGCGCCGGCATCACGCTCCACGCCAGGATCTGGTTCTCGTGATGGTTCCACGCCGCCGGATACACCTTCACCTCGCCCGAAGGCGACCGCGCCACCAGCACCGAGATCTCGCGCTCCAGCTCAATCGCCTTCTCCGCCACGCCAGCACGCTCGCCCAGCGCCTCCCACGCCCCCCGAACCTCCGCTTCGGCATCCGCGCCCGCGCGAAACCCAACCTTGCCCTGCCCGCGTCCGTCGTATCCACCCGTCGCGCTCTTGCAAAAACACGCGCCCGCCCAGCACCTTCACCGCATCCCGCAGCTCATCCAGCGAGCGCACGGCGCGGTAGTCGCCAATGGGAAAGCCGTTCTTCCGCAGCCAGTCCTTCTGCTCGATCCTGTCCTGGATCACGGCCAGCATCGCCGCGCCCCGGCCGCACCGGAGCGAAGTTCGCCGCCGCGTCCATGCTTGCCAGCGAGATCTGCTCGATCTCCAGCGTCACCACGTCGCATCCGCGAGCAAGGTTCGCCGCCTCTCGTGCGTCGTCCCAGTCGGCCTCGATGCACGCGTCCACCACAAAGCGCGCCGGCACGCCGGATCGGGATCCAGCACCTGGATGCGATATCCCATCGCGCGCGCTGCCATCGCCGTCATGCGGCCAAGCTGCCCGCCGCCGAAGATGCCAATCGTTGCGCCCGGGAAGAATCGGCTTCGCGTTCCGTCGTGCTCATCCGCTGCGCCTCGAAGCCGTCGTCGCGCAGCACGTGTCGCCAGCACCTCGTCGCGCCGTGCCGCCCGCCACGCGCTCATCTTCTCCTGCAACGCAGCATCCGTCGTCGCCAGAATCTGCGCCGCCAGCAGGCCTGCATTCGCCGCGCCCGCCGCGCCAATCGCCAGCGTTCCCACCGGCACACCCTTCGGCATCTGCACAATGCTCAACAGCGAGTCCATCCCTTGCAGCGCGGTCGCCGGAATCGGCACGCCAAGCACCGGCACCACCGTCTTCGCCGCAACCATGCCCGGCAGATGCGCCGCCCCGCCTGCTCCCGCGATGATCACGCGCAGCCCGCGCGCAACCGCAGTCTCGCGCATACTCAAACAGAAGATCGGGTGTGCGATGCGCCGAGACCACCCGCACCTCGTGCGGCACGCCGAACTCGGCCAGCATCTCCACAGCGCCGCGCATCACCGCATAGTCATTGCGGCTTCCCATGATCACTCCAACCAGCGGTGAGGCGTCCATGGGCTGATTATACGGGCTTTGCGCTGCCGGCCATCGGTCTTTCCGAGGCCAGGTCTGCCTGCTGCTTCGCCCAAACGCTCGCATTCAGGCACTCCACCACGCCGTCGATGATCGCGCTCAGCCCTGCCGTGAAACGCTCTGCATCGGCGATGTGCTTGTTCGTAACCGCATCCGTAATGTTGATTGCCGCCCCGACAAGCTCCACCGCGGCCTTCCTCTTCTGCTCGCCGTTGCCGCCGCCGAAGATCGCCTCCGTGCCATGCAACACCGTCGGCAGAGACCCCAACCCGCGCAGAAATACCTTCATAAAATCCATCTTCGTCCTCCTCATCGTAACGTCACGCGTCATTACCGCCGCAGAAAATCAATCGCCAGATGCGCCAGCGTCACAACCGCACCCACTGCTGCGGTGAAGCCCTTCACCCGCTGCACGCTCCGTTCATGCCGCTCCACGCGTTCCTCAATCTGAGTCAATCTCCCAGGCTGTCCTATCCCCATCAACTGATCCATCTGGCTCTTCAACACGCGCAGGTCACCCAGTACCTGTCCCTCAAACTCAGTCATCATCCACCTCAACACCGCGCGATCAGAACGTGACCGGCAAGTCCGTAAATACAGCGCTGGAAAAACGCGAGTACACCGGCAGTATTCGATCCGTCGTACATACGCACGAAGTACCGCTCCACCTGCCCCTCGCGCGGAATCGCAAAACTTCGCACGGGACTGCGCAGCACCAGATCGGAGTCTGTGCCCGGCCCAAAGGCCCAGTCCCTGCGCCGCACCTCGAAGCCACCCCCCGCAGGTGGAGCCACGCCGGCGTCCACCTGCAGCGCAGTCCCCGTCGCGCTCACCACGGCAAGCGCGGGCAGATTCGCAAGGACAGCAGCAGGGGCAGGCGCACCACTCTGCGGAAGCAACGTATCGTTTGAAACTCCGTCTGTGAGCGTCAGTCGCCAGTCCCTCGGCCCACTCATTCGCAAAGCCGATGCGATAGCCGACAACCTCAGGCCGTGCGTGGCCATCTTCGATCGTCACCGTACGAACGATCGCCTTCAGCGTGCCGTCTCCTGAAGAAATCGCGAGCACATCGCCCGGCGCAACATCCTCAGCCGGATTCACCATCGCATAAGTCCCCGCAGATCGCCGCCGAGCGCGCCATAGCGAAGCTCAAGCACCGCCTGCGCCGCGTTCTCGCAGTCCGCTGTCGTGCGTGCCTTAGGATGCTGCACCTTTCCCTGCCACTGCGCCGTCGCAGCGCAGACCTTCATCTCTCCGCAAGCCGCGCCACTGCGCGCCTTCGTCCGCGATACATCACAGTGATCCTCTCGTTCGCCACCGGAATGCGTCCGCTGAAGAACGTGATGCGTCCCGCTGGCGACAGCATGCAGTCCACGCCATCGCCCGCCGCGCCCGTCACCCGCACCATCTCGGTGCCGTCGGTAGCCGTGGTTACAATCCACGCCGAACCAGCCTGCGTGATGCCGCATCGCCCTATCGCGCCGAACATCTGCACGCTATTCACCGGCGCAAAAGTGCACGCTCCCGGCGAGTTGGCGACAGCGCCCGCATACAGCACCGTCGCAGGCGTATTCGACGAGACACCCGCATCGCGATACTCAAACACCAACGCTGCAGGCGCATCCTTCGCCGCGCCGCCAAAGCTGCGCAGCTCTCCGTCCACCATCGCTGAGTACACCTGCCCCGCACGCACTGACCTCCGGGCAATGCAGCCGCAGGCGAAGCGTATACCTGTGCCCGCTCAGCATCGTCAACGACGCGCCCACCTCCACACCATTCACAAGCGGAGTCGCCACGGTCGTGCCACCGCTCTGCCGCACGTTGTATCCGGCGAAGCAGCTGCTCCGCTCCACTCCGGCTTCGTACAACCCGCACACCACACCATCACTTCCCGCACCGAAGGTGACATCATCGGCCTCAATCAACAGCGTGCCGCCGATCTCGGTCGGGTCCATCGCAGTCAGCGCCGTCTGTCCGTCCAGCCCATTGCCTCCGCTCATCGTGAGACCTGCAGAGGTAAGCGAAAGAAACGCGCCAGGATCGCTGATGCTCCAAAGCTGCGGATTGATCGCGGGTCCATCGAAGCGCTCGTCCAGCACAGCAGTGTTCGTTGCATGAAACGGAGACTGCGTCAGCTGAAAGGTGCTCGTCGCTCCATCGCCCATGAAGTACTCGGTGACGTACGCCGCAGGCTCGATCTCGCCCGAGAGCGTGATGTCTCGCGCCAGCTCACGAACCGCGCCGCTCGCCAGTCCTGTGAATTGCACAACTCCATCGCCATCATTTACAACATGCGTCGCGCCCGCTCCCAGCGCAGGCGAATCCACTTGATCGCTCACCGCGCTGAAGACCACGCGATGCACTGCACCCGCGCTGGCCACACCTGCGGAGACACGTCCGGGCTCATTCGCGATGGAACCGGCGAACAACTCTGCTCCGCTATCGTTTGCGATCACCACGCGAGCCCCGCGCACAGGCGCTGCCAGTCCGAACGCGCTCAGATGCAGCGCGCCCATACACCGCGCAGGAGCATGCAGCACACGTTCGATCTTCAGCGGGTCCTCCGCCGCAAGCGCAGCCGTATAGTCTCGCGCGCCCGCGTCCATCCATGTTGTCGATCGTCACCCTCACTGCTGCACCTCGCTTCCTGCCGGTTTCGTCAGCGGAGGCAGACCGCGCATCGCGCGCACCTCATCCACCGTCAGCACGCCGCCTCAATCAGCGTCTTCTGGATCTGATCTCGCTCCATCTCGTCGCGTGCTCTCCAGCTCGTTGAAGCAGAACTCGAACTCGCGCCAGCCCAGCTTCTTCGCAAACAGATCGCGCGTGATGTGCTCCGCGATCAGCTTCGCCACCGGAACCACCGCGCTCTGAAACGCCTCATCCGCCATCTCGCCCGCGGTCGAACGGTTCACGTCGCTCGCCACGCCCAGCAGCATCGGCGGCAGCTCAAACGCATTCGCGATCAGGCGAATCAGCATCTCCTGCCACTGCAGCCGCAGGTCCGCATCCGTGCCGCCGGCAAAGCGCAGCACCTCGGGCTTCTGCTCGCATGCTCAGCACCGGCACGCGCCCCGTGCCTTCAATCTCGTCCTGCCACCAGCGAATCAGGCGGTCGTGCTGCTCCGGCGTCGCCTCATTCAGCCACAGCGCATACTGCACCACGGAGTTCGAGGCCAGCCGTCCCGCATAGCGGTTCGCGCTCAGGAACTGGTTCACCGTCTCGAACGCAACCTCCAGCCGCCCCAGGCCAAACGGCGTATGCGTGCGCGGATTCAGCCGCACATACATCAGCTCGTCATCGCGCAGCGGAACCAGCGCGTCCGTACCCATGCGCCCCGTAGCCTGCGCATAACGCGGCTTCGCCGGATCGCCGTCCCAGCGGCTGTCGATCTGGATCGTCGCGCCATCCACCGCCCACAGATGGAACGGCCGCAGCGGATCGCCCGTCGCCTCCATCTCCACCGCGCCGAAGCCGCCCACCAGCAGATCTTCGATCACCTGCTCCCACAGCACGCGAAAGCTGTCCGACGCGTTCGGCTCCTCCAGGCAGCGCCGCAGCGCATTCATGCGCTCCTGCGCATCCGCCACCGTCGGCCGCGTAGTAGCCGCGCCGCACGCGCACCTGCCAGTCCATGCTGGCGACCTTGTCCTTCACCACGTTGATCGCGCGCCGCACCACCGGCGTCTCCGCAAACTTGCGCAGGTTCGCCGGGGTCGGCTTCGGCAGAGCGTTCTGCCCCGCGCGGCCCGCCGTTGTATGGCGACTCAGGATCGACGGCAGCATCGCCGTCTTCCGCTCGCCCGTCAGTCGCATCTCCAGCCGCGGCGTCTACACCTGCCAATCGCTGCCAGACATCCTTCACACTCGTTCACGAACTCCCATAGCTCTCACCTCGCTCTATCTCTGCTTTCGAAAATCGTTCGCAAAAAAGAAAGGGCACAGCGCTTGCGCCATGCCCTTCACCCAACTCTGTTGCCTGTGCAACTAAATCTCAAACTCTCAACTCCACCCTCGCCGTCTCGGCCACGCGAGCCAGATCGCTCAGCGTCACCACGCGAATCTCCTCGCGCTCCATCGCCTCCACACCGAAACGGTACCGCTCCGTCGCCTCATCCTCCGCACCCGAGACCGTCGCGCAGCGGTTCGACCACCGCGGTCAGCTCCAGCCTCGCACTCTCCACTCGCTCCACGCCCTCGCGCAGCTGCGGAGCCGAATACGCCAGCCCCTTCGCCGCCTCCACATCGCCCTCCAGCGACACCGCCTGGAACATCCGAATCACGCCGACTCCCTCCCCGAGATTCGCGCGATACCCGCAGTCGATCTTCATCGGGTCGCCGGGCCGCGTGTACGGCGAAGCCGCGATCCGCTTGCGCATCAGCCCCCACACTCCCGCGCGCTCAAACTCCGTCCGCATCGCGCCGGCGATCGCCGCCCGCCCAGTCTTGCTGCCGCTCCTGCTTCACCTTCAGCGGCTCGACATACATCGCATCAACTGTTCCATCTCCGCCGGCACGCTCTCCGCCAGGCAGGCCCGCGCCTCCGTGATCTGCAGCGAGTTCGACAGCGTGTCCTCGAGCACCTGCATCACCGGCTTGGTATCCGGCAGCGCCCAGCCGCAGCCGCTCCGCGATCTCGCCCTCCAGCGCCTCCAGCAGCCCGATGTCCGCATCGGCATCCATGCAGCGCACCCGGCTCCAGTCGCGCGTAAAGCGCACCACCGCGCTGTCGTCGCGCCCTGCCTCGCGCAGCAGCACGCCGATATTCGTGAACTCGCCCTTCACCACATCCGGCACATACCGGATCAGGAAGAACTCGCACTGGATTCGCTCTGCCAATCATCAACCTCCGTGAAATCGCACTCAACCACCAGCAACATCTACATTACAAATCTTCCCTCACTCCTCAGCTCCGCGAACTGCCGCGGCACCACAATCTTCGTCCCTTGTCTCCCACATCGGGAACGGCTCCCGGTCCGAGTCCCGAAACGCCGCGATCAACTCGCGCACCCGCGAGCACGCCGCTCCAGCATCTGCTCCATCAGCCGCTCGATCACCGCTGTGTCGCCGCCGTACCACTCCGGCGGAACCTGCCTCGGCGATCTCCCACAGCGTCGCCGCCTCCATCGCCTCCACGCGGCTCAGCCACGGCTCGAAGCTCTCCCATCCCGTCACGCCCGCATACACGCGGTTGCGCTGATACACCCCGCGCAGCGGCGAGTCGGGAAAGTTCCACTCGCCCGCGTTGAAGCAGAAGCCCTGGTCGATGAACGTCGCGCGATACTTCCGCTCGCGCGGCCTGCGCTCAAACACCGCCTGCCGCCCGTTGCAGTTGCCCGCCCACTTGTCGATGCACAGCATCCCCGCAAACTCCGCCAGGTTTCGCACCTCGTCCAGCTGCTGCTCCGGCAGATAGTCCACCACCTGCCCCGGCATCAGTCCGCCCACAAACTGCGACCCGAACTGCAGCCCCGCGCAGTACGGCTGACGCTCGTCCACGCAGAAGCTCGACAGCCATCTCCGGCGTATTCGCCACCAGCCACTCCGTCACCTCGACCACGTCGCACGCCGGCACCGTCAACCCGACAGCCGCGGCCAGCCGCGTCGCAATCAGCTCGTTCGCCAGCACGCGCAGGTGCTGCGGGTTGTTCTGAAACTTCACCACCCACAGCTTGCCGTCGGCGCCCAGCATCAGCTGGCTCTGCGCTCCACCTCGCATCCGACGAATCGCCTGCACCGCCAGATACCGCCAAGTACCGTTGCCTCTCGCCGTACAGCAGAATACAGGACAGCGTGACGCGATCAGTCTGCAACCGTCTCAGACTGCCGTCACGCGGCCTACGCCCGCGTCAGCATCTCCGCCCGCACCGCCTGCGCGATCGCCATCGCCATCAGGCAGTCGTCGTGCGCTCCATTCGCCGCACCGGTGCGGCCTCCGGCAAGCGTGACAAACGTCCGGCACTCGCCCAGCAGCCTGCGGCTCGCGAACAGCTCCGGCGACTCCACCAGCAGCGCTCCCATGCGCGCTCACCATCGCGGGCTTGTTGCCCGCCGTCGTCAGCCAGCCCGGCGCGCCGTCCATCGCGTAGACGTTCGTGTAGCGCTCCGACACTGTCGAGATACGCCAGCACTCCAGCGCCATGGTTGTTGCGCTCCACCGCCATCAGCGCGTTGCCGTACTCCCGCGCCAGCTCCGCTGCAGCCTTGCGCCAGCTCCAGCGGACCCAGCCGCTGCCGCAGCTCCGCGCACTGCAGCCCGCTCTCCAGCTCGATCACCTGCACCGCCGCGAAGTCTCCATCCGCGCCGCCGCCTGCCGTATCCACCGCGACCATGTACTCCTTGCCCGGCATCGGCGGCAGCCACACCTGCAGCGCCCTTCTCCGTCGGCGCGATCGCATCGGCTCAGGCACCTCGGCCAGCCGCGCTCAATCGCGTCCACCTCGAAGCAGCAGTCTCCCGTGGCCCGGAAGCAGCTCACCGCATCCTCCGCGAACTCCTGCGAGCGCAGCCCGCGATAGCTTGCCTCCAGCGTTCGGCGAAATCCGATCTGCTCGCGCGTCAATCCATGCGCTCGCACCAGCCGTCTGCTCCTCGGCGGTCAAATCTGTTACGGCCTCCGCGACATACGCCTCCTCCATCCACCAGGGAAAGAAGTGCTGCACCGTGCCGTTCGTCGCGGCGCGGTTCCACTCCTCGTAGAAGCAGCCGTACGCTCCGTTCGGCGTCGACTCCATCACCATCTCGCCCGCTGGCGCGAGCGCGGCGCGCAGTCCGGCCAGCGTCTCCCGCGCATCGCCCGGCCAGCGGCTCACCTCGCTCAGTGCAGGTTCTGCATCGTCAGCCCGCGCCCCGCGTCCTCATCTCCCGCGCTCACCATGCGAAACTCGCTGTCCAGCTCGGGAAAGCACATCTGCCCCACGTTGGCGCGGCTGCGGCGCAGCGGCCCCTCGCGCAGCTCCTCCGGCAGGTACTCCCAGAAGCGCTGCACCATGCGAAAGATTCCCTCCGCCGCCTCGCGCGTCTGCGCCACCTGCACCGTCAGCACGCCGCGCGCCGTAATCGTCTTCAGAAAGAAGCGCCCCGCCACCCAGGTCGTCATTCCCATCTGCCGCGCCTTCAGCACAATGTTGTGTGCTCCCTTGCTTGTGTTCAAAGGCGTGCTGCACCTTGTTCGCTTTTAACGGCCGCACTGTTCCCTCGCGATCGCGCACGTGCAGCAGGCTCTCCATCGCCGCGATCATCCTCTCCGGACCGGCGTTGATCTGCCTTCCCAGCTCCATCAGTCCATCTACATCCTTCTGCATTCCCCACCATCTCTTTCGCTTCTCGACAACCCACCCACGAGGCTCGACAATGAACCCAGCACATGAAGATTCATCTCTCCCCAATTCACGAGACCGAGCTCGCTACTCTTCTGCCCGCACGCGCCGCACACAGCGCCCACACACTCGTCAGCTCCCCGGATGAAGCGGACTTCATCCTGCTTGCCGGCAGCTTCGGCCTCGATCCGCAACACCTGCTCGATCACCCTCTCTACCGCGCCCACCCTGACAAATGCGCCGTCTACACCGAGGACGACAACTACCTTCCGCTCGCGCCCGGCGTCTATTGCTCGGCTATTGAGGACGAGAGCAGCCGCGCCGGACGCACCTTCAGCTACTCCTACGTCTCGGCCAGCGGACGCTACTCCAACCGATATGTAACCGAAGCAGGCACACAAAAATCGCTGCTGTTCTCGTTTCAGGGCGGAAGCACGTCGCTGCTGCGCAAGCGCATGTTCAACCTCAGTTTCAACCGTCCCGACGTAATCATCGAGAACACCAGCACCTACTACCACTGGGACCTCTCGCAGCCCGACCGCGAGGAACGGCAGCAGCGCTACGCCAAGACCATCGCGTCCTCGCACTTCGTTCTCTGCCCGCGCGGAGCAGGCACAGGAAGCATTCGCCTCTTCGAGGTGATGCAGGCCGGGGTCGCACCTGTTCTCATCTCCGACGACTACCTGCTGCCTGCGCACGTTCCCTGGGACAGCTTCCTCATCCGCATCGCCGAGCGCGACATCGCGCGCCTGCCAGAGCTGCTGGAGCCACATGTGGCCTCCGCAACGGAGCGCGGCCGTCTCGCGCGCCAGGCATGGCTCGACTACTTCTCCCCCGAGAAGGAATTCGATGCCATCGTCGCCGCCGCGCACGCCGCGCTCCGCCACGGCCCGCCCGCAGAGGCAGAGTTCCGCCGCCGCCAGCGCGCACTCATCGCACGCGCCGAACGGCGACGAAAGCTCCGCACCCTCGCACGCAACGCAGTCCTCAAGACCCTGAAGGTCCTGCACATCAAATCGCCCTACCAGATGAACCGTTAGGGCAATCCCCGCCCTTACATCGTCCAGTGGCAGCCGGAGACGTTCTTCGGATTAGGAACGTCGCGCAGCGTCACCGTCGCGTTCGGCGGAATCGCAATCGGCGTTGTGAGACCGTTGACCGGCTGGTTGGCCTGACCCATGATCGTCACCGTGAACGCCGACTGCGGATTGCTGATGCTGTACGTCGCTCCGCTCGGCCCGTGCAGTCCGGCATGGTGTAGGCCGCGTTGGCAGTGGGCGCTGCGGTTACAGCGCCGTCGCTTGATGCCAGTGTCACAGTGGTTGCCGTGATCACGTGCGGGTTCGCTTCGTTATAGCCGAAGTAGCGGTTCAGCGTGTTGCTCGCCGCAGCCGCCAGCAGCGCCTGCCCTGCCTGCGTGGGGTGAATGTGGTCCACCTGGAAGTACGTCGCGTTTGTATTCGCGTTGTCGGCGCCCAACAGCGGGTTCGCGGCGAAGTCGATGACTCCCTCGGCTCCCGCTGACTTTGCCTGCGACAGAATCAGCGCGTCGTAGGCGTTCTTGTCCGCGTCTCCCGTGTTGCCGGTTGCGTCTGTGCCTGCGCGCGACAGCATCGTCCCCACGAAGACGCGGCAGCCTGCCTGCTTCAGGATCTGAACCTCGCTGACGGCGTTCGACCACACATCAGAGGCTGTCCCACCGACCTGCGCAAGGTCGTTCGTTCCAGCGAACAGCACAGCGACCGCTGGACCAGAGGACGGCGCACACATCGTCGCCACGCGGTTCGGCTCCGAGGCCTGCATCGCCATCATCGTGATTCCACCGATGCCCCAGTTCGTCACGGTGTAGTTCGGCTGGTTGGCCAGTGACAACAGCGACGGCCACGGTGTTGAAACACCTGCGCCGATGGTGATCGAGTCGCCGATCGCGTGTAGCTGCGGCGTTATCAGCGCCTGCGGCTGCGGCGAGGTCAGAACGCCGCGCGAGGCCACCTCGTTGCGAATCGCCGCGCTCACCACCTGCACGTTGCTCGCGGAGAGTTGCGACGGATAAGCGATGACGCGATACATCGTGCCCAGGAAGCCGGAGTTGTCCGTCGGCGCGATGCCCGTCGTCCCAAGGAAGAGGTTGCCTGAGGTTTGCTTCCCCGCGGAGCCGCCTTGCGCCGAGTAGCTGAACTCCTGCCCGTCGATGTAGAAGTGATCGACGCTCGAGCTACCGTCGCCCAACGTGACCGCGAAGACGTGGAAGCCGGAGAAGGTGTTCTTCGTCAGCGTGCGCACGCCGTTGCCGGAGTAGCTCTGCAGGCGGTAGACGTTGGCCGCGCCGGGAGCGTACGACAGGTTGAAGCCGCTGCCCTGCAGGCTGCTGTTGATCAGGTACGGATACTGATTCGCGGGCTGCGGCCCCGAGGTGATGGGATTCACATAGACCGCCAGGAAGAACGTGCGCGTGCCGTTGAGCGCCGCAGGCAGAGCGACGTTGTTCGGCACCGCGAACTGCAGTCCTGTTGCAGTCCACGTCGGCGCATTCACGCCCGTGCCCAGCGTTGCATTGTTGCCGCTACCGCTCTTATCGACCAGTACACCGCCTGAGCCCTGCATGAAGTCGTAGTCGGCAAGCACTCCTGTAGGTAGCGTGCTTCCGCCTGCGCTTCCGCCAATCGGCGTGGCCCAGGTTCCGTCCTCGCGCAGGAAGCGCGCGGTGCCTGCGGTTGCACCTGGATCGGGCACTGCACCGGCAGCGTGCGATGCTCCTGACGCGTGGAAGACGGGAAGCTGCGATGCGCTGACGGCTCCGTTCAGCGTGGTTGCGTTGACGGTCGTTGCGTTAATGGTGCCAGTCGTAATTCCCTGCGGAGAGATGCTCGAGTTGCCACCACGCAGGTTGAAGTTGAGCGTGCTGGTCGTCGGCTGCCATCCGATCGTGTCGGTGGCCACGCTCGAATCCAGCTCGAAGAGGTTGTAGCCGGAGTTCCACCTACCGCAGCCGTGCGAGTTGCAGTGAATGGTGAAGACGCTCTGCTCGCCCGCGTTGGCGATCATCGTGCGCAGCCACACGCCCTTAGCCTGATACGCCATGTCGGGCGCGGCATGCGTGCCTCCGTTGCCGAAGTAATTGCTGGCAGGCGTCGCGTTCGTAATCGTCCAGCCCTGTAGGCCCGGTCCGTTGTTGCCCTCGTACTGCACGCCGGCCTGCTGAAACACGGTGGGGCGCGGCGTCGTCTGCCCGATGTACTCAAGATCGGGGCCGACCTTCTGCTGGTAGTAGTGCGGCTCTTCGACGTGTCGTTCGCGGACCAGGCGACGGTGTTCGGAGCCAGCGTCATCAGGCCATCGACGAGCTTGCTTGCGGGGTTCATCACGCTGAGCACCTCGGCCATTGGGTACAGCGCATAGCCTCCGGTGAGCAGAGAGACGGTGCCGCCTGTGCTTGTGCTGTTGGCTCCGGTCTGCGCGTAGGTGAAGCTGTTGGGGCCGATCGTTGTCACCGCGAAGCTGCCGTTGTAGCTTGAGTCGGTCATGCCTGCGATGGTCATGCTCAGGCCGTTGATGTCGACGGGAAGATTGCCCGCTGTGGTGACGGTGACGGTGTTGCTGTTGCGCACCGCCGAGGTGATGGCGAGCGAGAGGTTCGCGAACGCCGACGTCTTGTTCATCACGCCGACCACGGAGGTCGCGCCGCCCGCGTAGTACAGACCGGTGGACGAGTAGGAGCCCACGACTGGAAACACCTGGCGAATTCCCGCAGCGGTATCGATCTTCTGTTCCAGCCCGTAACCGCAAAGCCCGCCCATGGCGACGGTTGCCTGCGCGGCGTGGGCCTTGTTCAGCGTCAGTTGCAGGTGCGTTCCATCCACGACGGTGTAGTTCGCCATCTCGTAGTTCTCGATGCCATTGGTGGCGGCGGCCGGATCGGCGAGACAAGCTACTCCGTTGGGAGCAGGCGCTGCAGCGGTGTTGGGCGCGAAGCCCGAAGGCAGCCCTGTGGTCGCGATTGCAACCGTGACGGTGCCCGGTGCGAGATTGTGCGTCTGCGATGGAATCGCCTGCGCGATTGACGGAACGTGCGGAGGTGCCGCGCAGCAGTGTGTCCATGGTGCGGCGCGCGGCTTCGGCGTTGCGTGCGAGATTGGGCATCGCTTATCCCAGCCTCTCTGCCACGTAGGGGCGAAGGAGCGCCTTGACCTGGTCGTCGAGCAGCGAGCCTGAGAAGTACTGCATCTGCAGGGTGTCGATGCGGCTTGCTTTGACGTTGAGCGCGGGTGTTGCCTGGGCGTTCTTTACGATCTGCGCGCAGGCCACCTTGACTGGCACGGTAATGGTGGCGAGGCCTGAGGTGTAGGTGACTTCGGCTTCGTTGTAGCTGAGGCCCAGGAGGTTTGCGGGAAACGTCAGTTCGGCTGCGGCTAGGTTGATGTCGACGCTTGCGATGTCGAGCGTGGACCAGGAGCCGGGAAGGCTGAAAGCGCTGGCGACGTGCTCGCGGAATGGGTCGGCGAGTTCGCCTCGGCGCGGGCGGGCGTATCGGACGCGTACTTCGACGAGTGGTGTGTCGGAGCCTTCGGCGTTTGCCAGCGGGCGGTAGGTCAGGCGAACGGACTGCGAGTTTGCGGTGAGGCGCAGGCGCTCGGTGTATTGAGTGACCTGCAGGCTGGGCCGGCGGCAGTGTGAGTCGATGAGGGCGGAGGCCATGGTGACCCAGTCGTCCGCCGTCTCGGGGCTTAGCCCGTATTGCACGTATTCGGTTGGCAGCAGATATGCCACGGTTTCTCCTTTTTGTAAAAGCAACAGGGACCGGCACAAATGGCTGGCCGCGTCGCCTGGTTGCTCGGTTTGTTCTCAGGGCTAAGCCTCGGTTTTGTGAGCGATTGAACGCGAGGTTCCTCGCACTTCGCTTCGGCTCCGAATGTCGGACCATGAGCAGCGAAAGATGACCCGTTGTGGCGTTCGTGTTTAGCGGTCGACGAGGACCTGGTAGTGGGCGTAGTTGGCGCCCTTGACGACGAGGCCGCCGAACTTGACGACGACGTACTGCGAGGCGAGCGAGCCGGGGACGCCGAGCTGGAAGACGCGCGGGTTCGGGTCGCTGAGCCAGTGGTACTCGATCATGTCCTCGGTGACGATGTAGGCGGGCAGCACGGCGGAGCCGGAGCCGGGGGTGCCGGTGTAGGGCAATGTAGCCGGAGTCGGCGTTGATGCCTGCTTTTGCGAGCAAGCCGGTGACGGCCTGCTCGGTGAGGAGCAGGACTTCAGCGAGCTTTTGCGGGCCGGTGCCGCTCTGGGCGCCGCTGGCGGCGTACTTCTGCTCGATGAGCAGGACGGCGTTCTGGATGAGCGTGGTGGCGGTCGGCCAGCTCGGTGGCTACGGGTGCGGCTGCGGGGAAGAGCAGGGCGACGAGGCGTTCTACTGGAACGGCGTAGGTGACGGCCCATTTGAGGCCCTTCTCGAAGCCCTTGCCTATGGTTTCGAGGATGCTGATGAAGGTCATTGTTGTACTCCTTTTGTTGAAGCTCGATGGGCGGTTGTGGCAAGTTCGAGCGGTGTCGAAATACGGGGGTTCCTCGACTGCGCCGCTGCGCGGCTCCGCTCGGAATGACACTTCTCTAATGGCGTTGATGTTTGTGGCGATTTGTTCATCCTGCGAAGCACACCTTAGGCGCGATGGAGCCGCGCCGAAGATGGGGCACCCAGTTCTTTCGCTGCGTTTGCGCGGCGGAGGCGGAAGCTGGTGCTGCGGTAGGCGGCCTTGTCGCGGAGGAGGATTGCGGCTCCGGTGAAGGTGGCGCGGGTTAGCGTCCAGATGCTGGCGTGCATGTCGGCGACGTGGGCGTCGGCTAGCTCGTAGCTCATGCCCATGGAGGCGGAGGAGTGGATCTTCTGCTCCATCTCGGGGAAGTCGCGGGCGTAGAGGTAGCCGGCGACGGTGAGGCGGTTGCCTTCGATCTCGGCGGCGGTGATGATGCCGCATTTCTGGCGGGCGTCGTGTCCGTCCCAGCCCGCTTTGAAGTCGACAGCCATGCCGAGAAGGCTTGGTAATGCGGCCTCGGCGGCGGCGCGGGTGAGGATGACACGGTGGCCGCGGGAGCCGCTGGGGGCTTTGTCGCTAGGCGTGTCGATGAGGGTGAGGACGCCTTCGAACGGAAGGCGGTTGGGGTGGCCGTGGACGACGGGGAACTCGACTGCCATCGCGTGGAGCTCCATTCCGGCAGAGCGGGCGGAGCTGGTTGGTCGGCGATGGCGTGGTGTCTGGTGCATGTGGTTCCCTCCCGTGCAGGCGCACGTCTCAAATTTCTTAAACAAGAAGCGGGCGCTTTCGCTGGAGGGGCTGGACCGCGTGATGGCGGCGCAGGGGCTGACGGTGGAGCAGATTCTGCCGGTGGAGCTGGCGGCGGGCGCGGCGGTGGAGGAGGAGACACCGGACCCGGTGGAGGAGGTGCCGATCGTGTCGCCCTCGTCGGCGATAGACGATGTGCAGATTGCGAAGGCGGCGGTGATTGAGACGGTGCCGGTGGTGGGGGCGCGGCTGAGAGAGAACCGGGCGAAGCCTGCTCCGCGACGGACGCAGTGGGAGAGGTTTGTGGCGGTGCGGGTGGATGCGCAGCAGGCGTCGGCGATGGCGCCGGTGCTGGCGGTGGGGGCGTTAGCTGTTATTGATCGGCATTACAACTCGCTGGCGCCTTATCGCGCGAATCAGCCGAATATCTATGCGGTAAGGTCGGGGTCGATGCTGATGCTCCGGTATGTGGACTTCGATGACCGGCATTTAATCCTGCGGCCGTTTTTGCGGGAGTTTCCGGTGCAGTTGATTGGGCTGCGGGAGGGGGAGTCTCCGGCGGATTATGTTGTGGGGCGGGTTTGTCTGGTGGTGGCGGAGGTTTAGCGATGCTCTATCGATCAATTGATGTCTGGAAGCGATATGCAGGGCATGCGGTGCGTTATCGCTGCTTTGAGATTCTTCCGATTAAGAAGTACTGCGTTCAAAGCGCGGACTTCTATCGTTTGAATGATGCAGGTAGGAATGACAATCTTGATCGCCAATTTATTGAGCTGTTCCTGGGACAGGCTCCCGAGGAACGATCTGAGGTCTTCGATACGCTTGAAGAGGCGATCGAATGGCATGATCGAGAATTTGCCAATGATGATTTGAATTGATGCGGTGAGTGAAATCGTACCTCAGCGGCTGAAGCCGCGTTCTCGGTGAAGCGGATGTGGCACGGCTAAAGCCGTGCCCTTAAGCAAGACGTTCGAGCTTCGCTCGAATGTCCCACTCATGCGATGAGAGTGCATGAATGAGACACCTGATTTGTTAGGTCAGGGAATTGTTCGGCAACGAGTAGCGTGAGACTATAGCGGCCATGATGAAGGTCAAGAGGATTGTGCTCACGGTCGCGGGATGGTTCGCTATCGTATTGGCGCTGTGGGCGGCACTCGCGATCATAAACACTTGGTTTCTGGTCCCCGACGACCATAGGCTCACGCCTGCGGGCAACCTAAAGATCAGGGTCGAGTATTCTGCGGCTTTTGCCGCATGCGTTGCGGTGCTCGTCTTGTCCGGATCATGGGCATTCGAGAAAGCGCGCAATGCAGACGGAAGCTGAGCGAGCTTTCGAACTGACCACCAGCGGCTTGGTAAACTAGGTGGATGCTCGGAAAGCTTTATGCGAAGTGGATGTATGCCTGGGAGACGGCGCTGACCACTCGCGATACGAACCGGATTGTGCGGCCTTTGGAGTGGGGTGAGGACTGGCTTGCGGAGTTTGTTGCCGGGGCTGGTTTGGATGTAGAGGGTGCGAAACGTGTCAGTAGAGAAGCAGGTTCCTCCGCTTCGCTGCGCTCCGGTCGGAATGACAATTCTGTGGGGGCTGATGCCTCCGGTCGAGATGACACTTTTGGCAACAGCGTAGAGTTCAAGTGGAACGACGAAGAGTTCGAGCGCATGGTGCGTTTGAATGGATCGATTGTTGGGCGGGCGGAGGAGTTCTTCGGGTATGAGACGCCGAAGGACTTTCGGCTGGAGCATCGGCATCCTTTGTTGTTTCCTACGAATGTGAGGCCGGAGACGCTGGAGCAGGCGGCGGAGTTCAAGCGGCAGGCTGAGGTGGGTGAGGCTTCTACGGTGGAGTTTCTGCGGTTCACTTCGCCGGTGCGGACGCGGTATCCGGAGAACGACCAGGTGAATGCGCGGTGGTATCCGGCGGATCCGGCGAAGCAGGCGGGGAAGCCGAAGCAGGCGATGATCGTGATGCCGCAGTGGAATGCGGATGCGTTCAGCCACAATGCGCTTTGCACGCTGTTCAACCGGTTTGGGATCTCGGCGCTGCGGCTGTCGAAGCCTTATCACGATATTCGGCGGCCGGCGGAGCTGGAGCGGTCGGACTATGCGGTGAGCTCGAATGTGGGACGGACGATCTCGGCGTGCCGGCAGGCGGTGGTGGATATTCGCAGCTGCATCGACTGGCTGGAGCAGCAGGGGTACGAGCAGTTCGGCGTGCTGGGGACGAGCCTGGGGAGCTGCTATGCGTTTATTGCGGCGGCGTTCGATCCGCGACTGAAGGTGTGCGCGTTCAACCATGCTTCGACGTGGTTCGGCGATGTGGTGTGGACGGGGCAGAGCACGCGGCATATTCGCGCGGCGTTTGAGCAGGCGGGGTTGACGCAGGATGATGTGCGCAGCATTTTCACGTCGGTCAGCCCGATGTCGTATATGGACCGGTTTGCGGCACACCCGAAGCGCGTGCTGGTGGTGCATGCGACGTACGACCTGACGTTTATTCGCGAGTTCTCGCTGGATGTGCTGAAGAACTTCGATCGAGAGAAAAGTTGATTACGTGTCGAAGGTGCTGCCTTGCGGGCACTACACGACGGGCGAGACTCCGTACAAGTACATGGATGGGTGGTACCTGGGGTCGTTTGTGTATGGGGCGTTCAAGAAGCTGGCGACGGAGGGGACGGCAACGGCGGCCCCTTTGCTTCAGGATCGGATGATTCGCTGAGAACTTAGAGAGCCAGCCGGGAGTGCGGCGGTTCGGCCTCGTTGGTGCCGGCCTGGGCGCGGGCGAGCAGGGCGATGGTGCGCGAGATCGGAAGTCCCATGACGTTGAAGTAGCAGCCTTCGATGCGTGGAATCCAGCGGGCGGCGTAGCCCTGGATGCCGTAGGCTCCGGCCTTGTCCATGGGTTCGCCGCTCATGAGGTAGTGGACGAGTTCCTCGTCGTCGATGAGGTCGAAGAAGACCTGGGTGATCTCGACCTCGCTGACCATGCCGGTGCGGGAGACGGCGGCGATTCCGGTGAGGACCTGGTGGGTGCGTCCGGCGAGAAGCTCGAGCATGCGGCGAGCGTCGGCCTGATCGGTGGGCTTGCCGAGGACCTCGCCATCGAGGACGACGGCTGGTGTCGGCGCCGAGGACGATGAGCGGGTCGGAGGAGTCGTCTTCGTCGTTGCGATGGCGATCGAAGATGGCCTGGGCCTTTTCGACCGCGAGCCGCTGGACGTACTTGGCGGGGACCTCGTCGGGCTGGAGGCGCTCGTCGATGTCGGCGGACTCGACGGTGAAGGTGAGGCCAATCTGCTCGAGGAGTTGGCGGCGGCGCGGCGAGGATGAGGCAAGGATGAGCATGGTGGTTTGGGATGACAAGACGCGCTTGCGCGTCGAGAATCATCGTCATGCAAGAACTAAAAGATGATATCGCACAGGTGCGGCGCGGCGTTTTGCCATGGGTGATGTTGCTGCTGACAATAATAGGCGGCGCTGTGCGAGCGGACGCAGAGGGAGCAGCGTTGTTCGCCAATGGTGCCGATGGGTATGCGTGCTATCGGATTCCGGCGATTGTGCGGACACCTGCGGGAGTGCTGCTGGCGTTTGCAGAGGCGCGGAAGAACAGCTGCGCGGATTTTGGCGATGTACGGATTGTGATGCGGCGCAGCAATGACGAGGGCAAGACGTGGGGAGCGGTGGAGACAGTTGCGGAGAACGGCTCGCTGCAGGCGGGGAATCCTGCGCCTGTGGTGGACACTCGCGATAGGCGCTACAAGAAGGGGCGCGTTTTTCTTATCTACTGCACGGGCGATGCCTCTGAGGCTGCGGTGATGCGCGGCGAGGGTTCGCGGAGGGTGTGGTTTCGTACGAGCAGCGACGAGGGCAAGACGTGGTCGCAGCCGGTGGAGATTACGGCGAGCGTGAAGCTGCCGGGGTGGCATCATTATGCGACAGGGCCGGGCCATGCTCTGCAGTTGATGCATGGGCGCTATGCGGGACGCATTGTGGTGGCGAGCAATCATTCGGAGAACGATCCGCAGCCGGCGGGTCACTCGTACGCAGCGCATGACTTCTACAGCGACGACCATGGTGCAACGTGGAAGCTGGGTGAGTCGCTGGCTTGGCCGGGAAGCAACGAGAGCACGGCGGCGGAGACGGCTGGACGGCACGGTAGTGATGAACAGCCGCGACCAGAGCGGGGCTTCGCGGGCGCGCATTATTGCGATAAGCAAAGACGGCGGCGCAAAGTGGGAGTCGGTGTTTGTGGCGAAGGACCTGATTGATCCGGTGTGCGAGGGAAGCATGATCGACTACCAATATCGGAAGGAGCATCTGCTGTTGTTCAGCAATGCTGGAAATCAAAGAGAACGGCGCGACCTGACGGTGAGCGTGAGTAGCGATGGAGGGCGGACGTGGCCAAAGCATTCTCTTGTGGAAGCAGGGCCTGCGGCTTACTCCGACATCGTGGCGATGAAGGGCGACAGGCTGGGCATCGTGTGGGAGCGCGGTAACAATGGGGGAATTTTCTTTACGGTTATGCCGATTGCGACTCTCGTACAGTAAGTATTTTGGAACTTTGCCTGCAGGAAGGCGTACTGCGCTTCATACTGTATGCGCGGGAAGACGCTCGCCTGCAAAGAGATGTAAGTTCCGCCCGGTTCCCTAGAGGAGTACGTATGAAGAAGCTTATCCACGCCGCAGCCGCTACCATAATTGCTATGTCTTCGATTGCTTACGCAGAACAGCCGCCCATTATTGATCGCCAGCTCTTCTTTGGAGAAGTCCAGATTGCCGGTGCGCAGGTCTCGCCGGATGGACAGTGGATCTCGTTTCTGAAGCCATATAAAGGCGTCCGCAACATTTGGGTTAAGAAGGCAGGCGAGCCATTCGACAAGGCACGGCCGCTGAGCGGAGAGAAGACACGGCCGGTTGGTGGATATTTCTGGTCACGCAACTCGAAGTATGTTCTGTACTCGCAGGACAATGCGGGCGATGAGAACTTCAACGTGTATGCGATCGATCCTGCTGCTCCGGCGGAGCCTGCGACGGGGCTTCCGGTGACGCGCGCGCTGACGGACCTGAAGGGCGTGCGGACGATGATCTACGCGGCTCCCAAGGCGAAGCCGGACATTCTTTATATCGGGCTGAACGATCGCGACAAACGCTGGCACGATCTTTATGAGCTGCATCTGTCGACCGGCGAGAAGAAGCTGGTGCGGCAGAACACGGAGAAGATTGCCGGGTGGGACTTCGACAACAACGGGGACCTGAAACTGGCGGCGCGTACGAACCAGGCGGGTGACACGGAGATTCTGAGTGTTACTGCAGACGGTTTCAAGCAGATCTACAGCTGCGATGTGCTGGAGCAGTGCGCGGTGGTAGCGTTCACGCCGGATAACAAGCAGGGATACCTGATCACGAACAAGGGCTCGCTGAACTTCATCGAGTTGCAGACGATCGATCCGGTGAGTGGAGCGACGGCGAAGGTTGAGGGCGACCCTGACGGGCGCGTCGACCTGCAGGGTATGGTGACATCGCGGAAGGACCACCGAATCATCTTCACGATTTATGAAGATGATCGTGCGCGCCTGTACTTCCACGACAAGGAGTTTGAGAAGGAGTACCACTGGCTGCAGTCGAAGCTACCGGGCAAGGAGATTGCGTTCGGGTCGCCTTCCGACGACGAGAACACCTGGGTGTTGAACGCTTATAACGATCGCGAACCGGGCGAGACATACGTGTGGGACCGCAAGGCGAAGACGCTGACGCTGCAGTACAGAATTCGCGAGGAGATTCCGCGTGAGTCGCTTTCGGAGACGAAGCCTTACCACTACAAGTCTTCAGATGGGCTGGATATTCCTGCTTACCTGACGTTGCCGAAGGGCATGCCTGCGAAGAATCTTCCGTTAATTGTTTTTCCGCATGGCGGGCCGTGGGGGCGCGACTCGTTCCGGTACGACACCTTCGCGCAGTATCTTTCGAATCGCGGATACGCGGTGTTGCAGCCGAACTTCCGCGCGTCGACTGGCTACGGCAAGAAGTTTCTGAATGCGGGCAACGGGGAGTGGGGCCGCAAGATGCAGGACGACCTGACGTGGGGCGTGAAGGCGTTGGTGGCCGATGGCACGGTCGACCCGAAGCGCGTTGGCATTGCGGGTGGATCGTACGGCGGCTATGCGACGCTGGCGGGAGTAGCGTTTACGCCGGACCTCTATGCGGCGGCGTTCGCGATTGTTGCGCCGTCGAATCTGATTACGCTGCTGGATGCGATTCCGCCGTACTGGGAGGCGGGTCGCAAGCAGATGTACACGCGCATGGCCGATCCGACTACGCCGGGCGGTAAGGCGCTCCTGATTGAGGAGTCGCCGCTGACGAAGGCGAAGTCGATTGTGACGCCGCTGGTAGTGGTGCAGGGCAAGAACGATCCGCGGGTGAATATTCGCGAGAGCAATCAGATTGTGGCTGCGGTTCGGGACAACGGCAAACCGGTGGAGTACCTGGTGGCTCCGGATGAAGGGCACGGATTTGCACGGCCTATCAACAATTTGGCGATGGTGACGAAGATGGAGGAGTTCTTCGCGAAATATCTCGGCGGACGCTACCAGAAGGAGATTCCGGCCGATATTGCAGAGCGGTTAAAAGTGCTGGTCGTGGACCCGAAGACGGTGAATGGAGATGTGACGCTGAAGGGCGCGGCAGATGGTAGCAAATAGGCAGTAATTTGCGTCGACAACCCGACATGGCAGGCAGCGTGGCCGAGATTCTCAACTTCCCCTTGCGCAACCGCTGACACAGGAAGTTGCATCTCTTACAGAAGACCTGTGATGTCCACGACCTTCGTTGGTGAAGAGATTGCCCAAAAGAAGGCGGCTGCCGGCCGCGTGTCAGCCCTTTTGTGCTCTTTGCTGCTGCCGCTGTGTGCCTGGATTACTTGGCCTGTGGTCGAGTTGGGCGTGAACGATGAGTGGTCGTACGCCAAGACGGTGCAGGTGCTGGCGCAGACCGGACATGTTGTCTATAACGGCTGGGTAGCGGCGATCGTTGGGTGGATGTTCTACCTGGGCGCGCTCTCTGTTAAGCTTTTTGGTTTTTCGTTCACGACGGTTCGCCTGTCGATGTTGCCTGTCTCGATGGCGACGATATATCTGACGCATAGAACGATGGTGCGGTGCGGCCTCAACAACTGGAATGCGACGATGGCGACTCTGACGCTGGCGCTGTCGCCGCTGTATCTTCCGCTGGCAATCAGCTTCATGACGGATGTGCCGGGACTGTTCTGTGTTCTTCTTTGCCTGTACGCCTGTGTGAGAGCGCTGCAGGCGACAACAGACAAGGCCGCGCTGGGATGGCTTTGTTTTGCGGCCTTCGCGAACGCCTTTGGCGGCATGGTGCGGCAGATCGCCTGGCTCGGCGTGCTGGTGATGGTACCTTCAGCCATTTGGCTGCTGAGGAAACGGCCGCGCTTTGTGGCTGTGGGCGGTGCCGCGTGGCTTATCTCCGTAGCATTCATCTTCGGCGCAATGCACTGGTACCACCATCAGCTGTATTCCGTGCCTGAGGACCTGATACAGGCAGAGATCAACGCCAGCTCGCTGTCGAATGTCGTCGTTCTGTTTGTCGGCGGCGTGCTGGAGCTTGGATTTCTGCTGCTGCCGCTCATGTTGTTCTTCGTTCCGAGAGTTTCGCTGCGCAACCGGACGACGGTGAAGGTATTTCTCGGGACCACGATCGTCTTTGCGATCTATACAGGGGCGCAGTTCCTGAAGCAACGGAGCTGGCTTGTTCCCTACATTGGCAACTACGTCACGCCTTTTGGAGTTCTTTCGAATAGCCCGCTGCATGGCATTATGCCGGTTGTGCTCCGCCCCGGTATCCGCCTGGTCCTGACGATACTGCTGGCGCTGGCGGCTGCGTCGTTTGTTGCTGTCCTGAGAGAAAGGAAAGATTCAGCCAGGGAACGACAGCCGCAGCAGATCTCCTGGCACAGTCTCATCGTGCTTCTGCTGCCCTTTACGGTGGCGTATTTTGGGCTGCTTGTTCCGCGTGCAATAGCGAATTACTTTTATGACCGCTATCTTCTAGTGCTGCTTTTCCTGGCGGCGATTCCTGTTGTGCGGCTATACCAGGAGCGCGTCCAGCCGAGGCTACCGACTGCGGCGTTGATTCCGATCGGTCTTTATGCGGTGTTTGCGGTTGCAGGCACGCATGACTGCTTCGCCCGATTTCGCGGCTATCTTGAAGCGATCAACGAGCTGCGTTCGGCAGGCGTCCCGGCGACGGAGATCGATGGCGGACTCGAGTTCGACGGATGGACACAGATTGAACGCGTGGGTTACGTCAACGATCCGAGAATTCCAGTGCGTCCCGGCGAGGGTTTTCGTCCTTCGGTGAAAGACACCTTCGGAACCTGCCCAGTTTATTGGGTGGACTCCTTCTCAGCGGATTTTCGTTACGGACTAGGCGCATCAGCGGAGAGCTGTCTCGGACCAGCCGGGTTTGCGCCGGTGACCTATCACACGTGGCTTCAACCGCGCGTCAACAAGGTCTACATTGTTCGCGTTGGGCAACCGGACGGGGCACGTCCTCCGCAAAAATAAGGCACCTTATCTAGTGATAGTGATGTGGGCCTCCATTACATGTGTCGCTTTGGGGGCGAGCGTGATGGTGTTGGCTCCTGCGTTGACTGTCTCGACGCAGATCATCTCATGCCACTCATCGGGACCCATGTCGGGCAGTTCTCTCCACGGGTTGAAGACGACGGTGGTGTTGGAGTTTTTCTTCTCGATGGTGATGTTGCGCTTGCCCAGTGGATCGTGAATGGTACAGGTGGCTGTAGTGTTGGGGTAGACGCGATCGGTGAAGCCGGTGAAGGTGAGTGGAGCGTTGGCCGCGGGCTTCACTTTGAAGTTGTCGGTCTTATCGATGTAGCTCGTGGGCTCGAGCCCGGTGACACTGATCTCATGGACGTCGGCGACGGCGAAGTAGGTGTGAAGCGCCTCCTCAAAGACGAGCGGAGTATCCGCGTCGTTGGCGACGGCGAGCCGCATGGTGAGAGAGCGTCCGATAGTGAGTTCAAAGGCGACTCGGAAGTGGTCGAAGCCCATCTGCCGGCTGAGCTCCGATGGACTGAGCGTGAAGGTGATGTGGAGATCGTCGCCGGCGAGCGCGGCGAAGGATGGAGTCCATTCCTGAATGCGGGCGAAGCCATGCGGCGGACCAGGCTTGCCCTGATAGCGATCGGCTTTGGAGTCGGTGGCGAACCAGGGGAAGGCGATCGGAACTCCGCCACGAATAGGCTTGCCGGGTGCGAAGTCGCTCTTGCGACTCATGAAGAGCACAGGCTGCTGGCCCGTGGGCTGCCAGTGGGCGAGGTGTGCGCCCTGCAGATAAATGGCTGCGCTGGCAGCAGGTGAAGTGACGAGAGCGCAGGCGAGACCGTTATGTTCTTCAAAACGAAGGACACCGGGAATGCCTAGATGGTCGTTGAGTTGTTTAATATCCATGCCGCCATCAAGTGTAGCTTTTGCCGATGAAATGTTCTTGGAAAAGGGCTTATACACAAAAATCCGAAGCCTGAGAATTTCCACATACTGAAAGTGACCGCCGACGTCGCCAATACCTCGGAGTTAGGCGTATATGTGTGATGCATAGAGAGATGCGAGATTCAGGCCGGGGCGACAGCCATTGCCGCCCTGTCGGCATCCAAACCCAAGGGGGAAGTACGCACATGGAGAGACAACTAAGTGGACGAAATGATGATGGATGAAACAGGGATGGATCGAATTGAACGCCATGAGCAATCAGTAAAGCGTGTTCGATCGTTGTGCGATATGCACCGCGTTCCATGCGGTGGGATGAAGGACCTTGACGAGCTGATTGCGACCATCCGCGAAGATCGACATTTCGCGATGGACTTCTGGGCGCTTGTGGGGGATCTGAGCGCACGGGAGCGAGGAACACTTAGCGACGAAGAGATGCTTGAGGTTGTTGTAGAGGCCTCGGCTGGGGTGCGGGTGAGTTCTGTGCCTCATGGCCAAGGAGACAAGGTTGAGCAACTAAGGCAGTTGCTGGCGGGTGTGGATGTGGGTCGTCCGGCCGACCTGCCAGATCCGATCTCTGAGCCCGAGGATGCGCTACTCGCTGTATATCGCAATAGAGATAGAGGTAATAGCTTCACGAAAGCAGGGCCTCCGGTGGTGGTGTTGCCTGATCGCGTAGCCGGCACGATGCGAGTAGGTGCACGCGTACGAGTGACAGGCAACGATGATGCGTGGGTTGCGCGACGATCGATTGGAGAGGCGTTATCTCGTCTTGAGCGGACAAGCACAGAACTCCGCGAGCAGTTGGCTGCCATTGACGAGCAGCTTGTCGAACAAAACGCTGAGTCTGCAGCAACGCACCCGGCTGAAATGGCAGCATCTGAGGAGTCTGCGACGATAGAGCCTTTAGCGGAAGCTGTCCAGCCTGCAGCCGAAGCGATTTCAACTGAGCCGAACAAGATTGGGCCGGAACCGCAAGAGATTGCCGAGGAGCCACCGAAGGTCAAGCACCGCACGTTGGTGCCAGAGCCCCGAGAGATGTTGCGCCGACAAACGCCCATTAGCCCTGAACAAAAACCCATCAGTGTGGAATCTGCGGAGGCCATTGCGGCGCGTGAGATTTTGATGAGGGTGCTGGAGAGTCGTAGAGGGTCGCAGGATGTGATCGCGGATTCTGCAAAGCAGGCCCCTGAAAGCGAAATGGAGCACGAGGCGGAGGTCTTCGCGCCGCGGCCAGTCCATACGTTGTCGCAGCGTGGACTTGCTACTCCGCGCAAAGACGAAGGACCATTTGCGACAGTTCCACTTTCGCGCTACGCGCGGGAAGAGAGCAGGCGAAGCGGACGCGGAGTTGCCGTTGCGGCTGTGCTGCTGGTGATGCTTGCGCTGGCAGGTGGAGGAGCCTTCTTCTTTTTGAAGACAGAATCAGGCCAGGATGCCATGGCCAGGATGGGTCCTACGTTGCGAGAGCAGTACGACGGATTCGTTGCGCGGCTAAATACGTTGAAACGCGAGGCCGGTGGAAACAGCTCGACGACGACAAGCGAGAGTGAGCCTGTCATAAAGCCAGCGGCTGACACCACAACCGCTGCTGCACCACCCTCCCCTAACGGCCCCTCTTCTGCAACAAAGACTCTCGAACCACAGACGGCTCCGCCGGTACAGCATCCGGCTGCGGCCATGCAGCCAAAGAGCGGATTGCCGCCGACGCCAAGCGAACCGAAAATCTCGCCCGTCTCGCCGGGTGTAACTCCTACGCCCAGTGAGCCGACAGATCGAAGAGACCGCGAAGCGGCTGCGGGACATATTCGGAATGAGACGTCAAATGAACCGGCAGGCGCAGGGTTGGTTGCGGATACAAATACGGTGAGAGTGCCGGCTTCGGTAATGGAGGCCAACCTGGTTACGTCGCGCGTCCCTGCTTATCCCGAGGCGGCAAAGGCAGAGGGGATTCAGGGTCCCGTGGTCATGGAGACTGTGATCTCCAAGTCCGGAACAGTGGATCACGTGCGTGTGGTTGAAGGAGACCGTCAACTGCGATCGGCAGCGGAGGAAGCCGTGCTTAAGTGGCGGTTTCGCCCCTATGTTTTGAATGGACAGCCGGTTGATGTTGTAACGATGGTGCGGGTGGATTTTAGGCTCGGCTCCGGTTCCAGTCGCTAGCGTCGTAAAGTATCCGGCCCTCACGAAGCACTCGTGTATCCTCGCTGCACTGGGAGTTTGAGCGGCGAGGTCTATGGATATCGTTAATACTTCAGTGCTGATTGTTGTAATTGTCTTCTGCCTGGTTGCAATGGTGATGGTGCTGAAGACACTGTTCACCGTACGAACTTACACTGCTGGCGTAGTGGAACGTTTCGGGAAGTTCAACCGCATCGTGCGCCCCGGTCTGCAAATTCTGATTCCGTTTGCGGAGCGGGCGTACATCGTTGACCTGCAGGTCAAACAGGTACAGTTTTCCGTGGAGACGAAGACCCGGGATAACGTCTTCGTGCAGATTCCGGTAAGCGTTCAGTACCAGATTCTGGATGACAAGATATTTGACGCCTTCTATAAGCTGTCGAGTCCGCAGAAGCAGATTGAGTCCTTCGTCTTCAACTCGATCCTGGGGCATGTGCCCAAGCTGACGCTGGATGAGACCTTCGAGCAGCAGTCGGGGATATCCGTGGCAGTGAAGACGGAGCTTGATTCCATCATGTCGGGCTTCGGCTTCAACATCCTTACAGCGCTGGTGACGGATATCATTCCGGACGTAAAGGTGAAGGCCGCGATGAATGACATCAATGCGGCGCAGCGAGCACAGGTGGCGGCGCAGGCTCGTGGCGAGGCGGAGAAGATCCTGAAGGTGAAACAGGCGGAGGCGGAGGCAGCGTCAAAGGCGCTGCAGGGCCAGGGCATCGCGGCTGAACGGCAGGCGATCATTGATGGTCTGCGCTCGTCGATCGAACACTTCCGCGAGTCAGTTCCGGGCGCGACGGCTGAGGATGTGATGGCGCTGGTGCTGCTGACGCAGTACTTTGACACGCTGAAGGATATCGGCACGCGCGCGGGTACCAATACGTTGTTTCTACCCAGCAATCCCGGGGCGGCGAACGATTTTCTCACCCAGATTCTCGCAGGGCTGCGTGGCGGAGGGCATGGCGCCACTCCGATCGCTCCGCCACGGCAAACCGTCGCCGCACCGCCTCCAGCAAGCTAACAGATCTGTGACGAAATCCTGCGACCCGACGGCGCATCGCCGCATCTGCGTTGGTGTGTCCGGAGAGGCAGGGCGATGAATCGAACAAGCGAGTTATCGCAGGCGCGTATCCACGCGCACCAACGTGCTGAAGGATTTGCCGTTCAGCTTCGCAGCGATTCCAGCGGAGTGCTCGAGGTTCCCGGGATGGAGTCGGCGCTGATCTCCATTCACATCGGCAAGGCTGCGCGCATGTCGTGCCGGCGTGCGGGCACAAGCCATACCGGTTCGGCTGTTCATGGCGATATCGACATCATTCCCGTCGGCGTGCCTTCGGTATGGCAGATGCATGATGAGAATGATCGCGCGGTGTTGATGGTTGTTTCGCAGACGATGCTGAATCACGTTGCGGAAGAGAGCGGACTCGGCGCGCAGCGATGTGGAGCTGCGCAATCGCTTTATGGCGCGTGACCGTCAGCTGGAGAGCATCGCATGGGCGATGAAGAGTGAGCTGGAGTTAGGCTCGCCGTCCGGCCAGCTGTATCTCGATGGCCTTGCGCTATCGGCGGCCGCGCGGCTCGTGGCGGGGCATAGCTCGGTCGCGGTGGAAGAGCGAGCGCTATGGCGGACTGGATGGCCGAAGGCTGAAACGAACGCTGGAGTTTATTGAAGCGCATCTTAGCGAGGAGCTATCGCTGTCGCGGCTTGCTGCAGCGGCGGAGATGAGCATCTCGCACTTTCGCGCGGGCTTTCGTGAGTCTGTCGGCATGGCGGTGCACCAGTATGTGATCGAGCGCAGGGTGGAGCGGGCGAAGTCGCTGCTGATGCGCGACGGGCAATCGATTGCCGAGATCGCGCTGGCTGCGGGCTTCACTCATCAAAGCCATCTGTCTCGGCATATGCAGCGTTCGACGGGATTTTCTCCGTTGCAGATGAAGCGCATCTTCGCCGAACGCATGAACCTGGAAATCTCGTAAACCTCGCCAGTTATTTTTTCAGCAGATTGTGCTCTTCTTCAGCGCTCTGTGTGCGACCCGCCGCGCATGGCTGAGGAGAATCGTGTCTGTAGCCGGTTGGTTGGCTGCGAGCGCATTTGGTGAATGGAGAAGACATGATGAGACGGGAGTTTTTGAAAGGAACATTTGGCGTAGGAGCGTCGCTGCTCTCAGAGGTTGCGATGGGGCTCGGCGGCGGAGCGGTGGTCGCGAGTCCCTTTTCGAAGTTCACAGATGGCGCTATCGATATGAGGGAGTTCCACCGGATTCGTCTGTATGCGGATCTCCCGATGGCGCGTGTGGCCTATATCGAGCGTGGGAAGGGGCCCGTGGCACTGTTCCTGCACGGCTTTCCGTTGAACAGTTACCAGTGGCGGGGCGCGTTGGAGCGGCTGTCGCCGTATCGTCGGTGCATCGCGGCGGACTTTATGGGATTGGGCTACACGGATGCTCCTGCCGAATGCGGACGTTTCGCTGCCGGCGCAGGTGGAGATGCTCGCTGCACTGCTGGATCACCTGAAGATCGAAGAGGTGGACCTGGTGGCAAACGATTCGGGCGGCCTGATCGCGCAGCTTTTTATTGCGAAGCATAGTGCAAGGGTACGGTCGTTGCTGCTGACGAACTGCGATGTGGATGAGAACAGCCCACCGGCTGCGTTCATGCCTCTGATTCAGTCCGCGAAACAGCCGGGCGTGGCGGACAGGTTCATCGTCCCCCAGGTGAAGGACAAGAACTTTGCGCGGACGGACAAGGGACTGGGAGTTGCGTATACGCATCCCACGCAGCTTTCGGATGAGACGATTGATCTTTACTTTGAACCGCTGGTGCGTACCGATGTTCGCAAAGAACAGTTCAGCCGGTATCTGCTGGCCTTCGAACCGAATCTGCTGGTGCCGATCCGATCAGCAGCTTAAAGCGTTCACGAAACCCGCGCATATCGTGTGGGCAACGTCGGATATCTTCTTCGACGCTAAGTGGGCGGACTGGCTGGACCACACTCTCCCGGGTTCGCGCGGAGTAAAGCGTGTCGAAGGGGCAAAGCTCTTCTTTCCGGAAGAGATGCCGGATGTGATTGCGGAAGAGGCACTGAAGCTTTGGGGGATCTCTCCGTTGCCGAAGAGATAGCCGGGTACGGCTCAGGCCTTGATGGATGGAGTGATGTAGCCGTGGGTGGCAAGATGCTGGCCCATCGCGGCATACATAGCTGGGTCTTCCGGTTGCCAAGTCGCCAGGCCATCGACGTAGCGGTTGTACATGCAGAAGGCGGCGGCAATCAGGACGGTGTCGTGGATCTCGGTGTCGGTTGCGCCCAGTGCGCGGGCTTGACCGACATCTTCCACGGTGACATGCTTGCCGCCCTGCTGCACCTTATCCGCAATGGCGATCAAGGCTTTCATCTTGGGAGAGACCGAAGCGCTCTCGAAATCATTCTTTACATCGTTGACGAGTGCACTGTCGCCGCCGAGATGGGCGGTGGCTGCGGCACCGTGACTGGTCTGACAGAAGAAGCAGTCATTGCGGTTCGAGACGAAGGTAGCGATTAGTTCGCGCTCGGCTGGCGTGAGCGAGTTGGGGCCGTGGAGAAGGACGTGCGCGAGTTCGCGCATCGGCTTTGCTGTCTCGGGGCGGAAGGCGAAGCCACTGCTGATGCCAGGAAGCCCTTCGGGAAGTGCAATGTGGGGCATGTGTTTCTCCTTGTTACGTTGTGGCGGCGGGAAGATATTCTTTGCTGACCGCGACATATCCTTCGCGCGCAATCCACTTCCCTCGCTGACGGTACATTTCTTCATCGCGGGGCTGCGTGGTACCGAGACCATCGACGTAGCGGTTGAACATGCAGAAGGCGGCCGCAATCAGCACAGTGTCGTGGATCTCGGTGTCGGTCGCGCCTTGTGCGCGGGCTCGGGCTACATCATCGGAGCTTACGTTCTTTCCGCCCATTTGCACTTTGCCTGCGATGTTCAGAAGGGCCTTCATCTTGGGCGAGATATCAGCGTTGAGGAAGTCTGACTTCACTTTGTGGACGAGCGATTCGTCGCCGTCGAGGCAGGCTGCGGCGATCATGCCGTGGATGGTCTGGCAGTAGTAGCAGTCATTCTCGGAGGAGACATAGGTGGCGATCAGCTCCCGCTCGCCGGGAGTAAGCGAGTTGGGAGCATGCAGCAGGACCTCGACTAGATCATTGAGGGGACGAGCAGTCTCAGGCCGGAAGGCCATGGCTCCGCGGATGCCAGGGAGTCCTTCAGGGAGTTGAATGTGTGCCATGGTGACGAGGTCCTTTCAGGAAGGAATCTGCTGCGCAGGCTGTGCCGCTGCGTTGCGTTGTGCGAGTTTGCGCACAGGATCGCCACAGAGCACGATGGCGAGTCCGACGAGCGCAGGGATGGGATCGTGCATGAGGATCATGGCGTCGATGGCGGTGCATCCGATAAGAAAGAGAATCGGTGCCATCGGAAACCACCAGTGACGCACCGGTTCGCGCACGCGGAAGAGTGTCGAGACTGAGAGCGCGAGGAAGCAGATGGCCGAAAAGATCACGAACGAGAGGATGCGATCGAAGGCTCCGAGACACAGGACCAGAAGCGCCATTACAGTCTGCAGAAGCACCGCGTTTGCCGGGGTGCCGAAGCGTGGATGCAGCCGGCCGAAGGGAGCGAAGAACATTCCGTCCTTCGCCATAGCGTAGTAGACGCGCGGTGCGGCCATGGTGAGGGCCATGAGTCCTCCGGCTACGCAGAGAAGGACGCAGATGGTGAGGATCCTGCTGCCCATCGCACCGAAGAGAGCCTCGGCCGAACTGCGCGACGAAGGCGGTGTTGGAGACGATGCGATTCGAGCGGGACGACGGCGAGAAAGGCGAAGCTCACCAGCAGGTAGACGGCTGTGACAAGCAGCACGCCTCCGACGAAGGCGATGGGCAGGTTGCGCCGGGGATTCTCGACTTCGCCGGCGACCTTGCCTGCCTCCCACCAGCCGCCGAAGCTGAAGAAGGCGCTGATGGTGGCTCCGGCGATGGCGGCGAAGAGAGGGTCGGCTCCAGGGCGACGCGTATGCGAGGGGAAGAACGTTGTGGATTGATGCGTGTCCGGAGAGAAAGGCCCAGGCGACCATGGCGACGAGCACGGCGACCTTGAGGAGGTTAAGCGTCGTCATAAGGGTTCGGCTGAGGCTGGTGCCGATGTAGTTGAAGATGCCGGGAATGATGAGAATGAGCGCTGGAATCCAGAGCGGAGCGGTGCCGGTGCGACCGAAGAGGGAGAGGACGTAAGGCGCTGCTCCAACGGCGAGTGCGGCGGCGACGCCGGGGTCCATGACGGCGGCGGACATCCAGCCGTAGAGGAAGGCGATGCGGGAGCCGTAGCCTTCGCGGAGGTAGACGTACTCGCCGCCGATGACGGGGAATCGGACGGAGAGCTCGGAGTAACACAACGCTCCACAGAGCGCGATGAGGCCCATGCCGCACCAGACGGCGGCGAGCAGAAGCGGCGAGCCGAGAGAGCGGGCCATTGCCGCGGGAGTGAGAAAGATGCCCAGGGCGATCGACTCGCCCATAACGACAGCGATTGCGCCGGCGAGGCCCATTTGTTTGCGCTGTTGCATCCGCGCAATGCTACCGGGTACGCAGCCTGCGGGCATCCATCAAAAGGTTGAGGGCGTTGCGCGAGACAAAAGAAGCGGCCCCGAGGAGCTGGGCTTCGGGGCCACTCCTGGTTTTCGAGGCAGCGTGTTTACTTGATACCTTCAGCGAGCAACGCTCCCGCGGTCCAGAGTACGGGAGCCTGGCCGTGGAAGTCGCCGGTGCGGCGCTTGCGCTGGTAGTAGTACTCGAGCGAGTCCTTCTTGCCAGTGCCTTCGCAGACCTGGGTCACGTCGTGGTTCTGGTCGACGTAGCCGACGACGGCGATCCATGCCTTGCGAGCGGCGGGGCCGTAGGTGGCAGCGTCGAGCCAGCCGTGCTTGACGCCCATGATCATGCCGAAGGCGAACATCGCGGAGCTGGAGCTCTCCGGCCATGCGTCGTCCTTGTCGATCAGCTCGCGCCACATGCCGTCTTTGCCCTGGTACTTCAGAAGCGACGACATCATGAGCTTGTAGCCCTTCATGATTCGTGCGCGCTCGGGGTGGTTTTCTGGCAGCTCGCTGAGCATCTCGGCCATGCCGGCCGCGACCCAGCCGTCGCCGCGTCCCCAGAAATACTTGACGTCGGGAGCGTGGTAGAAGAGGCCATTGGGCTGCTGCAGCTTGTCGAGGTAGGCGGACATCTCCTTCGCGTCGCGGTCGAGGTACTTCTTGTCGCCGGTGGCGCGATAGGCCTCAAGCTGCAACATGGTGAGCATGTACATGTCGTCGATCCAAAAGCGCGTCTCGGCGGAGAGGCCGTCGGGCTGCGGGTTCTCCCACTGACGGTCGGCCCACCAAAGACCTTCCTTCAGGTACTTCTGATCTTTGGTCTGACGTGCGATCTCGAGTGGAGCGACACCGAAGATGGAGTCGTCGACGTGCCGGCGAACAGGACGGCGCTCGGCCTCGGCTCCACCGACGAGCAGGGGCTCGAACTTCTTGATGAGCGCGTCGCGCAGAGCCGTGTCGTGTGTAAGCTCGGCAAAGCGCAGAGCTCCGTACCAGGTGCAGATCTCCGAGTAGTGAATGGTCTTGGTGTACTGGTGAGGACTGGTGACGAAGTGATCGGCGAGCTGTTTGCCGACCTCCTGCGGGCTGGTCCCTGCAGGCCAGTTGGTAAAGTAGCTCTCCTGCGCATGGGCAACGCTAAGCGAGCCGAGCAATAGACATCCAGACAACACAATATTCAGACGCATCTTCCCCTCATCATCTTCTGCCGGGAGTTTTTTACGGCGGGGCTAATTCTACCGAGGCTGCCATACCACTGCATACCACTTTTCTGAAATATTTTACCTTTTGAAATTGCCACCACTGAATCAGCTCCCTCACATCCGCCGCCCGCTTCATGGGTCTGCCATACTCTTCTGATGAATCAGGGACTTCCATCGGAGATCACGCCTGAGTTTGTTCAAGACACGATCGTGGCAATCTCGACTCCTGCTGGCCGCGGCGGGATTGGAATCGTACGGCTGTCGGGCGAACACGCGCGGGAGATCGCCGAAGGACTGGTGCGGCTGAGTCACCCGCTTGCCGCCGGACGGGCTCGCTTTGGCCATTTGGTCGATCCCCAAAGCGGCGCTGTGCTCGACGAGATTGTCGTGACGCTCTTCGAGGCGCCGCATTCTTACACCACGGAAGACGTCGTGGAGATTGCCACGCACGGGTCGCCGGTGCTGCTGGAACACACGGTCCGACGGGCGATTGAGGTGGGCGCGAGGCTGGCAGAACCGGGCGAGTTCACTGAGCGGGCGTTTCTTGCCGGGCGACTCGATCTCACACAGGCGGAGGCTGTTCGTGACCTGATCGATGCCTCGACGCTGCACCAGGCGCGAGTGGCGGCGCAGCAACTCGGCGGCGGTTTGTCGCGGCAGATTGCGCCTGTCAAACAGAGGCTCGTCGAACTGATCGCGGGGCTTGAGGCTGGCGTGGACTTCGCTGAAGACGACATCGATACGATGAGCTCCAGCGAGATATCGGCGCGGCTGGCCGAAGTTGAGGCTCCGCTAAGAGAACTGGAACGCAGCTTCGGCTATGGGCGAATTGTCCACGATGGACTACGGTTGGCGATTGTTGGTCGGCCGAACGCGGGCAAGTCCTCGCTGTTCAATCGGCTGGTGGAGCGTGACCGCGCCATCGTGACGGCGACCCCGGGAACGACGCGGGACCTGGTGACGGAGCGGGTGTCGATTGAGGGCATTCCTGTCGAGCTGATCGATACGGCTGGCCTGCGCGAGGCCCGCGATGAGGCCGAGACGATCGGGATTGCGAAGTCGCGTGAGGCGATGGCTGAGGCTGACCTTGTTCTGGTGGTCATCGATGCCTCGGACGCCTCTCATCCCGAGGACGCTGTAACGATAGAGGCGCTGCGCGACCGTCCTGTGCTGGTGGCTGCCAATAAGGTCGACCTAGCCAACACGCAGCAGACTATTGAGACGCATGCGCTTGTTGTGCCGACCTCTGCCTTGACCGGCGAAGGTATTCCTGAGCTGCGCCGAGCGATTGTTGACGCGGCGACGAAGGGAGCTCCTGTCGGCGAGACCGCGCTGGTGACCAACCTCCGACAGAGCCAGGCCATCACGACGGCGCTTGCGGCGCTTGATAAGGCGGGCGAAGCGTCTGCGAGCGGCATTCCGCACGAGATGATTCTGCTGGATCTGTATGAAGCGCTGGGTTCGCTCGACGCGCTGACGGGGACGACGACGAACGAAGATATTCTGCGGCTGATCTTCTCAAGCTTCTGCATCGGGAAGTAGAGAGTGTGTCGCCTTTGCGGCTGGTCGGCATCAGAGACCCCCTCCCCCGTCAAAATCCTGTAAATGATCATTCTATTGGGGATAGGCTGGTACTTCGATGGACCCGATATTGTTCAGGATCGGAAACAGCAAAGCCCGGCGCGTGGCCGGCTTCGAGTATTTCCCCTGATTTAAGAATAGCAGGGCGTGTCAAGAAAACCGCTGTGGAGAAGGCCCTTACAGCCGCTGCTGGCGCGGCTTTCCGCGAGTGGCGACTGTCTTGGATAGATGAGCGTGTTGGGACATCGTGAGGGCTAGTTCGGCGATGAGACATCTATCCGGTCCGCATACTGCGGTTTGAGAAGGAATGGAAATAAAGAGACCACCTCTTGCGTAATACCATCAGATGTCTATATAAAGACGTCTGAGTATGGCGAAGATTGATTCATTACAGGGTTCGCTTGATCTGCTGGTGCTGAAGATTCTTTCGCGCCGGAAGCGTTTGCATGGATATGCGCTGATGGCTGCGATCAGCGAGATCTCGGACGATGTGCTGCGTGCGGAGGAGGGTTCGCTTTATCCGGCACTGTACCGCATGGAAGAGGCGGGCTGGGTTCGTGCTGAGTGGTTGAAGACGGAGAGTGGGCGGCGGGCGCGGGTGTACGAGCTAACGACTGCGGGCCGAAAGCAGCTTGAGGTGGAGGAGACACGCTGGCTGGCAGTGAGCTCGGCCGTTCATCGCGTGTTGCGGGAGGCGTGAGATGTCGTTATGGCGCCGGATTGCGAATGCGCTGCGCGGTGACAGGCTGAACCGCGAGATCGATGAAGAGTTTGAGACTCATATTGAAGAGGCGATCCGCTCGGGCAGAGATCCGGAGGAGGCGCGGAGTGCGTTTGGTTCGGTGTTGCGGCAACGGGAAACGAGCCGCAGGGTTCGTACCGCAGGGTGGGTGGATGCGCTGCGAGCGGACGTCATCTTTGGGTCGCGGCAGATACGGCGCAACAAGGTCACATCGGCAGTTGCGATTCTCTCGCTGGCTCTGGCGATGGGCGCATGCGTGGGAGCGTTTCGGCTGATGGATGCGCTGTTGTGGCGTCCGCTGCCGGTGGCGCATGTGGATCGGCTCTACGTGCTCGAGCGAAGCGTCTTTGACCCGATGGGAAAGAAGAGGAAGTTTGACTCCTGGGCCTATCCGTCGTTTACACGGATGCGCGAGGCGGTGAAGGACGATGCTGATCTGATCGCCATCTCGTATGCGCTGAGGACTGATCTGACGTACACGTCCGACGAGGAGATGGAGAAGGCAAGCCTGCAGTATGTGTCGGGCGGGATGTTTGACAGCTTTGAGCTGCGGCCGGTGCTGGGGAGATTGCTGCGCCGGGATGACGATGCGAAGCCGGGTGCAGGCGCGGTGGCTGTGTTGTCGTACAACTACTGGACGCAGCGGTTTGGGCAGGACCCGAAGGTGATTGGCCGCACGCTGCGCGTGGGCAACGATGTCTTTGAGATCGTCGGCGTGTGCGAGAAAGGTTTTACGGGGACGGAGCCGGGCACGATGGTGGATGTGTTTGTGCCGACAATGATGAGTCCGTCGGTGACGCGATCGGATGCTTCTTGGCACAGGACGTTGGCGATCGTAAGGCAGGGCGTGGAGATTGAGCCTGTGCGGCAAAAGCTTCAGGCCGCGAGCGCAGCCTTTGAGGAAGAGCGCGCGAAGGCGTTTCATGGCGCAGAAAAAAAGTTTATGTGGAGCCGAAAGGAGACGCTGCTGATGGAGCCGGCGAGGTCGGGGGTCTCCACTCTGCAGGAAGACTACGGCAGGGCGTTGGGTGCGCTGGGGTTGCTGGTGGCGCTTGTACTGCTGATTGCGTGTACGAATGTTGCGAACCTGATGGCGGCGCAGGCGGCGGCGCGCGGTCATGAGATGGCATTGCGGGTTTCGATTGGCGCCGGCAGGGCTCGGCTGGTGCAGATGGTGCTGATTGAAAGTGCGATGATTGCGTCGATGGCGGCGGGGTTGGGCGCGCTACTGGCGTGGTGGTCGGCTCCGTTTGTGGTGAGCATGATCAGCTCGCGGAACACTCCGACCCAGCTTGCGCTGCCGGCGGATTGGCGCGTGTTTGGGTTTGGGTTAGCGATAGTGTTCGGCGTGGCGATGCTGTTTGGATTGCTGCCCGCGCTACGTGCTTCGACCGTGAAGCCGGTTAGCGCGCTAAAGGGAGGCGACGATCCTCACACACGGGGAAGGATGATGTACGCGATGATTGCGCTGCAGGTGGCGTTCTGCTTCCTGGTGGTGTTCGATTGCAGATTGTTCGTGAAGACGTTTGAGCGGCTTTCGAATCGGCCGCTAGGATTTGCGAGCGAGGGACTGGTACTGCTGGATTCGACCACGAAGCAGCCACGGCCTGGCGTGGCTTGGGACCAGGTGGCGCAGAGGTTGCGCGATGTGCCGGGCGTGGAGCGAGTGTCAATCGCAGGATGGCCATTACTGGGGGGAACGCAACGGAACGGATTTATCGCGCCGAATGGCAAGACGCCGGGGCCGGTTTTCGGATACTTTTTGCCAACGTCGCCGGGATGGCTGGAGACGGTGCGGATTCCGCTACTGCGAGGGAGAGACCTGCGTGAGAGTGATACGTCGCCAGGAGAGGCAGTGGTAAACGAATCGTTTGCGAAGACTTACTTTGAGAGCGAGAATCCGGTCGGCAGGTGGTTTATGAATGGGCAGAGCCGCTACGAGATTGTCGGCGTTGCGGCGGATGCTGCTTATCAGAGTTTGCGAGGGCCTAATCTTCCTGTAGCGTACGTTCCCGTTCATAGCGTGAATGGAAGCGGCGTGGCACAGCCTGAGAGCCGGGCAACGTTTGTTGTGCGGATGAGTGGAGGAAATCCGCTGGCGATGGCTAGCGTTCTGCGCCAGACGGTATCGCAGGCGCAGAGCGGGATTCGTGTGAGCAATCTAAGGACACAGGATGAGCTGATTCGAATGCAGACGGTGCGTGAACGGCTGGTCGCAACGCTGGCGGTGTTCTTTGCCGGGGTTGCGTTGCTGCTTGCGGGAATTGGATTGTACGGAGTTCTGAACTACTCGGTGCTGCAGAGAAGACGAGAGATCGGGATACGCATGGCGATCGGAGCGCAGCGGAGCAACATTGCGTGGATGGTGAGCGCGAACATCGCGATAATGATTGCTACGGGCGCGGTGGCAGGCGTGGGTCTGGGGATTGGTTCGTCGCGATATATTGAGACGCTGTTCTATCAAGTCAAGGCGACGGATGTGGGCATGCTTTCGCTGCCGCTTCTGGTTCTGATGGGGACCGCGTTAATTTCGACGATCCCGGCGATACTGCGTGCAGTGCGCACAGAGCCGAGTGAGATTCTGCGGTCGGAATAGTGCTGGCGCACCTGTCATAAGAGGTGGTGAAGCTGCTAAGCTGGCGCCCGGAATTCTTGGGGAGAGACAGCAGCGATGGCTTACAGCAGACGCGAGTTTTTGAGTTTGTCGGGGGCGGCGGGGGTGGGTGCGATTGCTCCTTCGTTTGCGCGGGGCGCGGAGGTGGATCTTCGTGAGCCGGTGAAGTATGAGAAAGGGTCTGGAGCAACCGGCGTTTTTGTTGTTGCCGTTGGGAGCGATTCGGCCTACGGGATGGTTGCGACGGCAGCTTGAGGTGCAGGCGCAGGGACTGAGCGGGCACCTGGATGAGACGTGGCCGGATGTTGGGCCGGAGAGCGGGTGGCTTGGGGGCAAAGGCGAGTCGTGGGAGCGCGGGCCTTACTTTCTGGATGGTCTGCTGCCGATGGCTTATCTGCTGGAGGATCGGCGGCTGAAGGAGAAGTCGCTGCGGTTTGTGGAGTGGACGATCAAGAGCCGGCAGGCGGATGGGTTCTTTGGACCGACGCTGAAGAAGGACGACTGGTGGCCGCGCATGGTGATGCTGAAGGCGCTGACGCAATACCAGGAGGTGACGGGCGATTCGCGTGTCGTGCCGTTGATGGAAGCTTACTTCGCTTATCAGAAGAAGAACCTGGCGGCGGTTCCGCTGAGCAGCTGGGCTCGTGCGCGGTGGCAGGACAACGTGTTGAGCGTGTACTGGCTGTACAACCGCAACGGCGATGCGAAGCTGCTGGAGCTGGCGACGATGCTGCATGACCAGGGCTACGACTGGAAGGGGATGTACGAGAACTTTCCCTACAAGGTGAAGATCACGCGCGCGGACTTTGACCGGGAGAAGAACTCGAAGGAGGGCAATCATCCTTCGCATGGCGTGAACAATGCGATGGCGTTGAAGGCGGTGCCGTTGTGGTCGCTGCAGTCGAAGAGCGAGGCGGATCGCAACTTCATGGTGAAGCAGTGGGAGACGCTGGATCGCTACCACGGGCTGGCGAATGGAATGTTCTCGGCGGACGAGCACTTTGCGGGGACGAATCCTTCGCAGGGGATTGAACTATGCGCGGTGGTGGAGGCGATGTTCTCGCTGGAGCAGTCGATGGCGATCTCAGGGCAGAGCGCGCTGGGAGACCGGCTGGAGAAGATTGCGTACAACTCGCTGCCGGGGACGATCTCGGACGATATGTGGTCGCATCAGTACGACCAGCAGCCGAACCAGATTGAGTGCGGGTTTCATACGAAGCCTTGGTCGACGAATGGGACGGAGTCGAACCTGTTTGGACTGGAGCCGAACTTCGGATGCTGCACGGCGAACTTCCACCAAGGGTGGCCGAAGCTGGCGAGCTCACTGGTGATGGCATCGCAGGACAAGGGGCTGGCGGTGATGGTGTATGCGCCATGCGTGGTGAGCACGGTGGTGCAGCGGCGTGCCGGTGGAGATGGAGGTGGCGACGGACTATCCGTTCCGCGGCGGCGTAGAGGTTCGTGTGACGTCGGCTGCGCCGCTGGCGTTTCCGCTGCATCTGCGTGTACCTGAGGGTGAGTCGCCGATGTTCACGGTGAATGGCGAGAAGGTATCGCCGGTGGTGAAGGATGGTTTTGCGCGTGTGGAGCGCGAGTGGAAGCGCGGCGATGTGCTGGTGATGAAGATGGAGATGAAGCCGCGTCTGGTGGAGGGCGCGATGGGGACGGTGTCGGTGATGCGCGGGCCGCTGGTATTCTCGCTGCCGATACGCGAGCGGTGGACGAAGATTCGCGATCGCGGGTTGACGGCGGACTGGGAGGTGTTTGGGGATTCGCCCTGGAACTATGGATTAGTGCCGGCGAAGGAGTTCGAAGTGAAGGAGAGTCCCATCGGCGTGGTCCCGTTTGCGAAGGCTAATCCTGCGGTGACGCTGAAGGCTGGTGGAGTGCGGCTGACGCACTGGCATGAGTCGGATGGGACGGCGGATGCTCCGCCGCAGGATGCGAGCAAGAATGTGGGTGTTGGTGAGGCGATGGAGCTGGTGCCTTATGCGTCTACGAAGTTGCGGGTGACGTCGTTTCCGCAGGCAAAAGAGGATAAGACATAGCCGCGATGCTCTAGAAGGGCTACAGCGTTTTTAGGAAAGCGATGAGGTCTTTCTTCTCCTGTGGGTTGAGATCGAGGCCAAAGGAATGGCCTTTTACCGCGTATGTTTTTTTGCCGTAGGGAACGAAGCCTGTGGGGACGTAGTCTTCGTTTTCGCGAATGGGATCGAACCAGTCTTCGAGGGTGGCGCACCATCCACTGTGGCCGAACATGCTCCGGTACCAGACGCCCTTTAGAGAGGGGACTTTGTAATAGCCGGTGCCACGGCGGGTCTTGAGGGTGAGGTCGGAGTCGGTTCCAACGGAGATGTTAAGGATCTCGTACTTTGTGCGGTGGTCAGAGGGAACTTTGAAGCCTTCTGCGGGAGTGAGTTTGTTGTTGGTGTAGAGAGGCGGGATGTGGCATTTGGCGCATCCTTCACCCGCAAAGATTTTTTTGCCACGTGCGGCGGAGCCGTCGAACTTGTTGGGGTTCGGCGGCGGCTTGAGCGAATAGACGTAGAGCGCCATGGCGTAGAGCTGTTCGTCGCTGTAGCGGCCGATCATTTTTACGGGATCGGCAGGGTCGGGCAGCTTCTTGAAGTCTGGGAAATCGGCAGGAATGAAGCCGTCAAAGCTGGCGATGAAATCGCCGCCCTGGTTGAGCGCTCCATATCGCATGAGATCGACAATGGAGCGCTGCTGCTGCAGCCCTGTGCGGTCGAGATAGTGACGGTCCTTGACGCCAATGAGATCCGGGACCTGGAGCGGCGTGAAGTGGCTGGCGCGGTGTCGCGAGATGACGCCAGGCGGAATTGTTCTAAGAACCTCCATCACCTCATCGGTGGTCATATTCTTTTCGAGGTCGAGCGGATCGGGGTCGAGCCAGGGGATGGCGTAGAGCGACCGATTGAGCGTGAAGAGCACCGGAGCAGGCAGATGAGCGAGTGAGGAGTATTTTGCGGCGCGCTCGAATGGAAAGTTACCCTGTGCTCCCTTGAGGACGGTTCCATTCGGCATGACGCGGGTGTGACACATTGCGCAGGAGAAGGCAGCTAATTCAAACTTCCCTTTTTCTCGAATGACGTAGTGAACGAATGGGAGAACGCCCTCCTTGGTGACGGGGATGCCACTGTTTTCATACCACGCCACGCTTTGAACATCGGTGAGGGTGATGAAACCTTTGTCATCGTTGGTTGTGCTGCCGGCGCTGAAGACGATGTCGCCTGCTCTGATCCAGTCGGCTTCGGTCTCGAGCTTTGGTTTGTGAGAGGTCTCATCCCAGACGATCACCGGCTCCTGTTGCTTCAACCACTGGATGTAGCCGGCGGGCTCCCGGCCGGGCGCGTAGACGGGGTACTGCTTGTAGATAGTGCGCACCGGGATTTGGTAGTAGTAGTCGGCCGGGGCGTGCTTTGGAGAGCCGATAGGGTTTGCCAGAGGCACCTCGAGCTTCTCCATCGCAGCGTCGTCCCACATTTTGTGAACAGTTATCTTCTTTGTCTGTGAAGACTGGCTGAACACTCCGGCGCGAGGAAGAAGAGTAAGTGCGAAGAGAGCTGCTTTTGCGGAATGACGCAGTATCGTTCGGATAGTCATGGCGTCCCTCGGGTGTCCCGGTTCGGCGACAGATCCTCTAGGAAGAACTATGTGCCATGCGGAGAGTTCAGGCCTAGTACAAACGCGACATTTTGCGCGATGAGGCTCTAAAAGGCCTAGAATATGCGCACCTATCAGGATGTTGTCGACTCCGGGCCCGTAGAGAGGGAGGCCGCATCGTGCGCACGATTCAGGCGGCAAAGCCGCGAAACGAACTAAGCGAGTTTGTGCAGGTGTACGCGCAGCGTGAGATGGACTGTGGCGATGGAGTATTTTGGCAGCCCAATATTTGCACGCTGGAGCAGGGTATCGGATTCCAGCTCGACGGAACGACGACACAGGATCGTCCCGACGGACAGAGCACGCTCAACGCGAAGGCCTGGGCGTTTGGAGCTGTGCTACCTCCCTGCGGAGGAGCGCACTTCGCGGGTCACGTTCTAGCGTTTGGGATCTTCCTGAAGCCGCTTGCGTTCTGGCAGCTTTTCCACATACCTACCAGTCTCATGACGGACAAGGACTACGCGGCGGAAGACTTGCTGGGAGAGGGTATCCTCGATATCGTGTCGATCATGGCTGAGTGTAAGACGTTTCAACAACGCATTCGCGCGGCGGAAGAGTATCTACTGCCTTTCGCGATACAGGCGCGTGGCCGCACGCTGATCATGAAGACGGCGCAACACATCATGCATCACAAGGGTTCGGTGCGCGTTGAGCAGATCGCTTATCAGGCAGGGATGAGCGTCCGTCAGTATGAGCGTCGATTTGTGGAGGAGGTGGGAATCACTCCGAAGCTCTTCGCGCGAACAACTCGTTTTCAAAGAGCCCTCGATGTGAAGCGGCTGTTTCCAGAGCGTTCGTGGTTGAGCATCGCTCATGAGTTTGGCTACTTTGATCAAATGCATATGGTCCGCGACTTTCAGAGTCTGGGCGGCGATGCGCCAAGCAACGTGCTGGAGCAGAGCGGAGATCTTCAGCCGTGGTCTCTGGCGCCGCACCAGGTACTGGAGCTGAGATAAAGGAACGAGCGAAAACCACATACGCCTTCCCATGCAGCCGCAATTGCGAGAGCTCGTGGATGGCTGTCGAGATTAGACAGGACCGGGAATCCAGCCAAGTGCATGTTGGAGAGACTCTACTACGTCGTCGGTTTTGTCGGCTGCGTTGCCGGTGTTGGCGAGACGGCATCCATGATGGTTAGCTGTTTGCCTGTGGTATCGGCTCCGACCCGGGACTGGGTGACAAGGACGGTAGTGCCGGGCTCCAGCACCGAGTTGACGTCGTCGTAGAAGGCGCCGGGCATTCGGATGTGATTCAGGGTGGCGGCATCGAGCAGGCGTCCTGAATCGTCGGCGTGGCCGGGGAGTCCGACGTAGATCCAGTGCGGTTTGCCGTCCTTTCCGACGGCGTAGGTAATGACATGCGAGGCGGTGTCAGTGTCCTCGATCTGCGCGAGGCTGCGGCCGATCTCGATGCCGTTGCGGAGAACGATGATGCGCTGATCGGACTTCGAGATGATGATGGTGAGCGGGCCGGTGGGAGAAAGATCAGGCTGCCAGCGGAACTGCTGGGTGGTGAGTGGATCGATCGCGACAGGTTCGCCTTTGTCGTTCAATGGAGCGAGAAGGCTGGCGTTCGTGTCAGTGATGTGCGTAGCGGCATTACCCTGGACGACCACCGTGGCTCCAAGGCTGGTGATCTTGAAGAGCTCCTGAGAGAAGGTGTAGGGCAGGTGAATGCAGCCGTGGCTCTCGGGGTATCCGGGAAGGCCGCCGGCGTGGAGTGCGACGCCGCCCCAGGTGAGGCGCTCCTGATAGTACATAGGCGCGTTGTTGTAGATGTTGGAGTGATGATCGGCGTCTTTCTGGAGGATGGTGAAGATGCCTGTGGGTGTCTCGTGGCCGGGCTTGCCGGAAGAGATAGTGGAGACGGCGATGCGGACTCCGTTGCGATAGACGGTGGCAAGCTGGCGGGAGAGATCGACGTAGATGAGGATGGGACCCTCGGGCGCGACCTCGGGTGCCCATACCCATTCGCCGGGCTTGAGGTTGTCGGCGAGACGGGCGAGTTCGACGGGCGAGGAGACCTTCGCTCCCTGCGCGAACGCCAGCGAGACGGAGAGTAGACAGACGGAGAGAACGGCAAGAACAGTGCGCACGCGATCCATCCAAACGGCTGAGTTTTCCGGTTCGAGATTATCTTACGGCTATGCGACGGATGATGACAGCGATGTTTACAGCAATCGTGAGTGCAGACTGCTGAACAAGAACCTGACAGGCATCTGAAAGACGGCTTGAGTGCTACTCGGCGCGAAGGGCCTGCATGGGTTCCACGCTTGAGGCGCGGCGGGCGGGGATGGCGCTTGCCACCAGCGCGCTGAAGAGAAGGACTCCGCAGGCGGCGAGGATGGTACGGAAGTCGTAGCCGTTGACCTGGTAGAGCTGCGACTGAAGGAAGTGTCCGGCGAGCAGGGCTGCGGGGATTCCGATCAGGAGGCCGATGCCGATTTGAGTGGCGGCTCCGCGGAGAATGAGGCGGACGACGCTGGCACGATCGGCACCGAGTGCCATGCGCAGACCGATCTCGGGGATGCGGCGCGCGACGCCGTAGGCGGTGACCCCGTAGAGGCCGATGGAGGCGAGGATGAGGGCGAGCGCGCCGAAGATGGCGGTGAGGCGGACGACAAGCTGTCTGGCGGGTGAAGTAGCCGCTGACCTGCTCATCGTAAGTGGCGAGGTAGCGGATCGGGATGTCGGAGTTGACCTGCTGGAGGACGCGACGCACTGCGGCGGTGGCGACGGCGGCGTCACCGTCGTAGCGGACGACGATGTTTCGAAGCGAAGTGCGCGAACTGCTCGTTCTTCGTGGCCTGATCGCGGAGAGTCCTGTGGGGCGTCGACGTGCTGGTAGTCGGTGGTCTGCGACAGGGGCATGAAGAACATGGGGCGAGTCTCGCGGGAGGGATCGCCGTACTTGGAGTCGTCGACGACGCCGACGATCTCGTGCGCGGTGGAGATGCGCGGGTCGGGCCCGAAGAGGATGCCGATGGGCTGTTTGCCGTTGAGATATTTCTTCACGAAGGTCTGATTGACGACGGCGACGTGGCGGCTGGTGGCAGTGTCCTCATCGGTGAAGGTGCGACCCTGGAGGACGCGTGTTCCCACGGCCGTGAAGAAGCGAGGCGAGACGAAGGTGTAGCTTGCGTGCATCTTGGCGTTGGGATCTCCGCCGTTGAGTGCTATCCCGTGCCCCAGTTGTTGTAGGCCATGGGGCTGTAGGTAGCCCAGGCGGCGTCATGCAGGTTATGCTCGGCGGCGAATGCCTGATCGAACTGACGGTAGAGGTTGTCGAGCTGGTCGTAGCGGTATGCCTGCGGCCTGAAGATCGATGAAGGCGATGAGGCGGCCGTGGGTCTCGAAGCGGAAGTCCTGATGCTGAAGACGCTGAAGGCTGAGCGATGAGCAGGCCGGAGGTGCTGAGCAGAGCAACGGAGAGTGCGGCCTGGAGGATGACGAGAGCGCGCTGAAGTCCGCTGATATTGCCGGTGGTGCGATTGGCTCCGTGCAGGGCTTCGGCGGGGTTGAGACGTGAGGCCATGAGCGCAGGAGCGATGCCGAAGAGCACGCCGGTGATGGCGGAGACGCCGAGGGCGAAGAGCAGAACGGGCAGATGAGGGCGATGCGCTGAGCGGATCGATGGTGACGCCTTTCATGACGATGGCGAGGATGGCTTTGACGCCGGCGTAGGCGACGAAGAGTCCGAGCGCTCCACCGAAGATGGCGAGGGTGATGGATTCAACGAGCATCTCGCGGACGAGGCGAGAGCGGGAGGCGCCGAGAGCGCTGCGAACGCTGAGCTCCTGACGGCGGGCGACGCCGCGGACGAGCATGAGATTAGCGAGGTTGGCGCAGGCGATGACGAGAACGAAGGCGGCGATGAGCTGCAGCATGGTGAGGCTCTTCTCGTACTCGTCACGAAGGTCGTTGATGCCGTCGCTGGCGGGTGCGAGCTCGGTGGTCTGTTTGGCGATCTCGGTTTCGGTATCGTGTGAGCCGGGATCGCGGTGTGCGCGGATCCAGCGGAGAAGCTCGACGCGCATGGCGTTTTCGGCAGGAGCTGACGTTTTTGGGATTGGAGATGCGGGCGAGGATGTCGAGCCAGTGGGCGTTGGGCGGTCAGGTAGAGATGGCGGGCGTTGAGGACTGGCTCCTGCGCGAGTGGGAGCCAGACACCTGCGGGGTCGCCGCCGTTGCGGTCACCGAGGAAGTTTTCGGCAGTGATGCCGACGATGGTGACCGGGTGGCCGGTGAGCATGACGCTGGAGCCGACGAGCGTGGGGTCGCTGTTGAACTTCGACTGCCATATGGCGTGGCTGATTACGGCGACGGGAGGTGCGCCCTCGCTGTCATCTTCGGGTGTGAGGAGGCGCCCGGCGAAGGGCTTCACGCCGACGACAGAGAAGTAGTTGCCGGAGACGAAGCGGACGTCGAGTGTCTGGGCGGCGGAGTCGCCTTTGCGGCGAGAGCTGACGGTGGTGGAGCCGGCCTGCACGGCGGCGAGGCCGTCGATGCCGGGAGTTTCATCGCGCAGAGTGCGGTAGAGGTCGTAGGAGAAGATGCGCCAGTGGCCCTGCAGGCTACCGTCGACGCAGCACTCGATCTCCTTGCCTACCTTGTAGAGCTGCTCGGGGTGCTCGACGGGCATGGAGCGGAGGATGACCTGGTAGGTGAGGGTGAAGATGGCGGTGGTGGCTCCGATGCCGAGGGCTAGGGTGGCGAGCGCGGTAATGGTGAAGCCGGGCGCGCGACGCAGGCGGCGAAGTCCATGGCGCAGGTCCTGAAGGATCGTTTCCATCTTCCACTCCTGGTGACAGGTGGGATACGGCGCTGAGGGGCGCCTAGGTTCCATCTATATGCAAGCAAGGACGAGGCCACTGCGACAGAAGCCGGCGACGTGACGAATCAATGGGTTATGGGAGGTTATTGAGTGAATGAGTGTCCGATTGCAGAGTTGGCTGTTCAATACCGGACATTCGTACGCCGTTATAAGCCTGTGATTGAATGAGTACTTATATGCTTTAGTCTTCCTGGGCCCGAGGTTGTTATCCGCATTGCTACGGAGGATTGTGATGGATTTTTTGGCGCGCAGGTCGCGTCGATGGATGGTGATGGCGGCGGTCGTTTCACTTCTAACGATTGTTTCTTCTGCACAGTTGCGACGTGGCGGCGCTGGCGGGGGATGGGTGATGCTCGGTACCTCACACGTCGACGGCAATAACGATCATGACAAGATCAGCTGCCATGGCAAGGACGCCTATCGCGCACTAAAGGTCCACGTGATGGGGGGCACGGTAGAGTTCGATCGCATCAATGTCGAGTGGGGAAACCACTCGAAGAGGACGATACCGTTTCGGTTTGCGATTCAGTCGGGCGGTTCACGCACGGTTGACCTGCCCGGAGATGTGCGGGACATCACGTACATTGAGTTTTACTACCGGAAAGGCTCGTGGTCGAACAAGCCTGAGGTGCAGTTGTACGGAAGGCCATAAAGGTTTGGACAGTATGGATGGAATGAAGAAGGGCTCCCGAATGGGAGCCCTTCTGGTTGATGCTACAGACATTGGCTGCGACCTCGACGGGTGAATCGTAATGGTCGCCTGTGGCGAGGATGTAGTCAGCTAGGGATTGCTGGGCGATTGCGGCGTCCCTGCAGTTGGAACCAGCGGGGCGAGCAGGAAGTTCACACCGTTGACGGTGCCATTTCCGGTGACGCGATCGTAGCCTCGCTTGCCTGAGTAGAGCCCGTTGAAGCCAGGTATGTTGTCGTTGTAGATGTTCAATGGCAGACCAGCGTCCTGCAGAGCAGCGAGGCCATAGATCTCGTAGTTCTCGTTTCCGAGGCGGTGACCGACGCGCTCGATCTTAAGGGCGAGAAGGCCGGCGAAGTCCGGGGCCGAGGCGCTGGTTCCTATAGCGAGGTAGAAGAGGCCATTGAGCACCAGGATGTCCGAGCTGGTGGTGCTGCCGTCGCAGTAAGCAGCTCCGATGGGACAGCCGCCCATGTGACCGGCGACATCGGGCACGGTACGGTAGTTGGAACCGGTATCGACGAGCTGCTGGAAGAGGGGCTTTTTAAAGATGATGCTGTTGCCGCCGCCTGAGCCCCAGATGCTACCTGTCGCGGGCGTGCCGTACCAGTCGTCGAAGGCATATGGATCACCGTAGGCGCTTTCGCTGACGTATTTGGAATCGAGCGTTGTGTCGCTATGGGTAGTGAAGAGATTCGTGCCGCCCACGGAGGTGACGTGCGGATCGGTGGCCGGCGTCTCTGCGGACGCCACGAAGGAGCCACAGCTGCTGGTGGCATCGGGATCGAAACAAGCGATGGGTGGAGCGGAGAGAGCACCGAGGTCTCCGGATGAAGCAACGAAGGTGATTCCCTGCGCGTTGCCTTGTTTGAAGAGGTCGTCGTAGATCTGGAGGTAGGCGGTAAAGTCGGTACCACCGTTGTACTCAGGCGTGTAGAAGATCTCCGGGCTTCCGAATGACATGTTGACGATGTCGGCCTTGTTTGATTCGAGGATGGTGATGAGGCCGTCGAAGATAGTTTCGTCGAAGAGGTCGCGGAGGTTGTAAAGGACGAAATTGGCTGCGGGCGCCATGCCTCCGCTCTGCTGGAGATCAAGGTGGGTTTCGCCGGAAGCGTCGGGATCGTATGGTGCGCCGCCATCGATATTGACTGTTGTGATCTTTGGAACTGCGAGTTTCTCGTGAGCGAAGTACGTCCGCATGTCAGCAGGGTTGTAGTCGTTCGACATCAGGATGCCTATGGTGACCCCTTTGCCGGTGTACACCTTGTAGCTGGGGAATTTGTAGGCCTGCTTCAGGTCGGTGAACCAGTAGGGTCCAACGTTGGAGTAGCGATTTAACGGCGTGGCCTGGCGGCGTGAGTGGGCCCGCATTCGGACGAAGCCAGAGAGTCCCGTGACGACAGCACTGTTGGATGCGAGAGCTCCCGGGAGGGAGATGGGAGTCGCCGCTGCGATGGTCTTGCGTCCGCTGCGGAAGGTTCCGACGCGAAGCTGGGTGGCGAATGCCTGCTCGACTGCATGCGCACTGCCGGTAACGTGGATACGCTGCGTCGCGGTGAGCTGGGTGGTCAGGCCGTAGGCCTCCAACTGCTTACGGACTGCAGCGACGGAGGTATCGCTGGCGCCGAAGCGTGACTTGAATTCGGCTGGCTTCAGCCACTTCTGGTAGCTGGATGAGCTGGAGTCGTGAAGAGTTTTAATCAATGAATCGAGTTCATCGCGATGCTGTAGAGGGAGGTACACGTTGAACTCCACTTGCTGTGCAGCATCGACTCGCTGGGCGAGAACAGCTTTTTCAGGAGCGGGGTTGAGCTGTGAAAGTAAGGGCGCGGTGCAGAGGGGGGCCACAATAAGGACAAGAAATCTCTTCGCAAAGTGCATGACACTATCTCCATATCTTTGATGTATTTGCTTTTCGAGGGACGGGGCCGGCGAACACCCGTGGAGGGTGCGGACACTATCTGCCTTCGCGAGGGAAAAGACAAGTGCGATCCACAACAAAGGGCTCCGCGAACGGAGCCCTTTGTTGTGGATCGGATTGATGATGCGTCAGCGTTTGCCCTGAATGACGGGGGTTCCGGCTTTGCGGCGGGCGCGCTTGGCGGCGATCTCTCGCATCTCCTTGCCGAGCGAGGTCGGTTCATCACCCACTGCTGCGCGATGCCGAAGAAGTTTCCGACTGCCCAGTAGAGGCCGAGGCCGGAGCCGTAGGTGAGGACGAAGTAGCCGGTGACGAGCAGGCATCATGAACGCCATCATCTTCTGCTGCTGCGGATCGACGCCCGGTGACGGCGTGTAGAACTGCATGAGGAACTGGCTGACGACCATGACGATGGGGATGATGTAGTAGGGGTCGGGAGCCGTGAGGTCGGGTAGCCAGCCCCAGTGCGCGTGGCGCAGCTCGACGACCTTGGGAAGCATGGAGAAGAAGGCGAAGAGCAGCGGGAGCTGAATGAGCGTCGGGATACAACCGCCGAACATGTTCACTCCATTGTCCTTCTGGAGCTTCATGATCTCCATGTTCATCTCGTTGCGCTTGGGATCGTTGATCTTGTACTTCTTGTACTTCTCCTTGATGGCGTCCATCTGCGGCTGAATGCGCTGCATCTTGAGGGCCGACTGCATGGTCTTGATGCGCAGCGGAAGCAGAAGCACGTTGATGCAGAGCGTGAGGATGATGATGGACCATCCCCAGTTGGAGACGATGTGCAGGTGGATCCACTGGAGGATGAGGAAGAGGAACTTACCGATGGGTCCCCAGAAGCCGAACTCGAGCAGCGGCTCAAGCGAGACCTTTTTGCCATCGACGGGCGTGGAGTAGATGTTGCGCAGAACGTTGACAGCCTTGGGACCGGCGTAGATGCGGGTCTGAGTGTGGCCGCGGTGTCGCCGAGCGCTACGCCCAGGATGGAGACGTTGATAGCTCCCTTGGAGGGCGAGCCTGAACCGAAGCCGGTGCGTTTGATGGTCTTGGCGACGTCGAGCTCGTTATGCAGCGTGGCGACCGTCGCGCTCGCGGGTTGGTCGGGGAGGAAGACGGCGGCGAAGTAGTTGTCGGAGACGCCTGCCCAGTCGAAGGGGCCGTTGAGAGTGTCGCCGCCGGAGACCTTCTTGGGGGCGATATGCTCTTCGCTGGCGTTGCGTGCGAGATCGACCTGCGCGCCGGCGTAGGCCTGCGCATTGTTCTGATCGCCGAAGCCGCCGGGCCACGCGACGAGAGCGCGGATGGGCGAGCCGTTGCGGGTGACGACGACATCAGCGTGAAGTACGTAGGTCTCGTCGAAGGAGAAGGTCTTGGTGACGTCAACGCCGTTGGCAGAGTAGTGGAAGGTAAGTTTGCCGGGAGCGGTGATATTGCCGGGAGCGTCGACGGGATGTAGAGCCCCTGCTTGAGGGCAGTGTTGAGGCCCTGATCGTAGATGTAGAGCGAGAGCGGGTAGCCGTACTGGTCAGCCGCCTGCGTGTGGACGATGTTCAGCGGGTTGCCGTCGGAGTCCTTGTACTGCTTCAGAATCCAGCTCTTGACCTGAGCACCGCGATTGGTGAACTCGATGCGGTAGAGCTCGTTCTCAACGACTGTGGTTTGCTCGGCGGACGCCTGAACGGTCGGAGTTGCACTCGGTGTCCCAGCGGTCGGCGCAGGAAGGACGGCAGCTGCAGCGGGCGCCGGAGCGGGTGTCTGCGGAGCGGGTTGCGATTGGACGGCCGCGGGAGAGTTCGGCGAAACGGTTTTAGGGTTCGTCTTGGAGCGGTAGTAGCTGAGACCGAAGAAGACGGCCAGCATGACGAACATCATGAGGAAGAGCGAGCGACTATCCTGTCCGCCGCCTTGCTGATTGGGGTTCTTGAACTCTGCCAAGGGGATGGTTCCTGTTCTATGTAAAACGTGGACTTACGCATGGACGCGCCATGAGCGCGAAAGACGCAACTTCTATGGTAAATGGTTCGAGTGAAAGCGATGGAATAGACGGTTAAGAAAGGAGATATCACCTGCTAGACTTTGTCGGACGCGAAAGGACGACTGATGCGCGAGACAGAACGAGGCTGGCTAAAGCTCGGTGCGATTGAGCTTCTTTTTCATGTGGATGAGAACAACGGGTCGGGTGACCTGGTGATGTTTGAGTTTATGGTGCCTCCCGGGGCACGGGTTCCGGAGCCCCATTATCACGAGGCGGTGGACGAGGTGATTTATGGCGTTGAGGGGACGATGACGACGATGCGCGACGGCGAGCGGCACGAGATACGGCCGGGCGATTCCCTCCTGATCCGACGAGGGCAGGTACATCATCACGCCAATGTGGGGGATATTTCAGCGAAAGCGATGGTGGTGCTGAATCCGGGAACGATCGGACGACGGTACTTCGAGGAGATCGCCGAGGTAGTGAATGTTCCGGGCAAGCCGGACATGGCGAAGGTGCGGGAGATCATGGCGCGGCATGGGCTGGTAGCCGCCGGGGCGTAGTCGATTGAGACTACTTCTTCGGTAGAGGCACGGCGTACATCTTGAAGGTGCCGGGGTCTTTATCGGGAGTATTGCGGAAGTTGAGTTTGCCCTCGGCGATCCAGGCCATGCCTTTGGTAGCGGTGACGGCGGGAGTGGGAGGAAGGCCCGATTTGAGGTTCTGGAACTGTGCGGTCTGTCCATCGGGGGAGAAGGTAACGACGCTCATGGTGCCGCCATCCGGGACGTTGTTGTTGCCGTTTTCGGCCAACAGCAGGCGATTCTTGCCGATGGTGCGCATGCCGTCGGGACGGGCGATGGGCCTCGAGAGTTTGAGGTCCGTCACCTTTGTCGCCTTGCCGTCCGGGCCCAGGTCGACGCGGACGAGCTTGCCGGTGTTGACTCCGTTGACGTAGAGGATGCGTTTGTCTCCGAAGGCGAGGCCATCGGCCGATTCGAGGAGTGGATCTTTTGCGGCGACCTCGAAGGCGCTGGCTCCGGGCCTGAGCATGAGCACTGTGGCGTGGCGCGTGTCGGCGACGTAGGCGGTGCCATCGGCGGCGGTTGCGGTGTCGTTGCAGAAGCTTCCCTGCTCCGGAAGCGTGTAGCTGCCTTTTGGCGCGGCGGTCTTGAGGTCGAAGGTCTTCAGTTCGGCGACACCGATACCCTTATCGGTGTTGGAACAGACATAGAGCGTGTTGTGCTTCTCGTCGGCGTAGACACCGAAAACGGCGTGAAGGCCGTTTGCCCCGGGCTTGATGAACTCAACGACGTTGGTGGTGCCGTAGGGGATGCGGCTGACATTGCCTTTGCCGAGACTGCCGATGATCAGGGTGCCGTTCTTGAGCGAGGTGATGCTCTCGGTGTAGAGATGGTCTCCGGGAAGTGTGATTTCGGTGATGGGTGTCGCGGCGCGAAGGCTGATGGCGCAGGTGATGACAGCGCCAAGCTGAAGCGTGAGGTTTCTGCGTAGCTTTGCCATGGTTGTCCATTATGCGTCGCAAATATTAGTAGAGGGAAATTTCTGCGGGTGCCGAGGTCGGATTGATTCGGGGTTTGTCTTCGCAAAGAGTATTGGTTGGGGTGATATAAATCTCGCCGGATGGGAATGGAGAATTGTCGATGCGGCAAATCTGGGTTGTAGCGACGGTGGTTGGGTTGGCTGCCTGTGCGGTTGTTGGTGTGACGCAGACTCCTCAAGCTGTGACATCACAACAGGGAACACCGGCGCAGGCAGGGACGGCGGACCATCCTCCGCGACCTGTGATGCCGGTGCGCGATCCGCATACTGCCGGATATGTGGCGGCGAAGGATCTTCCGGATGGCACGCTGCCGTCTCCGAATGAGGATGGCGACTTCATCATTGGGCCTACGCATAACGCCGCACCGGAGATGTCGGTAGTGGACGGCGTACCGCAGGGGACGGTGATTGAGTTCACGATGAACTCAGCGGACAGCAAGATGTATCCGGGCATCGCGCGGGAGCAGTGGACGTTTGGCACGCCCGATCCGCAGAATCCGGCGAAGATGGTGGTGACGACGAGCCATCCTGCTCCGTACACGCGCAAGGTGACGGTGTATGTGCCGAAGCAGTATGTAGCGGGGACGGCGGCGCCGTTCATCGTAGGTGCGGATGGTCCGGACAAGATGCTGTTCACGGCGCTGGACAATCTGATCGCGACCAAGAAAGTGCCGGCGATGGTTGCGATCTCGATCGCCAACGGCAGCGGCGATGCTCAGGGCAGCCAGCGCGGGCTGGAGTACGACACGATGTCGGGCAAGTATGCGGAGTGGGTGGAGACGGAGGTGCTTCCGCTGGTGGAGACGAAAGCCAATGTGAAGCTGACGAAGGATCCGGAGGGGCGGGCCACGATGGGTGGAAGCTCGGGTGGTTCGTGCGCGCTGATCATGGCGTGGTATCACCCGGAGTGGTATCACCGCGTGCTGACGTACTCAGGCACGTATGTGAACCAGCAGTGGCCATGGAATGCGGAGACTCCGCATGGCGCCTGGGGATTTCACGAGACGTTGATACCGAACAGTCCGAAGAAGCCGATACGGTTGTGGCTGGAGGTCGGGGATAAGGACCTGCTAAACCCGAACGCGATGCGCGACAACATGCACGACTGGGTGGAGGCGAACGAGCGCATGGCGAAGGTGCTGAAGACGAAGGGGTATCACTACCAGTTCCTGTTCGCGAAAAACGCAGGGCACACGGACAGGACGGTGAAGGCGCAGACGCTGCCGGAGGCGTTGGAGTACCTGTGGCAGGGTTATCCGCGTTGATGTTGGCCTACTCGTAGCGGAGAGCTTCCATGGGGCTGACGCGAGAGGCGCGGCGAGCGGGCAGGTAGCCTGCGGCGAGCGCCACCGAGAGCAACACGATTACGGCAAGCGCCAGGCTTCCAGGTTCTGTCGGTTTTAGCCCATAGAGCATGCTGGTGACGAGGCGGCCTGCGGCGAGAGCAAGTGCTACGCCGATGGCGACACCGGCGACGACCAGCACGATGATCTCGCGCATAACCATCCAGCGGACGCCGGCGCGTTCTGCTCCAAGAGCCATGCGGATACCGATCTCGTTGGTGCGGCGGCTGACGACGTAGCTCATGAGTCCGTAGATGCCGATAGCGGAGAGGAAGACGGCTAGCAGGCCGAAGAAGGCAGAAAGTTGCGCGACGAGGCGCTGGTTAGTGATGCTTCGTGCGATCTGCTCATCAAGCGTGGTGATGTGGCTGATGGGCAGAGTGCGGTTGACGGAGTGAATGGCCTGCTGAACAGCGGTAGAGACCATGTCGAAGTCGCCATCGTAGCGAACTGCAAGCGAGCCGTATCCCCAGGGGTGCTGCGGATTCGGGACGTAGTCGATGTATTGCTTGTGTTCTTGCAGACTAGCGAATTTAACATCCTTCACCACACCGATCACTTCGACATCATCGCCGGGGTCAGGATTACGGCCCAGAAAATAGTGGAGCCCTACAGGGTTCACTCCGCTGGGGAAGAGATCGTGCACCATGCTCTCGCTGATGATGGCTACGCGGTGGGAGGTCGCTGTGTCCTGCGGGGCGAAGGGCCGGCCTGCGAGGAGCGGGATCTGGAGCGTATTGAAGTAGTCGTCGCCGATAACGTTGTGCTTGACGTTGACGTTATCGTTGTAGGCGGCTCCGGGCACGTTGATGGTGCCGTTCCAACTCCCCTGATCGAAGAAGAACTCAGCGAAGCTTGCGCCTTTGACTCCGTGTACGGCGGCTACGCGCTGCTCGATCTCACGAAACATTGCGATCTTCCGTGGATCGTCGCTCTTGAGGTTGACGACGTCGGAGTGGACCTCGAGCCGCAGCACGGCATTGCGGGTAAAGCCCGTATCGACGTGAGTGAGATTGACGAGGCTGCGCAGGAACAACACTGCCGCAACAGTAAGAACGAGCGAAACCGCGACCTGTGCAATGACCAGCGCTTTGCCCAGCGGACTGCGTGCGGTTCCGGCAGATGCTCCGCGGCCATCCTTGAGGGCGTCCGTTACTTCAACGCGCGATGCCTTTAAAGCGGGCATGATGCCGAAGAAGACCGCCGTGCCCACCGTCGCGGCCAGGCTGAAGAGCAGGAGGCGAAGATTCAAGGAAACGTCGAGCGGGATGGTCTCTTCGCCGGAGATCATGCGCAACAGGAAGCGATTGGCGACTGCCGCGAAGGCAACTCCGAGCGCGCCACCGGTAAACGAGAGCAGCAGGCTTTCAGTGATCAGCTGACGGATGAGACGCATGCGGCCTGCGCCGAGGGCCTGACGAACGGCGAACTCGCGTGCGCGCACTGTGGAACGGGCCAGCAGAAGATTCGCGATGTTGGCGCAGGCGATCAGAAGCACCATGCGCTGTCACCCCCATAAGTATCTTCAAGGGGTCGGAGAAGTCGTTGCGCAGAAACGATAGCCCGGTCGCCATTGAGGTGAGCGGCACATGCGCTTTGTTCAGCTTGCCGAGGTGGTACTCGTTCAGCTTCGCATCAGGAAAGGAGCGGATGATCTGCTGGTAGAGGACGTTTACGTTTGCCTCTGCCTGCTCGCGTGTGACGTCGGGCTTCAGTCGTCCGAAGATCACGTTTGACTCAAAGAAATCGTCTTTGTAGCCCGCCCAACGCTGAGGCAGGGCCCTCATCATCGACATCGGCACCCAAATATCGGGGGCGCGACCCACCATGATCCCGAAGAATCCGGAGGGCGCGACGCCGATGATATTGAAGGTGGTATCCCCAAGCTTAACGGTGTGGGCGAGCACGTTGACGTCGCCAGCGAGCGAGTGCTGCCACCATGCGTAGCTGACTACCGCGACGGGATGATCTCCCTCGGAGATGTCGTCGGAAGGAGAGAGCAGGCGTCCTATCGTGGGCTCGACGCCCAGCGTGGAGAAGTAGCTCCCGGAGACAACGTCGAGCGACATCGGCTCCATCTGATCGCGGTTATCGACGATGCCATGAGGATTGTTGCTGATGCTGAAGACAGCGGCGACATCGGAGAACACTTTATTCTTCTGCTGGAACTCGCGGAAGAAGGGATAGGAATAGAGCCGGGTAGAGCCATAGTCGTTGGTGATACCGGAGCCTTTGCCGTCGCCCAGGATCAGCAGTTGCGAAGGCTGCTTTACCGGCAGCGAGCGAAGCACCAACGCATCGAGGAAGCTGAAGATGGCGGTGTTGGCTCCGATGCCGAGAGCGAGCGAGAGCAGTGCAACCGACGTAAGCACAGGTGTGCGAAGCATTGAGCGGAAGCCGTATGCAACGTCCTGAGCGAAGGTCTCGAGCCAGCTCCATCCCCAGGCTGCGATGCTGCGTTCGCGAATCACTGTGGAGTTTCCAAAGTGAATGTGTGCATAGCGATGCGCTTCGGAGACAGAGGAGCCCGCAGCAACGTTTGCCTGCTCGCGCAGCTCGAGGTGAAGGCGCATCTCCTCCTCGAGTTCGGAGCGGACCTGGCTGCGGTGAAAGAGCATTTTGATGCGGCGCAGAAGCTCGCTCATGGCTTTCTCTCCTCAGGCGGTCTGAATGACGCGGGTGATGGCTCCGAAGACTCTCTGGAACTGGGAGAGCTCGGCAGCAAGCTGCTTGCGGCCTGCGGCCGTGAGTTTGTAGTAGCGGGCGCGACGGTTGCCGGCGGTGACGCCCCACTCGGCGGTAACCCAACCTTTGATGAGCATGCGCTGGAGGGCGGGGTAGAGCGAGCCCTCTTCGACCTGCAGGATGTCATCGGAACTGCGCTGGATGGAGTCGGCGATCTCGTAGCCGTGCAGCTCGCGGTGCAGAGCGAGTGTTTTGAGGATCAGGAGGTAGAGGGTTCCGGGGGGAATTTCGTCGCGGTTCAATGTGAAGACCTCGGCGCAAATACGTTCTTGCATAGTGAGACTATGCAAGAAGAGATATAGCTGGCATAGGCAAACTATGTCAAGAGGGAGCGAGGCAAGTAATTAGCGATCGGGGACGGGGTCGAGGCCGCCTTTAGCGAAGGGATGGCAGCGGGCTATGCGGCGGAGGGTGAGCCACGTGCCTTTAATTGCGCCGAAGCGGGTGAGGGCGATGTAGGCGTACTCCGAGCAGGTGGGAAGGTAGAGGCACTGCGAAGGACTAATGACATGGAGTGCAGGCGAGAGCACCGACTTGTAGAAGCGGAAGATGGTGCGCGCGGCGAGGCTGGGCTCGGGGTCGGGCATAACGTCAGGAAGAGGCAGACGACGGTTGCTGCTTCGGCGCGGTCTTGCGGATGGCGCTGAAGACCTGGGCGACCTCGCGGTCCAGCGCGGCGAAATCGAGGTCGATAACGCTGCGGCGTGGGTGCAGGACAACGTCGATAGGGCCTTCGAGGGCGGCGATGTTACGGCGCACGGCCTCGCGCATGCGGCGCTTGATGCGGTTACGATCGACGGCTTTCCCCATAACCTTGCCGACGGTGAGACCGATGCGCGGCGTTAGCTCGGTGTAAGGCGAGTCGGCAGGGCGCGCGGCGACGAAGTAGGTCATCTGCTTCGAGAACTGCTTGCGGCTCGCCTTATAGACGCGTTGATAGTCAGCGTGTTTGCGGAGCCGGAAGGTGAGAGCCATGAAGTTCTCGCGGCGGCGATGATTGATGCCGCGGAGTCTTCAGTCTATCGTGCGAGCGATTCGCGGGCGGAGGAAGAGAACTGGCGACGAAAAAATACCCGCGAACAGATTGATCCCTGCTCGCGGGCCGGTTGAAGAGATTAAACGTAGATCGTGTCGTGTTTGCGGCCGAACTCAATGAGGGCTGCGCGATCGGTGGGTGGCCAGACGGGCTCGCGGTGCATCCAGTCGACAAGCTCGAAGAAGAAGCGATCGTGGCCGGGCGCCATGACGAGGAAACGCGCGGGCTGATCAGTCGTGTTGCGGTAGGCGTGGACGGTGCCGGGAGGGATGAGGAAGAAGTCGCCACGATGCACCGTGGTCCATTCGCTATCGCGGAGGACGTCGATGGTGCCTTCAAGGATGTAGAAGCTTTCGGTCATGTGCTCGTGGAAGTGCGGGGGAGCTCCGGGGAAGCGGGGAGGGATGCCGAGTTCGATGACCGAGGTGCTGTTGCCTGTGTCTTCGAGGGTGGCGTGGATGTCGATGGTAGCGCCCAGGACAGCAAAGCGACGGCGATCAGAGGATGCAGTTGGTACAGGTGCTTCGAAGGGGGCCAGGTCGAATGTCGTGGTGCTCATTCTGTTTCTCCTTTTCTGCCTCCTCCAAGGATGGGCGGCGAAAGAGGAAGGAGCGGAAAGAGCGGAGTAATGTGACGATTGGTGACTGGGGAGGGACGAACTTCTACGGAGCAACAAAAACCCTCCCGGTGAGGGAGGGCTTCTGTGGCGATCAGTGTCGCCTGCATTCATTTGGATCGGCAATAACCTCTTGCCAGCCAGTTGTGGATCTATCTCTTGTCACTCTTGTCAGCGGGAGCGGATTGATTGCCGCGATCACCTTGCCCTGGTGAGCTGTAGCCGCCTTGGCCGGGACGATTGCCCTGTTGAGTCTGTTGCTGATTCGACTGTCCAGGATTCGTGGGCTTGTTCTGGGTTCCCTGATTTCCTTGGTTTCCCTGATTTGGCTGATTCATCGTATTTCTCCTACATTTGCCGGCAGGGCACTTCGTTCGCTTTCGCGATGCCGACAGCTAAGTAGGAGGTGTGGCGATGGATACAGGTTGCCCAAATTTAACGGCCGGAGGCGCAGGAACGCGCTAAGTGCTGATAAACACAACATCCGATCTCGATTTTTTTGGCAGACCACAAATCGAGGCATCCAGGTGGATGCCCGTATTGGTAAGGACTAGTCGCGGTAACCGGCGCTGACGGCGATCTTGTGACGGCCCTTGGCGCGGCGGCGGCTGAGAACAGCGGCGCCAGCCTTGGTCTTCATGCGGCTCAGAAAGCCGTGGGTCTTGGAACGGCGGCGGCGGTTGGGTTGAAAGGTACGCTTCGGCATGGAACGAACTCCTGAAATTTGGCAGGAGTCTCCTGCCGGTCTTTTCGCTTATTGCAGCAATTATTGATTGTACCCTATCGGACGCGATTTTCACAGGGAACCCTGGTGCAACCTCAGTTACGGCACCAAACAAGTTTGCGAGCACCGACGCTGCAGGGGCGAGACACGCACGATGTGTTGCTGGTCGTGTTAAGTTTCACGGACGTTCCGCGAGCGAATTTCGGCAACGAAAAATATCACAATCGGGATGCATGCGATAGGACAAATGTTCCGTACGACGCGGTATTTTTTCTCGTTCGGAGTCAGCGACTTCGCTTCTTCACCGTGAATGGTGCAACTGAATTTTTTTCGAAAGAGCGCTTGAAAATGGCGTCTGGTTTTCCGTGCTACTATCGAACCCGATTCGCAAGACGTTTTTCTGCAGGTCCAGCAGTTCCGCACTCTGCCTTATGTTGAACATTCCTCTTCCCGCAACGCATGTGATGGATGCGCGTGTGACGAAGAGACTTCTGGCAACACAGAATACGTCACCACTTGCCTGCAACGGCGGGAAGGACTCCTGTTTGCTGGCTTCAACTTTTTATGTGAGCAGTTGCAATCGAACCGTGCGGACCGCTGGGTTGAAACAGGGAACAGAGAGAAGGAAGATAAGAGAATGTCATTCGTTCCGACGGCCACCGCCGTATTGAATTACTGGGTTCGCATCCTCGCCGCGCTCGAGAAGAAGATCAATCGCCAGTCGTACGAGACATGGCTGAAGCCGACCCGCTTCTCCCACCTTGAAGGCAAGAAGCTCTTTGTGCGGATCCCCTCGCTCGGACTTCCAGCATATCGGCGACCGCTACGCCGACCTGATCCAGGAAGCGATCGACAACCTCGGGCCTGGACATCGAGACGGTGACGTTTACGACTCCGGAGCAGGACCCGCGAGCCCCGAAGGTGCGCGAGGATGGCGGCTTTGCTCCGGTGCCGAGCCACAGCCAGAACGCGCCGCAGCAGGCGACGTACCGGGATCGCTGACGACAGGGAGCGCCGAGCGGACCGCTGCCGGAGCAGTCGCGCTTTGACTGGAACACAGCCTCGCAGCTGAACCCGAAGTATCAGTTCGACGCGTTCGTCGTCGGCAGCGGCAACCAGTTTGCCACGGCGGCGGCGCAGGCCGTCGCTGAGCGGCCGTCGAAGGCCTACAACCCGCTGTTCCTGTACGGCGGCGTAGGCATGGGCAAGACGCACCTGATGCATGCCATCGGTCACGATGTGAAGCGCCGCCAGCCGCATGCCTCGATCTGCTACGTGAGCGGCGAGAAGTTCACCAACGAGATGATCGACTGCGTGCGCTACCAGAAGATGACCAGCTTCCGCGACAAGTTCCGCAACGTCGACGTGCTGCTGATCGACGACATTCAGTTTCTCGCCGGCAAGGAGCGCACGCAGGAGGAGTTCTTCCATACCTTCAACGCGCTGCACGAGATCGATGAAGCAGATCGTGATTGCGAGCGACCGTCCTCCGAAAGAGCTTGCCGACTTTGAAGACCGGCTGCGCTCGCGCTTCGAGTGGGGACTGATCGCGGACATTCAGCCGCCGGATCTCGAGACCAAGGTCGCGATTCTGCAGAAGAAGGCGGAGAGCGAGCAGACGCAGCTGCCGACCGATGTTGCGCTGTTCATCGCATCGAACGTGCGGACCAACGTGCGCGAGCTCGAAGGCGCGCTGGTGCGGCTGATCGCGTGGTGCTCGATGCATGGCGTGGAGATTACGCTGGCGGTCGCGCAGCAGTGCCTGAAGCAGTTCATCGATACGCAGGTGCGCAAGATCACGATCGAGACGATTCAGCGCACGGTGGCCGAGAACTTCGGCATGCGCGTGGCGGAGCTGAAGCAGAAGAACAACTCGCGCCAGATCGTGGTGCCGCGGCAGATTGCGATGTACCTGGCCAAGCAGCTGACTGAGGCTTCGCTGCCGGAGATCGGGCGGCAGTTCGGCGGCAAGCACCACACGACGGTGATGCACTCGATCGCGAAGATCGACGAGCAGCGCCGGGCGGACAAGGACCTGAACCGCACCATCAACAAGATGATGGAGACGCTGAGCTAAGGCGTTTTCAATAGCAAAGAAACAAGGGGCCGCCATGCGCGGCCTTTTGTTTTTGCGCTATGTCTTTCTTTATCTCCCCAGCATGTTTGAAGGAAGCGACTTTACGGATGCGAGGTTGCTGGATGCGCCCGGGCCTTCGCCGCTGGTGCTGGCGACGAAGCCTTAGGTGTGAGAGAGCCGGCGGCGGCATCGGTGACGACCGGCGCAAAGTCTTTCAGGCTGCAGGCGTAGTCCGGCGCGCCGCCGCTGCAGTTGGGAATGTAAACGGGAGAGATGGAGGGCTTCTCCTCTCCTGTGAGTGACGTTAGGTTGCGAATCTGATCGAGCTTTTGCGCGATGAAGAGGACGCGCACGGTGTCGGCGTTGGTCTGTTTGTTGTGATGCAACTCAAAGACGAGCGCGGAGCCGGGAGGTGTGGCGTTGAAGGTCTCGTCGGAGACGAGCCAGTCGATGCGGAGGAGGCCTCCCATCCATGTGAGATTCGCGTCGTGCGCGGAGAGGAAGAAGAAGCGGCGCCGTACTCGGAGGTTTTTGTTCTTCGAGTGTTCGATCCGCTTGATGATGTCGCTAATGTGCTTCGCCAGCGGCCCTGCTGCCTGCTGCGCGTAGTAGGGAGTGCGCAGGATGAAGTCGTGATAGCGGGTGTTCATCTCCATCAGGCGGTCGAGCGTGGGACGGGAGACGCGGCCCCAGCCGATCTGCTCCAGCGGCATGCCTTCGACATATTGGAGGAGAAAGTTTTCGGCGAAGTCGGCGCCGAGCGCTACGGCATTCTCATTGCGAGGATCGCGCGGGACGAGTGTGACCGCCGAGGGTGTCCCTGGCTGACTCATGCTGGTGTCGCCCCATTGGGCTGCACCATTGTGGAGCGGAAGTCAGGCGTTTTCGTGTCGCAATTTTTCGACTCGCATGCAATCGGTTAGGATGGTGTGCATCTCTTGCGAGCGGTGCAGCGAATGCGCGCTCGAACCACTCGGGTTGGTTGGCCATCCGGCCATTGGTGGCATCGGCTAAACGCTGGCGATCGATGGTTGCGGGGTCCTGCAGAAGGTCGGCGTTGACATCGACGGTGCAGTCGGGCACAACGGCGGAAAGCGTGGCATTTGCAGAGGCGATGGTGCGCGAGGTGTTGGTGGATTCGACGTAGACGCTGTTGCAGCCTTCGGTGAACAGCGCCGCATAGCGCTGGCGGTAGAACTCGCCCATGCGCTTGAGGGCTTCGATGCCGTGGGGTGTGAGCGTGCCGGGCTCCACAGGCCATTCGGGCCAGGGCTGCGCGTTGAAGGCGCTGGAACGGGTCTCGCTGTCGATGGGTGAACGGACGCCATGGCGCGCAAGGATGACGACGCGGCGCAGTTCGTCGGAGTCCTGGGGAGTTGTTTGCCCCCACGCCTTGACGGTAACTAGGAGAAAAAGCAGGAGTGTGCGGAACATGGATATCTTCTCGTAGAGCTGCGTCGGTAAGTGTACGCGGCAATAGAAGTGATGGAGGAGCGCGCTTCGCTTTTCGTTTGCGAAATCACGTCATCGAGAGGATACTTGCATTGCTCGTGGGCCACTACTGCCGAATCGAAGGATGGATGCCTGTGAAGATACTGTGTGCAACGTTGGCGGTGACTGCTGTGATGATGACGCCGTGTATAGCGCAAGCACCGAGCACACCGCCGGTGAAGATGGGACTCTGGCATGGTACGACGGTAAGCAAGATGGCGGGCCTCCAGCTTCCTCCTGACGTCGTCGAGAAGATGAAGGCGATGGGAAGATCGATTCCTGGCAGCGAGCCAACGACGATTGAGACAGAATCGTGCCTGACTCCGGAGAAGTGGAAAGAGATATTCGCAAAGCAGGAGAGAGAGAACTGCAAGATCGAGAATCTGAAGCAGGACTCCAGCGGCATGTCTGCCGATATGGTTTGCACCACTGAACGCGGCGGCTCAGGAAAAGGCCACATGCAGGTGAACTTCATCAGCTCCGAAAAGGTGCATGGGACGATGCATATGGAGATGGTCACGCAGCGGCAGCCGCAACCGATCGTCATGGATATGACATTCGACAGCACGTATCAGGGCGCAGACTGCAAAGGCGTTTCGCCGGATACGCCGAAGGTGATGATGAAGTAAGGGCCGGCGAAGCCCATGGACTGGCTTGCCGGCCGGTGATTGCAGTTGCGGCTACTTGACGGTGAGGTTAACCGTGGTCTGCTGAGTGGCTGCCGAACTTACAGCATTTACCACTATAGGAGTCACTCCTGCCGGTGTTGACGGTGAAGAGTTGGGGCCCGCGCCGTTGCATCCCGTAATCAGCCCTCCAACGGAAGCGAAGACCAGCAACAGTCCTAGTAGCCGGACGGAGCGCATCGTTGCAGTCGCGATCTTACGACGCCGGAACGCGAGGATGGACGCGAAAGGCAGCAACACTGCAGAGACTATGCCGGTGTTACTGATTATCCGTCGAGAGACATTGGCCTTGAACGTCTGGACGGTGACGGTGGCTGTCGCAACGGCATTGGCGGCCACAGAAACCGAGGCAGGAGCAAAGGAGCACGATCCACTGAGGGGAATCGTGGCACAGTTCAAGGCAACGGTTCCGCTAAACCCATTGACGGGGACGATTTTGATATCGAACGTTGCTGCACTCCCCGCGGCAACGGAAACGGCCGGTGTCGCTGCGGTGAGGTTGAAGGTTGGCGTTCCAACGGTTGTGTTGGTGGTGATAGCTCCGAGCAGCCCGTGGACCTCACCGGCAAGGCCAGCGGTGAAGTAGACAGTGCTGGTATTTCCTCCGCTCACGGCCGTGGTTCCCATAACGGCAGTCCCTCCGGGCAGAAGCTCCCACAGGCTCAGGTAGGCGAGTGATTTCCCTGTGGTATCCATTAGCTGGCCGAGATACGCGAAGGTCTTGGGGTCGTAGACGTTGATGAGACCGTCGCCGAAGTTTCCGATCAGCAGATCGTTGGAGAAGATACCGAAGCTAGCGGGCGCGATAGCGACTCCCCAAGGCGAGTTGAGATTGCCTCCGGTGGCAGCGCGAGCTACGAAGTTTCCGTTGACGTCGAAGATGCTGACAGCACCGTTGCCGGGAGCATCTACGGTGCGGAAGGGTGCGGCCGAAGTCCGAAGAGCATACGTGACATAGATCTGCTGCCCTATCACGTGGATACCGAAAGGCGAGTAGCCAGCGGGAAGGCTGGGATCGGTGAAGGATCCGGCAAGAGTAGCGGGCTTGAAGGTACTGTCGTAGACCTCGATCTTGTTCCCTGCCCCAAAGTTAGGAACGAGCAAGAAACTACCGGAGGCGTTGTTGATGGTCGCGAGTCCGGGATACGAAGCTCCTGCGGCGCTGTTGTTAATCATGCGCAACGCGATAGCCCCGGCCGTGCCGAGCCCGGCGTTCCAGCCGGAGATTGTTCCGTCGAGAGTAGAGAAGAGGAAGGACGCCTTGGTCCCGTTCGAGAGCACCATGCCTGTCGCGCCGGCGGTGGTAACAGAGCCTGCGGGAACTCCCGGGCTCGTCGCACTGCTCGCGGAGGGTACGACGACCTTGAAGTTGATGGCGCCGGTCGTGGAGTTAACAACGTAGTTGGAGCCGGTGTTGGCTGTGCTGATCCACCAGGTTCCGCTTGTAGACATGGCCCAGGGGTTCAGGAAGCCGGGATCGGTGACCGTGGCGGCCACGAAGCCGTCGGAGATGAGGTTGGTCACCCTGTAAGACTGGGCGATGAGCGGAGAGCATACCGACGCTGCGACGGTAAGAATAGCCAAGCGCCTTGTGATGGACTTTACCTGGCTAAACGATGAACGAAGCTCGGATAGAAGTTTGGGCAGAGAGTCTTTTATTGGCATAGTTCCTCACTTTCACTACAGGGAGCGCTTCGGGCCGGTAACTGTCTTGAACAGGACGAATCGTAGTGAGGTGGCGGGGAAAAGTTGTCGCAGAATTGTCAAAAAAGGTCAGTTAATCAATCGCGGCGGGAATAAAACCCGGAGATGACCGGTTTTCATTCCCCCGGGAGGGTTTACAGCAACGTAATAGACGAGACCTTCAATGTGTCGCCCTGCACGTCTCCGTTTACATTCACGCGAAGGTGGTCCTTCTTGTCTGACGCCTTAAGGGCTTCGGCAATCTTCGCGTTACCAGCGGCGTCGAACTTCAGGAATCGCTGATCCTTTGTAACGATGCCGAAGCCGCTCTTCGAACACGCCAGCGCGCAGTCGCGAGTGTGGGAGTCGGGGTCGGCGGCTGCTTTCTTGGAACAGCTGACGTCGATCACAGCTACATTCTCGTAGCTTTCGGCGGCAGCGAAGGCTGGAACGGCGCATAGTCCTGCCAGTAAAAGGAGCGATGTAAATCTTTTCATCGTGAGTCCTCCATTGAGCTGTTTCTGTTTGACATCGCCCTAGATGGCAGCAAGGCGCGAGCCTTTTGCCGTCTCGGCGTGCGGTTGTGTTGCGGTTCCCAACTCGCGGACTGCCGTGAGTTGGGAGAGTGTAAAGGCCCCGATGGCGATCTCGACGTCGCGCATGGCGAGGTCGTAGAACATGCCGGTGGTCACCAAATTTACCGCAATAGCGACGAGCCAGGCCATGAGGATGTAACTGCCGATGCGCGTCCAGCGGCTAAGCACGATCAGGCCGGCAACAATCTCCACGGCGCCGATGGCGTGCATAAACGTTGATGTGCTGACCGGTATCAACTTAGTGGCCAGCGGACTTAGATACATGCCCCAGTCGGCGAGTTTGTTGAAGTATTTATCCAGGCCGGTGATGATGGGTCCGACGCCGAGACCGATTCTCAGGGCCCACCAGCTGATGTTGAGGCGATCGTTGCTGTCGGTCATGTTTTTTCCCTCTGCCCAAGAGAGTCGCGAGCGGTGGAATGGTTACACGGTACTTTGCCAACGCGTATTGGCAAGCCTTTGACGGCTCGCTGTAACCTTTTGCAACCAGCGAACTCTATACGGTTGAGAGCCATGGAAACGACAGCAAGTTTGGAACGGGCCAGAATTGACGGCTGGACGGACCAGCAGGTTATCGACCGAGTATTAGCCGGCGACACCGCTTTGTACGAGATCATCATGCGCCGATACAACCAGCGGTTGTACCGTATTACGCGCGCAATTCTGCGCGACGATCCGGAGACGGAAGACGCGATCCAGGACGCCTATGTGCGGGCTTATCAACACCTGGATCAGTTCGCGGGACACGCGGCCTTCTCAACCTGGCTGACGCGCATCGCCGTGAACGAGGCGCTGCGGCGACTGCGACTGCGCCGCCGCAATCCGCAACTCGAGGATTCAGAGAGTGACGAGGAAGGCCCTATGACCGCTGTTGAGCCATCGCCGGATCCGGAACAGAGAGCTTCGTTCAACGAACTCAAACAGGTGCTGGAGGATGCGGTACTGGAACTCCCGGACCAGTACCGCAGCGTGATTATGCTGCGCGATGTGGAAGAGTTGAGCACCGCAGAGACTGCGGAGGCGCTGGAGCTTACCGAGCAGAACGTAAAGGTACGGCTGCATCGCGGACACGCGATGATGCGCGAATGGTTCGTCGCCCGCTTGGGAAGCAACGGAAGGGATGCGTTTCCGTTTATGGGGAGCAGATGCGACCGCGTGGTGCTCGGTGTGTTCGCTCGGCTGAAACTGGAGCGGCTTACTTCGGCAGATACTGTGTAGGGATGGGAGTAGCCGGGGTCTCACTGTCCCACAGGATCTGGACGATGTAGTAGCGATCTCCGCTCTTGAGCAACTGGATACTATTGATGCCGCGAGCGAAGGGTTGCGAGTCGGTGCTATTGTGGCGCGACTCATAGGTGCTCCAGATGTGGACGATATTGCCGAACTGCTCGATCTGGTTGTGAATGCCGCGCTCGAAGAAACCATTGGCGGTCATGTTAGGGCTGGAGCGCTCGATGTAGCCGTCGATGGAGAGGATGATGGCGTCGGCGCGGTGGGTGTCGCGATCGAGGCGTGAAGGGATAAGGCGGGCGTCAGGAAGAAAGAGTGAGCGCATGCGATCCCAATCGCGCTGCTGACCACTGGGGCCGGAGATGACGTCGTAGAGCGCGGCAAGGATGGCATCGACTGAGTGCACGTCTGCTGGCTTCGCGACTGGCCAGGACGGATGACCGGCGAGCGATCCCTTCAGCGGCGGCGCCTGTGGCTGCGCGGGAGCAATAGGCGCTGCGGGACGCTGGGCAAATGCTGTTGTTGCTATCAGAAGAGCGAGGGTGGCGAGCAGTTTCATCGTGGCTCCGGTGAAGCATTTTGTTGGCCTCGGCAGTTTACCTCGCTTGTAAGCGCTGGGCAGAATGAGCGATCATCCTGCGATGATTCGGGCGATGGTGTCGGTGGTTGTGGGTTTCGCTGCATTGCTGGCAGGTGCGCAGAGCGCGGGCTACGACCAGCCGTATCGTCCTCAGGTGCATTTCTCTCCTCGCGAGCATTGGACCAACGACCCAAATGGCCTCGTCTACTTCCGTGGCGAGTATCACCTCTTCTTTCAGTACAACCCCTTCGGCGATGTGTGGGGGCACATGAGTTGGGGGCATGCGGTGAGCACCGACCTGCTGCACTGGCACGAACTTCCTGTCGCGATTCCGGAGAAGGATGGCGAGATGGTCTTTACCGGCAGCGTTGTTGTGGACCATGAGAACTCGAGTGGGCTATGCGCCAAGGGCAACGAGTGCATGGTGGCGGTATACACCGGCTACAGGAAGGACGGCGGCCCCGAGCAAAAGAACGGAAGCCGCACGTTACAGAATCAAAACCTGGCCTACAGCCGTGACGCAGGAAGGACGTGGACGAGGTATGAGGGGAATCCTGTGCTCGACCTGCACATGTCGGACTTCCGAGATCCGAGCGTCTTCTGGGACGAGAAGGCAAGCCATTGGGTGATGGCGGTGGCGCTGCCGCTGGAGCACAAGGTGCGTCTGTACGGCTCCCCCGACCTGAAGCACTGGACGCAGATGAGCGAGTTCGGGCCGATGGGCGATGTAGCGGGCGATTGGGAGTGCCCCGACCTGCTGCGGGTCTCGCCTGCTGTGAAAAACAAGGCCGATGTGTGGGTGATGAAGGTTGGGCTGAATCCGGGGGCGCCGCAGGGTGGTTCAGGCGAGCAGTACTTCGTCGGCAGCTTCGATGGAACCCGCTTCACTGCCGGCACACAGCCGGGTTCACACGGATGGACGAATTACGGTAAGGACGACTACTGCGCTATCAGCTTCAACCACCTGCCGGCGGGCAACAGGCCGGTGCTGCTCGGCTGGATGAACAACTGGCAGTATGCTGCAAAGCTGCCGACCTCACCGTGGCGAGGACAGATGAGCGTGCCGCGCAGGCTCTCGTACATCCAGGATGGAGCGGGCGTAGCCCTGAAGCAGGAGCCCGTCATCGCTCCGCTGCGGGGAGCACATACGACGCTCACGTCGGGAGCAGAGGTGGTGCGCGAGGCTCCGTTCGAGATGGTGCTGCGTTTTGATCCGAAGGGGCAGGGGGCCTTTGGGGTGAAGCTCTACAGTGACGCCGAGCACTGGACGGAGATCGGCTTCGATCTGGCACAGGGTGAGTTCTACGTCGACAGGACCCGCTCGGGCGACAAGGTGGCTCCGGAGTTTCCGGTCAGAACAACGGCACCTCTTCGCAAAGAGCGCCCGTACGACCTTCACCTGATCGTCGACCGGTCATCGGTGGAGGCCTACGCGCAGGACGGAACCATCGCAATGACGAACCTTATCTTCCCGCCCACGGCACGAACTCGCGTGGTGTTCTTCTCGGGCGAGGGGCAGAAGCCGTCTGTCTCGGGCGATGTCTGGACGCTGCGATCGATCTGGTAGCTGATGGAGCTCAATCGCTGATGTAGACGCTCTTTCGGAGCCATTCCGTGCTTTCTATCTGCCGAAACATGAAGTCCGCGACATCTTTTCTCGAGATGCTGCGTGCGAAGCGGGGCAGGGATTCACTGTCGATCCTGACGCTGCCGCGAGCCCGGCCGTTGGTGAGCACAGGTGGAAGAACCATTGTCCAGTCCAGGCCGCTCGCCGAGAGCACCTCGTACTGCGCCATCTGCTCGCGAACGGGCCACTTGAGCACAGTTTTGTAGACGATTTTCTGTGCGATCCATCGGAGCCATGCTGGCTGGTTATCAAGAGCATCAGAACGAGCGCCCGCGGACCCGAGGGCGATGATGCGCTGCACTCCACATTGCTTCATGGCATCCACAATCAGGGGTATCGCCCGCGGCAGGACGTTCTCATTACGGAACGGCGACTTTGCACCAAGTGTGGTGAAGACGACGTCGGCATCCGCCACGGTGGCTTCGACAGCTACAGGGTTGAACGCACTGCCTTCAATGACATGAACGCTCTTTAGATAAGGAAAGGAGAGGGGCTTACGAACCAGCGCGGTTACGGAGTGGCCTGACTTGAGTGCGATAGAAGTCAGGAGTCGGCCGGTTGCACCGTTGGCGCCGAAGATGGCTATCTCCATCGAAAGGTCTCCTCAAGAGGCGTTACAGGTCTCGGGACTGATTATCCTACGGGCTGTAGGGAAACTGTGAAAAACACGGTCCTGGCAAGTATCTGATTTTATTTTATTTGGCAGGTATTCCCACGAATCCGTGCCGAACTTCTCGCGGTCGTAGAACGGTAGGCTGTGAAGAATTGGGATAACACTGGACAGAAGCCGATGCTCCACACCGATCTTCCTAGTCTTGCAACTCGAGAGGCCCCGTTTTCTAAAACAAGACATCTACCCAAACTCCTGATTGCCAAGAAGATGTGACTGTTATCCACTTTTCAGCGGACAACGACTACGGCTACTAGTATTTCTCTTTAAATAACTCTCTTTCTTTATAACCAGTCCGTCTTCGCTCAGCTTCCTCATTCCCTCAATCCAGCGCTTGGTCGCTGTCGATCCACCGGAAGCGGAGCACACACAAACGTCCTGCTTTCCACAGAGAAACTTGTCGCGCTTCCTGCGGCCATGACCCTAGAATCAGGCAGGCGCTCTGTCGTACCGGGGCGTCCACGGCTGCCGTGTGCATCGCAAGCAGGATTCGGTGTACAGTTTGGCCAGCAGCGAAACCAAGAAAAAGTCGACATTGGGCTATTGCCAGCGACGGGAGAGAGTGACTGTGACGACCGCTACCCAGGATTCCGAGATGACCGCAAACGCCGCCCCTACGGGCAACCTCGAGATCACCGTCTCCCGCGCCGAGCTTCTGCGTGAGCTGACGGCTGCGCAGTCGGTCGTCGAGCGCAAGACGACGATTCCGATCCTCTCAAACTTTCTCTTCGAAGCCACAGACGACGGAAAGTTGACCATCACGGCCACCGATCTCGACCAGTCGCTACGCACCAGCTGCACGGCAAAGGTGAAGAAGGCGGGCGCATGCACGATTCCGGCGCGCAAGCTGTACGACTACATCAAGCTGCTTCCCGAGGGCGATATCTCCATCAAGCTGATGGACAACCACTGGGTGCAGATCCGCGCTGGCCGATCCAACACGAAGATGGTGGGCATGGCGCGCGCGAACTTCCCGCAGGTGCCGGAGTTCCCGACCGCGGGAGGTGTAAAGCTCCCGGTGGCGTCGCTCAAGAACATGGTTTCGAAGACGATCTTCGCCATCTCGAACGAAGAGAGCCGCTACACGCTGAACGGTGCGTTGCTCGTGCTGAAGGCGGAATCGATGGCGATGGTGGCGACCGACGGTCATCGTCTGGCCCACATCGAAAAGCTGGGCGAGAAGCTGGAAGGCGTTCAGGGCGAGAAGAAGACGCTGATCCCGCGCAAGGCACTGGCAGAGCTCTCCGGTCTGCTTTCGAACACTGAAAACGAGACGTTGGACTTCGCTGACGATGACCAGACACTGTTCTTCCGCGTAGGTGGCCGCGTGCTGACCAGCCGCAAGCTTACCGGCCAGTTCCCGAACTACGAGGCCGTGCTTCCGCGCGACAACAACAAGTTTGTGATCGTGCGCTCGGAAGACCTGATGGGTTCGATCCAGCGCGTTGCGCAGTTCGCTGACGAGCGCTCGGGCGCCATCAAGATCCGCCTGGAGCAGAACGAGCTGAAGCTGTCGTCGTCGTCGACCGATGCGGGTGAGTCTGAGGACTCGATCGAGACGCCGTACAACTACGATCCGCTGGTTGTGGGGTTCAACAGCCAGTATCTTCTCGATTTTCTGAAGGCGATCGGTAACACCGGCGAGGTCAGGCTGGAGTTCAAGGACGCGCAGTCGGCAGGTCAGATGCGCCCCGAAGACGGCAACGAGGACGTGAAGTATCGCTACATCCTGATGCCCATGCGTATCTGATTCTGTGCAATAGACCCGCTTCTTGAGCGCACTCCATGGAACCTACCGTTCACGATCTCGTAGTGTGGATGGATGATGTTGCACTGTCGGCTGGGCAGATTCAGAAAGCCTATGACTGGCGCGTCGCACAGTGGTCGACCCTATCGAACGCGATTTTGACTGCGATCTTCTTCCTCGTCACAACGGGACTAGTGGAGACCTACAAACAGACCCTTAAGCTGCGCTATTTTTGGGCGTGGGTAGGCGCCGCCGTGCTGATCTACGGGTCCAGCTACCTGTTCTGCCGTCTTAGAATTCGCAAGCTGCAGCGCGAGTTTCTGGCCCTCTATACGTTGCTTCAGGAGATCGCGTGAGCTATATCGCCTTCCTTATCGCATTCAGCGCGGCGGGCCTTGTGCTGCTGGTTGGGCTTTTTGTTGACGACTCGATGGAAGAGAACCGTAGCAGCGCCAGGCTGCAGAAGATAAAGGGCGATCTGAAATCACTCGATACTTCAGAACGTACTCTGAGCGAGACCCGCGGCGAAGAGATTGCCATAGCCACGCGGCGAGCAATGCGAAGGCTGGCCGAAGACCCGGAGCGTGAACGTCGGCGGGATGAGGAGTCGGGTTTGAAGCCTGAGAGCCGAGACGCTGTGGTCAGGATGCTCCGGGATGCCTTTGTCCCCCGAGAGATGGAACGGAGAAAGTTTCCATTGAGAGCCTACGTCAGTGCCGATTCGGAGACGAAGCGTTCCATACGCCTGGCACTGACCGTACTGCGCGTGATGCGCGAGGCGGCAAGGGCTGGCGTTCATGTTCGGTAGATAAGCGTACAAAATTAAGTACACGAAAAAGAGGGAAATGGATGATCACCACACCTGAGATCGTTGAATCACCCGCGCAGAAGATTGCCTTCATCCATGTCAATATCCTGCGCGCCGAGATCATGCAGGCTATGCACTCCGGCCTCGATGAACTTAGCGCGGCGTTGAAAGCGCAGGGAATCAAGCCAACAGGGCCGTGGTTCACACATCACACACGCAGGCCGAATGAGACCTTCGACTTCCGTATCTGCTTTCCGGTCGAGAAGGACGTAAAGCCAACAGGTCGAGTCGAGCCAGGGGTGTTAGAGGCAACGCGTGTGGCGCGTACGGTGTACACCGGAAACTACGCTGGTCTCGGTGGAGCGTGGGGTGAGTTCGTGGCGTGGACCGAAGCGAATAACCTGAAGACTCGCGAAGATCTTTGGGAACGTTACCTTCTCGGTCCGGAGTCCGGCACGCCTCCCGAAGAGTGGCGCACAGAGATGAATCGCCCCATGGCCTAGCCAGAAAACAAACAGAGCACGCCCGGCAGTGAGCCGGGCTTTGTTTTGTGTGAGCGCCGGCTTATTTCGTGACGGATGTTCGCATGTGGCCAACCGCAGCGCGGCAATTCGCCTCCTATCACTCACCCCAGCTAAGAAGGGAGACAGCACGACACAGAGAGACACAGGAGATATCACATGAGTTTGGAAAATGTTCTGGTAGATGAGTTGAGAGATCTGTTCAGCGCTGAGAATCAGCTGGTGAAGGCACTCCCCAAGATGGCCAAGGGTGTATCCAACCCCGAGTTCAAGGACCTAATCACCACCCACCTCGAGGAGACGAAGGGGCAGGTGGACCGGCTGAAGCAGATATTTGAGCAGCTTGGCAAGAAGCCGACCGGCGAGATGTGCAAAGGCATGGAGGGCCTGGTGAAAGAGGGCCAGGAGCAACTCGACAACGACGAAGAGGGAGCTGCAAAGGATGTGTGCATCGCAGGTGCTGCTCTGCGCGTTGAGCACTACGAGATCGCTGGCTATACAGCCGCAATCGCAATCGCGAAGTCGTTGGGACAGGACGAGATCGTCGCGCTGCTGACCGAGTCGCTCGAAGAAGAGGAGGCCGCAGGCCAGAAGGTGCAGGCCCAGGCAGAGCCTCTCCTCGAAGAAGCTGCCTCCGAGATCGAGTCCGAGGATGAAGAGGATGCTGAGTTGGTAGGGCCTGCTTCGAAGACGGCAGCCGGACGATCCACCAAACGCGCTTCGCGGTAAAAGTAGTTTCTGGTGTGGAAAAGGGGAGGCCCGGCGCGGAGGCCGGGTCTTCTTTCTGTCTATGTCGATGAATCGAATGCTTAAGTTCAATAATCACGAAACCGCAATATTTACGCACCTTTTATCGCATAAGAGGCAACCTTCTTTTGCACAACGGATGGGAAGAAACATCCATCACACAGAGGTAGAGGTGTTTTATGGCTTTCGAAAACAAAGCAGTTCGTACCGTCATCGAAGTGCTCCACGACGGGGAGAAAGGTTTTCAGTCGCTGGGCGAACAACTTAAGGATCCGAAGGCGAAGTCGTACTTCGTAGAGGAGTCTGCCACGCGAGGCAAGTTTGCGTCTGATCTCGAATCGGCGCTGGGTTCAGCTACAGGTGAAAAGGTCTCGGAGGGCGGTACTGCATCGGGCGCCATTCACCGCACATGGGGAGAGTTGAAAGCAAAGATGGGCGGCAGTGACCATACTTTGCTGGAGACCGCAGAGCAGGGTGAAGACGCCGCCAAGAAGGCGTATGAAGAAGTGCTGAAGATGAATGATGTTCCTGCACCGATTCAGTCAGTCCTTCGTAAACAGCAAACGCACATCCTTCAGTCGCACGACAGGGTAAAGGCGATGCGCGACGCAACGGCCGCCTAGATTGGTTCAAAGATATGTTGGAAAGCCCGGCGATCATCGCCGGGCTTTTCCTTTTCTGCGGAGATACGTCAGTGTGGATCGGCCGATAGCGAAAACCGTTGACGAACCTCATAGTGTGAGCCTGTGGAAGTCGGCACGCTCTCGTACATAACAAACTCGTTCGGCGAGAAAACCGGTGAACTCATGCTGATTTTGTAGACGGGCCTTCAGGCTGCGTAGTCCACGCTCGTTGCTCTTGCTGCGCGCCAACGTGATATGCGGATGATAGGGGCGCGTCTCCGGAGTAAAGCCGCAGAGAGTGGTTGCGGCGACGACATGGCGCTCCAGCGAAACCAGTTCCGGCGACACCTTCACTCCGGCGAAGAAGATTCCTGCCCGATCGAAGAAACCCATCGCATCAATCTCGATGGGCACAGCGCGCAGGTGAATCTCGTAAAGCCGCGCCAGGGCGCACTCGTACTGGTCGCGTCCGGTGTTGCCCAGGAACTGTAGCGTGATGTGCCACGACTCAGGCGACGACCAGCGCAGGCCATCGTCCTTCGAGCGCAGGCGCTGTGTCACACGGGTGAGTTCGTCGACGACGGCGGTCGCCAAGGGTATCCCGACAAACAAGCGCATGGTTATGGGATGCGGAGCTACGTTGTAGTGTCGACTTTTTGCGCCAGTCGATCCATAAGAAGGCTAAGGATTGGCTGCTGGCTCACCAGAATGTGCTCTCTCGCATCTGCTAGAGAGAACCAGGCGCCTCGGTCGACCTCGGGAAACTCGGCAAGACGGCCGGAGCGCGGAGGCCACTCCATCTGAAATTGATTGCTAATGAGAGCCGCAGGATCGCAGTCGCCCTCAAAGGCCCATGCGCGGACGAGCTTTCCACCCGCCTGCTTGATCGTGCCGAGATCAATGAAATCTCCGTCGACGGGAAAGCCTGTCTCTTCCACGAACTCACGCCGCGCGGCGGCCAGTGGCTCTTCGCCCTCTGCATACTCTCCCTTGGGGATGGTCCATGAGCCAAGGTCCTTCTTCGCCCAGAACGGACCTCCAGGATGAACGAGGAAGACCTCCAGCGTTGCGTTCTGGCGGCGATACATCAGCAGGCCTGCGCTTTGTTTAGGCATGGTCTTGATCTCTCCGGCCGCGAAATGTTCTCTGCCTCTCGACGGCCAAAATACCGTCGGAAGATCCGGAATTACTGATGCTCGCGTGAGGCCAGAATGCCCTCACGCGTATAACCTTCCCACTCCCATGGTGTGACCGTGTCGCCGAGAATTCCTTCAAGCAAAGGCTTGAAGGCGAGCTCGCCGTTGTCGCTGTTCGTCAGGATAACCATGCAATCGCGATGACGGGTGAAGCAGACGAGGTAGTTCTGCGCGCCGTCGCCGTGGCCTTCTTTGAAGAACGCTGGGCCGTATTTCGTTTTGGTGAGTAAGCCCCAGCCCAGACCGTAGGCGAGGCCGACCGCCGGACCCTCAGCGCTCTTTGTTTCATCGAAGGTCGGGAACTGGTGCGTGGCGTCGATTTGGATGACCGGCGTCAGCATCGTGCGCAACGTTCCCGGCCACAGCAGGGGCATGGTGGGATTTGGAACTGTCGGCGGATGCCATTTGAAAGAGGGGTGTCCGATCTTCATAGGCTCATAGAGAAGAAACATCAGGAAGATCATCAGGTCCTGGGCCGAAGTGGTCATGGACCCTGCTGCACGCGCGTGGTCGCGCCTCGTATGAGAGATGAACTTCTCATCAGCGTCATAGCGGTCGGCGACATCGCTTGCGAAGGCCGGATTCCATATCAGTGAAGTTTGCGTCATATGGAGCGGTTGAAAGATTGCGTCCGCCATCATCTGTTCCAGCGGGCGATGCTCGCGCTGTTCGATGACGAACTGCAACAGATTGAGTCCTTCACCCGAATAGGCGAACCGAGTGCCGGGTGCGAAGTGTAGATGCATCTTTTTGTCGGGCTCGAGACTCGCGAAGTTCGCTAGGCCCGAGGTATGCGAAAGCAACATGCGAGGAGTGATGTGAGCGAAGCGCGGATCGCGAACGATCTCCGAGGCGGTCGAGCTGTACTCAGGGTAGTCATTCAGAGGCTTTTCGAGCAGCTCGGTGATGGGCATGTCCAGATTGAGCTTCTTCTCCTGAACCATCTCCATGACGAACGTGGCAAAGACGCTCTTGGTGATGGATGCCGCCCACGTTGTGGTGTACGGATTCATGGGAAGCTTGTGTTCCCGATCGCGATAGCCGAAGCCCTCATTCCAGACCGGATGCCCATCGTTGAGGACCGCGATCTGGGCGCCGGTGACGTGGTTCTGCTCCAGGATGCGCTGCGCCATAGCCGCGGCGTCACCGATCGACATAAAGGAGCCGTCGAGCCGACGGATCGTTTTATCTTTCGGAGATTTGGCCACAAGGAATGTGGTGCTGAAAAGGGTAAGAATAGCGACGGGAAGGGCGAGTCTCATATTCGAATTGAGGATACGCCAAAGCTATCTATATGGTTCCTATAGGCTTGCCGTTACTATTGGAAAAATCTAAAAAATACTTGACGCCATACACTGTTTGTCATACAGTATGTTTCGTACAGTATGGGACCGGCGATCAAAGACGGAATGAACGGCGCAGGCAGCCAGGCGGGCAATGAACTGTTCGACTCGCTACGGCTGGAACTGCGGCGAGGATGCCTGGTACTGGCAGTGTTGGCCCAGCTTCGCGCCGAGCACTACGGCTACACGCTGCGTAAATCGCTGGCCGATGCCGGGCTCGAGATCGAGGAGAGCACCCTGTACCCCCTGCTGCGTCGGCTGGAATCTCAGGGGCTGCTGACCAGCGAGTGGCGCGAAGAGGAGAAACGCAATAAGCGTTTCTACCGGCTGTCCATTGAGGGAGAGCGGCTTCTCGCGCTTCTGCTGGCGGAGTGGACGGGTATCAACGACTCGCTGAGCAGGATCGTGGACGGCGAGAAGGCAGGCAAAAACCAAGAAATTGCTGTGGAGGGGTAAAGCATGAATCTTCTGGAGCGTTATCTACAGGCAGTTGGAGAACACCTTCCCGCGAAAGGCCGCGCCGACATGCTGGCTGAGCTGAGGGCCAATCTCGAGGCTGAACTGGAGGGCCGTGAAGAGGAACTGAACCGGCCATTGACCGAGGCAGAGGTCGCCCAGGTACTGGAAGCGCATGGCATGCCCGTGCTGGTCGCGGCGCGCTATGGTCCGCAGCACTTTCTCATCGGTCCGCAGCTATTCCCCTTCTACTGGTACACGCTGAAGCGCAGCTTCCCGCTGGTTCTAGCGGCGTACGCCTGCATTCAAGTGATAGCCGCAATTACGCAGTCGGGTTCGGGCCCTGATCTGGGACAAAGGATCGGAGCGGCGGCAGCGCACTTCCCGGGAGTGGCACTGACGTTCTGGGGAGTGATGACACTCGGCTTTGCTGCCTTCGAATATGCCCAGGGTCGCTTCATCCCCAAGATGACGTTGCCGAAGTGGAGCGTCCGCGACCTGCCCGAGCTTGAACCGGAACAGAAAAAGCATTCCTTGGCAAGTGGAGTTGCAGATCTTATCGTTAGCGTGCTGATGGTGGTCTGGTTACTCGCGGTGCCGAGCCATCCCTATCTCATCATCGGGCCTGGCGCGAAGATGGTTCACGGCATGCCCTTCGGGCTCACTCCGGAGTGGCACGTCTTCTACTGGCAGATCATTAGCCTTCTGATCGCTATGATTCCTATAAAGTTCGCTATGCTGTGGCCGTCAATGCGTCGCGTTCGCGGCTGGCTACAGCTGGCGGTTAATGCCATGGGCATCCTGATCCTCGTCATCATGGTGCAGGTGCGAACGTTCTTCGTGGCTGGTTCGGATATCTCGACGGACACGCTGCATTCCCTGGCAGGTATCAACACGGGAATCACCCTCGGGTTCAAATTTGCGCTCGCAATCTCGGTAATTAAGTTTCTCTACGACCTGTGGAAAGAGATCACGACAGACCGGCATCACCGGACAGGCTATGTCGCGGCCCGCTAGCTTACACTGCCTCTCATGAGAAGACTGCTTACCCTGTGCGCCATGTTGAGCTTGTCTGGCCAAACCGGATTTGCGAAGGGGAACGACGTAGCCGCCCAGTCGACCCAGATGATCGTGGTGAAGACGTCCGACTGGAACACCCTGCAGGGCCGTCTGCAGCGCTATGAACGCGCAAAGCCGGGCGAGGCGTGGCGGCCGGTCGGTCAGGCAATCCCTATCGTCGTCGGCAAAAACGGAATGGCGTGGGGCAGCGGCCTGGTTGCCACAAAGAGCGTCCAGACGAACATGGACCCGGTGAAACGCGAGGGCGACGGACGCTCGCCCGCAGGAGTCTTTGGCCTCGGGACGGCCTTTGGCTTTGCTGCGGAGCCACTCGCCGGCACGATGCTTCCCTATCGCAGCCTCATTCCATCGATCGAGTGTGTCGACGACGTGGATTCGACGTCCTATAACCGCATCGTCGATCGTTCCCAGGTGCAGGTCGACTGGAAGAGCTCGGAACACATGCGCGACGTAGGCGAGGCCTATCGCTGGGGCATCGTCGTCAATCACAACGGGATTGCCAACACAGGCACCGCGACGCCACCCATACGCGGAGGCGGCTCATGTATCTTCCTGCACATCTGGCGGGACGCGGCGCACGGAACTGCTGGGTGCACTGCGATGGAGCCCATGGAGGTCGAGACCCTGCTGCGATGGCTCGATCCGAAACGAAAGCCCGTGCTTGTGCAGCTTCCCGCAGATGCGTATGCACGGGTGATGAAGCACTGGGCATTGCCGGGCACGACGGGTCTTCCCACGCGATAGCAGGAGGGCGGCAACTGTTGCCCTTCTTTGGTGAAGCCCACCGGACGAGAATCGCCGCCGCACGCTACTTGCCGAGGTCCTCGAATCGCACGTTCTGGATTCCGTACTCCTTCCAGTCCTTGTAGTCGAAGTGCCACCACTCGGTTGGGTTCACGGTGAAACCCTGTTCCTCCATTGCATGACGCAGAAGCGCCCGTCTCGCCCGTTCGTCATCGGTTCCTCCCGAATAATTGGCGTAGGCGCGCTCGGTCATCTCGTCGTAGCCGCTCGGCATCACCACCTCTTCGCCGGTCTTCAGATCGTAGAGCGATAAGTCGATGGCGCAGCCGCGGTTGTGCTTCGAGCCTTGTGACGGGTCTGCGACGAAGATCTTCTGATGGTTTGGTGTGGCGTCCCAGAAGATCTTTGTGACATACCAGGGACGATAGCCATCGTGCAGGATGAGCCCGTATCCGTGCTCCTTCAGCTTCTCGTTGGCCCGGACGACCGCCTCTGCGGCGGGACGCTGAAGAAAGGCCCGCGCCTGCGTATAGACCGGAGTACCCAGGAAGTTGTTGCTGGTCGCGTAACGGATATCGAGGTGAATAGTTGGGTCGAGCTTCACAACTTCAACCAGGTCGGATGGCCGAAAGCTGCCCGTTTCGTGCGGCGGCTGTTCCTTGAGAGCGATGGCTCGCAACTCCTCGACAGGCCGCAGAGGCGTAATGCGAAAGCTTACTTGCTGGGCGGGAACGGCCGAAGCAAGTGCAACGTAAAGAAGAAGGAAGAAGCCGCGGAGTCTCAGGTTGGGCATACGGTTCAGCGTATCGCAAAGGGAACGCGAAACAAGACTCTGGCGTCTGAGAAGAGGGACGCTACAATCGGTCGCAAGCATGGAGGACGATGATCGCGCGCTGGGGGATGAAACCGGGTTTGTTGTTGATGGGTGCGACGCTGCTGCTGGCGGGCCCGATGCACGCTGCGGTTCAGCGGAGCGAGTGCGCGGAGCTGACCGCGCTTCGCATCGAAGATACGACCGTCGAGTCGGCTTCGGTAGTCGAGCCCGGCACCCTGACCTTGCCGGGAGCCGCAAACCCAATGCGCAATCATCCCGCTTTCTGTCGCGTCACCGGCGTTTCGAAGCCAGCCGTCCGCTTCGAGGTGTGGCTTCCCCTTGAGAAGTGGACCGGCCGCTTTGAAGTAGTAGGTAACGGTGGCATGGCAGGAACGATCGCCTATAGCGCCATGCTGAGTGGACTGCGCCGCGGAAACGCAGCCGCGAGCACCGATACAGGCCACGTCGCCATCGCGGGTCAGGGCTTCGATTCAAGCTGGTCGATGGGTGAGCCCGGTTTAGTGGAGGACTTCGGCCACAGAGCGCTGCACCTGACGACGGTACATGGAAAACAGATCGTCTCCGCGTTCTACGGCAAGCCGCAGGACCACTCGTACTACGTCGGCTGCTCGAAGGGCGGCGGGCAGGGCCTTATGGAGGCCCAGCGCTATCCTGCAGACTTCGACGGCATCGTGGCAGGAGACCCAGCTTACAACTGGACGAATCTATATGCGGGTGCGCACCTCTACTATGCGCAGGTAACGCTGAAGGATCCGGAGAGCTACATCCAGCCCGCCAAGATAAAACTGCTGGCCGATGCGGTGAACAAGGCGTGCGACGCGAAGGATGGCTTTACGGACGGAGTTCTGGACGACCCCATGTCATGCCGTGTCGATCCGGCAGTGCTGGCATGCAAAGAGGGAGAAGATGCGGGAACATGCTTCACTCCGAAGCAGGTTGAGGCGGTAAAGAAGATATGGGCGGGGTCGAAGGATGACTCAGGCAAAGTGATCTTTCCCGGCCTGCTTCCCGGCGGCGAAGCTGGCTCAGGCGGATGGTCGTCGTGGGTTACGGGATCGGCGCCGTATCAGGCAACCCACTGGAAGGCTGCCGACGGCTTCATCCGCTTCATGGTGATGAACGATCCCAAGTACGACACGATGGCCTTCGACTACGACCGCGATAAGACTGCACTCGAAAAGGTGTCACCTGCGCTCGATGCGGTGGACAACGACCTTCGTCCGTTCGCGCGTCGCGGCGGCAAGCTGCTTCTCTATCACGGACTCAGCGATCCGGACATCTCGCCAGTCAACACCATCAACTACTACCGGCAGATGCAGGAGGTCACCGGGGCGAAGACACAAGAGTTCGCTCGCCTCTTCCTGGTGCCGGGGATGCAGCACTGCGGCGGAGGGCCAGGACCGGATACGTTCGATGCAGTCTCCGCAGTGGAGCGCTGGGTAGAAGAGGGAGAGGCTCCGAAGAAGATCGTGGCATCGCATCAAACGCACGGGCAGGTCGATCGCACACGGCCGCTGTGCCCATACCCGCAGAAGGCATCGTATTCAGGCAAGGGCAGCACGACGGATGCGACGAGCTTTGTGTGCCGCGCGCCGCAAGCTAACAAGTAAGGGCAGAAAGCCGTTCCTCAGCACAGCTCGGAATCGTGTTTCGCAAAGAGCGCCTGCAGCGCAGCAGGCGTTCGCTCTTCGAGCGCATGAATCTCCTGAATCAGGCTGTAGATGTTCGGAGTCATGATCAGCAGATATCGCGTGCATTCGGTGCTCGGGTTCCAGTAAGTGTGAACCGTGCCTTTGGGAACCAGAACGGCCGAGCCCGCGCGAAGCTCAACCACTTCATCACCGCGCTGCACATGGAGCACGCCTTCGACGACGTACCAGGCCTCGTCGTCTCCGTGATGAATGTGTGGAGGAGCGATGAGACGCGGCGGACCGGGAGGGCTACCCGGATCACTCCATTCCGCGACGATGAAGTCGCCGTCGTTGGAGCCGATCACGTTGCCTGCGAGTGCGGGAGCTGGCTTTGGCGAGGACATACGCCACATTAGCATCGAACGTGCTGCCTCATCATGCGGCAGGATTACTGCCGCAGCTCAACCTCAGTGGCGCCCTGACCGCCTTGGTTCTGCGGCGGCTCGGTGATGTTGGCTACGTGCGGGTGACTACGTAAATAGTCACGCAGCGTGCGCCGAAGCACTCCCATGCCTGTTCCATGAACGATGCGGATACGCGGCAGCCCGGCAAGAAAAGCGCGGTCGACGAAGCGAGCAACCTCATCGTGCGCCTCGTCGGCTGTGCGGCCGATAACATTGATCTCCGACGACATGTAGTCGGGGTCCTCAGCAGTCGAGACGGTTACGCCTCCCCGTTTACGCGCAGCCTCGAGCGGTGTCACCACTTTTACCTGCTCGACCTCGGCGATGTCGTCTATCGGCACCTTCATCTTCATCGGGCCGATGGACACTTCAAAGGTCTTCGCGTCGATTACGCGTTCTACTCGTGCCTGCCGCCCCAGCGACTTGAGCTTTACCAGGTCGCCGACACCCGCGCCCCTCACCACGTGAGGTCGCGCGTTCGGGTCGTTCCTGTCCGCACCTGTCATGTGCGCTACGACGGTGGACTTGAACTGCTCGCCGAACTCGCGGCGCGCCCGCGCCAAGGTCGTTGCAGAGTCGCGTGCGATCCTCTTCGCCACAGCCTTGTCGTCGATGGCCTTCACCGATTCGCGGAGCTGGTATTCGAAGTCGCTGATAAGCGACTCCAGTTTCTTCTCCAATTCCTTTGTGCGGGCCTTCACCTCGGCTCGGCCTTCGAGGTCGAGCTGAATCTTTGCGCGGGAAAGCTCCTGCTCGCGCTGCTTCAATGTCTCGCGTTCCTCGGCGACAGCAGTGAGCTGCTGGTGAAGGCTGTCGAGGAAGGCCGCGATATCTGCCGTCTGTGTAGACAACTGCGCACGCGCCGCCGCGATGATCTGCGGCGAAAGCCCGAGCCGCGCGGCGATATTCAGACCTGCTGATGCTCCGGGAACACCGAGGCGCAGTTGATAGGTCGGCGTCAGAGTCTCTTGGTCGAACCCTACGGCTGCATTCAACACACCGACATTGTTTGCCGCGTAGACCTTCAGCGAAGTCAGGTGTGTCGTGATGCAGCTCCACACGCGCGCCCGAAGAAAATGCTGGGAGACCGCGACGGCCAGTGCCGCGCCTTCTTCAGGATCGGTGGCTGAACCAAGCTCATCCAACAGCACCAGCGACGATGATGTTGCCTCCCGCGAGATGCGGTCGAGGTTGACAACGTGCGCAGAGAAGCTCGACAGGTTGCGTTCGATCGACTGCGCGTCGCCGATATCGGCGAAGATGCTGCCGAAGAGCGGTAGCCGCGCCTCCTCCGCTGGCACCGGCACTCCCGCTTGCGCCATCAGTGCGAGAAGGCCGACGGTCTTCAGCGATACAGTCTTCCCTCCTGTGTTCGGTCCGCTGATGATGAGCTGTCGTGCTGAGTCAGTAAGCGCAACGGTCAGCGGAACCGGCGACGATGCTTCGCTGCCTGTAGCACGGGCTTCGGCGATCATGCGTAGCTCAAGCAGCGGGTGTCGTGCCGCGGTCAGCGATAACCCGGGCTCTGCAGCCGAAGTAAAGATGGGCTTCGTGCAGCGAAGCTCGATGGCGAAGCGTGCGCGTGCAGAGTGTGCTTCAACCTCCGCAAGGATGGCTGCGCCCGCAAGGATCGTTGGTGCATCGGCCGCAAGCGCTCGTGTCATGGCGACGAGGATGCGGTGTATCTCCGATTGCTCCTCATCAAGCAGCCGCACCAGCTCGTTGTTCTGCTCGATCGTCTCCAGCGGCTCAACAAACACTGTCTGGCCCGACGACGACGAGCCGTGCACGACGCCGGGTATCTTGCGCTTGAACTCCGCGCGTACCGGGATGACGAAGCGGTCGCCTCGGATCGTGATGACTGCATCCTGCGTGCTGCCTTCGGCGGAGAGGCGAGCCAACGAGCGGCGCAGGCTCTCCTCAATCGCGCGGTGCTGGCGCTCCATGGCGCGGCGGATGCGGTGCAGCTCAGGAGAAGCGTCGTCGGACAGAGAGCCGTCAGGCTCAATCTTGCCGCGAAGCTGTCGGAGCAGCGGAGCCAGGTCGCTGTCGCGAATCGGCAGCGAGAGAGCAGCGATGCCAGGCCAGTCTCGTGGTGCAGCGCCGGTCTGCGGAACGATCAGGCCGCGCCACGCCTGCACTCTCTCCACTACAGTCACAAGCGACAGAATCTCAAGCGCCTCAAGCGCCGAGCCCTCGATCCGAGCCTTTTCAAGCAGTGCAGTCGGGTCGAACATTCCGTGGAAGTCGAAGCCGCCGCCCGCTGCATAGAGCGCCCGCATCTCTTCTGTGCGCTGGTGTTGCGCGTCAATCCACGCTTGATCGCCCGAGGGCTCGAGCGCCAGAACCCACGTCTTTCCAAGCGGCGAGAAGGTGCGTCCGGCGATGTACTCGCGCAGGCGCGGCCATTCCAGCGCGGCAGAACTGGCTTCGGCGAGCGGATGCGGAATCTGCGGAACTAGATCGAGCGAAGGCACGTCTATTATCGTAATCGCGCATGGAACCGCCTGCCTGTTTCGTGCGTAGCATTCAAACGAGCCTGCATTTTCGGAGCGAGACCGCTTGTGTGCCGTTTGGCTTGAACCCTGGATTTCCAGGAGGTGTTGGATGGTCTGTCAGGGATGTGGAAATACCGTTGAAACCGAGATTCATTTCTGCCCACGTTGTGGTGCTCAGATGGCCGCGCATGCCGCTCCTCCGCAAGGACCGCCAACGCCTCCGATGCCGCCAGCCTATGCGGGTTACGCGCAGTATCCACCGTATCCGCCAGCGGTGATCGTGCCCCGCGTTCAGCGTCACTTGCAGACGCTCGGCATCCTGTGGTGCGTCTTCGGAGCCTATCGCGTGCTCTCCGGCCTCATGGGCCTGTTCTTTCTACGCACATTCGCCTGGGGCCGCTTCGGTGGGGGCGACTGGCCATTCAACCGCTGGGGCAACCATCATTGGGGCGACATGCACGGACATCCCTGGATGGCGGTTGTTCCCTTTATCGTTGCCATCACCGTCGTGATGGCTTCCCTTGCAGTGGTCGCCGGCTATGGCCTGCTTACTCGCAGGTCCTGGGCCAGGGTGTTCGCGATCGTTCTCGCCGTACTGGCGTTGTTCAAGATTCCGTTCGGCACAGCCCTCGGCATCTACACGCTTTGGGTGCTGGCTCCCATGACCTCAGGAATGGAATACGACGCGATCGCCGATCGAAGCTGAATACTTTTAGCTCGAAAACGGAAGTCCAATGCCATAAAGCGTGTTTGTCTGGTCGGGGTCTCCCGGACAACGGGAATAGGCATCTAACAGAGGGTGTGCACGGACGAGCACACGCAAGGCCACTCCATCGAGATGTATGAGGGCCCGATGAATATCTCCCCGAAGATTCTCTTTCTCATCCTTTTTGCGGCGGCTACCACGGGGCTGCACGCAGACACCTACCGCTATCAGATCCTCGCAGGCGCCGCCAACGGCGACCCTGCCCTGAACTTCACTGCATCCGGCACCTTCAGCGGACCGGTCGATCCCTATAACAGCGCGGCCATCGACGTTACCGGCATCACTGGCAACGCAAACGGCTATGACTTTGCCGGAGTCGTCAGCCCGGGGACCACGAACTCGCAGACACCGGCAACCCAATTCGGTTTTACCTTCGACAACGTGCTCTTCCCCGCAAATGGTTCAACGCATGTCGATTCGCTCGGTATTCTCATGTATCTGAATAGTCCTCTCGGCGCCAGCCTCGCGCACGTATACGACACAGGCGGTGGCTACATCGTCGACGTCATCGATCCCAACGAGCCGGGAGCATCCACGCCCTTCACTGTTGTCGCTTCGCTGGGGGTCAGAAACTTTGTCGTTACGGCGACACCTGTCGCGCCAATCCCGGAGCCGTCCAATCTGCTTCTGTTAGGTAGCGGTGCAATCGCGTTAGGAGTCTCACTTCGCCGCCGTCTTCAACGTCATGGCCAATAAGTAAGCTTTACGGCCAGCGCGCGTAAACTGAAAGCATGAACTTTCCCGTTACGCGCATGCGCCGGCTGCGCCGCACCGAGGCGATGCGCTCACTTGTGCGCGAGACGCACCTTCATCCCGGCGCGCTCATCTACCCGCTCTTTATCTGCCCGGGCGAAGGTGTGCGCAAGCCCATTAGCTCCATGCCCAACGTCTTCAACCTCTCACTCGACGAAGCGTTGAAAGAAGCCGAAGCCGCCGCTCACCTCGGCATCGGCGGTCTGCTCCTATTCGGTCTTCCTGCCGAGAAGGACGAGCAGGCCACGGGCGCGTGGTCCGAAGACGGCATCGTGCAGTCTGCATTGCGCGCCTTCAAGCAGAATCGAAAGCTCGATTCGCTGGTAATGATGGCCGATGTCTGCCTCTGCGAGTACACCTCGCACGGCCACTGCGGCATCGTCGCGCGTGATGGCGACCACTACTCCATCGATAACGATTCAAGCGTGGAGTTGCTTGCAAAGACCGCGGCATCGCTCGCAAAGGCCGGTGCCGACATCGTCGCCCCCAGCGACATGATGGACGGCCGCGTTGCCGCTATACGCGAGTCGCTCGACATGATCGGCCACGAACAGACGCCCATCCTCAGCTACGCATCGAAGTTTTCCAGCGCCTTCTACGGCCCATTCCGCGAAGCAGCAGACTCAGCGCCCCAGTTCGGCGATCGCCGCAGCTACCAGATGGATGGCGCAAACCTGCGCGAAGCGATGCGCGAGATCGAGCTCGATCTCGCTGAAGGCGCGGACATGCTGCTGATGAAGCCCGCGATGCCTTACCTTGACGTCATCAGCGAGGCGCGCCAGCGATTCGACGTTCCCATGGGCGCCTACCAGGTCTCCGGTGAGTACTCCATGCTCCACGCCGCATTCGAACGCGGATGGCTGGAACCCGAACGCGCCATGATGGAGTCGCTGACGTCGATCCGCCGTGCAGGCGCGGACTTTATCGTGACCTACTTTGCAAAGGATGCAGCAAAGGTTCTGGGCTAGGCTCATCAACCGCTCTGCGCAGCGCCGCCCTCGCCAGAAGGCGAGTTGAATCCAGCGTTGGGAGCGGAGAATTTGTGTCGTTCATCAAAAGAGGAATCTCCGTGCATCCCAGAACGACCGCGTCTGCTCCCATGGCCTTCATCCGCCCAATGATTCCCTGAAATGTGACAACCGCCTCAGGCCGGACCACGCCGCGCACCAGCTCGTCAAAGATGATGCTGTTGATCGCCTCGCGTTCCTCACCCGGTGGCCGCAGATACTCCAGTCCCCATCTCGCAAGCTTCTCCGGATATATCTCGCTCTCTACCAGCCACCGCGTGCCGGTTAGGCCGATGCGCCGGAAGCCGCGCCTTTGCGCCTCCTCAGCTACTACTTCGGCGATGTGCAGCCAGGGCACGGGCGATCGCGCTTCGATCATCGGCAATGCCTGATGAATGGTGTTGTCCGGACAGATAAGGAAGTCCGCACCGATCTTCGCCAGCTTCCCGGCGGACGAGAGCATCAGTTCGCCCACGCCCTTCCAGTCGTCGCGGTAGATGCACTCCATATATTCCGCCAGGGAGTGCGTGTGCATCGAGACCTCAGGATGGCCGTGCGGTCCCATCAAATCCGCGCCTTCCATGCAGATCGTCCGGTAGCAGAGTGCGGCTCCTTCAGCAGAACAGGCGACAATTCCTATGTGCCGTGGCATCTTCTGATTCTAGAATGACGCATGGCTCGAGTGGCGGTTGTGGGTGTGGGTGCAATCGGTGGCGTGGTAGCCTCGCTGCTGCAGTCGGCGGGGCGGCATGAGCTGGTGCTATGTGTGCGCAGGCCGCTCAAGGGACTCGTGGTTGAGACGCCCGCCCTCGGGCTGCGCAGCGACATGACCGAGATTCGCCCCGAGATGCGCATCGAAGCAACCATCGTTACTCAACCGGAAGAGGCGCAACCCGTCGACTGGATCGTCGTCGCCACCAAGGCCTACGACGCAGCAGGAGCCGCGCGGTGGTTCGAGTGGCTCGGCGCAACCAAAGCCCATGTCGCCATACTGCAGAACGGCGTAGAACATCGCGAGCGATTCTCGCCATATGTCGACGAAGATCGCATCGTGCCCGTTATCGTCGACTGCCCAGCCGAACGCAGACCCACGGACGAAGATGGCATGGATCACATCGCACAGCGCGGCCCCATGAGCCTCAAAGTCCCGAAGAGCGAGGCAGGTCAGGCCTTCGTCGATCTCTTCGAAGGGACCGCTGCCGACGCATCAGTCGTTGACGACTGGACAACCGTCGCCTGGCGCAAACTCTGCCACAACGCCGCCGGAGTGCTTCCCGCCTTGCTGCTCAAACCCGCTGGCGTGTTGCGCGGCGATGCCGTTGGCGACGCGGCGCTCGACCTGGTGCGCGAGTGCGTCGCCGTAGGCCGCGCGGTTGGCGCAACTCTCAATGACTCGGTTCCTGAGGAAGTCCTCGCCGCCTATCGCCGATCAGCTCCCGACTCCATCAACTCTCTCCACGCCGATCGCCTCGCAGGCCGACCGATGGAGATCGACGCACGCAACGGCGTCATCGTCCGCATGGGCAAAAAGCATCGCATCCCCACACCGGCAAACAGCATGGCGATTGCTTTGCTCGAGTCCATGACTGGCATCAGCTAGCGCGAAGGCGTTACACAGACCTCGGTCCCCACCAGCTTCTGCTGCATCAGTCGCGGCATCAGCACATTGAAGAACGCCTCCTCATGCGGCACCAGGCACGCCTGGGCGTTGGGAGGTCCGCTCGTTGGCTTGGTCATTCCCTTGTCGTCGACCTTGATGCGAACCGGCGTCATGGGGCAGGTGGTGGCATCCAGCGCGTAAGCGACGGCAACGGCATCGAACAACGTCTCCGTATCCTTGCCCGTCCCGTGAGACCACTCCTTTACCAGCTCCAGTAGGGAGTTCGTCATCGGTGTGTTCACCGTAGCCAGCTGCGCGCGCTTGCTTTCAACAAATTTCACCTGCGTCGAATCCAGCGGGAGAATGAAGATGGGCACACCCGAAGCCATCAGCTTCTGCGCCGACTTCGGATCGCGGTCGATGTTGTACTCCGGTATTGGAGGCTGTGGTGCGCTGGAACCAGCCTTGTCGTACCCGCGGTGGATAGCACCGCCCATCATCACGACTCTCTTCAGCTTGCGGAAGGTCGCCGGATCGCGGTCGATCGCCGCGCCAATATTGGTCAGCGGTCCAAGGGCAACAAGGGTAATTTCGCCAGGGTGCTTCTGAATCTGATCCAGCAGAAATGCGACCGCGTCGCGGTGCCGTCGCGAGATACCCTCCCGCGCCCAGGCAGCCTGCGTGAACATGGACGTCACCATAAATTGAGGCCCGGTCGTCACTTCAATTCCCTTGCGCCCTGTCTCGCAAACCATGCGGTCGATCATCTGCGCCCGCAACGCTGTATCCCCCCATGCCGCAGAGATTCCCAGAATCTCGAACTCCGGACTGGCCAGCGCGAGATCGATCGCAAAGGCGTCGTCCACATCGTCGCCCACGTCGGTGTCGATGATGATCTTCTCCAGCGGCTTCCCGGCTGAGTGAGTCTGGGCCGGAGCTTCGCCGACTGCCAATCCAAGTGCGATAAACAAAACGAGATAACGTCGTCCAAATGGCATTGCAATCGTTCCCCTTCGACGGCACAAGATTGATAACGGCAAGGGTATCGTGAAACCCCGCTGGAGGCACTTGACAGCTTCTGTACTCTAGAATGTTTGGGTATAGGAATAGGAGATAGCTTTGGCAGACACGATCTTTGATGTAGTAGTTCTTGGCGGCGGACCGGCCGGTTACACCTGCGCCATCCGCGCGGCGCAGTACGGACTCAAGGTAGCGCTGATCGACGCAAACGACAGACTCGGCGGCACTTGCCTCCTCTGGGGATGCATCCCCACCAAGGCCATGCTCTTCTCGGCCGAGCTCTGGGACCACCTCAAGCACGCCGACCGCTACGGCATCGACGTCGCACCCCCCAAGCTCAACTGGAAGAACGTGCTGGCGCGCAAGGACGACGTCATCACGCGCCACACCAAGGGCCTCGACTTCCTGATGAAGAAGAACAAGATCACCACCTTCAAGGGCTTCGGCAAGCTCACCGGCCCCGCGAAGGACGGCGTCCACACCATCGACGTCAAGCTCTCCGACGGCAAGCCCGAGACCATCAAAGCGAAGAAGGTCGTCCTCGCCACCGGCTCCGACGCCCGCGTCCTCCCCGGCTACAAGCCCGACGACACCATCCTCACCAACTACGAGATCCTCAAGATCGCCGACGCTCCCAAGTCGCTCGTCGTCATCGGCTCCGGTGCGGTCGGAGTCGAGTTCGCCTCCATCTTCAAGAGCTTCGGAGCTGAGGTAACGGTCCTCGAGGTCCTCCCCCGCGTCGTCCCGGTCGAAGATGAGGAGATCTCGAAGGAACTGCTGCGCCAGTTCAAGAAGCGCGGCATCGACGTCAACCTCTCCATCAAGGACACCAAAGTCGAGAAGAACAAGCAGGGCGCACTGGTCACCTGGACCGACTCCAACGGCAAGCAGCAGTCCAAGCAGGCCGAGAAGGTCCTGATGGCCGTAGGCCGCGCGCCGCGCACCGAGGGCATCGGTCTCGAGAAGACCAGCATCAAGCCCGACCGCGGCTTCGTCATGACCAACGAGTGGATGGAGACCACCGAGCCCGGCATCTACGCCATCGGCGACATCGTCGGCGGCATGCCGCAGCTCGCGCACGTCGGCGCCATGGCCGGCATGGTCGTCGCCGCGCGCATCGCCGGCCAGTACGCCAAGCCCATCAACCGCCAGCGCATCCCAGGCTGCACCTACACCGAGCCGCAGATCGGCAGCGTAGGCCTCACCGAAGCGCAGGCCAAGGAGAAGGGCTACAACGTCAAGGTCGGCAAGTTCCCCTTCGTCGGCAACTCCAAGGCCACAATCGTCGACGCACACGACGGCTTCGTGAAGGTCGTCTCCGACGCCAAGTACGGCGAGATCCTCGGCGTCCACATCATCGGCCCCTACGCCACGGAGATCATCGCCGAGGCCGTAACCGCCATCCAGCTCGAAGCCACGGTCGAGGAGATGATGTTCACCATCCACGCCCACCCAACCGTGGCCGAAGCGCTGCTCGATGCGTTCTCGAGCGTTGAAGGTAAACCGATCAACGTGTAGAGAAGTAAAGAACACAAAAGGAGAGCTCTAAGGAGCTCTCCTTTTTGTGTTAAACGACATGGCTCACCCAAGGCAGCGTCACCGGATGAGTGGGGGCATTCGAGCAAAGCTCGAAGCGTCTTTTTTCCGGATTGTGACAGCCATCACAGCACAATCGGCTCTCGTGATTGATTCTGTTTCTTCCTCGGAGGAAACATCATGGGCATCGAGTCTGAAAAATCCCTAACATGCGATTGCCGCTCCCGCATCGCAGCCGTCCAACACAATGACTGTGACGGTGAGGCACCTTGCCCTGGGTACGGGTCTAGCTCACACTGTCCACCACTCATCGTTCTCGCCGTGCAGGAGCATCTCAACGTCGCCGTGCTCAGCCGAAGGTTCGGGCACGCATGAGCGCAGCTGTTATCCCTCCGCCAGCGGTTGCTATCACCCCCACCAGTCAGCAGCAACAGACATACCTGACCGCTTCCTACGGACTCAAGAGCTGGCTCCTCACACAGGACCACAAGCGCATCGCGTTGCTCTATCTCATCGGCGTCACCTTTTTCTTCGTTATCGGCGGCCTGTTGGCCTTTGCCCTAAGGCTTGAGCTGCTAACGCCTGATTCGGATCTGATGGCGATGGATACCTACAACAAGGTCTTCACCATGCACGGGGTCGTGATGGTCTTCTTCGTGCTCATCCCCGCCGTACCTGCCGTCCTCGGAAACTTCCTGATCCCGCTGATGCTGGGAGCGCGCGACCTCGCATTTCCCAAGATCAATCTCCTCAGTTGGTACTGCTTCGTCGTCGGCGGACTGCTGCTGCTCTACACCGTCATCAACGGAGGCGTCGACACCGGCTGGACGTTCACCACGCCGCTCTCAACACGTTTCGTCAACACCAACGTCGTCTCTGCCGGGCTTGCCGCATCTCGTCGCCGGCTTCTCATCCATCTTTACCGGCCTCAACTTCATCGTCACCATCCACCGCATGCGCGCACCGGGGCTTACCTGGTTCCGACTGCCCCTCTTCGTCTGGGCGCACTACGCGGCCTCCGTAATCATGGTGCTGGCCACCCCCGTCGTCGCCATCGCCATCGTTCTTGTTGCACTTGAGCGGGTCGTAGGTATCGGGATCTTCGATCCCGCCATCGGCGGCGACCCGCTCCTCTTTCAACATCTCTTCTGGTTCTACTCGCACCCCGCCGTCTACGTCATGCTGCTGCCCTCCATGGGCGTCATCTCCGAGATCATCGCCTGCTTCAGCCGCAAACGCGTCTTCGGCTACACCGCCGTCGCGTTCTCCTCGGTCGCCATCGCCATCTTCGGCTTCTTCGTCTGGGCGCACCACATGTTCATCATGGGGGTGTCGAACTACTCGGCGCTGGTCTTCTCGCTGCTGACCATGCTCGTTGCTGTGCCCTCAGCCATCAAGGTCTTCAACTGGGCCTTCACGCTCTACAAGGGATCCATCACCTTCTCCGCGCCCATGATCTACGCCTTTTGCTTCCTCGGCCTCTTCGTCATCGGAGGCTGCACCGGAGTCTTCCTCGGCTCGCTCGGTATGGACGTTCACCTCACCGAGACCTACTTCATCGTCGCGCACTTTCACTTCGTCATGGTCGGCTCCGTCATCATGGGCTATCTCGGAGGACTTCACTTCTGGTGGCCCAAGATAACCGGCCGCACCTACTCCGAGCCGCTCGCCAAGACCGCCGCGATCGTCATCTTCATCGGCTTCTTCTTTACCTTCGGACCGCAATTCATCCTCGGCTATCTCGGCATGCCGCGCCGCTACGCCATGTACCCGCCGGAGTGGCAGGCCCTCAACGTCATGTCCACCGCGGGCGCCACTGTCATGGGTCTCGGCTACCTGCTCACCCTGATCTATCTCGCATGGTCGCTCTACGGCCCGGCAACCGCAGTTGAAAATCCCTGGCGCGCCTTTGGTCTCGAGTGGCAGACCTCCTCGCCGCCTCCAACTGAAAATTTCCTCGTCACCCCCACCGTCACCCACGAGGCGTACGACTACGCCTCCATCGATATCCCGGAGCGGATCTCCGAGCAGGCAACGGCCACGAACGCCCCTGCATGATCCGCCCCGGAAGTGCCGCTGAGGCGATCGCCTTCGCCTCGCCGGCTCCCCTACCCTTTGCGCGGCAATAAAATCTAGAGTTCTTTTGCTTGACATCCACTCCGCAGCGGATTACTTTGCATTGTAAAGTGACTTGCTATGAATGATCTCTATAGAGCTCTCGGCGATATAAGCAGCATCCGCAAACAGGTGGCCAGCACCACGGAGTTCCGCGGCTACGGCCCAGCAACGCTCGCGGCTACCGGAGCCTTCGCTCTACTCGCCGCACTCGTTCAGCAGCGCTTTGTGCCTGACCCGGTTACAAATCTCTCTGCGTATCTCGCTATCTGGATTACAACGGCAGTCGTCTGCTGCGCCCTTACCGGCGTAACCATGCACACCCGCTCTCGCCGTATCCACTCCGCTCTCTCCGACGAGATGATCCGCATGGCCGTCGAGCAGTTCCTGCCCTCTCTCGGCGCTGGCCTCCTCCTCACCATCGTCATTGCGAGCTACGTCCCCCAGGCTGCATGGATGCTCCCCGGAATGTGGCAGATCCTATTCAGTCTGGGAATCTTCTCTTCTTGCCGCTTCCTTCCCCGGCCCATGATCGCAGCCGGCATCTCGTATCTCCTCACCGGCCTCGCATGCATCGCCATGGGCGGCCCGCGAGCACTCTCCCCTTGGGCGATGGGCGCGCCGTATGCAGCAGGTCAGTTCCTGACTGCCACAATCCTGCTCATCTCCACGCAGGAGACGAGCGATGAGTAACTAAACCCGCATCCACCGAAGGCCGCTTCGCCTACGAAGGTCTCGACCGTGTCATTCACGAGCGAGCGCGCCTCAGCATCCTCACCTCGCTCGTCACCAATCCCAGGGGACTGACCTTCAACGACCTCAAGCAGCTCTGCGCGCTCACCGACGGCAACCTCAGCCGCCATCTCGATGTGCTCGAAAAGGGATCGCTCGTCGAGATCGTGAAAGGCCACGACCGCAATCGACCGCAGACCGTCTGCCGCATCACCTCATCAGGACGCAAACGCTACCTCGAATATCTCGGAACCCTCGAACAGGTCATCCGCGACGCAGCGAAGGAGACCGAAGACCAGCCCGCGTCGCCGATCACACGCCGTCTCACGCCTTCGCGGGCATGAATATTTTTTTGCCCAATCACTTTGCATTGCAAAGTATTTTGCTCCACGAAAGGATCGCTGGTGAACAACTCTTCGATACTGCAAACCAACCTGCAGGAACGGCTCAAACCGAGGTCCATGGGGGTCAAGCTCATCGTCGTCTGCGTGCTTGCGCTCTTCATGGTCATCCCCTCCTTCTTCATCGATAGCCTCGTAAACGAGCGAACTCACAGCCAGGCCGATGTCACCAAAGAGATCAGCAGCCACGTCGGCGGCCCGCAGACATTCCTCGGCCCAACGCTCGCGATCCCCTACACAGTTCCCCCGCGCACGCCATCAGAGCCGACGAGGCGTGGCATCTATCTCGTCTCGCCCGCGCAAGCCTCCGCTGTTCTAAAGACCACGACCGAAGAACGTCACCGTTCGCTCTTTCGCGTGCCCGTCTTCCAGGCCGATCTCAAACTCGATGCCGGGTTCGACCTCAAAGGTGTTCCCGCAGCCGCACCTCCAGGAGCTGAACTCGACTGGAGTCAAGCCGAGATCATCGTCGGTGTCAGTGATCCGCGAGGCGCGTTAGCCGACGCCACACTGACCACCGGAAACAAAGCCACAACGCTCGTGCCCGCACAACTCGCCCAAAACCTGACCATCGGCGGAGACGAAACCCACCCCGAAAAGCTCGTTCTCTTCGGCGCGAAGATGGGCGACATCGCCAAACCGGATGCCGTCTTCCAGACCACATCGACACTTCGTTTCTCCGGCGCCGAACGCATCGCCGTCCTCGCCTACGGCAAAACAACTCGCCTCACCGCGCAGGGCGACTGGCGCAGTCCCGGTTTCGGCGGCGGCATTCTGCCCACCAGCCGCACCGTCTACAACAACGGCTACAGCGCCGATTGGTCCGTGCCCTTCATCGCCCGCGGGGTCCGCGCCGAAGGCCCCGCCGAATCCTTCTCCACCCTCAACGCCACTGCGCTCGGAGTCTCCTTCATCGAGGTCGCCGACCCGTACCAGTCCGTCAACCGCTCGCTCAAATACGTGCTTCTCTTCCTCGGACTCGTCTTCCTCACCTACTTTGTCTTCGAAGCCACCACCGGCAAGCGCGTTCATCCCGCGCAGTACATCCTCGTCGGAATGGCGCAGATCATCTTCTACCTGCTGCTTCTCTCGCTTGCGGAACGCATTGGCTTCGACCTCGGCTTCCTCATCGCAGGCGCAGCCACAGTCACTCTGCTCTCAACCAACGCCGCATGGATCTTCGTCAGCCGGCAACAGGGCATGCGCGCCTTCGTTGTCTTCACGCTGCTCTACGTCTTCATCTACATGCTGCTGCGGCTGGAGGACAACGCCCTATTGGTAGGCGCCGTCGCCAGCTTCCTTGCACTCACGGCAGTCATGTACTTCACCCGTGGCATCGACTGGTACAGCTCCCTCACCGCAATGACCACAGCGCAACAACCCGCCATGCCACCACCGCCTCCAAGCGGAGCTGCATAACCATTGGTGGCCGGCCGATGCCGCTGCTCGCAAGTATCGTCCGGCCCTACATGCCAGTGATAGAACTACAGAATCTCTATGCCTCACTCTGACGCGCTTCGCCGCATTCGCTTCTGGCTCATTCTCTTCATCGTTGGCCTCTTTCTCAGCGGAGTTACTGCCTTCCCGCTTCAAACAGAGCTGGGCTGGTTCAACGCCTTTCTCCACAGAGATTCGATCCAGCCGCTCGCGCAGTCCAGCGGCCTGCTTCCATGGATCGAGCGCGTTTCACCAGGCGCTCAGCGAACACCAATGCGCGGTATCCGTTCCTTGCTTATGGGAACGGACTGGCTAGCCTTCGCTCATCTCGTCATCGCCGTCGCCTTCATCGGTCCATTCATCGACCCCGTTCGCAACAAATGGATCATCACCTTCGGCCTCATATCCTGCGCAGGCGTCATCCCTCTCGCTCTGATCGCTGGGCCCATTCGGGGAATTCCGTTTCCATGGCGACTCATCGATTGCAGCTTCGGCATCTTCGGCTGCATACCGCTTCTGCGTTGCCGAAGCCTCATCCTCGATCTCGAGCGTCAATAAAGCCCGCTTCCCTGATGCTTTCGGTTTTCGCGTCGTTTCGAAGACCCCCAACCAGCCGTCATGCCTCCGCCTGCGTCATCTTTAAGAAGAAGGGCGACCCGATGTCCGGGCCGCCCTTTGTACTTCTCCTGCTTGCTACTGCACCTGCACTGAGACTGAGTTCGAATCCCCGGAACCAGGATTCTGCACCGTGACCGTGATCGCCTTCGCTGACGCAAGGTCCGACGCTGGAATGGCGACTTGCACATGCGTGCTGTCGACAAACGTCGTCGTGCGTGCCGACCCGCTCCAGAAAGCCGTAGCCCCCGGGATGAAGCCGGTTCCTGTCAGTGTCAGATTGAGGTTACCGCCGCCCACCGTGATAGTGCTCTGGCTCGCGCTGGTCAGCGTTGGTGCCGAGTTCGTCATTCCCTCCGCTGGAAGCACGAACGGTCCACGAAGCAGGAAGATCTGCGATTGCTGTTGCGAGCCCGATGAAGGTGGAGGAATGATGTACGCCAATCCATCCTGGCCAAAGCGAACACCACTCAGTCCCGAGATCTGATTTCCCGGCAGTTGAATCATCTGGTCAAGCGTGAACGTCTTCGTGTCGAACCGCCCCAGATAGTAACCAGCTGTTCCCGCAGTGTTGACACCCACGATGAATGTCTTCGATTGCGCCTGGTAAGGAATTACGCCCCCGCCGGATAAGGAGGTTGAATAGGGACCACTCCCCAGTGGCAGTACGGCAATCTGCGACGGAGGCGTCGTCGTCGGGTCGAAGATCCCTCCCGACGAGCCGAAGCCCAGACCACCATCTACCGCAACTCTGCCGCTGAATCCCCCCATCCCGTTCAGAGTCGTACCGTCGATGTAGTTTGCCCCGGTCGAGTTGATGGTGTAGCGATAGAACTCCGCGCCGCTCGAAGCAGAATCGAAGGTGTACATGTGGGTCGCGTCCGCGAAGACGGCATGGTCTCCATAACCGGCTGTATTACTGCGGAAGGTTCCCGTATCCCCTGAGATATCGAAGATTCCTGTACCCCCGACTCCGAGAGCCAGCGCGGAGTTCGATCCCGGAACGGTAGCCATACTCGTCGCCGCAGTGTTGGTCGGACCGTTATAGCTTGAAGTGACCCAGATAGGAATGGTGTGATCGATCGCCTGGCTACGAAGATTGAATCGTCCAATGCTCTTGGCCCCGCTCAACCCAACGTACAGATAGCTGCCGTCACTCGTCTCCGCCAGCAGATTCGGCTCGCTGCCTACCAGGATCGGCGAGTCGGCGACGCCTGTGAACGGATTGATCGGAACAAGAGAGTTGCCGGTGATCCCCGTAGAAGTGCTGGGCAGTGCTGCGTAAAGCTTCTGTGTATAGGGATCGAAGCTGATCGCATTGGCCGGCACATTCAGCAGTTGGTAAATATGCAGAGGCAGGCTGTCCGACTGACCTCCGCCCGGTGCCGGCGTCGTAACCGCAATCTTCGCCCACCCAATCTGAGCGACAACCGCATCGTCGATTGGCGCAGTCAACTGTCCGGCGCTCACAAACGTCGTCGGAAGCGGCTGGCCATTCCAGAGAATGCTCGATCCTGACGTAAAGCCTGCGCCATCCACCGTCAGCACCATCGACTTGCTTCCCGCTGGAATCATCAACGGAGAAACCTGCGTGATAAACGGAGCAGCATTGTAGGCACTTCCCGTCACGGTTACGCTGGCGCTTGCCTGATTGTTGGAAGAGGTGGGATCGTAGCTGATCGAATCCAGATAGCCACTCAGCGTCATCGTCCCCGCAGAGGTAGGCGTGACCGTGATCGTGACCGTCACCGAGCTGCCGTTCGCGATGCTGCCAAAGTCGCAGTACAAGGTTGCAGAGCCCGTGCAGCTTCCCTGCGAGGCGCTGAAGCTGCCACTGGTTACGTTCGCAGGAAGCACCGTCGTGAGGATTACTCCCGACGCCGAATTCTGTCCCAGGTTTGCGATCTTCATGGTGTAGCTGAATGCCGTGCCGGTCGTCGCCGTCGTGGCCGCCTGAACCGACATCGACAGGTCTGCAGGTGAACCGGACAGATCCTTCACCAATGGACTCTGCAGCACATACAGCTGCGTGGGTGTATGGAAGGCAAGCCCGTTCTGACCCCACCGGGTCAGATCCGCCGGCGATGTGCTGAAGCTGGGCAATCCCGTGACAGGAATGCTTCCAACGGGATTGAACGTAGCCTCGTCAAAAGCGATGATTTGGTTATAGCTATTCGAGCTTGAATACACCGTTGGAAGCACCCATGCTCGCCCAAGCGCTGACTCCGACACCATCGGACCGGAGGCGTTTACCGGAGCGGGGCCGTACGGGCTGCCGGGAAGAACGGAGAACTGCCCAAGCTGCGCGCCTGTGGTGGAATCCAGTACAGCTCCCGAATTGAGATAAATCCGGTTGTTGTCATACTGAATGGAATTGGTGTTCGACGCGTAGTTCGAGCTGCCCGGCCCCATGGCCTTTGCAGCCGACACGCCGGTGGAGTCGATTGTCAACGCGTAAAGGCTTGCACTCGGCGACTGCGAGTTGAGATAAAGCGTTGAAGCCGAGCTTCCGAAAGACATGCTTCCGTAGTTGCTGTTGAAGTAGACATTAAGCCCCGAGCTGGTCTTCGCTCTCGCCACGCCGGAGTCGTACACCGTCACGATCCCGTTGTTGGTATAAACCACAATCGAGTTCGGCTGTCCGGGAATAACGGCGATATCCTGCGCCGTGAAGGGCGGGTTGTAGACACCAGGTCCTCCGCCGAGATAGAACTGCATTCCTGCGGTCCCTGTCGTCAGGTTCACCTGTCGAATGGAACTGGCTCCATTCAGTCCAACGTAAAGCTGTGTGCCGTCGCTCGAAAGTGCGATACGTGTAGGCTCGCTACCCACGAAGATCGTCTTCACGATGGCTCCCGAATTCGGGTCGATCGCAACGATGTTGTTGCCCAACCTGCCGCCCGTCGAGCCGGGAACCGAGGCATAGATCAACCCATCCACCTTGTTGTACACAATGTCATTGGTCGGCAGCGGAAGATAGGTCGTGAAAGGCTGTGGCGGAGGCATGGGGCCACCCTGCGTCTCCGGCGTCGCCACCTGAATGCTTGCCTGCGCGAAGCTCGATATTAAGGAAGCGGGAATAATCGCCGTTAGCTGCGTCGTACCGACATACGTCGTCGCAAGAGCAACATCGTTCCACATCACCACGGAGTCCTTGTAGAAGTTGCTCCCGCTCAACGTGATCTTCGTATCCGGACTCCCCGCTGGCGCAGAGTTCGGCGTGACCGTGAGCGTCAGGGTCGGAGCCGCAACCGTGATCGTCCCCGAGTTCGACTGCACGGTCGGAGTTCCCGGATTGCTGACAACGATCTGGATCGTGCCCGCGCTCGCTATGAACGAAGCGGGCAGGGAAGCCGTGATATTCGTTCCGCTCTGGTTAGTGATCGGAATAAATGTGCCGTTGGCTTGTACCGTAGCGTTAGAGGCAAATCCGCTTCCAAAGACGGACACTGAAACAGGCACATTCGAAGACGCGTTCACCGCAATGCTGATTGGATAGACGTTGAGTATCGTCGGCTTCGTCGCCGCAATCACAATCTGAGTAGGCGTCGTCGTGCTCGATCCCGGACCGGGGTTATTCACCGAGATCTCTCCCGAACCAAAGCTCTGGAGATCGTTCGCGGTTAGCGCGACCTGAAGTGTGGTGCTGTCCACAAACGTCGTCGGACGTGCCGAGCCGTTGTAAAGCACAACCGAGTTGGCCTCGAAGCCGCTTCCGTTCACCGTAACCGTCGCAGGGGCACCCTGTGGAACGCTCCGCGGCGACAGCCCCGTCACCCTCGGTGTAGGACTCATCACCAGAAACTTCGCGGCTGCCGACGAACCTCCGCCCGGCGAAGGATTCGACAGAACGAGGCTCGTCTCCTGTCCTGCCGCCAGCGCCGCAGCCGGAACGGCAACCTGAAGACTCGTAGCGCTTACGTATGTCGCCTGCAAAGCAGCGCCATTCAAACTGGCCGCGGTCGAAGCAATATAGCCCGTTCCGGTAACGGTCATCGTCACCGCAGGGGATCCCGCTACCACGCTTTGCGGAGAGATTCCGCTGATCGTCGGGGAAGGATTGTCAGCAGCAACCGGAGGTGGTGTCGTTGGCGTTGAGGGCGATGACGGTGATGACGGTGTCGAGGGCGTCTGTGTTGTTGTGGAACCGCCACCGCTACAACCGGCAAGCACGAGAACAATAAGAGATGAAATAACCAAGGACAACGTACAGCGACGCAAAGGGGCCCCTCCGAAATGTACAAAACATCCCCCGGAAAACAGCTCGCGAACAAGAGCCGTCCTGAAATATGACGTGCCCGAATGCTGGTTTTACCGGAAGCGAACCTCATCCTAAAGGAAGGCCTATCAACGGCAAAGATTATTTTTTGTTAACGCGGACGTTACCGGTAAGACCTTTCCCGATGGAGTAGACAGCCAACCTCGGTCGTCCTCCACAGACACACAGTTACAATCGCCAAAGCATGATCGCTCATCTCCGCGGACGCCTCCTCTCGAAGACCCCCAACCAGGCGATAATCGACTGCTCCGGCGTCGGCTACGACGTCGTCATCTCCGTCGCCACCTTCTCTGAGCTTCCCGCCGAGAACGCCGAGGCCTCGCTTCACATCCACACCCACGTCCGCGAAGACCAGATCGCCCTCTTCGGCTTCGCCTCCACCCACGAGAAGAAGCTCTTCGAAAAGCTGCTCACCATATCCGGCATCGGCCCCAAGCTCGCCATCACCGTCCTCAGCGGCATCTCATCCGATCGGCTCGTCGCCGCCATACGCGGAGGCGACCACGCCACCCTCACCAGGATTCCCGGCATCGGCAAGAAGACCGCCGAACGCGTCGTGCTCGAACTGAAAGACAAGCTCGACGACCTCGCCGTTCCTGAGCTCTCCACCCCGACCGGCGGCGCTCATCATGGCCCCGCAGCCGACGACGCCCTCTCCGCGCTAGTCAACCTCGGCTACCCTCGTCCGGTCGCCCAGAAAGCCATCGAGACCGCCATCGAGAAGAATCCGGCCGCCGCCGGTGACTTCGAGACCATCTTCCGCGCCGCCATGGCCGCCATCCGCTAACTAACGGCGAATCTGAAATTTCCCTCCCCCATCGGGCAATCCATCCTCCTGTTTCGCCCCTATTTTTTTGGCCAGACAGTTGCACCCTCACCCTGGGAAAGCCATACAGACGGCACGTAAGAGGCAAGAACCTCTAATTGTCGGTAATTTCTTCTCAAACTAAGGTAACAAATAATTAAGTTACTTATTCCACATATATGGGTTACTATTCAACTCGCGGTACTGCTTCATTTAGCTCTTACGAAATAGCTTTCTGCCTCCCGGGAATCCCTGAAAAGATACCGAGCACCAGAGTGTTATCGGACATAGATCCGCACTCCCCTGCTCGGACGAAATGGAGAACCCGATGAGCAGCATCTCCTCTTTCTTCCTCGCAATCCTGCACTTTCTTGCAGTTACGTGGGCAGCAATCCACCCTGATGTGTCTCCGAATCACCGTACTGCCGCAGTTCGGGTAATTACTACCCAAGTTCGTTATCAGAGACAAGTTGAGTACGGGCCCCGTGTCGTCCTCGCCGCGGTCCGATCCGCCGACACCGGATACTGGCACACCAGTGGCAGCCACATTCTGGATGAACGTAACCAGTCCGTCCGGATGGAAGGCATCAACTGGTACGGCTTTGAGACCGTCCGCGAGGTTCCCGGCGGCCTCACCCTGCAGGACTACCGCACCATCCTCCAGACCATCCGAAGCAATGGCTTCAACACCGTCCGGATTCCGCTCTCGAACCAGATGGTCGAACGGCCGATCGTTCCCTCAAGCATCGGCTTCATAAACGAGCGAGGAGCCATCAACGAGCCTCTGCGCGGTCTGAACTCGCTCGAAATTCTGGACCGCATTATTGAGCACGCCGGAACCCTCGGGCTCAAGGTGATCCTGGACAATCACCGTTCCGAGGCCGGGGATAGCGCGCAACAGAGCGGTCTCTGGTACACCGAAGATTTTCCCGAGGCGATGTGGATCGCGGACTGGCAGCGGCTTGCAAAACGTTACATGAACAACGCCACCGTTATCGGCTTCGACCTGCGCAACGAGCCCCACAACGCCAACTCTGGTGGCTCCTGCTGGTCCGGCTGCGACGCGGCGCATGACTGGCACCTGGCCGCCGAACGCGCCGGCAACGCCGTGCTTGCAATCAATCCGCGCCTCATCGTCTTCGTGGAAGGAACCGACGCGGTGAACGACGACTTTTACTGGTGGGGCGGCAACCTTGAGGGCGTGCGGCATTCGCCCGTACGTCTCAACGTGCCCAACCAGCTTGTCTACTCCGCCCACACGTATGGCCCCAAGGAGTATCAGCAAAAATGGTTCAATGCCTCCACCACCCCCGCCTCGCTTGAGGCGGTATGGAATCGGCACTGGGCATTCATCGCCCGTGAAGGCATCGCTCCCCTGTGGATCGGGGAGTTCGGAACCACCAACAACACGCAGGACATCATCGGCACCGCGCCAGGCAGCGAAGGACAGTGGTTCCGGTCCCTTGTCGCCTTCCTCGGCAAAAACCCCGACATCAACTGGGCCTCATGGGCACTCAACGGCGAGGACGCCGACGGCCTGATGGGCTCCGACTACTCCGCACCTGCGAACCCGCTCAAGCTGGTAGCACTGAATGACCTGATGGCGAAGCCCGCGGCCGTCGCCGGCATGGGACTGGTAGCTACAACAGGTACGCCACAGGCACCGGTCCGCTACAACAGAGTTGTGCAGCGGCCTTACTCCGGCAACGATGTGCAGCCGTACATCCCGCATCTACCGGCTTCGGTCCTTCGTCCACACCCCGCCTACCCTGCTGCATACGAACCCCAGGAGCCGCAACCCACGCACTCCGGCTCTCAGTCCGGCGACATGTAAACGGATAGATGGCACAAGGGATGAATTGCCTCATCCCCTGTGCCGTCATCCGTTGCTGAGCCGAGGCTGCCGTTCTTTCAGTTCCGCCAGCAGCCGCTCGATCTGGTCCTCGCGCTCCAGAGCTCCAATGCGGTCCTCGACCGTGTCCGTATCCAGCAGCATGTGCTGTGCCACATTCGTAGCCTGCTGATGCTCCACATTCGCGCGCAGCCGCGCGATCGTCGCGTTCTTCTGCTGTAGCGAGCCCGCTGTCCGGGAACCATTTACCTTGCCCGTCGCCCGCGCCCGCCGGTTCTGCGCAATCAGCATCTCGCATGCAGTGCGCGTCTCCTCCAGCTTTCGCTCCAGCCGTGTAAACGCTCCACGCAGCATCTCTGTCTCCGCTGACTGGTCTTCAAGCTGTTGCGCGTAACCAGAGGCCAGCTGGTCGTTCGACAGACTGCGCTCCAGTGCCGCGCGCGCAAGATCGTCCTTCTGCTTCTCCACGGCGAGCTCCGCCTTTCGCTTCCACTCATCCACCGCGTCCCTGTGCTCTTTCAGCTTTTTGTTGAGCAGGTGCTGGTCCGCGATTCCCATCGCCACCTGCGTCTTCACCTGCAGCAGCTGATTCTCCATGTCCAGCACAAGCTGCTTGCAGAGCTTCTCCGGATCCTCGGCCTTGTCCATCAGGTCATTCAGATTCGCCCGTAAGAGAGTTCCAACACGTTCCAGCAGAGCCATCGCATCCTCCTTGCTCGGAAAGAGCGGCGCGGAGATGTTTGTCTCCGCGCCGCATCGTTACATTACGCACTCGCGCCGTTACCGCTGTCGCGAGGTTTGATCGCCTTCACATTGGCCATCAGATCCTCCATCTTCATCCCGCTCAGAGCCTCGAACAGCGCCGGAACCTGCGCGGCGATCTTCGTCATCTCACCGGTGATCTTGCTGGCTCCCGTGGTACCGTCTGCACCGGTTGAAACGATCGTGATCTTATCGACCTTCGACAGCGGCTCCGACATAGCCCGCACTACATCCGCCATATTCGTGATCAGCTTGTCGACCACAGCGGCCTGCGTCCACTCCTGGTACGCCTCCGCCTTCACGTTCATCGCCTTCGCTTCAGCCTCTCCCTTCTGGAAGATGATGTTCGCCTCCGCCTCACCCTGCAGCTTGGTAGCGGCAGCGCGACCTTCGGCCTCCATAGTGATGCGTGCGCGCTCGGCGTTCGCGATGTTCTCGATGCGCTGACGCTCGATCTCCGAACCCTTCAGCACCGTCGCGATCAGCTCCTTCTCGTGACGCAGAATCTCGGCCTCCTGCACCTTCACCTGCTCCTGCTTCTCGATCTGCTGCACCTTCACCTGCTCGGCGACGACCTTCTGCTGCATCACGTTCGTCTGCAACTCGTACGCCTTGTCGGCCTGCGCCTCCTGCCGACGAGCAGCCTCGGTGAACTGCGCCTTCTGGATGTCGAGATCGCGCTGCGCCTCCGCCTGTTTCGCAAGCGAAGCCGTCTCCGCAATCACGCGGTCCTGGTCGGCACTCGCCTTAGCCACTGCAGCCTCGCGCAGAGCAACCGCGCGGCGAATCGCCGTGTCGCGCTCCGCTTCCGCAGCCGCAATCTCCGCATCGCGGCGAATGCGAGCAACGTCAGGACGTCCCATGTTGGTGATGTACTCGTTCTTGTCGCGAACCTCGCGAATCGTGAACGAGATCACCTCCAGGCCCATCTTGCTCATGTCGTCCATGCACGTCGAACGCATGCGCTCCGCCACCATCTCCGGCTCTTTCACAATCTGCTCGACCGTAAGCTGGCCGATGATGCCACGCAGATGACCTTCCATCACCAGGCGAATCAAACCCTCGCGCTGGTCAGGCGACTTCGTCAGAAACTGCTCCGCAGCCGTAAGGATCGACTCCTTGTCCGACCGCACCTTGATCTGCGCAACCGCCTCGACCGTCACCGCAACGCCCTGTTTCGTGTAGAGGTCCTGCTGCGGAGCCACATCAAAGCTCATCAGCTCCAGCGACAGCTGCTTCGAGTTCTCGACCACAGGAAAGATCACCGCGCCGCCGCCCTTGATCACGCGCGGCCCGCGAAATCCGTACACCACAATCGCCTCGTTCGGGCCCGCCTTGCGAAACATCTTCGCCATCAGGATCGCCAGCGCCAACGTGCCCAGCACCAGCAAACCAACAATCATCACAACCGAATTCGACAAAACGTTCATAACGTTCCTTTGTCTCTCAAAAGAGACCTACAGCCTTGTACGCTGCTTGCCTCAGAACCAATCAGCGGTGAGGGGAGCGCCCTGGCAAGAGGGCCGCCGCGAAATGAATCACCTAAACTTACGCATCCGGGTGAGCCAGCTCATCCCATCGCCGCACATAAGCCACGCCGCGCTCATAGCGAATCACTACAACCTCCGCTCCGCGTTCGATCGCCCGGCCATCATCACTGCGAGCAGCGCTCGCACGCCGAGCTCCCGTCTGCGAGAAGATGATCTCGCCGATGCCATCCGCGCCGCGAATCCCGTTCGTCACGCGGGCAACCACGCCGGCCATCTGCGTGTCTGCCACATCCATCACGTGCTCGTGCGGCAGCAGGATCTTGAACAGCGCCATCCACAGCAGTCCCGCGCCCGCGAATCCCGCCAGCGAAGCCAGCAGCACCACGATCTGGTTGTTGAACATCCCCGAACGCATCATCAGATAGCCTGCGCCGCCGAACCACGTCACAAACGCCAGCACCGTGAACGCATTCACCGACGAGATGCCGCCATGCGGTCCATGCGCATGTCCCGCGTGACCCATGTGGTGATGCCCGACATGGAAGTCTCCGATATGCAGGTGCCCGAAACCACTCATCAGCGACAGAAGGCTCAGCACCAGTCCCGTTGCAAAACAAATGATAAAAAAGCTCGCCATATTATTTGCGTGTACGTCTCGCGGTCCCTTTCTCAGACCGCATGGATGCCCGCGTTGTCGACTTCACACTCGCGTCATCGTTTGCCTCGAGAGAGGTCGTTGCCGTCTCCCCGGCCGTTAATCTTGCCGTCGAAGCCTGTTCCGGCTTCGCAATCTCATTGCGTTGGCCCTCATCTGTAGTTCGTGGCCGCAGAGCCTCGCACAGCCGGTCGACCAGCCCCGGCGTCTCCAACACCTGCTTCAGCAGCAGCAGGCAGCGGCGCGAATCGTTGTGATTCGCCACCGCCAGCAGCGCGCCGCACAGTGCAGGATCGCGGCGAAACCTCTCCGCTCCTCCCACAAGCCACAGGTCCAGCTTGTCCTCGATGTAGCGCGCGTCCGACATCAGCTCCGCCTGGTAGCCCTCCGGATCATCCACCAGGTATCCCGGATGAACCTTGAAGAACTTCGCCAGCAGCAGCCGCGTCGTGTTCGTCAGATGCGGACGCGCTCCACTCTCAATCTGCGAAAGGTACGACTGGCTGATGCTCGCCGTTTTGCTGACAGCCCCGCGCGTCTTCTTTTCCGCGCCGTTCCTGGACTGTCTTGGAGAGCGTCCTCCGTCAGGCGTTGCGCCTGACTCCTCATGGATCGCCCGCACCAGCTCCTGCTGCGTCATCGCCCTGCCCAGGCCGCGAAGATTGCCCTCGACCTCGCGCAGATACCGGATTTTGTCAGCAAGCTTCATGGCCTCTGCATTCGCAACCGCCGAATGCCTTATTACAGATTGCAATATTAATATCGCAATTTGTAATACGTGTCAAGAGATTGGTCAAACCACTCGTCACATTCCTCAATCACCCACATCCTGCACGAGTTATAGTCTCCCCTGTGGTATCTCCACAGGAGAGTGCATGAAGCTCACCCTCACCACCGCTGGCAAAGTTCTCCTCCTCACGCTCGCCACTCTCCTCGCACCGCTCTGCCTCGCGCAAACCGAGCAGCAACCAGAGACCCTCATCTATCGCCATATCGATGGTCGCGCTCTCAAGGCATACGTCTTCCGTCCCGCGCCATCCTCCACTCCCCGCCCCGCCATCCTTCTCTTTCACGGCGGAGCATGGCAGCTCGGCGACGCCACATGGATGTTCGGCCGCGCACGTGAGTTCGCCCGCGACGGCATCGTCGCCATCGCCATCGACTACACCCTCGCACTCGACAACCACTCCCCCATCGACGGCGTCGACGACGCAGTCACCGCCTTCCGCTGGGTACGCGCCCACGCCAAAGACCTCAACATCGACACCCACCGCGTCGCCGGCTACGGAGTCTCCGCCGGTGGCCATCTCGTCGCTGCCGCCGCAACGCTACCCTCCGTGCGCGATCGCAAACTCACTCCCGACGATCGCCCCAACGCCATGCTCCTCTACTCACCCGCGCTCAACATGGCGAAAGACCCCTACTTCATGCGCCTGATGAAAGACCACGGCGACCCCGCGCTCTACTCACCCCTGCAGTACATCACCTCCGCTCTTCCGCCCACGCTCATCATCCAGGGCGAAGAAGACACCATCGTCTACGCCAAAGACGCGCGCGCCTTCTGCGCCGACGCCACCGCCGCACACGCACGCTGCGAGCTCCACGTCTATCCCAACGTAGGCCATCTCCTCACCCGCAACCTCAAGGTGCAATACAAGGACTTCGACAGCGACCCCACCGACGCCGCCGAAGCCCACAGCCTCGAAGACGCCTTCCTTCGCTCCCTCGGCTACATCAAACCCTAGCTCTTCAGCCCTCGCTTGAGCGCCTCAAGATAGCTGTAACCCCATATCGTGTCCGGCAGCAGCACACCGTCTTCCGTCCACTCGTTCCACGCATTCAGGTAGATCATCTTCTGGTGCTTCGCGCTCGCCGTGAAGTGTCGCGCCGCACGCACCAGCCGTTCAAACTGGTCCGGCGAGCGATTGATCGCAACGCAGCTGAACTCCTCGAACCGCGGACTGTCGTCCCATCCCACCGAGCACGTCGGATGAAACGGCACCGCTGTCTCCCCACGCAGCTTCGGCCACGATGCAATCGCCTCGCGCACGCCCATGCCATACGGTATCCGGGACCCCGGCGGCTTCGACCCATACGTCCACCCGAACGTCCCGTAGATCACCGCCGAATCGAACCCCATCTCCTTCAACCGAGCCGCATACTTCGCATAGCCGTTGCACACCTGCACATGCACCTTCGCTGCACCGTTCTTCTGCGCGCTCTTGCGAAACGCTTCAAGCGCCCGCGGCACTCCCGCCTCCCCCATCTGCTCCACCACCTTGCCCAGGTCGAAGATCCCGAACACGACCGCATCGTCCACCCGAAGATAGTTCGGCTGCGCGAAGTAGTGTTCGCTGCAGTACTCCGCCACGCGCTCGAAGTCCTCCATCGTATGCAGCTGCGGCAGCAGAATCGCCGCCTGCTCCGGAGACCGCGCCGGATACACGCTCTTCCAGTCATGGTTCGCCCACATCACCGCGAACCTGATCTTGTCGCGGTTTGGCGCCTTCAGCAGACCCTGCTCCAGCTGCTCGTGATAGAACTGCGTGCCCGAATGCCAGTACCAGTCGATCATCCATGCATCCACGCCATACGTGTGCGCCAGCTCGATCTCCCGCGCCGCCCACGCTGGATCGGCCTCGTCGTAGTAACCCCACAACGGATAGTGCGGCATCGTGTGCCCCGGAAACAGCGGCCGTGCATTCCGCAGCGTGTCGAACTCCGTCCACCCTTTGCCGAAGTACTGCTCCATATACGGCGAAGGATGCCAGCTGGGAAAGTTGAACGCCACCGTCGTCACATCGTTAGGCTTCGCGAGGTCACTCGTCCCTACAGCTTTGTGCAAAGCCTCGTCGCTGAAGTAAGCCGCCTCGGCCTCCGGTCCCACCAGCGCCGCCGGAGTATCCGGATTTGACCGCATCGCCAGCGACCCCGATGTCTTATCGCTAGTCGTCTGAGCCCCGGCAATCGCCACACCCAGCCCAGCCTGCACCGCACCTGTCAGCAGCTTTCGTCGATTCACACGATCTCCTTCTTAGCTTTCAATAACTCCTGATTGCGATACTCTCTTCACGCGGTGTATGAAATCTCGATTAATGTGGTCTGCCGGATAGTCCTTTGAGCCGATTGTTGAGTCGATCGTAAAGCTCTGGCAATTCCTTCAATGGATAGCGCGTCTCATTGTTTGGCTCGCTCGGAGCATAAAACTTGATCATCCCCATAGATCCCACATCGAACTCTCCCAGCACCACATCAAGCAGCAGGTACCCTATCTCCTTTAGAGCAATTTCGTCTTCCTGAAATCCTCGAACGAACATCCGCAGTCCGATAAGTTCACCGTTATCAAGAAGTGAGATCTGAACATCATCCACGCTCAAAGTTCTGTCACCAAGCTCGATCGACCAATATTCCGGTGGCTTCCGTGGACGGAACGCGATCACGCTCCATCGTTCGAATGAAGGTGCGGCATGGAACAAAGACACGACTGCCGGAAATGAGTCTCTAATTCCTCCAGCGCTGATAATGAACTCGCGCTTCGTCTCCTTAGGCCCGAACTCGAAGGTAAGGTTCTCGTCCACCTTCTTTATCTGTTCCGCTAAATCGTCGAAGATTCTCTCCATATCTGCCTCGAAGTCGAAGAGTTCTTCCTCATGCTCCATAAACCACTTCCAGAAACTTGCTTCTGCGTTCACTGTCGTCACGTCTCACAGCTTATCGTGCAGCATTCACTCGAACCGCCTGCCATCCTCGTTTCATCTAAACAGGCGTATTAATAGATACGGGAGCCGCAATGCCCGATCGCGTCAAAGTCACCGTAGCCGTCACCGGAGGCATCGCCGCCTACAAGGCCGTCGAGGTCGTCCGCCAGCTGCAGGACTCCGGCTTCGACCCGCACGTCATCATGACGCGCGCCGCCGAGGAGTTCGTTCGCCCGCTCACCTTCGCCGCCATCACCGGCCACAAGGTCATCACCTCGCTCTGGAGCGACGACGCCGGAGCACAGCCGAACGACAACGGCGAGCCTCCCAGCCCCGAGCACAGCAGCGTCGAGCACATCCGCGAGGCCCAGACCACCGCCGCGCTCATCGTCGTCCCCGCCACCGCCGACATCCTCGCCAAATTCGCGCACGGCATCGCCGACGACTTCCTCACCACCATGTACCTCGCCACCTCCGCGCCCGTCATCGTCGCCCCGGCCATGAACGTCGTCATGTGGCAGCACCCCGCCGTGCAGGCCAACCTCGAAACCCTGCGCCAGCGCGGAGTTCGCATCGTCGAGCCCGGCTCCGGCTATCTCGCCTGCGGCATGGTCGGCGGAGGCCGCCTCGCCGAAGAGTCCTCCATCGTCGCCGCCGTCGCTGAAGTTCTCTCGCGCACCACGGCGCACACGCAACGACCTCGCCGGCGAAACCGTCCTCATCACCGCAGGCGGAACCCGCGAGCCGATCGACCCCGTCCGCTTCATCGGCAACCGCTCCTCCGGCAAGATGGGCTACGCCCTCGCCGCCGAAGCCGCGCAACGCGGAGCCCGCGTCATCCTCATCTCCGCTCCTACGTCGCTCCCCGCACCCGCCGCCTGCGAGATCGTCCACGTCACCACCGCTGAAGAGATGCGCACCGCCGTCCTCGCCCACCTGCCCGAGGCCACGCTCGTCATCATGGCCGCAGCCGTCAGCGACTACCGCGTCGTCAACGCCGCTTCACAAAAGCTGCGCCGCGAAGGCAACCGCACCCTCTCGCTCGAGCCCACCCAGGACATCCTCCACGAGCTCGTCTCGCAGAAGAAACCCAACACGCTCGTCATCGGCTTCGCCGCCGAGACCGAAGACGTCCTCGCCAGCGGCCGCGCCAAACTCGCCCGCAAAGGCGCCGACGCCATCGTCGCCAACGACGTCTCCGGAACCGTCACCGGCTTCGACTCCGACCAGAACGCCGGCTGGTTCATCACCGCCAACAACACCATCGAGATCCCAACCACCTCCAAGACCCGCATGGCCACCCTGATCCTCGATCAGGCCCACAAACTCCGCACCGCCCAGGTCGCGGCCTCCTGATCTCGCCTCGCTCAGAACGCTGTCAAGCCCTCCACCATCGCTCCATGTCGTCCTGAATCACGCCAAGTTGCTACTCAACAGCAATTTAACAGCACGCGAAAAACTCGTCGCTGGGTGCCGATTAATTACCATCGACTCGCTACAATAGAAGTAGGTCAAACAAGGAAGGGCTGGAGCCACTCAAGCTCCGGCCCTATCTCTTGTGGAATCTGTATTTTGAACGATAATCCACCTGTTTCCAATATTTTGATCCCCAGAAATTGCGTAACCCGCTGAATTAAAGAAGATATCTCAGGGAGATGCCCCCCGGGGGTCCCCCGCCAGCTTTATCGTTCCGTGCGGACCTTCGTTCTAACAAAAGCCTTATTGCCGCATCAGAGCAAAGCCTCCGAGGAGTGCAGCCAGGATCGCTACAAACCCTGGTACAACATACTTTCTGAAGCCCGACTGCCCCCACAGCAGCGCGATGACCAGTTTCACCACAGTATTGCTGGCGATTCCAAGCAGCAAAATCTGAGCCAGTTGTCTGGTCTGCATCCCCTGCCGCGCCATGGGCACAAGCGACGCTACCAGAGCATCAATGTCAATCGAGCCGAGTAAACCCGCCGAACCAAAGATGCCTGCCGTCCCGAACCAACTGCGCGCAACGGCAATAAGGCACTGAGCAGCAATAAAGATCGCGGCGAGATAAATCGCTGCGAGCACGCGCAACGGATTCTTATCTTCAAAGAAGCTCGGTTCGCTTGAAGGACGGCGCAGGCTATATATGCTTGCAACGCCCCCAATCACCACCGCAGGCGCGACAGCCGCGATCGTCGCGGCCGCAAGGCTGGGGCGAAGAAAGACGCATAAGACGCAGACCCTTAACATAGAGACACTCGTCGCCGCCATCACTCCGCCAAATAACGAAAGGAAGGATTGAGGATAACGACGGCTCTCCTGCGAGAACGCGAACGTTACCTGCGTCGACGAGATCAATCCTCCGATAAGTCCCGTGAGCACCCACCCGGATTTATTGCCCAGAGCTTTTCTCGCTAGATATCCCGCAAAGCTCAGCGCTGAAAAGATGAGGACGAGAATCCAGATCGAGCGCAGATTCAGGATTCCGCCTGGGCCGAAGTTTTTCGAGGGCAATATCGGAAACACGATCAGCGCCATCGCAGCAAACTGCGCCGCTGCTTCCATCTCAACGACGCCTATTCGAGAAACAACGGCATGCAGCGATGTTTTCTCGATCAACAGCAGCACCGTCCACGCATAAAGAGCAGAGGCTATCCCCAGATGGCCGAGTCCGGCGACCACGCCGCTGGCTAGTACCGCCATCGCTGCGACCTCTGTAGTCCCGTCGCGTGATGCCGGACCCGCAGCCAAACGCACGATCAGGATCAGTAGAGTCAGACCGGTGAGAATGATCACACGGCACAGGGAGGGTGTTGGCGATCAAAAATCCGCAAACCCCCGCGATTGTGCCGAGGATCGTGAAGGTACGGATACCCCCGATAGCTCCTGCCTCGTTCTCTCTGTACGCGCGTTGCCTGTCTATCCCGACTGCTGCACCGCCCAGAGCGGCAATACCGATTCCAAGCAAATTGCCGTTGCCAACCAGTATCATCAGTGTCCGCCTCCGCGGGTGCCTTTCAATCGATCCTCCAGGCAGGCAATGAGCTACAGAATCGTTTCAAATGCCTCGAGGAAGTGCCTGTGATCGTCATCACCGCTACGAACAGAGAACTGCGAAACACTTGTCTTGCAACGAGAGCTAAAGAGGAGATAACGCGATGCCGGCACCGACTCAAATCATAGTGGCGACCGACTTCTCACCCGCCTCGAATGCCGCCCTCCAGTGCGCTGCATCGATTGCCCGTATCTTCCATGCGAAGGTTACGCTGTTGCATGTCTTCCAATATGCTCCCAAACACCGCTACAGCGTCTCGGTGGAGTGGATGTCGGAGTCTATTCGGAAGGAGGCCATTTACAAATTAGACGAAGGCAAACGCGACCTGCAGGAGCCTTGGGGTCGAGGCCAAAACCGCGATGGTTGAAGGAGATCCGGTCCAGCAGATACTTGGTTTCGCGCAAACCTACCAGTCGCCGATCCTGGTGATGGGAACTCATGCAGTCGCAGGCATGGAGCGGTTTCTTCTGGGCTCAACCGCAGAAGAGGTCTTGCGAACCGCACGTTCTCCCGTTGTTACCGTCGGTCCTCACGTCTCCTTCGCGGCAAAGGATTCTCCTCGTATCCAGAAGATCCTATTTGCTACAGACCTCAGCGAGGCTTCTCTGGCCTCTATCCCATTTCTGCTTGAACTGCGGAAACTCTGCGGCGCCCGGCTTCGGGTCGTCCACATTGCTGATCATGGCGCTCCGGAACAAGAGGAGCTTCAGCGATTCGAGCCCGTTCGAACGACTCTGGCACACACAGACAATGTGGATTACTTGACTCTGCACGAAACAGATGTCAGCCGCGCCGTAGTGAACGAGGCGCAGGAATACTCTGCCGATCTGATTGTTCTGGGTGTGAAGCACGCCGCTGAACGAGCCACACACCTCGCAGCCAAGATCGCCTATCAGATCATCGCTGCCGCCCCCTGTGCGGTGCTGACAATCTCCCCCTTATAAAGATGAGGCGTTATGAGATACGAACTCAAACTTCACCGGCTCACCCTGGGGATCCTGGCCTGCATACTAACGATATTTGTGGCTTTGCTTGTCGAGATGAGGCCGACCGTGGCCGACGACCGCTTCGAGGTCGTTACATCTTTCATCGTCATCGTCCTCGCGGCTTCAGGCTTCGGTTTCATGGGAATGGTCGAAGGCATCGTGGCTCTTCAGTTCGGCAAAAAGCACAAACGGGAGTTCCTGAGTTATCTTTCGCTCGGTTTGATCACACTGGCGTGCGGGCTGTATCTGACAATCTCCAACACCGCCCGCGTACAGATCATCGCCCTCGTCGCCGCGCCCCATGCGTTTTTCTTTGGCATCGGACAACTGCGCCTCGCCGGGCATCTGGAACGACATAAGGCATACCAGGAGGGTCTCATCGTCAGCGGGCTTATAGAGATCCTCTTGGGGTTCGCACTCATTCGCGGCTTCTACTTGTCGACCGAAGGAGCTGTAACCCTGCTAGCTTGCGTCGCAATTATTTCGATCTTTCAGCTCCTGCCCTTGATTCTCTACTGGCATAAACCGAATAACTGATACCTCGCGCCGGGACATTGGCTAATGGCGGAACAGCTGCGAGCCATTTGGAAGCATTGCAGTCCCAACCGCCGGGCACGCTGTTCACCCCGCGACACTCATCGGACACGACGCTCAAGACCAAGCTGCCTGCTTTGATGCCTTTACGAGGAAAGAGATACTTGGGGGTTAAGACCGGTGGAAACTATTTGCGGGGGTGCACACGTATACTGACAGAGTTCCCATGGAAGACCCAGAAGTAACAAAGAAGAAGGTAGCTGACTTCCTCCAGACCCTCACCTCCCCGGGCCGTCTGAATCTGAAGTTCAACATCCTTGCCTGCAACGGCCAAGTGCAACCCAACGCCAGCGATCCCGCCGGTGCGGTCGCGCCTGCCACCCAGTCCACTCCCGAAATCTCAGTCGAGCTCTCCGGTCCCGACGTCCCCCTCGTCCTCGCCCGCAACGGTGAACTGCTCCTGGCCATCGAGCACATCGCCGCCAAGATCCTCCGCTTCGAGCACGAGGAACACGACCGCATCTCCTTCGACGCCGAAAACTTCAAGGTGCTCCGCCATCAGGAACTGGTGCTCGCCGCCGAGGCCGCCATCGATCGCGTCCGCCGCACCGGCCAGCCCTTCTCCTTCTCGCCCATGAGCTCGCGCGAACGCCGCCTGCTGCACATGGCGCTGGCCACCTTCCGGCCTGGCGACTGCATCCTCAGGCGATGGGCCGCGCCGCTTCGTCGTTCTCTATCCGGAAGGCGAAAAGCCACCTGCGGGGCCAAGCCCGGACGATCGCGCCGCTGCTATCCGCCAGCGCTTCCGTCGCCGCTAGTCATCCTGATCAGGCAGCGCGCTGCCGCCGGCGAATCGCACCAGCCGCTCCGATGAGTCCCGTCGCCAGAAGCACCAGGCTCGCTGGCTCCGGAGCCTCGGCCGTAACCGTAGGAGGTGGCGGAGGCGGATTGTCCGCCGTCGTTCCTATAGTGGGCGGATTCGTCGGGATATTCCCATGTGGCGCACCCCCACCCGGAAACCCTCCATACCCCGGAGGAAGGAAGAACCCCGGCGCACCCGGTGCACCCCCACCCAATGGATAGCTCGTGGGTTGATTCATGGCAAGCAGCATTCCCGGGCTGTCCTGATCCAGAGGCAACTCATCTCCTCCGGGCTTACTGTCCGCGATAAACGTAGGGGTGGGGTCCTGTGGCAAGCCACCCCCTTCAGGCGAATCATCAGGAAGATCGCCGCAGGCGAGCTCGAACTTGCGCAGCATCTCTTCGCGCGTCATCTTCGGACCGCGATGGCGGACAGGGATTGCGTGAGGCTTCGCAGCCGGCTTCGGCTTTGTCAGCGCAGCGATCTTGCGATGAATATAGTGGTGGATCCTGTGGCCTGCCGCTTTAGCCCGCTTGACCGTGGGCGAGTGAGCTAACGTATCGCGGTACTCGGCCACCCAACGCTCACACTCTGTCGAGGCATGAACGCGGACTCCCGTCGCCGCAGAGGCGCAAACCAGAACAATTACCAAGGCAAACACAACACGGCGCATCAAAGTAACCCAGGGCCCAGGAGGAGCTTATCGCTCGTCCAAAAGTTTTCACGTCTACCTGGGGAGTAGCAATTGGGCAGCCAAATACGATACGCAGCCCCGCGCACTATTCTGTGTGCAAGTTGCAGCAAATAGTGCCATTCTTTTTCCTATTCAACTCACAGGGAAGAACAAGTTTGCCTAGACACTAGGCAAAGCGTTGCATCTTAGCAATCTTTGGCGAGGGCACCTCAGAGGGCAGCTCCTGCTTGTCCTCCAGGTATTTTCTCCACTCACTCGACTCCACCGACCGCTTCAGTCGCATGTGACGCTCAGTCAACAGTTTCATCACATAACGGCGTAATAAAATACGCTCCAACAGCAACGCCGCTGGCCCTCTGCCCACCGAAAACCGAACCTCGCTGCGAACACGGGTTCCGTCGTCGAGTGGAGTGAAGTGATGCTCATGTTCAAATTGCCGGAAGCTGCCGTCCCCCATCACTTCCTTGAAGTAGGAGTAAGGACGAATGTCGGTGATCCGGCTGATGTGCGACATCCGAAAACCCAGGCGCCAAGCGCTTCGGTTAAACGTATCTCCCACTTGAACCGTCTCCGCTCCGGCGTCTGCCACCTTGCTTCCGGACGCAGACGCGGAATTAAACTTCACGTTTGTCGCTAACCGGAAACACAACTCCAGTGGAGCATTGACCCATGTTGTCAATCGAATCGTAATCATTAGCCCCTGCGCGACATACGGAAGTACGACTCAAAATCGAGAGATATTTTCCTCTGAACATTTGATGCGCTCCGAAGCCAAAGGGAAACCTTCGTCTATGCAAATAGCTGCGTTTTTTCTCTCTAAGTGCAAGCCCTTTCACTGCACGAAGATATATCCATTGACTAATCTGGAAATTGGCATAAGTGGCGATACATCGTTGGTTACGTTAGCTAATTCGTGGGGAGACAGCCCATAACAAGTGAATTGTCGGTACCCACGCCGCCGCCCCGAGCGTCCGTCTGGACGGACACTCGAGGGTAGCGGAAGGTGTGCTGGTGTTTAGAAGAGGTACTTCGCAGCCAGTTGCAGCTCGCGATTGTTGATCTTTGTGGACGAGATCAACCCAAAGGAGCTCGCTCCGAAAGACGCCCCAGGACTGGAGAACTGCGGCGTGTTCAGAGCGTTGAAGGCTTCGAAACGAATCTGCAGGTTATGGGATTCAGCGTAAGGCATCACAAAGTTCTTCATCACCGAGACGCTGACCGTCTTCACGCCTGTGCCGATAAGGGAGTTTCTCGGAGTTGTGCCGAAGGTGGTTGTGCTCACGGCAAAGGCGTTCTTGTTATACCAGCCATTGATCGCCGACTTGTTAGGGAGATAGGCATTCTGTCCTGCCACAAGGTTAGGACGCTGCCACGGGTTGTCGATGTTCTGTCCGTCGGTGCTCTGGGTGACGTTGACCGGGCTTCCGGTAGCAAGGGCGATGACACCGTTGATAGTCCATCCGTTGATGCCGTAGCCGGCAAGCTTGCTCTGAGTAAAGTCAGGCAGGCGATAGACGTAGGCGACGACTAAGTTGTGACGCTGGTCGTTGGTTCCGGAGGCCCACTCATGCGGGTCGCGGACGTTCGAACAGGTACATCCGCCTGCATTGGTGGAGTTACCTTGGTTGTCGAACATATGCGACCACACGTAGGAGGCAGTGATGTTGGAGCGTGGATTGACGCGCCACTCAAGATGTTCCTGCAAGGCGTTGTAGTTGGAGGCGCCGGTGAAGTCGAGGGCGCGAATGCGGGCGAAGTTGGAATATGGACGCCGCTGCTGTACCGCACCAACTCCTCCGGGTTGTGGCGAGTTGAAGTACTGGATGCTGGTGTCCAGGTTCGCGCCTTTCGTGCCGACGTAGGACGTATCCAGCACGAGCTTGCCGAACTGCTGTTCGAGGGTAAGGTTCCACGTCTGCACCTGGAGATCGGGCCTGCGGCGGTCCGCCGGCATCGTCACCACGTTGAAGAACGGCGGGTTGGGATAGAGCGATGCAGGCACTGGCGTCTGAATGGTCGCTACTGGCGGGGTCGTGCAACCGACCGTAGTCGAACACAAAGGGTTGGTGATGGTGAGCGATCCTGCTGTCGGCGGGTTGAGCTGCATGATGTTCAGGTTGTCGAACTGGCCGCCATAGTAGGTGATGCCGTAGCCGCCGCGGAGGATCGTCGTCGGGTGGAAGCTCCATGCAAAGCCGAGGCGTGGAGCGATGTCCTTGTACGTGATGCTCCAGACGTCGTTGAGCCGCTGTCCGGGCGCGGGCACCAGTTGAATGGGGTTCTGGTTGAAGTCCAGCGTGCGCGAGACGTTGTTGAGATCGACCGGCACACCGTAGATCTCATACCGGACGCCGAGGTTCAACGTCAGTCGGTCGCTGAGGCGCCAGTTGTCCTGCGCATACTCCGCTGTCCTCCACTGGCGAATGGACGAGATAGGAACGCCCTCAGGAGTGACCGAGGTGCGCGGAATGCCCAGCATGTAATCCGCTGGAGCATAGCCCGTCATGTCGCCGGTGAAGCTCTGCTGGCCGAACGGCGTATTGTTCGTCGTCGCGTTGCCCGCAACCTTGCGGATGTCCGCACCGAACAGCAGCGTGTGTTTGCCCTTCGTCCATGTGACGTTGTCGGCGAACATGAACGTCCGGCTGTAGTCCAGATTCGACGCCGCTCGCGAGTCACCGATGCCGAGGAAGCCCGAGATCGAGAGCAGAGGGAAGCCCTCTTCGTTCGGAGTCAGAGGACGTCCGTTCGGCCCGCCAACGAGGAAGCCGTTGATTCCCAAGTGACTCGATCGTGAACCCTGTACCCGTACGAATGCTGAGTTGTTTGACGTGCTCAAGGTTTACTCCGGCGCGTGCCTCGTTGATCAGCGCAGGAGAGAAGACGTGGATGTACTGCAGCGCTACGTTGTACATGGGGTAGGTTCCCGTGTAGCGGAAGTTCGGATTGGTGTCGGTGAAAGGGAACCCGCGGTAGCCATAGATGTAGTGAAGAAAGATAGAGTTCTTGTCGTTGAACTTGTGGTCCACACGCGCGATGTACTGGTTGTTCGACTGGTCGCCGACGCTCACGCCGGAGTAGTTCGCTCCGCCGGAGAACGTGCCATTGGGCAACGGCATGTAGGTGTTGATGAGGTTCTGCGAGACTGCGTTGACGGGAATCTGTTTGTTCGCGTAGGTGCCGCCGGTGAAGGGATTTCTCAAAGTACCGGTGTACGCGGAGAAGTCGCCGTTGCGTTGCGCCGGCGTGAGCACAAATGCCAGCGATGGAGTCTCCGCAGTGGACCGCAGTCCCTCATAGCTGAAGAAGAAAAACGTCTTGTTGCGATAGATCGGCCCGCCGATGGTCGCGCCAAACTGGTTCTGCCTCAGGATGTTTTTGCGAAGCGGAGCCACGCGGAAGTAGTTGCGTGCGTCCACGGCGTCGTTGCGGATGAACTCGAAGGCGCTGCCATGAAACTGGTTGGTGCCACTCTTCAGTTGCACGTTGATGTTGGTGCCTGCGGAGAAGCCGTACTCTGCCGAGAAGTTGCCCGTCTGCACGCGGAACTCCTCGATGGCATCGACCGAAGGATAGCTGTTCACGTAGGCCGATCTCGTGTTGGTCATCACGACGCCATCCACCTGAACCGCGCCCCAGTCCGCGCGTCCGCTGTTCGACGCAATCGTCGAGCCGGCGGTAGATGAGGAGTGATTGTCCGGGTTCGACACGCGAACGCCCGGAGTAAGCACCGCCAGATCGTTGAACTTGCGACCGTTGAGAGGAAGATTCACGGTGCGGTTCGTGTCCACCGTGGTGCCCAGCGTGGCGTTCTCGGTCTGCAGTTGAGCGGCGCCCGCTGTCACCTCAACAGTCTGCTGAGTCGAGCCTAGCGTCAGGGAAACGTCGAGGTGAATCTGCTGCGAGAGAGCCAATTGAATCCCGGTGCGCGCTGCTGGTGCGAATCCAGACGCCGTGACTGTGACGGTGTAAGTTCCCGGCACCAGGAACTGCACGCGATACTGCCCGTCGCCTGAGGTCTTTACTGTCTTCTCCTGCCCGGTCGCGTCCGCGCGGATCACCACGGTCGCGCCGGGAACCACTGATCCCTGCGGATCGACGACTGATCCGAGGATGGAAGTGTCAACCGTTTGCGCTGTTAGAAAGGAGCTCGGAATAAGAAGGAGTGCAAGAACGAAAGAACAGACAAGCAACTTGCGCATAAGGCCTCCACGTAAAGGGGGTAGGGAGCTGCCGCGGAGTGCACGGGACGGGGTGCAGACCGGACGCCGGCGTTGAGTTGTAGGTCCTATTCCTGGGGAGAAAGAGTGATTCTTTGCAGCGAAGTTAACAGGGAATAAAAATCCCCGCATCTGGCAATTGCCCTAAAAATGCTCGGGAACTCGTAAAAGTGACGAATCGTCGGAGCTGCTCGATCTTCTGCGGAAGAGCAGTTACGAGGGAATTGGTACAACCTTTCCATCAAGGGAAAGATTTGCAGCCAGTGTCGGGTATGCCCACTATGATGGCGCAACTGTCAGAAGAGGATGCCCTGCTCGGGAACTTACAGAGCAACCTCGCGGCTAGCCACCAGACCCTTAGCCCGCTCGATGAACGCCGTCAGCGCAACAGAGCCTTCATCGCCCTTGCCGCGCGTCCGCACGCTGACTGCTTCGGACGCATGCTTCCTTGTCGCCCATCACGAGGACGAACGGAACCTTCTGCAGCGTGAACTCGCGGATCTTCGCATTCATCTTCTCGTTGCGCGCGTCGAGCTCGACGCGCAGCCCCGCGGCTTCGAGCTTCTGCCTTCACGCTCTGCGGCGTACTCGAGATGCTTCTCGCTGATGGGCACGAGGCCCACCTGCACCGGCGCGAGCCACATGGGGAACGCGCCGGCATAGTGCTCGATCAGCACGCCGAAGAATCGCTCGACGCTGCCGAACAGTGCGCGATGCACCATCACCGGGCTGATGCTGCTCGCCGTCTTCGCCCTTGTACTCGAGCTCGAAGCGCTGCGGCAGGTTGAAGTCGAACTGCACCGTCGAGAGCTGCCACAGCCGGCCCAGCACGTCGACCAGCTTGATGTCGATCTTCGGTCCGTAGAACGCAGCCTCGCCGGGAATCTCGCGATAGGGAATGCCCTTCGCGTCGAGCACCTTCTTGAGCGATGCCGACCGCCGTCGTCCCAGTGCTCGGGCGAGCCGACGTAGCTCTTCTGGTCCTTCGGGTCCCAGGTCGAGAGCTCGACCTTGAACTCCGCGAAGCCGAACGTCTTCAGCACGCTCTCGGCGAACTCGACGCATGCCGCAATCTCGCTCTCGATCTGCTCCGGCGTGCAGAAGATGTGCGCGTCGTCCTGCGTAAAGCCGCGCACGCGCAGCAGGCCGTGCATCGTGCCGCGAGCGCTCGTAGCGATACACGTTGCCCAGCTCCGCATAGCGCTGCGGCAGGTCGCGGTAGCTCTTCGGCGAGTTCTTGTAGATGAGGATGTGGCCGGGGCAGTTCATCGGCTTCAGCCGGTACTCCGCGTCGTCCAGCTCCATCGGCGGGTACATGTTCTCGCGAGTAGAAGCCCTCGTGGCCGGAGATCTTCCACAGCTCGCGGCGCATGATGTGCGGCGTGAAGACCATATCGTAGCCGCGGCGGATGCATTCGTCGCGCATCCAGTCTTCCATCGTCTTGCGGATCAGGCCGCCCTTGGGATGCCAGAAGATCAGGCCCGCGCCCGCGACCTCCTGGATGGAGAACAGGTCGAGCTGCTTGCCCAGCACGCGATGATCGCGCGCCTTGATCTCTTCCAGCCGCTTGAAGTGCGCGTCGAGATCCTTCGCGTTGAAGAAGGCGGTGCCATAGATGCGCTGCAGCTGCTGGTTCTTCTCATCGCCCAGCCAGTACGCGCCGGCGACGGACGTCACCTTGAACGCCTTCACGCGGCCGGTCGAAGGCACATGCGGCCCGCGGCAGAAGTCGGTGAAGTTGCCGTTCTTGTACAGCGAAATCTCGTCGCCCGGCTTGGTGAAGCTTCTCGATGAAGTGCACCTTCATGAACTCGCCGTGTCGGCTTGTAGTCGGTCAGGCCCTTCTCGCGCGCCTCTTCCTCGCGCACGAACTTCTCGTCGCGCGCGACGACCTCGGCCATGCGCGCCTCGATCGCCGCGAGGTCGCTCTCGCTGAACGGCGTCTCGCGATAGACGTCGTAGAAGAAGCCGGAGTCCGTCGCCGGCCCATGGCCCAGCTTGGTCTCCGGAAACAGCTCGAGGATCGCCGTCGCCATCACGTGCGCGGCCGAGTGGCGCACCACCTTCAGCGCAGCTTCGTCATTCTCCTTCAGCAGCTCCAGCGCAACATCTTCGTTCAGCGGAGCGGAGAGATCCACCAGCCGCTCGCCCGTCTTCGGCGGCTGCCGAGTACATTCGCCGCTTCGGTCTGCGCCTCTGTCGCCTCATCGTCGCGCCGTCTCGCCTGCAGGCGCGGCACGGCAAGCGGGCGAACCCGCGCCACCACAACGGCTGCAGCCAGCCGCGGCGAGATGCTCATCGCAATGTCATACGGTGTCGTTCCGCGCGCAACCTCGCGCACCGAACCATCAGGAAGCTGAATCTTTATTTTCTGTTCACTCATAAGGCCTATCTCTACAAGCATATTTGCTTTGCACGCCCTGCACCAACTTCTGCCGGCGTATGCGCATCTATTTTCATGAGCCTCGGAACTTACACGAGGCCTGAAAAAATCCACGCACGCAATTTGTTGTCATTGAATAGGAGTTCCAATGCAGGTTTTGTGTACCCCTTCTGAGACCCTCCCCGACATCTACTGTCCCGTCTGCTTCAAGGGCTTTCGCCTCTCCTGGGAGCGCACCAGCATGGCCGACCGCCAGGCTATGCTTCCCGATGTCTATGACGAGCTTCGGGAGCACCACGCCGACCAGGCGCTGGTCGCTCACCCAGAATCCCCGTTCACCGTTCCCGACTGGTCGGGCGCTCCCCAGTTCTCCGGCGCCGCACTGCTCGGCGGAGCCTAATCCTAATCGATACCTAAGGCAGCGCTGAGACGACGGTCTCGGCGCTACTCGCTGCGCCAGTTACAACGCATGCGTTGACATAAGCCTTAACCATCACATGCAGACCGTCGTGCATGGAGGCGAGCGTTTCAGGCATCTTGCTCGCCTCGAGCATCCTGCGGCTCACACCGGACATCGCCGCCATTACGGTTGCGGCCATCACCTGCACGTCTTCGCTGAACCGCGCCCCCGACGACTCCAGCATCTCCGCTACCGCCTTTATGCCGCGAACTCCCAGCTGCCGGACGATCTCGGCCCCGCCTACATCGTCGCTGACGTAATACAGCGCCTTGCTCGCCTCAACGTGCCGCAGCTTGGCAGCAAGAAAAGCCTCGACCAGGCCATTCGCCATCTGCTCCAACGCAGCACCGCGCTGATCAGCGCACACCGTCTCAACTGCGCGCGTCACCTCTTCCATGTGCTTTCGCAGCACCGCCTGCAGCAACGAGCTCTTGTTCGGAAAGTACTGATACAGCGTCCCCACCGAGACACCCGCCCGCGCGGCGACCTTCGTCGTCGTCAGCCGCTCCTTCCCAACGCTCAGCAAAACCTGAATAGTGGCCTCGCAGATCGCCTCCACACTCGCGCTTGAGCGAGCCTGAACAGGCGATTTGCGCGGCTCCAGCCGTGGTTTTACGCTCTTTGGCAAATGCGAACTCCTGACCTGTATCCTTCTTCATCTAAACCCATATGAACAAGCAGACGAATCTCGGTGGCACATTCACTTTTACCGGCACCATCCTTCACTGTCAACCGCATGGGCTACGGAGCCATGCAGCTCGCCGGGCCACACGTCTTTGGACCACCCAAGGACCGTCCCGCCGCCCTCGCCGTTCTGCGCGAGGCCGTCGCTACAGGCATCAACCACATCGACACCAGCGACTTCTACGGCCCGCACGTCACCAACCAGATCATCAAGGAAGCGCTGCATCCCTACAAGGACGGCCTCGTCATCGTCACGAAGGTCGGCGCTCGTCGCGGCGACGATGGTTCGTGGATCATGGATTGTTCGCGCCAGGGCCTCATCGACGGCGTCAACGACAACCTGCGCAATCTCTCCGCTCGATGCGCTCGACGTGGTAAACCTGCGTGTGGGTGGAGTTACAGCGCCGACCGAAGGCTCCATCGAAGAACCCTTCACCGTCCTGGCGGAACTCCAACGCCAGGGCCTCATCCGCCACCTCGGCCTCTCGAACGTCACCCCCACGCAGCTTGCCGAGGCTCAGAAGATCGCCCCCGTCGTCTGCATCCAGAACTTCTACAACATCGCGAACCGCGGCGACGACAGCTTTATCGACTCACTCGCCGCGCAGGGCATCGCCTACGTCCCGTTCTTCCCGCTCGGCGGCTTCACACCTCTCCAGTCGACCATCGCTCGAGGCAGCCGCAACGTCGCTCGGCGCCACACCCATGCAGGTCGCGCTGGCATGGCTGCTGCAGCGTTCTCCCAACATCCTTCTTATCCCGGGCACCTCGTCGGTCGCTCATCTCCGCGAGAACATGGCTGCCGCAAGCATTCAGCTGACACCGGAGACACTGGAAACCCTCGACACAATTGCTGCGCAGGCCGCTCCAAACGGCGCAGCCTGAGACAATCGACGAAGGAGCCGCCGGTCTCCCGCCATCTGAGCGGCTCCTGCCTCTTCTGCTGTATCTCTTCATCTTGATGTGCAGCTTCGCCAGGCCTGTTCGCGACTGGGGAAACTCCTAGTTGCCTCCCCTACTGCACCACTCCTACTATCACGCTGCAGAGTGCCTACATCGACTTCGCCATCTCCTTGAAAGGTAAGGATGAAGCAAATGGCGCGAGACCCCTTCGAGTTGGTGATTGCCTGCGAGAACAAGGCTACCTCTCCCCAAAAAAGACAAAAGCGACCCTGGAGCCTGGCGAGTTCCTCGCCAAGTTGTGCGCTGCTATGCGGATAACCATCTTTGAAAGGCCGGAAGCACACGATCAAACCGATGCAAATAAGCAAACGTACTCTTAAGATCGCTGGAATCGTTGTCGCGGCAGTGGTGGTAATCCTGATCGCGCTTCCCTTTTTCATCAACATCAACAGCTTCCGTCCAAAAATCGAGTCGATACTGGCGAGTGCCCTGGGACGGCCTGTGACGCTCGGAGAGATAAGTCTTTCGATCCTCAGCGGCGAAGTCGGCGTGAAGGATGTCAGCATCGCCGACGATCCAGCCTTCAGCAAATCACCGTTTATAACGATGAAGTCGTTGAAGATCGGCGTCGAGGTGAAGCCCCTCATCTTCTCCAAGCAACTGAACATAACCGGAATCGAGCTTGAGGAGCCCCAGATAACGTCTGCTGAAGGCCTCCAACGGAACCTGGAACTTCTCCAGCCTCGGCGCGGCCGCCAAAGACAAATCTCCGGAGGCCGCGACACCGGGTGGCGGCCAAGAATCTCTCCATCGCCAAGCTGGAGATCAAAGATGGAAAGTTGTCGGTCGGCAACGCGAACTCCACCGCGAAGCCGCAGGTCTTCGACAACCTGAACGCGAAAGTTTCGAACTTCTCGTTCACTTCTCAGTTCCCGTTCGAACTGACCGTCAACCTGCCGGGAGGTGGCGATGCCAATCTCACCGGCAAAGCGGGACCGATCAATCCGCAGGACTCGGCCAAGACTCCCTTCGACGCTTCAATGAAGGTGAAGGATTTGGATCTCGCAGCCTCCGGCTTCATCGATCCCGCGAGCGGCATTGGCGGCTCTGCGAATCTTGAAGGAACGTTGAACTCCACCGGCACTCAGGCCAAGGCGGCAGGCGTGATCACCTGCGAAAAGCTAAAGCTTTCACCCAAAGGATCCCCGGCTCCAAAAGCAGTAACCGTGACCTACGCTATTGACGATGACCTCGACCGTCAGGCGGGAACCATCACCCAGGGCGACGTAGCAGTCGGCAAGCTAGCCGCTCACCTCACGGGCGGATTTCAAACCCAGGGCGAAACGCAGGTGATGAACCTGAAGCTCAGCGCCCCGAACATGTCGGTCGACGAACTGGAATCGCTGCTGCCCATGCTTGGCGTAGTGCTTCCTTCAGGATCGAAGTTGCAAGGCGGCGCACTCTCGGCGGACCTGGCAATCAACGGTACTCTCGACAAGCTGGTGATCGCAGGCCCCGTGCGAATGTCCAACACGAAGCTGGCCGGTTTCGATATGGGTTCGAAGTTAGGCGCTCTATCAGCCTTTAGAGGAAAAGCCCCCGCGAATCCCGACACGATTATTCAGAATGCCAGCTTGAATGCGCGAATGGCTCCTGACATGACGAGGGCCGACGCCATCAATGTAACGATCCCATCCCTCGGCGTGTTGACGGGAGCCGGTACGATCAGCCCAAGCGGGGCGCTCAATTTCAACATGACCGCCGACCTGCAGACCAACAGATCCGAAGCACGAACGGAGAGAACAGGTCGAGGCGCCGACAGGGGAGGCGTGTCCTTCAGGATTCAGGGAACAACATCGAACCCCACGTTTGATGCGGACGTGGCTAGTCTGGCCGGCAACGCTGCAAAAGGCGTGGTGCAGAGATCTGTCTCGGGAAAGACAGGCGGAGGCGTTTTGCCGAAGAGGAGGGGAAGATAGGGCTGCCATCGAACAACCTCATTGACCCGAGTCAGAGGTATTGGCCGCGCAGAAACGAACTCCCGTTTGCTTCGGGAGCTGCGGCAAGACCGACGGGCGAAGACCTAATCCAACGGTGGAGTCTACTGAATATGCAGCGTCTTCCAGCTGAAGTCGTAGCGGAACCCGAGTGCTGCTGCGTTGTAACCTCCCTTTCCAAGTGCGTCGGTGGTGTCTCCCAGCTTTGACTCAATAAACGCATAGCCGGAGGGCGAGATGTGCCATTCGGCGCCGAGGATTGCGTATCGGGTCTTGAAGTTGGGGTTGATCAGAGGACTCAGGTCGAAGGGGATGTAATCCTCAAATCCAAGCACAGCTGAGAACTTTTTGATGTTCAACCTGGAATAGATCTCAACTCCGTTCGCGGAGAACCCGACCGCTATCTGGTCCGGTCCGCCTGCAGGGTCGGGGATGAACGCCAGGTCGCCCCTGTTCTGCCGGACCCAGTCTGCACCCCATTCAAGCTTGCGCCATGTGCCTTTGGCTCCAAGGGCCCAATAATCCGTGCCGCCGTGTAGCACCGTCGTCGTTAAGAAGTGGTCGAAGTAGGTCTTGTTGTAGGAGCCGCCGACCTGCAATCCCGGAAGCGCCTTCGCCTGGAAAGAGAATCCGAAACCGTTGATGGCCTGCGGAGCGTCAGAGCTGCGCAACTGCGCCTGTGCTCCGAAGTCGAAGATCTTTGCGAAGGTGAGATGGTAGAGAATCGTCTGGTCAGCGCGGGCAGTACCGGATTGGCCACCGTCAGTTCCGGCGACATAGGTCGCGGTTGACTGACCGCCGAAGACGTTGAAGCGATCCGTCGTGTAGCTTGCTATGTCGTAGTGGGTGGAAAGCTGCTTGCCATAAGACAGTCGCCCATATTTGCCGAGATCGACACCAACAAAACCAAGACGGGCGCCGAAGACCGGTTGCGTCGCCTTCTCCACCTCGCCGAAGCCGGACGCCGTAGTTGCGCCGGCGTTGAGCGAGGTTTCGCTCTGAACGAGGTTCACCCCCCATTCCGTGCCGGCGAATATTCTGATCGGTCCAAACGTTGTGAAATTAATGCCGACGCGAGTGGCATCGTCCTGAACTTCCGCTGATCCGTTAGCCGGAATCGAGATGATGGTGCGAAGACTTCCATAGGGCTGGAAGGCGCCATGGTAGACCACCGCCGGGTTCGTCCCGGTTGTCGTAGTCTCTATCTGGGTCTTTTCGTCCGCAGTCTGAACCACGGTCGCGGCACTGGACGACTGCGCAGCGGTGGATGATGGTGCAACAGCGCGGGAACTGCTTCCGGTCCCGAAGTCACCTCCGCAACCCTCCGACACCCAGACACCCTGGTCGTCGTAGCCCCAGTTTCTGCCGAGCAGGCAGGCGGACTCGCCGGTTGGTCGCAACATCACGATGCCCGCACGAGTGTCGGCGGGGCATTGTTGTTTTTGTTTGCCTGTAGAGACGCAGCTCACGACGGACGAAACCGACGCTTGCACAAAGCTCTGTTGAGCATCCAGAACTGCGGCCCAGCCCAGGGCCATGGCTATAGACAGAAAGCAGCTTCTTAGTTTCATGTTCCTCCTTTCGCGAGCCTGCGCCGTCATCAACTGACCGCACCTGCGGCTTTCCAGAAAGGAGGCCTTATCGGGTTACATGCGTGAGCTGTGTCTGGGGAGATATGTCTACAAGGGACACACACTCACATTTTCTATGAGTGAAATCCAAGCGATTTCGCGTTCCAGTCCCACTACCTTTCCCGCCCAACCATGTGTGGCCTAAAAGGTCTTTCAGGAAGAACCTAAGGTTCGGAGCCCGCTGCGGGGTATGGTAGGCGGGAACGACCTGATTGTCCATTCCCGCTCGACACGCCCGCCATGCATCTCACCACAATATGGATGCTTCGACGGAGTTCCACCCGATCGAAAACTACGGCCTCATCGGAGACATGAGCAGCATCGCTCTCGTCGGAGTAACCGGTTCGATCGATTTCTTCTGTTACCCGCGCTTCGACAGTCCCAGCGTATTTGCCGCGCTGCTGGACGACGCCAAGGGCGGATTCTTCTGCATTCAGGCCAACCTGAAGAACAGTCATACCAAACAGCTCTACCTGCCCGATACGAATGTTCTGCTCACCCGCTTCCTCTCCGACGACGGCATCGCCGAGATGGCCGACTTCATGCCCGTCCTCGAGAAGCCAGGGCCGAGCCGAATCGTCCGCCACCTGAGTGTGATTCAGGGCGAGATCATCTTCGAACTCAAGTGCCGTCCGCGCTTCGACTATGCACGCATGGAGCACACCGCCGAGCAGGGTGAAGGCTATATCGTCTTCCATCCCTCCGGCGATCAGCCAGCGCTCGCACTGCAGGCCACCGTGCCGCTGTCGCTCGTGGGAAGTGATGTTGAGCAAACTTTCACACTGAAGGCGGGCGAGAAAGCCGATCTTCGTCTTTGGCCCCGACGGCGAAGCGGCGCGCTCTCCCATCGACGCTTCGCGGGTGGAGACATGGTTCCACGACACCGCGCACTACTGGCGTACCTGGATTGCAGGCTCCAACTACAAAGGACGCTGGCGCGAGATGGTCAATCGTTCCGCGTTGCTTCTTAAACTTCTTACCGATCGTGAGCACGGCTCTATCATCGCCGCTCCCACATTCAGCCTGCCCGAGAAGATTGGAGGCGAGCGCAACTGGGACTACCGCTACACCTGGCTGCGTGACTCCTCCTTCACCCTCTACGCCATGATGCGTCTCGGTTTCGTCGAAGAGGCTACGCAGTTTCAGCGATGGATCCATGATCGCCTGAACTACGACGCCCCCCACGGTCCGCTGCAGGTGCTCTACCGTATCGACGGCTCGCAGGAGACGCCCGAGTCTGTTCTTGAACATCTTCGTGGCTACATGGACTCCAAACCCGTCCGCGTCGGCAACGCTGCTTATCAGCAACTGCAGCTCGACATCTACGGCGAACTCACCGACGCACTCTATCTCGCCAACAAATACGGCGACGCATCCAGCCACGACGACTGGGAGAACCAGAAGCGCATCCTGCGCTGGCTCGCCGACAACTGGAACTGCGAAGACGAAGGCATCTGGGAGGTTCGCGGTGGTCGACGCCACTTCCTGCACTCGCGGCTGATGTGCTGGGTCGCCTTCGATCGTGCGGTGCGCCTCGGGAACAAGCGCTCCTTCTCCGGGCCCTTCGACTGGATGGAAGCGGCCCGCGACGCCATCTCCGACGACATCCACCAAAACTTCTGGGACGAAGAGCTGAAGACCTTCGTGCAGTACAAGGGCGCGAAGGCGGTCGACGCCTCGGTTCTCCTTATGCCGATGATGCGCTTCATCAGCCCCTCTGATCCCCGCTGGCTCTCAACCCTTGAAGCGGTCGAACGCGAGCTCACAGTAGACACACTCGTCTACCGCTACCGCAATCACGGCCAGTTCGACGGAATTCCCGATGGAGAAGGCTCCTTCACCGCCTGCTCCTTCTGGTTCATCGAAGCGCTCGCTCGTTCGCACCAGACCGCTAAGGCGCGCCTGCTCTTTGAAAAGATGCTGGGGTATGCCAACCACGTCGGGTTGTACTCGGAGGAGATTGGGCTCAACGGCATGCACCTGGGAAACTTTCCTCAGGCGCTCACCCATCTCGCCCTCATCAGCGCCGCCACCTACCTTGACCGTTCCCTCTCAGGCGATTCCATGGGGCCGTGGCACTAGTCATGTCCCATCGCACAGAAATATATCGCTGTGTCAGCAACCTATCCTTACCAATCTCGTCTGTCATGGTCATGAGACCAACGTGGCTCGTCGCGCTCCTGCTGTCCCTCTGCGTCTGCTGTCCCGCGCAGACCACCCTGCCGGACACTCCCGCCGGGCACCAGCTCTCTGCCTGGCTCGAGGCCTTCAACCGCGGCGACCGCGACACCTTTCTCGCCTTCGTTCAGAAGAACCTGCCCGCTCGCGCCAAGAACATCGATCAGGACATGGACTTCCGCAGGAACACCGGCGGCTTCGATCTGCGCAAGGTCGAAGAGGCGACCCCTCCCACCCGGATCGTCGCGCTGGTAAAGGAGCACAACTCCGACCAGTTCGGCCGCCTCGTCATCGAGGTCAACCCTGAGGAGCCGCACGACATCACGAAGTTCGGCATCCGCGCCATCCCCACGCCTGAGGAGTTCGCACTCCCGCATCTCACCTACGACGACCTGATCGCTCAACTCAAGACAAAGCTTCAGAACGATCTCGCCGCAGGCACGTTCTCAGGCGACGTGCTCATCTCTGGCCGCGGCCATGGAGTCTTCAACGCCGCCTACGGTTACTCCAACCGCGAGCAGAAGACCCCCAACACTCTCACTACCCGCTTCCGCATCGGCTCGATGAACAAGATGTTCACCGCCGTCGCCATCATGCAGCTCAACCAGCAGGGCAAACTCGCCCTCACCGACACTCTCGGAAAGTTCCTGCCCGACTACCCAAACAAGGACGTCGCCTCCAAGGTCACCGTGCAGCACCTCCTCACCCACACCGGAGGCACCGGCGACTTCTTCGGCCCGGAGTTCGACGCTCACCGCCTCGAACTCAAGACCCTCGACGACTACGTCAAGCTCTTCGGCGCCCGCCCCCTGCGCTTCGAGCCCGGCAGCAAGTTTGAGTACAGCAACTACGGCTTCCTCCTGCTCGGCATCATCGTCGAGAAGGCCTCGGGACAGCCCTATTACGACTACGTCCGCGATCACATCTACAAGCCTGCCGGCATGACCTCCACCGCCTCCGACCCCGAAGATAGCCCCGTCTCCAATCGCAGCACAGGCTACACAGCCCGGGGATCGAAGGACGGCAGTCTCCGCCCCAACACCGACACCCTCCCCTATCGCGGGACCTCAGCCGGCGGAGGCTACTCCACCGTCGAAGACCTCCTCCACTTCGCCGACGCGCTCCAGCAGAACAAACTTCTCGACGCCGCCCACGTCGAGCTGCTCACCACCGGCAAGCCCGGAACCCCCGACAACAGCTACGCCTTCGGCTTCGAAGACCACAAGGTGAACGGCATACGCTGCTTCGGCCACGGCGGCGGAGCGCCTGGCATGAACGGCATGCTGCAGATCTGTCCCGGCCCCGGCTACGTCGTCGCCGTACTCTCCAACCTCGATCCTCCGGCCGCCAGCCGCGTCGCCGACTTCATCGTCGACCGCCTGCCCGAGCACTAAGCCCAATCGCCTCAATCGCTCAGACAATCGGAATGCCGTTTGGCCCTGCCCTGACACCTACGTTGTATTGGCTGTCGCCACCATCACCCCGTAGGTTAAGGTTCTCTCATCTTCCAGGCACGCTCGAACGCCGGGCCGAGGGACTTCAACGAAAGGCTCGAACCGCTTCGAGAATTAGTACGCAATACATGCAGGTCCTACTGAAACGTTCCGAAGAGAAGAAAGACATTCAGTGCTCCGTCTGCCGTCAGGGCTTCCGCATCTTCTGGGAGCGCACCTCTCCCGCTGAGCGCGATACCATGCGAGCCATCGTCCAGGGCGAGCTCGTTCGCCATCACGATGGCGACGCGACCCCTGCCGCTCATCCCCAGGCTCCCTTCAACCTGCCCCAATGGGGAGGCGCACCTGAGTTCTCCGGCGCTGCGCTCCTCGGCGGCGGCCACTCTGCCGTTCGCCCGGCGTTCACCGCCACCTCGCGCAGGTCTCGATAAGCTCCCAGGCCCACCTAAACTGCACAAAAGAAAGGACCGCTGCCACCCGGCTCGCGGTCCTTTCTGTTTCACCCAAAAAGTTTTAGTTAGAGTACCTGCGTCGATCTAACCAGTCTGGCCGGGATGTTCTCGGTCTGTTTGCGTTGCATATGCTTCCGCAGCCATACATTCGCCCGCCACCGTCCAACGAATGGAGCGATAGCAACCATGGCAAAGGACACAATTAAAGAAAATTTCATAGGCCCAACTCCTTTTTCCCCGGGTCAACCGCCCCGGCACGAGAACCCCGAATCGTCAACCCTCGGTGCACTCGCTTTGCTACTCTATTTCCCTCACTATCCGCCCATGGAACCTCGGTCGACATCCCACCTTTGGGGCATTCCCTTCCTCCTTCGTTGCATGCGTCTTACACCTTAGAGCTATCGCCCCACTGCCGCACTAAAATATTTCCATGTCCTACGCCGCAGCGGTCGACCACCTCTATGCCCGTGGCCTCGAGCTCGTCCCCGATCCCGCCTCTCCCGCCCCTCGCCGCAAGTTCGACCTCGCGCACATGCGCGTCCTCGCCGCAGCGCTCGGCGACCCCCAGAAATCCTTTCCTTCTATCCTGATCGCCGGAACCAACGGCAAGGGTTCTACCGCCGCCACGCTCGGCGCTATTCTCCAGGCCGCCGGCTATCGCACCGCCCTGTACACCTCGCCGCATCTCTCCCGGGTCAACGAACGCATCCAGATCGACGGCAACCCCATCTCCGACGACGACTTCGCCCGCCTCTACTTCCAGGTCGATACTTCCGCCGAAAGCTCGTCGCCGAGGCCCAACTCCCGCACCACCCCAGCTTCTTCGAGACTCTGACCGCCCTGGCCTTCCTCTACTTCAAGGAGCAGAAGGCTGACATCGCCATCCTCGAAGTCGGCCTCGGCGGCCGCCTCGACGCCACCAACATCGTCGACCCCCTGATCTCCATCATTACCGACATCTCGCTCGACCATCAGGACTACCTCGGCAACACCATCGCCGAGATCACCCGCGAAAAGGCCGGTATCCTCCGCCCGAACGGCACCCTCATCACGCTGCCGCAGCACCCCGAAGCCAACCAGGCCATCGGCGAAGTCGCCGCCACTCTCGAACTCCACGCCATCAGCGCCGCAAACTACATTCCCCACACCCCTATTCCTCAGTCGCACCAAAGTGTCATTCCGAGCGCAGCGAGGAACCCCCGCATTTCGCCCGAATCACCACAAACCACCGCTATAGCCGACCTTCTCCCGCGCAACCGCTATACGGTCACCCTCGCAGGCCAGCCCCTCAATGTCGACTCTCCCCTCACAGGCCAGCATCAGCAGCGCAACGTCGCCCTTGCCATCGCAGCCGCTGAGGAATTACGTAACCCAACCGGTTACAACATGGCAAAAAGTAACCCAAAGAGTTACAAGATATCGACAACAGCCATCGAACAGGGCATCCGCAACACCCGCTGGCCCGGACGCCTCGAGCTCCTCCCCCTGCCCGCTCTTAAATCTGTCATTTCGACCGAAGCGGCGCAGCCGCGCAGTGGAGAAACCCGCTTCTCTACCTCTACTGCAGGTGCCCCCATTCTGCTCGACGTAGCCCACAACCCCGCAGGTGCATGGACCCTCCGTGCGGCACTCGCGCAGCTCCCTGAAGAAATGCCCCGCACCCTGATCTTCTCCTGCCTCCGCGACAAGGACATCCGCGAGATGACCCAGATTCTGCTGCCGCTCTTCGACACTCCTCGTCCGATCGCCCCCACGACCACATCCTGTTTGCGCCCATCAACAGCCCCCGCGCCGCCTCGCTCGCTGAGCTGACTGCCGCGGCCCACAACCTCGACGTCGCGGCCCTACGGCGAACTCGGTCGCCGAAGCACTCGCCGAGGCCCGCCGCATCACGCCCCCCAACGGCCTCATCGTCGCCACCGGCTCAGTCTTTCTCGTCGGCGAGCTACGCAGCCTCGTCGTCGGCCTAACTATATAGTTGTCATTCTGAGCCAAGTCGCACAACCTGCATCTCGCTCAAACCGTTACCCATGTCAGAGAAAGTCCACCAAGTGCCCGAGCCGACACAAGCGCCCCCGGAAGCCTCAACCCAGCGCCCGCCCGTTCCCGCCTTCTTTCGCTGGCTCACCTATCTCGTCCTCATTCCGCTCATCGCCGCTTCGACGGCATTCTTCGGCTGCATCTCCCTCGTCTGCGGCCTATGGGACAAGTCCGGCAGTCAGCAGCACTCCATCGCCCACCTCTGGGCGCGCTCGCTCCTCATCTTCTCGCTCTCGCCCGTCACCCTCGTCGGCCGCGAGAAGCTCCACCTGCACGAGACCGCCGTCTACGCCTCCAACCACCTCAGCTACTACGACACGCCCGTCCTCTTCGCGCGCCTTCCCTTCCAGTTCCGCATCCTCGCGAAGCAGGGCCTGTGGAAGGTCCCCTTCATCGGCTGGTATCTCCATCGCTCCGGACAGGTCCCGGTCGATCAGTCCAGCGCGCGCAATGCCGTCGCCAGCCTCAACCGCGGAGTCCAAACCCTCAAGCACGGCCTCCCGCTCGTCATCTTCCCCGAGGGTGGCCGCGCCGCCGACGGCCAGACCAAGCCCTTCGTCTCCGGTGCCGCATACATGGCTATCAAGGCCCAGGTCCCCATCGTCCCCATCACGCTGGTCGGCACCTACGAGCTTCTCCCCATCCACACCTACCACCTCTACCCGCGCCCGCTCTCCGTCATCGTCGGAGACCCCATCCCCACCGCTGGCCTCACCACCCGCGACGCCGACGCCCTCACCCAGCAGGTCCGCGAGATCATCACCGCGACCTACATGCAGAGCCATCCCGCTAGCTAGCGATGTATCCGCTTATATCGTCGCCACAGAAAGTACGCCGGTACGCCAAGAATCACTAGGCTCATCAACACCGGCGGCGCAAACTCAACCGTAAACAGAACCATACCCAGCAGCATCCCCGTCGTATTGCGATATCCCGCAACAAGAGCGTTATGCAGTTGCGTCGACATCGAATCGGCCTGCGGAGCGAGTGGCGCTTTGTACTCCTGCGTCAGAACGACGTCGATGGTGGCAAATGTCACACGCTGCTCCAGCCCCTTCTGCTCCGCCTCCATGGCCTCGATGTCGCCGCGCACTCGCGCAATGTTCTGTTCGACCTCCAGCACATCGGAGACCTTGCCTGTGCGCTGCTGCAGGATCGCCTGAAAGCGCGTCTCCGTCTCTCGTGCCGTCTTCAGCCGCGCCACAAGGTCGGCATGCTGCTGCGAAACTTCTTCACCGGTCTGCGACTCATTCGTCACTCGTCCCAGCCGCTCTATCTCTGCGGTTGTTGCTGCCAACTCCGCCGCGGGCACACGCAGCGAGGCCGTTACCGTGTGCGCCCCATACTCTGGCGTGGCTACGCTCATCCGCGAGGAGAAGCCATGATGCCGTGCCACAATTCCTTCCATGGCAGGCCGTGCAGCATCGACATCCTTGACCACCAGCGTAAGCGACGTTACCCGGGCAATCATCGGCGCTGCCGGGGTGTAGCTGTCGTTCGCATCCGCATCCATCACTCCGTTTGAGACCGCAAGAAGCCTGTCGGTCGACCGTTGTTTCTTATCAAGCGGTTCACGCGACATGGCGGTTAGAGGAGGTGCTGCCGGGCTTGCAACCATAGGCTCGCTCGTATACGCCACCATGCGCGCCCGCTGGTAATGCATCATGTTGGTCATCGTCAGGATCGCAACGATTCCTAGTACTGTTGCCAGCCCTCCGGCAGTCGCGAGCCGCCAGGGCGCGACCATCATGATTCCCGTTCTTTTTCGTAGCCGCTGTGCCTCCCTCACCGCCCGTTCTTTCACAGGTTCATCTCCGGGCCGCGACATCGCCGGAACGCTCCATTGCGCCAGCGACTCAGACGTCTCGCGCAGCTGCTTCGCCAGCAGAGCGCACTGGCTGCACTCCTCCATATGAGTCTCAATCACGCGAGCCTCCGTCGAAGAGAGCTCGCCGTCCAGCAGCGCCATCACATCTTCCGGAGCTACGCAGAGTCTCGTCGTCATATGCGCTCCTTGCTCTCTACAAGATTCTTCGGCTCTCTCGCCGCTGCCGGCGCGGTCAGCATCTCGCGCAGCGCCACCCGCGCACGGAACAGACGCGAGCGAACAGTATTGAGCGGCAACTGCGCCAGTTCTGAGATCTCCGCATAGCTCAACTGCTCGAACTCGCGCAGCAGCAGGATCTCGCGGTCCACCCGATCCAGCCGCTTCAGCGCATCCCGCAGCACGATCTCTTCATCCAGACCGCTGCGCATCGAAGGCTCGTCTTCTTTCGACCCCGAGAACATCGCCCGGAAATTCGCCTTGCGACGATGCGCGCGCAGAACGTTGAACGCGATGGCGTAGAGATATGTTCTGAAGGTTGCAGATGGTCGATAGTTGGCCGCCGAACGGATCAGGGCCAGGAAGGTGTCCTGCGCCAGCTCCTCGGCCTGCTCCGTCTCCGTAACTCTTCGCCGGAAGAAACCGAAGATGGGCTGCCGGTATCGTCCGAACAGCTCGTTGAAGGCCTCTGGCGTTCCCCGCGAAAAGGCGATCATCAGCCGCTCATCGCTCATGGCGTTCCCGGCACCATCGGCGGTCGCTGCTGCACCGCCGGACTCCGCCGTCTCAGCTGCCGAGTTCAGGACACTCTCAAATTCGCCGTCGTGCATTGAGTCCCCGTCGCCACCTTCACATACGGTAATGACTCGGCGAAACGAAAAGTTCCTCACTCCAAAACAAAATATGTTTTGGCGCGCCGGATTTACTGCGGATCTGCGAGGCCGCTGTCTTTTAGCGGCTGTTCGCCAGGCACTTGTTCTGCGCGGCAAGGGCATCCTGCAGGCACGTATCCTGAACTATCGGCTGTCCGGGTGCCGTGGGCGGCAGTTTGCGTGTATTGCATGCCTGCTGTTGCTGCTGGAACGTCGTCATACACGCCGCCGAATCTGTCTTTCCGGCGCTGCTTCCCAGGCTCTGGGCCGTCTGGCTATCGCCCTTTCCCTTCTTCGTGCAGTTGTTATAAATCGACTTCGCTTCGCTTCTGCACGTCTTGCCATCGTTTGCCGCAGGACAAACCGCCTCCAGCTTCTGCCTGGCCGAGGTGCAGAGCACCTTGTCTCCAACCGGCTGAACGATCTCTTTTGCGCCCGCGCCCGTACATTGAAAGCCGCTCTTCTCCGCATCCCACGACGGCTTTTGTGTAGCGTCTGAGCATTGAGCAAACGCACCTACCGAAAGTGCGCCGAAAACAAACGTTAAAAGGTGTATGCGAAATTTCATCTGAAACCTCCTCGTGCACGCCGTACAAAAATCCGAGCGTCGCAGTGAGGGTTAGCCTCGCTGTGGCATAACAAATTAAGATGCCGGATGGACTTCCCGAGGAATGCGACTTTTATCGCAAATAGGCCGTATTTACGGGCAACTCGCTACCCGCATACTGCAGGGAGCCAGGACTACCGACGTTCGGGTTCCGATCAAATAAGATGGACTTCCGATGATTCAGGCAGACCCGCAGTTCGCGCGCAGTGAAGTCCTGCGGATCTTCAACCACTACCAGGTCTACCTCTGCCTGGGAGCAGGCATCACCACTATCGGCCTGCTTGCCGCGGCGTTCTTCCTTCTGCGCCGTCGCCGCGATCCGCTCTTGTTCTGGTTCGCACTCTTCGCCATCCTCTACGGCATGCGCCTCGTTCTTGGCTATCAGCTTCTGTTTCCTCTCGGACTCAGACCAGCCTTCTTCCAACGTCTCGTCATCGCACTTGGATTTCTTCTTCCCATCCCAGCTCTCTTCTTCTTCGACGCGCTCAACCTGATCAAGCGCGTTGGCCGTGTCGTGCTTGCGATCGTCGTCCCCATTGAGATCGCGATCGCCGTCCTCACCTTCTTCATCGGTCCATCGCATCGGTTGCGAGACATCAACAACATCGTTGTCATCGCCGCTCTCGCCGTCCTTATCTATGAGCTCGTTCGCGCACGGTACAACTCGCCCGATACCACGCTCATCCGGCGCAGCCTGTATCTCTTCATCGCATGCGCCATCTTCGACAACGTAACCGGCATGATCGATGTCTACTACAACATCGAGCCCTTCAGCTTCGTCATCCTGCTTGCCGCGCTCGGCATTGTCGCCGCGCGTCGAACCCTCGCGCGTGATCAGCAACTAAGCGTCATCCAGAAAGAACTCGAGATCGCCCGCAGCATCCAGCAGTCGATCCTTCCCGCCGCCTTCCCGCACTCGCCGAGCTTCCGCGTCGCCGCGCGTTATCTTCCCATGACCTCCGTCGCCGGCGACTTCTACGACTTCCTCCCCGCCGGCGAACACGAGGCCGGCCTGCTCATCGCCGATGTCTCGGGCCACGGTGTCCCTGCCGCGCTCATCGCCTCCATGGTCAAGCTCGCCGCCACCTCGCAGCGCGAGCACCTCGGAGATCCCGCCGCTCTGCTCCACGGCATGAACACTGCCCTCTGCGGCAACACGCAGAGCCAGTTCGTCACCGCCGGATACGTCTATCTCAACGCCTCCTCGCGTGAGCTGCGTTACTCCGCCGCCGCCCATCCACCCATGCTTCTGCTGCGAGGCGGCAATGTCATCGAGCTCACCGAGAACGGCCTCATGCTCGCAGCCTTCGACTTCGCCAGCTACTCGACCATCAGCCATCCCCTCGAACCCGGCGACCGGCTCGTTCTCTACACCGACGGCCTGCTCGAAGCCGCCAACGCTACCGAAGAAGAGTTCGGTCGCGACCGCCTCCACGCGCAGGTTCGCGAGACCGCAAAGCTTCCCCACGACGAGGCCGCCGACCGCATCATCTCCGGGATCCAGAGCTGGTCGTCAACGCAGAACGACGACCTCACCATACTCGTCTGCGACTACATCGCCTGACGGTGATACCGTAACCTCGTTGCGCAATTCGGCGATGCCAGCGGATCTTCTATCGCGAAGGCGACTCGCTCATGCGAGTTGGCGTCAACGGCGAGGGCCGCAGTTCCAGGCCAGCAAACCGGAGCGACTCTTCGCCGGAAGCCTCGATCACCTCAACATCGTTCAGAACTGGACCGAGGCTTTTAAACAGCAACTCGCACCCGGAGGAGCTCCCTCTAATAGAGGAGCAGTCGCTGGCTCGCCTGCCTAATCAACCCGAGGAATCGCCTGATGCCATCTTTTCGCAAACTCTCGTACCTCCTGCTACTTGTGCTCGCGCTCTCCGCGGCACAGGCTCAGACCGCTCCTACAAGCGCCGCTGGCTCTCCCGTCGGCCACTGGGTCGCCGAGCACACCTCCAACGGCGGCATCGGCTCCTGGTGGGACTTCCGCGCCGACGGAGCCGTCACCATGTACATCGGCGCTGTCGTCACCTCGCACGTAACCCACACCGCTACCACCGTCACCCTTCCTCCTCGACACCGTCACTGGGCCGCCGCTCACTCTCAACTACAAGGTCGAAGGCGACACGCTCAATCTCAAGAAGACCGGCGACCCCGATGTTCTCTTCACCCGCATCGGCCCGCCACCCGTGCCGTCCGATCCTCTGCTGGGCCGCTGGCGACCAAACCCTCCTGCAACGTTCAGCGCCAACCCCACCGTTGCCACCTATCAGAAGGCCATGGCTAACGGCCTCTACGTCTTTGCCCCCGACAACACCCAGAGCCTGCGCATCCCCTTCACCTCCCGCACCGGAACGTGGAACCCCGCCGCCCACACCTTGCAGCTTCAGGGCGACACCCGGACCTACACCTTCTCACGCACAGGAACGAAGCTCACCCTCGGCCAGCCTCCCGACAACAAGAAGACCGACACCTACGCTCCCGATCCGCTCTTCCCCTGAAGCTGCATCGCGCGCGAACGCTAAGACAACAACTTCGACGACGAAAGCCAGCGGCGTACCTGCGCCTGCTCGTCGCTCGTCAGTTTGTCTTTGGGGATCCGGTAGAACATAACTGGCCCGGTCAGGATCATGAACATATCCGGTTTATCGATCCAGCGATCGAAAGCGACCCACTTATAGTCGGCGTTGGCGGTGCCGTTCGCTCTTTCGAAGCGAACTCCCTCTGGCGCAAGCGTCATGATGCCAATTAGGTCCTTCGCCTGTTGGTCGTAGATTTTGCGAACGCGCGTCGGATAACGGAACCGTGCCCAGAAAAAAAATATAGAGAAAAGAAATTGAATGACTGCGCCTACGTATGCGTGTTGAACAATAGCCATCTGTGCGGCAGCCAACGCGATGATCGCACCAAAAACTGGATACCCATAGATCAACATCCAGTAGTTAAATCGCCGCCATGGAGTTGTTGCGCGACGGCAGAACAACTGGCATGCCTCAAAGTACTGCTGAAAACTCATATCTACGTCGATCCGCATCCGTACATAGCCCGTAATGAAAAGTAGTCCCGTCAGAATCCTTATCGAATGTCGCGACGGCTGTTCCAACCTAAATCACCGCTCGTAATTGACGAAGCAAATTCGTCCCAACCTCGTGTTCGAGAGGTATGTACTCGATTAAATCATTTGTACCATGGTACATTGGTACATCATGACCGCACCCGCCAAAACCATCGAAGTCGAGCGCGTCCAGACCGGCGTCCGTCTCGAGAAGCGTCTCCTCAAAGTCCTCAAGGCGCTCGCCGAGCTCAAGGACATGACCCTCGGCGATCTCCTCGAAGGCATCATCCTTCACTCCTTCGAAGGAAAGTCCGCCTTCTCGCCCTCCACCCTCAAAGAGATCGAGCAGTTCAAGAAGCTCTACGGGATGACGCTCTCCGCCTCCGACAGCCACCACCTCAAGGAGCGGCGATGACATCGATGACTGCGCCGTCGCTGCGCGCCGCCGCACTCCTTCTCGCGCTCGCGTTGCCAGTTCAGTCACAAGGACCTTCCATGCCCACTTCAACGACAGCACCCGCGCACGTCACCAACAGCTTCGACTTCGAGATAGCCGCGCCCTTCGCCCGTCTCGCTCCTCTCTTCGGCCCGGAGGCCGAGCGTGCCTGGGCCGGTGAACACTGGAACCCGGTCTTCCTCTACCCGCAACCGGCAAAGGATGTTCAGGGCGCCGTCTTCACCATCCAGCACGGTCCGCACACCGCGGTCTGGATCAACACCCTCTTCGATCTCCCCGGCGGCCGGATGCAATACGTCTACGTCATCCCGGAAAGACTCGCGACCACTATCGACGTCTCGCTCCGCGCCATCGACGCGACCCACACCGCAGTCCACGTCACCTACACCCGGACTGCGCTCGACCCCGCAGCCAACGACGACGTAAACGCTCGCGGCGAGGCCGACCGCAACAGCGGGCCGGAGTGGAAGCGTGGGATCGAAGCATGCCTTCACCTCGAACAGAGGAACTGATTCGCCGTATCATGGTGCAAGACCATGAAGCCCCGTATCGCCATCCCCGTCCCCACCAGCACTGACCTCGAATACAACCAGCGCTCCTGGCCCCAGTACGCCGACGCGGTAACCCGCGCCGGTGGCGAGCCGGTTAGTATCCCCCTTGATGCGTCCCCCCGCGAAACCGCGGACCTTATTAACACTTGCCAGGGTGTCCTGCTGCCGGGGTCGCCTGCGGACGTGAATCCCCACAAGTACGGCCATGAGCCTATCCCGGAGTGCAACCCCGCCGACCCGGCACGAGAAAACGTCGACGAACTGCTTATCCAGGACGCCCACAACCTCTATAAGCCCCTCCTCGGGATCTGCTTCGGAACCCAGTCGCTCAACGTCTGGCGTGGAGGAACCCTGGTCCAGGACCTCGCGCCGATGCCGGTCAATCATCCTGCTGGCAAGAGTGTGGCTGTGGCCCACGACGCTGCAGTTGCTCCTGAGTCCCTTCTGGGAGAGATGCTTTCCCGGGAGGAAGCCCCGGAGAAGGACGGCTTTCTCCGGCTTCCCATCAACTCCAGCCACCACCAGGCGATTGGAATTCCCGGGGACGGCCTTCGCGTAGCCGCCCGGTGCCCGCAGGACGCAGTCATCGAGGCGGTAGAGGGTGGGCAGGACCCGCACAACCCTGATGCCCACTTCGTTCTCGGGGTCCAGTGGCACCCGGAGCGCAGCTACGATATCAGCGAGGCCTCGCGAACGCTCTTTGCGCGCCTCATCTCCGAGGCGGCGGTATGGAAACCGCGGCCCATCCATACTTCCGTGGCTGCTAAGTAACTTGTTCCACGTGGAACAATCCGAACCTAAGGCTGTCGCGATGTTCCACGTGGAACATCTGCGATACTGAACTTCGCAATGGCTACCCTGACCGACTCGCAGATTGCAGAAATTCTTCGCCCCGTATACTGCTGTAGAATCGGGACTTGCGGGCAAATTGTCGGTATATCTCGATCTTCTTCTGCGGTGGAATGCGCGAACCAATCTAACGGCAATTCGTGAGCCCGAGCAGATCGTGGCGCGCCACTTCGGGGAAAGCCTCTTCGCCGGAAGCCATCTCGGCCAGCCAGCTCCCGATACGCTGCTCGATCTTGGTTCCGGTGCGGGATTCCCGGGGTTGCCGATCGCGCTTATCCATCCGGAGATAGCCGTGACTCTGGCGGAGTCGCAAAACAAAAAGTCGACCTTCCTTCGTGAGGTGGTTCGCACCCTTGCGCTTCAGAATGTTGAGGTCTGGGCGGGTAGGGCCGAGGATCTCGGCGCGGGGCGGCGTTTTCACACCGTGGCCCTTCGGGCCGTGGACAATATGGAGGCGGCTTTGGCCGCTGCTTCTTCTCTGGCAGAAGCCCAGATAATCCTCTTGGCCGGTGCAGGCGTCGAATCTCCCGAGGGATACCGGTTCGCAGAGACGATCAGGGTTCCGCGATCCAACTCGTCCATTTTGTACCGCGCCATTCCGAAATAAGCCTCTGTTGCACAAGTTGGTCCCAGTTAAGGCAGGTTTTCCACAGGCTCGCAAGACAATGCAGAAACCCGTGTGGTATCACGATTTCCTCCCCGAAAAACTGTTGTTACTGGACGGAAATAATGAGTGCTTCCTGCCTTGTTACCTCGCTTTCTTCTCCCGGGCCCAGACTGGTGAGTTCGCGACCTTCCTGGACCATGCCGATGTGGATGGAGCGTTATCGCGCTTTCCTCGTCAATCCCGTCAATCCCTACCCAACCTCCGTCGAGGACTTGATGAATACCGAGCCTTTGGAGCAAGAGATAAAAGACAAGAAAAAGTCCGTCTCGGTCCAAATCACGTTACTCTGCCGCTTGCATGAAGATGGGTATCTGTAAGGTGTAATGTTCCACGTGGAACACTTCTTTGGGAACGAAATTAGCCGTTTCTGATGTTCCACGTGGAACAAACTTTTCCACAGGAGCCGCCCGGAACTCCTTCTAATCTGCAAGGTTTTGGGGATTCCACATGTTCTCCACAGGCCTTGGCACTTCTGCACAGGCACTTAGGATTGCCACGGTCTTCGCATGCCGTTAATCTTTCCTTTGACTGCAATGATCACACTTCACCCAAAGAACAAGCCCCGGCCTGTCGATCCTCCTGAGTCTCCCAAACCGCTGACGAAGGTGATTGCGATCGTTAACCAGAAGGGTGGGGTGGGCAAGACCACCACGGCCATCAATCTGGCTGCATCGCTTGCACTTGAGGGCGTTCCGACGCTGCTGATCGACTGCGACCCGCAGGCCAACTCCTCCGGAGGACTGGGCGTGGCGCGCCAGCTCAGAGGACGACGAGCCCCGCCACAGTACCTACGACCTGCTGATGGGTCGACGCGACCCTGGCAGAAGCGGTGCTTCCCACGGAGATCGAGAACCTGAAGCTGGTTCCATCGAGCAAGAACCTGATCGGCGCAACGATCGAGCTGATCTCGGCGGAGAAACGGGAGTACCGGCTGCGGGAGGCGATCGAACCGGTTCGAGGCGACTATCGCTTTATCTTGCTGGACTGCCCGCCGGCGCTGGATCTGCTGACCCTGAATGCTTTGGTCGCGGCCGACGGCCTGCTGGTGCCGATGCAGGCGGAGTACTTCGCTCTGGAGGGGATCTCGGAGCTGATGTCTACGCTGGACAAGGTGACCCTGGCCTTCAATCCGATCGCTGGCGCTGGAAGGCGTGCTGATGACGATGTACGACGACCGCACCAACCTGGCGACGCAGGTGACGGAAAACCTGAAGAACTTTTTCGCGGACAAGCTGCTGAAGACGACGATTCCGCGAAACGTGCGGCTGGCCGAGGCTCCGAGTCACGGCAAGCCGGTGGCTCTTTATGACGCTAAGTCGCGAGGCGCCGAGGCTTACCGTGAGCTGGCCCTGGAGCTGCTGGAGCGAAACGGGATGGAGAGTCCAGAGGCAAAGCGGCGCAAGGCCGCAGCTGCTGCCGCCGCGAACTCGCTGAAGTCATTCCAGGTGCCTGAGAAGAAATCGCGGTTCTGGGGTAAGGGTTAGTTACTGATTGGTTAATGCCTCGAAGCGGGTTGATCTCCGGCGGAGCAATCTCTCTGGCGCTGATTCGACCGGCCGAAATGAAAATTGCTGATTACGAGTTTGAATAGGAAGAACGAATATGCCGACTGCTACTCCTGATACAAAACGCCGCGCCCTGGGTAAAGGGCTCGAGTCGCTGCTTCCCTCTCGCCCACCGGCCGCTCCGGCTGTCGTTCCTTCGGTTGCGGCTGCGGCCGCGGAGCCGACCGGTAAACCGCTGGAGATTGCGCTGGACCATATCGAGCGAAACCCCTGGCAGACGAGGACGCACTTCGACGAGTCGCAGCTGGCGGAGCTGGCCGCCTCGATTGTGGCGACCGGGGTGGTGCAGCCGGTGATTGTGCGGGTGCTTCCGCCTGCGCTTTCGGGCGGCGGCGGAGGGCAGCAACCCACCCGTTACCAGTTGATTGCGGGCGAGCGGCGGTGGATGGCCTCGCGCAAGGCGGGTAAGGCGACGATTCCGGCGATCGTGCGGCAGGTGAGCGACGAGCAGGTCCTGGAGATGACGATCGTCGAGAATCTTCAGCGCACGGACCTGAACCCGATGGAGCAGGCGCGGGCGTATCAGCGATTGTCGACGGAGTTCAAGCTGACGCAGGAGCAGATGGCGACGAAGACGGGCAAGGAGCGCGCGTCGGTGGCGAACTTCATGCGGCTGCTGCGGCTGCCGGAGGGCGTGCAGGCGAAGGTGGAGACGGGCGAGCTGACGTTCGGACACGCGCGGGCTCTGCTGGCGCTGGACGGACCGGAGCAGATCACGGCGGCGGCGCAGAAGGTGATGGCGCTTTCGCTTTCGGTGCGGCAGACGGAGAACTACGTCAACGGGCTGATCAATCCCGAGGTGAAAGAGAAGAAGGAGAAGGCACAGGAGCAGACGGCGGACCCGAATGTTCGCGAGGCTGAGGACAGGCTGCGGCGGTCGCTTGGGCTGAAGGTGAAGATCGAGGACAAGAAGGGTAAGGGCCGTGTGATTATCGAGTACTCGGGGCTTGAGGACTTTGATGCGCTGCTGGAGATGCTAGGGTCGAAGGCAGAGTAATTTGTAACTGTATTTGGTACAAATAGACATCTCGGGTTTATTTCAGAGGGGTTCATGCCAGGGAAAGTTGAACGCGCACGGTGGTGGGGGAAGCGAAAGCTGTCTTGTATCTCGCTAGGCTTTTCCTTTTTGGAGATTCTCATAATAGGCGCGGCGGTGGTCTTCGCTCTGACGTACCATCCAACAGAAATGCAAATGGCAGGTGTTCGCAAGCTAGCTGCTATAGCTTGGTTGGTCGGTGGACTAGGTTCATTTATCTTTGCGATTGCTGGCCTAGTTGCAGGTCCTTATCGAGGGACAGCGGTTGCTGCGCTCATTGTGGCAATGAGTGCTTGGATGATTTGCGGAACGCAGATGCTGGTGTAAATAAGCTGCGTAATCGAGCTTCGCATGTTTTGTCGTGGCAAATCTACATATGGACACCCGGAGATTCGGAGCACTCTTACTTTGGTGCCATACCTCGATCGATCTTAAAAGCAAAGTCATGAAAAAGCAATTTGCCGCGCCAAATCCGGATGCATATGTTGCCAGCCTTAAAGGCTGGCAGCGGACGTGTGTGGAGCGGCTTCGCGGGGCTGTGACGGAGACGGGTCTCTTTGAAGAGAAGATCAAGTGGGGTCATCTGGTCTATCTTGCCAATGGTCCATGCTTCTGATTCGAGCGGAGGAGGAGCGTGTTCTGTTCGGCTTTTGGCGGGGAAAGCGGTTGGTCGCAGTGCAGCCGCTGTTGAAGCCGAGTGGGAAGTATGAGATGGCGACGGTGGCGTATCGAAAGGGCGATGTCGTGGACTCTGCTCTTGCGGAACGGCTCGCGCGAGAGGCCTATCGGTTGAATGATGAGCTGGGTGATCCGACGGATATCTAGCGTCGAACCCGGTACCTGCTGAAATTGGTTCGATTGCACTAGTTACATGCATGGTCATGTGTTTCTAAAATTGCTGCCCGAGGGCTGCGCGCACTTTTGCGTGAGGATTGTGCGGCAAGCCTGAGCGGCACGCGGGAGAACGAACGAGCTGCCAACGCAAATTGGGGAGATCAGTGAATGGATCGTCGTGAGTTTCTGAAGCAGGGAGTTGCCGTTTCAACCTCCGCAGCACTTTCGCTGCCTGTCGCGGGGCAGACGGCTTCGCGCAAGAAGCCCAATGTGCTTTATGTGTTCAGCGATCAGCATCGTGCGCAGTCGTTGCCGGGAGAGCCGTTGTGTGAGGTAACTGCTCCTGCTTTGGATCGTTTTCGCAAAGAGAACCTGTCGATGGATGCGTGCATCTCGAACTACCCGCTGTGCGTACCGCATCGCGCGATTCTGATGAGCGGAAAGTATTCATGGCAGACGAAGGTCTATCACAACGAGCACACGTTGCAGCCCGAGGTGCCGGGGCTGGGGGATGTATTTCAAAAGAGCGGCTACAACACGGGCTATGTGGGCAAGTGGCATCTGTACAACGGCGAGGGGCAGTTTGTTCCGAAGGGGCCGTATCGTTTTGGGTTTGAGTACTGGCGGGTGTGGGCAAACACGAACAAGCACTATGACGGCATCAGCTTCAACGAAGAGACGGGCGAAAAGATTACGATTCCGGGCTATCAGCCGACGCGCATGACGGACGAGGCGCTGGAGTTTATCAATGCGCAGAAGGGAGCGGAGAAGCCGTGGTTCCTGGTGCTCAGTTGGAATCCTCCGCATCCTCCCTTCGATCCGCCGCCAGCGGAGAGGTCACTTTATAGCGCGGATTCGCTCAAGATGAATCCGAACGTTCGCCTGACGACGCCTGAGGACAAGATTACGAATCCATATCCGGGGCTGGAGTCCATGGAGGCGTTGCATAAGGCGGAGCAGGGATACTACGGCGCAATTACGGCGATCGATAAAGAGTTTGCGCGGCTGTTGAAGGCTCTCGATGAGAATGGGATGGCCGACAATACGATCGTCGTTTACACATCGGATCACGGCGAGATGATGGGCTCGCATGGGCATATGGCGAAGCAGATGCCGCATGAGGAGTCGTGCCGCGTGCCGTTTTTTGTGAGGGTGCCGGGGGCGAAAGGCCACGCCAGAAAATCGGACACGCTGTTTGCGTCAGTTGATATCTATCCGACGCTGTGCGGTCTTGCGGGCATCCCCGTTCCGGCACACTGCAGCGGGCATGACTATTCGAGTTATATGCGCGGGGCGTCGAGCGCTCCCAAGACGGAGATGGTCTTCCTGATGAACGAACAAGGGCCTGCGACTCGACAGGAGATTAATGTCCAGACGTATCGAGGGGTTCGCACGGCGACGCATACGTATGCCATTCAGCTGGACGGTCGATGGTGCCTTTATGACAACGTGAAGGACCCTTATCAGATGAAGAATCTTGTGAAGGAGCCTTCGCAGCAGGCTTTGATCAAGAAGCTGGATGCGGCGCTGATTGCATGGAGTAAATCTACGGGAGATCCGTTTCCGTACGACAAGGCGCTGGGTTCGTACTCTTCGTATCCGTCGGCGTAGGAGTTAGAACTCGACCTTGAGGCCCATCTGCACCTGGCGTTCGCGGGCGAGGCTGGCTGCTGCCGCGGTGAAGGTTCCGAAGGGCCGCGTGTTGAGGCCTTCGGCTGCGATGGCTGCTGCGTTTTGAAAGATGAGCGGAGTTACGTTGCCGACTGGCGTTCCGGTGAGGAAGGCTCGCTGCTCCACGCCGGAGTAGTTGACGTGGTTGGCTAGATTGAACGCTTCGATGGTTCCGCTGATGCGCACGCGCTCGTTGATGCGAAAGACGCGGGCGGTGCGCACGTCGAGGCGAATCGTTTCGGGGAGGCGCAGCGTGTTGCGGCCGACCGTTGGGAGATAGACTGCGCCGCCGGAGCCGTTGATGCTCTGACGACCGCCGGTGAGTTGGGTGCCGCCGAAGATCTCATAGCTGTAAGGGCGTCCGCTGGTCTCGTAGAAGAGACCGGAGATCGTCCAGCCGTTTGCCGCTTGCGAGAGCCAGCGCTCCTGCGTGCGCAGGCGAGGGCGCCAGACTGCGCTGACTACTACTTTGTGCGGAAAGTTCAGGCGCGAGAGGCCTTTGTCGTATTGCACGGTGAAGGGATCGAGCTGTGAGTTCAGGCGTGGCGTTGCGCCCGCGTTCTGGCCCTGGTCGATGGCTTTAGCCCACGTCCATGCGGCGCGGAACTCAAGTCCGTGACGGCTTCGCTTGCGTGCTTCGAGGGCGAGCGCGTTGTAGCTTGCGCTGACGTTTGAGGTCACGGCGGTGACGGTTCCGTAGCTGTCGTCGACGCGCGCGGTGTAGATCGGCAGCACGAAGGTATCGCCGTCGCGCACGCCGGGCGTGCTTGTCCCGCCCTGGAGGCGGAAGGTCTTCGTGCCTGTTGAGGGCGCGATGTTGATGTCGACGGATCCGGGAAGCTGGCGGTCGATATTGAGCAGGTACGTCGCGCTGGCGATGATGCCCGCGCCGACTCCGCGCTCGAGCGCGAGGCTGCCCTGCTGGACCATCGGTGTGCGAAATCTACGGCTGAAGACTGTCGCGGATGTTGTGGATGCGACTGCGGCAGGTGGAGCCGAGACGTACGTGCAGACATAGCCGAAGCCCTGGTTGGCGACCTGCGGGCAGTTGGTGATCGTCGTGGGAGTGATGCGCACGTGTGTCGACGACGAGGGTTGAGCGGTGTTGATGAGCGCGCTGCGGACCGTCGCACCGGGAACGCGGCCGTAGAAGACTCCGTATCCGATGCGGACGACTCCGCGCCCGGCACCGAAGGGAGACCACGCCGCACTGATGCGTGGGCCGAAGTTGTTGCGGTCTTCGGGGAAGATGCTGGTAGCGCCGCGATCGCGGAAGACTGCGTCCAGCGCGGCGTTGGGATGCTGCGGGAGCGGGAGCAGCTCGTACTCGTAGCGCAGGCCGGCGTTGATGACGAGATTTGCGCGGGGGTGCCAGTTGTCCTGAACGAAGGCTGACCAGTCCTGCGTGTTGAAGGCTACGGCTTGCTGGCCGAAGCTTTGCGTGAACGACTGGAAGCAGAAGTTATGAACCGTGGCGTTGATCGAAGGACACGCGCCGTTCGGGTAGGCGTTCACGTTGAAGGTGTAGTCCGTGATCCAGTCCACAAGACCGCCGGCGCGGCCGTTGGTTGTTCCGCTGTCGTAGAGAAAGGTTCCGGCGGTGTTGTTCAGGGCTCCGACCTCGTCGTGCACGGCGCTAAAGTCTGCGCCTGCCTGTAGCAGATGACGCCCGAACTGCCATGTTGCGGTGTCCGCTAGCTGCCACCTGCGCTCGTCGGGATAGGCTGTGCGTCCAACTCCTGCTGGCGTGCCGAAGGTGAGTCCGTTCTGCGCGATTGCGATCTCGGGAGCGTAGCCTCCCGGTGCGATTGCCGGCTCCTGGGCAAGGGGTTTCTGCGCCTGTTCGTACTGGAAGTTGCGGCCGTAGGCGAGGCGGACCTCGTTGGCAAAGCGCGCTGAGGGCGTCCACATCCATCGTCCGGCGACTGGCGTCGATCTTTGTGTATCCGCTGCCGAGGCTTGCGCGTCCTCGGTCGACGACTGGCGCGCCGCGCAATCCTGCGGGTACTGAAGAGCGCAGACGGTTGTATTGCAGACTCAGACGATGTCGCGACGCGGCCTGCCAATCGAGCTTTGCGAAGTTGATGGTCTGGTCGTCGCGGCGGTCGACGCTTCCTGTCAGGCTGTCGAGATAGTTCAGCGCGGCGTTTATCTTCGTCGGAGTCACGCCACGATTCGCAAGCAGGGCACGCTGCGTTGGCGTGAGCGAGTAGAACGCGGGATCGGCGGGAGATGCGATCGCGGGAAAGCCGCGACGCTGCTGGTCGAAGGCGTAGAAGAAGAACAGGCGATCGTGGATGACTGCTCCGCCTATGGTTCCGCCGAACTGCTGGCGCAGATCGTGCGGCTTTACGTAGGCGCTGGTGATGGCTCCGTCGCGATAGTGGGTGGCGATAGAGAACGGGTTGGTTGCGTCCCATGCGCTGGTGCGTGCCGTGTAGAAACCGGTGCCGTGCAGATCATTGGTGCCGCTCTTCGAGATGGTGGTGATGACCCCGCCAGCTGCGTGGCCATAGAGGGCTGTGTAGTTCTGGGTGTTGACGCGGAACTCGCGGACGGCCTCCTGCGAGAAGGTGTAGGCAGCGCCGGAGCGCCGCCATGACGCTGCATTGCGGCGCGCACCACCGGGTTCTGTGCCCGTCTCTTCGTTGCTCTCGCTGTCGCTTACGCTCTCTGTGCCGCGGGCGACAGAGTTGAAGCTCTGATCGTCGTCCATGCCGTCGATGCTGGTGCTGTTCTGTGTGACGGCGAGCCCTCGGAAGCTGAGCAGGCCGTCGGATTGATCGTCATTGTTTGCTGCGGGGGTCAGCAACGCAAAGCTCTGCCAGCGGCGACCGTTTACGGGCAGGCTGTCCATCTCTGTGTTGCCGACGACGCTGGAGATCGCGGCACCCGAGGGCTGCTCGATGCTGGCGATACCATCGTCGGCGTCGTCGGTCACAGTCACCATCGTGTGTGTGCCTTCGGCCTTTAGTCGAATCTCAAGCTGGGCAGTTCCTCCTGCTTCTACGGCCACGCGATCGAGCGCGAGCGTAGCGAATCCCGGCGCAGCGATAGTCACCGAATACATCCCGGCGGGCAGATGTGCGAAGAGGAAGCTGCCTTGCGCGTCGCAGTTTGTTGTAAAGGAGAGTCCGCGGCCTGCGTCCTGGGCACGAACAGTTGCACCGGCGACGGCTGCTGCGGACTGGTCCACGGCTATGCCACGAAGGACGCCTTCCACGGCGGTCTGCGCGGATGCATGGGTGAGGGAGAGTGCGAGTATGAGCAGCGCAAGCAGCGCACACACGCGACTCCGCGCGGCGGCGATTCCTTCGGCAACAGCTAAGCCGGGCGCGGTTGCGCCCAGACAATCGAACATGCCCTCTCCGCGAAACACTCTTGTCGGTTACTGCTCAGCACGACCACGGAATGAGACGCGTGGAGACCGACTACGCCTCCTCATACTTCGTTGGAAGTTTGAGGAGATAGCCGCAGATTAGCGAAGTTTGCAACGTTAGAAAAGCCCTCGAACGTTGCAGGAACCGCAAAAGAAAAGGCGGCAGCCGAAGCCACCGCCTTTGAAGCGAAGATGCCCGGACTAGAACTGCAGCCGTGCGCCAATCTGAATTTGCCGCGGAGCGAACGAGAAGTTGCTCGAGTTGGTCGCGGTAGTAGCACCAAACAGCGAGGTCGTAGGACTCGTGGGCGAAGTGTTGAAGGTGAGGACGTTTCCGGCGGCCGAACCGCTGATGGTGTAGCCCAGCGTGTTCACTCCGGTTACGTTCTGGTGGTTGAGCAGATTGAAGCTCTCTCCCAGCAGTTCCAGCTTCGCCTTCTCAGCAATCGAGAAGCGCTTGGAGATGCGGAGATCGAGGACGTTCGTCTTCGGCTGCGAGAAGGAGTTGCGGCCGATGCCGGGAACACGGAACGTACCGTTCGATCCGTTGATACCGCCACCGATTCCGCTGACGGTGCTGCCCGTCGTTGGGCCAGCGCCGGTCGAGAGCGTTCCGCTGGTGGTGATGTTATAAGGCAAGCCGCTCTGGAGAGCAAAGGCGGGCGAAAGCTGCCAGTCGTTGGTCAGATAACCCATCAATCCCGTTTTTTTCCAGGGTGAGGTGAGAACGGCGTTGACCACGAAACGGTTGGGAATGTTCGCGATCGCATTTCCGTACTCGGCACGAATGTCCTGCGGATCGAGAAGGTTGTTGGCAACGCTCGCAGTCTGGTTGTTCACGCCGTAGTCCAGCGCATGCGCCCAGGTGTAGTGTGTGCTGAATGAGAAGTAGTTAGAGAAACGATGGCTGAGCTGCGCAACGAAGGCCTCGTAATCGGAGTTCGATCCGCTGAAGACATCGGTGAGCGAGCCGAAGGCGCAGTTTGGACGCTGGCTGAGGCAAGGAGCGGTCGCCGTGTTTGGAAGCTTGTTATAGAACTTCGAGGTCAGCACGGACCCGTTGGGAAGAGGGCTCTTACCCGAGGTATCCACGACCGTGTAACGCACCGTCGTCGCCGTAGGCAGATTGACGTCGGTAAAGTTCGGCAGTCTGCGACCGTAGGCTCCAAGCCAGGTCACACTTCCTACCCAGTTGTGGCCCAGATCCTGCTCGACCGTGAGGTCGGCCTGATGGATCTGAGGAGCTTTGAAGTTCTGGTTGAAGAAGACCACGTTCGGCGCACCCGACAGGGCTCCGGCATTCGCCGGAGGAATGACCCTGGGGAAGCCCGGGGAACCGGCGGAGGTGGGAGTGTAGGTGACTGTGTACTGGCCTGTCGCCATTCCAGTGTTGATGAGCGAGTTGTAGATGGTGCCGTTGAGGATGCGTGCGAAGAACTCACCATAACCACCGCGAACGATCGTTTTACCTGTGCCGAAGACGTCATAGGCAAAGCCGACGCGGGGGCCGATGTTGGACTTGCTTGTCGGATGATTGTTCGTCTGAGGAAGCGCCGGGTTCACCAGGGCCGTAAAGGGCGTCGGCACCTGCTCGTACTCCCACCGCAGGCCATAGGTAATCTTCAGCTGTCGTGTCACCGCCCAGTTGTCTTCTGCGAAGACGGCGTAGTCCATGGTCTGGAACTCCAGGCCTGGCCGTCCGAAACCCTGTACCAGCTGGGTGTAGTTCTTCGCTGTGTTGACGGTCGAGGGATTCTGCGCGAGGTAGAAGTCGGTGAAGTAGTTCGTCAGGTTGGCATAGCTGTAAGCGCCAAAGCCTGAGAACAGGTTGTTGACCAGGTCGTTGGTGTGCACAAAGTCCACGCCGAACTTGACGTTGTGCTTTCCGTGAACATAGTTGGCGGTATCAGCGATCTGCCAGCGGCGCTCGTCCGGAAGGGCTGCGCGGTTCAGGAAGTTCGGAGTACCAAAGGTGAAGATGTTGGTGATGTTAACGCTGGCGGGCGCGCCCAGAGGATTGGTGTAGCCGCTGGCGGTGGGTCCTACCAGGTTAGTGGCTTCATAGGGCGTTGGCGCCTGACCGTACTCGAACTCGAAGTCGCGTCCGTACTGGTACCGCGCTTCGTTGCTCAGGTGGTCGTTGACCGCTGTCTGCAGCCGAGCGATCAGGAAGGAGACGCGAACATCGTCGTTACCGAAGCTGCGGATACCGTTGTTGCTGGTAATTCCGGTTTGAATGCCGGCGGGTGAGGTCCAGCGCAGGCGGTTGAACTCAAACGAAGCGTGGTTGCGTGAGTTGACCTGCCAGTCGATCTTGGGGAAGAAGATGGTCTGGGTGCCGGTGCGCGGAACGGTGCCGAGCATGGAGTTGAGACCGGATACACCGTCGATGTAGTTCTGCGCGGCAACGGTGTAGGTGGGGCGGTTAAGGCGCGTCTGCAGGGTGCAGGCAGCCTGATCGATCGTGCTGGGAGCAGCATTACCGGTACCGCCGCAGACCTTGCCGGCAGGAAGCACGGTGTCAGGCAGCGTGTAGAGATTGATGGGCTGAACCGCGACGGCAGCCGCAGGGAAGTTGTGGTCAAACCGGTCGCCGGCGAAGAAGAAGAAGAGCTTGTCCTTCCAGATGGGACCGCTGATTGCGCCGCCGTACTGCCAGCGCTTGTCCTTCGGCTTGATCTGCTGCGTCACGGTCTGGCCCGCAGAGTTCACGGAGGTCAGCCGGGCAAATGCGTTTGCTGCACCCCAGTTGGCATCGCGATCGTAGGCATAGATATCGCCGTGGAACTGGTTGCCGCCGCTCTTGGTGATGGAGTTGACCACGCCGCCAGCGGCACGGCCGAATTCGCTCGAGTAGTTCGAGACGTTGACCTGAAACTCCTGAATAGAGGATTTGGCTGTGGAGTAGCCGGCGCGCGTACGTCCGCGCTCTTCAGAGAAGTAGGCCTGGTTGTCGTCCGCACCGTCGATGGTGACGTTGTTCATCAGGGTGCTCTGGCCGCGGAAGCTCAGAAGGCCGAAACCGCTTGCATCCACTGTGACGCCGGGGGTGAGCGCTGCGTAGGAAGACCAGCGATAGTTGCTGACGGGCATGTCCTGCAGGGTTCGCTGCGGGATGACATTCGCAAAGTCAGGCGAAATGGAATTCAGCGCCGGAGCTTCACTGGTGACCTCAACGACTTCGGAGGTGCTACCCACAGTCAGCTTCGGGGAGATGTCCGTCAGAAGTCCGACCTGGACGGTGACGTCCCTGGACTCGTAGCTGTGGAAGCCGGCGACCGTGATCGTTACTGTGTACGTCGACGGCGGCAGGTGGACCATACGAAAGAAGCCGCTAGCGTCCGACGTGGTCTGCTGTTCGGCGCCCGTCGTGTTCGAGCGGATCTTGATCGTAGCGTTCGGAATCGCAAGATCGGCCGTATCGACGACCGTTCCGCCGATCGCACCATCGGTGGCCGACTGAGCATGCATAGGCAGGCTGGCTGCGCAGCACAGGACGGCAATCCACACATACCGCATAAGGGTCTTGATGTTCATTTTGGTCTCCATGAAATTAAGCACGCCCAGCCGAATTCGGCTCGAAGGTGTCTCGCAATCTTTATCCGTGTAGAAAACAGCCTTATTCATCGCGCAAGCTCTGCGAGGAACGGCCCTTTATCGGAAGGGTACGGCCGGATCATCATGCTGAAGGGCGGATCCGGATCATGATATCGAGTGCTTTCCCTCTAACACTTCTCTTAATGAGAGCCGGGGTTTGCACGATACAACGGCCAATGTTTTAGCTGTATTCACTAAGTTTATAGCTAAGGCTTGTAAACTGGATATGAAATGTTCATCGATGAAGCGAAAATCCGCGTCAAGGCGGGCGACGGCGGGAACGGCTGCATGGCCTTCCGGCGCGAGAAGTTCGTCCCTCGAGGCGGTCCCTCAGGCGGCGACGGAGGCCACGGCGGCGACATCCTGATGTCTTCCTCGTTGAGCCACAACACCTTAGTCCACTTTCGCTTCAATCCGGAGCACAAATCCGGCCGGGGACAGCACGGTATGGGGTCGAATATGTCCGGCCACGCCGGCGAGCCCGTCGTTCTCCAGGTGCCGATCGGAACGCTCGTCTACGACCAGGACACCGGCGAGCTGCTGCATGACTTCGCCCACCCCAACGAGAGCATCGTGGTGGCGCGGGGTGGTCGCGGGAGGCCGCGGAAATCAACACTTTGCTACCAGTACCCACCAGGCGCCACGGGAACATGAACTCGGTCGCCCCGGTGAAGAGAGGCACCTGCGCCTGGAACTGCGGCTTCTGGCCGACGCCGGTCTGGTCGGGTATCCCAATGTCGGCAAATCGACACTGATCTCGCGCCTTTCGGCTGCACGGCCCAAGATTGCCAACTATGCCTTCACCACGCTGGAGCCCAATCTCGGCGTCGTAAAGGTTGGCGACTGGCCGCATGAACTGTCGTTCACCATCGCCGACCTGCCCGGCCTGATCGAAGGGGCTCACCTTGGCGCAGGCCTCGGCGTCCAGTTTTTGAAGCACATCGAGCGCACCAGCGTGATCGTCCACCTTGTGGATGTCTCCGATGGCTCGGGGCGACCCGACCCGGTCGAGGACTTCAAGGTCATCACGGCAGAGCTGGACAGCTTCGATCCCGACGCTAAGCAAGCGGCCTACGATCCTCGTCGCTTCAAAGGCCGATGTTGCCAACCCTGACAAGTTGAAGAAGCTGACGACCTACGCCAAGCGCCGAAAGATGCCGATCTATCCAATCTCGGCTGTCACGGGCGAGGGCATCGAGGCGCTGAAGTACGCCATCGCGGAGGTGGTCGCAAAAGCATCGACCAACGCACTCCGGTGGCAGCTCCGGAACCGGCAAAGAAGCCGAAGCCGAACTACCCACCGCCAGCAGCCTCGGCCCGCCGCAGCCGCCGCTGATCCAGCTACTCCGCCCGCAGTACCACTGACGGCTCAACCGCCGCAGCTCTGCGCGCCGGCAGCATCGCTGCAATCACCGCAACCAGCGCGATCAGCACGATCGCCGCCGACAGAACGAACGGATCGGCGGGCGTCACTCCGAAGAGTTGGCTTCGTAACAGCCGCCCCAGCAGTAAAGCCGCAGGAATCGCGACCATCACACCTATTCCTGCCATGCGCAGCACATCGCTGAAGATGAGCCGCGAGATCGACCAGCGCGTTGAACCCAGCGCAATGCGGATGCCGATCTCCTTTGTGCGTTGGCCTGTCGTGTATGCGACGACACCATAGAGCCCGATCCCGGCCAGCAGCGTTGCCAATACACCGAAGGTGATTGCGAGGAGCTCGATCAGACGCTCATTCGCGAGGTTCTCCTCGATCTGCTGGTCCATGGTGCGTAGATCGTCGATTGCAAGCAGCGGGTCGATGTCCGCGACCGCGCGGCGTATCGAGGCGGAGATCGTAGCAGGCGGAAGGTTGGTTCGAATGTAGAAGTACAAGGCGCGACTCACGTCGGAGCCCGTGGCCTGTTCGAGCGGTTGAAAGAACGCCGGGCGAACGGGATCGCGAATGTCGGTGTGGTGGAAATCGGCTACAACTCCGACGATCTCCATGTCGAAGACAGGCTTTGATGAGCTACCGTCGGCGACTCTCTGGCCGATGGCATTGCGCGCTGAGCCAAAATACTTCTTCGCCAGACGCTCGTTCACGACCGCGACCTTGGGATGGTCCGCGGTATCTTCTGCCGTGATGTCTCTGCCCACAAGCAATGGCGCGCCGAGGGTGGAGAAGAAGCCGGGACTGATATTGGTCTTGTCGATGTTGATGTCTTCGTCGGGAGCAGGTTTGTAGCTGGCAAAGGTGACATTGCCGCCATGGCTCTGGTTGGCAAGCTGAGGACTGTTCGCCGCGCCGACGCTCTCGGCTCCCGCGATGGCACGGAGGCTTTCGAGTACACGCTGGCGCATGACCGGAATGCGAAGCGGATCGTAGCCGGCAAGGCGTGGTGCAAGCCCGAAGCCTATGAGGTGATCCGTGCGAAAGCCAACGTCGTAAGAACGCAGTTGCTGCATGGTGCGGACAAACAGGCCCGCGCCGACAAGCAGTAGCAGGCTCAGGCTGATCTGCGCGCCCACCACGAACCTGCGGAAGCCGATCGACCCGCTGCTGCCTGTGGAGAGCTGGGTACGCAATGCTCCCGCGAGGTCCGGCCGTAGCGCCTGGACCGCCGGAGCGAGACTGAAGAAGACGCTGACAGCGATTGCGATGGCGAAGTTGAAGAGCAGCAGTCGAACGTCGATGCCTGAGCCAAACGGGCCGGAGCCGTCCTCTGAACCCAGGCGGCGCGCCAGCACACGGATGGCGGCCGGAGCAAGCATCATGCCCGCGGCTCCGCCACCGACTCCTATTAAGAGGCCTTCGAGCAGGAGTTGGCGAACGATACGAGGAGCACGGGCGCCGAGAGCGTAGCGCAGGGAAAACTCGCGGGCCCGCGATGCTGCGCGTACCAGCAGAAGGCTAGCCACATTAACCGCGGCGATCAGCAGCACCAACCCCGCCATCGCCATCACCACAATCAATGGCGTCTGATAGTCCTCGCGGTTGTAGGAGAATCCGCGCGCCGCAGGCTGCACGAGAAGGCGGCTGTTGGTCAGGAACTCATCGGTGAATCGCTTCGATTTTGTTCCAAACGCGCGCAGTTCGTCGGCACGCAGTGCATGCCACAATGGGGCGCTCATCGCCTGCGCCTGCTGCGTGGTGATCCCCTCTTTCAAGCGCCCAATGATGTTCATCCAGCGGTCGGTATGGTCGGTGAGCCGCTTGCCCTGGCCGGGAATTACCTGATCGATCATCGCCATGGGGACGAACATTGCCGGACTCTCACCCCAGACTGCGCTGCGGAAGCCCGCGGCTGAAACTCCGATGATCCGGAACGGGTGGTTGTTCAGCGAGATGGTCTGGCCGACGACGGATGGGTCGGAGTTCATGTGCGCGCGCCAGTAGTTGAAGCTGACGACGATTACGGGAGCGGCGTCCTTCTGCTGGTCCTCAGCCTGGGTGAAGACCCTTCCCATCGCCGGACGGACTCCCAGCGTGGTGAAGTAATTCCCGGTGACCAGTTCGGCCTCGGCAAGCTCCGAGGTGCCGTTGCGGGTGAGATCCACCGTTGCCTTGGTGGTGCCGACTAGAGCCTCGAAGGCCTCGTCTTTGTCCCGCAGATCGAGATACATCGGGTACGAGAAGTACGATGCCACCCCGCCGCCGTGGCTGCTGCTGTGCCCCTGCCACGCATCGCCGGTTCCCTGCAGATAAACCAGCTGTTGCGGCTCGCGCACGGGCAAGGCACGCAGCAGAGCCTGATCGAGAAGCGAAAAGACTGCCGTGTTCGCGCCGACGCCGAGCGCGAGGGTCAGGACCGCCGTCAAAGTAAAGATGGGAGCGCGGCGCAGTTGGCGCAGGGCGTAGCGAAGATCGTTCAGTATGTTCTGCACACTCAACCTCGCAGGTGATTTGTTTTAAAGAGCACCTCAATTTCCATCTTCTGCAGCCTGATTTCAGTATGTTAGAAGCCCATTTTCTGTCTGGCCGTGTTCGCATTTGCGATTCGGCGTCCGGAAATGAACAGATGTCAGTTGGTTCCGCACAACCTGTCACTCAATTGACGTATCGTATCCCGTACAGTTTTACCCGACTTTGGCTAAGTCACAGGTGAGATACCCTTAAGGGCAAGAGGCCCTCCCCTAATGAATCATCTTCGTACACTGCTTCTCTTCGTCGTCGCCCTTCTCATTACCGTCGCTGCGGAACCCTTGCATGCCCAGCTTGCGATTTACGGAGGTTACAGCGGAGCCTCCACAAGAGGCGGCACCACTGACTGGGCCTACGGGCCTATGTTCGGAATCTACAAACAGTCCGGATATCTCGCCAGCACGGTAAACATTGGCGGAGACCTTCGCGGCTCTCTCATTAGCCGGAACGGGTTCAACTTTTACACCGGCGCTGCAGGTCCTCGCGTCGCCTTCAAGCTGCCAGTCATTCCTCTGCGCCCATACGTGGAAGGCCTGGTCGGCGTTGCGAACTACAACAGCGGCAACGGCACGGGTTCGACGACGCACTTCAACTACCAGATCGTCGGCGGCCTGGATTTCACCTTCTTTCCGAAGCTCGACTGGCGAGTAGTCGACTTTGCGTACAGCGCTGTCTCGGGGCAGAACGTGAATGCGAAGATCCTGTCGACGGGGCTGGTCATCCGTATCTGGTAAAGGCGGTGTGGCTGCTATGGTAGCGTCGTAGCGTTGAATGCCATGCGCGTAGCCCTTTTCGGAGGCACCTTCGATCCCCCTCACCGCGGCCACCTTGGCATCGCAACTGCGGCGGCGGATGCCTTCGCGCTCGACCGTGTGTTCTTTGCGCCGACGGGTCAGCAGCCTCTGAAGGCTGGTAGTGTCTCGTCGCCGTTCGCAGATAGGCTGGCGATGGTGGGGCTTGCCTGCAAGGCGGACCCGCGCTTTGTCGCTTCCACTATCGATGCTCCGCGAGCCGACGGGAGCCCGAACTACACGGTCGACACGCTGGCCGAACTCGCCGGCCTGATGCCGAACGCGACGTTGTATAACCTCGTCGGCGCGGACAGCTTCCTTAGCCTGCGTCACTGGCGCGAACCGGAGAAGCTGCTGGCGCTGGCCGAGTGGATCGTTGCCAGCCGGCCCGGTTATCCGCTGGATAACCTCTCCGGCTTGAACCTGACGGAGGCTGAGCGAAGGCGCGTTCATCTGCTTGAGACGGTGTATGAGGACATTTCGGCGACCATGCTGCGAGAGCGCATGGCGGCCGGAGACGACTGCGGCGACCTTTTGCCTGAGGCTGTGGCTTCCTACATCCGTTCCCATGGACTCTATCGCTAACGTTTCCGCTAGTATGCCGAGAGAAACACAGCCGAAGGAAAAGGCTGACCTCGGCCGCAACGCCAACCCTGCTTTGGCAAACAGCATCCGACCCGGCTATGCTGGCTTCCGCAACGGCAACCGGCTACCATGGAAGCTCCAAGGAGACGCATGGCCTCGAACGTAAGCAACCAGCCCGAAAGCAATAAGCTCCTGCTCGCCGCAGCCGCGGCCGCTGAAGATAAGAAGGCTGAAGACATCCGCATCCTCGCACTCGATCCCTCCGAGAGCGGACTCACCGACTACTTCCTGATCTGCAACGGAACCAACGACCGCCAGAACCTCGCCATCTCCGACGAGATTGAGCTGCGCTTGAAGCGCGAGTTCGGGACCTACCCAAACTCCGTCGAAGGCAGGCGCCAGGCGGAGTGGATCCTGATGGACTACGTCGACTTCATCGTCCACGTCTTCTCGCCGGAGAAGCGCGCCTTTTACGGGCTCGAGCGCCTGCGCAAGTCGGCCACGAGTCTGAGTGTTGAAGAGTTGAATGCCGAGCTTAAGGCAAAGGTCGCGGCGGCCCGGTCCACTCCGAAGAAGAAGGTACCTGCAAAGGCCGTCGCGAAGAAGACAGCAGCGAAGAAGGCGGTGAAGAAATCGCCCACGAAGAAGGCGGTCAAACCTTCTGCAGGGAAGACATCCAAGGCTTCTCCAAAGAAAGCGAAGCCCTCCGCAAAGAGAGGCTAAGCGATCTTTTAGAAACCCTTCGGAACAAGCCGCGTCGATTTAAAATGAATGGCCGTCACAGCTTGTGTGACGGCCATTGTTATTTGGAGCAGGATTTAGAACTCGACGCGAGCAGAGATCTGCAGCACGCGAGCGCTTGTACCTGCCCCTCCGGTTGAAGTTAACCATCGACGTCAACTGTCCAAAGTTGCTAGGCTGTGTGATGTCATCGTAAAGCTGTTATTGCCAGGCGCGGCGAAGTTGGGATGATTCAGGATGTTGAAGGCATCGCCGCGGAGCTGGACCTTCAGTCCCCAGTCCGGCACGACGGTGAATCTCTTCGACAGCCCTGTATCCAGGTTGAAGTATTGCGGTCCGCGCAGGGAATTACGCGGTCCAATCTGGAAGCCGATGGGACCGACAAATGCATTTGCGCCCGGGTTGGATCGGCAAACAAGCTCAATGTGCCACCCGGTCGTCTTGTGCACCTTACGTTGAATGTCGGCAGGGTTGCCGACGAAGATTGCGGGGCATTGTTGGAGTAGCTGGCTACAAAGCGCTCGATACGGTCGACCAGGCATTTCCAGTGTGCCAGCTGAAGATGTTGCTCAGATCCCATCCACCAATCATCTCATCAAGAGCCCACGGGATGTTGCCACCGAAGGTTCGACCGCGGCCGAACGGCAACGAGTACACGGCATAGCCAGTGACGTAGTGGGTTACGTCGAAGTCCGAGTTGGCACGGCACAGCCGGGGACGCAGCACATCGCAGATGTAGCCGTATCCACCAATCGCTTGAGCGTTCCCGATAAGAGAAGTGTTATCGAGAGAATGCGCCCAGGTGTAGTTGACGTCGAAGGTCAGCCCGTGGGTAGTGTTCTTCTGCAGCGAAACCAGCAAGACCGTTGTAGCTTGAAAAACCCTTGCTGGTGAATGACGTGTTGTTGGCAAATTGCGATGCCATTCCGACGTTGTATGGCAGTCCAAAGCCTGACGACAGCGCCTGGATAGTATCAGCAAAGTCTCCGATGGCGATGATGGAACCGAGGTTATCCGCGACCAGAGAAGTCGTATTCGGGTAACCGTTTCTGACACCAAGATTTGCGGGAAGCAGGTTCTCGAACCAGGGCTGCGCGGGAACATTCGTGGGATTGGCACCTGCACGGAGTTGCTGGGTCAGGTTACCCATGGCAGTCGCCCATCGTCTGCCCGAGACTTTCGCATCGGGAAATCGATCAGCTGATTGGCATCGGCCTGGGCGAGCAGACGGCGGCCATAACGGCCCACCCAGCTCACCTTCAGAAGCATCGATCCCTGGAAACTGATGTTGCATTCCGAAGTTCGCCAGAATTGAGTAGGGCGTCTTCAGGTTGCGGATCGATCATCTCGTTGAACTGGCTCTGCGGCAAGCCAACAGGATTGCCCGCCGCGTTTGACGTAGGGGGTATATGGCGGCTTTGGAGTCGCAGGAGCGAGAGCCGCGGGCGGAGCATCATACCGCGCATTCGTTCTCAAAGAACCCGCCGGGATCACTGGAGGTGCCAAAGTTTCGATCTGCAGGCTGGAAGAAGAGATAGGAGTATTGGTCCTGCTGATACTGAACTGCATTGACGATAGTGCGGTCATAGACCAGTGCCGACTCCGCCGTTGAACACCGTAGCCGAATCGAAGCTCGGATTCCAGGCGAAGGCGAACTTGGGAGCAAAGTTTTTGCGGTCCGGGTTGTAAAGCCCAGGCCCGTTGTTCTTCGGTCCACCCAGAGACGTAAGTTAGGAAAGGGAAGCGCACTCGGGGCATGTTGCCCCGGCCGCGCTCTGTGCGACGCGAGTCGCAATAAAGTTGTCGAACACCAGGGACGTTTGGGCCGTCTCGAGACCGTTCTTCTCATAGGGAACAGAAAAATACTGATAGTTGAGCCCATACGTGAGAGTCAGATGAGGCGTGACCTTCCATGTATCTGACCCATATACCTGCGTCTGATAGTACCGGTAGTTGCGAATTGAACCCGTGGATAGCGGGAGAGCCGCTCCACTGGTTGTCGTAGTTGAAATTGGAACCGACGATTGCACCGACTCTGCCCAGTGCCAAGGCAAAGAATGCGCTGTCATACCCTGACCTGGCGTTGGTTGGAGTCGAAGCATGTTCGCAGGCCGGAGCGCCGTATTCAAACCCGGTAAATCGCCGCCGAGACCCACCGCGTAGCTGTTGTAGTCCATCGCGTGCGACTGTTCGCATTGATCCACTTGAACGTTCCACCAAAGGTAACGGAGTGACGCCCCATTGTCCATGTAAAGTTGTCCTGAATCATGCGGGATCGGAACGTGTCGGGACTGCGCATTCGACGGGGTTGAATAAGGCGCTGTCGAAAAGGGGGTCGTGGCCGTGGTTCCCGTAGCTAAAGTTGACTTGGTTTACGCCGAGCGGTTGCTCGGCCGCGGGAAGTTGTAATCCTGCACCGGTAGAACCGTAGCTGAATTGGTTGAACTTATTCGCGCTGATCTCCCAATCCACGGCGCCTACATAGGCGTAGCTGCGGTCGACAAGCTGCGCTGCATGGCGGGTCACCCGGAAACTGGTGCGTCGCTGTTTATCTGATTCAATCGCGTGACCGTTCCCCGGCCCCACAGCGCGGATCTTGCTGGTCAGGTTGTAGTCAACCCTGCCAACGTAGGCAGTTCGTGATAGGTTGGCGTTGGGAGCGTTGAAACGGAACCCTCCGGAGTTGACACCGTCTCCTGCTGTGACATCGTTGACCGCCGGATATCGGCTTGAGCAGATTGAACAGCGCGGGGCTTTCGCCGACGCCTGCCGGATCCATCGCCCTTACCTGCGCTGGCGTCAACTGGCTGATGCAGCCCGGCGTTGTGTTCTGCCGGCTCGTCGACGGTGCAACCAGGATTGTTGTTGATGTAGGAGACGTTGCCCGCGTGATAGGACGGAAGCGGCACTATCCGCAGAACCGCAGTCTGGCTGAGCGATGCGCGAGGCGGTGTAATCGAAGAAGAAGAAGGCCTTGTCGTGCTTGATCGGACCGCCGATGCTTCCGCCGAACTGGTTCTGCACCAGCTTGGGAGCGCGGATTCCTGGCAAGATTGTTGAACCAGTCGTTGGCCGTAGTCGAGTTGTCGCGATGATAGATGTTCGCCTGACCATGCCACTGGTTGGTACCGCTCTTGGTTACCAGTTGGAATTGCCCGCCGCCGCCAGCGCCGGTTACAGCGGTGAAGCCCGCCACCGTGCCGCGAAATTCCTGAACCGAATCTACTGGGGCGGTAGCTGTAATGCCGCCGAACTTTCCGGTGGCCAGATCGTTCACATCCAGACCGTCGACGGTGACGTAATTCTGGTCGGTGCGTGCTCCCGTAGTCGCGCCCGTCACCGTGATACCAGGCTGGAGAGTAAACAGAACAGCACGGGCTAAGCCGATTCTGTACGGGCAACTCATTCAGCTTCTCTACCTGAACGTTGTTTCCGATGGTCGCGTCTTCGGTGTTGAGCGTGACGCCCTGGCCCGCGGCGCTCACCGAGATCTCAACGTTCTCGCCAGGGTTGAGAGTTGCATTTCTCGTCGTGACATTCGCGACGTTCACGTAGACGTTCTCAACCTTGTAGCTGTTGAAGCCAGTATGGGAGATCGTCAGAGTGTAGCCAGGACCGGGAGGCAGATTCGTCAGGCGGTAGGAACCCGCGGAGTTGGTCTTCGCCGTGTACTGCGTGCCGGTGGAAGAATTCGTTAGCGTAACGTTAGCGTCTACCAAGACCGACTCGCTTGGGTCAGTCACGACTCCGGTGACTGTCGCTGTCGCCTGTGCCTGAAGGCGACCGGAAAGGCAGAGAAGTACGGCAAGAAAAATAGCGGCTATTCGGCAAGAACGATAAATCATAATTCCTCAATCTCCTCTGGTGACGAACCACCAAAACCTGAGATGAAATCACGCCCGATTGTGACTAAGTGTGCAGCTGACATATAAGCAATTCATTAGCCAAAGGAAATCGGGCCATTTCTCCGTATAAAAATCGCAGAACGGCCTCTTGAATCTCCGTTAATCTTCACTAAGCTACAGAAAATGGAATTATTCGGTAAGCCGCGGTGAACATAGCTTTGGCGTCAATCCAGGCTCGGCGGGGTCTCCCGCGTTCAGATCCGTCTGCACAGCTCATTGCCGACTACTCAGAACGCATCGCCCGCTATGCCCCTTGCGAGTCGAAGATCTTCGAGACCGAGGCCGCTTTGCTGGAGTGGCTTGCGCGCCAACCCGGTCGTGCGCCGGCCCATGCCATCCTGCTCGACAGCCGGGGTAAGCAACTCTCCTCCGAGGAACTGGCAGAACGAGTTGGACGTTTACGCGATGACGGCGTCCAGCGGCTGGTCCTGGCCATCGGCCCGGCGGACGGTTGGTCCGACGCAGCCCGCCAACGTGCCGATTTGCTGCTCTCGCTGGGGCGGATCACACTCCCGCATCAGCTGGCACGTGTTGTCCTTGCGGAGCAGGTGTACCGAGCGTTCACGATCCTCGCCGGGCATCCGTATCATTCAGGCCACTGAAGCGTTGTCCCTTATGCTGTCCTCATGACCGAAACCTCGCGTCGCGGACTCGTCGTCATCAACACCGGGCCCGGTAAAGGCAAAACCACCGCTGCGCTCGGCACTGCGATTCGAGCTGCGGGCAATGGTATGCGTGTGCTCATTCTCCAGTTCCTCAAGGGCTCGTGGCACTACGGCGAGCTCGATGCGATCGCTGCCCTCGGCGCTGCGCTTGGAACCGCCGAGGACCCGGCCATCGTGATCCGGCAGATGGGGCGTGGCTTCGTCAAGGTTGGTGGCGCAGAGACCGATCCGGAAGACCTCCGCATGGTCGAAGATGCCTGGAACGACGCCGCAGCCGCGATCCTCTCCGGCGATTGGGACCTCGTGGTGCTCGATGAGATTAACTACGCCATCGGGTACAAGATGCTCGACCCCGAGAAGGTCGCGGATGTTCTGCGCCAGCGGCCCGAGATGGTGCATGTCCTCCTCACAGGACGCAACGCCCACCCCACGCTCGTTGAACTCGCCGACACCGTCACCGAGATGCGCGAAGTCAAGCACGCGTATCAGAAGGGCATCCTCGCACAACGCGGTATTGAGTTTTGAATTGTCCGGTTGCCGTGCAGACGAGAGCGTGGCGCGATTTCGGTCGTCATACGGTGTAACTTCCCGCACAAAACCTTTCGCTTGCCGTTATGATGTCTGCGGTCAAGAACAACAAGACGGAGGCTGCACGAATGCTTGCCAACCGTTCCATGCCTGTCTCTACTGTCATCCCTGAGCTCGCCTATCCCGATCTCGCCCAGGCCATCCACTGGCTCACCACTGCCTTCGGTTTTACCCTTCGCATTCGCATCGGAGACCACCGCGCCCAGCTCAACGTCGGCGACGGCGGAGCCATTATCCTGATGCAGCATCCCAACGCCGGCGCCGTCACTCCGCTCGCACACTCACTGCTCATTCGGGTACCCAACGTCGACGCCCATCACGCCGCCGCCGCCGCGCACGGTGCGCGCATCTTTCGACCGCCGCACGACTATCCTTACGGCGAACGACAGTACACAGCCTCCGACCCCACCGGCCGAACCTGGACCTTCTCGCAATCCATCGCCGACATCGACCCTCGCGACTGGGGAGGAACAGTAGGCACCCTCTAAGTCCTGCGATCCCGAAATCGCATCCAATCAATCCGGAGCTGAACACGATGCCCCTCATTCGAACCTGCCCGCATTGTCAGCAGAAGAACCGCATTCCCGCTAACCACCTCGCCGACACCGGCCGTTGCGGCAACTGCAAAAACGAGCTGGCGGCTATCAGTGAGCCCATACCTGCGGACACAGCTCTCTTCGACGAGATCATCCAGAACGCCACCGTCCCCGTGCTTGTAGATTTCTGGGCCGAATGGTGCGGTCCCTGTCGCCGTGCCGCACCCGAGGTTGCGCAAACCGCCGCGAACACTAGCGGACGTGCCCTCGTCCTCAAGGTCGACACCGAGAAGAACCACGACCTCTCGGCCCGCTACAACGTGCGCGGCATCCCCAACTTCGCCGTCTTCAACTCCGGCAAGCTCGTCTCGCAGCAGGCCGGCCTCGTAGGTCACCAGCAGATGGAACACTGGCTCGACCAGGCAAGATCCTCCTGAACCTCAGGAGTGGCGCTCCATTCGTCATACGATAGAGAGTGACGCGAGGGGTCCCCAAAGCCAGTGAGCTCTTTCCTCTTCCAGCAGGTTCGGCTTCGCACCAGAATCGTCATGTGGCTCATGGGCCTCGTGGTGGTCATCCTCTTCGCGCTGCAAGTCGTCCGCACCCAGACCTCGCTGTCTCAGTTCTCAGGTTCCGCGCCTCTTCCCGGGAGCAACACCGAGGTCGATCAATCCCGCTACGCCCAGGCCCGAATTCTAGCTGCACTCGCCGCCACGCCGCAGGAGCAACAATTCGCCATCGCCGCCCTGCGCGATGCCGACCACGAACTCGATCAAAGCTTCGCCACCGCTATCCGTCACGCCGGAATCGACCGTCAGAACCTCTCCGGAGAAGCGCTCGAAGCCGCAAAGCGCATCGACGATCTCAAGAAAGCCATCAGGTCCGACGAGTTCAATATCGCGTCTCTGCAGAGCGCAGTTCCTGCGAATCTGGAAACTCCAACAGACCCAAACGCTGTCGATGTCAACGGACAGAGGCTGCGTCTTGCACAAGCACAGCTCGCGCTCGATAACGACGAACTGGACAACGCCCAGCTCGACCTTGCGAGACTCGGCGGTAACAAGCAGAGCGAACTGCAGCGTGCCTTCGACCAACATCGCACCATCGAGGCACAGGCCGCCTCGCTGCCCAATAACACCGCTACCAGCGAACTCGAAAACCCCAAGGCACTCGGCACGCTGGTCGGCAAGGCGCGTATCTACCGATCGCTGGTTCAGCGCGAAAAATCCCTCGGCCGCGCTAAACAGGACATAGCGAAAACACTCGCCTCCCTTACCCGGCAGCGCAAAGAACTCGACAACACAACTGACGAGGTTGTCACAACACCACCTGTTTCACCCACGCCGTCTGTCACCACCCGCCACGATCGCTCCACACAGATAGCCGACCTCGAAAACCGCTCCAATCAGCAGAAAGACAAGAGCGACCTCGACCGGAGGATCCGCGATCTTGGTCAGCTGCAAACTGTTTACGGCAATTGGCAGAAGTTTGTAGCAAAGCAGCGCGAAACGATTGCCACCAACATCGTTGGCGATCTTCTTTCCATCGTCATGGCCTTGCTGGGAATATTCGTCCTCAGTGGCCTCATCCAGCACTTCATCAGGAAGTGGGAGGCGCGCAGTGGTCACCGCTTCGCACATACGCGCGTCATCCTTGCGCTCGTCCTACAGATCGTTGTCGTCGTGAGGATCCTCGTCATCATCTTCGGAATTCCTGCCCAGACGACGACGCTGGTAGGCTTCATCACTGCAGGCCTTACCATTGCGCTGCGCGACTTCCTTCTCTCCGTCTTCGGCTGGTTTGGTCTTATGGGAAAGAAGGGCATTCGCGTGGGCGACTGGGTGGAGATCGACGGCACGCAGGGAGAGGTGATCGAGATCAGTACTCTCCGAACCACGCTGCTCGAAACCGGCAACTGGGCGACTGCGGGGCATCCCACCGGTCGTCAGGCTGTCTTCATGAACAAATTTCCGTTCGAGCACAAGTACTTCAACTTCTCCACCTCTGAACAGTTCATGTGGGACCAGATGTCCATCCTCGTCCCCTCCGGCAAAGAGCCCTCTCCCGAGACCGTCGCGCTCATCCACCGACTGGTTCAGGATGAGACTCGCGTCGATACCGCCATGGCCGAGGCCGCATGGAATCGCCTCAGCCGCATCCACGAGATACAGGAGTTTGGCTCTACACCGCCGGTCGTCGTTCGCCCGTCACCGATCGGCGTCGAACTCATCGTCCGTTATATCGTCCGCGCCCCGGCGCGATTCGACACCTCTGTGCTCCTGCGCGATCAGATCTTCCGCATTCTCGGTCTCGGAATGCTCACGACACAGGACCCGTCCGAAGACACCGCCGCCGAGACAATCTCGACAACATGAAAGTGTTCAGCCGTCTGCTTCTTTGTTGCTCTCTCGTTGCTGCGCCTCTCGGTGCTCAGCAGGTTGCCGTAACCTTCGACGATCTCCCATTACACGGCGACCTTCCGCCTGGCGAAAGTCGTCTCCAGGTCGCGAGGTCCATTCTCGAGACCATTCGGCGGGAGCATCTCCCTCCCGTCTATGGCTTCATCAACGCCGTCGACATGCAGGACGATCCCGCTCTCATCGATGTCCTTACGGCATGGCGAGCCGCGGGACAGCCGCTTGGAAATCACACCTACAGCCACAAAGGCCTCAATAAGCTTTCCGTCGCCGCGTTTGAACGCGACATTGAAAAGAACGAGCCAACTCTCTCCTCAGTCGCAGCCGGCTCCGACTGGCGGTGGCTTCGCTATCCCTACCTGTGGGAGGGCGACACCCTCGACAAGCGCCACGCCATCCGCAACTACCTCTTCGCCCGCGGCTATCGCATCGCACAGGTCAGCATGAACTTCGATGACTACATGTGGAACGATCCCTATGCCCGCTGCTCCGAGCAGCACAACCAGGCGGCCATTGCGTCGCTTGAGAAGTCGTATCTTGCCGCCGCCGAACGCGGCATCGAGATCGCCCGCCAAACCTCTCAGACGCTCTACAGCCGCGATATCCCTTACGTTCTGTTGCTCCATATCGGAGCCTTCGATGCGCGCATGTTCCCAGCGCTGATTCAGCTCTACCGCGACCGCGGCTTCACCTTCGTCTCACTGCCGCAGGCCCAGCAGGATCCCGCCTACTCTCACGATCCCAACCAACCGCTTTTACACGGCGGCACCCTGCAGGAGCAGGAGTTTACAGCGCGCAAGCTGAGCTATCCGTCGCTGAATAGCCCAGCAAAACAGCTGGATGATCTCTGCCCTGCGAAGTAAAAACGCGCAATTACGCTAGTACTCGAAATCCGAATGCATCCAGATGCCCTGACAGGTCTCGCCGGCAGCTCAATCTCCAGCGCGTCTGCATTCTGCACGGCCTTGAGTCTTCCCTGAACGCCCAGCATCTCCACAGCACCGATCGCCCTGGGATAAACACTGTTCCCTTTCGCCAGCGTCTTCACCTTCAACTTCCCATCTGCCGGCCAACCAAGCGCGAACAGGTACAGCGTCTCGCCCTTCGTCATAAACCGTATGTCGCTCGCATCGAACGCGCGCGCCTTGTTCTCGTTGAAGTTGTGCGATCCGCTCACATCGGGAGCGCCCTCGCCGAACACTTTGAACGGCCGCGTCCCGTAGATGCCCTCTCCGTGCACACGCATCCACGCGCCAAATTCATCGAGGAACTTGTACTCGTCCTCATCGATCGTTCCATCACCACGAACCGGAATGTTCAGCATCAGGTTGCCGTTCTTGCTGACGATATCCACCAACGCCTGCGCCACCCAGTTCGGGGTCTTGTATTTGTGCTCCATGTACAGCGACCGCTTGTAGTGCCAGTCTCCGATGCACGTATCCGTCTGCCACGGCGCCTCCAGAATTCCCTGCGCCCGCCCGCGTTCGATATCCAGCAACGACGCTCCCATGTGCGCCGGCGAGTACTCCTTCGCCGTAACCACGGCCTGAGTGTCGCCACCATGCCACTTTGCGCTCGCGTTGTAGAAGTGGGCTGTCATATCCAACCCTGCCTGCCCAAGCGGCAACTCCTCGTCGTCGAAGTACAGGAGGTCCGGCTTGTACTTATCCACCAACTCCTTGCAGCGCAGATACCATGTCCGCACAAACTCGGGATTCGTCGGCGGCACCATCTCCAGCCACTTGCCGTCGTTCTGCTTGTGCCAAGCGTTTGCCTCTGCAATCGTCTTGATCCCATCGGGCATTACGATGTTCCGTCCCGTATACAGCTCCTGCGGGTCGAAGCCGTCCCACCACTTACCTTTGCCATCTCCCTTCGTCAGCGTGTAGGCGTCGTATCGTTGACCGGCCAGCGGACCCTCGAGATCGTACCCATACGCCGTCTGGAACCAGTGCCACGCATGCGACGAGTGATTCGACACCCCAAACCGTAGTCCCCGTGCGCGAACCAGCTTCTCCCATGTGCCGACGATGTCTTTCTTCGGCCCCACCTTTACTGAGTTCCAGTTGTGGTGCGTGGAATCGAAGCAATCAAGATTGTCGTGATGACACGCCAAGGCCATGAAGTACTTCGCGCCCGTCTTTGCGTACAGATCGATCAGCTTCTCCGGCTCCCACCGCTCCGCCTTCCACATGTGATCGATCTCTTTGAACCCAACCTTCGTAGGGTGGCCGTAGGTCTTTACGTGGAAGTTGTAGCAAGGGTCGCCCTGCATGTACATCCTTCGTGCATACCAGTCGCCCTGCTCCGGAAAACACTGCGCGCTCCAGTGCGCCCATATGCCAAACTTCGCATCGCGAAACCACTCCGGCGCGCTCCATGCCTTCAGCGAATCCCAAGTTGGCTTGAACTTCCCCGGCATCACCTCGTTGCCGCCACCTTGCGCCAACGCAATACGACCCAGTCTCGAGCCCGCCGCCGCCAACGCGGCATTCTTTAACAGCGATCGGCGCGTAATGTTCCTCGACTTCATCGCAGTCCTTTCGTCTTTCGCACCGCACAAGACTACATCGCGTACCCGCGCAAGGTCAGCCCAAAACTACCCTCCAGACTTGTGCTACGCTCATCGAACCCCGGGATATCGCCGCACGAGGTTTCTCTCATGGGTATATTGCAACTCCGCATCTTCGATGGCACACGTCAGCCGTTTCCCCTTCCAGCCGACTTTCTTGTTCGTGTACTGGACGGCAACGGAAAGATCGTCTGGAATAAAGACCACTTCAACAACGTCATCAATATCCCTCTCAACTCAGAAGGCGGCCTGGCAAGCAGATTCGTCATCAATGTCTCCGCCAAGGGCTATCAGCAGGCGGGTTATGCCGGATTCGATCTCACTGGAGATGACCCGGTTCCTCTCGACATCATGCTGATCGCGAAAGACCCGGGATTCAGCTTCGTCAACGCGAAGTGGCCTGCAGCCCGGGCACTCTACCCCTTTCTCGGCTCGGACACCGCTGAAAACTCGGCTCGATATGACAACCTTCTTGATCGCGAATCCCGAACCTTGGCCTGCCTGCTCAATGTCGCTGAAGCATGCAGCCAGATCAAACTGCACGGAGATGCCACCCCTCTCACCTTCCTAAAAAGTCTTCTCTGGGACGGTCCGCACCCGCCTGCGCAAGATCGTTTCTTTGCCTGGTGCGATGTCGAACTCCGCACTCAGGTCAGAAACGCCGGTACAGCAGGAAATTTTTCCCCGGAACCGAATCCTCAGCTCTTTCATCCAGGTGCTACCGAATCATGGAAGGAGAACCGGTTCGGAGAGGCAAACGTACAGATCACATTCCACAGCAACGATGTCTCGCCAGATGATCCCGACCAGATCATGGTTGAATTCGATATCGACTACTACGCCAATACAGTCAACCACCTGTTACTTGAAGTTTTGCCGAATCTCTTTGGCCCCATCACCGATCCACTCCAGGTATACGTCCTTCGCTGGATCGCCGGCCGCCAGTACGGCCTCCCTGAATTCGCACCGCTCTACACCGTCATCGACTAAGCCATCCCATATTCACCACTGCACCCCGGGATACATACTCCCCATCCGCGAAGCACGGTAAAGATAAGTTCCCGTCACCTGCATGCTCCACACCGTCTGCGCGCTCGCATCCTGCGTTACCTCTAAGACCTGTGAGCTCGGCACGGGCAACCCTACTCCGCACAAGTCATACTCCACGTGACCGTTCGCCAGCTGCTGCACGTTGCCGCCAAAGAAGCTGTACTGATTCGTCGGCAGCACCTGCCGAAACGTAAACGCAGCCGTCTTCGCCGTCTCGTCGATCCGCCACACAGGAATCGTCGTATAGCAACCCGCAGCCCCCGCCACTCCGCACACCGCGCCCCCCGCCAGAGGCCGGTTGTTCCCATTGTCCATCACCCCCAGCGAAAACACCCCAGAGGTATTCGCGCTGAAGAAGGCAGGGAAGTGCTGCGCATACATCCAGTCCGTAGGCTCGCTGCCGCCCTGCAGCGCGAGATCACCTCCAGCTCCCAGTCGCCACAAAATCGTCCCGTCACCCATCCCATCCATGTACCGCACCTTCAACACCCAGTTCTGGTTCCGTAGCGACACCAGCAGATTCCCGTCATCCTTCGAATAGACAACAGCATTTCCATGCGTCCAGTCGGTTGCCCCAAACGGATGCCGGTCCGGACCCAGGTGGTTGAACACGCTCCACACCCACACCGGCTTCATATTCGCATCCACATCTACAACCACATCGCCCAGCACTGTCGCGGCCGCAGCGTTCGTCAGCGCAGGCGTGCTCGTACTCGAAAGTGGAACCGCCGCTGAGGCCAGCAACAGCCAATGCCCGTTCGCCAGCGGCTCCACATCGTGGTGAAACGTTGCCACCGTCACCCGGCACTCCGCACAGCTCGCCAGCGCCAGCGCTGCATTCAGGTCGCTCACCGTTAGCTTCCGGACTGTGTCGCCCGCCAGGTTCACCTCGCGAATCTCGTTCACCGTCTCCGCAGGCACCGCGCTGAACGGAATCCCCATCCCGATCGCCATTAGGAGATCGCCATTCGCCAGCATCTTCACGCCATTGATATAGTTCTGCGGCACGCTGCTAGTGTTTGCATACGTCCAAAGCGTGTTTCCCGCAAGGTCCGTCACCACCACGCCCGTCGGAGTCCCCGACAGCGGATTCAACAACTCCACGCCACTTTGCGGAGTCATCCCCGGCGCGGTCGTAGTCGATACGTTCAACTTCATACTCGCCGGAACCGCTCCCGTCGTGAATACATGGTCCACATCGTTCGCAGTCGTTCCGTTCACGAACTTCACCACCCCCCTCAAGTGATACGTCGTGCTCGCCCGCATCCCTGCTACGAAGACGCTCACCTTCCCGCCCGTCGTATCCGTCGACTGCGACCACGTCTTAAGCCCATAGTTCGTGTCAGTGCCGAACTCGACGGTCATGCTCCCCGCCATCGGCAGCGTCATCGCATACAGGGCCACCTGCGGATTGTTCGTCGCCGTCACCTGCCCCGCCGTCAGCATAGGCGGCGCGTCCGTTGCTTTAGACATGCCCCCGCAACCAGCAGCTAGGCACAAACACACAGCCACCCAGGGCAGAAAAACCAGCCGCTCCATCGCCTTCCCAGCCATCGCAACACACACCTGTAGAAGCATCGCAGCCATTCGCTCCCTGCGAAGTAAAACTCCTGTCACGATCCTGTCGCGATTTCATCCACCCGTTATTCTTAAGCAATGCGCCGCACCCTGCTCCTCTGCACCCTTGTCCTCTGCACCCTCACCCCCAGCGCCCGCGCCACCGAGGTCGGCATCTCAGCCCAGGCCCTCGAGCGCACCCTCCGCACCCAGCTCTTCAATACCCCCGACGGGCGCTACTACCTGCGCGGCGACGCCAAATCCGCCTGCTTCGTCTACGCCGAAAAGCCCCACGTCACCTTCCACGACGACCGCGTCATCGTCAGCATCCACACCCGCGCCAAGCTCGGCACCTCCGTCGCAGGAACCTGTGTTGGCGTCTCCCTCACCCGCGATGTCGATGTCTCCGTCCTCCCCGACGCCCAAGGCGAGACCATCGGCTTCCGCGACGCCCGCATCGACCGTCTCTCCAACTCCGCCGAGCTCAACTTCCTCCTCGACTCCCTTTCTCGAGCGCCAGCTCCCCCAGCAGATGAAGGTGAACGCTGCTGACCTGATGCGCCAACTTCTCACGCGCTCCGCCGAGACCACCGGCTACGCCATCACCCTCAACAACCTCAAGATTCACTCCATGCTCGTCCAGGGCACGCAACTCATTCTCGACGTCGACACCACCATGAGCGTCAACTGAATCTCGCCTCAATCCCTCTCTGCAGCGATAACTAGAACACATCTCAATAGGTGCCCCTGGGGCGGCGAAGCTTCCAAATTGCCGCGACTGCCGAACCTCCGCCTCACAGATCTACGAGCCGGCAATTCGCACTAACCCTCCTCCCAAGAATCGGGATAGACTTGGAAGCCCTGGACTGAAGGTGCAAACTATGGGCAGCGAAGTTCATCTCGGCAAGCGACGGAGGAACTAAATGAGAAATCGCATGAGTGTTTTATCGCGGCGACTTGAGCGCTTCGCGGTCGGCTTCTCAATCGCAACCTTCGCCTTCTTATTACTCAGTTTTTTTGCCGCCTCCAACACTCAAGGCCAGTTAGTATTCCTCTGCGCTGGCCTTGCTTCGGCGTGCCTCTTCGCCTCCTTCTTTTTATGGCTGGCGCGCGGCTTCGCGTGGGCGATGGTCCCAGAGGAGCCTGTAGTGGCGAGGAAGCCTGCGGAGGCATTGAAGCTTTCAGAGGCGATTAGACCTGAGGAGCCGATGAAGCTTTCAGAGGTGATGAAGCCCGCCGAAACGATGAAACCTGCAGAGAGGACGAGGCCTGCAGAGTCGATGAAGCTTTCAGAGCCAGCCGAAACGATGAAACCTATAGAGATGACGAGGCCTGCGGAGCCGAAAGCTGCGAAGGAGAAGAAACCTGAGGAGGAGAAGGTGATCGAGTCAGAGGATCCTCCCGACGCGAAGTACAGCATTACCGGAAAGCGCATCTACTGACCTGGAGAGCTTGCAAATCTGGATAAGCCGCCTGCACACGCAAAAATTCGCTTCGTCGCGCTCCGACTTTTCCCGTCGGGGTCTATCGCAGATCCGAACCCCGTCCCTCTGTCTCCCGCGAGATATCCTCTCCCGCACTCCCCGCGCCTGCCGTCTCCGCTTCCGCTGCCTTTCGCGCTACCGCCACTCGCGCACTCTCTCCCGGCAACAACAGCTCCTCCGCATCCTTCGGCGCCGAGAAGCGTCCCTGCACCAGGTACGCCACACCAACCACGCCGGTGAACTCCGGATAGAACACCGCGAGTGGGACTACGTACTTCTTCGACTTCACCAGCGACTCCGCAATCCCATCAATCCTGTGGCTGCGCGCAATCGAGCCCTGCACCTGCGGAATCACAAACACCGTAAACGGCGTCTCCGGATTCTTTTTCGCGTAGCCTGCCAGCGACTTCGCCACCTGCTTCGGCGTCGTCAGTCCAAAGTCGGCCAGATAGTTCCGGTGAATCGCATGGGGAAAATACGTGTTCAGAGCCACCCGCGAAAAGTCCGCGCAGTTATGGAAGAACAGGTTGAAGTGGCTGATGTTCTTGTGGTCGTTATACCGTGCAATAAACCGCTCATCTTCCTCTCGCGTTGTCTCAATCTGAAAGCCGTAGATCTTCCTGTCATACGACGAACCCACCAGCTGATACCAGTCGCCTTTCGGAATCTCGCTTACTCCCATTTTTGTAACTACATCAGGAGCAATACTCATTAAGTGCCGCCGCCGGTATGCATCCCGCAGCTGATTGCGCAGCTCCACATCAGCAACCGCTGGAACATCTTCCTTCCGCTCCACCGCATACAGATAAGGCAACAGCGGGATCGCGATCCAGTCATACCCTTTGATCTTGTGATACCGGCTTACCACCGCGCCCATCTCACCCGGCCGGCACATCCGCAGTTTCGCCGGCGATTCGGCACAGATATGGTCGAAGTACAGAGCGCCATGCCCGGTCGGGTTCACGCTTCCGAAGCCGCCGTACGGCTCCTCCATCAGGAACGCGACGTCCCCCCGCGCGGAAGCCGTTCCCACCATCAACGCCAGAACAGCCAGCGCTTCCAGACACCATGACCTGAGTACACCAGCAAGACCGTATTTCATCTCTATGGTTGGAGAACCGTTACATCTCCTGAAGTTGTGCGCTCCTCTTCAAAAAGCTGTATCTCAAAGGCTAAGCAGTTCATCCTCAGCGATTTCCACAAGATTTGTCCTCTCGATTGCCGTCGCGTTCAAGACAAATAAAAACTGCCCCTCCAAATTCAGGCGACGGAGGGGCAGTGCTGTCCCAAACGGGAAACTTGTAAATTAGGTCGCGAGCTTTCTTGCGCATTTTTGCAAAGTGCAATCCCATCGCCAATCCGTTAAATTCACAATACATCGCGCTTAATAAAGCACTAAATTGATTTAGCAGCGTCAGCGAATCGCGTCGGAGCGCCAGAATTTGTGTCACCTGCAAGAAAATGCACATCCAAATGGTATTTCCGTGCTCCTGCTAAACAATATCCGCACGTAAATCCGTAGGACCTAAAACGACAGTCGCGCCCCAAACTGGAACTGCCGCGGATCGCTTGCCGCCGTCTCCTGTCCCGCTGCTGTATAAAGCAGATTCACATCCAGCGTGTTGTTCTTGTTGATCAGGTTGAAGCCGTCCGCCATCACCTGCAACGACACCTTGTCGCGGAACATGAACGACTTCGCAATCCGCAGATCCGTAAACACCACATAAGGCTTTGTCCCCACATTGCGCCCTAGGTTTCCCGTGTAAGCCGATGCCGGCGAACCCGCCGGAACATCGATGTAACAAGGCAGATTGAACGCGCCCGTGGGCGAATACTTACTCGCCACCGGCGCAGTCCCGCAGCTCGTTGGCCCGCTTCCCGGAGCAACCGCGTTCGGCCGGTCCGTCAGCGGATTGAAGTCGAAGTTCGTGTCCGTGCCAGTCAGGATGTTGAACGGACGTCCTGCCGAGAGCTCAATGATCGGCGCGACGATGACTCCGGAAAATACTGCATGGACAAAACCACTCGTTCCAACCTTGCCCGAGTTGTAAACGCCTGAAAGCACAAACCTATGCCTCTGATCGAACGTCGAGTTGCTGCGCTCCGCATTCGGATTGAAGTTGTTCTGCGGCGAGTCCGACGTCGAGACCACGTCCGTCGAATCGTCGATCGCGTGCGACCAGGTGTAGCTCGCCAGGAACTGGTACTTGTCTGAGAACCGCTTCCGCCAGTTCACACTCAGCCCGTTGTAGTTCGAGGTTCCATTCGTCCGGTTCGGGTTCACGTCGCCGAACGGAACCGGCAATCCAACGCCGAGCCCGCTCGCCGTGGCAATCTGGTTTGCCAGTGCGACGCACTGTCCCAGTCCAAGGCTGGTCAGAAACGGAGCCAGTGAAACGTTTACTCCCGACCGCCGGAAGAAGTTCAGCAGCGGAGGAGCAACATAAGGCCCGCCCGGCCCGACTCCGCACGGAATCGTTCCGCTCGCCGTCGCCACCGTCAGCGGATTCGAAGTTGGTCCCGCAACCGAAGTCTGCGGGGTTCCCGGCAGCACAGATGCCGTTCCCGCCCTCACCGCGGCAACAGCCGCACGCCAGTTGTTCACCAGCAGTCCTGCATTCACCGGGTTCGCGTTGATCGGTCGGTTCAGATGCCGCCCGCCGGTCGAGTTGTAAGCGATGTTCAGCGACATATCGTGCCCCAGCTCCTGCTCGAACCCGAACGAGATCTGCTGCACATACGGAGTCTTGTAGTTCAAATCCGCCTGCAAGCCCGAAGGCAGAATCGCCAGCGGAAATCCGCTCGTCAGGTAGTTCTGGTTCACGAAGATTGAGTTCGTGTTGTTCTGATCGAATCTCTGCTCGCCCGGAAGATAGTTCAGGCTCGGCACCGGAAGACAGTTCGCATTCGTCAGCGACCCCTGAAACGCATTCGTCGCATTCAGGTTCAGCGGACTTACTGTGCTCGCCGCCGTACAGGGCGCTCCCCCCGCAACGATCACCAGCGGAACTCTCGTCGAGTTGAAGATCACCGATTGCGCCGACAGATTACCCGGCGCGCGATCGTAGAAGATGCCGTAGTTCGCCCGCAGCACGCTCTTGCCGTCGCCACGAAGGTCGTATGCAAGTCCTACTCGCGGCGCAACATTCGAGGCGCGCAGCCGTATCCCTTCGCGAACCTGATACGCGCGTTCCGCCGCATACGTATTCGCATTCAGAGCAGTCTGCGTTGGATATCCCTCAACGTCATACCGAACGCCCGCATTCAGCGTCACACGCTGAGTCATCCGCCAACTGTCTTCCAGAAACGCGCCCAGCACCTTCAGGTTGTACTTATACGTAGTCAGTCCGATGCCCTGCACAAACGATTGCGGAATCCCCAGTCCATAGGACTGGATCGGCGAGAATCCCGGCAGCCCAGCAAGCGCGGGTGACACATCCGTCGCATTCAGCGCAGCAAACGTGTAGTCGCCACCGCCGTACAGCTGTCCCTGCTTGAAGTTGATTGGAATGTATCGCAGGTCAACGCCGGTCTTGAATGTGTGCTTCCCGCGCGTATACGTGAAGTTCTCCTGCAGTTGATTCTGGTTCTCAATCCGGTCGACCACCGAAAACGGCGTCTTGCCGAAGTACGCAAACCCCGGAATATTCACCGCCACGCCAGAGCCTCCGGGCGAGGTCGACGGCGCGAACAAAACCGGATGCCGCGCATACTGAAACCGAATCTCGTTCACCTTGTTCGCGCTGATCACATACGTGTGCTGTCCAACGATGGCGAAATCATGGAGACTTTGCGACGCCGTGCGCGAGAACGAGTTCTCCCCCAGGTTCTGGTTCGCCGCGCTCTCCTGGATGCCCGTGATGTAGCTCGGGCTCACGCTTCCGCGCAGCATCAGCTGCTGCCGGTCAGTGAGCTTGTGATCGAGCCGCAGCGAGTAAACCTCGGTCTTCTCCGTAATTGGGAAGTTGCCGATGAGGTTATTCAGCGGCGTGTACGATCCCGGAGTCGCCTGCCCCGACGTCACAAACCGGTTCACTCCAATCGTCGGCTGCAGAAACGCCGGATTCCTCCCCGTCGTCGCCAGCGATGAACTAGACCCCACAAGCGCGACGTACTGCTGAATCCCAGGGGTCGCCGCAGGAGCCGCTGTCAGAAAAGCCTTCTGCGCCGCCGTTCCCAGCACCGTCAGCGCACCCGCAGGAGCGCCGTAGAACTTGCTCACATCGATGCTCGACAGCCCGAAGCTGTTCCGCCCGATCGTCGAGAACCCCGACTCCTGCCGCCGCGTGATCTCCGTCGAGAAGAAGTAAAACGTCTTGTCCTTCACAATCGCGCCGCCAACCGTGAAGCCCGCCTGCACCCGCGTGTACGCCGGCTGATATACCGTCGAAAATGGGTTCGTTGCCTGGATGTAGCGATTGCGCAAAAATCCATACGCGCTGGCATGCGTCGCATTTGTGCCAGTTTTGGTAACAATATTCACCACGCCGCCCGCAGCCCGCCCGTACTCCGCGGCAAAGCCGTTGGTGACAATCTGGAACTCCTGCACTGCATCCTGCGAGACCGTCGTGCGCGAGCCTCCAGACGTGTAGTCGCCCGCATCCGCACCGTCTACGTTGATCGAGTTCGACCTCGCCCGCACGCCTCCGAAATTCAACCCACTCGTCGGAATCGCCCCTATCGAAGGCGCAGCATCGCGCGCGATCTGCGAGTTCGTCAGCGTGAAATTGATGTAATTGCGCCCGTTGATCGGCAGATTATTGATGCGCTCCTGGTCCACTGTCGTCGACTGCGAGCTCCTCTGCGTCTCGATCAACTCCGCGCCCGAGGTCACGCTAATCGTGTCGCTTCCGCTGACCGCAAGCGTCAGCTGCAACTGAGCCTGCTCGCCCACCGTCAGCACAACATTGCCCGAGGTCAGCTTCGCAAATCCCGCCGACGTTGCCGTCACCACGTACGTTCCCGGAGGCAACAGCAGAAACTGATAGTTGCCCTGGCCATCGCTCGTCGTGCTGCGACTGAAACCCTTCGAAGCGTCGGAGACCGCGACGCTCGCACCCGGCACCACCGCTCCCGTCTGGTCATGCACCCCTCCGCTCAGTTGAGCGGTAGACACTGTCTGGGCCACTCCGGCCCCGACACACAGAAGCATTACTGCGACAAAGGCGGCGAGGAACTTCGGGGAGAAGCGCCGCAACGAATACATAATCATGAGACCGACTCCAAGCAACGCGCCGCCCGGACGACTGGCTACCGCGCCGCCATAAAACTCAGCGACGCGAAGTTCTACATGAATGAATATTCATTTTGCAAGTGAGTCTCTGCGAACTCCCTGTCTGCCACAACTTAGTCCTTCGGCGCGACCTGGCGTTGGCCATACGGACAGATCTTCAGCAGCGGACACTCCCCGCACTTCGGCTCTGCAAACGTGCAGATGGTCTGCCCCAACTGCTTGATTAGCTGATGATGTTCGTCCAGCATCTCCGCCGTCCACGTCTCAGGAACCAGCCGCATCAGCCGCTCCTCCGTCGTCGCCGCATCGGCACGCGGAGTGAGTCCCAGCCGCTGCGTCACGCGCAGGTGATGCGAGTCGACGCACAGCGCCCGCCGGCGCAGCGTCGAAAAATTCACCACCGCCGCACTCGTCTTCGGCCCCACACCGGGAAACTGCTCCAGCCACGTTCGAATCTTGTCTGTTCGATACTTCGCCAGAAAGTCGAGCGTCAGACTTCCGTACCGCGCCGTAATCTGTTCCAGCGATGCCTTCAGTTGCACTGCCTTCTGCTCCGGAAACGTAATGTCGCGCAGAGCATCTTCAATCTCACTCAATGGAGCGTCGCGCAGGTTCTCCCAGGTCCCGAACCGCGACCGCAGATGCCGCACCACCGCATAGGTTGTCTCCGTCTTGGTTCGAGGAGAGAGCAACGAGTAGATGAACTGCGACAGAGGATCCCACGGCTCACGCGGCGTAGGCTGGTCGAAATATCCCAACAGCAACCGGTGAATATAAGGAAGCCTGTCCGCCTCCTCCGGCGTTAGCGGGCGGCGAAACGTCGCTCCACCATCGCCTCCACTACTGAACAACTCCTGCGCCTGCATCACCCTTCAATTTTAGTGATTTCTTGTGCAGCTCGCTCTCAGTTGCGAGTAACTCCTACCTGCACGCTGTCAGCAGTCTTCAGCCCCCACGCCATTCGTGGCGTGTTATGTGCTATCCCCACACGCCCCTGGCGATCCAGCAGAATAATGCCTCCGTGACCGCCCAGCCGCGTAAAGAGATAATCGATCGCCGCCTGAGCAGCCACCTCCGGAGGCGCGCCCACACCCACGCGATCCACCGCCCACTTGCCCAGCACCAGCTTCATAATCGGCTCGCCCCACCCCGTCAGCGAGACCGCCGCCGTGTGATCGTCCGCATAGCAACCGCAGCCAATCAACGACGAATCACCCACGCGCCCCGGAGCCTTCGATAGCGTCCCACCCGTGCTCGTACCCGCGGCGATATGCCCATGCTGATCCAGTGCAACCGCGCCCACCGTGTCATGAGAGTCCAGTGGCCCGGAGAACGTCGTATCCGTCGCACCCTCAAGCTCTGCCTTTTGAAACGCCATCAGCCGCTCGCGCTCGCGCGGAACAATCAGCTCCGTATTGTCGATCAGCGGCATGCCATGCTGCATCGCAAACCGCTCCGCGCCCGTCCCCACAAAATACACATGCGGACTGTGGTCCAGCACCAGCCGCGCCGCATGGATCGGGTTCTTCAGCCGCTCCACGCACGCCACGCCCCCAGTGCGCAGATTTGCCCCGTTCATCAGCAGAGCATCCAGCTGTACGCGCCCATCGCGCGTAAGGAACGAGCCGCGCCCGGCATCGAACGCCTCGTCGTCCTCCATCACTGCAACTGCAGCTTCAACGGCATCGACAGCACTCGCACCACGCTCCAGCAGCGAGTAGCCGGCAGCAAGGGCATTCGAAATTCCAGCCTCATGGGCGGCAACCGCATCGTCCGGCATCGCCCATGCGCCGCCGTGAATCAGAAGAACAGGTCGTTGTTGCATTGCATCTTAGAGTGTACGGGAGCTGTGCCATGCCTTCGAGCGTCATCGCTGCGATGAACTACAACGCTGAACAGCACACCCTCACCATCGTCTACCGTGGCAAACGCGGAACTTACCGCTACTACAACGTCGCACCTGAAGAGTACGAAGAGTTCCGCTCCGCGCCCTCCAAAGGAGCTTTTTTGAATCACACCTTCAAGCAGCGACAGCATCCCTTCGAGCGTGTTCCCTCATCTCAAGGTATTCATCTCGTAGAACGATCCTGAAAACCCAGCCGGAGAGCGTGCATGGCAAAGACAATCGCAGACGTCATCGTTGAAAGCCTGAAGAACAGCGGAGTCAGACGCGTCTACGGACTCCCCGGCGACTCGCTCAACGGCTTCACCGATGCCATCCGCAGAGACGGAGCGAAAGAAGGTGGCGGCCTCGAATGGGCGCACGTCCGTAACGAGGAGGTCGCCGCCTTCGCCGCCGGAGCCGAAGCGCACCTCACCGGCAAGCTCGCCGTCTGCGCCGGAAGCTGCGGCCCCGGCAATCTGCACCTCATCAACGGCCTCTTCGACTGTCACCGCAGCCGCGTCCCCGTGCTCGCCATCGCCGCGCACATCCCATCGCAGGAGATCGGCACCGGATACTTCCAGGAGACGCATCCGCAGAATCTCTTCAAGGAGTGCAGTGGCTACTGCGAGATGGTCGGCATCCCCGCACAGTTTCCGCGCCTGCTTGAGATCGCCATGCGCACCGCCATCACACAATCCTGCGTCGCCGTCCTCGTCATCCCCGGCGAGATCTTCCTGCACGACGCGCCCAGCGACAAGCCCATTCTCTCCATTCCCACACCTGATCCGGTCTTCCGCCCCAATGATGCCGATCTGCGAAACGCCGCCGCAGATCCTCAACGAGGCGAAGAAGGTCACCATCCTCGCGGGTGCCGGATGCAAGGGTGCGCACGCCGACCTCATCGCCACTGCCGCCGCGCTCAAGGCCCCTATCGTCCACGCCCTGCGCGGCAAGGAGTACATCGAGTACGACAACCCCTACGACGTCGGGCTCACCGGCCTCATCGGCTTCAGCTCCGGCTATCACGCCATGGAGAGCTGCGACACGCTGCTGATGCTCGGCACCGACTTCCCTTACACGCAGTTCTTTCCACCAAAGGCGAAGATCATCCAGCTGGATTCACGCGGCGAGCAGATCGGCCGTCGCACCACCGTGCACCTCGGCCTCGTCGGCGACGTCAGGCACACGCTTCCCGCTCTGCTGCCTCTGCTCAAGACTAAAACCGATCCGGCGGCACAGTCTCGTCTCGACACGCACCTCAACGACTACAAAAAGGTCCGTGAAGACCTCGAAGAACTCGCCCAGCCCGACGAGAACAAAACGCCCATCCATCCTCAATACGTGGCGCGCCTCATCGACAAGATTGCCGATGACGACGCCGTCTTTACCTGCGACGTGGGAACCCCTACCGTTTGGGCTGCACGCTACCTCTCCATGAACGGACGCCGCAGCCTGATCGGCTCATTCGTTCACGGCTCCATGGCCTCAGCCGTCGCGCAGGCCATTGGAGCGCAGGCCTCGCATCGCACTCGCCAGGTAGTCGCGCTCGCAGGAGATGGCGGACTCACCATGATGATGGGCGACCTCATCACTCTGCGCCAGCTCAAACTCCCCATCAAGATCGTCGTCTTCAACAACGGCTCACTCGCCTTCGTCGAGCTTGAGATGAAAGCTGCTGGCATCGTGAACTACGGCACTGAACTCGACAATCCTGACTTCTCCGCTATCGCACGCGCCATGGGTCTCCACGGCGTCCGCGTTCAGCAACCCAACGACCTCGAAGCCGCTCTCCGCGAGGCCTTCGTCGATACACCCGGCCCTGCCCTCATTGAAGTCATGGTCAACCGCCAGGAGCTCTCACTCCCGCCATCCATCACCTTCTCGCAGGCTGCAGGGCTTCTCTCTTTGGGCGGCGAAATCCGTCCTCAGCGGACGTGGCGACGAGGTCGTCGATCTGGCAAAGTCCAACCTGCTGCAACGCATCCTGTCGCACTCCGGCAGCTAGTGCCAGCCGTTGCGCACACGCTGCATCGCGTCCGTTGAACGACGCACGTAGCCGCCCAGCCAGCGCACGAATCTAGCCCGCGCAGGATGCGGCTCCATGCTCCATTCCTCACCGATATCTTCCAGATGATGCGTGAAGTGCCGCTTGAATACCGACACACCATGCAGAGGATGCGAGTCCGGCTCTCCCACCGTCACTCCACCCATATCGAACCACTGCGCACCCTCGCGCTTCGACCACAGGATCAGATCTCGCACCAGCCGGTGGCTCATGGAGACCTTCAGATTCGGAACATGCGCCGTGCCGCCCGCACGATACTCTCCGCTCACTCCATTCATGCAGCCCCAGGCAAATCCCACCATCTCCTCCGGCTTCTGTTCATCTTCCGAAAGAAAAAGACCCACGATTCGGGAAAGCTCGGGATGGTCCTGTGTCAGCCGCATCACCGAGGGCCAGTCCTGGGTTCCGGACGTGCCCTGCGTCCTCCGGAGCGCCATCAGCTCCAGCGCATTAAGGCGCTCGACATACTTCGAGTCCGTGATCACCTTGACGCACAGCGAAGACTTGTCGGCATCGCGAAGGTTCTTGCGCGCTGATTTGTTCAGCCCGGCCAGTATCATCTCCGGCTCCGGACGCAGATCGATCGACAGCGTGTTTCGGTAGGCCGTCGGATGAGGCTCGCGATGAAATCCATGCCGCTCCAGCAGGGCTCCAATCTCGGCGCCATGCTCGCGCGAAAATACGCGGACGCTCAACCGCAGGACCTTCGCCTCTTCACGGCCCAGTTTTGCCAGCGCAGCAACAATCGGCTCCCATGACTGAGGCGGCAGGCCTTCGCCCAATCGCGATACCCGCATGTAGCGATGTCCCGAGAGCACACGGCTCTTATCGATGCGAACGGCCACGCCGCCGAGTATCCGCCCAAACTCGTCCCGCACAGCCACCAGCCGCGAGTGCTCCGGAGAACTCAGCTCCACCCAGGCAAGTCGCTGGAAAAGCGGCAGTGCAATACCGGCTTGCAGCAGCTCCGCCTCGATATGCTTCCACTTCGGGCCTGGTGCGATAAAGATCTCGCGCCGGTCTAATAGGTCCCTCGGCGGGCTGGCAGTTGCAATCATAGGTGACCAGAGTAGGATGCGAACTCATCCTTGCATCGTTCCCGCAACGGTCGCCCCAGACGGTTGGCGATCTGCAATCTCATAGATTCCGTGTCTGAAGTTGCGGACACAGTCGGAAGATCTGAATGGGCGATGGGAATCATGTCTGTACAACCCGGAATAATTTGAACCTCAAACACGGTTCGGACAACATCAACGCTCTTTCGGCACAGTCATGCAATCCAACAGCCAAATTTGTTTGAGGTCATACTACACGGCTTTGACGGTGCTGCGAATGACCCATTCGTCTCACCCTCGCAAACAATTGCGATTAACGTGAAATTATTTTCAAGGTACAAACCGACTACGAAACAGGAAGAGCCTTCCGCCGCTCCGTCTCAAGGTACGTGTACCGTATGCGATGAATCACCGTAATGGTCGACATCACCGCCAGCACCCACAGCGCCGCAGCCATCACGCCCCACTTGTTGCAAAGCGCACCCAGAATCACGCATACGATCCGCTCCGGCCGCTCCATGAACCCGACCTTGCACGTCCCGATCAGCGCCTCTGCCCGCGCCCGCGTGTAGCTCACCATCAGGCACGCCGTCATCACAAACGCCACCAGGCCCACATAGAACAGCCGGTTGCCCCGCGCGTAGTACACCAGCAGCCCGAAGAAGATAGCCACATCCGAGTAGCGGTCGATCACCGAATCAAAGAACGCCCCGAACACCGAAACCTGGTTCGTCGCCCGCGCCACCCGGCCGTCCACCATGTCGAAGACACCCGCGCCGATGATGATCAGCCCGGCATAGAAGAACATCCGGTTCGCATGCGGCGCCCGCGCAAACCCAAAGAACAGCGCCGCAACAATATTGATGATCAGCCCGATGAACGTCAGCGTGTTCGGAGAGATGCGGGAGAGCGCAAGACCGTTAACGATCTTCTGCAGCAGCCATCCACTGCCTCTTCCAAATGCGCTTGTCCAGGTCAATCTCGTCCTCTGCTGCTTAGTCACGACCTCACAGCCGTGCGCACCGCAAACTTACTCCGCCGTGTCGTGAATCGTCACCAGCTTCAGAATCTCCAGCTCGCGCTTGCCGTTCGGAGTCACCACCGTCGTCGTGTCGCCGATCTTCTTGCCCAGCAGCGCGCGGCCGATCGGCGACGTCGTCGAGATCAAGCCCTTGGTCACGTCCGACTCCTCGCTCGTCACCAGCTTGTACACCAGCTCCTCGTCCTTCGAGCTGTCGAAGACCGTCACCGTCGCGCCGAAGCCGACCTTGTCGTGCGGAATGTTCGTCAGGTTCACCAGCGCCAGCTCGCCCATGCGCTTCTTCAGCTGGCCCAGGCGCGCGTTTACGAACACCTGGCGCTGCTTCGCCATGTGGTACTCGGCGTTCTCGCTCAGGTCGCCCAGCGCGACCGCCTTCTTAATCTCGGCCGGGAGTTCGGTCGTCAGCTCGTACTCCAGCTGCTTGATCTCCTCCTGGAGCCGCTTCATGATCTGCTCTGGCATTTGGGGCCTTCCCAGTTCCTTAAACTATTGCTCCACCGCGGCTCTTCAGCCACAGGGGTATCCTCCCGCGCCCGATTTCTTCGTGCTTGGAAGTGAAAATACGATTATACGATGCAGGCGAGCAGAATTCCGTTCATCTCACACCCCGCCCCGGCTCCTCGCGTCCAGAAACGACTGTAGAATCAACACCGCCGCCACCTGGTCGATGATTCCCTTGCGCTCCTGCCGCCCCCCATGCCCGCCCGCCTCATCTAGATGCCGGTGCGCCTGCGTCGTCGTAAGTCGCTCATCCCATAGGTGAACCGTAACCCCGAACTCCGCCCTAAGCGCGTCTGCAAACGCCTGTGCCTTCAACGCCTGCGGACTCACGTCGCCTGACATATAGAGAGGATTCCCCACCACCGCCTCCTGCACCCCGTGCCGCCGCAGCAGCCGACCGATCGACTTCAGATCATCCCGCAGCCGTCCCCGATGAATCGTCAGCACCGGCTGCGCCGTATACCCCAGCGGATCCGAAACCGCCACCCCAATCCGCCGGTCTCCCACATCAAACCCCATCACCCGCGCCGGACCGCCACCCCCCGGCAAGGTCTGGCCGGCATCCGGATCTCCCTCGTTCTGAAACTGCTCTTCCTGCATCCCCTTCAGTCTAAGCCCCGCTAATATAGGAGTCGTACGGAGGCCCCTTGAAGTTTCTCGCTCGTCCTTCTTCTCCTCATCCTCCTCGCCGCCGGCGCCGCCTGGTACTTCGTCACCACTCCCTTCGGCCCCTCGCAAGAGACCTTCGTCGAGATCGCCCCGCACACCCCCACCGCCGACATGGCCGCCCAGCTCGAAAAGGCCGGCGTCATCCGCAACCGCTACGCCTTCCAGGCCCTTCGCCTCACCGAAAAAGGCACCCTCAAGGCCGGGGAGTATCGCTTCGACCATCCCGTCCCCATGACCGAGGTCTACCGCCGCATCGTCAAGGGCGACATCTACACCATCGGCATCACCATCCCCGAGGGCTACAACATCTTCGACATCGCCCAGGCCATTCAGGACGCCGGCCTCGGCCAGCGCGACGACTTCCTCGCCGCCGAGCGCCGCCACACCGAGCTCATCGCCGAGTGGACGCAACCCCGAACACCCGCCCGTCTCCCTCGAGGGCTACCTCTTCCCCGACACCTACCACTTCGCCCGCCACACTCCCGCTGGCACCATCCTCGCCGCCATGGTCCGACGCTTCCGCCAGGTCAGCCCAGCAGCTCAATCTGCAGGGTCCCGAAGCCAGCCGCACCGTCATCATGGCCTCCCTCATCGAGAAAGAGGTCGCAGTAGGAGCCGAGCGCCCCCTCGTCGCCGGGGTCTTCCGTAACCGACTCGCAAAGATCGATCCCCCTCGCCACCGACCCCACCGTCGTCTACGCTGCCTTACTCGACAATCGCTGGCGTGGAACCATCTACGCCTCCGACCTCAAGAACCCCTCGCCCTACAACACCTACGTCCACACCGGTCTACCCCCGGGCCCCATCTGCAACGCCGGAATGGCCGCCTTCCAGGCCGCCCTCCACCCCGCCCAGACCGACTACCTCTTCTTCGTCGCCGACGCCCAGGGCCACAGCCGCTTCGCTGCCTCCCTCAAGGAGCACAACCAGAACGTCGAGGCCTACCGCAAAGCTCAAAACCACTAAACCAGTGCGGCTAGCGACAACCAAAGCCCGCAATTTCCCGAACCTCCGCAGCCTCTCCAAACATCTAATTCTCCGATACATACCCCTTGGGACGGATATACTAACTCTTCGTGCGAATGAAGCTATGAAACAGCCCTTAGCGTTGGCGGCAATCGGGCTCTTGCCTGCGCTCACTGGATGCCTCACACACACCCGCATCGTCCCCAAGACCCGCGTCGCCGACGTCATCATCACCACATCGCTCGACACCATGGCCAAGCAGCTTGCCACTCGCTACGACGCCATGCAGACCTTCAACGCCGGCGTCGAGATCTCCGCCACCACCGGCGGCGGCCTCCAGGGCAAAGAGGTCCAGACCCTCTCCTTCGCCGGTTACATCCTCATGCGCAAGCCTGAGTTCCTGCGCGTCCTCTTGCTCGTCCCCGTAGTCCGCACCCAGGCACTCGACCTGGTCTCCGACGGCAAGAACTTCAAGCTCTACATCCCTCCGCGCAAACGCGCCATCGTCGGCTCCAACACCGTCACCACCCAGTCCAAAAACGGCCTCGAGAACCTTCGCCCCGACGTCTTCTTCGACTCCATGTTCATCCAGGGGCCCGAGCAGGACGAGATCATGTCGATGACCACCGACATCCGTGTCATCGAATCCGGCAAAAAGAAGCAGGACCTCATCGAGGAGCCCGCCTACGCCCTCCAGATCCTCAAGCACCCCGAGGGCACACAGGCCCGCACCCTCCGCGTCATCCACATCAACTCCACTGACCTGCTCCCCTACCAGCAGGACATCTACGACAAGGACGGCCAGGTCATCACGAAGGCCTACTACAGCAACTACACCTACTACGCCAACACACCCTACCCCTCAAAGATCATCATCGAGCGCCCACGCGACCACTACTCCCTGACGGTCACGATCACCAAGCTCACCCTCAACGGTCACTTCGACGACGACCAGTTCGAACTCAAGATCCCCGAGGGCATCGCCATCGAGACCTTGAAGTAGTCAGCGATCCAAAGAAATCTGTGCTTGAGGAAGTGTCATTTCGACCGGAGATGCTCACAGCTTTATCGTGAGCGTCGCAGTGGAGAAACCTGCTTCTCTACCACTCCTCACTCCATCGCGCTTTAGTTAGCCCGCCTCACTTCAAGTACTTCGCCACATCCAGCTTCGCCGCCTTTAGCGAATCTGCCACCGCCTTAGCATTCAGCTCCGCACCCGTCGGACTCGTATGCGTATGGTCAATCGGGAAGTCTCCCGCCGTCTTCTCCTGCCCCATCGCCTCAAACTCATTCGCCGCAATCTCCGACATATCCGCCACCGGCGTCTTCGTCTGCTCGCCCACCGCAAAGATCTCCGCGCGATAGCCCATGTCGCGCTCAATCTTTCCCGCCGTCCAGATATTCCGGATCGTCAGCGTCAGCAGAATCGGCGTCGCGCCCTTTGCCCGCGAGTCCGCAATGTACTTGCGCAGATACCAGCCGTACGTATGCACCACCTCAGTCGTCCCATCGGGCCACGTCAGCGTCTTCGTCTCATCGCCCGTACCCTTCAACGTCCCACGCGACTTCGGCTCAGCCTCCACCGCGCCGCCATCGTTGTGCCCCATCTGGATCAGCACAAAGTCCCCCGGCTTTATCTGCGCCAGCGCGCTGTCCCACGCTCCTTCTTTGATGAAGGTCCGGCTGCTCCTACCCGCCCGCGCACGATTCACGACATTCAGCCGCGAAGTATCCACGTAGTGCGCGAAGTGGTCTCCCCACCCCAGGTCTTCCTTGTTCTTCGCCGTCGAATCTCCAATGATCCAAACAGTAGGCAGACTCGGATTAGCCGGTATAGCCTCCGCACGAACCGCATCCACCGGCCGCGCCACGTTGTCCTCCGGTCGCGTCTGCGGAGCTGTCTGCGCGTAGGAAACAGAAGCAAAGATAAACGCAGCGGCAAAAGCAATGATCTTCATAGGCAAAGACTACTTCGACCCTCTGCACTTCTGACGCACCAGACGAGCCGCAAGACTCGCCTACCAGCCGCCCTTACACGGCTGACCGATCCCTTCCCACCGTATTACCATTCCTTCGTGCCCCCGCTCGGCCAACTCGTCCACGACGACACCTTCCGCCGCCTCTGCCGCGCACGCGATCTCCTCGCATCCGAATACCAGTCCCGCGTCCTCCTCCAACAGGCCGCCCGCGAGGCATGCCTCTCCGACTTTCACTTCCACCGCCTCTTCCGCACCACCTTTGGCGAGACCCCGCACGACTTCCTCACCCGCTTGCGCCTCCAGCGCGCCCGCCAGCTCCTGGCCTCCTCACGCACCGTCACCGAAGTCTGCTTCGACGTAGGCTACGAGAGCCTCGGCTCCTTCTCCACCAAGTTCCGCACCCACTTCGGCCTCAGCCCCGCCGCCTTTCAGCGCGAGACACGCCGCATCTTCGGCTACTCAGCCCCCTGGCGCATCATCCCCGTCCCGTCCTGTTTCCTAACCCTCCGCGGCGGCATCCAGTAAGCCTCACTAAAGAAGTGTCATTCCGAGCGGAGCGGCGAAGCCGCGCAGCCGAGGAACCCCCGCATTCACCACTGCCAGTCCTGCCACGATCTTCCCCAAAACCGCAAGAACCAAGAAGCGCCAAGCACCTCACCTCCCATACCTTGTCTTCAAGGAGCAACAACCCATGATCCAGAAGATGTCCCACGCCACCATCTACGTCACCAATCAGGACGTCGCCCGCGAGTTCTACGTCGACAAGCTCGGCTTCGACGTCGTCGTCGACCACACCATGCCCAACGGCTTCCGCTGGCTCACCGTCTCACCCAAGGGCCAGCCCGACCTCGAGATCATCCTCATGAAGACCGGCAGCGGCGAAAACTTCGTCGCCCTCAAAGGCGGCGCCCCCGAACCCTTCGCTCCCAAAGATCTCGACTCCATGAACGCCCTCCTCAACAAAGGCATGCTCTCCCCAGGAGCCTTCCGCACCGCCGACTGCCGCAAGACCGTCGAAGAGCTCAAGGCCAAGGGCGTCGAGTTCCTCTCCGAACCCAAGGACCAGTTCTACGGAATCGAAGCCATCTTCCGCGACCCCTTCGGCAACTGGTTCAGCTTGTCCCAACCCAAGAACAACTAGGATGAATCGTGGGGCTTCTCAACGCCCCACGAAGAGTCATCACGCCAATGACCCTCACGCCCATCGGCCACATCCGCTCCACCTTGCGCGACCGCACCAACGCCCCGCGCCAGGCCGCCGAAGGCGCACCCTCCGCCACCCTCGAGATCCTCCCCGCCTACGCCCAGGCCTAGAAGGCCTCCACACCAATCAAGACGTCTGGATCCTCACCTGGCTCCACGAGGCCGACCGCGAAACCCTCCGAGTCCACCCGCGCTCCGATCCCGGCAACCCACTCACCGGAGTCTTCGCCACCCGCTCCCCCGACCGCCCCAACCCCATCGGCCTCCACCGCGTCACCATCACGCGCATCGTCTCTATGGGGCAAGACGGTCTCACCCTCCACCTCGCCGCCCTCGAAGCCATCGACGGAACCCCGATCCTCGACATCAAACCCGTCCTCAGCTCCGAAGGCTCGCCCGACCGTTCCCTCTGCGAAAAGCCTTCGCGCTAAGCCTTCTGCGCAATCCGCATCCCGCTCGGAGCCGCCAGCGTCGCATAGCTCAGCGCGCCCAGCAGAGTCACCGCGCTGCACACGCCCAGCGCAATCGTGAACGAGTGCGTCCTGTCCAGCAGCCACCCCGTCACCACCGGAGCCGCCGACGCAATCATGAAGCTCGCGAAGTTCTGCAGCGCCCCCAGCGACGCCACATAACGCAGCGGACTGATCGCCTGTACATACCCCCATCCCGAAGTCCCGCCAAAGTGAATGAAGAACAGCGCCGCGCTTATCCCCGCCACGGCCTCCGCCGTCGACCCGCTACGCGCCACCAGGAACGTCCCCGCAGCCGACGCCACCATCCCAACAATCAGATTGCGCCGATGAATCGTCGTCAGCGGAATCCCTCGCTTCGCCAGCCAGTCGCTCAGCGCTCCGCTCGTCAGCATCCCCACCGCGCCCGCAAGAAACGGCAGCGCCGCAACCCATCCGCTCTTCGCCAGCGACAGATGCCTCTGCTCCTGCAGATAAGCCGGCAGCCACGCCAGGTACAGCCACACCGTGTAGTTCACGCCTCCCCACCCCAGCATCATTCCCCACACCGCACGCTGCCGAATCAGCACTCTCCACGCCGACTCACCAACCTCGTTCGCAGCCTGCGCCTCTTCCGGCTCTGCAAACTCCGTGTCCTTCCGCGCACGATGAAACGCGAGCCATGCCGCGGCCACAACCAGCCCTGCCGCTCCCAGCACGATAAACATCCCGCGCCAGCCCATCGCCAGCATGATCCACGTCAGCGCCGGCGGAGCAAACGACAATCCGATCGTCTGCGACGAACTCATCACCGCCGTCGCTCGCCCTCTCGTCTCCGTGCTGAACCACTCCCGCACCGACCGTATCCCCGACGGATAAAACGGAGCCTCACCCGCCCCCAGCAATACCCTCAGCACAAGAAACTGCGGCAGCGTCCCCACAAATCCCGTCATCATCTGCGCCGCAGACCACACCACCAGCCCACCGCCCAGCACCAGCCGAGTTCCCACACGGTCCAGCAATCCAATCAGCGGCAACTGCGCCAGTCCATAGGCAAACGAGAACGCCGACAGCAGCCATCCCATCTGCGTCGCATTCAGATGCATCTCCGCCCGCACCGTCGTGTTCGCAATCGAAAGCGACGAGCGATCCAGAAAATTCACAATCCCCGCCAGAAAAAGCAGCGAGAGCGTAATCGTCTGGTGCCGCCGCAGTCCCGCAGCGACGCCTGTATCTCGCTCCACTCCCATGCCATCGCTCGTCTGCATCGTGCAGATCATTCTAGTCACGATGCTTCGCCGCGAACCCTTCGTATCTAATCTGAATGATTAAACGAAACAGCCTTGCTCACCCGTTGACCTCCCAGGCACGCGTCAGCAGACCAACAATTCGGCTGCCCAAAGGGTCCGCGGATGGGTTTACAGGGATGTAGATGAAATCACCTTCGCGTCGGCACAGGACATTGCTCACCACCATCGCTCGCATCATCCGAACAGCAGATCGTATGTCATTGCACTTCACGCCAAGCCATCCGTAATATTCGCGTCCTGTTGTCTCAAGACCGGTCGACGAATGAATCTCATCCGCGATCTTGTCGCGCAAGCCTTCGAAGATGGCATCTCGTGTCTCTCCAGTCGAAGATGGCGCCTGAATGAATGGCGACTCCGACTCCATGATCTCGAAGAGATCCGCAACGGCTCTGTGCTGCTCGCTGGATGTGTGTCCAAGCCAGTAATGGCTGGTCTTGGCCATCGTCGTGACTACATTCTTGATCTCCTTTTCCAGCCGGAAGCGCGGCCCTGCGGGAAGAAGGAGGCCCGTACCGTCGCTGTATCCGGAGACATTCTCCATGTTGATCGCTCGAACCAGCCATCCCGCCATCGTGGTGCTGGGGCACTCCACATGAATCCAGCCAGCAGCCGACGACGCTTCGGCGAACAGTCCCGTAACCATCTCTACCCCACGGCACATCTCATCGACGACCTGCCGATAGCGTCCGGGTTCGGCGTCTATCTCCTTCTTGGACGCTGGTTCCAGCAACCTGCCTCGATGAGGTGGTCCGCCAGCCATCGCCAGATCACAAAACGAACCCCACATCTCGTTCCACGCAACCCGGCCATCGGGGGCAAACTTCAACCCGGCCGATCCCATCGACACAGGCTGCACGTCCTCATAACAGTCCCGATACTCCTCCGGCAGAAGAGTCTTAAGACGTGCCTCAAAAACCTTCGCCCGTGGATCCTGTCGCAACCGCGTCTCCATCTTCAACTCCCGCCATCTATCCTCAACTCTTAAGCTGTCTCGTTCAACCGAAACCGCCGGACTGCAGACAAATCCCCTCCACTCGAACTTCGACGTGTCGCGTAAAAATGTGCAGTCCCTATTGACCAAAATTGCGCACAACGCATCGAAGTAATTAGAGCCGGCGTGCCATCTTGCGCTCACGAATCCTGATGGCGAAGTCAACTCAACGCAATTGCACGCTATGCAAGACTTAGCCCTCCGCGCATGCAAGGAGGGATCTGAACGCGAGGTCTGTGGGCCTATGATTCTGAGCCGCTGGGAAGTTCGCCTCGAACCTCAAGGCGACGTCGTTCGGCTTATTGAAGCCGAATATTTTTCGATCGATCAGGATGAACGCTCCGCAGTTTTCCGGAGCAGGGCCGGCAAGGTCGAAAAAGTGCGCCTGCATCCGGGCGTGACAATAACCAAACAAAATTCCAGATAGCCGTGCTGATCTCGCTTGGAGAGATAGAGAACGTGTGCGCGACATATTCCTTGACCGCGATACCTTGGCCTTTGAGTAACGGCGAGCACAAAGTACAGCTGGAGTACGTCCTGTTTGTTGCTACCGATGGCATTCAGACCCATAAGTGGTCCTCCACCAACAAGGGAACCTTTATCGAAGACCTCAGCAGAATCGTGCCTCTCGGAAATGCGCGTGAAATCACAGCGCGCCTGCATCGCGGCGAGCCCGTGTTGTTTCCCTGGCTCTTCGATCTCGAGCAGATCCGGAACAGCCTCGGCGGCGCGGCCCGTCATTTGCGCGTAGACTCGGTCCTATGAAGCACATTCGCTCCAACCCCCAGGGTCGCTTGGCAGCCATCACCGCACAGATCGATTCGTTACAGGCGAGATTGTGCGGAACTCTCATGATCGATGGACGCACACAGATTCTCGGCCCTGTAGAAACGTCCTTCCTGGAAATCGAGATAGCAGAACTCCGGATCGAGTACACCGGCCTTGTCGCCAAACTCCCCATGTAATGCCGCAAGGCAACAACGCTGCTGAAATCTAAAGTCAGTAGCCCGCCCTCTCAAATGGTGCCTTTGCCAATGAAGATCAAGCTTCGCTACAAGGACCACCGTGAGACCGCGAGGATACTTGAACTTCCCTCGGACTTCTCGACTCTCGTCCCGATGCCCGGCGACGACATCTTTCTGGATGGCTCTCTCTTCACCGTGCAGAATCGCACCTTCGATTACGACAACCACATCTGTACGATCACGATCGTTCGCGACAGCCGCACCACTGAGGACATTCGCAGGCAACACGCAGACACCACCCCAAAGAAGCGAAACCCTTCCGGGTTTTAGGCCGATTCATGTACCGTGTGTTCCATTCATACGACTTTTTTGCATTCGTACACACGGCACTCCTACCGCGAACGTAAAGCAGTTGCGATGACAGAGATCCCCCGCCTCAACTCTGCTGGATTGCACCCTGCAAAGCCGAGCATGAGCGCTGGCGGCTGCTCATGCTTCGTTGTGAACAGCGACAGCGGAGTCACCTCTAGCCCCAGCTTCTGCGCTTGTTGCGCAGCATCGCGGTCAGACTTCCATGTCTTGAGCCAGCCGAGAGTGCGGATGCCCGCCCCGGCGTGCACGACATCGAGCACTCCATCGAGATGTTTGTCAGCAGCAGTCTTCAAAACGTCAATGCGTTCCGCATAGGTATGGCGCATGCGGCGTAGATGATGCCCAAAATGGCCTTCGGTGATGAACTCCGCAAGAATAGCTTGATCGAGCGTAGGCGGATGAAGATCGACGAGGCTGCGGGCAGCCGCGAACTCCTCTACCAGCCGCTCCGGCAAAATAATGAAGCCGAGACGCAACGCATTGAAGAGCATCTTCGTGAATGTGCCAACATAAATAACGCAACCGGAGCTGTCGAGCGTTTGCAAAGCCGCCACAGGACGGCCGGAGTAGCGATACTCCGCGTCGTATTCGTCTTCGACAATCCATGCGTTCACGCTGGCGGCCCATCGAAGTAGCTCCAGGCGGCGATCCGCAGACATGGTGACCCCCATCGGAAATTGATTCGCCGGCGTCACGTAGACAAGCTTCGCTTTGGGCGCCAGCTTGCGGCCTGCCTTCACGATGAGCCCATCTGCGTCGACAGGCACCGCAACAATACGCGCGCCGGTAGCGCGGAATGTCTGAAGAGCGCGCGAGTAACCCGGGTCTTCCATCCATACCTGATCGCCGCTAGAGAGCAGGAAGCGACCAATGAGATCGAGAGCTTGTTGCGTGCCTGAAGTGATGATGATCTGTTCAGCAGAGCAGCGTACCCCGCGTGACCCGCCAACATACTCCGCAATGGCGCGGCGCAGCGGTAGGTAGCCTACCGCACTGCCATGCCCGTAGAGCGAACGCGGAGCTCGACGCAGGACCCGCGAAGCCACGCGCGCCCAAAGATCTACAGGAAAGAGATCGATGGCCGGCTCGTATGCGCGAAAAGCTTTCCCGATGGAGCGAGACACAGGCAAGACTTCCACGTCCCTCAGAAATTGTTGCGCGCGTTTGGAGAGCACAGCCTTCGACGCTGGAAGCGCAGGAACTGTAGGTTTGTGCGTCGTGGACACAAAGCCTTCCGGAACACCCGAAGCGACATAGGTTCCCGACCCGACTTCAGTGCGTGTATATCCCTCGGCCTGCAGCTGGTCAAAGGCTACGACCACGGTTCCGCGCGAGAGTGAGTACTGCTTCCCGAGACTTCGCGTGGAGGGCATTCGAGCACCAGGCTTCAAACGTCCGTCGAGGATGGCGGCACGCAGTTCGGTGTAGAGCCAGCGCCAGAGGTCCTGCTCGCCTGAGGGCGGAGTGAGTGAGAGATCCTGAAATGTCTCTTCTTTAGACATCGCGTAACAATAACTACCCCTCGAATCCGGGGAAGTGGACCAGTCCCTTTGTACATTATGGATCTTTTCTCTAATCCACATCAGCTCTATTGTTGGTTCAAGGAGATAAACCAATGCAAACAAGACTGGAAGCACGACGTACGACGGGCTCAAAGCTACCGTTGGTGCTGGCATTTCTCTTAACCAGCGTCCTGACCGCCACCAACGCGTTGCTGGCGCAAAAGGCTGCCACGCCGCCGAGGGCGGCGCAGGAAACCATTACGCCCCTCATAACGAAAGATCTCGCAGTATCCCTCGGTGAGCAGGTTCTGATGTACACCGTGGACTTTCCGCCGGGTTTTTCCAGCCCCATCCACCGCCACAATGCGCAGGTCTCGGTTTACGTGTTGGAAGGCTACGTCGTGATGCAGGTGAGAGGGCAAAAAGAAGTGACACTGGGTCCCGGACAGACCTTTTATGAAGATCCCAGCGATATTCACGTTATTAGTCGTAACGCGAGCAGTACAAAGCCGGCAAAGTTTCTTGTGTTCCTGATCAACAAAAAGGGCGCTCCGCTGGTGATACCGGCAAAGTAACCCAACAACTGCGAGTGGTTCTGTTCGCAAAATCGCACTTCAGGAGGAACTATATGAACACGATTACCCGGAAGGATTCGAAATTCGCAGGCTACGCAACTCTATTGTTAAGAATTGGGCTCGGTGTCGGCTTCTTATCCGCCGTAGCCGATCGGCTCGGTCTCTGGGGACCATTTGGGCAACCGAACGTCGAGTGGGGGAACTTCTCACGGTTCCTGGAATACACCCAAACCCTCAACTGGTATCTTCCGGCCGGAATGATCCCAGCGCTGGGAATCATCGCCACCGGCGCTGAGATTCTCTTCGGCCTTCTTCTCATCATCGGCTGGCGCACACGCGCTGCCGCGCTGCTAAGCGGACTTCTTCTACTCACGTTCGGCTTGTCAATGACGCTCGCATTGGGAATCAAGGCGCCCCTGAACTTCGCTGTCGTCACTGGAATAGGAGGAGCCTTGCTTCTCGCAAGCTGCGATAGTTTCCCATTCAGCGTCGATGAATTGCTGTCCCGTAAAAAACACTCACCGGTTCACTGAACGTGATCACAAATAAACAATCTGCTCAGCCGAGCCCGCAGTCAAACGATTCCTGGGGCACCATGAATCGATTTCAAGGAGATAACAATGCAAGCAAGACTCGAACCACAGAAAGTATCCCCAGCCGCATATCAGGCCATGCTTGGAATGGAGATGTTTGTTCGCAAACAATCAAAGCTGGAACCCGCTCTCATTGAACTGGTAAAAATTCGTGCATCACAGATCAACGGATGCTCATACTGCATCGACATGCACTCGAAGGATGCGCGTGCCGAGGGCGAAACCGAACAGCGCATCTACGCCCTCTCCGCATGGGAGGAGACACCGTTCTTTACCGACCGCGAACGCGCCGCCCTGGCGCTGACAGAGAAAATCACTCTGGTCGGCCAGGACCACGTCCCCGACGCCGTCTATGAAAAGGCCAGCAAGAGCTTCTCCGAGGAAGAGTTGGTCAACCTGACGCTCGCGATCATCACCATCAACGGATGGAACCGGATCGCCATCACATTTCGCATGGTGCCAGGCGAGTATCAGCCCGCAAAGCACAACAAGGAAAGACTCAAGGCATAAATCGACTATCCGCAGCCCCATTTCATGCTGCTTTTATGGTTTGAGTGTTGTACGCGCAAAAGCTCGAACTTCGTCGCCTCTGAGGTATGTCCGGGGCTTTAGCCCGGACATAAAAGGCACACGTGACCGACAGGAGCAGCGTCTTCGCTCACCCGTTGTAAAGCGCAAAACCTGGCGAGAACGTAAGGCAGTCGCAGAGTACACGCCAGAATATTTCCACAGAAAATCCTGTCAAGCCCCACTTTGCCGCATGTCTAACATTCCAGGAGACATCCAGGTTGCCGATTAATTACCATCAACCCGCTATACTTTAACAAGAGTCGAAAAAGCCCCGGTCATCGCCGGGGTTTCTTTTCGTCTCATAAACTAACCAACAAAAAATCAACACGTTACAGGAAATAACCTCGCAAATTGGGACTTTTTGCTGTTGGTCCAGACCTAAGCTTTTATTTTGGAGGACTTTGCGTAAAAAGTGGGGGGAGGGGGCCTACAGCTGCAGTCCTGCCCGCTGGGCATGCCCATGGATCGCAGCATTGATCTCAAGCGCCAGCTTCAGAGCCGCCCGCCCATCCTCGCCGCTCACCACCGGCGTCGACCGGTCCCGCACCGCCGCCAGAAACGCCTCGATCTCCAGCCGCAGCGGCTCGCCCTGCGGAACCTGCACCTTGTTCAACGACAGGCCCGCCGAGGGATGCTCGCCCGCCTGCTGCATCATCTCCGCCATCGCCGCCAGCTTCGCCGGATCCATCCCGGCCGCAGCCGTGACGTCGATCATCAACAGATCCTGCCGAGCAAAGTCGAGCGACAGATACTGATGCGGCTGGAAGAACCGCAGCTTCCTTACCCGCTCCGTCGAGACGCGGCTGGCCGTAAAGTTCGCGACGCACCCGTTCTCGAACTCCACGCGAACGTTCGCAATATCCACCTTCGGCGAGAGCACCGGCAGCCCCACCGCCCGCACCTCACGCACCGGTGAAGCAACGAGCGAAAGCACAATGTCCAGATCGTGGATCATCAGGTCCAGCACAACGTCCACATCCAGCGACCGCGGAGTAAAGATGCTCAGCCGGTGCGACTCAAAGAACATCGGCTGGTGCAGAAACTGCCGAGCCGCCGTCACCGCCGGATTGAAGCGCTCAAGATGACCCACCTGCACCACTCGCCTGAACTCGCGCGCCAGCATCAGAATGCGGTCCGCATCCGCCAGGCTCGCAGCGATCGGCTTCTCCACCAGAACATCGACACCAGCGACGATCAAATGCTCGGCCACCGAGCTATGGTGCACCGTTGGAACGCACACCGACGCAGCATCCAGCCCGGTCGCCTCCAGGCAAGCCTCAATCGAGGCAAACGCCGGAATACCAAACTTCGTCGCCGCCTCAGCCGCCACCCGCGAATCACGGTCGATGACGCCGACAAGACGCACCGCCTCGCCCGCCTGCTCAAGCTCCTTGTAGACGCGGAGGTGATTGCGGCCGAAGGCTCCGGCTCCCACGACGGCGACGCGGAGTGGGTCGGTTGCGGTCATTTACTTGGCGGGAGATTCCACTGCCTGGCGGCAGCGAGCGTACAACTCCAGCAGCTGCGTCACCTGGTCGTCAGGCTTTGCCGAAGGCGCGACGCCGAAACCGGTTGCACCGGGGCCCTTTGCTCCAAGGTGCGTCTGCGCGGCGATGAACTTCAAAAGATCCAGCGCGATGTCTTCAGTGCGGCGCGCGGCGATGGTCGTGGCTTCCATGTACTCGGTCCCTCTAGCCCGATGTTAACGGCCAGAGCATGAAGGCGCAAATCGAGCCTAAGCTTCGGCCGCTGGTTGCCGGAGCAGCCGCTTCAGGATCAGGTCCATCGATCCGCCCTGCACGATGATCGAGAACAGCACCACCGAGTACGTCGCCACCAGAATCCACGTCCGTTGCTCGTCGTGCGGCACCGAGAGCGCCAGCGCCAGTGAAAGACCGCCGCGCAACCCACCCCAGCTCAGCACTCGGATCGAGCTGTCGTAACCCGGCCGCGCCGCACGCAGCGACGTAATCAGCAGGGCGACAACGCCGAGTCGGACTACCGACACAATTACGACTGCCGTCGCCCCCGCCTTGAGCAGCAGCCTTTGAAAGGGAATCGCCAGAATCTCGAAACCCAGCAGCACGAACAGGATCGCGTTCTGGACCTCGTCGATCACCTCCCAGAACGCATCGATGCTATCGTGCGCGATCCGATGAACATGATCCATGTTGAAGCGGCGCAGCGATATTCCCGCCGCCACCGCAGCCAGCGGCGCGGAGAGATGCCAGTAGTCAGCCAGCGCGTATCCGCCGGTAGCAAGCGCGAGAGTCAGCAGAATCTCCACCTGGTAGGCGTCAGTCCAGCGCATCAGGTATGAGGTGATCCATGCCAGTGCAGCGCCCAGCGCCAGTCCCCCGCCCGCCTCCACCAGGAGAAGAAAGAAGAAGCGAGAGGGCGTCGGGGCCGCGCCGCGCGAGGCCTCCAGCAGCGCGAGAAAGATCACCGCTCCCACGCCGTCGTTGAACAACGACTCGCCCGCAAGCTGCGCCTGAATATTCTTCGGCACGCCAACACGCTTCAGCATCTCGAGCACAGCAATCGGGTCCGTCGGCGAGATCAGCGCACCAAAGAGCAGGCAGTGCAGCCACGGCGGGCGAATTCCAAGCAGCGGAAGCGCCCAGAAGAGCAGCGCCGCAGTCACGAGCGTCGAGATGACCGTTCCAACAACCGCAAGCACGGAGACAGCAAGACGCTCCTTCAGCAGTTCTTCGATATCCAGCAGAAAAGCGCCCGCGAAGAGCAGCAGCGAGAGGATGCCGTGAAGCACCAGGTTCTCAAAGTCGATCGCGCCCACCAGCAGACCTGCCCACGTCTTGAGGCCGGGATAAAAGTGGCTGAGCCCAAGCATGCTCACCGACAGCAACACCGTCAGCAGCATCGTCCCGATGGTGAGCGGCAGCTTGAGCCACCGCCGCGTGATCCAGCCAAGCAGGGCAGCGGTCGTCACCATCAGGCTGAAGAGCTGGAGCGGAGTCATCTCGCTCCAGTGTAGTCAGCGACGCGCAGGTTAGCTCGTCAAACGGCGCGAAGCCCGCACGCCGCAGAGAATCTCGTATGGGATGGTGTTAGCTAGGGCAGCGTGGTCGTCGGCGGTGACGCCGTCGCCAAGCAGAACTACCTCGTCGCCGATGGCAATATTCGGCAGATCCGTTACATCAACCACAGTGAGATTCATAGAGACGCGGCCAACGATGGGGGCACGTTGACCGGCGATGATGACCCACCCACCTCCACTTTCGTTGGTGGAAGACAAGGCGCGACGCAGGCCATCAGCATAGCCAACAGGAAGAAGGCCGAGGCGCATGGGTCGCTGGGCGGTAAAAGTGCCGTTGTAACCGATCTGCGTGCCAGGCTCGACCTCGCGCAGGCCGGTCACACGAGCCTTCCATGTCATGACGGGCCGCAGGCCAGAGCAGGCGTGCTCAGCTGCAGGACCTGCGAAACATTGCTCGCTCTCAATGGGCAGGCAGTAGCCGTAAAGGCCCAGTCCGCTGCGAACCATCGGCCGCGCGCCGATAGACTGCGCCAGCTTTGTGATCCATGGGAGCCAATCGTCCGCTACGTTGTCAATCGAAGACGAGTTCCCTGCATGGATCCACGATGGACGAAGCCCAAACTTTGCAACATGCCGCAGCGCGTCCTCGAAGCTGCGGCGCTGGTTCAGTGTCTGGTGGGAACCCGTCACCTCAGATGCCGCAAAGTGCGTCAGCACTCCTTCGAGGACCACGGAGCCTCTGTGCTCGGAGAGCCAATTCAGCACGGCAGCGAGTGGCTTGCCGGCAGAGACGCCCTGCCGGCTCATACCCGTGTCGATCTCGAGATGTACGCCAAGAGGAGCAGGCGAATACTTGCCCAGCATCCTCAGCTGCTCGACTGTGGAGACGACTGACGTCAGGCGGTGTCGCACCACTGCTTCAGCATCTTCAGGCAGGCCCTCGTTCATCACGAAGACCCGCGGTTGATTCTCCGGTTTGATGTTCGCAGCCTCCAGCGCGCCACGCACCATAGCGCCCTCGCTCGCGTCGCCAACACCGAGCCACTTCGCACCGGCCTGCGCGAGCACAGGAGCGCACAGCGAGGCTCCGTGCCCATAGGCATCAGCCTTGATGACAGCAAGGACGTCCACTTGCTCGGCCACAGTCTGCTTGAGGATGCGGTAGTTGGCTGCAAGCCTCTCCGCTGAAATCTCCACCCAGTTCTTCACTGCTTCTATCCTACGGCGCGATGAGAGGCGGGCGTAGGCGACGAGATGCAGGCTGAGCCCTCTGTGGCGATAGCTCCGATGGCCATGAGGCGCTTGCGCTCGGCTGCTGCTGCTTCCATCTTCTTCAGGTAGTCTTCCAGGCGCTGTCCCTTTTTTGGGATGAAGATACGCTCGAGCACGGCGACCTCAGCCATCCGATCGAGGCGGAACTCTCGGAAGTCGTCACGCAGCTCGCACCATGAGGTGAGGGTCCAGACGCCGCTCCAGAAGGTGAGCGCCAGCGGCCGTACAGTGCGCTGGCTCTGCTCGCCGTCCTCGCGAGTGTAGTGGAAGGTAACGGTGTGTTTGGTCTTGCAGGCTCCGTGTAATGAGTCCAGCCGTTCGCGAAGGTGCTGCTTCATGCGGTAGCCCGGTGCGTAGAGCAGGATGGAGTCGAACTCGGTCTGCAGATCCGGCGGCAACACGGCCTCGATGCGTTGAAGCGCCTGGTCGGCGCCGAGAACATTCTCCGCTCCTCCCCATGCGCGCACCAGCCGCGCTCCTGAGCACCAAAGCTGTCAGCTCGCCCCGAGTGAACATCAGCGGCGGAAGGTCCATATCGCGGCGGAGCGTATAGCCGACTCCAGCCTCGCCCTCAATCGGAGTTCCGGCTAGTTGCAGGTCCTGTATGTCGCGATAGATGGTGCGCTGCGAGACCTGAAGTTTTTCCGCCAGCTTTTCGGCCGTCAACAGACGGCCCAGGCGCAGAAACTGGACGATTCGAAAGAGGCGGTCAGCACGTCGCATAGATTAGGTAGCCCATTGCAGCCTGCAGGTTGATTTTACTGGCAACTGACAACCTGCAGGTGATTGCTGTCGTGCTAGTGCGAGTGCAGTCCAATGTGATTTCCTTCGGAGTCACGAAGGCATGCGAAGTGCCCATGGCCTCCCGGGACGGGCGTCTTCGGCATCAGCACCAGGCCGCCAGCCTCCGGTACGCGAGAGAGCACGGTGTCCAGCTCGCCATCGCAGTTGAGGTAGACCATCGTGCCGGCGCGGCCGGGCTTCTGAAAAGGGCGTTTAACAAGGGTTCCGCATGTTCCGGTCCGCTCGGCGGAGAAGAAGGCCATCGGGGTCTCCATCTGCTCGCGGAACATCGGCGCGCCGAGAATGGTCTCGTAGAAGTTGGTGGCGCGGTCAAGGTCCTCACAAGGAATCTCGAACCAGTTAATCGCGTTTTGCCGTAGCTTTTGATCGTTCATCTCGGTGCTCCTGAAAGAGTCTCCAGCGACTACATCACGAAGCATAATGGAGCCCTGCTGACAGCATCATGTCAGTAGGTTCGTCAGGAAGTTTCGCCTTCGGTGTGTTGCTGGGGAGAGCTCGCCTGATGACACTATAGGCAGACCAGTCCGGGTGTGCGTCCCGTGATGCTGGAATCTTCAGGTACCACCATCGAGGTAAAGTGGTGGGCAACGAAACAGGGCGGTGGAGGGACATTGAAGCGCAGAGACTTGATTCGAAATACACTTCTGGGCGCAGCGGTTACAGGACTTGAGGTTTCCGCGCGCGGGCAGGCCGCGGTAGCCGGTCGCGCTGCGTCCCCTCCACCTGGCACAGAGGCAGAATGGACACGTAAAGGCGAGATAGTGCTGGAGCGTGCGGCCACTGGCAAACCGCATACGGGAAAGGTGCTTGTCGCCATCCAGCCCCATGCCGACGACATTCCGCTCTTCGCGGGCGGCACTGTGGCCAAGCTGATCCGCGAGGGATACACCGGCTACCTGATCCGCGTAACCAACGATGAGATGACGGGAAGCGGAACGCGCGGCGAAGGCGTGCTGCACAACGAACAGGACAATGACGCCGTGGCCCGCGCGCTGGGGCTGAAGAAGAGTTACAGTCTGGCATACCGCAACCACCGGATGGACGAGATGTCACCCCAGGACCTCCGCGGCAATCTGATTCTGCTGTTTCGCATGCTGCAGGTTGATACCGTCATCAGCTACGACCACTGGGGACTGTACGAAGAAAATCCCGACCACTACGTGACCGCCGCAGTCGTAGAGGCTGCCTGTTGGATGTCTGGCATGGCGAAGGACTACCCAGAGCAGCTTGAGGCGGGTCTAAAGCCGCACAGCGTGACGGAGAAGTACTACTATGCGCGAGGGCCGCAGATCGCAAATCGCGTGGTGGACATCAGCGGGAATGTTGCAGAGAAGATCGCGTCGATTCAGGCAATTGGAACGCAGGGGCCGGGAGGCAATAACGGCGCCCGGCTGCGGCAGCGGCTCGCGGAACGCAAGCTGCGCCTGCCAGTGTTGGGTGACGATGATGCGAGCGCCAATCTGAAGTACATCGAGCACTTCGTTCTGGACGAGGACTCGATGCACGCGAGAGGCGTTCCTTCAGACAGGGAGATTGGTGCGCCGTATGGCTTCGCGTGGGCAGAGCGGTTTCGTTATGTGGGGCCGAACCCATCGCGGATGGACGAGTACATCGCGAAGCATGCGGTTGCGCTTTAGTAGCCGCCGCTGTAGTCTCCGCCGCTCTGCAGATTTTCGAAGCGTGTGTAGTCGGCGAGATACGCCAGATGTACCGAGCCCGTGGGGCCGTTACGCTGCTTGGCGATGATGATCTCGGCCTTGCCCTTGGAGTCCGGGTCTTCGTCGCCGTTCTCATCTTTGTTGTAGTAGCTGTCGCGATGGATGAAGCAGACGACGTCGGCGTCCTGCTCGATGGAGCCCGACTCGCGCAGGTCTGACAGCATAGGCTTTTTGTCGCCGCCGCGCTGCTCGCTGGCACGCGACAGCTGCGATAGCGCGATGACCGGCACCTTCATCTCCTTGGCCAGCGCCTTTAGTCCGCGCGAGACTGCCGCGACTTCCTGGTTGCGGTTCTCGAAGCCCTTCTTGCCCGGGCCGGAAGACGCAGTCATGAGCTGCAGATAGTCGATCATGATCAGGTCAAGGCGCCCTTCCTGCTGCTTCAGGCGGCGGGATTTAGCTCGCATCTCTGCCAGAGTGATGCCGGGCGTGTCGTCGATAAACATCTTCGACTCCATCAGGCGCTCGAGCGCGGACATAAGCTTGCCCTTGTCCTCTTTGCCGAGGAAGCCGGTCTGAATCTTGCGCGAGTTCACCAGCGCCTCGCTGGCGAGCATACGTCGCAGCAGGCTCTCTTTCGACATTTCGAGCGAGAAGACCGCGACCACCTTGCCGTCCTTCACAGCGGAGTTCTGCGCGATATTGATGGCCCACGCGGTCTTTCCCATGGAAGGACGAGCGGCGATGATGATGAGTTCCGAGTCCTGCAGGCCGCTGGTCATGCGATCGAACTCGGTGTAGTGCGTGGCCAGGCCGGTGACTTCGCGGCCCTGCTCGTAAAGCTTGTCGATGGAGCCGAAGGAGTTCTTTACGATATCGGAGATGTCGGAGAAGCCGCCGGTGATGGCGTGATCCGAGATCTCCATCAGGCGCATGTTGACGTTATTGAGAACGTCGATGGCCTCTTGGCTCTGGTCTGCAGCATCGACCATGCCGGTGTCGCACACCGTCATCAGCTGTCGCATCAGGCTCTTGTCGCGAACGATGCGAACGTAGCTTTCGATACGTCAGTTTGCGCGGCAGACCCTCACTCAGGGATGCGAGGTAAGGTACCCCACCGATGAAGTCCAGTTCTTTCTGGCGACGCAGCTCTTCGGCGACCGTGACGATGTCGACCGCATGGCCCGACTCGGAGAGCCGCAGCATGGAGGCGTAGATTCGGCGGTGCGAGTCGAGAGCAAAGTCGTCGGCAACAAGCAGCATAGTTGCATCGGTGATCGCCAGCGGCTCGACCAGCATGGCGCCGAGAATGGTCGTCTCGGCATGGACGGATGCGGGGCGCTCCTGCTGATCGCCGACGAGCTGGGTGAATGTTGCCATGAACTCTCTACCGTAAGGCACGTTTCCAATGCTGAGGAAAAGCCTTGTGGAGGGCGTGGAAAACCGGTCGCAATATCAGTCTAAGCACAGTTTTCGGTGCAAAACAAAACGCCGGAACCATGGAAGGAACCGGCGCTCTTCAAGGCCAATAGATACAGAGTTACTTGTGCTTGTAGTCCTGAAACAGCCCCGGGAATTGCTCCTTCAGCCCAGCTATCTTGGGAACATCGCACACCTGGATGTACGGGTTGTCAGGGTTCTTGTCCGCGTAGTCCTGGTGGTAGTCCTCGCCGTCATAAAACGCCTGCAGTGGCACAAGCTGTGTCACAATCTTCTTCGGAAATACATGCGCCTCATCGAGTTGCGCGATGTATGCCGCCGCAACCTTCTGCTGCTCCGGCGTCGTGAAGAAGATCGCCGAGCGATACGAAGTTCCCACATCCGGGCCCTGCCGGTTGAGCTGCGTCGGATCGTGCACCACTGAGAAGAAGATACGCAGCAGCGTGCCATAACTGACCTTCGACGGATCGAAGACTACCTTTACCGCCTCGGCATGCGTCGTGCTCTCCGACGAGACGTCGCGGTAGTTCGCCGTCTCCTTCGTGCCACCGGAGTATCCCGCTGTCGTCGCCGTTACGCCCTTCACTCGCTGAAAGACACTCTGAACGCCCCAGAAACAACCACCGGCAAAGACCGCAGTCTCGCTGCGCGACGCCGCCACGTGCTCATCTGCTACGGGAGCCGGTATCGGCCCACGTCCTGCTTCGGCTACATTCGCCATTCTCGTTCCCCCCATCCACAGCACACCCGCAAGCACTGCAAGAAACACAAGACTTAGGTAAATCCAAGATGTACTGCTTCTCATCTCCTGCTCCTTCCGCTGCATCCATTGGATGTCGGAGAGAGCAGTAAAGTAACAGGCGCCCTAGGCCACCGTCTGCTGGCGGCCCTGGATCTCGATGAACACGTGGATCAGCCCGACGGCAGCCGGTGTTACGCCAGCAATACGGCTGGCCTGGCCGAGCGTTTGCGGTCGCACACGACCTAGCTTCTCCTGCATCTCTCGGCTGAGACCGCTGACGGCTGTGTAATCGAACCACTCCGGAATCGTCTTCTGCTCGGCCTTCTTCAGCTTTTCCATCGACTTGCGCTGCTGGTCAAGGTACCCGGCGTACTTGATCTCCGTCTCGACGGTCTTCATCTCGTTGCGCACCCATACCGGCAGGTGCCCGCCAGCTACCTCGGCGTCTGCCCATGTTGCTAGCTCGCCCTGAGCAGCCATCTTCTCGACCAGCGCAGGCACGACTGCTTCGATGGTGATTGCCGGACGTTTTAGAAGCTGCGCAAAGGTGAGTCCCTCAATGTTCGTACCTTCGAGACCTGCCTGGACTGCAGCCGGCAGCTCGGCCACGCGAACCTTCGTCGTCTCCAACAGCATTGCGAACGCGGACGCGCGCGTTTGTTTGGCATCGTACTCCGTCCATGCGGTGTCATCGATCAACCCCAGCCGTCTTCCATGCGGAGTCAGACGCTTGTCAGCGTTATCGATGCGCAGGTGCAGCCGGAACTCCGCGCGCGAGGTAAACATGCGGTACGGCTCGTTGGTTCCCTTCGAGATCAAGTCATCGATCAGGATGCCGGTGTAGGCCTCAGTGCGGTCGAGCGTAAATGCAGGATCACCTTTGATCGAGAGCGCAGCGTTGATCCCAGCCATCAGACCCTGGCATGCAGCTTCTTCATAGCCGCTGGTGCCGTTTATCTGCCCTGCCAGATAGAGCCCATCGTAACTCTTCACCTTCAGCGAGCGGTCGAGTTCCGTTGGGTCGATTGCGTCGTACTCAATCGCATATCCGGGCCGCAGCATCTCGGCGTTCTCGAGACCTGGAATAGAGCGGACCATTGCGGCCTGCACTTCCATCGGAAGGGAAGTGCTCATGCCGTTGATGTAGACCTCGTGCGTGTTCAGGCCCTCGGGCTCAAGAAAGAACTGATGCTGCGACTTCTCGGGGAAGCGCACGATCTTATCTTCGATCGATGGGCAGTAGCGCGGCCCGATCGCCTCGATTTGCCCGGAGTACATAGGCGAACGGTGGACGTTGTCACGGATGAGTTGGAGTGTCTCGGGCGTCGTAAACGCGATGTAGCAGCTTACCTGCCGTAGCGGCGGAACACCCCCTTTTGCAAACGGCGAGCGGAAGCTGAACGGCGTCGGCTCGGGATCGCCCGGCTGCTCTTCAAAGCGAGCCCAGTCGATCGTCCGCCCATCGAGTCGCGGCGGAGTGCCTGTCTTGAGGCGGCACTCGCGCAGACCAAGGCGCTTGAGGGATTCGCCGAGGAGGACGCTCGCAGGCTCGCCGGAGCGGCCTGCGGTGTACTGCTGTTCGCCACAATGAATCAGTCCATTCAGAAACGTTCCCGTAGTCACAACCGTTGCAGCAGCGCGAACTTCGCGTCCGTCGCGCAGCTTGACGCCGCGAACAACATGTTCGTCTTCAACGATCAGGTCCACGACCTCTGCCTGCTTGATGAACAGATTCCTTTGCGCCTCAAGCACCTCGCGCATCTTCACGCGATAGAGTGCTTTGTCGCACTGCGCGCGCGGTGACCACACCGCAGGGCCACGCGAAGTGTTCAGCAGGCGGAATTGAATCCCACAGGCATCCGCAACCTCGCCCATTACGCCGCCCAGTGCATCCACCTCGCGCACCAGATGTCCCTTGGCGATGCCGCCGATCGCCGGATTGCAGCTCATCTGCGCAATCAGGTCCAGGTTCAAGGTGAAGATCGCCGTGCGCAGTCCCATCCGCGCCGCCGCCACCGCGGCCTCGCAGCCAGCGTGTCCGGCGCCGACTACAACTACGTCGTACTGTTCGGTAAAACTCATTCACTTCTATTTTAAGCGTTTCTCCGCACAAGAAGTGGCGAATCCGGACGATTTGTCGCTGAGATGTAAAGTTTGCGCAGGACGGGATGATTTGGGCGTGCGCGGCCATAAGCTCTGACCATGGCGATCGCAGCTAAAACGAAATCACGCGCCATTCCCACAATGCTGGCTTGTGCTGAGATTGCTATGTGTTGTCTTCTTGCTGTCCTCCTCTTCTGGAAGGGTCTACTGCCCGCGTGGAACAGGCTGAACACTGACTTTCCCAACTACTATCTGGTCGGACGGCTTATTCGGGAAGGCTACAGCCTCGATCGGGTCTATGACTGGATATGGCTGCAGCGCATCAAGGATCACTGGGGGGTACAACAGAGTCTCGTCGGATTCGCCGGCCTGACTCCTTTTTCTGCGCTGCCCGTCGTTCCTCTCACTATCTTTTCTGCGCTTACCGCGAAGCGCATCTGGATTGTGTTGAATCTGGCGATGCTTGCGGCAAGCGCGGAGATGCTGCATCGGTCGACTACGTTGCGGCGCCGCTTCGTCTGGATGATCTGCCTACTGGCGATCATTCCGCTTCGTACCAGCTTTCTCTTCGGCCAGATGCACATCTCTGTGCTGTTTCTTATGGTTGCGGCGTATTTTTTCTACCTTCGCAAACGCGACACCGCCTGCGGAGTGTGTATCGCGTTGGCAGCAGCGCTCAAGATCTACCCTCTCCTGTTCCTCGGCTATTTGATGGTGAAACGACGATGGCGTGCAGCACTAGCAACAACAGCAGGCATGGTCATCATCGTGTTCATCGCGTGGTTGTGGATGGGCAAGGAAATCCTGAATGTCTATATATTTCAGGAACTGCCACGAAGCCTGCAGGGTGAGGTCTTGGATCCGTATAACATCGGCTTCGCATCGGGAGCGTCCCTCTTCCATCGTCTCTTCCTCTTCGAGCCTGATCTGAACCCCACACCCTGGATCAACTCACCGGCGCTTTACACTGTCCTCTATCCCTTGTGGCAGATGGCGATGGCTGTCCCGCTACTCTTCCTGCTTCAGCCCTCCGCTCCAAACAAAGAGGGTGACAGCGATGCAGTCGAATGGTCTGCACTCGTTCTCGCTCTCCTCGCGTTATCACCCGTACCTTCCAGCTACCACTTCGTCGTCATGATTCTTCCGGTCGTCTTGCTGCTGAACTCCTTACTTCAGAGACAAGCAATCAGGCTCGCCGCCGTTGCTGTATTTCTCTACGTCTTGATCTCGCTGATCGGGGCGGTGCGTATTCCAATGTTCCCTTCGCTGCGCTTTTGGCTCGTGTCTGCCTTGTACCTGCTGTCGCTTGGATGGCTTAGGCATCTCCACGCTCACAACGCCATTTGTCCTTCGCGGCGTGATCTCGCAATCGCAGCATCTCTGGGAGCATGCGGACTCGTGCTTGGCGTTACCGGATACCATCATCACTTGGCGGACCGCGATGCGCAGATGAGCAATCGGCTCCCTTTTCACTCCTCCTCATATCTCGCGACTGCACCCGCTCAAATAGCGCAAGACATATTGTTCGTCGGAATGAGGCCGGAGGCCTATGAGGTCCTGAACCAGAAGGACGAAATCGTCGCGCCGGTGTCTATCGGAGCAACACCTGTCGACCAACTTTCCTTCACGGCAAACGGCGATTCACTGCTCGTTGAGATGGCAGACGCTACGGGCTCACGCATCGTTCGCAGCTCGGATGCGACCACGCTTGCTAACGACGCTGAATCGCCTGCTGTCTCCCGCGACGGTCAGACGCTCGCCTACATCCGAGAGGTAAAAGGGCACGGCTATCTGCGAACGCTGGATTTTTCTCAGCCACATCGCGATCTTCAACTCACCGGCGAGAGTTACGACGTCCGACAGGCCAGCTTCCTGGGCTCCGAACGTCTCGTTATCGCAGCGAAACATAACGGACACATAAGCCTGTTCACCGTCTCTCCGGGACGACAGCCTAGTCCCTTCTTTTCCACTGCGGGCGATATCGGAAGTTTTGCTGTCTCTACCGACGATCACTTGATTGCTTTTACGGAGTTGGTGCGTAATCGCTGGCAGCTCGCAGTTCTCGACATGCAATCCAGACGTGTTACCACACTGACCGCAAACGACTGCAACGCCTTCCGCCCCACCTGGAGCAGTACGACCGAGATCCTCTATGCCACCGATTGCGGCCGGGGTCTCGGCCTCACAGCACTGGCCCGAGCCGAGCTGCCTCGGTGACTACGGATAGTGCTTTACCGGCTCGATCTCCGCGGGCGGCTCGCCAGCCGCAGCCATTAGGCTCTTCAACTCTTTCCGAAGTGCTGCGGCGGTAGCGCTGAACTCCTTGCGGCCGGCGAGGTTGACTTGCTCGAAAGGATCCGCAGCCTGGCTGTACATTTGATATTCAACGTACTTATCTGAAAACTCCTCCGACCGCCGGCCCTGGGCGTCAATCACGCAGTAGGTCCAGTCCTTGGTGCGCAGGGCTCGGGCGGTAATTGCTTCGCTGATCTGCACCAGTTCGCGGTTGGGCCAGCTCTGGCGGGCTTCTGGCTTCGTCAGCAGCGGCATGACGCTGCGGCCTTTCACTGAGGTTGGCACTGGAACACCTGCCGCCTCCAGCAGCGTGGGCATGATGTTGATATTGCCGATCACCTCGTCGAGCTTCATCGCGTTGTTGAAGCCCGGCCCCTGCACAACCAGAGGAATCCGAATAGAACTGTTGTGCGGGCTGCGTTTGTACTCCTCGTTGCGCGTCATGAAATGGCAGCCGTGGTCGCTGGTGAAGAGAACGATCGTGTTGTCCGCGAGTTTCTGCTCCTCAAGCACCTTCATCAGATGGCCTACCGACTTGTCGATCGCCTCGCAGCAGCCGTAGTAATCCGGCAACTCCGACTGCCAGTTGCCGGGCAGAGGCTTGAGATCGTTCGGCACAAAGGAGTTGGCAAATCGCTCGGCCGAACCCTTCGGGCCGACGAACCTCTTTACGTCGTTCTGGAAGTGCGGCTCAAGCTGCGAGATGTAGAGCAGGAACGGCTTGTCATGCTTCTGCCGCAGGAAGCGCTCAGCGCGATCGGTGACGAAGTCGACGCGATACTCATCCTTGAAAGTAATCTCCTTGCCTTCAGCGTCGAAGATGGTTCCCTCGTACGGATGCGTGGTCCATTCAAATTCGTTGGCGCCCTCCCACATGTCGAGAAAGCCGCCGCGATATTCCGGCTTCACATAACCGCGCCCGCCACCTTCGGCTTCGGTGGAAGGAGCGAGGTGCCACTTGCCGATCAGGTTCGCGGAGTACCCTGCCTTCCGCAGTTCGCCTGCGAGCGTGGGTAGAGCGGAGTCGATAGGTCGCGCGTTATGCCACACGCCGGTCTCCGTGGCGTAGCGGCCGGTCATCAGTACCGACCGTGAAGGCGAGCACACAGGCTGATTGCAGATAGCGCCGGTAAAGTTCGTTCCCCGCGCGGCCATGGCATCGAGGTTGGGTGTGTGCGTGGAAGGGTTCTGTCCGTTCGCGCCTACAAAGTCGGCGCGGAACTGATCGGCAAGATAGACAATGATGTTTGGCCTGCGGACAGTTTGGTTTTGGGCCGCCTCAGCCGAACCGGATGCGGTATGCATCGCAACACCTGCCGCGGCTGCGGTTGAAAGAAAACTGCGTCGATCCATCTTTTTTGCTTCAAACATCTCGCTCACAAGACCCATCCTCGATGGAGCTACCGCTCAGTGTTGTTCGTCAGCTCAGGTGTCTAATTCTAGCTGTGCCTGCCATCAACAATTCTCGCAATCGAACATCGTGATGTCATAATCACCCCATGCCAACTTACAGGCTGCTCGCCACGATCGCTCTCGTCTCTGCTTCCCTTGCACTTCACGCTCAGCACTCTGCGGCGATCGCTACCGACCCGGCGCCCGACAAGTCCGCTCCCGCGTCGATGGTTCAGCTCTCCGTCCCGTCGCATGGCGAGAATCTGCTTGGGGTCTTCTACCTGGCCGAAGGCCCCGGTCCGCATCCGACGGCAATTGTGATGCACGGTTTTCCCGGCTACGAGCAGAATCTCGACATTGCGCAGACACTGCGGCGTGCAGGGTGGAACGTGATGGCCGTCCACTATCGAGGGTCATGGGGAGTTAAGGGCAGCTTCAGCTTTACGCACGTCGCCGAAGACGCGGATGCTGAGGTCGCATTTCTCCTCGACCCCACCATACAGGCGAAGTACCGCATCGACCCGAACAAGATCGCTCTCGTGGGCCATTCCATGGGAGGATTCGCCGTGGCCTCCGCCGGGGCGCACAATCAGCGAGTAGCAGCAGTGGTGATGATCTCTGCGTGGAATATCGCCGGCCCGTTTGCGACGCTGCCGGCCTCAGCGGAGGACGCCGCGGTTGCGAAGTTTGTGCAGGGACAGACCAAAAACGATCTTGCTCCGCTCGCCGGCTGCACGGCGGAGACTCTCGGCCACGAGGTCTTTCAGAACCGCGGCACTCTGAACTTCCTGTCGTTCGCTTCACCGCTCGCCTCGCGATCTGTAACGATCATCACGTCCGATGACGGACTCGCTCCCGACAATGACAAGCTCCTCTCCGCGCTTGAAAAGGCTGGAGACCAGCACGCAAAAGGCCTGCATATTGCGACCGATCACTCGTACTCCGATCACCGTATCGCGCTGCAACAGGCCATTGTGGAGGCGCTTGAGCCTATTCGCACTCGCTGAACACGCTCAGCATACAACCGCTATGCAAAGCCACTCATCCTCATAAAGCGGATGGTTTTGTAACAGATTCTAAATCTTTATCATGCCTATGACAGTTGCCACTGCACTCGTTCTGCACTTCAAGCACACCTGGTTCTTCGCCGTCTTCGTCTTCTGCGGCATCATCGTGCTGGCGAACGTGGTGCACTATGTTTTGTTTCGCGTTCTCAAAAAGAAGGAGCAGCAACAGAGCGGATTTGGGACAGGCTGGGGAATCAATCGCTATCTTAGCCATCCCGCACGAGCAATCTTCTTTCTTACCTGCGGTGTTATTGTTCTTCCCCTAGTTCCCGATCTTCCCGCCAACTTCAACGAGGTCATTCGCCAGGGAATTCTCATGGCGATCGTCGTCTCTCTCGGTTGGTTCGCGATTGGCAGTGTGTACGTCTTCCAGGAGTTCATGCTGCGGAAGTACGACCTCAAGGCCGAGAACAACATCCGCGCGCGCCGCGTTCACACTCAGTTTCAGCTTTTCCGCCGCATCCTCATCACCTTCATCGTTGTCATCACCATCGGCGCTCTGCTGTGGACCTTCAACGATCCGCGCATCTGGCACTATGGCTCCGGCCTTCTTGCCTCTGCTGGAATTGCATCTCTGATCCTCGCTACCGCAGCCAAATCCACCGCCTCAAACTTCCTGGCAGGACTGCAGATCGCCTTCACCGAACCCATCCGCATCGACGATGTTGTCGTCATCCAAGGCGAATGGGGACGCATCGAGGAGATCAACTCGGCCTACGTGGTTGTCCGCATCTGGGATCTGCGCCGCCTCATCGTCCCGCTTACTTTCTTCATCGAGAACTCTTTCCAGAACTGGACCCGCGAGTCAGCCGAGATCATGGGAACGGCCTTTCTCTATGTCGATTACACCGTCCCGGTTGAAGACCTTCGGCAGCAGCTTCGCCGCATCGCCGAATCGTCCCCTCTGTGGGACAAAAAAGTCTGCGGCCTCCAGGTCACAAATCTCTCCGAGCGCACGATGGAACTGCGCTGCCTCGTTAGCTCGCGCAATGCCAGCGAAAACTTCGATCTTCGCTGCATCGTCCGTGAGCAGATGACAGCCTACATTCAGCAGAAGTACCCGAACGCATTTCCCACTACACGCTTCGCTGCAACATCTGAGATCTTCGTGCAGAACTCGTCACCCATAGACTCTCGATGAGCATACGGAGTGACAAATGGTTCACAATGGATTGCTATAGTGGACATCCTCTGGAGAGCGTCTCATGGGCTTCAATTTCTTGAATGCAGCCTTCTCCGTCATTCTTCTTGTCATCGAAATGTGCCCGCTCGCTCTCCATGGACAGGCTTCCGAATCCCACTCCGCAAAAGCTAAGGAAGCAGTTGAGCCAAATGAACATCCGCTCTTCTATCCTGATGCGGAATTTGTCGGTTCGACGAAGTTTCGCGATGCCACTCTTGTTCTTCCCACCTGGCGCAAACTCAACTTCGAAGCACATTACTTCGGGGATGACACGCACGACCTCGGACTTACAGGCGGCAGCTGGACCTTCGAGTTTCTAAATAAGATCATGCTCGCGCCGGGAATGGCCGTCGGCTTCGGCTCAAGTATTGAAACGAGCCCCGTAGCCACCCTTCGCTGGGGTGCCGAACATGCATGGTTTGTCGCGGAAGGCTTCTCTGCCTTCAGTCTCCGCCAATCGTTCGTGTCTGAGGATGAACCCAACGAGAACACCTTCCTCAAACGCGCCTATATCTCGGATGGAAACCATCTGAGCGCGCGATGGAAGCGCATGGAAGGCGGTTTCTCTTGGGAGCATATTGCCACTCGTGAAGAAAACGAGTGGAAGACTGGCGGCCGCTTCGATCTTGCACTCAACAGTCGCCTCAACTTCGTCGCTTACATTCTCGCGCCGGACACCGAGTTTCGATGCGGCCTTCGCTTTCACCCACCTGAAAAGGAGCGGTGATCACGTTCAAATTTCATGAACGCGCTAAATTCTTCATTGAATCTACGAATTCTTTCGTATATCCTCGCGTTCGGAGGAACATTGCATGCCGCGCAGTCTCGTCCTCGCCCTGTCGCTTCTCGCTCCTATCGCGTTCGCGCAAATCAACCAGACGCCGAACCTCACGGGGCACTGGACCGCCAGCGGGGAATCTTTCGGTACTCGCACCAGCTTCGCCTTCGATCTTGAGCAGAAGGGGGACAAGCTTACTGGCAAGTTCGCTGGAGATCCCGTCGACGGTAGTACCGATGGCCGCGTCTTCCAGTTTTTTGCGAAGGACACTCAGGGCGGCGGGGAGCAGGTCAAAGGCACCATTGTCAACGGCGAGCTTCACGGCGACGTCGTCCAGACCGATGGCGGTATGCCGTACAAATCTGATCATTACAGTTTCGTCGCGATCATGCGCCCGTCGCGGTCAACTGCTCCGCCCCAACGCCACGAGTTCGCTCCGACTGTCTTCTACCGTCAGTTTTCGCCACACAACAAACCCGTCTTGACTGTGAACCCAGGCGACACGATCCACACCACTACCGTCGATGCCGGAGGCTACGACTCGCAGGGAGAGCACCGGGTCGTCGGCGGCAATCCGCAGACTGGCCCTTTCTTTATCCGGTCGGCCATGCCTGGCGACACACTCGTAGTGCACATCACACGTCTACGCCTCAACCGCGACTGGGCGCAGAGCGATGACTTTATCGTCACCCGCGCTCTCGACAACGACCTTGCCGTCAAAACGAAGGATGCCGGCAAGACCATCATCTGGCATCTCGATGTCGCGAAAGGGACTGCCTCGCCTGACAAGCCGAGCGAGCACCTGGCCCACTACACCGTTCCTCTAAAACCCATGCTCGGCTGCATAGCAACCGCCGTCGGCCCAGCTCAGGCGCCTCCACCCACCGGCGACTCTGGCTACTTCGGCGGCAATATGGACTTCAACGAGATCATTGAGGGCGCCACCGTCTACCTTCCCGTCGCCAACCCCGGAGCGCTTCTCTACCTCGGCGATGCCCATGCCGCTCAAGGCGATGGCGAGCTCAACGGCAACGCGCTCGAGACCTCGATGGATGTCGAGTTCACCGTCGACATCATCCCCGGCAAACGCATCAACGGGCCGCGCGTTGAGAACTCCACCACCATCATGTCGATGGGCCTCGGTTCTCTCGATGACGCCTTCAAGCAAGCCACCAGCAGTATGGTCACCTGGCTGGCTGACGACTACAAGCTAACGCCGTCGGAGGCCGCGCAGGTCCTCGGAACCTCTGCCCAGTACAAGATCAGCGAAGCCGCTGACCGCAATGCCGGCGTCGTTCTCAAGCTCGATAAAGCGCGGCTGCAGACAATATCTCGCAGGAACAAAATAGGTTTTACTGTAGTCAGCGCGAATGTGCTCGTCTGGGGAATGGACACTGAGGTTGCAGCTATTGAAACCGTCGACGTTTCCGGATCATTGTCATCGGATCTTCATTTCATTGAGGATGGTCAGGTTCCCACGACGGCAAATCACTCCGCACCTTTGCGACCACTACTGATCAGTTGCTTGGCCTTCGAGAATTTTTTGCTAGAGGGGCTACATCCCCCATATCCACCTATATTGCCTGCAACCCGTTTCTTGTCAGTCCTCACATTAAATCTTCAGTAAACACAAGGTATTTGGCAGGCTCACGACCAAGGCTCAACAGACAACATAATTCCCCTCGACGCGCATCCCTTGCTCAAGGGGGGTACCCATGGATCACAGAGTCCTGTACATCGTCATCGCAGCCATCTTTATCGTCGGTTTGTTACTGGTGGCATGGATCGTCTCGCGCCGACGTCGTACAGAATTGTTGCAAGACCGCTTCGGACCAGAATACGAACGCACAGTCCGTCACATAGGAACCTCGCGCGCCGAAGCCGATCTGATTGAGCGCGAGAAGCGAGTTCAGAGACTACCTCTTCGCGAACTGACTGCCGAGGAACAAGAGCGATTCGTCTCGGAGTGGCGCGCCGTGCAATCACGCTTTGTGGATACCCCCGAGCAGGCAATGACCGAAGCAGATCGGCTCGTCGATCAGCTCATGCAGGCGCGGGGCTATCCGGTCGCCGATTTTGAGCAGCGAGCCGCTGACATTTCGGTTGATCATCCGCGGGTTGTCGATAACTACCGCGCGGCTCGCCATATCGCTTCCCGTTACCAGCGTGGCGAAGCCACAACCGAAGATCTTCGCAAAGCAATTCTCTACTATCGCTCACTCTTCGATGATCTACTTCATCCCACACTCTCCACTCCCAGAAAGGAAGTTGCATAATGGCCGACCTGCAATTGAAACGAGATTCGCTCACATCGGAACCGCCGCCTCCTTCCCCTCCAGCTAATGGGACAAAAGACACGAAGGAGCTGGCCACTCCGACTCTGGACCAGCTTGGCTCCACTAGGCTCGACTCTACGCCCGGCAGCGTTGCGCTCGACGAAAACGATCGCGATCGCCGAAGCATGGTTGACGCTAATGAACCTTCCTCTGTGGCAGAAGGTTCACGCGGCGATATCGAACGCGAGAACAATCGTCCTATCGGGAACGGCCAGCCGCTTAGCCTCCGCAATGGAGACGATGCCGCGCCAGGCGACGCTTCACAACTTTTTTCCGACTTCGATATAGACGATTTGCGTGCACGGTGGAGCAACGTACAAGCAGGATTCGTCGACTCACCACGCCACTCTGTCCAACAAGCCGATGAACTTGTCGCTGCTGTTATGCAGAGGCTTGCCGATGGCTTTGCCGAGGAGCGCTCCTTGCTAGAACGACAGTGGGACCGTGGAGATAACGTCTCCACCGAAGATCTTCGCGTAGCCCTGCAGCGCTATCGCGCATTCTTTGGACGTCTCCTCAATGCGGCCTGAGGTGCTGCAGCGGAGCGAACAGATACTTCATCGTCACGCGTATACAGCAAGGCGAACTCGGTACGCCAGCCTTCGCCCCGCCGTTCACACAAACATACGCCTTCACCGTTATTTGGATCGACGTCTTCCAATTCCAATCTGCTTCTCGTTTCAATCCACAATGCCAAGAGGGACAGAGTGGGGGAGGGCGACGGATGAGCGTCCTAAATCGACAATGAGGTCTGAAACCTGATGTTCTCCGAGCCTTGTCTCCGGTGTGTTCGGCAGAGCTACCTGCATGTAAGTTTCGTCCTCGTCCGGTTCGTCCTTTGTGGCGGATGAGTGGCCAGTGTAGTAAATGCAGCCTGCCAAAATCACGCCGAAGAGGATAATGCCTCCGGTGAATATCATGAGCTGACCGCGACTAATAACATTGTTTTCGTAGAGCTCAGCAGGCATGCCCTCCAAGCGCCGTAGGGCCCCGACAATATTTTGCGACCGCTTGTAAACAAGCCATGTACCGTAAGCGTAAAGCAGAGAGCCTAGGACAGGCGCCAGTGCAGCGATCAATATGAAGTGTGGATGTTCATGAAGAAAAGGCGCGGCATCTTTGGCGGTCACAAACCAGCCGATACCTACCAGGAGGAAGCCGGCGGTCGCCGAGGTCCCGCTCATAAGTCTCTTTTGGAGTTCGCCGAGGAGCGTGTTAAGCATCTCGAACTGCTTGATCTCTAAATCGGTCTGCATGCCGGGCATTGTTCCATGAATGGAAGGGGCCACTCAATTCGACAACCGAACTTTACGGATTTCGGCGAAAAACGCCAGGTTGGCGCAAAGGTGAGCGCGCAGTTTTCAGAGCCTAGCGGCGAACTACCGGGATTACACCCAGTCCAGCCGGTGTGTGCCACGAGCCAAACTTCGAATTTGTGGCGCCGATGCGAGTGGTTCGGTGTGAGAAATCCTCAGGTCGATATCCGAAGTAGAGGCATGTAGGTCGGCAACAATCCTGCACATGACATGCTGGGCGAAATTCTTGTTGAAGCCGCTGCTCTAGTCAGCCTATGCCGTGATTTTACTCAGCTTGGCAGGGTTCATGATCCAGAGCATCTGCGAGATGCCATGTTTGTTAGTTTGTATGTCAACAATGGCAAAGGGTGCGCCGTCATTTGAGATAACGACCGCGGGCTCTCCATTGACCAAGGTGATGCTGAAGGTGGCGTTCCGCAGAAGCTTGGCCGAGATAGCGGAGAGGGCTTTTGCTACCCGGGCTCGCCCTAAGAGCGGGACGCGCGCGGCAGTGGCGATGCCTCCACCGTCGGCGAGGGAAACCACATCCTCCGTGAGAAGAGACTCGAGTGCGGCCTGATCGCCCTGCTGTGTAGCAGCGAGAAAGGCATCGAGCAGGCGACGGTGGTCAGCAGGCGAGGCTGGAGCGTAGCGCGAGCTGGTGACGTGTTTGCGTGCGCGGGAGACGAGTTGGCGAACATTGGCCTCGGTGAGGGCGAGTATCTCGGCGATTCGGGTATAGGTGTAGTCGAATGCTTCGCGGAGTACATACGCCGCACGTTCGGTTGGTGTGAGCTTCTCAAGCAGGAGGAGGACGGCGAGCGAGAGGGCCTGGCTGCGCTCCGCACCGAGGGAAGGGTCGGCTGTGGTGTCGATAGGTTCCGGGAGCCAAGGGCCGATGTAGGTTTCGCGGCGGGCGCGCGCGGAATTGAGCGCGTTGATCGATAGGCGCACTGCCGCGGTGGCGAGAAAGGCGGGAGGATCAATGACGGAGGAACGATCAGTTGCTTGCCAGCGCAACCAGACCTCCTGAATGAGGTCCTCAGCCTCTGCGGCACTGCCGAGCATGCGATATGCAATGCCGAAGAGTCTCGGGCGGGCAGACAGGAAAACCTGTGTTGCGTGCTCGAGGGCGCCGGATGTGACTGTGTAAGTGTCCATGACTGCTTCGCGTGGCTCGTTTATATCATCGGAAATTCCCGTTGCGAAATGAACGCAGAGGAGGCGTCCGGTTGCTCAGGATGCCAGCGTTGAGCCCAGTAGGGTTGCTTGTCTAACTGCCGGTCGACGGGCGTTTACTGTCTCTCTTCGGTCAAATAGCTCAAATTTTCGGGCATCTTTCGGCGATGAACTGGGCATCCGTACTTGGAAGCGGCAGAAGACCGCCGCAACTCGCGGACGCTGGGATGAAGGAGGACGAGATGCCTACTCCTGAAGTTGGTCAGATTGTTCGTTTGGCAGATCACGACGGAAAGCTTGTTGTGAAGTCATTGAGCGCCGACGAGAACAAGGTGGAGCTGGTAACTGAGGCTGGCGATCCATGGGGACACCAACTGATTTCGGTGACTGAACTGCTGCCCGGCGAAGACCTTTCTGCAGGCTGACGTATCAGTCGCAACTCGGCAGAGGATGCCAAGGGATAAACAATAATGGTGGATACAGTTGAGACACATCAACGGAGATTTGACCGAGAGCGACTCGCCGATATCTATGCGGATCGGCTGGAGGCGTTGCTAAACCTGGCGTTCCTGATGAGGAACGACATCGACCGCCAGGAAAAGCTGAGGCAGTACCTCCAATGTATGGATGTCATTTTGGAACGAATGGCGAAGGATGATATCGCGCAAGTATGTTGAGGCCAAGTTGAATCGATTGGCTAGGTGCGGGGAGCGGGCGCGATATCATCGCGATTTTTCTTCCATGAGTTTGGCCAACGTGGGCTCGATTGCTTCAGCCATCTTTCGCTGGCCAACCGTATCTGGGTGAAGTGGTTTCCCCTGTGTTGGCAGGCGGGCATCGTAATAGATGGCAGTGTTAAGGATCCCGGGTGAAGTCATAAAGACAGCACTGAGATCGAGAAAAGTGACGCGCGGATCCTGGTTAACGCCAAGGTGGGCGTTGCGTCCCGTGTTCTTGCCATAGGTCTTTGCCAGATAGGTATTTACCGCCTGATCTGCCGCAGTTTTATCGGCAGAGACGTCGCTGGGAAGGATGCCGAGTAGGAGAAGACGCGTCTGGGGCAAGCGTTGGCTGAGGATCGCAATGATATTGTCGATACCGGCTTCAGTCTGCTCAGCTGTTTGGTGCGAGTGACCGGTGTTATTGGTCCCGATGAGGATGACGGCAACACGGGGCCGCAGGCCATCGACCTCACCATGGGTGATTCGCCATAGGACATTAGCGGTGGTGTCGCCGCTGAAACCCAGGTTGAGTGCGCGGCGGGGCTCATAGAACTGTTTCCAGATGGGGAGGAAGTCCTCGTCGGGTGGTTTGGCCTTGTCGTAGTTCTGGGTGATGGAATCGCCGATGAGGAGGAGTTGCGCATCGGTGTGGGCGCGAACAGCGTCCACAATGGCATTATGACGCTGAGCCCACCAAGGAATATCGAGGCGGTCCGTGGGCGTTACAGCGGTGGCGATCTCCGGCGTGATGACCGGCGCGGGCGCTGACTGAGAGGCCGCAGGTGACTGTGCGCAGGCCACGCTGAGGCCGAGTGAGACGGTGAGCGCAAATGCGCTTCGAGATCTTCTAAAGATAGGGGTCACCCGCACAATTCTAATCGCGACGATTTGTGGCTGGAAGAGCCATGCCTGCGCTTAGTATGAAGGCTTCCCGGCAGTTCACGATCGATGAAAGCGAGACTGGAATGAAGAAAGTCTATTTACTCCCTTGCCTGTTACAGATAAGTTTGACCGGAGTTTCTCACGCGCAGACGGCGGCTCCTGCGGCTCCAAAGCGCACGTTGATTCGTGCGGGACATGTGCTGGATGTAAAAACGGGCGCGGAGCCGCCGAACCAGACGATTGTTGTTACGGGCGACAAGATCACTGCCGTGGCACCCACAGCCTCTACACCGAAGCAGGCGGGCGACGTAGAGATCGATTTGACGAAGTACACGGTGATGCCTGGGCTGATTGATGTACATACCCACCTGACGATGGCTAATAACTTCGATCCATACTTTGAGTTGTCGATGACTCCGGCGAAGGAGGCGATCATAGGCGTCGAGAACGCCAAGGTGACACTTGAAGCAGGTTTTACGACCGTGCGCAACGTGGGGGCGGGCGGCTATACGGATGTCGCGCTGCGAGACGAGATTGACGCCGGTCACATTCCGGGGCCGCATATGCAGGTGAGCGGACCGGCACTGGGGATTACGGGAGGACACTGCGATGAGAACCTGTTGCCGTTCGAGTATCACCTGAAAGGTGACGGTGTTGCCGACGGGATCGCCGAAGTGCAGCACATGGTACGCCAGAACATCAAGTACGGCGCGGATGTCATCAAGATCTGCGCGACGGGCGGCGTTTTGTCGAAGGGCGATGATCCTCAGGCGAGCCAGTACACGAAGGAAGAGATGGTGGCGATCGTGGCGGATGCGCACAGGCTTGGCCGCAAGGTGGCGGCGCATGCGCATGGGGCACAGGGGATTCTGTGGGCGACCGAGGCGGGCGTGGACTCAATCGAGCATGGATCGTACCTGACCGACGAGAATATAGCCGCCATGAAACAGCATGGGACCTACCTGGTTCCAACGGCGTACCTGATCGACTGGATGCAGGAGTATGGCAAACTGCCGCCGTTCTATATGCAAAAAATGAAGGATGTAAGCGCTGTGGTAAAGGAAAGCCACAAGAAGGCCGTAAAGGCAGGGATAAAGATCGCGCTCGGGACGGATGCAGCAGTGTATCCGCACGGACTCAACGCGCACGAAGTGGATGTGTATGTGAACCAGTTCGGCTTGTCTCCGCTTGCCGGAATACAAACGGGAACGATCAATGCCGCCGACCTGATGGGGTGGAGCGACAAAGTCGGAACGCTGGAGCCAGGTAAGTGGGCGGACGTAATCGCTATCGAGGGTGACCCGGTGAAGGATGTGAAGCTGCTCCAGAAGGTGCCGTGGGTGATGAAGGGTGGTGTTGTCTACAAGGACGAGGTGATCCGTCGGTAATCATCGTTGCGCCGATATGTGGCACGTAAACCGAACGGATGTCGTCAAAGCCTTGCAATCTGTTCGTCGATTTTGTGACGAGATGAATGGCTTGAAGCAAACGTGGCCTCTAAGCGAAACCGTCCTAATTCTTCATCAGGAGGGATTGGGAAATGGATATTAATGATCCGAAGGTGGCACAGGCGATAGCTGAGGCGAGACGGCGAAATGAAGAGTCGCTGGCGCGGCATCGCTTTGTCTCTGAAGGCGAATGGCTGAAGCAGAGATTGGCGCTGATGGAAAAAGAGAAGCAATACATGCGCCAGGGCGATGAATTAGCCGTTGAGGTCAGAGCTCTCCCCTGGGTAAAGGTGGAGAAGAACTACATCTTTACCAGGCCGCAGGGCGACGATATGACTATGGCGGACTTGTTCGGCGGACGCAGTCAGCTCTTCATCAAGCACTTCATGATGGAGCCGGGGCAGGAGTGGCAGTGCGAGGGTTGCTCGCTGGAGTCGGACCACGTGGATGGGCTGCTGCCGCACTTCGAACATCACGACATGTCATACGTAGCCGTGTCGCGTGCGCCAATCGAAGAGATCGAGGCTGTGAGGCAGCGGATGGAATGGAAGTTTTGCTGGGTCTCGTCGTACAAGTCGGACTTCAACTATGACTTCCATGTGTCGTTTCGTCCGGAGGAAGTTGAGGCGGGAAAGACGATCTACAACTTCCGCGAACACAAGATCGGGCCGGAGACCTTCACGCTCTCGGGTCATAGCGTGTTTTTCAAGAACGCGAAGGGTGAGATCTTTCGTTCCTATGGGACGTTCGGTCGCGGGAGTGAGCAGTTTATGGGAGTGTATGGCTACTTCGACGTGCTGCCGAAGGGGCGCGAAGAGTATGGCCCAACGCACTCACTTCCAGACTGGGCGAAGGTGCATGATCAATACGAATCGGATGGACGCAGCGAGACTAGATGTGGCTGCCATTAGTGCGTTGATGATACCTCGCGCCTTACAAGTCTTGTAAGCTCCTTATTGAGCTGCGACCTGTAGGTACGCGAGGAGATAAGAGTCTTGAAGCCGAATCGTCGATCGTTTTTGAAGGGTGTGGCTGCTGGTGCGGTTAGCGCAGCGGCTGGTGCGGATGCGCAGGCTTTGCATGATGGCTTGGCACCCGCTAAGGATAGAGGCACGGCGAGCGCGAAGAGTTCTCTTCAGTTGGTGAATCTGCTGCAGGGGACTGGCTCGACGTATCTGTTCTCGCGAGGAAACACGCTGCCGATTGCGGCGATCCCGTTTGGCATGGCCCACTGGACGCTGCAGAGCAACGGGCGCAACTCGCCGTGGTTCTTCCATCCGGCTGATCGGCGCATCGAGGGGATCCGCTGCACGCATCAGCTGAGTCCGTGGCTGAACGACTATGGCTACGCGACGTTTATGCCTGTGGATGCGCTGACGAAGCCGGCCATGGGATCGCGAGGTTCGTCCTATCGGCCGGAGGATGCAGTACTGTCGCCGGACGGAATGGATATCGAACTGCTGCGTTATCGTGCGCGGCTGGAGCTTGCGCCGACGGTGCGTGGGGCGATGCTGCGTGTGACGTATCAAAACATGACTGATGGGCATGGGAGGCTCGCAATCGACCTTCCGGGAGATGATGCGGAGATCAGCGTCGACGAGACGAGCGGAATTGTCCGCGGGAGCACGAGTAAGGGGTTCGGTGGACTGCCGCAGGGGTTTCGTACGTTCTATGTGATGAGGTTTGGCAGCGTGGGTGCCAGTGCGCTGCGTCTGGAGAAGACCACGGAGCGTGGCCAACACGTGGGCGTTGTCAGCTATCCGGCAAAGGTTGGCGAGGCGGTGGAGATACGGATTGCTTCGTCGTTTATCTCCTACGAGCAGGCGGAGAGAACTCTAAAGAGCGAGCTTGCAGGGAGCTTCGATGCAGTGAAGACCGAGGCGGAGAAGACATGGACAGAGCATCTCGATCGCGCGAAGGTCGAGGGCGGGACTGAGGTGCAGCGGAAGACGTTCTACTCGTGCATGTACCGCGCGCTGCTATTTCCGCGGACGTGGCATGAGATAGATGCAAGCGGAAAGCCCGTTCATTACAGCGCATTCAACGGCAAGCTTGAGCCGGGTGTGATGTACGCGGACCACGGCTATTGGGATGTATATCGCGCGTGGTATCCGTGGATGTCCGTGATGTTTCCGGAGCGGCTGGGCGAGATTCTGCAGGCGTGGGTGAATGCGTATCGTGAGGGCGGATGGATGCCGCAGTTTCCTGCCCCGGGATATCGCGCGTGCATGACGGGAAGCCTGATTGACGCGGTGTTTGCCGATGGAGTGGTGAAGGATGTGCCGGGCTTCGATGTGCAGACGGCGTATGAGGGGCTGAAGAAGCATGCGACGGAGCCGGGCGATGCGGACAAGGGATATGGGCGCACGAGGCATCGAGGACTATCTGAAGCTGGGCTACGTTGCGGAGGACCACACACACCAGTCGGCGGCGGAGACGGTGGACGCGGCGTATGGCGACTTCTGCATTGCGCAGATTGCGGAGAAGCTGGGCCACAAGGAAGACGCTGCGATGTTTCGCGAAGCGATCGGAGAACTGGAAGAACCTGTTCGACGCGAAGACAGGATTCATTCGTGGCAAGAACTCGGATGGGAGTTGGGTCACACACGGTGGCGCGCCGTTCGATCCGGTGCGTTGGGGCTCGCCTTATGTAGAGGGGGCGGCGTGGCAGCATCGCTGGGATGTTCCGCATGAGCCGGAGGAGTTGTTCAAAGCAATGGGCGGCAACGCCGTAGCAGGGACGGAGTTGGAGAAGATGGTAACGATGCCGGCGACGTTCGATGTCGGCTCCTATGGGCAGGAGATCCACGAGATGTCGGAGATGGCGGCGCGCAAGTTCGGGCAGTATGCGCACAGCAATCAGCCGGTGCACCACATCCTTTATCTGTTTGCGCTTGCGGGTAAGCCTGAACGCACGCGGTATTGGACGCGTAAGGTGATGGAGGATCTGTATTCGCCGGACGAGTTTGCGGGCGACGAGGACACCGGCGCGATGGCCGCTTGGTTCTTGATGAGTGCAGCGGGCTTTTATCCCGTGTGTCCAGGCAAGCCGGAGTATGTACTGGGAACCCCGCTCTTCGAGAAGATGACCCTGACATTGGCAGGGGGAAAGAAGCTGGTGATTACGGCCAAGCCCGGAGTGCGCAGCTCAATATCCTTGGACGGGAAGGTGTTCGCGAAGACGGTAATCTCACATACAGAACTGCTCGGCGCAGGAAGAATGGAGTTCTCGTAGTGCACCGATCGGCGAACGTTGCGGCCTGATTGCATGGCCGACTTCAGTAATTGTTCTGGATATAATGACCGCCAAGCAAACGGAGGATGGATGCGGTCGTCGCTGCTCATCTCGCTCGTGGTGTGTCTCTCGCTGACGTCGTGCAAAAAAAACGAACTGCGACCGCAGCCGAGGCTGTCACCGAGCCCGATGAATCTACGACCTGGCTCCGGCGCAGTTTCGCTTGAGATGCCGGCAGGAGCTACCTCGATGAGTTTCAAAGGCAGCCTTGCGGCGAATAAAGAGGCGCAGTTTGTAGTCGGGGCGGACCAAGGGTCCGTGTTCATGGCACACGCTCTGACCCCAGAGCACGACGTGGATATTGCTGTGTATCGTGCCGATACGGGCGGCCGGATCACGGATGAACAGCCGTCGAACCCGGCGTTTTTTATGGCTCGGCTCCCGGCCACGCTGGGATATCTTGTGCTCTTGCGGAGCACTGGAGACGCGACGCCGTTTACTTTGGTGATTGAGGTTCCGTTCCGATTGTTTTTCGATCTCACAAGGTCAGTTGAGGTCACAAACGCGGCTCCTGCGAACGCTGTGATTGAGTATCTCGCTCCGCCAAGCAAAGCAATTACTGCAGAGCTGACGAATGCGGCTCCGGACGCCTATCTAACCGTTCGAGCATTGGATGGAAAGCAGCTCCTTAGGGCTGAGGAAAACAAGCGCATGTTTACCGGCGGTCCGGATAGAGAAGGCGAGGGCGCTGTAATCAGCGTGAATCAAGGCGCGACCGGAGGCAGCTTCACGTTGAAGGTTGCGGAAAAGTAAGCTCGGCAAGACTGTTCGAGGTGAACGTGATGCGTGCTTTGGTCTGCTTTGTAACGGCGATACTAGTAGCTGCGACGGCGTTGGGGCAGGACTATAAGTCACTGGAAGGCATGACGGTAACGGCAAGGGTGGCCATGCCGGCATCGCAGGAGGGCCTGGACATTCACATGGGCACGGAACCGCAGCTCGACGTGCATAACGCTGCGGAGGGTCTCAAGCAATATGGAACGGCGATCTCTGCAGGCCAGTCCGCGATGATCACGAGCGTGGTCGTGAAGCCGCACGAGATTGAGGTGTTGCTGGGCGGCGGCGGGTATGGCACGTTCAGTGATGCCGCGACCCAATCAGCTGAGACGCCGACGGTAACCTTTCAGGCTGAAAGCCCGCGCGAGAAGGACCTGACGGAACAGCTGAAGTACACGAACGACTATTGGGAGCGCGAACGCATCCGCCGAGAGCTGTACGAGATCAAACGTCAGCGCGATCGTAGCGGCCAGAAATCGCCGCAGGCCAACGCGCAACTGGCGGAGAAGCAGAAACGAGCGGCCGCGGGTAGTAGATTCAACATGCGCTTCGATGGTGCGATGCCTGAAGAAGCCACCAATAAGAGCAAACTCATCTATGTGTTGAGCAAGTATGTCGAGTTCGAGCGAACTCCGGGCGATCAGCAAACGGCGCCCATTCGGTGGTCCTTGACCGACTTGGCACGGCGTGGCAGGCCTGAGGACAGGTCGGTGCCTGCGCTGCGCAAGGGCCTGACAGTGCAGCAGGTGGCGCAGATTCTTGGGCCGGCCTCTAAGGTGGAGGATAGAAGCGACGGTGCCTTGGAGATTGATTTTCGTGAGTACAACCGCGACGGACAGCATGTGACTGCGGAGTTTGTGGGTGGCGTAGTGACGAATTACACGGTCACGCCGCAATAAGAGTACGGCAAATATGGCGCAAAGTAACGTCTCGGGAAGAGGCCGGCGCAATAGACTTGTATCCAGACCATCGAAATAAAACGTCAAAAGGAACTGCGCGCCTGCGCTCTAAATGAAAGCTTCCACAATTGAGTTTCGTTTTCGTTATCTCATCCACGCTGTGGTGTATTGCCTGGGTTTTACGACGCCGTGGAATGCGTGGCTACACCTGGATACGGTACGCACATGGCAGTGGTTGGCCTCGTGGCCGACTCGGGCGGGTTGGATGACCTTCAGTGCATCAACCAATGCCGTACTGCTGCTGGGAATCCTGTTTGCACTGGCAGGTGCGGCGCTGCGCACCTGGGGTGCGGCCTACCTGGGCTCGAGTGTCGTGCAGGACTCATCGATGCATGGTGATCGAGTCGTAGCGGCCGGACCCTATCGCTACATGCGAAACCCGCTTTACATGGGAACGTTTCTCCACACCTTTGCGCTCGTCTTGCTGATGATGCCGAGTGGAGCTCTATTCACAATCTTTGTCATCGGGTCACTTCAGTTGCGACTCATGCTCGCGGAGGAATCCTTTCTAACGGCAAAGCTGGGTGAGCCTTACCGCGCATACTGCAAGGCGGTTCCCCGAATCATTCCTTCGCTCCGGGCGCGTGTAGCTCAATCTCCAGCGCAACCTGCGTGGGGAGTGGCGCTTTTGGGCGAGATCTACATGTGGGGGGTTGTGGCGTCGTTTGTAGCGTTTGGATGGAAGTACAACGCATTCCTGATTATCCAGGGCGTTGTAGTTTCGCTCGGCGTATCCCTAGTAGCACGCGCTTTTGTGCCAAAGCCGAATACCGCATAGACGCAGGGTATATCCGGAGTTCCGTTCAGGTTCTCTTCGTCTCACGAGATCATGGTGAAGGCCATGCCAGATACGGAAGAGCCCGCATGCTTCGTCTTGACGAGCACGCGGGCTCTTCCATTCTTGCTCTCTCGCCGCAGCCTTGCGCACAAGGCGCTCTACGGAGGGGAGGGCCTTACTTTTTCGCTGCCGAAGTTACTTCTTCGGCGGAGCGATGGTGTCCTTGGCGACCTTGGCGACGCGGAACTTCACGACGGTCTTGGCCTTGATCTTGATGGTCTCGCCGGTCTGTGGGTTGCGGCCCAGGCGCGCCTTACGCTCAGCCTTTACCAGCTTGCCGATTCCGGGGATGGTGAACTCGCCGTTCTTCTTGGTCTCCTTGACGGCCGTCTCGGCCAGCATGTCGAGGAAGCCCGCAGTCTGCTTGTTGGTCAGCTCGAGTTTCTCCGCCATTTGGCGAACCAGTGCTGTCTTGGTCAATCCCTTTGCCATGTGTTGCTCCTTCTTACGTTCTTATTTTTGTGAAAGCAGGTTTCCCACTTCTTCCGTTCTGGACATCGGGTGTTCCGCTGTGATAAAAACTCGCGAATCGTCAATGTTCATGCGGGTCCGAAGAAACCGTACCGCAATTCACCTTCATCCTTTCCGCGAGCTTTGTCAACCGGATTTCTTCGGTTTCCACAGGTTTTTTACGGGTTTTTCCGGTTTTTGTGGTTCAACCGGCGAAAAACGGCGGATTTTCGGCGAAATTTCACAAAATTTCGTGGCTATTCGTAGAAGAGAGGCTTACGTTGCTTCTTCGCAACGAGGGGCGCGTTCAGCAGAGTGACCAGAGGCGCTGCAACCTCGAAGCGTTTAAGGATCTCGCGCAGCAACGTCGGCTTCGTCGCAGTATCGGCGGGGAGTCTGGCGATGACACCCCACTGTCGATTCAGCAGCAGGTCGAGTGCAGGCGAATCTGGCGCAAAGCCTTTTGGTGGACGCGTCAGCTTGTGTCCGTCTGTCTCGCCCATCAACGAGCGGAGTTTCTTTGATGCAAGGATGAAGCGCATCTCTTCGTGACGAAGTTCGATGTGGCGGCGAATGGCCAGCAGCTGCTCGCGCTCGGGCATGAAGACTCCGGCCGCAATGGTGATCTGCTCTCCACCGAGATCAAAGTAAAAGCCGCCGCCGGAGGTCTTCTCCAACCCTTCGCGCGCCCACCATATACTCTGATGGATCTTGTAAGGGCGCTTATCCGAGGAGAAGCGGATGTCGCGGTAAATGCGCATCATGGCCTTCTGCGGAGGTTGCACGTTCTCAGGCGCGAAGCGAAGCATGGCTTCGTTGATGGCGAGCGTAAGCGCCATAGTCGGATCTTTGATCTCGCGTTCATAGACGTCCTTGCGCGCGTTGAACCACTCTCGGTCGTTGTGGCGCTTAAGACCACGGAGAAACTTAAGAGCTTCCGCGTTGTAGTGGGGAGATAGGACTGCCATGCTGAATATCGTAAACGGCGATGCTGACAAAAGATGTCAGCAGGGTTGGCGATCAATAGAGTTTGAGTGATGCCGGTAGACGCCGCAGCATCCATCTACGCTGGTGTTGCCGCCTATCTTCAGGACGAAGTCTGGAGTATACAAAGCTTCATGGAAGATATTCAGAACGTTCTCCAAGTGATCCGTGATCGACTGAATGGATTTCTTCGGCAATCTCTTCAGCTGACTGAGGATATTGCGGTCCTCTCGAATCTCAAGAATGCGGATGGTTCGCAATCTCCTTTCGTGGCGAACAAGATTGTGCTTTCGCTGGCCAACGTGGAGCAAACTACAAATCAGGCAGCGCCGGTGCGCGGCGTTCCCGCGAGCGGCCCGGGCGAACGCGCGCCATTCGTTTTAACAAATCTTTACCTTCTGATTCTTGCCAACTTTACAGGTGAGAGATATGCGACTGGCCTCGGCATGATCTCGAGAGTGATCGGATTCTTTCAGGACAACCCGGTGCTAAATCACGCCAATCTGCCCGGCCTCGATGCGGCGATCGATAACCTTTCTGTCGACTTCATCAATCTTGATGCCTCTCAGTTGAGCCTCAACATGGAAATGGCCGGGACAACGTGCCTTCCCACTGCGATGTACAGAGTGCGTATCGCTCCGCGTCGGTAAGGCAGAGAGCGCTAGATTAGGTCAACGTGATCTCGAGCGCAGTAACGCTCGCCGGCGGGAAGGTGTGAACGAGCCTTCCGCCGCCAGGCTGCATGGTTGAGGCAGCACGAGGTTCGACGGCTTTGGGGTTTGCGAAGTCATTGTGCGCGTGGACATCCTTTTCTGCGAGGACAGTTCCTTTTGCAGAGGAGACAGAGCCTCCGCGGACGATGATTTCGGTGGTCATCGCATCGGTAAGGTGCGGGTTCACGACCGTGAGGGTCAGCGTCTTGCCGTTATTCGAAAGCGAGGCGGAGCCGCTGAGGCCGGCGAGCGACCTGACTGGAGGAAGCTGGCCGATGTAGCTGTTGCCGCCGACCTGGCTCGGCGTATCGCCCAGCGGATTGTTGACGGACGGAGCCATGAAGTCGGCGCGAATCGCCTGCGCTCCCTGATGCGGCAGATACATCTCGAAAGACGTGGAAGGTAGGTGTGACGCAGAACTTGTCGCCCTGCGCAAGCATGAGCGAGTGAATGCAGTTGATGGACTGCGCGACGGCGGCGATACCGACCTTGTCGGCGTGGCGCTGGAAGATGTCGAAGGTGATGCCGGTGAGCAGAGCATCGCGCATCGTGGACTGCTGCGAGAGGTTGTACTGCGGTGCAAGCTCGGTGCCCTTGCCGTACCATGCGCCCCACTCGTCGACGACGAGTTTGACGCCGAAGCCGGAGGAGCGCTCGTTGGCGCGCGTATTGGGGACCGCGCCTGTTGCGGCGGTCCACGCATCGACGATGACCTTGTCCATCAAGCTGCCGCGCGTGAGGAGGTCATAGAACTCGGCATCGTTGAACTTGAGCGCATCGCCGGCGGCGAAGCCTTTGCAGGCTGCCCGAGGTGTAGTAGTGGATGGAGAGTCCCCAGAGATGGCGGCGCTCGGGGTTTGCGTAAAGAGCCTTGAAGAGGCGCGCGGTCCAATCGATGTCGTCACCGTTTGGCCCCACGGCGACGAAGCGCAGCGGAGTCTTGCTGTAGCCTGGCGTCCATGCGGTGTAGCGGCGGAACTCGGCGGCGTACTCTTCGGGAGTCATGTTGCCGCCGCATCCCCAGCTCTCGTTGCCCACTCCCCACAGGTCAACGTTGAACGGCTCGCGATCGCCGTTGGCAGCACGCAAAGCGGCAAGCGCATTGGGAGCAGCTGGAGCAGCGGAGTTCGAGGCGATCTCGCCTGCCGGTGCGTTGCAGTATTCAATCTCCTGATAAAAGTCACGCGCCGGCTGAGTGCGAAGGTTGGCGGCGAGGTAAGGCTTGCAGCCGATGGCGCGGCATGTCTGCATGAACTCGTGCAGACCGTATGAGTTGTTGTCCTGCTGGCCCCAGAAGCGCAGTGCGGGCGGGCCGCTTCGCGCGCGGGCCGATGCCGTCGCGCCAGTCGTAGGAGTCGGCGAAGCAGCCGCCGGGCCAGCGGAGCACCGGAGCCTTCACAGCCTTCATGGTGTCGATAAAGTCCTTGCGGATGCCGTTGACATTGGCGATCTTCGAGTCTTCGCCAACCCACACGCCGTCGTAGATGACTCCGCCGAGGTGCTCGATAAAGTGGGAGTAGATCTCGGGCGAGATGGTTCCGATTGGCTCGGACGGAAGGATTTCGATGCGCGCGTCGGCCTGTGTTGAAGCCTGCGCGAGCAGAGGAGCGTGGCGCAAAGCGGTGGCGGCGGCGGCGAGCGTGGACGACTTCAGAAAAGTTCGGCGGGACGAGCGGGATCGTGTCATGGAAAACTGTTCTCCCATTGAAAGCAACGTTATACATGGATAGTGCAGCCGTCGGGAAGCGATATCGGACGATCAGTGCGCAAAAAGGGAGTGGTTGGGCTGCGGGCCCATCGTGAAGGTGATTGTGCCTCCCTTCACGATTGCTTCGTGCGAGATGCGCGGCGCGGTGAGTGGCTTGCCGTTCAGCAACGCGGACTGTATGTAGATGTTCTTCGCACTAACGTTTTTAGCGACCACGGTGAACTTCGTGCCTCCAGGGAGGTTGAGCGTGGCTGAAGGGAAAAGCGGCGTACCGATCCAGTACTCGGGGATGCCGGGCGCGACGGGATAGAAGCCGAGCGAGGAGAAGATCCACCAGGCGGCCATCTGTCCCGCATCGTCGTTACCGGGAATGCCGGAGGGCGTGTCGTTATAGACGTTTACGAGCGCGGCGATGCGCTCCTGCGTCTTCCACGGCGCGCCTGCTTCGTCGTAGAGATAGGGAATCTGATGGCCCGGCTCGTTGCCGGGATCATAGAGATTCTTCGCGAAGAGACCATCAAGTTTGACGACGAAGCTTTCAGGGCCGCCGAGCGTGTTTATGAGTCCTGGAACATCCTGAGGAACATAGAAGGTGTACTGATACGCGTTGGACTCAGTGATGTAAGGAACCCACTTGTCGTAGACGAAGGGAGTTATCCATGAGCCGTCCTGATGGCGGCCGCGTGCGAGCTTCGTGTCCGGGTCGATGATGTTCTTCCAGCTGCTACCGCGTTTCGCGAGCGTGGCTGCATCGTCGTTGTGGCCGAGTGCCGCCGCAAGACGCGCTATGATGGCATCGTCGAAGGCGTACTCGAGTGTGCGCGATACCTGCTCACCATGATGGAAGGCCTCGGCGACAGGGTCTTCGAGCGGAATGTAGCCGTACTTCGTGTAGGACTTGAAGCGCGCGTCGGCCGAGGCCGTCTTTGTACTGCTCGAACGGCGGCGTATCAAAGGCATTCTGACGAATTAGCTTCCATGCGCCGGCGACATCGAAGTTGCGCAGGCCCTTCATGTAACCGTCGGTGATCACGACGCCGGTGTGGTCGCCGATCATCTCGGAGGTGTAACTGTTCCACGCGGGAAAGATGGGGAAATAACCTCCCTGCTCGCCTTTGATTACGAGCGACTGCATCATCTCCTGATAGCGCGCGGGCTGAAACAGTGTCATCAGGGGGAACTGCGCACGGTAGATGTCCCAGAGAGAGAAGTCGTCGTAGTAAGTGCCCTTCGCGAGCTTCTCGGTGCGACCGTTGGCGAAGCGCGGATAAGAGCCATCCGCATCGCTGACGATGCGAGGCAGCATCATCGCGTGATAGAGCGATGTGTACAGGGTACGGCGCTGCGCTGGTGTTCCACCGCTGATCGCCAGCGCGTTCAGCGCCGAGGTCCAGACGCGTGTCGTCTTTGCGCGCAGAGCGTTGAAGTCCCATGCGGGAACCTCGGTGTCAAGATTGTGGCGAGCGGCTTCGATTGAGGTGAAGGAAGTGCCGGTTTTGAAGAGCAGCACTCGCGTGGAAGGGACGGTGAAGCGGAGGTACGCTCCCATGTGCTCGCAGGAGGTGCTCTTCAGCTCGGGCTCTGGTGGTGGCGCTCTTGTCGCACCATGTGCCCGATTCAGTTGCGGCCGTGTTGAATCTGGATGACGAAGTAGCCTTTGAAGCCCGCAGGTTTTCCGTTGCCCTGGTAGATGCGATAGACAGGGTTGTAACCGGTGATCTCCTTGTGTGCGAGATCGACCTTGATCCAACCATCTTTCATGCGCGCGTTATTCTCGACGATGAGGTTCGCGGTTCCCGTTTTCGAGTAAGTGACGCGCAGAATCCCGGCACGGACGCCTCCAGTCATCTCGACGGTTTCGTCGTACGAGGGCAGTTTAACGGAGTAGAAAGCGGGCTGAGCTACCTCGTCGGCGTGGGAGAAGACGGCGGCGCGAGCGTCAGGCTCAGGGTGAACATCGCCCGTGGTCGGCATCAGAGTAACGGAGCCGTAGTCCTGGGTACAGCTCCCGCTCATCCAGTGGCTGGCGCGAAAGCCGGTGAGCTTTGTGTCAGCGAAGTAGTAGGGCGCGATGCACTTCTTCTCTGTCGAACGCGTCTCGGGGATGAAGTTGGTCATTGCGTACGGCTCGCCGACGGCAGGCGTGGTCTGCCCTTCGTGCGCTGTGCCGATGTGTGGATCGACGAGGGAGTAGGGGGTTTGAGCGACAACAGATGCGGCAAGCAGGAGAGACGCGGCGCAGACAGGCTTGAAGAAATTCATTTGGGAGAATCATAACGACATGCGGAGGCTATTGCGCCGCCAAGGCTCAGGTAGGCGATCTGAACCGAAGCCCAGACTCGGGATAGGATGAGGCGTTTCGCTTTCTGAAGTCTGCTACTTAGGTCTACCTTTTATCGCTCTCGCATTAATCCATACGAAGAGCGGCCATGGGGTCGACGTGAGAGGCTCGGCGCGAAGGGATCCAGCAGGCGATGAGGGCTACGGCGATGAGCAGCACCGGAACGAGCGTGAAAGTAGCGATATCCCAGGGCTTTACGCCGTAGAGCAGGCTGGTGGTGAGACGCGCCGCTGCGAGCGAAAGCGGCAGGCCGAGTAGCAGGGAGACAATGGCCAGACGCATGCCTCCACGGACAAACATGGATTGGACCTGTGTAGCACGGGCGCCGAGAGCCATGCGGACGCCGATCTCCTTGGTGCGGCGGCTGACGGTGTAGCTCATAACGCCGTAGAGGCCGACTGCTGCGAGCAGGATCCCGGCCAGGCCGAAGACGGTGAAGAGCGTTCCGACGAACCGCGGCAGGAAGAGGGCGTCTCGCATGTGCTCCTCCATGGTAGTGGTGTTGAAGATGGCCAGGGCAGGATCAACCGCGTGGATCTCATGTTCCATGGCACGGGTCAACGCGCTGGGGTCGCCTTCGTAGCGAACCATGACGGTGTATCCATCCTGCGAGGGGTCCTTCGCGATGCTCTGGTTGATGGAGCGATAAAGAACGGGACGCTGATCCTCTCCAATCGTGCGCGACTTCGTATTCTTTACCACTCCGACGATCGTAAACGGCACGTCTCCGTCATTCGCCGTGTGGCCGATCGGGTTCTCTCCCTGGAAGAACCTGCGCACAAACTCTTCGTTCACCACAGCCACCTTCGGAGCATCGGGATTTTCGTCGCCGATGCCACGACCCGACAGCAACGGAATCCCTATCGTCTCGAAGTATTCCGGAGCGACCATGTACAGTTCAACGACGTTTTCGCCCTGAGGCTTAGGCCTGCCGGGCACGTCGAAGCCATCACTACGATGCCCCATTGACAGCGGTACTCCATCCGTCACCGTAGCCGACATCACACCTGGTAATCCGGTCATCTTTTCGCGTATCGAACGCAACATCACAACGGAGCGCTCTGGCGTGTACTTATGCAGTTGCGGATCGATCGCCATCATTACGGTCCCCCGCGATCGGAATCCAACGTCGATCGTCGCCGCGGAGCGCAGGCTGCGAAGAAACAGTCCCGAGGCACACAGCAACACCAGCGAGAGCGTGATCTGCGTGACAACCAGCACGCTGCGAAGGTTCCACCAGCGTCCGGGCCGCGCCAATGCCTCTTCGCCTTTGAGCGCGTTCGGCATCAAGGGGTGCGATGCCCTCCATGCCGGAATAAATCCGCACACCACACCAGCAATCATGCTCAGTACAAATGCGTACACCAGAACCCGCCAGTCCACGTGAACGCTAAGGTCCATTGCGATCGGTACCGGCAGTCGGAACGACGACAGCGCATACGTCGCCCACATCGACAGCAAAACGCCTACGACACCTCCGCCCAACGCAAGCAGCAGGCTCTCCAACAGCAGTTGCCGCAGCAGTTGGGCACGTGTGGCTCCCAGCGACAGTCGCACCGCCATTTCGCGCTGCCGTTCTGCGCTCTGGGCCAGCAACAGGTTTGCAACGTTGGCGCAGGCGATCATCAGAACAATGAGCGCAACAATCGATACCGCGAGCACGAACATCTTCATCGCTGCTTCATCGCGCCCCAGAGAGCCAATCTTCAACACAGCGACGCCGGTATTTTTGTCGGAGTCGGGATGCGCCTTTGCGAGCCGCCCGGTGATCACCTCCATCTCGTGAGCGGCAGCCTCGCGGGTCACACCCGGGTTCAACCGTGCAACGCCACGCAGCCATTGCATATTCCGCGATTCAGTATTCGGAGTACGTGCTAACAAATCAGGAAGATCGCCAAGCGGGACCCAGAACTGTGGATCTAACACCTGGTCCAAACCGCGGAATCCTTTGGGCGCAATGCCTACCACCGTATACACATGGCCCGAGACATCGAGTGGTTTGCCCACAATCCCAGCATCGCCGCCAAACTTCTGCTGCCACAGCCGGTAGCCCAGCACGATCACCGGCGACTTGTCTTCTGTTGCGAGAAAACCACGCCCTGCTGTCATGGTCGCGGCGAGTACGTCGAAGAAGTTTGCTGTTGCTGCCTGGCCCCACACGCGCTCCGGTTTGCTGCCTCCTCCCATCGCCACCGGAACCAGCTCGTAGTACGCCGCCACCCCGGATAAACTCTGCGTTTGGGCTTGCACATCCTTGACGATCGGCAGTGGCAGGCCGTTGCAGCAGCGCCCATGGTCGTAGGTACGCGCCAAAGCCACCAGCGTCGCGGGCTGGCCCACAGGTGGAGACTGCAGCAGAAATTTGCTCACGATGGAGAAGATCGTCGCGTTTGCCGCTACGCCGATGCCGATCGAGAGGAGGACTACGATCACAAGTCCCGGCATACGTACGAGGCGGCGCAGCGTGTAGCGGAGGTCATTCCAAATCCGCTCGACCCACGACTCCCATCCAGCGCTCCAGACTTTGTATTTGACGACTTCGGCAGAGCCGACCTCGGCGCGTGCAGCGCGGATGGCATCTTCGGGGCTCATGCCGCGGCGCATCTTTTCGTTGATGGACTCGCCTAAGTAGCTTTCGAGTTCTTCGTCGATCTGCTGGTTGCGCGCGTGCTTGTCACGTAGAGCGTTGAGTCCATCGCGAATGCTATTGAACAGTCCCATGGCTAGGCCTCGAGGATTCGGTTGATGGCGGCGATCTGACGGCCCCAGTTTTCGGTTTCGCTCTGGAGCGCCTTACGGCCCTTCGCGGTGAGCGCGTAGTAGCGGGCGCGGCGGTTGTTCTCGGTTGCGCGCCACTCACCCTTGACGTGGCCGGCGCGCTCCATGCGGGAGAGCGCGGGGAGCAACGAGCCAGGATTGACGCGGAAGGCGCCCTGGCTAATCTGCTCGATGCGCAGGGCAATGCCGTAACCGTGGAGCGGTTCGAGCGCCAACGTCTTGAGGACGAGCATCTCGAGTGTTCCTTGGATGAGGTCGGTTGGTTGATCAGGCATGTAGCGCGCGCTCCTCTTGATTATCTAGAGGTACGAGGTGCACCACTAGATTGTCAAGAGGAGTACGACGCCCCTTCTCAAAAAGTTCACGGGTATTTCTGGAATTTTCGTCAGACCATTGGAGGATATAGGCAACGACTTGAAATCTATGCCCTTCGGCGATAGCGGACAGCAAACTCGTAGCCGGGATTGGGCGGAAAAAGTTTGGATACGAGGCGAAGACGATCGGCGAGGGCATTCGGGGCGAGGAGGGGGTACTCGCGCTCACGCAGCTCCGCGTAGTCGAAGTCGATGGAGAGTGAGAGCAGGTAGATAGCGATGGCGTCGGAGAAGGCGCTGTCGAGGAAGGCGCCTTTGGCGCGTTCGTCGACGATGGGCTTTCCCTCGGCGCGGGCCTGGGTTCGGTCGCCCGCGAGGGACTGGTTGCGCGACTCCCATGCGTCCTGCGAAGTTTCGCCGCGAACGTCGGCGAGGGCCTGCGACCAGGTGAGCTGCTGAAAGCCCTCGGGAACTCCGGCTATATCGACGAAGGCGTGCCCTACGTTGATGAAGAACTCAAAGGCGAGGGCGAAGCGATCGCCGAGGAGGCGGGTGGAGATGAAGACGCCCTCTGCGTTGTCGAGGGTGACGTTGCGGTGGCAGATGGCCTGGTCGCCCAACTCGGTGGAGTAGGCCGGGGCGATCAGCGTGGAGTCGTCGCCGGCGCGTCCTTCGGATAATGCAAGCGGGACGAAGTAGTAGGCCTTGCGCGAGAGGGCGGCGGCGATGGCGGTAGGGACGGCCTGGACGATACGCTCGAGATCAGTGTCGCTAAGGGAGTTGTCTCCGAAAGCTCCATAGGCTACCCCGTTAGGTGCACGGCGCACCGTCGTCTCGCGGGCGACCTGTGCGGCCCGAACCAGTCCGTTCTCAACACCTTCTGCCATAAGGCAGTATTCTACTGGTATGGCGCAAGAATCGCAGGGTAAAGAGGGGTCTCGGCAGGGTCAGGGCGAACGGGGAAGGCTGTTTGGCATTCCCCTGGGCGACTTGGGGCTGTTTTCGAGCCTTCTCATTGGTGCGGCGACGGCGTTTGCGGCGTTCTTTGCGGCAACTTTCCTGGGGATTGTGGGGATTATGATCTACAACGGGACGACCCACCGCTCAGTTGATTATGCCTTGAGTTATGAGCGGGGTGGCTTGATCGCGGGGATCCTGACGCTGGTGGTGGCCTGGGGCTTCCTGGGAACGCAGTGGGTGAAGCGGATCGCCAGCCACTAGTTGGCGGCAACGGTTTTGGAAGCTAACTCCTGAGCAGTAAAGGTGAGTTTTGCGGTGTCGAAGCCCAACTGCCGGGCCTGCTCGATGAGCTTGTCGAGGACGGCTGCGTCGAGTTTTGGTGCACGGCTGAGAATCCAGAGGTGCCTGAGGTTCGGTGTTCCGACGAGCGCCCAGCTGTAGTCGGGGTCGAGGGCAAGGATCCAGTAGTCGCCTTTGAAGGGCCAGAAGAAGGTGACCTTGAGCTTCGAGTTTTCCTTGCCTACCACCTCGGCGGTACCGGTTGAGGCGGTCTCAGTTCCATCCTTCTTTTTGCACTGGTTCAGGACGGTGACCTTACCATCCGGACGAAGAGTGTAGGTGGCGGTGACGTTTGCGGCGCACTTGTTCTCCCATGAGAGCGGCAGCCGCGCGATCTCGTACCAAGTGCCCTGGTAACGGGCGAGGTCGACGTCGGAGACGGTGGGGAGCGGCTCGCCGGCGTAGGCGGAGCGATTGAGCGCGACGGCCGCTCCCATTGCGAGGATTGCGCCGGCTACCGGGATGATCTTCTTGAGATTGGATGTCGTCTTCTGCATAACCTGACGAATTCAGATGCGGAGAAACACCTCGGGGTGTCGAGACATTTTGGAGTACTGTTCCGGGCGAAATGGATGTCCCGGCTGGAATCTTCTAGCTCGATTGGGTGATGGCGGGACAGAATTGCCGGCACTATTGTGGAACGTTAAATCAGGAGTCGGAGGTTATGTCCATGCACAGCGAAACCGGCATACGCAGCGTCGCTGCCAGCTCTATGCTTCAGCGTCACAAGTCGGTTGTCCTCAGACTGACGGAGCGGGGATACGAACTGACCTCTGAAGGCGAGGAGCCGGTGGTCTGCGAGAGCTGGCCTCGGGTCAAGCGCGTGCTCCGGCGACTCGGCGTGCCTGACGACAAGTTCAATGTCATCAGTGGCCGTCTCGCTGAAGGGAAAGAGATTGTTGTGCGGGCCTAGGGTTGGTCCCGGCCCGTCCGTTACGCCGCAATATCGAGCTGCTGGCTAGGTGGCTTTGCGCTGGAAGCTGGTCTTCTTATGACCGGAAGATGTCTTAGCTTTGGCGGAGCCGTCGGAGGCAGAGAAGCTCTTATCGCCATTCTTCTGCTTAGCCATCTTCTCGCGAAGAGCCTGGAGCTTCTGCTCTTTGGGACCGAGGCCGCCGATCTTTACGCCAGTGGGTTTCTGGGGAATGAAGTCGCTCATAGAGGAGATTTTCTCACGACCGGCGATTGCGTCAATCGGTTCTTGAAGGTCCAAATTTAGCGTCGAGAGCTGCTTTGTAGTCCTCCGCCTCCCACTCCTCTGGATCTTCGGGAAGTCCCAATAACGCAGACGCTGCCTCAGCTGTGCGTAGCTTCAACACTGGCATAGACAACATTGTCCTTAGTGGGGGAAGAAGTCGAAGTTCCCGACGTTTCCCTAGTCCGACCGCGGCCTCTTCGCGAACATCTTCATCGGGATCGGAGAGACGTTGCAAGAGAGCTTCTCGAATCTCTGGTGAATCTGCGTCCCCTTGGACGCCCAATCCGAAGACAGACCAATCCCGAACATCGGAATCCTCGTCACGTGTCAGCGGAACAAGGGTAGCGACTGCCAACGGATGGTTTGGAAAGTGCCCAAGGGCACATGCAACAGAAAACCTGACATTTTTATCAGAGTGGCGGCTGTATCTGACGATGATGGGAATCCCAGCCTCGTTATAGAGGTGACCAAGAGCAGCAATCCCACTATCGAGAACCATTGCGTCGGATTCGCGTTCCAGCAATTCAACGAGAAGAGAGAAGGTTTCGTCGCGGAAAAGCCAATCGGTTGCCTTCGGTAAGCGCTCTTCACTTCCAGGTGCTCGTAATTGCGCCAAGATCGCTGCACCCCGGGCCCTTTGCAATGGATTCTCCGCCTTGAGCCATTCAGAAGCCGTTTCGAAAACCTCGCGATTTCCATTTCTTCGCAACAATGAAACCGCCTCCCAGGCCGACTCGTCCTCGTAATCACCGAGGAGAGTTCGATCAAACATCTGCTGAATTTCGGAAGGGGTCATTTCGATTTCCAATCAATCCCACAAGTTACTGAAAGAGCTGCCTTCGAACAAGGTAAAAGCGCCATGCTAAATTGTGCGTTTTTTCAACTTTTCTGTCAGCTAGCTCGTCTAGAAGACCATTCTGCTATTCTTCGTTATCCGAAAAACTGTTTCCACTTCTGGAGGACCATCACGCATGTCATTCGCACGTACCTTTGTGCGGTGGAGCTGTTGTAGTGCTGCCATCGCTACTTTTGCCATCCCTTCGTTTGCCGCCGATAAAAAGGCCGCCCCAAAAGAGCCTGTCGCGGAGACGCCTTCGTACTATGGAGCGCAGCCGGCGAAAGAAAACATTGACCTGACGATGTATTCGCGCATCCGCGAGGAGGGTTTCCAGCACTCGCATGTGATGGAGTTTGCCGACGCGCTGACCAACGGCATCGGGCCGCGCCTGACCGGCTCGCCCAACATGAAGAAGGCCAACGAGTGGACGCAGCGACACGCTGACCAAGATCGGCCTTGAGAACGCGCACCTTGAGGACTGGGGCGAGTTCGGCATGGGATGGCAGCAGATCAATACCTGGGGCCGGATGATCACTCCGGACCCGGAGCCGCTCTGGCTGCAGGCCGCGCCCTGGTCGCCGGCGACCAATGGACCGCTGACGGGCGAGGCGGTGTACATCAGCATCTGCGGATGCGAAGGATCTCGATAAGTACAAGGGCAAGCTCAAGGGCAAGATCGTGCTGTTCGGCGCCATGCGTCCGACGCCCGATCTCGACCGAGCCCGCTCTTCCATCGCTACACCGATGCTGAGCTCAAGGAGATGGAGACCTACCAGTCCGCTCAGAATGTAGCTGGAACTCCGCAGGTCAACATCCAGCAGTTACTGGCTGAGCGCGCGCGCCTGGCAGTCGTCCGCACCGCCGCCCTCAAGATGATGGCCGAAGAGGGCGTGGCCGCGATCATTACGCCGACGCGCGATGGCCGCAACGGCGGCGGGACAGGCATCATCTTCGACGACAACGGAGCGAACCTCGTTCGCGGCGCGCAGACCCGGGAGACAGCCGTGACGATTCCTAACGCCGTCATGATGATCGAGCACTACAACCGCCTCGCGCGGCTGCTGGAGCACAAGGTTCCGGTAACGCTCGAGGTGAACATCGAGACGAAGTTCACGGGCGACCACGAGCATGGCTTCGACACGGTTGCTGAGATTCCCGGCACCGATCCCAAGTTGAAGGACCAGGTCGTGATGGTCGGCGGTCATCTCGATAGCTGGATCTCCGGCACGGGCGCGACCGACAACGGCGCGGGCTCGGTCGTCGCGATGGAGGCGGTGCGCATCCTGAAGGCGCTGGACATCAAGCCGAAGCGCACGATCCGCATCGCGCTGTGGTCGGGTGAGGAGCAGGGTCTGTTCGGCTCGCAGGGCTACGTGAAGCAGCACTTCGGAACCTTCGCCGAGCCGGAGCATGCTGATCCAGCAACACGCCGGCCTTCATGCGCCAGCGCGGCAAGCTGACGACGACCAAGGAGTGGGAGACGCTGGACGCCTACTACAACCTCGACAACGGCACTGGCAAGGTTCGCGGCGTGTACACGCAGGAGAACTACGCGATCGGCCCCATCTTCGCGCAGTGGATTGCACCGCTGCATGACCTGGGCGTTACGACGATCAGCTACCGCAACACGGGCGGCACCGATCACCTCTCGTTCGACGCGGTAGGACTGCCGGGCTTCCAGTACATTCAGGACCCGATGGACTACGAGACCCGCACGCACCACTCGGACATGGACACCTACGATCGTCTGCACGCGGCTGACCTTCAGCAGGCGGCGATTATCGAGGCGATCTTCCTGTACAACACCAGCGAGCGCGACGGCGATGATGCCGCGCAAGCCGTTCCCGCATCCCGAGCTCGAGCGCGAGAAGACCGCGCCGATCAAGGGCATCTATCCGAACGCGGCCGCCCCCGAAGCGAAGTAACAAGCGGCAGCGAAAGTAGTGAGAAAGCGGCGAGGGCTCAAATGCTCTCGCCGCTTTCTCTTTTCGCCGTAAAAGTTGCGGTGAGATGCCGTCTTTTTCTGTGGAGATTTTTTTACAGCACAGTCACTTGGGGTTCACCACGCACGGGTACATCTTGGGCGAGGCCAGCACGATCGGCCCTTCGTTTACAGGAGGAACCATGCGTAAGTTTTTTGCGAGCACTGTCGCCAGCGTCCTGGTGGCAGGTCAGATCTTCGGGCCAGGTTTCGCGAGCGCACAGAGCGCCAATTCGATCTTTAAACAGCCCTCTGCCAATAACGAGACGGCGACTCCCATCAAGCATCTGGTCGTGATCTTCCAGGAGAACGTCTCCTTCGATCACTACTTTGGAACCTACCCGTTTGCGCTAAATCCGCAGAACGAGCCCAAGTTCAAGGCAGACCCGGATACTCCCGCAGTCAATGGTTATACCGACGCTCTCCTGAACAGCAACCCCAACTTCCTGAATAAGACGATGAACGGCACCGGAGCTTCAAATCCGTTCCGTCTGAGCCGCGCGCAGGCAGCAACCGCAGACCAGGACCATGACTACACCCCTGAGCAACAGGCAGTCCATGGCGGCCTGATGGACGCATTTCCAAAGTACACCGGCGTTCCTGGACCTCCTCCGACTGGCGTGACCAACAACGGTCTGGTGATGGGCTACTACGACGGCAACACCGTTACGGCCTTCTGGAACTACGCACAGCAGTTTGCGATGAGCGACAACTCGTACGACACGACCTTCGGGCCCTCGACGCCGGGTGCGATCAACCTTATCTCCGGACAGACCGGCGGTATCGTCGACTCGCAGAGCCCCGGCGATTCAGTGGTTCCGGATGGAAACGGCGGTTTTACTCTGATCAGTGACGCCGACCCCATCGGCGACGTCTGCTCGGGCTCAGGCACGGTGCGATTCGGTGGCCAGAACATCGGCGACCTGTTGAACGCCAAGGGCGTCACTTGGGGATTCTTTGAGGGTGGCTTTGATCTGACGGCTGTGAACTCAAATGGTTCGACTGGTTGCAGCCGCAGCACGACCTCGACGGTGACCAATACGAAGAAGGCTGACTATATTCCTCATCATCAGCCGTTCCAGTACTACGCTTCGACGATCAATCCCAACCACGCCCGTCCCACTTCGGTGCAGTCAATCGGCTTCCAGGGCGACGCGGCTAACCATCAGTACGACATGAACGACTTCTACGCTGCTGTGAAGGCGGGCAACTATCCGGCGGTAAGCTTCCTGAAGGCCCCTGGGTATCAGGACGGCCACGCCGGCTACTCTGATCCGCTGGATGAGCAGACATTCGTCACTCATGTCATCAACTTCCTGCAGACGCAGTCGCGCGACTGGGAGCACACCGCAGTCATCATCGCGTATGACGACTCCGACGGTTGGTACGATCACCAGATGGCACCCATCGTGAACCAGTCGTCTTCAGAGGCGGATGCGTTGTTCCCCTCGGGAGCGTGCGGCGATGGAACGACCTCTTTGCCGAGCATGACCTCACCTCATGCTCAGGGCCGTTGCGGATACGGGCCACGTCTTCCTCTCCTGTTGATCTCGCCGTATGCGAAACGCAACTACGTTGACCACACCTTGACGGACCAGAGTTCCATTCTCCGGTTCATCGAGGACAACTGGGTTGGCGGACAGCGCATCCAGGGTTCGTTCGACAGCCGTGCAGGTTCGCTCGAGAACATGTTCGATTTCAAGCGTCCTTGGTACGGCAGATACTTCCTGAATGAAAGCACCGGTCAACCAACGATTTAGTGAACCGGATTGAACTGAATTGATGTGAGGTACGGGGTGCTGAGGCTTGGGTAAAGCCTAGGCACCCTTGTACCTGTTTTTCAGGAAAGGCGAACAAGATTGATCTCGCGAAGAAAATTTCTGAGACGTGCAAGCGTCATCGCAACTGGTTTGTCCATGGAGCGAGCGGTGGTAGCGAGCGGAATGGCTCCTGCGTCATCAGCGCTGGATCCCAGCAAGCTGAAATTTTACGTCGATCCATTACCGCTGCCGGCCGTGATGAAGAGCAACGGTACGCAGCCTGATCCAGACGACGCCACCCGGCAAATCCCCCTCTACCGTGTAGCCATGCAGGAGATTCACCAGAAGCTGCATCGCGATCTGCCACCGACTCGAATGTGGGGATTCAATGGAAGCATGCCCGGGCCGATCTTCGAGACGCGCGGCGGACAGGGCCTTCTGGTGGAGTGGGCGAATCGTCTGCCGGTGAAGCACTTTCTGCCGATCGATCACACGCTATGCGGCGCCGAAAAAGACCAGCCCGAAGTGCGATGCGTTGTTCACCTGCACGGCGGACGTACACCCGCGAAGAGCGATGGATATCCTGAGGACTGGGTGGTGCCGGGCAATTCCTTCACGTATCACTACCCAAACAAGCAGGAAGCAGCTCTGCTCTTCTACCACGATCACACCATGGGGATTAATCGGCTGAACATCTACGCCGGTTTGCAGGGTCTGTTCGTGATCCGCGATGACGCTGAAGATGCGCTGAATCTGCCGAAGGGCAAGTATGAGATTCCGCTGATGCTCTGCGACAGATTCCTGAGGAGTGACGGACAGCTTGACTATCCCGTCTCGGGCGACGAGAAGAAGCCATGGGTCCCGGAGGTCTACAGCAACGTGATGCTGGCGAACGGCAAGATCGGGCCTTACCTTGATGTGGAACCGCGCAAGTACAGGCTTCGCGTAATGAACGGGTCCAATGGACGATTCTTCCGTCTATCGTTTGGCGACCTGCTGGAGATGAACATCATTGGAGGCGACCAGGGGCTGCTTGCGGCTCCCGTCAAAGCGAAGCGTGTGCTGCTGACGCCGGCTGAGCGCACGGATATTATCTTCGACTTCAGCGAGCACGCGGGCGAGAAGATCATCCTTAAGAGCGACAGCTTCGACATCATGCAGTTTCGAGTTTCCGCATCGAAGGTGACGGACGATAGCTCCATGCCCAGTATGTTGCGGCCTGTCGAGAAGATTCCCGAAAACAGTGCGGTGAAGACGCGGCGGCTGACTCTCGATGAGACGATGAACGACGTGCAGGACTCAATGGGAATGAGACTGAACAAGACTCCATGGCACGCGCCGGTGACGGAGAAGCCGGTGATCAATACGACGGAGATATGGGAGATAATCAACCTGACCGAAGACACGCATCCCATTCACCTGCACCTGGTGCGCTTTCAATTGCTCGATCGGCGCAGGTTCGACGTCTTCGGCTTTCAGGAAACGGGAGAGTTGGGTTTCATGGGTCGCCCGATAGTTCCCGACCCTGCCGAGGCAGGATGGAAAGATACAGTGCGCTGTGAGAAGGGACACGTGACGCGGATTATTGTTCCCTTTACCGGCTACACAGGTCGCTACGTGTGGCATTGTCACCTGCTTGAACACGAGGACAACGAGATGATGCGTCCATACGAGATCGTAGAACCAGGTCACGGCGCGTAAGTGAGGTCTACCAGGTGTAATGGATCGTGTAGGTGAGTGTAGTGTCACCTTTGGCAGGAACAGTGATGGGGAAGTCGATGGTGGCGCTGTCGCGCTTGGTATAGTCACCAGACTTCGCGGTAACCTCCCAGTTCTGCGCACGATTCATGTGCTCCACAACATGAATCGTGACGGGCTGCGGCTTTTGGTTTGAGAGCTTGATCTCGAAGCTCTCGTCGATGATGTGGGCGCGATTGTCGACATGGAAGTCAGTCTGGCGACGTGCGCCGGTGAGATCGAACGCGTTACCGCTGATGATCTTCACGGTCTGCTCGGCAGGCGTGTGCTGAATCACGTTTTCGCCAACGAACTGCATCTGTCCGCCGCTATCGTGCCGATAGAGACGAAGACGGCCAGCAGGGAGCGGCATGCCTAGGTGGTTCGCCTCAGAGTTCTTGATCTCCTGCAGGATGGCGACGTGCATATTTGCCGCGCCGCCGAAGAACTGTTGGTCGTTGTGGTAGCCGGGATAGAAACCTTGAATGACCGCGCCGGCGCCCTCGTACTGGTACGTTCTTTGAACGGTGACGTGCGAGGCTTCGAGAAACTGGACCTGCTTTGTCTCGCTATCGTGTAGAGCGATTGTGCGGTGCAGGTCGTAGAGGTGAAAGTCGTCGAAGGCCTTCTGGGTGACCTCAGCGGCGGCGCTTCCGATGCCGCCCATCGCGCCTCCATTTACGGCTATGGCTCGCGGCTGCATGTTCTGAATCTTGGCGACGTCGCCAGCCATGAGTTGGATAGTCGCCTGTGGGAAGTCGGTGCCGGAGTGGTTCTGGATCGTTACCCATCCCACGATGTCGGCGAACTCGGTGGCGGCAGTATTGGGGCTCTCGGCAACGACGACGTTGTAGGTAGCCTGCCAGCTCATGCCGCGAGTGATGTAGGCGAACTCGGCGGGAAAGCTGGCAGCCTTTGCGGTTTGAATCTGCCAGCGCAACGTCGGCTTCAGCAGGAGGCCATCCGTACTGGCAGGAAAGACCGGCGTGCCTGGAAGCAGGAACTGCATGCGTCCGTTGACTTCTATAAGTGGGCTACTGCCCGCACGGATTACGCGTCCCTGCACGATCTGCGGAGCAATCTCTCGAGTCTCTCCGTTTTGAAGCGTAGTGGTGTAGGTGGGTCGTACCTGGAAGTCGAGTGTCTTGCCTTCGTACTTCTCCAGCAGCCATTGTTGCGTTACGACGCCTGCGTCGTAGTTCTGCTCAAGAATGTTGATGGTGTTGCGACCAGAAGGATCGCGCAGAACGACCGAGTCGGGCTCAAGCTGGCTCGTGACGTTAGTGGTGAGAACTTCGTTGAGGCCCGTCTTCAGATCCAGCGGCACAGTAGTGCGCGCAACGGCGAAGTCCTGGTTGTAGATTGTGAGTGACGTGGGTATTGCCGTCGGTTGCTGTGCACGAAGATCTGAGAGGCTGAGAAGTACGGAGAGTGAAGGCAGGAGAAGGTTACGGAGCATGCGTGCAGAATCCTTTCCGGAGATGCGACACAAGGCAAGGTGTTAGACAACAGCGACAGCAGAAATGTTCCCGGCTAGTGGTTGAAATATTTTGAGGCGTCCTTTTTGAATTCATCGCAGTGCGTTATCGTGGAGCGGACGTCAAAGCAATCGGGCCTTGCAGTTTTGCGACTCTCTCCGAGGAGTGAAGAATGGCTACGAAGAAAGCGGCACCCAAGCGTGCGGTAGCGGCGAAGAAGCGCACCGTGGCGGTAAAGCGTACGGCGAAGTCTGTGAAGAGAGCGCCAACGAAGGCAACGAAGACTCCAAGCAAAACGGCTGCGGCAGCGCCAAAAAAAGAACGCAAGAAAAACGTAGTTGCCGACAGCATCGATCTGCGCGACAGGCCCTACATGCCATCGGTGACGGTGATTCCCGCAGCCAGCATTCCGCCCCCCCTTTACATTCCCGTGCTCAATCAGCGCGAGACAAATGCTTGCACGGGCTTTGCGCTTGCCAGCGTTATCTATCACCTTCAATACAAGGCGAACGAGAGGAAACAGACCCCGGATAAGGTTCAGGCGGTGTCGCCGTTCATGCTCTACTCCATGGCGCGGCGCTACGACGAGTTTCCGGGCAGATCCGAAGTTGGACACAGGGTCCAGCCTTCGAGGAGGAATGAAGGGCTGGTACAAGTACGGCGCCTGCCCGGCGGATATGTGGAAGAGCCCAACGATGCCCAAGCCAAATCCTGACCCCACGAAGGACTGGTGGCAGAACGCGGTGAATCGTCCGCTGGGTGCGTACTACCGTGTCGACACGAAAGCCGTGACGGACATGCAGGTGGCCTTGAATGAAATCGGCGCGCTGTATGCGAGCGCAGTGTGTCACACGGGCTGGCTTGAGGGTGAAAACGTGCAGGCGATCGAAGGGGATCCCTGGGAGATTCCGTATCACGAAGGTGCAACCCCTGTGGGCGCGCATGCCTTCGCGATTGTGGGTTACACGCAAAAAGGTTTCATCATCCACAACTCGTGGGACACGAACTGGGGCAGCGCCGGACGCGCGACCCTGACGTACGAGGACTGGACGTCGAACGCGATGGACTGCTGGGTGGCACAGCTGGGTGTGCGGACGGAGTTGGAACTCAAGATTGCGTCGGCGCCGTCGTTGCGGTGGCAGAAGAACCGCGTACAGCTGGCAAGCGATCGAACACTTCGGAATCGCGAGCTCGATCCCTTCATCATCGACATGGAAAACAATGGAAGGCTGAGCAACACAGGGGACTTCCGCACGCAGGACAGCGACGTTGACGCCCTGCTGAATCAGCACATCAGCGAGGCACGCAAAGCGTGGCAACTGGGCGACAACGATCCAATGGACATAGCAATCTACGCGCATGGCGGCCTTACCTCGGAAGAGGATGCTGCGAACACCGCCGAGTGCTGGGTGAAGGCGCTTTACGACAGTAAGATCTTCCCAATCTTTTTGATGTGGGAGACGGACCTCTTCTCAATCCTGAAGGGTATTGCAGAAGATCAGAAAGTCCCGATGGACCGCACCACGGGAACGATGTGGGACAAGATCAAGAACTTCTGGAATCAGCGTGTGGAGAAGTTATTGACGGTTCCGGGTTCGAAGGTCTGGGGCGAGATGAAGCAGAACGCCGACGCTATCTCAGGCAACGCGCAGAGCGGCGGGATGAAGCTGTATGCATCGAGCCTGAAGTCGCCGTACTTCAAAGACAAGTCGAAGGTGCGGCTGCACCTTATCGGGCATTCGGCCGGGTCCATCGTGCACAGCTACATCGTCGATCGCCTTAAAGACTGGACGTTTGAGACGGTGAGCTTCATGGCTCCAGCTATGACCACGCAGCTCTTCAAAGACACAATGCAGCCTGCTCTCGATGCTGGAAGGGTAAAGCAGTACAACCAGTTTGAGCTGCTGGATAACGTCGAACAGAAAGACCCGACCTGCGAGAAGCTCCTCGGCTACAGCCGCTCGTTGCTGTACTTGGTGTCGCAGTCGTTTGAGACAAGGGAAGATCACGCCAATCCTCGGAATGCAGAAATACTTTGATCAGGAGGTCGCTCCGCTGAAACTGAAGAACGTATCGGTCTACACCTCGCCGGGGCAGTTTTCGCAGAGTATGACGCACGGAGGCTTCGACGATGACGAGGCGACGCGAAAGAAGATTATCTCGCTCATCTAGGAAGGTGCGAAGCATCTAATTCCAAACAGGCGGGCTCAGGTGAGCGACGAGGCGGAGATTCTTTCAATCGACGGGCGCGAGGTGCGGGTGACGCATCCGGGGAAGCTGTACTTCTCAAAGCAGGTGAAGGTGTCGAAGCTCGACCTGGTGCGCTACTATCTCAGCGTCGCGCCGGGGGCACTGCAAGGTATTCGCGACAGGCCCATCGTCCTTAAGCGATTCGTAAACGGTGCTGAGGCTGAGCCGTTTTACCAGAAGCGTGCGCCCAGCGATAAGCCTGCGTGGATTCGCACCGTGACGCTGTCGTTCCCCTCGGGACGAACGGCAGAAGAGATTGTCGTCGACGATGCTGCAGGACTGGCATGGATCGTCAACCTGGGCTGCATGGAGTTGCATCCGCACCCTGTGCGTACGGGTAATCTCGATCATCCCGATGAGCTGCGCGTCGATCTTGATCCAATCCCCGGCGTCGGATGGGACGACGTGCGTCGCGTTGCTATGGAGGTGAAGGCGCTGCTCGAAGAAGTGGGCCTGCGCGGCTGGCCGAAGACGAGTGGATCGCGCGGCATGCATGTGAATGTGCGAATCGAACCGCGGTGGACGTTTACAGAAGTGCGTCGCGCTGCGCTCGCGTTGTCGCGTGCCGTGGAGCGGAGGGCGCCGCAGCTTGCCAGTTCGAAGTGGTGGAAGGAAGAGCGTCACGGCGTCTTCCTGGATTACAACCAGAACGCGAAGGACAGGACGACGTGTTCGGCGTATTCGGTGCGTCCGCTGCCTGATGCGCGAGTGTCGACGCCGCTCGAGTGGGGCGAAGTTATGGACTGTGATCCGGCGGAGTTCACGATATTCACGGTGCCGGAGCGATTTGCGAAGAAAGGTGACCCGCAGGCCGATATGGACGCGGCGGCAGGCTCGCTGGATGCGCTGCTCGAGTTGGCGGCGCGCGACGAGGCTGAGGGCCTGCGGCGACGCTCCATGGCCTCCACATTTTCGTAAGGCGGAAGGTGAAGCCCCTCGCGTGGCTCCTTCGCGTGCGAAGAAAGAGAAGTCTTTTGCGGAGCAGGCGAATGAGGGTTTCGGGGCGCATCGTTTTCGCAATCGTTCGAAGGCACTCACCGAGTCTGCACCTGATAACGCTTCGAACTTAGAAGAAACGCCTGCGGCGAAAGCGCCGCGCATCCGTGTCTCGAAGCAACCACTGATTATCGTTGCGCAGTCGCCGGACAAAGAGGCAGCAGAGGCCGGACTTGAACGATGGAAACAGGCCCATCCCGCCGCCGCGCAGCACCTTGCTATCGACGACGTGCTTGTCGACCGCATGCGCGGTGCCTCATACGTGTGGTATCGCATCCGGGTGAATCTCCGCCATGTCCCAGAGGAGATGCGCCCAACGCAAGGTAAGCCCGATCCTGACGACGATCCCACACGAGCCTGGCGCGACGCCCGGGAGTCCGGCGCAGAGACTTTGAAGCCTCCAAGAACCCGCAAAAAGAAAGAGTAGCGCTTCTACTGCAATCCCAGTGCAGTTGGATGCTTCGGCTGGTAAAGACCTAGCTTGCCTCCGCCCGGCATCGAAATCGAAGTTATCGAACCCCAGCGTTGCTCATCGATCTGCGAGCACTGGACACCTTTAGAGACGAGCGTTGCGATCTCAGCTTTAATGTCATCACACATCAGGTAAAGCTCGTGGGCTCCGCTCTCTTCAGCGGGGTGGAAGGCAGCTTCCGCGGGAGGTAGCGCGAAGATCAACCAACCGTGCCCGGCGTCTACGGATTTGAAGTTCAGCACATCGCGAAAGAATCTGCGGTCCGCTTCAGCGTCCTTGCTGCACAGAATAATGTGAGCACCAGAGATCATGAGTTCCCTCCAGAGAAATTTTCAACGGCCAGTGGCGAAGATGTCGGCTAACTCGTGTGGCCGAACAACCTCAAGCTGAGCATATGTGCACTCGTGCGGCGGTTTGTCCGTGCGCCAGCGGCGGAACTGCGCCATATGGCGAAAGCGCGTGCCCTGCATGTGCTCGTAGGCTACCTCGACGACGAGCTCTGGGCGCAGCGGCTCCCATGAGAGGTCCTTACCCTGGCTCCAGCGTGACTGGCCGCCCGGCATGCGCTGGCCAGCGTTCTCGGACATCCACTCCGACCATGATCGCCACGGATGATTCTCGAGCGCGTTCTTGCGATAAGGCTCCAGGAAGCTGACCAATTCCTTGCGCTTGGCCTGCGTGAAGCTGGCACAGACTCCGACGTGCTGCAGCGCGCCTGAAGCATCGTAGAGACCCAGCAGAAGTGACCCAATGGCTTCGTTCTCACCGTTCTTGTGCCAGCGGAAGCCGGCGACGACGCAGTCGCAGTCGCGCTCGTGCTTCACCTTCAGCATCGATCGCTTGTCGGGCTGATAAGTGCCGCCGACAGGCTTGGCGATTACGCCGTCGAGGCCCGCGCCTTCGAAGCGCCGGAACCAGTCCTGCGCGGTTGCGGTGTTCGCGTGTTGCAGGCGTGATGTGGATAGGCGGCTTCGTCGTTGCGAGCACTCGATTCGAGTTCCGTGCGGCGCTCGTCGAACGGCGTCGCGCAAAGATCACGGTCATCGAGAGCCAGTAGATCGAAGAAGACGATCGATGCGGGGATCTGCTGCGAGAGCAGCTTCACGCGTGAGGCTGCGGGGTGAATGCGAAGCTGCAACGCGTCGAAGTCGAGTCCGCCGCTGGCCTGCAATGACAATCTCGCCGTCGAGCACGCATCGCGCCGGAAGCTGTTGCTTCAGCACCTCGACCAGTTCAGGGAAGTAGCGGTTCAGCGACTTCTGATCGCGGCTCTGAATCATGATCTCATCGCCGTCACGAAAGATGAGAGCGCGGAAGCCGTCCCACTTGGGCTCGAAGATCCATGTGCTGCCTTCGGGAATCTCGTCGACGCGTTTGGCCAGCATGGGCGCGATAGGAGGCGAGACCGGAAGATTCATGCGACCGATGTTATACCCATGCGCTGACGATCCGGCCAGCGGAACCGAGCAGCTTCAGCTTGTCTTTGCGGTTGGCGAAGTAGCGGGAGTTGAGCTCGGGCGAGCCGAGGTCTTCGATGTTCCAGAAGCTGGCCAGCTCGGCGGCCATCTCCGTCGGTGTGAAGAAGAGCTGGAAGGGTTCGCCGGCGAGCTGCACGCGCGAGGCGAGCGAGTCGTGCGCCAGTTGTTCGAGTAACGGAAGCGCGGAGCGTGGCTGGCCGTAATCCATCACCACTCCGCTGCCCGCAGGCGAGGACGCGATGAGCGAGAGCGTGGAGCGAAAGGCTTCGCGTGTGAGATAAGGCACGACGCCGAGCCATGCGAAGAAGGTGGGCTTCGTGGCGTCGTGCCCGGCAGCGGCCAGCTGGGTTGCAAGTTGCTGGTGCTCGAAGTCGACCGGCACATAGGTCAGGCGGTTGGGCTCGCTGATGCCGTTCCTTGCCAACAACTCGTGCTTCCACTGCTGGGTTGCGGGATGGTCGACTTCGAAGACCTGCAGCCCGGAATGTGGGTTGCGATGCGCGAAGGTGTCGAGTCCGGCGCCGAGCAGCACATACTGGGTGACGCCATTCGCGACGGCGTGTCGCTAGTAGGTCTTCGGCATAGCGGCTGCGTGCGACCAGGAAGGCGCGCAGCGCTACTGAGAAGGGCTTCGCGAGTTTGAATTGCGTGCGCTCGACCTCGGGCAGGTACTCGGGGCCGAGGATGCGGACGGCGATAGGAGTCCTCGAAGACCAGCGGCGGCGCGTCGTAGAGCTGATGTGCGGCGCGGCGCATGGCGACGCGGAGGGCTGTGCGTGAGGGGCGCGCTTCATCCATGCTGGAATCAGTTTATTGGATGGAGGTTCGTGGAAGACGCAACGCGGCCTGACGTTGCTGCAGGAAGGCGCGGACCGCGGGGTCGCGTTCGAGCCCGATGGCTACCTCGTAGGCTTCGAACGCTTTGTTGTTTGCTCCGATGCGGGCGAGCAGGTCGGCGCGCGCTGCCCAGAAGGGCTGGTATTGATTGAGGCGCTCGTCCTCGGTTGGCTTAGGCATGGCGTCGAGCGCGGTGCGGGGGCATTCGGTCTCGGCGATGGCGAGCGCTCGGTTGATCGCGATGACGGGCGATGGCGCGATGGCGGCCAAGGCATCGTAGAGCTGGACGACGTGGTGCCAGTTGTTGTGGCCGGTGCGCCGACGCGCGATGTGCGCGGACTGCAGCGCAGCTTCGAGCTGGTAGCGGCCGATGAGGTTGAGGCCGCTGGCGCGCCGGAGCAGCGTCTCGGCCTCCTCGATCATCTCCGCGCTCCAGAGCGCGGGGTCCTGTTGTGCGAGCGGGACGTACTCTCCCTGCGGGGTGCGCCGCGCAGAGCGGCGGGCCTCGGCGTGGAGCATCAAGGCGAGCAGGCCGAGAGGCTCGGCTTCGTCAGGCAGAAGCTCGACGATGACGCGAGCGAGAAAGAATGCTTCTTCGGTGAGATCGCGACGAGCTACGTCGGTGCCGGCTGGGTCGGCCCATCCTTCGGCGAAGGCGGCGTAGGTGGCGTCGAGCACGGTGTCGAGGCGTCCGGCGAGTTCGTCTCGGCCGGGGATGCGGAACGGGATGCCGGCCTGCTGGATCTTCGTCTTGGCTCGTACGAGGCGCTTGGACATCGCCGCGGGGGAGACGAGAAACGCGGAGGCGATTGTCTTTGCGTCGAGGCCGACGACGACCTGCAGCATCAGAGGCGCGCGGACCTCGGCATCGATCGCGGGGTGAGCGCAGGCGAACATGAGGGCGAGGCGGCGATCGGGGATCTCGTCTTCGGTGGAGGCGGCTTCCAGTTCTTCGGCGAGGAGCTGGAGCTGAGGCACGGCGGCGTCCGAGGTATTGCGGCGGCGTCCGGCGTCGATGAGCTTGCGGCGTGCGGCGGTGAGGAGCCAGGCCTCGGGGTTGTCAGGGCAGCCGTTGCGAGGCCAGTCGGCGAGTGCGGCGGCGAAGGCTTCGGAGAGAGCGTCTTCGGCAGCGGCCACGTCGCGGGTGCGCGCGGCGAGGAAGGCTACGAGCTTGCCGTAGCTGCGTCGCGCGACCGCGTCTGCCGTGAGTTGTGCCTGCTCTTCGATCATGACTGCTTCCATGATGATCCTCCGTGCGGCTGTCGGGCATTTCAACCGCAGGTCCTTCGACTGCGGGCCTTCGGCCCCTTCGACAAGCTCAGGGGTCAGGACGACACTTATTGGTTGGTCATCCCGATTTCATGATGCCTTCGGTTTGTAGACGAGCAGGACCTTTCCGTTCTGGAAGGTGCGGCTGGAGACGTGGTCGAGCTCAATCTTTTTTGCGGCGCCTTCGAAGAGGGTGCGGCCTCCGCCGATGGCCACCGGGGTGATGAGGAGCTGGAACTCGTCGACCAGGCCGGCTTCGGCGAGCTGGCGGACGAGGGAGCCGGAGCCGAGGATGGTGAGGGCGGTGCCGGGCTGCTGCTTGATCTTGCGCATCTCTTCGACGGCGTCGCCTTTTACCAGCACGGTGTTGTCCCAGGTGGTCTCGTTGAGGGAGCGGCTGAAGACGACCTTGGTAGAGGCGTTCATCTTCTGGGCCATCGCGGGCTCCCGCTCGAGGGCCATGGGTGAGGGCCAGAAGCTGGCCATCATCTGGTAGGTGGTGCGGCCGAAGACGAGGACGCTTTCGCCGCGGGTGTTTTCGTCGGCCCACTGTTTGTACTCGGGGTCCTGATCGTGGCGGGTCCAGCTCAGGTCTCCGCCGGGGCCACTGAAGTAGCCGTCGGCGGAGATGTGGAGGAAGGCTTGAAGCTTGCGCATCGTTTGCTCCGTTGAGGCGAAGATGCAGATCCCTTCGACTGCGGCTGCGCCATAGTCAGAATGACGTTTCTATTTTTGGCCGACGAGGCTCGCCTCTCGTGACGGCGCCCCGCCGGTCTGTTTTGCGTCCATGGGCCAGATGGGGCGGACCTCGACGGTGCCGTGATGGGCGCCGGGGCATCGGGCGGCCCAGGCCAGGGCTGAGTCGAGATCGGGGACGTTGATGAGGAAGAAGCCGCCGAGCTGCTCTTTGGACTCGATGTAGGGGCCGTCGAGGACCTGCGTTTTTCCGTCGGTGATGCGGACGGTGGTGGCGGCGGCGACGGGCTGGAGGCGCTGGCTGGCTTTGTAGACTCCGGCCTTATTGAGGGCCTCGTTATAGGCCATGTAGGCGGCATAACCCTGCTGCTGTTGTTCGGGAGTCATGCTGGTCCAGCCTTCTTCGTTTGAGTAGAGGAGCAACAAGTAATCCATCGGTGATCTCCTTGATCGTCAGTCAGGAATTATCTCCTGCTGCATGGATGACGGTTGGAGGCCGCCCGATTGGACAGACGGGGAAGAATTCTTTCCGGGGGACCCTATCCCCCACTTATTTGCGCAAAGTCCTCGAAGCAGAGCCTTTAAGTCCGGACTTCGTTTGCATTTTGTCTGCCAAAGGGGAGGGCCTGGTCCCGGGTTTTCTCTACTCCTTTTAATTGTACGGAACCGGAGGTAATTAATCGGCAACGGGCTTCTGTGATGGATGTGTTTTTGAATGTGGTGTTTAGGGCGGTTTTGAATGCTGACGGGGCTTGACAGGGTTTTGTGGCATCAACGAAGTGCCCGGTGTAGCCGAGATAGGAGGGCGTTCTTATTTGATATCGGCCGCGAGACTGGTGGGGTCTTCGTCCTGAAAGATCTCTTCGATACGCAGTCTGAAGAGACGGGCGGCGCGGAAGGCGAGCGGGAGGCTCGGATCGAACTTGCCGGTCTCGATGGCGTTGATGGTCTGCCGCGACACATCCAGGGCGTCGGCCAAAGCGGCCTGCGTCCAGTTGCGCTCGGCGCGCAGCACCTTGAGGCGGTTTTTCATCGGTACCGCCAGTTGCCGTATGCGATGGAAAACATAAACGTCAGCCCCATGAGCAACAACAGGTGCCAGATCTCCGCATGGAAGGAAATTACGTGGTAGAGGCCCATCACCGAAAACGGGACGCCGACGATCACGGCGACTCCGGCTGTGATTCCCAAGGCGTTGAGATAGACCTTCTGCTGCAGCTCATCCAGTTGCTCGATGTACGTTTTGTTGGCCAGGATCATGCCGACGCCAACGGCGACGTCCAGACCTACCGCCAGCAGCGTTAACACCGAGGCCCGATTCCAAAGGAATTTGGGCCCGAATTTCATCAGCGCCGTGGCCGCCAGCCATGCGCCGGACCAAGCCAAGAGCCGTAGGCTGCTTGTACAAATCCGCGATTGATAACCATTCTCTGGTGTTTTGAGTTGATTCATAATGTCACCGTCCGTTGTCTTTATGTAAAGCATAGTTGACAAGGCAAGAGTAACTTTGACCCCTGATTTATGTCAAGTAAATTTGACAAAAAGACGTGTTTTGTTGATTTAGCATCAGTCAGGATTGCGCCGAAAATCCAAGTTGTGGGAGGAGTGCTAGCCTTGTCGGCATGCTTTGCGCAACAGGACAAGATCTTTCGGAAGAGCTCCGCGCCTCGGGATTAGAACTATCGACCGCTGAGGCCGAACGCGACCGAGAAGCATCTCAGGCAGCCAGGAAGCGGCGAGAAAATGCTCTCGCTGCTCTGGAGGACCATAGACAAAATTGCAGTGTATGTTCCAGGAGCGGCAAGAGAAAGCCAGAACCTCAGAGTTGAAGTTGCCGATAACCCGACTTGTGGCAGTCCAGATATTGAGGCATGCTGGCCTCATTTTTGGACTATTCCTATGACGAACAGTATGGATACGCCGCCCATCGCACTACTACTTCTTCAACGTCCTTCAGGCCTACAACTCCCGGTACAGGATCATCGATCTTGTGCGTCTCTCGCAGTGTGCGGAGACCCTCGCGCTCTTTCTTTTCTTCCACGGAATAGAACTTTGCTTTTTCGAATTCGTGGTTTGCAATGGAAGCTTCCATTTTCTGCACAATAAATTTGATTCGCCTTTGAATTTCCTTTATCTCAGCGGGAACCGCGGCAGCTTGCCGCAACTTTACCAGCGATCCGGCTGCGTCCAGCAGTTCCAGCGCCTTCGCGGGAAGCGGCTTTTCCGGAAGGTATTTCCCAGAGGAGTGCGCGGCAAACTCCAACGCGTCGTCCGCATACTCGACTCCGTGAAACTGCTCCAGTCGGCTCTTGCGAGCCCTTAGCACTTTCATCGTAGCTATTTCATCGAGCGGTCGAACATGGACGGTGCGGAAGCTCTCTTCCAGCCACGGAATTGCCTGGATAGTCTCCTGGTAGGCGCTCGCACTCTCGGCCGCGATGCACTGTACTGCACCACGCGAGACAGCATATCGGAAAAGTCCTGAGGCATCGGGAACTCCCGACTCGGGAAGAGGCCTGACGAGACCTTGTAACCCATCCAGGAAGAGGATCACCTCGGATGAGGCCGACTTCGTACGGATTAACCTCGCCAGCCCCTCGAGTTCCTGTCTATCCCTGGCCCACGCTGCAATCATCTCCGGTTCAACGACCAGAATTCGCTTCTCCGCCAGGAACGCTGGGACGGCCCCATCTGCGATGCGCTGCGTCAGGCCCTCGACGATTGCTGTCTTGCCAACGCCGCGCTCGCCAATCAGGATAGGATTCCTCTTGCGCTGGCTGCCGAGAACCTCGATGAGGCATTCGACCTCGGCGTCGCGATCCATAACGGAGTCGAGCACGCCATCAATCGCTTCCTGCGTGAGATCCCTAAATGGCTCCGCCAGCGATGCGGGCGCGGCAGGAGGCGTTGTCACCGGCTGAGGGTTCTTGGCCAGTTCGGCGCGTATCCAGTCGAGCCGCACATCGCGCTCCTTCAGAAGGTTTGCGGCAAAGCATTTTTCTTCGCGCAGGAGACCCAGAAGCAAGTGCTCCGTACCGATGTGCTTGTGGCCTAACCGCTCGGCCTCCTCAGCAGCGTAAGCCAGCACCCGCTTGGATTCGTCCGAAAGCGGCAGATCCACGCTCGTCGATATCTTTGTCCCGGCAGTTGTTTGCGACTCGATCTGTTTGCGGATTGACTCGACAGAAGCGGCGGACTGAAGGAAGCGTTTAGTTAAGGTCTTATCCTGCCTTAGTATTCCCATCAGCAGGTGTTCGGTCTCAATATAGGGCGAGCCGTACTGGCTGGCCTCATACCTCGCGAAAAAGATAACGCGCCGCGCGCTCTCGGTGTACCTTTCAAACATTCGCGGGGTACCCCCTTCCTAAACTCGGGATTAAACTCGACGCGCTGGGATCGATTTCAGGGGTACAAAATCCCGTTACTCGAAGCCATTCTTTCTCCGCCAGATTAGATCACGAAAAAACGGGGTTTTCGGAAACAAGGTCGAAGTTGCCGAAAACCCGACTTTACGGGCACAGGGAGGCTAGTTAGCTGAACGGCCAATGAGTGACTTGACGACGGATGTACTCATTGAACGCCTCCGCTCATTCTTGCGAGGTCGGGTTGTCTACCCGGAGGCTGCCTAACCAAAATGGTTTGATATGCTTTCTGGCAAAGAGACACATCACAGGTTTTTCAGTGACGCGATGCTCGGAGGTTCATAGTGCTCAAGCTCTTCCTGGCGTTTACGCTTACAACCCCGCTGTTTGCTCGTTGTCAAAGCTATGCCGACTCGCCCTTCTACAAAGCAGCATCCGCCGTTCCATCGACAGCGCGTGTAGAGGGGTATGGCCACGGGAGCATCAAGGCAAATGGCGTGGTCATCGACCTTTCCGACTCGGTGCCTTTGTCGTCACCGGATTTTGATGAGATCCGGGGCTCGTCAGTTCAAGCTAGCGTAGATAGAAGCAAACCTACTCACACCTTCCACTTCTATGTTCAGTACATTCGTTTGAATGTTGTTTTCGGGTACGATCTGCTGGTGGAGCCCGTTGAAGGCACAGATAAGATTAAGTGCAGTTTCAGTGCCCTAACCGATCCCGAAACTGTTTTGCAATATAACAAACAGATTGTCCCCGTTGCTCTCCCAGCTGACCTGACTCCTCTCGTAGTCAAGTCCGGCGATGCAATCTCAATCACGACACTCCCGCTCGGTCAGGGCAAAATTGCGGTGGTCCACTATCTTCGCCTCACTCGGACCGATCTGGGGGCCGCCTCAAAACAATAAACATCAGTATTGTCCGGAATACCGAACACGGCCATGGATCTGGCGTTGGTCCAGTGATCGCGATTGTAGATAAAGGTCCGTAAAACGGTGTTTTGAGAAACTTCCCAGCCCGCGCAGAGCCTAGGCTGATTCAAAGCCCCGTATGTAGGGAGTATTCGGTGGGCGCGGCCCGGTTTCAAACATTGGTCCGTGTGTCGAGTGATATTTCATGTTCATGTAGGGCGTCTCGATGACGCGTCCGACGGCGGAGTAACGACCGTTCTGCCAGTTCGAGTCCATGTAGTGGTTCGTGATTCCGGTTGATAGAAGCAGGCGCTCCGCGTTGAAGGGTTCTTTTCCGGTCAGCATCATCTCGACGATCCAGTGCTCGTGGGCGTTCGCGGCGTGGTACTGCGAGATGGGGCCGGGCCAGCCGAGCATGGAGATGATGGTGGGGTCTTTCTGGCCTTCGATTTCGCCGGCGTAGGTCCAGCCCACGCCCGCGCCAGAGATTACGGCAGCGTTGGTGCCATCGTTGTACTGCACGATGCAGACGTTGGGTTGAAGAGGCCGCCGCTGATCTGGCCTGCCCTCCTGGAAGTATCCCGGCTTGAGGTCAAAGTTTTTCCTCACTGCTTCCATCAGGTTGTTGGCCCAGGGATTCTGTTCGACCCACTTCCATGTCTCAGGCCCGCGAATGGACTGCACCGACTTGACGCCTGTCTCACCGCCTTTGCGGCGATCGTGAAAGGACTGAAGCACGTCGATGCAATGGAAGATGGCTCCCTCATCTCCGGTGCCTCCAAGCACGATCGAGTTCTTGATCGGCGTATCGATAGCGAGTTCGATCTCGGGCTTGCGGTAGTAGAGCGGTATGGACGAACCCCCGGACAGGGGAAAGTTGAGCTCGCGGGATTTATCGAACATCCACTTGGCGTCGTCCCAGTTGTAGGAGAGGTGCTTGTCGTTGAAGACGGGCACCGAGCGTTTGCTCTGCTCGAAGACTTTCATGACCTGCTGGTAGATCCACCAGCGCGGCAAGAGCCAGTGGCCCCTGAGATCAGTTGGGTAGTTGCCGTGTTCGCAGACGATGACGACACCATCCACAGCAAGTTCTTTGCCGCCCAGCGTGACTGCTTCCCCTACTGTTTTGAAGATGGGAATGTTTTTTGCTTTGCATACTTTCTGAGCCAGCAGGCTCGTGTCGAACTGATGGACGTAAACGGCGACCACGTCTACCTGCGAAGGCGTGTGGGCGCCCTTCCACCAATAGCCGTCGATCAGCTTGTTCACGATCCAGTCCGCATGGGAAGTGGGTAGGCCCCAATAGCTGACGAGACAAGCAATGCGAGGGCGCTTTTGCGGAGTCTGCGCGGTCTGCGCAACAGCATCGGGTGCGATACCGGTCAAAGCCGCCAATCCGGCCATGCCGGTTAAGCCCATCATCTCGCGGCGAGTGATTGGGGATAAATCTGCCGGAGTGGCTGCAATTTCTAGTTCGCTCTTTTTCATAATGGCTATTTGATCCTGTTGGTATTTTTCGAAACGGATGCGGCGCAGCAGCTGGAATGATCTATGCCTATGGAGTCTACTTTGTAAATTCTTATCCTGAATGCGAATCTGGCGGGCAGGATTTCTGCGAGTTGTTCCGTCTACACTATTGGTGGCGGCCAAACCCGCCGCCGCGGAGCACCGAAGGACTAACCATGCAGGAGCCCCTCCCGACCGGCGTCCCTACCATGACCGCTCCCAGCTTCTATATAACTGCGCGGCAGCCGCTGCGTCCGGGAGCGATCCTGCTTGCTACTGTGGCGGCGCTCGGTGCGCTCTCTTCGGTTCTGTATGCGCTGGGTCAGACGGGACATGTCCATCTCACATCCGACAGCTCCGGCGCTGCGCGTTCTGTGAGTCCCACATCCGGAGCCGCGCCTGACGATGATAAGGACGATCCAAACCAGATCGACACCATCGTTCTCGGTGATCCCGCCGACGCCCCTGTGCCTGCTCGCCGAGGAGACCATGTCAGCCCGGTTCATCCTTTCGTTATTGTTCATCTGCCCCGCTTTGGTGAGCAGGTGGGCCTGATCCCCGACACGCCGGCGGGCCATCTTCTCTACGACTGGCTTGCCGCCTTCAACCAGACAAGCTATCCCGCGCTTGGCAACGTTCTGCCCAACGTCGCGCTGGCCTCGGCGACTGCGGCGCAGATCGAGCTACGGCAGCAGACCGGCGGCTTCATGCTGCTCTCTGCCAAAGAGGTGCAGCCCGGCGTTCTGGTCTTCCGGCTCCGCGACCAGACGCCAGAGGCGAACGAGGTTCTGGGGACGCTGCAGATGCGTCCGAACTCCAGCCCCCCTGCTATCGCGAGCTTCAGCCTCCGCGCTGTTCCTTCAATACACAAGGACGTCACCACGGGGGTTGCCTCGACGCGCTAAGCGGCGAGTGCCCGCGATAGGAAGATTCGACCCGGAAGGAATTACTCGATCCGGGGAGAATTCAGGCCAGTAGAGGCCGGTCGGGGATGGATGATCACCGCGCCTGTGTACGGTGTCGAATGGTCGTTGATTCCAAGTCCTACTCTTTGAGCAATCTACGTGGATATGTCTGTTTGGCCCTGCGTTTGCGAAGTATCTCCAAACTCGCGATCGCGTCGCGGGCTCGGTGCGGATGCGTGAGCGTGAGAACGAAACCGACGGAGGTTTTTTGATGAGAACAGGCACAGCACTCGCGACTACCCTATTCGCCATAGCAAGCTTTCCGCTGATGGCGCAGCAGTCACCCGCGACGAATCAACCGGATAGTCCAGCCGCTCAGCAGAGCCCTGCGGGCGCGGAGACAGCGACACCGAATAGTGCGGCCGCAAGCCCGGCAGCATCCGCTGTAGAGCTGAGCCCAATCAACGGTGAACTTGTGAGCAAGCTCGACTCAAAGACCGCCAAGACCGGCGACAGCGTGGTAGTCCAGACCAAGTCAGCCACAAAGACCGCCGACGGAACTGCGATTCCCAAGGGATCGAAGCTGGTCGGCCATGTGGTCGGTGCGCAATCCAGTGGTGGCAGCGAGAACTCTCAGCTGGCGCTGCTATTCGACCATATTGAGTTGAAGGGCGGGCAGAGTGTGCCGGTCCATTCGCAGGTTCAGTCGGTCTCTCCGGCGGGAGGCGCAGCATCGGCAGGCGGGGCCGGGGCCATGAGCGGGCCACCGGCGGGCGGTTCCTCTCCGAACGCGAATGGAGCTAGTGGCAGTGGTAGTGCAGCGTCGCCGCAAGGCACGGGCGGCTCCGCAGCAGCGGCTCCTGCGGCAAGTAGTGGCCCCGCCGCAGGGACTGTTGTAGCCAAGACCGGCCAGATAGCCATCAGCACAACGTCGATCCCCGGCGTGTTGTTGGCGAACAATGCTCAGGGGCAACAGGATCCGAGAATGGCTCGGACTTCCAGCATCCTGCTTGGCGCTAAGCAAGATATCGAATTGGACAGCGGCACGCAGATGGTCGTGGGCGTTTCAGCCGCGGGTGCGGGAACGCAGTAATCGGCCCCAGGGCAATGGGCGATGGGCCCGTTGCCCTGGGGTTTGAGTGTGTCTGGTGCCGTTCCACCCTGCGGGCTGCTTCGATCGAATAAACCACTCGTGTCCGATAGGACCGCGCCATGAATGGGGTACCCGCGAGTGCGTCTCGGGGTACCCCTCCCGGCTTATTTGCGCAAAGTCCTCGAACCAGAGACTTTAGGTCTGGACTTCGTATGCAATTTGTTTTGCCAATGGGTGGAGGGCTGGTTCCGGGTTTCTCTATTCCTTTTTAATTGTACGGAAGTGGAGGTAATTAATCGGCAACTGGCGGGTGTGTTGGATGTGTTTTTGAATGTGGGGTTTGGTGGTGGATTTGGAGTTGAGGGGGCTTGACAGGATTTTGTGGCTCGCCGGGTGTTGGGTCGTCGCCCTTTGGGCTGCACTTCGGCCTTCGGCAGAGCGGTGCGCCGCTTTGCCGAAGGCTTCTTTGCGGCACGACTGAGGCAGTGCGCTGGCAAGACGGTTCGCGCTTCGCTCGAAATGCCCTACTCATGTCGCGGTACAACCGCGCAATGAATGAAGCACTCGGCACCCGGCACGATTGCCCTTTCAGGCGTATGGTTGATCTAGCAGTATGGCCAATCTTTCTCGCCTTAGGCTGTCCATTGCTTAGCTCCAGACGAGCACCTTTCAAGCAGACAACAAGGCACAGGATCATCTACCGGATCGGTCCCCTCACTTTAACCTTTGCGGCATGGTGAGATTTTGGAGATCGGCCGATTTCAGATACATCCTTAACGCCAGTCGGACGATAGCCAGAACTTTTCTGGTTTTAGTCGCAGACACACGTCTTCGCGCCATTCCGCAGGCGCGGTATATTTCGAGTGCTCAATCTGTCTGACAGGCCTTCGCATTTCATTGCTCATTGGGGCAGTACTGAAAGCAGGCTATATGTCCTTCTCCAAGTCTTCTGAAACAGAGGAAGCGTCGGCAGTGTTGCCTTTGCCGACCCGTTTAGCGTTTGTGGGCAATCACCTGCCGCGCCAATGTGGAATCGCGACGTTCACTACCGATCTCTGTGCTGCAATCGCAGATGAATACGGCAGTGCGAGACTCTTTGCGATTCCCGTCAACGATCCGGATTCAACATACGATTACCCGGAGCGGGTGCGCCTTGAACTGACCCAGGAAGACAGGTCTTCGTACGAGCGGGGGGCCGAGTTTCTAAACTTCAATGGAAACGACCTGGTTTGTCTGCAGCACGAGTACGGAATCTTTGGAGGTCTGGCCGGCAGTCATGTATTGACCTTGCTTCGGAAGCTAAAGATGCCCCTGGTGACAACCCTCCACACGGTTCTGAGTGCTCCTGATGCAAATCAACGTGCTGTCCTTGAAGAGATAGCTCATCTGTCGGATCGATTAATTGTAATGAGCGAGCACGCGCGCACCCTCTTGCGAGAGGTGTACGGTGTGCCTGATGGAAAGATCGATCTGATTCCTCACGGCGTGCCTGATTTTTCATTCATGGACCCCAATTACTTCAAAGATCTGTTTGGAACTCAGGGGAGGCCGGTGCTGCTTACGTTCGGGTTGCTGTCTCCAAACAAAGGGATCGAAAATGTAATTCGCGCGCTTCCACGAATTCTTGAAGAGCATGAAGACGTGGTTTACATCATCTCGGGAGCAACGCATCCACATATCAGGCGACTCGAAGGCGAGAAGTATCGAGAGGGATTGCAGGCGCTGGCGGAGGAGCTGGGCGTTTCTTCGCATGTGATCTTCAACAATCGCTTTGTAAGTTCGGAAGAACTCGTCGAGCTTGTGGGCTCAGCCGACATCTATGTGACCCCTTATCGCCAAGAGGCACAAGTTGTTTCAGGCACACTTGCGATTGCTCTCGGAGCCGGGAAGGCGATCATCTCCACGCCGTACTGGTATGCCAAAGAGCTTCTTGCTGACGGCCGCGGCGTGATTGTTCCGTTCGATGATCCGAATTCAATTGCCGATGCAACGATCAAGCTGCTCGACAACGAAGCCGAGCGACATGCGATGCGAAAGCGCGCCTATCTTCATTCACGCGGGACGACATGGCAAAAAACTGCGCAGGCTTATATGGCGAGCTTTCAACGTGCTCGTATCGAACGCATGCTCCGTCCGCGTCCTGCACTGCAAGATATTTTCTCTCATAAGGCCACAGATAGTTTGCCAATTCTGAATGCTGCTCATTTGTCGAACATGACAGACGATACCGGAATTTTGCAGCATGCTGTTTTCTCGCTGCCTAATTGCAATGAGGGCTATACGACAGATGACAATGCCCGTGCGCTCATTGTGGCAACGATGCTCACAGAAGGAGATTCTCTGTCCGGCAGCAATGATCGCGCAACGCTGTCTCGTCGCTATCTCGCTTTTCTCTGGCTTGCCTTCGATGGCAAGACGAGCAGATTCAGAAACTTTCTAAGCTACGGACGGGAGTGGCAAGAGGAAGTTGGCTCGGAAGACAGTCATGGTCGCGCCCTATGGGCTCTGGGAACAGTGCTCGGAAATTCAGAGGACGGGGGCCTGAGAGGCGCAGCGGGCAGGCTCTTTGAAGATTCCGCCTCAGCCACGTTAACGTTTACCAGCCCTCGAGCATGGGCGTTCTCAATATTAGGTATGCAGGCATATCTGGACTGGTTTCCCGGCGACAGGGTGATTCAGAACTCGCGAAATGTTCTCGCAAATCGATTGCTGACTGCCTACGAGCAGACTCAGTCAGAACCCTGGCGTTGGTTTGAGAAGAGCCTGTCCTATTCGAACGCCAGATTGTCACAAGCGCTGCTCATGGCAGGCTGGCGCAGTAATAATGCGCGGATGATCGAAGCAGGATGCGAGTCCCTTCGATGGCTCGTCGCAGAGCAGCATCGAGGCAATGACGGGGTCTTTGTTCCGATAGGTTCCAGGGGCTTTGCTGTCGCAGGCGGCAGTAAAGCGCGTTTCGATCAGCAACCTGTAGAAGCTTGCGCGACGATTTCCGCATGTCTTCTCACGTACCGAGTTACCCATGAGCAGCAATGGCTTGAAGAGGCATGGTGTGCTTTTCGCTGGTTTCTTGGGGAGAACGACCTGCAAATACCTCTTTACGATGCGACAACCGGCGGCTGTAAAGACGGGCTTCATCCGGATCGCGTGAACGAAAATCAAGGCGCTGAATCGACGCTTTCCTTCCTAATGGCTCTTCTCGAGATGCAAAGTATCGGAATCACAAACATCGAAAACGTGAACCAAGAAACGAGTGTTTCCATTTGACAGCAAGTGCCCTTCCAACTGCGCGTACTGAAGATATGTCTGCTAAACAGCTGCGCTCGAACATGAGCGAAGAGATTTCCTTATTTACTCGTCACGCTGCCAATCCAATCCTGAGCCGTAAAGATTGGCCGTATCCAATCAACAGTGTTTTCAATGCAGGTGCAGTGAAGCTTCCTGATGGCGACACATTGTTGCTTTGTCGCGTGGAAGACAGGCGGGGTCTGTCGCATCTTTGTGCCGCACGCTCCGCAAATGGAGTCGACGGATGGCGAATTGATGCTGAACCAACATTGGCGGCGAACCCACGTGAGTTTCCTGAAGAGATCTGGGGTATTGAAGATCCACGCATCACGTACGTACCTGAGCTGGAGCAGTATGCGATTGCCTATACGTCGTTTGCGCGTGGTGGTCCTGGCGTTTCGCTTGCACTGACGAAGGACTTCAGAAGTTTTGAACGTTACGGGGTAATCATGCCGCCGGAAGACAAGGATGCTGCTCTTCTGCCGCGAAGGATCGGAGGGTATTGGGCCCTGATTCATCGACCCATGACGACACTTGGCGCGCATATGTGGATCTCATATTCACCGGATCTGCGGCATTGGGGAAGTCACAAGGTGATGCTGGAGGCGCGGCGGGGTGGATGGTGGGATGCCAACAAAATAGGCCTCTGCTCCCCACCGATTGAAACGGAAAAGGGCTGGCTGGTGATCTACCACGGCGTAAGGCATACCGCGTCCGGCAGCATCTATCGTCTCGGACTTGCGCTCTTCGATTTGGGAAATCCCGATATTTGCCTGCAGCGTGGCAATTCCTGGATCTTCGGCCCTGAAGCTCCATACGAGCGCGGAGGAGATGTGAATGATGTTGTCTTCCCGTGCGGTCAGACGATAGGTTCCGACAAAGACACGATCAACCTCTACTATGGCGCGGGCGATTCGTGTATGGCGATGGCAACCGGCAGCATACGCGCTCTTCTTTCATGGCTTGATTCGAATTCGGACACAGTCTACGAAAGAGGCTCCTGATCCTCCTCCTTGTGGAGGGATTGATGTGATCTCTCACGGTTCGAAGGATGGGGGTGCGTCTTCGGGGTTGGTTCCCCATTGTTGGTTGGCGGCTGTGCCGAGGGTGAAGTCGAGGGTGCCGCCGTGTTCTACGAAGCTTTCGGGGAGCCAGGTTTTGGTGGTGGGTTTTCCGTTGAGTTTCAGGCTTTGGATGTAGGGTGCGTTGGTGTCGGCGCCTGAGGCGTGGATGGTGATGTCGCCGGCGGGGCGGCGGATGTGGATGGTGCGGAAGAGGGGGCTGCCGAGGACGAGTTCGGCGCGGCCGGGGATCTGGGGGTAGAGGCCCATGGCGGCCCAGATGTACCAGGAGGACATCTCGCCGAGGTCGTCGTTGCCGGGCATGCCTTGAGGGGTGTTGGTCCAGATGGTGTTGAGGACTTTGCGGACGGCCTCCTGGGTCTTCCAGGGCTGGCCGAGGAAGTCGAAGAGCCAGGGGGTTTCGATGGAGGGCTCGTTGTTGAGCTCGGCGTGGAGGCCGCCGGACTTGGTGACGGCGAGCGAGCCGTCGGGGTTGTAGAAGAAGGCGTTGAGGCGCTGGCTCGCCTTCTCTTTTCCGCCGAGCATGGTGAAGAGGCCGTTGGCGTTGAAGGGGACCATCCAGAGGTACTGCGCGGCGCTGCCTTCGACGAAGCCCTGGGTGGAGGCGGGGTCGAATTTGGGCCAGGTGCCGTCGGGGTTGCGGTTCTGGATGTAGCCGCCTTCGGGGGTGGCGTTGGGGTTGAAGATGTTCTTCCAGTACTGGGCGCGGGTGAGGAAGAGGCGCTGGTTGGTGGTGTCGCCCATGCGGCGGGCGAGCTCGGAGAGGGCGAAGTCGGCGGTGGCGTCTTCGAGTGTGTCGGCTGCGGGACCCCAGGCGGCGGCGCCGGTGGGGATGTAGTGGAGCTTGAGCCAGAGATCGAGCGAGGGGCGCTGGCCGACGCACTCGACGGGGCAGCCCTCGTGGCTGAGGTCGTGCGCGGTGGGGACGGTGGCGGCCGTGAGGAGAGATTTATAGGCGGCGCGGGCGTCGAAGTTTCTGCCGCCGAAGGCGAGGATGGCGGCGATGGAGGGTGGCGTGGGGTCGCCGTTCATGACGTGGGTGATTCCGGAGTTGTGGGTCCAGCGGTCCCACTCGCCGTTGTTCTGGTTGGCCTGGTTGAGGAGGGACTGGGCGAAGTCGCCGGCGATGCGGGGTTCGAGCAGCGTGAGTAATTGTAACTGTGAGCGATACACATCCCAGCCGGAGAAGGTGCTGTACTGGTTTTTCTGCGGGGCGGCGACGGTGTGGACCTTGTTGTCCATGCCTGTGTAGCGGCCGTCGACGTCGCTGTAGAGGTTTTCGCCGAGGAGGGTGTGGTAGAGGGCGGTGTAGAAGACGACCTGCTCGTCGTGGGTGCCGCCTTCGATCTGGATTTTATTGAGGGCTTCGTTCCAGGCGGCGTGGGCTTTGCTGCGCACGGTATCAAAGGTGGTGCCGGATGGATTTTCGGCACGGAGGTTGGCTTCGGCGTTGGCCTGGCTGACGTAGGAGATGGCTACGCGCGCGTTGACGGTTGCGGATTTTGAAGTGTCGAAGACTAGCCATCCTCCGGAGCCTTTGCCGGCGGGCACGAATCCTTTGTCGCCGTAGGTGGTGCCGCCGGTGGCCTCGGTGGTGTTGGGGCGGACGGCGGAGTCCTGCCAGGTGCCGGTGCTGAGGATGGGGGCGTCGAAGTGCGCGATGAAGTAGAGGGTGTAGTAGCTGCGGCGGTCGGCGGTACCGAGGTATCCGCAGAAGTTGCCGCTGGTGACGGAGCCGGTGACGGTTCGGTGGGCGGCGTCGATGTTGATGTGCGCGTCGGTGCTGCCGGTCTCGGAGTTGGCGGTGCGGAGGAGCATGACGGCGGGTTTGCCGGCGGGATAGGTGAAGCGTCCGGAGCCGGTGCGGAGAGTGGTGGTGAGCTCGGTGGTGACGCCGTTCGCGAGCTTGACCTTGTAGTAGCCGGCTTGTGCGGTCTCGTCGTCGTGGGAGAAGGTGCTGCCGTAGGTTTCGGCGCGGAGATCATTCGCAGGGGAGGCGGCGGGTGAGGAGGTGATCTCGCCGGTGTAGGGCATGAAGGGGATGTCGCCGCTGGCGCCGGCGCAACCGGTGCCCATGAGGTGGGTGAGTGAGAATCCGCTGATGCGGTTGGAGGTGTACTCGTAGCCGCCGGGAGCAGCGGGGCGGCCGGGGTCGTCGCGCATGGAGCCGGGCACGCCTTCGACCTGCTGGCGCGGGCGATTGCGCGGCTCTTCGGGGCTCCATGCGAGCATGCCTAGTGGCAATGTCGCGCCGGGATAGTCGTTGCCTCCGTTGGTGGTGCCGATGAGCGGATTGACGAGTGCGGCGGGATCGGCTGCGGGGCTCTGCTGCGTCCGCGCTGTTGTGGTGGCCACCGTAAAGAGAAGCAAAGCCGTGGACCACGCGGCTCTCGAAGTACTGCAACCCAGCTTGCGCATCATCGCTCCCTACAGGATCTGCTTGCTCTCTGGCATTGTAGAGGGCGCTTCTGTCTGTTGCTGAGCGCGTGCGTAGACGTCAAAGGTCTGAGAACGTTTCCAGCTTCGCTCGAGTGTCCACTCACGACGTGATGCGGCTATGTCGTGAGTGGCTACTCGGCGAACTGCTTTCTAAGCAGATTGGGCAAGCCACTCGTCGAAGCGAATCTTTCCGAGGCTGGCGGCATTATCGGGAACGAGTTCGCGTTCGGTCAGTTTCACGCCGTAGTACTTCGCCTGCGGGTCAGCGACGACTTTTCGCGGATCCTTGCGTGTGGCGAGACCATGGCGTACGAGTTCATCGAGGCGGAACTGCTCCGGTCCCCCTACCTCGACGATGCCATTCACGGGTGCGCCAACGGCGACGCGGCCGATCGCACTGGCAACATCGTCGGCGGCCATCGGCTGGATGAGTGCAGTTGGGAGGTGTACCTCATTGTCTTTGGTGGAGAAGTCGGCGATGCCCTTGACGAACTCGTAGAACTGGGTTGCGCGGACGATGGACCAGGGGATGGAGGAGGCCTTGATCAGGTTTTCCTGGGCGATCTTGGCGCGGAAGTAGCCACTTTCGAGCAGACGCTCGGTTCCTACGACTGACAACGCAACGTGATGTTTTACACCCGCTGCCGCTTCTGCAGCGAGAAGATTGCGAGTGGAGGTCTCAAAGAAATCCAACACAGCCTTGTCTTCCCACGACGGGGAGTTCGATACGTCGACGACGACCGATGCGCCCTTGAGCGCTTCGGCCAATCCTTCACCGGTTAGCGTGTTGACGCCGGTGTTGGGTGATGCCGCAACGGCCTCGTGTCCGTGCTCACGAAGTTTGTTGACGAGCTTTGATCCGATGAGTCCGCTGCCGCCGATGACTACGATTTTCATGACTGAATCCTTTCGTCGATGCTCTGAGACGAGCACGTTGTAGATCCGATCTCTCGGAGGGGAGTGATGGAGTTGAAAATTGCGGATACCTGGTCCAGCCGTGGAAGTTACTTCACTGGGATCAGCACAGGTGCATCCTTGTTCTTGACCAGGAAGACGACAAATTTGGCCGGTTTGGTATTGCTGGCGTTGTGGCCGACGATGTGAACATCGTCAGGGCCTTCGTAGAAGGTTTGTCCGGGGGTAAGCGTGACCTGCTTCCCGCCCTTGACCTGCATCACGATGGAACCTTCGAGCACGTAGAGAAATGCGTGAGCGTTGTGCCGATGAATGGGGTCCGCGCTGCCCGGCGGATATTCCACCATGATCATCAGGCCTTCCTTGCCGGGGAAGTCCGCTAAATCTTTGGACATCAGCGGAGTGACCTTTGCCTGCTGAGCCATGAGAGGGCCCGTCATAAGGCAAAGCAGCATCAGGGTTGTTTTGAGGATGGTTCTCAAAGTTTGAACTCCTTTCTCCATAGGCCGAAGCGCTGCGAATTGCAGTGCGGGCTTATGTACTAGCCAAGACAGGGCAGAGGAGTGTTTTGTGACAGGAATTTCTGGTCTTGCATCCGGACGACGTTGTTCTCACTACTTCGCCGTACCGATTTACCGCCAGGACTACACGCTGGCGGTGCCTGACAATATACCGCGATCGAATGGCCTGGACAGGGCGGCAATCCCTTAAATTCTATGAAATTTAAAAGACAGGCCGAAGTAGAACATGGTCAAAGCTTTGCGGAATCGAGGGTTTGACACCCCTATACATCTAGGGTTAGTGTGTCCTATACCAAGTTGTTTAGGGGTGAGGCGTGGCGAAGAACGATTTGCAGGGAACGCTGGATCTGCTGGTTCTGAAGACTCTTGCGCAGACAGGCGAGATGCATGGATATGGAATTGTGGTCCATATCCAGCGGGCATCGGACGAGCTGCTTCGCGTGGAGGAAGGATCGCTGTATCCGGCGCTTCACCGGATGGAGCAGCGTGAATGGATCGCCGCGGACTGGGCGTTGACGGAGACCAACCGGAGGGCGAAGTACTACAGGTTGACGGCGGCGGGGCGGAAGCGCCTTGAGGAAGAAGAGAAGAACTTTGAGCATCTGGTGAAAGGCGTTCGCGCAATTTTGCGCTACGCGTAGGAGGAGGCCATGGCACTGCTTCGCCGCATATGGAATCTCTTCTCGCGATCGAAGGTGGATCGAGAGATCGACGACGAGTTCCGCTTCCATGTGGAGATGCGGATGGAGGAGAACATGGCGGCAGGGATGCCGGCTGAGGAGGCTCGCCGCGATGCGATGCTGCGCTTTGGCAATCTGTCGAGCACGAAGGAGCATGTGGCGGAAGCAGATGTGGCGATGACGCTGCACAGCATCTGGTCGGATGCGCGGTTCGGCTGGCGGCAGTTGCGAAAGAACCCCGGGTTCTCGTGGACGGCGATCTTTGTGCTCGCGCTAGGGATGTGCGCGAGTGTTGCGATCTTTGCGTTTGTCGACGCGGTACTGATCCGGCCGCTGCCGTATGAGAATCCATCGCGGCTGGTTGCGCTGTTTGAGAGCACGCCTCTGGGGCAGCGCTTTCATCTTTCGTATCTCGATTACCTGGACTGGAAGAGCCGGAACAAAGCATTCAGTTCATTGGAGGCATACGACTACATATCCTTCGCTTTTAATACGGCGACGGGGACACAGGTGGTGGACGGCGCCACCGTGAGCTCCGGCTTCTTCCGCACACTGGGGGTTGCTCCTGTTTTAGGGCGCGATTTTCACGATGGCGAAGACACGCCGAGTGCTCCTCATACCGTCATCCTGAGCTATGCAGCGTGGCAAAACCGATATGGCGGACAGGCTGATGCGCTGGGTAAGGCGGTCACGCTGGAGGGAGTTCCGTATGTCATCGTTGGCGTGCTACCGCAGGAGTTTCACTTTGCGCCCACTGGGGCGGCTGAGTTCTGGACCGCGCTCCATGCGTCGTCCGATCCGAACGGACGCGGGGAACACGGACTGTTTGCGCTGGCGCGTCTGAAGGACGGAGTAACGCTTGAGACAGCATCGTCGGAGATGAGCTCGATCGCACAGCAACTGGCGAAACAATATCCTGACTCCGATGACGGGCGCGGCGCAACGGTAGTGCCGTTGACGGAGGTGATCGTTGGAAACCTGCGCCCGATCCTGTTGTTGCTGTTGAGCGGCGCCGTATTGCTGCTGCTGATTGCGTGCGTGAATGTCGCGGGCCTGATGCTGGTCCGCTCAGAGAACCGTCGGCATGAGATTGCGGTTCGCGGCGCTCTGGGGGCGTCGCGTATGAGGCTCCTCCGTCAGTTCGTGACAGAGGGAGTGATGCTGGCCGTGGCAGGGAGCCTTGTGGGTGTGGGCGCAGCCTACGGGGCGATCCGTCTGCTGGTGCAACTTGTGCCGGTCGACCTTCTGGGGAGCATGCCCTATCTACGTGGGCTTGGACTCAATCACCATGTGATTGGCTTTGTCGTGGCGGTTGGTCTTGCGATGGCGGCTCTGTTTTCACTCACACCTGCGCTTCGTCTGTCGTTGACGGATCTGCGCGGCGGTTTGGTGGAGAGCGGCCGCTCCGGCGCCAGGACAGCGTGGAGGCATCTTGGAGCGAACCTCGTCGTGCTGGAGCTGTGCACCGCAATGGTGTTGCTGGTGGGGGCGGGGTTGCTGGGCAAGAGTTTCTACCGACTGCTGCACGTCGATCTAGGCATCCAGGCCGACCATCTGGCGATGATGAGATTGCGGGCGCCGCACTCCCGTTATCCGAAGAATGAGATGGTGGTCTCGCTGGCACGGCGCGTGATGGAGGAGACGGGTCGATTGCCCGGAGTGCAGTCGGTGGCTGTGACGCACTCGATTCCTGTGGGAAATGTCGCAGGGGGAAATACGGGCTTCGAGATTATCGGCAGGCCACAACATGGGACTGGCTACGAATCGAGCAGCCGCCAGGTAGGGGTCACGTACTTCAGCACCGTGCAGGCTCGGTTGGCGCGCGGACGATACTTCACGGAGGCCGACGATGCTTCGAAGCCCCGCGTGATGATCGTCAACCAGGCTTTTGCGCGAAGGTATTTCCCCAAAGAAGATGCGATCGGCAAGCACATCCGATATGACGCGGATTCACCGGTGATCGAGATCGTCGGCATTGTGGACGATATGAAGGAAGGGCCGCTGGATGCGGAGGTTCAGCCGGTGCTGTATACGTCATTCAATCAGGAACCTGACAGTTCATTCTTTGTCGTCGTCAGGACGGCCCAGGCGCCGCAGGAACTGGCGAAGTCGCTCGAGGGGACAGTCCACCAGATCGATCCCGACATCCTGACCTTTGGTACCGAGACGATGGAAGACCGGATCCATCGCACGCAGTCAAGCTATCTCCATCGCTCGTCTGCGTGGCTTGTAGGCGGATTCGCGGCGATGGCTCTGTTACTGGGCGCGGTGGGGCTGTATGGCGTCGTCGCTTATTCGGTGAGCCAACGGACGAAGGAGATTGGAGTGCGCATGGCGTTGGGAGCGCAGCGCAGCTCCGTCTATCAGTTGATCCTGAAGGAGGCGGGACGGCTGATGGCGGTGGGTATTCTGGCTGGGCTGGTGTGCTCGTTGATCTCGGCGAGCCTGATGCGAAAGTTGTTATTTGGCACTGCGCCCTGGGACGCGGCGACACTTGCGAGTGTGACGGTTGTGCTCGGCGGCTTCAGCGTTGTTGGCGGGCTATATTCCAGCTCGACGAGCAGCTTCGGTGAATCCGATGGAGGCGTTGCGGGCGGAGTGACGCGGTTGCTTGTTGCATCGGGATGGACACGAGGGGCCAGCAGTACACTTTGAGCCATGATCCGTCAGATCGCACCCCAATTCTTTGCTGAAGATATCCCCGGCACACTTGCCTATTACAAAGAGAAGCTCGGCTTCGATTGCATTGGGACATGGCAGGATCCGCCGACCTATGCGATTGTGGCACGCGATCAGCAATCGATACATTTCCGCTGCGCTGGGCCTCCGACGGCCAATTCGAATAAGTATGAGGACGAACTGCTGGATGCATATCTGCAGGTCGAAGATGCAGATGCGCTTTACACCGAGTATGCGGCGAAGGGTGTCGAGTTTACTCGCGAGCTTGGCAACATGCCATGGGGATCTCGGGAGTTTGTTGTGAGGGACTGTGACGGGCGTCTGCTGGCCTTCGGTTCAAGGGCATAGGCAGTGTTCGTGAGCGGCTACTTGGGCGAGGCTTTCATCGCTTGGCGCAGCTTCTGTTCGTCGTTGGGACCCCAGTATTTGCAGTCGAGCTGAAGGAAGACAGAGGTGTAGGGCATGGCCATGTTGGTTTTGAGGACGAGGATGTGGAAGTCCTTGCCGGCTTCGCTGACCTTGGCGATGAGTTGTTCGTGAGGAAGCGATTGGACGGGGCGGCCCTGCAGCGTCTTCTTCAGGCTGTCGCGGTAGGCGTTGAGGCGCGGAAAGTTTTGTTGCGGGACGTAGGGCAGCTCGGCGTCGAGGTAGATGTTGGGGGTGACGTGAATGGAGCGGTCGAGCGCGGTGAGGACGGTGGTGACGACGGCGAGTTGATCGGCGCTAGTCTCGACGACTTCGACTCCGGGAGAGACCTGGAGCGGGTAGGCGGAGTCGACGACGAGTATCCAGTTGCGGTGGCCAAGGAGCAGGAGCTGTTGCGCGAGCTTTGCATGCCAGTCGGATCTGGGGGCCTGAGATGTAGCGTTGGGGCTGAACGAAGCTGTCGCTGCGAATAGGAGTGACGCGAGCAGGATGCGGAGTTTTCTCATAGGGATCTCAGGCCCCATATGATCGCACAGCGCATGGCGATTGCGGGATACGCGCTTTTGAGCTCAGGAAGGGGTTGGTAGTATTAGCCATTCGCGCCGATGCCTTCCTTTTATCCATTTATCAAACCCGCGATCAAGGTGGCCGCTGCCGGTCTCGGCGGTGTGATCGTTGGGCCGCTGGGTGCGGCGCTGGGTGGTGTGCTGGGCGACGCTCTGGGTGGCGAATCCGCGAAACTGATTAAGGAGTATGCGGACAAGTTTGGCGATAAGGCAGCGGAGAAGATCTTCGAGGAGAGCGAAGACGGTCTGCTGGAACGGCTGAAGGATGAAGGGGTGGCGCTGGAGGCGGTGTATCGCACTGCGCTGGCGGCGAGCCTGAAGACGATTGCGCCGAAGGCGGGGCAGGAGTGCAGCGACTGGTTTCGGCACTGGGAGCGCAGCCTGGGCTCGGAGGATGTGCTGGACCTTGCTGGCGTGGGGGCGGGTGAGTTCACCCCGAAGTCGATCGACGGGATGCTGGAGCGCGTGCTGGTGCGGCTGGATGCGCAGGGCGCTGCGATGGAAGATGGAGGCTTGTCGCTGCAGATTGCGGAGCGGGCGATGCCGCCGCATCTCCTGGATGTGGTGCGGGAGAGGCTGCCGGAGCGATTTCAGGAGGCGTTCAAGGCGCTCATCGTCTCGGAGAAGTACGAGGCCGCGTGGCGCGAGCTGCAGATCGCAAGCCAGGAGCGGATGGCCGCATTGCTGGGGTCAGTGAAGGAAGACACGACCGCGTTGCGGGCGGGGCAGTCTGTGCTGCAGGAGAAGGCCGACGTGATCGACACGAAGGTCGACGAGATTCTGAGGCTGGTTGCGGTCAAGGCCGTGGATGAAGGCCGGTTGACGGAGACGGAGGCGCGGGCGGCAACTGCCGAGGCGGCAGCAGAGGAGTGGAAGAAGAAGTATCTGGAGCTGGTGAGACAGAATCCTTCGCTCGATAATCTTCTGCGGGCCGGGGATCTGGAGGCAGCGGCCGAGAGAAAGCGGGGACAGATTGAGCGACAGAAGGAGGAGCAGGCGAAGAGCTACTTCGAGCTGGGGCAGATCGAGGAGCTTCGATTCGACTATGCGAAGGCTGCGGATGCATTTGGCGCAGCGTGGAGATTGAAGGACGATCCTGAGTATGGGTTCCGCTATGCGTATGCGTCTCAGCGGCAGAATAGATTTGCTGAGGCGATTGAGGCGAGCGAGAAGCTGCGGAAAGTTCTGATGAAGCCGGGTGATCTTTCGGCGTTGTTGAACAACCTGGCGATGATGTATCAGTCCATGCAGCGGTTTGCCGATGCGGAGGGCGCATACAAAGAGGCGTTGGCGATCTATCGCGAGTTGGGATTGCAGGGTCCGGCCTATTTGCCGGAGGTTGCTACGGCGCTGGACAACCTGGGAGGTTTCTATCGTTCTTTGCAGCAATTCGAAGAGGCGGAGAAACATCACGTCGAGGCATTGAAGATTCGGCGTGAACTGGAGGCGAGAAGTCCGGGGGCGTACCAGCCGCAGATCGCGGCATCACTGAACAACCTGGCGATTGTGTACAACGACGTTCAGCGGCTGACGGATGCCGAGAGAGCATATAGCGAGTCGCTTGCGATCTATCGTGAGCTTGCGGTGAAGAACCCTGAAGAGCATCTGCCGAATGTTGCGACGATGCTCAACAATCAGGCGCTCTTTTACAGCGGTACGGGGCGGCCGACGGATGCGGAGAAGACGTATGAAGAGGCGTTGAAGATTCGGCGCGAACTGGCGGCGAAGAATCCTGAGGCATATCTGCCCGACGTTGCGGTGGCGCTGAATAACCTGGGAACGTTGTATCGGGCTGAGCAGAGATTTGAAGAGTCGGGCAAGGCGCATAGCGAGGCGCTGCAGATTCGACGCGAGCTTGCCGTAAAAAATCCTGAGGCATATCTGCCGGACATTGCTGTTTCGCTGAACAACCTGGGCAACTTTCAGATTTCGGTGCAGCAGTATGACGAGGCGGAGAAGAGCTACAAGGATGCGCTGGAATCGTATCGCGGATTAGCGGCGAGGAGTCCGGATGCGTATCTGCCGAGCGTGGCGACGACGCTGAACAACCTGGCGAATCTGTATGGGGGCACGCGGCGGCTGGAGGAGTCGGTGCGAGAGTCGGAGGAGGCAGAGCAGATTCTGGCGCCGTTCTGGCAACGAAGCCGCGAGGTGCATGGCGACCTGATGGCACGCATTCTTGGACTGCGTGCCGAGGTGCTGGTGCTGATGGGGCGCAGCCAAAGCGAGGCGTGCGAACTGGCGCGCAGGGCGCTGGATGCAGCGTATCTGCCTGCTTTGAAGGGCTGGCTGCAGAAGTCGGTTGAGGCGAAGTGCGGGGCAGCGGAGTGAGGGTGGTGGAGTTCTCGCTTCGCTTGAAGCGATACAGCAGGGTTGACGCGTAAGAAGGAGTCGGATAGATTTCAACCCATGCCGATGCATTCTCGTCGCCGTTGTTGTCGCTCCAGCGTTGTGTAGCTGTTGAGCGGTTGTGCGTTGCGATTGAGCTTGTGCGGACGAACCTCACTCTACAGCTATCTCTCCGATAATCTGCGTTCCTGTCCGTGCGCTGCGGACGCGTGAACGCTGCGTGCCTGCGGCGTGCAGGCGGCGATGTCTTTTGCGAAAGAGAGTGTGTATGAAGGCTATGAATGGGGTGTATGGCGCTGTTCTTGGAGTTGCATTGCTGGGTCCGTTTGCAGCGAGCCGCGAGGTTGTAGCGCAGCAGGCATCGGTGACCGCGAAGCCGGTGACGGTGGAGTGGGTGTACCGCGTGAAGTATGGGTACAAGGACGAGTGGTGGAGCCTGTTCCAGAAGTACCAGATCGCGATTCTGGAACGGCAGAAGCAGCTTGGTTATGTGAAGGAGTACACGGTATACGCTCCGAGTCTGCACACGAGCGAGGACGCTCGGTGGGACTACCGCATCGTCATCGTGAGGGCTTCGCAGGATGCTCCGGCGGGGCAGTCGGAGGGCGAGGTGGCGAAACAACTGTTTCCGGACCAGGAGGCTTTCAAGCGCGGAGAGAACCGGCGGTGGGAGCTGACGGCGAACCACTGGGACCTGCCGATCCATGTGGTGAATGTGAGCTCGGCTGAATAGGGCAATCACAAAAGAGGTGATGAAGGCTGCTCTGACCCTGTGTAAATCGGAGGTCAGGGCAGCTGCGTCTCTGCTGGAGCTTTGGGACTGAAAGAAGCTGCCGCTGCGAAGAGGAGTGACGGGAGAAGGTGGCGGATTTTATAGGACTTTCAGGCCCCATATGATCTCACAGGAAGGGTCGGCGGTCGCGCGGGCCGGGCTGGATCGCAGAAACGGATAGGGGGAAGGCATGGAGCAGCGAGCGCAGAATTCGTCGTTTGAGGTGATCGATCTCGCGAAGGAAGCGGCGAGGGCGAAGAGCTACGACAACCATTCGATTGCGCGGGTGAACGACCACGAGGTGCGGATCAGCACGATGACGGAGGCGTATCACTGGCACTGCCATCCGGACTCGGATGAGTGTTTTCTTGCGGTGGAGGGCGGACTGTTAATCGACTTCGATGACCGGACGGTGGAGCTTCGGCCGGGGCAGATGATCACGGTGAGCCGGGGAGTGCGGCATCGGACGAGGCCGATGGGAGAGCGCTCGGTGAACGTGACGTTCGAGCGGGTGGACGCAGGGAGCGAGAGGCTCGAGCCTCCGGAGAGGTGAAGTCCGTCAGCACCAACTGAGAATCAGAGTTCGGATCATTCTGGCGCAGAGAAGCGTAAATAAGTTAGCGCATCACTCTACGGTTACTACAGCGTCCAATAGAAAAGCTCAGTTGGTATGATCTCGCCCACTGAGAACTCGGGACTGGATATACTTTCACCAAACTTGGGTAAATCGTTCGATCGACTTTATCGGAGAGTTTCTTTGGTAAGGCACATCGTATTGGCGGAAGCCCTCGCGTTACTCCTCTCCGGACTGCCGCTTCAGGCCGCCCAGCAGCAGGCCATTCCGGAAGCGCCGCGACCCCAGACGAACTTGCCTTCCAGTGAAGCCATCGCCCCTGGCAAAGGCACCACTCCCGATCAAAACGACCAGCAGGTCGCGCCCAAAACCAAACTGACATCCGCTCCCGCCACAGACAATCCCCACCAGGACGGTCAGGCGGCGGTACCCGAACTGCCTGCAGCCGGTAAGGGCGCAGAGGTGTTCACTATCCGCGGAGCAGGCGTCAACTTTGTCGAAGTTCCCTTCACGGTGAAGGACTCCAAGAATCAGCCTGTACCCGGCATCGATTGGCGCGAGGTGCGAATCTTCGAGAACGGTTATCCGCAGCGTCTGGAGCTGTTCACCGTTGATCCCTTCCCGCTGTCGGTGGCCTTCGTTATCGATCAGAGCGTGACCTTCGACACGATGACCAAGATCAACAACGCTCTCGGCGCTCTGCAGGGTGCTTTCACTCCTTACGATGAGGTCGCGGTATTCACCTACAGCAACAGGCCGAAGCAGGAGACCGAATTCACCGCTGCCCAGAGCGCTCGTCTTGCTGCCGTCCTCGAGCGGTCCAAAGGCAAGGGGCGCGAACCGCTCTACTACGATCCGACGGGTCCTCTGGGTCGAGGAATCTTCCTCAACGGCCATGAGTTTGATCCCAACACCTCATCCAACCATTCCGCACCTGGTATCACACCGCAGGTTCCCAAAGAGTCCCACACTCTGAACGACGCCATACTTGCCGCCGCAGTAGCAACTACAAAGACGGATAAGGGCCGCCGCCGCATCGTGTATGTCATCAGCGATGGTAAGGAATATGGCAGCACTGCGAAGTTCAAAGAGGTAGTGAAATACCTCCAGAGCCACCAGGTCTCCGTTTATGCGACTGTAGTCGGCGACTCTGCCGTCCCGGGGCTAGGATTCCTCGACAAGGTACATCTGCCTTCCACTATGCATGACAACATCCTGCCGGCGTACGCCGATGCGACCGGCGGACAGATCGACAGCGAATTCCGCCAGAAGGGCATCGAGCAAAGCTTCGCCCGCATCACGGAGGAGATCCGCACCCAGTACACCGTCGGATATAACTCCCACGAGCCGTTTATCGACGGCAAGTTCCGTACGATCGAGGTCCGTGTGCTGCGGCCCAATCTCACGGTGATCTCCAAGAAGGGCTACTTTCCCACGGCCGAAACTATGAGCCCCGTAAAAAAGATGGAATAGAAACGGAATAGCTCAGTTCTATCTCTCGAGCGCGCAGTTATCAGGCGCTGCTGTGCCCAAAGAGGACAGGAGAGATAGAGCCGTGAGGAAGTCGTGGTTAGTAACGTTTCGAGTAGTGTTCGCCCTTAGCATCTCATCGCTGCTCGTGACGGGTTGCGGGAACAGTGGAGGCATGGCGATAATGCAGCCGGCTCCGCTGCCAATTCTGCAGCCGGATCCTGCTCCGAAACCAGCTCCAACACCGCCGCCGACTCCTGACCCCGGGCAACAACCTCCAGCACCACAGCCGACACCGGCTCCTGCACCGCAACCGACTCCAACACCGCAACCGATCCTGAGCCGACACCGACTCCAGCACCGCAGCCGACTCCAACACCAACGCCGCAACCGGTGCCTCAGCCGACAGTGAGACCGCAATTTGCCATCGTTGCGAATCAGGACAATACGATTTCGACCTTCAGCATCGACTCTGCGACGGGCGCACTTCATGGCAGCGGCAGTGTGGCGAGTGGAGGTTCTACACCGATCTCGATTGCCGTGGACCCCACCGGCCACTTCGCCTATGTTGCGAACGTCATCGCAGGCGATGTCTCTGTGTTTTCGATCGACGCCAGTACCGGGACTTTGACGGCGGTGGGCTCGCCTGTTGCTGCCGGTCTCAGGCCACGCTTTGTGGTTGTGCACCCCAAGGGCAGATTCGTCTACGTGGCAAACGAGGGTTCGAATGACATCTACACGTATGCCATCGATCCCAACGCTGGTTCCTTGACTCAGGTGGGATCGCCTTTGCCGACAGGGCGCGCGCCGTTGTCGCTGGCTCTTGATCCTGCAGGGAAGTTCGCCTATGCGGTGAACTCAGACTTCAACACGGTGTCGCTGTTTACGATCGATCAAAACACGGGAGCTCTTGCGGCGTCGGGAAGTCCTGTCGCGGTTGGGGAAGATCCGGAGTTCCTGATGGTGCATGCTTCGGGTAAGTTCTTGTACGTTGCCGATACGGTGTCGCAGGCGATCTCCGTGCTCGCGGTTGATGCTACCAACGGAACGCTGACGCCGGTAGGAGATCCGGTTTTCACGAGCGGCACTTTTCCCAGAGCCATCGCTGGAGATCCGAGCGGGAGGTTTCTCTACGTTGCAAATTTCGTTACGGGAGATATCTGCGCGTACAAGGTCGATGCGACGACGGGCTCGCTATCGTCGATCGGTACTCGCGTGCCAACCGGGGCCGGGCCGGGCTCTCTTAATGTAGATCCTTCCGGCAAATACTTATTAGTCGCCAACTCTCAGTCGAACAACGTGTCGGTATTCGGGATTGACCCGAACACGGGCGCGATCACATCCGCAGGGCCGCCGACACCAACCGGTGAACTGCCGTCTTCGGTAGTTACGATTGGCAAACTCACGGCTGTCGGGTCTTCGCAGTGATCTGATGTGACCCCACCGACGCCGGGTGCGAGACAGATATGTTGCACTCAGGTCGCTCGCGCAAATGTCAGGTTCTATCGCAGACGCCAGGGAGGATTGCGGCGGTTTTCGCCTGCGTGAAACAGGCAAAGTATATTGCCATCGGGGTCGCGCAGCCGGGCTTCGCGCCATAGCCAGCGCTGATCAGCAGGCGGTGAGTCGAACTGAATGCCGCGATCGGCGAGCTGTGAGCAGGTCGCATCGAGATCGGCGCACTCGAAGTAGATGACGACACCGCAGTTTGGCACGACTGAGTCAACCTGGTGCAGCGAGAAGGTCGATCCGCCTTCAGGGCATTCAAACCGGGCATAGGATGGCAGATGGCTAACGATCTGGATAAATCCCATGGTGCGGTAGAAGGCGACAGACCGTTCAACATCCGTAGCCGGGATCGTGACCTGATTCAGATTCACGGAGAAGTCTCACATCCCAATCGGGCAAGTTTCGGCAACAATTAGATGCTATGTCAAAGCAACAATCAGACTGAGGCTCCAGTCGCCAGCATCGCTGTTACGCAGTTGATTAGACGGTAGCGCTCTCGGCGGGGGCGGGCGCTTCTTCTTTGGCTTCGGCGTGGTCGAGGGTCATCCAGCTGAGGGCCTGATGGAGGTACTGCTTCATCTCTTTGCGGGTGACGATGGCGTCGAGGAAGCCGTGTTCGAGGAGGAATTCGGAGCGCTGGAAGCCTTCGGGGAGCTTCTGGCGGATGGTCTGCTCGATGACGCGGGGGCCGGCGAAGCCGATGAGGGCTCCGGGTTCGGCGATGTTGAGGTCGCCGAGCATGGCGAAGCTGGCGGTGACGCCGCCGGTGGTGGGGTCGGTCATGACGGAGATGTAGGGGATCTTTTCGTCGTCCATGCGGGCGAGGCCGGCGGAGACCTTGGCGAGCTGCATGAGGGAGGCGATGCCCTCCATCATGCGGGCGCCGCCGGAGGCGGAGATGATGATGAGGGGGTGGCGGGTGTCGAGGGAGCGGTCGACGGCGCGGGCGATGGTTTCGCCGACCGACGGCGCCCATGGAGCCGCCGATGAAGCTGTACTCCATGACGGAGAGGACGACGGGCAGTGGGCCGATGTGTGCCGATGGCGTTGACGATGGCGTCGTTGAGGCCGGTCTTCTTCTGGGCCTCGAGCAGGCGGCGCTTGTAGGGCTTGAGGTCGGTGAACTCGAGGGGGTCGGTGGAGCGGAGGTCGAGGTCGACGAGCTGGTAGCCGGGTTCGAGGAGGCTTTCGATGCGCTTGCGGGAGCCGATGCGGAAGTGGTGGCCGCACTTGGGGCAGACGTGGAGGTTGGCTTCGAGATCGGCCTTGAAGATGACCTGGCGGCAGTCGGGGCAGCGGACCCAGAGACCTTCGGTGCGAACGGTCCGCTCGGGGTCGTTGACGATCTCGTTGTCTTCGCGCTTGAACCAGCTCATGCCTGTGTGCCTTCCGGTTTTGTGCCTCGACTATTGTAAGCGTTGCTGGTGTTTGAAGGGGCTATGGGGTGATCAAGGGCTAGCCGGTGATGATTCCGAGGCAGAGGATGGCGCAGGCGACGGCGAAGATGTCTTCGGAGATAGTGACGTACCAGGTCTTGCAGCCGAGGCGGCGTGTGAGCTGGTGGCGGAGCTCGTAGCCGCAGAAGGCTCCTACGATGGCGCCGAGGACGCCGAGGAGAGTGCCTTCGACGCCTGAGGCATCGAGACCGGCGGCGACGATGGCTCCGACGAAACCGCCGAGAAAGATGCGAATGCTGAGAACGGAGGGCCGGGTGGGCCGGGGTGAGTAACCGAGTTTGTCGGCGGCGTACTCGATTGCTGCGAGGAGAGTGAAGCCGATGGCGACGGAGAGTTTGGCGACCCACCAGCACCAGTCCTCGGAGACAGGAAGGAGCCCGAGCCAGGCGAACCAGCTGATGACCGCCAATGGCGTCATGGTCCGCATGCCGGTGATGAAGCCGAGCAGCGGAATCGCTACAACCCAGATGAGGACCTGAAGGCCCATCGTCCATCCTCCGTGAAACACCTTACAACCTCTGCGCAGAGGGAGGAAGGTCTCCTGCCGGATACCTGTTTTCCAGTTAGATGGACGCAGGGATGGGGTAGGAAGTCTCGCGGTCGGTTGGTTGCCCGGCGAAGCTACGCGACGGGCTGTGGGTGGCGGAGGAATTCGTAGAGGGGGAACTGGTCGGCCAGCTCGGTGACCTCGTTGTGGATCTTGCGGAGGGCGGCGGGATCGTTGCGCTGGTCGAGGGCGCGGGCGATCCAGGTGGCGATCTGACGCATCTCGCCTTCTTTCATACCGCGGGTGGTCAGCGCAGGGGTTCCGATGCGGATGCCGGAGGGCTTCATGGGCGGATTGATGTCGTAGGGGATAGCGTTCTTGTTGACGGTGATTCCGGCGTCGCCGAGGGCGTACTCGGCCTCGGAGCCGAACATGCCCTTCTGGAATACGTCGACGAGCATAAGGTGGTTGTCGGTTCCACCGGAGATGATGCGGAAGCCTTCGGCGGCGAGGGCTTCGGCGAGGACCTTGGCGTTGGCGACGACCTGATGGGCGTAGGTGGAGAAGCTGGGGTCGAGGGCTTCTTTGAAGGCTACGGCTTTGGCCGCGACGATGTGCATGAGCGGGCCGCCCTGCTGGCCGGGGAAGACGGAGCGATCGACGTTGGCGGCGAGATCCTGCTGGCAGAGGATGAGTCCGGCACGGGGTCCGCGGAGGGTCTTGTGAGTGGTCGTGGTGGTGATGTGTGCGTGCGGCACGGGCGACGGATGAGCGCCACCGGCGACGAGGCCGGCGAAGTGGGCCATGTCGACCATGAGGTAGGCGCCGACCTTGTCGGCGATGGCGCGCATGCGGGGGAAGTCGAAGATGCGGGGGTAAGCGGAGCCTCCGCCTACGATGACCTTGGGCTTCTCGCGCAACGGCCTTGGCTTCGAGTTCGTCGTAGTCGATGGTCTCGGTGTCCTTGCGGACCTGGTAGCCGACGATGCGGTAGAGCTTGCCGGAGAAGTTGAGCTTGTGGCCGTGGGTGAGGTGTCCGCCGTGGGCGAGGTCGAGGCCGAGGACGGTGTCGCCGGGATTGATGATGGCCATGTAGGCGGCGGCGTTGGCCTGAGAGCCGGAGGATGGCTGCACGTTGGCGTGTTCGGCGTTGAAGAGCTTCTTGGCGCGGTCGCGGGCGAGGTTCTCGACGATATCGGCGAACTCGCAGCCGCCGTAGTAGCGCTTGCCGGGGTAGCCTTCGGCGTACTTGTTGGTGAAGACGGTTCCGGCGGCCTCGAGTACGGCGCGGGAGACGAAGTTCTCGGAGGCGATCATCTCGAGGCCCTCGTGCTGGCGGAGGATCTCGTTTTCAACCTGGGCGGCGATTTCGGGGTCGGCAGCAGCGAGAGTGGCGTTCGGATTGATAGGCATAGGGATATTTTATGACGCGGGTGGTGCGGTGTCTTAGGAGCAATGGCCTATGAAGGGAAAGGAAAGTCGAGGTAGCCGTAAGTATTTTGAATGAAGTGGATGCGCCGACATCTCCGATTAAGTGAATCAAAATGAATGACCATTCATCTTATAAGGGAAGGCAAAAATTGAGTTTCCTTCTCTGAAATGAGGTGAGTTCGTTGGAAGGTATTTGGATGATTCCAGTGTGGATCGGAGTTCTTATGGCTCCATGTCTCATCGCGGTTCGGAGTTTGCGCGAGGCAGCGGAAGAGAGCTAAGCATGTTGGTTTTGTCCCTCCAAAGCAATTGGCTTTGGAGGGGTTTTGTTTTAAAGCGCTGCTGCTGATCAGAGGCCCTGGAATGTTTATGGAATTCCTTAAATGTTTGCGTCGCCGCGGCATCCGGGATGGCCGCACTGGCACACGATCTCGGTGGTTCCCTTGGTGCTCTCGCAATGCGGGCTGCAGAAGTTTTCGCCTTTCGGGGGAACGCAACTACAGGCCGGGTTCTCGCATTTCTTCGGGTCGCTCATCGTACTGTCACCTCGTTTGAACTATTTGCGTACGGATCAACGCGCGTCCACGGGGTTGGATGCGAGGCGAGGATGAGAGGGTGGTTAGAAGGCGCTGACTCCTTCTTCGGTGACGAGCTGGTCGACGCGGATGTTCATGGCTTCGCCGAGTCGGCGGAAGTCCTTCCAGCCACTCTTCGGTCCAGTAGGTCTTGTCGCTGCGGCGGAGCAGGTCGTTCCAGATGTTCTGCGCCTGCCAGAGGTTGACCTCGAAGGGCAGCTTGCGGAGGGTTTCGGCGATGATGAGAGCGTTGGCAGAGCGTTGGCCGCGGCGTTGTCGCCGGCGACCGCGGCCTCAAGCTGCGACCATGGCGCGCTTCATGCGCTGGCCGGCGGAGAAGCTGAGATGTTGGCCGTTGAGGGTGATGTGTTCGGCCGCGGGCGCGCTCGATAAGGTTGTGCGACCGTCTCCGGCATCGAAGTTTTCGGCCTCGAGGGCGCGGCGGAGGGTGGCGTTGATGGCGAAGTTGGCGGCGACCTCGAGGGCGGGAGGGGCGGCCATGCCGGTCTCGGTGAGGAAGTCGAGCAGAGAGGCGTGGTCCTCGTAGATCTTGCGCAGCGAGTCTTCCATCTCGGAGAGGGTCTGGGTGAGGATGGTTTTGAGGATGCGGTGCTGCTCGTCGGCGAAGAGCGAGAGCAGCGAGTAGGCCATGCCGCCGAAGAAGTGGTCGATGAGGCGAATGACCTCGGGGAGGTTGGCGCGGCGCATGGCGGCGGCGATGTCGGCGGAGAATTTGTCGAAGGCGGCGACCTGCTCGGCGTCGTTGGAGTCGTAGCGGCGGACGGCGGCGGAGAGGTTCTGGTCGCCGAGGTGGAGGACGGCGAAGCAGATCTCTTCGCTCTCCTCGGTGATGCGGGAGCTCGATGCAGGCGCGGCCGAGGGCGACGCGGCCGCGGCCGGAGGTGAAGACCTCGTGGCTGATCGCGGTGGACGTTGAAGCAGAAGAGCTCGCCGTGCTCGGGGTAGTTGCGGAAGATGGAGCTGATGGCGTAGTGGGCGCCGACCTGCTCGAGGCCGATCTTCATGCTGGTGACGAAGCGGCGATAGACCTCGGCGCCGTTGCCGATCTCGGGGATGTTGCTTTGTGCGTTCGGCGAGGATGTCGAGGAAGCTGGTTTCGAGCGCGGCGCCGGGCTCGCCGAAGAGCTTGGCGGCGAGCTGGAGGACGCGGCCGGCGTAGGCGATGATCTGCACGGTCTCGATGCCGGAGATCTCGTCGAAGAACCAGCCGCAGGAGGTGTACATGAGCTGGGTGTGGCGTTCGAGCTCCAGCAGCTCGAGCGCGGTGATGCGCTCGTCGGGAGTGAGCTCGTGGGTGGCGTGCTCGGCGAAGAAGGCGTCGATGTTGTGGCGGCGAGCGGTCGAGGATGACGTGGATGTAGGCGTCGCGCGCGGCCCAGAGATCTTTGAAGAGAGGCTGCGGCGAGCTGCTTCGGCGAGCGGCGCGGTGGCGTCGCGGAGCAGGTCGAGGGCTCGCGCAGAGGGGCCGCGCCACTCCTGGTTCCAGCCGGGCTTGCCGCCGTTGCAGCCGCAGTTGGAGCGCCAGCGCTCGACGCCGTGGGCGCAGCTCCAGGAGGTGTCTTCGACGACCTCGGCCTCCCAGCGCGGGGGAAAGCGGGCGAGGAACTCGCCGTAGTTGGTGAGGTTGGCCTGCTGCGTTGTCCTCGATCCAGTGCATGGCGTAGGAGAGCGCCATCTCGCCGTGCGGTGGTGGTGGCCGTAGCTCTCGCCGTCGGTGGCGACGTGGGAGAGCAAGCGCGGGCTCGGTGTTGCCGGCGAGATCGGCGGGGAAGCCGGTGAGCAGGCGCTTGCCGAAGTCTTCGCCGCTGTTGAGCAGGCCTTCGAAGGCGATGGCGCGGGAGTTGGGGCCGTTGTAGAAGAAGACGGCGATGGAGCGGCCTTCGTCGAGGCGGACGAGATAAGGATGCGTGGTGTCGACGGAGGCGTTCGGAGGTTTCGGTCCATGGAATCTCGGGCGGAGCCTCGCCGGCCTTTGCAGCGGGGGAGGATCCGCCATGTGGCCGGACGCGGGCGCACTGGTGTGGGGCGAGGATGGTGAACTTGATGCCCTCCTGCGCCATGAGGTCGAGGACCCAGCGGCTGACGGCGGTCTCGGCGAGCCACATGCCTTCGGGCTTGCGGCCGAAGCGGTGCTCGAAGTCGGCGATGCCCCAGCGGATCTGGGTGCGGGCGTCGCGCTCGTTGGCGAGCGGCATGATGATGTGGTTGTAGACCTGCGCGATGGCCGAGCCGTGGCCGCTGTAGCGCTCGGCGCTGGCGCGGTCGGCGTCGAGGATCATGCGATAGGTGCGGGGGGCGAAGTCCGCGAGCCAGCTGAGCAGCGTGGGGCCGAAGTTGAAGCTCATCCGCGCGTAGTTGTTCATGATGCGGATGATCTTGTTCTCGCTTGTCGGTGATGCGGGAGGCGCCGTTGGGGGCGTAGCACTCGGCGGTGATGCGGTCGTTCCAGTCGTGATAGGGGGCGGCGGAGTCCTGCACCTCGACGGTCTCGAGCCAGGGGTTTTCGCGCGGCGGCTGGTAGAAGTGGCCGTGGATGCAGACGAGCTTCTCCGGCGCGGCAGGTGGCGCGGCGGTCTTCGACGATGTTCTGGTCTTTGCCATAGTTCTGGTTTAGAGAGTATCGCGAACGGTCAGGTTGGCAGGTGCCGGGTGGGCCCGGCGGGTATTCAACTTTGGTTGCAATTGCTTTGATAAGTCGGTTTGCAGAATATTCATCTTTCTCGCGTCCCGATAGGATGGTGGGTCAGGACCGGTCGTTTTGGAGGCGGGGGTTGAAGCGGGTTGCTGCGTTCATGCTTGCCGGACTCGTTGCTGCATCGGGCCCATTCGCTCGCGGTCAGGCCGCTGGGCAGAAGGACGACGCACCGCTGAGGTTGAGCACGCAGCTTGTGCTGGTTCCGGCGCTGGTGCGGGAGAAGTCCGGTGCACTGGTGTATACGCTCTCGGCCAAGGACTTCGTCCTGACCGATGACGGCGTTCCGCAGAAGGTGCGGTTGGAGCAGGACATCGGCGGCGAACCGCTGGCGCTTGTGGTGGTGATGGAGGCCGGCGCGGCGCGACAGTCGACTGGCTGGAAACCGTCGGATCGCAACGAGCCTGCCGAACCGGTTCAGGCATCTTTCGACGCTGGTGGAGGGAATCGTCGGCAACGTACCGAAGAAGATCGCGGTGGTGGAGTTCGACAGCCGCGTTCAGACGGTGGAGGACTTCACTCCCAATATGGATGCGGTCGAGTCCGCGTTGGTAGATGCCAGCGAGGATGAGAACAGCGATGGCGGCGCGGCGATCCTCGACGGGCTTGGGTTTGCGGTGGAGATGCTGAAGAAGCAGCCTACGAGCTATCGCAGGGCGATTCTGCTTTTGAGCGAGACGAACGATCGCGGCAGCCAGCTTCCTTTGGCACAGACGATCCGCGCGATCAGCGACACGAACACGACGATCTTTAGCGTGGCTTTTTCTTCGGGCAAGGCGGCGGCCTCAGAGTACGGACACAAGTGGCTGCCTACGAAGGAAGCTAAAAAGCGGGTGAACCCGGCCGCGCCGCCACCGCCGCCTGGGGCGCTTCCGGGCAGCTCGTATGGGACGGCGCTGAAGATGATGCTGGATTACATGACGAACGGCGTCTTCCTCGAGAACACGGTGCCGTATCCGCCGGGCGGATGTTTTGCGAAGGACCCGGATGCGAAGCAGCCGCAGAACACGGCTTCGAGGATCTATGACTGCCTGGGACAGCTTGTTCCGCCGCTGGCGCTGGCGAAGATGGCTGCCTTGGCTGCGACGGACGGCATACGCATGAACGTTCCGAAGACTGTGGCGGAGATGACGGGCGGCGAGTACTACAGCTTCAACGGCGAGAAGAGCATCGAGACGGCGATGACCACGATCGCCAACCACGTGCCCAACCGGTATGTGCTGAGCTTCCAGCCGCACGATCCGCATCCGGGGATTCATGCTTTGGAGCTGCGGCTGCCGGAGTATCCGGGGCTGGAGGTGACGGCGCGGTCGAGCTACTGGGCCGATGCGGAAGCGGCTGCGCACTGAATTCTCACAGACTCTCGGGAATCTTCCGCACCCTCCTCTCCGGGCACACATCATAGAGATCACATGCCACGTCCTTCCGCTACGCCACGACCCCCGCGCTACGACTCTGCCGCTGCTATCGCTCAACTCTCTGCTGCTGATCCCAAACTCGGCAAGCTGATCGAGCGGGCCGGCCCGTTTACGCTGCGGGTCTCTTCAGGGCTCTCGCCGTTTGAGGCACTGGTTGAGTCGATCATTTATCAGCAGCTCCATGGCAAAGCTGCGGCGACAATCCATAAACGGCTTCTCGATAGCTTCGAGCCGGTGAATGGCGGCGGACACTTCAGCGCGCAGCAGTTGCTGGACTGCCCGAACGAGCAGCTTCGGGCGGCGGGGCTTTCGCATAACAAATCGCTGGCGCTGAGAGACCTTGCGGCGAAGACGATCGATGGCACGGTCCCTACGCTGGCATCCATCCGCCGGATGTCGGACGACAACATCATCGAGCACCTTACCCAGGTGCGGGGCATCGGACGGTGGACGGTCGAGATGCTGCTGATGTTCCGGCTGGGACGGCCGGATGTCTTCCCGGTCTCGGACTACGGGGTGCGCAAAGGCTTCGCGCTGACCTTCCAGGGGCTGAAGCCGAGCAAGAAGGTGGTGCCTTCCGATCTGCCGGATGCGGAGACGATGCATCGCCGAGGGAAGAAGTGGGCTCCGTGGAGGTCCATCGCGAGCTGGTACATGTGGCGCGCGTGCGACCTGGCGAATAACAGCAAGATGACGCTGCCGGGCGCGAAGTAAGCCCTCCCCCTTCCCCCGTTTTCGTGCAAAGTCTTCCAAACAGATGACTTAGGTCTGGACTTCGATTGTAAAGTCCTGAAAATAAAGAGAGTGTTGTGTTTAGCCTGCCTGGATACCTTTTCCTAGCTCTATAGATAGTCTATCGAGTTAAGGGTAATTAATCGGCAACTGTTGCGGTGGGATAATGTGGTTTAGATTGTGATAGTTGCGGCGAATTTAGAGCATCCGGGGGCTTGACAGCTGATTCTGACGGGAACTCTGCCTCGAACGTGCCGCGTTGCTCTACGTGGAGACCCATTCGAGTCAGTCATGTCGAAGCGCGACCATGGGATCGATGGCTGCGGCGCGCACGCTGGGAACAAGGCAGGCGCCGAGACCGGCAGCCAGAAGTATCGCTGGGACCAGGGCGAAGGTAATGGGGTCGAGGACAGGCACTTCGTAAAGAAAACTGCGCAGCAGGTGAGCTAAGGCGATGGCTCCCGCTGTGCCGACTCCGAGACCGAGAATCAGCAGCGAGAGACCCTCATTGAGGATGAGCTTTGCTATACGAGAGCGCGAGGAGCCGAGCGCCATGCGTAAGCCAATCTCCCCGGTACGCTGACGCACGGTATAGGAGAGCAGACCGTAAACGCCGACAGCAGCGAGGAAGAGCGCGATGCCGGAGAAGACGGTGAGGAGTGTCGTTTGGAACCGTCGCGGTGCGGTGGCGTGTGCGGTCAGGTCGCTCATCACGCGGATATGGGAGATGGCAAGGTTTGGGTCAACAGAGCGGACGGCTGAGCGCAGGGCGGCGATTGTCTCGGCTTGCGGTACCGAGGAGCGCACTGCGATAGCGGCTCCGCCGGGAGGCGGATAGGAGGAGAGGAAAGGTACGTAGATCTGCGGGAGGGCCGCGGTCTCGAGCTTCTCGTTACGGATGTCCTGAACGACACCGATGACCGTGTACCAGGGAGTGTTGTCTGGCCCGGTGCGAAGCCTATGGCCTAAGGGGTCTTTCCCTGCAAAGTATTTATTGGCGAAGGTCTGGTTAATGATGACAACAAGGCGTGGTGCAGGGGCATCTTCGTCCGGCGTAAAGTTGCGTCCCTTCAGGAGCGGAGTCTGCATCGCCGTGAAGTAGCCGGAAGAGACATCGCGTGCTTCGACCAGCTGGGTTTTCTGATTCGGATAGCCGTCTACCCAAAGGTTGGTAAAGCTCTCAGAGTCTGTAAGGGGGAGGGAGTTTATCAATCCCACAGAGTCAAATCCCGGCTGCGAAGAGACCCTTTCGAGGAGCGACGAGTAGAAGACGCGGCGTTTCTCCACAGTATTGGCGGATGCACTCATTGGAAGGCCAATCGTCAGCGTGGAGGAAGAGAAACCAGTTTGTATGGAAAGGACTTTGAGGTAGCTGCGGAGGAAGAGTCCGGCGCCGGTGAGAAGCACGACGACGAGTGCGACCTGTGCAATGACCAGTCCCCGGCGCAGACGGCGGCGATCGGCGATCAGGCCACGCGTGCCTGCGCTGGAGAGGAACTCGACCACGTTGATGCGCGTTGCGGAGAGTGCGGGAAGAGTGCCAAAGACGATGCTGGTGCCAAGGCTAACAAACACAAGGAAGATCAGGGTGCGCAGATCGAGCGATGCGGTCTCCATGTGCGGGATGTTGCCGGGATTGAGGCGCATGAGAGTGCGGATGAAAAACATAGCCAGAACGATGCCGACAATGCCGGCGGCTCCGCCCAGCAGCAGTGACTCCGTGAGCATCTGGCGTACAAGGCGGCCGCGACGAGCACCGAGAGTGGCGCGGACGCCGAGCTCATGGCGACGATTGGCCGCCCGTGCGAGCAGAAGGTTCGCCGCATTGCCACAGGCGATGAGGAGTACAAAGCCTACGGCGCCCAGGAGGAGAAGCATCAGCGGTCGCACAGGGCCGAGAACCTCTTTTGTTACCGGTTTCACCAGCGCGGTCTCGCCGCTGAACATGACGTCGTGGTGCAGCGGCTCAAGGCGGGCAACGATGGTGCTCATCTCGGCCTGCGCATCCTTCACCGTTACACCGGGAGCGAGACGCGCGAGCGCGTTGACGCTGGTCTGGTCGCGGTTGGCGCGCTGCTGTGCGGTAAGGGCATAGGGAACCCATAGCTGGGTGTTGTCGATGTTGCCGTTGCCGAAGGCGAGATCGGTTTTATGGGGATATCCGAAGCCAGGAGGCATGACGCCAACTACCCGATAGGTCTCGCCGTTGAGCGTAATGCTGCGATTCAGAATATCGGCGGAGCCTGCGAAGAGTGATTGCCAGAGTGCGTAGTTGAGGATGACGGAGTGGCTGTTGCCGGGCTCCTGGTCTGTCTCGCGGAACTCGCGACCGATGAGTGGAGCGACCTCAAGCGTATGAAAGAAACTCGAATCGACCTGTGCAATGCCTACGCGCTCAGGTTGGTCACCGGTGGCGAGGTTCATGCTCTTTTGATCGAACATGGTGATCGATGCAAATGAGCGGGCCTGCGTACGGATGTCGAAGAAGTCGGCGTTGCTAGGGCCCATCGCTTCGGGAGGAACTTCCTTCAGGCGCGGGTTGGGTGTGTAGAGATAGACAAGTCGGCTGGAGTCGCCGTAGGGCAGCGAGCGTAGCAGGACCGCGTTCACCAGAGAAAAGATCGCAGTGCATGCTCCGATGCCGAGGGCGAGCGTGAGTACGGTAATTGCCGTGAAGCCAGGCTGGCGACGGAGAGAGCGCAGACCGTAGCGGATATCCTGCGCAAAATCGTCAAGCAGCACAGTGCCTCTGGATTCGTAGGCTGACTGAGTGGCTTCCGCGAGGCTCCCGAACTCTGCGTGTGCAGCGGCGCGGGCCTGCTTCGGCGACATGCCCTGAGCGATGTTGCGCTCGATGAGTGCTTCCAGGTGGAATCGCAGTTCGTCGTTCAACTCGATGTTGGAGGTATCGCGATGAAGTAGCGAACGGAGACGGCGGCGCAGGCTGTCGATGAGTCGCATAGGCACCTCGATCTACACGGAGCGAAGGACGCCGTGGACGGCGGAAGAGAGACGGTCCCAGGAGGCCTCTTCGGTCTTGAGGCGAGCGCGTCCTGCTTTGGTGAGCGAGTAGAACCTGGCGCGGCGATTGTTATCTGACTCTCCCCACTCGGCGGTGATCCACGCCTGATGCTCGAGGCGATGCAGCGCGGGATAGAGTGCGCTCTGGTTCACGCGCAAGACATCATCGGAGAGCTGACGAACCCGGTCGGCGATGGCGAGACCGTGCATGGAGCCGAGCGTGAGCACTTTGAGGATCAGAAGATCGAGTGTGCCCTGCAGAAGTTCATTTGACTTCGTCATCTGCGCTTCACCTCAATTATTGAGGTGAGGATACACGGGACAGGTCAAGGCAGGCAACGCCATCTGCCTTGGGCTCCGCACTACTCGCTGGTAACATGCCAGCCATGAACAAACTCGCACCGTTCCTATGGTTCAATGACAACGCCGAAGAGGCGGCTGAGTTCTACCTGAGCGTGTTTCCGCACGCTCGCAAGCTCGAGGAGCTGCGCTCCAAGGGCGTGGGTCCGTGGCCGGCAGGCAAGATTGCCACGATCACGATCGAGCTTGAAGGGCAGGAGATGGTCTTCCTTAATGGTGGACCCGCGCAGAAGCTCAATCCCGCCATCTCGTTCTTCGTTCGTTGCGACTCGCAGGAGGAGATCGACAGCTACTGGGACAAGCTGATGGAAGGCGGCGGCAAGCCTATGGCCTGCGGCTGGCTCACAGACCGTTTTGGCCTGTGCTGGCAGATTGTGCCGCGGAAGATCGGCGAGCTGGTCAGTCACCCGAAGGCAATGCAGGCCATGATGGGGATGATCAAGATGGACCTGCCTGCGCTGGAGGCTGCGGCGCGCGAGGGTTGAGGGGTTTCTAACGGTAGTTCCGAGTCGGACGTTCGAGTGGCCTAACTGCAATTTCATCGATGAATGCCTCATCAATGGAACGCCCGGCTTTGGGGCCGCAGATCTTTCGACTGCGTGGTTTGCGTTCGCCAGACCATAAGACGCGGCGCCACGTCATTCTTTCTGGAGGCAGACCTCGCCGGTGGCTCCGGGGTCGAAGAGGCAGAGCTGGTCGTGCCATGTCTGGCCGGAGTCTCGGCTTAGCTGCTCAATGCGGATGAGTTTTGTGGAGCTGCGGTGGTCGTCGCCGGTGAGGACGATTGTGTTGCCCTGGAGAGACCATGAGCCGTCTCCGAAGAAGCCTGTTGTCGTGGTGATGTCTTGCGCTGTGTGACGCGTGGCTGAGGCGTCCTGGTAACGGCCGCTGGCGAGGAAGGTGTAGCGCAGGCCGACGGATGCGGTGGCGGTGTTCCAGGTTCCGGCGAGTCTCTGGCGGATTGTGTCGAGATCCTGCTGGGTTGGTTGCGCGCCTTTGAAGTTGAGGGTGAAGAAGAATGGCGGCCACACGTCACGGGAGAGAAGACCGAAGCACTGGCTGACCATGAAGTCCCTGGAGACGGCGACGATGGTTGCCACCTGAGCGCCGAGTTTTGCGACAAAAAGGATGGTGCCGAGGGTTCGGGCCTCGCCTTCCTGTCCGCCGACGAGCTTGCGGATGGAGAAGTACTCCCAGCCTTCGGGGGAGAGGCCGTGGGTGAGTTGGGGTGGAGGGCTTGGGTAGGCGGTGAGTGGATCGGTGCGGAAGATGCCGCGGAATGCACCTATGGCGTCCTGAGCCAGGGGCTGGGAGGATGGTCGCAGCGGAAGCATGGTGATCTGGCAACGCTCGCCGTTGTTGTAGGTGGGCGAGGCCAGGACGATGCCATCGTGCGTCGTGGCTTGTGTCCATTGCGGAGGCGGCGTGTAGATGTAGGCGGCCAGAGAGCCGGAGTTCGGTGGAGTCGAGGTGGCCTGGGGTCCTGTGGCGGGGTTGGGCGAAGAGGCTCCGGCCGGAGAGCCTGCTCCCGGAGTCGCATTGAGATTGACGCTGTTGAAGAAATGCCCGAGCTCCTGCTGGCAGGAGCCCGGTGGGAGGGCGACCAAGACAGTGAAGAAGCGGTTGAAGCCGGTAGAGACGACGAGGATGACCCGGCGCGGTGTGCCGTTGGGGGCGCCGTCGGCGGAGCCGGTTACGACGGTCCATCCGCTGGGAGTCTTCTCTATTTGCGGGGGCCGTGCGGCCATGCCGTTTGCATTGGGTGCGATCCTGGCGGCCCACTCGCGCTGAAAGTTGGCGGCGGGGTTCCCGGTTGATGGCTGGCTGGGGTAGAGCAGGATCTGGCAGAGCTCGGTTCGTCCGGCTGCGGTGGTGCTGTGTTGGAGCACGAGGGCGCCTCCGACTTCGGAGCGGTCCCATCCCTGGGGACGGACGAAGGTTGCGATGTCGAAGGATTCGGTTTGGGCGAGAGCGGCTGCGGGTATCGATGCGAGTGTGACTACGAGGAGTCGAACGAAGGTCTTCAATGCGCGCCTCACAGTGCTGTGATCTGCTTCTCGGCCCTGGTTCGATTTATTGCCTGATAACGTAACGGCTTCGTCGGGGTGTGGCAAACGATTTGCGTCTTCGGGACATCGTATCGAGCGAGACGTTGGTGGGGTGACATACACTCCCGGAGGCGGTTTGAGGTGTATGGTAATTCCGACTAATTTGGTACGGATTTACAAGGACGATACCTTTCGGGCAGGGTAGATGTTGTGGTGCGCAGTGCCCCTGCAGCACCGATGCACGAGATGTTGTGCAGGCTTAGTTTCAGGGCCTCTTCCTCGGTTTCGATAATCGGATGTTGTGTCAAAAATTTCAGTTGCGAGTATCGGCCAGCGGCTTAGGAATGCGTTTTTCCACTGCTATACTCGAGTTTCTGAGAGGATTAAAGATTCGGGCTGAAGTGCAAGAACGGAAGCCTGAGTCGCCGATCGCAGACATTGGTCGGCTGAAAGAGCCAGGAACCACAAACCCTTGAACCCCTTCTCGCTAGCCGAAGAGAGGAAGCAGGAACGCACTCATGGCGCAAGTTTTTGACCGCAGTTCGAACGCGCTGGCTCGATTCGAGCCTGGTATTGACGGGCCTGATCGTCATCGCGCTCGGCGTTGCCCTGAACCAGCTGCAGCGATCCCCGTGGGTGACGCGGCAGGGCCAGCGGCCGGACCAGCCGATTCCGTTCAGCCATAAGCACCACGTCGAGGGGCTTGGCCTGCAGTGCCAGTACTGCCACACGCAGGTGGAGAAGGCGGCGTACGCGGGCATTCCTCCGACGAAGACCTGCATCAACTGCCATGCGCAGATCTGGACGAACGCCGAGTATGCTGGAGCCGGTGCGCCAGAGCTGGGCGACGGGCGCGTCGATCCAGTGGATCCGCGTGCATGACCTTCCGGACTACGTTTACTTCAATCACGACATCCATGTGAACAAGGGCATCGGCTGCGCGAGCTGTCATGGCCGCGTGGACGAGATGCCGCTGATGTATCAGCAGAACACGCTGCAGATGGAGTGGTGCCTGAACTGCCATCGCAATCCTGCGGTGAACCTGCGGCCGACCTGCGAGATCTACAACATGGCGTGGGCCGGCCCTTCGAGCGAGAAGCCGGTGTGGTGCGGTTCGACCGGCAAGGAAGGACCGACGGCGCAGGTCGTGAACTGCACGACGGTCGATCCGACCGGCAAGGGACCTGAGATGGCAACGCTGCAGACTGCGGGTGCGGCTTCGGGAACAGTCGAGCGATGCTCCGGCGGGCACTGGGGCGGCGATGCCGGCGAGCTACCAGAAGTTCACCAGCCAGATGGAGCTGGGCAAGTACCTGACGGCGCAGTACCACATCCGCACGCCGAATGAGCTTTCGAGCTGCGAGACGTGCCACCGATGAAGACGACAGGAATAGGAACAGAAGAGACGATGGCTGAGACAAAGTCACTGGCGGAAGACAAGGCGCAGGTGGTCACCGCAGATTGCGCCGGCGAAGATGACGCTGGCCGAGGTGCGGGCGAAGCTGGACGGCAAGACCGGGCAAGCGCTTCTGGAAGAATCTCGATGAGCTGGCCGAGACGCCCGGCGTTCCACGAGCTGATGCGCGAGGAGTTTCCGCGGCAGGCGGGTGCGGGCGAGTGGGTCGATGCGGTGTCGCGGCGCGGCTTCCTGAAGGTGATGGGCGCGTCGCTGGCGCTGGCCGGCCTGGCGGGTTGCACCAAGCAGCCGGATGAGCCGATCTTCCCGTACGTGAAGCAGCCCGAGGACCTGATCCTGGGCAAGCCGATGTACTTTGCGACGGCGTATCCGTTCCCGACGGGCGCGATTCCGGTGCTGGTCAAGTCGGACTCGTTCCGGCCGATCAAGGTGGATGGCAATCCCGAGCACCCGATGTCGAAGGGCAAGTCGGATGCGTTTACGCAGGCGACGCTGCTGGATCTGTACGATCCGGACCGCTCGCAGCATGTGCTGTCTCGCGGCGAGAACTCGAGCTGGGGCGAGTTCCAGGAGGCGTTTGCGGCAGGCGGCGAAGAAGACGCAGCGGCGGGCAGGGGCTCTACTTCCTGAGCGAGACGATTACGTCGCCGACGCTGGCGGCGCAGTGGAAGCAGGTGCAGGCGAAGTATCCGCAGGCGAAGCTGGTGCAGTGGGAGCCGGTGAATCAGGACTCCTCGCGCGCGGCTTCGAAGGCGGCGTTCGGCAGCTACACCGACGCGCAGTACAAGCTGGAAGAGGCGGATGTCATTCTGTCGCTGGATGCGGATTTCCTGGGCGGCATCGCGCATCCGGGCTTCCTGCCGCTGGCGGCGGCGTATGCGGAGCGGCATCGCTACGAAGAAGGCAAGACGATGAACCGGCTGTACGTCGTCGAGACGATGCCGACGGTGACGGGTTTCAAGGCGGAGCATCAGGCTGGCGTTGAAGCCGAGCGAGATCTGGCAGCGTTTGCCGATGCGCTGGTGCTGGGCACCGCGCCGCAGGGTCTCGAGCGCCGAGCAGACAGAAGTTCTTCAACGCGCTGCTGGCCGATCTGAAGAAGAACGGCGGCAAGGCGGTTGTGATTCCGGGCGAGCAGGCTCCGCCTGCGGTGCATGCTGCGGCGTATGCGCTGAACACGCTGATCGGCGCAGTCGGCAAGACGGTGGTCTACACCGAGACGGTGAATCCGCTGCCGAGCGAGCAGGTGGCGGACCTGAAGTCGCTGGTCGCCGACATGAACGCCGGCAAGGTGCAGTGGCTGGTGATGCTGGGCGTCAACCCGATCTACTCCGCGCCGGCCGATCTGGACTTTGCCGGCTGCGTTCAACAAGGTTCCGGTGACGGTGCACCTGGGCACGCATGTCGATGAGACGGGCGTCGATCTCGACCTGGCACATCAACAAGGCGCACTACCTGGAGAGCTGGTCGGATGCGCGGGCGTATGACGGCACGATCTCGATCATTCAGCCGATGATCGATCCGATGTATGGCGGCAAGAGCGCGCACGATGTGTTGCAGACGCTGCTGGATAATCCGCAGGCCTCGGCGTATGACGCGGTGGTGGCGAATGCGAAGACCTATATCAAGGGCGACTTTGCCGCGGGCTGGCGCAAGGCGCTGCACGATGGCTGGGTTGAGGGAACGGCGTTTACGGCGAAGGCAGGCGTTCCGGCGCGCGGTGACGCAGTTCGCTGCTGCAGCGGCTTCGAGCCTCGGGCTATGAGATCTCGTTCCGGCCCGATCCTTCGCTCTACGACGGACGCTTTGCGAATGTCGGCTGGCTGCAGGAGCTGCCCAAGCAGGTGACGAACCTGAGCTGGGACAACGCCGCGCTGTGAGCATGGCGACGATGGCCGAGCTGAAGCTCGAGGAGACCGAGCCGGTCGAGCTCGAGTTCGATGGCCGCAAGGTCATTGCGCCGGTGCTGATGGTTCCGGGTCATCCCGGATGGCGTGATCACGGTTCATCTTGGGTTTGGCCGCGGCGTGCGAGGCGGGCCGGTGGCGCAGGGCGTGGGCTTCAATGCGTACCAGCTGCGCACGTCGGCTGCGCCGCTGTTTGCTGCGGGTGCGACGGCGAAGAAGGTGCCGGGAACGATACGACCTGTGCGTGACGAAGGTGCACAACATCGAGCACCGCGGCAGCTTCGCGCAGCACGATCTGGAGAAGCCGCAGTACGACAACGAGGGCACCTACTCGCTGGCCGGCCATGAGGCGATGGAGCGGTCGATCATCCGCTACGCCACGGTGGAAGAGGCGAAGAAGAATCCGAACTTCGCGCATGAGGATGGCGCGAGCGGCACGCTGGTCAACAAGGTTGGGTACGGGCCGCAGGGCGAGAACCCGCACGGCGATCCGGCTGGAGTCGAAAAGAAGTCAACCTCAGCTGTTCCCGGATGCGTGGAACTACAAGAAGACCGATCCTTCGACGCTGAAGATTCAGAACGCGTGGGGCATGGCGATCGACCTGAACTGCTGCATCGGCTGCAATGCCTGCATCGTGAGCTGCTATGCGGAGAACAATATTCCGGTGGTTGGCCGCGAGCAGGTGAAGGTCGGCCGCAACATGCAGTGGCTGCGCATCGATACTTACTTCGAGGGCGACCTGCATGCTCCGAAGGCGCACTTCCAGCCGATGGCCTGCCAGCACTGCGAGAACGCGGGCTGCGAGCAGGTTTGCCCGGTGGGCGCGACGGTGCACACGCCCGAAGGCCTGAACATGATGGTCTACAACCGCTGCGTGGGCACGAGGTACTGCTCGAACAACTGCCCGTACAAGGTTCGCCGGTTCAACTTCCTGCTGTACTCGGACTACGACACGGAGAGCCTGAAGTTCATGCGCAATCCCGATGTCTCGGTGCGTTCGCGCGGCGTGATGGAGAAGTGCAGCTACTGCGTGCAGCGCATCGAGGCGGCCAAGATCACGGCCGACAAGGAAAACCGCGAGATCCGCGATGGCGAGATCGTGACGGCGTGCCAGCAGGCGTGCCCGACCGATGCGATCGTCTTCGGCAACATCAACGACCAGAACAGCAAGGTGGCCAAGCGCAAGGCCGAGGAGCGCGATTACCAGGTGCTCGGCGACCTGAACTACCGTCCGCGCACGACCTACACGGCCGGCGTCATCAACCCGAATCCGGAGCTGGCATAAATGGCGACCAAAGACCCATTGACCCATCGATCGACCCGATGATCGACCCGCGGACCGGCGAGTACGCGGTCATCGCGCCGGGCCACAACTTCAAGTCGGTGACGCAGAAGATCGCCGGGCATCGTGCTGACGTCGAACACGCCGCTGGGCTGGTTCTTCGGCCTGATCGTGGCGGGCGGCGTTGCCATCGCTGGTGATCGTCGCGCTGACCTGGCTGTTCCTGAAGGGCATCGGCATCTGGGGCGTCACGATGCCCGGGAGCCTGGGGCTTCGCCATCATCAACTTTGTGTGGTGGATCGGTATCGGCCACGCCGGCACGCTGATCTCGGCGATTCTGCTGCTGTTCAAGCAGACGTGGCGCAACTCGATCAACCGCTTCGCCGAGGCGATGACGATCTTCGCCGTGGTCTGCGCCGGCATGTTCCCGCTGATCCACGTGGGCCGTCCGTGGCTGAGCTACTGGCTGTTCCCGTACCCGAACACGATGAACGTCTGGCCGCAGTTCCGTTCGCCGCTGGCGTGGGACGTGTTCGCGGTTTCGACGTACGCGACGATCTCGGTGGTGTTCTGGTACATCGGCATGATCCCGGACTTCGGCACGCTGCGCGACCGCGCGACAGCTGCCGCTGGCGAAGTACTTCTACGGCATGCTTTCGCTGGGCTGGCGCGGATCGACGCGGCACTGGATTCGGTATGAGACGGCTTCGCTGCTGCTGGCGGGTCTTTCGACGCCGCTGGTGCTCTCGGTACACACGGTCATCAGCTTCGACTTCGCGGTGGCGGCGCTGGCGGGCTGGCATACGACGATCTTCCCGCCTTACTTCGTCGCCGGCGCTGTGTACTCGGGCTTTGCGATGGTGCTGACGCTGGCGATTCCGATCCGCAAGTTCTACCACCTGGAAGACCTGGTGACGCTGCGCCACCTGGACAACATGGCGAAGGTCATGCTGGCGACGGGCTCGATTGTGGCCTACGGCTACGGCATGGAGGTCTTCATGAGCGTGGTACTCGGCCAGCCACTGGGAGTTCTTCATGATGTGGAACCGCATGTTCGGGCCGATGGGCTGGGCGTACTGGATGCTGATCCTGACCAACATCGCGATTCCGCTGACGACGCTGTGGTCGCGCAAGCTGCGGGTGAATGTCGGCTACCTGTTCGTGCTGTCGTTCATCGTGAATATCGGCATGTGGTTTGAGCGCTTCGTCATCGTTGTGACCGTCGCTCTATCGCGAGTACCTGCCGTCGAGCTGGGGAACGTACCGGGCGACGAAGTGGGACTACATGATCGTTCATCGGAACGTGGGGACTGTTTACGTTCCTGTTCCTGCTGTTCGTGCGCTTCCTGCCCGATGATTCCGATGTCGGAGATCCGGATGATGCTGCCGCAGACGAAGATCACGCCGTGGCGGAGCCGAACGCCGAGACAGTCAGTGAGGAGACGAGCCTAATGCCGCCGCGCGAAGGAATCTACGGACTGCTGGCGGAGTTCAATACTCCCAGCGAGCTGGTGCATGCGACCGAAGCAGGCGCGCCGCGCCGGCTATCGCCGCATGGAGTGCTATACGCCGTATCCGGTGGAAGAGGCCGCCGAGGCGCTGCACTTCCACAAGAACCGCGTGCCGCTGGTCTGCCTGCTGGGCGGACTGATGGGCGTGACGACGGCATTCCTGATGGAGACCTGGATCGCGGTGTGGGCGTATCCGCTGAACATCGCGGGGCGTCCGCTGTTCTCGTGGCCGGCGTTCATCATTCCGGCGTATGAGTGGACGATTCTGTTCGCCGGGTCTTTCGGCGGCTTCGGAATGATTGCGCTGAATGGCCTGCCGCAGCTCTATCATCCGGTGTTCAATGCGCCGAACTTCCGCAACGGCGCGACGACGGACAAGTTTTTCCTGTGCCTGGAGGCGGCGGACCCGAAGTTTTCGCCGACCGAGACGCGGGCGTTTCTCGAGCAGTTTCACGCGGTCTCCGTGGTGGAGGTGGATCATTAATACGCAAGCGAGACACAGGATCGAGACTGAGTGCAGCTGCAGCACGTCGCGACGATGTGCGCTCTGCGATGCTGGCTGCTGGCCGGCTGCCGTCAGGACATGCAGGACCAGCCGAAGTTCTTTCCGCAGCGCGGAACGACGTTCTATGCCGATGGCCGCTCGGTGCGCCCGCAGGTGGAGAACACGGTGGCGCGCAGCCAGCTGCATGAGGACGCGTACTTCTATACCGGCCTGGTGGACGGCAAAGAAGGCGACGGGCTGCCGTTCCCGGTGACGCTGCAGGTTCTGGAGCGCGGGCAGGAGCGCTACAACGTCTACTGCACGCCGTGCCACTCGCGCGTGGGCAATGGCGAGGGCATGATTGTGCAGCGCGGCTATCGTCAAGGCCGGCAACTTCCATACCGCGCGGCTGAGACGGCTCCGCTGGGCCACTTCTTCCACGTCATCACCAATGGCTACGGCGCGATGCCGGACTACGCGTCGCAGGTGACGCCGGCAGATCGCTGGGCGATCGTGGCGTACATCCGGGCGCTGCAGCTGAGCCAGAACGCGCCAGCAGGCCGATGTTCCTGCGGGCGCGCACGTGGAGTCGCTCAAGGACATCGCAGAGCGCGAGGGCATGCCGGTCTCGTTTGCGGAGGAGTGGAAGCTGCCGGCGACCGCGGTTACGGGAACGCCGGATGGCGGACTGATGGTTCTTCCGACGCCCGGCGCGTCAACGACGACAAATGCAGCACCGGCAGCGCAAGCCGGCGGCCAAGCCAACTACCCCTGGAGCAGCACCACAGCAGCAGTAATCTCGGAAGCTTCCGAATGAAGGCCTGAAACGCATGTCATCTGGACACGAACATCACGGAGAAGCAGGCATCACGACGACCACGGGCCGCGGACGCTTCCTGCATCGCTCGCTGCGCCGGAGGAGGCCGTCACGGCCTGGCGGACGCGTGCTGCTGATCGTCGCGGCGGCGGCGCGCTATCGTCTCGCTGGTCTTCCTCTTCGTGCACGGAGGGCACGAACCACATCCTGCGCGCCTACCTGCTGGGCTACATGATCTGCTTCGGCTTTGCCGGCGGCGGGCTGGCGATGCTGATGCTGCAGTATGTCTCGCGGCGGCAAGTGGGGCCTGCTGCTGCGCCGTCCGCTGGAGGCGATGACGCGCACGCTCTGGCTGGTTGGCGCTGATGCTGATGCCGATCCTCTTCTTCATGAAGCATCTGTACCAGTGGGCGGCGTTTCCGACCGCACGAGGCGACGCTGCAGGCGCTATGCGAACGGCCTGATGACGCAGGAGCAGGCGCTGACGGCGAATGCCAAGCATGCGATGCTGAACCCGGTCGCGGCGATCGTGCAGACCGTGCATCATCTTCGCGGTTCTGCTGGACGTTCATGGCTACCTGCTGAACAAGTGGTCGCTTGCAGCGCGATGCCGATCCGGCAGCGCGGAACGCAGGCGAGCTTCGACCGCTGGCGCATCAAGTTCGAGAACCTCTCGCGGCATCGGCATCCTGATCTACGTCATCCTGCTGACGGACGGCGCGATCGTCTGGATCAAGTCGCTGGACGTGACCTGGTACTCGTCGATCTGGGGTCTGCAGTTCCTGGTGGGCCAGGGATACGCGGTGCTGGCGCTGGGCATTCTGACGCGTGATTCTGCTGTCGCGCTACGAGCCGATGAAGACGCTGCTGCGCACGACCGAGCAGCACGACCTGGGCAAGTTTGCCTTTGCCTTCGTGATGCTGAACATCTATCTCTGCTTCGCGGAGTTCCTGATCATCTGGTCGGGCAACGTTCCGGACGAGATTCCCTGGTACCTGAACCGCATTCACGGCGGATGGTGGGTCATCTGCTCGCTGGACTTCATCTGCCACTGGCTGATTCCGTTCAGCCTGCTGCTGTCGCGCGACCTGAAGCGGAACAAGCAGAAGATGATCTGGCTGACGTGCTTGATGATCTTCGCGCGCTGCCTGGATATGTTCTGGCTGATCGAGCCGAACTTCGCAGATGCTGCCGGCAATCTGCACCTCGCGGGCAATATTGGAATTCTGGCGTACATCACTGTTCCGGTCGCCGTGCTTTCGCTGTGGGGCGCGTACTACCTGACGCACTGATGAAGCGTCCGCTGATCAACGTGAACGATCCTCACCTTGAAGAGATGCTGGAGCCCGAACATGCCCACTAACGACCACGATCTGAATCAGCCCGCAGCGCACGACGCCCATGTACGTGACTCCGGAGCACCCGGGCTACGAGATCACGGACGTCAACGTCAATGGCGTCGTGGTCTTTCTGGCGGGTCTGTTTGGTTCGGTGTTGTCTTCTTCTGTCTTCTGCTTTGTGCATGGGCAAGGTGATCAACAGCGCGCTCAAGAAGATGGATGGACCGGCCGACAAGTGGCATCGCAGCGCGTTTGCAGGGCGGCGACGAACGGCAAGCGCCAGGATCTGGCCAGCAATCCCGAGATGCAGCAGAAGGAGCTGCAGCAGATGACGGCGACCTTCCCGAGCCCGCGTCTGGATATCGACGACGGCAACCAGGCAGACGGCTGACCTGCATGCTCGCGAAGATCTGTGCTGGATCACTACAGCGCAGCTCCGGGCGAGGACGGCGATTCGGATTCCGATCGATCGCGGCCATGGAGCTGATTGCGCAGCGCGGACTTGCCGGTGCATGCAGCCGGCTGCGGGGACCACGGCTGACAGATGGCGGGCGATGACGAAGCCGTGGTTCAGGCTCCGCTGACGACGGCTTTGCGCGCACCGGCTACGAGCTTGATGTGATCGAAGCTCGCGAGCAGAAGATGAACTTACGGCAAGGCCGAAGGCGGCGAGCACAGGCAGAGCTTGCCCCGGTGAAGTAACAGCCGGACTGAAGGATTGAAGCAGAGAGAAGAGACGAGCATGAACGAGCAGGCGGACAATACGAGGCGGGTGGCGAGGCGGCAGCAGTTGCGTTTGCTGCGCCCTGCTGAGTGCGCCTGCGCTTCGGCGCAGGTCGCGAGCTATGGCGATAAGCAGACCGGCGAGAACTGCCGGCGACCAGCTGCCGCAGGTGCTGCAGAAGGTTGGCGTGGCGCAGCATCTGAACCAGCAGCTTCCGCTGGATGCGCAGTTCGTGGATGAGACGGGCAAGACGGTGAAGCTGGGCGACTACTTCGGCAAGCATCCCGCGATCCTTGCGCTGGTGTACTACAACTGCCCGATGCTGTGCTCGGAGGAGATGGACGGCCTGACGAGCTGCGCTGGAGATGGTGAAGCTGACGCCGGGCAAGGACTTCGATGTGGTGATCATCAGCATCGATCCCAGCGAGACGCCGGAGCAGGCCGCGAAGAAGAAGGCCTTCTATCTGAAGCGCTATGGCCGGCCGGAGACGGCGGCGGGCTGGCACTTCCTGACGGGCAGCGGCCGGCGATCGATGCGGTGACGAATGCGGTTGGCTTTGGCTATGTTCGGGTTCCGGGGCCGGATGGCAAGCTGACGCAGTTTGCGCATGCCAGCTCGATTGAGATCGTCACGACCGGACGGCAAGCTGGCGCAGTACTACCTTGGCGTGGAGTACTCGCCGAAGGACATGCTGCTGGGGCTGATTGAGGCCTCCGGACAACAAGATTGGTTCGCCGGTCGCGAATATTCTGACCTACTGCTACCACTACGATCCGCAGACGAACAAGCACTCGCTGATCGATCGCGCGCGTGGTGCAGTTGGGCGGGATGGTGACGGTGGCGGGTCTGGGCGGATTCATGTTTCTGATGTTCCGGAGAGACGTGAAGCTTGGGCGCGACCACGACTTGACGAAGAAAGAGAACGGATAAAGGGTAACGATGCATATCAGTCCAGTCCTGTGGCAATTTCTGGTGAAGTGGCTCAACGCCTCCGCGCTCTTTCCGCGCGAGGCGTCGACCATTGCGCCCTACGCTGACGCGCTCTACTTCTTCCTGCTGCTGATCACGGTCGTCGGCCTGGCGCTGGTGGGCAGCGCTGGTCTTCGGTTTCGCGATCCGCTATCGCAAGGAGACGCAACCCGGTCGCCACGCAGGTCGAAGGCTCGACGCTGCTTGAGGCGACGTGGACCATTATTCCGCTGGCGCTCTTCCTGATCGTCTTCGTCTGGGGCGCGCTGCTGTACTTCCGCATCTATAACCCTCCGCCGAACTCGATGAACATCTACATCGTCGGCAAGCAGTGGATGTGGAAGGCGGAGCATCCGGGCGGACAGCACGAGATCAATGCGCTGCATGTTCCGACGGGCCAGCCGATGTCCAGCTGACGATGATCTCGCAGGACGTGTTTCACAGCTTCTCGATTCCGGACTTCCGCGTGAAGCGCGAGGTGATTCCGGGCCGCTACTCGACGGTGTGGTTCGAGGCGACGACGCCGGGGACGTATCACATCTTCTGCACGCAGTACTGCGGCACGAAGCACTCGGGCATGATCGGCGAGGTCACGGTGCTGACGCCCGGAGGACTACAAGAAGTGGACTGAGGAGTCGACCAGCGGCATGTCGCTGGCGCAGAACGGCGAGCGGCTGTTTGCCAGCATGGGCTGCAACGCGTGCCACTCCGGCAGCGCCGCGGCGCGCGGGCCGAACCTTGCGGGCGTGTACGGATCGAAGCTGCAGCTGACGAATGGATCGCAGGTGCTGGTGAACGAGGCCTATCTGCGCGATGCGATTCTGAATCCGTCGCAGCACATTACGGCGGGCTATGCGCCGATCATGCCGACCTACCAGGGGCAGATCAGCGAAGACGGCCTGATCGATCTGGTGGAGTACATCTAAGTCCCTGCAAGACGCAACTATCGTGTTCAGCAGACGCTGACCACATCGGAGTCGAACCAAGCGGCGCCGACAACGCCAGAGGTGGTGAAGCCATGAGCGCAACCAGTTCAACCATCGTCAACCTGCCCGATCAGAGGACGGCCACGCTTCCGAAGAAGAACTACATCAACGCCGAGGACGGCCTGCTCAGCTGGCTGCTCACCGGGCGACCACAAGCGGATCGCGATGCTGTACCTGATCTCGATTACGTTCTTCTTCTTTATCGGCGGAGCGTTCGCCGGCCTGATCCGGCTGGAGCTGCTGACGCCGCAGCCTGACCTGGTGGCCTCGGATACGTACAACAAGTTCTTCTCGATGCACGGCATCATCATGGTCTTCCTCTTCCTGGTGCCCTCGGTTCCGGCGACGCTGGGGAACTTCCTGATTCCGATCATGATGGGCGCGAAGGACCTGGCGTTTCCGAAGATCAACCTGCTGAGCTGGTATCTGTATCTGGTCGGGCGGCCTGCTTCATCGCTGGCCGCGCTGGTGCTGGGTGGTGTCGATACGGGCTGGACCTTCACCACTCCGCTCTCGACCCACTACCTGAATACGCATGTGGTGACGGCGGCGACTGGGCGTCTTCATCGTCGGCTTCTCCTCGATCTTTACGGGGCTGAACTTCATCGTGACGATCCACCGCATGCGCGCGCCGGGCATGACGTGGTTCCGCATGCCGCTGTTCGTGTGGTCGAACTATGCTGCTTCGATCCTGATGGTGCTGGGCACGCCGGTTCTGGCGATCACGCTGGTGCTGGTGGCTCTTGAGCGCACTGATTCGGCATCGGCGTCTTCGATCCGACCAAGGGCGGCGATCCGCTGCTGTTCCAGCATCTCTTCTGGTTCTACTCGCACCCGGCCGTGTACATCATGATTCTGCCGGGCATGGGCGTGATCTCCGAGGTGATCAGTCACCTTCAGCCGCAAGCGGGTCTTCGGCTATACGGCGGTTGCGTTCTCTTCGGTGGCGATTGCGCTGTTCGGGTTCTTCGTCTGGGCGCACCACATGTTCATCATGGGCGTCTCGAACTACTCGGCGCTGGTCTTCTCGCTGCTGACGATGCTGGTCGCGGTGCCTTCGGCGATCAAGATCTTCAACTGGGCGTTCACGCTGCAGAAGGGCTCGATCACGTTTGAGACGCCGATGCTGTACGCGCTTCGGCTTTCATCGGCCTGTTCACGATCGGCGGCATGACGGGCGTCTTCCTCGGCTCGCTGGGCATGGACATTCACCTGACCGAGACGTACTTCATCGTCGCGCACTTCCACTTTGTGATGGTGGGCGGCATGTTGATGGCGTTCCTCGGCGGGCGTCCACTTCTGGTGGCCGAAGATGACGGGCCGCATGTATCCGGAGTCGCTCTCGAAGCTCGCGGCGGTAACCACGCTTCATCGGCTTCAACCTGACCTTCCTGCCGCAGTTCATCCTGGGCTATCTGGGCATGCCGCGCCGGTATCACTGCCTATCCGCCGGAGTTCCAGGTGCTGAACGTGCTTTCGACCGCGGGCGCTACGGTGCTTGGCGTTGGCTATCTGCTGCCGCTGCTCTATCTGGCCTGGTCGCTGAAGTATGGCGCGATCGCGGGCAACAATCCGTGGCAGGCGACCGGCCTTGAGTGGCAGATTCAGTCGCCGCCGCTGACCGAAAACTTTATCGAGACGCCGATCGTGGACCATGAGGCCTATGACTACGAGTGGCTCGACCACAAGACGGAACAAGAGGTGACGACCGTTGGATAACGCGATCGTAGCGACACATCCGCAACGCACGAGACGCAGAGCGAGCGAGCACGACCACGTCTCTGCTGCCGCAGCACCGTCATCACTTCGAGACGGAAGAGCAGCAGCGCGAGGCCGGAACCTTCGGGATGTGGCTCTTCCTGCTGACCGAAATCATGTTCTTCGGTGGCCTGTTCTTTGCCTACCTGCTCTACCGCAACTGGTACAACCCGGCCTTTGTCGCGGCTTCGAACCAGCTGAGCATTCCGCTGGGCGCGGCGAATACGGCCATCCTGATCACCTCGGGCTTCTTCATGGCGCTGGGTGTGTGGGCGGCCGAGGTCCGGAAGAAGGGCCTGCTGGTCTGTTCCTGATCCTCACCACCGTCTTCGGTCTGGCCTTCCTTGGCGTCAAGTACTTCGAGTACAAGGAGAAGTGGGAGAAGCACCACATTCCGGGCGCGAGCTTCGATATCTCGGAGTTCGTCAATCCTCCGCTGAACCCGAAGACCGGCAAGCCGACGAAGAGCCGCTGGCTCCGGACATGGCGCAGAAGACGCAGGTCTTCTTCTTCCTCTACTTCGCCATGACCGGCATGCACGCGCTGCACATGATCATCGGCATCGGGCTGCTGTTCTGGCTGATATGGCGAGCGCATCGAGGGGATTTCTCGTCAGGGTATGTCGCGCCGATTGAAAACTTCGGGCTGTACTGGCACTTCGTCGATATTGTGTGGATCTTCCTGTTCCCGCTGCTGTATCTCATTAACCGGCACCCGGTGTAGCCATCTACCTGAAAGGAAGAAGACCATGTCGTCTCGAATATCACGATCCGGCGAACATAACCAATCCGGAGCATGCCGAACATCATATCGTCGGCCCGAAGACGTACGCCATCGTCTTCGTCACGCTGCTTACTCTCACGGGGATCACGGTCGCTGCGGCATTTGTGAACCTCGGCATTCTGAACCCCATCGTGGCGCTGGCGATCGCCTGCACCAAGGCGGTCATCGTCATCCTGTTCTTCATGCACGTCTACTATCAGTCGAAGCTGGTCAAGATGACGGTCGCCGCAGGCTTCTTTACCTTTCTGATCCTGATCACCATGACGCTGACCGACTACATCAGCCGGGCGTGGGGTCTCTGGTAAGATTGCGGAGGTAATTTGTTTCAAACGATAATGCGGCCTGAGGGCCGCATCTTTTTTTGCTCACTCGATGCTTGCGATACGCATGCTGAGAATCAATAAGGGTTCGGCTGGTTGCTGAGGATCTCTTTGCCTCCGCTCTGCAGCAGGAAGTAGGTCTTGCCGGGAAGCTTTGGCAGCGGCTGGCTGACGTCCTGCCAGAGAAAGACGCGGTCGATGCCGGTCCACTTGAGGCGGAGCGAGTCTTCGTCCTCGAAGATGCGTCGGAGCGTCGGGGAAGAAGCTGCCGTACCAGAGGTTGGAGCTGCGGCCTTCGAGGATGTGGATGTCGTTGCGCTGGAGATAGAAGCCGAGGGTGCTGCCGGCTTCGTATTCGCCGTGGATGACGATGATGTCGTCGGGCTTGAGGTCGGGCGCGATGGCGTCGGCGAGCTGCTTCGAGGTCAGGACGGGCGAGAAGATCTGCAGGCCGAGGTGGGCGGCGAGCAGGAAGCCGAAGGCGGCGGCGGCGAGCCAGAGGTTTGCGGCGTGCGGTTTGTAGTTGCGGCGCAGAAGCCAGGTGGCGAGTGTTCCGCCGAAGAGCGCGATGGCGGTGAGGATGAGCGGGCCGCGGAAGGCTCCCATGGCCTGTGCGTTCAGATCGAGGAAGTGGCCGAAGGAGAGGGCGTACTCGCCGGGGTTCTGCTGGAGCAGGGTGGCGAGGTCGGTGTTGGGGCCGGGCGGGTGCGCGAGTGGAGGACGAAGAAGCAGTGCGGCGAGCGCAGCGACGGAGCCGAAGGACGAGCAGGACGACGGAGATGCGTTGGCCCGCGGTGACGAGGGGGTTGGGCACGGCGAAGGTTTCGGCTTCGGCGGCCTCGCGCGTGAGCCAGGCGGCGATGAGCAGGATCAGCGCGGGGAGCGCGGGGAGGACGTAGTACTCCTGCCGGGTGGAGAGGGAGAAGAAGAGCAGCGGGAGGGCGGCCCAGATGCCGAGGAGCAGGAGCGTGGATTCGCTCGCGTGAGTGTAGCGGTGTGCGAGCGGCAGATGTGATTTCGCCACGGGACGGCGGCGATGGCGTGGAAGAGGAAGGCGCTCCAGGGCATCAGCCAGATGAGGATGAGTCCCCAGAAGAGAGAGAGCGGGACGGTGTCGTAGTCGCGGGGGACGCGGAGGTTGAGGTAGCGGAGCAGGTGCTCGTTGATGAAGTAGAACCAGGTCCAGCCGTGGACGTTGCCGTCGGTGGGCTGGGGGACGATCCAGTGGCCGTGGGTGAAGGTGAGGCTGCCGGGGTTGCCCTGCGTGGGGTTGGCGAGGCCGATGAGGATGTGCCAGGGGGCGGCGATCAGCGAGGAAGACGAGCGGTGCTGGTGATGGGGTGGAGTTGGCGGATGCGGGTGATGGCGCCGCGCCAGCCGCGGGTGAGCGAGCGAGGTGGATGAGCGACGATGCCGATGGGGAAGACGATGCCGATGAGGCCTTTGGTGAGGACGTTGAGGGCGCAGCAGGCGGCGAAGCCATAGCAGAGCAGGCGGCTTGGTGCTGGTTCGGAATATCGTGGTAGAGAAGCAGGTCCCTCCACTCCGCTGCGCTGCGGTCGGGATGACACATCCTTGGTTTGGTGCGGCGGATCTGTGACTCGTTCGGCTGTTCGGTGAGCCAGTAGCAGAAGAGGGCGAGGGTGAGCCAGAGGCAGACCATCGCGTCGGGGATGGTGATGCGGGTGAAGATGAAGATGCCGAAGCTGGAGAGCAGTGATGAGGGCGGCGTAGAGGCCGGCTCGGGTGCTGTGTGAAGGCTCGGCGGGCGAAGGCTTCGAGCGACGAGGGCGAGCGCGAGGACGGTGAGGGCGAGGGGGAGGCGCGGCGGCGGCGGTGCGGACGCCGAAGAGCTTGAAGCTGGCGGCCATCGACCAGTAGAGGAGCGGGGCTTTCTCGAGGTAGCGGATGCCGTTGGCGTAGAGGGTGACCCAGTCGTGGCGGAGGAGCATCTCGCGGGCGACCTCGGCGTGGACGGAGTCGGCGTCGTCGAGCAGCGGGGGCGTGAGGAGGGTGAAGCTGGCGTAGAAGAAGAGCCAGAGCAGCGAGGAGGATGAGGCGGTTGCGGTTGACTGGGTTAGTTCGACGGGCACGTGGTTAGTGTATGGCGTTGTCGAGTGTTGTTTCCGCCATCGTTCGTTGTAGTGGTTCGAGCGGTAGTAAATGCGTGGGTTCGTCGCTTCGCTCGGAATGACACTTGCTAAGATGGACCGCTCAGAATGTCGTAGACTCAGGCTGACTGCTGATGCGTGATCTGGTTCAACTTGCGCAGACTCCGGGGCCTCCGGCGGAGCTGATCTTCGGGGATTGGTATCCGGCGCTGCGGTCGGGTGAGCTGCGCGCGGGGAAGACGGCGACGGCGCTGCTGCTGGGGGTTCCGCTGCTGCTGGGGCGGAAGAAGGATGGGCAGCTGTTTGCGATGCGTGATCTTTGTCCGCATCGCGGGATTCCGCTGTCGGCGGGGTGGTTCGATGGCGAGAAGGTGCAGTGCAAGTATCACGGCTGGAGGTTTGAGCCTTGTTCGGGGCAGTGCCAGGAGATTCCTTCGCTGACTCAGTTATGAGATCGCTGGACCCGACGAAGATTTTTGCGGGCGCGTTATCCGTGCGAGGAGCGGGATGGGTATGCGTGGGTTTATCTGCCGGAGGCGGGGACGGGAAGGGTTGATTGGCGGGCGCTGCGCTGCCGCCGGTTCCGGAGCTGCCGAAGTTTTCGGAGCGAGTTTCGGTCGGCGCATCTGGTGGCGGATCTGCCTTGCAATGTGGACCACGGGATCATCGGGCTGATGGATCCGGCGCATGGGCCGTTTGTGCACCAGGCGTGGTGGTGGCGGAGTCGAGGCGAGCATTCATGAGAAGACGAAGCACTTCGAGCCGATCCCTCAGGGCTTTCGGATGTCGTCGCATGCTCCGAGCGCGAACTCGGCGCCTTATAAGCTGCTGGGCGTTTATGGCGAGCCGATGACGACGACGATCGACTTTGTGCTGCCGAACCGGCGGTACGAGACGATTCGCGCGGGGAAGAAGTGGTTTGCGAGTCTGACTACGGTGACGCCGGTGACGGCTTCGACTTGCCGGATCGATGTGTCTGGCGGCGTGGAATGTTTTTTACTAACGTTCCGTTTGTGACTCCGATTGCTACGTTCTTTGGGGCGAAGTTTGTGCGGCAGGACCAGCAGACGATGATCGAGCAGGCGGAGGGGCTGCGGTTCAACCCGGGGCTGATGCTGATCGACGATGCGGACAAGCCGGCGAAGTGGTACTTCGCGCTGAAGCAGGCTCGGCTGAAGGGGACCGGGGAGCATCCTCTGCGCGGGCCGGTGACGCTGCACTGGCGAAGCTAGGGCACCCCCCCGGTTTTTGCGCAAAGTCCTAGAAACAGATGACTTAGGTCTGGACTTCGGGTTCAGCGTTTGATAAAGTCTCTGGAATGAATAGGTTGTGTTTTACTCATCCGTAAAGTCTTCATATTGCTTGGGTTAGTGGAAAAGTCCCCGGCTTGGGCCGGGGACTTTATGTTTTCTGAGCTGTTTCTATTTTAACGGGTTGGAGGGGGTAAATCGGCACTTTTCCTAGTGGGAATAAGTACCTTGTTTTGTTGGGGATGTGGCGGATTTGAATGTTGGTGGGGCTTGACAAGTGATTTTGCAGGGAAAACCTCAGAAGCAACGGCAGCGGCGGAGCCTGTCATGTTTGGCGCGTGTCCTGAAGCGACGTCTGTGCCGCATCCCTCAAGGCAAAGGCAACAGATGGATCTGCCGCTCGGCGCGGTCTACAAGCGCCTTCTGTATCTCCGGCCACTTCTCGATAGCCTTGCCAGCCGGCATCAGGTCGTCCACTTTCACACCCGTCGGCGCCAAGTCTTCGGAGTAGATAATCATCAGCTCCTTGCGCCCCTGCGGGTCCAGCAATCTAACCAGCCGGACATTCATCATCTCAGCGGGCAGTGTGTATCCCTTGGCTCGAATCAATGCGAGCACATGCTCCAGGTCGGAACCTTCCTTGACCGTCTCGCCGCTCTTTCCGAAACGAGCGCGCACATAAGTATCCGACCCTGCAAACGTTGCCAGTTCCTGTGGCTTGTAATTATGCTGCAACTCCGGCCGGCTCGAGACAAACTGCTCAAACTGTACCCAGTACAGCCGCCTGACCTGTTTTTTCAAATCTGCTTCCACGAAGACATGGATCTCGCAGTCGGCAATGCCATACAGTATCCAACGATCAGCACCAAGATATTGTGCCTCACGCGGCAATTCGATCCGCATGGCTGGATCGTGTTGAGAGATTATCGTGCTGCCCTGGACCACCCGCTCGGGCTGTGATTCCTGACTGACTGCCACTGCAAAATTCATCGCCAGCAGCGCCAGGATCGCAGGCTTCCTCAGGGGTTTCGTCGACACTCCGCCACTAAGCTGTGGGAGGTTCATTGTCCAGATCAGGAGCCTTGCCGTTGGGTTCCGTAGATGGAAGGGATTCTTCGACCGTTATCGTCGGATCGCTCTCTTCGAGGACTTTCTTGACGTCAGCAATTAGCTTGTCCATACACAGGTGGATGCCCTTAGGAGGGGCGCTGTTGTTTGGGACGAGCATTTTGGAGGGTTTCATTGACCTTCGCCACGAGATGTTTTGGATCAGAAACCGTGTCTTCCGGAGCGAAGCTATCGGAGGAGGACCGTAAGACGTTCAGCGTCCTTACGTTTACATGAAACTTGCGAGCCTCAAGAGAGATCTTTTCTCGTTCCTGCAGGCCTACGGTGTGACAGAAGACAATGAGATCGAAATGTTTGCGACGTAACATATCCATCGCCTCGCCGCCTGACGCAGCGACTACAGATGCACCAGTCAGCCTAAGCACTGCTGCCCTTGTGGACAGAAGCGGTGCATCATTTCCAACCTGGAGAATAGAACGCATGGCCAGCCCCTGACGGGGGCCAAGGTTTGTGGCGGTGGGCGAAATGCCGGCGCGTATACGGGTGGCTGGTTCGACAGTACGCCCTCCCAGGCGCAAAGTCGAATCGCTTCTGGGAGGTTTCTCGAGCCTCTGAATAACAGACTACAAAGGCAGCCGCAGGTAATTCGATTCGCGGCTGCGCCGCTTCGCTCAGGATGACACCTAAAGGTTAGGGGTATAGCGGTGGTCAGGGTTTGAGGGCTTCGGGGCGCAGCTTGCCGATGCGGCCTTTGGGGCCTACGACGAAGGGGAGGGAGAGGGCGTTCCAGTTCTTGTCGGCGTCGGGTGGGTCTTGTGTGGTGGGTTTGAGGGCGGTCCAGTTACGGCCGTCGTCGCGGGAGATGTCGGTGCCGTTGGGGCCTACGGTGATCCAGGTTTTGGTCTTTGAGTCGTAGGCTACGGAACTGCGGTAGCCGTGGGGTGGGGTTTGCGCAGGTTGGAACTTGTTACTTCCTCCAGTAAAGGCCGCAGTCTTTTCGCTATTATCTGGAGCTGAATAGTCTCCGCCCACGGCGACGATATCGGCCTTCAAACAATGAAAATTGTGGCCGAATTTGATGGACTTCGGCTGTTCGATAGAGTCGGGCCGTATTGAAAAGCTGAATATACCTTGCGATGGTCTTCCACGCTGGAGCGGCACAGCGATCGGACAAACGATGCCCGGCATGTATTGAATGATCGCTCGGTCCGTTGCAATCCAAAACACGCTTGGGCCGAGCTGGTGGAGAACGGAATTGCTTGCGGCAAACGCAGTTTCTCCGGGCCCCGAAAAGATCTGAGTTGCGCTAGGGTTCAGTTTGTCCGGTGAGCAGGATGAGTTGAGCGCAAATGTAGAGAGGTAGAAGGTGGGATGTGTATTCGTGTCCAATGGGTTTGAATTGTGCACGGTAGGGTCGCCCAGAATAGCACCCGTAATGACTGGTGTTTGGGATGAGCACGACTGGATCTCATCAGGAAGCGCAACGTGATCTTTCAGGGCGTCCCAGAATCCGTCTTTGTCTGGGTTGGTGAAGACGAGTTTCCATGATTTGCAGGCGTCGGTGGTTTTGTAGAGGCGGGAGAGGTCTCCTTTGCCTGAGGACATGACGATGGCGGTGTTCTGGTCGAAGGCCTGGATTCCGCGAAAGTCGAGCTTGTCGGCGTCGGGCGGTGTGGCGCAGCGCTGCCAGGTTGCGCCGTCGTCGGTGGTGCGGAGGACGGTGCCTTCGGTTCCGCTGGCCCATGCGATGCCGTTGCCGATGGAGTGGATGCCGCGGAGGCTGGCGGTGGTGTGGGAGTCCTGGAGTTGGAATTGGGCCTGGGAGGTGGTCGCGGTGAGGAGGGCGGCGAGGGCTAGCGTGCGCATTTTGGGGAAGGATAGCAGAGGGTGGTAGGGCTCGTGCCTTCGGCACGCAACGAGGTGCTTTCAGCCCGGGCCACTCTTCATTGCACGCCTCTCGCGAACTCTGCTAGCCTATCCGCGTTCCCGGGCTCATCCTCCGCACGTCATCATCACCGGTACGTCTCAGGAGGCATCTACGTGAGCAAGTCCAAATCTTCCAAGAACGACAACTCCGCCGCCGAAGCAGCCCGCATCGCCCTCGCCGACGCGCAGTTCGCGACCGTCGGCAATCGACTCAAAACCCTCTCCGCGACCGAGCCTCTCCTCCGCGCCTACGGCGAAGATCCCAAGGCCTACGCCGGCGAGCTCACAAAACAGTACGCCGCGCTCGCCTCCCGCCCGCGTCCCTCCGTTCCCGCTGTCAAGGACATCTCCCCGCGCGTCGCCATCGCGCTCGACCACCTCGCCGACATCTTCGGCCCGTGGCAAACCGTCGCCGCGCCCACCGCCACCGTCGGGCTCGTCCAGAAGCCGACCAGCTCCAAGACCAGCGGCGATGCCAACGGCATCCTCTCTCCCGGCTACATCATCCCCTACGCTGCCATCTCCAACAGCAGCACACAGGAGCAGTGGTGGGTCAACACCTGGCAGTACATCATCCCTCTGCCCATCACTCCCACAGGCCCCGGCAGGCTCGCCTATCGCTTCATCGTCCCCGCAGGTCTCGAGTTCTATCGACAGGACTTCCTATCGGGCTCAGCGCACGTCTACGCAACCGTCGCAACAACCAACGATCTCGCAAGTCGCCCCATCGACTTCACCCACCCAGTCAGCTCCGCCTTCGCCATCGCCGAAGACCTGCCCACCAGCGAGGTGCCGCCCCTCCTCTCCGGCGGTGTAACGGTCAACGGACACATCGATCTCGTCGCAGGCAAGACACCCGCCATCGGCATTCTCTGCGGCCTCATCCTCAGCGTCGCCCAGGGAGAGCTGCGCGTCACACCCGATTACTACAGCTACATCTTCCTCTCCAACCCCGACGCCAAAACCAACGCCGACATCGGCAAGATCGAGTACCGCATCGACCCCATCTTCTGGGTCGAAGCCGTCGCCGCAAAGATCAACGCCTGAACACAACCCGGATCAGCCAATCCCCAATCCGTCATCTCGAGCAAAATGCAGCGCAGCGGAAAGACCGCTTCTCTACCACGCATCGAACACCGCCCGGCTCGGTCGAGATGAGGAGTGCGGCGAGGGTAGCGTGCGTATTTTGGGGGAAGGATAGCCGAGGAGTGGTCGGGCTCGCGTTTGTGGTCGCTTCGCTCTTAAGACTCCGATCTGTGACCTTTGTATCGCTGTCGGTCTCTAACGGATGCGCACATACCGAAATGCATTGAGTGTTGCTTGTTGAGCAGCGCCTCGAGATTTCTGCGCGAAAGCCCGGTGTCACTCAGGAGTCGCAAGTTGTCACAAGTAGCTCGTGGCTTGCTACGCATTCGTGACGCTTTCTCTATCCCAAATTCGGAGTACGTCATGCTACGTAAATTCTTTTTGATGATTCTTTTTTCGACTCTGCTTCCAAGCGGGCTGGCGTTTTCGGCGACGACCCCGGAGGTCAACCAGATCGCACCCCCGTTCTCACTAGCAACGCCAGACGGAAAGATGCTGACGCTCTCACAGTTCACAGAAAGAGGCACTGTTGTTCTGGTCGTTTTGCGGGGCTACCCGGGATATCAGTGTCCTTATTGCGTGAAGCAGGTGCATGATTTCATTACGAACGCTGATAAGCTTTCTGCGGCGAAGGCAGAGGTGATCCTTGTTTATCCGGGTCCTCCTGCGGATCTTGATCAGCACGCGCGGGAAGCTCTTGCAAAGCAGAACCCACTGCCTGCGAACATCCATCTTGTAATTGATCCGGACTACACCTTTACCAATCTCTACGGACTTCGCTGGGACGCTCCGCACGAGACGGCTTACCCGTCTACCTTTCTTGTCGACCGGAAAGGTGTCATCTTCTTTCGCAAGATAAGTACGGGACACGGCGACAGGAGCTCTGCGGAAGATGTGCTGCTGGAACTGCAGAAGGCAACAGCTGCGGCGAAATAATTCAGCTCGGCTGTCGACCATGATTTGTACTAGGGCAGCGGCCGGATGGTGGAGTTCATCAGCGATGGGCTGTTGAAGTCGGTGCTGTCGCCGGGCTTTTTTCCGGCGATGGGCTGGAGGCGCGCGGAGAGGGGCTTGTTCCACTTGACGGCGAGCGAGGCTACGTCGGAGAAGATGCGCTCCATCTGGTCGAGCGAGACGTCGCCGGGAAGCGGGATGGTGTCGAGGCCGGTGCCGCAGACGGAGGAGTAGGCGAGGAGGGAGTCGATGGTGAAGGTGCCTTCGGCCCAGCGCTTGGCGAGGAGGTTGTCTTCCATGACGGGGACCATGAGGCCGGAGTAGCCGGTCTGTTTGACGGGCACGGCTTTGACGGCGGTGGTGATGATGCGCGAGGCGGTGAGGGTGCCGCTGGAGCCGAACTTTGCGCCGGTGAAGGCTTCGATGGCGGCGCCGATGGAGACGTCTCCGCCGGGTGCGGGTGTGGGATCGACGCCCATGTAGGTCCAGTCGGTGGCGGCGGCGACCTTGTTGCCGATGGCGTCGGCGACGCGTGGCGTGGAGGGTGAGCGCGGCGGTGAGGTCGCTTGATGGCGGCGTCGGCGTTGCCTTTGTCTTTAGCGAAGACGTCGTGGACGACGTTGGCGCCTTCGAAGCCGATGGAGAATTGTTTGCCGGGGCCGTCGTGCCAGGAGCCGGGGAAGAAGGGGCCGTAGGGTCTTGAGCATCGCGGTGGCGGTGAAGTTGAAGGTGCCCTGGCGTGGGGGCTGTGGTCGGCGACGTACTTCACGAGTTCGGCGGTGCGGCGGATGGTCTTCCAGTGGATGCCGGACTCGTCGGCGATGATGGCGCTGGCCTCGAGGCGGGGCAGGGTGGAGAGGGCGCGCTCGAGGAGGTGCATGGTGGCGGGCGAGTCGGTGTCGTGGAGCATGGCGGGGCCGACGTTGGGGGTGAAGTTTTCTTTGGCGGAGAGCTGGTCGAACTGCTTGAGGAGGTCGAGGGCCTGGGCTTCGGAGAGGCCGGCGGTGAGTTGGGCGAGGGGCTGGGTGGTGATGCGGATGGTCTGGACCTGGTAGCCGGAGGACTCGAACTGGGACTTCGGCTTCGCGGAGGGTGCGGAGGGCTTCGGCGACCTGCGATTGCCAGGTGTTGCGGTCGAGGCGGACGAAGGCGGTGATGGCGCGGACTTTGGGCTTCGTCGACTGCTGCGCAGGTGCGGCGAGGGAGAGCGAGAAGGCGAGCATAAAGGCGAGGAACTTGGTCATGCGGGCACCTTTGGGGATGCGGTTTGATCTGCGCGGATGACGAAGTTTAGCAGGGGCGGGGTGCGAAGGCGCGGTTTTCAGGTTTCGATTGCGGGCGATATGGAGTGCGGCTAGGATTTGTGGGATTCGCAGGAGAGCCGATGCACAGTGAGGCGATGAACGAATTTGCAGAGCGGTATACGGCGGCGTGGTGTAGTCAGAATGCCGCGAGGGTGGCGGCGTTCTTTTCGCCAGACGGATCACTGACGATCAATGATGGTTCGCCTGCTGTTGGTCGAGATGCGATCACTGCGGCTGCGCAGGGATTCATGACGGCATTTCCTGATCTGGTGGTGAGCATGGACAGAGTGGATGTTGAGGGGGAGCGTGCGGTCTATCACTGGACGCTGACGGGCACGAACTCCGGTCCGGGTGGAACGGGCAGGACGGTTCGGATAAGTGGGCATGAGGAATGGCGCATGGGGGATGACGGATTGATCGTGGAGTCGAAGGGGCACTTCGATGAGGCGGAGTATGCGCGACAGTTGAAGGGATAGGCACGGCTCTCTGGCGATGGTTTTCGCAGCAGGTGACGAAGCCGGCTGCGTAGATGCGGCGAATGATCTTGCCTTCATCAATATTTATCGACGTCGATCACAGCTTGGGCGAAGGCTTGCGGGGCCTCCTGGGGGAGGTTGTGGCCGATTCCGCCTGAGATGTTCCTGTGCTGGTATTTGCCGGTGAAACGGCGAGCGTAGGCGGATGGGTCGGGATGCGGCGCGCCATTGGCATCGCCTTCGAGGGTGATGCTGGGAACGTGGATGGCGGGAGCGGCGGCGAGTTGTTTTTCGTAGGCGTCGTATTTGGGTTCGCCCTCGACCAGGCCGAGACGCCAGCGGTAGTTGTGGATGACGATGGCGACGTGGTCGGGATTATCGAAGGCCGCTGCGCTGCGGTCGAACGTGGCGTCATCGAAGTTCCACTTCGGCGAAGCGAGCTGCCAGATGAGCTTCGCGAAGTCGTGTCTGTATTTGTCGTAGCCGACCTTCCCGCGTTCCGTGGCGAAGTAAAACTGATACCACCATTGCAGCTCAGCTTTGGGAGGCAGCGGGGCTTTTCCTGCTTCCTGGCTTCCGATGAGGTATCCGCTGACAGAGACGAGGGCTTTGGTGCGTTCGGGCCAGAGGGCGGCGACGATATCGGCGGTGCGAGCGCCCCAGTCGAAGCCGGCGAGGATGGCCTTGTCGATTTTGAGGGCGTCCATGAGCGCGGTGGTGTCGAGTGCGAGTGCCGAGGGCTGGCCGTTGCGGAAGGTGTCGGCCGAGAGAAAGCGCGTGGTGCCGTAGCCGCGCAGATAGGGCACGATGACTCGGTAGCCGGCGGAGGCAAGGAGGGGAGCTACGTCGACGAAGCTGTAGATGTCGTATGGCCAGCCGTGGAGAAGGATGACAGGGCTTCCAGTGGAAGGACCGGCTTCGGCATAGCCAACATCAAGGACGCCGGCGTGGATCTGTTTGAGTGGGCCAAACGATGCCTTTGCGTTCGACGATGGATTGGGTGATTGCGGCAGTGCGTCACTTCCTTGTGCGAACAGAGACGAACGCCCGAGCAGGACGGCTCCGGTAGAAAGGCCTGCCGTGCTCAAGACCTGGCGACGGGAGATTGAATTCGATCTTTCCTTGTTCATGGGGAGGTCCTTTCCAATTGTCTGAGAAGACAGTTTAGATAAAGATCCACGGTGGCACTCGGGCGGGGAGCTTGGGGTCTTCGATGGCGGGAGTTGGAGGGGTGAGGGATGCGAGAATGGAAGGGTGAAGATATCGAGGGTTTTGCTGCTGGGGATGGCGGGGGTGCTCGCCGGATGTAAGGCGGGTGCGCCGCCGAAGCCGCTGGACCAGCTGAACGCGCAGGAGGCGCATGGGCATGCGGTGTACCAGGCGCACTGCGTGGTCTGCCACAGCGACCGGACGGACGCGAAGCTGAAGGGGCCTCCGATGCTGGGGGTATTCAAGAAGCCCTATCTGCCGAGCGGTGCCGCGGCGACAGACGAGCGCGTCTCGGCGACGATTTTGCACGGAAGGAACATGATGCCCGCAATGGGAAATACGATCGATCAGCAGGAGCTGAATGACCTGCTGGCCTATCTGCATACGCTGTGAGGCATTGGTAAGTGGAGCGAGTTTGAGCGACGAGAACGATGTACGGAGTGAAGAGACGACTGGACTGAGCGAGGAACAGGCTCGCGAGGTACGGAGGCTGCAGGCGCGTGCTGGCGGGATGCTGCCGGGCATCGCGGGCATTGCGATGTTCATGATCTTCATGACGATGCTGAATGCATTTGCGGCGCTGAACGGCACGTATGGGACGAGCGCGGCGAAGTACAGCGTGCTGGCGATCTGCACGTTGCTGGCGGTGGGGATCTTCGGGCTGCTGCGGTTGCGGAAGTGGGGATGGGCGATTGTGACGGCGGGGTGTCTGCTGCTGAGCTCGGGTGATTTTTACTTCTTCGAGAAGTCGAAGACGGGGTTCTTCCTGATTCGTGCGCTGCTGGTGCTGGTGTTCTTTATGTACCTGGTGCGAACTGAGGTCAGGGACCGGCTGCGGTAGCTGCGGTCACGATGTTGCGGGTTGGGGCAGAGCGCTGGTTTGATTGTTGGGCCCGTCGTTAGAGACGGCGGTTTCAACTTCAGAGATGAGTGAGCCGACGGGGTTGGTGAGGGCTTTGCGGGCGATGCCGAAGAGGGATTCGCCGCGACGATACATGAGGATGGCGGCGACTGCTCCGGAGATGACCATGCCGGCAACAATCAGTTTGCGTAGATCTTCGCGCTCCATGGGAGCCTCCTAAGGGAAACGTTCACCTACGGTAGGATGCGGTCCGACGGCTGGCGTGGGGTTAGCGAAGCGAAATTTCGCGGCTTAGATGGAGCGCTGGCGTTCGCGGAAGGATTCCACCTTGTGGCGGTTGCCGCAGACCTGCATGCTGCACCAGCGGCGGCGGTGGCTCTTGGTGCGGTCGTAGAACCAGAGGATGCAGTCTTTGCCTTCGCAGGGGCGGACGAGGGAGAAGTCGGCGGTGGCGAGGAACTCGGCGGCTGACTCGGCGAGGGGGGCGAGGAGTTGTTCGGGGGTGCGGGCGGGGCGTTGGCGCTCAATTTGGACACCGGACGTGGTGGAGACGAGCTGCGGGTAGCTGGCCGCGTGGATGAGAAAGGAGTTGAGCGCTGAGGGGTCGATGCGCTTGCCTGATTTGCGTTTGAGGACGAGCGGACGGATGGTCTCACGCAGCTGGCGAGCAGTGTTGAGAAGTGCGCCGATGCGGATGGGAGCGGGCTTTTCGGAGGGAGCGAGGCTAGCTTTTTCGAGCCAGTAGAGGACGTCGGCGTCGGATTGGAGGACGTCGATGGGGGCGCCCTCGGGTGCGGCGATGGTGTTGAGGAGGTCGAGGACGGGATGATCGGCCAGGAAGAACGGCGTGACCTCCGGCGTGTGCGACATGGCGGCTTACTCCTTGAAGGGCTTGCGGGGCTCCCTTCGATGACAATTTTATTGTAACCGTTATAAATCGGCTTGACAAGTTACATAGAGCAGGCGTATCTCTGCTTGTGTAACCTTGATTGAGATATTTTATAGGTTACACATTTGAGTCCGCCCGGATGTAGGTTTAGAACCGGATACGGCAAAAGGAGTTCTTACATGTCGACTACAACGGTTTCTCGAGTCTCTTCCCCCCATGTAGCCCTTCACACGCTGCGTTCCGATGGAGTGGATGTCTTTTACCGCGAGGCGGGCGATCCGTCGGCGAAGACGATCCTGCTGCTGCATGGATTTCCTACTTCGTCGCTGATGTTTCGCGAGCTGATTCCGCGGCTGGCGCAGCGGTATCACGTGGTGGCTCCGGACTTGCCGGGGTTTGGATTTACGGAGGTTCCGAAGGAGCGCGGGTATAAGTACAGCTTCGACGCGATTGCGAAGACGATTGATGCGTTCGTGGAAGCGATCGGGCTGAAGCGCTATGCGATTTATGTGTTCGACTACGGCGCGCCGACGGGCTTCCGGCTGGCAGTGGCACATCCGGAGAAGGTGACGGCGCTGATCTCGCAGAACGGCAACGCCTATCTCGAAGGGCTGGGAGATTCGTGGGACCCGATCAAGCAGTACTGGAAGGATCCGACTGAGGCGAATCGCGATGCTTTGCGCGGGTTTCTGGAACTGGATGCGACGAAGTGGCAGTACACACATGGTGCGCCAGCGGACAGGCCGATCGATCCGGCGACCTGGACTCTGGATGCGGCGCTAATGAAGCGGCCGGGGAATGCAGACATTCAACTGGACCTGTTTCTGGACTATGCGTCGAACCTGGCGCTGTATCCGGTGTTTCAGGAGTACATGCGGACGCAGCAGCCGCCGACGCTGGCAATTTGGGGCAAGCACGATCCGTTCTTCATTCCGCCAGGAGCGGAAGCTTATAAGAAGGACAATCCGAATGCGACGGTGACGATGCTGGATACGGGACACTTCGCGCTTGAGACGCATGTGGAGGAGATCGCGGAGGCGATTGATGCGTTGATGGAGCGGGCGAAGGCGTAAGCGCTGAAATCGAAGGCCGCACCTCGTTTTGGGGTGCGGCTTTCTTTTTTGCGGGGGTACACTTCGGGGATGTTGAGTCGCAGGGTGTTTGGCGGGATGCTGGCTTCGACGTTGGCGATGCGCGGTTGGGCGCAGGGTTCAGCGGCGGATTTGTCTTCACGGTTTTCGGTGATGATCTGGGTGTTGAAGACGCGGGGGACGTTTGAGGAGAACCTGGAGCGGGTGGCTCAGGCCGGGTACAAGCATGTGGAGCTGGTGGGGGAGTTATTTTCCTGGTCGGAGGCCGAGCGTGCGAAGGTGATGGCGAAGATGTCGGCGCTGGGAATTACGGTGGATTCGACCGCGGGGATGAAGGTGGGATTCGCAGATCCTGCGGGAGGGGATGCGTTTCTGGCGGAGTTGAAGCGGGTGATTGCCGGAGCGAAGACGGTGGGGTGCAGGCAGCTGATTCTGGTGTCGGGGAAGAAGCTGGACGGTGCGACGGATGAGGCGCAGAGGGCGGCGTCAGTCGCGGCGTTGAAGCGGGCGGCGGAGGTGCTGGAAGCGGAGGGGATGAATGCGGTGATTGAGCCGATCGACAGGCTTGAAAATCCGACGATCTGGCTGGATGGGGTGGAGGAGGCGTTCGAGATAGTGAAGCAGGTGGGGAGCACGCGGGTGAAGGTGCTGTACGACCTGTACCACGAGCAGCGGACGAAGGGGAACCTGATCGAGAAGCTGAAGAAGAACATCGACGCGGTGGGGGTGGTGCATGTGGCGGATGTTCCGGGGCGGCATGAGCCGGGGACGGGCGAGATGAACTGGGGGAACCTGTTTCGCACGCTGAAGGAGTTGAACTATCGCGGGATGATTGCGATGGAGTTTTATCCGGTGGGGGATATCGTGGAGACGCTGCGGAAGGCGCGGGTGGAGGCGGAAAAGGCGCTGGGGTAGGGCAGATTGGTACACTGGAAGGGATGACTCCGCCGGTTGCATCGCAATGCAGGAATGAGCTGATCCAGATTGACCTTACGCCGAGGAAGCCGGCGCCGAAGCCGGCGTGGCTGAAGGCGAAGGCTCCGATGGGCGAGACGTTCCACAATCTGAAGAAGATGGCGCGGGAGCTGAAGCTGCACACGGTGTGCGAGAGCGCGCAGTGCCCGAACATCGGGGAGTGCTGGAACCAGAAGGCCGCGACCTTCATGATGCTGGGGAATCTGTGCACGCGGCGGTGCGGGTTCTGCGCGGTGCCGAAGGGCAGGCCGGAGCCGATCGATCTGGATGAGCCGCGGCGGGTGGCGTATGCGGTGGCGCAGCTTGGGCTGGCACATGCGGTGATTACGAGCGTGAATCGCGACGACGACAATGTGGGCGCGGCGCGGGCGTTTGTGAAGGTGATCGAGGAGATCAGGGCGCAGGCTCCGGCATGCCGCGTGGAGATTCTGACGCCGGACTTCCAGGGGAACGAGGAGTCGCTGCGGCTGGTGGTGGCGGCGCGGCCGGAGATTCTGAATCACAATATCGAGACGGTGCCGCGGCTGTATCGCGTGGCGAAGTCGGGTGGGCGGTACGAGAAGTCGCTGCAGTTTCTGAAGCACGCGAAGGAGATTGCGGCGGAGATGTTCGACGACCGCGAGGGCGACCAGATTGTGACGAAGACGGGCATCATCGTGGGGCTGGGCGAGGAGATGCACGAGCTGCTGGCGGTCTTCCGCGATCTGGCGGACCGGAAGGTGGACATCCTGACGATCGGGCAGTATCTGCGGCCTTCGCGGGATCATCTGCCGATGGCGCGGTACTACACGCCGGATGAGTTTGCGTTCCTGAAGCATGAGGCGCTGGGGATGGGCTTCAAGCATGTGGAGTCGGGGCCGCTGGTGCGTAGTAGCTATCATGCGCAGGAGCAGGCGGAGTCTACGGGGCTGGCGTAGGGGGAGAGACGTTCATCCGCTCGATACTAGCTGGCCTACGGAGCTCTGAGCCGTTCTCTATACCGGAAGCGTTCAGCTCTATCGATTAAGCACAATTGGCTTGGTCGTATATCGGCTATCTGGGCAATCATCTGGTCAATTACATTGCCTAGCATTCTGCAATGGCATTTCAGATCCACCGATTCGTTTCTCGACACTCTTGGAGTGTCCAGCTGTCGTCTACCGGACTAATGGCTCATCTGCGATCACATCTTCGTTGGTGACGCGAAGTCAGAAGAATTGTCTAGCAAGGACTGAGCTGTGCGCGAAAATAGTGTGCACCCAAGGGGCTGTAGATGGCTGCTCGTTATCCCGTGATCTCAAAAGAACGGTCCCGAGAAATTCGCGTTGAAATTCGTCACGTGTTTAATGACGTTTGGGATCCCATTGGGGTGATGAGTGATCCAGCGTGGCCTCGCGATGAATACGACGGATATATCGGTCGCATGTTTGAGCTGCTGACCGGGGGTGGGAGCGATCAGGAGATTGAAGGGTATCTCCTCTGGTGTGTTGGTCGGATGGGCATGGATGGCAGCAGAGCAAGCCATCGAGATGTGATCGATTCGCTGCGCAAAATCGACTTGAAAGAGTAGCCTTGCGCGAGTAACTAGAAGTGCGGGCGCGGCGGACAAAGAGCATATCCTTCGACTGCGCCGCTTCGCTCAGGATGACACCTTCAATAGAAACGGCTGAGATTTTCCCCCTTCGTCTTTCGCTCAGCAATGGCGATCCGCTTCCGCTACGAGAGAGACTGTCAACGAGGTTGGCGATATGATTACCGCCATGAATGATCGTCTTCCACGGATGTTGGAGTTGAGGCAGTCCTATCCTCCATCTCCGCGATTTGAACTTACGAGCCATCTGAAGGAAGAGTTTGCAAAGGCCGGTGTGGCTTCGAAGATTACGCCGGGGATGCGGATTGCGGTGGGAGTCGGCAGCCGTGGAATTACGAATCTTTCGGAGATCGTTAAGGCTGTGCTCGGCATTCTGGAGGACGCCGGTGCGAAGCCGTTTCTTTTGCCGGCGATGGGAAGTCATGGGGGAGCGACTCCCGATGGGCAGCAAAGGGTTCTGGCGGAGTACGGTATTACACCTGCCGCGATGGGAGTCCCTTTTGAGACGAGCATGGAGGTTGAAGAGATCGGCAGGACTCCGTCGGGAGACCCTGTTGTCTTCAGCGCGCCTGCATTGAAGGCAGATGGCGTTGTCGTCATCAACCGCATCAAGCCTCATACGGATTTTTACGGCGACCTTGGAAGCGGTCTCCAGAAGATGCTCGCGATCGGCTTTGGCAAACATGTTGGCGCAATCAATACTCACGCAGCTGCAAGCCGTATCGGTCACGAGGTGGCGATTCGCGAGGCGGCGAAGGTGATTCTGGGAAGGGTGCCGGTTCTGTGTGGCGTGGCGCTTCTGGAGGATCAGCATCACAAGACAGCAAAGGTGCTGTGTGATCGAGGCTCCGGATATTCCGGCGCAGGAGGCGCAGTTGCTGGTGGAAGCGCGCTCGCTGCTGCCGCGACTGCCGTTTGACGAGATGGATCTGCTGATCGTCGATCAGATCGGGAAAGAGCTCAGCGGCACGGGTATGGATACGAACGTGATCGGCCGGGGAGTCTTCGGGTATATCTCTTCGCTGCAGCCGGTGGGTACGTTGAAGCCGCACATCAGTCGCATCTTTGTTCGCGATCTTAGTGTGGCGACCCACGGCAATGGCATTGGAATCGGCATGGCGGACTTCACGACCACGCGCGCGGTGAAGGCTCTCAATCTGAACTACATCGTATACCAACGTGTTGACCTCGCTCGGACTTGCCTGCGCGAAGATTCCCATGTACTTCGATACGGACCGCGAGGCGATTGCGAAGGCGATTGATTCTCTTGCGGGTATTGCGTCTGAGAAACTACGCATTGTTCGAGTTACTGACACGTTGAACCTGGATCGCCTTTTGATCTCAGAGCCGCTTGCGGAACTAGCCCGAGGCCGCGCCGATCTTGAAGTTGTCGGAGCAGCGAAAGAGATTGAGTTCGACGGCGCGGGCAATCTGCTTCCGTTTTGATCGCTAACATGGATCTATTGTGGCAAGGGCGACAACATCACGGCGTGATCGGTGGCGGCGCTGGCGTCAAGCATGGGGAGCCGGAGCCGCTGGTGCGTAGCAGCTATCATGCGCAGGGGCAGGCGGAGTCTACGGGGCTGGCGTAGGCTTTCGTCGCCGAGTTGGCATCCAGGGTTCGCTTCGTCCTGCGGAGCCTGCTCCGGCCTTTGGCGGAGTAGCAACGCGCATCCATCGTGATGCGGGAGAGCTGCTAAACAAGCGTGTCGACAAGGTCGGAGGCAGCTTGACTCACGTTTATACGCGCGCTCATGACGTTACCGGCCAGAGCGATCGAAATTTGTTGCTCTGGATAGATCGCCAGAAAATAGCAACCACCGGGTGTCGCGCCAGAGTGATGCCAACGCACACGGCCCTTTTTATCAGGGCTTATTCTCCAGCCAAGGCCGAGCGGGGGAGAGTCCTTTTCGGCTGCCGTCATTGGTGTGAACAGTAGTTGGTGTTCGGCCGACGATAGCTTCGATTCGCGTGTATTGATCATCGCGGCCCCGAATTTGGCCGCATGCGATGGAGTCATCGAGAAGCCCGCACCGGGCCAGCAGTATGCTGGATTGCAAAACGCCATCTTCGCCCAACCGTTGGTTAATTGAGGTCTTGCCTCGGCCGAAAGTCCGGCACAGAGCATTTGGATGTCGGACGCGTTCATGTACCTACCCGCGCGTGCCGGCATAATCAACCATGGATCGTCAGCCAATAAACTCGTGAGGTTGAACGGTCGCGCGACCTCTTCCTGGATGACATCACAAAAAGGACGCCCAGCTGCAGCCTGGATCACGAGCGAGGCGAGCGTATACCCGTAAGAAGAATAGTTAACTGAGGTGCCAGGGGCGGCAATCAATGGGTCATGAATGAACAGCGCCAATACATCCGTGTCAGTGGGATAAATGCGCATATAAATTGCGCCATGTGGGTTCGCGAGACTGATCTCACTCGAAGTGTAATGACGAATGCCGCTTCGATGGGTGAGAAGCTGACGCATCGTGGTTTTGTGATGCTGCTCGGGCAGATCCGGTAACCACTTCACGACGGGGGTATCGAGATCAAGCTTGCCACTCGATACTAGTTTCGCAGCCGCCGTACTCGTGATTACTTTGCTGACGGATCCGAGCGGAAAGCTATGCGCAACCGTAGCGGGCACTTCCAATTCGAGGTCTGCATACCCGAATGCTTCAGCCCAGATGACACTGTCGCCACGTGCGGCTGCAAACGAGAGCGCCGGTGCTGGTTTGGCAGCAAACAGCTTCTCCGCAGTTTTTGTTGTCGCCTCGCCGGGCTGGGTTATACCGCGAGCTTTTGCGATCACTGGAGAGATCGCCGCCGTCGCGAATGCTCCGGCGATAAATTGGCGTCGAGCGATTGAAGCAGAGACCATGACAACCCCCATCAGTAATCCTGTATTAGCGGTGATACTGACAGGCTTGCTGTCGAGCTGAGTTCTCATACGCACGATGGAGCATTCTGGTTCCGCTCTTTGAGCACGATTGATTGGCCCGTGATCCAGCCGGGAGGTCTAATCAGCTCTAAAGAACTGCAGATTCCTCGACTGCGCATCTCGCGATAAGGTTGCGAGATGTTTCGCTCAGGATGACGTGGATGGATTTTTGTGATGGCGTCGAAGGGTCGGTGCTTTACGAAAGCCACTTGAGCAAGCGAATGATTCCCATCTCCGCGGGTTTGGAGTGGGCGGAGACGTCTTTGCGGGCGTGGATTTGTTTGCGTTGTGCGGAGTAGTAGCGGTAGGCCTCGGTCATCATCTGCTGGTTGGTGACGGTGGGCTTCCAGCCGAGGCGCTCGCGGATGCGCGTGGTGTCGAAGATGAAGTCTTCGGCGATCATGCGGTAGTGGTAGGGGCCGAGCGGCGAGACGCCTAGTTTGTGCGCGAGCTTCATGGCGGCGATGGTGGGGGCCTTGGGGAGCTGGGCGACGCGGGCGCGGGTTCCGGCGTCGCGGATGACGGCCTCGTAGACCTCGCGCAGGGAGCAGACGTTTTCGGAGCCGATGTGGAAGAGGTCGGAGTGCGGGTAGTCCATGGCCTGGATGCAGGCGGTGGCGAGGTCCTGCGCGTAGATGAACTGGTAGCGGTTGCCGCCGGAGCCGACGACCCAGACCTTCTTGCCGTCGTCGATGAACTCGAAGAGGATGGCGAGCAGGCCGAGGCGGCCGGAGTCGATGATGGTGGGGCAGCGGATGGTGATGACGTTGAGGTCGGTCTCGTAGGGTTTGAGTGCCTGTTCGGCGGCGAGCTTGGAGCGGCCGTAGAGCTCGACGGGGTTGGGCGGCTCGTCTTCGCGGACCTCGTGGCCGAGGTTGGAGGCCCAGAGGCAGTTGGTGGAGGTGAAGACGAGCTGGGGAACGTTGTGGGCGCGGCAGGCCTCGGCGATGTTGCGGGTGCCGTCGACGTTGGAGGTCCAGAGGTCGTTGTCGTTGACGGTGTCGTGGGCGAGGAGCGCGGCGCAGTGCTGGACGGCGTCGAAGCTGCTGGCGGCAAAGAAGGTGTCGAGGAGCGCGGTGTCGCGGATGTCGCCCTGGATGCTGGTGAGCTGGGGGTGATCGTCAGGGTCGGCGACGAGATCGATGTTGGTGACGCGGTGGCCTTCGGCGAGGAGGCGGCGCTTGAGCACTCCGCCGAAGAAGCCGGAGCCGCCGGTGACGAGAACGTTTTTTGCGGGTTGGGTCATCGGGCTGTCTGTTCGGTGAGCGTTGCGGGCTCGGCTGGCTGGTTGAAGCGTCGGGTGGCGGACTGGAAGAGGAAGACGGTGAAGATGGTGATGAGCGGCTCAAGCGGGTGGCGGAAGCGTGCCTGCACGGTGAGCAGATAGTAGGGTACCGGAATCAGCAGGAAGGCGCAGGCAAACAGTCCAGCGGCGGGGATGCGGCGGCGGAGCGAGAGTGCGAGGCCGAGGATGCCGGTGAGCGAGAAGAGACAGTAGTTCATCTCGCGAATGGCTTCGTTGAGGATGCCGTGCTCGGGCGGCTTGGGGACGCTGACCCAGAAGAAGTAGATACGCTTGAGTGTCCAGGTTGTGAACTGCGAGGGGTTCTCGCGGATGAGCGCTTTGCCTTCGTCTCCACGCTGGCGGACGTAGGCGACCTCGCCCATGCGGCGGTAGAGCTGCAGTTCGGGGTCCTGCTCGATGGGAGGGACGGTGGTTCCCCAGGGGAAGCCGCCGTGAGAGGGAAGCATGGATTGGTAGAGCTCGGCGCCGAGGTTGCCGCGGCTGGGGATGAAGGCGTGGAAGACGGTGCCAGTTGCGATAGACCCAGGGGGCCAGGCAGGCGAGGAAGAGGACGCCGCCAGTGCGGCGCGGGAGAGTGCGGGAAGGAGCGCGTGTTTCTTCGACGCGAGCATCCAGAGCGCGCAGGCGGGAAGGAAGAGGATGAGTGTGGAGTTGAGGAGAAAGATGAGTCCCCAGAGCAGGCCGAAGGCGGCCCAGAGGAGCGTGGGGTGGGTTCGCGACTGGACTTCGTTGGCGTCTCCGATGCCGCGGATGCGCAGCGCGATGATGAGGACCCAGGTGAAGAAGCAGGTGGTGAGGGACATCTCCCAGATCCAGTGCACGGCGTACTGGATGGCCGCGGGGTAGAGCGCCCATGCCCAGCTGGACCAGAGCGCGACGCGGCGCGAGTAGCAGCGGTTCGCGATCTCGTGCACGGCGGGGGCGATGGCGGCGGAGAAGATGCTGTTGATGACGAGGATGACGAGTGCGGATGCGTTGCTGTAGACGCCGAAGAGCTTGAAGATTCCGGCGAGCAGCAGAGGGTAGACGGGAGGCGACCAGGCGGTGGGGCCGGTGTGTCCGGCGAAGGGGTCGGCGAAGCCGTAGCCGGTGGCGAGGGCGCGGGCGATGCGTCCCATCTCCCACGCGAACTGGAAGTGGTCGTTGGCGAGGCGGACGTGATAGGTGCGGGCGACGAGGATGTAGAGGACGCGGACGGCGAGGGCGGTCCAGAAGAGTCGCCAGCGCAGCCGGGAGAATCCCGGGCCCTCGTCTTCTGCGCGCATCCACGTCCACAGCCTTTGCAGCATCGTGAGTTGATTTTAGCGGCGGGGAATGGAGATGATCCGTGAGATGGTTGATTTGAGTACACACAAGGAGAGCGCTTGGCGGAGTTGAAGATCAAGGTGAAGAAGCTGGTTCCGGAGGCGAAGCTGCCCCGGTACGCGCATGTAGGGGAGTATGGAGATTTAGCGGCTGATTTGTACGCTTCGGAGGGGTTGATTATTGAGCCGGGTGCGACGGTGGGGGTGCCGACGGGCGTGGCGATGGAGTTTCCTTCGACGCATGGAGCGCTGGTGGAAGACCGCTCGGGGCTGGCGATGAAGGGCATAACGACGTTGGCCGGGGTGATCGATCCGGGGTATCGGGGGGAGATTCGCGTGGTGGTGGCGAATTTGGGAGTCGCGGCCATCGAGGTGAAGCCGGGTGATCGGATTGCTCAGCTGAGGATCGTGCGGAGGATTGAGGCGGAGTTTGAAGAGGTGGAGGAGTTGGCCGTGGCTGCACGTGGGGCTGGCGGGTTTGGCAGTACGGGTGTGTGAAGACCTCACGAACCCCATCAATGTGTCATCCCGACCGGAGCGCAGCGGAGTGGAGGGATCTGCTTTTTGAATTCGACAGCTTGCGGCCAACTCATCTCGTATGAATGAAGAAAAGCTGTATTACGTGTACATGGTGGCTGATCGAAGCCGCGTTTTGTATGTGGGTTTTACGAGCGACCTGTATCAGCGGGTGATTCAGCATCGCGGCGGAAGATTTGAGGGGTTTACGAGTCAATACCGTTGCGACCGTCTGGTTTGGTTCGAGAGATTTGCTGGACCCTCAGAGGCGATCGCTCGGGAGAAGCAGATTAAACGATGGCGCAGAGAGAAGAAAGTCTTTTTGATTGAGAGGGAAAATCCTACGTGGGAGGATTTGTCGGCTGGCTGGGGATCGCCGATGGAAGATGTTGGCGCGGGGCTGGCAGTTTAGAAGCAGGTTTCTCCACTCCGCTGCGCTCCGGTCGAAATGACACTTCATGGGTGGGAGAGGCGGGGAACTAGGTCGGCAGTTGCCAAAGCAGGTTTCTACAGACCGGCTTCGCTCCGGTTCGGAATGACAGGTTATTGGTGGCATTTCTGCTGCACAAGCGCTGAGGCGTGGCGTGTTGCGAATGTCACGTACAATTAACCAAGCGAGCCATGTCCAAAATGCATGCGGAACAGCCCACGGCCACCCCTGCTCCGGCGACGATTACGCCGGAGCTGCTGAAGCAGCACAGTATTACCCCGGATGAGTACACGCGCATCGAAGAGGCGCTGGGCCGTACCCCATCGCTGACGGAGCTGGGGATTTTTTCGGTGATGTGGTCGGAGCATTGCTCCTATAAGTCTTCGCGCGTGCATCTGAAGCGGCTGCCGACGAAGGGCGAACGCACATCAGGGCCGGGAAGCGTGGTGCAGGGGCCGGGTGAGAATGCCGGGCATCATCGACGTGGGCGATGGTTGGGCTTGCGCGTTCAAGATCGAAAGTCCACAATCATCCGAGCTACATCGAGCCTTATCAGGGTGCGGCTACGGGTGTGGGCGGGATTCTGCGCGACATCTTTACGATGAATGCGCGGCCGCTGGCGGTGATGGATTCGCTGCGCTTTGGGCCGCTGGATGAGGCGGAGCCGGACGAGGCGCTGCGGCGCGAAGAATCACCAGATTGCGACGGGAGTGGTGCATGGCGTGGCGGGGTATGGGAACTGCTTTGGCGTTCCGAACCTTGGCGGCGAGACGCGGTTTGAGCCTTGTTACTCGGGCAATCCGCTGCTGAATGCGTTTGCGCTGGGGCTGGTGAAGAAGGACGAGATCTTCTACGCGAAGGCTGTCGGGCGTGGGGAATCCGGTGATCTACGTGGGCGCGAAGACGGGCCGCGATGGGATTCATGGCGCGACGATGGCGTCGCGAGGAGTTCACCGAGGGCTCGGAGCAGAAGCGGCCGAATGTGCAGATGGGCGATCCGTTTATGGAGAAGCTGCTGCTCGAGGCTTGCCTGGAGGCGATGGCGACGGGCGCGGTGCTGGGGATTCAGGATATGGGCGCGGCGGGGCTGACGTGCTCGACCTGCGAGATGGGTGCGCGGGGCGGGCTGGGGCTGACGGTTGAGCTGGATCTGCGTGCCGCAGCGCGAGACGGGCATGACGAGCTACGAGATCATGCTGTCGGAGTCGCAGGAGCGCATGCTGCTGGTGGCCGACAAGGAGCGCGCGGTCGAGGTGCTGGATGTGTTTTCGAAGTGGGGGCTGGATGCTTCGATCGTCGGCGAGGTGACGGCGGAGCCGCAGATGCGCGATTACGCAGCGTGGCGTGCTGGTGGCGGATATTCCGAATCAGTCGCTGACGGACGATGCTCCGGTGTATCACCGGCCGGTGGGGACGTGGAAGGCTCCGGTGCCGATGGATCCTCCGGCGCAGGTGCTGGAAGAGTTGAAGAAGCCGCGGGACTACACCGCGGATCTGAAGAAGCTGCTGGCGAGCGCGAATATCTGCGATAAGCGCTGGGTGTATCGAGCAGTACGACTCGATGGTGCAGACGAATACGGTGCAGGGGCCGGGCGGCGAGGCTGGCGTGATGCGCATCAAGGGCACGGGCTCGCGACGCGGCACGTTCGGTGTAGGTGGCGGATTGGTCGCCGTACGCTCTCGAGAGATCGCGATGGCGAAGACTGCGACAGCGTGAGCGCGGGCTGGCGATGGCGCTGGCGGGCAATGGGCGCTGGACGTATCTCGATCCGAAGCTGGGCGCGATGCATGCTGTGGCAGAGGCGGCGCGGAAGGTCGCTTGTACGGGCGCGACTCCGGTGGCGGCGACGAATTGTCTGAACTTCGGGAATCCGGAGAAGCCGGAGATTATGGCGCAGCTTTCGGCGGCGATCGATGGGATTGCGGAGGCTTGTACGTGCGCTGGGGACTCCGGTTACGGGCGGGAATGTTTCGCTCTATAACGAGACGAAGGGTGAGGGGATTTATCCGACTCCGGTGCTTGGGATTGTCGGGATTATTGATGATGTGACGAAGGCTGTGCCGGCGGTTTCAGAAGGCGGGCGATGCGGTTCTATTGCTCATCGGCGCATTCGACTGGAATCAGAGGCGTGAACTGCAGCGAGTCTTGGGTCGTCCGAATTATGCGAAGAGCTGTGCTTGGGTGAGTTGTGGGGAACGCCCGCCGGATTTTGAAGCAAGAGAGCTGCGTTGCATCAAGGCGTCTGGTTGCGCTTGCGGAGCAGAGGCTCTGCTGACGTTCGGCTTGCGATATCTCGGATGGCGGATTGGCGGTGGCGTTTGGCGAAGGCATGCTTTGCCGAAGCAGGTTCGGAGTCGAGCGTGTCGAATGACGTGCCGATAGCATGACCATTCCTGACAAGTAGCGTCTGTTCAGCGAGATTGCGATCGTCGGTGATCGTGATCGTGCGATCCTGCGAATGCTGACGAGATCTCAAGCAGTGATTCGAAGACATGCTGGCGAATCGATGTCGGCCGCTGGATGCATTTGAAGATCGGTGAGCTCGGGTGGAGATCGACTGAGAATGATCAACGATGATGACCGAGTTCGGATTGCGAGACTCGTGTGACGGAGCTTGAAGCGCAGCTATGTCAGGCGCGCTGCGAATGCGCAGATCGCAGGACGAGTTGGTGACGGCATGAACGACGAGACTTCGCTACTCTCGAGAACGACGATGATGGATGATGCGACGAGGACGACGCGACGCCGTTCGACAAGCTGCGCGAAGAGTGCGGGGTGATGGCGGTTTATAACCATCCTGATGCGGCGCGGCATGACGTACTGGGGGCTGTATGCGCTGCAGCATCGCGGGCAGGAGTCGGCGGGATTGCGACGCGCGGATGGGCAGAATGTGAACGACATCAAGGGCATGGGGCTGGTGTCGGAGATCTTTACCGACGATGTGCTGGCGCAAGCTGCCCGGGCATATGGCGATCGGGCATACGCGCTACTCGACGACGGGCGATTCGGCGCTGCTGAATGCGCAGCCGATCTCGGTGGAGTCGACGAAGGGGCTGATTGCGATTGCGCATAACGGCAACCTGGTGAACCTGGGGAACTGCGAAGGAGCGGCTGGAGCGCGATGGCGCGGTGTTTCAGACGACGTCGGACTCGGAGATCATCATTCAGTTGATCGCGCACTCGAAGGCAGTCGACGCTGGTGGACTGCATCGCCGACTCGCTGTCGCAGGTGGAGGGCGCGTTCTCGATTGTGATGATGACGCGCAACCGCATCTTCGCGGCGCGCGATCCGCATGGGTTCCGGCCGCTGTCGATGGGGCGGATTGCGGGTGTGGATGGCGCTCCGGATACGTTTGTGTTTGCGAGCGAGACGTGCGCGTTCGACCTGCTGCATGCGAAGTATGAGCGCGATGTGGAGCCGGGCGAGCTGGTGATGGTGTCGGAGGACGGCGTGACCTCGCCGCTACTTCGACGACGATGACGGTGCCGAAGGCGAGCTGCATCTTCGAGCATGTTTACTTTGCGCGGCCGGACTCGAAGATCTTCGGGCGCTGGGTGCAGAAGAGCCGCGAGGAGATGGGGCGGCAGCTGGCGCGCGAGTCGGGTGTGGCGGCGGACCTGGTGGTTCCGGTGCCGGACTCGGGCGTGACGGCGGCGATAGGCTATGCGGCGGAGTCGGGGATTCCGTTCAACTTCGGGCTGATTCGCAATCACTATGTGGGGCGCACGTTTATTCAGCCGGAGCAGAGGGTGCGCGACTTTGGCGTGCGGATGAAGCTGAATCCGGTGCGATCGCTGCTTGAGGGCAAGCGTGTGATCCTGATCGACGACTCGATCATTCGCGGGACGACGTCGCGGAAGATCGTGCGCATGGTGCGGGCGGCGGGGGCGAAGGAGGTGCATCATGCGCATCTCGTGCCCGCCGACGATCTCGCCTTGCTTCTATGGTGTGGATACGCCGAGCAAGAAGGACCTGATTGCGGCGAACAAGTCGGTCGAGGAGATTCGCGAGTTTATCGAGGCGGACTCGCTGGCGTATCTGTCGCTGGTGGGGCTGACGCATTCGTGCACGATGGGCGAGCCGGTGGATGGGCTTTCGCCGGGTGACTTCTGCACGGCTTGTTACACGGGCGACTATCCGACGTCGTGGGTGGATGTGAGCGAGATTCTTCCAGCTGAGGCGGTTGCGCGCTAGCTGCTAGCGGTTTTCAGTCTTCGCCCGGTGCCTTGCCGAGGATGGGTGAGCAGCAGGGTTTGCCTGAGGGCTGGAACTCCATGAACTCGACGCGGGTGAGGTCGGGGTCATACATGTTCAGCTGTATCTTTCCGTCGCGTCCCATCTTGCTTGCGGTGCAGTCGGGGCCTTCGCAGTGATTGCGCTGGAGCGCGGAGACGACGTCGGCCATCTTTGCGGTGCCGAGCGACATGTGATCCATCACGCCGATGGTCTTCAGCGTTGCATTGGGCTGGATGTTGAGCATGTACTCGAGCCAGTCGGTGCCGTCGGGGACCTGGTTGCTCATCCAGTCGGCGGGGCCATTGTCATTGCGGCCGCCGTGCCAGTAGGGTTTGAAGCCGAGCAGGTCGCGGTAGAACTTGTTCTCGGCCTCGGCGTCCTTGACGACGAAGCCGGCGTGGATGATGCGGCGCGAGACCGCGGTTGGGGGAACGCTGCCAGCGACGGCGGGGCCGCTGGTCTGCTGAACGAAGATGATGAGATTGCCTTCGGGATCGCGGACGCTGAAGCCCTTGTGCGAAGGATCGGCGCCAAGCTGATGGACAATGATGACGCCGTGCACGCGCAGGTAGCGCTCGAGCGCGCTGACGTCGCGGGTGGTGAAGGCGACGGCGGCGAGGCGCGTGGGTGGAGCGGGCGATGGCAGCGGTGTGACCTCGATCCACTGCGAGTCGTTGACTGGGTAGCGCGTGAGGCTTCGATCCTGAGCTGCGGTGTAGCCGAGCGTCTTGCCGTAGAACTTTGCCGAGGCGGCGGCGTCGCTGGCATAGACGCGGACAAAGGCGATTCCGGTGATCGCGGGACGCTGCTGCTGCGCGAATGCAGAAGCGGCGAGCAGGAGGAGGGCGGCGGCACAGGCTGTTCTCATGGCGAGGCAAGGCTACCGGTCGGAGGTGAATGAGTCAATAAAACCGCATCTTTCGTGGTGCGCGGAACATCAAGGAGCCATGAGCGAACCAGTCCTGACTGCGGAAGAAGTTTTGCGTTGGAACGAGTCGACCAGCGCTGCGTGGCGCAAGCTACTGGGCGAGCATCCTGAGTTGCTTGACTGTGGCTTGCGATATTGCGAAGACGTCGACGGTGGCGCAACTGCTGCAGCATATTGTTGCGGTGGAGCTGCGCTATGCGGAGCGACTCGCTGGTGTGTCGGAGACGCCTTATGAACAAATTCCGTATGACTCAGTAGAGAGCATCTACGCTACGCACGATCGTGCCATGAGTCTCTTTCGCCAGGTCCTGGCGGCCGATCTCGACTGGGATCGTGTGATGGAGTTCACGACTCGATTGCATGGGCCGGCGAAGGCTTCGTTGAAGACAATTCTGTTTCATGCTCTGCTGCATAGTCAGCGGCATTATGCCCAGCTTGGGACGCTGGTTCGTCAGCATGGACATGCGATCGAGGGAGCGGGCGATTATTTGCTGATGGGTATCGAGTGGGGCTGAGGTTAAGTTTTTAGTGCGCGCCAGCCGATGTCGCGGCGGTACTGCATGCCTTCGAAGCTGATTTTTTCCATGCGGGCGTAGATGCGGTCGAGTGCGGTCTTGAGGTCTTCGGCGGCGGCGGATACGGCGAGGACGCGGCCTCCGGCGGTGACTAGCTGGTCGTCTTTGAGTGCGGTGCCGGCGTGGAAGACGACTACGTCTGTCGTCGACTTCGTCGAGGCCGGTGATGGGTTTTCCTGAGGCGTACTTGCCGGGATAGCCTCCGCTGGCGGCGATGACGGTGGCGGAGGCTCCGGGCTTGCATGCGGACGACGAGGGTTTCGGCGGTGCCGTCGATGGAGGCGTTGAAGAGGTCGAGGATGTCGGTCTCGAGGCGGAGGACGATGGCCTCGGTTTCGGGGTCGCCCCAGCGGGTGTTGAACTCGAGGACCATGGGGCCGCGGGGGGTCATCATGAGTGCCGATGAAGAGGATTCCTTTGAAGGGCGTGCCTTCGGAGGCCATGCCGTCGACGGTCTTTTGCGCGACGTTGTGGGTGATCCACTGGCGCATGGCGGGGGTGAGCGAGGCCGTCGGTGGAGTAGGCTCCCATGCCTCCGGTGTTGGGGCCGGTGTCGCCTTCGCCGACGCGCTTGTGGTCCTGGGCGGCGGCGATCGGGATGGCGTCGCTTGCCGTCGCAGAGGGCGAAGAAGGAGACTTCTTCGCCGGTGAGGAACTCTTCGAGGACGACTTCGGTTTCGGGGGCGCCGAGGAGGACGCCGGAGAACATCTGCGCGGCGGTGGTCTTCGGCTTCGAGGTGGGTGTTGCAGATGACTACGCCTTTTCCGGCGGCGAGTCCTGAGGCCTTGACGACGACGGGGACGGAGAAGCGGGGGAGGGCTTCGCGGACCTCGTCGAGGGTGGTGCAGAGAGCGTGCTCGGCGGTCGGGATGTCGTGGCGCTGCATGAAGGCCTTGGCGAAGGCTTTGCGAGGATCTCGAGCTGGGCGGCGTCTTTGGTGGGGCCGAAGACGCGGAGCTTTCGCTTCTGGAGCTCGTCGACGAGGCCGAGGGCGAGGGGGACCTCGGGGCCGACGACGGTGAGGGCGGGCTGCTCGATGGCGACGAGGTCGACCATGGAGTGGAGGCTATTGACGTCGACGGGAGCGCAGCGGGCGAGGGCGGCGATGCCTCCGTTGCCGGGTGCGGCGACGATCTCGGTGACTGCGGGGGAGCGCTTGAGCGCCCAGATGATGGCGTGCTCGCGGCCGCCGCCTCCGATGACGAGAACCTTCATGTATCTCCTGCGGGGGGGACCCCCCTCCCCTATCTGTTTTGCGCAAAGCTGTGATTTTACTCGGCTTAGGCCTGGGCTTCTGTCGCAAAGTATTCCGGATAAAGGGTTTAAGTACAAAAATACTGATTCGATTGGGTTTGTCTGGCACCTTTGGTGAGTGCGGCGCTCTTTTTTGGTCTACTTCCAGATTAACAAAGTGAGAGGGGTAAATCGGCAGATTTCTTATTTTAGCTAACGGTTTTGTTTTGTGTGGGGTGCGGGGGATTTTAAGAGAGGTGGGGGCTTGACATGCGATTTTGCTGGGGATTTCGGGCTCGTGCCTTCGGCCCTCGCGCTTGTGGTCGCTTCGTCCTTTCGGACTTCGCTCCGGCCTAACGGCAGTGCGGTTGCGCCTTCCGGCGCGGCTGACTTTTCGCACGGCTAAAGCCGTGCGCTTAAGCGGGGCGGAGTTTTTTCAGCGTCCACTCGAACCGTGCCCATATTCCGGATCACGATTTCGTCGATGCCCTCCGGATCGCGCTTTCGCGCGATTGACCACATCTGGGGATGAGGCTGCCAGATATTGGGCACCCGGCGCTTGTGGTCGCTTCGTCCTTTCGGACTTCGCTCCGGCCTACGGCAGTGCGGTTGCGCCTTCCGGCGCGGCTGACTTTTCGCACGGCTAAAGCCGTGCGCTTAAGCGGGGCGGAGTTTTTTCAGCGTCCACTCGAACCGTGCCCATTTTCTGGATCACGATTTCGTCGATGCCCTCCGGATCGCGCTTTCGGCGCGATTGACCACATCTGGGGATGAGGCTGCCAGATATGGGGCACCCGGCGCTTGTGGTCGCTTCGTCCTTTCGGACTTCGCTCCGGCCTACGGCAGTGCGGTTGCGCCTTCCGGCGCGGCTGACTTTTCGCACGGCTAAAGCCGTGCGCTTAAGCGGGGCGGAGTTTTTTCAGCGTCCTTTTGGAGCCGTGTGAGTAATTCCGGAATGGTGTTCCTCGATTGACGCACCCGTATTCGCGCTTTCGCGCGATTGACCGCATCTGGCGATGATGCTGCCAGATTGGGCATCCGGTTTGGGAGAGTCGGGTGAGGTGCTTGCCATGGGTTACTGGAGCAAAAGCGTCCGCGCTTCGCGCGAATGATCCCACCTTAGCGACGATGAGGCCGTCGCGAAGATGGGGCACCCGGTTTTTGTGGCGAGTTGGTGGGATGCTTAGGCGCGGGTCAGGAGGTCGAGAGGCCTTCTACCAGGTCTGGGATGAAGAATGGCTGACTGCACGCGGGACAGATCATGGTATTCCGCCCTGTCCGGATGAGTTCAATCGGAGGGATTTTGTAGTTGCAGAGGGGACAGGGCGTACTGAAATCGTAGGCGCGGATGCGGGCTACTCTCATGGTGCCGGTCATTCTCATTCCCGTCATTATAGGCGAAATAAAAGCGAATATAAGAAATTCATTTTTCGGCGGGATGACTGGTGATTCGTTCCCGCGCGCATGGTAGTGTGTTGTCCTTCCCCGAATAAAACGAAGACGCGGAGATTTTGGGTGCAAGGGAGAGCAACAATACGGAAGCTGCTGCGGATTCTCGCGGCGATTGCGATCCTGGCGGTTGGCGTTGCGATCCTGGTTACGGCCATTCGTAGCGAGCAGACCGTCACGAGGGATTACGGCGCTTACTGGGCGGCGGGCCAGCAGCTGGTTCACCACCAAAATCCCTACGACGGGCCAGCGATTCATCGAATTCAGAAGCAGGCCGGCTATCTCTGGGACCTTCCTCTTTTTATGCGCAACACGCCGCTCGCTTTCTTCATCGCCTACCCGCTCGGGTTCGTCGGAGAACGTTCAGGGTTGTGCATCTGGATGGTTGTGCTTATAGGGTCGCTGGTTGCTTCCATTCACATGCTGCGGGCCATCGCCGGAGATCCAGCAGACCGAACCCATCTGCTGGCCTATGTTTTTCCGCCGGTGATGGTTTGCCTGTCTATTGGTCAGCTTGGAATTCTTCTTCTGCTGGGGATTACAACTTTTCTCCGGTTCTATCGAACAAAGCCATGGCTGGCAGGTTTCGCGCTGATCGCCATCGCGATAAAGCCGCAGCTCTTTCTGCCGTTCGGTGTTGCGCTCTTTTTGTGGTGCCTGCTGGAGAAGCGATTCCGGATTCTTGCGGGCGCGGCGCTGGTGATTGGAGCCGCACTGGCTTTCAGCCTGCTCGTCGATCCACAGTCGTGGACGCAGTATCAGGCGATGATTCGCGCGGAGCGGATCGAACATCAGTACATCCCCACCCTGAGCATGTTGTTTCGTCTGCTGGTGAACGGGGAGGGCTTCTGGGTTCAATTCATACCCAGCGCGATTGCCTCGGTTTATGCGGCAGTCATCATGTTCAGACGACATCGAGAGTGGCGCTGGGAGGTTGAGGGTTGTAATGTGCTGGCGCTTTCGGTGATGGTGGCTCCGTATGCGTGGCTTTACGATGAAGCCGTCGTGCTTCCTGCTGTTCTGCTGAATGTTTACAGGGCTTCCTCCCGATATGTCGCCGTACTCGGTTTTCTGATTGCGGTGGCGTTTATCGAGATGGCCTGCGGAGTAAAAAACGGGAGTACCTGGTATGTGTGGACGGCCACTGCCTGGTATCTATGGTGCGTTGGGAATAACGTGGCGTAGATAACCACGTTCATGCGCCATCGGCCGCAGCCGCAGAGACCGTGATCGAAAACGCCTAACTACTTCTTTTCGAAGAAGACGTGACAGATTCTTTCGTTTTCGTGGAAGCCTTCCGGGAGTTCGCCGCAGAACATTTTTGTGAAGTGATAGTTCTTCGATTCAAGAAAGTGTGCAAGTGGCGATTTCATAGGATCGTCTGGCGCCCGCTTCAGATTGCGGTAATATATCGCATCGATCAAGGACGGGATTTTGGCCAAGGCAGCTTGAAATGTCAGCATCGGAATGCTCGTCTTTGGACCACAGCCAGAATGGTCTTTGCTGATTGATAAAGATGGGATGATCAAAGTACGGTGCAAGTCCGATGGAGTGGGACGCATCCGCATCCGAGGGCCCAAAATATGTAACGGCCATTGGTTCATGAGCAATTACATGCGGTGCAAGGTAATCTGCCGCGGCTTTGTCGCCTGAATATAGATACCGATAGTCAAACCAAATTGCATGTGCTGCCGACATGATTTGAATGACGATGCAGGCAACGCACGCGATAGAGAAGGCGTTTACAGGTTGTGTCGGTCGGAGCTGGTCCCATGTGATCCAGCAAATACAGATTGCGGTCGGAATTATAAGTCCTGCATGCCAGAAGTCTGTGTAGTAGCTGGAGAGCAGTGCGAATGTAACGACAGGCCAAAGAGCATATGCGCAGTGCTTATGTATGAAGTAGCCGCAGAAGACGATAAGGATCGCCAATCCAAGAAGAAGAATGGCGAGATGCCGAGATCAGTTATAGAGGCCGCGTAGAAGATAGAAAGCGACTCTTTCTAAGGGCGATATAAGCGTAAGGGCTGTTGGAAGCGCATGGTAGCTAAGGTCATGAGGCTGGGGAGGACTGTAGCAATTGCGCAGAGATAGAACAACCCAGTGATCAACAGAAATCGTACGACCTGAGCTCTATCGACTTTCCGTGCGCGGTCGAAGAGAAAGAATAGTGCGAGCCCTCCGGAGATAGCCAGCGCGTGCAAGGCAAGATTGCCGAGCAGACCAAGCAAGACGGCGACAAGCGTCGTAGACCGCCGCCACGCGAAGGCGATTGAAAACAGCAACAGAGGCACAAAACAATAGCTTCGTGCGACGACGGCATATTGGAACGAAAGAAAGAAGGTAAACGGCAGCAGGAGCTTGATCCATTTTGGAAACGGAGAAAGAAAAAGAAGTAATGCAATCCCGCATGCAGCGATGGCAGCAGTGACCCAGTGCATCGCGGTATAAGAGACTCCTAGCCGGGCAAGAAGCGCCAGATATGCGTGCCAGAGTCCGGGGCTTCCTTCGTAGCGGAGATAGTGGACAAAGAGATCGCGAAGCGGGATCGTCTTCGCCATCTGCCACGCCTGTGCTTCATCGGCAAACGGCTCGTGAAAGGTTACTTCTACGCAGAGCAAGATTAGGTAGGCGACGAGCGCGCAGAGTTCCCAGATATGCGTGCCCAATTTAGTGGCTGGTCGGATACGAGCGACCTGTCCTCGAATTACTCCATCCATGCTGATTTGGGTCATCAGTCGAACATCCTGCTTGTGGTTTTCTACACTATCTGCTGAAAGATCAGCATCCGTCCAATAGAGCTGTGTTCGAAGAATCTGAGGGCCTGTGGTTTGTTGTGAGCTTTAGAAGTGGGGGCGGATGACGAGGTCGGGCTGGGGTTTTGGGGGGCAGAGTTTGCTGGTTATCGCTCCGCAGGAGTTGAGGGTGGTCTGGTTGTCGCGGGGGACGGTCTTGCTCATGAGGGCGCCGAGTGCGTCGGCGGCCTGGGTTTCGGCGAGGGCGTCGGCGAGGAGGGATGGGTCGAGGCGGTAGCCGGAGGGTGGGTCCTTGGGTCCGCGGAGGAGGAGGTCGTAGTAGTTGGAGTCGCCGGGCTGGGGATTGTGGAGGGCGAAGGAGATGTCCTTGAGGAAGGTCTCAAGCTGGGCCATGGTGGAGCGGTAGCGGACCCAGCGCTGGTTGTCCCAGGTCATGGGAGTGGGCTCGCCGTGATCGGTTCCGTGGATGAAGTGTTCGATGAGAAGGTCGCCGGCCTGTTCGCCGTATTCGTTCAGGGTCTTGACCAGGTCGGGAGGCATGATGAGATTGAGGCCACCTTCTTCCTTCCTGAGAGCGATGTGAACGATGCGGTCGCGGTAGCCGGGGACGGCGGCCTGGAGGCTGTTGACCCAGTTGCGGGCTGAGTTGACGATGGCGACGGCGAGAGCGAAGGTTCCGCTGAGGCCGCCCTTGCTGATGCGTGTCCAGTTGGGAGTGAGGCCGCCACCGTTGGAGGTGGGGAGGTGGGTGCGGAAGTTGTTGTTGCGGCCGTCGTCGCGGAAGTCGGTGAGGTCGATGCCGAAGGCAGGCCAGAGGGGCAGAGGAGTGTCGAAGAGGTGGAGGGGGAAGTTGTTGCAGATTCCACCGTCGGTGAACCAGACGCGTTCGGGCCGGCGGGGGCCTCCGTGGGGGACGGCTGCGCCGGGGTCGGATGATGTCGCCTCGTTGGGGTCGGCTTCGCGGAGGCTGAAGTCGACGGCGTAGAGGGGGACGGTGCAGAAGAGAAGCGGGAAGCTGAGGCTGAGTCGTGCGGCGACGACGATGGGGAGGTCCTTCTGGTCGGGGAGGGGGCAGAGGCCAGTGGTATCGATGGGGAGACGGCGGGTGCGGGGTGGCACCTCGGGGTCGGCGGGATTGATGTGCGGAGGCTTGGTGAAGTCGGTGTCGCCGGAGGGCTCGATGTCGGGCGAGTTGTAGCCGGCGGCAGCGCCGGGGGTGTTGGCTGCTGCTCGCGAAGATGGATGGTCGATGAGCCACTGGACGATCTCTTCGGGGAAGTAGCGGCGGAACTCGTCGGGTGAGAAGTAGAAGATGTAGGTGGTGAAGGGGAGTGTGAAGGGCCGCTGCCAGGTGAGGCAGGTGGTCATCATGCGGAGATTGATGCCCTGCTGGAGGGGGTCGCCGGGGACGCAGGTGCTTTCGAGGTCCCCGAAGGTGAGGGGATGGTCGAGGGGAAGATTGGCGATGGCGTTGATCTTGCGATGGAGCCAGGGAACGAGGGCGATTGCGCCCTTGCCGGCGGGTTCGGCGTTACCGGTGCAGATGCCGAAGAGGTTTTTGGGAATGCGGGTGATGCGGAGCAGGAGGCCGGCGACGCCGGTGACGAGGAAGCCGGCGATGCAGACGAGGGCGGTGAAGAGCAGGACAAAGACGGTTCGTGCGGTGGGATGGAGGAGGGTCTGCCAGAGAGTCAGGCCGGGTTGCTGGAGGGCGAGATAGCCGAGGGCGAGGCCAGGGGCGATGCCGATGAGGATCTCGAAGAGGAAGAGGCGAAGCCAGGCGAGGAGCTTGCGCTTGAGATCGACGAGGAGAAAGGAGAGGGCGAAGTTGAAGAGGCCTTCCATGGCCGGCTGGGGTTGGAAGAGGGCGAAGAGGTTGGAGTTCTTTTTGGCGTGGCGTGTGACGGGGATGGTTGGGTCGTCGGGGTCGGGGTCGCTGGAGCCGAGCCAGGTGGCGACTTTGTTGAGCGCGAGGAAGGGATTGGGGGCGGCGGGATTGCGACGGCGGGCGTACTCGGCTGCTGCGGTGAGGCAGGCGGCGATGGCTCCGGCGGAGGTTCCGCCGATGTTCTGGAAGTCGTAGCACTCGGCGAGTTTGGTGATGAGGCCTGGATAGACGACGCCGGAGGTGACGCCTCCCTGCATGACAATGTCGCACTTTCTCCGCTCGGCCATTGTTGGGTGGAATGGTACATCGGTTTGGGGCGGAGCGGAGTTTTTGATTGCGCGGTTTTGCGGCTTCAGCAGGTGATGTCGCTATCGCTTGTACTCGCGCGCGATGAGGTAGAGAAGGAAGCCGACGAGTAACAGGAAGACGTAGAAACTCCAATGCATGGGTGAGTCCTCGAGGCCCTGTTGTTCTTTATTCTAGTGATGTCCGCCGCCATCGTGCGGGTTGCCGCCACCCTGACCGTGAGAATTGCCGCCCCCACCTCCCTGGTAGTGAGGTTGGGAGGGTGGGGAGTAGCTGTGCGGTTGGGACGGAGCAGCGAAGTTGTGCGGCTGCTGGGGTTGCGGGGCCTGTCGAGGCTGCGGTGCGGGGCGAGACTCGGGCACCGGGCGCGGCTGGGGTTGAGCCTGCTGGGACGGGCGGGATTCGGGATAGGAACGCTGCTGGTAATACTGCTCTGGTCGCGACTGTGGTTGAGCCTGAGGCGCAGGGCGCGATTCGGGCTGCGGGCGATACTGCTGCTCAGGCCGCGGCTGGATTTGCTGCGGTGTGGGGTTAACCTGCGCGGGCCGGGACTGGTTCTCAGGCCGCGGCTGAATCTGCTGCGGTGCGGGGTTAACCTGTGCGGGCCGGGATTGATACTCGGGCCGGTTCTGCTGCTGATAGCCGGGGGTGGGGCGAGTCTGCTGTTGGCCGGGTTGAACCTGTGCGGGTTGTGCAGGGTAGACGTGATAGTCGTTGGGGCGGGACTGCTGTTGTCCATTGTGAATCTGATAGTTGCCGCCGGGGTTCGACTGGTAGTTGCCGGGCTGGGACTGGTATCCGCGTTGCTGCTGCGGCGACTGGGCCACGGGCATGGGGCGCGGGCGCTGGACGTTGCGATCGGCCTGTACGGGCTGCGGAGCCGCGACGACGGCGGGGCGTCCGCTGTTTGAAGAGTAGAACTGGTTGCGGTTCTGCTGGGCCTGCTGACGCACCTGTAGCTGCGTGTTCATGGGCGCGAGACGAGGCTGGCTGCGGGCGGCGATCTCTGCGGGGCGAGGCTGGTATTGAAGGCCGTGGGGGCCGCCGTTGTAGGCGATGCGCGTGTTGTTGACGTAGGTGCGGTTGATGACAACGGTGTCGCGGTAGACGTAGGTGACGCGACGTGACGTTTACGCGAGTGATGGCGCGGTTGTAGTAGAAGTGCGGGCCACTCCAGTAGCCTCCCCAGTAAGCCATAACCGGTGTAGCCGAAGCCGTAGTTGATGCCGCCGTAGAAGCCGACGTAGCGGCCCCAGTAGCCGTGATGGAAGCGGTAGTGTCCGCCGTAGAAGCTCCAGTAGCCGGGGGTCCAGAGGGCTCCGGGCCAGGGAGCGGCGACCCAGACTCCGGGGACCCAGTAGTAGCCGGCGGGAGCGTAACCCCAGTAGCCGGGGGTCCACATGTAGTTAGGGTCGGGTGCGGGCGGCTGGTCGTAGGTGGGGAGCTGCGGCGGAGGCTGGTCTGCGGCGAGCTCGTCCATGGCGGCCTGCTCCTGCGCGGTGACGGGCTGGCCGTTGTCGTTGTAGGTGGGCGGCTGCTGGGCCTGTCTGCTGGTATTGCTGATCCTGATATTGGTCGGATTGCTGATCTTGCGGGGGAGCCTGGTTGTCCTGCGCGGTGCGCGCCTGCTGTTGGGCCTGCTGTGCGCTCTGGATGCTCTCGTTCTGGACGTTAGGAGCGAGGAGGCGGGGCCTGCTGCTGGGCTTGCTGTTGATCGGGAGTAAGGTTGGGTCGCGGCCTGGCGTAGGGATCGTTGACCGCCGACTGGAGCCATGTTGGCGGAGGCGGGATCGTGGTCGGGGTCGCTTGGCTGGGTGTACCTGCGCTGTGGCCGATGGGGAGGAAGGTGACCGAGAGAAGAACTGCCGGGAGAAGTTTCAAGAAGGGCCCTACTACGGTATTTGTCTTGTGCGTTCATGGCGCGTCGTGCTCCTGGTGTTATGAACACCAATTCATGAAGTGAGATGCGTTTTTATCTTGCTGTGGCGTAGCGATTTGGGGATAGGAAGGAAGTTCCAATAGGCTGGAGAGAAAGTTGCCCGGGTTTGGGTAGAAAGTGCGGTGTGATTTCAGTGTTTAAAGATGCTTTTGAGGAACGGAATCTCAACATGGCGAAGCGTGTAATTCTGCTCTGGCTGGCTCGATGCAGAGATGGACCGCAGGCGGGACATTTCTTTGAGCTACGGACCTCCGTGCGAGAGGTTGAGTGGAGAGCTGTTTGCAGTCGTAGAATTGGTGGCGATGGAAGGACGTTGTCCATTGCTGAAGCGCTTTCGCCACGGCCGCCCTGACCGTGGACGCTGAACGAACGTCCTGCAACGCATCCCCTTCTAGAGATTTGATAGGCTTTCCCCGTCGGTCCGGCTGTGGTGCAGCCCAGGCCCCTCCAACCAGCGCGTGAAGATGCGCTCCCCCTTTTCTGGAGAATAAAGAGATGTCGACACAGAGCAATGTTGATTCGTTCAAGAGCAAAGCGACGCTGAAAGCCGGGCGCGAAGAGTTATACGATCTTCCGCCTCGATGCGCTGAAGGCGAGAGGCGTGGACCTTTCGCGGCTTCCTTTCTCGCTGCGCATCCTGCTGGAGAACCTGCTGCGCCATGAAGACGGCACGAGCGTGACCGCCGACGACATCAAGTTCCTCGCCAAGCTGGGACCCGAAGGCGGAGCCCTCGCGCGAGATCGCCTACATGCCTGCGCGCGTGCTGATGCAGGACTTCACCGGCGTTCCCGCGATCGTCGATCTGGCCGCGATGCGCGATGCGATGAAGAAGCTGGGCGGCGACCCGGAGAAGATCAATCCGCTGCAGCCGGCGGAGCTGGTGATCGACCACTCGGTGCAGGTGGACGAGTTCGGCACGAAGCGCGCCTATGACCTGAACGCGGCGCTGGAGTTTCAGCGCAACCGCGAGCGCTACGCCTTTCTGAAGTGGGGACAGACGGCGTTCCGCAACTTCTCGGCTGTGCCGCCGGGCATGGGCATCTGCCACCAGGTGAATCTTGAGTACCTTGCGCGTGTGGTGTTCACGACAGCGAGAGCGACGCGTGAGTGGCAAGACGCGTGACGCCGTATCCGACACGCTGGTCGGCACGGACTCGCATACGACGATGATCAACGGCCTGGGCGTGCTGGGCTGGGGCGTCGGCGGCATTGAGGCCGAGGCCGCGATGCTGGGCCAGCCGGTTTCGATGCTGGTGCCGCAGGTCGTCGGCTTCAGGCTGACGGGCAAGCTGAAGGAAGGCACCACCGCGACCGACCTTGTGCTGACGGTGACGGAGATGCTGCGCAAGCTCGGCGTGGTGGGCAAGTTTGTCGAGTTCTACGGCCCCGGCATCAGCGAGCTTCCGCTGGCCGATCGCGCGACGATCGCGAACATGGCTCCGGAGTATGGCGCGACCTGCGGCATCTTCCCGGTGGATGCGGAGACGCTGCGCTACCTGCGGCTGACCGGCCGCACCGGAAGAGCAGATCGCGCTGGTCGAGGCGTACTACAAGGAGCAGGGGATGTTCCACACGGCGGATGCGGCGGAGGCGGAGTACTCGGCGACGATGGAGCTCGATCTGAGCACGGTGCAGCCGAGCGTCGCCGGACCGAAGCGTCCGCAGGACCGCGTGCTGCTTTCGGAGGCGGCGGAGAGCTTCAGGCAGCAGCTTCCTGCGCTGCTTGGGCCGAACGCGAACAAGCAGTCGGCGCGGCAGATGGTTCGCTGGGAGGGCGAGGGCGGCCATGCTTCGCTGACGGGCGATGTGACGAGTCAGCGTAGGCGCGCCTGCTCCGGTGGTGGTTGCGCCGGAGTGTTCCGGTGGCGACGCTTGAGAGCGATAGCGGCGGATTCCGGTGCTGGAAGCGCCGCACGGTCTCGATTCGCAGCCGCTTCGGTGTCGATCCGGAGCCGTATCTCGATCACGGCTCGATCGTGATCGCGGCGATCACCAGCTGCACGAATACGTCGAATCCTTACGTGATGCTCGCTGCTGGTCTGCTGGCGAAGAAGGCCGTCGAGAAGGGGCTGAAGACTCCGCCGTGGGTGAAGACTTCGCTGGCTCCGGGCTCGCGCGTCGTGACCGACTACTACGAGAAGGCCGGGCTGATGCCGTATCTCGACGCGCTGCGCTTCCAGGTTGTCGGCTACGGATGCACGACGTGCATCGGCAACTCGGGTCCGCTGCCGACGGATGTCTCGAAGTCGATTGAGGACCACGGGCTGGTGGCGGTCTCGGTGCTCTCGCGGCAATCGCAACTTCGAAGGCCGCATCTCGCCGGAGGTTCGCGCGAACTACCTGATGTCGCCTCCGCTGGTGGTGGCGTATGCGCTGGCCGGACACATCGGGCATAACTTCGACACCGATCCGCTGGGCAAGGACAAGGACGGCAAGCCGGTCTTTCTGCGGGACATCTGGCCGACGCAGGCAGGAGGTTTCGGACGACGGTGGCAAGCTCGATCGACTCCGAGATGTTCCACAAGGAGTACTCGACGGTCTCCGACGGCGACCAGAACTGGCAGAACCTGAAGTTCCCGGCGGGCGAGACCTATGGATGGGAGGCCGACTCGACCTACATCCGCAAGGCGCCTTACTTCGACGGCATGAAGCAGCAGCCTGCGCCGGTTGAAGACATCCACGGCGCGCGCGTGCTCGCGGTGCTGGGCGACTCGGTGACGACGGACCACATCTCGCCGGCAGGCTCGATCAAGCTGAACGGCCCGGCGGGCAAGTACCTGACCGACCATGGCGTGAAGCCGGCGGACTTCAACTCGCTATGGAAGCCGTCGCGGCAACCATGAGGTGATGGTGCGCGGAACGTTCGCCAATGTTCGGCTGCGCAACAAGCTCGCTCCGGGAACCGAGGGCGGCGTGACGCGGCTGCTGCCGGACGATCGTGCCGATGTCGATCTACGACGCGAGCGTGGAGTATGCGACGTCGCGGAACGCCGCTGGCGATTCTTGCGGGCAAGGAGTACGGCTCGGGCTCGTCGCGCGACTGGGCGGCGAAGGGACCGCGGCTGCTCGGCATCCGCTTCGTCATCGCGGAGAGCTATGAAAGGATTTTCGCAGTGTAAGTCGTAAAGTATCATTGTCCGGTTTCTCAACATTCTCAACTGTTGTATGGTACTCAATGAGATGATCAAATTGGTGGGCTTTTTGAGCTACTGCCTCCGAAATTTCCTCGCCAGTCAGATAAGGGTTGTTGGGATCCTGAACGGAGCTGATCTCAAATGTACTGCCCTGTCCCATGACATTGTAGGGAATATTCGCTCGAAGATTAGGGTATAGCGGCGTCGTTTGAAAACGTTGTTGGCTACGACGTGTTACAGTGACTGGGAGCGAACCAGTCGGCCGAAGCAGCGATGGGTCAATGGCGGAGGGTCTTCAGCAGGAAACTGGGGTTTCGACTCTGAAACAGCGTCGTAGACCCAGATGCCACCAGGGACACCTCGGCGTTCAAAGATGTGTACATCGAAGCCGTCAATGCGATTCAAAGCTGCTGCAGAAACAATGCCACTCACTCCTGCGCCAATGATTGCAACACGTTCTCCAGCTTGCTCAGATCTTGAGGATGATAGAGTGTCCGCGGAAATATTATCTGATACTACTGAATTCTGTTCGGAGCTTTCCTGTTCGGAGCTGTATGGGGCATAGGATGTGTAACCTTCTGCACCATGGCTGTAGAAGGTATCAGTATTATTCGGCGTCAATGAGTACCCAAGTTGTAAGCGTTTCACAAGATCCGGAGTCGAGATGAAGCGCCTGCCAAATGATACACCATCGGCAAGACCTTCTTCAACTGACAGAATGGCTGACGTGCCATTGTATCCTCCATTCCCTATTAGAACTGTCTGCGTATGGAGCGAGTCAACAGGATGGACGCTGGAAAGCAGTCGCCGGAATGGCTGCAAAGAGATGTCTTCAAGAGGAATGCCTTTGGCGACTAAACGTCGGACATTCTGTTCAAGACTGAGACCACGAGTGAATTTTCCCTGTCCCACATGGAGGTAAGCAATACCACGACGGACTAGCTCATGACAGAGATTGAGAATTTGGCCCAAGGGTTGGGATCCGTCGGTCTCATGGAAGCTGTGTGTAGAAAGAATTCTCAGCTGCATGCCCTAAACAGTTCGAAAGAACAATCAAACCTACTAGGAGAATGGACTGAGACGGATTCCAATCCGCTGATAGCCAACAATCTCCGCAACGGCTTCCACCACTTCAAGCGCAAGTCGAGATCTATTTTCAACATTTCCGCCATATTCGTCGGTACGTGTATTGATGTTATCGTGTAGAAATTGATCAATTAACCAGCCGTTACCTGCTAGGACCTGACCCATTCAAGTCAGTGAAATCACCAAATGAGTGTACAACGTGATTGTGGCCACCCTACCTCAATACCATCCGCGCCGGCATCTACTGCTCTTCGGGCAGCATTTTTGAAATCGTCCTTAAGACAGTGAATCTCTTCAATGGTCAGAGCGTGGGGGATGCCTGCGTTTTCTCCGGAATGAGTGTTGAAACCAGACTCGGATACGCTTGAGGATGATATTGGGCGATATCCGTATGACGGTGGGTCATAGAAGCCGGCTTGATCTCGGGCTCGTTTTACAAGAGCAGGAGTCGTACGTTGGCCAACATGAAAGAGTTGCTGAAACCAATATCCTCCCTTTCCATGAACAGCCTGAATGACGTGTGAGAGCGCGGACTGTTGAGCAGAATTGTGCAGACTCGCTGCCCAAGGCCATGCGACAGATTCCGCTGAGACTCCCGTGGCCTGGGATATTATCAAACTTCCAGGAGTGGTCCTTTGTGCAAAGTATTCGGCTGCCAAAGGGCTTTCCGCTCCATGAACAGACCGAGAGCGACCCATGGCAGGATGAACGACTCGATGTTGCAAGCTCAAGTTTCCCACACGCAAAGGAGTGAAGATCTTTGCTTTTTCGCGCTCGATTCCTGGTAGAGCTGCTGTATCGAGAAATGAGTCTACAAATCCAGCGGCCGAGCCACGAGCGCTTGCTTGAGTTTGCAAGGCTGTGACGTCCATGTTTAGATTTGTGAGGACAGCTAAAAAGAATGGTTACCAACGCAAACACACTATGACTGTAATCTATTGTGTCTGCGTCAGAACTCAGTTTATGGTCGTGCCCTTGTTTATATTTCGTGGCTGAGTCTTACCCTCCACAACACTATGCAATCTTTGGTTGATTTCTGGATGAAGTTTGGAAGACTTCCCATTCTCTTGCGTATTGAGTGTTCGGGAACAAGGAGATGCGCTCTCCACTTCGCCGAATATAGATCTGGTCGAGATTCATCTTCGTGTGCTGCTGAGTCTCTTCTCGGCGGGTCGGCGTTTGTGATCGGATTCCGATGCTGAACCACCACAGCCGCTAGTGATTGAACCGCTTCGGAACATACTTGGTCGGGCTGATATATCGAACGAGAAATGGCTTGAGATCACGTCAACAAGCCACGTTTTCGCATACTACATGGCTCTCTATGGTCGAGATTGTTGGGATACATATCAATACCAAGGCGCAAAACGTGATCCGTAACTTATGCGAGTATAAGACCATGAGACACCGACATCAAATACGACTTTGACAGCAAGGATTTAAACACAAGGAAGCCGGTGATTTTGGCCCATTAGATAGCCACGATATATTGTACCATAATGTCTGAAATCCATCAGTCGTCATCGGAGGCTCTCCCGAGCGATCACGCTTCTAATGAGAAGAAGAAGCCAAACTCAAGACCCCTGAATTTGATATGGGATACCCTCGATAAGTCTCCTGAGGAGAGAAAGTTCCTGTTCAAACTTGACGAGGGTTTTTGACCATTGCTTGTCTTGGTACGCTGCATATTTCCCCAATTACTTGGGCAATTCCTCGTGGGCATATGAACCTAACCATTTTGGAATAGGCTACTTCATAAAGTACCTCGATCAATCAAACCTCTCTCAATGCCTTTGTATCTGGATTGTAAGTGGCCAAACTACTATCCTTTTAACTAAGAATTGCACCTACTGATGGTGGCTGTGGAAAAAAGGAAAGAAGATCTGCATATGTACGGAAATGAGCTGAACTATGCGGTGACTGCATGGACAGCTGGGTATATCGTTGGACAAATTCCAAGCAATATCGTCATAACGCGGGTGCGACCATCGATCTGGCTCCCTACACTCGAGGTGAGAAATGGCACTGTGATGAGTTCCTGGCAATTGGGCTGATCTCTCTCAGATCATTTGGTCGGTGCTCACAATGCTTCTGTCCAAATGTACCACACCGGGCCACCTATATACCATACGGTTTTTTGTTGGTGAGTGAACCTTACTTCGAGTTAGATGGCTGATACTCAAGAATATCGTGTCCTGATTTACTCAACAGGTCTAGCAGAAAGCGGCTTCTATCCCGGTATCGTATTTCTTCTCGGATCTTGGTGTAAGTGCCCTATGGTAGAGGATTAGCCTTCTAGAGCTCGCTTTCCCAACATCACGTGCTAATTAAGGTGCCCGCCAGATCGCAAGGATGAACTCGGCAAGAGAATCTCAATCTTTGCCGTTTCTAGTCGATTGCAGGCATGTTTTCGGGATATCTCATGGCTGCGCTGAGTAGTATTGATGGAAGACACGGTCTGAAAGGCTGGCAATGGTAAGTTGGCTCGCACGTATTACTTAACTCACTTCACAGGGTGAGATGCTAATCTAGAATTCGCAGGTTGTTCATCCTTGACGGCGTTATATCGCTCCCAATTGCATTTGCAGGATTCTTCTTATACCCTGATCTCCCAAGCAATAGTCGAGTCTTCTACATCAATGAAAATGTAGGTTGATTCGGTTACTTATCAAGCAAATGTTACTCTAACCCGCTCTATTAGGATAAGTTGATTGCACAGACTAGACTTACGGGGCGACCACAAAGCAAACCATACACAAAGGCAAAGGTCGCGAAGATATTAAAGTCATGGCACATATACCTACTGCCTCTTGTGTTTCTGTTAGTCTTCCCATTTTCCTGTTTTGAGCTGTTACTCATCTAAGCTGCTTAGATTTTGCGGCGCTGCAGCCGCAGGAAATGCTCAGCCCATCTTCGCCATTTATCTCAAGTCCACCAGGAAGTACACAGTCGCTCAAATCAATAATTATCCTACAGCAACTTCCGGTATGTCGATTGTCAGCACGCTTGTCTATGCCTGGGTTTCAGATGGTGTATTGAGAGGACGAAGATGGCCAGTACTTATATTTGCAGCGGTGAGTTTCAGAAGTTATGATTGCTCCAACGTCGCTATTAACAAATTGCTAACCTGGCCGCATCATAGTTGGTAAATTTTATCGTTTGGACTTCTCTTGCAGTGTGGAATATACCTGAAGGCTGGCGCTGGGCCTGTTATATCATTGGAGGACAAGTGAATTCAATTAGCCCGATATCGTTGGCGTAAGTTTGCCCTATTTTGCAGAATTTTACCATAAACAGTGACCTGACGTTTTTCAGCTGGGGTAATGAGATCGTTGCCGATGACGAGGAGGAGCGATCCATTGTTGTGGCTGCAATGGCCTCTAGCGCCTACGTCGTGGGAATCTGGCTTATACTAATCATTTGGAAGCAAGTTGACGGACCGAGATACCACAAGGGCTTCATCACCGCTTCATGCTTTTCTGTGGCGGCTGTCATTACTACTTTACTAGTGAGAGAGCTTGCTAAACGAGAGCGTCGCAGGTGAGAGCAGTTTCGATGTGATTGCGCAGACTTAGCATGCTAATGCACAACAGGAAAAGAAACCAACCAGATGAAGGGGCAAAAACGCCACCTGTGGAAGAGTCAGTCACACCCACCAAGTTCTGAGGCATCTCAAGGAATGGACTCGCCTGGAGTCGCGCTGATGGATGTTGAACTATCCAAGAGGTGGGAGTTTGAGAAGGCATTGAGATGAGAAAGGTCTTGCCAGGTGCAGTTGTGATTATGCGATTGTGGTCCAAATAGTATTTGGGCAGGGGAGGCTGGAGAATATCTCAGTTTCGTAGGCAGAAGATGCTCATCTTGAGTTGACCAGAAAATTAGTACAGACTGATGAATAGTGGGCTTCGCTTACCTGCCATAGATGATATTAGGAAGGAGTCGCCTTTCTTTTCGCGTCCTATCTGGACTTGGGGAAATATGTGAATCCATAGCGACTTCTACACTGTGAGATATTTTTATGTTGAGAGACGGGCGATTGCGTTTGCATTAAACTATTGACAATATCTTCAAACTCCGGGCTCTTCAAGACCCACTCAACCCACTACGCTTCTGAGTACGAGATGGCAATCGCGAAGTGCTATCAGGTTTTGGAATATAGAACTCATTGATGGCACAAGGTCGAATGATCGGTGTTGAAGTCGGGGTCTGGCTGGCCCGTAAATTTCTCCTGACAGGACTCAGACAGCTGGCTTAGAATCTCAGCAACTAGAGTGGGAAGAACTCTGCCGCTCTTTCCGTTGCGTCCAGGCAGACTGAATTCAACCGTCCTGACGCTGTCAAGCTGTTCTCACCCTGTTCTCCATCCTGTGTGGCTACGAGGGTCAGCAACATCCACTGAATGGGCCGTTGCCAAGCTGGGCCGTTACATGTTACGGGCTTCTAGAGTAATGCGTGTTTGAGAAGGGTGCCGATCCAAGACTGAAAAGATCATAAAATCCGGACGGCACTCGATCTGGCAATGTGGAATCGCCACCCTGGAGTGTCAGATAGTCTAACATATTCTTAGCGCGGAAAACCCAAATCTCATCCCTTTCTAAATGTCTACATTGAAACCTAAGCTCGAAGACGATGGCGCCAGGACTAAATTCCGTGAGATATTTCTGTACCTGGAGACTGTCTACGACGGGGGAAAGTCAAGAAAAACAGGAGACCTGATTAAATCACCGGCAAGGTGTAAACGGTATTTATCCTTGAGAGCGCGCACACGAATGTGCGCCGCAGTGAACTCGTGTGGAAGAATAGACAAAGGACATAGATCTACCCAAAACAATGGTGGTTTGCGAGTATCCAAAAACTAGTCCTCTGGACAAAAAGCATCTCCATTTTCATAGATCCAATATCAGTTCTCCAGATAAAAAGTAAAACAGACATTGCCACCACTTGCAAGAGGCTCACTTTGCAGTCAAATGCCCAAGGGGCGTTATCCAACGGTGAGATCAAGAACTTGAACTTCTCGTTGAGGCAGGGCTGGAGACAGGTGCTCGGAGAGTTTGAGTTCGAGGTCGCCAACGCGACTGCGGCAGAGTGCCTCGCGGCGAAATCGGCACGACCCCGATCGTATCGGCTTCTCAAGTCATCTTCTACGACTTTGGCGGCAAGCTGCAAGTCAGGCGGCAGCCCGGCGATCCTCTCTGCCTCTTGTTTCCTCCGTCGGTTCTCGCTGATGTCCTTGAACTGGAGATATTGCTCAGACCGGGCTTCGGACTCCGTCACTACACTAGTCAGCTTGCTCGTAAAATGCCTTCTGAATGGGGGTTGCGGGACGAAGCTGTCAGGATATTATCTTGTCGATGTTACCTCTTTCTGGGACGCAGAAAGCTGAAGATTGATGAAGTGGATGTGCGAGAACCGCCGGTTAGACCGGCAACGGTCCCTGTTTGCACACCCGTGTTCTGAGAAGAAAACTCAAAGTCCTGGAAAGCTGCATCGAGGAAGTCGCCTTTATTCGTCATTTGAACCCAACGAATGTAGCTAGAATCACAAAACTCGTCGTATTCCTTGAGCTCTATCAGCTCATCTTTTGCAGGCGTTGAGAGGCATCAAAGTCCTCCTGCGGCCGTAATAACAAATTTTCGATACCGTAAGGCATCACTGAGAAACTATTTGCTACTGTACATCATAATTGACCAACCTTCCTGGACAGAAGTATACAGAGGCTGGGCCCGGGTCCGAGGCCTAACAGCCATTTGCACCAGATGTCGAGCCTTCGCCAATTTTGGCGCCGAGCACGTGATACGAGCAGGCAGCGATCCTTCAAGAAGCTAGGGCCCGCGCACTAACGGGTTGTGAGACGCATTTGGATCTCACTTTTCAAATACGGGCTTCTCATTAGGCCCTTATCAAAAGTCATCACGCGGATGTACCTGAAAATGAATCAAAAAGTGAGCTCGAGGCACGATCATAAACTCTGTACTATCAGTTCGTTGATCATAGTCCCAGTTAGGTCATCGAAATCGTCTCGCCAAATATCCCGCGCTCTGAGAGCTTTGTTTGTCCAGTCTGAACACACTTTCATATGTTCCTCCGGGTTGTCTTGAGTCGCGAGCCAGACCATACGCCGTGCAGCGCGCCGATAGCCATCTGCCATACTCTTTGTTATACCTGGAAGACCCTGCAGCTGAGTTGCAATATGGTTAGGTGAGGTATCTTTCAGATCTCGATAATCGTGATACCCAAGTCTTATAAGTAGCGATGCGGTCTTTGGTGTGATAGTCAGCTTCAGCTGCAGGGTTCGCTGTTCTTCGGACATTGTTTACTCGGGCTAAGGTCGAATTAGGGTAGTTTTTGCTCGTTAATAGAAATTATTGTAGAAATGGAGGTACCGTGAAACCAGGAAGATTGGTGAAGCATGAATTTTGGTGTGGTTGTAATATTTTGCGGGATACTAGACTTGAATTGTGATTATCAGGGCGCCAAGGGTTGTAAAGACCTTGCCGTCCTGGTGCCAAGGGCCCCTTTCGGGATAGCTTCGAAGGGACCTCGATGAGCTATCCGACGCTAGTAACTAGGCACTAAGTAGAACTATATAGTCTGACGAGCCCCCCCCGGCTGTCATTGCAATGCTCATGTCCTCCAATAATCACAGAATTGCCAACTGGCTTGGCGACTTAATGATCGACCGGAATTTGGACCTAAGCTTCAATTCAGGCGCGGCAAGAGTCGTAGTGATCGTAATATTGTTATTAGTCTGCTCTAGAGCTCAACTACAGACTATAACTTTTACCAGTCCTGGAGATAAATGTGCCAACCGATGAAGAAAAGGAGGGCGATGATATTCGATTAGGAGGCGTGGTGGTCAGCAAGTGCGCCAATACCTTTGGTGGAGTGGTATGGTATGATTTGGGAAAGGAAACCAGCAGCGTCTTCAGGCGCACAAGTACATTAAATGAATCACCTATAGTGTTGCGATCAGCTATTCAGCAACTAGTTGCGCAACAAGAAATGGAAGACAGGCGGATAGGATCTTCACCGCGGAGCTGGCTTCCCAAGACGTCTATAATTTCCGGCCAAGATTTGAGACGAGTCCGGTGAACTGTATTAACGACTGCCAAGACAAAAGTACCAGCCCAACGCTCTAGAGTTAGCTCGGACATATCGCGCGAACCTAATGAGTCGCATCTCGCGCATTGAACCAGAATCGTCTCGAACGATCATCAGCTGAGCAAACGAATCGGGCAAAATGCAGCGGCATCGCCAGCTCGTGCTTTCGCGGCCCAAGATCCATGGGCTCCAAATTAGTCGACCTTCCATACATTGGGCGCTCGGGCTTACACGAGGCCAAACGTCGTCTAGCCTGCGTTAGGTATGTTGTAGGTCGGGCAGGACTATATCACTCGTCATCTGTCACGCTTCTTCTCGAGCCGTGTCCCCAGCAATTCACATCTGCTTTGGCACTACCGACAGGGTACGAATCCTTCTGCAATGGCCGTGGTCAAGAAGCTCGCGCTGACTGCGGTCGGCCTCTTGAGCCTCCTGCCTGGCTCATCGGCCGTTGAGAACATGGATCGTGACGTCGTCATCATCGGCGGTGGCTCGAGCGGCTCGTACTGTGCAGTCAGACTGCAGCAGATGGGCAAGAGCGTGGCTCTGGTCGAGAAAGAGAACCGTCTCGGCGGACACACCAACACGTATGTCGACTCCGCCACGGGGAAGACATTCGATTACGGAGTCCACGGTTTCGTGAATACCTCCGAAGTTCGCGACTTTTTCGGCTCCCTCAACGTTCCACTCGCGGCCGCGGCCGGCTTGGGCACGGCCGTCACCGCGGACTTCAGACACCGATCTTCTGGTCCCGCCTGGCCCGCCATCAACGGCACCGAGGAAGCCATAGAGCTGCAAAAGTACCAAACGCAATTGGACAAGTACCCCGACCTCTTCCTCGGATACCATCTCCCCGACCCCGTTCCGGAAGATCTCCTCATGCCATGGGGTTCGTTCTTGCAAAAGTACGGCCTGAAAGAGATGGCGTACGACGGATTCTTGCAGTTCCAAGGCTCGGGCAACTATCTGGACCAGCCGACGCTGTACATCATGAAGTTGTTCAATCCCATGCAAGTGCGTGCTCGACTGCAGAAATTGAAGGTCGAGAACCCCAACGGAGACACGCAGGCGTTGTGGGATGCGGCTCTCAGCTACCTAGGTGGAAACGCCATCCTGAGCGCCCACGTCACAAAGATTACCCGTCGGGACAATTGCATCGAGGTCCTCTTGAAGACCGGCGGCGTGACCAAGTCCATCCGCGCCAAGAAGATCATCATCACCGTGCCCCCGAAGGTGCCGCTGCTTCCGTTCTTGGACATGACTCCCGAGGAGAGGGGCCTGTTCAGCCAGTTCAACAACAGCTACTACTACAACGCCGTCGTGTCCAAGACCGGTTTCCCGGCCAGCACCTCCGTCCTCAACTACGACCGCTCCGGCTACGGTGGCGTTCCCCGCCTGCCCGGTGTCTATTTCTTTCAGAGCATGGGGGTCGAGGACTACTACGCATTGCAGTACTCGAGCCCGTACTACATGACCGACGACGCCGTCAAGGCCGACATCGTCGCATCCGTCAACAACGCCAAGGTCGGTCTGAGTCTCCCCGAATCGAACCCGGCAGCGACGCTGAACGCGTTCAACGACCACTCGCCCTACCTGTTGACCGTGCCGGTCTCGGCCATTAAGTCGGGCTTCTACAAGCGGCTCACGGCGCTCCAGGGGCCCAGGAACACGTATTGGACGGGCCATTCTTGGAGCTCGGGCAGCTCGAGCACCATCTGGGACTTCAACGAGAATGAGCTTCTGCCCGCCGTCGTGGCATCATTGTAGAGATGATGGAGAGATGAGCGGAGGGGGACGGGCGTGAGGTATAAGAAATCGAATATGTGCTTGACACCTCGCGGATCATCTTTCTCGACTTCTTCAGATTCGCTGCTCTCGTCATACGTTTCAAGAGAAATCACATCCTCAATACCCTCCTGTAATAGCGATTAGTAGCCCATGGAAATGCTCCGCGGACGTGCCACCAGAGCAAAACTTACGGACCTTCCATGTCCCTTCTTGGCAAGCTCGTGCGAAATATGGACTTTTCATGCAAACAATAGCTTTGTGTACATTAAAACTGTCTGGAGCCGCACACGACCGTAAGATCTGAATAGGTGCCATTTTCGTACAATCTAGGAGATCCTAATCAACGCCAAATGATGCTGTTGTGTGCGAAACGGGCTTACCCTTGCATTGCCGCGTCCATCGCAAGCCTGCCAGCCTTCATTGTAGTTCGAATAGCCAAGCGTAGCAATTGTGTCTCCTCGAGTCTGGGTAGCGTTTTCAATGCACAAGAACGGTGGAAGCGGTATGGAGCTGAGGTTGAGTTGAGCAAATTGCTGCGAGGAATCGAGTTTGCACGTGCGCGAGGCGGTGTCACTGCCCTGCGAAAACAAGAGCAACGCTGTTGCTTAAACGTGGCCGCCTACATTCGTGAAGTCCGCTGTCCAGCTCGTTCCTCAAGGCTCCTCCGGCGAACGAGCACCGCCCCGGTCGCGCTTCCCATCAGGAAGGGTAAAAGGATCCGCAGCCACAAAACCACAGTCACAAAGCTCGGCCAGCAGGCGACTCAACTGGAGCCACGAGTATATCGAGAAGCATTGATATTTCCTATTAAGTCGATGTACCTGTCGCCTTATCCGCCACGGATGGTTTTTCGGCATGGGCGGGCAGACATTTCTTGGCGTAAAGAGGAGGGCTTTCGATCGCAGTTATGCCTGTGAGGGTTCATTTGTTGGTAAATATAGACACCATAATTGACGCCATTGTGAGTTAATCGAGACTAAATGAGACTCTTGGAATTCCACTTGCTCTGCGGATATGCGAGGTCTCAAAGTGAAGCGCGCGATTCAGCTCTTTTTCATCGACTTCCAACGTTTGCTGTCGAATGACCAGTTATCGGAGGAGGATTGGAACGTTTTGAACGCGGTTTCTAACGCATTAGAACCTTTTATATCACAAAAAGGCTAGAGGGTCACGCAGAGATTGGCACTCTTGAAGTTATTTGAGAGGCTCTCCCAATGATCGATTACCTCATGAATATCACTGAGAGAACAAAGACTCGACTTGAGGCGGAATAAGAGGCGCAGGCGCAGGAGCCTTTGCAAGCGAATCGACGACGCCAGAATCGTCACCGACCGCGTGTTACCCCCCCGCTAATTAGTTACTAGAATGCCTGGCAGAAGCTCACAAAGTAGAATTCGACTCACGGACGATAACCATGAGATTTGTACCGCGGTAACTCTCTTAAATCCTCAAAAAGCAGTGGTTTATGCACTTATGAGCGAAGACGCGCGGAGCCCTCTATCGACCAAATGCTCACAACAAGCAAGAAGTGTTGGGAAGAGAATTGCCCTGTAACTCCACCAGAGGCGCCTTTTCTTAATTCTCGGTCGTTAATAGATTCTTGTTATATATATATATCCAAGGGTTGGAGGACACGCCTATCGACGAGTTTACTGCGTACACCGGAGGTTTTTTGATTCGATATCGTAGTCGCAAACAAGGCAACAACTTGTTCAAATGGTGGCTCGATATATTACACCAAGTGATAAAGGATGATTGGTTGTTTTACTATAGTCATGAATCAATGGTCAAACCTTAATCAAACCTCACTTATTTCCTCGTTTGAAGTACGCGGATTTTAATTAGATGCAAAAGGGCAATGGTTAGATCATTTTGTGTGGGCATTTATATAGGGAAAAGAACAGCCAATATCATAGAGAGAATCTAGAGACAATCATCCATTACCAAGTGAGGTTTGCTTCCTTATACAAGTCCAACACGATGAGGGTCCCGTTAGTCCGCGTCAGTGGGCATTTGATACTCTCTCTGTGCCTACAATGTCAGCAGAAATCGAAAGAAGTTTTGCCCAAGCGCGCAAGGCGCTTGGGGAATCATAGAATCATCACTGTCGACAGGAATCGACTCTCAACTGAGGCTCTTGAGGCGTCTCTTTGCTA
>CAWCOK010000011.1:0-1597634 GCA_963797135.1 uncultured Acidobacteriaceae bacterium | reverse complement strand
ATTGGTCTCGGAAGGATAGCAGTCGCTCATTACAAGACGCACTAAGAGCGACCTTCCAGTCGCGGGAGATTTGTGGGGATCAGGGTTGAATAGCCATGCGGCTAGGTGATGTCGTTAACGCTGGCGACGGGACCGTTTTTCTTAACGGACTCGATTCCCTTCTCCATAGCGCCCTCTGAGGAGTATGTCTCGCTTCGACCGATCACCTCGTTGTTTTTGGCTTTGAGGAGGAAGTAAGGCTGAGCAGACGATGCTGACTTTTTGCGATCGTACTGCTCTTCGAGGGCGGAGTTCTTTTTGACGGACTCGATGCCGTTGAGCGCGGCAGCCTTTGTGGTGTAGGTTTCGCTCGTCAGGATAATCTCGCCATTGGCGGCCTTGAGATTGAACATGAACTGATCGTTCTTAGCCGGTTTTAGTTCATAGTGTGCGGACATGGAGTCTCCCGTTTGAAAAGCTGATCGATCAACTTCGAAGCGGACCGGAATTGTCTGAGGTCCGTCCGGAATCAGCCTGGCATTCGTTGTGCCTTAGTGCAGTCTTCAGATCTGGGAGCGGTCAAGCGAACTTAGTGCAGCAGGCTCTCTTCGGAGCGCAGGCGCAGGATCCGGTCGACCGCGTAGGGTGCGCGGTGGGAGGCGGTGTAGAAGTGGCGGACCTGAAGCTCGCCGAGCAGGCCGATGCCCATCATCTGGATGCCGGCGAGGATCAGGACGCCGGCGATGACGAAGAGCGGGCCGTGCAGGTCCATGACGTGCTGGCCGGTCAGGATCTTGAGGATGAGCAGCCACGCGGCAAGCCCGAACCGGTGACGACACCAAGCGCGCCGATGGTGCCGAAGAAGTGCAGCGGGCGGGTCATGTATCGGAGCAGGAAGCGGATGGTGAGCAGGTCGAAGAAGACGCGGAAGGTGCGAGAGATGCCGTAGTGGCTCTTGCCGGCTGCGCGGGCCGGGTTGGAGATGGGAATCTCGCAGATGCTGGCGCCGTACCAGGAGGCGAGGGCGGGGATGAAGCGGTGCATCTCGCCGTAGAGCGGAATGTTCTGGATGACCTCGCGGCGGTAGGCCTTGAAGGTGGTGCCGAAGTCGTGGATGTCGACGCCGCTGAGGAAGCCATGAGCCAGTTGGCGGTGCGCGAGGGAATGCGGCGGAGGAGGAAGTTGTCGCCACGATGTGCGCGCCAGCCGCTGACGACGTCGTAGCCCTCTTCGAGCTTGGCGAGGAAGTTGGGGATCTCGTCGGGATCGTGCTGGAGATCGCCGTCCATGGCGAGGATGAAGTCGCCTTGGGCGTGATCGAAGCCGGCGGCGAGGGCGGAGGTCTGACCGAAGTTGCGGCGCAGCTTGATGACGAGGACGCGCGAGTCGACCGCGGCGATCTCTTCGAGCAGGCGATAGGTGCGGTCGCGCGAACCATCGTCGACGAAGACCAGTTCGAAGGTTTCGCCGACCTGCTCCATTACGGCCTTGAGGCGGTCGTAGAGGGTGGTGACGTTTTCTTCTTCGTTGTGGAACGGAACGACGATGGAATATTTCGGCACTCTTCGATGATACTCCTGAACGGCGAGATGGTAACGAGATAGTAACGGTAGCCGAAGCACATTTCCTTCGCCCTCGGACGGCTTGAGGGGGGATGATGGTGCCTAGCATCGACAGCTACGCAGGGATTCGGCTATTCCATTGCGAGAGCGAGGTTTATGATGTAGGCGGGTCTATGTGCGGCATCCTATATACAGGAACGCATTGGGCAGAAAGGGAGTATGGGAAGACGGGTCCTGGTAATCGTGCTGCTGGTGGTCGTGGCGCTGCTGGCTTACGCCGGGTACAGCTCGTACGACGCGCGCCGTGCCGGCGCTTCAGGTCAGGTCTTTTCCAATGACTCCTCCACGGCAGATCGGCTGAAGATGAAGCCGGTGGCGCAATCCTCTCAATCCCAGGAGCCGGAAACAATTGTCTATCCTGCCACGACTCCGGCGGCGAATACTGCACCTCCAGCTCCAGTAACAACAGCTGCTGCTGGGGCGGTGGCGCCTTCTGGTCAGGTAACCCAGAGCCAGCAAGCGGCTCCAGGGACGGTGCCTGCCAGCGATACGATCAGCCCAAATCCGCCCAACGGGATGACGTTTGCGGGATCCGGCCGGTATCAGCTTTATCGACAGGGGAATATTACCTGGCGCCTCGATACGGAGACGGGCAGAAGCTGCGTCATCTTCGCGACGGATGAAGAGTGGAAGAAGCCGCGGGTATACAAGGCTGGTTGCGGCAAAATCTAGTTTGGAATCTTCCCACAGGCCTCTGCGCTACTCGGCCTTCTTCCATGTGTCGTCGACCTGGTATGTACCGATGCGAGGTACGATCTCGGTGGTCTGTGGGCCAAGGTCCTTTTCAAGCACAACTCCATCCTGAGTGACAACAAAGGTCATGACTCCACTGGACCGATACTCGGCCGGGTAGGCGATGAACGCGAAGCCGCCGGGGTTTCGAATCATACGGTAGTAGTAGCCGTGATAGGGCGTTTGTCTGCCAGAGGTGTCGTAGCCTTCCTTGCTGGCCTGGGCGAGCATATCTCCGGCCGGGCTGGTAGGCTCTCCTGCTTTCGTCTCCCAATAGAGACCGTCCTGCTTTCCGGGCTGACTCATGACGTGCTGAGCATATGCTCCTGCCGGAACTCCATCGTGGGAGCCCTGCGCATAGTCGTGTTGAGCGGCGACGACCCCATTGCAAACTTGAATCGCAGAGAGTTCGTTATTGCCGATGCGGCGGTAGACGATCTCCTGCTTGCCGGCTGCACCGTCGAAGTACCATTTGCCGCCGTTATTGACGAGCGGAATCGGCAGTGGCCAATCGTCAGCGCCTACGTCGAGCGTCATCTGATTTGGTTCCGATGAGACGAGCGAGTGCTTCGCGTCATACTTGGCGAGGAATGTGTCGCGAGCAGACTTGTCTGCAACGCTATCTCCGGAGGAGATGATGGCTTCGCTTCCAGCGCCGAGGATACTCTGCAATGCAGTTGAATCACTGGAGCGCACCGCCTGAATAAATCCCGCGACCGCGTCCTTCGACGATGCGAAGGTCTTTTGACCCGCGGTCTGAGCCTGCACGCCTGTGGCGGAGAGTGTTGTGATGGCGATATAAAAGACCGCCCTGGTGAAAGCCTCAGCACGAACTCTTGCGCTAATCATTATTGCGTCTCCTAAGAAGCAACTGGCTTTGGCGATGCGTTCGGAACTAGCGATGGCGTCCTCCGCCGGCGTGGGCTCCCCCGCCTCCACCCGCGTGGCCTCCGCCGCCCCCTCCGCCGAAACCACCGTGCTGGCTGGGCTGGGCACCCATGCTGGCATGGCCGCGGTTACTGGCCGCCCTGTCGGCGCCTCCGCTATTGCCGCCACCGAATGCTCCACCGCCTGAACGATTCTCCGCGACGGCGCGATTCTGAGCGCCGGCACGGTTTTGAGCATTGTTGTTTCCGAAGCCTCTGTCGGCGACTGCGGGTGAAGCGGTTGGCCTGTTCGCGCCGAAGTTGCCTCCACCGCCCGGCGAGGCGCCGAGTCCGCCAGCACCGCCGGGTCTCGCACCAGTGTTTGGTCGATTGACTGCTTCGTTACGGACGCCACCACCGCCAGCCCCTGGTCGTGAAGGATTCGCAGCTGCCATGGAGGCGCCAGGGCGCTGTCCGGTCTGCGGGTGAGCTCCAAGATAGCCTGATGATCCGCGACCGCCTGGCTGATTGTTCACGCCCGGACGATTATTGTTCACACCTGGGCGGTTGTTGTTGTTCGCGCCGAGATAACCGCTGTTATTGTTGACGCGATTGTTCGCCACGCGAGTGTTGTTGTTGAATTTGTTGTAGTAGTTGTTGTTGTTGACGTTTACGTTGACGTTCCTGTTGTAGTTGTTCCAGTGGTAGTTCGATGGAGGGTGGTACCCATATGCCGGGTGATAGCCGGCATAAACGGGAGGACGATAAGGTGGCGGATAGTATGGGCGTCCGCCGTAGTACATGCCGCCGCCTCCCCAAGCGGGATACGGATAGTAGTTATTGTTGTTGCTGATTGCCGCGCCTACCGCCATTCCTACACCGAAAGAGAGCAGACTCATGCCGACTGCCGCTCCTGTGCTGACACCGGATTTCTCTTCAACGACGGTGGTGGTCGGAGCAGGAGCGGGTTGTGTGTAGATCGTTGTGGTGTTGTATTGCGGGACATAGACAACCTGTGGGTCGGCCGGCTTGATCTCGACTACCTGCTGTCCGTTGTCTGTCTTGGTATCGACCGTCATCTGCGGGCTTGATTGCAGATTGCCCTGCTGCTTCGCCTGCATGCGTTTGCGCTGAATGGCGTCCATGACGCTCTTCTGGTCGGCTTTGAAGGCCTCACCAAGGGCCTTCGTCCAGTCCAGGTTCTGGCACATGTTGTCGACGACCTGAGGAAAGGCAGCCAGATATTGTGCGCTCGTGCTGAAGCCGGCGGTCTTAGCTGCGGCAGGAGCAGCATCGGTCTTAATGCTTTGATTTTCGATGAGCCAGTTGCCGAGGTCGAGGACCTCTTGTGAGTTGACTGCGGCGATCAATAACTGGCCAAGCAATTGGTCGGGATACAGAGCGATGGGCGCAACCAGATCATCCACGCTCATTTGTTCGGCGCCAGAGGGAGCGGCAGCCGGGGCAGCAACCGGCTGTTGAGCAGCAGAGGCCGGAGGGTTTGCCGGAGCAGATGAACCTTTGCAGCCGTCCGCGGTCACGGTAAGAACGAGCAGGAACGCGGTGAGGGGGGCAGTCGAACTACGTATGATTCGGTGCACAGGTTACTCCTCATGAAAAAGTGTTATCCCTTATTGCCTAAGTCCGGCGGCACAACGCTTTTTCGCGAAAGATGACCTGGTAAGTCGAGAAAAACGAATCAGTGTGGTGTCCTGGTGTAACCGACTATTCTATCGAGGCTTATCGACGTTCTTTGATGCTTCATCGGCTATCCTCGTTGCCATTGAGCCATGCATTTTCAAGCTGTGCCTAGAGCGCAGGAGAAAGCATACTGCGCGACAGGTGGAAGATGTCAACTGGAGATGACGTGAGGTCGGACCCAGGTGCCTGACCTGAAAAGCGTATTATGAAGCTCCAGCCGCATAAAGCAGCGTTCATTTGCCGCAAGAAAGAACATGTGTATGATCGTTGCTCGTAACGGCGCACCAAGCCCAATCGGTTGCGTCAGAGACTGCGTTAGCATTCCTGCCGACAAAGCGTTATGCTTCCGCCGGGCAGCTACACCTAAGGAACGAGGAGATCTATCAATGGCTCGACACGAGAATTGCTTTCAGCTTAGAACTTCGCGGATTGTCGCTTTAACCACTGCAGCGATGTTTGTACTGACGCCTTTGGTGGCCAGGGCGGCGGACGACTCCACCGAACAGGCTCGAGTAAAGGCATCTGGTGAAGTACTGACGGAACTGATTAACAGCCCGAGTGGCATCCCGCATAGCGTACTGAACAAGTCGGAATGCATCATCATTTTGCCATCGGTTAAGAAGGCCGGCTTCATTGTGGGTGCGCAGTACGGACGCGGAATCATGAGCTGCCGATCGGGAGAGAAGTTCGATGGCCCGTGGAGCGCTCCGATCCTGATGCAGTCCAGCGGCGGCAGCTTCGGACTGCAGGCCGGTGGAGAGGCGACGGACTACGTCATCCTGGTAATGAACGACAAAGGTGCGCGTGCCCTGCTGAAGGGCAAGGCAAAGCTGGGCGGCGATGCATCAATCGCGGCGGGTCCAGTGGGACGATCGGCCGAAGCTTCTACGAACGCTGCGATGAGCGCGGAGATGCTCTCTTACTCGCGCGCGCACGGAGTGTTTGGCGGTGTCTCGCTCTCCGGGTCGACACTTGCGCCAGACGGCGGAGCAAACGAGAAGCTGTATGGGAAGAAGGTAAGTGGTACGGAGATCTTTTCCGGCGCCGTACCTGCACCCCCGGTCGCGGCAGATTTGCTTGCGACGCTTCAGTCTAAGTCGCCTGGGAATGCTTCTAAAGGTAAATAAATCAGCTAGTAACTAGTTTAAGGCGCTATTTGCTCGGACGCCGAGCAGATAGCGTCTTCTGTTTTGTGGAAGTCATCTGCGCAGAGGTCTCACTGTAGTGAGCGGCAAATTTAAGGCCGTGGTGGCCCGAATTGCTTCCCGGCAATCCTACCGATGCGCGCATTGCAAGTGTCGCAGCCGCCTTGAGGATAAAACGCTCCGGCGATTCAGTCGATGAGTCTAGCCTCCTTCATCTTTTCTTCTTCAATGGTGAGAAATATCGTGAACGGAATTTTTTGATCGAGATGTTGTTCGATCTGCTCAAGCTGGTCTGTGCGAAGTAACTTTTCAAGTCTCAAGGAGTAGCGAAGAGCACGGTCAGTTATCTTTCCGCCACCAACGATGACTGATTCCGCCGTGGTTCTGTCAGTGGTGACAAATGTTACGGCTGGATACTTGGCATCCGTCAAAATCGGGTTTACGTCAATTGCATAGTCACGCTGCACAGTATCTCTCCATAGATTCGCGAGATGTCTTGATGTTCTGCGGCTGGCTTTGACCGTGCTGATGGCGCGTTCCGCATGTAATCAGAGATGTTGTATTAGATCCCCTGTCATCCTACGTCGTTTTTACAGTTCCGATTGAGTCCCTTTTACGAACGAATCATAAAATCAGACTTTCTAATCAGACGTCAGACCGATCGCAACTTGGCCAGACATCAAGCGGTTCGATATCAACCTCGACGTGAAGAGCGTTTCCACCTCCGCCCAAGATCAGGCCCCGCAGAGGACTGACGTCGCCATAGTCTCTACCCCAAGCCAGAGTGACATGGCCATCGGTGGGAGCAACATTATTGGTGGGGTCCATATCAAGCCATCCTTCGTCACGACTATATGCGGAAATCCAGGCATGGGATGCGTCAGCTCCTACCATGCGAGGTTTGCCGGGCGGAGGATAAGTCCGCAGATAGCCGCTCACATAACGAGCTGCGAGATTGATTGAGCGCAGACATGCAATCTCCACATGCGCGAAGTCCTGACAGACGCCGTGTCGCTTCCGAAAGACTTCCTCGGGCGGGGTGCGAACGGTTGTCGCTTTGGAATCGAAGCGGAAGTCTGCATAGATGCGCGAGGTAAGCTCCATCAGTGCTTCCCGCATAGGACGGCCGGGTGTGAAGGATTCGAGCGCATACGATGCGAATTCTCGATTGAGGCGCACCCGCGGCGATGCAAATTGAAACTGGTGTGCTGCCAAACCCTCGTCGCTCCGATCCTGCGCGAGAGATCTGGCCGACTCTTCCCACGGGAGCGAAAGCCTGGTCACCAAGTTCGCCGGGCTATCGATCTCAACTTGGCTCTTTGCCTCGACAACGAGCACTTTGTGAGGTTCTTCCACCGTAAAAAACGAAAGAATATTGCCGAAGTAGTCGATGCGTTCAGTCAAATTTGACGGCGCGGGGTCAATGGTCAGCTCGGTATGTACGAGCTTATTCCGTGAGAAGGAGCGAGGCTTGAGGCACGCCACATGCTCCCCGACAGAGACGGGGTAGGAGTAGCGATACGTGGTCCGATGGCTGACGTTATACAGCATCCTCAGTCAATCCCCATCGTGATCGGTAAAGTACGGGCGTGACTGAAATAATGACTGCAAAGATTGTTTGACCATGAGGGAAGAAGATTCTCCAGCCGGGCTAGAAACTGGTCGACCTCCACATATCCCTCTCCGGGGTGAGAGCCTGGCTTGTTCATACGCTGCGTTATCGCCTGCAGGTCGATATGCCTCAACGAAGTGACGGCCTCCTGTATGGCTCGCAGATCGGCTGATAGATTTCGCGGCAGCTTTGCATAAAGCTCAGCTAAATGGTCCAGCTGAAAATCCAAGGAACGAGGGTTGTGTTCGTCCGCCATGAGAATGTCCAACACCGCGAGTGGTTGCAAGTGTGTGTAATAGCGCGTGCGGTAGGTCACAGTGCTGTCGGCGACCTCCAACAATCGCTCGAGATAAGTCCAATTTTCGACGGCGAGTGGCTTGGTCACGTGACGCAATTCGTGCGTCAAGTAAATTGCACGCTCGAGGCGACGGCCAAGACTAAGAAAAAGCCAACCGGAACCGCGATTGATATTCTCCCGTTCCATACCCGAAAACGCCGAAAGAAGCTCGAGGCACTTTGTTAGCATTGCGGTATAGCTCGTCAGGAACGTGCCTTTTTGGGCTTGGACCGAACTACGAAGCTGGCTCAGCAGCAACATCATATCTGCTGAGAGGCGCTCTCTCACACTGTCGCCGATCCGCGATACCTCCGCCAACGTTGCGCCCAAACTGTCAGTTCGGTTCTGGTCAGTCAATAAGGCAAGCAATTCTCTCCGCAACGCGTTGAAGCTAGGTCGTCCGCGCTTGCCGTCAGCAAGTCGAGCAGAGCGTGTTCCGAGACAAGATGCCAGACAAATAAGACTTCCCAACTCTGCGTCATCGGCAAGGTGGACCCTAGGGATAATGGATCGAAGAATTCGTGCCTGGTTTTCAGCGCGCTCCACGTACCGGCCTAGCCAGAACGTATTGTCGGCCACGCTACTAGGCACTATCAGCGAAGCGCGGCGCAACGGCACAAGTTCGTTGCGTGGCGGTAGCATGCTAAAGGTATCGACCGGTCCATTGGAAAGTACCCACGCGTCCTTGCTGTGGCCTCCGCGCTGCATTGAAACTACGGAGCCACTAGCTTCGGCGACGCGCACCAATCCCCCCGGAAATGCCAACCAGGCGTCCCCGGTGTTCACGACATAGGTACGCAAGACGACGCTGCGGGACTGCAGAGCTTCGTTCTCCCACACAGGTGCGGTCGAGAGTTGAACCTGTTCCTGAGCGACGTATTCATGTGGGCTGCAGCGCAAACGCTCTATAAACCTCTCCCGCTCCGCAGCGGACAGTTCTGAACCAAAGACGGGCTCGATCCCGAGCGAAGAAAACGCTGGCTTAACAACGACTGATTGCAAATTGTCGGCGACCCAGTTTAGAGCGCTGTCCTGTCCGCACCACCACGTCGCGACCGACGGAAGTTGAAGTTCCTCACCGAGGAGGTGCCTCGCAAGGCTGGGTAGAAACGGCATTAGTGCAGCTGATTCAACGACTCCGCTGCCGAGTGCGTTCGCTACCTTAACATTGCCAGCGACAACAGCTTCTACCAGACCGGAGACACCCAGTAGCGAATCGCCACGCAACTCCAGCGGATCACAGAAGTCATCGTCCACCCGACGCAAAATGACATCGACCTGCTCGAGGCCGCCGACAGTTTTTATGAAGACACAACGGTCTCTAACCGTGAGGTCTGCTCCTTCCACAAGCGTAAAGCCGAGGTACTTCGCAAGGTAAGAATGCTCGAAGTAGGTCTCGTTATGGGGACCGGGCGTCAGAAGGACAATCCGAGGGTTATTTCGTTCAGAAAGTTGCGCGAGCGCATCGCGCTGTGCGCGAAAGAACGGCGCAAGCCGTTGTACGTTAGAAGCGCGAAAGAGTTCGGGCAGAAGTTCGGATACGATCATCCGATTTTCCAGCGCGTAGCCGCTCCCTGAAGGAGCCTGAGTGCGGTTGGCCAATACCCACCAGCTGCCGTCAGGAGATCGCGCAAGATCGATGGCCAACATATGCAGATAACTCGCACGAGGAACTTTGACACCAACCAACGGACGAAGAAATGCGGGATTGGCATAGAGCAGAGCAGCAGGAAGCCGTCCGTCTTTTAGCAAGTTCTGCGAATGGTAGACGTCTTCAAGAACAAGATTTAGAAGTTGAGCCCGCTGGATGATACCGTCTTGGATGAACCGCCATTCCGCTTCGGGAATCAACAGGGGAACAAGGTCTATCTTCCAAGGACGTTGAGCTCCCAACGGATCGCCGTACATGTTGTACGTGATGCCATGCTCGCGGATCCTCTGTTCCGCTTGAGTCCAGCGGAAAGCCAACTCAGCCGGTCCGATTGATTGAAGGGATTCCATCAGCCCAGCCCAATGGGGGCGAGGCGTGATGCCATCGATGGATGACTCCTCGTAGGCCCCGCCATAACGCAGCGGCGACTGATACAGATCTCCAATCATGGCTCCCCCGCCTTTGAGGAACTCAGAGCGTGGACGTGTAACTCATCTACAGGAGCAGGCCAGCGGAGGTCGAGCGTCATCGGAAAGATTGGATTATTCTCCAACGGCGGCGTTGCGACTGCACCCTCTGGTGGAGTTGTGATGACGAACCGCCGCAAGCGACGCTCCTTGGCCTCGGCTGCATCGGCAGGGCGATTGGTGTACAGGCTTCCATCGGGCTGGCTTGCGTAGTAGATGCAGCGGCCCACGGAGCGATTTTTCCAGGTATCGATTAGGTCGAACGTTAAGGGCGTATGGACCGGAATCGTCGGGTGCAGCGCAGCAGATAGTCTGCGTGCGCGATAGCGAATTCCGGCGAGCGCTTCATCGTGGGCTCCAGACGAATGGAGAGGCACCCTTCGGCCATTGCAGGAGACAGCGTACCGTGACGCCATGGAGAGACCGGTTACTTTCACCTGTATTCGTTCGAGCGAAGAATCCACACTCCGGCCTGTACCGCCGGAGGTAGTCTCCTCCGCCAGCACATTCCAGGGTTCCAGCGCCTGCCGCAGTTCCAGCCGCACGCCATCGGACTCAATCTCGCCAATCTTCGGAAAGCGAAACTCCAGGTGCGATGCGAACCACTTATCTTCGAATGGATACCCTGCGTTGCGAAGTGCATCGAGAACGTCGATGAAGTCGCGCTCGACAAAGTGAGGCAGCATAAAGCGATCATGGAGCGCGGTTCCCCAACGCAGCAAACCTCCGGTGAAGGGCTCCTTCCAGAAGAGAGTGACGAGAGCGCGCACGAGCAGGGTCTGAAGAAGACCCATACGATAGTGCGGAGGCATCTCAAAGGCACGCAGTTCCAACAACCCTAGCTGTAGACCTTGACCAACTGGTGGGTAGAGCTTGTCGATGCAGAACTCGGCCCTATGACTATTTCCGGTTACATCCACAAGGAGATTGCGGAATAATCCGTCGACGATGTAAGGCGGACACTCGCCTTTGGGAAGATGGCTAAACGCCACCTCGAGTTCGTATAGAGCATCGACCCGTGCTTCATCTACACGAGGGTATTGGCTTGTAGGGCCCACATACATGCCTGCGAACAAGTAGGAAAGTGAAGGATGGTTCTGCCAAAAAGACACGAGACTGCGCAACATGTCGGGGCGCCGCAGAATAGGACTTTCCGCAAGGCTCGGGCCACCCAGCGTGATGTGGCTGCCGCCTCCCGTTGCCAAATGAGTGCCGTCATAACCAAACTTGGCTGCGATCAGACGGTGTTGCTGCGTCTCTTCGGCAAGGATTTCGTTAAGCGTTTCCAGCTCATCCCAGTCTGACGTGGGTGGCATGTTGACCTCGAGTACTCCGGGATCCGGTGTCAGACTGAACACTTGGATCCGCGAATCCGGCGGAGCTGGATACCCCTCGATCCAGATTTGCTTTTGCAGATGCTCGCTTGTCTCTTCTATGGCCGCCACCAAATCGAGGTAGTCTGCGAGCACGGAGACATAGGGCAGAAAAACGTGCAGACGACCCTCACGCGCCTGGACGCAGAGCGACGGACGAATAAGTTCTCGTGCCGAAGCCGCATCCGCGGAGATAGGCGGCAGTGTGTCATGTTTAGGATCCTGGCGGAACATCTCAGGTCGTCTTGCCACCGTAGACGGCAGCTTCACCTGCCCTTCCTCATCCATCTCGTAGGAGAGAGTATCCGGCGCAACCCACGGCATCATTTCCACTGGGATCCGATATCCAATCGGCGAGTCGCCAACCGACAACGTGAACTTCTCCGGCCGCTTGAACCATAGTTGGCTCGACCAGGTGAGTTTGCCCCCAGGCTGACGTCGACGCAATGGCAGAACGAATCCAGTCGGTTCTTCCTGTTCGGCGAGAGGCTCCATCGCCGACAGAATATTTTCCGGCTCAGCCCCTAGACGCCGGCTCAGCGCCTGTAAAAATGCATAAGCCTCCGCATTGCCATTTGCATCGTTCTTACCTTCCAAAGCAAACAAGTCGCAGTCTTCCCAGACCGGAAGACCGTCTTTACGCGTAATGCAATGAAATGCCCAACGTGGCACCGGCTCGCCGGGATACCATTTTCCCTGGCCAAAATGAAGTAGGCCGCCCGGCGCTGTACGCTGCCGGATAGAACGGATGAGTGCGAGCCCCGAGCTGCGCTTTTGCGGACCGAGCGCCTCAAGGTTCCATTGGGCGCTCTCCGGCTGATCGAGTCCGACAAAGGTTGGTTCGCCACCCATCGTAAGCCGCACGTCCTGCGTTTTCAGGTCGCGATCGACGTCGTATGCTAGCTCTCGTATCTTTCGCCAATCGTGCTCGCTAAAGGGTGAGGTCAGGCTTGGGGGCTCGTCCAGCCTGCGGACCGTCATCTCATAAGTAAACTCGACGCCGGCCCGTTCCACAGTGCCGCCGATCGGCGCCGCATCGCCGGGCTTACTGCTGCAGGCGAGTGGAATGTGGCCCTCTGTCGTCAACAGACCTGATGTCGGATCCAAACCAACCCACCCTGCTCCGGGAAGATAGACTTCAGCCCAGGCATGTAGATCGGCCGAGTCGGTCTTGCGGCCGACGCCTCCAGCGAGTGATTCATCTTCCGCCAGCTGAATAAGGTATCCGGAAACAAAGCGCGCGGCGATCCCCAGTTGGCGGCATACCTGCACCAGTAGCCAGCTTGAGTCTCGACAAGACCCCGTACCCATCGACAGCGTCTGTTCGCAGGTTTGTACGCCATGTTCCAACCGCGTCGTGTATGTGACCTGGTTATGTATCCGCTCATTAAGATCGAGCAGCAAAGCGACAGTCGGCTGCGTGCCGCGAAAGGAGTCGACGAACTCTGTGAGATAAAATCCTGCGGGCTCGACGGACAGAAATGGCTCGAGATTCCTCGCTACATCAGGCTTGTAAGTGAACGGCGCCTTCTCGGCCTCGGGCTCTAAAAGAAAAGCAAAGGGGTTCACCGGAATCATGTCCGCGACCAGATCCACAGTGACAGAAAATTCAGATGTTTTGTTGGGAAAGACGACTCGAGCGACATGGTTTGCCAACGGATCAAACTGCCATGAGCACATGCTATCGGCCGGTTTGATCTCTAGCGAGTAACTGACAATTGGCGTGCGGCAATGCGGTGCCGGCCGTAGCCTAATCGTCTGCGGCCCCAGTGATACCGGATGCTCGTAACTGTACCGGGATTCGTGGTGCACTGCTACTTTCTTTCCCATTCACCCTCATGCGCTTCTTAGGTCACTCTCGTAAGCGAGTTGTGCCGCTCTACGTGGTTGCGGCTTGCGTCTGAATTGGACTGGACTGGCTGGCATTCGTCTGCGTGGGCATAATTGGGGTGCCGACCGCGTTGCCGCCTTCGGGAAGCGAAATCCTGTTTCCTTCCGCATCCACCTCCCAGGAATCGACGTAAAAATAGGTCAGGTTCATCGCGCCAAAGCTCGTTGTAATCGCCACATCCGCCGCGTCTCTCCCAGTCGCCATCAGAATTCGCCCTAGACGCGAATATGTATGGCGAGCATCGAGACTGATCCATTGCCCGCCTAGAAAGACTTGATACCATGCGCTGAAATCGCCTGCTCCGGTACTGGGCCTTCGAATGTCGCCGATGTAGCCAGTCACGTATCGGGCGGGAATATTCTGACAACGGGAAAGCGTTATCGCAAGGTGCTGGAAATCGCGGCATACCCCCACCCGTTCAGTGAAAACATCCATCGCCGTCTTGGTTGGACGTGCAGCGTTGTAGTTAAAGGCCACCTTTTCGTGAACCCAATCGCGAATCGCCGTGGCCCGAGCCCAACCCGCTGGGATGGCCCCGAACAGTTCCTGAGCGATACCGCCGAACCTATCTATCTCGCAATAACGGCTGGGCAATAAGAACTGCAGCACCTCGGGCGGGAGGTTATCAATGGATGCTTGCGTGGCATCGGGATAACTCCGCTCGGGTCGATCATCCGACTCAATCAGGTTTGTGCCGGAGAGTCGCAGGTGGCCCATTGGAGCCACGAAACGTGAGCAGACGTTTCCGAAGGAATCTATATAGTCGCTCGGCAAAATAGCCACGGGTGGATCCTGGCCGGCCACGGGGCTCATCCCCAGGTTTTCAACAAGCAGTTCGTCGGCGGATCGAAGTTGCTTATCGAGCGACGGGTGTAGGTGCAGAAGAGCAACCACCACAGCGGGGCTTGGCAAATGGAATTGAATATCGAACTTGGATCGGATAAGCATAGACGCTGGACCTAATCTCCAATTCGAAATTCTGGGCGAGTTTTTAGTCTACTGTATGTGGCCTCCAGGAGCGCCACCGTGCAGCGGCAACCCTTTGGCAGCAACGCTGGAATCAGATGTTTCAAGCTCCGGACGAAGGTAAGAGTGATCGAGAGATATGCCTAATGCTAACGGAGATTGGCATCAGTCCTCCCCAATCTACTCGACCGGGATCTCAAGGTCGACGATCTACCGCAAGATGAGGGCGGAGGAGTTCCCGCGCCCGGTACGTCTCGGGCCTGGGTCCGTCGCCTGGATCGAGGGCGAAACACAGGAGTGGGTGGAAAAGTTGGCGCAGTCACGGAGTCGGCTAGCTGAGCCCGCTGCCGCGGCACCTTGTCCAGATAGTCTGCCCTCCACTGCATTCTTCGTGCGCTCGGCCATGTATGCCGAGTCGTGTAGGCCGCGCTCACGTCGTTGTGCATGACGTGAGCCAGTTGCAACTCTATATGTTCATTCTAGAAGTGGTGTTCGGCTCGGTGCTCATGCTGCAGGGTCGAAGCAACGCCCCGGAATCCGTGACCTGTCATCCTTGCGCCGCTCCATAGAATCCGTGCCCGTCGCGAGTACCTTGTGGGCATCCATGTGCAGGTCGCGTGCCTCGGCTAGCGTGTCGACTGGGTAGGTCCCGAAGGTCATGGTCTTTTCTTTGCCGTTGAAGCGATATGCCCACCGCCACTTCTTGCTGCCCTCGGCGGTTACGTACAAATTGAGGCCGTTGCCGTCGAAGAGTTCGCCGCTTTTTGCTGGACTCTGCGTTCCCGATCTTCGCTTCAGTCAGTTTCATTTGTGTGGCGTACCCACATGCTTCGTCTGAAATCCCCACATCCATACCCACAGATCGGTTATGCTTCGATGAGACGGATTGACATGTCGGGAACCCTGCTAGACCACGTAACCGGCGTAATGCCAGTGTTGCTCGTGGCTCTCGACACAAATTTGGGACGAATTAGGACTGCTGGGGAAGGTTGATGGTGGCCCGGGCAGGAGTCCAACCTGCGACCTTCGCGTTAGGAGTGCGCTGCTCTATGCAACTGAGCTACCGGGCCCTATCTGGCTAGTGTATCGCGAGTGCCTGCAAGCGCTGGATGGTAAACTTGAGGGTGGAGAGTTTATGCCTGAGATACAGCGTCGTCGTGCGGTAACGGTGAATATTGGTGGGGTTCGCGTGGGGTCGGATGCACCGGTTGTGGTGCAGTCGATGACCAACACCGACACGGCGGATGTCGAGAGCACGGTGCAGCAGGTTGCGGCGCTGGCGCGCGCCGGATCGGAGATGGTTCGCGTCACCGTCAACAACGACGAAGCGGCGAAGGCTGTTCCCTACATCGTCGAAGGATTCGCGAAGAAGGGCTGGACGACGCCGATCATCGGAGACTTCCACTACAACGGGCATCTGTTGCTGACGAAGTATCCGGAGACGGCGAAGGCGCTGGCGAAGTACCGCATCAATCCGGGCAACTGTCTCGATCGGTCGCAAGGACGACGACAACTTCCGCACGATGGTCGAAGTTGCGGTGAAGCATCAGAAGCCGGTGCGGATCGGCGTGAACTGGGGTTCGCTGGACCAGGCGCTGCTGACGAAGATGATGGACGAGAATTCGAAGGCTGCCGATCCCCTGCCCGCTCGCGATGTGATGATGGAGGCGATGGTGGTGTCGGCGCTGGACAATGCGGCGGCGGCGGAGCGTTATGGGCTGCGGCGCGACCAGATTATTCTGAGCGCGAAGGTCTCCGGCGTGCGCGACCTGATTGATGTCTACACCGAGTTGGCGCGGCGCTGCGACTATGCGCTGCATCTTGGGCTGACCGAAGCCGGCATGGGAATGAAGGGCATCGTGGCTTCGGCTGCGGGTCTTGCTCCGCTGTTGCTGTCGGGTATCGGCGACACGATTCGCGTGAGCCTGACGCCGACTCCGGGTGGAGACCGCTCGGAAGAGGTTCGCTGCGGACAGCAGATTCTGCAGTCGCTGGGAATTCGCAGCTTCATGCCGCAGGTGACGAGTTGCCCAGGCTGCGGGCGCACGACTTCGACCTACTTCCAGGAGCTGGCGGAGCGGATTCAGGGCTATCTGGTCGAGCAGATGCCGGAGTGGAAGAAGCAGTATGCGGGCGTCGAAGAGCTGAAGCTCGCAGTGATGGGCTGCATCGTGAATGGGCCGGGCGAGTCGAAGCATGCCAACATCGGCATCTCGCTGCCGGGAACGTTTGAAGAGCCTAAGGCTCCGGTGTATGTGGACGGCAAACTGTTCACGACGCTGAAGGGCGACCGCATCGTCGAGGAGTTCCAGGTGATTCTCGATGAGTACGTCGAGAAGCGATACGGACGAGTTCTCGTCGAAGCTTAAATCTCCCCGAGTAAGTTCATCGGTTATTCATCGAAATGGATCGTGCGCTCCTCTGCTTTGCAGTTGGAGCGCATTTTTCTGCGCTGCGTCTGGGCAAACAGTGAACGGCTCGATGCAATTGCTTGTTAACTGAACTGCATGCTGAACCGTTGTATAGATGACGGAAGGTCAACAGCGGAGACTCGGAACGTCGAGCAGTCACTCTTGAAAAATTTACCTAACTGCTGGTTGATTCTCTTGTCTAATGCGCCAACGACAAGAGGAGTGATCCTCCTCAACTCCGCTGCAGGAACGTAGTCGTACAAGATTTATATCCAAAACGTGATGAGCGGTGGAACCACTATGCCGCATGGTCGTAATCACGTACAACTCGTAACCCAATTCATCACTGACGTTGAGGTGGTCTATGACGATGTTGCCCTACATTCATCGAACGAACCCGTGTGTCCGTTTCTGGACGAAGGCCTTCGCTCTTTTCATCACACTGTTCATTTGTGAACATGCCCGATCGCAGCAGATCTCCGTAACGGAGATTCAGGAGAGTATCAAGCTCGACGTCAGGCTTATCAGGGTTGCGGAGCACGATCGCCTTCCAAACAAGAAGCAAGGTTATCTTTGGGGACGACTGGCGTCGGAGTACGCTCAACTGGCTGACTTCGCACGTGCAGAAGACGCGTACGCCCACTCGATTCAATTGCTGAAAGATGTTCCAGAGGCACGAGCGAACTACGCAACGCTCCTCGACAATCTTGGCGTTCTATATCTTGCATACAATCGACGGGATGTTGCGAAAAGCTACATCAACCAGGCATTTGCTGCCCGCAAAGAGCAAGGCGATCCTGTGACGCTCGGAGTGAGTCAACTCCACCTCGCCGAGGTCGCACTTGCTGAGCACAATTTTAAGGAGGCCGAACGCGTGGCAGCCGAGGCTAACGCGAATCTTTCGAGCGCAGGGGACGAGGGCAAGAAGGGCCTTATCGGCGCATTGGTAGCGCTATCCTATGCTCGCTGCTCGCAAGACAACTGCGCCGAGGGATTGCGGAACGCGGAGGAGGCAATGGGGCTTGCGCGGATTGTCTATCCGACCGATTCACTGCCCATCGGACACGCGCTCATGGCGCTTGGCTTCGCCAAATGGAAATCAGGCAGCAGCCAAGAGGCGGAGAAGATGATGCTGGAGGGGATTCACATCATCACCACGCAAAACTTTCCAGGAACACCGTACTCACGCAATGCATTATCAGAGTATCGGACATTCCTCGCAGCCATGCATCGACCTCTCGATGTCAAACGAGTCGACGATCAAATTGCTTCCATGGCTCCACAAACCTGCGCGAGTTGCACTATAAGTGTCACGACTTTATCGCATGCGATGCGATGATTGCGCGCCGACAAACAATTGCCTACGCGAATTGCCTGTCGAGTTCATTTCAATGAATTCGACAGGCTGCGCACGTTGATGCAGTTTTTGCAGGCTGGTCCGCGTGCGCTGGCAGCAATGTCACGTTCGATCCCATCGGCTTCGGTGTCCCGATGAACACTCTTCAGATAGTCGCGATACTGTCGCATTGCGAGCAGCACGGTCTTGCTGTCGGGGCCGAGATGCGCCTTCAGCATGCTCACCGCTTTGAGCATGGTATCTTCAGCCGCCTCCAATCGTCCGAGTCGCCATTCCGCGAAGCCTATGGCTAACAGCGCACAGGCTGTCCCTACGGAGTCTTCACCGAATGCGCTTCGTGCGATGTCGAGCGAGCGCAGTGCATCTTGGACTCCCTGCTCGCAATGCCCTCGCAGGCAGCGGGCGTAGGTGAGCGAGTTGAGCGCGGCGATGATGTCGAGCCGATTGGGATCGTTTTGATCAAGCATGGTCTGCAATGCGCGAGCAGCCCGATTCTCCGCCTCCTGATAGTTCCGACGGAAGAGGTCAATTTCCGACATGTGCTGTTCGGTTCGCGCCTGGTCGAGTGGAATGCCCACTTCCTTTCGCACTTCCAGTGCCCGCTTCAGATATTTGTCTGCATCTTCGAAACGCTCGTGTGAGAGATACAGCATGGCGAAGTTGTCGAGCGTTGTTGCGTAGTTTCGGCGTGCAGTTGGGCCATGGTCCAGCAAGCCGAGGGCTTTCAAGTAGGCGCCTTCCGAGGCCGCGAAATCTCCAGCCTGCCGATAGTCGCTGGCCAACCTGGCCCAGAGGAAGCCGAGATGATCGTCAGAACGATGCTGTTCAGTGTCTGACTTGATCTGCTGTAGCTCGTTGGCGATCGTTTCCTGAAGAATGGAAGGCGTAGCGCGAGAAGGCTCCGGCACCTGCGACGAACAAGCAACGACCGAGAGAAGGAGAACGATTCCAGCGAGATAACGAGGGCCAGCCGGAACGCTCGAGAGCATTGTGAAGACCATGTGGGACCTCACTTTCGAAGACTCGTTGCGCGGGGATACGCCCAAAGCGGCCAGAGGTTCTGATTTTGTGACGAAACGCTTCGTAGGTGGGACTAAGACAGCGGTGTGATGTTCTTTCGCAACTCGGAGAGCGGGTAGAAGGTGCCTCGCCATGTCACTCCACCCTCGCGCAAGGTAGTCAGCGTGGAACGCAGCAGAGAGTAGAGGAACATCAGTGCGCCGACTGGAAACGCGAGTGCAAACCACGGGGAAATCTTCGAATGCCGAGCAGACAAACCGTATAGGACTGCGATGGAACAGAGGGCAATCGTCGCCGGGACGCGCGTCGTTTTCAACGCGAAGAAGACGAAGGGTCCAAGGCAGAGGGTTGCCATTCCAGCGCAGGCGACGAGGACGACGCTGATTCGAAATCGGAAGACGGCGAAGAGATTCTTCGTCATCACATTGACGACTCCGAGCGCGCCGGCTGCCCAGTGAAGGCTGACCATGCCGGGCGCGACGGCGACTCGCTGCTTCAAATGCGCCAGCTTTACGCGGCGAGCCAGCGTGAGGTCTTCGAGGATCTCCATGCGAAGGGCGTCGAAGCCTCCGAGCTGCTGGTAGGCCGACGTTCGCAGAAGGTTAAAGGCACCGATCCCGATGGAGTCACGGATGGACTTTGGATCTGACGCCTTCCAGGGGCGCGTGGCCCAGAGCCCCATCACTCCGAGGTAGCCGAGGAGCATACCCTCGCCGATGGTTTTGACGATAGGCGTAGGGAAGGTGACGAAGTGGTCGGCGCCGGTGTTGATCGGCTTGCGCTAGCGACCTCCGGATCGCTTGCGGGGTGAAGAGGACGTCGGCATCGGTGAAGAGGAGGTAGTCAGGTTGATCGACCGCGATAGTGTGGCGAGCGGCGAGCGCCATCGCGTGTGGTTTGCCGAGCCAGCCGGTCGGGAGTTCTTTCACGTGGAGGGCTCTGAGGCGGTTGGGATGCTCGGCTGGCGAGTGTGTCGATGATGGTGCCGGTGGAGTCGGTGGAGCGGTCGTCGACGGCGATGATTTTCAGGTTTGTGTAGTCCTGCGCGAGGAGAGAGGCCAGTGATGCAGGCAGCGCTTGTTCTTCGTTTCGTGCGGGGACGATGACGACGATGGAGGGTTCGCCGGCGGGCTCGATGTCGAATCTCGGTTCGAGGAGGTTTGGGATGCGAGGGAGGCCGCGGGCTGCGGTGATTGCCTTCCAGAGCCAGGCGAGTGCGAGGGCCCAGGCGAGGAGGCGGAGCGCGATCATGCGACTGCGACGGGTTCGGTCTCGGTGAGCGGCGGAGCGTAGCGCGAGCCGATGAAGAAGATGACGGAGGCGAGCAGCAGGGTGATGAGGGTGGAGCCGAGGCCAAGGTTGAGGGTGGAGCGGTCGCTGACGGCTCCGATGATGCGGGGGGAGATGGCGTCGCCGAGGGCGTGGATGACGAGGAGCTGGCCGGCCATCGCGGTGGCGCGAACTTCGGGACGGACGGCGTTCATCGTGGCTGCGTTCACCGGGCCGGTTCCGAGGAAGATGAGGAAGATGGCGAGCGGCGAGCGAGGGAATGGTGAGGGAGTGCGGGCCGAAGAAACAGACCAGCGCGGGCGGAACGGCGAGTGCGGCGCTGATGGCGGGGACGAGGTAGAGAGCCTTCGGAGTCTTCTTCGACCAGCGCTGCGCGATGACGCCGCCGGTGATGGTTCCGAGGAGGCCGGTGACGACGGTGACGGCTCCCATGAGGAAGGCTGCGTGCGATTGCGTTCGACCGTCGACGCGCTGGAGGAAGGATGGCATCCACCAGGAGATTCCGCCGAGCGAGAAGGTGACGGCGGCGTAGCCGAGGATGGAGGCGAGATAGGCCTTGTTCTTCAGGAGGGTGAGGACAGTTCCCTTCTCGAGCTTGGCTTTCTCGTGCTGGCTGGCTCCGCGTGCGGGCTCCTTCATGAAGAAGAGGATGAGGATGGCGATGATGGCTCCGGGGATGGCGGAGACGATGAAGGCGTGGCGCCAGCCGTAGTGCTCGCCGACGACTCCGCCGACGAGGTAGCCGAGGGCGGCTCCGACGGGGATGGCGACGTTGAAGATGGTCAGGACGCGGTTGCGCTGCTCGGGCGGGTAGAAGTCGGAGAGGAGCGCGGGGGCGAAGATTCCGAAGCTGGCTTCACCGATGCCGAGTGCGGCGTGGCGGAGGTTGAGCGAGTCGTAGGAGTGGACGGAGGCGGTGAAGAAGTTGATGCCGCTCCAGAAGAGGGCGGCGATGACGATCATCGGCTTGCGCGGGAAGCGGTCGCCCAGCCAGCCGGTGATCGGCGAGGTGAGCATGTAGGCGATCATGAACCAGAAGGTGAGGGTTCCGATGTGCTCGTCGGTGAGGTGGAACTCGCCTTTGATCTGCTCCTGGACGCCGGGGAGGATGTAGCGGTCGATGTAGTTGACGAAGTTGAGCGCGGTGAGGAGGACGAGCGCGGTGGTGGCTCCGGCGACGGGGGCGAAGCGCGTGGTGGGTTTGGTGGCGGAGGCCATCACTGGGAGGATAGCAGGGTGTCCATGTTTCGAGCCCGTTCTTCGCGAAACGAAGGTTCCTGCTCAGGATCGTGACTCGAATGTTGCAAGGAATTTTACGAGTCCCGAAGTTCAGGACGTGCTAGATTCGAGTTCTTCCCCACAACAGCATCAGGATGAAGGGCGTGAAGTCTAGCATCATGAAAAAACTGCTTCGTGGTCTCGCTGCTCTTTGCCTGCTCTCGATCGCCGTTGCAATTCTCACGTTTGTGATGTCGAGTGGTGACGCGGCGAACCGGGATGTCGTTTCGTACTGGGCAGCGGGTAAGCAACTTGTTCATCATGCGAATCCGTATGACGGGCCTGCGATTCTTGGAATGGAGAAGCAGGCAGGGTTCCTGGACGATCGTCCGTTCTTCATGCGGAATCCTCCTTCGGCCTTCTTTCTGGTAGCGCCGTTGGGATTGCTTACGGCAAAGGGAGCAGCAGTTGTTTGGTCATTGATCCTGCTCGTCATGCTGATCTCGTCGGTTCACATGATTCGAGTGATGGCGGGTGGGTCAACCGATCGTCTTCATCTTCTTGGTTATTTGTTTCCGCCAGTGCTTGCGTGCCTGTTGGCGGGTCAGATGGGCATCGTGCTGTTGTTCTCTGTTTCGTTGATGCTTTTTTTGGTTGATTCGCGGCCTTACTTTGCGGGGCTGGCGCTGGTGTTCTGTACAGTGAAGCCGCAGTTGTTCTTCGCCTTCGCTGTTGTTCTTGGTTTGTGGGCGTTGCGTCGCAGACGGTTTCTGCTGGGACTGGTGAGTGCGGTCGCGTTCAGCCTGATTACGGGTGCGATTCTCGATGGTTCCGGATGGTCGCACTACGCGGGAATGATGCGAGGTGCGGACCTTGCGAATGAGTTCATCCCTACGCTGAGCCTGGCGTTTCGTTTGATGATTCACAGGAGCTCTGTCTGGCTGCAGTTTGTGCCTTGTGTGCTGGCATGCGGATGGGCTGCATGGTACTACCGAGGGCGAAGCTGGGACTGGCGAACCGATGGGATGTTGGTTCTTTGCGTTTCTGTTGCTGCGGCACCTTACGAGTGGGTGACCGATGAAGCAGTGCTTCTGCCTGCGATTCTGTTTGGCCTTTACCGCGCCACTGGCCGCGCGCTGACTGCCTATGCGGTGATCGCCGGGTTGGCTTTGCTGCTAGTTCTATTTGGGGCCGGGATGAACTCGGGGTTCTATGTGTGGACCTCTGCGGCGTGGCTGGGTTGGTATTGCTATGTGCTTTCGTCTTCGCGAGGTGCTTGAGCGAGGTGTTGGTAGATTTGGCGTTGGGGCACCGGGATGGTTGAGGTGCATCAGGCGTCCTGCGAAGAAATGCGGGGGTTCCTCGCTTCGCTCGGAATGACGCTTGGTGGGTGCTGGCTGCAGCTTGAATTGTGGAGAGCGGTTCGGGTTCTGGCGTTAGTGGTAGAGAAGCGGGTTTCTCCACTCCGCTGCGCTCCGGTCGAAATGACACATTGTGGGTGGGGCTGAGCTCCGGTCGGGATGACACATTGTGCGTAGGGCTGCGCTCCGGTCGGGATGACACATCATGGGTGGGGATGGCTTCGGTGTTGCGGCGGTCTTCGGGTTTGCCGGGGAGTGGGTTGTCTTTGCTGTGGTGGCGGCCTAGTTGTTCTAGGAGGAGTCGTCCGGTTCCCTGCTGGAGGCGGTGCCACTTTGCGGGTGGCGGGGTGAAGTCGGGGGCGGAGTCTTCGCTTGGCTCGGTGGTCGTTTGGATGGTGGAGATGGGGTCGCCGTTGGGGGCGAACTGCGGGCGCGGGCCGGTGCCGTAGTGCGGGTGTTCGGGTTGGGCGGGCTCGGCTTCGGGTTGGTTTTTCCTGGGGTGGCGCTGGTGCTCGGTGAGGTTGGTGGAGGCTAGCTGGAGAGCGTAGAGGAGCAGGCCGGCGCGGCGGAGGTCGATGTCGTTGCCGGCGACGCGGTCGATGATGCGGCCGAGGGATTCCTGGATCTCGGCGCGGGAGTTGGGGGTGGGCATGTCGAAGGCGTTGCGGCGGGCCTGGCGGAGGCGTGCGTCGGCGATGGGGCGGCGGGTGAGGTGATGGTGGTAGCAGAACTTCTCGCCGCGCATGGCGGGTGAGCCGCAGCGCTCGCCTTCGGGCTTGGTGTGGCGGCATTGGTGGCGGCGGAAGGTGTCGGTGCTGTCTTTGATCTGGGCGATGAGGTCTTCTGCGTTTTTGGTTGCGTCGTCCATGGATGAGGGCCCCCCGTATGTTTTTGCGCAAGATCTTCGAAACAAGGAAGATAGTGGGGTATCTCTCTGCTTCTCGGATCTGCGGGTTAATGGAAAAAGCCCGGCTCCATGAGCCGGGCTTTGGTTGATGTCTATTTAAAGTATAGCGAGTGGAGGGTAATTAATCGGCAACTTGGATCTCTTGTGATTTGTTGGAGTTGCGGGATATTGGGGCTTGACAGGATTTTCGGTCATTGAGGCTGTGGAAAAGCAGGGACGTTGGCGCTCAGAGCGCGGTGCAAGCTTTCAACTGACGGGCTTAGAGAACCAAGATTTAATCCCGGAGTTCGCGCTTTACACAATAGATCGCTCATGTGGATGCCGAGTCGTCAGCATTCATCACAGCGCAAACGGCTTCAATATTGAAGAGAACCTGATTACTGATGGAAGGCGGCCTGTCACCTTTTCATCCGCAAGATTGGATAAGGACGACCGTCGTCATCTGTAGGCGACGAAGCGTATGGGGTAAAACCAACCGCTTGATAAAACGCAACCGCCTGACTATTTTGTGCGTTCACTGCTACCTCGAGATGAGGTGATTGAGCGGATGCCTCTTCGATGAAGGCTCGACCCAGACCGCGTCCGCGTGATGTTGGGTGAATGAACAGGGACTCGATCTCATGACCGTTGATACCCATAAAACCGACGGGTTGGTCATGCCTGTCGATCGCGACGAGGAGAGGGCGGTTGGGCAGGTAGTCATTCTTTACCTGGATGCAGATGTCGGCGAGATCGGATGAGGTTACAAAGTCGTGCGTGGCGATGACCGACGCATGCCAGACTTCATAGAGGCGGTCGAGATCTTTGGAAGATGATGGACGGAAGCGCCATTGGGGTGAAGAGGGATCGTTTGTCACAGTTCTTCGTCCTTGAGCGCGAGGACGTATGGGATGGCCTCTTGATCGACTGAGGCTCCTAAGCGCTCGTAGAAGGCCCTGGCGGGAAGGTTTCGGTGCCAGACTTCCCATCCGAGCTTTGAAGCGTTGTGGGCGCGGGCCCAGGCTTTGACCTCGGCCATGAGAGCTGCACCTATGCCCTGGCCGCGAGCAGCGTGGTCAACCGAGACATCGCTGATGTAGACGCGAGCGTCGGCGCTGTAGAGCTCGTGTGTCAATGTCCAGGAGATCAAGCCTACAATTCGGCTGTCGCGGACCGCGAGCAACAAGCGCATGGGTGCGTGAGAGCAGAGATAGTATGTTTCGAACTGCTCGAATGTCAGATGCGGCACGGCGCTTCAATGTGGCGGGCGAGCTGGGAGGCGAGTTCGAGAACGGCAGCAAAATCCTCGGCTTCGGCGTGTCTAAAAGTTAGTCCATACTTCATACGGCCTCTACCTGATCTGCTCCTTCGTGGAGTTAGATACGCGATCGGGACTTCGGTAACAGAAGTAATGGAACAAGCCACGCAACGATCGCCCTTCATGCGACGAACCGCATGAAGGGGACACCATCAAAACGCACAAGTAATTGTTTTGCGTGAGAGCTAGTAGGAGACCTGCAATCCTGCGATCGCGCCCTTCTGAGTTATTCGGAGGCCGAGATGGTCGTGTGTTCCATTCACGTGGAGGCGTGAACCCAACTGATATCCCCCGACGGCAGCGAAGTGCCGGGAGAAGTTCACACCAATAATTCCGTTTGAGGAGACAAAGTTGCCATACCCGAACAGGTACATGCCCAGCACATTTCCCTGAACGAAGACCTTCGGGGAGTTGGTGAGATAAAAGCGGAAGTCGGGTCCGGCTACCGGAATGGGGGTGACGAGCGATCCGGACGCCGACGTGGCGGCCTGACGCACTCCGCCTCCGGTGACCTGAGCTGCAGCATTGATCTTCGCAGTGGTGTTGAAGATGTCCAGTTGCAATGCAAGACCGAGATGACCGCGCTTACGGCGAATGAAATCGTATTGGTAGCCCGGAGCTACGTAGAGCGAATTCAGTGAGCTGTCTGTCGCTATTCCGGCGTTGAATGTCTGACCCTGGAAGGTAAAGGTGCGATTCAGGACTGATTGGTGTGACGAGGAGTTGAGTGGGCTTATCGCGATGTAGACGTGATTTTTTCTGGTGAACTTCCAATCCGCCTTGCCAGCAAAGGTCGAGTAAGACTTGAAGCCGAGATCCTTTTGGATATCGATCGTCCCACTCTCATTTGTGCCGCTGAAACTACCGGACGGGTTGATGTAATACCAGGCTGCATCGATGCGAATTTTATAAGTGTCAAAGTCTTCTTTGTCATCCGCGTGCAAGAGTGGGGCGACCGAGAGATTGAACAGTATGGCGATTGCAAGTAACACATGATGGGACCCTACACGACTCATTTGCTCTCCTGTATTTGTTGTTTAGATAATTCCTGGTTTTGAGAGCTGGGGCAGTCATCGATCTACCGCCATCTGCTTCAAGGCATCACTTACGGCGGCTGGGGAGATTTTCAGGACTCCGGTGAATGGGGCGTACATCTCCATGATGATAAAAATCGCTCCGGAGACAGCAAGAGCGCAGACGAGCAACGTTGCCATTACCGTGGCATTGGGCGGGGCGAAGATACCAAAGCTAATGAAGATCGCAATCAGCCATGATGTGACTGCGATCAACAGCGGTATCGACATCGAAGCCTGTTCAGCTTCGAGATACATCAACCAATAAGTCTTTTTCAGGCTTCGGATCAGTTGTGAAACCTCGACCTTGATCGATGCCTGCGCGGCATCTTTCGGAACCAGCCGTCCCATTTCGATATTTAAGTCGTCCTGATTATTAGTTGGCTTGAGTTGAAACGCTTCGGACTTGTTCGAAGGCCAAATTCGGTTAAGGGCATCCTGGACAAAGTCGTGGGCCTGCATCCTGGTCTGCCTGGTTTCAGGACCATATTCCGTGAGCAAGCTATCCAAGAGAATTACCTGCGAGGATATTTCAGCCACCACGTTCTTTTGCGTGTCGTAGTAGGTTTTGGCCGAAGAGACGAGCATGCCGAGCACCAGCCCCGTCATGGTCACGATGAGACTGGTCGCGAGTCTGACGGTATCTTTCGCATCTGTACCGAAGTGTTTGTCGGGCAGGATGCGGCGTAGAGCCATTCCAGCGGGAGCTCCGGAAAAGACGAGGGCGAACACGATGCTACTAACTTGCAGTGAACTCATGAACTCCTCCTTGCCTGAAGTTCCATCGAGATGCGGGGTATCGTTTTAGCCTTTCGGCCAGCCGCCACGCAGGATAGCCGTGATGAGACACACGACTGCGTCCTCCAATTTGCACAGCAAATTGTTTAGAGAGATATGTAATTAGATCGGGGGGCCTTAAATCGGGGGTCAGATAACTACTATACATAGGTGAGCCGGCTCTGTTGCCAGCGCCGGCTCACTAAGAGTAGTTACTTCCCTGCTTCTGTCATAGAAAAGCCCGGCTCGTGAGCCGGGCTTGGAAATCGAAGTTACAGGTGAGGTGCCCAGCCTTTTTCGTATTCGCGTCCCCAGAGGTTCATCGCTTCCTTGTCGTTCAGGACGTGACCGGTTGTCTGATCGAGCTTGAGTTCGCGTTCGGTTTGCCATGCGACGTTTGAGAGTTGAAGCATGGTGACGGCTACGTTGCCGGACTCTACAGGCTGGTTGAGCTTTTCGCCCTTTTGAATTGCGGCGATGAAGTTGGCGAAGTGAGCGTCCGTCATGTTGTCAGCTCCGGTAAGGTCGGCGGATTGAGCCGCCTTCCCTGCCTTCTGCTCGCTGGTCTTCGCGCCCTTGAGATCGAAGATCTCGTAACCGGCTTCATCGAGGACGATGCTGCCGGTGGTGCCGACGATGACGACGCCGCGATCCCGGCCGTACATCTTGGTTCCGTTGCAGCTCTTGCTCTCCCAGGAGATGAGCTTGTCGCCGTAGTCGAAGCTGGTGACGATGGTGTCGTAGAACTGCCAGTCGTCTTTGAACTGATAGCGGCCGCCCTGCGCGGTGACACGCTTGGGAAGACCGACGTTGAGAGCCCAGCGGCAGACGTCGACCTCGTGAGTGCCGTTGTTGAGAGCTTCGCCGGTGCCCCAGGTTTTGAACCAATGCCAGTTGTAGGGTTGGACGTTGTCCTTGTAGGCCTGACGCGGTGCTGGGCCCTGGAAGAGATCCCAGTCGAGGGTATCGGGAACGGGAACGACTTTGCCGGTGCCGATGGACTTGCGGGTGTTGCTGTACCAGGCGCGGGCGTAGTAGGGGTCGCCGACGAGGCCGCCGTGGATTTTGCTGATGATGTCGATGTACATCTGGGAGGAGCGGCGCTGCGTGCCCATCTGGACGAGCTTGTTGTACTTCTTCTGCGCTTCGACGAGCATCACGCCTTCGGCGGGATTGTGGCTGCAGGGTTTTTCGACGTAGACGTGCTTACCGGCCTGGACGCCCGCGATCGCCATGGGAGCGTGCCAGTGATCGGGCGTGGCGATGGTGATGGCGTCGACGTCTTTGGAGGCGAGGAGCTTGCGGAAGTCTTTATCGGTTGCAGGAGCATAGCCGAGAGACTTTTCGGTCTTGGCGACGAATTTCTGAAGGATGTTGCTCTCTACATCGCAGACGTGGGTGATCTTTGCGTTCTTCTCGTTCGCCTTGATTGAGGAGAGGTGAGCCGATGCGCGACCGTTGAGTCCGATGACGGCGAAGTTGACCCGGTCGTTTGAACCAAGGATTTGTGCGTAGCTCTTTGCAGTGGAGTTGATCGCGACAGCGGCGGTTCCCATTGCAAGTGTGTCGATAAATTGGCGTCTCGAGATCATTGATTCTCCGGTGAACGGCTTATACGGCTGGGTAATTCCCGTCGACATTGAATCGTACACCGGAAGTGAAACTTAAGTTTGAAGTATGGAAGAAGTGGTTTTATAGCGTTGGCGGGCAGGGTGGTTTGAGGAATCGAAAAAAGGCCCCGGATGCCTCTTTGTGCGTGCCAACGCGGAGAGATATGGAACGACGTTGGAGACGCGGCGTGCGAGGCATCCAGGGTGAAGGAGACTACCGATGTAAAGGTAGTTACTGTCCTGTATGGCATCTGGATGGCCAGATAAGTGATTGGGTAAATGATTGAAAACGTGACGAGGGATGAGTTGATTAGGGATTCTGTGTGTCCGGAAACGGGATGGGGCGTTCGCTGGTGGACACGGGATAGTGCCTTAACTCACAACGGGGAGGGCGATGAGCGAGCTATATAGTTTGAGATGTGAGGACACGGCGGGCGTCGCGGCCTAAGAGCTGGTTTCGAAAGAAGAACCTACTGCTGGCTGGTCGATGGGTTGCGATCGCGCTGGGTGTTCTGTGGCTGGGTGCGGCGCTAGCGCTGGTGGGGCTGCGGTGGATCGATCCTCCGACTACTGCGGTGCATGTACAGCGGCGGGTGCAGGCATGGTTTGGTAGCGACAAGTATGAGGCGCGGTACGAGTTTGTGCCGATTGGGCGGATATCTCCGGAGATGCAGCATGCGGTGATTGCGGCGGAGGATGGACGCTTCTATCAGCACCACGGCTTCGACTGGCATGAGATCAAGGTGGCTGCGGAGGAAGACAAAGAAGGCGTGCGAACGCGAGGGGCTTCGACGCTGACGCAGCAGTTGGTGAAGAATCTGTTCTTTGGGACGGGGAGGTCAGTGCTGCGGAAGGTCGCGGAGGCCTCGCTGGTGCCAGTGGCAGAGCTGGTGCTGAGCAAACAGAGAATTCTGGAGCTGTACCTGAATGTGGTGGAGTGGGGTCCGGGGGTGTATGGGGCGGAGGCGGCTTGCAGGTACTACTACAGGACCTCGGCGCGGAGTGTGGGACGGCAGCAGGCGGCGCGGCTGGCGGCGATATTGCCAGCTCCGCGGAGACGGCGGCCGGAGAGGATGAACGGCTACAGCGCGAGTTATTTTGAGGCGGATGGGGCAGATGGGTTGGTGATGCTGTGCGCACAGAAGCGTCGGCGGTTCAGCCTCAATCGCGGCGGTACTCTTGAGCGACTATTGGCTCTCAAACGCCCTGATACACGAGGGAAACAAAATCACCTGGGTTCTGGAACAGTTTGCCCCATTCTGCGTCGTAGCGCGCACCGGGCTTTGCTGCGACAACTTCAGGGAGTGGTTTGCCCTGTTTCTTGAGAGCCGCGACTTTTTCGCGGATTTCGACCAACACGTCTCGGAACAGCACCAGGTCGGCTTTGCCGCCCACGGCTCCGTGCCCAGGAATGACGATGGTTTTGTCGGTTACTGATGCGATGTTCCTCTCAGCCGCGCGTATGTGACCGTCGATGCTGCCTCCCGTTGCGTAGTCGATGAAGGGATAGTCGCGGTTCCAGAAGGTATCTCCGGTATGAAGGATGTCGGCCTCGGGAAAATACACGGAGATATCGGAGTCGGTGTGAGCGGGTGGGTAGTACTTGAGCGTGAGAGTGGTGTTGTTGACGTGTAAGGTGTGTTCGTCTTTGAAGACCGTGTATGGAATCGCAGCTGCGGGCGCGGGCGGGAAGGTGTGCTGCCAGTTGCCTTCGACGCGCGTGGCCGTTGAGAGATGTTTGCGCGTGTTCTCGTGCGCAAGGATGCTGGCTCCGGCGGCATTAACCCACTCATTGCCACCGGTGTGGTCGAAGTGCCAGTGAGTATTGATGAGTTGTTTGATGGGATCGGCGTTGATGCTAGCGAGGGCTTTGGTGACGTTGGGGCGTGCGGTGATGATCTCTGCATCGACAAGCAGCTTTCCGTCAGGGCCTGTGAGAACGGCGATATTTCCGCCAGCGCCTAGAAGAACACTGATATTGCGGCGAAGGTTTTGCACCGTGACGTTTGCGGTTGCGGCTGCCTTGAACGCGCCCCCAACGAGACCGTCTTCCTGGGCTAGCAAGTAGCCTGGTGCGAGACAGGCTGCGGCGACGGTCAGACTTCCAGCAGTAAGAAATTGACGGCGTGAGATGTCGAGTGACGCGTTGGAGACCATATGAGATGCTCCTGTCGTTTTCGTCTTGAGTTTAGCCGACATCTTTGGCCTGCGGTCCTGAGCCAAGCAGAATCATTACCCCTTGGCGAATTGCTCAGGTGCCGGGGCTGGGTGGCTGTACGTCTTTCCAGAGTCTTTCCCAGTTCCAGATGCCGGACATCACCCTAGTCCGTAGTGGGAAGCCGAGTTGGTGGGCCAGCATGCAAACCTGACCTCGGTGGTGGGCTTCGTGAGCGAGCATGTAGCAGAGCATCTCGGGGCCGACGGGCCAGGGCTGGGCCCAGCCGTCCCGGTGAAACTTCTCGATGCGGCTATTGGGCGAGTCGAGAGCGTCCGCAAGCATCTGCTGACAGAGTGCGGCGCTCTCGGCGAATGCAGCACGGGCTTGTTGCGGCGTGCAGTGTGTGCGATGGAGCTGTGGTGGAGGCTTCAGATGCGGCGCTGTGAGCCTGATCCACTTGGTGCGGACGTTGTGCATGTGGGTGAAGATAGCAGCGATGGTGCGGACGTTGCCGAAGGGCTTGGCCTTCCACACGGCAGGGTCAAGGTGCTCGATGAGGAGCTGGTTCATGCGCTCGTTGACAGCGAAGATATGGGCTGCCGATTGGCTGGGTTGAGTGCGGAGCTTTTGTTGACGCGTGGTCACGGCTCGCTGCCTTTGAGCAATGATACTTCCGGGCGGGCGGGCTGCAGGATGACGTTGTTAGCGATGGCTGAGGCGGAGGGATTGCCAAGAGGCGTCGGCGGTCCATCCTCCGTCTACGGTGAGGGTTTGACCGTTGATGAAGGGGCTTTGAGTGGGGTCGGCGAGGAAGAGGACGGCGCGGGCGATGTCGTCGGGGGTGGCGAAGCGGGCCATGGGGATGCGGTCGGTGATGTCGGCGTCGGTGTAGGTTCCCTTGGCCTGATCGACGTGGTCCATCTCGGTTTTGACCCAGCCGGGGCAGACGGCGTTGACGCGGACGCCGCGTCCTCCCCACTCGGCGGCGAGGGTGCGGGTGAGGCCGATGAGGCCGTGCTTGGAGGCGTTGTAGGCGGAGCGGTCGGCGATGCCGAAGAGGCCGGCGATGGAGGCGATGTTGACGATGCTTCCCTGCTGCTGCTGGAGCATGATGGCGCCGGCGTCGCGGGAGAGGAGGAAGGGCGAGACGAGGTTGACCTCAAGGACGCGGCGGAAGGTGGCGGCGTCGATGGTTTCGGCGGGGGCGATGTTGGAGATGCCGGCGTTATTGACGAGGGTGTCGATGCGGCCGAAGCGCTGGTGGGTGGCGGCGATGGAGGAGGAGACGAAGGACTCGTCGGTGAGGTCGCCGGTGAAGGCCAGGACATCGGCGTCGGGAAGCGGAGGGCAGGGCTTGAGGTCGAGGAGGGCGAGGGTGTAGCCGGCGGTGGCGAAGAGCTCGGCGGTGCGGCGGCCGATGCCTTGCGCGGCTCCGGTGATGATGGCAACTTTGAGGCCTTGCGGCGTAGATGACATGAGGACAGTTTACGGTGGCGTGTTTGATGCGACGGCGCGTTTTCTGTAAGAGTTCTTTTGAGGTGCATTGATGAAGCTGGCAAGGACGGCGGTTTGGAGCGCGAGTTTGATGATTGCGGTGTCTCCGCTGACGGCGCAGACGGCTGCGAAGGCGGACGTGCCGAAGCAGGGAGCGGCGTGTGTGCTTACGAAGGGACGCAATGTGCTGCTGCAACTAATGCAGTGCTGCGCCCGAGATTTGAAGAGCAATCAAGATTGTCGAGAGTATGACCCGGTGAACCGGTACGTGATCATTCATGACAATGCTCCGACAAAGTCGCAGGCTTATCTGCTGGTCCCTTCGGAGAAGGTTACGGGGATCGATGACAAGCAGATCTTCGAGGCTCCCTATGTGAATCTCTGGGCGAATGCGTGGGACCAGTCGGAGAGGTATCCGGGATGGGGAGATCGCAGGATTGGGATGGCAATCAACTCAGCGCATTCTCGAACGCAGGACCAACTACATGTGCACATATCGTGCATCGATGCGCGGGTGGCGAAGATTCTGGACGAGCGGGCGACAGCGGATGCGAAGCCTTACGAGGTGAAGTTACCGCCTGCGAATAATACGTATACGGTGACGGTGCGGAATGATCTGACGGACAAGGAGAGCCCGTTCTGGATTGCACGGGATATCGTGCCTGGAGAGGCGATGGGCGATAAGAGTGTCGCGGTGGTGAAGTCGAAGGAGCCGGGCCGATACTTTGTTCTGACGACGTCTTACAAAGGCGGTAAGGGTGGTTCTGCGGAGGAGTTGCTGGATGAACGATGCGGGGGCGCGCAGTAGTGTACGCGGGTTGATGTCAGTTTAGTTGGCGCCAGGGTACTGGTCTTTGACGGTGTAGCCGTGCGGGATCTCGAAGAGCACGGGGTCGGGTTCGCGGCGGTCGACGCTGATGAGTTCGATGGTGAGAGTTCCGTTGCGGGGATCGTCGTCGACCCGGCGGACTGTGAGATGGAGATCGGGGTTGATCCAGACCTCGTGGATCACGACGATAGGTTTGTCGTTGCCGAACTGGCCGATGGGGATGGTTCTTGTAGTCCGGGTGCCCTCGACGTAGAGGCCGACAAGCGATTTTGATCCGAGTTTTTCGACTTTGAATTCGGGAGGGTTAGCGGGATGGCAATCGGGAATGGTTACGCCGGGTCCGGGCACGTGCGACGTGCAGATGGTGGGGTTTGGCGACGATGGCTTGGCCGGTGTGGGTGAAGGACGATGTTGAAGCTGCTGCGGATCGGGAATGTGGACGCGGATGGCTTGTTGTCCAGTGCTGTTGCCCCAGTGCGTCGTGGTGCGGGTTACGGGATCGACAATGGTGGTCTGACCGAGGTGCGATGGGCCCGTTGAGTTGGTGACCGTGGTGTGGACTTCCCTGCCGGCGGAGTCTCGCGCTTCGACCAAGGTGGTTTCCTGAGAGATGGTTGTGCCGTCGCCGAGCTTTTGGGTGTAGACGGACTTCGCGACCGCGACATAAGGATTGTTCTGCTGTGCGTTGACGGCGTTACTCTGAGGGAGAGCAACGCCGACGGTGAAGAGCGTGATGGAGAGCGTTGTGAGGTGACGAGCGCTAAACATAGATCTCCTCTTAACGAGATGATGACTATTTTGACGAAGGAGCGCCGGTTGCGGCAGGTGCGGTCGGCGGGACCTCGGAGGTGGCGATGTCGGCTACGCATTTCCAGGAGCCGTCGGGCTGCTTGCGGTAGGTTGTGACGTAGCTGCCATGGTCGTTGATGACCTGCTTGCTTTGCGGATCAGTCATGGTGAGGGTGTAGGAGCCCTGGCTCCAGGCGACGTCGCCAGACTTCGCGACTTCGACTCGGGCGGGAGTGAACGAGAGTGCGGTGACGGGGTCGGCGGCCATGGGCTTGTTGCCTTCAGTGATGGCGGCCTTGCCGTTGGCGGCGGGCATGCCGGGGACGATGAGGACGGCGTCGTCGGCGTAGTGGGACATGATCTTGTTTATGTCGTGGGCTGCCCAGTCCTGGTTCCACTGGACTTCGACGGCTTTGATAGCGGCGATGTCGGCGTCGGTGTTGCCAGAGTTCTGGTTGCACGCGGTGAGGGTGGCTGCGAGGACGGTTGCGGTGCAGAGTACGGCGAAGTGCTTCATGTAAATCCTCCTGGGCAAAGGAAAGCCCCGCGCGTTGCGAGGGGCCTAGTAGTGCGGGTGAAGTATATGCCAGCGGAGGAGACGCGAGTGCAACTTTGTTGATCCGCGGAGCGCGGTTCAGTTTTTCGCGGACCACTGGAGACACAGGTGGTAACCGTCGGGATCGTGGAAGTACAGCTGCTTCATACCGTAAGGGGCAACGGTGGGCTTGCTGACGGTTATGTTCTTAGCGAGCAGATCTTCGTAGGCAGCGTCTACATCCGGACAGCCGAAGTAGAGGCATGTATCGTCGTGGGCGGAGAATCGCGCCGGGTGAGGAGAAGAGGGGCGCTCGTCATCATCTTCATAGGCGGTGTTGAGCATTAGATCGATGTTCTCGCGGCGAAGCCAGACCCAGTGAAAACGGTCGTCCCCTCCAAGGGGAGGCGAGGTATTGACGATGGAGAAACCCAGGATGTCGCGATAGAAGCGCACGGACGTGGGCATGTCGTAGACCTGCAGCAGAGTGGTTACACCGCGGAGTTCGAATGGCATCTGCGTCCTCCTGCCACGTTAGGCAGAGCTACGGAAGCACACTCTCACGTGCCAAGTGAGAGCCTAATTTACTACTCAAACGCGTGGGCCTTTTGAGTTTTTGGGGCGCGGGTAGAAGGCTTCGACGATGGTGGAGATGCCGCCGCGGGGGCGGAAGTCGCCGACGACGTGGGCCCAGACGGGGTCGGTGGCTTTGACGACGTCGTTGAGGACCTGGTTGGCGATGTTTTCCTGAAAGATGCCGAGGTTGCGGTAGGTGAAGAGATACTCCTTGAGCGACTTGAGCTCCATGCAGCGCTTGTTGGGCATGTAGCGAATGGTTAGGCGTCCGAAGTCGGGGAGGCTGGTCTTGGGGCAGACGGAGGTGAACTCGGGGTCGTCGATGAGGATCTCGTAGGCCGGGAACTGATTGGGCCAGGTCTCGATGTCGGGGAACTTTTGATCGAGGCCGGCGGCGGCATGATCGTCGGTGTAGCCGGTGGTCTTTTTGGAGGCTTTTTCTTTCTTGGGCATGGCTCTATTTTATCGCGTTGGTTACGGGTGTTCGATGTTTGCAGAGTGTGTGGCCATCCGATACCGGTCTTTGATCGGGTGTAGAGTTTTGGGCATGACGATCTCTACTTTGCGAAAGCTGGTTTTTTCGTTCGTTTGCGCTGCGGCATGGGGTGGCGTTGCGACCGTGATGTATGCGGCTCCGACTCCGAAGAATGCTGTACTTGTTCTGGAGAAGGAGCAGAACACGTTGGTGATTGTGGACCCGGTGAGCCTGACGATTGTGGCTCGCGTGCCGGTGGGCCACGATCCGCATGAGGTCGCTGTGTCGGATGACGGCAAGATTGCGTACATCTCGAACTATGTGAATGGGAACACGATTGCGAGGGTGGATCTGGTGGCTCAGAAGCCGCTGTCTCCGATTGATCTGGGTGCGTTGAAGGCTCCGCATGGGCTGGAGTTCGTGGGTGGCAAGCTCTTCTTCACGGCGGAGGGCGCGAAGGTTGTGGGGCGATACGATCCCGCGACGGAGAAGATCGACTGGGTGATCGGCACGGGGCAGGATCGCACGCATATGGTGATTGCGACGAAGGACCTGAAGACCGTGATGACATCAAATGTGAGTTCGGGAACAATCAGCGTAATTGAGCAGGCGGCTCCGAGGCAGGGTTCTGGACCGGGCGGCGGGCCAGGGCGCGGCAGAGCGGATTGGGTGGTCACGAACGTTGCGGTGGGGCATGGCTCGGAGGGCTTCGACCTTACTCCCGATGGGAAGGAGCTGTGGGTGGCGAATGCGGGTGACAAGACAATCTCCGTGATTGACGTTGCCGCGAAAAAGGTTGTCGCGACGTTGCCCTCTACCGGGAATGCGAATCGGTTGAAGATCACTCTCGATGGCAAGTACGCTTTCGTATCGGACCTGGGCGGGACGGAGATGCTAATCATCGACGTAGCGACGCGCAAACCGCATAAGACACTCAAAATGGGCGGTAGTTCGGAGGGTCTGCTGATGTCGCCGGATGGTCTACGGGTTTACACCACGTTCAACGATCGCGATTCGGTGGCAGTGATCGACCTGAAGACGCTTACGGTGGCTGGCGAAGTAAAGACAGGACGCGGGCCTGACGGGTTGGCGTGGGCTGCGCGACAGTAATGCGTGTTGAGTGCATCTCAGGAACTGAGGATTGCGAATGAGTGAGATGGGTGATGTGATGATTCCGCCGGACGATCCGGGTAGATCGTTGGTTACTCGTAAGGTTGAGGAGCCGCCTCACTGGGGTGTGGCGGGCGACACGTACACGATTCTGCTGCGGGGAGAGGACACGGCGGGACGATACTGCATGATCGACATGCACGTTCCTCCGGGTGGAGGGCCTCCACCGCATCGTCATGATTTCGAGGAGACGTTTACGCTGCTGGAGGGAGAGCTGGAGTTTACGTTTCGCGGGAAGAAGATGACGGCGAAGGCAGGCGAGACGGTGCATATTCCGGCGAACGCTCCACACATGTTTCATAACGTATCGGAGGGTGCGGCGCGAATGCTGTGTATCTGTGCCCCGGCAGGCCAGGAGAGGTTCTTTGAAGAGGTGGGAGTACGGGTGGGGACGCGGACCGATGTTCCGCCTAAGCCGGATGAGGCCGCTGCGGAGGAGATGAAGAAGAAGGCGTTTGCGCTGGCTCCGAAGTACAGGACGGAGTTACTGAAGGAGGCTTAGCGGGCCGGGAAGAACTGGGCATCTGGCGAGATTCGCGTTGCATAAAGATAAAGCTTCCCTTTCGAGCGGTGGCAGGCATAGGATTCGCTCGGCAAATAAGGAAGCTCGCATGTTGAAGCTTTTGTTCTGCTGCACGTTCCTTCTTCTCGTCCCCTCGATACAACAACCGGCCGCTGCACCGTCTCCGCCGGCGGCGATTCCCGCTGAAGCGGCTCACATGGTGAATCCGGTGAAGCCTACACCTGAGGGGTTGGCCCACGCCAAAAAGATCTATGGCTACGACTGCGCCATGTGCCATGGAGCTAGCGGCGACGGTAAGGGCGACGCCGTGGCGGACCTGAAGCTGAAGATGAAGGACTTCACCGATCCTGCTGCTCTGAAGGACATGACCGACGGCGAGCTGTTCTACGTGATCAGGAATGGTCGTGGCCAGATGCCGCCTGAAGAGGCGGGGCGAGCGAAAGATGCAGATTTGTGGAATATGGTCGTGATGGTGCGATCGTTCGCGAAGAAGTGAGTTGATGGGTTGGAGGAGCCGCTTGCGCAGCTCCTCCATTGGCGGGTGTTACTGCATCTTTGGCAGCTCCATCAGGAGGCCGCCGTTGCCTGTCTGGACGCTGGGAAGCTGACCGTTCCAGCGCTCGATGAGAGCCTTCTGATTCTCGATCTTACGAAGCTCGAGCAACTGCGGGGTGAGCGAAGACTGCCGGATGCGGTTGGCTTCGGCTTCGCCGTTGGCGCGAGTGACTGCAGCCTTGGCTTCGCCATCTGCTTCGGCGACGGTCTTCGCGGCTTCTGCCTGTGTCTTGGCCAGCTCGTTTCGGGCGCGCTCAGCATCCTGAATCGCCTGAGCCTTTGCGGTGATGGCGGCGGCAATGACGCCAGGGACTCGTGGCGCTCCGATGAAACCGAACTGCTGGATGCCTACGCCCACAGGTTCCATTCGCTTCTGCACGAGCGCCTGGACGCGGGTTAAAAATTCGGTCTTCTGTTCGCCATAGATCTGCTCGACGTTGTAGGTGGAGGCCACTTCGTTGAGTGAGTTGCGAACCACGTCACGCAGGATGCCGTGGGTGAAGATGCTGAGGTCGTTGACACGATACTTCACGTAGAAGTCGGGTACGCGGCCGGAGTCGATGGCATAGCTGAGCGACACGTCGGCGTAGATCTCCATGCCCTCTTTTGAGTTAAAGCTCATCTCCTCGTTCGTAGCGCGGCCTTCGGAGGTATCGTGGGTCCATTTGACGGTCTGGACGAAGGTGGGAAACTCGATGATCTGGCTGTGAAGCGGGCTGTAGACAACCCAGCCGGTACGAATGGGGATCTCTGCGGGTCCACGTTGCGAGCCACTGAGAACGACTTCGACGCCGACGTAGCCAGCACCGATGCGGGTGATTGAGACGAGATAGTTGAAGACGACAAGGCAGACGATGAGAACTACAAACAGCACGACTCCAGTCTTGATGAACCGAGCGAAGCCGGGGCTCTGAGCGTCGATTTTGCGCTCACCGCCGCTGAATTGATTGAAGAGAGTCATTACAGTCTCCAGACTTTTTTGAACACAAAGAAACCACCTGCTGCGATGAGAAAGAGCAGGCACAGACCTCCGACAACCGCTAGATCACTCGGTAAGTTGAGGAGATGGAATGCGGTTACCATGCCCCAATAAAGAAGCAGCGTAACCAAGAGAGACAGAAACAACTTCAAGAACGACATAACCGTACTGGCCCATACCTTTCGAGGCCCTGACACCAGCGCAGGATACTACAGCGGATTTCGTAAAGATGTCGTAATGACAGCGGAAATGCCCTGCCTGCAAGAGGTTGAGAGACAGTTACCAAAGACCGTATTGTGAAGCGGCTGGGGGCATGATATTGTCCGGCAATCCGGCACAATCTCCGGCACGTCGCAACCTAATGCAGGCTGTTTGAGGGAGAATTATGGCAACTGATGCAGTTATTACGCCCGCGTCGCGCAAGCCCGTGTACAGGCGAGTGAATCGCACGCTTGAACGATCTTTTTATCTGGGCATGGCCGTTTTGATGTGCGTCTGCGTCTACATCGGCTTTTCGCCGACGTACTTCGGGGCGGGTATGTTGCGGGCTCCACTGCCCAGCCCGATCCTGCATGTACACGGCGCGGTGTTCACGTTCTGGATGTTGCTGTTCACGGTGCAGGCAGCGCTGGTGTCGTCGGGAAATGTGAAGCTGCATCGCAAGCTGGGGACGGTGGCGTTCTGCCTGCCTCCGGTGATGATTGTGCTGGGCGTGATTGCGGCGGTGGATGCGCTGCGGCGCGGAGTGCAGATTGGGCCGCTGGATCCTGCAACTTCGTTTGCGATTCCGGCGATTGGACTGATCGGATTCGTGATTGTGATCTATGCGTCGTGGCGTACGCGCAGGCAGCCTGATGCACATAAGCGGCTAATCCTGCTGGCGACGGCGGGGCTGGTGGAGGCGGCGTTTGGACGGTTTCCCTGGGCAAAGCTTGGGCTGCCGCCGGCTGCGGGAGCGCTGACGGGTCTAGGGGTTCTGATTTTGCTGATGGTGATTTACGATCTGGTGTCATTGCACAGGATTCACCGGGCGACGATGTGGGCTGCTCCGCTGACGTTCGCAATCAATGCGGCGGCCGTGCCGATTGGGATGACTGCGGCCTGGCACTCGTTTGCGGCGATGTTGAAGTAAGAGCCAGACTCAGGCTTTTGTTTCAGGCAAGAGTAATGGCCGCGACGAGGGATGCTCGTTGCGGCCATTGTTTTTTTGCAAAGCGAAACGACTAGTTGCGGCGACCCAGAGTTGGGCGGTCGTCAGAGTTGGATGGCGGAGTTGTTGGGATCGTTGGGATCGGTGGTGCTTCCGCTGGTGCGACGCAGGGTGGGCTTGTTGCCGTCCTTCTTGTCGTTGAGCTTGCGCTTGTTCTCGATGCGGGCGAGGCGGGCCTTGACGTCGTCGAACTCGGAGGTGGAGACGATGTAGTCAGGCCGCGCGGGCATGATGGTGGCGATCTCTTCTTCAGAGTGAGCGATGCGATCGGGCGTCTGCGGGTGGTCGGCGAAGACCTTGGCGAGCGTGCCGGGCTTGTGCTTCTCGAGGGCGTCGATCTTTTCAAAGAACTGGATGAAGGCCTGCGGGTCGTAGCCGGCTCTTGTACATGTACTGCAGGCCGAGCCAGTCGGCCTCGGCCTCGTCCATGCGGGAGAACTTGAGGAAGGTGATGGGGATGGCGAGCTGCGTGGCCTCGTAGATGCCGTAGCCGGTCCAGGTGCCCGGGTGAAGATGATGAGCGGGATGGAGCCGATCTGCACGTAGTTCATCTTGGTCATCTGACGGGCGGCGTGGTGGGCGCAGACGTGGGCGGTCTCGTGGGCCATGACGCCGGCGAGTTCGGCCTCTTCGTCAGCGGCGAGGATGAGGCCGGAGTTGACGTAGAAGAATCCGCCGGGAAGCGCCATGGCGTTGATCTCGTCGGAGTCGATGACCTTGATGGTGAAGGGGACCTTGCAGTCGGAGTTCTTGACGATGTTCTGGCCGACGCGGTTGACGTACTCGACGATGACGGGGTCGGTGACCATGTGCGCGGACTTCTCGATCTCCATGGAGTAGCCCTTGCCCATGCGGATCTCCCAGTCGATGGAGTACCAGTTGCCGAGGCCGCGGCCGCCGATGTTGCGGGTGCCGATGGCGTTGACGTCATCTTCGCTGCCAGCCTTGATGTGCGGGTCGAGGTCCTCGCCGGGGGACGGGAGAGTGTCGGCTTCTTGGCTTTGGCCTGCATCCTTGGCTGCTCTTGCTCTCCTCAGGGGTGGCGGTGGGGGAGCCGGGAATGGGCTTCTCGCCGCCGGCAGGCGTGGGCGGCATGGGGTCTGAAGGCTGCGTCGTCTGCGGGTTGGTCTGAGGATTGTTGCGGACTATTGGGGTTGTCTGGGACTGGGATTATGTGGATTGCTCGGGTTGTTGGGACTGCTTTGCGGGTACGGCGAGGCAGTAGGCGACTGCGGACGCGTGGATGTCGGGATCTGAGCGTAGGAGACGACGGAGAGCGTGAGGATGGCGGCCAGGCCGAGTGCGTTGCGGGACGCATAGGAGTCTCCTGAGGGAGCCGCTTCCCCGGAGGTCTATCGACTAGCGTGGTGGACGCAGCTCGGCACTCTGTTAGACGTAGTATGCGCCTTTTTGTTGTGGTGTGGGAATGGTTTGGCGGGGGAGATGCGGCTTGAGAGGCAGATTTCGCCAACTTAGCTCGATGCACGGCGGCCTAAATGACACAACTTTGACAACCAGCGGCAGACAAAGGGCTTACCAGGAGGAGTAGGAGGTGCCGTCGCCGGCGGCTCCTGGGGCCCGGAGTGGACGTCGTTGATGCCGGAGTCGGTCTGGTCGAGGCTCATGAGGGTGTCGTCCTGGGCGGGAATCCAGGTGTCGGAGCGGTGGGTGAAGGGATCCATGGGCATGACTTTGATGTAGCCGGACTGGACGAGGTCTTCGAGGGTCTGGGGGGCTTTTTGCTTGTCGACGGTGTAGGAGTCGATGGCGGAGCGCAGGGTGCGGAGGTCCTCTTTGAGGACGGCCTCGCGGGCGTGGCGGACGCTCTGGATGTACATGGGGACGGCGATGGCGGCGAGCAGGCCGATGATGACCATGACGATCATCAGCTCGATGAGGGTGAAGCCGGAGCGGGGATCTGAGAAGAAAGGCGGGGGGGTCTCGACTGTGCGCGGGCGCGCTCCGCTCGGAGTGACACGGTTGAGAGGAGACGGGATGGGGAGAGGTTCACCATGTGGAGTACTTTGTTCCGTCGAGGGCGGTGGCCTGGCTCTTGGAGTGGACGTCGAAGACGTTCTGGCCGCCGAAGGAGTCGGAGTCGGGATCGTCCTGGTTGGAGCGCAGGCCCCAGTCGGTGTTGCCGGTCATGGGGTCGACGGGGATGCGGCGGAGGAACCGGACCTTCTTGCCCTGCACGTCGACGCCGTCGACGAGAGTCTCGAGATCGGGAGGGTAGCCGAGAGAGTCGGCCTTGATCTGAAAGGCGCCCTTGTCGGCGGCATCCTTGTAGCGGTCGATGGCGGCGCGCATCTCCCAGAGGTCGCGGCGGAGTTCGCGCTCCTTTTCGCGTCGCACCTGAAAGCGGGCGATGGGGAAGGCGGCGCTGGCGAGGATGGAGAGGATGGCCACGGTGATGATGAGTTCGACGAGGGTGAGGCCGGCTTCAGTGCTGGTGAGGTTACGGGCTCGAGTGCTAGAGGAGCGGTTCACTCCTCTACGTTGCGCTCTGGTCGAGATGGCAACGTTATAGAACGAGTTTTGGAACGCGATCACTTGACATGCACCACGGCCTGCGAACCGACGGCCGGAAGATTGGCCTGGGTGCTGTTGAGCGCGCCCGACCTTGACGAGGGCGAGGTTCGAGTCGCCCGCGGCGACGGCCTTGAAGGTCAGGGTAGCGACGCTTCCCTGCCCGTTGACGCCGGCGACGTTCGGCGGGCGCGAGGTGGAGATGGTGACCAGGCCGTTGCCCTCATCTCGATGGACGATGGAGACGGCCTGTCCGTCACGCTGAGCAGGTCTCCGGCGTCCACGTTGACCAGCTGGAGGACGGCGGGGTTGAACTGGAGCTGCAGGGGCACGGCGTAGAGGTCGCGGGCGTTCGTCGCAGCATGACGGCACCTGGAAGGTGCTGCCGACGGCCTGGTTGCCGGCAGGCGGCGCGACCGTGAGGCTGATGGGCGAGCTGGGCGGCGTTGGCGCTTGCGTGGGTGGAGCGGCGGCGTTTGGCAGTGACTCGCGTTGGCCGGAGGCGGTGCGATCGGAGCTGCGCCTGCTGCTTCAGCTGCTGGACGGCATGCGGCGGCGGCGTTGGCAGCCGATGTCGGCTGGCCGATCTGGGCCGGACGCGCGGGCGTTGAGGGCGTCGACTGGTCATGCGCGGCGCTGTCGTCGCGGCGAAGCTCGATGGACTGTGCCGGTGCCGGTGTCGATGGCGCGGGTGTTGAGGCGGGTGAGAACGGACTCGCGGACGATGTGCGGGATGAGCAGGAAGACGATCTCGTTTTCCTGGACTTCTTGTGAGTTGCGAGGCGAAGAAGTACTTGAAGAACGGAATCTCGCCGAGGCCGGGGGTTCCGCTGACGTTGCGGTTGTCCTGCTTGGTGACGATGCCGGCGAGGATGCTGGGCTCGCCTTCCTTGAGCTGAATGACCTGCTCGACGACGTTCTGGCCGATGATGGGCTCGGTGACGCCGGAGATGGTGACGGAGCCTTGCTGCGAGGAGACCTCCATCTTCACCTTGAGGGTGACCTGGCGGTCGTAGTGGACGGTGGGGGTGATGTCGATGTTGACGCCGACGTCGAGGTAGGTGAACTGGGTCTGCACGCCGATGCTGGCGACGCCGGTGGAGACGCCGGCGTTGTAGGAGCCGGTGGCGATGGGGATCTCGCTGGCCGATCTTGAGGTTGGCGCGCTGGCCGTCGGTGGCGCGGATGCGGGGGTTCTGCAGGATGCGGGTGTCGGACGTCGGTGAGCAGCGCGTTGAGCGTGGCCGGGGGGATGCTGACGGCGAAGTTGGTGGCGTTGATGTTCGCCAGGGTGTTGAGGGTGAAGTTGGAGGGCGTGGTCGGTGCCGCTGCCGTTCGTCGGAGTGGAGCCGCTGGATGTGGTGGTGGTGGGCGAGGCCTGCGGGGTGATGGTGATGGACTGCGGCAGGGTGATGCCGAGGTTGCGCACGCTTGTCGCGGTTGACCTCGAGGATGGCGACGTCGACGACGACCTCAGGGCGGGCGCGGTCGAGGTCGTTCATGAGCTTTTGCGCGAGGAGAAGCTGGTCGGGCGTGGCGCGCAGGATGATGGCGTTCTGGCTGGGGACGAGCGTGATCTTGATGCTGGGATCGAGCAGGTTGCGGATAGCGGTGAGGACTTCGTTGGCGTCGCTGCTGCTGAGCGGCGTTGGTGAGGTAGAAGGTCTGGACGGCCAGCTCGTCGAGATCGGTGCGCTTGGTGCGGTTGTTCTGCGCGACGAAGATGGTGTTGGAGGTGACGGGCTTGTAGAAGGTGCCGGCGAGTGGTGCCGACGATGCGGAGAGCATCGGACCAGCGAGACGTTGGTGAGGTCGACGGGAATGCGCTTGGAGGTGTAGTCGGGATCGAAGATGACGTTGAGGCCGGCCATCTTTGCCGATGGCCTGATAGATGTTCTTGACGTCCTCGACCATGTGGAGCGTGATGGGATCGTTGGAGACGGGCTTGAGCTCGACGGGGCTGGCGACGGAGCCGATGGTTGCGAGGGTTTCGTCCTGGCCGCGACATCTGCTGCATGCCGGGAGCGGGCAGCGACGGTCGAGGGAGAGGTGAGCTGCTGCTTGACAGCTGGTCGATCTCCTGCTGGGCGGTCTGGTTGCCGGGGTCGATCTCGAGGGCGCGGTTGAACTCGAGTGAGTGCGCCGTTGAGATCACCGTTCTGGCGCAGGACGCGGCCGCGGTCGACGTGAGCGACGGCGGCCTGAAAGCGCACGTGCTCGAAGTGGGCTTTGTAACGGAGATCCTTGGGTTTCTTGAGGGTGGCCTGCCGATAGTCCTCGTAGGCGGCGTCCTAGTCCTGGTGAGCTTCGGCGTCCTGACCTTTTTTATTCCAAGACTTGGCTGACTGCGCGTGGGCGGTGGCGCCAGTGGCGGACGAGAACGACAGAAGAATAGCCGGGAGCGCCTGAGAGGCGCGCGTGAGGAGCTTTGACGATACCTAATTTCTTGCCGCGACCCATGCTGCGTTCTGTCTGCGTCCTTTACACCGTGAGAGTGAGGCGTTTGCCGGAGTACACGCCTGCCCGGTACTGACTAGGGGAGGACGCTGCCTGTGGGGGCGGTGCCTGCCAGGCTGTTGCGCTCGGGTGAGTATAGCATTCGGGCAATGATTCCTTCGTCTCAGAAGAGTGCGGCTTTTGATTCACTGCACTGCTGTTGCACGGCTGGGGATTGATAGCTGTGGGATTAGACGCGCTGATACCGGATGAGTGAGGCCGAAGATTGACACGATGGTGTTATGCGCTGTGCGGGTGCAAGACTGAAGTTGCAGTGCATGTTAAAGTAAAAGATTCATGCCTCGTTCACTCTCCAATCCGACGGCTGCCTATCAGCCGAAGGCTGCGGCGGCAAGCCGAAGGACCGCGACCCGGTGGCGGCGGAGCAGCGCGATGCCGCGGTCAACCGCGCGGCGAGCCATAACTACTTTCTGACAGACAGATTCGAGGCCGGGGTGGCGCTGCGCGGGACCGAGGTGAAGTCGATCCGCGAGGGCAAGGCCAACCTGAAGGACTCCTATGGGCTGCTGAAGGATGGCGAGTGCTTTCTGCTGAACGCGCACATCGGGCCGTTCTCGCATGGGAACACGATGAACCATGATTCACTGCGCACGCGGAAGCTGCTGCTGCATAAGCAGGAGGTGCGGAAGCTCGAGGCGATGACGAAGCAGAAGGGGTTCACGCTGATTCCGACCCGGCTTTACTTTCGCAATGGGCGAGTGAAGTGCGAGCTGGCGCTGGCCAAGGGCAAGCAGGACTGGGACAAGCGCGAGACAGAGCGCAAGCGCGAGGCCGATAAAGAGGCCGAGGCAGCGGTGGCGCGGAGCCAGCGGCGGTAGTCGTCTTTGCGTTGGATAGTCTAAATGTCCTGAGGACGAATCTGAATAGGCACGGTCTTTGACGCTTCTGATGTAGGTGAGGTCGGGCGGCTCGCGCTAGGATAGTGCCATGGATACGAAGCTGGCTGTTTCAGGATGCGGCTGGTTTTGCCACGCCGATGCTCGCGGTGTTTGCCGTGGATATTGCCACGGGCAAAGACGCCGATCCGCTGGTGGCGCTGCTGACGACTTCGGATGCAGTGACGCAATGCGGCGGCGACGGTGCTGGCGTCGGGGGAGTTCAAGGCGACGCTGGGCGAGACTCTGCTGCTGCATGCTCCGAATGGACTGAAGGCGGAGCGGCTGCTGATTGTGGGGCTGGGCAAGGCAAAGACGCTTTCGGTGGATGAGGTGCGGAAGGGTGCGGGAACGGCGGTGCGGTCGGCAAAGCCGCGTGGTGTGCGGGAGATGGCGATCGCATTTCCTGAGGACCATGCGCTGATCGATGAACATCTGGAGAACCTGCCGTGCACGCTGCTGTGCCGCGCGCTGGTCGAGGGCGCGGAGTTGGCGGAGATGGACTGGGACACGTACCGGAGCGACCGCAAAGACCGGTCTGTACAGACGCTGACGGTGGTGGCGCGCGAGGCGGAGGAATCGACGACGAGAAGAGATTCAGGCGGGATTTGAGGAAGGCCTGATTGTTGCGGCGGCGCAGAACTTTGCGCGTGTCGCTGGTGAACGAGCCGGGCAATGTGCTGACGCCGACGGAGTTGGGCAAGCGCGCGGCGGCGATGTGCGCGGAGGTGGGGCTGAAGTGCGAGGTTCACTCGACGAAGAAGCTGCATGGAGTTGGAGATGGGGGCGTTCCAGGCGGTGGCGAAGGGTCGGCAGGAGCCGCCGGCGCTGATTGTGATGACGTACGAGCCGAAGTTGGAGAAGGGGAAGACGCCGGCGAAGGATGCTCCGGTGCTGGGGCTGGTGGGCAAAGGCATTACGTTCGATACGGGCGGCATCTCGATCAAGCCGGCGGACGGCATGGAGAAGATGAAGTACGACATGGCCGGAGCGGCGGCGATGATTGGCGCGATGCGGGCGATTGCGCAGCTGAAGCCGCAGGTGAAGGTGATCGGCATGGTGTGCTCGGCGGAGAACATGCCGAGCGGACGGGCGTATCAAGCCGGGCGATGTGGTGACGGCGATGTCGGGCAAGACGATTGAGGTCCTGAATACGGATGCCGAGGGCCGGCTGGTGCTGGCGGATGGGCTGCACTATGCGAAGACGCTGGGGTGCACGCACCTGATCGATGCAGCGACGCTTGACGGGAGCGTGCGTGGTGGCGCTGGGAATGATCAATGCCGGATTGTTCTGCAATGATGAGGCGACGTTTGAGAAGTTCCTGGATGCGATGAAGATTTCTGGGGAGAAGTTCTGGCGGCTTCCCTGCACCGACGACTACAAGGACCAGATCAAGAGCCAGATTGCGGACATTATGAACACGGGCAGGAACCCGGTGGGGCGGCGCGATCTCGGCGGCGATGTTCCTGAAGGAGTTTGTGGGGGATACACCGTGGGTGCATCTGGATATTGCGGGCTGTGCCTGGAACGAAGAGGTGAAGCCGTGGCACCCGAATGGGCCGAGCGGCATTGCGGTGCGGTCGATTATTGAGTGGGTCAGAGCGTATGAGGTTTAGGCTTTGGCTTTGGTCTAGCAGCAGAGCTTGAACGAGTGAACTAGCTGGGATTCTTAGTTCTGCCAGGATGGCACCTTTAATAACGGAACAGAATTGGCCCATAGATGATATGGGCCAATTCTTTTGATTACATCCGTTCGGGGGCTTCGATGCCGAGGTAGCCGAGGGCGCGGATCATCTCGCGCTGGGCTACGGCGGCGGTGGCGAGGTAGAAGGCTTTGCGGGTGGGGTCGGTTTCGTTGAGGATGTGGTGGCGGTGGTAGAAGTTGTTGAACTGCTGCGCTAGCTGGAAGGCGTACTTGGCGAGGTAGGCGGGCTCGGAGGTGGCGATGCACTGCTCGATGAGTAGCGTGAGGCTTGAGAGACGAGGAGCCATGTCTCCCAGAGCGTAGTTCCCTCTTCGCCGTCGAGGATGCCGGACAGGTCGAGCGAGGCGAATGGCCGCGAGTGAGGCTTCGGCGGTGGTGTTGGCCTTGCGGAAGATGTTTGCGGCGCGAACGATGGCGTACTGGACGTAGGGGCCGGTTTCGCCTTCGAAGCTGAGGGCGTCTTTGAAGTCGAAGGCGATGACGGTGTTGCGGGTGAAGCGCAGCATGAAGTAGCGCAGGGCGCCTACGGCGATCTGTGTTGGCGATGGTGTCGCGTTCGGCTGCTTCGATCAGGTCGGGGTGGCGGGTGTCGACTTCGGCGCTGGCGGCGGCGATGAGACGGTCGAGGAGATCGTCGGCTTTGACGCCGAAGCCCTTGCGGCCGCTGACCTCGATGTAGGCGCGCCTCTGGTCCTCTTCGCTGACGGTGTAGCCGAGTTCGATCGCGCAGCGCGGAGTGAGGGCGACCATCTCGTAGGAGAAGTGGGTGTAGCGGTCGGCGGCTTCGGTGAAGCCCATGCCGCGGAGGGCCTGCGATGACCTGGTTCTGCGGATCGTTCTGGCGGGAGTCGATGACGTTGTAGATGGCGTCGGCGTGGCCGAAGATGGGGTGGCCGGGTCTCGCTGGGTGTCGGTGGAGATCCAGCAGGTGTGGGATAGGGTATTCGTAGAACTTTTTGTAGCCGAAGTCCTTGCCGGGGAGGAGGCCGAACTTCCAGAGGTGGTAGGCGATGTCCTTGCCGACGTAGGTGACGGTGCCGTTGGAGCGGACGATGACCTTGGCGTCTTCATCGGGGCGCGTCGGGTCCATCTGCTCGATTCCCTCTTCGTCGATGGGTTCGGTGGATGTGTTGCTCCGGGAGGGGCGCGGCGCATGACCCAGCAGCCTTTGTTCTTGCCTTCGGTCTCCAGGTAGAGAACGCCTTTTTCGATCATGAGTTGGCGGGCGGCGTCCCAGAAGTGGAGGTGGAGGATCTCGCTCTCGCGGGGGAGGAAGTCGTACTCGATGCTGAGACGCTGCATGGTCTCGAGGTGGCGGCGGAGGACGGCGGTGGCGATGAGGTCGGCTATCTCGGCGATCTCGTTGTCCACCATGCTTCGAGAGCGTGAAGGGTGGCGAGACGAATTGCTTGCGCGTCGGCGACTTGTTCGGGATCGGCGGTGTACCACTGCGAGACGCGGGCGTAGAGATCCCAGCAGTAGAAGTCGATGCGCTTGCCTTGAGCGGTCGAGAGTTCAGCGAGCAAGCTCGCGGGTGGTGGCGAGGTCGTTGCCTTCGAGGTGCATGAGGCCGACGACGACGTCGGCGACCTGGACGCCGGTGTTGTCGATGTAGTTCTGAACGCCGACCTCGTAGCCGCGTTTGTAGGCGTCGGGGCGGAGGAGGCGCTGGAAGGTGTCGCCGAGGATGGCGTTGCGGAGGTGGCCGATGTGAGCGGCCTTGTTGGGGTTGATGCTGGTGTGTTCGACGAGGCGGAAGCCGGGGCCGCCGATGTCGGCGTGCTGGTCCGGCGACGTGACGGGCGACAGTAGCGCGCGGTCGAGGCGGATGTTGAGGTAGCCGGCGCCAGCGACCTCGACGGAGGCGATGCCTTCGGGGAGCGCGGCGGAGAGTTCGGCTGCGAGTTCGGTGGCGATGGCGCGGGGGGCCTTGCGGAGGCGCTTGGCGAGTTCAAAGGCGACGGGCAGGGCTAGTTCGCCGAGGGCGATGTTCGGCGGCTGCTCGACGGCGAGCGATGGTGAGCGTGACGTCGTACTTCTGTTCGAGGATGGCCTGGATGCGGGCCACGAGCGACTGCTGGATTGTGCGATACATGCTTTGGAATTCACCGCTGAATGTGGTTTGAGTTAGTTTACGTGAGTGGTGCGGGCAGATTGCCTTCGCGGTGCGAACTACAAGAAATGCGAGGCTTCCCGGCTACGCTTGTAATAGCACTGTCCAAGAACAAGTAATCTATGGAAGTTCGGATGGGAGAGTTTCGATCTCTTCGAGCAATGGGGCTTGTGGTTGTGGATGCGGATGCGGTGGATGAGGAAGATGATGCCACCGGCTCCGGTGACGGAGATGAGCAGCCAGGCGTGGAGGGCGAGGCCGAAGAGCGCGGCGTGCGTGCTCGAGCTGCGCCGTGACTGACAAGCGAGGTTTTGACGGCCCACTCGAAGGTGCCGATCGCTCCCGGGGAGCTGGGGATGAGATAGGAGAGGTTGGCGAAGAGACGGCCTGCCAGGGGCCGATGCGGTCGGTGGCCAGACCGATGAGGCGGACGGCAGAGACGAAGATCATGCCCTCGCAGGTCCAGATGATGAACGTCTGGACGAGGAGCAGTAGCGAGCCAAAGATGCCGATGTGCACGGATGCATTGCAGCGCGAGAAGGAGCCAGTGCTCGAGCTTGTGCAACTTCGCGGCGATCTTTGGGTTTTTTTGAGGACGGGAGAAGAGTCGGCGGATGATGGGCTCGAGCGTGCGCGCTCCGAGAAGGAGCACCAGAAGACCGACCGATGGAGATGGCCAACAGAGATCTCTGCAACGAGGCGGGAGTGGGGATTGACGTTGCGACCCATGAAGGCGACGAACAGAAGCACGAGGACAAAGATGTCGAGGAGCTTTTCAAGGATGACGGTGCGAGAGAATCGACCGAGGGTGAGGCGCCGAGATCGGGGGCATAGGTGAAGACGCGCATGATGTCGCCGATGCGGAAGGGCAGGATGTTGTTGGCCGCGAGCGAGGTCATGAGAACGCGGGCGCAGACGGGAAATCGCGCTCCGGTGGGCCTGCATCATTCGGGTCCAGCGAACGCAGCGAAGGGTATAGCTGGCGAGCGTGAAAGCCGAGCACGCCGAGAATCCATGACGGGATAGACGAAACGAAGGGCGAGGATCTGCTCGAAGGAGATACCGCGGAAGGTGTACCAGAGGAAGAAGGCGCTGATGAGGAGGCCCGGGACCGTTTTGACGAGATTGCGGCGGCGGGGCTGGGTCATCGAGACCTGTAGGTTGATGAGCGAAGGTGAAGTCGGAGTGAAGCGGAAAGAAACATGAACCTTTTTATTGTAACGTCACGATTCTTTGCTGGGCCGGAGAGACCCATGTACAGTTGGGAACGTCTTACATCAAACGTCTCAAGGCTATTGAAGATCAGGCCGTTGTGAAGAAGTAAAGATTTGGTCAGTCGGCCGGACGGATTGCATGGAATGCCGTCCAAACAAAGGAACCAGAAAACAGTCCGCACTCATGCGGCAGGAGTAATCCGATCTTGGCCACGTCGGTCGTTTCCCCACTTAGCCGCTCCGCACGATACGAAGAGCTACGCAGCTATCTTGAGAAGGACCGTGGGTTCGCGCTATGCCTGGTGACTGGGCTGACGTTCGTGGCGCTGGTTGTGCATGGGTACCATCCCTTTGCGGAAGATGGCGGGTTGTACCTCGCGGGGATTAAGCGGGTTCTGAATCCTGCGCTTTACCCGCATGGCTCGGAGTTTGTGCTGGGTCATCTTCGATTTTCCTTATTTGCGCGGGCGGTGGCAGCGGCGGTGAGGTGGTCGGGATTGGGGCTGGAGACGGCTCTGTTGCTGGTCTACGTTACGAGCATCTGGATGACACTGGCAGCGGGCTGGATGCTGGCGTGCCGCTGCTTCCCTTCCCGCAAAGAACGTGCAGGCGCGGTTGGCTTGTTGGCGATGTGGCTGACGCTGCCTGTTGCAGGGACGTCGTTGATGCTGATGGACCCTTACGTGACGGCACGGAGCATCTCGACTCCATGCACGTTGCTGGCGCTGGTGGGAGTGCTGGACTTTGTGATGTCGGTGCGGGATAGCGAACGATGGCGGTGGAGAGGCCTGGCGCTGGCGGCAGTGGCGCTGGCGGTCGCAGGTTTGATGCATCCGCTGATGGCGGCCTATGGATTCGGGTGCGTGCTGACGCTGGGAGCGACGGTGCCAGAGCGTCGAGGCATGCGAATTGGTGCGATGGTGGGGCTGTGCTCGACGGTAGTGATGGTTGTGTTGGTATTGCAGACAGTGGCCCAGCCGGAGAGTGCGGCTTACTACAGCGTTGCGATGTCGCGGTATTACTGGTTCCTGAACGAGTGGCACTGGTATGAACTTGTTGGGCTGGCGGCTCCCCTGGCGATTCTGGTGGCGGTGATGTGGCGCAGCCGCAGGTCAGATGATCGGGCGAGAGCGGCGCTGGCACAGATGGGATTGGCAGTAGGGTTGATTGCTGTGGTCGTCGCGGCGATATTTGCACGCGAAGGGGCGGCTACGCACCTGGTGGCTCGGCTACAACCGCTGCGAGTGTTTCAACAGGTCTATGTGGTGATGATCCTGTTTGTTGGCGCCGCGCTCGCAGGCTGGATGGGACAGCGGTGGCTGCGATGGGGGGCCGTATTCAGCCTGCTGGCGGTGGTGATGTTTGTGGTCGAGCGGCAAACGTTTCCCGCTTCTTCGCATCTGGAGCTGCCGCAGTCTTACGAAGCCAAGAATACGAATGCATGGGTTCAAGCGTTCCAATGGGTCAAGTCGAATACGCCGGTAAATGCCGTATTCGCGATGGACGCAGACTACATCACCCGGCCGGGTGAGGATGCGCAGGGTTTTCGGGCGATCGCCGAGAGAAGCGCGCTGCCGGATTACTCAAAGGATGGCGGAGAGGCGGCGATTACGCCTTCGCTGACTGCAGCGTGGACAGCGGGACAGGCAGCGCAGTCGAAGCTGAGTGAACGCAGCGACGCAGAGCGGATAGCAGTCCTGGTTCCTGCGGGTGTCGGGTGGGTGGTATTGCAGCGCGGCGCAGCCACATCGTTTGCCTGCGACTACGCCAACGCAGAGGTGAAGGTGTGCCGTCTGCCAAGTGCGGACTCGGCAGACGGCGTGAGGCTTAGTTTCCGGAGCCACCCTGCTTTGCAGCGGCCGCAGGTGCGGGCGACGCGGTGAGCACGATGTTCTCCTGATCCTTGGTCTCCATCTTGTTGTAGAAGGAGCGGAGGTCTGCATACTCCTTCGGAAGGAAGACAAACTCGGCGAGCACGAGGTTGCGGCGCACCGTGACTGAATCGGGAGCAGACTCAGCGGACAGGTTATAGAGGGCGAAACTTTGTAGCTGCTGCTTGTCCGGCGTGGGCAAAGACTCTACCTTGATCGAAGCCGGAAGCTTGATGCGCATCGCGTCCTGCACCATGTTCGTGTAGTCGAAGTAGACGGGGATCTCACGCTTATCATGCGGGAAACTCGGCTTCTCGTTGCTGACGAAGATGTCGCCGGGTAGGATGAGGCGCTTGCCGGTGGGAGCGCCGATGGGACCCTTTACGTTGAAGTTGACGGAGAGAGGCTCTTCGTAGTTTTCCAGTTTTTCAACGCTGCCACCTTGACTTCCATCCCGTGCGGGAGCAGGTCTTCGACGCTGGTCCGAAGCTCGCCGCTCCAGAGACTGTTCGTCGCCGGAGAGAGAACGGTGACGCCATGTAAGCGCGGGAGCACCGATGTAGGTCATTTTGACGGTGCCGGTGACGACGCCGTGCTCGTCCATGGTGAGGTTGGCGACGCGTTGAGTGCGCGAGGCAGTGTAGGGTTCGCCTAGCAGTCTCGGCGAGGGCGGTGCCTCCCTCGACCTGGCGCATGCCACCGGCGAAGGTGTGCTTCCATTCGAGATGACCGTAGGAGCAATAGCGTGAGCCAGGGTCGAAGAACTGTTCCTTGCCGTCAACATTGACGACTGCAATGACGTCGTCCAGCTGTCCCATGCTGAGATAGCCCTTGGTAAAGATGCTGCGGCTCCGGTTGGTGACGGCGAAGGCGTAGGCTTTCATGCCGGCGGCGCGAGCCATAGCGATGAAGAGCTCGGCGAGCTGGTCGCTGGAGCCGCGCTTGCGCTCGAGGATGTCGTCGGTGGTATGAACCTCCTTGAATCCTGCCGCCTTATCTTCGGCGCGCTCGTGCTCGCGGGTGAAGTCGGTGTTCTCAAGCTTCATGACTGCGGCGTAGAACTTGCTGCAGCTTCTGGTCGGCGGTATCGGACGGGCGCGGCCAATTCGTGAACTGCGGCTGTGACTTTTGGCCCGGGACCGATGAATTTGTCGGTGTCCTTTGACCAGAACTTGCCTTCGGACTTCCAGTACTCTTCACCAGTGCGATAGGGCGAATAGTAGAAGAGCACGCGGTAGGTGAAGCTGGAGATCGGCGGCATGAACTCCTCTTTGGGTGACGGAGGAATGTCATGCACGTTGAGCTCGATGAGGAGCTGGCCTTCCTGCATACCGATAGCAGGCAGGCGCGTCTGCTTCACCTGCGGTGCCGGCGGGAAGGACGGGAAACCAGCCGATGCTGTTAGTGACCTGCTCGCGTCCGCCACTGCTGCGATGAAGAAGCTGCTCGCCAGTGGGCTTCCATAGGTAGTGGCCCTTGCGGAGAAAGAGCTCAGACTGAATGAACCAGTCGGGTGACATGAAATAGTTATCGTCGTATCGCAGGCTGTAGCGGTACTCGATGATGCTGCCGACCTCGACATCGGGCAGGGTGAAGACCTTGGCCATGTACTTGAAGCCTTCATAGCCCTGGGTCTTCTCGATGAGCTTTTCGTATGGCTTGCCGGTGAACGGAATGATGGTGCCGTCGGGATGGATGGTGCGGCCCTGGATGTCGCTGACGGTGTATCCGCCACCGTTGTTGCCGGAGGCGTACTTCAGTTCGACGTTGGCGTATTCCTTGCCCTTTTCGGTGAGGACCTTGAGGCGGACGTAGATGCTCCAGGCATGTGCAGCTTGTCTTCGGTGGTCTCTTCGCTTATGAGATAGACGGCGGCGGCTCCGGGAACCTCGGGTTGCGAGGTCATGGAGAGCTCTTCCTTCGTCGGAGCAGTCCACTGATCGCGCGAAGAGTGGGGAGGCGAGCAGCGGCGAGCGTGGCGATGAGTGTGCAGCGGAGGAGGCTTTGGCCGGTCCGGTGGTTCGCAAAGCGAATCATGTCGTGCTAGTCCTTCTTTCGTGTGCTGATGATGCGTGATGGCTATTGTTTCTTGAGGATGGCGCGGCTCTGTTCGTCGGCTGCGATGACGCCAGAGAGCTTCTGGAGGTCGGCGTACTTCTCCGCGGGCAGCGTGACCTCGCGGACGGTGTAGGTGCGGGAGTAGTGGAGGACGTTGCCTTTGACCTGACTCTTGCTCTCGTAGGAGGCGAAGCCGACATCGAGCTTGACGGGATCGGGCAGTTCGTCGACGGCGTAGCCGGCGGGAAGCTCGATGTCGTACTCGTCGCTGGCCTGCATGGTCTGGGTGAGATCGATGGGGAGATTCCTGCGCGGCTTGCGGTCGATGAGGGGGCTTCGCTGCCGAGGACGCGCGGACGAACCATGAGAAGTGGGCCAGTGGCGCGGGCATAACGGTCGACAGCGATGGTGTAGCTCGTGGTGAGGTCCTTGTTGAGCGCTTCAGCGTTTTCGACCTTGACGTCGGAGACTTTGAAGGTGGTGAAGTCCTGCTCGAGGACGTGGTCGAGATACTCGCTCTGCTCCTTGGCGTCGCCGTGGGTGTAGAGAGTACGGCGATGGTCGGAGAGATCGCCGAAACGCTTCTCGGTGACAGTGCCCTTGAGAGTGCCGTCGGCTTCAAGCTGCAGGCTGGCGGTGCGGTGGATGGTGTTGAGAGTCGGGGTGAGAACGGGAAGCGCGATCGACCTGGCTGTCCGGTCCTTCCATGAGGACGCCGTAGCTGCCCTGCAGCTCGTGCTCGAGTCTGGCCGAAGGGAGTCTTCTCCCAGGTCGGATCGAAGATGAGATAGCGGCGGCCGGTCTTTGCAGTGACGACGCTGCGAAGTTTCGGCGAGTCGTAGCCCTTGGGAATCTCGATGGCGGCGATCATGTGATTGCCGACGATGGAGGGCGCGTCGGGATCGATGACGCCGCGGCGATCATCGACCATGAGGAGTGCGGCATGGACGCCGACGGTAGAGAGCATGGAGGAGAGCAGGGTCGCCTTGTCTTTGCAGTCGCCATAACGATTGCGGAAGATGTCGCCGGCGAAGTGAGGCTGGTAGCCACCGACGCCCATCTCGATGACGAAATAGCGGATCTGCTTCTGAACGAACTCTGCGATGGCCTCGGTCTTGTCGTAGAAGTCGGTCTTGCCGGCGGCGAGTTCGCTGCGCCTTGGCGGTGATCTCGGGGGTGGGAGCGAGGCGGTCGTGAGAGAGCTTGTCGTACCACTCGCCGACGCTGCGCCAGCCACCCTGCGCCGGACGACTCCAGCCGGGGCATAGCGGACGGTCATGCGTCCTGCCAGCGACGAGTCCTGAGGGGCGATGCATCGATCTCGTCGAGGTCGATGCCGGGAGTGTCCTTCATCTCCCAGCGCCAACGCTGGTTCTCGAGGTCGGCTTCCTTGCTGGCGGTGTGGTGCGCCCAGACCGTGCTGTAGGTAAAGCCGGCGGGAAGTTCGAGCGTGAAGACTCTGATTGAGGCGCGGCGCGGTCGCCTTGGAAGAACCAGGTCTTCTCGGAGATGTAAGGGCGCATCTGCTGCTCGTACTCGTAGGCGATGATGCCGCCGGGATCGCGGCCCGGAGGCTTGGCGGCCTTGTAACGAACGTCCTCGTAGAGATTGCCCTGCCGGGATAGCCGAATTCGACGATCTCCTTGTCCGTGACGGCGTACTCATGGCCATCGGGGCCGATGCTCCAGACGTGCATGGAGAGGATCTTGCTGTCCTTGTCGAACGGAACGATAGACGATGCCTTCGTCACGGCCCTGCGGACGAAGAATCTTGATCGACCGACGGTTGTGCTCGACGGCGGTGCCGTCGGGGGCGACGGTGTAGGTGGTGTCTTCGAGAAGCACGACAGCGTTGGTATTCGGAAGGATAGGTCGGGAAGTTTTTGTGGGCGGCGGTGCGGACCCAGTCGGGAACGCTATCTTTCGCGGCGAATGCGGGTGCAGTGCCGAGAGAAAACAAAGCAGAGACGAAGAGATACCGTTGGGCTCTTCGCAGCAGATCGTTCATTACTGTCATCAAGCCCCTCGCGCACAGCTCAGCAGTCAGCGCGGTTTTGCATTATCGTTGCACGCGAAAATACTCGCGCGGCACGGTGTTTGCGTGTCGCCGTTATACGACGGATAAAGTTGTCGGTTCAAGTGAAATTGTAACAACGCAGTTCCCTGTTTGGGTCATTGCGTAGATAAGAGCGGAAGGGTAGGACGGGGTTGGACGACGGAGGAGGCCAGTTCTAAGGAACGCGCAGTGCGCGGAAGCCGGTGTTCGTGGGGAAGATGCCCTTTGAGCCGTTCTCCGTGGGGACCTGCGACTTGAAGAGATAGCGCACGAAGAAGCCGCCGGAGACCATGTTGTAGTTCCGGGTGTTGTTGGCGGCGAGGAAGCCACCGACGTACCAGTGTTCGGCTACGCGATAGGAGCCTTCGGTGTCGACGTTGTAGTTCAGGCCGGTGTCGCTGTTCTGCGGATAGTAGGCGTTACCTGAGGAGGTCTGCAGGGGACGGTCGAGCGGATAGAACGGAGCGCTGTCTTCCTGGAAGGTCTGGATGCCGACTGCGCCGTTGATGACGTAGTTGAAGTTCTTGCCGTAGTAGCCGTTGTAGGTGAGCGGGACGGAGGCCAGGAAGTAGACGTTGGGGCTGAAGTAGCCGCCCTGCCCGTAGGTCATGCCGCGCTCGTTGTGATCGTAGTGCATGCCGAAGAAGTTGACGCCCATGTTCAGGCTGCCGTATCCGGGCCAGCGCGCGACGCGGAAGTAGGCTCCCATGGTGCCGTCGTAGCGGCGATTGTCGAGGACGTGATAGCCGGTGAGAGCGTAGCCGCCGCCAGTGACATACATGCCGGCGCGCTCGGTACCATTTTCAACGCGGACGCCGCCGCCGGTAGAGATGACGCCGCCCCAGATATTGCCGGAGAAGATGGGGCTGATGCTTCCGGGATCGCGCAGGCCGGCGTAGGAGAGCTGGGTGTCCTTGACGGAGTCGCGATCGCCGAAGAAGGTGAAGTGGCCGCCAAGAGGACGCCACTGCACGTCGGCCGGTGACATTCGACACGAGGAACCCGTAGGGCGTATAGCCGACGGCGAGGCCGATGTTGGCGGTTGTGAGTTGGAGTTCGCCGCCGACGCCGGAGGAAAATTGCTGCTGCGGGGCAACGAGCGCATTGCCGGGAAGTGTGCCGAGGACGGGGATGGTACCGCCGTTCTGGTTCTGGAATGTGGTGTTATCGACGGTGCCGGAGTTGAGGAAGACGGCCCGCGGGACAACGGTGAGGCGGACGGACTTGCCGAGAACGGCAGAGGCTTCAAAGGGAGCCTCGAGATCGGTCAGGCGATCGAAGCCTGAGACACCACTACGATAGCGGCCATACCCGGTTCCGCCTACCCAGCCGCTATAGGAGGCTTCGATGGCGGCGATTTCAAGCTCGGTCTTCTCGCGCTGCGTCTGCGGGCCGCCGGGGACGATGGCACTGGGATCGTAGGAGCCGCGCAATGGAGGAAGGCTCTTGGCCATCAGATCGGCATCGGTGGGCGGGTTTCCGCCGGATAGCGGTGTAAGGGCGGGATAGCCGTGAGTCGCCGAGGGGGCGGGAGACACCGGGATAGCTGATGGGAGGAGCGGCGGGTCGGGGGGCGGGAGCAGCCGAGGCTCGATGCGTGGTTGAGCGCGTTCCGGCACCCGGCTGGGGATACTGCTGGCCGTAGCTGTCGGCTGGTGGCTGCGACTGACCCTGCGCGCTGTACTGCGCGTTGTGGGTGGTCAAGGTGCCGTAGTCGTCAGGCGGAGGATTGCTCTGCCCAACCATGGGACGAGTTGAGCGAGAACCAGTGCGAGCGTTGGGCATGTAACGCGCCGTCGGAAGGACGTCGGTGACTTCCTTCTGCGGAGGGTCCACGTGCGGCGTGTTGTCGCCAAGCTGGACCGGAACTGCGGAGGGGGTGAATCCCCATGCCGGGTTCTGGGCGGCAGCTGTGGTCGCTGGTGTGGCAGATGTTGTTGGAGGCGGAGGAGCGTAGGGGACGTACGGCCCGTAGGTCTCCTGGGGTACTGCGGAGATGAGCGGTTGCGACTGTGCTTGTGCTGTGAGGCGAGCGATCTGCTCACGCTGGTAGTCGTCCGATGAGAGAGGAGCGGGAGCGGAGGGCGCTGCTGTAGCAAATTGTGGCGCGGGTGCCGCGCCGACAGCGACGGAAGCCGATGTGTTCGAAGCCTCGGGAGTGTAGCCGCCAAGGGTTCCACTGCCGGGGTGAGAACGGCGCGCGGCGGGATTGGACATGTAGGAAGGAACGACGCTCGACGTGGGATACGGGCCCTGCGGCACTTCGACCGGAGCCTGACCGTAGGCGTTCACGTAGCTGGGAAGGTAAGCCTTTGAGGGCGCCTGTTGTCCATTCTCGTCTGCATCGGCGGTGCCGAGGAGCCGGGCGAGATCCTGTGCGTGTGCGGAGCTTGGGAGCCGGTTGGTCGGCGCGGGCTGGCTGAGTTCGCTGGCAAGTTCGGCTCCCGGATCGCCGGGAGGGAGAGCGGCGAGTGATGCCTTAAAGTAGTCCGCGGCCCGGCCGCTGTTGCCGCGTGCCTGCTCGAACCTTGCAGCGAGCGTGAGCATCTCCGCATCGCGTGGGTACTGGTCGAGACCGTAGCGGAGCCATGTCTCGGCGTCTTTACTGTCGTTGGCGGCGAGCGCAGCACCGACCGCTGATTTGTAGTCCGAGGCCGTCGCTGAGGTCATATCCTGCGACTGAAAGATGAGGACGGCCTGCTTCGGCTGGCCGGCGCGTGCGTACCCCGAGGCCAGTGCGCGAAGGACCCCGGGATTATCAGGAAAGGCTTTGGCTGCGGCATTGAGAATAGCGAGCGACCTCTTGATATTGCCGGTGGCCGCGGTCTGGTTGGCACGGCGGACTGCCCAGTTGGCCCAGATGGTCTGTACGGTGCGGCGTTGCTCTTCGGAGAGATCGGCGCGTCCGCCGAGGAGCATGAGCTGGCGGTAGAGACCGGCGTCGTTGCCGCCGTTGTAAAGGAGCCATGCGTCCTGAATGTCGATGTCGGCGGGAGGAGCAGCGTGCTGTGCGGCGTAGTGCTGCTGGACGCGCTGCATGAAGACCATCGCCTGTTGAGGCTGGCCAAGGGAGTTATAGACAGCGCCCACTGACTGCAGGTACTCAGGATCCTGCTCAAGCTGCTGCCGGACGGCGGGAGGAATCTGCTGGACCTGCGCGAGAGCTTCCTGATCACGGCCCGAGGAGTGGAGGATCGTTACGAGCCCCTTCCATGCATCGGCGCGTTGCGGGTCCTCGGTCAGAATCTTGCGATAGATAGGGTAGGCTGCCTGCGCGTTGTTGCGCGAGAGATAGAGCCCAGCGAGTTGTAGCAGAATCGCCGTGGAGGGCTTCTGCCCCGCCGTCATCTGCGCAGAGATGGACTTTTCGAGAATGTCCTGCGCGATGTCGAGCTTGTTCTGCGACTGATAGATCGAGGCTACGGTCTGCTGGAAGCCGGGATCGCGCATCGCCAGCTGGTAGCTGGAGGGCGGCATGCTCTGCAAGGTGTCTGACCGCCTGCGCATCGTCCTTCATGGCATGCTCGACGCGGACGAGACCCTGCCATGCCTGCGTGTTGGCCATGTCAGTTGCGATAGCCTGCCGATAGAGGCCGGCTGCCTGATCCGGGCGGTTTGCCTGCCTGAAGCAGAGCGGCGTACTGCAGCTGCGTCTCAACCTTGAGTCCGCGAGCACCCTCGGGGAATGGAAGATCGAGCGCGCTCTTGAGCACTCGCTGGGCGTCGGCGTCGCGGCCCACGGCCGAGTAGGCTGAGGCGAGAGTGCGAAGGAAATCCGGGTCCTTCATCAGTTGGGAACGCACCGCCGGAGGAATCTTGCGCTCTGTGAGGAGCGCTCCCGGAGCGTTACCCGCGTTGTACTGCGCCATGAATAGTCCGCGCCATGCGGCGGTTGAGGAAGGCTTCGCTTTTACGTAACGATCGAAGACCTGAATAGCGGCATCAGACTGTTGCGCCTTCATGAGCGTGCCGCCGAGACCCTCTAATGCTTCGGTGCTGTTGGGGCGGAGGGCGAGCGCAGCCTGGTACTTCTGCTCGGCTGTGGTGAGATCGTTCTCGTTGAGCGCGACCTGGCCTTCGCTCATGGTGGAGTAGAAGCGAGCGGTCTCAAGGGCGTTGTCGAGTCCCGTGTCGCGGGCACCGTACTGTTTGGCCTGCTCGAGGAAGCTGATGGAGCCGCCGAAGTTCGACTGCTGCATCCGAACGTAGCCCATGCCGGCGAGCGCGCGGGGATTTTGCGGATCGGTAGCGAGGATCGCCTTGAAGCGGGTCTCGGCCTCATCGAGCCGCTTCGCGTTTAGAGCGTTGTAAGCAGCCTGTTCTTCCTGGCTGCGAGCGCGATTCGCGGATTGTTCGGCGAGTTCTTCCGGAGTTTGCGGGGCGGCGGTTTTTTGCGCGGACGGCTTGGGCTGCTTGCGAAGGGCCTCAGCCAACTGGGGATCGTTGTGCTTCGCCAGGTAGGCGCGAATGTCGGCCGCGGAGGCGGGGCTGGCCGAGTCCCAGACCAGCGACTGCCGCAAAGCTTCGGTGGCCTGCGGATTATCGGGGTGCTTTTCGAGAAGGCGGCGGCCCTCAGAACGCGTGGCGGGTGAGTAGGTCAGGATGCGGCCGAGAGCGATCTGATAGCGCGAATCGTTGGGGTATTTCTGTACGAGGCTGCGAAGACCGGCAATGGCGTGAGGGCGTCCGTCCGTGGTGGCCGATTCGGTCTCGTAGTAAGCCAGCGCCCAGTCCCCTGGAGGCGGCGTCTCGCCAAACATCTTGCGATAGATGGCCATGGCCTGCGCGTACTGACCTGCCTGAGCATACTTGCCTGCCTGCTGCAGCTGCTGCAGACTGGTTCTGCTGCGAGCCCATGTTCTCGATGCGTTGAATATTGGGGTCGTTGGGATTGATGGCGCGGAGACGGTCGAGATAGGTCCCCGCGAGCGCGTTATTGCCGCCGAGCTTTGCCGCGCGCGCAAGACCGGACAGAGCGTCGACGTTGTTGGGGTCGGCCAACAGCACCTGCTGCCACGTTTGCGCAGCCATGTCGAGCCGGCCGCGCACCTCAAGGGCGTGTGCTTTGTCGAGCAGCGTCTGCGTGGCGGACTCAGCCGCCTGCGCGTGAAGATAGAGAGGCATCGGCGCAAGAACGCCTGCTCCCAACAGAATCGCAGACCACAGTGGCCGAATTGAACGAACAGGCTTCATTGTCTCTTCACACCGGAGGCATTAGCCAGTAGTGAAACCTGTGCCGACACCTCGTTCATCCTACCGAAGCTTACCGCTTTTTCCCGGATTTGTACCTATTTTTCTTGTATTTACTGGTTTGCTAATGCCAGCTTCGGCAAGCACCCATTTACTTCCACTTAACTCGCAGCTTCCCTTCGCGATCGAAGCGGTAGCGTCCTTCAATCCAGCCGGTAGCGAAGAGTGCGAGATTCTGATCGTAATAGTTGGCGGTTTTGCCGTATAGCCCTGAAGCTGCATCTTTTGTTGCAGCAAGGCGGTCCATCTGTGTGGTGGCTGGTCCCTTTGTGCCGAGGGCCTTCAGGTAAGGAACTACTGCTGCAGAAAATCCGGGTGGGCTGTTGGGATTGATCACCTTGCCCTGCGGATCAACCTGCTGGGGGGGCAGCGGATGACTCTTCAAGGTACTCGGCCATGCCCCCGACGCGACTCAGCATGGTTCGCGACACCGCGCGTCTGCGGATCGGCGATGCCGAGCCAGAGGTAGACGCGAATGGCGTCGTAGCTTCCCATGGGAACGGCGGTCGTGTCACCGGATGCACGTTGTCCCGGTGTGATGGTCGGCCGAATACCACTGCCCGCCGTGAGCCAGTCCATGGCAAAACCAGCGCCTGATCCCTGGGAGAGGATGGGATCAAGTGATGTGAGGATGGCATCCCACGGGCCAGCCGGTATTGTCTTTGCCAGATAGGCGAGGATGGAGGGCTGCAGATAACTCGGGTTGAGTATCCATGTGGTGTCATCCGGGTGAAATCCGGATGCACCCGGCAGGAGTGTAGTTCCCAGGCCGGGTACGAACGCGGCCTCCTGTTGAGCGATTCGAGCGGCCAGCGCAAACCCTAACCGTTCATAGTGCGGGTCGTGCCATAGACGCGCGGCCTCGAGAAGATCGTAGGCCATCCAGAGGTCGGCGTCTGAGGCGGGGTGCGGGTCGAGCACTCTCCACGATCCGTCGGGTGCCTTGCCCCATGCCCATGCTGGAAGCTGCTGGGCAAGATTGCCGCCCGCGAGGTTAATCTCGGTCCAGCTGAGAAGCTTGTCGAAGCGTGCGCGATCGTTGGCGACGAGGGCGAAGAACATCGCGTAGGACTGACCCTCGCTGGTGGTCTTGTCCTGCGCGCTGCGGTCAATGACTCGGCCCTGTGGATCGATGATGGTATGGGAGTAGCTTTCCCACAGCGGCCATGAAGTTTGCGCGTAACTGCTGACGGAAAGCGCCGAGCAGAAAAAGATCACAGCCGTCGCTAGACAGCCGATCTTTTTGTGTTGCTGTAACGCCATGGGTGTCAAGCTTAGTCGGCGCGCGAGCACGCTTAGTCGTTCCCCTGGAGCCGGAGGCGGGCGCGACGGCGCAGTGTGGCACGGACGATGGTGGCAAGCAGGAAGCACACGATCACCATACCGAGAACCATCATCCACTGGAACTGCTGGAAGTAGCATGTTGAGCTGCGTCCAGTAGCCAGAGCGAGCCGACGTGATAGACGTCGTTGCCGATGCGGTAGGAGACAAAGCGCTTGCCGTGAAGCACGCTGACCGACTGCGAGATATCCGAAGATTGCGACGTCTTGAGGAACACGGAGAGGAAGTTGGGAACGACGGCGTGATCGCGCAACGCGACCACAACGACGGAGCGCTTGGAGTCTCTGGGCCACTCGATACCTTCGATGAGCACATCTGGCAGGCCGCCTGCTGTCTCAAGCTGACCGGACTGAATGCGGTCGGAGCTGCGAACCTTCCACCAGGCGTGCTGGAGCGAAGCGAAGAAGCCCTGCGTGTCCTGGATGTGCAGGCCGCTGCCGTCGACCATGACGGGAAGCGAGGGGTTGAGCAGGTTGATGGCGGGCGAGTCGTCGACTGTACCGATGACGAGATAGTCTTTGTGGAGATCGGCCTTCATGCCGTCGGCGTCGGTGACGGTGACGTTCAGCGACGGGGTAGCCGGTCTGCGCGCCAAAGTGGCCCATGAAGGTGAGATAGGTCTCGATCTCGTCGGCGGTGGGCGAGGCGGGAAGAACGACAGCGGTGTCGGAGAGGTCGGCACGACGGGTGAAGGGATAACCGGCGTTAGCGAAGATCTCGAGGTTCGGCAGGACGGCCCAGTGAGGAATGTCGCGATGTCGAGGTAGGAGTCCTTGAGGATGACCGCCTTCATGTTGTAGGGCGCGGTGTCCTGGCACTTCCCTTTCTTGGCGAGCAGAAAGATGAACTGCGACATGAAGGTGTTGGAGAACGGCCGCATGTTCGAGACCGGAATCGGAACGATGGTCTCGAGCTGCGCCGAGGCGTTCTCGGTGTGCGGCAGCGGGGTGGAGCTGACGTAGGCGTCGTTGATGTAGACCTGCATCGAGCTGTCGTTGGAGATCGGAATGCCGTTGTAGCGGTAGCCGAGATGGAAGCCGAGGTTCTGCATGCTGGCCGGTAGTAGAGGTCGGGAGGGAGCGCGCATGTAGATGCGCAGCGGAACGGAGCCATCTCCCTGCAGGTCGCCGGTCTGAGCGATCTCGCCGACGGGTGTGTTGCGGCTGGTGCTGAGCCAGCGCGGAGCATCGTCGGGCTCGCGTGGCGCAGGCATCTTCATGCGAGGCGACGTGCAGCCTGCTCGCCGACAAGCATGTCGCGCTGCAGCGCAGAGGCCCGATGCGGCGGTGAGCAGGTCGTCGGCGATTGTCGCCAGTGAGTACCAGCACCTTGGAGTAGGGGTCGGACGGATTGGCTCGCATGGCGATCGTCGGGCCGGAGGACTGCTGGTCTCTGAGCGAGGCGGGAAGATCGGCAGCAGTTCTCGGCGATGACGATCGCGTTGCCGGCGGGATGGTGCCGAGAGAGACCGGAAAGCGGATCGGACGGAAGTCGGTAAGAACGCCAAACCAGGAGGAGACAATGCCGGCGGCCTGAAGAGCCTTGGGCGAGGGCTGGCCGAAGAAGACGATGGGGATGACCGGATGCAGATTGACCGAGGCGTCGTAGAACGGCAGCGGCAGCAGCTTCAGATCGTTGCGCAGCGGCAGCAGAGTGCCGGCGAGTTCGATGGTCGAGGTCGTGTCGACGTGGCTCCAGAGTGTGGTGTGCGATGGATCTTCGCACTCCATGGTGTAGTGGCCGACGAACTCGAAGGTGAGCTGGTTGTCGCGCACCAGCATCTCGGCGGGAAGCGTGAGTGTCGCTTCGAGCAGGGCGTTGTTCTCGTTGCGCGCACCGTTGGGGTCTGACCGGGCCGGGAGGCGTCGGAGGCGCCGTGACCGGCAGCGTGGCGAAGAGCGTGCCATTGAGGCATGACCTTCAGATGGCTCAGCGACGGAATCAGGCCCGGAGAGAAGTGATAGCGCAGCTTCATCGTCGCCGTCTTGACGACCTGCGTCTGCGGCAGGGAAAAGTAGACGGTGTGGTAAGCGTCGACGCCACGAAGCACGATGGTGTCGGCTACACCGAGATCAGCGAGGGTAAAGACGTTGTCGAATGTTCCGGGCGCTGACGGAGCCGAGCCTGCAGCCCGCTGTCGGAGTATCGCCTGGCCGGAGTAGCCGGCAGCGCTATCTGGCGTAGCCTGCGCGGAGACGGCAGGTTCTGAGCCGCATGATCGCGAAAGAGCAGCACAGCCAGCAGGAGGAGCGGAGCGATGCTGGTGGCCAGCTTGCCCTTCGGAGCGCTCTTCTTCGTTTGTCTTCATCAACTTCTTTCGCGGTCTGCGTCAGGCCGAGGATGCGAAAGCTTGAAGATGCGTGCCCAGACTCTTCATCGGCTGGTCGGGTTCGCGATTCTCGCCCCATCCGAGCCAGGTGTCGGCGCGAGAGTAGAGCACCATCGTGAGCGCTTCTTCTTCCTGCAGGGTGAGCGGATCGAACTGCGCACGGATTACGTTGCCGCTGACTTCGATGACCGTTGCCGGCAGTGTGGCGTTGCCGTCCAGAACGGGCAGGGTGAGCTTGATCGAATCGCCGGTTGCGGTCAGGAAGTCGCGCTCCATCTTCATCATCAGGCCGCCGCTCGACATATCGGTGGTGACGCCGTGAATCGATACTTCCGTTGGCATGTCGCACATCGACAGGCACGGCCATCTCGACGCGAACCGTCTGACGGCGCTGCTGGCTCTCCCACGCGACCGCGGTAGCAGACGCCAAGGATGACCAGTGTTGAAGCAGACCCAGATGAGGTTCATGACGATGGTGCCGATGTGGTTGCCGTCGTACGAGGTCGCCGATATAGCGGAATGCGGGAATGTAGAAGAGCTCGCGGAATCGCCATCAGACATACCGAGGAGGTTCAGACCCATCATGAAGAGGAAGGGCCGCGCGATGCGGCTGTCGAAGAACCGCCGGTTGACCACGCCGCCCTTGGCCGTCACGTTGAAGCTGCCCAACTTCGGATTGACCAGCGCGAGCATGGTCGGCAGAAAGATGTAGGGCGCCAGCACCGTCTCGTAGATCTCGTTCCAGAACGAGTGGCGGTGCTGGCCCTGGATGCGCGAGTTGGTGATGTTCGAGAGGCACAAGGTGCGGCAGGGCGTAGGCCAGAATGGCGGCCCAGTAGCCGGGAATGTTGACGTGTCCGAGGACGAGATAGATCAGCGGCGCGGTGAGGAAGATCAGCCGCGGCAACGCATAGAGAAAGTGCGTCATCGCGTTGAAGTAGCAGAGCCGCTGCGCGGGCTGCAGTCCCGGGGCGAAGAGCGGATTGTCGGTGCGCATGATCTGGATCATGCCGCGCGCCCAGCGAATGCGCTGCTTGACGTGGCCGCTGAGGCGCTCGGTGGCGAGGCCCGCCGCCTGCGGAATGTTGATGTAGGCCGTGTTCCAGCCGTTCATCTGCATGCGCAGCGAGGTGTGCGCGTCTTCGGTCACGGTCTCGACGGCGATGCCGCCGATCTCGTCCAGCGCGGTGCGCCGCAGCACCGCGCAGGAGCCGCAGAAGAAGGTCGCGTTCCAGAAGTCGTTGCCGTCCTGCACGATGCCGTAGAACAGCTCGCCCTCGTTGGGGATCATGCGGAACTGGCCGAGGTTGCGCTCGAACGGATCGGGCGAATAGAAGTGGTGCGGCGTCTGCAGCATCGCCAGCTTGCTGTCGCGCAGGAACCAGCCCATCGTCATCTGCAGGAAGCTGCGCGTGGGGACGTGGTCGCAGTCGAAGATGGCGACGAAGGGCGAGTCCAGCCGCGCCAGCGCGCGATTGATGTTGCCGGCCTTGGCGTGCTCGTTGTCGTCGCGCGTCATGTAGCCGATGCCGGCCTCTTCGGCGAAGCTGCGGAACTCCTCGCGCTTGCCGTCGTCGAGGATGTAGACGTTCAGCTTGTCGGCGGGCCAGTCGATGTTCATCGCGGCCAGCGCGGTGTACTGCACGACGCTGAGCGGCTCGTTGTAGGTGGGGATCAGCAGATCGACCGCAGGCCACAGCTCGGGATCGTCGGGCAGCGGCACGGGAGTGCGGCGCAGCGGCCAGAGGGTCTGCATGTAGCCGAGGAACAGGATGATGAAGGCGTAGGTCTCGGCGACGAGCAGCATCGAGATGAAGAAGGCGTCGAGCCAGCTCCAGACTTGAGCCGGGATCGAGGAAGAACTTGCCCGTGGTGGCGATGCGCCAGTACCCGTACCGGAAGGTCGAGTACATCGACGCGAGCATCAGCGTCAGCGTGACCAGGTAGGAGCTGGAGCTGCGGTCCAGCCAGATGGCGATCAGCGACGGTAAGAATGCCGAGCACGAGTCTGCTGCGGCCAGGTCAGCTCAAGGATTCCGGTGAAGCCCAGAGAAGAGGACCCCGCAGACAACAATGAGGAACCGGAGAAGTCTCAGCAGGAGTCCATCGCCGGATTCAAACTCGCGCCAGAGTGGCGACTCGGTCATCGTTCACTCCACCGCACGTTGCGGAAGCCTGCGGTAGCCGGCGCAGCGATCGGTGCGGAGCCATGTGGCGACATTCATGATAGTCTCCCGAGACCGGCGAGTCCGGTGCATAGTCGACCACCGTCATGCCTTCGGCCAGCGCCTCGCTGACCGCAGGCGCGCGACGGATGACAAAGGGCAGCAGCCGGTCGCCCAGCTGCCGGCGCAGCACTTCGCGCACATCGAGGTGCAGCGGCAGCGAGGCGTCGAACTGGTTGATGACGTAGTAGGGCTGCAGCGGGCGGCCATCGGCGTCGACCATGCCATGGAAGAACTTCTCGATGGTCTGCAGGCTGATGACGGAGTTCATGTCGGGAGCCACGGGCACGAGGATCGTCGGATTCATTCGCGACATGTGGCGAACGATCCAGCACGAGCCGACCGTGAGGTCGAGCAGGATCCGGTGCGTACCGCGGCTGTTGTTGACGATCTCTTCGACCAGCTTCTCCTGCGCGGGCTCGATCGCTGCCTTCTGGTCGACCTCATAGCTGACGAGATAGATCGGAGCGTCGGTGCTTCCGCTGGGCGGCGAGAAGGTGCGGACAGTCCCCTGCCGAAGTTCGCTGGCGCCGAAGTAGAACGGCAGCAGACCGTGCGAGGTGGTGTCGGTCAGCAGAACCTTTCTCGCCAAGCGATGAGAGCGCGCGGCCGATTGTGGCCACGAGGCTGGTCTTGCCGACGCCGCCGGCAAGCGAGAAGACCGCGAGCACCGGAGTGCGAATCTCTTTCTGGCGAACGGGAGCCGGCTCGGCCGTCTCCTGACCAGGCTGCTCGAAGACGCCCTTCAGCGCAAACCAGCGCGCCGCGACGCGTTCGCGCGAGTGCTGCAGGGTCTCCGCCACCGAAGACTGAGAAGACGGAGGCATCAGCGGAGCCGACTGTGCAGGCTGTGGCGTACCCGCCAATGGCGGTGCATACAGCCATGCCGGGCCCGCCGGGTCGGAACTATAGGGCGCGCGTGATGCGCCGGAATCCAAAGGAGCCGGCTGGGGATTTACACGCTGCGGTGGCTCGGTGTATGGCTGTCGTTGCGGATCGGTGTAAGAGGGCCGAGCTGAGTAGCCCGTCGCCGACTGATAGCCGAAATCATCGTGTGCCCTGCGACCGCGCGCCGCTTCCTGACTCTGTGCCGGAGGCTGCGAGAAGGGCGAGACGGGACGTGCCGACGCGTTCGCCGGCGGCTGCGCAGCGGGGGCGACAGGCCGCTGCGCTGCATATCCTGGCGCGGCAGAACCGGGAATGGGCTCACGGCCGAGGAAGCCCATGTCGAACCCTGCCGCGGGACGTACCTCGGAGCCGGCGGCCTGCCACATCGTTGCAGCAGGTTCCTCTACTGGAGGAGGAATTGGGCGCGCAGGAGGATCGTTGTGTCGCTTACCGGTTCCGGCGTACGGAACGCGATCGCCGCTGGAACCGGCTCCGCTTCCCGCCGAAGCTCCCTGACCGCTGCTCGGGACACTTGCGTCTTGCGATGCGGGCTCCTGGGTGGCGCGCCTTTCTCTTGGCAGATCCTCTGCACGCACGGCTCTACGGCCTGAATCGCTTAAGCGCGGATCAGGCTGCGGTGTGTGATAGTCGGGCCCGCGATAGATTTCGCGCACGCCAGACGCCTCGTCCGGGTGATAGCCTCGCGGGCGACGCTGGGATCCACTGGATGAATCGCCACGGGCAGAGATCGATTCCACCACCTGGGCTGCGGGACGCTGTGCCGGAACCGCTGTGGCAGGAGAGACGGGGGCTTGAACCGGCCGCTGCGCGGGTGGCTCTTGAGGCATGACAAACTCCTGCGAAGGCACATATCCATGGGGTTGGCGAAACGCTGCCGGGGCCTGAGGCGTCGTTGCCGGGGTTGTAGACGAAGCTGGTGCGTGCGCAATAGAAGCAATGTGAGGATGCTGATGTTCCGGTGTGTATGGGTCAGCGATCGTTCCGGGAAGTTCCGTGGGCGTTTGATCAGGAACCTGCCCGAAGATCTGAGTTGCACGGCCTTGTGATGGAGCCAGGTTGCGGCTGGTCACCATCTCGCGGCGACGAATCTCTGACTCGGCATAACGCGCGGCTTGTCGCTGTGCCGACGCCTGGGCCTCGGCAATTTCGCGCTCCTCTCTGCGGGCGGCGGCTTCCGCCATTGCCGCGGCTTCGGCGCGGCGTGCTGCCTCTACGCGTTCGGCGGCTGCGGTGCGTGCGGCATCTTCAGCTTCGCGAAGGGTCTGTTGCGTAGTCGAGTCGGAGGCAATTCCCTTTTGTGACCGGGCTGCGTCTGCGGCTTTCTTTGCCGTAGCCTCGGCGACTTCAGCAGCGGCTTCGGCTTCGGCCTGAGCGAGCAGAGCCTGTTGGCGAACCTGTTCGGCCGCGCGGTGGCGAAGCTGCGCGCGATACTCGCGGCGCGATGCCGAAAAGTCGCGATACTTCGCTCCGTGGAGGTTCGCCCACGAGTAGAGTACGGCGACGTCTTCCGGCGTCTCCGCTACTCCTAGCTCATCGATTTTGTCCGTGCCCACGCTTTTCCATGTGTCTTGTCCTGTTCGTTCCGGCTCAACTTGGTTGCATCCTTTCGGGGAGCCTCAGCGAACACTGCACCTGTTGTTATGCAATAGCACGAGGCTAACGGCATGCAAACTGCAAGTCAATGAATCCAACGTGGCACTTTCGTGTCACATGTTCTTCATTTGATTCCTGCTTCGTAACTATCAAAGACGGTTACGACGACACCGCTCGCGTTGCCGGTGACGTGTATTGCAGTTCAATTCTGACAAGAGATCGCGAAAGAAAATGCACTTCCAAATGTGCTAACTTGGATATGTGGTTTGAGAGCGTAGCTCAGTTGGTAGAGCATCGCCCTTTTAAGGCGTTGGTCCTGGGTTCGAGCCCCAGCGCTCTCACCATTCCTCCCTCAAGACACGATTTTTCCTGAAACTGCATTCATACCTGCTAACTGAAATCGTCAGCAATTCAGCTCGGCAAAAGTCTGCTTCACGCCATCTCTCGAGCGGCGTAAACGGGCCGTGTAGCCCGCGCTCGCGAAGGCCGGCGACGTCGGCCTGCGTGTAGTGCTGGTAGCGATTCTTCAGGTCGCCGGGAAATGGGATGTACTCGATCTTGCCCTGGACCGTGCACCTGCATCAGCGCCTCGGCGACGGCCTTGAAGGTGCGGGCCTCGCCTGTGCCGGCGTTGACCACGGCGTGAACGGCTTCTTGTGGGCTGCTCGGGCAGCAGGCCGGCGAAGAACATGTTGATCCGCGCGAGGTCTTTGACGAAGACGAAGTCGCGGCGCTGCTCGCCGTTGGCGTAACCGCCTGAGCCCTCGAACATTCGGATGGTGCCGGTGTCCTTCAGCTGCCGGGTGAAGTGGTGGAGGACGCTGGCCATGCGGCCCTTGTGCTGCTCGCGCGGGCCGTAGACGTTGAAGTAGCGCAGGCCCACTACGGTGCTCTTCATCTCCGGCATCAGGCGGCGAACGTAGTTGTCGAAGACCAGCTTCGAGTAGCCGTAGACGTTCAGCGGCCGCTCGTTGGCGGGAACCTCGGTAAAGCTGGTGCTGGCTCCGTAGACCGCCGCGGTCGAGGCGTAGACGAGCGGAATCTTGCGCTCGAGGGCGAAGTGCAGCAGCTCCTTCGAGTAGGTGAAGTTGTTGTCCATCATGTAGCGGCCATCGTCTTCGAGCGTGTTGGAGCAGGCGCCCTGATGCAGAATGGCGCGGATCTTCGTGTCTCTCGAAGTCGCCGGCTCTTCAGCGCAGCGCGGAACTCGCGCTTGTCCATGTAGTCGGCGTACTCGGCGCCGGCGAGGTTCAGAAACTTCGGCCCGGTGAGGTTGGGCGCGGGAGCAAAGTTATCGACCAGCAGGATGTCCGTCTCGCCGGCGCGGTTGAGCTCGTGGATCGAGGTTGCTGCCGATGAAGCCTGCGCCGCCGGTAACGATGATCACTTCTGTATCTCCTCGCTCTGCGCGGGATTCGCGGTGAGTTTCTTCACGATGTTCGTGGTGGAAAATCCTTCTACTGTGGGGACGATCTCGACTCGGCCGCCGGAGGCGATGACGTCTTCGTGGCCGACGACGGTCTCGATGGTGTAGTCGCCACCCTTGACCAGGACGTCGGGCTTGAGCGCGCGGATGAGCTCGAGCGGCGTGTCCTCTTCGAAGAGCACGACGGCATCGACGGCGGCGAGGGCGGCCATGACGCGGGCGCGTTCGCGCTCGCCCACGATCGGGCGCGTGGGGCCCTTTGAGGCGGCAGACGGAGGCGTCGGCGTTGAGCCCGAGCACGAGCTTCGAGCCGAAGCGGCGGCAGTCTTCGAGCAGCGTGATGTGGCCGACGTGCAGCAGGTCGAAGCAGCCGTTGGTGAAGACGATGGTCTCGCCCGAGGCGCGCCACTCGGCCACGCGCAGCTTGATGCGCTCGAGGTCGAGGATCTTTTCGCCTGCGGTGAGCGCCGGAGCTCGGCGTCAAGTGCCGCGATCGAGCTCGTGCTGCGGCGATGGGCACGGTGCCGACCTTGCCGACGACGATGCCTGCGGCGAGGTTCGCCAGTTCGACGGCGGTCTCGACCTGCAGGCCGCCGGCCAGACATGCGGCCAGGGTCGCGATGACGGTGTCGCCGGCGCCCGAGACGTCGAAGACCTCGCGGGCGCGGGCGGGCGAGTGGTAGACGCCGGCTGCCGGGCGCAGCAGGACGCTGATTCCCTTCTCGCTCATCGTGACGGTCAGGAATTGAAGTCATGCTCGGCGACCTAGCGCCTGGCCTGCGGCGAGCAGATCTTCGGTGTGGTGCGCGGGAACGCCGGTCGCCAGCGCCAGCTCGCCGAGGTTGGGGCAGACCGTCGTTGCGCCGGTGTACTTGCTGAAGTCCGGGGTCTTCGGATCGGCGAGCACGGGAATCCCGCTGCGCGCGCGGCGCGGATGACGGCCTCGCAGAGCAGCCGTCGAGAGCGCGCCCTTGGCGTAGTCGGAGAGGATGACGGCGTGGACCTTTGTCGACGAGCCCGATGGCGCGCTCCTGCAGCCGCTGGCATCTCGGCTGCAGGAGGAGCTGTCGCGGCTCTCGATGTCGAGGCGCAGCAGTTGCTGCGTGCGGCCGACGATGCGGGTCTTCGAGATGGTCGGCAGCGAGCTCGTCACCACGCCGACCGTGTCGATGCCGGCGCGTTCGAGAGATCGCCGCCAGCTCGGCCTGCTCGGAGTCGTTGCCCCAGAAGCCGGCGAGAAAGGTCTGGCAGCCGAGGCCGGCGAGGTTCATGGCGACGTTGGCCGCGCCGCCGGCGCGCTCATAGCGCTGCGCGTGGCGGAGCACCGGCACCGGAGCCTCGGGCGAGATGCGCTCGACGTCGCCGTGGATGTAGCGGTCGAGCATGATGTCGCCGACCACCAGCACCTTGAGCTTGGCTGAAGCCGCCCTCGAGCAGGTTCAGAATCGAATGAAGTTCCGGCAGCATGCGCGAGTAAGACTCCTTCGCATCCATCATCGCATCTCCGAGCGCCAGCTGCAACTGCCGCCGGGTGCACGCGGCCTTTACCCCAGCACGGCGCGAACCTCGGCGACGACCTCATCGACTGTGATCGAGGTCAGGCATCGCTTGCGCTCGACGATGCAGGTCTCCAGCCCGCAGCCCCAGCACTCCGTCTGGTGATAGAGGACGCGATGCTGCTTGCCATAGGGAAACCAGACGCGCGGCTTGTTGCGAGCCGCGAAGATCGCCACGCAGGGCGTCTGCACGGCCGCCGCGAGGTGCATCGGGCCGCTGTCGTGACCGACGAAGACGCGGGCGCGTGCGGAAGGCTGCGGCGCTCTCCCGCGGCGTCAGCCTGCCGCACAGATTGACGACGGGGCCGCCGCAGTCTCACGCCAGCCATCGCGCCGCAAACTCGCTGGCCTCGCTCTCCTCCGGGGCTCCGCTGAGCGCAAGCCCATAGCCCGGATAGATCGCGTGCCAACGGCTGCCAGCAGCGCGCGCCAGTTCTCGCGGCCCCAGTCCTTGGACTGCACCTTGGTCCCGACGCTCACCGCAATCATTGGCCATCCCAGCGACTCGGGCCAAGCGCGGCATCTGCCCGCGACTTGCTCTTCGCTCGGTCAGGTGCAGGTCCCAGCTCGCGGGATCATCCAGATCGGCGTCGCCCAGCTCCGCAGATTTCCGCGCAAGGCGCGCGCCTCGGGCTCGAGGGCTTGCTCCGCCTCCTGCCAGCGATTCCGCTGCATGTCCTCGGTCAGCGGGACGCCGATCATGCGCCGGATCCCGCAGAGCCGGAAGAAGCGTCGCATCCCGCTGCGCGGACTCCACGCCTCGCGGCGGCCCCAGGTAAACCAGCACATCTGGGCCGCCAGCGCGCAGCGTCCACCACAGACGCAGAAGCTCGCCGGGCTCCGCGTCCCCACGGCGTAGCGAAAGTACCCATGGACCAGGCCGGTGTGTTCGAGGATCGCCGCCGCCGGAGGAGCCTTCACGTTGACCGGAAAGTTGGTGAGCATCCGTCGCTCGGCCTCCGGAAACGCCCGAGCCACCAGGTGCAGACGCCGGCAGCGCAACCAGGGTGTCGCCCAGGCTGCCCAGCCGGTAGATCAGCACCCGTTTCGCCGCGTCGCATGTTCATGCTCTTCGTCCATTGTCATTCGTCATGGCCCAGCCATTAGTCTGCTTGCTTGCCCTGCATCCGGCAACCAGACAGCGCCAAACTGGTAAAGTCATTCGATGGAGTGCATTACCGCATGCTCGACGCTCCTTCCATCACGCTGTTGCAAGATCAGCACTACTGTCGGCATGGCACGACTCTCATCCGCCCCGAACCCACTGCCGATCCGTCGGACGATCTCCACCTTGATCCGCGCCCAGCATCGCGCCAACTTCGATCTCTGGCACGAAGAGGACAAGGCCCGTGACCCCGGCGCGACCGACGCAGAGATCGCACACGTTAAACACGCCATCGACCGCCTGAACCAGCGGCGCAACGACCTGGTCGAGCAGATGGACACGCTGCTCCTGTCACAACTTCAGAACGCCATCGAATGCCCACAGCAGTTCCCCGCTCCACTCCGAGACCCCGGGGCTGATGATCGACCGGCTCTCCATCCTCGCGCTGAAGATCTTTCACACCCGCGAGGAGGCCCAGCGCGCCACCGCCACCGAGCACATCGCCAGCGCAACGCGAACGGCTGGCCCTGCTCGAAGAACAGCGCGACGATCTTGCAGCTGCTCTCGACGTCCTCTGCGCCGATATCGCAGCGCGGCAAGCGCCGCTTCAAGCTCTACCGCCAGATGAAGATGTACAACGATCCTGACCTGAACCCTGCTGTCTACAAGCGCAAAGCGATACGTGAAGGCTCGGCGACCCTACCCAGGTCGTGTAGTTGACCTTGCGGCTTCGTCTGCGTATAAAACCGAAACTGGAGCAAATCAGAAAATCGGTCAGCCACCGCAATGGCAGACTCAGGAGTGCGCCCCACGGGCGAGAGGATAAGATCATGGCACAGACAGCAAAGACCGCAACTGCTCCCAAGCGTGCCCCCCGCACCCTCGCCGGTGCGTCTCCCCGGCAGACGATCCGGCCCGCGCCCAGGTCCTCGCGCAGCTATGAAGCCGCCCTCCGGCTGATGCAGGAGGGCAAGTTCGAGAAGGCCGCACGGCCTTCGACAAGATGCTCGCCTCCGGCGCAGGCGATCTCGCCGACCGCATCCGCATGTACATCAACGCCTGCACTGCCAGCATGTCGCGCAAGGCAAGACCAGCTTCGCCAACCACGAGGAGCACTACGACTACGCCGTCTCCCTGCTCAACGACGGCCACTACGAGGACGCCCGCGAGCAGTTCCAGCTCATCCTCAAGCAGAACGACAAGGCCGACTACGCCTTCTACGGCCTCGCCGTGCTCGCTCAGCATGACCGGCGACTCGCACACCTGCCTCGAGCACCTCACCGAGGCCATCCGCCACAATCCTCGCAACCGCATCCAGGCGCGCTCCGACTCCGACTTCCAGGACATGGCCGACGATCCCCGCTTCACCGAGCTGCTCTATCCCGAGGTCTAGGTCCGAAGTCTCAGCGACGACTCTCGTCTGCCAACACCTTAGCTTCATGCCTGCTCTGCATCCAAGTACCATGGAGCAGAGCATTCAGCTGGCAGAGGTATGCGTGTCGTCGAACTCGAACGGTCACCAGCCGAAGCGACTGTCAGATCCACGATCGCACCAACGGAGCGACCGCTTCGCGTCGTCGCCATCGGCGGCGGCACCGGCCTGTCCACGCTGCTGCGCGGCCTGAAGCAGCTACGTCCCGTCCACGACCGCCGCAGCGCACCGTTCGCACGCCAGCGCTCGTACGACTGCCGCTCCCACCGAACGCTCCCATGCGCCATCCGCGACCTCTCCGCCGTCGTCACCGTCACCGACGACGGCGGCTCCTCCGGCCGTCTGCGCGAAGACCTCAACATGCTTCCGCCCGGCGACATCCGCAACTGCATGGTCGCGCTCTCCGAGGACGAGCATCTGCTCGCCAAGCTCTTCCAGTACCGCTTCGACCAGGGCGAGCTTGAGGGCCACAGCTTCGGCAACCTCTTCGTCGCCGCACTCTCCCACATCACCGGCGACTTCGCCCAGGCCGTCCAGATGTCCTCGCAGATCCTCGCCACCCGCGGACGCATCTTCCCTGCCACCAACAGCGAACGTCACCCTCGCCGCCCAGATGGACGACGGCTCCATCGTCCTCGGCGAGACCAACATCACCGCGCAGCCGCAAACGCATCGTCGAGCTGATGCTCGAGCCCGCCGACGCCGATCCGCTGCCCGAAACGCTCGAGGCCATCGCCAACGCCGACCTCATCACCCTCGGCCCCGGCTCGCTCTACACCTCGCTCATCACCAACCTGCTCGTCCGCGGCATCCCGGAGGCCCTCGCCGCCTCCGGCGCCAGCCGCGTCTTCATCTGCAACCTGATGACCCAGGCCAACGAGTCGCTCGGCCTCACCGCCTCGCAGCACATCGAAAAGATCCTTGCAGCACGCTCGCGGGCACAAGCTCTTCGACTACGCCCTTATCAACACCGAGCCCATCTCGCCAGCAACGCTCGCCCAGTACGCCCGCGAAGGCCAGGAGCCCATCGTCAACGACCTCGACCGCGTCCGCGCACTCGGCGTCGAACCCATCACCGGCAACTTCGTGCACGAAGGCGAAGTCCTGCGCCACGATCAGGATCGCGTTACAGAGGCGCTGCTCACGCTGTGCGAAGCTCGGCAGCCGGCCCAAAAAGCATGAGCATGGCACCTATCGATATCCCGGTCCTCGAAGGTTCCCATGTACGGCTGGAGCCGCTCAGTCGGGAGCATCTGCCAGCACTCGAGAAGATCGCCTACGATGAACGCATCTGGCGCTACATGCTCACGCGCGTCGCCCAACGCGATGAGCTTGAAGCGTGGCTCGAAGCCGCCCTCGCCGCTAGATCCGGTGGACACCTTCCGTGGGTCACGGTCCTGAAGGGAAATAATGGATCAGAGGACCGACTAGTTGGCTCGACCCGTTTCCTCGACCTCGACCTGCGCCACCGCACTGTAGAGATCGGCCACACCTGGCTCAGCCCCTCAGTTCAGCAGGCCGGAGTCAACCCCGAGGCTAAGCTGCTCCAGCTCACGCATGCCTTCGAGACCCTGAACCTCAACCGCGTCGCCTTCAAGACTCACCATGAGAACCTGCAATCGCAGGCTGCGATCAAAAAACTAGGCGCACAGTACGAGGGGACCTTTCGCAACCACAACATCACGCCTGACGGCACCATCCGTCACAGCATGTGGTTCTCGATCACGAAAGAGGAGTGGCCGCAGGTGAAATCGCGACTAGAAGAGCGTTTGCGAATCCTGACCTGGTGAGCCTTCATGTGCCCTCTCAAAGAAGAGGCGAGTAGATGGAAGCGACAACGCAATGCATCCTAATAAGCCGGGCACGAGAACGAGCAGACCAATCATGAAACCCCATCCCTCTTCACCCCTCGCATTTGGCCAAGGCTGGCTTGAAACATAGAGAAAGAACGCCCCCGGCAGGATTGTGAACAGTCCAATTCCCCACGATGCCTTCCACGCCCACGTGCGCCCTCTTGAAAGGGCTGCGCTTGTGTAGAAGCAACCGGCCGCTATCAGCGAAAGAAGGATCGCGATCCCAAGAGAACTGAAGAATCGCGACCACCCCAGATGTAAGCTTCCATAGAAGCCGTACACGGCATACATCAAACCCAAAAAGCCTGTAACAATTCCGAGCAGGGCTTCGCCGGCGGATACAAATACCACGCCTATGGGAAGCTTCATCCGATCGTCACGAGCTGCCCCGGCTCCTCGCTCACCGTCCGCTTGAGCTGCCCGCAGGCAGCATAGATATCCCTGCCCCGCGGTCTCCGGATGTACGCAGGCATTCCACCCTCAATCAGCATCTTCTGGAAGACCGCCACGTCCTCCGGCTTGGGCTGCGTGTAGTCGATCCCAGGCCCCGGGTTCCAGACGATCAGGTTTACCTTCGCCCTCATCCCGTCGAGCAGCTCGAGCACCTCGCGTGCATGCTCCGGCTGGTCGTTTATTCCACCCAGCAGAACGTATTCGAACGTTACCCACTCGCGCTTGCCGAGCGGCAGAGTCTTCACGGCGTCCAGCAACTGACCGATCTTCCACTTCCTCGTAATCGGCATCACCTGCTCGCGCACGACATCGTTGGAGGCGTTCAGGCTCAGTGCCAGCTTCGGCCTGAGTGGCTCCTGCGCAAATTTTCTGATGGCGGGCTCAATCCCGCTCGTCGACACCGTCATCCGCGACTCCGGAATCCCGATGTGCTTGACCAGAATCTCAACGGACCGGATGAACTCGTCGTAATTCAGAAACGGCTCGCCCATTCCCATGAAGACCAGATTGATCCGGTCCTTGCCGATCTTCACCCCGTGCCGGTTCAGCACCGCCGCCACCTGCCCGGCGATCTCCCCACCCGTCAGGTTCCGTTTGATTCCCAGCTTCGCCGTCAGGCAGAACTGGCAGTTCACCGCGCAACCAACCTGGCTCGAGATGCAGATCGTCGCCCGCCGGTAGCCGCTCTGCTCCAGAGCACCCATGTTCCTCAGATCGCGCTTCGGCGCAGTTCCGAACTCCGAGACGTTCCCGTCAAGCCCCTCGGCTGCTTCCTCCTCGGCAGAGGCCTCGCTGCCGTCCCCACGCTCGCCACCGTCACCGTCCGGCATCCAGACCGTCTCGACCGTCTCGCCGTCCCCCAGACGCACCAGGTAGCGCTCTGTGCCATCCACTGACTTTGCCGTCTGGACGATCTCCGGCATCCCCACGGTGATGCCACGCAGCCCAAGCTCTTCCCGGAGCGCTCCAGACAGTGCGGTCATGGCTCCGATATCCGTAACCCGCTGACGATACAGGGCTTCGACGATCTGGGTGGCTCGGTAGCCTTTCTCTCCGAGATCCGCCACCAGCTCCTTCAACTCTCCGGGGAGCATCCCAAAGAGAGCCTTCGCTCCCGCCGCTCCTGAATTCGTTATCCCTTGTATTTCCTTCGACATAGCCACCGACACTTCAACTAATTCCATTAGCTTCTATAGTTTACGCCCTTTAACACAGCTATGAAAGAATAGAGCTATGGCAGCAATCAACGTAGTCGAAGACATCGGCGTCGCTCTCCGCACGCCGCGCAGCATCCGCAAGACCACCCTCCCCAACGGCCTTGTCGTTCTCACTGAAAGCATCCCGCATCACCGCAGCGTCTCCATGGGAGCCTGGATCAACTCCGGCTCGCGCGACGAGTCCATCGCCGTCAACGGCGTCTCTCATTTCGTCGAGCACATGGTCTTCAAAGGAACAGCCACGCGCTCCGCCCGTCAGATCGCCCGCGAGGTCGACACCATCGGCGGCAACCTCGATGCCTTTACCGGCAAAGAGAACATCTGTTTCAACATCAAGGTTCTGGACGAGCACATCACCCCGGCCCTCGACGTCCTCGCCGACCTTGTCCTTCACCCCACCTTCACCCCCGAGGAGATCGAGCGCGAGAAGGGCGTCATCCTCGAAGAGATCAAGATGGACGAGGACAACCCCGACTATCTCGTCAACGAGCTCTTCACCCAGAACTTCTGGAAGGGCGACCCGCTGAGCCGCCCCATCCTCGGGACCAAGAAGACCGTCTCGAGCTTCGATCAGAAGACCGTCTTCGACTTCTACAGCGAGCAGTTCACCCCACGGAACATCGTCTTCTCCGCCGCCGGCAACCTCGATCATGAGAGCTTTGTAGCCCAGGTGGAGCAGCACTTCGGCCAGCTTGCCCCCAGCGTCAACCACTCCGTTCCCCCGTCTGGAGGCCCCGGCTACTCGCGCACACATCACCATGCGACGCAAGAAGTCGCTGGAGCAGGTGCAGCTCGTCCTCGGAGTACCTGCCCCGCACGTCGCCCACCCCGACCGCTACGGCATCTACCTGCTGAACTCCATTCTTGGCGGCGGCATGAGCTCACGCCTCTTCCAGACCATCCGCGAGGATCGCGGCCTGGCCTATTCCATCTTTTCCGATATGGCGCCCTTCCGTGACACCGGCTCCCTCTGCATCTATGCCGGCGTCGCCGTCAGCAAGACCAAGGAGACTATCCGGCTCACCCTGGAGGAGCTCACCCGTCTCAAGCAGCAGATGGTTTCCGACTCCGAACTCAAGCGCGCCAAGGATCAACTCAAGAGCAACATCGTTCTCGGCCTCGAGAGCTCGTCCTCCCGTATGGCCAACCTCGCTCGCCAGCAGATGTACTTCGGCCGCTTCTTCGGCGTGGAGGAGATCACACGCGAGATCGAGGCGGTCACACCAACGGACGTTCAGCGGCTCGCGAACGACCTCTTCCGGCCCGAGACGATGGCTCTGACCCTTTTGGGTAACCTCGGCGAGATGAACGTCGAGCGCGGAGACCTTGCCTGCTGATAAAGTTTTGAGTTGTCAGGAAAACCCAGGGACGCGAGGCAAAGAGGAACACGATGATCGCAGCAGAACTCGAGCAGTACCAGCAGAAGAACCGCAGGAACGAAGAAGGCTTCACCCTCATCGAGCTCCTCATTGTTATGTCGGTCATGCTTATCCTCATGACCCTCGCCGTCCCGCAGATGCTCAAACTCACCAAGCAATCTCACGAGCTCTCCGCGATTCAATCTGTTCGCACAATCGGGCAGGCGCAGCTTCAATACAACTCCATGTACCCGGCTAACGGCTTTGCCTGTACGCTGGGGGCGCTGGGTGGCGATCCCAAGTCCGGCGCTCCTTCCGCGCAGGCCGCACAACTCGTCTCTCCTGATCTGGCCACCGGCAACAAAGCGGGTTACACCTTCGCCATCACCAACTGCAACAAGGTTACGGTGAACAATCAGGACATGATCACCTCGTACGAGATCACAGCCGTGCCTAACTCGCTCGGCAAATCCGGCGATCGCGGCTTCTGCTCCGACGAGAACAACCGCATCACCTTCGACCCCGCCGGCGGCACCAACTGCACCCAGCCCATCCAGTAGTCAGCACACCCGAATAATCGGAAGACCCAACAGGCTCGCCAATTTGGCGAGCTTGCTTGTTATGTGACCCGTCCCAATGGCGCAGTGATGCGCCGGCCCATGGGAGTTCCACTGCTCCACGAATCCGCGCGCCCCCAACGAGAATCGATAGAAACTGTTCGTGTTCCCTATCTCCAAAATCTCGCCTGCAACACTTTCGCCTTCAGCAACCAGCAATTTGAAGCCATGCTCACGGTCTTCCGCGATGGACAGCAGAGTCACAGGCCCCGGCTTCACCGACATCTCAACCGATAGTCCATTGCCCACCTTGCCGTGATAGACCTGCAGAGGCCGAACTTTGATCTTCCCTGCTGCGATGCCGGGGTGGCCGGGCCCATCGTGCCCCATCAGGACAAGGTCTGCACGAAGATCCATCGCGTAGTACTCGGTAAATGAGCCACCCGCGCCGAAGAGATCCATGATCTTCATCGCAACCGCGTTCTTCACTTCATACTCGCCCGCGACCGGGACACCATTCGCCGTCAATAGGCTGGTACCCAGGATGATGGAACTCATCGTGTCCATATTTTCAGCAATGCCGACACCCTTGTAGTAGTAGGCAATCGCTCCAAGCGAGTGTTCAGTAACCAGCCGTTCCAGCGCAACCGCCGTTGCAGCCGCCCGTCTCAACTCCGACTCAGAGCAGTCCGGGGCTACGTCAAAGAATGTCCGGAGCTCATTGACCTTCTTCTGCGCGCTCTCTTCGCTTACATCACGCCGCAGTGCGCTCAGTTCATCTACCTCAAGCATCTCGATGCTGATTCCAAATCGAGCGCTCACCTGGAGCAAGTCCGTCGCAATATCCAGCATGCCGCTGTAGTAGTGCCCCATCAGCCCCAGCCGAGTATGTTCCAGAGCGTGCATCACCTCCGCCGAGCTCAGCCATTCATCGATCTCCGCCCAGCAAGCTGGATCGTCATGGAGAACTCCTGTCACCTGCTCAAACTTCAACCCGAGCCGTGTCATCACGTTCGTGATCTCCGGCACCGCACAGGCGCTGCAGTGTGCCAGCCACTCACCCGTCATCGCAACGCGATCAGGCAGTTTATTAAAAGCGGCATAGTCGATCGCTGCGACCGGTTGGAGATTGAGAAGAATGAACGGGACCTTATTGCGCCTGAGCACCGGAAGTAAAACGGACGAAAGCGAGTACGTGGTGACGTAGACCAGGAGGAGATCGATGTCTTCGGTTCGGCACTTATGCGCGAGCGCCGTGCTTTTGTCGAAAGAATCCAACAGTCCCAGATTGATCACGGTTCGCGAAGGCGCGCTGATCTTACGCTCTGCCTCGTCCAGGTAACCCTCGAGGCGCTCGCGTAATCCATCGAACTGGGCCCAATAAGCCTCAAGCCCCAACCCGAGAAGTCCTACTCGCAACTTAGATAATGCAGGCGCGCTCATTCGCCGGAGTATAGCTAATTATTGCGCCATGTAACGTTTGAAAACGCGCCGCCGCCTGCTACATCCCACACCGCGACTCGCGCCCATTTCCATCCGGGAGCCTTAATATCCCACTGATACGCCTTGTGTGAGAACTCACGAGTCGTGTCGAGCGCAAAACGTTCGGTGTGGGTTTCGTGGCCATCTCCCCAAACAATCTCCGCCACACGCAATGGGAAGGTCGCAGTGACGTCGACCTCTGCGTGCACGGAGTCTCCCGATCCGCCTGCTAGCTTCGAATGTGGAATCAGAACTTCGCCGGTTGAGATGAAATCGTCGCCGCGCGCCACCGCATCGAGGACAGCCTTGTAGTGATCGAAATCAGGCAGCTTGTCCAACCGGACATAGTTAACGTTCATATGGGCGTACAACTCGTCAGTGCTTGAAAGCTGGAACATGTCCACCTCTCCAAGCATTACCTTATGCAGGCCAAGATTGTTCAGGTCATCGACAGTCTTGAAGCCTCTCTCACCCAACCGCGGCGAAGAGAGATCCGATGGCATGGCCTTCCATCCTGTTCCGAAGTATTGAGGATCGCGGAAATAGTCGGTATCTAAAATCTTGTCAGGGTAGCCGGTCGAACCCTTGGTACGCGGATGCGTCTGGTATGCATATCCATGCTCTAGCTTGACCAGCTTCCATAGCTCTGCAGCATCATGTACACGATAGACCGTGCCGTACTTTGCGTCGGGTGTAGCGAACTGCTCGTCCTGCTTCCGATCCATCATCCAGTAGACCGGCTTGGGAAACGTTAACGACCAGTGGCCGCCGAGATACACATCCGCCTCTTCCGCCGGAATCAGCAGGAAGCTCTTGTCGGTAATTCGCCGGCAGGCCTTGTAGTAGTCGTCAATTTCGCGCAGGCGGAGGTCTGTGTGGTCGGCGGGATGACCGTCGATGTGGAAGTCCATGATCATCGCCGAGTCGACACCTACGCTCTGCAACTCCGGCTTGAACGGAGGAACCCATTTCGGCCCTCCGGCCACCGCCTGTTCGGTATAGGCAAAGTGCCAGTGCGGTGCGAATGTAACGTAGCCATCAAGATGCGGGTAGACGTCCTTATGCGTGTAGGCGAGGACGCGATCCAGTGTCTCCCTCGGCGGACCCGCTCCAAGCAGGAAGAAGATGCCCATCTCCTGCTGCGTTCCCGGGGGCGCGTTCATCCACGGATAGATGGTGGTGTTGTCATCCAGCGGCTGTTGAATGCCTAGTCCCACCTTGCCGCGCCAGGCGCTGTACCAGGCATAGCCCATATTCGTTGTGTAGTCGCGTGCAAAGAGATACCTGTGCGGCGAAGGAAACGCAACCACGCTTCCCGCACCCATCTTCGCCGCGACCGCCCTATAGCGCACCTGCAGGGTGCGCCTCTCGGACCCATACGGCGACGTGATGGACTGCAGCTTCCCATCCGCATCGTAGTAGACGATGTTTGACCCCATGTTCAATCCGGGCCTGCGATCGGCCTCGGAGACCATCTGCAGCCCGGCGTCGTAGGTATAGGCGACGTTCTGTTCGTTGGTCTGGAGCACCGCTACTTGCTGGATCAGAGAACTGCCGGGATAGAAGACATAGCGCATCGTGCCCGAGAAAATGCCCATCTGCATCCCGTCGAACGAAACTTCGACACGGTCTCCCGTGGTGGTCGCTTTAACGGAAGCGGGATGAAAGCTCTGTATAAAGGCACGAGTTCCCTGCGGCTTTCCGGGTGGAAAATCGAAAAAAGCATCCCAACCTCCTGTTCGCACTCCTGTATTGCAACGGTAGAAGGGGTTTGCCTTTTCGACGATGGTCTTCCCCTCAGTCGAGATAGACGTGATGAGCGGAAGTTTGCTGTCGAGTGCGAACACTGCTTTCCAATGATGATTGGCCGCGTCGTTCCATTCAACAGATAGATCTTGATCAGTTGCTGCCACGGCGATTGGGCCCGGCTTGACTGCGGAGATGTCCGCTTTGATTGGAGCCGCGTGGAGAGTCGCCAAAGCGCAAGAAAAGACGGCCCCAGCAAGCGTTTTAGTAGCTCGACGGCAAATCTGCATCAGAAAGGCTCCTGAATCTGAGAAACGCAATAATAGTGAAGTGCAGGCGCTTCGCAAAGAAACGCCTGCCGCTGACCTTCCTCTAAAAACGAATGCGCGCAGTTATCTGCGAGTTTCGTGCCGTCGTCAAAGTAGTCGTCGGTACGCCAAAGAGGTTGTCCGTCGGCGTCACCGAAGGAACACCCCACGCGTGGCGGTTGAAGGCGTTCAACAACTCGTATTTGAATTGAAAGTCAACCTTCTCGGTGATGTGAGTGTTCTTGATGATACTCACGTCTTCATTCTTGAAGCCATTCATGCGAATCGCAGTAGTTACGCGGGAGATATTGCCAAACTGATACGCCCCGCCATTTCGAGCCGCGTTAGGATCCACAAAGGCTCCATTGACGGGGTCGCGGCTGACATTCAGGTTGAAGAGTGAATTCACGTTCGGGTCTGCGCCGCTACTGGTAACGCTGAACGGATTGACCTTGTTCGCGGCCGAAGCAGCGCTCTTGAATTTGCTGCCAGTCCGCTGATTGAAGCGAACGCAGTTGTCCCAACCGGGAATAGCAGATGCACAGCCGTATGAGAGTGGCGTTCCAGACTGATAGCGAAGGATGGCGCCGACCTGCCAGCCTCCCAGGACAACGCTTGCGAACCCGTGATTGAAGTACTGCCGATTCTTGCCGAATGGCAGTTCCTGAATAAAGCTCGTCACGAAGACATTCGGCAGGTCCTGTGTGCTGACTGACTTTTCACCCTTCAGGTTTGTTGGATCTTGAATCGCACTCAGATTGTTGGTATTGAGAACGATGGTGTCGGAGTTTGTGATGTTCTTCGACCAGGTATAGGAGACCTGCAGGTTCATTCCTCTGCGGAATCGCCGCTGCAGCGAAGCCAGCAACGCATGATAGGTTGACTGACCATCATTCTGCAGACAGCAGTTAGTTTGAACCTGCTGGTATTGGGGGAATGGACGCAACGCCTGAGCGGTCAATACGTTATTCCCATATACCGAGTAGAAGGCTGGGAACGGTGGTGCCACTCCAGCGCTGTTCGACGCGAGCGTGCGCGAGAGATTGTCTCCCAGTTGAAATGCGCTCTTGGGAATGTTGTTGATGTTTTCAAGGTTCGAGCGAAGCCGGTTACCTCGTTGCCCCAGGTAGCCAAGCGTGAAGATGAGGTCAGGGGCGAACTCTTGTTGAATCTCAAGATTCCATTGCTGCGTCATCGCGGGACGATTCATGTTGGCGCGAATGTAGTTTGAGGCTACAACCTGGCCTACGAAGTAACTCGGGTTGAGCAGGGGCGGCGTAGCGTAAGGCGGAAAACCGTTCGTCAGATCGAAGGCCGGTGTAAAGGCGTTGACGCTGGTAAACGAAGCATTTGCCTTATAGCCAGTATTCATCTGGTTTCCGGCATCGGCATAAAACAGTGGGCCATAAAGGATGGAGTAGCTTCCGCGCAGAACGAATCTTCCACTCGCTGCAGCAGGAGAGTAAGCAAAGCCTAGCCGCGGAGAAAGATCCTTATAGTAGGTATCAATCCACTTCGAATTGCAGTTGCAGGTAGTTCCGAAGATAAGAGCTCCCGGCTTGCCGGAGATCGGATCAATCGCTGTCTCACTGAAGTTTGAAGTTCTGTTATTGATTTCCCTACGCGGCAGATCGACATCGTATCGAATACCGAGATTGAGTGTTAGATCGGGACGGATCTTGTAGTCATCCTGCAAAAATAAAGCCCAGTAAGATGAAAGCCATCTTGGCTGACTGGAATAGGTATTGATAGAAGCCGAACTTGGAAGGCTCAACAAAAGACTGGCAAAGCCATTTCCACTATTGGTCGTCGCAATTGTCGCAGAGGTTCCTGCCGTCTGAGCGCGGGCAAATGTAACGCGGGGGACCGGACCGTTGAACGTATTGAACTGTTGATAGCGATAGTCGCCGCCGATTTTGAGGTAATGGTGGCCATGCTCAATCGAAAGATTATCTGCGAAGCGGAAGCCGTTATCGATGGGATCGCCGTTGTTGCCGCTGTTCAACACAGGAATTGATTCGCCAACAGTGGTGACGGGAAATGAAACGGCATTGATATTGCCAATCCCGAGTTGTTGAGCGTAGTTGATGTTCCCTTGAGCCGAGACGCTGAAGTTCTTCGCGTTTGTACGGTTATATCCAGCAAAAAACTGGTTGACGATATGGACGTTAACGGAACTCGTCAGGCCAAGCCGGAACAGATGCGTCACGAAGTTCTGGTTCCACTGATTCGGATCGACCGGATCCGGGAGTGTACGCGGGTTCTTCTGACTCGTGTTCTGCCTCGCAGTCCACGATCCAAACAGCTTGTTATTCTTGGTGATGTTGTCGTCGATGCGAACCGTGTAGGTGGTGTTTGTAATCGGGTACGGAACATTGATGGTGTAGTTATTGAAGGTCGTATTTGCCTGCGGTATCGGGTAATAGTTCAGGTAGTTCCTAGCGATCGATGTTATTCGACTCGCGGGAATAACATTTCTTGCAAAGGCCGTTCGGCACTGAACTCCGTTTACCGTTCTCGTCGTAGAAGGATCGAAGATTTGCCCGGTAAGGACAGGCGTTCCATCGCACGGATTCGTTGCGATTACCGTATTCGTCAGCAAGGCTGAAAAGTCACCATTGCGCATTGCCGGAGTTGGCAGCGTCGAAGTTACCGGACCGCCCGTGCTTTGCCTGAACTGTTCCCACGAGAAGAAGAAAAAGGCTCGATCATGGCCGTCGTAGATATGGGGAATCGCGACGGGGCCTCCAAGGCTGACGCCGTAGTCGTTCTGCTTATTCGATGGCCTCCCATACAGGCTATTGCAATTAGAGATAGCAGTCGGCGTCGCAGCAGAGGCGAGGCAGATGGACTTGCGCCCATTGTTGAAGTAGGTGTTCGCGTCTAACGCCTCATTGCGAAAGATATCGAAGACAGCCCCGTGATAGGCGTTCGTGCCGGACCTCGTGGCAAAACTTTCCACGGCGCCTGTGGTTCTCCCGTATTCAGCGGAGGGATTTGAGATTGTCAGTTTGAATTCCTGAATGGCTTCGACTGAAGGGGCTGCTTCGTCAAAGAAGGATGCATTCTCTGACCTAAGCAGATCCAACCCGTCGATGAGGATCGCCATGCCCTGATTCTGCGCTCCGCCAACCTTGATCTGACGAATTCCATTGTTCGTGTTCTGCGTGCCAGGCCCGATGGTCCCCGGTTGAAGGAAGACAAAGGCTTCGGGAGAACGCAACGCTCCTACTCCTCCGAGAGCGAGCGGGAGTTCAATGGCCTGTTTGGTCGTGATGACGCCTCCCAGTTCGGAAGACTCTGATTGCACCGAAGGAGCCGATGCTTCGACGGTTACCTGCTCGGTCGAACTTCCGACGGAGAGTGTTATATCGAGCGTCGAAACCGTATTGACCTGCACCAGGACACCCGAGTAATTGGCTGCTTTGAACCCTTGTACGGTTACGCTTACATCGTAGGAACCCAATGGGACGGCCGGAAAACGATAGGATCCGGTGTCTGAGGATTCCGCCGTTGATAAAACTCCCGTCTCTTTGTTCTTGGCAATCACCTTTGCGTGCGGAACTGCTGCGCCGGTGCTGTCAACGATATTGCCGGCAATGGAACCTTGGTTTGACTGTCCCTGTACCTGTGTCAAGCCAAAGAACACGAGCAATACGATCGACAAACCTTTAGTTATCTTGTGTTGCATACCGCCTCCGCACGCTTTCAGATGAAATGCATCGTTTTGCGTTTTTCACGCAAGACTTCTCATTGTTGTAAGAGCGGTAACATAGTAGGAAGCGGCAGCAAGGGCTGGCAATGGTACTACCTATCCAATTTTGAATAGTTCAGATGCACTACTGCCCCGCCAATTTTGCGAAGAACCATGAGCATTTGACCACCCGATGCTGTTCAGCGTTGCAGGCTAATTATCTGATCAGGCCTATTGGCCCATGTTTGAACGCCGCCCGGTTCCACCCGTGACCCGGCAACTTTAGAGAACATCGAGAAAGGACGAACCAACCGTAAGCGGTAAGGTCAAAGCCGGTACTGCTCGCTCGTCACGTGTTCCATCCAATCGACAACCTTGCCGTCGAGCTTTTCCTGTATCGCGATGTGCGTCACGCTAGTGGTCGGAGTGGCTCCATGCCAGTGCTTCTCACCCGGCGAGAACCAGACCACATCCCCCGGCCGAATCTCCTCAACGGCCCCGCCCTCTCGCTGAGCCCAACCACAGCCAGCCGTCACAATCAGCGTCTGTCCCAGCGGATGTGTGTGCCACGCGGTCCGCGCACCCGGTTCGAAGGTGACGATGGCTCCTCCGACACGGGCCGGGTCCGTTGCGCTAAACGGCTGATCAATCCGTACAGCACCCGTAAACCAGTCAGCAGGTCCTTTGCCCGAGGGCTGCGACCCATTCCGCTTGATCTCCATTATTCCTCCCTACCAGGTGATGAACGTTGAAGTAGACGATCAACGATAGGTCATCTTTTCCAGGTGCTCCGGATAGCGATTCCCTTCCGGCGTAATCTTCGAGGCGGCGCTATCGATCTCGCGCAGGTCGTCTGCTGTCAGTTCAACTGCCACAGCGCCTATATTCTCATCCAGGCGCGAAAGCTTTGTCGTACCCGGAATTGGAACGATCCATGGCTTCTGCGCCAGCAGCCATGCAAGTGCAATCTGGGCAGGCGTCGCCTTCTTCTGCTTGGCGATGGTGCTCAGCAGATCGACAAATGCCTGGTTGGCCTTCATCGCCTCCGGCGCAAAACGAGGCAGAGTGCTGCGGAAGTCGCCGCTGCCAAGCTTCGTGTTCTCATCCATCTTTCCCGTCAGAAATCCCTTCCCCAGCGGGCTATACGGCACCAGACCGATTCCAAGCTCCTCCAGCGTGGGAATAATCTCCGCCTCAGGCTTGCGCCACCACAGCGAGTATTCACTCTGCAGTGCAGCTACGGGCTGAACGGCATGAGCGCGTCGGATGGTCTGCGCTCCAGCCTCCGAGAGTCCGAAAGTGCTTCACCTTGCCCTCCTGAATCAGCTCTTTCACCGCACCCGCAACATCTTCGATCGGGACATCCGGATCGACCCGGTGCTGGTAGAACAGGTCAATCGAGTCGATCTGCAGGCGCTTCAGCGATGCCTCCGCAACTTCCTTAATGTGCTCGGGACGGCTGTTCAAGGTCTGCGTTCCAGGCTTCCCCCCGGGAACCACGTTGAATCCAAACTTGGTCGCAATCACCACCTGGTCGCGAATCGGAGAGAGCGCCTTGCCGACCAGCACCTCATTCGTGAAAGGACCGTAGACCTCCGCCGTATCGAAGAACGTGATCCCTCGCTCCACGGCCGTGCGCAGCAGAGAGATCATCTCCTGCTCATCGTGAACCACGCCATACGAAAAGCTCATGCCCATACATCCAAGGCCAAGAGCCGATACTTCCAGTCCGCTGTTTCCCAATTTGCGCTTTTGCATTTCGATTCACTCCTAACGCTGCCTTCAGGCACCCGGCAGTTCAATTCGCTTTCGCCGTGTCCATACCCTACGTTAGATGCCCAGCCGGCCAGTGCGTTATGCAGATCACGCCATTCTGCCTGCAGAACGCGCCAAGCCGTCAAACGAAATTCTTTGCTGAAGCCGCCACAATGGCCTAGATTGCATGTATGGCACTGAACGATCGTCGCTCCTTCCTCAAGATGACGGCCCTGGCCGGCGCATTTTCCACCAACAGCCTCTTCCGTCAGGCTCACGCGGCTGAACTCGAGGCCGCCTCGAATGCCGTAAACCATTTGGGTGCCAGCGCTGTCGCTCAGAACGAGGACTACTGGAGCGTCATCCAGCGCGGCTACTCGGTCAGCACGCAGATCATCAACCTGAACAACGGCGGAGTCTCGCCTGCGCCCGTCGTGGTCCAGCAAGCCGTCGAGCGCTACAACCAGATGACCAACGAAGGGCCCTCGTACTACATGTGGCAGATCCTCGATCAGGGACGCGAGCCTCTGCGCCAAAAGCTTGCCAACCTCGGCGGAACTTCGCCGGACGAGATCGCGATCAACCGCAACTCCACCGAGGCGCTCAATACCCTCATCTACGGCATCCCTCTCAAGGCCGGAGACGAAGTCGTCGGCTCAAAGCAGGATTATCCCCACATGATGTACGCCTACCGTCAGCGGGCCGAGCGCGACGGCATCATCTACAAGCAGATCGACTTCAACTTCCCCATCGAAGACGTCGACACCATCGTGAAGGCCTACGAGCAGGCCGATGACGCCGCGCACGAAGCTCGTTCACATCACCCACATGGTCAACTGGGTCGGACAGCTCATGCCTGTGCAGCAGATCGCCGACATGGCGCACGCGCACGGCAGCCGAGGTCATCGTCGACGGAGCGCACTCCTTCGGCCTCATCGACTTCAAGATTCCCGACCTCCACTGCGACTACTTCGGCACCAGCCTGCACAAGTTCCTCTCCGCCCCCATTGGCTCAGGCATGATGTGGGTGAAGAAGGACAAGATCGAAAAGGTGTGGCCGCTCACCTGCTACAGCAATCCGCACAGCGCCGACATTCGCAAGTTCGAGGCCCTTGGAACGCGCAGCTTCCCCATCGAACAAGGCATCGGCGAAGCCATCAACTTCCACGAAGCCATCGGTACGAAACGCAAGCAGGAGCGCATCTTCTATCTGAAGAACTACTGGGCCACGCAGAGTGAAGGACACGCCCGGCGTCAAGCTGCACACTTCGCTCGATCCGCGCTTCTCCTGCGCCATCTGCGGTGTCAGCGTCGAAGGCGTCCCGCCTCGCGACCTGATGAACACGCTCTTCGACAAGTACAAGATCCACACCGTCTCGATCGACTACGAGAAGATCCACTGCATCCGCGTCACCCCGCATGTCTACACCACGATCGCCGACCTGAATAAGTTCGTAGGCGCGATGAACGAGATCGCGTCAGCCAAAAAGTCTTAGACCTGGCGTGTAAAAAATATTTGACATTTACCCATTCCACTCTTACAGTTCTCCATGTCAAACATTTTTGACATGGAGAACTACATGTCCCGTCTGAGCCTTCAGGAAAAGATGCTGTGGGTGCAGCTTCTCGGCATCGTTGTAGTCGTCCTCTTCTACGGACACTACCTGGTCCATGCCGGTCCCGGGCACCACTACTTTCACGCCCTTGTTATCGGTCTTCTATTCCTCTTCGCGACCTTCCGTCTTATCCTTCGGCGTCGCTCCGGCAATGTCGCCGAAGACGAGCGCGACCGCTCCATAGCCGCCATCGGTGCGCGCTGGAGCAACATCATCCTCTGGCTCGGCCTCGTCATCATCCTCGTCATGTACTGGGATCAGGGCAGCATGCGCTCCGCTCACTTCCTCATCGGCATCCTCTTCCATCTGCTCGTCCTCGCCGGCTCCGTCCGCATCATCCGCGAGATCGTCGCCTACCGGATGTCTGCATGAAGTCACCGCTCAGCAACTCCATCCGCGAGCTCCGCGCCGCCCGCTCCATGACCCAGCAGGAGCTCGCCGACCTCATCGCCGTCACGCGGCAGACGGTAAACGCCATCGAGGGTGACAAGTACTCGCCCTCGCTTGAGGTAGCCTTTCGTATCGCGCACGTCTTCGGCGTTCCTCTCGAACAGGTCTTTCGCTACGACCCTCATCGCACCCGCACAAAATAAATCCTTGACCGCGTATTTCAAAAAGCTGCTTACAATAAGCAACACGGATCAGCTTTTCAACGACTACCTTCGCCCTTAATCAGGCGCGGATCGCAGTTCGTTGTGGTGGAGGCCAAGGGCTTGAATAAGACCACGGTTATCTCTCTCATTGTCATCTTTGGCCTGCTGGTCGTCCCACGGGCGCTTCAGCGCTTCCGGCTCCCTGCCCCACTGACTTGCTTTGCGGTCGGGATCATTGCGTCCCTCTACTTCAAACAGCTTGCCGGCGACTCCGTCCTGAGCGCTGCGGCCACACTGGGAATTGCTGCGCTCTTTCTCTTTGCGGGCCTCGAGGTCGACGTCATCCAGCTCCGTTGTCAGTTGCCGCAACTGATCGGGCATCTGGGATTGCGGTCCGTCTTTCTCTCAGTAGCCATTTGGATAGCGGTTCACTACTTCCATATTCATTGGCAGTTTGCCTCCTTACTGGCTCTCTCCCTCTTCACTCCCTCGACTGGCTTCATCCTCGATACTCTGCCGCACTCCGGCCTCAATGACGGTGAAAAAAAAGAGGTGGCGATCCAGGCCATTGCCGGGGAGATCCTTGCCCTTCTTGTGCTCTTTTTCGTCTCGCAGTCTGGCTCCCTGCCGCATCTGGCGATATCCAGCGTCGCGCTCGCGCTGCTCATCGTCTGTACTCCAATCCTCTTCCTCGCCCTAGGCAAGTTCGTAGTTCCCTATGCCCCGGGATCGGAGTTCTCTCTCCTCGTAATGGTCGGGATTATCTGCGCCGTCATCAGCAAATCCCTGGGCCTTCACGTCCTGCTCGGCGCATTTGTCGCCGGCCTGGTAGCGGGTCTTCTCAGAAAGCGCATGGCCACGCTGGCCCCACCTGAGAATCTGCATGCAGTCCGTCTCTTCGCCTCGTTCTTTGTGCCTTTTTATTTCTTCCACGAAGGACTCAGAATCCCCGAAGGAGCATTGGTACTTAAAGCCCTCCTCTATGGAATCGGCTTCTCAATTCTCGTGCTTCCGTTGCGCATAGCCAAGAACTGGCTGGTATGCCGATACACATGCCACCGGAGTTCAACCAGCGGAGTGCGTGTGGGCGTTGCGCTCGCCCCTACGCTCATCTTCACGCTCGTTATCGCCCGTATCCTCGATGAATCCTTCGCCATCGACGATGCTCTCTACGGAGGCCTCCTCGTCTACGCGGCAGTCTCAACCGTTCTTCCCTCTTTCATGCTTCCCCTCCTTATCCGGTTGGAGAAGTCCGTACCATCAACAGAGTCGCTTGCGCCCTGCCTCACACCTGCATCCGATCCCTACATCAACGAGCATCCCACGCATCCGTAGCGCCGAACACCCGTGATAGGCTGGCGTTCAATCTACACATTCAAAGCACATCGAACGTCAGCGCCATGAGGTGATATTGGAAGAACGCCCACACCTGAAAGCCACCCTCAACACGTGGCAGCTCTGGGGAATCGCCGTCGGCCTGGTGATCTCTGGCGAATACTTCGGCTGGAGCTACGGATGGGCCAGCGCCGGGACGCTAGGGTTCCTGGTCGTCACAGTTCTTGTAGCAACGATGTACACCGCATTCATCTTCAGCTTCACTGAACTCACCACGGCGATCCCGAACGCTGGCGGTCCTTTTGCCTATGCCCAACGCGCCTTTGGAGACACCGGCGGTTACATCGCTGCCGCAACTACACTCGTAGAGTTTGTATTTGCCCCACCGGCCATCGCTCTCGCCATCGGAGCCTATCTTCACGTCCAATATCCCGATCTCGCGCCAAGAAACGCTGCGGTCCTCGCCTACCTCGTCTTCATGGCCATCAATATCCTTGGCGTACGTATCGCGGCCAGCTTCGAACTCGTCGTTACGCTGCTTGCGATCGTCGAGCTTCTCGTCTTCATGGCCGTTGTCGCCCCCGGCTTCAAACTGACGAACTTCCTCGCTGGCGGCTGGGCTGGTCAAAATCATTTTTCACCCCTCACCGTCACAGGTATGTTTGCCGCGGTTCCATTCGCAATCTGGTTCTTCCTTGCGATCGAGGGTGTAGCGATGGCCGCGGAAGAGGTGAAGCAGCCCACGCGCTCCATCCCGATCGCCTATATCGGTGGGATCGCGACCCTTCTGGTTCTCGCCCTTGGAGTCATGATCTTTGCCGGAGGCGTCGGGGACTGGAATCTCCTCGCCAACATCAACGACCCATTGCCGCAGGCGATGAAGATCATCGTCGGCGCGAAGAGCGGATGGCTGCACATGCTCGTCTGGCTTGGGCTCTTCGGACTGGTGGCATCGCTGCACGGCATCATCTTCGGTTACTCCCGGCAGATCTTCGCACTTGCACGCGCTGGATACCTTCCGGGGCTTTTAGGGAAGATTCATCCACGCTTCGGCACACCTTACCTCGCAATCCTTGCCGGAGGCGCCGTAGGCATCGCGGCGATCTACAGCGACACATGGATCCACTTCGGCGGCCAGCCCCTCACAGCGAATATCGTCACCATGTCGGTCCTGGGAGCCTTGGCGATGTACATCATCAGCATGCTCGCACTCTTTCGTCTGCGGAAGACTGAACCGGCGATGTCGCGTCCATTCCGCACCCCTCTCTACCCGTTCCTGCCCATCTGGGCGCTCCTCTGCGCCTGCGTCTGCCTGGCGAGTCTCATCTACTACAACCGTCTCATCGCGACGCTGTTCATCGCTCTACTCGCAGTGGGCTATCTAGGTCTGCGCCTGCAGCGTTTCCTTCGATCCGCTTAACATACAATCCGCAATCGAAAATGGAGCGGCGATGAAGACAGAATTGCTGCGATTTGATGGGGCCACCGAACGCGATCCCGCCATCGACGCTTGGATGAAAAGGCATAAAAGTGAATTGGGAGCCATCGCACAGCAGTGGTTTCAGGTCATGCGAAGTTGCGGCGACGAAGTCCGGGAACTCCTGCATGACGGCTGTCCGGTTGCATGTCTGGGCGATGCACCCTTCGGCTACGTCAATGTATTCACTTCTCACGTAAACGTGGGGTTCTTTCACGGTGCAGCGCTGCCCGATCCGGCCGACTTATTGCAAGGTTCCGGCAAGTTCATGCGCCATGTGAAGCTGAAACCGGGGGCGGCCACAGACGCCGCAGCGCTCAACAGACTCATCAATACGGCGTACTCGGATATAAAAGCACGCGTGGAAAACGGTTAACTCTGACAAGAATGTCGTCCCGACTAACCAACCCTTAGATTCACGTGAAGAAGAACTTCGGTAACTTGCAGCACAGATTTCACCGCAAAGAAGGTATGGTAAAGCTGCATATGGTGCAGGCGCCCCGCGCTCGAACTTCGGTTTCTTTGGAAGGAGCAATCTAACCCTTGCAGTCTTGTTCAGGAGATGCCTTACGGAGACTTCGTCTGTTGATGAAATTTGTTTTGAGTCTTGCATTCGTCTCGTTTGGCTATTCTTCCGAGCCTGGCTTTGGACAGAGCGCACCTCAACTTCACGGTGCCGAAAAATCTTCCTGGTACATGTATTTCGGAGATCATCCCATAACAAAAAACTACGGTGTCCACTTGGAGACGCAGTACCGCGCGCAAGGTATTGGACAAGAACCTACTCAGTTTTTTCTACGTCCCGGCCTCGTAAGGTTTTATCCGAAAAAGATCGTGGTCTCCTTGCTATATACATACGTGCGCGACTACCCCTTCCAGGGTGGGCCGCTAGCGGACCCTCGCCGGACTGGGCCTCAACCGGAGCACCGGTTAGCGGAGGAGTTTCGCTGGACACACACACTGGCCCGTTACTCGGGCAAACTGGCAACGGCTCAGCATCGATTTCGACTCGAGCAGCGTTGGATCGGTCACAGTAGCGAAGGACAGGGTGTATACGATTGGTCGTTTGGCGAACGTGCCCGATATCGCCTCTATCTGCAGTTCCCACTCACTCTCAATACGAAAGGCGCCCGGCCAGATTATGTAGCGGCATATGACGAGGTGCTCGTCCGTTTCGGACCTCATGGAGGAACATACGCACTCGATCAGAACCGAACCTATGGTGCCGTGGGGTGGAAGCTTTCACCAGACTTCAATCTCGAAGTCGGATACCTGCACCAATACTTTCCAAGGTCGAATGGATTCGTTGGCGAACATAACAACGCTTTTCAGCTTTCCATCGCTTCTACTGCGCCGATACGGAAGTTGTTTGGTCGATAAAGTGTACGGTTCGCAGGGTGCCGCGCGTTGGCTTGTGGTTAGTGATCGCCGCAACTCCATTTCGCACCGGCGCGCCATCCACTACCATTGATCCAGACCCTCATGCGCCGTCTCACACTTCTGCTAGCTGCTCTCCTCCTTCCCGCTTACTCCTTCGCTCAGGACGCTGACTCGCTCCTCCGCAAGGTCGACGATCACTACAACCGCCTCTCTTCCCTCCGCGCCCGCTACACCGAGCGCTACTTAGGCATGGGACTCGACCGCACCGAATCCGGAACGCTCCTGCTCAAGAAGCCCGGCCGCATGCGTTGGAGCTACGATCAGCCCGCCGGAAAGCTCTTCGTCCTCGACGGTAAGTTCGCCTGGTTCTACACCCCGGGGGATGATCAGGTGCAGCGTGTGCCCGCCAAACAGCTCGACGACCTCCGTAGCCCCCTGCGCTTCCTTCTGGGCCACACCCAGCTCAAGAAGGAGCTTGGCAGCCTGACCGTCACCCAGGACTCCCACGGAATCCACATCGCCGGCGTACCCATAGGCATGGAGCAGCGCATCAAGACACTCACTCTCGACGTTACCTCCGCCGGCTCTATCCAGCACATGCGTCTGGAGGAACTTGACGGGGCCGTAACCGAATTCTCCTTCACCCAGGTGGAGGAGAACGTCCCGGCCCGCGACTCCGACTTCGTCTTCATCCCGCCCAAAGGCAGCTCAATCGTCGACGCTCTCCCGCCGATTTAGCCGCAAAATCAGGTTGTCAAGTCCAGAGCGGGGCGAAATCGCGAGATTCCGAGCTAACAACGCATTTATACACAGTGACTTACGGCTATAAGTTAAACTTCTGCGAAGTTGCCGATTAATTCACACCGATTTCGTAAACTTTAACTAGGCTTCCTGAATGTAAAAGTTCAGTCGACTCATAGTGACGGGGTCCAGACCTAAGCCTTATTTTTTGAGGATTTTGCGTAAATCCGATACGGGGGTACCCTCCCCGATTCTGCACATCCATCTGTGCAGCGGAGGCGTAAAATAAGCAGCAGAGAATGGCTCAAATCCCAGCGCGTGACCGCATACCGCGCAGAAATGTAGAAACGCAAGTGACTCAGACTCTCAGCACCCGCCCCCTCACCACGGAAGAGTTCCACGCCGCCGTCCACGCTCTCAATCCCAAAATTGCCGTCTTCGACTGCGACGGTACCCTCTGGTCCGGCGACGCCGGCTCCGGCTTCATGACCTGGACCGTCGAAACCGGCCTGGTCTCCCGCGAAGCCGCCGACTGGATCGATGCCCGCTACCGCGCCTACCACCGCAACGAAGTCTCCGAGATCGCCATCTGCGGTGAGATGGTCCAGCTTTACCAGGGCCTTCGCGAGGACGAACTGCGCCGCGCCGCCCGCGACTACTTCGCCCAGAAGATCGAACGCCGCATCTTTCCCGAGATGCTTGAGCTGGTCCGCGACCTGCAAGCCGCTGGAACCGACATCTGGGCCGTCAGCTCCACCAACGACTGGGTCATCGAAGAAGGCGTCCGCCGCTTCGGTATCCCTGCCAATCGCGTCCTGGCTGCCCGCGTCGAGGTAAAGAACGGCATCATCACCGATGTCCTCACCGACGTCCCGACCGACGAAGGCAAGGTGGCCTCGCTGACCCGTGTCGGCATCACCGCGCCCGACGCTGTCTTTGGGAACTCAGTCCACGATGCCGCAATGCTCGCCATCGCCCGCCGTGCCTTCCCGGTAAACCCGTCCCCTGCCCTGATCGAACGCAGCGCCCACGAAAACTGGGCTGTTTACTATCCTGCCTCCGTCACGCCAGCCTGAGGACGGGTAAAGCCGCCTTGAGGCGCGAATCGGCGTCTAAACTGGTAGTCGAGTGAGAGAGCCCATTCGTAAGCTGAGAGGAAGTGTCGAAACTGCCGCACCCAGGCCCGTGAGGTTCGTGGTCGCAGCGCTCATCCTCCGCAACGCCGAATCCGGAACCGAGGTGCTGATCTGCCAGCGCAAGCCAGACCAGCCTATGAGTCTCAAGTGGGAGTTTCCCGGCGGCAAGATAGAGCCAGGCGAGACCGCCGAAGAAGCTCTCCGACGAGAACTAGACGAAGAGCTCGGAATCACCGCAACCATCGGCAAGACGGTCGCCCGTATCCGACACAAATACCGTAACGGCGGAACCATCGACCTTCAGTTCTTCCTCGTCCGAGACTTCGACGGTTCCATCGAGAACCGCATCTTCAACGACGTGCGCTGGTCTCCTTTGGAGCGGCTTACGGAGTTCGACTTCCTCGCCGCCGACCTCGGCCTGATCCGCGACCTCTCCGAAGGCAAGCTCCTTTAGCTCAGCCGTGGATCGAATTCCACATCAGAACAACCGACAGGCAAATAACAATGATCGCCGTCGCCCAGGCGATAACGTTGAACCAGGGCGAGTTCGTGTACTTGCCCATCAGCTCCCGCCGGTTGATCAAACGCAGCATGAAGATCAGCACGACCGGCAGAAGAACACCGTTCAGCACCTGCGAACCGATGATGACCTTTACCAAGGGAAAATTCGGAATCAACACAACCGCAGCTCCCACCGCCAGCAGCAGCGTATAGAGCCAGTAAAAGAAGCGTGCTTCCTTGAAGCTCTTGTCGAGGCCGCTCTCAAAACCCAGGCCCTCGCAGACCGTATAAGCAGTCGAGAGCGGAAGGATCGATGCTGCAAATAGCGACGCGTTGAAGAGACCGGCTGCGAAGAGGATGAATGCGTACGGTCCTGCAAGCGGCTTCATGGCCTCTGCCGCATCCGCGGCTTCACCGATATTTCGCATGCCATGCGAATAAAGCGTTGCAGCGCACGCGACGATGATGAACCACGCCACCACATCCGTGAAGATCGACCCGATGATCACGTCGAGCCGCGAAGTCTTGTACTGCTTGACCTCGATTCCCTTCTCGACGATGGAGGATTGCAGATAAAACTGCATCCACGGAGTGATCGTGGTACCGATAACGCCAATGGTCATATAAACGTAGTTCTTGTCGTTCCAGACCGCGCGGCCGGGCAGCTTTACTGTCTCAACCAGTGCAAGGTGCCAGTCAGGGCCGCTGAGCACTCCGGCGAAGATGTATGCGATGTAAACGACGCTCGCGATGAGAAAGACCTTCTCCACACTCTTGTAATCGCCTTTGACTACAAGTATCCAGACAATGAAGGCGCAGACCGGCACGCTGATGTACTTGCTTACGTGAAACAACTGCATGCTTCCAGCAATTCCTGAGAACTCCGCCATTACGTTGCCGAAGTTCACGATGACCAGCAGGATCATGACGATGAAGGTCATCCGAAAGCCGAACTCTTCGCGGATGAGGTCGCTGAGACCCTTGCCCGTGACGACGCCCATACGAGCGCACATCTCCTGGACGACGATGAGCGCCAGCGTGATGGGAATCATCGTCCAGAGCAGCTTGTAGCCGTACTGAGCGCCTGCCTGAGAGTAGGTGAGGATGCCGCCGGAGTCATTGTCGACATTGGCTGTAATGAAGCCCGGTCCCAGCACTGCCAGGAACAGCATCAACCGGGTTCTCCATTTACGCCACAGTGCCATTCAAGCCCCTTTGCTCTTCAACAGAGGACAGTGTCTCGGCTCGCCTTTCTCTAAGGCCAGCCCCTAATTGTGCGATGGACCGGGTTTAGTACCTGCCCCGTCCTAGAGTACCTTGCCCTGCGGTTTTCAGGATTGGACCGATGGGTGATGTTTGGCCGTTCGCTCCATAATTCGTTCCACGATCAGACCCACCTGGCGATCGTTATGGTAGCCATCACGCTGGGCGCGGGCGTGGCCAGCCGCGGCGATGCGAGTACGGGCTGCCTCATCGGGAAGATAGCGGCGGATCTTGGCGGCGAGTTCGTCGAAGCCGGTAAAGAAGACCGCCTCCTCGTCCTCCCGGAATCGATCCATGTGCCCCTGCGACCGTTCGGCGAGCAGAAATCCCCCGCAACCCGCGATCTCGAAGCTCTTATGGACGAACTCGTCCTGATTGGAGTGAGTGATGAAGCTAAGGTTGATCTTCGACCGCCAGATAGCCTCGCGATACTGCTGCTGGTAGAGTTCGCCCTCGCGGTAAAGCCTCGCAAAAGCGTCGCACCGAGAGAGCGCGCTGCCATGCCCGCTGGTTACCTGAGATCGCGACCCCAAACTCCTGTGACAGGCGAGTCAAAATATCTGCCCGGTCATCGTAAGGCGTTCCGACAAAGGAGACCTCGCGATCGCGGTCCTTGTCCGACCATCCGTCAGGCGGCGGAAAGTGGATGGTCGGCTCATAAGCGGTCTGGATCTTGATGACGTCGCGAGCACCGTGCCTGTTGTAGTCCGCAATGTTCTTGTCGCGCTGGACGACGTGAAGATCGTAGTGCGGAATGCCCTTCATGTAGAGTCGCCAGCCGGGGTCCCGCCGCGGACCGAAGGGATTGTCGATCATGTAGCTGACCGTCGCGATGCCATAGAGCGCGCATGCTGTCGAGCGTACGCGGGACGCATCCAGAGCATCTTGTCGGCCCAGAGCAGGTCAGGGCGTTCGCGCTCGGCGAGCTGAATCAGGTCGCGATTGAACCGGTCGACCGCAGCCCCGGCGGCCAGCCGATATACGACTTCAACACCAACGGATTCGCCGGCAGGTAATCGAAGAAGTTGAAAGGGACGACCTGGTGGCCGAGACGCTCCAGTGCCCAAAGCCGATAGAGCGAGGAGTCGTTGGGGGAGAGGCCCGCAGCATAGAGAATCTTCATTCAGGTTTGATTATCCGACGAGTGGGGCTAGGGAGCCAATGTCATTGCAGCATCAGCGGCCAGCGCGAAGCAGAGCGATAACCTGCTCCGCATGAACTACGCCAACCAGCCTTTCGTCCGCATCGATCACCGGCAGCGAGCGCAGATTGTACTTGTCGAAGAGCTCGGCGACCTTTCGACCGCTGGCGTCGACCGTGGCACGTGACCAGATGACCATGAGGCAGGTCGGGCAGGGGCGTGTCAGAGCCCGCCAGCAAGATGCGCACGATCGGGAACCAGGCGCTGATTATGCCGCTGCTCTGCGCCGATCAGGTAGATGTCGGTGATCAACTCGATATCGCCCTCGAAGTCGCGCAGTGCAGCATGAACATCGGCGACTCGCGCGATCTGGGGTAAGGCGATGTACTCGGTCGTCATGCGGCCGGCGGCGGAGTCGTGCGAGAACTCGAGAAGTTCTTCGACCTCCTGGCGCTCCTCCGGATCCATCTCCTCGAGAATCTCCTCGGACTTCTCCTCGGGTAGCTCGGCCAGATAGATCCGCAGCGGCCCCGGGGTCCATCTCTTCCACGATGCCGGCGACGTGCTCGGAGTCGAGCGACTGGATCAGCGACTTCTGCAGCTTGGGCTGAACTTCTTCGAGCGTCTCGGCCGCAACCTCCTCATCAAGGCTCTCGAAGAGCGCCTGCCGCTCGGGCGGAGCCAGATCTTCCAGGATGTCGGCGAGATCGGACGGGTGCATCTCGGAGAGGCGATCCTGATCGACCTTGAGGCGAACACGGCGGGAGGGATCGATCAGGTCGACAAACTCCCACGGGATGACGCTGGGGCTGAAGCGCGAGGCGATGGTATCGACAGCGGCCGTGGGTAAGACCCTTGAGCAGACGACGAACGGCGCCGCGAAGGCCCACCTCCACCTCGGCGATCCGCAGGGTGAGACGCGGTGAAGGCGAGCCTGCGTGCTCCCAGCTGCAGATGGACGTCATTGACCCGGACGACCTTGCGACCGTGGACGTCGATGATCTGCTGATCAAGCAGGTCACGCTCCAGCAGAACCATCGTAGGATCGTCGGGCGGCGATGTTGGCGTGGCGTTCGGAAGGAGCCTGAATCCCTGCGGAGTAAATCTCAACGATCCTCGATTGCCACCATGTTCTCCTTTGCACCCCGAGCCGACCCGGCGAGCTTGAGGATCAGGCCGTGGACGCGCGAGGCGTCGTGCGACGGCAGCACCGCAAACTCGCGCACGCGACCGAGGACTGCTCCGCCCGCGTCGCGGACGAGAGCGCCTACCAGCGACGCAACGGTCGTCTTGTGGTTTCCGCCATGCCTGGTCATATCTGCTCGCGCGAGATTACCAGACTTTGCAAACCTTCGCCTTCACCATCGGCTGGCCTGCCTTGCATTTGAAGGCCGTTGCAAACTCCGGCAGATTGGTGACGATGCCGTTGATTCGCGCAAAGCCCGGCGAGTGCGGATCCGTAGCGGCCTGAAGACGGCTGTTGGCCTCGCGGGTGTTCTCGCAGGCCCATTGAGCGAAGCCGATAAAGAAGCGCTGGTCGGGCGTGAAGCCTTCTGACGGTTGCAGGTTCGCGCTCGCCGTAGCCTTCTTCCATGCCATGTAGGCGATCAGGGTTCCGCCAAGGTCGGCGACATCTTCACCGCTGGTTAGCTTTGAGTTGATGTGGATATCGTCGACGACGACGTAGGTGGCGAACTGATCGCGCAGGCAGTTGATGCGATCCTCGAAGCCCTTGGCATCTTCCTTGGTCCACCAGTCCTTCAGATTGCCCTGCGCGTCGAACTGGCGGCCCTCGTCGTCGAAGCCGTGCGTCAGTTCGTGGCCGATGGTCGAGCCCGGTATTGCCGTAGTTGGGCGCATCGTCCATCTTCGGATCGTAAAGCGGCGGCTGCAGAACACCAGCCGGGAAGTTCACGTCGTTCATCTGCGGATTGTAGTAGGCGTTGACCGTGGGTGGGGTCATATCCCACTCGTTGCGGTCGACCGGCTTGCCGACCTTGGCCCAGTCGCGCGCGGTCTCGAAGTCAGCGGCACGGACGGTGTTGCCGTAGTAGTCGCCTGCCTTGATCTCCAGCTTCGAGTAGTCACGCCACTTGTCGGGGTAACCGATCTTGTTGCGGACGGTGTGGAGCTTTCGCAGCGCCTCCTGCTTTGTGGCCGGGCTCATCCAGTCGAGCTGCTCGATCTCCGACTGCATGGCCTGCTCGATCTGGTCGGTCATCAGGACGGTCTTCTGCTTGGTGTCAGGCGAGAAGGTCCGGGCGACAAACTCCTGCCCAAGCGCCTCGCCGAGCGAGCGGTCGACCTGGCGGACGCAGCGTCTTCCAGCGCGGAGGCTTTCTGCTGGGTTCCACGGAGGTGACGGCTGTAGAAGTCGAAGAAGGCGTCGTCAAAAGGAGTCGAGAGCGAAGTGGCGGCGGCCGTCACCGCGTGGAAGCGAAGGTAGGCCTTGAGGTCTTCGAGCGGCTCGGTCGTCAGAGCATGATCGACGGCCTTCTGGAAGGCAGGCTGAGCGACATTGAGCGTGGTGACGTTCGGTAACGCCCTGGGCGCGGAGATAGTCGGGCCAGTTGATGACGGGGCTGTCTGTCGAGAGTTGGGCGACGGTCATCTTGTGGTACTGCTTGTACGGATCGCGGCGCTCGACGCGGGTGAACGAAGCCTTTGCCAGGTCTGTCTCGATACGCATGATCGAAGCTGCATCTTTTTGCGCTTGAGCCGCGGGTTCGCCGGCCAGCGTGAGGATCTTCTCCACATAAGCGAGATAGGCCTTGCGTGTCTCCTCGCTCTTGGCGTCGGTCTTCAGGTAGTAGTCGCGGTCAGGCAGGCCCAGGCCGCCGGCGGAGATCTCGGCAATGACGGAGTTCGAATCGCCGGGATCCTGCGTAGAGCCGGAGTTGAAGAAGAATGAGCCTCGGGTGTTGCGATTGAGGGTGCCAAGATAGGCGATCAGGGCTTTGCGGTCAGGCAGAGCGCATTGATGGCAGCGAGCGTGGGCTGGATCGGGGTCAGCTCCCAGCTTGTCGATGGCGGCTGTATCCATGCAGGCGGCGAAGTAGTCGCCGACCTTCTGCTGGGTTGGCGTGCGGTTGGTGGCCTTGGCGTCGGCCTCGAGGATTCCCCACAGGAACTGCTGGTTGTCGTTCGCAAGCTTTGAGTAGACACTCCCAGCGGGCCTGGTCGGCCGGGATGGGGTTGTTCTTCATCCAGCCTCCGCAGGAGAAACGGTAAAAGTCCTGGCAGGGGTCGACAGAGCGGTCCAGCGAGGTAAGGTCAAGCGAGGGAGAGTAAGGCATGGCCGCGAGGGGCTGGGCAGCAGCGGAGGCAGCGGCTTGGCGTGTAGCCGGACACGAACGGCGAACAAAAGGCAGGCAGAAAGATGGACGAACCGGTGACTCATCTGCAGATTTTCCTCGTCTTCGCATGTTAGCGCACTGAAATGCCGATAGAGAGGATGTTGTGACCATCGGTTTGTACATCTAAGGAAGAGAGGCCATCGGAGGAGTGATGGCGAAAAAGTTGGAGGAGGCAATCTTGACATTCGGGACGAGCACAAGCACACTGCCATCATCGCTGTTGTCTGCCGTTGACGACGGGCACTCAAGTATTGCAAGGACATCCTTGGCCGACTCAACGACAAGCCGCGTCAGCTTTACCCTCGACTCGACCCTGGACAGCGTCAACAAGATTGAGCAGACTGCGGAGCAGTATGCCCAACGTGCCGGCTTCGACGAAGACACGATTCCCCACATCGCCATGGCGGTGCGGGAAGCGGCAGTCAACGCCGTTCTGCACGGAAATGCCTACGATGTGAACAAGCACATCACCGCATCGTTCGAGACGACTTCGGATTCGACTGGTTATCCGCATCACCGACCAGGGACCCGGGCCTCGATCCAGACACCCTTCCCGACCCTCTGGCGCCGGAAAATATCCTGCGAGGCTCAGGCCGAGGCATCTTTCTGATTCGAGCCTTCATGGATGAGGTAAACTTTCGCCAGCTACACCCTGGCACCGAACTGACCCTCATCAAGCACCGCACACCCGCGCAGTCGGGGACCTAAGGAGAAGAACAAGACATGAGCATGAAAGTACAGACTCGCCAAGTGGACGGCGTCACCATTCTCGACCTGAGCGGCCGTATCACGCTCGGCGAAGGCAGCGTAACGATTCGCGACGCGGTTCGCGACCTGCTGGCCAAGGGGCAGAAGAAGATTCTGCTGAACCTGGGCGACATCAGCTATATCGACAGCTCGGGCATCGGCGAGCTGGTCAGCGCCTTCACCACGGTGAAGAACTGCCGGCGGCGAACTGAAGCTGCTGAACCTGACCAAGAAGGTCCACGACCTGCTGCAGATCACCAAGCTCTACACCGTCTTCGACGTGAAGGACGACGAAGCTTCCGCGATCTCCTCGTTCACCAAGTAAAGGTTCCGGACCCGCAGAGCTTCATCGTAGCCAGAACTGCGCCAGATCAATAAGAAAGGCCGTCGCTGATGGGCGACGGCCTTTCTTCGTGCCAAGGTGCATTCGGCTTCTGCATTATTTTGAGAAGTCGACCTTGGGCGCGACATTGTTCTCGGGATTCCCTTTGAAGTACTCGTCGCGGTAGTGGAACCCGGCCATGCCGGCCCAGATGCTGTTGGGGAACTGCCGAACGTAGACATTGTAATCCTCAAGCACCTTGTTGTACCGCTGGCGTTCAACGGCAATTCGATTTTCCGTTCCGGCCAGTTCATCCTCCAGCCGCATGAACTGCTCGTTGCCCTTCAGGTTCGGGATACTGCTCCTGCAGACGGAAGAACGGCCCGAGGGCGACGTCGAGTTTGCGGTTGGCGTCGATGTTGGCCGCGTGGTCCGACCCGGCGGCCAGAACACCAGCGCGAGCGTTGGCGATGTTGGTCAGGATCGTCGATTCTTCAGCGACATAGCCCTTCACCGAGGCGACAAGGTTCGGAATGAGGTCCAGCCTTCGCTGCTGCACGATGTTGACCTGCGAGAAGGCCTGGTTGATTGCCTCGTTCTTCTGCACCAGCGTGTTCTTCGTGCTGACATAGCTGCCGCCGGCAAAGAGCAGCAGAAGGATGATGAGGCCGACGACGCCCAGCACAATCCATAAAGGTTTCATTCTTTCGATTTCCCTTCGTCTTGGAGTTTCGCCCGTGTCTGTGGAAGGTGTATCCGGCTGTACTGTATCACTTCCGCTCTGCCGAGACCTGCCTGCCGCTTCAATCCTGATGCTGCTTGGTTACTTTGATGCTTTCCGGTTCGATCCTTAAGCAATCTGTCTAGAAATCGGCGCCGCCTCCTCCGGAGCGGCCGCCGCCAAAACCTCCAAAGCCGCCTCCGCCATCTCCGCCGATCGCGTCCGCCGCCTCCACCACGATAGCCTCCTCCGCCGCCGCCCATCAGATTTCCGAGCAGGAAGAAGATGAGGCCGATGTTGCCGGTGCGAACGAGGAAGAAAAGCAATCAGCAGGATGACTCCGCCACCGATGACAACCTGCGTGAGCGAGAGCTGACAGGCTGGTCCTGAACGGGCTGACGGTGGTACTGATGCGTCGTGGATAGTGAGCGTCACGCCGGCGTCCTGCGCGATGATGGCCGGCGATCTGCCGCACACCAAGCGGAACGGCGGTGTTGTAGTCCCCCTGATTGGCCGCAGGCACCATCGAGCGGCCGATGTCTCCAACCTTAGCGTCGTTGAGGATGCCCTCGAGACCGTATCCCACCTCGATGCGCCCTTTGCGGGGTGTCATTACCAGGACCATCAGGACGCCGCGATCGTCCTTGTTTCCAACCCCCCATTTGTCCTCAAGCTCGGTGGCGAACTCCTCGATGGTCTGGTCGTTGTCGAGCGTCTTGATGGTGACGACGGCGATCTGTGCATGAGCCTGACGGTCAACCTGGGTGCAGAGCGATTCAAGATTCTGCTTGGTCGATGGGGAGAGCACGCCCGCGAAATCGCTGATGTAGCCGGTGGGCGCTGGCAGTGACTTCACCGACTCGCCCACGAGCAACGGCGCAGGGGCCAGCAGGAGAAGAACGATCCCAAGCCATCGTGTGATGCGGGTCATTGTCCGTCATTCTACGCTGAACGAGCTGAACGCAGAAAGTTGATCCCGGCCTAAATCATGGCTATGCCTGCGGGTTGTGACACCGCGTCCTGGTGTGGCCAGTCCCTTTTCACGCGCTAGTTTGTCTGCCATCACCATATGTTCGCGAATCACCTTAGCTGCCTTGTCCAAAGCCATCTTCATATCTGGGTCGTTAGTGTTCATGGCCGCCATGCGGAACTCGCGCAGGTCCTCATGGTGGTCCTTGACCATGTAGGCGACGTATTCTTTATCGAACGCCTCGCCGGAAAGCGCCGAGAGTTTGTCGTATTCCGCCTGGTCGGCCTTATCCATCTTTCTTGGTAGAGCGACGCCCTTTGATTCCGCGATCGGCGCCATCTGGTTGTTCAATTCAGTATGGTCGTCAACCATCTTCTGGCCGAAGGCCTTGACGTCGTCTGCGGATGCCTTCTCGGTACGCCAGCTTGCCGAGTTGAACCTCGGCCGTTCCGCCTTCAGCGGCTTTCTGCAGAAACATCTTCTCCTGCATCTCTTCGTGTGAGACTCCCGGGACGGCAGTGGAATCCGGTTCGGAGCGCATCGGGTTAGGTGGCTGGTTGGGATCGACCTGGGCAACCAGAGTCTGCAGAAGAGATCGCCGCCGCTGCGCAGACAATCAAGATAGAGATACGGTTTCTATTTGACATTCGAGTCATCCTGGCCTTTCGGCGGATCAGTGTAACTGTTTCGGAGCTGCCCGTGCCGCACTACTTAGGGTGTATGGAACTCCTCAGGGGGTTGCCTATAAGGGTTCATCGGAACGCTGTATCCTGTCAGCCGGAGCCTTTTTCGAATGCCAGAGAGTGTTGCCGCTACAGCCATTGCCCCACCCGTCGCCCGCCGTGAACCGACCCCAACCACACTGCACGGACAAACTCTAGCGGACGACTACCGCTGGATGCGAGACAAGAGCTCGCCCGAAGTAATCGCCTACCTTGAAGCCGAGAACGCATACACCGTCTCGATCATGAAGCCGACCGAAGAGCTGCAGGCAAAGCTCTATGCAGAGATGCTCTCGCATATCAAGGAGACCGACGAGTCAGTTCCCTTCCGCGAACGCGGCTGGTACTACTACACCCGCACCGTCGAGGGCAGCCAATACCCCATTCACTGCCGCCGGAAGGCGGTCGGTGAAGTCTATGACGCCGCGCAACCGGAGCATGTGATTCTGGACGTAAATCAGCTTGCCGAAGGCCAGGCTTTCATGGCCGTTGGCGGCATGAGCGTAAGCCCCGACGGGGAAAAGCTGGCCTACTCGACCGACAATACCGGCTTTCGGCAGTACACGCTACATATCCGCAATCTCACCACAGGCGCTGAACTTGCCAGACACCGCGGAACGAGTAGGCTCGCTTGTTTGGGCAGCCGACTCTCACACGCTCTTCTACACAACTGAGGATGAGGTCACGAAGCGGCAGGATAAGCTCTTCCGGCACAGCCTGGGGGACAGTTCTACGGACGATGCGCTGATCTACGAGGAACGCGACGAGCGCTTCAACCTTGGCGTCGGCAAGACGCGGGACGGCAAATACCTCCTGATGGAGGCTGGAAGCCACACCACCAACGAGTGCAGCTACCTCCCGGCTGAGACGCCCGGCGGTGTCTTTCTCGTCATCGCTCCTCGGCTGGATGAGCAGGAATATTACGTCGATCACCGGAACGGACTCTTCTACATTCGCGTAAACGACACTGGAAAGAACTTCCGCGTCGTAACGGTGCCTGTCAATGGAGGCGGTCGCGAAGCCTGGCAAGAACTCATTCCCGAAGACAAGGATGTACCGCTTGAAGATTTCGATGTATTTGCCTCATTTTGCGTTAGTTCTCGGCGCGAGCTAGGTCTGACTACGCTCGAAGTCGCTCTGTTCGGATCTGACGGAAAGCCTGAAGAGTCTAGGAAGATCAGCTTCCCCGAACCGACCTACACAGCGCTCGGCAACGTGAATCGTGAGTTCGTCAACGACTAAGTTTCGATATAGCTATCAGTCGCTCGTCTCGCCCGCATCGATCTACGACTATGACGTACAGTCCGGAGCCTCCACTCTGCTGAAGCAACAGGAGGTGCCGGGCGGCTTCGATTCCTCACGATACGCGTCCGATCGGCTCTGGGTTACAGCGGCAGACGGAGTGAAGGTTCCGGTGTCGCTCGTCTATCGACGGGACAGCTTTAAGCGTGATGCCAGCAATCCGCTTTATGTCTATGGGTACGGCTCGTACGGCTATCCCTTACCAGTCGGATTCAGTCCGGCTCGGCTCTCTCTGCTGGATCGCGGCGTCGTGCTGGCGTATGCGCATATTCGTGGCGGCGGCGACCTTGGCGATGCATGGCATGACGCCGGCAAGATGATGGTAAAGCGCAACACCTTCACTGACTTCATCGCCGTGGCCGAGCAGTCTGGTCGCGCAGGGCTATGGCGCTAAGGATCGCATCGCCATCGAGGGTGGTAGCGCCGGCGGCCTGCTGATGGGTGCGGTAGTGAATGAGCGTCCGGGCCTGTTCCGCGTGGTGCTGTCGCATGTTCCGTTCGTGGATGTGATGAACACGATGCTCGACGCGTCGCTGCCGCTGACCGTCGCCGAGTATGAAGAGTGGGGCAATCCGAACGAGACCGGAAGCATTCGCCTACATGCGCTCGTACTCTCCCTACGACAACCTGAAGCCGGGCGACTATCCGGCGATGCTGGTGAAGACCAGCCTGAACGACTCACAGGTGATGTATTGGGAGCCGGCTAAGTATGTGGCAAAGCTGCGGACTCTGAAGACGAATGACGCTTCCCTGCTGCTTCACATCAACATGGACGCTGGGCATGGCGGTGCTTCAGGCAGGTACGACTACCTGAAAGAGATTGCCTTCGACTACGCATTTCTGCTGCGTGAACTCGGGGTGGCGAGATAGCAGTAAATAGTGACATCCAGTCTCTCAGGCTGGATAGCGCTTCCGCAGCACCCACGTGGTCGTACAACGGTAGTCCTGCACAATGGTTGTCTTCAGGGGATCAACCATAACAGCATTCATCTGGTCGGCTATTCGCATCAGTTCCGCCTCGTCGACCAGAAACCACTCCGAGCCATCATTGATTCGGAATACATTTCCGCGTAGCCGCTCGAAGTTCATACCAATGCGCGATCCTAGCCTGCAGAACAGCATTCCACCCGGCCTCACAACGCGCCAAAGCCCTTCAAGCATTGCGAGAAAGTGAGTTTCATCGCGCGCAAACTGTAGCACAGAGTTGCAGATCACCACATCCGCAAAAGCATCAGGAAATTCCATCTTCTCGATGAGGCCTACGCGAAAGTTGCCTGGGGGCAAGTCCGGTGCAAGCTCTGCCGCCAGGGCTCGCACATGCCCCATGGCCTCCGCGCTGGCATCTACGGCAAAGACCTCGCATCCTTCCCGGAATAGATGCGCGAGATTTCTCCCGTAGCCGCACCCAGCGTCTAAAACCCGCATTCCGGATACAATATTTCCTCTTAGGATTTGATCGAAGACATAAATATCAATCTGCCCAAACTGTTCCCGCACATCCATCGCAACCTCAGTCGCTTTTCAATTACACCTTTGCGGTGATGTCTTCTTCGACTTTGTCACCTTCTCCAGGTGCGAGGAAGAGGTTGGTTTCGAGGCCGTGCTGGCGTGTGTAGAGGTCGTAGTAACGACCACTGAGCGCGTAGAGAACCTCGTGCGTTCCGCGCTCTACGATATTGCCTGCCTCAACGACGAGAATCTGGTCCGCCCGACGAATGGTTGAGAGCCGGTGTGCGATGACGAACGTCGTTCGTCCCTGCATCAGATGGTTGAGGCCGTCCTGGATCATCGCCTCGGACTCTGAGTCAAGCGAGCTGGTGGCCTCGTCGAGGATAAGTATGCGAGGGTCAGCCAAAATAGCCCGCGCAATTGACAGACGCTGGCGCTGGCCTCCGGAGAGCTTGACACCACGCTCGCCAACGATCGTCTCGTAACCTTCGGCGAAACGCTCAGCGAACTCGTCGACACGCGCGATGCGACACGCCTCGAGAAACTGCTCGTCAGTGGCTCCAGGATGAGAGAAAAGGATGTTCTCGCGGATGGTGCCGTCAAAGAGAAAGGTCTCCTGCAACACGACGCCGAGCTGGCTGCGATAGCTCGCGAGTCGAACCGTTGCCAGATCGATATCATCGACCATGACCTGACCGCTGGTCGCAGAGTGGAAGGCGCAGATGAGCGAGATGATGGTCGACTTGCCCGAGCCGGACGATCCGACCAACGCTGTGACAGTGCCGGGATGCGAATCGAAACTGACACCGTGTAGCACCGGCTTGCCCGGATCATAGGCAAAGATGACGTCGCGAAAGGCGATCTCTCCCTTGATGACACTTAGTTCCTGTGTGCGCGAGGGGTCTTCATCTTCTGCACGCTCGGAGAGAATCTCCGTCGTTCGATCAAGTCCCGCAACGGCCTCAGTGAGTTGCGTTCCGATCGCCACTAGCTGAACAATCGGCGCGATCATGAAGGCCAGAAACATCACGTAAGTGACATAGCCACCTGTGGTCAGGCGCCCGGCGACGACCTGATGCGCGCCAAGATACATGATCAGCGCGCCGACTATGCCCAGCACGGCCGTGGAAGCAAGCGACATCAGCGACTGTGCCGTCAGCGAGGAAATGACGTTCTTCAGCAGGCGGTTGGCGCCGACCGCGAAAACGTTCGCCTCGCTCTCCTCGGCATGATAGCCCTTGACCACGCGGACGCCGCCGAGCGATTCGGTGAGTCTGCCTGTGACCTCAGCGTTGATCTTCGCGCGTTCGCGGAAGATTGGCCGAATGGTTTTGAAGGCGCGCTGAAGGATGAGCCCAAAGAGTACAAGGATGACAAACGTGACCAGCGTCATCTGGACGCTGAGGTGAATGAGGTAGCCGAAGGCGAAGAGCGCCGTCAGTACGCCGCCGAAGAAGTCGATGACGCCGGTGCCGATCAGGTTACGAACACCCTCAACATCGGTCATGATACGCGCAACAAGTGTTCCGGTGCGGTTTTCGTCGTAGAAGGCAACCGGCAGGCGTCCGATGTGCTCCTGCACCTTCATGCGCAGCTCTGCAATCAGGCGCTGGCCCTCCTTCGAGAGCAACTGCGTGAGCGTGAACGATGTCACTCCCTGCAGGATAGTGGCGAACACCACGACGCCGACGATGATGGGCAACAGATCGAGCTGATGCTTGCCCATTACGTTATCAATCAGGTAGCGGGTCGAGGCAGGCAGAATGAGTCCACTCGCCCGGTTGATGATCATCAGCAGAAAGCTGCCGGCAAGCAGCCAGCGCCGAGGCCTCATCAGCTTCCACACCTCGGGAAGCACCTTCTTAAGCTTTGGTTTCGGGCGGGAGGCGCTGAGATCCGCTGAGGTAGACCGCGCTACGCCCCGCGAAGGGCGGTCGGCAGACTTCATTCCTGGAGCGCCGAAGTTGGAGGGGCCGATCGAAGGCATATTAACTGCAGTGTACGCCTGTCGGGAATGAGTGCGACTGGTCTGAGTATCGTCGCAAAGATGGCAGCTTCCATCCATAATGACCGGAGATGCGCGGATCAGCTCGGTTACAGAATAGGCTAGCTAGCTTTCAGACGTGCATTGATGAAGGAACGGACACAGAAAAGCACATAAATGAGACACAAAAGAGACATCGCTGCCTTTTCAAGGACGGCAGCGGGATGTGGAAACTCGACCCCGCGCGAAAGACGGATGCTGTCAATATCGGCGGGTATGGTCCCAAGAAAGGCCAGCAGCGCAACTGTCACGGAGACGTGCATCCATAGCATGCGCTTCTTTGAGTCCTCGGTGTTCGCCATGACTCCGAAGAGGATAAATACGAGTCCCAGCGCGCCCGGAATAAGCGCTGTCGGATGTGAACTGCCGGTCGAGACAAAGCCAATGACACCCAGCAGGATCAGAAGGACTCCAAAGACGATGGTCAGTTTTGCCATGCGCATCAACTCCGTAACAATGATTTATCGATGAGGCCTAGGATACCTGATCGGTTGCGCGGCGGTCCGATTCAAAATATCGTGATAGTTCGATAAACGACCTCGACGAATCAAAAATTCACATCGCCGCAGCCTGCTTGATCGCTGCTACTACGTCAGACTGCTTCCACTCGTTCGTTGGGTACCATACCGCGATCTTGCCATCCTTGCCGATCACAGCAGTTGAAAGTGAATGATTCAGGGTCTTGTTCTCGCCCGGAGTTACGCCAACACCGAAGAACTGCGTCACCTGGGACAACTCCTTCTCCGGCGGAGCGGCGAAGTCCCAGTGCGTGAACGTTTCCTTTGTATAGTTCCCCGTGTAGGCTCCGCCGTAACTGCGCAGCACGGCGGGAGTGTCATAGGCAGGATCGAAGCTGATGCTCAGCAGATGCGTCTTCCGGTAGAGTGCCGGATCGCCCGCAAGTGCCTTATCAATCTCCGCAAAGTTACGGCTCATGCGAGGACAATAGTCGGCCAGAGGGCAACGGGTGTAGATAAAAGTGACCACCAGCACTTTGCCTTTGAACTCCGACAAACTGATCATTTGCCCACTCTGGTTTAGGAGGCGGAAGTCAGGTACGACGTCGCCCACACTCGGGGTATGGTATTGAACGGCAGGCTTGTAGTCCGGCCGCGCCTGCGCTATAACCACGATATTGTCCAACTCAGCATCATGGAATCCGGCAGCGTCCTGCTGAACCACAATGCGCGCTGTTATCCGATCACCCGGATGAAGCTCGCTCACGACACCCGGGTCCTTCAACTTATAGGGCATCGTCATCGCTTCCATAAATCCAGGTACGGCTTCATGGTCAAGGGTGACGTGCGTAGCATCCGTGCCTACTACCTTGCCACGTACCGGAAATGTCTTTTGTGAATTCGAATGGGGCGCTGTTGGCGAAGGATTCTGACGGCATCCCACAGCTTGAAACAACAGAACAGAGAGAGCTAAAAAGAGGGCAATAGCAGCAAAATTTCGTAGCACCGGATGGAGACTCCTTTCCTGATGATACGTGGGTCTTTGCATCGCTACTCAAGCTGGACCATCGGGCGACTTTTCCAGCGCTGCGAGGCGTATAACCGAGATGTATGAACGGGATCGACCTTCCGGTAGAGCTTCCACGTCCGATCGTCGACGCGCTCGACCGCGGGGCAATCGTGATCACGGCCAATCAGCGAGCTGCGCGAACTATTCGCTATGCATTTGACAAGCGGAACCGCAGCCTTGGATTTGTAAGTTGGCAGCCGGCACGGGCGATTGCGTGGGATGCCTGGACTGCGAATTTATGGCAAAACCTGCTCATCGAGGGTCACACCGCCGACCTGCTGCTGAATCGCACCCAGGAACACGCGGTTTGGCGCTCTATCCTTAGTGCCGACCCTGAACTTCAGGACACTTTGCGCTCCACGGACTCCCTCGCCGAGCTAGCGGCGGACGCCTGGCGTCTTCTGGCCCGGTACGATGGCCAGCACCGATTGAACGAGGCGTGGGGCAGCGCTGAGACCAGAGTCTTCCTGCGATGGGCGACCGAGTTCAATAAAAGATGCAGGAGAGACCGACTCCTCCCACAGGCGTCACTCGAAAGCGCTCTCCGCGCCCTTGTTGAAAAAGGCTATATGCCAATCACGGATGAGATTGTTTTGGTCGGCTTCGACGAACTCACGCCGGGGCAACGGAGTCTGATCGATGCTCTGCGGGCGACGGATTCGCACATCGATACCATTTCAATCGTTGCAGAGCCGCGCAGCCGCACGCTCGTGAGTGCAGAGAACGAGCACGAAGAGATTTGCGCAGCAGCTCGATGGGCACGAACGCTTCTGCAACAGCATCCTCATTCACGAATCGGAATCATCGTGCCGTCACTCGAAGGTCGTCGTGCAGTCATTGACCGCATCTTTCGGAAGGAGTTGGCGCCCGAACTCGAAGACATAACCGCATCGAACAACATCGCGCCATATGAGTTTTCACTTGGGATGAGACTCGACGGCACGCCTATGGTTCGCACTGCTCTTGATCTGCTGCGGTGGATTGCTGGACCACTCCCGATCGAGCGAGTCAGCGCCTTGCTTGTGTCGCCTCTATTCGCCCTAGTCGACGCCGAACGCGATGCACGTGCTACCTTCGATGCCTTCGAACTGCGCAAGGCGAAGGTATTGCGCCCGGAGATATCGATTGCCTGGCTCACCGATACCATCTCACGTTCTGAACGGCGCTCAGGACTCGCGCAGTTACTTAAGACCTTATGGAGCATGCGGCGCGCCGCCGAAAAAACCATTGCGGCAGGCCAACGCCAGTCCCACGTCGCTTGGGCCGATACGATTGGGGACTTACTCAAGACCGCGAATTGGGGACGCGACACAGGCGAAGACAGCATCGAGTTCCAGACGCGACGTAAGTGGGAAGCACTACTCGACGAACTGGCTACACTCGACTTCGACGCTGCGCAGGCTACCTATCAACAGGTCATAGCCGAAATCGAACGACTTGCAAGACACACGATGTTTGCGCCGGAGTCACGTCAGACTCCAATTCAGGTACTTGGGCCCCTGGAGGCAGCGGGCGAGAGCTTTGATGCCATCTGGTTCTCCGGTGCCGGAGACCTCACCTGGCCTGCAAAGACCTCTTCTAATCCCCTGCTTCCGTGGCCGTTGCAGCGCGATCTCGGAATGCCGGGGACGGACTCCTTCGCAGACGAAGCTCGCTCCCGTCATATAGTGGAGCGGATCGCGGCGTCCGCTCCCTCATCAGTTTTCAGCTACGCGACGGAATCGGCCGATGGAAAACAGCGCCCCTCATCTGTGCTCAACGTTCTGCAACTTGTACCGGCACCGCTAGCAGAACTTGCTCCTGTTCGTTCGGTTCCGGCCTCAGTCGCACTGGAGGAATTCACGGATGACAGCGCAATGCCTCCATTACCGGATCGTGTGATCCACGGCGGAGCAGACATCCTGCGTCTTCAGGCAGCATGCGGCTTCCGCGCGTTTGCTGAGCGCCGTCTGTGGTCCACCGAAATGCGCACGCTTGAACTTGGAATGGACCCTCGTGAGCGCGGCAACATCGTTCACCGAACACTCGAATACTTCTGGAAAGAAGAAGCAACCAGTCAGGCTGAGTTGAAAGCAATGACACCCGAAGAACGCTCGGCAGCGCTCAACAGGGCCATTGAACACGGCTTGCAACGCGTTGCCGCAAACGCAACAGGATGGGATCAGGCCTATCTGGATGTGCAACGCAAACGTCTATCTAACCTGCTCGAAGAATGGCTCAAGCTCGAGCTCAAACGCGATCCATTCTCCGTAAGACTTAGCGAAAAGAGCTTTGACGATGTACCAATTGGCCCCTTGCGAATTAACGTTCGTATCGATCGCGTGGACGTTGGGGAAAGCGGTGAGATCATCATCGATTACAAAACAGGTCAGGCGAAACCATCCGACTGGCAAGGCGATCGCCCGAACGAACCTCAGTTGCCGCTTTATGCTGTGCTCGCTACAGACGCCAAACCAGAAACCCCGTTGACCGATGTGGCGTTCGCCCAAATGCGTCCGGCGAAGGAGATGGCACTCGAAGGATTTGCGGCCAAGGTAACTGCAGAGCAGAAGAGAGGGCGGCGACAACCGCGGTCGCTCCCGGAACAGATCGACGCATGGCGAGACGTTTTGAACAACCTCGCAGAATCTTTCCATCAGGGCGACGTCCGCGTCGATCCCAAAGAGTATCCGAGGACTTGCTCCAACTGTGGCCAGCGGACCCTATGCCGGCTTGACCCTGCAGCATTTGATGAGGACCTGGATGACGAAGAGGCGAACGATATCGGGAATGGGTGAGCTGTTCGCCTTTCCTCTCGACACATCACCGGCAGAACCGAATCGCAGCATGCAGCCACCTGACTCGCCTGAGCGCGAGCGGGCGCTCGATGTCTCACGGTCTTGGATCGTCGAAGCCCCAGCAGGATCAGGCAAGACAGGTCTGCTGATCCAGCGCTACCTCAAGCTGCTGGCTCTACCCAGTACAGAACAGCCTGAACAGGTTCTTGCGATCACATTCACACTTAAAGCAACAGGAGAGATTCGCGAACGCGTCCTCGATCAACTTGAGAGGGCGAGGAAGCCTGAAACTTCGACTGATGACTTTGCACGGCAGACCCGCACTCTTGCCAAAACCGTATTAGAACGCGACGACGCCCTCGGGTGGGGCCTCCTCGATCATCCGCGTAGGCTCAACGTTCGCACCATCGACTCCGTCTGTGCCGAGATCGCGCGAGGCCTTCCTGTGCTATCTGGTGGAAGCGGACTGTCGCCGGTCGACGATGCATCCTCACTCTACCAATCGGCCGCAGAGAGAACACTCATGCGGCTTGGAGGCGACGACAAAGCACTTAGCGAAGCGCTGCGCCTGCTGCTATTGCATCGCGACGGAAACTTGACCCAACTACGTAAACTGCTCGGCGATATGCTGGCTCTTCGCGATCAGTGGGGGCGGCTCGTTCCCCTCGGTCGCGAACTGCTCGAGGAAGCTTATCTCGACGGCATTGTTCTCCCACAACTTGAGCGTGCTCTAAAAGATGGAATCAGCGTTGAACTGGCAGCACTACGTCGCGTAGTTCCAGGCGGTCTTCTGCAAGAGCTTTGTCTGCTTGCTGGCGAACTCGGCAACAACGAGGGGTATCGTGGTGAGCTATCCCCGGTCGCAGCCTGTGCAGGAATCTACGACCTGTCCGCTGATGCGACCGATGAGCTTGAGTATTGGCAAGGGCTGATTCACCTGCTACTCACAAAATCCGGTGATTGGCGAACCGGGATTGCACCTCATCATCTCCGCCTTGCGATCGATAAAGTACAGCAAGCGCGCTTGCAATCCATCCTCTCGCAACTGCAAGGCAGAGAAGAGCTTCTCAGCGCTTTTAGACGCGTCAACGCGTTACCCCCTTCCGTCTATCCTGCAGAGCAATGGAAGGTGGCTAAAGCTCTCTTTCGCGTTCTCTACCGAGCTCTTGCTGAGCTCCAGGTCGTCTTCGCCGAACGAAGAGAGTGCGACTTCACCGAACCGGGACTGTTGGCCCGCACCGCGCTCCGTCACAATGGAGCGGCCCTCGAAACTGCGCTTGGAACCAGGATTCAACATCTGCTGGTCGACGAGATGCAGGACACCTCCACCAGTCAGTATGAGTTGATTGAACTGCTGACCCAGGGGTGGGACGGTCATAGCCAGACCGTATTCCTCGTTGGAGATCCCAAGCAGTCGATCTATCTCTTTCGGCAGGCGCGCGTGGAACGCTTCGTTCGCACCATGCAGCAGCAGCGGCTCGGCGACCTCGAACTCGGATGCCTTCACCTTACCTCAAATTTTCGCTCCCAAGGCGATCTGGTCAACTCGTTCAATGACGACTTCTCACAACTGTTTCCCAACGAAGTCAACGAGGATCGCCCAGAAGAAGTTCAGTATGTTGCGGCTGAGCCCGTACGCGGTCCATCGATCAACAACGGAAAGAGCGTGGTCTGGCATCCACAGATTCTGCCGTCACGCCTCTCACCTGAGGAGAGACGCAACGCGCAGCGAAGGCAAGCGAAGATAGAGGCCGTAGGAGTCCGAAACACGATAGAGGAATGGAAATCTCGGCCTCATCCCGAAGGGCCGCAGACACACTGGAAGATCGCAGTCCTTGTGCGCAATCGAAGTCATCTCGCACGTATCGTCACCGAACTCAAGCGTGACAAGGGCGCCGGTCCCATACCCTTTCGTGCCGTCAATATCGAGCCGCTCGGCGAACGCCCTGAGATTCTCGACCTCTTCGCCCTCACACGGGCTCTGCTACATCCCGCCGACCGAGTTGCATGGCTTGCAATACTCCGGGGACCGTGGTGCGGCCTTGAGTTAAGAGAACTCCATGCGCTGACCGGAACTGACGATCCGGCGTTCGCCGAGCACACCCTCGAAGCCCTGCTCGCCCAACGCGGCCAGGAACTGAAGGAAGAAAGCTGCAACCGACTCGAGATTTTATGGACCACACTTCGAGCTGCCGCCGCACAGAGCGGTCGCCTTCCGCTTGCAGAATGGGTAGAGCGGACATGGCGCTCCCTTGGCGGAGACGTCTACCTCAATCAGGAGGAGGAGGCGAATGCGCGGCGGTACTTTGAGTTACTCGACACGCTGGAGCAGAAGGCGGGAGTAGTTGATATGGCGCAGCTCAGCGAACGTCTGAGCAACCTCTACGCCGAATCAAAGTCCATCCCCGGCGCCGTCGACCTGATAACCATCCACGGCGCAAAGGGACTTGAATGGGACGTCGTGCTCGTGCCGGGACTTGCAAAGAGGAGCCGCTCCAGTGGTGGACGCCTACTGACCTGGAATGAGGTAGCAACTCCCGGCGACAACGCCGCATCGGTCTTGCTGGCGCCCATCGTGGGCAGGGGCCACGCATCTGAGGCGCTCAACGACTGGCTTAATAGGATCAGGAGAGAACGCGAAGATGCGGAGTGCCGCCGTCTCTTCTACGTTGCCTGCACACGAGCCCGCGAGGAACTGCACCTGTTCGCCGCCCCTGATGAGAAAGTCGATGGCAAGATCGGCCTCTGGCCGGGAAGCCTTCTCCAGGCCGCATGGCCTACCGCTGAAAAGCACTTTGTCAACATTCAGGTATCTTCGAAGCCTCTCACAGCGCCCATTGTGCCTATGCCGCCTGTCCCACAGGCAAAGTATGTTTTGCCCGAACTCGCGGCAGAGGCAAACGAAATTATGCCAACGCGATTGCATCGCCTCCCTGCAGGCTATCGTGTCCGCCATAGTCCTTCGCCTATCGCAAAGTCTTCCCATGGCGAATCGCAAACTCCTATGGGCCCTCGCTTCGAGAGGCCGGAAGGTTCCTTTGAAGCGCGCGCCTTTGGCAGCGCCGTCCATGCTTTCCTTGAGGTTGTAACGGGGAGACTTGCCGCTGGAAGTCGATGCCAATCTTTTGCTGGCTGAAATCCCCTCATGGGGACCACGTATTACCGCCGTCCTTCGTTCAGCTGGACTTGGCGCAGTCGCGATTCAGCGTCTTCGCCCACACGTTCAACTTGCTCTACAAAACGCACTACAAGATCCCACTGGTCTCTGGCTACTAGGCCAACACCAACAAGCCGCAACGGAACACTCTCTCGCATCTTGGGATGAAGCTCGCACAAACGTCCGGCTGGACCGTATATTCCGTGCTGGACCCGAACCCCAGTTGCCTGGCAGTGATTACCTGTGGATCGTTGACTATAAGACAACGACCCACACTGGAGCCGGCGTGGACCAATTCCTCGCACGCGAAAAAGAAAAGTATGACCCTCAGATGAGAGCCTACTCCCGCGTTATGCGCGATGGCACCCATGAATCCAGAATTCGCTTGGCTCTGTACTACCCAATGTTGCCAAGGCTCATCTGGTGGGAACTCGAACCCGAATGACGTTTATTGGGTTTGTGCTGCGTGATGCCGCACATCGGCTCCGCGAACCCAGAAGATGACGTCTTCAGCGATGTTTGTGGCGTGATCGCCTACACGCTCCAGATTTCTTGCGATGATCAGCGCATTCAGTGATTGCGGCGTCAGATCAGGCTTTTCCTTGATAAGCGTGCTCAGCGCGTAGTACGCCGCATCGTTCATCTCGTCCACCTGATCATCCATCTTGAACACCGAATCCGCCATCTCCGCATCGCCTTCGATAAAGGCCTGCAGTGCCTTGCGCACCATCGCCGAGAGCCAGCGACGCAAGCTTCGGAATATCGACCGGAAGATCGATGTTCGCGAAGGCGCCCATCTCTCGTACTCGAATCGCGATATTTACCGCCTGGTCTCCCACACGCTCCAGATCGGCATTGATCCGAATGACCGCAAGGATAAATCGCAGGTCGATCGCCATCGGCTGCTCCATCGCCAGAAGATCCAGCGCCATCTGGTCGATCTCTCGCTCCAGGCGATTGATTGCAGGCTCGGAGCGAAACACCAGCTCGCAGATGCTTAGGTCGCGTGTGCGATACGCCTCGATCGAGCGCTGAATCGCCTGCTCCGCCATACCCGCCATCACCAGCAGGCGTTCCTTCAATTCGTCCAGGCTCTGATGAAATTTGACGCGCATCAGCCAAACCTCCCCGTGATGTAATCCTCTGTGCGCTTGTCGCGGGGATTCGTAAATATCTTATGCGTCGAATCGAACTCAACCAGCTTCCCGTTCAGAAAGAAGCCTGTATTCTCAGCCACGCGCGCTGCCTGCTGCATGTTGTGCGTCACGATCACAATCGTGTACTGGCTCTTGAGTTGAAAGATGAGGTCCTCGATCTTCGATGTCGAGACCGGATCAAGCGCTGAAGCGGGCTCGTCCATCAGCAACACTTCCGGATCAACCGCAAGAGCGCGCGCGATACACATACGCTGCTGCTGACCGCCGGAAAGAGAAGCTCCGGACTTCTTCTTCAGATCGTCCTTGACCTCTTCCCACAGCGCAGCCTGCTTCAACGACCGCTCAACCGTCTCATCCAGAATTCGGCGATTACGAAAGCCGTTCAGTTTCAATCCGCTGATCACATTGTCGTAGATCGACATCGTCGGAAACGGATTCGGCCGCTGAAAAACCATTCCCACGCGACGCCGAATCTCCACCGGCGACGCCTCGCGATAGATGTCAATATCGCCCATCTTTACCATGCCTGTCGCGCGCGCAATTGGATTGGTTTCGTGCATGCGGTTCAGGCAACGGACAAACGTCGACTTGCCGCAACCCGAAGGCCCGATGAGAGCGGTCGCATGGTTGGCCGGAATATGCAGGTTGATATCCTGCAGCGTGTGGTTCGACCCGTACCATGCGTTCAAATCCTCAACTAAAATGCCAACTCCCACTAACTTCCTCCCTTGAGTACACCGCGATTCGCAAAGATGCGGACAAGCGTGACCGAGACCATAATCAAAACAATCAGAACCAGCGCGCCCGCCCACGCCAGCCGGTGCCACTCATCGTAAGGACCGAAGCGCATAGACGTAAATCTGCAACGGCAGGGCCGCAATCGGCTCGTTCAGCTTTACGCTCCAGAACTGATTACCGAGCGCAGTAAACAGCAGAGGCGCGGTCTCTCCCGCCACGCGAGCAAAGGCAAGCATGCAACCGGTGATGATGCCGGGCGACGCTGTACGCAAGCCAACCGAGATGACCGTTCGCCACTTCGGAACTCCCAGGCCCAGTGCCGCTTCGCGAATCGCATGCGGAACCGTCGCCAGCATCTCTTCCGTCGTGCGCGTCACCGTCGGAATCATCATGATTGCAAGTGCCACTCCACCCGCAAGCGCGGAGAAGTGACTGCCCCTGTACAAGCAGCGAGAAGACGGAGATACCCATCACGATGGACGGCACGCCATTCAGCACATCGGCGGTAAATCGGATCGCGTTGGCAAGCAACTTCCCCTGGCCGAACTCGGCGAGATACACTCCGGCAGCGATGCCAATCGGAATTCCCATCAAGCTGGCAAGCGCTAGAATGATGCCAGAGCCGACTATCGCGTTCGCCATGCCGCCGCCCTCTTCGCCGACCGGAGCTGGCACATGAGTAAAAAAGTCCATATTGAGTGAGCTTGCACCCTTGTATATCAGATAGAAAAGAATCGCGGCGAGGGAGCACAGCACGATAAGAGTCGCTAGCACGGCAAGCCGTACCAATCAGATAGTTCATCGCACTGCGCCTTTTGCTGTTGAGGCGCATGGAACGTGATTGGAAGTCGATCGGTTTAGGAAGATTGGTGAGCGGCTGTGTGCTCATCCTTAGGCCGCCCTTCCCGGCGCGCCGCGCGTCACCGCCCATACCATCAGCCGCGCAATCGCATTGACCACGATCGTCACAAGGAAGAGCGCAAGGCCGATCTCGATCAGCGCGCTCAAGTAAAGATTGCTGGTCGCCTCGGAAAACTCATTGGCGATCACGCTCGCCAACGTATATCTGGGCGCAAACAGGCTCTTGTTGATCTCCGGATGGTTTCCAATCACCATCGTGACCGCCATCGTCTCTCCAAGCGCACGACCAAGGCCGAGCATAATTGCGCCCACGATGCCGATTCGTGAGTTGCGGAGAACCCCAATGCGAATCATCTCCCACTTCGTTGCACCCAGTGCAAGTACAGCCTCGCGCTGGCTGTTTGGAACAGCCGTCATAATGTCACGCGTCAACGAAGAAATGATGGGCAGAACCATGATGGCCAGGATGATGCTCGCCGTCAGCATTCCAACGCCGAAGTTAGGCCCCTCAAACAAACCCGTCCACCCAAAGGTCTTCAACAGAAAAGGTCCCAAAACGCTCCGCATCAGGGGTACCAGAACGAAGACCGCCCAGAGTCCATACACCACGCTGGGAATGGCAGCCAGTAACTCGGTAAGAAAAGAGATAGGCGCACGCAACGGCTTCGGACATAGCTCCGTCAAGAAAATCGCAACGCCCAGAGCTAGCGGTACGGCGATAACAAGCGCAAGCAACGACGTAACCAGAGTGCCGTAGATGAACGGCAACGCGCCGAAATCGCCCGCGACCGGATCCCACGCCTCTCGCATGAAAAACTTCCATCCGAAAGCCACCAGGCTCAGATGCGAACGAATGATGAGAATCGTGAAAATGAAAAGAACTATGACGAAGATGCTGCATGCGCACACCAGCATCACCGCGGCAAAACTATTATCGGCCAGCCGACCGCTGCCACGTGAATTCAGAAAGGCGCGTATAGGCGAGATCGCAGTCGAACTCGCAGCAGGGTTTCCCGGCTCGAGCGCAGGCGGAGGAACCTCTGCGAGCGGTGGCCGGACAGACGGTGATATGCCGGGTTCTTGTTTGATGCTCATGCGGCTGAAGTCAATTACCTAGGAGTGAAGAACAGCGAACTGATTGTATCCGGCGGGGTCCTTCCACGCCGGTAAAACAGATAAGCCGCATGTGCTTCGGAATCGGTCCGGGCACATGCGGCAAATCTTGCTATTTGATCTGCGAAACCGTCTTACGAACCATATCCTGCACTTGCTTCGGCAACGGAGCATAGCTTAGCGCGGAAGCCTCACCTTCTCCATGATCCAACATCCAGGTCACGAAATCCTTAAGCGCGCTCATCTTGGCGGCATCGGACGAGTGGGTTGGAATCAACAACCAAGTGAAGCTCGATATCGGATATGAGGTCGCGCCCGGCAGCATTTGTAATGGAAACCCGATAGTCGGCAGGCATTGTCTTTGCTGCCGCAGCGGCAGCTGCCGTTACGCCATCAGTCGAAGCCTTCAGGAACTTACCCGCAGCGTTCTTTACTGCACCGAAGGACATCTTGTTCTGCTGCTGCGTAGATCAACTCGACATAGCCAAACGCATACGGCGACTGGCGAACCATACCGGCAACACCCTCGTTGCCCTTTTGGCCTATGCCCGCCGGCCACTTCACCGAGGTATTCTTTCCCACCCTGGACGCCCAGTCCGTGCTTACCTTCGACAGATAATCAGTGAAGATATAGGTCGTTCCGCTGCCCTCTGATCGATACACCGGAAGAATCGGCTGATCGGGAAGGTTTACGCCGGGATTATCCTTTGCAATGCGCCCGTCATTCCACTTCTTGATCTTGCCCAGATAGATGTCGGCGATCACGTCGCCCGAAAAATTCAGATCCTTGTTGAGCCCAGGCAGGTTGTACACCGGAACGACTGCACCAAGAACGGTTGGAATGTGCTGCGTCTTTACCTTGGCTCCGGCGATCTGCTCGTCGCTCATCGGACCATCAGTCGCGCCAAAGTCAACAGTCCCTTCAGAAACCTGACGGATTCCGCCGCCAGAACCGATCGACTGATAGTTGATCTTCACATTTGGATGCAGCTTGCTGTATTCGTTGAACCACTTCGAGTAGATCGGGTAAGGAAAGGTCGCCCCTGCCCCATTGATGTTCTGTGCGCTTGCTCCAATGGCGGCCAGCGCTAATATTCCCGTCGCAATAACGTTCCGTTTCACACTTCCCCCTCGAGATTCAGCCGACAATAACAGTCTGTATCGGCCTGTCAGTTCTAGTCTGAAGGGCGAATTGTTACGGCAACGTTACATCGGAGTGAAAACGCAGAAAAACAAGCTAGATAACAGCAGCCTGCGCCTTCGGAAGCGTGAAAATAAAGGTGCTTCCGGAGTTCAGTTCGCTCTCTGCCCGAATGCTTCCACCCTGCGTCTGAACCACGTGCCTTGCAATCGCCAACCCCAGGCCAGTCCCGCCCGACTCCCTCGACCGCGCCTTGTCCACTCGGTAAAACCTCTCAAAGATTCGTGGTCAGGTGCTCCGAAGCAATTCCCTGGCCAAAATCCCGAACGCTGAACTCCACCGCGTCCACAGGATCGGAAACCTCCCGTGCGCTCACCACAACCCGGCTTCTGTCCCGCACCCTTCGACTTCCCGTACTTGATCCCATTCTCAATCAGGTTGCTCAGCACCTGGACCATCGCGTCCTGATCGGCAAAGACCTCGCAGCCCGTCGTCTCGCCTATCTCAAGCACCGCCTCTTCATCCTGCACCATCCCGCTCATCGCCTGCACCGCATCCCGCACCAGCTGATCCGCACGAATCGGCACAGGGTGCAGTTCCTGCTCCGACGACTCCACCCGCGCCATCACCAGCAGATCTTCCGTCAGCCGGTTCATCCGCGTTGCGTTCTTATGGATCGTCGTCAGAAACTCGCGCGCCTGCGGGCTCGAGACTCTCCTCATGGTCCAGCAGCGTCTCCACATATCCGGTGATCGAGGTCAGCGGCGTGCGCAGCTCATGGCTCACGTTGGCGACAAACTCCCTCTGCGTCCGCTCCACCTGCTCGATCCGGGTGATGTCATGCAGCACGGCCACTGCGCCGCCGCCCGGCATTGGCGATGCGGCAACCTCGAAGATCCGGCCCGGCAGCAGCGAGGTCGACCGTCGCTCACTAACCGTCCGCTCGCTCCAGCGCCACTCTGACGCACTCCAGCACCTCGGGATCACGAATCGTCTGCACAAGCGCATGCCCCACGCGCACGGCACTCGAAAACGACGTTCCCGGAATCAGCTTCTGCATCCTCTGGTTGGTCCACTGAATGCGTCCGGCCTGATCGACCGCCACGACAGCATCCTGCATGCTGTCGATCATCGCCTCAAGTTCGCGCCTGCTCTCAGCGGCATCGTTCAGGACCCGCTCTACATGGCCGGAAGCGAGTGAAATCGCCTGCGCGAGGCCGTCGAAGTCACTGAATTGCGAGCTGCAGCACCCCAACAGGGCGCTCTGCGATGGCTGCGGTCGAGGCCTGCAAGAGTGCCATACTTCGACGCACCGAGCGCGACAGCAGAAATGCATTCACCGCCGCCCACAACAACACCAGCACCGAGCCTAATATCCATCCACGCGGAGTAAACCAAACCTTCATCAGCGCGACGAAGGCCAGAGCAATCGTCATCCGAATGAAAAACGAGAAGAACAGACCACGCGTCACTGATAAGACCCCTATGCCGGGACCTGGGCCGACTTCGGAATCTCGAATCGGTAGCCTGCCCCGCGCATAGTCTTAAGGTAACGCGGGGTCTCCGCGTCCGCTTCGATCTTCTCGCGAATGCGCCGGACGTAGACATCTACCGAACGAGGCGTCACAAACCGTGCATCCCCCCACACAGCATCCAGCAGATGGTCGCGGCTGAACACCCGCCCCGGATGCCGGGCCAGGTAATCCAGCAGCCGAAACTCAGTCGCCGTCGTCGTCACCAGGTCGCCATTCACCCGCAATTGCATCGCGCCCGCATCGATCTCGATATCTTCGAACTTCACCACGGAGGGCGTCGTCGGTCGCTCAAATCGCCGCAGCACCGCCTTCACCCGCGCCACCAGCTCCCGAGTCCCAAAGGGCTTGGTGATGTAGTCATCGGCACCCAGCTCCAGGCCGTGAACGCGATCATTCTCCGCCGCCCGCGCCGTAAGGAAGATGATCGGAACAACGCTCAAGGTGGGGTTCTGCCGCAGCCTGCGGCAGAGATCCAGGCCATCTCCGCCGGGCACCATAATATCCAGCAAAAACAATGCGCGGAGGCTGCCGTTCGGCGTCGGAAAGTATCTGACCCGACCGTCAGATACGGGCGAACTGTAAAACCCGCGCTTTCCAGGTGGTACTGCACCAGCCGGGAGATATCGGCATCGTCTTCCAACACAAAAATCGTCTGACTCAAGTCCTAAACCTCAATCCAAATGCGGGACGTTTCCGTCTATCAGCTTAGCTCACCAACGACCATACTTTGCAAACGTTTGATGAATCGTTCGATCAATGGCCCGGCAGCAGGGGCACTACGTATACTGAGCAGCAGTTAGACCTGCCCCACCTGCTGCCCTTGTTCTGATCGGATCAACCTTTATGGCACAGAACTCCCACCTCATTCTTTGTGTGGATGACGAACTCGTCGGACTCAAGGTCCGGAAGATTCTGCTGGAACGCGCCGGATATCGCGTTCTGACGGCGATGGACGGCCCTTCCGGCCTCGCAGTCTTTGAGAACGAGCCGATCGAAGCTGTAGTGCTCGATTACTCTATGCCGGGAATGCACGGCGGAGAAGTAGCGGGCCGTATGCGGCAGATCAAACCGCGTGTCCCCATTCTCCTGCTCTCCGCCTATATTGGCCTTCCGGCGGAAGTTACCCGCTGGTCGATCTTTATATGACCAAGGGGGAAGGTGCCCCGATGCTCCTGCAGAAGCTCGAAAGTCTGCTCCAACCCGTCAGCGCACCCTAGCCAGTCGGCAACGTCGAGAGGGCCGTGAACCTAACTCAGTTCAATCGAATTCTGCGGCAGGCGTTCCTGCTACCAGTCATCGCGCTGCTGCTCACCGCCTTCGCCCTGTACTGGCAGATAAGAAACGCCAACGAGACCGTCCAGGTCATCCAGCAGGCGGACGCTCGTATCGCACAGGCCTCCATGGTTGCAAATTTGATCGTCGATCAAGAGTCGGGCCTTCGCGGCTATGAAACGACTGGCGACGAGCGCTTCCTGATAGCCTTTCCGCGAATGCTGAAAACCGGCTCCCCGCCGAGTTCGACAAGCTGGCCTCGATTGCCGCAGCTCGACGCCGTTCAAAGACGCAACATCGAAGATCTCCGCAACGACTATCCAGAATTGGCACGATGCCTTCGCGCTGCCCATCATCGCCACCGATACGTGCCGGAGGACAGGCCAACGATGTCAACCTGAACCTTTACGGCAAGACCCTGATGGACCAGGTTCGTCAGGACATCGACGCCATCACCCAGCACGCCGAGGCACGACGGAGCGTTCGAATCAGCCAATGGCGCCGCCAAGTGCGCAACATGCTTGAGGCGCTCATCGCCATTGCCCTTGGCATGGGAGTCCTTATTGGTCTCTTTATGCGCAGCCGCCTCCATGCGGTCTCCGCCGCATACCGCACATCGCTCGAAATTCTCGGACGCCGAGCCGAAGAGATCTTCCAGTCCGAGCAGCAGCTTCGCACAACTCTCGCCTCCATCGGCGACGGCGTTATCACCTGCGACGTCGAAGGCCGCATCCAGATGATGAATCCAGTCGCTGCCGAACTCACTGGCTGGTCTCAAGCAGACGCTGCCGGCCGCCTTCTCGAAGACGTCTTTCACATCGTCAATGAGCAGACGGGCGAGCGTGTTGAGACCCCTGTCGATAAGGTCAAGCGGCTCAATGCCGTCGTCGGTCTCGCCAATCACACTGCGCTTATCCGCAAAGATGACTACCCGCATCATCATCGCCGACAGCGGAGCTCCTATCCGCGACCAGACAGGCTCAATCGTCGGAATCGTGCTCGTCTTTCGTGATATCACCATCGAACGCCGCACTCAGGAAGCGCTTCTTGCCAATGAAAAGCTCGCCGTCGCCGGACGTCTTGCCGCCACCATTGCGCACGAGATTCACAATCCGCTGGACGCAGTCTCCAACCTCCTCTATCTCATGCGCAATGGAGTCACCGAAGAGGAATCAAAACAGTTCATCGACATGGCGGAACGTGAACTCGCGCGAGTCACCCAGATCAGCCGAGCCATGCTGGGCCTCTACCGCGAGTCTCGCGCCCCTGTCCCGGTCGATCTCAAGGCCATTCTCGAAGAGATCCTCCTACTCATGGAACACCGCTTTATGGAACTAGGCGTCACCATCCACACCGATCTTCCTTCTCCGGTCGTCGTCGATGCGTTCCCCGCTGAACTCCGCCAGGTCTTCACCAACCTCATTACAAACGCTGCCGAAGCCGTCGCGCCGCGCGGAGAGGTCCGCGTCAGCGCATCCACACTCGCCGCCGGAATCAGCAATAACGGGCAAAGGATGCCTCCCGGGGCACTTGTGATCATCGCGGATAACGGCGCTGGCATCCCTGATGACGTTCGACCGCACCTCTTCCAGCCCTTCTTCACCACCAAAGGCGAAAATGGCACAGGTCTTGGCCTATGGGTCAGCCGCGGTATCGTCAGGCAAGCATGGAGGCACCATCGACGTCGCAAGCGACACCGGCGACTCATCTCACGGAACGGTTGTCAGCGTCTTTCTTGCCGAGAAACCGGTAGTGAACCCCACCCCGCACTAACTCGACAGAGACGTCAACTCCGCAGCGGTGATCTCAGCCGCCCGCTCGCACGCGGCCCGGTCCACATCATAATGAGTGACAAAGCGAACAGCGTGCGGCCCAATGGCGCTCGCCAGAACTCCCTTCTGCTTCAGCGATGCACAGAACGCCAATGCATCCACCTCACCACGCAGCCGAAAGATCACGATGTTCGTCTGAACCGAGTCGAGATCGATCTCTACGTTTGGCTCTCTCACCACCGCTTCGGCAAGCAGCCTCGCATTTGCGTGATCCTCACCTAGTCGCTTGGGCATCTCGTTCAGCGCGATCAGCCCTGCAGCAGCCAATACGCCGGCCTGCCGCATGCCTCCACCCAGCGACTTACGAAACACTCGTGCTCGTTCAATAGCTCTCGAGCTTCCTACCAGTACCGAACCCACCGGCGCACCCAGCCCCTTCGACAAGCAGAACATCACCGTGTCGAAGCCTGCCGTCAACTCCGCAACCCCGATCCCAAGCGCGGTAGCTGCATTGAAGACTCTCGCGCCATCCAGATGCACCGGCAGCCCTGCCTCCTTCGCGCCACGCCAGATCTCCTTCAACACCTCCAGCGGAGTTACCGTTCCCCCCGCCATGTTGTGCGTGTTCTCTATGCAAACCAATCCGGTCGGCTGCCGGTAGTAGATCTTCGGCCCAATCGCCCGCCGAATCTTCTCCCACGTCAAAATCCCGCGTTCGCCTTCAACCGTGCGCGCCTGGCAACCTGAGAACGCCGCCATCATCGCCATCTCCCAGTCCAGCACATGGGACCGCGACTCGCAGATCACCTCCTGGCCATGCTCCGTATGCAGACGGATCGCAATCTGGTTCCCCATCGTTCCGGTCGGAACAAAGATTGCCGCCTCCTTGCCGAAGACCGCAGCGGCTTCCTTCTCCAAACGGTTCACTGTTGGGTCTTCGCCGTACACATCATCGCCAACCTCAGCTGCAGCCATCGCCTCACGCATAGCTGGCGTCGGCCGAGTTACAGTATCGCTGCGCAAATCGATCATTCCGCTTCCTTCTCCTGTATCGAAAAACTCAAACCTCTGCCGGAGCCAATATCCGGCTGAAGACCTCGTTCGACGCCATCCGGCCTCGCGACGTCAACCGAATCCCATGCTCCTCCACGACGACTAGTCCTGCATCCTGAGTCTCCAGCAGCGATGGCAGGACCCCATCCACCATCGCCGAGCCGAATTCACCCCGCAGAGCATCCATACTCACGCCCTCATTCATCCTCAAACCAAGGAATAATGATTCCTCAAACGCCGCTTCCCCACTGACGAACTCTGTCTGCCCCGTATCCGATTCTCTGGGCAAAATCTCAAACGGCCCCTCGGGAACGCCCATATAAACATCTAGATCATCCGTGTTCTGAAATCGCGACGCCCCACGATCGGACAGCAGCATCGAGTGTGCATCCAGCCCGAAGCCGATGTACGGCATACGCCGCCAGTACTTCATGTTGTGCCTCGACCGATGACCATCCCGAGCAAAGTTCGAGATCTCGTACTGCCTTATGCCGCTCGCATCCAGCATCTCGCAACCAAGCTCGTACAATGCGGCTGCGTCGTCCTCCGTAGGAACCTGCGCTGCCCCATACCGCGCTCCGCCCGCAAGCACCTCGCGCCCCAGACGCGAGTCCTCATCCACCTCCAGCATGTACACACTCACATGCGTCACACCGCTCGCAACTGCTCTCGCTATACGACTCTCGCCAGCTGGCCTCCGTCTGGTGCGGAAGCCCGGCAATCAAATCCATCCCAATCTCCTTAACCCCCGCCCCACGAAGCCGCGCAACCTCCGCCTCGCACTCTGCCCCGGTATGAAGTCGTCCCACCGCCTGCGCCTCACGATCCACAAACGACTGCACCCCCAGGCTCACCCGATTCACACCCTGCCGCAGCAACTCCTCCAGCGTCCCCTCCGCAAGCTGTCCCGGAGCACACTCCAATGTCATCTCGGCATCGGCAGACAGATCGAACTCGCCACGCAGCGCCTCAAATACCCTCCGAAACTGCGCGTCCGACAAAAGACTTGGAGTTCCTCCGCCGAAATAAACCGAGTCAGCCGCACTCCCCAGCGTTGCCCCTATCTTCGAGGCTCTGGCCTTCGCTCCACGAATCTCCTCACATAAGCTGTCGACATAAGCATCCATCCTGCTCGGAGCGAACGCGTCCGACGCAAAGTTGCAGAAGCTGCACTTTGCCTTGCAGAACGGAACCGACAAATAAAGACCAACAGAAGCGGGCATAACAGAAAGGCTCTCTAACAACATTCTTTCACGCAGCGACTATCTTTGTGACCGAAGCCATCCCCGCTCCATCCAACCAGACAGTAGAATCCGTTTCGGTGTCGAACGATTCGGAAAGGATCTCGTGAAACCAGCACTGCTTCGCTCCGCCGCGCTTCTCCTCCTGCTCCCGTTGTCGCTCTCCGCGCAATCCCCTGCTCCGTCGTCCCGCACCCCTGTCCTCGTCGAACTCTTCACCTCTGAGGGCTGCTCCAGTTGCCCACCCGCCGACAAGCTACTCGCCATCTCTCCAACGCAACCAGCCCGTCGCAAACGCACAAATCATCGCTCTCGAAGAGCACGTCGACTACTGGGACCGCGACCGGCTGGCGCGACCGCTTCTCATCCCCTTTGCTAACCGAACGCCAGAGCCTCTACGCCCCCCGCCTCAAATTCGATGACTCCTACACGCCGCAGATGGTCGTCGACGGCCAGGCACAGTTTCTCGGCAGCGATCCCTCAAAGGCCCTCTCTTCCATCACCAGAGCCGCGGAAACACCCAAGATCAACCTCGCGCTCTCGCAACCCGCAGTCGATGGCAAGCGCATCACATGCTCGGTCTCCACAACTGCCGGAACCACTCTTCCTCATGGCGACCTCTACGCCGCGCTCGTCGATCCCACCGCGTCCACCGAAGTCAAAGCCGGTGAAAATGGAGGTAAGCATCTCGACCACGTCAGCGTAGTCCGCTCTTTTCAGCGCATCGGCAAGATTCAGGACCTCGGCAAAGGCCCAGTCTCCTTCAAGCTCAACGCTCCATCCGACGAAGCCGCAGCCAACATGCACCTCGTCGTCTTCGCCCAGCTTCCCGATCAGGGTCCCGTCCGTGGCGTCGCCGCCACGACCATCGCACCTAAACCCTGATGTCCGCTTGTGTCCTAACTAGTTTCGAATCCGCCCGCTGCGGCAAGCATCTAGAATAGTTAGAGATGGCCGATCAGCAGACATCGAGCGACTCCTCCAAAGAACCCGCCAAAAAACCTCCGCAGGATGACGAGGTCGTAGGCAAGGTCTACGACGGCCGCCTGATGCGCCGCCTCCTCACTTACCTTCGGCCCTATCGCCTTCAGGTTGTCCTCTCCGGCATCGCCGTCATCATCAAGGCCGCCACCGACGTCCTGGGTCCTTACCTCGTCAAGACCGCGGTTGACACCTACATGACGCGTGAGCCGCAGGACAAGCTCTCGTGGCTCGCGCGTCACCTCAGCCCCACCCCGATGACTGGGATCACGCAGCTCGGCATGCTCTACCTGGGCGCGCTCCTCCTTACCTTCGGCCTCGAATTCGTCCAGACCTACCTCATGCAGTGGACCGGTCAGAAGATCATGTTCGATCTTCGCAGCCAGATCTTCCGCCATCTGCAGCGCATGTCGCCATCCTTCTTCGATCGAAACCCCGTTGGCCGTCTTGTAACCCGGGTCACCTCCGACGTCGACGCTCTCAACGAGATGTTCACCTCCGGCGTCCTCGCCATCTTTGAAGACGTCTTCGTCCTCGCTTTCATCGTCATCATCATGCTCCGCATGAGCTGGCCTCTCGCTCTGCTCACCATCTCGGTCATTCCGGCGATCCTCTTCGTCACCCGCATCTTCCGCAAGCACGTCCGCGACAGCTACCGTCGCCAGCGTTCCGCCACCGCGCGTATCAACTCCTTCACTCAGGAGTACGTCTCTGGCATGGCCATCGTGCAGCTCTTCAATCGCGAGCGCCGAGCCTTCAACGACTTCTCCCAGGTCAACGCCGAAAACAAAAAAGCCTGGTCCGATGCCATCTTCGCCTACGCTCTTTATTACCCCATCGTTGAGTTCCTAAGCTCTACCGCCATTGCGCTCGTCATCTGGCGCGGCGGCATCAGCGTCCTCGAATCCGGCCGCTTCACCTGGCTCACAGCCCACTCCTATCTGCTTCCGGGCGGATCCATCCACAACAGCATCTTCGGAACCGTTTCCATCGGCATCCTCATCGCTTTCATCCAGTACGCACAGCGATTCTTCCGCCCCATCCAGGACCTCAGCGACAAATACAACATCCTCCAGGCCGCCATGGCCGCGTCGGAGCGCGTCTTCAAGCTCCTCGACTCCCAGCCCGAGATCCTCTCCCCCGCTCATCCCATCGCCGGCGACAACTCAGGCCGAGTAGAGTTCCGCGACGTCTGGTTCACCTACCAGAAGCTGGACGAACACCAGCTTGCCCGCATCCAAAACGCCACCGAAGCCGACCTCGAAACCTTCGCCGACATCGAGTGGATTCTCCGCGGTGTCTCTTTCACGATCGAACCCGACGAGACCGCCGCCATCGTCGGCCACACCGGTGCCGGCAAGACCACCATCACCGCCCTGATGATGCGCTTCTACGACATCCAGCGCGGCAGCATCCTCGTCGACGATGTCGACGTCCGCCAGCAGGACCTCACCACCCTTCGCCGCCGCTTCGGCGTCGTGCTTCAAGATCCCTTCCTCTTCACCGGCACGATCTCCGATAACATCCGTCTAGGCTCCTCCTGGATCACCGACGAGCAGCTCGAACGCGCCTGCGACGAGGTCAACGTCGGCGACTTCATCCGTTCGCTCCCGCTCCAGTTCAAAGAGCCTGTTCAGGAGCGCGGCGCCACTCTCTCCACCGGCCAGAAGCAACTCATCAGCTTCGCTCGAGCCCTCGCCCACGCCCCGCGCATTCTCATCCTCGACGAGGCCACCAGCTCCGTCGATACCGACACCGAACTCCGCGTGCGCCTCGCCCTCTCCCGCATGATCACCGGACGCACCTCCATTCTCATCGCGCACCGCCTCTCCACCATCCAGCGCGCCGACACCATCCTCGTCATGCACAAAGGTCACCTTCGCGAGCGCGGAACACACCAGCAGCTTCTTGCCCAGCGCGGCCTCTACTGGAAGCTCTACCAACTCCAGTACAAGGACCAGGAGCTAGGTACCGGCAGCACACCCTCCCCCTCCCTCGAGCCCCTGAGCGCGGACTAGCTATCCATTCTCTTCCGTCGAAATTCCCCCAATAATTCCTGCTAACTAATTCCTTAGTAGCTCGTCCTATGAGTGTCCCGGAACAGGGACAAGAGGACGTGGATGCCGCCGAAACGCTCCAACACGTTGACAGAAGCTGAGTTACGCATCATGCGTATCCTCTGGGACCGCGGCGAATCCCTCGTCAGCGACCTCGTCTCCGCGATGCCCGCCCACGCTCCCCTCGCCTACACCTCCATCCTGACTACCGTCCGCATCCTGGAACAGAAGGGCTACGTCGAGCATCGCCAGGAGGGCCGCGCCTTCCTCTACAGCCCCTGTGTCGCCGAGTACGATGCCAGCCGCTCCGAAGTCCGCCACGTCCTCCACCGCTTCTTCGACAACTCCCGCGAACGTCTCATGCTCTCGCTCTTGGGCGAAAGCGATATCACACAGGAAGAACTCCAACGTCTTAAGGAAGCCATAGCCCAGGCCGAAGCCGCCGCAGAATCGGAGGGGATGTAGCCATGGCAATCTTCCTTCCCCAACTCGCCCGCCTCGCCGCGGAGACCTTCGTTGCCGGACTCTGGCAGGGCCTCGTCCTCATCGCCGCCGTAGCACTCGCGCTCAGTCTCGTCTCCCGGATCCCTGCCTCTATTCGTTTCGTTATCTGGTCGCGTCACCTTTGCCCTCGTCGTGGCTCTGCCTCTGCTGCATCTCCACGCACCCGCCGGAGCGATCCACCACTCGCCTTCGGCCGTCTTTCGTATCTCGCCTAGCTGGGCCATCGCGATAGCCGCTCTGTGGGCGGCTCTGACCATCGCTCATATGGTTCACTTCACGATTCAAACTTTTCGACTCCGCCGCATCTGGAAGCGTTCCATCCCCGTCGCCGCATCCGCCGCCGTCAGCGCAACGATCAACAGCATTGGCCGCAACATCGAGCTCTGCACCTCTACCGACGTCGACACACCCTGCGTGATCGGTTTCCTGTCGCCGCGCCTGCTCATCCCGTACTCCCTCTTCAACCGACTAACCTCGAACGATCTCCACCAGATCGTTCTTCACGAGTGCGAGCACCTTCGTCGCCGCGACGACTGGATTAACCTCGCGCAAAAGCTCGCTCTCGCGCTCTTCCCGCTCAACCCCGCACTCCTCTTCACCGACCGCCGTCTCTCCCTCGAGCGCGAACTCGCCTGTGACGCAGGCGTCATCGCCCGCACCGAAGCACCCTTCGACTACGCGCACTGCCTCACCAGGCTCGCCGAGCATCGCCTCAACTCCCGCCGTCTCTCCCTCGCGCTCTCTGCCTGGAGTCGCCAGTCCGAGCTCGCCAGGCGCGTACATACGCTACTCACGCCCATCCATAAGCTCTCTCCGGCATACGCTCGCGCATCCATCGCAGCCTTTACCATCGCTCTCACCGCCGGTGCTGTCGAACTCGCACACGCTCCCCATCTGGTCAGCTTCGCAAGCCCGTCCGTTACTGTGGCTTCGGGAGTCGATACCGTCTTTCGCTCAACGCGCTCGGCTTCTGCTGTTCCAGTCGTCTATAAGCAATCTCAGCAGCCTCGCGCCACGCTTCTCACAGCTACGATCCCTTCGGCAGTGGCGACCCGAAAGCACGATTCTTCAAAGAGCGCGATTCAACCCACTCTCAAGCAGGCTCACCGCAACGTGCCTCACCAGGCATCTCAGATCCGACTGCTTCGTACTGCCGCGCAGCCACGCTCGCAATATGAGCGCAATGATTCAGTTCGCGCGTATTACGTCACCACCGAGTTCTCGCCTTCCTACGCCGCTGTCCCCTTCGGAGACGGCTGGCTGATCGTCCAACTGTAGTCATCTCCAACACCCGCAAGAAGGAGCACTATGTCCACGTCAACTAATCAATTAGTCGCTAGAGCCAAAAGATTGCTCTTCCGGCCGGAATCGCTGCCGCCACCGCTGTTCTTGCGTCCGCGTTCGCAATCCACTCCAATAACGTCCACGCCTCAGCCGTCTCCGCCGCTCCTCTCGACGACCAGAGCGTCTCCGCCCTCACCTCCATGGACAACGCCATGGAGAACCTCGCCGCCCGCGTTACTCCTGCCATCGTCAACGTCGCCGTCACCTCGCGCGGTGGCGAAGAGCAGCAGGTCCAGATGCAGGGCGTCGATCCTCAGGACCTTCCGCCCGGCTTCTCCCAGTTCTTCGGCCAGGGCAACGGTCACGGTGGCCGCCGCATGGCCCCCGAGCAGCAGCCGCTCCAGCACGGCATCGGCAGCGGAGTCATCATCTCCCCCGACGGCTACATCGTCACCAATAACCACGTCGTCGACGGCGCAACGCAGATCAAGGTAACCATGAATGACCGCCGCGTCCTCACAGCCAAGGTCATCGGCACCGACAAGCTCACCGACCTCGCCGTCATCAAGGTCGACTCCAAGGATCTCCCCTACATGTCCTGGGGCGACTCCGAGAAACTACACCCCGGCCAGACCGTGCTCGCCTTCGGCAGCCCCTTCGGCTACTTCCAGTTCTCCGTCACCCGCGGCATCGTCAGCGCGGTCAACCGTCAGAACCCCTACTCCGACGACGCCCGCAAGCTCGGCGGCTACATCCAGACCGACGCCGCCATCAACCCCGGCAACTCCGGCGGAGCGCTCGTCAACTCCCACGGTGAACTCGTCGGAATCAACACCTTCATCATCTCCAACTCGGGCTCCTTCGCCGGCGCTGGCTTCGCCATCCCTGCGCAGGTCGCCAAGGCCACTGCCGACCAGATCATCAAGACCGGCGGCGTCCACCACGGCTACCTCGGCATCAGCATGAACGATGTCACACCTGAGAACGCGCACTTCTTCAACCTCACCGACGCGAACGGAGCCATCGTCGCGCAGGTCACACCCAACTCTCCCGCAGCCCGCGCCGGTCTCCAGAACGGTGACGTCATTCAGCAGCTCAACGGCAAGAAGTTAACCAATGGCAGCGACCTTCAACTCGCCATCGCTGGAACCACTCCCGGAACGAAGGTGCAGCTCGGTATTCTGCGCAACGGCCACAACCAGAACGTCGACCTCACCGTTGGCGAATACAACGCCAAGGATCAGGTAGCCGGTAAAGACGGCGACGACGACAGCAATGGCGGCGCGCCTCAGCAGGGCAAGCTTGGCCTCGCAATGTCCGATGTCACGCCGGATATCCGTCAACAGCTCAGCCTGCCCGACAACATCCAGGGTGCAGCAATCCAGAGCGTTCGCCCTGGCAGCCCCGCCGAAGATGCCGGCCTTCAACCCGGCGACATCATCGTGCAGGTCAACCGCAAAAACGTCGAGTCAGCGAAGCAGGCTGTCGATACCGTTCATACCGTTCCAACCGGACAGGATGTGCTCCTGCTCGTCTGGTCGCGAGGTGGCGAGAGCTACCGTGTTCTCCATCAGGACCAGGGCTGATGCGCCCCGCACCCAGACCATAGCGAAGGCCGCCGTGAACCAGCACGGCGGCCTCTTTTTTGTTGCCAACTCCTAATACGTCATTCTGAGCGGAGTGAAGAATCTCAATATTCGTTGGCGAATGTTTTGGCCAATCCACTAAGGCTCGCAAAAGGCAGACTATTTCTTCTCAACAACGCGCAAACACTCATCAACCACCTTGCCTGCTCTCTTCTCCCGAGCCTCTGGGCTCTGGTAATAAAACACTCCCAGCAGGTGCCCGCGGCGCTGCACCTCTGTCATCTTTTCCCATCCTTCTCTCGCCCGAGGATGCCTCCGAAATGCGACCTCTAAAATAGGCGGCAAAACCTTCTCGCCCTCCATCGCCAGCAGCATTCGCTCCGCCATCTGCTCCACCCGGCGTTGCCGGATCTCCGCGCTCTTTACCTCACTAATAAATCTCGCAATATCGCGCTTGTTTGAATCGCTGAGCTTTGCATACCACTTTGCAAGCGCCTTCTCCTTCTTGAATAGCTTCTCCAACTCCGCCGAAGCCTCCGTCGCCCTCTCATCCAGATCCGGCTCCACCGCCAGGTCGATCATTCCACCCACCTTCACTCCCGCGGCCTTCTGCATCTTCTTGTTCACCAGAACGAAGAAGCCACCCTGCCTCGGATCTGAATACGGAAACAGCGATGTACGAAAGACTTCACCACCCGTCTCCACCTTCACTCGCAGCCGGATCATCTTCTTCCATGTCTTGTGCACATCAAACGGCACACGGGCCACCACCCATCCTAGGCCACCCTGTAAAGGCTCCAGCACCGCGCGAAATCGCTTCACGCTACTCGCCATGCAATCCCTCCGAGAAGAATCTACACTGGAGCCATCGCCACCACCTCAAACCCGACTTTCTTCCTCTCCGCAGGCGAGGCCTCAGGCGATCACTACGGCGCACAGATCATCACCGAACTCGCCAACCGCCATCCCGGTTCCACTTTCTTCGGTCTCGGTGGACGCGAGATGGAAGCAGCCGGACAAGAGCGCATCGTCCGAGCCGAAGACGTAGCCCACATGGGCATCACCGAGGTCATCAAACACGCTCCTACGCGTCTACGGCTCCTACCGACGGCTCGTCGCCTCCATCAAACAGCGACGGCCCTCAGCCGCCATCCTCATCGACTTCCCTGACGTCAACCTCCGCCTCGCCCGCGAACTCAAAGCCCTCAAAATCCCAGTCGTCTACTTCGTCAGCCCGCAACTCTGGGCCTGGAAGCGCCGCCGCCTTCGCTGGGTTCAGCAGCGCGTCGACCGCATGATGGTTATCTTCCCCTTCGAAGAGACCTTCTATCGCAATCGCAACGTCAACGCCGACTTCATCGGCCATCCGCTCGCGAAACTTCCGTTGCCAACTACCTCGCGCGAAGAATTCGCGGTCAAGTACATGTTTGCCAATCGAGAAAACCCGCAGTCAAGTTCGCACATAAGCAGACCATGGCTAGCTCTCCTGCCTGGCAGCCGCTGGAAGGAGGTCGAAGCCAATCTCCCGACCATGCTCGAGGCCGCCGCTCTCCTCGGCTCAAACTTCGACTTCCTGATCCCCGTCGCAAACACTCTCGACACCGGTGCAGTCAGCGACCTCATCTTCCAGAAACTCCTGCCTCGCATGCAGTGGCCGAAAAGTTCGATCACCCTTGTTCCCGACGCCCGCGAAGCCCTCCACTACGCCCGCGCCTCCATCGTTGCCAGTGGAACCGCCACCGTCCAGGCCGCCGTCATCGGCAACCCCTTCGTCGTCGTCTACAAAGTCTCCCCACTAACCTTCAAGCTAGCGAAGCGCCTCGTCCGCTACCCTCCCGAGGTCTGGTCCGCCGGCCTCGACGCCCACGGTAACCTTCCCATCGCCATGGTCAACCTCATCGCCGGCCGCCGCATCGTCCCCGAGCTCATCCAGGACAACTTCACCGCCTCAAACGTCGCCCATGCCCTACGCCCCCTTCTCGATGACACCCCCCAGCGGTCCCAGATGATCGCCGACCTCGCCAGCCTCCGTCAGAAGCTCCTACCTCCCGCCGGGACCAGCTCCATCGCTCAGGTCGCCGACGCCGTCGATACTCTTCTGTCCCACCCCATCCAACTGCAACCGTAAAAAACGTGTCATCTCGACCTGAGGCGCAACCGGAGCAGAGAGATTGGCCTCTCTACCGCGAAGGTTCAGCAGCCTGATTCCCCTTGACATCCCATCCGAAGTGGCCGATTTTCATCCCCAAGCGTCTAACCAGACAGACCGCGCACCCAGCGGGCACATAGCAGTACCATGTTGTTGAGGATCTTCGCATTCATGCGCGTTTTGGCGAGAAACATTCGTACCCCGTTTGCACTTCTGGCTCCCTTCCTCCTGCTCTTCACGGTGACGGTTTGGGGCGCGCCTGCCCGGCCACAGCTTCAGGTCACCAGCTACATCATCACCGCCGACCTCTACCCCGCCGACAACAAGCTCTCCGCCACCGCGCTGGTCACCTTTACTGCCCTCGAAGACCTCACTGCCCCCGTCTTCGAGCTCAATAACGGCCTGCAGCTCACCAAAGTCACCGACGGATTCAAGAAGCCCCTCGAAGCCGAACGCCTTACCACCAACTCCACCGTCCGCTTTAACCTCGCAACCCCAATGCCCAAGGGAACCTCCGCCACCTGGACCTTCGAATACTCCGGCGTCCTCAAAGGAGCAGAAACCAGCCCGGTCGAAGGCATCAAGCTCGCCGCCGTCGAAGACCCCATCAGCATCCTCCTCTACCCCGGACGCTGGTTCCCAATGGTCGGCCTCTACACCAACCGCTTCACCGCCGAGATGCACATCCGCGTCCCCGGTGACGAGCGCGTTGTCGGCTCCGGCTCCGGTATAGCCGCCCCCAAAAGCCTCCCCGGCAATCGCACCGAGTACACCTTCAACTGGGCCAAGCCCGGCTTCCCCGGAACCATCATCGCTGGCAAGTTCCTCGACTCCATCACTGCCCCCGGCGTCAACAACATCCGCGTCTTCGTCACCGAACCGCGTAAGGCTGCCGCTATCACATTGGCCCAGGACGCCGCCAAACAGTTCGAGTTCATGACCACCACCTTCGGCCAGCCCGAGAGCGGACACATCAACCTCGTCGAGCTTCCCTCCGACGCCGTCTCCGCCACATGGGCGCCTGAGATCGCCGGCATTGCCGCCGCCCGCGTCGCCGGCAAGACCTACTCCCGCCTCCTCGCCAACACCCTCGCCCACCAGTGGTGGGGCTCCGAGGTCTCCCCCGCCACCCTCAACGACGCCTGGATCACCAACGGCATGTCCCGCTACGCCGAGCTGATGTACGTCGAAGACTCCGCCGGTAAGACCGCCTTCCAATCCGCCGTTACCGATGTCCAGGCCGGCGCTCTCGCCTACGACACCGAGCCCCTCGCCACCGTCGGCCGCCTCGACCCCTTCTCCCCGCAGTTCCAGTCCATGACCCTCGAAAAAGGAGCCATGGTCTTCCACATGCTTCGCTGGGAGATGGGCGACGATGCCTTCATCAAGTTCCTCCGCGGCGTCCTCTCCCAGTACACCGACAAAGGCGTCCGCACCTCCAACCTTCAGACCGTCGCCGACGCGCAGTCTCAGCTCCAGCTCACATCCTTCTTCGCTCAATGGGTCGACGGCACCGGCGCCCCCACCTTCACCAACAAGTACACCGTCTTCCGTCTCGGCAATAACAAAGGCTTCCGCACTGTCGGCTCCATCGCGCAGGACCTCGACCTCTTCCGCATGCCCGTCGAGCTCCGCATCGAAACCGACGGCAAAACCGAGACCCGCCGCGTCGACGTCACCGGCATGGAGAGCCAGTTCTCCGTCGAAACCTTCGGCCGTCCGCGCCGCATCTCCATCGACCCGCAAAACTGGCTTCTCAAGTCCACCCCCGATCTCGCGGTCCGCGTCGCCGTCCTCCGTGGCCAGCAGCAGGTAGCCCAGGGTGACCTCACCGCCGGTCTCATCGAATACCAGAAGGCCCTCGACGCAAACAAGGCTAGCTCTCTCGCCGCCTACCGCATCGGCGAAGTCTTCTTTATGCAGCGCAACTACCAGTCCGCCGCCAACTCCTTCCGCGACGCTCTCCGCGGCGACGGCGATCCCAAATGGGTCGAGGTCTGGAGCCACATTGAGCTCGGTCGCATCTTCGATGTCACCGGCCAGCGCGACCGCGCCGTCAACGAGTACCGCCTCGCCGTCCAGACTAACGACAACACCCAGGGCGCCATCAACGAAGCCAGGGCCCTCATGCAAAAGCCCTACCAGCGCGATCATACCGACAACTAGCCACCTCTAGGTCTCTTGCCCGATTCAATCTCTTACCGCTGTCTGCTATCTTGGCCTGCAAAGAGATTTCCCTATGTCTATTGAGATCGTCACACCCGGCGACGTCCGCTTCGACCGCCTATCCCACGGGCAGAACGCCCGCTTCCCCGCCACTGCTGCCGATCGTGCCAGCCGTGTAGCTCTCTGCGATAACGCCAACGACGTCGCCGAAGCACTCGAGCGTTTCGTCCATCAGGGCCTGCGCCCCACCGTTCGCGCTGGCGGTCATTGTTACGAGGACTTCGTCGACAACAACCCTGGCGGAGCCATCATCGACGTCTCCATGATGACCAGCACCGAGCCGCCGGCCAACGGTCCCAAGTACCGTCTCGGCGCCGGCTCCACGCTCGGCCGCGCTTACGCTGACCTCTACAAGCGTGATCTCGTCACTATCCCAGGCGGCACCTGCGCCCCTGTCGGAGCCGGCGGCCATATCACCGGCGGCGGATACGGCCTTCTCTCGCGCCTGCATGGCGTCACCCCCGACTGGGTCACTGCTGCCGAAGTCGTAACCATCGACGCCGCAGGCAAGGCCCACATTCATCACGTCGACAAGACCCACGAACCCGATCTTCTCCGTGCCCTCCGCGGTGCCGGCGGCGGCAACTTCGGCATCGTCACCAATTTTTACTTCGATGACCTGCCTAAGGCCCCTGTCGAACAGCTTCGCGGGAGCGTCTCATTTGACTGGGAGAACATGACCGAGGAGCGCTTCGCCCGCATCCTCTATCTCTTCGGCAACTACTGGGAGACGCGCGGCAAGGATCCCGACACCTGGGGCCTCTTCTCCATCTTCGGCCTCAACCATCGCAGCTCGGGTCGCCTCTCGCTCAGCGTTACCTTCACTAACCCTGACGGCACCGTAAACGATACCCGCGTCGTCGAGGAATATCTCGCCGTCTTCGACGAGTGCAAACCCGTCGCCGAGATTACGCGCCATCCCGTCATGGAAGAGCACCACCCGGAACCGAATGCGGTCGGCAGCCCCGTCTGCCTCGCCCAGCACACCCTCAACAAGATGAGCTGGATCGAGGCCAACGCACCGAATGGTGGAGCAGGTGGCGGCGGTGGTGGTGCGCGGCCCGGGAACCGGCCGGCAAACGCTCCTCCACCCAGCAATCGGCACAAGTACAAGTCCAATTACATGCGCAAGGGTTTCACCCGCGAAGAGGCTGCTATCTTCTACAAGCACCTCAACCGCACCATCCCCGGCGTCAGTCTTCAGGGCTGTACCGTTCTCTCGGATTCCTTCGGTGGCGCTGTCAATAAGAATCACCTGCTCGAAGAAACCTCTGTCGCGCAGCGCAGCTCCATCCTCAAGTGTCAGTTCATCGCCAGCTGGGCCGATCCCAAGCAGGACGAAGGACACATCCAGTGGATCCGCGATCTATTCACTGATCTCTATGCAAACACTCCAGCCGGCCCTAAGTACTCCGGAACCCCCTTCTGGAGCGACCAGTATGAGGGCTGCTACATCAATTACCCCGACGTCGATATGATCCAACACGATTATTGGCCCGAGCTCTACTACGGAACCAAAGGCCTGTATCCCTTCCTGCAGAACGTGAAAAAGAAATACGACCCCAACAACATCTTTCACCACGCCATGTCGGTCCGGCTCTAGAACTCAGAGAGTTACTCACCCAAAGCCCTCCTTAATCATTGGAGGGCTTTTCTCTGCTATCTTCGGGTCGGAACCCTCCCAATTCAATAAAAGCGAGATCCGCCATGCACTGCGCCCCCGAAGAACTCAAGCACGTACCCCTCTTTGAGCTGTTCGATGATGAAGAGCTAGCGGTCCTCGCCGCGCAGGTCGAGATTCGCCGCTTCGTCCCGCGCCAGCGCATCTTCAAGATAGGCGAACCTGGCAACAAGGCCTACATTCTCATGTCGGGCTGTGTACGCATCACCACGGTCGACGAAGACCAGCAGGAGGTCCTCGTCGACGAGCCCGCTCACGGCGGCTTCTTCGGCTTCGCTTCCATGCTCGACGAGACACCCCACACCACCAACGCGATGACTATGGAAGGGGCCGAATGCATCGAACTCGACCGTCATGACATCACGGAACTGGTCAGGCGTAAGCCCATGGCCGGCCTCGATATGCTCACTGTTCTCGGACGTCAATTCCACGCATCGCAGCGCCTCATCCAAATCCGCGCCCAGCGCAACGCCAACGAGATCATTGAAGAAGAGGCCACTATTGGCGATCACATCGCCGACGTTGTCGCACGCTTCGGCGGATCATGGCGCTTCATCATCTCGTTCCTCGTCACACTCGTCGTCTACACCTGCGTCAACATCTTCGCCAAGCGTCACACATGGGATCCCTATCCCTTCATCCTGCTTAACCTCTTTCTCTCTATGCTCGCCGCCATCCAGGCGCCGGTCATCATGATGAGCCAGAATCGCCAGGACACCAAGGACCGCCTCCGCAGCGAGCTCGACTTCGACGTCAATCGCCGCGCCGAATCCGAGATTCAAGTTCTCTCCCGCAAACTCAACCTCGTCATTGATAAGATCGGTGATGTCGAGGACATGGTTCGCGACAGCCGCGGTGCAACAACGTAGAACTCCGAAGTACGACGTACAGATGAGACGCCTGACGGAATAAATTCAATTGCTAATTTCGCTATTCTTGCGAACATGCCTGAATCCTCCCAAACTCGCAATCGAACACTACGCCGGATATTTGCCTTCATCCTTGCCTTTGGCGGCCTGATTGGAGCAGCAGGAAGCGTGCTGGAGAGCATTCATCTGCTACGTACAGGCGCGGCATCGCGCGCCATCGGTGACGGTATCTCACTGCTCCTCTACGCAGGATCGATCTATGCGGGGATCCTGCTCTGGAAAAGCGCGGCGCCCAGGAGTATTGCTCTTGCATTTGTGTCGTTTCTCCTTCAGATCCCGATCATCTCCTACAAAGGAGTGGTCTATACCTTCTCAACATTGCTGAATGTTCGGCTGATATTTGGAGACGTTAACCGCCATCTCCTGGCAGACTTAGCTTCTTCCAGCAACATCTACTACTCCCCTGGACAAACGGTCTGGATGTTCGGGATCAATCTAGTTGGTGTCGCAGGTGTTTGCTATCTGCTCTGGCTGGCACGTGACAAGGCCTGATTTGCAGGCGCCTCCGCAGCGAACTGGCGTTGCGCATTCGCAGCTCGATACATGCTCAAGACATAGAACCCCAGACACGCAGGGGCGAAGATGGCATAGATAGGCGCGTGCAGGTTCGGGTGAAAGATCGTCATCAATTCAACCGAAGCTGTCGATAACGCGATGACGAGGACAAACTGGCGATCAAATCGCAACGTTGCGTAGAGCAGCGCCGGTATCGCAATGGTTAGATCACTGATCCATAAATAAGGCGCGACTGCCAAAGAGACCAACAGAACAAGGGTCCCCTGTTCCTCCCACTTCCATGTCTTACGTTTACGTTGGAAGAACCAGGCGGCCCAGATGCACCCGCCAATGGCGGGAACATACTGAATCCATCTCATTGAGTGGGGGAGCATGCGCTTAAGAATGATCGCAGCGGATGGCACCAACTCTCGATTCAGTTCCGGATTCGAAAGCATCGTCCAGTAGTGCGAAAAAACCGACGCATCGTATTTCAGTGCGACTACGCCGGACACGATGATTGTTGACGCTACACCCATTAGAAATCGGTAATTTTTTCTATAAAGTGCCCATACCGTCATAGCCACGACTGTAGGCAGAAACAAATGCGGTTTGAGGACACATAACCACAAACTGCACCCGCTCCAGAAAGGGGATTTTTGATAGAGACAAAGAAACAGACAATATCCAAGCAACACAAAAATTGCTGTCTGACCTGAGAGAAGACACAGGACCGCCGGACCAAACGACACGCCCAACAGGAAGAGGATCTTCTCGCTGTTTTCATATCGGGTTTGAATCAGATATATGGCTAGAACAAGTGACGCGGCCGATAAAAGGGACCAGATCAGCGACGCAATCCTCAGGCTCAATCCTGCAAACGGAAGCGCAATCAGCAGACCTGTAGGAGGATTTCGCATGACGAGCGGACACGCGCTTCGATCAAAACCGGATTCGACCTCAAGCGCGCCTGTCGTCGCCAGATCGTATGGATTACCGCCGGCAACTAAAAGTTTGCCCGCACTCCAATAACTGACAAAATCATGTGCGGCAAGTTTGTTGCCGGAGATAAATAGCGTAATAACCCCAATAAGAAATAAGGCAGTCAGCGCGCTATACAGGCCCATCACAAGTACATAAACCCACGACTTCTTCTCCGGAAGTGGAATAGGCATGTTCATGTCTGTTGCTCAGATATAACAGTTAGCCGTCATTCTTCGCGTTCCAATTGTTGGTCTCCCACTTTTCCACAGTTAAAAATCAGCCAAAACCTGTCAAGCCCCGAACCCTGATAACGCCCGTCAAATGAGCAATATGTAAAGTGCCGATTAATTACCTTGGATTTGATAGACTTTAATCAGAGATCAGAAAGCCCCGCGCATCATCGCGGGGCTTTCTCTATTTCAAAATAGACCGTCAGTAGGAGGTCCAGACTTAAGTTCAATTTTCTGAAGACTTTGCGCGGAAAAGGTAGGGGGACTACTCGTACCGGAGCGCCTCAATCGGATCCAGGTTCGCGGCTTGGATCGCCGGAATCATCCCGCTTACAACACCGACGCCAACCAGCACCGAAGTGGCGATGATGACGATGTTCGGGGAGATCAGCAGGTAGATATCCGCCGCGCTCCCGTTCTTGGCGATCGCGCTGTAAAACGTGATTCCGCCCACGAGCTTACTGACCGTAAACGCCAATATGATCCCGCCAAGTCCGCCAACCCCGGTGATGACCATCGCTTCGGCCAGAAACTGGAACAGAATGTGCCGCTTCCGCGCCCCCAGAGCTTTCTCGACGCCGATCTCTCGAGTTCGCTGCTGAACGCTCACCAACATGATGTTCATCAACCCGATGCCCGCAATACCCAGCGTCAGGACGCCAATGAACAGCAACAGCGCCTGCAGCGCGAGCGAGACAAGCCGGAACTGCGACAGTTGTTCCATGATGTTCGCCACGTAAATCGCATTGCGGTCCGAAGGACGGAATCCGTGCGACGCACCCAGCTGGTTCCGCAGCGCCCGTTCTACTGAGTTGTGGTCGCCTTTATAGCTCATCCAGATGCCGTCGAGATACTTAGTGTCTTTGATGTCCCCCATCGTCGGGAACGGAATGTCGACGACGCGGTTGATATTGTCGTCGCCCTCCTGCATCTTGGCCTTCAGAATGCCGATTACCTCAAAGCTCACGCCGTTGATCCGGATCTTCTGCCCCAGCGGGTACATGCCCGAGAACAACTTGGTCTTCGCCTCCGAGCCGATCACCGCAACATGGGCGCGCTGCTGAATATCTGCCGCCGAGATGAACCTGCCCTCGTCCATCTGCATGTTCATGATGTCCGGAAGCTCAGGAGTGACTCCATCAACCTCCCACGTGAAGGTATGCAGGTCGTTCTGCACCGGAACCTGCTTCCACAAAATCGGAGAGACGTGAATTACCCCTGGCACTGTCTCCTGGATGCGTTCCACATCGTCCTGCTGAAATCGCACCTTCACTCCGGCCTTCGACCCGCCGGCCTGCTCGCTGGTCCGCCCTGGGAAGACACCGATCATGTTGGTTCCCCACTGCGCGAAGATCGTCTCAAACGCGCGCCCAAAGCCCGCTCCATAGGCCAGCAGCAGAACCACCGTTGCGATGCCCCATGCCATGCCTACAATGGTGATCGTCGTGCGGCGCCCATTGTGCCGCATCGCCTCAATCGCCTGGCTGAAGATGTCCTTGAGCATCGCTATTCCTTCCTCAGCGCTTCCACAGGCTCAAGTGCTGCCGCCTTGCTCGCCGGATAAATCCCTGCAACCACGCCGCACAGAATCAGCGTACCCATTGCCATCGCGGCTGACCATGGCACAAGGCGGGGAGGATCAAACCCCATCTTGTTATCCCCCATCGCCTTGCCAAGCGCAAACATCAGCGTTCCCGCTCCGACAATCCCGATCACGCCGCTCAACCCGGTCAGCAACAGGCCTTCGAGGAAGAACTGAGTAAGAATGCTCCGTTTGGTCGCTCCCAGAGCCTTGCGCAACCCAATCTCCTTGGTCCGCTCCGTCACCGTCACCAGCATAATATTGATGATCCCAACCGCGCCCAAGGCCAGCGTCACGATGCCCACGCCGCCCAGAAAGACATCCATCGCAGTAAAAATCAGCCCAACGGTCCGCTGCGACTTGATCGTGTCCCACTCTTCAAACGCGTCCTTCACGTTCGCATCGAAGCCGTGACGCTGCGCGATCACCTTGTGGACCTCAGCCTTTGCGGTCTCATTTAGATCGGGCGTCGATGGCTGATACTGAATCGACGAAATCGCGTCATCCGGAACGTTCTCCCCCGTAATCGGGAACAGCTCCAGCATCGTAGATAACGGGACGTAGATCCTCTGATTTTCGCCATCGTTGTTTCCGCGTCCCACTTTTTCCGCTACACCAATTACCTGAAATCTGGCTCCGTTGATCGTGATGAACGCGCCGAGCGACGGGCGCCCGGGAAACAATAGCTTGTTGCTCTTCTGCCCTAGCACGACGACCTTACGGCGCTGCGCCAGGTCATCGACATTCAGGTATCGTCCCTGCTCGATCGGCAGGTGGCGAATCTCTGGATAGTTGACCTCTACGCCCATCGTGGAGCCGGCGGTATTAGAGAACTCGCTGACCTGTTTAAGGTCTCCCCGGTTTACGAATGCGGTGACGTTGCGAACGTGCGGGGCTTCACTACGAATCGCCTCTGCATCTGCGACGGTAAGCTTGTAGGGCCTCATGCCGGTATGTTGGTTGGGCATGGCTGGAATCGTCCCGCCCCAAAGCATGATGACGTCCTCGCCGAGTTGCGCCAAGCCACGGCGCTGTCCTGAACGAAATCCCTCGCCCAAGCCAATGAGCAGCAAGAGCGACGCCACGCCCCATGCGATACCGAACATGGTTAGAAATGAGCGCAGCTTATTGGCTCCGATCGAGCGGAAGACTTGAGCGAAGATGTCCCATAAGGCGCGCATGGCTATGATTTGACTACGATCCCTTGATTTCTGTTACGTAATATTGTTGAAAACAGTTCCGTCTGTGACGAACCACCGGTTCGTGGAATGCCGTTACGGTTTGGGTACCATATTCTTCACCAGGGCCGGAGCCATAGGATCCGATACCAACTCCGTCACCGCTCCCAACTGGCGAAGCCAGCCGCTGACCTCCTGTAAGACCACCTGATTCACGTCCGGAGGATGGAGAAGGCGGACGGACTCTCCCTTCACACCGATTTTCCCCTGCACAGCAAAACAACGGTCGGGCCGATAGACACACGACGCGAGGTCCGTAATGCTGAGCGCATGGCTTGGAGTACAAAGAATCGTCTTCGGCGGAGCCATCCGATCGATCATGCTGAAGATTTCGAGCTTCGACTCCAGTTCGTCTGGAACAAAATCCACCGCGATATCGGCCTCGCGTACCGCCTCCTCTACGGTTGAAGCAAGTTCAAGTTCGCCGAAACCTCCGCGAAGGCTCAGGTCCGAATATTCGGTCTCTGCTCTTCGCAGATTCGAAGGCATTACGTCCTCCAGCACGACGTAGAAGCCAGCCGCCGCACACGCCATGGCGAAACTCCGGCCTGCCTGCCCAGCCCCAATCACAGCAATGACATGGATGCCGTGCCCGGAAAGCGAGCCGGCCTCTTGATTCACTTCTTGCCCGCTACCGCCGCAATTACGGTGTCGTAACTGGGCTCCGCGTGCTTGATATGTTCGGAGACGCGTTGGCGTTCTTCTTCGGTCAGCGAGGGCAGGACAGCAAGGATGCGCCGCAGTGTAACCGAGATGTCGTCAACGTAGTTCATGGTACGAATGGCTTCGCCGGAAAGGGGCATGGATACTCCTGAAATTTTGGATTGCTTCTTCAGTCTAAATGGTCGGGGCCGGTTCCGCAGCCGCGCTAACAACCTTGAGCGTCTCGCGCTCCGGAGGAGCAGAACCGTCACGATCGGTCATCTCCATCAGTTCCGCCAGCTGCGTGGCAAAGTCCGGATGCAGAGCGTGCAGGCCATATCGCCAGGTCCAGTTGCCGCTGCCAGCTGAAGGAGTGTTCATCCGCGCCTCACTGCCCAGATGCAAAATGTCCTGCATCGGGACGATGCAGATATTTGCCACGGAGCGGGCAGCCGTGCGAATCATCGCCCAGACCACATCGGCATCATGCTTAATTGGTTGAATATAGGTCTGCAGATGCCTTCGTTCAGGCTCGGTAGCTTCCTGGCGCCACCAACCCAAGGTTGTGTTGTTATCGTGTGTGCCGGTGTAAACAACGGTTTTGGGCACAAAGTTTTGTGGAAGGTGCAGATGGCTTCCGCGGTCGACAAAGCCGAACTGCAGCACCCGCATTCCAGGCATGCCAAAGTGCTCTCGTAACTCATCGACCTCAGGCGTGATAAGACCGAGATCCTCAGCCACGAATGGCAGATCGCCAAATACCTCCTTGAGGCGTTCAAAGAGCTCATGCCCGGGAGCCTTAACCCAGACGCCATTAACTGCGGTCTCCGCCTCTGCCGGAATCGACCAGTACGCCTCAAAACCACGAAAATGATCGAGCCGAATCATCTCGTAGAGCGCCAGTGACCTGCGAATCCTCGCTACCCACCAGTCGAATCCGCGCTGCTGCAGCAACTTCCATTTATAGAGAGGATTGCCCCAGCGCTGGCCGGTCTTTGAAAAGTAATCCGGAGGAACACCGGCGACTCGGAGCGGCCTGCCATCTGCGTCGAGTTCAAATATCTCCGGATGAACCCACACATCGGCACTGTCATAGCTGACGAAGATAGCGACGTCTCCGAGGACCCGAATCTTCCGCTCCGCAGAATATTTTCGAAGAGCGCACCACTGCTCATGAAAGAAGAACTGCATGACCTGCTCAATCCCAAGCTCACGGCCATATTTATTGAGGGTCTCGGTCATTGCCTCGTCTTTACGCAACGCATACTCGGTCGGCCACTCATGCCAGCTCACATATCCGAATCGACGCCGCAACACCGCGAACATCGCGTAGTCGGCAAGCCAGGAACTGTTGGTCTCCGAAAAGTGTTGAAATCTCCCACGTGCGTCGTCCGGAGCGTGATCAAGAAAATTCGCTGCCGCCTCTTCGAGCAAAGGAAGTTTCAGACGCGTGACAGCTTCAAAATCCGCAGGACCCTCGTGCCCGGGCAACCCCTCGATCCGTTCTGGTCTAAGCCACCCATCGTTCACCAGTCTCTCAAGGCTGATCAGGAGTGGATTTCCAGCAAAGGCCGAGAGCGCGGAATAAGGTGAGTCTCCGTAGCCGGTGGGACTGAGCGGAAGAACTTGCCAGAGACGCTGCTTGGCAGCAACGAGAAAATCGACAAAGGCATACGCCGCGGGGCCAAAATCTCCGATGCCGCCATAGGAAGGCAACGACGTTACATGCAGCAGCACTCCAGACAGTCGAACTTGATTGACAGCGTCTTCAGCCATCGCCCCTCCGTCACCTTTCGCTAGAGTCAATCGTACCCGTTGTTCTTGCATGGCATCTGCCAAGAACGTTGTATTCAAAAAGAAAGGTCCAATCCTATTAGGAATGGACCTTTTGTGATGAAGCTAGATCGAGATTAGTTGCCGCCAACAGGAAGTGCGGGCGTAGCCTGCTTCTTCGAGTAACGCACAGCACCGCTTTCCTCATACTTCTTCGTCACGTTGCCGACGTATACGCGGAAAATCTCCTCTCGCTGATCGTTGAGGAGTTGCTCCCGAGTCTGATCGAAGTTCTTCGCGATGTCTTCCGTTGTGGGCTCTTGCTTGTCAAGAATGCTCAGAACGACGCCTGCACGGCCAAGGTTGATCGGGGACGAGATGGCACCCTTGTTCAGCGAAAAAGCTACTGACCCTGGACCGCTCATTGCGCCGATCTCGGGAACCTGAGCATCGCGCCCGACCATCTCGCTGGTCTTCACCGGGATATTCATCTCGGCGGCGGCCTTCTTGAGATCGTTGAGAACCTTCGCGCGATCATCCAGCTTATTGATCTGCGTGTTGAGAAGCAACGGCACCTGCTGCTCACGATAGTCGTCGACGATATGCGTCTTGTACTCGGCAAACGTCGGAGCGTGTGCGGCTTTGATATCCGTCACCTGAAAGACTGCGAAACCGTCGCCGGTAGACACGGAAGCGGGGTCAGCCCCCTTAACCACGGAGAAGGCCTGCGTCAGCAAGCGGGGTACCGTCAGCCAGTCCGGCGATCACACCATCCTTGGCAATGTAGTCCGTCGTCACCACGTGAAGACCGCGCGCTGAGGCTGCCTTTTCAAGGCCGTTCTTCTTTGCATCAGCGGCAAGCTGCGAGGCAAATGTCTGCTCCGCGGCGCCCACGCGCTGCTGTTCAAGCACGGGAACAATCTCGGCCTTCACTTCAGAAAGCGGACGGAGATGAGCCGTCTTCTTCTCTTCGACCTGAAGGATGTGGTAACCGAACTGCGTCTTGACCACGTCCGAGGTCTGCCCAGGATTCAGGGTAAAGGCGACCTTGTCGAACTCGGGTACAGTGCGGCCACGATCAAGCCATCCCAGCTCGCCACCCAGCAGTCTTGCTGCCGGGATCGTCGGAGTTCTTGCTCGCCAGGTCAGCAAAGTTTGCCGCCGCCCTTGATCTGCTTCAGCAAGTCGTCGGCCTTGGCCTTTGCAGCCTGGTCAGTCTTCGCATCGGCGCCCTGAGGCACAGCAATGAGAATGTGCCGAACCTTTACCTGCTCCTTCACCTGGTACTGCGCCTGGTGCTGGTTGTAGTAGGCCTGTATGTCGGCATCGGAGATCTGGGGCTTACCGCCCGGCAAGTTCGATGCGTCGAACGAAGCATATTCGATCTTGCGCGTCTCAGGAATTGCGTTCGCATACTTGGTGGCGCTGTCCTTGAAAAACTTCTCGAGCTCGGCATCGGTCGGGTTGATCGACTTGCGAAGATCGTCGGCAGAGATGACTGCGTAGTCGAACTTCACCTTCGTTCCCTGAACACGGTAGGCCTCGCGAACAGCGTTGTCCGAAACCGCGACTCCCCCAGTGATCAGGGCCTGCAAACGCTGCAACTCCATGTCGCTCTTAATCTGTGCCTCAAAGTCGGCACGGCTCGTCTGGAAGAAGTTCTGGACGAAGTTCATGTACGCGTCATCGCCGATGTACTTTCCACCCGGGAACAGATACTGCGCGAAAGGTCCTGTCTGGAGCTCACGACGCAGATCCTCATCGCTTACCTGCAGATTCATACGGTCGGCCTCGTGCTTCAGAATCTGCCGCTGCACAAGAACCTGGCCGGCACGCTGCGACATATACGGCAGCAGGAACTCGGGAAGCTGCTGCTGCTGCAATTGACGGGCGGCAAGCTGATTCACCTCGGTCATCTTGACGGCGGTGCTGTCGATGCCGAAGCGACCCAGAAAGCCGGGCTCGCGGACCGTTGCGAAGACGTTTGCGTCGTTTGTCGAGGTGTTGTCGAAGACACCCGGCACAAGCGTGATCACCATGGTGACCACGGCAAAGCCGATGATGACAGCAAAGAGAATCTTCGTGATGCGGTTGTCCTGCTGCAGAATACGAATCATGCGTGACTAACGACCTTCACTTGAGCGCCACCGTAAAGCCGGATACGCGCGTGCCCGGAATTTGCGAAGCCGAGGCGCAGCCCTAGATGGGCCGCGCATGGAAGCAGGGCAAGCTACAAGTATAAATCACCCAGATCGCGGATTTAGTCTGCAGATCGCTGATGACCTATTTACCGGTAATACGGGTAGTAATACGGATAAGGGTAGGGATAATATGCCGGTCCGTAACCCGGAGGAGGAGGTGGGGGAGGCGGATAGTAACGATGCCTCATCTGCGGGGGACCAGAAGGCGGCGGAAGCCCGGCCCCTAGACGATCAAGTTCAGCCTGAGAGACAGTCGTTAGAGCTGCCTGCTGGCTCAACCGGAAGCTCACGATCGCCTCAGAGGGTACGGTCGCCTCACCCTGCCGTGAGGCTGCGGACATCGTAATCCCGGCCGCTCCGCCAATTCCTGCACCCAATGCAGCACCAAGACCGCCGCCTGCGATCGCTCCTATTGTGGCTCCCACTGCCCCAAGCCCGATTGCGCTTCCAACGGTCTGGCCCGTTTTGTCATAGCCCTGATGCGTCCACGACTCAGTGGCAAGAGGATACGGATGGCCCTCGAGATAGACGTCAGTCAGCTCAAGGGCGAGACCGCCGCGACCTCTCAAATCGCCTCCAGGATGTGTGTCGACTACGTGGCCTTGTACGGTGGCGCCACGGGGAATCGCAACCGAGCCACCAGCGACGACATCTCCCATAACTACGCCGTCAAAAGTCGTTCCGGGTTGCGTATTCCGGCTGTCCATCGCTTGATTGATTCGGACGCTGACGAGCGTTCCGGCCGGGACCACAACTGGTTGTCCGGCTTGCTGGACTCGGTAAGGCTGTCGACTGTATTGAGGCGGATAGGCGGGCATCGGTGGGTTCTGAACTGTACGAGGGCGTTCTACCGGAGCTGGTGCGGGCGCACTTGCAGTCGGTGCAGCGGACTGAGTATTAGGTGCTTGTTCTACGGAACGGTTGGGATCGGTTGCCTCTGTCGCACTCTCCGGCGCGTCCTCTGGTGGCTGCGATACACCGGTCTCCGCGGCGGGAGAAACGCCGATGGTCATCTCGTCAACGACCTTCTTTACGCCTTGGGTATTCGCAACGGCCTGCTCAGCTTTGTCCCGGGACGCCTCGTCGCGGACCGTCCCTGTGAGGGTGACCGTGCCGTATACCGTCGTAGTACCAATCGTCTGATCTGCAAGCTCCGGAACACCGGCAAGCGTCTTCAGCACATTGGACTCGATCTGAGCGTCCGGCAGCGTTTTCTCCTGAGCGATACTAGCTGTGGCTGCCAAGCCGGCTCCCAACACAACGCCAAAAAATGCCTTCTGCAACCGACCAGACTGGCTCATACAAGTCCTCCAACGGACCACAACATCAACACTTCATCAAACGCATTCCAGTGAAAAAAGTTACGCTCCTCCCCGCTGTCTTCCATAGCCCTCCGCGCGACAAAAGGGCTGCCAAGGAAGGTTGACCCTACCGCGTGATAGCGGTATATTCAAAGAGCGGGGTGGAGCAGCCCGGTAGCTCGTTGGGCTCATAACCCAAAGGTCGTAGGTTCAAATCCTACCCCCGCAACCAACTCAATCTTATTAACCCCACAAACCCTTGTGGGGTTTCGTTTTAGCGTCGAATCTTCACGCATCTCCTCACCCTGAAAACCCGTCTCTAGATGGATTCGATGCCCAGTTTTTTCCAGATCGCATCAACGCGCGATTTCACATTGGAATCCATCGTGAGCATCTGCGGCCATCGGCGGTTGAAGCCCTCGGCGGGCCACTTCCGCGTTGCATCAATTCCCATCTTGCTGCCGTAGTTTGGTAACCGGCTTGCGTGGTCAAGCGAATCGATAGGACCCATCGTGAACTGGATATCGCGCTCCGGGTCGATGTTGTTCGTCGTCCTCAGAACCACCTCTGCAATGTCCTGCACATCGCAGTCTTCGTCGACGACAATGATGCATTTTGTGAACATCGCCTGGCCCATCGCCCAGATCCCGTTCATCACCTTGCGTGCGTGCCCGGCGTACGATTTGCGGATCGAAATGATCATCAGGTTGTGGAAGACGCCCTCTGGCGGCAAATTCACATCACGGATCTCTGGAAGCGTGAGCTGCATCAAGGGCAAAAAGATACGCTCCACGGCCTTGCCCATCCATGCGTCCTCCATCGGAGGTTTACCAACGATAGTTGCGGCGTAAACCGGATCACGACGGTGCGTGATGCAGGTAAGGTGGAAGACTGGATAGTCGTCCTGCATGGTGTAAAAGCCAGTATGGTCACCGAATGGTCCCTCGGACCGCAGTTCACCAAGCTCGACGTAGCCTTCGAGTATGTATTCGGCGTTGGCAGGCACTTCGAGATCAACCGTCTCGGCCTTCACCAGTTCGAGCGGCTTCTGACGCAGGAATCCGGCGATGAGGTACTCCTCAACGTCAGGAGGAGCCGGAACGATCGCGCTGAAAGTGGTTGCTGGATCTGTGCCGATCGCTACTGCAACCTCCATGCGTTGACCACGAATCTTGCCGAGTGTCACCTGCGGAATCGTTTCAAGCGACTGCGCCGCCGTCGTGCCTCCTGCGGTGAGGGCCATCAGGTCTACGGCCGCAGCCGCATCTACTGAAGCAGCGCGAAGCTGTTCCCGCATGTGTTCAGCAGCGACCTTCTGGCGCTGCCAGTGCATGCCGGTTGTCTTGCCGTCATAGACCTGCATGCGATACATCCCGACATTGCGTTTACCTGAATTTGGATCGCGCGTTACGACGCAGGGGAGCGTGATAAATCTGCCACCGTCATGAGGCCAGGTCTTCAGAACGGGTAGGCGATTCAAGTCAGCTTCGCTGCCACGCAAAATGACCTGCTTGCACGGGGCGTCCTTTGCGGCCACAACCTTAGGGAAAAAGCTACCCACCTCCGCGAGTTTGGGCAGCATCTTCAGCTTATCGACGAGACTGATCGGCGTCTCGGGTTTGAGCAGTATGCGAATTCGATCAGCTATAGCATCGAGCGAGTCGGTCTCGAGCGCCAGTTTCATGCGTCGATCGCTTCCGAACTGATTCATCAGAACGCGTGCGCCAGGATGACCCTTCACGTTCTCAAACAACAGTGCGGGGCCGCCCGCCTTTGAAGTTCCGCGCCCAAGCTTCGCTGTACGATCCGCGATCTCGGCCATCTCGAGGACAGGGTCAACCTCGATGGCGATTCGTTTTAACTCTCCTGCCTTGTGTAGCTCGTTGATCCAGTCGCGAAGATCGTCGTAAGCCAATTCCCTCTCCTGCCGCAGCACACTACGGCCCGTCGTCTATGGTAACGGCACGCGAGGCTATGAAGAGAGACAAAGAGCGTTCAGAGCTTCACGAAGATTCGTTTGCGCCAGAGGATCCAGTTTGGGATGAAGCATACGAGCACATATGCGAACGCGAACGCTGCAGAAGTGTTGTTCGTGGAACCGTGACTCGCGAAGATGTGCCAGTAGATCCAACTCCAGCCAGAAAGCGGCCTGCCAGTGGGGCTGACACTGGACGTGTGGATGAGAAAGAGTGTCTTCTCGACGACTGCCGCGGTCGTATAAGCAATGATGGCATTCGATCCATAGACGAGCCATGGCCAGGTCAGCCAGCGACCGATCTTTGTCTCATTGAAGTGTCGAATATCGACAAGCCAATAACAGATCGCGAGTCCGACCAATGCGCAACCGGCAGCGAAGAGCACGTACGAACTCGTCCAGAGTTTCTTATTAAGCGGAAACCAGATATCCCATACAAGCCCGGATGCGATTCCGAGCAGGCCCGAGAGAAACAACCCCATCGCACATTGCGCGCGAGTGATCACGGCAGACTTGCCCTCAGCCCGGCGGAGCCACAGTGCAGCGACCGCACCGAGCAGCGTTGTGCCAATGGCGGGAATCGTACTGAGCAGGCCTTCGGGGTCGCGGGTCTTCTCATAGAGTCGCCCGGTATGAATCGTGCTCTGCAGAAAGTCGTTGATGCCGCGGTCCATCCACGCCGCAAGATTGCGGTCCGGATCTAGCAACGGGATGTCGTGGGTAGGAATACCGAAGCCCGGAACCGGGACGAAACGCATGAAAATCCAGTAGCTGACCAACAGCGCCGCGGTGATTGCGAGAAGATTGCGTGCGCGCTGAGTCAGCAGACAGATGAGACCAGCGATCAGATAACAGACCGCAATTCTCGTAAGTACGCCAAAGATGCGCAGATGCGTGTACTGGAAGCGGGGATACAGATTGATGAGCATTGCGACGATAAAGATCGTCGCGGCGCGGCGAACAGTATGGATTGCGAGATCACGACGGCTGGCACCCCGCTGCAACCGCGAATAGAGCGACAGGATGATCGAGATTCCGACAACAAACAGAAATGTCGGAAAGACGAGGTCCGTCAGGGTGCAACCGTTCCACGCTGCGTGCTCGAGCTGTGTATAGACATGAGAGCCATCGCCAGCGTCGTTCACCAGGATCATGAACGCAATGGTGATGCCGCGCAATATGTCGACCGAGAGGACGCGCGACGACGGCGAGGGGGCCGTGAACGTCGGAGCCGTAGCCGCAGGAGCAACGAGAGTCGAAGAACGTTCGGACATGGTGATTCATCATCGCTCAAACAGGTGAGGTTTGGGCAGCCTTTTCTCGGGAACAATTTCGCGATGGAAGGGGTCTATACGGATACGGACGCATTACTCGCAGATGCGCCCCTGAATCGAGAGGTTCGGAGGTGCTTATGTTTGAGGAAAGTCTTGTTGAATCTCAGGTTATTCATGTCTCGGCAACCAGACGCTGGACGATGGCCGGATCAACTGCACTACAAACCGCAGTTGTCGCATTGCTGATCGCTATTCCACTGCTCCATCCCGAAAGACTTGCTTTTCACCCTAGTTCACCGCTTGTGTTCACTCCTCCGCCTCCGAGGCCTCCGCTGCCACAGGCGCAGGCCCAACATGCCACCCAGGGAGCAACGCTTGTTTCTCTGCCAGTTCCTATTCAAACCCACCTCCCCACGCTTATTCCAAATCCTGCACTCACCATAGAAGAACCACCGATCATAGGTCACATAACCGGCATGGAATCCACAACGGTAATTGCTGAGGTGGTTGGACGAAGAGACGGCCGCGGCTCAAACGTATCGGTTACCCCAACACCAGCATCCCCGAAACCTCGACAGGTCTCACAGGGGGTTCTGGCTGGAATGCTGCTCTCACCCATCCGTCCCCTATATCCGCCGATAGCGAAGGCAGCCGGAATCTCCGGCACAGTCGTGGTTGAGGCCATCATCTCAAAGGCCGGGACCATCGAAAGCCTGCATGTCATCAGCGGCCCAGAGATTCTGCGTGCGGCCGCTCTGGACGCAATTCAGGCCGCTCGCTATCGGCCCTACCAATTGAATGGAGAGCCAATCGAGATTCAAACAACCATTACCGTGAACTTCAGGATGGGGACGTGAGAAGCGTACAGTTTTAGAGGAGAGGCATCGCCGGCTTCGACTCCGGAGCCGGCGCGATCTCGGTGGTCAGAACCGCCGTGGTTGGAGCATCCGTGATGTAGTCGACCAGCGGATACCCGGCTTCCTTCCATCCGTCGAATCCCCCACGCAGCGGGCGCACACGATAGACGCCCAACTTGTGCAGTTGCAATGCAAGCTTCGCGCTGGTCTCCTCGCTCGGGCAGGTGCAGTAGAGCACAACGTCGCGATCGCGGGGAATGATCTCGCTGTGCTGGCGAATTTCATTAGGCCCTATACGCAGTGCACCGGGCAGCACTCGGGGATCCGGCTTGTAATCGAGCGGATGGCGCAGATCGACGATGAATGGGGGTGCATTCCCCATCTGATGCGCCAGGTCCATCATTTCCTTGAGTTCCTGAGGTTCCAGCCTGAGCTCCCGCACCTGCTGGAGGAACTTACGTTGCTTGAACATCCTGTAAGCCATAATGCCAAGCACCATAAGGATGAAGATGACGAAGGCGAACCGGCCGAGCCAATGGAAGAACGGAGCGCTCTTCTGGGCGACATCGCCGAAGAAGCGGCCCGTCAGCAGAAAGGTTTCAGCCCAGATGAACGATCCGGCGAGATCCCAGATAAAGAAGCGAGCATAACGCATGCCGATCTGCCCTGCGATCGGCGGCGCAACCGTGCTCAGCCCGGGAATGAACTTCGAGAACAGGAGAGTTGCCGGGCCGCGACGGGTGAAGTAACCCTCAGTCTTACTGACGCAGGTCGAGGCCTCAAACGACAGCCTGCAGATTAGCTTCAACACACTGGCGCCATACCTGCGCCCAAGAAAGAACCACATCGAATCTGCGACCATGCAGGCAGCCAAAACCGCTATCAACGCCGGCAGGTGATGAATTCGGTGGGTGGCGCTCAGCGTTCCTGCCGTCAGCAACACCGGCAGGCTGGGGATGGGAATGCCGATCTGCTCCACCAGGACCCAGAGGAACAGGATCAGGTAGGCGTAATGAACGAAAAATGCGAGTGCGATCGGCATAAGCTGCAGTCCATCTAATGTAAGCGGTTACTCGGATTTGATGCCAGGACGTGCCTTAAAGATACACAGCGCGGCCGTCCCGTGGCAGCCGAGCCGCATTGAATATATCCGTTGCCTAAAACACATCATCCACCTCGTTTGTGCGCATCGATAAGGGATGCCGAGGTGGATGATGCGTGTTACTGATCCTGCTATTTGACCGAGACAATCGGCGTGACCGAGTAACCCGGCCGCAGCTTGTGGTCGGTATTCTCGTCATCCAGGTTCGTGAAGTTGATGCGCACTGGAATGCGCTGAACGACCTTGACGTAATTGCCGGTAGCATTCTCAGGCGGGAAGAGCGACAGCTTGGAGCCGGTAGCGCCGCCAATCTGCTTAATCTCGCCGTGGAACTTGCGTCCGCCGAGGGCATCCACCTTGATAACCACCTTCTGACCGGGCCACATCTTCTCCAACTGCGTCTCCTTGAAGTTGGCCGTAACCCACAGGTCGGTAAGGGGAATGATTGTAAGGAGGTCCTGACCGACCGAGAGGTTTGCGCCGACCTGAACATTCTTCTTGTTGACGATTCCCGTGGTCGGTGCAGTGATCTTCGTATAGCTCAGGTTGAGCTTCGCCTGGTCGACCTTCGCCTGCGCCTGCTTCACGTCTGCGACAGCGGCCTGCGCCTTTGCCTGCTGAGCCTTCACCTGGCTGGGGCCGTTCCTAGAAGCCTCCGAAGCCGTTGAACGCGACTGAATCAGCTTCTGCTGCGACTGGCGAACCGCCTCCTGCTGCCCGATCAACGTCGACTCGGCCTCGAGGACCGCCGCTTGATTTGCGGCAGCTGCAGCTACAGCAGCGTCAAACTGCTGCTTGGAGATGACGTCCTTTTCGACCAGGGGTTTATAGCGTTCGACGTCGAGATTGGACTTCACTGCGTTCGCTTTTGCCTGAGCGACACGAGCCTCTGCGGCCTGAACCTGCTTCTGCGACTGAGCCACCGCTGACTGCGCGCCCTGCACATCGGAGCTTGTAGTGCTGATGCTGGTGCTGGAGGTGATGCTTGTAATCGGCACGTTCACGTTCGCCTGGATGGCTGCTGCCTCGGCGCTGGCAAGATTTGCCTGAGCCTGCTCAAGCGCAACCTCAAAGTCCTTGGGATCGATCTCCGCCAAAAGGTCCCCGGCCTTCACTTCCTGGTTGTCCTGCACGTACACCTTCGTGACCTGACCGGCGATACGCGAACTCACCTGATAAAGGTCACCGTCAACCTGCGCGTCATCCGTGTCCTCGGTAAACGTGGAGTGCCAGTAAAACAGCGCTGCGCCGATGACCAGCAGCGTGACCACGGCAATAATGATCAGCTTGCGCCGTGATTTCTTCTCCGGCGATTCGTCTTCGACATCCGGCGTGTTCTTTTGTTCGTATTTCTGTTCCGCTTGCTCTGGCAAGGTTACTTTCCTCCAAGATAATCTTTGTAGTTGCTCTGGGCTGCGCCCAATGCGCGCGCCAGCGAGAGCTTCGCGATGTTGTGCTGATACAACGCGCTAATGTATTGGTCGTTCGCCTGCTCGGTCTGAGCCTGCGCCTGCGAGACGGGTAGGTTATCCGAGACACCCGCCTTGAACCGCTGCTGCGCCTCGCTTAATGCCTCGTTCGCCAGCTCAACGTTGGAGTGTGTCGCCTCCACCAGTTTGGCTGCAGCCTGAATGTCAAGAATGCTGTCACGAACGTCCTGATTCACCTGCTGGGCCTGATCGGAAAGGCGCGCCTTGGACTGTTCGTACTGAGCGCTGGCAACCTCGATCTGTCCTTTAGTCTTGGCCACCTGCAGAATCGGCATAGTCACTTGCCCTGTCGCTGTATAGCTCGAGTGCGAGTGGCCTGGCGTAGTGCCAAGATCGCCGAAGTCGCCGACGAAGCTGGCAACCGGATATCGGTAGGCCTTTGCAGAGCTCACCTGTGCACTGGCAGCCTTTACCTGCTCGCCCGAGGCCGCAAGATCCTTGCGGGTCTTCAGAGCCTGCTCGACCGTTGCCTGCGGATCAACCTCATTGAAGGCCGCATAGGGCACGCGGTCTGTCAGGTTGTACTCCTGATCGAGCGGAAGGCCGATGGTACGGGAGAGGGCGAGTTTGTCCTTTGCGAGCTGATTCTTCGCTGAGATTAGCGTCTGCTGTTCGTTCTGATAGTCCACTTGGGCTCGCAGCACATCCAGCTTCGGGCTGGTGCCCGCATCGTGCGCCGCGACTGCCTGGTCTAGAGTGACCTTCGAGGTCGCAAGTTCGGCGGTCACTGCTTCGACACGAGCGCTGTCTGCAATGCAGAGCAGGTACGCATTTCCAACTGTGAGCACGACGAGGTCATGCGCGTCTTCAGCGGTAAGTTTCGCAGACGCGAAGTTGTGCTTCGAGGCGATGTAGTTCTGGAGCGCCGAGATGTTGAAGAGATTTTGAGTGAGGTAGGCGCGAAAGTCGACGACCTGGAACGGGCCAACGATGGAACTGAAGCCAGGAACCTTGAGACCGTATGCCGCAAGATTGACCTGCTGGACGTTGATGCTGACTGCACCAGTCACCGTGGGAAGCAGCGCCTGCAACTCTTCGAGCCGTTGACCATTTGCGTTCTTCTGGGCTGATCCCTGCAGGATGGCTCCGAGGTTATTGCGAAGGCCGCGCTGAATGGCATCGTCGAGTGGGAGGTCGATAACTGTTCCCGTGGACTTGCCCTCAGTGATGCTGCCCTTGAAGGAGTCCTGGCTAACAGTTGCGCCGTTCTGACCGGAGGCAGTGTAAAGCTGCTGCTGGGCACCCGCGACCGGCGAACTTTCGGTCGCAGTGCTGGGACCCGTTTGAGTCGGCCGAGGCTGATTTCCCGAAGGGGAAACCTGCTGCGTCTGAGCCAAAAGCGGAAGTCCGAGCAGACACAGGCTGAGAGCCGCGACGGCCCCCGGGAGGAGATGACGCGCTTTCACAGCCGCTGTTTTGCGTTCAACCATAGTTTCGATGGTACCTTGCGTCCTTTTGTTTTCAGCTTGGTGTTGCTGCCTGGGGAGGGCAGGCTGGAGGCTCGTACACATACCTTCATAGATTCAGATGCTTAGAGTTGTCCGGAGTCTCAAAAAGTTTTACCAACCGTGAAACAATGGCTCGACCAGGAGGGATTCATGCAGGAGATTGGTGTTGCGGTCATCGGCTTTGGGCTTGCCGGGCGCGTCTTTCATGCGCCGTTCGTCAGCGCGGTGCCGGGGTTGAAGCTTGAGGCGATCGTGCAGCGAAAGGGTGAAGAGGCAGCCAGGGCTTATCCGAAGACGCGCATTTTGCGCTCGGTGGATGAGGCGCTGGTCGATAGTTCGATCTCTCTGATCGTTGTCGCGACCCCGAACGAGACGCACTTCGATCTTGCGAAGCGGGCGCTGCTCGCCGGTAAGCATGTAGTCATCGACAAGCCGTTCGCTGGTTCCAGCTCTGAGGCTAAACAGCTGATGGAGTTGGCTGTGGAGAAGAAGCTGGTGGTGGCTCCGTTTCATAACCGTCGGTGGGACGGGGATTTTCTGACGGTGCGCAAGGTGCTCGATTCAGGCGCTCTGGGCAGGGTTGTGACCTTCGAGTCGCACTTCGATCGCTTCCGTCCTCTCCCGCGTGAGGCGACATGGAAGGAGTCCGCGAACGCCGCCAACGGAATGCTCTTCGACCTGGGGCCGCATCTGGTTGATCAGGCGCTGGCGCTGTTTGGCGCTCCGGAGGCGATTACGGCAAGCGTCCGGCGCGATCGGGATAAGACGGATATTGAGGATGCTTTTGATATCGTGCTGCGCTACCCGCGGTTGCTGGCGATCTGCCGGGCGACGATGCTGGCGGCGGAGGGGGCACCTCGGTTCCTGCTGCATGGGACGCTGGGGAGTTTTCGGAAGTATGGGGTTGACCCGCAGGAGCCGGCGCTGGTGGGTGGGGCGACGGTTCCGCCGATGGGAGACAGCCGCGAGTGGCTGGCGGAGCCGGAGGCGGCGTGGGGAACGCTGGTTGTGGCTCCGAATCCGGCGGAGCCGGGACAGCTGACGCGGACTACGGTGAAGACCGAGCCGGGAGATTATCGCGGGTTCTACGCGAATGTTCGGGATGCCATCCTGGGGACGGCCCCGCTGGCGGTGACCGCAGAGGATGGGCTCCGAGTGATCCGGCTGCTGGAGATGGCCAGGGAGAGCAGTACGGAGGGGAAGACACTTGAGGTTGCGTTCTAGACCCCCCGTATCTTTTTGCGCAAGATCTTCGAAGATAATGGCTTAGGTTTGGATCAACCGTTTCGGGATACCAATGAACGAAGGCCCCGGCAGATGTTTTCCGGGGCCTTCTCCTGCTATCTGTCTTAATTGTATCAAGCGGCAGGTAATTAATCGGCAACTTGGATGTCCTTTGAATTGAAGAACTTACGTGACATTGGGGCTTGACAAGAATCCAGTGGAAAACGTTGATAAAGTAGGAGCTTATGGAACGTGAGGCGAAGGTAGTTGGCGCTCTCCCTGGTGGGTTTGAGTGGGGAGCGGTGAAGGCTGGCATCAAGGCAAGCGGCAATCTGGATCTGGCTGTAGCGCGGGCGACGGGAGTAGCACAAGCGGCAGCAATGTACACGACGAACCAAGTGGTGGCCGCGCCGGTGACGGTGGGAAGAAAGCACATGGCGATGACCGGCGGACGGGTGGGCGTGGCGCTGGTGAACGCTGGAAATGCAAACTGCGCGACGGGGCAAGCCGGAATCGATGGCTGTACGAAGACCTGCGTCGTAGCGGCGGAGACCTTTGGGTGCATCTTTGACGAGGTCTTCCCTTCCTCGACCGGCATCATCGGTGTGCCGTTTCCAGTCGATAAGGTGATCGCGGCGATGCCTGATCTGAAGGCGTCGCTGGGAGCGACAGAAGGCCACGCCGAGATGTTCGCCCGGGCGATTATGACGACAGACACGCGCATGAAGGTCGCGCGGGCCTCGATTGCCGTGGACGGCAAGGAGGTGCGGATCTTTGGAGCGGCGAAGGGCGCGGGGATGATTCATCCACGACTGGGAGCGCCAGTGGCTCCGCACGCCACGATGCTGGTGTATCTGTTTACCGACATCGATGCGACGAGCGAGGATCTGCGGGGTCTGCTGCCTGCGGCGGCGGAACGGAGTTTCAACTCGATCTCGATCGATGGAGACACCTCGACCAACGACACGGTTCTGCTGTTGGCGAGCGGAGCGAGCGGAGTGAAGCTGGATGACCGCACGCGTGAGAGCTTTGCGAATGCCCTGGACCTGGTGTGCCGCAAGCTGGCGTACGCGATTGTGGATGACGGCGAGGGCGTGACCCACGTGGTGACGCTGCACATTACGGGTGCACGAAGCGACGTGGAGGCGAAGCAGATCGCGAAGTCGATTGCGCATTCACCGCTGTGCAAGACGGCGTGGTCGAGCGCGGACCCGAACTGGGGCCGTCTGATGGCTGCGGCTGGATACTCCGGTGTGGAGTTCGACCCTGCGACGGTGACGGTGCGGATCGGCGAGGAGCCGGTGTACGAGGGTGGGATGCGATCGGCGGCGTTCGATGAGGCTCGCGCGCATGCAGAGATGCAGAAGCGGGACTACATGATCACGATGGATATGGGACAGGGGACGGCAGAGACGATGTTCGTAACGTGCGATATGACCGAAGAGTATGTGCGGATTAATGCGGATTACTCGACGTAGGAGCGTTTGTTGTTACTTATCCGGAGACGGATTTGTATACCCCGGCAATATCTTCGACTCAGCACGGAATAAGTGATATTTCTCGAAGGCTACATCGTTCAGGATCGTCTCAAAGCGCCCATAGACTCCGAAGCTTTCGCCCCATTCCCTCACAAGCACCACCGTCCGCATCCTTGAGATGGTGACACTTCTTGTCGGGCAGATATAGTTCTTCTCACCGATCGTTACCGGACTGTAGTCGACCATGATGCTGGAACTTAGCATCGGCAGCCTCGGCTCCATGTCCGCGATCACTGTCAGGCGAAGTATGGCCCCGCTCGACGGATCGACCGTTACCTCTCCGTGGTACGCCGCATTTTGCTTGAAGAGAACCGTTCCGTCGGGATCTGCGAGGCAGCAGAACCCCACTTCGAAATGAGATCCATTCTTCGGAACCGCATAGCGAAAGACCGCCTGCGGTCCAGCGATGCCCTGCTCCCAGTGACTCCACTTGTACACGCTGTGTGGCGCGGAGGCGTCTCCGAACACCACCGCTAATATGGGGCCAAAGGTGCCCCAAGTCTCCAACTGCCGATCGTGAGCATTCAGCCTTTTTACGTCCCTAGCCTTGGCGTCCACAACATCCTTGCCGTCGCGAAAGGTCACTGTTGTGTGGGACGTCGCCGTTGGGTGCAATGATTGGTCGCTCGTCACGGTCTTCCACGCACGCTCATCTTTTTTGAGGGGTTCGTCGTATTGGACCGTAGTGCGCGTTGCGAAGAAGTCCGGCAGCTTGACGATGGTCTTACTCAAATAATCGATGGTGCGCGCGAGCATCTGCCGTTGTGCGGCCAGATCAGGAGTCGCAGTGGTGGGAATGTCCTTCGCTGGAAGGGCAAGGAAGGCCGACCTGTCGGCCAGCGCAACCAATGCAGCCCGTGACCTTTCGCCGGGCAGGCGGGCCTTCCACGACGACAACTTCGTGCTGCTCATCCGCTCGATCAATTCCAAGCCGAAGAGTTCCTGAGCAAGCTCCTTGTCGCCAGCATGGGTAGCCCCCAACATCTGCTCCAATTGGTCTACGGTTAAGCGTTTCGCCTCGGAAGGATGATCGTGATAGACCGGCTGATTGTAGTAGCCGGTGTTGGTGAAGGATGTCAGATCTGGTTTGCTCACCACCACTTTCAAATCGTGATAGTCATCCACCTGGTCCGTAAGCGGTGGATCAAACGTCAAGGTATAGAAGACGCTCTCCTTCTCGATACATTTACGGATCGCCACCTCCACGTCGCCACCACTTGTTTCAAGCAAGCCGCCGCCGCTTTGTATTGCGAGCACAGCCAGGGCCAGGTGGCCGGATTTGACTGTCTCACCGGACTTCAGGGGGGCGAGAAAATCCAGATAGGCAAGATAGGTATCGGGATCTGGCCATTCCCTAACGTTCCAAAGTGAGATTCGCGCCTCGCGAAGGCGGGTTGAGAGTTCGGTGATCGAATCAAAGGCAACATCACCTCCTCCTGTAAACGGCCAGCCAGGGCCAAGCCAAAACAGCAACTTTCTGCCCGGCTTCCGGCGCTCCTCGATGGCAATGGAACCAATGGCTCTCATAGAGCTGCGGTTTGCGATCCCTCCTGTTGTCATCCTGACCAGCTGTCCATTTTCCGTATAAGTTTGCCCTAGACGGAATTGCGGTGATTGCCGAAGGACGGGAAGATCGCGTCCACGAGCGATTGCATCCGCCACGGCATTACCGTCAGTTACGGGCTGCGGCATAGACGAAAGGCCGGTACTGGAGAGAAGGTAGATCGATATTGGCTGGGCAAGGTGCCCGTTGTTCTGGCGCAGAAATTTATCGACTCCGCTTTTTGCCAGAAAAAGCTTATCGGATGGCAAGTTTAATGTGTCGATGACGAGAATGACTTCAACGGGTGGGTCAGGTTTGGCTAGTTCATCAAACGCTTGAAAGGAGACGATCTTTGCCGGCATACCGTGGTCCAGCAAGGTAAAGTCCCCGGGTTCGAGCCCGGCAATCGATTTTCCCGATTTGTCCGTCACCATGACGTCAAGTTTGATCATGCCTTCCGCTGCTGACGCGAAAGCCGCTGCGGGTGGCGCAACATCTCGCGCGTGAGACGAGTCTTGCTGGGCCAATCCGAGGGTAGGCACACAAAAGAGCAGCGCTACACCAACGTGGAACGGTTTACCCATGTTAGTCACTGATTTCGAAGTAGACCATTTCTCTTCGCAGGAAGTATATCCGCACCTCATTGGGCTTTTGGTCTACAGAGCAGGCGCAGCAAATGTTGTCGAAACGCTTCTTGTCGGGGAGGTTCCTCAGCCACTGACAGACAGCCGGACGAGATTGGAGTTCACGGATATTCGGGCAACATGTCGCCGAAAAGCGGGGTACCTGCGAAGATAAGGTATCCGATGAAATTGATCAGCACGATGCGCACGATGTTTTGTCTGACTGCAACTTTCGCTTTAGCAGCGCGGTTGCTCGCCCAGTCCGACACTGTCCGTCCTTACCAGTTCTCCGAACAGGCCCATGCTGTTGTCGAACGGCTGGCTACGCTCAGTGCCATTGAGACATCAGACTGGCAATATCACGAAGGGCCGGTCGAGCACGGCGAAAGCCCCGAACTTAATACCGCTGACTGGAAGGTCGTCCACATTCCGTTTTATGCGTCGCGCCAGGAGATATGGCTTCGTCGCTGGGTTGAGGTGCCGAAGACCCTGAACGGTTACGACCTGACCGGAACCCGCATCTCGTTCCATATTGACGTTGGCGGGGAGGGTCCGGGTCGCGGCTATCTCTACGAGACGATCTATTTCAACGGTCATCGGATTCTCGAAGGAACGCACCTGGATAAGCACACGCTGCTGGAGAGCGCGAAGCCCGGCGACAAGGTATTGATCGCTGTAAAGATGCCGGCGACGGAGATGAAACATTTTGAACGCGCAGTCGTTCAGGTTCATTTTCTGGCAAACCGCCCCGACCCTGAGGTTTTGAGAACGGAGTTGGTCGCGGCCTCGCAGCTCCTGCCCGTCATCACAAAGGACCCAGCTGAGCTCGCTTCGCAGGAAAAGATACTGGACTCCGCGGCCAGATCGGTCAGCATTGCGGCGCTTGATGGGAACGACCAGGCGGCATTTGATGCCTCGCTGAAAAAAGCACAGGCGAGCCTCGAGCCGTTGCGACCTGTCCTGCAGAAATATTTCGTGCAGATGACGGGCAATGCGCATATCGATGCGGCGTGGCTCTGGACCGCTTCGGAAGCAGTCGATCAGGTTCACTTTACTTTTTCGAGTGCGCTGCAGTTGATGCGTGAGTATCCGGAATACAGGTTTTCTCAATCCTCTGCCCAGTATTACGAATGGATGGAAGAGAAATTCCCCAGCTTGTTCGCGGAGATACAGAAGCGAGTCAAAGAGGGGCGGTGGGAGCTAGTGGGAGGCATGTGGGTCGAACCAGATCTCAACATGCCGGATGGTGAGTCGCAGGTCCGGCAGATTCTGCTCGGCAAGCGCTACTTCCAGAAGAAATTCGATGTCGACGTAAAAATCGGATGGAACGTTGACTCCTTCGGATACGACTGGCAGCTTCCGCAGATCTACAAGAAGTCCGGCATTGACTACTTCATTACGCAGAAGCTGCGCTACAACGACACGAATCAGCTGCCGCTCAAACTCTTCTGGTGGCAATCGCCTGACGGCAGCCGCGTACTCTCTTACTTTCCGCACGATATTGTGCAGGGCACCGAGGCCGACGAGATCGCACGCGACCTTGCCGTGGCCATCAAACTGAATCCAGGCCAAAACGCATTGATGCATGTCTACGGTCCCAGTCTGGGTCGCCTTGGTGTTGCTCCCGCGCGAGAGGCAATCGAGAACGGACTCAACTGGCTACAGCCCTCCAGCATCTATCCGAAGGTTGAGTTCAGAACATCGCAGTCTTTCTTCAACGATATGGCCGCGCACGTTGCCACGACCGGGATGCCAGTCTGGAACTACAAGACATTCGCTGCTGGCGAGACGCGGCTTCCAGCTGCTCCTCCTGGACAGATCAGCTTGCCCGTGTGGAATGACGAGATCTATCTTGAACACCATCGCGGCACGTACACGAGCCAGGCGATTCAAAAGTCGAACATGCGCCACAGCGAAGAGTGGCTGCTCGATGCTGAAAAATATTCCTCGCTCGCCTGGCTTGGAGGTCTCTCATACCCCGGCGATCAACTCACTGAGGCATGGAAGAAAAAAGCCTTCAACGAGTTCCACGATGTCGCGGCTGGGACTGCGATTGCACCGGTCTACAAGGACGCGCAAAAGGATTACGATGCTGCTCATTGGACGGCGAACGAGGCAACCGGCAATGCGCTCAAGGAGCTTAACAGCCACGTCAATACGGCTGTCCATCCGGGCGTTCCGATCATCGTATGGAACCCTCTGAGCTGGACCCGTACTGACATCGTGAGCGCGAGCGTCCAGATGCCACACGCCGAGCCGAATGGCATCAGCTGTGCTCGATGACAACAATCAGCCTGTGCTCATGCAGGTGCTCTCGAAGGATGAGGAGACGAATACCTACCATCTGCTGCTGAAACCCAAGGACGTGCCCTCCGTCGGCTATACGGTATTGCATGCTGTTTCCGGTCAGCGAAAGATCGAGAGTGACCTATCCCTGAATGGCACCACGATGGAGAACTCCCTTGTGCGAGTTGTGCTGGATCCTAAGACCGGATGCATCACCAGCCTTTATCAGAAGGCCGCTCAGTTCGAAAGCATCGTCCCGGGCGAATGCGGAAATATGCTGCAGGCCTTCGTCGATAGCGGACGCAGCATGACGGAAGTAAACCTCGATAGCATCCGAGTCGAAGATGCCTGGAACATCGACAAAGACTACGACAAGCAGGGTACGAATCTGACCATGTTGACCAGCATTCAGACGGTTGAACGCGGTCCGCTCCGTGAAGTTATTCGCATCACTCGTAACTGGAGCAAGTCCAAATTCGTACAGGACATTACGCTCTATGCGGGGGTTGCACGCGTGGACGTAGTAAACGACGTTGACTGGCACGAGACTCACGTTTTATTGAAGGCCAGCTTTCCGCTAACCGCGACGAGCCCTGTAGCTACCTACGAGATTCCCTATGGAAGCATCGAGCGGCCGACTACGCGCCTCAATAGTATCGAGGCCGCCAGGTTTGAGGTTTCAGCCTTACGCTGGGCTGATCTGGGTAATAGCGAACACGGATTTAGCCTGATCAATGACTCGAAGTACGGCTACGATGCCAAGGGAAATGTCCTCAGACTTTCTCTGCTGCGAGCTCCTCTTTACCCGGACCCGACCTCCGATCGTGGACGTCAACAGTTCAGCTACTCGCTTTATCCGCACGCTGGTTCCTGGAAACAGGCGGACACCGTCTTGCGAGGTTATGAATTCAATTACAAGCTCCTCGCGTTGCAGGTTGAATCTCACCAGGGAAGCCTGCCGGCAACCCATTCTCTAGTCCAAGTCAACCCGCAGAATCTTGTACTGACGGCCATGAAGAAGAGCGAGGATGGGAATAGCCTGATACTTCGCTTTTATGAGTGGGCCGGAAAAGCTACTCACGCAAAGATAACGGTACCAGCCGGAGCTTCGGAAGCAGTTCAGACCAACTTACTGGAGCACGATATCAAGGATGCCAATACCCAAGCGTCAGTGCATGGAGACGAAGTTGGGCTCGACGTAACACCTTTTTCGATCGATACCGTGCGCATCAGCTACCCAAAGCGTGGGGACGGCTTTTGGACGGCTCAAGGGAGCAAATAGCAGCTGCGATTGACCGCACTCGACCATCGAAGCCGTATGATGGGCTCCATCTGAGCTGAGGGGTCTTGTCGATGCGGATTCTCAAAGTACTCGTGTCTATCGTCGTGGTTTTACTGGTTGCGTTTGCGGTGATGTACGCGATGGGCTCGTCGCTGCCGACCGAGCATGTGACCACGATTGCGACAACGATGCCTGCATCGCAGGAGCGGGTTTGGCAGATGATCACAGACATGAAATCGCAGCCGCGGTGGAGGACAGGGTTGAAGGGTGTGGAACCGTGGCCGAGCGAGGGTGGCAAGGAGTGCTGGCTCGAGGTGCAGAACGGGATGAAGATGCCACTGTGCGCCGATCTGTCGGAGCCTCCGGCGAAGAGGGTTGTGAGTATCGCGGACACTTCCCTGCCGTTCAGCGGGACGTGGACCTATGAGGTGCAGCCAAAGAGCGCAACGGAGAGCACGCTTTCGATCACGGAACGCGCATCAACACGGACGCCTATGTGGAGGTTTGTCGGCCACTACGTGATCGGCGAGGATACGGCGATCAAGCAGTATGAGAGCGACCTGAAGAAGGCGCTTCTCGCACAAACCTCCCCCGTGTCTTCCACGTCTCAGGTGCTCTTTGTCTGTCAGCACGGCAACGTAAAGAGCCTGATGGCTGCCTCGTATTTCAACCAGATGGCGCAGCAGCGCGGACTGTCGGTGCGGGCAGTGGCACGAGGCACGGCGCCTAATTCAGACACCGTTCCCTCCCCAATCGCGCAGAGTCTGCAGGGCGATGGCTTTGATGTGAGCGGGTTTCATCCGACGGCGGTGAGCGCCGCGGACGTCTCTACGTCACAGCGCGTGATCACGATCGGGACAACACTGCCTGGAGACGCGCAGGCGGCTCCGCCCAAGCTTGAGGCCTGGAACGATGTACCTCCGGCAGATGCTGACTACGGCGCGACGCGGAACTCGCTGAAGAGCCATATCGATGGCCTGCTGAACGAGTTATCGCATCCTTAGAGCGGCGGGTATCCGGTTTTCGCACGGGAAATGGTCAGGAAGTGACGGCAACGGGTCTTGGCGATTATCTTAGTTAGGGTTAGTTTTTCAGCGGCCACAGTATGGCTGCGGAGAGATGGGGATATAAGGACCGCTTATGACGACAAAGCTTGAGACGCCCGCGCAGGCAGACTTTGCCAAAGAGGTATCGGAGTGGATTGAGGCGTTTGACGAGGTCGTAGCGAGGACTGGGAGCAGAGCGCGGAGCTGCTGAAAGCTCTGCGGACAGCGCGCGCGCGAGGCTGGCGTGCCGACGCCGAGCGAGCTGACGACTCCCTATCTGAACACGATTCCGAAGCACGACGAGGTCCCGTATCCGGGCGACCGCAAGCTGGAGCGGCGGGTGGAGGCGCTGATGCGCTGGAATGCGATGGCGATGGTGCATGGGCAGAACAAGAAGGACGCCGGGATCGGCGGGCATATTTCGACGTACTCGTCGCTGGCGACGCTGCTGGAGGTCGGGTTCAACCACTTCTTCCGCGCGAAGTATCCGAGCGCGACAGGCGCGGGCGATCAGCCGGGAGACTTTATCTACTTTCAGGGGCACGCTTCGCCGGGTGTGTATGCGCGGGCGTTATCTTGAAGGGCGATTCGATGAGAAGCGGCTGAAGAACTTCCGCCATGAACTGCGTGGCGAGCCGGGGCTTTCGAGCTATCCGCATCCCTGGCTGATGCCGGACTTCTGGAACTTTCCTACGGTGTCGATGGGCATCGGGCCGCTGAATGCGATCTACCAGGCGCGGTTTATGCGGTATCTGGAGAATCGCGGACTGATCGAGAAGACCGATCGCAAGGTCTGGGCGTTCGTGGGCGATGGCGAGACGGATGAGGTCGATACGCTGGGCGCGATCTCGCTGGGTGCGCGCGAGAAGCTGGACAACCTGATCTTCGTCGTCAACTGCAATCTGCAGCGGCTGGATGGGCCGGTGCGCGGCAACAAGCGCATCATCGACGAACTGGAGGGGATGTTCCGCGGCGCGGGATGGAATGTGATCAAGGTGGTGTGGGGTTCGGACTGGGATGAGCTGTTTGAGCGCGATCACCAGGGCCTGCTGCTGAAGCGCATGGAAGAGTGCGTCGACGGCGACTACCAGGCGTTCAAGGCGAAGGGCGGAGCGTATGTCCGTAAGGAGTTCTTCGGGAAGTATCCGGAGTTGCTGAAGCTGGTGAAGGACAAGACGGACGAGCAGTTGGCGCGGCTGCATCGCGGCGGGCACGATCCGCACAAGATCTACAACGCGTATAAGCGGGCGCTGGAGCACAAGGGCGGCCCGACGGTGATTCTGGCGAAGACGGTGAAGGGCTATGGGCTGGGATCGACGGAGGCGCGCAATGCGACGCACCAGGAGAAGAAGCTGACCGACGAGTCGATGAAGCATTTCTCGAACGCTTCGAGATTCCGGTATCGCAGGAGGCGGCGAAGAATGGCGCGTTCTTCCGGCCGGACGATTCTGCTCCGGAGATCAAGTATCTGCAGGAGCGGCGTGCAGCGTTGGGCGGATATCTGCCGAAGCGCGAGGTGCCGAAGCTTGAGTTCAAGGCGCCGGCGCTCGATACGCTGAAGGAGTGGACGGGCGGATCGAATAACCGCGCCGTTTCGACGACGATGGGCTTTGTGAGCCTGCTGCGTCATCTGCTGAAGGACCCGGGCTTCGGCAAGCTGGTGGTGCCGATTGTGCCGGACGAGGGCAGGACGTTTGGGCTGGAGTCGGTGATCAAGCAGGTGGGCATCTACGCGCCTGAGGGACAGAAGTATATGCCGCATGACTCGGACATGCTGCTGAGCTACCGCGAGGAGAAGGAAGGTCAGATCCTCGAGGAAGGCATTACCGAGGCGGGATCGATGGCTTCGTTTACCGCGGCGGGCACGGCGTATGCGAACTACAAGCTGCCGATGATTCCCTTCTACATGTACTACTCGATGTTCGGATTCCAGCGCATCGGGGACATGGTGTGGGCGTTTGCGGACTCGCGCGGCAAGGGCTTCCTGATGGGCGGAACGGCCGGCCGTACGACGATGCTTGGCGAAGGACTGCAGCACCAGGATGGGCATAGCCATGTGCTCTCGAGCACGGTGCCGACCTGCCTGAGCTACGACCCGGCGTATGTGTACGAGCTTGCGGTGATCGTGCAGGATGGCCTGCGGCGGATGTATGAGAAGGGCGAGGACGTCTTCTACTACATCACGATGTACAACGAGGACTACGCGATGCCGGCGATGCCGGAGGGCGTCACCGAGGGCATTCTGCGCGGCATGTACAAGTTCAAGGCCGCTCCGAAGGGCGAAGCTGTCGCGCAGTTGTTCGGCTCGGGTCCGATTCTGAACGAGGTGCTGAGGGCGCAGGAGATTCTTGGCCGACAAGTACAACGTGCAGGCCGATGTGTGGAGCGTGACCAGCTACAACGAGCTGCGGCGCGATGCTCTGGCGGTCGAGCGGTGGAACCGGCTGCATCCGGCGGAGGCTTTGAAGAAGAGCTATCTCGAGACAACGCTGGAGAGCACGAAGGGACCGATCATCGCGGCGAGCGACTACATGAAGGTCGCTTCCGGATGCGCTGTCGCCTTGGCTGCCGGGACGTTTGGTGACGCTGGGCACGGACGGCTTCGGGCGCAGCGACAACCGCGAGCATCTGCGACGTCACTTCGAGGTAAGCGCAGAGGCTATTGCCGGAGCGACGCTGTCGCGGCTGGCACGCGATGGCAAGTTCAAGCCGAAGGCGGCGCAGAAGGCGCTGGCGGAGCTTGGGCTTGATACCGAAGCAGTGGATCCGGCGAAGGCATAATCAAAACGGTTGTGATGCAAGACGAGAGGGTTCCTCAGGGAACCCTCTCTGTGTATAGCGAGGAGATTGGGAACCATGGCGAAGGGTGCGGGTGAGGCGGGCGAGAATCCGCTGGTGCCAAATGCGAAGCTCAGGCAGATGTACACGGCGATGCTTGAAGCGAGGATGCTTGAGGATGCCGTCGCCAAAAAGGCGCGGGGAAAGACGGGGCGCGTTGCATCCATACGGGGCCAGGAAGCCGTGCGCGTAAGCACGGCGATCGAGCTTGGGACTGAAGACCTCGTAAGCGATGTTGCGGCTAGTGCCGGTATGGGCCTGATTCTTGGAGGAGAGCCTGCTTCCCTGCTCAAGAGATTTTCCAAGGCCAGGACGGAGAAGCCGTCTGTAGCCGCTGGTGAACGTCTGCTACCCATCACGAAGGATGCGGAGGAACGACTGCGTGTCGCCGTCGGCGCGGCAGCGGCTTTGAAGGCGCAAAAACGGAACGGCGTCGTCGTGGCGTATGCGCGAGCCGGAGAGCTTGGCAACGCCGGTTGGCGAAGAGTGCTGGAACCGGCAGCAAAGTTGGAACTGCCTGTGATCTTTGCCGTTCTGCCACAGACTCGTAGGACGAAGGTCAGCTCAGTAATAGCGGCGTGCCACGCGACCGGAGTTCCTGGGATGTCGGTAGACGCCTGCGACGCCGTCGCACTGTATCGCGTGACACAGGAGTCGTTAGGCCGTACGCGGGCGTGCGACGGGCCGGTACTGATTGAGTGTGTGGCGTGGCACGTTGAGGGCAAACGAACTGCGCCTGACGATCCTCTGGAGCATCTGAAGGTGTTTCTGCTGGAACGAAAGATCTGCACGCCAGCATGGTTCGATCGCACGCGGGAAGCGGCCCGCAGGCGGCTTCTTTCGACACGAGCCGCATCGAAGAACCAATAGAAACACGGGCAACCGGCCAGCAGATTAGACTGACGGCAGCGAGTTTCCCGGTCCTTCCAGGGGTGCAATTGCAGATTAGAACCTTTCTTTCTCTCGCCGGTTTGCTTGCAGCAACGGTCACCGCAGGGTTCGCCCAGACGCCCACTACACCGGATCCGCCACCAGCGGCTGCGGCAACTCCTAATCAGGCTCCGGCAGATCAGCAACCGGCACGGCCTCCGTACGATCCTGACGCTGAAAAGAAGACGAAGCAGACCGTACAGCCAAATCCTCCAGTAGCTCCGCAGCCGCAGCAAACCACGACCCCTCCGACTCCGCCTCCGGGTTCTCCGACTGCAGAGAGGGTCTATCCGGCTTACCCAAATTACCAGCCTCAGGAGCCGAAAGAACCTGCGATGGGTTCGGCCTACATCCCAATGGATAGCTGGGTATATCCGGCGATGATGCGGCTGTATTCGATGGGCTTTCTCGATACTGCTTTTATCGGGATGCGTCCGTGGACGCGGCAAAGTGCGGTCCACATGCTGCGGAAATCGCGCCAAAGCATTTTGGACAGCAACAACGAGGAGGCGCAGGACATCTTCGACAAGTTGATGTATGAGTTCGAAGCGGAGGCTCCTGTAGGCAATGCAACACGGGGCGTGGTCTACGGCTTGCAGTCGGTCTATACGCGATTCATGGGCATCGGCGGGCCGATTCTGCGCGACAGCTATCACCTCGGCCAGACGATCGCAAACGACTACGGGCGACCGTATCAGAGCGGATTTAACAACGTTACCGGCTTTTCCACGCTGAACGAGGCGGGCCGCTTTTCGCTGTTTGTGCGGGCAGAGTATCAGCACTCGCCGGCAGCGACAGGTTACGACTACGATCTGGCTGCCGCATTGGCACAGAGAGATCGCGCGGTTCCCTATGCTCCTCCGAATCGACCACAGGACACGATTCCGGAGGGACCGATCGCGGCGGAGAACAACTTTCGTGTAGTTGAGGCGACGCTTTCGTTTCATCTGCTGGGCCACGAGATCTCGGGTGGCAAGTCCGACGCATGGCTGGGGCCTGCACAGGGCGGTGCATTGGCATGGTCCAACAACGCCGAGAACCAGTACTCGTTCCGCATCAATCGCGTGGAGCCGATGTATATTCCGTGGGTCTCAAAGCTGATGGGTCCATTGCGGTACGACTTCTTCTACGGAAGCCTCAAGGGCCATACGGCACCCAACAGTCCCTATGCCCACTCGGAGATGTTCTCCTTCCGTCCAACGAAGAACTTCGAGTTCGGATTCCAGAGGACGATCATCTTCGGCGGCAAAGATCACACCCCGGTGACGCTGCACACGTTTCTGAATGGATTCTTTGATTTCAGCGATACGACTCCAGACGAGAAGTACTCGCGGGAGGACCCGGGTGCGCGATTCAGCGACTTCAACTTCTCCTATCGACTGCCGTTTGTACGGAAGTACGCCACGCTGTATCTCGATTCGATCTCCCACGACGACGTGACGCCGATCAGCGCGCCGCGTCGCGCCGCATACAGGACGGGCCTCTACATCTCGCAGTTTCCGGGACACCTGAAGAAGCTCGACCTGCGCCTGGAAGGCGTGACAACGGACCCCGGCGTAACGCCGAGCCATGCCGGCGAGTTCAACTATTGGGAGATCGTCCAGGTGCAGGGGTACACGAACAAGGGCTACATCATGGGCGACTGGATTGGGCGGGAGGCAAAAGGCGGGCAGGCCTGGCTGACCTGGCACCTCTCCGGCAATGAATGGATTCAGCTTCAGTACCTGAACAAGAAGATCCCCAAGGACTTCATTCCATTTGGCACTACACAGAACCAGTTCACAGCCAGCATCGTGAAGCGCTTTGGCCCCGATGTGGAGATGAAGGCGTGGGTGCAATACGAGGGCTGGAAGGCCCCAATCTACAAGAGCGGATACCAGACAAAACACTGTCGGCAGCTTTCAGCTGACCTGGTACCCGAAGTTGCGACGCTATCCCCAGTTGAGTAGGACTATGGACGGCTATGTTTCCGATTAAGGCAACACTCGCGCGGAAGTACTCCAGCGAGCGCTCGAGGCCTTCGCGCAGCGCAATCTTCGGCTGCCATCCGAGCAGAGTCTGTGCACGCGTGATGTCAGGGCGGCGACGCGTAGGGTCATCCTGTGGCAGAGGCATGCGAACGATCTCTGACTTTGAGCCTGTGACTGCGAGTACTTCGTGCGCGCACTCGAGGATGGTCCACTCGTCAGGATTGCCGATGTTCACAGGCATGTGCTCGTCGGAGCGCGAGAGACGAACGATGCCGTCGATCAGGTCGGAGACGAAGCAGAAGCTGCGGGTCTGCGAGCCGTCGCCGTAGATGGTAAGGGGCTCGCCACTGAGCGCCTGGATCATGAAGTTCGAGATGACACGGCCGTCATTGGCCTGCAGGCGCGGGCCATAGGTGTTGAAGATGCGGACCAGATGCGTGTTGACGCCGTGATAGCGGTGATAGGCCATCACGGCGGCCTCGAGAATCGCTTGGCCTCGTCGTAGACCGAGCGCGGGCCGACGGGATTGACGTTGCCCCAGTAGGTCTCAACCTGGGGATGAACCTCGGGATCGCCGTAGCACTCGGACGTGGAGGCATGCAGATAGCCGGCGCTGTATTTGCGAGCGATCTCGAGCGTGTTGAGCGTTCCGGCTGAGCCGACTTGAAGGGTCTCGACGCCGAGGCGGGTGTAGTCGACGGGGCTGGCGGGCGAGGCGAAGTTGAAGACGTAGTCGACGCGGCCGGGATCGAATGGCACGCGTGATGTCCTGCTCGAGAAAGCGGAAGCGCGGCTCCGAGGAGAGATGTTCGAGATTGGCGAGTCTTACCGGTAGAGAGATTGTCGACGCCGAGGACGGTGTGGCCCTCGGCCAGCAGAGCGTCACAGAGGTGGGAGCCGAGAAAACCCGCCGCTCCGGTGACGAGAATGGTTTGAGACGCCATGTTCTGCCTTTCTAATCTTCGTCCTGGACTATCTGCGAGCTCAGTACGCAGGACGGGCACTGTTGCACTACGGCCCGTCCTGGTGGGAGGATTTTCAGTCTCAATGCGTAGATGCAGCTCAGCCGTGAGATGCCGGAGGCGAGATCGCGCACCGGATACGCCGCCGGACGACCGACGCTGAGATACGTGAAGCCATGTTCGGTCATTACGTCCGGATCGTACAGATTGCGGCCATCGATAACGATTGGATAACGCAAGGACTGATTGATGCGGCGCAGATCCAGCTCAGCGAACTCCGGCCAATCGGTCAGGATGAGCAGAGCATCGGCGTCCGCAGCGGCATCGTAGGCGTCTGCTGCATAACGAAGCCCCGCTCGTGCCGGCAGTACCTGTTCAGTGCGTTGCATCGCAGCCGGATCGTAGGCAGCGATGGTGCAGCCTTCGCTCAGCAGCATCTTGACGATCTCGATTGCCGGCGACTCGCGAATATCGTCGGTCTCGCCTTTGAACGCAAGGCCGAGGACGCCAAGGCGCTTGCCGCGCAAGTTCCACAGGGCGGAGCGAACCTTGCTGACAAAGCGCTTCTTCTGCTGGATGTTGATCTTCTCGACTTCGGTCAGCAGGCTGAAGTCGATGCCAAGCTGCTCGGCGACGGAGCGGAACGCGGCGACGTCCTTCGGGAAGCATGAACCGCCGTAGCCGATGCCGGGGCGGAGGAACTTGGGGCCGATGCGAGTGTCCAGACCCATGCCGCGGGCAACCTGCTCAACGTTGGCGTTGGTAGCCTCGCACAGGTTCGAGACAGCATTGATGAAGGAGATCTTCAGCGCAAGGAAGGCGTTCGATGCATGCTTGATGATCTCCGCGCTCTTGGTGGAGGTCATCAACAAGCGGCGGAGGCTCGGAGACAGTGCAGCATCCCGGGATACCCTCGTCGCGCTGGTAGTATTCACCGCTGGTAAGGGGCGCGTAGATGTCGCGCAGAATGGCTCCGGCACGCTCGCTGTCGGCGCCGACGACGATGCGATCCGGATGGAGGAAGTCGGCAACCGCAGTTCCCTCGCGCAGGAACTCGGGATTGGAGACGACGTCGAAGAGGTGGCGCTCGACGCCGTTGCGCTCCATGCGCGCGGCTGATCCACTCGTTGGTGTAGACGGGGACGGTGCTCTTCTCGACGATGACCTTGTAGCTGGTGAGCGAGCGCGCGATCTCGCAGGCGACCGCTTCGACGTAGGAAAGATCGGCATCCCCGGTCTCGCTCTGTGGAGTTCCCACGGCAATGAAGATGGCGTCGCACTCGCGGGTGGCCTCGGCCGAGATCTGTCGTGAAGCGAACCCGGCTGTTGCGGTACTTGCCGAGAAGCTCGGGGAGGTAGTGTTCGTGGATGAGGGTGTCGCCCCCCTGAAGCGCGGAGACCTTACGCTCGTCATTATCGACGCAGATGACAGGGTGACCCATCTCTGCGAAACAAACGGCGGCGACAAGGCCGACGTATCCGGAGCCTACAACAGCGATTGGAATTGGTTTGCTCATAGCGAATAGGAGGAGCGATGTGACCCCGATCCTCTCTATTGAGGATATCCGACTTTTGGCTGATTTCAATGAACAGAAAGGGTTATTAGCGGTGGCCCAATTCTGGCCCTAGGGTCATCTCTGGTCTTGTAGACTAAAGTCCAATGGGTCCGCAAAACGCGCAGACACCGCCCCAGGCGAGCGCATCCGAGAATAATCCGCCTGCCTTCAGTACGGCGGTAACCGACACGACATTGTCCGAAGCGTTGATCACGCTGCGGAAACGGCGAGTGGTCCTTATCGTCTGTGTCTTGCTCGGACTCATCTACGGCATCTACAAAGCTGAGACTCAGCCTCGTATGTTTGAGGCCTTTGGACGCATCCAGGTACGCTCCGGCTCGTCAAATGAATATCGAGTCAGTGCGGTGCAGGGGTATACCGGCGACACCACAGCATCACGAATGCTCACCGAGGTCGCTATTTTGCAGAGCGACACATTGATGCTTACAGTCGCACGCGAGATGGACCTCGCCAACAACCCGGACTTTCTCAGCGGCAAGGCTCCTGTTCCGCGAGCCTCGCTGGACGACCCAAGGGTAAGACAGAGCACCGTCCACCGATTACAAAGTAATCTGCACATCAATCTGCTTCAGAAAACAGATATCGTTCGCATCAGCTATAACAGCCTGAGCCCTAAGCTCGCAGCCGATATCGTCAACAAAGTCATTGCGGCTTACATTCAGCGGAGCTATGAGACCAGGTTTGCATCGACGCAGCGCGTTTCAAATTGGCTGTCCAGCCAGCTAGACGATTTGAAACAACAGGTGCAGACCTCGCAGGAACGGCTGATGGACCTGCAGAAGCGGCTTGGCATACTGGGCTTCGATCCCAATCATAGCCAGATCAATTCTTCGCTGGAGCAACTCTCCAAGGCCGCCAACGACGCCCGCATCGCGCGCATCATTGCCGAATCGCGCTACCGCATGCTTAACGGCATGGACCCGAACTCGATCGAGGGATCGATCGAGACAACGCCAGGGACCTCACCTGGGGAGTTGAATGTTTTGCGGGGGCAGATTGCGACTGCAAGGGCGAACTACGCACAGATGGAATCGACCCTGGGGCCGAACCATCCTCAGGCGAAGGCGGCAAAGGCGCAGATCGACGAGCTTGCCCGCGAGATCGAGACAGAACAACAGCGACTGCTTCTGCAAGCCAAGCAGAACTATCTGGCGGCCCGCACCAACGAGGATCAGACAACCGCAGCACTCGAAGGTCAGAAGTCCGATGCCTATAAGTTGCGCGACGATCTGGTGGAGTACACGCTCCGTCAGCGCGAATTCGAATCCAATCGCAACCTGTATGAAGGCCTGCTGCAGCGTCTGCGTACGGCAGGAGTGCAGGCCGGCCTGGAGTCGCTCGAGATTGATGTAGTCGATCAGGCAATGATTCCTGCGGCCCCGGTGCTCAAACCGCAGTCCACGATCATCCTGACGATGCTCTTCTTTGGTCTGCTTGCCGGAGTCATTCTGGCCTTCCTGCTGGAAAGCCTCGACACCGGACTCCGCAGCGTAGCTGAGATTGAAGGCATCACTGAGCTTCCCTCCCTGGCGATCATTCCCCGCGCCCGCCGAGCTGCCAGCGACCTCAGCGGGCTCTCGACGGCCGAACGGAACATTAGCTCGCTTTCGCAGCCGAAGTCTCAGTTCGCGGAAGCATTTCGCTCGCTGCGTACCGCGCTGCTCCTTTCGACAGCCGGGCATCCTCCGAAATTTATTCTGTTTACCAGTGCGACCCCGTCGGAAGGCAAGACAACGGCAGCCAGCAATCTGGCATGCATTCTGGCCCAGGGAAATGCCCGGGTTCTGCTGATCGATGCCGACCTCCGCAGACCGAATGTCCATCACAGGTTTGGCCTGAACGGACGGATCGGACTGACGACGCTTCTGACAGGGGCGACCACGCTTGAGGACACGGTGCAGCGGGTTCCCGAAGTGCCGAATCTCGATGTGCTGGTAAGCGGACCTGTTCCTCCCTTCCCCACCGAAATGCTCAGCTCAGATGCCATGGCGAAACTTCTGGAGCACTGCAGCCATGTTTATACCCACGTAATCATCGACTCACCGCCGATCCTGTCAGTCACAGACGGCGTGATTCTTGCACGCGAGTCGGACGCTGTGGTGCTGGTGGTACGTCACGGCAAGTCGAGCAAGCATGTCGTTCGGCGCGCTCGCGATCTTCTGTTACGTTCCGGCGCACCAATTACAGGCATCGTCTTGAATGCCGTCGATATGAGCTCTCCGGAGTACTACGGTTACTACGGCTACTCGGGCTACGCGTATGGCGGTGTCGATGCGACGAGTTGGGAGTCGCAATCCCGCTCAACCGAAGGCACCGAAACTACAGGCGAGGTGAAACGATGAGGCGTCCCGTAAGGACCGCATGTTTCGCCGTGTTTGTCCTCTGCATTCTGGGCCTTTGCAGCGGCGTCGCCAAGGCACAGTTCAGCGGACCCTCACTAGGCGCCTCGACGCCTGTGAACCGTCCCGTTACCCTTACGACCGATCCGGCAATCCTCTTCCCCGCCGAACGTGAGATTCATCTGGCGCCCAACGATGTCATCACGGTCCATCTCTATGGTGCGCAGGATTATGCTCCCGTAGCAAAGGTCAGTTTGGACGGCTCTATCCAGTTGCCATTGATTGGAACTGTACGCGTGGAGGGCCTCACCATTCACGAGGCCGAGCACTTGATTGCGGAGCGACTGGTTACTGCAGGCATGTATCGCAACCCACAAATATCGATTCAGCTCACCGAATCGCCTAATCAGATCGCAACCATAACGGGTGAGCTTCATGGAGTGGTCCCTGTTATCGGCCAGCGGAGGCTCTTTGACGTACTGGCCGCTGCCGGAGGCCTTCCGCCAACAGCCAGCCATATCATCACCATTCAGCGTGCGGGCGTCGCCCAGCCCATTGTGATCGACCTGGGGACAGACCCGGCACAGAGCGACAAGGCCAACATCCCGATCTTTCCGCGCGACACCATCGTCGTCGCCAGAACCGGAGTCGTGTATGTACTGGGAGCCTTCAAGACGCAGGGAGCGATTCCGCTCCAGCAGAACTCTCCCCTGACGCTGATGCAGGTGGCGGCGTTGTCTGGCGGTCCCGGCTTCGAAGGCAAGTACGCCGATCTGCGGCTTATCCGCACCATGGGGATCGAACGCAAAGTGGTCAAAGTGGATATCAAGCGCGTGATGAATGGAAAAGACCCCGATCCGGTGTTGCAGACCGACGATATCGTCTTCCTTCCAAGCGAGCCGTGGAAGGCAGCCATCAAGTCGGGCGGCCTCGGAACATTGTTAGGATTCGCCTCAATCCTTCTCATCGCGGTGCAATAGAACCGATGACCGCCTCTGTCGCCATCATGGATCAGCTTCCCAAGTCGCGGCGCGAAGACTCTCGGGACAAGGTCAGGCTGGCTTATCTTGTAAGCCATCCCATCCAATACCAGGCTCCGCTTCTGCGGCGAATCGCGCGCGAGCCTGACATCGATCTCACCGTCTTTTTCGGATCCGATTTCTCCGTCAAAGGTTACAAGGACCAAGGCTTTGGCGGCGTCGGCGTGAAGTGGGATATTCCCCTAATCGATGGCTATCGGCATGAGTTCCTTCCCGTGCTACGGGACAACGCAACCGTAAGCCCCACAACCCCGATGAACTACGGTATTGCCAGCCGCCTTCGCGGAGCTTCAGGAAAGCCCGCATTCGATGCGCTGTGGGTGCATGGTTACGCCAGCGTGAACGCGCTGCACGGAATGATGGCGGCCAAGGCTCTGGGAATCCCCGTCCTACTTCGCGCAGAATCGTGGCTCGGCGATCGCGAGCGAAGCGGCGCGAAGCTGGCGGCGAAGCGACTCTTCTTCCGCCTTCTGGCACAGATGGTTGACGGTGTGCTTCCAATCGGAACGCTGAACGGCGAGTACTGGCGTCACTACCTTGGCGAGGACTTTCCGCTCTTCCTCATGCCCTACGCCGTGGACAACAAGTACTTTCAGCAGCGCAGTCTTGAGGCCGCGCCGCGCCGCGCTGAACTGCAGGCAGAGCTCGCGCTCGATCCTTCACGTCCCGTGATCCTCTTTGCCTCAAAGCTGCAGAACCGAAAGCGTGCGTGCGATCTCATCGACGCTTATAAACGTCTCTCCCCTGCTCCAGGAGTTGAGCCTCACCCTTACCTGGTCGTTGTCGGCGATGGCGAAGAGCGCGCTACGCTGGAACGGAGTGCCGGAGAGACCGGCTTCAGCAGCATCCGCTTTTGCGGATTCCGAAATCAATCAGAACTTCCTCGCTTCTTCGACCTCGCGACTGTCTTCGTTCTGCCCTCGCGGCATGAGCCCTGGGGACTCATCGTCAATGAGGTGATGAATGCCGGCCGCGCGGTCATTGTCTCCGACGAGGTGGGCTGCCAGCGCGATCTGATAACGGATGGCGTCGAAGGGATGGTATTTCCAGCGGGCGATGTGGATGCACTGGCCAACGCTCTCCGCCACACACTGGCCACACCGGAAACTGCCGCAGCGATGGGACGGCGGGCGCTCGAACGCATTGATACATGGAACTTTGAAGAGGACGTCAGCGGCATGCGAAGAGCACTTGCCGCCGTGACGCGAAAGATTACGGCATGAGAACTAAGCCACAACAGCAACGTGAGAAGGCCGTGTTCCCGCTGCTATGCTCGCTGACGAAAGTTGATTGCTGAATGCGGATTTTGCACATTATCGGAACCCTCAGCCCCGAGGCAGGCGGCCCCACGGAGTCGGTGCGCGTATTGCTGAGCTATGGTCCGATCGGCTATACCGGCGAGGTTGTAACACTCGATGATCCGGCTGCACCATTCCTTAAGAATGTCGGCTTTCCGGTTCACGCATTGGGGCCGACCAGCACGAAGTACGGCTTCAATTCGAAGCTGCTTCCCTGGCTTATTGAGAACCGCGACCGGTTCGACGGGGTGGTCGTGAATGGGCTGTGGCAATACTGCGGTTTTGCTGCATGGCGTGCCCTGGCCGGCAATACTCCGTATGTGGTCTTCACCCACGGCATGCTCGATCCCTACTTCAAGTACGCCTTTCCGCTGAAGCACATCAAGAAGTGGCTCTACTGGGTTCCGGCCGAGTATCGTATCCTCCGCGATGCCTATCGTGTTCTCTTCACCAGCACTGCTGAGAAACGGCTCGCCGAACAAAGCTTCTGGCTCCACCGCTGGAATCCTTACGTTGTTCCCTACGGTGCAAGCGGCCCGCCCGCAAAGGCCCCGGAACTCCTGAAGGACGCATTCTTCGAGAGATGCCCCAAGGTGCGAGACGAGAGATTTCTTCTCTTTCTTGGCCGTATCCATCGTAAAAAAGGTTGCGACCTGCTGATTGATGCCTTCGCCAAAGTGGCCGACACTGATCCCGACCTTCACCTTGTGATGGCTGGGCCGGATCAACAGTTGTGGAGTTCGGAGCTCCAAGGCATGGCCAGGAAGGCTGGCGTTGGAGATAGAGTGCACTGGCCCGGTATGTTGATCGGTGATGCCAAATGGGGTGCCTTCTATGCCTCAGAGGCTTTTGTCCTGCCATCGCATCAGGAGAACTTCGGAATTGCGGTGGCGGAGGCCCTGAGTTGTGGCCGTCCGGTTCTTCTCGCTGACAAAGTGAACATCGCCGAAGACATCGCCAAAGACAACGCAGGGTTGATGGAACTCGATACTGCGCATGGAACGCTGCGTCTTCTCGAACGGTGGATCGCAATGACGCCGAGAACAGAAGGCTGAAATGAGCGAGCGAGCCGAGGCGTGTTACCACCGTCGATACGATATGCGCGAGAACGCCAAGGCGATTATCCGCCTCTTTGAGGCTGCAACCATGACACCTTCAGAAGAGCCCAGCGCCATGGTTCTATAAACAAGCCAAGATGCCACGAGATATTCATTACAACGCCGCCGAACACATCTCCGCCGAGACGGCGGCCGACCCGTATTTGCGGCCTGCCTTCTCGCTGGAGACGAGGCTCAGGCGCCAGGCGTGGGATATCTGCTGGATCTTGCTCTATCGCACGTCGCCTCGTCCTCTGCACGCGTGGCGCTCGTTTCTGCTTCGACTCTTCGGGGCAACCCTGGGTCCCAACTGCCACTTCTATCCGGCCTCGAAGGTATGGGCACCGTGGAACCTTGTCTGCGCCGAAAGTGTCGCTGCGGCCGACGGAGCAGAGATCTACAACCCCGCTCCAATCACCTTCGGATCCCACGCCATCCTCTCGCAGGACTCCTACATCTGCGGAGCGACCCATGATTACGATGACCCCGCCTTCCCGCTGCTCGCCTATGCGATGAGTTTCGGCGCTTATAGCTGGGTATGTGCGCGGGCCTCCGTCGCTCCCGGTGTGCACATGGCGGAGGGAGCGGTGCTGGGGCTTGGATCAGTGGCCACGCGCAATCTTGAGGCTTGGACCGTCTATGCGGGTGTTCCGGCGGTAAAGGTTAAGCAGCGGCAGCACCCAGGAGCGAAAGCGCTCCTCTAGCCGCTGCTTCCCGTTTCGGATTAGCTGCGCAACTTGGCCAGCAGATCGGTTGGATGGACCGGCTTGGCCAGGATCTCGAACTCATGACCCTGCGCACGAGCCTTCTCGAGAAGGTCCGCCGTGGCGGCCTGACCCGAAAAGAGAAGAATCTTGCACTTCGGCAGACGCGACCGAGTAATAATCGCGGCCTCGATGCCCGTCATACCGGTCATGATGACGTCGCTGATCAGCATGTCGGGCTGAAAGCTGTCGAGCAACTCGACCGCCTTCTCTCCGCTGAATACAGCGCGTGCATCGAATCCTGCTTGATTCAGAATAATTGCCAGCGTATTGGCAATGACCTGCTCGTCATCAGCGACGAGAACCCTGGGCTTTGATGTCGTTGACGGCATCTCTGACATGCGTAACTCTTCCCCATTGAAATTATTCAACGTTCTGATTGTCATGCGATCCGCGTTCGTCGCTTTACAATGTGTTTCCTTGAATAATGATACGCTGACCGAAGAGCCGCGTGCGACGCGAAGCTGCAAACAACCGCCACATTTAACCCAAAATCCTTTAGACTCCTATGCAGCAAGTGATCATACGCGCCGAACAGGTCGAAAAGTACTACGCGCAGCCGAGCGAGAACCGCATTCAGGTCATCTCGCCGACCGATCTCTCCATCAGCGAGGGAGAGATCGTCGCGCTTCTTGGCCCCTCCGGGTCAGGAAAATCGACCTTGCTGCGCATGCTGACCGGCCTTTCGACACCCTCAGCCGGCGAGGTCTACTGGCATGAGAAGCCCATCGCTTCCACCAAGGTCAACGTCTCCATCGTCTTCCAGAGTTTTGCTCTCTTTCCCTGGCTCACGGTATTTGAGAACGTTGAAGCTCCTCTGAAGGCCCAGGGCATGGAGGCAGCTGAACGTCGGAAACGAGCCATGAAGATCCTCGACACCGTGGGTCTCGACGGCTTTCAGGCCGCCTACCCCAAGGAACTCTCCGGAGGGATGCGGCAGCGCGTCGGCTTCGCCCGCGCCCTGGTGGTCGAACCGGAAGTCCTCTTCATGGACGAACCCTTCTCCGCGCTCGACGTGCTTACCGCCGAGAACCTCCGCAGCGAACTTCTGGAGCTCTGGCACAACAAGACCATCCCCACGCGCGCCATCTTCATCGTGACCCACAACATCGAAGAGGCCGTTCTGCTGGCTGACCGAATCATCGTGCTTGGCCGCAACCCTGGTCACGTCCGTACGGATTTCCGCGTCGCAATCCCGCATCCCCGCAACCGTAAAGCCGCAGCCTTTACCCAGCTAGTGGACTACATCTACAAGGTGCTTACCCAGCCCGAGCGCAAAGCCTCCCGCGCTGCCTCTCACGCCGCGAGCGGGCGGCCTGTTCGCGACCAACGCCAGATGCACTACCAGATGCTGCCCCACGCTCGCCCCGGCGGCATCGCGGGCCTGCTCGAAATTCTGCTGGATCACAACGGCAAAGACGACATCTACCGCCTCGCCGACGACCTCGCCTTCGAGATCGACGACCTGCTGCCCATCGTCGACGCCGCGCAGCTCCTGGGCTTCCTCAAGGTTACCGAGGGCGACGCCGCCATCACTCCTATCGGCGCCGAGTACGCAAACTCCGAGATCCTGCGCCAGAAAGAGCTCTTCCGCACGCGCCGCCGTCGACAACGTCCTGCTGCTGCGCCAGATCGTGCGAGCTATCGAGGCCAAGAGCGACAAGAGCGTCCCTGAGGAGTTCTTCCATGACGTTCTCGACGAACAATTCAGCGAAGACGAGACCGTGCGGCAGCTCGAGACCGCGATCAACTGGGGACGCTACGCCGAACTGTTCGACTTTGACGCCTCGCGTCGCCGCTTCATTCAGCCAGAAAAGCAGCTCCAGGAGGTCGACTCCAACGCCGAATCCGAGGTCGACGCATGATTCAGCTTCCGGAAGCTTCAGCTACACCCGTAGCACGCGAGATGCTGGCACGATCGCAGGTGCTGAAGCGCAGCTGGCCCGTAGTACTCGACCTCTGCGTCGCTGGAATCGGTCTTGCCTGTTTCTATGGTGTGGTGCAGATTGCCCGATACTGGTTCGGGCACGCGGTACCAGAGATCACCATTTCGCTAAGCCCGCGTGCTCTGCCGCTTTACGCCTTCTACTCCGTCGTTCGCATCGGGCTGGCCTACCTTCTCAGCCTTCTCTTCGCCATCGGCTATGGATACGTGGCCGCATACAATCGACGCGTCGAGGCGCTGATGATCGCCGGACTCGACATCCTGCAATCGATCCCTGTGCTCAGCTTCCTTCCCGGCGTCATGCTGGCGATGGTCGCTCTCTTCCCTACACGCCAGATCGGTGTCGAGATGGGCGCCATTCTGCTCATCTTCACGGGCCAGGTCTGGAACATGGCCTTCAGCTTCTACTCGTCGCTCAAGAGCATTCCGCGCGAGTTGAGCGAGGCAGCCACTATCTACAAGTTCTCTCGTTGGCAACGTCTCTTCGAGCTTGAACTGCCCTACGCTGCCATCGGTCTTGTGTGGAACTCCATGGTCTCGGTCGCCGGAGGATGGTTCTTCCTGATGGCCTGCGAGATGTTCGTTCTCGGCACGCGCGACTTTCGCCTACCCGGTCTCGGCTCCTACCTGCAGACCGCCGCGAGCACAGGCGACGGCAAGGCAATCGCCTGGGGCCTGTTCGACCATGATCGCCATCATCGTCGCGACCGATCAGCTCATCTGGCGGCCGGTCATCGCGTGGAGCGACAAGTTCAAGTTCGAGCAAGTGGAGACAAAGTCTCGCATCAACTCGCCGCTGCTTCATCTGCTACAGCACTCTCGACGGACTCAAGACGCTAAGCAGCAGTATGATCAGCCACTCACGGAGAGGTTCTATCGGCGCATTGCAGAAGACCGGCAACACCGCTTCGACCGAGCGCCACATAATGACGAATGAAGCTGCGCGGGAGAGGCGGGGACGAGTCGTTGGAATGCTTCGGGCAACGGCGTTCGTCGTCATATTCTGCGTCATTGCATTCGCAGCCTTCCGAGCTCTGCTGCTCCTTAGACAAGTGAATCAAGCCGAATATCGGTGAGCTGATCAAGGGAGCGCTCGCCACGTTTCTGCGCGTCAATACGGCTCTGCTGCTCGCCTCCGCATGGACGATTCCTGCCGGAGTCGCCATCGGCTTTCATCCACGCCTGGCGCGCATCGCCCAACCACTTGCGCAGATCGCCGCCTCAATACCCGCCACCGCGCTCTTTCCGGTCATCCTGCTCGCGCTCGTCAAGATGGGTGGCGGCCTGGGCGATCGGCTCCATTGCACTGATGATGCTCGGAACCCAGTGGTACATCCTCTTCAATGTCATCGCCGGAGCGATGGCAATCCCTACTGACCTGCGCGAGGTCGCCACACTCTTTCATTTCTCTACCCGTCCAGCGCTGGCGAACCCTCATCCTGCCGGGAATCTTCCCCTATCTCATCACCGGCCTCGTCACTGCCTCCGGAGGCGCATGGAACGCCAGCATCATCGCTGAATACTTTCACCTGAAGAACCAGACGCTCCAGACCGTGGGTCTTGGTGCGACGTCATCAGCGCCGCCACGGACAGTGGCCAGTTTCAGATTCTGCTCTTTGCCACCATCGTCATGGCGCTGATGGTCGTTACCATCAACCGGCTTGTCTGGCGGCCGCTCTATCGCCTCGCTGAGACGCGATACAAACTCGCCGCCTAAGCTATCGCGACGCGGTTCTCCTGTCGCGCAAAGCGAAGATCACCGCCAGCACAGGCGGCGCCAGAAGAACACCCCAGAACGGAATAACGATGCCGAGCACAATCGGCCCCAGCAACGCCGCCCACCACGGCACCTTCGTCGTGCGATGCAGAATATACGGCCCGATCACCAGCCCCTCAAGCATCGCAATCAGCCCGTAGAGGCCGAGCACCAGCCCGAGGCGCCACCAATCATCTGACCCCATGAAGAAGGCTGAGATCACCGGCCCGATCAGGGCGATCATGCTCCCGTAGACCGGAATGAACTGGAGAATCGCACCCAGTAGCGCCCATAGCGGAGCAAGAGGGACGCGAATCAATTCGAGACCGATCAGCCACAGCACACCGACGATCAGTGCATCCAATGTGGCCGCACGCCACCAGTTCACCAGCGCATGGCCGGCTGTGCGGAGATGAGACGGAGGTACCGGGAGGCGCTGCACTCATACCAACTACTCCAATCGTATGTGCATCGAGACTTGCTCAGGATAAGACACAGAGAGGATTTGAGACCGATGGCAGTTATGATGCAGGCATTCTACTGGGACTCTCCCATCAAGGAGCAAAAGGAGGGCGAGTGGTGGAACTTCCTCGCGGAGAAGGCTCCCGAGTTGGCCAACGCCGGGTTCAACGCGCTCTGGCTCCCCCCTATCTGCAAAGGCGCAGAGGCACGCTCTCCCGGCTACGATCCCTACGACTACTTCGATCTTGGCGACTTCGATCAACGCGGCGGGACGAAGACGCTCTACGGCAACCGCGCCGAACTTGAAAACCTCATCAAGGTTCTTCACGAGCACAACATCGGCGCATATGCCGACATGGTCATCAATCACAACTCCGGCGCCGACGAGGAAGAGGTCAATCCCATCGACGGCCAGAAGCGCTGGACGAAGTTCAATCCCAAGTCCGGCAAATTTCCCCGCGACTGGAACTGCTTCCATCCGTCACGCTACGAGCGCGTGATGATCGAAGGAGAAAACTTCGCCGGCTTCCCTCACCTCTGCCATCGCAATCCGCGTGTCTACACTGCAATGTTTGAGTACGCCCGCATGGTCATCGAAGAGCTACGCTTCGATGGCTTCCGCTTCGACTTCGCCAAGGGCTACGGCGCATGGATGATCGGCCTGCTCGCCAAGTACCGCTACGAGCGCGACGGCAAGGAGTTCACCCCCTTCGTCGTCGGAGAGTACTGGGCCGGCCCCGAAGACATCGCGCGGCTGGCTCGACGGAGTGCGTGCCGTCACCGACTCGCAGATCGCCGCCTTCGACTTTCCCCTGCACTACAAGCTCAAAGACCTGTGCGACACCCTGCAGTACGACCTGCGAAACCTCACCAACGAAGGCTCCGTCGTCGCCAACCGCCCCTTCAACGCCGTCACCTTCGTCGACAACCACGACACGGGCAGACCACGAGATCGTCAACGACAAGAACCTCGCCTACTCCTTCATCCTGATGAACGAGGGCTACCCCTGCGTCTACTGGTACGACTACTACAACCTCGGCCTCTCGCGCCCCGGCACACCCAACGGCATCGACGCCCTCATCGACGCGCACCACAAGTACGCCGACGGCGAGGCCTGCATCCTTCACGCCGACCCTGACCTCTACATCCTGCAACGCAGCGGCATCGAAGGCCGCCCCGGCTGCATCTACGTACTCAACAATCTTGGCGACAAGTGGTCCGGCACCTCCGTCAAAACCCACTGGCAGAACCAGAAATTCCGCCCCGTAGCCTGGGACGGCCACGACGTCGCCCACCCTGACGAGCGCACCACCGACGCAGAAGGCAACGCCGAATTCCCCGCGCCGCCTCGCGGCTACTGCGTCTACGTTCCGGTCTTCGACTAGCAGGGATGCTGATCGCGAATGCTATCCTTAACCTATGAAATTCGGCGTTCTCGTCTTCCCTGGCTCCAACTGCGATCACGACACCTACAACGTCATCGACGCGCTGGCCAAGCAGCCGGTCACGTTTCTGTGGCACGCCTCTGAAGATCTCGAAGGCTGCGACGCCATCCTCGTTCCCGGTGGCTTCGCCTACGGCGACTATCTCCGCACGGGTGCCATTGCGAAGTTCGCGCCCATCATGCAGTCCGTTACGAAGTTCGCCAACAATGGCGGCCTCGTCCTGGGAATCTGCAACGGATTTCAGATCCTTTGCGAGTCCGGCCTTCTGCCCGGCGCGCTGATGCGTAACGCAGGCCAGCGTTACATCTGCAAGCAGGTCCACCTGCGCACCGAGACTGCCAACTCGCCCTTTACCCATGGGCTCGAGAAGGACCGTGTCCTCCAGATGCCCATCGGCCACATGGAGGGCAACTACTTCTGTGAAGCCGACACACTGGCTACCCTGAAGGCGCAGGACCGTATCGCCTTCCGCTACTCCACGCCCGCAGGCGAGATCACCGCCGCAGCTAACCCGAACGGTTCACTCGAAAACATCGCGGGCGTCCTGAGTGAGGGACGCAACGTTCTCGGCATGATGCCCCACCCGGATCGCTCCAGTGAGAGCCTTCTCGGCTCGGCCGACGGCCTTCTCCTCTTCAAGTCAATGGTCGAATCACTTGCCGTTGCCCAGTAGTCCACTCGTGTTACGAGACTCTCAAACGACCGATGGTAGGATGAGCACGCAATGATCGACATCCACCATCATCTGCTCTGGGACCAGGACGACGGAGCAACGAGCCTCGACCTCTCGCTCGAGATGGCGCGAATGGCTGCCGCCGACGGCATCACCCATATCGCCTGCACCCCACACGCTAATGGGCACTACACGTACATCCCCGAGATTGTCTCCGGCAAGATCGCGGACCTGCAGCACCTGCTGAAGAAAGAAAATATCGATATCAAGCTCGGCCGCGGGTGCGACTTTCACATGTCGTACGACAACATTCAGCAGGCACGCGTCGAGCCCAGCCGCTTCAGCCTCAACGGCGGCGCCTATCTTCTCGTCGAGATTCCCGACTATGCCATTCCGCGCGGCCTCGGAGAAACCTTCTACCAGATGCAGCTTGACGGGCTGACCCCCATCCTCACCCATCCAGAACGCAACGCGACTCTGCAAAAAGAGCCGCAGCGCATGGTGGAATGGCTTCGTGGCGGCGTTCTCGTGCAGATCACCGCCAGCTCGATCACTGGCCGTATGGGAAAGACAGCAGAACGGATGGCGCAAGATCTTCTCTCCAAGCGATGGGTCCACTTCATCGCCACGGACGCTCACAACACCAGTTCGCGCCCGCCGAAGATGCGCGAGGCGCACGACCTCGTCGCAGACAAGTACGGCCCGGAGTATGCCCGCCTGCTCTGCGTCTCCAATCCGCTGGCCGCCTTCCTGAACAAGCCCATGCCTCCGCAGCTCGAACCCCTCGACCTCTACGAGAACCTCGAACCGAAGACCTGGTGGCAGCGGCTGCTCAACCGCTAGTCCGTCACCGCGTTATCCTTCAGGGAGTGCCCCTCGCACTCCATCTCACGACCTTTCTTCCGCCGCTACTTCCAGCCGACGCCAGCGCGCACGGCCCCGCGCTCGACCATCATCTTCTCCTCAATCTCTGGATCATCCTCGCCCTCGCTCGCTCTCGCACATCTCCTCCTGCTCATTGGTCTCTCGCTTCGCCGCGCTCCCGAGGCGCGTCATCTCTGGACCATCGAATATCTTCCCGCTCGGCGCTCCTCGCCATCCTCTTCGCCGCGCTCGCCATTCATGCCGAGCGCCTGTGGGCCGCCACCCGATACACCGGAGCCTCACCCGAGGCCATGCAGATCGAAGTCACCGGCATGCAGTTCGCCTGGTACTTCCGCTATCCCGGCCCCGACGCCACCTTCGGCATCACCCGCCCGCAGCTCGCCTCCCCCGGCGAAGGCAACCCCGTCGGCATCGACCCCGCGGACCCGCACTCCGCCGACGACTTCGTCACCTCCGAGCTCGTCCTGCCCGCAGACCGCGAGATAGACCTACGCCTCCAGGCACAGGACGTCATTCACGGCTTCTCCGTCCCCGAACTCCGCCTCAAGCAGAACGCCGTTCCCGGCGAGACCATCCACATCCACTTCACCCCCACAACTCCCGGCACCTACGCCATCCTCTGCACGCAGCTCTGCGGCCTGGGCCACTACCGCATGAACGCCAACCTCCGCGTCCTCTCTCCCGACGAATTCCGCACATGGCTAGCTGCCAAAGAGAAGGCGGCCCGCCCATGACTCAACCCAGCCAACCGGGCCGTGCCCCTGTCGGGAGTCTACCCGCCGCACGCGATCGCATCTTCTCGACCGACCACCGCACCATCGGCACGGCAATATCTCGTCCTCGCACTCATCTCCGTCATCCTCGGCACGCTGCTCTCGCTCATCATGCGCATCCACCTCGTCTGGCCCGGGATTCTTCCGCAACCCTCCGATCAAGCCTGAGGACTACCTGGCCATCGTCACCCTGCACGGCACCATCATGCTCTTCTTCGTGCTCACCACTGCCCCGCAGTCCGGCTTCGGCAACCTCATCCTCCCCGCGCAGATCGGCGCGCGCCACATGGCCTTCCCTCGCCTGAACGCCGCCAGCTTCTGGCTCACCGCACTCGCGCTTCTCGTGCTCCTCGCGTCCCCCTTCGTTCCCGGAGGCACCGCCATCTCCGGCTGGACCGCCTATCCTCCGCTCAGCGCCGTCGCCTCCGCCGGCCCCGGGCAGGCCCTCGGCATGGATCTCTGGCTCGTCTCCATCGCCCTCTTCGCCATCGCCTCTACCATCAGCTCCATCAACACCCTCGTCACCATCGTCCGCATGCGCTGCGAGGGCATGACCTGGGACCGCCTCCCCCTCACCGTCTGGGGATGGTTCACCGCCGCGCTCCTCAGCATCATCGCCTTCTCCGTCCTGCTCGCCGCTCTGCTTCTCCTCTTCTGCGACCGCCACGCCGGAACCAGCTTCTTCCTCCCCACCGGCGACCTCGTCAACGGAGTCATCCACCAGCGCGGCAACGGCAGCCCCACTCCTCTGGCTACATCTCTTCTGGTTCTTCGGACACCCCGAGGTCTACATCGCCATCCTCCCCGGCATGGGCCTCACCTCCATGGTGCTGGCCAACTTCAGCCATCGCCGCGTCTTCGGCTACCGCCTCATGATCGCCACCACACTCGCTCATCGGCTTCCTCGGCATCCTGCTCTGGGGACACCACATGTTCGTCGCCGGCCTCAACCCCTTCGCCAGCACCGCCTTCTCCATCACCACCATGGCCATCGCCCTTCCCGCCTCCGCCAAGGTCCTAAGCTGGATCGCCACCACCTGGCGCTCGCGTCCCGCAATACACCACGGCGATGCTCTTCTCGCTCGGCTTCGTCTCTCTCTTCATCACCGGAGGCCTCACCGGCCCCGTCCTCGCCCAGCCCATCCTCGACGAGTACCTCCACAACACCTTCTTCGTCGTCGCCCACTTCCACCTCATCATGGCCATGGCCGGAGTCTTCGGCCTCTTCGCCGCGACCTACTACTGGTTCCCGCTGCTCACCGCCTCCGCGGGACGATCCCGGCCGCCTGCTATCCGAACGCCTCGGCCGCTGGCACTTCTGGCTCACGCATCATCGGAGCCTACGCCGTCTTCCTGCCCATGCACTTCACCGGCCTCGCCGGCGAACCCCGCCACTACGCCCAGCTAACCGGCATTCCCAACGCCGCCGGACGCACATGCTCGCCAGCCACCCTCCCACTCAACCTTCACATCACCTACGCAGCCATCTTTCTCGCCGCCGCCCAACTCCTCTTCCTCTTCAACCTCGTCCGCAGCCTCCGCCGTGGTGCCGCCTCCTCGCTAAACCCATGGCAGGCCACGACGCTTGAGTGGCACCCGGCCTTGCATCCCTCAGCCGCCGGCTTCCGCATCCGATACGAAAAGATCACCGTCTACCGTTCGCCCTGCGAATATCGAACATCCCCGGCCGGAGACGTATCTTTTCTGCCTCAGTGGAGCGAAGACGCCGTCACAGACGTCAAACCGGAGTAAGCTGTCCTCAGCGCGTGCTTGAGCGAGGCCGCCCATGCCATCGACGATCACCCCTATCAACACCGAGCGGGAGAAGAAACGCCGGCTCGACGACCACGACAGTGGCCACGGCCGCCGTCCGCCGACTGACAAGCGCACCGGCGGTGGCGGCGACAACGACAACTGGAACGACAAGCCTCAAGGCCGACGCGGCCCGCGTGAAAAACTTGGCCGCGCACCGCCTCGGTCTCTTCTTCGCTCTCGCCGGCGACCTGATGTTCTTCATCGCCATCGTCAGCGCCTTCTTCGTCGCGCAGGGCACCCGCCACATCGACGCCTACAACCGCTACGTCAACGAGTGGCTCCCCACCGCCATCCCGCCCATCCTCTGGCTCAACACCGGCGTGCTACTGCTCAGCTCCGTCACCATGGAGATCGCGCGCCGCACCATGTTCGCTGAAAACGACGTCATGGATGAGTGGCTTGGCCTCGGCAAACCCATCACCCGCCGCGCCCTGCCCTGGCTCTCCGCCACCATCGTTCTTCGGCCTCCTCTTCCTCGCAGGTCAGTGGATCGCCTGGAACCAGCTTGCCGTGCAACACGTCTTCTTCCGCTCGAACCCCTCGAGCCACTTCTTCTACCTCATCACCTACACACACGCCATTCACCTCTTCCTCGGCATCGGCGCGCTCACCGCCTCACTCGTTGGCCTCTACGCTTCGCGGCAGCTCGAAACTCGCCAGATCCTCGTCGACTGCACCGGATGGTACTGGCACGCCATGGGACTCCTCTGGCTCTTCCTCTTCGTCCTGCTGGCGTTCTTCCAATAGCGATCGCGATGAAACGCAGCCTCGCCCCCGTACTCTTGCTCGCCACAGCACTCGCGTTCAGCGAACCCGCCCACGCCCAGGGCTGCGCTCAATGCCGCGACAACGCCGCCGGAACTCCACCCGCAACCCAGCGAGCCTATCGCAACGCCATCATCCTGTTGACACTTACCGCGAGCGGCCTCTTCGTGACGACTGTCACCCTTTTGCGCCGCCGCTGATCCCTGCACCGCTCCGCTCACTGCGATAAACTCGTGCCCAAAGACAAGGGGCAGCTTCTGACAAATCTCGAGGCCAATTCGCAGCTGGCACATCGCCCCAGCCTCAAGCCGTTCTGGTTCATCACGGCGATCTGCTTCGCAATCTCGCTTGTGGTATCGGTCACAATGATCGTTCAGACCATGAACTGGCTGCGACTCAAACGCACAGACCTGCCAGCCTGGTACCAGCCCATGACGACCCTAAGCGAGTGGGGACTCACGCTAAGCTCGTTCGGCCTGCTGGTTCTGGCGGTCATCACCATACTTCGCCACTACCGCGACAAATAGCTGCGGCAGCGGCCCAGGCTCACCGCTTCTTCTTGGCGGCCTTCGCAGGAGCCTTCTTCGCCGGTGCCTTCTTTGCAGGAGCCTTGGCGGCGGGCTTCTTGGCTGCAGCTTTCTTCGCAGGTGCGGCCTTTTTCGCCACAGCCTTCTTAACCGGAGCCTTCGCCGCAACCTTCTTCGGAGCAGGCTTCTTCGCCGGCGCGGCCTTCTTCACAGGAGCCTTCGCCGCAGCCTTCTTGGCCGGTACCTTCACCGCAGCTTTCTTAGCTGGCACCGGAGCTTTCTTTGCCGGGGCAGCAGCCTTAGCAGGCGCAGCGACCTTCGCCGGTGCTGCGGGAGCCTTCGCCGCAGCTCCCTTCTTCCCGGTAGCAGTCTTCTCTATCGCTGGTGCAGCCGGCGTAGCGGCGGGAGCCTCAACGGTCTCGCCCTCTGCTGCCGCAGCAGCCTTCTTACGGGCCTTCGGCGGCTTGGCCTCCTTGCGGGTCGCGCGCGCACGACGCAGATGCACAGGCGGCGGCGGCGCAGGAGGAGAATATGGCTCCAGAAACGCCTTCATCTCCTCAACCGTGCCCAGCTTGTTGTCCATCAGCTCAAAGAACAGCTTGTCCACCAGCTCGTCGTACACGGGAAGATCCGGTGTAATCCGCATCTCCTGCATCAGGGTGTACGGAATCCGCTGCCGCGCCTGCGGCCACTCCGTATAGAAGCTCTTCAGCTTGTTCTGGACGCCAGCTGCTTTCACATGGTGAGCGGCCCACAGGATTGCCTCCGGCCGCGCCGAATGCAGCAGCTTCCACGCCTGCGAAGGCAGCCGCCGCCTCCTTGCTCGAAAGCTGCGCTCGCAAACGCCTTGCCCTCGGCCTCCAGCGCATCGATCTCGTCCACAAATGCCGTGCCGCGGAAAGCTCTTCTTCAGCGCAGCAACATCCTTCGGAGCCATCTTCGCCGTCAGCAGCGGGAAGTTTGCCGCAGTCGCGTCTGCGACGATGCCGTGCATCTGCAGCTGCATCTGCGCGTCACGCAGACGCTCCAGTTCCGCCACGTTCGCCTTGCTCGAAGCCACCAGCGGATTCAGGTGCTTCATCCACCCCTCGGCCTCCAGCCGCTTCAGCACCCGCAGCGGATCCTCCTCGTGGAAGATCTCCTCGGTCTCATAGCCGCGCTGCGCGGCCGACATCGCCGAGATGTAATCCTCTTCCTTGCCCGTCTCATACCGGCTCCGGGTCCGCTCGTCCATCTGCCAGCCCAGCCGCGCCATCAACCGTGCCGCCCGGATCATCCGGACGGGATCCTCGATGAACCCGTAGTTGCTCACCAGCCGCAGTTCGCGGTTCTCAATGTCGGCCACGCCGTTCAGCGGGTCCATCAGCAGGCCGTAGGATCCCTGGTTCAGCGACAGCGCCATGGCATTCGCAGTGAAGTCACGCCGCCGCAGGTCGTCCAGAATCGTCGCTGGCTTGTAAACCGGCTTGCCCGGCTTCGGATAAGTCACCGAAAGCGTGCTGCCGATCTCCATCCGTACGCCGCCGGGAAACTGCGCATAAAGGCCTGTGTCGGCTCAGACTCGCCCGGATACTTTGCCGCCAGCTTTCTCTATATCTTTCTTTAGCTTGAGAGCATTTCCCTGAACCACTACATCCAGATCGCGCACCGGCGAACCGCTCGTCAGATCCCGTACCGCGCCGCCCACGAGAAAGCTGGTAAGCCCTTTGACTCGAGCTACTTCGCGAACTATGTTCGAGTGCGCTGCTGCTGAGCCTTCGAAAGTCGGTTTTCAAGCAGATAGATGTAATCGGCCATATCTTGTTGCGAGTCGCTCCAAGCCGGTCTTAAACTCCAGTTCCCGCTCGCCTGGCCCAAGCATAAGCCACGGGAAATCAGTCGTTTAGAAAGGTGCCCCATGTGGGACACAAAAGCTGACTGTAACACAGCGTTGGCAAATTGACTACTCGCCGCGCAGGTTTTTCCGCACCACCACGCGTGCCCGCATGCGACAATCCGACCGAAAGGGTCTCAGGGGGAGTCATGTCTTCGGCGCACAAAAAGGTCATCGTTCGCCGGTTCCTCGGAGACACCCTACCCGGCTATCTCCCTCTCTCAGGCTTCGTTCGCTCGCGCGCCTCCGACAGGGATCGGGTTATCGACCTGCTTGACCTTTCGGGCCGCGTCGCCTCCATCCCGCTCGCTGAGATCAAGCACATCTGCTACGTCCGCGACTTCAACCTGAACGACCCTGCCAATCCTGAGCGCCTCACGCGCCGGACCTTCCTTGCGCGTCCCCGCACCGAGGGCCTCTGGCTGCGCCTCACCTTTCGCGGCCAGTCCCCCACTCCTGCCGCCGAAGCCGAACAGTTCGAGGGTCTCGCCCCGCTCGATGCCGCACTGCTCGACGACATGCTCGAAGACGCCGGCCTCTTCCTCATTCCGCCCGACATCCGGTCCAACACCCAGCGAATCTACATCCCCCGAGCCGCCATCGCCGAACTGCAGCTCATCGCGGTCATCACCACCCCCTCCCGTAAGAAGCCCGCTCCCGGCTCCCAGTCCCATCACTTCAGGAAGACCTCTTCCGCGCTCTGCTGCCCAACGCCAAGCCAAATTGAACACCTGCCCCCGTTCCTGTCTTATAGAATCCCCTCCATGAAGCTCGCCGACTTAGCCCAGCACCTCGGAGCCACCCTCCAGGGCGACCCCGCCGCCGTCATCACCGGAGTCGCCGCCATCGAGACCGCCGGCACCGGCGAGCTGACCTTCGTCGCCAATCCCAAGTACGCGTCACTCGCCCGCACCACCCAGGCCGTCCGCCGTCCTCGTCGAGCCCTCATTCCCCGAGATCACCGCCGCCACCCTACGAATCGACAATCCTTACCTCGCCTTCGCCCGGGCCATCGAGCTCTTCTATCAGCCGCCGGCCTACGCCCCTGGCATCCACCCCACTGCCGTCATCGCTCCCACGGCAAAGATCGGCGCCAATCGCCCATATCGGCGCCTATGCCGTCATCGGCGACCACGTCACCCTCGGCGACAACGCCGTCATCCTCCCCCACGTCGTCATCTATCCGCACGTCAGCGTCGGCAACAACCTCTTCGCCCACGCCCACGCCGTCGTTCGTGAGTACTGCCAGCTCGGCGACAACGTCGTCCTCCAGAACGGAGCCATCATCGGCGCCGACGGCTTCGGCTTCGCAAAGCAAACCGATGGAAGCTGGTACAAGATCCTCCAGTCCGGCCCAGCCATCCTCGAGGACTCGCGTCGAAGTCCAGGCCAACGCCTGCATCGACCGCGCCTCCATCGGCGAAACCCGCATCGGCGTCCGGCGCCAAAATCGACAATCTCGTCCAGGTCGGCCACGGCTCGACCGTTGGCAGAAACACTCTGCTCTGCGCCCAGGTCGGCCTTGCCGGCTCCACCACTGTCGGCAAATCTGTCATCCTGGCCGGTCAGGTCGGAGTCGCCGGCCACTGCACCGTCGGCGACGGAGCCATCGCCACCGCCCAAAGCGGCATCCCCGGTGACGTCGAACCCGGCAAGGTCGTCAGCGGCTACCCTGCCATCGACAACCGCCAATGGCTCCGCTCGGTCGCCCTCGTCAATCGGCTGCCCGAACTTCTTCGAGGCCTAAAGTCATCCTCCAAATAACCTCGTTATAACAGTGCAAAAATAGGCTTTCCGGGGAAGCTAACGATTTGCACTTCCGCTGCATCCAAATGCCTAATAATGGTCGAGCCACCAGACATCGGCGGGGGTGTGTCCACAAGCGCACCAACTGTTCGCGTGCTGCTGCTCGACGACGAGCCTGCGAACCTCCACCTCCGCACCGCCATCCTCCGTCAGCACGGCTACCATTGCATCCCCGCCTCGACCATCGAAGAAGCCACCGAAGTCTTCAACAACATCGACATCGCGGTGCTCGACTACCACCTCGGCTCCGGGCAGTTCGGAACCGAGGTCGCCGCGCACCTCCGTCGCCGCCGCCCCCACGTCCCAATCATCATCCTCTCTGCAACGCTTGAGCGCCACTTCGGGGGCTCCGAGGACATGCACCTGCTGAAGGGCTACAGCTCCATCGACGACCTGCTCTCCGCACTCAGCTCGCTTGAGGCCAAGCGCCGCGGCTCCCCTGTCGTCGTCGATGCGCGCGACTTCTTCTACTCCCGCATCTCCCTCGCCCTCGGCTCCGACGTCCTGGTCCAGATCTTCGACGACCGCGGCGTCTGGATGCACTGCAACGATGCCGCCGCCGACTATCTCGGCCAGACCCGCGACTGGTTCCCCGGCCGCTGCGTCTTCGACGAGATGCCTACCCTGATGCGCGACTGGCGAGAGGTCCTGCGCGCCGTCGCCCTCACCCGCGAGACCTACATCGACCGCACCCGCCGCGGCCTGCTCGCCCTGCCCAAAGCCGGCGAACACAACATCACCTGGAGCGTTCTCGCCTTTCCCATCACTCTCCACGACAACCGCTCCGGCGTCGTCCTCACAGCCCGCATCATCGAGCGCACTCCCTCCCTCTACGCCTGATCGAACCGCCCCAACTGCTACCCTTAGAACCGTATGCGTCTCCTCTGCGCTCTTGCGCTGCTTCCCGTGCTCGTCCTCTCCGGCTGCCGTTCCGCCTTTGTCACCGCCACCGTTCAGAACCGCACCCCACAGGCCATCCAGCTCATCGAGGTCGACTACCCCAGCGCCAGCTTTGGAACGCAGTCCCTCGCTCCGGGTGCCGACTTTCACTACCGCTTCAAGGTTCTCGGCGAAGGCAAGATGAAGCTCATCTACACCGACTCCGTCCACAACGAAAAGACCTTCGAAGGGCCGTTCCTCAAAGAAGGAGCCGAAGGCGCACTGACCATCACCATCGCCCCCAACGATGTACAGTGGCAGAACAGCACAATCATCCACTAGGCACATCACGCCAAACTATAGGCAGAACGCGCCAAGCGGAAACAATCCACACGCTTGTTCCATCTAAACTGCCATGAGCATGCAAAAGATCAAGCTTGGTTCACAAGGCGCAGTCGTCTCCCGCGAGGGACTTGGCTGCATGGGTATGAGCGAGTTCTACGGTCCGCGTAACGACGAGGAGTCAGCGGCAACGATCCTCCGCGCACTCGATCTCGGCATCAACTTCCTCGACACCGCCGACACCTACGGCATCGGCGATAACGAAGAGCTGGTCGGTAAGACCATCAAGCCCCGCCGCGACGAGGTCTTCCTCGCCACCAAGTTCGCCAACATCCGCAAGAAGGACGACCCCACTTACTGGATCATCTCCGGCAAACCCGAGTACGTCCACGAGGCCTGCGATGCCTCCCTTAAGCGCCTCGGCGTCGACTACATCGACCTCTACTACCAGCATCGCGTCGATCCCGAGGTGCCCATCGAGGACACGGTCGGAGCCATGGCCGAACTCGTCAAGGCCGGCAAGGTGAAGTACCTCGGACTCTCCGAGGCCTCGCCCGCAACCATCCGCCGCGCCCACAAGGTCCACCCCATCACCGCGCTTCAAACCGAGTACTCCCTTTGGGAGCGCCACGTTGAAGCCGAGATCCTGCCCACCGTCCGCGAACTAGGCATCGGCTTCGTTCCCTACTCCCCGCTCGGCCGCGGCTTCCTCACCGGAGCCATCAAGAGCAAGTCCGACCTCGGCGCAGGAGACTTCCGCGCAGAACGCTACCCACGCTTCGCCGGCGATAACTTCGACAAGAATCAGGTCCTCGTCGATCGCGTCACCGCCATAGCAAACCGTCGTGGCGTAAAACCCGGCCAGCTTGCTCTGGCCTGGGTCTTCGCCAAAGGCGACGACCTCGCGCCCATCCCCGGAACCAAGCGCCGCAAATACCTCGAAGAAAACGCAGCAGCAGCCGACATCAAGCTAACTCCCTCCGAGGTCGCCGAACTCGAGGCAGCAATTCCCCAGGAAGACATCGCAGGCGAGCGCTATAACGAAGTCCAACTGGAACGAATTCGGCGCTCTTAGCCCACAACCTGCTTACAACCAGAGCCGCTCACAGTGTTGAACAACAAGTGAGCGGCTCTCTTCTCTGCGATAAGCTTGACTCATGCCGCGCGGTTACTTCATCACCTTCGAGGGCCTCGACGGCTCCGGCAAGACCACCCAGCTCCGCCGCCTCGCCGCATGGCTCGAAGCCGAAGGCCACAACGTCGTCACCCTCCGCCAGCCCGGCGGCACCGCCCTCGGCGACCGCATCCGCTCCATCCTCCTCGACTCGCGCTCCGAAGCCACCCTCGGCCCCATCGCCCCGCTCGCCGAGATGGCACTCATGTTCGCCGACCGCGCCCAGTCCATCGCCGAGATCATCCACCCCGCGCTCGCCGCCGGCTCCATCGTCCTCTGCGACCGCTACACCGACTCCTCCGAGGCCTACCAGGGCGCCGGCCGCCAGCTCGGCTCCGAACGCATCCTCGCCATGCACCGCGCCGTCTGCGACAACCTCCAGCCCGACCTCACCCTGCTCCTGCTTCCCTCCCTCGAATCCTCCCTGCACCGCGCCCGCCGCCGCAACCAGCGCAACGTGCAGACAGAAAGGCACCGACGAAAACCGCTTCGAGCGCGAGGACGACGACTTCTACCGCCGCATCTACACACGCCTACGAGACCATCGCCGCCCGCGAGCCTCAACGCGTCGTCGCCTATTCGCGACGATGCCAGCATCGAACGAGATCGCAGACATACGCATCCGCGAGATTGTCGCCGCCCGCATCCCCGCTCCATGTCATCTAACCGCAAAATGAGCAGCAGCGACTGGAACCTGCCCCCCGGGCCTCCCTCACTCGCTGCCCTTCTACGCCCTCAAGCCCTGGGTCAAGCTCGGCGAGCCCATCCGCCTCTTCGAGTATCTCCACCGCACCTACGGCACACATCGCCCACTACCGCTTCATGGGCACGCCCATCATCTTCATCAACGACCCCGACTACATCCGCGAGATCCTCGTCACGCAGGCGTCCTCCTTCGTCAAAGAGCGCACCGTCCGCCGCATGAAGATCCTCCTCGGCGAAGGCCTCATCACCTCCGACGATCCCATCCACATCCGCCAGCGCCGCATCGTCGCCCCCGCCTTCCACCGCCAGCGCATCGCCGCCTACGCCGACGAGATCGTCTCCAGCGCCGCAACACCACTCCGCGACAGTGGCAGGCCCGGCCAGACCATCGACATCGCCGCCGCCATGATGGCCCTCTCGCTCGAGATCGTCGCCCGCACCCTCTTCGACACCGAGGTCACCGACGACATCCGCCGCATCAACGACGAAGTCAACACCATCATGGGCCTCTACAACTTCCTCGTCGCCTTCCCGCGCATGGAAAACTTCCTCCATCTCCCCATCCCCGGCATCGTCAAATTCCGCCGCTCCAAAGCCCGCCTCGACGCCGTCGTCAACCGCCTGATCGCCGAACGCCGCGCAGATTCGCCTCGCAACGCGACACCGCCCAGATCGAGGCGACCTCCTCTCCATGCTCATCCGCCTCGCAGCGACGAAGATCGGAACTCCGGCACTGTCCGACGACCAGGTCCGCGACGAAGTCCTCACCATCTTCCTCGCCGGCTACGAAACCGTCAGCCAACGCCCTCACCTGGACCTGGTACCTCCTCTCCCAAAACCCCGAAGCCGAAGCCAAACTCCACGCCGAACTCGACACCGTCCTCGCCACAGGCGAGACCCACCGCCTACCCACCCTCGCCGACTACCCAAACCTCCGCTACACCGAACAAGTCTTCGCCGAATCCATGCGCCTCTACCCGCCCGCCTGGGCCATGGGCCGCATGTCCACCCAGCCCGTCACCCTCGGCCCATACCGACATCCCTCCCGGCGCGCACTTCTTCTTCAGCCAGTACATCATCAGCCGCACGCCCGAGTTCTATCCCGACCCTCTCCGCTTCGATCCCGACCGCTTCACCCCCGAAGCCAAGGCCGCGCGCCCGCGCTTCACCTACTTCCCCTTCGGCGCCGGCTCACGCCAGTGCATCGGCGAAAGCTTCGCCTGGATGGAAGGCGTCCTCGCCATCGCCACCATCGCCTCAGCGCTGGCGCATGACCTATCTCGGCTCCGCTCCACCAGTCCCGCAGGCCAAGATCACCCTCCGCCCTCGCGACCCCATGATGATGCGCCTCTCCCCTCGATAAACACTGGATGAATCCCCGCTTTTCTCATTGACACCCTCTACTACCGTTGCTAACGTTCCGTCTCGCTCACATATGCTGCTTCTTTCGGCATCTGAACGTCCCCATCGATCCAGCATTCGGCCCGGAAAACCAATCCCACCCAGGAGAGTTCCGCATGTCGATCCGATCTCTTTCATGCGTCGTCACCATCGTTCTTCTTCTTGTCTTCCAACCCATCGCGGCGAACGCCACTACTCCCGCCTACTCTGCCATCTATGTCTTCGGCGACAGCTACTGCGATGTCGGCAATATCTTCATCGCCACAGGTGGAACCACGCCTCCCTCGCCTCCTTACTTCAACGGACGATTCTCCAATGGCCCGATCTGGGTCGACCATGTCGCCAGTGCGCGCAGCTTGCCCATGATTCCCTCACTCGCGGGTGGCACTGACTACTGCGTCGGCGGTGCACATGCCACAGGTCCGGTTTCCACTCCGCAGGGAACCATCCCCAGCGTTCCGCAGCAAGTCGGACTCTACCTCAGCCAGCACGGCGGCAAAGCTGATCCCAGGGCCCTCTACATCATCCTGGGCGGCGGCAACGACATCATCGATGCCAACGGTGCCGGAAATCCGCAACAGCTCGGATTCCAGATCGCTCTCGCAATCTCCGTCAGCGAACTTCAGCTTCGACAAGCCGGGGCAAGAAATTTTCTTATTCCCAATCTCTTTGACATCAGAATTATTCCCGCCGCGCAGGCCCAGGCTGCATTTGCCCGTCAGGCTACGCTCGCAGCCAACAAGTCGCTCGACAATCTGCTCTTTGTCGAACAACTGCTGCAGGGCATGCGCATTCGCCGCCTCGATGTCTATAGCCTCTTCCAGTCCATCGTCGCCGATGCTACCCACTTTGGCTTCACCAACATCACCACTCCATGTTTCGACGGCGTCCATCCACCATGTGCGGACCCCGACCACACCCTCTTCTGGGACGACAGGCATCCCACCGTCTTCGGCCACTCCTTCTTCGCCGTCCTCACCGAAGGCGCACTCTCGCAGTAGAGAGCTGTAACTGTTTAGGTGGCAAATAAAACGGCTCCGGCAACTTGCCGGAGCCCGCTTTTTCTCTCAGAACCTACACCCTGACGGCAGGATTCAGCGAATACAGCCCCGTAATCTTCGCCTCAGCCAGCACGTGGCCCTCAAGCGCCGCCAGCACATTCTCCGGCGTCGCTTCTCCGTCCACCTCCAGTTCGCTCACATCCAGCGCATACACGGTAAAGATGTAGTGGTGCACGATGGAATCGTTCCATGGAGGACACGGCCCGTCGTACCCGTAGTAGTCACCCTCCATCTCCGGATCGCTGGCAAACCAACCTGTATAGCTGTTGATGCCATGGCGCATCCCGTCCGTCGCCGCCGGACCGCGCTTGCCATGCGGAGTTACGCCGTCGCTCTGGCTTCCTGGCGCAATCTCCCGCACCTTCGCCGGAATATCCCAGAGCAGCCAGTGATAGAAGTTCACCCGCGGCAGCTCCGCCGGAACCTCCCTGCCCTCCTTGTTCACATCGTCGCCCTTGCTCGGCACATCGGGATCGTGCACCACCAGCGCAAATGATTCCGTTCCCTCTGGCGGCGTCCACCCAGCTCAACTGCGGGTTCTGGTTCTTGCTCAATGCCACATGGCTCACCGGGTCAATCACCGCAAAACAAAACTCCCCCGGGATCGGCCCTCCATCACGAAAGCTCGCGCTCTTCAGTTGCATATCAAACTCTCCTCCACGTTCGATGCATCTTTCCTTCCTGAGTATCACGCCTGCCACGGCTTGTGGTAACGTTTCGCGCACACGGGCCCTTCATCCAGCCGGACGCGCTAATGCGTTCCGTTCGCAAGGAAAGGACTGCTACATGCACAATTCGAAGTCCCTCGCTATCTCCTCTTCCACCCTGGCCGCGATTCTTTTGGCCAGTCAGGCCACCGGCGCAGCCGCTGCCAACAACAACCACAACGACGACCGCTCCTCCTGCAACCAGCTACCCTCTTACAGCGCACTCCGGGCCGCACTCACTGCCGCACGCCTGCAGATGAACGGCGGCTTCAACCTCGACATGTGGGCCACCGTCGTCAATCGCGACGGAGTCGTCTGCGCCGTCGCCTTTACCGGCAAAGACCGCGGAGACCAGTGGCCCGGCAGCCGCGTCATCTCCGCACAAAAAGCAAACACCGCCAACGCCTTCAGCCTTCCTGCCCTCGCTCTCTCCACCGCCAACCTCTACACCGCCACCCAGCCAGGAGGCTCGCTCTTCGGCCTCCAGCACAGCAACCCCGTCAGCACTGACGTTGCCTATCGCGGCGACTCACGTGACTACGGCCAGAACGACGACCCCATGGTCGGCGGCAAGATCGGCGGCGTCAACGTCTTCGGCGGCGGCCTCGCTCTCTATAACGCGAAGAAGGAACTCATCGGAGCCCTGGGCGTCTCCGGCGACTCCTCCTGCGCCGACCACAACATCGCCTGGCGCACCCGCCACACCCTCAAACTCGACTACGTCCCCGCAGGTGTCAGCGGCGACGCCACCCGTCCCGACAACATCGTCTACGACATCACCAACGCGTCCGGCGTCCAGATCGGCGTCAGCGCCTCAGGCTGGGGACATCCCGCCTGCTCCGCCGCAGCCGTAAACATCTCCAAACAACTACCAACGATCCCGCAATAGAATCATCGACCGGTTTCTTATGCTGTCATTCTGAGCGAAGACGAAGAATCCGCTGCATTCGTCAGTCGCGCCACGCAGGAATCGGCGCGAGAAATCATCTCTCGCGCCGCCACTCGTCACCAGCGTCCTTTGAAAATTCATCTACTGCGTAGCCACTCCTTCCAGCACACCGGCGTATCCTAGCTCCCAAGTGAGGTGCCCTGCATGCTGAGAAGAGACTTTCTCCGCCGCTCCGCCAAAGGCCTGGGAGCCGCCTGGCTCGCATCCAACTCCCCCGCCGCCACGCTCGCCATGCAATCCCTTCCCAAGAAAGTCAGCGCACACGACGAAGTCGTCCTCGGCAAGACCGGCATCCGCACCTCGCGCCTCGCCATGGGAACCGGCACCGTCGGCTTCGGCGGTGGCTCCAACCAGACCCGCCTCGGCACCAATCCCTTCACCCGCCTCCTCCTCGACGGCTACCACGACAACGGCCTCCGCTTCTTCGACACCGCCGACTCCTACGGCTCGCACCCCAACGTCGCCGCCGCCGTCAAGCAGCTTCCTCGCGACAAGGTCGTCATCATGACCAAGTCCGACACTCGCGATGCCGCAGGCATGCGCCGCGACCTCGACCGCTACCGCCGCGAGCTCGGCACCGACATGCATCGACATCGTCCTCGTCCACTGCGTCACCGAAGGCGACTGGACCACCCGCTACCGCGGCGTCATGGACGTGCTCAGCGAAGCCAAGCAAAAGGGCACCATCCGCGCCCACGGTGTCTCCTGCCACTCCATCGAAGCCCTGCGCGCCGCCGCCGCATCGCCCTGGGTCGACGTCGACCTCGTCCGCCTCAACCCCATCGGCTCCCACATGGACGCCGACCCCGACACCGTCATCAAGGTCATCAAGCAGATGCGCGCCGACGGCAAGGGCATCATCGGCATGAAGATCCTCGGCCAGGGCGACCTCCGCGACCGGCCCTCCGAAGCCATCCGTTACGCCCTCTCCACCGGAGTCCTCGACGCCTTCACCATCGGCGCCGAATCCCGCAAGGAGCAGGACGACCTCACCCAGAAGATCGCCGCCGCATAGTCAGGCCGCGATTACTTCTTCACACCCTTCAAATCGCGGCTGCCCTGGTGCAGCACCAGGCCTGTAACCTGGCCCTTGTCGTCCTTCACAAATTCGATCTCCGCATTCATCGCCTTCGGAAATACCTTCGTCTCCGACTCGGCATACACCCGCATCTTGTCGTTAGGGTTCGACTGCGCATACATCGCATCACCCTCCATCGTGAAGGTCAGGCTGAACCTCGGCAGCAGCTCATAGGTCCCCACATACTGTGCCAGAACGCTCGGTGCAACCTTCACCTCACTCCGCACCACCGTCTTGAAATCCGGCCACCCATACTCCGCTGCAATGCTCTTCATCAGCGCATCCGCAAGCCGCGAGCCTCCCTGCGCGTTCGTCATTATCACCGCACCGTCGCCGTGATTCTCATATCCCACAAACAGCGCCTCGAACCCCGCGTTCACCCCGCCATGCTGGAAGTACTGATCCCCAGCCTTCCCACCAATCTGCACACCAAGGCCCCAACCTCCCATACCCGCCGTCATCATCTCCTTCGTCATCGCCTCGCTCAACACATGATTCGCCTTTCCCTTGCAGCGACTGCTGATTCTCAATGATGTACTTCCCCAGATCCGTCGCCGTCGTCCACAGCCCGCCGCCGCCATCTCCGGATACGTATGCGCTCCGCCCGTCACTGGCGTTCCGTCCGCGTTATACGGCACCGCCGCAGGCCCCATCGTCCCCGGACGCGGCTGTTCGTACGTGCTGTGACTCATCCCGATCGGCGCCAGCACCAGTCATGCAGCACCTTCGGAAACGTCTCGCTCGGTCACGTCCACCACCATCGTCTGCATGATCGTGAATCCGCCACCCGAGTAGTTCCACTTCGTCCCCGGCTCCGCCTCAATCCGGATCGCCGGAGTATTCGCCGGCTTCTCTCCATTCAGCACCTGCACCAGCGTGGCAACCGTCTCACCCTGCGCATAGCCCGGAAAGCCATGCACCGTCGTTCCTCCCGTATGCGTCAGCAGCTCGCGCAGAGTCACTGTCTTGCCCTTGGCAGCCTCGCTCGTCGGGCAGCTTCCACTCCTTCAGCTCCGTATTCACGTCCGCGTCCAGCGACAGCTTCTTCTGCTCCACCAGCTTCAAAGCAGCCATCGCCGCCACCGGCTTGCTGATCGACCCAGCCTGAAACATCGTCTCCGCCGTCACCGCCGGACCACCCACCTTCGCAACCCCAAACCCCTGCGCCCACTCAATCTTTCCGTTGTGAATTACAGCAATGCTCACACCCGGAACATGATACTGCGCCATGCGTGCTCCAGCCCGACGCACGGCTCGCCCTCAGACATCACCGCCTCGTGCACGCACGACGTTACCTTGTCGATGTGGCGCTGCACCTCAGGCGAGACACCCTGAGCCAACCCGTCACGCGTATTCCACGCACTCATCAAAACAATCACGGCAACCAGTCTTCTCATCAGCACACCTGTCCCGCGAGATCATCGCGCCGTTCTACTTACCCTCGCCCTTCGCCCGAATCTTCTCGAGCGCCAGCTTCTGCGCAGTCTCCAGCGCATCCTCGGCAGCGACCTTCACATCCGGTTCCACTCCCGTCCCCTCCCAGTTCGTCTTCGTCACCGGGTCCAGCGACTTCGCAAACGGAACCCCCACATTGAAATAATCCGCCACCGTGTGCCCCGATACCGGATGCGCCCCCCCGCCCGTCGTCTCCCCCACAATCGTCGCGCGCTTCTGGTTCTTCAGATCGAACGCAAACTCCTCCGCTCCCGAGAACGTCCTCTTCGCCGTCAGCACGTACACCGGCTGCGTCGTCATCCTCTGCCCCGGCAGATACGCCAGCGTCCAGTTCTGCTGTCGTCTTGTCTTCCTTCCGGTTGTAGATGTCGATCAGGTGTGTCGGCTTATCGAACAGATAGCTGGCAATCATCGTCACCATCGCCGGCTGCCCGCCGCCGTTCTCGCGTATGTCAAAGATCAGCGCATCCGTATGCGCAACAAACCCCATCGCCGCCACCACTGTCGGCCCGCAGTACCCGGCGTCCATAAATCCATCGAACTTGATATAGCCAATATTGTTCGGCAGAATCTCGACCTTCTTGAACATGCAGTTCATGCGGTCCATCTGCTGAATGAAACCGCGCCATCCTCCTCCGGGCTCGGCGGTCCTTCTTTGCGCGGCGGCGCCTTGAACGGATTGAAGTTCACCCCCAGATGTTTGTCATGGCTCACCGCCCGCAGGTCCGTCGTCAGCCGCTCCGCAAACACATCGCCATCTGTAATCGAGTTGTACTCGCCCTTCGCCGCATGCGCCTTCATCGCATCAGCCATCTGCTTCGCAAGGTCTGCGTCAATGTATGACTCCTTCAAATTCTCCGCGACGCCGTCGATCACCTTCTTTCGCAGAGCCGCGTCCAGAGTCACATTCTCCACCACCGCTCCCGGCGGCAGCGCGCGCAGCGCCAAACGACTCCACCGTGGCGGGCTGTCCATCCTTCACAATCAGGTTCCCCAAGCGCGGTCGTCGGCCCACCCTTCTCCTTCACCCGGAACCGTACATGCAGCGGCTCGCTGCTCTCAATCCACGAGCAGATCAAAGCCGCCTGTCTGCTGACGGAAAGACATCATTCCATCCACAGAGTTCTTTGATCGATCGTCTTCACATAGGCTTCAATCTTGGCGCGATCACCGCTGTTGAAGGCATCCAGCCACGCCTGAAGCGTCCTGCCCGCCTGCGTCTCAGGCACCTTCGTCTGGCCAAAGCCGCAGACCGCCAGACACACCACCGCTACCAACAGTCTGCTCAACCGGTTGAAGATCATGACCTGATAGACGGAGCCCTCCACATTAAGGCGCACCGTCCGCTAAACATTCTTCACTATTTCGCGCTTTGAGTCCTGATCGCCTGACCGCTAAAGAATCGGCCCACTCGGCAACGGAGGAACCACCACGAGTGTCCTTCCGCGCCAGTATCCCAGGATGCCCCGCGCCACCATTGTGGGCTCTGTCTCCCTGCTCGAATCAGGCGTGTGCTCCCGCAGGAACCGCTCCGCAGCCGTTCTCGTCTCGAAGACCACAAACTCGTCCGGGTGCTGCGCCACGTCGCTTCGCAGGCTCTCCGAGACCACCTGCTCGTCACGGTTCTCACTTTGCCTTCGAGACTCCGCCTTCAGCCGAAAGACCGGGTGGGGCGTCCCACCTGCCGCCCACCGCACGCTGCGCTCCGCGTTCGCAGTGAGCGCGGATGCCGCGACTAATGCGACAAAGTACGTCCGAGCGAGACGCGTGAATATCATGTCGCAATCTTCCCGCCGTTTGCTTCCAGCGGCTATCCCCCAAACGGGTCATAACGAACCCACCGAGGCAACAGAACCTACCGCCCCCGCAGCTTCGTCATCACCCTTCGGTCCCTCTTCGTCGGCCGCCCGCTCTCCCACGTGGACTCGTAGATCGGAATCGCCTTCTTCGCCTCTACCACCGCAGCCCGAGCCGCCTTGCTCTCGTCCGTCTCGCGATAAAGCCCCTGCGCCACCGTCGCAGAGCCTCTCACACCGCTCAAACCCAGCACCTCAATCACAAACTCGCCGGAGTCGTTCTTCACCTTCAGCATGTCCGCCACGTGAACCTCTCGCGCGGCCTTGGCTGGTTGCCATGTACCGGGGTCCCCAGCGAACTTGTTCGCTGGGGTGGAGGCGATCTCGCCCTTCTTCCAGTCGATCCGCCCAAGTTCGCACGCCTTCGACGCCAGCGCTCGCGTCTTGAAGAACCTCGCCGCCCAAAGCCACTTGTCCATCCGCACCGCATCCATGCCACTATTCTTACGCGATAGCGATGTGCCGTCTAAAATCCATAGCATTCCTATCATCGCCGCGCTATAAAGAATCCTTCTTCTGGAGCGACATTCGATGAGACGTGCTTTCCTTGCTCCAATTTGCCTTTTAGCCTTCCTCTCCGGCTGCGCCACTCACCAGCAGCTGCACACCCGCCCCGCCGTCGTCACCGCCCACGTCTCGCGCGAGGCCGGCCTTACCGCTACGCAACAACAGCAGGTAGCCAACCTCTGCTTTATGGGTATGCCCACCAAGAACGACAACATCCTCGGCCCCTCTGAGTACATCTTCCGAAACGGCTACGTCCTCGAACACAGCTCTCTCGACAAGATCCCCTTCTGGGTCTGCGAGCATGTCAAAAAAACTCAGCTCGGCTCCGACGCCGAGCGATCCGATCGCTTCAAAGCCGATCCCGACCTCCGCGGCCCCAAATCCACACCCGCCGACTACGCCCACTCCGGCTACGACAAAGGCCATCAGGAGCCCGCCGCCGATCAGGGCCAGAACCAGCTCCTGCAGGACCAGACTTTTTACATGTCCAACATGGCCCCGCAGCTTCCTCAGTTCAACCGCAATGCCTGGAAGAGCCTCGAGACCCTCGCCCGAAACTGGGTCACCCAGAACTCCGAGGCATGGATCTTCACCGGCCCCGTCTTCTACGACCCCAAGGAAGACAACCCCGCCACCGCCGACGGAACCATCCTCTACGACACCATTGGCGTCGACGCCGTCGCAGTTCCCACCCACTTCTACAAGATCGTCATCGTCAAAGACAAAGCCACCGGCGACTGGAAGTCCATCGCCTTCGTCATGCCAAACGTAAAAACCTACAAGTCTCCCTACCACCTCGAGCAGTACATCCAGTCCGTCGACTGGATCGAGCTGCACACCGGCCTCACCTTCATGCCCGACCTCACCGCAGCCCAGCGCATCCAGCTCAAAAAGAACAAATCCCCCATGTGGCCATGAACAACGCAGACCTACAATACCGCCCGCTCCTTTGCGGCGTCAGCATCATGAACGCGCGCATCAACGAGCCCGGCACACTCGGCTACATGGGGCGCGACGCGGCTAACAACACGTGGCTCATCAGCGCATATCACGTCCTCTGCAACTCCGACCTCTCGGCCTACACCATCGACGAACCCATCTTCCAGCCCGCGGCGAGCTTTGCGCCCTTTCGCATCGCCTCAACACGCTCCGCAAAAGCTGACCCCACTCTTGACTGTGCAGCCGCCCTCCTCGACCCACACATCGAGGCGAATAACATCCAGCTCGGCCTTGGCCTCCTCATCGCGCCAAAGCCTCCCTCCATCGGCATGCGCGTCGTCAAATCCGGATACGCCACCGGCGTCACAGAAGGTCTCATCACGCAGATCAACGGCACCACCATCCGCATCGAAGCCGATGCTGCCTTCGATCCCGCCTACGTCCTCTCCGCAGCCGGTGATTCCGGTTCCCTCTGGGTCGAACAGGATACTCGCGCGCCCATCGCTCTCCATCGCGGCCACGCAACTCCGCGCCGCGCTGACGCCCTCAACATCCAGACCGCACTCAACGCCCTCGGACTCCAGCCGCTCTAGCGCATCCCCTGCGCGAAATCGTGTCAAGCCCCCGAACATCATCATTCAGTTCAGCAAAGCATGGCACTTCACTCATTTCACGAAACTTGCGCCATCCCCCACCGGAGCCCCAAAAGTGCCGATCTATTTCGCTCCATCCACTAAAATAGAAACAGTAGAGCAAAATCCTGTTCGGCCAGTCGATACTCTGCAACTGATCGCTGGAATGCTGATCCAGATCTAAGTTCTATAGTTTGAAGATTTTGCGCAAAAGGATATGGGGGAGGGGCAGAATCGATGAGTACGGAAACCGCGATCGTCGCCCCGGCCACCTTCAACGACTTCCTCGGCAACACCGCCGCCGTCGAGCACCTCCGCACCGCCATCGCCGCCGGCCGCCTGCCCCACTCGCTCATCCTCGCCGGCCCCGCCGGAGCCGGCAAATACACCCTCGCCCTCATGCTCGCCATGGCGGTCGAGTGCGAGCGCCAGCCCCGCGACCTCTGGTCCAACGGCCAGTCCCTCGCCGGCTTCTGCGGTGTCTGCCACAACTGCACCCGCATCGCCTCCGCCGCCAACCTCGAAGATGAGGTCGACAAGGCCGTAGCCGCCCGCGAAGACCTCCGCGAGACCGACAAGAAGGACACCCGCGTCCTCATCCAGCCCCACCCCGACGTCCTCATCATCCCGCCCGACCCGCCGCAGCTCCTCATCAAGCTCGGCCAGGTCCGCACCCTCATCCAGCGCGCCCACTACCTCCCCGCCGAAGCCCCGAAGCAAGATCTTCATCCTCACCGCCGCCAGCTTCATGAAAGAGGCCGCCAACTCCCTCCTCAAGGTCCTCGAAGAGCCGCCCGCCACCGTCCACCTCATCCTCCTCGCCGAAAACCCCGGCGAACTCCTCCCCACCATCCGCTCCCGCTGCGCCACTCGTCCGCCTCGGCGCCCTGCCCGTCGAAGAGATCGAGATGCTCCTCGCCGACCGCCGCCACGACGTCCCGCCCAAACAGCGCACCCTCATCGCCCGCCTCGCCCAGGGAGCCGCAGGCAAAGCCCTCGGCTTCGACCTCGCCGCCTACACCGCCGCCCGCGCCGACGCCCTCCTCCTCCTCCGCCAGCGCCGCCGCACGAACCCGACCACACCGCCCTCTTCAAGATGACCGAGACCTACCGCGCCGGAGCCGAAGGCCAGCAAAAGACCGCCGCCCTCCTCCGCACCCTCTCGCTTCTCCTCGAAGACCTCCTCCTCCTCGAGCTCCGGAACCCCCGAGCTGGTCCGCAACACCGACCTCCGCCCCGAGCTCGAACGCCTCGCCGACAGCCCTCACCTTCCAATGGATCGAACACGCCTCCCGCGGCCTCGACCAGGTCCAGAGCGGAATGCGCCGCAACCTTCTCCGCTCGCCTCTCCCTCGACGCCTTCGCCGGCCAGCTCGCAACCTCAGCCCGATGAGTCGAGCGCACAATCCGCACACGCAGCAACTCGACGCCACGATCCCGAAGCCATCGCCCGCGCCGCCGAAATCCTCCGCAACGGCGGCACCGTCGCCTTCCCCACCGAAACCGTCTACGGCCTCGGAGCCAACGCCCTCGACCCCGAAGCCGTCGCCCGCATCTTCGCCGCCAAAGAACGCCTCCACTGGGACCCGCTCATCGTCCACGTCAGCGACCGCGCCATGCTCGACCAGGTCGCCGATCGTCCCGCCCGCAGTGCCGAAGCCCTCATCGCCGCCTTCTGGCCCGGCCCGCTCACCCTCCTCCTTCCCCGCACCGCGAGCATCCCCGACACCGTCACCGCCGGGCGCCCCCTCGTCGGCGTCCGCATGCCCGCCCACCCCATCGCCCCGCGCTCATCCAGCCAGCCGGCGTCCCCATCGCCGCCCCCAGCGCCAACCGCTTCGGACGCACCAGCCCCACCACCGCCGCTCACGTCCTCGAAGACCTCGACCACCGCATCGACGCCATCCTCGACGGCGGCCCCACCACCGTCGGCGTCGAATCCACCGTCCTCGATCCTACCCAAACCCCGATGCTCATCTACCGCCCCGGCGCCATCACCGCCGAGATGCTCGAACCCATCGCCGGCCCCGCCACCCTCTATCACTCCGCTTCCCTCGCCGAGACGCCACAGTCACTGCCGTCTCCCGGCGTCGGCATCCGCCACTACGCCCCGCGAGCTCGCCTCATCCTCGCCAACTCCGACGCTGAACTCAACAACCGCCTGCGACTTCAACTCACCGCCAGACGACGAACAAATCGGGGTCATGCTCCCCACCGGCTGGCACGCTCCGCCCGATGCCGCTACCTTCGCCTGGGGTGACTGGCACTCCCCTGAGACGCTCGCGCACACTCTCTTCGCCGGCCTGCGCGACCTCGACGCCGGTAACGTGACCGCCATCCTCTGCCCACTCCCCGAGGCGGCCGGCCTCGGCCTCGCCATCCGCGACCGTTTACAGAAAGCCGCAAAATCGAAGTAACCTCGACACCGTAGCCGTATACTCCTCCCATGCGAAGCGCCGAGATCGAACTGAAATTCCCCGTCTCCGATCCAGCCTCCTTCAAGACTCGCCTCCGTGACCTCGGCTTCCACCTCGACACCCCGCGCACCTTCGAGCACAACACGCTCTACGACACACCCGTCACGCGACCTCCGCGCCCGCACCGAGATTCTGCGCATCCGCCGGTACGGCGACATCTGGATCCTCACCCACAAACGCCTCGCCGATCCCAGCAGCACCTTCGACACCTACCCGCTACAAGATCCGCATCGAGACCGAGACCACCGTCGCCGACGGCGAGGCCCTCGCCGATGTCTTCATCCACCTCGGCTACAAGCCCGCCTTCATCTACGAAAAGTACCGCACCGAGTGGTCACACCCCGATCCGAGCCCTCGCGCCCACCTCGTCCTCGACGAGACCCCCATCGGCACCTACGCCGAGCTCGAAGGCCCCACCGACTGGATCGATCGCACCGTTGCCGAGCTCAACATCGACCCCGCCACCTGCCTCACCGACAGCTACGGCAAGCTCTTTCTCGACTGGAAGCAGCGCACCGGCAGCCCCGCCGAGAACCTCACCTTCGCCGAGGTCGCACCCGCACTCGCCTCACACTGAACAATCGATTGAAGCCGCTTAGCTTTAGGAAGGTTGCCGCGCAGCCATCGCGGTAAGGCTCGCCTTCATAGTCGCCAGACGCTTGCGTCCCTGTTCGGATCCTTCGACCAGCCGTTCGATGCTCATCATCCACTCGGGAAGATTCATCCTTTGCCGAAACTCCGCAAGATAGGGCTGAATCTTCGCATACTGAAAATACAACTCGGCGCAGGTGTCGTAAACCAGTTTGGCATCGAGCGCCCCGTTGTGAACGAAGGCTGCCACCATGTCCCAATAGCCGTAGACCTGCAGGACGAAGCTGCCGTGCTTTCCACCGGCGGTGACAATACTGACAAGTTCGTCTGCTGAGGCTGGGAGGAACTCGCCGCCCACATAAGAGCGTGCCTCGCGCATGACCGGCTCGCGGCGCAGATCGTAGAGCTTGAGGATAAGTTCGGCCTGCCGAATAGCTAGTTCACTCATGGCCGTCCATCATATCGTCCGCCCTGGCATGCCCTGCTAAAGCTCCTCCCACATCCGCCGATACAGCCTCTGTAGGAGGTCCCCTTTGGAAGCATACCTCGTCACTCGCTCGTCGTCTCTTTCTCGCTCAGTACTCTCGCAGCCTGCACCGGCTCAGTCTTCGCGGCCAACGCACACCGCGCCGTCGTCAGCAAGGTTCCCCCGTCTACCCCGAACTCGCTCGCCGCATGCACGTCAGCGGCAACGTCGTGGTGCATCGTCACCATCCAGCCCGACGGCTACGGTCTCCGACACCAAGGTCGAGTCCGGCCACGCCCTGCTCGCCCCCGCCGCCCAGGACGCAGTCAGCCGCTGGCGCTTCGCGCCCAGCTCCGAACCTCCGGACCTGAGGTCGACGTCAACTTCTCAGACGGCAACTAAGCCTCATCACCCGCAACTCACCATCAACTCCAGCGACGGAACCCTCATGAAACTTGAATCCAAGCTCGGCCTCGCACCGGCGCTCCTCATCGCTTGCCATGCTCCTCAGCGCCTACACCGCAACCATGCGTATCCAGGAGGCCAACCGCCTCCTCCAGCGCCACCACGCAGCACATCCCCATCATCGCCAGCCACGCGCGACCTCCGCTCCACATCATCTACAGCATCCACGCGCTCGAATCCTACATGCTCTTCGGCATCGACCCGCGCCTCAGCCGCCGCCTTCCGCCACGCCCGCCAGGAGTATTTCGCAACAAGCCGATGAGTCCATCGCCAAGCTCCGCCAGTACGCCGCACAGTTCGACCTCGGCTACGACGCCACGCGCATCTCGCGAACTCGATGCCAGGCCTCGCCTCCCTGAAGCCGCTCGAAGAAAAGGTCGAGACACTCAACGAGTCCAAGACCTCGCAGGGCACCGCGCAGGCCTACGACACCTTCCAGAACCAGATTCTTCCGCTCGAAAAATCTCTCTTCGCCATGACCGGCGACCTCGGCGAATCGCAGATGACCCAGGCCAATCGACGAGATTGCGCAGCTCCAGCACGCCAACAGCTCCACGCTCTGGACGCTCTGGATCGCAACCATTCTCGGCGCCCTCATCGGAGGAGTCATCTCGGTCCTGCTCGCTCGCCGCATCACCCGATGCCATCGACCTCGTCGCCGAACGCGCCGACGCCATCGCCGCCGGCGACCTCACCGGCAGCGCACTCGATCATCTCTACAGCAACGATCAGATCGGCACCCTCGCCACAGCCGATGCAGAAGATGCAGATCAACCTCAGCGCGCATCATCGGCACCGTCGTCGACACCGCAGGCTCGCTCACCGGCAGCGCCGCCTCCATGCGCACCGCCAGCGACCAGATCCACCGCCGCATCGACCAGCAGAGCCAGCAGACCCAGCAGGCCGCCACCGCCATGCAGGAGATGTCCGCCTCCATCGCCGAGGTCTCCCGCCACACCCAGTCCGCCGCAGAGACCGCACGCAGCGCCGCCGCAAACCGCACGCGAAGGCGGCGACATCGTCAAGCAGGTTCTCGGCTCCATGCACTCCATCGCCACCGCCGTCAGCGACACCTCTTCCACCGTCGGCCTGCTCGGCGACGACTCCAAGCCGCATCTCGCAGATCGTCACCGTCATCGACGAGATCGCCCGCAAGACCAACCTGCTCGCCCTCAACGCCGCCATCGAAGCCGCACGCGCCGGCGACCAGGGCCGCGGCTTCGCCGTCGTCGCCGGAGAGGTCCGCCGCCTCGCCGAATCACCGCACAGGCCACCGGCGAGATCGCAACCATGATCCAGGGCATTCAGGACCGCACCCGCACCGCCATCGCCAGCATGGAGAGCGGCACCGGAACCGTCAGCAGGGCGTCGTCACCACCAACCAGGCCGGCGAAGCGCTCGAACGCATCATCGGCATGGCCGAGCGCGTCGACCGATGATCACCCAGATCGCCATCGCCGCCTCGCAGCAGGCCGCCGCAGCCGATCAGTCCAGTCGCCAGCCTCGACGCCATCCACTCCCTCAGCCACGACAACCTCACCGAGATGGCCACCACCGCCGCCGGCATCGAATCGCTCCGCACCACCGCCGTCACGCTCGAGCAGCAGGTCGATCGCTTCAGCCTGCAATCCGACGCCGAGCGTAAAACTCATCTCGGCCTCAACGGACCATCGCACCCCACACAAGCTCGTCACCACCGAGCCGCCTAACATGCCACCCAGATCCAAACAGAAAGGGCCTGCCGCAGAGGCAGGCCTCTTCATCCTTCTACTCACTAATCACTGCCTTTAGAAGATCTGGAAGTTCACCTCGACATTCAACTCCACCAGCACCGGCTTGCCATTCTCCATCGCCGGCTTGAACTTGTACTGCACGCACCGCTTCCACCGCCTTCTCATCCAGCCCCATACCGACGCCGCGAATCACATGCACATGGCTCGGATTCCCGTTGGTATCGACCCACAGATTCACCAGCACGTTCCCGGCGACCTTCGCCTTGCGAGCCTCTTCAGAGAACTCCGGCTCAACCGAGATAGATCAGCATGCGGCGCCGAAACGCCGCCGCCGATTCGCCTCGGTCCACCGCCCGTATTGCCGCCCGACCCCGGCCCAATCCCCGAGCCATTGCCCGACCCAAGCCCGGTTCCCGATCCATTGCCCATCGACATTCCCACCAGCGGCGAATTCGGCAATGCCGAATCTGCGGAATGCTGCTCGCCATCTTCACGTCCTTCTGCACCTCGATCGTCGGCTCGATCTTGATCTTCGGCTCCATGCAGCGGAGGCTTGCCTTCGGCGGCACGATCTGCTGTGTCCGCAAACTTCGGCGGCGTACCCTTCGTCACCGGAGTCGGTCCACGCTGTCCGCCACCGCCACCCATCTTCTCCAGCCTTCGGCGGAGCCTGCGGCGGAACCGAAAGCTCCGTCACCAGCATCGCCTTCACCGGCGCCGCAAACTGAACCTTCTTTGCAGCAGCCACGCGATCAGCAGAATCAGCAGACGCGTAAATCGCAACCGCAGATCGCCGTCGCCGTCGGGTCTCTGCTTCGTCCTCATCCGGTCGACGACCGCAATCGGCTTCGACTCCAGCACCAGCGGAGGCAGCTTCTACCGGAAAGAAGACATCCCGAATGCTGTCCCACAGAGAGGCGAAGATTCCCTCTTCTTTGATGATCAGATCGTTCTCGACCGGCCTCGATTCCAGCTTCAGCGGCTCTTGCTTTACTGGTTGAACGCATCGCGCAGATTCGCGAACAGCGACGTCCACATCGACCCTTCGGTCTCTTCGTTCAGCTGCGGCGCCTCGGCCGGACGCAGCGTCGGGGCCTGTCTGTTCGGGATCGATCTGCGGTGGTGGTAGTCAACAATGTATTCGCCATAATGCTGCTTCGCCTCGGTGGCGGCTGGTCTCACAACCTCACCGCCGACTTCCTTGAGAATCGCACGTCGCCTGTCTCATCAATACGTTCCGGTCTTTCGCCGGTTTTCTAATGTTTTACCGCGAAGGCAGGGCTACCTGGCTCCAGAAACATTCTACAAACTTTCGCCGTCTCCTGCTCGTCTCATTGGACGCACGTACCGCCACTGAATGGTCTCGTGACCCAGAAATTGCATCTCCGTGGTCACCCGGCGACAATTCCACAGCCAGCTACAATAGAGCTTTGGCGCAAACTGCACTTCGATAACAGAACCAAGAGGAACGAATGCCGGAAGTAACCGAGACCAAGCCGCAAACGACTCAAACCATGGCCGAGACCAAGCCCCTGAAGTCCACCCTGAACCTGCCCCAGACCGCCTTCGCCATGAAGGCCAACCTGCCGGTCAACGAGCCCACTCGCCTCGCCGCGTGGCAGCAACAGGACCTCTACGCCCAGATCCGCGCCGCCCGCGCCGGCGCCCCGAAATACATCCTCCACGACGGCCCGCCCTACGCCAACGGAGCCATCCACCTCGGCCACGCCCTCAACAAGTGCATCAAGGACTTCGTCGTCAAGACCAAAACCATGGCCGGCTTCGACGCCCCCTACGTCCCCGGCTGGGACTGCCACGGCCTCCCCATCGAGATCAAGGTCGACGAGCAGCTCGGCCGCAAAAAGCTCGAGATGGACCCCCTCGCCGTCCGCCGGCCTGCCGCGAGTACGCGCAGAAGTACGTCGACCTCCAGCGCTCCCAGTTCGAGCGCATCGGCGTCTTCGGCCGCTGGGACAAGCCCTACCTCACCATGTCGCTTCGCCTACGAGGCCCGCATCGTCGAGACCTTCTACGACTTCTTCGAGAAGGGCTTCGTCTACAAAGGCCTCAAGCCCGTCTACTGGTGCATCCACGACCACACCGCCCTCGCCGAAGCCGAAGTCGAGTACGAGCAGCACACCTCGCCCTAGCGTCTACGTCCGCTACAAGCTCACCAGCGATCCCGCGGCCATCGACCCGGCTCTCGCCGGCCAGCCGGTCTACACCATCATCTGGACCACCACGCCCTGGACGCTCCCCGCCTCGCTCGCCGTCGCCTTCAATCCCGAGCTCGAATACGTCGCCCTCGAACGACGCGCGACGGCAACGTCTACATCGTCGCCGAAGCAGCTCGCCGCAGTCACGTCGCCACGGCCTGCAATCTGACCGAGCGCTCGAAGACCGACGATCGCCCGCTTCACGGGCACGCAGCTCGACCGCGTCACCTTCCAGCACCCCTTCCTCGACCGCGAGCATCCTCGGCGTCACCGCCGACTACGTCACCGCCGACCAAGGCACCGGAGCCGTCCACACCGCACCCGCCCACGGCGCCGACGACTTCGCCACCGGCAAGCGCTACGACCTCCCCGAAGTCCAGTACGTCGACGACGCCGGCCGCCAGCTGCACACCGAGCGCTTCGGCGGCGGCCTGCCCAGCCCTACGAAGGCCTCACCGTCTTCAAAGCCAACCCCGTCATCATCGAGCTCGCTCAAGGAAAGAGGCGCGCTCCTCGGCGCCACCAGCTTCGAGCACTCCTACCCGCACTGCTGGCGCTGCCACAACCCCGTCATCTTCCGCGCCACCGAGCAGTGGTTCATCGGCATGGAAACCCCGATGACCGCGCCCGACGGCAGCCGCCACCACCTTCCGCCAGCGCGCCCTCGACGAGATCAAGCAACGTCGTCTGGGACCCGCCTGGGGCGAGGAGCGCATCTCCAACATGATCGCCACCCGCCCCGACTGGTGCATCTCCCGCCAGCGCATCTGGGGCGTCCCCATCGCCGTCTTCCTCTGCGAGAAGTGCCACGAGCCCGCTCAACGACAAAGCGATCAACAAGAGCATCGTCGACCTCTTCAACAAAGAAGGCGCCGACGCCTGGTACAGCCACGATGCCGCCGACGCTGCTGCCCAAGGGCACGACCTGCGCCTCCTGCGGCAGCAACGAGTTCCGCAAAGAGATGGACATCCTCGACGTCTGGTTCGAGTCCGGCGCAAGCTGGCACGCCGTCCTCGACCTCGAGCCCGAACTCCACTGCCCCGCCGACCTCTACACCGAAGGCGGCGACCAGCACCGCGGCTGGTTCCACTCCTCGCTCCTCACCTCCGTCGCCGTCCGCGACAACGCGCCCTACAAGATGGTCGCCACCTCCGGCTGGACCCTCGACGAGCAAGGCCGCGCCTTCTCAAAATCGCTCGGCAACGGCGTCGATCCCGTCGACATCGCCAAGCGCCTCGGCGGCGAGATCGTCCGCCTCTGGGTCGCCTCCGTCGACTTCCGCGAAGACGTAGCCGCCAGCGAAAACCTCATGCAGCGCGTCAGCGACAACTACCGCAAGCTGCGCAACACCTTCCGCTTCCTCCTCAGCAACCTCCACGACTTCGATGCCGGCCGACCAACGCGATCGCACTTCTGCGCAGATGGAGCCGCTCGACCAGTACATCCTCGCGCGCACCGCCGAGCTCGACGCCAAGATCCGCCAGGCCTACGACGACTTCGAGTTCCACCGCGCCTATCACGCCCTCAACGAGTTCGTCAACTCCGACCTCAGCGCGCTCTACCTCGACGTCCTCAAGGACCGCCTCTACACCTTCGCGCCCAACCACCCAGCCCGCCGCAGCGCGCAGACCGCGCTCTGGCGCATCGCCGAAGCCCTCACCCGCCTCATCGCCCCCATCCTCAGCTTCACCGCCGACGAGGTCTGGCAGTCGCTGCCCGCAGTCGCAAACCGCGAGTCCAGTGTCCACCTCGCTCTCTTCCCCGACGTCGCCGAGATCGTCCCCGGCAACATCAAGCACTCTGCTAGATGACTGGGAGAAGCTGCTCGCCGTCCGCGAGCGAGGTCCTCATCTCCCTCGAAGCCGCACGCCAGGCCAAACTCATCGGCAAAGGTCTCGACGCCCGCGTACACCTCGAAACCAGCGAGCCGACGTTGTCACTTCTCCAGCGCTACGAGCCCAGCCTGAAGGAGCTCTTCAACGTCTCGCAGGTATCGCTCGCTCACATCGAACATCCCAACGGCGAGACCCGCGTCACGACCTCTGCCGCAGTGGGTACCAAATGCGAGCGCTGCTGGAGCTACACCACCGACGTAGGCCAGCGACGCCCGCTATCCCACCGTCTGCCTTCGCTGCGCCGACGCGCTCGACGCCATCGGGTATCCTCCCTACACCGCCTCATCTTCAACGGAGTAGTCCACCGAATGGCCGAGCGTTACGAGTACCCTCCCACTGAGTTCGACCCCAAGCCGCGCCGCGACGGCCCAAGGAGCAAGCCGCGCTACATCTACTTCTTGTCCTTAATCGCACTATCGGCCTTTGTAGCGATCTTCGACCACGTCACGAAGAAGTTCATCGTCAACCACCTGCCCGCGGGCCGCGCTCATATCGTTCATCCCCGGCGTTCTGCGCATCACACACGTGCTCAACACCGGCGCCGCCTTCAGCTTCCTCGCCGATAGTGCCTCGCCCGATCTCGTTCTCAAGGGCCTCATCTTCTTCTCGGTCGCTGCAGTCGTCATCGTCGGCATCATGCTGATGCGCTCCTGTGCGTGCTTCTCTAACGTCACCTGCGTCGCGCTCGCCCTCATCCTCGGCGGAGCCATCGGCAACCTCTACGACCGCATCGTCTACCACTACGTCATCGACTTCATCGATGTCCACATCGGCCCCTACCACTGGCCCGACTTCAACTTAGCCGACTCTGCAATCGTCATCGGAGCCTGCCTGCTTGTCTTCGAGATCTTCCGCCCTCAGCCAGACGATAAGGCAGCCAGTTAATAGATCCTCACAACCGTCACCATTCGCGAAGTTTTCTTCTGCAACCTCAAGGGCATCGACACAGACATCCCGCAAGACAGCTAATGACATCAGTCACACTTAGAGTCTTTCGAAGTAGTTCACTAACGTCACGCGCTTCTCATACTCCCCAAAGGTGCGCATGAATCGGGCTCGCAAAATCTCGATCGGAATCATGTTGATCGTTCTCGCGATCACATCCACCGGCGTGTTTCTCACGCGCGGTGTCATGGAATATCTTCCCTTCCTCCAGGCCAAAAAAGGCAACTGGACCGGAGACTACGTCGCGCACGGTGTGGTCGATCAACGTCCTTGGCAAACCGCAGCAACTGTCGCCGCGTTAGCCCAGTCCACCGAGGAGAAAGAACTTGCCCGCGAGGCCGAGCGTCTCGCCGACCACGAGGTCGATCAGGCGTTCTCGCAGTCACTCCGGCAGGCGAGCCTCGAAAAGCCTCAACTCAATGACAAAGGTCTTGAGTTGCAGCAACGAGTAAATCGCCTCCAGGAAAACATCAAGGCTGATCAAGCTCGAATCGCCTCCCTCACCGCCGGTGCAGCCGCCGCAGACGTGTCCTCCGCCGCAAGCGATCTCGAAATTGCCAAGGCGCAACTCGGGCTCGATCAAAATGAGCTCTCCGACGCTCTCGAAGATCTCTCGCGAGCAACAGGCGACCAGCGCAGCAAGATCCAGCAGGAGCTTGCTGCGCGTCAAGCCGCCATGAAGAAGTACGAGAGCGATAACGCCTCTCGCGGCGAAGGACAAAACGCAGTCGCCTCCGCGGAGCAATATCGCACCATGGCGGAGCAGATCTCCGCGCTGCGTTCGTTGCGCCATAGAAAAGAGCTGATCACGCAAGCCGAGCAGCTGGCCAACGCCGATGTAGCCGCATTGACGGACGATCAAGCCAGGATGCATGCAGACGTCGACAAGGCCGCGACAAAGACCGCCGCGCTATCCCGATCTGAACGAATCGACCAGTTGCAACAGATGGCGGCCCAGCAGAACATCCTTGGCGTTCTAGGCGATCGCCTTAATACTCAACGACAGTTGGTTGCGCTGTATGGTCGCTGGGGCAGGCAGGTCGAGATTCAACGCAAGATCGTTATTCACCTGCTCCTCCAATCATTGGCCTTCATCGCAGCGATCTGTGCCCTGACCATACTCATAGGCTGGGCTCTCCAGGTGGCGCTTGAAAGATTCCTGCACGAACACCGGCAGCGACAAACACTCAAGACAGTCGTCAACCTCGGAAGCCAGCTGGTTGGCCTCCTGCTTATTCTGCTGGTCGTCTTTGGCGTTCCCCGGCAGATGCCAACGATTCTTGGCCTGGCAACGGCTGGCCTCACCGTCGTCTTCCAGGACTTCATCCTCGCCTTCTGCGGATGGTTCGTTCTGATGGGTCCCAATGGAATCAGGGTAAGAGACTGGGTCGAGATCGACGGAGTTGGGGGAGAGGTCGTCCAACTCGGAATCTTCCGCACGTGGCTGCTCGAAACCGGCAACTGGACCGCACATGGCCACCCAACCGGGCGAAGGGTCTCATTCCTCAACGGATACGCAATCCGCGGAAAGTACTTCAACTTCTCCACCGTTGGCCAGTGGATGTGGGACGAGATCAAGGTGAGCGTTCCACCTGGAACTGGAATTCATCCGCTGATCGAGAAGATTTACCAGGCCACCGTGAAGGCCACAGAGGCCGATGCCAAGATGGCCGAAGCTGAGTGGAAGCGCGTCACGCACGAAGAAGGATCGCCCCAGTTTAGCGCTATGCCTTCCGTCAATCTACGACCGGCAGGCGTCAGCATTGACATTGTCGTCCGCTACATCACCCGAGCCGGTGTCAGACTAGAAAAGCGAAACCATCTCTTCGAAACGTTCATCGACCTTATGCAGGACGATTCCAAAAAGCCAGCCGAACCTACGTCCGAACTCCTTCACAAGACAGATTGAAGATTCTCCGCGTCTACGAACTTGCAGAAAACTCACGCAGGCGTTGATTGAATCCCACCGCATCAATCCAAAAAGAAGCATGCCCGGTATTCATCATGTGAACTTGAGCATGGGCTAACCCTGCCTTGTGCTTATCCACAGCGATTGGTTTGACAATCGCATCATCAACGCCCTGTGTAATCAATACCGGCTTGCGGATACGGGGCAGAAGATCGTCGTTGTCGAAAGAGCGAGAGAACAAAGCCTGACGAACGTAGGGAGGGACGGACAGGTTGTACCCCAGCATCAGGTATCGGTCCTCGGCTGAGAGATCTTGCACGTAGCACAAGCGCAAGAGCGAATCGAGGCTGCGCACAATCTCTTCTACGTCCGTGGCAAAAAAACCAGGCACAAGGCTGAGAAACTCGGGTCCCAGAACTGACGTCGCTTCGTCGCTGCCCAGCTTTGTGATGCCACCGATAAAGTTTATCCCTCCAATGCCGTCTTCTCCGTAATGCCGGATGTAGTCGAGGATGACGAGTGGCCCGTACGACCAACCGACGAGAATCGGGCGATCAAGTTTCAGAGCCTGTATAGCCGCCTGAACGTCATCAGCCCATAACTTCGAGTCAGCATAGCCTTCATGAGGTTTATCCGAAAGGCCATGCCCGCGTATATCCATTGCGACAAGCCGAAAGTCATTGGTCAGATCCGAACTCAGCTGCCGTTTCCATGAGAGCCAACACTGCGAAAATCCGTGGATGAACAGAATTGGCCGTCCCTTTGGGTTGCCCGCCTCAACAAGGTGGAGCTGAATGCCACCACCGCCTGTAATCTTGTGATCTCGCATGACGTCTCCTTTCCTGAATACTGGCCTAGATTTCCCGTGGGGACTCGTTTATACCCACCGGGCAAAGCCATTTGCAATCACGCTCCCCGGGTTAATTCGCACTCTTTGGCTTAATGCCTGAAAATAGAAGTTTGGCCATGAGTACTCAAAAGCCCGAGCAGAACCTGAACCAGATCACCATCCGCGGAGCCCGCACCCACAACCTCAAGGGCATCGACGTCGACATCCCGCACAACGCCCTCACCGTCGTCTCCGGCGTCTCCGGCTCAGGCAAATCCTCGCTCGCCTTCGACACCGTCTACGCCGAAGGCCAGCGCCGCTACGTCGAGTCGCTCTCCGCCTACGCCCGCCAGTTCCTCGAGCGCATCGAAAAGCCCGACGTCGACCACATGGACGGCCTCGCCCCCGCCATCGCCATCAAGCAGAAGAACCAGACCCGCAACCCCCGCTCCACCGTCGCCACCGCCACCGAGATCTACGACTACCTCCGCCTCCTCTACGCGCGCTGCGGCACCGTCACCTGCCTGCACTGCGGCGGCACCGTCAAGACACGACACTGTCGACGAGATCGTCACTTCGATCCTCTTCGCCTGCCCGAAGGCACTCGCGTCTACGCGCTCTTCCCCATCCAGCGCGCCGAGCTCAAGCTCGAGCCCATGCAGTCCGGCCTCCACCGAAGACGCCGACGCACCCGAACCCAAAGCCAAAGAAGGCCGCTGCAAAGAAATCCATCAAGACGGCAAAGCCTGAGCCTGTGCTCGACCTCACCGACGCGCTCAAAGACCGCCTCACCGAACTCCGCCGCCGCGGCTACAACCGCCTCTTCCAAGAACGGCAAGATCGTCGAGTTCTCCACCCCGAATCCCTCCTCGAACTCGACTTCTCGCAACCCATCTTCGTCCTCGTCGACCGCCTCGCCCTCTCGCCCGACATCCGCTCGCGCCTCGTCGACGCCATCGAGACCGGCTACCGCGAGTCCGGCGAAATCCGTTCCTCACCGTCCCGCGCGAAGGCGAAGGCGAGTCCCGCAGCACTCCGCTTCTCCGCCGCCTTCGAGTGCACCACCTGCCACCGCGCCTACCGCGAGCCCGAGCCGCGCCTCTTCTCCTTCAACAACCCCTACGGCGCCTGCCCACGCTGCCAGGGCTTCGGCAACACCATCGACTTCGACCCCAACCTCATCATCCCCGACAAGTCGAAGACCCTCGCCGAAGGCGCCATCGCCCCGTGGACCACGACCAAGTACCGCCCGCACCACGGCGAGATGATCCGCGCCGCCAAAGCCGCCGGCATCCCCACCAACGTCCCCTGGTACGACCTCGACCACCGAGCAGCAGAACTTCATCCAAGAAGGCGGCGCCGGCTTTCCCGGCATCCGCGGCTTCTTCGCCGCGCTCGAGCGCAAGAAGTACAAGCTGCACGTCCGCGTCTTCCTCTCCAAATACCGCGGCTACGCCACCTGCCCCGACTGCCGCGGCCAGCGCCTCCGCGCCGAAGCCCGCGCCGTCCTGATCAACGACAAGAACATCTGCGAGGTCTCCGCCCTCACCATCACCGCCGCGCGCGACTTCTTCGACACCCTGCAACTCTCGCCCTCGCAAACCGAGATCGCCGGCAAGATCCTCGAAGAGGTCCGCCAGCGCATCCACTTCCTCGACCAGGTCGGCCTCGACTACCTCACCCTCGACCGCCTCTCCTCCACGCTCTCCGGCGGCGAATCGCAGCGCATCCAGCTCGCCACCTCGCTCGGCTCGCGCCTCGTCGGCGCGCTCTACGTCCTCGACGAGCCCTCCATCGGCCTGCACACCCGCGACACCGCCAAGCTCATCCGCATCATGGAAGAGCTCCGCGACCTCGGCAACACCATCCTCGTCGTCGAGCACGACCCCGACGTCATCCGCGCCGCCGACCACCTGCTCGACCTCGGCCCCGGCGCCGGCGAACTCGGCGGCCAACTCCTCGCCTCCGGCACCGTCGCCGAAGTCACCGCACAACCCGAACTCCATCACCGGCAAATACCTCTCCGGCCGCGCGCACCATCCCCGTCCCCAAGCACCGCCGCGAGCCCGGCCGCGAACACCTCAAGCTCACCGGCGCGCGCATCCACAACCTCCGCGGCGTCGACGTCGACATCCCCCTCAACCTGCTCGTCTGCGTCACCGGCGTCTCCGGCTCGCGGCAAATCCACGCTCGTCCACCAGGTCCTCTACCGCGCTCTCATGCAGGCGCTCGGACAGGAAGGCAGCGCCGACGGCGTCGATCCCGCGCACCTCTACCGCGAGCTCTCCGGCACGCAGCACCTCAACGACGTCATCCTCGTCGACCAGTCCCCCATCGGCCGCACCCCGCGCTCCAACCCCGTCACCTACATCAAGGCCTTCGACGACATCCGCGCCCTCTTCGCCGCGCAGCCCGACGCCAAGCGCCGCGGCCTCACCGCCGGCCACTTCTCCTTCAACGTCCCCGGCGGCCGCTGCGATGTCTGCGAAGGCGACGGCACCGTCACCGTCGAGATGCAGTTCCTCGCCGACGTCGAGCTTCCCTGCGAAGAGTGCAACGGAACCCGCTACAAAGCCTCCATCCTCGAGATCAAGTACAAGGGCAAAAACATCCACGACGTCCTCAACATGACCGTCAAAGAAGCCCTCGTCTACTTCGCCGGCCACCCGAAGATCGTCGACAAGCTCTACGTCCTCGACGAGGTCGGCCTCGGCTACGTCCGTCTCGGCCAATCCGCCACCACGCTCTCCGGCGGCGAAGCCCAGCGCGTCAAACTCGCCTCGCACCTCGCCACCGCGCGCTCCACCACCGCGCGCAGCTCACAACGACGCCGCCGCCAAGGCCCGCACGCCGCACCCTCTACATCCTCGACGAGCCCACCACCGGCCTCCACTTCGACGACGTCGCCAAGCTCCTCGCCGCCTTCCGCAAGCTCATCGAAGGCGGCGGCTCCCTCCTCGTCATCGAGCACAACCTCGACGTCATCAAGTCCGCCGACTGGGTCATCGACATGGGCCCCGAAGGCGGCTCACGCGGCGGCCAGGTCGTCGCCACCGGCACCCCCGAAGAGATCGCCGCCAACCCCGCCTCCCACACCGGCCACTGGCTCGCACCTGTTCTCCAACCAGCAGCAGTCAAATCCGAAGCCGAACTACAGGTCACCGCCTAAACACTCTTATTTGGACATCAGGCGACAATCGGCAGCTAGACAGCGTCGAAACCCTTCATGTCGACGGAAGAACAACAGCTGCCCGTCACCTCCTCCTTCGAACCCAATTGGGCCGAGGATGCCCGAAAGACCTACCGCGACATTCTCCTGGAGATGAACCGCGCCGGCGTACCGTATGCCATCGGAGGAGCCTTCGCCCTCCGCGAACACACCGGGATCTGGCGCACTACTAAAGACGTTGACCTCTTCCTCCCACCACAAGAGACCGCACTCGCACTCTCTCATCTTCGTCGGCAAGGCTTCCATACCTGTATCGAAGACTCCGTCTGGCTCGCGAAGATAAAACGCGGAGAGTACTTCGTCGACCTCATCACCGGCCTCAGCAATGCGTGCATTTTGGTCGACCCAAACTGGATCATCCGCGCCGTATCAGGCCAGGTCCTCGGAATACCCTGCAAGATTCTCGCCGCCGAAGAGATGATTGTCTCCAAGCTCTTCGTCACCCGCCGCGAGCGCTTCGACGGCGCCGACCTCGTTCATCTCATCCGCTCCTGCGCTGCCACGCTCGACTGGGATCACCTCCTCCGCCTCACTGGTCCTCATTGGCACCTCCTCTACTGGAACCTCGTGCTCTTCGCCTACGCCCACCCCGCCCATACTGACATGGTTCCCGAACGAGTCTGGAAGCAACTTGCCGGCCTCTTCGAAAGTCAGGTGATGCACCCTAGAAAGAACGCGCCGTTTCGCGGCTCACTCATCGATCCCAAGATGTTTGCCATCGACGTGGATGAATGGGGCGAGCGCGATCTCAATACCGAGTATCGCGCCGGTCATCCATGTCTGATTCAGATGGAAGAAGAGGAAACCACCGGATGAGATTAGCGGCCGTCGCCGACATCCACTTAAAGCCGAGCAACTACGACGAAGACGTTCGCCGCTTCTCAGCCGTTAACGATCTCGCCGACGCTTTCGTCATCGCTGGCGATCTCACCAATCACGGCTTGCCCGCCGAGATGCAGGCCTGCCTCAAAATCCTCGAGCACATCCACATCCCTGTCATCGCGGTTCTTGGCAATCACGATCACGAAAGCGGACATCAGGACGAGCTCGCCGGCATGCTCCGTGTCGCAGGCATCCACCTCCTCGATGGAAATTGCTTCGAGGTTGATGGTGTCGGATTCGCCGGAACCAAGGGCTTCTGCGGCGGATTCTCACCCTACGAGCTAATGCCTTTCGGCGAAGGTGGCATCAAGACCTTCGTTGAGATCGCCGATCGCGAGATGGTCAAACTTGATTACGGACTTGCCCAACTCCACACCCCTATCAAGGTCGCCATCACTCACTACGCTCCTATCAGGGAAACAGTCGTCGGTGAACCCGAGCCCATCTTCCCATTCCTGGGTAGTTCACGGCTCGAACGGCCCCTCTCCCGCCACAAACCCTCGCTTGCCCTCCACGGCCACGCTCACAAAGGAACCTTCTCGGCCACCACTCAGGATGGCGTGCGCGTCTGCAACGTGGCTCTCCACGTCCTCCACAAACAGGGCGAACCTCATCCGTTCGTCATCTTTCCGCTCTAGGTGTGGGAAAAAATGGAAAAATTTGCCTCCTACTCTTCCGTGTTATGTCTTGCAGCAGCGTCATTTGCTCTAATCTGACTACCAAGGAAAGAGAGATGAATTACTCTAGGCCCAAGCTCAGCTCTGTGCAGATTCTCTGTTGCGTCATGCTTAGCTTCGCCGTCTTTTTCGGCCTGCAGCTGATCTTTGCTCCATTCTTCTCGATTCCTCACCGCCCGTGGGTTCAAATCGTCGGCGTGGTTATAGCCACTCTGGTCTCACCTTTAATCTATTCGTCACTTCTCCGGGCCTCCGCAGCTTACGATCCCGATAACCCAGAGCTCGACTTTCGCGGCGCCGCTGAAAACAGCATCGACGATATGTATCTCTTCTCCGGCATTTCGGACTCATCTGGAAAAATCGTCGACTTCCGTTTCGCCTACATCAACCCCATGGCCGAGCGCCGCCTCGGTTCCCCGCGTGAAACCCTCCTTGGCCGCTCGCTCTCCGAGGTCCGCCCCTTCGCCGTCTCCTCCGGTCTCATCCGCCGCTATCAGGAGGTCGTCCGCACCGGCATTCCGTATACCGGCGAGGTCTTCCTTGACGACGACCGCATCCGCTCCACCTGGCTGCACGTCCACGCGGTCAAGCTCGGCACCGGGATCGCCATTACCAGTCGTGATGTCACCGAACGCCGGCGCGTCACCGATCAGGCCAGCTTCCTGGCGAATCACGATCAGCTCACCGGCCTTGCCAACCGCAAGCTTCTTCAGATGCGACTCGAGGCGGCCATTCGCCACGCCGAGCAGGAAAAGAACAAAGTCGCCGTCTTCATGGTGGATGTCGACAACTTCAAGCAAATTAATGACTCGCTCGGACACGCAATTGGCGACACCGTTCTCAAGATCATCGCCAAGCGCCTTACCGGCTCGGTACGCGATACCGACACCGTCGCCCGGGTCGGCGGAGATGAGTTCGTCATCGTTCTACCAAAGTTCAAGGACCTCGGCGACATAGAGCGCTGCGGCGAAAAGATCGTCAAGGCGGTCGACAAGCCCATCATTCTGGAAGAGCAGACGATCAACATCACCATCAGCGCAGGCTTCTGCCTTTATCCCGACTCAGGTCTCGAAGCGTCCGATCTGCTTCGGAACGCCGACACCGCCATGTACTCCGTCAAAAGCACGGGCCGCAACGGACTTCGTATCTTCGAAGACGACATCCACGCCAGTCCAAAAAATTGAACTTTCCTTCTCTCGTTGCCACCAAGCACTGCTCGACGTCGTAGTCCACTGGCGTGCCCTGCAAGGGGCTAAGCGACAGTCAGGTCATCGTCGCTACCTCTCGAAGAGAATGCCTCCTAAACAGGCTATCGACTCGTTCCCATCCTCGAACCAATCCTGGTAAAACTCAGGGCCCAACTTCAAATAATCTCAAAGTATCCTCGCCGAGTATGCGAAAATATTCGCTGCTGAATTTAGGTTTGTAGCGAGTCCACCTAACGCGGAACACGGCATGAACCTGAAGTTCTCTAGACCGCTCTTCAGTTGTTCGATTCTCTTTCTCTCATCGTATGTCTCGTTCGCAGCGCCAAAAGATCCCTGCCGAGTATTGACCCCGACACAGATTCGCTCCGTAGCTGGAATGGATGTTGCCCCGGGTGAGCACTACGACAATTGGCGAGTCTGCACTTGGCGGGTCTCCGAACGAAGCGCAGTGGGTGTCGCCTTCATGTTTGTGCATCAGTTTTATACGTTTAAAAGAAACATGAATCGTGTCATCCAGATTGAACACTTCGCGGACGATGCATTTTATGTCTACCCCCAGCTCGGATCTAAGACCTCAAAAACGGACACATCATACATACCCGTTGGCTCAACCCGCTTCTTCTTTCTTAAAGGCGATGTGGGTATCTCAGTTACCGTCTCCGGAATACCGGACGACCAGAAAGCAGCCGACATCGAAAGGAAGCTTGCCGACGAAATTGCGTCCGTCTTATAAGCATCCCTTCTCCTTATCGAATCATCCCGATCGTCGCCTGTGTCACCGAATCGAATGCCGTAATCGTCTTCGAATTCGCCTCGAACGATCTCTGCGCCACAATCAGGTCTGAAAACTCCGTCGAGATATCGACATTCGACTGCTCCAGTGCCGAATCCTCAATCGTCGCCCTGCCGCCCGTTCCCGCCACGCCAATGCTGGCCACGCCGGAAGCGGCCGTCGTCGCGAAGTTGTTGTGCCCCGTCATCACCAGACCCTGCATGTTGGTCACACGAGCCACCGCTACCTGTCCTACTACCGACTTGTGTCCGTTGCTGAACGCCGCTGTGATCACACCATCTGAATCCACTGTGAAACTCTGATACGTTCCGCTCGCAAAGCCGTCTTGGAACAGCGTTCCATTCGACGAAGCCGCCGTCGCCTGCGTGATTGTGGGATTGCCTCCGCTGTACAGATCCCAGTTGACGCTCAGATCGCTGGCCCCATCGGTCAGTCCTGGAAATGTAATGCCTGAAACATTTCCCGCCGGCGTCACCAGCTTGCCCGCGGAATCGAAAGTCAACGTGCCGGTATTGTTCATCGGCGTACCGCTCGCATCGCCTCCTGGCAGATTCACGCTGTAATCCCACGTGTTCGCCCCTGTCTTCGTATAGCTCACCGTCATCGCATGGCTCTGTCCCAGTGAGTCATACACCGTGACTGGAGTCGTGAACTGGGTCCCGACCGTCGCGGCAGCGTTAAGGTTCGCCGTGATCGAGAAGTTCTGGGTCGCCTGTGCCGCTTCCGTCGTGCCCACCGGGACCACCAGTGGAGCCAGTCCGGCATTCACATTCACCGCTCCATTCTGCACCGGATACCCCATCACCTGAGCCCCATCCACCGTGGTCAGATTGCCGCGCTGGCTCAGTTGAAAGTTACCCGCCCTGGTCAGCGCCTGCACACCGCTCTGCTCCACCACGAAGAATCCATCTCCGCTGAGCGCCATGTCAGTAGAATTTCCTGTCGGCAGCATCGTTCCCTGCAGAAAATTCGTCGCCGTCCCTGAAACCCTTGTGCCCACGCCAACCTGTAGCGGATTGTTAGAGCCAGAGGTTCCAATCTGCTGGTAGAACAGATCCTCAAACGTCGTCCCCTGCTTCTTGAACGCCGTCGTATTCAGGTTCGCCAGGTTGTTGCCAATTGTATTCAGTGCCACCGAATCAGCCTGCAGACCGCTCAACGCAATCGAAAATGAAGCCATCTCTCTCTCCTTGTACTTGTAGATACATCTGTGAACTTCCCGTTCTCTTACACGTGTGCTGCCGTATGGCTAACCCGTAATCGCGCTCTCAAACGAGGTCAATCCCTGGTTGATCTGAATCAGCTGTTGCATGCTATTGACCCCCACCAACTGCGAGATATACGCGTTCGGATCGGTCGGCTGCGTTGGGTCCTGGTTCTTGAGTTCGTTCACCAGCAGCGTCAGAAAATCGTTTGACGTAATCGTCGAGTTGTCTGTTGTTGAGCTCGCCGTTCCGTCACCACTCGTCGTAGCGTCTTTGGCAGTAGCCTTCGCCCGTGCCTGAGGAGCTAGCGCCGAAGCTACCTTCGCCGCTGCCGGACTCGTTCCTGCTATCGAACCCATCTGCGATAAATCCATCCTTCGCCTCCATCCCTTTCCTGCTTGAAATTCATCCCTACGCCCGCACACTCAGCCAGCCGCCATTGCCTGCTGACATCGCCTGGGGCATCCATGCCGCAAGCCCGTTCTCTTCCGTTCCATCCGCCCACGAGCCCTCGCTCCACTCACGGTACGAACCCCCCTCCTGCTGGCCTCGACCGTGATGTGCATCTCCTCGCTGTTGGTGCCCCACACCGCTCTCCCCCGCGCCACTCGACATACTCGAATCTTGCGTGCTTGCACTCGCGTGTACTACGAGCGAACCAACCGACACCTGCTCCTGGTGCAGATACGTCGTCAGCGATGGAAGCTCCCGCCGAAGCATCTCCGCAGCAGCCGCCGAGTTCGACGACACCGAAGCATGCACCGCACCGTCGCCAGTCAGTTCGGCCCGAATCTTCAGCCACCCATGCGATCCCCCTGGCACCCCAACTTCAAGCATCGTCGGAGACGCGGCCAGTGCGCGATGTTCGCTGACTGAAGCTCCAGCCTCAAACGCACCCATCTCTCCGCGCAGGCTCGCATGAGAGCTTCCACTAACGGAGACCCCCCTCCCCGCCGATGATTCCGTCAGCGTATGAGCTTGATCCTTCATCAACGGAGACAGAGGCATGGCCTGAATTTCGCCGCCAGAGATTTCGTGCGGCTTCCCCGTTGGCTCGCTCAACGATGTACTGGATCCATGCGCGAAAGACCTCTGCGAATCGTCAGCGTGAACGCTCTTATCTCCAACTCCGTCATTCTGCGGAACTGCTTTGCCGGAACGCTCCTCCGCTCGCTTCCACTACAGCCTTTTCCTTCGGCAATACAGGGGACTTCAAACTATAGGCTCTCTTGTTCGCATCGGCAGCCGCTTTGCCCGTTGCTGACACATTCTGGATCGCCGCCTCGTCCTTTGAATCCTTGACTGATTCCCCGATGCTCGACGCCGCCACCGGCGCGGCATGCTCTGCAGGTTGCCCCGCAAGAGAAAGAGACCATGGATCCGGCAGCATATTCATGCCTGCAGTCTCACCCTGTACCACAGGCGCATCCGACGAAGCCTCATCCTTTCTGCTTCCCGATTTTACCTTCGCCGCTGTCTCGGCCCTTGACTCGCGAATAGGAGTTACTGCAGGCTCTTCAGCTCTTCGCTCCTGCCCAGCCAAAGTGACCGAGCTCTCTGCATCCACCCTCTGCGCAGGGATTGCTTTAAGATTCGATGGCACATCCTCCACCACGGCCGCAGAACCACTCTGTATCGTCGTCCTCTTTCTTCGAATCGGTCAGCAACAACTCCTTGCCCCGAACTCTCACTACCTTTGCTGGAACCCAGCGGTTTCTCGAAGCCGGTCTCTCTCAAATCGGCCGGCATCTTTGCTACGCTTGCCGCTCCATCGCCATCGACACGAATCAGACCAATCCGCAACGCTGCGCCCTTTATCCCTGCGGAATTCGTAGTTGTTACCGGCAATGTCGAGCGCTTTCCCAAGCCCGCGCCAACGCTTCCCTCAAAGCTTTCGTGAAAGGAGACTGGTGTCGCGCCTGCCGCGGGCGTACCGGGCTGACGAGGCATCCCGCCCTGCTCTGCTCCTGTGGCCATCATCATCGCGATGTTCACCATTAGCCAGCTCTCCTTATCCTGGAGAGTTGCATTCAACCGGCCAAACAGAACGAGCCGAGAATTAGGAGACCTTCATCTACCGGTTTCTCTGCTTCCACGCTCGTCGCGCAAGAAAGCGATCATCCGCAACCGCCTGCGCACGCCGCTCTTCCTCCGCAACGATGAGAGCGGTCGCGCCTTCCACCAGGCTCTTCACCCGCTCGCTCCACAACCTGCTTGCAAGATGCCGTGCACGAGCCTCTTCGCTCTTCTCCTCGCGCTCCTCCAGGATCGGTTCAAGCAGCTTTTTTCTCTGACCGGCAATCTCCTTCATGGACAACCGCAAGCGACCACCCCGTGCGGTCGTCCGTTAGCAGAGCCTCGCGTCCATTCACGCGCGCCTCATACTTACGAGCCTCCTCCGCATGAATCACACTCTGCGCCTCAGCGACCGCTGCGGCGGCCCTTCGTGCCTCCGCCGAGTGAATCTCTTCGACCATCTCGTAGACAGCATTCAGTCGCCGGAGCGCTGCGAGTCGTTCGCGCATCGTTACAGCTCCATTCCAGCGAGCCGCTCCACGGCGTCATCCAGGCTCACACTCTCCGTGGAATCCTGTTCGAGATATCCTCGTAACGCCGGCATCGCCTGCATCGCGCGATCCAACTCTTCATCCGTTCCAGCCTTATACGCGCCAATCCGAATCAAATCCTCGGACCGCGCATGCGCTGCGAGTAACCTCCGCACTGTCGCTGCCTGCGTTCTATGCTCCTTCGTCGTCACCGCAGGCATCAGCCGGCTCAACGAATCCAGCACATTCACCGGCGGATACCATCCTGCCGCCGCCATCGACGCGACAACACCACATGCCCATCCAGGAACGACCGCACCGAATCCACCACCGGATCCTGCTGGTCGTCTCCCTCCATCAGCACCGTGTAGAACGCCGTGATGCTTCCACGCTCGAAAGTTTCCCGCCCGCTCCACCAGCTTCGCCAGCCGCGCAAACACCGACTGGCGTATATCCCTTCGTCGCCGGAGGCTCGCCCGCCGCCAGCCCAATCTCGCGCGCCGCCATCGCATAACGTGTCAGCGAATCGAGCACCAGCAGCACATGCTTCCCTCGCGCCGCATAAAACTCCGCCACCGCAGTCGCCGCCATTGCCGCCCGCATCCGCAGCAACGGACTCTGGTCCGAAGTCGACACCAGCACCACCGACCGCTTCATTCCCTCCTCGCCCAGCGAATCCTCCACAAACTCCCGCACCTCTCGTCCCGCTCGCCCACCAGCCCGACCACCGTCAGATCCGCCGCGGTGTTCCGCGCCATCATTCCGATCAGCGTGCTCTTTCCCACGCCCGACCCGCCAAAGATCCCGATGCGCTGTCCGCGTCCAACTGTCAGCATTCCATCCAGCACACGCAGCCCGTCTGCAGCGGCTCTCGAATCGGCCTCGCGCTCCATCGGGTGCGGAATCGTTCCATCCAGCGGCCACAGATCGCTCGCTCGCGGCGCCGGCAGCCCATCCAGTGGTGCGCCCAGCGCATCGAGAATCCGCCCTTCCATCTCTCGACCCAACGGCGATCGCTGGCGTCACTCCCATCGCCAGTCACAGCATCGCCATATCGAATCCCCTGCGTCGCCTTCAGCGGCATCGCCAGCACATGTCGTCCGCGAAACCCGATTACCTCTGCCCGATGCCTTTGCCCGTCGCCATCGACAATCTCGCAGCACTCCCCCACCGAACAAAGCGGGCCCTCTGCCTCCACCGTCTGTCCATTCGCCTCTACCACGCGCCCACTCCATCGCCACGCAGGTCTCTGCTGCCAGTTGCGTCGAAATAGGATGCCAAGCCGACGATCCCGCTGCGTCCATCTCTGCATCTCAGCCATCACGCCGGCCTCTGCTGCATCAGATCGAAGAACCCCGTTCAATCTCCTCCAACTGCGCGCTCACACCCAGCTCCACTCTGTCCGACATTCGTCTCGAGTACGCACTCTCCCGCGCACCAGTCGCTCATCTCCCACCACCTGCAGCGAAGACTCTGGACTCGTCGCAAAAACCTCTCGCCACATCTCCACCTGCGTCCACTGGCACACGCAACACCGTCGCGCTATCTTCCGCCACCTTCTCCAGTGCAACCCGTCACCACTCCAGCGCAGCAACAATGGATCAAGCTTCGCCTCACGATGCAGCACACGCGCAGCAATCGCCAGCGCAAGCTTCACCACCTCAGCCTCAACTCGGCAAAGTACTTCGCGCGCTCCCTGCGCAAACTCTTCGCAAGTCTTTGAGCACCGCGCCGCGTTCCTCCGCAATCCTGTCTTCCAGCTCCTGCTCCCACTCGCGGCGAGCCTCAGCCCTCGCCTCTCTCCGTGCCATCTCAATCTCTGCGACATCTGTTCCGCCTGCGACCGCAGCCGCTCCATCCAGCGCCGCCACCTCCTCCTCAGCGAGACCGCTCCGTCTCATCTATCTCAGACTCCAGCATCAACTCGGGCCGTTCCAGCGGGTAAAACTCAAGCCGCGATACATCTCGCTCCCCTCCAGCCGCAACAACCTCACAGGCAGCCCAGCAGCGCACCGCCGTCAGCAGCCTTCGCTCCTGCAGTCTCAGACGGCGAGATCATCGTCGACCTCCATCTTCAGAATCATCTTGCCTTCGCTCTCCAGCTGCCGCGCCAGCGCCAGCAACTCCTGCTGTGCCAGGCCAACATCCTTCATCCGCACCGGCCCCATCACCTCCATGTCCTCCTTCAGCATCTCCACCGCGCGCGAACTCATCGCCTTGAACAGGTGCGCCTTCACGATTCTCTCTTCCGCCCTTCAATGCCATCGCCAGCACCCTCTTATCCGCGGCACTCACAAACTCACGAATGCTCTCCGCCGGCACCGTCACCAGATCTTCAAACATAAACATCAGCTCCGTATCCCGATCGCCACCTTCGGTTCGTCTGTTCAATCTCCTCCAGAATTCCCTTGCTCTCCGTCTGGTTCAGCCGTTCAACAACTCCGCCACCGCCTTGAAGCCCGAGTAGGACTTCCGTCCGCTCGACCCCATCTTCTCCATCCGCTTATGCAGCACCATCGCCACCGTCTGCGCCATCTCCGGCGAGAACTGCCGCATCTCCGCCAGCCTCCGCACCACATCCACCCGCATCGCACCCTGCAGATTCATCAGCACCATCGAACCGCGCTTCGCATCCAGATGCGCCAGCACCAGCGCCACCGTCTGCGGATGTTCGTTCTCCAGAAACTTGCTCAGTGCTGCGGATCCATCTTCTGCAGCTTCGCCATATCGCCATTGTTGCGTTCGCGAATCTTCTTCACCTGCAGCAGCAGCTCTTCGGCCTCGCGTAGCCCCGAAGCCTCCGTCAGCAGCCTCAGCGCATAGTCCGGGCCGCCGCGCACCATGTACTGCTGCGTCTCCAGCAGCCCATAGAACTCCGTCAACACCTGCGTCAGCTGCGCCGCCGGAACATCGCCCAGCCGTGTGATCTCCTCCGTCACCCGCTGACATCGGTCTCCGACAGGCTCTGAAACAGCGTCTTCGCCAGCTCATCTCCAATCGCCACCATCAGGATCGCGCCTTCCGCAGCCCCGTATCTCCGCCGGCACAAACCCTGCCTCGGCGTCAACAGCAGCGGATTCTGCCGCATCGCCTCTGCTCCTGAAAATCTGCGTCGCTGTTCCCATTAGTTCCTCTCCTCTGACGACCCGATCCAGGCCTCCAGCAGCCGCGTGCTCTGCGCCGGCTCTCGTCGAATATGCTCCGACACATGCTCAAAGATTCCCTGCTGCAATTGATGTGTCCTTGCGTCTTCGGCCGCGGCAGTAACGGAGTCTCCTCACCCGAGTCATTTGCTCTGCGCGCTCGTCTTCGCGCTCTTCAGAACGCCGCAGACCGGTCTCCCGCCGGCAGCAGCATCGGCTCACGCAGCGTCGCCGTCATCTGGCGCGCCACCGGCCGCAGCACAAACAGCACCAGCAGCACCCGCAGATTCCAATCACCGCCGTCCGCATCAGAGCCCGGCTGCGTATGCAGCAGTCCGCGCGCTTGTCCATCAGCCTGTCCATCACCGGAGGCTTCACCTCCGGAGCGTTCGTGCTGAAGCTCACGTTTTCCATCACCACCTGGTCGCCGCGCCGCGCATCGAAGCCAACCGCTGCCTGCGCCAGTTCCTCCAGGCGATGCATCTCCTCTGCGCTTCGCGGCTTCCACACCATATGCTCCAGCTTGCCCGCGCCCTCGAGTCACGCTGCGATCATTCACCACCACCGCGCAGTCACGCGCCGCACCCGTCCCGGCCCCTGCTCGGTATGCACCAGATGTTTTGTAACTCCGTAGGTTCCATTCTCTTCATGCAGACTCTGCCCTGCCCCGCACCCTGCTGCGGATAGACCGGCAGCGCCTCCTTCTGCAGTAGCGGCGGAGTCCCCGGCGCAGCCGCCGCCTGCGATCCCTGCACCGCCCCCTCCGGTGCACCCGCGGGAGAGTTACTCGCTGTCCCCGGAACTCCGGACGGCTCCCTGCGCCCGGTCGATACCTGTTCGCTCTTCTGCATGCTCAGCGTCGCCACCTGGTTCGGGTCATAGACCTCGTCCGTCCGCTCTTCACTGCCCTCGTCATAACTCACATTCACCGTGGCCCGCACATTGTCGCGCCCGCCAGCGGCTCCAGCATCGCCACCAGCTTCGCCTCCATCGCCTGCTCCGCGTCCGCCTCAGCAGCATTGCTTCGATCGTTGCTTGAAGTTCACTCGTCCATCCGCATCCACCAGCGTCACCTGGTCGACACTCAGATTCTCGACCGATCCAGCCACCAGACTACGAATCGCATCCGCCTGCTCCGGATCCACCGACGCCCGCTTCAGCTTCAACACCACCGAGCCTTCGCCACCTGCTCCTCAGCGGCAAACAACGACGCCTGCGGCAACACCAGATGCACCCTGGCCGACCTCACCACACCCAATGTCCCAATCGTGTGCTCCAACTCTCCCTCCAGCGCTCGCTGGTAGTTCACACGCTCATCGAACTCACTGCCCACCCAGTTCGGCTTGTCGAACAACTCAAACCCCAGCCGCCCCGTCTGCGGCATGCCCTTCGCCGCCACCTCCATCCGAGCCTTGTCCAGCATCTCCGCCGGCACCTGCACTCCCGCTCCATCGGCCGTCATCTCGATACGGAATTCCCGCAGCCGCCAGCTCCTGCGACACCTGCTGCACATCCTTGCCGTCCAGCCCGCTGAACAACACCCGCCAATCCGGCCGTCCCGCAAACCAGACCATCGCCGCACACATCGCAGCCAGAAACGCCGCCGAGCAATCAACCACGTCCGCTTCCCCGCCGGCATTGCCATCACCCGCTCGCGCATCGCCGACAGCCATCGCCAGCGCCTTCTCCGCCGGACCACCGCGCGTCAGCACCAGCGCCGGCTCTGCGCCCGCTCTCTGCATGCCCCGCTCCCGCCAACCTGCTCCGTCTCAGCCATCTCGCCTCAGCGTCTCTTCAAGAACATCCCGAAACTCTAAAACTGCATGCCCATCATCTGCTGGTAGGCTCCAACCGCTTTATTGCGAACCTGCAGCGCCAGCTCAAACGCCATGTCCGCCTTCTGCGTCGCGATCATCGCGTCATGAATCTCCACGCCCGACCCATTCAGCAGTCCTGTCACCGCCTGCGAAGCCTTCTGATCCAGCGCGCTCGTCTGCTCCACCATCGTCTGCAACATGCCCGGCAAACGGCACGCCTGCGCCGTCCTGCGCTTGAGCCGACACACCCCGCGTCGCTCAGCGAAGTCATCCAGTGACATCCCGACCTGACCCACTACAATCCGATACACCAGTCAATCCACTCATCGCTTCCTCCTCAACTATTCTGCTCTTTCGACCTGCCGTTACTTCAAGAGATCCAGCGAAGACGAAACCATGTCCTTCTCCGCCTGTGATCGCCGAAGCATTCATCCCATACGACCGTGTCGCCCCCATCAGATCCACCATCTCCGTCAGCGGATTGATGTCCGGATACGCCACATATCCATCCGGCCCGGCATCCGGATGCTGCGGGTCATATCGTCGCAGCGGTGCACTCGCATCGCTGATCACTCCCGCCACCGCAACACCACCCGGCGCATCCATTCGCCGCCGTCAAGCCATCTCACCCGAACCGAAGCTCCGAAGCCATCGCTTGAATCCGCTGCCGAAAGACCATCCGACCACGTTCATCTGGTTCACCAGCGACTCCTGAAAGCTCCCGCCGCCCTCAGCCTCGAACACCACATGATGCCGCTGATACGGCCCGCCATCTGGCGTCCGCGTCGTCTCAGCATTCGCCATATTCGAAGCCACCACCTCGGCCCGCACTCGCTCCGCCTTCAACGCCGAAGCACTCACATCCATCACGCCAAACAGATTCATCGCTTATTTCGCCTCCATGTGGATTGCACTCATCACGCCTGCAAACTCATGCTTCAAAAGTTCGCACTCCCAAGCTTGAACTGCAACTGCGACTTCGCCAGTTGCAATCCCTCGCGATCCATCGACACATTGTTCCCATCCGGCCGCGCCACCAGGCCATCGACATCCTGCGCCGAACCTGCACGCCTGCGAGCCCCGTCGCGCCGGCACTGTCGTTCAACTGCCGCGCAAACTCCTGCTCAAAATCGAACCCCTGCGTCTTGTACCCAGGCGTGTCCACATTGGCCATATTGCTGGCCGTCAGCTGCATCTGCCGGCTGGTCAGATCCAGATACTGTCCCAGCGCATCGCTCATTGCGGTCGTTATCTGCATCGCGTCACCTCCACGCAATGACATATGCAGTCCAGCAACCAAAGAAAAGCGCCCTCAAATGAGAGCGCTCTTATGCGATGACATCGATACTTCTAGATCTTTCCGACGAACACTAACTCAACGGCTACGCAGTCGCCCGCCGGTAGCCGAATCTCATCCGCTCCGATCTCCATCCTGTCTCCGGCAAGAATCGCAGCCGCGCTCCAGCACATGCATCAACTCCCGCACATTTCCCGGCCAGTGATGCTCGTGCAGCTTCGCCAGCGCCTCCGCCGTCAACCGTCTTCCGCGGCATCTCCTGCCCCATCTGCGTCCAGAAAATGCTCGGCCAGCAGACCCAGATCCTCCATCCGCTCCCGCAGCGCCGGAACCTCCACCGGAAACACCGCCAGCCGATGATAAAGATCCAGCCGAAATGTCGTTCTCCTCCGCTCGAAGCCAGCTTCTCCAGCGGCTGATGCGTCGCCGCAATCACCCGCACATCCACTCGCATCGTCTCGTTGTCGCCCACTCGCTGCAACTCGCCGCACTCCAGGAACCGCAGCATCTTCGCCTGCAGCGCCATCGGCATCTCTCCAATCTCATCCAGAAACAGCGTTCCGCCATGCGCCGCCTCAATCCGTCCTGTCCGCGACTGCACCGCCCCGGTAAACGCTCCGCGCGTATGCCCAAACAACTCCGCTTCAAGTAAAGCCTCGGGAATCGCCGCGCAATTCAACACAACAAAAGGCTTACTCGCCCGCTCGCTCAACCGATGCAGCGCCTTGCGCCACGACCTCTTTTCCCGTCCCGTCTCCCCTTCAATCAATACCGTCGTCGACCGCGGAGCCACCAACCGGATCAGCCGCGCCAACTCCCGCATCGGCTCGCTCGCCCCAACCATCTCCGGCAGCATCACTCTGCTGCACTGCAGCCAGCTCGGACGTCCCATCAACCGACAGCGCCTGCCTCGCTGAATCCAGCCGAGCCTCATCCGACCTCCGCGAATCGTCGCAGAAGAACGCTCGCCGACGCCGCACCCACCGGCAGCCGTACCGTCTCCAGCGCCAGCCGCGTATCGTTCAGTGGCGCGTCCTGCGCCTCTCGCAGCGCATGCAGCAGCTCATTGCGCCGCGGACTCCGCGCTCCGCCCATCCGACGCCACCATCCATGCGCATCAGCTCCATCGCCGGATACATCATGCGAATCTGACCTCGCAAACTCGCCCACCTCAAGATCCGGCAGCCAGCTATCCACCAGCAGCGCCTCCGGCCGCGAATCCTCCAGCTGCGCCATCGCCTCCGCGCCGCCCGCGCCTCGCGCACCTGCCACCGCAGTCCCGTCAGCGAAGCTCCGCAATCTCTGCCGCAACCCAGCATCCGCGCTCGCCAGCACAACCGTCCGCATCGCCGCCGCATCCATCACATCCTCGTTCAATGCCGCATCCTGCTCCACTATCATGCCGGCTCATCCGTTCCCTCTCACTCTCCGTATCCGCAGTCACCAGTTGCAACATCTCTCGCATCGTCCTCACTGTCTCGTTCAGCCGCGCACACTCCTGCAGCGCCATCGCGATCGCCTCCGCATCGCCTCCGGCTCGCCATTCAGCTCGCCCATCGCCAGCCGGCACTGCAGCACCGTCAACGGCTGGCAAAGACCATGCAGCGCCATCATCGATCCGCTCTACCAGCTCTCGTCTCGCGCTAGCTCTTGCACCATCTCACGCACCGGCCAGCGCCGCACTGACCGGGAATACTTCGACTCGCCCGCGCTACTTCTTCTCAGCGCTACCCATCCGATAGCCCTCGCCCCGCACCGTCTCGATCACCGGACATGTCCTGCGTCATCGTCCACACTCGCCGCGCCCAGCTTCTTCCGCAGGTAGTTGACATACACATCCACCACATTGGTCCCCGCATCGGGAGACATCTGCCACACCTCGCGCAGCAACTCCGTCCGGCTGCAGCACCGTCCGCGCCGCATGCAGCAGAAACTCCAGCAGAGCTGAACTCCTTCACCGTCAGTTCCACCAGCCGGCCGTTCCGCATCACCCGGCGCTCCATGCGGTTCAGCTCAACATCGCCGTGCCGCAACACCGGATCGGCAAACTGCTCCCGCCGCCGCAGCAGCGCCCGGCACCGCGCCGTCAGCTCATGAAAGCTGAACGGCTTCAGCAGGCAGTCGTCCGCGCCCAGGTTCAGGCACTTCACCCGCTCCTCCACCTGCTCCGGCCCGTCAGCACCAGCACCGCGGTCTCGTCGAACCGCCCGCGCATCTCCTCCAGCACCTCCGTCCCATCTTTCTTGCGGAAGGCTCAGATCCAGCACCATCAGGTCCGGACGATGCTCCGCGGCATGTACTCCAGCGCAGCCTCCCCATCGCCCACCCACGCCACCTCATGGCCCTCCAGCTTCAAACCCTTCTGCAGAAACAATCCCAAGGCAGCATCATCTTCAACAATCAAAACCCGCATGTTTCCAATCTCCTCAAAAACAGCACCGCCATCAGCACTCGCAGAGTCACGTGACCGATGCCTGCGGTGTTCTATTACCTTGGTGCATCCGCAGTCTCAAGCTGTTCAAGAATTCTGTGCAATTTTTTGCACACTGCGATTTCAAAACGGGAATTGCCCGTCCTGAAAGAGTTGTTCTTCAGTCAACAGCTCTCACCCATCAGAAAAATCCCGAACCAAAATAGCTATTGCAATTCGCTTTTTATTCGCTACAATTCTCCGCATGGCTATCACGCGGCGGCAAAAAGAGGTCATCGACTTCCTCTCCGGCTTCACCCAGAAGAACGGCTACTCCCCTTCCTATGAGGAGATCGCCAGCGGCCTCGGCCTCAGCTCGCTCGCCACCGTGCACAAGCACATCACCAATCTGCAGAACAAAGGCCTGCTGCAGCGCGCGCACAATCGCAGCCGCTCCATCGACGTTCTCCCCGCCCGCAGCAGCCAAAAAGGCGCCGATCGCCTCCCGCTGCTCGGCCGCATCGCCGCCGGCAAGCCCGTCGAAGCCATCGAAACCGCCGAAAGCATCTCCCTCGGCGACATCATCGGCAACCGCGAGGTCTTCGCCCTCGAGGTCCGCGGCGACTCCATGCGCGACGAGCACATCGTCTCCGGCGACTACGTCCTGGTCGAGCGCACCCGCACCGCCCGCGAAGGCGAGATCATCGTCGCCCTCATCGACGGCTCCGACGCCACCCTCAAGCGCTTCTACCGCGAAGGCAGCATGATCCGCCTCCAGCCCTCCAACACCGAGATGGCCCCCATCTACGCCCCCGCCGCCAACGTCAGCATCCAGGGCAAGGTCCTCGGCGTCCTCCGCAAATACGCCTGACACTTTCCGGTCATCATTTAAACCCGGTCCCGGCTACAATATCCATAGCGCAACATTTCGTGGATCGATCTCGTAACCGGCTCTCTCCCATTACCTTCCCGTCCGTCTAAAGAACGATTCATCTATAAACTTTCCCCGCTACTCACGGAACCGGGCTAGCCTATTCCTGCGTAACCTACCTCCGAAGACGGTACTTCACCAACCAGAAATTATTGGAGCTCGACCTTGGCTACACAGCGGAAAAAAAAGCGGAAACTCTGGATCTGGGCCGGTCGTCATCGCCCTCGTCGTCGCCGTCATTCTCGGCGTCGCCGTCGCCGCCCGCGGCAACAATGCCAAGATTCGAGCCCTCGCAGCTCGCGCAAGGCCGAACGCGGCGACATCGCCCGCTCCGTCGTCGCCACCGGCAAGGTCCAGCCCATCACCAAGGTCGAGGTCAAATCCAAGGCCTCCGGCATCGTCACCCAGCCTCGACACCGACATCAACGCCCAGCGTCAAGCAGGGCCAGGTCCTCGCCCAGCTCGATCAGCTCGAGATCCTCGCCCAGGTAGACGCCCAGAAGGCCCAGCTCGCCGCCGCCGAATCCAACGCCCGCGCCGCCGCAGCCGCCATCCAGTACGACAAGGTCAACGCCGAAGCCCCCGACCTTCCCATGTACAAGCACACCTACGAGCGCGCCCTCTCACATGTCCAAGGACGGCGTCGTCTCCCAGCAGGCGCTCGACGACGCGCAGCAGAAGTACCTCGCCGCCGCCAACACCCGCGACAAAGCCGTCGCCCAGATCGCCGTCGACACCTCCAAGCTCCACCAGGCCCAGGCGCAGGTCCAGCAGTCCGAGGCCTCCCTCAAGCAGCTTGAAGAGCAGCTCTCCTACACCACCATCACCTCGCCCATGGATGGCGTCATCCTCTCCCGCGACGTCGAACTCGGCGACGCCGTCAGCTCCATCCTCGTCATGGGCTCCACCGCCACCCTCGTCATGACCATCGGCGACACCACCCAGGTCTACGTCCAGGGCAAGGTCGACGAGTCCGACATCGGCAAGGTCTACATGGGCCAGCCCGCCCGCATCAAGGTCGAGTCCTTCAAGGACAAAACCTTCCACGGCAAGGTCACCAAGATCGCTCCCCTCGGCGTCGAAAAAGACAACGTCACCACCTTCGAGGTCCGCGTCTCCATCGACAACCCCGGCGGCGAGCTCAAGGCCAACATGACCGCCAACGCCGAGATCCTCCTCGAAGAGCACAAGAAGCGTCCTCACCGTCCCCGAACAGGCCGTCATCTACGACAAGGACCGCAACGCCTCCGTCGAGGTCCCCGACCCCAAGCCAGAAGAAGGGCCGCCGCAAGGTCGCCATCAAAGCCGGCATCTCCAACGGCACCCGAACCGAAGTCCTCTCCGGCCTCAAACGCCGGCGACACGGTCATCCTTCAGCAGTAGTTTCCTTTGAATCGTCCACGAACTCAGGCCGAGCATCTACTGCTCGGCCTGTTCACTTTGGTCACAAAGTCGGGAACAAACAAACACACACACACGTAACTCCATCTGTAACGGAGGCCAACTCATGACCGCACGAATCCTTCTGGCCACAGCCAGTCTCGCCCTCACCGCGACCGCCTTCGCCGCCGACAGCAACTTCGACCGCACCCTCAACGTCTCCGGCTCCCCCAACGTCTCGGTCCAAACCGGTTCCGGCTACATCCGTCTCAAGCCCGGCTCCGACAACCAGATCCACATCATCGGCCACGTCCATGGCAACAACGGATGGATGAACGGCGGCGGCGACGTCGAGTCCCGCATCCAGCAGATCGCCAATAATCCTCCCATCGCGCAAAACGGCAACGAGATCACCATCGGCGAGCGCCACGGTGACAACGATCTCTTCCGCAACATCTCCATCGACTACGACGTCACCCTTCCCCGCGCCTCCAACATCAACGCAGCCACCGGCTCCGGTGACATGACCATCGACAACGTCGGCGCCACCCTCAAGGCCCAGACCGGCTCCGGCTCCGTCCGTGCTCACGGCATCCAGGGCCAGGCCACCCTCGGCTCCGGCTCCGGCGATGTCGAACTCCACGAGTCTGGCCCAGGCGACGTCCGCGCCGAGACCGGCTCAGGCACAGTCCGCCTCCAGGGCGTCAACGGCGCTCTCAAGGCCTCCACAGGCTCCGGCGACATCGAGGTCCAGGGCAAGCCCTCCACCGACTGGAAGCTCTCCACCGGCTCCGGCTCCATCCACATGGATCTCGGCAACGGCGCGAAGTTCAACCTCGTCGCCGACACTGGCTCCGGCTCCGTCAACGTCTCCCAGCCCATCTCCATGCAGGGCAGCCTGAACCAACACCACATCAGTGGAACCGTCAACGGCGGAGGCCCCACCATCCACGCCAACACCGGCTCCGGCGACATCTCCATCCGCTAAATCGGACCTGTTTTAGCCAACACTCGGCGCGCAGAACTTCACGGTCTGCGCGCCATATTTTTACCGGCTTGTTCTCTGCAGTCCCGGCATTCCGAGTCTCAATGGACGGGATTTCCACAGGCCTCTGGACCGGCAAACTCTGTCAAGCCCTTAAACCACTCATCTCCCTGTAAACAAACAGGATGTAAGTTGCCGATTAATTACCGTCAACCTGCTAGGCTTTAAATAAGTCCTATGAGCAAACCCGGCGATACAGCCGGGTTTCTTTTGCCCGACGTTCCGTTTGATCCAGATCTAAGCTCCCTGTTTCTTAGATCTTGCGCGAAATCAATAGGGGAGGGGCAGCAGGTCTGCCCCGGCAATCTCCACCCACTCGCTCGCCGAGTCCACCAGAAAGTCCGGCTCTGCCGCCTCCAGCGAATGAGGAGCCAGCCCAAACGTGCATCCCACCGACCGCGCCCCGGCAGCCCGCGCCGTCAGAACATCAATACTCGAGTCTCCCACCATCAGGGTCTCGGCCGGCAGCACCGTCGAACCCGTAATCGCCGACGCCTCCGCGATCAGCGCCAACAACCCATGCGGATCAGGCTTCTTCGTATGAAAGCTGTTCCCGCCGTAGTTCTGGAAGAAGTACTGTGACAACCCGAAGTGATCGCAGATCGCCCGCGAAGGATTCACCGGCTTGTTGGTCAACACCGCCATCAACACCTCCGGCCGCGCCGCCCGAATCGCCGCCAGCGCCTCCATCACCCCCGGATACACATACGTGAAATCCAGCTTATGTACCCGGTAGTAGTCCAGAAAGAACGCAAGCGCCTCAGCAACGAACTCCTCATCATGGACGTCACCCTCAGGATCACCCAGAGCCCGCCGCACCAGCATCGAAGCTCCATCGCCGATGTAACTGGCAATCACAGCTTCCGGAAGCTCCGGCTTATCAAAATGAGTCAGCATCGCATTGATCGAGTTGCACAGATCTTGCCGCGAATCGATCAGCGTTCCATCCAGATCAAACACAATCAAACGAGGAGCGGAATCCATACTTCCAGCTTAGCTGCTCTACCCGCTAAATTGTCACTTCGACCGGAGGCCGCAGGCCGTATTGGAAAACCTGCTTCAGGACAAACTACTTCTCGAATCGCTTGAAGAAGCTCGTATCCAGATAGTGTTGCGTCGCCGGGTCATCTGCCACAGTCCGAGCCAGGTCATAGTAAAAGCTGTTGAACTGCGCCGCAGCCGCCAGGTCCACTGGCTGCGAAAGATCGTCCGCGGTTGAGTGATACCGCTCCGCCAGCCATGCGCGCCAGGCCTTGTACTCCGGCGACCCAGCCTCCCAGCCGAACTTGAACGCCAGCGCCGGAACTCCAGCCTGCACAAAGCTGTACTGATCCGTCCGGATGAACGAATTTCGGTCCGGCTCCGGATCACCCGCAACGACAATGTGATGTTCCTCCCCCACCTTCTTCGCATCGATCGCCAGCGTCGACTGTTCCAGACCCTGCACATGCAGCTTCTTCAGCGGAAAGATCGGCATGAACATATCAAGATTCAACGCCGCCTTGATCGATCCCTCCGGCACCGTCGGATGCCCCGCAAAGTACCGCGAGCCGAGCAGACCCTTCTCCTCGGCCGTAAAGACGACAAACAGAATCGACCGCTTCGGCCGCACCTTCGACTCGCTGAACGCCTTCGCCGTCTCCAGCACGCTAGCAACGCCCGAAGCGTCATCCATCGCGCCGTTGTAAATCGTCTTGCCATGAATCGGAGCACCGACGCCCAGATGATCCAGATGCGCCGACACAACGATATACTCACTCTTCAGCTTCGGGTCCGATCCCTCAAGCTTTGCCACGATATTCGGCGACTCCACCGTCGAATGCTCGCCCACCACCGTCGCCCGCACGTTCTTGTTCAGCGCAAACCGAGGCAGCGGCTTCTGCGCATCTGCCATCGCCAGAAGCTCGGCAAAAGTGTGACCCGTCCCCGCGAACAGCTTCTCAGCCTCGGCAGGATTGAAGGTCGCTCCAAACATCGCTCCATGCTCGTCCGCCAGCGCAGGATGCTTCGCCGCCACCGCCGCAGCATCGGGAGTCACCGCCAACCGCATCCCCGGCTGCGAGGCGCCGCTCGCCACCCGCTGCCATCCAAAGTCCATCGACTTCGGTGTAGGAATCGAGATCGCCCCGGCCGCACCCGCATCGCGCAACGCCTTCGCAAACGGAGCCGTACGGGCATACGACTTCAGCGGCCCCGGCAGATCAGCTGGCCCACCGTTGATGTAAACCACAACCTTGCCCTTCAGCGAAGCCCACGGCACCTCGGCCGAGTCGAAATCGTCATACTTCGCCTCCGGCAGATGCAATCCATAGCCGATAAACACCAGCGGAGCATCCACCTTGCCCGCCTGCGCCGCGCGAGCGCTCAGAATCGCGTCCGTACCCAGCGTCAGCGGCTCCTCCTTGCCATCGACCACCAGACTCATCGACGACTTGTCCGCCAGCACGCGCTGCACATCAAACTTCACCGGCTGATAAAAGCCACCGTTCAATCCCGCCGGCTGCAATCCATACAACTTGAACTTGTCGACTACATAAGCCGCAGCCTTCAAGTAGTCATCGCTTCCCGTCAGCCGCCCCTTCATCGAGTCGTCCGCCAGATACTGCACATGCGCCCACCATGCCTTGCCTCGCGCCTCATCGTCGTCGCTGCAGCCCGCAGCACGAGCGCCGTGCCCACTACAGACCACAACCCAAACCCGCCGCCACGACACACATCAAGCGAAGCCATCGCATAGCCATCTCCTGAATCAGACTGGGATGGCTAGAATCTAGCACGAGCCACTTCAGTCTTTGACCTCACGAAAGCGCCTTGCTACCCTCATCCCACTATGACGCCCCCTGCCACCGCCGCAAAGACAACCTGCTGCATCATCGGCGGAGGTCCCGCTGGCATCATGCTCGGCTTCCTCCTCGCCCGCTCCGGTGTCGATGTCACCGTCCTCGAAAAACACACCGACTTCTTCCGCGACTTCCGCGGCGACACTATCCATCCCTCCACCCTCGAACTCATGTACGAGCTCGGCCTGCTCGACAAACTCCTCGCCATCCGTCACTCCGAGATTCACCGAGCCTCCGCCTTCGTGGGCGACCAAACCGTCACCATGGCCGACCTCTCTCACCTTCCCACGCACGCGAAGTTCGTCGCGCTCATGCCGCAGTGGGACTTCCTCAACTTCCTTGCATCGCGAAGCCGCACAATACCCCAGCTTCAAACTTCGCATGGGTTGGGAAGCCACAGGCCTCATACAGAATGACGGCGTCACCACCGGAGTTCTCGCCAACACGCCTGACGGCCCCGTCGAGATTCCCGCCACCCTCACCGTAGGCTGCGATGGCCGCCACGCCACCTCGCGCCAAGCAGCCCATCTTCCGTCTACTCGAAGAGGGCGTTCCGATCGATGTCCTCTGGTTTCGCCTGAGCCGACAGTGAACACGATCCTGAAAACGGCCTTGGGCTACATCAACTACGGCCGCCTCCTCGTCCTCATCAACAGCGCTCGACTACTTCCAGATCGCGTTTCTCATCGCCAAGGACGGCTTTCGACAAGATCAAGCAGCAGGGACTTGCGACCTTCCAGCAAAACATCGCAGCGCGTCGTTCCCTTCCTCGCCGACCGCGTCGCCGAGATCGACTCCTGGGACAAGGTCAAGCTTCTCACCGTGCAGGTCAACCGCCTCACAACAGTGGTGGTCTCCCGGCCTGCTCTGCATCGGCGACGCCGCACACGCCATGTCCCCGGTCGGCGGCATCGGCATCAACATCGCCCTCCAGGACGCAGTCGCCACGGCGAACATTCTCACCGAGGCTCTGCAATCAAACTCGCTTACTCCCCACCATCTAATGCAGGTGCAGCGATACCGCGAAACCGCAGTACGAAGAACTCAGAGTTTTCAGATCTTCGCCCATGGAGTTCTGGATCGCGTACTCCGCAATCCCAACCCAATCAGACTCCCCTGGTACGTGCGACTCATCATCAACATTCCCGGCTTCAAATACCTCACAGCCCGCTTCATCGGCATGGGCCTGCAGCCGGAGCACATACAGACCCGCCCTGCCTAGCCCGTATACTCTTCTTCCTTCGTCTGTGCGATCACTGGTGTGTGAACGGCGCGCTGTGCTACGGCATGCCCCAGAGCCACCGCCAAAATGCACAACACCACTGACAAACCAATATTAAGAAGCGCTCTGCCCCACATGCCCGACCGCATCAAATCAAATGTCTGCAGGCTGAATGAAGAGAATGTCGTAAACCCTCCGCATATCCCTACCATCACGAATAATCGGATACTCTCCGGGACCGCGTATCTTCCTCCTGCAATTGTCAAAGTCCCAAAGAAGCCGATGATAAATGAGCCAATAATATTAATCAGAACAGTGCTCGTCGGAAAATGTGCGCTGCTGTTCAGCATCATCCTCGTCAGCGCGTAACGAGCCACTCCTCCTATCGCGCTGCCCAGAGCTATCCACAAATAAAGTGCCATCTCATCTCCCGCTACATATCAAGCAGCTTCTGACTTAGTCTTCGAATCCTCGATTCCAACTTTGGATCACCCGCGTCTCCCGCTCCCATCCCACCACGCTGACACTTCCCGTCCCCAGCGCAAACAAACTTCCCTGCCGTCGCAGCCAAGCCGACCCAGCGCGCCGCCAGAATCCGCAGAATATGCGCATGAGCAAACAGCGCCACCTTGCCGCCGGCCGGTGCTGCCGTCAGCGACCGAGCGATCACCGCATCCGCACGGTCGCCTACATGCTCCGCCGTCTCCCCGTCGATGATCGGATCCTTCCAGACGCTCCAGCCCGGGACCTCAGCCCGATCTCCGCCGTCGTCTTCCCCTCATATATCCCGTAGTCCCACTCCTTCAAGTCGTCGTCGACCACTGCCTGGTCCCCAAACCCCGCGATCGCACAGGTCTCCCGCGCACGCTGCATCGGGCTCACAAACACCGCGTCAAACTTCGTCCCCTTCAGATAATCCCGCAGCTCCTCAGCCCGTCTTCCGTCCATGCTCGGTCAGCGGAATATCCGTCCGGCTCGTATGCTGCCCGCTCAGACTCCACTCCGTCTCCCCATGGCGCACCAGCCATAATTGAGTTCCTTCACTCATTCAGCATCCTCCGCCCGTCTTCCACTATCTTATGTGGTGATGGACTTCCAGCTCACCACCACCTACAAGCCCCAGGGCGACCAGCCCCGCGCCATCGCGCGAACTCGTCTCCGGCCTCAACGCCGGCGAAAAAGACCAGGTCCTGCTCGGCGTCACCGGCTCCGGCAAGACCTTCACCATGGCCAAGGTCATCGACGAGCTCAACCGCCCCGCGCTCATCCTCGCGCACAACAAGACCCTCGCCGCCCAGCTCTATCACGAGTTCAAACAGTTCTTCCCCAACAACGCCGTCGAGTACTTCGTCTCCTACTACGACTACTACCAGCCCGAAGCCTACATCCCCGCCGGCGACCTCTACATCGAAAAAGAAGCCACCATCAACGAAGAGCTCGACAAGCTCCGCCTCTCCGCCACGCGCTCCCTCTTCGAGCGCCGCGACGCCATCATCGTCTCCTCCGTCTCCTGCATCTACGGCCTCGGCTCGCCCGAAGCCTACTACGGCATGCTGCTGCTGCTCGAAAAAGGCCAGAAGCATCAAGCGCGAAGACATCACCCGCCGCCTCGTCGAAATCCTCTACGAGCGCAACGACGTCGACTTCCGCCGCGGCACCTTCCGCGTCCGCGGCGACATCATCGAGGTCTACCCCACCTACGACGAAAACGCCTACCGCATCGAGCTCTTCGGCGACGAGATCGACTCCCTCTCCCAGATCGACCCCCTCTTCGGCACCGTCAAGCCAGAAATACTCGCGCCTCCCCATCTACCCCAAGTCCCACTACGTCGTCCAGCCCGAGCGCAAAGCCGCCGCCATCGACTCCATCCTCGCCGAGCTCACCGAGTGGGAAGCGCAGCTCGAAAAAGAAGGCCGCCTCGTCGAATCCCAGCGCATCCACCAGCGCACCCGCTTCGACCTCGAGATGATCAAGTCCGTCGGCTACTGCCACGGCATCGAAAACTACTCCCGCCACTTCTCCGGCCGCCTCCCCGGCGAGCCCCCGCCCACCCTCCTCGACTACTTCCCCCGCGACTTCCTCCTCTTCATCGACGAGTCCCACGTCACCGTCCCGCAGCTCCACGGCATGTGGCACGGCGACCGCTCGCGCAAGCAAAACCTCGTCGACTACGGCTTCCGCCTCCCCTCCGCCCTCGACAACCGCCCCCTCCGCTTCGAAGAGTTCGAGTCCCGCACCGGCCAGATCATCTACGTCTCCGCCACCCCCGGCCCCTACGAACTCACCAAATCCGCCGGCGTCGTCGTCGAACAGATCATCCGCCCCACCGGCCTCGTCGACCCGCAAGTCGAAATCCGCCCCGTCAAAGGCCAGATCGACGACCTCCTCGCCGAGATCCGCGACCGCGCCGCCATCAACCAGCGCGTCCTCGTCACCACCCTCACCAAGCGCATGGCCGAAGACCTCGCCGGCTACTACACCGAAGTCGGCGTCCGCTGCCGCTACATGCACTCCGAGATCGAAACCCTCGAGCGCATCAAGCTCCTCCGCGACCTCCGCAAAGGCGAGTACGACGTCCTCATCGGCATCAACCTCCTCCGCGAAGGCCTCGACCTCCCCGAAGTCTCCCTCGTCGCCATCCTCGACGCCGACAAGGAAGGCTTCCTCCGCTCCCAGGGCTCCCTCATCCAGACCATCGGCCGCGCCGCCCGCCACCTCGAAGGCCGCGCCATCCTCTACGCCGACAAGATGACCGACTCCATGCAGCGCGCCATCGACGAGACCAACCGCCGCCGCGAAAAGCAGGAAGCCTACAACGAAGAAAACGGCATCACGCCCGCAATCCATCATCCGCGCCATCAACGACTGCGCCTCGCCGGCATCCTCAAAGCCGACTACGCCGACCTCACCGAAGAAGCCGACGGCATGCCCGACTTCGCCACCCAGCAGGAACTCGACACCTACATCGGCAAACTCGAATCCGACATGCGCGAAGCCGCCAAAAAATTCGAATTCGAAAAAGCCGCCAAACTACGCGACACCGTCAAAGAACTCCGCACCAAAGAATTTCTCTTCAGCTAGCAATGCGGATAGCCAGCCTTCAGCCTTCGGTCACGCTAACGCTCGATGCACTAGGGCGTATAGACACGCTTTGCGCCCACACCAAATACTGCATCGAAGCTCTCCCCGATCTATCGAAACTTGCACTCCCGATCATCGCCGACTCCTGGACTACGACAACCGACGAACTTACAGCCATCGCACCCGATCTCGTCATCGCCTCAGTTCCCTATCGGCTCGAGTCCCTTGCCGCCATCCTCAAAGCCGGATTCCCCGTCCTCGCGCTCGCACCACACAGCCTCTCCGATGTCCTGCACGACACACGCCTCATCGCACGACAGGTGGATCGCACTGCAGAAGCAGAGGTCATCATCGGAAACTTCGAGCGAACTGTCGCGTCAGTCCGGTCTGTCTCAAGCAATCTCCCCATACCGACCGTCTACTGTGAGGAGTGGGGCAAGCCCCTCATCCATTCCCAGCCTTGGATCGCTGAGCTCATCAGCTCCGCAGGCGGTGAGTTCGTCGGCGTTCCCGGTGCCCAGACAACTGCAGAGGCCATCGCATCCATCGATCCTGATGTCCTTCTCTTTGCATGGTGCGGAGCCGGGGATCGCGTCCCCCTCGATCGCGTCGTCAGGCAGCGAGGCTGGCAGCATCTCCATGCTGTCCGCAATCATCGCGTCTATTGCATTCCGGACGAATACTTGAATACGCCCGCCATTCCGTCGCTTACCAGCGGACTGGCCCATCTTGCCAGCGCAATTCACCCGCAGCACTTCCCGTCGGCGCCTCGCCTCATTACCATTGCTTACTGATTCAGCCTTATCCAAGGAGTCCGAAATGTTCACTGCGGAAGGCCTCATCACCAAGTCAAGTCCTTACTCTGTCCCACAGACTATCGATCGGCTGGAAACTATTCTTCTCGCGAACAGTGTCACCATCTTCGCCCGCATCGACCACGCAGGGGAAGCGACCAGGGTTGGCCTCTTCATGCCGCCCACGCAACTTCTGATCTTCGGCAATCCGAAGGGCGGCACTCCTATCATGCTTACCAATCCACTCTGCGCTATTGATCTCCCGCTCAAAGCCCTGGCATGGCAAAGTTCTACCGGCGCAGTTTCTCTATCGTGGACCGACCCTCATTTCCTCCAGCATCGCTTCATTCTTCCAGACGACGTCATCGCGCCGATTGAAAGCTTATCCGCGCTGATTGAACAAACGATCAAGCCATGAAACGTATAGCCTCTTCGAAGCATCCAAGCAGATAGCCGCACGTCAATCAGGCGAAGTTGAAGAAGTAATGCATACGGAGCACCAGCACAGCCCAACGACAGGACAAGCTATACTCCTCGTCGATGACGATCCCGACATCCGCTCTCTGATTCGAACCTTCCTCGAGCATGAAGGCTACCTTGTCTATGCCTCAGGAGACGCCGATCGCGCAGCGCGGATCTTCCAGCGACGAGGGCGCATGGATCTACTCATTACTGACTACTCGATGCCAAACCGAAATGGAATTGAATTGGCTCATGAACTGCACTCCTTCCAGCCAGATCTGCCAGTGCTCATGATCTCCGGTCTCCTCATGGATGAAGACGAGGTGAGTCGAATCGAAACTGGCGGCCTCAAATTCCTTCCCAAGCCGTTCTCCCTTCCTCGTCTTCTCTCCGCGGTTCATGATGTATTGAACCTTGCTCGGCGCGAGGCCTCTGCTACTCTAACCGCGTGAGACTCCTGACCCGGCTCCTCTTCGTTCTCCTTCTGCTGGTCTTTGCCTTCGGCCTCGTCGTCTACGGCAACTACTTCACTCTTCCCACCCACAACACCGCCGCAACGCACTTCGACGCCATTATCGTGCTGGGCACTCCTTCCAAGCTTGACGGTACTCCATCGCCCGAGCAACGCGAACGAGTCCTCGAAGGTGTGCGCGAATACAAAGCCGGCGTTGCCCCACACATCATCATGACTGGCGGGCCGGCGCACAATCACTTGGTCGAAGCCCACACCATGGCAGAGCTGGCTGCCTCGCAGGGCGTTCCCGCCTCCGACATCATCGAAGAAGGCCAGGCCCAGAACACCGTCCAGAACATCTACTATTCCGCGCAGATCATGCATCAGCACGGCTGGTCCTCCGCCGAAGTCGTCAGTTCGCCCTACCATCTGGGCCGGACTTCACTCATCCTGAACACCCATGACCTACGCCAACCAGGGCTCTCTATCGATTGGCGCACCCATGCATCTCAATGGCCGCCCGAGTACGATCTCCACCACAAGATCGTCCTCTACTCCGTCGAGGCCTGGCGATGCCTCCAGCTCCGCGTGCAGGGCTTCCCCTCATCCAAATTTCTCCCGCTCACCCCAGCGACTTCACATTAGTCCGGCAGACCAGCAGCAGTCAGGTCTCGTCGGCGTTAGCAGCGAAAGGGCGACCTGTCCGTCGATTTCATTTACATTTAAAAGATGACGCAAACGTCGAAGGTCGACCTTGTCGGCGTCGGGTTGAATGCCACGGACACCGTAATCCCCCTCTCCCGCTTCCCCTCCCCCGGCTCAAAGGTCGAGTTTGGTGCATCCAGGATTCTCCCCGGTGGACAGACCGCAAGCACAGTAGTCGCCTGTCAGCAGTGGGGCCTCAGCACCCGCTACGTCGGCAAGATCGGCGATGACAGCGCTGCCGACCTACATCGCAACGAGTTCGACCGCCTCGGCGTCGAAGCACATCTGCTCGCAGTCCCGTCCTGCCCCAGCCAGCAATCCTTCATCCTCGTCGACGCCGACGGCGAACGCACCGTGTTGCACCGCCACGACGATGCCCTCGCGCTCCATGCCGACGAACTTAATCGCGACTGGATCGTCAACGCCCGCGCGCTTCATATCGATGGCTGGGACACCGCCGCCGCCACTCGCGCCGCCCGTTGGGCCCGCGAGGCCGGAATCCCCGTCATCGCCGATCTCGATGAGCTTTACCCCGGAATCGAACAATTATTGGAGACAGTCGACTACCCCATCGTCAGCCGCGATTTCCCCACTCGCCTTACAGGCGAACCAGATTTGGAGACCGCTCTGCGCGTGATGTATAGCCGTTACGGTTCCTTGCTCGTAGCGGCTACTCTCGGCCATGAAGGCGTCCTTTCGTGGGACGGCAAGCACTTCCATCACGCCTCTGCCTATCGCGTTCCAGTAGCCGACACAACAGGCGCGGGCGACATCTTCCACGCCGGCTTCATCTATGGCCTGCTTCAGGGTTGGCCGCTCGAGCGTCAGCTCGACTTCGCCTGCGCGGCCGCAGCTCTCAACTGCACGGCAGTAGGGGCCCGTGGTGGCATCCAAAGTGTCGAAGCAGATCGAAGCTCTCATGAGCTCAGGGACACGTTACCAAGCCGAGCCATTGGCTTCCGCCGCAGTTCCCGTACGGGTCTAGCGCCAGCTCACCGCAAGATGCCACCGCACATCCCGGTCTCCGGCCTTCCGCAGCACCCGTCTGTACTCAAGCAGTTCCCCCAGCACCTGCTCGCCCTCTGAGCCAAGCTGCTGTGGCTCCTCCTCGAGCGCAGTCACCAGTGCTTCCACCGTCGCAAGCCCATCAGCGGCCGTATACCACTGAGGCGGCGGCAACCGATTCATCAGCTCACGATTTCCGGCACCCTCTTCAATCAACAGCGACATCGAGTTTTCGTCCGCCGAGAAAAACTCAATCAGCGGACGCACACCCATCCGAAGCGCGAGCCGCTCCACCGCGTCCTCGTTCCGCGCCAACGCGCGCCCGTTAACGAAGATGTCGAAGCCTGGGTCCTCGCCCTCAACTACGATGTACATCGAGGCAGCCATCGCAAGCAGTTTACCGCGCACCCGCCTGTGCGAAACAGACTTTAGCGCAGCGTCAGAACCTCCTCGTCTACCTCCCGTGGTGTCATCAATATCCAGGCTGCACCTCCCGAAAGTAGGACCATTCCCGCCACCATCCTTCCCGTCACCTCGGGCCGCAGCAACGCAAGCCCTTCCACAATTGTCACCAGAGGTATCACCAGGAAACGCGCCGAAAAGCGGACGGGGTCTATCTCCCGCAAAAGCCAAACTGTCAACGCTGCAACAACCGTTTCCACACTCCAACCCCACCTCAAGCCACCTGCAACGTCACGCCATTTCAAATCCAGCGATCCCACCGCACCGCACCATACAAATAGACAGACTGCGTTGGATATTCCCACGATTGCAATCGCCTCCATCACGGTTTCCCTTCGCAGCAAGCCGATACATCCATACCCCAGCGCCGGCTACGAACACCATTGACGCCGCGATCTCTGCTAATGCAGCCCATCCTCGTACAGACACCGGGAGATTGAACGGCAGCAACAGCAGTACACCCGCCAACCCCATCAACGCTGGGATCAGATTCCGTATTCCGTTAGACTCCTGCGCAACCGCTCCCCACACCAGCACGACGACAACAGGAGCCAGCGCAAACACGACCGCAAAGCTCGTCTCTGGCGCATACTCCTTCGCATGAACGGCCAGCACTAACGGAACCGCAAAGAACAACGCACCCGCCGCCGCAATCTCTCCACGCAGCTTCCACCCACTCCGTTGTCTCTTGAATCCACCAAGAGCCACAGCAACGACCGCCAACGCAGCGAAGCCCAATCCCTGTCGCTGTAACTCCGGCAGCGAATCACCGCTGGGCGCAGGAATCAACCAGCCCGAAGCAGCCCACAAACACACCACCGCTAAAGCTGCCCACGCCTTCCAAATCATCTACTCGCTCCACAAAACAGAAGAGCCACGCACATGCGTGGCTCTTCTGTTTTCATTCTTTGAATAGACTAGCGATTTCCACCGCCCTGGTTCGAACCGCCGCCCGAGCCACCGCCGGGTCCGCCCCGACGTCCGCCACGCCGACGACGTCCGCCGCCAGGACGACGCTGTCCGCCCGGAGCACCTTGACCACCACCCGGACGCGGAGCACCCTGCGGCACTGCGTCAGCACGGTTGAAGTTCGGCTCCTCCGATCCCTCGGCTCCTTCTTCGGTTCCTTCATCGTCTCCGTCCTCGAAGTCGTCATCATCTTCTTCGAGACCCTCACCTTCGGCACCTACAGGAGCCGCCTGCGGAGCACGTCCGCGTCCGTCACCATCGCCGCCCTGTGGTGCAACCTCAGGCAGACCAAGCTTCGCGCGCTGCTCGCGCAGCACAGCCTTGCGCGAGAGCTTGATGCGGTTGCCTTCGATCGCCAGCACCTTCACCAGGATCTGATCGCCCTCACGAAGCTCGTCCTTCACTTCCTTCACGCGATGCTCCGCGATCTCGGAGACGTGCAGCAGGCCATCGGTGCCGGGGAAGATCTCGACGAACGCGCCGAACTCCGCCAGACGAACGACCTTGCCGAGATAGGTCTTGCCGACCTCGGGCACAGCCGTAAGATCGCTGATCATCTGGATCGCGCGTGCCAGACCATCGGCATCGCTCGAAGCCACGTTCACGCGGCCCGTATCGTCGACATCGATCTTCACGCCGGTCGCATCGATGATCCCGCGAATCACCTTGCCGCCCGGCCCGATCAGGTCGCGAATCTTGTCCGTCGGAATCTGCATGGTGTGGATGCGCGGAGCGAACTTCGACTTCTCCTCGCTCGCACCCGCGATCACCGCGTCCATCGTGTCCAGCAGGAACAGCCGGCCCGCCGCGCCTGCTCCAGCGCCTCACGCATGATCTGCGGAGTGATGCCCATGATCTTGATGTCCATCTGCAGCGCCGTAATTCCCTTGCGCGTTCCGGCCACCTTGAAGTCCATGTCGCCGTAGTGATCTTCAGCGCCGGCGATGTCGGTCAGGATGGCGTAGTTGTCGCCTTCCTTCACCAGGCCCATCGCGACACCGGCAACCGAACCCTTGAGCGGAATACCCGCCTGCATCAGCGCGAGCGAAGCGCCGCAGACCGTCGCCATCGACGACGATCCGTTCGACTCCAGAATGTCCGAGACCACGCGCAGCGTGTACGGCGACTCATCCTCACCCGGCAGCACAGCCTCGATCGCACGCGACGCCAGCGCGCCGTGACCGATCTCGCGGCGGCCAACGCCGCGTCATACGGCCAACTTCACCAACCGAGAACGGCGGGAAGTTGTAGTGCAGCATGAAGCGGCGCTTCTGCTCGCCCTCGTAGCTCTCCAGGCGCTGCGCATCGTCGGTCGTTCCCAGCGTGGCCGAAACCAGCGCCTGCGTCTCGCCGCGGGTAAACAGCGCCGAGCCGTGAACGCGCGGAAGCACGCCAACCTCGATCGTAGATCGCGCGAATCTCATCGAACGCACGATGGTCCGGACGAATCCGATCGTTCAGCACCTGCTCGCGGAAGATGTTCTCGCGCAGCAGCTCGTAGTACTTGCTCAGCTTCTTCGCGGCATCCGCATCACCCTCGGGAAGCTCCTTCTTCAACTCGTCCTTGATCTCCTTCACCAGGGCATAGCTCTCGAACTTCGGGTGCTTCTTGCGTGTCCAGCGCATCCTCCAGCTTCGCGCCGATCTTCGCCTTCAGCGCGTTCAGGTACTCGGTGTCGATCTCGACCGCACGTCACCAGCCGCTTCGTCTTGCCGGCGCGGCGAGACCAGATCCTCGATCGCCGCGCAGATCTTCTTGATCTCGCCATGCGCAAACTCGATCGCGTCGACGACGCGCTCTTCCGCAATCTCCTTCGCGCCGGACTCGATCATCACGATGCCGTCCTTCGTGCCGACGACCATGATGTTCAGCAGTGCTCTTCGCGCGCTCGGCATAGGTCGGGTTCACGATGAACTGATCATCGACAATGCCGATGCGCACCGCGCCGACCGGCCCGTGGAACGGAATGTCGCTCAGCGCCAGCGCGCAGCTCGCGCCGTTGATGCCCAGAACGTCCGGATCGTTCTCCTTGTCCGCCGAGTACACGAACGCAACCACCTGCGTCTCGTTGCGGAAGGCCTCCGGGAACAGCGGACGGATCGGACGGTCGATCTGACGGCTCGTCAGAATCTCCTTCTCGCTCGGACGTCCCTCGCGCTTGATGAATCCGCCGGGAATGCGTCCACCGGCATAGGTGAACTCGCGATACTCCACGGTCAGCGGGAAGAAGTCGATGCCTTCCTTCGGGTCCGGCGAAGCCACAGCCGTTGCGAGAACGACATTGTCGCCGCTCGATGTCAGCGCCGCGCCGGAGGCCTGCTTGGCCATGCGCCCCGTCTCAAATTTAATTTGCTTGCCGCCGGCAAGCTCTACTGTCACGTCCTGCTTCATAGTCTGTCTCTCTCTTCTCTCGTTTTCATTCGATTGGAATCTTGGTCTCGCGTCATCCGCCTCGCATGCGGGCGCGAAAAAGCGCAGCTCGCCCGTCGGTCTACTCAGACCGCCAGCAGAGCTGCACTGTGTATGAGATCGTTCATGGGATCGGTCTCGCTCAGCCGGCTCGAATCGTCCAGCGTTCATGGCAATCAGACAACTGCCACGAGCTGCCATCGTCAGCAGCTCCAGCGGCAAGGCTCTTTGCGACCTTGCACGAATGCTGCAGCCGGAATGCGAACGGGCCGAGCGTGCTTCCATGGTTTGAATGGTGTCTCCGGAGATGCTGCGGTTACTTGCGGATACCCAGCTTGCCGATGACCTCGCGGTAACGGTCGGCATCGCACTTCTTCAGGTAGTCCAGCAGACGGCGGCGCTTGCTCACGAGCATCAACAGCCCGCGGCGCGATCCGTGGTCCTTCTTGTGGGTCTTGAAGTGCTCCGTCAGCTCGCCGATACGCTCGCTCAAAATCGCGATCTGAACCTCGGGGCTCCCGGTATCTGAGTCGTGTGTGCGAAACTTCGCAATAATGTCTGTTTTCTTAGCGGGTGCTAACACAGCTTTCGTTTACTCCTGATTCTTCTAGTCCACTCTTTAGTGTCTCTATAAGGATAGCATTACGGCCAAGAGCGGGCAATGTGGCCAGCACCACTCCCAACGAACCGTGATTCTGAGTGAAGCGAAGAATCTTAGTAGTTTTGCCGTGTCAACCGACATCTGCATTGCCAAACACTGCCAGTCAGCCTGATTCTCAAACCTCTTCCCCACCCGCATACCCACGCATCTCCGCCACCCACCGCAGAAACCTCGCCGCCTGTCTGCGCTCACCCCACGCCAGTGACCAGAAGTCCTTCAACTGCACCGTCTCAGCCTTCTTACCCGAGTACGTCTCCAACCTCCAACGAAGATAAGGGCTCCGCCAGGGCCGCAGCCGATACCCCTTCGTCGCGCGCCACAGGAACCGCATCCCTTCCACCATCTCTTAAGTGTACCCTTGCGCTCGTACGGAGCTTCCACCATGAATCCCACCATCGAGCAGCTCGAAACTAAGCTCTCCTCCGCCCTTCACGGCCTCAACTCTTCGCAGACGCAGCTCCGCCTCACCGACGACCCATCGGCTGGACCATCCAGCAGATCATCGAGCACTTGTTGATGACCTACGCCTCCACCGGCTCATCCTTTGAATCCCGCATCGCAAAAGGAACTCCAACGCTCTCTCGCCCCACACCCTCGCATCGCGCTCGGCAGTTCGTCGTCATCACCCTCGGACTCATGCCCGGTCGCCACAAGGCTCCGCCCGAAGTCACACCAACCCCAACCGATCATCGATTCTCAGGCGAGCAGCTCATCACCATCACTCGCAAAGCCCTCACCCATCTCGACGTCATCTTCAATCAGGCCGACCAGGCGTTCGGACCCGCGCGCTGCCTCACCCACTTCGCCCTCGGTCCACTCTCCGCCTCGCAGTGGCGACGCTTCCATCTCTCCCATGGAAGCCACCACGTCCGCCAGATCGTCGCAATCCGGCGCGCACACGGCCTCTAGTCGCCCTTCCCTCTACTCGTCCAAATCCTCGTTCTCCCTCTCCGTCAGGTCTTCCTCCACCCGCAGATACCTTCGCATATATCGCAGGGGCTCCTCTGCCACCGCCAACTCGCGCAGATGATACTTCCACGCATCCTCGCGCGCGCTCCGCCGCGTATAGGCTTTGCGCGTCACTGTCCCGATGCTTCCGTCCGCCATCCGCCGCTGGAACGTCTGTGTAGGAACCTGGAACGTCATCGTCTCGCCCGCCTTCCAAAAGCTCGACGCAAACTCATGCGAGAACAGCAGCGCATAGTACCGCCGCTCCTTCGCCAGCACTTCGAGCGCAGCCGTCGCATCCGTCCACGGCAACCCGATCCGAGCTACATACCACTTTCGGAACGGAAACCCATTCGCCCGCGCCTGGCCCACCAATAGTTGAAGCAACTCAAAACGTGTCATGAAGCCCTTCAAATTCCAAGCACAAGATACCTCAGCCACCCTTCATCCCGCTCTGGCGTTTCTTCTACGCCCGACGAGCGTCTAACATTGCAGCAGCAAGACGGACCATCGAAGACACCTAATGCGCATAAGCCCCGCCGCCCCAAGACCGACTCAGCAATTCGAATCTCCTGTTCTTCTCTTCCTTCGTTCTCCTCCTCGTCCTGGCCACACCGCTTCTCGCCAACACGCCCAATCCTCACACCGACCCCATCAACCTCACACCCGAGGTCCGCGAAGCCCACACCCTCTTCTACAACCTCGACTACGACGGCGCCCTCTCCCGCTTCGAGGCCATCCAGCGCGCCAATCCGCAGAACCCCATGGCCGCCAACTACGTCCTGATGACCCTCATCTTCCGTGAGCTCTACCATCAGGACCTCCTCGACACCACCTACTACGCTCACGACTCCTTCATCTTCTCCAAGCGCGACGTCAGCGTTCCTCAAGCCATTCACGACCGCATCGACAAGCTCACCGACTCCATCGTCGCCATGTGCGACCAGCAGATCAAAGCAGAATCCCAACAACGCGAACACCTACTTCGCTCGCGGCTACGCCAAGGGCATGCACTCCGCCTTCATCACGCTCGCCTTTCACAGCTATGTCGCCGCAGCGCGTCAGGGACTCTCCTCTCGTCAGGACAGCGAAGAAGCTCTTCGCCTCGATCCCAACTACGCCGACGCGAAGATGGCCATCGGCATCCAGCAGTTCGCCGTCGCCTCTCTGCCGCGCTTCCTCCGCATCATGATCGGCATCACCGGCGTCACCGGCAACAAAGAGAAAGGCCTCGACCTCCTCCGCCAGTGCGCCGCCCAGGGCACCGTCAACCCCGTCGAGTGCCGCACCTCGCTCGCTCTCTTCCTCCGTCACGACGCTCGCTACGCCGAAGCCCTCTCCGTCATGCACGGTCTCTCGCAGGAATATCCCCGCGACTACCTCTTCCGGCTCGAAGAAGCCAACCTCGCCAAGGACAAAGGTGACGGCCCCGCCGCCATCGCCACCTACAAGCGCGTCCTCGCCGACGCCGCCAAACCCGGCTACTTCATCGACCCCCGCCTCCAGATGGCCTACTTCGGACTAGCCGAGACCCAGCGCGGGCAGAACCTGATCGCCGACGCCGCTCAGAACTACGTCAACGCCGCCGCCCAGCCCAAGTGCAGCGACTGGGTCCGAAGACGCGCCCAGCTCGACGCCGGCCAGATGTTCGATCTCCTCCACCAGCGCGACAAAGCCGTCCAGCAATATCAGCTGGCCGCCGCCCCAGGAGGCGACCAGTCCCAGGCCGACAACGCCCGCAACTACCTCAAAACCCCCTACACAGGAACCTGACGGTCTCCCGTTACTGCACCCGCTAACCGCAAGCGAACTTTCCACCACTCCTCTCCGTATCTGCTCTGGGAGCTGCACCAAAGCTGTGACAAAATAGAAACGCTCCCATTGAGTCACCCGGAGAATCTCCCATGTTCTGTACTCGTTGTGGCAAGCAAATGGAACCATCCTCTCGGTTCTGCCCCAACTGCGGCGCACCCATTCGCAGCGTCTGCGCCACAACAGCCGTTCGCTCGCCTCGCGCCTCATGCGCCCCCGCAACAACCGCATGATCGCCGGAGTCTGCGCCGCCTTCGCGCAACAGTACGGCTGGGATCTCACCCTCACCCGCATCATCACCGCCATCATCGCCTGCTTCACCGGCGCCGGCGCCATCGCCTACCTCATCGCCTGGATCATCATCCCCGAAGAGCCCTACGCTCTTCCCACCAACCCTATCTAAAGGAACGCCAAGAGAGAGCACCTCGCTTTGAAGAAGAAGACACCCTGCGCCCTCCCCCGCCCGCCCCTTCGTCTACCGCAACCGCACGCTTCACTGCGATCAGGTCCCCCTCGCCGCTCTCGCCAAAGATCACGGCACTCCGCTCTACGTCTACTCCGCCACGCAGATCTCGCAGCGCTTCCAGCTCTTCCAGCAGGCCTTCGCCGTCACGCCCCCACACCGTCTGCTACGCCGTCAAAGCGAACTCGTCGCTCGCCATCCTTCGTCTCCTCGGACGTCAGGGCGCGGGCTTCGACATCGTCTCCGGCGGCGAGCTCGAGCGCGTCCGCCGCGCCCATCAAGCCCGCCCTCAAAAAAGTCGTCTTCTCCGGCGTCGGCAAGCAGGCATGGGAGATCGACGCCGCCCTCAAAGCCGACATCCTCCAGTTCAACGTCGAGTCCGAACAGGAGCTCGACCTCCTCGCCGAGCGCGCGAAGCACCTCGCCATCCGCGCCCGCTTCGCCCTCCGCGTCAACCCCGACGTCTTCGCCGAGACCCACCCCTACATCTCCACCGGCCTCTCCGAGCACAAGTTCGGCATCGCCATCACCTCCGCGCGCGCCATCTATCGCCGCGCCGCAAAATCCAAGTGGCTCGAGCCCTACGGCGTCTCCGTCCACATCGGCTCGCAGATCCGCAAGGTCGATCCCTTCGCCGCTGCTCTCGAGCGCGTCACCTCACTCGTCGCCGAACTCCGCCGCGACGGACACGACATCCGCACCATCGACGCCGGCGGCGGCCTCGGCATCGACTACTCCGACGCTCCCTTCGACGCCCCGCATCAGGTCGAGCGCTACGCCGCCGCCCTCAACAATGGTCTCGCCGACGAAACCGCGCATCTCCTTCTCGAACCCGGCCGCTTCCTCGTCGCCCAGGCCGGAGCCCTCCTCACCCGCGTCCTCGTCGTCAAAAAGAACGGCACCAAGACCTTCATCATCACCGACGCCGCCATGAACGACCTCATCCGCCCCGCGCTCTACCACGCGCACCACGAGATCGTTCCCGTCCGCAGCCCAAAGGCAAATCCACCATCACCGCCGACATCGTCGGCCCCGTCTGCGAGTCCGGCGACTTCTTCGCCCGCGACCGCGCCATCGCCAACGGTCAAGCCCGGCGACCTCGTCGCCCTCCTCGACGCCGGAGCCTACGGCATGAGCCTCAGTCCTCCAACTACAACTCCCGCCCCCGCCCCGCCGAGGTCCTCATCGAAGGCGACAAAGTCACCCTCGCCCGCCGCCGCGAAACCATGCGCGACCTCCTCGCCCCCGAACTTTTATAGATACCCACCAAGTCTTCGAACAAACAACGATGTCATTCCGAGCGCCATCGAGGAACCCCTCATTTTGCTCGGGGCGGCGCCACCTCCAATGGAGAGGGCAACCTTCGCCTCAACCCTCCCTCCATCGAGGTAGCAAAAATTCACCTGAACTTAGGTTGTCTCCAACCCTGCTCCATGCGACCCTCAATCAAACCTCAGGAGAGACACAATGAGCAAAGAATCCGCACAGGCCGCACTCGGCAAGTTCGCTGAAGCCGTCAACACCGGCAACTACGACCTCTTCGATCAGGTAGTCGCACCCCAACTGCATCGACCACGACCCCGCCGACGGACAGGTCCCCGGCCCCGCCGGCTATCGCATGTTCTTCTCCGGAATGCGCACCGCCTTCCCCGACATGTCCGTCACCCCCGAGACCATCGTCCAGGACGAAGACACCATCGCCTTCGCCTACACCCTCACCGGCACACAAACCGGCCCGCTCGGCAAGATCCCACCCACCGGCAAAAAAGTAAAGGTCCGCGGCATGCAGATCTCAAAGTTCAAAGACGGCAAGATGGTCGAGCGCTGGGGAAGCTCCGACGAACTAACCCTCCTCAAGCAGATCGGCGTCATCCCCGCCTAACTTTATTGTGTGTCATTCCGAGCGAAGCGGCGTAGCCGCGCAGTGGAGGAACCCCCGCATTTAACCACTGCTCGTTACTACACAACGTTCAATGTTTTCCGACAAGCAAGTGTCATCCTGAGCGAAGCGCAGCGAAGTCGAAGGATCTGCAGTTCACAAACTTCACCAACCATAACTCTGTCATTTCGACCGAAGCAGCGGACGAAAGTCCGCTGCGCAGTTGAGAAACCTGCCGCTCTGCCAATACCCGTCCGTGAAACCTAACCAACAAACTATCGCACCGCCGTAATCCCCTCCCGCACCTTCGCCAATGAAGCCTTCCCATCCAACTCCACCCCATCCCCACCTTCTGCACACCCAGCTCCTTCCACAACCCCGGCAAATCAACACTCACCGGCGAAGTACTCCACTTCGCAAACATCTCGCTTAGCACCTTCGTACCCGTAGCCTTGTCCCCCACCTCGAACGCCCGTTCAATCGGCCAGTCCTGATCGATCGTCCCGCCCGCAGCCACAATCGCCCGCAGAGCATCCTGCAGCCCCTTCTTATTCTTCGTCTGTTTGCGAATCTCCACATCCGCCACTAGGCAGAACAGCGCGCCGCCCCAATACGTCCGACCCCACGTGTGAGTCCGATCCAGCCCCTCGTCCCCGGCCTCTGGCTCGCCCTTCGGCATCCCGTCCATCATGTCCCGCCAGATCGTCTTCGCAGCCATCTGCCCCGCCTGCACCCGAGCGATCGGCTCCACGTAAGTCGCTAGCCCTTCCTCCATCCAGTGGTGTTCTTCCGCAAGATTCGGAAAAGCCGTATGCGCCAGCTCGTGCGTGATCATCCAATCGTCGGCGAGCTCCTTCGCGGTCGTCTGCTGTCCAACGCTGATTCTTGTGAAACTCGGAAACCCTCCTCTATCTCCCCAGGTCGTGCCGCGAAACACTCCATGCTTGTCACTCACCGGGAAGACGAGCATTCGAACTCTCGGCACCGGAAACTTGCCGTAGTACACCGTTAACGCCTGCGCCCCATCCTTCACCCGGCTAACCACGGCATCCGTTCCAAGATCGAGCGAGCCCTCCGCGAAGTCCACCTGGATCGTCGCCCCTCCCACTGAAACGTTGTGCGTCGAATCGATCTTCACGTTTCCGCGAAACTGAAACGCCCATCCGGCCACGGCCAGTCCGAACAACACGACTCCGCCCGCCACCCACCGCCTCGTTGTCATCATCTTCAGGACGCCTCACTCATTGGACAGCCAACTCATCCCCAAGGTCACGGGACCATTGAAATCGAGGTAACGGTGGTATGCTTTCCCCGGAGAAAAACCATGCGGGATGCCCTCGCAATCATCGTACCCACCATAGCCGGGCTGATTGTCCTGCTAGCCTTCGCCGTGGCTATCGGCTACTGCTGGAACGACGCAAAACGGCGCGGCAAATCGCCCCTCCTCGTCAGCCTCCTGGTCTTCTGCTCATTCCCCGTCGGACTTCTCGCATGGCTTGTCTTTCGACCTGAGCCCGTGTCGCCTCCGCCTCCTTTGCCTGCAGCCATGGGTATGCCTCCTCTGCGCTGATCCGCCGAAAATCTTGTCAAGCCCCACTTTGGCCTAAGTCTAATCAAAACAATCGACTTCCAAGTTGCCGATTAATTACCCGTTGCTCGCTATAATAGAAACATAAGCGCAAATTAGAGCCGTTTTAGCCTGCCCGCACGCGCAGTAAGTCCAGACTTAACTCTTTTCATTCGAAGACTTTGCGCAAATAAGTAGGGGGTACCCCCTCCCTCCGCGGACGTGCTAAAATCGCAAGGTCGTAATAACCACAAAGACTGAGGTTGTACATGTCCGGCCACTCAAAATGGGCGACAATTAAGCACAAGAAGGGCGCCCTCGACGCCAAGCGCGGCAAGATCTTCACCCGCCTGATCAAGGAAATCACCATCGCCGCCAAGCTCGGCGGAGGAGACCCCGACGGCAATCCCCGCCTTCGCGGAGCCATCGCCGCCGCCAAAGCCGAGAACATGCCGAACGAGAACATCAAGCGCGCCATCCAGCGCGGAACCGGCGAGCTCGAAGGCGTCAGCTACGAAGAGATCACCTACGAAGGCTACGGCCCCGGTGGCGTCGCCATCATCGTCGACGTCCTCACCGACAACAAGAACCGCGCCGTAAGCGAAATCCGCCATGCCTTCTCCAAGAACGGTGGAAACCTCGGTGCCGATGGCGCAGTCGCCTGGATGTTCACCACCAAGGGCGTCATCACCGTCGCCAAGTCGGCCGCCTCGCGAAGACAAGATCACCGAGATCGTCCTCGATGCCGGAGCCGAAGACCTCTCCGAGCAGGGCGAGTCACTGGGAGATCCTCACCGACCCCAAGGACTTCGAAGCCGTCACCAACGCCATCAAGGCCGCCGGCATCACCTCCGGAGACCTGCCGAGGTCACCAAGATCGCCTCGACCTACACCAAGCTCGAAGGCACCCAGGCCAACGCGATGATCCGCCTCCTCGAAACCCTCGAAGACCTCGACGACACGCAAAACGTCTACTCGAACTTCGACATGGACGAGGCCCCCGTCGCCAGCTAATCCAAGCGGTCAACCATCCTTCAGGGGCCGCCAGCATCGGCGGCCTTTCTTCTGTAACACTGCAACAAAACTCGAGCGGGAGCACGACAGAGTGAACAAGACAATTCGACGGCTCATCACTGCCCTGCACTCTGCTCTCTCACCGCCGCACAATCGCTCACGCGCAAGCCAAGCCCGCCGCGCCCACCCCCTTCGACGGCACACAGCCACCCACTCGCACTCGGCGTCCTCGCACAGGGAGGCTTCGGAGTCACCGACGACCGCGGCGACTACAAGTTCTTCATGCTCGGCGGACGCGCCGGTAAGGTCCTCACCCCGAACGTCGGCCCCGGCCTCCTCCATGGCAACTTCGAGTACGGCGTCGAGCTCTTCCCCTTCTGGCAGTCCTACACACCAAAGTTTGAGCGCCGCAAGTGCACCGCGCCCGGCATCTGCTCCGCCCCCTACACCGTAGGCGGAACCTTCACCGGCATCTCCATCACCCCCATCCTGCTCAGCTGGAACTTCACCGGCTCCGGCCACAGCAAGTTCGTGCCGTGGGCCCAGGGTGGCGGCGGCCTCATCTGGACCAACCACAAATACCCTCCCTTCGGCGGGCCGCCCTACAACGTCTTCAACGACGGCCCCAACGCCGACACCAGCGTCTGGAACTTCACGCCCCAGTTCGGAGTCGGAATCCACTACTTCCTTAGCCCGCGCCGCTCGCTCGACTTCGGAGCCAATGCGATCCACATCTCAAGTGCCTCCCTCGGCGACAAAAACCCAGGAGTCAATGCGAGCGTACAATTCTCGGTCGGCTACACATGGTGGAAGTAACCCAATTCGCAACATTGAAACCCTGGCGTCTTAGCCTTAGGCATGAATGATGAACCCCGAAGCCATAGTCGAATGCGTTCCCAACTTCTCCGAAGGCACTGACGTCTCCAAGGTGAACCGCATCGTTCAGGCCATGCAGGTTCCCGGCGTCAGTCTGCTTGACTGGTCGCTCGACACCGCGCACAACCGCTCCGTCGTCACCATCGCCGGGCCGCCCGACGCAGTGGTGGAGTCCGTGGTCCGTGGCGCAGGCAAAGCCGCCGAGCTCATCGACCTCACGAAGCAGAACGGCGTTCACCCCCGCATAGGCGCCGCCGACGTTATTCCCTTCATCCCGGTCAGCGGAGCAACACTCGCCGACTGCGCCCTGCTCGCTCGCCAGGCCGGACTCGCCGTCTGGCGCCGCTACGGTGTGCCCGTCTACTTCTACGGCGCTGCCGCCGCCCGTCCCGATCGTGTCCAACTTGAAGATGTTCGTCGAGGCCAGTTCGAAGGCCTCCGCGATGCCGTCCGCAAAGATGCCGCCCGTCGCCCCGACATCGGTGGCCCTGAACTACATGAGACCGCCGGAGCATCCGCCATTGGAGCTCGCAGCTTTCTCATCGCCTACAACGTTCATCTGCGCCAACCGGACGTGACTGCCGCACGTGCCATCGCCCGCGACATCCGCGCCTCCAACGGAGGTCTTCACGGTGTCAAGGCTCTGGGCGTCCTGGCCAACGGCCGCGCACAGGTGAGCATGAACATCACGGATCACCACACCACACCGATGCCCAAGGTCTATGCCCGTTTGGCGGATCTCGCCCACCGCCACGGCGCCGAACTTGACGACAGCGAGCTCATAGGCCTCATCCCGCAGGCGGCCTATGAGCACGGTGCAGAGTGGATCTCACGCATTCCAAACTTCGACCCCGCACTCAAGGTGATCGAACGCCGCCTCGAAAAACCGCTCGACTGGCTCACCGTCTGAGCTGATCAGACGCAGACGGAGTATTTACAAGAACTTGAAGGTCAACCTTCGGCCTTCCCGTACGTCCAAAGTGGCATGTGACGATACTTGCGTCGCATGCGTCAATCACGAAAGAATAGACAGGGTCCGGCCCGCACTGGCTGGCGGACTCCGGCTCATCACGCCAGAGCTTTAAGGAGTTTTACATTGCAGATTCTCAAGCCGTTTCTCCCCATCGCAACCCTCGCCCTCTCGGCCGCGTTCTGTTCTGCGGCTCAGCTTTCGAGCGACGCGAAAGCGGCAATCCCGCGCGACGTACAACAGATCATTGTGGTCGACTATCGCGCCATGCAGAACTCGTCCGCTGCCATGGAATTGAAAGATCGCGTCCTCCCTCCTGAGCTCAAGCGACTCGAGACAGCCCTCAAGACCTCCGGCCTTAAGGTTGATCAGGACGCCGACGTCCTTACCTTCGCCTCCTTCCGCGATTCCGGCGGTACAGGAACCCGCATCGTTGGTATCGCACAGGGTCAGTTCCATACTCGCGAGATCATGGCGAACTTCACCAAGAGCAAGACCAAGCCGGTCGCACTGCGGAACAACAATATCTACCCGATGGGCCAGAACGGAATGAGCGTCGCCTTCCTTAACCAGACCACGATGGTCTTCGGCGATCGCGATGCCCTAAAAGCTGCACTCGATGCCCGCGACGGTCTTCAATCCAATATCCTCTCCAACGGAGACATGACTAACGAGATGCTCTCAGTCGAGCAACGCGCCGTCTGGAGCCTCCTCGACCAGAAGGGCACGCAGACCATGATGCGTTCTGTCCTCGGCGAAGCCGCTCAGCTTGCCGACTACGACACAGTCCGAAATCGCATGAAGAGCTCACGTTACACCATGGACTTCCAGAACGGCGTCAAGTTCGACATGGCTGTTGTCATGAGCGACACCATGACCGCCGCCACCTGCGCCACGCTGCTCAAAGGCGTCTCCCTGATGAAGAAGACCCAGGGCAGCCCACTTGAGAAGACAGCGCTCGACTCGACCACTATCGACTCGAACGCTGGTGTTCTGACGATCTCCTACTCTTCCTCGGACAGCCAATTCGCCAGTCTGCTCACCTCGCCGCTCTTCCAGTCTGTCGTCCGATAGATTGCACGACCGCCTATCCCCGAGGGTGCTCCAAGCACCCTCTTCGCTTTGATCAAAAGAAGGTCTCCTAAGGACCGTTAAGCTGCCTCAAGCAGTGGAACCACCCGCGCCTTCACCTGGTCTGCCGTAAACGGCTTGCAGATGTAACCTTGCGCGCCCGCTGCAAGCGCGCGAAGCACAAAGGGTTCGCTGCCCTCCGTCGTGATCATTACGACTGGAACGCCTTCGGCCAGTTTCTGGTCACGCCTCGCCTCCAGGAATTGCAGTCCATCCATCACAGGCATGTTGATATCGCTAATGATCAGGCCGATCTTCGCGGCACTCGATGCATCTGTACGAAGAACCTCTAGAGCCTCTTCCCCGTTCGAAGCCTGCACTACTTCGGAGAGTTCCAGGCCGGACTGACGCAGAGCTCTCTCGATCACCTTTCGCATCACCGCCGAATCGTCAATAATTAGCGCTCGCACCTACCCTCCAGAATCACTGCTGCTCTTGCACCCCTATCGGCGGCAACTGCAAATCCTTGAGGTCTCCTCACAATCCCTTAGCTTCCTCTAACCTCCCCACCCCTCCGTTTGGAATCCCGACTGCATTACTCGCGGCATGGACAGCGGACTCTACGCGGCATACACAGGCCTGATGGCTCGCACACAGGCGCTCGACACCGCAGCCAACAATCTGGCCAACGCCGGAACTAACGGCTTCCGCGCCGAACGCGATTACTTCCGCGGAGTGCTGGTCGACGGTCTTCGTCCTGACTCACCCGCCGACTCGCAAGTGGGCCGCACCGTAAACGACTTCGGCATCCTTGGCGGCAACACTCTCGATCTCGGCCAGGGAAATCTTGCATCAACCGGCAACCCACTCGATCTCGCCATCCAAGGCGACGGGTTTTTCGCTGTTCAGACGCCTAACGGCACCCGCTACACGCGAGATGGGGCCTTCACGCGATCCTCGACCGGCATACTTCAAACCAGAGCCGGTGAACCGGTCCTCGATGCAAAGCAGCAGCCGATCACCATTCCTACTGGAACCATTCGCATCTCGCCCGACGGCAGCGTCTCCGTCGCGACGCCGGAAGGCAGCGCCATCGTAGGCCAGGTCGGCATCTTCGACTTCGCCAACCGCAACGCGCTCACCGCCGAAGGCACCAACCGCTTCACCGTCAACGGAGAGAAACCCCTCCCCGCCACTGGAGCGATCGAACAGGGAGCGCTCGAGGGTGCCAACCAAGACGCGGTCCACGGCACCATGCAGCTCGTGCTCGTCCAGCGCCAGGCCGAGATGATGCAGAAGGCGCTCAGCGTATTCAACAACGACTTTGACAAGACTGCGGCCGAAGAACTTCCACGCGTCTGACGGCTACTACGGAGATCCCATGATTCGAGCCCTATACACAGCAGCAAGCGGCATGAGCGCCCAGCAAGCCAACCTGGACACGGTGGCCAACAATCTCGCCAACTCCGCCACAGCAGGCTTTCGCCGGCGCAGGCTTCAGTTTGAAGACATGATCTACCAGAACATGATCACGCCCGGCTCTCCACAGAGTCAGCAGACCACCTCGGCAGGGCTGCAGATCGGCCTTGGCACGCGCTCCGCCGCCACTGAGATGATCATGACCCAGGGCGACTTCAACCAGACCGGCAACAATCTCGACGTTGCCATTCAGGGCGCAGGCTTCTTTCAGGTTTCGAGACCTGATGGGACCATCGCTTTCACGCGCTCCGGCAACTTCCACCGTAACAATCAGGGAACGATGGTCACTGCTGAAGGTGATACGGTTCTGCCGGCCATCACGATTCCCTCCAACGCCACTGACATCACAATCTCGTCCTACGGTGTCGTCTCAGCAACCATCCCGGGACAATCAACTCCCGCACAGCTTGGCACCATACAGCTCGCCACCTTCGCCAACCCCGGCGGCCTGAACTCCATCGGCGGAAATCTCTTCGAGCAGACCGCTTCTTCAGGAAATCCCATCACAGACAACCCCGGCGGAAACACAGGCATGGGAACGCTGCAGCAGGGATATCTCGAAAACTCCAACGTCGATGTCGTCGAAGAGTTCGTTCAGATGATCCTTGCGCAGCGCGCCTACGAGAGCAACTCGAAGGTCGTGCATGTAGCCGACGACATGTACTCCCAGATCAACAACATGATTCGCTAGGACCGTCATGCGTCTTCGCTTCCTCACACATCACAATCCGCCGCTACTCTGGACCATCATCATCGCCTGCAGCACCGGAGCCGGTGCAGCGCAAGTGAACACCTCCTGTCCCACTTCCCTCAACCTTGCGACAGCGTCTCCGAAAATCGGATACCGCGTCGCAAGCGTTCGCTGGGATTCATTGATGGGCCAGCGCTGGGCCAAGCTCGTCAGTTGCGCTCATCCGGGACAGCCAGCACTAGCAATGCTCATGGCGCCACTCAAACAGGACGGTCCGCCTTTCGCAGCTCCCTCTACTACACGACCACTCACCACCGCCTCGCCTGTAGTTCATGCAGGCGACCTCGTACGTCTGTGGAGTCAGGAGGGCAATCTTCGTATTGAAGTCTCCGGGGTCGCCGAGGCGAGCGGAGCCCTAGGCACTGTCGTGCGGGTTCGGCTTTTGCACTCAGGCCTCGACGGGCAATACCAGCAGCAAACCTTACAGGGCGTAGTCCGCGGCGCTCGTGATGTGGAGATGCAGCGATGAAAAACTCACATAAACTCTCTGCAGCCGTTCTGGGAGCAATAGCCCTCACTTTGCCGGGTTTCAGTATCTTGCTGGGCCAGTCCGGCAACGTCCAGAATCCGCTTCGCCCCAAGCCAAACCTCGCCGCTCAGTCGTTGGATGCATACCTCGAGCGCGTGCGTGCTGAAAACTCCAGCGCGCAATCATCCCAAGGCTCCATCTGGGCCGACAGCGGTCGCCTCTCCAGAATGATGACCGACGTTCGCGCCATGCGGCCTCACGACCTTATCTCCGTTATCGTTGCTGAGAATCTCGCCGCGTCGACCGACGGCACCGTGAAAAACTCCCGTTCATCAAACGCCAGTTCCCAGGTGTCGAGTCTCTTCGGCGCGCTGCACCCCAGCAATGCTCTTCAGAACCTCGTCAATCAGACTTCCACCGCGGGACTGAACGCACAGGGCACCAGCGCAACCAACTCCAGCCTCAGCACCATTCTCGGAGGACAAGTGATCGAGGTGCTTCCAAATGGCATGCTCGTCGTCGAAGCCGTCCGGCAAGTGGAGTTCAGCCAGCAGACACAAACCATCGTGCTGCGCGGCATCGTGCGTCCAGAAGACATCTCCCAGCAGAACCAGGTGCTTTCGACCGCCATCTCCAGCCTTGAACTCGAGGTCCGTGGCAAAGGAATTATCACCGACTACACGCATCGGCCGAATCTGCTCGTTAGGCTGCTGCAGCGCGCGTTGATCTTCTAGCTGGAAGGAAGAGGAAGAAGAATGAGACACAAGTCGACCAACATGCACCCGAACAACCTTCTTCGCTTCGTTATCTGCTTCGCAGTCATGTTGCTGGTGCTGAGCGCAAACCTCTCGGCCTCCGACCTCGGAACCACGCCGCAGCGGCAGGCACGAGTAAAAGACATCGCCTCCATCGAAGGCATCCGCGACAACCAACTCGTTGGCTACGGTATCGTCGTCGGACTGCAGGGCACCGGTGACAGCCAGCAGACCAGCTTCCCTACCCAGACTCTGGCATCAACGCTACTTCGCATGGGAGTCAGTGTTCCCGCCTCATCCATCCGCGTGCAGAATCTCGCGGCGGTATTTGTCTCGGCCACGCTTCCTCCCTTCGCTCGCCCCGGCACCAAGCTCGATATCACCGTTTCCTCCGCCGGAGATGCACGAAGTCTTGAAGGCGGACTTCTGCTGATGACCCCACTGTATGGCGCGGATGGCAAGATCTACGCGCAGGCTCAGGGCGCGCTCGTCGTCGGCGGATACTCCGTCAGCGTGAACGGAAACGTCAAGCAGATGAACCATCCCAACACCGCACGCGTGCCCTATGGCGCAATCGTTGAGCGGGGGGTTCCGCTCGAGATCGAAGGCAGAAACCAGTTCTCTCTCCTGCTGAACGACGCCGACTTCCGCAGCGCAGAAGCAGTCGCCCAAGCGATCAACCAGGCGCTGCATCGGCCCGCAGCGCGCGCCGTCGACAGCCGCAGGATTGTTCTTTCCGCTGCAACCGGCGAGGAGGTTCCCGCGTTTCTTGCCGAAGTCGAATCCGTCGAAGTCCCCATCTTTCCCCGGGCCAAGGTCATCGTCAACGAGCGCACCGGCACTGTCGTCATCGGAGGCAGAGTTGTTCTGCAGCCCGTCTCGATCCTGCACGGTGGACTCGCCGTCAATGTCGTCAGTGAATTCCAGATATCGCAGCCTAACCCTTACGCCGGTGGTGACACGAAGGTCGTCCGCCAGACCAGCGTCGATGCGCAAGACAAACCCGTCAATCGTATCGAGCTCAAACAAGGCGCAACCGTAGATGACCTGGTGCGCAGCCTGCAAACCATCGGCGCCTCTGCCCGCGACGTTATCTCAATCCTTCAGGCCATGAAGTCCGCCGGAGCGCTCGAAGCGGAGATCGAGGTGCTATGAACATTACCTCCGATTTAGCCGCACAAAGCTTTACCGCTACCGGCGTTCAGATCAAGCTCTAAACTGGCTGACGCGGCACAACAATTTGAGGCAATGCTCTTGCAGGAGATGCTCAAACCCATCAGACCAGAGAACGGCGCGTGGAACGATGAACAAATAGCTGACGGGGCCTCGGATACGATGACCAACTTTGGGACAGAAGCCGTTGCCAAGGCAATATCAGCCAGCGGAGGGCTCGGCATCGCCAAACAGGTCATCCACCAGGTCTCCTTGGAGCATGAAAACGCTCGAAAAGGAACGTAGTCGGTACTAAAGTTTGCTGGAGCCTTGCCGATAGATTCAAGTAGACGGAGGAATTTCATGAGTTATACCAACGGAATTGGCGATCTCAAACAGGCCCTGACCTCGATCGCGCCTGCGACCACCACAGAGGCGCAGCAGGTAAGCTCGGCGAAGTCAAACGAGAGCAACAAGACAACAAAGCCGCGTGAATCGCAGTCCGACGAGGCCCGTCTCAGCTCGACCGGCGGCCTGATTGCGCAGGCACTCGAAGGCTCCGACGTAAGGACCGCAAAAGTCGAAGCATTGCAGAAGGCGATCGCGAGCGGAAGTTACAACGTATCGTCATCAGACGTCGCCGGCAAAATGATTCAGTCGCTTCTGGATTAGGCGCCATGACAACCGTCGAACAGTCTGTCGCAACGGTGCTCGATGAGACGATCGCGGCGCTCTCGACTCTCGATCACGAACGGCTTCTCTCGCTCGAAGAGCGAATTATTCTTCTCGCAGAATCTGGAGCCATCAACAACGGCTCCATCCCTTCGCTGCTCCAGAGGCAAGCCCTCTTGAAACACATGCTCGATGAGACGCAGGCAAACCTTGCGGTCCTCTCGCGCCTGCACCGTGGAGATAGGAGCGATGCATGGGTACGCTAGCCTCGTTAATGGATCTGGCCCGCCAATCGCTCATGGCGAACCAGGCAGCGATCAACGTCACCTCGAACAATGTTGCGAACCAGAACACTCCCGGCTACACCCGACAGGTCGTCAACTGGCAAACGCGAGACAGCGTCACGATCGGGAGCCTCAGCGTTGGAGGCGGCGTCTCCGTCAGTCAGGCTTCGGTGCGCGACCGCGTCCTGGAGCAGCGCGTTCAGCAGCAGACACAGATGCAGTCGCAAAGCCAGGCTCTGGAATCCGCGCTCCAGCAGGTGCAGAACATCTTCGGGCTCACCTCAACCTCAACCTCGGCAACCACAACCCAGCTCGGCTCGGCGATGGACTCATTCTTCAACGCACTCTCCTCGCTGACAGCAAATCCCTCCGATGCAGCGGCGCGACAAAAGGTGCTCTCCACAGCAAGCAGTCTCGCTGGAGCCTTCAACTCCGCTTCAAACCAGATGGCGCAGATGTCGACAAGCCTCGACCAGCAGGTCTGCGGCTACGTCGACCATGTCAATTCGCTCACCACCACCATTGCTTCGCTAAACCAACAGATCTCGAGCACCAGCCCGGACAGTGACGCCGGAGTGCTCGAAGACCAGCGCCAGCAGGCAATTGCTTCGCTCTCCCAGTACATCGGGCTCAACCAGATATCCACCGAAGGAAACGGAATCACTTTGACCACCAGCGACGGTGCGGTCCTCGTCAGCGGAGGCATCAGCTACGCCGTCACCACCGCACAGGTCAATGGGACAACCCACGTACTCGCGGGCCCGGCAAGCCAGGACATTACGCAGACCGTCGCAGGAGGCGCTCTGGGCGGCACTCTCGCGGCCAGAGACGGCCAGCTGCCCGCCTTTCAGAGTTCGCTCGACAACCTCGCCTACGCCATCGGCACACAGATCAATCAGGTGAACACCCAGGGAATCGACGGAAACGGAAATCTCGGCCAGGCGCTATTCAACCTTCCCGCAACTGCCACTGGCGCAGCCGGGCTGATTCAACTGGCAACTTCTGACCCGCAGGCGATTGCCGCAGCGGCCGCCGGAGAAGGCGCGACTGGCAACAGCAACGCCCTTCTGCTCGCCGGACTCGCCACCGGAAACATCGTTGCGGGTCAGACTCCGTCCAACTTCCTCTCCACATTTCTCGGGCAGATCGGCAGCGCGACCGCTACCGCGACATCCGACAACACGGCCCAGCAGGCGACGTTGTCGCAGCTGACAACGCAGCGCAACGCGCTCTCCGGCGTCTCGCTCGACGAAGAGGCCTCAAACCTTACCAACTACCAGCGCGCGTACGAGGCCGCAGCGAAGGTCTTTTCCATCGTCAACCAGATGATGGCCGCCGCGATCAACTTGGGCGTTCCAACATCCGTCTCTTAGTCGAGGAGAAACACCTTGCGGGCAGATCCAAGTTACGTCTCCAGCCTCACGCAGGCCCTCAGCAGTTCAACGAAGGCCTCGAACGATCTCGCGTCGCAGCTCTCCAGCGGCCTTCGCGTCGGTTCGCTCTCCGACGACCCCGGCGCAGCCGCACAGAGTCTCCAACTCGGCAGCCAGATCTCCCGCGTCGATACCTACATCCAGACGGCTGCAAACCAGTCCTCGATGCTGCAGGTCACTGACTCCACGCTGGGCGAGGTCGTCTCCCAGCTCACTTCAGCGATCTCCCTCGCGGTTCAGGCAACAAACGGAACCTTGAACAGCTCCAACCTGCAAGCGACCGCCCAGCAACTCACCGGCATTCGCGATCAGATCCTCGCGCTGGCAAACACCAGCTATCAGAGCAGGTTTCTCTTCGCTGGCAGTCAGGGATCCACCAAGCCCTTCGCCCTCGACACCACAACCACACCCGCAACCGTAACCTACTCCGGCGACGCCGCTTCGCAATCCATCGAGACACCCGGCGGACAGCAAATCCAGGTCAACCTTCCCGGCTCCTCCATCTTTGGTTCCGGCGTTTCTGGCCCGATCGCAGTCCTCAATCAACTGATCGCCGATGTCACCTCGGGCGCTCCCGCCTCGAGTCTCACTGCCGACAGCGCCGCGCTGACCGCTTCTCTTGGGCAGGTCTCCACGCAACGCAGCGTTTTGAATTCGTCGCTCAGTACTCTCCAGTCGACAAGCGGCTACGCCCAAACCCAAGAAGCCCAACTCAAAGCCCAGCAAAGCTCACTGGTGGCCGCCGATCCTGCAACGGTAGCAACCGAGCTAAAGTCCAATCAGGTTCAATACCAGGCGTTACTAAGCGTCGTCGCCGCGCTCCAGAAGATCAATCTCTTTGATTACCTGCATTGATCGACTTATTGCAATTGCGAAAGCGCTTTCCGAGCCTGCTTGATCTTCTCGCCATCCGGCTCAATCTGAAGGTAGGAGTTAAACTCGGCAATAGCCTCATCGCGCTTGTTGAGCTTCTGGGCGAGATGTCCCAGAACAAAATGAGCCTCCGGATCAGAAGGCTTCACCTTCACCGCATCGCGAGCCCGCAGATACGCCGCATTCAAATTACCTGACTGCTCATAGAACTTCGCAACGTCCAGATCCTCTGCAGCCCGCTCCTCATCGCTCTGTAGCTTCTGCACCTTGGGCAGCTTCCTGCGGACCGCAGCTCTCGGATTGTCCCCTTTGTCATCAAGCGGAGGGGCACCGTCCGTTCGCGCCGGAGCATCGCTCGGGTCATCCGCACTCGAAGAGCTTCCGTCTGAACTGCTTGAGCTGCTGCTGGAACTCGAACTCTCACCCGGCATCGGAGGCGCTGATCCGGGAAACGGATACTTGTCGGCAGCCGACGGAGCCTTGGCGGGGGCACCCTGCTTCGCGGGCGCGTCTGGGGGCGACTGCCCTTGTGTCGGCGCACTTGACTCTCCGGGGAACGGAAAACGCTGTGACGCAGGAGCACTCGAGGCCGGCGCTTGTTCATCGCATGGTGCCGCTGGGGCCTTCGCCTTCTGGTCATTTTTGCCTTGGGAAGCCTCCTGATCCGGGTTCCTTCCCGCCTGCCCATCAGGACACGGAGCGGTCGCGGGCTTCTCAGCTTGCTGGGCACGCGCATCCCTTGCCGTCGTCGCAAAAGCGAACGATCAAAAGAACGAAGATGCAATAGCGATTTGCCATCACTAGTTAGACTACGCGCTCCCGCTTTCGGATACTCTCCCATCCCATGATTCCCACAAATGGTGGTTTGCTATAGTCAGCTTGCGAAGCGTTGACAGGAAAGGGATCAGGCTCCCCACGAGCGACCCTCCGTCCCGCAAAGCATAACGCCATCTTCCGGATACCACCATCATGCCCTCTGAGCTGATCATTCGTTCCTCGTCGATTCACGCAGCCGGCTGCTACACCATGCGTCGCATCCGAAAGGGTTCCCCGGTCGTAGAGTACGACGGCCCGCGCTTTACAAAAGACGAGGCTGACGAACGGTACAAAGACCGCTTCATCACCTACCTCTTCAGCACCGGCAATCGCGGCGAGGTGATTGACGGCTTCGGCATCGCCATGTTCATCAACCACTCGTGCGATCCCAACTGCGAGACGGAAAACATCAAAGGCCAGATCTGGGTAGTGGCAACGCGCGATATCGCCGCCGGTGAAGAGCTGACCTACGAGTACAACCTTCACGACTCCGACGACACCGACGAAGCCAGCTGCCACTGCGGCGCTCCCAAATGCCGTGGGACGATGTTCAGCGAGGATGAAGTAAAGCGCCGTGCCCGCAAAGCTCGCCGAGAAGCCCCCGCCGCGAAATCCTGAGTCTGCTTCCGGACGATACAATAGCGGGATGCGGCTCTTGCCGCAGCAGGCTCTATGGCATATCAGGTTTTAGCAAGGAAATACCGCCCTCAGCGCTTCGCGGACGTCGCCGGGCAGGATCACGTCACCGTGACCCTGATGAATGCGCTCACCCAGGGGCGCATCGCGCACGGCTACATCTTCAGTGGACACAGAGGAATCGGCAAAACAACTATCGCGCGCATCCTCGCCATGGCGCTCAACTGCCGCAACGTAATCGGAAGCCCAGCCCGCCCCACCGCCGAGCCGTGCGACGTCTGCGAATCCTGCACCGAGATTCGCGCGGGCAACTCGGTTGACGTCATCGAGATCGACGCCGCGACCAACCGCGGCATCGACGAGATTCGCGAGCTGCGCGACGCTGCCCGATATCGTCCCGCCCGCGACAAGTACAAGATCTACATCCTCGACGAGGCACACCAGATCACCGACGCCGCCTTCAACGCCCTGCTCAAGACGCTCGAGGAGCCGCCTGACCACATCGTCTTCATGATGGCGACCACACAGCCTGAGGATATCCCCCAGACCGTCCGCTCGCGCTGCCAGCACTTCAGCTTTCACGCCGTAAAGCTCGTCGACATCCTTGCGCAGATCCGCGGAATCGCAGCCGCCGAAAACGTTGAGGCCGATGAAGCCGCCCTCGCCCTGCTCGCTGAAGCAGGCGACGGCTCTATGCGCGACGCCCTCTCCATCATGGACCAGGCCATCGCCAGTGCTCCGCTTGAAGACGGCCGACCACGTCTCGACGCAGCACAGATTCGCGAACTGATGGGAACCGTTCCCAACGCAGTCTTCGAGCGCATCCTCGAAGCCGTCGATGCGAACCGCAGCGCCGACGTCATCACCGTCGCCAACGAGCTTCTGGACGCGGGCAACAGCCCCGCCCAACTGGCCCGCCAGTGCGTCCGCTACCTGCGCAACTGTGTCATCGCAAAGATCGCCGGTATCGCCGCTGATGGTTCGAGTCCCGAAGGCGCTGCCTCGGAGCTGCTGCAGATCTCCGCCGACGAGCAAAAGCGTGCTGCACGCTCTGCCGCGCTCTTCACTGAGGAGGAGCTCACGCGCTTCCTTCAAGTGATGCTGCGCACCTTTGACGAGCTGGGTTATCGCCAGGAGCAGCGCTTCCACTTCGAGCTCGGCCTGCTTAAGCTGGTACATCTGCGCCGCTTGCTGCCGGTCGAAGAAGTCCTTAGCAGATTTCCCGTTACAGGCAACGCTGGATCCAATGAGACCCCACGACCCCGCGCTGCAGCAAGCGTTAGCGCATCGCCGTCGTCGTCCCCCATGCGGATAAGCTCGCCCAACGTCAGTGAGCCCGCCAAACCTGTCTTCTCTCCATTTCAGGCAGACCGGAATCGCAAGAACGAACCCGCGCTTACCATCGCGCAACCTGTTGCTCCACCAAAAGCCTCCTACGAAACGATCGTGGACACAGTCGCTGCCGTCTCCGTGATCGAAGAAGAGCCCGTCGCAGACGTCACGCCCATCGAAGTGGCCGTCGATCTGTTAGGACTCAGCTCTGTGCCTGTCTCCGCCTACGAGCCGGAGGCAATACCTGCGCCGCCAGCCGCTCAGGCCACCGCAACCCCGCAGTCGGCCGAGTCATTTCAGCGCGCAGCCACAGAGGCGCTAACGACCGCCAAGAGCCAAGGCTCTGCAGCCGATGCCCTCTCCGACGCCGAGTGGACAATCGAAGGCGGAGAGATTCGCGTCCAAACCGAGCTCTCGAAGACCATGCTGCCAATGGTCATCAACCCTGAGGCCGACAAGATCGTCCGTGCAGCGATTCGGACCGCAGGAGCCGGCTCATTGAAGCTTGTTCTACTACCCGGTGCGGCCAACGCTGCCATCGCAAAGAAACCCAGACAAGCGCGCACAGGTAGCGCTCAGGCAAAGGCAATGGAACATCCCGTCGTCCAGCAGGCGCAGCGGCTCTTCAATGCTGAGATTCGCAACGTAATCGACCTTAGAGACAACGACTAACAAGCGGCGATCGAGGAAACTATGGACTTCTCTGACCTCGCAAAGATGAAAGACATGATGGGCCAGGCGCGCCAGATGCAGGAACAGATGGAGCGCAAGCTCGCCGAGACGATCGTCGAAGCCTCGAGCGGCGGCGGTGTCGTCACCGTGCGGATGAATGGAAAGAAAGAAGTCCTCCGTCTGAAGATCGAGCCAAATGCCATCGGAAGTGCTGGCAGTGATCTGGAACTCCTCGAAGACCTCATCACCGCGGCCGTCAATGAAGCTGGTCGCCGCGCCGATGATGCAATGAAATCGAGTGTCGCCGGCATGATGGGCGGCCTCAAGTTGCCGGGGATGAGCTAGTGGCCCGTTTCGCCGAGCCGATGACCCGGCTCATTGATGAGCTCCGCAAGTTGCCCGGCATCGGCACCAAGAGCGCGCAGCGGTTGGCCTTTCACATCCTTCGCTCCTCTTCTGAAGACGCCGAAAAGCTCGCCGGCGCAATCCGCGAGCTTAAAGCCCACCTTCGCCTCTGCTCCATCTGCAACAACATCACCGACGTAGATCCCTGCAGCTACTGCACCAATGCCGTCCGCGATCAGCGCCTGGTCTGCGTCGTCGAAGAGCCCACCAACATTGGCACCATCGAAAAGACTCGCAGCTTCGCCGGCGTCTACCACGTCCTCCACGGCACCCTCTCGCCCATCGGCGGCGTAGGGCCCGAGCAGCTTCGCATCGCAAACCTGATGACAAGGCTTCCCGACCTCGACGAGGTAATCCTCGCAACCTCGCCGACGACCGAGGGCGAAGCCACCGCACGCTATCTCGCCGACGAGATCCGCCGCGCCAATGCGCACGTCAAGGTAACTCGCATCGCGACGGGTGTTCCTGCCGGCAGCGACATCGAGTACGCCGACGAAGTCACCATGTCGCGCGCTCTCGAAGGACGCCGCGAGCTTCACTGACCTCAACTTGTCTGCAGATCCTCGCCGGTCATCTCCATCGGCTTCTTCAGCCCAAGCAGCTTCAGGATCGTCGGCGAGATATCCCGCAGACTGCCTCCCTGCTTCAAAATCGCATGGTGGCTGGAATCCTTCTCGTCCGCAATCAGGATGAACGGAACCGGGTTGGTCGTGTGCGCAGTATGCGGGCCGCCGGTAATCGGATCGACTAGCATCTCGGCGTTGCCGTGGTCGGCAGTAACCAGCAACGCTCCGCTGCGCTGTTTCACCGCTTTGTAAATACGCGCCAACTCCGTGTCTACAGTCTCAACCGCGCGTATCGTCGGTTCCAGTCTGCCGGAGTGGCCAACCATATCCGCGTTCGCGAAGTTCACGATGATCACATCAAACGCCGTATCGTTCACTGCCTTGATCACAGCGTCCGCGATTCCCCCCGCAGACATCTCCGGAGCAAGATCATATGTCGCCACCTTCTGCGACGGAATGAGCACGCGATCTTCACCGGGAAATGGTTTCTCAATTCCGCCATTGAAGAAATACGTTACGTGCGCGTACTTTTCCGTCTCCGCCACGCGCAGGTTACGCAGATTCGCGTCCGCCATCACATTGGCCAACAGGTTATCCATCGATTCCGGCGGAATCACCACCTTCACCATGAAGTTCTTGTCGTACTGCGTCATCGAGACGTAGTGAATATTCTTTGGGACCTCAGTACGCGGGATCTCCAGATCAAGCTCCGCCGCTTTCGGAAGATCGAGCGCATTACCCGCAGTCAGTCCGCCAGGAACATCGCAGTTGCGCCCCAGCACACGTGTAATCTGCCGTACGCGATCAGCTCTGTAGTTGAAACAGAGACACACATCGTTGTCGCGAATCGGACCAACAGCACGGCCGTGCTTATCAATTACGGTAAATGGCGGGATGAACTCGTCCGTAACGCCGTTGCTGTAGTGCTCACGAACCCGTGCCAGCGGGTCCTGCGACGTCCCTCCCTCCGGATGCCCTGTCACCATGGCGTCAAACGCCTGGCGCTCCTTCTCCCAGCGCAGATCGCGGTCCATCGCATAGTAACGGCCGGAGACCGACGCGATCTGGCCAACTCCATACTGCCCAATCTGCTGTTCCAGCGACTGTAGGTAGCCCAAGCCGCTATTGGGCATCGTGTCGCGCCCATCCATAAAAGCGTGCACAAAAACCCGCGTGAGTCTGTGCTGCGCCGCAAGCTTCAACAACGCATAAAGATGACGCTGATGCGAATGCACTCCACCATCCGACACAAGCCCAAACAGGTGCAGCGCGCGGTTATCCCGTGAGGCGAGCACCACAGCCTCCGTCAGAACAGGATCGGTGAAGAAGCTTCCATCTGCGATTGCTTCGTCGATGCGCGTAATGTCCATACGCACAATACGCCCTGCGCCAAGGTTCAGGTGGCCGACCTCGGAGTTGCCCATCTGCCCATCAGGCAGCCCCACAAAGTGCTCGCTCGCGCGAATCAGCGTGTTGGGGTAAGTCGCAAGCAACCTGTCGTAGTTCGGCTTGCGAGCCAGTGCGATTGCGTTGCCATCAGTCTCAGGGCGGTAGCCCCAGCCGTCGAGGATCGTTAGAACAATAGGTTTATGTGCCATTGCTGAGAGCAAGGATAACAAGAGTTGCGCACCGTCGCCCTTCGCCCGCCTCAACGTTCAGAAGAACCGATAGCTCGCAAGGAAGACGCCTAACGACACTACCGCTCCAAGCAATACGTCGAGCGCGTAGTGATACCGCCCAATAACCGCTCCCAGCGATATCGCAATCGCAATCAATAGAAAAATCAGACCTGCCGGCAACGAATACCGTAGAAGCACGAACGCCACCGCAAAGGCCGAGGCCGCATGTGCGCTGGGAAACGAGATCGCGTGAATGCTTCCATGACGAAGAATCCAGCGGTTGAAGATGCGCCCCTTATTCGCCGACTTGTCTACGGCCTCGCCCAAGCCGCCAAGCGACCTCGGCGGAAGCGCCGGAACGAAAGGCGTCATCGCGTAACAAAGGTAGGTCCCCACCAGAACGACAAACCAGAAGCTGCCTGCCTTCTCCCGCAACCCCGTTATATACACAGCCACAAGGCCAAGCGGAACCAGCGGATAGCAGAACAGATACGCCGTCTCCAGAAACAAGCCCACGCCTGTGCGATCCGTACCAGCCTTGTTCGCAATACCTGGTAGCAGTCGCTCGTCAATCGCCAGCAGACGGCGCTCAATAGCGGCATTGGGCCGCACGAAAAACTGGCCTGTCTGCCAGTATGGAATAAGAAACAACGGCACGGGCAGCCAGTCGCGAACGATCGAGGCCGTCTCGGGCAGCAGATGCGGACAGATGGACAGCGCAGCCCAAACAACAACCACTGCAACAAACGCAAGCGCCGTAATGGTCAACCGGCGTACGCGTGGCAAAGCTCGCGGAGTAATCCATGCGGCAAGAGCAAGCAGAACGGGAAAGCCGCTCTGAATCCACTCGGAGATGCGCATCGACCGGTTCGCCTCCTGCCTGCTCCGTGACTTCTATTGTTATCACTGCACCGCATTAGCGGCTCTCTGTCTCAAACAGGCCGGGCAACATCTGCGTCGCAGTCCCCAGAACAATCTCGTCAAAGGCCGACGCGTTCGAAGGCTCCTCAGGGCCGACATATACGGTCCGAATACCCCGCTGCTTCGCTATATGAACGAGCCCCGCCGCCGGGTACACCGAACCGGAAGTGCCCACGACGAGCAGAATGGTAGCCCGTTCTAATTCCCGATAGATCCCCTCCATATCGATCGGGATCTCCCCAAACCAGACGATGTGAGGACGAACCGTCGCGCCGCACTCCCGGCAAACGGGCAGAGGCTCTGTTTCATAAAACTCGCGATCGGCAAACGGCAGGTCGCACCGCACGCAGCGGGATTCAAACAACGAGCCGTGCATGTGATGAATTCGCCGCGAGCCGGCCTGTTCGTGCAGATCATCGACGTTCTGCGTGCAGAGATAGAACCGCGTCGGATCGTCCTTCGCCAGCTCCTGCTCTGTGCGCGCCAAGGCAACATGCGCGGCGTTTGGCCGAGCCACAAGCGCATTTCGCCGGCGAGCCGAGTAAAACCGCCATACAAACGCCGGATCAGTCTCCCACGCTTCTGGAGTAGCCACATCCTCTACCCGATGGCCGTCCCAAAGACCTCCTGAACCCCGAAATGTCGCGAGTCCGCTCTCTGCGGAGATTCCCGCACCGGTAAGCACGAAAAGGCGGTCTGTGGCGGTCAAACGCATGATAATAAGATGCTTAAAGGCATCCAGAGTCTTCTGAATTCAAGTCCGTATTATGCTGCAAATCTCTGCGCGTTAATGTGCAAATGTTTTCACATTGAGAAATGAAATTCCCACACCGCAAACCCTCTATCCGGCTAAGACACAAGCCCTCCGTGACTGATAGCAGGCATGTTATTCAAATTGATTCTCTGGCAGGTCACTTGCACATAGGCAGGGTGCATCACATTCTATACAGGGCCTTACCGGAAATGTCGTTCCCGGGGGGAAGGACCATCATTATGGCAGCAACCTCTTTATTTACATGCTTATGCGGCGTTCAGAAGAAAACCAGTAATCACTGGGTTCTGGCGAAGATCGCATCTCGAAACATTACTTTCATGCCGTGGGATTCTCAGTTGGCTCATCGCGACGACATCATCGTGCTTTGCGGTGAAGGATGTGCCGCGGCTCTCTTAAGCCGTTCGCTGGGCGACTGGAAGCAGGCAGAAGCTGTCGCGGAGCCGGAGCTTACTGCTGCGTGATCGTAGCTGCGAGATGCGGCCTCAACCTCATGGACTGCTCCCGATCTATGTGTGCCTCATCCCACGCGATCGCGGAGCGTCCTAGCTCGCACCCGACGCCTGGACGACGTGAATGTCGTCTATGGAATCGTCAACCGGTGATTGCCATCCTGCGGGAGGCGTAACGTTAGCGATAGCAGCGGCTGGCGCATCCGCCGGTCCCCATGTGTGAACCGCGTAAGGATAAACAGGCGTGTTGGCCTTCAAGACAGGGTCTACGATGCGCCAGGCCTCCTCTACATAATCCTGCCGGGCGAAAAGCGTCGCGTCCCCGGCCATAGCGTCAGTCAGCACCCGCTCGTAAGCCTCCACCTCTTCAGTCCGCGGATGACGACAGGCCTCCAGTTCCACTAACGGACGCATAGCTTTCTCATCGGTCCCCGCGATCGTGACCGCAAGCGCGATAGTCATCTCCGGCACAATCCGGAAGCGCATGTAGTTCTGCGGACCGGGATCCGTGAGATTGGTCTGCGGAGGGCGGCGAAACCGGGCAATAACCTCTGTGCAGGTCGTGGGCATATTCTTGCCGGCGCGGATGTAGAACGGCACACCGTCCCATCGCCAGGACTTCACCTCCAGCCGAAGTGCAGCATATGTCTCCACAGTAGAATCCGGCGCGACGCCCTTCTCGTTTTTATACCCATCGAACTGGCCGCGCACCAGGTTGCACGTCTCAATCGGAGGAATAGCGCGAAGGACCTTCACCTTCTCGTCGCGGATCGCTTCGCTGTCACGCCGTGCCGGACACTCCATCGCGATATTCGACATCACCTGGAAGATGTGATTTTCGATGACGTCACGTATCGCTCCGGTTTGTTCGTAGAACGAGCCGCGTCCCTGAACTCCGAAATCTTCGGCCATCGTAATCTGTACGCTTTCGATGTAGTCGCGATGCCATAACGGCTCCAGAAACGCATTGGAGAAGCGAAACGACACCACATCGTAGACAGGCCCTTTCGCGAGGTAGTGGTCGATACGGAAGATCGATGACTCCGGAAATGCCGAGAGCAGAACCCTGTTCAACTCCTGCGCCGAAGCAAGATCGCGCCCAAAGGGCTTCTCCACGATCATGCGCGCTCCCTTCGCCGACCCGGAGTTCACAAGCTGCTTGACCACCTCCTCAAAAAGCGAGGGAGGAATCGCGAGATAGTGCGCCGGATGCTGAGCCGAGCCCAGCTCTTTTCGAACTGCGGTAAAGGTGGCCGCATCGGAATAATCGCCGTCAACATAGCGCAACAGCGAACACAGCTTCTCAAAAGCCGCCGCGTCCAGTCCCCCATGCTGCTCAACCGAGTCCTTCGCGCGCGCCTTCAGTTGGTCAAGATTCCATCCCGCCTTCGCAACTCCGATAACCGGAACATTCAGATTGCCGCGCTTCACCATCGCCTGCAATGCGGGAAAGATCTTCTTGTAAGCGAGGTCTCCCGTGGCTCCGAAGAAAACCAGGGCATCGGAGTGGACTGGAGCGGGAGGGGTGAGCGGCGACGGTAGTTCAGGCAAGGAACTCTCCTTTTGGTGGCGGGTCTATTTGTTAGCAGGCTTTTCCAGATGTCCGCCGAACTCATATCGCATAGCGGACAGTAGCTTGTCGGAAAACTCCGCGAGGCCTCGCGAGCTGAAGCGTTCGTAGAGTGCGGTTGTCAGCACAGGTGTAGGAACGCCTTCGTCGATGGATGCTTTCACCGTCCACCGGCCTTCGCCAGAATCGGAGACGCGGCCGCCAAACTTGGACAGCGCGGGATCTTCAGCGAGCGCGCTCGCCGTAAGGTCCAGCAGCCACGACGCAATCACCGACCCACGTCGCCAGACCTCGGCAACTGCGGGGAGATTGAAGTCGTACTGATAGTGCTCGGGGTCGCGCAGCGGCGTCGTCTCGGCGTCGATCTCGGCTGTATGCTTGCCGATGTTGGCCCCCTTGAGCACGGCAAGACCTTCAGCGTAAGCCGCCATCATCCCGTACTCGATGCCGTTGTGAACCATCTTGACGAAATGGCCTGCGCCGCTTTGTCCGCAGTAGAGATAGCCCTGCTCCGCGGTGCCGCCAATCTTGTCGAAATCGGGAGTACGCGATACATCGCCCATACCCGGCGCGATGACTTGAAAAATCGGATCAAGGTGCTGAACAATCGCCTCTTCGCCGCCGATCATCATGCAGTAGCCACGCTCCAGCCCCCATACGCCACCCGAGGTTCCCACATCGACGTAGTGAATGCCTTTGGGCAGGACCTCCTTGGATCGTCGGATGTCATCGATGTAATACGAATTCCCGCCGTCGATGAGGATGTCCTCCGACTGGAGCAGAGGAACATATTGCGCGAGAGCGGAGTCGACATACCCGGCAGGGATCATTAGCCAGATTGGTCGCGGCGGCGTGAGCTTGCTTACAAAGTCCTCAGGCGAGCTTGCTCCCGTGACTCCCTCAACCTTCGCAAGCTCCGCGACTGCCTGTTGAGAGTGATCATAGACAACACATTCATGACCACGAGCTACGAGGCGGCGAACCATGTTCGCGCCCATTCTGCCGAGACCCACCATTCCAAGCTGCATTGACATCTCCTTGCGTGAAGGACGAACGCAGAGAAATAGTCTAAGCCACAAATCAGTGACCACTGATGACAATGCTGTTTTAGTTGGGTTTCTGCGAAGGCGCTGGTTTGGGAGCGTTCTCCTGGTCGTACTTCTGCTTCGCAGCCTGAATCTCTTCCATGTGACGTGCAGCGACCTCCTGCCCAAGCTTGCGTCCTACCCCCGGAAACGTCGCCTGCGCTTCAGCAATCATCGCTGGTTGGGCCTCAAGCAGTCGGCGCCCACTGTCCGTGCGGTAAAACGCGAGAATCGCGTCCATGTCTTCGCGCGAGATATGCCGCTGGTAGATAGGAATCATCTCGCCCAGCAGATCATACGAGGCAAATGTCTTGCTCATGTCATCCCACACCGAATTCGGCAGATATGGCGGAGCCGCAGCTCTCGACGTCCTCAGCATCTGCTCCATTGCCCCATGCACTGTCTTGTCCATGTGGACAAGCTCAAAGTACGCACGAATCTGCTCTGGAGTAGCGGGATGCACAGGCGGAGGCGTGACAGCCACTGTGTCAGCGCCTGGTTGCGCTGCTGTTTGCGAGAAGGAGACTACCGTAAACGACGCAAACAGCAACGCAGCAAGCAGACGCTTCATGGAGTGCCTTTCTATTCGCCGAAGTTGACGGCCTCGATGCCGAGGAACTCCGCAGCCTGGCCCAACTCTTCTTCAATGCGGAGCAGCTGATTGTACTTCGCGATGCGGTCCGTACGCGACGCAGAACCGGTCTTGATCTGTCCCGCGCCAGTCGCCACCGCCAGGTCGGCGATAAACGTGTCCTCTGTCTCGCCCGAGCGGTGGCTGATGATGCTGGTATATCCGTAGCGGCGCGCAAGCTCGATCGCCTCCAGCGTCTCCGACACCGTACCGATCTGGTTCACCTTGATCAAAATCGAGTTGGCCACCTTTTGGTCGATTCCCTGCTGCAGCCGCTCCGTGTTCGTCACAAAGAGATCGTCACCAACCAGCTGCACAAAGTCGCCGATCTGCGTCGTCAGCAGCTTCCAGCCATCCCAGTCGTCCTCGGCCAGTCCGTCTTCGATGCTAACAATCGGATACTGCCGCACCCACGACTCCCAGAACGCAGCCATCTCCGCCGAAGTCTTCTCGCTCTTGTCCGACTTCTTGAACACATACTTGCCCGAAGCCTTGTCATAGAACTCGCTCGACGCAGGATCTAGCGCAATCGCAATATCCTCGCCGGCCTTATAGCCCGCCAACTCAATCGCCTCCAGGATCAGCTCAATCGCCTCAGCATTCGACTTCAGGTTTGGCGCAAAGCCACCCTCATCGCCCACCGCGGTGTTGTATCCCTTCTTCTTCAGCACACCCTTCAGCGTGTGGAAGGTCTCCGTTCCCCAGCGCAGAGCATCCGAAAACGTCTCCGCGCCCACCGGCATCACCATGAACTCCTGAAAGTCGACGTTCGAGTCCGCGTGCGAGCCGCCATTGATGATGTTCATCATCGGCGTCGGCAGAATATGCGCGTTCACGCCGCCCAGATAGCGATACAACGGCAGCTTCAGCGCCTCAGCCGACGCACGCGCCACAGCCATCGACACCGCAAGAATCGCGTTCGCTCCAAGCTTTCCTTTGTTCTCTGTGCCGTCGATCGAGATCATCGTCGCATCGATAAGCCGCTGGTTCGAGGCATCCATGCCCGTCAGCTCCGGCGCAAGAATCGACTCCACATTCTCAACCGCATTCAGCACGCCTTTGCCCAGGTAGTGCTTCTTGTCGCCGTCGCGCAGTTCAACGGCCTCATGCTCGCCGGTCGAGGCTCCCGAAGGTACAGCTGCGCGTCCGCGGGCTCCGCCGTCCAGAACAACATCGGCTTCAACAGTGGGGTTTCCGCGGGAGTCGAGGATTTCGCGCGCGTGGATAGAGACGATCTCAGTCATGTTGCTCCTGTTTTCTAATGTTGATGTAGAACTTGAGGCGACAACCCTGTGCTGTAGGCGTTCGTTGAGCTTAGGCCGCCGGTCGACGGGGACGGAATGGCCGCCGGCTGCGACGATGGAATGCACTACGGTTGCGCCGGAAGATTTCACCAGATGGATTTTATCAAAGCGTTTTAGCAGGCGCTTGAACGACGCTTGAACCCAAATAACGTTTGATACCCGGTCTTCGTCCGTGTAGTAGCAGGGTCGATTCCCTTCTCCCGAATTTACCGTCATGCCGAGTGGAAGATTTTAACCTTGAACAAGGGAACGGACTCTTCGCTTCCCGGAGGTTTTGCAATGAAGATTCGCGTCTCTCCCGCAGCACTTTTCGTTCTCGCAACGGTTCCGATGATGGCCCAGCAGCAGAGCGATCGCCAGGGTGTCTCCAACCCCGAGCCCGTCACCATCGATGCGAACAATCAAGAGACCAGCGCGTCTCCTGCGGCTGAGTCGCAACGCCGCCCGATCAATTCGCCGAAGCCCTCGGCCGCAAAACCCGAAGCCACCGGCGAAGCCTACGGAGCCTATGTGCCCTACACGGGACCCGCTGCTTCCGGCGCTGCGCCCGTAACAGCCCCCCAGGCAATCGCGAAAGAAGACATCGATGCAGGGATCGTCACCAGCGTCCCCGAGGTCGAAGGAGAGATCTCCGAAGGCACGCTCTTGCGAGTCAGGATGCGCGACGACCTCTCAACAGCAACCACAACGCCGGGCACTAAGTTCACAGCCGAGATCATGGAGGCCATCACCAACAAGGGCCGCATCATTATCCCCATCGGGTCTGTGCTTGAGGGCCAGGTCACCGAGGTCCACGTCGGCAAGCGCATCTCCGGCGCTGCCTCCCTGCACCTCGTGCCGCGCAGCGTTACGCTGCCCGACGGCACTGTCTATGTGATCCACGCACAGCTCATCGATACATCGCTCAATAGCTTCAACGTCGACCGCGAAGGAACCCTCAAGCGCAAAGACCAGGTCAAGAAAGACCTCGCAGTCGCGGCCCTCGCCACCGGCGGAGGCGCCGCCGCTGGCGCTCTCATCGGGGGCGGAGTCGGTGCGCTCGTCGGCGCAGGCGTAGGTGCTGGTGCAAGCACGGTAATGTGGCTCAAGCAGGAGCGCCAGGCTACGCTCGACAAGGACTCTCGGCTCGTCTTCAGCCTTACCACTCCCCTCATCGTCAAGCCTTTGACCACCGCTCACGTCACCGGCTCCGAATAGGTTCTCCCCAAAGAAGCAAAGGCTGAGCCTCGAAATCAAAACTGAGGCTCAGCCTAATTTTTGCGCGTCGCCATCCAGCGCGCTCAAAGCCAATGATGTGTCATCTCGGGCTGGAGCGGAGGGGTCCGCTTCTCTAGCCGCCTTACTTGGCCGCCTTCAACTGCACGTTCTGGCAGAACTCCTTAGACATCTTCTTCGTCAGCTTCTTCTCATATCCAAAGTTCTTCGCCGTGTTGTCCCACTGGTAAGCTTCTCCGCCGCACTTTAGCTTCTTGCCTTTGGACTCCCAGTGTCCGGCGAAAACAACATGGTTCTTCGGAATAAGATCCACCGACTCGCCTTTCCTCTCCGACATACCCGATTCAAAGACCATCGGTGAAATCCTGTCGTCCTTCTGTCGGAACTTTGCCGTCACGGGCGTTGCGCCTTCCAGCCGCATCACCGTCAGCTCTTCGATGTAGCCTCCTGTTCCCAGATCCACAAGCGCTACCGACGTACCTTGGTCCACATCCGCAGTCTTTGTTAATCGACACAGGATAGTGTGCCTGCGCCACCACTTTTGGAAACTCGTGCCGTATCGCCAACTGCACCATCGGCAGCATCGCCTTCCAGTCCCCACCAATCGCCGGGGCATCTACCCCAAAGGCGCTCGCACATCCCAACATCCAGACACTCGCCAGCACCATCTCTCTCGTCATCTCGATCACCCGTCAACCGTAGAGTCGGCACACAACTTCGCCTTGGCGATCAGCCTACGCAGTAACCATCTCAGGACCGATACCACGAAGGTGCCACGGCCGCGGGATGGCTCTGGAGCCAAACCTGCTTCTGTCTATCGCAGAGCCCTCCAACACTTAGCCTGTTTGGCCCTCGGCTGGCCAATTGCTCACGATTTCCTGTGGTACCGTTATCCCCTCACTCCAGGAGGACTCTATGATTTCCAGGCCCCTCCTTCGTTTTCTTGTGCTCGCTTCTTTCTGCCTTCTCATCCCCTCACGCGCCGCCTGGTCTCAGGCCGACGTTCAGCTCGCCCAGACCGTCAAGCTCATCTTCAGCAAAAGCTTCACCCCCGACTGGCAAGGCATTGAAAAACTGCCCGGCATCCAATGGGCACCCCTGCCTCCAGCCATGCTCACCAACTGTCTCCCCGACGGGGGCTGCTTCTCGCGTCAAGGCACACTAGTGATCGGCGACAAAAAATTCGGCGTGCTTGCATCCGGCGCGCGATCCATGGTCAGCCATATTTACTTCCGCAACGCCACCGCGCCCGTCGGCGAAGCCGCCGTCGTTGCCGCGTTGAAGAAGAGCGGATTCACCACCGAGCTCGTTCGCTGTCCCGTACCCAACACCGCCGGCAGCACCAACTGGTACCGGCTCAAGGCTCCGTCTGCTGAGCCCGGTTATCTCTCCATTCAATCCTCCTGTAACGGCCGCCCCTGCGAAGGCTTCGTAGTATCACTCGGTGCCGACTTGCCACCGCTACAGCCCAATCAACTTCGTCTCTACTCCGAAAGCTGCTCCGCCGGAGCCGACCCCGCCACTCGCAAGCCAGTCTCTACCGCAATGCCGCCCGAACAGCTTGCCCAGATATTCATCACCCTTCTCCCTCCCGTCTCCGGCCCTGCATACCAGGACTGGAAGACGCTCCCCACCCTTATGCCTGCGGTCCAATGGTCTCCCGGAGGCCCCAAACAATTCCCTCCGAATCCCATGCAGTACTCAGGTCAGCTGAAACTCGCTGGCGGTCGTGAGTTCTCCGTCCTCGCCAGCGGCCAGCCCGCCAAAGTTCAATCCGTCTCCTTCGACGAGATGGCCCTCCATCCCCGCGGCGAAGACCTCCTCGGCTACCTCCGCGCCCAGGGTTACGACGTCAAGCTCACTCGGTGCGGGCCCGTCTACACCGAGTCCGTCAATAATTGGTACGCAGTCACCAACCCGAAAACTCACCCGGCTATGCTCCGCCAATCCCTTCGTCTCGACGGCAACCAGATTCAGGACACCTACGAACTACGCTTCGACAACACCTTGCCTAAGCGCGACCCGCGCGACCGCGACCCCGGTGTAAACGGCTGTAAGTAGCGACCCCGGTCAAGTTACAAACTCAGAATCTGCATTAGCCTGAATTGCGTTCTGCATGACTCGCGCCTATAGTTGTCCGCACGGGAGCGGCCCATGACTCTACGTAAGCCTTGCCTGCCATGCATGATCGTCGCGGCATCCGTCGTTTCACTTCTCGCATTGGCAATATCGGCTCCTATTCGGGCTCTAGCACGGAGAATCTGACGCGGAGGTACTTCCGCCATGTCCACCCGATTTGTACGTGCATCGGTCGTCACTTTAGGTATTATCGCGGTCGGCGTCTTTATCGCCGTCCGCCAATCGCAGCGGCAATCTGATACCACAGGCCCCAACCAGGAGCCTGCGGATCCCTTCGGCAGCAGTGATGAAGGCAAAGCTTTGCGCCACCTCCTCTCCGTCATGTACAGCAGCGGAGACAACGCCGCAGAAGAATACCGTCGGGCGCTCGAAGCCCTACGGGCGAATCCTCAGGCCGCCGTTGCCCTGATCGGGCATGTCGAATCGTCCGTTCGCGAGAGCGACTACCCAACTCGCTGGGCGCTCATCTTCGCCGCTTCCGAACTTCGCCACCCTGACGCGATACCCTACCTGCGGACCGTCGCGCTCAGTCGCATCCCTGCCGAGCGCTCCAGCGATCCACACTCCTTCTCCACTGTCACCGAAGACACAATCCTTCGTACTACTGCGGTAGAAGGCATTGGCCATCTCGCCGCAGATCATCCACAGGCTGTCGATGCCCTCTTCGACTGCCTCGACCGGCCATCCATCTCCATCCGGCGCGCGGCAATTCAATCTCTCATCACAACCCCCAACGGTCAGCAATACCGTGATCGCATCGCGCACTCACTCCCCGACGATCAAAGATTCCTGCTTGATCTCCGTCGCATTTCCGTTCATGAAGCTCCCCAGGTTCGGAACCCCGAGCAGTTCCTGACCGCGACCGCCACATCAACCGCACCGCCACCCGGCGAGGGCCACGCCGAATCGACCGTCATTCGTGATCGTGAGTTCAACGGCAAGAATCCGCCTCCCACGCTTTACCGTCGTTAAGCGATCCCATCCCAGGAGAGAGTCATGGCGAACTGTACCTATAGCGTTCCGGATCTCAACGTAACCGGCGACAACCTCTATGGCCCACGCATCTGCAACCAGACCTTCATCGACTGGGCATGGCCAACGCACGGCTTTAATGGAACCTACTGGGGTGACGGCTGGGGCTTCGACGACGTCTGCAACAACACGAAGCCTCTATGCCGGGCAATGAGCGCGTTGTGGCTTCTCAACTATTCCGCCGACGACTACAACAACGAAGACTGGAACAACGACATCCTCCACTGGGGGCGACGCTACGTTCGCGAACAGTTGCATGCAATCAATGATCTTCGAGCCATGTGCGGAGATGGCTCTGCCATCGCGACCACATTCAATCCAGGTTGCGCACACTATCGCGACACCAGTCACAATGCCTGCGATGACTGGGATCGCAACTGCTGCGACTGGATTCCCTGTTCCTGGGTCTGCGGTCTGATTACATGGATCTGCCGCGGCTGGGTCTGGATCACCAGCTCAGTCTGCGACCTGTTTGTGCCCGGCCGCCTTGAACTCTATCTCGGCTACTTCTACACCAAGGATGTTGCCGGGCGTGCTGAGACCTTCCTACACGAATCCCGCCACATCGGTGGAAAGCCACACGATGCCAACTTCCCGCGCGGCTCAACCTTCGGAGCCGGCAAACCCGGCGCCGACTCAAGCTGGGACTATCAAGGAGCCTGGATGTACGGCGCCCTCTACCTCTGGTGGTTCTATGCCGCAGGAACCCGTACTACCCCGGCATTGCAACAAGCAGCCAAGCAACGCGGCAACGTGGTCATCGACAACGCCTTCGCCACTCACCCTGGGTTCACGATCTCCTAACGCTGTCGAACGCCGCAAGTTCACAATCGAAGCCACGCTCTTTTCAGCCACCTACAGCAATATCCACAAGCAGGACTCTTGACACAGTCTGCTACTCTTAACTTAGTAATGAAATAAGAGCCCGGCCATTGGTCGGGCTTTTGCATTTGACCCTTTCGCAGACCGAAGTACCAACCTAACTTATTTAGTTTGAGCACTTACGTGCTTAAGTACGGGGGGAGGGGTCCCCGTGAGAAGATAGCCCAAGAATGGAAACCAACAACCTAGCCATCGCCATCATGGCCGCAGGCAAAGGCACGCGGCTCAAGAGCAAGCGCCCCAAAGTCCTCCACGAGATCGGCGGCCGCGCCCTCCTCCTTCACGTCATCGCCGCCGCACAGAAGGTCGTCCCCGCCGACCACATCTACTGCATCATCGGCCACGAAGCCGACCGCGTCCGCGCCGCCGTCGAGCCCACCGGCGTCCAGTTCGTCCTCCAGCCCGAGCAGCGCGGCACCGGCCACGCCCTCCAGATGCTCAAGGCCTACTTCGCACTCTCCGGCGCATCCCATTCCCGAAACACCTCCTCGTCCTCTCCGGCGACGTCCCCCTCATCCGGCCCGAGACCATCGCCGCCATCCGCGACACTCCACCTCCGCGAACACGCCGCGATGACCATCCTCACCGCCGTCCCCTCCGACCCCACCGGCTACGGCCGCGTCCTCCGCCTCACCCCCGACCAGCCCCGAAGTCACCGCCATCGTCGAGCAAAAATCCCTCACGCCCGACCAGCTCACCACCCCCGAGATCAACTCCGGCATCTACTGCTTCCGACACCCCCGCCCTCTTCGAGAAACTCGACGCACTCGACACCAACAACGCGCACGGCGAGTTCTACCTCACCGACGTCGCCGCCATGCTCGTCGCCGACGGCCAGCGCGTCGTCGCCGTCCAGGCCGACTCCGTCGACGAGGTCCTCGGCGCCAACACCATCGCCGAGATGATGCACCTCGACGCCGCCATGCGCCTCGCCACCGCACGCCGCCTCATGGCCAACGGCGTCACCATCTTCCGCCCCGAGACCTGCGTCATCGACTCCGAGGTCGACGTCGGCCCCGACACCGTCATCGAGCCCTACGTCCAACTCCTCGGCGCCACGAACATCGGCTCCGACTGCCGCATCCGCTCCTACTCCGTCATCCAGAACACCACCATCGGCGACAACGTCACCGTCCGCAACGGCTGCATCATCGACTCCGCCGACCATCGCCGACGCCGCCATCCTCGGCCCCTACGCCCACCTCCGCCCCGAGAGCCACATCGGCGAGCGAGCCCACGTCGGCAACTTCGTCGAGACCAAGAAGGTCACCATCGGCAAAGGCTCCAAGGCCAACCACCTCAACTACCTCGGCGACGCCGTCATCGGAGCCAAGCGCCAACATCGGCGCCGGAGCCATCACCTGCAACTACGACGGCGTCCACAAGCACCACACCACCATCGGCGACAACGTCTTCGTCGGCTCCGACTCCACCCTCGTCGCCCCCGTCACCATCGAGTCCGACTCCTACATCGCCGCCGGAAGCTCGCATCACCGAAGACGTCCCCTCCGGCGCCCTCGCCCTCGGCCGCGCCCGCCAGGTCACCAAACCCGGCTGGGTCGCCGCAAAAAAAACGAAAGCCTGACCGCACAAGACAAATAGATTCGCCGAAATATTCCGCTTCACAGTCGGAATATTTCGGCCATCGCTCAGTTATCACATGCGAGTGGGAAGAACCCGCCACTGCGCAATGTAATCAGGCCCCGCTCTGGCACCCACCGAATCTCAACGGCGAGGTATGCCAATGGCAAAATCGATCTTCACCCTCACGCTTCTTTGTGTCGCGCTTGTGACACCCGACACAACCGTGGCACTTGTGATCACAAGTGCTAATGACGCTCCTGATGTCTCCTCCACGCAACCGAATCCCGTCATTGAATGGAACCGAACTCTTCTCCAGATCGTTCGTACTCCAGGCGCGCAACCAGCAACGATCCACTCAACCCGCAACTTTGCGATGCTTCATATCGCAATCTTCGAGGCAGTCAACAGCATCGACCGCAACTTCGAACCATATTCCGATCACATGCCTCACTTCTCGCGTAGAGCGTCAACTCAGGCCGCTGCCGACCAATCAGCTCACGACGTACTCATCGCTCTCTATCCTTCCTTCTCATCCACACTCGACTCACAGCTTCAGCAGGATCTGAATCATATCCCCTACGGAGAGGACAAGAACGAGGGCATTAAAGCCGGCCACGCCGCCGCTGCCGAGATCCTCGCCCTCAGGAGTAACGATGGCTCTGCCGCAACGCCTCCACCTTTCGTACCGAAGAACCAGCCCGGCTTTTATCAGCTGACACCTCCCAACTTTGTACCCGCAGACTTCACCCAGTGGGCGCAGGTAAAGCCCTTCGCGCTCTTCCGCGCCAATCAGTTTCGCCCTTCTCCGCCGCCGCGCCTGAGTGGTGAAGAGTACACACAATCCTTTGACGAAGTTGCGAGCCTAGGCATCATCGATAGCACAACCCGCTCCGCAGACCAGACGCAGATCGGCCAGTTCTGGAATGGAAACATTCAGGACTTCTGGAATGAGATCACGCAAACAGCAGCTAGTCAGCATCATCTTGATCTGCCACATACCGCGCAGCTCTTCGCTCTAGTAAACATCGCTCTCGCAGACACTACGATTTCCTTCTTCGAGGCGAAGTACGTTTACAACCTTTGGAGACCTGTTACGGCAATTCAGATGGCAGACACCGACGGGGATCCTGCCACGCAATCCAACGCCGGCTGGATTCCACTCCCTACGAAGACCGCGCCAGATCCCTCATACCCTGGCGCACACAGCGCCATCAGTTTCGCTGCCGCCGAGGTGCTTCAGCTGTACTTCCACGATAGGGGAACATTCGAAGTAAGTTCCGAGTCACTTCCTGGAGTCGCGCGACACTTCAACAACTTTGCTGATGCGGCAGAAGAAGCAGGATTGAGCCGAATCTATGCTGGACAGCACTTCCGCTTCGACCATGTCGCAGGCCAGCAACTTGGAAAGCGGGTCGCAGTCTTCGTCGTCTTTACCTCTCTTCACCCCAGGCTGAACCCGGGCATCAACGACTGATCACTTCTAACCAGCGTCGAAAAATCGCATTCCCAAGGAAGGCCCCGTTGATTCTGCAATAGGGCCTTCCTTCATTAATGCCTTGCCTCTCTCAGCCGATAAAGCACGGAGAACGATATCGCTCCCACGGAGTCTCACGTCCTCATGCAGCAGGAAAGAATCCTCGTAGTCGACGATGAAGCGCCGGTTCGCAGCATCGTAGCCGCACTGCTTGAGCATAGCGGCTACACCGTTATCACCGCCTCCGGAGCCGACGAAGCTATCGAACTTCTCGCGCAGGACCCTGACATACTCTCTCGTTCTCTCCGATATCATGATGCCCGGCACCGACGGCCTTGCTCTTCTCGACCGGATCTCAGCCGACCATCCCGGCCTCCCCGTGATCATGTTTACCGCCGTCCACGACATCCACGTCGCGACCAGCGCCTTCCGCCGAGGCGCCTTTGACTATCTCCTCAAACCCTTTGAACGGCTTCAACTGGAGAGCGTTGTCGCTCGCGCCGTCGAGCACAGCCGCCATCTCCGTCAGAACCATGCCTATCGACAGCATCTGGAGGAGATCGATCTCCGCTCGCACCGGCCGTCTGCGCGCCACCATGCAGGACCTCGAGCGCAGCTACGACATCACCATCGAAGCCATGGGCGACGCGCTCGACCTCCGCGATCAGGAGACCGAAGGACACTCGAAGCGCGTCACCGCATACACCATTGAATTGGCCCGTGCTCTCGGTGTCGGCCCCGATGAGCTTCGGACCATCGCCCGCGGGGCCTTTCTGCACGACATCGGCAAGATCGCAACGCCCGACGCCATCCTTCTCAAGCCCGGCCGTCTCGACGCAAGAGGAGATGGCCATCATGCGAGAACACTGCCAGCGCGGTTACGAGATGGTTCGCAAGATTCCCTTCCTCCGCGAAGCCGCCGAGATCGTCTACTCCCACCAGGAACGCTTCGACGGAACCGGCTATCCGCGCGGCCTGAAGGGCAACGAGATACCTCTCGGGGCTCGGATCTTCGCTATCGCCGACACACTCGACGCCATGACCTCCGACCGCCCCTATCGCAAAGGAACATCCTTCGCCGACGCACGGGTGGAGATCGTGCGCTGCGCCGGAACCCAATTCGACCCTGCAATCGTCGCAAGCCTTTCTCAAGATCGCTGACGACGAATGGATCCGGATTCGCGCGGGCGTGGGCCAGCCCGCCTCAGAAACCGCTCTCGCCTTCGCTATCCATGTAGGGCACGGCGCCTATCAAGCCGACTTATCCGCTGCCGCATTTGCACGGCCACCTCGCGAGTTCTAGCATGGTCACCTAGGAGGTGTCTCGTGCCAATTCTCAACCAGTCCGATATCGACACTCTTTTGAAGTCAAATCCTGACTGGAAGCTTGAATCAGGCAAACTAGTTCGCGACTGGGCCTTCAAGGATTTCGTGCAGGCAATGGCCTTTGTCAATCGAGTGGCGCAACTGGCCGAGGCAGCCGGCCATCATCCCGATATCGATATCCGATACAACAAGGTTCGCCTCGGACTCATATCTCACGACGCAGGCGGCATCACGCAGCGTGACTCAAAGATGGCCATCAAGCTAAGTCACGAGTTGCACTAAATCGACAGAACGTCGTGAATTTCGATGATATTGAGGGGTTGAGCCTCAGGACCAGATGAACGGCTCTTGAAGTTCATCTCGGATGCTTCCAAAATCTGCATATCATCACTGCAGGTGCATAAAAAGATGGAACCAAAATGATATTTTGGCTTTATCTAATTGATATAAAGCAACTTAAACCGTAAATAATATTAGAAATGGCTGCCTTGAAGGAACATTCAACCAATGTTTTTCTATGGCAGAACATATTTTTGAAAATATTTCTTCCATTTTGTGGTATATTTCTTTTACGGGCAGAACGGCAGTACCGCCCGACAGGTTTTCAGCTTGGAGTGAGATTCCTCGGCTGACACAAGTTGCGTCACTGGCCTCCCGGCACGGACATAAAACGTTCGTGCCGTCTTTTTTGTCTTTAAAATCGGCACCATGCTAGTTTAGGATGACTGCATGAAGCGATTACTCGGATGTATTGCGCTTGGACTCATTACGATTGCCGCCTCAGCCCAGTGGAGCAACCCAGCGGCCGACATTCCTGCATACAACGCCAAGCCCCCCGCGAAGACGCTTCCCGCAATTCTTAGTGGAGATCAACTTACTGGCGTCTACTTCTCGCATCCCTACCAGGTAACTGCCTACAAGATGGCGGCAAAGATTCCCGCCGTTCTGCATCAGCAGCCCTGCTACTGCCATTGCGACCGCGCGATGGGACACAACAGCCTGCACAGCTGCTTTGAAGGAACGCACGGAGCTGCCTGCTCCACTTGCATGAAGGAAGCGGTTTACGCCTACGAGCAGACGAAGAAGGGCAAGACCCCGGCCCAGATCCGTGCCAGCATCGAAAAAGGCGACTGGATGGACGTCGATCTCGAAAAAGCCACAATGTAATTCACTTTCCCGACTCCGCTGACACGGCTCTTCCCTTTTGTGAAAAGTCTGCGGCAACCGGATCTTTTGGGAGAGCCTTCAACCCCGCAACCACCGCTTCAGCGTTCAACTCCGCTCCAGCCCGGCTGGTATGGGTATGCGGGTCAGCGAAGAGCGGCTCTACCTTTGCCTCTCCCAGCGCGTCATAACGCTGGGCGATGATCTCATTCAGATCGATGAAGGCAACATGCTTTTCTGTAGCAACCTGGTTAGCCCATCCGCCATAGTCCTCGGAATTGCGAACGACCTTCCCGTCCTTCCATATCTTGCGAGGTATAGGAGAGCAAATTATAGGAATAGCACCTTTCGCTACCGTGTCATCGACATACTTGCGCATGTACCAGCCGTAGCTGTGTACGGTCTCGTGCTTCTGCAGAATCGGGTTCTCGATCTCCTGGGTCTCTTCGCCAACTCCCTTGCAGCGTTCCACGAGCGCGCGCAGTATCGTCCAGCGGGCCGGAATCGTTGTGGCCAAACTGAAAGAGGACAACGTCGCCAGCCTTCATCAGTGCGAGCGTGTCATCCCAATGTCCTTCCGTAATGTACGTGCGGCTGCTCCGTCCCCCAATAGCTCGATTCACGACGTTGATCTTCGCCGCGTCGAAGTAATCGACCAGCGGCTCTCCCCATCCCCACTGCCCGTTAGCGCCATCGCCATGACCATTGCGGACCGTCGAATCTCCGACAAGGAACAACGTGGGAAGTTTAGGATTCGCAGGCTTCGGCAAGCCGAGTTTCTCATGAACGGCGGGATCGGTAGGAGAACCGGTCGGCGGGGTGGCTTGCTGGCCATGGGTTGATAAAAGGGAAAAAACCATAAACGCCGTGGCGGCCGCAAAACCGACGATTCTCTTCATTCAGCATTTATGAATGAAGAGCCGACGAGCCGTCAAGAAGTGGGCACCCTCTAAGGCGTATTCTCAGCACATGACCTGGGTCTACTGGGCGTTGCTGTCCGCCGTCTTTGCTGCCGCGACCGCGTTGCTCGCCAAGGTAGGTGTCGCGGGCATCGACTCCAATCTCGCAACCGCCATCCGGACGACAGTAATCGTTGTCTTTACCTGGGCGATTGCGCTTGGTCTCGAAAAGCACAACGGCATCGCAGAGATTAGCCGGCGCAGCTGGCTCTTCCTCGTTCTCTCCGGCATCTGCACCGGGCTTTCATGGCTCTGCTACTTTCGCGCGCTGCAACTCGGGCCAGCTTCCAGCGTTGCCCCGGTCGACAAACTGAGCGTCGTATTCGTCATCTTGGGGGCGTGGCTCTTCCTTGGTGAGGGCCTGACGCCGCTGAAAATAGGAGGCGCTTCCCTGATCACCATCGGAGCAGTCATCCTCGCCTTTGCATGACGATGAAGTGCATCCCGCGCGAACTGTATAATGGAGTATAGTTCTTTGCACGGCCCAATGCAATGTTGGTGCCAGCTCCAGATGGGGGCGTCACGGCTTCGACGGGATTGCTTGCGGCAGAGAGGCATGCCGGGGTGTGGACACCCGTAATCGCTCACAAAACCATAAGTGCCAACAACAACATGGCTCTTGCTGCTTAATTAACTAAGTAGCCGATCGCTCGGGCTTCGCCTACGGGCCCGTACCGATCGTCGCACAGTAGGCTGGCTAAACCTGCTCCGCCTGAGCGGGAATAGCGAGATCGATCAGGCTGGTCGCCGGCGCATCTTCGTCCGTTCTAAGTGCCGATGACGAGACAAAATGAACTGGAAAAAGCATGAAGGCTCTCTGTTGAAGGTTTTTTCGGACGCGGGTTCGACTCCCGCCGCCTCCACCACAGATAAACTTATTATTATGAATGATTTAACGAACTGAGACACATTGAGACGCTCCTCAAACGGCAGAACAAGGAGAGTCCGTCTTGAGCGTTGTCCCAGGAATCCTTATATGTGCGCCACTCTGCCGGCTGCAAACACACAACTGACGAGCTTTACAGGCCAAGACCCGAAGCTGGGCCAAGGCTGAAGAGCTGAAGCGGTGTCCTTTGTGGTTGTGGGACCTGCAACTGCCGGCACCCGATACCGGTAGATTGCACGAGACGCGCAAAGTGGCCCTGGACCCAAACGTGTGCGAAGCGGGACACTGTTTACCTTCAGACCTCAGAGGTGGTTTACAAGCCCTTTGCGCAAAGGAGTGGCCCTGGTTCAGTGTTCTGCTGGCTAAGTATTGTTCGGCGAGCTGCTCACTAATCCTCCTGGACACGCGCGACTCTCTCAGAAAACAAAACGGCGCACCCTCACCCCTACCATCTGCAGCCCACGCTGCATGCCAGACGACATCAGGCGAATCGTTACTCTGGGCGCAACTCTTCAGGGATTAGCTCACTGGAAGATCATACGATTTCGTCTTGCATCTACTTCCTTAGCGTCCATTTGCGGAACCCTCTTGATATCCTCTGCGGTCTTGAAGGACCCTGATTTTTCTCGATACGCAACAATATCTTCAGCCTGCTTGGTTGAGAACCCCAGTTGGCCCTCAATCTCGCTTGCAGAAGCCTTGTTCATATTTACCTTCACAGTCGACGGCGGAAAATTTTTGACGAGGTAATCAACAATTTCAGTAAAGTCTTCGTCAGAACCTGCGGCACCCAACCCCACCATCTTAAGTGTCGTTTCTTCCCAACCTTCCCGAGTCTGTCCATTAGCAACTACGTTCGTGGGAGAGTGGCACTTGCTGCAGGTTTTGATCAGGGTTTCTTTTCCAGGGCCCTCTGGGAGCCGAGGATATTGGATGGTTGTCTTTGAGGGGGGCTGAGACGGCGGCGACTGGGCATCTTGTTGGGCTGTTGAAGCAAGCGCTACGGAAGACACGATTGCGAAGCCGAGTCCGAGGACGAGGCACAGCATCCACGCCAATCGCGTGTACTGATTGATGGAGGTTAAATCTTCACTCTTTTTCACTGTTACCGTTACCCACAATTAGGATATCTGCTTGCGGTTATTTCAATTTCCTCAGCCAAATATTTCTGACCGATGTTTTGGACGGCGTTCCTTCCATCTCGATGCCGATCAATCCGGAGACATTGTTAGAGGAGGTTGGATCATCGTCGATGTAAACTGCCATGAGTTGACCATTGATGATGTGAATGAAAACCCCACCTCGCGCGATAACCTCGTACTGATTCCACTCGTTGATTTTTATGTAGCCACCTAAGGCATCGCGGCCACCAATGTTGCCTAGAAGGTGCGCGCTCTTACCTCCGGGCACAGACTCGGTTACCTGCCCTCGCCAAGCGAGGATTCCGAGATTTGTGTTTTCGGAGTAGAACTGACCCGTGTAAGCAAAGCTGCGGGGATTGACTGGATACCAGAAGTCGGCCTGGGGGCCTGTCATCATCCATGCAAGATTCGGTGCAGGCTGTCCGGGCCGAGGACGAAGCCATGGCTGACCGACTGAGCTGCGATATTGAATACCGCTGCCGCCTCCCTTTTCAACCTTGATCTCAAGTTTGAGGTCGAAGTCTTTCGACTCAGAACCGTGATAGGAGATGTAGGTGTTGTTGCGAGGCTTCTCGGTAGTGGATTCACCAACGATGGCGCCATCCTCGACGCGCCAAGTTTGGGGATCGCCGTCCCAGTTTTTCAAAGTCTCGCCGTCGAAGATCTGAACGAAACCGGTGTGGTCATTGAAGTCGATTGGATCAGGCTCGTGGAATCGGGAGGGCTGCCCGCTGGTTTCTGGCTTCGTGTTCTGAGAGTACGTCGGAGTCACAAGAGTGATGAAAACCGTCGCAGCGACGAGGGTTGGGATCAGACTTCGAAATCCGGTGCGTTGAATTGTCATGTATTTCCTTCACTTAGGCCCTTGTGATGGGGTTAATCCTATGCCTGGAATGGAATACGTCGCTGACGCTTACCAGCGTAACCAAAACCCGATCGGTTCCACCCAGTTTACTGGTACTCACTCAATTTAGGAGGCGGTCAGAGATGGTTGCTTCGGTTGTCGGCTTTAGGTGGTAATGGCGGGCTGAACCGGTAGTGGCTGAGCCCGCCAGTTGTTTACCAGAGGATCTTGAGGGCCAGTTGGACGCTGCGGTTGTCCATCGACGTCGACGATACTCTGCCGACGGTGTTCGAGGTGTTGATGTTGTTTGCCGGGTTGGAGAAGATTGGATGGTTAAGGATGTTGTAGGCCTCTGCACGGAACTGTGCACGCACCCGCTCGTACGACCTGGATGTTCTTGATCGCTGAGAAGTCCACGCTGGCAGTGCCAGGTCCGCGAAGCACGTTACGGGTTACCCAGCCCTGAACCGAGGGATTCGCGCTCGAAGAACGGTACACAGCGCCGCCATCTGTGCGGCCCAGGTAATCGTTCGTAAATACGGAGTCGTCAAACCAGTGGAAGGGCGATGGGTTGTGCAGATAAGCATCCGACACCTTCTTGCCAGCAACCAGGAAGGCACGGCAACCAATATTAGCTGCAAAATTGCAGCCACTACGTGCGACGTTGAACGGGTAGCCCCCGCGAAGCTGTATCGCCGGCTGGACCGACCAACCACCGGCAAGCGCATTGCCTACGCCAGACTGCAGCCACTGCTTGCCGTTACCGAACGGTAACTCATAACCGCCCGAGATAACGGCCTTGTTGCGGTTATCAAAGTTCGAGTACGAGCGGTCGAACGCCATCGAGGTTGCGAAGGAAGAGTCGTTCGCCGCGGCCTCGCCCGAGAAGTTATCAATGTTCTTCGACCACTGATAGCTGCCCAGGTAGTACAGACCATGGCTCACACGCTTCTCGATCTTGACCGATCCGCCGTTGAAGTTTGCATCGCCCCGGGTGCTGCTGGTCAGAACACCCTGGCTAAACGCCGGGTACGGCCGGTTGGGATTGAGTTGCCCAGCGGGAACAGTGCACCCTGTTGTGGCGTACGACGGCGCCACGAACGGATACTGAGTGCACTGGTTCTGATCGTAGCGCTTCCAGGACTTGTGTGTTTGACTGCCCGTGTAGGCTATCTCCAACATCAGACCGTGCCCCAGGTCCTGCTGCAGGCTCATGGTCCACTCTTCCGTGTAAGGTCGGGTGTTCTTCGGAAGAATCGAGAACGGTGAAGGCACCTGTGCTACGCCAATAGCCTTGGTTGGATCAGGCCAGAGCTGGTTGACGAATGTGTTGTTGAAAGCCTGCTGGAAGTACAGCGGAGCAGCGTAACGGGTGAACTGCAACTCGTTGGTATTTAGATTGTCGAGGTAGATGCCAAAGCCCGCGCGAATCACGGTGCCCGGACGAGCCTCATACGCCAGGCCAACGCGCGGCATAAAGCCCTTCCTGTTCGGTTCGATGATCCCAGGGCGATAAGTCCTGCTCAAATCGTAGTACGGCAAGTACGAAGCTGGAATACCAGTGGGGATCTTGCTGAAGGTAACTTTCTGCGTTGTTGGATCAAGCGTGCCTTCCAACCCGTTTTGTTCGACAAACGGGCTGTTGTACTCCCATCGCATACCGAGAGTGAGGGTCAGGCCATGGCCGAACTGCCATATATCGTTGAAGAATGCACCATACGTGTTGTCACGATAATGGCCCAGCGTCGTTCCGGAGTTACCGTTGCAGGCCGAAGTGCACATGCCGCGCGCATAGTTCTGGAACTTGTTGTAAAAGACCGGAAAGCCCGTGTCCGGATCGGTATAAGTTTTTTCGCCCGCAGGGCAGTTGCTCGAGGAGCAGTTGTCGAACGTCGCATTGCCGCGAGAGTTGTTGTCTGCAATCTGCCATAGACGGCGGTTCTGGTACTGGAAGCCAGTCTTCCAGGTGTGCTTCCCGTGCACGATCGAGAGCGAATCGCCAGCGCTGATGATGTTCTCCTTACCGCCCTGGTCACCAGCACCGTCAGCCACGTTGGCGTAGCCCGCGATAGTCAAGCCGGCGCGGCCATTCTGTTGGGCCGAAGTAAGTGCCGTAACGTTGGTCAACCCTTCCGCAGCAGCCCACTGCGTCTTGGGATCCTGTAGCACGGCGAGGCCGATGTTGTAGAACTCGTTCCAGCCAACACGCGCTTCATTAACAATGTTCGACGTGAGCAGGTACGTATTGCCCAGCACCGCATTACGGCCCAGCAGCGGATTCGAAGTGAAGGCGCCGTTGGCGTTGGTCGCAGGCGTCTGCTGCGAGGAGTTGAAATCGGCGTAACGGCCAAAGATCGAGTTCTTCGAAGAGATAATCCAGTCGCCTCGTACCGTGTAGCTGTTATAGCTCTCGGTGAATGTAGCGCTCGGAAGGGCGTAGTTGTTTCCGTTGTACCCTGCTACCGGTGCATCACTTAGCAATTTCGGGTAAGTTGCGGCCAATACGGATGATGCCTTATTGGAGTTCCAGAATGCAGGGTTCCAGCCTGCCGGATTTTTAATGCCGACGCAGTTGTTGCTATTGGTCGCGTTCTTGACACAGTTCGGATTGAGAGAGCTGTTGCCTGCTACGCTGAGATTCGCGCCTGTTGCGTCGCCGCCAAGTTCGGCGGTCGTCGGAAACGTGGCAAACACCGGGTTAGCTCGTGCCGACTTCAAACCCTCGTAGCCCCCAAAGATAAACAGCTTGTCCTTGATGATCGGGAACCCGACCGTGGCGCCATACTGGTGACGGTAGAAATCTGGCTTCACAGGATTGCTGGCATAGGTCGTGAAGTAGTTGCGAGCGTCAAAGACGGCATTACGGGCATACTCATACGCGGTGCCATGGATCGAGTTCGTCCCTGACTTCGTAACCATCGAGACAACCGCTTGACCTTGGCCATACTCTGTCGAGAAGGTCGAGCGCAGTAGGTTGAACTCCTGGATCGTATCCGCGTTCGGCAGGATCGACATGTTGTTGAAACGCACCGAGCGAACATATGTGCCATCCAGCACATAATTCGTCGATGAGGCACGTCCACCATCTACCGCAATATATAGCTGACGGCTACTCGTCTGGGTACCCGTCTGTGCAGGAGTGCCCGTCTGGCCGCTCTGCGGCGGCGAAACGCCCGGAGCAAGAGCTGCGAGCTGAAGAACGTTACGGCCGTTCAGGGGCAGATCGTTAATCTGCTTCTGGTCGATGACCTGACCGACTGTCGCTTCCTGCGTCTGCAGTTGGGGAGGAAGCGTCGAGACTTCGACGGTCTCCTCTGCGGCGCCTATTGCCAGACTCACCGAGCCGTTGGCGGTTTTACCGATCTCCACTGCGAGCGAGGGGATGACGGCTGTCTTGAAACCGGCCTTCTCGACGCGCAGCGTATAGCTGGCCGGGGGGATATTGGGAATGGACCAATCTCCTCCATCATTGGTAGTCGCGGAGCGTTCAGCGCGGGTCCCATTGTTGATCAGTCGAATCACCGCACCGGGTACAACCGCTCCAGTCTGATCGGTAATCCTACCCGCCGCATCGGAACTGGAACTCGCCTGACCGAAGCTTGCAGGAGTGAAGAAACTCAGGAAAGCCACAAATAGTGCGAGCAGGCACAGCGCCCTATTCCACCGACAAATTCTGTGCTGGAATGCCGTTATGACACTAGTCGTTCTTGTACGTTCCACTTGATCCTCCTGAAAGTATTGAGCTGCACGCAGCGTCTCGTTCTTGATGGCGCGTATTGTGAGGTTCGTTTCTTACTTGTGGGTGGCAAAGGGCATCGGCGTTCCGACCGCCGATGTAAATGGGCGATATGCAGGCATGAAAAGACATCTGGTAAAATGAGACGTCTCATTTCGGTGAGGATGCTAGTCATAGTGGTTAATGACTGTCAAGAGAATTTTTACTTTCCAGCTGGTTGGAATGCCCTAAAGAAGGAGGTTTTTGTTAGACGGGAGTAGCGGGAGGCGACGTTCAACCTCAAGACCCACATTACCTTCCACTACGCAGACCTCACAAAATCATCATGTAGGATGCTGACATCATGTCGCCAACACAGAAAGAGCTTGCCAAACTTGCAGGGGTGTCATCGGGAACGGTCTCCAATGTCATAAGTGGTTCTGCAAATGTGAGCGAGCGGTCCAGGCGGAAGGTCTTGGAGGCGATCAAAGTATCGAATTACCAGCCCAATCTGATTGCGCGCAGCTTAAAGACAAACCGGACTCGCACGTTGGGAATTGTCATTCCCGATATTACGATTCCCTTCTTTCCAAAGATTATTCGCGGCGTTGAATGTGCTGCTCGAGAGCGCGGGTACTTTCTGATTGTGCTCGATTCCGAGGGCAATCCGGAGCGAGAGGCGGAGATGTTCGCCTTGCTTCATGCACAACGTGTGGAAGGTATCCTTCTAGTTACAACCTCTGCCGATGAGATCACGCCGGAACGATGGAATGCGTTGACATCTCGCTTTCCCGTTGTGTGTGTCGATCGTCTGCCAGTCGGGCCGGATGTGGATTCTGTGTGCGTCGACGACTGTGGCGCTGCCGAGATGGCAATCTCGCATCTGATGGGACAGGGGCACACAGAGATCGCAGCGATCACAGGGCCACTTACGCTTTGGAATGAGCAGGAACGGTTAAGAGGTTATCGCAAGGCTTTGCAGAAAGGTGGCATTCCGGTCGACCGCTCTCTTATATGGCGCGGAAGCTTTGACCAAGATGAGGTCGCAAGGCTCTGTCAGAATGGCCTGCTTCGACCGAGTTCGAGGCCGACTGCGCTATTCGCGACCAATGGAGTGACCGGGCTTGCGGCACTAAGAAGCTTGTATTCGGTAGGACTGAGTACTCCGAGGGACTTTTCTTTTGTGACGTTCGACGAAGTTACTGTCGAGGACTTTTTCCGCCCGGGGATTACATCAGTCGTGCAACCTACCTTCGATATGGGTTATCGCGCAGTAGAGGTTCTTCTCAACAGGATCGAGAAGCCCGAGACAAAGGGATCGCACAAGAAGGTTCGTTTGCCCGCTACGCTGATTGTTCGCGAGTCTTCGCACACTCCGCTTTCGATGGCCGAGACGTCTAATAGTTCTGGACGAAAGAACATTGAGAGAAGGCGAAACCATCCCAATGGGAATCGTTGACAAGTAAGATCAGTTTTCCGTAATGTGAGACGTCTCACTACTAGCCCTCCACGCTGATGCAAATCCCGTCAGGCACGCTTCTTAAGGCAACCGCAATCACGAAGCACTTTGCAGGCGTGCTTGCTTTGAAGGGTGTCTCTTTTGAGCTTTTACATGGCGAGGTCCACGCGCTGATTGGAGAGAATGGCGCGGGCAAGTCGACATTCACAAAGATCATCACTGGAGTGGTTGAAGCAAACTCCGGCGATCTTGAAATCTCAGGGCAGATTGTGCGGAATAACAATCCCCTTCTAGCCCGATCTCTCGGTGTCTCTGCGATCTATCAACAGCCTGCTCTCTTCTCTCACTTGAGCGTCGCCGAGAATATAGCGGTGCCACTCGAAGTCGGCCGCGCGAAATGGAAGGTGGATTGGAAGTCGCGCTACGCAAACGCTCGGGACCTCATGGATCAACTGAGAGCGAAGATCGACCCGCGCAGGCTTGCCGGCTCGCTGAGCATGGCAGAACAGCAGATCGTTGAGATTGCCAAGGCAATCGGCTCCAACGCGAAGATCCTACTGATGGATGAACCGACTTCGCTACTCACCGACCGCGAAGTCGATAACCTCTTCAGGCTGGTTCGTCAACTGCGTGACGGCGGAGTAGGAATCGTCTACATCTCGCATAGGCTTGAGGAACTTGAGGCTATTGCAGACCGAATTACAATTTTTCGCGATGGTGAGAGAATCGCGTGCGAAGGCGCTCACGAGCTAGATCGGAAACAGCTTATTCAGTTGATGGTGGGCCGTTCAATCGCATCCATCTTCCCGAAACGCGAGGTGGAAATGGGCGAGACTGCGATCCAAGTCCGGAACCTTAGCAACAATAAAAGCGGGCTGCACAATATTTCTCTCTCAGTAAGACGAGGCGAGATTTTGGGATTGGCTGGCCTGGTCGGCTCTGGACGGACGGAATTTGCCAGGACACTCTTCGGTCTCACGCCTTCCGATTCGCCGATCTTCTTAGATGGTCAACCGACGCGAGTGCGCTCTCCAGAACGCGCGATTCGCTTAGGAATCGGATACCTGCCAGAAGACCGAAAACAACACGGCGTCATTCTTGAAATGGGGATTGCAGCTAACATCAGCATGGCGAACCTCAGAGCAGTCGCGCGGTGGGGGTTGATCGACCGGCAAAGAGAAAGCGCGCTTGGAGCGAGTTATGTGCGGAGTCTGAGCATCAAAACGGCAAGTGTTTCGGCTCCGACGGGGACTCTGTCGGGGGGAAACCAGCAAAAAGTGGCTTTAGCTCGGTGGCTAGCAGTGAAACCGCGGATCATGATTCTGGACGAACCAACACAGGGGGTTGATGTCGGATCGAAATCTGAGATCCATGAGCTGATTTTGCAACTGGCAGAGAAGGGCGTTGCTATCATCCTTATTTCATCCGAACTTCCGGAGATTCTGGGAATGTCTGATCGAATTGCGGTTTTCCATGACGGGACCATCGCAGGAACTTTGTCACGCAGTGAAGCTACTCAGTCCAGAATTATGGCCTTGGCCCTGGGCCATTCCGATTTAGTGGCGTGAGTCGATGGGATAGAAATGAATTCGCACAAGAGAGAAATTGGGGTATTGCTCACGATCGTGACACTACTAGCGGCGCTCGCGCTGCGCACGACCGGCTACTTCAGCAACGCCAATCTTGTCGATCTGTTCCTAGAAAATCTTCCCGTAATGATTATTTCGATCGGAATGACGCTCGTCATTTTGACGGGACAGATCGATATCTCCGTTGGATCGGTCTTTGCGGTTTGCAGTGTCGTAACGGGAGCCTGCGCTACATCCGGCCTGCCGGTTTCGATTAGTGGATTGGTTGGTTGCCTCGTCGGTGGGTTGTGCGGAGCCCTTAATGGCTGGCTCGTCGCGTATGTCCGAATTCCTTCAATCGTGGTGACGCTTGCAACAATGGTGGCACTTCGCGATGGCCTTCGCTGGAAGACGCAAGGGGCATGGGTCGGAGATCTGCCGAGACAATTTCAGTGGCTCGGTTTGTCGCAGACAGCGTTTACAACTATCTCTGCTGCATCCGTCAGTTTCTTGGTTATCGGGGCTGCGTTGGGTTTGCGCTACATGCAAGCGGGGCGGGCCGTCGTCGCCACCGGTTCGAATGGAGAGGGGGCGAGGCTTGCGGGAATTAACACCAGACGCGTTGCCTTCTCAGTCTTTACGCTTACCGGATTTCTGACGGGTATTGCCGCGGTCTTCAATTCTGTGCGGTTCAACCAGATTCCGAGTAACTTGGGCCTCGGCCTGGAGTTAAAGGTTATCGCAGCAGTTGCCGTCGGGGGCGCCGCGATTACGGGGGGCTATGCGACGATTGCAGGCACTGTATTGGGCGTGATTCTGCTCGGCTGTGTAAGTTCGGCACTTACGTTTTTAGGGATCAGCGCGTACTGGGAAAAAGGAATTCAGGGAGCGATCATCCTGATCGCTGTAGCAATCGATAGACTTCATTTGTATCGCAGGAAAAATGCAGAACTTCTTCCGAACTAAGACGGGCCCAAAGTTTTCCATCTCTGGCAGCCGGTGGATACTTCTCCTCGCACTTCTCGCAGAGGTCGCCGCCTTCGCTTTCTTTGCGCCGGCTTTCTTCACCTGGACTAATTTCTTTGAAATTCTGAGGTTCAGTGTCGAACTTGGTCTGCTTGCCGTCGCACTCACTCCCATACTGATAACTGGCGGCATTGATCTGTCGGTGGGATCAACCGTTGGACTTGTTGCTGTCGTCTTCGGAACGTTCTGGCACGATTCTCATGCATCAATTCCGGTCGCAATCGGGCTGGGGTTGTTGGCTAGTGTTGCTTGCGGCACGCTCAATGCGTTTTTGATTGCATATTTGCGACTGCCGCCTTTGATCATCACGCTGGGCACGTATTCTCTATATCGCGGAATTGCAGAGGGCATGACGCACGGGGCTACGAGCTTCACGGGCTATCCACACGACTTCTTGATGCTGGGCCAAGGATATGCATGGAATGTGATACCAATTCAGCTCTCTGTCTTCGCTATTGTCGCGGTTTTCTATGCCGTCCTTCTTCATCGATCGACCGTCGGGCGGGCGTTGTATGCAATCGGATTCAATTCAGAAGGGGCACGATACGCGGGACTGCCGGTTCGGCGTCGCGTAGCCTTGATCTACATTCTGTCGGGCGCTGTATCGGGTATTGCGGCGATCATCTATGTCGCACATCTCGGGCTAGCGAAGTCGGACATGGGAACCGGCTTTGAGCTTGGGGCCATTACCGCCATTGTGATCGGTGGGACATCCGTGTTCGGAGGGCGAGGGGACGTATTTGGAACTCTTCTCGGGTTGGTCTTTCTTTCGACTCTTCAGAATGGTCTCCATCTACTTGCGGTGCCGTCAGAGACGACGGGGGTTTTAACCGGCGTGCTGCTTTTGTTTGTCGTCGGCATGGATGCATTTCGGGAGAACACTGCCGAGCCAGGTACAGCTCAAGCATCCCTGAAAACTAGAAAGGTTGCCCTTGCAGGTGCGTTCGTTGTTGGGGTCATCGCCACGCTCGTCTTCCCCCTGGTGCGTCACTCGACACCTACCGCTGCAAGTGTTGGCGTTCGCGGATCGCACAGACCAGTCATCGCTGTCATGCCAAAGGCAAAGGGCGATCCTTACTTTGTCAGCGCTCGTGCGGGAGCAGAACAGGCGGCGCGAGAGCTTGGAGTTGACTTGATCTGGGATGGGCCGACGAGCCTCGATGCATCACAACAAAACGAGCTCGTTGAGAACTGGATTACTCGAAGGGTCGATGCCATCGTCGTCGCAGTGGAGAACAAGGGAAGCATATCGACTGTCTTGCGGAAGGCGCGGGGGCACAATATCGCCGTACTAACGTGGGATGCCGATGCTGAACGAGACGCACGTGACTATTTTCTCAACCAGGCTACGCCTAAGGGTATCGCAGACACACTCACCGACGAGGCCGCAAGACTGCTGCCTCAGGGAGGGCAGTTCGCGATTATCACCGGAGCCTTGAGCGCGGAGAACCAAAATGAATGGATAGCCTTCATCAAGACCAGAGTCGCGGAGAAACATCCAGAGTTGAAGCTGGCGACGATTCTGCCGAGCGACGACGATCGTGATAAGGCATTCGCACAGACGCAGACAATACTCAAGGTTTATTCCGATGTGAAGCTCGTGATGGCTATATCTGCACCGGCCGTTCCTGGAGCGGCTGAGGCCGTGCAGCAATCGGGACGTGATGTGGACGTGATTGGCCTCTCATTGCCGACGATCTGCAAGCCCTATATACACAGTGGTGTCGTGCAGACGATTGTTCTATGGAATACAAGAGACCTTGGTTATCTCACCGTCTTTGCGGCCTGGCTTGACTCGCAGAAGAAAATCCCCAAGGGCGCGACGTCGGTCTCGGCTGGCCGTCTCGGACATCTTGATGTTCGAGGAAGTGAGATTATCCTGGGGCAACCGCTGATCATAGACAAACGAAATATCGATAGTCTCGACTTCTGAAGTAGGCATATGGTGATACAGCTTCAGAGTTCCAACAGGGGCGCATTACTGGTTCCGGAGGGCATCGGCTACCTGGATAGCGCTGTCCAGTACCCGAAGTTCGAGGCGAAACTCCCGACGCTCACCTGGAGCAAGCATCTGCAGGGTACCGCTTTGACGCTCCTTTTCTCGACCTAGAACTTTGCAGTTGGCGGGCTCAAGCCCAAGCACAAAGTGGTTCGCTCCAGTCATCTTCCACTCGATGAACTGGGGTAGAGCCGCAGCGTCGTAGCTAAGACGCATGCCAAAACTCGGATTGTCACGGTCGCTCACGAGTACAACTGAGACCCTTCCAGTCGAGTCCTTTTCCATCTCATGGAAATACACACGTTCTTGCTGTCCCATGTGAGGGGCCTCGAAGAAATTCCAGTCATCCTGACTGCGTGCAGAAAGCTCGTCAATAGGTTCGACTTTTCTGGACGGTGCGTAGATCTGACTCTTGGGTGTTAAAAGTGGAAATCCAAAATTGAAGTGATAGAGAACCATCAGAGGCGAGTCCCTAAATCCCCAATTCTCGACGCGATCGCTAATCGTGAACGACGCACTATTGAGCGAGGTGGAGATGGTCCGCTCCAACAATAGATTTGGACCGTGGACGGATACTTCCCTGACTTTGCCGGAGATGGTGAAGGCACAGTCGTCGCCCTCCCAGATCTCAGACCAGTTCACGTTTTCGGCAGGAGTATTCGAGATCGAACCGTGTAGGCCAAGGCTTTCACCGCTATCGTTGGAAGGCACGCCCACAGTGGTCAATCCGCATGTCGTCAGCAAGCCGCCTGCAAACGTCTTCAACCATTCCGTACCCTGATTCGAGTAAAAGGAGGGGTGGACCATTCCCGTCGGGGAATGCCAACAGAGTGACTTGCCTTGGAAACTCGCTTCATAGATATCCATCCCGCGGTCGGGAACGACCCAGAACTCGAGACCTTGGGCCGTACGTACTCGCAAGGTAGAGGTCCCCGTTGCCTTGCCATCGGCATGCAGAAAGTGGGTTATACCACCAAGCTGCGATAGTCTTCCGGTGTGGGCCAGCAACGATGCTCGAGAGTCAATTGGATGCATTTGAACTGTCGGGCTCCCTCTTGTACGAATAACTCCGTCACTTCTACTAATTGGCTGTTGGTGTTCATCCCAACACGTTCGAACGGTACCGCAACATCTCCGCCTCATCCAACTGCGATGCCACTCCGTTGTCCCAGCGATCCGATAAAAATCGGAGAGGCACGCATATCTTCGTCAACAACTACTATGGAAGCTTTTTAAGCCAAATATTTCGGTGAGATATCTTTACGTCGCCAGCACCTTCGATCTCCAGAGCGAGAACCCCCTCGGCCTTATAAAATTTCGGATCGGTATCCACCAGTACCGCCATCACATGGCCATTAATAATGTGCGTGAAGGTGTGGCCGTCGGCGATGATCTCGAATTGGTTCCATTCACCGGGCTTTATATAAGCCTTAAGTTCATCGGAAGTACCTAACGTTGCAAGAAGTCGCGGCTTCTTGTCGGGTTCTGTAGCTACCATCTGGCCACGCCACGCAATAATGCCTCGCGAACTGTCCTGTTCGTACAACTGCCCCGTGTAACGGTTGTTGAAATCAAAATCGCCTTGGTAGCCGGTCAAGTTCCATTTGGCATGTTGCTGCAAGAGCGCCTGATTCTGCTTAAATCTTTGCTTCTGTTGGTCCGTCATTTGCGCCAGACGATCGGCCGGAATCTCTCGCAGGGTGGGAGGGACAAGCTTGCTGCGATACTGGATTCCCCCGTTTGCGCCGTTTCCTTCGAGCTTCATTTCGACTTTAAGTATGAAATTTCCGACCTCGCCACCACGCCATATGATGTTGGTCGTGCCCGAGGGGTGCGCATCGCTCGAAACGCCGATGATCGCACCATCTTCGACGTGCCACACCTCGGAAGGACCATCCCATCCATTCAAAGTCTTGCCATCGAAAATTTGTGTCCAGCCATCATGATCATTGAAATCGATCGGATCCGGCTGAACGAAACGGCTTCCCGCAGGCGGCGATGCAGTAGGTTGCTGGGCGCAGAGACTGCTTGCGCTCATAGCGCCGACAAACACAGCCGCTGAAATGAACTGAAATAAACGACATGCTCCGTTGTGACTTGACATTGACATCTCCCAAGAGAACCGAAGAATCTGCTAAATCGTTGGTATCGCTTCCCACTTTCCGTTGCTTGCCGACTTCAAAACTGCATCTGTCACATAGTCGACCGCCAGCCCGTCCTTGAACGTGGGCGCAGCTTCGCGATTTTCGCCAGTGGCAAGCAGAAAATCAGCAACCTGGTGAATAAATGTATGTTCGTATCCGATTTGCAGACCGGGCACCCACCACTGCTTCATATAAGGATGATCTCCGTCGGTGACATGAATGCTCTTCCAGCCACGCAGTCGACCTTCATCGCGATGGTCAAAGAATTCCAGCCGGTGGAGGTCGTGCAAGTCCCAACGAGCGGAGGCCCGCTCTCCATTGATTTCAAGCGTAAAGAGCGCCTTGTGTCCGCGCGCGTAACGAGTGGCCTCAAATAATCCCATGGAACCGTTACCAAACCGACCCATGAATGAGCATGCATCATCGATTCCAACCGGTTCGACTTTGCCACTAAGGTTGTGTTTACGTTCCTTAATGAAGGTCTCGGTCATCGCCGTGACCTGAGTCAACTGGCCATTCAACCACAATGCCATGTCAATATTGTGCGCGAGAAGATCCCCCGTGACACCGCTTCCAGCGACCTCAGAGTCAAGACGCCAGAGACCTTCACCGCCTTGCGGAAGGTCCTGCGAGATCGTCCAATCTTGAAGAAACTGCGTGCGGTAGTGGAAGATGCGGCCGAAGCGTCCCTCGTCGAGAAGTTCCTTAGCAGTACGAGCGCTGGAACACGCCGGTAGTTGTACCAGACCATATTAGGAGTCTTCGACGCTTCCACCGCATCCAACATCGTCTTGCCTTCGGCGGCGGTCCGCCCCAGTGGTTTTTCGCAGAGCACCATTTTTCCCGCCTTCGCCGCGGCAACAGCGATCTCGGCGTGAGTGTCATTTGGGCTGGCAATGTCGATCAGTTCGATATCGCTGCGCTCGACCAGCGCTCTCCAATCCGTCTCAATCGTCTGATAGCCCCAGTTTTCGGCAAATGTCTTGAGCCGCTCAGGATTACGTGCACACACCGCCTTCAACACAGGCTGATATGGAAGATCAAAAAAACGCGGGGCCTGAAGAAACGCATTGGAGTGGGTGCGGCCCATGAAACCATAACCGACGAGGCCTACGTTGAGGGTCTTTTTCGCCATATCCTGCCCGTTTTCTCCTTACCTTAGTCCCATCCATGTGCATTTCGGACTTCGATCAACGTACCAAGCACATCACGCCACGTATCGGGAGAAGTCATCGTTGCGTTGGGGAACATGCAACCATCCCAGCAAATATGTTGAAAGGCGCGCGTGGGAGTTCCATTCCCATCACGCATCCATAGGCCGGCGACCTTTACGATATCCATCCTTCCGTTAGGATCATTCGCAGGACAATGACGGCCCGTCTTGTCGTGCGACCCGGTTCCGTGAACGGTCCCATCGTTTTGCGCAACATGAAAATCGATCGTCCATGGGCGCAGCGCATCTGTCAGCTTGCGCAGAGCGTCCATCAGAACATCTTCCTGCGACCAATCGAAGTCTTCGGGCAGCAGACGGCTTTCGGGTGAGTTATAACCCAGTATGTACAGAAGCGAATGAGCCATGTCCGCCTGGAATCCCACCGTCTGCGGCCGTTCGACCAATTCCAGAAGATCGACCATGTGCTTCCAGCCATGCATCCCGCCCCAACAGATCTCGCCCTCAGCCGCCAGACGTTCGCCATAGCTTTCAGCGATCGTTGCAGCCTCGCGAAAGGTAACGGCGATCTTCTTCATATTTCCTGCCGGATCTTTTGCCCATTCCGCAGGGCTCGTCGACGAATCGATCCGCACAACTCCGTAATGACGAACGCCGAGGTCGCGAAACCTCTTTGCCATGGCACATGTTTTCTTTACCTGCGTCAAAAACTTTTTCCGGTCCTCCTCTGAGCCCATCGCGGAACCGCCTCCAGTCGGAGGCCACACCGGCGCAACGAGCGATCCGACGACAAGATTGCGCCTTCGAATGCTCTCAGCAATCCAAGCCAGGTCATCCTTCGTCGAATCGATATCTATATGCGGAAGCGATGCAAAGAGATCGACACCATCAAATTTGAGGCCATCGACCTCTGCTGCCGCCGTCAGGTCCAGCATCGTTTCGAGATCGATTGCCGGCTCGGAGTCAGGACCTTTTCCGACTAATCCGGGCCACATTGCATTATGAATTGCGGGCTTCTTATGTACCGCTGCGTTCACAGGTCCTCACTTCTTCAACAACGGCGTTGCGTCCGGATTTCCGGGACCGAAGTGTTTCAGCAACACAAGGGGGTCAGACGAACTAAGATTCTGGATCAATACGCCTGCCTTAGCAGCCGCGGCCGTGACAAAGACTTCGTCCTCAGTCATTTGTCCAAAGCGAATCATGGAAGGTGTGGATATAGTCAGTTTTGAAAGTGTTCCGTGTCCCTGTGTCAGAATCACACCGTACGCCGCACCGTCTCTGATAGTGACACTCCGTCCCGGCAAAATCGTCAGTTCCTTCGCTGAGTAGAACGGTGTTCCGTACGTCACCCAGACCTCACGATAACCAAGATCCCGCATCTCTTCTTCTGGCTTCACGGGATGTGGAAGGGTCTTATTCGTCTTCGCAAACTCAGGGTTCACATTGGCTTCCCAATCAAGCATGCTGATCAAATAATCGATATCCTTGCTGAACTCCGGCTTTACATCCTTAGTCAACAATTCCCAATCAACGATGCGTCCTTCAACCTCAGACTGGAACATCGCGAAAACATCGCTGTTCACCTGTGGCTCATAGGTCACGAGCGACCCGGGTGCGTGCAGAATCCCGGGATTGATCTGCCAACCTTCACCTGGCACTAGCCGATACGCTCGCGAATGCGCCAGAATCCCATTGTCTCCCTGGTTCCATTTCTCAAGGCAGCGACGAATGTCACATTTCGTCGTACCTGGCTCCAGCCCCATGTATGTGTGCGGAAAGTTATTCTGAATCTGATTGTATTGAGGCGGAAAGTAGTAAGCCTCCGGCTTACCCTTTTGCCCAACAAGCGTGGCGAATTCGTTGGTCTGATGCATGTGGTGAGGAATCGGACCCATGTTGTCGAAAAATTTGCACAAAAGGTTCCACCCACCCTCCCTCTCTATCACATCTGTTCCGAGCAACACATCGCCGGCAGTTTCTACCGCATCTTTGAGCAGAAACTTGTTTCCCTTCTCTGGCTGAACATAGCTCAAACCTTCATCTGGCAGCGTGGACGGTCCATTTGACGCTTTCGTTGTAGACGAGAACCACCGTTCATTGATGCCACCGCGATGCCCCCCAAAGGCATAGAGATCATCCGGGTGGAGTTTCAGCCTTCGACCGGGAATCATGAACGAACGGGGAACCCAGCATGGGGCCAGCCGCAGGACTCCGCCATTCGCGTTGACTGCTTCTTCTATACGGGATCGGTTAAGCATTTCCTGATTCTTCCTTTTCGCTTGAGAGACCTTGAACTAATCAGCGTCGTCGGCCTATACAGATCGTCAAAATTACGAACATCCGCCTGCTGAATTCAGTGCTCGATTCCTATGCCAAATGAGTACAACGTATTGTCATGGGTGACGAAGAATGCATGTCCGTCACCAACTGAAACACCTGCAAGGTGCGCGTAGGTGGTGACTGCATCGCCGCTCGAGTACAACTCCTTGCCTGTTGCAGCATCGAGAACGAATAATTTCGCTGGTGTCTTCGCGTCTCCCTGTGACAGCACGACAACGACTCCGTTCGCAATAACAGGCGGCGCAGGGTTGATAAGGTCCCGCGAGATCCAAGCCGGAGTCAACGACGTTTTTCCTTCCGCATCATCCAACTTGAAAGCAATAATGCTTCCATGCGGAGCCGCTCCATTGGTGCTGGCAAATTTCATTCCAGCTCCGACGGCTCCCGGTATCGAAGCCAGCACCCATTGATTGCCACCGGTATCCTGCCAAGCAGCGAGCGCACTCACTGCATCGCTCTTCGCTTTGAATACTGCTGGGGTCTGCGCCAACGGCGTCTTATGATCGGCGCCGCCAAGCGATTCGCGATCCAGCAGAACAAAGCTTCCATTTTTCCCGGGACCAGCGAGCAGCTTCTTCTCCTTGTAGGTGAAAGCGACAGGAGTTACATTCGCGAGTTCGCCTGATCCTGAAGGCGCATACCAATCGTTGACCTTGGCATCCGGGCTCAGTGCGACGATACTGTTCGCATACACGCCCGCCTGCGCATCGGTCGTCCCTGCCCCTGTAACGGCATAGGCGACACCGCCGTCTCCCACTGTCGGTCCCATCGCCACCAGTGGAACTGTTGCCTTCGTGTGATAGCTCGACACCGGGTAGTCCGAAGAAGCCAGGTTGATCGACCAGAACGCATTCTGTGTATCGGCGCATCCTGCCTTCGTCGCCGTATAGAGCACCTTTCCACTCATGCTCAATCCCGTCGAGACTCCTCCAGAGCCCGGCAAAAACTTCACCGGTGGCGCAAAGTCAGCTCCTGTTGTCAGAACTTGCTCATGCAGGTATCCATCTCCGGTCAACACATAGATTCCGCGCAGCCCGAATCCACCACCACCCGGAGCGACTCCAAGACGCCTCGCGGTTGCCGCCATGGGTGGTGGCTGCGGAGGAGGAGGTGGAGCACCGGGTCTACGGCGAGCGCCAAAGTTGATGGTCGGAGGGGGCTCCATAACGCTCGCAAGATTCGTCGTTCCGCAAGGCGATGACTTCACGTCATAATGCTTTGTCCAGACCATCGTTCCAAGTTCGGAGTCAACTGCGTAAAGATCTTCCGTCCCCGCCCACACAACGAGGTCTTTGAACCCGCGAGCATTGATCAGCCGAAGAACGATTAATGGCTCGCTATATGACTGCGTCTCTTTGCTCTCCGCTCCCAGCTTGATCTTCCAGAGGTATTTGAACTGCCCAATCGAGTCCTTCGAAATGAAGGTCTCCGCCTTCTGGTAGCCGGCGTGGCCCGCATCGTTGCGTGCCGTGCTCCAGTTTCCGAGACTGGCGCCCCCTTGGGCTTCGGCCCGCGTCAGACATAAAAATGCTCCGGCGAAAGACAAACCCACTGTTAGAAGATGCCATTTTTTCATTTGGAGAGTGTCCCCATTTTCTTTATCGAACGATGTCCTGTGAAACCGTCTTACTTGATACCAAAGCAATAAATCGTGCCATCAAATGTACCGAAGATGATGCGGCCGCCTGCAACGGAAAGCCCGGCCTGATGTAGGAACGACTTGATCTGATCTCCGCTCGAATAAAGCTCTTTCCCTGTTTTTGCGTCGAGCACAAATAACTTTGCCGGAATTGAGCGGTCAATTCTGTCCTTCGAGCTGTACAAACCACCTTCCGTATCATTCGCCTGCCCGGTAAATTCGCCACCCGCCAACACAAAGAGCAACCCGTTCGCAACCACGGGAGGCTCGGCAGTCATCATGTCCTGCGACTGCCACGCTGGCGCCAGCACCGGCTTGCCGCCCTTATCCTCTACCTTGAACGCGAGGATTCCACCATTCGGAGTATCACCATAGTTTTTCGGAAACTTGACGATCGTCGGCCCGCCATTGGGAGCGAGCACCCACTGCGTGCCATCGCTCGCTTTCCACGCCGCAAAGCTGCCCCACGTCCCCTCTGTCTGGAAGTTCACATTTGCATTGGCGATCAGTTCGGACCGGAATAGCGGCGTCTCGTGGTCAGCTCCACCCATCGATCTGCTGTCCAGCATATAAAACCGGCCCTCCTTTCCACCCCCCACGATGACATCACGCCCGTCGTATTGAAACACCACAGGGGTCGTGTTCATATCCAGATCGCGCTTCGTCAGCCATTCGTGATTGCTCGGAGTGAAATAGTCCTTCAGCGTGAGCGTGTCGTTTGCAAATGTAAAAGCTTGGAAGCTTGTCGAAAGCTGACCCGTTTTCGCATCGTACGGATGATCTCCAGATTCAAAGTAAATCGTTCCATCGGTGCCGATCGCTGGCCCCGCCGTCCCCCATAGCCCTCCCTGCGGTGGCGACGAAGAACTGACCTTCTTGGTCACAGTGTTATACGCATATACTGCATTTGGCACACCACCGCAGCCCTGTCCTGTAATCGTAAAAACTACTCCGTTCACAAGATTGAGGCCGTAGGGCTTGCCATAAACCGCCGACAACATCTTGACCGCTGGTTCCTTCTCATCACCGTTTCCCGGATCGAGCATGTGCAGGTAGCCATCTGTCGTGATGACATAAAGTGTTCTGTCTTTCGCGCTCGCGGGCGTAATCACCGGAGTCGCACTCAATGCATTGGTACATATAAAGCCGCGCCCCTCACCCGGCTCTTGTGGCTCATCCGACATCCACTTCAGCTTTTTCTGCCACACCATGGTCCCCGTCTCTGCGGCAATCGCAAAGACGTCATTCGAACTCCCCGCCACAATCGCCAATGTCTGCGCGCCGTTCGCAGTATTAATCCCCGACACAATCAGCGGCTCGCGGAACGATTGCATGCCCATGGTCTTGTTATCGGTCTTAGTCTTCCAAAGCAGCTGGATACTCTTGACGTTCTCTGGCGTAATCTTCGACTCGGCCCTCTGCCATGCATCGCGCTGCGGATTGTAGCTGCTTGTCGTCCATTCGGGAGAAGCAGTCCCCTGGCCGTAGGCGGAATTCGATTGCGGCGCACCCACACAACAAATACCTGCAACGAAGAAAGCAATCGTTTTCGGCGCGACCCTGGCACGAGTCAATCTGCACATCCCCATAAAATCACCCCTCACTAAATTCACGACTGAATTGCCCTCATCCCGTGTGAAATTATGAGACGTCTCAATTCGAGAGGATGTTATTCGCGATAAATCGAAACTGTCAAGATTTTTTCCGCGAATAAGAACTTCATCAATACTCAATCGTTATTTGTTCCATGATTGCAACTGCAGACGTACGAAGTTCCCTACGCACCGTTCTAAAGACATATGCTCAGTTGATTCCCCGTCGCACTCGCCCCAACGAAATGCCTTCTAAGATAAGGTTCAGTCATGCGCTTGACCTGGAAAACAAGGGCCTCGTCATTCTGGATCGCAGAGTTCTACGTCCCACAGTCCTCCACTGCGCCCAACTGGCTTGTAATTCTGGCAAGCGCCGGTCTTTGCCTCTTAAGCGTCGGCTGCAAAACCGCGATCTCCGAAATGCCCATCGGGCCCGCAACCGAAATTCACCCTCCTCTCGGACTGCCCCCGGTTCCCATCCCGACAGACAATCCTCCTACCGCCGACACCATCGCTCTTGGACGCAAACTCTTCTACGACAGAAGGCTTTCCAAAGACAACTCCCTCGCCTGCGCAAGCTGCCACAAGCCTGAATCTGATTTCGCCGACAGCGCGAATATGTCGAAAGGAGTAAGCGGAGTCATCGGCATTCGCAACGCCCCCTCCATATTCAACGCAGCCTACGAGTCGCTTCAGTTCTGGGACGGCCGCGCAAGGAGCCTTGAGCAACAGGCAGCTAGCCCCATCGCAGACCCTCTCGAGATGAATCAACCCCACAAAATCTTTCTCTCAAAACTCGCGATGGACTCCGACTACAAGAAGCTCTTCACCAAGTCCTTTGGAAGCCCTGACATTACATTAGGCCGCGTAGAAAAGGCACTCGCAAGTTTCGAACGAACCGTCCTAAGCGGAAATTCCGCGTTCGATCGCTATCAATACCGCGGCGACCAAAGCGCGCTCACCCCGGCTCAGGTCCGGGGCCTTGCCATCTTCATTAATCCCCAGAAAGGAAACTGCGCCGCCTGTCATACTCTCAGCCCCCAGTTCGCACTCTTTACTGACGGTAAATTTCACAATACCGGAATAGGTGTCGGCGATGATGGTGCCTTCGCCGACGTCGGACGTTATCACGAAACAAAGGTCGAAACCGACAAAGGAGCCTTCAAGACGCCAACGTTGCGGAATGTCGCAAACACCGCTCCCTATATGCACGATGGTAGCCTGCAGACGCTTCGCCAAGTCGTAGATTTTTATGCCGGAGGCGGCAATTCAAATCCCTCCCTCGACAAAGAAATGAAGACCATCCATCTAGACGGCCGGGAGCGCAGCGATCTGGTCGAATTTCTCAAGTCACTTACGGGCGAAATCTCTCCCAACGTTGGTCCGCCCGAGAAACAATAGGCACACATACTCACAATGAAAATCTCTCGCCTCTTCCTTCACGGCTCTATCGGATCTCTCCTCCTCGTCGCAGGATGTTCTCAGAAATCGCCGCAGAGCGGTCCGCAAGCCACTCCACTCCAGCCGCCCACAGCCATCTTCAAAGTAGATGCAGCAACCGCTGCGTCGATCAAGGGAACGATTCATTACACCGGAGCGAAGCCAGCCCCGAAACGAATCGATATGAGCGAGGACCCGGCATGCGTTGAAGCTAATCACGGAAAGCGCGTATTCGAACGAGTCCCTTCTCATCGGCCGCGGGAACACTCTCGCTAATGCATTCGTCTATATAGAAAAAGGACTCGAAGGCAAGAACTTTGCCGTGCCGCAAACAACTGTCGTGATCGATCAGCGCGGCTGCTGGTTTCATCCTCGCGTCATCGGTCTCCAAACGAATCAGCCCTTTCAGGTTGTCAATTCCGATCCCATAACGCATAACATTCATCCCATGGCGCACCTGAATCGCGAGTGGAATCATAGCCAGGGACCAGGCGATTCATCTCTCAATCGCAAATTCGTGAAACCCGAGATCATGATCCCTGTCAAATGCAATATTCACAGCTGGATGCACGCCTACATCGGCGTTCTCGATCACCCATACTTCTCCGTGTCGAAGGAAGATGGCGTCTTCGATATCCCGAATCTTCCGCCCGGAACGTACACCGTCGCCGTGTGGCACGAGAAACTAGGCACACTCGGACAACAAATCACCATAAATGCCAGTCAAAACGCAGTCGTTGACTTCACATACAAAGGGAAATAATTCATGCGCAGTGCCTTGAGCCTCACACTCATGCTAGGTTGCACGGCTGTCTCCATCGGCTGCAAAACACAAAAAGAATCCCAGCCCGAACAGCTTCCTCCAGCCATATCCTCTGCCCCGAAGATATATGTAACCAACGAAGTTTCCGGGGACCTCACCGTAATCGATAGCGGAAACTGGAATGTGATCGCTACTGTCCACCTTGGAAAACGGCCTCGCGGCATCCATCCAAGCCCCGACCACAAAACGCTCTACATCGCCCTTAGCGGAACGCCCATCGCTGGCCCAGACGTCGACGAAAGCACGCTTCCACCTGCAGACAAAAGCGCCGACGGAATCGGTGTAGTCGACGTCGCCACAAAGAAGCTCGTGCGAACCATCCCCGGCGGATCCGACCCCGAAAACTTCGACATCAGCAACGACGGGAAGCAACTATACATCTCCAACGAGGATATCTCCGGAGTAAGCATTCTCGACATCGCCTCAGGTTCCATCGCGAAGACTCTACAAATCGGAGCCCAGCCCGAAGGGGTGAAGGTAACGCCCGACGGAAAACTCGTCTATGTCACCTCGGAAGAGACAAGCGAGATCGCCGTACTCGATCCCACAGCCGAAAGAATCCTTGCTACCTTCAAAGTCGGCCATCGCCCCCGTTCCATCGCATTCACGCCCGACGGAAAGCGCGCTTATATTAACGCAGAAAACGACGGAACGATCGTCGTCGTCGACCCCCAAAAACACAGAGTCATCAAGACCATTCAACTCGGAAAACCCGGCGTTATCAAGCCTATGTCTGTCATTCTCTCGCCCGACGCCAGTCGTCTGTACGTTAGTACCGGTAGAGGTCACCAAATCTTCACCATCGACACCGCGAACGACAAAGTCCTCGGCTCCGTGGAAGTTGGCCAACGCCCTTGGGGAATCGCGCTCTCGCCAGATGGAAAGACCCTCTACTCAGCCAACGGCCAATCGAACGACGTAACAGCCGTCGACCTCGCAACTAACAGCGTCATCCGAAAGATTAAAACCGGTGGCGGACCATGGGGTGTCGTCGTGCTCGAACAATAACTGGGTCTCTCGTCAGTTGAATCATATTGAACACGTGAGACGCTCGGACTTTGAGTTTCCGCTCAGGAGTTGTACTTGATCAACTGCATAAAGCCAAAGTCCATATGCAATTGCATATGGCAATGCAGCAGCGAATCTCCAGGGTTGTCAGCTACAAAATCGACGTTCACCGTCTGCAACGGCATCACGTTGATCACGTCCTTCATCAGGCCACTCACATCCTGATGCCCAACACGCGTCACCTCAAACGAATGCCGGTGCAAATGCATCGGATGCTGGTCGCCGCTCGCATTTAGAAATGAAAGTCGGTAACGTTTTCCCTCCGTCACTCGAATTGGATCAATATCGGGCCATGACTTCTTATTGATCGCCCATGCATCAAATCGCGGATCGACCTTGGACGGACCAATATCATTGAAGATGAGCCGTATCGTCTCATCAGGCTTTGCGGCCGGCTGATCGCTGCCGAACTGCGTGTAGTCCCAGTACGTATCCTCAGGGTCCTTCCACAACGGAATTCCCTTCTGCCCAGCATATTCCACAACAACGCCGAGCCCCATTTTCCTGCTCTGCTCCAGCGTCGACCCCAGCACCCACACGCCGGGAGAATTCATCTCCACAACGGCATCGATCCTCTCCGCCGCCGCAATCGCCAGAACAGGTACCTCCTTCGGTGTCGGCACAGGATTGCCATCCATGGCCAGCACTTTGAACTTATGCCCCGGCAACGCAATCACAATGTTCTCCGTCGCGCTTGCATTCAGAATCCGCATTAGTATCCGCTGCCCCTGCTTCACGCGTAAAGGTTCCCCGGCGCCGAGTCTGTGTTGGTTGATCGTCGCGTACTTATATCCGACGTCCGATCCCGGATTCTTCGGATTATTGGCTGACTGGGCCTGCATCATCTCTACCATCGGAACAAACGAAGGCTCCCAATGATGTACGGCAAGGAAAACCTCTTGGTCGTAGTGCCCCGGATCACCATCTCCTTCAACTAATAGAAAGCCGAACTGTCCTGTGTAGGTTCCCACCGAAAGGTTGTTCCTGCGCTGTTATGAGTGTGGTACCAGCGCGTACCCGCAGGCCTAGGAGTGAACGAATATCGCCGCTGCCCTCCTGCGGGAATCATCGGCGAACCCTCCTCCATCGCACCGTCGTTCAACGAATCAATCGCCAGACCATGCCAATGAGTCAAATCCGCATCGCCCGTCTTATTCAGCACATCGATATTCGCGGGAACACCCTGTCTCAGCCGCAAAATAGGTCCCGGGACCTGTCCATTGTAGGCAATCGTCTTGATGCTTACGCCCGGCGATATCTCAATCGTGCAAGGCTCGATCCTCAACGTATAGTCCGGCCGTTTCTGCTTCGCCCCACGGCGCCCACCACTCGGCTTCTTCACCTGTGCTGGCAACAACGAGTCCACCAGTTGATTCGCGACCACGGCCCCGACTGACGAAACAAAACTTCTCCGATTCATTTCCCACCCTCTGTTTACGAGACGACTCCCACTCCCCGTAAGTCTGCAGATAACCAACCACACGTCGTTACCACATATCCCTTTAAATTGAGACGTCTCAAAAGTAGCCTAAACCTTAATTGGCTCTTTTACGCTTGTCAATGTTCTCGTTAGCTGTGCCGCGTGAGGTTATGTAGGCTCCTACGGTCGTTCAATTTAAGGTCAAAACTTTCGGTTAGCTGGCTATACGTCCCACTAGATCAACTCCATAAGCCGACAAATTGGTATCTATCAGTCCGAGACGGTCAGCAATTTCTCATTTTGATAGAACGTTACTATTCTCAAAAAAGCGCCCTCGGGCCTAGGCCTAAATCCAGCTATTTCTGAACACTATGCATCGCGCTGATAGCCTCGAGCCGCGCTGCCTTCAAGACCGTCACCGGATCGCCAATGGGGGAGAACTCCATGCAAATATAGCGGTCATAGTGCAGCTCACCGAGCTTGCGGTAGATGTTTCCATAGTTGACCTCGCCCGTGCCTGGTTGATGCCTGCCGGGCACATCTGCAATATGCACAAGGCCAACTTGGTCGATGTTCTTTTCGAGCTTTTCGATCAAATTTCCGGCCTGGCGCTGCTCGTGGTAGAAGTCGTAAAGGACCTTGATGCGCGGGCTTGCAACCTCACGTGTAATCTCAAAGGCCTCGGTGACGCTTGTTACGGCTTCCTGCTTATGCTCGAGAAGGTCGATGGGCTCGAGCACGATCTCGATGCCGTCCTTTTCGAGAAGATCGGCGGCGTACTTAAGCGTGTCGACTATCGCCGCGCGCTGCTGCTCGGGCGTCTGTTCCGGTACTCGTGTGAATGCCGTGTAGATGAACTGCTTGCATCCCAACTCTTTCGCTCCCGGAATGGCGTTCATCAGATCGTCCCGCAGGGCGATCCGTTTGGAGTGATCTGCCAAGGCATTTCGGCCAGGCACAGCGCTGTCCACCTCGAGGCCAAGCGAATGCAGCTTGGCCAAGTTCCGCTTCCAGTCCTCCGGTGTCCACTTCTCGTACTCCCGGCCAACCTCGACGCCGTTAAAGCCAGCGGCGGAAGCGAGCTCCAGCTGCTGCTCGAAGGTCAGGCCTTTGGGCAGGGTCCATAACATGATGGAGAATTTGTGGCCCTCTTTCTCCGGGGATGGCGCAGCAGCAAATGAACTGGAAGGCAGGAAGGACATCAGGGATGCTGCCATTGATGTTTTATGGAATTGACGGCGATTCATCGTGTCTCCTATGCAGCCGAGCAAGTATAAGGGAATGTGGAGCAGGGGGATGTATGCGATTACATGACGCCTGCCGCTCGATAGCGACAACCACGGAGTGGTACCAGTGAATGGTTTATCTCTTAACTTTACCCGGGCAGCATGGCTGCTTTGCCTTTGGACTGCTCCTCTGTGCGCCCAGTTTCCGCACTCTGCGGTAGATCCGGCCTCCGCTGAGCGAGGATCGACTATCTACCATAGCAACTGCGAACGCTGCCATGGAGACGATGCGCGCGGCACGCCTATGGCGCCCGATCTGCTGCGTTCGCTTGCGGTGCTGCACGACCGCCGCGAAATGTTATATGGCAAGGAGCTTCGTCCGCTACTGGCCGCCGACCAGAACCACGGCTTCAAATTCAGTGAGAAGGAACTCGCTGACCTCTCGCAGTTCCTCACTGCAAGCATCAATGGCATTTTGCGAAGCGGTTACAACGCGCAGCCGACGAATCTGTTGAGCGGTGACGCCAACGCAGGCGAGGCGTACTTCAACGGCTCTGGGGGATGCAGTAAATGCCATTCAGTAAGCGACGACCTTGCCGGTGTCGCAAAACGTTACTCGGTGGCAGGATTGCAACAGAAGTTTCTTTTCCCGAGCTTCGGGCTGTTCCTCCGCCGCAAGGTGCAGGTCACAGTAACGTTAGCTTCAGGCAAAAGTTACGCGGGCGATCTCGTCTCCATCGACGACTTCACTGTCTCTCTGCGAGAGAAGTCCGGGAAGTCCCGATCCTTCAACCGCGTTCCAGGAATCAAGGTCACCACGGCCGATCCCTATATTGCGCATGTTGAGCTTCTGGACAAGTACACCGATGCGGATATCCATAACCTGACGACGTACCTGGCGACCCTCAAATGAAATCAACGATCGCATCGCTCATCGCACTATGTCTTTCCGCGGTTGCAGTCCACGCACAGGCTCAGTCTGATTCTGCGAAGCTGGCGGATAGCTGGCCTACTTACAACGGCGATTACTCAGGCCGCCGCTTCAGCCCGCTAACGAAGATCAATACCGCCACGGTAAACCGGCTGTCGCTAGCCTGGAGCTTCCGCGTGGAAACCACCACGGGCGGTGGTAAGCGCATATCTGCAACGCCGCTGGAGGTAAACGGTTTTTTGTACTTCACGGTGCCGAGTCATGCATGGGCGGTGGATGCGCGTACTGGGAGAAAGCTATGGCAGTTCGACTGGGCCAGCAAGGGTGGTGAATCAATCGGCAATCGTGGAGCGGCCGTCAAGGACAATACGTTGTACTTCGAGACGGAGGACTGCAACTTGGTTGCGATCGATATCGCCACCGGCAAGGAGAAGTGGCACGTATCCATCGGCAACCCCGATCAGTTTTACTTCGGCAGCGTCGCTCCTGTCATTGTGAAGAACCATGTCATGGTCGGCGTCAGCGGCGATGACTTCGATATACCCGGCTACATTGAAGCGCACGATCCAGAGACAGGGGCATTGCAATGGCGCTGGTACACGCATCCGAATCCCGGCGAACCGGAAGCCAAGACATGGCCTAGCGATGAAGCCATGCTGCATGGAGGCGGTATGACCTGGGTCCCTGGAACCTACGACCCGGAACTTAACCTTTATTACTTCGGCACCGGCAACGCACAACCTGTCATCAATGGCGCGGCACGGCCCGGGGCGAATTTGTATACGTCGACCATCTGCGCGCTGAACCCGGACACCGGCAAACTAGTCTGGTACTTCCAACCAAATCCGCATGACACGCACGACTGGGATGCTGTACAAACACCGGTACTGCTTGACGGTACCATCGCCGGCCAGAAGCGCAAGCTGCTAGCGCAGGCCAGCCGCAATGGATGGTACTTCCTGCTGGATCGAACGAATGGGAAGGCGTTGTTGAGTACACCCTTTGCAAAACAGAATTGGACGCTTGGTGTGGACGAGAAGGGCTCGCCGATTCCAAACCCCGCGAAGATGGCCCAGCCGAATGGCGCGCTCGTCGCGCCCAACCAAGCGGGCGCGGCCAACTGGTATCCGCCGAGCTTCAGCCCCACGACAGGCCTGTTTTACGTTCCAGCTTACGACGCTTATAGCGTCTACTACATCTATGACAACAACAAGAAGCCTGAGGGGTGGGCGGGGAACGATCGAGGAGGGTGGACACGAGCCTCGCTTCGCGCAATGGACTATAAGACCGGAAAGGTGCGCTGGAATCACGAGTGGCCCCACTCCGGCGGCCGTTCTGGAATCTTAACTACCGCGGGCAACCTGCTTTTCACCGGTGACACGACGACGAACCTGGTGGCATTCAACGCAACGACGGGGGCGATTCTGTGGCATGCGGGGTTGGGCAATATCGTGACCAACGGCCCGATCACATACGAGCTCGACGGACTGCAATACATCGTGGCTGCAGCGGGCGACACTTTGTACGCGTTCGTTCTTCGCTAGAAGAACCCGAACGCTATAACCACCCGGCTGACCTCGATCTCTATGTTGCAAGCCCGCTCTCTTCTCCGGCGCTGCCCGTTACCGGCAGAGCGTCCTACCTCGGAAAGCAACTTCCCAAATCGCACATGAAAGACCGCCTACAACAAGATCGGCCCGCGCGTCAGGCTCGCCTTCTAAGCTTCCGGCCGAGTTGTTCTGCGGAGAGGATAGGCCCTGATGTACCTTCCCACGTTACACCCCTTCTACGACACATCCACGCTTGGTTATGCGCAGCAAACCAGGCAGTCTGTACCACGACCAGCATTCCCACTGCGACGATCGCGAACCCGTTCCCCAATGGCGTAATTCTTCCGGCCGGTCCTTCCGCTGGCGTGATCGCAGGTTACAGGAACATCGGTGGGCGGAGCGCTCTGGTCCAATATGATGCAGCGCATTTTTTAAGGGACTAAGGGCCACTTGTTCCTTTCCAATCAATTAGTTACCTCACGTGGATTCCCTTTCCCCGGCGATACACGGGTTACGAATCCAGTCGGGGACGCCAAATTTAGTTGGGTAACCGTGCCACCAAGCCAAATCAGGCATAGCGAAAAAGTGCCTTAAAGCCGTAGTCCATGTGCTGCTGCAGGTGACAGTGGAAGAGAGACAGTCCAGGTTGGTCCGCTGTGAAGTCAACTGTGGCACGCCCGTAATACGGAACAACAATTGTGTCCTTAATTAGTCCGCCGGTCTTCTTTCCATTGATTTCCACCAGCTCCCATAAATGTCGATGAAGGTGCATTGGATGCGCGTCGTCGGTACGATTTCGCATAATCAATCGATACCGTACACCCTTCTCCAGTACAAACTCACGCTCGTGTGGATAGGGCTTGCCATTGATCAGCCATGTATTGAACTTGCCGGAGCCACCTGGAATTTTTTCAAAGACCATTTCGATGGTCTTCGCCGGAGGCGGCGATGTAGACGTTCGGTTGCCAAAGATGGTGTAGTCCCACGACCGACGCGGAGGAGCGACCCATTGCGGCTGACGGTGTTGCGAAGCGTATTCGATCACGACGCCTAGCCCTGCTTCCCGAACCATCTTTTCCGTGCCGCCGAGTATCCATATTCCCGGGTTTGTCATCTCGACCATCACATCCGCTCGTTCTCCTGCTCCAAGGAAAAGAGAATCCACCATTTGGGGCTGCGGGACAGGATTGCCATCCATTGCGATGACCTTCATTTTGTGCCCCGCCAGAGCTATGCGCCGATTCTCAATAGCGCTAGCGTTGAGGAAATGAAGCAGCAATCGCTGACCTTCGCGAACCCGAATGGGCTCGCCAAAGCCAAGACTTTTGTCATTAATGGAGTAGGTCATCGAGCCTACTTCAAGGCCATTTGGGTCAGTGTTGACGGTCGTAGGCTTCTCCAGGATTGGATCGTTGTGCGTGTCGTCGTCGTCGTCCTCCATGGTGGAGGTAAAAAACGGCTCCCAGTCTCTAAGAGCAAGAAAGTGCTCCTGATCGTAGTGTCCTGGGTCATTGCCACCTTCCACATAAAGGAACCCAAACTGACCTGTGAACGAACCCTTATGTAGATCGTCCATCGCCATGGCATGGGAGTGATACCAGCGAATCCCGGAGGGGCTTGGGGTCAGCTCAAACCGCTGCCTGCCATGGGGGGGCACATACGGCGAGCCTTCCTCATCGGTTCCATCGACCTCAGGAGGTATCAACATTCCATGCCAGTGAACCAGCTCGGGAGTATCAGTATCGTTGATGACCTCAACCGTGACCCGCTTCCCTTCCCGCATTCTGAGCACAGGGCCTGGAGCCGTCCCGTTGTAACCGATCGTGGAGACAATGCGAGACCGGTCGAGTTCCACGGTAACTGGCGCGATACGAAGGGTATAGTCAACTTTGCCCGCCGATGGAACGACTAGCGAAGACTGGCCGTTTAGCGGAAACGGGACGATTCCATTTCGAGCTAGCCCGAGAGCCGTGAACTTCAAAAGATCGCGTCGCGTCATTAACTCATTGCCTCCGTGTACTCTTCCCTAGAGGTTTGTGGCAAAGACTATCTGAAATCGCAAGTCGGGTGCTACGAATCTCGCCTTCGCTCGTCTACTTGTCTATTAGACAGGGTATGAGGCGGTTCTGGTATTTTCCTCATCACTCCACCTCATCTGGAGGCTCTGATGAAGCTCTCGCGGGTCGCGGTCGCATCGGTTGTCGCAGCAGTCAGCTGCGTTGGACTGCGGGCGTACCAACGGGTTGCTGATTTCGGCTTTGGCAATGATGACGCCCCAACCAACGTCAAAGCAGAGTTTTACTGGTCACGTCTCGCCTATTCTGCGAACCTTCAGACCTCGGGTAACTTTGGCGGATATGGCTACTGGCGCAGAAACGCCTGGTCAAGAGACTATCCCAAAGCTGATCGCCAATTCCTGATCGCAATGCACAGGTTGACCCGAATCGATGGGCGGCCTACCGAACAGGTGGTGACTCTCGACTCTGATGAGATCTTCAACTTTCCTTGGATCTATGCGGTGCAGGTCGAGATGTGGTCCTTCAGCGATAAGGAGGCGCAGCGGCTACGGGAGTACCTGCTAAAAGGCGGTTTCTTGATGGTGGATGACTTTCATGGAACGGAAGACTGGGGGAACTTTATGAACGGGATGCGCCAGGTGCTTCCGGATTATCCAGTGGAGGATCTGCAGAGCGGGGACGAGATCTTTCACACTCTGTACGACGTTGACGATAAGATGCAGATTCCCGGAGAGCATTACGTACGGACCCGGCGAACTTATGAAAAAGACGGCTATCAACCCAAGTGGCGCGCCATTCGCGATCACAAGGGAAGGATCATCGTAGCCATCTGTCACAACATGCATCTTGGCGATGCATGGGAATGGGCGGATGATCCTGACTATCCTGAGGTATTTGCCTCAATGGCTTTTCGTGTCGGGCTCGATTACATCATCTATGGCATGACTCACTAGCAAGTCGAATTTATACGCCCCAGGTCCCAAGGCATGTTTGAGTTTCTCTTCAAATATCCAAGTCCGGTGTTCACGAAGGGTCGCCTTGTTTTTCTTTCGGCATGGCCGGTCTCTTTGATGGTCGTGCTGATTCTCGTGTCTGCTTCTGCACTGGCATTCGTGACCCATCGTCAGTTGACAGAGGTGGGACCGAATCTAAGAAGCTGGAGGATATGGATGTTGTGGGCTGTCCAATCCGCACTCATCGCCTTAATCCTGCTTCTGCTGTGGCAACCTGCAATGAGCGTTGCAGCCCTTACCTCACAGCAAAATATCATTGCTATCGTCATTGACAGTTCGCGCAGTATGGCCACTGCGGATAGTAATGGCAAAACACGTGAGTCGGCCGCAGTCAATCTTCTTGAGAACGATCTTGTGCGCGAAATCCAGAAGCGATTTCAAGTACGCACCTACAAGCTGGCCTCCTCAATTACGCAGATCAAAAGTGTGAATGACCTGCAACCTCAGGACCCCGCGACAAACATCAATGATGGGCTAAAAAGGCTTGCCGAAGACACAACAGACCTTCCCATTGGGGCGGTTCTCTTGTTGAGTGATGGCGCACAAAACTCCGCAGAATTAAGCGAATCTGGCGTTGCGCTCGACACGTTGCAGGCACTCAAAAATAGAAGATTACCGGTTCATACTATCGGCTTCGGAAAGGAGCAGCTGGCCCACGATGTGGAGTTGGCGAACATTAGCGTGCCACCTGCAGCTGTAATTAATTCTCGGCTCGCCGCGGCACTGAGCTTCACACAACACGGTTTCGTGGGCCAGACAGCACGAATCTCAGCCAAGGATGGCGATAAAACTCTCTCAAGCCGAGAGATTAAACTATCTCCCGACGGCGTGATCCAAACAGAAGTCTTGTATTTTTCCGCCGGTACAGCTGGAGCTCGTGATCTCACTTTCGTCGTCGAGCCGTTGGCGGGCGAAGAGAATCTGAAAAACAACACCATGACACGCTCGGTTTTGGTGAATGACACTAAGCGTCGCGTTTTGTATGTGGAAGGAGAGCCGCGTTGGGAATTCAAGTTTATTCGTCGGGCGGAAGAAGATGATCCGACGATACAACTTGTGTCCATGCTGAGAACCAGCGAGAACAAAATCTATCGCCAAGGCATCAAAGATCCCACGGAGCTTTCAGATGGCTTCCCTACGCGCCCCGAAGATCTGTTCGGATATTCAGGCATCATCATCGGATCTGTTGACGCTGACTACTTCTCTCCATTGCAGCGGGAGCTTTTGCGTGAATACGTTGATCGTCGGGGAGGCGGACTTCTCTTCCTCGGCGGAAAACAGTCTTTAGGTGATGGGGGCTGGGGTAACTCAAGCGTCAATGAACTCCTTCCCACGTTTTTGCCCACCGGTCACGACAGCTTTCACCGCAACGCAGCAACCGTCCAATTGACCACGGCTGGCGCCGGTTCCCCGATTACGCGGCTTCTCGATGACCCGGCAAAAAATGCAGAGCGATGGCGGAAACTCACGTATCTGGCGGACTACCAGGATGCCGGCTCGCCGAAGCCGGGTGCCACAGTGCTAGCCGAGATGAAGGCGGGTAGACGCTCGTTGCCATTACTGGTTACCCAGAATTACGGGCATGGCCGGACAGCCATCCTCGCAACTGGAGGAACTTGGCGCTGGCAGATGAGCGAGATGTTAGGTGACCCCTCGCACGATCTTTTCTGGCAGCAACTTATTCGTTGGCTTATTGCAGATTCACCGGGTACCGTTGCGGCCATAGTGTCGTCGCATCTACTTACCGACAATGGGAATATCCAACTAACCGCCGCAGTTCGCGATCCTCAGTTTCAGCCCGCACTCAATGCACATGTGACCGCACATATCATCGGGCCTCAAAGCACTAACTCATTCGTCGACTTGTCTCCTTCGCAGGAGACGCCAGGTCAATATCGAGCGGCGTGGGATGCTGAAAAATCGGGCGCCTATCTTGCCGAGATCGTAGCCACAGAACAAGGCTCCAAACAGGAGCCAGGAAGAGACACGGTCACGTTTCGTCGTGAAGACGGCGTTGCTGAGAATTTCCATGCAGGTCAGAATCGAAAGTTTTTACAACAGCTCTCTGAACAAACCGGCGGACGTTATTGGGAGCCGAACACAATAAAGAACCTCCCCAACGACATCTCATACTCCGAGGCAGGTATATCCGTCCGCACGACAAATCCCCTTTGGAATTTGCCTGTGGTGTTTGTCCTGCTTCTCGGCCTGCCATGCGTTCAGTGGCTTTTGCGGCGCAAATGGGGTGTTGTATGACCCGACACTTAATATCGGTTATGTTGCGTAGGCCATATGCTGCGATCCTCTGTACGTTTCTAGCGCTTTCAGCCATACACGCAAGCGCAGACACCTTCTATGTAGTTGTCTCAGGACTTGGGGGAGAACCCGACTACGAGCAACGCTTTACCGCTGAGGCCAGGGATCTCGACAAGCTCTTCAAGAACTCCGGCTCAACAGTCCATAGCTTCATGCTGACGGGACAGGATGCCAATTCCACTCGGGTAAAAGAAACTCTGTCTATTGTGGCCCGCTCTGCAAAATATCAGGATGATTTCATCCTGATACTGATCGGCCACGGCTCCTATGACGGAACGACTTATAAATTCAACTTGCCTGGACCAGACCTGAGTGCTGAAGAGATCGCAGAGATGTGCAATCACATCAGCGCTCAGCGGCAATTAATCGTCGACACCTCGAGTGCAAGTGGCGGTGCAATACAAGCACTGAGGCATTCAGGCAGAGCGATCGTTACCGCGACAAAATCCGGCACCGAGAAAAATGCTACGGTCTTCGCTCGGTATTGGGTAGAGGCCCTGCAAGATCCCTCTGCGGATACCGATAAGAGCGACTCCATTAGCGCACTGGAGGCCTTCACTTACGCAACGAAGAAGACAGCGAGCTTCTATGAATCTCAAAAGCGACTCGCCACAGAGCATGCTGTCTTCGCAGATGCAACCACTGGGGAGCCCGTGCGCGAAGCATCAGGAAGCCAGGGTGCGCTTATGTCGAGCCTGACTTTGCTTCGCATTGGCAGTACGAAGCTAGCTGCTAACGATCCTTCAAAACGGGCTCTCTTAGAAAAAAAGGAGGACTTGGAACAAAAAATTGATGCATTGAAGTATCAGAAAGCCGCGATGGATTCCGCAGACTACAAAAAACAACTCACAAACATGCTGTTAGAACTGGCACGAGTACAGCAGGAGCTTGATAAGTGATGCGACTCACACGTCTCACAATAGCTCTGCTCCTAAGCGCCACGGCTGCATATGCTGCGACTCCCATTGCCTGCTGGCAGATGCGTAAGCACGGGCAGGAGCGTGAATCGCAATTGTGCTTCGAGCAGCTTACACACAGCAATCAAGAAGCCGTTCGCGCGGAAGGTTTCTGGGGATTGCAGGACTGGGATCGTGCTAATGAGCAGTTCCGCCTTGCCACTCAGTCTCCGACAAGCAGTGCTTCCGTAAAAGTCCGCTGGGGAATGTTGTTCCATGAGCGATTCAACAACAAGGACGCTGCAGATCTCTTCCGGGAGGCGTTGGCCCAGGACTCTACAAACGTCGACGCATACATCGGCCTCGCCATCGTCTCTACAGACAGCTTTGATGGCAAAGCGATGTTCTACACGAGCAAGGCTATGGAACTCGACCCCAAGCGAGCGCAGGTTCACGAATTGGCGGCCAGCATTGCACTCGAAAATGACGAAACGGATTTGGCAGCCGCGGAAGCTGATGAGGCTCTCGCAATTGAGCGCGATGCGTTAGATGCGATGTCAGTACGCGCTGCAATCGAGCTGATTGGTGAACGCTCTCCCGACACATGGATCGCACAAATAAACTCCATCAATCCTCACTACGGACTGGCGTATACACACATAGCTCATCAGCTTGAGCTTCACTATCGACAAGCGGACGCTGTCACCTACTATCGCAAAGCTGTCGCAGTCGATCCGCAGCTTTGGGCAGCGCATTCGGATTTAGGAATCGCTCTCATGAGGCTGGGGCAACAGCAGGATGCCCAAAAAGAACTAGAGCTGAGCTACAACAACGGCTACCGGGACGCGGCCACCGTCAACAGCCTGCGCCTGATCGACAGCTATAAGAACTACGTAACGATTCGCGATGATTCCACCATCCTTGTCCTCAAGAAGAACGAAGCGAATCTTCTGCGCCCCTACTTTCAAGACGAACTCCATCAAATCATCACGACATACAATCGTAAGTATGCGATGAAACTTCCCGGCCCAGTGCAAGTAGAGGTCTATCCTGATCACGAAGATTTTGCTGTGCGAACAATGGGAATGCCCGGGCTGGGAGCTCTTGGCGTAACGTTTGGCGAGGTCATCGCAATCGACAGTCCGTCGGCGCGCAAACCCGGCGACTTTAACTGGGGCGCAACGCTATGGCATGAGATGAGCCATGCCTATGTACTGACTGCGACGAAGAATCGCGTTCCGCGCTGGTTCACCGAAGGGCTAGCTGTCCACGAAGAGGGCGAGCGCTCCGCCGAATGGAGCAATCGCGCTACACCTGAGATTCTTATCGCAATTCGCGAGAAGAAGCTGCTGCCGATCCTCAAACTCGATCGCGGATTCGTCTATCCCGAGTATCCTTCGCAAGTTGTCGTCTCGTACTTCCAGGCAGGAAGCATCTGCGACTTTGTAAAAGAGCGATGGGGCGAACCGAAGCTACTTGAGATCGTTCACTCCTACGCGAATTCGCAGACCACACGAAATGTCGTCAAACACGATCTCAGCCTCGATCCTGAAGAGTTCGACAAGCAGTATCTCGCTTGGATTGACAAGAGGTACGGCCCGGAAGCATCTCACTTCGACGAATGGCGCGATAAGCTGAAGTTAGTCGCTGCGGCTTCTCGTGCCAAGCAATGGGATTCCGTTATCAAGGAAGGTAACGGTGCCCTCGCTCTCTACCCGCAATATGTCGGCGAAAGCAGCATCTATGAGTTTCTCTCTGAAGCATATCGCGCTAAAAATAATGCAAAGTCAGAAGCCGAAATCCTTACGGCCTACAAGCACGCCGGGGGTGAAGATCCGTCAGTTCTCAAACGTCTCGCAGTAATCGATGAGCAGATCGGCGATCGAGTTGGAGCAGTCGAAGCACTCTCAAAGGTCAATTACATCTACCCGGTCAATGATGCCGATCTTCATCGGTCTCTTGGAGACCTGTTGTACGAAAAAAAGGTTTACGCGCAGTCCGCTCGCGAGTATTTCGCCGCTGTAGAGTCGCACCCGGTAGATAAGGCCGGAACGGAGTATCTACTAGCACGAGCGCTTCTCGCAGACGGACGCAAAGCTGAAGCTGAAGAAAGTGTCTTGGCTGCGCTTGAGGTTGCGCCAGGTTATGCGCCGGCGCAGAAATTGTTATTGGAGTTGCATCAACCATCTGAAAAATAGCGAGGGCATCACCTGATGGCTACTTTTGCCGATATCAATTCGGATTCAGCGCAACTCCAGCAAAGTGTGGATCGTTTTCACTCGGTTCGCGAAAGTATCGTCCGGCAGGTTCGCCAGGTAATTGTCGGCCAGGACGAGGTGCTTGATCAGGTACTGATTGCGCTCTTTGTCGGCGGCCACTGTCTGTTGACCGGCATGCCCGGCACTGCCAAAACGCTAATGGTGCGAACGATCGCTCAGGCCCTTGGATTGGAGTTCCGTCGCATTCAGTTCACGCCGGACCTAATGCCATCTGACATCACAGGTACGGACATCATCGAGGAAGATTTGGCAACAGGTCATCGCAAGTGGACCTTTGTTCCCGGTCCGATCTTCGGCAATATCCTTCTTGCCGACGAGATCAACCGTACGCCTCCGAAGACTCAGTCAGCTTTGCTGGAAGCGATGCAGGAACACTCCTGCACCGTCAGAGGAAAGGCTTATTCCTTGCCAGCTCCATTTTTTGTCTTGGCCACTCAGAATCCTATCGAGTTAGAGGGAACCTATCCGCTGCCAGAGGCACAGTTGGATCGCTTTCTCTTTAACGCCATACTTGATTACCTCCGTCCTGAGGAAGAGTTCAAAGTTCTCAACCTGACGACTACGACGCACCAGGCGACCGTAGAGCCGGTAACCTCCGCGGAAGAACTGCTAATTTCCAGAACCTCGTCAGAATGGTTCCAATTGCCGATTCCGTGGCTCGCTACGTTATCAATCTTGTACGTGCTACACGCAACAAAAGCGACAACGCTCCCGACTTTATCAAGAAGTACGTCAACTATGGCGCAAGCGTTCGTGCAGCACAGTTCATCGTACTTGCCGCAAAAGCACGCGCACTCTCGCGAAAGCGGTATCACGTGACTTACGAGGACATCACCTCACTTGCTTCGCCGGTGCTACGCCACCGGATTCTGCTGAACTTTCACGCTGAGTCTGAGCGCATCGACAGCGATGAGATTTTGCGAAGACTGATCGTTCACATGCCGCCTCCAAAGGAAAATTGATGCAGCGCTTTCTCGATCCCGCAGTGCTGGCAAGCATCTCTTCCCTCGACCTCGTTGCAAAGACAGTCGTCGATGGTTTCGTGTCAGGGCTGCACCGCTCACCGGATTTCGGCTTCAGCCAGGAGTTCGCGGAGTATAGACCCTATGTGCAGGGTGATGACCTGCGTCACGTCGACTGGAACCTCTACGCACGAACTGAGCGCTGCTATTTGAAACGCTATGAAGGAGAGACGAACAGCCAGCTTACAATTCTGCTCGATGCCAGCAACTCAATGCAGTACGGATCGCGACAGCCGACAAAAGCAGACTACGCTCGCTACATCGCTGCTTCTCTCTTTTATCTGGCGATTCGGAATCAGCGCGATGCCGCCGGCGTCATCGTATTTGATGATGAAGTTCGAGATTATGTCCAGCCCTCGACTAGGCAAGGACAGCTGTCTCGTCTCTTTGCGACGCTCGACCGTGCCGAACCCAGAAGTCGCACAGACTTCTCAAAGCCGCTCAGACATTTCCAGAGCCTTCTGCATCGACGCGGGATCATTATCGTGATATCTGATTTTTATGAGGAACCAGAGTCAATCGTACATGCCCTCGAATCCCTTCGCTTACAAAGGAAACGACGTGGTTCTCTTTCATGTACTTGATCCTGAAGAGATCCAGCCAAAACTGCGAGCACCCGCGATTCTTGTAGACCTTGAGTCCAACCAAAAGATCGAGGTCATTCCAGAGTACGTCAACTCAACCTATCGCGAGAGAATCCAGGATCACATCGCCAATATTCGCTCCAAAGCACAATCGGCTGGTCTTGAATATAAATTGATCCGCACAGACCAACCCTTGGATGCAGTGTTACGCGAATATCTCACCCTAAGAAAGGCAGGCGCGTAATGGGATTTCTAGCGCCATGGTTCTTGGCCGGAATCGTGATGCTCGGAGTACCGGTTTTTGTCCATCTGCTTCGTAAACACGTCTCTACGCCACGTCTCGTTAGCTCGCTTATGTTCTTTGAGCGAGGAACCCAAAGCTCCACCAAGCATCGCCGTCTACGCTATCTCCTTCTATTTGCCCTGCGCTCACTGATCGTGCTGCTGATTGTCCTTGCTTTTGCAAATCCATTTCTCCGTCATCGCACCAACGCTGATCAAAGGCTTCTACTGATCGTTCTAGACAACTCATTTAGCATGCGATCCGGCACTCACTTCGCTGATGCTAAGACACTGGCCATGCAACTCCTGGCGTCAAAGTCCCGTTCACAACGGGCGCAAGTGATCTCGCTTGGTGGCCAATCGCAGATACTGACTGAGCCCACCCAGGACAAAAACCAACTCAAAACCGCGATGGACGGCATTCAAGCAGGGGATGGCCACGCGAGCTTTGCCGATCTCGCTCGATCTGTACGCACTCTAACTGAGTCGAACCCTGGACCGATAGAACTCCATCTCTTCACTGACGCTCAACGTACGGCGATGCCCGATAGTTTTTCCGAAGCAGTCCTGCCTTCATCGGTGAAGCTGACGCTTCATACTGTCGCGAAAGACTCAGCAGCGCCAAACTGGACAATCGAGGGCCTCACCGCGCCGACCTATCTTACAGACCCCAAAGATCTGGCAGTATCAAGAGTCAAGGCTATTCTTACTGGCTTTGCAACTGCCGAGACGGAAAAGACGGTTTCATTAGTCGTAAACGGGAACGTCGTTTCAAGCAAAAAGTTGAAAGTTTCCGCGAACGGACGCACGCCTGTTGAATTTTCACCCATCGCCGTTGAATACGGATTCAATCGTTGCGAAATACGGATCGAGGGCGATGATGCCCTCCCCGCGGACAATGCTGCTCGGTTCGTCATTCGGCGCACGGATCCTCAGCGGGTTTTGTTTCTTCACAGCGGCACAGATCAGCGCTCTGTAACCTACTTCGCTTCCGCTCTCAATGCGGCCACTCGGGGAGCCTATGTTCTTCAGGCGATTAGTGCCGAGCAGTCTACCGATATCGACCCGGCAAAATTCGCCTTCACTGTATTGGCTGACACGACCAAACTTCCTTCGATCTTTCAGCACACACTGGAGCAATATGTATCAAAAGGTGGAAATGTACTGATCGCGTTAGGCCTGAATGTTGAGCGTCAGGCAAACATACCTCTGTGGAACGGATCTATCCAGGGAGTTCACAACTATGCTGCAACCGGAGCGGCCTCAATCGGACAGGTCGACTTCACCTTCCCTGCGCTTGAGCAACAACAGCCGGGGCGTGAAAACGGGGGCTGGTCGGGTACCAAAGTCTGGTACGCGATATCGGTCGACCCCGCCGGGGCACGCGTTGCTGCGAGCCTACATGACGGTACGCCACTACTACTCGAACGGCGAATGGGCGAAGGTCATGTTCTTCTCTTCACATCCGGCCTTGATGGCGTTACCAACGATCTTCCGTTACAACCTGTCTTCGTAGCTTTTGTCGATAAGGCTGCAAAATACCTTTCTGGGAGTGAAGAGCTAAGCGGAGCGAAGATCGTCGATTCCTTTGTACAACTCCGCTCAGCGCCGACAACTTCAGAAAAGGTGGTTCCGGTCGAGGTCATTGATCCTGAGGGAGGCAGACCTCTTTCCTTGAACGAAGCGCGGACTGCCCAAACCTTCCGTCTTGCACGTGCGGGGTTTTACCAAATCCGTTTTGCAAATGGACACGACGCTGTGATTGGCGTCAATCCAGATAGACGAGAATCAGATCTGACGCCCATCACACCTGAAATGCGTGCTTTATGGACGGGGAGCAACGCCGACCCAGCTTCCGCTTTAAAGGCCGGGAATGCGGAGATCAGATATCAGCCCCTAAATGTGTGGTGGTACTTTATGCTGCTTGCATTGGCTGTAGCGGTCGCCGAGGCGTTTTTCTCAACCCGCTACCTCAAAACGGATCGGGAGGAAATATGAGCAAGCAGAGTGAGCTCAACTCCTATATATCGCAGTTGCTCGGCAGGCTCAGACTGCGCACCTGGATACTTGGTGCTGCCGTACTCACCTTCACCGCTCTGGCAACAACGATCCTCCTTGTCTTAGTTCTGAACCACTATGCCTTCCCGGCAACCGGCGTAAGAGGGCGCAGGTTAGGTCTTCTTTTCGCTCTGGCCGTGGTTGCAAGCATCTGGTATAGTCTGTGCCGTTATTTCGTCTCACGACCGCACGCGCCGTGCGTAAGGCAGAGGCTACTTATCCTGAGTTCGAGCAACGGCTCACCACTTTTCACGAACAACAACAGAGCCGCAGCGATCCTTTTCTCGAGCTACTTGCCGCCGACACCCTCTCCCATTCTCACAGATCTCGCCTTCCTCCATAGCACCAGGAAGCCGTCTGCTGATGATGGCCGGCGTAGGATCTGGGATGCATCGCCACTCTGATCTGGATGGTGACGCTGCAGACCCGGGTATATGGGATACGGGGCGTCGCTTCTCTGGGTCGGAGAACACAAGAATGAGGCTCCCCTCTACAGCATGAGGGTTGCGCCGGGAGATGTCACGGTTCGCCGCACATAGCGACCAACTGATTACTGCGCATATTTCCGGCCTCCATCCAGACAAGGTTCAGATATTTGCGCACTACCAGGCTGCGAAGGAATGGGAACCGGTCGCAATGCAAGCAGCAACCGGCGGGCAGGCGAAGCGAACTACCAATTCGTGCTAGCCGGGCTACCAGAGAACGTCGAATACTACGTAACAGCCGGTCCTCTGACCTCACAGCATTACAACATTCGCGTGGCCGATCTGCCGTCGGTCAAAAAGATCCAGATCACCTATCAATATCCAAGATGGACGGGCATGAAACCTGTTAGTCAGGAACAGATCGGGGATCTTCGCGCAATCGAAGGGACCGATGCGCGAGTCGAGATTGAGATGGATAAACCCCTTGCAAGCGGGCAACTCGCTCTCGACAATGAAAAGACCGTCACACTGTCCGCCGCAGGTCCAAACAAATATGCAGGAACCATCCACATGGATAAGGATGGCGCCTATCATGTCGCTGGTATAGATCAAGGCCAGCCCGTTCGACTTTCAGAGGACTACTTCATCGCAACCGACAAAGCGGAACCTCCGGAGGTAAGCATCACTCGTCCGGGCGGCGACTATCGAGCTTCACCTATTGAAGAGGTGACGATCGGTGTTCAAGGATCGGATGAATTTGGGCTCCGTGATCTGCATCTTCATTATTCAGTCAACGGCGGCGCTGACCACGACATCGATATGCTCAAAGCCCAAGGCGCAAAGAATGTCGATGGGGCACACACATTGCGACTTGAAGAGTTCAAACTCGTGCCCGGTGACCTGGTGAGCATGTATGCAACAGCGAAAGACGGGCACGCCGAAAGCCGCACCACCATAAGCTTCTTACAGGTCGACCCATTTGAACGAGAGTTTTCGCAGTCACAACAGAGCGGTGGCGGAGGGGGCGGTGGCGGAGGCGGACAGAACAATCAGACCGATATGTCTAAACGCGAGAAGGAACTCATCGCTGCCACATGGAAGCAGCAGAACGATAAAAATGCCACCCCAAAAGATGCTGCATCCATCGGTCAGTTCCTCTCTGATGCGCAGACGAAATTGCGCGATCAGGTCACAGCCCTCTCTGCACGAATGGAAAGTCGAGATCTCTCTTCAGCAAACGAAGAATTCAATGGATTCCAGAAAGATATGCAGCAAGCATCAGAAGCGATGGCTCCTTCTGCTGACAAGCTCAAGGGAATGCAGTGGAAAGACGCTCTACCCCTTGAACAGAAGGCTCTGCAGGCCTTGCTGCGCGCCGAAGCAACTTTCCGCAAGATTCAGGTCGCGTTTGGCCAGCAAGGTGGTGGCGGCGGAGGCGGAGGCAACTCTGCGGGACGCGACCTTGCAAGTCTCTTCGATCTCGAACTCGATACAGAAAAGAATCAATACGAGACGGCGCAAAATACCTCTCCTGGTGATCAGCGGCAGAAAGAAATCGACGACGTGCTGGCAAAACTTGATGCATTGGCAAAACGGCAGGAAGAGGTCGCAAAGCAACAAAACAATCCCCAGCAAAGCTTCCAGGAACGATGGCAACAGGAAATGTTGCGTCGCGAGGCCGAACAACTACAACGACAGATGGAGCAACTCGCGCAGAACGGTCAGCAAAGTGGTTCGCAACAATCTGGTGCACAGAGCGGCTCCCAGAAATCCTCTGGCCAACAACAGCAAAACTCCTCTTCCAGTTCATCTCAAAGCGGTAGCAATTCCAATTCTTCTGGCGGTTCTCAGGATCAACGCGTTCAGCAAGCGCTTAACCGGTTGAAGCAGGCAAATGAAGCGATGAAGCGCAATGGAGGCCAGCAGAAGAATTCGGATGCTGCACGCCAGGCTGCGGATAAATTACAGGAAGCCAAAGAATCTCTCGCCGCCGGCCAGCAGCAGATGGCGTCCTCTAAGCTGGACTCCATGTCTCAGGAAGCCGACCGCATTGCGCAGGAAGAGCGAGCCCAGTCTGATCGAATCAATCGTTTCGCTTCTCAGCCACCGGTGGACCAAACGAACCGCGAGAGCATGGAATCACGAATCCGTGAACGTAACCAGTTGGCTCAGGAGAGACAACATCTTTCGGATGATCTTTCCCATCTTCAAGGAAAACTTCGTGACTCCTCTCGTGCAATGGCTTCGAATCAACCCGACACGGCGCAAAAACTAAGCCGCGCGCTGAATGAAATGGACGAGGCCGATCTCGATAACCGTGTGCAGCGGACAGCGGACTGGCTCCGCCGCGGTATTAATCCAAACTCAAACGGTACCGAAACAGAGATCGCGCAAGGGTTGCAAAAGTTGAGCCAACAGCTACGTGAAGCCCAGAAAAGTGTTGGCCGCGGACAGCCCGGTCAGCGCCCTGGTTCTGATTCCAGCAACCAGAACGCTGCATTGGACCAGGTACGTCGACTGCGCGAACAACTGCAGGCGATGTCGGGGCGCACGGGCAATCGACGGTCTCAAACACAGGCTCAGACGGGTAAGAACGGGCAAAGCTCTGACGGTCGAAATCCGGGCGGACAAAATCAGGCACGCGACGGTAGCCAACAACAGGCAAGCCAAGGCAGCGCTCAGGGGCAAGGTCAACCACGATCAGGACAGCAACTTTCGCGCAATGGCTCGGGGCAGCAACCGGGTGCAAGCTCAGCCATCGGCAGCAATAGTGGCGATATTCGCAGAGGTGGAGGCGGATACGCCGACGGCACCGCATGGAACAATATCAATACTGGCAACAATATCTATGGTTCGCGTGGAGTTGTGCCGCCGACTCCAACCGATGCCAATGGCAATCCGCAGGACACAGAGCAGTCATTCCAACAGCAGCTAAGTGAACTAAACCGACTTAATCAGATGGTCCAAGGCGATCCTAATCTTTCAAAAGAAGTGCGGGATCTGACGCGGCGAATGCAAGACCTGGACCCGAAACGTTTCCCAGGAAATCCTGCCATCGTGGACCAAATGCATAAAGAGATGCTCAGCTCAATCAATCGCCTGGAGATCGAACTGCTCAATCACGGAGCAACAGGAGAAGCACGTTCAGGAAAGCCGCAATCTATTCCCGACGGATATCAGGAAGCCGTAGCAGACTACTATCGCCGACTTAGCAAGACACGTTAGATCTCACTCCACAAACGGCTGGCACTCGGGACACCAATACGTTACGCGAGCCTGCGATCCCTGTTTCCGCACTAGGATAGATGCTCCACAGCGTCGACATTCCTGACCGTGTCGTCCATATACCCATAACCTCTCTTCTCGATCCATTGCGCGTGTGGTGCGCCGGTTTCCAGAGTATGTGACAATTCCATCTTCTTTCCCCTCTACAACGTTAGCCCTCATGTATCGATGTGCGAATTCCACAAGGCGCTCCATTTCGTTGCGCGAGAGCGTTCGGAGCGCACGAAATGGATGAACATGCGCTGCGAACGCAACTTCACTCTTGTAAACATTCCCGAGGCCAGCAATTACTCGCTGATTGAGCAGGATTACGCCGACCTCATCTTCTGGAGTTTGAAGGGTGCGCCGTGTGAGTCGCTCGACACCGTCACCAATCGTAAAATCATTCGAAAGAATATCGGGGCCGAGTTTGGAAATTCGGTCACTTCGCTCTAGTGAGCGAGCATTGTGAAACTCTGCGATGGGGACATTAAACGCCACAGCCTGCCACGCTTCGGTGCTGATGGCAACGCGCATACGGTTTCGAGCAAGTTGCCAACGCTCACCCGCATGATAGATATGCCAACTTCCGCTCATTAGCATGTGTGTGGAGAGGATGAGATCGCCACTAAAGAACATAAGCAACCATTTACCCCGTGACTCAACTTTTTCAATAGTTCGCCCTCTGATAGGCGTATCGTCGTTCACTCGAGCAAGCTTCGCCAAACCAGTATCGAAGCCACTAACTACATGCCCTGCCAGCACACGATTCAACGCACGCGCAGAGCGAAAGATGGTATCCCCTTCAGGCATAGACAGACATTGCTGGATATTGGATGCGCGAAGCGGCTAAGCGTTGATGCGCGATTCGCCACCTTCGGCCAACAACGTCGGCATACCCCGACGAACGTTAAAGCCGACCGCGCCCGGAGAAAACCCTGCGTCAAGCAGAAAACGAGCCATCCAGTGTTCCGCCACTGGTATTCCGTTGAGGGTTGAAATCAACATTCCTCCCCGCTGATCCACCTCTTCAAGTCGGGCATGCACGTGTTCGACAAAAAATGTAGAAAGAGCGCGAGCCAGATTGGACCGCTGCGGCTCTTCCTCGGGAAGAAAGATTTGAATATTTGGATTGCCACGTCGAATATAAGCGACAAGGGCGCCGTTGGCGATAACAACTCGAGCGCCGACGCTGCGCGTGAGAGACGATGCGGCATCAGCCGCCGCTGGCCATCGCAGAAGAGCGCCGTATGGGTTAGCAGGATCGGTCGCGGCCAACTGGACTATCTCAAGCCGGTCAGAATCCAGCTGGGAGCGGCCGCCTTCACGAAGAGAGCGCAGGAGATCGACGGCGGCCGGCATAGCAAATTGAGTAGCGCCTAGATTCGCAGCAAAGTAACCTCTGCGAATTTTTCCGCTCTCTTCCATCGCTTTCAGAACGTCGTAGACTGCTGAAAACCCTCCAGGCAGGTTTTCAGCATGAGCCGTCTCCCGGAACACCACGCCATAGCGATTGAGAAGTTGCTGCGCAATCGCATGCGACCAGGCGGTAGAGCGGACAGGATCCTGCTGGGCAAATGCCGACGGTTGAAGTGCCCACCGTCCTTGTCCGGTAGGCGGAGTCGTCCGCCGCGAACGGAAATTTGCTTGATTATGAACGCGTCGGGCGGGCTTACGTGATGTACCTGGACGCTGGCAATAGGCACGGAGTACAGCCATCCCGTCATTTGTCACCATGCCTCGCCAAACTAGGGACCAAAGCGCTTCAAGTGTCTCGCCTGGATATCCCCCACCGATTGCTTCATGCAGATCACTGAAGAATGACGCGCCGCGGCTGCGCAAATGTTCAAGAACAGTTTGTTCTCGTTCGCTGAGGTCCTCTGACTGTTCACGCGCATACCATAAAGAACTCAGCCGTTCAGTAAGATAAAGCGCGATGCGGCCATCATGCTCGCCAAGAGGTTCGAGACCAACCCACACAACCTCCCCCGCCGCTATGAGTGTGTCCAGATCGGATGCCTTATAGCCAAGCACCCGTGCAGGAAGGACCTCGCCCTCCAGTATGGAAGCTGGTATCGGAGCGCCTTGAATGTTCTCAATGACATCGAGCAATGCATCGAGTCCGCGACGCGGCTGCACAACACCCTGCCAACGCGTAAAAAGACGTGCAAGCGTCGCCTGTTCTACTGGCTCGACCTCTTTGCGGAGTCGCGCCAGGCTCTTGCGACGAATCGAACGAAGAACCTCGCTATCGCACCACTCGCGATGAACACCCCCAGGTCGAAATCCACCTTCGACAAGGCGACCTGACTGCACCAGGCGTTGCAATATGCCCTCCGCCGAGGAAGATGCTAATCCAAAGCGGTCAGACGCCTCGTGCGTAGTAAAAGGGCCATGGGTGCGTGCATAACGACGGAGAAGATCGGTGGTGGCGTCGGCAACCTCAGCAAGGAATGCGCTAGGCAGGCCGGGAGGCAAAGGGACACCCAGGCCGTCACGATACCGGCCGGCATCTTCTACAGCGATAAGGCGCTTCTCGCCGACAATTTGAATCTCTAATACACGACGGCTACGAAGGAGGCGCTCGATGCTTTGAGCAACCTCATCGCTCACGGTACGACGGCGAAGCTCCTCGCGTGTAAGATCCCCGAGGCGAAGCAGCATATCATGCAGACCGTCCATATTACGTGCCTCATAGCCCTCCGCCAGCAACTGCAACTGCTCTTCTGTCTGTTCAATCGCGCTCGTATCCAGTAATTCTCGAAGATCAGCATCGCCCATCAACTCGCGCAACTGGTCTTGGTCGATCGAAAGAGCCTGAGCTCGGCGCTCCGCCAAGGGCGCATCGCCGTCATAAATGTAGTTCGCCACATAACTGAACAGCAACGCCGAGGCAAACGGTGAGGGCGTGCGCGAGTCGACGGTATGTACACGCAAGCTGCGGTTAGAGATTAGGCGAAGCGTCTCCATCAGTGCAGGCATATCAAACACATCGCGCATACACTCGCGATAAGCCTCAAGCAGGATTGGAAATGAAGCATACCTGCTGGCAACACTTAGAAGATCGTAAGCGCGTTTTCGTTGCTGCCAGAGAGGGCTCCGCCCATCGGCCCGGCGACGTGGCAAAAGAAGCGCCCGTGCAGCGCTCTCGCGAAACTTAGCCGCAAAAAGCGCCGTCGATCCAAGCTGATGCAGAACCATCTCAGCTGCTTCTTCAGGTTCAAGCATGAATTGGTCAACATCAGGAGGTTGATCTGTCTCTGGAAAGCGGAGTACGAATCCATCATCACTCCACATAGTCTCCACATCTGGCCCGCCGGCAGCACGAAGTTTAGCTGTTATCGCCATGGACCAGGGTGCATGGATTCGACTGCCGAAAGGTGTCAGAACACAAACTCGCCAATCCCCAAGTTCGTCGCGCACGCGTTCGACGACGATGTTGCGGTCGTCCGGCACTATCGTGGTTGCAATCTCCTGATCCGCAAGATAACGAAGCACATTCTCTGCAGCCATCGGATCAAGATCGTGCTCGGACGTTAGCGTGGTTATAGCGACGTTACGTGGCATGTCACGTAGTTCACGTACAAGGGCTCCAATTTTCCGCCCGAACTCAAGCGGTCGGCCTGCCTGATCTCCATGCCAAAAGGGCATCTTGCCTGCCTCTCCGGGAGCCGGCGAGACAAGCACGCGATCATGAGTGATCTCCTCGATCCTCCACGTGGATGCGCCAAGAATGAAGGTCTCGCCGGTACGACTTTCGAAGACCATCTCTTCATCGAGTTCACCCACGCGCACTGGCTTCGCTCTTTCTCCAGCGAGAAAGACCCCGTAAGTGCCGCGATCGGGGATGGTCCCCGCATTGAGAATCGCAATGCGCTTTACTCCGCTACGCGGAGTAAGCCAGTTCCGTGTACGATCCCAGGTTATTCGCGGACGAAGCTCCGCAAACTCGTCCGAGGGATACCGTCCGGCGAGCATATCAAGCACACCATCGAAGACGTTTCGGCTCAATCCAGCAAACGGAGCCGCCCCGCGTATTAGCCGAAACAAGGCGTCATAACCAATTCCCGGACTCTCCTCTTCTTCGCTAACACGTTGTCTGCGAAGCTCCGCATCGACGATGCTCAGTGGCGGATGCGATATAACCGCAACGATCTGTTGCGCAAGCACGTCAAGTGGATTCCGGAGGAAACGCGTGGATTCTACGTGCCCTTCATGCATGGCGCGAGTGACGGCAGCACAGGCAATAAGGTCTGCACGATACTTAGGAAAGATGACACCAGAGGACGGGGAACCAACCTGGTGTCCAGCCCGGCCAATGCGCTGGAGACCACTGGCCACGGACGGCGGCGCCTCAATCTGGATAACGAGGTCGATAGCCCCCATATCAATGCCAAGCTCAAGCGACGACGTAGCCACAAGCGCCTTGATGCGTCCAGCTTTCAGTAGCTCTTCAATCTCTGTGCGCTGCGCTGCTGCGAGCGAGCCATGATGCGCTCGTGCTACAGACTCACCGGCGAGTTCATTGAGAGCCCCGGCAAGTCGTTCAGCTACTCGGCGCGCATTTACAAAAATCAGCGTAGAGGTTCGCTCGTTGATGATCTCCAGCAATCGTGGATAGATGGACTGCCAGATGGAAGTGCGCTTTGGTCCTTGCGACGCCGGCCCGCTGGGCTGTTCTTCAATCTGTCCGAGCCGCGCCATGTCCTCGACGGGAACCTCGACTCGCAATTCAAGAGGCTTGCGTACGCCGGCATTGACAATGGTTACAGGGCGATAAGGAAGTAGTTCGGCTCCTTCGTTATCAGATTCACCCGATGCCTCCATCAATATGGACGAAGCTTCAGCCTCGGATTCAATGCGGTGAGGAGTCTTCTTGCGTCCGCGGCCCACAGACACCGGTACAGCGACGCCACCTAGAAAACGGGCGACCTCTTCCAGAGGACGCTGAGTTGCGGAAAGCCCGATCCGCTGAATACCTTGGCCTACTAGCGCCTCGAGGCGCTCAAGCGACAAAGCCATATGGGCGCCGCGCTTCGTCGGAACAAGAGCGTGAATCTCGTCAATGATGACCGTCTCTACCGTACGAAGGGCCTCGCCAGCCTCAGAAGTCAACAATAGATAGAGGCTCTCAGGAGTCGTGATAAGGATATCGCCGGGATGTTTCCTGAATCGGGCGCGTTCCTTCTGAGTCGTATCGCCCGTACGCATGCTGATCTCTGGCAAACGTATAGGCACACCTTCCTGTTTAGCCATATTCGCAATGCCGGTAAGTGGTGACCGCAAGTTGCGCTCCACATCGGCTGCAAGCGCCTTCAGCGGCGATACGTAAACAACACGGCATCCTTGAGGCGCATCTGGCGGAGTACGCAACATCAGGCGATCAAGACACCACAAGAACGCGGTGAGTGTCTTACCAGTGCCGGTAGGCGCGAGGATAAGCGTAGATTCCCCGCGTGCTATCGCCGGCCAACCTTCCACCTGTGGTGGAGTAGGTTGATCGAACACAGCCCGAAACCACTTTGCCGTGGCGGTATGAAAAAGATCCAGAACAGAACCTCGCTCTGCCCTCGATTCGTCGGGGATGCTGGGTTTACTAACTCCGGATTGTCGCTTGTGTGTTTCCTCAGCCATCGTGGATGCCGCTACTTGGATTGGATGCTCGATATGCGCCTAGTATCTGAAACAGCCTTCAGCATCTAGGGCAAAAATTACAGCCCAGGTAGAACCTAAGCCCCATCCAAGGGGTCAATAAATCTTCATTCTATTTTCGTATCCCGGCCACAAAGGCTTGCTGAACACGGTTAAGGCTGCGCCCTCGCAGGACGGCGGCTACGATCGTGCGAGTGGCGCCGGAATCGTTGAGCCGTACGTAACGGCAACCAGCGTTCCGATCAATCGCCATCTCCGGAACGAGCGAGATTCCTATACCGGCCGCAACCATTCCTAAGAGACTGCTGAACTGGCCGCTTTCGAACGCAATCTTCGGTGTGATGCGGGCATGGGAGCAGGTTGCGATACTTAGATCTCGGAAACAGTGGCCATCGCGTAACATCACAAAGGACTCTCCGCGAAGCTCCCGGAGGGCAAGCGATTTTGCATCGGCGCGGGGATGATCTTTCGGTAACGCGGCGAAAAGCGGCTCGGTACGGATGGGAAACCGTTCCAGGTCTTTGTGGCGCAACGGGAGGGCAAGAATCGCAAGATCGATAGACAGATTTCTCAGGCCTTCAATCAGGACTTGCGTTGTCTCCTCAACGATACGCAGCTTCGCATCGGGGTACTTCTTTGCAAATCGAGCCGTATAACGCGGCATCAGATAGGGCGCAATAGTTGGAATAACACCCACTGTTACGTTGCCGTGAAGATCGGCATTCCTGTCAGTTACGCTCGATCGCGCGGCCTCCATCTGCTCTAGAATGGAACGGGCATGAGGTATGAAAGCTCGTCCCGCCTCCGTTAGGCGAATACTACGACCCAGACGGTCGAATAATCTTGCTCCCAGATCTTCCTCAAGTTTGAGAACCTGCTGCGACAGGGAGGGCTGGGCAATCTGACAACGCTCCGCAGCGCGACTGAAGCTGCCGGTTTCCGCGATCGCGCAGACATATCGTAGCTGCTGGAATTCCATAGGAGATGCCTATACTCCAAATGGGAATTATATATTGGAACTATCACTCTTCCAGATGCTACATTCATCTCTTTGAGAGATCCTACACTTGGGTTCGAGTAAACCCATTCGCAGAACTGTAACAAAAAGAACAAGGAGAGCATGTATGTCAACCGAAGCGAAGTGCCCATTCCCTCACGGTGGTAGTGCGGCGAGAACGAACCGCGACTGGTGGCCGAACCAGCTGAATCTGAATCTGCTGCATCAGCACTCGTCTCTGTCCGATCCCATGGACGAAGACTTTAACTATGCCGAAGAATTTAAGAGTCTTGACTACGATGCCCTCAAGAAGGACCTCCACGCTCTTATGACCGACTCGCAGGACTGGTGGCCCGCCGACTTCGGTCACTACGGCCCTCTCTTTATCCGCATGGCTTGGCATAGCGCCGGCACCTACCGCACCTGGGACGGACGGGGTGGCGGTGGCCGCGGCCAACAGCGTTTCGCTCCACTCAATAGTTGGCCAGACAACGTCAACCTCGACCGTGCCCGGCGTCTGTTATGGCCTATCAAGCAGAAGTATGGCAAGAAAATCTCCTGGGCCGACCTGATGATTCTCGCCGGCAACGTTGCACTGGAATCCATGGGCTTCAAGACCTTCGGCTTCGCCGGCGGTCGCGCCGACGTCTGGGAGCCGGACCACGATGTTGACTGGGGCGCAGAAGCCACATGGATGGGCACCGATGTCCGCTACGCCGCGTCGAAAGACGAGCGCCTCCTCGCAAATCCATTCGGTGCGACGACCATGGGCCTCATCTACGTCAACCCTGAAGGCCCCGAAGGCGTGCCCGATCCCGTGAAGGCTGCACACGACATCCGCGAGACCTTCGGCCGCATGGCAATGAACGATGAAGAGACCGTCGCGCTCATCGCCGGCGGACACACCTTCGGCAAGACACACGGCGCTCACGCCGGTACCCATCTCGGCAAAGAACCCGAAGGCGGCACCATCGAAGAGCAGGGTCTCGGCTGGACCAGCGCTTACGCCACCGGCATCGCGGGCGACGCCATCACCAGCGGCCTCGAAGTCACATGGACCACGCAACCGACAAAGTGGTCGAACGACTTCTTCGACCACCTCTTCAAGTACGACTGGGAGTTGACCAAGAGCCCCGGCGGCGCGCACCAGTGGAAGCCCAAGGGCGATCAGGGCGCGAACACCGTGCCTGACGCGCACGACGCGGCGAAACGCAAGCAGCCCAACATGCTCACCACCGATCTATCGCTGCGCATGGATCCTGCATACGAGAAGATCTCGCGCCGCTTCTACGAGCATCCAGAGCAGTTCGCCGACGCCTTCGCGCGCGCTTGGTTCAAACTCACCCATCGCGATATGGGACCGAAAGCGCGATACCTTGGTCCGGAGGTCCCGAAGGATGAACTCATCTGGCAGGATCCCGTCCCTGCAGTCGACTATGTTTTGGTCGATGACCAGGACATCGCCTCTCTCAAGGAAAAGATTCTTGCTTCGGGATTGACGGTTTCTCAACTGGTTTCCACTGCCTGGGCTTCAGCGTCCTCGTTCCGCGGTTCTGACAAGCGCGGGGGCGCAAACGGTGCACGTATCCGCCTCGCACCGCAAAAAGACTGGAAGATCAACCAGCCCGATCAACTGCAGAAAGTCCTGAAGACGCTTGAAAAGATTCAGAGTGATTTCAACGGATCTCAATCCGGCGGCAAGAAGATCTCCCTTGCCGATCTGATCGTTCTCGCCGGTTCCGCAGGTGTAGAGCAGGCTGCCAGAAATGCCGGCATCAACATTACGGTTCCATTTGCGCCAGGACGCACGGACGCTTCGCAGGAGCAAACGGACGTTGAATCCTTTGCCGTGCTCGAACCAGCCGCGGATGGCTTTCGCTCCTATACCAACGGCAGCAAGGCTCCCGCCGAGGTCACTTTGTTAGACAAGGCTCAACTGCTTAGGTTGACCGCACCAGAACTGACCGTGCTACTCGCCGGCATGCGCATGATGAACACCAACTATGGGCAGACGAAGTATGGCGTTTTCACCAACCGGCCAGAAGCGCTAACCAACGACTTCTTCATCAACCTGCTCGACATGGGTACGGTGTGGAAGGCGACTTCCGACAAGCAGGACGTATTCGAAGGTCGGGATCGCAAGACCGGGGACGTGAGATGGACGGCAACGCGTGCCGATCTGATCTTCGGTTCCAATGCCCAACTTCGGGCACTCTCTGAGGTCTACGCAAGTTCAGATGCACATACAAAGTTCGTCGATGACTTTGTGGGAGCCTGGAACAAGGTGATGAACCTTGATCGTTTCGACCTCTCGGAGACTCGTAACTAAACTTGGAGTATTCTGAGACTCAACCCCGACGGCAGACGATGTCACTGCCACGTCGGGGTTGAGTGGTTCTCTGAAGGTCTCTTCCTCTGAGAGGTGGCACTTGCTTCCTCCTTATCCAACGCTGTATGAGATCAACACGTGGGTTTGGCTCTCCGAACTAAGTAAGAAAGCGGGCCGCCAAATTGATCTGGGCTCCGTCCCCTCTACCGAATGGGACGCAATCGCGGCTCTTGGCTTTGACGCCGTTTGGCTGATGGGAGTGTGGGAGCGCAGTCCCGCCGGCATCGCCATCGCCAACCAGAATCCGGGCTTACGGGAAGACTTCTTGCGCGCTCTGCCCGACTTTCGCCTGGAAGACAATGTGGGTTCGCCATATTGCATCCGCTGTTACAAAGTTGACCCACACTTGGGTGGCGATGAGGCTCTGGCCCACGCGCGCCAGGAGTTAGCCAATCGAGGCCTGAGTCTGATCCTCGACTTTGTCCCAAATCATGTCGCCCCGGACCACCCCTGGGTCAGAGAGCATCCGGAGTACTTCGTGCAGGGCACTGCCGAACAAGCATCAAACGACCCCGCTTCCTATATCAACATCAATGGAACGGTCTTCGCTTGCGGCAAAGACCCTTTTTTCCCTGCGTGGCCGGACGTGTTGCAGTTGAATGCCTTTCAACCGGCCTTGCGCATGGGTGTTCTTGAAACCGTTTCAAAAGTCGCCCGCCAATGCGACGGCGTGCGCTGCGACATGGCTATGTTGGTAATCAATTCGATCTTCGAGCGCACGTGGGGCAACCGCGTGGGAACGAGACCAGACACCGAATACTGGGTTGAACTCATCTCCACCATCAAGAACAAGAGTCCACAATTTCTTTTTATAGCCGAGGCATATTGGGATCTCGAATCTGAGCTACAGCAGCAGGGATTCGATTATTGTTACGACAAAAGACTCTATGACCGCCTCGAGCACGATAGTGCGGAGAGTGTGCGCCTTCACCTCTGCGCCGATCCCGCGTATCAGCACAGACTGCTGCGCTTTCTTGAAAATCACGATGAGCCTCGGGCTGCTGCAGTGTTCACTCCAGCCAGGGAGCGAGCCGCAGCATTAGCGACGTCAACCCTGACTGGTGCAAGACTCTTCCACGAAGGCCAATTCGAAGGCCGCAAGATAAGGTTGCCCGTGTTTCTGGGGAGGCGTCCTGAAGAACCACTCGACAACGAATTGCAGGCCTTCTACTCAAACCTGCTTCGAGCGATTAACAGTCCTGTATTTCGCTCGGGAGAATGGAATCTGTGCGAACGTTCAGGCTGGCCAGACAATACAAGCGATCAAAATATAGTGGCTTGGAGATGGCGCAAGGATGGAGAAAAATATCTCGTCGTAATCAATTTCAGTGACTTCACTTCCCAAGCCCTGATCAAAGTGGCGTTTGATGAACTGCGAGATAAACAATGGCGCATGACCGACGTACTTTCAAGCGACATCTATAATCGCGACGGCAATCAATTGTTATCGTCCGGACTCTATGTCGATCTACAGCCCTGGAAGTATCACTTCTTGCGACTAGAGGAAATCCCGCGCTGATCTACTTCTTTATCGAAGGGGCTGCAACTGCGGCTGATTTGCGGACTGCAACCTCTGAGCCAGTTCGTTCTGATGATTCGCATCGGCAGTCCGACCCAACATACGGTAGGCCTGAGCCAGTAGATTGTGCGTCATGAAGTTGCTTGGATCCATCTTCTCCGCGCGTTCCAAATATAAGGCGGCATTCACTCCATCCTGGCGCTTCAATAGAACTTTGCCGAGCAGAATGTACGGCCCGGTCGTATTGGGTTCGAGAAGCAGGGCCTGCTGCAACGCCTGCTGTGCCCGGATGTAGTCATTCGCCCTGCTGTATGCATCGCCGAGCCGGTCATAAATACTGCCTTCTAGTGGGTTCCGGGCACGTTCCTTTTCGAACTCAGCAATCGCCTCATCCAGATGCTCTCCGGCGAGAGCTATCTCGCCCAGTAATGCATGTGCCAATGGAATCTGCGGGTCAAGCTCAAGGGCTTTGTTCGCAAATTCTTTAGCTACTGGAACATACTCACGGCGGAGCAGCATCCTTGCTGCGAGCAAATACGCCGCCGCAGAATCGACTGCGAATCCATACTGCGATGCGAACGCATGGCGAGCATCGTCGTACCGTCGGGTATCGATATAGCAGAGAGCAAGCACGTAGCTTGGATCGGTCTTCGTCTCCGGGGTCCATTTATGGGCCGCTTCGAGAAAAGGAATCGCCTCAGCAGGTTTTCCTAGCCGAAACAGTGTGAGTCCACGCAATTGCGTCGCTTCTTCATCGCGTGCATCCTTCTTCAGCGCTATCGCAAATGCCGCATCGGCGTCGGCAAATCGACTTTGCGCGTAAAACGCAACGCCACGCAATGTATCCACGCCAGCAGGTATCGGCTGCTGAGCCGCCAAGCCATCGAGCACCTTGAGCGCATCTTCTGGGCGTCCGCGATCGATCATCTTACGAGCTTCTGCCAGCGCGTCCGCATCCTTTGCCGGGGGTGGGGTGACCCGTTCGGGGACCGATGGCACCTGACCACTTGCCGCGTGTGTCCCCATTGTCAGTGCAATCACTACAAAGGCGACTCGCGTTAGGTCGATTGGTCTCATCCGGAGTCTCTGCGATCTCTCAAAGTCTATCTCGGAAACAAAAAGGGGAGCCGTTAGCTCCCCTTCTATTAAGACATCAAATCACGATCAGAACTGAACTCTCAACGAGAACTGCAACTGTCGAGGATGAGACGAGCCATCTGGGAACGGTCCGTTGCCAATGGTTCCATCCTGTTCGATGTTGCCGCCCGGTGTGCCAAAGTTGATGTAGTTGAAGACATTGAACGCATCCATTCGGAACTGAACCGACGCAACCTCTTTGATCGGGAAGCTCTTCGACACTGCCAGATCTGTGTTGAAGAGATGTGGTCCAAAGACACTATTCCTGCCAATGTTTCCGATTTGGTCCAGCCCAGGTGCTGTAAACGGTGTCTGACTCAATGGTTTTCCTTTGAAATAAGTCAAACCGTTTCCTGGGAAGCCCGAATATGAATGCTGGAAAGCGCCCGGATTGCCATTGACCAAACACGGTGCTGAGCCAGGGATGCTTGTGCTACATGAGCCATAAGACAGCGAAAATGGAAGTCCGCTCGAGAAGTTCAGCACCGGACTGAGCTGCCATCCACCGACAATGTAGTTGACGACCGAGGAAGCGCCGCTCAGGAAAGTCTTGTTGCGTCCAAACGGCAACTCGTACAGACCATAGAGAATAACCTGCTGCTGCCGCAAAGAGCTGTCGCGCCCCTTCACGGCCCGCATGTCCCATGTCGAGAAACCAGATTGGTAGCTGACCGCGCGCTGCCATGCGTAATTACTATTCAACGACAGGCCTTTGGTGAATTGCTTCGTCAGGGTTACCTGTAGAGCGTTGTAGTGAGAGTTGAAATTGTTGCTGTAAAACGTAATTCCGTTTGTCCAGCCGCACTGCCCGTTACTGATGAGCGGATCACCCGCGCTATACCCTGCGGTCGCGCAAGCCGGCAGCTTACCACCGTAGTAGCGCGAGAGATACGTTGCATTGCTCGTCCCGCCCGCTGGCGAGATGCCAAGAACAGGCTGCCCATTGACAGCTCTTACGCCGTAATTAGTTCCCGATGCAACTGAGGGATCATAGTGCAACGCCTGTCCCGTAATGCTGTACTGCGCCGGAAGGAATATTGCTGTCTCGTTCGGGTTCGTCGTATTGCCGCTCGCATCGCCGAGCGTGTGAGTTCCCTTGTTGCCGACGTAAGCGACCGTAAGGGTCACAGTCGGAGTAAACGACTGCTGAAGACTGAGGTTCCACGCATCCAACGTAGGCAAAAGAAGTCCGTTGGGTCGGGCTCTCGAATTAACCGCGTAACCCGGATTCGGCAGCAATCCGCTGGTCGGCACCGGGATCGGCGTCGGCGCTGGAGGTCCAGCGGCAAGACTGAACGCTCGGCTCAGTGGACCACCTGTTGCTACGATCTCCTGGCTCGACAGGACCGGAAGATTCTGCGTCGCAGCATGCCCAAAGATCGAACCGAAGACGCCGATGTCAAAGCTGCGTCCATATCCACCGCGGATGACCGTATTCGGACTTATCTGGTAAGCGACGCCCACTCGTGGGCTGTAGGTATTGTCGTACCTGCCCCAGTTCATATTGCTGGCAACCTGGCCCACACCCGCTACATTCAGAAAGCCGGTGTTCATATCAAGCAAGGCGCCATTGCCCCGCAGAATTGATCGTCTCGGGAAAGTAGAACTCGTAGCGCAAGCCCGTAATTGAGAGTCAGCTTGGGCGTGATTCTCCAGGTGTCCTGCACATAGAAGAAGTCGCGTTTCTGGAACTCCTTCGCATTCGTTGATGTGCTGACGTAGCGCTTGAAGCCAGTCACCTTCCCAGAGCAAAAGTCGCGAAGCCGACGCCGCCCTGCGACCCCGTCGTGATGTTGGGGTTTGATGTCGGTTGATTGCTGAAGTAAAGAATTCCGGTTCTGTCGTTATCGCTCGGGACGCGGAGATTGCGTGCATATCGCAGATCAGCGCCAAACTTCAATCGAGTGGTTCCCGAGAATCTTCGTCCAGTTGTTCACGATCTGGTACTGGTCCTCCTTCTCAATAAGCGGGCAGTTGCACCGCGTCACATTCAGACCAGCGCCATACTGCGGGCCTTGGCTCTGCGGATTGGAAGGCTCTTGGCTCGTCGACGATCCAACCTCGGCCAACTGGAAGCTCGGAGCTCCACTCGTGATCGGGTCAGCTGTGTTCATGCCTGGAATCCCGAGTTGTGTCGCTAGCGCAACGCCTTGGTCGTACTTCGAGGTGTTGATGTTGTAGCGGAAGTAACCCAGCCGAATGTCCGTCACCAACTTGGCGTTGATCGCAATATCCATGCCCGCTGCGACGCTGTCGTTGGCTCCCTTTGAAGTTCCACCATAGCCACCGAGACCGAAGCCTGCGCCACCGGCCTGCCCGAACATCGTCATTCCGCTAAGAGTGTCGGTAAAGCGGCTGAAGCGGCCGAAGAAGTGGATCTGCTCGTTCATCTGGTAATCGCCGCGCACATCCCACTGGTCGCTGTTCAGGCCGCCCGTGCCGGCACCGGAATAGTTGTTCTTCAGTCCATTGAAATTGCCCGGCGTGTTCGGCTGTATACGGCTCCAGTAGAGCAAAGAAGTTCTTCGCCTGCTGAGAGACCTGCGAAGCAGGAATCACGTTGCCCGGATACCGCTACGCCATTGGGCTGATAGATATATCCCGCCCCGACGGGAGTTACATTCGCTCGCATACTCGCTGAAGTCGCAACCAGGAATCCCGCTCGGACCAACCTGCTTGCCGAGGCAGGTCGCAACCAGCAGCGCCGATGGAACCGTCTGCACATTAGCCGTTCCCACCTTCTGACGAACTCCCTGATAGTCGCCGAAGAAGAAGAGCTTGTCCTTGAAGATCGGCCCGCCGATCGAACCGCCGAACTGGTTCTTCAGTCGCCTGCGGAATGCTTGCGCGTCCCGGCCCCTGAGTGAATGGGTCCTTCGCAAGATTTGCCGCGCTCTGACGGTAATCAAAAGCCGAACCATGGAACTTGTTCGAGCCCGATTTGGTCTGTGCAGTCACGACGGACGAAACAGCTTTGCCGAACTCTGCGTCGAAGTTCTGCGTGGTGATCTTTGGTTTCGGACAGCGAGTCGAAATTGGGATTGACGACGATGATGCCGAGGATCGGATCCTGGTTGTCGGTTCCATCCAGCTCGTAGGCCGTACCGGCAAACGCCTGACCGTCCACCATGATCTGTTTGCTGCCCTGTGGATTCTCGCTCGCGGCGTGGCTCCATCCCAGCTCCTGCGCACCCGGCAGCAGCAGTTGCAGTCCGGTGAAGTTACGTCCCGCTATCAGGCAGGTCCTGAATCTCCTTCGACTGAAACACAGTCGATACATCGGCGCGGTCCGTCTTCAACAGCGGGACCGAGTCCGCACTGACTTCAACTGTCGTGTCTGCTGCGCCTACCGTCAGAGCGATCGCAAGCTTTGTCGATGTGTCGGCAAAGACCTTGATGTCCGTCTGCTGATAACTCTGGAAGCCCTGCGCCGTCACCTTCACGTTGTAAACGTCAGGAATCAGGTGGTCCGCAGCGAATTCACCACTCCCGTTGGCGGTCACCTGTGACGTAGTCCCCTTCGCCACGTCGGTTACGACCACGGTGGCATTCGGAACAACAGCACCCGTCGAGTCCGTAACGGTTCCGAAGATCGACCCGTACACTGCCTGTGCATGTCCAGCTGTTGTCGCTGTGAAAAGGATGGCCAGAAAGATGGCAGAAAATAATTTGATTCGCGTCGAGACACTCATGACAAGACTCTCCTGAAAGGATGCTGCTTTGTCTTGTCTCATCCCCATGGGGATGCTATTGCGAACACGTCTGACGCGGTACTCGTTTTCGCAAGCTCCTCTGGTTGAGACAGGATCTTCGAACCTGGAGTTCAAAAACTGCCTAAAAACAGAACTGAATGCTTGCTCATAAATCGCACGTACATTACTCGCTAAACAATTAGGCTGTCAACATCACGGGGTTTTAGGCCCCAAGAAATCGCGAGTATACGGCCTTCGGTCGCCAAGAGACGCAGGTGTCTGCATTCGATGGTTGGACCTCCACATCACGTTGCAAGCCCTTTTATCGCTCTCACTTGCCCAATCATGTCGAACTATCCCTTACGCACCAAGGTCGCAAGCCTACAATAGTGAAAGATAAATTCATCGGCCCGGAGATCACTTTCTGATGAATCCAGCGGTACGCCTCTCTGCCCTTCTTGTTCTCGCCGTTACGCTCCTCGCCGGCAACGCCGCGCCACAAACCTCCGCGCCGGGTCCTGCCGATAAAGCAAAAATTCTCGCTTACATCCATACCAACTGGGACACGCTCTCCCGCTCGATGACCAGCTGTAAGTCCGTCGTCGATCCAAAGGTCACCACTGCACCCATCCTCTATCTCCCCGCAGGCATGACTACTCCGGCTTCTGTCGCCGCCATGCAGCAACAGTGCAAGCTCGATGTCCGCACGCTCCCGCGAAAGATCGTTCATATGGGTGACGTCACCGTCGCAGACGTACCCGATGAAGGCCTCCTCTACCTCCCAAACCCGTACGTCGTCCCCGGCGGCCGCTTCAACGAGATGTACGGCTGGGACAGTTACTTCATCATCCTCGGCCTCGTCGCCGACAAGCGTACCGATCTCGCTCGTGGCATGATCGAGAACTTCTTCTTCGAGATCGAAAACTACGGCTCCATCCTCAACGCCAACCGAACCTATCACCTCACCCGCTCGCAGCCGCCTTTCCTGACCTCAATGATCCGCGAACTCTACGAGCACCCCGCGGGCAAGCCCGTCACAAAAACCTGGCTCGCACGCGCCTACGACTACGCCAAACGCGACTACAACGTCTGGATCACCGATCCGCACCTCGCCGGCGAGACCGGCCTCGCGCGCTACTTCGACGTCGGCACCGGCCCCGTTCCTGAAATGGCCGACGACAGCACCTACTACCCCGACATCATCCGCTGGCTTCTCGCCCACCCCAGCGTCCACACCGACTACCTCATCGAAGCCCCAGATGATCCCACGCCCGCACAAGCCGCCGAGCTCGCCAAAACAAGCTGCGACATCGCCGTCTCCAAAGTCTGCGCCGCCGCACACGTCGACGGCCACCGCCTTACCGCCGCCTTCTATCGTGGCGATCGCGCCATGCGCGAATCCGGCTTCGATCCCAGCTTCCGCTTCGGGCCATTCAGCGGTTCTACAGAAAACTATGCACCCATCTGCCTCAACAGCTTGCTCTACAAATACGAGCGTGACATGGCTCACTTCGCCACCCTGCTAGGTCATGCAGACGAGGCCGCAGAGTGGATGCGCCGCGCCGCCGCCCGCAAAGCCGCGATCAACAAGTTCCTCTGGAACGAAAAGACCGGCATGTTCTACGACTACGACTTCGTCAACCACCGGATCTCCAGCTACAACTACATCTCTGCGTTCTATCCGCTCTGGGCTGGCCTCGCCACTCCCACCCAGGCTGCAGCGCTGAGACTTCATCTGCCTCTCATGGAACGCGCCGGCGGAATCGCGATGAGCGACCTGGACTCCGGAACACAGTGGGACCTCCCATACGGCTGGGCCCCCACGACATGGCTCACCATCAAAGGCCTTGCTCAGTACCGTTTCGCCGCCGATGCAAACCGCATCGCAACAAAGTTCTCTCAGACCATCCTCGAAAACTTTCTTCACGATGGCACCATCCGCGAGAAGTACAACGTCGTCAGCGGTTCTGCAAACGTCGAAGTTGCCACTGGATATAAAGCCAACGTCGTTGGCTTCGGCTGGACAAACGGCGTCTATCTCCAGATGAACAATCTGATCGAGAAGTCCATGCAAAAGCGCTCCGCCGCCTCACTCTATCGCGATTACGATCCCGATCCCTCCACCTACCAGCTCAGAATCAACGCCTGCCGACGATATCCTCCACCCGCTGGAAAACTCACCCGCACGCGTTCGCCTGCAACCGCCGTCCCACCCTCCACCCGCAGCTTTAAATCCGCGGCATTGCGACGCACGCGCAATTCAACCGCAGTTCCGGCCATACCTTCCAGTTCCAGTCGTAGCGTCCGTCCCTCCTGAACCTCCGACAGCACCTTCATCTGCGCCGTCCGCGCTCCGGGCATCGGAAGCCCATGCACCACACCAAGCTCGACCGGCGGCAATGGAATAAACACGGACAATCCATCGGTCGCATTCTTCGCTCCCTGTACTGAGCTCATCACGCGCACCGACGGGCCTCTTATCATCTTTACCGTGACCATCATCCCGCCGCCGCGTCGCACGTACTCAAGCGAGCAAACCGACTCCCCCACATGCAGCCGCTCCACACTCGCCTCGTTCCAATCCGCAGGTAAATGCGGCTGCACCCGCACCACATGTTCTTGAGCATCAACTTCGATCCCAAACATCCCACGTAAAGCAGGCGTCACTACCATCGCCGACGACCAAAGCTGATGACTAGTGCTTCGACCAAACGGCACGAAGAAATCCCCCGACAGCAGTTCCGTCACCGCACCCAGATCCTGCGCCGTCGTCAGGTCGGCGTTCTGCATCAGGTGAGCATAGCCCGCAAGCGCCCTTCCAGTGCGATACTCCGCAATCGACATCCACCCTGTAAACAACGGCCACACCGACCCCTGGTGATAGCTGATCGGGTCATACAGCGGATCGCTTGCCGCAACATCGCGCAATCCCCAATCCGTCGAAAAATCATGCGACGCCCAACGCGCAAAGCTCGCATCTGCATGCGTCAGCCCACCATCGCCGCCATTCCACCACGCAATCGCCGGATACATCGTGGCCGATCGATCCATTGCATCACCGTTCTTACTGAACGCGTAGCCGCCAACCGAAGCATCGTAGTACTCCGCTTCAATCGTCTTTCCCACTGCATCCGCTCTCTTCGCCGCCGCACCAGCTGTCGTCTCGTCCCCCAATAAACGAGCTAGCTTCGCCATCGCCAGTGACGCCTGCTGATCGAGCAACGCCAAGTAAATCTCTTGTTTTGGCATACCCGGAGGCCAGCTTTCCACCCAGCCCGTCCCCTGCGAGTTGTCGTAGATGCCATCTCCATCCGTATCGTGGGTCGTCTCAAACCGCCATGCGCGCTCCACAGCATCCCTGTGTTTTCGCAGGAAATCTACATCCCCGCTGCTTCTCACATAGTCCAGCATCGCCGTCAAAAACAACGGTGTGGAGTCAGCCGCGGCATACATGTACGGCAGACTCTTCCAATCCACAAATGCGGCAGTCTGCGAGTACTCATGCATCACCTTGCCATCCTCGCGCTGCCGCGCAATCAGAAACTCCAGTTCCTGCCGCGCCAGTGCGAAATCGCCAAAACCGTTCACTGCATACAGCGTGTACAGCGCATCGCGTCCGAAGAACCACCCAAACCCCGGCCGCGCTGAATCCCCTGACGCGTAGTATCCCGCAACCAATCCCACCTCGCCGCTTGGCTGAGCTTTCGCCTTCAATTGCTCAATGGAAATCGCCGCCCACGAAAATGCATCGTTCAACGCAGCATCCGGCGTGTGAATCGCTGTAAGCTCCTTCTCCATCCGCGCATAAGCCTCGGCATGGGAGCCATAAATCTTCTCAACTGCTCCCTGCAGTCGATCGATCTTTCCCTCAAGCGCCGCATTCGACGCCGTCTCCGCATCTCTCCCCAATGCCATCAGCAGAGGAAAGTACCGGTTCCCATCGCGCTTCGGGTCGTAGCGAAGTTTCAGCTCCAGTGGATGAAACTGAGGCCTCTCCTGGTACGGCGCCATAATCCCCGGTTGCGCTCCCGGCATCGCCACTGCACCGGCAAGATTTGGAAAGTCTGTGTGCAACAGATAGAAGCCGGTCGCTCCCCGATTCACCCATTCCGGCGAAGGAATGCCTTCACTCGGCTGCGGCCACATCGACCTCATCTCCGGTGTAAATCGGAATGTCAGTTGCACTGGCTTCACTGCATCAATCTCAAACAGAACTACCGCGCCGGTGCCGTCCTCCCCATCCGGCGCAAACATAATCTGCCGCACCGTAAGCGCGATATGCGAGTACGTAATTACCGTCTTTTCCGGGAAAACCTGGATCCCCGCGGCATGAGCGTTCAGATCAATCGGCACCGGATATCCATCCACCTCAGCCTCAATGCGCAGATTGCTCAGCAGCTTCACCGGCAGCAGCCACGCCTCGAACACCCCCTCCTGCCGCCCCACAATCACACCCTGCGTCCCCGCTACAGTGAAGGGCTTTCCTGCCTCGGCGTTCCTGCGAATCGCCAGACTATCTTCGCGCAGCGCAAAGTGTTCGGTCCCACTCGACCCCGTCTGCGCAGCCGCAACTCCGCACAGTGCCCCGAACATCCCCATACACCGCATCGCTCGCTTCACCGTTGCAGCATAGCGCAGGCATCGGTACGATGGGCAGCGATGCTTCGTCACGTCTTCGCCGCCGCTCTCCTCGCCACCCTCGCCCTCACCCCAACGCGCTCCATCGCGCAGTCCCCATCTGCGGGAACAGAGGCTAAAATCCTCAACGCAACCGAGGCCGGAGCGATCCTTCCTCCCTCCGTCTTCTTCCGCGGCCAAAGCGCCTCCATCCAGGCCCGCAACTCCGCCGGCGTCCGTTTCTCCAAGGACGCCCTCCTTCTCGCCACCCTCGTCGATACCTCCGGATACTCTAGCTCCATCCAGCAGAAGTACCAGGCCTACCTCATTACCGAATCCACCGTCGAGATCGGCGGCCACCGCCTCGCTCCCGGCGCCTACGGCTGCGGCTTCATCGCCAACGATCAATTCATCGTCATGGACCTCGGCGGCCATGATCTATTCACCACCAAAGCCACACACGACGCAGAACTCCACCGTCCCACACCGCTCCAGATCCTCGCCTCTCCAACTGCGAACTCCTACCGTCTCTACGCCGGCCGCAGCTTCGTAGAGTTTGCCCTCGCCCCACCCGCTGCGCGATAGTCTCTCCATGCACCGCGGCCCCCTAAGCGCAACGTTGCTGCTTCTCTCGCTCGCGCCGGTCCTCCACGCCCAAACCAAGCCCGCCTCACGCCCCTCAACCGACACCATCAAGGCCGCCGACGCCGCGTTCCGCGCCGGCACCGAAGCCTATCAGCGCAACGACCTCGCCACGGCCCACACCCAATTCGCCCGCGTCGTCCACCTCGCTCCCAAAATCGCTGCAGGCCACTCCGCCTTCGGCACAGTTCTCCTCGCCGAGAACAACCCCAAAGCCGCAGCCGCCGAACTCGAACTCGCGCACAAGCTCGATCCCACTGACACCAACGCCACGCTCAACCTCGCCCTCGCCTACACGCAGCTGCGCGACTACGCCCGCGCCCTCCCGCTCTTTCAAGCCGTCGACCAGGCACACATCCAGCTCTCTGCCGACCACGTCATCGCCTACGCCACTGCCCTCGAAGCCAGATCGCAGCCCGCAGCTGCACAAAACCGTATCGAACTGGCTCTCGCATCCACTCCAAACAACGCCTCACTACAAGACGCCCTCGGCACGCTCCTCGCACAACAGGAAAAGTATCCCGAGGCCGCCTCACACTTCCAGCAAGCCATCGCCCTCGACCCAACCTTCGCCGCAGCACACTTTCATCTAGGTTCCGTCTTCCTCGCCCAGCACGATCCCGCTACTGCCGTCGCCTCGCTCACGGAGTCCATCCGTCTCGCCCCCAACAACCTCGATTACACGCTCCAACTAGGCCGTGCCCTCCGCGCCAACGGACAAGACGAGCTCGCTCTCACCACACTCCGGCACGCACTCCAACTCGCACCCTCCTCCATCGAAGCCACATACGAACTCGCCCTCACCCTTCAGGCCAGCGGAAGTCCACGCGAGGCTCTTCCCTACTTCGAACAAGCAGCCGCTGCTCACCCGCAGGACGCCCCCACCCTCACCAACTACGCACTCGCCCTCGTTCAGATCGGCGATGCAAAACGCGCAATCCCCCTCTACCAACGCGCCGTCGCCCTCACTCCCTCAAGCGCCACACTTCGCGAAGACTTCGGCGTCGCCTATCTTCAGCAAGCCGACCTTGATCACGCCATCGAACAGTTCCGCGCAGGCCTCACCGCCGAACCCAACAACCCTCAGCTCCACTATGATCTCGGCCTCGCCTACAAACTCAAAGACAACATCAACGCCGCCATTCCCGAGTTCGAGCATGCGGCCAGACTCGATCCCTCACTCCCCGATCCGCCTTATACACTCGGCATCCTCTACATGCAGCTCGCCCGCTTCCCGGAAGCACAAACCGAACTCGAGCGCGCCACCACCCTGCGCCCCGATCACGGCGACGCTTGGGCCATGCTCGGCAACGTCTGCAAACAGAACGACCAGCCCGACAAGGCCATCGCCGCCCTTCGTCGCGCCATCCAGCTGATGCCCAACCAACCCAGCCCGCACATCACCCTGGCCTCCATCCTTGTCCGTCAGGGCGACACCGTAGGCGCCGCCGCCGAGCGCAAAATCGCCGCCGACCTCAGCCGCAACGCCGTCAGTCGCCAACGCGCAAACTTCTCCCTCGACAGCGGACGCGCCCTCCTCCAACGCGGCCAACTCACCGAAGCCGTCACCCAACTCCAGGCCGCCGTCACCGCCGACCCCACCTACGCCGAACCCCACACCGTTCTCGCCGATGCCTACACACGGCAGGGCCGCACCGCCGACGCTGCCCTCGAGCGCCAGCAGGCCCAAAAACTCACCGCACAACAGCCTGCCCTCACACCTCACCCCTAACCACACCGTCATCTCAATAAGTCCGCAAAGTCCAGCCTATAGCCGCGAGCTTAAGGCTTAAAGCTGATCAGCTCTATATTGCGTTTCCCGTCGCGAGACACATAAACCATTGTGTACGCGGTCCCATCAGGAGCAACCGCAAGACTCTGAGCAGCCGTTGCAGGTTCGCCATTCTCAAGAACTATCAATCCGTGATCGCTATATTTGCCTGTTGTCACATCGTATGTAATTAGATGGCAACCCTCTGCCCCACTCGAAGCAGCAGCGTTCGTTATACCGTTCGATCTCATGCCAACAGGAATGGGTGAGCCGGTGAGATAGTACAGGGTCTTGCCATCGGCTCCGAGCACAAGGCCCAGATAGCCATAGTTGAACTTGTCGTACATGCCGCTCTTCTGTGAAGGCAGTGAAGTGAGTCGATCAAGAACATCCACTGTCTTCACCTGAGGGTCAAAGCGGAAGAGATATCCCGTGCGTCCATTTACACCATAGATGACATTGCGTTGCGGGTCCCATACAGCCGCGCGCCAGTTGTAAGCCATGCCATGCTGCTTCGCATCCTGCTGGCCAAAGTAATCCTTCTTCAGGCTCACGCCTTCGACCCGTGAGATCGAATCACTCGGGTAGTCGTAGCGATAAATATCACCCTCACCCGTCGTAAAGTACGCCGAACCGTCACGCGGATCGATCACAATCCTGCGGCAGATCGAGCGATATGTATCACCCAGTTTGCCTTCTTCGCCGCCATGAAATTTCGTTCCAAAATCCTTCAGTTCCTTCGTCTTTAGGTCGTAACGAAGAAACTCACCGCGCGGCCATGTAATGCCATACATGCGCTTGCGCTGTGTATCCATTGCGAAGGTGATAATGCCGTCACCACTCCGGTGCGATGCCAAGGTTCTCGAACTTGCCTGTCTTTATGTCATAAGACATAAAGTGTCCGCCGGGATACTTAGCGTAGCCCTCGGGCGCAGGTGCATTCACCTCAACGCCTTCAACATGGTTGTAGTACCCAAGATGGGTGGAAAAGTACAGCTTGTCTCCATCCTGCACGAAGGAGACATGGCTTTTGCCCTGTGCAACAAACTTACCGGTTTGGCCCACAGCAGCGTTCAGATCGGAGATATCTTTGATCTCCTTCGTCTTCGGGTTGAGGGAGTATATGTGCGCAGGTGCGTTGTATACCGGCGACGATAGAACGTAATACACCGTCCCATCCTGAGCGACGGAGACACCATTCCACGCCTCTCCTCCCTTTGCCGCTTCGGGAAAGTGCGAGTTATAGACCGTGGCCTGAATCGTCTGGGCATGCAATACGAAAGAACTGCCTGCAGCAGCAAGAACGAGAACTATTTTGGGAAGCATCGGTTGTATGAATTCCTCGTAGGGAAAGTCTCGACAGCAACCTAACAACATGTTTCACCACAAATCTACCAACCCAAGGTTCTCATTTCTTCCGACCTTTAATTTGCACGTTCATTCAGCTATCCCTCAAGATTGCCTCCCACTCAACCCTTCTCTATACTTCACCCCAACCGCAGCCACGTACGCTCCGACTGCAATAAATCACGCAACACCAAAGGCCACAGGGAGAACTCAAGTTGACCTGGTCCCGTCGCACATTCCTCACCTCTCTCTCCCGCACCGCTCTCGTCCTCTCGCTCGAAGACATCCTCTCCCTCGCCCAATCTCCGCAAACCCCGTCGCATTGGCTCGCGCCCAACCTACGATGCGAAGCCTCGCCCCGCACCCAAAGGTCCACCCTCGCCAGTGGCAGGAACCCCTCTCGGCGTCAGCCTTCATCGACGTTGCGAGACAAGTCCGGCCTCAACGCCAAAACCATCTACGGCGGCGAGCACAAGAACCGCTATCTGCTCGAAACCACCGGCTGCGGCGTCGCCTTCTTCGACTACGACCACGACGACTGGCTCGACATCTTCCTCGTCAACGGCTCCCGCATCGAAGGCTTCCCCAAAGGCCAGGAGCCCATCTGCCACCTCTTCAAGAACAATCGCGACGGAACCTTCACCGATGTCACCGCCAAAGCCGGCCTCGCCCGCACCGGATGGGGCCAGGGCTGCTGTGTCGGCGACTACAACAACGATGGCTGGAACGATCTCTTCGTCAGCTACTACGGCCAGAACGTTCTCTACCGCAACAACGGCGACGGCACCTTCACCGACGTCACCGCCAAGGCCGGCCTCGCTGCAATCCGAAGACCCGCTGGAACACCGGCTGCGCCTTCCTCGACTACGACCGCGACGGCCACCTCGACCTCTTCGTCGCCAACTACATCGACTTCGACATCAAGACCGCCCCGCTTCCCGAAGCCGCCGGCTGCGCCTACAAAGGCATCCAGGTCGCCTGCGGTCCCCCCGGCCTGCAAGGCGGCAAAAACATCCTCTATCGCAACAACGGCGACGGCACCTTCACCGATGTCTCGCGAAAAGTCCGGCATGCTGGAACACCATCGGCACCTATGCGCTCTCCGTCGCCGTCGCCGACCTCGACGATGACGGCTGGCCCGACATCTACGTTGCCAACGACTCCACCGCCGCCACCTTCTACCAGAACCAGAAGGACGGCACCTTCAAAGACGTCGCCATCGAAGCCGGCATCGCCTACTCCCCCGACGGCAAGCCGCAGGCCGGCATGGGCGTCTCCGTCGGCGACTTCAACCGCGACGGCCTGCTCGACATCGTCAAAACAAACTTCGCCGGCGACACCGACTCTCTCTATCGTCAACCTCGGCGGCGGCAACTTCGACGACCACACCTACCTCTCCGGCCTCGGCGTCAATACCCGCTTCCTCGGCTGGGGCGTCGGCTTCTTCGACATGGACAATGACGGCTGGCCCGACCTCCTCATGTCCAACGGCCACGTCTACCCCGAGGTCGAAGGCACCAATGTCGACGCTCCCTACGCCCAGCACAAGTATCTCTACCGCAACCTCCGCAACGGCCAGTTCGAAGAGGTCACCGCCGAAGCCGGCCCCGGCATCAACGCCACCGCCGCCGCGCGCGGCACCGCCTTCGGCGACTTCGACAACGACGGCGACATCGACGTCGCTCGTCAACTGCGTCAACAGCCTACCCGCAACTCATCCGCTGCGACTCCACCACCGGCCGCAACTGGATCAAGATCCGAACCGTCGGCACAAAGTCCAACCGCACCGGCATCGGCGCCCGCATCACCGTCACCACCCAACCCGCCGCCGACGCCAAACCATTCGTCCAGATCGACGAAGTCCGCAGTGGCGGCAGCTACTTCTCGCAGAACGACCTGCGCATCCACTTCGGCCTCGACCGCGCCCAGAAAGCAGACATCGAAATCCGCTGGCCCTCCGGCGCCACCGACAAGATACCCGCCCTCGCAGCCAACAATCTATACGTCATCCAGGAGGGCGGCAAGCTCCTCAAGACCGTCCCCATGGGCGCGACAACAAAATCTTCAGCTCTAAAGCCGTGATTCCTTCTTTGCGCGCCTCCTCAAGCAGATCGGAGCCCTGGCAGCAAACCTGCTCCTCCACTCGCCGCCCTACTGCATCGCTACGATCACTCTCTTCATCGTCACCTGTCGCACACAGCCAGCAACCCTACCCACCTACGCACCGATCACCCCTCCCCCGCCTGGTTCGTCGACGTAGCCTCCAAAGCAGGCCTCACCGTTCGCAACGTCAACGGAAGCCCCGACGCCAAGCACTACATCATCGAAGCCACCGGCTCCGGCGTCGCCATCCTCGACTACGACCGCGACGGCTTGCCCGACATCTTCCTCGTCAACGGAACCACCCTCGAGCGCCACCAAAGAAGAAAGCCCACCAGCCATCTCTTCCACAACAACCACGACGGCACCTTCACCGACGTCACCGTCGAAAGCCGGCCTAGCCTTCACCGGCTGGGGCCAGGGCGCCTGCGTCGGCGACTACGACAACGACGGCTACGACGACCTCTACGTCACCGGCTACGGCAAGAACCACCTCTTCCACAATCAAGGCAACGGCACCTTCAAAGACGTCTCCGAACAATCCGGCGTCTCAGGCACCGGCAAAGAGTGGGGCACCGGCTGCGCCTTCGTCGACTACGATCGCGACGGCAAGCTCGACCTCATCGTCGCCAACTACGTCCACTTCGACCTCGCATCCACCCCCAGACCCGGCGCCGGTCCCGGCTGCATGTGGAAGGGCGTCGCCGTCATGTGCGGCCCGCGCGGCCTACCTTATCGCTCCCAACATTCTCTTTCACAACACTAGGCAACGGCCAGCTTTGAAGACGTCAGCAAACCCAGCGGCATCGAGCACACCAACGGCCACTACTGCTTCTCCGTCACCACCCTTGACTACAACGAAGACGGCTGGCCCGATATCTACGTCGCCTGCGACTCCACCCCCTCCATCCTCTACCGCAACAATCATGACGGCACCTTCACCGACGTCGCCGCCGACGTCAGGCGCCGCCTACAACGAAGACGGCCGCGAGCAGGCCGGCATGGGCTCCACCTCGGCCGACTACGACGGCGACGGCCACCTCGACCTCTTCAAGACCAACTTCTCCGACGACACCTCTACCCTCTACCGCTCGCAGGGCGACGGCACCTTCACCGACGAGACCCACGCCGCCGGCGCTCGCCATCAACACCGACGCCCTTGGCTGGGGCACCATGTTCGCCGACGTCGACAACGACGGCTAGCCCGACCTTCTCGTCGCCAACGGCCACGTCTACCCCGAGGTCGACTCCGCCCGCCTCGGCTCCTTCTTCCGCGAACCCCGCTTCCTCTACTACAACCTGGGTAACGGAAAATTCAAAGACATCAGCAAATCCTCCGGCCCAGCCTTCGCCGATCCCCGCTCCGGACGCGGCCTCGCCACCGCCGACCTCTTCAACGACGGCCGCCTCGAAGCCGTCATCAACAACCTCTCCGACGACTCCCATGCTCCTCGTCAACCTCGCCCGCAACCAGAACCACTGGCTCGGCCTGCACCTCATCGGCACCACCTCCAACCGCGACGCCATCGGAGCCCGTGTCACCCTCCGCAGCGCCACCCGCATCTGGGTCGACGAGGTGCGCACCGGCTCCAGCTACAACTCATCGAGCGACCTCCGCCTCCACTTCGGCCTCGGTTCCGAGACCCTCCTCAAATCGATCCAGGTCCGATGGCCCAACGGAGCAACTGAGATCTTCGATCCACCCTCAACTCCCGATCGCATCCTCGAACTCACCGAAGGACGAGGCAATGGAACTAATCCTGAAAATCAATCGAAAGTACCGCGATAGTTTCACCAACGCCAAACGAATGCCGTTACAATTGCCCCAGCTTTACGATGGCACCACCGTTCTCAAGACAAGACAAGGAGAAGCATAGTGGCAACGAAGAAAGCGTCCCCCAAGAAGAAGGCTGTAGCTAAGAAACCGGCCGCAAAGAAGGCCGCTCCAAAGAAGAAGTCCCCTTCAAAACCCAAGGCTAGCAACGTCGATCGTCTCGTCGCCGCAGGAGTCATCCATCAGGATCACCTCGGAGACCACAATTTAGCCGTCATCAAAAAACTTCGCGCAGCAGAGGTCTCGGCCTTGGTCAACCTGCGCAAACGGATTGGCGCAGCTGCCGAAGGCAAGGATCATCTTCGTCCCAACTTCCCCGTTTAATCGCGGGCTGCATCACTTTAGTTAAGTAGTCGTCTCTGCCGGTTCAATATGGTTCGTCGGGCCCCTTTCTTCACGTCTCCACATTCAATCGGCAGAGACGATCACGCCCAACTCCCAGGAGTATCTCGGAAACATGAACCCCTCGAATAGTGATGTCCTCTGGGCCAAGATTCGCCTCGCAGAGGATCGGCTTCACGCAGCCAGCGACTTTTTCTGGTCCCACCCCGATCTCAGCGAGATTCTCCCTACATTCCTCGTACAGCTCCATCGCGTCATGCAGGGCGGCATCACCCTCATGCGAGTAGCACGCGATCAGGCCCTCGCCCGTCCCGGCGATCCAGTCGCCAAGATCATCGCGCCCTATCTCCTTCAGCACATCGACGAGGAGAAGGATCACTGCGCCTGGCTGCTCGATGACATCGAAACCCTCGGCATCACTCCTCAAGAGGTCGCCGAAGCCACGCCGCTCACCTCCGTCGTCTCGCTCCTCGGAGCGCAGTACTTCTGGGCCCTCAACATTCATCCTGTTTCGGTCTTTGGCTATCTCATCGTCCTCGAAGGCTATGCCCCCATCGCCGAGCAGTTGGAAGCCATCCGCATCCGCACCGGTCTTCCCGGCACTGCCTTCCGCTGCCTCATCGCGCACGCCGACAACGACCCGCACCACCTCGCCGACCTCAATCACACCCTCGACTCCATGCCGCTCTCCCCCGAGCAGCAGGAGTACGTCGCGCTCAGCGCCTTCCACACCATCGACGCCGTAGCATCCGTCTTCGAGGAGCTACTTGACCTGCATGCCACCTCCGGTCAGAGTAAACTCGGGATACTCACGGCAAGTTATGGTTGAAGGCCAGACGATATCGCACTACAAGGTTCTCCAGAAGCTGGGCTCCGGAGCCATGGGCATCGTCTGCAAGGCAGAAGACATGCTCCTTCACCGGACCGTGGCCCTCAAGAGCCTTTCCCCCAACATCCTTGAAGACAACACTCAGAAGCGCAGCCTTCTCGAAGAAGCCCGCGCCGCCTCCGTCCTCGACCATCCCAACATCTGCCGCATCCATCACATCGAAGAACTGCCCGACGGACAGATCATCCTCGTCATGGGCTACTACGAGGGAGAAACCCTCGCCGAACACATCTCGCGCGGCCCGCTCGATCTCTCCACCGCCTCGCAGATCGCCATCCAGCTTCTCTCCGGTCTCCACCACGCCCACAGCAAAGGCATCATCCATCGCGACGTCAAGCCTTCCAACCTCATCATCAATCCCGATGGAGAAGTAAAGATCGTCGACTTCGGCCTCGCCCGCCGCCCCAACATTCAGCGCGCACTCACCGAGACTGGCATCATCGTCGGGACCATCGCCTACATGGCCCCCGAGCAGGTCCTCTCCAAGACCGTCGACCACCGCACCGATCTCTGGGCTGCTGGAGTCGTCCTCTACGAGATGCTCAGCGGCATACTTCCGTTCCCCGGCGGGACCCCCTACGCCGTCTTCGACTCCATTCTCCACACCACCCCTCAGCCCCTGACTAACTATCGCCAGGACCTCCCCGATGAGTTCCGCGAGATCATCGAGCGATCGCTCGCCAAGGATCCTAACGATCGCTATCAGGACGCGACCCAGTTCATCGCCGTCCTCAGCCCTTTCTCGCGCTCGCAGTCCGGCTCGTACAAGGTTCCGCTCCCCACCCTGCTCGTCGACTATCGCCGCAACATCGACCAGCCCTCCGTCGTCGTCCTTCCCTTCACCACTATGGAAGCCGTCGAAGGCGCCGACTACTTCTGCGATGGCCTCACCGACGAGATCATCACCGACCTCTCCAGCGTTCGCTCCCTGCGCACCATCTGCCGTGCCTCCGCCATGCAACTCAAGGGCACGAAGGAGCCTCCGCAGAAGATAGCCAGCGACCTCAACGTCCGCTATGTGCTCGAAGGCTCCGTCCGCCTCGCCAGCAAGACCCCGGATGGCTCCACCAAGATTCGCGTCACCGCGCAGCTCATTGATCCTGTAAGTCAGTCCCTGCTTTGGGCCGACAAATACAACGGGACCATGGACGATGTCTTCACCATTCAGGAGAGCATCTCCCGCCAGATCGTCTCCGCGCTCAAGATCAAACTTACTGCCGCAGAGGACCAGCAAATGCACGAAAGGCCACTTCCCGACGTTGAGGCGTACCGATACTACCTAATGGCCAAGCACGAAATTCTCAACTACTCAGAAGCCGCCCTCGCCCGCGCCCTCGAGTATCTTGAAACCGGCGAGCGTCTGGTAGGCAAGAACGTCCTCCTGCTCTCCGCCAAAGGTCAGGTCTACTGGCAGTACATCAACGCCGGAATCTCCTCCGACACCACCTATCTCGCCAAAGCCCGCGACTGCGCTAACGAGGCCCTCGAACTCGACCCCGACTCCGCCCACGCACACCGCCTTCTCGGCCTTATCTCCGTGCAGGAGGGCGACAGCCAGCGTGCAGTCCGCCTGCTCAAGCGCGCCATCGTCGTTGATCCCAACGACTCCGACACTCTCAGCTGGTACTCAGCTGTCTGCGGCCTCAGCGGCAAGGCCCACGCCGCCATGCCCCTCGCCCGTCGCATCCTCGAGATCGACCCGCTCACCCCCGTCTACCGCTTTATCCCCGGCCTGCTCTCCCTCATGGGCGGAGAGTTCACGGACGCTCTGCCCTCCTTCGACGACGCCATCAAGCTCGATCCCACCAACACCATGCTCCTCTGGTGCCGAGGTCAGATCCTCGCTCTACTCCGTCGCGACGAGGACGCCATCGCCCAGTTCCACGCCATCCAGCAGATCGACTCCACCCACTTCTTCTCCCAGCTCGGAGCCGTCATGCAGGCCGCGCTCGCCGGCGATCGCCTCGCCCTCGATCGCGCCGCCAGCGCCGAGCTCGTCGCCATCACCGAGTGCGACCCCCACTACTCCTGGAACTTCGCTCAGTGCTACGCCCTCATCGGCGACACCGCTAACTCCCTCGCTTGGCTCGAAAAAGCCATGCTCAAAGGCTTCATCAACTACCCCATGATCAGCCGTTGGGATCCCCTCCTCGCACCCGTCCGCAAGACCGCCGACTTCGAAAACCTCGTCGACCGCGTCCGCGAACAGTGGGAAAACTTCGAAGTCTAGCGCTGATCGCTGTATTTCTCGCAATAAAGTTGTCATCCCGACCGAAGCGTAGCGAAGTGGAGGGACCTGCTTTTCAGCCTTCCAGCCAAATATTCCTGTCCTTTGAATTCCTTTAGTGGAACAATTTTCCAATTGCACTCGTCTCTTGTATAACGTTCCGGTGCCGGGCTTGCCCGGTTCGTTGAACTCTCACAGGAGCCGCCTCCCGAAATGGCACGTCATCTTCGCATCTCCTCCCTCGCGCTCGCTTTAGCTCTCCCCGCCATGGCTTTCGCAGCTGACCCTCCAAAGACATGGGTCGACAAGGACACAGGCCATCGCGTCATACGTTTCTCCGACGAGCCCGGCTCCTCCGGCTTCTACTTCAACGTCAATGCCTACTCGCCCGACGGCAAGCTCATGGTCTATAACGCCCGCGACGGCATTCACGTCCTCGAGCTCGCCACCCGCAAGACGCGCCTCCTCGTCCCCAATCCCCCGCCGCCTCCCGACGCTCAGCCCGGAACACCGGCCGCCTTCCGTAACGGCGTCCACACCATCGTCGTCGGCCACAAGACGAACAGCGTCTTCTTCACAAAGTCCGACCCCGAGACTCACGCAAGCACCGTCTATAAAGCCGACCTCTACACCGGCGCGATCACCAAACTCGCCGCCCTTCCCCCACGCGGCGGCATCGCCACCATCAACGCCGACGAGACGCTCGCCGCCGGAACCTACAACGAACACGAGTCGGACGCCGAAAAGGACTTCGGCCGTAACGCACCAACACCCGCAGAGCGCTCCGCCGCTGCAAACAGCACTCGCCCTCCAACTCAACCCGGCTTCCTCGTCCAGGCCGAAAACAAGGGCCAGATGATGGAACGCCGCCTTGCAGCGCGCATCCCTCTCGTCCTCTTCACCGTCAATCTCCAAACCGGCAAGGTCACCGAACTCCTCCACTCCACCGACTGGGTCAATCACCTCCTCTTCTCCCCCTCCGACCCCACCCTGCTGATGTACTGCCACGAAGGCCCCTGGCAGAAGGTCGATCGCATCTGGATGATCCACACCGACGGCACCAACAACACCCTCATCCACAAGCGCACCATGGCTATGGAGATCGCCGGCCACGAGTTCTGGGGACTCGACGGCAAGACCATCTGGTACGACTGGCAGTATCCCAAAGGCGAAGACTTCTTCCTCGCCAGCTACAACCTCGAGACCAACAAACGCCAGGCCTTCCACATGCAGCGCAACGAGTGGTCCATTCACTTCAACCTCACCCAGGACCTCGACATCTTCACCGGCGACGGCGGTGACTCCGGCCAGGTGGCCAAGGCTCCCGACGGCGAATGGATCGATGCTCTTCCATCCGCAAGGAAATCTCCGGCGAAGGCGCACTCAACGAGCCCGACTTCTGGCAACCCGGTGTCTTCTCACTCCGAGCATCTCGTCAACATGTCCCACCACAACTACCGTCTCGAGCCCAACGTCCGCTTCTCACCCGACAAGAAGATCGTCTTCTTCACCAGCAACATGTTCGGCCCGAGCTACCTCTTCGGCGTCGAGGTCGACAAAGCCATCAATCCTTCCGCCGCCGAAATCCTCTCCACCCCCGAACTCGCCACAAAGTTCAATCCCACCAAACCCACCGCAACAACCACTCCCAAATAACGGAACCAAATTCAGTAGAGAGGCGAAGACATGAATGTGTCTTCGCCTCTCCGCATGCAAGAATCAATTCGCATCCCCTGAACACCTATGTCGCCACGATTGAAAAAAACTGCCAGGCCTCGCGGACTTCGCTTCACCGTCAATGGCTTCCACCACACCCACTTCCACGAAGCAGATCACGCCGGCGCCATCGACCCGGATCAACCCCTTGAAGTCACCCTCCTCCTTCGCCGTCGCAAGCGCCTCACCCATACCGGCCGCCAGCTTACTCGCGACGACATAGAGCAGGACTACTCCGTCGCTCCGGCGGACGCGGCCCGTGTCCGCACCTTCGCAAAGCGCTTCGGCCTCACCTACACGCCCCATCTCCGGCATCACGCCACCGCAACTCTCACGGGTCCCGCCCACGCCATCGCCCGCGCCTTCCAGGTCGATCTCGCGCACTTCGATCACCCCGACTGCCGCTACCTCGCCCCAACCAATATCCCCACCATTCCTTCCTTGATCGAGCCCGTCGTCGAAGCTGTCTTCGGCCTTCAGACTCGCCCCGCTGCTCGACGCATACCAACCCGCAACCCGCGCCCAACCAGCAAACTCACGCTCCCGCAGCTCGCCAACATCTACTCCTTCCCGCCCCAAACCGACGGCACCGGCCAGACCATCGGCCTCATCGAACTCGGCGGGGGCTTCCGCTTCTCCGACATCCGCGCCTTCTGCCGCGCCAACAATCTTCCCGTACCCCGCATCAGCGTCGTCGAACTCAACGCCCTTAACACTCCAGCATCCCCTGCTCAGGTCCGCAAACTTCTCGACTTCGTCGCTGGCCGTACCAAGCTCACTCCTAAACAGCTTCAGGCCCCTGGCATCGAGTCTGCGCAAGCCACCGTCGAGGTCACCATGGACATCCAGATCCTCGCCGCGCTCGCCCCCGCCGCCCACATCGTCGTCTACTTCTCCTCCTCCGACGAGCAAGGCTTCTACCGCGCCATCACTCACGCTGTCCACGACCCCATCAACCGCCCAGATATCCTCTCCATCAGTTGGGGCGAGCCTGAGACCGCCGTCTCCCGCACCTGGCTCAACATGGTCAACGAGGCCTTCCGCACCGCAGCTCGTCTCGGTATCACCGTCCTCGCCTCCTCCGGAGATGCCGGCGCCCTCAACAACTCGCCCGACAATCTCCCGGCCGTAAACTTCCCCGCCTCCAGCCCCTTCGCCATCGCCTGTGGCGGAACCACCCCGCTCAGCCACTCGCCATCGCGCGAAGAGATCGTCTGGAACGACGAACTCAATGGAATCCCCGGAGCCACCGGCGGCGGAGTCAGCCGCCACTTCCCCGTGCCCTCATGGCAGCGCAACTCTGACGTCCCTCTAGGCCCCACTGGCAAGCGAGGTCGCGGTGTCCCTGACGTTGCCGGCCCCGCCGACCCCCGCCACGGCGCTCCCATGCTCATCGCCAACACCACCTGCGCTACCGCCGGCACTAGCGCCGTCGTCCCCCTGTGGGCTGCTCTAATCGCTCGCCTCAACCAGTCCCTCGGCGGACGCATCGGCCATCTCAACCCTCTTCTCTACCATCTCGCCGAAACTCACAAGCCCCCAGCCACGCGCCGCCGCAAGCAGACTGTCGTTGACCTCGCCGCCTCATCCCATACCCACGCCTTCAAGCCCGTCACCCGTGGCAACAACGGCCACTACAATGCCCGCCGCGGATGGAACCCATGCGCCGGACACGGAACCCTCCACGGTGAAACTCTGCTGGCACATCTCCGCACTCATCTCTCGCCAGGCTCTCCCGCAAAGCGAAAATAGCTCCACCACCTTGCAATTTTCTGCACAACCAATCGCATCAACTCTCATCATTCCAATGGAATACACCGCCGCGTCCTGGCCCGAAAAGTGCTCGTCTATCTGCACAATAACTTCTTGCTCTTGAAACATATTTGCTGTATCCCTTACCCACGCCATGCGCTCTGTCCTTGCCAAGGTCGTAGCAGCAGCCGCGCTCATCAACTGTAGCTACGCCTACGCGCAGACATCACAGGCCTGCACCGGTCTCTGCCAGCTTCAGGTGTCCTGTCCTGCCGGACAGACCACCTCCATCACCGGAACCGTCTACGCACCCAACGGCACCGACCCTCTTCCTAACGTAACCGTCTACATCCCCAACGCTCCTGTCGACGCCTTCACCGCCGGAGTCAGCTGCCCCCTCCCAGGCCAGCCTCCATCTGGCTCGCCTCTTGTAGGAGCCAACACCGCAGCCGACGGCACATTCACCCTCGTCAACGTCCCGGTCGGCAGCAACATCCCCCTCGTCATTCAGTCTGGACGCTGGCGACGCCAGCTCACTGTCCCCGGCACCGCCGCTTGCACGAACACCGCCCTCGCCCCCGGCACAGTTCGCATGCCGCGCAACCAATCCGAAGGCGACATCCCCAAGATCGCCATAGCCACAGGCTCAGTCGACCAGATTGAATGCGTCCTCCGAAAGACAGGCATCGACGACACCGAGTTCACCAATCCCCTAGGCACCGGCAGAATCAATCTCTACTCCGGCGACGGCAGCCCCACAGCGCCCGGCGCGCTCATCGACGCCTCCACTCCTACCGAGGCAGCGTTGATGGACAACCTCGCCAACCTGAAGCAGTATGACGTCCTCATGCTCCCCTGCGAAGGCTCCCCCATCACCAAGTCTTCCACCCGCCTCTCCAACTTCGTCCAGTACGCCAACGCCGGTGGCCGTGTCTACGCCAGCCACTACGGCTATGTCTGGATGTTCAACAATCCGCCGTTCAATACCGTCGTCAACTGGCGCGTCGGTCAGACTCAGCTTCCCGACGGAATCGCCAACGTCGACACCTCCTTCCCCGACGGCAAGACTCTCGCGACATGGCTGCAACTCGTCGGCGCCTCGACCACACCCGGACAAATGCCCATCTCCGTCCTTCGTCACGACTTCAACGGCGTTGTTCCTCCCACCCAGTCCTGGCTCACGCTCAACAACGCCGATCAGGGCAATCCGGTGATGCAGTTCACCTTCGACACTCCGATCGGCGCTCCCAATCAATGTGGCCGCGTCCTCTTCAACGAGTACCACGTTGAAAATCCACCCACCGGCACCACTCCCACCAATAAGGCCTTTCCCACCGAATGCCCCGCTGGCGGCATGACGCCTCAGGAAAAACTCCTCGAGTACAGCCTCTTCGACCTCACCAATCAGGGCGGCGAACCCACCCTCGACCCCACTGCCGCCGACTTCGGATCTGAAATCGTAGGCTTCACCACCGCCCCAAAGAACTTCACACTCACCAACAACTCCGTCTTCACCCTCTCCAATGTCGCGGCCATCACCACCGGAGACTTCCTCATCACCTCTAACGGCTGCGCATCCGTTCCCGCCGGTGGCACCTGCCAGCTCGGTGTTGCTTTCAAACCCACCGCCACCGGCAGCCGCACCGGACTTCTCATAGTTCAGTCCAGCGCCAAGAGCATCACTGCCACTCTAACCGGCACTGGAGCTCGTGCCGTCACGGTATCTACTACCACCCTCAACTTCGGCAACGTCGACGTTGGAGCATCCGCCACGCTTCCCGTTACCCTCACCAACATTGCTCCCGGACCCGTCTCTGTCCCACCGCTCACCGTTTCGGGCGACTTCACCGTCGCTTCCACCTGCGCCAGCATTCCTGTCGGATCCTCATGCCCAGTCAACGTCACATTCAGGCCCAGCGCCACAGGCGCGCGTACCGGAACCCTCTCCGTCTCCGCCGGCGACCCAATCACGTTCAATCTTCCAGTTCAACTCACTGGTAACGGCGTCGACTTCACCATCGCCCTCAGCCCAAGCTCCGGCTCAGCTATCGCTGGCCTTGGCACACAGACCACCGCCACCGTCTCGCCCGTCGCAGGATTCGCTTCGTCTGTCAGCATCAGTTGCACCACTACAGCACCCGGCTCCGCCTGCAGCACATCGCTCGCATCTTTCATTCCGTTATCGCCGGTACCCGTCGTCGTCGCGATCACCACTACGTCCCAGTACACGGTCATCGGCTACGGAGGATTTCTCCCGCTCCTCGCACTCTTCAGCGGCACTTTGCTATGGCTTGCCCGAAGAAAAGCCCGAACCCCGGCACTCTTCCTACTCGGTGCGTTCGTCCTCACCGCAAGCAGCCTCTTCACCACCGGCTGTTCCGGTAAATATCCCGACAAAAATGCCGTCTACACCGCGCCCGGCTCGTACACCTACACCATCGTAGCCACCGACGGCTTCCTCACCCACTCCGCCACCTACACCCTCGGCGTCACCGCCAAATAGCTTTACCCCCTGCTCGGAGCCTTCCCCAGCAACTCCCGCGCAATCACCATCCGCTGAATCTCGCTCGTCCCCTCGCCAATCGGGCACAGCCTTACATCGCGATAAAACTTCTCCGCCGGATAGTCCTTGATGAATCCATACCCTCCATGAATCTGCACACCCTCATCGCAGATCCTGCACGCCGCCTCGCTCGCATACAGCTTCGCCATCGCCGACTCGCGCGTCACCTTCATCCCCTTGTCCTTCATCTGCGCCGCCCGCATCGTCAACAGCCACGCCGCATCCAGCTCCGTCGCCATATCCGCCAGCTTGAACTGGATCGCCTGAAACTCCGCAATCGCCTTCCCAAACTGCCTCCGCTCCTTCGAGTACTTCACCGCTGCATCCAGCGCCCCCCTCGCCATCCCCAGGCTCAACGCCGCAATCGAGATCCTTCCTCCATCCAGCACTCGCATCGCATCCTTGAAGCCCTCGCCCTACCTTGCCCACCAGGTTCTCCTCCGGAACCTCGCAGTTCTCAAAGATCAGCTCCGCAGTATCGCTCGCCCGCAGCCCGAGCTTGTTCTCCTTCTTGCCCGGCCGAAACCCCGGCGTCCCCTTCTCCACCACAAACGCCGAAATCCCGCCACTCGCGCCCTTCTCCTTATCCGTCACCGCCAGCACCACCGCGCAGTCCGCATACGTCCCATTCGTGATGAACGTCTTCGATCCCGTTCAGCACCCACTTATCTCCGCGCTTCACCGCTGTCGTCCGCAGCACCACCCGCATCGCTCCCCGACCCCGGCTCCGTCAACCCCCACGCCCCCAGCCACTCTCCGCTCGCCAGCTTCGGAACCCACCGCTTCCTCTGCTCATCGTTACCCGCCAGCATGATGTGGTTCGTGCAAAGCGAATTGTGCGCCGCCACAATAATCCCCACGCTGCCATCCACGCGCGACAACTCCTCGATCGCCAGCACATACTCCACATACCCCATGCCCGCGCCGCCCAGCTCCTCCGGAAAGATCACCCCCAGCAATCCCATCTCGCCCAGCTTCTTCACCACCGCATGCGGAAACTCGCTCTTCTCGTCCCACTCCATCACATGCGGAGCCACCTCCCTCTCCGCAAACGCCCGCACTTCCTTCCGCAACTGCTCCTGCTCTTCCGTCAAAAACATAGCCAAATCTCCGTCACTTCATAATCAGAACTAATACCATCATCACCAAAAACGATACTCCTCTTTGCCCGCGGCTGTCTCGCTCATAAACCGTTTTCTCTCCTAACCGACCCAGTGATACAACTTACCCTGAACTCAACACACGCATCACGCAGGCCCTGTCGATGGAATCCAATCAGGCACCACGCAAGGAGATGCGACCCCGTGAAGCTCGCCCCCCGAATCCTGCTCGCCTCCTCATCCGCCCTCACGCTCATCTTCGCCGGCTGCCAGAAGACCGAACCCGCTCCCGCTCCAGCGGCCGTCTCCTCCGAAAAACCAGCCCCTGCACCCGCTGCTCCCCCATGCTCGGACTGCGCCGCCGTCACCGCCGAGAACTTCCCCCGCGCCGAATCCGACCTGTACTTCGGCAACATCGTCAAAGGCGCCGGAGGCATCGGAAAATTCATGCATAACCGCCTGCCCACCCCCATCGACAAGCAGGACGTCATCCGCATGAACCGCGACACCCTCTACTCAGCCGCCATCTTCGACCTCGACGCCGGCCCCGTCACCATCACCCTCCCCGATGCCGGCAAGCGGTTCATGTCCATGCAGATCATTAACGAGGATGAGTACACGCCGCTGGTTGTCTACGGCAAAGGAACCTATCCCCTCACCAAAGACAAGATCGGCACGCGTTACGTAGTGGCTGCAATTCGCACGCTCGTCGATCCCAACAACCCCGCCGACCTCGACGAGGTCCACAAGCTTCAGGACGCCATCACGGTCACCCAGAAATCTTCCGGCACCTTCGAAGCTCCCAAATGGGACAAGGCCAGCCAGGACAAGGTTCGCGACGCTCTCCTCGTCCTCTCTTCCACCATAGGCAGCTTCTCCGGCGCCTTCGGAGCCAAAGGTCAGGTCGACCCCGTCAAACATCTCATCGGCTCAGCGTCCGGTTGGGGAGGAAACCCCGACAAGGACGCCCGCTACCTCAACATGACTCCGTATAGGAACGACGGAACTGGCATCTACAAGGTCACCGTCAAGGACGTACCCGTAGACGGCTTCTGGTCCATCAGCCTCTACAACGGCAAGGGCTACTTCGAGCAGAACCCCTACAACGCCTACTCGGTTAACAACGTCACCGGCATGAAAGGCTCCGACGGTTCCATCACCGTACAGTTCGGAGGCTGCGACGGCAAGATCCCCAATTGCCTTCCCATCATGAAGGACTGGAGCTACATCGTCCGCCTCTACCGCCCACGCCCCGAGATCCTCTCCGGCAAATGGCAGTTCCCTGAAGCACAAAAAGTTCAGTAAGAACCGCGCTCACGTACACATGATTAAGCAGCTCAACGCATCATCCAAGGAGCACCCACAAATGGGACTTTCGCCCGGACGCATAAGATCCAGCTTTGCTTTGATGGCCACCCTCCTCTTCACGACCGCGTGCGATACCGCAAAGAAGCCAGTAGAAGGCGCTCTCTCTCCCGCCGAAGCCCGCGCCATCGCAAAGGAAGCCTACATCTACGGCTTCCCCATGGCCGCCAACTACAGCACCATGTACAAGCAGGCCATCGACACCACCAGCAAGGACTATCGCGCGCCCTTCAACAAGCTCACCAACGCGAAGTCCGTAGCCACCCCCGACGACAAGTTCGTCGTCACTCCCAACTCCGACACGCCCTACTCCTACCTCTGGATGGACCTGCGCGCCGAGCCCGTCGTCGTCACCGTTCCAAAGATCGAGCCCAACCGCTACTACACCGGCCAGATGATCGATCTCTACACCTACAACTTCGCCTACCTCGGCACCCGCGCCTACGGCAACGACGGCGGAACGTTCCTCATCGCTGGCCCCGGGTGGAGTGGCGACAAACCCTCCGGCGTCAAAGACGTCATCCGCACCGAGACTCAGTTCGCGTACCTTCTCTTCCGCACTCAGCTCTTCAATCCTGCTGATCTTCCCAAGGTCAACAAGATTCAATCCGGTTACAGCGCCCAGCCGCTGAGCACATTTCTCAAGCAGCCCGCACCAGCCGCCGCTCCCGCCGTCAACTGGCCCAAACCGGCTGACATCGCCGCCGCACCCTCACCCGACATCTTCCCCACCGTCAACTTCCTCTTCCAGTTCTGCCCGCCCAATCCCTCTGAGAGCGCTCTCCTCGCCCGCTTCGCCAAACTCAACATCGGCCCCGGACAGACCTTCGACATCACCAAGTTCTCCCCCGAGATCCAGCAGGCCATCAACGACGGCATCAAGGACTCGCAGGCCGACCTCGACACCGTCATGAAGAAGATCAACACCGACCAGATCTCCAGCGGAGAGATGTTCGGCACCCGGGACTTCCTCAAGGACAACTATCTCTACCGCTACGCCGGAGCCAAGCTCGGCCTCTACGGCAACTCGAAACAGGACGCCCTCTACTTCGGCTACTTCGTCGACGCCAACCACCAGCCCCTCGACGCCTCAAAGTCCAGCTACGAACTCCACTTCGCTAAAGGCGACCTCCCGCCCACCAAGGCCTTCTGGTCCCTCACCATGTACGACGGCAAGACACAGCTCCTCGTCGCCAACCCGCTCAAGCGCTACCTCCTCAACTCCACCACGCTCAAGTCCTACAAGTACGCCCCCGACGGCTCCCTCACCCTCTACATCTCCAACACCAACCCCGGCCCAGCCAAACAACCCAACTGGCTCCCCGCACCCGACGGACCGTTTTACGCGGTCTTCCGTGTCTACCTCCCCGGTGAAGCCGTTCTCGACGGAACCTGGAAGAAGCCGCAGATGCAGCCCACAGCCAGATAACTTGTCAAGCCCTTAGGACCCGTAAAACCTGCGCAAGCAACACAAAACAGAACTCTTAGCCAACCCGTCCGAAGTGCCGATTAATTACCTCCACTTTGCTAGACTTGATTCATACATAGAAAACAAAACGCCCCCGGTATCTCAGGGGGCATTGTTAGACCACTAACCCGTTTGTTTTCTATATTTTGATACTTTACCCATCTGCTATCAGAATCTTACAGAATCGATTCATCGATAAACCCAAAATAATCAACGTCTTGCACGAAAAGAATAGGGAGGGGAGGGGGTCACCCACCCAGCGCCTGATCCAGATCCGCGATGATATCCTCCACATCCTCGATCCCCACCGAGATCCGCATCAGCCCGTCCGTGATCCCCAGCTTCGCCCGGCCCTCCGCTCCCACCGCCGCATGAGTCATCGTCGCCGGATGACAGATCAGCGTCTCCACCCCGCCCAGCGACTCCGCCAGAAACCCGAGCTTCAGCCGCTGAGCAAACGCATTCGCCCGCTCCAGCGACCCCAGCTCAATCGAGATCATCGACCCGAACCCCGTCTGCTGCCGCTTCGCCAGCTCATGCTGCGGATGATCCAGCAGCCCCGGATAGAAGACCTTCTTCACCGCCTTGTGGCCGGCCAGAAACTCCGCCACCAGCCCGCCCATTCGCATCATGCTGCTTCATCCGCACCGCAAGCGTCTTCACCCCGCGCAGCAGCAGATAACTCTCAAACGGCGACAGAATCCCGCCCGTGCACTTCTGCACAAACCGAAATCGTCTCCGCCTGCTCCGGCTTCGTACAAACCAGAACGCCGCCCAGCCCATCCGAGTGCCCGTTCAGAAACTTCGTCGTCGAGTGCATCACGATATCCGCACCCAGCGCGATCGGCTGCTGCAGATAAGGCGACAGAAACGTGTTGTCCACGCTCAGCTCCACGCCCTTCGCATGACAGATATTCGCGACCGCACGAATATCCGTGATCGCCATCATCGGATTCGTCGGCGTCTCGATGTGCACCAGCTTCGTCTCCGGACGAATCGCCGCCGCCACATTCTCCGCAACACTCGTGTCAACGTACGTAAACGTCAACCCATAGTTCGCCAGCACCTTGTCGAAGACCCGCTGCGTCCCGCCGTAAACGTTGTCCGAGCACACAACGTGGTCGCCCGACTTCATCATCGTGCAGCATCGCCGTAATCGCAGCCATGCCCGAACCAAACACATGCGCGCTCGTTCCACCCTCAAGCGAGCAAAGACTCTCCTCCAGCGCATCCCGAGTCGGATTCGTCAGCCGCGCATACTCATGCCCCTTGTTCTTCCCGATCGCCTCCTGCTGATACGTCGACGTCAGATAGATCGGCACATTCACCGCACCAGTCAACTCGTCCGGCTCCTGCCCATCATGAATCGCCCGCGTCGCAAAACCATGCTTCTTCTCAGCTTGCTTCACTCATCGCCTCTTTCAACGGTGTCATTCCGAGCGAAGCGAGGAACCCCGCATTTCGCTCAAAGCGCCACAATCTCTAAGTCAGTAAACCCTTCGACAAATACCGCTCCGCCGAATCCGGAATCACCGTCACCACTCTCTTCCCCGCTCCCAATTCCCTAGCAACTTCAACCGCCGCACAAACCATCGCGCCCGCGCTCGATCCCGCAAACACACCCTCCTCCGAAGCCAGCCGCTTCACCATCTCAAACGCCGGAGCATCCATCACCTTGATCACCCGATCGCACACGCTTCGATCAAACGTCGCCGGAATAAACGAAACGCCAATCCCCTCCACCTTATGCTGCCCCGGCTCGCCGCCCTGCAGCACGCTTCCCTGCGGCTCAACCGCCACGTCAGAAATCTCGTTCACGCTGTCTTCTTCAAAAACCGCGAGACACCAGTAAACGTTCCCGCCGATCCAATCCCCGAAACCCACGCATCCACGCGGCCCTCCATCTGCTCCCAGATCTCAACCGCAGTCGTCTGCTCATGGAAGTCAGGATTCGCCGGATTCTCAAACTGCAGCGCAGCAAACGCGCCTCGGCGTCTCGCGTCTCAAACTCCAGTGCCCGCCGAATCGCCCCCGCCATTCCTTCAGCCTCCGGCGTCCGCACCACCGTCGCGCCCAGCCCCCGCATCAGAATGCACTTCTCCTCCGCAAACTGCTCCGGCACATACAGCATCACCTTGTACCCGCGATTCACCCCGATCAGCGCCAGCCCAACTCCCGTATTTCCCGCCGTCGCCTCCACGATCGTGGACCTCCCGGCCGCAGCACGCCGCGCCGCTCCGCATCCAGCACGATCCCCAGCGCAGCGCGGTCCTTCACGCTTCCGCCCGGATTCAGATACTCCAGCTTCGCCCAGATCTCCGCGCCGGCCGCCGGTTCAAGCGCGCAAGACGCACCATCGGCGTCTGCCCCACCAAATCTGTAATCGTCTTTGCTTTGCGCATCCTCAGGGCCGCGTTGCCGCGTCTTTTGCTCCTTGGGTATTCAGCGCCGCCTCGCCGCCCTTATTGGCATCGGGCGTCACCCGCGGATAGTAACCCGTCCGCGTCCGCACCGACAACTTGCCCATGCTCTTCGCCTTCGCCTCCACATGAACCTGCGATAGCCGCCCAGCGTCGGCGACTTCGTCGAGTGATACGCGATCGTGTACTGCGTCCGGATATCCTGCGCCACCTCCGCCGCAATCGCATCCACTTCCTTCAGCGACCTCGGAAAATATGCTGCTCCGCCCGTCTGCTCGCTCAGCGTCTCCAGCACTCGCTTTGCATGGCGCGACTCGCGCTTGTCCGTATCCTCCCCAAACAGCAACCCCACGAATAGATCACCGGACCATCGAGATCCTGAATCCTGCGGATCGTCTGCTCCAGCGTCGCCGCTCGAAGCATTGTCCTCGCCGTCCGTCACCACCAGCAGCACCTGCTTCGGATGCTTCGCGTTCTTGCTCAGATAGTCCGCCGAAGCCACCAGCGCGTCGTAGATCGCCGTTCCGCCGCTCGACTTGATGTACGCCCAGTCCCTGCTGCAGCTTGTCGATATCTGTTCGTGAAATCCTGATCGATGAACGCCTCCCACGAGAAGTCCACCACGAAACGCCTCGTCCTCCTGGTTCGACAGCTTGATCAAAGTCCAGCGCCGCCTGCTCCACCGCCGCGCGCTTGTCGTACATCGACCCCGAGCTGTCGATCAGGATCCCCAGCGAAACCGGCAGATCCTCATGCCGGAACGAGTTGATCGTCTGCGGAACGCCGTCCTCGTAGACGTGAAAGTCATCCTTGCCGAGCGTCTGAATCGACCGGCCACTCCGAGTCGAGCACCGTCGCGTTCAGCCGCACCTCATACGCATCGTGCGCGCAGCGTGTACTTTCCGCCCTCGCGCTCAATCTGTCCCTGCCGCGCCGCCTCCGCCGCGCTGCCGCACTGGTGCTCGCAGCCGCCGGCGTATCCGGGTCAGGCGAAGCCACAGGATCGCGGTCCACCGTCAGCGACGGCTGGGTCACCACTGCGGGCTGTCCGGATTGCTGCGGAGTGGCCTGCGGTGCGTTTGCGTTGGGACCTGTCTGACCGTCCCATCCGCCTGCTGTCTCTGATCGTGCCAGCAACACCGCCGCCGCAACCACCCACGGCAGAACTCTACTGCGAAGGTGCATAGTACCCCTGGCGATTGTGTACCGTCAGCGGAGGAAGTCCCGGCGGCGGCACCAGTCGTATCTTCAATTTACGCCAGTTGCCATCCTTCTTCACCTCTGACGGCCTGTACCCGATCACGTATTCGTTGCGCAGTTCCGCGCTGATGCGAGTCGCAATGTCGCCCAGATCCGCAATATCGCCGTACCCGGAACATCCGCCCACCCGTCATCTCGCAGATATCGGTCAGCAGAATCGGCCCAAGCTGCTCCTCCTGCGTCGGCGCATACTGATCGAAGATTCCGATCGAGTAGATCTGCACGTCGCTCTCACGCACCGCCCGCCGCAGTTCGCCCTCGGTGTAACGGCTCCGGTTATCGCCACCGTCCGAGATGATCAGCAGCGCCTTGCGCTCATACTTCGCCGTCGCTCAGCTTGTTCATCGCCAGATACATCGCGTCGATCAGCGCAGTCCGGTTCTCCGGCTTCAGCATCACCATGCGCGCCTCAACGTCATCCACGTCCGAGGTGTAGTCCACAATCACCGCAGGCCGGTCGTTGAAGCCAACGACAAAAAACTCATCCAGCGGATTCGACGTGCGCAGAAACTCGCTCAACGCCTTGCGCGCCCGCTGAAACTTCGAGTTCATGCTTCCGCTCAGGTCGAAGACGATCCCAATCGTCACCGGCGCATCTTCCGTCGAGAAGCTCTTGATCACCTGCCCGATGTTGTTGTCGTAGATCTCGAAATTTTCCTTCTCAAGCCCCGTCACCAGCCGGTTCATCGGGTCGGTCACGGTCGCCGGAACCAGCACCAGGTTCACATCGACTCGAAGCCGAGCATCCCGCCGCGAGGTTGCCGCTCGCCGCGACGTTATCTGCCGCCTTCAACAACCGGCTTGCGCTCTTCAGGCGTCTTCGGCGGCGGAGGCGGAGGCTGTGTATGCACATCGCCCAGCGGATTCTCCTGCGCTCGCGCCACCCCGGCTCCCAGCGCAGTCATCATTACAACGGCCAGCGTCACCCACGCCATCGCCGCCGCCATCCTGCCACTCATACGCAGGACAGCGTCCCAACCGTTCAAACAACACTTTCGACCCGTACTCGCATCCTGCATGGCCTGGTCATCTCCGCGACCCTGTCTTGCAAAACCGGCTGACTACCCCGGTCCATCTCTCGGAAACCGGCTGGGGAAGCTAAACAACGGCCGGTCAGGACATTGAATCTCCGTCCGCAGACTATACACCGAATCCGGCCAAAACTCCCTGTTGCCTAAAGAATAGACGCTGTCTCCGCCACATTTGTCATCCTTTTGCAAACACCCCCACCCACCACGTTTCAGAGCGCCGTCACACCCACACCGTACAATCCCTCATAACCTCTGCCTCGGAGATTCTGGAACCGCATGGCCCGCATCTATCCCTTCCGCGCCCTCCGCTACGACCCCGTCCCGCGTCAACATGGAAGACGTCGTCACCCAGCCCTACGACAAGATCACCCCCGCCATGCAGGAGCGCTACTACGAGGCCAGCCCCTACAACCTCATCCGCGTCATCCTCGGCAAGCACGTTCCCGCGACCGACACCAGACTGCAGCGAGCAAACGTCTACACCCGCGCCGCCGACACCCTGCGCGCCTGGCGCAGCGAGCACATCCTCGCCGAAGAATCCGAGCCCGCCCTCTACGGCTACTCCCAGACCTACACCGTCCCCCACACCAACGAAATCCGCGAGCGCCGCGGCTTCATCGCCCTCGGCCACCTCTACGACTACGCCGACAAGGTCGTCTACCGCCACGAGCAGACCTTCCCCAAGCACAAGTCCGACCGCCTGAGCCCTCTTCAAGGCCACCCGCGCCTACTGCGAGCAGATCTACATGCTCTACTCCGACCCCGCCTTCACCGCCGAAAAGCTCATCTTCGGTGCCAGAGGCCCCAACGGTTTCGACGACAACCCCGCCGACCTCGCCATCACCGACGAGTACGGCGTCGTCCACAGGTCTGGAAGCTCACCGACCCACCTCATCAACCTCATCGTCACCGCCATGGCCGACAAAAAGCTCATCATCGCCGACGGCCACCACCGCTACGAGACCTCTGTCGCCTACGCCAAGGAGCGCTCCGCCCAACTCAAGCTCCCGCTCAACCAGCCGCGTCGATCCCGACGAAAAGCTCGCCACCGGCCACCTGCCCGCGCCAGCCTTCCCCGAAGCCGCCATGATGATGACCTTCGTCAACATGGACGCCCCCGGCATCACCATCCTGCCCACCCACCGCGTCGTCCACGGCCTCGAAAACTTCTCCTCGCCCGACTTCATCACCAAAGCCAGCGCATTCTTCGACATCAAGGAACTCGACTCGCCCGACTATCAGCCATCCTCAACGAGACAACGAGAACCGCCTTCATCGCCGCCACCAGCGACGGCAACTACCTCCTCACCGCCAAGCCCGACGTCATCGCGGCCCAGCTCAAAGAGCTCCCCGCCCGCCAGCGCCAGCTCGACGTCGTCCAGCTCCACCGCATCGTCCTCGACAAGCTCCTCGGCCTCGACCAGGAGACCATCACCCGCCTCGGCAACGTCCAGCTACATCCGCGAAGCCGACGAAGCCGTCGCCATGGTCACAGAGGGCGACGCCAACATCGCCTTCCTCATCAAGCCCATCACGCTCGACCAGCTCAAGGATGTCTCCCTCGCCGGCGACGTCATGCCGCAGAAGTCCACCGACTTCTACCCCAAGCTCCTCAGCGGCCTCGCCATCTACGCCCTGACTGATCTATGCCCGATCCCACTCCATCTCGGATCCAATTCGGCGGCGCCACTCCCGTTTTGCGCATCAGCAATGCCGACGCCAGTCGCGACTACTACGTTCACGCTCTTGGCTTTGAGGTCGATTTCGAGTACGAAGGCACCTTCATCTCAGTCTCTCGCGGCAAGGCTCACCTGTTTCTCTGCGAAGGCTGTCAGGGCCATCTCGGCTCATGGGTCTGGATCGACGGCAAGAATGTCGAAGCTCTCCACGAGGAGTACAAAGCGTCCGGCGCAAAGATCCGCCACCCACCTACAAACTACTCGTGGGCACTCGAGATGCAGGTCGAAGATCTCGACGGCAATGTGCTTCGCTTCGGCTCCGAACCGCGTCCCGGTGAACCGGATGGCGAGTGGCTCGACATGCACGGCCGCCGCTGGCTGAATAACAAGCTTGTTGAATAGCTAATACTCTCCGCGGAACAATTACCTCAAGCGATGTGAGGCTATTACAATCAAGCGACTACCTTCGGATACCGTGATCCAGCGCCCTTCTCCAAACACACTCGCCGCATCACTTCTTTTTCTCGCGGCCCTGTCTTCCTCCAGGGCACAGACCCCTGCGGCTCCCGCCCCATCGACAGCTACAGCTCCAACACAAGCTGCACCCCAACCAACGTCACCCGCTCCCCCCGAACGCTCCCCGCCTTTTACCGAAACCTCATCCTCCTCGACCCCGCGCATGGCGGCTCCGACACCGGCGCCCACCTGCCTGATAATGCAACCGAAAAGAGTGTCACCCTCTCCTTCGCTCAACGCCTCCGGCCGATCATCGCTGCCCAGGGATTCACCGTCGTCTCCACCCGAGACGCCGACCCTCCCGCCGACCTCCCTGCCGATCAGCGTGCCGGAACCGCCAACCACGTCCGCCCACTGGCCTGCATCCTTCTCCACGCCACTTCAACCGGCTCCGGCATCCACATCGCCTCTTCTGCGCTTACTCCACTCGACGACGCCACCCCTCAACGCGCTCTCCCGTGGCACACCGCCCAGTCGGCGACGCTGCCCATGAGCCTTCGCCTCGCCAACGAGATCGGCCTTGCGCTCCAGAGCGCTCACCTGCCCGTCGTCTTACTCCGTGCATCCGTCCCCCCCATCGACAACCTCATCTGCCCCGCTGTCGCCATCGAGCTTGCTCCGTCATCCAACACTCCGGTCACCGACGCCGCCTACCAGCAGCACATCGCCGAGGCCATCGCCTCTGCACTCGCATCCTTCCGGACACACAACGCGCCGCCACCTGCCGCAATCCCGGCACCGCCTCCGCCTGCACCCAGGCCTGCTCCGACAACTGCCGCTCCCGCTCCTTCAACCAGCACTCCAGGAGCGCCGAAATGATCCCCCGTTACCAGCGCATCCTCTTCTGGAGCCTCGTGAGCAGCATCCTGCTCATGGGAGCATTCCTTCTTCGCGGCTGCCAGCAGGCACACAAACGCCTCGTCGCCCTCAACAACGCCACGCCCATCGCCGCTCCAACCGGCGCAGCCACTGAGGACGTCACGCTCTACCTCGCCTCGGACGCCGACGCATCCATTTCAGCCACCACCGCCCAGGTCGCGCTTCCCCAGGATCCCGGCCTTCGCGCCCGCGCGCTGCTCGAACATCTGCTCGCCCAGTATGCTCTTCCCGGCTCCGCCCATCCCATCCAGAGTGGCTCCGCCGTCGACGACGTCTTCCTTCTGCCCAATCCCACTGACCCCGGCAAAGGCCGCATAGCTGTCGTCAACCTGCGCAGTTCCTTCGTCGACAATCATCCCTCCGGCGTCGAAGCCGAACTCCTCACCCTCAACTCCATCATTGGCACGCTACACGCCGCACTTCCCGACGTCTCCGAGGTCCGCTTCCTCGTCGACGGCCAGCCCCACGATACCCTCGCCGGCCACGCCAGCCTCCTCGCGCACCTATCCCCTCACCGACACCACCACTCATGCGATGGCCCCGAGCGAGGCCGCCACTCAGCCATGAAAACCATCGGCGTCTTCGACTCCGGCTTCGGCGGCCTCACGGTTCTCCGCGCCCTGCTGCCCCTCATCCCTGACGCCCGTTACGTCTACCTCGGCGACACCGCCCGCCTCCCCTACGGCTCCAAGTCCCGCGACACCATCGCCCGCTACGCCGTCTCCAGCGCTAAGCTTCCTCCCCGACCAGGGCGCCGACCTTCTAGTCATCGCCTGCAACACCGCCACCGCCCTAGCCCTCGACGACATCAAGCCGCGCTGCCCATCCCCGTCATCGGAGTCATCCAACCCGGAGCCGAAGCCGCCCTTCAGCCTCTTCACCTCAAATGGCAAGTGTCATTCCGACCCTGAGCGAGCAAAGCGAGTCCATGGCGAGGAAGCCCCGCATTTCGCCTGAAGCGCCACCAACCCTCGCATCCCACACGTCCTCGTCCTCGCCACCGCCGCCACAACCCAATCAGACGCCTACACCCGCGCCCTCAACGCCCTCGGCCTCCGAGCCACCGAAAAAGCCTGCCCCCTCCTCGTCCCTCTCGTCGAAGAAGGCTGGCTCAACGAACCCGCGCAACCGCCGTCACCCTCGAAGTCCTGCACATCTATCTGCTCGAAGCCCTCGCCCAGGCTCCCGATGCCTCCACCCTGCTGCTCGGCTGCACCCACTACCCTCTTCTCAAGGCCCTCATCGAGACCACGCTTCGCAACATGCGCCACCCCATGCGCATCATCGACTCCGCCGACGCCACCGCCGGCGCAGTCGCGTCGCTCCTCCGCGTCGAGACGCCGCACTCACCCACCAACCCCGACTGTGCCTTCTACGCCACCGACTCCATCGAAAAATTCCAGCGTCTCGGCTCCGCCTTCCTCGGCCGACCGCTCCCTGCGGTCAGTCTCATCGACCTGGGCGGCTGATCCCTCTAATCGCTAACCACGAACCAACGTCTTTCGATACCCTGTCTCTATGCCCTACCTGCTCAAGACCGAACCAAACAAATACTCCTACGACGATCTTCTCCGCGATGGCGAGACCACCTGGGACGGCATCTCCAATCCTCAGGCACTTATGACCCTGCGCAACATGAAGAAGGGCGAGAAGCTCGTCATCTACCACTCCACCATCGGCAAGGCCGCCATCGGTACTGCCAAGGTCGTCTCCGTCGATGCCACCGACCCGAAGAACCCGCTTGTGCGCATCGCTCCCGTCAAACGCCTGAAGCGCGAGAAGCCTCTCGCCGAGATTCGCGAAGCCAGCGTCTTCCACGGCTCCATCATGTTTCGTCAGTTCCGCCTCTCCGTTGTGCCTCTCACCGACGAACAGTACGACTGGCTTGTCGCGCCCTAGCCAATCCCAGCCTCAATGAATACGGGTCGGGTCCCAACCGTCCGACCCCTTCAGATATGTCTTCGCCTCATACTGCTTCGCCTCCGCCGCCGAAAGCTGCCTCGACATCGGCTCACGCGCGTCCGCATTCGCTCCCGGCCCGGTGGAATTGAACTCCGCGTACGTCGCCATCGGCAGCCGAGGCGCAGGCGCCCCCTTCCAATCCGACCATCCCTCCGGAACAATGTGCGCTCCCATCACAGTGTTCATGAAGATCACCGTCGAGTAGTCGCGCCACGGTCGCCCCAGGTATACCGGTCCCGCTCCCGCATCCGCCGTCAATCTGCAGTGGTCGAACACGTATCCCGCATCCTGGTTTGGCCGCGTGTTGCTCTGCGCTGTCACGAACGAACCTTCCTCATGTGCAATGCTGCGAATCTCGCAGTTCTCAAACACTGCCTTCGCATCGCCGAAGATGAAATCCACATGCCCCTCGATGTAGCAGTCCGAGTAGTACTGCCGTCCCGTCACGCAATCTTTTCCCGGCTCCGCTCCATTCATGCACCCCATGCTCGAGGCATATAGCGTGTCCTGCGCCCCCAGCAGCCGCACCTTGCGAAACACCGCGCGATCCGCCCGCACCGAAACCGCCACCGCCTGCGACGGCACATCGCTCGTCTTGCTGTAGTCGTTCGGATCGTCATGTTCCCCGCAAAAAAATCCTTCCCAGTCACAAACAGCGTCGCCGAGCACCTCGTCCCGCACGTCGACGCCGCGCTGTTCCCGTACACCAGCACCACCTTCGCCGGATCGTTCCCCTCACCGCGAAACTCGATCCCTGGCTTATCCACATGCACCACCTCGCGATACGTCCCCGGCGCAATGCGTATCACCGCTCCACTCTCCGGAGCAGCCGCCACCGCCGCCTGAATCGTCGTAAAGCTCCCGCCCTTCGCCGCCACGCGAAACGTCTTCTTTCCCGACGCCCAGACCTGCATTCCGCACGTCATCAACGCTGCAACCGCCAGCCATCTACGTCTCATCGAGAACGCTCCATGCACGACGGAAGCAGCCTATCTCGCCAAAGCGTGCTCACGCAATAAGTGGCCCGACCACTTCCATGGTTCCTCCGTACCAATACGCTTGACACACCTCACCTTCCAACAGCTATCCTCATCCACGACACGTACTCATCCACTCCAACGGCCGATGCCGGCCCTAATCCAGCAATGGTCCTGACCAGCATTGCCGCCGGAGCTCTTGCTCTCATGTCGACTAAGCCTGCCAGCCTGCCCGACTCGGGCTTTACCACCTCAGCCCCGGATAAATCCAACATCCGCTGGTTCGTCTGCGTCCTGCTCTTCCCGCCACCACCATCAACTACATGGACCGCTCGGTCTTCGCCTTCATCGAGCCGCTGCTCCACAACGCTCCCTTCATGGGCTGGGATCTTCTCGCCGACAAGTTCCACCAGCCCGTCTTCGACAACAACTTCGGCAACGTCCTCATCTATCTTCCAGATCGCCTACGGCGTCGGCTTCCTCTTCGCCGGCCGCATCATCGACAAGCTCGGCACCAAGACCGGCTATGCCCTCGCCATCGGCATCTGGGCGCTGTCCTCCATGAGCCACTCGCTCGTCACCTCCGTCGCCGGCTTCTGCATCGCCCGCGTCTTCCTCGGCCTCGGCGAATCCGGCAACTTCCCCGCCGCCATCAAGGCCATCAGCGAGTGGTTCCCCACCGAAGAGCGCGCCAAGGCCGTCGGCCTCTTCAACTCCGGCTCCAACGCCTCCGCCTTCATCGCTCCCGCTCCTCATCGCCTTCGTCACCGCCCGCTACGGCTGGCAGCGCCGCCTTCATCACCACCGGCTCGCTCGGCATCATCTGGCTCGTCCTCTGGCTCGCTCTTCCCCTACAACAAGCTCCGCCGCGGATCCACCCAGACCCAGCAGCAACCTCGCGCCCGTCACCGCAGGCAAGCCCGCTCTACAGCATCATCCTGCAGCCATCCGCGGCACTCTACGCCTTCGCCATCGGCAAAGGCCTCACCGACGGCGTCTGGTGGTTCTATCTCTTCTATCTCCCCCAGTTCCTCAACCGCAACTACGGCCTCTCACCTCGCCGACGCCTACTGGTACATCGTCACCGTCTACCTCGTCTCCTCCGTCGGCTCCATCTTCGGCGGATCGCTCTCCGGCTGGCTCATGAAGCGCGGCACTCGTCAACAACGGACGCAAGTTCGCCATGCTCGTCACTGCGCTCTCTGCGTCCTTCCCGTCGTCTTCGTTCCCCACATGAGCACGCTCTTCCCCACCAACGCCTGGCCCGCCACGCTGCTCATCGCGCTCGCCGCCGCCGCCCATCAGGGCTGGTCAGCGCCAACCTCTTCTCCACCCCTGCCGACATGTTCCCCTCCACCGCCGTCTCCACCGTCGTCGGCATCGGCGGCGCAGCCGGAGCAGCTCGGCGGAGCGGCCTTCACCTGGATCGTCAAGCACAACCTCTCGCTGCATCCATGCTCGTCTTCACCATGGCCGCATGTGCCTACGTCGTTGCGCTCGCCATCTTCCAGCTCCTGGTTCCGCGTCTCGGCCTGACTCGAACTGCAGAACTCGCCGCCTGACGATTCAACGTTGTCCTGCGCCTTCACCAGCGCAGGACGACGCCAGCTCTGAGTCGCAAACGCTCAGCATCACGTGTTACCCTTCTCGAATCCTGGCAAGGAGCTATTTACGGCGTGAAAAAAGAGGCCCACGACAAGATTGCACGACGACGCAACTCCGTCACAGCCAGCTCACCATGCAGGTCGTCGAGCACGTCCGCTCCCTCATCGCCAGCGGCGAGGTCAAACCCGGCGACCGCCTCCCGCCCGAGCGCGAGCTCGCCCGCAAGCTCAAGATCAGCCGCTCCAGCCTCCGCGCCGGCATCGGCTTCCTCTCCGCCATGGGCGTCCTCAAGAGCCGCCACGGCGCCGGAACCTTCGTCTCCTCCGGCCCGCCCGCGCTCGACTCCAGCTCCCTCTCCGTCCTCGGAGCCCTCCACGGCTTCCTTCCCTGGCAGATGTTCGAGGCCCGCCTCGTCCTCGAATCCTCCGTCGCCGCCCTCGCCGCCGAGCGCGCCACCGACGAGCACATCGCCGAACTCGCCGAAGAGGTCGCCGAGATGTACGCCTCCCTCGACGACCCGCAGGAGTACCTCATCCACGACGTGCGCTTCCACCGCACCATCGCCCGCGCCGCCGGCAACCCCATCCTCGGCGCCCTCATGGAGACCATCACCGCCAACCTCTACGACTACCGCTCCAAAACCGTCCAGAACGCCCAGGACCTCAAAGAGTCCGCCGAGATGCACCGCGAGATCTACCGCGCCATCCGCTCCCACAACCCCGCCCACGCCCGCCAGACCATGGAGCAGCACCTCAACCTCGCCCGCACCGCACAGGCCGCCGAATCCGACATCGCCCCATCTGCTGTCGAGGACGAAGACGACATTCACTCCGAGACCAAGACCTCCGCCGCATCTTAACTCCGCAGCTCGTCCTAGACCCTTGAGGCGTCATTCTGAGCCGCAGGCGAAGAATCCCCGTATTTGCTTTTGCCCCTGCATTTGCTTTTGCAATCGCGAAGTGCGATCGGCCCTCTTCAACCTCACCCACAAACTCTGTCATTTCGACCGAAGCGGCACAGCCGCGCAGTGGAGAAACCCGCTTCTCTACCGCGACTGCTTCGAAGCGCTCACCCTGCTAAACTGGCCTTTACCGCCCCATGTCTGACACAGCGAAAAAGTTCTACCTCACCACCCCGATCTACTACGTCAACGCGCGCCCGCACATCGGCCACGCCTACACCACCATTGCGGCCGACGTCATCGCCCGCCGCCAGCGCCCCTCCTCGGCGACGACAACGTCTGGTTCCTCACCGGCACCGACGAGCACGGCCAGAAGGTCCAGCGCTCCGCCGCAGGCCGCCGGAATCACCCCGCAGCAGTTCACCGACGAGGTCTCCGCCAGTTCCGCGCCCTCTGGGAGCGCATGGGCATCACCTACAACGACTACATCCGCACCACCGAGCCCCGCCACATCCACGGCGTCCAGAAGCTCTTCAACCGAGCTCTACGAGCGCGGCCACATCTACCTCGACACCTACACCGGCCAGTACTCCGTCGGCGAGGAGATGTTCGTCGAAGGCCCCCCCGGCACCATCGGCCCCGACGGCAAGCCCACCGAGACCGTCACCGAAGAGAACTTCTACTTCCGCCTCTCCGCCTTCCAGGCCCAGCTCATCGACCTCATCGAGTCCGGCGAGTTCTGCATCGAACCCGAAGCCCGACGCAACGAAGTCCTCAGCTTCCTCCGCGGCGACGTCAACAACGGCGCCGAAACGAAGCTCTCCGCTAAGGGCACCCCTTACGTCCCCGGAGCCCTCAAAGACCTCTCCATCTCCCGCAGCTCGTTCGACTGGGGCATCCCCGTCCCCGAGCCCGCCGCCAGCAAACGCAAAAGAAGCACGTCATCTACGTCTGGCTCGACGCCCTCGCCAACTACATGACCGCCGTAGGCTACGGCAGCGACGACCCCGCACAGCAAGCGCAAGTTCGAAAAGTTCTGGCCCGCCGACCTCCACCTCGTCGGCAAAGAGATCATCCGCTTCCACTGCGTCTACTGGCCCGCCTTCCTGCTCGCCGCCGGCCTCCCGCTGCCAAAGAAAGTACAGGCCCACGGCTGGCTCCTCTTCGAAGAGTCGAAGATGTCCAAGTCCCGCGGCAACATCGTCCGCACCGAGACCATCCTCGACGCCTTCGGCAGCCTCAAGCCCAAGCCCATCGACTGGCCCGGCGCTCCGCTCAGCGACGAGTACTGGAAACACGAGCAGGACCTCTTCGCCTCCGACGTCCTCCGCTACTTCCTCCTCCGCGAGATCCCCTTCGGCCAGGACGGCAGCTTCTCCTTCGACGCCCTCGTCCAGCGCTACAACTCCGACCTCGCCAACGGCTACGGCAACCTCGTCAGCCGCACGCTGACGATGATCGAGAAGAATCTCGAAGGCGCACACCCCGGCCTCACGACACCAGCCAGCGATGCTCTCGCAGAGATGGCCAACAAGCTCGCGGGCTCCGTCCGTCGCGCTCATCGACTCTGTCGCAGACGACTTCGCCGCTCTGCGCTTCACGCGCATCCTTACCAACATCTGCTGCCTACATCACCGAGGTCGACGGCTTCTTCTCCTTCGGCGCTCCGTGGAAGCTCGCCAAGTCCGACGACCCCGCAGCGAGACAGGATCTCCGCGCCATCCTCTCCACCACCGCCGAATCAATCCGCATCATCACCGCTCTCCTCTACCCCATCCTCCCCTACTCAACAGCAAAGGTCTGGGAGCAACTTGGCCTCGGAGACATCGAAGTCGCCGCGCGAACGGCGAACTCAACAACCTCGCAATGGGGAGGCCTAAGCCCGGCACAAAACTCGGCTCCCTCGGCCCCATCTTCCCCCGCGCACCCAAGGAACTCATCCAACTCATGACCGACGCAGAAAACCCCACCGCAGCCCAACACCATCCAAGCTCGTCGACGAGAAGACCAGCCACACCACCGCCGCGCCCGCCGACCCAACGCACCCCGGCGCCGCACCGCGCACCAGCGCGCTCCCCGACGACAACCCCGGCGCGCACGTCGGCGCGTCCTCCGCTCCCACCGCCGAACTGCTCAAGGCCTCCCGCGCCCCACACCGAAGCTCCCGCCTCCGGCGTCTTCGCCACCGACAGCCGCCGCCAGACCCGACACCCGCAGATCGCCATCGACGACTTCGTCAAGATCGACCTCCGCGTCGCCAAGGTCCTCGTCGCCGAGCGCATCCCCAAGGCCGACAAGCTCCTCCGCCTCGAAGTCGACCTCGGCTACGAGAACGCCGCCAGATCCTCTCCGGCATCGCCGAGTGGTACACCCCCGAAGAACTCATCGGCCGCCGCATCATCGTCATCGCCAACCTCGCCCCCCGCAAGATGCGCGGCCTCGAGTCCCACGGCATGCTCCTCGCCGCCTCGCACGGCGAAAACGGCAAACCCATCCTCGCCACCTTCGCCGACTCTGACGACATCGCCCCCGGCTCCCGCCTCAAGTAAACTCGCAAACTTCAAAGCAAAGGCCGGTCTCTTCGACCGGCCTTTGCACTTTATCCTTGCGATCAAGCGAACAGCTTCTTCTCCGCGCCTTCAATCTCCAGCAGCCGCGCCTTCACATCCAGCCCGCCTGCAAACCCCGTCAGCTTCCCCGAAGCTCCAATCACGCGATGGCAAGGCACCACAATCGAGATCGGATTTCTCCCATTCGCAGCTCCCACCGCCCGACTCGCTGTAGGATTGCCCAGCTTCTTCGCCAGTTCCCCATAGCTCCGAGTCTCGCCAAACGGAATCGCCAGCAGCTCCTCCCACACGTTCTTCTGGAATTGCGTCCCTCGCATATCCAGAGGAAGCTCAAACGACCTCCGCTTCTCCGCGAAGTACTCCTTAAGCTGCCGCTCCGTCTCCACGAGCACCTTCTGCTTCGGATCCTCCGTCATCTCCTTCAGTGGCACACGCTCCGGCGTGTCGTTCTGCCATAGAACCGCGACCAGTCCCTTCTCACTCGCCACCAGCTTCAGCTTTCCTACAGGCGAATCCATCAACTTATACGACAGTCCCATAACTCGTCTCCTTTACTCAACGTCTCTCATTGCACCGGCGCTCCATCAGCGGCCCAAAGATGCTGCGCCGCATACGCACGCCACGGACGCCACCTCTCCGCCCGGCTCAGCAACGTCTTCGGCGTCTCCGCCGAACCCAACACCCTCGCCGCACCGCGCAGCAACCCCACATCCGACGACGGAAACGCATCCACCTCGCGAATCGCGCGCAGCGCAATGTACTGCGCCGTCCACTCGCCCACACCCGGTATCGCCACCAGCCGCGCAATCGTCTCCTCCATCGTCCGCGACGGCAGAAACAGATTCGGATCATCAGCCACCGCACGAGCAACCGCACGCAGTGTATTCAACCGAGCCGCAGGCATTCCCAGTCCAATATCCTCCACCTTCGCCAGCCGCTTCGCCGTCGGAAACGTATGCGTCAAGCAGTGTTCCTTCGCAACCGCCTTCGGCAGCGGCCTCCCATGGAGCGCAACCAGTTGTCCCGCCAGCCTCCGCGCCGCCGCAACGCTCACCTGCTGCCCCAGCACCGCCCGCACAGCAAGCTCAAAGCCATCCCATCCTCCCGGCGCGCGCAATCCCGGCCGCCGCGCGACCCACGGCGCGAGCTGCTGATCCACCGACAAGTGATCGTCGATCGTCTCAATATCCGCGCCCACATCAAACAGCCGCCGCACCCGATTCACAATCGCAGGTAGCGCCTGCACCGTAGGAAACCATATCGTCGCGAGAAGGCTCTGCCGGCGCGGCTCGTGTCGCACTTCAACCACACCAAACGCGCCTTCGACCTCAACCGCTCGCCGGTAAACTCCGCCCTCCACCACCTCGACGCCCGGAATCGCGCGCGCCTCCAAAAACCTCAGCATCGAATCCCAGTCATACGGCGCGCGATAACGCACACGCAGTTCCGTACCCGACTCCGCACTCTCACGGTCCGCAATCGATCGCCTCCGCAAACTGCTCGGCGGCCGATGGAACAGCTTCTGAAACACCTCGTTGAATCGCCGCAGACTTCCAAACCCCGCCGCCAGCGCTACCTCCGTCATCGGTAGATTCGTGTCGTGGATAAGCTGCTTCGCAAACAGCACCCTTCTCGTCTGCGCCACCGCAATCGGCGAAGCCCCAAGATGCTGCAGAAACAAACGCCGCAGCTGACGCTCTCCAATTCCAAGCCGTTCTGCTAATCCATCAACGCTGCTTCGCTCTCCGTCGAGCGCACCTTCGTTTATCAACGTCAGCGCGCGAGAAACTGTATTCGAAGTCCCTCGCCACGACGCCAGCTCCGGCGCAATCTCCGGCCTGCAACGCAGACAAGGACGATATCCGGCCTCCTGCGCCGCCGCGGCCGATCCAAAGAATGTGCAGTTTTCATACTTTGCCGTACGCGCCGGGCAGATCGGCCGGCAATAGATCCCCGTCGACTTCACGCCCACATAAATCAGCCCATCAAAGCGCGCGTCCCTGCTCTGCAGTGCTCTATAGCAAGTCGCCTTGTCCGGCAGTTCCATGTACGAAGTCTCTCACGACTCAGGCTACGAGACTCGCGGTTTTCGGACATCACCATTCAGCTCACACTGACGCGGCGATCCGCACTCGGACCCTACTTCAAAATAGCTTTCAAAAGCCCCGGAAACCTTGCCTCCAGGTCCTCTCTCCGCAAGGTATTCAACAACAGCTTCCCGTCCTTCCGAGTGGCCACCACACCCGACTCCCGCAGCACCCGAAAATGATGCGACAACGAAGACTTTGGCTTGTCCACCTCAAACACACCGCAAGGCTGCTCGCCCTTCTTCGCCAGCTGACGCACAATTCCCAGCCGCACCTCATCGCTCAGCGCATACAGCACCGCCGTCAGTTGCAACTCCTTCTTCGCAGGCTCCTTCGGCAAAAAGACCGGCACTTTTCCTCAACCTCGCATTTGACAAAGCCGCAAAGCCTCGTCCATAGTTCGACTGTACCATAGTTCGAGTTTAGTCGAACTATTTTGCATACGAAGGAGAACCCCTAATGAAAGCATGGCAGCTCCAGGCCTTCGGCCGCGAAAACCTCGCCCTCAACGACGTACCCCAGCCCACACCCGGCCCCGGTGAAGCCCTCGTCCGCATCTCCTCCGTCTCCCTCAACTACCGCGACAAACTCCTCTACGACGGCAACTACAACCCGCATCTCCAGTTCCCCATCACCCAGGTCGCCGACGCCGTCGGCGAGGTCGTCGCCGTCGGTCCCGACACCACGCGTTTCAAGGTCGGAGACCGCGTCGTCACCAACTACTGCACCCGCTGGATCGACGGCACTCCCACGTCCAAGGAGTCTCTCTACACACTCGGCAACGTCATCCCCGGCGCCCTCGCCGAGTACCTCGTTCTCACCGAAAACGCCCTCGCCCTTGCGCCTGCCTACCTCACCAACGACGAAGCCGCCGCCATTCCCTGCGCCGCCCTCACCGCCTGGTACTCACTCGTCGAACAGGGCCACCTCGCCGCCGGCCAAACAGTCCTCATCCAGGGCACCGGCGGAGTCTCTCTCTTCGGCCTCCAGATCGCCTCCGCCCTCGGAGCCACCGTCATCGTCACCTCATCCAGCGACGAAAAACTCCAGCGCGCCAAAGCCCTCGGCGCAACCCACACCATCAACTACAAGACGCACCCCGAGTGGCAGGACGAAGCCCTCGCCATTACCAACAAGCAGGGCGTCGATCAAGTCCTCGAAGTCGTCGGAGGCCCCAACGTCGCGCGCTCCATCAAGGCCATCAAGCCCCAGGGCCAGATCTCCATCATCGGCATCATCGATGGCTTCGACGCCACCATCCCGCTCTTCGGTCTCATACAGAAGCACGGCATTCTTCGCGGCATCTCCGTCGGCCCACTCCGCGCTCTCGAACGCATGCTCAAAAAGTTCGACGAGATTAAAGCTCCATCCCGTCATCGACACCGTCTATGCCTTCAACGACGCCCGCGCCGCCTTCGATCACCTCGAGCGAGGAGCCTTCGGCAAGATCGTCATCCGCGTCCGCAACTGAGTACCCACTAAACGACGTGTCATCCTGAGCGAAGTGGTCCGCGCAAGCGGACCACACAGTCGAAGGATCTGCGGTTCGTCCTCGCACCAACCATCACTGCTTCGTAATTCGCAGGTCCTTGAAGTAGCCCTCAGTATCCTGTCCCATCCACAACCCCACCGCTCCCTCAATATCGCCCAGCTTCAACCCATGCACAATCAAACACGGATTCGCAGCGTGATTCACATACAACGAAGCATCCGTCCCATGAACAACAATCCGCATATGCGTCCACTTCCCCGTCTCCATGTCCACCCACGACTCATACACACCCGGGCTCTCCTTACGCAGCCGGTCCCACGGCCACTCCGGTTCCGCTGAGTACTGCGTCGTGTGGTTCTTCCTCAACTGATCATCCGCATGCGAATTCGTTGGCCTCAGGTAGATAATCTCGAACCGAGCCTCCGTCTGCACGCGAAACACCACGCCAATAAATCCCCGCGCATCCTCAGGCGCACCCTTCGTCGGAGCACCCGCAACGTCAACATCAATCGCACCATCTTTGAAGCGAACGCCATCCAGCAAGACCAACGGCCCTCCCGGCGAATACCCTGCATCCTTCGCGCCCTTAGGGTTCAACGTCAGCGCAGGCGATCCGCCATACGTCGTCACCATGGCTGTCGCACTCTTCACCTTGCTCGTCGCCAGCGCCGCCAGCGAAACATTCTGCGCCACGGTCACGTCTGCGGCGAAAAGAACAAGACAAGCCATCGCACCCGCCCTTCGAAAAAATCGCATATGCCTCCAAATAAAAAGGATCTACCGCGCGATAGACTTCTCATCCAACAGCGCGGTAAATCCTCTCAACAAGAACCTTCGCGGGATTGTGACGAATCGCGTCCTTTACTCCTCCGACGGCAAGAGCCACATTACTTTCTAACGCGGCCTTTTACCTCGTTATCGACCAGCTTATCGATTGCGGAGAGATCGAGGTCTTGGTGCGCCATGTCTTCCAGCATCTTCAGGTCAGAGTCCTTTAGCTCGTAGCGGTAGGCAGCAGGTTTTGCCGATTTTATCGGGCTACCCCTTTTCGGAATGGGTCTGCCGGCCCCCGGTTTTGACTGTCTTGCGAAGGTGACGTGTCCCGAGCGCGTTACTCCCGCAGGCGTCGGTGCCGGGCTGGAACGAATAAGGTCGATGCTGATGTCCCCGACGGTATCGGCAATGTTCATGTTGTTGTTGGAGACGGCGGTAGCGGACCAGCGCGGGCCCCCGAGGCGAACACCGGCGTAGAGCATGCTGGCTTGAAACTTTGAGACGCCGGAAGTAAGCATGGCCTCGTAGAAGATCTCATGCACGCGCTGCCACGGACGGTTGCGACGATCGCAGAACCAGTCGTGGATGATAGACGCGTTGCGATATCTGCCTTCAAAGGGAGCGCCGATAAGACCCCAGAGAGCGCGGGGGATCGAGGCACCATCGACCTTAGCGCCAGAGGGAACGTCCCAACGCTGGCTGAGATAGTCGACGTAGCTGAATGCTTCTACGAGAGAGACGACGCGACCTGCATCGAGCAGTTCAACAACGGCGCGACCTTCATAACGGCCTTTTGTATTCGGGCTCATGCAGAACAACGTACTGTGAGGACACAGGGCATTGCAATCACAACTTCAACCGCTATCGCTACCGTCCGATGTCCCTCAGCCCTCCGCGCGGCTGATCGCAATCACAAAATAGTTCGCCGTCGTCGTCCCCACATTCTTCAGGCCGTGCATCACGTTCGAGGCGTTGAAGATCACACCGCCCGGTCCCACGCGGCTCAGCGTCCCATTGCTGTTAAACTCCAGGTCGCCCTCACGAATGAAGATGAACTCTGAGTGCCGGTGTTTATGCGGCGGATGCGGCATCTGCCCCGGCGGCAGCGTCGTCTCATGGACCTCCACCGCCTCGCCAGTTGCCACAACCCCCTGCACCACCGCGCGGCTCGCGCCGCCATTCGAGTTCTGCTTCACCGGCAGCGAATCGAAGGTCCAGCTCTTCGACTGCGAGAGAACATCATTCGTTCGAGCCTGCGCCCCTGCCTCAGACACCCCTCCCCCAACAGCAGCCATCGCCGATAGGGCAACCAACAATTCACGACGGTTCAGATTTTCCATGCCCGCCATCCTACTCCAGCGGTCCTACCTCTTGCTCCACAAAACGCCGCTCCCCACACTGGCGCATTGCGTACGTCTCGCCGGTACGATGGTCTGTCAAGCGGAGGAGTCTGCTCATGCCCGGCCTTCAACTCGAAATCAATCCGATCGGAATCTGCATCTACTCAATCGCCCTCGGTCTAGCATTCGGTTCGCTCAGCTTCGCGAAAAATCAGAAGGACTCCAGCACAACCTATCCCTCAAGAAAGATGGCAGACGGCAAACAGTGGATGATGCAGAACCTCAACGTCAAGACTAACCAGTCCTACTGCTACGACGATGCGGAAAAGAACTGTCTCCGGTACGGTCGCCTCTACACGTGGGCCTCCGCTCAACAAGTCTGCCCATCCTTGGGAAATGGTTGGCGCTTGCCGACCGACAATGAATGGCGGCAACTGGCAAAACACTACGGTGGCATCAGCGCCGACTCAGACGACAAGGGAAAATCCGCCTACGCGGCTCTTGTGTCTCCGGGCACCTCAGGATTCGGCGCAGTACTTGGCGGCGGCCGCTCTCCCGATAGCCATTACGCGCGGATCGAAGCCCACGGCTTCTACTGGACGGCATCAGAGATCGACAAAGCTCACGGCTGGTATTACAACTTCGGCAAAGGTGGACAGGCTCTCCACCGCCAGGACGGCGGCGAGAAAGAGAGCGCCTTCTCCGTTCGCTGCGTCCGGTAGGCGAGCGAAAGCTGGATTGCGTTTTCCACAGCGAATCGAGCCTAAATTCTTGTCAAGCCCCACTTCCCCTCAACCCACACAAACCAAAGCACATCCACGTTGCCGATTAATTACCTCTCCATTCGCTAAACTGGATATAGACATCAAAAAAGAATGCCCTAAAATACAAACCATTCCGAATCAAGATTTTGCGAAGCTTCACCCAGCAAAATCAAGACCTTACGCTACATCCAGAACGGAAGTCCAAACCTAAGTCACATCATTCGAAGACTTTGCACATAATCAGGGGAGGGGAGGCTCCTGGGAACATGCTCGTAGATTCGCACGCACACCTCGACTTCTACACCGAGCGCCCCGCAGACCGCGACGAAGTCCTCGCCCGCGCCCAGGCCGCCGGAGTCACCACCATCCTCGCCATCGGAATCGGCGAGGGCCCCGCCACCATGCACCAGGCCCTCGACTTGGCGAAGTCTCTCCCACGCACCGCCGGCACCCCCCGCATCTTTGCCACCGCCGGCATCCACCCCGTCCGAGGCGCCCAAGCCACCGACGAGGCCCTGCAAAGAGTCGCCGCCATCGCCGCTGACCCCCTCTGCATCGCCATCGGAGAGATCGGTCTCGACTACTACCACGTCGAAAACCCCGACATCGCCACCCAGCAACTAGCCTTCACCGCCCAGATGTACATCGCCTCCACCGTCGGCAAGCCCATCATCATCCACTGCCGCACCTCCGAGCTCGCCACCCCGCAGGCCAAACAGAAATTCGGCCCCGCCGACGCCTGGGCCGACACCCTCGCCCTCATCACCCAGCACTTCCAACCCACCGGTCTCCCCGGCATCATGCACTGCTTCTCCGGCAACGTCGAAGACGCCCGCCGCTCCCTCGACCTCGGCTTCTACCTCTCCTTCGCCGGAAACCTCACCTACCCCAAGGCACAGCAGATCCGCGACGCCGCCGCCTTCGCCCCCGCCGACCGCATCCTCGTCGAGACCGATGCTCCTTTCCTCGCCCCCATCCCCTTCCGCGGCCAACGCAACGAGCCCGCCTATGTCGCCCACACCGCCGCCGCCCTCGCCGAGCTGCGCGGCATCTCAACCGAAGATCTCGCAGCACTCACAACCGAAAACTTCCACCGGCTCTTTCCCGCTACACGCGAACCGGCGCAGGCCTGACATAATAGAACCCGGCAAATTCAGGAGAAGAAACACAACATGGCATCCGATAACAGCTTCGACGTCGTCAGCAAAGTAGAGATTCAGGAAGTCAAGAACGCCATCGACCAAGCCAGCAAAGAGGTCCACGCCCGCTTCGACCTCAAGGACTCCAAGTCCTCCATCGAGCTCGAGGGTCAGGACACCATCCAGCTCGCCTCGCAGGACGAGTACAAGCTCAAGGCCGTCATCGAGATCCTCTCGCAGAAGCTCGTCAAGCGCGGCGTCTCCCTCAAGAACCTCGAGTACGAGAAGATCGAGCCAGCCGCCAACTCCTCCGTCCGCCAGAAGATCAAGCTGAAGCAAGGCATCAACTCCGACGCCGCAAAAAAGATCGTCGCACTTATCAAAGACTCCAAGCTCAAGGCCCAGGCCTCCATCCAGGGCGACACCGTCCGCGTCGTCTCCAAAGACCGCGACGTCCTGCAACAGATCATGGGCAAACTCCGCTCGGGAGACTTCGGCGTCGAGCTTCAGTTCACCAACTACCGCTCCAACTAATTCATCGGCTCGAAAATCCTGTGCGATCTTCGAGCCGGTGTCCTTGTAAGGTGAACATCCTGTTACTCTGAATCCAGAGTGAGCACTCTCTCCATCGCGACCGCTGCCGAGGTCTTCGACCTGCTCCGCGACGACCTCGCCGCCATCGAGCAGGAGTTCTCAAAGCAGTCCGCCTCGAACGTCGCCGTCATCACCGACATCGCGCAGTACCTCATCGCCGGTGGAGGCAAGCGCATCCGCCCGCTGCTGTCTGCTGCTCGCCGCCAAGGCTCTCGGTAACACGAACCATAGCCGCATCCGCCTCGGCGCCGTGGTCGAGATGCTCCACACCGCCACCCTCGTCCACGACGACATCATCGACGAGGCCGACACCCGCCGCGGCCGCCCCTCCAGCAACACCACCTGGGGCAACTCCAAGTGCGTTCTTGCCGGCGACTGGCTCTACATGCAGGCCTTCTCCGCCGCGCTTGAAGAACGCAACTTCCACGTCCTCGACCTGCTCATCTCGCTCACCCAGCAGATGGTCGAAGGCGAGTTGCTGCAGATCGAAAAGCTAGGCCACCTCATCAACGAGGAAGAGTACTTCGACCTCATCTATCGCAAGACCGCCTGCCTCTTCAAAGTCTCGATGCAGCTCGGCGCGGCCATCACACCCCACGACTTCGGCGACGCGACAGTCATCGAATCGCAGCTAGGCGAATACGGCCGCAACCTCGGCCTTGCCTTCCAGATCGTCGACGACGTCCTCGACCTCACCGCCACCGAAGACGTCCTCGGCAAGCCCGTCGCCTCCGACCTCCGCGAAGGCAAGGCGACCCTCGCCGTCATTCACGCGCTCGAGCGCGGAACCGGAGCCGACCGCGAAGCCATCCGCACCGTCCTCAACGATCGCAGCTTCGCCCAGGTCTCCCACCCGCAGATCCTCGAGATCCTCCACCGCCACGGCTCCATCGAGTACGCCATGGACACCGCCTGCGCCTACGCCGAAGCCGCGCGCCAGTCCGTAGCCGACCTCCCGGCCTCCGAAGCCAAGCGTGCCCTCCTATGGGTCCCAGGCTTCGTCACTACCCGCGACCGCTAGGCCAGCTCCAGTCTAGAATTCTGCTGTGCGAAGGATTCTCACCGCCGCGCTGCTTCTGCTGGCCGCACGCCTTATTGCGCAGAGCTCCAGCGACGAGGCGTTACGCGTCTCATCTCGCCTTGTCATCGTGCCTACGCTGGTTCAGACTCCAACTAAAGAACTCGTCTATTCGCTGCTTCCAGAAGATTTCCTGCTGACCGATAAAGGTGTTCCCCAAAAGATCTCCCTCGACGACGGGACAAAGCAACCTCTCTCGCTGGTTGTGCTGATGCAGACCGGAGGCACCGCTGTACGAGAGTTCGACAAGTATCGCGGCCTTGAGACGATGCTCGCCGATATGCTTGGCGGAGCGCCGAACCAGGTCGCCATCGTCAACTTCGACAGCCGTCCTGAGGCCGCATCAGACGTTCACCTCCGACATCGCTCAATGGAAGGACGCTATCGATACATCCCGAACCCGGTAACAGCGGAGCCGCGATCAGGGACGCTCTCAAGTTCGCTCTCGGTTTGCTGGCAAAACAACCGCCGAACCACCGCAAAGTCATCCTGCTAATCTCGCAGCCCCAAGACTCCGGCAGCACTACAACCGCAAAGCAGTTGCACAAATGGCCTTAGAGACTAACACCACGGTCTACTCACTGATCTTTACCCCTCAGCTCACCAGGCTCAAAGGCGCATTAAAAGAACCAGGACACTCCAACACTCCATTGACGGTCGGGAACAGTAGCTATGTCGCCTATTTCAACCTCAGCGAACCGCTGCAGATGATACTGGATTCCATGCGAAAGGATGTAGCATCCGAGGTCGCAGCCGTCTCAGGTGGAGGCGCGATGCGATTTGGCAGCCGGGACGAACTGAGCGAGACGCTTGCTGTGGTCGGCAGGAACCTGCGAAACCGCTACATGCTAAGCTTCACGCCGAAAACGAATCAACCCGGCTTCCATCCGCTTCACGTAAGCCTGATCAACCACCCGGAGTTCAGCGTTTCAGCAAGAACTGCCTACTGGATGAGTGAAAGCAAGTAGCTACTTCTCGTTTTCATCCATATCCTCATCAGGGTCGAACTCATCATCCCCTTCGATGTCCGTCTCCACTTCGAGGTCCTGAGCCTTCATCTTGCCGCCGCTCTGCTCAATGAGCACCTGAATCCGCCCTTCGGCCGCATCCAGCTCCTGCTTGCAGCTATGAGACAGCTTCATGCCCTCCTCGAAGAGCCGCACCGACTCCTCAAGCGGAAGATCGCCCTGCTCCAGCCGCTCCACCACGGCCTCAAGATCGCGTAGCCTGCGTTCAAAGTCCGCCATCTATACACTCACGGCTTCCGTCAGCCCGAGCACCTGCGCGGCGGCGATGTACTTGCCCTTGCCAACGGCGCGCTCACCTGCACACCCTGCACCATCGGCCGCACCTCGGCCAGCATCTCCTGCGCGATCCGAACGCCCTCTGCACGCGCCGCCTCGGGCGAGGTCGTGTTCGCCATCCGCGCCATGATCTCGTCCGGCATGCTCACGCGCAGGTCGTTCTTCATAAACTCTGCATTGCGCAGACTGGTCAGCGGCCAGATGCCCGCGATCACCGGAATTCGGAAGCCTTCAATACGCTTCGAAGAAACTCCTCCAGCACGCGCAGATCGAAGACCGGCTGCGTGATCGCAAACTCCGCGCCTGCCTCAACCTTGTAGGCAAAGCGGCGAACCTCCTGGTCGATGTCCGGAACGCCGGGATTCGCCGCGACCGAGATCGTAAATCCGGTCGATTCGCCGATCGAGTTCTTGCCGATATCGAGGCCGCAGTTCAGATTGCGCACGATATTCACCAGCCCGATCGCATCCACATCGAACACCGCCGTCGCATCCGGATAGTTTCCCAGCTTCGGCGGATCGCCCGTCAGGCACAGAATATTCTTCAGCCCGATCGACGACGCCCCCAGCAGATCGCTCTGAATGCTCAGACACATTTCTGTCGCGACACGTGTAGTGCAGGATCGTCTCGATGCCGACGTGCTGCTGAATCTGCACGCACAGGCTCTGCGCGCTCATCCGCGCGCTGGCACGCGGCGAATCCGGCACATTGATCGCGTCCACCCCAAGCTTGTGCAGCTCCGCGGCGCCATCAATCTCCTTCGAGCAGTCGATCCCCTTCGGCGGAACGATCTCCACCATCGAGACGAACTCGCCCGCTGCCACCATCGCGCCGATCTTCGAGCGCTGCGCCAGCGGCGGAGGCGCAACCTTCGTCGCTGACGTCGACTCCGAGCGGCTGCTCCATCACCTGCGCGCCGGTCTCCATGGCATCCATCGCGCGCAGCGCACTCTTCATCGCACGCGTGTAGCTCGGCGTCGTTCCGCAGCAGCCGCCCACCAGCGACGCGCCCGCCTTCACCAGCTTGCGGGTAAAGCTCGCCATGTACTCCGGCGAGGTCAGATAGATCGTTCGCCCTTCCACAGCCCGCGGAATCCCCGCGTTCGGCATCGCCGCCAGCGGCAGCGTCGTCACCGGACGCATCCGCTCGATCACGCTCAGCACCGTCGCCGGCCCCGCGCTGCAGTTGCAGCCGATCGCGTCCGCTCCCGTTGCCGTCAGCCGCTTCGCCGCTGTCTCGGCCGACGCGCCATCCAGGCAGTTTCCTTCCTCGTCGACCGTCACCATCACGATCACCGGAACTCCGGCGCGACATCCTGCGCTGCCGCGACCGCCTGCTCCGCCTCGACCAGCGACGTCATCGTCTCGATGCTCAGCAGGTCGACGCCGACTCCCGGGCCGCCCTCGACCAGAGCCGCAATCTGCTCCGCAAATGCCGCCCGCGCCTCGTCAAGACCAACCTTGCCCAGCGGCTCCAGCCGGACTCCCAAGCGGCCCGATCGCGCCGGCGACAAAGGCCTCCACTGCCTGCTTCTCGCGAATCTGGTTGACGCACTCCCGCGCCAGCCGCACGCCGGCCATATTGATCTCCCGAACCTTGTCGCCAAGCCCGTAGTGCTCCAGCCGAAAGACGTTCGCGCCAAAGGTATTGGTCTCGATCACCTCGGCGCCGGCCTGCAGATACTCGGCGTGGACCCCGCGCACCATCTCCGGCTGCGACAGATTCAGTTCGTCATAGCAGCGGTTGATGAAGACGCCGCGGGCATACAGCATCGTGCCCATCGCGCCGTCGCAAAGCACTGGTGCGCCCTCAAACAGTCGTCTCACGCCCGTGTAGACCGTTGCCTCGTCTGCGTCCACAGCTTTGCTCATCATCCTCTTCAGCCTATTCAATCCATCTTAAGCCACTGGGCGACAGGGCTTCCAAATTCATCTGCAATCACGGCAGCGCAGAGCCGCTCACAGGCGATTCGCTTTGTTATACTTGGGCTTAGAGCGCGTGGCCCCAAATCCACGTCCCGCAGCGCAGTTCGGAGTTTGTTACCGTTGAAGAATCGTAGTTTCCTTTCCCAGTCGTTCTGCGCCCAGATCTTCTGCGGCCTCCTCATCGCGGTCGCTACTCTCGGACTCGCCTCCTGCGGTACGCGCTATTACAAGTTTCCCGAGTTCACCTTCGCCAACCGGCCATTCCTCCCAGCAAGCTCGACACCCGCGTCATGGTCGGTCTCACGGTCAACGGCACACAGGGCAGCCTTCAGATCCTCGACGCCAAGCGCGACATCCGGAGCAACATCTTCGACGCCAACTCGTCCTTTCCATCTCGCTGGTTTCGCTGCTGGCTCCCCAACCAGATCTTCAACTTCCCCGAGCAGGTCACCGGCTTCGTCTACTCCGACACCGACGGCAGCCTCACCAGGATCGACTACGGCAAGGAAGCAGTCAGCCGGCTCCGGCGGCACGCTTCCCGCAAGTCCGACTCCATCGCCGTTCCGATCAACTTCAACCACGTCTACGCGGCGTCTTCTGCCATCGGCATCATGATCGTCATCGATAACACCATCGGCCGCACCTTCGCGCTCAACTGCCCAACGTCTATCAGGTCGCCGTCAATCAGGGCGACACGGTCGTGCTGGCGATGGTGCGCAACTCCAATACGCTTTACCGGCTTGTTAAGCTCAACTCCAATCAGCCCGCTGTCCCGGGCGCCAGTCGACTGCCAGCCCTTCAACCTTCCGGTCTACTGCGTCGTGCCGGTCCCGGACAGCACAACCAAGCCCAGCCTCGACCGGCCCGTTGGAGCCTACTTCTCGCTCGATGGAGCAACCGCCTACGTCCTGAACTGCGGCCCGGAGTGCGGCGGCAATGCGTCCAGCGTCACCCTCCTGCAGCAGGGTGCTCTGCGCGTCGACAACTATCCCACCTCCACCAACTATCCGTCGCCGGTCATCAGGAAGCGTGCCTGTGCCTGGAGGCGCGACCACCGTGCTTGCCGACGGCGCAACCCTCTACATCGCCGGTCAGCAGCTGCAGGCCAGATGGCCTCTTTACCGGCTTCTCTCCACGATGGACCTCGCGACCAACACCGTCACCGGCAAGTACTCCATCTCCGACGGCTACCACACCAAGCTTCTCTTCGGCGACGACAATACGCTCTGGATCGGTTCTCAGTCCTGCGCCACCGGCGAGCGCGCCAAGCTCGAAGCAGAACTACAACTGCCTCACGCGCTTCGATCTCGGGTCGAAGTCCGCGAGTATCGTTCCCGCCGTCAATCCTGCCGACGCCGCAACTCGCGCGTTCCCTTCCCCAACGCCAACGAGAACCAGTACTACTACGGCGATCTCACCGGCCTCTGCTGGGTTCAGAACCTGCACAAGATGTACACCGCATACGGCGGCCAGGTTCACGCCTTCAACACGGCTGACGGCTCGGAGATCGACAACTCTCTGATCACCATCCAGGGTACCGCGCTCGACGTCGCCTTCATGGACGCGATCACCAACGCCGCAAACTAGAGCAGCTGTCGGATAATTCGGCGCTTGGATAGACTGGAAGACCAGGATGGCTTCCGCATCTAACCCGTCTCATCTAATCCTGTCGATATCCTCGCCATCGCCGCGCACCGTGACGACGTCGAGCAGACCTGCGGCGGCACGCTGCTCGCCATGCATGCGCGCGGCTGGCGCACCGGCATCCTCGATCTCACCCAGGGCGAGTCCGGCACCCGCGGCACCGCAGACGAACGCCGTGCGGAAGCCGAGGCCGCCGCGCGCATCCTCAACGTCGCCCACCGCGAAGCGCTCGATCTGCCCGACGGCAACGTCGAAAACACGCAGCCCAACCGCCTCAAGATTGCCGCCGTCCTTCGCCGCCTTCGGCCTCGCGTCGTCATCCTTCCTTACTGGCAGGGACGCCACCCGGATCACTACACCACCGCCACGCTCGGCTATGAGGCCTGCTTCGTCAGCGGTCTGGCAAGCTCGATATCCCCGGACGCCTCCACATCGCCCGTACAAGATTCTTTACGCATCGCTCTACGCGGACGTTCGCCCATCCTTCGTCGTCGACATCACCCCGCACATCGAGCAGCGACTTCAGTCCCTGCTCGCTTATCGCTCACAATACGCCAATCAAGCTACCGGCGGCAGCTCTCTTTGTTCCCGAAGACGATATCCGCGAGCGCACCTTCTCAACAGCGCGGCACTACGGCCTGCTCGCTGGGGTTCGGTATGCAGAACCCTTTGTGCAAAAAGAAGTCGGGCTTGTCGATGACCTGATGCTTCTGCCGGTTCAGTCCATTTAGACTGCGTTCGCGTGGGGCTTAATCGCTGACCTTCATCTCCTGCTGCACGACCTTGCGCGACATCTCTGACGAGACTGCCGTTCGCAGCGCTGCGTGTTCTTGCCGAATGTCATCGGGTCCCGCCACCAGAACCTTGTTTCTCCCCTCACGCTTTGCGCGGTACAAGGCAGAGTCGCTGTGATCCATCAGGCTTTGCCAAATCAAACCCGAAACCTCCGATGACGCCACCCCCAGGCTGGCCCTAGTCCACACCGTCTCCCCCCTATAGCGGATCACAAGATCCTCCACCTCTTCGCGCAACCGCTCAGCAACGGTTACCGCTTCGGCCAGCGTGGTCTCTGGCAGCAGAACGCAGAACTCGTCCCCACCCATCCGTGCCACTGAATCATGGCTTCGGACTGTCTCCTGCAGCACCCCCGCTACCGCCTGCAAGATCACGTCGCCGCAACTGTGGCCCTTTGTGTCATTGATGGACTTCAATCCATCCAGATCCATCATCACCACTGCAAGTGACCCATTCAGCCGCCGGCACCGTTGTATCTCGCGCATTGCGACCCGCTTCAGGGCCCACCGGTTCAACAAACCAGTCAGCTCGTCCACCTGCGCGCGCCAAAGCAGTTCCACCCGCATCTTCGCGGTCGTCATCGACATGAATCCGAACGCTATCGCTGCGCTTGATATCAGGCAAGTCATTAGCCACAATGGAACAACCCGCGTCGTTTCGTCAGCAAACTGCGGCAGGTTGACATGCGACGCCACGACGGCGCGAAGCAGAAACACCAGCGCATATCCCGCGAGTGCAATGCTGGTCATCCAACCTACCAGCTTCGCGTCCTCGCCAGAGAAGCGGTAGATTAAGACCGCAATAATGACGAGCTGGAACGCTAGCGTTACATACAACACCATCGCCAGCATCAGTCTCTTCTCTGGATGAGCTAAAAAGTAACACGCTACAACTACGACGGCTGCTACAAGGCCATATTGAGCACTGCGCAACAGCTGGCCGCGCTCCAGCAACTCTGCGAACGACTGATGCAGCATCAGCACACCCGCCACCGCGAGGACAGCGCTCGCTGCGGCTCCATAGGTTGAAGGAATCAACTGCAGCCAGTCAACGCCCACCAGTAACATGGATGCCCCACGACATAGGTTCGCCCCCGCAAACCACATCGCGCCCCGCGTCCCACCCACGTTTCGTGAGTTCAACAACATGACGCCGGCATACAGCGCGAACAGCAACACATTTGCCAGCACAAGTGTCGTTGTATCCATCGCGACCGCCCAACCCCAGGGAAGCCAACCCCCACGTTCTACTGCGCCAGAAAAATTAAGCTTAAGGTGTGATGCGAACCGTGCACATCTGCAGAATCACACGTCAGCACCCAAGCCCTCAATAAAAACAATAGGCCCAAACATCCTCTACTAGTGTTAAGCGTGAGAAGCATACTCCCAGGGGCCACCAATTCGTCAAAAAAACAATGCCCTCCATTACTATTCAGGTCCGACCTGTCCCAACGCTTTTCAGCCGAGTACGTACAAAGTGCAGCACTGCATCGGTTACGTAGATCGGTGGTTTGATCGCAAGCACTGGCGTTCCCTCCACAAGTTTCAACGAAACGCCCTTCCACCCTGGCTGCCCCAGTCCTCCTTCCGGAACCAGCACGGCATCTGCACGATCCAGATACAGCCTCGCCGATTCTTTGAAGTCTTCCACCTCCGGATCCAGCACACTGAGGTAAACATCAGGCCGCAGAAACCGCAGAATGCTGTTCGACTCGATCACGGCATTCTCAGCTCGCTCCAGTTCCTTGCGAATTCGCGGCATCGCTTCGACGAGATCTCCCGTCCGCGTTCGCACCCACAACGAACGCACCGCACCGGCCGCCAGGTACCGCGACGAATCCGTTCCGCTCGCTCCGTCCTTCTCCTCACTTACCGCTACCGCGTGCTCGGCCGTCTCGCAATCGCATGGCTCCCCATTCGCCGAACACATTCCATGCCCGAACTGCGTAATCTTGAACGCCGTCCACCGCATCTCCGGCAGTCCGCGAATCAACCCTTCCATCACGCTTGTCTTACCGATGTTCCGTGAGTGCCCGCCCACCACTACGATCGCCATAGCCACACCGCCTATCGATGCTTCAACCGCGCGAGGTCGCGCAGATACTCCTTTAATGGCCGCGCTGGTCGGCCCCAGAAGACCTCGCCTTTCCCACGCATCTTCTTTCCACTTAAGCACTCCCGCGCCACCTCCCAGGATGACGCCCTCTCCTACGTCGCATGCTCGCCAATCCCCACCTGCCCGCCCAGCACCGCACCATCCTCCACCACGCTTGAGCCCGAGATTCCTGTCTGCGCCGCAATCACAACATTCTTCCCGATCACGCAGTTATGCCCGATATGCACCAGATTGTCGATCTTCGTCCCCCGCCCGATCCTCGTCTCGCCCAGTGCCCCGCGGTCGATCGTCGTATTCGCTCCGATCTCCACGTTGTCTTCGATGATCAGGCGACCCTGCTGCGGAAACAACACATATTCTCCAGTCTCGTTGTCGCGCGCATAGCCAAAGCCCGTGGATCCCAGCACCGCGCCCGCCTGTACCACCACCTCATCGCCCAACACCACGCCCGAATAGATCGTCACCCGCGCCTGAATATCGCAGTCAAGACCGATCCTGACACCATCCCCCAACATCACTCCAGGACCAATCGAAGTTCCCGCACCGATGACCACATCCCTGCCGACCACAGCTGTCGGGTGCACCCCGGCCTCCAGTCTCTTGCCGGCAAGCCTGGCCGCCGCTACCGAAAACGCCAGCCGCGCATCACGAACCCACAGAATCCGTGGAGTCATGCGGCTCCCCGTCATTCTTCAGTTTTGCGTTCGCCAGAATCGCTCCCGCCTTTGACGCCAGCGCCGCATCCAACGAATCCTGCTCCACGGCGAACACCACAGCATCGGCCGATGCCCCCTGCAACCCAGACACACGCGCGATCTCCGCCTCCATCCGCAGACCCTTCGGCCCTCACCCACTCCGCAATCTCGCGCATCGTCGCCATCAGTAGATCCCCTCTTCTCCCGTCGGCCGGGTCTTCCATCGCCGGTGCATCCACAGCCACTGCTCAGGATACTGCCGTATATACTCCTCAATCTCCGCCGTGAACGCTGCTGTATTCACCAGCGCGTCCTGTTCCGCATCTCCAGTCGCCACCACTGGCAGCTCGCTCGCCGAAACGCAGAATGTACTTCTGCTCCGCTTCCTCCCACAGCAAAAATCCCGGAACAACGGCCGCGCCCGTCTTTGCCGCTACCCGCGCCATCCCCGAGGCCGTGCATGCCTGCACACCGAAGAACGGCACAAACACCCCCTGCGGCGGAGTCATGTTCGTGTCCATCAGGATTCCCACCGTCTCCCCGGCCCGCATCGACGCAATCAGGCCGCGCGCAAAGTCATCCTTGTGAATCACTCGATTTCCATGCAGGCACCGAATGCGGTTCACAAACCGATCTACCAGCGGATTATCGAGCCGCCGTATCACCATCCCCATCGGGATAGCCCATCAGCGAGTGGTAGAAGCTGGAAAGCTCCCACGCCCCAAGATGCCCCGTCAGAACCAGCACTCCCTTGCCCCGCTCTCGCGCTCGCAGGTAGTTCTCCAGCCCTTCGTAGCGAATAAACCGGCTGGCGCCCGCCGCTGTGTACCCCGGCATCAGGCAGAACTCCGCCAGCAGCCACCCGAGGTTGCGATACTCCTCGCGCAGAATCTGTCTCCCGCTCAGCCGTACTCTTTTCAGGAAACGCGAGCTCCAGGTTGCGAAGCCCCACTCTCCTCAACCGTCCCAAAGCCCCATAGGCAAGACCGCCAATCGCCGCACCAACCGCCCGCGCAATACCTCGCGGAAGCGCCCCCAGGGTTCGCACCAGTACCCATACCGCGGCAAACTCCGCCCGTCTCACGGACGCTCACTGGCTCCGGTACCGGCTTTTTTTCTATAGCTTCGTTCAAGCCCTCAGTCTAAATCGCCTCTGCGGTCGCCGGTTCGCCAAAAACAAGAAGGAGCGGCGTAGGCCGCTCCTTCTTCGTTCCAATAATGTCGGGCCGTCTCTGAACTACTTGTTCTCAGACTTTGCTTCCACGAAATACTTTGCCACGGTCCGCACGAACGGCCGCGCCTCTTCAGGGGTCACCTTGTTTCCCTTCAGAATCGTCTCAAAAGGCACCGCATCGCCATAGATCACTCGCGTATCGTCCTGGTTCTGCGACAGCACTGAACCGTCCAGATCGATACCTGCAAACAAACCTTTGCTCCGCGAGTAAGTCAGTAACTCTGCGTTCATCTTCCAGTCCGTGCCTGCCTGCGCGTTGCGCCCCACCGGGCCGGCCGAAGCAGCAGCATCGGCGCCGATCTTGAACTTGTTCTTCAGCATGTCCTGCATGCCCTGATCGTTCATCGCAACAATGATCAGGTCCGTCGCCTGACCGCCAATCTGAAAGCCGAAGCTTCCTCCCGCCAGTTGAACAAACACCGGCGCGCTCCATCCCATCGGAGTGCGGCAAGTCGCCACCCCTTGTCCATACTGGGCGCCCACAACGAAGGCTGCCTTCTTGTAGCTGGGAATTACGGTTACGCAGGTTGCGCCTGCCAGAATGCTGGACGGGATGCCCTTATCCGGAGCCGCCATGATCTGCGTGACCACCGCCTGCGCGTCCTGCATGCGCTCCACCAGCTTCGCTTTATCGCTGGCTCCAAAAGCAGCCGACGAGCTAATCGCCAGTGCGACTCCACAGGCAATCACAGACAAATGCTTCGTTTTCATTCTCTTCCTCTTCTTCGTTCATGGTTCAGGAAACAGCCAAGTAAACCGCTTATTTCCAATAGGATATGTGATGGCCGGAACGAAGAAGGCGTTGCACGAACCGACCTGGGTACCCCCACGGCAAAAAAATGGGGGTTGTAGAGAAGTTCCTGGATCGCCAGGCTCGCTCTCTACAACCCCTCTCCCAGGTCTGTGTTGCTTGATAAGAGAGTGCAACACTTCCTTCGTCTCTACAACGGTACGGAGGTCTGTAGACCTTCGCGTCGAAAAGTTTCATGGAGAGGTAACCAAACTGCGAGCCTAAGCTATTACTTAGCAACTAGATTCCTGCTGACTGCCTGCATCGTCAGCGCGATGCGGTTCTCGACCCCCACCTTGCGCATAAGCCGCCCAACATGTGCCTTTACCGTCGCCGCATCGATTCCCAGGGCATCGGCAATCTCCCGGTTCGGTCGCCCCGCCACAAGCAGCTGCAGCACCTGACTCTCGCGCTCAGTGATCTTCAACTCCACCTGAGCCCCTCTGGCTTCTGCTGCCGATGCCTCCAACAGGCGCGCCAACACTTTGCGCGGAGCCCACACGGAACCGTCGCGCACAATCTCGATCGCCATCCGTATCTCGTTCTCGCGGGCAGTATGCGCCAGGTACCCCTTCGCCCCTGCGCCGATCACCTGCTGGATATACTCCTGGCCATCTTCGAGACCGATCACAATTAACCGAAGATGCGGCCGCGATCGCCGAAACGTCTCCAGCAGTTCAAAGAGATGATCTGTACACGCCGCGTCGATAAGATGAGCGACACTCCGGAGGCGTCGAGCGCGCCCGGAACCGACAGAGAGATGACCTCCGTCCGGCCATCCTCCGCGAAGATCGTCTGCAACCCCAGTACACGCAGAGGATCCGTGGCAATCAACCCGATTCGGAGCTGGTCTGACGGTGTCTCTCTCATTGGCGCCACAGAACCCCGGGAAGTTCGCTACGGTCAAGTACTACAGGCGATGGAGGCCGGAGCGCCCGCGCCGGCCCCTCCGCTAAAGCTTCGGAAGAACGATTCCCTGCTGCTTCTGATACTTGCCTTTGCGATCTGCGTAGCTGATCTCGCAACTTTCGTCCGACTGGAAGAACAAAATCTGACAAAGCCCTTCGTTCGCATAAATCCGTGCAGGTAGCGGAGTCGTGTTCGAGATCTCCAGCGTCACAAACCCTTCCCACTCCGGCTCAAACGGCGTCACATTCACGATAATCCCGCACCGCGCATAAGTCGATTTGCCCACGCAGATCGTCAGCACATCGCGCGGAATCTTGAAGTATTCAATCGACCGCGCCAGCGCAAAAGAGTTCGGCGGAACGATCACGCTGTCGGCTACTACCGTCACAAACGACCGCTCATCAAAGGCCTTCGGGTCGATGATCGCGCTGTTAACGTTGGTGAATATCTTGAATTCGTCCGAAACCCGAAGATCGTACCCATACGAAGACAGCCCGTAGGAGATCACGCCCTCTCGAACCTGCTTTTCACTGAACGGGGAGATCATGCCGTTTTCCTTCGCCTGCTCGCGAATCCAACGGTCGCTCTTAATAGCCACTCGCCTCTGCTTCCCTTCTTCCTCGAGACTCAAACTTCTTCTAACAATTTATCCCGAATGATTCTCTCCGCCAGCCCTTGCTTTGTGGCAAAATAGGCCCGGCGGTTTGCGGAGACCGGTTGCGTCATTAGATTCTTCATCTTACGGCAGCGTTCTGTCGTTGACAATCCGGCCCCGACTTTCTACCATCTCGTTACTAAACCAGGTCAGTACCCGTAACTTATTCAAAATTTACAGCCCAAAAGGACGGCGGCCCAGAATGATAAAGCAGGATCTTATTCAGAGGGTTGTTGAGCGCACCGGCCTGCCACGTATAAAAGCAGAGGCTGCGGTGGACGCTATCTTCGAGAGCATGAAACAGACACTGGTCGCCGGGGACCGCATTGAGCTTCGCGGCTTCGGCGTCTTTACCGTCAAGCCGAGAAAAACCGGCATCGGCCGCAACCCACGAACCGGAGCCGAGGTTACTATCGCCCCCGGCAAGGCCGTACGCTTCAAGCCCGGCAAAGAGCTGCATCTGCTGGACTGACATCTGCCTTCTCTGGACCTCGCTCGACAGTGGGCGTCTTCCCTGACGCTCACATCAGGTGAACCGCATCTACGTCGACCACCAGGTTGCGGCGCGGAATGCTTCGCGATTCTGCGAACGCAAGCATCGCACGCAACACCGCGCCCAAGACCTGCCTCTTCTCCGCCTTCAGCACGAAGTGGTAACGGTAAATGCGCTTCAATCGCGAGATAGGCGCCGCCGCCGGCCCCAGCACCCTCACCTTGTCCAGCCGCGCCTGCTGAAACCAGCGCCCGAGCTCCGCAGACCATCCTGTAGCCTCCTCCAGCTTCTCGCTCTGCACAATCACGTTCGCCAACACCGCGTATGGCGGATAGTGCATCCACCGCCGATACTGCATCTCCTTCGCAACGAAACCCGGGTAGTCATGCGCCGCCGCAAACTTAACCGCATAGTGGTCAGGATGATATGTCTGCACCAACACCTTTCCCCGGAGCTCCCCTCGCCCCGCGCGACCTGACACCTGCGTCAGCAGCTGAAACACCCGCTCCGCCGCGCGGAAATCCGGCAGCCCAAGCGCAAAGTCCGCACCCACCACACCCACCAGCGTCACGCCATGAATGTCATGCCCCTTCGCAATCATCTGCGTCCCCACCAGCAGATTGATCTCGCCCGCATGCAGACGCGCCAGCAGCCGCTCCATATCGCTGCGCCCCCGCACCGTGTCGCGGTCCATCCGGCCAATCCGCGCATGCGGAAAGATCTCCTGCAGCCGCTCCTCACCCTGCTGCGATCCCGCGCCCAGGTAGTACAGGTGCTCGCTCTCGCACTTCGGGCACTTCTTCGGAACTCCGCGCCGAAACCCGCAGTAGTGGCACTCCAGCCGCTGTCCCGGCTGCGCAATAGCGTCATTGCCCGTCACCGGCTTGTGATACGTCATCGAGATCGCGCAGTTCTCGCACTCGATCTTCTCGCCGCAGCTCCGGCACATCACCACAAACGAATAACCGCGCCGGTTCAGCAGAATAATCGCCTGCTCCCCGCGATCGCAATCGTCGCCTGCGTCTCCTCGATCAGTCGTCGCGAAAAAATCTGCTCCTGCCCCGTCTCGCGGAACTCATTCCGCATGTCGACCAGCTCCACCTCAGGCAGCGGGCGATCCGCCACACGCTCACGCATCTCTACTCGCGCATACCGCCCCTTCTCCGCATTCGCCCAGCTCTCCAGCGATGGCGTCGCCGACCCCAGCACCACTACAGCGTCATTCAGCTTCGCCCGCATCACCGCGACATCGCGCCCGTGATAGCGCGGCGTCTCCTCCTGCTTGTAGCTCCCGTCATGCTCCTCATCCACGATGATCAGTCCCAGTTCGCGCACCGGCGCAAACACCGCCGACCGCGTCCCCACCACCACCCGCGCCTCGCCACGCCGAATCCTGTGCCACTGCTCCGCTCGCTCATCCGGCGTCAGCTGCGAGTGCAGCAGCGCCACCTCATCTCCGAACGCCGCAACCAGCTGCCCAGTCATCGCCGGAGTCAGCCCAATCTCCGGAACCAGCAGCAGCGCTGACTTCCCTGCATCCAGCGCCCGCCGCATCGCCGCAAAATACACCGCCGTCTTCCCCGACCCCGTCACCCCATACAGCAGATGCGGCGCAAATCCGCCCTTCGTCATCGCCGCAGCAATCGTCCCCAGCGCCTCCATCTGCGCCTCGTTCAAAGCATGCTCATGCGCATGCTTCTTGCCATGCGTGCCCACGCCGCCAAAGTGGAACGCCTCAGCAACCTCTTCCACTCGCACCAGCCCGCGCTTCACCAGAGTTCCCAGCGTCGACTCCGGCACACCCACTCGCGCCAGCGTCTCTCGCAGATCGCGCACACGCATCCGCCCACCCACCGCAGCCAGCTCCGCCATAATCGCCGTCTGATTCTCATTCAGCTTCGGCAGCCGCGCATCCTCCACCAGCACCGCGACCTTCTCCAGCCGCCGCGCATCCCGCTCCTCCGCCACCGCCTCGCGCGTCAGCCACTTCTTCCTGACCATTCCCTCCAGCAGCCCCTTGTTCGCACCCGTAGCCGACCGCAGCGCCGACATCTTCGCCGCCTCGCCACCCTCCAGATAATTCAGCACCGCATACTCGCGGTTCTGCTCCTCCGGAGACAGCTTCGAACGCCGCGAAGCCCCCTTCGCCGCCCCCTCATAAAGCACCTTTCGCCCCACCTCGGTAATGCGATAAACAAACTGCCGCCGCACCTCCGCACCCAGCGGCAGCATCCCTCGCAGCACCTCGCCCAGCGGAGCCACGTAGTACTGCGCGATCCACCGCGCCAGCTCCATCAACTCATCCGGCAGCAAAGCCGCATCATCCAGCACCTGCTGGATCGGCTTCACCTCCACGCCCTCCGGCGCCTCCTCATGCACCCGCATCACAACACCCATCAGCCGCTGCCCGGCAAACGGCACCAGCACCCGCGCCCCCAACACGGGTTCAACTCCGTTCACCGCATAGGTAAACAACTGGTCCAACGGAACCGGAAGAGCGACATCGACGTAACGAGACACAAGAATCAGCATAACCGCCGCAGCAGTTTCACTGTCTAACCGCCGGTGTACCGGAAATCCACATGCCCCCTGGAGAATGCATGCTTTGTCGAGTCATCACAGCCGCACTCTGCTTCACAACGCTCGCGCATGCACAACCAGCCAACACCAAGGCTGCCATCACTTCACTCGCTCGCGACGTCCCGAGCCTCATGCAGCAGGCAGACATTCCCGGCATCTCCATCGCTCTCATTGAAAATGGCCGCACCGCTTGGCTCCGCAGCTTCGGAACCGTCGATCCCGTCACCAACGTTCCCGTAACCGACCACACCCGCTTCTCTGCCGCCTCGCTCTCGAAGCCCGTCTTCGCCTATGCGGTGCTCAAACTCGTCGACCAGGGCAAACTCGATCTCGACACTCCCCTCACCCACTACTGGCCCGCAGACGGCCCCTATCCGATTGACCCGGCAAACGATCCACGCCTTCAGCAGATCACCGCGCGCATCGTCCTCAGCCACCGCACAGGCTTCCCAAACTGGCGTCCTGACGGCAAGCCTTTGGATATCCGCATCACTCCCGGAACCCGCTTCAGCTACTCCGGCGAAGGATACGTCTACCTCCAGCGCACCATCGAACGCATCGAAGGCAAGCCGCTCAACCAGATCATGCAGGTAGCTCGTCTTCACTCCGCTCGGCATGGCCGACTCCACCTACATCTCCGTACCCGGCCCCAACATCACCCTCGGCTACACGCAAGGTCTCACGCAACGCACTCCCATCCGCAGCGACGACGGCAACGCAGCCGCGAGCCTACTCACCACCGCGCACGACTACGCCCTCTTCCTCGAAGCGATCCTCAAAGGCGCCGGCCTCTCCCCAGCCACACTTCGCCAGATGGAGACGCCACAGATCGCCGTTGATCCCGCCTGCACCAACTGCACCGATCGCCCCGCGCCCACCACGCTCTCCAAAGAACTCTTCTGGGGCTTGGGCTGGGGCATCGAGCAGACCTCCGCTGCAAGTACCTCTGGCACTGGGGCGACAACGGAGCCTTCAAGGCCTTTGTCTCCGTCGACCTCACTCATCGCAATGCCGTCGTCTACTTCGCCAACAGTCAGAACGGCCTCGCCGTGGCGCCTGAGCTCATACGCGACGCCCTCGGGGGCGAACACCCTGCCTTTACCTGGATCAAGTACGACTCCTACGACTCTCCCAAAGTCCGCTTCATCCATGACGCTCTGCACAACGGCAGCAAGGTCCTCACCACCTACGCCACTCAGCTCCAGGACAACTCCATCTCCGAAGAGACCATGAACTCCGCCGGCTACTTCCTCTTCCGTCAGAAGAAATATGACGACGCCATCGCCATCTTCAATCGTTGCCTCCAGCTCCACCCCAAATCCGACAACGCTTACAACAACCTCGGCGACACCTACGCCGCAACAGGCAAGCCCGATCTCGCAATCACAAACTACCGCCTCGCCCTCGAGCTGAACCCGAACCGTGGCGACACCAAATCTGCGCTAGCCAAGCTTCAGTCTCCCAATTCCAAAAACGAGGCGGCCCACTAATCAATGGGCCGCTTCATTCTGGTGTGATGCTCAGCTACCAGCCGAACGGACCGCCCTGGCCTTGTCCATTCAGCCAGCCCAGTCCCGACAGCGGACCGCCATGACCCTCAGGCTCATACTCCGATCCCGCAAGGTCCGCGTCCTTAAATCCAAACACGAAGAACTGGTTCGGATTCGATCCAACCACGCCACCATAGTTCTGCAGGAAGTCGTTGTCGTTCGCGATCCACAGCGTGTGCATCTTCGTGCCTTTGTCGTTAATGTCCTCACCAAACGCTATGCCCTCGATCTTCGCCGGAATCTGCTCAGGAGCAAATCCGTTCGCGCCCAAGACCTTTACGATGTCCAGGAAGAGCGTCTTCGGAACCGCGACAGCCGCTGCCGTGTTTCCATCCATCCCGGTAATGTCGGTCGCATTCTTCAGATCGATCTTGAAGAGCTGCTTCACCTTCGCCTTGCTGCCATCGCCCAGACCCTTGCCGTCGCGCTCGTCAACAAGGAACTCGTGGTCGTTCAACGCAACGATATCGCTCACGCCGCTTCCCGTCGTCAGCAGATAGCCATACTCATGGACCGTCTTGCCTGAGGCGATATCAATCACCGCCATGCGCAGCAGGTTCGCCCCTGCTCCACCAGTGTTCGTGTCCTCAATCGTCGCCGTCTGCAGCATCCCCACCAGCGTGCGGCCATTCGGAGTCAGCGCCAGACCTTCCATGCCCTTGTTCGGCACCCGGCCCGTCGAGTTCATCGCCTGCTCTGTCGTCGTCGTCGTTCCCGGATGAGCCACATCAAAGCCCTTCGGCAGCTCGAACGTACGAATGCGCTCGCCCGTCCGACGCAGGAACTGGTACACATACGGCCCGTACTCATCCGAGATGAAGTAGGTCAGTCCATCGTTCGAAACACGAATGCTCTCCGGGTCCAGACGTGCATCCCGCACATCGCCCGAGCTCTGCCCCGAATCGAAGTTGTCCGAGCGCCCCGTGAAGTAGTGCTTCAGGAGCGTGTTCTTTGCCGGTGCTCCGGAAGGAACCCCGTATGCGTTGCCATTGCCATACACCAGTGGCAGCAGGCTCCACAGCAGCGTCGTATCCTTGAGCTCCGGCGCGATCACATACGGCAACCCCGCGCCCTTATTCTTCGCAAGGTTCATCTGAATCGTCTGCACACGCGCAATAAACGAAGCCGTGTCGTCGATCAGCGAGTTGTACGGAATTGCATTCGGCCCACGATCCGGTACCGCCAGAAACGTATCGCCGTTAAGATGCGCAATGCCGGAACCCAACCCGCCCAGCAGATTCGCCTGCGCGCCATTCTCCAGCGTGTAATTCAAACCCGAAAGATCCTCATTCGGCCCAGCGACCGAACTCGTAAGCGTCCCCTTCGCAATCAGCGAAACCTGCGCCTGCATCGGTAGCAGCGCGCCGCCGCACACCAATGCCACGCCTATCTGCAAAAATACTTTCTTCATTTGAGGTTGTTCTCCTGGATTTCCGCCACAAGCGGTCTCGCCGAGACTAGGAGCGCCTCAAGTCACACACATGAATGCCAGATTAAATTGCCTTAAATGCAAAGGGCTGCATATTAGCGCAGCCCTTCGCTCCCTCAAAACATCAATCAGCTACATCGGATTCTGCGAAGAGATCAACAGCAAGGTCACACTTCCATCCGTGCTCCTCTTGTGCGGAGTCATCCGCGGCACAAACAGATAGTCGCCTTTCTTCAGCATCACCACCTTCGCGCCCTCGCTCTCAGGAGCCAGCCACTCACCCGGCTTCGTCTGGTGCGCGCCCTTCGGCGTTCCGCCCAGCTCATACTTCGTCTCGCCATCCAGCACCTGGAAGACGTGATCGCGCGTCGCGTGCCACTCGAACTCCTTCCCCGCCTTCTTCGTCTCCTCGTTAATCACCATCAGCGTCGCGGGCGATGTCACAAGACTCTTCGTGCTGTGGGCCGCCTGCACGCCCTTCGCCTCGCCCGCCATATCGGCAGCAGTAAACACCTGAATTGGAAGCGGAGCGTCGCCTCCTTGCCCAACGGCACCAGCAGTCGAAGCGCGAAGCATCGTATCGGCAAGAGGAGAGGCGGCCGCTGCGGCAATCGGAGCCGTCAGCAGAAAGTTGCGTCGAGTCGGTTTATTGGCCATGCCAGAAAGTGAATCACAACCATGCCTCCTCGCACCAGCCTCTTTCCTACTCACACTCCTGTATCCTTCTCCCACCATGAAGACGCGACTCCTCCTCCTCGCCCTTCTTCCCGCGCTCACCGCCTGCAACCCGCGCCCCGCGCCCACCCCTGAACCCAAACCGCTCGCCCGCTCCTCGCAAGCCGTAGCGCAAACACCGTCCAGCGCCGCCGCGCAGCCCTTCGACTACTACCTCCTCAACATCTCCTGGTCACCCGAGTACTGCCACTCGCACTCCTCCGACATCCAGTGCGCCCGCCACTCCACCTTCGTCCTCCACGGCCTTTGGCCCCAGAACGCCGACGGCTCCTACCCGCAGAACTGCAGCGCCGCCCCCGGCCCCTCCGACCCCACCAAGTACGCCGACATCTACCCCGACCCTGGCCTCCTCAAGCACGAGTGGAAGACCCACGGCACCTGCTCCGGCCTCGCCCCCGACGCCTACTTCACCGCCGCCCGCACCGCCTTCCAGTCCGTCATCATCCCGCCCACCCTCGCCAACCTCAACCACCAGATCTCCCTGCCACCCGCGCAGATCCTTACCCTAGTCTCCCAATCCAACCCCAACCTTACGCAACAAAACCTCGCCCTCTCCTGCGGCAACAACTACCTCACCGCCGTAGAAGTCTGCCTCGACAAATCGCTCCGCCCCACTCCCTGCGGCCCCATCCGCTCCTGCCGAGCCAACACCGTCAAAATCCCGCCACCGCAATAGTCGATCCCACTCCACAAATCTGTCATTTCGACCGAAGCGGCGTAGCCGCGTAGTGGAGAAACCTGCTTCTCTACCACGGATGTTTCCCGGCACGACCACTCTCCTTGACAATCTAGGAGAACCCATTCCATACTCTCCTAGACAATCAAGGAGAGCCACCAACCATGCCGAAGCAACCCGCCGATCTGATGCAGGGCACCCTCGATCTCCTCATCCTCAAGGCCGTCTCCCTCGGCAAGCTCCACGGCTACGGCGTCCTCCTTCGCATCCAGCAGATCTCAGGCGAGCAGCTCGTCATCCAGCAGGGCTCCCTCTACCCCGCCCTCTACCGCCTCGAGCACGACGGCGACCTCCGCGGCGAGTGGGGCGAGAGCGAGAACAACCGCCGCGCCCGCTACTACGCGCTCACCGCCCAGGGCCGCCGCCGTCTCATCGCCGAAACCGAAAAGTGGAACCGGATGGCCGGCATCATCGGCGACATCCTCCTCCTCTCCCCAAGCGAGGTGCAGCAATGAACCTGCTCTCCCGCCTCACGTCCTCCATCCGCGCCATCTTCAGCGGCCCCGCCCTGGCCTCCCAGATCGACGAAGAACTCCGCTTCCACCTCGAATCCCGCACCGCCGACCTAATCGCTCAAGGCCTCTCCCCCGCCGAAGCCGCCCGCCAGGCCCGCCTCGAGCTAGGCACAACCAACACCCACAAAATCGAAGTCCGCCGCTCCCTTGGCATCCGTTGGTTCGACGATCTCCTCGCCGACCTCCGCTACGCCGCCCGCATCCTGCGCAAGAATCCCGCCTTCACCGCCATCGCCGTAGGCTCTCTCGCCCTCGCCATCGGAGCCAACACCACCATCTTCTCCGTCGCCAACGAGCTCCTCTACGAACGCCTTGGCGTCACCAACCCGCAGGAACTCCGTCTCTTCAAGTTGACCGGCGACAAGAAGGTTGTCATCCACTCCTCTTGGGGTTCCTTCAACAAGCTCGACAACGGTCGCTCCGAGTTCGATTCCTTCACTTACCCCATCTACCAGCAGCTCCGCCGCGACAACACCGCCCTCAGCGAGATCTTCGCCTTCAAAGACCTCGGTCGCGAAAACGCCACCATCGACGGCCACCCCCAGGTCGTTCAGATCGAGCTCGTCTCCGGAAACTTCTACCAGCAGATGGGCGTCCGCCCTGCGCTCGGCCGCGCCGTCATCTCCTCCGACGACGGCGCTCCCGGCACCGGCGCAGTCGCCGTCATCAGCGACGGCCTCTGGTCACGCGCCTTCGGACGCTCCCCCGACGTCATCGGCAAAACCATCACCGTCAACATGTCGCCCATCACCATCATCGGCGTCAACCCGCCCTCGTTCACCGGAGCCAAATCCGTCCAGCTCTCGCCCGACGTCTTCATGCCCGTCTCCATGATTCCGCATCCTCCGTGCCGACTCCTCCCGCGATGGCCCCATCCTCTCCAGCACAAGCCGCTTCTGGATCAACCTCATGGCCCGCACCAAACCGGGCATCTCCGATGAGAAGGCGCGCGCCGCCCTTCAGGTCTCGCTCGAATCCGCCATCCGCTCCACCATGTCGCCCAAGCCCACCGACACCATGCCCACCCTCGAGCTCACCGATGGCAGCCGCGGCCTCAACTTCTCCGGCAGAAACTTCACCAGGCCTCTCAACGTTCTTCTCTTCCTCACCGGACTCGTCCTCCTCCTCGCCTGCGCCAACGTCGCCAATCTAATGTTGGCCCGCACCCTCGCCCGCCAGCGCGAGATGTCGGTTCGGCTCGCCCTCGGCGCCGGACGCTCGCGCATCCTCCGCCAGGTCATCACCGAAGGCCTGCTCCTCTCCGCACTCGGCGGCGCTCTCGGCCTGGTCATCGCCTACTTCGGCCGAACCGCGCTCCCCGCCTTCATCTTCAGCCATACTTGGGAGAGCAACGACCTCCGCGTTCCCTTCGACTGGAAGATCTTCGCCTTCACCGCCGCCATCACCCTCGTCACCGGAGTCCTCTTTGCCGCGCTTCCTGCCTGGGCCGCCACCCGCGCCGAGATCAACTCCGCACTCAAAGAAGGAGCGGGAACCGCCACCCGTCACCGCAAAGCCTTTAGCGGACGCGCCATCGTAGCCTTCCAGGTCGCCCTCTCCACCCTCCTCATCGCCGGGGCCGCCCTCTTCATCCGCACCCTCATCAACCTCAACCACATCGACCCGGGCTTCCGCGCCGACCATCTCCTCCTCTTCGATATCAACCCTCCTTCCAAGGCCTACCCAGCTCCGCAGGACATCTCCCTCCACGCCCGCGTCGAAGAGGCCCTGCGCGCTGTGCCAGGAGTCGAAGGCGTCACTCTCACTGACGTCTCTCTCATCTCCAACTCCCGTTCCAGCTCCAACTTCAGTGTCGAGGGCGCGCCGGTCGTGCAACACGAACGCGACGACAACAGCGGAAGCTCCATGATCGCTACCGTCGGACCCGACTTCACACAGGTCATGCGCATCCCCATCGTCGCCGGCCGTGCCTTTACTCGGCAGGACGCCGAATCCCCCCGCGCCGTCTCCGTCATCACGCAATCCGCCGCAAAGAAGTTCTTCCCCAACCAGAACCCCATCGGCAAACGCTTCAACACCACCGATAACCCCGACCGCCGCATCTGGTATGAAATCGTAGGCGTCTCCGCCGATGTCCACTACGACAGCCTGCGCCACGAGCCCGACTCTCTTCACTTCGATCTCTACCGCCAGCAGCACGGCATCGGCGGCGTCACCTACATCGTCCGCACCGCCATGCCGCCCGAGGCCATCACCCCGTCGCTCCGCGCCGCAATCCAGCGCATCGACAAAAACCTCCCCCTCATCGACATCCGCACCCAGCAGCAGCAGATCGACTCCACCACCCAACAGGAGCGCGTCTTTGCCTCCCTCACCGTCGGCTTCGGCATCCTCGCCCTCGCACTCGCCTGCGTCGGAATCTACGGCATCATGACCTACACCGTCACCCAGCGCACCAACGAGATCGGCATCCGCCTCGCGCTCGGAGCCCAGCGCGCCCGCGTCCGCGCCATGGTCATCCGCGAGAGCGCCTGGCTCACTGTCATCGGCATCGTGGCTGGCCTCGCCGCCGCCCTCGCCCTCGGCCGCCTCGTCAAATCCATGCTCTACGGCCTAAGCCCCAACGACCCCATATCCCTCACCGCAGCCGGCCTCCTCCTCCTCGCCGTAGCCCTTACCGCCAGCTGGATTCCCGCCGCCCGAGCCTCCCGCATAGAACCCATGGAAGCCCTCCGCCACGACTAGCAGCCGTCGAGTTGTAAACATTCCATCGTGATCATCTTTCGTCGAGGCCGTGTCCCGCCTTGGCCGTCATTCTGACCCTGAGGGAGCGAAGCGAGTCGAAGGGGAAGAATCTCAGTGTTCCACGCGTGAAGCCCATCCGCTTGAAGCGTCAAAACTGTGGGTGCCCACGTCTCGATTTTGAGATGTGGGACAATCGCGCAAAAGCGCGATCCGCCTCGCGTAAGGACACGGCTTTAGCCGTGTCGGAACAGACCGCCGCAAAGCGGCGCACCGCCCCGCCGGAGGCCGGAGTGCAGCCCGAAGGGCGGAACGACCCAACGCCCGGCGAGCCACAAAAGCTGTCAAGCCCCTCAAAACCCACACAATCTCTCAATCGACACATTCCAAACCAATTACACGCCAAAATAAACCCACGAAAAGCGCCGATTAATTACTCCCAGCTCGCTAAACTGGTATCAGAGTTAAAACAAAGGCCCCGCATATAGCGAGGCCTTTCCATTTATTTTCAACACCTTGCAAACTATCACCTGTTTTCAAGACTTTACGGCTGAAGTCCAGACCTAAGCCTCTATTTCACAAGACTTTGCGCGAAAACAAAGGGGGAGGGGTCACCCCTTCGCCGGAGCCTTCAAACCCATCTCCTTCATCACCATCTGCAGATCCTTCCAGGCCTCGCCCTTCTGCCGCGGATCACGCAGCAGAAACGCCGGATGGTACGTCACCGCCAGCTTCGCCCCACGGCAGCTATGCCACCGGCCCCGCAGGCCCGCCAGCGACTGCTTCACGCCCAGCAGATACGTCGCCGCCGTAGCCCCCAGCGCGACGATCACCTCCGGCTGCACCACATCGATCTGCTTCAGCAGAAACTGGTGCAGGTATTCGCCTCCACCGGCTCCGGAACCCGGTTCGCCGGCGGCCGGCACTTCACGATATTCGCGATGTAAACCTGCTCGCGCTTCAGCCCCATCGCGCCGATCATGTTGTTCAGCAGCTGCCCCGCCTTGCCCACAAACGGAAGCCCTGGTGTCCTCATCCGCGCCCGGCCCCTCGCCGACAAACATCAGCCGCGCGTTCGGATCGCCATCGGCAAACACAATCTTGCGCCGCCCCGCATAGGCCAGCGGACACCGCGTGCAGTCACCAATCTCTTCCTGGATCGCAGTCAGCGCAGCAGGCTTGTGCGCCGGCAGCCACCCGCCTCTCAGGCAAAGGAGCAAGATCATCGAAACTCACAAGCTTCGGAATAGCAAACTCCGGAATCTCTCGTACGGGTGGAACCACCGCTGCCAGCGACCGGCGGCGACGAAGGTCTCTCTGGAATCACCCGCGGTTCAACCGACTTGCTCGCAGGAGGTTTGGCAGCAGCAACCGTTACGACCTCCGCAATCTCCTCAGCCGAGTAGACTGGCTCACCCCGGCGATAGAAATCGTAGACGCCCAGGTCGCGAAAGTACTCGACATAAGCGCGCAGCTGCTCTCTGCTTCTCCTGCCATAGCTCTATGCTATCGCGCCGAGAACGCGGGAGCTTAGTGGACCTGTGGATCGACGATCGACGGAGTCGCAGGCAGAACGTACTTCACATGTCCCTGCTTGATCTCGTCCTGCGCCACGCGGCAAGCCTTCATCGACTTGGCCGTGATCAGCGGCGGTGCGCCCGACTGCAGCTGCCGCGCACGCCGCGCCGCACCCTTCACCAGGCTGTACTTGTTGTGGAATGCACTTTCAGTCGTCGTCATGCGGTCCCCCTTGCGTCTGAATGTATCTCAGCCTCTACAAAATATTCACCTGATATTGACGGTGGATATCTCGTCATTATCCTCCAAATGCTATCCAGCACGGCCTTCAACTTCGGTGAAGCAACATCGGTCCTGCAACTCGTCGCGAACTCCTCTGCCGTCCTGCACACCGCGCTCGTACAACACAATCGCACGCATCTCGGCAACAGCCTTTCCAGCACATCGTTCACCAGAGCATACTTGTAATCCCAGACCTGCTTCAACTCGCCCTTGCGCCGCGTCGAGCCGCTTCTCAATCACGTCCTCGGCCGTCACATCCTCCGCCTCGCTTCGATTGCGCAACCGCATCTCCAGCACCTCCGGACTCGGCGGAAGGATGAAGATCGACACCGCCTCCGGCATCTTCTTCATCACCTGCACCGCGCCCTGCACATCGATGTCCAGCAGCAGGTCCTTGCCCAGATCCTTCGCATGCTGCAGAGCGGAGATCGCAGTCCCGTAGTAGTTGCCGAAGACCTCCGCCCACTCCAGGAAATCGCCCGCAGCCACCATCCGCTCAAACTCTGCGCGCGTCGTGAAGTAATACTCGCGTCCGTTCTCCTCCGATCCACGCGGCGCCCGCGTCGTATACGAGATCGAAAAATCCAGCCCCTCAACCAGCGTCCTCAGCTGGCTCACCAGCGTTGACTTGCCCGAGCCCGAAGGCGCCGAAATAATAAACAGTATTCCTGCCATCTGCTCCTAACGATCCAATCTGTTTGAATACATCCAAGTGTAACCGCAGAGCGCTACTCCAGGTTCTGAACCTGTTCGCGCGCCTTCTCGATCTCGGCCTTCATCTCAAGTCCCAGCTCCGTGATGCGCAGACTGTTCTCGCCCGCCGCGGCGCTCGTCTTCGAGAGCATCGTGTTCGCCTCGCGATTCAGCTCCTGCAGCAGAAAGTCCAGTCCGCTTGCCCAGTTCGCCGCCCTCGTCCAGCATCGAGACAAAGCGATCGATGTGCGTCCGCAGCCGCACAATCTCTTCCTCAACATCACTCTTCTCCGCCAGCACAGCCGCCTCCGACAGCAGCCTCTCCTCGCTCACCGGAACGCCTTCAGTAAGCTCCATCAGCCGCGTCCGCAGCCTCTCGAACTGCGCCTCGCGCACGCCGTTCCGCAGCCCAGCCATCTCCTCGCGCAAACGCTCGCAGCCGCACCATCGAAGCTCGCAACTCCGCCGCCAGCGCCGCCCCTTCCTGCGCACGAACCTCGTTCAGCTTCTCGATCAGCGACGGCATCTCGCCATCACCGCTGATCGAGTTCCGGCGATACCTTCAACACCAACGCAGCTCTCCGCACGTCATCACGCCCGGAATCCGCAGCATCGCGTTCAGATCCGGCTGATTCGCCAGTCCATACTGCTCGGCCGCCTTCGCGAAAGCTCCACATAAGCGCCCAACAGCTCCGCGTTCAATTGGATCTGCGCGCTCGCCCTCCGCTCCACCTGCAGCGTTACCTCAACATGGCCGCGCTTCAGACGCTCCTTCAACACGCGCCGCATCTGCATCTCCAGGGCATCGCAGTACGAAGGCAGCCGCAGCTGGAGATCGAGAAAACGGTGATTCACACTCTTGATGGCGAGCGTAAAGCCCACCGTTTCATCCGCGGCACTGCGCACGCTCGCAAATCCGGTCATCGAATAGATCGCACTCAAGCAAATCCCTCCAGATTCGCCTGCTGCAACGTCTCGCCGTGCCCCGCTGCGACACCGACGCCTTCATCGCCAAACTGCATGTCGTAAAGCCGCCGATACGTCCCCGAACGCTGCATCAGCTCCTCGTGCGTACCCGTCTCGGTAATTTGTCCGCTGCTCAAGCACCACGATCCTCGTCGCCCTCCGCACCGTCGAAAGCCGATGCGCAATCACAAACACCGTTCGGCCCTGCATCAGGTTCGCCAGCGCCGCCTGCACAAACTGCTCGCTCTCCGTATCCAGCGCGCAGGTCGCCTCATCCAGAATCAGGATCGGCGCATTCTTCAGAATCGCCCGCGCAATCGCCAGCCGCTGCCGCTCGCCTCCGCTCAGCCGCAGTCCCTTCTCGCCGATCTTGGTGTTGTAGCCATCCGGCATCCGCAGGATAAAGTCGTGCGCCAGCGCCATCCGCGCTGCCTCTTCCACCTTGCTCAATCGGAACATCCGGCTGACCATACGCGATGTTGTTCCGCACCGTGTCGTTGAACAGCACGGTCTCCTGCGTCACCTTGCCGATCTGCTCGCGCAGCGAAGCAATCGTCACGTCGCGCAGATCGTGGCCGTCGATCAGAATTCTGCCCTCGTTCACATCGAAGAACCGCGGAATCAGGTTCACCAGCGACGACTTCCCCGCGCCGCTCGGCCCCACAAACGCAATCACCTCGCCCGGCTGTCACATCCAGATCGATGTCATGCAGCACCTGCTTCGATCTCGCCATCGTCTGCTACATAGCCAAAGCCGACATGCTCAAACTGAATGCCCTTCTGAAAGCCCTTCAGCACATGTGCGCGCGCTTCTCGCGCACGTCATCCTGCGCATCCATGAACCTGAAGATCTCTTCGCTCGCTCCCAGCGCCTGCTGAAAGCTGTTGTAGAAGAGCGCAAACTTGCGCACCGGGTCGTACAGCGTAAACACCGCGATCAGAAACGTGATGAACGATCCCGCGGTCATCTCGCCGGTCTGAATCCTGTACGGCCGAACAACAGCAGCAGCGCAATTCGCCACCGAGCCCAGAGCATCCATCAGCGGCGAACTGATCGCCTGCACGCTCACCGACTTCAGGTTCGCACGAACAGCCTTCGCGCCGCCCGGCGGAAGCGGTTCATCTCCCACAGTTCCATGCCGAAAGCCTTTACGATGCGGTTGCCCGTAATCGTCTCGTGCAGGATGTTCTGAATCTCGGCCAGCTTGTCCTGCCCTTTGCGCGTCGTCTGCCGCACCCGCCGGCCGATGCGCCGCGCCGACGAGATGACCACCGGCACAAACAGCAGCAGCACCCACGCCATCTTGCCGCCGACGACGATCACCACGCCGATCGTGAACAGCAGCGTAAAGAACTGCTGCAGAAAATCGCTCAGCACCGTCGACATCGCATACTGCACCCGCTCGATGTCGTTGATCAGCGTCGACAGCAGCGTTCCGGTCGTGTGCTTCTGAAAGAACGCCACCGACCGCCGCAGCACAGCGTTGTAGAGATCGTTGCGCAGGTCGGTAATCATGCCGAACCCGGCATAGTTCACCAGGTAGGTGCCCACGTAGTCGCAGACCGACTTCACCAACGCCGAGACAACCAGCGCATACGCCACCACCGTCCATGCGTTGTGAAAATGATTTGGGACCAGAAAGCTGCAGGTTCAGCGTCCGATCCGAATGCGGCACATGGGAAACACAGCACATCATGCGTCAGCGCGTCCGGACTCAGCACGTTGTCGAAGATCGGCTTGACCAGCAGCACGCGGAACGCCGCCATCGCGCCGACCATCGCCATCAAGAACGACCGACGCCAGCAGAGTACAGCGCGTACGGCCGCACATAGAGCAGCAATCGCCAGATGCGCCTCAAGCCGTCACTCTCCTGATTCTTCGTCATGCCTGGGCATCTCTCTATTCTAGTCGCGCTGGCTGACCATCGTGATCACAGCAGTTCAACGCGGCATATCGCGATGCGCCGTCTTCACCCGGTACCCCGCCGCCGTCAGCCGCTTCTTCATCTCTTCCGCAATGAAGACCGACCGATGCTGCCCGCCCGTACATCCAAACGCCACCGTCAGATAGCTCTTGCCTTCCTTGATGTAGTGCGGCAGCAGAAACTTCAGCATGTCCGTCGTCTTGTCCAGAAACTCCTGCGTCTGCGGAAACTCGCGCACATACTTCGCCACCTTCGGATGCTTGCCCGTCAGCTTGCGGAACTCCGGAACGAAGTGCGGGTTCGGCAGAAACCGCACATCGAAGACAAGGTCCGCCTCAGTCGGCACACCATTCTTGAACCCGAAGCTGTTCGACGAGATCGTCAGGTTGCGATCGCTCGCCTCACGCTCAAACTGCGCGTTGATGTGCGCGCGCAGATCGTGCACATTGAACTTCGTCGTATCCAGCACGATATCGGCGACATTGCGGATCGGATCCAGCCGCTTGCGCTCCGCCCGGATCGACTTCACCACCGTGTCGCTGCGCCCCATCGGATGCGGCCGCCGCGTCTCGGAGAAGCGCCGGATCAGCGCATCGTCGCTGGCCTCGAGAAACAGCACGCGCGTCGGCAGCACCTTGCGCACTTTCTTCAGAATCGCCGGAAACTCATCCAGCCGCATGCCCTCGCGCACATCGACCACCAGCGCCGCGCGCTCGATCTCCGCCGACTGCCGCACCAGGTCCGCAAATCGCGGCACCAGCTCCAGCGGCAGATTATCGACCGAGTAGATACCCAAGGTCCTCAAACGCCTTCAGCGCAGACAGCTTTCCCGACCCCGACAGTCCCGGTCAGAATCACCAGTTCGCCCTTGCTACTCCGGCTCCGGACGGCCGTTTTCTTCTTTTTGCCTTCTTCGTCTTGCTTCCGTGGCATGACTGGAATCCTAGCACCTGTCGTGCTCGTCATGCTACGAAGATCCTAGCACCACCGGCCTACGGAACCTCGATCAGTTCCATCTTGCCGTCGCGCTTGCGGTGCAGCACCATCGCCTGGCCGCCGTGGTCGCGAAAGACAAAGACCTCGCGATCGCGGAACGCCGCCTCCTTCACCGCCTCTTCCAGCGTCATCGGCCGCAGAGCGACGCCGTCCTTCGAACGCACGAGATGCGGCTCGGCCAGCGGCGATGCGAAGGGAACGAGTGCACCAGCATCGGAACCGCCTTGCGTCCGACGCCATTCTTCGAGCGCCAGCCTTCGTCCGCCGATGCCATTCACACGGCCACGGTCGCCGTCTTCGGCGGTCGCAACCGCTACCTGCCGAACGCCTTCCTTCGCGTTGCCGCTTGATCGTCGTCTTCTTCTTCTTGTGTCGGATCGCCTGCTTTTCGATCGTCGCCAGCGCGTCGCGCAGCGCCATCTCCATCTCGGTCGCCTCGCAGGCTGCCACCAGCTTCAGGTTCCTGGTCTGCACGGTCAGCTCGGCGATTGCCGGTACTTCTCGGTCGTCAGAATCACATGCACGCTGCCCGCGTTGCCGATGATCTTCGCAATCCGCTCCAGTCCTGCTTCGGTCTGCGTCTTCAGTTTTTTTGTGATGGTCGTCTGTCTTCCGGTGTATTCCACGTTCATCGCGGTACCTCGTGCAGAACATATTACGCCGCGACTTAGCGTACGCGGCGTTGGTGCGTGCTCGGAATCTGCATATCTTCGCGATACTTCGCCACCGTCCTGCGGGTCACCTGGATTCCCTGCCGCTGCAGCTCGGCCGCCAGCTGATCGTCGGTCAGCGGCTTGCGCGCATCCTCCTCTTCAATCAGCTTCTTCACCTTGCGCTTCAGCAGCACCAGCGGCAGATCGCCGCCCTCCGGCCCATTCACGCCCTCCGAGAAGAAGAAGCGCAGCTCAAACACGCCCTGCGACGTATGCACATACTTGTTCGCCACCGCGCGGCTCACCGTCGAAGGATGCACGCCAATCTCCTCGGCGACCTCCTTGATCATCATCGGCTTCAGCGCTTCGACGCCATGCTCCAGAAACTCCGTCTGCCGCCGCACGATCACCTCGCAGGTGCGCACGATCGTGTTCTTCCGCTGCTCGATATTCCTCAGCAGCTGAATCGCCGACTTGTACCGCTCCTTCACGTACTCCTTGACCTCTTTTTCCGTCTGCTTCTCCTGCAGCATCTTGCGGTAGCCCTGGTTCAGCCGCAGCGCCGGCATGTCCTCTTCGTTCACCAGGACGACATACTTGTCATCGCGCTTCACAAACGCGACGTCCGGCTCAATCAGCCGCGTCTCGACCTGGTTGTAGCGCTGCCCGGGCCGCGGATCGAGCGTGCGAATAAACTCCACCGCCGCCTGCACCTCCTCCGGCGTCGCGGCCGCAGCTCCGCGTCAGCTCGCGCATGTCCTTCTTCTGCAGCAGCGGCAGACAGTTCGTCACGATATGCGATCGCGTATGCGAAAGATGTCGTCTCGTTCGCCGGCAGGCCCTCGCAGGTTCCGCAGACTGCACCATTCCGGTTCCCGTTCTCTCAGCGCCGTCTGGCGCCTGCGCAGTACGATCGCTGCCTCATTTCTGCTGCGCTGTAATCTGGATCAGCAGGCACTCGCGCAGATCGCGCGCACCCACGCCCACCGGGTCGAGATTGTTCACCATTGCCGCGCCTCGCGAACGACTGCCAGCAGGACCTCTCTATCGTTCAGACGTGCCAGCAGCCGCGAGTCTCAACGCTCAGTCTCTGCATCCTTCTACATCTTCTGCGGACTCCGCCCATACCGCACGCGCTGCCGGCCTCTTGGAGCCCCGTTCAAACGGAATCGGGTCTGGCCGGATAGGCACCTCCAACTGCAGCAGCGACTCGACCAGCTCCTCATCGCTCGCCGTCAGGTAGCCATTCTCGTTCAGATTGCCGATCACCAGCTCAGCCGCGGCCCGCACCTCGGGCTCGAGCGTCAGCGAACCGAGCTGCCACATCAGGTGATCGCTCAGCGTGCTCGGCTGCGAGAGAAAGTTCTCAAACGAAGGCTTGTCGTACTCTTCGAAGTTCGAAGCCGTCCGGAAACCCGGATCGAGATATTCCTGAAAATAGCTGCCGAAGTCGATCTCGTCGAACGGATCCTTTTCTGCCCGCTCGCCCTCCGCCGCCACCTCCTCCGCCGACCGCTCGCGGTCGCCTTCCATGCCGGCGCGCTCATCCAGCGAGACGCCTGTGTCCTCGATCTCCTCCAGCACCGGGTTTTCAATAATCTCGGTGTTGATCATCTCCTTCAGCTCAAGCTTGTTCAGCGCCAGAACGCTGACCATCTGCACCAGCCCGGGCGTCAGCACCTGGCGTTGGGAGACCTTCAGATTCAGCTTGGGTTGCAGCAGCACGTCGAATCTAGATCCTCGTCACTTCGTTATGCAGATGTGGGTTTGGATGCGTCCGCTTTCCGCACTCGGCGATGCACCGCTCTGGCCAGGTCGAACGCCTGGCAGGCCACAGTCTACACGCCTTGAACAACTCTCGCGCTAAGTCTACCCCGTCGGCGCCTAAGCGAGACCCCTCACGATGGTCGACGTCACTCTTACAACAGAAGTTGTACCGAATTTCAGCCTAATCCATCGAAAATTTTTCGCCGAGGTAAATCCGCCGCACCTCCGGGTCGCGCCCCAGGTCTCCCGGCGTTCCCGTTCGAAAGATCTTGCCCTCGTTGATGATGTACGCCCGGTCCGTCACGGACAGCGTCTCGCGCACATTGTGGTCCGTGATCAGCACGCCGATGCCGCTCCTCTTCAACCCGAAGATGATCTCCTGCAGATCCAGCACCGCGATCGGATCGATGCCCGAAAACGGCTCGTCCAGCAGGATGAACGCCGGCTCGATCGCCAGGCAGCGCGCAATCTCCACGCGCCTGCGCTCGCCGCCGCTCAGCGCATAACCTCGCGTCTTGCGCACGTGCCCCAGGTTCAGCTGCTCAATCAGCTTCTCCGTGCGCGTGCGCCGGCTCTCCCAGCTCAGCTGCTGCGTCTCCAGCACGGCAAGAATGTTGTCCTCCACCGTCAGCTTGCGAAATACCGAAGGCTCCTGCGGCAGATAGCTGATGCCGTAGTTCCTCGCCCGCAGATACATCGGCAGCCGCGTGATATCGTGCCCATCCGCCAGCACGCGGCCGGCATCCGGCCGCACCAGCCCGACGATCATGTAGAAGCTCGTCGTTTTACCCGCGCCGTTCGGACCCAGCAGCCCCACCACCTCGCCCTGCTCGATCTTCAGGCTTACGCCCCGCACCACCTGGCGGCCGCCGTACGACTTGCCGATCTCCTCGGTCGATAGCGTCCTCATCTGTTCTCTCTTCACCCGCGTCTCCGTGCGCACCCTCTGTCCTGCGCCGCTCGTCTCTCCATTAGAAACCACGACGCTCTCATCGGATGCGCGGAATCGCAACTCCGCACCTGTCACAGTACCTCTCACAGGGTCCATCACACGTGGCGGCGCTCCCGGCGTTCCGGTTAGTACAAACAAATGATCGCCAGCTGTGTAGACCAACCTTTCCCCTGTTGCGCGCCTTTCCTGTTGATCAATCTCGATCGCGCCTGTGACAACCACCCGCTCCACGCTGCCACCCAATAAGCCGGCATCGGAACTGGATACTGTCTTCTTGACCGCCTTCGTCTGCTGCCCTTCGAGATAGGCCGTCGCTTGTCGCCCGCGCATCACGCCATCGCTGCTGTCCACCCTCACACCGCCGCTAAACTCTGCCGTGCGACTCTCATCGGAATAGGTCATCTCGTGGCTCGCGATCCGCACTACCGCCGGCCGGCGCAACATATCCGCTTTGGAGGCGAGCCTCCTTCTCGGGACTCGGCGCACCCGCGCTCACCAGCACTGTGCGCACCGGCATTGCGTCTCCTCCCCTGTCACCTTTGGCCACCAGCTTCCGTTGCTTTTGCGCAAACTCAAGCACCGGCGCCTCGACCTCCGACCCACCCTCCCACAGCCGAGCCAACCTGCCCACGCCGCCGTAAAAAGTCACCGTGTCGCTCGCCTTCTTCATCTCCGCACGATCAGCCAGCACGTGTACCAACTCACTCTGCGCCTTCTGTCGATAGCTCGCCTTCAATGAGCCTTCAACGCTCACGTCTCCCGTCTTCTGCTCCATCACTACCCGCTCAGCCCACATCGATCCGACGGCGTTGTGCATCTCGACGCTGCCGGTCAATGTCATCCTTTGTGTATCTCCATCGTAGGAAGCCTTAGCTGCCGTTGCATGTTCTATCTCTTGGGCAGCTCCGTCTCCTGACTTAGCCGGAGCTTTTCGCGTCAATACGACATGCCCTTGTTGCACTGCCGACGCAATCTCCTCGCGCCCTGAAAGTCCTATGCCGCCAGCGGCGCCTTTGCGTACCGAACCACCAGCCGCGGGGCGAAATCGTGCCTCAAGTGCATCTCCCTGACTCGTCTCCACCACCCCTGTCTCGGTCACCTGCTCCAGCGTCGTGCGTCCGCTTCCCTTCACCACGTCAAGCCGCTGCGCACCATTTGCCACAACGAAGTGCGCCGTCAGCACGTCAGCTCCCATCGCGCTCGTGCGCGATCCTTTCCCATCCTTGCCTGCGTCAATCACCTTCAGATGAGCCTCACCACTTGCCTTCACATCGCGTGGTCGCGAACGGCCGCGTTCATCCACAGCCATTTCCAGCTCGACAGTCGATGCGCTCAACTCACGCGTGCTCGCCGTTTTCGGAGACCCGCTCGTCGCGGCTAGGTGCTCGTTCAACCGAACATCTCCATTTAGCACAACCTTGTCCGCATGTCCCTTGCCGTCGAACGATACCCTCACTTCTTTGGCATCGCCCTGCGCCTGGCGATCCGGCTCATCTTCGAAATACTTCACCTGCCCCGTCATTCGTATCGACTGGGGTTTGTTTGTCTCAGACAGAAGCATCTCGCCACGATCAGCCGTGATCCGGGAACCGTCACCGTTCGTCAGGGTCACGCCGCCATCGCCATTCAGGCGCTCGGCCGATCCGTCGTTTCGCATCGATACCGTAGCCCGTCGTGCCTCTACCGTGCTGACGTTCCTCTGATCCTCTACCCTCTCCCGTTACCGTGACGTACTTCGCCTGCGACAGAACGACCTTGTGATCTGTTCTATCGAGTTCCGCCCTCGATGCCGTCAGCAACACCGGCTGCCCCTTCTGCAGCCCACTTACCTTCACCGCCGACTGCAGCACCAACACCCCGGTATCGGCGCTGTACTCTGCTCCCTTCGCATGACCGGTTAGTCCGTTGTACTCGAACTCGATGTCCTCTTCGGTCGCAGCCACGCCAAGCTTCTGCAGATAGACCAGCCCGCTACGTCTTCACATGAATCAGCCGCACATCTCCCTTACCCGCCTCATGGCTGCCCGCACCGTGTTCCGTCCCCGCCTTCAGATCCTTGCCGGCAGCGTAGTCCATCTTGCCTGCGGCGTCGGCGGCCATCGGAGCCTCGAGGTCAAGATGCACCTCACCTTTCGCACGCACAACACCGTTCGCCTGGTCGAGGTCAAACTCATTGCCGTAGATGCGGTCCACACGGTCGCCGCGCTCGTTTCCGTGGCCGTACACCGCGATCCCCACATCGTGCAGCGTGTACTTGCCGTCCTTATGCTGAATGGCCTTCGCCGCATGCAACGTAAAGACCGTTTTGCCCTGTACTGTCTGCGACCAGGTGAACGCGTTCGTCTCCTGCCGGATGTCAGCGCCCAGTTTCTTCGGAAGCTCGGTCAGAAAGCGACGCGCCCGGTAATGCGCATAGCCAAGAAAGCCAGCGATGACCACCACCAGCAGGACCGCACCCGCCAGCAACCCCCGCCTCAGCCTCTCTACCGAAACACTCATCGTGAGCCTATCCCTTCTATCTTCTCACCCATGCGGCGCCATCCGCTCGTCACCGCTTGTACACTATCCCCATGGCCGACCAGCTCTATCTCAGCCTCTGGTTCCCGAACTTCCGCTTCGATACTCTGCCGGCCGCGCTCGTCTCGGTCCTGCGCCATTCGCTCTCATCAGCGGCGAAAAGCGCGTCGCCGCCGCCACCGTCTACCCCATCAGCTTCAACGAATCCCCCATCTACCAGCGCATCTACGTCAACGACGACCGCGCCCAGTCCACCGAGGACTCCATCATCGAAAACGCCGTCGCCGAGGCCACCGAGCAGCTCCACGACGACATGGCCTACGAGTTCGAGATGAGGTGGAAACTCTGGCGCCCCGAACCCGGCTCCGCTCCCTCCTCGAGACGTCGCCCTCGACGCCCTCTGGCGCCCGCAGCCATCCACCGTCAAGATCATCGGCTTCGGCCCCGAGTTCGACCACGCCACTTACGAACAGAACGGCCACATCCGCGTCGACTTCGGCCTCGACACCCCATGGGTCTTGGACGAAGATGACGAGGCTCTCGACGAAGACGCCCAGAAGCACATCCAGCAAAACGTCGAGATGCTCCTGGCCTTCACCCTCTCGGTCGAAAAGAACTCGGGCATCTCCAGCCGTCTGCTCTGGACCGAGTCCGGCGAACCCCTCGCCGAAAAGCTCATCGCCCGCCTGCAGCGTCTGAACTGAATCCCGTTGGCTGCGTCCTCCTGATTCAGAAGAACACCTCTCTGAATCAATTCAGTGAAGAAGCGCAGTCACGGTCGCCAGTCTCGAGCCCAACTCACCCATTCGGGCCATTGCAAACCTTGATTCCGTTGGCATTGAATGCTGTAGCGGGAAGAACGTGTCTCGTTGAAACTCGATGGATTCCCGTTTTATCTGCCTAGGTGACCTTGTAAGGAGGGCCAATGACAATCACAGACCTCAATATCAACTCGATCGACACCAACGCACGCGCCGAAGACGGTCTCAAACGCAACCGGTGGAATGTCCTTTGCGAAGACATCTTCATCCCACTGGGAACGCTTTTTGCGGTATTCCTCGGAATCGCCGGCGTCATGATGATCTCTCGCTAATTCGGATCGTGACTGCCTATCCCGCCGTCACGATCTCCGAGAAGTCCGCAATCCCCGAAAAGCTCTTCACGATAGACGCCAGCAGCGCAAGTCTGCTCCTGCGAACCTCCGCATCCGGGTCCATCACCATCACCTGATCAAAGAACCCATCGACCTGCGGCCGCAGAGTCGCCACGGCCTCCAGCGCAGAGACATACTCATGTCCCGCACTCAAGGTGTCGACTCGCCCTCCGACCTCGGCCGCCGCCGCCGCCAGCGCACCCTGCGCCGGATGCAAATCTTTCGCCGTGTCCACAGCTGGATCAAACGACTCGCCCTTCTCCTTCGCCTGCGCCAGAATGTTCTTCATCCGCTTGAACGCCGCGCTCACCGCCTCAAAGTCAGCCGATCCGCGCACCGCACGTAACAGCCTCGGCCCGCGCAATCGCATCCCGCACATCATCGCTTCCCACCGCCAGCACAGCCTTCACCACGTCGTACGCCTGCCCCTTCGCCTCGCGCAGATAGAACTCCAGCCGCTCCACAGAGAACGCCCGCACCTCTGGCCTCAACCGCCTCATTCTCCGTCGCACGCCCGGCAACTTCACTCAGCGTCATCGGCAGCGCAGGCGCACTCTCCGCCAGAATCTTCACGATACCGTTCGCCGCCCGACGCAGCGCAAACGGATCCTTCGAACCCGTAGGCTCCATCCCCAGCCCGAACATCCCGGCGATCGTGTCCGCCTTGTCCGCAATCGACAGCAGCGCGCCTTCCACCGTACGCGGTACCGAATCCTCCATCGACTCCGGCAGGTACTGGTCGTAGATCGCATCGCTCGCCGCAGCCGACACTCCCTGCGCCTTGGCATACAGTCCGCCGACAACGCCCTGCAGCTCCGTAAACTCCTTCACCAGTTCCGTCGTCAGGTCGGTCTTCGCCAGCGATGCAGCTTCGTCCAGCGCAACAGCATCCACCCTGCCGCCACGCGCGGTCACAATCTCAGCCAGCCCCAGCGCCAGCTCACGCACACGCGTCGTCTTCGCCGCATAACTCCCAAGTTCTTTCTGAAACGTGACATTCTCCAGCAGCTTCACCCGCTCCTTCAACGGCACGCGCTGGTCGAACTCCCAGAAGAACCGCGCATCGTTGAACCGCGCCCGCAGCACTCGCTCATTGCCATGCCGAATCACATCCAGGCCCGCTCTCATCGGCCTCGGTGTTCAGCACCGCCAGAAAGTGCGGAGCCAGCTTGCCGGCTCTTGTCTTCCACCGCAAGATACTTCTGGTGATCGCGCATCACCGTCACCAGCACCTCTTCAGGCAGCGCAAGATACTCCGCCTCAAACCCACCCAGCACCACCGACGTATCCGAAGCCCACTCCGTCAGGTGCGTCAGCGTATCAATCAGCCCATGATCCTCGCGCCATCGCGCTCCGTCCACCGTCCGCGTCACGCGATCCAGTGCCTTGCGAATCTTCTGCCGCCGCGTCTCCACATCGGCGATCACATGCGCATCCAGCAAAGCCTCCTCATACTTCGCAGGAGCCTCCAGCTTGATCGCCGCATCTCCAAACAGCACCCGATGCCCATACGTCAACGCGCCAGCCGTCTTGCCGCCAAACTCCACCGGCACCACCTGATCGCCCAGCAGCGCAATCATCCATCGCACCGGCCGCACGAACCGCTCCGGCTTGCCCGCACGCCAGTACATGTTCTTCGCCCAGTAAATTCCAGCGATCTCCTTCGGCATCTCCGCCGCGATCACCTCAGCAGCCGTTCGCCCAGCCTTCACGACAGTCGCAGCCAGGTACTCACCCTTGGGAGTCGTGACCGTCTTCAACTCCTCGACCGCAACGCCCGCCTTCTTTGCAAACGCCACCGCCGCCGGAGTCGGCACACCGTCCTTGAACGCGACCTTCACCGAAGGCCCCGTAAGCTCTTCACTCGCGTCCCCTTGCTTCTCCGCAACTCCACTCACCAACACAGCAAGCCGACGTGGCGTCGAGTAGCTCTTCGCCTCTGAGCCCTCACCGCACTAACCGCTCACGCTCCAGTAACGCCACCACACGCCGCTTCAGTTCCGCCTCGGCACCGGCGATCATCCGCGCAGGAACTTCCTCTAACCCGATCTCAAAAAGAAAATCCGCCATCACACTCTCTCTGGCTAACTCGCCAACTCGCCCACCGGCTCAACAGCCAGCAACTCACCCTGCTTCGCATAAGCCTTCGCCACGCCAATCACCAACGTACGAATCCGCGCCATCACACCTACGCGCTCGGTCACCGAGATAGCTCCCCGCGCATCCAGCAGGTTGAAGACATGCGAGCACTTCAGTGCCAGTTCATACGCCCCCAGGACCGGGAACCGCTTCAGTGCCAACGCATCCATCTTCTCCATACCTTTAGCTTTTTCAAGCAGATCCAGACACTCGCTCTCGTACAGCTTCAAATGTTCCCAGAGCTTCGCAACCTCCGCATAGTCGAAGCTGTAAGCCGAGAACTGCTCCTCCTCGGCTAGCCGCATCTCGCCATACGTCACCTTGCGACCTGTGTCCGGCTCGACCGCCCACACAATGTCATAGATCGAATCCACATCCTGCAGGAATCCAGCGATCCTCTCCAGCCCATACGTGATCTCGCCGCAGATCGGATCCAGGTCCATGCCGCCGCACTGCTGAAAGTACGTGAACTGCGTGATCTCCAGGCCATCCAGCATCACCTGCCAGCCCACGCCCCACGCGCCGCCCACCGGCCACTCCCAGTTGTCCTCTTCAAACTTGATGTCATGCTCGCGCAGGTCGATCCCGATCGCCTCCAGCGACTCCAGATACAACTCCTGGATCCGCTCCGGCGGCGGCTTCAGAATCACCTGCAGCTGGGTATGCCGAAACAGCCGGTTCGGGTTCTCGCCATACCGCCCATCCGCCGGTCGACGCGAGGGCTGCGCATACGCAATCCGCACTGGCTTCGGCCCCAGCACCCGCAAAAACGTGTCCGGAGACATGGTTCCCGCACCCACCTCAACGTCATACGGCTGCTGCAAAACGCAGCCCTGCTCGGCCCAGAACCTCTGCAGCCTGAACAAAAGCTCCTGAAATGTCAGCGCCTTCTTCTTCTCCGCAATCCCCTGCATCAGCAGCTTCCTTCATCAAATCCGTGAATCCTCTGATTGTAATTGGAGCTTGCGCAGCCGCCGCCAAACCGCCTAAATTTACGCGTGAGACCATCCAAAAACGTCACTCCGGCGTACTCTCCACGGGCCCAAATTCACAGCACGAGCGTGACCATGGCAAGACTTGGAGCATTCTGCTTCCCCGGAACCGGACACATCAACCCCATGACCGCCCTCGCCAAAGAGCTCGAGCGCCGCGGCCACAAGGTCATCATTTTCGGCATCGCAGATACCGAGGCCCGCATTCGCGCCGCCGGAATCGAATTTCACCTCATCGGCGACCAGGACTACCCACCCGGCACCCTTCAATTTCTGGATCAGCGTCTCGGCACCCTCCGCGGCCTCTCCAGCTTCCGCTTCACCGTCCAGCGCGTAAAAAACACCGCGACCATGATCCTCCGCGACGGTCCACCTGCCGTCCGCTCCGCCAACCTCGATGCCCTCCTAATCGACGAAGCCGATATGGCAGGAAGCGTTGCCGAGCATCTCAATCTGCCCTTCATCTCCCTGGCCTTCTTCCCCCCACTTGTCCACGACGATCGAATCCCGCCCTTCTGCTTCGGCTGGGATGCCGGACAGGGCGCCATCAGCCGCCTCAGGAACCGCCTCGGCATGCGCCTCCTCACCCGCGTCGCTCGCCCCATTTATTCAGTCGTCAATCAGCAGCGAGTCGCATGGGGACTCAAGCCTCTCACAGGCGCCACCGAGGCCCTCTCGCCCCTGGCCCAGATCACCCAACTCCCCCGCGTCCTTGAGTTCGGCGTGAGCGATCCGCCACCGTTCCTCCACTACACCAGCGTCTTCGTCGACAACCAGCAGCGTCCACCTGTCGACTTTCCTTGGGATCGCCTCGATGGACGCCCACTCATCTATGCTTCTCTCGGCACGCTGCAAAACTTCTCCGACACTATCTTCAATACCATCGCCGATGCCTGCACTGGCCTTAACGCCCAGCTAGTCCTCTCGCTCGGAGGAGGCCTCGATCCCGCGCGCCTCCAGGCGCTTCCTGGCGATCCCATTGTCGTGCGCTATGCGCCCCAGCTTGAACTGCTCAAACGGGCCGCAGCCGTCATCACCCACGCCGGCCTCAACACCGTGCTCGAATCCCTCGCCGAAGGCGTGCCCCTCGTCGCGATCCCTCTCGGCAACGACCAGCCAGGAGTTGCCGCACGCATCGCCGCTCGAGGTGCAGCTATCGTCATCACCCCCTCAAAGTTGAGCGCCACCCGGCTTCGCGCCGCTCTGCAATCCGTTCTTCAACAGCAGAGCTTTCGGTCGGCAGCGACCGCAATCAGAGATGCCATGCGGGCCATCGACGGCAAAGCAAGTGCCGCTGACATCATCGAAGACTCGCTCGGAATCCGAAATAACGAACGCGACGCAGCCGTACCTATCGGCAAAGCATCATGATCTTCAGCCGTCATAACCCACTTATTTCGGATTCAAAATGCGCCGATTTCCCTGTTCCGGCGTGACCGCCGTATCAGCGTGAACGGTCGACGGATCCTTCTCCAACTCAGGATCGGGCAATGGAATCGAGGTACCCGAGGGCCGAATAAATAGATCATCACCCTTCGTTATCTTCACCCGCATATCATGCGCCCCTGCTGTCGAGTTGGACGGCCTCGGAAACTCCACAATGTAGCGCCCGCGCATCTTCGTGATCATTCCCTGCAACGTCTTTCCAGTCAGGGCAGCGTACGTCTGTATCATCACGCCGCCGCTCCTTTCGCATATTTCCTGCAGCGAAATCTGATCCCTGCTGTATCGTCCGAAACTATTCCACTGCGACACGCTCACCGGAAGCTCGGTTACGCCAAAAACGGCGATGCCCTCTGCCTGCAGGTAGGCCCTTACCTCATTTCCCGATCGCCCGCTTCCGCGATCACGCCCATCCGTCACCACCACAATCACACGACGTCCTGGAAGCTTGCTCAATTCGGTCCCGAGATATCCGAGAGTGTCCCATAGCTGGACCGGCCGCTTACAGGTCGCGTCCTTCCTGTCGTGACGTGCCTTCCACGCATTCATCGCTGAATCCACTCCATCCTTCAAAACACCGCCAGCTACCGGAACATAGTTCAACGATCGCGTCAGCCCGCACCCCATTACATAGATCGAGGCATGATCTCTCGCGGTCAAAAACGACGGCGATAGATCCGCAATTCCGTTGGCGATTCCTTGCAGAAGGTTCGGTGCGTTCGTATCGAGCAAAAATGAAATCGAGATCGGATCGTTTCCCTCCGGCCGCACATGTGTCACCGGGAACCACGGTCCGTAGTCAATACTTACCGAGAATCGCTTCTCCGAAATCGGCGTCTGTACCGGCTGCCTATTCCCCGACAACACCAGGGTCGGCACTTGGATCAGATTCGTGTAGACATGCAGCGTGTGGATTGGTTCTTCCTTCGACGACGCTGTCTGCTCCTGTGCTGCAAGCCCCATCGCACAAAAAACAGTCAGGAGCCCCGCACTCCACAAAGGGAATCTCATACCCGGCCCGCAGACGGAACGTGGTTGAACCGCCATCGCGAAAGTATGCCAGAATCCTATAGACAAATGCCACGTCCGACAGATCTCAACCTCGTTCCAACGCCCTCGCACTCCTGATCCTTCGCTCCAGATGCCGCTCCAGCGTCTCCACCGCAAAGCTCCGCAGATCCGCCGCCCGCGCCCGCGGCCATTCCTCCTCCGCCAATCCCTCCACCGTCCCCCGAAAGATCCTCTGCGCCTCCGCCACCGACTCCGCCGACAACGCCACACTTCCACCACGCCGATCATCCGCGCACGTCACCCCATCCTCGTCGGCCGACTACCACACCGTCCCACCACGCAGATCCAGCCCGCACACCACGCAATGCCCCAGCTCCGGCATCCATCCCATCAACCGGCTCATCCACAGCGCAAAGTACGTCACCGGCATCCACACCCTTCCCACCTGCATCTCGCTCCATCACCGCCAGCGACCAGCCGAAACACCGCATCCTCCGGAGCCCGCTCCGGCAGCGCCTCCTCCAGCACCTCCGCCACAAACTCCAGCGCCGCCGTCCGCGCATAGTCCATCGGCTCGCTTCAGCGGCGAACACAAAATCTCAAACGCATCCAGCCGCACCAGCTCCTGCTTCGGCTTCTCCGCGTACGTAGCCCGCACATACGTCATCGGCTCCAGCGCCCCGCCAAACCGCCGCCGCGACCGCATCGCATGACGCGCCACACCCTTCATCCGCCCCTGCTCCCGCGTAAACAGGCTCACCAGCAGGTCGGCCTCTTGAAACGGCCACGCCCGCAACACAATCGCCTCACCCACCCGCTGAATCATCGCTTACCGGCCAAACTGCCGCAGATGATGGTCCGCATGCAGATATCCCCACCGCATCCAGTCCTTCGCCGACATCGGCCCAAACATCGGATGGCTCGGCTGCCAACGTTGTCCCGCTCGCCACCGCCTCCATCTTCTCGATCACCGCTCGTCAATCAGCTCCGCAAACTCAACGTCCGAATGCTCCTCCATCGCCCGCTTCAACTCCGGCAGTCGTCTGGATGTTCCTTCGGCCACCGCATACCCGACCGCAGCGCCAGCAAACTTCATCAGCCACGGCGGCGGACCCTTCATCGGCTCCGACCTCACGCTCTCCCAGCGCCACCTCATACGAACAGCTCAGATGCCGCACCATCTGCTTCGCCGTCATCTTCCCCCAAAGCGCCCGGTCCTCCGACGTTACGCTCTCGCAGCCTCTCTTCGTCTCCGACAACACCTCCGCAGAAGCCAGGCTCTTCATCCACACCTCTCCACAAAGCAAAACCGCGCAGCCCTCGGGCCACGCGGTCGCGAAACTACGAATATGCTCAATCTACCGGCCGAAGTGAGTCGGCGTTCTTCTGCTGGAACTCCGCCCACTTCTCCGGCAGGTCGTCACCGGCATAGATCGCCGACACCGGACAAACCGGCACGCACGCGCCGCAGTCGATGCACTCGACCGGATCGATAAACAGCTGCTCGGCCTCGCCGTGGCCAGCCTCATCCTTCTTCGGGTGGATACAGTCCACCGGGCAGGCATCCACGCAAGCCGAATCCTTTGTCCCGATGCACGGTTCCGCAATCACATAAGCCATCTCTGATAATCTCCCTTGATCTTGTGCCGCCTCTAAAATTGCTGCTCAGTTCTAGGGGGCGTTGCATCGATTCTAGCAGCATACCCGCTTCCCACGAACTGCAAACCGAAATCAGCTCATTCATCAATTCACGCATCCTTTTCGCCAGGCCAAATATCCTCTCCCGATGTCTCGATCTCCGACCGTCCACCAGCGATCTCCTTCATAATCTCCTCTCATCGCCGTTGAACCCAATCAGCTGCGGCCTTCACGCGCCGATCACACTACCCGAAACAGAAAATCGACATTATCCTGCATCTCCCCTGATGCCAGAACTTGTTACATCGCATACACCGGCCCATCGACCTCGATCCCTTAGCTCCTCCCCAACTCACGACCGCCGCTTCGATCTCCGTCTCCCCAGCCTCAATCTCACCACCCGGCAGCTGCACCAGCAAGACAAACTCCCCATCCAGCCTCGTTACCACAAACCCGAACCAGCAAATCGCGCCGATCTGCGTCGAAGCAGCATCACCTCGCGCCGTCCGTCTCTTCCGCACTTACTTCACCGCCGTCCTTCGCGCCGCAAACTCCGCCGGAGTAGGAATCGCCTCCAGCTCCCGCCCCGCAAACATCTCCGTAAACATGATGCACCATCTCGTCCTTAATCAGCCCATTCGTCGCCAGCACCTCGCGGCTGTCCAGCGTAAACGTGCCGCCATCAAAGTGAGTCACCGTCCCACCCGCCTCTTCCACCAGCAGCACACCCGCCGACGTATCCCACGGATTCAGATTGAACTCCCAGAACCCCTCCAGCCGCCCGCAAGCCACATAAGCCAGATCCAGCCCCGCCGACCCGCCCGCCGCACCCCATGCGACCGCAGCGTGATCTGCTGGTAGAAGTGCATGTTCGGGCTCTATGCCGCTTCTGGCTCGGAAACCCCGTCGCCGTCAGCGACTCCTGCAGCGTCTTCACCTTCGACACATGAATCTTCCGCCCGTTCAGCCACGCGCCCTTGCCCTTCTCCGCCGAAAACATCTCATCGCGCAGCGGATCGTAGATCACGCCAGCCACCATCTCGCCATCTGCATCCGCCGCCAGCCCGGCGCCCGCCGCTCCAGCCCCAGCAATCACGCAGAACGCCGGAAACCCATGCGCAAAGTTCGTCGTCCCATCCAGCGGATCGACATACCAGCGATACTCGCTCTCCAACCGGTCGCGCGTCCCCTCTTCGCCATAGACCCCATGCGCCGGAAACGCCGCCTTCAGCCGCTCGCGAATCAGCTTCTCGCTCGCCGTCGGCCTCCGTCACCAGATCGACATCGCCCTTGTACTCGGTCGTCACACCCTTCTCGTAAAAGCCCTTCAGCAGCGCCCCCGCCTGCCGCGCAATCCCCTCAGCCACATGAACAAACTCAAATTGGCTCACAGTTCCCTCTCACCTCAACTCTAAATGCAGTCGGGTTCTCAACAACAAAGGTGTCATCCTGAACGAAGCAGCGCAGTCGAAGGATCTGCTGTTTTCATCCTCGGAAACAGCGCCTACTTCCCATCCCCGTAGTACCCGGTCCGATGCCGCAGCTCATACTTGCTCTCGCAGCTCCGGATCCTTCATCCGCACCCGGATCGACCGGAACGACGTCCCACCCTTCCCCTTCTGCGGCGCATAGTACCCCAGCACATACTGCGTCCGCAGATCATCCGACACACGCGCAAACGCCGGCTCCAGGTCCTTCGGGTCCTCCACGTAGTAGTACTTCCCGCCCGTGTCCTGCGCCATCTGGATCAGCGCATGCTCCCCACCCGTATTCCTCCCCGCATCCGCCTCAGATCGGCACAATGATGATCGAGTACATCATCGCCCCCGCCCGCTGCGCCTGCTCCAGCGCCTGCGTGTACCGCGAGCCCTTCACCGTGTCCCCGCCATCGGTGATCAGCACCACCACCCGCCGCCGTCCATCCGTCGCCGTCGTCTCCGCCAGCCTCTGCGACGCCAGGTACATCGCGTCATACAACGCCGTCGCATCCCCATGCTGAATCTCATTCAGCCCCTCTCAATCCGCTTCTTCTGATTCGTAAACGGCACAATCTCCCGCACCGAGTCCGAGAACTCCATCAGGTCCAGCTCATCCTGCTCCCGCAGCAGAGCATTCACAAAGTGCTTCGCCGCATCCTTCTCCAGCCGCTCATTCCGCAGCACGCTCTCGCTCGCATCGATCGCCAGCACAATCGACAGCGGCGTCGTGGACTCCTTCTCGAAGTACAGCGATCTTCTGCGCCTTCCCGTCCTCCAGAATCTCGAAGTCGTCCTTCTTCAGCCCGCCCACCGGCGCGCCCGTCTCATCCACCACGTTCACCGCCATGTTCACCAGCCGTGTCTCCACCCTAATCGTCGGAACCTGCCCTGCGTCTCCGGCTCTGCTGCGATCCGCATCGGCTCAACCGGCTTCACCGGAGGCCGCCGCACAATCGGAGCCTGCAGCAATCAATCCCGAAGGCCCCAAGCACCAACTCCCGCCAGCTCTGCATCACGCAACGACCACCCGGAACCAATCTCTTCAGGAAACGGCTCCCCATCCGCCCAAACCGCCCCATCCACAAACTGCTCCTTCTTCCAGATCGGCACCGTCTTCTTCAGCGTATCGATCAGCCACCGGCACGCATCGAACGCCGCCCCACGATGCGCCGAAGCCACCACCACCAGCACACTCGTCTCCCCCACCATCAGCCGTCCCAGCCGATGCACCAGCGCCACATCCCTCACCCCAAACTTCGCCACCGCCTCCTCAGCCAGCGCCTGCATCTGCTCCAGCGCCATCTCCCGATACGCCTCGTAGTCCAGATGCAGCGTCTTCCGTCCGCGCGTGTTGTCCCGCACAATCCCGTCGAAGACGCACACCGCCCCATCCGCGCCCGCCTTCATCCCCGCCACAATCTCCCCGGCAGGAATCATCCCGTCAACGATCTCCACCCTCACCGCACACCTCCGCTCACCGGAGGCAACAGCGCCACCTCATCTCCATCGCGCAACACGTCCTCAACCTGCGCATACTCCTGGTTCACCGCCACCGCAATCGAGCCCCAGACCTGCGCGCCGCCGCCCCGTACCTCCAAATCCTTCAGCAGGTCCTTCACACGTGCTCCCTCGGCCAGTTCCATCCACTCTTTATCTCGGCCGAATCCCTCTTTTAGAACCCCAAAAAACAACACTTGCACTCGCATACCCTGAAAAGAATACGCGACCGCACTCGTTGGACTCTCCTCTCCGCAAAAACATCAACAACCGATGACGGTTATCCCTTCGCGCTTCTCCCGGCGCTCTTCCGGCCCACCGCCTTCTTGGTCGCTGACTTCTTCTTCGCCTGATATCGCTTCAGCAGCCCTCTTCCTTTGGCAGCCAGCTTCTTCGCCGCCGTCATCGTCTTCGGCACCGGCTCTCCCCACGCATGCGCGCTCAGCGCCAGCCGGGTCGGCTCCTCATCCTTCTTCATCGGGCCACGCGGATGCGTGAAGTGCCGCGTCAGGAACGATCCCTTCCTCCGCATCTTCTCCGGAGTGTCCGCCGCCCCCGTCACTCCCGGCTTCAAATGCGCCCCTTCCTTCTTCCGATAAAACTCCCTGCCCACCGCCGTCAGTCCTCCGTTCGGATCCTTACCCTCCTTCGGCATAGACCGAGGCATTCGCTTCGCTGCACTCTTCTTACTCATCTTCTTCGTCGCCATAAGGTCAACTCTCCTTACAGCTAAGAACCACCGTGCCACCGTGAGGTTTTACGCCGCTCGCAAATCACCCGAACAACACCGGCTCCTTCGGATACCAGACCTTCCCATCCCGCACCTGCGCAAACCCAGTCATCGCATGCGGTCTCCGCTCGCTCCTCCCATCCGCCTTAACAAACACGTCCTCCACCACAAGCCCGCGAGCAAGCACTGCATCCGCAATCAACGACCGATGGCACCGCCACGGCAGCGCCTCCGCGCACATCACCACCGTTCGGTCGATCTCCGGCAGGCCCACCAGCCAGTCAATCTCCGCGACGAACACTGGCGTCTGCATATAGTCCGCATATCCCCGAAAGCTCTCGTTCTTCCACCCGGTGTTGATGCTTCCTGGCACAGCCTCGCGCCGGCCTCCAAGCCCCTCGCGCCACACCCCGCGAATCCCCGCCTCCTCCAGCGACTGAAACAAAGACTTCTGCGAAAACTGCGGATGCCTTCGCGACCCCGGAAACCTCCGCACATCCACCAGCGTCTCCACGCCGTTCTCCTTTAGCGCCCGCAGAAACGCCTCTATCTCCAGCGTCGAATGTCCAATCGTCAACATCGTCAAACATCCTCTCACCAAAACAAAAGAGGCGGCCCGGCCAAAGCCGAACCGCCCCATTTACATCGATCAAGGTTTACGCCGTAGCGTGAAGCACCTCTTCGCGAACCGCCTCGTCCTCGGCCTCTTCCTGCACGGTCTTCGGCAGCGCGATCTCCAGCACCTGCTCAATCTGCGTGGCGTAATGAATCTTCACGCCCTCGATCTGGTCCGGCTGTCAGGTCCTCTTCCACCTGCGTCTTGCACTCCAGCGGAAGAATCACGTCGCGTACTCCCGCGCGCTTGGCCGCAAGGAACTTCTCCTTGATGCCTCCCACCGGCAGCACGTTGCCGCTCAGCGTTATCTCGCCCGTCATCGCCGTCAGCGGATGAACTGGAGTGTCTGTCAGCAGACTCACCAGCGCAGTCGCCATCGTGATGCCAGCCGAAGGACCGTCCTTCGGAATCGCTCCCGCAGGCACGTGGATATGGATATCCGTGTCCTTCGTGAAGTCCTGCTCCAGGCCGAATCGCCCGGCGTTCGAACGGACCCAGGTCAATGCGGCCTGCATGCTCTCCTTCATCACGTCGCCGATCTGGCCGGTGATCGTGAATCCGCCCTTGCCCTTCATCTTGTTCGCCTCGATAAAGAGCACATCGCCGCCTGCCGGAGTCCAAGCCAGGCCAACCGCCACGCCCGGCCTCTTCGTCCGCTCCGCAATCTCCGTATCCACGCGAACCTTGATGCCGCCAAGGAACTCGTGAACGACCTCGGGTGTGATCTGTGACCTTCTCGGTCGCACCCTCTGCGATCTTGCGCGCAATCTTGCGGCAACCGTTCCAATCCTCTGCTCCAGCTTGCGGACTCCGGCTTCACGCGTATAGTGACGTGCAACCATCGCCACACTCGCCGTCGGAAACTCGATCATCGCATCATCGACGCCGTTCTCCTTCAGCTGCCGAGGAATCAGGTACCGCTCCGCGATGTTGACCTTCTCCTCCTCCGTGTAACCGGTCAGTTCGATGATCTCCATGCGGTCCAGCAGCGGAGCCGGAATCGTATCCAGCTGGTTCGCCGTGCAGATGAACAACACCTTGCTCAAGTCGAACGGCTGATCCAGGTAGTTGTCCCGGAACGTGTTGTTCTGCTCCGGATCCAGCGTCTCCAGCAGCGCGCTCGCAGGGTCACCCCTGAAGTCGCGGCCCAGCTTGTCGATCTCATCCAGCATGAAGACCGGGTCATTCACCTCAACCCTCTTCAGGTGCTGGATAATCTGTCCCGGCAGCGCACCGATGTACGTCCTGCGGTGTCCGCGAATCTCCGCCTCATCGTGCATGCCGCCCAGCGAGATGCGTGAGAACTTCCGTCCCAGCGCCCGCGCAATCGACCGGCCCAGCGAGGTCTTGCCCACGCCCGGAGGTCCGACAAAGCACAGGATCGGTCCCTTCATGTCCGGCTTCAAACGCCGAACCGCCAGGTAATCCAGGATGCGGTCCTTCACCTTCTTCAGGCCGTAGTGATCCTCATCCAGAATCTCCTTCGCCTTCTTGATGTCGATCTCCGCAGTGCCCGAACCCTTCGACCACGGCAGCACCGCGAGCCACTCGACGTAGTTCCGAGTCAGGCTGTAATCCGCCGCCATCGGGCTCATCCGGCTCAGGCGCGCCAACTCCTTCAGCGCATCCTTCTTCACCTCGTCCGGCATCCCGGCAGCTTCGATCTTCTCCTTCAGCTCCGCGATGTCCTTCTGGCTCTCGTCAACGTCGCCCAGCTCTTTCTGGATCGCCTTCAGCTGCTCGCGCAGGTAGTAGTCCCTCTGCGACTGCTGCACAGAGTCCTGCACCTCGCTCTGGATCTTGTTCCGCAATTGCTGAACCTCGAGCTCCTTCGCCAGGTGCTTGTTGATCCGCTCCAGCCGAGCCGTCACGTCCGGGGTCTCCAGCAGTTCCTGCTTGTCCGCCGTCGTCAAAAACGGCAGCGAAGAAGCGATGAAGTCTGCCAGCCTTCCCGGCTCGTCAATGTTGATCGCGATCGTCTGCAGGTCATCCGAGAGCGTCGCCGACGAGGTCACAATCTGCTGGAACTGGCTGACCACGTTCCTCTGCAGAGCCTCAGACTCAGGAGTCTTCTCAGGCTCCGTCTCTGGAATCACCTCGAACTCCGCCGTCATAAACGGAGTCACCTGCGTGAACTCGCCCAGATGAACGCGCTCGTTGCCTTCGGTAAACACGAAGAGGCTCTGGTTCGGCATCTTCACGACCTTGTGCACCGTCGCACGCGTTCCTACCGCAAACAGGTCAGCAGCCTGTGGGGTGTCCTGGCGGGCATCTCGCTGCGCCACCACGAGGATTGACTTCTCCTCGCCCAGGGACTGAATCAGCTGGATCGAACTCTCACGGCCCACCGTCAACGGCAGAACCGCATGTGGAAAGAGGACGGTATCGCGAACAGGCAGAACCGGAACTGGCCGCTTGCCGTTCGTCTCCTCACTTCCCTCGGAATTTTTCGCTGTTGGTTTGATTACACTTACGAAGTCGTTTGCCATTGAGTGTCCTTCTATCAAATTATCAGATATTCGATGCAGCAACTGTTGTCAAAGTCGCAAACACCCTATCAACTCGCAAAGCGGGCCCTGTTCCCAAGAGCCCAAACTAGGCAAACCATTGCATCCTTCTAAGACGCCAGGTCCATTCCCGTGTCATCGGCACCGATCCCCATTTCTTAACTGATTCACTTCCTGCTTTAAGTTCCTGTCAAGCCCGAGCTATCCGTTAATTTCTTTCAAACAACACAAAATAAATACGTAAAGAGCAAATGCCAATGTGCCGATTAATTTAGTCCGGTCTGCTAGACTTAAACAAGATCCGAAAAAGGACAAGCCCCAGCCAGATCAGGCCGGGGCTTTCTTCTTTTGAATCAATATCTTTACCCCTAAACCCTCAATAATCAGGACTTTAGGCTGTTTAAATCTTGCAACCAACACAAATAAAACAGGTTACTCAAATAGAATAGGGAGGGGGGGTGGCTAGTTGAACATCTCCTTCACCTTGTCAAAGATCCCTCGCGACGTCGGCGTATTCTCCACCTCCATCGTCTCGCCCAAGCTGCCGCAGAAGCTCCTTCTGCTGCTTGTTGAGCTTGGCCGGAGTCTGCACCCGAATCTCGACGATCAGGTCGCCCTTGCCGCGCTCGTTCAGGTGCGGAACGCCCTTGCCGCGCAGCTTGAACTCGCGCCCGCTCTGCGTGCCTTCGGGAACCTTGATCGTCTCGACGCCTTCCAGCGTCTGGATCTCAAGCTCCGTCCCCAGCGCCGCCTGCGGGAACGAGATCGGCATCACGCAGTGCAGGTCGTCGCCATCGCGCTCGAAGAACTTGTGCGCCTTCACGTTCAGCATCGACGTAAAGGTCGCCCGAAGGTCCGCCGAACTTGCCCGGCCTCGCCCTCGCCCTGGTAGCGAATCCGCGTGTCCTGCTCCACGCCCGCCGGCACCTTCACCAGGATCTTGTGCTCCGTCTGCACGCCTGCGTCTCGCCGTGGCAGGTCGGGCAGGGATCGACGATCAGCGTTCCCGTGCCGCCGCACACCGAGCACGTCCTCGCCACCGAGAAGAAGCCCTGCTGGAACCTCTGCTGCCCGCGACCGCCGCACTGCGTGCAGGTCACCGGCTGCTTGCCCTTGGCAGCGCCTGATCCGCTGGCAGTCCGTGCAGGTCTCGCTGCGGCGAATCTTGATCTCGCGCTCGACTCCGAAGACCGCCTCTTCAAACTCCAGCGTCAGGTCGTAGCGCAGATCGCGCCCGCGCTGCACCCGCGAAGCCTTGCGCCGCGCCGCCGCCGCCCATGTTGAACATCTCGCCGAACAGGTCGCCGAAGATGTCTCCAAGATCCTGCGCGTTGCCGAAGCCGCCGCCGAACGGATTGCCGCCGCCGCTCCGCTCGACTGCCATTGAACGCCGCATGGCCGTAACGGTCATAGGCCGCGCGCTTCTCCGGATCGCTCAGCACCTGGTAAGCCTCGCTGCACTCCTTGAACTTCTCCTCGGCCGTCGTGATCGCCCGGATTGCGGTCAGGGTGGTACTGCATCGCAAGCTTGCGATACGCCGTCTTCAACTCCTGGTCGGAGGCGTCCCGGGAGACACTCAGCACTTCGTAAAAATCGACTTTGGTCACGTTTGCCGTCGCACTCATCCTTCAACAACCTCGCCTTCTACAATCTCGGAATTATTCACTCACCATCGCCGGTTCGACGCGATCTTCACCAGCGCCGGACGCAGCAGCTTCTCGCGAATCTTGTAGCCGCGACGAATCTCTTCCAACACCTGATGGTCGGGAAACTCCTTGGTTTCGATGCTTCCCAGCGCCTCGTGGACTCGCGGATCGAACTGCGCCCCGACGCTCTCAACCGCCACAACGTTCAGGCCGCGCAGCGCCTCTTCCATCTGCTTCAGAATCAGCTCAACGCCGGCTCGAGCTGCTCCTCCGAACCATCCGCCTTCAGCGCGAGCTGGAAGTTATCCATCACGCCCAGGAACGGCTCGACGGTGCTTGAAACCGTATAATCCCGCGCGTCCTGGCGCTCCTTCGCCTCGCGCTTCCGCGCGTTATCAAACTCCGCCTGCAGCCGCGCCAGCCTGTCAAGAAGCTGATCGCGCTCGCCCTTCACCTGCTCCAGCTCCACCTGAGCCGCATCCTGCACAGTCTCCCCAGAAGGGCTGGTGACAACTTCACCCTCCTGCACGGCCTGCACAGTCGTCTCGTCCTGCATTGAATTATGTCTCCTCATAGAATCGTTTCCTCTTCTATTATCGCCGATCTGCGCAATCGATCGTGCACTTCCGACGGAAGCCTATTATCGTTTGGATGCAGCACAATCCGGTCGAAGACGTGAGAGAGATAGCTCACCGCGTTCATCGTGTTCTCGTAGTCCATCCGCTTGCGTCCCGATCACCCCGACCGTTCCACGGCTCTCGCCACCCATCCGCGCCGGCGCAGCGATCAGAACCAGCCCGGCCATCTCCGGAGCCTGCTCCTCCAGATCGAAGACCACGCGCACGCTCTCCTGCCGAGCATCAATGTATGCATTCAGCAGCTCAACCAGCCGCTGCTTCGCCTCGAGCGCCGCCAGCATCTCTCGCAGCCGCTCGCCGTCGACCTGCGTTCCAACCAGATTCGCGACGCCTTCCACATAGACCGACTGCATGGACACCGCCGCAGCCGGAACGGCCTTCGCCCACAGCTGCTGGACCGAGTTCAGCAGCCGCTGATACTCGCTGCGCTCCCGCTCAACCATCCGGGCTAGCTCTGCGCGAACCCGCTCGACGCTCCAGCCGCGGAAGTGCTCATTCAGGAAGTTCGCCGCGGTCTCCAGCTCCACTCAAAGTCAGGTCGCGATCCAGCGCCAGCACGCGGTCCCGCACCATTCCCGACCGCGTTACCACCACCGCCAGAACCCGCGCCGGAGCCAGCCGGGAAAAGTGCACATGCTCCAGCACATCACCCTCGGCAGCCGCAGCAATCGCCACGCCCGACGCCGCTCGAAAGCGTCGCCAGCACATGCGACGTCCGCTCCAACACCGCCTGCGTACCCGCCACCCCGACAAAGCTCGAATCAATCTGACGGCGCGATCGCGCCGGAAGTCGTGCAGCATCGATCCGCGGATGCGCTCCGCCGCTCAACTGCTCGACATACATACGAAACGCCCGCGCCGTCGGAACCCGCCCCGCGGAAGTATGCGGCTGCTCCAGCAACCCGGCATCCGCCAGCTCAGCCATCTCATTGCGGATCGTCGCCGAACTCATCGCCGGAATCTCACCATGCGCGAGGCGCGCGATCGTCGCGGAACCCACAGGCTCGCCCGTCTCGATATAGCTCTCGATGATGGCCGTCAGGATCGCCCGCTGCCGCGCCGTTATCCGCCCTTCCTCTGCCATCGTTCCCTCCCGCGCTCGAGTCCAGTCTAACGTCCGCGTCAAGCGGTCTAGCTGATCTCCAGCACGTCCTCACTCTTAGACGCAGCCTCGCGCGCCTTGTCCGCCACACGTCGAGCCACCGTGTAAAACTCCGCCGAAAGCTTCGAGTCCGGCCCAGCAAGCGCAACCGGCATCCCTTTGTCTCCGCCCTCGCGAATCGTCGGATTCAGCTCGAGCGCCCCCAAGAAACGGCAGCCCGAACTGCGCCGCCGTCCGCTCCGTTCCGCCGGCGCCAAACACGTCGATAACCTCGCCCGAAGGCAGCGTCATCTGCGACATGTTCTCCACCATCCCGAGCACCTCGACCTTCACCTGGTGGAACATCTCCAGCGCCTTGCGCGCATCCTCAAGCGCCACGCTCGAACCAGTCGAGACCACAACCGCGCCCGTCAGCGGCACCGTCTGCACCAGCGAGATGACCACATCGCCCGTTCCCGGAGGCAGGTCGACGATCAGGAAGTCCAGCTCGCCCCACTCCACCTGCTGCAGAAACTGGCGGATGATCTGGTGCAGCATCGGCCCGCGCATCACCATCGGCTTGTCGCCCGGCGAGATCAGCCCAATCGAGATGAACTTCACCCCATGCGCCAGAATCGGCTCAATTCGGTTCTCTCCGACGATGTTCGGCTGCCGCGTCAGCGCCCAGCATCGTCGGCACGTTCGGCCCGTAGATATCCGCGTCGATCAGGCCAACCTTATAACCCAGCTTGCCCAGTGCAACCGCCAGGTTCACCGCAACCGTCGTCTTGCCTACTCCGCCCTTGCCGCTGCCCACCGCTACAACGTGCGCCACTCCCGGCAGAGGCTGCGGCCCCTGCGGTGCTCCTGCTCCCATGTGTCCCATAACGTTCTCCTGATCTCTCTATTGCGCGCGAACGCGTCAGATATGCCACTCGTCGCCAAGCGCAGCACGAATCTCTTTCTTGCGCTGCGTCTCGCCTGCCCGCATCTCGCGGCGGCGTCCAGCATCCTCGTATCGCCGCTTCTGGTGCTCGGTCTCCGGCAATCACCTGCGGCACAACAATCCTCTTCCCTGTCATATCCACGGCCACATACGTCAGATAGGCCGAGGAGACGTGACGCAGCCGGTTCTGCCGCACATCCTCCACCATCGCCTTTACGCCGACCTCCATTGAGGTCCGAAACGCGCGGTTCACGCTCGCCTTCAGAATCAGCAGATCACCAACCTGTACCGGCGCCACGAAATCCAGGTGATCCATGCTGGCCGTCACCGTAATGGCCCGCGCATGACGGCTCGCCGCCATCGCGCCCACCAGGTCGATGTACTGCATCAACCGCCCGCCAAACAGGTTTCCCAAGGCATTCGCGTCGGCAGGGAAAGATAATCTCGCTGCGCTCGGACTGCGACTCGACACACGGTTCTTGCCAAAACCTCTTCGCTCATTCCTACCAGTGTAATCGCCGGGGCTTGCCAACTCCATGCGTCGCGTCGCACCATCGAGATATGGATCGCATCGCACTCCTCACCCAGGTGCTTGAACAGAACCCCTCCGACGCCTTTGCCCGCTACGGGCTCGCCATGGCTCATCAGTCTGAAGGCCGCACCGACGCCGCACTCGCTGAGTTCGGCACCCTCATCCAACACAACCCTGATTACGTTCCGGCCTACCAGATGTCTGCCCAGACTTTGGCAAAGGTCGGCCGAGTTGAACAAGCACGCCGACCGCCTCCATAACGGCATCGCCGCTGCCAATCGCACAAGGTAACGCCCACGCCGCCTCGGAGATGCAGGCGATGCTCGACGATCTGGGAGTTTGAGGTAGAACCCTCTTACATTTTTACGTTTTTGATGCCGTCCCAACCGCCCGTAACGGGTTTTAGTACGCCGGTCACGCCTTGGGACTGAACCGTATATTTCAATCTTCCGTACGCCATCGTAACTGTCTCCAACGGAACTCCACCATTCACGCTCGTGGAGATACCTGAGAAAGCTACGAGACCCAAATCAATGGTCAAGTAAGCGGAGGTGGCTCCTGACTGAACAAACGACAGAGTGGCCGTTGCAGCGGGAGTACCGGAGGCAAGAGCCACAAATATCTGAGGGCTGGTAGAGTCCGGTAGCTTCGTCACCGTCAATGGCCCCAAAGACACCTTGCCCGCGCCGGCTCCCGATGAAACGGATCCGATATTTAGGGTCTGCGTCGCCTGGAAACTGGCACTTTCAAGCTGAATCTGGCCTTTGAAACTCGCGTTCTGCGACTCACCAGTGATTCCATCAATCCTTAGAAAAATATCTACAGCCATGGAAACCAGCCTCTCTCGGTTCACTTGAAATGTCTGGCCCGTTCCTTCGGGGCCATCTTACATGCATTTACTACGCACCTCATGATGGTCCGCGAACATCTATACTTCCACCATGGCAAACCCACTTCCTGCGACCCTCGGCGCTCTCCGGAGCAGTGACTACACCCCCGAACGCCTTGCCCGCAGCGTCAAGGACGAGCTTCGCGAGAACCTCATCTGCCGCCTCCGCGACCAAGGAGACCATCTTCCCCGGCATCGTCGGCTACGAAGACACCGTCGTCCCGCAGATCGTCAACGCCATCCTCTCGCGCCACAACTTCATCCTGCTCGGCCTGCGCGGACAGGCGAAGTCGCGCATCCTACGCGCGCTCACCACGCTGCTCGATCCCCACACGCCGTACGTCGCCGGCTCCGAGATTCGCGACAATCCTTACGCACCCATCAGCAAATACTCACGCGACCTGATCGCGAAGCTCGGCGACGACACCCCCATCGCATGGCTCACCCCCAACGACCGCTTCGTCGAAAAGCTCGCCACTCCCGACGTCACCGTAGCCGACCTCGTCGGCGACATCGACCCCATCAAGGCCGCCCGCTCCAACCAGGACCTCGGCTCCGAGCTCACCATGCACTACGGCCTTCTGCCCCGCGCCAACCGCGGCATCTTCGCCATCAACGAACTCCCCGACCTCGCCGGCAAGATCCAGGTCGCGCTCTTCAACATCATGCAGGAGGGCGACGTCCAGATTAAGGGCTACCCCGTCCGCCTCCCGCTCGACGTCGCCATCGTCTTCTCCGCCAACCCCGAGGACTACACCGCCCGCGGCAAGATCGTCACCCCGCTCAAGGACCGCATCGGCTCCGAGATCCGCACCCACTACCCCGAGGACATCGAAGAAGGCATCACGCATCACCGCGCAGGAAGCCTGGTCGAAACGCCCCTCCGCGAACATCGAGATCCCGCACTACATCCGCCAGATCGTCGAGCAGATCGCCTTCGCCGCGCGCGAAGACAAGAAGGTCGACAAGCGCATCCGGCGTCTCGCAGCGTCTGCCCATCAGCACCATGGAACTAGTGCTCTCCAACGCCGAACGCCGCGCCCTGATCCACGGCGAAAGCCTCGTCGTCCCCCGCGTCGGCGACATCTACGCCGCGCTCCCCGGCATCACCGGCAAGATCGAGCTCGAGTACGAAGGCGAGATGCGCGGCGCCGACACCGTCATCCGCGAGATCATCCGCGCCTCGGTCGCCCACATCTTCGACCAGTACTTCGCCGACACCGACACCCAGCAGATCGAGCAGTGGTTCAACCTCGGCGGCACCGTCCAGCTCAACGACGCCCAGCCCGCCGCCGCTTCTCTCGCCGAGCTCAAGCAGATCCAGGGCCTCTTCGAAAAACTCGACGCCGCTCAAGATCAACGGCAAATCCTCGCCCGAGGCTGCCGTCAGCGCCGCCGAGTTCCTCCTCGAAGGCATGTACGCGCACAAGCGCATCAGCCGCGCCGAAGAGCGCATCTTCTCCGCAGCCGAGAAGAAGGCAGCGCCTCGATCAGGCGGCGCAGTACGCCGAACGCATGCGCGAGCGTGAACAAGAGGAGTACACCGCTCGCAATCGCACGCGCCGTGGCTTCAACTAAACTGCTTCAATGTTAGAAAAGCGGAACTTTGCGCAATCCCTGAAGTGCTGCGCCACCGTCGTCTTTGCGTTTTCGTGCGCTGTGCATGCTGAACACGTCTCCAATCCCAAAGCTTCCTACATCGACGTAGCGAAGCGCCGATCCGATCTCACACACAACAAAGACCCGCGAACCGCCCAGGCCATCTCCTCTCTCAAATCCTGCAGCACGCTTCCTGCAATTGATCCCCCATCAGGCCGCATGATCATTCCTCCGCATTACATCAGCGGTGGCCACGGCCCGATAAATCCCGCCGAAGCTCCCGCCACACGCCCCTACAACGACTTCGAGCGACGCGTCACCTCCGGCATGAACCAGTGGCTGGCCACGGGCAGCAAGGACGAGGCCAGGTGCGCCCAGCAGCAGATCGACGCATGGGCACAGGCCGGAGCGTTGCTTGACTACGACCCGAAGGAGAGTTCGCAGGCGTGGTTTCAGGTCGAGTGGACACTCAGTTCCATCGCCATCAGTGAGTCCGTCCTCGTCAATGAATCCTCACTCGACTCCGCCATCATCAAGCGCGACATCGCCTGGATGAACAAGGTCGCTCACCGCACCGTCGACTTCGACAAAGAGCGCAACCAGAAGAACAATCACCACTACTGGCGAGGCCTGGCCGCCGTTGCCACGGGGGTCATCTCCTCCGACGACGATCTCTTCAACTGGGGGGTCGGTACTTTCAAGGGAGCCATCGACGAGCTTGACCAGCGTGGGGCGCTCCCGCAGGAGATGGCACGCCACGAACGTGCCATTCACTATCAGTCCTTCGCGCTGCAGCCTCTTACTCCGCTTGCTTCTTTCGCGGAACAACAGCATGTGCCGCTCTTCCAATACCGGTCGCCTTCCGGAAAGACCGTCGCGGACGCTGTTAACTTCCTTGGTGAAGCTGTCGCCAATCCGGAGATCATCAAGGCTTACACACCCGACGTCCAGCTAGTCGACGACCTCGGCTCAGATTTCTTCGCCTTCGCTGAGTTCTACTCGCATCACTCCTCCGCTCCTCTCCCGCCTGCGATTCTGAAAGGATTGGAGAAGCCTACTTTCGCCACACGCATTGGCGGCAGTACCACCGTGGTCGACGGTTACATCCCGAAGAAGTAGTCCATCGGCACAACTTTTGCCCGTAGCAGCTTTTGTTATCTTGGCCACATGCGCTTCCGCCTTGTTGGGCCCGCCTTGCTGACAATTGCGATTGTGCGGCCTTGCGTCTCTTTGCATGCCCAGGTGCAGACGCTCGCGCCCGGCCTGCGGAAACTGAGTGGCATCGAACCAACCAGCAAGATTGAATACACGCGCATCTTTCTGGACGGCACTCTCGTCCCTCCGAACAGCCCATCCAGCGCATCCCCTCTCACTGCCGCATCTCCGCCTGTTCTCATTGCCGAATGCACCCAGCCTCCCTCAGGCAAGCCTCGCTTCGAGCTACATGCCCAGTTCGGCGAAGTGCAGGACACAGCGTACTATCCACCATGGCATCCAACTCCCGACAGCCTTTATCCGCCCGAAACTGTCAAAGTAACCGTCACGATGGACTTCTTCGGCTACACCAAGGTCAAGCCCGCCAAACGCCAGTGGGAGTATCTGACCGCGCCCGCAGGCGAGTTGCGCTATAACCCACCATCCTCGCGCTCCCACAATCTCGAAGAGATCAACTTCTATCTGCAATATCTGAAGGCTCTGCCAACGCTTCGCCTCACCCTCCAGGACAAAGCAGCGCAGTTCGACGTCAATCCTCTCTTCGAGGCCATCCGAAAAGAGCCTCTTTGCCGAGCCGCCGGAATCTAAACCTTCGGGACTACACTCTAAGGAGAGAGCTGCCGTGAATATCCCAGGGGAGACGAACCAATGAAACGCGTCCGCTACACCAAGTTCACCGGCGACCTCTCCTCGAGCTTCGGTCTCGAAGACCTCATGCAGGCTCTCTCCGACTTCCTGCTCGATTCCGGCTTCAACGATCCCTATCCAGCTTTCAGCGAGTTCAACGACCAGACTCTGGAAAACCTCCGCGATGCCATCCGCCAGGCGCTCGAATCTGGCGAGCTCTTCGACGAAGAAGCGCAGGAAAAGTACGACACCCTCGCCGAAGACCAGGTCGAAGAGCTCATCGACAAGATCATCCAGAAGATGCAGGAGCAGAACTTCATCAACGCCGAAGAGCCCCAGCAGGGCCAGGGACAGATGGGCGACGGCAACGAGAACGCCCGCTTCGAGGTCACCGACAAGGGCATGGACTTCCTCGGCTACAAGGCCCTGCGCGAGCTGCTCGGCCCCCTCGGCCGCTCAAACTTCGGCCGCCACGACACGCGTCACGAAGCCGCCGGCGTCGAGATCAACGGCTCCTCCAAGCTCTACGAGTTCGGCGACACCCTCAACCTCGACGTCACCGCCACCTTCTCCAGCGTCTTCGCCCGCGAAGGCATCCGCACCGCCGTCGAAGGCGAGGAACACACGCCGCTGAACATCGAGTACTCCGACCTGCACGTCCATCAGGCCGACTACCAGTCCTCCTGCGCCACTGTCGTCCTGCTCGACTGCTCGCACTCGATGATCCTCTACGGCGAAGACCGCTTCACTCCCGCCAAGCGCGTCGCCATGGCGCTCTCGCATCTCATCCGCACGCAGTTCCCCGGCGACACGCTCAACCTCGTCCTCTTCCACGACACCGCCGAAGAGAGTCCCGGTCTCGCAGCTCTCGCGCGTCAAAGTCGGCCCGCACTACACCAATACCCGCGACGGCCTTCGCCTCGCGCAGCGCATCCTCGCCAAGCAAAACAAGGACATGAAGCAGATCGTCATGATCACCGACGGCAAACCCTCGGCCCTCACCCTGCCCGACGGCCGCATCTACAAAAACGCCTTCGGCCTCGACCCGCTCGTCATCGCGGAGACGCTCGAAGAGGTCTCCCGCTGCAAGCGCTGCCGACATCATGATCAACACCTTCATGCTGGCCAACGACTTCACTCTGATGCAGTTCGTCCAGAAGGTCAGCCGCGATGTGCCGCGGCAAGGCCTACTTCACCACGCCGCAGACCCTCGGCAACTACCTGCTGATGGACTTCATGTCCCGCCGAATGAAGACAGTACATTGAAATGAGCAAAACAGCTAAATACCGCTTTGTATTTTAAAAACGGTTCACTAAGCCCCCACGGCGCTTCGTCATCCGGCTGAACATTCCACCCACCTTTTTCGTATCTATCTGCGTCCTATGAATCGACACGGAGCGTACCCGTGCCAGAAGGAGTTCCATGACACCGCAGGAACAGCAGATGCTTCAGGGACTGATTCAACGCGTCAATCAGACCCAGTTGCAAGAGAAGGACTTCGACGCCGAAGAGATGCTCCAGCAGACGCTCGGCCGCAATCCCGATGCGCTCTACATCCTTGCCCAAACGGTACTTGTGCAGCAATATGCGCTTGATCAGGCGCAAAAGCAGCTCGAACAGTTGCGCCAACAGCAGGCACAACAACCGCAGCGTTCCTCCAGCTTCCTGGGTAATCTGCTCGGGCGAGACGATTCTTCACGCGCCACACCACCTCCACCGCCGCCACCATATTCAGCGCCTCAATATGCTCCGACTCCCGGTTATGTCCCGGCATACGGCGCCCCTCAATCTGGCGGATTCCTTCGTTCTGCCATGCAGACAGCAGCTGGCGTCGCCGCGGGCGCACTCGCATTTCAAGGCATCGAAAGCCTCATGCACGGCTTCGGGCACACTGCCGGCTACGGTTCCAGCTTTGGTGGCTTCGACTCTGACCGGCCGGAGATCATCAACAACTACTACGGTGACGCCGCCGAGCATGGCCATGAAAGCCACCTCTCGCCCGATATAGAAGATCGTCGTGGCGAATCGCGTTTCTCAGAGGCTGTCGATAATAACGACCACGGCGACGGTCTTATGGATGGCGGCAAACCTCGATAACACCGACGATTCGAACTTCGACGACAGCGCAGACTTCAGCGACTCCTTCGACTCAGGCGGCGACGACAGCAGCTTCTGATTACGAATCAGTCGCCCTCTTTGTTTTTGTCCTTGTGCTTCAAGTCGAGACCAAACTTCGGAGCACCGCGGGAGCCGCTGATCTTGATTGGTATCTCCGCTCCCGCGCCATTCTTTTTGAAGAAGGGATCGACCGGCTTCAGCAGCCACGACTTCCACCACGTCGCCACCATGTTCGACAGCGAAGCCTTGGTTCTTATCTTGCCATCGAAGTTCAGCTCATTTCCGTCCAACGCATAAACACCCGCAAGATTGATGTCCGCTCCGGGCAGGCTGTAAAACAGCTTCCCGAACGTCATCCTGGCATGGCTCATCATGAACTGCCCGTTCATCTGCGACATAACGTCTTCTGCTCCGGGCTTAGCCTGCTTGGCCTCGCCACGTGCCCGCAAACTCAGCATATCTATCTTGTCCTGCCACTCCGGGTTGGTGAAGTGAATCGACGTTAGCTGGAAATTGCCCCTAAGGCTGAGCTTTTCAATGACACGTTCGCTGCCCGGTCGGATGTGAAGTTTGGCCCTCATACCCAATCGGCCCGTCATCAACACTGGCTTCTGTTTGACCGCAAGAACTAGAAAATCCTCAATCCTTCCATTCGGAATCGTCGAATCAAGATCGATGATGTGCCCCTTGCCTTTCACATTGATCACCGCTCCCGAGCAACTGAACTCCGACTGCCCCAGCCTCGCCTCCACCGGTTGCAAATAGGTATCCCCGCTCGTGCCGTCGACAATTGCGTGAAACTTCGTGTGCAATGGCATCGGATGATTAGCCGTATCAAGAGAGAAATCGGGCGTCTCCGTCGTCCCATCGACCACGATGCGGTTCAACTGCCCACTAAAGTCGCCTACAGACGAAAGAATTCCTGCAATTCCGTTGATCGTATTCAAATCAGCGTGATCGAACGTGTAGTGGCCGGTGACACTTGAATCGCCGGGGCTTCCGTTCACCCAGGGCCCGAATGTTCCCACGGCATGAATATCTCCCGTCGGGATCGCATTCACGAGCGTCGCATCGTACCGCCAGGGATTTTGTCCACCTACGTTGTGCATCACAATGTGTTTCAGATCGAACTCTTTCGGATCCTTGTCCGGCTTTGCCGTTTCGATCACCAGCTTCGAGTCATCGCAAACGATCTCGTCCACAACAATCTTGATCTTGCCCATGTGCCTGTCGTTCTGAGGCACCTGCTGCCTTACTTCCCGAGGCGGAATGCTGATGGCCATGCCGGTCACATGAACCGTTCCCACATGCATCGGCTTTAGAAACAAACCCCTAACGTTCGCGTGAAACGAGAAGTGATGTATATCGATCAGCGGGTTCTTTGCCCCAGCCGCTACGACATCATCGGTGGGATAGATCTGCAGTTCATCGCCTGAAACCTCCAACCCTCTCAAGACCGAGACATGAAATCCAGCAAGTTCCACTCGACTATCGAAGTGTGTGCTCAGCGTCTCAATCACGCGGCCCCTCAAAATTGGCTCAGCTCGATGCAGCATAAACTCTGCCACCGCCGCAATCACAATCACTGCCAGCAGAAGAGAAATCGCGATCCAGCCCCACACGCCGCGGCGTCGCCCACCCGGTCTTTTGGTTTGGGCTTCCGCACTTGTTTCTTGCTTAACGTCGTTCACGATCAATTGGATGCGAAAAATTCGTGCATAGTTTTTCCATTTAAAAACCACTCGAGAGTGTGACAAAAAGCGCGTAAAAAGCTGTTACTCTTTCCCACGCCTCGTATCTAACGGGGCAAATAGGGTGCAGATAGCCCTTCCCACAACCAAGGAGATCGTTATGAAGAATTCCTTCAAGGCAATGATGCTGAGCGCTGCTGTCACAGGGCTGCTCAGTGGCTCCGCTACTACCCTCAACGCGTCAGTAACAAGCCACAATCAGGCACAGCTCGGCGCCGCTGCTCTGTCCTCGGCCACTATGCTGGCCGGCGACAAAGACAAACATGCCTGTAAGGGCCAGAACAGCTGCAAGGGCAAGGGCGGCTGCAAGGCCGGAGACAACGGCTGCAAAGGCAAGAACAGCTGCAAGGGCAAGGGCGGATGCGCCACCGACGGCTCCAAGCCCCCGGCGTAACCAGAGTCCTTTCTTCTCCCAACCTGTCATGTTCTGTTCCGCCACAAACGGGATCTGTGGCGGAACAGAACAGCATCTCGCATCTAAAGGATTTCGGAATGCCAGCAAATCGCTTCAACGGATTCACGGACTACGGCGTCGGCATCGGCCTCCGTGTGCCGCACTATCGGCACATCCTCGACAAGAAGCCTGTCGTCGACTGGTTCGAGATCATCTCCGAGAACTACATGATCGACGGTGGCCGTCCCCTTACTGTGCTCGACAGCATCCTCGATCAATACCGCGTCGTGCAACACGGCGTCTCCATGTACTTCGGCTCCGCTGACCCTCTCTCGCGTGAGCACCTTCGCCGCCTCAAAGCCCTCGTCCGTCGCACCAACACTCCATGGCTCTCCGACCATCTCTGCTGGGGCTCGGTCGACGGCACCTATACCCACGACCTGCTGCCCATGCCCTACACCTTTGAGGCCGCGCGTATCACCGCCGCCAAGATTCGCCAGGCTCAGGACTTTCTTGAGATTCCCATCGCAGTCGAAAACGTCTCCAGCTACGCTGAGTTTCACATCTCACAGATGACCGAGTGGGAGTTCCTCAACGAGGTGGTCGAGCAGGCCGACTGCGGCATTCTGCTCGACGTCAACAACATCTACGTCTCATCGCAGAACCACAACTTCGATCCTCGCGACTACATCGAGGCTGTCCCTGCCGAGCGCGTAGCGCAGATCCACATCGCCGGCCACTCCAAATTCGAGAAGTACATCCTCGACACCCACGACCATCCCGTCCTCGACCCTGTTTGGTCGCTCTACGCCCGCGCCATCGAGCGCTGCGGCCCCACCGCCACACTGCTCGAGTGGGACGACTCGATTCCTTCGTTCGACGAAGTGCACGCTGAGGCCCTCAAGGCAAACCGCTTTCTCCACCCTCAGCAGGAGCAGCTCAACGGTGACCGCATGAGCCTCGATCTTCAGACGCTGCAGCAGCGCATGGCGAACGCCGTCATGCGCCCGCTCACGCGCAACGAAACGATGCAGAAACGCAGTGCCGGCAAATCGGTCGCTACCGAGGCCGACACTTTCATCAAGCCCAACGACCGCCTCTCCTCCTTCGAGCGACTCGAGATCTACAACCGCCAGTACTGGTTCCGTCTCTTCTCCTCCTTCGAAGAAGACTTCCCCGGCCTCAAATCCATCGTTGGCACGCGCCGCTTCGAAAAACTCATGCGCGCATACCTCGAAGCGCATCCCTCGCGCTCCTTCACCCTGCGCAACCTTGGCCGCTCACTTGTCCTCTGGCTACGCGAAAATCCGCAATACACCCAGCCACACAACGACGCAGCCATTCGCCATGGCCGCGCTCGAGTGGGCACACATCGAGGCCTTCGACAACGAACAACGTCCGCCCCTTTGCGCCGAAGAGATTACCTCAATTGACGAAACTTCCAGTCTCGCTCTGCAGCCGTACCTGCGGCTTGTAGAAGCTCCTTATGCTGTAGACGACGCATTGATCGCCATCCGCGATTCGTCACATGCATCCGGCACTCAGGCCTCGAACGCTGTCGGCATCCACCTCGTTCGGCGCACCCGCTCTCGCACTCCTCGTCGCGAGCAGATATACCTTGCCGTACACCGTCACGAAGACTCCGTCTATTACAAGCGCCTCTCGCGCGAAGACTATCTCCTCCTCCACGCGCTGGAAGGAGGGGCTACCCTCGGCGACGCCATCGACGCCGCCTTCGAGAACAGTGAGATCCCGGAGGCTGACCGTGCGGCGCATATTCAATCGGTCTTTCACTACCTCATGCAGATGGGTTGGCTCTGCACTCCACGCACCCAGGAACTCGCATGAAACCCCTCCTCTTGCGTCTCGCCTCCGCCCACGCGTTGCTCTGCAGCATCGCTGAAAAGCTGTGCTCTCCCTTGCTCCTCTTCGTTCGCCTCTATTGGGGATGGCAGTTCGCTCAGACCGGATGGGGCAAGCTGCACAATCAGGCGAAAGTCATCGACTTTTTTACCTCGCTCAACATCCCCTTCCCGGCATTGAACGCCCACTTTGTCTCAGGCCTCGAGTTTTTCGGCGGCATTCTGCTCATCCTGGGACTCTTTTCGCGTCCGATTGCTCTTCTGCTCACCGGCTCAATGTTCGTAGCATTCTGGACGGCGGAGCGCGAAGCATTCCTTGCGATCTTCAGCGACTCGGAAAAATTCTATAAAGCCGACGCCTATACCTTTCTCGCCGCCGCCATCCTCATCCTGGCCTTTGGCCCCGGCAAGTTCTCGCTCGACGCACTCATCGCAAAGAAATACAAGGAATACATGCACATCAAGCCGGCCAACGCTCGCGACTGGGGAACGGATGCCGTTACCGGCTGAAGCAAGAGACGAGGCAGCCATGATCGCGGAGGTGCTGGCGGGCAAAACCGAATCCTTCCACGAGCTCATTCGCCCGCACGAGCGCAGTGTCTATCTCATGGCGCTCGGTCTCCTGCACAACGAGGCTGAGGCCGAAGATGCCGCGCAGGAAGCCTTCATCAAGGCCTACCGCAACCTCAATCGCTTTCGCTCCGAGTCGCGCTTCAGCACATGGCTCATCGCCATCGTCCTCAACGAAGCTCGCGCCCGTCTCCGGCGAAAGCAACCTGGCCTCACTGACTCCATCGACGATACGAGTGAAGGATCCGTCACCCCGGCCCAGCTCACCGACTGGCGCGAGATCCCGTCTGAAACCCTCGAGCGCCAGGAGATCCGCACTCTCATTCGCCGCGCTCTCACCGCGCTTCCCCTTGCCTACCGCGAGGTCTTCGTCCTCCGCGAGATCGAGCAGCGCAACGTGCAGGAGACCGCCGACACCCTGGGCATCACCATTGCATCCGTTAAGATGAGACTTCATCGCGCGCGCATGATGCTGCAAAAACAACTTGCCCCGCAACTCGCGAGCGCCGCACCAAAGGCCCGAAGGAGGTTCCCATGGTTCTGAACTGCCGCCATGTCTGGGACTACATCTCTGGCTATCTCGATGACACGCTCGACGCCCAGACGCGCGCCAACGTTGAAGAGCATCTGGCGCACTGCGAAATATGCTCTGCGATCCTCGACTCCACGCGTAACATCCTCATTCTCACCGCCGACGATCGCGTCTTCGAGCTTCCCCTCGGCTACAGCGAGCGTCTCCACGCCCGCCTTGCCCAGGCGATGCTCGATGCCCCACCACCAACAGACGAGCCTGTTACCTGATCGTCCGAGATTTATGAATCAAGCTCAAACCCGATGCACCATCGGATGAGTAATCCATTCTGCCGCCAGCAGCACCAACGTCACAATCGATAGCACAATCTGAAACCGCTCTGATCGAAGCTTCGCAGTGGAGACCGGCTGCACCCTCCACTGCGCCGCAGGCTTCGCACGCAGTGACCGCACTCGCCATACCGAGTAAAGATTCGCCAGTGCACCAACCAGAGCCAGCGACATCATCGGAATTCGTATCGCATCCTGATGAAACCCCTTCGCCGGCGCATGAATTCCGGCAGCGGCAGCCAGCGCACTCAGCCCAATCAACACCCGAAATCCGCTTATAGCGATCACAGCAGCACAAGCGCTCTGCAGCAACGCAAACAGAAATCCGCCCACGTTTGCCCAGCGAACTCTCTGCTCCGTGCCTTCAACTTCTTTCAATTTTTCTGCAAGCGGCTCGTCGCCCATCGCGTCACCTCACCGGCCGCCCGTGCTCCAGCCAAATCTTGTACAGACCCCATGCCGCGATTGAGCAGTTATCCACGATCTCTCCGCTCAGAACCATCCGCTCAAACTCCGCCACACTCACTCGTTCGCAGCACAAGATCATGCTCCTCATCATCCGGCTGCGGCTGCACCGTGCGTCAGCCCCTCGGCCAGAAAGATGTAGTGTTTCTGGTTCATCACACCATACGCAATCTGCAGCGTGCTCAGGAGAGTCATCCGCTCCGCCGTCAGCCCGGTCTCCTCCCTCAGCTCCCCGCGCGCCAGCTCCTCCGGAACCACCTCAGCCTGCTCCCATCCACCCTGCGGAAACTCCGCAAACCGCCCACCCACCGTATAGCGAAACTGCTCGATCAGGTAAACAAACTCCCCCTCCGCCGTCACCTCCAGCGGAATGATGATCGAAGCCGGATCCTTATCGATCACGCCATAGATCCCGCGCTGCCCGTTCGCCCGCTCGATCACATCCTCGCGCACGCTCGTCCACGGATTCCGATAAACCTCTCGGCTGCTGATCGTCTTGATGCTCACAACTCTCTCCTTATACAGCCGCTAACTACTCCGGCATCAACGAACTCCAGATGCGACGGATACTTCGCCGACCCATAGATCGTGATCGTCTCCGCCTTGTACGCACTCGCCGGAGCCGTCATGATGTTCGGCACAAACGTCTGCGGATTCCGGTCATACAGCGGGAACCAGCTCGACTGCACCTGCACCATAATCTTGTGCCCCTTCAGAAACGTGTGGTCCGCACCATGCAGGCTCCACTTGTACTCCGTCACCTCGCCCGGCTTCACCGCCTCCGGCTTCTCGAAGCTCTTCACGATACCGCCCGCGAAAAATCTCATCCACCATCATCAGCTGGTACCCGCCCATCGCCGTCCGGCGCATCATCCGGATACACATCGATCAGCTTCACCACCCAGTCCGCATCACTTCCCGTCGTCGCAGCAAAGATGTCCGCCATCACATCGCCCGTCACCGTCACATCATGATCCAGCGCCGGCGTCGTGAAGTTCGCCAGATCCTTGCGCCCGCTCACGAACCGCTGATCCTCCACCAGCCACGTCCGCCACTTCGACCCATCGCCCATACGTCGCCTGAATCGGCCTGTTCCGGTAAGGCACCGGATTCGCCGGATCGGCAACATACGTCCGCTCTTCGCCTCGCTCCCGGCGCAGCGAAGCTCAATCCATTCGCCCTGCGTCAAGATACAGCTTCGCCGTCTTGAAACCCTGCCTTCGGCGGCCACGCCTCATACCGCTTCCACTGGTTCACGCCCGTGCGAAAGCTCGCCGTATCCTTCAGATCGAAACCCGCGCTTGTCCTTCAGATACTTCTCAAAGAACGGCGCCTCAATCGTCTTGCGATACTCATCGCCCGTCGCCGCGCCAAAATCCACCGCGCCCAGATGTCGCGTCGTCGGATCCCAGCCACCGTGGTTCCACGGCCCCAGCACCAGAAAGACCTCGTGCTTCTTGTCATGCGGCTCCAGCGCGGCATACTCCGCCTGCGTACCCCACATATCCTCCTGGTCCCACCATCCGCCAACCTCCAGCGTCGGAACCTCCACCTTCGTCAGGTGCGGCTCCACCGCCATTGCCTGCCAGAACTTCGTGTACGCCGGCTGCGTCAGAAACGCCTTCGCCGTCGGCAGACTCTGTCATCCCCGCGCTCTTCGCCGCACCCGCAAAGTTTCACGTTGCTGCAGAAAGAAATCGAACGTATCCTCCTTCGACTCCACGCGCACGTCCGTCTTCTGCGCCTCCAGCTGCTGCACGTAGTCGAAGCCGTACGTCTCGCGAAACGCTCCGTTATGAAAAAAATCGTCGCCCATCCAGATATTCGTCATCGGAGCCTGCGGCGAGATCGCCTTCACCGCCGGATGCGCATCGATCCCCGCCATCATCGCCAGAAACCCCGGATACGAAACCCCGTACACGCCCACCCGCCCGTTGTTGTTCGGAACGTTCTTCAGCAGCCAGTCGATCGTGTCGTTGCGTGTCCGTCGTCTCATCCACATCGTTCTTCGTCTTATGCGTCGACGATCGGCCGGTTCATCACAAACTGCCCCTCCGACTCATACCGCCCGCGAATATCCCCGAACACAAAGATGTATCCGCTCGCCGCCAGCTCCGGCTTCGAAGCATTCACACTCACCGACGACTGTCCATCCACTCCATACGGCGTCCGCTCCATCAGAAACGGCAGCGGCTCGCCCGACTTCTCCGACCCCACCGGCCGCAGAATCACCACATGCAGCTTCACCCCATCGCGCATCGGCACCATCGCCTCCGAGCGCACGTACTCGCGAAAGTGATTCAGCTTAGCTGGCTCAGCGCTGAAGCGGGCCATGTTCACCTCGCCACCCGCGCTTCGCGGTCCCGAGGCCGTCGTCTTCAACCCCGACACCTTGCCCGAACCATCACGCGTGAAGGTCACCCGCAACGGTGTACCCGGCACAAAGAAATGGTCCTCCGACGCGGCCTTCAGCTCCCGCGTCGCCATGCGCTCACCCTCGACAGACAGCGTCTCACTCTTCACCGAGATGGAGTTCACCACATCCGGCTCACTTGCCGACCGATACTGCCCTACATACTCCGCAAGTTTGGCAGCAGGCAACGTCACCGCCGCCGGATCTGAAGCTCTCCCAACTTGTGCCCACATCGCCGTAGAACCAAGCAGAACAATCGAGAACAACCGCACCGGCCAGCCGCAACGCCTCATCGAAGCCTTCCTCAAAACAATATTTTTATGAAATTAGGGTTCACCGGAAATATACACAGAAGCCGCCCCGTTCCAGCAGCAAAACCTGCATGAAACCAGGACGGCCTCAGAAGCCCTCTACGTCAACACCGCCGGACTCGCCGCGCACTGGAATCCGACACGATTATGCGACCCATCGCAAAACGGTCGCTTCTCACTTGCGCCGCAGCGGCACAACGAGATCGCCGGCTTGCCCGTCAGGTCCCAATGTTTGCCATCCGCATCCGTCAACGAAATCGGACCCTCCACCCGCAACGGACCGTTCGGGCGAACCGTAATCTTTACTGCCTGCTCTGACATTTCTGCGACTCACTCTCTTCTTGAAGATGAGCCCAGCATAGCAAACCGGGCGACGAAAGGAGACTAAGCGCCGCTCTGCATTTCAGTGAGCCGCATCGTCTCCGCTTCAACACCATACCGGTAGGGTCCAAAACGCATCAGCGGAACAAGCGTAAGCAGCATCGCCACGCAGAACCCCGCCAGCGGGACCGTGTAGGAGTGAAAGCGGTCATATCCTGCTCCCATCACCAGAACACCTACCGATCCTGAGATCATGAAAGCTGCAAAAGCATGCCCATACGCCGAGCCAAAGGCCCGCAGCCCGAAGTACCGGCTGATCATGTACCCCATTACCTCCACCTCGGCTCCCATTCCCAACCCGGAAAGAAATGCTCCAATCAGTGCGAGCGTTCCGGCACTTCCCCCGCACAAAATCCCCATCCCCACCGTCGTCAGGCCATAAAAAAGAATGGCCACCCTGGGCGCAAAGAGTCGATCCAGCAGATATCCCGAGCCCAGCCTCCCCACGATAACCGCAGCCCCCACCAGCGACGTAGCTACCGCTGCTCGCTCCGAGCTGACACCCCGATCCGTAAAGATTGCAGACATATGAAGATCCACGCCATGTACGCCCGCGCCCGCCAGGGAAAAGATGCAGAGCATCGTCCAGTACAAGGGATCGTGCCAGATCGCGCGCCAGTTCATTCCCGGCTTCGGGTTCTCCGGCCGCTGCAACTCCTGCGCCTTCTCATCTCCATCCGGTCCCAAGCCACGCTGAGCGGGATCATTCAACAAAAAGACCTTAAGGACCGGAAGCGGGATCAGCAGGACCAGCGCACCGAAGATCGCAAATGTGCTACGCCACCCCCACATGGCGATCAGTCGCTGCACAAAAATTGGAACCACAATCGACCCAATACCAATCCCCATCATCGCCAACGACAAGGCCAGACCTCGACGACGATTGAACCAATGCGAGATCACGACGCCATAAGGCACAGGAGCCGCGCCGCTGGTAAACGCAATCCCCAGCAGCGCAAAAAGAAGATAAAGCTGCCATAGACTGGTGCCCACCCACAACGCGACAATCAGAATGACGCCGTAGAGAACAATCGACGGAAGAATCACCCGCTTAGATCCAAACCGATCGATCAGCATGCCGATCATAGGAAGCCAAAGCGCGCCAACAAGATTAAGCACAGAGAAAGCAAACGACACTTCCGCTCTGCTGGCGTGAAAATCCGCAACCAGCGACTTGAAAAACACGCTGAAGGAAAACACCAGGAGCGGCGCGCCCAGGAAGAGCCCAATCGCGCAGACAACAACAATCCACCACCCGTAAAAGAGTCCACTCCGCGTGCTGGTGGTCATCTACACTCCGGCCGCGTAGTGGGGAGTCTTGCCGCGGACGCACTCATCCTCTGACCTATGCCTGTGTGGTTGAGGCTATAGCCGCGTCCTGCGCAAGGTCAATCGATTACTGCCCGTCCGTGGCTAGATAAACCACACCACCCAGCAGAGCCACGGCAGCCAACCCTGAGACAAACAGCATCCCGTTCCCCGTTCCAAACAAAGCCAGAAACGACGAGAGGTCGGCGTGAAATCCAGTCCAGAATCCCTTCAAGCTGTCCAGCGCAAACCAATCCAAAAGAGAAGCACGCGCCAACACCAGAAACGCCACCGCCGCAACCAGTCCGACCACCAGAGCAAAACGATGCGCCAGCGTCATCGGCAGGCTTACCTGTTTCAGAGCGGCATCGCGACGACGAAGTTCTGCCCTCCACCACAACAGGAACGAACTCCGCTGTGGCGTCTCCTCGAACGACTCCGACCTTGCCTGCTGGAAACTCTGCGTCAGCAGAATCCACTCCCGGCAATGCCCGCACCCAGCGATGTGCTCACGCAGTTCTTCATCGCACCCATCGGGCCAATATCCCATGCGCACCATCGAGGCCACATCCTCGCTGCGTTTGCACGAACGAAGCATCATCGCGGCCTCCCCTCACGGCCACCCTGTTGCAGCAGACGTGCCATCTCTCTTCGCGCACGAAACAGCAGCAGCCGAATGCTCGTCACTCCCAGCCCCGTAATCTCGGCGATCTCGCGATGGGTGTAGCTCTCCGCATGCGCCAGCCATAGCAACTGCCGGTCCCGAGGCCGCATCTTTGCCATCGCCGGCCCCAGCGTAGCCCTTGAGTCCATCCCCGCCGACCCGTCATTCCCGAGCAGAAGATGATCCGGCAACTCCTCGATAGACACCGCACCCGGGCGCCGCCAGTGGTCCCGTAACAGATTGCTCGCAATCCGAAACAGGTAGCGCCGCGCCGCAACCTCGCCGTCCTTCGGAGTCGACGCGCACAAAAACCGCACATAGCTCTCCTGCATCAGGTCCTCAGCCAGCGCAGCGTCCCCTGAAACTCGTGTCAGGTAAGCCCACAGAGGACGCGCCGAGCGTTCGTAGAATCCAGCAAAGGTCTCGCTGTCCATGGCCGGCTCCGCCGTCTGCGCCGCGCCTCCGGTTCCTGCGTTCGAAAGAACATGCTCCCAGTTCATATCGCAACGCTCCGGAGCTGCGCATCATGGCTTCGACTCACAGCCGCCCTCCCTGACCATTTACTTCATCCATGCCCTTCGGCATCAATCCCAGACGTCCCGCCAGAACCCAAGTAATACCCGCCGACAGCACCAGCCCTATACCCGGCATCAGGACAACCATGCCAAACACCAGCAGCGGAGCGGCGACCTCCGGCAGGCTGTGCCGCAAGCCTAACAGCCCCGCCCCCAAGAGCGTCAGTACCACTCCCGCCTGCAGAGGAAGCAACACTCGCGAAAGAACCGCCGGAACCCGCCGGTCGCGATCGAAGTTCACTGGAATCGGCGCCGCCTCCAGAAAGCGCTTCCCCGCCTCCGTACCCATATACCCCAGCAGTTCTTCGTTTGTGCTGAATCGCTCAATTAGCTTTCCGTGAACGTCGCTCTGCATCTTGAAGATACGTCCCCAACGCCGGTTGTCGATCATCGTCCGAATCAGCCACAAGAATGAGCCGAGCACAACCAGAAATCCGAGTGAGCCGACCAGTATTCCCAAAAAATCTTTTATCGACTCCCCTTTGTCCTGAAACCGGTCCGGCCATAGCTTGCGCTGCAACGCATCAACACGTCGACCATGCGAAGCGGTGATGTCCGCGAAGAGATAAAAATCCGGATTCTTCGCAACCTCAGGATGTGCCTCCAGGAATCTCGCGAGTTCAGGATTGTTGCGCGCAATATACTCCTGGTTCCCAAGCAGCGAAGGATCGCTCGCCATCACCGTAGCCAGCGTCGGGCTCATACGCAGGTAAGACATCAGCTGCTCCCTCGTCTCAACCAGCCTGTCCTCCGACGATTCTGCTGCGACAGCCTGCGGTGCCCCCTTTGGCGGCTGCGCCGTTGCATAGGGCACGGCCCACATCAAAGCTCCGCCCATAACCACCGTCCGTACAACAACGCCCACCGACAAACGATTCATCGACATTCCGCTCTCCGTGTATTGATATTCCGATACCCATACAACGGCTCAGCGGCTACTCAGGTTAACAACTAATTTTCATCGCTTTGGAGAACCATTTGAAAAATCCAGGTCAACCTCGTCTACGTAGCACCAGCCCCAGTCCTCACCGGGCTCCATCGACCGCATGATCGGGTGCTTCGTCGCGTGAAAGTGCTTCGTCGCGTGCTTGCTCGGAGACGAATCGCAGCACCCCATGTGCCCGCAGATCATGCACATCCTTAGGTGGACCCACCACCCGCCAACCTTCAGGCAGTCCTCGCACCCCTTCGCCGAAGGCGTTACATCCTTGATCTCATTCAGGTGTGTGCATCGTTTGGCCATGGACGCTCCTCTCAACCCATACGATGCTAGCTCACCCCGCCGCAGGTCGAATCCCTCGATCAGGGAGTGTACGTTCGCGCTCCGCTACTCCCCCGCAGCCTCTGTAATCCCATACTCCTTCAGCTTGCGGTACAGCGTCGTCTTACCGATCCCTAACAGCTTCGCTGCCAGCAGCTTGTCACCCTTCAGCTGCCGTATCGTTCCCAGAATCGCCTGCTTTTCCATCTCCGCAATCGACACAATCTCTCCTCGCCCCGCACCCCACGCCGGCCGCGCCACGGCGTCACTCGAAGCCGGTACCTCCGGTGACGCGGCCGCATCGCGCTGCATCCTGAAGTCCTGCAACTGCGTCGGCAGATCGCCCATGTGCAGCACCGGTCCGCTCGAGAGAGCGCACGCCCGCTCAATCGCGTTCTCCAGTTCACGCACATTCCCCGGCCAGTCGTACTCTTGTCATCACCCGAAGCGATTCGATCCGAGAACGTACGCTCCACCCCCGTCTCCTTCTCCATACGCGCCAGAAAATGCATCGCCAGCGGAGGAATATCTCCCCGCCGTCTCACGCAACGGCGGAATCCGGAGATTCACAACGTTCAACCGGAAGAACAGATCCTTGCGAAACCTCCCCTGCTCCACCATCCCCGCCAGGTCGCGGTTCGTCGCCGCCAGCACTCGCGCCGAGATCGGCCTCGCCTGCGTCGCTCCCACTGGCCGAACCTCCTTCTCCTGCAGCGCCCGCAGCAGCTTCGCCTGCAGATCCAGCGGAAGCTCCCCAATCTCATCCAGAAACACCGTGCCGCCCTCGGCCGAAGCCAGCAGACCCTCCTTCGCGCGATCCGCTCCCGTAAACGCTCCCTTCACATGCCCAAACAGCTCGCTCTCAATCAGGCGTCGGCACCAGCGAGCCGCAATCCACCGGCACAAACGGCTTCGCCTGCATTCGGCCCGTTGAAGTGAATCGACCGCGCGACCAGCTCCTTGCCCGTCCCGCTCTCGCCAAGAATCAGCACCGGATGCGTCGAGAACGCCACCTTCGAGAGAATCCGGTACAGCTTCTCCATCTCCGGAGACTTGCCCACCAGCCCGTCCGAGTCCCTGTCTGCGACCGCAGCCTCTCGCGCAACACTCTGCTCTCGCGATCAAAGTGCACCCGCTGCCCCGCCCGCTCCAGCACCGTCGTCAGCTCTTCCAGCGCAAATGGCTTCGTCAGATAATCCCGAGCCCCAATCCGCATCGCTTCCACAGCCGACGCCACCGTCGCAAACGCCGTCATCACGACAACAGCCGTCTCCGGATACAGCGTCTTCACCTTCTCCAGCAACGGCAGTCCCTCGCCATCCGGCAACTTCAGGTCCAGCAGCAGCACATCGATCCTCTGATGCTTCAGAATCGCTCGCGCCTTCGCCACGCTTTCAGCGCTCCACCACCGCAAAGCCCATTCCCTCAGCAATCGTTACGCATGCTCTTGCGAACCGATCCATCATCGTCCACTACCAGCACATGCAGAGTCGGCATTCCCTCCTGAGAACCTTCTCTCCTGGCCACCTTCATTGCTCCCGGCCCCCCAAGCTCCGAAACCCCTACCAGCACCCCCGATGGAGCATCCATATTTCTCAGCTGCGCCCCGTCTTGCTTCATGCTTGCCACTCCCTTTCGTTCGCCCTTCTCCACGCTCAACACGCAATCCATCCCGCCTCGCCCCGCGCATCACCTTCCGTGTGCCTTCGCGTGCCTCCATCCGACAACATCTCAATGGCGCGCCACTCAACCGCAACGCTCGTCCCTTCGCCCGGACTGCTCTCAACCTTCACGCAGCCATCCGACATCGCCACCAGCTCCCGCACCACGCGGAACCCCAGCCCTCTTCCGCAGCTATTCGCCGCGGTTCCCTCGCCCAGCGCACTTCGCGTCTCCGCGTTCATCCCGCGTCCCGTATCCGAAACCGTCAACATCACCCGCGGCTCAGCGCCTTCGCCACCATCGACAACTCCCGCCACGCTCACGGTGATCGATCCCCCGTCCATCGGTCATCGCCTCCGCAGCGTTCTTCACCAGGTTCGTAAGAATCCGTTCCACCGCCTCTGCCGCCACGCTGCACCGGCTATCGGCGCCAGCGCCAAACGCCACCTCCACCGCCGCCCCGCAACGCGGCTCAACAGTCCGCGGCATCGCGCCACCACGTCGGGCAGCACGAGTCTCGCTTGCATCTTTGCTTTGGCACTTCGCCCGCGAACGTGGTCCACCAGCCGGAGATCATCGCCCACTTCGCTCACTCAACATCCTCAGCTCAGTCGCATACTCGCGATACTCTTCGTGGAGACACTCCCGGCATCGCCAGCAGATCCGAGTAAAGACTCAACGCCCCCAGCAGATTTCCCGCATCATGCGCCAGTCCCGCGCCCTCGGCGATACTCGGCACACCACGCTCTGTCCGGTCCCCGCTCTGCGCGCTCGTCTGTGCTGTCTTTGCAACAACCATCCCGGCCGAATCATCGACGATTCGAGACTCCATCTCGCGCTCACATACCGTAACGCCGCGAACTTCCTGAAACTTCTTTCCCTACCAAGGCAGTACTGCTCTGCATTGCCTGCATTGTGTTTTTCACTCCTGCACCGCGTGTTACTCACTGGCGGCTGCACTTCGATAATCACTTCAAGTGCCAAACTGGAACTGCTCCTCTAAGTGCTTGCTTCAACGAACAACAACATCGTTTCCACATATGTCTCCTGTCAAGACAACCACGCCGCGCCCATAAGAGCAATTCCCAAAACGGCACAGTCACCGCCCCGATACGTCCTAAATCCCCCACAAACAGGCATTCCCAAAACGGAACCATTCCCATTGCGGGAAACCACTCCCCTCTGCTCCTCTATAATCTCCAGATGTCCGTTACCGCTCCACCCCAGCTCTTCCGTCCCGACTCCCGCACCGCAGACTCCCTCCGCACCATCCGCATCACCCCAGGCTTCGTCGCCATGGCCGAAGGCTCCGTCCTCATCGAGTCCGGCAACACCCGCGTCCTCTGCAACGCCACCATCGAGCAGGGCGTCCCCGGCTGGCTCCGCAACTCCGGCCGCGGCTGGGTCACCGCCGAGTACGGCATGCTCCCCCGCGCCACCCTCACCCGCACCGCCCGCGAGGCCGAGCGCGGCAAGATCGGCGGCCGCACCCACGAGATCCAGCGCCTCATCGGCCGCAGCCTCCGCTCCGTCGTCGACATGAAAGCCCTCGGCGAGCGCACCGTCATCCTCGACTGCGACGTCCTCCAGGCCGACGGCGGCACCCGCACCGCCGCCATCACCGGAGCCTCCGTCGCCCTCGCCATCGCCCTCAGCAAGCTCGTCGCCGCCGGAACTCTCAAAACCTCGCCCCTCCGCCAGATGGTCGCCGCCACCTCCGTCGGCATCGTCGACGGCAACACCCTCCTCGACCTCTGCTACGAAGAAGACTCCCGCGCCACCGTCGACATGAACGTCGTCATGCTCGCCGACGGCGGCCTCGTCGAAACCCAGGCCACCGCCGAACAAGACTCCTACTCCCGCACAGCAGCTCAACGAGATGCTCGACTACGCCGAAAAGGGCATCCGCGAGCTCTTCGTCGCACAGCAGTCCGCCATAGCCTCCGCCGTCTAGGCCCGAACCGCTCGAGGTTCCTCAAGTCACCCACTCCTTGCATACGGCTTCTTGCCTCAGTACCATCAGGGCGACAAACCGGTAAGGCAAGGAGTCGAAGCGTGCCACGTTACGCAACAGCTCTCTTTGTTCTTCTGTCTCTCGGGCCACTCAACTCGCAGCAGCCCGCTCCCCCCGCGCCGCACTCAGCTGCCGCCGACGCAACTATCGCGTCCGGAATCTCTGAGACCGCGGCAGACTTCCAGAACCGCACCAAAAAATTCCAGGGTAAGTGGCCCTACCCCGCCGGCCAGCTCAACAGCGTCCTCGCCGGAACCCGCCAGCAGTTGCTCGACAGCCTCCCTCCCGACGCCGCTCCCCTCCGCGCCTACATCATGCAGAACTTCCCCGCCTCCGTTCCTAATACGCCGTCGCCAAAACTAATCGACATGCGCACCTGTGGCCCTATCATCAACAGCGCCAACGACCTCCTCAACACCCTCAAGAGCGTCAACGCTTACCGCCTCGATCTCGTCGTCGATAGCAGTCCCGCAGGAGCTCTCTTCGAGCTCAAACCCGTCGCCGGCGACAAACTCGCCCGCGCATCCCGCGGAACCCTCACCAACGTCTGGCGCGGCGTCTACAACTACACCGTCGTCAAAGACGGGGCCAAAACCATCACCGGCACCATCGACCTGGTCCGCGAAAAAGGCAACGTCCTCCAATGCAACTTCGTTCCAAGCGATAATCCCGGCCCAGCCCTCCCCTGCGACCTCGTCTCTCAAAAGTAGCCGCCAAGGTGAAGATGCCCGACGAACCCCAAACTGAACCCAAGCCCGCAGACTCAGCGCCCAAACCGAAGCTTCCCCGCCTCGCCTCCGACTGGGTCCGCTACCTCCTCGGCTTTACCGTCTCCGTCGGTGTCGGCCTCGCCCCCTATCTTGGTCTAGTCGGAGTTCCCCTCTTCACCCCGCTCTTATCGCTCATTCCCCTCTCACTACAGAGCACCGCCATCCCCATCTCCATCGCCGCCATGGGAATCATCGCCGTCCTCGTCCAATGGCGCAGACGGAACCCCGCCAAACCCATCGAGTTTCGACTCGCCGTCACCCTCGCCCTCGTCACCCTTGTCCTCTTCATCTCGCTTGAAATCCTCGCCGTAGCCCACGTCGAAGTCCCCGCCGTCGACCAGACCGTCTCCTTCGCCGTCGGCTTCAGCACACCCCAGCGCCCACCCTGCGAGAACCTCGGACGCGATGCCTGCATCGCCCAGCGCCTCGGCTTCGACGAAGCCGTTATCGATGGCTACTTCGGCGACACCCAGACCCGCCTCACCAAACTGGCCCTCATCCTCGCCTACATCGGCTTCATGAGTTCTTTCGGCTGGATGGTTGGCCTCCTCCTGCTGCGCGAACGCGACCGAACCGCAGCCTGACAGCCAAAGTCATACTCCGATTCGCTTACTCAAATGTGTCATCTCGACCGGGGCGAAGCGAAGTAGAGAAACCTGCCTCTCAACGAATGCTGTGGTTGCAGCATGACGAATCGCCCCTCAATGGCAAGCCGCCACATCCTCAAACATCCCGCCCGGCACCGCTATCGCCGCCATCCCCTGCGCGCAACCTAGAATCTTCTGGTCCAGAGGGTCGTTATCCAGCGAGTTTGTCGCAACAAAGGTAAGGTTGCTCCGCAGCGCCAGGAACCGGTCGCTCAGCTGCCCGATCATCCCCATCTCGCTCTGCAGCAAACCGACTCCCCTCCGGTCCGACTCGCTCGTCGCCGCAGCCGTCGCCATCGACATCCTGTCATTAGCCGTCCGCCGATAGTACGAGACCCAGCTCTCCTCTACCGGATTGTTCGTCCGCACCGCATTCTCAATTGCGCTGCGCCACTCCCGTATCACCGACATCTGCTCAACGCCCGCCCGTAGAAACTCCCTCGTAAAGCCTTTTTCCTCCGGAGGCGGCACAGGAGCCGAGGCTTGTTGCACCGGCGGTTGCGTGGACGCCGTCGCCGGCAGCGCGAGCACAATCCTGCTCCCCTGGAACGCCAGCGTTGCACCCGTCATCCGAGCCAGTCCCTCCACGTCAACATACCAACGCCCGTTGCGATGAATCACCGGCGCCTGTCCGCTGTGCCCTGTCACCACCAGCACGGAACTCTGCTGTGAACTGGGCGCCGCACTCTGCGCCGGGCTATGTGCTGCATCCTGTGCCACTGCCATCGTCGCAACTCCCACAAGCGCCGCCAGAACCGGAATCCTCATGTATTCCCTCGCTCCCTCATCGTTATGCTCGTCCAGATAATCATGCTCTGCTCCCTGCTCTTCCGCCACTCTGGCTTTGCTGAAAATTTCTCAATCCATGGAACTCTTTCTCAGACCGGCGTAATCATCATCAGATATGTTCTCTTCCTGGCGCCAGCATCGCATCGATCAAGACTCCGATCAGGAGTTGCTGACCGCCGCGCAAAAGGGCTCATCTGACGCCATAGCCGCGCTCTACCGTCGTCACTCCCCATTCATCTATCGCTATGTCCTCCGCCTCAGCCGCGACAACGCCGTAGCCGAGGAGATCACCCAGGAAGTCTTTCTCGCCCTCCTCCGCCAGACCGACCGTTACGATGCCCAGCGAGCTGCCCTCTCCACCTGGCTCTGCGGAATCGCCCGCCGCCAACTCTGGCGTCATCTCGAGCGCAGCCAGCGTTTCGTCCCCATCGATTCCATGGATTCCAACGCCGAGCCCTTCGATCCTCCCTCCCCCGACGACGACCCGGCCGAACAGCTCACCCGCGCCGAGGCCATAGCCACCGTCCGCGAAGGACTCGAAGACCTTCCTCTTCTTCTCAAAGAGGTCGTCATCCTATGCGAGCTCGAAGAACTCACCTACCAGCAGGTCGCCCTCATCCTCGCCATCCCCATCGGCACCGTCCGCTCCCGCCTCCATCGCGCCCGCGCTCGTCTCGCCACACTTCTGCGTCCCGTCACGGAGAACCACCACTCATGAACACTCCCAACCAACTCGATCAGGCCATCGAAGCCCTCCGGCAGGAGCACCGCTCCATCCAGCCGCCCGCTTCGCTCGAAGCCGCCATCCATGAACGAGCTCGCCTCGAACAAAGATCCTCAGCTTATAAAAGCGCACTCCCGCTCTATGCCTGGAGTCTCGCCGCCGCTGCCATCGCCATCGCAGTCATCCTTCTCCATCCACGCCCAACTCGCCCCACCATCGAGACCCACATCCCTTCACCCCAGCCGCCTTCGAAGTCCCTTCAGACGCCTCCACCGCTCAACGCTGCCGTGCAGCTCGCGCCATATCGCTCACATCCAAAGCGTCGGCCGACCAGCCACCAAGCACCTCCCGGGCAATTCATTCCACTCCCCAACGGAATAGGCCTTCCTGAGCCCACCCAGGCCATGCTCATCCGAACTCGCATCGACACAAGCTCCCTCCGAAGCTACGGCCTCACTCCGCCACCGCTCGGAGCACCTCAAACCATCCTCGCCGAGTTCCTCGTCGGCGAAGACGGACTCCCCCGTGCCATTCGTCTCGTTCCATGAAAGCAGTCCCACCCTTCAGCTCAACGGAGATAACCATGACCGCCCCATCCCGCATATTTGCCCTCGTCTTCATGGCCTCGTCCTGCGTTCTCGCTCAGCAGGCCCCAACCTCAGGCAACATTCAAATTGCAGGCCTGCCTGACCAGGCTGCGCAGGAAGCCGAGCACGCCGCCCAGACCGAACTTCATGCAAAAAAGGAGATCGCGGAAAAACTCGAGATCCTCGCCTCCCACAACAAGGTCGTCGTCGGCAAGCCTTACTCCGCCAACTCCACTACAGACATCGTCCAGACTCTTCCCGACGGCAACCGTATCGTCCAGCACAGCTCCAGCGTCATCTATCGCGACAGCCAGGGACGAACCCGGCGCGAGCAGACCTTTCCCAACCTCCAATCCCGTCCCGGTGAAACCAAGATCTTTATTGACGATCCCGTCTCCAGTGCCGCCTTCATGCTTGAACCCGATCAAAAGTCAGCGCGTCGCATCTCCTCCTCCCGCGAAGTCATGCTCAAGCTCGAACGCAGCTCTGACACCATGGCCAACGTCAAACTGCCCAAACTCGATGAGCAGCACGACATCGTCCAGGAAGATCTCGGCACAAAGAGCATTCAGGGTGTTCAATGCGTTGGAAAGCGCCAGACCATCACCATCCCCGCCGGTCAGGTCGGCAACGAGCGGCCCATCGCCATCGTCACAGAGACCTGGTTCTCGCCTGACATCGAGGCGATCATCCAGTCCTCCACTACCGATCCTCGCTTCGGCCAGACCACCTACAGCCTCCACGATGTCCAGCTCAAGGACCAGCCTCTCGCGCTCTTTACGCTTCCCAATAGCTACCGCGTCGAGAACTAAGTCCCTCGGCATCCCTCACCGGAACAGGCTCCTAACCTGGTTGCCGGTACCCAAGTCCCGTCTCCCGGGCTTGGGTTTTCTCATTTCCACCCGCCCGGTCAGATTTCCACAACAAATCTTGTCAAGCCCCGAATACCGCCAACCTCAACAAAGCGCTTGAGATACACGTTGCCGATTAATTACCTTCCACTCGCTACAATTAAGAGAGAGTTCCAAAGGAATTCGCCTCAGGGAGAGCCGCAACATTTGACGTTCCCGGAGACGGAAGTACCCACCTAAGTCATATGTAATGAGCATTTACGCAAAAAGTACGGGGGAGGGTGCCCCCTCGGCACACCTTCACCTCTCCTGTGTAGAATGGCTCCCAACCCTTTTTCAGGAGAAATGAAGCAATGTCGAAGCTGACCCCAGGGAAACTCGCCGGACTCAAAGCCGTATCCGACTCGCGCGGAGTCATCGCCGCCGCAGCGATGGATCAGCGAGGGTCCCTCCAGAAGTCCCTCGCCAAGGAGCGCGGCGCCGCCGCCGACGCCCACGACCTCGAAGAGTTCAAGATCCACGTCACCGAAGTCCTCACCCGTCACGCCTCCGCCATCCTTCTCGACCCCGAGTTCGGCCTCCCGGCCTCCAAAGAGCGCAACAAGGCTGGCCTCCTCCTCGCCTACGAGAAGACCGGCTACGACGCCACCACCCCCGGCCGCCTCCCCGACCTCCTCGATGTCTGGAGCGTTCGCCGCCTCAAGGAAGCCGGAGCCGACTGCATCAAGATCCTGCTCTACTACACCCCGTTCGAAAAAACTCCAGTCAACGACCTCAAGCACGCCTGGATCGAGCGCATCGGCGACGAGTGCCTCGCCCACGACATCCCCTTCTTCCTCGAGTTCGTCGGCTACGACGCCGAGGGCGGCGACGAGAAGTCCCTCGCCTATGCCAAGAAGAAGCCCGAGATCGTCTCCGGCTCCATGGCCGAGTTCGGCAAGGCCCGCTACAACGTCGACGTCCTCAAAGTCGAGGTTCCCATCGAGATGTCCTACGTCGAAGGCACCAAAGCCTTCAAGGGCGAAAAGGCCTACACCCGCGCCGAGGCCCTGCAGCACTTCCGCGACTCCGAAGCCATGACCCACAAGCCCTTCATCTACCTCTCGGCCGGGGTCTCCAACCCCGTCTTCATCGAAACCCTCGAACTAGCTGGCGAATCCGGCACGAAGTTCAACGGTGTCCTCTGCGGCCGCGCCACCTGGAAGGAAGGCATCCCCGTCTTCGCCAAGGAAGGTGCTAAAGCCTTCCACAACTGGCTCGAGACCACCGGCGTCGAGAACATCAACAACGTCAATAACGCCCTCAAGGCCGCCAGCCCCTGGTACCTTAAGTTCGGCGCCAAGAGCCTCGCAGAACTCGGCTGATTCTGCCCTCTATTCCAAATAAAAAGCTGCGGACCAGGTCCGCAGCTTTTTCATCTTCGATATTCAGGAACGAATAGCTTAGACCGTAAAACGCTTCCGTAGAGCTGAAGCAGCGGCCAGAACGCCAGTTCCCATCAGAGCAAGGCTGCCAGGCTCGGGAACAGGGCTGGGATCGCCGTCCCGGCTACGGTCTGCCATGACGGTAAGGTCAAGGTTTCCGCCAATCGTCGTCGTACCGCCGTTGCGAAGATTCGCTGAGTCAAACGAGAAATTGGGAAGGTGCGCCAGCAAAGAGGAGCCATCCGAGAACGTGATCGTTGCATCGTTCCACGTAATCGTACCGTCTGCGTCGCTGGTGTGACCGGTGATGGTACCGGTGCCGTTTACAGAACCATTGCTGGCATCCGGAAGAAGAAAGTTCAGCACAATCGAAAGGTTATCGGTGCCGCTGATTTCTCCGTTGCCGCTTTGAGTTGTGGAAGCCGTAATCGTCAGGAAGTTGCTGTAAACAAATCCCGCGCCTCCGGTAAAGCTGAAGGTCGGGTTCGCAAACGAACCGGTGAAGACCACATCGTTGGTGTTGGGGTTATTTGTATCGTTAAACACAGCCGAGCCCGAAAAACTATCTGCAAAAGAAGCTGAAGAAAGTGCCAGAGCCGAGACCAGGACAAAAGCGCGAAGCGAAAAACGCATTAGAGTAAAATCCTTCCAAAAAAGCCTATATAAAGGGTATGGTATAAATCGGCTTTTTCAACACGAAAGCGTCCCTTGCGTGTGAACATTAAGTTATTCACCAGCAAGCACTTAACACGCTAAAAAGAACAGGTTACCATTGCGCTGAATGGTAACCCCTTTAAAGCGTAGATAAAGCGAAAATATATAGCGTAGATAAAGCGAAATAGTAGCGAAATTAAGGTAAAAAATGAGCGGGGCCGACGGGATTGCAGCCCCGCTCTTGCGAAAAATCAATCTCTAGGTCACGGGCTCGCTCACACGGGTGCGATAGCGCGTGTGCAGTTTGTCCATCGAGACATGCACCGTCTGGCCGCTCTGCTCCCGCCTCTCGGTCCACCCCTCGATCACCTCGATGCACGCATGGTCGATATACCGCAGTTGAACGCAGTGAATATGTACTGGGCAGTCTGGTTTCACCTCATCCAGCGCCTTCGCAATTCGTGGGATCGCCAGGAATGTTCCCACGCCCGAGAGGTGCACATGCGTCTCGCCGTGCTCCTCCACCAGCCGCGCCTCAAGATGTGTCACTGTGTACAGAAGCCGCATCAGCGACAGACCCACGCCTACCATCACGCCCGTCAGCAGGTCTGTCGCGACGATCGTGATCATGGAAGCGAAATAAATCAGCACCGGAACCCTGCCGAAGCGCGCCAACTTCTTCACCTCCGCCGGCTTTACGAGCTTGATGCCGACAAACACCAGCACTGCCGCAAGACTCGCCGTCGGGATCATCCGCAGCACCGAAGCAAACACCAGCACCGCAAGCAGCATCCACAGCCCATGTAGGATGGCCGACTTCCTCGTCTCCGCTCCCGCCTGTACATTCGCGGAGCTACGAACAATCACTCCCGTCATTGGCAGCGAGCCCACAAGTCCGCACAGCAGATTGCCTATTCCCTGAGCGGTAAGCTCGCGGTCGTAATCCGTCTTAGCACGTGTCTGCATCTGTTCCACCGCCGCAGCCGAGAGCAGAGTCTCAGCACTCGCGATGAATGCCAGTGCCAGCGCCGTTCCCACCAGCGTCGAAAGCGAGATTCCCTGGATCGCTGCCATGCTCGGGAACGAGATCATCTGGCTCAGATTCTCGGGAACTTTCACCCGGTTAACTCCCAGATGCATCACCTGCGCCACTGTCGTCGCAGCAGCAATTCCCAGCAACGCTCCCGGAACCAGCTTCAACTTCGCCGGGCGGAGCTTCTCCCACAGAATCATCACCGCCATCGTGATGATCCCGACCGCGGCCGCAGCCTCCTCCTTACTTCCATTCAACGGGAACAGACCTCCGAAGATGGCGCCCCACATCGCCGCGATGTTCGCAGGCCCGCTGTGCGCGGGCGAGCGATCCAAAACCACATGGAACTGCTGGATCACGATCAGCACGCCGATACCGGCGAGCATCCCGTGAATCACCTCCGGCGAAATCGCCCGAAACCACCGACCAGTCTTCAGCAGCCCGGCAACCAGTTGCACCGCGCCGGCCATCATCAGAATCGGTCCAAGCGCCGCCACACCATGCTCGCGCACCAGTTCGAACACGATCACCGCCAGGCCCGCTGCAGGACCACTTACCTGCAGCGGCTGCCCGGCGATGAAGCCCACCACCAGTCCACCAATGATTCCCGTCACCAAGCCCGCCGCCGGGGGCATCCCCGAGGCCAGCGCGATTCCCATACAGAGCGGAAGAGCTACAAGAAACACCACCAACGATGCTGAAAAATCTTTCATCAACGATCCCGACTCAGATTTCACAGTCATCTCATCGCGCGCGAGTCTACTTTTTACTGGCATAATCTCCCCCTTAGGCAATCTTGAGTTTCTGTTGCTCCTCGACCGAATCCGTCGAGTCTGCCAGCAGTCCGCAGAACGCTCCCAACTCCGGATCGAACCGTCGGATATCTCCACTGCCGATGTCGTACATCCATCCATGAAGCCGCAGCGAGCCCTGCCGTATAGCCTCATCCACCGCCGGATGCATCCGCAGATTCTGCATCTGGACGATGATGTTGGCCTCCGTCACCGCCTCCAGCGTCTCCTCAAACGAGATCGCCGCCGTCTTCTTCAGCATCCTAGTAAGCCACCGTGCCGAGGGCCCTGCATGCTCAAGCCATCCGCGGACCACCGGCAGGGACTCCAGATTCTCGGGCCTCAAGATACCCTTCATCGCTCCGCAGTCAGAGTGTCCGCAAACCACAATGTCGGTTACTTTCAGCACTCGAATCGCGTATTCGATCGTCGCCGGAACACCACTGCCTACCTCGGACGGGGGCGGTATTAGATTGCCGGCATTCCTGCACGAAAACAGGACCCCGGGTCCACACTGCGTGATCATCTCAGGCATCACCCGCGAATCAGAGCAGCAGATAAAAAGTGTCTTTGGCTCTTGCCCCTGCGCCAGCTTTTCAAACTGTTTCGAGTATTGCGGATACACCTCAACGCGAAAGCGCGCATACCCTTCAATCAATTCCTGCATGGTCTTCTCCATACGTCACGTCTGCATTTTCAGTACGCCACGTTATTTGTCGCCAAAAGCAGGTACACCGATATAGAGCTCAAAGGCTATCCATAAGCCTGTGTTCCCATGTGTCTTTCAAGTAGCCAAAGACACTCAACCTCGATGCACATATTCAGTTTTGCGATAGGAGAGTACTTAGGAGAGAGGAGGAGCGCGGCCCAGCCCGGGTGCGCGAGGCGCGCTTCCCAGCGCCAGAACATTTTCCTGTGCCAGCGGCTCGGTGCGATCTTCAGGTACAGGCAGCACAAACGTCGCAGTCGCAATCGCGACCAGTGCGCTTGCGGCCGGTCCGGCGGCTTTGCCCATGGAGAGCGCTGCCTTCGGCATGTGATCCACGATAGCGTGGTCGATCACGGCGTCGACCGCAGCAGTCACGCTCTCACGTCCGCTGCGCCCACTGGCGCGCCGTGGGCCATGCGCAGGGATATGCGAATAGTTCACGCGCGTGTGGTGTACGACGTGCCGCCCGTGCATGATTCCCATAAAGCACAGCAGATTCAGCCCGACGAATATCGCCGAAAGCAACAACCTGTCCGATATGGATTTTTGACGAATCATGACCAAACTTAAACTGAGTCTCGCTGAAGTAGACGCATAAGTCAACTCAACGTCGCGTGAGATTCGTCACACTTTCGTTACATGTTGTTGCAAAACAGAACTCTGCGACCCTTCAGCTAGGCTTCATCCGCCTCCACTACTATCCACGCAAGATGATTCACCACCGGGCCACGTCACTGCTCCTAATAGTCGCTGTGGCCATCGCCGCGCCTGCTCAGACTCCCGCAGGCATCCTGCCCGCGGGAACACCGCTGCCTCTTCAGACCGCCTCCCACTCCCCATGCGTGTGGGAGAGCCTTTCCGCGCCGAACTTCTCTATCCCGTTTACGCCGACAATCAGATCCTGCTGCCCGCAAAGACCATCTTCATCGGCACTGTCACCGAGTTGCAATCCGACCACTCCCGCCGCATTCAGGCACGCATCAACGGCGACTTCACTCCCTTCCATCCCTTAGTTATTCTGGGCTGGGCACCGGGGAACGAGCACGAGAACTACTCCCACTCAATCGTTCCCGGCGGCTTCGAAGTGATGTCGTACACCACGCGGTTGATCCCACGCACCTCACTTACAATCCTGCTCGAAATCGTACGCAGCACCTCGTACGGCAGCGGCGCCCAGTCCGCCGTCATTCCATCCTCCGTCTCCACGGCGCGGATCGCGCACGTATAAGCATACGTCCGCTGATCCCCCATCACTCCAACGCTCTTCACCGGCAGCAGCACCGCAAAGCTCTGCCATACCTTCCGGTAAAGCCCGGCCGCCTTGATCTCCGCGACCACAATCTCATCCGCCTCCTGCAACAGTCGCCACACGATCCGCCGTCACCTCTCCCAGAATCCGCACCGCAAGCCCCGGCCCCGGAAACGGCTGCCGCTCCAGAATCTCCTCCGGCATGCCCAGGTCGCGCCCGATCCTTCGCACCTCGTCCTTGAACAGATCGCGCAGCGGCTCAATCAGCTTCAGCTTCATGTTCTCTGGCAGGCCGCCCACGTTGTGATGGCTCTTGATCGTGTGCGAAGGCCCATGCACACTCGATGACTCGATCACATCCGGATACAGCGTTCCCTGCACCAGCCACGCAACCTCTTCACCCGCACTCTTCTCCGCCTGGAATATCTTCGCCGCCTCGTCATCAAAGACGGCAATGAACTCGTTGCCGATGATCTTCCGCTTCTTCTCCGGATCGGTAACGCCTGCCAGCTTCGTCAGAAAGCGCTCACCAGCATCCACCGCAACGACATTCAGCCCAAGCCCTTCGCGCATCGTCCTCTGCACCTTGGTGAACTCGTCCTTACGCAGAACGCCGTTGTTCACGAAGATGCACGTCAACCGGTCGCCAATCGCCCGCGCCACCAGCACAGCTGCGACGGACGAATCCACACCGCCGCTCAACCCGCAGATCGCATGTCCGTCGCCAACCTGCTTGCGAATCTTCTCCACCGTGGACTGGATGAAGTGCTCCGGCGTCCAATCCTGTTTTGCCCCGCAGATATCCAGGCAGAAGTTCTTCAGCAACTCCATGCCCTGCCGCGTGTGCGCCACCTCAGGATGAAACTGCACCGCCCATATGCCTCGCGTCTCATTCGCGATGCCCGCCACCGCATTCGATGTCTTCGCCGTAAGTTGGAACCCTTCCGGCAGCGCCTTCGCCTCGTCACCGTGCGACATCCACACGTCCATCGTCTGCGGCAACCCGCGAAACAGCGGCGTCTCAGCCACCACACTCACCTGCGCATGCCCATACTCACGCGCTGGCGCTGGTTCCACCTTGCCGCCGAGATGATGCGTGATGAACTGCAGTCCGTAGCAAATCCCCAGTACCGGCGCACCCATCGCCAGCACTCCGGGGTCGGCGGCGGGAGCATCAGCGTCGTACACCGAACTCGGCCCACCCGAGAGGATGATTCCCTTCGGCTCCAGCGCACGCACCTCTTCGAGCGGAGCCGTACAGGGCAGCACCACGGAGAAGACATTGAACTCTCGGATGCGACGCGCAATCAGCTGCGTATACTGCGAACCAAAATCCAGAATGACGATCGTTGAGGTATCCACATACCCAGTGTAAACGTGGACTATCCTCGCCTTTCCATCAACCTAACTTGGATCCTTCTGACGTGTCGTGCTAACACCGGTGACGACACCAATTCCCGCAAGAATAATCGCCACCGCAATGATGTATGCCTGGGGAATATGCATCAGATGCGCGAGATAAACGATCCCGGCAATCAAGATCAGATAACCAACAACATAAATTCCGAAGGACATGGCTTTCTCCGTCGAGCCGTTACGCTCGTCTGGAGATTCAGATGCATCTGACACTCGGCCAGCGAGGGCCTGGTATAGTTTTTTTGCGAAACGCGGTTCAATCAGGCGTGACACTTTGCCTCGATTCCTCGTCCGGGGCTTCTTTTTCTCTTCGCAGGCGTAGGTGCACGGAAGATGATCTTGGCTCGCGCTGCGACGCAAGACACCCCGGTTAGCGCTCGGCAGGCCTCTCGAAGGCACGCCACAGCTGCAGATACGCAACCAGCCGCGCCACATGGAAAAAATCCGACGCCACAAAATACAGTACCGCCACCCCGATCCACCACCATGTCAGGAACTCCGGCGTCGTCACACTCTCAAATGGCAGCGGCGTCGCCGAGAACACCATCGCCAGCACAATCAGCGCAATCTTCACGATCCCCATCACCAGATTGATCTCGACCAGCTTGCTCTTCAGCGGCCCCAGCCGAAACGCAGCCGCCAGACTCGCGCTCACACCTATCCCCTTCAGCATCGCCAGCAGCGGAGCCACGCTCAAGGCCCAGCTCACCACCGCCCACAGGGTAAACAGCCCCAGCGTCGACACAATCACCAGCGCGAAGTAGCCCACCAGGTTCGGCTCGCCGCCCTGCTCCAACGGCCCGGTCACCGTCATCTGCGCCGCCCACTGCAGGCACACAGAACCACACCACAAAGCTCCCAGCCAGCGCCACCACTCGAACTGCCTGCAACACCATCAGCGTCCACGGCCGCGCATGCAGCGCTGCTGTCCACTCGCCGCAGCACCACCGTCCTGCCCAGCGACGACCACACCACCCATGTCACCAGCAGTAGCGGCACCAGCCACACCGCAACACGGCTCACTGGAGGCAGCAGCACAGCCATCGCCTCGGCCAGCGTCTCCGCAGCGCGCATCGGATCGAGTACCGTCATCGCTCGCAGCGCCGGCACGTTCAGCGGAGCTTCTTGCAAAATGCGCGTTCCCAGCTTCCACAGCAGCAGCAGCGCCGGAATACCAAACACCCACCGCCACGCCACCTCCAGCGCCGTCAGCGAAGGCCGCCTCCAGCACTCCGACAGCGTGTGAACAAACGACTGTGTTCCCCGAACCGTGCCATCGGCAGCAGAGACTATCTCCGTCCTCACGCAAACGCGCTCACTACTTCACCACAAGATTCACAAGCTTGCCCGGCACCACGATCACCTTCACCACCGTCTTGCCTTCGATCGCGCGCCTTCACCTTCTCATCCGCCAGCGCCGCAGCCTTCACCGTCTCCTCATCGCTCCCGGCAGGCACCTTCACCACATTCACCAGCTTGCCGTTCACCTGCACCGGAATCTCGATCTCGTCCTCCCGCGCAAGCTCCTCATTCGCCACCGGCCACGCCGTGCGGAACACCACGCCCTCGCCGCCGATCTCCTCCCACATCTCCGCCGCAAAGAACGGCGCAAACGGAGCCAGCATCAGCATCAGGTTGCGAAAGATCTCCGCCAACCGCTGCAGGCGAAACCTCGCCAGCATCCATCGCCGCCTCAGCCGCAACAATCTCGTTGACCAGCGATCATGATCGCCGCAATCGAAGTGTTGAAGTGCCACCGTCCGCTGAAGTCCTGCGTGATCTTCGCAATCGTCTGGTGCAGCCTGCGCAGAAGCTGCTGCTCAACCTTCGATCCCTGCTCGTCGTGCGGACCGCTTTGCCTCGCGAGTCGCCTGCGCATACTTCGTCGCCAGCCGATACACCCTGCTCAAGAACCGGCTGATGCCCGCAACGCCCTCCTCCTGCCACTCCAGGTCGCGATCCGGCGGAGCCGCAAACAGCGCATACATCCTCGTCGCATCCGCGCCATAGCGCGCAATCATGTCATCGGGCGATACCACGTTGCCCTTCGACTTCGACATCTTCGCGCCGTCCTTGATCACCATGCCCTGCGTAAACAACCGCTCCGCAGGCTCATCATTCTTGATCATCCCCAGGTCGCGCATCACCTTCGTCCAGAAGCGCGAGTAGATCAGGTGCAGAATCGCATGCTCCACGCCGCCGATGTACTGGTCGATCGGAAACCAGTAGTTCGCCTTCTCACTCGCAAACGGAGCCGCTCGTTCTTCGCATCCGTGTAGCGATAGAAGTACCAGCTCGAATCGACGAACGTATCCATCGTGTCCGTCTCGCGCCGCGCAGGGCCACCGCACACCGGACACGTCGTGTTCACAAACTCCGCAACCTTGCCCAGCGGCGATCCGCCCTCCTGCGTAATCTCCATCTGCTCAGGCAACAGCACCGGCAGCGCGCTCTCCGGCAAAGCCACAACGCCACCCGGCTCGAGGCCCGGATGTCCGTTCTCGCAGTACACCATCGGGATCGGCGTGCCCCAGTACCGCTGCCGGCTCACGCCCCAGTCCTTCAACCGATACGTCACCGTGGCTCGCCAAACCCCTTCGCCTTCGCGAACGCAGCCATCTTCTGCTGCGCCTCAACGCAGCCCAGCCCTGTCCACTCGCCCGAGTCGATCAGCACCGCATCTTCCTCAGCTGTATACGGCAGTTCCGGCTCCTCGCACCTTGCCTTCGGCGCAATCACGCGCCGCACCGGCAACCCATACTTCTGCGCAAACTCGAAGTCGCGCTCGTCATGCGCCGGCACGCTCATAATCGCGCCCGTACCGTAGTCCGCAAGAATGTAGTTCCCTACCCAGATCGGCACGTCGCTCGCCATTGAACGGATTGATCGCGAACCGCCCCGTGTTCACGCCATGCTTTTCGATGCCGCCCAGGTCATCAGCCTCGCGAGCCTTCTGCTGCTCCGCCAGAAGCGCCTCGATCTTCGTCGCCAGTTCCGCGTCCTCCGCTGCAAACGCCTTCGCCACCGGATGCTCCGGAGCAAGCTGCACCGAGTCGCGCCAAAGATCGTGTCGATGCGCGTCGTGAACACCGTGATCTTGCCGCAGCCGTCTCTCACCTCGCCATCGACAGCAAAATCGACCAGCGCGCCTTCGCTCCGCCCGATCCAGTTCCGCTGCATCGTGCGAACCTTCTCCGGCCAGCCCTCCAGCTTCTCCAGCCCATCCAGCAACTCATCCGCATACTTCGTAATCCGCAAAAACCACTGCGTCAGATCGCGCTGCTCGACGATCGTGTCCTCGTGCCGCCAGCAGCGGCCATTTACCACCTGCTCGTTCGCCAGCACCGTCTGGCACTCCGGACACCAGTTCACCTTGCTCTTCTTCCGGTACGCCAGCCCCTTCTCGAACATCTTCACGAAGAACCACTGGTTCCAGCGGTAATAATCCGGCAGGCACGTCGTCACCTCGGTCGACCAGTCGTAGCTCAACCCCATCCGCCGCATCTGCTTCTTCATCGCAGCGATGTTCTGCAGCGTCCACTCCCGCGGAGGCGTGTTGTTCTTCAGCGCAGCATTCTCCGCCGGCAGCCCGAACGCATCCCACCCCATCGGGTGCAGCACGTTGTACCCGCGCATCCACATATACCGCGCCAGCGCATCGCCAATCGCATAGTTCCGCACATGCCCCATGTGCAGTTGCCCGCTCGGATACGGCAGCATCTCCAGGCAATAAAACTTCGGCTTCCCCGCGTCGTGTCCCTCCGCCGCATACAGCGTAGGCGTCCGCGTCCCACCGCGCCTGCCACTTCGGTTCAATCTCCGCCGGGTTATACCGCGCCTGGCGCTCGTTCTCGCTCTTTACGCTCTCGACCATATCTTTTGATTGTAAAGAACCCTCCCCGCGATTGCCGAAATACTACGGACTAGTCACACTAGAGCGACACCCTCATTCGACGCGCACTCGCTGCATCAAACAGCTATGCCGCCCCAAACAGTGAGCATTCAGTCCCCTCTCCAGCCCGATACGGACAATCCGGGCGGAGAGCGCCATATCAAGGCCCTCGACGGCTTTCGTGGCTTCGCTCTGCTCGTTGTTCTCTTCCATCATCTCTTCTGGTCAAACACACAGAGCGGTAACCCGATCTTCGATTTCATCTCCCAAATCCGCGCCGCCAGTTTCGTCGGTGTTAACCTCTTCTTCGCGCTTTCCGGCTTCCTCATTACCGGAATCCTGTTGGACACCCGCACTGACCGGAATTACTTCAAGGCCTTCTACGCCCGTCGAGCGTTACGCATCTTTCCGCTCTACTACGGCTTTCTCATCTTCCTGTTCTTGCTCACGCGTCCGCTCCATTTCCAGTGGAACGGCTGGCAGTATTACTACCTCACCTACAGCGCCAATCTCGCGCTGTGGCGTGACGTACCGCTCGTCATCTCGCCCTTCAATATCGATCACTTCTGGTCACTCAACGTCGAAGAGCAGTTCTACCTGGTGTGGCCCTTTCTCATCTACCGCATCAAAAGCATCTCCAGACTGCTCCATATCGCCCTTGCAGGTTGTCTGGTCGTCTTTTTCATCAGAGTCGCCCTTGTTCTTCTACGCTCCCGTTTTCCCAACCCATATCTCGCCTACTCTCCCACCTTCTCCTGTGCTGACAATCTTCTCTACGGCTGCGCGGTGGCCCTGCTGATGCATTCCCCATGGAAGGAGATCGCCTTGCGCAGGGCCCCCCAGATCTTCGTGGTCTGTGCCGTCCTGCTTCTTACGATGTTTCTTGTCCTTCACGGATTCGAAGTGCCAAACCCCATCGTCTCCACCGTTGGCTTTTCTCTTTTTGGGATCCTATCTGCCTCGCTCATCGCCATGATTCTGCGTGCCGGATCACTCAGCGCGCATTTCTTTAGCAACTCCGCTCTCCGTTTCTTTGGACGGTACAGCTATGGGCTCTATGTCTATCACTACTCCATCGCAGGACTTATCTCACTTCCTCTAAGAACCTGGTTCGTCAGCCATAATGTGCATAAAGCGCTCGCCCTTACAGCATCCGCGTTGATCATCGGCGTCATCAGCACCGTCATCGCTGTTCTCAGTTACCAACTGTTCGAGATTCGTTTCCTCAAACTCAAGAAATATTTTCCCTACCACTCCTAAGCGAAGGACCTTTCACAAACTGGATTCTCCATGCCCAACGAGTTACCATCCTCGCCTATGAATAAGCGCCAGTTCCTCAAGACTTCAGGAGCCATTGTGACCGGCAGCCTCATCTCCCGCTTCGCACCCGCCCAAAAACAGGTGGCAAAACCCCTTACCAACTGGGCCGGCAACCTGACCTACCACACCTCCAATCTCTTCGAGCCCTCATCGGTCGCCGAGCTCCAGCAGTTGGTCAAAGACCACCCCAAGCTCCGCCCCCTCGGCACCCGCCACTCCTTCAACACCATCGCCGACAGCACCCAGGCTCAGGTCTCCCTCCATAACTTCAACCAGATCGCCATCGACGAAAAGGCCCGCACCGTCACCGTCGGTGCCGGCGTCCGCTACGGCGACCTCGCCCCTGTCATCGACGCCAAGGGCTTCGCCCTTCACAACCTTGCCTCCCTACCCCACATCTCCGTCGCCGGAGCGACCGCCACCGCAACCCACGGCTCCGGTATCCACAATCAGAATCTCTCCTCATCCGTCGCCGCCCTCGAGTTCGTCGCCGCCGACGGTACCATCCACACCCTCTCCCGCGCCCACGACGGCGACACCTTCCTCGGCTGCGGTCGTCCACCTCGGGTGTATCGGCGTCGTCACCAGCGTCACACTCGACCTCGAACCCACCTTCCAGGTCGCCCAGACCGTCTACACCGACCTCTCCTTCTCCGAACTCGAGCACCACTTCGACGACATCTTCGGCGCCGGCTACTCCGTCAGCCTCTTCACCGACTGGCAAAACCACCGCGGCACTGAGCTCTGGATCAAGCGGCGCGTCCAGCCCGGTCAGACACTCGACACCCCCGCCCTCTTCTACAACGCAAAGCTCGCCACAAAGGACCTGCACCCCATCCCCGCCTTAGACGCCATCAACTGCACACCGCAGATGAACGTTCCCGGCCCGTGGTACGAGCGCCTTCCGCACTTCAAAATGAACTTCACTCCCTCCAGCGGCGCCGAGCTCCAGACCGAGTACTTTGTCCCCCGCGAGCACGCCTTCGCCGCCATCTCCGCCGTCGAAACCCTGCACAGCCAGATCACCCCGCACCTTCTCACCACTGAACTCCGCACCATCGCTCAGGACAACCTCTGGCTCAGCATGGCCTACCAGCGCGACTCCCTCGCCATCCACTTCACCTGGAAGCCCGAGTGGCCCGCCGTACAAAAGCTTCTCCCGCAGATCGAAGCGAAGCTTGCCCCGTTCAATCCGCGTCCCCACTGGGCCAAACTCTTCACTCTTGACCCCGCGAAGCTCCAACAGGCCTACCCGAAGATGAGCGACTTCAAAGCCCTTATCAAGCAGTACGATCCCACCGGCAAGTTCCACAACCAGTTCATCGACACTGAACTCTTCACCGCCTGACCGGGATCACTTGTACCCTTTGCCCCATGTGTAGTCATATCGCACCGCGAAACCACCGACGTTCGGTCCGTTCTGATGAACTGCCGCCTTCGCAAACACAAAAACCAACGTACTGTGCGGGTTCATGGAGACGTTGACCTCGCTTCCGATGAGGAGCACCCGTTGCGCACTATACTGATCGGCCCCATCCACGGATGTGTCACCGCGAAAGGCGAAACGCGTATCCACCGAAGCTGTGACAACATTGTTGAACGAGTAGCTCAGGTGCCCCTCAAACCCCGGCAACGGCTGCTGCCGAAGGATCTCTACCCCGTGATACTCCGTGTTTTCAGTAAAGAAATACGAATTTGCGTATGCGTCGATCTCCCACTTCTGCTCTCGCCCAAACGGATGTGAAAAACCCACCTCCGGCTTGAACGACCACCGTGCTGTCCCAAGGTTCAGAAGCTTGTCCGGGTCATACTTCCCAGTCGGCGCTGTGAAAGTAAAGCTCACTCCAATCGACGTAGTCGGCTTGTAGTTCGCGAACTCGGAAACGCTTAGGGCAGGTCCACCCTTCAGCAACACCCCAAACTGATAACTCGAATCCCCGGTTCCTGTAACCGACCCGCTGATATTTGTCCCGATGATCGACCCCGAAAGTCCCGCGACAGGAACGCTCGGTTCCACCCACGCCAAGTGGTGCAGTAAGCCAAAATAGCGCGTGTAACTAATGATTCCGGAATTCAGATTGAACTTCGCCCCGCCGACAATGAGTGAAGAATCGATCGAAGTGTTCGAACGCGCGTACGCATACAGCAGCTCAACCTGATTCGTATCCACCGGGGAATTCGTATAAACACGAGGATCCGTAAACTGCGCATCCCCTGGTTCCGGCGCGAGTGTCATAACCACGACAAAGCAAGCACACGGCCACCGCTTGCGCATGACAGCAAATGTAGCAAAAGAACAAAGCAATACGACCCAACCGGCAAGTTTCGAAACCAGTTCATCGACACCGAACTCTTCACCGCCTGAGGGGATCGCCACGCACTCGTCCGAGTTCGAACGCCGGTGCTTCCTCCTCGGCCTCGGCGGCCCGGGCGCCAGCCACGTGTTGCCGCAGACCTGCACCCTGGTTAGATCGCCTGGAAATACGCTACGGAATTCAGATAAGCCACTTCATCTACAAAGAACTCATCTGCGCCTGATCAAGCCTTCCTTTGTCTCTTCAATCTTCGGGCTTGCCATCCAGTCGCTTCACCCGCTGAAACGCAACGATGCTGCCCTTCTGATCGCAGATCATCTGCCACATATCTCCTGTCTGCTGGTCAAGCAAAAACGTATGCGCCATCATCCCATGTGCCGTCTTGTGAACCGCAGACTGCACCACGGTAAATCGTTTAGGGTCCGGGGGAGCCGGCTTGCAGCATTCTTCTGTCTTCTTACATTTGTCTTTGCAGTCGTCGTCCGGCTTTCGAGCGATGGCGATTTGCACGCAGAACAAAATCAATCCAAGAAGTGCAGCGACATAGAATGACCAGGTAAATATCTGGTACCAAATAGGCACCAATTTCTTAGACGTCACTTCTTCGGCATCGAGCTTTTTCTTCTGCTCTTGTAGTTCTGCCACTCTATTCCGATCAGGGATGACGACAGGAGCCGCTTGCTCCCTGCGGACCTCGGCAAACAGCTCTTTCCGTCGTAGAGCACGCGCAATCCACAGAAGATAAACAACCCCGCTGGAGATGCTTATTCCGAACAGCGACAACACAACCGCGACATAAATCCGGCCCCACCCCGACCATCGCGTAATGATCTCCGGATGCAAAAACACACCGGCAATCACGGCTCCTGAGAGCCCCACCATCCACTTCACTGCATCCATGTAACTGGTCGCCGAGTCTTGCGTGGTCTCTGGCATGGATCAGTATCCCGGAGGCTTGCCCATAAACATTGTCCGAATGTCCACTGGCCTCAGCAGTCGATCAGGACGTGCCGCCACAGCCGCGACTAAATCCTCGACCATCGGAACCCCCGCCTCCCCCCAGTGACGAAAGATCTGCTCACGCCTCCGGTTGGAAGCGTTCGATGCTCGCATCAACAAGATGCCGGTGGTCTCCAGCACCTCCGCCGTCACCCCCGCAGCGAACTCAATCCTCTCTTCTTTTCGAGCCCGCATCAGGAGATCGATACACGTCGTAATTGTTCCTAAAGCCATATCGCACGCAAGCGAAGTGTCCTCGTCGACTGGAATCGAATGCGCAGTCTCGCTGCTGGGTTCAAACGTGAACTCGCGAAACCCACGGCCAAATTTAACAGGAGGGTCGCTGAAATCGGGCGCCATCGCTTCTTCTCCGGAAAAGGAATTGGACAAAGAGGGCCCGTCTATCCGCTTGCAAACGTTACCCCATCGAATCCCCCTAATCAAGCAAAATCGGCCGGAACAAGAGACCTAATGCTAGAAAGAGTGATATCAAATTTGGGAGATTAGAAACTCCACAATCTGCTTACCCAGCCGCCGCATCCAACCCGACATGACCGAACAACTCAAAGGACAAGTCGCCGTCGTCACCGGAGCCGCACGCGGCATCGGTGCAGCCATCAGCAAACAGCTCGCCTCCATGGGAGCGAATGTCATCCTGGCAGCCCGCGACAAAGCACAGCTCGCGAAAGTCCAGCAGGACATTCAATCCTCCGGAGGCACCGCCCACATCGCCGAGCTCGACCTCCTTGACGAGTCCTCCATCAACGCCCTCGCCGAAACTGTCAAATCCGAGCACGGCCGCTGCGACATCCTCGTCAACAACGCTGGCATCGGCCTCATCGGCAAGCCCCTCACCGACATGGCCCCCGCCGACTGGGACAAGCTGATGGGCACCAACCTCCGGGGCCCCTACCTAATGATTCGCGCCCTCGCCCCGCTCATGATCGCCGCGCAATCCGGCCACATCATCAACATCTCATCGCTCGCCGGCCGCAATCCTCTCCCCAACGGAGCCGCCTACTCCGCCTCCAAATGGGGACTCAACGGCCTCACCTACTCCGTCGCCGAAGAGCTCCGGCCCCACAACATCCGCGTCTCCGTAGTCGCCCCCGGCTCCGTGAACACCGGCTTCGGCAGCAGTCAGCAGGACAACCCCCGCAAGATTCAACCCGCCGACGTTGCTCACGTAGTCGCGATGCTCGTCACCCAGGCCCCGCAGTCCTTCGTCAGCGAAGTCCTCCTCCGCCCCACGCCAGAAGCCATAAGCATCATCCCGGCCGACAAGCGCCCGCAACACCCCAACATTCCGCGCCTCATCCCCCGGAGCATCCACCGGCGTCTCCGCAATAAACGCCGCGTGCGCAAACCGCGCATCATGCAGCAGCCGCCGAAACGCCTCCGCCCCAATCGTCCCTTCGCCGATATGCTCATGCCGGTCCAGCTTCGAGCCCATCGCCGCCTTCGCATCGTTGCAGTGCCACACCTTCACCGCATCGAACCCCACCGTCGACTCGATCAGCTTCATCGTCTCGATATACCCGTCCGGCGAAACAATGTCGTACCCCGCCACATGCACGTGGCACGTATCCAGACACACCGCCACCGGAGCGCATGCCTTCAGGCACTCCACCAACTCCGCCACCTGCTCCAGCTTGCCTCCCAGCGAAAACTCCGCCCCCGCAGTGTTCTCAATCAGAATCCTGAAATCCTTCCCCGCAAAATCGATCCCCTCAATCGCCTTCTCAATCGACTGCGCCGCCAGACGTCAGCCCCTGCTCGCGCGTCAGCCCCTTCCAACTCCCCGGATGCAGCACCAGGTACTCCGCACCCAGATCCAGCGCCCGCTCCACCTCGCCGCGAAACGCCTTCGTCGAGTTCTCCCGCACCTCTCCGTCTGCGCAGCACAGATTGATCAGATAGCTCGCATGAATCGCCACCGGCCCCACATCATGCTTCGCCCGCAGCTCCTTCATCTTCGCCGCGTCCGCCGGCTTCACCGGCGAACCCTTCCACATCCGCGGACTCGACGAAAAGATCTGAAACGTATTCGCCCCCGCCGCGACCGCGCGCTCCACCGCCGTCCAAACCCCGCCACCCGTGCCTACATGAACTCCGATTCTCTTCTTCGCCTTAGCCGCCATCCCTCCAGCCTATCGCACCGTGAGCCGCCCGACGTCGCATGCTATCCTCATCCCGCATCCACACACGAAAGGATCATCTATGGCTACCCCACAGAGCTATAAGAACCACACGCGCTTCGACCCTCCGATGCACTTCTTCGTCTTCCCGGTCATGATGATCAATTTCGGCGTCGCCATCTACATCGCCATTCACTTCCGGCATGAGTACCCGTACCTCGGTCACTGGGCCATCATCGTCTCGCTCGCGATGCTCGTCCTCGCCGTCAAATGTCGATTCAACGACCTCAAGCTGCAGGACCGCATCATTCGCCTGGAAGAGCGCCTGCGCCTCGCCCACCTCTGCCCCGCCGAGGATCTACCCCACGTCAACGATCTCACCGTCCGGCAGCTCGTAGCTCTCCGCTTCGCCTCCGACGAAGAGGTTGCCGCCCTCTCCCACCGCGCCCTTACCCAGGAGCTCGAAGCCAAAGCCATCAAGCAGGCCATCGCCAATTGGCGCGGCGACTACCACCGCGTCTAAAGAACCATGATCTGATCGCTATAAATCCACGCCGGCTGCCCGGCGCGTATATGCCACGAAGGCATGCGAAGCATACTCTCGCCGTGCACCTTGATGTAACGTGCTTTTACGCCCGTTCCCAGATCGGCGCGGAACGACTGCACCGGCACCTTGGCTATGTCAGGATTTTCCTTTGGGTTCGGATTGTTCGGGTTGCCCACCTTCACTTCATCGCTGAACTTCGTTCCATCAGCCGACGTGGCATAGGTAACGTATTCCGGCAGCACCAGCAGATTCCAGTCAGGCTGAGCCTGTGCGTTAAGAAAGTCCATGTTGATGTACCGCACATCCGTGACCTCACCCAGATCCACGATGAAGTCCATATGCTGCCCCTTGTAAGCCACCCAATTTACATCCGGAGCGCTCCACGACTCCCACGACCCGAAGATGCCGTCCGTAAGCCGCTGTGCCTTTATCTCTCCGCCTTCAGGGAGCGTCACGGGCGTGACTTTCTTCGCGAATGACTTCGCATGTTGCATCTCCGCCATCTTGGTGAAGACCCTGTCGTAAGAAGCCTGATAGTCATCAGGAGGAGTAGTTCTCTCTCTTACGCGCGTCACTCCATCCTGCTTGCAGCCACTGACAAATTGGCTGACGAGAGCTTTCATCTCAGGCTTTGCGATGACCTTGCCGTCCGCCGTATGCGCAAACATGCTGCGAGCCGTATCGGCCGCTTCATTTCGCGCAATCTGAATCGTCGCATACATAATCGGCAGCCGCGCTATCTTCACCCGCGTCAGCAACTGCGGATTCTTCTCCACCGCCTTTTCCGCCTGATCAAACAGTGAGCTATACACCTTCATCATCTCCGCCGACAGATAGGCATCCTTCGCGTCTTCCGGGCTGCCGAAGATGTTCAGCTTGAAACCGGTACTCAGAAGCGATTCACGCATCCTGTCGATGTACTGACGGATGTAAGGCGCGGCCTCGCCGTAATAGCCGGTGAGATATTCATCCATGATGGCGCGATCATCGGCATCAGGGTTCCACATCAGTTTGCAGATGAGATAGGACCTCAGCCCGGCAATCTCGCCTCCGGCCTGGCCGTTCGCCTGCATGAAGAGCGAATTGACGTGGTGGTCCGTATAGAACTTGATGTTGGGTTTCAGGGTATGAAGGTTGGGAAATGGGCTGACGAGGTTGGCGAACTGAATGTTGTAATCCCAGATAAGAATGTTGCCCGACAACTTTCCCCAGTTGATCAGGTCATTGGAGAAAGCAGGATCAGTCTCATACACCGGCCCCTGCCGCCGGCTTTCAATGTTGCACAGCATGATGTTGACGTTGGGCTCGGCCTGTATGTTCTGCGGCGGCGTTCTTGAATACCAGTAAGCCAGGGTAGAGATAATCTTGCCGGGAAAAGCTTTGGCAACGTCGTTCACGAAGTACAGGATGGATCCGCTCGGCACTCCCCCATACTTTGTGTTGAGTTGCGTGCAAGGTTCGCAACGGCAGTACTGATCGTTGTCGTTCTGACTGACCGACCAATAAGTAGCACTAGGCTTAGCGGCGATCTTCTCTTTCAAACTGGCAATCACAACATCCAGCACCTCGCGATTCGAGAGGCACAACTGCGTGCCCGGCAACCGATTGCCATTGACCAGCGAATAGTATTCAGGATGCGCTTTGCCGTACTTGTCCGGAGGAACCAGTTCGTTGAAAGTGTGGACGAACAATCCCCAATCGTTCCGCGAAGAAAGCCTGTGCCACTCGGTGTATTCCGGGTCGCGAGTATCCCGGTAGGATGTGGTGCGGTACTCCACAACAGGAACGACAACCAACTCATTTTTGGGGATGCTGACTGCAGCCGTGTTGGGAACAGCGATCGACGAAGACGTGTACATCCTGAAGCCCCAAAGCTCAAGCAGGCCATAGACTCCGTAAAGCACTCCTTTACCAGTACCCCCTGCAACGATCAGGTTTTCTCCGGCAGGATGATAGGCAAACCCGTCTTCTTTCAATTGTTTGAAATTGATCTTCCGCGTCGCTGCATATCGTGTTTGCCCGATGAAAAAGGCAGGGACCGCTCCGATAGTCTGCTTCCTTCTTGATCACCAGGTTCTTATGCGAGGCCTCAGCCACATAGTGCTGTAGCTTCTCGGCCGCCTGCTGTTCTACAGGGCTCGCCTGGTCAGGCACAACAATCTGATATGCCGCCAGCTTGTCGATGGTCAGCAAATCGCCCTGCGGGGGCGCCTTGAACGCAGCCAATGCGGATTGGGGCAACAAACTGAAGCCTGCAGCAATCAAGCCGGAATGCTTGACGACATCGCGTCGGGTTAAGTTTTTGTACGATTTCATATCAATATTGTTGGATTGATCCTACTAGGCCAGCTAAGCGAATTGCTCCTCTCGGAGTTTGCAGCACCCCGATTTCTAAGTAATTAATGCCCCGCCGATTCAACGCTGTAAGCCGTCTGTCGAGGCGAACGCACATGTTAGCCTTACTCGCGTGTAAATGAGACTGGCTAGGGCGAATGGCCTATCCAAAGAGAGGTTTATGTGAACAGACGGGATTTCTTCGCCACCGGGGCGGCTGCACTCCTGCCCATCAGTACTCAACTCCGGGCCGTTGCCGCTGAAGTAACACAAGGGCTGAAGATCACCGGCCTGGAGACCGAAGTCCTCAGGATGCCTCCAGGCAAGTTCTTCATGGATGCGATCCATCGCTTTGGCGCCGAGAGCGGGGGCGTGGTTTTGAGACTTACCACCAACGCCAACATCACAGGCTGGGGCTACATCTCGTTTGGCTTTGAGTCCGGTGGCCCGCGAGTAGCCGAAGAAATTCTGCAAGGCATGTTGAAGCAGGCGCTGATCGGCCAGGATCCGACTCTATCCAAAAAGCTGAGGAAGGACATGTGGCGCGCCGCTGAGTACAGTGGCACGTCCGGCCTCGTTACGTGCGCGATGGCTGCGGTTGATACGGCACTTTGGGACATCGTCGGAAAGCTTGCAAAGCTGCCCGTCTACCGCATGCTGGGCGGCTACCAAACCAGTCTCCCAACCTACAACATGTGCGGCTGGTACTACGACAACGATGATGATCTGTCGCAGTACAAAAAACAGATAGAGGGCGCTATTAGCGAAGGCTTCCACGCGGTCAAGATCAAAGTGGGCCGCTCTTCGCTGGATGACGACGTCAGGCGGATCAAGGCTGCCCGCGAATTACTTGGGAAGGATCGACGGCTCATGGTCGATGCAAATCAGACTTTCAATTTCACCGATGCCCTTGCGCGCGGACGTGTCTATCAGGAGCTGGGCTGCTTCTGGTATGAAGAGCCGATGATGCCACACGCAATGCGGGAGTTCGGTGACTTGGCGCACGAACTCGATATTCGAGTGGCCACGGGCGAAAATCTCTACGGCAAATACGAGTTCCTGGAGCTTCTGCGTTTAGGTGGCGCCGATGTTGTACAACCCGACAATCGACGCGCCGGCGGAGTTACCGAGTGGATGGAAATCGGAGCAATCGCGGATGCCTTCAACGTGGAACTCGCAAGCCACGGAGGCGGCCCAACGAATATGCATATGCTTCTGGCGATGCCCAACGCAATCTATATGGAATCAGGCAGCCTGAAGAATGACACCTCGCATGTGGAAACATTGCGCCTGGTCGATGGGAAGATTCCCGCGCCGGAGGAACCAGGTATGGGTAACGAACTACGCCGTGATTTCATCGACAAGTACAAAGTGAGAAGCTGACTAGGCTCGCAAAGAAAAAAGGGCGGCCGAAGGCCGCCCTCTCCCTTCCCTGTTAGCCTCAATACCCAACCGAGAACAACTTCCGCTCATGCTTCGGCTTCTCGATCTCATCCACCAGGGCAATCGCATAATCCGCAAACGTAATCTTGCTCTCGCCCTTCTCATCCGTGATCAGGTTATTCGTCCCCGTCCGGTACTTGCCAGTCCGCTCCCCCGGAATGAAGAACGCTGCGGGGGCAACGTAAGTCCAGTTGATCCCTGACGAAGCCTTCAGAACCTCAGCAGCCTTTTCGTGTGACACCGCAATCGGCATGTACTCCTGCGGAAGATGCCCCGACTTGATCAGCGTAACTCCCGGAGCTACCTCGAGCTGCCCTGCTCCCCCGACCACGATCAGACGCGGAACACCGGCTTTCTTCACCGCCTCAACCTCCCGCTTCGTCACGTCTATCAAAGCGTCCGTCTTGTCCGCCGGAGGCTGATACGCCGAGACCACTACGTCCGCGCCCTTGATAACCTCAGCAATCGCGTCCACGTTCGAAAGATCATCCGTCTTCGCCGTCACGCCCGATACTCCCTCAGCTTCTAACATCACGCGCAACGCCCGTCACCTTGTGACCGCGTTTCACCAGTTCCTTAACGATCTCCGAACCCGAATTCCCGGTTGCACCATAAACAACGACGTTCATCACGTCCTCCTCAGGACCGAATCATTTTCAGTCGCTTATTGAGATGTTGGCCAGTAACCTACGGATGCAGTTATTACAACATTTGTTGTCTAAACCATAGATCGTCATGTGCGGGTGGAAAACCTTGTCAAGCCCCAAAACAGCTTAAACCACTCATATAAAAGGAAATAAAATGTGCCGATTAATTACCCTCGGCTCGTTATACTGGATATAGATCGAATAAAGAAAACCCCGCTCGGAGGATTCCTCGCGGGGTTTCTCTTTTGTTTCAATATTTTTACCAATAATCCATCTATTTTCAATACTTTGCAGATTTTAAATCGCGTAAAGCAATGAAAATAAGGAACTAAGCAAAAAAGAATAGGGAGGGGGGACCCACCCCCCTTAGTAAACGTCCCTCTGATACCGCTTCTGCTTCTTCATCGCCGCCAGGTACTCGGCCGCATGCTCAAGCGTTCCATTCGAGCCCTTGGCGATCGCATCCAGCAGCGCCAGTTCCACGTCCTTCGCCATGCGCGTCGCATCGCCGCAGACGTAGAAGTACGCACCGCGCTCCAGCCACTCGTAGACCTCCTTCGCGTTCTCCTGCGATTCGGTCCTGCACATAAACCTTATTGTGCTGGTCGCGCGAGAAAGCGTAGTGCAGATGCGTCAGCACGCCGTCCTTCACCATGCCCTGAAGCTGCTCCTTGTACAGGAAGTCCATCTTCTCGCGCTGCTCGCCGAAGAACAGCCAGTTCTGGCCCTTCGACCCATCAGCCTGGCGCTCCTCAAGGAACGCGCGGAACGGAGCGATTCCCGTTCCCGGCCCAACCATGATCACCGGAGCGTTCGGATCCTCCGGCAGCCGGAAGTTGGCATTCGAGTGCAGGAAGATCGGCATCGTCGTGCCTTCACCCGCGCGGTCGCCCGATGTGCCCGCTCGCCACACCCTGGCGATTGCGGCCGTGCGAGTCATAACGGATCACGCGCACCGTCGTATGAACGCTGTCCTGGATGCACCTTCTGGCTCGACGAGATCGAATACATCCGCGGCGTCAGCCGCTGCAGCACGTTGAACAGCTGCTGCGGATCGGTGATTACACCGGGAAAGTCCGCTGCGAGGTCGACAAACTCGCGGCCCCAGCAATACTCCTCGGCGCGCGCGCGGTTGTCCGGCCCGGTCAGAACCTTCAGCCCCTCGACCTCCGGAGCAAGCTTGGCATACTGCCCCACGCTGCCGCGCGCCAGCTTGCCGATTCCAAGGCGCGTCCGCAGCGCCTCTTCAAGAGAGATCTCGACCTTATAGTGGTCGAGCACGCGCTCGTCGCCCTTGTAGCCCAGCGCCTTCAGCGCATCCGCAACCGCCTCAGGCCGGTTCTCCGGAATAATGCCGACAGCATCGCCCGGCGTATAGGTCATGCCCTCTTCAAGGGCCAGCTCAACGTGGCGCGTCTCCTTCTCCGAGCCCTCGGCCGTCAGGAGATAGTTGACGTTCACATTGGACAGATACGGACTGTTCCGCGTGTACTTCTGGGCGTGTCCCGCCCCTGATTTCGCTTCCTGTTCCAGAACTTCGCTCATCCTTCTATGGTAAAACGCCAGACCGCAAATTGCATGCGCCAGAGGCCTCAAAATCAAAGGAATTTGCCGCCTCAGCAACCGTTGCCAAACACTGAATTATCTCTTTGAAGTCGTCCAGAATCTTACCGTTCTCGGTTCAAACGAACTCCTCAAACCGTCTCGCAACTAACCCAACAATATTGTCTGCAGACTGCGCCCACAGTGCATTGTTGAAGATCTCCACCTCGATCGGCCCCGAGTAGCCGGCCTGCTCCACCGCCTCGCGAAGCCGGCGGATCTCGATCACACCATCACCCATCATTCCGCGCCCCATCAGCATATCGGGTGTCGGCACGATCCAGTCCGAGACGTGAAACGCAAAGATCCTCTCCCCCGCCCGAGCGATCTCCGCATACACCTGCGGGTCCCACCAGATGTGATACACATCCACGACCAGCCCGACACGTGTCGCGATCGAACCGTGCGGCAATATCGTTCGCCTCACCCATCGTCACCACAACGCTGCGATCGGCAGCGAACATCGGATGCAGCGGCTCGACTCCCAGCCTGACGCCGCACTTGCTCGCGTGATCGACGACCGCCGCGATACCATCCACGACCATCTGCCGCGCGCCGTCGATATCGCGTCCGGCGCCGGCCCATTCACCAGCACCAGCAGATCGGTCCCGAGCGCAGCCGCTTCATCGATCGCCCGCAGATTGTCCTCGATCTTCTTCCGCCGCTCCTCGGCAGTCGCGGCAGGAAACATGCCTCCGCGACATAGGCTCGACACTCGCAAGCCCTGCATCGCGAATCAACCGCCCTGCTGCCACAGGATTATCACCGACAGAGTGACGCCACGGCCCAATCCACTCGACGCCATGCTTTACACACGCATCCACGACCTCGCGCAGCGTAGCCTTGCCAGCCGTCATCTGGTTGAAGCTCAGCCGCGAAGCTCAGCCACTATGCCTCCACTCCCGCGAGCTCAAGCACCAGCCGCATCCGGTGCACAGCAAGCTCAGGGTCAGCCAGCAGCCGCGCGCTGATCCGCCAGAACAAACAACTCAGCCAGATGCACAATCGACCGCGCGCTCTGCTGTCCTCCGAGCATCGTGAAAGTGCCTCTGATGACCATTCAAATACGCGAGAAAGACTAATCCCGTTTTATAGAAGTAGGTCGGCGCTTGAAAGATGTGGCGCGATAACGGCACAGTCGGCGCGAGCAGCTCCTCATATTGCGGCAGCTCGCCTGCATCCAGCGCACGTAGCGCCAGAGCAGCAGCAGGTGCAATTCCATCGAAGATCCCAAGCAGCGCATCGCTGTGACCTGAGCTCGTCGCCACGAATCAGCTCCGCATAGTCGAAGTCGTCGCCCGTATACATCCGCACGCCCTCGGGCAATTGCCGCCGCATTATGATCTCCTGCTGCTTGTCGAGCAGCGATATCTTAATGCCATCGACCTTCGAGCGATTGTCGCGAATCACGTTCAGACACGTCGCCATCGCCTCAGCGATATTGACGCTTCCCCAGTACCCTTTCAGCTGCGGATCGAAGGCATCTCCCAGCCAGTGCAGAATCGCCGGCTGTCGAAGTCCGCTCAGTAGCCGTCCATAGACCCGCGCGTAGTCTTCCGGCCCCTTGGCGCACCGAACAAGCGCTCGGCTTGCCATCAGGATGACGCTGCCCACCGGCAGCTTCGATCGCCTCGCACTGCTCCTCGTAGGCCGCGATCACCTCATCGATGGTCGCAGGCTTCCCTGCGCTCCAGCTGATCCGTATTCGCACCGCAGGCGATCGCTCCGCCACGCTCGCCCGCAGAGACACGCGAATCAGCTCACGAGCGGTCGCCCAATCCAGTCCCATCCCTCGCTGCGCCGTATCCATCGCCTCGGCAACACCGAAGCCGAGCGACCAAAGATGGCGGCGAAAAGCCATCGTCGCCTCCATGTCCAGCATCTGCGGCTGCAGTGGATCGATAACCACATGCGCCGCCGCATATGCGCACGCGAGACACCGGCGGTGGCCCAGCAACGACCGGCAAGTGGCCCAGCTTCGTTAAGTCGGTACTGTGTCAACCCACCTGCAAGTGGAAGTCGAATCTCATGTCATTCGCTGTTGAGGTCCCCGAGAGTTACAGATCTGTGCTTAATTCGAGCTTGAGCTCGGGCAGATCGACCCATCGTCGCTCCGCCCATGACTGCATGCCCGCTTCAGCCAGCTGGACGCCTTTCGCCGCTTCGAGAAAGCCATGTGGGAACGGAGCATCCTCAAGCACATGGCGCAGAAACATCTCCCACTGGATCTTGAAGGCGTTCTCTTCGGCGACCGTGGTCGGCACAGTTTGCCATCCGTCCGGAAAATCAATCGGATTTGGAATATCCGGATTCCACACGGCCTTTGGCGTCGCCACGCGCGGCTGCACCTTGCACTCACGCAACCCTGCGACCGCACTACCCTCTGTGCCATCGACGTGCAACTCCAGCAGCTCGCCGCGATTCACGCGAGTAACCCATGACGAATTGATGTGCGCAATCGCACCGCCCTCAAGCTCGAAGGTCGCATATGCGGCATCGTCTGCAGTGCACGCATAGGTCTTGCCTGCTTCATCCACGCGTTCGGGAATCGTGGTCCTGGCCGTGCAGCTGACGGCCGTCACGCGGCCAAACAGATTTTCGAGTACATACTGCCAGTGCGGGAACATGTCGAGAATGATGCCGCCCCCCTCATTCTTTCTGTAGTTCCACGACGGCCGTTGCGCCGGTGGCATTGGCCCTTCGAAGACCCAATAGCCAAACTCGCCGCGGATGGAAAGCACCTTTCCCAGAAAACCGCTGTTGATCACCTGCTTCAACTTCAGAAGTCCGGGTAGAAACAACTTGTCCTGTACGACGCCATTCTTCACTCCTGCAGCTTCGGCTGCTCGCGCTAATTCCAGGCTCTCCTCGAGCGTTCCCGCTAAAGGCTTTTCGCAATACACGTGCTTGCCTGCGCTGAGAGCCTGCTTCACGCTCTCGGCGCGAAGCAGCGTCGATTGTGCGTCAAAGTAAATAACATTCTCCTCATCAGCCAGGCACGCGGCGAGATCGGTGGACCATCGCTCAACACCCCACTCCTTCGCTAGTCTCTCAAGCTTGGCCGCATTCCGTCCCACCAGGACGGGCTCCGGCATGACTATTGTCTTGTCTCGTAGTTCCAGTCCGCCTTGCTTGCGAATCGCCGCGATTGATCGCCCAAGGTGTTGATTTGTTCCCATGCGTCCCGTGACGCCGTTCATGATGATGCCAATCTTCCGCATCCCTGCACTCCCCTAAAAACGTTTCTTTGATAAGAAATTTGATCCCGCGATGTTCCATGAGCAGGGACAAAAGAAGAATAACCTTCAAGGGATGATAATGAACGACAGGAAACGGTGGCAATTTTGATTGCGAATTCGGCTCTGAGAGTCTCAAGAAGCAAAATTGGCTTTTGTTTCGGCGCGGCAGTGGCTCTAAGCTGCATGCTCTCCCTGGCGCAAACTCCGAGAATCGTCGGGCCCGGCGGCGGCGGAGCCATGTTTCACGTCACCATCAACCCGCGCGATCCTAACGAAGTACTGCTCTCCTGCGACATGACAGGTGCCTACATTAGCCACGATGGCGGCCATCACTGGAGAATGTTCAGTCTTCGCGGAACCGTGCACTTCTTCGCATTCGACCCCGTCACTCCGCGCACAATCTACGCCGCCACCAATGTTCTATGGCGCAGCACCAATGATGGCGCCACATGGCAGCTTCTCTGGCCGCGCCCATCTACCGTCAAGGCGATCGATATGGACTCCGATCATGCAGATGAGACGGTCATTGCCAACCCCAACCCAATCGGCCAGATCGTTGCTCTCGCCATCGATCCCGCAGACTCACGCTTTCTTTATGCAGCGGCGACCAAGGACACCAGCACAACACTTGTTCTTTCAAAAGATGGAGGCGTGACCTGGCATCGTCTTGGTCCGTTGCCCGAGCCTCCCCTTCACATCTGGATCGATCCTCACTCTCCCGCGAACGTCGAGAAACATCTACATCGCTGACTCTCATGCAATTCATGTTCGTCAACATGGCGCATGGCAGCGACGCGCTCCGCCTTCTGGTGAAATCTTCACTGATGTCTCGATAGGCTTTAGTTCGCAGGCCTCACCAACTTTCTACGCCGTCTCACATCTCGGGCAGTCAACTTCCGGATTAGTTGTCTCAACGGACTGTGGCCAGACATGGACCGCCTCGAGGCTTCCCGGCACCGGAGCGCAGATCCGCGCAGTAGCCACCAGCCTTCATCACCCGGAGATCGCCTATGCCTCCTACTCGCACCTCCAACTTGAAGGCCAAACCTTGCAGGGTATTGCCCGCACGGCCGATGGCGGCGAGCATTGGACTCTTATCTGGCGCTCCACTTCGAGCATCGAATCCACTAATATTCACGATGCCTGGATCGCCAGCGAGTTGACGCCTGAGTGGGCCGAGGAACCGCTTAGTCTTACAGTCGATGACAACGATCCGAATCTCGCCTACGCCACTGATCTCGGACGCACCCTCGCCACGACGGATGGCGGTGTTAAGTGGACTGCTCGCTACTCGGAGCCTGCCTCATCTGGTTCGAAAGACGACGCAACGTGGACGACGTCAGGACTGGATGTCACCACGACATATGGATATCTCTTCGACCCTTTCGACATGCGACGCCGGTTTATCTTGACGACCGATATCGGTCTCTTCCGCAGCGAAAACTCTGGCCGATCATGGAGCCGTTCAGTCGCAGGTGCACCAGGCCGATGGCAAAACACAACGTACTCACTCGCATTTGATCCCTCGATACAGGGAAAGATGTGGGCTGCGATGAGCGACATTCACGACCTGCCCAGGCCGAAGATGTGGCGGCGAATGCCAACCTCCTCTTACATCGGTGGCATCTGCGTAAGCACGGACGGAGGCCGCACATGGCAGTCGTCAAGCGAAGGCCTGCCTCCTACCGCGCCCACACATATCATCCTTGACCCTACAAGTTCACCCGGTCACCGTACCCTTTGGGTTGCCACAATGGGATACGGCGTGTTTCGATCCACCGACGACGGCCACTCATGGACGCCCATAAACCAGGGCATCAGCGGGACCACTCCTCTCGCGTGGCGCCTTGCCCGTGCCTCCGATGGCACACTCTATGCACTTGTCGCCCGTCGGAGCGAAGACGGAAGCATCGGCAACTCGGGTGACGGTGCGCTGTATCGATCCGCAGACCGCGGCGACTCCTGGTCACGCATCGGACTTCCAGTGGGGGCGAATGCTCCAAACGGCATCGCAATTGACCCTGATGATCCACAGCGTCTTTATCTCGCATTATGGGCCCGCGCTACTCCTCAGGCGCCTTCACCACATTCCCCTCTTTATGAAAGCGATAAATTCACTTCACATCGGCCAACTGTCATGAACGGCAAAGCTGGAGGGATCGCGCTATCGATTGATGGAGGACGAACATGGCGATGGACTCTCGACCGGGACCGTCACATCTACGACGTCACGATCGATCCGCGTAATCCCAATACGCTTTACGCAGCGGGCTTCGAGTCGTCTGCCTGGATCTCGCGCGACCGAGGTGAACACTGGACCCGAATCCCTACTTACAACTTCAAATGGGGCCATCGTGTTCAACCAGACCCCGAGGATTCTGGCAAGGTGTACCTCACTACCTTCGGCGGAGGCGTCTGGCATGTTCCTCTCAAGGGCGCTCCAAATCGCGATATCGAATCTCCCGAACTCAAGCCGTAGTAGACCAGTCGTCCCAAACAACCACTAGGTTTGGGTCACGCTGGAACGAAGTAACTCTGCCTTCCGTAGAATATTTAGAAAAGATGTATAGACAAGCATCCGACATTGCAATTAGAAACAGTGTTTGAGGTTCGCAAGGCCGTCAGCCGGTGTCCGTAGCGTGCGTTACCTCGTTCTCCGAGTAGTTGCACGATTGTAGATAGGCACGAATAAGGTGCTGGCAGCAGGTTAGGAGTCGAAAATAAAGTGCCGAAAGTCCGGGTTCACCCACCCACAGCCACACATACGCTCGATAAGAATGGCTTCATCCCGCTCTACTATCAGATTCAGCGGCTGCTGATGGAGAAGATTCAGTCTGGCGCCCTCTCCGAGGGAGATTTGCTCGCTTCGGAGGAGGAACTGGCCCGCGTATATCAGGTGAGCAGGATGACTGCACGGCAGGCTCTCCATGGTCTCAAAGCACGCGGCTATGCTCTGAGCCAGAAGGGCCGTGGCACATTCGTCACAAGGCCCAAGCTCGAAAAAAACATCATGCACCTCCGAGGCTTCACGGAGGACATGAAACAGCGCGGCATGGTCCCAAGTTCGCAACTGCTCGAACAGACTGTCGTCAAAGCGTCGGAAGAGATCGCCGAAAGCCTGAAGATTGAACCTGAAACTGCGGTGATGAAGCTTCGTCGTCTGCGCCTTGCGGATGGCACACCGATGGCACTAGAGGCATCGCACATTCCGTTGAGGCCGTTCCCGGGTCTCGAACGAATCAGTTTCGCCAAGCAGTCGCTGTACTATATCCTTCGCGAAAACTACGGCGTTCGTGTCGCGTGGGCTGATGAGACAATCGAGGCGCTTCCGGCAACCCGAGAAGAATCGGAGCTTCTAACGATTCCCCGACGAGCCAGTGTGCTGTCGATATCGCGCGTTATCATCACCACCGAGCAAATTCCTATTGAAGTAGCCTGTTCGCGTTACCGTGGCGATCGCTACCGCGCCCTGATTCGCGTCCCCACCACTCCAATCGAGTAAGTCAGCTTCGAGTCGCAGCGACGAAGCGCGCCGTAATGCTCTGCGGGCCGGGTTATCGCTGAGCCCACAAGAACCGCATGGGCTCCCATGTCCAGGGCTCGCCGCACATCTGCAGGTTCGTTGATGTGGCCCTCCACTATAACCGGAATATCGATTCGCCTCACAAGCTCCTCAAGCAAAGACCATGAGAAGCCGCGCATCCCTGCGGTCTCCGCGGTGTATCCATATAGAGTAGTCGCTACTGCGCTCACTCCTGCCTGCTACGCCGCGACGCCATCTTCAACTGTCGCAATATCGGCCAGCACTGGGCGCCCTAGCTCGTTCCGAATACGCAGGACAATCTCGGCCCACGGCTCGGCTTCTCAAAGGCGGCGATTTGTGCAATCAAGCGCAATGACATCTGCACCGGCATCGCTAACCGACTGGGCCGCCGCAAACGTTGACGTAATGTAAACGTCACCATTCGAGTCCTTTGTCTTTACCATGGCGATAATGGGAAGATCGGTAATTACCCGAAGCGCTCTTACGTATACAGCCCCTTCAGCCCTCAACCCGGCGGCCCCTCCGCAGAGCACGGACGCAGCCATGCGTTGGATCGTATCGACATCTTCCATCGGATCGCCGGGATCGGCCTGACAGGAGACGACCAGTGTGCCCCTAAGACATGGAAACACAGATTGAACGGAATCAGTTGAAGACTGTTGAATCAAGGACTCTCCAGGCGGCCTGCCGCTTAGCGATAGAAATCATGTACGGCAGGCCTACCGTTATCTATGCCTAAAGCTAGTCGAAATTAGCAAGGTTATTTCACGCTAACGATGCAAATGCATCGGCCACTGAAGGTACTTCTCGCCCGCTTCTCTCACCGCTTCGGCTACATGGGAGAAGTTGGCAGCAACGTGATGTTCGAATCCGTTCTCACAGATATAACGGAGAAGCGACTGCATATTGGCGATCTCAACCACGCCGGCGCCTCCAAAGGTCACCAACGAGTCGTCGGTGAAGCTTCCCTCCCCGACGTACCCGCGAATCGTACCTTCGAACTCGTCCGTGGAAAATCGCACAAAGCTCATCGGACCAGCCTTCACCCGTCCATCCAGCGTGCCAAACGTGTTCTCTTTCCCAACGGTTCCCGCAATAATCTGCTGGAAGTCCATCTTTACACCCTCGCGGAAGAAGTGCTTCGGAAGATTCGAACAGTGGAAACAGACAGCCTTATCCGGATTGCCACCGTAGTTATTGTTCCAATCCAGCAATGCGGACGGTGTCTCGCTGGCCAGCGACAACGCATGCATCGATAAAGTTCCCATGGTGTCGACTTCGCAAGCGCTCGGCAGCAGCTTCTCGCTCATCATGCTCATCACCGTGCAAGGCACGACGCCAAAGAACTCCTCCATTGACGTCCAGCACTGCACAGAAGTTACATCAAGAGCGTTCGAATGCATCCAATTATCAATCACCACCCCAAGCTTCGACATCTTCAGCAGAGCGTCTTCAGGCGTATTGTTTATCGGAAGGTAGCTCTTGATAGCTTGCAGCTTTTCCTGGACGGTGCTTTCGTCATCGGCTAAACGTCGAATGCGGCCAAAGACTTCGCTGAGGTCCAAGGTGTCCACCGTAATGCCGCTTTTCTCAAGCAGCTTCTCGGAGTAACGCACTGTGTTGAACGCCGCCGGTCGAGCTCCAATTGCGCCAATGCGAAGATTTCTAAAGCCCCGAACAACACGACACATCGCAGCGAAAGTCTCGAGATCCTTTGCAAACTCATGTGAGTCCGGAGCCTCTGTGTGCAGCGTAGTCAAAGTGTATGGAATCCCATACTGTCGCAGGTTATTGCAGATCGACATCTTGCCGCAAAAACTATCACGGCGAAAAGCGATGCTCATCTTGCTCGCATCATCAGGAGTCGCCTGAATCAAAATCGGAACCTGAAGGTTCGCCAGCCGGATTGCATCGGCAATGCCGCGCTCTTCACCAAAGTTCGGCAACGTGACGATGATGCCGTCGATCTCCCCAGCGTGCCGCTTAAACAACTCCGCACACGTCATCGCCTCCTTATAGGTCTCAACAGCACCAAAAGCAGTCTCCTCCGGTGAGGTAACAATCGCCGTGTGTCCCTGCTTTTCGACGGCCGCGATCATCTCCGTACGGCCCGTGGCTGCCAGGTGGCTTGGGAAAAATCCGCGGTTACCAACAATCACGCCAAACTTCATCTGCCTGCCCATACTTCCTCCCAACGCAGCTGATCCAACTCAGCCCTTTCCCGGTCGAAAACGAACTACATAAAACGCGCCAAACAGCAGTAACAACAGTCCCCACCACATGGTCGGATGAAGCTGGTTCAACACCGTCGGAGCCTCATGCCCCATTGCCTCCCATACTCCGTAGGGAAATAGGACCAGCCCGTACAACAACGGCAACAGCCCCACAAAGAACCAGATTGAGAGCCTCTCACCACGTCCTGTACCTTCCGCCATCGTTCACCCTCCTACCAGAAGACGATGTTCAAAATAAAAAAGACCACGCTCACCAAGATGGCCCAAAAGATCGGCTTCTGCCATACCGCGGCCGCGCCATCGTCCGGAATTACCGTCGCGCCATACACCAGCCCATTCAACTCCGAATCACTCTTGGGCTTCGTCATGTAACTCACGATCACGGTTACTCCGACACAGATCAACCAGCTCCACAGCGCGCGATACATGTTCTCCGCCATAGGCTGCGCATCGGGAGAGAGTGCGATTCGCGCCAGCGCCGCAGCCTTATGCTCCGCCGTGCCGAAGGTCGTATAAATCCACATACCAATCGAACTCACCGTGCCCGCTAACAGCCCCAGGAACCCTCCGGCAGAGGTAGCGCGCTTCCAAAGCATTCCGAGGATCACCGTTCCAAAGAGCGGCGCAATAAAGAAGCTGAACAGCGCCTGCACGTAATCCATAATCGACGCAGCATTCGCTACAAGGTATGCAGTAGCGATCGCAAGCAACATACCTACCACCGTCGACACGCGCCCCATGAATACATAATGCGAATCAGACGCCTTCTTGTTGATATATGCGCCGTAGAGGTCGTATGTCCACACGGTAGAGAATGCGCTTACATTGCCGGCCATACCACTCATAAATCCCGCGACCAACGCCGTAATACCCAGGCCCAGCAGGCCCGGTCCACAATAGCGAATCAACATTAGCGGCAACACCTGGTCATAAGCATGCTGGCCGGTCGTCTTGGCCACCTCCGCTGGAACAAGGTGCATGATGCTGCCGTCAGGATTCTTCAACACCGCCAATGCCAGCAGTCCCGGCACAATGACGATCAATGGCACAGCCATCTTGAACGCTGCGCCGATGATGGGAGCCATCTTCGCCGAACGCAGGTTATTAGCCGAGAGCACACGCTGCACAACCAGGAAGTCTGTCGTCCAGTATCCGAAGCTGATAATCATGCCCAGGCCAAACACAATGCCCGTCCAGTGAATTCCCATCGGATTGCCTTTGAACGTGCCCAGCGTAGACCACAGATGGGTATAGGTGTTCGACTGCACATTCACCGCAATCTGCGCCTTCAAATTCGTCCAGCCGCCCGCCTCGATCAACCCAAGAATCGGAATAAGTGCTGCACCGGCCCAGATCAGCACAAACTGCAATACTTCATTAATGATGGCCGATCGCAATCCACCTAACATCACATAGATCGCCACCGTGACTGCGCCAACCCAGATAGAAAACGTAATATTCCATCCAAGCACGGTCTGCATCACAACAGCCATAGCGTACATGTTCACGCCACTCATCAGGATGGTCATAAAGGCAAAGGATGCCGCGCTCAAACCGCGTGCTCCCTCACCAAAGCGCAACTGCAGATATCCCGGAACGGAATGCGTTTTTGAGATGTAGTAAAACGGCATCATCACTATGCCGAGAAACAACATCGCCGGAATCGCACCAATCCAATACCAGTGCGTCGCCAGGATCCCGTACTGATAAGCGGCTCCCGCCCATCCCATCAGTTCTAATGACCCTAGATTCGCCGAGACAAAGCTTAGACCTGCAATCCAAGCCGTCATCTCACGGCCCGCGAGAAAAAACTCCTCGCTGGTCGTCGTAGCTCCCTTTACGTAGAACCCGATGAAGAGTACCAACACGAAGTAGAGGACCAGCACTACGATATCGATCGGCGCTAGGACCGTTAGTTGGTGCGTAGGAACAGCTAAGCTGAGCACTGCGTACGGTAGCATCAAATTGAAACCTTAAACGGCTAGAAGATTAGTTTATTATTTGTCCCGAAATAATAGGGATCCGCTTATGGCACTGTCAATCTCATTGAAGATACATCTCAGTGAGGTGGCGGCGGTAGTTTTCTTTCGCTTGCTGATAGGAATCTGCCATCTGATGTCGCGGTTCCTCACCGCCATTCACCTGCATACGAACACAACGGCTCGCGATCTCCACGAACGTCTCCGAATTGCCAGAAGCGTGACCATGGGCATACATAGCCTGCATGGCGGCTCCCAGGCATCCAGCCTCTTCCTCGGCCGGCATCTGAATCGTGGCCCCAGTCGCATCAGCCAGTAGCCTGCGCCATTCCCGGGATCGAGCTCCCCCTCCGATGACCGCTATGGTATTCGCTCGCTTCCCTTCCATGATGAGATCGAGCCCATTCAGAATTCCAAAACTGACGCCCTCCACAACAGCCCTTATCAAATTCGAAGTCGTAAAGTTATTCGCGGACGCACCTACGATAGATCCCCGAGCTTGCGGTAGGTCAGGCGTCCGTTCCCCATTGAGAAACGGAAAAAATGTCAAACCCTCCGCGCCAGGTCGCGTCGATTGAAGCGCAGCTTCAATATCTTCTACATCCTTCCCCAGCGTGTTCAGCGTCTGCGTCACAACGTTTGTCGCGTTCATCGTGCAAACCAGCGGGAGCCAACCGCCTGAGGACGAACAGAATGAGGCGACCGAGCCGGTCGGATCCGAGACGGGCTTGTCACGGAATGAATAAACCGTCGACGATGTGCCTAGGCTCAGCGTCACGACACCTTCTTTTACATTGCCCGTTCCGATCGCGCCCATCATGTTGTCTCCGCCACCCACAGAAACGACGCACTTCGGCGACAAGCCAAGTTCCTCTGCAATCTCTAAACGAATTGTTCCGACAATCTCCTCTGGTGTGAGTAACTCAGGGAGCGCCTGGAACAACCGGCCGGTATCGTTGATTGCTTCGAGCGTTTCTCTGGACCACGCCCGATTCCGCACATCAAAAAAAGCAGTCCCTGAGGCATCGCCATATTCTGCGCACAGCCTCCCGGTCAGCCAGAAATTTAGGTAATCGTGAGGCAGCAGGATATGACGGATCCGCCCGAAATTTTCCGGCTCGCGCTCCTTCATCCAAAGGAGTTTTGAAGCCGTATACCCGGTCATTGGGATAATACCGAAGCGCTCCAGGCACGCGGCTGCTCCGCCAAGCCTTTCGATAAGTTCCACATTCTGCGGTGCCGTTTCCGTGTCGTTCCATAGCTTGGCCGGACGAATTACCTGCATTCGCTCGTCAAGAACAACCAGCCCATGTTGCTGGCCGGAGACACCCAGTGCAACAACCTCTCTGTCAGGAGCCTGTGAGACAGCCTGCTTTACGGCGTCGCGAAGTGCCTCGGTCCACCAGTGTGGCTCCTGCTCTCGCGCTCCGTTCTCGCGCTCAATCAGCGCATGGCGAGCATATCCGCGCCCCAGAGTATGCCCGTTCTCGTCAATCAGCAACGCCTTGGTTCCCTGGGTTCCACAGTCGATCCCGAGATACATCTCCTCACCTCAAAAGACACCAGCGATCGATTATTTATGCCACACGAAATTATTATTAGTCCAGTGGTCTACGGACACGGTCATCGGCGCGCCTTCCGCGCACGCACCGGCTTCTCCGCGCGGGCAGCGTGGGTCGAGCGATGATACCTCGAGTGACGCTGCAGAAGGATTGCCGCGCCGCCGCTCAGCCGCGCCAGATACCCATCGCCAGCAGTTGCCAGCCGCGGTGTCGGCCCGGCCAGCATATTGCTCTCCATCTCCTTCTGCACAATCGGCCCGAATCGCGTCCAGCACGAAGTTATTTCGCCAGTAATAAGAATCAATTCTGGAGAAAGAGCGGCGGTAATCATCCTCAAGCCCCGGCCTAAAGCAGTAGCCTGGGCCGAGACCGCTTTTACGCCCGCCGGATCCCCCTCCTCCGCCAGTCGCAATAGTTCTTCAATGCCTCCAACTGGAGCCTTCGGGGCTAACTTACGGTACGCCTGCATTGCTGCACGCGACGACGCAAACATCTCCCAGCAACCCCTCTGCCCACACCCACACACAGGTCCAGAAGGATCGATTGAAATATGGCCAAACTCCCCCGCCAATCCATTGAAACCGGAATGTAACTGCCCCCCGGTCAGGATTGCTGTACCCAACCCCTCCGAAACCGCTACGAGAACCGCATCTTTTACCCCCTGCAACCTTCCATACCAAAGCTCGGACAGAAGACACGCATTCGCATCGTTGTCGATCTCAACCTGCAGATCCAGCCCTTTTTCCAGAGCCGCTTTGATGTCAAAATCGTGCCATTTCAGATTGGGTGCCAGCAGCAATCGCTGCGTCACCCGATCGACGCGTCCAGGCACGCTCACACCGATCCCCTCAAACGTTTTGTCTGAATGTCTCTGCCGAAGGCGGCGCATCCGCTCTACGATCTTCGCCAAAGACACCTCAGGATCAGCGACTGTAACCACCGTCTCGTGCGAGAGAAATCGCCCGCTCAAGTCAACCACAGCAAGGATTGCCTGGTCTGGCCGAATATCCAATGCCAGCGTCACCAGGTCTTCATTTACCGAAAGCATCGTCGAAGGCCGCCCGCGAGCCCCCCGCACAACGGCGCCCTCCCTCACCCATCCCTCTTCGATCAGCTCTTCAACGATCGCCGAGATCGTGCTCGGCTGAAGGCCAGACATTCTGGACAGGTGGACACGAGAGACGGGTTGGCGAAACCGGACGAACTCCAGAACGATATCCCGGTTTATGTCGCGAGCCAACTCGCTCGACGCCAATTGGGCGGACGACAGGTCAATCCGGCGCACACCATAAAGTTGTTCCGCAGAATTAGCCGCATTTGCTCCGCGTCGGGTAATCGATTTCGTGCCCATCTTTGAAGACCATCTTACTGCCCCACTAAACCCGGACATAAATTAAGGGTTTTGAATACCGCGCGAAGCCGTCTTTCCGATGGCGATCTCATCCTCGCCTCTGACGGACATGCCCAGGAGGCTTAGGCCTGGAACCACGCTCGGTTCGCGCCTTCAATAAGCGAAGGGCCAAGAACGAGGCCTATAACCACCTGGACCTCCCAAGCAATCTATAAAGACTTACGTCTCTCTTACTAAGCTTCTAAGGCTTCTGAAGGGAGGAGAGATAAAAACTCACCGTATCGATAGTCGGCCCGCTTTAACACGGCCGTCAGATCCGTTATCGCACGCGCAACTCGTGATGCCTCTTCCGGTACAGGCGGCTCTGATGCCGCTATCTTCAGAAGTTCCGGCAGCTCGAACCAGCACAAAAGCTCCTGAAACCGCTCTAGATTGATGTATTCGATGCCAGACGCGTTGTTCACACCAGCCAGCCAGCGGACTTCTGGGTCCTTCCAAAACCTCTCAGTTTGGAGGACTCGTAGGCCATCATCCTTGCCACCGAATTTCAACAGCACACTTACTTGAGCTGCCGACTTCCAGGCAGATTCTCCTTCCAGTCCCACAGACGAGAACGTCTCTGCTACAGCCCAGCGCAGATTCAGCTTTTCAAATACCTCCAGTTGATCGTAAAGAGGCGGAAGCATCTCGAAAACCAACCATGCCAGGACTGGTGCCCAGGTCTGCGCCTCCGAAACTTTTGAATCAAAACTTGGGAGTACAATACTCATCGCTCGTTCTAAATTTTCCGGGAACGCTGAAGCCATTGCCGGCAGGCGTGTGGAGGCTATCAGCTGGGTGCTTAGATCTCTCACAGGCTTCTCCGCTCCGTCGTCTTGAGAGCCTCGACTAACCTCCAACTTTCGAAGGGCATATTGAGAGTGTCCGCCATCTAGCTCGGAAAGCTCCACCACGCGCTCCTTGAACAACTTCGCATGATCCAGAAAGTCGCATAACCGAGGGTCAAGAGCCGCGATGTCCTTCGGCACTTCGTTTGGACTCATCTGCACTTGCTCGACTGACCGATCGGTTTTAAGGGATGAATCGCGATCTGATTTTGAAACCGATATCTCTCTTACGCGTTTGCGATTAAGATGCTCGAATTCACGCGAAAGCGTTGCGAAGATCTCGATGTTCTCAGCAGATACCGCTTGACTCAGCGCTTCCAAAACTGGCCGGATATGGAGCTTCGATAATGCTTCTTCGATGCTGTACACGCCGGAGCCATGGAGAGCGTCGCAGAGACGGTCCCAAGGGTGGGTCGCAGTCGATCGAAGTTCGCGCCACTTTAGCAGCGCGACATGTTGATAGCCTCTCAAGCTCAAGGTCAACCCGTGATCGCGAATTTCATTCATACGCCGCAGATATTCGAGCCCCAGGACATTGTCTCGATAGGCGACCACCAGTGACTCGTCATTTGGGAAGTTGAGCCCGAAGGCTAGACTTTTCTGCTGCATTGCCCCCGAAGCTTTTCTCAAGAAATCCAACCGAGAAATGAATGGTGCCATGGGTCGATTGATAGCTGTTGTTATAGAGAATCAGTGCGCGTTCGTTGCCGTGACGATTCGAATAGGCGAAGACGTTTTCGTCGACCGTGCCATGGTCGTTCCAGAAATCGAAGAACAGAAAGTGCTCGCTTCCTGCAAAAAGATGACGCGACTTTAAGCAGCGGAGCAATCAGGTGATGATGCCGGGCAACGAGATCCTCATTCGGATGCTCGTCGAGCATCGCCTGTTTGAAATCCATCCCATACCGCTCGGTAAATCCTTCGATTTGGCCATGACCAAACATGGGAAGGCCCGGCAGAGTAGCAAGCAATACAGAAACACCAAAGTACTTATCCCCCGACCCGAATTGGTCGATTGCCGTCCGTTCGTCCGGATTGCTCATGAAGTTGACGTAGCGCTTCAGAATGTCGGGATCAAACTCGACGGTCTTCTTTAGATAGGAACGATATTTGGCATTTTCTTCGTCACGCAGCATGTTCATAAAGGCGCTGTTGTAGACGCGATGCATTCCTAACGTGCGAACAAAGTATCCCTCAAGAAGCCAAAAAGCCTCCGCCGAGCAGGAGCGTTCCCGGCACCTCCACCGCTACCCGGTCCACCACCTCGCGCCAGAATTCATTTGGCATCAGGGCATCGAAGGCTTCCTGCGACATTGCATACTCTGCTCTCGATGGGATAGACCCGCCCGCACCGGGCAGTGGAAACCAGAGCCGCTGAACATGCCGCTTTGCCAGTACCATAGCGGCATCGAAACGAATAATCGGGAAACGCTTGGCAACGTCGAGAATCACCTGAATCACGTTTTCCCGAACTTCGGCCTTCGAATAATCCAGTTGCGCCGTGTCATTCCAGGCGAACGTCGTACCGTCATTGCCGTGATACATGTATCGCGTCTCGCCATTGTTGTGATGCCGAAGCCGAAAAACTACAGCGGCGTCTGAATGATCGTAATAATGGTCCTCGATCTTTATCTCTACGCGACTGTCCGCGGAGATGTCCGGCCCCTCAAATCGGTACACAGGAAAGGGACTCTCCCAACTGGATAGAAACCAGTCTGGATGTTCGATAACCCAATCGGAATCGATGCCCATATGGTTCGGAACCATATCGCTTGCGAGCCTCAAGCCCGCAGCGGCTGCGTGTTCCCGTAGGTGCCTGTATGCTGCCTCGCCGCCAAGGTCTTGAGCAATCGTGTAATTCTTCAGAGAGTAGGCCGACGCGACAGCATCGCTGCTGCCTCGCAGCCGCTTGATGATTCGAGAGGCCGTACTACGCTCCCAAAGGCCGATCAACCACAGGCCGGTAATGCCCCGAGTCGCCAACAACTGCAGTTCTTCATCTGGAATCTGATCGAGGCGATGAATATGACGGCGATACTTCTTCGATAGCTGTTCCAGCCATACGTACGTATTCTTAGCCATCAGTACTACGGTTGGCATCCAGGCCTGGTCCGCACTAAAGGCCTCATATTCGTTCAATGGAGCCTGATAGTCCTTCGCATAGCGACGCCGCCTGGTGCCGTCCGCCAGTGTGATGAACTCCTCATCGAACCCCACAAATTCATCGCCAACGAAACCTTCGTCTGATCTCCCGGGATCCGAGTGCCGATGCCAGACTGGTCCTGCTGGATGAAATCGCATCCATATCGCTATGTCTTCCTCACGTAAGACATCGATTGCCAACAAGACGCGATTCAGGTCTTCGCCGAGGAGCGGCGCCCAGTGTTCGCGGATGAAATCCAACTGGCCGGTCAGAGAGTCTGGCGAAGCCATCATGGGCGCTTTCAATACCTCGAGCAGCGTCCCCAACGTCGGCTCTACCGGAGGACGGGTTGCGAAGTAATTCGGTAAAGAGGAAGTCGCGACGGAATAATCGCTCTTGCTCTTCAAAATCTCATCTCCGAAGAGCAGGCTGAACGACGCAAAAGCGGGGTTTGTGTTCGCCAACCAAAGCAGAAGCATCTCCTCGAATGCCGCCTCTTGGTTCGTCAAACCCTCTGTGCTTCCCTTCAGCCATTGCTCCGCGGTTACTTCGTTACGGAAGACCGCAACGTTCGGAAATTGCTGAGTAAAGGTGAGCAGGAGATCGTTCAGGTGTTGTTGACCTATCCCACGAGTCAGGAAGCGTAAGCCGTCTTTTAGAACAAGCGGATCGGTGTTTTTCCGGTACTTTGCTATAAGAGCGTGACTCAACTCATCGATGAGCCCCATGGCAAATAGTTCCGAGGCCCTGATGCTTTTATCGGAATCGCTCCTCTCCCGATTCAGCGCATTCAAACGCTCGGCCAGCTTCCGACTCGCAGTGACGTTCGCAAAAATAACGTTTCCTGTATAGGCAAACAGCAAGTCGTTCAGATCGATCTGCTCTCGTATCGACCTCGCAATATGGAACTCCATGGAATGCTCCCTCAAATACCTTTGGGCCTCAAAACGGTCAAACAATCATCTCTGAGAGAATCGCGGCAGTTCCGGCGTGACCAATTCATCTCGAAACGATGGCTTCCTTCCCACCGACAATTGCAGCTTCAATTCACTCATTTGAAGTCTCCGCGATGCTGGATTACGTTCGCGTTGACACTATTCTTCATACCTCGAAGGCTCGAAAGAGCGTCCTCTCTGAACATCAGTTGCGTCCCCCAATTGCCAGTTCGATCCGCCTCGCGAACCGCTGCCAATTCTTTATATTCCAATCAGATGCTCATTGCACTCTCTTGATATGTGAAGCGCGATATGCAGATTTGATCGCGATCTCCAGACACGACAAGCACGCTCAATAAGCGGGCTGTTCTTCGATGCGTGAGGCATGGACGACCTCATTCTGACTTTCTGAGTGTCACGGGTCGACCGGTAATCGTCGCTCAAAAAATACTCGCATGAATCGCAGCGAAATCACCCCATTCACTCAGATACAGTGCAAGCGCGGGCGCAAGAATTTGATCTGATGATCTTCGGAGGCGGCACGGGTCAACCATCGCTGTGCTGAGGGAGGAAAGCGGTCACAGTCGTCGAACATCGAAGGCTCTGTCCCAACATCGTCAGCGTCGTCCACAGCGCAAATCGCATCGTACTCTCGCCGCAGCGAAGAATTCCGCATCACAAAACAACGGCTTCCTCATCAGGATCCAGAGGGTGTTCGCGAATGATTGATCGCGACGAACCGATGTCTAGAGAACCGGACGTATTCGACACGCGCTGCACAGCTAGTTTCGTCGACGAAGGCATCGGCATCCTCCTAAATGCACGAATCAAGCGGGCTCTCGGGCAAATCAGGCGACTCGGTGAGTGCCATAGTTCGAACAGATTGAAAATTGAGAAGGTTTTGAACGTTAGCCAAGGTCGCCACAGACCGCAAGCCGAACGCCAAGGGACCCAGCTTGATCTGACCCACCCGACACTGGTCGAGGAGTTTCTACCTTTGTTCGCATCCGCAGCGATCAATTCATCCCAGCGTTATCGAGACGCTAAGAATTCGAGGAAACTTCGCAAGTTGTTGATTTATATGGTGGGCACAGCAGGATTCGAACCTACGACTTCCACCGTGTGAAGGTGGCACTCTACCGCTGAGTTATGCGCCCTGTGTCGCCGCAGAACCTGGCCGGTCCAGCCGCTGGCGGGTGGTGTACCAAACAAGAATACCACCCCGGCCACCATCAACGAACACAAGGCATCTTGTGGTCGTAAACCCCATCTAAGATTGTGGTTATCGCTTCTTCAGCGGGCGGTACAATCAACCCGAAGCATGCCTCTCCCCTCCCAGTCCGGTCGGCCCCAAAACTTGCCCGAAAGATCCACCGGAACACCCCCGGAATTTGAGCCGGAAGCGCAACCCGGAGACGAAGATGGGGTTAGCAAAGGTATGGCTACGTTAGCGGTAAGCCCGACGCTTCTTGAGAACCTGCAGACCGCCGAGCACCACCGTCCGGCCGGCGAATTCGCTCAGATGGACGATGCCGCCATCATGCTCGAGCTTCGTGCCGGCAACATGGCGGGCTTCGACTATCTGATCCAGAAATACCGTAAGCCCATCGTTCATTTTATGTATCGAATGGTCCACAACCAGGCCGTCGCCGAAGAGCTCGCCCAGGAGGTCTTTCTCCGCGTCTATCGTTCGCGTGAAACCTACCGTGCTGAGGCGAGGTTTAGCACCTGGCTCTATCGCATCGCCACCAACCTCGGCGTCAACCACGCCCGCGACACCCGCCACGAGCGCAGTGCCTCCACCGTCTATCTCGACGAGGTCGACTCAGACACTGGAACCACTCCCGATGTCGCCGATGCGACACCGGGCGCTGAAGCTAACCTGCTCCGCCGCGAACGCCTCGAGGCGATCCGCCAGCACGTCCTCGCCTTGCCAGAGCGGCAACGCATGGCCGTGCTCATGCACAAGTACGAAGGTATGGACTACAAACAGATCGGCGATGTGCTGAAACTGAGCGAGTCCGCCACAAAATCGCTGCTATTCCGCGCCTACCAGACATTGCGCGAAAAGCTGAAGACTTTCATTTAGTCCCTCTGGGACCTCGACTGCGCCCAAAGTTTTTATGGCGCCCGATAAGGAATGGGAAGGTTCACCATGATCTGCCGTGACTGCCAATCCGCTCTTCCGGATCTCCTGCTTGATCCGGCCGCTTCATCCAACGCCGCCGCGCGCGAGCACATGCTCTCCTGCGCCGACTGCCGCGAGGAGTTCGAATCCCTCCAGGCGACCATGGCGCTGCTCGACACCTGGGAGGCTCCCGAGCCCTCGCCCTACTTCGACCAGCGGCTCGCCGTCCTCCTCCGGGAGGAGCAGGCCAAGGCTCCTGCCGGTTGGGTTGAACGCCTTCGTGCGCGCCTGCTGTTCAATACCGGCCGTCAGTTCCGCCCGGCCCTTGCCGGCGCGCTGGCTCTCCTTCTGATCCTCGGAGGAGGAACATTCGCCAACATCTCCGGAGTTCACCCGGGCAGGCATGAAGCCTCTGCCGCCGTAACCGACCTGCAGGTGCTCGACAAGAACGACCAGGCTCTTCAAACCATGGACGATCTCCTGCTGCAGGACGACAATACGACCTCTGACGATACCCCTCCGCTGAGCTAAGCGCAGGGCTAGCGAATTCTCTCGCCGAAAGGACCGGTAACGCAGTAATCTTGAAGAGGACCGAAGCGTTCCTCCCCGCGAAAACTGAACCGTATGCCTTTGCTCTGCAAAATTCGCCGCGCCTTTCTCCCACTGCACGCGGCGCTCGTGTTTGCGGTCGTTTGCGCCCCTTGCACAGCCCAGCCGGGCGGACAAAAGGGTGCCGGCCCCCATATGGGCGGTCCCCGCATGCCTTCCTCCCCGGGGTCAGGACACTCTGGAAAGAATCAGGAGCATCTGCCCCAGTGGATGGCGCGCCACAGCGAGATGCCGCTCGCCGAGCAGCAGAAAGCGCTTGAGAGCGAACCTGGCTTTCATGATCTTCCCGCCGAGACCCAGCAGCGCCTCCGCGACCGTCTCACACAGCTCAACAGCATGCCGCCCGAGCAGCGCCGCCGTCTCCTCGAGCGCAACGAAGCCATCGCTAATATGAGCGTCGCTCAACGCCAGCAGTTTCGCGGAGCCATGCAACAGTTCAGCGGCCTTCCTCAGGACCGCCGCCGTCTCGTCGGCCGAGCCTTCCGCGATCTCCGCGAGATGCCTGAGCCTCAGCGTCAGGCCATGATGAACTCCGATCGCTTCCGCAGCCAGTTCTCCGACGAGGAGCGCAGCACCCTCAACAACCTCCTCGCCGTCGAGCCTTACATTCCCGTCCAGAAGCCGAACGAACCCCAGGAGTTCGGGAAATAACCTTTCACCCCTTCGCCTTAAGAAAGGATAGCCGCCCGAGGGCGGCTATTAAAGTGGCGGGGGAGGTTGCGCAGGGCTATGGTGGGAAGGGCACCGCTTGCTCTTTGGCCCAGCGTCGGAGATCTTCCGGAACCTCACAGCTAAGCCGATCAGGAGTGCGGCGTTGAAACTGTGATCAACGTACTGGCTCAGGTCGAATCTCTGAACGGTCCCCTTCCTCCATAGTGTTTGTATTCTGTCCTCAACTCTCGCAAGCATCCATACCACTCCCTCTAACCCCCTATACAACTTTCGGATAGCCGTTCTCAAATCGTCACGGCCATTCGCTTGCCCTTGACGAAACATATCCTCTCCCCTAGCCTTTAAACGATGCACACGCCTCACATCCTCTGTTGTTGCCGCCGCTCCTCGCTGGCCTGCACAGAGGCGTGTCGCGCGCTTTAGTCTCAAGCGCCTCTCCTGCTCCACTCTTCCGACTCACAATTGAAAGAATCGAGCTCTTGCATGAACGTCCTTGCTGGGAAGCCATTCGCTGCAGTTCTCCTGCTCGCCACATCCGCCTTCTCCCTCGCGTCCACTTCATCCATCGACGGCAACTGGGAGGGCACCGCTACCGTTCGCGGCCAGCAGGTCCCCATCCACCTCCAGTTCTCCGGATCGCCAACCGCACTCAAAGCCGCCCTCATCAACGGTCCCGAAGAGGCCGCTGCCTCCTCCGCCACTCTCAAGGACGGCAAACTCGTCGTTGCCTTCAACTACTACGCCCGCACCCTCGAGGCCACCATCTCCGGAGACAACCAGGACCAGCTCACCGGCACCTTCGGCCTCACCTCCACCTCGCCCAAAGCTGCCCCTCGCGTCCCGGTCACCCTCCATCACGTCACGTCCGCACCGTCTCCCACCCCTGGACCCGACATCCACGGTGACTGGGAGATCGCCGTCTCCAGCAACAAGGGCGAATCAGCCTGGCAGCTCCGCGTCGCACCCGCCAAACAGCCGCCCTCATCCACGCCGTCATCCAGCGCATCGACGGCGACACCGGCTCGCTCTACGGCTCATGGGATGGCCATCAATACACCGTTAGCCACTTCACGGCGGCCGGCCCCGCACTCTACTCCCTCACCCCGCAGCCCAATGGCACACTCCTTGTCTCCAACCTCATCGCCGCTGAAGCCCAGAAGGCGCAGTCTCGCGATCTCGTCGCCCGTCGCCCCGCCGAAGCCCGCAAGAATAATCTCTCCGCACCGACCGACTCTACCCAGCAGACGACCATGAAGGATCCCTCTGCTCCCTTCGCCTTCAGCTTCCCCGACCTCTCCGGCAAGACCGTCTCAAACACCGACCCGCAGTTTCGCGACAAGGTCGTCATCGTCGCCATCGGTGGCTCCTGGTGCCCCAACTGCCACGACGAAGCTCCCTTCCTCGAGATCGCTCTACAAGAAATTCCACGCCAACGGACTCGAGATCGTAGACCTCAGCTTCGAAGAAGACGACCAACTACACGATCCCGCTCGCCTCCGCGCCTTCATCCAGCGCTACGGCCTCACCTACACCGTCCTCGTCGCCGGAACCCCTGACGATCTCAACCAGAAGATCTCCCAGGCGGACCATCTCAACTGCTGGCCCACCTCCTTCATCCTCGGCCGCGACGGCCGCGTCCGCGAGGTCCACGCCGGATTCGCCGGCCCCGCCAACCCACAGGCGCACGAGCAACTCCGAGCACGAGGTCACCACACTCGTAGAAAAACTCCTCGCCGAGCAAAGCCCCACACAGAAGGCCTCAAACTAAGACATCAAAGCTCAAACCTCACCTAAGCAGAGAGCAGACGAAACAATCGTTCTGCTCTCAGTTTCACCACCCAGCAATTTGTCACTCTGAGCGAACCGAAGGACCTGCGTTTCGCCAATCAAGCCACGAATTCATCCACCGCGACACCCTTAACGCGCAGATGTTCCCGCCCCCACCGGCAAATCTCCTCCAGCACTGGCAGCATCGTCATCCCATACTCCGAGATCGCATAGCTCACCCTGACCGGTACATCGGGCTCCTGCGTCCGCTTCACCACGCCATCCGCCACCAGCTCCTTCAGGTGCCGAATCAGCATCCTCTCCGTAATCCCAGGAATACTGCGCTGCAGTTCACTCGTCCGCCTCGGACCATCCAGTAGCCGCCACAGAATCGTTCCCTTCCATCGCCCATCGATCACGCTCAACATCGCATCGAGCGGGCACGGCGATATCTCCTTCTTGGAAACCGGCATCCGTCACCTCACACAGCTGACAACTTTGTCAGCCCCATCCTCTGAATCAGTCTAGTCCGCCCGGGCGTCTCAATTCGAGGAGTAGCGAATGCCCATCTTCGACATCGTCACCATCGTCTCCATCGGCCTTCTCATCGGTACGGAATTAACGGTCTCAGTCTTCATCAATCCCGTTCTTAAGCGGCTCGACGAACGCACCCGCGCGCAGGCCATCCAGATGTTCGCCACCCGACTCGGCAAAGCTATGCCTCCTTGGTACATTGCAAGCTTCGTCCTTCTCCTTGCCATCACATGGTTCCACCGCCACCAGTCCAGCCAATCGCTGCTCATCGCCGCCAGCGTCATCTGGGCGGTGGTCATCCTGCTCACCATCCTCTTCCTCGTACCCATCAACAACCGCATGATGCGCCTGGATCCCAACTCATTCACGGAAGCACAGCAGCGCGAACACCGCCGCTGGACCACGCTTCACCATCTGCGCGTTGCTTCACTCTGCGTTGCAATGGTCTGCGTTCTCCTCGCCATCCTGCCGATGTAAAAGCACCTCATCCTACAGCTTCAAATCAGCCGTCCCCAGCTTCCCCGTACTCGCATCCCGCACCACCACCCGCACCCGCGACGTCCCCGCCGGAACCGCAAACTCCATATCCGCCGCAACCGTCGAACTCATATTCACCTTGTCCTCAGCCCGCAGCGCAATCGTCATCTCCTTTGCATGCTGGCCCAGGTTCTTGCCATCTTTGTCGTAATACACCACGAACGCCGTCACCTCAGCCTTGCGTGCCTCCGTCGGAGGCCCATCCCATGTTAGGTCCTGCGCCCGCACCCGCACCGCAATGCCATTCGCTTGCGGCCCCGCAACAACATGCAACGCCGTGTACGTCAGTTCGTTCTGCGCCGCCGACACAAGATCGAACTCCAGCGGATTCGCCTGCTTCTTCTCCCCCACCGTCACCTTATCCACCGCCACCGACCCGCCAAAATATCCCTCGCGCGTCCGCGCCGTTAGCGCCGGATCCTTCATTACTATGCGGATCTTCCTGAAGCTCTGCGAAGCATCGCTTGCACTCGTCGGTGTATAGCTCAGCGTGTAGTACTTCGTTCCATCCTGCGTTGCCCGCTCCACCAGCGCATCCACGTCGTTACGCCCCTTGATCAGGTGGCCGCCCGAGGCCGTAGCAAACTTCTCAAAATCGAATGCTCCACCGAAAGGCCCGAACTCCTGTCCGTACGACGCGCTGCTGCCCAGCGCACCCGCATCCACCATGCGCGCCGCTACATCCTGGTACACCACATCTGTACTCGAAATGTCGTGCGCCACCGTACCCTCCGGATCGATGATGTTCACCGTCACCCGCGCCCGCACCAGCCGGTCCGTCACATCATGCAGCATCGTCTTTACCGCCTCCGTCTGCTGCTTGTTCATGTGTTCCGTCGGAACCGGCGCATAACCATACCCGATCCAGATAACGTTCTTTCGTCCTGGCAGATCCCTCACGCTATCGGCAATCTGCACCAGCGGAGCCACCACTTGGTTCAGCCCCACCGCCGTTGGGTCTCTCCTCGCCTGCGAGATCGTATTCAGCGACGAAACATCGCCCTCGTTCTTATGCTTATGAAGAGCATCCAGCAGGTCCGCCCTGCTCTGTGTGTAGTCGTGGATCACCGTAAACCGGTGCTGCGCGCTCGTCGCCACAAACATCGTTGGAGAAGCCAGCACCTCCGGCTGCGCCTTCAGATACTTCTCCACCATCTCCCGCACATAGGCCACATCGTGGAACGGAGTGTTGCGCTCGTCCAGTACAAGAATGGTCACCGGCGCCCTGCCAATGGATTCCAGGTCCTTGCTGCTCGTTACCACCATCTTCCCGGTAGCTGCTGCAGGCATATCATGCGCCGCCGGAGCCTCGAACGAGCGGATTGTCTGCGGCGCCTTGTCCTCCAGAATCGTGAACTGCGACTTGTCCAACCCGGTTACGAAGTTCCCCTTCGCATCCGTCACCGTCACGTCCAGCACCACCAGCCGCGCCGTCACCCGCAGCGTCTGCGTCTCCTGCGTCGGCTCCTGTCCAAATCCGGCGCAGACCATCCCCGCCAGAACACACCACACCGCCGCAATCCGCCCGAACTTGATCATCGGATTCCCAAAACTCCTGTTTCCACGAAACCTATACCCACACAACGCACGACACCCGCGCGATGTTTCACGAAATTTCCGGGAAAATCGCTTGTCAAGCCCCCACACAACGTTCAATTCACCTTAAATCCATATGTATCCATCACTTACAGGGAAAAATTTTGATCCGTAATCTGCGCATTCATTTCCTTCAGTTCCTTACAATAGATATATAGACCCAAAGGCCAATGGAAGAGCTTGCAATAAACTCGGCGAGTTTTTCTTTCGTGCCGACAAATGTCAATGGAATGAATACTTTGCCCAATAGAACAAATTAAGTCATTGATTCCAGAGACCTTGCGTTTAAGCCGAGAGACGAGGTCCAAAGCTAAAACACTTGGATTGAGGACTTTGCAAGAAAGGGGGGAGGGGGTCTAGCTCTTGAAGAAGTTCTTCATCAGGAACAGCACGTTAGCCGGCCGCTCCGCCAGCCGTCGCATGAAGTACGGATACCACTCCGGCCCAAACGGGACGTAAACCCGAACCCCGAAGCCCTGCTTCGCCAACCGCCGTTGCAGGTCGCGCCGGATGCCGTAAAGCATCTGGAACTCGAACCCGCTCTTCGGAACGTTCTTGTCCCGGACGAACTTCAGCAGCTTCTCCACAATCGCCTCGTCATGCGTAGCGATCCCGCAGAAAACCCCCGAGGTCATCATCCTCTCCGCCAGCTTCAAGTAGTTCGCATCCACATCCGCCTTCAACGGAAACGCAATCTCAGGCGACTCCTTGTAAGCCCCCTTGCAGAGCCGAATGCGGATTCCCTGCCCCAGCAACCGGTCAGCATCGCCGTCCGTGCGAAACAGGTAAGCCTGCAACACCGTCCCCACCCGGCCCGGATGCTTCGCATAAAGCCGCTCCGTCATCGCGATTGTCGCCTCGGTAAAAGCGCTTCCTTCCATGTCGATTCGCACAAAGGAATCAGCACGCGCTGCATGCTCCACCAATTCACCCACGATGCTCTCCGCCAGCGCAGGATCGAACTCCATTCCCATCTGCGAGAGCTTCAGACTCACATTCGCATGCATCTTGCGAGTCGCAATGGCGTCCAGCATCTGGTGATAAACCTGCGCTGAGGCTCTCGCCGCAGCCTCCGTGGTCACGCTCTCACCCAGCGCATCTAGCGTTACAGCAATGCCCTCGCTGTTTACACGCGCGCACGCGTCGAGCGCCTCGTCGACTGTCATGCCGGCCACAAACCGGCCCGACATCGTTCGTCCAATCGAGGAGCTTTCAGCAAAGCTCCTCAGTGTTCTGTTCTGCGAAAGAGAGATAAAGGTCGATCGAAGCAAAGTGCTAATACCTCAGTGCCGCCCGATGCGGCGCACTGAGGTATTCTCCCACGACGCCCGAGCGTCAAGCCAGCAAACGCCGCCGAGCTAAGGCCGTTTGCCCAGCAAGTTGTTCTTCACAGCTGCCTGCAGCGGAACCGCAACCGGCGAAGCCGCACCAATGTATTCAAAGATGCTGTTCACGTAGTTGTCTGACGTCCACACATTGCCCGATCCATCGATCGCGATGCCAACCTCAGCTGTCGCCCCGCTCGCGATGTAACCGGTCGCAGGCGAGATCGCCGCTCCCGTGTTCGACAGATGGCTGATCGAGCCGTCCGCGTTCGCCGTCCAGATCGTGTTGCTACCATCCACCGCGATCGACGCCACGTCAGCAGGAACCGCATATCCCGACCCCGACAGCGGAGCGCCCGACGAATCGATCTTGCTCACCACTGCGTTGTCGAAGTTAGCGACCCAGGCGTTGCCGTTTGCATCAATCGCCACGCCAACCGCGCCGTTTAGTCCGCCGCCCGTGTAACCTGCCGAAGAAGCCGCCGTTCCGGTGTTCGAAAACTTCGAGACGCTGTTCGTCACGCCATAGTTCGCAACCCATACGTTCTGCGAGTTGTCGATCGCAATCGCATATGGAAAATCGAGTCCGCCTCGCTCGAACTGCGCAACGGCCGTCCCAGACGCGTTCAGCTTCGACACTGTATCGTTGCCGTTCGTCGTAAACACGTTTCCAGCTCCGTCAATCGCCAGCGCATAAGGCGACTTCAGGCCCGCCGCAGTAAAGCCTGAACCCGAAAGCGGCGTTCCACCGGAGGTATGCTTGCTCACCGAGTTGTTGCCTTCGTTCGCCGCCCACGCATTGCCCAGCAAATCCACCGCAACCGCCTGTGGATAGCTCAGACCGCCGCCCGAGAAGCCCGATGCACCCGATAGTGGTTCGCCAACCGGACTGAATTCGCTCAGAGTGCCTGGATCTATCGCGTTCGGAACCCAGATGTTTCCCGCGCCGTCCGCCGCGATCAATTGCCCATAGTTGAGGCCGCCTCCCGTGTACTCCACGCTCAGCGTCCAGTCGTTCGGAACTCCCGCCAGCGCGGGCGAGTAAGGTCCGTTCAGCGCCAGAGAACTCAAGCTGAGCCCCGGATTGCGCGCGACGTTCAGAATCGCTGCCAGAGTGTCTCGCGGTGTCGTGCCTCCCACCGTCGTTGCCTGAAAGAGCTTCGAGCATGCGGCCGAACCACCTGTCGAATCCACGCAAGCCGCCAGCACATTCGCCAGGGAGTTGATCGTGCTTGCCGGAACCGTACCATTGCCCGCCGGAGTCGTCGACCGCGTTTTACCAGTCTCGTTGTCGTACAGGTTCGTTACCGTATGGAATGCATTCACGAGACCTGACTGATTCGTACTGCTTGAACCTACCGCCGTGCTTCCTGGCGCCATAAACTGTGCCAGCGCATATACGCTGGCGACTGTGGTCGCCTCGTTCAACACAAACTGTGTTGAACCCAGATTGCTGCAACTTCCCAACGCCGACATCAGCACCGAGCTTGAATTAGCTCCGGCGCCCGCGTCGCCACCCACTGCAATCGCATAAACCTGTGTGCTGCTCGACGGGCAGGTATAAGCTCCCGCGATGCTGAATGCGCCCTTGCTGTCCGTCGTTACTGAGCCGGAGCCATTCAGTAGCGACGTCGCGCCGCTTCCGTAGCCTGAGCTTCCAGCGGCGTAGATAAAAACATTCGCCCCGCTCAACGGAGTCTGTCCACCGTACACGTTTCCGGAGATGCTGTTACCGGTTCCACTACCACCCGTGGATGGAGTGGTTGGCGTTCCGGTCGAAGGGGTCGACGGAGTGCCCGTCGTTGGGGATGACGGCGTACCGGTTGTAGGAGAACTGGGAGTTCCTGTCTGTGGCGATGCTGTTGCACCTCCTGAACCACAACCCACCAACGCAACACTCGCGGCGAACAACACACAAAAGCTCATCCCGCGAAGGGGTCCCTGAAAACGCATATCGCTCCTCTGTTGACTCATAAGTGGTTCAAGGCAACTCAAGAAAAGCCAACAATCACAGCAAATGGGTCAAATCCAAGGTAGCGACACACGTCGAAGAAGGCTCTACCCAAATGGAGAAAGAGCGAGTACAACATTCGGGTCACGCCCCGCCTTCCGGCAAGGGAAACTCCACTTCGGGACACATGAAGTTTACGAAATTTGAAATCATGTAAACTAACCGCCCTCTGATGAAGAACTATCGCGCGCGCGAAAACGGAGAGCCTCAGCTCTCCGTTTATTTCATGCTATTGAGTGTTGCTAGTTAGTTGCCGGCTCTGACTTTGGCGCTGTTTTCTACTGGCCGAGTAATCTTTTCCACCGGCCGCGTCACCATTGTGCTGGTATCGCGCATAGCTGCAATCGCCTCGTCATAGCGTCCTGCCAGAGAATTGGCGCGAATCCGAGCCATCTCTTCCAGCATCTTCATGCCATCTTTCAGATAGCTGATGCGCGAACGCTCGTCGTGACCCCATGTCACCGGAACCTCCTGAATCTCATACTTCAGCTTTTGCGCGATAAACAGGATCTCCGGATCGAAGCCCCAACGCTCAATCGTCTGCAGCCGGAAGATCACCTGCGCAGCCTCGCGTCGGAAAGCTTTGAACCCGCATTGCGTGTCCTTGAACGGAAGGCCCATCACCGTCCGCGTGATCCAATTGAAACAGCGTCCGAAGAATTGACGATAGAGCGGCTGGTGAATCGTCTGCCGTGCTCGATCGAGCCAGCGCGAGCCGATGGCCACATCTGCTCCATCGTCGATCGCTGCAATCAGCCGCTCGGCCTCTTCCATAGGAGCTGACAGATCGGCATCCGTAAACATCACGATGTCCCCGGCCGCCTGCAGAAGTCCATTCCGCACCGAGTATCCTTTGCCGCGATTGCCAGGGTTCTGCACCAGGTGCAGACGGGGATAAGTCTCCATCCAACGCTGCACGATGGCTGCGGTGTCGTCCTTCGAGCCATCGTCAACCACCAGCACTTCGGCATCCCATCCCTGCTCCGAGACGCAGGACATCACCCGCTCCAGCGCATCCTCGATGCGAGCGCTCTCGTTATATGCCGGAATTACAATACTTAACTGCGGGTGCGCCATTGCGCTTGCCAGCCTTCCTGGCTCTTGCGACCAACCAGCCAGTCAACATTTAGACGGGGAGCTGTCGCCGTTCATGATACTGCCAGTTATTTGACGCTAGGCCATAGGTTTCTGTCTCAAAATTTTCACAGATATCTCCAACCGGTAGAGCCGAGACCCCATCAAAGCGACGACCAAACGAATCGCTCCCTGCTAAACTCCACAACATGCCGGACGAGTTCAATCCCCAACCGCCATTGCCGCCTCCATCCCCTCCTCAAAACTTCGGTGGCTACCCACCTCCGCGCCCCCCATACCCAGCCGGATATACGGCCAGCTACCCACCCCCGGTATACCGACCCGCTCGATCGCCCTGGTTCTATGTCGGAATCATCGGAGGCTCATTCGCTCTGCTCTGTCTGCTCTTCTGGGGAATGGCGTGGTTCACGATGAAATCGGCCCAGGGCAGCTCCTCAGGGCTCTCTATTGGCAACAATCAGATCGCAGTGATCGACATCAGATGGCGTCATTCTCTCGCCGGAGGCCATCAACGCCCAGCTCAGAAAGTTTGGCGACGATTCTTCGGTCAAGGCCATCATCCTCCACATCAACTCCCCGGGAGGCGGCGCGGCAGCGTCGCAGGAGATCTACCACGAGGTCCTTCGCGTACGGAAAGAGAAGCACAAGAAGATCGTCGCCTCAGTGGAGAGCGTCGGGGCATCAGGTGCCTACTACATCGCCAGCGCCTGCGACCGTATCTACGCCAACGAAGCCTCCGTCGTCGGCTCCATCGGCGTCATCATGGAGTGGATGAACTACGGTGATCTTTTGAAGTGGGCAAAGCTGAAAAACATCACCATCACTGCGGGCGAACTCAAGGACGCCGGGGACCCCAGCCGGGATCTGACCCCTAAAGAACAAGCCTACTTTCAATCTCTTGTTGACAACATGTACTCGCAGTTTGTGCACGATGTAGCCACCGGCCGCAACACGACGGATGAAAAAATCAAGCCTCTGGCAACGGGCCAGGTTTGGACTGGGAAACAGTCGCTTTCGCTGGGCCTGATCGACCGCATTGGAGGCTTCCGCATCGCCCTGATAGATACCGCACGCGAGGTCGGAATCTCGGGTGAGCCTTCCATCGTCCGGCCTGCAAAAAACAAGCGCGGAATCTTTACCCTCCTGACGGAGGACGGCGAAGACCTTTTTCCCAATCCAGGCCAGTTGCTGAATCGTGCACCGGGCTTCTACTTCGTGTGGAAGTAACTCCACTTATACTAGTCTTTAGAAGCATTTAGCCCATAGAAGCCCGGTCTGAAGAGACCGGGTTTTACATTTTTCTATGAGACGCCAAGGCTCATTCGTGCATCTGAATTCGAGCAAGATGTTCACTTATTTGCTACTTACGCCAAGTTTCCTTTTTCGCGGAACTTGCATCCCATTTATAATCAACACCAGCAGTCTGGATCTTTGCCCGAGCGTCGATTTATTGCCGCCCTCCCTGGAAATGGAAAGGATTCCACTCATGACCAAAGCAGATCTTGTCGACAAAGTAACCGCCCTGGGCGACCTCACCCGTCGTGACGGCGAGGTCATCGTCGATACCCTCTTCGAATCCGTCATCGGCGCTCTCAAGGCTGGCGACAAGATCGAGATCCGGGGCTTCGGCAGTTTTCGGACACGGCAACGCAACGCACGTACCGGACGCAATCCCAAAACCGGAGCCAAAGTGGATGTTCCCGCTAAGCGGGTTCCCTTCTTCAAACCCTCCAAGGAACTCCGGGACTCAGTCAATCCGGGTTCTGCAAAGTCAACACCCATCAAGTCTTCTGACAGCGCAGACAAGGTTGATCCACACCATCCCCCGGCGATGTAGTTGAGTCCGTGATATCCGGTCTGATCCTCTCGATGAGGCACTCCCTGACCGGATTGCGGACCAGTTGCGGCAATTCCGTTGACTTTCAGTGTCATAAACCGTGTGCTCTATACTGGGAATCAGAGTGGAGCTTTTTCTCAATCTTCTGTGGTTCTCTGTCTCCGTGTCTCTCGTGGTCCTATGGACATGGGCGATCCGGCAGGGCCATACACGGATAAGATGGAGCACTCTCGCGGCTCTGGCACTTCTGCTGATCCTGCTCCTGCCGGTCATCTCCATGACCGATGATCTGGTTGCAATGGCTGCGCCTCTCGAAGACGATCACCTTGTCCGCCGGGGCGAGATGCCTCTCCTGCATCTCCATCAGATACCTGCTGCGCCTTTTGACGCCATAGCCCTCGCGGCGCTACTGCTCTTCGGCTTCACATTCCTGGCCACCCGGCTTTCGCGACTCATATCGATTTCGTATCCAGTTAAACAAAAGGCTGGATTCGTTCGCGCGATGGCGATGCGCCCCCCTCCTTCGGCCCTGCTCGCCGCCTAGTTCCCGTTTCTTCAAAGGAAGCCCGAGAAGGCTTCCATCGGGCCCACTCCATCTGCATTCCAACCTGAAGGTAGGTATGACACCGAAAGCCCTTCGTGCCCTCGGCGCAGCGTTGTTTTCCATCGCGTCCACTCTCGTGGCACAGACTGTTCCTCCTCCCGCGCCTCAGCAGGCAACAACAACTCCGCTGACGCTCCAGCAGGCCGTCGCCCGTGCATTGTCTGCGAATCCAACACTGGCGTCAGCGCGTCAGCATGTCTCTGCGGTCCAGGCCAATAAGATCACGGCTGGCCTGCGCCAGAATCCTGCTCTTACGCTCTACGGACAAGGCATCACTCTCCCCGAACGGCCAGACACACCCGACGGTAATCCCTTCTTCTACTCAGCCAACGTCTCGCGCCTCTTCGAGCGCGGACAAAAGCGCCGTTGGCGTCTTGACTCTGCAAACGCAACTGCGGAATCAACTCAGAGCCTCTACCGCGACCAGGAGCGCCAGACAGTTCTCGCAGTACGTCAAGCCTTCACCAACATGCTGCTTGCTAAGGCGTCTCTGGCCGTCGCCGAATGAGAACCTCGCCGACTATCGCAAGACCGTAGACCTCAGCAAGGCCCGCCTCGATGCCGGCGACATCACTCCCACCGACTTCGCCCGCATCGATCTTCAGCTCGCTCAGTTCGAGGCCGACGCCGACAACGCACAACTTGCTCTTCAGCAGGCATCGACTCAGCTTCAGCTTCTCTTCGGCGAGGAACACCCTTCAACCACGCTCGACATCACCGGCACGCTCGACCCGCCACAAATCCCTCTCACCATGGCCGACGCAGAAAATCAGGCGCTCGCCATCACGACCGGACTATCTCTCCGCACGTCAGGCTCTCACTGCAGCCGAAGCCAACGCCAAGCTGGCCAATCGCCAGTGGCACCACCGATCCCACGCTCGGCGCCGAGTACGACCGGAACGGTATCGACAACTCCTTCGGTCTGCAGCTTTGCTGTCCCTGTGCGCATCTTCGATCGCAATCAGGGTGAGAAAGAACGCACGCGCTACGAGGTAGAGTCCAGCCGGTCCGCAGTCACTGCAGCACGCAATCAGGTCGTCTCCGACGTCGACCAGGCATGGATGGCGCTCGATACCGCGCAGACGTCTGGCACAACGCTACAACAGCCACTACCTCGACGAAGCCGCGCACGTCCGCGACAATCTGCAGTTCAGCTATCGCAACGGCAACACAACGCTGCTCGACTATCTCTCTGCGCTCCGCGATTACCGCGCAATTCAGCTCTCAGCAGCCTGAACGCCAATGCGCAGGTTTGGGTCGCCCTCCACCAGCTCAGCTTTGCCACCGCGACGGACATCCTCCCATGAAGGCCCGCATGAAAACGACTCGATTCTTTGACTCCTCCTCACGCTAGCCGCGCTACCTCTCACGGCCTGCAAGTCTCGCGCCACCACCGGCCGAGGCCACTCAGCCTGCGAACGCGGGCATCGAGACAACGATTGCCCACGCGCAGCAGAGCACCGATTACCTCGAGATCCCCGCTCGCGTCGCCGCCGATCCATCGCACGTCGTCCGCATCTTTCCGCCAGCCAGCGGACGCATGCTCGGCCTTCGCGTGCTTCCCGGTCAGGAAGTAAAGAAGGGCGACGTCATCGCAACGCTGCAGAGCAGCGAAATCGCCGCCGCTCGCGCCGACTTCGAGAAGGCGAAGATCGAGGTCCTACGCGCCGACCGCGCACTCACCCGCGGCAAAGTTGCTGCTTGCAGCATGAAGTCCTCTCCCAGGCCGACTACTACGAAATCGAGGCCGCAGATCAGACCGCGCACTCCGAACTCGAGCGCTCGCGTCAGCGCATCCACGAACTCGGTTTCTCCGAAGACAGCGCCTCCGACGACGTCGCCCTTCGCGCTCCGATCTCCGGCGTCGTGCTCGACATTGGCACCGCTGCCGGCGAGATGCAACGCTCGCTCGACAACGCCACGCCGATCGCAACCATCGCCAACATCGACTCCGTATGGATCGTCGGCGACGTCTTCGAGCGCGATCTCTCCAGCGTCAAGCCCGGCCGCGAGGTCCAGATTCGCGTCCCTGCCTATCCCGATCTCAAGCTCTCACGGCCGCGTCGCCAACATCGGCGACGCCCTTGACCCCAACACCCATACGCTCAAGCTTCGCGTCGTCCTTCCCAACCCGAAGCACACCCTCAAGGCAGACATGTTCGCCACGATTCGCATCCCCGGAGCTGCGCGCAACGCCGTCATTCTGCCCTCAACCGCCGTCCTCCACGAAGGCGATAAAACCTCCGTATTCGTTCAGAACGCCTCCGGCAAGTACGAACAGCGCGCCGTCACCATTGGCCGCAGCTTCGACTCTGGCGCCGTAAAGAACATCGAGGTCCTCAGCGGCATCAACGACGGCGACAAGGTCGTCACAGTCGGCGGAGCACTCCTCCGTCCCACCAACGGAGATTGATCGCGTGCAAGCCACTGATTCGACTCTTCATTCGCTACCGCGCCATCATCCTCATCCTCTTCGGCGTGATGCTCGCCGCCGGAGCCTTCGCGCTCTCGCGTCTCGACATCGAGGCTTACCCCGACCCCTCGCCACCGCTCGTCGAGATCATCACGCAGAACCCTTCATGGTCCGCCGAAGAGATGGAGCAACAGGTCACCGTGCCGGTCGAGACCGCGCTCAACGGCACGCCACATCTCGAAGAGGTGCGCTCCATCTCCATCTTCGGCCTCTCCGACGTCAAGCTCTACTTCAGCTTCGACTCCGAGTACTTCCGCGATCGTCAGGAGGTCCTCAACCGCCTCCAGACGCTCTCAGCTGCCCAACAACCTGCAGCCGCAGCTCTCGCCGTGGTCGCCCATCGGCGAGATCTTCCGCTATCAACTCACCGGCCCCGGCTACACGCTCAACGAGCTCAAGGCCACGCAGGACTGGCTCGTCCGCCGCGAGCTCAAACAGGTCCCGGGCATCATCGACATCACCACCTTCGGCGGAACCACGCGCCAGTACCAGGTCGAAACCGATCCGGCCAAGCTTGCTCAGCTACGGCGTTACGCTGCCGCAGGTCGTCAACGCCATTCAGTCCTCCAACGCCAACGCCGGCGGAAACTACCTCCAGCTTGGCAATCAGAACGTCAATGTTCGCGCCGTCGGGCCAGGTACACACCACCGAGGACATCGCTCACATCGTCGTCGCTGAAAAGAACGGCGCCCCTATCACGTCGGCGACATCGGCAAGGTCAGCGAAGGCTCGCAGCCGCGCCTCGGCCGTGTAGGGCGCAACAAAGAAAACGACATCGTTCTCGGCATCGTCCTCCTGCAGAAAGAAGAGAAATCCCTCCCCGCGCTCAAGGCCCTTAAGGAAAAGATCGACTCACCTCAACACCGGCAGCCTGCTTCCGCCGGGCATGCACATCAACACCATCTACGACCGCACCAAACTCATCGACCGCACCACGCACACCGTCCGCGAGGTCATCATCACCGGCCTCGTGCTCGTCACGCTCGTGCTGCTGTCTATGCTCGGCGACCTGCGAATCACCTTCATCGCCGCCGTTACCATTCCTTTTGCCGTGCTCTTTGCCTTCGGCATGATGGTGCTCACCGGACGCTCCGCCAACCTCATCTCCATCGGCGCAATCGACTTCGGCATCCTCGTCGACTCCTCCATCATTGTGCTCGAGAGCATCTATCGAAAGCTCTCCCGCCGTATCCCCGGTGAAGAGACCGGCGACCTGATCGTCGAAGGCGTCACCGACGCCGCGCGTCCTGTGCTCTTCTCCACCGCCATCATCCTCATCGCCTTCATCCCGCTCTTCACCATGCAGGGGGTCGCCGGACAGATCTTCTCGCCCATGTCCGTCACCTACGGCTTCGCCCTTCTCGGCGCTCTGCTCTTCGCACTCATCTTCGCGCCTGTGCTCGGCTATATGACCGCTCCCGCCGAACAGAAGGTCGGCGACGGCTACACTTGGCTCAGCCGTCACCTCAAGAACGGCTACGAAAAAGCGCTGCATCAGACGCTTGAAAGTTCCCATCACTCGTCTGGATCGGCGCTGCAGTCATGCTCGCCATCGGCGTCCTCTGCTTCGTCCTCGTCGGCGGCGAGTTCATGCCTCCGCTCGAAGAAGGCAACCTCTGGATTCGCGCCACGCTCCCGCAGGACATCTCCTTCGACACTTCAGCCAACATCGCCAACCAACTGCGTCAGGTCATTGCAGAATCACCCGAGGTCACTCAGACTGTTTCCCAGATGGGTCGTCCCGACGATGGCACAGACGTCTCAACCTTCAACAACATCGAAATCTCCGCTACCCTCAAACCGCAAGAAGAGTGGCGCCATGGCCTCACCAAGCCGCAGCTCATCGACGAGATGAACAAACGTCTCTCGCGTTTCCCGGGCATCGAGCTCAACTTCTCTCAAAACATTCAGGACAACGTCGAAGAGGCGATGTCCGGCGTAAAGGGCGAGAACTCTCTCAAGCTCTTCGGCGACGACCTCGACACCCTCACCTCGCTCGCCAACAAGATCCAGCAGACCATGAAGTCCGTCCCCGGCGTCGCCGACGTCGGCGTCTTCAAGGTCGGCGGTCAGCCCTCGCTCGTCATCCAGATCGACCGTGCCCGCGCCGCACGCTACGGCATCCTCTCAGGCGACATCAACGCTGCCGTACAGGCGGCAGTTGGCGGCGCGCCCGTCACTCAGGTGATTCAAGGGGATCGACGCTTCGATCTTACGGTGCGCTACCCTGAAGCCAATCGCTCCACTCCCGAAGCTATTCGCGCCATCCTCGTCCCCACCGCCGATGGTTCGCGCATCCCGCTCGGCCAGATCGCCGACGTCACCATTCGCGAGGGAAGCTTCCAGATCTTCCGCGAAGCCGGCCGTCGCTACATCCCCATCAAATTCTCCGTGCGCGGTCGCGACCTCGCCACAACCATCACCGAACTGCAGTCAAAGATCAAGCAGCAGGTCCCAATGCCCACTGGCTACGACTACACATGGGCCGGCGAGTTCGATTCACTTCGCAAGGAACAGGCTCGCCTCGCCGTCATCATTCCCATCTCGCTCGCCATCATCGTCATCCTTCTCTACATGCAGTTCGGTACCTGGAAGGACGCTCTTATCGTCCTCGCCACACTGCCCTTCGCTGCCGTCGGAGGAACCGTCTCGCTCTTCGTCAGCCACACGCCCTTCAGCATCTCCGCTGCCGTCGGCTTCACCTCGCTCATTGGCGTCGCCACGCTCGGCTGCTGTCGTCTTCATGTCAGGAGTGCGCCGCGCCCAACGCGAGAGCATCGACGGCACAGGCCTTGAACACGGCTGCGTCGATGAGATGCGCCCCGTAGTCATGGCCTGCATGGCGGCCAGCCTCGGCCTCCTGCCCGCAGCTCTCTCCAATGGCATCGGAGCCCAGGCTCAGCAGCCTCTGGCCCGCGTCGTCGTGGGAGGCATGATCACCACCATCATCGCCATCCTCTTCATCATGCCGCTTTTACTCCGGCAGAAGCGCGTGATTCATCACATAGAACAGGAAGCTGCAGACTAATCAACCTTCACAATCAAGGAGGCGAGATCAACTCGACTGCGCATCCTTGAACACCTTCAATAGCGCAGCCAGTTCCGCAGCATTTACATCGCTTACTGCCTGCACTTCAAGCGGACCTGCCGAAAACGTTCGCAGATGGAATCCTGCGCGTTCGCTCGAAGATATCGATGGCTCTGCCGCGCCTTCTCGAAGAGTTACAAACAACGAAGCGCGATGCTTCCCTATCCGATAGATCAGCTGTGCCGTCGGCTTGCCGTGCAGATACGTCATATCTGCACCCTCAAGAGCGGTTCCCTCAGGCAACGCCTCCGGCAGATTGAAGCTGAACGGAACCCTTCCCTGAAACCACGGCTTCACCGTGTGCCTGTCTGTTGAGATCACGCCCAGCGGATTGTCTGGGGACAGTGCTGCCACATGCTGATCCAGAATCTCATTCGCAGCCGCTGCCGTTGCTACCGACGCGACCTCGTTTTTGTGCGTCCGCTGCATCATCGTCAATGATGTCAGCGCTGCAATCGCCAGCACCGCCGCAGTCGCCCACGCCACCATCGTGCCCCTCGCGGACTTGGCAGGCACTATCTGGAGCCCTCGGCTCTGACGTGCGATCTTCTCCGCGAACTGTGGCGACGGTACATATCGCGCGCCGGCCTTCGCGGTCGCAAGCTTCAGCATCGCGCTCGAAAGCGCACCCGCGGTACAGGAGGAACACTCCGCGAGATGCTGCCGCGCCCTTTCGCGCTCCTGCTCCGACAACTCGCCGCTCACCAGGGCATTCAGGAAAGAAGCATCTAGATGTTCGCTCATCGCCGCTCCTCCCTACCGTGCAGCAGTGCTTGGCGCAGCGCCCCTCGTGCGCGCGAGACACGCGACATTACTGTGCCAATCGGAATATCCAACACCATGGCAATCTCTTTGTACTTCATCTCTTCCACATCGCACAGCAGAAGAACCTCCAGCAACGACTGCGGCAATTCTTCCATTGCCGAACGCACCTCAGCCTGATCGCTCAGCGCAAGCATCCTGCTCTCTGGAGTATCCCAGTCTACCGTCGCCTCAACATACCCCTCATGCTCGTCCAGCGATACCGTATTCTTCGCAGCCAGTCCGGACTTCGATGTCAGATATGTGTTCCGCAGAATGCGAAAGATCCATGCCTTGAAGTTCGTCCCTCTCTCAAAACCGGCGAAACCGCGAAGCGCCTTGAAGAACGTCTCCTGTACGAGATCTTCTGCGTCGTTCTGGCTTCTCGTAAGCCAGCAGGCAACGTTATATAGCGATGGAAATAGCGGCAATGCCAGGTCTTCAAAACCTTCGGTCTGCGGCGCGGCACCGCCAGTCACTCTCTTCCACTGCACAGAGATCAACCTCGACGAGAACTTCTTCCCCTACGTAAACAGCCTGGGCCCCAAATTATTCCGAAACTGATGAATAAAAACCCCGCCCCGCAGTTTACGTCGTCAGAGGAGCTCACAACATGAACGACAGCCGCAACAACACTTCACCTGATAGCAATCTGACCGACATCGCTCAACCAGATTCACCTGCCAACGACGGTATCGACCGCAGAAACTTCCTCAGTTGCATGGCCTGGGCCGGCACTGGGCTTCTATGGACCTTGAAAGGCGGCATCCCGGAATCGCGCCTGTTTGCTGCCACCATGAAACAGGACGCTGCAGCCATGAAAAAAGACTCCGGCTCATTCAGTTTCGTCCAGATCAGCGACAGCCACATCGGCTTCAACAAGGCCGCCAATCAGGACGTAGCCGGCACCCTTCGGCTCGCAATCAACAAGATCAACGCCCAGACTGCAGCCCCCGACTTCATGCTGCACACCGGCGACATCACGCAATCCGCAAAGGCCGCCGAGTTCGACACTGCCTCACAAATCATCAAGGAAGCAAAGGTAGGACAAACCTTCTACGTTCCGGGCGAGCACGACACCGCCGCCGACGACGGCGCGCTCTACCACGAACGCTTCGGCAAAGGCACCAAAGGCAACGGCTGGTACAGCTTCAACCACAAGGGCGTTCACTTCATCGGCCTCAACAACGTCGTCCAGATCGACGCAATGGGCAAGCTCGGCGCCGAGCAACTCAGCTGGCTCAAGCAGGACCTCGCCTCTCTCTCTGCATCCACTCCCATCGTCGTCTTCGCGCACATTCCGCTCTGGATGGTCTATCCGGATTGGGGCTGGGGCACGCAGGATGGCGCTGAAGCCCTCTCCTACCTCAAGCGATTTGGCTCCGTCACCGTCCTCAACGGCCACATCCACCAGATCGTCCAGAAGGTCGAGGGCAAGGTTGCCTTTCATACCGCAGCCTCCACGGCGTTCCCCCAACCCGCACCCGGGAAAGCCGCCAACCCAGGCCCCATGGTCGTTCCTGCTGGACATCTGAAAAGCGTCCTTGGCGTCACCAACGTTCGATTCGTTCCAAAACAGGGCCATCTCGCAGTCGTCGATTCCACCCTGGCAGACAACTTATGAAAGTCATGCGGATTACTTTTTTTGTTTGGATTGCTGTCATGAGTTCGCTTGCACTTGCCTTGGTTCATCCCTTTGGAGACGCGCACCTTCGGGCTTCCCGAACGAGTGCGTCTCCGTTAGGAAACATCTCATCCATTCCCCCAGACGCACGAGGCGTGCTGGTACAGAAATGCGCCGACTGCCACTCCGAATCGACCCACGTCCCCTGGTACGGTAACCTCGCCCCCGGTTCGTGGCTCATGGAGCGCGACATCCTCAAAGGCCGCCAGCACATGAACCTCTCTCACTGGGAAGAGCTGACCCCCGACAAGCGCGAGGCTCTCATCGCCGAGATCGTCCAGCAGACCCGCACCCGTTCCATGCCTCTCCCGCAGTATCGACTCATCCACTGGAACGCACGCATCACCGACACAGACGTGAAGACTCTCCAGGCATGGGCGCGCGGAGCGTCGCCCGCCGAAGCCGCAAGCTCGCCCTCAACCTCGTCATCGACGCCGGGCGACGCTGCTCAAGGCAAATTCGTCTTTGAAAAACGCTGCGTCGGCTGCCATGCCATCGAGCAAAACCGTGAAGGCCCGCGGCTCGCGGGAATCTACGGTCGCGCTGCTGGATCAGTCCCGCAGTTCTCCTACTCCGGAGCTCTCAAGAAAGCTCACATCACCTGGAACGACGATTCGCTCGAACGCTGGCTCGCCGACCCCGACACCTTCGTTCCCGGCAACGATATGGAGTTCGCCGTTAGAAAGCCTGACGAGCGCCGCAACCTCATCGCTTACCTCAAGCAACTCCCCGCGAACTAAACCGCGCCTCGGCAATCATTAATCAGTGATTCGCCGAGGCCCCACCCTTAGCCGCCTGAAAGCGCGTGATCAGAAACACCAGCGGCGTCACCGCCAGCGTTAGCCAGCCAATCGTGCGAAACACATCCATAAACCCAAGCAGCCTCGTCTGAGCACCCAGTTGTTCGTAGTACCTCAGATAAGCGGCCTTGGCCGCGTCCGCGTGCGAGTACCCCTGGCTCATCAGATAGTTCGTCGTTTGCCGAATCGACTCCTGTAGCCACGCTCCCGAAGCAGGCAGATTCGCCGACATCACCGATTGATGAAAGCTCTGCCTCCGCTCGCTCAGAGTAGTAGCAAACGAGATCCCGAAACTACCTCCCCAGTTGCGAAACAGGTTCGTCAAACTCGACGCCCGATTATTCTCATTCGGCTTCAGCTGCGAGTAGGCCACAACGCTCAGCGGCACAAAGAAGAACGCATATCCAAGCCCTTGAAACGCACGCGCCAGCGCATAGTGTGCATAGTCCGTCTGCAAAGTCAGCCCACTGTAATAAATCATCGACGCGGACACCGTCGACAGGCTGATCAATAGCAGGGTCTTTGGATGCACGATACCGCGCTGAACCAGCTGTGCCCCCACGGGCGCGAGAAGTGTAATCACAAACGCCCCCGGCCCAAGCACCAGGCCTGCATCAATCGCCCTGTATCCATACAGCGACTGCAGTATCTGCGGAATCATCGTCGTCGTCGCAAACAAACCAAACCCAAACACAAAATAAAAGACCGACGCAATCGCGAAATTCCCGTGCCGCAACAGCCGCAGCTCAATAATTGGATCGTCTACCTTCAACTCCCAATAGATCGCCACACCAAAGCAAACAATCGCGATCACAAACAACCAGCAGATAAAGCTGCTGCCAAACCAATCGTCGATCTGCCCGCGGTCCAGCATGATCTCCAGCGCCGCAGATCCCAACGCGATCAACCCGATCCCGACCCCATCGATCTTCAACCGGCCACCAATCCTCGCGCTCTCCCTCTCCTCCTTGAACGCAGGAGGATCGTGGACAAATCGATTCGTCAAAAACAACGACAGCAGGCCAATCGGAATGTTAATTAGAAACACCCAGCGCCAGTCATAATTGTCCGTAATCCATCCACCCAGCACTGGGCCAATCGCAGGCGCCGTCACAATCGCCACCGTATACAGCGCAAACGCCGACGCACGCTTAGCGGGCGGAAACGTATCGATCAGAATCGCCTGCTCCACCGGAGCCAGGCCGCCCCCACCAATACCCTGCAACACGCGGCTAACCAGCATCACGCCAAGCGTTGGAGCAATTCCGCAGAAGAACGACGTCAACGTGAACAGCGCCACGCACGCCATGTAATAGTTCTTCCGTCCAAACACTCGACTCAGCCACGCGCTCATCGGCAGCACAACTGCATTCGCCACCAGATATGTCGTCAGGATCCACGTAACCTCGTCGAAGCTTCGTCCTAGACCTCCCGCAATGTGAGGCAGCGAGACATTCGCAATCGACGTATCCAGCAACTCCATGAATGTCGCCAACGTCACCGTCAACGCCACTACCCACGGATTCACCTCGCGCCGCGCAACAGCTGCCTTCGGCTCAACCAGTACCTGAACAGCTCCCATGGCGCGGAACACCTCCCGGCAAGAACCTTTCAGCAGGCTCTATAAAAGACCAATCGGTCTCTTATCAAGATGTGTACCCGCTACTGAACGATTCAACCGCTGCTCAAGTTCCTCTGGGAAGTTACCGTTTTGAAGCCCGAGCCCTCACCTCGCGCTCCAAATAGGAATCCAGATGCTCCATCGCATACCGAAGCGCCTGATCATTCTTCTCAATCCGGCTCACCAGCATCCCCCCCTCAAGGCCCGAGATAATCAGCCTGGCTACCTTGTCCGCATCCACATCCTCGCGAACCGTCCCCGCCGCAATCCCATCCGTGAGCGTCGTCCGTAGCATCTTCTCCCATCCCCTCAGGGCCTTCTGCACCCGCTCCCGAAGTATGGGATTCCCATTGTCCGAGTCCACTCCTGTATTCAGCAGAGGGCATCCGCCAGGAATTGTCGAGCGTGAGACGAACGCCGCAATGTGCTTCTTCAATCGATCGACGTGGTTCGGAATCTCCTCCATTCCCTGCCGCCGCAAGGCCATTGAAATCGTCCACGCATAGTCAAACGCCTCGGCCGCAATCTCCTCCTTGCTCTCAAAGTGCCGGTAGATCCCACCCTTCTCTAGCCCGGTCGCAGCCATAATGTCGCTGAGCGCGCAACCTGCATATCCCTGCTTATTGAAGATAGGGGCCGCCGCAGCAATAATCCTCTGGCGCGTCTCCTCACCTTTATTCATAGTGGCTCACCCTTTAAAGACCAATCGGTCTCAAGTATACGCTTCTATTCGGCGATTCCCACCACATTCAGCATCCGCCCTGCAGTGCCTTGTTCCATCCTGTGCGAAAAATATCTACGCTCTCCGCTAGAATCCTTCGCGCATCCCGTACACTCCCCCACCACCGCAATCCTCTCTGCCGCTAACCCCGCATCCAACAACTGCCGCCGATTCGCCTCCCAAAGATCGACGTACTGTTCACTACCCTTCGTACGAAACAACTCTTCTCCATACCGAAACTCCGCGGCAAACTTCTCCCGCACTTCATCACCCACCGCGTAGCAGCATGCGCCGATGCTCGGCCCCACAGCCGCCACAAGGTCTTCGTCCCGTGAGCCATACTCTCGGCGCATCGCCGCCACTCCCTCCTCCACGATGCGAGCCACCGTTCCCCGCCAGCCGGCATGGAAAGCTCCCACCGCACGCCGTTGCCGATCCACTACTAACACTGGTACGCAATCCGCCGTGCCTACTCCCAGCAATACCCCAGATACGTTCGTGACCAGTCCATCGCCTTCCAGAACCGCCTTGCCCTCCGGTGTCTCCAACTCACCCTCCAGGGCCCTGTCTGCTGCTCCTACAACCCGCACTACTCCGGAATGCACCTGCCGTACTGTCACCAGCCGCATCGGCCGCCCCTGCCCCGCCACAGCACTAACCAGGCGCCTGCGATTCTCTGTGACATTTGCTGGATCATCCTCTTTGGTCCACCCAACATTCAGGGTTTCGCCGCCGTAGACCCTTGTAACCCCACCCGCCCGCGTGCTGAATCCATGCCGCAGCCACCCAAGCCCCTCCCACCCCGCGACCCTCACTACATCCAATTCCGCCATAGTTGCCTCATTCTAAAGCTCCCTCTCTGTTCTGCCGGTAACCTTTGGCCCCGTCACACGTCTCTCTCTAGGCAACTTTTTGCAATTTAACCGGGCGATAAACGCCTCTTTTTCAACGATATTTGCATCAGTAATCAGGGAACTGTAAGATACCCCGATTGTAGACATGAGAGCGAACGTGCCCACTCCAACAGCAGCAACACAACTTCTGCGTACCCGCATCGGCAAGGTCTGCGTAGCCATCATTGGCTCCTCCGCCGCCGAAATGATCGAAAAGGCGACCGCCGTCGTCAAAGAGAGTCCCTTCGTCGAATTCCGCTTGGACTATCTCGAAAAGCCACTCAACGCCCTGCCGAAGATCAAACAGTTCTTCGCCGATAACACCGCCGCCACCGGCATCGCCACCTGTCGTCGCGCCGCCAACGGAGGCAAGTTTTCCGGATCTCTCGCTGCCGAGATGGAGGTCCTCACCAAGGCCGCACACTCCGGCTTTCATCTCGTCGATCTCGAACTCGAGTCCGCCGAGTCCCTCAAAAAAGGCGAGCTCCAGAAACTCCGCGACACCGGCGTGGGCATCATCATCAGCCATCACGACTTCACCGCCACCAAGGACCTCGAGAAGGTCTACGAGCGAATCGAACCCTTCCAGCCCGACTTCGTCAAGATCGTCCCAACCGCAAAGCATCTCGCCGACAACGTCACCCTCATGCGCTTTATCGAGCGCATGAACGAGAACGCCAACATCGTAGGAATTTGTATGGGCGACGCCGGAATTATCTCCCGCGTACTCGGCCTTCGCGCCGGCTCCGCCTTCACCTTCGCCGCCGCCACACACGGCGAGGAGACCGGCCCCGGCCAGATTGCCGCGCGCACGTTGATTGAGACCTACCGCATCGACCAGGTCGACGCCGCCACCAAGGTATACGGAGTCGCTGGGAACCCCATCAAGAGCTCCCTCTCGCCCGTCATGATGAACACCGCCTTCCGTCGCGAAACCGTCAATGCCGTCTATCTCGCGCTCCAGGCCAACAAGGTCAACGACCTCCTGAAACTTGTGCAGGAGATTCCCATCCAGGGTCTCAGCATCACGATGCCGCACAAGCAGGAGATCATGGAGCACCTCGAGAACACCGACCCCCTCTCGGCCAAGATCGGCGCCTGCAACACCGTCCTGCGCGCCCAGGACGGCAAGCTCTATGGCTTCAATACCGACGTCGCCGGAATTGTAGGCCCTCTCGAAAAACGCATGTCGCTTCGCGGAGCAAAGGCCCTCGTCCTCGGTGCTGGCGGAGCCGCTCGCGCCGCCGTCTTCGGCCTGCGAGACAAGGGAGCTGAAGTCTTCATCCTCAACCGGACACCTGAGACCGCGCAGAAACTCGCGCGTCAGTCCGGTTCGAAGACGATCAAGAAGGATGCCGTCGCAAAGACCCCCTTCGACGTCATTATCAATGCCACCCCCATCGGGATGGCTGGTCAAAAGGGCTCTCCTTTACTCGATGCCAAGGACCTGAATACAAAGCTCGTCTTCGACCTCGTCTACAACCCCATCGAGACACCGCTCATCCGTCAGGCTCGCCAGCTGGGCATTCCCTTCATCACCGGAGTCGAAATGTTCGTCCAGCAGGGAGCCCGGCAATTCGAGATCTGGACTGGAAAACCGGCTCCGGAAGAAGAGATGCTCCGCGTCGTCATCCACGCCCTGCGCCAGCAGGCCGAGGCAGCCGCTGCCGAAGCCCCGGCAACAACCTCAAAAGCAAAGAAGGCCTCCTAGTCGAGGAGAGACCCCGGGTTAAGAAAGCCCGTCTGTCAATCCCCTCAAAAACGGCCGTCGCAGATAAGCTTCGTAATATAAGTAACTTACAGCTAAAAATAAAGCTCCGAAAAGCGCCGATTAATTCGCTTCAGAAAGCTAAACTGGTATCAGTAATAAGAAAGCCCCGCCATTCAGCGGGGCTTTCTTATTGCTTGGACTAACCCATGTATTTTCAATATTTTTGTACATAAGTCATTACCTATCATTATTTTACTGACGCGACATAGTGCTAAACCTTATCGAATCTGCACCTTGTCCGAAAAGGATAGGGAGGGGGGAGGGCCCCCCAAAAAAGAAGCCGCTCGACTCGAGCGGCTCTCATAGGTTGGACTACAGGGAAATTTTAGGTGCTGCGACCCTCGGCTGAGGCGATCTTCTCCTCTGCCTGCCGGGTGATGGCGTTGGCCTCGTCGTACTTTGAACCGTCGTCGCCCGCCTCGTTCCACAGCTTCTCACCCTCAGCCAGTTCCTGCTTGGCATCGGCCACATTGATCTCGTTCGGATGCAGCGCCGTCTCAGCGAGAATTGTGACCCGCTCCGGAAGCACCTCAACAAAGCCCCAGGCGACGAAAAACTTCTGGTCGCCCGATGTTCCGCCGTGCAGACGAACCTCGCCCGCGCCAAGCTCAGCCAGCAGCGGCGCATGGCCGTACAGGGCTTCGAGATAGCCCGACATCGACGGCAGTTCCACCGCCTCCGCCGTCGCGTCCAACAGGACGCGATCCGGCGTTACCAGTCGCACCATCAACAGACCCGAATTGGATGTCGTCTCTGCCATCGTTATGCCGTCTGCTTCAGCTTCTCGGCTGCGGCCAGCACGTCCTCGATGCCGCCCTTCAGGTAGAAGGCCTGCTCAGGAATATCGTCATGCTTGCCCTCGATGATCTCCTTGAAGGAGCGGATCGTGTCCTCGACCTTCACGTAGGCGCCCGGAATACCGGTAAAGATCTCGGCCACATGGAACGGCTGCGACAGGAAGCGCTGCACCTTGCGGGCGCGAGCGACAGTGATCTTGTCGTCTTCCGAAAGCTCGTCGATGCCAAGAATCGCAATGATGTCCTGCAGGTCCTTGTAGCGCTGCAAAATCTTCTTCACGCCCTGAGCAACGTCGTAGTGCTCCTGGCCGACAACTCGGGGCGAAAGAATACGGGACGTCGAAGCCAGCGGATCAACGGCCGGATAGATACCGAGCTCCGACAGCGGACGCGACAACACGGTCGTCGCATCCAGGTGAGCAAAGGTCGTCGCCGGAGCCGGATCCGTAAGGTCGTCGGCAGGAACATATACAGCCTGCACCGATGTGACCGAACCCTTCTTCGTCGAAGTGATGCGCTCCTGCAACTCGCCCATCTCAGTCGCAAGGTTCGGCTGGTAACCGACGGCCGAAGGCATACGGCCAAGCAGCGTCGAAACCTCGGAACCCGCCTGCGTGAAGCGGAAGATGTTGTCGATGAAAAGCAGCGTATCGGCGCCTTCTTCGTCGCGGAAGTTCTCAGCGACGGTCAGACCGGTCAGCGCCACGCGCAGACGCGCTCCTGGGGGCTCGGTCATCTGGCCGTAGATCAACGCAGCCTTGGACTTGGTGAAGTCCTTGGGATCGATAACGCCCGACTCCTGGAACTCGTGCCAGAGGTCGTTGCCCTCGCGGGTGCGCTCGCCGACTCCGGCGAACACCGAGAAGCCGCCATGCTTCGACGCAACGTTGTTGATCAGCTCCTGGATGACGACGGTCTTACCAACGCCGGCGCCGCCAAACAGGCCGATCTTTCCACCCTTCAAGAACGGCTGGATCAAGTCGATGACCTTGATGCCAGTCTCGAACATCTCTTCGCTCGTCGACTGCTCATCGAACGCTGGGGCAGAGCGATGAATAGGCATGCGTTTCTTGGCGTTCACTGGGCCCAGTTCGTCGACGGGCTCGCCAAGCACGTTCAGCACGCGTCCCAGAGTCTCGCGTCCCACGGGAACCGTAATCGGAGCGCCTGTATCGATGGCCTTCATGCCGCGCACCAGACCTTCAGTCGCAACCATCGCGATGCAGCGCACGCGTCCTTCGCCCAGGTGCTGCTGTACCTCAACCACGACATCCATAGGAGCTGGAACGTTGAAGCCTTCGCTGACGATGCGGACGGCCTGGTAGATGGCCGGCATCTTCGACTCTTCAAACTGAATGTCGACGGCCGGGCCGCTGATTGAAATTACTTTGCCAATGTTCTCTGCCATAGGTCTCTTTCTCTAAAGAGCGGCCGCGCCGCTCACAATCTCAATAATTTCTTTAGTAATGGCCGCCTGACGGACGCGGTTCATGGTGAGCGAAAGCGCATCGATCATATCGCCGGCATTATTGGTAGCTGCATCCATTGCGGTCATGCGGGCTGCATGCTCAGCGGCTACCGACTCCAGCAACGCATGGAAGATCTGGGTCGTAACGTAACGTGGCATCAGGTGACGGAACAGTCGAGCAGGAGGCTGATCGAAGATATAGTCAACATCTGCCGTTCCAAACTTCTGTGCTTCTGCCTCGATAACGGATTCCTCCAGCACATTGGCGCTGACGCCGGACGATAAAGCCGCATGCGCCATCGCTTCCCTCTGCTCTTCCGTCATCTCCTCTGCCGCCGTAATCTCGGGCGAGCCAAGCTTACGGATGGGAAGCAGCTTTTCGACCACGACGCGCTGAGCGATGACCGATTTGAACTCGTTGTAGACCAGGTAAACCGAATCGATCTCGGCGCGCGAGTAGCGCTCGATGATCGAGTGAGCGATGTCGTTGACCTTCTCAATGTCGAAGTTATGTAGAAGATCAGCGTGTGTCGCAGCTACTTCAACCGGCTGTGCACGGTGACGCACTGTCTCATAGTGAGTTGCCAGGTCGTTGTCGTAGTGCTCCGTCTTCTTTTCGTAGACGGCGAGAGGAAATCGCTTGCCCACATGCGCGACAGCTTTGCGACCGATCAACTCCATGTCGACCGTCTTCCCCTGCGCAATCCGATTATTTATGAAATTCTGGCCTGCCTTGACGATGTTTGAGTTGAACGCGCCCGCAAAGCCCTTGTCGCCTGCGATGAAAACAACAAGGACGTTCTTCTCCTCGCGCTCCTCGAGCAAGGGATGCATAACCTCGCCCGACTCATCGTTGTACATGTCCGTTCGGCGCACGAGAGACTCAAGGACATTAGTGAGCATCCGCGCGTAAGGCCGGGCCAGCAGTGCACGTTCCTGCGCACGACGCAACTTCGCCGCCGCGACCATCTTCATGGCCTTGGTGATCTGGCGCGTGTTCTTCACGCTGCGGATGCGACGCCGTAGATCGAGTACGTTTGCCATGATTTACTTGGCCGCAGCCGCCTCTTTCTCTTTGCGCTGCGCCAGGAAGTTCGCCTTGTAGTCGTTGATTGCCTGCGTCAGGCGGCCCTTGATGTCGTCGTCGAGCTGCTTCTTGGAGACGATATCAGCCAGCACCGAGCCCGAGGACTCAAGGTACGGATAGAGACCATCCTCAAAGGCACGCAAATCAGAGACCGCGACATCGTCCAGCAGACCATTTGTTCCGGCGAAGATGATTGCCACCTGTTTCTCGAACGGAAGCGGCTGGAACTGCGGCTGTTTCAAAAGTTCGGTCAAGCGCTGGCCTCGGTTGAGCTGACGCTGCGTTACCGGATCAAGGTCGGAGCCAAACTGCGAGAATGCCGCAAGCTCGCGATACTGAGCGAGGTCAAGTTTCAGAGTCGCGCCGACCTGCTTGGTCGCCTTGACAGCAGCCGAGAAGCCTACACGCGAGACCGAAAGACCAACGTTTACGGCTGGACGAACACCGGAGTTGAAAAGATCGGTTTCAAGGAAGATCTGACCATCGGTGATCGAGATGACGTTGGTCGGAATGTACGCCGAAACGTCGCCCGCCTGGGTCTCGATGATCGGAAGCGCTGTGAGCGAACCACCACCCAACTCGTTCGAGAGCTTCGAGCTGCGCTCAAGTAGACGAGAGTGGAGGTAAAAGACGTCGCCCGGATAGGCTTCGCGTCCCGGAGGACGGCGGAGCAGCAACGAAATCTCACGGTACGAAGCCGCGTGCTTGGAGAGGTCGTCGTAGATCACTAGCGCGTGCTTGCCGTTGTCGCGGAAGTATTCGCCGATAGCAGTAGCGGCAAACGGAGCCAGGTACTGCATCGGCGCGGGCTCTGAGGCCGTGGCCGCAACAATGATGGTATACGCCAGCGCACCTTTCTCTTCAAGAGTCTGCACAACCTGCGCAACCGATGAGCGCTTCTGGCCGATGGCGCAGTAGATGCAGATTAGATCGTTCTTCGCCGAGTTAATGATGGTGTCGAGCGCAATGGCGGTCTTGCCGGTCTGGCGGTCGCCGATGATCAGCTCACGCTGTCCGCGTCCGATCGGGATCATCGTATCGATGGCCTTGATTCCGGTGGCCATCGGCTCACGCACGGATTGACGTGCAATAACACCGGGGGCAAGGCGCTCCACCGGGAGAAACTTGTCAGTATTGATCGGTCCTTTGTCGTCGATGGGCTGACCCAAGCGCGTTAACCACACGGCCAATCATCGCATCGCCGACGGGAACTGACATGATGCGTCCGGTACGCTTTACCTGGTCGCCTTCCTTCAGCTCTGTGTAGTCGCCCAGCAGCACGGCACCCACCTGGTCTTCGTCCAGATTCATCGCAAGACCGGCCACATTGTGTGGGAACTCAATAAGTTCGCCAGCCATAACCTTGTCTAGGCCGTGTACGCGCGCAATACCGTCGCCGAGAGAGATGATCGTGCCGACCTCGTCGACCTGAATCTTCTGCTCGTAGTTCTCGATCTGCTGACGAAGCAGCTCTGTTATCTCACTTGCGTTGATCTGTGCCATGTCTTCCTTCTGCGGTACTTCGTATCAATCTTGTTCTGAAACTGGGTGCGCGCTGTGGAACATGTTACGCGCTGGCAAGCCTTTGTCTAAGCTGCTGCAACTGCGAGCGGATAGAGCCGTCATAGATTGTCGATCCGATCCGCACAATTACACCCCCTAACAATGCGGGGTCCTCGCGGTATGTCGCACGAATTTGGCCACCGGCTATCTTCGCCACGTTGGCCTCCAATGCGATACGGTCCGCATCGTTGAGCACGTGAGCGCTCGTAATCTCTGCTTCTGCCATACCGGACTGCTCACTGGTCACGGCATGGTACTCGGCCACGATCTCTGCCAGATCTCCAAGCCGTTGTCGATCCATGATGACCGCGATGAAATTTCGAACCTGCGGCAACATGCTGAGCTTTGCGGCAATGCCATCGAGCACTCTCAACTTCTGCTCGCTTGGAATCGCAGGATTCGTGAGTACATCGCGAAGCTCGTGACTGCCTTGAAAAGTATCGGCAAAATCCTTTAGCTGCTGCTGCGCGGCGTTCGTGTCGAGCTTCTTGGATGTCACCACGGACGAAAATGCCTGGGCATAACGAAGCGCAATCGCGGACATTAGTTGTGTCCCTCCTTAGCGCCTTCGCCAGCTATCCTGCGCGCGAACTCCTGCACAAGCAGCCGATCGGTCTCTGCCGAAACAACCAGTTTCTTTGCCGCCTGATCGATTGCGAGATCGGCAGCATATTGCTGAATTTGGCGTCTCGCCTGAGCCGTCGCAGCCGCGATCTCCTGCTCTGCAGTCTGAAGAATCTTCTTCTTCTCTTCTTCAACTGAGACCTTGATCCGCTGCTCCTCGCGCGCCGAATCCTTCTCGGCCTGAACCCGCATACCCGCAATCTGTGCGTCCAGCTTGCCGAGACGCTCTTCAACGCTGTTCAAGCGCGTATTCGCCGCCTCCGTAGCAGCCCTTGCATCAGTCAAATGCTTCTGGATGGCATCGTTGCGGCCACGGAAGGTTTTTGGGAGCGATTTGACGAGAAACCAACCCACAAGAAGAACCAGCACGACGAAATTGAGCACCGTGAATGCTGTCGCAGCCTGCTCTGGATTCATCCCCAACTTGGCGCCGATCGATTTCACGGCCGCCGAGTGCCGAAACGCGTCTGTTTCGTCCTCTTCGTGCTTTTCTGCCTCGCTTGCTTCCCGCGCAGTCTCGTTGCTCTGCGCAACTGCCGAATTCGGTTCAACCGCCCTCAAGCGAGGAGTGACTGCAAACAAAATCGCAACCATCGCAATCGCGGGGAAGATTTTCTTGAGAGCTATCTGAAACGATCTCACCGCGCAGCCTCCGTTGCAGAGACCCCAGCGGGCAGAACTGCGGCAAGCACACGCGAGCTCAACTCTCCGCTGACACTTTCGATCTGCGTCCGCGCGTCGACAACGCTCTGGTCAATCCCCTGCCGGGCCGCACGAATGCGCTCCTGCGTCGTCTGCCGGACTTGCTCAAGCGCAGCTTCACGCTCCGCATTCCACTGTTTCAATTTGAGTTCGCGCGCCTCGTAGAGCTCGAGCTTGTGCCCGGCGAAGCTTCTCTTCGTAAGAAGATGTTTCCGCCTCTGCTGCGGCGATCGCGCCTTTCGCCTGCTCGACAGCACCAATGGTCCTCGCTCGACGCTCGGCAAGGACTCGCTCCAGAGGGCGACGAACCAGCACTCCGTAAGTAACGACAAGAAGAATGAAGAGGATCATCGTCGGCACTGAGCCGAGCACAAGTCCACCGAGTTGATTAAGTATCTGGTCCATGTAGGGATTCGGCCAGCCACGCCGATTTGTGCCTTCAGCCGCGCAAGCGGCAGTATCTTGGATTCAAAGCGATTCGGTCAGGCTTGTTTACAGTTTGCGGTACACCTAGTTTTAGCAAAGCGTTGGAGCGAGTGTCAAACCTTAGCTTTTCGATAAACGCACATAATGGCCGATCTTCGAACGCCGGTTCACCTCATCAAATCTTTGACTTTCCTTCCGAAAATCGTAGACTTGTAGATACCACCCGGACCCTATTCTCTGGGTCACATAGGTCGCGTGATCGGGGACACCACCTCCGCTCCCCATCAGGCGGCCTATGCTAGTTAAGCGTGCTTGAGTGAACCGCCCGGACCACCACTTCCACGCATCTGAAACCTGCGGAATCGAGTGAGCAGCGAAGTGGGCCCGCGAGCGGACACATACACCAGATTCCCGGAAAACTCCTTTTCGCTTAAAATTGCTCCCGCCTCGAGCGCTGCAAGAATAGCGCCCTCCGACTGGGGAAGCCGCAGTTCCATCTCGATAACAGGATCGGCGATGAGGTGCGAATCGATCGCTTCCAGCAGTTTCTCCAACCCTTGATGACTCAATCCTGACGTCAGTACGCGACCGCTCCCGGAAAGCAGCGCCCGTTCGTCCTGGCTCACCAGGTCGATCTTGTTCATCACTTCGATGACGGGCTTCTCCGAAACGTCCAGTTCCCCAAGCACCTTTTCAACCTGCGCCTTTTGCTCATCAAGCATCGGACTCGATGCATCCCGTACATGCAGCAGCAACTCAGCTCGCTCAACCTCTTCTAGCGTGGCTCGAAAGCTGGTCACCAGCGTGTGAGGAAGATTTCGTATGAACCCAACCGTATCAGAGAGAAGAATCTTGCGGCGCGACGGCAGCTTCAACTGACGCAACTTGGGGTCGAGGGTGGCAAACATCCTCGACGACTCGAGCACTCCGGCCTCAGTGAGCGCGTTGAATAGAGTGCTTTTGCCTGCGTTTGTGTATCCGACCAGAGCCACGACAGGCACAGGAACAGCCTCTCTTCTCTGGCGTTGTTGCCGCCGGATTCGCCGAACGGACTCAAGTTGCTCCTTGACATGGTCGATCCGCAGATTGATCTTGCGGCGGTCCGTCTCGAGCTGCGTCTCACCGGGCCCGCGAGTACCGATGCCGCCGCCGAGTTGACTCATCGCTTTGCCTCGTCCGGCCAGCCGCGGAAGCTGATATTCCAACTGAGCAAGCTCGACTTGGAGTTGGCCTTCTCGTGTGCGGGCGTGACGCGCGAAGATGTCCAGGATCAGCTGCGTCCGATCGATCACTCTCCTCTCGAGCTTCGCCTCAAGATTGCGAAGTTGCGATGGTGTCAGGTCGTGGTCGAAGAGAACGAGATCCGCATCGGTCGACGCGGCTACGCCGGCGATTTCTTCCAGTTTGCCCTGACCGACTAGCGTCGCCGCATCCGGCCTCGGACGCCGTTGAACGAGAGTAGCGGCAATCTCGGCACCAGCACTTCGCGCCAGTTCCTCAAATTCAGCTAGAGATGCTTCGAAGTCCAGATCCGCGTTCTGCGGAACAAAATCCGGCTTCAACCCCGTCTGAATGTCTTCCGCCGACGCGTCATCGACCGTTCCCCCAGCGGCAAGAACAGCGGCAGCCTTCCGCGCCTGCACAGCAGCGGTAGTCATTTTTCTGCGCCCAGCAGTGAACTCGACCGCCACCAGAACTGCGCGTTCAATGTGGTGGCGATTAAGGACGAGGCTCTCGCCAGTGGCTAAGGTATGCGCCTCAACCAAGCTTTGTTTTGCAGGCTTCGACGTCTTCACAAGAGTTGTCCGCGCACCTTCACGAGTCTCTTCATGAGTCGCCCAGAGAATTTCCTTGCCACGAGCAGATCAGCGAACAGGTGTTCCTGCCACTTCAGCTGCATGCGCAGGCGCTCCTACGGCCGCAGTCTGTGTCGGAGCAGAAGTGCGAAGATCACTCTTCACCTCGCCATGCATCCCTCCCATGCGTCCGCTCACAACGGTCGAAATCGCATGTTTGAAGATCAGCTGCTCCTGACTATTGTTTTCCAGCAGAACCGAATACTTATCGAACGAGCGGATCTTTCCGGTCAATTTGACACCGCTCACCAGGTAGATAGTGATCGGGCTCTTGTCCTTCCGCACCGTGTTAAGAAACGTATCCTGAATATTCTGTGCCGGCTTTGAGTCCATGGTGCCGATCTCCTTAGCTGAAAATCGCTTCAAAAGTTGAAAGATCCCGCCGTACTCCACGAACTTCAGTCGAACACTCAGCAACTGATCGCCGAGTCTGAAGCCAAGAGGTCAACAATACGAGTATCTACTTCAATTTTCAACTCGCAGCGTTGCAGCGAACTCCCGTAATGAGTAGTTAGACGCAGCAGGACCCGGATGGGACTCCACCACCGCTGCCGTGGTTCGATTTACCATGAAAATATGCCTGAAGTCCTTCAGCCCGTTCAGATGCTCGATTTCTCCCGTCAGTTTGCCGAGATCCGGGAGGAAGTCCTTGCGGCCATCGAACAGGTCTGCTCATCGCAGCGATTCATCCTCGGCCCCGCCGTGGATTCGTTCGAAAGCGCATGCTCGTTGGCCTTGGAAGTACCTCACGCCGTAGGCTGCGCCAGCGGAACTGACGCCCTTTGGCTGGCCATGGCGGCCGCCGGAATCGGCCCGGGCGACGCCGTTATCACTACTCCTTTCAGCTTTTTCGCAACTGTTAGTTCGATTCTGCGCTGCGGAGCCCAGCCGCTTCTCGCCGACATCGATCCGGCCACCTTCAATCTCTCCGCCGAATCCGTCCAGCAGGTGGTCCGTTCCCATCGCGGCTCAAAAATCAAGGCCGTCCTTCCAGTTCATCTCTACGGCCAATGTGCGGATTGGGACGCCTTCAGTGCACTTAAGCAGGAATATGGCCTGTTGCTTATTGAAGACGCGGCACAGGCTTTTGGGGCCGAATGGCGGAAAATTCCTGCAGGTGCTTTGGGAGACCTCGCGGCTTTCAGCTTCTACCCAACCAAAAACCTGAGTGCTTTCGGGGACGCAGGTCTGCTCACAACGCTCTCAGCGGAGTTCGACGAACGCGCGCGCATGCTGCGCGGTCACGGCATGCGCCGCCGCTACTTCCACGATGAGGTTGGCTGGAACTGCCGCCTGGACTCCATTCAGGCCGCCGTCCTGGAAGTAAAGCTTCGCTACTTGCCCAAATGGAATGAAGACCGTCGCGCACTTGCGGGCCACTACGATGAGCTTTTCAACACAGCCCGCCTGGCCGCGGCTTCGACAACCGATGGCGTCGTGCTTCCTATTACAGACCCGCGTGCCACGCCTGTCTTCCACCAATACGTCATCCGCGCTCCCCGCCGCGACGCCCTTCGGGAATACCTCGCAGACCGAAAGATCGGAAGCGAGATCTACTACCCGCTCCCTTTGCACTTGCAAACCAGCCTCAAGGGACTTGGCTACGTGCAAGGAGACTTCCCTATCAGCGAACAGGCCGCCCACGAGGTTCTGGCCCTTCCGATCTATCCCGAGCTTCGGAATGACGAGCAGGAAATTGTGGTCAATGCGATCGCCGACTTTTACGCGGGTCGCTAACGCCGCTTCTTTTTGGACTCCGCCTTCTTCTTTTTCTCCGCAACCAGCTGCGGATGGGCGTCTTGCGGAGCTGTCTCGCCCGTCGCGACTACACGCCGGAGCAAATTGCCTTCCAGGCGATAGGTCTTCAGATTGGTCTTACCCGGAACGATCGCACCTGTCACGGGATCGGGAATAACCACTGGCCCGTCTGCAGAGAGAACACGATAACTGAAGGTTGGGGCCTCGGCCATCGACCCGGGAGACTTCCCGTTGGGATCAGTTGCCATCTTAATCTCGACCGGCAGATATCCTTCAATATTTCTCTCGCGAAAGCCCGTCTCGTATCGATGCTTCTTCACGTTCCAGGTGAACACGCGAACCTGGTCGAAGTCGTAAGGCAGCCCGGCCTTGAAAGGGCTCAGGACGGTCACGTAGATGGGGACGTTCTTGTCATCCTGGGGTGCTTCAGGGTCATTCACGGTCGTCAAAATATAGGCGCCGACGATGCGCTGACCTTCGGAGTAGCGCGTAATCGCATCCGGCACATCGACGTCCATCATGCGGCTATACAACCAGCCAGCGTCGCCCTTTGAGTCGCGCACCAGCCACCAATCTTCCATCGCTGGCGGAGGCTGTTCGCTCTCTAGTTGTTTTGCGGCTTCCCCACCGGCAATTGAAGATGGTTTTCCAGCCACGGCTGGTGCGGGTACAGGCTTCGGAGCACGCTGGCCCGCGGGAAGAGGCTTTGGAAGAGTCGCTCTCCGCAGCAACTTCAACTTCTCCCCTTCTCCGAGCCGAAATAGCCGGTCAGTGTCTCGTCCCGGACTGGAATGCAGGTAAACATCGTCTCGCACCACGGCGTTAGCAACCGAGGGGTCATTTTGATGTTGCTTCTTAAGCGTCTCAAACTGATCGAAGATCTCCTGGCTCGCAACAGCCTTCTCATCAATCCATCCCTGTTCGCCCTTGGCGGTTTGCACACGGAGGAAGCGGCGGCCGCGCTCCAACACCTCGAGCTTGTCGCCGTTGTCGACTGTCCCTGTCCGGTTCGAGACTGCCGCCACACGGTCACGCAGAAACGTCTGCTTGGCGGTCACGTAGACATATTGCGCGGGAGGCTTGGGCCGCAGGCGTGAGCAGCCGAGGAGCGCAAGCACAAGCCACATGCTTACGACGACTCCTCGCATCGAGACAAATAGGTTGCGCAGGGACAAAGGACAGTCGATCTTTCGGGAAGATGGGATTAGCTTCAAACTCCGCAGCCTTAGAATCTCCTCTTCCATATTACTGTCCGTACGCAGCTTAGTCGCGGCACGACCGCGAAATTCAGGGCAGTTACCGCAGTCAATACCTGGTGCAGCCTCAGTGCGTGAGCGCAACTGCTGTTACGCCGGCGGGTTGTGTTCCGGAAGCTGTACTGGTTACAGAATTCAGTTTGCCAGGCGTTGTCGCATCGAAGCTGTACATCGAAATATCGGGGCTGCCGCCGAACGCACCAGCCAGTAGATATTTCCCGCTTTTATCGATGCCAAGCGAATTCACCTGCGAACCGCTTGTATAGGGTGATCCACTCGTAGGAACCAACGCTGAACCGCTTCCAATCGCGTAACCGTAGATATTTCCGTCGGTGCGGTTCGCCGCGTACAGGAACTTGCCCGTCGAGTCCAGCGCGAGGAAGAACGGCTGCGGCCCTGAGCCGAACGGCGAACCGGCGATCGAGTTCAGCACCCCGCCTGCGCCGATCGTATACACAGCTATGCCACCGTTGTCACCACTCCTGGCGATATATAGGTATGAGGTCGTGCTATCAATCGCCAGCGCATTGTCACTCGTCTTGCTTGATGCAAGAGTCAGCTGCTGACTATTCACCATGTCCCCTGTGGTCGTGTTCAGCGTAAATACAATATCGCCACCTGTTCCAAGCGCGATAAATACCAGATTGCCTGCAGGAGATACCCTGACCATCTTCGGAGAAACCACCGCATTGGATACCGAATACGGGACCGCCGCAACCGACGTCAAAGTTCCGTTCGACTTGTTGATCTTGAACTCGTCCACCACTGTGGTGGTGTTATCCAATCCAAAGAGCCAGTTTCCATCCGGCGAGATTGCAAGCGAAACCACATTCACGATCGCGACGGCCGCTCCACCACTCGCTCCCGTTACCGAACCGTCGGAATTAATGGTGTAGACATAGATCGCCCCCGGCCCTGCAAGATAGACGAAAGCATTGTCGGGAGTGACCACCGCGTCAACTGGCGGATACCCCAGCGCCAACGGCGAGTTTGGAACAGCAGAGAGCGTACCGGTACCGATCGTGAATCCGGACAGTGAGTTCGTCAACGAGTTTGTAACGTAAATGCGACTCGATCCGGTGGTTCCTCCACCGCCACTGTTCGGCGGTACAAAGAAGTCTCCGCAACCCGAGACAATCCACAGCACAAAGGTGACGGCAGCAAGCGCACCAAAGCTATTTCTGCCACTTCGTCGAGTCATCGCGTCCTTCTCCACTTGCGTCCAACCTCTTCCCTCTCGCCAGCCATACCTCATCTATAATCTGCCCCATGCCCACAAGCAAACGCCTGTACCTTCTCGGTACCGTCACATTCGTCTGTGTTGTTTTGATCGCGTCTGGTAAGCCAGCTCACTCATTCGACTCACCTAAGACAAAAACGGCATCTTCTTTTTCGTTACTTGAAGATGAAGTTCGTGCGGATATGAACTTCCTGGCCGATGATGAGTTACATGGCCGGGGATCCGCTACGCGCGATGAACACATCGCCGCGCTCTTTGCCGCATCGCAGTTTCAGGCACTCGGATTGGAGCCGGGCGGCGACAACAGTACCTTTCTCCAGAAATCCCCCCTGCCCAATCCTCTCCCTCAACGACTTCAACAACGCTTGTCGAAATTTGAGGATACCCCGCGCAAGGAAACCTGGAACGCGGTCGGGATCCTTCGCGGCAGTTCGACGCCCTCCGAGGTCATACTTCTGACGGCTCACATTGATCATCTCGGCCAAAGCGCAACTGCCACGGCCGACACCGTCTACAACGGTGCGGACGACGATGCCTCCGGTACGACTGCAGTCCTGGCTCTCGCGCACCTGCTCGCCACCGGTCCGCGCCCAAAACGCACTATTGTCTTTGCGCTCTTCGGATCAGAGGAGATCGGCGGCTTCGGCAACCGAGCCTTTCTCGCACATCCGCCTGTTCCGCTGTCGGAGATCGCCGCCAACCTCGAGTTTGAGATGATCGGTCGGCCCGATTCCGCCGTCCCTGCAGGCACGCTCTGGCTCACCGGCTACGACCGTTCCAACCTTGGGCCTGAGCTCGCCAAACATGGCGCTCACCTCGTTAACGATCCTCATCCAAAGGAGCAGTTTTTCCAGCGCTCCGACAACTACGCGCTGGCCCGCCAGGGCATCATCGCTCACACTGTCTCTAGCTTCGGCCTGCACCACGACTACCATCAGACTTCCGACGAGGTCCGCACCATCGATTTCACCCACATGACCAACGCCATTGCATCGATGATCTCACCCATCCGATGGCTCGCCGATTCCAGCTTTAAGCCTCAGTGGAACCTCGGCAGCAATCCGCAGACGAATCCTCCAGCCAGTCGCTAACCAGCTTGCCAATGAGCAGCGCGGGTCTAGCGTCCGCGCTTTCATGTTGATGGCAAGTCCATCCGCCACCTGCATAGCTCCCACGAATCCCGCTGCGCTGCTATCCTTAGCATCGGAAAATCTAACAGGAGCAAGCAGAAATCATGATCGATCTCAAAGGCAAAGTCGCCGTCGTCTTCGGCCTCGCTAACAAGCGCAGCATCGCCTGGGGCATCGCCCAAAAGCTCTCTGAAGCAGGAGCGACCCTCGCCATCTGCTACCAGAATGAGCGCCTGAAGCGAGACGCCGACGAACTTGCAGCATCATTGCCTGACGCCAAGACGCACCAGTGCGATCTCTCTAGCGACTCCGAGATTGACGGCCTGTTTGCCGCGCTGAAAGACACCTACGGCAAGCTTCACATCTTGGTCCACGCAGTCGCGTTCGCTCCACCCGACGAGATTAAGAACGACTTTATCCTCACCAGCCGCGAAGGCTTCCGCATCGCCCACGACGTGAGCTCTTACACACTGATTGCCGTCTCCCGCGCAGCCGTTCCCCTGATGACCGAAGGCGGCTCCATCATCACTCTGACCTATTACGGTTCGACTAAGGTCTTCCCGAATTACAACGTCATGGGACTTGCCAAAGCGTCATTAGAAGCTGGCGTCCGCTACCTGGCCGCTTCGTTAGGGTCGAAGAACATCCGCGTCAACGCCATCTCGGCCGGCCCCATCAAGACGCTTGCCGCGCGAGGCATCGGCGACTTCACCAAGATCCTTGACGCGGTCACGGATCGTGCTCCGCTTCACCGCAACGTTGACCAGCTTGAAGTCGGAAATGCTGCTCTTTTTCTCGCCAGCGATCTCTCCAGCGGAATCACTGGGGAAATCACCTACGTGGATTGTGGCTACAACGTAATCGGTCTCTGACATCATCCTGCCACCATGCTGACAGGATGATGTCAGTAGGGTAAGGCTATGCTTCGTCCTGTCCTGAAATCTCCAGACATCCAGGGCTTACAGCAAATTCGAACCAGGAAAGGTCATTCGATGAAAATCTCCGAGATACTTCTTCAGGACTTCGACGCCGAGATCTCCAACACGCGCCGCACCCTCGAACGGGTCCCTGAAGGCAAGAACGACTGGAAGTGTCACGATAAGTCGATGGAGCTTGGAAAACTTGCCATGCACTGCGCCACAATGCCGCTCTTTGGTTCCTACATCCTTATCGATGACGGAATGGATCTAATGGCTCCGAAGCGTCCGCATGTTCCGCTAGAATTTACAACCCGCGAAGATGCCCTGAAGCAGTTTGATGAGGCAGCCAAGGCCTGTCGCGACGCCCTTGCAGAAGCCTCAGACGATGCCCTCACCGCTCCCTGGAAGTTCAGCTACGGAGAACACCCGATCTCGAACATGCCGCGCTCCACGACCTTCCGCATGATGTTCTTCAATCACCTTGTGCACCACACAGCGCAGCTCGGCGTCTATCTCCGGCTGAACGACATTCCCGTTCCCGCTCTCTACGGTCCTTCTGCTGATGAGCAGTGGGCACCGAAATAGGGCTGGATTAGGGGCGGCGATATACAGCGCCGCCCTTCATCACAAAGGTGACTTTTCGAAGCGCTGTGATGTCGTCGACCGGATTACCTGCAATCGCGATGACGTCGGCACAAGTAGCCAGCTCTTCAGCTCGCCGATCTGCCCGGACCAACCGAGAAGCTTCGCGCCGTTCAGCAGATCGGCGCGAAGAACGTCCAGTGGCTTCATTCCGAACTCCACCATCAGTTCCATCTCGCGCGCCTGTGTTCCGTGCGGAAAGGGACCGACGTCGCTTCCCACCGCAAACGGAACACCTGCGGCCATCTGCTTCTTGAACTCGGCTGCATGGAGAGTCTGTTCAGCTTTTAGCCTCTCAGCTCGCTCGGGCGACGCAGCGTGGTCGGCAAAGTACTCCGCAATGGCGAAAGTGGGAACGGCATAAATTCCCTTATCTCGCATGGCCTTCATCGTTGCATCGGACAGCACGTATGCGTGATCGACCGAACTAACACCTGCGGCTACAGCAAATCCTGTTCCTGGCTCGCCCGTCGCATGAACCGCGATGCCGCGTCCGGAGCTATTGTTCCCTCCAGTCCGTTGGGCTTCGGCGACCGCGGCAGCGAGCTGTTCGGTGGTGTATTGGAAGGGTGTGGTGAAGCGGCCGTCTTTGAGGGAGTCGCGTCCGGTTTCGTAGATTTTGGTGAAGTCGGCTCCGCCTTTGCGCTGCTCACGGATCACCTTGACGAGGTCTTCGGCCGAGTCGGCGTAGTCGGCGTTAGAAAGGACCTTCTGCGCGGGGTTGTAGCCGATCGCGTCTTCGTGACCGCCGAGGATGTCAACCGCGTTGCAGCTTACACGCATGCGCGGGCCGGGAATCAGGCCCGAGTTGATGGCGTTGCGGACGGCCACGTCGGCACAGCCCGCGCCTTCGGTTCCCATATCGCGTTCAGCGGTGAAGCCTGCCAGAAGGTCGTGACGGGCGGCATCGGCAGCCATCAGAGTCCGCTCGGGAACGCTCTCTTCTACTGTCTGCAGGTCTTCGGCTCCAGGATGCAGGAAGAGATGTGTGTGCACGTCGATCAGGCCGGGCATCAGCGTGGCATCGCCAAGGTCGATGACTTCCGCTCCGGCGGGATGAGTGACGGATGTTCCAGCTGCGGTAATTCGATCGCCTTCAACAAGGACTTCGCCTGGGCTGACGACTTTGCCGTTAGCTACGTCGAGCATTCGCGCCGCGTGGAGAACGATTGGATGCTTCGGCGCAGTCTGAGCAGAGCAAGTGAAAGCTCCTATGGCGAGAGCCAGGGAACAGGTGAAGGTCTTCATGGTGCCTGAAGCATATCGCAGAGCGCTGCGGTTTATCCTGCTTTTTCGGTCAGTTCAGCCCAGCGTTCGTAGAGCGTGTCGGCTTCGGCTTGTGCGGCTTCGAGTTCGGCTAAAGCTTTGGTCAGTTTGTCTGCATCGATTGCGACCTCGGGATCGCTCACACGCGATCTTGCAGCCTCAAGGCGAGCTTCGGCGGCTTCCACTCGTTCCTCGATGCCGGCGAATTCGCGAGCTTCGAGGTAGGAGAGCTTCTTCTTGCCTGGAGCCGCGACGGACTGTGCGGGCTTTGGCTGGTCGGCGTCGCGAGCTGGCTTCTCGTCCGTTTGCGGTGCGTCTTTCTGCTCAAGGAACCATTGCTCCCACTGCGGATAGTCGGCGAAGGTTGCGGAGTTTCCGTTTCCGTCGAGGCCGAGGACTGTTGTTGATACGCGGTCAAGCATGTAGCGGTCGTGTGTGACGAGAACGAGCGCGCCTTTGTACTCGAGCAAACTCTCTTCGAGGACCTCGAGTGTGGTGATGTCGAGGTCGTTTGTGGGCTCGTCGAGAAGCAGAAGATCTGCGGGCTCAAGCATGAGGCGTGCGATGAGCACGCGGGCGCGTTCGCCTCCGCTGAGCCGCTCGACAGGCTGGTTAAGCTGCTCGCTGGTGAAGAGGAACTTCTGTGCGTAGCTGGCGACGTGGACGACGCGGTCCTGATAGACGACTGAGTCGGAGTCGGGTGCGAGGGCACGGCGCAACGTGACTCCTTCAGGCAGTTCGCGGGTCTGGCTGAAGTAGACGATGCGGAGCGAGGCGGCTTTGTTGATAGTTCCTGCGGTTGGCGCAAGCTCGCCGGTGAGCAGGCGAAGGATTGTGGTTTTTCCGCTTCCGTTGGGCCCGACGAGGCCGATTCGGGTTCCGTTGGCGATCAGGAAGTTGAGGTGTTCAACGATCTTCTTTTCGCCGAGCTGGATGCTTACGTCGTTGAGTTCGACGAGGCGTTTGGTCTGGCGGTCGGTGGCGGCGAAGTCGATGGTTGCGGTTGAGCTTTGGGCTCGAGAGGAGACTTCCTTGAGCTGGCCGATGAGCTGGTGCGCGTTATCGATGCGCGCTTTTGCCTTGGTGGCGCGGGCCTTGGGGCCGCGGCGAAGCCATTCGATCTCAGTGCGGACGCGGTTGCGAAGAGACTCTTCGAGGCGCGACTGCGACTCCTGGTAGGCCTCTCGGGCTTCCAGGAACTTTGAATAGCTGCCTTGGACGCGGAGGAGGCCATCGGCGTAGATGCGGTTCAGTTCGACGATCTCGGTGGCTACGTTCTCGAGGAAGTAGCGGTCGTGGGTGATGATGACGGAGGCGAAGCTGGCTTCGTTCAGCAAAGCTTCGAGCCAGGCGATTCCGGCGAGGTCGAGATGGTTGGTCGGCTCGTCGAGGAGCAGAACGTCGGGGGCGGAGACGATGGCCTCGGCGATGGCGAGGCGCTTGCGCCAACCTCCGCTCAGGGTTGCAGCTTCGGCGGTGAGGTCGGGCAGGCCGATGCGACCGCTGGTTTCGCGGATCTTTCCCTCGCGCTCGGCTTCTGGAACGTGGCCGAGGACGAGAGCGGCTTCGAGGACCTGGCGGACGGTGACGCCCGGAGCGAAGGTCGACTCCTGACGAACGTAGCCGATGCGGGCGCGCTTTCTTGTAGCTACATCGCCGGAGTCGGCGTCCTCTTCCGCGGCGAGTATCTTGAGCAGCGTCGATTTGCCGGCCCCGTTGGGACCGATGAGGCCGATGCGGTCCCCGTCGGAGACGGTGAAGGCGATGTCGCGGAAGAGCGGGGTGGCGCCGAAGCTCTTGGACAGGCCTTGCGCGTTCAGGATCGGTGGCATCCATCTAGTTTAATCGACTGCCCCACCCCCTGTACCTTTTCGCCCAAAATCTTCTACAAATGAGACTTAGCTTGGTATCAGCATGATTTTCATGAGAGTTATCTCGATATCAAGACAGGCTCACACGAGAGAGACTTTCTCGCTATTTTCTTGAACTATTTATTTAAGTATAGAAGGCCGAAGGGAATTAATCGGCACATCGTCATTTGCTCGTAAGTGACTTTTTATCAGCCGTTTGATGGCGTTCAAGCGAGCCACAGGGCTTGACAGCTTTGGCGCGCGATTCTCGACGTTGATTCTGCTCTTTAGTCGAGGTCGAAGTCGCGGAGCGGACGGTCCGTGAGTGGGGTCTCTTTGGCCTTCTTGACTGCTTCCGCGAATTTCTTGGCGAGGACGTCGTCCTTGTTCTTCTGGGCGTCGACGGACTGCTGAAAGATCGAGTCGCGGCGGGCGTCGGCGTCGCGTAGAGCCTGGGCGGCTTCGCCGAAGTCTTCAAACATCTTTTTCTTCGGGGCAGACTTGTGCGCGATGATGGCGCGGGTGACGGGATCGATCTTCAACATCGCACCGCAGTCGGGACACATGACTTCGAATGGCTGGTCGCTCAGACCCATTGGAAACTCCTCGGGGGACATTCTAAACCCGTGTCTCGTGTCAGTGTTGGAAGTGGGCGACGCTGTAGCGGGTCAGTTTGAATCCACAACCCTCGATCGCCCCTTTGCTCGCAAGAGAAACATAAGACCTGCGATTAGCAATAAAAGTAAGGCCAGCAGCAAACCGTGCCGCCAGAAGAGCACGAAGAAGAAAATCTCAGGGAAGCAAATAAACGCAAGAATTCCAACAAGCCCCAATCCAAGGTTGATGAGAATCCGTCGCTTAGTCATTTATAAGATTCTCCGTCGTCCACAACGAAATACAGCAAACCTTACTTCTTTATATTTTCAAACCGCCCACTACCGCAGCTATCGATGTGAGCGAAAGCGATTTGTAATGCGCTAGCATGGCAGCGCTGAGAGATTTTCCCCGAGAGTGCTGAAGGTTGGTCCATGAAAGTTATGAAGGGTTTATTGTGCGTGCTTGGTGGTGTGTTGAGTATGTCGGTAGCGAATGCGCAGACACAGTTGAATGAGGCGACGATCAACGGCTGGTCGATGCAGGATGTCGCGAAGGTTACGGCCGCGGGAGCGGAGATTTCCATCGCGAACTACAAGCTTGATGGGTGGTACAAGGCGACGGTGCCGGGAACCGTGCTGACGACGCTGGTGGACAACAAGGTGTATCCGGAACCGCTGTATGGCGAGAACATGCGGGAGATTCCGGAGAGTCTGAACAAGACGAGCTATTGGTACAGGACGACGTTTGCTGTTCCGAAGACGAACAAGGGGCGGCATACGTGGCTGCACTTTGCGGGAGTGAACTACTCGGCCGTGGTGTGGGTGAATGGGCAGAAGGCCGGCGAGATGCGAGGGGCATTTGTTCGCGGGGATTTTGATGTAACGGCGTTTGTAAAGCCCGGGAAGACGGCAGCGTTGGCGGTGCTGGTTTCGCCGCAGCCGCATCCGGGCGAGCCGCACGAGCATACTGTGGCGAACGGCGTGGGCAAGAACGGCGGCGAGACGGCGATCGACGGGCCAACGTTTCTTTCGACGATTGGGTGGGACTGGCTTCCGGCGGTGCGGGATCGCGACACGGGGATATGGCTGCCGGTGACCATGTCGGCGACGGGGCCGGTGGTGGTGAAGGACACGTTTGTGCAGAGCGACCTGGCGAAGACGAACGACGCGGCTGAGTTGGCTATTTCGACCACGGTGCAGAACCTGACGGAGAAGCCGGTGAAAGGCGTGCTGGTGGCGACGGTGACAGGGGGCGATGCTCCGGTGACGATACAGAAGGACGTGACGCTGGAGCCGATGTCGACGCAGGATGTGACCTTCGACAAGCAGCATGTGGCGAACCCAAAGCTGTGGTGGCCGAATGGGTATGGTCCGCAGAACCTGTATCACGTGACGGTACGGTTCGATGTGGGGAAGAAGACTTCTGACGAGGACGCTGAAGCAGTTTGGGATTCGGCGGATCGAGTACCAGGTGGCGGACTCGGAGAACCTGACGCTTTCGGTGAACGGCGTGAGGGTGATGGCGCGCGGAGGCAACTGGGGCCTGGATGAGGGGATGAAGCGCATTCCGAGGGAGCGGCTGGATGCTCAGTTCCGGATGCATGCGATGGCGAACCTGAACATCATCCGCAACTGGGTGGGGCAGAGTACAAGCCCGGATTTCTATGACGCTGCGGACAAGTACGGGATTCTGCTGTGGGACGAGTTCTTTCAGCCGAATCCGGGCGATGGCCCGAATGTGACGGACATTCCGACGTACATGGCGAATGTAACGGACAAGGTGAAGCGTTATAGGAATCATCCGGCGATTGCGGTGTGGTGTGCGCGGAACGAGGGGTATCCGCCGAAGGAACTGGACGACATGCTGAAGGAGTTGATGGGCAAGCTTGACCCTTCGCGGCTGTACCAGTCGAACTCGGCGGATGGCCGCGGCGTTTCGTCGCACGGGCCTTACTTCTGGAGATCTCCGCGTTACTACTACGCGTTCAACGAGAGCTTCAAGACAGAGGTTGGCTCGATGTCGGTGCCAACGATCGAGTCGATCCAGGGGATGATGCCGCAGAAGGATTGGGAGACGATCAACGACGACTGGGCGCAGCATGACATGGCGAAGGGCGCGCAGCGAGGGGATGAGTACCCGTTCTGGATTGCGAAGCGGTATGGGCCAGTGCGGAACCTTGCGGACTTTGTGCGGAAGGCGCAGTTGGCAAACTATGAGGCGTATCGCGCGATGTATGAGGGACGCAATGCGCAGATGTTCAAGACGACGACGGGCGTGATTACCTGGATGAGCCATCCGGCGCAACCGAGCTTTGTTTGGCAGCTGTACCACTACGACCTGGAGGCGCACTCGTCGTTGTTTGCGGCGAAGAAGGCAGCGGAGACGCTGCATGTGCAGCTGAACGAGTCGAACGGCGGAATTGAGGTTGTGAACAATACTGCGTTGACGCTGAAGGGGCTGACAGCGCATGTGACGCTGTATCGAGCCGACAGCTCGGTGCAAGGGGAGAAGACGTACCAGGTGCCCGATGTCCCAGCGAGCACGACGGTGAAGGCGGCGCAGATTGAAGTGCCTGCGGGCATCTCAACCCTTTACTTTGTGAAGCTGGACCTGAAGGGGCCGGAAGGGCGGGTGCTGTCGACGAACTTCTACTGGCAGAATGTGGCACAGGATGATTTCAGAGCGATGGAGAAGATGCCGGAGGCGCTGCTGGATGTAACGGCGACCGCGAGCGTTGAGGGAGAGACGACGCTGCTGACGGTGCACCTGACGAACTCCAGCAACGCGATTGCGGTGATGACGCACCTTCAACTGCACAAGAAGGCCAGCGGTGGTCGCGTGCTGCCGGTGTTCTACGCGGACAACTACATCTCGCTGGTGCCGGGGGAGACGCGGCTGGTGACGATTCAGGCGGCGACGAAGAATCTGGGCGGCGAGGAGCCGTTGCTGCTGGTGGATGGCTTCAACGTGAAGGTGAAGCCGGTGGAGAGCGGAGTTGCGGTGCGGGCGAATGAGAACGCGGATCCGATGCATTGGCCGGCGTCGCAGATTGTGCCGATGAAGGCGGAGTGATCAGCCGCTGTTGTAGGCTGGCGTGCGAGGCGGGCGATGGGCTTTTCACACAGCATGGGCGGCTGCAACTACCGCTTCGATGACCTGAAGACGCTGCTGGCGAAGGCGACTCCGGTGCGTTCGGGTGACGTGCTGGCGGGGGTGGCTGCGGAGTCGGAGACGGTTCGTGTGGCCGCTCGTTATGCGCTTGCGGATGTGCCGCTGAAGCATTTTCTGAGCGAAGCGGTGATTCCGTACGAGCAGGATGATGTCACGCGGTTGATCTTCGACACGCATGATGCGGCGGCGTTTGCGCCTGTGTCTCACCTGACGGTGGGCGAGTTGCGGGAGTGGCTGCTGCAGGATGAGCGGGATGCTGAGTCGCTTGCGGCGGTGAGCCGAGGGCTGACTCCGGAGATGGTGGCGGCGGTTTCGAAGCTGATGAGGAACCAGGACCTGATTCTGGCTGCGAAGAAGTGCAGCGTGGTGACGCGGTTTCGCACGACGATTGGGCTGCCGGGGAGGATGTCGGTGAGGCTGCAGCCGAATCATCCGACGGACGATGCGCAGGGGATCGTGGCGTCGATCATCGATGGATTGCTGTATGGGTGCGGCGATGCAGTGATCGGGATCAATCCGGCGACGGATAGCGTTGCGATGGCGACGAAGCTGCTTCGGCTGCTGGATGACTTTCGGGTTCGTTATGACGCGCCAGTGCAGAGCTGCGTGCTGGCGCATGTGACGAACACGATGGAGGCGATGGAGCAAGGCGCTCCGGTGGACCTGGTGTTTCAGTCGATCGCGGGGACGCAGCGGGCGAACGAGAGCTTTGGGGTTTCGCTGGCGCTGCTGCGTGAGGCGCAGGAGGCAGCGATGGCGCTGGGTCGAGGTACGGTGGGGAGCGACTGCATGTACTTCGAGACGGGACAAGGGAGTGCGCTGTCGGCGGATGCGGCGTTTGGTGTGGACCAGCAGACGTGCGAGGCGCGGGCTTATGGCGTGGCGCGGGCTTATCGGCCGCTGCTGGTGAATTCGGTGGTGGGATTCATTGGGCCGGAGTACCTGTTCGACAGCAAGCAGATTATTCGCGCGGGGCTGGAGGACCACTTCTGCGGGAAGCTGCTGGGATTGCCGATGGGATGCGATATCTGCTACACGAATCACGCGGAGGCGGACCAGGATGACATGGACTCGCTGCTGACGCTGCTGGCGGTGGCGGGAGTGAACTTCATCATGGGGGTTCCGGGCGCCGACGATATTATGCTGAACTACCAGAGCACGTCGTTTCATGACGCGCTCTATGTTCGCAGCGTGCTGGGACTGAAACGCGCGCCGGAGTTTGAATCGTGGCTGAGGAAGATGCAGATCGTCGACGAGAACGACCGCCTGATTCCGGGGAAGGGCGCGATGAGCCGGTTGTTGCCGGAGATAGCCACTTAGAGCCGACGCCGGCGTTGGCTGGGCGCGATCCGTGGCTTGCGCTATCGCGATGGACTGCGGCGCGAATCGCCCTTGGACGGGCTGGAGCGAGCATGCCGACGCAGGCGAATCTCGACTTTCAGAGGGACCATGCGCTGGCGAGAGACGCTATCTATACGGAGCTTGATGCGGATGGATTAGAGGCGCAGCTACGGCATTTGGGGGTGGGAGTGATTCGCGCACAGAGCATGGCGCGAGACAGACGGGAGTATTTGAGTCGCCCTGATCTTGGGCGCTCGGTGGCGAGCGAGTGTGTTGATGCGCTGCGTCGCGAGAAGCCTGCGAAGAACGTGCTGAGCGATTGTTGTGGCGGATGGGCTTTCGGCGAAGGCAGCGGAACGCAATGCCGCTCCACTCGTTGCCTGTCTTCGGGATGGGCTTGAGGGCTGGTCGCTGGATGAGGTCGTGATCGCCACACAGGCGCGAGTTGCGCTGGGAGATGCGATTGGTGAGCTGCGCGGGGCGGAGGCTGTCCTGATGCTGATTGGAGAGAGGCCGGGGTTGACCTCGCCTGACAGCCTTGGCGCTTATCTTACGTATGAGCCGCGGGTGGGCCGGACGGACGCTGACAGGAACTGCGTCTCGAATATTCGACCGGAGGGACTTTCGGTGGAGGTTGCAGCCTTACGGTTGAAGCATCTGTTGCGAGGGGCTCGAGCCTTGAAGAAGACCGGCGTTGCGTTGAAGGATACTTTTGTCAACGACAACGCTATTGCTTCGCTGGATCCTGGGAAGTTGCAGACGCGCTAATTACAGGCGGACGACGACGTGGCCCGGACACTGGTTATTGGCGACCTGCACGAGGCGGTCGATGAGGCCTTCGCCGTAACGGGCGAGGAACCATGCGCCGGCGAGGAGGCGCTCCTGGGGATGGCCGTCGGGGAAGAGGTTGAGCGTGATGGCCTGGGCGTGCTTGGTGAGCGAGGCCTCTTTCTGCACCTCGTAGGTGGCGGCCATGCGGCGCAGTCTGTCCATTTGGTAGCGCATCTTGGAGGCGGATGTTTCGGCTGTGGTGCCGAGCGAGGCGTCGATGCCCCGAAGATATTCGGTGAGTGCGTCCAGTTCGGTCTCCAGCGCGTTGCCTGCGGCGGCAAGCTTTCGCTTGAGCGGGATGGGCATGGCACGAGCGCCTAGTTTCAGGGCCAGGTCTTCTGCGCTGGTCATGACGTCGGGGAGCTGGACCTCGTCCTTTTCCATGACGGTGGCGACGGCAGGCTCGATGAGCGTGGCGCTGAGGCGCGGCAGGACGGGTGTGAGGCGGCCGAGAATCTGCTGATAGAGCACGGCGCTCTGGGCGAAGTAGGCGATCTCAGCGGGGCCACCGATGTACGCTGCGGTGGGTAGGACAGTGTCCTGGAAGACCGGGCGAAGGAGCGCGTTAGGACTGAGACGCTCCGGGGCGCTTTCGAGTATCTCGAGGAGGTCAGCCGTGGTGAAGACCTGTGAGTTGGCGCGCCACTGGGTTTCACCGGCACCTGGGTCGGACGACCCGACGAAGAGCTATGCGCTCGCCGGTCTTCTGGTCCAGGAGGAAGAGAAGCGAGGAAGACTCGGCGACGAGGACCTGGGCGTGATAGCCGTGTTCGGTTAGATCGTTGCTGCGCGTGAGCAGAGCGGCATTCAGTTGGTCAGGACACTCGATGGCGTGGCGCAGCGTGGAGGCACCCATGGCGTGAAACTCGCGGCTGGAGGCATCCACGACAACAAGACCCTGCGGGCCGAAGATACGGGCGATCAGGCGGCCGAATGCGGAGCCAAGAGTAGGCCGGGGGTTCGCTTCAGAGGTGGCGTAGGCTTCGCGAATCCAGTCGGCGACGGGAGCATATGCAAGGAGCTGCGTGGCTTGCTGGATGACCTCTTCCAGAAGGGGCGCGGTCTCGGGGGTGAGTTCCACCTGCCCAACGGGAATCGGATGAGGAACGCGAAGGCCAGCCTTAAGCGTTTCGACGGCCGTCTTGGTTAGAAGGACAGCCTGGTCGACCTCGGGGAGATCGTGGTCCTCCGTCGCCATCCAGAAGACGGGTACGTGATCAACGCCCGTGATCCGTGTAGCCTCGCGCGCGCGGGAGACGGCGGTGGCGGCTTTGAGCAGGGTGAGGAGCGGGCCTCCGAAGAGGACGACCTGCTGGCCGGTAACAACGGCGCGCGCGCCGTTACGGAGGCGCTCGATGTTGGCGAGGGTCTCCGGGCTTGCGGTGAAGGTCTGGTTCTGGCGAAGAAGTTCATCGGCGAGGCGGGTGGTATCCGCGACCGAAGGGGAGGAGCGCATCCAGCCGCCGGCAAAGGGTCCGCCCGAGTCGCCCGAGCCGAACCACTGGCGGATAGGGGAGTCGGCCGCACTGTCACCCATGACGAGATAGTCGCGGTAAAGCTGCGAGATATGGGGCAGTACCGTGATTGGATAACACTCAACGCTCATCGCGGGCCTTGGTCCTCAGTCAGTCGTCATTACTTACACCGCAGACTCCTGGACGAATCCGCGAGCGATTAGTTTGCCAAGTGGTCGTAGATTTACTGCGAGCTTTACATCCGATGCAGCAGGAAAGCCCTTCGCACTTTTTTTCTTGCATCTGTTTGGATGCGATTTTAAGTGGTCCCGATGCAGGATGATACCGTAGCGATATGGTCCCTAAGACAAAGAATGCAAAGAAAGTGACGGAAAAGAAGTCTGCGGCCGGCAAGCCGGTGAAAAGCTCAAGCACAAAAGTGGTCTCGCAGACGGGAAAGAAGACGCGGGTTCTCTCATCGAAGGTGGTCTTTAAGGGGAAGGTCTTCTCGGTGTTTCGGGACGAGGTGATCGAACCGACCGGCGTGGAGAATGTGCGCGAAGTAATCCGGCATAACGGGTCGGTGGTGATTCTGGCGGTGGACGAGTCAAAGAATCCAGCGGACCCGGACGTGATTCTGGAGCGGCAGTACCGTCACGCAGCCCGGCAGTTTCTGCTGGAGCTTCCGGCTGGCCGAGTAGAGCCGGGTGAATCGACACTGGCGGCGGCCAAACGCGAGATGATCGAAGAGACGGGCTACCGCGCAAAAAGGTGGACCCTGTTGACGAAGTACTTTGCCAGCCCGGGATTTTTAGGGGAGTGGATGCAGATCTACCTGGCGCGGGAGATCCGTGATGGAAAGGCGCAGCCTGAGGCGGACGAACAGATTGACGTAGTGAGAATGCCCCTTTCTGAGGCGTTGAAGCTGGTTGCTGAGAACAAAATCCACGACGGCAAAACGTTGATCGGACTGATGCTGTACGACAAGGCGCGCACGGAAGGTCGTCTCTAAGTCACTCTCTCGCCGGTTACTCCTGATGGACCAGACTTTACACAATCCAGACAACTGAATTTGCAGAAAACCCCAGTCCCAGCTTTTGCGTCACATCTTTCTGAGTTCTCCTGTAGCTCACCGGCAGCGGAGACTCAGAATCGAACGCAAGGGAGTAAGGGTCTTGGCACAGTACAAAGGCACCGTAAAGTGGTTTAACAACGCAAAGGGGTACGGCTTCCTGGGCCGCGATGGCGGAGCCGACGTGTTTGTTCACTACACCTCGATCCAGCGCGAGGGTTACAAAAGCCTGAAGGAAGGCGATGAGGTCGAATTCGATATCATCCAAGGCACGAAAGGACCGCAGGCAGACCAGGTGTTTCGCCTGAAGGAAGTCGCCGCCACTCAGTAAAGTTCATCAAAGTTTTGCTTTTTCCCGAGTCTGCGCCCCGCACCATCTTTGCGATGGGCGGGGCTTTATGCTCATAGAGCAAGGATTTTCGCTTACGGTCACGATACGGCATACTGGCTTACAGGCCGTTAGCTAGCGTTTGCTTCCAGCCAGCCTTTATCCATGGACAATATTTCGATTGCACGAGTGCTGGACGAGACAGCGGCGCTGCTGGAGATTGACGCGGCGGATACTTTTCGCATTCGCTCTTACAAGCGGGCGGCCGAAGCGGTGGAGCAACAGACAACTCAGTTGGCCACAATGGTCGAAGACCCAAAGCAATTGCTGGCAATTGCGGGGATCGGCAAAGGCATGGCCGCGAACATCGTGGACATCGTCGCAACCGGGACGATGCCTCTGCGCGAGGAACTGCTGAAGAAGTACAAACCGACGATGCTGGAGTTACTTCGGCTTCCTGGCATGGGGCCAAAGTCAGTTGCACTGGTGTGGTCGGCACTTCAGGTAGCTGATATCGACGCTCTGGAAGAGGCCGCGAAGGCCGGGCACCTGAACAAGCTTCCACGGATGGGCGAGAAGTTTACGTCGAAGCTGTTGAAGGGCATCGAGGACTACAGAAAGAATTCCAGCCGCTTTCGGATCGATCACGCGAGAGAACATGCCGACAGGATTTCGGCGCTGATACGGGAGTTTCCGGGCATCGAGGAGATTACTCCAGCGGGTTCCCTCAGGCGTGGGCGTGAGACCGTGGGTGATCTGGACCTGCTGGTGACCGGCCCGGCATGTGAGCCAGACGTGGTCGCAGCTGCAGTGGAGCATGTGGCTTCCCTTCCCTTGATTGACAAGCTGTTGGCGCGCGGTCAGAACAAGGTGAGCTTCACGCTGCGGAACAATCTGCAGGTTGATGTTCGACTGCTTCCGAGGGCGAGCTACGGTGCGGCGCTGCAATACTTCACGGGATCGAAGATGCACAACGTGGCGCTGCGGCAGAGGGCGATCAAACGCGGCCTGACACTGAACGAGTATGCGCTGCTGCGTGTGGAAGACAACACGATCGTTGCGGCCGCCACGGAAGAGGCGATCTACCGCGCACTGGATATGGACTTCATCCCGCCGGAGCTGCGGGAAAACTCAGGCGAATTGGAAGCTGCAGCCACGCACGCGCTGCCTGAGTTGATCACGGTAACGGACTTTCGCGGCGATCTGCACATGCACACGACCGAGACGGACGGAACGAACAGCATCCGCGAGATGGCAGAGGCGGCGCTGGCGCGTGGGTTGAAGTACATCGCGATCACGGATCACTCGAAGAACCTCGCGATGACGAACGGGATGGACGACCGGAGGGCGCTTGAGCATGTGAAGCGGATCCGCGAGGTGGACGCGGAGATGAAGGGTAGCATCCGTGTTCTGGCGGGCGTCGAGGTGGACATTCTTGGTGAGGGTGAGCTCGATCTCGCCGACGAGACACTGGCGGAGATGGACATTGTCGTCGCAAGCGTGCACAGCCGGTTCGATCAGCCGGTGGAGAAGATGACGGAGCGCATTCTGCGTGCCCTGGACAATCCATATGTGCGGATACTGGGGCATCCAACGGGACGCAAGGTTTTGAAACGCGATCCATATGCGGTGCAGATGGATGCGATTCTGAAGCGAGCTGCAGAGCTGGGCGTAGCGGTGGAGCACAACGCGAATCCTGCTCGCGCCGACCTGAACGATCTGCATCTACGCATGGCAAAGCAATGCGGCTGCAAGATTGTGGCAAATACGGACGCGCACTCGATCGCCGAGCTTGACCAGATTCGTTATGGCGTTACACAGCTCCGGAGGGCGTGGCTGACTGCGGCGGATGTGTTGAACACGCGGCCGACGGCGGAGGCTCTGCTGGCCGATATGCGGCCGCGACGGTAAGCGGCGCACCGGGAGTTCCGTTATCCTAAGAACGTGGCGCAATCCGTAACAACCTCGACGACACTCTCCGCGGCGAAGACCGTGGCGGAGCCGGGGCTGTTTGCCGACTACGCGACGCTGTTCAAAGTCCGGGTTACGGTGATGGTGATCATCACGGCAGCTGCCGGATTTTACCTGGGCTCGCTCGCTAGCGGGATTAGCCCTTTTCACGCTGGGCTGGTACAGGCGCTGGCCGGAATCGCCGTGGTAACGTGCGGGTCGAGCGCGCTGAACCAAGCTCTTGAGCGCCGTACGGACGCGCTGATGCGCAGGACCTCAAACCGGCCTATGGCCGCGGGGCGCATCTCCCTGGCGCACGGACTCATTCTTGGCTTTGCCACGATCTTTCTCGGCTCGCTGTACCTGGCCTACACGACGAACCTGCTCACCGGAACGCTGACGCTGCTGACTGCGATCAGCTATGTGGGAATCTACACGCCGCTGAAGCGGATTACGGTGGTCAACACGTTTATCGGGGCATTTCCGGGTGCGCTGCCTCCGCTGATCGGATGGACAGCGGTGCGTGGCGTGATCGAGTGGCCGGCGGTGGCACTCTTCGCCATCCTGTTTGTGTGGCAGTTCCCGCACTTTATGGCCATCGGTTGGATGTATCGCGATGACTACTCCGCGGCAGGGATTCGGCTGACGCCGACGCAACCTGACGAGCAGTTCGCGGCGCGGTCGACGGTGATTCAGTCTCTGTTTTATGCGGTTCTGATGGTTCCGGTAAGCCTGTGGCCGACCTGGCTCGGTGTGACGGGATGGGTTTATGGGGGTGTGGCGGCGGTGCTGTCGCTGGGCTACCTCTGGTACACGATTCGGTTTGCGCGCATTACGCGGTCCCCGAACTCGCCTGAGTCACGCATCTATGCCCGTGACCTGCTGAAGGCCTCGGTGATCTATCTTCCGCTGCTGATGGCCGCTTTGATGCTCGACGCGAAAGGACGCCTGCTGTTTTGACGACGAACACCGGCACGACCCTGTCTTCCAGCGACGTTCGCACTCCACCTGCGATCATCGCCGGCATTATTGCGATTAGCGCGTTGGCGAGCGCGTTTATCTGCTGGCTTGTGTACTTCCATGCGCCGACGGATGTGGCCGGCACGCAGCTTCGTTCGCTTCCGTTAGTAAATGCTGTGCTGAATGCGCTGTCGACGATTGCCCTGCTTGCCGGATACCGATTTATCCGGGCGCGCAAGATTGCGAAGCACCGAGCGGCGATGTTTACAGCCTTCTTCTTTTCGACGATCTTTCTGGTCTCGTACCTGGTGAACTTTGCGCTTCACGGCGAAACGAAGTTCGATCGGCTGAGCGCCTGGTGGCCCTTCTACTGGAAGCTGCTGCTCTCCCATATCCTCCTCTCGGTCATCGCGCTTCCGATGATCCTGATAACGTTCTTTCTCTCGCTGACGGGTCGCTTTCCGGCCCACCGGCGACTGGCTCGCTATACGTATCCCATCTGGCTGTACGTCTCGATTACGGGCGTCCTTGTCTACTGGATGCAGTCGGCGATCCACTAACTAAATGGTGCTTCCCTTCCCTATGCAGCCAGACACGCGCAAACTTCTCCACACCGGGCTTTGGATCTTCAGCACAGGTGCGCTCGCGGTACTGGCAATCTTCACGGTGCTGGGGGGAGTGGGCAGACAGGGCCCACACACGAACATGGGATGGCTGGCGCTGGTGCTTGCCATGGGGTGCCTGCCCACGGGCGCTCTGACGCTGGTACTAGCGGTTATGAAGCTGTTTGGCGACCGCAACCGGTGATCGGCTGATTCTGCTATCCTCAACCTTCAAATCCTGTAACAAACCAACCGGAGTTTCAGCATGGCAAAAGGCGTCAATAAAGTATTTCTCCTGGGCAATGTGGGCAAAGACCCTGAGATCCGTTCGACCGCGGGCGGCATGATCGTCGCCAGCTTCTCGCTGGCAACAGCCGACCGCCAGAAGGACCAGCAGGGCAACTGGCAGGACAAGACGGAGTGGCACAACCTCGTCGCCTTCAGCCGTACCGCCGAGATCGTCCGCGACTATGTGAAGAAGGGCACGCAACTCTTCGTTGAAGGCAAGATCCAGACCCGCTCCTGGGATGACAAGGAGTCCGGGCAGAAGAAGTACCGTACCGAGATCCTGGTCAACGAGATGAGCCTGCTGGGAGGCGGTCCGGGACGCGGCGAGGGTGCCGGTGCCGGGGGATACTCCAAATCGAGCACCGCAAGCTTCGACCAGCGCACACCGGCTTCGCAGCCCGACTATGCCGATCAGGGCATCACGGACGACGACATCCCTTTCTAGCGTTATTCCTTGCCAGAGAGAGACCCGCCAGCGATGCTCGGCGGGTCTTTTCCGTCTCAGAAGGCAAATCGCACGCTGACGACGCCGGCGTGATTGTAGGTATGGTAGCTGGTCACCGCGGTCTGGAAGGCGACTCCGGCGACCATGCCCATCCGGCTCTTCGCGCTCTCGGAGCGCAACGCAAACTTGCCAAAGAGAATGCCCGGCGACAGAAACATCTGGGTCTTGCCGTCGCGCGTACCTCCCAGGTAGCTGGTGGAGTTCAGTTCAACTTCGGGAAAAAGGTACTTTCCCACGTGATACTGCGCGACTGTGTTCCATAGGATAGTGCGGCCGCTGGTGGCGGTTTGCGACGTAGGCAGGCCGCCGCCGAGGCTGCTCATCAGCGCAAACCTCCCAAAGCCTTTACCCCCCAGGAGCGTTGGCGTAAGCACAGCGCTCGGCGCACCGTTTTTGTGGCTCCCGGTGGGAAATGTCCAGGCAAAGGCGCCGCTGACGATGTAGTTACCGTGCTGTTCGTTGGCAGAGGCGAAGCGATACTTCACGAGCGCGGTCGTGTCGCCGATTCCGTCAAGCCCGCCGTCGCCATGGACCACGTATCCCGGAGGCAGGAGATCCACCTGGGTGTTGTACCAGGGAATGAGATTGAAGCCCTTGCCGCTGCCAAAGTTCCAGTTGACGTCGCCGGAGGGCGTAATCTGCCGCGTCATGTCGGTGCGATAGACCTGGGCAAGCTGAGGGAAGGGCGAGATCATCGGCACAGCCCACTTCGGCTGGCTTGCCTGCGTCTTCGTAGCGCGCGCCTGCCAGTTGTTGGCAAAGTTTTGAATGAAGTTATCTTCCGCCTCAACGGCGAACGGGGTAAACCCAAAAAACATCAACAGAAATAGAATCCTGCGCAAAAAACGCTCCTTCTGTCCCGTTGGTGTTTTTGAAAGGATGTTGCGGAGATCGATGTGCCTCGACCGTCTGTAACCAGTTTACTAGACGGATGGGCGCAGCCGCTCGTAAGCGGCGACCGGCTACACTATCTTTATGCTCGACGAAGCCACCTTCCGCCGTGAGTCCGACCGCGCCCTTGAGTCTCTGAAGCAGTCCCTGATACTGGCCGAGGACCAGAGCGACGATGCTCCCTTTGAGACCGAGGAGAAGAACGGTGTGCTGAATGTGGTGTTTGAGGACGGTGGCACCAAGTTCGTCTTTACCCCGAATACGCCGGTGCGGCAGATCTGGATTTCGGCGCTCACTACGAGTTTTAAGCTGGATTGGTCCGAAGAAACCAACACCTTCATCCTTCCGAAGACGGGCGAGAACCTGAAAACTCTTACCTCCAGGCTCCTTCGGGAACAGCTGGGCGATGACGACATCTCGCTCTCGTAACTGAAGAAAATAGAACAAAAGAGGGATTCAAAACGGAACATTGCTGCGCGACAATGGCCGTAACGTGTCACAATCCAGTCCAATGCGCCGATACAATGGAGCCATGCTGAAATCAACGCTCCTCAGGCCGAAGGCCGACGACGTGCCCTCAGCAGATGTGTCTCTACACGACACCGAGAGTTCCCACGAAATCTCTGACGCTGTGCGCCAAACCCTATCGGTTGCCATCATCACAATGAACGAAGAGGTCAATCTGGCCCGCACACTGGCCAGCGTTCAGTTTGCCGATGAAGTAGTCGTACTTGACTCGGGTTCGACCGATCGAACGCTCGAGATCGCGCGCTCCTTCGATGCCAAGGTGTACTTCGAGCCGTGGAAGGGATTCGCCGCCCAGAAGAACTCCGCCATTGAAAAGTGCTCCGGAACCTGGATACTTTCGCTCGATGCTGACGAGGAGTTGACCTTCGAGCTTCAACAGGAGATTCGCAGGCTGCTTAACCACGATCCGGCAGCGGACGCTTATCTCATAAAGCGGCGAAATCTGTTCCTTAACCGTTGGATGCAACATGGGGGCTATTACCCCGACCCCAAACTGCGGCTCTTTCGCCGTCACTCGGCCAACTTTGCCCCGCCCGCCCGCTTCACGGAGCGGCCTGTACACGAAACCATCGCGTTCGAGGGGAATCTCGAGACCCTTCACCACGACCTGATCCATCACGCCTATCCCACGATTGAGAGCTACATCGAACACATGGACCGCTACAGCACGCTAGGCGCCCAAATCGTGGTCTCAAAGGGGAATGCCGGCACGGTCCTGGTTCGGCTTCTACTACAACATTGTCATGATTCCCTTCTTCACGTTCCTGTGGAACTACATCTTCCGGTTTGGCTTCCTCGACGGACGCGAAGGATTTCTGCTGCACCTTTACCATTCCACCTATACCAGTTGGAAGTACTCCAAAGCCTGGCAGACTACCCGCAACCGCTAGCGCGCGTCATGCTACAAAAGACGCATGCCCCGACATTCGGCTCTGTGTCTGCTGCTCCTTACAATTCCGCTCTTCGCCCAAAACTCTTCTATCAATCGACGATCTGCTCAAGCTGCCGTTGATCTGATTCAGCCAGCTGATATCAAAGCCGATATCTCGTTTCTCGCCTCGGACGACCTCGCCGGACGCAACGCAGGCAGCCGCGAAGACCACATCGCCACGGACTACATCGCGTCCGAGTTCATGCGGCTTGGTCTGAAGCCGATGGGCGACAACGGCACCTACTTCCAGAACATGGAGCTTGTCACAGCCAGCCCCGATGCGGAACGCACAACGCTGACGGCAACCATTAGCGGAACCGAACATCGTTATACGCTTGAATCAGGGCTTCCAGTGGGCACGACAAAGCTTGCACCCCGCTCAGACGCTGCGGCCAGATCGTCTTTGCAGGCTACGGAATCAGCGCGCCTGAGTTCGCCTACGACGATCTTGCAGGAGTCGATCTCAAAGGCAAGGTCGTGCTCGTTCTGCTGCGCGAGCCGCAGGCAAACGACCCGGCCTCGAAGTTAATGGGCACGCTCGACACCTATCACGCCTTCTACTGGCAGAAGATTGAAGAGCTGCGGAAGCGCGGCGCAGCAGGCGTCCTGGTCGTTCAGGACCGCGTCCCTCGCGACGTCAAGCTGATTCCCGCCAGCTCCCCACGACCCTACGGGAGGCCCTTCCTATCGCGCTCGCGGGTGAGATGTGGGACATCCCCGTATTCATGATCAAACGAGACGTCGCAGATCAGCTCCTGGCACCTTCAGGTAAGACAACCGATGCTCTGCAGGCCGAGATCGACCGCTCGCTCCAACCGCACTCTTTCGATGTTGCGCAAAGCTCGGCATGTCTCACCAAGTCGCTCACAGGAGATCGAGACCCATCAAGGACGCAACGTCATCGCCTTGCTCGAAGGCTCCGATCCCGAAGCTCAAGGCACAGACCATCATCGTGACGGCGCATCACGACCACATGGGCGCAGCCAACGGACACATCTACTATGGAGCCGACGACAACGCGTCCGGCGTCGCAGGAATGCTTGGAGTCGCGCGCGCGCTGATCAGAGGGAACGTCCGGCCCAAACGCAGCGTTCTGTTCATCGCTTACGACGGCGAGGAGCGCATCTTCCTGGGATCGTACTTCTACGTCACGCATCCCGTCGTTCCCCTCAGCCAGACCATCGCGACTTTCAATCTCGACATGATCGGGCGGGACGAAGATGATCCCAACTGGCCGACTCCCGCAGATCGCAATGTGAACATGGTCAATGTGCTGGGGACGCGCTACAACCCGGCACTTCGGAAGATTATCGACAGTGAAAACAAGACCGAAGGCCTGAAGCTCGACTACAAGATGGACCGGGTCGATCCAGACTCGCTATGGTCGCGCAGCGATCACTTCTGGTTTGCGACTCTTCACATTCCGCAGGTGGAGTTTCAGACCGGACTGCACCCTGACTATCACACCGAGAACGACACCTGGCAGACGGATCAACTATCCGAAGACTGACGAAGATCACGCGCCTCGTCTTATCGGTCTGTCGTCGATCTTGCGAACTCCGGCGAGAAAATCCCCTTCGTTGCCGCAGGGTCACCGGTAGTGCCCGGACAGCCGTAGTTCGTGAAGTACACAAGGCAGCAGGCAGGAACGTATACTCGCAACGCATGACGAAGCCACCCATTCGCGTTCTCGTAGCCAAGCCCGGCCTCGACGGCCACGACCGCGGCGCAAAAATAATCGCTCGCGCGCTGCGCGATGCCGGCATGGAAGTCATCTACACCGGCCTGCGTCAGACGCCGGAGATGATCGTCTCCGCGGCCATCCAGGAGGACGTCGACTGCATCGGCCTGTCGATCCTCTCCGGAGCGCACAACGTCATCGTGCCTCGCATCACCGCAGTTGCTGCAGCGAACAAGGGCGCCGAAGACATCCTGCTCGTCCTCGGCGGAACCATCCCCGAGGAAGACTATCCGCGCCTGAAAGAAAGCGGCGTCGCGGCCATCTTCGGACCGGGAACGCCGCTTGAAACTACAGTTCAATTCATCCGCGAAAACATCAAGCCACGCGGTCTTCTTACCAGCTGATCGCCTCACCCATGTGGAAGAATCCGCCGGTAGGCCCATCGGCACCCAGCGTCGCCAACTCGACCTCGGTCTTCGCGCCATCCACAATATCCATCGGCGCGGCATCGGTGCCCATTCCGTCTTCACCCAGCCTGGATGCGCTGAGTTCACCTTGATCTTCGTGCCCTTCAGCTCATGCGCCAGGTGGATCGTGAAGGCGTTCTGCGCCGCCTTCGAAGCATCGTAGGCTAACGCCTTCGCTTCGTAGATAGGCGAGCCTCAGTAGCATGCAGTGTCAGCGAACCCAGGATGCTCGACACGTTCACGATGCGTCCCGCGTCACTCTTCTTCAACAGCGGCAGAAGCGCCTTCGTCACCGAGATAACGGCGAAGAAGTTGGTATCGAAGGTCTTGCGCAGCACCTCATCCGAAACCGTAGTGGTATTGTTTCCCCCGATCGGCTCAAACATCACGCCCGCGTTGTTGATCAGGATATCGAGCTTGCCGAACTCCTTCTCGATCTTCTCCGCAGCCGCCTTTACATCCGCTGCGTTCACGACATCGAACTTCACTGCCCTTGCATCGATGCCCTCCTTCTTCAGCTGGTCAGCCGCAGCTTCGTCCCTTGGCAAGATCACGAGCGCCCAGAAAAACCGTGATTCCCTGTTTCCCCAGTTGGCGTGCCGTCTCAAAACCAATTCCCTTATTGGCGCCAGAAATCAGCGCAACTTCTTCGCTGTGCTCATGCGATTACTCCCGTTTGGTTGGTGGAACGTTGGCGTGGTAGCGACCCAGCCTATCTGATGAGCACTTCGGCAAAACGTTTCGCATATTTCTCCGGCAGCGCGCGTTTTTTCATGTCCTTGCCAACCACCACGTGCACCGTCTCGCCTTCGCACAGCAGCGTCGCTGTCTACGGACTCGCACAATCCTGTAACCGAACTTGACCATTGCCCCACGCGCAGCCAGCAGCCGCGTCTCGATAACAAGCTCATCGTCGTATCGCGCCGGATATCTGTATCGTGCGGAGACATCGACAACCGCGATGCCAATGCCGTCTTCCTGTTCCATGGAGCGGTAGTCCATTCCCAGCTTGCGGATGAACTCAACCCGACCCACCTCAAACCAGACCAGATAATTCGCGTGATAGACCACGCCCATCTGGTCCGTCTCGGCGTAGCGCACGCGCACGCGCGCCTCGCTGACAAACGGCTTTTCAACTGCGCTTTCACTCATTCATTCAGTCTATCGAAGACATCCACGGCTTGATGTAGTCGGCTAAGCCCGGATTTAGGCCTTGCCCCACACCGGCTTGCGCTTCTCCAGAAACGCCGTCACGCCCTCACGAAAGTCGTGCATCACCCGCGCCTCCGCATTCGCCGTCAACGCGTGCGCAGATCGCCGCATCCAGCCACGCGCGATTCTGCTGCGCCATCAGCTGCTTCGTCGCCGCCATCGACTGCGGACTGTTCGCCTTCAACACCTTAGCCAGCGCCAGCAGCGCGCGCCGGACAGCTCCTCCGCGTGCACAACCTCGTTCACCAACCCCAGTTCGCTCGGCCTCTTCCGACTGGAAGAGACGGCCCGTCAGCAGCAAGTCCCGCGCACGCTTCTCACCAATCTGCAGCGATCAGAAACGCCGACACCAACGCAGGCACAAAGCCAATCTTCACCTCGGTAAATCCAAACTTCACTCCGGGAGCCGCCAGCGTGAAGTCGCAGATCGTCGCCAGCCCGTGCCTCCGGCAATCGCCGCACCCTGCACCACTGCGATCGTCGGCTTCGGCAACTCATACAGCGTCCGAAACAGCCGAGCCACGCGCTCGGCATCGGCGACGTGCTCCGACTGCGACTTGTCGCATGGCCTGCAGGTGCACCATGTCCAGCCCCGCACAGAACGCCTCGCCAGCGCCTGTAAGCACGACCACACGGCAGTGACCGGCTGCAGCCTCTCTCGAACGCGGCGATCAGCTCCTCCTGCATCTCCGGAGTCATCGCGTTGCGCCGCTCCGGGCGGTTCAGCATGATCGTCTTTACGCCATCTTCTTCAGTCACCAGAATCGTCTTGTAGCTCATCAGCCCTCACTGCATTTGTTCCGGATGGAATCCTAACCCACCGCAGAGGTTATTGCACCCAGACGTTACTGCACCTTCGCCCCATACTTCCGCGCAATCTCCGCACTCGCCGCCTGCAGACCGTCCAGCGGACTGAACTGCGGCAGCTCGGCGCCCAGCGCACGCAACTCCTCCAACACCATCTCCGTCGGAAGGTTGCCCACCAGCACATCCTGCGCAAACGGACAGCCCCCCAGCCCACCAATCGCCGCATCGAACCGCCGGCACCCCGCGTTGTACGCCGCCCGCACCTCTCGCGTGCGCCCTCATAGCGGGCGTGCAGATGAACGCCAATCTCAATGCCGTCGTGCACCGCCATCACATCGCTCACCACATCCGCGATCAGCTTCGGCGTCGCCAGCCCAACCGTATCCGCAAGCGAGATCTGCGTCACCCCGGAATCCACCAGCAGGTCGCAGGCGTCAACCACCTCGTCGATCTACCACGCATCGCCATAAGGATTCCCGAACGCCATCGAGATGTACGCCACCACGTCCAGTCCCGCCTTATACGCCAGCGTCCCAACCTGCTCCAGCGCCTCAAGCGACTCCTCCGGCGTCTGGTTCTGGTTGCGCTGCAGAAATCCCGGCGAGATCGAATACGGAAACCCCAGCGTCTGCACGCGCCTCGTCTTCATCGCGCGCTCCGCCCCCTTCGCATTCACGACGATGCCGATGATCTCGGTGTCATCCGGCGGGTCGAGATACTCCAGCACCTTCTCCGAGTCCGCCATCTGCGGCACCGCCGCCGCGGAGACAAAGCTGACCGCATCGATGTGCTTGAATCCTGCCGCAATCAGCACCCGCAGATAATCCGCCTTCACCTCCGCAGGCATGTGCACCGGCAGGCCCTGCCATGCGTCGCGCGGACATTCGATAATTTTTACTCAAGCTCAGCTCATTGATGCACTCCATCCGGCTTGGAAACCTTTCGATGACTTCTGTCAGCATCGATATGAGAAGCGCTGCAGCAATCAAAGCCGACAATTGCCAACAAGAATGAGTAGCCTCATCCAATCAGAACATTCCGAAATCCACCATGATCGCAGGGCACAAACGCTCACAGTTTCGTTTTCCGATTTGAGCGGTCGATCGTTTTTGCATGCCGACTTGATAGTGTGCACGACACTCTGCCTGTCTCCCCAGCATGGAAGGCTCCAGGAATGACGAAAAGCAATATCGATATTCCAAGCGAACAGACTCGTTCTCCGCGAGATCACGTCTGCAACACCCCCGGATTGAACTTCGCCACCTCCGGATTCAGCGCACAAGCCTCCAGCGCCGTCATCAACACCTCCCGCGTCTTCGCCGGATCGATGATCGCATCCACCCACAGCCGCGCCGCGCCATACCGCGGATCAGCCTGCGCATCGTACGTCGCCTTGATCTCGTCGTAGATCCCCTTCTTCTCCTCCTCCGAGATCGTCTTGCCGCCGCGCTCCAGCTGCTTCACCCGCACCTCAACCAGCGTATTCGCCGCCGAAGCCCCACTCATCACCGCATACCGCGCCGTCGGCCACGCAAACATAAACCGCGGATCGTACGCCTTCCCGCACATCGCATAGTGCCCTGCGCCAAAGCTCCCGCCGACGATCACCGTAATCTTCGGCACCACGCTCGTCGCTCACCGCCGACACCATCTTCGCGCCCGCGCGAATAATCCCGCTCCACTCCGCATCCTTGCCCACCATGAAGCCGTTCACGTCATGCAGAAAGATCAGCGGGATCAGGTTCTGATTGCAGTCCATGATGAACCGCGCCGCCTTCTGCGCGCTCTCCGTATAGATCACGCCGCCAAACTCCGTCCGCTTCTCTCCGCCTGCGGCCCCATCGCCACCGTCTGCTGCTGGTGCATCTTCTGGTTCGCCACAATCCCCACCGCCCGCCCGCCAATCCGCGCATAGCCGCACAACACCGTCCGCCCAAAGTCCGCCTTGTACTCATCGAACTCCGAGCGATCCACAATCCGCGCAATCACCTCGCGCATGTCATACACATTCGTCGCGGCCTTCGCCGGATCAGGATCGATCAGCCCATACAGATCCTCCGCCGCATACTTCGGCGCATCCTTCGCGGCGTCATACGGCACCACGCTGAACGGCGCTCCCGGCCGCTCGCCAATCTTCCCGACCAACGACCGCAGCCGCGCCATGCACAGATGGTCGTTCGGCTCCTTGAAGTCCACCGTGCCCGAGATCTCCGCAGTGCATCGCCGCGCCGCCCAGCTCCTCCGCCCGCGTCTTCTGCCCGATCGCCGCCTGCACCAGCGACGGCCCCGCCAGAAACAGCCCCGACCCTCCGTCATCAGCACCGTATCGGTCATCACCGGCAGATACGCCCCGCCCGCCACGCACATCCCCATAATCGCCGTAATCTGCGGCACCCCCAGCGAGCTCATCACCGCGTTGTTGCGGAACACCCGCCCAAAATCGTCCTGATCCGGAAACACATCCTCCTGCAGCGGCAGAAACACGCCCGCCGAGTCCACCAGATACAGCGTCGGAATCCGGTTCTCCAGCGCAATCGTCTGCGCCCGCAGCACCTTCTTCGCCGTCATCGGAAAGAACGCCCCCGCCTTCACCGTCGCGTCGTTCGCGATGATCATGCACAGCCGCCCGCTCACCCGTCCCAGCCCGGTCACCACCCCTGCCCCCGGCGCGCCACCATACTCCTCATACATCCCATGCGCCGCCCACAGCCCAAGCTCCAGAAACTCCGTTCCCTCGTCCAGCAACAGCGCCAGCCGCTCCCGCGCCGTCAGCCGCCCCTTGGCCTGCTGGCCTCGGCTGCCTTCGCGCCGCCGCCCTGCCGAATCGCCGCCTCCTGCTCGCGCATACCGCCCAGCAGCGCCAGCAGCGCCGCGCGGTTCGCCCAAACCGTGCCGCCTTCACATCCAGCTTCGACTCCAGACTCACTCTCCAACTTCACTTCCTCCGCCATCGCACCATCCACAAAGACCTGTCAGCATAGCATCTTAGCCAATGCACCTTCCGCTGGCGATGTAACCAATCGTCATCGCAATCCATGTACCCTGTCTCTGCGGAGGGAATGCCATGCGGTATGCAACTCATGTCGCCAGCCGTACTTGTGCTGTCAGCTGCCATGCTCGGATGCCAGCAGCCAGCCGCGCCGCCCCAGAATCCGCCGGCCAGTCCGACTCCTGCTCCTGCTGCAGCCCCGCATCAGCCCGATACCACCGCCATCGATCAATCCGTATCCGCCAACCTCGGAGATCCCGCAAAGCTCCAGCGAGATTATCGCCACCCTCAAGCAGGCCGTCAGCCAACACGATGCCGCCGCCGTCGCGGCGCTGGTCAGCTACCCCATCACTGTCAATCCACACACTCAGAATGCGATCCGTATCCGCACGCCGCAAGACTTCATCGCCAGCTACGACAGATCATCACCCCACACATCGCGGACGTTATCGAAAAACAAAAGTACGAGGACCTCTTCGTCAACTCCCAGGGAGCGATGTTCGGCACCGGCGAGGTCTGGATCGCCGGCATCTGCAACGACAAAGAGTGCAAGCAGACCGACATCAAGATCAACACCATTCAGAACACCTCAGGAGAAGTCGAACTCAACCCATGCCTGATCACGCTTGCCTCCCCCACTGACGCCCTCCTCGTCATCGACGTCCAGAACGACTTCTGCCCCGGCGGCGCGCTCGCCGTTCCCAAGGGCGACGAGATCGTCCCCCTCATCAACCGCCTCGCCCAACGCTTCGAACACGTCATCCTCACCCAGGACTGGCACCCCGCCAAACACATCTCCTTCGCCTCAACCCATCCGGGAACGCAGCCCTTCGAAACCATCGAGGTCGCCTACGGCACCCAGACCCTCTGGCCCGATCACTGCATCCAGGGCACGCCAAGGGCGCAGACTTCCACCCCGGCCTCGACGTCCCTCACGCCGACTCATCCTTCGCAAGGGCTTCCGCCGCGACATCGACAGCTACTCCGCCTTCCTCGAAGACGACCACACGCACCCCCACCGGCCTCGCCAGCTATCTCCGCGAACGCGGCTTGAAGCGCCTCTTCCTCTGCGGCCTGGCCTATGACTTCTGCGTCCGCTACTCCGCCATCGACGGCACGGCGGCTGGCTTCGAATGCATCGTGATCGAAGATGCCACTCGCGCGGTAAATATGGGCGATTCGATCGATTTAAGTCGGAGGCGCTTTATACGATAAAGAGATTCGCCACCTTAAACTCAGATTTCTTATCCCTGTCAGGAGATAATGACTTGACTCTTACGATGCCATCTGCGATCCAAAGAAGCTACGAATGTAACGACAGCAGCTGAAGTCCCGTCTGCAGATAGAACGCGACCAAGATGCCGCAGCCATTCCTGCCTGACCATCTTGTGAATTGCGAACCAACGAAATTGCAATCCGACGCATCCGACAAAGTCCTCGCAATCAGAAACGCAGACCTACTGACTCGCACAGAATGCATTCTGACATTCGTTCTGCTAGTGATCGTGAACTCATCTCACTTAGCTTCCCTCTAACCCCAACTCCCCCGCCCGCTCCTGCATCGCCTTCAAACAATTCCCCACATGCTCCTCCAGCGGAATCCCCAGCAACTCCGCCCCACCCGTAATGTCCTCCCGCTTCACCGCCCGCGCGAACGCCTTGTCCTTCATCTTCTTCTTCACCCCCGCCACCTCGACATCCATGATCGACTTCGTCGGCTTCACCAGCGCACAAGCCGTCAGAAATCCCGCCAGCTCATCGCACGCAAACAGCGCCCGCTCCAGATGCGACTCCCGCGCCACGCCCGAATAATCCGCATGCGCCAGAATCGCATGCAGCACCGTCTCCGGCCAACCCAGCTCGCGCAGATGCTTCACTCCAACAAACGGATGCTCCTCAAGCGAGGGATGCCGCTCATAGTCCATATCGTGCAGCAGCCCCGCGCACGCATACGGCTCGACAAACGCTGCTGCCTCAGCGCCGCTCAACCCAAGCCGCTCGGCCTCCATCAGCCATACGCCTCCGTGCAAACCGAAACCGCCATCCCGTGCTTCCGCAGCGACTCACCCTTCGTCCACTCCTGCAACAGCGCCAGCGCCTCTGCCCGTCCTAAACTCCATCACTCATCTCTCCTCTCCGCTTCTGCAACCACACTCACCCGGCCCTGCTTCCAAGTTACTACTTTGGTTCCTTTCCGGGTTTTTTAGGCATTTCTACTAATAATCGGCGGTTTTCCTCTTGACTCATCAGTAACCCCAGTGTCACTCTAGGCACATCACACGATCCGTTATCGGACATGTGCTGCGGTCCTTGCTCTGGGTCCGCCCGCGTACAAGACAACTTATGGCAACCATGATGGCACCCGTCGAACAGCGTGAGGTCCTGCGCTGCGACCATTGCAGTCTGGTGCAGTTCCGCACAGCAAACGCCCTGTGCCGCCGCTGCCACAAATCGCTCGAGGTCGAGGAGCCCGAACCGGCACCGGCACCGCTGTCCATCGTCCCCACGACCACAACCTCGCGATGACGGCCTTCAGGTCGCCACGGCGGTTCGCGATCTGCGCCACGTACGCAACCTCTCGCAGCGGCAGCTCGCAGCTCGCATGAACGTGCCCCGCACCTACATCTCGAAGATCGAGAATGGCAAGGCCATGCCGACCCTCTCCTCGCTCGACCGCCTGGCGAGGGCCTTGCAGGTCGATATCTCCACCCTGCTGCGCGACTCCAACACGCGCCATCGCGACGAGACGGCCGTCCTCATGACCGACCCGTTCCTCGCCGAGATCGCCATGTACACCTCGCAGCTCGACGCTCTGCAGCGCTCCATCTTCCTCAACCACGTTCGCGAGCTCGCCGCCGGCCGCCGTCGCTCGGCCTAAACGCTGCTTCATGAGCCAGCGAAGTTGAAAACCTCCGTGCCGCATCCGGTTGCCTTACGGCGATAGGATGCGGCACCCTCCGTCCAATCTTGCTCGCGCCCATTTTGATCGCTCCAAAACAAAGAGGCGCAGCCGAAGCCGCACCCCTTCGCCGCAGCCTTGCTGCTCCTATTTCGATTCCGGCTTACCGCTGATATCGCGAACCTCCACCGGCCCCAGCCCCGCGTCCTTCAGGCCCGGCTCTATCTTGCTGCGATCGCCTGCGGTCACAATCACTAGCTGATCGGGATGCAGATACTCCTTCGCAACGCGAACGATATCGGCGTCGGTCACCCCATCGTACTTCGCCGGAAGCTTCGCGTAGTAATCCAGCGGACGGTTGTAGAGAAAGATGTTATCCATGGCGCTGGCCGTGGCTGCCGCCGTCTCGAACTTTCCCGGAAGCGAGCGCGTAGACGCCTCTTTAGCAGCAGCCAACTCCTCCGCCGTGGATGGCTTGCTTGGGAAACCGCGAATCTCCGACATCAGCTCCTTGGCCGCTGATGCAGTGACGTCCGTACGAACCAGTCCACCGGCAAAAAACTCCCCTCCCTCGCGATACCGGATAAACGCCGACCTTGCGCCATAGGTATAGCCGTGAACCTCGCGAAGGTTCATGTTGATCCGGCTGGCAAAGCTTCCGCCAAGCGTGTAGTTCAGAACATCCAGAACGTGGGAGTCGGGTATGCTCTCCGGCACGCCAAGACCAAACGCAAACAGCGCCGTCTGCGGCGCACCGGGTTTGTCGACGATGACGACGTGCGTCGGCTGTGGTGCAGGTGCAGCTGGAATCGACGGCTTCGCGGCGGCACTTCCCGTCCACTTGCCAAAGTACTGTTTGGCGAGCTTCTCTGCATCCGCGCGAGTCACATCTCCCACCAGAACCAACGCCGAATCCTGCGGTCCGTAGTGGGCGCCATAGAAACCCGTGATCTCTGCGGGAGTCAGCCCAGTGACACTCTCAACGGTTCCGGTCGAAGGCAGGCCATATGGCTCGTCGCCGAAGATGAGCTTCGGCCCGACGCGCTGCGCCATAATCTGCACATTGTCCGTCTCCTGGGCGATCCTTACCAGACGCTGCTTGCGACGCCTCTCCACATCCTCGGCACGGAAGGCAGGATGCTCGGCAACATCAGCCAGCAGGTCCAACCCCTGCGATGCATTGGAAGTGAGCACGTTAATCGCAATGGAGGCGTTGTCCATCGTCGCAAAGGCGCCTATGCGCGTTCCGATCTTCTCCTGGTCATTCGCGAGCTTCGCCAGGTCGCGTGAGACAGTCCCATCGCTCATGATCTCGGCGGTCAGGGTTGCCAGTCCGCTCTTGCCGGGCTGGCTGTTTTCGCTTCCCGCGCGCGAGATCACCTCGGCCGTCAAAATCGGCAGCGCATGATTCTCGACCAGAAGTACGTCGAGGCCATTCTCCAGCTTGAACCGTACCGGAACAGGCAGGTGCATAACCGGAGCAGGTCCCGCAGCGGCTTAGTCTTGCGCCAATCCTGGGCTTTCTCGAACTCCGCGCGTGTATGGGTTTGTGATCTTTACTTCAGCATCCGTGTTGGCCGGGCTTCGCGGAACGTCATCCAGAATCTTCTTGCCCGGGACGCAGTAGACGACCACGGCAGCATTCTTGTCGAAATACTTCACCGCCGCAGCCTTTGCGCCCGCGACAGTCTCGCCTTCAATTCCTGCGAGGTCCTTCGGAAGATAGCCCGGATCTCCCGTGTACTGGTTGTACTTGTTGAGCGTGTCGGCAACGCCGCCGAAGCCACCGAGCCGCTGCAGCCCGCTGATCTTTTCTGTCAGATCAAGCGCCTTCGCCGCCGTCAACCTCCTCGGCCGTCGGGACCATCCTTCTGCAGCTTCTCAACCTCGCGCCAGAAGATCGCCTCAAGCTCTTCGAGCTTCACCCCGGGCCTTGCAGTAATGGTGCACTCGACGATGCCCGTCAGCTTCTGAGCCTGTCCGTTGCAGCTGACGCTCTGCGCCCTCTGCGATTTGTAGACCAGCGCCTCGTCCAACCGGCTGGCCTTTGCGCCGCCCAAAGCATAGATCGCCGCTCGCACGTTGTAAGACTCAGGCGTATAAGCCGGCGGAGTAAGCCACGCGACGCTGATCTGGGACAGCTTGACCGTGTCGGTCACCGTGGCGCGCCGCTGCTCGGTGATCGGCAGGCGTCTTCACCGTGACGGGATCGACCTTCGGCCCTGCCGGAATCGGCCCAAAGTACTTCGTCAGCAACTCGCGCAGCTTCGTGGGATCGAAGTCACCAGCGATCGCGATCGACGCGTTGTTCGGCGTGTAGAACTGCTGGTGAAAGTCGCGCACATCCGCGATACGCGCCGACTCGATATCCGCGTGGCTTCCAATCACCGCAGCGTAGTAAGGATGGTCCTTGGGAAAGAGCAGATGGTAGGCCAGTCTCGCCGGCAACGTCATAAGGCTGACCCTCGCCCTGGCGCCGCTCGTTGCGAACCACGTCGCGCTGATTGGCCAGCTTCTCTCGATCAAGGCCCTCCATCAGGAAGCCCATGCGATCGCTCTCCAGCCACAGCGCCAGCTCCAGCTGATTGCTCGGCATCGTCTCGAAGTAGTTCGTGCGATCGAAGTTCGTCGTGCCATTCACGTCGGTCGCGCCGGCCGACTGCACATACTTGATGTGCGCCTTCTCGCCCGACATGCTCCGACCCTTCAAACATCATGTGCTCGAACAGGTGCGCGAACCCGGTGCGCCCGGGCCGCTCATTCAGCGGGCCGACGTGATACCACAGGTCGACGGAGACGAGGGGCAGCCGGTGGTCCTCATGCGTGATCACCGTAAGACCGTTTGGCAGCGTGTACTTCTCGAACTTGATCTCCGGCAGCTTCTGCGTTCCCTGGCTCCACGCATTCTGTGCACAAAACACAATCGCTGCAACGAAAAGCCGCAGACCTCTTCCTGACAAATTCTTCAAGGAAATTTCTCCTCATCCCAATCATTCGACTACGAATTTCAGTAAGAATACTCCACAGTCGCCGTCGGCTCCGTCCTTCCCCGTGACATTCATTGCGCAGCCCACTCCGGTGTGCTAGCGTCATGATTTGTGAGGTAGTTTTGCCGCCAATATCTCCCAGCCGCGTACATGAGCTCTCCGCTGACGAGCAGAGCATCTACCGGCAACTCGATCCATCCCGAATCCCCCAGCACGTCGCCATCATCATGGACGGCAATGGCCGCTGGGCAGGCAAACGCGCGCTCAAGCGCTTCCTCGGCCACCAGCAGGGCGCCGAGAGCGTCCAGTACGTCGTCGAGACCGCCTCCCGCATCGACCTTCCCTTCCTCACCCTCTACGCCTTCTCGCTCGAAAACAACCTTCGCCGTCCCAAGTCCGAGGTCAGCTTCCTCATGAAGCTGCTCAAGAACTACCTCATCGGCAACGTCAAGCGGATGAACGACAACAACGTCCGCATGAACTACATCGGCCGCACCCACGATCTGCCTCAGGAAGTCCAGGACACCATGCACTGGGCCATGGAGTCCACCGCGAAGAACACCGGCACCACCCTCACCCTCGCGCTCAACTACGGCGCCCGCTCCGAGATCGTCGACGCCGTCCGCCGCATCCTCACCGACCTCACCACCGAGGCCCACACCCGCGGCTGCTCGGTCGAAGACCTCCTCGGCGCCGGCGCACTCGACTCGCTCGACGAGACCGACAATCTCGCAAGCGCCCTCTACACCGCGCACATGCCCGACCCCGACCTCATCATCCGCACCTCGGGCGAGCAGCGCATCTCCAACTTCCTGCTCTGGCAGATCGCCTACTCGGAGATCTTCATCACCGACCGCCTCTGGCCCGACTTCCGCGGCATCCATCTCCTCGAGGCCATCGCCGACTACCAGCGCCGCGAGCGCCGCTTCGGCGGCCTCACCGAGAACTCCGACGAGAAGACCGACACGCTGCAACCGGTCTCCGAGCTCGAGACCGAGATCGCGACCGAACTTCAGCCTCCTCGCGAACTCACACGTCGCTGAACCTCATCCCATCACTCCATAACCAGCCCAACCGCACCCTGTTTGAAGTGTCATTCCGAGCGAAGCGTAGCGGAGTCGAGGAATCCCCGCATTTCGCCCGGAGCGCCAGCCAATCTCACCTGCCTAAGCACTCGCTCCGCCGAGAATCGGCTGCTGCTTCAACTGTTGAATAAACGCGCTCAGCGCCGGACGAACCTCTGCAAACATCGGGTTGTTGCGATGTACCAGCGCAACCTCGCTGAACAGCTTCAGCCCCACTCCAAGCGATGCCGCCGTGCCTGCATCGAACGGCAGCTTCGCCTGTAGCTTGCTGACGATCTCCAGAATGTCATCGTGATTGGCCGCATAAAAGCTGAGGCTCTGCCCATGCACCGCCTCGCCTTTCGCATCTGCCAGTTTTTCTACCGTGATCCGGTAACGATACGAGTTCATCTACACCCTCTCAATCTGCTTTGCAGCAGCGTCGATGATGTCCGTCACCTGGTGAATCTGCTCCGTCGTCAGCGATCCCATCTTCATGCGCAGCGCCATACGTAAGTTCTCGACGGCGCGTTCAATCTGTTGCGGTCGCTGGCTGGCATATTCCACCCTGCGGTTCTCCATTCGGGCGAACAGAGCGTCGACCGTAGCCTTGTTCTCCGCCAGTGCTTTGGCGCCTTCTTCCGTTATCTGGTACAGCTTGCGCGTACCCTCCGTAACCACGGTGGTGTAGCCCATCTCCTCAAGCATGGTCAGCATCGGATAAACCACACCCGGGCTCGGCGCATAGTTGCCGCCCAGTCTCTCCTGGATCGACTTGATGATCTCGTAACCATAGCTCGGCTTCTCCGAGATCAGTTGCAGAATGACGTAGCGCAGATCGCCCGCGCCGAACATCCGTCCTGCCCATGGCCCGCCAAATCCCCTGCCGCCTCGCCCGCCGTGCCTTCCTCGGCCAAATTCGCCAAATCCGCAGGAGCGGTCCTGTTGTTGATGTCCTTCTCCGCAGCGATCGTGCCCGCCCCGGAAACCTTTGAACTGTTCGTAAATAAATGAATGTCTCATGGGATAGACAGTATCAAGATATATCTTTATATGTCAAGACTATTTCCTGTCACCTCTAAATCACTGGATATACTGTCCTTGCCTCCATGAAGCGAATCCTCACTGCGATCGTTCTCATCCTCGCCGTCTTCGCGCTCATCTTCTTCGGCCAGCTCTGGATGATCACTCTCTTCGCCGCGCATCGTCGCCGAGCTTGCAGCCTACGAGTACCTCAAGCTTGCCGCCGTCGGAGCCGAGACGCACGGCGCCCACCTCCGCATCCCCATCTGGTGGATGGCCATCGCCACCGCCCTCGCCTTCGTCGTCACCCTGCCCAACTTCCCCGTCGAAGCCCAGCTTCCCGTCCTCAGCGGACTCACTCTGATCCTCTTCGCCTGGAACGGCTTCCGCGCCCCTCTCATCCAGGTGCTCCCGGACACCGCCCAGGGACTCTTCGGCCTCATCTGGATCGCCTACCCTCTCACCCTCGTTCCCCTCCTCTGGAAGCAGGACGACGGCCCCGCGCTCGTCCTCTTCCTCATGGTCTGCGTCTGGGCGGGCGACATCGCCGCGCTCTACATCGGCCGCGCCTTCGGCAAGCACAAGCTCGCCCCCGCCTCAGCCCCGGTAAAACCTGGGAAGGCGCCTTCGCCTCCATCCTCGGCAGCCTCGCTCGCCGCCGGACTCGTCATCTGGATCGGCGACGCGCTCACCGCCCGCGGCAATCTCATCCTCCACATCACCGAGCCCATCTGGCAGACGCTCGCCCTCGCCGCCGTCCTCAACATCGCCGCCCAGCTCGGCGACCTTCTCGAGTCCGCCGTCAAGCGCGGAGCAGGCGTCAAAGACTCCGGCACCATGCTCCCCGGCCACGGAGGCATCCTCGACCGCATCGACGCCCTGCTCCTCGCCGCGCCAGTCCTCTGGTTCGCACTTCTCCTCAAAGACATCTTCGGCCTCGGCCGCTTCTAGAAATCAAAACTGTGGCACGTCTCAGTCCTATCCTGTATCAGTAATTTCTGTCATGACAGAAATTACTGATACAATCGAAGCATGAACCTGACCGATGCAATGCGCCAGTTCATCCTTCATTGGGGCGAGATGGGCACTCGCTGGGGAGTCAATCGCACCGTCGCCCAGGTCCACGCCCTTCTCTACCTCTCGCCCGAGGCCCTAACCGCTGAGGACATCGCCGACACCCTCTCCGTCGCTCGCTCCAACGTCAGCACCAGCCTCAAGGAGCTGCAGAACTGGAACCTCGTCCAGATCGACAACCGTATCGGTGATCGTCGCGACTACTTTCAAACCTCCAGCGACGTCTGGCAACTCTTCCTCATCGTCGTCGAGCAGCGCGTCGAGCGCGAGATCCTACCCACCCTCACCATGCTTCGCCGTTGCGCCTCTGAGGCCCGCGCCGAACGCCCCAATCAGCCAGTGGTTGCCGCGCGCATCACCGCCATGCAGGCCTTCCTTGAAGAGCTCTACAGCTGGTACACCCAGATCAAAGGCATACCGCTCACCAGTCTGCGTTCCCTCATCCGCGTCGGCAGCGGCATCACCCGCGTCCTCCCCAAACCCAAACGAAGGAGGTTGGACTGATGGCTCTCCTCGAAAACCCCGTCCAAACGGAAACCACCATGGCCGCTGACAGCTTCCAGCGCTACTACGAAGAGGCCGGCCCCGACTACGCTACCTGGAGTCCTGCATTCAACATGCACTTCGGCTTCTTCCGCAGGGGCATGAATCCCCTGCGCCGCGAAGCTATGCTCGAGCAGATGAATCGCGAAGTGATGGACCGTCTTCACCTCACCAGCGAATCCAAATCTCAGGTCCTCGACATGGGCTGCGGCCTCGGCGCAACCCTGCGCAGTTTCTCCCGGAAGCTCCCTCATGCAGACCTCAACGGAATCACTCTCGTCCCATGGCAGCTCGAGCAAGGGCGCCAGCTCAACCGCGCCAATACCGCAGGCCGCAACATACAGCTCTCACTCGCAAACTACGAACATACAAACTTCCCCACCGGCTCCTTCGACGCCGTCTACGGCATCGAGAGCAGCTGCTACGCCCGCGGAGCCGAGAAATCCGGGTTCCTTCGCGAGGCTCACCGTCTCCTCCGTCCCGGGGGCCGCATCGTCGTCGCCGACGGCTTCCTGGGCCCCGGAAGACTGCGCGGTCCGCAAAAGCTCCTCTTCAAGCTGCTCTGCGACTGCTGGGTCATCGACAACCTCGGCGAAATCGAGCCCTTCCAACGCGAGCTCGACCGCCTCGGCTTCGCCGACATCGTCATCGAGCGCATCCAGGCTCGCGTCACCCCCTCCGTCCTTCACGTCCCCTGGGTCACGCTCAAATTCCTCGTCAAAGAAGTCCTCTTCGGCAACCGGAAGATGTCACGTGCCCGCTGGAACAACATCCTCGCTCCCGTCCTTCTTCCCTTCGTCGGTTTCCCCGTCGGACCTATGGCGTACTACATCGTCAGCGCGACCCGTGCATGATTCTTGTCAAGCCCCCCACTTCCGAAATCGACACGCAAACGCCACAAACAAAAGCACTAGCTCGCTGCGTCCAAAGTGCCGATTAATTACCCTCGCCTCGCTATACTTAAATTCAGAGATCGGATTCTGAAAGCCTCGTTCCGTGACGAGGCTCTCGCCAGAGCCGCCATTGGCATCTCGCGTGCGCCTGTAAGTCCAGACTTAACCTGTCTCTCTTGAAGACTTTGCACGAAAACAGGGGGAGAGGGGGTCTGTCCTCCGAACCTGCAACGCACCATCAACCGCCCGGCTCTGAGAAAATAACGTTCGTGAAAAAGCTCGCAATCCTCGGTTCCACCGGCTCCATCGGAACCTCCACTCTCTCCATCTGCGAATCCTTCCCCGACCGCTACCAGCCCATCGCCCTCGCCGCCGGCCAGAACCTTGAAGCAGCCTTCGACCAGTGCGTCCGCTGGCGCCCGCAAGTCATCTCCATCGCCACCGAAGAACTCGCCGCCAAACTCCAATCAAAGCTCAAGGCCGCAGGCATCACCGGATTGAAGTCGTCCACGGCACCGCCGGCACCGTCCACGTAGCCACGCTTCCCGAGGTCGACTTCGTCGTCTCCGCCATCGTCGGCGTAGCCGGACTCGAAGCCACCTACGCCGCCGTCAAAGCCGGCAAGACCATCGGCCTCGCCAACAAGGAGTGCCTCGTCGCCGCCGGCGAGCTCATCATCGCCGCCGCGCAAGAGCACAACGTAGCCCTGCTCCCCATCGACTCCGAGCACAACGCCGTCCACCAGTGCATGCGCGGCGGAACCTGCCGCAGAGGTCCGGCAGATCTGGCTCACCGCCTCCGGCGGCCCGTTCCGCAACACACCGCTCGCCGACTTCGAGCACATCACCCCGCCCAGGCCCTCAAGCATCCCACCTGGGTCATGGGCCAGCGCATCACCATCGACTCGGCCACCATGATGAACAAGGGCTTCGAGGTCATCGAGGCCTGCCGCCTCTTCTCCCTGCCGCCCGCTCAGGTCCGCGTCACCATCCATCCCCAGTCCACCGTCCACTCGCTGGTCGAGTTCATCGACGGCAGCATCCTCGCGCAGATCTCCGTCACCGACATGCGCCTGCCCATCCTCTACGCGCTCGCCTATCCCGAGCGCGTCGACGCCACCGCAGCCTCTCTTCACTTCGACCTCGCCACATTGAGCCAGCTGGACTTCTCCGTCCCGGACCTCGACCGCTTCCCCTGCCTTCGCCTCGCCTACGAAGCCGCCGAAACCGGCGGAGAAGCCTGCATCGCCCTCAACGCCGCCGACGAAATCGCCGTCGCCGCCTTCCTCGAAGGACGTATCCCCTTCATGGGCATTCCACGTACAATAGAGCTAGTGTTGCAGCAAACCTCAGCCCGTCACCCTTCGTCTATTCAACGAAGTGCTCGAAGCTGATCTTGCGGCGCGAGCGTGTGCCCGTGATGTAATCGCCCACCAGTTCTCCGGCGTTCTCCGATAAGCCGCACCATTCCTTCGAGCGAGGTCTTCACTCTTTCATGTCAGCAATCATCCAGCTTGCCATCGTGCTCGGCATCATGGTCCTTGTGCACGAATTCGGCCACTTTGCAGTAGCCAAACTCTGCGGCATCCGCGTCGAGGTCTTCTCCATCGGCTTCGGCAAACGGCTCTTCGGCTTCGCCGCGGCGACACCGACTACCGCATCTCCCTGCTCCCCCTCGGCGGCTACGTCAAGATGTCCGGCGACAATCCCGGCGAAGCGCCCACCGATCCCGGCGACTTCAACGCGCATCCCCGCTGGCAGCGCATCCTCGTCGCCCTCGCTGGCCCCTTCGCCAACTTCATCCTCGCCCTCGGCCTGATGACCGGCGTCTCCATGCTGCACAACGAGGTGCAGGAGTACATCTCACGGCCCGGCCTCAGACCGACTACATCCCGGTCAATACCCCCGCCTCGCGCGCCGGCATCCACTCAGGCGATCTTATCGTCCACTACGACAACGTCGAGAACCCCACCTGGGACCAGGTCTACATCCGCTCGCTTCTGAACATCAACCAGAACGTTGCCTTCTCCTACATCCACGATGGCCAGCGCATCGACACCAAGCTCTTCGTCGAGTCCAAGGGCGGCGCCGACAACTTCGCCATGGACAAGCTCGGGCTCATCCCCAAGATGCAGAACACACCGGTCCAGGTCGACTCCCTCGAACAGAATATGCCGGCCGCCCGCGCCGGACTCCAGCCGGGCGATCAAGATTCGCAGCTATCGACGGCCTCCAACTCCACTCCGTCCCCGCGCTGCTTTCCTATCTGCAGGACCAGGCCGGCAAGCCGGCCTCGCTGATCATCCTTCGCGACGGAACCACGCTTCCCGTCGAACTCACACCGCAGCTTGCCGAGGTAGGCGACGGCACCAAGGACTACCGCATCGGCTTCCGTCCCGTACAGCCGCCCGTCAAGGTCGAGCGTCTTCCCTTCGCCAAGGCCGTGGTCGCCTCGTGGGAGTTCAACAAAAAGAACTCCGCTCTCATCGTCGAGGTCCTCAAGCGGATGTTCACCCGCCAGGTCTCCGTCCGCTCGCTCTCCGGCCCCATCGGAATCGGCCAGCAGATTCACCATGGCCGCAGCCATGCCCGGCTGGATGCCTATCATCGGGCTGATGGCCAACATCTCAATCAATCTCGGCATCTTCAACCTGCTGCCCATCCCCATCCTCGATGGCGGCATGATCCTCTTCCTGTTGGTCGAATCCGTCATGCGTCGCGACCTCAATCAGCAGCTCAAAGAGCGCGTCTACCAGGTCGCCTTCGTCTGCATCCTGGTCTTCGCCGCCATGGTCATCTTCAACGACCTCAGCAAACTTAACTTGTTTGCTCGGCTAAAGCCCTAAGACACAACTAGACAAATAGCGAAGCGGTCAGCGAACGAAGAACATCTCTTCACTGACCGCTTCACTGTTTCCAGCGCATGCCGATCTGCTAGTCATCGTCTCCGCCGCTCACTCGCTTGTTCCTCGGCGAACTCGGTTGCTGATCAAGCTCAGATCGCCCCCATCTCGTCTTGCCCATCGTGACGACGGCAATGATTAGAAGAAGCACTACGACGACACCACCCCACATAACAGGACTCATCGCCGACCTCCATCACTCTCTGAGGCCCAGCCGCCGCGCTTAGGTTGCTCAACGCCTTCTTATGAAAAGGTATCTCGCGTCCTTAGCTCTGCGACAATCTCCCCGGCCGCGCTGCGGGCCTCGTCCTCGCGGTCCGGAGGAAAGCTGATCGCGCCCACCCTGGCATGACCTCCGCCGCCATAACGCTCGCAGATCGCCGCCAGGTTCGCCAGCTTCTCGGCCGGCAACTGGCGTCCAGGGATTCGTTCCTACCGCCACCTTCGTCCGAAAGCTCGACTTGCTCAGGCCGACATTGTACGTCCCTTCGGGAAACAAATAATAGGGAATGAACTTGTTGTATCCCTCCGTCGGCTGATCCGTGATGTCAAACGTAATCACGCCGCGCTCCATCGTTGCCCGCGAGCGAATCAACTCCAGCCCCGCCCAATGCCGCTCCATCAACGGCCCCAGCAGCTCCTGCACAAACGGCTGGTCGAGCACCTGCTGCAACGGCATCTCCGTCAGCAGTGGAATCAGCCGCTTTCCAATCGAGCTATCCTGCGCGCTCTCGATCACTGCCGTCAGCTTCATCGCCGGAGCTGCCATCTCCACCGCAGCCTTCGCGCTCTCGTACTTCGCGCCGTCTACGATGTCCGCCCAGTAACGCAGCTCCTCGAGCCCCTTTGTGCTGAAGCCGAACTTGTTCGCCGCTACATCCATGATGAATCCAGTGCACGATGTATAGCCCGGATCGTAAAACTTGCGCATCGTCTCCGAGCCGTCCGCCTGACCGCGTTCATAGTCAGCCTGGTCCTGCGGCGTCAGAAACGCACTCAGGTGATGATCGAACCACCACGTCACCTTCTTTGAAGCCGAGTACTTGAAGTCGACAATCGCGTTCTCGCCGTCGATAAAGTCGCTCTCATCGAACAGCGCCCCGGCTCGGTGCACCAGCCCGTGATACGAATAGCTCGACGCTGTCCCGATGCACTCCCGATGAAACCGCGTGAACACAGAGGCCGAGCACGCCCCATCGAAACACTTGTCGTGATAGTAAACCCTCAATCCAACCGCTTGCCCCCATCCGCGAACGCCTCACCTGCCGCGCTCGAAGCCTTTAGCATATCCGCACCCCGCAGCTTCTCCAAACCGGAACTGCTCGCCCCGGCCGTCGTATATCCTCACAGGACAGAACCCACAACGAGGCCAAGCGTTGACAGACATCGCACCCGCATTCTCGACTTCCCCGTCTCCGCTGCACGCACGCTTTCCAATCTTCTTCGGCCCCAGCGGCCTTCGTGCCGGATGGAGTCTGCTGATCGCCATCGCACTCTTCTTCGTCTTATTCCCGGCCGCAAGCTTCATCCTGAAATCAACCCACCTCGTCGCTCCCCACGCCATGGAGCACTCTCCGGGCCCATTGCCCGTTTTTCTCACGGAAGGCACCGCGTTCCTCGTCGCAGCCCTCATTGCATGGATCATGTCGAAGATCGAGCGGCGCCCCATCACGGTCTACGGCCTCGGCGGCACCAGCAAGCTCTTTTATCTCCTTACCGGGACCGCCCTGGGCCTGCTGGCAATCTCTCTGCTCATCTTCATCCTCGTTCAGGGCGGCCTGCTCGTCATTGATCGCCGCCTGCTTTTCGGCATCGATGCATTCCGCTACGCCACCCTTTGGATTCCCGGCTTCCTCGCCATCGGCCTCTTCGAGGAGTACCTCTTTCGTGGCTATCTCCAGTACACCCTCGCACGCGGACTCTCCGGTCTAGCCCGCTATCTCCCCGGCAACCTCGACCCACGCGCCATCGGGTTCTGGTCGGCGGCCATACTCGTCTCCTTCGGCTTCGGAGCCGTCCACGGCTCCAACCCTGGCGAAAGCCCTATCGGCCTCTTCTGCGCAGCCTTCGCCTCGCTCGTCTTCTGCTTCAGTCTCTGGCGAACCGGCTCACTCTGGTGGGCTATCGGTCTTCACACCGCATGGGACTACGGTCAGTCCTTCCTTTACGGTGTAGGAGATAGCGGAGCCTTCTTCAGTCCGCACCTGATTCGAGACCCACCCTGTTGGCAAGTCTCTACTCTGCGGGGGACCCACAGGCCCCGAGGGCAGCATCTTCAGCCTGTGCGTCCTCGCTGCAATAGCAGGCGTTATTGCTCTCACCCAGCGACCAGGCCCACACAGCTACGCCGCGCAGATGCCGTCACCGCCACCGCCCTCGCCGGACGACCCTGTCGAGCTTCCCGCCGCTACGACCTGATGTCGTACTTGCTCTCTTCGAGGTCCAGTTCACGCTCCATCTTGCGCTGCACATCGTCGCTGATGAATCCTTCATCGCGCAGCCGAAGAATTGCAAGCCGCTCAGCCTGTACCGCTCCACGCGCAGCATGAACCAGTTCCTGATAGACCTCGACCTTCGAAGCCGCGTGCTCCGCGTCTTCGCCGCTCACCGCAGCAATTCGGTGCTCGTACCTGTCGATCAGGTCGTCGTACGCATGCGCGTATGCCTCGCCCTTCTCTCGCTTGCCGTCTTCGAGATACCCTAGCGCTTCCTTCAACGCCACCTGCCGCGCATACCTCTCCTCGGGCTCCATCCCAGTCTTGCCACACAAACCAACGGCGCGAATCACCGAAGGCAGAGTCAACCCCTGCAATACCAGCGTTACCAGAATTACGGAAAACGTCAGGAACACAATCAGGTTGCGAACCTCGAACGGCTTGCCGTTGATCACCTCCGGAATCGAAACCGCCGCAGCCAGCGCGATCACACCCCGCATCCCTGTCCACCCAATCACAAACGTCTCGCGCCTGCCAATCTGCTCTTTACGCCCCTTCAGTCGCGCCACAAAATTCGCAAACTTCACCGCCGGCGCCACCCACACCATCCGCAACACAATCAACATCACGCTGAACACCACGCCATATGCGATCAGCGTCCTCATGCTGTAACCGCCATGAATCCCTGCCAGCACATACGGCATCTGCAACCCAATCAGCAGGAAGACGACGCCGTTCAGCACAAATGTCATCGCCTCCCACACGCTCCATATCTGAATCCTCACCCCTGGTGAGAAAATCCGCGCGCTCTGCCTGCTCAGATACAGCCCGCACGCCACCACCGCCAGCACACCTGAGGCCTTCGCCTCCTCGCCTGCAAGATACGCCGCATAAGGAATGATCAGGCTCAGCACCAGCTCAACCGGCCCATTGTCGATATAGCGTTCAAACGCCGCAACAATCACGCCTATCAGCAATCCGATCCCGAGCCCGCCGGCAATCAGATAAATCAGACGCACGGTACCCTCTTCCACCGTTGGCAGGTCACCACGCTCCAACAGTCGCAGCCCAATCTCCAGAGCCAGCAGGCCCGTCGCGTCGTTCAGCAGGCTCTCTCCCTCCAGAATGTCGACGATTCTTCGCGGCAGCCCCAGCGCCTTCGCCACCGATGTCGCGGCGATCGCATCCGTCGTCGACAGCACCGCGCCCAGCAGAAATCCCGCCTTCCAATCCAGCGCCGTAATAAAGCGGTCGGAAAACTCCGCTACGCCCCACACCGTGAACCCAACCAGCCCAATCGCCAGCAGCGAGATGATCAGCAGGTTCCTGCGAAAGTCCCTGCAACGAGACCGTCCACGCCGCAGCGTAGAGCAGCGGTGGCAGAAAGACCACAAACACGACATTCGGATTCAGAGGAATACGTGGCACATGCGGAACGAAGCTGAGCACCAGCCCGGCCAGCACCAGCACAATCGGGTACGGCACCTTCAACCGGTGCGCCATCACCGCAAACACCGCCACCATCATCAGCAGCAGCAGAACCACTCTCTCGATGGCATGGAGACTGGCAACCGACTCCAAATCAACCTCCTCACATACAGACCTGCAAACCCAGTAAAACAAAACTTCCCTTCCCCTGTCGTCATCGGCGCCCGACGCGCTCCACCTTCGCCTCACCGCATCACCATTTATCCTTCTTGCTAGCGATGAGTCTTCCCGAGCCACCTTCTGAACCGACCCTCCTCCCCCGGCAACCTCGAAGCAGCTACCGCGAGCCAGTGCGCCGGCCGCGTCGCTTCCTCAAGTTCGTCTCCATCGCCGGCTCAATCCTCATCATCCTCGGGATCACCAGCTTCTTCGCACTTCGCAGCTACATTCACCACTCCCTCGTCGCCGCACTTCCACAGATCGACGGCACCCTTGCCATCCCCGGCCTCTCAGCGCCGGTCACCGTCCAGCGCGACGCCCACGGCGTCCCCCATATACGCGCCGCCTCGCTCGACGACCTCGTCTGTCGCCCAGGGCTTCGTCACCGCGCAGGACCGCCTCTTTCAGATGGACATCCTTCGCCGGCACGCCGCCGGCGAGCTCGCCGAAATTCTCGGCGCCGCGCTCCTCAACCACGACCGCATCCAGCGCACCCTTCAGCTTCGTGCCACCGCCGACCGCGCCGTCGCCACCCTTCCGCCCGACCAGCTCCACTACCTCGAGCTCTACGCGCGCGGCGTCAACGCCTCCATCGCCACACAGCACGCAACACCTCCCGCTCGAGTTCCGCCTCCTCCGCTACCCCCCCGCCCCATGGACACCGCGCGACTCCCTCCTCGTCGGCCTCGTCATGTTCCAGGACCTCACCAACAGCTTTCCCACCAAGCTCATCCGCGAAGCTCTCACCGCGCGTCTTCCCGCATCCCTTGTCGACGATCTCTACCCCGTCGGCTCCTGGCGCGACCACCCGCCCGCTCAACCCACCGTCGACCTCACCGCCCCGCAGGAGCTTCCCGACATCCCGCTCGACGAGTCCCAATCCAAACTCGAGGCTCCACCGCAACATCCTCCGGCGGACATCCTCTCCCTCAACTCAATCCCTCGGCCCTTCCTGCGAATCCTGCACCGCCGGCTCCAACAACTGGGTCGTCTCCGGCGCCCGCACCGCCACCGGAAAGCCGCTGCTCTCGAACGACATGCATCTCGCCTCTCAGCGTCCCCGGCATCTGGTACCAGCTGGACCTCGCCGCTCCCGCACCCTCCGGCAGCTTCCACGTCGCCGGTGTCTCCCTCCCCGGCGTCCCGTTCATCATCGTCGGCCACAATGACCACATCGCCTGGGGCTTCACCAACCTCGGCGCCGACGTCCAGGACGTCTACATCGAACACCTCCGCGGCTCCGGAGCCTCCGCCGAGTACCAGACCCCCGACGGCACCTGGCATCCCGTGCTCCATCAGACCGAGACCATCCACGTCCGAAAGGCAAACCCGACGTCGACCTCGACGTCGCCTCCACCATGCACGGCGGCATGCCGACGCCCATCATCTCTCCTCTAATTCCCACCGAGAAGCGCGCACTCTCCCTCCGCTGGACCATCTACGACCCAGCCACGCTCTCAGCGCCTCTCTCCACATCAACTCCGCCACCGACTGGCCCAGCTTCCTCTCCGCCTTCGCCAACTTCGGCGGCCCCTCGCAGAACGTCGTCTACGCCGACGACCAGGGCCACATCGGCTACCACGCCGTCGGAAAGATTCCTATCCGCACGTCCGGAGATGCCTCCGCCGACACACCGCGCGCTGCAGTGCAACCTCAGCCACAACCGGCAACGCCTTCCACCACTCAGTCCGCTTCCACGCCTGAGACCGCCGCTCCGGCACCTCCACGCCAGCCCACTCAGCCCCGTTCCCGTCGACGCCGTCACCAGCCACTATGACTGGACCGGCTACATCCCCTTCGTACAGCTCCCCCAGGCCTTCGATCCTCCCAACGGAGTCCTTGCCACCGCCAACGCCCGCATCACCCCCGACGGCTATCCCTACACCATCACCCTCAACTGGGCCGCGCCCTACCGCAACGAGCGCATCTGGAAAGTTCTTCTCTCGAAGCGAACATCTCACCCCCGCCGACATGCTCGCGCTGCAGACCGACGTCTACTCCGACCTCGACCACGTCATCGCCCAGCGCCTCGCCTACGCCATCGACCACTCCCTCTCAAAGGACAAGCGTCTCCACCAGGCCGCCGACCTCCTGCGCAACTGGAACGGCGTCGTCGATGCCAACTCTCCTGCGCCTCCCATCGTCGTCGCCGCACGCGACGCCCTCTGGCAGCTCCTGCTCGAACCTCGCCTCGGCACAGAGCTGCACTCCGACGCCCAAGGGAATGCCGTTCCGCTGTGGAAGCTCTACTCCTGGGGCGAGAAGATCTACGCCGCCGAACAGACTCATCATGCACACCCCCGACCGCTGGCTGCCCCCGGCTTTGCCAACTGGGACGAACTCCTCACCGCCGCCGTCTCCCGCGGTCTCATCAACGCCCACGCCCCCAGCGACCTCTCACGTTGGAAGCACGGCGACACCCATCCCGTCGACATCGAACATCCCATCTACACGCAGCTCCGCCATTCTTCGCTGCACTCATCGGCATGCCCATCGGCACCGGTGTCCAGCCGCAGAGCGGAGACACATCCACCGTCAAACAGGTCGGCCGCACCTTCGGTCCCTCCGAGCGCTTCACCGCCGACCTCGCCGACCTCGACCACTCCACCCTCAATCTCGTCCTCGGCGAATCCGGCAACCCCGCCAGCCCCTGGTTCCTCGACCAGTGGCCCGCCTGGTACAACGGCACCACCTTCCCCATGCCCTTCTCCACCGCCGCCGTCAACGCCGCCACCACCCACACCCTCACGCTAACTCCGCAATAGTTGCCATTTCTCAAAGCTCATCATTCTGAGTTGAAGGCAAAGAATCTTCGCATTTTGCGCATAGCGGCACTATCGCCTGATCGACACCCGGCCTTCACAAAAGCTGCTGTACCCTAATCCTCATGCCGCGCTATCGACTTCCCTATCTCCTCATCCCGATAGCCGCATTCATCATCATCCTTCCCCTCATCCTCCACGGCTGCTCCTGCGGCCACGACTTCGACTTCCACCTCCTCAACTGGTTCGAAGCCGCCAAGCAGTTCACCCACGGAACTCTCCATCCCCACTGGGCCTTCACTCCTGCATGGAACGCCGGCGAGCCCCGCTTCGTCTTCTACCCTCCACTCTCCTGGACCATCGGCGCTATCCTCGGCCTCTCATGCCATGGACCTGGACTCCCATCGCCTACACCTGGCTCGCCCTCACCGCCGCCGGCCTCGCGCTGCTTTCACGCTGCGCGCAGCTTTCGCGCCACCCAACGCCGCGCTCGTCGCCGCCGCTTCTACATCGCAAACCCCTACACGCTCTACACCGCCTACGAGCGCACCGCCTACGCCGAACTCCTCGCCGCCGCCTGGCTCCCTCTTCTGCTCCACGCCATCCTGCGCGACCGCGTCACCATCCCCCGCATCGCAATCCCCGTCGCTCTGCTCTGGCTCACCAACGCCCCCGCCGCTGTCATGGGCTGCTACGCGCTCGCGCTCCTCGCCATTGATGCGCCTCACCCTCTCACGTCTCCGAACCACGCTGTACGCATTGCGCTGCAACACACTCGCCGGCACCGCTCTCGGCCTCGGTCTCGCCGCCTTCTACATCTCCCCGCCGCATACGAGCGCCGCTTCGTCCAGATCCGCTTCGCCATCCTCCCCGGCCTGCGTCCCCTGGGACAACTTCCTCTTCCATCACACCACCGACCCCGAGCACGACGCCGTCCTCCACACCGCCTCCATCGTCACAGCCGTTCTCATCATCGCAACCGCAGTGGCGCTCTTCTTTCATTCGAAAGCAACCAACGTTCTTCCGCCACCAGCGTAGCTGCCCACGCCTACCTTCCGAGACACCACACTTACCCGCCTTCGACTGCGCCTCTCCATCCTCACGCTCGTCATCGCCTTCCTGCTCACGCCGCTCTCAGCTCCGCTCTGGAACCACCTCCCCGAACTGCGCTTCCTTCAATTCCCCTGGCGCCTCACAGCCATCCTCGCCGCCGTCTTTGCCTCGCCATCGCACTCGCGCTCTCGCGCCTCCCGCTTAAGCCTCACGACAACCGCCACTCTCTCCGCTTCTTGCTTCGTCTCTCTTAGCTTCCCTGCTTGGCATGCCTTCCGTCAGCGCTGCTACCCCGAAGACACCGTACGATCCCGCCTCGCCGTCTTCCAATCCTCTAACCCGGGCACCGAACCCACCGACGAATACACCCCCATCAGCGCCGACAACGACGTCACTCAAGACCAACCAACCCCGGCTACTGGCTCGCCTCAACCGCAGACGCTGCCGCACCCGAACCCTCCACTCCCGCACCAGCGCCGCCACTTCGACCTTGCCCCCATCACTCCCACAACCCTCATCCTCAATCTTCGCGACTATCCCGCCTGGCACATCACGCGTAACGGCTCCGTCCTCACAACGCGCCTACATCGAGACGACGGCCTCATCGCCATTCCTCTTCCCGCCGGTCCGTCACACATCGAGATCACCTACACCGCGCTCGCCGACCAGCGTATCGGCTATCTCCTCACCGCACTCTCGGCCTTCGCGCTCGCACTCGTCCTCGAGCCACCGACGACGCCTCACCGCACCGGCATCGCTGATTTATCATCAACATCAGATGGACTTCCTCCGTACAAAACCTGCTGCGCTCCGGCGCCGAACTCACCGACGCTGCTCTCGAACGCCTCCTGCCCTCGCCCGACACCCTGCCCCACTCCATCCATCGCGCCATGCGCCACAGCATCTTCGCCGGCGGCAAGCGCCTCCGCCCCATCCTCTGCATGGAGGCCGCACGCATGACCTCCGGCACTGGCGACATCCCCGCAAGGCGCAGCCGACCTCGGCGCAGCCCTTGAGATGATCCACACCTACTCCCTCATCCACGACGACCTCCCCGCGCTCGACAACGACGACCTCCGCCGCGGCAAGCCCACCTGCCACGTCGTCTTCGGCGAAGCCATCGCCATCCTCGCCGGCGACGCCCTCCAGACCCTCGCCTTCCAGACCATCGCTCAACTCCCCACGCCACCCGCCACCACAGTCGCCATCCTGCGCGAAGTCTCCCTCGCCATCGGCACCGGCGTCGGCACCACCAGTCCACTTCCTCCCGGCATGATCGGCGGCCAGGTCGTCGACATCGAGTCCGAAGGCAAGCAGCCCACCGCCGAGCTCGTCGAGTCCATCCACCGCGCCAAGACCGGAGCCCTCATCACCACCAGCATCGTCTCCGGCGGCATCCTCGGCCTCGCCCACACCGACCACGACTTCCACGCCGACACCATCGGCCGCCTGCGCACCTTCGGCGAAAAAGCCGGCCTCGCCTTCCAGATCGTCGACGACGTCCTCGACATGACGCAAAGCTCCGAAGAACTCGGCAAGACCGCCGGCAAAGACACCGCCAGCATCAAGGCCACCTGGCCCGCCGTCTACGGCATCGACCAGTCCCTCAAAGACGCCGAAGAACTCATCGCCGACGCCTTCGCCGCCCTCGAACCCTTCGGCGAAGCCGCCGACCCGCTCAAAGCCCTCGCCAGCTATCTCGTCGAACGCAAGCACTGACCTCAATCATGGCAGTCAAATCGATTCAAGGTCGAAGTTATTTATTCCTTCTCACAATTGCCACTTCTGCTGCCGTATTCGAGATTGTGTCGACTTTGTTAGGGATAGTGGCTGGTCTGCAAGGGCGCGACTTGATGGCCTTCTTCCTGCTCTCCGCAACTGGTCTCTTAGGAGCACTGATTCTCTTAAAGGCGCCGAGAGCAGGACTTGTAATTTCAGCCGTACATCTTGCCCTGGCTTCGCTTTGTTGGCTTGTGTTTATTCCCAATAGGCATGAAGCAGGCATGTTGACTCTTCCCACTATTTTGTTTGCCGCTATAACTTCCTGTTCCTAATTCAACGATCCACTCGCCTGCGCCCAAGCCGATAAAGTACATGCCGCCGCAGTGGATGTCCCACCGGCAACTGCGGATGGTCGAAATCCTCGAGAGGATCATGGGTCATCCCAATCTTCTCCATCACTCGCCGCGATCTTAAGTTTCCGGGAACCGTAAAGGAAACAACCTCTTCAAGCCCTACCTCTTCAAAAGCAAAACGCAACGTCTTCCGCGCAGCCTCCGTCGCCAGCCCCTTGCCCCAATAATCTGCGGCGAGTCTCCAGCCAATCTCAACCGCAGGCATAAACGGAGCCTCGAACTGCGGCACAGACAATCCGACGAACCCGATAAACTCCCCGCTCTCCTTTAGCTCCATCGCCATCAGCCCAAAGCCGCGTTCATCAAAGTGCCTCTCGATTCGCACTACCAGCGCATCCGACTCCTCCGAATCAAGCCCCTTAGGCAAGAACTCCATCACCTTTGGATCAGCATTCATTCTTCGGAACGGTTCAAGGTCAAACTGTTTCCATCGCCTCAGCACGAGCCGCTCTGTCGTTAGCAGAGGCTCCGGATGAACATCGCGGGACCTCATCTCGTCCTCGATTCCTTCGCCTCAGAACAGCGATCCCCGCACCTCACCGACCTTACGCTCGCCTCACTAAATCCTAACTTTATTTGACTTGTGGCTTCTGTGAGTTGGTCACATCAAGCGCAACGCGAAGTCCATGTGCCAGCTTCACTGCATCATCATTGGCCCAGAAGTGCATGAAATAGAGGTGAGGCTGCTCCAACAGCATGTGGTTGTGCATGGCTGTCACTTCAATCCCATGGGTCCGCAAAGCGCGGATTACCGGATTTACCTCATTGGCAAGCAGAACAAAATCCCCGGAGATTGCTGCCTTTCCCTGGCCGGTTGGCTGAAAGTTGATCGCCGTGGCAACTCCCATCGCGGGTGGGATCTCCATCTCTCCTTCGGTAATCTTCTCTGTGCGTGGAATCGAGAATTGGAGGATGCCACCGTTGACCTTTCCGCTGTAACCCAGCGCCTGTTCGACCTGGGCGGTATTGAGGTCGATAGCAGGAGGCGCAGTTCCAGGCGTCGTGCTTGCAGGCCCAGGAGTCTTCGTCAGAGCAATGGCGGCCGCGAGCGAACGCGCCAACACGACCGGGTCGCCATGCCCTTCGATGTGCATATAAACCACGCGCGGGGATTCGCCCAGCAGGTGGTTATGAATCGACGTCTGCTCGATCTTCTCCTGCTGGAGTTTCAACATGACAGGTTCGATCTCGTCCTCGCTTAAAACTAGGTCGCCCATCACCATCGCCTCGCTTCCCATCTTCTTGAAAGCCAGCCAGGAACCCAGCGCCAGTCCAGGTGCTACCGTCACACCATCCTTCACAACCTTCATGTCCCTGCGCGGCAGTGCGAACTTGTAGACCTCACCCGGCTGGAGTTGTCCAGACCTCCCTAACGCTGCCTCCACAGGCTTCCATAGTGCGGCGGAGTCATCCGGCACTGGTGTAAATGTAGAGCTATAGACAATCAGGCTTGCCGCCGCGAGCCAAACAATCTTTCCTATCATCATTCCCTCCATCTCTATGTAATCGAGTGATACAGCCCCTCGATCAGGTTTATCCCTCGTTCTAATAGTTCGCCATCAGGAACGCCCTGCTTGGCCCATCCCTTCAGAATCTGGTTGATCGTGATGCCCTCGGTACGTCCAAACTTCTCGTCATCGAGGTCGGCGTCATGGATAGCCTGGCCGATCAATTGCACCTTCTTGTCCGAAAGACCGAATCGGGCACAGAGCGTCTCGAAGGTGCATTTCTCGCCCTCGTGACCGAATCCGCCAGCCTGATACATGTCGAAAGGCACAGCCTCTGGATGGGCCTTCGGATTACTGTTGAAGATGAAGTCGGCTTTGGCATCAATGAACCGCTTAATAAGCCACGCTGAGGAGACGCGATCAATTCCTGGCCGTGGACGCGTAATCCATGTGCGATTTTGATATTCCATCTTGGATACCCTTCCTTTCCCAGCACGCACTTCTGTGGGCGCCGGATTTTCCGCCTTGTAGAGACTCTCTTCGGCTTGTGCCTTGAGTGGGCTCTCGAAAAAGTCAACCTCGGCGATCTCTTCAAACCTCCGCTTCATTCGTGTCAACTGCGTTGAGAATCCCTGTGCAGATGGTTTGAGTTTCTTTACATCGCGAATGAGTGCTGCGTAATCAGGTTTGCGCTGCTCGCGAAACTGTTCCTTAAGCACATCGAAGGGAAGGTCATCCATCGTCTGCACCTGAAGCACGGAGGCCTCTCCCTTAAAGCCTCGTATCGCCGTTGCCAGCCATTCGAGCCTCTCCTGATTGACAGGCGTATTCGGTAATACGTAGCCGGAGTTACGCAAGGGGAGCGTTCCGTATCTCTGGAGCTTCCTCCATATGCCTACCCTCTCGCTGGCCCTCTTCGAGGGCAAGCTGAAGATCAGTAGCAGCCATGGCGCGCTCTCTTTTATATCTGTAATATCCATAACATTAAAATGTTACAGCAATTTCTCACTCTAGGAAAACGTAGCGCAGGCGATCTGTCAATTACCAACTCCCACACACGTCAAACTCCCGTTCCGTAATTTCCTTCGTCAAATTTATTCGCCCTATCTTCGCTTACAATCAACCCATGGCTGGCAGCCTGCTCGAGCCACACCATCCCGCGCCGCGCAAGATCGTCCACGTCGACATGGACGCCTTCTACGCCTCCGTCGAGCAGCGCGATGCCCCCGACCTCCGCGGCCGCCCCGTCGTCGTCGCCTGGAAAGGCAAGCGCTCCGTAGTCTGCGCCGCCTCCTACGAGGCCCGCCAGTTCGGCGTCCGCTCCGCCATGCCAGCCGTCACCGCCGAACGCCTCTGTCCCGCACGCAATCTTCGTCCCGCCTGACTTCACCCGCTACAAGGCCGTCTCCCGCGCCGTCCGCGAGATCTTCGAGCGCCACACCGACCTCATCGAACCCCTCTCGCTCGACGAGGCCTACCTCGACGTCACCGATCAACAAAACCGGCATCCCCACCGCAACCAAAGTCGCTATCGCCATCCGCCAACAGATTCGCGACGAACTAAACCTCACCGCCTCCGCTGGCGTCGCCCCCAACAAGTTCCTCGCCAAGATCGCCTCCGACTGGCGCAAGCCAAACGGCCTCTTCGTCATTCAGCCCGGCGATCTCGAAACCTTCCTCCCGCCCCTCCCCGTAGGCCGCATCCCCGGCGTCGGCAAAGTCACCGAGACCCGCATGAAGCAGATCGGCATCCACACCGTCGGCGACCTCCAGTCCTTCGACCTCGCCTCACTCGAGCTACACTTCGGCCGCTACGGCGGACGCCTCTATGACCTCGCGCGCGGAATCGATCACTCGCCTGTCACCCCCGACCGACCCACCAAGTCCATCTCTGCCGAAGACACCTTCGAACGCGACATCCCACTCTCCCAGACCGATGACCTTATCCGCCGCCTCGCCGAGAAAGTCTGGACCGCCTCCCGCCGCGAAACACGCATCGCCCGCACCGTCGTCCTCAAGCTCAAGACGAAAGAGTTCAACATCCACACCCGCAGCCACACCCCTCCCACGCCGCCATCCTCGCTCGAAGAGCTCACCACAATCGCCCTCGACCTCCGCGACCGCGTCGACCTCGGCCCCAACCGCCTCTTCCGTCTCGTCGGTATCGGCCTCAGCAACTTCCGCGACGCAGAACCCCAGCCTCCCGAAATCGAAGCAGTAGACGAACTACATCCACAGGAGTAGATTGTCTACATCCTCGCAAATACCGTGAGGAAACGGAGTCCCCTTTGGCCCGCAAGTCCGACTACAAAAACCGCATCGAGCTAGTCCAGGGAACCCTCGACATGCTCATTCTGCAAACCCTCCAGTGGGGGCCGCAGCACGGCTACGGCATCGTTCAGGCACTGCACACGCAATCCGCCGAAGTCCTCCAGGTCGAGACCGGCTCGCTCTACCCCGCGCTCCATCGCCTCGAACGCCAAGGCTGGGTCCGCTCGCAATGGAAGCTTACCGAGAGCAACCAGCGCGCTCGCTTCTACCAGATCACCGCCGCGGGCAAGCGACAGCTCGCCTCCGACCACGACCGCTGGCAGCAGGTCGTGGGAGCCATCGCAGCAGTCATGCAGGTCAAGCCAGAGGGAGGCGAACAATGAGACTCTGGCACAGACGCGCAAACGACGTCGACGAAGAGATCGCCACCCACATCGCCATGGCCACCGCCGATCGCATCGCCCGCGGCGAGTCTCCCGAAGCCGCGCGCAACGCCGTCCTCCGCGAATTCGGCAACCCGCTCCTCGTCCGCGAAACCACGCGCCGCATGTGGGCAGGCGAATGGCTCGAACACATCGCGCAGGATCTCCGCTACGCCTGGCGCCAGATGCGTCGATCGCCCGCCTTCACCGTCACTGTCATCTTCACCCTTGCCCTCGGCATCGGCTCCACGCTCGCCATGTTCACCATCGTCGAGCGGGTCCTCCTCCAGGTCCTTCCCTACCGCGATGCCCATCGCCTCGTCACGGCCTATGAGTCCGGACGTCGAGGCGATCAGCACAACGTTCCCTGGCTCGATATCCAGCAATGGCGCGCCAACGCGCACTCCTTCGAATCCATTGGCTTCTACAGACAAGCTAACGGTCGCTCCTTCCTCGAAGGTGACAGCGGCGCCCAGCAGGTCAGCTACCAGCTCGTCAGCACCAACCTCTTTCATGTCCTCGGGGTCAGCCCTGCTCTCGGCTCCGGCTTCACCGGCACCACAGATACCTTCGCCAACACCGGCAGCGAGCATACCGTTGTCCTCAGCGACGCCGTGTGGCGGCAGTTCTTCGGTGCACGCGGCGACATCATCGGTCACATCGTAAAGATCAGTGGCAAGCCTTACGCCGTCGTCGGCATCATGCCACGCGGCTTCGCTCTTCCCCTCCCCGCCACCAGCCTCGAGGTCTGGTCGCCCGTAGCGCTTGAAGAAGCCGATAAGACCCGCACGGGAGCCACTCCCTTCTACACTGTCATCGCACGTCTAAATCCCTCGACAACTTTCTTCTCCGCGCAGGCAGAACTTAAAGCCCTCCAGCCTCAAGTGGCCGCTCTCTACACCGATCAGTATCGCCGCGACCTGGTCTCCTCAGCCGAAACCAAGGATTACTCCACCTCTCTCGTTCAGCCCGAAGTCCGTCGCGCCATCCTCGCTCTCTTCGCAGCATCCGCGCTCCTCTGGATCATCGCCTGTATCAACGTCGCAGGTCTCCTCCTCGCTCGCGGCACTGTTCGTCAACGCGAGATCGCCGTTCGCGGCGCGCTCGGAGCCAGCCGCGCTCGCATCGTTCAGCAACTTCTTCTCGAAGGGCTCATGCTGAGCATCGGCGGCTCGCTCCTCGGTATCGGTCTCGCATTCGGACTCCTTCGCCTCTTCGCGCACGGCCTCTCCATCGAGCTCAACCTCCGCAACGCTACTCCGGGCCTTCGCTCCATCGCTGCGCTCATCATCCTCACCGTCGTCAGCGCCCTCGTCTCCGCCCTCTGGCCCGCGCTCTCGGGCGCCCGCGCCTCCATCGAGCCAGCCCTCCGCCAGGGAGCGCCGCAAGCCGGTACAAGCCGCGCCCATCACCGCACCCGCTCTCTCCTCGTTGTCACCCAGATCTGCCCTCTCTCTTGTCCTCCTCGTCTCCTGCGGACTCCTCCTCCGCACCATCTACGCTCTTCGCCACGTCCCCCTCGGCTTCCGCACCGACAACATCCTCGTCGGCAGCATGGCCATCCCCTCCTACCGCTTCGCCAATCAGGACCTCAACGCCACCCTCTACACTCCCCTCCTCCAGCGCGTCCGCGCCTTGCCAGGCGTCGAAGCCGCAACACTCATGACCGAAGTCCCCCTCGGCCATCACTTCCACATGGTCTTTTCGTTCTCCGCCGAAGGAAACTCCGCCGACGCCGTTCGCCGTCGCGACATCCGCGCACAATTCCGCGCCGTCAACTCCGACGCCCAGCGCGTCTTCGGCTTCAAAATGCTTCGTGGTCGTTACTTCAATCAGGACGACACCGCTGGCTCCCAGGCCGTCGTCGTCGTCAACCGCGAGTTCGTCAAGCAGTACTCACAATCCAACGATCCCGACAAAGTCATGGGCCAGAGCATCATGAGCTTCGGCAAGGATCGCCGCGCGATCGTCGTCGGCATCCTCGACGACACACGCCAGATCTCCGTCTCTGAACAGCCAATGCCCGAAGTACAGGTCTACTTCCCCCAGCTCACCCGCGAGAGCGGCACCTATCAGGCCGCCCTCGGAGTAGCCATGACTCTCGCCTTGCGCACCAACCGCCCCACTTCCTCCATCGTCCCGGAGCTTCACGGCATCATGACCCAGGCCAGCCCCGAGCTCGCCAACACTGAATTCACCACCATGACCCAGATCGTCGAGGACTCCTACGGCAGTCAGCAACTCGTCGCCCGCCTCCTCATCGTCTTTGGAGCCTCCGCACTTCTCCTCTGCCTCTCCGGACTCTACGGCCTCCTCGCGCAGCTCGTCACCCAGCGCACCCGCGAGATCGGCGTTCGCGTCGCCCTCGGCGCCACCCGAAGCCAGGTCGTCTGGCTCGTCATCCGCCAGGCCGCGCGAATGATCGCCGGCGGAGCCATCATCGGCCTCGCACTCGCCTGGTTCGCCAGCCGCCTCGTCAGTGGTTTCCTCTACGGAGTCACCCCGCACGATGCCCTCACCATGACCGCCGTCGCGCTCCTCCTCGCAGCCAGCGGTCTTGCAGCAGCCTCTCTCCCAGCAGCCCGAGCCGCCAGCATCAACCCCGTCGAAGCCCTCCGCGCCGAATAAGCTAACATCCGATTCAGGCGCTTCTGAAAACTCCCAGGCGCAAGAAGAGGTTCGATGGATCCCATCAGTCGTCGCGGTCTGCTGATCGGCACCGGTGCCACACTCGTCAGCGCAGCAATTCGCACCGAGGCTCAGGCTTCGCGACCTCCCTCTCCTCCACCAACTCCCGACCAGACCCGCCGTCTCCAGTGGTGGCGCGAAGCCCGCTACGGCCTCTTCGTCCATTACGGCCTCTACAGCCTTCGCGGCCGCCAGGAATGGGCCGTCGAAAAAGAAGCCATCCCGTGGCCCGAGTACGAGCGTCTCGCCCGCGAGTTCTCCCCCAAACCCGGATTCGCCAAAGAGTGGGTCAAAGCAGCACAGGCCGCCGGCGCCAAATACATGGTCGTCACCGCGAAGCATCACGAAGGCTTCTGCAACTTCGACACAAAACTTACCGACTTCAACTCCATGAAGCAGGGCCCCAAACGCGACCTCGTTCGCGAGTACATCGACGCCGCCCGCGCTGCCGGAATCCGTGTAGGCATCTACTACTCCCTCATGGACTGGCACCACCCCGACGGTGAGCGCAGTTCCATCGATGAAGAGGCGCACAAGCGCTTCATCGACTACACCTTCGGCCTCATCCGCGAACTGCTCACCAACTACGGCAAGATCGACATCCTCTGGTACGACGGCGGCCAGACGCTCGACGCCACCGGCTGGGAAGCTGAGCGCATGAACAAAATGGTCTTCGAGCTTCAGCCCGACATCATCGTCAACGGACGCAATCGCGCTCTCGGCGACTTCTCCACTCCCGAACAAAGCATCATCGCCGCCCACAACGGACGCGCTTGGGAGAGCTGCATGACCCTCAACGAAAGCTGGGGCTACGATCCCGCAGACGACGAGTGGAAATCACCGCGCACGCACCTGCGCAACCTCATCACCTGCGCCCGCGACCAAGGCAACTTCCTCATCAACGTCGGCCCTAAACCTGACGGCACCTTCCCGCAACGCTCCGTCGAGATCCTCACCGAAGTCGGCGACTGGCTCAAGCGCAACGGCGAATCCATCTTCAACACCGACCTCTGCCAACCCTGGCGCCCCTCCTACGCCATGTTCACCCGCCGCGGCAATACTCTCTACATGCACGTCCACTTCTGGCCGGGCAGCGACGTCTCCCTCTCAGGACTTCAGACGAAAGTGAAATCCGTGCGCCTCCTCACGAGCTCCGCATCACTCCCCTTCACCCAGGACGACTGGCGAGTCCACATCACCGGCCTCCCCACCAAAGCCCCGGACCATCCTGTAACCACCCTCGCAATCGAATGCGAAAGCGAACCGCGCATGAACACCGACCACGAACTGCGCCTCGCCAAACCCCGAGGCAGCGTCAACATGGCCGTATGAGTCGGCCATCCTGACAAATTAAACTCATATAGGAACGTGAATATAAGTAAGCTCGCTTCAGAACCGATATCGAAGCGCCATCGTCACGCTTCGCGGCGTAAGGAAGTGCGTTCCAGAAAATGTCGAAAGATAGTTGTAGAGGGCGCTGGTGTTGTTGAGGTTCACCACCTCGACGCGAATGCCCAGGCTCTGGTTGTCACGTGAGAGGATGTTGTCTTCGCCAATCGCGAGGTCAACAGTATTGCGAACAGCGACACGCGCCGGGTTCCGGTCCGCATCATACGTTCCTTGAGCCGGGATGCGGATACGGGTCGCACTGATCGGCCCGTTGCAGACACGAAGCGGTTCCGAAACACTTGCAAAGGTGTTCCCGCAATGCAAGCCCATCTGCTGCTGCTCATCCCCCGTCAGTTGGAGAGCCGTGGATATGTCTGGTGTTGCAACTGAGACCAGACCGCCGTCGTACCTGTACGAGGCATCGATCCACGGCCCCCGTCTTCCGAACTGATATCGCAGATTGAAATTCATCGCCAGTCCCTCGTCGTGATCCGGCCTCACCACATCGCTGTAAGGTGCGCTAAAGCTGACGCCGCCCGTCTGCGGTCCGAAGAGACGCGAACGTGTTTGACTGACCGTTACGAAACCACCCAGGCCGTGCGCTGGCAGGAGCGTTACACGTACGAGGCCGCCGTCGATCTTCGATTTACGAAACTGCGTCGGAAAGGTGAGCGGGCTGTTCAGCAGCACGTCGAAGTCATAGGCTCCATACGTAAACTTCCACAAGTATTCCCCGCTTACAGCGACACGCTTTAAAGCTGTAGTGAAGCCGACGTTGAATTGATTCCTTGTCGCCGTGCTGAGGATATGGGAACCAGCTGCACCGAGCGAAGCGGAAGGCGACCCCGGACCATTCGAACTCGCCACAATCAGGTTCTCGTTGTATGGCGTCAGGAACACGCGAGAGTAGTCCCCGCGAAAAGTCGTGCGGAGGCGTGATAGGCCATAGGTAAGTCCTACGCGTGGTTGCAGACCATTCGTTCCCACCAGTCCGTTGTACTTGTCGTAACGCAAGCCCAACTTGAACTGAAGATCCCCGAACCGGATGAAATCCTGCCCGAAGAGCGCGAGTTGCTTGATGTCCGTTCTGCCATGAAAGGTAAAGATGGTTCCGCCGCGAGTCAGATCGAGCGAAAGAAGACCGGGAATGTAGTTAGGATCGGGAACGAGTCCGGCTGCAGCGCACTGAGAAGGATCGCGAAGTGATGTATCGGCCGAAGGTGCACCGTCCTGAGCGAGGCACGGACTGTTGTAGGTCGGGTCGGTCAGACCGGTCGCAAACTCTTCGGCAAGGAACGTGTGCTTGAACTCTCCTCCGGCGACCACGTTATGCCGTCCGCGAACATAAGTGAATGACGACCGAACTCCCGCGTTGGTCAGACGCCGAGCCTGTTCCAGATATGCCGGCGTATCGGAGTAAATGTCTTCCGAAGGGCGATAGCGGATCTTATCCTGACGCAGCCAGACGTTCGTTTGGTTGAATGCGCGATTGCTGAAGGTATGAAGCATCTGCGGAGCGACATTAAAGCTGACGATCGTCTGGCGCTGATTCTGTCCGAGGGATTGCTGATCAAAAGTGTTCGGTGTCTGGAACCACGAATGACTGAGGCTGGCATTCAGCTGCACATTGGTCTTGTCCGACACGCGATAGTCCAATCGCTCGAACATGTTCTCTGCATTGCCATTGGCATGCAGATTCACCGGCTCCGGGGTATCCAGAAACCGCGCGCTGTTTACAGCATCCACCGCCGTGAACGAGCCGAAACGCACCGTGCCAAATCCAAGATTCGCGCTGGCATTCGAAGTAGCAAAAGTGCCGCGGCTGAGTTGCACATTCCCAGCCGGTTTGCGCTGGTCCAGTCCTGATCGTGTCTGCGCAAAAATAGCCATGCTGGTCTTGTCCCCTATATCCGCGCCCGGCGCTCCCTCCCGGACATCAACCGATTGCACTGTGTTGAGAGAGACCTGCGTGGAAAAGGTCCGGCTCTGCTGATCCGTGATCGGTTGCCCATCCACAAAGAACGATGCCTCGGCATGATCCCCAAGAGGATGAAACGAGCCGTTGGAATCGGCAGACACGCCCGGCGTCGTCATCGTGATCAGCGAACTGAAGGGCGCACTTACACTCTGCGATGGCATGCGCTCAATCTCATCCGGCGTGATCAGTACATGAGCAGGAGCGGCGGGCTCCTCCACATAGTCTGTCGCGGACACAGTCACCTCGGAATCGGCCGTAGCTGCCAGCGGAATGACAAGGCGAATTGGTGCACCCTGATAGGAAACAGTCTGCTGGCTCGCAGCAAACCCAGGAGCTTCCACCCGAAAACGGTACTCTCCAGTGCTCAGCCGCAGAAATACAAATGCACCGTCCGGGTCGGAGACCTGCTTTCTCTCCGCCCCGCTACCTGCGAACGTCAGGATAAGCTTTGCGCCCTGCACGACGGCCCCACTGCTATCCGTAACAACGCCCGACAGGCCGGCGGACATTCCGCTCTGCGCGGTAGCCGAACCGCAGAACAGAAAACCGACGACAATGATTGGCAGAAGAACGAAAGCAATTCCGCGAGACATATTTAGGTATACCTAATTCATGTTTAGGATAACCTAAATTAGTTGGAGATTCCACAGCTTGAAAAAGACGAAGCGCACCCACAGAAACACCGAGTCAGTCGACGATTACCTGAAGGCGATCTACTCCCTCAGTGGAGATGAGCGGCGATGGGTAGGCGGCTCCGAACTTGCCACACGGCTACAGATTGCTCCAGCTTCAGTCACCAACATGCTGCAGAAGCTCGCAGGCGAACCGAAGTCACTCGTAGATTACAAACGAGGCTCCGGCGTGCGCCTCTCCACTGCTGGCCGAAGACGAGCGCTTGAGATCGTTCGCCATCACCGCCTCATAGAAACCTTCCTCTTCGAAGTGCTGGGCTACCCCATTGAAGAGCTGCACGACGAAGCGGAACGACTGGAACACTTCATCTCCGAATCCTTCGAAGAACGGGTAGCAGCCAAGCTAGGCAACCCAACCATCGACCCACACGGGCATTGCATCCCGTCGATGGATGGGACAATGCCGCCCTCCCACGGCGTGACATGCAGATGCGGCCTTTAGCCTTGAACTGGAGTAAGGCGGCCCACCGTCGGTCAGTTGGAACCTGATCCTATGCATCGAACGCTGAAAAAACTTGTCAAGCCCTAAACTCGTGGAAACTCCATCCAATCAACACAAAATAAGTAACTTATCTCCAAGCCCGAAGTTGCCGATTAATTACCCTCCACTCGCTAAAATGGAAGTAGATCAAAAACAGGAAACGAATCTCTCGGTATCAAAGGTATCCAGCCTGAAGTCCAGACTTAAGCTATCTGTTTCGAAGACTTTGCACAATTTTGACGGGGGGAGGGGGTAGTCACAATGCTGACCGAATCAAACGTCCTCGACGCCCTCCGCAGCTGCTTCGATCCGGCGATCCCCTGCAACATCGTCGACCTCGGACTCGTTCGCAGCCTCGACATCGCGCCCGATCCAGACGCGCCCGGGTCCGGAATCCCCGGTGTGCCCCGGAAGCATCGCATCCACATCGAGCTCACCCTCACCAATCCCAGCGAGGACGCCGCAGCCCAACTCGCCGCCCAGGTCCGGAACCGCCTCGCCGGACTCGAAGAGGCGGGAGACACCACCATTACAGTCGTCGAGCAGCCCGCCTGGACCCCCCAGCAGATCACTCCCGCAGGCCGCCGCATCCTCGGCCTCGACGGCAACCCCAACCTCGTCCAGATCCGCTGACCATGCCCCCAAAGACCTCTCCCTCGAAAAAAGCCAAAGTCCAGCCCATCCGCCCCCGCGACCTCCTCAAGCCCACCTCCCACCCCATCCACCCCTTCGATCAAATCCACGGCACCGACACCAGTGGCCTCGTTCCCGCCCGCGACCTCGCCACCGGACACCCGAACGACGAACACGTCACCGCCTACTACGGCGTCGCCCCTTCCATCCTCCGCACTCTGATCGACCACTGGCGCCAAACCAATCCGCCGCACCACATCACCGACTACACCTTCCTCGACATCGGAGCCGGCAAGGGCCGCGCCGTCCTTCTGGCAAGCGAGTTCCCCTTCCGCCAGATCGTCGGAGTCGAGCTGAACCCCGCCATGGCTACCGTCGCCCGCAGCAACGCCGACATCTGGACCCGCACCCACGCCGCCGACCCCACCGCCCCCGCCATCGCGCCCATTCAAATCGTTCAGGAAGACGCCCTCAGCACAGCGCTCCCAAACGGCCCGACCCTAGCCTTCCTCTTCCACCCCTTCGAAGACCCCGTCCTCAAGCTGCTGCTCCGCCGCATCGAATCCGTCTTCGCCGATCGAGTCGGCTCCTTCGACCTCCTCTACGTCAACGCAGAGCACGGAGCAGTTCTGGACAAGCATCCAGCCTTCACCCAGCTCTGGCAAGGACAAGTCGCGATGAGTGCTGAAGACCACGCCGCGGACCTCGAGGCCATCGCCCAGCAGGAGGAATACGGCTCAACCGGGGATGAACTCTGCGCCATCTACCGCTACAACGGCCGTGGCACTTAACCCTAGGCCATTCAGCAGCCTGCGCTCCATCCTTCAATATGTGGATGCACCCAAAGTTGTATTACTCCCCGGTTCCCCCACTCCTACAATCGCCGCTATGAGCATGCGCAGATTGATCCTCCTCCCCGCCCTTCTGCTCGCTGTCTCGCTTCCTTCCGTCGCCGCAACCCCGGGCGTCGGTCAGCGTGCCCCCGACTTCACCCTCATAGCCACCGACGGCAGTTCCCTGTCGCTCAATTCACTCACCAGTAAGAGCAAGGTTGTCCTCATCCTGCTACGCGGATATCCGGGTTATCAATGCCCCTTCTCCCAGCAGCAGTTCCAGAACTATCAACAGACAGCCGCTCAGTTTGCCGCAATCGGCGCACAGGTCGTCTTCATCTACCCTGGCACTGCCGACAAGAACCTCGCAGATAACGCCTCGCAGATGATTGGCGATCAACCGCTGCCCGCGAATGTTCACGTCGTCCTTGATCCGGACTACGTCATCAGCACCCAGTATGGCCTGCGTTGGGATGCTCCTGATCAGACCATCTTTCCCAGCACGTTCCTCGTCGCAAAAAACCGTACTGTGTTCTTCGCGCACACCGGTCACACCTCAAGCGACCTCACTCCACCCGCGGACGCGCTTGCGGCACTGAACGCGAATACGAGCACGCCCAAGAACTAACTCCGGAAACGAAAAAGGGCACCTGCAAAGACAGCCGGTCGGCGGTCCTTGCAGGTGCCCTTTTCGTTGATCTGAGAGTCGTTAGAAACTAGGCGACGACGTCGATGCCCATCGAGCGGGCGGTGCCGCGAATGCGTCTTCGCAGCAGCCTCGACCGAGGCGGCGTTCATGTCCGGCATCTTCTGCTTGGCGATCTCGAGGATCTGCTTCTCGGTGACCTTGCCCTTCTTCTCCTTGTTCGGAGTGCCGGAGCCCTTCTCGATGCCGGCGGCCTTCAGCAGAAGCACTGGGGCCGGAGGCGTCTTGGTGATGAAGCTGAAGGTGCGGTCGGCGTAGACCGATGATGACGACCGGGATGGTGAGGCCGGCCAGGTCCGGATCCTTGCTCGTGCGCTCGTTGAACTGCTTGCAGAACTCCATGATGTTGACCTGCGCCTGACCGAGCGCGGGGCCGACCGGCGGTGCAGGGGTGGCCTTGCCGGCCATGATCTGAAGCTTGACGTATCCAGTAATCTTCTTCGGTGCCATTCGGGTAAATCCTCTTTACGCTTCCAGCGGCGGCCTCACGGCCAGCTCGCATATTTTGATATTTCCAAACTCAACTTCAGGCTGCGCATTCGCGCTGCCCCAAAATCTATTCCGTGACCTTGTCCACCTTCGAGAACTCGATCTCGACCGGGGTGGAGCGTCCGAAGATGCTGACCATGACCTTCAGGGTCTGCTTGTCTTCGTTGATCGTCGTCGACTGCGCCGGTGAAGTTGGCGAACGGGCCCTCGTTGATGCGAACCTGCTCGCCCTTTTCGAACTTGATCTTCAGCGTCGGCTTGTCCTTCGAGACGTCGGAGCGGAACAGGATCGAGCTGACCTCCTGCTCGGAGAGCGCAACCGGGTTGTCGCCGGTGCCAAGGAAGCCCGTCACGCGCGGCGTGTTCTTGATCACGTGCCACAGGTCGTTGTCGAGGTCCATCTCGACCAGAACGTAGCCGGGCAGGAAGACGCGCTCGATGGTGTACTTCTTGCCGTTGCGCAGCTCGGTCACCGGCTCGGTCGGAATCATGATGCGGCCGATCTTGTTCTGCAGGCCGAAGGCCGCGATGCGGCTCTCAAGCGACTCGCGCACCTTGCGCTCGAAGCCGGAGTAGGCGTGGATGATGTACCACTTGAAGTTCTCGTTGACCGGCGGGGCAAGCTGTTCGGCCGGCTGCTCGGCGTCGAGCCATCCCCGGCGTTCCGAGGTTCTGCTCTTCCGGATTCTGCTGCTCTTCCGCCATGGTTGTGCCTTCTTCGCGCATCGTGTGCTTCTCGTCTCTGCTGCTGAGAAATCTACTGATTGCCTGCCAGGCGATCAGCACGTACTCGATCGCCGCGGCCGATGACGTTGTCCACCAGCCAGAAGTATGCGGCGAAGATGAAGACCGTAACGATGACCACGGTCGTCGTCGACTGCACCTCGGCGCGCGACGGCGTCGACCACCTTGCGCATCTCGCTGCGCACGTCCTTCAGGAAGCTGCCGAGTGCGCTCCGGCAGTGACTTCAGCTGCTGCGATTCCGGTGCTGGTCTGCTGTTCTGCTACCGCTACTGTCTTGGCCATAACGCTGCCTCAATCTTCGCTGCTGCTGACTTCGTACTGCTCGCCGGCCTGCGGGTGACCGGGCAAGACTGGCGGGGGAGCTCGGATTCGAACCGAGAAGTTCGGTTTTGGAGACCGACAGTTTAACCGTTGAGCTTACTCCCCCGGTGTTGCGGAATGAGCTCTTGAAGCCTCACGGCTAACCGGCTGGAGCTTACTTCGTCTCTTTGTGATCCGTGTGCTTGCGGCAGGTGTTGCAGAACTTCGAGAACTCGAGACGGCCGGTGGTCGTCTTCTTGTTCTTCGTGGTCGAGTAGTTCCGGTTCTTGCACTCCGGGCACTGCAGGGTGATGATCTCGCGCATTGTGTACTTCTCCTTCTAACGTGGCCAGCCACTTCGGCTGGCAAGCAGCTTGTCAAAGCAATCTTCGCCCGACACGCCGCGACGCAGGGGTAATGGTCCCTGCTACCTGAATCCTGATTGTAGTACGGAAGAGAGGAGCGGTCAGGCCACGCTCATCCTCATCTATTATCCACGAAATCCGGGGATAAAGAAAGCTCTCCGTATCGGTGAAAATCAGCGGCGACCATGAAGGCCGCCGCTGATCGAAACGTCACGTCTGAAACCGCTTACTTGATGATCTCGGAGATGGTGCCTGCGCCGACGGTGCGTCCGCCTTCGCGGATAGCGAAGCGCAGGCCCTTCTCCATGGCCACCGGGGTGTGCAGCGTGATCTCCAGCTGGATGTTGTCGCCAGGCATCACCATCTCGGTGCCCTCAGGAAGCTTCGCCGAGCCCGTCACGTCCGTCGTGCGGAAGTAGAACTGGGGACGGTAGCCGTTGAAGAACGGAGTGTGACGGCCGCCTTCTTCCTTCGACAGCACGTAGACCTCGCCCTTGAACACCGTGTGCGGCGTGATCGATGCCGGCTTCGCCAGCACCATGCCGCGCTCCACGTCTTCCTTCGCCGTACCGCGCAGAAGAAGACCGGCGTTGTCGCCCGCCAGACCCTCGTCCAGCTGCTTCTTGAACATCTCAACGCCCGTGCACGACCGTCTTCTGCGTGTCGCGGAAGCCGACGATCTGAACCGCCTCGCCAACCTTGATCTTGCCGCGCTCGATACGGCCCGTAACCACCGTGCCGCGGCCCGAGATCGAGAAGATGTCTTCGATCGGCATCAGGAACGGCAGGTCGACCGCGCGCTCAGGCTGCGGAACGTACTTGTCCACCGCCTCCATCAGCTCGTCGATCTTGGCCTCCCACTGCGCTTCGCCGTTCAGCGCGCCAAGCGCAGAGCCGCGGATGATCGGGAGTGTCGTCGCCGGGGTAGTCGTACTTCGACAGCAGCTCGCGAACTTCCATCTCCACCAGCTCGATCAGCTCCTCGTCTTCGACCGCATCGCACTTGTTCAGGAACACCACGATGTACGGAACGCCAACCTGGCGAGCCAGCAGAACGTGCTCCTTGGTCTGGGGCATCGGGCCGTCGGTCGCCGCAACCACCAGGATCGCGCCGTCCATCTGCGCCGCGCCCGTGATCATGTTCTTGATGTAGTCGGCGTGGCCCGGGCAGTCGACGTGAGCATAGTGACGGTTCGGCGTCTCGTACTCCACGTGCGAGGTCGCAATCGTAATGCCGCGCTCGCGCTCTTCAGGAGCGTTGTCGATCGTGTCGAACGAACGGAACGTGTTCTTCGGGTTGTGCTTCGACAGCACCTTCGTGATCGCCGCCGTCAGCGTCGTCTTGCCGTGATCAATGTGACCAATCGTCCCAATGTTCACGTGCGGCTTTGACCGGTCAAATTTTTCCTTCGCCATTGCTCTCTCCGTCTGGTGTTTGGCCGGCGATGCGCCGGCGGTTCAAGTCAAAACTTCAAATGTTGAATTCGAGAACTCTCAGTAGTACGCGTACAGCTTGAAGAACTGCTGCCGCAGCTCCGGAGCGACCTTCTCCAGGCTTGCGAGATAGAACTCGCGAATCTGGCCCTGGTCGCCATTGGGAAGCTGCTTGTACTCAGCCTGCCGTCTTCGGCCCCAGCAGCCCCTTGCTCAGAACATCTTCGAAGTCGCGGATGCGGAGCTTCGGCGTTCCAGCGAGCTGAAGAAACTCGCGAACCTTTCCGGAAGAAAACGAGTCTCGATCGCTGTCTTCACCGCGCCGAACGCGACTGGGTCGGCGATCGGAAGTACCGGCTGCTCTTTCAACGTGCTCAACAAACTCTCCTGCGGACGTGCCTTCTAATCTTTGGAGCGGGAGACGGGAATCGAACCCGCGACCAACAGCTTGGAAGGCTGTGACTCTACCACTGAGTTACTCCCGCCTGCTGCATACTAAAACCTGGAGCTGATGATGGGGCTTGAACCCATGACCTCTCCCTTACCAAGGGAGTGCTCTACCACTGAGCTACATCAGCCTTACTTACAACCAACCTCTACAATCCTATCGCGAACGCAGCCATCCGAGCATTACGCGAAAGGCAAAAAATCCTAACAGCACCCAGGTGAGCGATTGAAACTTTCCCGGCTCCATCGTCTGCCAGACCAGGATCGCCAGAACTCCGAAGCACAGCCAGCGCGACTGCCATTCGTCCGCTGCCGGCGGGGCTCAGATCCACTTACGCTCACCTGTCTGCTACCTACAACCAACTACGAAACTTAATGGTGCACAGGGGAGGATTCGAACCTCCGTAGCGCATAGACGCGGCAGATTTACAGTCTGCTGCCATTAACCACTCGGCCACCTGTGCACTTCGCTGCCAATCCGCTCTACCGCGCAGCCTCCACTCAACCCATCAAGTCCGCGCGTCGATCACAAGCCGCGGATCGAGCGGGTCAACTATCCTTGAAGAAGTCTCCGGAGGTCTGCTTGGCCAGAACGGCCCGACAGTACAACCAAATCCAATCTCTTCGCTGCTGTGGAAACTGGAGCTGGCGAAGGGACTTGAACCCCCGACCCTCTGATTACAAATCAGATGCTCTACCAGCTGAGCTACGCCAGCCCAAACAGCCTTGTTTTGCTCCCTGTAAGCCCAGCCGCGTGACGCGCAGTCAGTGCCTGCGCAGAGTGCGCCGCAGAGCTAACTTTAGCACAGCGGCACTTTCTGCCGCAAACACAGAGCACACGGGCAGATGCCAGTCGTTTCCCACAGACAAACGCTGCTTGCGTCAAGCCCGTTCCCACGGTGCCGGAACCCGCACCGACGCCATTCCCGCCGCAGTCGCCGCGTCAATGCCCATCTGCGTATCTTCGAAGACAAGGCAGTGCCTCAGGCGCGATCCCAAGCCTCTCAGCCGCCATCAGAAACGGCTCCGGATGCGGCTTGCTGCGCGTGTAGTCCCCAGCGCACACAAGTGTCTCGAAGCGGTCCAGAAGGTTCAGTGTCCGCAGCGACGCATGAACCGACTCGTGCGTACTTCCTGAAACAACCGCGAAAGGTATCTCGCCGTGCTGCGCATGAATGTGCTCCAGCACCTCAGGCACTGCCTTCAACGCAGGCAGATTGGCGTAGAACATCTCTTCTTTGCGCCGCTGAATATCAGCTACCGGCATGCTGAGCCCGTGCCGTGTATTCAACGAGGAGATGATCTCCACCACCGGCATCCCACCCCACGCGTAGAAAAGGTCTTCCGGAAACTCACAGCTCCACTCCGACAGAACGGTCTTCCACGCGATGTAGTGCAGCGGCATCGAGTCAGCAATCGTGCCATCGCAATCGAACAGATATGCCTTGAACTCTCCCTCGGGCAACTTCAACTTCATCTGAACAACACTCCCGGGCCCAAACTCACTGAAGCCCCTTTCTTTATGATGACAGATCGGCGCAATACGATCCATTCCATCTGAAATCCCTTGGGTTGCGTGATAGCCTTTCCCACGTCCAACTACAATAGAACATTCCTCTGGAGGGGATTCTGCATGTCTTTGCCGCGCAACTGGCTGGCAAATCTGTTAGCTGTACTGCTGTTGTCGGCGGCGCCGTTGTCTCGCCCAGACTGCCGAAACCGCCTCAGCCCGCCGAGGGCCCCATGACCGCGTCAGCGCCTTCCATGGCCAAGACCCTCAACAATGGCTCCATCATCCGCATGGTCGGCGCTGGCTTGAGCGACGATCTGATCCTCCAGGCCATCACGTCCCAGCCCGGCCAGTACACCACCGACGCCGACTCGCTCGTCGAACTCAAAGAAGCCGGCGTCTCCGAACGCGTCATCACCGCCATGATGAACAAGGGCCGCAAACGCCTCACGCCCGAAGGCAACACCGCCGAGGATCCGCCTCCCGCACCCATCTCCGAGGTCAGCGAGATCGGCGCCTACTACAAGGACCGCAAAGGCGCCTGGCAGCCGCTTGAGACCGAGGTCGTTCACATCAAGTCCGGCGGCTGGCTCAAATCCACCGCAACCCACGGCATCATCCGCGAGGATCGCAACGGCCATCTCAAGGGACGCGAATCGAAGCTCGCGCTGCAGGCTCCCATCGAGATCCTCATCTACGCACCAACTGGCGTCGACATCGCTGAATACGACTTCCTCCGCTTCCGCATCAACTCCGACAATCGCGAGTTCCGCGTGATGACCGGCGGCGTCTTCCACTCCACCAGCGGAGCAGACCGCGACGAAGTTGAGTTCCACGCCACGCAAAGCGGGCCAGCACGCCTGGCGATTCACCATCGATCGCAACGTCGGCGGCGGCGAGTTCGGCATCCTTCCGCCCGGAACCGGAAACGCTACCAACGGCGGCAAGATCTACACCTTCGCCATCACCGAATAGATCGCCCCCGTTGCCCTTCGCCCCCGGACAGAGTAGAAACAGACTGATGCATCACCACGGAATGCCCAACTCAGCCGATGCGTAGGTCGACCCGATACTCTCTTCTGTTGGCGGTGGCGCTCATCGCCGCCCTCATCGTCGCCATCGTTCTGCGCAAGGCCGCGCCGCCTGAGGCCGCACGCCTGCTGCCCGAGTCCGACGCCATCGTCTACGTCAACCTCAAGCCGCTGCGCCTGGCGACTCACTTCGATCGCACTCCCGTAACGCGCGCACCTGAGTATCAGCACTTCATCGACGCCACAGGCATCGTGCCCGAACGCGACCTCGATTCCGCCGCCTTCGCCCTGCATCGCATGGACAACCCGAACGGCCCCAACGGCCCGGTCGGCTACTCCGAGGTCTTCGAAGGCCGCTTCGACGGCGAGCGACTGGCGCGTTATCTCGAGTCCATCGCGACCGCGCGTGAGACCTATGCCGGCCACACCATCTACACCGTCGCCATCAGTGATGGCGATGCCACACGGCCTCTGCGCATCGCCCAGCTGGGCTACGACTCCATCGCTGCCTCCAACATGCCCACGGCGGAGCAGATTCACTCGATCCTCGATCGTCACCGTTCCGCCGCGTCACCCTTCTCCGGATCTTCGTTGCTCTCCGCGCGCTATCGCGACGTCCCCCTTCTCGCAAGCGCCTGGGGAATCGGCCATATCGGCCTTCCCTTCTCCGACCGTGGCTACATCACAGTCTTTGGTCTTCAGCTTCCGTTGCCCGAAGACACAACCTTCGTCGCCAGCCTTCGCTACACCGGCACGCTCCGCCTGCGCATCGAGGAGATATCGCCTACGGAAGCCGACGCCGCACGCTCTGCTCAAAACCTCTCTAATCTGATCGACCTCTTCAAGTCTCTCCAGCAGATCAAGCCCCGTGATCAAGGCGACGCAGCATTACTTGAAATGATTGGCTCCATCCGGATGGACCAGCACAAGGACCGCGCTATCCTGACGGCCACTCTCCCCACGCAACTGCTGCAACAGCTTACAAGTACTACCGCTGAGTCCACTTCCCGCATCCAACCGAATGGGGTACCGGTAGTTGCAACCCAGCCGAGTCCCGCCTCGCATTGATCGTCGCCCTCGTCCTTGCTTCACTGCCATCCTTTCAGAGCGCGCCCACAAACGAGTTCCGGCTACTCTGGAGTCGCACATGCCGCTTTTCTTCAAGGCCCTCCCCTCATCGATTCTTATGCTTCTGCTCATCTCCGGCTGCAGCAGCAATATGTCTACAACGACGACTATGCCCACAACTCCAACGACTCCCGCCCCGCAGGTCAATGCTGGATGCGTAGGAGCCGTTCAAACCGGCACGTCCGCCTACACCGACTTCACGAAGCAGTCGCCCGGTATCTGCCGCGCCATAACACCGGCAGATATGCCAAAGGCCGATCTCGCGAGTTCGGTCACGAACAACTCGACACTCGTCCCTCGCGCAAACAATCAACTCCCGCAGGTTCCCACCGGCTTTGCCGTGCAACTCTACGCCACTGGCCTCAACAATCCGCGCCTTCTAGCCACCGCGCCCAACGGCGACATCTTCGTTGCGCAACCGGGTGCTAACAGCATCGTCGTCCTGCGCGGCGTGGCCGCCAACGGAACAGCACAGAGCAGCGCCACCTTTGCCTCCGGACTCAATGCTCCCTTCGGCATCGCGTTCTATCCCACAGGAGCAAACCCTCAGTACGTCTATGTCGCCAACGTCGACTCCGTAGTCCGCTTCCCCTATCAGGCCGGCGATACCAAGGCACGAGCCGCGGCGCAAGTCATCGTGCAGTCGCTACCCGGCGGCGGACACAGCACGCGCACACTCGCCTTCACAACGGACAATCGCATGCTCGTCTCCGTAGGATCGGGGAGCAATATAACGAACACTGACACAGACAAGTCCGAGACCAACCGTGCCGACGTCCTCGCGTTCACCCCCGACGGCACCTTCCTGAAGGTCTATGCCTCGGGCCTTCGCAACGCAGTCGGCCTCACTCTCGACGCCAGCGGAGTTCCATGGGTCTCGGTTAACGAACGCGATGGTCTCGGCGACAATCTTCCTCCCGACTACGTTACGCACATTCAGGAAGACGGCTTCTACGGCTGGCCCTGGTACTACATCGGAGCCAACCCCGACCCTCGCCTGCCGAACAGCCACCCTGAGCTTGCTCAAAAGACCATCGTTCCCGACACTCTGCTGCAACCGCACTTCGCCCCGTTGCAGATTGCTTTCTACACCGGTATGCAGTTTCCTACCATCTACCAGGGCGATCTCTTCGTCGCATCACATGGCTCGTGGAACAAGTCAGTCCGTGGAGGCTACGAACTACTCCGCGTGCTGCTCCAGAACGGAAAGGCCACCGGCGTCTTTGAAGACTTCATGACGGGCTTCGTCAATCCTGACGGTACCGTGTGGGGCCGCCCTGTCGGCGTCACGGTAGGCTCCGACGGCAGCCTCTTCGTCTCCGACGATGCGTCAAACTCTGTATGGCGAATCACCTATTCCGGCAATTGAAAGCGCGTTCGCCCGTAGTAGCGCATTTTCATAATTGCCGACTAGCATGGTGAACAGGCACTTTCAGGAGGAACACGAAAATGCGCCACGGGCTTATCCCGCTGCTGGCTCTCTCGCTGCTACCCGTTACACTTGTCGCTCAATCGGATAAAAAAACTGTCACTGGTCAGGCTGCCTTTGCCGATTGGAACCAGCAGCAGCCGGGAGTGCGTCGCAAGATTACCGTCGCCGATCTCCCCGCGCCAAACTCCGCCGAAGCTGTCAACAACACACCGCACCTCATCGTTAAGCCGCAGGACGCATGGCCCATCGCTCCGGCAGGTTTCAAGGTAACCCTCTATGCCGGCGGCGATGCCAAGCCTATGCAGCGCGCCGACAATAAAGAACGCATGCAACTCAGCGGCGGAACATTCACGATGCCCCGCCTCATTCGCACAGCACCCAACGGGGACCTGTTTCTCGCCGACTCCGGCGCGGGAAGCATCATCGTCCTTCGCGGCGTAGGCGCAGACGGCAAAGCAACCCAGATCGAGAAATTCGCCACCGGCCTAGATCATCCCTTCGGCATCGCCTTCTACCCGGCAGCAGACCCGAAGTACATCTACGTTGGAAACGCGACGACCATTCAGCGCTTTCCTTATCACACCGGCGACCTCCACGCGACCGGAGCAGCTGAGACGATCGTTCCTGATATCCCCGGCTACGCTCAGCTCACCGGTGGCGGCCACTGGACACGCGATGTCACCTTCACGAAGGACGGTCAGCACATGCTGATCTCCGTCGGCTCTGGCTCCAACATCGACGATCCCGACACCCACCCGAAGGAATTCCATCGCGCCGACATCCTCGAGTACACGCCCGAAGGCAAGTTCATCAAGGTCTACGCCTATGGCATTCGCAACTGCGTCGGCGAAGCGATTAACCCAACCACAGGCGAACTCTGGTGCTCCGTCAACGAGCGCGACAACCTAGGAAACCACCTCGTGCCCGACTACGTAACGTCCGTCAAGGAAGGCGGCTTCTACGGCTGGCCCTGGTACTACATGGGAAATCATCAGGACCCACGCCTCCCTCAGCCCTGTGCCAACGGCACCGGAGCTAACCCACAGGTGCCCGCTCTCACCGCTGACCAGGCGAAGAACTGCAAGCGCGTTGATATGTCATCGAAGGTCCTCGTCCCCGATGTCCTTGTCCAACCCCACATGGCGTCGCTCCAGATGGTCTTTTACCCCGATCAAAAATCGCAGTTCCCCTCCGAATACAGCGGGGACGCCTTTGCTGCAGAACACGGCTCCTGGAATCGCGCCAATCGCGCCGGCTACGAAGTCGTCCGCATCCCAATGCATAATGGCCACGCCGAAGGCAGCTATGAAGACTTCCTAACCGGCTTCGTCACCAAGGACGGCGAGGTCTGGGGTCGTCCCGTCGGAGTCGCAGTTGGCAAGGACGGCGACCTCTACGTCACCGACGACGGCACTCGCAGCGTATGGCGCGTCACCTACACCGGCAAATAACCCTCATCCCAAAAAAGAACGGCGCGACCAATCATCGGGTCGCGCCGTTCTTGCATCCACCCACACTTCTCAGGCACAGGCTCGCGCCAATGCGATCGCCTGAACCTTCGGTTCGTACAGAACATCGCTTTCGATCCCGATTAACCCGATCAACGCATTCACACAATCGCCGTCAAGCTTCCTTGGAGCCAACGCCCGCATGATCGGCAGAATCTCTTCATAGCGAAGTCCGGCACGATACGGCCTATCCTCCGACAACGCACCATAGACATCCGCCACCGCGATGATTCGAGCCTCCATCGACAGGTCTGCCGCCATCAGACGGTTCGGATATCCGCTGCCATCCAGCTTCTCGTGATGCTCGCCTGCAACGATGGCGATCTCGCGGAAGGGTCCGATCTGCTCCAGAATCCGCCGTGTCAACCCCGGATGCTGTTCAACCACCTTCCACTCAGCCTCCGTAAGCCTGGTCTTCTTGTCCAGAATTGAATTCGACACGCTCAGCTTTCCGATGTCGTGCAGCAACGCCGCACGCCGCACGAGGCGAACGCGGTCAGCAGGCAATCCCAGGTTCTTCGCAATTCCCCGTGCCAACTCCGCAACACCGATGGAGTGCCGGAACGTGAAGTGTGACTTCGAGTCCACCACGTCGGCAAAGGCCTCGCAAATGCGATCGATCTGCCGGTCATCCAACCGCTGCTTCTGTCGCGGATCCAGGTCCAGCACCGCTGCGCGCGTCATCTCGTGAGCGTCGGTCGCTTTGCAATGCGTCCACAACGCGCCTCTCCGGTCCAGCGACAGCGCGGCCTGCACAATCTCCGGATCGAACCACGTTCCGCTCCACTGCTCCAATGTCTCTACGGCCACCGCCGGGCTGCGACCGATCGAGAAGACATCAAGATGCTGCGCCACGGCGCACACACGCGCCAGCAAAGGTATCCGCTTCCCACGTGCGCGCTTCGGGTAGCCGGTACCGTCCCAATGCTCCTCAAGGCTTCGCACCGCCTCCGCCGCCATCGGCCCCATACCCAGTTTGCTGACGATGCTTGAGCCGCGATCGCACCGCAGGCCAATCATCTCTTCGTTGCCAATGTCCTTCAAAAGCAGAGCGTAGTAGAGGCTGCTCTTCTCCTCCGCCGTCAACTGCACTTCATCTGCAATCCGCATTCCCAGAAGGCAGCTTCTGAGAGCGTGGCCGTGCACCGCTCCATCGGTCAGATCGATCGCAAACGATAGTGCCGAGATAACCTCCGACAACGAGATAGATTCATCCACCCCTTGCATCCGCTTCTCTTGCTGAAAAGACGCTGACGTCTGGCCCATGAAATCGATTCCGTTCCGCGTTGGACTAACGCGACCACTTTAGTTTGGAGTCCCGCGGCGTGCGGTAAAACCAAGGCAAACACAACGGGCTCGCCTGCAGGACTCCACCGTGAGAATAGGGTCGGTTCGCTGCATACGCCTACTACACAAAAGGTGCATCAGAGGGAACCATCGTAGTTGACTCTCGTTGGAAGATTTCCCCTTCACGTGCATACACTTCGCGCGGCATACCCTGGGGGTACCACCGTATCCCCTAAAAGGAATCACGCAATTTAGGCACCAATCGTTGGATCATTTTTTCTCGGCTACCGCATAGGTCTTCGATGCCTTCATAAAGTCCGATGGAAGATTCTTCACAACCACGTCCGCTTGCACAGGAGGTTGATATTCATCCGAAGAAGCTGACACGGATCTCAGTCCGGCAGCGCTTCTAAGCATGATCTCGGCATAGTTGTTCCCCGGATGCAGCGAGACCTTGTTCTCTGCCACGCGGTAGCCGGAAGTCTCGATATGAACAACAGCCATACTGGCATCAGCATTCGGACTCGGAAACACCACCGCATAGCGGCCAAATGTGTCGGTGCGCTGTTGCGCCGAGTAACTTCCCAAAGAGACGGTAACCACCGAATTGCGCAGAAGCTGTCGCGAGGTGGCATCCGCGACAAAGCCGTCCAACTCGGTCGGTGCAATCGCTCCGCTGGCCGGAGAGGGGCGAGTCAAATGAAAGATCAGAACGAACGCGGCAGCAGTCGCGACAATACCGGTCGTCCACCGAAAGAAACTCGAAGAGTGTGTCCTGGTGTCAGCCATATGTCCTCCATGGCGGGCTTAGTCTGATACCAAGGCAGTCGTGCAAGTGTATAGGTCTTCTTTTTGAAGTTTTAGAACTTAGATGCGACTTATTGCGTCTTCGCTGTCTTGCGAAGCGTCACTTCTCCACCAAATAAGGAGAGCAGCGGATGCCGTACAACTGCACGAAACTCATAATGCTTATCTCTCGGCAGGCCCTCCAGCGTCGCGGAAAAGGGCCCCGTCGCTGTAACCTTTTGATTTGGCAAGGCAATCCACGGCGCGCTGCGCGAATGGATATCCTCCCCATCAATCGACCGATATTCAAAGCCTACGTCCAGCGACTTCGCCTCGCCCATGTCGAGCAACTCCCCTTCCAATCGATAATTTCCCGATCCCTCGTCCCACTGATACCTTCCGGTCTTCACTCGCGGAGGCACCAGCGCCGGCTCAACGTTCGTCATCTTCACCACCATCGGATTCGGCCACTGCCTGTTGTCCTGCAGCCGCTGCGAACGCATGCGTGCGGATGTGCAGGCCATCGCTCTCCATGTGAAACGTTGTCTTCGGCACCACCTTCGGCGCGTACTCCAGCACCTCGCCGTTCGCGCCCAGCACGCTCACCTCTGTCTTCGCTGTCGCCTTCACCGAGTGCAACACCAGCTCCTGCCACTCGCCCATCTTCCATGGAACCTGCGGGTCGACGATCGCATACAGCGCGCTTGAATCCTTCTTCTTCGTGAACCAGACATCGCCTTCGTTCGTGATGATCCACGGCCGCACCGCGTAGATCGCCTCCGAGTTCACGAACATCCACAGCGCCATCTCGCGCAGCCGCTCCTCCTGCTCGATCGCCAGCTCGCCATTCGGCTTCGGCCCGATATTCAGAAGAAGATTGCCGCCCTTGGCGCGCGTCTCAACCAGCGAACGAATCAGCTGATGACCTGTCTTGTAGTGGTCGTTCTGCGGCTGGTACTGCCAGGCCGCTGCCCATCGTGTCGTTCGCCTTCCCATGGCTCGTCGAACGCCTGTCCCGGGATCGTCTGCTCCGGCGTCCGCATTGCTCCGCGCGTCACCACGATGTTCGGCTGCAGCTTCCACGCCAGCTGGCGCAGGCTCGTCGCCTCGCCGTCGAAGAAAAGCACATCCACCGGCCCGTAGTTCGTCAGCAGTTCCCGAAGCTGATCGCTGTCATACTTCAGCAGCCCAGGATTATGGCTCGGCTGAACCTCCTCGACTCCCGCGCTGAATCGTCTTGCCGTTCTTGTACAGCCAGTAGAAGTCGTCCGGCGAAAAATATATCCCTGGCGCGATTCCCTGCTGCCTTGAACGCCTTCAACAATCTCGGCTGTAATGTCGCGGTGAAACGGCGTGTTCATGATGTTGAACGGCGTCGTCTTCGTCGCATACATCCCAAAGCCTGAGTGATGCTTCGTCGTAAAGACGACATACCTCACACCCGCCAGCCGCGCCAGTCGCGCCCACTCCTGCGGATCGAACTGTTTCGGATCAAATGTCTTCTGCAGATCGTTGAAGAACCTATCCTGATAGTCCTTCGACGACCCCACCAGCGAGTGGCTGATCACCACGCCCAGCTGGCTGTCCACGCTCCAGTGAATGAACAGGCCAAATCCCAGGTCGCGAAACCACTCCGTCCCGGTCGGGCTTATTCAGCGAGCTGGTGTAGTCCGTGTTCTCTCCGACAATCGCCTTACCTTGTGCCGCCTGCAACGCACCCACGCCAACCACCACCGCAACTGTCAGACTCCTCAGCCACGCAACGCATCATGAACACCCTCTTGCAAAGGATCGCCAACCCACAAGGACTCAGTTCGAGCCCCGGCACTCATTTCGGTGGCAGACCACCACTCTAAATTGTTTTCACCGGCGACATCACGCTCTCTACGCGCAAAATCCTATCACGTTCACGCTCTGTCTGCCATCTCCCTTCAGTGCCGTTTAAGGCCCTTCCTGTCAATCTCTTCCCAACGTCATCCGAGGCGCACAAGGAGATCCAACATGACAGTCCGCTATTACCCCATCGCTGCATCGGTTCTCGCACTCGCTCTCACTGCAGTCGCACAAGAGAAAAAAATCGAGCGCTCCGCACTTCCCCCTGCCGTCGAAAAGGCCGTCCAGACCGAGACCAAAGGCGCCACCATCAAGGGCTTCGCTGAAGAACGCGAACACGGCAAAACCTTCTACGAAGTCGAAACCGTCGTCGACGGCCGCACCCGCGACATCCTCTTCGCTCCCGACGGCAGCATCGCCGAGGTTGAGGAAGAAGTCGCCTTCGAATCCCTTCCTGCCTCCGTCCAGGCTGGCCTCAAGAAAAAGGCATCCGGCGTCAGCATCGAAAAAGTCGAGTCCCTCACGAAGAAAGGTAAACTCGTCGCCTACGAGGGTCACATCAAGCGCAACGGAAAGTCAGCCGAGATTCAGGTCGGCCCCGAAGGTCAGAATCTCCCCCACGAAGAGTAGGTTTCCATCGCCGTCGCACAAAGAAAAGAGAGGCGGATCTCGCCGTCTCCTTTTCTGTCTCATTTGAATGTCCGCTTAGCTATCCAGCCCGACTGCCTTCGTCATCGCACCATGCAGGCGCAACCGGCGCCGCCGGAGCCTCTGAACCCAAGCTCTGCAAGCGTCACTCGCAGATACTTGTGCGGATTCACCGCTGTATTGCGTATGCGAACCTCGTAGTGCACATGCGAGCCAGTCACGCGACCGCTATGTCCCACGTATCCGATCACCTGTCCGCGCACCACCGTCTGGCCGGCCATTACCGCAAAGCCTGACATATGCCCGTAGAGCGTCTCAACTCCATGGCCGTGGTCGATCGTGACCTCGCGACCGTAGCCGTTCTCCATCTGCGCCGACTTCACCACGCCGTCGCCGGTCGCGCGAATCGGCATGCCATTCGGCGCCGAGATATCGATTCCCTTGTGGAACTCGCCCTCGCCATTGCCCAGCACAGGATCCTCACGCTGTCCAAAGCTGCTCGTAATCGGACCCATCACCGGCCACAACGTCGGCGCATACGAAGCCGCCTCCTGATCCAGCGGCGAAAAGCCACCAAAGAGCGTCATCGATCCCGTTCCGTAGCCCGGGTGGTTCAGCCCGCCCAGGGCTCGTGCAGCCGCTCCACTCATCGCCTGGTTGCGAAGCGAATAAAACGCGTCCACCGACTTGTAGTAGCTGTCATCCGACAGGCTCGCCGTCTCAGTGACCGGCGTCGTCTCCGCCGCGCGAACAACCGCTGCGGCATGTGCCTTGCCGACCTTCCCCGTCATCCGTCCCATGGGGATCGCCAACTTGCTCGCCGTCAAGCCATAAAGTGCGGAAACCTCGTTCGCAAGCGAGCCCAGCGAAGCCGCCTGAATGTCCTTCTCGTGCGCAGCCTCTTCCAGATGCGCATAGTCCTTCTTCAGCGCATTATGGTCCTGACGCAGCTGATTGAACCGAGCCGTCTTGATCAGCATCCGGGAGTACGAACCCGCCAGCCCGGTGATCGTAAACATTCCAATCACGGCCGCTGCGACGAAGAGATATGCATAGTGCAACGGCACCGGAACCTTGTTCAGGTTGCCATCCTCATCACGGCTTACGAACATGATGTAGTAACGCTTTTTCAGCTTCAATCAGAGACCCGGGCCCAAAGTTTGGCCGCCGACAAGCGACACGAAGAGCCTGCAACCGAAATCACGACCAGGCAAATCAAATTCACCAATTGTCATTTCAAAATTCCAGACTCTCTTGAGCGTACCTTATCGAGGGTAACAAACGAGTTACCTCGGTGCAACCAACTTTACCCCTGTCGCGTCATGCCGCCATAACACAAAAGCAGTATCCGCACCACCCGTTCAGCCCCTTTACAACTGTCGCTCCTTCGAACCGCCACCGACCGTTTATGCTTCCTCCAGCATGGCTCAAAAGCCCAAGCCGTTGGGAGAGCTCGCCCTCATCGAGCAGATTCGCCGCTCCTTCCCCGGCACGCAACAAATCCGTCGCCCTCGGAATCGGCGACGACTGCGCCATCCTCCGTCCACCGCGCGGACCACGAGATCCTCGTCACCACCGACTTCTCCCTCGAGAACCGCCACTTCCGCCGCGACCTCCACCCCGCCGCCTCCGTCGGCCATCGCTGCCTCGCCCGCGGCCTCAGCGATCTCGCCGCCATGGGAGCCACCCCGCTCGCCGCCTTCCTCTCCCTCGCGCTCCCGCCTGACATGCTTCGCACACCGCCCGCGGCCAACGATGGATCAAAGGTTTCTTCGCCGGCCTCCGCGCCCTCGCCACGCAGCACAACACCCCCCTCGCCGGCGGCGACACCTCCGAGTCCCCCGCCGACCTCATCCTCGCCGACATCGTCCTCATCGGCTCCGCCCCCGCCGGCCGCTCCCTGCGCCGCGTCCGGAGCACACCCCGGCGACGCCCTCTACGTCACCGGCTCGCTCGGTGGAGCCCACGCCGAGCTCTCCACCCTGCTCGCCTCCAACCGCCCATCCCGAGCCACCGCCTCGTCCTCGCACCCACATCTCTACCCCCAACCTCGCCTCGAAGTCGGCGCACACTCTTCTCCGCCGCCGGCTCGCCACCGCCGCCATCGACATCAGCGACGGCCTCTCCACCGACCTCACCCACCTCTGCGAATCCTCCCGCCTCCGCGCCGAGATCGACGCCACCGCCATCCCCCTCCATCCGCTCACGCAAAGACCTGCCGCCCGACCAAGCCCTCCACGCCGCGCTGCACGGAGGCGAAGACTACGAACTTCTCTTCGCCGCATCACCCGACACCCGCATCCCGCGCCGCATCGCCGGAGTGCCCATCACCCGCATCGGCACCCTCCATGCTTACCGACGCCAACAAACCACGCATCACCCTCATCCATCCCACCAAAGCTCCAACCGAACTAAAACCCGCAGGCTGGCAACACTTCTCGCAATAGCTCGCCCTCCGGCCATCCCAATACAATCGCCATATGCGCGAAGCCACAAAGATCATCCGCTCCACGCTCACCCGCCCCGAAGCCGGCGAACCCATCCACCCCGGCCCCGTCTTCGCCGCCCCCTACCACGCCCCCGGCGACCCCTCCGCCATCCCCTACACCTACGCCCGCTCCCACAACCCCACCTGGACGCACCTCGAAAAGGCTCTCGCCCAAATCGAGTCCGGTGAAGGCTACCGAGCCTCCGCGCTCGTCTTCGCCTCCGGCATGGCCGCCTGCACCGCCGTCTTCGGAGCCGTCCTCCGCCCCGGCGACATCGCCGTCCTTCCCGACAACGCCTACTTCGCCGCCCGCGTCCTCGCCCAGGAGTACTTCGCCAAGATGGGCATCCAGCTCCGCCTCGCCCCCACCGCCAACAACGGCCAGCTCGAACACCTCGAAGGCGCAAAGCTCCTCTGGATCGAGACCCCCAGCAACCCCACCATGGACGTCTGCGACATCGCTCTCCTCTCCGAAGCCGCACACCGCGCCGGAGCACTCGTCGCCGTCGACAACACCACCCCCACCGCCCTCGGCCAGTCCCCGCTCGCCCTCGGCGCCGACTTCTCCGTCGCCTCCGACACCAAGTCCATGACCGGCCACAGCGACATCCTCCTCGGCCACGTCGCCGTCCGCGACCTCGAACTTCGCCAGAAGATCGACCAGTGGCGCACCCTCACCGGAGGCATCCTCGGCCCCATGGAGGCATGGCTCGCCCTCCGCTCCATCGGCACCCTTCCCCTCCGCCTCGAACGCTCCTGCCAGAACGCGCAGGCCATCGCCGAGTTCCTCGCCACGCGCCCCGAAGTCGAACAGGTCCTCTACCCCGGCCTCCCCACGCACCCCGGCCACGCCATCGCCAAAAAGCAGATGCGCTACTACGGCGCCGTCCTCAGCTTCATCCTCCGCGACAAGGCTGCCGCCGAAACCTTTCTCGCCAAATCCAAGCTCCTCACCGACGCCACCAGCTTCGGCGGCATCACCTCCACCGCCGAACGCCGCGCCCGCTGGGGAGGCGACCAGATCGCCGAGGGCTTCATCCGTCTCTCCGCCGGCTGTGAGGCCATCGAAGACCTTCTCGAAGACATCGCGCAAGCACTGGACGCCACCCGTTCATGATCCATCCGCCTCACTGGGTGAACTCTCACCTCGCAATCATCATTCGGCCCTACGGTGAGGTCCCGCTCGACGACCACATGCGCATCTTCCGCGCCGCCGGAATCGACGTCATCGTCTCGATGCTGCAGCCAGGCGAAGCCCGCAACCTCGGCCTCGAAGACGAAGGCGCCTCCGCAAACCGCGCCGGCCTTCTCTTTGAAAACTTCCCCATCCCCGACGGCGACCCTCCGCACAATCTGCAGCGCTTCACCGCCTTCCTCGAACTCCTCGAGAGCCACATCGCCGCAGACAGGAAGATCGCCATTCACTGCCGCGCCTCCATCGGCAGGGCACCCCTCACCGCCGCCAGCCTCCTCATTCGCTCCGGCATGCCCCCCGACGAAGCGTGGTCACACATCGCCACCGTCCGCGACTACCCCGTGCCTGACACTATCAATCAACGCAGGTGGGTCGACACCCACATCAAGCCAACGTCATGACGCAGTGACCTGCCAATCATTGATTCTCTGGGATGCGTGACTCGGCGATGAACTTCCCGAAAATCCCGTTTTATGTGCGTTCGTTACTAATCCGCCCAGAGTATGCGACACACTCATTTTTTTGAAATTGCCATCAAGTTAGTCAGCACGAAGAGCAACCGAAGGATCGACACCACCTGCTCGACCGGCAGGTAAACCGCTTGCTGCTAATGCAACAACGGCTACACCGACAATCGCTGAGAGATAGCTGACGATGTCCAGTGGTTTAACTCCATAAAGCGAACTGGACAATCCTTTCGACGCTGCGACTGCGAGTGGTATCCCCACCGCAACGCCTATCGCCGTAAGCACCAGGCTTCCGCGAAGAACCATCCATACAATCTGCCAGCGCTGCGCGCCCAGTGCCATCCGCACTCCAATCTCTGCGCTGCGTTTGCTCACACGATAAGACAGCGTTCCGTAAAGTCCCGTTGCGATCAGCACCACCGCAAGCACTCCAAAGCATCCCGCAAGCCGTGCAAACATGATCTGCTGCGAGATTGACCGCTCGAAGACCTCACTCTGGGCCATCGGCTCAAGCAGCGGAGTGTCCGGATCGATCTGCTGCATGAACTTGCGTACCGTGGGCAGCATCGCCATCGGATCGCCCTTGACCCGCATCTCCACCTCGAGCTGATTCTCAAGGCCTCCCTGCGTGAACATCGTCCAGCGCATCGGTGTCGGTGGCTCTGTAATGCCGGTGTACTTGTGGTCCTTCACAACGCCGATAATCATGCGTGGATTGAGGCCCTTCGAGTTCATCATCGAATGGCCGACTGCGTTCGTCGTGCCGAGATACTTCTTCGCGAAGGTCTCATTCACAATCACAACCTGTTGCGAAGCCGCGGTGTCCGCATCAGTGAAGTCCCGTCCCTGCAGAACCTTAACTCCCATCGTGCGAAAGTAATTCGAGCCTACAGCGTTCTGCCTGTACCGCGCCTCTGACGGCTCGGCCCCATTCGGTTTATGGCCATCGATCGTCAGGCCACTATTATTCCTCGACCAACCCGACCCAGGCCGAGACGTCGCAAAGGACACGCTCTCCACGCCGGGCAACGAGCGCAGCCGCTGCTGCAACGCTAAGAAAAAGGCTATACTCTCCTCCTTCGTCTTGGCATGTTGCGGATGAACACTGAAGACCAGCAGACCATCTGTCTTCTGGCCAAGATCGATCTTCAATAGATTGCGCAACGTCCCCAGCAGCAGTCCGGCGCCTACCAGCAGAGTGACGCACATCGCAATCTGCGCCACAATCACCGCATTCCCTGCTCTTGACTTCTTCACACTCGCCTGCGAGACCGTAGCCGAGCTGCGTAGCGCCAGCTCAGTTCCCGAAGACATCGCTGCACGCAGCGGAGCAAGACCAAACACCAACGCCAGCACCACCAGGATGCTCAGCGTAAACCACAGCACCACAGCATCCGGCTGCAGGTTCGAATCAATTCGCGCCCATGCGCCCAACGCGCGCGTCGCAACCGTCGCAAACACCCATGCCGCTGCGCCGCCTAGTACTACCAGAAGAAAGCTCTCCGTCAGCAGCTGCCTCGCAATCTCCCTGCGACCCGCCCCAATCGCCAGTCGTATGCTGAACTCTCTCTGCCGGTTCGCATTGCGCGCCATCAGCAGCATCACCACGTTGCACATCGCAATGACCAACACCAGACCAACCATCGCCATCAGAGTCTTCAGCGATCGCGAAAAAGAATCGTCCTGCAAGTCAAATTGCTTCGCCGGAAGAAAGCTAAGCTGCGGAGTCTCCTCGCCCTCTCGCCTCTCAGGTATCCCGAGGTAAGCCACCTGCTGAAAGATGCCCTGCGCCTTGGCCAGCGCCTGCTCATTGCTCACGCCTGCTGGTATCCGCGCCATCAGAAGCATGCACCAAAACCGTGGAGTCGTTAGATAACTTCCACCGTCCTCCTCCACTGGGTTACCCCACGCATTGAAGTCAGGATGATTCTGCAGAGGAATCCAGAAGTCCAGCGGGAGCCTGCCCTCCGTCCCTTCAAATCCCTTTGCCGCAACACCGACGATAGTGAAGGGATGCGTCTTGATGAAGAGCGTCTTGCCGACCACATCGGGATTGCGCGCATAGTGCGTCTCCCAGAAGCTGTCGCTTATCACGACAACTGCAGCGTGGTCCTCCTCATCCTTCTGCACAAACCCACGACCCAGCTCTGAGCCAACGCCCAGACCGCTGAAGTAATTCCCGCTCACCATGTCACCCGCTGCCTCCTCGGGGACCGTCCCTACCCGGACGGGAGCCTTTCCACTCGTCGACATCGGAATAAAACCGATGACCTCCTCAAGTCCGCTATGCTCGCGCAGTTCACGATAGGCTGCATAGGAAAACGAGGTTGTCATGTTGCCCGAGTTCGACGCTCTGGCAGGAAGATGGCTTGTATGCACATACATCACCCGCGAAGCATCATGAACCGGCAGCATCTTCGCCAGCACGGCATACATCACGCTGAAGACCGCGGTGTTGGCGCCCACACCCAGGGCCAGCGTCAGCACGCAGACTGTCGTGAACACCGGCGTCTTCGCTAGCTGACGCACACCGTATCGCAGATCGCGAGCAATATTGGAAAAGAACATCGTCGTCCTCCCTTCCTTCCTCTTTTGTGTCAGCAGCGTCACATTTCCGAACTGCCGTCGCGCCGCACGCATCGCCTCTTCCGCCCTCATCCCCTGGCTCTCGTACTTCGCCGCCAACAGGTCCAGATGCGTCTCCAGCTCCTCGCTGAAAGCAGCATCATCCGCCGACTGCCTGAAGAACCCTTTAAGCTTCGCCAGGAAAATGAGCATGCGTTCTGTCATGGCTACGACTTTGCCTCCAGCGCAAGCACACGGCTGATCACGCCGGAGATGCGCTCCCAGTTCTCGGTTTCAACGGCAAGCTGCTTGAGTCCTCGCTTCGTGATGCTGTAAAACCGCGCGCGCCTGTTGTTCTCCGAAATGCCCCATTCACTGGCGATCCAGCCCCTTTGCTGTAGCCGAAGCAGTGAGGTGTACACCGTTCCTTCGTTAAGAGCCAGAACATCTTCACTCAACTGCTCGATGCGCCGCCCAATGCCGAAACCGTGTAAGGGACCCAACGCGTGCAGCGTTTTAAGGATCATCAGGTCCAATGTTCCTTGTAGAACTTCTGACTTATCTGCAGCCATTCGACGCTCCTATGGACATTGCAAAGAAGTATCACGCCTCCTTTGCAATGTCCATAGGAGTCAAATACGTTGAAGAATTTCAAAAGTTCAGATGCGCGCCAGAATTTATGACAACGACGAAAGGCCGGTTGCTCAGTACCCGCGGGGGTGGAGAATAGCCCGGTGCCACAGGCCCCGAGCCCTATACCGAAGCTCATGGCCCCAGCGACTGCTAACCTGTCCTCCAGATGCAAACCTTCCCCCACAACCTGGACCGCCGAGATCCTGAAATCCCCACCCCTCATCGCCCCGGCACGTCAGTTCACATACCCGCAGCAGATCGCCGGCGAAGAAGACGCCCTCGCACGCGGTGCGCTCCAACTTCTCGTCCGCCCAGCCGACGGCGGACAATTCCTGGCTACCTGCGCCCTCGGCTTCACCGACCCCACCATGCCCACCGGCATCCACACCTGTCCCAACCCCGACCAGCTCTGCGCCGTCGCCGGAGGCTACGCCTACATCATCGACACGCCTCCACCCCGAGCACTCCACCCACATCCCACTCAAGCCCGTAGTCTCCATCCACCCCACCGTCGACCTCCTCCTCTTCACCGGCTTCCACACCATCCTCGCCTGGGGCTCCGCCGGTGAGGCCTGGCACACCCAACGCCTCAGTTGGGAAGGCATCCGGATCACCGGGATCGAAGGCGACACCCTCCACGGACTAGGCTGGAACCTCATCACCGATCAGGAGACCCCCTTCACCGTCGATCTCCGCACCGGCCGCCACCAGGGAGGCGGCGTCTCCTGAGCCTGTCAAGCCCCCTCACCTCTGGAAATCCTCTCAACCAACACAAATCAGGCACCTAAATCCGGTCACCCAATGTGCCGATTAATTACCCTCCAATTGCTACATTGGAGATAGAGGAAATCTCGATTCGCGCGAGTCGGCCCGACTGCCAGGTACGCCGCTAAACCAAATAGAATGATCATTTACAGGAAATGACGGGAGGGGAGGGGGTTCTCTCTAGTCAGGTTGTCGGGCGTAGAAACTCAGCGCAGCGTCGCCCTGCTTCAACATCCGCACTCGCTCGAGCCTTCCGTACCGTTCCGCCAGCTCTTCCTTGCTGCGATGCTCCGCAATCACACGCGCATCCTCGGCAAGAACTGCGCCGCCGCGACCACCCAGAAACTTCAGCGTCCGCTCATACTCCGCCGCATCCTCGTACGGCGGATCGAGAAACACCAGGTCCACCTTCTCATCGCGCTTCACCAACTCATCCAGCAACGCGCTCGCACCGCGAGCCTCAACCGCAAACCCGTCACTCACCTTCAGCGTCGCAAGATTCTCCCGAATAGCCTTCACTGCCGCCGGAGCCTTCTCGGCAAACCAGACAAAACTCAGCACCACGGCTGATCGCCTCGATCCCGACTGCACCCGAGCCCGCATACAGATCCACAAACTTCGCGCCCTCGATCCTCGGCGCAATCACATTGAAGATCGTCTCCCGCAGACGATCGCTCGTGGGACGCGTCTTCATCCCGCGCGGCGCCGTCAACATCCGCGAGCGAAACCTTCCCGCGATAACGCGCATCTTCCTCCCCCACAACCCCAGCCCGTACAATCATAAGCATGCGCGGGTGGTCCTTTACGATCGGCAGATTTCTCGGTGTGGAGATTCGCATCCACACCTTCTTCCTCCTGCTGCTCGGTCTCTCCATCAGCTACTCCTCCGTCTCCGGCTCGACCGGCGGCCGCGGCTTCGCTCCTCTGGATGCTTCTCTTCCTCGCCGTCGTCGTGCGCGAGATCGCTCGCGCCATCGCCGCCGCCTGGTACGGCCTCGAACTCCGCAGCGTTCTCCTGCTTCCCACCGGCGGCCTGCAGCAGTATGCGACGCCTGAGGCCACCGAACGCGCCGCCACCCCTGAGATCGGCAAGCGGCTCGGCATCGTCGGCCCCATCACGAACCTCCTCTTCGGCCTCGTCCTCGGCGCGATCATCCTCACCGTCGCGCCCGAGATCAGCCTCCTCGAGAAGCCCTGGCTCACGCCCGCGCACCTGCTTCGCGCCGCCGTCTGGATCAACCTCCTCCTCGCCGCCGTCAACCTTCTCCCCGCCGCTCCGCTCGACGGCGGCCGCATCTTCCGCGGCGAGTTCGCTCGCAACCACGGCGTCATGAAGGGCACGCGCGCCGCCGCCGGGCTCGGCCAGATCATCGGCGTCATCCTCGCCATCGCCGGCTGCATTCTGCCCAACATGTGGCTCATCATGATCGGCGGCTTCGTCTTCATCGGCGCTCACATGGATGACTCAGAGCCTTCTGCTGCAACTCGAGACCGACCCGCTGCGCATGCGCGACGTCATGCTGACCAACTTCAGCATGCTCTCCGCCTCCGACACGCTTGAAGAAGCGCTGCAAGCGGTCCGTGCACACCCTGCAGGACGTCTTCCCCGTCGTGCGCGGCGGCAATCTCGTCGGCGCCGTCTCGCGCCAGGGCATCGTCGAAGCGCTGCAGTCCGAGGGCAACGGCTACGTCCAGGGCGTCATGACCCGCTCCTTCCAGACCGCACAGCCCGACGACTCGCTCGTGAAGACCCTGCGCCGCATCATGGCCGGCCAGGGCGCGCAGCTGGTCCCGGTCCTCGAAGGCGACCGCATCGTCGGCATCATTACGCCGCAGAATCTCGCCCACTCCATGGGCCTGCTGAATGCCCGCCGCCGCCTGCGCCAGAAGCGAGCGCGAGGAATAACAGGAATGTCCGCCTCAGACGAACAGAGCCTGCAGGCGAACACGACCAACCCCTTGCGCCCGGCCTCTACCTCGTCGCCACCCCATCGGCAACCTCGAGGACATCACCCTCCGAGCCCTCCGCGTTCTGCGCTGCGCCGATCGCATCGCCTGCGAGGACACCCGCCAGACCCAAAAGCTGCTGAACCACTTCGGCATCACACCCCGACCGTCAGCTACCACCTGCACAACGAAGGCCCGCGCGCCGAAGAGCTCCTGGCTCAGCTGAAGCCGGGCGCCCGCATCGCCGTCGTCACCGACGCCGGAACCCCCGGGATCGCCGACCCGGCCACGAGATCGCCGCGGCAGCCATCGCCGCCGGTATCGCCGTCTTCCCCATCCCCGGAGCCAACGCCGCGATCAGCGCGCTATCGCCAGCGGCCTCGCCGACCGAGTCCTTCACCTTCCACGGCTTTCTTCCCGCCAAAGAGGGCCAGCGCAAGACCGCTCTCGAAGCACTTCCCCGCGACAACGTCACCCATGATCTTCTACGAAGCCCCGCACCGCATCCTCGACACCCTCGCCGACATCGAAGCATCTTCGGTGCCGCCCAGCCTGTCGTCATCGCCCGCGAACTGACCAAGCTGCACGAAGAGTTCCTTCGCGGCACCGGTCAGCGACATTCGCGCCCAACTAGCCGCGCGAGCCAGTCGTTCGCGGAGAGATCGTGCTGCTCTTCTCTCCGATCAGCAAGCCGAGGACACCATGACGCAGAACGAGCATCGCCGCCGAAGTAGCAGCGCTGATGAAATCCGAAGGAATCTCACGAAATAGATGCCCTCAAGCGAGTCGCCCGCGAGCGCGGCATCGGCAAGAGCGAAGCCTACCGCGAACTGCAGCGCGAACAAAACCGCAAACGGTAGTTCAGGGCATGACGCAACTACTTCCGACCCTTGACCCGGTCGTACTGATACACATCGCTGGTCGTTCCCAGAGCCTCGTTGTACAGGCTCGTCGCGCCCATCGCTTCCTTCAGCTCCTCGCTGAACTCGTGCAGCGAGCGCAGATGGTCGGCCGTCGCCGGAATCTCCAGCTTGACTGTCTTGAAGAACTTCTGATAGCCGCGATCCAGCAGCCGCGCGATCTCGCCGTTCAGCAGCAGCCGGGCCGTGACAGGATCTCCGGCGTGCCGTCCGGAGCGGCAGCAATCTCCGCCGCGCACCCGTACTTCCTCACCTGAAAGGCGTTCGGAGTACGCTTTGCACCGTCCTGCGCCGGTGCAACATCAAATCGTCTGACCGCCAAGGACGGACGAGAACATCGTTGAAGCTGCGCTGTCGGGGTCTTTTTTGCCATAAGTGCCATCACGTTAGACTCGAACTTAACTGTCGCACATCCGCTGACGTGCTTCAATCCGATCGCCGCGAACGACACAACGAGGAAGCCACATGATCACCACTGTCAAACCGCTCGGCTCGACCATCCTCGAACGCATCGGCAACACGCCGCTGGTGCGCCTGGACGGCCTTGACCTGGCGCATCTGCCTCGGCATCCAGATCCTCGGCAAGGCCGAGTGGACCAACCCCGGCGGCTCCGTTAAGGACCGCGCCGCCTCGGCCATCGTCACCGACGCCCTAAGCGCGGCCTGCTCTCGCCAGCAGCCAGAGGCCTCCTCGACGCCACCAGCGGCAACACCGGCATCGCCTACGCCATGCTGGGCGCTGCACTGGACTTCCCGGTCACGCTCTGCATGCCGTCCAACGTCTCGCCCGAGCGCAAGAAATACCTCGCCGCCTACGGCGCCGAGTCGTCTGGACCAACCCGGCCGACGGCTCCGACGGAGCGATCCGCAAGGCGCGCGAGCTGGCCGCCGCCGAGCCTGACCGCTACTTCTACGCCGACCAGTACTCCAACGACGAGAACTGGCGCGCCCACTACCGCACCACCGGCAACGAGATCTGGGAGCAGACCGAAGGCCAGGTCACCCACTTCGTCGCGGGCCTCGGCACCACCGGCACCTTCATGGGCACCACGCGCCGCCTGAAGGAACTGAACCCCGCGATCCAGCTGCATCTCCATGCAGCCCGACTCGCCTTCAATGGCCTCGAAGGCCTCAAGCACATGGCCACCGCCATCGTGCCGAGGATCTACGACCCCGCCCTCGCCGACGCGAACATCGACATGGACACCGAGCTCGCCTACGCACATGGCCGCACCCTCGGGCGCAACCACGGCCTGCTGGTCGGCGTCTCTGCCGCGCGCTGCTGTCGCCGCGCCGTGCAGGTCGCCGAGCAAGAGGCCAGCGCCGGCCGCGAGGCCGTCATCGTCACCATCCTCCGCGACTCAGCCGAGAAGTACATGAGCGAACGCTTCTGGCAGGAGCAGGACTGACATGCTTCACATCGACCTACACCGACTACGAAGCCCTGCGCGCGCACGGCGAAGAGACCTACCCGCAACGAGTGCTGCGGCGTGCTGCTCGGCAAATCCGACGCCGAAGGCAACCACGTCCACCAGATCGTCCGCGCCGGCAACACCCGCACCGACTCCGCGCACAACCGCTACAACATCGCGCCGCAGGAGCTGGTCAAAATCCAGCGCCAGGCCCGCGGCCTCGGACTCGATATCGTCGGCTTCTACCACTCGCACCCCGACCATCCCGCGCAGTGGTCGCCCACCGACTTCGCCGAGGCCCACTGGATCGGCTGCTCCTACGTCATCACCGCGTCGAAAAGGGCAAAGCCGCCATCACCAACTCCTTCCTGCTCACCGGCACCAGCGAGGAAGACAAAAAGTTCGTCGATGCAGCCAGTCGAGATCGACAGTCGCCAACACGCAGCCACAACCAGAAAGGTCAGGCATGAACATCCACATCCCAACCCCGCTGCGCACCTACACCGGCGGAGCTGAGACGGTCGCCGTCCCCGGCGCCACCGTCGCTGAGGTCTTCGACCAGCTCACCATCGCAGTATCCCGAGCTGCAAGCAGCAGCTCTTCACCCCCGAGGGCAAGCTCCGCTCCTTCGTCAACGTCTACCTCAACGACGAAGACATCCGCTACCTTCCCGCCAAAGAAGCCACCGCCGTCGCCGACACCGACGAGCTGACCATCATTCCCTCCATCGCCGGCGGCACCGCCTGTTGTAGCTGTTGTCCCCTCCTCTAGTTCTTCCCCCTCACAAATCTTAGTGTCGTCATTCCGAGCCGAAGGCGAAGAATCCCTGTAGTTCGCCTGCAGGTCCGGAAACCTCTTCGAAAGAGGGACTTACTGCGCCAAACGAGTGCTCGTGAGCCGTTCCGCACCGCTTTGCATCTAGAATTAAGGAAACATTCAAGGAAGACCATGCCAACAGCCATCGAAGAAGCCGTCCAGCTCCCCAAGCTCACCAACGAAGAGATCGCCCGCTACTCCCGCCACCTCATCCTGCCCGAGGTCGGCATGGAGGGCCAGCAGAAGCTCAAGGCCGCCAAGGTCCTCTGCGTCGGCACCGGCGGCCTCGGCGCCCCGCTCGCGCTCTACCTCGCCGCCGCCGGCGTCGGCACCATCGGCCTGGTCGACTTCGACGTCGTCGACGCAGTCAACCTGCAGCGCCAGATCATCCACTCGCAGTCCACCGTCGGCATGCTCAAGGTCGACTCCGCCGAGCTGATGCTCAAGGGCCTCAACCCGAACACTCAACATCGTGAAGCACAACACCATGCTGACCAGGCCAACGCGCTCGAGATCTTCAAGGACTACGACGTCATCGCCGACGGCACCGACAACTTCCAGACGCGCTACCTCGTCAACGACGCCTGCGTGCTCACCGGCAAGCCCAACGCCTACGGCTCCATCTTCCGCTTCGAAGGCCAGGCCACCGTCTTCGCCACCGAGGAAGGCCCGTGCTACCGCTGCCTCTATCCCGAGCCGCCACCGCCCGGCCTCGTCCCCTCCTGCGCCGAAGGCGGCGTGCTCGGCATCCTCCCCGGCCTCGTCGGCGTCATCCAGGCCACCGAGGTCATCAAGCTGATCCTCGGCATCGGCGAGCCCCTCATCGGCCGCCTGCTGCTCGTCGACGCGCTCGGCATGAACTTCCGCACCCTGAAGCTGCGCAAGAACCCCGACTGCCCCGCCTGCGGCACGCACCCCACGGTCACCGAGCTGATCGACTACGACCAGTTCTGCGGCATCGAGAAGCCAACCACAGTCGGCCCGCTCGAGGTCGCCCGCGACAAGGCCGTCGCCGACGCACCCGTCGTCGACGGCATCCCGCAGATCACCGTCGAGGAGCTCAAGCGCAAGCTCGACGCCAAGGAAGATATCTTCGTCCTCGACGTCCGCGAGCCGCACGAGTACCCGATCGCCAACCTCGGCGCGCCGCTGATTCCTGTCGGCGCCATCGAGTCGCGCATCGGCGAGACTCGCCGCGCACAAGAACGACGAGATCATCGTCCACTGCCGCTCCGGAGCACGCAGCCAGAAGGCCGCGCTCGCCCTCAAAGCAGCCGGCTTCACCAACGTCTCCAACCTCGCCGGCGGCATCCTCGCCTGGGCCGACAAGATCGACCCTTCGATGCCGAAGTACTAAACCCTGAAGTTGAGCGTAAACATAAAGGCCCGAACAATCGTTCGGGCCTTTCATTTTGACTCTGGCAGCAGACGGAATGCTCAAACTACTCCGGCTTATCCTCAGGCACCAGAATCTGCAAAGTCAGCGGCCTCTCCAGCATGCATCCAGCTTCGCCAGCGAGTTCATCGCCTTCTCAATCGTCGACGTCAGACAAGGCTCCGTCGTCACCACAAACGGCAGCCTGTGCTTCGGATACCCCGGCCGCTGCAGCAGCGAATCGATGTTCGCTCCCACCTTCGCCAGCGCACCCGCAATCGCCGACACGATCCCCGGCTTGTCGTCCACGACGAACCGCAGGTAGTGCGGAGCCATGAAACTCCCCCGTCACCTGCCGCTTCCGTACCGGCAGCTCCACCGCCTTCGCTCCCTGCGCCACCGCCAGAAGGTCCGACACCACCGCCACCGCCGTAGGCTCGCCGCCCGCGCCGTGGCCTGAGAAGACAACGTCGCCGCCGTAACTCTCCGCTCGTGACCACCATGTTCTGCGTCCCATGCGACCACGCCATCGGCGACGTCAGCGGAACCAGCATCGGCGCCACACGCGCATGCACCAGCGCCGCCGTTCAGCTGCGCGCGCGATACCTGCCGGATCGTGCAGTTCAGCTCCTTCGCATACGCAAAGTCGATCGCCTCCACCGTCGAGATCGTCTGCGTCGCCACCTCATCCGGATTCAGCTCCGCATGCAGCGCAATCCGCGACAGAATGCACAGCTTCGCCCGCGCATCGAACCCATCCACGTCGGCCGAAGGATTCGCCTCCGCATACCCAAGCTGCTGCGCGTCCTTCAGCACTGTCGCGTAGTCAGCGCCTGTCTCCATCCGGCTCAGGATGTAGTTGCATGTCCCGTTCACAATGCCGCTGATCCGCAGTAATCCGGTCGCCGCCCAGCCCCTGCTTGAATCCCCGGAATCACCGGCACTCCGCCCGCAACCGCCGCACCATAAACCAGCTGCACGCCATGCTGCGCCGCCAGCCTCTGCAGCGCTCACCCCGCGATACGCGATCAACTGCTTGTTCGCCGTCACCACATGCTTGCCCGCAGCCAAGGCCTTCTTCAGCCAGCCTTCGACCGGATTCAGCCCGCCCATCAGCTCAATCACGACATCGACGTTCGACTTCAGCACATCGTCGATGTTCTCCGTCCACACCGCAGTCGCCGGCACATACTTCGCCGCAGCCGACTCCTTCTTTCGCGCCACGCTGCGGTTGTACACATGCGTCAGCGCAATCCCGGCAAACTTCTGCTCGGCCAGCACCTTCGCCACCGAGCTTCCCACCGTCCCGAAACCCAGCAGCGCAACCTTCACCACGCCATCCGTCTTCTGCGCCGTCCCAGCCTTCGCCTGCTTCTTCTTCGTCGCCATGATCCTCACTTGTACTCGATCTCAGTAGTGCACCCGCGAAGCAAATTTCGCCACGCGTCAAAGCTCTCGATTGCCTCTTCCCCCAGCAATCGTTCGCGTCGGAATCCTTCTGCTGTCCACCGGCTTCTTCAACTCCTCGTACAGAAACGCATCGTCAAATCCCGCCGCCGCCGCGTCCGCCGCTGTATTGCCGAAGAAGATCGCATCCATCCGCGACCAGTAGATCGCAGCAAGGCACATCGGGCAGGGCTCGCAGCTCGTATACATCTCGCAGCCTTCCAGCGAAAACACCCCCAGCTCCGCGCATGCCCTGCGAATCGCCACCACCTCAGCGTGGGCCGTCGGATCGTTGGTCACGGTCACCTGGTTCACGCCCGTCGCTACCACAGCACCGTCGCGCACAATCACCGCGCCAAACGGCCCCCCGCGGCCCGAGCTGACATTCTCCGTCGCCAGCGCAATCGCCTGCCTCATAAACTCTGGATTGCCCTGCATCCGGCTCCGCTCCTCACCGCAAACGCTCGTACAACAGCGCAGCAGCAAGCCCTCAAAGTAGTGCTCAAATTATTTCACATGCCTCAAAGGCTTCTTCCAACCATGAACGCAACGTCGCCAACTCCACACTTTGCTAATCTGCTTCATACACAGCATCCGGCTCCTGCATGGCTATCGAATCCATCAATCCCGCCAACGGCAAACTCCTCCGCACCTTCGACCCTCTCACCGAAGACGCCATCGCTGAAAAGTAACCCTCGCCCTCGAGGCCTCCCGCACCTACCCATCCGTCCCCCTCGAGCACCGCGCCCTCTGCATGCGCAAGCTCGCCTCCCTCCTCGAGCACGAGACCGCCGACCTCGCCCGCACCATCACCCTCGAGATGGGCAAGCCCCTCCACGCCGCCGAGCAGGAGTCCTCAAGTGCGCCGCCGCCTGCCGCTACTACGCCGACAACGCCGCGCGCATCCTCGCCCCCGAGCCCATCCAAACCGAGAACCACACCTACGTCCGCTGGGACCCGCTCGGCGTCATCCTCGCCGTCATGCCCTGGAACTTCCCCTTCTGGCAGGTCTTCCGCTTCCTCGCGCCGGCACTGATGGCCGGCAACGTCGGCCTCCTCAAGCACGCCTCCAACGTCCCCCAGTGCGCGCTCGCCATCGAATCGCTCGTCCGCCGCGCCGGCTTCCCCCGCGGCACCTTCCAGGCGCTCCTCATCGAATCCAGACAGGTCGAACGCGTCCTCGCCGACCCGCGCATCGCCGCCGTCACCCTCACCGGCTCCGAGCCCGCCGGCCGCGCCATCGCCGCGCAGGCCGGATGGCTCATCAAAAAATCCGTCCTCGAGCTCGGCGGCTCCGACCCCTTCATCGTCCTGCCCTCCGCCGACCTCGACGTCGCCGTCGAGACCGCCGTGCGCGCCCGCCTCGTCAACACCGGCCAGTCCTGCATCGCCGCCAAGCGCTTCATCGTCGCACGAGTCCATCTACGACGCCTTCGAGACCCGCTTCGTCGCCGGCATGGACTCCATGAAGATCGGCGACCCCATGAAAGAGGACACCGACATCGGCCCGCTCGCCACCCAGAAGATCGCCGAAGAGCTCGAAGCCCAGGTCAAGGCTGCCCTCAATGCAGGCGCTCGCGTCCTCACCGGCGGCGAGCGCATGCTCGGCGACGGCAACTACTTCGAGCCCACCGTCCTCACCAACGTCCCCCGCACCAGCCCCGTCTACCGCGAAGAGCTCTTCGGGCCCGTCGCCATGCTCTTCCCCGCTCGCGACCTCGACGAGGCCATCGAGATCGCCAACGACACTCCCTTCGGTCTCGCCGCCTCCGCCTGGACCCGCGACCCCGCCGAGCAGCAGCGCCTCGTCGCCGAGCTCCAATGCGGGGCCGTCTTCATCAACGCCATGGTCGCCAGCGACCCGCGCCTTCCCTTCGGAGGCATCAAGCACTCCGGCTACGGACGCGAGCTCTCCGCCGCAGGCATGCGCGAGTTCCTCAACGCCAAAACCGTCGTCCTCGCCTCGCCTTCCTCTCGATAACCAACCTCCCGAACTCAGCATCCTATCCACCCATGGGCGCGTAATGGCGCCGTAAACTCGCATCCCGCCGCACGACCGCGGCCTCCCCCAATCGAAAGCAGCATTGGGAACATCCACCGAGGCGCTTCTATTGCGTCCTCGCAAACTCGCGCCTCACGCGCAGAGAAAGGATCTCCCCAACATGAAAGCTCTGGTCTATCACGGTCCACGCAAAGTAAGCATCGACAAGGTTCCTGACGCGAAAATTCAGAAGCCCACCGATGCAATCGTCAAGCTTACCGTCACCAACATCTGCGGCTCTGACCTTCACATGTACGAAGGCCGCACCGACGTCGCCAAGGGCACTATCTTTGGTCACGAAAACATGGGCGAGGTCGTCGAGGTCGGCCCCGCCGTCACCGCCGTCAAAAAAGGTGACCGTGTCGTCCTCCCCTTCAACATCGCCTGTGGCTTCTGCGAAAACTGCGAGCGCGGCTACACCGGCTTCTGTCTCACCTGCGCTGAGCCAGGCTCTGCCGGAGCCGCCTACGGTTACGCCGACATGGGCCCCTACCCCGGCGGACAGGCAGAATATCTCCGCGTTCCCTACGCCGACTTCAACTGTCTCGTCCTCCCCGAAGACGCGGACGAAAAAGAACGTGACTACGTCATGCTCTCTGACATCTTTCCCACCGGCTGGCACGCCACACGCCTCGCCAACCTCTCACCGGGCGACTCTGTCGTGATCTACGGTGCAGGTCCGGTAGGCCTCATGGCCGCCCTCTCAGCACGCATCCAGGGAGCCAGCCGCATCTTCGTCGTCGATCACAAGCAAGATCGCCTCTCCCTCGCAGAGTCCCTCGGTGCCATCGCCATCGACTCCTCCAACGGAACCGAAGCCAAGGAGATTCTCGAACTCACCAACGGTCTCGGTGCCGATTGCGGCTGTGAATGCGTCGGCTACCAGTGCCACTCCAGTAGCGGAAAAGAGGTTCCCAACATGACCATGAACGCGCTAGTCGAAGCCGTAAAGGCCACTGGCCTCATCGGCTGTGTCGGCGTCTTCGTCCCGCAGGATCCAAAAGCCTCGGACGCTCTCGCCAAAAAGGGCGAGATAGCCTTTGACTTCGGAAAGTTCTGGTCCAAGGGCATGCGTCTTGGCACCGGGCAGGCCAATGTCAAGGCGTACAACCGCAAGCTACGCGACCTTATCCACTGGGATCGCGCCAACCCCTCCATCATCATCTCTCACGAGCTCTCGCTCGATCAGGCGCCAGATGCCTATAAGCACTTCGATCAGCGCGATGAGGGTTGGACGAAGGTCATCCTTCGTCCGGCCGCATAAGAAAATCCTCATATCTTTGGCACGCGCCGGCAATCCGACGCGTGCCTTTTTTTTACGGACGAAACAGCCGACTCACTGGTTCGGCGCGCTCTGCGGCAGCGTAGCAGGCGGCGCTGGAGCAGCATCGGCGGGAGGAGGAGGCGCACCTTGCGTCCCACCCTCAGGGGCAGCTGGAGGCGCGATAGGGGTTTCCGCTGGCGCTGGAGCAGCCTTCTGCACCGGCTGCGGCAGCACAACCGAAGCCGCATTCGCCGGATCATCCCTTAGCTTCATGTACAGCGTCGCTCCATCCGCAGGAGTCGGTACCGCAAACGTCCCCTCCGCAAACCCGCTCGGAACCTCGGCAGACTTGGCAAAATCCTTATCCGCGCCGAAGCTCTGAACAAGAAACAAACCGCTCCCATCAACTGCACAAGTCGCAGCATCAGCCGTCGTGCACTTGATCGCCGTAATCTGCGGCGTTCGCACCAGCGTCCCTAGATCTGTCCAGTCGCCCGTCGTCCCATCCTTCGCGACCGGGCGCATCTGCAGCTTGCCAAACGCCGACTGCCCGAACGCCTTCAGCGGCTCCAGCGTGGCAATCGCCGTGTGCTGATCCTGTAGGACAAGGTTGTCACCGGCCAGCGAGACCATCGTCTTCACTGAACCATCCGCCGCCGCCACCTCAATCGACTGCGTCCGCGGAAACACATCCTTGGTCTGCACCACGAACGTCAGCTTTCCATTCAGCGGAATGTCGCTCTTCGCTCCCAGCATCACCGGCAGCGACCCACTCTGTTGCGCCGGCGTTGCGTTCATCGAGACCAGGTTCAGCCCCGGACGAGCCGCCTCCGCCTGCACCTTCACCTTCATCGTGCGCCCGTCCTTCAGCTTCGCCGTCGCCTCCGCTCCGCTCTCCGGGCTCACGCCTTCCTTCGCCTTCAGCTCCAGCGTCTTCCCATCGCCGCCGTTCTCCTGTGGACTGAAGGTCTGCCCTGCTAGATCCACCGACGCCACATTCGCCAGCCCCTGCCCCGACAACACAGCAGTGCTATCGCCGCGATGCACCTTCAACGCGTCCAGATGAATATCGCTCGTGTAAGCCGTCAGCGAAACCTTGCTCACATCCGACGCGCTATATTGCTTGATCGCCAGCGCATAATCTCCCGGCTGCACCTTCTTCATGGAGACCGCCAGATCGAGAGGCCCCTTGCCCTCCTTCTCAGCTTTGCTATCTCCCTCCGACGCAGGCTTGAAGCTCACATCCAGGTCTCTTCCGTTCTTGTTCGTCAACGCAATCTTCTCGACACAGCCCGTTCCATCTCCAGCCAGCGTCAGGTGATTGTCCTCACCCGCCATCAGTTGCGTATCTCCAAGCACCTTCCATCCCTTGCCCGGAACCTGCTGAAGCGTCAGCGTCGGTCCCTCAAACGCATCGAAACCCCAGTATCCATGCACCGTGCCCGTCACCAGCAGGTCCGTGCTGCTTGCCATCTTCACGTCCTTCTTCGCGCCCTCTGCCGGAGTCTCTTTGCTCTCGTCCAGCTGCCGTCTCGTCTCCTCCTTCGCGACGATCAACCCGCCCTCAAACGCATCCGGCTTCAGCGGAATATCCGTCGGAGCACCTGTACGGTTCAACCGCAGCACCAGGTCATGCGCGAAGCTCGTAGAAAACACCAGCGGAGCGCCCTCCAGCAGCAACGTCATCTTCGGTTGCAGCAAACACGACACCTGGTTTGCATCATGCGGACGCAGCGGAGGCAACTTCGCCTCCTGGATCGCCGGCAGCCCGATCACAATCACCGACTTCGGATTCACGAATGATGGCGGAGCGTTCAGCTTCAAGTTCAGCGTCTCGCTCTCCGGAAACGCAATCGCCGGAATGTACTGGTACTGAGCCGTCCGCATCAGGCTCACCATGTGCACGAGGTCAACGACCGCGCCCACGTAAGCCGAGTACACGCCCGCACCCGCCATCGGAGTTACAGAGGCCGCATTGATGAAGTCCGACGACGGCCCCGTCGAGATCGCCGACGCGATGCTCTGTCCATGTCCGTCATCTAGCAGCACCGGAGCGCTTGACTGCGTCAGGCAACTCACCTGCTGGTCCACGGCCTGCTTGAAGCAGTCCGCATTCGGCTTCAGTGCCAGAGTCGAAGCCAGCTTCCCCGACCGATCCTGGATCGCCTTCTGATCGTTCTGCGGAACCGTCTTCATCGCCGCCAGGTAATGCTCGATCCTCTGTTGTTCGAACGAGGCCTCGTTCAAATCCGCATTCGCCCTGATAAACAACCCCGGCTTCCCCTTCACCGCCGACCGCAGGGTCTTGAAGTCCCCACCCGTCTCCGGGGCGACGAACATCAACGCCTCCTCCGCGCCCTCCGGCACCACAACACTCGTCCCCTCGCGCGTCTTCTTCTCCCACGTATCGATCTCGGTAAACCAGTTGTCCGGTGGCTCGTTCGTCGTCCCGCGCAAAAACGCGATGATCAGCAGAAGATGGTTCGACTGGTTCGCGGGCAGGTCCGCCTTCACCCACAGCTTGTCCCCCGGACGCAGGTTCGGAACCTGAGCGATCGGAAGCGTCGTGCCTCCCCGAGTAACCCGCACCTCAATCTTTGGACCTACCAGGTCAAAGCGCGCATTGTCTGCACGAAGCGCATACGAAAAAGAAAAAATAACAGCGATTAGGGAGCCAAAAAATCGGATAACTTTCATCTCAAACGTCTTAGACGCCTTGGCCTTCTCACTGGTTGTGGTCCGAAGACACCTGAGAAGCAGTCTGAGGTCAATCCGGAAGCAGGTTAGAGATTCGATTTCCACCACCCATCGAACCGATCGTCTTTAAAACCAACCCCACAAACCCTGCGTCCATCTCACGCATATCGGCATCACATGTCAAACGAATGTCGTTTAGGGAAAGTCCCACCCTCTGACGCGCGGGCGAACGGTCACTAACTCCCACTTTTTCGGTAGCATACGGGATATAAAGAAGTTGCCGATCATGACTCGCGATGCCTCTTCAGCCGCAGCCGTGTACTTCGCCGTCATCGTGGTCGGCATGGGCCCATTTGCCCTTTCCTGGGCTTACGCCGCCAGTTGGCTCTGGCCATGGTTCATCTATCCGGTGTTGCATTACCCTCTCACCTTCTTCGAGTTCTATGCGGGATTCTGCATCCTCGGCATGTTTCGTTCCGCGAGCTACGTGCGCGATGGCAGGTTCCGTTGGAAGGACGCACTCGTCAGCTCCATTCTTAATCCCGGTCTCCTTCTCCTTGCCGGGTTCCTCATACGTATTGCCGTCCCAGCGAGATAGTCATTTCTTGTCAAGCCCTGATTGCCATTAACTATCAGAAAATAAAGGAACTATCAGGTGCCGATTAATTACCTTCAACCTGATACACTTAACTCAGATAAGAAAAATAAAGAGATAGCCCCGGCTTATGAGTCGGGGCTAATTTCCTTTAGAAACAATATTTTGAGATTTAAGTCATCTTGAATCAGAATCTTGCCCTGTTGAAATCTAGTAAGCCACTGAAAATAAAACGGTAAATCCCAAAAATACCCCCAGGGGGGTCCCCCCCTCCCCGAACTCTGAGAAAATAGAAGTTGAGCACATGCAGAACGAGCCGAACAACACGATCGCAGTCGCCATGTCCGGAGGAGTCGACTCCTCCGCCGGTCGCGGCCATCCTGCGCTCGGAGGGCCACGAGCTCGTCGGCCTCACCCTCCAGCTCTGGAACCAGCGCCGCCTCGCCGGCCACGAGGGCATGCCCGAGCCCGTCCAGGGCCGCTGCTGCTCCATCGACGACGTCTACGACGCCCGCGCCGTAGCCGAGCAGCTCGGACATCCCCTACTACGTCGTCAACCAGCAGGACCGCTTCGAGGCCGAAGTCGTCCGCCCCTTCGTCAACGAGTACCTCGCCGGACGCACGCCGATCCCCTGCACCCTCTGCAACAACCACCTCAAGTTCGACCAGCTCCTCGCTCACCGCCCGCCAGATCGGCGCCGACCGCATCGCCACCGGCCACTACGCGCGCAACCACTTACGACGCCGCACGCGACCGCTGGATCCTCTCCCGCCCCGCCGACACAGTCCAAGGACCAGACCTACTTCCTCTTCGGCCTCACGCAAGAACAGCTCTCCCGCACCCTCTTCCCGCTCGGCGAGATGCAGAAGCCCGCCGTCCGCGAGATGGCCGCAGGACGCCGGCCTCGACGTCGCCCAGAAGCCCGACTCGCAGGAGATCTGCTTCATCCCCGGCGGCGACTACAGCGCCTTCCTCAAGGCCTACCTCGACGAGCAGAACGAAGCCGATGCCCGATCTCTCCGGCGAACTCGTCACCACCACCGGCGAAGTCATCGGCCACCACGAGGGCATCCACAGCTTCACCGTCGGCCAGCGCAAGGGCCTCGGCCTCAGCTCGCCCAACCCGCTCTACGTCCTCGCCATCCACCCCGACTCGCACCAGGTCACTGTCGGCCCAGACGAAGACCTCTACCCGCGAACTCTTCGCCAACCGCCTCAACTGGATCTCCATCCCCGGCCTCGCCGAAAGGCGAAGAGCTTCGCGTCACCACCAAGATCCGCCACCGCCACACACCTGCGGCCGCGACCCTCATCGGGGCCGGCGACGATCTCGTCCACGCCGTCTTCGACGAGCCGCAGCGCGCCATCACCCCCGGCCAGTCCGCCGTCTTCTATCAGGACGACGAAGTCGTCGGCGGCGGCTGGATCATCTAGCCTGGAATAATCTGAGCTTAAAGCTTGGGAGTTGTTCCGAAAGGCTTCGCTCCGGATTCAAATGGATTCACATTCGAAACCGGTTGCCCGGCGCTCTTCGCCGGATGATTTCCCTTGCGTCCCACCAGCACATCAATTCCGGCCTTTAGCCCGTTCATCAGACCATTGAACTCACGGACCGGAACCGAGACGCCCTTCTGGATCGTCGACGCGATCCCCGACGTCGTATCAAGAACCGAGCTCACCATGTCATCCACTCGAGCCGTCTGCGCACGAGCCCGCTCGTTCACATCCGTGATCGTTGAGTCGAATTCCTGAGCCTTCAAACGCACAATATGGCTCGTCTCAACCAGGTTGTCCGTAATAACTCTCACCTTGGGATGAAGCTCATGCAGCACATTTTGTGTCTTGTCGATTGCAGGCAAGGTCTTCGCCTTCACCTCTTCAGCGATCTCCAGCAGCTTGCTTGCTTGCCTTTAAGCGACCCAATTGCAGCAACCGATAAAAACAATCGCCTGCGTCAGCATGGAAAACGCCACGATGCCAACGAAGATCATTAATCAGCCGCGAGTTGCCGGACGAGATCGATTCCCGCATCCTGCAGCCACATTCCTGAGATCACCATTCACTCTCTCCCGTTGCAACAACAGGATCTGGCTGCATGCAGCCAGATCCCCTGACCAGCCAAAACAACTACGATGAGGAGCTTTCGCGTCGAGCTTACATAAGCCTGTTTACCGGCATCGATGGCAGCCGCAACCTTGCTCTGCTGCTCCTGCACCAGGCCTTTGCCCTTCTCAACATACTGCGACCATTGCGTCCGGCCGCGGTCATAGTACTCCTTGCCGCGATCGACATAGTCGCTGAACTGCTGCTTGCCCTGCTCGGCAAGGTCAGCGGCACGCTCGCGGCCCTGCTGCGCCAACACAGCGGCTCGCTCCTTGGCATCCAGCGCGCTCGCTTTCAGATCCTCGCGCGTCTCCTTACCGGCCTTCGGTGCATACAGCACGCCAACCAGCGCACCGATACCGAGTCCCGCCAGAAACCATCCCAAACCAGTTGCACCATTGTCGTTGTCTGACATTGTTATTCTCCTCTTCTCAACAGTCGATGCGGAACCTTATGCTCTCCGCTGTTATAACTCAAACTCCGTCCCCGGTCACAGAGCTCCGCAATCCGCCGTCCTTTGCGGACCAACTTCAAGCTTGAAAGGCCAGCATACTCCGTCCGGTTCCACCGCCGAAATCAGCCTTACCAACACTGTTTGGGTGGATGCCCCTCACCATGATTAGGTTGCGCGCTGTGCCTGCCGTCTTACAGCGCGGCAGCGCTTCCCCGGGACCTTCCTGGCCGTCCTACAAGTGTGCCTCTAACGAAATCGGGGCATCTAAAGAGTAAGGGCGTTACCGGGCGCATCGTTATCTATTGGTTGAGTTACAGTGATGCGAGCAGCGATTATGCATAAAACTTGGAAGAGACAGGGTTCAATGAACATTCAAGAAATTGGTTCAACAACGCGTACCTTAGCAGCCGCAACTGCTCTATCGCTCGTCCTTAGTGTGGCCGGGTGCAAAAGTTCAACCCCAGCGGCCCCCGTCACCGACGATGCCAGCCTGACGACAGCCGTTCATAGCCGGCTGAGCGGCGACGCCGCGCTCTCCAGCGAGCCGATTTACTCGTCGGTTCAGAACGGCATAGCGACCCTGAATGGCAACGTCAGCAGTGAGGCCGCTCGTTCGCTGGCAGCCGCTGATGTCTCCCAGGTCCCCGGAATCAAGACGGTCGTAAACAACCTATCGGTCCAGGCGCCGCCAGCTCCTATGGCCGCAGTCGAGCCACCTCCTGCACCCGCTCCCGCTGCGGCTCCTAAGAAGGTCGTCCCTAAGCCGGCCGCAAAGCCTGCTCCCATCGAGCGTCATGAGGTGGTTCCACCTGCTCCATCGCCCGCGCCTGCTCCTACTCCGGCTCCTGTAGCGGCACCTGCTCCGCCGCCTCCTCCAGCGTTCAAGACTGTCACCATCCCTTCCGGCACAACCATCCCGATCCGCATCACTCAGACCCTCGATAGTGCCACGACCCAGCAGGGTCAATCGTTCTCCGGCACCGTCGCCACCGATGTCGTGGCCGACGGCCTGGTAGCCATTCGTCAGGGCACAGGAGTCACCGGACGGGTCTCCGCCGTGCAGGAGGCCGCGCACTACAAGGGCAGTTCGCTGCTCACCGTCGAGCTTGTCAGCATCAATCGTCACGGCGACTCCCTGGCTGTCACCACGCAGCCCTACAGCGTTGAGGGCAAAGGCCGCGGCAAGAACACGGCTGCCAAAGTGGGCGGCGGAGCCGCCATCGGAGCCATCATCGGAGCCATCGCCGGCGGCGGCAAAGGCGCGGCCATAGGATCTGCCGCCGGAGCGCGGCGTCGGGGCAGGAGCCAACACCATCACCCGAGGCGAACAAGTACAAATTCCCTCCGAAAGCCTGGTGAACTTCCAGCTCACGAACACGCTCGCCGTCCGTGTCCCGACAGGCAACACGCTCAGCACTGGAAGTAACGGTCAGCGACGCCCGTTGAATCCGTCGCAGGAGCAGCCGCAGTAATCAAAACTCAATCGCTAAATCATGCATCCTAGCCACTTAGATACGGCAGGCCTCTTGCGGGCCTGCCGTTTTACCTCCAGAAGTTATCGCTGGTGTAGACTCAGCTTCAGCCAGCGAAACGCACCCAACGACGCACTCAGCCGACGCAAAACAGAGCGAGGTATTCGTCTTGACGGCATCATCCAATGCAGCGAAACGCCCGGCAGGCTACCTCACCTTTACCCTGCATGCGCACCTGCCTTATGTCGTCAATCACGGCACGTGGCCACACGGAATGGAGTGGCTCCACGAAGCTGCTGCCGAGACCTACCTTCCACTGCTGCGGATGCTGCGAAATCTTGAGCGAGACAGCATTCGATTTCAGTGCAACCTGAATCTCTCGCCCATTCTGCTGGAACAGCTCTCGCACCCAGGCTTCATCGCCGAGTTTCCTAATTATCTCGGGCGCAAGATCGTCGCCGCGCGCGAGGATGAGGCGTACTTTATTCAGTCCGGCGAAACCCACCTGGCCGAGACCTCCCGCTTCTGGCATCGCTTCTTTTCTCAGGCTCTCGATGACTTTCGCGCGCTCGACGGCAACATCATCGCGGGATTCCGTCACTTCAATGACACCGGCCTGATCGAGATCATCACCTGCGGCGCCACGCACGGCTACATGCCTCTGCTGGGCACCGACGAGAGCGTACGAGCCCAGATCCGCACCGCGGTCAAGACCCACATACGCCATCATCGGCACGCATCCTCGCGGGATCTGGGCTCCCGAGTGCGGCTACCGTCCTGCAGGCTTCTGGAACTACCCGGTCGGAATGGCCGACGGCTCACCGACGCCCGCGGGCTTCGACCGCATCGGCGTCGAACAGGCACTCTCCGAAAGCGGCATCGAGTTCTTCTTTGTGGATACGCACCTCGTCGAACATGGCAATCGCGTGCCCTCCCCCTACGAACTGCGCAACGGAGCCGTTCCTACGGAGGACCAGGAGATCGCGATGACTCACAGCGGTCATCGCTCTCTTTATCAGCCTTATTACGTCGATGGCCCCTACGACAAGCGCTACGCCACCACGATCTTTCCTCGCGACCCACGCACCGGCATCCAGGTCTGGTCCGGCGACTCCGGCTATCCCGGCGATGGCGTCTACCTCGACTTCCACAAGAAGCGCTGGCCCGGCGGTCATCGCTACTGGCGCGTTACCGGTTCGAAGGTCGAGATGGGCGACAAGCAGCCCTACTACCCGCAGGAGGCCGCCGAGCGGGTCAAATCGCACGCCTCTCACTTCGTTCACCTCGTCTACGAAGCGCTGAAATCGGGTTTCAACGATTCGATCCCCCCGATTCTCTGCTCGCCTTTTGACGCTGAGCTCTTCGGACACTGGTGGTTCGAAGGAGCGCTATGGCTGGAAGCGATAGCACGCACGCTTCACGACTACGACACGGGCATACAGATGATCTCCGCCGCCGAATACCTCGATCTTTATCCCCGCGCGGGCTTCATCGCGATGCCCGAAGGCTCTTGGGGAGCGGGCGGCAAAACGAGGTCTGGATGAATCCGGACACAAGCTGGACCTATACGCACATCTACCCCGCCGAGTTGTTTACCTGCGAGGTTGCGACAGCAGGCCTCTGGCGCAGAGTCCGATCTTGGACGCCGCATCGCCCAGCAACTCTGCCGCGAGCTCTTGCTGCTCGAATCCTCCGACTGGCAGTTCCTCATCACCACCGGAGCCGCACGCGACTACGCGGAAACCCGCTTCACCACGCATAACGATCAATTCAACGAAGTAAAGACCATCTGGCAGACCTTTGCATCCACAGGCAGATTGACTGTCGCACAGGAAGGACGGTTGAATGAGATTGAACGGCGCGACAATGTCTTTCCCGATATTGACCCCGGCCTGTGGGCAACTGGAGCTAAGGAGATGCGAGAAGCAAGCGATGTTTCCAAACCTGCCGCATCAATGTCTGCGCCCTCACCACTTGTCAGGTCTGAACCGGTAGCCTGATCCATCAAGACTCCGCGGTTATCCACGCCCTAAAATAGAACTGTGTCCAGCGAAGCTAAATCATTCCTGACTCTCTGGCACCTCTTCTCTCTGGACGCTCCAACAGTCGCCGTTCTCTGGACATGGTTTATTGCGCGGGCTTGTCATATCCGGCTTCCACTGGTTTCTCTTGTCGCGATGGCTGCTGCGGTCTGGACGCTCTATGCGGCCGACCGTCTGCTGGACGCCCAGTCCCCTGACGTCGGCGCGCTAGAGGCCCGTCATCACTTTCATCGTCGACATCGAAAATTCTTCCTCGGCGGTATCGGCCTCGCTGCGATTATTCTGGCAGCGCTTCTTCCGCGTCTCTCGCAGGAAGCGATTCATCTGTATCTCATCCTCGGCGTGCTGGTCTTCGGCTACTTTGTGGTGATCCATGCGACGCAAAGCGCGCACCGTCTGCCAAAGGAGATCGCGGTCGGTGTCTGCTTTGCGGCTGCTGTTTTTATTCCTACGGTCTCGCGCGAACCCCTGCTGCGCGGAGTCCTGCTCCCATCGGCGCTTTTGTTTGCTGGACTCTGCAGCCTCAACTGCCTCTTTATCTATGCATGGGAGCATCCCTCACCCACCGGGCCCACGCCGCACCTCATCACTGCATTCGCGCTGAAACATTTGAAGCTATTTTCGTTTGCGATCGCGGCAATCAGCGCTGCTTTTGCCATTGTCTATCGCCGCGCACCATGGACGATTCATGCCGCTATCGCGCTCTCCGCCGTGGCGCTGCTCTTGCTTCACCTCAAGCGCAAGGAACACGACAGTCTTGTACAGCGAACTCTGGCGGATTTTGTCCTGCTCACTCCAGCGATGGTCATCCTCTTTATATGACCTCGACTGCGCCAAATTTCGATCGAATCGCCCGTCCGTATCAAATACTCGAATACCTCACGCTGGGCGGGTCGCTGGAGCGAACGCGCTTGCACCTCCTGCCGCGCCTACTCAAAAAGCGAAATGCGCTCGTGTTAGGCGACGGCGACGGACGCTTCCTCTCGCAACTGCTGAACGCTAACCCCACGCTCTGTGCCACCGCCGTCGATATCAGCGCTGCCATGCTCTCCCTCCTTCGCACACGCTGCGCACCATACTCGGAGCGCCTCCGCATCATGCACGGCGACGCCCTTACGTTCACGCTTGACGCTCCCGAACCTTACGACCTCGTTGTTTCGCACTTCTTTCTCGACTGCCTTGCTCAGAAGCAGCTAGACCAACTCGTCCAGCGCACGGTTCCCACGCTCTCCCCCGGAGCTCTCTGGCTAATCTCCGACTTCAACATCCCGAAGGGTGCACTTCATCTACCGGCACGCCTTAGCATCAGTATTCTCTATCTCGCCTTTCGGATTCTTTCCGGTCTCCGAGTCAATCGCCTACCCAATCACAAAGCAGCGCTTACCAGCACCGGCTTTAAACGGATCGTCAGACAGGAATTCCTCGGCGGGATCCTGTTTACCGAGTTGTGGCAAATTGATAAACAATCGAATACAGTTTGACGCGTGCGATTCTCCAGAAGTGCGCCAGCCGTCAGCCAATTTTCGGCATCACACAGAAAGCACAGCAATTACTCTATGACGCGACTACGTTTAGCCGCCGCGCTTCTGCTGCTCGCCCCTCCGGCACTCGATGCCCAACTCAGCATCGCCACAAATTCGCCAGACGGCGCGCCGCTTTCAGAGCGAGTGGTCGCCTACACAATCGACGCCCGCCTCGATACCGAAAAACAAGACGCTCGATGCCACCGAGTCGCTCACCTACCGCAACCTGACCGGTCAGCCGCTAACCACCTTTCCGTTCCATCTCTATCTCAACGCCTTCCGTCCGGAGTCCACCTTCACCGCCGAAACCCATGCCGGGGGCGGCGTTCGCGACTCCTTCGACGACTCCTACCCACCTGAAAAAGTCGGCGGCATCACCCTCTCGCACATCGAGGCCGATGGCTACGGCGACCTCACCTCCACTCTGCACTTCACCGCTCCAGATGACGGCAACATGCAGGACCACACCGTAGCCGAGATCACGCTGCCGCGGCCCCTCGCGCCCAACGACTCCGTCACCTTCCACTTCGTCTTCCACGACAAGTTCCCCCTCTCGGTCGCGCGCAACGGGTACAAGCGCGACTTCATCATGGGCGGACAATGGTTTCCAAAGATCGGCGTCTTCTGGCATGGCGCGTGGAACTGCCATCAGTATCACGCGACAACCGAGTTCTTCTCCGACTTCGGAACCTACAACGTGCGGCTGACCGTACCGCGCAGCTACATCGTCGGAGCCAGCGGTGTCCCCACAGGCAATCAGCCCAACGCTGACGGAACAAAGACGCTCAGTTTCTACGGCGAAGACATCCACGACTTCGCCTTTGCGGCCAGCCCAAACTTCGTCACCACCGACGCCATCTATCTCTCTTCGCTCGGTCCGGTGCAGATCCACGTCCTCGCGCTCGCAGCGCATCCGCACATCGCCCAGCGATATCTCTCAATCACTCGCGCGTCACTCCAGCAGTACGAGCAGCGCTACGGCCCTTATCCCTACAAGGTCATCACCGTCATCGATCCCGAACCCGGCTCCGAGATGGAGGGCATGGAGTACCCCACGCTCTTCACCGCGCGATGGCAGTTGGTGGGGCGCTTTCAATGGAGCCGAGGTCACCGCCGAACATGAGTTCGGCCATCAGTACTGGTACGGCATGGTCGCCACCAACGAGTTTGAAGAGGCATGGCTTGACGAGGGCATCAACTCCTACACCGAAGTCAAAGTTCTTGCGGCTATCCTCGGCGACAACACCTCAGGCGTCAACCGGCGATACGCGAACCTGGGCGATGGCGCGCTGCAGCGCCTCTCTTATCTCGAGGCTCTCGACCTCGATCCGGTCACGCGTATTCGCCTGGAAGTTTCGCAATAGCACCTCCTACGCTGGCGTCACCTACGGCAAGTCTGCAACCTTGCTTACCACGCTTGAAGGCATCATCGGTCGCGACACGATGGACGAAGCGATGCGCACCTACTTCCAGCGCTATCGCTTCACGCATCCCACCACCGAAGACTTCCTGCGTACCATCGAACAGGTCGCAGTCGCTCACGGCAAAGCCACCGTGATTACACCTCACGCGGAGCCCACAACAAGCAAAAACGTCATTCCCGTCGAAACGACAACTGGAAACTCAGTAGAAGGACCGGCGTTTTCATCCGCCCAAACACAGCCTTTCACCACTTTGCCGCCTTTCACCCCCACCCGTTTGCCCGAACCATCTCCTCTCCTCTCTGCCAACACAACGCTTCGGCCTTTCCTGAACCAAGCCGTGTACGGAACACAGGTTCTCGACTACGCAGTCGATGGCTTCTCCTCGGACCCGGTACGCTGGTGGCAACCACCGTATGAAGATAAAGCCAGGTGCCAGGCGGGATGCCTTTCAACCGTTTATCTCCGCCGTAAAGGCGATTTCATTTTTCCCGTCACAGCCCAGATTACTTTCGATGATGGATCGCGCATCCGTGAGGTCTGGGATGGTGTCGATCGCTGGACACGCTTCACCTACACTCGCAACGCAAAAGTAGTCGCCGTCGAGTTGGACCCTGATCACCTCATCCCACTAGACAGAGATATGTTCAACAACAGCTTCACAACGCAGGCAGATCCAGTTCCGGCACGAAAACTCACATCGATCTGGGTCGCGATTCAACAACTCGCGGCACAGTTAGCTACATGGATCGTTTGAGCACCTAAACGGAACACGAAAACGCTGATCTTATTTTCCGGAAAGGCTTCCATGCCCCGAACCCGCAGCATACTTGTACACGGTCTCGGCATTGCAATTCGTCGGCTTCCGGCCTTTCTTTGGACATATGCCTTCAATCTCACGCTCGCTCTGGCCATGTGCCTTCCGCTCAAGGTTCAGCTCTCCAACCTGCTGGACCGATCTCTTGCCGCGCAGCGCCTTTCCTCAGGCTTCGATCTTGGCACCATGGCAGATGCCGCGCTGCATCTTCACCAGGGCGCTCACGGCCAGGCCAGTTCAATCACCAGCCACGCCTCTGTGCCGCTCTATCTGCTGATATATTTTCTGCTCGTCCCGGGCACCCTCTACTGCTATCTCACTCGCACCCACGCACGACTCAGCACCCTAATTCGCCAGGGCATCATTCACTTCTGGCGCTTCGTACGCATCACTTTGCTGACGCTTCTCGCTGCAGCCTTCATTCTCGGCCCGCTCGCCGTTCTGCAACAACACTGGGCCCGTTTCGTCGACGACCGCTTTGTCGGCCGTCCAGCACTCCTGCTCACCCTCACCGGTCTTCTGCTGGTTTTGCTTGCCGCTACTCTGCTTCGCGTCTACTTCGATCTTGTGGAGGCCTACGCGGTTCAACTCGGCACGCACATACGCCCCAATGGCAAGTCCGACCGGCGCGTTCGACGCGCGCTTGGCCCTGCATTCAGCTTGCTCCGCAACCATCTCGCCCGCGTTTGGCTGGTCTTTCTTCTGCTTGCCGTCATCGGGGCCTTGGCAGCCTTTTTCTCCGGACGAACAGCGATGCATATGCTCGCACAGTCCCGTGTCTGGCCCATGTTTCTTGTCGCTCAGCTCGGCCTATTCTTGATGCTCTTCACTCGCTTCTGGCAACGCGGGGCTGAGGCTTCTCTCGTTCTGCAGCACCCAATCGTTCCCGACACAGCTACCCCCATGACCTACGATTCCCGACCATCCGCGCCGAAAGATCCTCCAGTTCCTCCCCACTCGCCGTCGGAGGACGATGTTCATCCTCCTGACTACCCACGCCACGTCGAAATGATCTACAATCCTGACCCATTGACTCCCCTTTATCCAGCACCGCTGTCGGCCGACGACCCTATCGCTCCGCTCACTCCGCCTGAGCCGCACCCTCCCGCTGCGACACCGGACCCGATCCCCAATCCCGAACCCGCCACACCTTCGCTCGACGAACCCGATCCCGGTGTCTTTCACCACGACCCTCAAAAACCCCAGCCGTAGCTCTCATCATGCGATAAGTAGTTTACAATAGATAAGGCCTATGAATCTCTTTATCCTTCGGCACGCCTCTGCCGGCATGAGACGCGCCAATCCTCTGCTCGATGTCAAACGCCCCCTCGACAAGGACGGCAAACGCCACTGCCTTCATCTTGCTCACGTTCTCAACGAACTGAAGATTCAGTTCGATCTCATCGTCTCAAGCCCCCTCAAGCGCAGCCTGCAGACCGCTTCTCTCGTCGGCACCGAGACCGGCTACGAATCGCAGATTCTGCTCTCGAATGCGCTCGCCCCCGACGCCACCTTCCGCGACTTCCAGAAGCTTCTCTCTGAGTGCCACAACTACGAGAACCTGCTCGTCGTCGGGCATAACCCCAACCTCAGCCAGTTCCTCGCTTCGCTTCTCGTCGCCCCTTCGTCGACAAGTCTTCCTAACATTCGCCTGCGCAAAGGTTCGCTCGCCCGCGTCTCGATTACTCGCGGTCCCGCAACCCTGCAGTGGCTGCTCGACCCGCGCACCGTCCGCGCGCTCTACACCACTTCGACGAAGAGCTCGCGCCGAAAGACCTCGCGGAAGTAAGCCGCTTCCTTCTTCAGCGACCAGGCCTCCAGCTCCGCCCCGCCGCGCCCCGGCACCAGCTCCAGCACCACGCGCTTGGGATAGACATGCACGCGCATCTGCACCACGGCGCTCGCACGATCCTGGTTCAGCGCCACCGCCAGCCGCAGCAGCACAATCGCCCGTACAACATTCGTATGCTCCTCCACCGGAATCGTCCGCATCACGCGGTCCATCGGCGTCCGGACGCGTCTTTCCCAGGTACCGCGCAAGCGCGCTCACGATCGCTCGCTGCTCCGGAGAAAAGCCGAAGATCTCCGAGTTGGCGATGATGTACTGCGTATGCCGATGGTGTCCCTGGTGGTTCATGTACTTGCCGACATCCTGCATCATCGCCGCCGACTCCAGCCACAGCCTGTACTCCTCCGGCAGCTCATGCACCCGCGCCAGCGCATCGAACAGCTCCACCACGTGCTGCCGCACCGGCTCAACCCGCCGCAGCTCGATGCCGTAGCGCTGGCAGACCTCCAGCACGCCTGCCCAGCGCTCGCTCTCGATCTTCTGATGCACCGAGGCGCGCAGATCCACCTCGCCCAGCATCTGCGCCAGCATGCCGTCGCGCAGGCCCAGCGGCGAGTAGCGAAAGCCCTTCAGCCCGAACCGCTCCATCAGGCTCGCATACACCAGCGCGCCGCCGACGATGATCTCCGACCGCCGCGGCCCGATGCCGGGCACCGCCGCCCTCTGCTCATCGCGCATCTTCACCAGCGATCGGCCAGCGTACGCACTTCATCCGCCGTCGGCAGTCAGTTCGCCTACATGCTCCACACGCCGCTTCGCCAGCGTCTTCTTCTTGTCTTCGCCGAGCCTTCTTGCGCGCATAGCCGCTCGCCTCGGCCAGCGCCGCCGCCGTTCCCGAAGTCGCAATCACCAGCCCCACGCGCGGCATCCCAATCTTTCGCTCCGCCTTCTTCAGTTCGCGGTCGATGTACTGCTTCAGCCGCGCCACGTCCTCCTTCGCCGGCGGATCGATCTGCAGAAACTCCTGCTGCAGCCGCACCGCGCCCAGCGGCATGCTCGACCATCGCCTTGATCCGTCCGCCATCCGACAGCGTCACCTCGCAGCTTCCGCCGCCCAGGTCGATCAGCACGCATCGCCCGCGCGCGCCCACCTCATGCGTCACCACGCCCAGGTGGATCAGCCGTCCCTCTTCCAGCCCCGAGATCACCTCGACGTTCCATCCCGTCGCCGACTTCACCCACTCCGTAAACGCCTCGGCGTTGCGCGCATCGCGCATCGCGCTCGTCGCCACCACGCGCACCTTGTCCGCCACATGCAGCTGCACCGCCTTATGAAACCGCTTCAGCGCCCGGATCGTCGCCGCCATCGCCTCCGGCGAGATCACCCCCGTCTGAAAGACGCTCTCGCCCAGCCGCGTCACCTCGCGGTCCTCATGCAGCGTCTTCAGCCGGTGCATCTGCACCGAAGCAATCTTCAGCCGGCAGGAGTTCGACCCAATATCGATCGCGGCAAACGTAGGCATCTCTCTTTCAGTCACCTCAGAACGCAAAAATCCCGCCACAAGCAAGATACATCGCGCGTGAACAACTTTCCGCTGCAAACGCAAACATCCGATACAGTGCTACGCCGTCGATTTATTCGTATCAGCCCATTTATCCTGTAAAGAGCGCGCTCTCATGACGACCCACTCGACCCTCTCCGCGCCGCAGGTCGCACCAAGTACCTGGCGCAGTGCTACTTCCGAACCGTCATCGCCGCTCCACAGCGCTCCTCTTCCTCTCGGACTCTGGTTCGTCGATCTTCTTCGCCGCCTCTTCGCCCCGCCGCTGCTCGACGACGCCGACGCCACCCACGCCAACGCCGCCCGCCACATGGCTGCTCACCGGCGACTGGGTCACCCTCCACGTCAACGGCATCCGCTACCTCGAAAAAGCCCCGCTCCCCTACTGGCTCGTCGCCCTCAGCTTCCGCCTCTTCGGCTTCAACACCTTCGCCGCCCATCTGCCGCAGGCCATCGGCGTTCTCTGCTCGCACTGCTCGGCTACCACTGGGGCCGCCGCGCCTTCGGCGACCGCGCCGCCTTCTACACCGGCCTCGCCATCCTCACCTCCGCCGGAGTCTTCCTCTTCACCCGCATCTTCATCCCCGAAGTCCTGCTCTCGCTCTTCCTCTCGATCGCCCTCTACTGCCTTCTCCGCTCGTCGCAGAATCCACACGTCATTTTGAGCGGAGCGAAGAATCCCCGTACTTCGCATGAAGCACTGCCGCATTCTCCGCGCCACCTACGCCTACATCATGTGGACGGCCCTCGCCCTCGCCGTCCTCACCAAAGGCCTCGTCGCCCTCGTCTTCTTCTTCGGCGCCGCCATCCTCTACCTCGCCCTCACCGGCGAGTGGCGCCACTGGCGCACCCTCAAGCCCTTCACCGGCCTGCTCCTCTTCCTCGCCATCGCCGCGCCCTGGCACATCCTCGCCGGCCTGCGCAACACCGGCGGCATGAACGGCCACGGCTTCTTCTGGTTCTACTTCGTCAACGAGCACTTCCTCCGCTTCCTCGGCAACCGCTATCCCATGGACTACAACAAGCTCCCCGGCTACCTCTTCTGGAGCCTCCACCTCGTCTGGCTCTTCCCCTGGAGCCTCTTCGCTCCCGTTGCCGTTCCGTTCAGGGCTGGACGCATGCGATACCGTCGCATTCGATCAACGCGCGTACGCTTGCAAACCAGCACGACCCTGCTCCTCGCCATCTTCGCCGCCCTCGTCCTCGTCTTCTTCTCCCTCTCCACCAACCAGGAGTACTACACCTTCCCCGCCTACCTCCCGCTCCTGATCCTCACTCGCAGCCGCCTCGCCCGCTCCGAGCACACTCTACGACGAAGACAGCTCCATCCCGCCGCTGGATCACCTTCGCCCACGCCACCTTCACCGTCCTCGGCCTCGCCGTCGCATCCGCCCTCGCCTACGGCCTCTGGACCTCCCGCCATCTCCCCTTCGTCCCCGACATCGGCGACCTCCTCGCCCATCGCGGCGTCGGCGACTACACCCTCTCGATGTCGCACTTCTTCGACCTCACCGGCCCCAGCTTCGCCGCGCTTCGCCTCCCCGCCTCACTCGCCGCCCTCGCCTTCGCCATCGGCCCGCCATCGCATGGTTGCTCCGCACGCAAACGCCGTCACCTCGCCTCGACCACAGCCATCGCCCTCACCTCAGCACATCTTCCTCATCGCCGCGCACATCGCCTTGATCCGCTTCGCGCCCATGCTCTCCTCGCAAGACTTCGCCGAAAGATTCAGCAGCTCGAAGACAACCACGCCATCTCCCCCGACACCCAGGTCCTCCTCTTCGGCGACCAGGCCTACGGCTCCTCTATCCCCTTCTACCTCGGCCGAGTACGTCTATCTCGTCGACGGCCGCTCCACCTCCATGCTCTTCGGCTCGACCTTCCCCGACGCCCCGCCCATCTTCCTCACCCACGACGATCTCGTGAAGAACTGGGGCAACGGCCAGCGCAAGATCCTCTTCGTCCCGCTCGAGAAGCGCGACGAAGTCGACAGCCTGCTCGGCGACAACAAGATCCTGCTCGAAGAAACCTCCGGCAAAGCCCTCTTCACCGACCGCCCGCTCGATCAAGCTCAGTTCGAGCTCAGCCCAGATCTCAGTTGCGAATCGTCTCCGACTCATCAGTGAATCCAACACGTCGCTCAATTCGTAGCCGTTCACCCAAATCCCGCCGCTGAGTGAGCAACACGCACTAGCGCACGCTGTCCGCACGCCGCACTGCCGCGCTCATGGAGTCCCCGCTCCATCGCCCTCATCGTCTCTGCCTGGCTCATCCTCCAGATCGGCGGCCTCTTCACTCCCGGCCTGCTCGACGACGTCGACTCCATCTACATCGAGATCGCCCGCGAGATGCTGCAGCGCCACGACTACGTCACCCCCTACATCGACGGCATCCGCTTCTTCGACAAGCCACCACTCATGTACTGGATGGCCGCCGGCTCCATGCACCTCTTCGGCATCCACGACTGGGCCGCCCGCCTCCCGCTCGCCCTCGGGTCCTCGCTCTGCTCTTCGCCGTCTACGCGCTCGGCATCCGCCTCTTCGCTGCCATCTCGCCCGCGACACGCTCCCGACCGCGGAGGCTTCTACGCCGCCCTCGCCCTCGCCACCAGCATCGGCCCCTACCTCTACACCCGCTTCTACATCCCCGACATCCTCCTCGCCCTCTGGATGACCCTCGCCGTCCACCTCTTCCTCATCGCCCTCGACCGCATCCGCGACAATCGCTCCGCCTTCCGCCCCTGCCCCGCCTTCGCAGCCGTCATGGCGCTCAACGTCCTCACCAAAGGACTCATCGGCCTCGTCTTCCCCATCGGCTTCGTCCTCCTCTACCTCGCGCTCACCCGCCAACTCCGCCTCCTCGCTCGACCTTCACCTCCTCGCCAGCACCGCTCATCTTCCTCGCCATCGCCGCGCCCTGGCACATCCTCGCCGCGCTCCGCACCCCAGCCATCGCCGCTGCCCGCCGGCCTCGGCCTTCCCGCCCACGGCGGCTGGGCCTGGTTCTATCTCTACAACGAGCACATCGCCCGCTTCCTCTCCGCCGCATCCCGCACGACTACGGCCAGGTTCCCGATCCCGCTCTTCTGGCTGCTGAGCTGCGCTCTGGATCATGCCCTGGACCGCCTTCCTCTTCCCTGCCATCGCCGCCCACATCCGCGAGCTTCGCCACCGCGTCGTCCCTCGCCTCACGCCAGCATGAAGCCGCGCTCTCCCTCCTGCTCTGGGCTGCCATCGTCCTCGGCTTCTTCACCCTCTCCAGCCGGCAGGAGTACTACTACCTTCCCGCGCTGCCCGCGCTCGCTCTCATCGCCGCCGGCCTCTCGCCCGCGCCGATTCACCGCACTCGCGACGATCCAGCCACCGCCCGCTCCAGCGTCACTCCGCTGGACCCTCTGGTTCCTCGTCCCCCTCACCACCGCTCATCGCCGCTGTCTGCGGATACTTCGCCATCACCGCGCCGCGCCCCGCACCCGGCACCGACATCGCCTCCCTGCTCGCGGCCAAGCCCGAGTTCTACAACCTCTCCCTCGGCCACCTCTTCGACCTCACCGGAGCCGCCATGGGACTCTTCCGCGGCCCCTCGCCGCCGTCGCCATCAGCATGCTCGCCATCGGCCTCGGAAGCTATGCTCTGCGCCGACGCGACCGCCACTTCGCCGCGAACCTCATCCTCGCCGCCGCCATGACCGTCACCCTGCTGGCCGCGCACGAGGGCCTTGCCCGCTTCTACCCCATCCTCGGCTCGAAGGACCTCGCCCTCGCCATCAATCGCAGACCGCGCTTCGAGCCAACCGACCTGATCATCCTCGACGGCGAACTCACCTCCGGCTCCTCGCTTCTTCTACACCCACCAGCAGGTTCACCTCATCAACGGCAACGTCAACGGCCTCTGGTACGGCAGCTTCTGGCCCGACTCCCCACACATCTTCGAGACAGAAGACTCCCTCCACCACTCTGGGCCAGCCCACGCCGCATCTTCCTGTTCACCTACAACCCCACCGCCCGCACTCGCGACCTCACGCCCTTCGGTCCCGTCCACACGCTCGCCTCCGCTGGCGGAAAGACCGTACTTACGAACCACTAGATGGATTCGATCAAGCAGACTCAAGGGGCCTCGACGCGCCCACCTTCGCGCATTCGATAAACCTGCCCGCGGTAATAAAACCGGTCGCCGCCGTAACTCCCCAGCCACAACACGCTTCCCAGCAGATCGCGCACCGGATAGATCAGCATCCCTTGCACCCAGTCCTGATCTCCCATCACCCGCAGAACTGCCCCAGCCTGCACCCAGCGGTTTACGACCATCGCAGCCAGCCACATCAGACCCAACACAACATGTCCGCTCAACAGACCCCACAACAGCCCCATCAACCCGAACGGCATAGCGAAACGTCAGCCCGCTGCCCAGATGCCCCCACGGCCGCGATCTTCGGGTGCTCTGCATCCATCGCAGTTGGTTGCGGAATGACACACCAAAGGGCGTGTCCTCCACCAGCAGCCGGATCACGTGCGTCGCCAGCCGGACACCTGTACCCCGCGCAGCCAGCCTGTTTCCCAGAACAAAATCGTCCGCGTAAAACTGCCCCAGTTCTTCAAAGCCACCAGCTTCGGCAAACGACTGCTTCCTGCACAGCCATCGTCACCCCAAGCGCGAACTTGGTACCTTCAAGCATATCGGCCACCATCACTCCCGAACTCATCTCCACGCTCTTTCCCACTGCGTCCAGATGTGACGAGAACCGCGCCTTCGAGCCGCGATGCAACGTTCCCAGATAGATGCTCGAGGCCAGACCAACCTTCGGGTCTTTCAGATTCTGCACCATCTTTCGCAGATAGTCCGGGGTCACCCGCGCATCGGCGTCGCTCGTAATGTACAGTTCGTTTTTCGCAACTGAATCCAGCTTCGCCAGAGAAAAAACCTTTGCATTATGGAACTGCGGTGTCGGCTCCCCGCACGTCACATAACTGGCGTCAACATGCGGAAAGCGGCCGCCCACCGACTTCGCGCCAGCTTCAGGCCGGCGTCATCTCTCATGCCGCGCACAGAACAATAGCTCGAACTCCGGATAGTCCTGCTCAAAAAAAGTCTCGATATTGCGCTCCAACCCATCCTCGGTGCCGTGCAGCGGCTTCAACACACTCACCGGAGGGAGAAACGCTGATACCTCGGCCTCCCGGTCCTCGCGACGCTTGCGCAGGCCAAAACGCGCAGCTGCCGCCAGTACCATCAGGCAATAGATCGTGGAGGTGACGGTGCCCGCAATCGCGATCCATAGCAAGCACTGTCCAGCAGTTTCATCTCATCCCTACTAACCCGGAGCAAGTCAAGAAAATCCGAGAACAACAGACCTTAAGTCTATCGCACGACGTATGTTGTCCGGAGTTCGAGAGGACGTTCGCAACCCGATGAAGACTCAACCCCTATTTCTTCTTGGACGTGACAGGCGGCACTACGACCGGACGCCGCAGCGGAACCAGCCCAGCCACCGCTCCCTGTTGCTCGTGAATCCGCGTAAGCATCTCCGTCCGAACATAGTCCACAAACCCCTGCATCTGCCGGTTCATCTCTTCCATTCGCTCCCGCATCTGCAGAATCACCGCGATACCCGCGATATTCACTCCCAGGTCCCGCGCCAGGTTCAGGATGAACTCCAGCCGTTCTAGATCTTCGTCCGTATACAGGCGCGTATTTCCCTCGCTCCGTGAAGGCCGCAGCAGACCCTCACGCTCATACAGTCGCAGCGTCTGCGGATGGATCTGATACATCTCCGCCACCGCCGAGATCATGTACGCTCCCCTGCTCTTCCGCTTCGTAGCCATGGCCCGCCCTTTCAGCCTTTCTTTCTCACGGAAAGTCTAGCCTGTTGCCTCGCATTCGCGTCAAACAATGTCAGCTATGCTGTTCTAACTCCGGCACTGGATTGGATTCCCATGAAGAGACCCTCGACAACCCTGACAATCCTTGGTGGCCTCACCGCCGCAACCGCCGCCGCAGCTGCAGCCTACGCTCTCGCTCCCCGTCCGCGCCGATCCTACGAAGACCGCGTCGTCCTCATCACCGGCGGCTCCCGTGGACTCGGTCTCGCCCTCGCTGAGCGCTTCGGACGCGTCGGCTGCCGCCTTATCCTCGCCGCGCGCAACGTCGACGAGCTGATCGATGCGCGCTATACCCTCCTGCAACGCCATGCTATCCCCTCACCGGACTCCGTCCTCCTCATCCCCGCTGACCTAAGCGACCCCGAACAAGCCGAAAACCTCATCGATCACGCCATCGCACACTTCGGCCGGATCGACGTCCTCATCAATAACGCCGGCATCATCGAGGTCGGTCCCGTTGAAGACCAACCCCTCTCCGCCTACCGCCGCGCCATGTCCGCCAACTTCTACAGCGCACTTCACACCACCCAGGCCGCCCTCCCTCACATGCTGCGCATCGCGCACGAGCGCCCAGCCTCCATCGTCAACATCGCCTCCATCGGAGGCAAAGTTGCCGTGCCGCACCTTCTACCCTACGTCGCCAGCAAATTCGCCCTCGTCGGCTTCTCGCAGGGCCTCCACGCTGAGCTTCGCCACAAAGGCATCCGCGTCACGACAGTCTGCCCCGGCCTCATGCGCACCGGCTCGCACGTCCACGCCAGCTTTGTAGGCGATCAGCAAAAGGAATCGCGCTGGTTCACCATCGCCGCCACAACACCCGTCATCGCAGCATCAGTACGTCACGCCGCCAACCGCATCTATTCGGCCGTTGAATCCGGAAGCGCCGAGATCACCATCACTCCGCAGGCATGGTTGGCGGCTCGAGTAGCAGGCATCGCTCCTGCCACCACCCAATTTCTCGCATCGCTCGCCAACGAATTTCTTCTGCCGGAATCTCCTGTTAGCAACCAGCTCCCGCTACGCTTCAATCTCCGCACCCTGGATTCTTATCGTCTCCATCGCATTCGCGAAGACCAGCCCGATCAGACTCCGATTCCCTTCGAAGAAGCATCTGCAAAGAACGACGTGGATAACGATGAGGATTCCTCTGATAAAAAAGCCAGCTTTACGCACTGGCCCTCACCGCCAGATCAACCACTCATGTAGTTCGGCGCTTTACGCTTTGGCAAACAGCTCTTCGCGCGGATCCTCAGGATTCAGCTTCGCCAGCTCACGCAGAATCTCCTTCGATCGCTCGTCCTGTACCTTCGGCACCACGATCTTCACCTCGACGATCTGATCGCCGCGCTTGCCTTCATGCACCGCCGAAGGCACGCCCTTCTCCCGCAGCCTCAGCTTCTGCCCCGTCTGCGTGCCCGGCGGAATCTTCAGCTGCGTCCGTCCGCCGCCCTCGTGCGTGTCGATCGTCGGAACATCGATCTTCGCGCCCAGCGCCGCCTCCGTCATCGTCACCGGAACAGTCACATAGATGTCATCGCCCGTCCGCGTAAATACCGGATGCGTTCCAGCCCGGATGATCAGGTAAAGATCGCCTGCCGCTCCGCCATTCGTCCCAGCATTGCCCTTGCCCGCCAAGCCGTATTCTCTGCCCATCGCGCGTCCCGGGCTTGATGCGAAACTCCAGCGGCTCCTTCTTCGTGACCACACCTTCGCCGTCGCACGTCGGGCAGGTGTTCTGCACCTTGCCCGAACCGCCGCAACGCGGGCACTGGATATTGAACTTCATCCGCCCGCCCATCTGCGTCACCTGGCCCGAGCCGTGGCACTCCGGGCATTCCACGCTTCCGCCCGTCGTCGACTTGCCTTTGCACGTCGGGCAAACCTCCTGCCGCTGAATCTCCAGCCGCGTCACGCCGCCGCGTACCGCAGTCCAGAAGTCCACGCTCACCTGGTACTCCAGATCCGTTCCCGGCTGCGGTCCGCGAGCAGCGCCGCCACGTCCACCGGAAAACATTCCGCTGAAGATGTCGCGAAAGCTTCCGCCGAAATCCGCCCGGCCCACCCTGCTGCTGTTGAGCGCCTCCACCCTGAAAGTCTGAAAAATCGAACCCGCCGAAGTCGAACGGAACCTCCTGCGCTCCGCCACGCCCGCGCCTGCGCCCCGCCAAAGCCTGCTCCGCCATATCCTCCGCGCGCCGCCGCCTCCGCCGCAGCCGGGTCGATGTTGTCCGAGTAGAACCCAAGCTGGTCGTAGATCTTCCGCTTCTTCTCGTCGCTCAGAACATCGTTCGCCTCGGAGATCTCCTTGAACTTCTCCTCGGCCTTCTTGTCGCCCGGATTCACATCCGGGTGATACTTGCGCGCGGCTTTGCGGAACGCCTTGCGAATCTCGTCCGCCGTCGCCGTCTTCTTTACGCCCAGTAGCGCCGTAATAATCCTTATTCTTCGTCGTCGCCATAGTCTCTTCTAATCTTTCAGTCCTGCCAGATCACTTCAATCTCAATGGGCTGCAACCGCAGAACTCTACATCATCATAGAGCGCACCGCCCTCGCAGCTGCCGTTATTAATCTGCCTGGCAGGTCGGACACCAGAACAGATTCCTCCCGGCCATCTCCTGCTTCTTCACAACCGTCCCGCACACAAAACACGGCAGCCCATTCCGCCGATACACATAATGTGCCTCCTCCTTCAGCGCCTGGCCTTTTTTATGCGGCCTGTCCGCCGGCTTCGTCGTCACGATTCTCCGATCGACCATCGCCGCCGGCATCAACGCACCGGCATCCTTCCATATCGACCTTCAGCGTCTTCTCGTCGACATCCTTCCCTACCCGAAACGGACTCACCCGCGCTCGATACAGCAGCTCCGCGCGAAAGATATTTCCAATACCCGCAAACATCGTCTGGTCCATCAGCAGCTCAGCAATCGGCTTCCGCTCTTCGCCACCTTCGGCAATCATCTTCTCCGGCCCATCGCCGTTCAGCGGATCAGGCCCCAGCTTCTTCTGCCAGCGCCTCCCACTTCTCCTGCGTGTAGATCGAGCAGTCCATCGGCCCGCGCAGCTCGACCCACGCAATCTGCGCCGGGTCCAGATGCCCCGTACCGTCATCCTCCGAGTACCACGCATGCCGCTTGCTCTCGCCCGGAACCGCCGGCTTCTTCACCGCCGCTGCATTCCACATCCGCAGTCGCAGATGCGCCCTTCACCTCAGGCAGCGGCCCAGAGCCCTCCGTGAAATCGCCCTGCAATCCAAGATGCACATGCAGAATGCGGTCTTTGCCAAAGTCATATCCCAGGTGCTTGCCCACAGCCATCACTCGCTGCAGCTTCCGTCCGTCGATTACATCGGAATCGGTAAACCGTCCCTGCGGCCCATCCACGCGAACCGTCCTACCTGCAAATGCCGCTGCATGTCGCTCCGCCCAGCGGTGAATCTCATTTCCCTCCGGCATCGCCTCTTGACCTCCTCAAACAAGCCCGACTCCAATTACCACATAAACAACGGCGACGGCATAATCGCCGTCGCCGTCCTAAAAATCACTCGCTGTTGCTTAACCAGTTTGAACCTTAGTTCCAGACCTGCTTTGCTTCGATCGCTTCGATCGAAAACATCTGGTCCGGCTCCATCTGCTGCATCCTGCGCGCAAACGCTCTGCCTCTTCCCGCGTGTCGAACATCATGCGGTTGTAAAGCTGGCCTGCACGTACCTGATCGCATCTCCACATCGTCTCGGTCATCGCCTTGCCTCCGGTGTATCGATTGAGCTCCAGGTTTTCTAACCACAACAGATCGGCAGCTTGCTCTTCGGTACTGCTTCTACTGCCTATTCACGTTCAAACACCTTTCCTGGAAGTAAGTCTCGCAAGTGCTGCATACCTACAATCCATCAGGGCCGATACCTTCTTTAAAACAAGAGGGGCAACCACTGAGGAACGCCCCTCTTTGGTACTACGTCAAATCACTTGCCGCGACTACTGTCGATTACCGCTTACTTTTTATCGTCGACGTCCACATACTCGGCATCGATAACACCTTCGTCCTTCTTCGGCTCTTCGGTGTTAGCCGCCTGCAGCAGCCGGTTCAGGCTGCGCAGCCGCATTCGCCTTGTACATCGCCTCGGCGAGCTTGTGGCTCACACGTAGTTAGACGCTCACTGCGCGGAATTTAGCTCACTCGCGCTCGGTGTTCCCGCAAGTGTCTTCTTTGCATCTTCCAGCGCCGTCTCGACGTCGCTCTTGTCCGATCCGGCAACCTTATCGCCGGCGTCCTTCAGCATCTTCTCGACGTTGTAGACCATGCGAATCCAGGCCGTTGCGCGCCTCAATCGTCTCGCGCTGCTCCTTGTCCTCGGCCGCATGAGCCTCGGCATCCTTCGCCATCCGCTCAACCTCTTCCTTGCTCAGACCCGAAGAGCTCGTAATCGTGATCTTCTGGTCCTTGCCCGTCGCGTTGTCCTTCGCCGTCACATTCAGAATGCCGTTCGCGTCGATGTCGAACGTCACCTCGATCTGCGGCACGCCACGCGGAGCAGGCGGAATTCCGCTCAGCTTGAACTTGCCCAGAGTCCGGTTCTGCGCCGCCATCGGACGCTCGCCCTGCAGCACGTGAACCTCAACCTCGGTCTGCGAGTCCGCCGCCGTCGAGAACGTCTCCGTCTTCTTCGTCGGAATCGTCGTGTTGCGCTGGATCATCGCGCGTCGCCACGCCGCCCATCGTCTCAATCGACAACGTCAGCGGAGTCACGTCCAGCAGCAGCAGGTCCTTCACATCGCCCGCCAGAACACCGGCCTGCACCGCCGCACCGATCGCAACGACCTCATCCGGGTTCACACCCTTATGCGGCTCCTTGCCGAACAGCTTCTTCACCAGCTCCTGGATCGCCGGCATACGAGTCTGTCCGCCGACCAGCACGACCTCGTCGATCTTGCTCGCGTCCACGCCCGCATCCTTCATCGCCTGCTTGCACGGTCCAACCGACTTCTGCAGCAGATCATCGACCAGGCTCTCCAGCTTCGCGCGCGTCAGCTTGCGAACCAGGTGCTTCGGTCCGCTCGCATCCGCAGTGATAAACGGCAGATTGATCTCCGTCTCCTGCGCCGTCGAAAGCTCGATCTTCGCGCGCTCCGCCGCATCCTTCAGCCGCTGCAGCGCCATCTCGTTGCCCTTCGAGCGTCAGGTCGAGGCCGGTCTCGATCTTGAACTCCGTGATCAGCCAGTCCACAATGCGCTGGTCGAGGTTGTCGCCGCCAAGGTGCGTATCACCGTTGGTCGACTTCACCTCAATCACGCCTTCGCCAACCTCGAGGATCGAGATATCGAACGTACCGCCGCCGAAGTCGTACACGGCGATCGTCTCGTCCTTCTTCTTGTCGAGCCCGTACGCCAGCGCAGCCGCAGTCGGCTCGTTCACGATGCGCTTCACATCCAGACCGGCAATCTTGCCGGCGTCCTTCGTCGCCTGGCGCTGCGCGTCGTTGAAGTAAGCCGGAACCGTAATGACAGCCTCGGTCACGACTCGTGCCCAGATAGTCCTCAGCAGCCTTCTTCAGCTTCTGCAGAATCATCGCCGAGACCTCAGGCGCCGTGTACTCCTTGCCCTGCGCCACAACCGCAACATGGTCGCCCTGCTTCACAACCTTGTAGGGCACCATCTTCATCTCGTCGTTCACTTCGTCGAAACGACGGCCCATGAACCGCTTGATCGAATAAATCGTGTTCTCGGGGTTCGTAATCGCCTGGCGCTTCGCCACCTGGCCCACCAGCCGCTCGCCGCTCTTCGTAAACGCAACGATCGAAGGCGTAGTGCGCCCGCCCTCTTCGTTCGGAATCACCTTCGGCTCGCCGCCTTCCATCACGGCAACGCACGAGTTGGTCGTTCCGAGGTCAATACCAATAATCTTTCCCATCACTCGTCTCCCATGTGTGGGCCGCAGATCTCCTGCCGTCCGAATCTTGCTTGACTCCACTCGCCAATCACACCTTGAGTCACTTACTGTCAATATATCTGATGTCGACTATCCCGGCATGGATGCATTATCCACAACCCTCTCCGCCCACAATTCCGAAACCAAACCTTGTGCTCACCCTCTGCCACCATCGGGTCATTGCTCGTTCCGAACCAGCAAAGTTAACCTTCGGCCATCAGATTGGCCCTGAAGTCCTGCATTTTGAATCAATTTGCCTCGGAGACCCACCATGCCCTCCAGTAAGCCTGCGTACCACCCGCAGACTCCTCAAAGTAGCCTCTTTAGGATTGGCTGGCCTCATCGCCGGCTTCCTCTCCGGTTGTTCCTCATCCGACTCGCTTGCCCGCTTTTCCAACTGGCGTTCTCGGGAGTGAACTCACCGCCTCCCGCCGCCTCCAAAACCTCGACTATCGCCGTACCCCCGAAATCCATCGCGCTCCGTCTCCTCATCGCTATCAACCTACGGCAGCCCAGCACACCACCTCCCAGGCGTCTCTGGGAGAGATCGACGCCGTAGGTCATTACTACGAATCACACGGCGGGCAGTAGCCGCCACCCTCTCCCGGGTACTCCTCCCCCCGGGCGAAGCTTCTCCACTCTTCGGCACGTCCCTCCCTTTGAGGGCGTGCCACTTTTTTCGCCGTTTCCCATCCCAATCTCGCCCTTCTTCATCCACCTCCGTACAGAGAATCAGCGTCTTACCCTTTTCAGGGATGTGTCCCTCGCCAATGCACTTTCAAATAAGCTGACTGCTCCGCCCAAAGGGGAAGGCCACTCGATGTCCAGCGCCGCAACTGTACCTGCCGACCACTCCGCTGAAGTCACCCAGGGGGTCAATCCCTGGCTCATCGCCGCGTCCGTCATGCTGGCCACCTTCATGGAGGTGCTTGACACCGCCATCGCCTCGGTCGCCCTCCCTTACATCGCCGGCTCCCTCTCCGCCTCCAACGACGAAGCCACCTGGGTTCTCACCAGCTATCTCGTCGCCAACGCCATCGTCCTCCCCGCCAGCAACTGGTGCTCTCTCCGCTTCGGCCGCAAACGCTTCCTCATCACCTGCGTCATCATCTTCACCGTCGCCAGCTTCGCCTGCGGAGCCGCCCCCACCCTCGGCCATCATGCTCCTCGCCCGCGTCGTCCAGGGAGCCGGCGGAGGCGCCCTCCAGCCTCTCTCCCAGGCCATCCTCCTCGAGTCCTTCCCTCCCGCCAAGCGCGGAGCCGCCATGGCCGTCTTCGCCTTCGGAGTCGTCGTCGCCCCCGTCCTCGGCCCCACCCTCGGCGGCTGGCTCACCGACACCTACTCCTGGCGCTACGCCTTCTACATCAACATCCCCATCGGCATCCTCGCCGTCTTCATGATCGGCCGCTTCGTCCACGACCCGCCCTACATCAAGAACGCCAAAGTCCCCCCTTCGACAACCTCGGCTTCGGCGCTGCTCGTCGTCTGGACCGGCTGCCTCCAGATCATCCTCGACAAGGGCCAGGAGGACGACTGGTTCGGAGCCACCTGGATCCGCTGGGCCTTCTGTCTTCATCGTCACCTGCCTTCCTCTGGTTGGTGCTGGCATCTCCTGGACGCAAGAAAACTCCTCTCGTCAACCTCAAGATCCTCAAGGACCGCAACTTCGCCATCGGCTGCCTCCTCATCTTCCTCTTCGGCATCGCCATCTACTCCACCGTCACCGTCCTCCCGCTCTTCTATCAGGAACTGCTCGGCTACACCGCCTTCACCGCCGGCCTCGTCGTCGCCCCCCGCGGCATCGGAGCCATCTGCGGCATGCCCGTCATCGGCTACCTCTCCAACAAAGTCGACCCGCGCTATCTCCTCACCTTCGGCTTCGTCACCTTCGGCATGACCACCTTCTACTTCGGCAAGATCACCCTCGACATCTCGCCCCACACCCTGCTCGTCCCCATCCTCATCACCGGCTTTGGCCTCAGCTTCGTCTTCGTCCCCATCACCACCGCCGCCTACGGCACTCTCGCCCAACGAGCAGATCGGAAACGCCAGCGGCCTCTTCAACCTCATGCGCAACGTCGGCGGCTCCATCGGAATCTCCGTCGCCCAGACCCTCCTCACCCGCCGCTCCGCCGTCCACCAGAACCTCATCATCAACTCCGTCCCTCAGACCGGCCAGCAGTTCCAGAACGCCCTCGCACAACACCACCGGCTACCTCACCGGCTCCTACGGCCGCGCCAACGCCGCTCGATCCCGCCGCACGCCACCCTCTATCAGCGAACTCCTCCGCCAGGCCGCCAGCTGGGCCTTCGTCGATGTCTTCCGCTGGCTCTCGCTCCTCTGCTTCGGCTGCGTCTTCGTCGTCTGGATGCTTCAAAAAAGTAAAGCCCGGCAAGGCCCCCGCAGGAGCCCATTAGTAGCAGTAAAAGTGTCATCCTGATCGGAGCGGCGAAGCAGCGGAGTCAAAGAACCTGCGGTTAAAACTACCCGCCGCAACTTCCGATTTCTCCAAGCCACAATCACCAGCTCCCTGCCATACTTCCCACCATGAACCCCGCCGACTTCCGCCGCATCGCCCTCTCCCTCCCCAACACCGAGGAGTCCTCCCATATGGGCTCGCCAGACTTCCGCGTCGGCGGCCACATCTTCGCCACCCTCGCCTCGCAGAAACAGGGCTACGGCAATCTCATGCTCACCCCCGAACTCCAGCAATCGTTCCTCGCCGACCAACCCGAACTCTTCCTCCCCATCGCGGGAGGCTGGGGCCGCATGGGCATGACCCACATCCGCCTCAAGCCCGCATCAGAAGACATCCTCCACGGAGCACTCCTCGCCGCCTACAACCTCCGTCTCAAAAAGAACGAGGCGACCCGCAAACCTCGCAAGTCGCCCCGCAAACAATCCATATAGTCTTTACTTCTGCGATGGAATGAAATCCTCCATCACAGCCTTCCGCATCAGGTCCGGCGGAAGCAATCCCTGCGCCAGGATGAAGTCGTGAAACTTCTTCTGGTCGAACTTCTTCCCCAGCGCGGCCTCCGTATCCTTCCGCAGCGCCAGCAGCTTCGTATACCCGTAGAAGTAGCTGTTCGCCTGCCCCGGAGCGCGGAACGTATACCGCTCCACCTCCTCGGTCGCCAGCGCATGCGACAGCACCACGTCGTTCTCCAGAATCTTGTACACCTGCTCCGGAGTCAGCTTGCCCGACTGCAGCTCCGGATCAACAAACGCTCTCGTCGCGCGCATCAGCCTGTGGTCCAGCGACATCAGCTGACCCTCCAGAGGCATGTACGGCTTCATGATGTACTCCGAATAAAGCCCCCAACCCTCCACGTTGGTCGAGTTGAACGCGAACAGCGCCCGCGCCAGGCTCACGCCATGCTCCACCATCGAATCGAACTGCAGCTCATGCCCCGGCCTTGCCTCATGCGAGGTCAGCGTCCACGCCACAGCGTCGAACGTGAAGTCGTCATACTTCTCCTCCGCCCCTCCAGTCGCAGAAGGAATATTCATCGGCAGAACAAACTCTCCCCTTTGCCCCGTGTTGTGCAGAAACGGCGGTGGCTGCATATGCGGAGCTGGCTGCTGTGCCGTCTCCGCCGCCGATGCAAGCCGTATGATCGCTGGCCGATCCGGCAGCGTGACCAGGTTTTGCGCCGCAATAATCTTCTCAATCTCGCCCAGCCGCTTCTGATAGAACGGGAGCGTCGCATCGCCAACGATCTGCGCCTTCTTCAACTCGCGAATCACGTCACGGTAGTCGCTCGACGGATACCCCTTCTGCTTCGCAATCTGCGCCGCAATCGTCACCATCTCGGCCTGGTACTCGGCGAACGCCTTGTGCGCCATCTCCGCAATCTGCGCCGGAGGAATATCGATGCCGTAGCCCTCCAGGTCCAGCGCATACTCTGCTGGCGGTTCCCGGAAGTCCGTCCGCGCCTTCGGCAGAATCGTCGTCCTCACCCACGCGTCGTAATCCGCCAGCTCCGTCTTCAGCTTCGCGTATGGCTCCTCCCAGCCCGTCAGCTTGTACTTCGTAAACAGAGCGGCCATGCCATCGATATAGTTATTGTTCCGCCCAAGCTCCGTCTCCACCTCGGTCTTCGACGGATACACCATCCCCGGCTTCGCAATCTGCTCTAAAGTCCGCTGCTTCAGAATCTCCGTAAACGGTTTGTATCCCGGCTCAACGCCCGCGTACTTCCTCAGCCGAACTACCGCATCAGGCCTTCGCTCCGCGGCCACCTGGTCATCCAGTAGCCCACGCAACCCTCCAAACACCGACGAGCTTGCGTTGATAAACGGAACATTGTGCCCAAGCTGGTAGTCCTGCTCCCGAAACTGCAGATTGAAGGTCTTCTCAAGAATCTCCAGGTCCTGCACGACGTTCTTGTCCTTCTCCGTCGTCTGTGCGGCCTTCAGCTTCGCCAGAACCGCCTCCAGCTCTTTCCGTGCCTCCAACTGGTCGGCCAGCGTCGGATTGCTGATCAGCTTGTCGAACTTCACCAGTCCCTGCCGCGACCCGCGCTCCGGAGCATGCTTCAACTGCACATCCAGCAGCTGCTGGGTATACCCATTGCTCTTCGCAATCCATGCCTTGTCCGCCGCCTGCGCCACCGCAAACGATCCTGAGACCGCGCCCATCACCAGTCCCGCACTGGCCATCACTCCACAGACAAGCAGAGCCCTCTTCTTCATCCACACACCTCATTTTTGGAAAGACTATCCAGCTCAATATACCTGTCACATCTCCCCACCTCTCCAGACAATTCGTCACGTAAAGCCGACCAAAAAAAATGCCTTTGACAAAGTCATACTGACAGGAGGCTGTCAGCATCCCTGACCTAATCTCTTCCGAGATGAGAAACGCAATCGCGTACCCCGCCCCTTCTCATCACAAAACCCTCGGAAATTCCCTGAAGGTTTACGTAGCCACTCAACGTCACGCGTACCATGATCGCCTCCGGCTATGCCGGCAAAAGGAGACTTGAATGTCCCAACCGTTCGTTCATCTTGAGCTCAATACACCCGACCTTGCCAAAGCCAAGGACTTCTATGGAAGCCTCGTAGGCTGGACCTTCCAGGATATGGACATGGGACCCGGCGGCACCTACTCCGTCTTCAAGCCCGCCAGCGGGCCCGGGGGAGGAATCTTCACCGTTCCCGACGCCCCCAAGCAGTGGCTTCCCTACATCGGCGTCGACAACCTCAAGGCCTCCACCGACAAAGCCGAGTCGCTCGGCGCGAAGGTCATCGTCCGCGAGCAGCCCGTCCCCGGGATGGGAGCCTTCTCCATCCTCGTCGACCCCACCGGAGCCAACATCGCTCTCTGGGAAGCCAAGTCCGCCTGAGTTAACCCACAAGCTCAGACCCCTCGTCGAGAGAACTGCATAAAATCCTGCTGGCGCCCATATTGTCATTCTTGGGCGTCAGCGAATTTCGCGTTGCTCTGCTTCTCCCAGCCCAGCATTTCCAAGATCAACCGAGGCATTCGAAATATTGTCAAGGCCCCCGTTGTCCCAAATTTCCCTCAAACCACACAAATCAAAGCACTAAGAAATCCAATCCCGGTTGCCGATTAATTGCCTCCGATTTGCTAGACTTAAATCAGCATTGGGAAAAGAGAAGCCCCGAATCCATTCCGGTTCGGGGCTTTGCCTTTTAGAATCTGTATTTTTGTACTTTAGCCTTTTGTTGTCAGTACTTTACTTCGCCGTATTCTTTCAAATATCACAAAATAAATAAGTTAACGGAATTCGATAGGGAGGGGGGAGGGGCCGTCTACTGAGGCGTCGTTGTCCCGCTCGGAGACGGGCTTGTAGGACTCGTAGGTGAAGTCGTCCCGCCTGGAGAGCTTCCGCCAATCGGCGTTCCAATCGGGCCGGAACCCATGCTGCTTCCGGAGCCACCCGAAGCCGGCCCGCCCAGAAGAGCCGCCTTCGCCTTCATCTGCTCGATCCGCGGATCGTAAAGAAACTCCCAGGTCTCGTAGGTAGTCTGCTCGTTCACCACCGAAATCGAGCCCCCGGACTTCGAGCTACCCACCCCAACAATCGGAGCGCCGCCGCCCGAAAAGCTCGTAGCCGACTGCCCCCCAATCCCGCCGCCAAATCCGCTACCATTGCTGCTCGACCCCGCCCCCGAACTCACGGTAGAAGTCCCGCCAGTAGGGCTGCTCGAGCCAGCTGGGCTGCTTCCTGAGGTGGCACCTGAACCGGAAGACGAGCCAATACCCGGACCAAGCGAAAAACCGCCGCTGCCGCCCGGCGAGGTCGGCGACGAGCTCGCTCCTCCAACCGTCGAAGTCGGCTGCCCCGAAACCATCGACGAAGCCGCACCAAGTCCCCCGGTGGGGCCGCCTCCAGCAACCCCAGCCAACGGCTGACCGAAGAAGCCCTTTACAGTAGTCTTCGCCTCGCCAACATGAATCAGCCGCCAGTCCGGCTTTCCCGTCATCGGATCGACATACTTCTGACGCAGGAATCGCTGGTTGTTCGACTTCTCCAGTTGATCCATGTTGCCCGGATAGTGACCGAACTTCGCGTAGTACCTGCGGATTGCCATCACATACTCGTTGCCGCGATGAATCGCCTCAACCTCGCGGTCGCGCCGCAGCGACTGCGCCATCTTCGGAGCCGCGATACTCAGCGTCAGCAGCAACAGGAAGATCAGCACAATCGCGCCGAGCAGCATGAATCCCTGCTCGCCTCCGCGCCTCGCCTCTCTGCTGATCTGTCGCATCCTCTGCTCCTAGCGCGCAATCAAGGGAAGCGTCTGTCGATTGTTGTTCGGCATATCTTCCACCAGGATTGAACTGGCCATTACTCCAACGACACGATAGCGTCGCTGAACGATGTCGCCTTCGGAGGCAAGAAACACATCCTGCCCGTGCAGCAGAAACGCCTGCCGCTTCCCGTTCGCCGAAGTCGCCGTCCCGAAGAACTTCAAGTCAATCGGCGGTGGTGGAGGCGGTCCCGGCGGAGGCGTGTAAACAGGAACAACAGGCTTCGGTCGCGCCGACGCGATCGGTTTCGGAATCTCAATCGGCGCTGAAGCCGTCGAGAAGATGTTTCGTCCGCTGCCAGAGTACACCAGCTTCTCAGTCACCAACATCGGCCCCATCTTCAGCGTAGGATCCAGCTGCGCCGAAGTGGTCCCAAGATTCTTCGCCTCTCCGGCACCAGTTCGTGTCACCGGCTTTACCGTCGCGGGCTGGACCGTATTTGATACAGCAACCTGCGCCGGGCGAGGCGCAGGGCTATCGTCGCGCAGCTGGTAGTACAGGATTCCCAGAGCCAGAACAACGAAGCCGCCCACAGCGATGGATTTCTTTTGCGAGTCCGTCATTAGCGAGCCTCGCTTTTCTTCTTCAATGAAGAACTCTTTGGAGCGTCCTCAGCCAGCTTCGTCCGATCAACGTCACCCTTTGCGGGACGCAGATACGTAGTCAGCTTCAAACGCAGTCCGACCATTCCGCTCTGCTGTCCTGTCAATGTCACTCCGTTGATCAGGAAGAACATCTTGTCGCGTTCGAGCGAGTTCATGAACAGCACCAGCGGCCTGTAGTCTCCGTTCAGGATCGCGTCCATGCGAACCTCGGTAAGCGCTCCCGCAGATCCATCGAGCACAGGAGCCTGTCCATACTGCACGCTCTTGAGCTTCACGCCTTGCTTGTTTGTCAGTGCACCAAGCTCTGCCAAAACCTCGGAGTAAGCCGATGGAAGCCGCGTCTCGTAGAACTTGTCCGCATCCATAGTGGCATCAGTCAGCTTGTCATCGAGGCCCTCAAGTGGCCGCTTGGCAATCTCAGCAGTCTTCATCACCACAGTCTGTTGCGCCAGCGCGGTTGCATCCTGGTTCGTTGCCGCCCGCCACGTGAAGAACAGATGCACCAGAAGATAAAGGCACACCAGACCCAGAACGGATACCGCTGCGTAATAAAGATTCAGTTGTGTGATGAGGCGGCGCGTCCGCTCCGACATTCCCTGCACGCTCTGAGAGACCGCCGCTGCTCGAGTCATCGTCGTCATCGCGCACCGCCGATCTTCGGTTTCTGGGTCGGCGAAGCCGCATTTCCCGCTCGCGGGTGCCGCGAAACCTTATGCGGCTCCGCCGGTCCAGTCTGGCGAGTCGTCATCGTTCTGGGCTGTCGTCTCGTCCACCTTCACTGCGATTGCTGGCAACGGATTGTAGCCACTCAGGATGTCGAACTCGACCGCTCCCATCGCAACCGGCGACGCAGTCGCTCGGCCCGCCTCCTGCGCCTGCGCTGATTCTCCAGCGAGCCTAGGCCCAACGAACCGCTGAGATTTCTCAAGATTCCTCACCAGTTGAACCGCGCGATCGCGATCACCGCTAACCTTCAAACGGATGCTCACCTCTCCGGTCTTGCTGGTCGCGGGCTCAATGCTCGTCACCTGAACTCCAGCCGGAAGAACACGCTCGAGGTCCATCATCACGGCTGTCCAGCTGAAGCTCTTCTGCGCGAATACGGCATTCAAATATTGGCTGCGCTCCAACACGGCCATGTTCTGCGGCTGACGCATCCTTGCTTCATTCCGTTGACGCTCCTGCTGATACTCGAGCGTCTTTCCCTTCAAGACATTCATCTGTGCTTCTGCCGCTCGCGCTTTCATCGTCAGTGCGTGCAGCCAGAATGCCAGCCCAATCGTAACGAAAGACAACACCAAAACGGCAAGCCGCAGCCTCGCAAACAGTGGACGCAGCTCGATAAACGGCTTTGTCGCAAGATTGACAGAGATTCGCATCAGTTTTTCAGCGCTCCCCTAACACCGGCAAGCCACCCTCGCGGGATGCGTATCGTTGCTCCCGGCCCCAGAGCGTCTACCGGAACCATCTCCTGCACTCGTAACCCTTCAAAGCGATTCTCTTCGAGTACCACCGTCAGACCATCAGCTCCCAACGTGCCCGCAGAGATAACCTTTTGTGGAGCTGCGGCAAGCGTGTCTTCAAAATAGGCGGCCGCCACACTTACCGCCTGGGCGATCTCTCGAGAAGCATTCAGCTGCTTCCAGCACCTGAATCTCGATAGCGGCCTCTGCTTGAACGCCATCGAAGTCCCTGCGATCAAGCACCGCCGCAGCCTGAGAATCGATTCCCGCCATGTTTCTTTCGCTCGTCTCCAGCGTGCGATGAAGCAGCAGAACTCCGCCGTTTACAATCGCCGTCGTCACACAGCCTGAACTTATGTTGACTACAAGGGCAGCCGTCTCCTGCTCATCGAGACCAGCCAGCGACGCGAGCGTGCTCGGCAAGACTGCGCCTGGAAGATATCCAGCCGCTGTCACCGCGCTCTCATACTCTTCCAGCACTTCGTGCGGCATTGCCGCGGCCAACACACGATAGACTCCGCGATCAGTGGACATCACCTGATAGCTCACCGCCGCGCTGTCCGCATCAAAAGGCAGGAGCTTCTTCAATCGAAAACGGATGACCGGAAGCGCCTCGATAGTCTTGCTCGGTAGCTCATCGAAGTCGAGCAGAAGAACGCGCGCTGCCGAGTCGGGAACCACGATGGTCAAATATCGACTGCGATCGCCCCCACGAACAGCGACGGAATCCAGAGCCTCGCGAATCGCAGCCACAACTCGCGTGCGATCTACGAGATTCCCTGCCTTTAACCCACCAAGGACTGCTCCTTCGGGCAACGTACTCTGCGAGACGCCAGACAACGTGGCCGAAGCATCTTCGGCGCGTGCAGCGACAATGCCCTCGGCCCGTATCTCGACCGCCAACCGGGGCCGCGTTCCTAATGTTTTCGGAATTATTTCCATTCCCGTCTCAGCTTACCTTGTTCCTTCTTCGGATACCCAGATCTGCGCTAGCGTCCCGCCTCGATAAAGGTTACTTTGTTGATCTCTTTCAGAGTGGTTATGCCAGCCTTAACCCGCTCAAGCGCGGAGTCGCGAAGAAACGCCATTCCTTTTTCGCGAGCCTTCTTGCGAATCTCGCTTCCCGGCTTCTTCGCCAAGAGCATCTCGCGGATCTCGTCGTCTAATTCCAGCAACTCGTGGATCGCCGAACGCCCACGATATCCCGTTCCTCCGCACTCCATGCATCCCGCACCTTCGCGGAAGCGGAAGTTTCGCCATTCGTCCACGTCAAGCCCGCTGGCGATAAGCGTCGCGTCGTCGTACCGAACCTCCTGGACGCAGAACTCACATATCTGACGAACCAGCCGCTGCGCCAGGATGCAGTTCAACGCAGAGACGAAGTTGTACGGCTCGACACCCATGTTCAGGAATCGACCCAGCACATCAACGACGTTGTTCGCGTGGACTGTCGTGAACACGAGGTGTCCGGTAAGCGCCGAGTTGATCGCGATCTGTGCCGTCTCCGCGTCACGGATCTCGCCGACCAGAATCTTGTCCGGGTCGTGACGCAGAATCGAGCGCAGACCACGAGCAAACGTCAGGCCCTTCTTCTCGTTCACCGGAATCTGCGTGATGCCGCGAATCTGGTATTCGACCGGATCTTCAATGGTGATGATCTTGTCTTCTTCGCTCTTGATCTCGTTCAGCGCGGCGTAAAGTGTCGTCGTCTTACCGGAGCCAGTCGGTCCGGTAACCAGCACCATCCCGTATGGCTCCTTGATGTAGCGACGGAAACGTTCGAGGTCGCGCTCCGCGAAACCCACTACATCAAGCGATAGTTTCTTGAACTTCTCGCTCATCGACTCCTTGTCGAGAACGCGAAGCACGGCGTTCTCCCCATGCACCGTCGGCATGATAGAGACGCGGAAGTCGATCAGGCGGCCCTTATAGCGCACGCGGAAACGACCGTCCTGAGGCACGCGGCGCTCAGCGATATCGAGCTCGCTCATGACCTTGATACGCGAAAGGATCGTCTGATGATGCTCGCGAGCAATTGGAGCCATCGCCTGCTGCAGCACACCGTCGATGCGGTATTTCACGAGCAATGAATCGTCGAAGGTCTCCAGGTGGATATCCGAGGCGCGTCGTTCCAGCGCGGTGAAGATCGTCGTATCAACCAGCCGGATGATCGGCGAGATATCGTCCTCGCTCGTCAGCCGCTCAATCGAGATATTTTCGTCGGCATTGTCCTCGCTGGAGAGCACATCGAAAGCCAGCCCTTCGCTAGCCTCATCGAGCACCCGCTGCGACTGCTCCGTCTTTTTCAGGAGCTCAGTAATCTGAGACAAAGTTGCCACGCGTGTCTCAAGGCGAGTTCCCAGCAGGCCGGAGATCTCATCCAAGACCATCAGCTTGGAAGGGTCGCTAACAGCAATCGCCAACCGCGAGCCAACCTGCTCCAGCGGGACGAAGTTATAACGAAACATCATGTCAACGGGGACACGCTTGAAGAGATCGTGCTGAATCTTGAAGTTTTTCAAATCCACGAACTCAGAATGGTAGCGACGCGCCAACATCTGCGCGCGCTCCAGTTCATCGGTTCCCAGTTCATGCACTGGTATCGCCAGCGGAACATTTCCCATACGCGTAAGACTCCTGTGCTATAGAACCGTCACTCAGCGAACCTTGAAGGCATTCGCGGGAGCCGTGGCAACCCTAAACCCCGTCTCTGCAACATAATTCATGAACCATACCAGCTAGTAAGGCATTTGGCGCCCGGCAAGCCGGATGCGCCTGCAGGCCTTCATTTATCGTACTATTCTGGACTTTCAGAATCTCCGCAGCGTTAGGCCCCGAAGTCTACATCTTTTGGAGGACTCACTATGAGCGGTGCCGCTACCCCTGTCTCTGACTACGCCCACAAGACGGTCAACTGGTCTATCTTCCTCAGTATCCTGCTTATTCTGGCTGGCTTTTTCACGCTGCTGATTCCCTTCGTGGGAGGCACCGTCATCACAATCTTCGTTGGATGGGCCATGATCATCAGCGGAATCACCCATCTGGTCTTTGCCTGGAAGACACACACAACCGGAACCCGCCTTTGGGAGCTTCTACTCGGTCTCGTCTATGTCTTCGCCGGCTTCTATCTGATCGTGCATCCCCTTGCAGGGCTCGCCTCGCTCACGCTTCTCCTGGCTTTCTATCTGTTCTTTGAGGGCATCTTCGAGATCGTCAACTTCTTTCAGGTCCGGCCACGCCATGGCGCCGTATGGCTCCTGATCGACGGTCTCATCACCCTGCTGCTGGCATGGATGATCTGGCGGTCATGGCCCTTCAGTTCGGCTTGGGCCATCGGGACTCTCGTTGGTATCAGCATGCTATTCAGTGGATTCTCTCGCTTGATGCTCGCAATGACAGCAAAGCGCCTCATCAAGGCCTTCTAACCACGAACTAGGTTCCGGCTGAGTTCAGCGAATTGATCAGGGCGTCGGCCTGTGCCATTGATCCATCGAGCTGCGTCAGCAGCACATCCACGTCCGTCGAGATCTTCGCCGAAGTTCCCTTCAGCGATCCAATCGCTCGGGCGTTTAGATTGTGCTTGAGGAACGTCACCTGATCGTGAAAGGCTGTAATAACAGGGGTCATGCGAGCCTCCGTTAATCGCATCGACTTGACGTATCCGGCCTCCTGCAGGCGCGACTGGCGTAGCATATCGACCGACTGCTGTTTCAGCTTCCGGTTCTCCATGCCATCGATCTCCTTCTGCCACTCCTTGAATAAGTCCGAGGAGACTTGGTCAATTGAATCGATGCGGTCATGGAGCTTCTTCGCGCTATCGGCGGCCTTCTCATACTGACCGTTCAACTCCTTGTAGTTCTTTTCCAGCGAGCCGCCCTGAAAGCCAGTCAGCTCCTGGAACTTCTCCATCGTCGTCTTGATCTGCTCCTTGGCCTGCTGCTGTTCCTTCTTGGAATCCTTAACCCGAGACACGAGGATGTCCCGCTTTTCCTTACCGAAGGTAGCCATAGCTTTGTAGTAGGTCTTCGTGCAGCCCACCGCAAGTACAAGGGGAAGAAATACGAGGGCAGAGCTACATATTTTGACGCCCAATCTCATCAGCAATCCTCCGAAGATGACGAATTGTAACCCGATATAGGAGCCTTAATGGCCAGCCATTCCGCCAGCTCCAAGACTGAGGATCGGATAGTAAAGGGCGATGAGAATTGTCACGACAACGACACCCATGACGATCAAAATCAGCGGCTCGATCAGACTCATCGCCGCGGTCAGGCTCGTCTGCACATCCTCTTCGAAGAACTCCGCCACCGAGTTCAGCATCTGCGGCAGTGCACCAGTAGATTCGCCAACCTCCACCATCTCGATAGCCAACTCGGGAAAGGCCTTCGTCTGCTCAAGGCTCTTCGCCAGCCCCTTACCTTCACGAACAGTCTCAACTGACTTGAGCACTGCTCTTGCGACCTGACGTGAGTCGATCGACCGCGCCGCTGTCTCCAGCGAGGGCACCAATGGCAGGCCGCCGGTCAGCAAAGTCGACAACGTTCGCGAGAACAATCCGACCTGATACTTCAGCCAGACGGGGCCAAGAATCGGCAGACCAATGCGTATCTTATCCACCGTTGCCGCACCGGCATCGGTCTTGATCCATCGATAGAACAGAAATCCTAGCAGCGCCAGCACCACTGCAACATAAATCCCGTAGTGCTGAGCATTCTGTCCGAGTGCCAGCATAAAGGTCGTGATAGCTGGCAATTGCGTATCCAGCTGTTCGTAGAGCTGCGCGAACCGCGGCACCACGAACGTAATAAGAAAGATAAACAGCGCGATGACCATGACGATCAGCAACGTGGGATAAATCAGACTCGCCTTCAGCTTCTTGCGAAATGTAAGCGAGACACGCTGAAAATCCAGGTACCGCTGCAATACCTCTTCAAGATTTCCGGACCGCTCCCCAGCCAGCAGGGTCGTCGTGTAAACCAACGGAAAGCCACCCTGCGCCTCAAATGCCTGCGAAATCGATTCTCCCGTCTTTACCCGGGCGGCCACCTCCTCGAGTTGCCCACGAAAATGGACGACCTTCTGTCTGCGGGCCAACAGATTCCAGGGATCCGAGAATCGGAAGGCCAGCGCGAATGAGCGTAAGGAACTGCTGGTTGAAGACAAGAAACGTCTCCAGCTTCACCTTTTTTCGATTACTTACCCCCAACGCACCCCGAGTTTTCACGGAGTAAACGTAATATCCTGCCTGGGTGAAACGCGCCCTCAACTCCTCGGCAGTGGCGGCCATATGGGTCTGCTCCTGCACCCTTCCCCGTTCGTCCGCCAGCCGAACCACAAACTCATTCATAAGGAACAGCCTATCCCGAAGTGCTGGTACGGTGCAGAACTTCCGTCCATCTTAGACGCGCGACCCACGGACTTCGCTCTCGGCCGTGGGCAGCAAAAAGCCCCGGGCCATGACCGGGGCTTTAGCTTCCAAAATTCAGCTCTTAGACGCTGAAGCTCGATCCGCATCCGCAGGTGGACTTCACCGCGGCATTCTCAAACTTGAAGCCGGCGGCCTCGAGCGTCTCCACATAGTCCACCGTGCAGTTGCCCAGATACATCGCCGAGGTCGCGTCCACAAAGACCTTCAGATCGTCGAACTTATAGACCTTGTCCATCATTCCGGCCTGGTTCTCAAACGACATCGAGTACTGGAAGCCCGAACATCCGCCGCCGACCACGCCAATGCGCAGTCCAGCCGGAACCGGATCCTGAGTCGCCATAATCTCCCTCACCTTGGCGATTGCCGCAGGGGTGAGAGTTACAGGCTGAGTGGAAGCAGGGGCTCCGGTAACAACTTCAGCGGTAGGGGTACGGTTGCAGTGGACATCGAATCTCCTTGTCGAACTCAGACTCTTTAAGTGTATGCCCTGCACCACTCAAGCGGCAAGCCCTCAAGAACATGGGCCTCTCTTGATACACCTCAACCAATTAGATGCCTCGGCAATACCGCCGGATGCAACAACTCAGATGACGTCGAAAGCTGATACCATTCGATTCAGGAGCCGGACGGAATCGTCCGGGAAGATCATGAAACCGCTCCTCTTCCTCGCCAACGCCTTCATCAACACCTTCGGCATCACCCAGCCTTCAGAGCAGGCCGCGAATCGGGCCGCATGGTTCATTGCCGTCCTGCTCGGATCGTGCTCTTGCGTTGTCGTTACGTTCGGCATCGTGGCGCTTCGCTGGCTCTCCGGTCACTAACTGTAAGTTGACTCGGTCACTAACCCAGCACATCCCTCCAAAAATGTGGTTTATCTAGTTCAAGGCGGGCGTATCATTCCGTCGGACGGCCCTCCCTGCAAGACCGGCTTGTCGGGACGAGACCGACCTAGATCGTTGCCCTGCAGAAGGGCGGAGGAACCTGCTATGAGCGCAATACCCGTCATGCTCATCGTCTGGGGAGTGGTGGCGGCCTGCTTTCTCGCGCTGCTCGCCTATCGCGGACAACTGACCCGCTACGAAGAAGACCAGCTCTTCCTGAGCGATACCGAAACGCAACGAGCAGCAGCGAACAAACCGAAATCGTTCGCAAAGTCAATCAGATCAACCTTTCATCCGCGTCTTGGGATTTGCTGCAGCTGCCATGACCGTTGGCATCGTCGGCATCTTCACCTACGACGCCTGGCAGCATCTGAAGTAATTCTTCCAGCCTTGCCCAAACTCCACCACCCCGCAAAAAACGAAAGAGGGCGAGCCATAATGGCTCGCCCTCTTTCACTTCATAGCCGAATCTAAGCGTTGTATGTCGACGACGAGACCCTTCCGCCGCGTCCGGTCCAGTTCGTGTGGAAGAACTCGCCACGCGGCTTGTCCACACGCTCATACGTGTGCGCGCCGAAGAAGTCGCGCTGCGCCTGCAGCAGATTCGCCGGCAACCGCTCCGTCCGGTAGCCGTCGTAGAACGCCAGCGCTGTAGAGAACGCCGGCAGTCGGCACGCCGATCTCGATCGCGTGAATGATCGCCTTGCGCCACGACCAGCCGATACTTGTTCAGCGCGCTTGAGAAGAAGTCGTCCAGCAGCAGATTCTGCAGCTTCGGATTCTTGTCGAACGCCGCCTTGATGTTGCCCAGGAAGACGCTGCGAATGATGCAGCCGCCGCGCCACATCAGCGCGATGCCGCCCATGTTCAGCTCCCAGTTCTGCTCCTTCTCAACCGCCCGCAGCAGCATGTATCCCTGCGCATAGCTGATCATCTTCGAGCAGTAAAGCGCCCGGCGCACGTCCTCGATAAACTCCTTCTTCTCCGAGATCGTCAGCACCTTCTTCGGCCCTTGCAGCACCTTCGAAGCCGCCACGCGCTCGTCCTTCAACGCCGAAAGGCAACGCGCAAACACGCTCTCTCCGATCAGCGTCACCGGCTGCCCCAGGTCCAGCGCAGAGATCGCCGTCCACTTGCCCGTTCCCTTCTGCCCCGCCGTGTCCAGAATCTTGTCGATCATCGGCTGGCCATCGTCGTCCTTCTTGCGCGAAGATCTCTGCCGTGATCTCGATCAGGTAGCTATCCAGTTCACCCTTGTTCCACTCGGTGAACATCTCGTGGAACTCATCTGCTGTCATGCCCAAGGCCATCCTTCAGCAGCTGGTAGGCCTCGCAGATCAGCTGGATGTCGCCATACTCGATGCCGTTGTGCACCATCTTGACGTAGTGCCCGGCGCCATCCTGACCAACCCAGTCGCAGCACGGCGTGCCGTCTTCCACCTTGGCCGCGATCGCCTGGAAGATCTCCTTCACATGCGGCCACGCGGCGGCATTTCCGCCCGGCATGATCGACGGACCGAATCGCGCCCCTTCTTCACCGCCCGAGACACCAGTGCCGATGAACAGAATTCCCTTCTCAGCGAGGTCCTTCGTTCGGCGGTTCGTGTCGGTAAACAGCGAGTTGCCGCCGTCGATGATGATGTCGCCCTTCTCAAGATAGGGCAACACATGCTCGATCGTCTGATCGACGACATCGCCCGCCTTCACCATCAACATCACGCGCCGCGGACGCTTCAGGAGCTTGCAGAGCTCCTCGGCAGAGTGCGCGCCGACAACCTGCGTTCCCTTTGCCTCGTGACTCAGAAACTCATCCACCTTCGACGTCGTGCGATTGAACACCGCGACCTTGTATCCGTGGTCATTCATGTTCAGCACCAGGTTCTGGCCCATCACCGCCAGGCCAATCAAGCCAATATCGCAACTTCCTTCAGCCATTCAAATCTCCAGGATCGACTTCCTCATTTGAGGGTCGAGTGTTCAATCAGATTTCACGCAAAATGCACTCGCTGCCCGGCGGCAGCTATCTGTGCCGGTGTCGCATTTCTATCACACAGAGATAGAAGCAGGACAGTGCGGCAGTCTTCCCAAGGTGATGCTCCAAATAGGCAAGGGGCACCGCGGATGCGGTGCCCCTTGCATTGCTTTTGCTCCAGGCGGTTAGAAGTAAAGTCTCGCTCCTAGTTGCACTAGTCGTGGGAAACCTAACGTACCAGTTATCTGACCAGCTCCGGAGTTATAGGCTGTGTTGTTAGTGCTCGTAGCGGTTGCGCTGTAGGCGCCAATCGAAAGATTAGGAGTGGCGAACTGCGGTGTGTTGAAAGCGTTCAGAGCTTCAGCTCGGAACTCTGCGTGTACGCGCTCTGAGACGCGGAAGTCCTTGTTGAGCGACAGGTCGGAGTTCAGGTAACCCGGACCATAGCAGTTGCTGGCGCGAGACTGGTTTCCGTACGGAAGACCTCCGCCAGCGGTAGGCGGCGGTGTTGCAATAAACGCCAAAGGATTGAAGTATTGCGCAATACGGCCCTGGGGACTACCCGACTTGCAGGGATTCACGCCCGCAACCATCGTTGGGCGCTGTGTGCTATTGCCGTATGCGCTGATGTTGCTGGTTTGAGTGATGGCCAACGGCCCACCATTCTGGATGATCATCACATCGTGGAATCGCCAGCCGCCAACAGCCATGTCCACCCAGCGGTTTGCACCGCCAAGGAACCTCTTTCCGCGTCCAAAAGGCAGCTCGTAGGTACCCGCAACCGTGAAACGGTTCGGCATGTTGTTCGATGCGCGGGCATACTCCTTGGACAGGTTATAGATGTCCTGCGGTCCGTTATTCCCGCCGTTGAGCGAGTTCGATGATCCGTAGGCTCCCCAGATATTGTCCCAGTTAGACGACCAGGTATATCCCGCGAGCAACATGATTCCCCTGCTCATTCGCTTTTGCACCTTCACGTTGAGCGCGTTGTAGTTTGAAACGCCCGGGCTCTGCGCCATCGTGATGCCCTGATACTGCGGGAAAGGAAGTAGCGACTGGTAGAGAGGCTGCGTGCCTGTTCTCCATTGGCCGACGCCCGAGTATGTGAAGGGAGTTTGAACTCCAAGAGCCGTGGCTCCTCTCGCATATTGATTGTCGGGCAGCTGGTTGATGTTGAGGCTGTTCGGCAGGTTGCGTCCATGACCGCCAACGTAGCCCATCTTGAACGCAATACCCAGCGGGAACTCGCGCTCTACCTCCAGCGAATACGACTGGAACAACGGCGACCTTCGGCTCTGATCGATCAGTGACAGCGTGGTACCGATATTGGTGCCATAGCCATTGGCATTGCCTGTCGGCTGTGTCTTTAGCGCTGGGTACGGATTGCTCAAGGTCACGGACGCATTTCCAATGGCCTGCGTCGCAATCGAGTTCGTAAGAATATAGCCAGGAGCATATCCATTGTTGTTGCTGTAGTAGAGCGGCGCATAGAACACGCCGTAACCGCCCTTTACAACCGTATTGCTGTCGACCGCATACGCGAAGCCTCCGCGCGGATTGATCTTGCTGCCCATGTTACCGGTGTTTGTGCCGTAACCGTTTTGGCCTGCGAACTCGACGCCGCCTTTCGCCTGAACGCCAGAATTGAGCGCGTTATAGGTAGCGTTGCGATCAAATCCGACTGAGATATTGTTATTTCGCTCGTGAATACCGGGCTCAAACTCATAGCGGAATCCAAGGTTCAATGTCAGTCGCTGACTGACCCGCCAGTCATCGTGAAGGTAGCCGGCCTGATACGCCGTGTTGTAAGCCAGCTGCGAAGGAACGATCAAAGAACCAGTCGTCGGGATGCCTTGAAGCACATCGGCCGCCGCAGCGCCCGATAACGCGTTGAAGTTGAACGTACCAGAGGTGTCGCTCAAGCTTGTGAAGGTCTCGCTGATGGACCGGTAGTTATAACCAACCTTGAAGCTGTGCTTTCCCCAGCTCTTTGCTACGCCGACAACAAAGTTACGCGAGAAGAAGACCACCGGGCCGGAGTTCGACGTTCCTTCGTTTACAAGGCTGCTATCGAAGGTAAGGCGGGGGAACGACTTCTTCGACATCGCGTTGACGTAGTAGGCCGGGAAACCAAGAGTTGCTTGATCAAAGCCGTTGCTGATGTCCTGCGTATCGTTGGGAAAACGGTTGAAGCCGAAACCAACAGTCAGCACCGTTGTTGGGTTCACGGTCACCGTGTTTGAGATGCCCATGGCGTCGACCTTGCGGTATAGCAAATACGAACCGGAAGAACCGGCAACATTCCCGAGCGGGTTACCACCTGGCTCCTTGCTGCCGTAGTGAAGGTAATAGAAGTCTGCCAGCCACCGGCTGAAAAACTCGTGCGTTAACTTGCCGTTGAACTCGTCGGCGCGGTCCCCGAGAGTGTCGTAACCGTTGTAGTTCGCGGCGCCCAAGGCGGTTACGCTCGTGTTTGGATGGGGAAACGAATTGATCAGAGCCTGACCGATAGGATTGATGTTCGTAATCTTATTTCCGGCGTAGTAAACAGGATTCGTCGACGTCGAGAGAGCCAGATTCTTGATGCAAACTCCGCTCGCGCAGGTACCATTCACCACGGAGCCAATCTGCGAGAAGTCACCACTACGTTGAAGCTCCGTCGGAACCACAAACTGGGTGCTGTTCACATAAGGCGAACGTTGCCGATATCCCTCTTCAGTGATGGCGAAAAAGGTTTTGTCCTTACCACCAAGCCATTTTGGCAGAGGTATAGGACCAGACAAACTACCCACGTACGAGTAGAACTCTGCCGCACCTCGAGGAAGCTGTGGATAAAATACCCCTTGGATCGTGCCTGAACTCCGGTTGTTGAAAAACGTATTTGCACCCCAGTTCGTCTGTCGCGTCTCGCCCTGCAGTACACCGTGCAACGCACCCGAACCGGACTTCAGCGTCGTATTGAACATTCCGCCGCTGGTGCGTCCAATCTCGGCGTCGTACGTGTTGGCCTGTACCCTGACCTCTTCAACCGCTTCAATACTCGGAATAATTACAGCGCGATTGCTGAAGTCTGTAATGGGCACGCCATCGACTGAGTAGTTATTCGAACTCATTGGGCCGCCGGCAATTGAGATCGTCGAGGAGCCACTCTGATCTTGAAAACGCACAAAACGGGGGTCGCCGACCGGCGTAACGCTGGTGTCCAGTTTTGAAAACAGAAATGGATTCCGACCTGGATTCGGCAGATTCTGCAGCTTCTGTGAGTCGATCGTCTGACCGTTGTAAGAAGTCGTATTGTCCACGAGAGCTTCAGCAGCCGTGACTTCAATGCTCTGGCTGGTAGAACCCAGTTCCATCTTGACGTCATGCCCAACGGTGCTTCCGGAATCTACTGCGATGCCGGTGGCCTCTGATCGCTTGAATCCTTCGCTAGTCACCGTAACGGAATATTTACCGGGACTGACGGCGCTGAACACATACTCACCCGATCCATTGCTCACAGTCGATCGTGTAATCTTTGTCGCCTCTGACATCAGAATGACGGCGGCTCCTGCAATGCCGGCGCCCTGGCTATCTGCCACAAGACCGCGTATCGCACCATAGTTCGACTGAGCTATCGCACCCGTCACTGCCGCCATCAACATCACGACTAGTAAGAGCGAGCTAAAAACCTTCTCACGAAAATAACGCATATATACGGCCTCCATCGGTGATCGAAAAACCTTGATTTAAAGACACGTGGATTGCGAACCTGTGCGTCCAGGCTGTGGGAGACAGAGCTTTCAGATCAGCGCAGGAACAGGATTCCCGCGTCAGCTGACAGACGATGAGTAAGCGACAGCAAATACACCTCTGCTGTCAGGCTTTTCACGCCGGATCGATTTTTCTGTTTATGAAGCTGCTGTAGATAGCGGCGAGGGTCTCTACAATCTGCTCTCCGACTGCGTCGCCGGAGTTAGACGAATGGCAAATTGGACTTTCAAAAAACGGGACAGATCTGCTAATTGCTTCTCTGTTCGTGTTTGCAATAACCGCACTACGGAGGGAGCTAAATACACCTCATGGTAGAGGCCTTGAGTACTCGGCTGGCCTAGTGATGTGGAGAAATAGCCTTTGTGGTGTTGGGTTCAAGGCTAGCTGAGGGAATATAGGGTGTCAACAGAATTTTAACCGACCACTGTGGAACTTCGGCCTAAATCTCTATGGGCGAAGAAGAAAGGAGTCTAAAAATATGTAACGGCATTCGAACTTCTTTCCTGACGTGCTCGTGCTCTTACCTTTATTGTGGAAGTGAGTCCGATTCATTCCTCGATACTGAAAGGTTCCGCCTTGCTGACAGCGCGACGTATATCCTCACTAGCCACACTTGCTCTATGCACCCTTCCTCTCGCTGCTCAGCAGCACAAAGTGACCCAGGCCGAGGTCGACCGCATCACCCGCGATGCCATCCTCATCGACACGCACAACGACGTTACCTCGCTGACGGTGACGGGCTATGACATCGCCACACCCAACAAACAAGGTCAAACCGATCTCGCCCGTATGAAGGGTTTCCTCGGCGCTGAGTTTTTTGCCGTCTTCGTTGGCGCCGAATACGTCAACGGCAATCACTCCGCTAACCGCACCTTGCAGATGATCGACACTGTCCGTACCGACGTCATCGCCGCGCATCCCAACGAGTTCGTCTTCGCCACTACCGCCGACGACATCGTTCGCGCCCATAATCAGCATAAGATCGCCGCCCTGATGGGCATCGAGGGTGGACACGCCATCGAAGACTCGCTTCGTCTTCTACGTGACTACTACGCCCTCGGCATCCGCTACATGACCCTAACCCACTTCAATACCAACAGCTGGGCCGACGCTCAGGGCGATGCTGACAATCCGAAAGTCGAACACCACAACGGCCTTACGCCATTCGGCAAAGATGTCGTGCGCGAGATGAACCGCCTTGGCATGATGGTCGATATCTCCCACACCGCGGACAAGACCTTCTGGGACGCACTCGAAACATCCTCAGCCCCCATCATCGCCTCGCACTCCTCTTGCCGCGCCATCTCCAACCACACCCGTAACATGACCGACGAGATGATCAAGGCGCTTGCAGCTAAGGGCGGGTCTATGCAGATCAACTTCGACTGCGGCTACCTCTCGCAGCGCTATAACGACGCATCGAAACCACTTCAGGCCTCCATGCGTGATCGTTATATGGCCGCGATGAAGATCGAAGATCCGGCCGAGAAGAGCGCCGCTATCGACAAGCTTCGCGCCGAGTTCACTGAAAAGCTCCCACCCGCTACGCTCGCAGACGTAGTCGACCAGATCGACCATGCTGTCAAGATCGGCGGAATCGACCACGTTGGCATCGGCACAGACTTCGACGGCGTCGCCTGCGTTCCCGCCGAACTCAGCTCCTACGATAAGTTCCCCGCACTCACGCGGGCGCTGCTTGAAAAGGGCTATTCCGCCGACGACATCAAGAAGATCTACGGTGGCAATCTTCTCCGCGTGATGCGCGCGGTCGAACAACGCGCGCGCGAACTCAGCACTACACCGGCGATCCACTCTGACGTTGCAAAGAAATAGCAACGCTTCGAACAACGCTGAAGTAAAAGGAGGGAGCCAATGGCTCCCTCCTTTTACTTCCTACCAATTCCCTACTTGCTCTTCGCGGCAATCACTTCAATCTCCAGCAGCCCCCACGGAACCACGAGCGCCGCCACCACTACCGTCGAACGAGCAGGCTTGTTCGGCTGTGCCGCTGTCCCGAAGAACTCCCGGAAGCCGGCATTCATGCCATCGACGTCAGCCTTCCCTCCCTTGGCCGGATCGGCCGCCATGAAGACCGTCATCTTCACAACGTCCTTCATATCCAGCCCCTGCTCCTTCAGCGCCAGCCTGGATCTTCGTCAAGATCGACTGTCGTCTGCGCCTTCGTATCTCCGTAGACAGCCGGTGTACCCTTGGCCTTATCCTCCGGCGTCACAGGCGAAGCCAGGTTCCCGCTCATGTAGTAGGTACTTCCCACCCACACGCCCGAGGCCAGAGGAGACTTGTCTGACTGAATATGCTTAACCACCTCACCGCTCTGCGCCTGCATCGACATGGCGCATCCGACCATCATTGCAACCGCGAGTACGCTCTTTTTCATCAACCCAATCTCCTTGTCATTCACTTGTTGGTTAAGCTGAAACTGCCTCACGGTGCTTGCCCTCAAGCCGAGCCGCCTTCACCTTATCGCTGATCATCTGCACCGCACGCCTTCCGCTAAGGGCCGCGCCCTCCTGCCAGCCGACGACATGACTCGTATGGTCTCCGGCGAAGTAGATCGGTCCATCCGGCTCAGTAATTACGTCGTAGTCCGCTTGTGGCGTCATGCCGATCCATGAACCTTCGTTCCACTTGATGTGCTTCCACCCGCAGAAGACCGGCTTCTCCAACTCCTTGCCGTGCCCAGGGTGCAGCTTTTCGATCGACGCCCGCGAGGCCTCGAACTTCTGGTCCATCGTCAACTTGTCGAACCCCCCATTCGTCTCGTCCATGTAGCCCGGAGACAATAATGCCGCGATCAGAGAAGAGATTGCAGCTCGGATACCACACAGGGCTCGGTCCGCTCGCCAGAAACGACAGGCCGCCGTAGATGTTGTAGTCCGTCTCCCAGAAGCGTCGCGACTCCCACGGAATCTTGAATGATCCGCGATACGCCATAGCGCCGCGATCCACCGCCCCACGGTGTGCCGGATCAAGATCCGCCTTGATCTTCTTCAAGATGGTCAGCGGCATCGCACAGACCGCATAGTCAGCCTCGATGAACTTCGTTGCGCCGCCCTTGCTGTAGCCCACGCGTACGCCCTTCGCCGTCTTCGCGATCTCGGCCACGGGCGCGTCATACACCACAACCGAGCCTAGCGCCTTGGCAAGAGCATTCGAGATCTGCTGCATGCCGTTCACCGGCTGCATCATCGTCGCCTGCCAGTCCCATGCCTCTTCGTACAGCTCGGCTCCCCAGAAGTTCGCATCCAGCAACTCCTGTACACCCAGCGTATGGTCGTCAACGATCATCGTCTGCGGACCAGCCCCCGGATATCGCTTGATCTCGGAGCGATCCGAGCCCTTGTACTTGCCTTCTTTATCCAACGGGCCATAGATCTTCAGCACGTCGATCATCCGCTGACGGTCCTCTTTGCTCAACTCCTGATCCAGCGCGCCTCCGGCGATCGCTTTCGACAGCAGTTCGCTGACCTGACCACGCGTATCGTTGATCGCCTTGCGCTGTTGAACCGGCTTGCCGCCATTTACCTTGTCATTCTGCAGCAGCGTCGAGCGGGATGTATTGACCTCTACCTCCAGAGGCACTTTGAGCTCCCGACAATAGCCGAGCATCGTCGTGTGCACCGAGGGCAGTCGCGCCGGTCCCATATTCTGATACAGCCCGTCGCTCCATGCGATCGTCTGCTTTGTGCCGTCGACAAACTCTACGACATCTCCTCCGCGGGCGCTCCAGGCACGGCCGCCGGGCCTGTGCCGAGCCTCCAGCAGAGTTACGTCATATCCCAGCTTTTTCGCCTCATAGGCCGTCACCAACCCGCCAACTCCGCCGCCGAGCACAACAATCTTCACGCCCTTGCCCGCACCCGCCGGCGCAGCAATCGGCTGGGCTTCAATCGCCTTCATCGGCATCAGCCCCAGCGACTGCATGGTTGTGAACGCAGCGCTGTAACCGCCAGCCTGCCCTACTCGCATCAGAAAATCACGCCTGGTAATTCCCATCGAACAGACACCTCGTACCAAATGAAATTTCAATCATTGAAGGTGAAATTGCGATTGCCGCCATCAGCAGAGGACTACAAGTCCCTAGGCGATGACGACCATGATTGTGCTGAAAATAGAAAGGAATTATCCCAAGAGGCGTCATGGCCACCGGGCAATAAAGAAGATTGACTGGATGAGTCGTCGTAATTTCACTCTATCGCAAAACAACGACCCTTCAGCGAAAATCTGCTGCCGCCGGTCACAATCTCACGCAGACATCTTCGAATAATTTAAAGACGAATAGGAGGCACACTCCGCCTCATTGAAAATTCAGCCGCGTCTAATCAGATTTAAGAATCACGGCTTTTCTAGTTGTGTTGAATTGCTCATCGAGCAGTCCAAAATGAAGGCACGTTCATTCGGAGTAACTCATTGACTTGTCGGCATATCATTCTTCCATCTTTGACACGTCCCATACGCCAAGGCCTCGAGTACTACACAAAGGAAATGGCAGACACACACCAAACGCGGGAACATTTTTAGCCGACTTTGAAGTGGATTCTATCTCCTACTCATGATTGCACTGCATCGGTACACGTCCATTTTTGTGCCGCGCAGTCATGACTAAATGAGCGCCCTTCAATTGAACCGTATCTAATTTTACAAATTTATTGATTGGCAACGGATGCGACAGACGAAGGCGCGGCTCCGGTGGCTGGGGCGGTGTCAGCGGGAGCTTTGTAGTATCCGAGTTTGATGTAGACGGGCTCGACTTCGAAGGGCATTTTGTCGGCGGGGGAGAGCAGGGGTTCGTAGGCGGCATGCAGGGTGATCACCTGATCGGTCCAGGGATCGCGGCGCAGGAAGCTTGAGAGCGGCATGGCGGCCTGCTGCTTGAGGTCCTTCATGTCGAGCTTCGGCGCTTTGCCCATCATGGCTGCGAGCCAGAAGGTCTGGTCGGTGTCGCTCTTGATCAGCCCGTCTCCGATCATGGGCTCATTGAGGGCCTTGAGCGACTTCACCCTCTGCTGCAGCTGCTGCAGGTAGAGGCCGAAGTACTGCTGACCCCCCTCAAGTTCCTTGGCGCTGAGCAGTTCCAGTGCCTTCTTGGCCGCGGCCGTGTTGTCGGCATCGGTGTGGTGCATGGGGATGCGATTGAAGACCGAGGTGGTGGGGAAGAGCAGCCGGTCGTTGAAGGCGTACTTGGTATCGAGACGGTGCGCCAGGATGATATGAGCGATCTGGAAGGCCAGAATAGCGTTCAGGTTGCCCATCTGCTGGGCGCCATCCTGACTGACGATCGCCGTGGTGTCGAGCAGGCTCTTCGAGAGGATGATGGTGTTGCCGATGGCGATGGATTCCAGAGGCTCCGTCAGCAGCGTGCGGCAGCGAATCGGCCGCGACAGGGTGATGTTGTTATAGGCGAGGATGTTGCCTGCCAGGGCCTCAAGGGTCTTGTCGAACTCGCTGGGAGCGTCAAGCAGTCCGGCCTGGAAGAGCCGCTCTACAACGTTGTCTTCAGCCTGCTGAACCCAGGCACGCTGTGCGCCGAGCGGGCTGACGTCCTGAGCCTCGTTGCTGACATCGGTCGCTCCGACAACGTCGAGCGAGGTGTTCTCGGCCTCTTTCGGCGGGGCCTTCAGCACGTAACCCCACATGTGATTGATCGCCTTGAACTTCAAGGTGCGCGAGACGCTCTTGGAGTCGCTCTCTTCCACATAGAAGGAGGTCGGCAGCCAGAGGTCAGGTTGCACGTTCGTGCGCCAGCTGTCGAAGTGGTAGTACTCACGGGAGTCCTTCTCCGTTCCGGCAAAGTTCCCGTTGAAGCGGACGACGTTGCCGCCGCGCGTCTCGATCCAGATGCGGCCGAAGAAGCGCCCCGTAGCCCGCTTTCCGTTGCTTGGCGTGACATCAAACACAGCCGTCGGCGTGGTTCCCAGAAACTCGTTGCGCACGTAGCCGAACGCGTAGTGCTGGCGGTCGAAGTCGTTCGAGTCCATCAGTACCATCTGGATGAAACCGGCTTCGTTGAAGCTCAGATGCAGGCTGCTGCCCAGGCCGGAGATCGCAGACAGAGAGTTCTTGAAAAATCCAAACTTGCCGCTGCCCGACGTCCCCTCCGAGGTCGACTTGTTGACCTCATAGTTATCTCCGCCAATAACCTTGCCGAACTCCACGCGGCTCAAAAAATGCTGGTCCGACTCAGGAACCTGGCCCAGCTGATCATCCGGACGCATGTTCTGGATATACGTCTCCACCAGAGGAGCCCGCTCCTTGACCGTCTTGATCACTTCCTTCTCACGCGCGATCGACTTGTCGATCAACTGATTCTGGCCCGCCGTCAGCTTCCGCGTCGGAAGTACATCCTTGTCACCCTTCTTCTTCCCCAGCAAAGGAACACCAAATGCCGTCGAGGCCGTGAACGTGGTTGCGATGAACAAGGCGAGCACCCACGTAATGGATTGTTTGGGGAGGGCTATCATCTTGGCTCCTTGCGTTTTTCTAGAAGTTGTAAGCGGCACCGGCAGTGATGACGAACGGGGTAAGACCACTGGAACCAAATGACGGCCATCCTTGATACTCCATGTCGATCACGCGAACATTCACGTGATGTTTGCCCGTGTAATCGACACCGCCCCCAAAGGCATATATCTTGTGCGAGGAAGAAGATGATTTCGAAGTGACGTAGACCGGCTGAAAGGTGAAGGTACCTATTCCGAGAAGTGCTTTGGCGTAGGGACGAAACCTTCCCTTGGTAAAGACATAGCGCGGTCCGAGCAGATAAGAGCTTTCCGCAATATCGGTTGGGGTAATCACGGTTGCCTTGTGGATGGCACCTTCGATGCCGATGTGTCTAGTGAAATCAAAATCTCCATAAATGGAGTATCCAAAGATATTCTTTGGTTCGTAGTCGGGTGCAACCATCGTCACTCCGGCTCCAACCTGAATACGGGCCGTGCGCTCAGCTGTTGCGGTCGCCTGAGCATGGAGCGCAGTACCTGCAAACGACACGTATAGTAGCAACGCTAAGAATTGGCGTAACACTCACCCTCCGAGGGTAATCAAGCCTTGTGTTCTAATGCCGATGTGCTGACATCGTTCACTACTCACTTGCATCGTTCAAACTCGAGGCACATGAATAGCAATTTCAGGTATCTTTAGAATCCCTTCAAGCGCTTACTTGCTGTGAAGTGTTTGAATCGTAATTCAATCTTGAAGACTTGCTACTGTGACTTTGGCTTCAGTTTCGTACCACTTTCGTGCAGTCGTTCGCTAAGAGCAACGAATGTAGTGATTCACGGACGTGACATCAGCTTTCTCTTACGCTATAGGCAGCGAAACCGTGCTCTTGGACCAAAGCGTCGCGCTGCGCGGATTTCAGGTCAGCTGAAACCATCTCATCAACAAGCTGCTCAAAGCTGGTGCGAGGTTTCCATCCCAGCTCACGATGGGCCTTCGTCGGATCTCCGAGCAATGTCTCAACCTCCGTGGGGCGAAAGTAACGTGGATCGACAGCCACGACGAGCTTGCCATGCTGATCGAACGCCCTCTCACCCACGCCGATTCCATCCCAGGTCAGTTCGATTCCCAGCCTGGCGGCACAACAGTTAATAAACTCGCGCACACTATACTGCCGTCCAGTAGCGATAACGTAATCCTGCGGCCTCTCCTGCTGAAGCATAAGCCATTGCATCTCAACGTAATCCCGCGCGTGACCCCAGTCACGCATGGCGTCAAGGTTGCCCATATGAAGAGTCTCTTGCAAACCTACCTTGATGCGAGAGAGCCCACGGGTGATCTTGCGGGTTACAAAGGTTTCGCCGCGCATGGGCGATTCATGGTTGAAGAGAATGCCATTACAAGCAAAGATGCCGTAAGCTTCGCGATAGTTGACGCATATCCAGTAGGCATAGAGTTTGGCGACGGCATATGGAGAGCGCGGATAGAAGGGAGTTGTCTCCCGTTGTGGGATCTCTTGGACCAGACCGTAGAGTTCGGATGTAGATGCCTGGTAGAACTTCGTCTTCTCTTGAAGACCGAGGATGCGGATCGCTTCGAGCAGACGCAGAGGGCCGATGGCGTCTGTATCGGCGGTGTATTCAGGTTGCTCGAAAGAGACCTGGACGTGCGACTGCGCTCCAAGGTTATAGATCTCGTCCGGTTGCACCTTCTGCACGATGTGAATGAGCGATGAAGAGTCGGTGAGGTCGCCGTAGTGCAGAACAAAGCGCGGATCTGGTTCCTGTGGATCTTCGTAGAGGTGGTCGATTCGGTTGGTATTGAACAGCGAGCTACGTCTTTTGATTCCATGCACCTCGTAGCCTTTGGCTAGAAGCAACTCTGCCAGGTAGGCTCCGTCTTGCCCGGTGACTCCTGTGATCAGGGCTCTCTTCACGACGATGATTCTCCTTTACGGACTTGTAAGACGAGGCAGATGGTTTTTCGCAAACTATGTTGCGTTGAACCAAGTTTCTCGCGGTGCGCCGCGCGCGGGAATCAACCTGAAGTTGTATGGGAAAACGGCCTCTTCTTTAACACAATGAAGGACGGTTAATTCAAAGCAGATTGGATAGCCGATCACTTGGCCGTTCCAGTTTTCATCCGGCAGTCAGCGTTCGAGCCGAGAAGCGAGGAATATGACTATTCGGCTTGCCCTACTTGGTCTGTGTCTGGTTGGATTTCCGGCCATAGCGTGCAGTGAAGGCGTAGAGATCAATGAAGCATCGAGCGCGCACACTCCGAGCAGAGGAACAGCCTCGGAGGTCGTAGCTCCCCCCTCCGGACATACGGAAGAAGGCGCCTCCTACTCGCTGGGTTCGGCGTATATTCCGGTCGACAGCTGGATCTATCCAGCTATGCTTCGGCTGTATTCGCTTGGGTATGTAAACACGCTGTTTATCAATATGCGGCCTTGGACGCGATTGAGTCTGATTCATGCACTGGAAAAGTCTCGTCCCGAGATTCTTGGCGGCCCAGAGGAGGCCAAAGAGATTCTCGCAAGTGTCGAAAGCGAGCTCGCAGTCGAGATCCCCGCGGACGCGCCTCGAGGCAGAGTCTACGGACTTCAGAGTGCGTACACACGCCTTATGGGAATCGCGGGCACACCATTGCGTGATAGCTATCACTTGGGGCAGACAATCATCAACGACTACGGTCGTCCCTACCAAGAGGGTTTCAATAATGTTACTGGGACGTCGACCCTCAATGAAAATGGACGATTTTCACTCTACATACGCGGAGAGTTTCAACACTCTCCGAGCGCCCAGGGATATTCGACCCAACTAGCGAACGATCTTTCGATGCTGGACATGGTGGGCCCTTACGATGGACCGAATGCTCGGCAGGCAACGATTCCGGCTGGCACGATACCGGCACAGAATACGTTTCGCTTGCAGCAAGCGGTGGCGTCGTTTCATCTTCTTGGACATGAGATCTCCGGAGGAAAGTCGGACGCATGGCTTGGCCCCGCAGTCGGTGGCGCACTGGCATGGACAAATAACGCAGAGAATATCTATTCGTTTCGTGTAAACCGGGTAGAACCGTTGAATGTATACCTGATCTCGAAGCTGCTCGGGCCGATGCGCTACGACTTCTTCGTTGGGAGTCTAAAGGGACATACGAGTCCGAACAGCCCTTGGGTACATGCAGAGATGTTTTCCTTCCAACCGACGAAGGATTTTGAATTCGGCTTCGCTCGAACGATTATCTGGGGCGGAGCAGGTCATTCGCCGGTCACCATTCACACCTTTATCAAAGGCTTTTTTGATGTGAATGACACAACCGGAGAGGAGAAAGCTTCAAGGGAAGACCCAGGAGCGCGATTTAGCGACTTCAATTTTTCATGGAGACTACCCTACCTTCGACATTTCGTAACTCTCTATGCCGATTCACTTGCCCATGATGATGTAACACCCATCAGTGCTCCCCGCCGAGCGGCTTATCGCCCAGGCATCTATATTTCCCATATACCGGGTGCCCCCAGATTGGATCTAAGAGTGGAAGGAGCGACGACGGATCAGCCTGTCACACGCAGCACCGAAGGAAAATTTACGTATTGGGAAGGGGTGCAGCGGCAGGGCTATACCAACAAAGGCTTTATTATGGGCGACTGGATGGGCCGTCAGGCAAAGGGAGGACAAGCATGGCTCACCTACCACCTCTCAGGCAATGAATGGATTCAGGCTCAGTACCTTACCAAAAAGACGCTCGACGGGTTCATTACAAATGGTGTCACGCAGAACGCGTTTACGATAAGCATCGTCAAACGCATACACAAAGACATTGAGGTGCAAGGCGCTATGCAGTATGAGAGGTGGAAGGCACCGATCTATCGCACTGGACAACAGCAGGACACCACAGCATTGGTTCAGGTGACATGGTTTCCAAAGATAAAGAACCAGCGAGTGGGAATGATTCGCTAGTGACAAGGGTGCCATTTGGATCGGCGCCCAGCCTTCCGTTATTAGCCTTGTGAATGTGCGGCTGGTTTTACAGGTCGCTGCGGTCCAAACCCACTTCGCTTTGCATAAGGCCTCGGAGCAGCCAGGTGAGAAATAGGGTGTTGGTTACGAGATATCTCCTCCAGAGGCGACGGGGCTCCTGCACCAAACGATAGGCCCATTCCATTCCGACCCTCTGAAATAATTGCGGAGCACGTGCTTTCGACCCGGCAAGGATATCGAAGGCCTGGCCAACAGCGAGGATAACGCGGGCGTTCAGCAAGTCTCGATGCTCGACGATCCACTGTTCCTGCTTAGGGCAGCCGAGCCCGACCCAGATGATATCGGCGTGCGTTTCTTTGATCTGATTGCAGATCTTTTCATCTTCCTGGGGAGTGAGCTGACGAAATGGTGGGGTGTAGTGGCCGGCAATCTCAATATCGGGAAAACGCCGCTTTAGTTCGTCTGCGGCTCTCTGTCCGATTCCATCTGCACCACCATAAAGGAAGTGGCGATAGCCTCGACCGGTCGTATGCTCGCAGAACAGCGGCATAAAGTCAGGCCCAGAAATTTTGGAGACTCGATTGCCATAGAGCCAGTTACCGATCCATGAAATCGGGCTGCCATCGGGGCAGTTGAGATCGGTTTGGCAAAGAATCTGCCCAAACTCAGGTTTGCGACGAGCCTCGACTAGCATATGCACATTGGCGAAAGTGACTAGTCTGCACCTACCGACAGAATCCAACCACTGTTTGACCGTATCGATGGCATCAGTCATGGTAAGCAATCCAATCGGTGTATCCAGAACTCGAAAGGTATGGATATAGCCTCTGCTCACCTGAACATAACAACATGCAACAGGCGGAGGAACTATCACCATTCTGCGTGACACAACTAACACTACAGGGTCGCGCATACAGCCTGTGTGGGATTATCAAATGTGATGAACTATGAAGCAGACGAGAGCGGTGCGTTCACCAACTCGTTATAGATTTCTATCAGGAGCTCGTAATTTCTTTCTTCAGAGTACTGCTCGACAAATCTGCGGCGAGCAGCTTGGCGCATCGACAGTAGATCGTTGCTTTTCGCGAGGAGCGAAATCAGCGACTCAACCAGTGCGGAAGCATTTCCTGGATCAACCAGCAACCCACTCTCTCGATCACCGATGATCTCCGGAATCCCTCCGATACGAGAGGCGATGACAGGAAGCCCAAATGAGAGCGCCTCAACGATAGTCATAGGCAATCCTTCATACCAGAGAGACGGTGCAAGGAGTACAGCAGCGTTTTGCATCTGCTCGAATACCCGCTCCCGCGACATAGGGCCAAGATAACGGAGGCGAGATTCTGGGCGGGCGCACGCTCGTTCGACTTGGGAACGCAAAGGACCATCGCCGACGATGTGGACCGGCAGAGGAAGAACATGTGCCTCGTCTGCGGCAAGAATCGTCTCAATTCCCTTCTCAACGCTCAGTCGCCCTACATAGAGTGCGAATCCTCCCAGTCCTGCACCGACGCCGCGATCGAGGACGAAATTTGGCTTCACACGAATCTTTTCCGCCGGTAGGCGGAACTCGCTGAATTTATTAGCAGCAAAATGGGTAAGCGCGATGTAGCGGTCGATTCGTTGCGTCCACGTTCCCAGCATCTGATGAGAGAAGGTGGATGCCCCGACAATGGCGCTGCCAATTCTGCTTCCTCGATAACATCGCCCGATTACTCCTGGCAGAAATGAACGGCTTTGACTGCATGCCTCACAGGGCTGCCCATCGCGAAAGAAGGTTGCGGCCGCACATAGAAGTCGATAGTTGTGGAGGGTCTGAACGACTGCTACGTTATGTCGCTTGGCAGCAAAGAAGATTGCCGGCGACATCGTCGGAAAGAAGTTATGAACGTGCAGAAGATTGGGGCGGAATGACTCGAGCAGATCAGATATCTGTTTGGCGATCGGCCGGGAGTAAAAGGAACGTACCGCAGCTTGTGTCTGCGCCCAACTCCCGGAGATATGGTCGTTATCGACGGAAAAGAGGTGAACCGAATGGCCTCTCTCTCTCAACATTCGTACTTCTTCTGCAACCACGGTGTCTTCGCCGCCAGAGTACTGATAACGATTATGGGCGACGATAATCTTCATGAGTAGCGGAATAGGACAGACAGAGATCGGAAAGACCTGAGATCGTAGATCGTTCGAACCAATACATACAGTGTAGAGCGCGACGACAAAAGCACAAATGCGACTTTTGCTCGCACGTGGAAGTGGAGTGCACATGGTATGCTCGCGTCAATCGATCGAGGTGGATTGGGTCAAATGAGATACGTGGTCGCACGCCGAAGCAGCAGACGCGGCGAAGGCTTAGGAAACGAGATTCTTCCTTGGGCAAAGGGCATGATTGCGAGTCATGCGCTTAATGCAACTCTGGTTGGACCATCGTGGGGCCTAAACAAGCGAAAGTACTATCGAAACTTCGAGACAAGCAGGATTGATTTTCTTTTGGAAGATTGCTTAGTGCGCCTTCCTCATCTTGCATTTACGGAACGTGACTACCTTGAGACCGGTGAACTGGATTTTGGACGTGCGATCGAATCGTGGGCTCAGCGAAAGCAGTTGCTTCAAAAAGATCGATTTATCGTAACGGTAGATGGGATGTATGGAGGGTATGCTTCTATACACAATGCTCGGCCAATGCTCTGGGCCAAGCTTCTCAACAGCCGTGATGTAAGCAGAAATGTATATCAGGTACTTTCGAAGCTGGACCGGCGCAAGCTTTTTGTCGCGGTTCATATGCGCTTCGGGGGTGATTTTGCCCAACCAAAAGAAGGCGAAAGCGCGCGTGGTCAGTTCAACATTTTTATACCAGGCGAATGGTACCTGAATGCGTGCGAAGCCCTATTGAGGCAATTGGGCGAATCAGTACAGTTTTACTTCCTCACTGATCGCGGCGGCCCTGAGTACGATGAGGCGGTTCGAAGATTCAATCCAGGTCAAGCCCGCCAAAAAGGTCTGACGGAATGTAGTGACCTTGCCCTCATGTCACTGGCTGACCTGCGAATATGCTCGATATCGTCCTACAGTCTGGTGGCTAGCTTCCTGTCTGGTGGTCCTTACCTCTGGTATGAGCCGCAGCTGACGCTCAATGGAGACATGTATACCCTTTGGGGTATGGAAGAGACGCAGCGCGGGAATGAGTCGCCCACACAGATCAATACGAGATCAGCCAGAGAGATTGAGCCGGGTTCGGCATGGGAGTCATCGTTCAGGGGATACGCGATGCCCATGTCAGGGGAAATTCCGAACGGCCTGATAATGCAGCTTGAGAAGAAACTGAAAGAGAAAGCACCGATGGGAAGCTTATTGGAGTACGGTGCCTTGCCGACATGGGTCCGTTGAAGAGGACGTTTAGCACAAAGAGCTAAGCGTTGCAGACCTCGCGGACGGTTTGGCCCATTCGCGCCGCGACCTGCTGCTGGGTCAGTTCCTTAACCGCAGCAACTGCGTGATAACTCATTACATCAAGAGACGGAACTGCTGATAATGCCCGGTCGATCGCTGCGTAAGTATCTACTGGATCAGTTGGAGTAAAGAGCCAGCCGGTGACACCCTCCTGCACAAGTTCCTCTACAGCCTGGCTGTAACGGCTACCGAGAACGGGTAAGCCGGCGCTCAATGCTTCATTCACGACAAGGCCCCATTCATCTGCAAGGGTGGGATAAACGTACATGTCAGCGTCATGATAATGCCGCGGAAGATCACCGAACTGCACGTTGCCTTTGAACTCCACTTGAAGATTCAACGGAAGTTCCACCTTTTTGATCTGGTCGAGCATATCTCCGCTTCCAACAACGGACAGAGAAATAGAGCGTCGCGGGTGCGCATGGCACCACTGCGCGAGGGATGCAAGGAACGGGCTGAGGCCTTTGCGCTCGACGATCTGTCCGGTGTAGAGCAACCGCAGAGTTTCACTACGAACACGGGGGCCGGAATTTGCGAACATCTGATTGTCTGCGGCATAGGGCACGCTAGTTAGGGAACCACGGTATCCCATAGATCTGACATAACGGGCACCACTGGCCCCGTTAACGTAGATAGCGTTTGCGCCGCGAAGAAGCCAACGCCTTACAAGCCGCCGCACGAAGCTGGTCCCTGCTTCGGTGTGCTCTGACAGAGTGGCCCAGATAATGAGTTTAGTTCCGGGACGAATGACCTTGTAAACTCTCGCCATCATAGTGCGAGCTCCCATCTCGCCGGCGATCACTACTTCGGGACGATAACGCCATAAAGAAAGAAGCGTGTCATAAGGAATATGGAGATAGTTCGTATCGGTATACCCGTGTGAACTGCGACGATTGCGTGTGATTGTCAGGGATCTGCTTACCTGAACATCGAGGCCGCCCCAATAAACGGGCCAATTGCGATTCTTCTCCATTTTGACGGAGAGAAAAATTCGCAAACCGCTCAGATGCGTAGAGAGGTGCTCAAGGAGCGGAACTCGATAGATCGGCAAAAAGTTTGTGAGTAGCGCTACTTTTGCTTTGCGAACCATCCGGCTATCCCCTCATGAATGGTAGTTTCATGCTGTCGAAGCGTTTGCACTGGAATCATGAGACAGAGGCTTACTCGTCGCAACGCGTGGTTCGCGACGGCGGGAGTTTGTGAGACGTCGGCCAAGCTCAATAGCCGGTACCTCGATGAATGAATAAGACAGGGCCGCGGCGATAGTGCTCGCGGCAAGATAGAGCAGGAAGAGCAACGGTTTCGACAGGGCTCCATAGAAGAGGTGGAGAGTGATGTACAGGACCGTTGCATGAAGCAGGTAAAGACTATAGGAGATTCTTCCGAAGAAGAGCAGGACACGGGTCTGCAGGAGAATACGGAGATCACGGTTATAAACCGCCGCACAAATCATTCCGAGAGCACCTGCAATGCTGAGACCGCGAGCCACGGACTCCCAACCCCGCAGCCCTTTTGTTAAGTAATTGGCGAAGAGAAAGAGAGCGATGCAGAAAAGTGCTGTTAGTCGACGCGAAAAAAAGCCAGCCAATCGGCTGTGAGCACGATTTACTTCCCTCGCAACAATTGCACCTGCGATGAAGAAGCTAGTCCAACCTATGATCTGAAGCGGCGGGCAATGAGTTTCGGCGACGGAGCCAATGATTTGGCAGACAAGGCAAAGAATCAGGCAACCGGAAAGAGATAAACGCCGCATCAGCAGCAGAAAGAACGGGAAGATGATGGACACCCGCATCTCGATAATGAGCGTCCAGAATGCGGTGTTAAACTCTCTGACGTTATAGCTTGGACCTATAAAGAGTATGTGTTTAAGAACAAGCGCCCATTGAACTGGACCAGTCCAAGTTTTATAGAACCAGTCTGAGAGGCCCTGTACCGGGCGATTCACAAAGAATGCGCACGCTAATACGCTTAGCGCCAAAGCAAAAAGATATGGAATATAGATTCGACATACTCGTCGCATGATAAAAACCCGATAGTTCTGAGGTTTCTCTCGCCATACGGGTATCGATAGAACAAATCCACTCAGTAGAAAAAATAGGACGACGGCAAGGGGTCCATTTTGAAGAGGGTCGGCGAGAAGCCGTACGTAGTCCTCGATCCCCCCGGTGGAGTACGAGGCGAGAAAGAAGTGATTGAGGACCACCATCATTGCAGCAGCGCCACGAAGAGAATCTAGCTCTTCGTATCGGGAACGTGCCGCGGCATTGGCGCTCTCCATATGTGTTCCTGGATCCACTGAAATAGGGAGGCTGAATCAGCCACACTCAAGGTATCCCACCTGGAGAGGTAAACCCATCACCCGATTGGGTAACGGTCTACTCGGCTGACATCTAGTACTAATGGAGGCATGGCGACCGCCCAAGTGAGTCTCACCCGAACCACGGGTCTGGCCCTGCGTTGGAACTACGCCGGGGTTCTCACGCGAATGCTACTCGGATTCGGAGTTAACGTCCTGCTAACTCGTTTGTTAGGACCCAGACCTTTTGGCGAACTAGCTGTTGCCATGCTGGTCTTCGGGTTCGGAAACCTCTTGTCCAATGTCGGCGTTACCTCTGCGCTCGTGCAGAAGGAGGAAATTCAAAACGGCGATATTCGCTTCTGCTTTACGTGCCAGATGGCGATGGGCATAGCGATGGGACTTGTTCTGCTGACAACCGCTCCTTGGCTCGCGCTTTTTTTCCATGAACCCGAAGTGTTACCGATCCTGCGGTTGTTCTCTCTGCTTATCGTCTTCCAAGCCTTTGGCACGACGTCAGTCGCCCTGCTAAATCGTAGACAGGATGCGCGAACGATTCAGGGAATTACGATCATCACGTATCTGATTGCGTATGTTGGAACCGCTATTCCGCTAGCATTGTTCGGATTCGGCATATGGAGTCTGGTGGTCGCTCTACTGCTGCAATCACTCTTGAGCAGCATATTTCTGTATACCAAGGTGAGGCATTCGCTCGTTCCTCTGGTCGATAAACGCTACATAGGACTGTTGCGTTTCGGCGCTGGCGTACTGGGAGCGAACATATGCAACTGGGGAATCACGAACTTGGATAATACCTTCGTAGGCCGATTTGCTGGTCCGGTACCGCTTGGTTATTACAGTAGGGCGTTCTCATTGGCAGCGATGCCCGCGGAAGGGATCGTATATAGCCTGCTGCAGATTCTTCTACCAGGTTTTTCGCGTGTACAAAACGATAAGGTAAAGCTTCGGCAAGTATATGCATCCGCAGTAGGGCTTGTATTTATGGTTCTCGCTCCCATGTTTGCCGCTATGGCTGCAGTGCCAGATGTTGTCATTCTTGGTCTCTACGGCGAGAAATGGAGAGCCGCAATCGGACTATTCCAGCCGTTAGTCCTTGCCATTCCTATAAATGCAATCATGTCGTTATCGGGGCCTCTACTAACGGCTCGTGGCAAGCCAGAGAAAGAGTTTTCGAGACAATTTATTACCGTTGCGGTGGCGGTAATCTGCTATATGGCTGCAGTGCGCCACTCCGTGCTGATGCTCAGCTGGGTAGTACTGGCCGTGTACCTGTTTCGCTTTTCCCTTCTGACTCAGGCCGCAAACCGAGAGATAGAAGGACGCTGGAGAGATTTGTTTGCGACCGTATTGCCGGGGGCTTTGTTGGCATTGCTGTCAGCAGTCGCCGCCCGTCTGACTAGTTCGCTGCTGCCACCTTTGCCTCCTGCGGAAAAGCTGGTTCTAGTCGTCGGGGTGTCGGTGGTGGTTACTCTGTTATGCTTCGCGTCTTTCATGAAGCCCCTTTTGCGGCCGATCTTTCGCCGGTCACCGCAACTCGCTACTCTCATCCCAGATCGATTCCAACACTTCGTCGCACACTAAGGCGAGAGACGAATGACGCACAGCAAAGCGGATGCCGATTGCTCTATGGCAGTGGCAACGGGTGCATTTAATGCTGGTCTCCGATTGCTTCTCCGGCAACAGAAACAGAGGCAAGCCATCGTGTCTTCTCCGCTGCCTCTGCTGCTAGTAGTACTTTTTCATTGCTAAGACAAGGCTGCTCGAAGATATTCGTGCCAATGACATTGTTGAGTTCTTTAGAAGCGCTTGGAGCACTGACGTCACCAGGAACGGGATTCTCACGATCGTCTGGTCTGATAAGACCACCTGAATTATCGACCATATAGTTATTGAAGTACTGCGTGGTCTGATAGTAGTTCCACATTCCAAGTGCAGTAGAGTCGGGGCGAGCGATCCATTTTCCCGTACGGTCCTTACCGCAGGAAACAATCCTGTTTCGCGTTACCGTGATATCGTGACCCGCGGCGATCGAGATACCGAACCCTGCTGTATGGACCACCGTATTGTCGGAGACTTTAATGAATCCATTGGCGATTGATGATTCATTGGAATCTCCGTCAAACTGAATGCCTCCACCAGTGTATGTAGTGGTCTGACCTGCTGCGAAAGCTCCCTCAAGATAGTTATCGTGGACTAGAAGAACCTTATTCTGTGTCGCACGACTCTCGTAAAAATTGAAGATGTCCTCCGTCGATGCCTCCCCGTCCGTATTGATCATCTGATTCCATGCGATTTCTCCGCCATTGGGAAGGGACACACGATTTAACTGAATGAAATGGCCGAGCGTGCGCTGATTAAGGAGATAGCCGCCATTCCCGTCACTCTTCCGATCATCGAGATCATCGGCCATGTTGTCCTTAATCAACATGGATTCAAGCGTTGATGCGGCAACGTAGACACCAAAGCTTGCTTTATGCAGTGTGCAGTGGGTAACCGAGAGGCGAGAGACTACCTGAGCATCGACAAACTTGCCCTTCGCCTTACCTGCAATTCCGGGATCGGTTGCTGTCCCAGTGACGTTATCGATAGTAACGTCGGCCCCTTCGTGACTCCCGTAGATGACAATAAGTTCTCCGGGACCGCTGACGGTCGAGTTCCTGATGGTGACGGGTTCGTTGGTGATGATGGTAACGACAGGAACCGAGGGATCTTTACTGGTCCAATTACCGCTGTAAACTCCACCAGAAGTGATCTTGATAGCGGAAGGATTAGCGGCGGAGGTAACAAGCACCGAAGCGGAAGCGCTCTTACCTTCACATGCGACCTTCACTGCAGTAGAGCCTGCTGCAACCCCGAGGAATTCCCCATTTCCCTTGGATGTCAGGATGGTTGGGTCAGACGCACTCCAGGCACACTCCGCATTCGACACAACAGCCTCTCCGCTCAATAGGGTGAGACGAATGCTTGCTCCGGCAGAAACATTGGCGTTTGCAGGAGAAAGTTGCAACGCACCTGGAATTTGCTTCGCAGTGCTCTGACCTGCTTTGGAATTGCCGCAACCCATCGAGGCGAGCAGGCCGAAGCACGCTAGCATGGTCGGGGTGAGAATCATGCAGTAAGCATAGACTTTTTTGATCACTGCCGCTTCATCGGCAGCGTCAACGGAATTTGTCTATACCATGCTCACGAAATTACACAATCGTCACGGTACTAATTTGCTAGAAGTAGCCTTATTGAGCTAGAGGCGAAGATCGAGCAAATAAAGATCTCGAGTTTTATCGGGGTACAGAAACGGCACCTGCCATACTTGGCTCGGCAAATACACGAAGTAAAGGCTTTTCGACTGCGAGATGAAATGCAATCCCTACCGCCGTGGCAAAGACGCACTGGAGAATAAACCAGACCGAGAGAGGGATAAACGTTCTCTGCGAGGCGGAGAAACATATTCGGGCGGTGACAGAGAGAATGGGAAAGTGAACTAGATAAATCGAGTAGGATGCTTCTCCCAGAAAGGACATCCACATGGGAATGCGTAGACGACCTTGACCTTCAAGGGTTATTAGATCCAACAAAATAAAGAAGGATGCCATGCCCGCTATAAGTGAGCAGGCCGTATCCGGCAGGCCATGGCGGGCAGTCCAGAAGACTGCATAAACTAGCGAGCCTGATCCGAGGATCAAAGATGCGCCAGGCTTTATGCGAATCTTCCGTTTGATCAAGATGCTGAGCAACATGCCGAGCGCGAAGAGTAAATGTAAAGGAGACAGATACTCCATTACAAAGGCATTTCGGACCGGAAGGATGGCTACTCCCATCGAAGCAGCAAACCATAACGCAAGGAGCGCATATCCTACTTTCCTGGAAAGAATGACAAAGCCGAACAGGATGTAAAACAGGATTTCGTGAAAGAGAGTCCAGGCTACAAGCAGAATCGTTTGAACAGATCCCACATGAACGAGAAGGATCGAAGACAAAACCACCCACCCATCTCTTTCGTAGCCAACTCCTAGCGTAGGTCTGAGATAAAAAATAGCGATCGCGGCCGCTAGAACGATCCAATATATCGGATAAATTCTTTGCAACCGCCTGATGACGTAATTTCTGTAAGCATTTGGCTGACCTCGATCATTCCAATGCGCCATCAGAATGACAACGCCGCTCAGAACGAAGAAGAACTCGACTCCCAATGCACCGAAATCGAAGTATCTTTCATACGATTTATCTCCCCAGAAGCGTCCATCTGCTGCGTAAGCGGCTGCATGGTGGAGAACGACGGCGATCGCCGCGATTCCACGCCCTGCCTGGAGACTTTCAAATCGCTTTGAATGAGACTTCATCGTAAATGCCTAAAGGGTAGTGGCTTGCTTAGGAAACGGAGAGGAGCGTTTTCAGGTAAGGAGAGAGAGCATACAGGGGCCAGCGCCACCCAAAGTGGCGACGTGTATAGAGGAGCCATTCGCGTAACGGAGCTCCCTTTGGAGACAAAAGATCACGCCAACGTCTGGATAGAGAAATGGATCTATCTCTCCACGTTCCTGCCTGGGGATTATCCGAACAGGAGCCATAATAGCCGGGAGCGAGTATGACTGGAATACCCGCTGCCGTCGCACGTAAGCCGTAGTCGAAGTCTCCCAGTTGATGACGAAAGGCGTTATCCAGATTGCCGAGTTGTCCTGCAACGAGCGCGGGGATTAGGGTGAAGTTGCCATTCATCGTGTCACACGGAACTGGATTTCGCTGATGCGGTAATGTTGGGACAAAATCCAATCGAAGCTTTGAAACTCGTCTCGTAACTCCGCCATAGCTCCTTTCACCAGTTCGAGGATCGCGAACACTTCCTACAACGATCGCCGGCCCCGACGAAAGAGATGCGTTATCTGAACATGCGATCAGCCGATGGAGGGCGTCTTCATCGAGCACCGTATCGTCGTTGAACCAGAGATACCCGTCAAAGCCTATGCTGAGTGCATATTCGAAAGCCTTGCGCATTCCGCCATTCCAAAATAGCGAGCCGTCCCCCTGTAACAGCACAACGCCCGGAAAGCGCTCTGTTACCACCTCGCTCGTGCCGTCCTGGCTGCCGTCATCGACCAGAATAGTAGTCACTTCGAGGTGATCTACTGAGCGCTGTGCCGAAAGCGATGCGAGTGCCTCAAGGGTCTTTTGTCTGCGGTTGAAGCAGGTCATCAAAACCGCAATGTGCATCTTCTTGTTCCCTTCCCTGTTGTTCATGAGAGAACCTGATTCGAAGCTTCCAGAAGATGCATAGCGTCGCTCGCGTGAGACTGCTGAATGGACCGGGATCGGAGGGAGAGAAGCAGCGCGTTAGCAAGCCCTACCAAAGCAATAGTGGGACCATCAAAGCCATAGGTGATCCCATACACGATGGCACCGGCTGCAAGGAGGCACCAAACAGACGTTGAGGGAAACAGTGCGAGAGGGTCGCGTCGCTGCAACGAGACTAACCGGATCAAAGGCATTATCAAGAAGAGCAGAAAGAGCGCCAGCCCGAGACCTCCAACTCGCAGGTATTGAACGATATATTCACTGTGAGGCGGCACTTCTTGATATCCGCCCGAATCACTGTCAAAACGGACGAAAGCTTTGCCAATCGGTTGGCCCAACAGAATTGAATATATGGTCTGGTCGTCATCATGGAGCGAGTTCTGCCAGGCTTCGACTCTCCACAACCATGTCCCGGAGTTCGTAACGCTGTCCTCAAACTGAGTTGTTGCTTCTCCCTTTGTTCCGTAGATAAAGACGGCCAGGCCGATAGCTAATGCAGATGTCGCAACTGCGAGTGGAACAAGCCGACGAACCAGCTTCGCATCGATCAGCATGATCATGACACTGCAAACCGCCATGACTGTCCAAACGGTTCTATGTTGAAGAACAACTGCCATACCGGCGAAAACGGGCAAGAACCAGCGTAGGTTTCGGGAGGAGCGGCGGTAGGTCATCCACCCGAGTCCGATGAAGAAACAGAGGGCTATTGCCTCTCCCGAAGCGGACGGCAGAGCACGATCTTTTTCGTCGACCGCGGTCATGCCAATGCTCATTCCTGCATAGTGAAGGATCGCTACAACAATGAGAGCAGCGCCGAAACGTAGGTAAGCTACGAGAATCTTCTTGATCGTTTCAGGATCAGTTGGCGATGTGAAGAAATAGAGCATCGCCAACACCTCTCCGACCAACCCACGAGCCTGGTTGCTCGCCTGCTGAACCCCAAACGCCTCAATACCACGCAGCAGACTAAAGCCGAAGACAAGAAGATACGCCAGACTAACGATTCTGGCATTTCCAGGCAGATTGATCCGATTGAAGGATCGTATTACGCCCGCACCCAACAGCACGAGGCTAGCCATGTCGACAACATCCAAATGCAGACTGCCTAGCATAATTTGATTCGAGCCAAACGCTACGTACAAAAGGTTGGCTACGAGCAGGCAGTGCCACCCGAAGACCACGCTTCGGGAAGCCATATAGATGAAAGCACAAACTAATGCGGCACCTAAGACCGCGATCAGTCCACCAATCATTTCCGTCTCCGTAAGGCTGCGAGCCACGTGGAAAAGTATCTAATCATCAGCCCGCCAGCTCTCTGTACACGGCTTCGTACTGCGGAACGATTACGTCCTTTCTATAGGTCGAGATGGCAATCTTGTGTGCATTCGTAGCGATGTTCTGGCGGCATTCGGGTCGAGAAAGGAGCTGGCGCATCGCATCTGCGATTGCAGACGGATCCCGCACGTCAGTCATGATCCCTCCTTCACCGTTCTGAAGAGTCTGACGTATGCCCGGAGTAGAGCGACCAGCGATAACTGGTTTCCCCAGCGCCATACTTTCAAGCACAGTCATCGATAGCGCCTCATCGAGCGAGGGGTGGACGACAACATCCACCTGCTCGCGTACGAAATTGAGCATCTGGTTATACGGGAGCAAGCCAACGAATGATACGCAGCGATCCAACCCCCGCTGGCGCGCCCAACGATGAGCTGGACCGTCGGCTTCATAGTCTGCTCCTACGACGACTAGCCTGGAGTTGGGTTCATGCGCGAGAACCTGTTGAAAAGCACTAAGAGCGGCTGATGCGTTCTTTCTTCTCGACCACCCTTGTAAGACTGTTCCAAAAGTAAAGGGGCGGCCGGGAGCGGCCGGCCCGTTAATGGCGAAGATATCGTCGCTCACGAAATTCGGGATGACATCAATATGGGCGCCTGGCTTCAAATATCTTCTGAAGTGACTTGCAGCATCTTCAGAGACCGCAGTGAATCGATGGCAACGCAACGCAACCGAATAGGCAATCAATAGGCGAATTGCACGGCTGCGATCGCGAAAATATCGAAGCACATTCCACGGAAGATCGTGAATTGTGGTCAGCAAGGGAATCCCTGGGATCATCGCGCCAAGTGCGAATTCGTAAGTCCAGTGAGCATGCACAAAAGCCGGCCGCTCTTGAGAGATCGTTTTACGAAGATAGGATACCTCTGGCTTGTAGAGGTTTCGTGCTGCGCCATATTGGCGGCTAGGCCCGACAAACACCCGGAGCGAATCCCACTTATAAATTGCCTCTCTTTTGAGACCGTTGCTTAACGTGAATAGTGTTACCTCATGGCCTCGGCGCAACAACTCCTTAATTAAAGGTGTCGTAGCCGTGCTGCCAAGGCCTGGAGCAATTCCGTTCGGATCTTTTCCGCAAAAGCGGGCGAGGGAAAAAAGATCCGCAGGAGCACACATAGCGATCTTCATGAGAGCTCCTGGATCGCTGTTTTCAGAGTGGCCTGATTAGAGGAACCATGTGTATACAGGTCTCTAATCATCATCTCAACCCCGCGCCGCATGGAAAATACTTCACTGACACGAGCACTATCTTCCAAGGCTCGGCCGCGGCGCACATCTTCTGACAGAGTTGCCACTTGAAGTAACCCTGTAGCGAGCGATTGTTCTTCTGGAGCAACTCGAACAGTCCATCGCGTGATCTCTGCAATCTCCTTGAGGCCACTCACCTCAGCAAGAACGGCTGGACAGCCCGCAGCAATAGCTTCAAGTGGAGATATTGCCAATCCTTCGTGGAGTGAGGGCATCACAAACGCGTCTGCCGCCCAAAAGTAGAGTCTTGGATCGGGTTGCGATCCAACAAAGCGAACTTCATTATCGAGGCCAAGCCGATTTGCCAAACTCAATTCGGGGCGGCCGTCCTCTTCTTTGCCAACGTGTAGATACAAGAATGGAAACTCAGCGTTGATCTTCTTAAGAGAGTGGAGCAGGACAGAGTGATTTTTGGCATGATTACAATTGGCCACAGACACCAAAACAAACTGCTTCTCTGAACATCCCAGTGTCTTCCTTGCAAGCTGGCGTTCTCGCGAACTAGGTGGACGAAAATAATCTGTGTCCAACCAATTCCATAATCTGACGCCATGGTTCTTGAATCTAGCCTTTTCGCAGTCCATGACCGCATCGCTCACCATTCCATAGCGGCCGCCGAGTCCACGAATGACCTTTCGTTCAAGTTTCTTTCGAACTTGAAGAAATCCTTCAAACAGGAAAGTGTTGTGAACCGTGAGAACTAGATGTCGGACACCGGCGAGCTTGGCCAAAATGGCAAATATTGGAGTGGCCGCCTCTGTGTGAATGTGGACGATTTCGTACTGCCTGGAGCGGCAAAGGCGAAAAAAATCGCCAATGAGTCTTCGGTTCGGAAGATAGCGCCGGCTGGATCGAAACGGAATATGGAATACACCATACCCCGCCTGAACCATCTGTGTCGCTAAAGGTCCGACATCGTTCTTAGTCGCGAGCACATCGCATGCGTAGCCGCAGCTGCGCCATTGATCGGCGCTACTTAGGAGCATCGTCTCCATTCCTGATCGCTCCAAGCTACCCATTACATGCAAGACTCGTTTCACATTTGCTCCGTTATTTCACCGTAGACACAATCGTGGCTGATGCGGCAGCACTGAGTACAGCAGAGGAGTTGATCAGCGCGGCTTTCAGCTTGTCAGTAGGCACATAAACCATGTCGCCGTCTTTCAACGCAAATATCTCGCTCTTGCCGCGCTGCATATCGTCGAGACGCAGATGGTATTCTCCAACTTCGTCTCCATGTTTCCGAACAACTATCACAGACTTCGACGATCCCGTGGGAGATACTCCGAGTGCCAGCCCGACTGCCTGCGGAAGATCGAGCGCGCCTCCACTCACCATCAAATACCCTCCAGGTCGGTTAACCGCACCGAGGACATAGACAACTCCAGCACGCGGGACATAAACCGTGTCCCCCGGCGAGACGATCGCCTTGTTCGCTTCTCGCGAATCCTTTCCGGAGATATACCGGACAGTGGCAACCTCTTCCGTCCCATCAGCTAGGGGGTGGTGGATCTCTACATGGCCATCTGCCGCCGTAGTTTCACCCCCTGCATCAGCGAGTACCGATAACAGACTGCGTGGGGACAGGGATTGAAGCTTACCGGGGTTCTGCACCTCTCCAGAGACGGAGATTGTCCCTGCCGCGAAGGCCGTTATCTTTAGATGAACGTTCGGCGAGTTAATCAACTCCTTTGCGACAAGTTCACGCCCAATTGCCTTCTCCGCGCCATCGAGTGTGTCGCCTGCTATATGAACTGAACCAACAAGGGGAACTGTCACGTTTCCGTCGTCGTCCACTCTTAAGGAGCAGCCCATCTCGGGCACGCCAAATACTTCCATCTCTAATTGATAACCAGACGCTAGATGAAGCTTGGTAAAGTCGTCAGGCAAGACGGTGGGTCCGCCATTGGAAGTCAGCGGGCGTCTGGTAGACGTTACGGCCGCGGTTTGCTCAAGATTCGAGCTTATTACCGGTGAACTCTGTAGCGCCTTACAAGGGCAATTCAGCATTAGCTGGGCCGCTGCACAGGCAAGCGCCACAACGATCGGAGATGTACCGCGGGTAGTTATCATTGTGAAGTCCTCACCTGCAGACGATTGTCAAAATACCCGCTATTATTCTGCTCACCGTACCCGTATCCGTATCCTTCGGAGTCATCCTTGAATCCGTTGAGGACATAGCCCAAGGGCCTGATGTTGGGTCTTTGCAATGCTGCGCGGAGCCGTTTTAAGCTCGGTCTCGTTGTTACGCCGGCACGAACTACTAAGACAATCCCGTCAGCCGAATAAGCTAAGAGGAGCGGATCCGTTACAAGTAGTACAGGCGGCGCGTCGATTACGATGTAGTCAAATTTTCCGCGTAGTTCCTTGATAAGTTCAGCGAATCGCGCCGAGGCAAGCAATTCAGCCGGCATCGGTGGAATAGAGCCCGAGGTGAGCACAAAGAGGTTTGCTAAACCCGGATGCTGCTGGATGACATCTTCGATGCGCAACTTGCCTGCCAGCAGATCGCTTAGACCCTTTTTACCCTCACAATTTGTCTTTTGGCCGATTGTGGGGCGTCGCATGTCAGCATCAAGCAACAGAACGCGCTTATCCTGCACCCCGAACGAAATTGCCAGATTATAGGCAGTTGTTGATTTGCCATCGCCGCTCAGAGGACTCGTGACGAGAATGATCTGAGGCGTTTGATCAACGTTTGACAACAAAATTGAGGTTCGGATGTTCCGATAAGATTCAGCGATCTCAGATTTAGGTGAGGTTAGAAGCCACGCGGTTTCTGATGCTCGCCCGACCGGCGGCTGTATCTCTACCTTGGATCTCATTTGACGAAGCTTTGCGCGAGGACCGCCATCAAAGCGCCGGACGACGCCAAGAAGAGGAAAATCCCATACGGCTTCGAAGTCTTCAATCGTGCTTAGTGAGGTATCTCGCAGATGCTGAAAGCCTGCGACAAGTAGCCCGATCAAGGAACCTAAAAAGAGGCCACCCGCTAGATTCATCTTCATCACCGGCGAAGAATGCCTTCCGGGAGGGCGAGCAGGATCAACGATTACGATGTCGGAAGACCTCACTCCTGCCGCAACATTCGCTTCTTCGAGCCTACTGTAGAGGTCCTGGTAAAGACCGCGGCTCGTGTTCTCTTCTTGTTGAAGAAATGAAAGCGCGGCAAGACTATTGCCTAATGCAGCTACGGAACGTTGCTGGTCATCGACACTTTTGCGAAGCTTCTCCTCGTTTACCTTAGCCAGCTCAAAATCAGTTTTGGCTTCCTTCGTGATTCGGCCGAGCTCGTCCTTGATCTGCAGCTCGAGAGAATCGATCTTATTATTGATCTCCTGGAGCGCAGGATTCTTTGCTGCATACCTGACCTTATCCGCCGCAAGCTGGACCTTAAGCGCCGCCTCCTGCTCACGAAGCTTTTGAAGAAGCTGGATGTCGTTACTGCTGGAAGCAATCGAACTGGCTCCGTCGTCTGAGGCGGCGAGACTGGTTTGCCCAACACCAAGGACTACGTCCGGGTCTCCGGTCTCCGTCAGATGATAGATAGCTTCTTTGGCAATTCGGCCGACTTCTGCGCGACTTAGTTCAGCGTTCAGGGCCGTCAAACGTTGGTATGGGACGCTTGTCGAATCCGGAGCAGATGTCTGAGCTCGACCAGAGGAGGCAGGGGTACCTACTAGACCTGTACTTTGCTCGTATGCACTGACTTTTTTGTGACTCTCCTCAACTCTGCGTTTCAGATCCTCAAGCTGATTCGTTAACCACGCCGAAGCTTTTGAGGTTGCTGTATAACGAGCTTCAGTATGATTCGTAAGATAGGCCTCGACGACAGCATTGGCGATCCGGCTTGCCCTTTGCGGATCGGTATCGGTAAATGACACGGTCAGAAGTCGCGTGTTTTTAACGACGGCGACTCGCAAGCCACTGCGAAAAATGCTAAGGGCCCTGTCTCGCGCCTGAGAGTCCTGGTCCAATGACACCGCCCCGGCACCCTGTACATCGGAGTAGGGACGCGTTCGCATAAGACCTAGATGATTGATCACAGACAGCGCCGTATTGTCATTCATCAGGACTGCCTGGTGCGTCAGCATGTCCGTCATGAACTCTTGTCCGATTCCGACCGTAGACGCTAGTCCGGAGAGATCCTGAATTCCAAGTCCTGAAGATGCATCCTTATTAAGTTCTACTGTGACCGTCGCGGTGTACAACTTGGGCTGCCGAAGATCAACTACGACGCCACAGATCACTCCCACTACGGCAAAGGCTGTAATCCACCAGCGGCGACGAAGCAAGAAGCGCCAGATATCGGCTAGCCTGAGTTCCTCCGCTGGCTGGGCAATGGAGGGGTCATAGTTCAAGGCCTGTAGCTTCCTTTCGTGGACTAGTGACATCTGGTTTCCTTGACAGTTCGATTTACTAGAGCAGGTCTCTGCTATGTTGGACGGCTTACATTTTCAGGAGCCCGACGCACAAATTACTGACTTGATTGGAAGAGCCTTGCGGCGTCCCTGGTTATTACCGGGACGCCGCAGGGCTCGTTACAACTTTGGTTTACTTCTGAACCGTGACGGCAACGGTAACCGCATGCTGGACGGTGCCGCTTGTAGCATTGATAACAATCGACGAAGTAACGGGGGTAGGTGTGACGGTGCTAGGCGTTCCCGAGCCTGATCCGCAGCCGGAGATACTTACGGCGGCTCCGAACAGAACCAGTAGTAGCGCAGAGAGTCCCAGTGACTGACCCAAGCGGCGGCCTGACTTTCGCATACGGGTTACCGAGACCCACGGAAGAATGAGGGTTGCGAAGGCTATGGGAATCAACCGTCCAGACAGCGGAGCTGCGTGATCTACACTCGCGGAGGCTTGGAACTGTATGGTCATTGTTACGTCTTTGTCTCCCGCGCTGGCATCGATAGTCGACGGAGAGAAGGTATAGGTTGCGGGTACAGTTGGTGTTCCGGAAATTGCGAACTGAATCGCACCGGGATACTGACCTGCCGTGGGAGAAACATGAAGTTTCACATCCATGGACTGGCCATATCGCCCAGTCAGTCCGGTGGCATTGACAGCCTGGAAAGAAAAGTCCAGCGGAGTAGGAGCGGCGACAACAACTGTGTTCGCTCCACTGGATGGCGCGACCAAATTTGCATTGAAGTTCGCATCGCCAGCGTACGTGAAAGTAATCACGTTGTTTCCAACCGGCAGAGCCGTAGTCGAATAAGTAGCTTTGCCGTTGGCCAAAGTCGCCGTTCCCAACTGGTTGCCGTTGTTGAAGAAGGTGACCGAACCAGTCGGCGTTCCTGTCGTGGACGAAGTGACGGTTGCCGTCACCGTCTCATTTTGCCCCTGTGTGATTGCCGCGCCGCTAAGCCCGATCGAATTGGTGACTGAGGCTTTAGTAATCGTAAGGGTCCCATTCACTATTGACTGCTGATACTGTGTGAGATTGCTTCCAGTAACTGCTGGAACAATCTCATATGTTCCCGGAACCGATGTAGACGTAGCCGAGGTCGTAAACGTTTCGGTGAATGTATCCCCGTTCTTTGCGCCGGTGACCGTTCCCGCGAACGTTGGATTAGATGCACCATAAACTCGGCTTGCCTCAGAGGCCTTGATCGTGAGGACGTTCTGCGCCACCGTAACGGTTACTGCTGTTGCGGTGCTGGCGCTAAAGTTCACGTCTCCACTGTAGGAAGCTGTAATCACAGCATTTCCGAGAGGCAGCGAGGTTGCAGAGTAGGTTGCGACTCCATTGGCTAGTGTAGCGGTGCCAAGTGGGTTGCCATTGTTGAAGAGACTTACCGATCCGGTCGGCGTTCCTGTGGTAGCAGGAGTGACCGTCACGGTCAGCGTCAGGCTATCTCCCTGACTTACTGTCGTTGCGCCTGGCACAATCGATGTTGCGGAAGCTGCCTGCGTAATCGTCAGTGTTCCATTCGTTACAGTCTGGGTGTAGTTCGCTAAAGCGGGCCCGGTTGCGCTTGGAACGATGGCGTAGCTTCCAGGAGAAGAAGTAGTAGTAGCTGACGTAGTAAAGGCCTCGGAAAAGACATCTCCGTTCAGCGCCCCGGTAACGGAACCGCTAAAGGTCGGATTGTCCGATCCATATGTTCTCGTTGCATTTTGCGCTGTAAGAGCCAAGGTCCCCTGGGTGACCGTCAGCGGGACTGTTGCGGTCGTTGTCTCATAGTTGTCAGTGTCGGTAGGAGCAAATGTCACGCTCAGATTGCTCGTTCCGGCGGCCGGGAATGCACCTGCGGCGGGGGAATAGCTGAACGTACCTGCCACGGATGCAGTCGCATTCAACTGCGCTGGAGTCAAAGCTGTACCGTACGGGATGGAAGCAGGATTGGGCCAGGTGATGACTGGAGTTGCTTTGCCGACGATCTCCACGATAGCGGAGCTGGTGCTTCCTGTGAGAGAGCAGTTTCCATCGAAGACTGCCGTGAAGCTATGCTGACCCGGCATCAGCGATGTCACTGAGAGACTGGCAATTCCGCTGCTCAATGAACCCGTACCAAGCTTGACTGTCCCGTCGTAAAACGTGACTGTCATACCGTCTGATGATGGGCTGCCGCTGCCTTGAGCTGTCAAGGTCGCTGTAAGCGTAACCGTCTGTCCGTAAGTTGCGTTTTCAGGAGTTTGGACAACGCTGATCGTAGTAGCCACACCGTTTTGAGAGACGCTGGCGACCGGGGATGTGCTGGTTGAGTAGTTTGTGTCTCCACCGTAGGAAGCAACGATTGATTGCGTGCTGCAACTAGTGACTGTGAAAGGAGAGAATGTAGCTGCCTGGGCATTACCAGCCAGATAGACCTGCAGACCATTGTTCGTTACGATCACCGCATCAACTTGATTGTCGCCATTGAAGTCTTGAACAGCAGCATAGATGGCAGGACCTCCAGTCGGATAGGTCTTTGCGGTTTGGAATGTGCCATCGCCGTTTCCGAGAAGCACTCCCATGTTTTCGCCTTCCGCGTTAGCGGTGATGATGTCCTTCTTGCCGTCTTGATTGAAGTCACCCACGGTGATGAAGTAGGGTCCGTGGTTCACAATGTAGGTTTGCTTGGTCTGGAAAGTTCCATCACCGTTACCGAGAAAGATGAAGACCTTGTCGGTCGATTCTTCGCTGGCGACGAGATCCAGCTTCCCATCTCCATTGAAGTCCGCAAAACCCACCGAACCACTGGAGGCGTTTTGTCCTGCTTCTCCTCCGACAGGAAAAGTTCCATTGTGGAAGGTTCCGTCGCCATTGCCCAACAGAAGTGCAATGTTGGCCTCGCCATCCGAAGCGATTGCCAAATCAGGATTCCCGTCTCCGTTGACGTCCCCGACCGCAATGTTCCAAGGAATGGAGGTTGTGGCAAAGAGCTTAGCGGCCTGAAATGTTCCATCTCCATTGCCAAGCAGTACAGCTACCTGATCGTGCAGGCTATCGGATACGACCAGATCCGCAATGCCGTCAACATTGAAGTCTCCGGACTGCAAAATCTGATAAAGCCCGCCTGGTGCCGCAGGATAGACCTCTCCGGCGGTGAAGGTGCCGTCTCCATTGCCCATATAGATCGCAACTGATCCCGAGGTCCCTTTGTTGGAAATGGCAATATCCTGATTTCCATCTCCATTGAAGTCCCGTACAACCAGTCCGAAGGGCTGGGCAGCCTGAATGCTAGTGCCAGGCTGGAAGGTGCCGTCACCGTGGCCAAGCATAATAATGATCGGACCAAGTGACGTGGGAATTGCAAAATCGGGATAACCGTCACCATTGAAGTCGCCGCTTGCGGGCGTTCCTTCGGAGCTCGTATTCCATGGGTCCGAAACTGGAATCTTATAAAGCGCGGGCGGAGTAAATCCCTGAGTTCCAGTCGAAGAATCCAGTGGCACCGTGGCGATGACGCTATTCGTTGTCTGGTTTTTAAAAATGATTGATCCGGAGGGCTGGCTGGGTCCGAACGCCGACACTGTGCCAGTCAGGGTATAGGTTCCCGCGCTCCCTGCGATTGCTACGGACGTAGCCGAAGAGTAGGGCAACTGAAAGGTCAGGGCAACCGGAGCCGAAATACTGTTTGCATATCCCTTCGGAGCTTTATAGATGGCGACAATGGAGTGCGCTCCAGCTCCGCCAACCCCCGTCTTCAGAATAGCCAGACCAGGTGTTCCATTCGCTGATTGCACCTGAACTGTGCCAAGGATTTGGGCGGCGCCTGAAAAGGTATCTCGAAATGTCACGGTGCCCACGGTGAGAGGCTGTCCAGCAGAGAGGACATGTGCCGTCATGGTGACGATGGACCCACTCGTTGCTCCTGCAGCCACTGCATCCATGGTGACCGCGGTCGGGGTCTGAGCCGACAAACTGTTGCTTAGCGAGATAAGGCCAAGAACCAGTGCAAGAATGCGGATATAACCACGACGATGCCGATTGCCAGCGAGCGCTAACAAATCAAATTTTGCGAGGTCGAAAAATCGGAGTTGCTTCAGCGAGCAGAACATTTTTTCCTCGAGGGGGCCAGCGTATTTAAGCAGATTGATCACGAGATGCATTTTGCTTTGCACGTCGTCGGTTGGTTGGAAAGTCTCTCATTTTGAAGCGTAGTTACACTTACACAGCTAAAGATATGAGAGTGCCCACTACATCGAAATCACCGATTAGTTGTATGCAAAACCACGGTGCTCTGAGCCATCACAGAGACCACCTTCCGCGCCCGCTCCAAAAGTATTGCCTGCAACACTCCAGAAACCGCTTGATGGCGGAGAATTCATCGCGAGCAGTGAGCAAAATTACTACCGCGACGTCCGAGCAGTTATTTCGCACCAATGATTCGCATGCAGTTGCCGTTACCCCACAAGAAGGGGTAGTACTCCAAGCAAAATGCCGACAGCTCTTACATAGAAGTGTGTAGAGCAAGTAGCGGCCAACCAAGACACGCGGCCAGTTGCTTTTTGATGCTTCTCTTCCCACGCCTTCTAAAGAAGTCTCCGTCGCCTTCGCAGGGCAAAAGACAAAAGGCATTGAGCAGCGCCGCTCGAGCAGTATCTCTCAGGCGCCTCTAGCTGGACTGTCGCGTTCCTCATGGCATCACGCTACAATTCAGATGACGATGCGATATGGCCTCTCAGCACCGAAGCATAATCGGCAAGCTGTGGGCAGTCCCGACGTTTGACCAGTTGGCGACCGAATCGGTTACTGACGCTAGAGCAAGGAAACGGCTGAAGGTCTCGAATTGTCTTCAAGTTTTGAAAAATAAGCAACATGGATCCAATGCGAAAGTGGCGAAATTGGCAGACGCACCAGACTTAGGATCTGGCGGGGTAACCCGTGGGGGTTCAAGTCCCCCCTTTCGCACCAAACTTTTTTTGAAAGCGACATAATGAGCCAGCCCAAGCCCTCCTCCGAGCCGAAACTCAATCTCTCGACCACCGCCGATTATCGCGACGGATATGCAAACAGTGTCCAGGTGCGCATGTCCGTCTGGGACTTTCTGCTCGTCTTCGGCACCATGAGCCAGGACTCGCCCGACGAACTCAGCGTCAAAAACTTCCAGGGCATCTACCTCAGTCCTCAGCAGGCAAAGGCGCTCGTAAACGTGCTGTCCCACAACCTCGCCCAATACGAGCAGACCTTCGGCCCCATCGCTCTCGACCAGCAACTTCCTCTGCCCGGCGGCCCCGTCCATTAAAGTCAAGCGCGTGCGACCTTCAGCCATACGCAACCGCCGCGCTCCCTCCGACATCCCGCTCGGGATGCTTTATCCGCTGTTCTTCGCCGCCGTCTACCTCTCTCACATCACGCTCCTTCGCCTGCCTTACTTCTGGGACGAGGCCGGCTACTACATCCCTGCCGCGTGGGACTTCTTCCGCACCGGCTCTCTGATCCCGCAGACCACTCTCACCAACGCCCACCCGCCGCTGCCCGTCCATCCTCCTCGCCTCATGGTGGCACCTCTCGGGTTTCGTCGTCAGTGGAACCCGCACGCTCGTCGTCATGGTCACGGCAGCCGCGCTGCTCGCCGTCTTTCGCCTCGCTCGCTCTCTTCTCAATATTCCTGCTGCCATCGCTACTGTCCTTCTCACCGCGCTCTATCCCATCTGGTTCGCGCAAAGCACGCTGGCACACGCCGACATCTTCGCAGCTGCCTTCACGCTCTGGGGCCTCGCTCTCTACTTTGACCCTCAGGGCGAAAATCAGATCCTCGCCTCCGGACTCTTCTCCTTCGCCGCCCTCTCCAAAGAGACCGCTATCGTCACGCCGCTCGCGCTCGCCTGCTTCGAAGCCTTCTTACTCTTCCGCACGCGCACGAACTCCACGCAACGTCGCGCCCATGGCCTTTGGATCGCCTCGCTTCTTTCCCCTCTGATTCCCCTCATCGCCTGGTACGCCTATCACCGCCACATGACCGGCTTCATCTTCGGCAATCCGGAGTACCTGCGCTATAACGCCACCGCCAACTTCGATGCACATCGCATAGCGCTCTCACTCTGGCACCGTCTCCTACACCTGTTCACCCACATGAACATGTATGTCCCGGTTGTCTGCGCCATCGCCGCGTGTTTCATTCCCGCCCGAACCGAACCCACACCGCGTCTTTTCAAACGCACGCTCGCAGCGATCGCCGTCGTGCTCGCTGCCAACTGGATCGCCTTTTCTGTCCTCGGCGGCGCGCTGCTCACTCGCTATCTGCTTCCCATGTATCCGCTGATTTTGCTGCTATGCGTAGCAACGTGGCAGCAGCACCTAAAAAAGTGGTGGCTTCTCGCCGCACTCAGCGGAGCCGCCTTCCTCGCTGGCATCTGGATCAACCCACCCTACGCCTTCGCTCCCGAGGACAACCTTACATATCGCGACATGATCGTCCTCCACCAGCAGGCCATCTCCGTCATCGAGCATCGCTACCCGCAGGCCACCGTCCTCACCGCATGGCCTGCCTCCGCTGAGCTAACGCGCCCCGAACTCGGCTACCTCCGTCGTCCCGTCAAGACCGTTTCCATCCAGAACTTCGCCATCGACCAGATGCAGAAGGCCGCACAGGATCCCGGTGCCTACGACACCGCACTCATCTTCTCCACCAAGTGGGAACCGCCCGCCAACACCCTCAACCTCGGCCGCGCCAATCAGAAATCCGACACAAAGTATTTCGACTTCCACCACGACCTCTCCCCCTCCGAGGCGGCAGCGCTTCTACACGGAGAGATCGTCTGGCAGGCGCGCCGCAAAGGCGAGTGGGCCGCTGTCCTCCACTTCCCCCGAGTAGTCAGCGCGTCCCTCGTTACTCCCCCAACCCCGCGATAAAGCTTACTTCGCTCCCGGCGCAGTCAAAATCTGCGTAAGCGCCTTTCCATCCGCACCGGGTAAAGGGACATTCAGCAGCCGAGCAATCGTCGCGGCCACATCAACGTTATCGAACTCCGCAATCTCGCCCTTCTTAGCGATCCCCGCACCCGAAGCTATAAAGATCGCCTTCATCAACGGCTCGGTGTTCGGATAACCGTGCGCCCCGATCTCCTTCGTCTCCGTTACAGCATCCTCCGTCTTGCCGCCGGAGAACGCATAACCATTCTCCGCATACACCAGCAGGTCCGGCCCTTGATCCGTCTGCTCCGGAGTAGGCCACCCCTCCTTAGCCGCATCCGCTGGAAACAACGCAGCACGTACACCAGGCTTACCTGCAAACACAGCCTTCAAAGCCGCGCGCGATTCCCCGGTAGCGCCTTTCTGGTACACCAGCGCAAACCCTCCTTCAGGAATGCACGACGTCGGCAAGTTGAATCCAGCCTGCTTCAACATCACATCGCAGTGAATCTGCTTACGCAAACTCTGCTGTCCATGATCCGAAACAATTAGAAACGTCGTGTTCGCAAGATCTCCTGCATCACGAACCGCCTCGACAATCTCCTTCACGCGATCATCCAGAAACGCAATCGCATCGCGTCCCGAATCATTTCCAAACCCCGTCTGATGCTCGATCCCATCAAGCGCCAGCAGATGAAACAGCATCAGGTCAGGATGGTGCTTCTTAATGATGTCCGCAGCAGCCAGCGTGTACACGCGATCACGCCAGGCCTGCGAGGGCTTGTTGAAGTGCGCTAGATCATCCGATTGCAGCACGCCCTGCTCCATCAGGTCATGCTCGATCGGCCCTTTCGAATCACCGTACTCGGTAAAGCGCCACGTAATTCCATCCGCCTTCTCGATTGCGACCCAGTCCACCTCCGCCGTCGTCAGTCCAGCCTTGTGCGCAGCGTCATAGACCGTCGGCACTGCAACCAGTCGATCCTTGAGCGCGTGCGCCTCAATCTTCGGTGGTGCGTCTGTTCGCTGGTTCACGATCAGCCCATTCGCAATCACGTGGTGCTTGCTCGCGTTCACCCCCGTGACCATCGATGTATGATTCGGCCACGTCACCGTCGGATTGATCGGCCGCATCGCCGTCGCATACGCGCCCTCCCGCATCATCCGTTGCAGAGTCGGCACTGGAAGATGAGGATCGTGCAGGCTCTCCGCAGCAAATGCATCCAGGCTAATAACCACCACCTTGTGGCGCTGCGCCGCCTGCTGAGCGCCTCCCTGAACCGTCACCGCCAACACCGCGGCCGCAACCACACAAATCCCACGCATCATCACCACGTATTCTCCTGTCTGCCAATAACCTGCACGCGAAGGTTATCAGCCCATCAATCGGTTCGCATCGTACAGATGTCCGTCTTTGCCGCGACCAAGCTCTATACTCAAGCTGTGCCACGGCTCCTTCCACTTCGCATCAACATATCCATCGCCGTTATTCTGTTTGCCACGGCAATCTCCGCCCTCGCTTTTCCCGCGCAAAGCCCTGACCCATCTGCCCCCGCAGGCCGAGTCGTACTCGTGCTTCCCTTCGACAACCGCTCCGGCCAGCCCGACCTCGCCTGGATCGGCGAATCCTTCCCCGACACCCTCAATCAGCGCCTAAACTCCGCCGGCTTCCTCACCATCTCGCGCGACGACCGCCAGTATGCGCTCGACCATCTCGGCTTCCCATCCGACTTCCGCCCCACCCGCGCCACCACCATCCGCATCGCCCAGACGCTCGACGCCAACTTCGTCGTCATCGGCAGCTACAACATCGCCAACGGCCGCATCTCCGTTCAGACACAGGTTCTCGAGGTCAACAACCTCCGCATGTCCTCTCCCATCGAGGACTCAAGCGAACTCCCTCGCCTCTTTGACGTTCAGAACGCTCTCGCCTGGAAGATCGCCCGCCAGGTCGATCCGCACTTCAACGTCGCCCAGCAGACCTTCCTCGCGGCTCCCGGCCAGGTCAAACTCAGTGCCTTCGAAAACTACATCCGCGGCATCTCCGCCACTACGCCGCAGGAACGGATCAAGCGTCTTCAGGCTCGCTGTCCAGGAAGCTCCCTCCTACACCGCCGCACTCCTCGCCCTTGGCAAAACCCAGTACGCCCAGCGGGACTACGATCACGCCGCCACCACACTCTCGCGCATTCCCCCAACCGACCGTCGCGCGCTTGAAGCCAACTTCTATCTTGGCCTCTCGCGCTTCAACTCCGGCCGATATGCCGAAGCCGAAAAAGCCTTCGCATTCGTCGCCAGCAGGCTTCCTCTTCCGGAGGTGGTCAACAACCAGGCCGTCGCCTCCAGCCGGCAGGGGCACAACGCCACTGCTCTCTTCCAGCGCGCTCTCGCCGCCGACCCCAACGACGCCGACTATCACTACAATCTCGCCGTCTCTCTATACCGTCACAACGACGTCACTGGAGCCATGCGCGAGATCGATCAAACCCTCAAGCTCCGGCCCAACGATCCCGAAGCTCCCGAACTAAAGGCGCTCATCGCCTTCGGACGCCCCGTTAGTCAAACACCTGCCACGCAGCCTGCCGCCCCTGCTTCTGTCCCGGCCAACTCCGCACTCCCAAAACCACAGACACCGGCACGGCCAGCCTCTGAGTTCGAGCCACTCGAACGCATTCGGCGCACCTACTCCGAGGCCTCTTTCCGTCAGGCCGCCTTCCAACTCGACCAGATGCGTGCCGCTCGCATGGCTACCCTTCCGCCTGCCGAGCAGGCCACGCAATATCTCCAGCTTGGCCGCGACTACCTCGCGCAGGGCCTCATCCCCGAGGCTGAGCAGGAGTTTCAGTCCGCGCTCACCGCCAATCCCAACTCTGCCGAAGCCCACGCCGGACTTGCCCAGGTCCGCGAGCAGAGCGGCGACACCGCCGGCGCTCGCACCGAGGCACAGGCATCCATCAAGCTCAGTCCCAACGCACAGGCATATCTCGTCCTCGCTCGCCTTGAACTCAACGACAATCAGGCTGACGCATCCGCCGCTGATGTCGGCCGCGCTCTCAAGCTCGAACCCAACAACACCGCCGCCCTCGGCATGAAGCAGGCCCTCGCCGCTCGTGGACAATCCCTCCCATGAACCGTTTTTCCAACTGCCGCTGCATCTCGTCGCTCAGCAATATCAAAGCCAAAAATGTGTCATCCCGACCGAAGCGCGGAGCGCGGAGTGGAGGGACCTGCTTCTCATCCGCCGTAGCCTGCACCATACTCCTTCTCCTCACCTTCCCCGCGCTCGCCCAACAGCCAGCCCCAGTCCTGAAACTCAGCATCCACGACACAATCCAGCCCATCTCCGCTGGCTACCTTGAGCGTGGCCTCGCCGAGGCCGCCCGCCGCGGAGCAACCGCCGTTCTCATCTCCCTCGGCACACCCGGCGGCCTCCTCGATTCCACCCGCTCCATGGTCCAGGCCATCGAGCGCTCACCTGTTCCGGTCATCATCTATATCTCTCCAGCTGGCAGCCGCGCCGGCTCCGCCGGGTTCTTCCTTCTTGAAGCAGCCGACGTCGCTGCCATGGCTCCCGGAACCAACGCCGGAGCCGCACACCCCATCATCGAAGGCCGCGAGCTTGACCCCGTCCTGAAGCAAAAAATTGAGAACGACGCCACGGCCTTCCTCCGCTCCTACACCTCACGCCGCGGGCGCAATCTACAGGCCGCCGAAGACGCCGTCCGCAACTCAAAGTCCTACAGCGACGACGAGGCTCTCAAGCTCAACCTTATCGATCTCATCGCACCCGACGACGCCGCTCTGCTCCGCACCCTCGACGGACGCCAGATCCACCGCTTCGACGGCTCGACTCAAACCCTCCACCTGGCCGGCGCGCCCATCATCCATCTCGAACCATCCCTGCGCGAGCGACTCCTTGGCCGCCTCGCCAATCCCGACCTCGCAGTCCTCGTCTTGGTTCTCGGCGCCCTGCTCATCTACCTTGAGTTCAACGTCCCCGGAACCATCGTCCCTGGCTCGATTGGAACTCTTCTCGTTCTGCTCGCTCTCTTCGGCCTCAACCTGCTTCCCATCCATCACACCGCGGTCTTCCTCCTGCTGGCCGCCATCGCCCTCATCGTTCTTGAAGCCAAGTTCCCCAGCCACGGTGCCCTCGCCCTCGCCGGAACCCTCGCGCTGATCTTTGGCCTCGCCACCCTCGTCGATGGCCCCATCGCCGAGCAGCGCGTCCACCCCTCTACAGCCGTCGCCACCGGCCTCGGCTTCGGAATCATCTCCTTCGGCCTAGCCTGGATCGCTCTCCGCGCACGCCGCAACAAAGTCCTCACCGGACCACAGGCCATGATCGGCGCAGCAGCCATCGTCCGCACCCCGCTCGCGCCAATAGGACAAGTCGAGATCCGTGGAGAACTCTGGCAGGCACGCCTCGTCGCCCCAATTCCCTCCTGCCCCGGCCCGGGTGACATCGTCCACGTCCGTGCTGTCGAAGACCTCGTCCTTCTGGTCGAACCCTGACCTGCACTTCGTCCGTTCCCATACCGCGAAAACACGCCCTCGCCAATCCAGAGTAGACTGGAAGAGCATACTTTTTGCCCCCAAGGGAGTTCGTTGCTGATGTCGATTGTGTCTCGCCCGCTGCGTGTCTGGAGCCTCGTTCTTTGCCTATTTGCAACCGCCGCAGCGCCGGTTGCCCGTGCGCAAGCCACCACCGGCAATACCGAACTCAATAAGCATCTTGCCCGGCTCGACTTCGCAGCCAGTGGCATAGGCTCCTTTACCAAAGCTGTCTCCGGAACCAACTACCAAGGCGTGACGCTCACCCAGGATGGCAGCAACACCTTCGGCGCGCTCGTCACCCTCCGCTACACCAAGTCCCCTTACATGGGCCTCGAGTTCAACTACACCTACGCCCGTTACACCCAGAACTTCTCCCAGTACATCGTCGGCGGCGCTCAGACCAACGCCAGCGAGTACTCCTTCGGCTACGTCGCCCATCCCCCACACGAGATCTTCACAACGAAACCGTTCATCGCCGTGGGCGCCGGTTCAACAGCATTCCGTCCCACCCCGGGTGGCGGACAGGGCCTCAAAGCCCAGGCCCGCATGACCTATTACTATGCCGTTGGCGTCGAAAAAGACCTCACCGAACACTTCGGCGTTCGCGCGCAGCTTCGCCAGACTTTCTTCAAGGCCCCCGACTTTGGCCAGAACTATCTCACCATCCTGCAGCAAACCTGGACTTGGGAACCCGGCTTCGGCTTCACGGCTCACTTCTAAGAACAGTACCGGCATCCCTTCCCGACTCAGCTTGTTCAGCCAACCAGTGCCAGTCGCAAAGCTCATCCTCGAGATTCAGATCGCGCACGCTCACTCGCTCAAGGACCGCAGGCAGGTCGTTCGCTCCCTCAAAGACCGTCTGCGACACGCTTTCAACCTCGCCATCGCCGAAATGGACTCCGCTGAAGTCTGGAATCGCGCCACCCTCGGAATCGCCGTGATATCAAGCTCCTCCAGCTACCTCTCCGGCCAGCTACAGGAAATCGATAACGCCGCCCACCGCATTGCGCACACTCTTGGGGCCGAAATTACTGATTCCTGGGCGGAAATCCTACCCGACGAGACCTGAAATCCACCGAAACGCACCGCTTTTCCACTGTGTAAAATTAGGATGAATTAGTAGGGGTTTGATATCCTCTACCGTTCACTGACTGGAATTCCATATGCCAGAACAACGAGCCCGAGCGCACCACCGAAACCGCGTCGCGAACACCTTCTCCGAAGAGATCGGTGCCATGCTCGAAGGCGAGCTCTCCGATCCCCGCATCGCGCCCAGCTACGTTACCGATGTCGTTCTCGCCCCGGGAGGAAAGTCAGCCCGCATCTACGTCGCCGTCCACGGCAACGAGGAGGAAGAGCAGTCCACGCTCCTTGGCCTGATGACCGCCCGCGCCTACATCCGTTCCCAGCTGCGCGAGCGTATGGGAGTCCGTCACGTTCCCGACCTCACCTTCGCCATCGACCGCTCTGAAAAAATGACAGGACGAATGGAAGAACTTTTGGGCCGTATGCGCAAACGCGAAAAGAAACGGCCTGTGGATGCTGCATCGCCCCAGCCCTCTGAGGCGACGCTTAAATCATGACTGCCGATCCCGCAATCACCGCCTTGGTTGACGCGTTTCGCTCCCATCGCCGCTTTTTAATTACCTCGCACGCCCGGCCAGACGGAGATGCCATTGGCTCCGTCCTCGCACTCGCTGAGATCCTCGACCAGCTCGGCTGCGAAGCGGCCGTCATCCTCGCCGACGAGACGCCCCTTATCTATCGCACGCTACCCGGGCTCGATCGCATCCATTTCGTGCCCGATGCTCGCGAGATTGAGCCCGACCTCTCCGTCCCCGCCATCCTCCTCGAATGCGATGGGATTCCCCGTACCGGTCTCCTCGGTCTGGACGGCCGTTGCCTCATCAACATCGACCACCACGCCAGCGGACGCGAGTTCGGCATGCTCAACTGGATCGACGAGGATGCCTGCGCTGTCGCAGCCATGGTCTACCGCATCGCCCTCGCCGCGGGCGTCGAGATCACCCCGTCGATGGCGACCTGCCTCTACACTGCTATCCTCTCCGACACCGGCTCCTTCACCTACTCCAGCACCAACGCTGAAACCTTCGCCCTCGCGCATGATCTCGCCGCCCGCGGTGCGAGCCCCAGCCAGATCGCCCGCGACCTGTACTTCTCCAATCCTGAGAGCAAAATCCGTCTTCTCGGAACTGCACTGTCGAACCTCCAGACCGAGGGCCCGCTCGCCTGGAGCTGGGTGACGACCAATGACATGGACCGCGCCGGCGCCGGAGCCGAAGACTGCGAAGGTGTCGTCAACTACCTCATCAGCATCGCCGGCGTTGAATCTGCAGTTTTCTTCCGAGAACTTCCGTCCACCGATCAATACCGTCTCAGTATTCGCAGCAAGGGCAAAGTCAATGTCGCGCAGATCGCCGAAAACTTCGGTGGCGGCGGCCATCGTAGTGCCAGCGGATGTACAGTCGACGGACCGCTCACCGAAGCCACCGAGCGAATCCTGAGCCAACTCCGAACGGAACTCTGTTAGCCTTGTCTCGCTCCTCGTCCGAAATGACTGATCTTCAACAATCCGCCGGAACCGGTGCGAGGGATGAACGCGCATCGTCCGGTTTGCTCCGCCGGCTTTGGAACCATCCCGATGCCGTTGCGCCCCGCGAACTTGCCCTGCTCATCCTCGTCAGCGGCTTCCTCCTGCTCTATGGCCTGGTTCCCGCCTTCGGCGGCGATCAGCTCGGCCTCGTCGGAGCCGACGAGCCACGCTATGCCCAGATCGCGCGCGAGATGCTGGAGGCCCATTCCGATGCCTGCCACGCCGTCAATGCCAAGGTAGTCCCTCGCAGCCTGAAGCTTTCCGATCTTCGTGCCTCTTACCACTGCCTCGCCGGTGGAACCGTAACCCCCATCCTCTACGGCCAGCCCTGGCTTGAGAAGCCCGCCCTCTACTACTGGCGAGCCATGGGCTTCTTCAAGGAGTTCGGTGTCTCCGACTGGTCCGCCCGCCTGCCCTCCTCCTCCGCGACCTTCGCCCTCATCATTCTTATCTTCCTGCATATGCGTCGTTTCCGGCCCGGCGGCCATCTCGACGCCGCACTCATCACCGCCTCGTGCGTCGCCATCGTCAGCTTCGCCCGCGGAGCCTCCACCGACATGCAGCTCGCCGCGCCCTTCTGCATCGGAATGCTCGGATGGTACGCCTGGTACGAGACCGGCAAGAAGTTCTGGCTCTTCGATCTCTACTTCTTCGGAGCCGCCGCCACCCTGGCAAAGGGTCCCGTCGCACCCTTCCTCGCCCTGGCCATCATCCTTCTCTTCGCCGGCCTCCGCCGTGAGTGGTCGCTCCTCCGCCGCACCATCTGGCTGCCGGGAGTAGCGCTCTACCTCGCGATGGTGCTTCCCTGGTTCATCGCCGTCCAGCGCCATAATCCCACCTTCTTCCGCGTCTTCTTCAAAGAGCACAACCTCGAGCGCTTCGCCACCAACCGCTACCAGCACCATCAGCCCTTCTGGTATTACTTCGCGGTTCTGATTCTCGGCCTCATGCCCTGGACCGTCATCGCCGTTCGCGCCCTCATCGACTCCATCGAGGTCTCCATAGCCGAATGGAAAGTCCGGCACAACCCCCAGCGCTACCTCGGCCACACCCGCGCCGGCGACGCCTTCCCAGAGTTCCTCGTCCTCTGGGCGCTCTTCCCCATCGTCTTCTTCTCCTTCTCGGGCTCGAAGCTTCCCGGCTACATCCTCCCTTCCATCCCTCCGCTCACCATCCTCGCGGCCGACTATCTCAACCGCATCCGCCGCCGTGGACTTACTTCCTGGCTCCTCTGGGCGCACGCCGCCATGTGCGCCGTCATGGTCTTCGTCCTCACCCTCGCTCCGCAGCACATGAAATACGAGACCTTGGTTCCCTCCGCGACGTGGCTCATCTCCGCTGCCACAGCAGCCATCGCCTTCGCCGCTCTGGTCTTCTTCATCGTTCGCCGCTGGGGAGTCTCGCAGATCTCAAACGCAACCCTGCTTCCTGTGATCGCCACCCTCATCTTCCTTCTCGGATTCCACGGCAAGGACCTCGACATTAACTACTCCGCACGCCCCCTCGCCCAACAGATGGAGCGTGAGGCTCCGGACGTAAAATTGGTCGCCGTCGAATCCATCAAGCGCGACATGGACTACGGCCTCGCCTTCTATCGCAACTCGCCTCTGGTTCACTACAGCAAGGACGGAGTTCCCCGCGAAGAGCACCTCCTGGTCATCCGCACCGCCGACTCCGCCGAACTTGAGCACTACCTCGCCGGACGCGTCTATCGTTCGCTCTTCCTCTATGACTCTCAGGGACTTGAGGTCTATCGCGTCGCCGCGCAGCCCTGACCATAATGAGTCCCGCAGCGCAATTGCCTCTCCTAATCTCAAAAATTTAGGTACTCTCTACGGAAGCCTTGCGCCGTGCTGAAGCGTAAGTACAGTTTGAGATGACCGTCGCGACCCAACTCGAGCTACTCGACCTGCGCCACTTCTCCGCCCGTCAGCTTCGCCCCCTGCTCGAAGCCGAGGCGCGCATATGGGAACAGCGGCTACGCTGGAACTACGACAGCTCCACCGAACTCCTTCTGCAATACCTCGACTCGCGTATCCTTCCCGGCTTCGTCGCTCTTGATCGAGGAAAGATCACCGGATACACCTTCTGCGTATACGAAGGTCATAAGGCCGTCGTCGGCGATGCGTTCGCACTCGCCGGTGACCCGGAGCAGAGTCCCCAAATCACCGAAATCCTTTTGCACCGGCTTATCGAACTGCTGCTCAACTCCCCCAACATCGGACGCATCGAATCTCAACTTCTCCTGCACAACGCCGGATCGATCGACCGCAGCTTTCTCGACGCCGGGTTTGAGTCCCATCCCCGGCTATTCATGGAGTACGACCTTCAAGCATCCGCGCAAAATCTCGATGGTCTCCGCCCCACCGGCGACATTGAGCTTATCCCGTGGTCATCGATCTACTATCAGGTTGCCGCGGAGCTGATCCACGCCTCATATGCCGGTCATATTGATGCAAAGATTAACGATCAGTACTGTTCGCTACACGGCTCGCTGCGATTCCTTCATAACATCGTCCGCTTCCCCGGCTGCGGAGTATTCGAAGCCGAGCAGTCGTGGCTGCTGCGCGACCGTAGCACCGGCTCCCTCGTTGGAATGGTCCTCTGCTCCCGCGTAGCCTCCGACGTCGCCCACATCACTCAGCTCTGCGTCGCGCCATCACATCGTGGCCGCCGCCTCGGCCAGATCCTTCTGGGCCATGTAATGCGCAGCCTCGCCCGGGTCGGAACAGCCGCCATTACCCTCACTGTGACCGAGGCCAACCGCCCGGCCGTAGCGCTCTACCAAAACACAGGCTTCCACATCCGCCAACGCTTCGACGCCATGGTCCTCGAACGCGAATCTCAGTGGTACAGCACCGAATAAGTTCTACTTTTTGAGGTGTCATTCCGAGCGGAGAGAAGCGAAGTCGAGGAACCCCCGCATTCCGCCTGTGAACCCCAAAATTCTTGTCAAGCCCCAAGACAGGGTAACCAACTCAAAATAAACGAAATATAGTTGCCGATTAATTACCTTCGATTCGCTATACTTTAAAAGAGTCAGAAAAGCCCCGGCAACCGCCCGGGGCTTTTTAGCGTTTCTGAACACAACCTGAATCGAATCAATATTTTGATACTTAAGTGATCTGGAATCAGGATCTTGCTGCGCAGAAATCGTCCAAACATCACAAAATAAATCACTTGCAACAAAAGAATAGGGGAGGGGGGTCCCCCTACCTACTCCACGTGATAGTTCGGCGCCTCGCGGGTGATGATCACGTCATGCACATGGCTCTCACGGAGACCAGCTCCTGAGATCCGGATGAACTTGGCGTTCTCCTGCAGCTCCTGAATCGTGGCGCAACCCAGGTAGCCCATACCCGACCGCAGGCCCCCGACAAGCTGGTAGACCATCCCCTCCAGCGGCCCGCGGTGAGGCACCCGGCCTTCGATGCCTTCAGGTACAAACTTCGCCAGCCGGTTCGAGGATCCGTTCTCCCGCGCCGTCAGGTTCGGCCGCTCAGTGGACGCGTCAGCAATATCATCCTTCCCCTGGAAATATCGCTCGCCCGAGCCCTGCGCCATCGCGCTCAACGATCCCATGCCGCGATAAGCCTTGAAGCTGCGGCCCTGATAAAGGATCGTCTCCCCCGGCGACTCATCCACACCGGCAAACAACGAGCCCATCATCACCACCGACGCTCCCGCAGCGATAGCCTTCGTGATGTCGCCTGAATATTTGATTCCGCCGTCAGCGATGATCGAAATATTGTTCTCCCGCCCCGCGCGATAGGCCTCAGAGATGGCAGTGATCTGCGGCATTCCCGCCCCGGTCACCATGCGCGTCGTGCAGATCGAGCCCGGCCCGATGCCCACCTTCACCGCATCGGCTCCCGCCTTGATCAGCGCCAGCGCGCCCTCGTAGGTGGCAACGTTGCCGGCAAGGACATCAATCTCGGGAAAACGTTGCTTGGTCTCCCTGACAGCCTCGAGCACGCGCGACGAGTGCCCATGCGCAGAATCGATGGCGAGCGCATCAACGCGGTTCCTAATCAGTTCAGCCGCTCGCTCCAGAAAATCTCCCGTCGCCCCTATCGCTCCGGCAACACGCAAGCGGCCCTGAGAGTCCTTGGAAGCGTTGGGATACTTCAGCTTCTTCTGAATGTCCTTTACCGTGATGAGACCCTTTAGCTCGTACTCGTCGTTCACGACCAGCAGCTTCTCCACCCGATGCTTATGCAGGATCAACTCAGCCTGCTCCAGCGTCGTTCCAACCGGGACCGTGATCAGGTTCTCCTTGGTCATCACATCCGAGATCGGGATATCAGTCCGGGAGACGAAGCGAAGGTCGCGGTTAGTCAGAATGCCGACGAGTTTCTTGTTCTTCGTAACCGGCACACCGGAGATCTTGTAACGCCGCATCACCTCGAGCGCCGCGGCAATCGGATACTCAGGCTCGATCGTCACCGGGTCCACAATCATGCCGGACTCCGAACGTTTTACCTTATCGATCTCGCCTGCCTGCTGCTCAATGGTCAGGTTGCGATGAACGACACCCAAGCCTCCTTGCTGCGCCATTGCGATCGCAAGGCGAGACTCGGTGACGGTATCCATCGCCGCCGACATAAGCGGTGTATTCAGCACAATCCGCTGTGTCAGCTGGGTCTGGGTACTGACCTGGGTGGGAACGACCTCGCTGTAAGCGGGTACAAGAAGAACGTCGTCGAAGGTAAGGGCTTCGGGGATCGGAAGATTAATCATTCGTTTTTGAAGTCCGCGGGGTGGGCCAGAGGTAAGGCGATTGCCGTTGGAGATTTAATATTTGATTGTAGGGCAGCGTAAGAGATGCAGCAACCAGCCCACATTGCTGCCCGATGAAGATTGCGTTATCAGCGACTTGCTTTGCTTTACTCGGCCATCCCCTCAAGCACCGTCTCGCTGACCGGCTCCTTATCGAACTCGCCCTCCCATTTGGCGACGACAACAGAAGCGAGGCAGTTGCCCACAACATTCACCGTTGTGCGCGCCATGTCGTTCAAAGCATCGATACCCAGCAGGATGAAAATAGGTTCCGTAGGAAGCCCGAAGGTGCTCGCCGTAGCCAGAAGGACGACCAGCGTAGCACGCGGAACGCCGGCAACTCCCTTACTCGTCAGCATGAGCGTCAGCATCATGACGATCTGCTGACCAAACGACATGTGGATTCCGCCAGCCTGCGCGACAAAGATGCTCGCCGCCGCCAGGTAGAGCGTCGAGCCATCCAGATTGAAGCTGTAGCCGGCCGGGATAACAAAGGCGACAATACGGCGCGGAACTCCCAGCGCCTCCATAGCCTCCATGGCACGAGGCAGAGCTGCCTCGCTGGCCGCAGTAGCAAACGCAATGGTCGCAGGCTCAGCGACTGCGCTAAGAAAGCGCCTTACCGGGACACGGAACAGTAGTGCTGCAGGAAGCAGCACTAGAAGGCCAAAGGCCAGCAGCGCACCATAAACCGTCAGTAGCAGCTTGCCAAGGTTGACCATGACACCCAGTCCCATATGGCCGACCGTGTACGCCATCGCCCCACCCACCGCGACCGGCGCAAAGTACATGACGATGTTGGTGAACTTGAACATCGTCTCGCTCAGGCTCTCGCACAGGCCCAGCATTGGAGCGCGCTTGGCCTCACTCAACAGAGCAAGAGCGATGCCGAAGAAGACGGCGAAGACCGCGACCTGAAGAATCTGGCCGTCCGCCACCGACTTGGCGATGTTCTCGGGAAATACGTGAAGAATGAAATCCTGCCAGTGGGTAGCAGCAGGCGCATTCGTTTCGACAGCGGCTCCTTCCGCCGCCGATGCTCGAACCGAAAGCCCCACTCCAGCGCGGCTGATGTTGATCGCGGCCAGCCCGACAAAGAGCGCAAGCGTCGTAACCACCTCAAAATAAACGAGGCTCTTGATGCCGATGCGGCCGACGCCCTTCAGGTCCCCATGACCCGCGATTCCGGTCACCAGCGTGGCGAAGATCAACGGAGCCACAATGGCCTTGATCAGGCGAAGGAAGATGTCGCTAAAGACACGAAGCTGGACCGCAAATCTCGGCGCATCGAATCCGAGTTCAACACCTACCACCATGGCGACAAAGATCCACGGGGTGATGGAGCGACGGCGGACAGCGAAGAAGACCAGCGCAGCGATACCAAGCCAGCGCAGCGCGATACCCGCAACAGGCATAACATGCAGAACTGGCAGAAGGCTACCGGCGGCGAGCAGAAGCGCTGCAACGGCAATTAGCGTGCGTTCCAAGTTGCGGGGGGTCATCTCGCGAAAAGCATATCAGCCGGGAGAGTACTGAAGAATAAGTTCCTGACTTCTCCACAGGAGTTCTCAGGCCGGTTTTGCTGTATAAAGAGCTTTCACCGAAGAGGTGGCGTTTCGGCCGGGATCATGCTCCGTCTAATGCAAGAGGGCAAAATCTCCCACCGGAACGTGGGAGCCGGCGCTAGCTTGCTCTTGTTGTTCGAAGCGCTTTTTTACCCGAGGTCTGTACATGCTGAAACGACGTGGCTCGATATCGCTGCGCGCGGTGCCAGCGGCATTCCTGCTGCTGGTGACCTGTCGAATGGAATCCCAGGCGACTCCTGGCCCCGTCTCGCTGGATGGTTTGACCCAGAAGCCGGTTGTCGTTAGCCCGCTCACCCAGCCGACTCTCTCCCCAGGCGTGATTGTCCTCATGGAATTGGAGGGACGATTCGCTCAGGCGGTCGCCGCAGAAGGTGGAAAAGCCTTCGCCGAGTGGTTTGCCGACGACGCCGTCACTCTGAACAACGGTCAGTCCGCGACCATGGGTCGCGCGGCAATTGCGGCACAGGCCCATTGGGACCCGAAGGAATATCAGCTCACATGGGTCCCTCAGGGAGCGCAGATGGGGCCTTCGAACGACATGGGATTCACTTGGGGGCACTACGAGGGCCGCTCAAAGGATAAGAACGGACAGCCGGTCGTCATCACCGGCCGTTACATGACAGTGTGGAAAAAGGTAGCCGATGGGAGTTGGAAAGTAGCCCTGGATGCAAGCGCAAACGAACCCGCCCAAACAGGCGAATGCTGTGTACTTCCAAAGCCTTAGCGCGCAAGTTGCTACACCAAAAGTAGCAGTGCGGAACCCATCCCTATCTCCTAGGATTCGAGAAGCAAGATGAACGCTCTTTTAGTCAAAGACGAAGCGCTCCGTAGCCAGGCCCTCGAGCAGTACGAGGTGCTGAATACCGCGGCAGACCCCGTTCTTGACGACATCGTCCGGTTGGCAGCTCAGCTTTGTGATACCCCGATCGCATTTATCTGCCTCGTCGGGCAGGACAGGCTGTGGCTCAAGTCCCGGGTAGGACTGGACGCATCAGAGCTCGCAGTTGGCTGTCTTCCCTGCGAAACAACGATTCAGGGCGACACCATGTACGAGGTTCCCGATGCACGGCTTGGACCAGGACTTCGCACCCGATGGAATTTTGCTTGATAGCCGGCCTTACCGTTTCTATGCTGGCGCGCCGCTCTCGACACCAGCAGGCGTCAACATCGGCACGCTGGCAGTTGTGGACCGCCACCCACGGCGGCTGACCGAAGCCCAGTCAAACGCCCTAAGCATATTGAGCCGTCAGGTCATCACCCGCCTGGAGTTGAACGGACGCATACGGCAGATGGATCGCGCTGCCCGATCGCAGCGCAGGATCGAATCTGCCTTAACTGTAGAGCGCAACTTCGTCTCTGCAGTCCTCGACACCATCGGCGCGCTTGTAGCCGTCTTCGACACTGCGGGCCGCATTGTGCGGTTCAATCGTGCCTGTGAGATGGCTTCCGGCTACGATTTCGCCACGCTGGTAGGCCGGTACACCTGGGACAGGCTTATTCCCCGGCACGAGATCCCTGAAGCAATCGAGACCTTTGAACGTTTGCGCAATGGCGCCTTTCCTGCCGCCTTTGAGAACCAGTGGCTGAATCGCGATGGCAGCCTGCGGAGAATCGCATGGTCGGCGACCGCGTTGCGTGACGCACAAGGACAAGTGGCATTCATCATCGCCACAGGAATTGACGTGACGACACAACGCGCCGCTGAATCAACCTTGCGAGAGAGCGAGTCGCGATACCGGCAACTGGTCGAAGGCTCACTGGGCATGGTGTTCACACACGACATGAAGGGCAAGCTGCTGTCGCGTGAACACCCACGGAGCTGAATCCGTCGGACGCACTGTCGATGAGATGGTCGGCAGCCCCCTGATGAAGTTCGTTCAGGCCGAACGTCGCGCGACGATCGACGACTACCTGAAGACGATCGCCGATACGGGCGAGGCGCAAGGAATGCTGCATCTGGCTCACACCGACGGCGAGGTCCGCGTGATCGCCTACCGCAACAAGCTGATCGCAACGCCGGGACGCACACCTTACGTCCTCGGCTTCGGCGTCGATATTACCGAGCAGGTGCGCGCCGAAGGCCGCCTGCGCACGCTGACGCGGCAATCGGACTCGATTCTGGAGTCAGTCGGAGACGGCATCTTCTGCATCGATCTGGAAGGCCAGGTCACCGTTGTAAACGCCGCGGCTGCACAGATGTTGGGCTACAAGCAGGATGAGATGCTGGGCCGCGTAATGCACAATCTGATCCATCACACGAAGCCCGATGGCGCTTCCTATCCGTCGGAGGAGTCGCCGATCCGGAAGAGCCTGTCGAACTTCGGCACCGCGCGCGTGATCGACGAGGTTTTCTGGCGCAAGGACGGCACAAGCTTCCCGGTCGAATATGTCGCACGGCCGCTGATAGATACCTATTCGGGTGAAGGAGGCGAAGCCCGGGCGGTCGGAGTCGTCGTAGCGTTCACTGACACGACGGAGCGAAGAGCGCTGGACCGCATGAAGGACGAGTTCATCTCAACCGTCTCGCATGAGTTGAGGACGCCCCTGACCTCACTGCGCGGGGCGCTTGGGCCTGTTGGCTGGCGGTGCGCTGGAATCGCGCCCGGAGAAGTCGAGCCAGATGCTCGAGATCGCCATCAACAACACAGATCGCCTGGTACGGCTGGTGAACGACATCCTCGATCTCGAACGCATCTCAAGCGGCAAAAACGAGCTGCACTCGACGACGATCAGCGCGGAAGAGCTGCTGCGAAAGGCCGTCAGCGCACAGCAGGCTCGCACTCCAAAGCCGAGCGCACGAATCTTCTTCGCGGCCAATGGCGTAACCGTCTGGGCTGACCCGGAGCGCATCCTGCAGGCGCTCAGCAACCTGCTCTCAAACGCGATCAAATTCTCGCCACAGGGCGCTGAGATTCACCTTTCGGCACGCAACCTCGACGATCAGGAAGCGTTGTTCGAAGTTCGTGACCAGGGTCGCGGAATCCCCGAAGAGAAGCTGGAGCACATCTTCGACCGCTTCCAGCAGGGCGACGCTTCAGACACCCGAACGCTCGGTGGCACCGGCCTCGGACTGGCGATCTGCCGCAGCATCATCAACCAGCATGGCGGACGCATCTGGGCGACCAGCACGACGGGTCAGGGCACGACGTTCCACTTCACGTTGCCTACAAAACCGCGCACGAATCTTCGCTGAAGACCTCCGAGTTGGCGGAGGCCTTCAGTGGTTCCTACACTTACTCGTCGTTTTCGCGGAGCTTGGCGATGACGCCAAAGTCCTCAAGGGTTGTCGTGTCACCCTTAACGTCGCCGGTGGTTGCAAGCTCACGCAGCAGGCGCCGCATGATCTTGCCGCTGCGGGTCTTGGGCAAAGCGTCGGTGAATCGAACATCGTCGGGTCGGGCCAGCGCTCCGATCTCCTTCGCCACCCACTGACGAATCTCCTGCTTCAATTCTTCGGATACGGCATGCCCATGCTCGAGCGTGACAAAGGCACAGATTGCCTGTCCCTTGAGTTCATCAGGACGGCCGACAACGGCCGCTTCCGCCACCTTGGGATGCGCTACAAGAGCCGACTCAACCTCCATGGTGCCCAGACGATGTCCGCTGACGTTCAACACATCGTCGACACGTCCCATCAGCCAGTAGTAACCATCCGCGTCACGTCGAGCACCGTCACCGGTGAAGTAGCTGCCGGGAATCTCAACCCAGTAAGCCTGTTCATAGCGCTCAGGATTGCCGTAAACCGTGCGAGCCATCGAAGGCCATGCCGTACGAAAGACCAACAAGCCACCCTTGCCATCGGGAACGGGTTCGCCTTCCTTTGTGACTACCTCGGGCACAATCCCGAAGAAAGGTCGCGTGGCCGAACCAGGTTTCGTGGCTACAGCTCCTGGGATCGGCGCGATCATGATGGAGCCTGTCTCAGTCTGCCAGTAAGTGTCAACGATTGGGCAGCGCTCTTTGCCGACTTCGCGGTGGAACCACATCCACGCCTCTGGATTAATCGGCTCGCCAACCGTGCCGAGAAGGCGGAGCGACTCCAGCGAGTGCTTGCGGACCCATTCAGTCCCCCACTTGGTGAAAGCACGGATCGCAGTGGGAGCGGTGTAGAAGATGGTGACCTTGTGGGCGTCGATGATCTTCCAGAAACGGTCGTTCTCAGGAAAATTGGGCGCGCCCTCATACATCATCACCGTCGCACCATTCTGGAGCGGGCCGTAGACAACATAGCTGTGACCGGTAACCCAGCCCACGTCAGCAGTGCACCAATAGACATCGTCGTCGTGAAGATCGAAGACGTACTTCGTAGTGAGATAAGTCTGGACCGAGTAACCGCCGGTGGTGTGAAGAAGCCCCTTGGGCTTACCTGTGGTTCCTGATGTGTAAAGGAGATAGAGCGGATCCTCTGCGTCCATCCACTCGGCCGGGCACTCCTTCTCGGCGGTAAGCATGGACTCGTCCCACCAGATATCGCGGCCTTCCTTCATCGCCACGGGGGTTCCGCTGCGCCGGTAGACGACGACGTTCTTGACGGTAGGGACACTGCGTGAGCGCCTCGTCGACGATCTTCTTCAAATGAATTTCGTGGCCGCGACGGAACGAACTATCCTGCGTGATCACGGCGACGCAGGAGGAGTCGTTCACGCGATCGACGATGGCGTGCGCTGCAAAACCTCCGAAGATGACCGAGTGGACCGCACCGATACGAGCACAGGCGAGCAGAGCAATGGCGAGTTCCGGGCACATGCCCATATAAATCGCAACACGGTCGCCCTTCTTGATCCCGAGGCCCTTGAGGACATTGGCAAAGCGCTGCACTTCGGCATAGAGATCGCCGTAAGTAAGCTTGCGGACTTCGCCAGGCTCCCCCTCCCAGAGCAGAGCCACCTTGTCGCGGCGGGCGCCCTTTGCATGGCGATCAACGCAGTTGTGTGAGAGGTTCAGCTTGCCACCGGTAAACCATTTGGCACCGAAGCCCGATCCGTCGCGGCCGGGTTCAAGTACACGCGTCCACGGAGCAAACCATTCGAGTTCGGAGGCTGCCTCGCCCCAGAACTCTTCCGGCTGCTCGACGCTGCGGCGATACATCTGTTCGTACTGCTCGATACTGGAGACGTGAGCCTTCGAACGAAACTCATGTGAGGGTTCAAAGACCCTGTTCTCCCTCAGATTCGAGTCTAGATTCGCCGTTCCTTCGTGAATCACCGTCACGCCACATCCTCCAAAGATTTTCGCTACCCCCAAAAGGTACGCTATGGCTCACGCGACGGGCAAACGAAGAGTAGGTCAAATGTCCGGATGACCTTGTCTTTACTGCAACAGATCAAGCGCCGCATCGGTCATGGCAGTAACACCTGTTTTCAACGTGAGTTCAGGCGACGGGGCAAAGTGCGCGGAGTGCAATGCAGGCAGGGGAGCTCCACTCTTCTGATGTTCCGCAAAAAACTGCGGATCGAAGGCTCCCAGCCAGAAGAAAACGTAAGGGACGGTTCCGTCTGCGCCAAAGTAGCCGAAGTCTTCGCTACCCATGATGGGCTTCACACTGGTGACGTGCTGCGCTCCCAGCTTGGCCGTAAATACCTTCTCGACTCGAGCCGACAGGGCGACGTCGTTGATAGTCGCTGTGGTCGACTCGTGATCAAGCACGTTCACGATTGGCATCCTGTCTTCGGGAACTCCGGCGCCGATAGCGACCCCTTTAGCCGTGCGCTTTACGCCTTCGATGATGATCTGGCGAACGTCCTCGCTGTATGCACGAGTGGTCAGTTCCATCTTGACCTCATCGGGAATAATGTTGCGCTTGGTCCCACCGTGGATCTGACCAACCGTTATAACTGCGGGCTGCTGGGGAGGGACAGAGCGGCTGACGACCGTCTGAAGCTGGGTGATGAACTCAGCAGCCATGACAACGGGGTCTTTACCGGCCTCAGGCGCAGCACCGTGGCTCCCCACGCCACGCATGATGACATCGATGGAAGTCGAACTCGCAAGCGCGGGCCCGGGGACAACTGCGACAAGTCCCGCCGGAAAGGGTGAATCGTGAAGTCCAATGGCTATGTTGGGTTTTCCGAAGCGCTCGTACAGATGGTCGGCCATCATAGCCTTTGCTCCATCGATGGTCTCCTCGCTGGGCTGACCAATGAGCATCAGAGTGCCGTGCCACTGACTTTTGAGGGCGACCATCGCGCGAGCTACGCCTACTAGCGTGGTGACGTGGATATCGTGACCGCAGGCATGCATCACGCCGACTTCCTGCCCTGCGGGATTCGTGGAACGCACCTTGCTGGCATAGGGCAGGCCAGTGTCCTCCGTGACAGGAAGTGCGTCCATATCGGCGCGGATCAATAGCGTTGGGCCCGCTCCATTCTTGAGGATGCCAACAACGCCCCATGCCTGCGATCCGTCGTAGTAGTGACCCACATGCTCAGTGACGGTGTAGCCTGCCTTACGCAATTCGGCAGCGAGAAAGGCAGAGGTCTTCTCCTCGTGATGCGAGAGTTCGGGCGCGGCATGAAGTTCTTTGTACGTGGCTACCAAACCCGGCAGCTGCTGGTCCACGAAAGCGTTTACGCTCTGCTGCGCCATCGCCGAAGCAGAAAGCATGCAAGTTCCCAACACGCAGCAACCAAGGCCTCATATCATCATCACCTTTTTTGTCGAACGCCTAATCATGGCATACGCGGCGGCGAGAAGCGCCAATACAGTCAACACAAATGCCCTCCTCATCGCCCATGTGGTTCCGTAATCGTTGGATTCTTTTTAGGCTACGCCGCCTGTTTACCCGCGACTCGCAAGCAGGGTCTTCAACTCCTTCACCTCTGCAGTAAGGGCCTGGATATCGCGCAGAATCTCGCTTCGCTGGCGACCTTCACGCAAGGGATCAACCTGTTCAACATAAAAATTTCCGTTAGCTTCCAGCACGCAACGCTCGACCTCGGAGTAGTCCCGTAGTCCCTGTTTGTGCAGGATTGTCTTGAGGTCGATTTCCGTCAGGGCCTCGCGCTTTAACGCTTCCTGATCGACCTTGCCGTTCTTGATGAGAACGGTCTCCTTCCCTTCGATAATCTTGTTGAGCTTCGGAAGACGGAAGAGGACGCGAGTAAGCAGATAGTTGATGCTAAGCAAAGAGAACACCCCAATAATGCCTCCCGAGACTGTGTTGTCGTCGCCGATGATCGAGTTCTGCACCGTGTTTGACAAGCACAGCAAAACAACAAGGTCGAAGGGGTTAAGCTGCGCCAACTCTCGTTTGCCGAATAAGCGCAGAAACAATATCAGGCAGAGATAGACAATGACGGGCCGCAGGATCTTCTCCAGCAGCGGCAGATGCAGGTGAAACATGCTGTCGATCACGGAGATCTCCTTTGTGGGCTTCGATACCCGCGGCCCTGGCCTTGCGTTAGCCTTAGGCGTAGCGGCGCTGGTGCCATTGCCAGGCGCTGGCAATAATCTGATCGAGTTCAGCGAACTGAGGCTTCCATCCAAGCTCTGTTTTGATCTTCTCCGAGCTCGCAACGAGCACTGCCGGATCACCGGGGCGACGCTCGTGCTCTTCGACTGAGATTGCCTTTCCGGTGACGCGGCTGACCGAATCGATAACCTCTCGCACAGTAAAACCTTGGCCGTTGCCGATGTTGTAGATCAAACGGCTGTGCTGGCCTAGAGCCGCCAGGGCGAGAAAGTGCGCCTCAGCAAGATCGCGGATGTGGATGTAATCGCGGATGCAGGTACCATCCTTGGTCGGATAGTCCTGACCGAAGATTTTGATGTTGGCGCGGCGACCCATGGCGACATCGAGAATCAGCGGGATCAGATGCGACTCAGGCTCGTGTGCTTCACCGTAGCCATCGATAGCACCGGCAACGTTGAAATAACGCAGGCTGGCATAGCGAAACCCGTAAACACGGTTCATCCATGTCAGCATTTGCTCAACCAGCAGCTTGCTCTCGCCGTAGGCGTTAGTGGGGAGAAGACGGGCATCTTCCGTGATTGGGGCTCGTTCGGGCTCTCCGTAACAGGCAGCGGTGGAACTGAAGACCAGGCGGTCATGGCCTGTGGCGATCATCGCCTCAAGCAAGGTGAGGGTCGCCATCGTGTTGTTGCGAAAGTAGACCTCCGGGACCTTCATGCTCTCGCCGGCCTCGATGAGCGCGGCAAAGTGCATTACGCCATCAAAACGGCTCTCACGCAGTGTCCGCTCAATAAGCGACCGGTCGGCAAGATCGCCCTCGACGAAGGTGGCTCCTGATGGCAGCGCCTCGCGGCGGCTGTGACAGAGGTTGTCGTAGATCGTTACGCTGTGTCCCGAGCCCAATAAAAGTCTGCTGACTGTACCACCGATATAACCTGCTCCACCCGTTACTAAGACATTCATTCCATAGCTCCTTTTGCTTCTTCCCTGATACCACAAAAGTACCAGTGTCAAGCAGATACGCATGCGGCACTATACTTGCTGTAGTGAATTGGCAGAGCCCCGGCAAGGTTACCGGTTTGGACTCCCGATTGCACGGTGCCTGCTGCAACCTTTTGCGTAATAGCTAACGTCTGTCTTGATACGCTGCCCGACGTGGTAAGTACCTCGTCGTAATCGTTGCATCGAGCGTCTAACTCAGGTTGTTCGCTCGAAGGCACTCCGGCATATGGTTCGGAGTTCACCCTGCGGTACACCAATCCACCCTATGGCGGGATTGGTTCAAAAAGTTCAGCCTCTCCGCTGGAGAGGCGCCGACGAAGGACTCTTATGCCTAAGCCACTTCGCACCGATGATCCCGCTCCGCCGAATATGCAGTTTGCACACTTTGGCGTTCTTCACGATGGAAGCCAGAGCAAGTCATCGCTGTTCACCTCCGTTACCCTGAATATCACGATTGCCGTCGTGGTCTGCATCCTTGGAGCTGCCGCAAAAAAGATGGAGAAGCGCGTCAAGCTTACAGAGCTGACCCTCTCGCCGCTCCCCAAACCGGTCGAGCCGCTTAAGCCCAAGATTATCCCCAAGCCCCTGCCCCCCGTTCCGCAGGTCAAGGTCGAGCCGCCGAAGATCAAGATGCCGGACGTCAAGCTTCCCGATCCTCCGAAGATTCCGGAGGTCAAAATGAACCAGCCGGTGCCGATTGTGCCTCCAGCCCCTCCCAAGCAGGTGATCGCGCCCCCCGCGCCCAAGGTGGTTTCACTGGCGCAGGCTCAGCCCGCCGCAGTTGTGAATAATTCTCCGCACCCTGCCCCTGTTGCGCTCGGCCAGGCGAACAATCCAATTGCTCCATCCAATCGCCCCGCAACCAGCGCCATCAATCTCGGTCAGGCTGGTATGGCAGGCATGCCCGCATCGAACACAGGCAGTGGACCGCGTGCGACTACAGTAGCTCTCGGGTCAGGCTCGCCGACCAGCCAGAATATGGCAGGCAATGGGGCGAAGCCCGTTCAGGGTGTGAAGCTCGGAGTTACCGGTGGAACCGGACCGATGAACTCGCCGACGCGTGTGGCCGGCCCCGTCAATCTTGGTCAGGCTGTACCTCCGCCAATGCCGAAGCCTACGGCTCCTATGGCAGCAACGGCAAAGGCTCCTAAGGTTCTCTTCAAGCCGAAGCCGGTGTACACCGACGAGGCAATCAAGCTTCATATTGAGGGTACGGTGTCAGTACGACTCCGTGTTTCGTCTACGGGTGCCGTTCAGGTTCTCGGCGTCACAAGCGACCTTGGACACGGATTAGGCGATTCTGCCATCCGAGCAGTACAGGCAACTCGTTTTTCACCAGCCATGGATGCATCAGGAAATCCAGTTGATTGGGAAGGCGTTGTCAACGTTGCCTTCCAGCTTGCCGGGTAAGTTACCTGCATCTATCTACTCGGTTGTAGTTCTCATTGGCACCATCTAGCATCAAGTTCACCAAGGATGACCACAAAGGTCACCGCAGGAGCCGTAAACCATGATCTTCCGGAAACAGCCCACCGCCGGTCTCACCCTGGCATTGCTCGCAACCACGTTCACGGCCTCGACGGCATTTGGTGTTCCTTTGCTGGGGAAGAAGAAGGGTGACAAGGATGTACTTCCGACGCGGAAGCTGACGGCGGGCCAGAATCAGTTGATCGACAAGTCGATTGCGCGTGAGAAGGAAGTGATCAAGACGGTCAAGGAGCGGGCTCCTCTGGTGGAGACGTATATCCAGAACATGCGTCCGGATGATCAGCTGGGCCAGGTTCCTGAGTCGGACCAGCATTTTTTGAGCCGCGTGGAGTTCGGCAAGGTTATTGGCGGAGATAACTATGAGGTCAACAAGTCGACCTCGGAGGGGACGTCGGGCAGCGGCAAGTTTGGATTTTTCAAGAACTCTCTGTCTGCGATCTCCGGCCTGGGCAGCAGCCTGCATCTGAGCTTCAACGAAGCCGGTTTCATCCAGATGGTACTGATGGACTCGAACGACTTCGACCGCCAGCACTACGCGTTCGGCTACGTGCGCAACGAGTTTCTGGGAACCACGCCGACGGCTGTGTTTGATGTCACGCCAAGCAACGGAAAGCGGGCTACGGGGCGCTTCTTCGGCCGCATCTGGATCGAGACGCGCGGCGGCAACGTCGTCCGCTTCAACGGGAACTTTGCCGGAACGGAGAAGGACTCCCGTGAGTACTACCACTTCGACAGCTGGCGCACGAACGTGCAACCTGACCTCTGGCTGCCGACCTCCTTCTATGTGGAAGAGAGCGACTCCAAGAGCGTCTCGCGCACCTTGAAGTTCAAGGCGATCAATCACATGTGGGGTTACGTGCTGAAGGCCCCGCCGAAAGAGGCCGAGAACACCTCGCTCGACGTTGTCGGAGCGACCGATGTCAGCAACGAGGCTCAGGACGTCAGCCCGCTGGGCGCACAGCGTGCCTGGGTTCAGCAGGCTGAAGACAACGTTGTAGAGCGGCTCTTCCAGGCCGGACTGCTTGACGCTCCCAGCGAGTTCGACAAGACCCTTGAGGCCCTGGCAGGCAACATCCTCGCCTATAACAACATCACCCTGTCGCGGCCGATTCGCTGCCGCACGCTGCTGACGGAGCCTCTGGAATCCATCGCCATCGGCAACACCATCATCCTCTCGAAGAGCCTGCTCGACACCACGGCGATCGTCAGTCAGGATGGCGCCCAGCAGATGGGCAACCTGAACGCTATTCTGGCCTTCCAGATCGCTCATATCATCCTGGCGCACCGTCTCGATACCAAGTACGCCTTCAACGACCGGCTGCTCTTCCCCACCACCTCGGTCTTCAATCGCATCCCCATGCACCACACCGATGCCGACAACACGGCCGCGGCCAAGAAGGCACTGGAACTGCTCAGCGCCAAGGAACTTGAGGGAGGGCAGCAGTACTTCGGCCTCTACCTGCAGCAGCTGCAGCAGAGGGTGAAGTCGCTCAAGGCCCTCAATGAGCCCATGATCGGAGACGGGCTGATCAAGAGCGATACCGACCAGACCTTCTGGCTCGCAGCCATGATGGGCAAAGCGCCGAAGCTCGACATGAAGGACCTCAAGCAGCAGGCCGCCATGCCGCTCTCAAGCTTCCTGCGCCGCGATCCCTGGACCGATCAGGTGATCACCCTGCATGCCGCCTACGAACCCCTGCTCTCCCCCGCCGACAAAATGCCCTTCGAAGTCGAGCCCGTCTACATCAAACTCGGATACTACAAAGCTCCCGCTGACGCCGCTCCCGCCACCGGAGCCGCGCCCGCTAACGCCGCGCCCGCTCCTGCCGATAACACTGGTACTCAGGCAGCGCCAGCGGCGGCAGCACCGCAAGCCAACCCGCCACAGAACTAGACACAAGCTACGGGACTGGCGATGTCAGCCAGTCCCACATCCTCTTTAGATAGTCCGGCTCAATCTCTGCACTTTATGATTACTTCTCTATCTTTCGCTAACATCTTCGTCTGCCGTCGGCTTCGCCCACGGCAGCTTCATCGTTTTTAGGTTACGGCCGGGGCCTGACAGAATTAACGGCCATATTCAGGGGGGATGTAGTGCTTAAGAGGATGCTCATCGCGATTAGCCTGATCGGCGCGCCAGCCACGCTGCTCGCACAGGCTTCACCGACCGCATCGCGGGCCGGCGACCTGCAGATCGGCGCAGGTTTTTCCAACGCTGATACGGACTATGTTCCGAATCGGGTCAACGGTCCAACTATCTACGTCGCCTTCGACTTCTACAAACACTTCGGTATCGAAGGAGAATTTCGTTTTCTAAAGGACGGCGGAACCAATATTTACGAAAAGACCTACGAGATCGGCGGTCGCTACAACCATCCCTTTCACCAGCGCTACATTCCATATGCCAAGCTCATGTACGGGCGTGGGGTCTTCAACTTTGCCAGTTACGGCGTCACCACCGCCAACCTCGCCTACAACATGTTCGCCGGCGGAGTTGGTCTGGATTACCGGTTACTTCCCTACGTCAATATCCGGGCAGACTATGAATATCAACACTGGTTGAGTTTTCCGCCAAATGGCCTCAGCCCTTCTGTAATTACCATCGGAGCGGCCTACCGATTCCCTCCTGGAAAACTGGCCCGATAAATAGAAAAGCCCCGGCGAACCGGGGCTTTGTTCTTTAAGTTTTCAGCGAACTTAGAAGTGGTACGCGACGCCCAGAGCGGGGAGAGAGATAACCTCCCACCGGTTGGTCTTGAAGTTTGTCAGACCAAAGTCGGGTGCCTTCACAACGAAGCCCCGATATTCCGCGCGGATGTCCCAACTCGGGCTAAGTTCGTAAGCCACACCGCCACCGAACAAGGCGCCGATGTTTGTGTTCTGCTTCGTGTCAAAGTTGGTCGTGCCATAGTCGCGGATTGGCGTAAAGATAAGTGCGCCGACACCAGCCTCCACGAACGGATTGAAGTTCTTGTAGTTGCGAAAGTTATAAACATAGGCGCCCGTGACTTCCTGTTGCCGGGTGTGAATCCGGACATTTGGAAGAAAGCTGGTGCTGTAGCGCGACGTGTACTGCGCGAACGAGTAGTTCAGTTCGAGCGCACTGCGAGGTGTAAGCATGTAACGATAGCTGCCAAGGAATCCGACTGTGGTCGTCGTTGTCAGCTTTACCGCGTTGCCATTGACCTCCGGGGTAAATACACCAATCACGCTCACGCTCGCGTCCTGCCGACTCTCCTGCGCATATCCGGCCGACGCCAACAACATCAGCGCGCCCAACAACATCGTCTTCTTCATTCTTCGCTAGATCCCTTCGAAATCGTCCAGAGCGGCCCCAGCAGAGATACAGTTGCCGGGCACCATCGTTTCCGTCCTTTCATTGTAACCGCACCAACCCTCTGTCTTGAGTCTCCGAACGCAGAAAGGCCGGAGGATAAGCTTCCTCCGGCCTTCGATGTCGAGATTTACACGCGATTACTGCGGGGGAGCCGCGGGCGCGCCTCCCTGCTGACGCTCTTTCATCTTCTCCCTCATCTCAGCCTGCATCGCGTCATACTTAGTCTTCTGATCGTCGGTAAGAAGGGCTCGAATCTTGTCCTGCGAGCTCTTACGAATTCCCATCATCTTGGTGCGCTTGTCGTCCTGCGAGAGCGACGTGTCGTTCCGCACCGCCATCATCTGCTTTCCGGCATCTTCGTCGATCGCCTTTACCTGAGTCTGCTGGTCAGTAGTGAGGTTCAGCTTTTGGGTCAACATCTCCAACTGCTGGCCTTGCATGCCTCTGCCCCTCGGCCCCATCTGCCCCTGCGGAGCTGCCGGCGCAGGATCCTGCGCCATCATCGGAATGGCACTCAGTGCGCCGCTACAAAGCGCAACCATCGCCACCCGCATACCTGCCTTGCGAAGTTTCGTCATTTTCATTGAATTCACCTCACAATCGAGCGTTGGCTCCGTTCTTGCCCGAGACGCCCAAAAGCCTGCTCCTACAGACGTCATTCCCGAAGAAAATGTTCTTCTAAACCGACAAATATTTCGCCCCGTCTTACGCCCCCCGCTCCTGCTGGAAGCTGTAAGGATCTCCGTGAGCGCTCGCGTAAGCCTCTACCACTTTCAAGAATGCGAGGGCCGCATGCGAAAGGCTGGCCTGCCTCCGATAGACCAATCGCAATTTGCGCTCGATCTGCAGCTCCTGGATAGGGACCTTGACCAGAGCGCCGCTGCGGAGTTCCGGCTCTACAGTTAGTCGGGGAACCAGAGCCACACCGTTACCCATCTCCACAAAACGTTTGATCGCCTCCAGTGACGGCAATTCAACTCCCATCTGCAATGGCGTCTTATACCTGCGAAATGTCTGAATCACCTTCTGCCGCTGCGGAGAAGGGACATTGTGCGCGATGAAGTTCTGAGCCCCAAGCTGCCGGATGGAAACTTTCCCCGCCCCCGCGAGCGGATGGCGCGGATTCACCACAAATGCCAGTTCATCACGGTAGACCACGATAGAACGGACTTGCGCGTCTTCTGGTCTAAATGACACCACTCCGAACTCGACCGAGTGCATCAATACTTCATCCGGAATCCGGCTCGCCAAGGTTCGCTGTACTGCCAGCTTGATGCGGGGGTTTTGCCGTCGAAACTCGTCCAGCAGGGGCAACAGATAGAGGCAGGTATATTCATTGGCCGCCAGGTTCAGCCTGCCCCTATGCAGCGACCGAAGCTCGGTCAGCGCCCCCGATGCTTCATTACGCAGATTCAGTAACTTAGCCGCGTATTCGCGTAAAACGTCACCCGCGTCAGTTAGGGTTCCATCGCGCGAAGATCGGTCAAAGAGCACCTCGCCCAATTCCCCCTCGAGCTTGGCGATTGCCTGACTCACCGCTGGCTGAGTACGATGGAGCCGTGAGGCGGCTCGTGAGAAACTTCGTTCCTCAGCTACAGCTAGAAACGTCTCCATCTGGACAAGATCCAACCCGCACCTCGTTTCAGGCCGACGACTTAGTTGGCGTGAATACTGCAATTAGAACTTTTGATATATAGCGCCGTCGTCATAAGCCTGCGTTATGATAACGCTAAGGTTGGAAGTGAGCGAGTCTTATGCGTGATCCAAACCAAATCGTCTTCTTCGACACCACTTTGCGCGATGGCGAACAGTCGCCGGGATGCACTATGCACAACGAGGAGAAGCTGCGCATCGCGCACCAGCTAAACGACCTCGGTGTGGACATTCTGGAGGCGGGCTTCGCTATAGCCTCTTCAGGCGATTTTGCTGCAGTACAAGCGATTGCACGCGAGGTTAGAGGTACGCGCATCGCTTCGCTGGCCCGCTGTAAGCGTGAAGACATCGACGCGGCTGGACGCGCCATTCAGCCTGCTGAATCCAATCGCATACATCTCTTTCTGGCGTCGTCCGATTTACATCTGGAGTACAAACTACGCATTACACGGGAGCAGGCACTCGACCAGACCGCTGAAGCAGTGCGGTTGGCTCTTACGTATACCGATAACGTCGAGTTCTCGACGGAAGACGGCACGCGTACTGATCCGGAATTTCTGGTGAAGATGATCACTGTAGCTGTTCAGGCCGGAGCAACGACGATCAATATTCCCGACACGGTCGGTTATACGACCCCGGCAGAGTACGAGGCGCTCTTTCGCATGGTTCGCGAGCGCGTACCCGGATCGGAAAACGTCATCTACTCGACACACTGCCACGATGATCTGGGCATGGCCGTCGCAAACTCACTGGCCGGCATTCAGGGCGGGGCACGGCAGGTGGAGTGCACAATCAACGGAATCGGCGAACGCGCCGGCAACGCCGCGCTTGAGGAAATCGCCGCGGCTTTAATGGTCCGACGCGACAGGTTCCCCTACACATGCAATATCAAGATGGAAAAGCTGTTCCCAACCAGCCAGCTGCTGGCCGAGTGCATCAGCTTTGGAACCGCTCCGAACAAGGCCGTGGTAGGCGCCAACGCCTTCGCCCACGAGTCGGGAATCCACCAGCACGGCATGCTGGCTAATCCTCTTACTTACGAGATCATGACGCCCGCCTCAGTCGGTGCGGGAAATACCAATCTTGTGCTTGGCAAGCACTCTGGCCGGCGCGCATTGGCTGACCGCTTGGAGAGGCTCGGCTATTCGCTTACACGCGAGCAACTCGATGAGGTCTACCACCGCTTTACCGAGCTAGCAGATCGCAAGAAATCCATCTACGACCAGGACATTCTTGGTCTCCTGAAGCATGAGAAGGTGGCCGTCGCTGCGGCGACCTAAACATATCGGGTTCACAGAGAAGATTCTGTAGTCACAAAGAACAGGGCGTGCAGCCCTCATACCCTCATAAGAAGGATTAGCGAATGCGTCTCAAAGTTGCAGTCCTCGCCGGCGACGGCATCGGCCCCGAAGTCACCCGCGAAGCCACAAACATCTTGCGTGCTGTCGCGGAACTAGGCGGCCACGAGTTTACCTTCATCGAAGGCTTAATCGGCGGCGTGGCCATCACTGCAAGTGGATCACCGTTGCCTACCGCAACGCTTGATACAGCGCTCGACTCTGATGCCGTGCTGCTCGGAGCTGTAGGTGACAACAAGTTCAACTCGCTCACCCCGGACAAGCGTCCCGAGGCCGGCCTGCTGCAAATCCGCCAAGCACTCGGAGGATTCGCAAATCTGCGGCCTTCAGTGGCCTACGTGTCGCTCGCCGAGAGCTCGCCGCTTCGTCCCGAGGTCACCAAAGATGTCGACATTCTCTTTGTTCGCGAGCTTCTGGGAGGTCTTTACTTCGGCTCACCGCGATCGTGGAACAAGGAAACAAACGAGGCGATCAACACTATGCGTTATTCGCGCGACGAGGTCGTTCGCGTCGCGCGCGTTGCCTTCGAGCTCGCCGGCAAACGGCGTAAAAAGGTCACCTCTGTCGATAAGGCCAATGTTCTCGAAGTCTCGCAGTTGTGGCGCGCCACCGTCACCGAGGTCGCCAAGGATTATCCCGAAGTCACGCTCGAGCATCAGCTTGTCGACTCCATGGCAATGCACATCATGAACATCCCACGAAACTTCGACGTCGTGCTCACCGAGAATCTCTTCGGCGACATTCTCTCCGATGAGGCGGGCGTCATCACCGGATCGCTCGGCATGCTGCCCTCTGCAACCATCGGCGGTGCAGTCAACCTTTATGAACCTGTGCACGGATCGGCCCCCGACATCGCAGGAACCGGCAAAGCAAATCCACTCGGCGCGATCCTCACGGCAGCGATGGTTCTACGGCATTCTGCGAATCTCGAACAAGACGCGCGCGCCGTGGAACAGGCAGTTCACAAAGTACTCGAAGCAGGCTACCGCACAGCTGATATCGCACGCGGGGGCGAGAATGTTCAACTCGTCTCTACACAGGAGATGGGTAAACGCGTCCATCAGGCACTGACCGAATCCATCGACCGCCGTCAGGCTATGCACGCCGTATAGATCGAACGATGAACTGGCGAATCAAACTAGCCCTGATGAACCTTGCCGTAGCCGCTGCTCTGTTGTACCGCTGGCATCTCGGCGCCCCCGCAGCAGCGCTGATCATAGCGGGACTGGTCATGTTTCTCCTGGTTAACGGACTCGTTCTTCTCACAGCAAAGATGTCTGCCTCAACCAAATAATGCGACGCACACTCCAATTCGCTGCAGTTGCACTGACGCTCACAATGGGCGCTTCCGCCATTGATGCGCAGCTTCAGTTCAAACGCGACAAGCCTGAAAAAGAAGACCTCTCATGGCTCTGGCAATATACCCTGCCTGCACCTGACGGCAGCGAGAACGGATTCACTAACGATCATCGCTTTGCAGACCTTCTCCAGCGGCATCTGACCGCGCCGCAAGCCTTCTGGGGAGATGGCACAAAGAAGCTGACGGACGTCGCGGTAGAGTTTCTTGCACTGCCAGGAATCGCACGTGCGGACGATAATCGCTACTTCACTGCTACTGGTTGCGTTCCGCATTTTTGTCCCGCGCGAGGCATGCTCTTTGTTGACACTGCGGGTTCTCGCCCGCTCGTGGTCTTCGCCGCCATTGATTGGAGCCGGGAATCCCACAACATCGAAGAAGACAGCGCAGAATACACGTTGTGGATCTTTCCTGATCGCTCACTCATCGGTCCAGACTCTGTCGATCAGACCCCCCATCTTCCATCTCCCCTCAAGCGCAGCCTTGGACTGTTTTCTTCCGAGCTAAAAGGCGGAAAAGTTCCGCCACTCGTTACACACGCCTTTGTAGTCGATCCCGACGGGAAGCCGCATGAAATACCGGCTTCGGATACCGGCGTCACTCGCTTTCACGATTCGCAACCAGTAGCACCAGCAGCCTAAGGAAACAACGAATATGAGCAGCACACCAAAAACCCTATTCGAAAAAGTCTGGCAGCAGCACGTCGTCGCAGAGCCTGAGGGTGAACCCACGATCCTCTACATCGACCTGCATCTTGTCCACGAAGTCACCTCGCCGCAGGCCTTTGACGGTCTTCGCATGGCAGGTCGTAAGCTGCGCCGTCCCGACCGCACCATCGCCACGGTGGACCATAACGTTCCCACCACAAGTGCCTACGACCGTCTGCATATCGTCGATCAGATATCCGCCGCGCAGGTCAACGCTCTGCGCAAGAACTGCGCCGATTTCGGCGTCGAGTTCTTCGACGTACAGGATTCATCCCAGGGTATCGTCCACATGATCGGCCCCGAGTTGGGCGCGACCAAGCCGGGCATGACTATCGTCTGCGGCGACTCGCACACCTCCACGCATGGCGCATTCGGCGCACTTGCCTTCGGTATCGGCACCAGCGAAGTCGAGCACGTCATGGCTACACAGACGCTGCCACAGTCGAAGCCAAAAACCTTCCGCATCACCGTCGACGGTAATCTCCCCTTCGGCGTTACCGCGAAGGACATCATCCTCGACATCATCGGCAAGATCGGCACTGACGGCGCGACGGGCCAGGTGATCGAGTACGCCGGCTCCGCCATTCGCGCGCTCTCGATGGAAGGTCGCATGACTATCTGCAATATGTCGATCGAGGCAGGCGCGCGAGCCGGCATGATCGCTCCTGATGAGACCACCTTTGCATACCTGAAAGGCCGTCGCTTCTCGCCACAGGGAGCAGCATGGGACGCGGCAGTCGCGCACTGGAAGACGCTGCCCAGCGACGAGGGCGCTGTCTTCGACCGCGAGTTGCATATCGACGCCGCGAGTCTCGCTCCCGCCGTCACCTGGGGCACCTCGCCCGGCATGCACGCCACTATCGAAGGTGCAGTTCCGACGCTCGCAGATGCCAAGACCGATGCAGACCGCAAGTCCTTCGAGCGGGCCTACGAATACATGGGCCTCAAGCCCGGCACTCCGATGGAAGAGATCAAGATTGACGCCGTCTTCCTCGGCTCCTGCACCAACGGACGCATCGAAGACTTGCGCGCCGCTGCGAAGGTGGTCAAAGGGCATCACATCGCCACCACGGTACGCGCAATGGTCGTCCCTGGCTCTCAGGCAGTCAAGCGTCAGGCCGAACAAGAAGGTCTCGACACCATCTTCAAGTCCGCAGGCTTCGAGTGGCGCGAGCCCGGCTGCTCGATGTGCCTTGGCATGAACCCCGACATCCTCTCAGCCCGGCGAGCGCTGCGCCTCCACCTCGAACCGCAACTTCGAAGGCCGCCAGGGACGCGGGGGACGCACCCACCTCGTCTCCCCCGAGATGGCCGCAGCAGCAGCCATCACCGGACACTTCACCGACATCCGCAAATGGAAGCAGACGGAAGGAGCCTCACGCTAATGCGACCCATCAACGTCCTCACCTCCACTGCCGTGCCACTGCCCTTCCCGAACATCGATACCGACCAGATCATCCCGAAGCAGTTCCTTAAGCGCATCGAGCGCACTGGCTACGGCGAGTTCCTCTTCTTCGACTGGCGCTACGACCTCTCCACACCCGACCACGTCGAGGAACGAAAGGACTTCGTGCTCAACAAGCCTGAGTACAAAGGCGCCGAGATCCTCATTGCTGAGAGAAACTTCGGCTGCGGAAGCTCACGCGAGCACGCCGCCTGGGCCATCAATCAATACGGTTTCCGTGCTGTAATTGCCCCCACCTTCGCCGACATCTTCTTCTCAAACGCTGGCAAGAACGGCATCATCCTGTGCCCGCTCACCGACGACGAAGTGAAGACGCTGATCGAACGCACCACTGCAAACCCAAAGCACAAGATCACCATCAACCTCGAAGCCCAGACTGTCACCGACGAACTCGGCTTCAACGCTCACTTCGACATCGATCCGTTCCGCAAGTACTGCCTGCTGAATGGACTCGACGACATTGGCCTGACTCTGCGCCACGAACACGCACTCGATCACTTTGAAAAGCGCCACGACGAAGACTTCTGGTCTTCACCAAAGACCGCCACTGTTTAGTTCCTAACCTGAAAGGCTGACCTCTTGAGCAACGAACTCAATCCGGCAAAGAAGTATTCGAAAGTCCTCACCGAAGGCCCATCTCGCGCCGCTGCGCGCTCCTACCTGCGCGGCGTCGGCTTCAGCAAAGAAGACCTGCACAAGCCCATCATCGGCATCGCCAACACCTGGACCGAGATCGGCCCGTGCAACTTCCACCTGCGCCAGGTCGCCGAGGCCGTCAAGCAGGGCGTGCGCGAAGCAGGCGGCACGCCGATGGAGTTCAACACCGTCACCATCTCCGACGGCATCACCATGGGCACCGAGGGCATGAAGGCCTCGCTGATCTCGCGCGAAGTCATCGCCGACTCCATCGAGCTCGTCGCGCGCGGCAACGCCTTCGACGGCCTCATCTGCATCGCCGGTTGCGACAAGAACATGCCCGCCGCCATCATGGCGCTCGGCCGCCTCGATATCCCCGGCCTCATGCTCTACGGCGGCTCCATCGCTCCCGGCAAGCTCCCCCAGCCCGACGGCACCACCAAGGAGATCACCATCCTTCAGGTCTTCGAGGGCATGGGCTCGCACGCCGCCGGAAAGATCAACGACGACCAGCTCGAAGCTCTCGAAGCCGCAGCCTGCCCCGGCCCCGGAGCCTGCGGCGGCCAGTTCACCGCCAACACCATGGCGATGGCCGGCGAGTTCCTCGGCATCTCCCCCATCCAGATCACCGGCGTTCCCGCCATGTCTCCCGACAAGGCCGAAGCCAGCCGCGAGGCCGGACGTCTCGTGATGGAACTCGCCAAGAACGACCTTCGCCCCTCGAAGATCGTCACCCGCAAGGCCATCGAGAACGCCTACGCCTCCGCCTGCGCCTCCGGAGGCAGCACCAACGCCGTGCTGCACCTGCTCGCCATCGCGCGTGAGTTCAACATCCCCTTCACCATCGACGACTTCAACGCCATCAGCGACCGCACGCCGCACATCTGCGACCTCTCCCCCGGCGGCAAGTACGCCGCCAAGGACTACCAGGATGCAGGCGGCTCGCGCGTTCTCGCCAAGCGTCTCCTCGATGCCGGCCTGATCGACGGCAGCCAGATCACCGTCACCGGCAAGACCCTCGCCGAAGAGGCGGTCACACGCCGTCGAGACGCCCAACCAGCCCGTCATCTATCCCATCGACCACCCGCTCAAGCCCACCGGCGGCCTCGTCATCCTCAAAGGCAACCTCGCCCCCGAGGGCTGCGTTGTCAAGGTCGCTGGCCACGAGCGCATCCTCCACACCGGCCCTGCGCGCGTCTTCAACTCCGAGGACGCCTGCCACGCCGCCGTCGAAGCCGGCAAGATCAAGCCCAACGACGTCTGCGTCATCCGCTACGAAGGCCCCCGCGGAGGCCCCGGCATGCGCGAGATGCTCGCCGTCACCGCCGCCATCAAAGGCATCCCGGAGCTCTCCGAGACCGTCGCGCTTCTCACCGATGGCCGCTTCTCCGGAGCCACACGCGGCCTGATGGTCGGCCACGTAGCCCCCGAAGCCCAGCTCGGAGGCCCCATCGCCGCCGTGCAGGAAGGCGACACGCATCACCTTCGACATCAAGAAGCGCGAACTGCAACTTGACGTTCCCTGCCGAAGAGATCGCAAAGCGCTTGAAGGAAGTGAAGCAGCCCGAGCCACGTTTCAAGCGTGGAGTCTTCGCGAAGTACGCCAACACAGTAAGCAGTGCCAGCGAAGGAGCTGTGACTACATAGGTATCTGGAAGCTGAACGGAAATATTGAATGACGACCCGATTCAAAGAGATTAGCGCAATAAGCCAAAGGAGACAATGATGACCGATAAAAATGCACACCCCACCCTAACCGGAGCCGAGATCCTCTGGGCCACGCTCGTAGGCGAAGGTGTCACCACGGTCTTCGGCTATCCCGGCGGAGCCATCCTCCCCGCCTACGACGCTCTGCGCAAGTTCCCCATCCACCACGTGCTCACGCGGCACGAGCAGGGCGCCGCGCACATGGCCGACGGCTACGCGCGCGCCTCCGGCAAGGTTGGCGTCGCCATCGCCACCTCCGGCCCCGGCGCGACCAACCTCGTCACCGGCATCGCCACCGCCATGCTCGACTCCATCCCGATCGTCTGCATCACCGGCCAGGTCTCGTCCAAGGTCCTCGGCTCCGACGCCTTCCAGGAGATCGACATCACCGGCATCACGCTGCCGATCACCAAGCACAACTTCGTCGCCACGCGCGCCGAACACATCGCGCCGATGATCCGCGAGGCCTTCCAGATCGCCGCCTCCGGCCGCCCCGGCCCCGTCCTCGTCGACATCACCAAGGACGCCCAGCAGGGCACCGCGATCTTCAACTTCGAAGACGCCGCACCCGCTGCCTTACCGCCCGCACCCCATGCTGCGCGCCGAGTCCGCCGAGATGCACCGCGCCATCGAGCTGATGCGCGCCTCGACCAAGCCCGTCATCCTCGCCGGCCACGGCATCATCCACTCCGGAGCTGAGCGCGAGGTGCTCGCCTTCGCCGAGCGCTACCAGATCCCCGTCGCCACCACATTGCTCGGCCTCGGGGCCTTCCCTGCCTCGCACCCGCTCGCACTGGGCATGATGGGCATGCACGGCGAGTCCTGGGTCAACCACGCCATCCAGGAGGCCGACCTGCTGCTCGCCTTCGGGATGCGCTTCGACGACCGCGTCACCGGCAACCTCGCCAGCTACGCGCAGAACGCGAAGAAGATCCACATCGAGATCGACCCCAGCGAGATCAACAAGAACGTCAAGGTCGACGTCGCGCTCATTGGCGACCTCAAAGAGGTTCTCAACACGATGGAGCCTCTCACTCGCTGACCCAAGCTACGAGAAGGCGAGCGACCGTCACACCACCGCCGACTGGCTGCGCGAGATCCGCGCCACTGAAGGGCGACGCCGCCGTACGCGACATCATCAACCTTCCCGACAACGGCCACCTCTACGCCGCGCACGTCATCAACGACATCTGGCAGGAGGCGCAAGCCGCAGGCCGTCTCGACAAGACCATCATCGCCACCGACGTAGGCCAGCACCAGATGTGGGAGGCGCAGTACTTCAAGCACGAGGACACGCGCACGCTCATCACCTCCGGCGGCCTCGGCACCATGGGCTACGCTCTGCCCGCCGCCATCGGAGCCAAGATCGCCTGCCCCGACTGCGACGTCTGGTGCATCGCCGGCGACGGCGGCTTCCAGATGACCGCCGCCGAGCTCTCCACCATCGTGCAGGAGAACCTCCACATCAACGTCGCCGTCATCAACAACGGCTTCCTCGGCATGGTCCGCCAGTGGCAGGAGGCCTTCTACGACAAGAACTACGCCTGCTCGCCCATCCTCTCGCCCGACTTCGTCAAGCTCGCCGAAGCCCACGGCATTCCCGGCGCACACGTCACTGAGCGCAAACAGGTAACTCCGACAGTCACAAAAGCGCGCACCGCACCCACTGCCTTCGTAATCAACTTCTCCGTCGAAAAAGAAGACGGCGTTTACCCGATGATCGCCCCGGGAGCAGCGCTGCATGAGATGGTCCGCAGGCCAGAAATCCTCTGATCGAAACGGCAGAGGACGAGTAGCCGAGTAGCCTCAGAATACTCAGTTTGCATGTGCTGAATCAGTTGAAAGGCCTTGATGAAGATCCTGCTTCAACAGAAGTCCGGCTTGGGAAATCAACTCTTCCAGTATGCGGCGGGTCTTTACTTTGCTCAGCGATACGCGGCTGAGTTGGAGATCATTCAGGAACCATAGGAGCTTGCAGTGTCATTCGGTCATCCACGTCCGTTTCTTTTGTCGAAGTTCTCCATCACTGCACCTGTGCGACAACGCAGCAGCACGAGACCGTTTGCTTTGTTCAACCGCAGCGCATAAGCGAACTATCGTCGAAGTTCGCCCGCCGTATAACCGGCACTCAGGTCTATAAGCCGCATTTCGAAACCGACTGGCTCTTCCTATCCGTCACTTCCTGTCGACTCTCAGACGAGGACGATCTACCTGGATGGTTACTTTCAGGCGTACCAGTACGCCCACATCGGTTGACCAGCGACCTTCGAAAACGACCTCACGCTTCGCGATGCGCCGACAGGAAAAAATGCCGAGACGCTGCAGTCAGATTCAGCAGTGCGAATCCCCTGTCTCGCTCCACGTACGCCGCGGAGACTACACCACCATCTATGGCGGCCGCGACGCCTTGCCCTTGACGTACTATCAAAATGCTATCCAACGCATTCGCGAACCCATCCGCCAATCCGACCTTCTTTGTCTTCTCCGACGACATCGCGTTCTGCCGCGAGAATCTTCCTGCATCCGAAGACTACGTCTTCGTCGACCACAACGGCGAGACGGAAGCACATGAAGATCTTCGCCTGATGTCCGTCCTGCCAGGCATCACATCATCGCGAACAGCAGCTTTTTCGTGGTGGGGAGCCTGGCTCAATCCGAACTCCGACAAGATTGTCCTCACCCCGGACCGCTGGCTCGACCCGAACGTTCCTAGCCCCGATCTTCTTCCTCCGTCATGGCAACGCATCCCTACTGAAGGTCCGTTTCTAGCATTCAGAGCGCCTTCTCAGCCGATAGCCTCATAAGGACGTAAATAGAAATGCTCCACACTTTTGTAGCCCTCGTAGACGACAAACCCGGAGTACTTACTCGGGTCGCCTCTCTCTTCCGCCGTCTCAACGTCAACATCGTCTCGCTCACCGTTGGCGAGAGCGAGCGCGAGGGCATCTCCCGCATGACGATCGTCTGCGACGCACCTGAGCACGCCGCGGACCGCATTCGCGCCTCGCTCTACAAACTCGAGATCACCCGCGACGTCGACGAGCTAGGCCGCAGCGAAGCCGTGATCCGCGAGCTCTGCCTCATCAAGGTCGCCGCAGGACCCAATCGCCGCACGGCCAGCACTCGCGCTCGCAAATCTTCGAACTCGCCAACGTCTTCCGTGCCCGCGTCGTCGACCTCGCACCCGAATCCATCATGCTCGAGATGACCGGGGCCGCCTCGAAGATCGAAGGCCTCCTCCAGGTCCTGCGCGAATCGAAGTTCGAGGTCCTCGAGGTCTCGCGCACCGGCCGCATGGCCATGCGCCGCGGCCACCACACCAGCCGCGTCCTCAAAGCCCTCGGCACCAAATCGGCCGAGGAGACCTCGGTGGCCTACCCCGATCGTCCTATCACCGACGATCTCCCCAACCAGTTCGCAGAAGACGAAGCTTAGCAAATTCCATTTACGATTAAACGAAACGACAAAAGAAAGAAGAGAACAATGGCAAAGACGTATCACGACGCAGACGCAGACCTCTCCCTCATCCAAGCCAAAAAAGTCGGCATCATCGGCTATGGCTCGCAGGGCCACGCGCACTCGCTCAACCTCAAGGACTCCGGAGTCGAGGTCCGCGTAGGCCTTCGTCCTGACTCGCCCAACGCCGAACGCGCGCGCAAAGCTGGCCTCGTCGTCGACACCGTCGCCAATGTCGCCAAGTGGGCAGACGTCATCATGAACCTCACCCCCGACCAGACCGCCGCCAAGGTCCACAAGGCGGAGGTAGAGCCGAACCTCACCCCCGGCAAAACACTGATGTTCGCCCATGGATTCAACATCCGCTTCGGCACCATCCTTCCGCCCGCAGGCGTGGACGTCTCTCTCGTCGCCCCCAAGGCCCCCGGCCACCGTGTTCGCGAGGTCTTCACCGAAGGTGGCGGTGTTCCCGGCCTCGTTGCAGTCGAACAGGATGCAACTGGCAATGCCCTCAAGCTAGCCCTCAGCTACGCAAAGGGTATCGGCTGCACCCGCGCTGGAGTTCTCGAGACCACCTTCACCGAAGAGACCGAGACCGACCTCTTCGGCGAGCAGGCCGTTCTCTGCGGAGGCACTGCCGCTCTCGTCAAGGCTGGCTTTGAGACCCTTACTGAGGCTGGCTATCAGCCTGAGCTCGCCTACTTCGAAGTCCTCCACGAACTCAAGCTGATCGTCGACCTCATGTATCGAGGCGGCCTCGCCTACATGCGCCACTCCATCTCCGACACCGCTGAGTGGGGAGACTACGTGGCAGGCCCGCGCATCGTCACCGCCGAGACCAAGAAGGCGATGAAGAAGCTGCTCGAGGAGATCCAGGACGGCTCATTCGCCAAGAAGTTCATCGAGGAGAACGAGACAGGTCGCCACCAGTTCGCGCGCATCCGGCAGGAAGAAGCCGCACACGGAATCGAGAAGGTCGGCGCCGAGCTACGCAAGGCCATGCCCTTCCTCGATCCCGTCAAGGTCGTCGACGGCGCAGTCGTCAAAGCCTGAGCACCTGTTATCTTCATGAGGCTCGGCTAGACGCCGAGCCTCTTTCTATTCTCCTAAACTGAAGAGACCAATGAAGAGCCCTCGCTCTCCCTTCTACGTCACCACACTCATCGCCGGTGCCTTCTTTATGGAGAACCTCGATGGCACCATCATCGCCACTGCTCTCCCGCAGATGGCGAAGAGCTTTGGTGTGGGAGCCGTGCGGCTCAACATCGGCATGACCGCCTATCTCATCACTCTCGCGGTCTTCATTCCTATCAGCGGATGGCTCGCTGACCGTTTCGGCGCACGCACGATCTTCGCGTCGGCCATCGGAATCTTTACCTTCGCCTCGCTGCTCTGCGCTGCCGCTCCCAACCTCACCATCTTCACCCTCACCCGAATCCTGCAGGGCATCGGCGGTTCCATGATGGTGCCAGTGGGCCGTCTCATCGTCCTGCGCAGCACTCCAAAAGACAGGATCGCCCAAGCAATCGCGTACATCAGTTGGCCCGGACTTGGCCGCGCTCGTCATCGGCCCGCCAATCGGTGGCTTCATCACCACATACTTCTCCTGGCACTGGATATTCCTGCTCAACTTGCCCATAGGCATCATTGCGCTTGTTCTCACAACTCTTTGGATCGAGAACACGCGCTCTGAGGAGAAGCATCCTCTTGACTGGCTGACCTTCCTCTTCGCGGGCCTTGCATCCACCGGCGTCGTGTTCGCTCTCGAGACACTTGGAGCCGGAGACAGCCACTGGACCACTGCAGCTCTCGTATTGGTCTCTCAGCCTCTTCAGCGGTTATCTCGCAGTCGTCACGGCGCGGCGCAATCCAGCCTCGCTTATCGACCTGCAATCAATGCGGCTCAAGTCATATCGATTGAGCGTCTACAGCGCCAGCCTCTTCCGCATCGCCGTCGGAGTCCTGCCCTTCCTTCTTCCGCTTATGTTTCAGGTCGCCTTCGGTCTCACCGCCTTCGCCTCAGGCCTCTACCTCCTTGCTCTCTTTGGCGGAGACTTCAGCATGAAGTCGATCGTGCTTCCGGTTCTTCGCCGCTTCGGCTTCCGCCGGCTCCTTATCTTCAACGGAATCATCGTCGCCGTCTCCGTCGCGCTCTGCGCAACATTCACGCCGCACACGCCACCAGCGTTGATCGCAGCCATCCTCTTCTTCCACGGAGCAGCTCGCTCCCTCGAGTTCACCTGTATGACCACACTTGCCTACGCCGAGATCCCCCCTGAGCGTATGTCCCGCGCGAATGGATTCCTCTCCGCCGTCATGCAACTGTCCATGGGTATGGGAGTCGCCGTGGGCGCCGTTATGCTTCGCCTCGTCGCGCGCGCCAGCGGTCACCTGCCTGCCAATCCACACCTCCGCGACTTCCATATTGCTATTCTTTGCACCTCTGTACTCGCGTTGGCTCCCGCGATTGAGGCTCTTGGTCTTCCTCGCAATGCCGGCGCAATGACCAGCGGTCACCAGACTGATCCCGACTTCGAATTCATACCGCCCGATTCAACGCAAACGCCGGCTGGCTAAAACGGTTCACGTAACATGATCTGCGATGAACCGCAGACAGTTTCTCCAGACTCTCAGTGCAGCCTCAGCAACCGGGCTGCTCGGCGCCGCGAAGCCCGCCTCCAAACCCAACATCGTCTTCATCTACGCCGACGATCTCGGCTACGGCGATGTCAGTTGTTACGGTGCCAAGGCCGTCAGCACGCCCAACATCGATGCTCTCGCCGCCAAGGGCTTGCGATTCACAGATGCCCACGCCACCTCCGCCACCTGCACCCCATCGCGTTACTCCGTAATGACGGGGCAATATGCGTGGCGTAAAAAGGGCACAGGCGTTCTCCCGGGCGATGCGCCTCTCATTATCGATACCCATCAACTCACCGTTCCGTCGCTTCTCGAAGCGCACCGGATACACAACAGGCATCGTCGGTAAATGGCACCTCGGCCTCGGCGCGGGGGAAATCGACTGGAACTCCGAGATCAAGCCCGGCCCGATGGAGCTTGGATTCGACTACTCCTTCATCATCCCCGCAACGCCGGATCGCGTCCCCTGCGTCTTTGTTGAAAATCATCGGGTTGTCAATCTAGACCCCGCAGATCCAATTCGTGTCAGCTACAAGGGACCCTTCCAGGACGAACCAACCGGCAAGAACAACCCTGAACTCCTGAAAATGAAGCCCAGCCACGGCCACGACATGGCCATCGTGGACGGCGTCAGCCGCATCGGCTACATGAAAGGTGGTAAGTCGGCCCTCTGGGTGGATGAAGATATCGCCGACACGCTCTCCACAAAAGCCGTCAACTTCATCGAACAGAACCGCAACCATCCGTTCTTCCTCTACTACCCCGTGCACGACATTCACGTTCCCCGCATGCCCAACAATCGCTTCGTCGATAAGACGACCATGGGCCCGCGTGGCGACGCTATCGCCGAACTCGATTGGTGCGTCGGCCGTATTCTCGACGCCCTTGAAAGACAGGGGCTCACCCAGAACACAATGATCATCCTGTCGAGCGACAACGGCCCGGTCGTCGATGACGGCTATCAGGACCAGGCCGTCGAAAAGCTCGGGTCGCACAAGCCCGCCGGCATCTATCGGGGCGGCAAGTACAGCAACTTCGATGCCGGAACTCGGGTGCCTTTCATCATGAAATGGCCGGACCACATCAAGCCCGACACCACCTCAAATGCGCTCATCGATCAGATCGACCTGCTGGCCTCCTTCGCGTCACTCACGGACCAGCCGCTTCGTTATCAGGATGCTCCGGACAGCATCAACAACCTGCCCGCTCTACTCGGCCGCTCACAAATCGGTAGACAATCTCTCGTTGAGGAGGCCGGATCGCTCTCACTGGTCAACCACTCCTGGAAGGTCATTCGCGCAAGTGATAAACCTGCCTTCGATCCCAATACCAGGACAGAGCTTGGCAATGCGCCCGGGCCACAACTGTACGATCGAATCGCCGATCCATCAGAAAAGCACGACGTCGCAGCGGAACATCCTCAGATCGTCAGGAATATGTTAGCGACACTGGATCAAATAGAATTGGCAGGCCGCACCCGTTCCTAATCCACAGCGTAAGCACTAATTGCCGCCATTCTTCCCGCAAGTAACGCGCCGTCGGATGCTCGAATTTCCCCGTCCAATTCCAGCATTCCCTGTTCCCTGCATGACCCGTCGTTTCGTCACAAAACGCCCGGTTCCACAAAGCCGTTGCTCCCAAACCAATTCAAAAACCTGTCACAATGAGAGCAGAGTTGCCCTTCTTGTTTCGCTACGACTGCCCATGATGGCAGAAGGAGAATCGCTCGATGGCCGCCCCCAGCAGTTATGAAGCCGTACTTCCCCAGCAGATCGGGCCCCAGGTGTTCATCGCTCCCCCTACGCATCCCACACCGCAGGCCGAGATCATCGCCGCACTTCGCACTATCACCGCGACTCGACGGCCTTACCGAAGACGAGTATCGCTGGCTCGCCACCAACGGCAAAGAGAGCGTCGGCGAAGATGGCGCGATGGTCTTCACTGAAGGCAGCCCAGCCGACAGCATGGTCTTCATCCTCAAGGGTGAGGTTCACGTGCGCCGCCACAACGGCGGCCCCATGGCGCTGTGGATCGGCCGCGCCGGTGCCATGACCGGCAAGCTCCCCTTTTCGCGCATGAAGACCTACGGCGGTGATGGCTACACCGTCGGAGCCAGCTGGTCTCTCCAGATTCACGAGAACCTCTTCCCCGCGATGCTTGCTGCCATTCCGTCTATGACGCAGCGCTGTCGTCTCGGCCATGATGGATCGCGTCCGCGAAGTCACGCGCATGGAGCAGCAGGCGGAAAAACTCGACGCGCTTGGCAAGCTCGCCGCCAATCTCGCGCACGAGCTCAATAACCCAGCCTCCGCCGCGCAACGCTCCGCCTCCAGCCTCTTCTCCGAGCTTCGCCAATACGGCGACCAGAAGTACCGGATCGGCAATCTCTGCCTGCCCGACTCCATCACCTCGAAGTATCGTTCGTGGGTCGTAAACGTTCGCGCCATCATGGCAGAGCGCGACGCGCAAGGCGGTGCCGTCGATATCCTCGCCGAAAGCGACCGCGAGACAGACCTCATTCAGCTGGCTCGAAGCACATAACATCCCCAATCCATGGGCTATCGCACCAGCACTCGCCGAAACTGGCCTGCCAGCGGCGCACCTCGACGAGCTGGCCGACATCATGCCCTCGGAGGCACTACCCGTCGCCGTTGCCACGGTTCGCCAGTTCCCTGCGTGTCGAACGCATGGCCGAGACCGTCGTCAATTCGACCGTTCGCATCTTCGACCTCATCCGCGCCATCAAGGACTACTCCTACATGGACCAGGCGCCGATTCAGGATGTCGATCTCGCGCAGTCTCTCGAAAACACGCTGGTCATGTTCAAGTCCCGTCTGCAGCACGTGAAGGTCGAGACAGAGTTCGACCCCGCGCTCCCGCCCGTCTCCGCCTATGGCCGCGAACTCAACCAGGTGTGGACTGCGCTGATCGAAAACGCTCTCGATGCCATGAAGGACCATGGCACTCTTCGGCTCTGTACCCGGCTTCAAGGGCAGATGGCCTTCGTCGAGATATGGGATACCGGCCCTGGCATCCCGCCTGAACTAAAAAGCCGTATCTTCGAGCCCTTCTTCACCACCAAAGCTCCCGGACGTGGTCTGGGACTGGGACTCGACACAGCGCAGCGGATCCTGCAGCGCCACTCAGGCTACATCCATGTTGAGTCGCATCCAGGAGCCACGTGTTTCCAGATTCGTCTTCCACTCGATCAGGTCGGAGCCTACTAGACAGCTGTAACCTCACGACCGATCCTCTCAACGGTCTCGACGAGCAGTTCGAAGTCCTCACGTCGAGACCGATGATTCGTATTGGCCACGCGAAGAGCAAATCTTCCGCCCACCACTGTTCCTGAAGGCACTGCAATCCCGCTCTCCTGCACCCGCATCAGGATCTCTTTGTTCTCCGCATCACTCGCCCCGCGATAGCGGAAACAAACCAGGTTCAACGGCACATCAGCCGCAAGTTCCAACACAGGTGAAGCCTCGACCAATCGCCCAAGATAGGCCGCCTGCTCCACATTCTTCTCAATCTGCTTTGTCATGGCATCTGCTCCAAAGGTCTTCAGGCTCATCCACACCTTCAACGCCCTGAACGCCCGCGATAGCTCAGGAGTGCGTTCCGCGAACCGAATCCCGCCCGCCACAGGCCCTCGCTCCAGCGATGTCAGATAGCTGGCGTCGGTAGCGAAGGCAGCCTTGTGAAGCTCCGCATCCCTCACCAGCACACAGCCCACGTCGTAAGGCACGTACCCCCACTTATGTAGATCAAATGCAAGCGAATCCGCCCGTTCCATCCCCCTCAGCGCAGGTCGCAGCCTCTCTGACAAATACGCCAGCGCGCCAAACGCTCCATCCACGTGAAACCACATCCCCTCCGCTTCACAGAGATCCGCAATCGCCACCAGGTCATCCGTTGCGCCAGTATTCACTGTCCCCGCTGACCCCACGACGCACAGCGGAAGATGACCGTCCGCTCGATCAGCAGCAACCGCATCTGCCAGCTCATCCATCCTCATGCGGTAACCATCATCCACACCCACGACACACAGGCTCGCCCGCCCCATGCCCATCAGCTCGACCGCTTTCTTCAACCAGCTATGCGTCTCCGTCGAGCAGTACACCCGTAGCAAGCGGTCACCACCCTGCATTCCCTTCCCGCGCACATCGAATCCAGCCCGCGCATAGCGCCCGACAGCCAGTCCAAGCAGGTTGGCCATCGAGCCCCCGCTCGTCAACAATCCGCTCGTCCCCGGCGGCATTCCCATCAACTCAGCAAGCCAGCGAAAGACCTGTTCCTCCACCATCGTGGCCGAATCATCAAACCCACCTACATTCGGATTCATTCCTGCAGCCAGCATCTCTGCGAGCATTCCCACAGGTGTCCCACCACCCATCACCCATCCCCAGAACCGCGGGTGCGCATTTCCAATCCCATAGGGCAATACATCGCGGACAAACTCCTCATAGACCGCTTCTGCGCTGCCGCCCAATCGCGGAATCTCAGCAGAAGCGAACTCAGCTTTTATCGACGCCGGAGGTTTGCGCCATGTTGGCAATTCACCTATCCCTCGGATGTGATCGAACATCTCATCGAGCATTCGGTGTCCCAGCGCACGCAACTCCACCCACTCCGCTTCGCTTGCTGGATCAAGCGATCGTTCCGCCAGATCATGATTCGTATCCATAGTCGCCGTCTTCTTCTCCATGAAGCTTAACCATATACGGCGCACGAAAACACGATGATGCGCGGCCGGATGAATGCTATCCTCCCGCCGAGGAAGAAATCTCTATGGTAAAGAAGCTACTTCGTGCCGCAAGTTATCTGGCGCTCCCTCTTCTCGTCTTCGGAGTCATGCGTTCCCAGCAGGCTGCTCAACAGACACAACGCATCTCCCAGTTCGACAACGAAGACGTCAAAGTCTGGAAGTCCGTCGTACTGCCGCACTCTCCGTTGACCATGCACCACCACGATCACCCGCGCGTCATCATCGCACTCAAAGGAGGCACAATGAACCTCGTCAACCAGAACGGGCCAACCGAGACCCACATCTGGGAGACAGGAAAAGCCTACTGGCTACCGACGAACGCACCCAGAACAATGCACGCCGACGTCAACGCCGGAGATCAGCCTATCGAAGTGATGGTAGTGGAACTTGAAAAAGTAAAGTAGTTCGAGGCAGGACTACTTCGTGACTTCCACGCCCCGCCAGAACGCAATGTGATGCTTCACGTTTCGCGCCGCCGGCTTCGGGTCGGGATAGTACCAGGCAGCGTCCTGGTTCTCCTGCCCGTCAACGATAATGGTGTAGTAACGGGCCTGTCCCTTCCATGGACAACTGGAAGTAGTCGAGCTCGGCCTCAGGAACTCGCGCTTGACCGTCTCATCCGGGAAGTAAATATTGCCCTCAACCGTCTCGTACGTCTCGCTTTCGGCCAATGTCTGACCGTTCCAAACTGCCTTCGCCATAATGAACTACCCAATCTTTTCAATAAGTTACAGCCAAGCTAGCCTCGTCGTGAGGCAGCAGAACGCACCTCAGTGCCCAATTCTGCTTTCTATGTTGTAACAGAAATGATGCAGAAAGAAAAACGACGCCCGTAGGCGAGCATCGCCCTCGTCCTTTGCGAGTCAATCGCTTCCTAGCTCTTCGTAATCCCCAACGACCTCAGAAACCCCTCGTGTAGCTTTTGGGCCACAGGATACTTTTCGATCAGGGCCGCTGTATTCCGCATAAACGGGTTCCCTGATGCCTTCTCTGTCTCCGCGTGGAAATGATGGAACTTCGCATAAATCAGGATGCCCTCCCCGTTCGAGTCCAGGAAGAGGTCTGCATCCAGGGCTCCGCGCAGTACCAGCGACGCCGCCATCTCCCAGTAGCTCATCACCTGACGCCAGGCGGCATTGTGTTGCGAACCCACGTCTCGCGAAACCAGCCGAAGCTCGTCTACCGTCTTCGGCTGAAAGTCGAAGATCATGAAACGCCGCGCCTTCCGCAGCGTCTCTTCTCGGCGCATCTCATACAGCTTCAAGATCAACTCTGCGTCAGCCGCAGTCGCCATTCGTTCTCCTTTTACGCTACGCTCTCGACTACGGCCCTGGTCTTCTCAGGATCTGGACGTTCTGCCTTTGCAGCAGGCCCGGCCACCTTCTTCTGATAGCTGCACTGCGGCCCGGTCTCAGCCGGTTCCTCCGCGCCCTTTTTCTTCCGCCGCTTCGGCAACGCTTCGTGGTTGTTCGGGCAAACCCAGGAAGTCCCTTTGTCGTTGACCACCTCAAGCAAATACGCACTCTCGCACTTCGGGCACGTCTCGTCGATCAGCTTCAGATTCGACGCAAAATCGCACTTTGGATAATTCACGCAGCCATAGAACACATCGCCGCGCTTCGTCTTCCGCACAGCGATATCCCCGCCATCCTTGGGGCACTTCGCATCCAGCAGCTCCTGCTTGATGTACTTGCACTTCGGATAGCCGCTGCAGCTAATGAACTCACCATACTGCCCATGACGCTGCAGCAGCGGCTTGCCGCACTTCGGGCAGCTTTCCTCCAACTGCACCGGAGGCTTCTGCTGCACCTTCTGGTTCAGCTTCCTGATCGTCTTGCAAGGTGGATCGTCGCTGTAGCCCGGGCAAGACATGAATGGTCCCCAAGGCCCATTCCGCAGCACCATGGTACGTCCGCAGTTGTCGCACGCCTCATCTTCAGGAGTCTCATCAGCGCCTGGAGCGCTAAGGTCCGGCTTCGCCGCGAAGTTCTCCTTGGTGAAGTCGCAGCTGAACGTCTCCACAGTCACTTTCTTGCCCTTCGATTGAGCCTCTTCAATCGCCGAAACCAGCTCCTTCGCGTCCTTCGCCTCACGGCTGAAGTCCATCGCCTCTTCGGTCGTAGCCTTCACCGTCATCGGGTATGTAAAGCCCGAGGTGATCTTCTTCACCACCGCCTTCGGATCCTTCTTCCACGGCCCTGCTGCCACAGCCATCGGCTTGGTCTTCGTAAAGTTCGAACACGAGTAGAAGCTGCCAAACTTGCCCCACTTCAGAATCAGCGGTGAGCCGCACTTCTCGCAGACCTCAGTCGTTGGCTCTTCCATCCGCTTGATGTCTTCCATGTGCTTCTCAGCGAAGTGAAGTTCCTTCTCAAAGTGCCCGTAGAACCCATTCAGCAGATCAGTCCAACGCTCCTGCCCATCCTCCACCGCGTCCAGCTCGCCCTCGAGCGTCGCCGTGTACTGCGTATCGAAGATGTAAGGGAAGTTCTTCACCAGCAGCTTCGTCACGACAATGCCGATCTCCGTCGGAACGAACTTTCCAGTGATCTTCTTCACATAGTCGCGGTCCTGGATCGTATTAATGATGGACGCATAAGTCGAAGGCCGACCAATACCCTTCTCCTCCAGCGTCTTCACTAGGCTGGCTTCGTTGTAACGTGGAGGCGGCTGCGTGAACTTCTGCTGCGGATCGAGCTTCTCTAGCTTCAGAGCCTCCCCGGAAATCAACTCAGGCAGCCTGCGTTCAGCATCGCCTTCGTTGTCCGCCTCTCCCTGCGCGTCTGGCTGTGCCAACCTGTCTTCCTTCGCAGCCTTCTCCTTCGCCGCAGCGCGGGCACGCTTCTCTTCCTCTTCAAACTTCAAGTGTCCGTCGAACTTCAGCACGCTGCCGGTCACGCGGAAGTCGTACTTCAACTTCGCTTTTGCCTCGATCTCCACCGTCGTCTGGTCGAAGACCGCAGGCGTCATCTGGCTCGCGACAAACCGCTGCCAGATCAGCTTGTACAACCGGTACTGTTCGTCTGAAAGATAGCGTCGAATCGAGTCCGGCGTGAACCGCACCGAGGTCGGGCGAATCGCCTCATGCGCATCCTGAGCCTGGGCCTGCTTCTTTCCTGCATACTCATTCGCCTGCGCCGGCAGATAAGCCGCGCCCAACTTGCCGATGTACTCCCGGGCCTCTGCAATAGCGTCCGGGCTCACACGGGTCGAGTCGGTACGCATATATGTAATCAGTCCGACCGTACCCTCATCGCCAATCTCGACGCCCTCGTATAAACGCTGCGCCACTCCCATCGTGCGCCGAACGTTAAAACCCAGCCGTCCCGCCGCGTCCTGCTGCAGCTTGCTCGTCGTGAACGGAGCCTTCGGATTGTTCCTCCGCTCCTTCTTCTCAACCGAGCGCACGCTCCAAGTCGCCTTCTCAAGCTCGCCCACTACCTCATTAACAGCGTCTCCGTCCGGCAGAGCGTTCGCGATGAACTGCTCCTTGCCGTCGGCATCGGTTCCATTAGCAACGCGTGACGGAACTCCATTTACACCAACGAATCTCGCAGTAAACCCTTGTTTGCCTGCTCCGGGAAGCAGATCGGCGTCAATCGTCCAGTACTCCACCGGCTTGAACTCGTTGATCTCCTGCTCGCGCTCGACGATCAGCCGCAAAGCCACCGTCTGCACACGACCGGCGCTCAATCCACGGCGAACCTTGTCCCAGAGCAACGGAGAAATTTGATAACCCACCAGCCGATCCAGCACCCGCCGCGTCTGCTGCGCGTCCACCAGGTTCTCGTCCACATCACGAGCATGCAGAAACGCCGCGTTCACGGCCTTCTTCGTAATTTCGTTGAAGGTTACACGCCGCATCTTCGACTTGTCCTTCATCACAGGCATCAGCTGCAGCGAAAGATGGGCGGCAATCGCTTCACCCTCGCGGTCCGGGTCAGGCGCCAGGTAAACCGCATCGGCCTTCGCCGCCAGCTTCTTCAGGCGGTCGACGACCTTCTCCTTTCCAGGAGACACAATCAGAGTCGGCTCAAACGTCCGCTTCTTCAGCTCCACGCCGATGTCGTTCTTCGGCAGGTCCATGATGTGGCCCAGTGAGGCCTCCACCACGTAGTCGCTGCCGAGATATTTATTGATCGTCTTCGCCTTTGCCGGCGATTCCACGATCACAAGTGACTTTGCCATTCGTTCCCTTCATCCACCAAAACGTTCAACCTCAGCCAAACGTTCCATCATCTTTCACCGATTCCCTTGCGAACCTAACACGGTTTCGGCGAACGCGTCATCCTTGTCGCAATTCCCGACAGACGAAGTTGATGCCAAAACGTTACCACGGCACATCAAACACGCCGCACAGCACAGCACTATGAATCTCGCCGCCAAGTTACAGCAGCAGATTCACTTACCTTCGCTTGTCCGGTAGTTTTCCACCGCTGCGGCAGAACGCGCTACATCGCCCTTACATAATTCTTTCCCGGCATCTGTCTCACTCGCCCTGCAAGTTCCAGTTCGAACAACGCAGTAAAGATCTCCGATGATCCAAGCTGTCCCTCTAATTGCTCGATCAACTCGTCCAGCTGCATCGCCTCGTCCTGCCTCAGCCGCTCCAGAACCATCCGTTCATGATCAGAAAGACGTGATTCGCTAAATAAGGATGCAGCGGTCACTGAGTTCGATTCATTCCCGCCCCCAACTCCCATCTCTGCCTCAAGTTGCTCCCTTACCTCCGAAGGCAGGTCCTCCCACACATCCTCCCAGGTCGCCGTCAGTTTTGCCCCCTGCTTGATCAGCGTATTCGGCCCCCAGGCATTCTTGTTCGTCACGTTCCCCGGAACCGCATACACATCCCGATCCTGTTCCATCGCTAGGCGCGCTGTAATCCTCGTTCCACTGTGCTCACCCGCCTCAATCACCAGTACGCCCAGGCTCATCCCGCTCAAAATCCGATTCCGCACCGGAAAGTTCTGAGGAGCCGGAAACGTCCCCAGCGGATACTCGCTCACAATCGCTCCCCCGTTCTCAACGATCTGTTCGGCCAACCGCTTGTTCTCCTTCGGGTAGATCACGTCGATCCCCGTCCCCCACACGGCGACCGTCTTCCCTCGGCCTTCCAAGGCCCCTTTGTGTGCCGCCGTGTCCACACCCCGCGCCATACCGCTGAAGATAACCAGCCTTCTCGCCGCAAGATCACGCGACAGTACTTCCGACATCCCCGCCCCATACGTCGAAGGATGCCTCGTTCCCACCACCGCAATGCCCGGCCGCGCCAACTGCGTCACATCTCCCCGAATCCAAAGCACCGCCGGTGGATCGTAAATCTCCTTCAACCGCTCCGGGTAAGCCTCATCCGAAGGCGTCAGAATTCCACCGCCTGCCTCCAGAACCCTGCTCATCTCCTCCTCAGCGACGCGACGCGCCTTTCCTCCAAAACAGAACTGCGCAGACTCAGCCGGCAGACCCAGCCCTTCAAGCTCCGTCAGCGAAGCCTCAAACAGTCGCTCCGGCTCACCCAGCTTGCGCATCGCCCTCTGCGTGCGCGTGGCTCCCATCCCCGGCGTCAACACCATCGCCAGCCACGCCAGCCTCGCCATCTCAACTTGCCCTACCGTAGCCATACTGCTCTGCTGGCCCAACTTCATTAATCCTCCAACCTAACTCGAAACAGCTTGAATCAACGCCCGTATGTACCCATAGCAGTACGCGAACGACTGCAACCCATCCGTATCACCCGGTGCCTCCGGAACGTGGTCCGGCATCAGCATATAAGGATAGCCAATCTCCTTGTACACCTGGATCGCCTTCCACATGTCCACGTCGCCCTCGTCCGGATACACCTCAGTAAAGTCATCCCTGTGCCCGCGGATATTTCTGAAGTGAACGTTGAATATCTTCTTTCGCGTCCCAAAGTATCGGATTACCTCGAAGATCTCCTTGCCCGGATCAGCCAACATCTCAGACACCGTTCCCTGGCAGAAGTTCAGCCCGTGATACTCGCTCTCGCGAATCGAGATAAACCGCTTCATCCCGTCCACAGTGCCCAGCACGCGATCCACGCCCTGGTATCCCTCCGGCGGAACACCCGGGTCCTGCGGATGACACGCCATCCGTATCTTGTACTCATTTGCCACCGGAATCACGCGATCCAGAAAGTAGGTAATCCTCTCCCAGAACCTATCGGCATCAACGTGCCCTGCCTTCGTCAGCGGAGTCTTCGGCTTCGCATTCTTCAAATCCCACCGGCTGTAGCTCGCATCCCCGCGCCCCGGCACGCGTCCCGTCCGCAGCACACCCAGAATGCTCATGTTGTACTTGATCGAAGGCAGCCCAGTCTTGGCACAGTTGCGTATCAACATCTGAAACTGCTCGATATCCCGATCCCTCTCCGGACTCTCCGCCAGCATGATTGCCGGATGCTTTTCATTGTCGATATGCGTCGACTCCAGCGCGGGCGGTCCCACGCATAGCACCTCGATGCCATTCTTCTCCGCCAGATCCTTCATCCGGCTCAGCTCATCCACCGTAGAGGCGATCCGCCCCTCCGACGTCTCCGGATACCCGCAGATATGCCGCACTCCATACCGCGCCAGATACTTCAAATGCACATCGTTCGTCGGCTTCGACTGGCACCCCAGCTTCATCAATACAGGCTTCGCATCAGTCTTACGCGCCTTCGTACTCTGCGCCTTTATCTCGCCAACACCCGTAACCGCTGCAGCAGCGGCAGAACCAGAGAGAAATTGCCTGCGATCCATAGCCCACCACTATCGCCCATCGCGCCGGAAATATCCATTACCCGTTTTGGCGATCCTTAAGTCTTCACGCCTTACGTGACTCACTTCGGGATCATCATTCCGTGACAAATATTTGACAATTCACCCGTGGGTCAAACCGCATCTACATAAAAGCACTCTCCAACTTATCTTTACGCCGAAGGAGACTTCATGCTCAAACGCATTCTTCTTACAGGGCCCCTCGCAGTCGTTGTCCTCGCGTGTTCGTTGCAGGCTCATGCCGACACCATCACCTACACCGCAATCATGAGCGGAAGCAACGAGGTTCCGCCCACTGGCAGTCCTGCCACAGGCCTTACCACTCTTTCGCTCACCGGTGATCTGCTCACCGTCTCCGTCACCTGGTCGGGCCTCATCGGCGGCAATCCCGCTGCCGCGCATATTCACTGCTGTATTGCCCCCGGCAGCAATGCTCCAGTCGCAATACCATTCACTAACTTTCCAACTACAACGTCTGGAGCCTACACCAACACCTTCGATCTGAGCCTTCTGGCCACATACAACGGCGCTTTTGTAACAGCAGTAGGTGGCACAGTCGCGGCAGCAGAGGCAGCCCTCAAGGCAGGTCTTGGCGACTACCAGGCCTACAGCAATATCCACAACGCGACCTTCCCCGGCGGAGAAATTCGCGGCATCATCGTTGCTACTCCCGAACCCGGCACTTTTCTGTTGCTGGGCACTGGACTTGCAGGTATAGCCGGTGCTCTTCGCAGACGTCTCCTCGCTTAATTCCCCATGCATTGACGGCCGGGAGTCCAACTCTCGGCCATCTTTTTTGCGTGCAGATCACTGACCCTCTTCGCACCTCTTGCACTCCAGTTCCACCCCCAGCCGTGAGGCTCGCCCCTCCTCGGTCGTCACCCACTCCCGTACCGTCCAAGGAGGATCGTGCCGCACATGCTGAGTGTGCCCACACACCAGCTGCGCCACCCAATGCCCCTCATCGTCCTTCTCAAACCCGATAATCGCCCTGCGCATCTTCGTCCTCCACGCCGCATCTTCTAAACTAGATCTTTGCGCGCCTCCTCCCATCCCGTACGCGTAGCCGCTATCAGCTTTCTCAACCCCGCTCCCCTCATGTGGGACTTCGAGCACGCTCCCCTCAACGAGACGCTCGGGCAGCGCTACCAACTTCACTACACCCTTCCCTCGCTCTGCGCCGAAGAACTCCTCTCCGGACGAGCCGACCTCGGCCTCATCCCCATCGCCTCCCTCACTCCTTCACTCGCCATTGTTCCCGGCTGCGCCATCGCCTCGCTCCATCGCGTCCGTTCCATCCAACTCATCGTCAAGCAGCCCCACACCCTCGAGTCCCTCCGCATCATCGCCGCCGACACCGCCTCCCTCAGCTCCCGCGCCTACGCCGAGATACTCTTCCGCCACTTCCTCCATACTGATCCTGCATTCCTTCCCTCACCCGCCGATCCCATCGCCATGCTCCGCCAGGCCGATGCCGCACTCCTCATCGGCGACCCCGCTCTGCTTGCTCTCGAACACCGCAAGCAGATCGAACACTCCATCGGCCCCTGCCAATGGTTCGACCTCGCCTACGAGTGGAGCACCCGCACCGGACTCCCCTGGGTCGCCGCCGTATGGGCTGTCCGCCCCGAGTCCCTCGCCAAGAGCCAGGTCACTGAGTCGCAGCTCATCGAAGACCTCACCCGTTCCCGCGACCATGGCCTGGCCCACGTCGAAGACCTCGTCCACGAGTGGGCACCGCGCATACCTCTCGCGCCTGAAACCATTCGTGAATACCTCACCCACAACATCCACTACACCCTCACACCCGACTGCATCCAAACCATCGAAACCTTCCGTCACTACGCCGCCGAATCTCGCATCCTTCCCCCACTCCAGCGGATAAAGTTCCTGACTAAGTAACGCTTTTTCTTGCTACTGCGCGACTTCCGGCCATGTCCAAGCGTCCTATCAGGTATGACTACGACTGTCCCAACCGCTGTTGTGGCCAGTTCCATCTCCCATAGGGCCCTCGCGCTCCTCGCCCCCCGTCCGCGACACTCTCCCCTCTTCCACCTCTTCCTCAGCCTAGGCATCTTCGGCCTCTTCCTCGTCGCCATCGTCGATTCGTCCTTCGTTCCGCTCCCCATTCCCGGCATTACGGACATCATGCTCGTCCTCATGGCCGCCCGCCACACGACCAATTGGAGCATTCTGATTCTCGTCTCCTCCATCGGCTCGGCCATCGGTGGATACCTCAGCTATCAGGTCGGTCAGCGCGGAGGCATGGCCTTCCTGGAAAAACGAGTCCCCCCACGCATCTTCAAGCTTGTTCGTGACTGGATGGAGCGTCACGCCATCCTCTCCGTCGCGTTACCTGCTCTCCTTCCGCCCCCCATGCCGCTCTCGCCCTTCGTCCTTGCCGCCGGAGCGCTCAACATGTCGCGCAACAAGTTCCTCGCCGCATTCATCATCAGCAGAACCGCGCGACACTCCATCGCAGTCGGCCTTGGCCTCTACTACGGACGTCCCATCTTGCGTCTCTGGAACCGCATCTCCGCACAGTACGCAACGCCCATTCTCATCGTCATGTGGACCGCCATCATCCTCGGCTGCGCTTTCGCATTCTGGCGAATCTACAAAACCTCACGTAGCGTCGCGACTCCTCACGGCTTTGCTCCCGAAGGCAAAACCATGGCCTGACCTCTCAACACCGCCACAATTGCACAGAAATCGTTTTAAAGAATTCAGGGCGAACCGGTTAGGTTCGCCCTGAATTATTTCCTATTCTCTGAGTTTCAAAACTCCCACCGCAGTAGCGTAGCCCCTACGGTGAAACCCGCACCCACACTCGCCAGCAGCACTAGGTCGCCCTTCTTCAGTCGGCCGTCATCCAGCGCGGTCTGCATCGCCAGCGGAATCGTTGCTGCCGTCGTATTGCCGTAGCGATCGATGTTAATGACCACGCTTTCTGCAGGCATCCCCAGCCGATGCGCGGTCGACTCGATGATTCGCTTATTTGCCTGGTGGGGAATGAAGCATCCCAGGTCCTTGCCCTCAAGGCCATTGCGTTGCAACACTGTCTCAGCAGCCTCTGCCATCTTGCGTACCGCAAACTTGTAAACGGCCTGCCCATCCTGATGCACGTAATGCATCTTCTTGGCCACCGTCTCAGCCGTAGCAGGATTCAAGCTTCCACCACCCGGCATATTCAAAGACACCGCACCAGCGCCATCGATCTCGTGCCAGTAGTCCACCAGTCCGATCTCGCCTTCCTCACATGGCTCCAGCAGCACAGCTCCCGCGCCATCGCCGAAGATCACGCACGTCGCCCGGTCCGTGTAGTCGATGATCGAACTCATCACATCCGCACCGATCACCAGCACCTTCTTATGCGCTCCGCTCTCCACCAGCTTCGCTCCCACCTGCAGAGCATAAGGAAATCCCGAGCACGCCGCCGATAGATCGAATCCCCACGCTCCTGAAGCACCCAGCTTCTCCTGCACAATGCACGCTGTCGCTGGAAACAACATGTCCGGTGTCACCGTCGCCACGATGATGACTTCAACCTCGCTCGCTGCAACACCACGCTTGGCCAGGCAGCACTTCGCCGCCTCCATCGCCAGATCGCTGGTTGCTACGCCCTTGTCCACCAGGTGCCGCTCACGGATTCCCGTCCGTTCCACAATCCACTGGTCGTTTGTTTCGACCATCTTCTCCAGATCAGCGTTCGTAAGCAGCCGCGGAGGAACATACGTCCCCACCGAAGATATTTTGGCCCGTACCTGCACACGCGGCTTCAACGTCAGACTCAAACTCTCACCTCAAAAAAATTTCGCAAAAAGAATGAATTTCCATTCAACAACGCACCTATTCTCTATGAGAATCAGCGACCTGTCACTCCATTACGCACGCATCGGCCCTTAGGACGCAAATACCCGCCTGCGCATGTCCATTTTGTCGAAGGAGAAGAGGTCCAAGGGGTAAAAAAAATGTACCGGGCGACCCACTGCGCCCGTAATGACCCGTTACCGTTGCTTCCTTCCGGACCTGGCGGGGTTGGCGGGATTACGTCGCGTAGGACCCGGCACACGATCAAGTTTATCATCGCCTGACCGTCCGCGCATCTTCCCTTGGTACTCTGGACAGGCCACGATGGACGTTCCTTCAGATAATGCAGCGCTTCAAGCGTATTACCGCCAACGACTGTCGTCTCTTGAGTTCGAACAGCGCGCCGTAATTCAACGTCGTACCCGCCATCGCATCTTCCTTGCTTGCTGCTTCGCACTCGTTCTCTTCTTTGGACTACGGACTTCAGGCCGTACGACATGGCTCGCCACAGTTCCTCTCCTCGCCTTCATTGCATCGCTTCCTGCTTACCTTGGCCTTCAAACTGAGCTCATTCGCATCCAGCGACTGCAGGTATTTCACGACACCAATCTCGCTCGCGCCGACGGAACCCGTACCCAATCCGGACACACCGGCGACGAGTTTCACTCCCCGGAACATCTCTACGACCGCGACCTCAACGTGCTCGGCCCCGACTCTCTCTTCGGCCTCCTCGTCACCGTTCGCACCGGTATCGGACAGCGCGGACTCGCACGCATCCTCCTCCACCCAACCGAGCCGCAAAAAATCCTCGAACGCCAGCGCTGCATACAAGAGCTCGCCCCACTCATCACTCTGCGCGAACAGATCGCGCTTCTCGGCCCCTCACGCTTTCAGGACGTCTCCGCAGCCGCCTTCGACTCCTGGCTCGACGAACCCTCGCCACAATTCCATCCCGCTATCTCGTGGGCTCTCGTCGCAATCTCCATCACCGTCGTCTCCATTCTCCTCGTCGGCCTCACTCACTTCGCATCATGGTCCACCGTCTTCGCCGTCCTCGCAGGCGCGTTCATCCTTCAAGGGATTATCTTCTTCACCGTACGCGCTCGTACCCTTCCCATCCTCAAGGCATCCCGTGTCGCCAACCAGATGCAGCTCTTCGCCGACGGAGTTGCTCTCCTCGAACAGCAAAGCTTCAACTCTCCTCGCTTGCAACAACTCCAGCAAGCGCTCCGCAAACCCACTCCCGCCATCTCCGCCCTGCGACGCATTCAGAATCAGTTCAACGTCGTCGAGCAACTCACCCGCGAGTACTCCGCCCTCCTCTCCCTTCTCTTCTCGATAGGAACTCACGCTGCTATCGCAATCGCCAACTGGAAGCGACGCTACGCTACCCCCCTCACGGAATGGATGACGGCATGGGGCGAGTTCGAAGCCCTTTGCGCACTGGCCAACTACGCCTTCGAACATCCCGAAGACGTCTACGCCACTCTCCTGCCGCAACAGCAATCTGGCCAACTCCACGCAACTGCACTCGGCCACCCGCTCATTCCTTCGCAATCCTGCGTCCGCAACGACGTCGGCCTCGATGCCGACACACGCTTCTATCTCATCAGCGGCTCCAACATGGCAGGCAAATCCACGCTGCTCCGCGCCATCGGCCTCAATGCTGTCCTCGCCTTCGCCGGAGCACCCGTCCGCGCCACTTCGCTTTCGCTCACACCATTCCACATCGGCGCATCGCTCGCACTCACCGACTCGCTCGCTGAGAGCAAATCCAAATTCCTCGCCGAAGTCCAACGCCTCCACGCCATCCTCACTCTCAGCAAACACGCCCCCACGCTCTTCCTCATCGACGAGCTCTTCAGCGGCACCAACTCCCATGATCGCGTCATCGCCGCTCAGGCTGTCCTCCGCGACCTCCTTCGCAATCACGCCATCGGCGCGCTCTCCACACACGACCTCGCCCTAACCCCGCTTGCATCCCCACAAAACCACGGCGTCAACGTCCACATGGCCAGCCCCGACCCGGACGATCCTCTCGCCTTCGACTTCCTCCTCAAACCCGGCGTCAACCCCTCCTCCAACGCCCTCGCCATCATCCGCATGATGAACATCGAAGCTTGATCCCCAAACGTCTGTCTCGTGGTCTATCATCGTGTCGTCTCAGGAGGAGGTCTCCGATGCGCCGCTTCCTTACTCTTCTTGCTCTCTTCGCCTTCTCGCTCCATCCGCTCGTTGCCAAAGATAAGCAGAAGAAGAGTCCTCTTCCATTGACCGTTCTCGACGCCAAAACAATCTCCATCGTCATCGACCCCGATGCCAGTCACTCTCTCGAAGGTCTCGCCGCAAGCCATACCGCTCAGAGGGATGTCGAAGCCGCCATCCTGAAATGGGGACGCTTCCAACCCATGCCCTCCACCACGAACGCCGACCTCATCATCGTCATTCGCAAAGGAACCGGCTCCATCACCGATGCCAGCCTCTCAAATCCGCGAAACGATGGCATTCCCGTCTCGGCCCAGGCCGGAAACCAGCCCGGCTTGGCGAACCGCCCACCGGGGACGAACTCGGACACACCAACTCCACAGGGCGATAGCTTGAATAACGAAGACTCTTTCCTTGTCTACGACGGCAAGACCCAGACTCCGCTTAGCTCGCCAGCCATCTGGCGCTACAACGGGATGGACGGCCTCCGATCACACTCCGTCCCCGCCGTCGACGCCTTCCGCAAGGCAGTCGCTGAAACCGAAAAGATCGCAGCTGCCAAAAACCAATAATTCTCCGATCTCAATAACCGCAGACTCACCGTTTCTATGACCCCCTTCTCCAGCGCTACCTTGTAACTGGCAGCGACGCCAATGTGCTGATCATTATCCGCGGGATGAGCATCCAGCCCTGAAAGCTTCTGGAACCTGGTAGCCCGACCTCTTAGTCGCGGTGTACCATGCCTTCCAGCAGCAGGGAGTTCCACATATGAGCCGAGTCGCACTCACACTCCTCTCCGCTATCGTTCTTACCTTTCCCGCATCCGCCAAAGAGAAGGAGAAGAAGACTCCTCTCCCCTTAACCGTTCTCCGTGCGCACACTGTCGTCGTCATCATCGACCCCGACTCCGGCCGCCGCATCTCCTCCCCCTTCGGCAATGAGACCGTGCAACGCGACGTCGAGATCGCCCTCCGCAATTGGGGGCGTTACGAGATCACTACCTCCATGCCCAAGGCAGACCTTATCGTTGTCGTCCGCAAAGGCGGCCACACCGTCGAGCCCACCATGCCTGATCCGCGCCAGAGCCGCCGTCCAGGCGAGGTCGAGCCTATCGACGGCGGTATCGCTATCGGAGCCCAACGTGGCTCCATCAGCAACCCCACACAACCTCCTACGAACTATCCGCCTTCTGTCTCTCCCAGCCGTGCCGAAGTCACCTCCACTCCCGACGACTCCTTCGTCGTCTACAGCGGCGGCTTCGATGATCCACTCGACTCACCGTCTATCTTCCGCTTCTCCGCCAAAGACGCCCTCAAAGGTCCCTCGGTCCCTGCCGTCGACGCCTTCCGCAAAGCTGTAGCGGAAACCGAAAAAATCGCCACATCCAAGAATCCCTGACCCACCAGGGCTTGCATGCTAACCTTCCCACCATGCGATCGGGCCTGCCGCTTCTCTTACTCATCTCCACTTTCACTGCCGGGCAGGACATTCACGTCCGCGTCGATCCCTCCGCCCCACACGCCAACCCTGGCAACGAAGACCGCACTGTCTTCCCCACCATCCAGAACGCGCTCGATCACCACCCCTGGCCCGTCACCAACTCCCTCGGCAAAGACGGCAAACCCGCCCGCGTCTATATAGAGATCGCTCCTGGCACCTATCACGAGCGCGTCATCATCACCCAGAACCACCCCAACATCACCCTCATCGGCACCGGCAAATCGCCCGCCGAAACCATCATCACCAACTCACTAGACGCCAAACACGCCGGTGGAACCTTCTTCACCGAGACTGTCCAGATCAACGGCCCCGCCTTCGAAGCCGACAACATCACCTTCGAGAACGCCGCCGGCAACACCGGACAGGCCGTTGCCGCAGCCGTCCGCTCCGACCGCGCCATCTTCAAACACTGCCGCTTCCTAGGCCATCAGGACACCCTCTTCGCCGATTACGGCCGCCAGTACTACCTCGACTCCTACATCGAAGGCGGCGTCGACTTCATCTTCGGCAACGCCGCCGCCGTCTTCGACCGCTCCGAGATCCACGCCAACGGCCCCGGCTATCTTACCGCGCAGTCACGAACCTCCTCCGATCAACCCACCGGCTACGTCATCGTTAACAGCAAAGTCACCGTAAGCTTCGAACCGACCGCACCCAATGACCCCAACGCTCCCGGCGCGAAGTCCATGGCCTTCGCCCACAACACCACCGCCCTCGGCCGTCCTTGGCGTCCCTATTCCCGCGTCATCTACATCCACACCGAACTCCCCGCCACACTCGATCCCGCCGGCTGGAACAACTGGAACAATCCCGCCAACGAGAAGACCGCCTACTACGGCGAGTTCGGCAACACCGGCCCCGGTGCCAACTTCACCCACCGCGTCCCGTGGTCCCACCAGCTCACCTCCGCGCAAGCCAACCAGTTTCTCCCGCAAAACTTCCTTCGCGGCAGCGACAACTGGGACCCCATCGCCGAAGCCGCCCGCCTCCCCTGAACCCTCTTCGCCACCTCTACTCACACGTTTTAGCCACTGAAATTGATTGGCACCCACGCAGCCAACCAGCTACACTTCCGTGACACTTTTCCATGAAGGGAAACTACCGTGTTCAATCGTTTGTCTAGACGTGAATTCGCTCGCCTCTTCGGCTCCGCAGCCCTCGCACCCACTGTCCTCCCCGCACTCTCCGCCGAGGCCGCAACCACGCCGTCCATGAGCGGAAAAGCCCCCGTCGCCCACGCCTTCCCCAAGGGCTTCCTCTGGGGCTCCGCCACCGCCTCCTACCAGGTCGAAGGCGCTGTCAACGTAGACGGTCGCGGCCCCTCCATCTGGGACACCTTCTCCCACACTCCCGGCAAGACCAACAACGGCGACACCGGCGACGTCGCCAACGACCACTACCACCTCTACAAGCAGGACATCGCTCTCATGAAGTCGATGGGCCTCCAGACCTACCGCTTCTCCGTCGGCTGGCCGCGCATCTTCCCCACCGGCACCGGCACTCCCAACCCTAAGGGCATCGACTTCTACAGCCGCCTCGTCGATGAACTCCTCGCCAACAACATCCAGCCCTACTGCACCCTCTTCCACTGGGACCTCCCCCAGGCACTCGAAGACAAAGGCGGATGGCAGTCGCGCGACACTTCTGAGGCCTTCGCCAACTACGCCGGCTACATCTCCCAGCACCTCTCCGACCGCGTCAAGCACTTCATGACCCTCAACGAGATGCGCTCCTTCGTCGACATCGGCTACAAGGACGGCCGCCACGCCCCCGGCCTCACCCTCTCCGTCGACAAGGTCAATCAAGTTCGCCACAACGCCGTCCTCGCCCACGGACTCGGCGTCCAGGCCATCCGCGCCCACGCCAAGGGCAGCGTCAAAGTCGGCCTCGCCGAAAATGCACGAGGCCTGCGCCCCCATTATCGAGACCGACGAGCACATCGCCGCCGCCCGCAAGGCCATGCGCGAAGAGAACGCCGGATACCTCACCCCGATCATGGAGGGCAAGTACACCGACGCCTACCTCGCCCATCACGGCGCCAACGCCCCCAAGTTCACCGACGCAGACATGAAGGCCATCGGCACCCCCATCGACTTCGTCGGCCTCAACAACTACACCACCACCTGGGTCCGCGCGGACTCCGGCCCCTCAGGCTACGCGGTCATCCACCGCGCCCAAGTCCTACCCGCACATGATGAGCTCCTGGCTCTACGTCGGCCCGCAAGGCCTCTACTGGGGCCCCAAGCTCATCGCCGAAACCTGGGGAGTCAAGGAGATCTACATCACAGAGAACGGAGCCTCCTCCACCGACACCCTCACCCCCGACGGCCACGTCTACGACTCCGACCGCGTCATGTACCTCCGCAACTACCTCACCCAACTCCACCGCGGAGTCTCCGAAGGCGTACCCGTCAAGGGATACTTCTGCTGGTCCTTCATGGACAACTACGAATGGGCCGACGGCTACTCCTACCGATTCGGCCTTCACTACGTGGACTTCCAGACCCAGAAACGGACACCCAAACTCAGCGCCCACTTCTACAAAGAGGTCATAGCCCGCAACGGCCTCGCATAGCAACTAAAGCCCGCAAATTCACCGCGCAAAACGCCGGACTCAAAAAGTTCGGCGTTTTCATTTCAGCGCAATAGAATGAAGTGACTTACAGAACTGTCCTAAAACTGTCCCACTTGCCTTGGTCCCAGGAGAGAGATGATCCCGCTAGCCGAAATTACCAGCCGGCACGAAGCCGCCGCTGTCGATTTCTCCACTCACGCCGAGCAGACCGCCAAGCGTCTGTCCGAACTCGCAGCCATCGTCGAGTCCTCCGACGACGCCATCATCTCCAAAGATCTCAACGGAATCATCACCAGTTGGAACCACGCCGCCCGTCGCATCTTCGGTTACACCAGCGAGGAGATCGTCGGCCAGTCCATCCTTAAGCTCATTCCTCCAAACCTGCAGGGCGACGAGAAACTCATCATTGAAAACATCCGTGCCGGCAGACGTATCGAGCACTTCGAAACCGTCCGCGTCAACAAGCGCGGCGAGAGCATAGACGTCTCGCTCACCATCTCCCCAATCAAAGACGAAACCGGAAAGATCATCGGCGCCTCCAAGATTCTCCGCGACATCTCAGGGAGAAAACGCATCGAGGCATCTCTCGTCCAGGCCGAAAAGATCGCCGCAACCAGCCGTATGGCCGCCACCATCGCCCACGAGATAAATAACCCTCTCGAGGCAGTCATCAACCTGCTCTACCTCCTCCGCCCCAAGATCGTGGACTCCGAGGGCCTCAGCTATCTCGACGCCGCCGAAAGCGAGCTCGCCCGCGTCGCTCACATCGCCAAGCAGACACTCGGCTACTATCGCGAACACGCCGCCGCCACCCGCTCCTCGCTCTCCCAACTCGCCGAGCATGCCATCACCATCTATCAGCCGCGCTGTTCCTCCACAAAGATTCAAATCGAAAAGGCGATCGAGCCCACCACCACGATCGTCCTTCGCAAAGGCGAGATCATGCAGGTGATCTCCAACATCATCACCAACTCCATTTACGCCATGCCGTCCGGTGGAACCCTGAGCATCTCTGCAAAAAACACACGCGAGCCAGGCCCCGGCGTTCTCCTCACTATCGCCGACACCGGCACAGGCATCCCCGACGAAAGTCTCCCCCACGTCTTTGAAGCCTTCTTTACCACCAGAAGTACGATCGGAACCGGCATCGGCCTCTTCATCGCCAGGCAGTTCATCGAAGGCCACGGCGGAAAGGTCCACCTCGCGACATCCACCGATCAGGAAACTCACGGAACCGCCGTCACCGTCTTCCTTCCCACCCACACCGCCTACGAAGGCGTCGATACCAACAAGCACTGACTTGAAGAATGCCTATTCGTCGTGGTTCTCCATTAAGGCTTACGCTCTATCGCTTGCCATAATCTGAGCAAAAAGGGGCCGCTCCAACCGGAGCAGCCCCTTCAACTTTTATATCCTTTAGACCTGCACCATTCCACCATCCACAAACAACTCTACCCCCGCAACATAGCTCGAATCATCCGAGGAGAGAAACACCACAGCCTTCGCTATCTCGTCCGCATGGCCCATACGTCCCAGCGGCACCTGTGAGGCCAGTCCGGCCTTTATCTGCTTCGCCTGCTCCGCATCCTGAGCCAGCCCATCCACCCCGGGAGTGTCGATAGGCCCCGGGCTCACCACATTCACACGAATCTGCCGATCCTTCAGTTCATTCGTCCACGTGCGCGCAAACGACCGCACAGCCGCCTTTGTCGAGCTATACACACCAAACGCCGGCATCCCCTTGATCGACACGATCGACGCGTTCAGCACAATCGTTCCTCCCGCCGGAATCAACGGCAACGCCTTCTGCACCGTGAAGAACACGCCCTTCACATTCGTTGCATAAGTCTTGTCAAAATGCTCTTCCGTCACCTGGTCGATCGTCGCAAACTCGCCGCCGCCCGCATTCACAAACAGAACGTCGATGCGGCCATACTGCTTCTTGATCTCCGCATAAACCCGGTCGAGATCCTCAAGCTTGCTCGAGTCGGCCTGAATGCCCGTCACATTCGACCCAATCTCCTTCACCGCTGCATCCAGATTCTCCTTGCGTCGCCCGGTGATAATCACCTTCGCACCCTCTGCGACAAAACGCTTCGCCGTGGCCAACCCAATACCGCTGTTGCCGCCCGTAACCAGTGCAATCTTTCCCTCAAGCTTCTTCGACATAATGTCTCCTTTTTTGTTCTGCAGCTGGTTTGATTCATTTGAACGGCAAATAGTTCCGAAAACTTGAACTATAGAACTATTCTTCATTCTCCTTTATCATCGTTCCAAGATGAAGCCGCTCTTTCATCCCTCGATCGAGGAAGTCTCCGTCGAATCTGTCCTCCACGCGCTCTCCGACCCCGTGCGCGTAGCCATCTTTGCGGAGATCGCCGCCTCGCACTGCTCCGCCACCTGCTCCGCCTTCCAGAACATCATCGACAGGCCCATCCCTAAGTCCACGCTGTCTCAGCACTTCAAGGTGCTCCGCGAGGCGGGCCTCATCCACGCCGAACGCAAAGGCGTCGAGATGCACAACACCTCACGCTGCGCCGAAGTCGACGCCCGCTTCCCCGGCCTCATCCCATCCATCGTCGGCGCCTACACCCTGCAATCGCAGCAAAACAAGAAGCGCGCAAAAACAACAAAGCGCAGACCCAGCTAACCGGATCCGCGCTTCGTCCTCTTTAACTGCCGCTTTACTTCTCCCCACCATCCTTCAACTTCGGCATCTCCGCCCCGCTGCTCAGCGTCATCAACCCCGCCTTGGCATACGTAAGCAGCTTCTCCCGAGTATCCATAATGTCCAGGTTCCGCATCGTCAGCTGCCCGATCCGATCCCGCGGCGAAAACGTCGACTCGCCCTTCTCCATCGTCAAACGCTCCGGATGGAACGTCAGGTTCGGCGACTCCGTATTCAAAATCGAATAGTCGTTCCCACGTCGCAGCTCCAGCGTCACCTCACCCGTCACTGCCTTCGCCACCCAACGCTGCGCGCTCTCCCGCAGCATGATCGCCTGCGAATCGAACCACCGCCCCTGGTACAGCAGCCGCCCCAGCTTCCTTCCGTTCTCGCGATACTGCTCGATCGTGTCCTCGTTATGAATCCCCGTAATCAGCCGCTCATACGCTGCAAACAGCAGCGCCAGCCCCGGCGACTCATAGATCCCTCGGCTCTTCGCTTCGATGATGCGGTTCTCGATCTGATCACTCATCCCCAGACCATGCCGCCCGCCGATGCGGTTCGCCTCGTACATCATCTCCACATGGTCCGGATACTCAACCCCATTCAGCGCAACCGGCCAGCCCTCTTCAAACCGGACCTTCACCTCTTCGCGCTTCACATCCACATCATCGCGCCAGAAAGCCACGCCCATAATCGGCTGCACGATCTTCACGCTCGAGTTCAAAAACTCCAGGTCCTTCGCCTCATGCGTCGCGCCCAGCAGATTCGAGTCCGTCGAGTAAGCCTTCTCCGTCGACATCTTGTACTCGAAGCCGGACTTCACCATGAACTCCGACATCTCCTTGCGCCCGCCCAACTCATCGATGAACGCATCGTCCAGCCACGGCTTATAAATCTTCAGCTCTGGATTCACCAGCAGCCCATACCGATAGAACCGCTCAATGTCGTTGCCTTTATAAGTCGAGCCATCGCCCCATATGCCGACGCCATCCTCCTTCATCGCCGACACCAGCATCGTGCCCGTCACCGCCCGCCCAATCGGAGTCGTATTGAAGTACGTCACCCCCGCCGTCGTGATATGGAACGCCCCCGACTGCAGCGCCGCCACACCCTCCGCCACAAGCTGCGCCCGGCAGTCGATCAGCCGAGCTTTCTCCGCGCCGTATTCGAGAGCCTTCTTCGGAATCGCCTCATAGTCCGTCTCATCCGGCTGCCCCAGGTTCGCCGTATATGCATATGGAACCGCACCCTTCAACTTCATCCAGTGCAGCGCCGCACTCGTATCCAAACCACCGGAAAACGCGATTCCAACCTTCTGTCCGGTCGGAAGACTTTGCAAAATATTCGACACGTAGCAGCCTTCAAAATCAGAGATTTTTGGAGAAATACCCGAGCTTCAGTATCCGTGTCCGCCGCTCATAGAGTCAAACACGCTCAGTAGTCGCCACGTTTACAGCTGCGACCGGTACTTATCCAGCGTAAGCAGCACCAGCTGCGACCGCGTCCTCACGCCCAGCTTGTTGAACAAATTCTGCAGCGATGCCTTCACCGCGCTCTCCGAAGTCTGCTGCTTGTCCGCAATCTCTTTGTTCGACAACCCCTGCAGCAGCGATCGCAGAATAAACCTTTCGCGCTCCGTAAACTGCGGAGCGTCCTCCGCCGCCGGCTGCGTCGACTTCGCCAGCGACTGCAGATACTTCTGTTCGATCAGCACCCTTCCGTTCGCCACCTCCTGGATGCTGCGCTGCAAGGCCTCCGGCGAATCCTGCTTATGAAAGATCCCGCTGATCCCGCTGCTGATCAACTGCATCGCGTCGCGGTCCGGCAGCCCCGCCGTCACCACCAGGATGCGTCCCGTAAAGCCGTTCTGCTTCAGCCGCGCTGTAAACTCAACCGCCGTCTGCCCGCCCAGGTCGTAATCCAGAATCAGCACGTCGACGGGCTCCGTCTTCAATATCTTCAGCGCCTCTTCTGCGTTGCCCGAACTCCCCACCACCTCAAACAACGCGTCGCTCGCCAGCAGCCGCAGCAGGCCTTCGCGAAACAGTTGATGGTCATCCATCAAAAACAATCGTGTACGTTCAGTCATTGTCATCGTCATGCAGTCACTTCCGCGTAGACAGTAGCTGGCACCGTGATCTCAAAGCAGCAGCCCTCACCCGTCGGTATATATCGCAGATCACCGTCAAAACTCTTCGCCAACTCTCGCGATATATAAAGTCCCAGCCCCGATCCATCCGCTCCCGGCTTAAATGCCTTGAACAGGTTGCTCGAGTCGCTTACCCCAGGCCCCGTATCACTCACCTTCAAAGTCACAACCTCTCCGCGATGCTCCGCCTCCAGCCGCAGCTCCTTGCGTTCGCTATAAGCCGAAGCTCGCAGCGCATTCTGCGATAAATTCAGCAGCACCTGCAGCAGACTGTGCGGGTCCGCCTCCAGCCTCGGCAGATCAGGCGGCAACACCCACTCAACTCGCCCACCTGCATCATTCCAATCCTGGTCCACGATCACGCTGAACTTCTGCGCAATCTCCGGCAGCGAGATCAGCACCGGCTGCATTCGCCGCCGCTTACTCAAATCAAACGACGCCAATCTCCCCAGCGCTTCAATCAGGTTCCTCAACGCGCTGAAGTCGAGATCGTTGCCCAGCTTCAACCGGCGATCAAGATTTGACCCCACCACTGCAATCGCCGAACACATGTTCCTGATCTCGTGCGACACCGCCCCTGCCAGAACCTGGCCGTGGCTGGCCAGCTGTTCGTAGTGCATCCTCTCGCGGTCCCGCACCTCTTCCGAGTTGTCCACCACAATCGCCGCCAGGTTACGTTGGCTGCCCGTACCGTAGATCGAGAACCACGTCGATGCCGGAAACGATGTCTGATCTTCCCTCTTCGCCCACGTCGTCGCAGACGTTCGCACGTCCTCAATCTCCGGATCCAGATTCAATGCGTTGCGAAAGATCGGAAAATAGTCCCCCACTGCCTTATCCAGCAGCGAACTCTTATCCTCCAGCCCAAGCATCAGGTGCGCCGCGCGGTTCGCTGCGACAATCGTTCCTTCATTGCTGATCGTCAGAATTGCCGCCGGGCTGCTCTCCGCCAGCAATCGCAGTTGCGACTCCGCGCGATGCCGCAATCTCTGCTCAAACCGCAGCCGCGCATAGTGCGTCAGTGCTGTCCGCCGGCTCGCCGTAATCTGGCACACCAGCAGTCCGCTTCCTGAATACGCGACTGTCGCCATCGTGAACCGGAGCCAATGCTCCAGCGCACTCACCTCCAGATCGAACTGGCCACGCGTGAACGCGCAGATCATCGCCACAATAGGGACCTGCCACCAGCTCACAACGGTCGACGCCAGGACAACCGGCACTAGGTACAAAAGGCCTAGCGAGTAGGACAGATCGAAAAACCATTCCAGCGCGGCAATGGAACACACCATGCCTGCTGCTGCACACAGCACCGCCGCGCGGTTACTAAGCAAGGTTCTCGTTCGGACATTCCAGCGGACTCGTCTTGATCGCACGAAGATTTAGACCGCGAAGGTCTCAGCTCGTCATCAACCGAAAAAGGTTGCCTCGACCTATCGAAAGATAGCCTCGACCTATCCATCGTCAGCAATTCGATTGCTCTTCCCTCCCATAAGACACCGCTGCAGATAGCTGTATTCACGCGCGATTTCGAGTCATATAGCGCAGAGAGACAAGCAACAGGGAGATGAACAAAAGATGATCGTACGCAACGACCTCTCGCTAAAAAGAATCTGGCCCCAGGCATACAGGCGTCTGCTCGTCCTCCTCATCTTCGACTGCGCCGTCGCCGGCCTCTACTCACTCACCCACTCCAAATGGCTCACGCTCGACGGAATGCCCCTCGCTCCCCTCGGCTCCGCACTCACCATCTTCCTCGTCTTCCGCACCAACGCCGCCTACGGCCGTTGGTGGGAGGCACGTCAACTCTGGGGAGCGCTCGTCAACACCTCACGCTCGCTCGCCCGCCAGTTCCTCACCCTCATCGAGAGCCACAATCAATGCGGTCTCGAGATGAAGATGCAGCTCGTGCGCTACCAGATCTCCTTCGCCCACGCCCTGCGCTGCCACCTCCGCGGTCAGAGCCCCTTCCCCGAGATCAGCGCCCTCCTCAACACCCAACAGCTGGAAGATCTACGCGCCTACGAAAATGTTCCCGCCGCCATCAACCTCAAGATGGGCGAGCTCCTTCAACTCGCCCGTCAGCGCGGCATGACCGACTCCATCCGCTCCGTCGCCATCGACGAAAATCTCTCTGAGCTCTCCAACATCCAGGGTGCCTGCGAGCGCATCAAGAACACGCCTCTCCCCCGCCAGTTCGCCTACCTCCCGCGCGTCCTCGTCAACGTCTTCTGCTACCTCGTTCCTCTCGGCCTCGTCGCCGACCTCGGACTCATGACCCCGCTCGTCTCCGTCCTCATCAGCTTCACCTTCATCGCCGCCGATCTCGTCGGTAGCGATATCGAAAATCCCTTCGACAACACCATTCACGACACACCCATGACATCCCTCACGCGCACCATCGAGCTCAACCTGCGCGAACACATGAACGAGATTCGCCCATTGCAGCGCGTCAGCCCCGCAGACGGATTCGTCTACTAGGCCTCTTAAAACTCACGGGAAACAAGGAGAACCACTATGAATCGCATCACCGATCACATCCTCTTCGCCACCAACTTCTCCGACGCCTGCCACGCTGCCATCCCCGCTGTCACCCGCTGGGTCGATGCGCACAACGCCCGTCTCACCATCCTCCACGTCTACCAACCCGAGAAGACCCTCCATCGCCAGGCCGAAGCTCAGCTCGAGTCCTTCTACGCCGAAGCCGAAAACTACAAGAACTGCCGCCGTGTTCTCCTCTCTGGAAACATCAGCGACAGCATCGAAAACTTCTGCGCCCGCGAAGGCGACGGCCTGCTCTTCATTCCGCCGTCCGACCGCATCGGCCTCCCACGCCCCTTCCACGTCTCCACCCGCGCCCGCCTGCTGCGCAATCTCGACATGCCCATCTGGACCATGGGCAAGGCAAGTCTTCAAACCAACGCCTCCGTAGCCGGCAACAATATCGCCGTCTGCGTGCAGGACCTCGATCAGCCCGTCGACTACGTCCACGTCGCCGCCGCCCACGCCCAGCGTCACGGTGCTGCCCTCCACCTCATGCACGTCGTCCCCGAAACCAGCGAGGGCACACTCATCTCCGCCCTCCACTCCAACGCTCCCCTCGGCGTCGAGAGCGCAATCGATCGCCTCAGCGACCTCGCTGCCGACCTCCCCGGCTCCGTCCGCGTCCAGCTCCACGTCCGCATGGGCGCACAGTGGCCCGAGCTCAAAGCCATGCTCCGCGAGAGCGGCGCTGAGCTCCTCATGGTCGGCAAGCAGACCCTCCATCGCGGCGTCTTTCGCCCCACCATCAATCCCATGCTCAACAACTGCGAGATACCCATCGTCTGCCTCCCGGAAAAGATGCGCCTCCGCTCCGCTTACGTTCCGGCGCGGCTCCTCGCCACCGCCTGAAACCTGTCAAGTCCCTTCGCTTACGATCGAGGAGGAAATATCGGCACAAACCCCACAATCTAAGCCGCTTGGGCCAACAGGAAAAAGCGTGCGAAAGTGCCGATTAATTACCTTCGGTTCGCTAAAATAGAAATACAAAGGAAACAGCAAGGCCGGAGATCTCCTCCGGCCTTATCTTTTTGCGAATCAGGACTTTGCAATGCGTAACGCTATATTTTCAGGACTTTGCCCCTGCTTACGCATCGAGGTCCAGACCTAACTCATGTCTTTCGAGGACTTTGCGCAAAAAGGACGGGGGTGGATAGCCTCAGCAAAACGCCCCGAAAACTGCTAAACTAGAAGGCTGTGACTCCCCCCGCCCAGACCGAAGCTACAGGTGTGCTCGAAGCCGCCTCACCATCCGACGCACTGCGTCCGAAGATCGGCTTCGTCTCCCTCGGCTGCCCCAAAAACCTCGTCGACTCCGAGGTCATGATGGGCCTGCTCCACTCGCGCCGGCGGCGAGCTCACCCCCCACGCCGAAGACGCCGAGATCCTCGTCGTCAACACCTGCAGCTTCATCGACTCCGCCAAGCAGGAGTCCGTCAACACCATCCTCGAGATGGTCCAGCACAAGCAGGCCAACGGCGGCCGCGCCCAGAAGCTCATCGTCGCCGGCTGCCTCGTCGAGCGCTACCGCGACGAGATCCGCAAGAACATCCCCGAGGTCGACGCCGTCGTCGGCACCGGCGAGCTCGAAGCCATCCTCGACCGCCGCCGGCCTCGCGCCAAAGCCCGCGCCCGCTACGGACTCGCCCTTCAACATCCTGCCGCAGGGCCATCGCCGCCCGCGCCCACAGCGCCGTCCAGCAGCACTCGCGCCCCGAAGAGACACACAACGCAGGTCACGCATCGAGCACCACGAGATCGCATCGCGCCCCGAAGGCGACCTCCGCGAGCAGCAGGGCCGCTTCTCCCGCGCCGCCTGGGACGGCGCCACCGCCGCGCTGCCCGACTACCTCTACTCCGACGAGACGCCGCGCATCCTCGCCACGCCGCGCGCCTCGGCCTACATCAAGATCGCCGAAGGCTGCGACCACCCCTGCAGCTTCTGCATCATCCCGCAGCTCCGCGGCAAGTTCCGCTCGCGCCGCATGTCGCTCCATCGTCGCCGAGGCCGAAAAGCTCATCGCGCAGGGCGTCCGCGAGATCACCCTCATCGGCCAGGACACCACCTGCTACGGCGAAGACCTCGGCCTCACCGACGGCCTCGCCCAGCTCCTCGAAGCCCTCGCCGCCCTGCCCGGCCTCCGCTGGCTCCGCTTCCTCTACACCTATCCCAACAAGGTCACGACGCGGCTGCTCGAGACCATGGCGACGCACGACAACATCGCCAAGTACCTCGACGTCCCGCTCCAGCACGCCAGCGCCAGCGTCCTCAAGCGCATGAAGCGCGGCGGCAACGCCGACATCTTCCTCGACCTCATCGAGAAGGCCCGCCGCATCGTCCCCGGCATCGTCATCCGCACCAGCTTCATCGTCGGCTTCCCCGGCGAGACCGAAGAGGACTACAAGGAACTCGAAGCCTTCATCAAGGCCGCAAAGATCGACTGGCTCGGCGTCTTCACCTACTCCGACGAAGAAGGCGCGAAGGCCTTCGAGCTCGACGCCGCACTCAAGGTCCCCGAGCGCACCATCGAGTCCCGCCGCCGCAAGCTGATGAAGCTCCAGCAGAAGATCAGCGCGCAAGGCCAAGGCCGAGTGGGTCGGCCGCGAAGTCGACCTCCTCGTCGAAGGCGAATCCGAAGAGACCGAACTCCTCTGGGAGGGCCGCACCATCCAGCACGCCCCCGAGATCGACGGCAAGGTCTTCATCAACGACTTCGGCCCGCACGAAGAACTCGTCCCCGGCACCTTCTACCGCGCCGAGATCACCGAGTCCCACGACTACGACGTAGTCGCCCGCATCATCGAGTAATTCAGTGAATCGCGAGTGACAGAACTCTGGAAAATAAAAGCCGAGGTCACGGTCCAACCGGAAGACTTTCCGAGCGGTGACACAATCGGCTTCATGAACATCATCACCTGGGCTGATTCAGCCGAAGCTGCACGGGAAAAGATTGCTACCTATTTTCAACGCTTCGATTGGCACATCGTCGGAGTTGAGGAGGCAATCGTACTAAGTCCCGACTTCACTACAGACGATGATGAGTTCCACGAGTTGATAGAACGTGCACGCAAAAACCGCGATGCAATCCTTTGTGACACGTTTTACAGCTACAAAGTGAACTAAACTGCAATGGCCGGATGCCTCTTCCCAAACCCAGTCGCCTGCTCAAATGCATAAGCCATCTGCAACACGCTGAAGTCCTGCTTATCGCGCCCAACAATCTGTATCCCAACCGGAAGCCCCTCAGGCGTGAAACCCGCAGGCACCGAAGCCGCAGGATTGCCCGTGATCGAGATGTACCAGCAGGCCTTCATCCAGTCGATGTAGTTGTCGAACTTCACTCCCGCAATCTCCTTCGGATAAGGCGTCGTCACGTCGAACGGCGGCAGCTGCGTCGTTGGCAGAATGAAGTATTCGTACTTTTCAAGAAACGCCTGAAACCGGCGATACATCTGGCTATGCCCCACCTCGGCGCGACCGACGTCCTGCCCCGACAACCGCATCCCTCGCTCGATCTCTTCCGCCAATGTGTCCTTGAATGCATCAGGATGTTGCCTCAACTGAGCGCCGTAGTTACCCGCCGCAAGCCAGGCACGCAGCACCCGAAAGGAATTATCCGCCGAGGAAAAATCAGGCTCCGCCTGCTCAACAATGCACCCCATCGACTCGAACGTCGCACGATGTCCATCGATGATCGTTCGTACGCGAGGATCGAAAGGCACTCCGCCCAGATCCTTGAACCATGCCACGCGCACACCTTTGAAGCTACGGTCGAGAGGACGCGCCAACACCTCTCCCGGCTCGTTGATAGAGAGCGGCCCACGCGAATCCGGCCCCGCAATCGTGCTCAACCCCAGCGCAAGGTCTGCCACCGACCGCCCCATGCATCCCTGCGTGCTGATCGTAGACCACGCTATCCCCGCCTTCACCGCCGGCACCCGCCCTGTCGAAGGCCTCAAGCCGACAACATTGCAGAATGCAGCGGGATTGCGTAGCGACCCTGCCGCGTCACTACCGCTGACCACAGGCGCCATTCCGCACGCCAGCGCGACTGCCCCTCCTCCTGTAGACCCTCCGCAGGTCTTCGTCAGATCGTAAGGATTGCGTGTCGCACCAAAAACGCTGTTGAACGTCTGCGACCCCGCGCCAAACTCCGGCGTGTTCGTCTTCCCCACGGTAATCGCGCCGGCACGCTTCATCCGCGCGACAACAAGATCGTCTTCTGTCGGAATGTAATCCTTGAACAACGGCGAGCCATACGTCGTGCGTATCCCGCGCGTCTCCAGCAAATCCTTATGCGCGACCGGAAGTCCATGCAGCGGCCCGAGCGTTTCACCACGCGCCTGCATCTCATCGGCCTTCGCAGCATCCGCAATCGCCATCTCCGCCACCAAGGTCACGATAGCGTTGACCTTGGGATTCACACGGTCAATCTGCTTCAGATGCTCAGCCATCACCTCCCGCGCCGAGAGCTTCTTCGCACGAATGAGTCGAGCCATCTCAACCGCGCTCATAAAACAAAGCGAGGAAGCCTGCGATTCCGATTTCAAAGGAGAAGCGAGCAGAGACGCGACAGCAGCCATCCCTGCCAGAACTTCGCGGCGGTTGAGTTGGTTTTTGAGCATTTCGAGCGACTCTATCATCGCCGCTCTGGCAGAACGACATTTTTCATTCGCTGGCCCCATGAATCTGTCTTGCAGGCCAAGGCATCTACTCTGGGTGTGCCCGACGAGGGCGCAAGGGAGAACCGAAACTGATGGACCTGCAGCTCAAAGGCAAGACCGCAATCGTCACCGGAGGCTCCGCAGGCATCGGCCTCGCCATCACCAAGGCTCTCGCCGCCGAAGGCGTCACCGTCACGGTCCCCGGCCGCAGCAAAGAGAAGCTCGACAAAGCTCTCGCCGGAATTGCCAACGTAAAAGCCATCGTCGCCGATCCCGGCACCTCCGAAGGCGCAGCCGCCCTCATCCAGCAGGTCCCCGACACCGACATCCTCGTCAACAACCTCGGCATCTACGAGCCCAAACCCTTCGCCGAGATCACCGACGCCGACTGGCTCAAGATCTTCGAAGTCAACGTCCTCAGCGGAGTCCGCCTCTCACGCCACTACTTCCCGCGCATGCTCCAGCGCAACTGGGGCCGCGTCATCTTCATCTCCTCCGAGTCCGGCGTCATGACCCCTCCCGAGATGATCCACTACGGCGTCACCAAATCCTCACAGCTCGCCATCTCGCGTGGCCTCGCCGAGCTCACCAAAGGCACCGCCGTCACCGTCAACACCATCCTGCCCGGCCCAACCCGCTCCGAGGGCATCGTCGATTTCCTCAAGAACGTATCCTCCGCGCCAGACCCAACTCCCGAGCAGGCTGAAAAAGAGTTCTTCGAGAAGCACCGCTCCAGCTCTCTTCTCCAACGCCTCATCGAAAGCGAGGAGATCGCCAGCCTCGTAGCCTTCATCGCCAGCCCGCTCTCCGCCGCCACCAACGGGGCCTCCCTGCGTGCCGAAGGCGGACTGCTCCGCTCCATCGCATAAGCTCGCACAGATTTACAATCGATACTGCAATGCCGAAAGCACTCTTCTGTCCGACCTGCCGCAACGTTGTCCTCATCGACAACGAGAACTTTCCCTTCTGCAGCGATCGCTGCCGCCTCCTCGACCTCGGTAAGTGGGCCTCGGGCGACTACAAAGTCTCCACCCCCATCCAGGATCCCGACCTCCTCGAAGAGCTCTCTCGCACGCAGCGTAACAAGCCCAACGGCAGCGAAGAAGACTAGTGCCGAACTCCACCGAGCAGCTCCATCCTCCCGCTGCGAAGAAGACCCTCTGGGCCTGGACCGTCGGCACCTTCTTCGGCGCAGGCCTGCTGAAGCCCGGTCCCGGAACCTACGGCAGCGCCGCGGCACTCGCTCTTTGGATTACATTTGCGCATACGCTTCACCTGACGCGCCTGCCACTCATCACCCTTGTCGCTGCCATCGTTGTAACGCTGGTCGGAATTCCCGCCGCCACAATCGTTGCGCGCGAATGCGGCCGCAAAGATCCCGGCATGGTGGTAATCGACGAGGTCGCCGGGCAATTGATCGCGCTCATCTTCTGCCCCCCGGATTGGGCTCACGCCATCGTCGCTTTCCTGCTCTTCCGCGCCTTCGACATCCTCAAGCCGCCACCGGTCCGCCAGCTTGAGCGCCTTCCTGAAGGTACGGGCATCATGCTCGATGACGTCGCTGCCGGCCTGCTCGCCCTCGCCTGCATGGGCCTGCTACGGCTGCTGACCCACTGAGGCTACATTGATGTTTTCCTGATCGTCAGGTACGGGAGTCCAGGTCTTGTCCGGATTGAACCGCTCCATCTTCTTGAACTCCTCCAGGGTTGCCGGGCCAAAATCCTTCTGGTAGACAACTCCGGACTGACTGACGATGAACGTATTCACGCCAGTAACGCGGTACTCGGCAGGCGCAGCCACCATTGCGAAGCCTCCGATCATCGCGCCTTTGATCACATAATCCAACTCTCCCAGCGGTGCGGCTGGTCCTTGCCCTTTTAGCACCTTGAAGTAATAGCCGTGATATGGCTCTTCTTTGTTGGTGTAACCCGCCGCAATCGCCGCAGCGATCTTTTCACCAATGGGGCCGCCCCACGTACCATCTGCGCTCTTCCACGTCAGGCCATCCTGCGTCCCGGGGGTGCTGATAATGCGTTGCGCATACTGGTTGACGTCGTAACCTTGGCGCACCTGGAATGCATAGGCCTCCTGCGCCTCCACATATCCGTGACAAATCTCAATGGCGTCAATTTCATTGGCACCAATACGTCTATGTAAAAGCTCCTGGCGCCCGGCATCGCTATCAAACGACCACCGGCTGCCACGCTTAACGAGCGGCACGGGGAACGGCCAGTCCTCATCACCGACCAGGAGGAATGCACGGGTCGTGTTCTTCGGCTCGATTGTGACCTTCTTCTTTTCGTGTGCCTTCGCAGCGAAGTCTGCGGCGCGCTGCCTGTCCTGCGCAATCTCTCCGGTAAACACAATATCGATTCCATGGGGCCCGAATATCTCCAGGAGCGCAGTCTCGTCGAACGTGTCCGCTGCGCTCACGAGCGCGTCAGCCGCCTGTTCCGGAGTGCTGAAGGTCTTCCCGCTCGCGTTGGCTGTCGCGGAGATGGGTGTAGTCGTCTTCGCCGGGGGCTGTTGGGCCACAACCACGGATGCGCAAAGACCAGCCACCGCAAATCCAAGGATTACCCACGCAGATCTCGCAAAATTTTCGTTCGAAGCTTTCGATTCCATCTCAGAACTCCTATGAATCCTTCCCATCTACCGGCGTCGCCCGCCGCCACCGCCGCGAGATCCCATACCGCCGCCGCCACGAGATCCCATAGCTGGAGGACCCCCGCGAACTGGTGGCCCGCGCACTGGATCCGCTGAAGCCGGGAGAACCACCACCAAATGCATCTCGATTGCCGCCGCCACTGCGAGAAAGGTCACGGCTTCCTATCCGGTCGGCTCCTCCTCCTGCTCCACCTGCCGCGCGGTTGCTTACACCTGCGCCACCTGCACGATTGCCGCCTCCAACCCCCGAAGCCCGATTACTGACTCCCGCACCACCACCCCGATTGCTGGCCAGGTTGCCGCCTTGGCTGCCAATCTGCTGGCGTGCGTTCGCCTGCCGGTTTCCAATCGAATCTCCTCTGGTCGTGCCTCCAAAACGGTCCGCTGTCCCCTTATCCCTATATGGGGTTCCGCCACGATGCTCCGGATTGTGCTGCCAGTTACTGCCACCCGCAGGTAGCTGCGAAGGACGATTGGCACCGCCAACTCCTCCCGCACCGCCTACCCCACCTGGACCGCCTACGCCGCCCGCCCCACCAACTCCGCCCTACTCCGCCGACACCACCAGCGCCACCGACCCCTCCCGGTCTGCCTGCTCCCCCGACACCACCAACTCCACCAACTCCGCCCACACCTCCGACGCCGCCGGCGCCCCCGCGACCTGGTAGCTGTGAAGGTCGATTGCCGCCGTTGATGTTCGAGTTGCGATTAAAATTGTTGTTGTTATTGATGTAGATATTGTTGTTCCCGCCCCAGCCGCAGCCCCATCCCCAGCCGCCGCCCCAGAACGCCCCCATCGCCACACCAACGCCGAAAGAGATCGCCAGCCCTGCAGCGTAGTATCCAGGCGGTGGATAGTAGATCGGCGGATAGGGGTACACCGGCGGCCCATACACCACGACCGGGTTGTAAGTGGGCACGTACACCACCTGCGGATTCGCCTGCTCAATAATGATCGTGCTCTTGCTCTCGATCACCTGGGTCTCGACCTTCTGTTGTTCGGTCGTCTTCAGATTGCCGTTGTCTTTTGCCTTCTTACGCATCCGCTGGACCGCGGCCATTACATCGCTCTGCTGCGCAAGAAAGGCATTGCCCAGATCGGTCGTCCATTGAATGTCGTCAGCCAACCGCTTCACCAGATCAGGCAGACCTGCCAGCGCCTGAACACTCGGGTCCCAGGGCTGCTTCGCCACAGCGTCGGCCAGCGCTTTGTCTTTCAACCCGGTATTTTTGGCCAGCCATTGCTGAAGCTGGATGATTTCCAGAGGGTACGTCGACGCCGCCAGCGTCTGCGCCAGCATCGCATCGGGAAAGAGCGCAATAGGAGCCACTAAGGAATCCAATTGATCCGCTGGAATCTTCGTCGACTGTGATTGTGACTGTGACGCCTGCTGAGATCCAGACGACTGGGCGGCGTGAGCCACCGAGTCCCCAGGTATCAGAACCATGATGCAGGCTGCCGCGATTAATCGCTGACTGACAACGTTCAGGACTCTTGTTCTGGCGTTCAATGCGGTCACCTCGTAACAACCCGCAAGCGGCGATAAGTGTAACCCAATAAAGTCCGTACGGAAAAATTTCAGGCGGCAAACCTGTGCCTTCCTTACTCTCAGCAGTATTTGCGCTCTCCTATGTCAGCGCATACCCTTAGGGAAAATGAGTCTCTTCAACTCCACCTCGGCCACCGCTCCTCATCTGAATCAGATCGCTCCCGCAGCAGCCATGCCCGGCGGCCAGGTCGAGCTCGCCGGAACTCATCTCGACCCCGCCGATCATCGTCTTCCGCACGCGAGCATCGGAGACGTCTTTGCGCCCGTCACCCTCAGCCGCCCTACTCGCGCTACCGTTCACGTGCCCGAAGGCACCATCTCCGGCGACCTCGTCCTGCATCGCAATGGCGAAAACTCCAATCCGCTGCCTATCCGCGTCGCAGTCCCCATGGCCGAAAACCTCCACCCTGTCGCAAACCCCGTCGTCGACACCAACGGCCAGGTCTTCACAACTCTCTCCGGGGCCCGAGGACAAGCCACCCCTGTCTCGATCTTCCGCATCCAGCGCGACTTCCAGATGGTCCCTTTCGTTCGCGACCTGATGAATCCCACAGGCCTCGCGTTCGACCGTGACGGCTACCTTTACACCAGCTCCCGCGCCGAGGGCACCGTCTATCGCGTCTCCCCCGAAGGCGAAGTCACCACCTACGCCGAGGGCATGGGCATCGCCACCGGCATCGCCTTCGATCGCGACGGCAACCTTTACGTCGGCGACCGCTCCGGCACCATCTTCAAGATCAATCCCAACCGCGAGATCTTCGTCTTCGCCACTCTTGAGCCCTCCATCGCCGCCTACCACCTTGCGTTCAACGAAGCTGGCACGCTCTTTGTCACCGGCCCCACGACGTCCTCCAACCAGGTCATCCACGCTATCGACCGCGACGGCGACACCACCGTCTTCTACCAGGGCCTGGGCCGCGCACAGGGCATGGCCTTCGACGTTCACGACAATCTCTACGTTGCCGCCAGTCTGCACGGACAGCGAGGTATCGTGCGCATCACCCCGGCCCACGAGGCCTCTCTTGCCGTCTCCGGAAACAACCTCGTCGGCCTCGCCTTCCTTGAAGACGGTTGCGCCGCCCTCGCAACGCGAGACGCCCTCTACCACATTGCGCTCGAAATCGAAGGCCGCTCCCTTATCGACTGATCGCCTCCAACCAGCTTCATTTGCAACAAAAAACCCACCATCACTTATGCCGTTTTTCGTGCCTGCGCAATCCTCTGGCCGACAGTTGATGTACTCATGTACATTTATTGCGCACCGCAGTTCAAACGTTTTTTCGGACACCTGCGCTCTATTGCTTCAAAGACCGAACTAACTCCCACAGGAGATAAGAACGTGATCACCCGACGTGAATTCCTCGACACCCTCGCAGTCAGTGCAGCCGGCGTAGCCGTCACCTCAAACGCCAAGAGCTACGCCCAGATCATGGGGGCCAACGACCGCGTCAACTTCGCCGTCATCGGCCTCAACAGTCGCGCCTACGCCCATCTCTCTTCACTCAAAGCAAACCAGAAGAACGCGCGCATCGCCTACGTCTGCGATGTCGATACCACGATCCTCGAAAAATTCACGACGAAGACCGAAGCCGCCATGGGTGCCAAGCCCACCGCAGAAAAAGACTTCCGCAAGGTCCTCGCCTTGAAAGAAATCGACGCCATCACCATCGCCACTCCCGACCACTGGCACGCTCCCATGGCGATCGCCGGCGTGGAGGCTGGCAAGCACGTCTACGTCGAGAAGCCCTGCAGCCACAACCCCGCTGAAGGTGCCATGCTCGTCGCCGCGCGCGACAAGTACAAGAAGCTCGTGCAGATGGGAAGCCAGCAGCGCTCTTCTCCGCACACCATTGAGGTGGCGCAGAAGGTTAAGGAAGGCGTGATCGGCCGCCCGTATTACGCCAAGGCCTGGTACAGCAACACCCGCAAGTCCATCGGCGAAGGCAAGCCCGCTGCCGTACCCGCCACACTCGATTGGGACCTCTGGCAGGGCCCGGCGCCGCGCAAGCCATACATGTCTAACTACCACCCCTACAACTGGCACTGGTTCTGGAACTGGGGCACCGGCGAGACCCTCAACAATGGCACGCACGAGATCGATGTCTGCCGCTGGATCCTTGACGTCGACTATCCCAAGCACATCTCCGCGCGCGGTGGCCGCTATCACTACAAGGACGACTGGCAGTTCTACGACACCCTCATCACCGACTTCAACTACGAAGACAAGATGATCTCGTGGGAGGGCAAGTGCTGCCAGGGGATGAAGTTCTACAACCGTGATCGCGGCTCCGCCATCATGGGAACCACCGGCACCATCGTCGTCGACCGCGAAGGCTACGAGATCTACGATCTCAAGGGCACAAAGACAAGTGCTGTCCTGGCCAAGGCCGAAGCCTCAGCCTCCTCCGCCGACACCGTGGGAGCCGACTCCATGACCGACCGCCACTTCGCCAACTTCATTGCAGGCATTCAGAAGGGCGAAAAACTCAACGCTCCCATCGAAGTCGGCAACGTCGCCGTAACCATGCTCCAGCTCTCCAACGTCGCTTGGAAGCTTGGCCGCGGCCTCAACCTCGACACCACCAATGGCAAGCCGCTCAACGATGCTGAAGCCATGAAGTCCTGGGGACGCGAGTACGAAAAAGGCTGGGCCCCCAAGGTCTAGATCAAAATTCTGCGTGGGTGAAAATCCAGAAGAGAGAGGTGGAGAGGTTTACTCTTCACCTCTTTTTTTGACGCCTGTTCAGTTAGAACCTGTCGTCATGATCGTGATCTCTGTCGTGCGCACGGAAGAAGTAATAGTCGGCGGTGTAGGGCACCAGAGTTTGCTTACCCACATCGTTGCCGTCAGAACAGCCGTCTGCCGGTGCCGATCCCCCTTTTGTGTTTAGGCGCTGAATGAAGGTGGTCTTAGTCAGGAGCTTTCCGCCACCTGGCCCTTCGTCTGTCCCGATTGACTGCAGACAGGAGACAAGCGATCGCTCCGGTGTTTGGGCAGCTCGGCTCCGATCCCGCCGGCACTGCGTGCAGCCTCTGGGCCCATACCTTGCTGCTATCAAAAGAACTCTGCCACGTCGCGCTGCCGAACGGTACCGGGATCGGAGCGAACTTGTTGGGGTTCGTATCAGGGCTGAGGAAATGGGTAATGATTTGATTGTCCTGTCCGAAGAACCCGAAGAGCGTGGCTTCCGGGCGGGCATCCTTGGCAGTCCAGGACGCGCTGGAAGCGCCTGCGCTTGTTGGCAGACATACATAACCTTGAGTACCTTCCGCATGGCCCGCTAAAAACAGCGAGTTCCCCGCCGGTGGCGCGATAGCGGTAGAAGTTGTGGGCGGCGCGAAGCTCTGCGCCACTACGTTATTGACTGTGCCAATGGCACATCCGAACACGAGAGCGGTCATGAATAGGCCCCGCCCTCGCACAGCTTTTCTTGCTCTCAGGTTGTAGTTCATTTCGTTATTTCTCCTTCTCGAATTACGACAGGAAGCAACGTAATGAAGTCACCGTACCGGTTACCGAACAGCGATGTGTCACACGCAGGTCATCTTCGGTTCATATCTTTCTCACAAAAGCGACATTTGGCGTCGTCCACTTCAGCGATACAAATCGGAGTGTCGCCCAGCACCGTTTCGGCGAAAGTGAAGTCATGAATCTCACCACAAAAATCACATCGCTCGACTGGCCTCGCATCGAAACCGAAATTACCGACTCCGGCCATGCCACAACCGGTCCTCTCCTCACGCCCGAACAATGCCGTGAACTCGCTGCCGGATACGAAGACGCCACACACTTCCGCAGCCGCATCGTCATGTCGCGTCACGGCTTTGGACGCGGCGAGTACCAGTACTACAGCTACCCTCTTCCTCCAATCATCCAAACTCTGCGAGACGCGCTCTACCCTCCACTTGCGTGCGTCGCTAACAAATGGAACCAGGCCCTCGGCAACTCCGTCGCCTCCTTCCCTTCCGAACACTCTGTCTTCAAGCAACTCTGCCACCAGGCAGGCCAGAGCCGTCCCACGCCATTACTGCTCAAATACAACCAGGGCGACTACAACTGTCTCCACCAGGACCTCTACGGAGAACTCGTCTTCCCGCTCCAGGTTGCCTTCCTCCTCAGCGAACCCTCGAGCGACTTCACCGGCGGCGAGTTCGTCCTCACCGAACAACGCCCACGCATGCAATCACGCGTCTCCGTCGTCCCACTCCATCAGGGCGAAGCCGTCATCTTTGCCGTCAATCATCGACCCCAACGCGGCTCCCGCGGCATCTATCGAGTAGCCATGCGCCACGGCGTCAGCCCAATCCGTTCCGGCCAGCGCTTCACCCTCGGAGTTATCTTCCACGATGCACAATAGCGACTCACTCTGGGCCGACGAAACCGATCCTTCCATCGAGCCTCTCGCCGAAGGCGTCATCCTCCTGCGCTCTTTCTGCCGCGACGAAGCCCCCGCACTCGTCGATGCCATCACCACCGTCACTCAATCAGCACCCTTCCGCCAGATGGTCGTCCCCAGCGGGCACACCATGTCTGTAGCCATGACCAACTGCGGAGACCTCGGTTGGATCACCGACCGCACTGGCTACCGCTACACCACCGTAGACCCATCAACCGGCAAACCCTGGCCCGCAATGCCAGCACCACTACTTCAACTCGCCCAGCGCGCCGCAACCGCCGCCGGCTTCCCCGGCTTCACTCCCAACGCCTGCCTCATAAACCGCTACGCTCCGGGAACTCGTCTCTCACTTCATCAGGACAAGAACGAACAGGACTACACCCACCCAATCGTCTCTGTCTCACTTGGGCTACCCGCCACATTTCTCCTCGGCACCCTTCGGCGGACCGACACTCCACGCCGCATCCGCATCCAGCACGGCGACGTTCTGGTCTGGGGAGGCCCGGCACGCCTCATCTATCACGGCGTCGCGCCTGTACCCTCCGGCAGCCACCCTCTCACCGGCCCGTTCCGCATCAACCTCACCTTCCGCCGCGTAGCACCGTGAAACTGCCTCGATTTCCACACCGAATCCCTCTGAAATCCTTGACACGCCTGATAACCTTAAATCAAGGAAGAGGGAGAGCCCGGCGGTTAGCCGGGCTTTCTTCTTGCCAGAACTTTGGCATCCGGCGTGCATCATGAAGTACGGACCTAAGAGATCTGGAATGAGCACTTACGAGCTTTTTGGGGAGGGGAGGGGGTACCACCGCACGATGCAAGCTGAAATCATCGCCGCCGGCTCCGAGATGCTCACGCCGCACCGGCAGGACACCAACTCTCTCTTCCTGACCGCGCAGCTCAACGATCTCGGCGTTCAAGTCGCCTTCAAAACAATCGTCGGCGATAACCTCGAACACCTCACCGGCGCTGCACGCGTAGCAATCTCCCGCGCCGACATCATCCTCTTCTCAGGCGGCCTCGGCCCCACCGAGGATGACCTCACCCGCGAAGCCGTCGCCTCCGCGCTAGGCATCACGCTCCGCCGCGACCCGGCCATCCTCGCCTCGCTCTACAAGCGCTTCGCCGCGCGCCAGATGGTCATGCCGCCCAACAACGCCAAGCAGGCCGACATCCTCGAAGGCGCCACCCTTCTCGAGAACCCCAAAGGCAGTGCCCCCGGCCAGTTCCTCGACACCACCGTCGACGGCTTCCGCAAGATCGTCATCCTGCTCCCCGGCCCCCCCGACGAACTCAAACCCCTCTTTCAACAAATCGTAAAGCCGCTGCTCGCAGGCACTCTGCCTCCGCGATTCATCGCGCGCCGCATCCTCCGCATGCCGCTCATCCCCGAGTCGCACGTCGACGCCCGCACCTCGCCCATCTACCGCGAGTACACCGACGTCGAGACCACCATCCTCGCCGGACACGGCGAGATTCAGCTCCACTTCGCCGCCGCAAAACCCACACTCGCCGAAGCGCAGGCCCGCGTCGACGAACTCGTCAGCCGTATCGAGGCCGAGATGGAAGACGCCATCTTCTCCTCGCAGAACGAGAGCCTCGAAGAGGTAGTCCTTCTTATGCTCGGCCTTCGCCACCTCACACTGGCGGCCGCCGAGAGCGCAACAGGCGGCCTGCTGGCCTCGCGCCTCACTGCCGTTCCCGGTAGCTCGCGCTACTTCCTCGGCGGAGCCGTCGTCTACAGCGACGCACTCAAGACCACCTTCGCCGATGTCCCTGCCGAACTCGTCGCCACCTACGGCCCGGTCAGCGAGCCCGTCGCCCGCGCCCTCGCCGAGGGCATCCGCCAGCGCACAGGAGCCTCGCTCGGCATCGCTATCACCGGCATCGCCGGCCCCACCCCCGGCACCGGCCCCGACGCCGAAAAACCAATCGGCCTTGTCTACATCGCGCTCGCCGACCAGCACGAGACCCGCGTTAAGGAACTCAATCTCCCCGGAGACCGCGACCGCATCCGCTGGTGGGCCACGCAGCACGCGCTCGAACTTATTCGGCGCACGCTCCTCGATGCAGATCGCCTCGAAATCGCTCTCTAAGCAGCTTGGCTTCGCGGCCTTACGCGCCTACAGCTCAAGTTGATAGACTCACCTTCGAGACCTCGCATGACCCCCTGGCTGCTCTCCATTTCGATCGCATATCTCCTGGGCTCAATCCCGTTCGGGTATCTTCTTGTCCGCATCTTCCGCAAGCAGGACATCCGCGCCACCGGCAGCGGCAACATCGGAGCCACCAACGTCGCTCGCTCCGGCGCCAAGGGTCTCGGCATCCTCACTCTCATCCTCGACGCACTCAAAGGCTTCGTCGCCGTCTTCATCGCCCAGCACATCGCCGCTCCTTACGGTTTCCCGCAGGCCTACGACATCGCAGTATGCGCTGCCGTCGCTGCCGTACTCGGCCACTGCTTCCCTGTCTGGCTTGGCTTCCGAGGAGGCAAAGGCGTCGCCACCGCACTCGGCGTCTTCTTCGCCCTCGTTCCCTCACGACCGTGCTCTATGTGCTGGCCGTCTTCCTGGTCATCGTCTTCTTCACGCGATACGTCTCGCTCGCCTCCATCGTCGCCGCCGCGCTCTTTCCCGTCTTTGCGCTTCCGCACGCCCCCGCGCACACGCCGATCCTCGTCATTGGCTACATCCTCATCCCGCTCATCGTCATCCTCAAACACCACCAGAACATCCGCCGCCTCCTCGCTGGCACGGAACACCGCTTCGGCGCCCCTAAGGTGACTGCTTGAGCCGTATCACCATCCTTGGAGCCGGTGCCTGGGGCACGGCCCTCGCGCTCTCCCTCGCCCGGCGGGGGGGACACCGTATCTGCCTCTGGTCGCACTCTTCCGCGCTCGCCGAGCAACTCAGCGATACCGGCGAAAATCTTCCTTACCTTCCCGGCTTTACCGTCCCCGTCGATATCCAGATCACCAGCGACCTCCCGTCAGCCATCTTCGAGGCCGACATCCTCCTCTGCGTCACACCATCCCAGCACCTGCGCGGCGTCATCTCGCACATCGCACCTCTGCTCACGCGCAACCAGATCATCGTCTCGGCCTCCAAGGGCATTGAAGAAGACACCTACCTGCGGATGTCGCAGGTCGTTGCTTCCATCACCAATGTCCCATGTGTCGTGCTATCCGGACCATCCTTCGCACAAGAAGTCGCCGCAGGCATTCCAACCGCTATCGTCGTCGCTGCACATGACGCAGGACTCTCTCAACTGATTCAGCGCGATTTCTCTTCGCCGACTCTGCGTGTCTACACCAACGACGACGTCACCGGCGTTGAACTCGGTGGGGCGCTCAAGAACGTCATCGCCCTCGCAGCAGGCGTAGTCAATGGTCTCAACCTCGGCCACAACTCGGCCGCCGCACTCATCACGCGAGGTATCGCCGAGATGACGCGCCTCGCCGTCGCCTGTGGCGGCCGACGTCAGACACTGGCCGGACTCTCCGGGATCGGCGACCTCGTGCTCACCTGCACCGGTTCGCTCTCACGCAACCGCTCCGTCGGCATCGAGCTCGGACGCGGACGCCGGCTCGACGATATTCTTGCAGGTATGGGCGGAAAAGTTGCAGAAGGTGTCCGCTCCACGGCCGCTGCGCTCGGCCTCGCTGCACGTTACGGGGTTGAGATGCCTATCACGGAGCAGGTCGATGCCATTCTCCACCACAATAAACTGCCAAGCGATGCTATTCGTGAACTAATGGCCAGGCCGGGCAGAGACGAGCAGCAATAGCCAAACCACGCGATTCCGCCTCGACGCATCTAACCGCTCATGGCGAACCCGATGGAACAAACCCGACCTTCCGCGAGTCCAGAAGCAGCGAAAATTGAGCCAACGAACAATGATCCGACTCCAGAACTTCGCAAAGGCGACTCAAGATTTCTTCCCGTCGTTATCATTGCCGGAATTGCGCTCATCGTCCTGTTAATTGCAGGCGTCTTGATCGTCCGGAGCAAAGGACACAAGATGGTGCCTGCGGGACAAGGCGACCATCCCACATCAAGCCTTAGCATGCATCTTCCGCAAGCCACATAGACCGCAGTTCATCTTTCCGATACGATTTCGGCTATGCCCGAACCGAATCACGGCCACCATCACCCGGAAGGCCACATCCCTCCGCCCGATCTTCCTCGCGAACGCAAGATCCTTGGCTTCCGACCCCTGCACGTCGTCATCGGCGCGCTGGTTCTCGTTGCCATCTTGATTATCTATCTATTGCTCGTTGCACGGGCCGGATATTGACCCTCGCGGCTGGGCAAAATACTCCCCAACGTCTGAGGCGATAAACTAGACCAACATGGTCTTTTCTTCCCTCTTCGGCAAACGCCCTACTGAACCCGAACGCCCAGATACGCCTGAAATCGAACCTGAGCAGAAACGCGGCCTCTTCGACCGCATGCGGCAGGCGGTCACCCGCACCCGCGAGTCGCTCACTGACTCCATCAGCTCGGTCATCGCACTTACCCGTGAGGTCGACCAGGCCTCGCTCGACGAGCTCGAACCTCGCCTCCTCGCCGCAGACATCGGAAGCGCCACCACGGCCATCATCATGGAGAATCTTCGCCAGCGCGCCCTGCGCACCGGCATCGAGAGCGGAGCCCAACTCAAAGAGATTCTCAAAGTCGAACTCAAGCAGATCCTCGACAATGTCTCTCATCCCATCCATCATCCCTCCGCGCCGCCGGAGGTCATCCTCATGGTCGGCGTCAACGGCACCGGCAAGACAACCACAACCGGCAAGCTCGCCAATCTCTACAGATCGCAGGGGCGCAGCGTCCTCCTCTGCGCCGCCGATACCTTCCGCGCCGCTGCCATCGAACAGCTTGAAGTCTGGGCGCAGCGATCCGACGTTCCTGTCATCAAGACAAAGCAGGGCGGCGATCCCTCCGCCGCGCTCTACGACGCTCTCGCTGCAGCTAAGTCCCGCTCTACGGACATTCTTATCGCCGACACCGCCGGCCGTCTTCACACCAAGACTGACCTCATGAAGGAGCTCGACAAGATGCGCAGGACCGCCGAAAAACTCGTCCCCGGTGCACCGCATCAGACCTTCCTCGTCATGGACGCGACCACCGGTCAGAATGGCCTGCAGCAGGCTCGTCTCTTCACCGAGGCTGCGCGAGTCACTGGTATTGTCCTCACCAAGCTTGACGGCACCGCCAAGGGAGGCATCGTGCTCGCTATCGCCACTGAACTCGGCTTACCCGTCCTCTATGCCGGCATCGGTGAAAAGATCGATGATCTTATTCCCTTCGACAGCACCGCCTTCGTTGATTCATTGGTCGCCTGAACACGACTCCCGCTTCCTTTCTTCAATCCCGAAAACCATATCGCCTCTAAGTCATTCGAGAGGGCGTTTCTTGCTTCATTCGTGCTTCACCGGCACATACCGACATTTCGTCACTTACTGGTCGCGATTGGTCACTCGCAATAGCGAGACAAAAATCTCATTCGATATATTCAACATTCGGTAGATTGCCACCTGCACAAATCTGCGCTTTCGTCCCTTTAGCGCAGCAGGGCCGAGCTTCTCCGCGATTCGTCCCACTGGTTCGCCGTTCGTCACACTCTTCTGGACAGTTGCGATGTTGGTCATTGTCGTGCTCCTACGGCTCACACATGCGCAGACCCGGGAAGCACGAGATATCAGAACGACATCGCTCTATGCGGGGACAATGCATCCGCAAACATCGCAGTCGTTTGATCGTGTGCAGCTTTTTCCCGGCTCCTCTCCTCGGGCCCATCACCGAGGACTACGCGCATCCGAGAGGGAGAAAAACACATGATCACCGCACGTCGTCACTCTGCCATCCTTAAACTCCGAACCAGGATCGTCTTGCTTCTGTTCTTCTTCTGTGTCGTCGCCTCAACACCGCGACGCATCCATGCGCAGACAAGCAAAGGCATCCTCGCCGGCGTCATCCGTGACTCCACCGGAGCCTCTCTGCCCAACGCAACCATCGTCATCATCAACGAGGACACAGCCGAAACACGCACGGTCACCAGCTCAGACACTGGCGTCCTATCGTGTCGAAGCAATCAATCCCGGCAGCTATCAAGATTCATGTAACTCAAACGGGTTTCTCGCCTGTCGATGTGCAGCACATTAAGGTGCTTCCCTCCGTTGTTACGACATACGACGCCGCGCTTCCCATCGGCGAATCAACCGCTTCCATCACCGTTGAAGCGCAGAGCAACGCCATCAATACTGAGAACGGCCAGCTCTCCGGCACCATCAGCAAGCAGGAGTTGAATCAGGTTCCCATCTTCTCGCTCAACCCCGCTGATCTCACCAGCGAGATGCCAGGCGTCACGCGTCAGTACAGCACCGTGCAGAACCTCGGCGGCGTTGGCGGCAACGGCACTGTCAAACTCACAGTCAACGGCGCTCGCCCGCGTGCCAACAACTTCATGATGGACGGCCAGGACATGAACGATGTTGGCCTCGGCGGCGAAGCAATTCAGCCTATTCTGCCTGACTTCTTCTCAAGCGTTACCACTCTGCTCAACGACCCCAGCGCCGAGTACGGACGAGCCGGCGGAGCGGTCATCAACCAGATTACGCAGCACGGCACCAATCGCTTCCACGGTAGCGTGCATGAGATCTACACCGGCTCCGGTCTCGATGCGATCGACGGCCAGTCACGTCGCGTTAAGCCTATTCCTCCCGGAGGCCATATCCCCTTAGGCCCGTTACAACACCCATCAATACGGCTTCACTGCTGGCGGTCCCATCCTCAAAGACAAGCTCTTTGCCTTCGGTGGCGGCACTTGGCAGCGATTCTACGGTACAGTTCAGCCGGCAAGCCCGGTCGAATTCCCCGACGCAAGCGGCTTCAACACGCTCAAGAACCTCGCCGCCGCAGGCAACGCTCAGGCCAACCTGTACCTAAGCTACCTCAATAACGGCTCCTATCTCGATTCATCGAAGTTCACTCCCATCGCAAACCGCGTCGAATCGCTCGCCGTGAGCTCCATGCCCGGCTGCACCGGAGGGTGCTCCATCTCGACCGGCACCTATCTTCGTAACGCGGTCCCACAGCTCAATCCGGACACACAGTGGATCTATCGCGTCGACTTCACGCCAACCTCACGCGATACCTTCACGGTCCGCTACATTCACGATCGCACCTCCCTCTCTCCCTACTTCCCGCTTAACCCCTCCACGCTTCCTGGCTTCGACTCACAAAACTTCGGAGTCTCAGAACTTGGCGGCGGAACATGGACGCACGTCTTCACTCCTAATCTGCTCAACGAATTTCGCGCCTCGGAGACTCGCATCAATGCGCAGTTCGCCGGCACTCCTGATACCATCGCCAATCCGCTCGCGAAGCTCTACAACATCACCTTCAACGGCACCGGGCTTGGTGGAAGCGGCACCGGTAACCCGCTGGCCTTCGGTGTCTCGCAGAACATGCCGCAGGGCCGCATCGAAGGCCTGTACCAGTTCCAGGACACAGTCGGATACACGCGCGGCCGTCACTCCTTCCGCATCGGAGCCGACGTCGGCCGTCTTATCGAGACCGACCTTGTCGCACAGACTGCCTTGGGCGCGCTCATCTACACCGCAGGCGGCGGCCTCAACTCCATGGACAACTTCCTGAAGAACCAGCTCGGAACGTCCGGCACCGCCACCAAGACCTTCGGCCCCACACGCACCGATCCACACATCTGGAAGCTCGCCGCCTTCGTACAGGACGACGTCAAGCTCTCACCCGATCTCACCATCAACCTGGGACTGCGTTACGACTACCTGACCAATCCGCTCAACACCCTCACCTACCCGGCCATCGATCTCAACAACACCTTTGCGCCCATCAACACCTACGTACGCGTCAAAGAGGACACCAACAACATCGCTCCGCGTCTCGGCTTCGCCTACGTACCCCACGGAGGCTTCTTCGCCGACGGACAGACTGTCTTCCATGGCGGCATCGGTATCTTCTACGATCCCTTCTTCACCAACATCCTCGTCAACTCCGCACAATCGTCCCCTGTCGCGCCCACCGGCACGCTAACATCCACTGCACCCGGCGGCCTGCCTAACTCGTCTTCGCTGGTCGGCAGCATCACCCCGGCCTTCAACGCCAACTCTGCCGTACAGAGCGCTGTCAGTAACCTCGTCAACCCGCTCACTTACCAGTGGAACTTCGGTGTCGAGCGAGCCCTCCCCTACCAGATCAAAGGCGCGATCAACTACGTCGCCTCACGCGGCCAGAAACTCTACTCCAACCGCCAGCTGAATTACATCATCAACGGTTCGCGTATCAATCCATCGCGCGGCGTCATCAACGTTCGCGACAACCGTGCCGACTCCATGTATCACTCCTTGCAGTTGCAGCTTGACCGCTCCTTCTCTCGCGGCCTCTTCTTCCGCTTCGCTTATACCTACGGCAAGCTCCTCGACGACGCCTCCGAGGTCTTCACGACCTTTGCCTCACCAACTTCCTACTCCGCCAACCTCGCGGGAGACGGACTTCGTCAGGACTGGGGCCCCTCGGCCTACGATCGTCGCAACATCGTCTCCCTCACCTACTCGTGGTCGCCGAAAGGCTTCCGCGCCGACAACGGTGCCCTCAACTTCCTCTACGGCGCTTTCACCCGGAACTTCACCATCTCCGGACAGACGCAGCTTTACTCCGGCCTCTACACCAGCTACAACACCAGCGGCTCCGACATCAACGGCGACAGCAGCACCACCAACGATCGCCCGATCCTCTCCAACGCATCGGCCCCCGCCAACAGCGTCGGCGTCGATGGCAGCTGGATCGGTGGAACCAATGGCATCTACTACGATCAAGCCGTCTATAACGCCTCACCGTCCTCCGCGCGCGTTCGCAAGATCGTCAACGCCAGTGACGTACGCTTCCTCGTTCCCAACGCCGCCAATGGCTTCGCCATGATGAGCAAGGAGATCGGACGCAATAGCTACGCGAATGCTGGACAGCAGTACTGGAATGTTGCGCTTGAAAAGTCCATCCCCACGCCCTTCTTCCATCTGGAAGGCAGTTCGTTTGTCTTCCGAGGCGAAGCGCAGCAGCTTGGCAACCACAACAACGTCACCTACTTCACCAATAACGTCACCCAGGTAGGCCTTCCCGGCTATCAAAACGTCTCCAATGCTCGCGAGGCCAACAATCAGCACTTCCGGCTCTGGGCCAAATTCCAGTTCTGACCCGCCGTCCACACACACGCGGTCAAAAGCCCCGGACTATCCGGGGCTTCCTTTTGTCTGCAGCGGACAACATGCGTCGTCGCTCTCTGAACTATCCTGTGAAGATATGCCGTCGCCCTCACAGGACGAGCTGTTCATGGAGCGCGCTCTCTCGCTCGCCGCTGCCACCACCGCGCTCGCCAGCCCCAACCCGCAGGTCGGCTGCGTCCTCGTACGCGCGGGCGAAGTCATCGGCGAAGGCGCCCACCTCTACAACAACTACGATCACGCCGAGATCGTCGCCCTCAAACAAGCCGCCTCACTCGGCCACTCCACCCACGGCACCACTGCGTACGTAACGCTTGAACCCTGCAGCCATCACGGCCGCACCGGCCCTTGCGCCGACGCTCTCGTCGCCGCCGGTGTCTCCCGCGTCGTCATCGCCACCCGCGATCCGAACCCGCTCGTCAGCGGCCGCGGTATCGAAAAACTACGCGCAGCCGGCATCGACGTCACAGTCGGAGTCCTTCAACAACAAGCTCGCGACCTCAACGAAGCCTTCGCTCATTTCATCCGGACCCGCACACCATTCGTCACCCTTAAGGCCGCGCTCTCGCTCGACGGCCGCCTCGCCCCGCCGCCCGCCTCACGCTTTCCGAATCAGCCCTATTGGATCACCGGTCCCGCCGCGCGCAAGCAGGTCCACGTCCTCCGCCACGCCGCCGACGCCATTCTCACCGGCATCGGCACCGTGCTGGCCGACGACCCACAACTCACCGATCGCAGCAACCTGCACGGCCCCAATGGGGAACCACGCCGCCGCCCCCTGCTCCGTGTCGTCCTCGATACTCACCTTCGCATCCCCCGTAACTCGCAACTCGTCCGTTCCGCAACCACCACGCCCGGTCACGGCTCCGACGTCCTTGTCCTCACCGGAACGTCGGCATCCACCGACCGCATCGCCGACCCTGGCTTCTCGCAACGTCGAGGTCGAGACCATCCCCGAACACGCCGGTCGCCTCTCGCTTCCCGCAGTCCTCGACACCCTCGCCGAGCGCAACATCCTCAGCGTCCTCCTCGAAGCAGGCTCGCACCTCAACGGAGCTTTCCTCCGCCAGAACCTGGTCGACAAGGTCGTCCTCTTCTACTCGCAAATCGAACTGGGCGAACAGGGAATTTGCTTCGGCCAAGGAATCGCCTCCCCCTATCAATTCGAGCAGACACTCTCCCGCGTAACCCGCGAACTCGTCAACCCCGACGCACGAGTCACCGGCTACCTCCACGATCCGTGGCCTAGTTAGCCAACGTGAATCGCTCGCGACAGCGTATGAGTCTTTCACGGAAATAAAAAGCGGGTGTGGATTGACGCAATCCACACCCGCAAATGGACGGGAAAGTATTAGTTAAAAATCGCTCCAACGGTGTCGTTGGTCGTTAGCGTAACCTTGCAATAGTTTGGGCCAGCAGCAGTGGGTCCGACTGGAGCCACTAAAGGCACGCCGTTAGCATCAGTCGCCGTACAGTTGTAGGACCATCCACCAAAAGCCACGCCTTGCTGAGCGGGTGCAGTCAAGAGAACGGTGCTTCCCACCGGATAGGTGGCAACGCACACTGATCCTCCAGCTGTAGAACCAGGCCCACAATGCAGCACACCCTGTGTACCGGTTGCCGAAGGAGCCGTGATTAACCAGTTACTTGTGTTTAGACCCTCGTTATAGACCGTCAGGGTTGCTAGCAGTGAAGGGGCCTGCGAACCTTGGAAGCATTGACCCGGCTTCGGCGGGTCGTCAGGAACCGGGCAGTTGAATGTCGCGGTGGCAGTCTGTATGGTCCCGTCACTTCCCTTTGCTTCAGCAATGATGACTGCACTTCCAGCCCCATAGGCAGTGACAATCCCAGCCGTCGCTCCCGAATTTCCGGCCGTGTTCGTGTTTACCGGGAACACACTAGGCACCGCAGAAATCCACGTCAGGGTGGGTGAATTTGTCAGATCCCGAACATAGGGAGGAGTCGAGAATGTTCCGATTGCCAGAAACTGGCCTGTGTCCTGCAGATTACCGACACGTAATCGAGCTCGGAATAATAGTGAGCGAAAGCAGAGGCTGCGGCGGCGCCGTAAGTGAAACCGTGATGGACGCAGTACTTGATACCACGCTTCCATCAGCATTCGTCAATGCTGCATTGACTGTAGTGGTGCCCACGCTTAATCCAGTAACAAGACCGGACGTGCTGATCGAGGCAATGGAAGGACTGCTTGAGGTCCACTTTACCTGACTTAAACTGGTGACATCTTGTTGAAGGCCGGTCGTTCCGGAGGTTCCAAGTGCTATTAGCTGACTGGTCTGGCCCGAGGCGGACAGCGCCTGAGAGTTTGGTGTGATGCTCACTGCAGTAAACTGCTGGCTCGTTCCGACCGTCACAGTAAGTGACGCCGTTCCTGCAACGGCTGTTCCGCCTGTGGGGTTCGTATATAGCGCCGTAATCGTATCGGTTCCCTTTGACACCGCCGTGGCCAGTCCCGCCTGCGTGATCGTAGCGATCTGCGGACTGCTTGAGCTCCACGCTACCTGGCTCGTCAGGTTCACCGTAGCGCCGGACGTTGTCGTTCCAATCGCGATGAACTGCGTCGTCTGACCCGCCGCCGAAACCGACTGATTTCCTGGAATAATCGAAAGCGAGGACACAGTCCCGCTGCTGAGCCCCCACCCGAACCTGTCACCGTAATGGTCGAGGTCGAATGGACCGGCCCATTAAACGCCGTCGCATTGGCCGTAACCGTTGTTGTACCTGCACCTACAGCCGTTACCAATCCTGAAGCATTGACGGTTGCCACGGCAGGAACTGTGGACGTCCAGGTAACAGTGCTCGTAATGTCCTGCGTTGAGGGATGGCTTGCATTGCCGAAGGTCCCGACTGCCTTCAGTTGCGCAGTCTGACCAACAGACAGGGACTGGGTTGTCGGTGAGACCTGCACCGAGTCCAGTCCCGAATTGCTGCAACCAATCAGAGTAGAACCAAGGCAGAGGAGCAAAGCTCCTCGAAAAACACAACGAACGAACATGTAGTCTCCCAACATCGGGATTTTCAGGGCGATCGAGTGTCGTAGGAAGTCGCTCTCCCCGATAGACAAACGAATTCCCTAACCTCAGGTCCGTGGACCTGCCCCTCATCCTGATGCTTTGCTACTGATCTGTTCCATTGCAAACGGAAGGCCATTCCCCGCTTCCTGATATTGATCAGTAAATCGCTCATTTAATTGGCGTGCCTCTACAACGGAGGTGTCATCTCGCGTATACAGAATCGTCGCGGAAGACATTCGGTGTACACAGTCGCTCCCACCACCCACCCACAACTCCATCGCCCTCTTCCTGTACCCTATCCCCATGTTCACCGGGCTCATCGAAACCACAGGAAAAGTCCTCTGCGTCACCCCCAACGCCGGCGTTACCCGCATCACTATCGCAGCGCCGTCCGCTCTCGTCAGCCGCCTCTCCACCGGTGACTCGGTGGCCGTAAGCGGAGTATGCCTCACCGCGCTCGACATCGAACCCCACGCCTTCCCTCCCCGCTTCTCCGCGGATCTCGCCGCCGAGACCATCTCTCGCACCACGCTCTCTCGTCTCCGCCCCGACACCATCGTCAACCTCGAACTGCCAACCCCAGCCGGATCGCCGCTCGGCGGCCACGTCGTCCAGGGTCACGTTGACTCCACCGCCACCCTCGTCGGCCTCGAGCCTCTCACTCCCGACACCGAGACCACCGACTACCGCCTCCGCTTCACCATCCCCGATGCTCTCACCCGTTACGTCGTCGAGAAGGGCTCTATCACCGTCGAAGGCATCTCCCTCACCGTCGCCTCCATCCTCGGCAACGAGGTCGAGATCGCCATCATCCCCCACACCTACGCCGCAACCAGCCTCCGCACACTTGGCCCCGGGGCCCCTCTCAACATCGAGGTTGATGTCCTTGGCAAGTACGCCGAGGCTCGCGCCGACAAAACATCCTTCACCCTCACGGAGCAATATCTCATCGCCAACGGCTACTAATCGGCTATGCAAATCATTGCAAATCAGTGAACCGACGACCCCGTTTTTCCTCCTGCCATTCTCGAATCCTTTCCATCTTCGTCACATCAATTAGATGGTTGTCGAATTATCGACACAGAGAGGTCAGAGAAATGAGCAAGCTCGCAGGAAAAGTAGCCGTCGTCACCGGAGCCTCGAAAGGCATTGGAGCCGACATCGCAAAGGGGCTCGCCAAAGAAGGCGCCTCCGTCGTCGTCAACTACGCCTCCTGCAAAGAGGGCGCTGACAAAGTCGTCGCTGAGATCACAAAGGCCGGCGGCAAGGCCGTAGCTGTCCAGGGCGACGTCGCCAAGGAAGCCGACGTAAACCGCATCTTCGCGGAAACCAAAAAGACCTTCGGCAAGCTCGACGTCCTCGTCAACAACGCTGGCGTCTATCAGTTCTCTCCTATCGAAGACGTGAACACCGAACTCTACAATCGCCTCTTCAACACGAACGTCCTCGGTACGCTCCTCGCCACTCGCGAAGCTGTGAAACTCTTCGGCGACAACGGCGGCAGCGTTATCAACATCGGCTCTGCAGTCACTGAGCTCAACGTTCCCACCAGCTCCGTTTACACCGCCACCAAGGGCGCCGTCGACTCCATCACAGCTGTACTCTCCAAGGAACTAGGCGCAAAGAAGATCCGCGTCAACTCCATCAACCCCGGCATGATCGAAACCGAGGGCACCCACTCGGCGGGCTTCATCGGCTCCGACTTCCAGACGAGCTTCGAAGGCCAGACCCCGCTCGGCCGCATCGGCCAGCCCGCGGACATCACACCGCTCGCCGTCTTCCTCGCCTCCGGAGACTCCGGATGGCTCACCGGTGAGACCCTCGTCGCCTCCGGCGGCCTCCGCTAAGAACTTTCCACACACCTCAGGGCGCAGCCACCAAGCTGCGCCCATCTTTTTTTCATCCAAAATAGGAGCAGCCAGCTATGAGCAAACTCTCCACGAAAGTCGCCCTCGTCACCGGAGCCTCTAAAGGCATCGGCGCTGCCATCGCCCGCGCACTCGCCGCCGAAGGCGCATCCGTCGTCGTCAACTACGCCTCTAGTCGCGAAGACGCCGACAAGGTCGTCGCTTCCATAACCGGCAGCGGCGGCAAAGCCATCGCAATCCAGGGCAACGTCTCCTCCGAAGCGGACGTCCTCCGTCTCTTCGCAGAAATCAAGAAGGCCCACGGCCATCTCGACATCCTGGTAAACAACGCTGGTGTCTACGGCTTCTCCGCCATAACCGACTTCTCCGCGGACGAATACAACCGACAGTTCAATACCAACGTCCTCGGCCTTCTCTTCGCCACCCGCGAGGCCGTTAAGCTCATCCCCTCCGAGGGCGGCTCCATCATCAACATTGGCTCAGCTGTCAGCGCTACCCATCCGCCCAAAGGGGCGATCTACACCGCCACAAAAGCAGCCGTCGACGCCATCACCCAAGTGCTCTCCAAGGAACTCGGCCCGCGTCAGATCCGCGTCAACTCCATCAACCCCGGACTCGTCGAAACCGAAGGCACCCACACCATCGGCTTCATCGGAGGAGATTGGCAGCGCGAGCGCGAAGCTCACACTCCACTCGGCCGCATCGCCCAGACCTCGGACATCGCCCCCATCGCCGTCTTCCTTGCCTCCGACGACGCCCGCTGGATCACCGGCGAGATAATCATCGCCTCAGGAGGCTTGCGCTAAATACAAAAGGGGCAGCCCGCAAAGGACTGCCCCCATCACCGGACCAGCACCACCCGGACCCGGTGATCTCTCGTTGCGCTCGAGTTAGATCGAGCTCATGTTGTGCAGGAACTCCGAGTTGTTCCTTGTCTTCGCCAGCTTGTCGGTGAGCAACTCCATCGCTTCCACCGGGCTCAGCGGATTCAGAACCTTCCGCAGAATCCAGATACGCTGCAGGTCTTCCTTCGGGATCAGCAGCTCTTCCTTACGCGTGCCCGAGCGCTGAATATCGATCGCCGGGAACACACGCTTGTCGACCAGCTTGCGGTCGAGGATCACTTCCGATGTTGCCCGTACCCTTGAACTCTTCGAAGATCACTTCGTCCATCCTCGAACCGGTATCGACCAGAGCCGTCGCAATGATCGTCAGCGAACCGCCCTCTTCGATATTGCGCGCCGCACCGAAGAACCGCTTCGGCCTCTGCAGCGCGTTCGAATCCACACCGCCTGAGAGAACCTTGCCGCTCGGAGGAACGATCGTGTTGTACGCACGCGCCAGACGCGTAATCGAGTCCAGCAGAATCACCACGTCGCGCTTGTGCTCCACCAGGCGCTTCGCCTTCTCGATCACCATCTCGGCCACCTGTACGTGACGCGCCGCCGGCTCATCGAAGGTCGACGAGATGACCTCGCCCTTCACCGAGCGCTGCATGTCCGTCACTTCTTCCGGACGCTCGTCGATCAGCAGAACGATCAGCACGACCTCGGGATGGTTCGCCGTGATGCTGTTCGCGATCGACTGCAGCAGCATCGTCTTACCGGTACGCGGAGGAGCGACGATCAGGCCACGCTGGCCCTTGCCCATCGGCGTCAGCAGGTCCATCACGCGGCCCGAGATGTTGTCGCGAACCGTCTCCATCTTTACCCGCTCCTGCGGATACAAGCGGAGTCAGGTTGTCGAACAGGATCTTGTTGCGCGTCTCTTCCGGAGACTCGAAGTTGATCGCCTCGATCTTCACCAGCGCGAAGTACTTCTCGCCCTCGTGCGGAGGCCGTACGTTGCCGCTGATCGTGTCGCCCGTCTTCAGGTCGAACTTGCGGATCTGCGAAGGCGAAACGTAGATGTCATCGGGACCAGGCAGATAGTTGTAATCAGGCGAACGAAGGAAGCCGTAGCCATCAGGCAGAATCTCCAGCACGCCTTCAGCGAAGATGTGCCCTTCTTTTTCGCTCTGCGCCTGCAGAATCTTGAAGATAAGGTCCTGCTTGCGAAGGCCGCTGGTGCCTGCGATGTCGAGGCCGCGGGCCAGCTTGCCCAGCTCGGCAATGTTGTGTTCTTTCAACTCTGAAATTGTCATGTTTTACCTTGGATTGATTCTAGGAGGGAATGTTGGAACTGAGGCGGGATCTGCTTGACGAAGGGGGTCGTGCGGAAGGCCTGGGAGAACTTTGAATTTGGATGGGATTGGGTATTGCAGGATAGGGTTAGAGGTTGATAGTAAAGGCCGGAAGGCCGCGCGTTAAGCCGCGCGGCGCTCCTGCAGATTGTACCTTCTGTACCGGGGCCTCATTCTGACCCATCGGAATTGAATCCTTGAAGCGGTCCAGCACCTCGTTCGTCGTGTCCTGCAAGACGAGTGTTGGGCTTGTGCAGCTTCCGCGTTGCCTTCGACGCCAGCTGGCAAAGCTCGTAACGGTTCTTCACGTGGGTGAGGGCTCCAAAAATCAGATCTGAGCGCATCATGTTCTCCTTTGTTCAAACTTTTTGCGGCTAAAGGCGCCTTGCGCTCCATCGCCCGCAAATCTCTATTCAATATTCACTGCTACTGCATTCAGCAGGTGCTGTTTACCTTCCGCCCTGCCACACTGTTTTAGACGCATAACTCCATCGAAATGGATTCCGCTAATTTCTCGTAAATCTCACAATACAAAAATGATTCGGCCCAATTACCACGCAGACGAAGCAAAACTCGCGATGGCTTTTGCAAGCCACGCGCAGACCAGAAACCCTGTCTCTCCTGGTATCGTCAGCGACTCAGCGCCTGAGGTATGAAACAGAAGGAAGCAGAGACCACACCCGGTATTCCGGGAGCCTGGATGTCGGACATTCCCTTCATGTCTACAGGGCTACTGCCTGCCTGGGAACAACCTCGACCTTATGAAAAATAAATCGTCTGAGCTCTCAGGTCAATATTTATTTTTGGAGAGTATCTCCGGAAAAAATCCCATAAACAGAATCACCAACAGCAGTTGGAAAGCGACCTTCCATAAATCCCTGTCAAGCCTCGATTATCACGATTTTATGAGCAACTAACACAAAATACAGGGGATAAAATCGCTTCCAAATGCGCCGGTTAATTAGCTTGGATTTCGTAAATTAACTTAGATCTGAAAATAAGCGCGGCACTCCATATATCAGCCTCCACAACTCCTTCAAAATCTGTATTTTGATAACTAAGTTCTTTACTCCCCGTATTTTGGCTTATGGAAATCGCTTATCTCTCACAAAATAAGCTGCTTCTTCGCTACATAGGGGAGGGGGAGGGTCATGCCCAATAACTTCGGTCCAGGTCGGTACTGGATCGCCTCCGCAATATGCTTCGTAGCCACGTTCTCCGCCGCATCCAGATCGGCGATCGTTCCGCGCCACCTTCAATATCCGGTCGTGAGCCCGAGCGCTTAGCCCCTGCTGCTGCATCGCCCGCTCCAGCATCCGCTCCGCATCCGACTCCAGCACACAGAACGCCCGGATCTGCTGCGTATTCATCTGCGCATTCGCAAAGACCTGCCGCGAAGCCGCCTTGCCGGAGCCCTTCGTCCGCTCCGCAGCCTCGCCGAACCGCTCATGCTGCCGCTCGCCGCGCCGCCAACACCCGCTCGCGAATCTCCGCCGAGCCCTCCGCCGCCGCCCCACCACGCAGCTCCTTGTACTCCACCGCCGGAACCTCTATATGGATATCGATCCGATCCAGCAGCGGCCCCGACACCTTCGACACATACCGCTGGATCATCGGCGGCGTGCACATGCACTCCCGACGCTTGTCGTTGAAATAGCCACAAGGACACGGATTCATCGCCGCCGCCAGCATGAACCGCGCCGGAAAGCTCAGACTCATCGCCGCCCGCGAGATCGTCACCGTCCCATCCTCCAGCGGCTGCCGCAGCACCTCCAGCACGTTGCGCGGAAACTCCGGCAGCTCGTCCAGAAACAACAGCCCGTTGTGCGCCAGCGAAACCTCGCCCGGCCGCGGAACCATCCCGCCGCCAATCAACCCGGCGTCCGAGATCGTATGGTGCGGCGAACGAAACGGCCGATGCGCCACCAGCCCCTGCTCCGCATCCAGCACCCCCGCGACCGAATGAATCTTCGTCGTCTCCAGCGCCTCCTCAAACCTCAGCGGAGCAAGAATCGAAGGCAGCCGCTTCGCCAGCATCGTCTTGCCCGAACCCGGCGGCCCGATCATCAGAATGTTGTGCCCACCCGCCGCCGCAACCTCCAGCGCGCGCTTCGCCACATGCTGCCCGCGCACGTCCTTGAAGTCGAACGGAAAGTGCTGCGTCTCATTCAGCAGCGCATTCGCCATCACCTTCAAGAGGCTTCGCATGAATGCCTCCGTTCGCCGCCGAGTTCAACAGCTCACGAACCTCCAGCAGGCTCTTCACCGGATAAACATTCACGCCCTCCACCACCGCGGCCTCGCGAGCATTGCTCGCCGGAACGATCAGGTTCTTGATCCCATTCGCCCGAGCCGCAACCGCAATCGGCAGCATTCCCGGAACCGCGCGCAGGATCCATCGAGCCCCAGCTCGCCCACCAGCAGAAAGTCGGTCAGATCCTTGATCGTGCAGCGCGCCATAAGCGCCGAGAATCCCCATCGCAATCGGCAGGTCGAACCCCGAACCTTCCTTCTTCAGGTCCGCCGGAGCGAGATTGATCGTGATCTTGGTCGGAGGAATCTCAAAGCCCGAGTTCTTGATCGCCGACCGCACGCGATCGCGGCTCTCACGCACCGCCGCATCCGGAAGCCCGACCGTGCTGAAGTCTCTTTATCGAGCTTGATCTGGGAAAAATCGACCTCGACATCAATCAGGTGAGCGTCGATTCCGTAAACAGCAGCACTGCGGGCCTTGAAAAGCATGTGAGCCTGATGTGTCCTTGAGGCGGGTGAATTTCGCCGAGTATAGCACTCGCTCAACTCGCTCCACCGCTTGCACAGAAGTCGCAGAACGCAGCCTTTATCCGTCGCGCCTACAATATCACCGTGAACACCAGCCTCTTCGAGCTCTTCAAGATCGGCATCGGCCCCTCCAGCTCCCACACCGTCGGACCCATGCGAGCCGCCCTCCGCTTCGCCCGCTCGCTCGACGCCGAAGGCAAGCTCGCAAACGTCGCGCACGTCACCGTCGATCTCTACGGCTCGCTCGCCCTCACCGGCCATCGGACACGGAACCGACCGCGCCATCCTCCTCGGCCTCATCGGCGAAGCCCCCGACACCGTCGATCCCGCCGTCATCGAAGCCGAACTCGCCGCCATCCGCGACACCGGAACCCTCTACCTGCTCGACCGCGAGGCGATTCCCTTCACCGAAGCCGAACACCTCACTCTTCCACCGCGACCAGATGTACCCCGACCCCGAAAGCCCACGCACCCCAACGGCATGCGCTTCTCCGCCTTCGACGCCGACAGGCAACCTCCTCGCGCAGAGACATCTTCTACTCCATCGGCGGAGGCTTCATCCTCTCCGCCGCCGAGTTCGAAGCTCAACAGAACTCCGCTGCAACATCGACGCGCACCGTTCCCTACCCCTTCCGCAGCGCCGCAGAGCTGCTCTCAACCGCCGCAGCGCACAACCTCACCATCGCCGACCTCCTCCTCGCCAACGAGGTCGCTCTGCTCTCAAGACCCGACAATCAACCGTCCCCCGCCAGCCGTCAGAAGCACTCGACCGCAACGCCGGAAGATCAAGTCAAAGCCAGCATCCTCACCCTCTGGCACACCATGCAGCAGTGCACCGAGCGCGGCCTCGCCACCGAAGGCATTCTTCCCGGAGGCCTCAACGTCCGCCGCCGCGCCCCTCGCCTCGCCCATCGTCTCGAAACCGAAGGCTCAAAAGATCCGCTCGCCCCAATGGACTGGGTCACCGTCTACGCCATGGCCGTCAACGAAGAGAACGCCGCCGGAGGCCGCGTCGTCACCGCTCCCACCAACGGAGCCGCCGGCGTCATCCCCGCCATCGCGCACTACTACATGCGCTTCATCGACGGACGCCCACCGCAGAAAAAGAAGCCGGCATCATCCGCTACTTCCTCACCGCCGCCGCCATCGGCATCCTCTACAAAGAAAACGCCAGCATCTCCGGAGCCGAAGTCGGCTGCCAGGGCGAAGTCGGCGTCGCCTGCTCGCATGGCCGCCGGAGGCCTCGTCGCCGCGCTCAACGGCACCAACGAACAAATCGAACACGCCGCCGAGATCGCCATGGAGCACAACCTCGGCATGACCTGCGACCCCATCGGCGGCCTCGTCCAGATTCCCTGCATCGAGCGCAACGGCATGGGCGCAGTCAAAGCCATCAACGCCGCCCGCATGTCCATGCACGAGACCGGCGACCACAAGCTCTCCCTCGACCAGATCATCGCGACGATGTACCAGACTGGCCTCGACATGCAGTCCCGCTACAAGGAAACCTCGCTCGCCGGCCTCGCCCTCAACATCATCGAGTGTTAGCCGCGAACCGCCCACAAGCCATGCGACAGACCGTCGGAGTGGTGACAACCTCGTCGCGCTGCCACTTCGCGAAGAACTCCCGCAGAGCCGCTTGCATCTCTTCATACTTCGGATGTCCCGCCTCCGGAGTGACTGACAACGACTGCGTAAACCCGAGCAGCTCCTCCAAAGTCAAACACTGCTGACCCGCAATCTCTTCCCTGAAGAGTTCGCCGCCACGAAAGAACTCCTCAATCGTCGAATCGATCTCATATCTTTTTCGGTTCGCAGCATAGTCCGTCCCATGCTCACGCAGAAGACCCTCAAACGCCATCGACTGCGGTGAATCATCACGCACCCTGCTGTTGGTCAGAAGAACCACCCAACCTCCAGGGCGAACTATCCGCCGAAACTCCTGCCCGGCGCGAACCGCGTCAAACCAATGAAAGGCTCGGCCCGCCGAAACAAGATCAACCGACTCCGTCATCAGCCCGGTCTCCTCCGCCGTTCCCTTCTTTACCAACAGTCCCGGCCACGCAGACGCCAGCTCCTCGCAGGCAGCCCTCATCTCATCGTTCGGCTCAACCGCAACGACAGAGTTCCCATACTGCAGAAACAGCTCAGAGAGCATTCCCGGTTCCGGCGCCCACGTCCGCGACATGGTGCTCCGGCAACAGCCCGCAACGGTCCTTCAAAATATCGATCACTTGCGACGGATACCGGCTGCGGTAGCGTTCGTAATCTCCAACCCGGCCTGTGAAACGTTCCGTATTCTCAATCATCGCTACTTCGATGCCGGAACAGGAAACGGGGATACTAGCTTCGCTCAACAGCCAGCGCCACCGAATTCCCTCCACCCAGACAGAGCGCCGCGACACCCTTCTTCGCATCGCGCCGAATCATCTCGTGGATCAGCGTCACCAGCACACGCGCTCCGCTCGCCCCTATCGGATGCCCAATCGCCACCGCGCCGCCATTCACATTCACCCTGTCGAAGCATCCAGCCCCAGTTCCTTCATCACACCAAGCGCCTGGACGCTAAAGGCCTCGTTCAACTCGTACAGATCCACCTCGTCGCGATCCCATCCAGCCTTCTTCAGAACCCTCTGCACTCCAGTCACCGGAGCAAGCATGACCCACTTCGGAGCAACTCCGCTGGTCGCCTGCGCCTTGATCGTCACCATCGGCTTCAGCCCAAGCTCCTTCGCCTTCGTCGCCGACATCACCACTACCGCCGCAGCAGCATCATTCACTCCGGGAGCATTGCCGGCCGTCACGGTCCCGTCCTTCTTGAACGCCGGCTTCAGCGCAGCCAGCGCCTCGAGCGAAGCATCCTCCCGCACGCTTTCATCTCGCTTCACAACCGTCACTGCGCCCTTCTTGCCCGGCACCTCTACGGGAACCACCTCGGCGTCGAACCGTCCTTCGCGCCATGCAGCGCTCGCCCGACGATGCGATTCCAGCGCATACGCATCCTGTTGCTCGCGCGTGATGCTGTGCTTCTCGGCGACCATCTCGCCGGTCATCCCCATGTGCCAGTCCTCACACGCACACCACAGACCGTCGCGAACCATCGAGTCCACCACAGAGGAGTCACCCATTCGTAACCCCTTCCTTGCACTGGGGAGGAGGTACGGCGCGTTCGTCATCGACTCCATTCCGCCGGCCACCACGATCTCCGCATCACCCATCATTACGCTCTGCGCAGCCAGAGCGACCGCGCGCAAACCGCTTCCGCAAACCATGTTCACCGTCAGTGCGGAGACGCGTGTCAGCGAGCCCTCCGCGCAACGCTGCCTGCCGTGCAGGATTCTGTCCGAGCCCCGCCGGCAGTACGCAACCCATCACGCACTCGTCCACGCTGCGATGCGTCAATCCCCGCTCTACGCGCGGCCTCCCGCACTACTACCGCGCCTAGCTCCACTGCAGACAACTCGCTGAAAGCACCTTGAAATTTTCCGACCGGAGTCCGCACAGCGGAGACAATCACCACGTCATTCATCCCTTCACCTCAATCGAAAATCTGCAGCAAAGAACGCGTCAGTATATTCCTCACAAACAATCCAACGACACTCAACGCACGAGTCGATACGCATCGTGATCGTCGAAAGTGCGTCCGCTCTCGCTTCATCTCGCCAAATGCACACCCAAAAAAAATTCTCAAAAACGTTCGATTTTTCTTGACAGTGAATTTTCGTAAATCTATACCTTCGTTAGCTGCAATGAAGCGTGTTGCAGAGCAATGTCTAATCACTAGGGAGAATAGGCAAAATGGCAACGAAGAAGGCAGCAAAAAAGGCACGCAAGAAGGCAGCAAAGAAGGCAGCAAAGAAGAAGTAAACCAACCAAGGCAAAGCAGAACGGGGGACGCAATCAGCGTCCCCCGTTCTGCTTTTGCGTCACTTCTTTACTATTGCGCGACAGCCTTACCGCCCTTCGGAGTCGAAAGATATCCCGACACCTTGTTCTTGTCGATCGCGTTCACCACCAGCTCGATACAACACCGGATCCTTGCCGGTGTAGAACTGCACCGGCTCATCCAGCCCCTTGTCCTTCTTCTCGATGTCTTGTCGTCCGAGCTCACGTTCAGCGTGTAGCGTGAGTGCTTCTGGTCCGCCTTCTTCAACTGCAGCTTGATGCGTCGAGAGCAGCGTCGGCTGCGCGCCCTTCTGCAGCGTGAACTCGTAGTAGTTACGGTCGCCCCTGTGCTTCAGGACCTCCAGCTCGTCGTGGTTCTTCGCGATCAGGCCGCTCATCACGCCGGCATCGCCCATCACACGCGTCAGCTGTGTCTTGGTCGCTCCAGATCGGTCTTGGTCGCGGCAACGTCCGTCTTCACGCCGCCCACATCGGTCTTCACGCTCGAGACATCGGTCGAAACCTGCCCGATCTGCTTCTGGGTCGCAGCCTGCGCCTCTTCCATCTTCGCCTGGGCCGCCTTCTGCTGCGCCATGATGCTCTGCGCCCTCATCTCGATCTGCTTCTGGGTCATTCCCACGCTCTGGCCCAGCGTCTCGCTGGTCGCCCGCAGACGCGCATTCGTCGCCTCCAGCTTCTGGGCCAGCTCCACATTCTTCTGTTCGGCGGCCACCAATTCTGGTCTGCGCAAACCCCAGATTCTTCTGCAGCGAATAGCACCACACCAGCCACCCAGTGCAGCCAGCAGCGAAACCACGACGGTCACCAGCAATGCTCCAGAGACCGACCTTTCTCTTCCACGTACGCTTCTTCACTCATCGACACTCTCCTTACGACTGCCCGTCACTTGGACGTTCCGCCGGCCTGATCATCACCACAACCTGATTCACCGGGAAACTGATACAACCAGACTATATCGTCTGCAGAAGCCAACTAGACTTAACCTTATGGTTCAACCCGACGATCTGCATCGCCGGAGCCGGCATCATCGGCCTCTCGCTCGCGCTCGAGCTTCACAGCCGCGGCAGCGCGTGTCACCGTTCTCGATCGTGGCGAGCCTCTGCCGAAGCCTCTACCGCTGCTGCAGGAATGCTTGCCGCGTACGATCCCGAAAACCCGCCGCAGCTCCTTCCTCTCTCCGAACTCAGCCTCTCGCTCTATCCAGCCTTTCTCGACCGCCTGTTCGATCTCTCCGGCCTCACGGTTCCCTTTCAGACCAGCACCACCCTTCAGGCTCTCCCGCCGCGACACGAGGTCGCTGCAGACCAACCCGTTCTCGCTCCCGAAGACTCTGCCCCTCCTCGTCCCCGGACTCGAACCCGGAAGCCAACGCTTTCTCTTGCTCCGACGAGCACAGCCTCGACCCCCGCGAACTTGCCCGGGCCTTATTCTCGCCGCGGTCCGCGCAACGAACATCGACCTGCGACCCACACACCCATCCGCCTCATCCGCTCCGACTCCGGTGTCGTCGAGATCCATACCCCAACAGAAGCAGTTCGAGCGGGCCGGTTTGTCGACTGCACCGGAGCCTGGGTCGGTCAGCCTCCACGCTTCCCTCCCACCTGCGTATATCGCCGCGAAAGGGCCAGATGCTCGCCGTCGCTCTTCCGCCGTCCACTTCCACTCCATATCGTCGTCCGAACTCCGGACATCTATATAGTCCCTCGCACCACTGACGCCATGCCGGAATTCGCGCCATCATCGGAGCCACCGTCGAAGACGCCGGCTTCGATAAAACGGTTCAGCCCGCTGACATTGCACGCCTTCGCGCACGCTGGCGGCGAATCTGCTTCCGCCGACTCGCCGACGCTCCAGAAGTAGAAACCTGGGCCGGACTCCGTCCCGCAACCCCTGACGACCTTCCCCTGCTCGGCCATCTCCCCGGCCAGGAAAACCAGTTCCTCGCCACCGGTCACTATCGCAACGGCATTCTCCTGGCTCCGGCGACGGCCCACGTCATGGCCCAGCTTCATCCTGGGCGAACAACCGTCCAGTCGATCTCGCTCCCTTCTCTCCGCTCCGCCCACGCCGTTCAGGAGCGCTGAGAGCCCTCGCACGACGCTTCCGATATTCGCCCATCCGTCGTGACAATCGTTTCTCCGCTGCGCTATAACCAGATGTACTTTAGTTTCGTCTGGGAGAAGCTCATATTATGTCCACCGCCGTCGCACCAAAGGGCCTGGAAGGCATCGTCGCCACCAACTCGTCGATCTGCTGGATCGACGGCGACGCCGGCGTCCTCTCCTACCGCGGCATCGACATCCACGAGCTCGCCCAGCGCTCGACCTTCGAAGAGACCACCTATCTCCTCTGGTTCGGCAAGCTCCCCAACGCGGCTGAGCTCGCCGACTTCACCAAGAAACTCGCCGAAGCCCGCAAGCTCGACCCCAAGATCATCGACCTCCTCCGCACCGTTCCCTCCAGCGGCTCGCCCATGGAAGTCCTCCGCACCGCCGTCTCGCTGCTCAGCATCTACGACGCCGACGAGAAGCCGACAACTCGCACGACGCCAACGTCCGCAAAGCCTACCGCCTCACCTCGCAGATCGCCATGATCGTCGCCATCTTCGATCGCATCCGCAAAGGCAAGCCCGTCGTCGACGCCGACCCCGCGCTCTCCCACGCCGCCAACTTCCTCTGGATGCTCAACGGCGAGAAGCCCTCCGACACCGCGGTCCGCACCTTCGACATCGCCCTCATCCTCCACGCCGACCACGAGCTCAACGCCAGCACCTTCGCCGCGCGCGTCATCGCCGCCACCCTTGCCGACATCCACTCCGCCATCACCGGAGCCATCGGCGCCCTCAAAGGCCCGCTGCACGGCGGAGCCAACGAGGCCACCATGCGCCTCCTCTACGCCATCGACAAGGCCGGCGAGGATCCCGTCGAGCACGTCCGCAAGATGTTCGCCGAGAAGAAGAAGATCTCCGGCTTCGGCCACCGCGTCTACCACACCGAAGACCCCCGCGCCACGCACCTGCGCCGCATGTCCGAAGAGCTCGGCAAAGCCGCCGGCAACACCAAGTGGTTCGATATGTCCCGCAAGATCGAGCTCTTCGTGAAGCAGGAGAAGAAGCTCAACGCCAACGTCGACTTCTACTCCGCCTCCACCTACACCACTGCTCGGCATCGACATCGACCTCTTCACCCCGATCTTCGCCGTCAGCCGCATCGCCGGATGGGCCGCCCATGTCATCGAGCAGCACGACGACAACCGCCTCATCCGCCCGCGCGCCGAATACATCGGCCCCGCCTACCCCGCGCCGTACGTCCCCGTCGCCAACCGTTAGGCGAAATCCAGACAAACGAAAACCGTGGCCGCTTGGCCACGGTTTTTTCGTGCGCAAACTTCGCAGCTACTTCTTCTCGCTTGCGGGAGGAATCACACCATTCATGCGCAGGTACTCCGCCAACTGTCCATAGTGATCAAACCCGTGCGCCACCAGAAAGCCTGCAACGCTCGCCCGTGTCGCGTCAGGTCCCAGGGCCTTGAAAGCTACGCCTTCAAAAGCATTCTGCGTCGTCAGTGTCGCCATCGCCTTGTGGGCGAAGTCGAAAGATCCCTGAGCCGCAGCCACGATCTGGTCCTTGTCCTTCATGCTTGCAATCGCCTTTACATCCACGTCGGGCTTCATCCCGCTGACCATGCCCGCAAAAAAGTAGTTCGCCTGGGCGACATGCGCCACCATCTGTCCAAAGGTCCGCACTCCCTGATTATTCGGGGAAAGGTAATCCGTCTTCTGTGTTGGAGCGAAGATCGCCGCGCTGGGAGCAAAATCATACTTCTCCGCCGGCATCGCCTTCGCCACTCCCATGAACTGTCCCTCAAAGGCCGTCAGCACACCATCGAACGACTTCGACGGTTCCATCGTAGCCTTCGCACCCGCAGCGGGCGCCTGTCCCTGCATTCCTGTTACGCAACAACCCATAAGGGCGATCGCAACAACCATCTGCTTCATCATTGTCTTTCTCTCCCGTTCACTATATGTGCGGACAGTTTCCCCGCATAACCGCGCTCAGCCTAACAGAACCGAAACCCGCCCTGTGCGGCATTCGTCCCGAAAACGCCTTATTTCACCTGCGCGAAGTAAAATAAATGTATGCAGCGCATCTACATGGACGCCAACGCCACCACACCTCTTCTTCCCGAGGTCTTTGAGGCCATGCGTCCCTTCTACCTCGAGCACTACGGCAACGCCAGCTCCATCCATCAGCAGGGCCAGCACGCACGCGCCGCCGTCGACCACGCGCGCGAGTCCATCGCCCGCATGCTCCACTGCCGCCCGGCCGAGGTCGTCTTCACCTCCGGCGGCACCGAAAGCGACAACCTCGCCCTCTTCGGCGTACTTGCTCCCGGCGACCACCTCATCACCACCGCCATCGAGCACCACGCCGTGCTGCACGCCGCGCAGTCGCTCGCCTCACGTGGAGTCGAGGTCACCATTCTGCCAGTCTCCCCGCAAGGCATCGTCGAACCCACATCGCTTCTCACCGCGCTTAAGCCAAACACTCGTCTCGTCAGCATCATGTACGCCAACAACGAGACCGGCGTCATCCAGCCCATCGACGCGCTCGCCGGAATCGCGCACGCCGGTGGCGCTCTCTTCCATACCGACGCGGTCCAGGGCGGCGGCAAACTTCCGCTCGACGTCAGCCCCCACGGCTTCCTCAAGGACGTCGACCTCCTCACCCTCTCCGGCCACAAGTTCTACGCCCCCAAAGGCACCGGAATTCTCTACGTCCGCCGCAGCGTGCGCCTCTCGCCCATGTTCCATGGCGGCTCACACGAGCGTCAGCGCCGCGCCGGCACTGAGAACGTCCCCGGGATCGTCGGACTCGGCAGAGCCACCGAAATCACCTCCGAGTGGATCAAGGCCGAAGGCCCCGCAAAGCTCGCCGCCCTCCGCGACCAACTAGAGCAGGGCATCCTCGCAGCAGTAGATGAAACCGGCGTCAACGGCGCTGGCTCTCCGCGCGTCGCTAACACCACCAGCATCTACTTCGATCACGTCGAAGCCGAAGCACTCCTCATCGCGTTCGATCTCAAGGGCCTCTCCGTAAGTGGTGGAAGCGCCTGTCAGTCAGGTGCCTCCGAACCCTCCCACGTCCTCACCGCCATGGGCCTCTCCGCTGCGCGAGCGCGAGCCACCATTCGCTTCTCGCTCTCCAAACTCACCACCGAAGCCGAGATAGACGAGGCACTCAAGATCATCCCTGCCGCCGTCGCGCACCTGCGCGAACTGTCGCCAACGTATAAAAAACCGGAGACCCTTACTTCCGCGTAGTGCACCCACTTCACCCGGGCCTGGCAAGATCACTCCATTTAGCGGAGAACCCCGTATGCAGAGGATGCAGGCTCAAATACTCTTCGCCCGGTGTGTCTTCATCGCGGCCCTTTGCCAGCTTGGCGTCTTTACTTCGCTGGCTCTCGCCCAATCCGGCTTCGACGATGACCGCGTCATGCTCCAGGGCTTCTACTGGGAATCCTCCCGATTCGGTCACCAGGACAAGTTCCCCGCGCAAGGCACACAAGGCTGGTACGACATCGTCAAGTCCGACGCCGCCGCCATCGCAGCCGCAAACTTCGACCTCATATGGCTTCCCCCGCCCGCCTACTCTGGCGACTTCAGCGTAGGCTACAACCCCAAACAGCTCTTCCGCCTCGACAACGCCTACGGCAGTCGCAAACAGCAACAGGCCGCGCTCTCCACTCTCCTTCAGAACGGTGTTGAGCCCATCGCCGACATCGTCATCAACCACCGCGACGGAACGAGCGGATGGGCCGACTTCCAGAACCCAGCCTGGGGAGTGTGGTCCATCTGCGCAGACGACGAAGCCTTCTCCAACGCTATCTCCGGTCTCACCACCACTCCCCTAGCTCAGCGAGGCAAGTGCGAAGAGACCGTCGCCTACCGGCCTGAGGGAACCTACCCCTACCCCTCGTTCCGTGATATCGCCCATTCCGACGTCCGCGTCCGCCGCGACATCGTCCGCTACCTCTTGGCTCTCCAGTCGCTCGGCTATCGTGGCTGGCGCTACGACATGGTCCACGGCTACGGCGCGCAGTGGATCGCCCAGTACAACTCCGTCACTAAGCCAACCTTCTCCGTCGGCGAGTACGACTGGGACAAGCAGGCCGAACAGCGCGGCTGGGTCTGGGCCACCGCAACCGATCCCGCGCCTACGGGCGCCAACCATCTCCGCACCTCCAGCGACGTCTTCGACTTCGAGACGCAGTTCTCACTCAAGAACATCGTCAGCAGCAATTACGCCGCGCTCTACGGCTTCGGCGGCGGCATCGGTCTCGTCGCCGACACCACCGACGGCCTGCCCTGGAAGGAGCGCGCCGTCACCTTCGTCGAAAATCACGACACCGGCTTCCGCACCAACGAGGACGGCACACCGCAGTCCGATCACAAGTCCGACAACTTCGCCAACAACTGGCAGGTGGAGCAGGCCTATGCCGTGATCCTCACTCACCCCGGCATCCCCTGCGTCTACTGGAAGCACTTCTTCGAGTGGGGGCCTGATCTTCAGGCCAAAATCAAAGCTCTCATCAACGCGCGCAAAGCAGCGGGCGTCAACTCCGGCAGCGCCATCGAGCTTCAAAACAATGCGCGCGCAAACGGCGTCTATGCCGCGCATGTTCACGGCTCTCACGGCGACCTCTACGTCCGAGTAGGCGGAGACGACACCAAATGGCAACCCTCCGACTCCGGCTTCCAGAACTATCGCGAGTACGCCGCCGGCTCAGGCTGGCGCGTCTGGGTCGCCCTTCCCGGGAACCCACCGGTCGTCACTGCGCCCCACCACGCGGCCTTCTCTGTTCCCAAATACAAGCAGGCCAGCAAGCAGAAGCCGCCGTTCTAGGCAAAAACAATGTCGTTGGCGGCTCATTACAAATACCATGGAATATTTACCACGACGATCCGCTGGTTCCCCTTCACCAGCAGCAGCAGCTTCAGCAACTGCACCCGCTGGTTGTGCAGCGCATTCTCCCACCAGTGCCGCACCACCAGCTCCGGCAGCAGCACCGCAACCTTCCGCCCCGGGTTGCTTCTGCTCCAAGCTCCAGGATGTAATCCATCAGCGGATTGATGATGAACCGGTACGACGATGGAATCGTGACCAGCTCCGGCTACCTGCAGCCCTTCTTTCTCGATCGGAGCCTTGATCTTCTCGTCCCAATCATCCTCCAGCCCTGCATGCTCATCCTCGGAGTGCACATGCACGATCTTCAGATCCTTCGACATCAGCAGCCCGAACCGCATCGCCTTCTCCGCAATCCGGTCCCAGCGCGCCATCGGAATCACCACCAATCGGCTCCTCCAGGTTCACCAGGTTCAGCGGAGTCATGTCCTTCATCTCCCGCTTCACCCGCGTGTAGTGCCGCTTCACCGATCATCATCAGCCCAATCAGCACCGGCACCAGCAGCGCCGTCACCCACGCGCCCGCCATGAACTTCGCCACCAGCACCACGATCATAGTGATGCCCGTCGCCACCGCGCCAAAACCATTCACAAACGCGTGCCACAGACGGCCCGGATGCTTCTCCATCTTCAGCCAGTGCACCACCATGCCCGCCTGCGACAGCGTAAACGCCAGAAACGCGCCAATCGCATACAGCGGAATCAGTTTGTCCGTAACGCCGCTCGAACAGAATCAGGATCACCGCCGTAAATCCGGTCAGCGCATAGATGCCATGCGAATACAGCAGCCGCCGCCCGCGCAGAGTAAACACGTGCGGCAGATAATCATGCACCGAATCGCCCGCGCCAGCCGCGGAAAGTCCGCAAACGCCGTGTTCGCGCTCAACGACAGCGCCAGCAGCACGCTGCCCATCGTCAGGTAATAAAACCACCCGCGCCCGAAGACCGCCGTCATCAGCATGCTCAGCACGCTCTGGTAGTTATGCGCCTCCGGCTCCATCGCCGTCACGCCGATACGCCTTCGCAGAGCACGCGATCCCGAACAGCAGCACAATCAGAGTGACCATAATGACCGTCAGCGTCCGCTGCGCATTCTTCGAACGCGGCTCTTCAAACGCCATCACTCCATTCGACACCGCCTCGACGCCCGTCATCGCCGCGCAGCCGCTGGCAAACGTCTTCAGCAGCAGCCATATTCCCAGATACTTCACCGTCGTCGACAGCCGGAGGCGGCGGAACCACCAGGGGCATCGGATGCCCACCACTGCTCACACACGCGATAACACTCCCACGCCGATCACCGCCAGCAGCGTGCCTACAAACAGAAACGTCGGAATAATAAACGCCGCGCCCGTGTCCTTCACGCCGCGCAGATTCACAATCGCCAGAAGCGCAAGGATGACCAGGCAGATCGACAGCGTATGGTGATGCAGACTCGGCACCGCCGAAGTCAGCGCTGTCACGCCTGCCGAGATTCCCACCGCCGCCGTCAGAATGTAGTCGATCATCAGCGCCGCAGCCGCCAGCAGCCCCGCAACATCTCCCAGGTTCTCCGTCGCCACGGTGTAACTTCCGCCGCCGCTGCGGATACGCCGCAATCGTCTGCCGGTAACTGAAGTACACGATCACCAGCAGAATCAGGATCGCCGAGATAATCCGGCACAATATGATCCACCCCACCGATCCCCATCGGGATCAGCAGCGTCATCGCCGCCTCGGGTCCATACGCCGCGCTCGTCAGCGCATCCAGCCCAAAGATCGGAATTCCCGCAGCTACGCCGATATGCTCGGCACGTTCCTCACTGGTCGCAAGTGGCCTTCCAAAAAGTACATCTGTAAAATGTCATGGTCTTACTTCGATCTTACTTCCACTCGCCGCTAAAGAACCCGTAAATTCTCCCGAAAGCACCCTCGAACACCCACGACCGGACGCGCCCCTGGACGATACACTTCGATCTATGGCGAACATCTATGACATCCCCGTCCAACGCATCACCGGCGAAGCCGCCTCGCTCGCCGACTATCGCGGCAAGGTCCTCCTCATCGTCAACGTAGCCTCCCAGTGCGGCCTCACCCCTCAGTACGACGCCCTCGAGAAGCTCTACTCCCGCTTCAAAGACTCACGGCCTCGTCGTCTGCGGCTTTCCTGCCAACGACTTCGGCGCGCAGGAGCCCGGCACCAACGAAGAGATCTAGACGTTCTGCACGCGCCACCTACGGCGTCGACTTCCCTCTGTTCTCCAAGATCGCCGTCACCGGCCCCGACACCCACCCTCTCTACCAGTCCCTCATCGCCGCCCAGCCCAAGGCCATCGGCGCCACTCGCGACCGGCTTCCGCGACAACCTCAACAGCTTCCTCGCCACCAACCACAACGGCGCCACCACCAACCCCGAGCCCGGCATCCTCTGGAACTTCGAAAAGTTCCTTATCGATCGCAACGGCAACGTCGTCGCCCGCTTCTCCCCCGAGATCGTCCCCGACGACCCGATCATCATCGCCGCCATCGAATCCGCCCTCGCCTGAGGTACCATCATCGGACGCAGGCGCACTCCGCCTGCGTCCTGCACTTCACGGCATCCGTCTCACCCAGTAAGCCATCATCGCCATTCAAGAAAGACAAAGCCCCGCTCATGTTCATTCGCACCACCGCTCTGCTTGCCCTTCGCCTTCCTCGCCTCGTCCGCCATCGCGCAGAAGACCCCCATCCCATCACCGCCGACCTCTCCGACGCTCCGCGCAAGCTCTACCACGCCGAGATCGACATCCCCGTCAAAGCCCGGCCCCGTCTCTCTCACCACGCCCAAGTGGATTCCCGGCAACCACCGCCCCACCGGCCCCGTCGACGACATCACCGGCGTCGTCTTCACCGCCAACGGCAAGACCCTCCCCTGGCGCCGCGACGACGAAGACCTCTACCAGTTCCACGTCACCATCCCCGCCGGCGTCACCACCCTGCACGCCCACCTCGACTGCATCGTCACCGCGCGCGTCACGCCAGAAGCTCGCCGTCCTCGAGTGGGAGAAGCTCCTCCTCTACCCCGCCAACACGCCCGTCAAAGACATCGCCATCCAGCCCTCCGTCACCGTCCCCAAAGGCTGGGGCATCGGCACCGCGCTCACTCCGACTGACGGCTACGACCCTCAACACCCAAGCCGGCGGCACCACCCACTACGCCGCCACCACCGTCGAGCAACTCGAAGACTCGCCCGTCATCACCGGCGAGTACTTCCACGAGTTCGCCCTCGCCCCCGAGGTCACGCCCAAGCACTACATCGACGTCGTCTCCGACTCAGCCCGAAGACTCCAACCTCCGCCCCGCGCTTCTCGCCGAACTCAACAACCTCGTCCGCGAAACCGGCGCCGCCTACGACTCGCGCCACTACAACGTCTACCACTTCCTCCTCACGCTCTCCGACGTAGCCGGCGGCGAAGGCCTCGAGCACGGCCAGTCCTCCGACAACGGCGTCGGCGAAAAAGGCTTCTCCGACGACGCCCACCAGCTCGCCGAAGCCGACCTCCTCTCCCACGAGTTCACCCACTCCTGGAACGGCAAGTACCGCCGCCCCTTCAACCTCTACCAGGACGACTTCGCCAAGATGCAGCAGGGCTCGCTGCTCTGGGTCTACGAGGGCATGACCCAGTACCTCGGCAACGTCCTCGCCGCGCGCTCCGGCCTCAAGTCGCAGGCGCAGTACCGCGACCTGCTCGCCGCTCTCCGCCGCCAACCTCGACTACAAGCCCGGCCGCGAGTGGCGCTCCACCGAAGACACCGCCATCGCCGCCAGCATCCTTCGCGGCGGCAACCCCGCCTGGTCCAACTGGCAGCGCGGTCAGGACTACTACCAGGAGGGCGAACTCTTCTGGCTCGACGCCGACACCCTCATCCGCAAGCTCACCGACAACAAGAAGTCCCTCACCGACTTCCTCCACATCTTCCTCGCCAAGGGCGGCAACACCGGCCCGCTCATCGTCACCTACAACCGCGACGAGCTCATCGCCGACCTCAACCAGGTCGTCAAGTACGACTGGGCCACCTTCATCCACGACCGCATCGACACCATCAACCCGCACGCCGACCTCGCAGGCATCGAGCGCGGCGGCTACAAGCTCGTCTACACCGACAAGCCCAGCCCCTCCGAACGCACCATGGCCTCCACCGGCGGCCGTCGCGGCGGCGGACTCAACGTCTGGTACTCCATCGGCATCCGCGTCACCGGCGAAGGCGTCATCTCCGACGTCCGCTGGGGCGGCCCCGCCGACAAGGCCAAGCTCGCTCCCGGCGCAGAAGATCATCGCCGTCAACGGCAACATCTTCTCCGCCGACGCCCTCAAGACCGCCATCAAGCGAAGCCAAGGGCAAGACCGAACCCATCCACCTCATCCTGCAGTCCGACACCTTCGTCACCACCGCCGACATCGACTACCACGACGGCGAGCGCTACCCCGTCCTCGCAGCGCATCGAAGGCACCCCCGCCTACCTCGACGACATCACCAAACCTCTCGCCAGCAATGGGCCGCCTTCCGCAGAAAAGAAACCTGCGGCCGAATAACATTTATCAGGCCAACAAACGGCGCACCTCTCAAAGAGGCGCGCCGTTATCTTTACTGCCACCTTCAGGAGCCGCTCTGCTATCGAATTCGCCGCAATACAGTAATCGGAACAGAGCCATCCGGTCGAGCTTGGACCTTCCACGAGAGAACGTCCCCATTCAACTCGTAAGCTGTCAGCCGAGTCGTATCGTCCCAATTAGGAAATGAGGAACGATCCACATGGAACGTAATGACATGTTTAACAGGATCGACGACATAACGTCCGAAGTGGTCACTCATCCCTAACACAGCGTCCTTGTACTCCTCCGGCGTGCCCTTGGTCTTATCGTTGGCAGAAAACTTCGACCGGTCGCTTCGATAGATCTGTATGGAGTAGTAACCATCAGGAGTGAAGATGATCAGCCCGTGCGGACTGCCTCCATAGTCGGAGACACGGGTTCCATCAGGAAGCAGCTTGTCAGCCGCTGTAAGCGCCCACGAGCCTGCAATCGAAGACGTCTGCGCAGTGGCCGTCAGCGCCACCATCCCAAAGACTGCGAGAGTAACAAAGTGTCTGAGCTTCATGCGGCTAACTTAGAACGCAAACCGCTGCAGCACAATTTGATTGTTTTCACCATACAGTTGAGCAGAACTCACGCGTTTCTGCGCCGTCGCCCCGCAGCTATATCCGTAACGCTGCTGCTCATCCCCCTGGACGCCTTCTCGCGCGGAAGTGACATCAGGGCATGCCCCATCGCCTCGGAGAGAAGCGCTCCCATGCGGTCCATTGCAACCCCACCGGCGTTTGCGGCTCGATGCAGCGTAACAGGCAGTTGTCCAAGCTTCGGAAGACCGTGCAGCGAGGCTGCCGATACCAAACCCTCCGGCAGATTTAACGCAGTGCGCGCACTCAGACCGATGCCGCCAAGCATCGCTGCCCAAAGCCCTTCAACACTGGGGCTGCCGACTGCAATTCTGTACGGAATCTTCGACGCTTCAAGCTGCGCGATCGCTCGCTTGCGGAAGACACACTGCGGTCCCAGAGCAGCAAGCGGCAGCGGCTGGTCCGCCGGGCGTACGAAGTCGGACGATGCGATCCACACCAGATCGAGGTGCCCGACCGTCTGGGCCGTAGACCTCTCCTCGTGGCCAATCACGACAGCCAGATCGATCTGCGCGCCTTCAATCGCATCGGCAAGCGCCGCATTGCCCTCAATCCGCAGTTCAATCTGCATGCGCGGATACAACGAAGAGAAGTGCGACAGCGCCGGGGGCAGAATCCCCGCGAAGTCCTGCGTGCAGCCAATGCGAATATGCCCTGCGACATTCTCTCCCTGCATCGCATCCAGCAGCTCATCATTCAGCGTCAAAATACGTCGCGCATAAGTAAGAGCAAGCACTCCAGCCTCGGTTAGAACCAGGCCGCGACCTCGCTTGCGAAACAGCGTCGTCTCCAGATCGTCCTGCAGACGCTTCATCTGCAGACTGATCGCAGACGGCGTGCGGCCAAGTTGCTCAGCAGCCAGTGCCAGGCTGCCGAGATCGTGAACAACAGAAAACGTCCGCAAAGTGTCGAGATCGAGGTTGATCCGTATCGGCATGGAATGCGTAGTGTAGACGAACGAACCACTGCCGCGAAGCCGACGAGGCGTCATCCTGAGCGAAGGCGCAGCCGTAGATCGCCGGAATCGCAACCGCCTTGCGCCCTGCCTGCTCGATCAACTCAATCACCTCTTTAGCGTCGGCCTCCTCGCTCGGCAGATAGTTGATCGCTACATCTGCTTCCTTCGCGCGGAAACGCAATCGCCACCGCCCGCCCAATCCCCGAATCTCCACCAGTAACCCGCGCCTTTCGCGCAGGCAATCGTCCAAACCCCCATACCTCAGCTCGCCATGGTCCGGCTTTGGCACCATCTTCTTCGCCATTCCCGGAGCCTTCTGCGTCTGCCGCTTGAACGGCGGCAACGGATACTGCTCGGTCGGATCCTGCAACGTGTACATATCAGTCATAGCTAGCCTTTTGGCCCAAAGGCTGTTGAATGCAGAAGTCCACTACCGTTCGCGAACGCGATGAACCGGCAAGACTTCTCGCTCTTCAAACCCATGATTTCCACACGAATTTCTTGACACGCCTGATAGCCTTTAATCAGAAGCAAAGAGAAAAGCCCGGCCATGCGCCGGGCTTTTTGTTCTCCAAAGATTGTCATCGGACGCAGAGGGAAGGTACGCGATTAAGTCATTTATTATGAGCATTTACACAAAAACGGGGAGGGGGGAGGCTCCTAGTTGGGAGCAATCACCAGGTATTGCTCCAGCTTTCCGTCAGGCTCTTCAAATACGGTAACGAGCAAAGACCTTCCCTGAAAATCCGCTTTGAATCGCCGGAAGGTCATCCCTCCACGCTGCCTCGCCGATCCAACCTGCGCGAAGTGAGTCGGTGGTCCAAACGGTTTTAGACTCGTCGCAAAATCATTCAGCGCCTCCTGCGTGAAGTAATCATTGCAGAGCGCCGTCAACTGGGATCGATCGATCTTTCCATCTTGCAAGCCAGTAAAGATCGCCAACGCTCGACCCTCCGCCGCTTTGGTGCCTGCATCGTCGCCGCTACTTATCACGATCGACTGAATCTGTTGGGCCAGCCCCGCAGCCGCCGTCGATGCATCCTCATTCGTAAGTACAGTTACCGCAACCTTCTCCTCTGGGAACACCGTATTCTGCGACACGAACCCCGAAACCTCGCCGCTATGCGATATATATCGGTGCCCGTTCCATCTCCCTAAATCAACCCCCAGACCATAGCCAGTACCTGTTCCGTCCTTCAGCTTGACCTCGGTAAACATAGCGTCATACGAAGCCGGAGCAAGCAGCGAGCGATTCATCAAGCTGATATTCCAGAGCGCCAGATCCCGCGCCGGCATCGCCAGTTCTCCAGCCGCAAACATCCACCCCGTCCCCGCCAGAGGAGCCGGACGCAACGGCCCCAAGGCATGCTGGTAATAACCAGTAGGATCGCTGGAAGGCAGCTGACTGGCATCCGAATTGAAGACTCCCGTCATCTTTAGTGGACGGAAGATTCGTTCCTGCAACTGATCGATCAACGGTTTTCCACCGACAGTCTCGGCAATCTGGCCGGCTATGACATAGTTCGTGTTCGAGTACTGCCACTGAGTGCCAGGATCAAAGTCCAGCGGCTTCTTTGCCCACACATCCAGAATGTGCTGCGGGGTCGTCGACTTCATCATCGAAGTCATCACGTAATCCTCGGGCCAAAAATCCTGGTACCCGGAGGTCATCGACAACACCTGCCGAATAGTCACCTCCTTCGCACGCGTCAAATCCGGCAGATACTTCGCCACGGGATCATCCAGCTTCAACTTTCCATCCTGCGCGAGAAACAGAATTACCGCTGCGGTGAACTGTTTGCTGACCGATCCGATGGAATACTGCATAGAAGGATCGGCCGCCATTGCGGGCTCTAGGCGAGCCTTACCGTATGCCTTCACATAAGCGACTTTTCCATCCTGCACCACTGCGATGGAAGCGCTGGGAACGCCTGTAGACATCAGCACCTTGGCTGCAGCAGCATCGATCTGGCCAGCCGTTGACGTCGGAAGAGTGTTCTGGGCAGAACATGCGATGGCCGCACAAACCATGCCTACGATGCAGACAACACTTGCACTTACATTTCTCATGCCGGACAGAGTACCAATGAAATTGTCAGGGTGCATCTCAATCTGCGGCCCGGGCCGTAATGACTCAACGAATCGGCTTGAGTTCCAGCGTGATCACCTCAAACGGCTTCAGCTCAAACTTGTGTAGCGTCCCAGCAGCAACCGACACCGCCGCTTTGGCCGCATCATCCTTCCACGGACTCTTCGCCGAAAATCGCCGCTCCGCTCCAACTGGCAGCTCCAGCACGTGCCCAACATCCAAAGTGATCGACTGCGCCTGGTCCGAAGGATTCCTCAGCACCAGAATGCTCTTCCCCTTCGACCACGACGCCCATCCATAAACCTGTAACCACCCTGGGTCTCCGCCCACCCAATGCGTATCCTTCAAAATTTCAGCGTTCTCGCGCGACCACTTCGCAGCCTCGGCCAGCACATCCCAGTTCTTCTCGCTCAACAATTCCGGAGTCAGATACATCTCCTGCAACTGTGTGCCATTCCCAAAATACGACCGCACCTCGTTGCTGAAATCATTCCCCGGATCATCGTTCAGCCGCTTGTCGTAACGCGCGTAGATGATCCCATGCAGCATCAGCGAGTTCAACGGAAACAGAGGTCCCTTCGACACCACATTCTCATACGTCTGCGAATCGCGATACGTGATCCACCGCTCCCGCTTCGTTCCTACACCCGCAAAGTCATCATCCTCGCCGCCGCGCCAGATTGAATCCGCATACCGCAGCCAGAACGGAGAAGCCGTCGTTCCTGTCGTCAGGTTCACATAGACATCCGGCTTTGCCTCCCGAATCTCGCCGATCAGGTGAATCATCGCGTCAAAGTCGCTATCGAACTTGCTCCCCGGGATCACGCGATTCACGTTTCCCGTCCCATCGAACTTGAACTGGTTCACGCCCTGCTCGTGCAGCATCTTCAGGCACACATCACGGAACCGCTCGTAATACCTCGGCCCCGACAACGCAAACCCGATGTCCTCAATCTCGAAGCCCTGCTCCTTGCCATACTTCAATCGGTCTTGCCGCGGCTTCGAATACCCACCCCAGGGAGACATCCACACTCCGGGGGCAAAACCATACTGCTTCGTCGCCGCGTCAATCGGCACGAAACCATGCGGGAACCCGCTGTTGAAACTCCACAACGATTCATGGTCATCCCAACCATCATCGAAAAGAAACGAATCCATACTTACGCCGCGCTTCTCGTGCAGCTCACGTCCAAACGCGCGCACACGGTCCAGCGCCAGCGCCTCATCGTAAGGAGTGAAGTAGCCCATGTCATACCAGGAGTTGTAATGCAGAAACGTCCTGTACGGATGAGCCCTCTCGCGCTCGAGATAGGCCAGAAACCCGCGCCGCAGCTGCCCCTTCGGCACCACACCAACCACCGACGAATACGTAATCGACTGCCCCTTCGCCAGGGGAAGCGTCCGCTCCAGCTCCGCGATCGCCTCGCCCCGCACGACGCGACTCACCGAAAGCGGATGCTCAAATCCCAGAAAGAATTCTCCTGCCACAATCGGCGAACCCGCAACCGTGCCCTCCACACGCGCGTCCGGAAGCATCGCATCCATCAACCGCACCTGCGTCATCGCCAGGTCGTGCTTCGGAGCTTCCAGCGTCACCACCTGGCGTACATACTCCGATCCATCGCGTAACTCCAGCCGCCAGGTCACCCTCAATCCGCTCCGTTCATCCTCGAGCACAGCGAGAATCCCTTTGCCGGCAATCCTCTCCGCCGCACGCGACGCGTTCACATCTACTCGCAGGTCTTCCACGACAGGCCGCTCTACCACCCGCATCTTGTCTGCCCGCACGATCGTGCCATCGCGAAACAGGATGCTGAAAGGCGGGTCCACCTGAAACGCTTTATTCTCTAAGACGCCCTTGAACTCAACCCGCAGCCCCTGCTCCGACTGCGACAACCGTGCCGCAATCTTGTGATTGCCTAGCACAATGCTTCCCGCAGCACCGTCGGCCACGGCCTTACCACCTTCGGCTCCCACCGTCCCTTGCGCCAGAGCACACCCCGCCGCCAGCATCAAAGCAAACCCGCCGATACTCCGCATCAAAAACCGCATCAACACCGTCCTGTCAAAGATTCGGCCAGCATACAACACGCTCGTACTGACTAACTATCCGCCTTTCCATTCCCGAAAATTGATCTTTCGACTGCGGACAGGCAGCATTGAAATGCACTAAGCTACGGTGTCGCGCGCAACCCGCTAGATCGCGGGTTCAAACCTGCTGCAAGGAGTCCAGATGTCCGATCTCCAATTACTTCACCGGCTTCGGCAATGAGTTGCCACCGAAGCCAGTCCCGAACGCTCTACCCATTGGCCAGAACGCCCCGCAGAAAGCCCCGCTCGGCCTCTACACTGAGCAACTCTCCGGCAGCCCGTTCACCGCGCCGCGCCTGCTCAATCGCCGCACCTGGACGTACCGCATCCGTCCGTCCGTGATGCATAAGCCATATGAACGCATCGCCAACGGCCTCGTTCGCTCGACTCCATTCAACGAGATCGAGACGACGCCCAACCAACTCCGCTGGGATCCTCTTCCGCTGCCCACTACTCCGACTGACTTTGTCGACGGCCTCACGACGCTGGCTGGTAACGGCGACTCAACGATGCACTCCGGCGTCGCCATCCACATCTATGCCGCGAACAAGAGCATGACCGACCGCTTCTTCTACTCCGCCGACGGTGAACTGCTCTTCGTCCCGCAACTCGGCAGCATCGTCGCTCCACACCGAACTCGGCATCCTCGCCCTCGCGCCCGGAGAGATTGCCGTCATCCCCAGAGGCATCAAGTTCCGCGTCGAACTGACCGGACCCCGAAGCTCGTGGCTACGTGCTCGAAAACTACGGGCAGCCACTTGCGTCTTCCCGACCTCGGCCCTATCGGCGCCAATGGCCTCGCCAACTCACGCGACTTCCTCACCCCGCACGCCGCCTTCGACGATCGCGACAACGGCACGCTTTCAGGTCGTCGCGAAGTTCCTTGGCAACCTCTGGGCTACAGACTTCGACCACTCTCCGCTCGACGTCGTCGCCTGGCACGGCAACTACGCTCCCTACAAATACGATCTCCATCGCTTCAACTGCATCAACACCGTCAGCTTCGATCACCCGGACCCGTCCATCTTCACCGTTCTCACCTCACCCAGCGAAATTCCAGGCACGGCCAACTTCGACTTCGTCCTCTTCCCGCCGCGCTGGATGGTCGCAGAGCACACCTTCCGCCCACCGTGGTTTCATCGCAACTTCATGAACGAGTTCATGGGCCTCGATCGAAGGCGAATACGACGCCAAGGCCGAGGGCTTCGTTCCCGGCGGCGCCAGCCTGCACAACTGCATGTCCGGCCATGGCCCTGACGCCGAAACATTCGAGCGCGCCTCCAACGCCGAACTGAAGCCAGTCAAGCTCTCCGGAACGCTCGCCTTTATGTTCGAGACTCGCTTTGTCTTGCCGCCCGACGAAGTTCGCTATGGATACGGCCTCACTGCAGCACGAGTACTACACGTGCTGGCAGGGACTCAAGAAGAACTTCCACAGATAACTCAGTCGACAGCAAAAGGGCCACGACAATTTATCGTGGCCCTTTTTGTTGAATCGCGCTGCGTATTTAGAAGTTGAACGACGCCTGCAACGTGATCGCTCGAACTGCTGTTCCGTTGCTGAACGGCTGAGGAGCCAACGTGGTGAACTGGCCGAACCGTTGCGAGGTAAGGGTGCTGGTGGGCGTTGCGTAAGGAACCATGTTGAAGAGGTTCGATGCCTGCGCTCCCAGCGTCATCGTGTAGCGATGTCCCGAACTTCCGCCACCGCCAAAGGGACCGCCACCGAATCCGCCACCCGGGCCTCCGCGACCACCACCACCGCCGCCGCCGGAGCTCCGCGACCACCGCCTTGACCTCCGCGATTACCGCCATTGCCGCTGCCGCTGGCGGCTGCGCCGCCCGTTCTCTCACCAAATCCGAACACTCTCGAGATGCGAAGGTTGAACGTTACGTTGGCAGGCCCCGTGCAGTAGTTGATTGGCACCGGAGTCAGGCTCCCCGTCTGCGTCTGGCTGAAATCACCCGAGTTGAAGCAGTTCCCGCTGGCGCTATTCGCAAAATACGGACGCGCGTTGTATACCGAACTGCCGGTCGGGTCGAGACCGCTCGTAACGTTATACGGAACACCTGCACGCGCGATCATGAACGGAGCTGCAGTAAACGCATAGGGAAGTTGAAAGCTTCCTCCCACGACGCCGAATTGACGTTGCGCAAACGTTGCGCGCCCATAATCGAGCTTCGTGTTCGTGTTGCTCGTCGGAATAAACCCTGCGCCTGACGTATTCGCATCCGCGAAGTTGATCGAGTAGAACCCGAACAGAGTCGTACGGCGCAGACGAATGTTTGAATTCACCAGCAACTGGTTCTGACGAAAAACACCTGCCGACTGATACTGGAATACGTAAGGAGACGTCACATTCTGAGCGAAAAAGTTTCTAGTCATGTACTCATGAACGCCACGAGCGTTGAGGTAATTGACCGACACAGTTCCAACTCGACCCAGCTGTTGATCTACACCGAACGCCGCCTGCATCGTGTACGAGCTCCGGGTATTGTTCCCGATCTGCGTCACGCTGATCCTGTTCGACGCAGCCGTTCCGCAACCCGCGGGATTAGTCGGTGTGCAGGTTGCTCCCGGATTGATGAACGTCGCCTTCTGTTGCGCAAAGCCGTTCTGCTGGAGCGTTGTGATGTAGTTATCCAGCGAGAACCGGTCATAGAAGATGCCGTAGCCGCCGCGAATCACCGTAACCGGGTTACCCTTCGCTCGCGGTACGCCATAGGCGAATGACACACGCGGAGCAAAGTCGTGACTACTGTTGATGTTGTTTTGCGCCTCGTAGCGGATGCCGCCACTGATGGTAAGGTTCGGCTTCACCTTCCAGTCATCTTCGGCATAGATCCCAACATCAGTGCCGCGTCCGTGAACCGTCGGCTGGTTGATCGTAGCGAAGGTGAATTGTCCCGGCAAACCGCATTGGTACGAAGAAAGTGACTTATTGGCGGAATCGCACACCTTCGTCGTTTGTACGCATGTGCTCGGCCTGTTCGTCAGATTTGGATCAGTGCAAGGATCAAGCAGGTATGAGTAGAAGAACGTGCCGTTCTGGTTTTGCGTAGAAGTTACATCTTCGCCGTTCGTCCGTAGCCGGCCGCCAAACCGGATAAAGTTCTTGCTCAGCGCGATTGACGTGTAGTTCTGGACCTCGATGTGGGTGATCGTACTGCGCTGCGTGCCCAGGCTCGATCCGCCATAGGTAAAGATTCCCTGGACTGACAACGCCGGCGAAGTGTTCAACGGGTCCTGCGTCGAATAGTCACGCTGATACTCGAAACGCGACTCATTGATAACCCGTGCGCTGATGATCTGCGTATCGCTCACTTGGACAGTGTGTTCCGTGGAGTCGCTGTTGTATCCGGTCGTTGGCAGGTTCGTGTTTTGAACACCGTTGTTTTGCGAGCCGTTCACCTCGTACTGGTAGCGCACGGTCAGGGTGTTCTTCTCGCCGAGTGCAAAATCGACGCGCGGGCTAATGTCGCTTCGCGTCGAAGGATGCGGAACCGCACGTGCCGCCTCCGGATAAGACGGGAAGTATGTGCAGGTCAGATCGCCAGGCGCGCAAGGCACTGTGTCTGTGGCGTTCCTTGCATACCAGCCGCTCGGGTTGACGATGCTGTTGTTCGCAATGTCTCTGTGAGAGCCGGAGACCGTGAACGATGTCGTGTGGTTGATTGGACCGCTGATGCTGCCCAGCATAAACAGAGTGTGATAGTTAGGCTGATCGTTCGCCGAACCAAGAAACGGGTTTGATGTATTGAACGCCTTGGTATTGCCCTGGATATTGAAGTTGCCGTGATACTTGTCAGTTCCCGGCTTCGTGAATACTTCGACTCTGCCATAGCCGAGCCTGTCATATTGCGCAGAGAACGGATTCTGATTGATACGAATCTCGCGGATCGACGACTTCGGAGGAAGCTGTCCGCCTGTGAAGCCATCCACATAAATCTGACCGCCATTGGGGCCGGCAGCAGGGCCAGCCAGAGCGCTCAGTTCCGACGAAAGCTCATCCGGATCGTCGGAAAGGGCATCGAGATCCTTGCCTTTAATCAGTTGTCGAACTCGCATTACTGTCCTGATCGACGCTCACCTGCGCGTGCTCGGCATTGACCTGCACCTCCTGATTGGCAGTCTGCAGCGCCATCTTGGCATCAAGTGTCAGAGCCTGACCGGCAGTGACATGCACTCCCTGACGGACGAACGTAGCAAAGCCATCCATCGTAATCGTCAAGGAATAAGTGCCTGCCGGAATATTGCGCAGGACATAGCTACCGTCGCCGCCGGACTGCACTACATGCGCCGCGCCTTTTGTGGGCGTAAGCGTCACCGTTGCGCCAGGAATCACCGCTTGATCCGGATCGGTGACCGTACCGCGAACCGTCGCGCCTCCTTGCTGCGCTCTCATAACCGCAGGAACCAGGGCGATCGAAAAAAGGACAAATATCCTCAAAAATAGAACGAATAGACATACCACTCCTCAAGGAAAACTTTTTCGTTACAGATTGGTGGGGGCCTGCTATTGACCGCCGCCACCCTCCGGTGCGGCTCCGCCCACACTCCACGGCGAAAGCGTCATGGCCGGCGCGCCGCCTGGCGTCGCGGCCAGAATCGGCTCTACTCCCGACAGCATCGTTACCGCTGTCACTTTGTCACTGCCCGGCGCGGTCTCCGACGCCACAATCATCACTGCGTCGCCCACCTTCAGTTCGCCGTAAGCGGCTCAGTCGGAAGCCGCGACAACATCTGACGAAAGATCTCCGCCTGCAGACCTTCCCATTCCAGCCGCCCGGCCCGCCCATTCCCGCGCCACGCGGAGGTCCACCAGCCGCAGCGGCGTCAGCAGCAGGAGCACCTGCTCCCTGCGGACGGCCTGCGGCACCATTTGCACCAGCAGCGGCAGCCCCGCCTGCACCAGCACCCTCGCCGCGCTGACGTGCAGCAAACCTAGCTGCCATCTCCGGCGGCAGCTTGCGAACATCGGAGTTCGCCGTCACGCTGACCGTCATCATCTTCTTCGTCGTTAGATCCTTCAACGTAACCGTTCCGCCCGCAGCATTGATCGTTGCAATCGTTCCGGAAAGATTCTTGAACGATCCGCTCACAATCTCTTCTGCCTGAATCGTCGATCCGTCCTCCGACTTGTTACCGCGCACGCGAAGCTGATCGCCCACCTGTATCTGCGCCAGCGTTCCGGGCTTTCGCATCCTCAAACTTCACTGAGTCGCCGGCATAGCGGCGAAACTTCGTTGTCGCTGCAGTCTCTACCTGAACCTTTCGCGCTCCCGACGAAACCGTCAACGTCGAGCCACTCACCGCGCTGACAATTCCGCCTGCGCCCCTGCGCTGCCAGTCCTGCTTCTCGGTCTCGTTCTTCTGCGCGATGTCCGTCGACTTCATCAGGATCACGCGCGTGGCCGCAAACGATCCGTCATCCTCGCTTTTGCCGGTAATCAGCACACGGTCACCAACCGCGACATCGCCAAGCGTAATCTGCGTGGCAGACTTCAAGTCCGTGCTTCCCGGGGCAAGTTGCAGAACGCGCGCTCCATCAGCGACCGTCGCCGTCACCTGCGCCCCGCCGTCTGTGGCAAGCGTCAGTGAACTGCCCGATATCGCCTTTACTGTGCCGATCTGTCGCGCCGGAGCTGCTGCCGGAGCCTGTGCCACCGATGTGGCTCCCAGGCTGGCTGCTTCGGTGAACGGAAGCAGCATTGCGGCCAATGAAGCAGCGCGAACGATCGATCGAATCTCCATCATGTCTGTCTATCCTCGTGCAATTTTGCAGAAAGCGAATCACCGGTCGCGTGCCTGAAGAGAAACAGCTCGTCTGTACCAGGGGCCTATGCATTTACAGACGATTCCCAGTTCTAAAAGTTTCCGATTTAGAAGGAGTTTGCGGCCTCATTGCAGTCGAAGAGTTACCTTCTTAGCCACGCACAAACATTAAGTTCAGCTTAATGTCTCTATCAAGCTCAAAGCAAAGGCACTTCGGGCGACAAGATTTGCTTAGGACAGAAGCCCTATTCTGCAGAAAAAATCGCAAGCCCCGCGGGCGGCAACATTACCTTCTTGCCCGCCACACTCGTGTCGTCTCGCGACTTGAGCACCAGGCGATAATCGCCTTCGTTCTCGAGCTCTACCTGCTCATCGCCAAAGTTGCAAAAAACTCTCACGCGCCCGCGGTCCATCACCAGCCACCGTCGCTTTTCATCGAACCGCACGCTAGTCTGCCCTGGCTCACCATCGTTAAGCGATGACGACCCCCGCCGAAACGCGATCAACCTTCGGCACCACGTCAGCATCGAGCCGTGGCTTCCCTCATTCACCTCGTCCCAGTTCAACTTCGACCGCTCGAACGTCTCCACGCTCTCCGGATCAGGAATCTCCTCCGGCTTCCAGCCAAACGCAGCAAACTCGCGCTTCGCGTCCCTCAGAAACCGCCCGCGCCATCGCCGGTCCTCATGGTCCGCGAAATACTGGAACGGCGTGACGCCGCAAACTCCTCGCCCTGAAACATCAACGGAACAAACGGCGCAGTCAGCACCAGTCCCAGCGCCACCTTCGCGCGATCCAGCCCGACGACGTGCTCCAGCCGGTCGCCTGTCGCCCGATTCCCCACCTGGTCATGGTTCTGGATGAACCCGACAAAGCTGATGCGCCGACAATCCCTCCACCGGCCGCCCGTGCGACCTCCGCCGGTACTGCGAATACATCCCGTCATACACAAAGACCTTCGTCAGCGCCTTGGCCAGTCTCTCCATCGAGCCGAAGTCGCCGTAGTATCCCTTGCCTTCATCTCCCGCATGCAGCACCGTAAACAGCGCATGATGAAAGTCGTCGTTCCACTGCGCATCCATTCCATAGCCGCTCGCCTCGCGGGAGCGCACCACGCGCGGATCGTTCAAATCGCTCTCGGCAATCAGCACCAGCCTGCGCCCCAGCACCGTCGACAGCTCCTCAACCTCAGTCGAAAGCTGCTCCATAAAGTTGATCGCCGAGCGGTCCACGTACTCATGCACCGCATCCAGCCGCAGGCCGTCGATGTGAAACTCCCGCATCCACATCAGCGCGTTGTCGCAGAAGAACCGGCGCACCTCGTCGCTCTCTTCAAACTCCAGAGTTCACCGCATCGCCCCACGGCGTGCAGTGCCTGCTGTCATGTAAGGCCCAAACTTGCCGGTGTAGTTCCCCACCGGCCCGAAGTGGTTGTAGACCACGTCCAGCAACACCGCGAGCCCATGCGCATGGCATGCATCGACAAATCGCTTCAGCCCATCCGGCCCGCCGTACAGATCCCGTCGTAGCAAACAACGCCACTCCGTCGTAGCCCCAGCCGAAGTCTCCAGGAAACTCCGCCACCGGCATCAGTTCGACATGCGTAATCGCCAATCCAGCCAGATGCTCCAGCCGCGCAATCGCTCCGTCAAACGTTCCCTCCGGCGTGAACGTCCCGACATGCATCTCGTAGATCACGCCGCTCGCCAGCGGCGGCGCATGCCAACGCTCATCGGTCCACGCAAACGCACCCGTGTCGTATACCCGCGACGCTCCATGCACGCCGTTCGGCATGCCACATGCGCACGCGGATCCGGATAGGGCTTCGGATCATCGTCCAGCAGAAACGCATAGTCGGTCCCCGGCCCTGCCTCGTCCACCGCCACGCTCCACCATCCACGATCACCCGACACGGCTCATCTCGTGGCGCGCGTCTCCAATCTTCACCGCCACCTTGTCTGCACTCGGCGCCCAAACTGTAAACTCATGCATTCGCGCTTCGCCCTCACGCACCAGCAGCGCCACCGGAAACTCCCGCAGCAACAGATCGCATCGAGACACTGCCCCCCTCCATCGCCGCTCCGGTCAACCGGTTCGTCCACGTGCCCTCCGGCAAGCACCACCGCCGTGTCGCGCCACGAGTCCATCACCTTCGTCGTCAGCCTCGGCACAATCGTCAGCAATCGCTCTCGCCCCGCAGATACGCAACCACATGCTCCGACTTCGCTCCAGTCCACCATCAGCGGCGTATAGCCGGCATCCGCTCCAAACACATTCCGGCCGCTCCCGCCGCAGTTGCAAGCGCCTGATGAATCACCCACATCTTCGGCATCCCCTCATCCATGCGCTCCATCACGCGAGCCGCAACGTTTTCGCCCATCATCCCACGCATCTCACGCAACAGCCTTTGCCGCAGCTCGTAGTCCACCGGCCTGCCGATTGTCCGGATCGACCAGGCTCAAATCCCACACCTCCGTCCCCTGATAAAGATCAGGCACACCGGGAGCCGTATGCTTCATCAGCGTCTGCGCCAGCGAGTTCACCCGGCCCGGCATGCTTCACCCGCTCTACAAACTGCTCCAGCTCCCTCACAAACGGCTCATGGTCCATCGTCCGCGCGATAAACTCCATCAGCGCATCTTCAAACTCCTTGTTGTTCGCGACCCACGTCGTCTGCATGCTTCGCCTCGCGCACCGCCTTCAGCATGTACGCCTGCGCTCGCTCCACCGTCAGCGGCCACGCCCCAATCAGCGTCTGGTAGTACAGGTACTCCGTATTCGCGATCCGGCATCAGGTCCCGTCGACGATCTATCGGCCGAAACTGGCGCTATTCATCCGCGCCCATCGCTGAATCGCCGAGCCAAACCGCGCCGGCATCTCCGACAGCACCGCCAGCCGCGCGCGCACATCGTCACTGCGCTTCGTATCGTGCGTCGCCAGCGCCGTCATCGTCAGCGGATGCGTCGCCTGCATCTTCTCGCAATAAGCATGGAACTCCGCAACGCTAACGCCATTGCCCCCCGGATCGCCTCCCACCTCGTTCATCCCAGACAGCCGGTTGTAGCAGTAGTACGCCGTGTCCTCCACGCCCTTCGCCATCACCGGTCCGGTGAACTGCTGGAAGCGCAGCACAAACTCGCTCTCGCGCCTTCCCTGTCACCACCATCGTCAACACGTCGCGCAGAAAATCGAACAGATCGCCATCGATGTCCTGCCGCTTCGACTTCGCACACTCCGTCGCCTGCGCAATGTGTTCGCGGTCCTCGTCCGTGATCTCGTTCCGCTCCGGCACCACATACGTGCGATAGATATCGCATAGCACGCCGCCACCTCGCGAATCGCCCGTCGCACCTCGGCCTGCGTGTAGTCGCGCCGATCGCGGTTCGACTCGCATATCTCCACAAACATCGTCGTCAGCCGGTTGACATCGCTCCCCAGCGCCTCCTGCGAGCACGTTGATCTTCTTGTCATGCACGATCGCCCGATAGTCGTCAAGCTCGCCGCCAGCTCTTTGCCCATGAAATCCCTGGTAGACCGCCGTCAACTCCTGCATTCCCTGCGGCGACAACCAGCACTCCGCCCGCAACGTTCATGAAGTCATACCCCGTCGTTCCCTGAATCGGCCAGCTCTCGCGCAGAAACTCGCCCGGCTCCAGAATCTTCTCGCCAACGATCCACGCCTCCGGCGCACTGCTCGCGCAGCCGCGTCAGATACTCCAGCGGATCGCGCAGCCCGTCCGGATGATCCACGCGCACGCCATCCAGCACGCCTCGCTTCAGCCAGTCCAGCACCAGCGCATGCGTCTCTTCGAACACATGCTCCCGCTCCACGCGCAGCCCGACCAGCGAGTTCACATCGAAGAACCGCCGATAGCCCAGCTGCTGTCCGCGACGTCTTCCAATACGCCAGCCGATAGTTCTGCTGATTCAGAAAATCATCCAGCGCATCGTCATTGCCGTTCAGCTCCTCCACCGATCGCTCAATCGCCATCGCAAACTCCCTGCTCCTCCGCACACAGCCGCTCCAGCAGGTGATACAGCACCACCTTGTCGCTGTGCCGCGCCAGAACCTTCCGCCGATCCTCATACTCCGGCGCCGGCAGCCGCCCGAACGATGCCGCCAGAAAGCTCAGCGTCTTCGATCGTCGCATACTCCGCCGCCCGCGCCAGAATCACCGGCAACGTCTGCGGAGCAACCGGCAGCGTCTGCCCCGCAGCCTCCACCTGAAACTTATTTCCGACGCGCGACAACCTTGATCCCGCCGCGCTGCAGCACGCGCCCATACTGGTCGTCGAGTATCGGCACCAGCATCTTGTCGCGCAGACCGCTCCTCCTGCGGCTGCCAGTCGATATCGAAGAACGATGCATACCGGCTCGACGTTCCGTTCTCCAGCACATCCCACCAGTAGCGATTCTCCTTGCCCAGCGACATGTGGTTCGGCACGATGTCGAGCACCTGCCCCATCCCAAGCTCGCCCAGCCTGGCCGAAAACGCTCGTGCCCCTCCGCGCCGCCCAGCTCCTCATTCACGCTCTGGTGAGACACCACGTCGTACCCATGCATGCTTCCCGGAGCAGCCTGCAGATACGGCGAACAATAGACATGCGAAACCCCTAGCTCACGCAGATATGTCAGCTACCTCTGCGGCGTCGTCAAACGTAAATTCTTTATGAAGTTGCAGTCGGTACGTAGAAATCGGAACACGCAACATGGACACAACCCAGTCAAGCACTCGCAGGTTAAAGGTGCAGAGGGATGACACGCTGAACATCTGCGTAACCTTTCCTCCTTAGAGCCCCACCTCTGCACCTTCGGGTTGTACTCTCTGCCTATCACCTTAGGAATGTGTACGCTACAACCGACCTGAACGCGCCTCGCATCTTCTACTAAAGAGAACGACAGAGACAATCGTGAAGAAAGCCGGCAGCGCCACCGATCCACTCTGGTACAAAGACGCGATCATCTACGAGCTGCACGTCCGCACCTTTCAGGACTCCAACGGCGACGGCATCGGCGACTTCCCCGGCCTCATCTCGCGACTCGACTACCTGCAGGACCTCGGCGTCACCTGCCTCTGGCTCCTGCCCTTCTTCCCCTCGCCCCTGCGCGACGACGGCTACGACATCGCCAACTACATCGAGCGTCAATCCCACCTACGGCACCATCGACGACTTCAAGCAGTTCCTCGACGCCGCCCACCAGCGCAACATGCAGGTGCTGATCGAGCTGGTCATCAACCACACCTCCGACCAGCACCCCTGGTTCCAGGCCGCCCGCCTCGCCCCGACGGCTCGCCCGAGCGCGACTTCTACGTCTGGTCCGACACCGACCAGCTCTACAAAGGCGTCCGCATCATCTTCTCCGACACCGAAAAATCCAACTGGACCTGGGACGACACCGCCAAGGCATTACTACTGGCATCGCTTCTTCTCCCACCAGCCCGACCTCAACTTCGACAACCCCGCCGTCATGGAAGAGGTCCTCAAAGCCATGCGCTTCTGGCTCGACCTGGGCGTCGACGGCCTCCGTCTCGACGCCATCCCCTACCTCGTCGAGCGCGACGGCACCACCTGCGAGAACGCTTCCCGAGACCCACGCCATCATCAACGACGTCTCCGCGCCGCCATCGACGCCGAGTACACCAACCGCTTCATCCTCGCCGAAGCCAACCAGTGGCCCGCCGACGTCCGCCCCTACTTCGGCGACGGCGACGAGTGCCACATGGCCTTCCACTTCCCCCTGATGCCGCGCATCTACATGGCGCTCCGCCAGGAAGACCGCCTCCCCATCACCGACATCATGGCGCAGACGCCCGCCATCCCCGACATCTGCCAGTGGGGCCTCTTCCTGCGCAACCACGACGAGCTCACCCTCGAGATGGTCACCAACGACGAGCGCGACTACATGTACTTCGCCTACTCCGCCGACCCGCGCATGCGCGTCAACGTCGGCATCCGCCGCCGCCTCGCTCCGCTGCTCGACAACAACCGCCGCCGCATCCAGCTGCTCAACTCGCTCCTGCTCAGCTTCCCCGGCACGCCCATCCTCTACTACGGCGACGAGATCGGCATGGGCGACAACATCTACCTCGGCGACCGCAACGGCGTCCGCACCCCCATGCAGTGGAACTCCGACCGCAACGCCGGCTTCTCCACTGCCATTCCCGCCCGGCTCTAGCTTCCCCGTCATCATGGACCCCGTCTGGGGCTACCAGGCCATCAACGTCGAAGCCCAGCTCGCCGACCAGTCCTCGCTGCTGCACTGGACGCGCAACATGATCGCCCTGCGCAAGCTCTTCCAGGTCTTCGGCCGCGGCACGCTGGAGTTCCTCAACCCCGACAACCGCAAGATCCTCGCCTACATCCGCCACTACGATCCCACCTCGCCCTCGCGCGAAGACACTCCAGCAGGCGGCAGCGCAACGTACCTCGCCCGGCACCGAAACCGTCCTCTGCGTCGCCAACCTCTCCCGCTTCGCCCAGCCCGTCTCGCTCGATCTCGCCGACTTCGCCGGCATGATCCCCGTCGAGATGCTCGGCTACGTCCCCTTCCCGCGCATCACCGATCAGCCCTATCCCCTCACCCTCGCGCCGTACTCCTTCTTCTGGCTCGAGCTACAGGTCAGCTACTGAGAACCTCTCGTCACCGCAATGATTCACTCTCCTTGCAGCGACTGGCTTTCCCTCATCGGCACGCATCTCACGTATCTGCAGCGCATCCTAAATAAGAAAGAACGATCGCCGACCGATGGCCTCGACACCCACCAACACCGCAGCCGCCGCTCGCGGAAGCCACACCTCCCGCGGACGCCAATCTGCTCATTCACCTGTCAGCCGTCTCACCGGAGGCGCTCGAGCCCGCGCTCGCCAATCTCGCGCTCGCCTTTCCCGGCCATGCCCCTCTCCGTCGCCGTCCCCGACATCGCCCCCAACCTCACCGCCACGCAGCTCCTTCAATACCCTCCAACTCTTTCCTTACACTCCTGCGGCCCCCTCAACCACGACTGGGTCCTCACCGCAGCCGACTACCTCAACACCTTCAAGCTCGCGCAGGAACACAACGCCACCGCCTGCCTTCTCCTCGGCGCCGAATCGCACACCATGTCGCCCGAGTCCATCCGCAATCTCGCCGCCGCCGCACTCTCCCCAACTCCGATCTCGTCGTCGCGCACTACCATCTCGGTCCCCGCGAAGGCCTGCTCAACTCCGCCATCCTTTATCCCGTCACCCGCGCTCTCTTCTGCGCTCGACCCGCGCTTTCCTCTCGCCCTCGATCTCGGCCTCTCGCTCCGCATGGCCGAGCGCCTCGCCACCGTCGCGCAGCGCTTCACCGCCGCAAACCAGGACGACGCGCTCATCTGGCCCGTCGCCGAAGCTGCCGTCGCCGGCTATCACCATCACCGAAGCCGACATCCCCGCACCGAACCGCTCCGCAGCCTGCGCCACCGACCTCAACGCTCTGCTCAACCTCATCGCCGGCTCTCTCTTCTCCGACATCGACACCAAAGGCTCCGTTCTGGCAGCGAGTACGCGCCACCGTTCCTGCGCGCACCATCACAGCCGTCCCCGACCCCACCGAGCCGCTCGACGTCACCCCCATGCTCGAGTCCTTCCATCTCGCCTACTCCAACCTGCACGAGATCTGGGCGCTCGTCCTGCCGCCCCACACGCTGCTCGGACTCAAGCACCTCTCCGTCATGCCCCAGGAGGCCTTCCGCATGGCCGACAATCTCTGGACGCGCATCGTCTACGACTTCATCCTCGCCTACCGCCTGCGCACCATCAATCGCGGACCACCTTCTCGGCGCGCTCACGCCGCTCTATCTCGCCTGGGTCGCCTCGCACCTTATCCTTGTTCACAGCGGCATTCCGCCGGAGCGCCACATCGAAGAACTCGCCATCGCCTTTGAAACCGATAAACCATATCTCGTATCCCGCTGGCGCTGGCCCGACCGCTTCAATCCCTAGTTACACTGAATCGCTGATTCACTGACCTGCTACTTGCTAAGCATCCAACTAAAGGAGATCCACCCATGTGGCAACAAGTCGAACTCGCCCTGAGCCAATCCGCACACCGAGCCCTCGTCACGCTTGCCAACTTCCTCCCCGGCCTCCTCGCCCTGCTGCTCGCCGTCCTTATCCTCACCGTGATCGGAGCCCTGCTGGCCGTGCTCCTTCGCCGCTTCCTCACCGCGATCCGCTTTGACGAGCGCCTCTCGCGCAGCTCCCTCATCCCCCTCGACTGGGCTCCCTCCCACAGCCCCACCCTGCTCGTCACGCGCGTCGTCTTCTGGGCCCATGTCGTCCTCGGCTGCCTCATCGGAATCTCCGCCTTCGACGCCGCCTACGCCGGCAACTCGCAGATGTCCTTCTTCCTGCTCCCCTACCTCACCCACTCCGTCGGAGCCATCCTCCTCTTCATCGCCGGAACCCTGCTCGCCCGCTTCCTCGCCCGCACCGTTCTCATCGAAGCCGTCAACGCGCGCCTGCACTACGCTCGCTTCCTCTCCCTTGGCGTCAAATGGCTCGTCCTCGTCCTCACCGCCGCCATGGTCCTCGATCACCTCGAGATCGGCGGCACCGTCGTCGACCTCGCCTTCGGAATCCTCTTCGGCGGAATCGTCCTCACTCTCTCGCTCTGGCCATCGGCCTCGGCTCCCGCGATATCGTCAGCCGCTCCCTCGAAAAGAACGTCGACCGAAGTCATCCCCGGTGACCCCATTCTATAAACCACCAACCACCTACTGAAACGCTACGCCACTTCTAAGCTCCTGTCGCCCCAATCGGCTGCCCATGTCTGCTTCCGAGACTTTGGATCATTTGCGCGAAGCAAATAATAGCTTTTCATTCACTGAGAAGCCGTCACAAATCTCATATCATAGCGGTAATTGCGGACGCATCGCTTGCCTGCGGAAGATCGCAGAGCAACTAATAACGTGATCAATAGAATTTCATCCACGCATCTTATTTTTCATATTCAAAAACAACTATCATTTCCTCATGCGTTCACTCTGGCCTCCTACTTGTAAAGCCATCTCTGCCTCCGCCCATACCAAGCCTCAGGCCCAAACCTCGCCCAGCGCCCCTATATGGGCTGGAGCAGCTGGTCTTTCCTTCGCGGCAAGGTCTCTGAAGAGACAGTCAAAGCTCAGGTCGACGCCCTCTTCGCCGCCCACCTCCCCGACTACGGCTACCGCTACATCAACCTCGATGCCGGATGGACTGACGGCTGGGACGAGCACGGAATCCCCAAAGCCAACCTCACCAAATTCCCCTCCGGCATGGACGGCTTCGGCCAATACCTCCACTCCAAGGGCCTCCTCTTCGGCACCTACATGAACCCCGGCATCGACCCCAAGCTCTACGACGCCAACCCCGTCATCGAAGGCACCACCGCGCACATCAAAGACATCACCATCACCACGCTTCCCGGCAGCACGCACAAAGGCTCTTACAAGATCGACTTCACCAAGCCCGCAGCACGCGCCTACATCTTCTCCATCCTTCGCCAGTTCGCGCGCTGGAAGGTCGACTTCGTCAAGCTCGACTTCGTCGGCCCCGGCGGCGGCAATCTCCCCGCCGACAATCGCGAAGAGCTCCGCGTCTGGCACGCAGCCATCCTCGCCACCCATCGCCCCATCTGGCTCGAGCTCTCCAACTGGATGTCCATCGACCAGGCCCTGCTCTGGAAGGCCACCTCCAACGGCTGGCGCATCGAAAACGACGTTGAATGCTACCCCTGCGGCCGCTCCACCGACCCCGCCATCAAGGGCAACCTCACCACCTGGGCCAAGGTCTCCGAACGCTTCGCCGACGTCCGCCCCTGGATCTCCTACGCCGGCCCCGGTGGCTGGAATGACTTCGACTCCCTCGAACTCGGCAACGGCGACAAGGACGGCATCACCCCCGCCGAGCGCCAGACCATGTTCAACCTCTGGGCCATCTCCTGCGTCCCGCTCTACCTCGGCACCGACCTCACCCACATGGACCCCGCCGACCTCGCCATCATCACCAACCGCGACCTCATCGCCATCAACCAGGCCGGCATCCCTGCCTCCCCGCTCGACATCCAGCAGCTCCGCACCAAACAACAACAAGCCTGGTTCACCAAAAACCGCGACGGCTCGTTCACCCTCGCCCTCTTCAACCTGGGCCCCGAATCCGCCCCAATCAAGTTCAGCTGGCGCGAACTCGACGCCCTCCGCGACACCAACTTCTCCCAGCACCCACCCACCCTCACCGACCTCGTCACCCACCAGACCGTCCCCACCCCTCCCGAAGACATCGACTTCACCCTCGACTCCCACGCCTCCCGAGTCTTCCGCCTCACCACGCGACGTTAGCCGACGCTTCCACGACTATCTTCGCCTTGCCCCTTGATATAGGACCAAATCTGTCCTATAAAGAAATAGGACTATTCCAGTCCTCAATCTCACTCGGCAGCGAAGACCTCGAATGAAGCCAAGCCAATGCCTGTCCTTATCCCTCTCTGCTGCTCTCGGTTCCAGCCTTCGCGCAAGGACCTGACGCCCAGCGCACACCTCCGCCCGCGTCCCATCATCCTCGCTCTCGACACCGACCATGACGGCAAGTTCTCCATCGAAGAGATCGCAGCAGCCAGCGTCGGCCTCATCACCCTCGACGCCGACCACGACGGCCAGCTCACCTCGCTCGAATACCTCCCCAGCCAGTCCGACCCCGCCGCCAACAAACCCGACGAGACCGTCCAGCGCCTCATGTCCCTCGACAAGAACGGCGACGGCACCCTCACCAAAGACGAAGTCCCCGAGCGCCTACAGGGCCTCTTCGCCCGCACCGACACCAACCACGACGGCAAGCTCACCCCTGACGAGATTCGCGCGTCTGCCTCCACACAAGCCGGCCCCAGCGGCCGCGCCCAGCGCTCGGGTGAAGCCACCCGCATGGACCCCGTACTCGCTGCCATCGATACCAACCACGACGGCGTCATCTCCAAAGACGAGATCGCCGCGGCTCCCACCACGCTCAAGTCTCTCGACAAAGACGGCGACGGGCAGCTCTCCGCGTCCGAACTTCGCCCACGCCAGCATGACTCCCTCCGACCGCGCTAAACACATGCTCGACGAGTGGGACACCAACAAGGACGGCAAGACTCACCAAGCCCGAGGCTCCCGACCGCATGCAGCAGCAGTTCGACAGCCATCGACACCAACCACGACGGCGTCCTTGACGAAGACGAGCTCGTCCAATACTTCACCAACATGCCGCAGCAGCCCGGTCGCCCCCAGGGCGCCGGCAACGCAGCCCCCAACTCTCAAGGACCGCGACCCTGAATCTCATGAACTCTCTTCAAAACCGCCGCCCTCCTCCTCTCGCTCGCAATCCCCTCCGCGATCGCCCAGTCGCCCTCCAAGGTTCACGTCTTCCGTCACGAAAACGTCCTCGGCACCTCGCTCGAGCTCAAGCTCCGCACCGCGACCGACGCGCAGGCCACAAAGGCCGAGGCAGCCGTCCTCCGCGAGATCGACCGCGAGAACCGCATCCTCAGCGCGTGGTCCTCCACCAGCGAGTTCTCCCGCTGGACCCGCACCCGCAACACCCCCGTCCAAGTCTCGCCTGAGCTCTTCGAAGTCCTCAGCCTCTTCGACCAGTGGCGCGCCAACACCGGCGGCGCACTCGACGCCTCCGCCGAGACCGCCGTTCGCGCCTGGAAGCTAGCCTCCGTCGAGAACCGTACCCCCACCGACGCCGAGCTCCGCAAAGCCGTCACCACCATGCAGCGCCCGCACTGGTCGCTCGACCCCGTCCATCACACCGCGACGCATCTCGATGACGCTCCCATCGCGCTGAACTCCTTCGCCAAGTGCTACATCTCCAACCACGCCGCCGACGCCGCCCTCGCCGCCGGAGCCACCGGCGTTCTCATCAACATCGGCGGCGACATCGTCCTTCGCGGCAGCATCACCGAGCGCGTCGCCATCACCGACCCGCGCGCCGCAGCCGAGAACGACGCCCCCATCGACCTCGTCCGTCTCTCCAACCGCACCATCGCCACCAGCGGAGACTATCGTCGCGGCGTCGATATCCACGGCGTCCACTACTCCCACATCATCGACCCCCGCACCGCCGAGCCCGCCGAAAGCGTTCTCTCCTCCACCGTCATCGCACGCGACCCCGCCACCGCCGGAGCCCTCGCCACCGCATTCTCCGTCATGTCTCCCGCGCAGAGCCGACGCCTCGCCGCATCAATGCCCGATGTCGACTACCTCCTCATCCTTCGCGATGGACGCACCATCACCAGCCGCAACTGGTCCTCTCGCGAGCTGCCGCGCCTTCAGACCGCGGCCTACGCGCCTGCCAAAGCCGGCGGCGGCCTCGCATGGATCTGCTCATCACCCTCGAACTCGCACGCATCGATGATCCGCGCTATCCGCCGCCCCTACGTCGCAGTCTGGGTCGAGGACGCCGACCACTTCCCCGTCCGCACCATCGCCCTCTGGTTCCAGAAGCCGCGCTGGCTCCCCGACCTCAAGTCCTGGTACCACTCCGACCAGGTTCGCAACCTCGCCGAAGGCACCGACCTCTCCACCACTGTCTCCTCGGCCACCCGCTCCCCCGGCAAGTACACCCTTCGCTGGGACGGTAAGGACAACGCAGGCAAGCCCGTCAAACCCGGCAAGTACACCGTCTTCATCGAGGCCGCACGCGAACACGGCACCTACGGACTCATGAAGCAGGAGATCGACTGGGACGGTAAGAACGCCGCACAATTCACTCTCCCCGGCAACACGGAGATTGCGAGCGCATCACTTGATTACGGAAAGCACAACTAAACTCGAGTCATCGAAGCCGAGCAAGACCGGCGCGAAGACGCCGGTCCACTTCACCGCGCACCTGCGCCGCAAAACCGCGGTCGTCTCACGCTGGCTGCACGTCTATCTCTCGATGGTCTCCTTCGCCATCGTGCTCTTCTTCTCCGTAACCGGCCTCACCCTCAACCACACCGAGTGGTTCGCCAACTCCGAGAAGACCGTTCGCGCCACCGGCCAGATGCCTCACAACTGGCTCCGTCCCACAAACAACGCCGACCCCGATAAGCTCTCTATCGTCGAGCACCTCCGCTCCGTCAACAAGCTCCACGGCGCCGTCTCCGACTTCCGTACCGAAGACAACCAGATCTCCGTCTCCTTCAAGGCCCCCGGCTACTCCGCCGACGCCTTTATAGACCGGGACAAGGACCGCTACGACGTCATCGAAGTCCGCAACGGCTTCATCGCCGTCATCAACGACCTCCACAAAGGCCGCGACTCCGGCAAGGTCTGGGGCTGGCTCATCGACGCCTCCGCCATCCTCCTCACCCTCGTCTCTCTCACCGGCCTCCTGCTCCTCTTCTTCGTCTACAAACGCAGAACCTCCGGCCTCGTCCTCGCCGCCGCCGGAACCATCGTCTGCTACCTCATCTACCTGCGCTTCGTCCCCTGAAACATAGGAGGAGCCGGGGATATACTTCTTCACAATCCCCTCATGAAGCGCCACGTCATCATCTTCGGCCTCGTTGGCGGCATCCTCATCGCCACCCTCCAATACACCGAATACCGCTTCGTCATCATCGAGCACTCCGTCGAGCTCTATAGCGCTCTCGTCGCCATCCTCTTCGCGACCTTCGGCATCTGGCTCGGCCTCCGCATCACGCGCAGTCGCGAAACCATCCGCGAAACCGTCGTGGTGCGGGAAGTGCTTGTCCCCGCGGAAGCCCCCGCCGCCCTTCGCTCCCAATACGGCCCGCCAGCAGACCCTCGGCATCACGCCACGCGAGCTCGAAATCCTCACCCTGGTCGCCCGCGGGCTCAGCAATCGCGAGATCGCCACTCAACTTTTCGTCTCCGAAAACACCGTCAAGACACACTGCGCCCGCACCTTCGACAAGCTCGGAGCCGCCCGCCGCACCCAGGCCGTCCAGCGCGGCAAAGAACTAGGCCTCCTGCCCTGAACGCGTCACGCAAACCTGAACGCATCATTCGAAAGCACGATTTCCGCTCCATTCATGCAAAATCATCCGAAAGGATGACGACATCCGGCCCCGTTACACCGCATCGTGACTCCATCCTCACTCGCACCCTTCCTCAGGAGCCTCACATGAAGAAAACCGTCCTCACCTTCGGCCTCATCGCCGGCCTCATCATCTCCGTCCTTATGGGCGGCTCGCTTCTCCTCGCCGACAAGATCGGCTCCGGCCACAGCATGGCTCTCGGCTACACCATCATGGTGGCGTCGTTCCTGCTCATCTACTTCGGCATCCGCAGCTACCGCGACAACACCCTCGGCGGCCAGATCTCCTTCGGCCGCGCCTTCGCCTGCGGCATCCTGATCACCCTCATCACCAGCGTCTGCTACGTCGCCATGTGGGAGATCCTCTACTTCAACTTCATGCCCCACTTCATGGACAGCTACTTCGCCGCGCAGATTCACAAGGTCCAGGCCTCCGGCCTCGACCCCGCCACCACCGCCGCGCAGGTCGCTGCCATACAGCACTCGCAGCAGCTCTACCAGAACCCCTTCGTCAACATGGCCTACACCTTCATGGAGCCCCTGCCCGTCGGCCTTATCATTACCCTCATCTCCGCTGCCATCCTCCGCCGCAAAGCCCCCGTCGAACCCTCCACCGCTCCCTCAGTCCACATCAATCAAAAGGCCGGGGCGTAAGCTCCGACCTTCCGTCTTCTGGCTCACGCAGCAAATGAGTTAGTCGGTAAGGGCAAAAGTTATTATCTTGCCGCCATCGCTCAAGGAGAAATCAGCTGACAGAGCGATCCCTTTGAACGTCACTCGATAGCTGTAGTGAGTTGCATCCGCCTTCTTCTTTGTTTCGACTAACTCGATACTCTCAATCGGCCCCAAACGCGCAAGCGGCTTGAATGCGCCCGTGTTCATTTCCATCGAGAGCCGCGAAGCAAGTTTCGGATCGAACTGTTCCTTATTCAGGCTGCCTGACGCGAGTCCGTCGAGAATCGATCGAATCCGGACAGTTGTATCCGGAGATTTATCCGGAATGGGAGGCGTCGGAGATGATTTAAGGGCGGCGTCATAGTAGCCAGCCACTTTTGCAGCCAGATCGGACAAATCTCTGTTTTGGATATTCGCCATAAGGATGACGCTGATTCGATCGTCGGGGAAACGGCTAAATTCAGCCACAAAGCCGGGGACTCCCCCGCTGTGACGAATGCGCCTATGCCCGTTTACGTCATTTACGATCCACCCAAATCCATAGGGATAGCTTTTTCCATCGTTGAGTCTCACAGGAGTCCACATCGCTTTGCGGCTGTCCGCATTCAGGATGCGATCTGTGTACAGAGACGCATCCCATTTGACCAAGTCGGACACAGTGGACATAAAAGCGCCGCTTGGCCGTAGTGCGTTCCACACCTCAGCGTTTCTTAGCCCCTCTTCTACCGTTGCATATCCACTCGCTCGGTTTGGCACAATCTCCGACGCGGTAGTTGTACGTGTCGACGTCATCCCTGCCGGCTTGAAGATGCGCTCGGCTATAAATTTGCCCCACGGTTCGCCGGTAACTCTTCGAATGATCTCCGCGACACAGTAATAGTTCATGTTCGAATACTCCCACTTCGAACCTGGAACAAAACCCAGCGGCAAAGGGAATGTCGCCTTAATCAATTCGGAGTCCGGTTGAACCTTCATCGGATCAAAGACCGGAGACTCCCTCGCGATCCCGGACGTATGAGTAAGCAGCCTGCGTACCGTTATGTCTTTCCATGCCGGGGGAGTACCGTCAAGATATTTACTCACCGGATCATCCAGTCCAACCTTCCCCTCTTGGACCAGCACCATCATTCCCGCCGCTAGAAATTGCTTACTCACCGATCCAATCCGGTACACCGTCTCGGGAGTCGCAACCGTGTTGGTCTCCAGGTTGGCAAAACCGTATCCCTCTGCCTTGATGACCTTCCCATCTCGTACTACAGCTATCGAAAGACCCGGAATCTGTTCCCAAATCATCTGAGCGCGTACATAGTCGTCGACTGTATCTGCTCTGAGAGAACTGCATACCAGGAAAACCAAAGTAGCGGTGAGCATCGGCAAACGTGCAGTAAGCAAGTTGTGTCCTTAGAAAGAATTTGAAACGAGTTGTTGAATCTGCCGTGACTGGTAGGGTCTGCCGCAAGAATTGCGACAGGTTAGACAGAAAAGTATCGCTGCGGTTAGTGGAAAATTTCAGGAGTCTCGAATAACCCAATAAATGAAGACTGAAATTTGTCTAACGAAAACCGATAGTAAGAACAAGCCGCAAATACCTGTCAAGCCCCCTTGATCAAGCAAAACCTCGCAACCTGAACAAACCAAGCTCTTTCTACAAAGCAACAATGTTGCCGATCAATTCCACCCCAATAGCTATACTTAATTCAGTGAAGAAAAAAGCCCCGGACCACTCCGGGGCTTTGGCATTTAAAGTGCGATTTGAAGTCCAGACTTAACTTCAATCTTCCGAAGACTTTGCACGAATAAGTACGGGTAGGGGTGGTTAGTAAGCGGGCCCCGACAACAACGTCCGCTGGGTCGACTGATAGAACCCATACACCGCCACGCCGACAAACCCGATCAGCGGAACGATGTACCCCAGTGCCAGGCTCCCGGTCTGCCGAGCGATGAATCCAGCGATCGGCGGAAACACCGCCCCGCCCACGATAGCCATCACCAGCAGCGAGCCGCCCAGCTTCGTGTTCCGCCCCAGGCCCTTCAGCCCCAGCGCAAAGATCGTCGGGAACATGATCGAGATGAAGAATCCACTCGCCACAATCGCCCAGGCCCCAATCATTCCCGGCCTGATAACCGTCACCAGCATCAGGAAAGCATTAGCAACCCCATAAACCCCCAGCATCAGGCTGGGCCGCACATACCGCATCAGCGGAGTCGACACAAACCGCCCGATCAGCATCACCACCAGCACACCAGTCAGATAGTGCGCCGCCGTCCGCTCACTCGCCGGCGTGTACTGCTTCATGTAAGGAATCAAGCTGCTCCACGACGAGATCTGCGCTCCCACATTGCAGAAGTTCGCCGCCACCGCAATCCAGATGCCCGGGTTTCGCAGCAACTCAGCGAAGCTTCCATGGTCCTCGCCTGCACCCTCATGCTCCACCTGGATCACGGGAAACGTGGTTCGCGACAAGATAAACGCAAACAGCAGCACCACCGCACCGAACGCGAGGTAGGTCGGCACCACGCGCATGATCTCGCCATGCAGATAACTCTGGTAAGTTCCCGCCAGCTTCATCTGATCGATCTCAGCCGCATTCGGTTCCACGCCCGAGAAGATGAAGTAAGTCCCGATTAGCACACCGGTCACCGTGCCCGGAGGATTGAACGCCTGCGCAAAGTTCAGCCGCTGCTCCGACGTCACCGGGTCGCCGAACTGCGCAATAAACGGATTCGCCGCCGTCTCCAGGATCGAAGCTCCGCAGCCCACCGTGAAAAGCGCCACGAGAAACATCGCATACTGGCCCTGCACCGCCGCCGGCCAGAACAGCAGCATCCCGGATCCGAACAGCATCAGGCCCGTCACCATCCCGGCCTTGTAGCCCCACCGCCGCATCAGCAGTCCCGCCGGGATCGCCATGCAGAAGTAGCCGAAGAAATTCGCCGTCTGCACCAGCTGCGCGCTGAACTGCGAAAGCTCCAGCGACTTCTTGAACTGCTGCACCAGAATGTCCGTCAGGTTGTTCGACATCCCCCACAGGAAGAACAACACCGTCACCAGAACAAAGGGCACCATATGCCCCACCGGAAAAACCGGGTGCTTCCCGCCCCCTGCGTCGGTCTTACTACCCGTCGTAACCGGTACCGAAATCTGCATTGATTCTCCTGTTGTTCTTATGGACGCATCACGCGCCGACGAAATCTTACATGGACACCACAACAACCCGACACAGCAACTGCGTCACATCGCAACCATGATCTTCGTAAACCGCCCAGGAGCCGCGCTCCACTCCGCCAGCATCCGGCCGGCGTCTTCGATCGGAACAATCGCGCTCACAGCTTCCTTCACCGGGAACCTGCCCGCCTCCAGCATCTGGATCACCTCCAGAAAATTCTCCGGCAAAGCGTTCCGCGATCCCATGATGTCCAGTTCCTTCTGCACGAACAACCTCGTCTCATACGAAACCGGCTCCTTCGCATAACCGATGTAAACAACGCGCCCCGTAAAGGCGACCTCCTCCACCGCAGCTCGAAACGTCTCCGGCAGCCCAATCGCCTCGACGATGACATCAGGCCCGTGTCCCCCAGTAATCTCGCGCAACCTCTCATGCAGGTTCTCGCGCGCGGTGTTTACGAGGTGCGTAGCTCCAGCCTTCCTCGCGATCTCCAGCTTCGCATCATCCATATCGATCGCAATCGTCTCGGCTCCTCGAAACGCACACGACGCGATCGCTCCCAACCCCACGCCCCCACACCCGAACACAGCCGCAAAATCCTCTTTCACAACCCGCCCTCGCGCCGCCGCATGAAAACCAACAGTCAGGGGTTCCACAAGCCCCAACTCAACAACCGACAACTTCGCCGGATACAGCTTCTCCCGCGGGACGCGAATGTACTCCATCATCGCGCCGTCCCGCTGAACGCCCATCGTCTGGTTAGATTTGCAAGCGTTGCTGCGCCCTCGCCTGCAAGACGTACACCAGCCGCAACTCGTATATGGAAGCACGGTCACCAGCGTCCCGGCCTCCAGGTCGCCGCCACCCTCAACGATCTCCGCAGCAACTTCGTGCCCCAGAATCCGCGGAAACTCCACCATCGCGTTGCGCCCGCGAAACGTATTCAGATCGGTCCCACAAAGCCCCACCATCTTCACTCGTAGCAAAGCCTCATCGGGCTGAGGAGCAACCTCAGGAATGTCGACGACCGCCGCCCTGCCGGGACCATCCATGCGAAATGCCTTCATCTCTGCTCCCTACTCCAGCCTATAAATCTGCTTAGCCGTCTTGCCGAAGACTGCTTCCCGTTCACTCTCAGTGAACTCAGAGAAATACTCGTCAAGCAGATCGAACCACTGCCGATAGCCGCAAGCCACCAGGCACACCGGCCAATCCGAACCCACCATAAGCCTTCCCGGACCGAAGGCCTCCGCTACAACATCGAGGTAAGGCCGCAGAGACTGCGCCGTCCACGTCGCCCAGTCGGCCTCCGTCACCATCCCCGATACCTTGCACCAGACGTTCTGCCGCTTCGCCAAATCGCGGATCAGCGAAGACCACGGCTCCATCACGCCGTCACGAATCACCGGCTTCGCAATGTGATCCAGCACAAAGACCTGCTCCGGATGCCGGTCGACAAACTCGATCGCCTGGAGCAACTGCCGCTCATAAATCAGAATGTCATACACCAGTCCAGTGCCGCGGATTGCGCTAATCCCTTGATTAAAGTCTTCACGCAAAAGAAAATCATCGGGCTCAGCCTGAACGACATGTCGAAGCCCCTTCAGCTTGTTTCTTCCGGCAAACTCCTCCATCGCTGCGGCGAACCCCTCCGCATTGGAGATAGGCGCCCATCCGACGACGCCGCGAATCACCTCACACGTGTCCGCCAAGTCCAGTAGCGAACGCGTTTCTTCCATGGTTTGACGAGCCTGAACAACCACCGATCCGCTCACTCCAGCCGCTCGCATCTCGTGAGTGAGGTTCTCAGGCAAGAAATTCCGTCGAAGCGCCTGCATGTCATTCTCGATCCACTCATACTCCTCAGGCGTATACCGCCAGAGGTGATGGTGCGCGTCAATCCATTCCATCCGTCGAGCCTCTTCCAGTCGCCATCGAAAGTATTTTTTCAACCTTGAAAATGGAGTCTACCTTATCAAGCTCATATCTGACCTGTGAGTACGGTGGCTATTGACCTTCAACTTTTTTCCTCAGCACAACAGGCATACTATGGTGCTCGAATCGTCGAATGCACGAGCGCACGTCCGGCCCCGAACTCTGAGCACTTGAACCGGAGGAATTTTATGGCGCCTAAAAAGCTAATCGCTCGCTTCTCGCAACAGAGCCGTACCGTCCTTCCCGGAAGCCAAAAGGCCGCTGCCGTACCTTCTGTCGCAGAAAAGCCGTCGCCACTGGCCCAAAAACTCACTGTCTCTGTCATTGTGCGGCGTAGACAACCGCTCAAGGCGACACACGCCTCCGGCAAGCAGCGGCTCACGCGAGCCCAGTTTCGCGCCAGCCACGCAGCCGACCCCGCTGCGGTCAAGGCAGTCCGGGCGTTCGCCAAGGAGTTCTCGCTCGCTGTGCAGCCCGGAACGCCGGCGCCTGGCCGCCGCACCATCAAACTCACCGGCTCGGTGGCAAACATGCAGCGAGCCTTCGGCGTAGCGCTGATGCAGAAGACGCTCGATGGCGCCACCTATCGGGTTCGCGAAGGAAGCATCACCCTGCCAGACGAACTCGTCGACTATGTAGTCGCAGTTCTCGGTCTCGACAACCGTCCCCAGGCCCAGCCCCACTTTCGCGTCGCCGGTGAAGGACCGGTGAGCGCGGCCAGTATCGCGCAGGCGGGAGGATTTGCTCGCCCCCATGCGGGCGCGAACGTCTCCTTCACTCCGGTTCAAGTCGGCCAACTCTATGGATTTCCCTCCGGAGCGGATGCTGCAAATCAGACAATCGGGTTAATTGAACTCGGCGGAGGCTTTCGCCAAGCCGACATCACAACCTACTTCAAGTCACTTGGTCAGAAGACCCCTAAGGTAGTCGCGGTCTCCGTCTCCGGAGGCAAAAACTCCCCCACCAACGCGAGCAGCGCTGATGGAGAGGTAATGCTCGACATCGAAGTGGCCGCCGCAGTCGCACCCGGCGCGCGAATCATCGTCTACTTCGCTCCCAACACTGACCAGGGCTTTATCGACGCCATAGCCACTGCAATCCATGACTCCACTTACAATCCAAGCGTTATCTCGATATCGTGGGGCGCTGCCGAAGCTAACTGGACTGCTCAGGCCATGAGCGCGCTCGACGCTGCATGCCAGTCTGCCGCTGCCCTGGGAGTCAGCATCACGGTAGCCTCCGGCGATAACGGATCGTCAGATGGAGAGACCGATGGGCTGAACCATGTCGACTTCCCGTCCTCCAGTCCGTACGTCCTTGCCTGCGGCGGAACGAACCTTCAGGGCTCCGGCTCAAGCATCAGCGCAGAGACGGTGTGGAACGCGCAACCTCGCGGAGGAGCGACGGGTGGGGGAGTCAGCAACGTCTTTGCACTTCCCACCTGGCAAGCAGGAGCAGGCGTGCCAAAGCCCGCCAATCCCGCAGGAGGTCGCGGCGTTCCCGATGTCGCCGGGGACGCCGATCCCGCAACTGGATACATGATCCGCGTCGACGGATCGAACATGGTCATCGGAGGAACAAGCGCCGTTGCTCCTCTATACGCAGGTCTGCTTGCATTGGCGAACCAGCAGAATGGGCTTTCTGCCGGCTTCATCAATCCGATCATCTATACCGCGAAGGCCAAGACTTCATTCCGCGATATCACATCGGGCAACAATGGTAACTTCTCAGCCGCACCCGGATGGGATCCCTGCACTGGCCTCGGCTCACCTATCGCACCACAGTTCATGAAGGCAGTTAAGCCCGCGAAGTCATCGCCGGGCAAAGGCAAGGGTAAGTCAACCGCCTCTAAGAGCCGCGCTTCTACAAGCAAGAAATCTGCAAAGCGCAAACCCTCACTCGTACGAAAACGCCCATCCTAAATTTGACTGTCGCTCGGTTGCATTTACGCCGGGCGATGCTCAAACAGCCGCCGCGCTCTCTCCAGGTCCGCCGGAGTATCAATGTCCAACTCGCCATTAGCGAGTTCCAACGCTTTCGCGTCTTTCAATAACTGCCTCGCCCCTTCATCTCCGCGTAGATTCATCAACTCGGCGAACATCCTGAGGGGAAAATACGCTGGAACCCCGCGGCGTCCTGCATACGCCGAAGCCGTCAACTCACCAGAGGCCATCAGTGCGCGCAAGTGCTCCGCCGTTACTGCAGGCTGGTCGCACGTCGTGATCACACATCCCATCACGTCCGGAGGCAACGCCCGCACCCCACGACTCACCGAAGACCCCATTCCTTCGTCCCACTCGTCATTCATCACAACTGCAGTATCCCCAAACACACACTTTTCGCGGACGTCGGCTGCCGAAGCTCCCAGCACAACCACTACGGGGCTGCACCCAGCCTCATAGCACACGCGCACCATACGTTCCACCAGCGCCTCTCCATCCAGCCGGACAAGTTGCTTTGGTTCGCCCAGCCGGCGTGACGCTCCCGCCGCGAGCACAAGGGCGGCCACCGACTTCACAGTGCGGCATCCACCGCGCACTGCGTCTGCAGGTAGCGCGAGGATCCCCCCTCACGTACGTGCCTTGCAACATCGGCCGCAGTCAGGCGTCGTGACGTACCTAGCTTGCCAGTGCAGGCAGCCTGAGCCTCTGCCATCACAGCCAGCGCAATCGCCTCCGGCCCATCGCCCCCGAGATCGAGCCCCACCGGAGCCCAGATCCTCTCGCAACACTCTTCAACCGACAGACCTGCCATGACCGCCGCCTCGCTCACAAGCAGCGAGCTTCTGTGGCGAGCACCCAACAGCCCCAAGTACCGCGGCTGAATCGGAAGCACCGCGGTCAGCATCTCACGATCCTGCTCATAGCTATGAGTCATCACCACTACGGCGTCGTCTCCGCAGATTCCCAGCTTCGCAGACTCCTCCGGGATCCAGCGCCACCACACGATCTGTTCCCGCGAACCGGTCCGCGCGTGCCAGATGCGCGCGTCCATCCGCAACAGTGACGGTCCAGCCCATCATCAACGCCATCGCAACCAGTGGCCTCGCATCATCGCCCGCACCTAAAACAAACAGCCTCTGCGGCGCACGCATCTCTTCCACGAACCGGCCCTCATAGTCCTCTCCAGGTCGCAGCCCACGTGCACACGCGAGCTTCTTCTCTCCCAATCCTTCGCTGGCAAACATTACCTCCCCGCCGGAACCCAGCACCACCCGCCGCAATGGTTTCCCTTCACCTGGAAACCAGGTCACCACCAGCGACTGCTCCCCGCCAAGCGCGCGTTCCATGGCACTCAACAACGCCGTGCATTCGGGAGTTTCCGCTGGTTCGAGCAATAGGTCCACTACACCGCCGCAGCCAAGTCCATACGGAACCTCCGCAGTGTCGTCGAACATCGTAGAGTAGCGCTCTACGACCGCACCTTCGCGCACCTTCCACTCTGCCTTGCGCGTGACTTCTGTCTCAAGACATCCGCCACTGATCGTCCCTGCGTATTGCCCTGCCTGCCCCAGCAGTAGGCTGGCCCCTGGCCGTCTGTAGCTTGAGCCTTCGACCCGAACCACGGTCACCAGAACGCGAGCGCCGCCCCGGCGCCACAGTCCGACGATCTGCCGCCGCTCCATCATAGAAAGAGCTTAGACCTCAGGAAGCTTCCGAGCCAAACTCCTATTCCTTCTCTGAAAACGTGTGGATTCCGCACTCCAGCTTCTTTCCGCCCCAACGGCCGCTGCGCGCATCCGCGCCCGCCTCTGGAATCGCGGTGCACGGCTCGCACCCGATGCTGGTGTATCCACGGGCGTACAAGTCCAAGCTGCGGAATGCCTTCGCGCTCGGCGTAGTCCGTCACGCGCGCCCAGTCCCAGTCCGCCAGCACGCTCATCTTCTTCATATGCCTGCCGGTGGGTAGTCGTGATCTTCCACTTTCTTCAACCCGGCGCGCGTCGGCGACTGCTCACGCCGCAGCCCCGTAAACCACCAGTCGAATGGCTCGAGCGAGCGCATCAGTGGCTCGACCTTCCGCGCCTGGCAGCACGCCGTTGGCTGCACGATATGCAGCTTGCCAAACTGCCCTTCGAACTCCTTCACCGTGGTCGTACGGCAGCGCGTTGACGAGGTTCAGTCCCCACTCCTTCGTCATGCGATCGCGATACTCGATCAGCTCAGCGAAGTGATAGCCGGTCTCGAGAAAGATCACGGGGACATCCGGCAGATGCTGCCGGAGCATATGCAGCGCGACCATATCCTCGGTCTGAAAGCTCGAGGTGAGGCACACCGAACCTTTCGCCGCCGCCTGCGATACCTGCTGCGACCAGTTCCTCTGCCGTCAACGCTTCGTAATCAACTGTTGCTTCCATCACGCTCATTCGCTCACTCCCGCAAGCCGTAGAACCTTGTCGTCATCGAGTCCCTCGCCAACCACGACCGCGCCGTCGGCAAATCCTTCAACTGCGCGCACGATCTCGGCAAGCCGCTCCGCAGAAAGCACCCTGCCGTAATCGCAGTCACTCCTGCAAGCTCCAAGCGCCTCGCACCACAGGCACAAGAGCATCGTCAGGAATCAGAGCATCGTCGATTACAGCCACTCGCTGCAGCGCGAATCTCCAACGCCTCGCGCACTCGTTCCGCCAAGCTCCGGACGGCCCGGCACGAGCACCAGCGTGGCGCGCAAACCGTGCTTCACTTGAACGCTCTGCAGCACCCACAATCATCGCCGCGCCAACCGTCGCATTGGTCACGCCGTCGATCAGAATCATCGACCCCGTCGTCCTGCTCTCTGCGTAGGCGTCGAAGAACAGCGGCAGATTCGTCTCCAGCTCCACCTCCGCGATCTCGTTCATCGCCAGCTGATCCGCGGGACCGTGTTCCAGCGAACCCACATCCACGCGGTAACGAATCGCCTTCACCGTCGCCCGCACGGTCCGCGTCGTGTGCTTCGCGACATAGGTGCGCCCAACCACCAGCGGCTCCTCGTGCATCCACACCACCATCGCGCGCAGATGTCGCGAAGCGTCCGGCAGAGCGCGGTCGTCTCCCGCATTCACCAGCATCTCGCCGCGGCTCAGATCGATCTCGTCTTCCAGCTCCACTGTCACGCTCTGCGGATACGCTGCTGCCTGAAGATCGCCGTCCCAGGTCACGATGCGCTTCACCGTCGTCTCGCGCCGCGAAGGCAGCGCCATCACGCGATCGCCCGCGCGCAGTACGCCGCGCGCAACCTGTCCTGCAAAGCCGCGAAAGTTCGCATCCGGCCGCTGCACCAGCTGCACCGGAAAGCGCAGCGGCCCTGCCTGCTCATCCGATGCCAGCGGCACTGTCTCCAGAAACTCCAGCAGCGTCGGGCCGTCGTACCACGGCATCGCCGCGCTCGGCGCGACGACGTTGTCGCCTTCCAGCGCGCTCACCGGAATCACCGTCACGCTCTTCAAGCCAAGCCGCGAAGCAGAACTCGACAAACTCTGCGCGAATCGCGGCAAACGTCTCCTCCGCATATCCCACGAGGTCCATCTTGTTCACCGCGGCGACAACATGCGGAATCCCCAGCAGCGACGCGATATACGTATGCCTGCGCGACTGCGGCAGCAGCTTGCCCTCACGCAGATACGCCTTCGCGTCGATCAGCACGACCGCAACATCTGCCGTCGAAGCTCCCGTCGCCATGTTGCGCGTGTACTGCTCGTGCCCGGGCGTATCCGCGATGATGAACTTCCTGCGCGACGTCGAAAAATAGCGATACGCAACGTCGATCGTGATGCCCTGCTCGCGCTCGGCCTTCAGCCCATCGGTCAGCAGCGAAAAATCCACGTGCCCGTTCGCTGCCCGGTTCACGCGGCTCTTCTTCACCGCCGCCAGCTGATCTTCATAGACGCTCTTGGTGTCGTGCAGCAGCCGCCCGATCAGCGTGCTCTTGCCGTCGTCCACGCTGCCGGCCGTCGTAAAACGCAGCATCTCCTGCCCAAGATGGGCTTCGAGAAACTCTTCAAATCCCGTCGGTCGTCGCAGTCGTCGCCATTAGAAGTAGCCCTCCCGCTTCTTCACTTCCATCGACCCTTCTTCGTCATGGTCGATGGCGCGGTTCTCCCGCTCGCTCCTGCGGAACGTCAGCAGCTCCTCGATGATCTTCGGCAGCGTATCCGCCTCGCTGCGCATTGCGCCCGTGCAGGGCAGGCAGCCCAGCGAGCGCATCCGCACCTTCACGCTCTGCACCTCTTCGCCCGGCAGCAGCTTCATCCCGTCGTGGTACAGCGTCATCTGTCCGCCGCGCACCACCAGCGGCCGCTCCTTCGCGAAGTACAGCGGCACGATCGGAATCTTCTCCGCATAGCAGGTAGAGCCAGATATCCAGCTCCGTCCAGTTCGACAGCGGAAATACCCGTATGCTCTCGCCCTTCCTCAGCCGCGAGTTGTACAGGCTCCACAACTCAGGCCGCTGGTTCTTCGGGTCCCACTGCCCAGCGCTGTCGCGAAAGCTGTACACCCGCTCCTTGGCTCGGCTCTTCTCTTCGTCGCGCCGCGCTCCGCCGAAGGCCGCATCGAAGCCGCCCTCTGCCAGCGCATCCAGCAGGCTTCGCGTCTTCAGCAGCCCGCAGCAGTTCTGCGTTCCCAGCGTGTAGGGATTCGCACCCGCAGCAATCGCCTCCTCGTTCCGGTGAACGATCAGCTCCGCGCCGATCTCCTTCGCATATGCATCGCGAAACGCAATCATCTCGGGAAACTTGTAGCTGGTATCCACATGCAGCAGCGGAAACGGAATCTTTCCCGGATAGAACGCCTTCTGCGCCAGCCGCAGCATTACGCTCGAGTCTTTGCCGATGGAGTACAGCATCACCGGCCGCGCAAACTCAGCCACCGCCTCGCGCAGAATAGCGATGCTCTCCGCCTCGAGCGCCTGCAGATGGTTCAGCCTCTCCGGCAGAACCTGTTTCTCCACATCAAGGGCAATCGTCTGGGTCATTGGGAATATCACCTTCCCGGATTCACCGGTGACGAAGAATGGCACCAGGGGCATCCGAGTTGAAATCGATAAAGCCGATCAGAAGATCGACGTCATTTCTGGAAAGTCAGAGGAGAAGTAGCGGTCGCGTTTTACCGACAACAGCGCGCGCACGGACACGGGAGCATCCGGCAACAACAACAGGCGCGCTGAGCAAAATCCGCCATTCCCTAACTATAGATGTTCTTGCCCTCGACCGCAATAATAAGCGACCCCATGCATCTCTAAGGTCTGAAGGCGTCCCAAAAAGGAAAATGTTTTCCCTTTTTATCTCGTTTTAGTGGCAAAACATTTCACATTTCCACCTTAGCTGAGCTACTCATAACCGGAATATCCCACCCATCTCTTTGGTAAACAGCACGTTTTATCGGCGTCAGTGCACTTCTATGCATAGCCAGCCTGATTTTGCACAAATTATGCATAATTTTGCCTTATTACCGGATTTGGCCACTCCCCTGCAACCAAAGTTGCAGCCGGTGCGAGGGCCAACCAACGAACGCTCCCGGGGTCCCGTATCGGCTAAATAAGAACTAAACCACAACAAAGCCTTACTTTGCAGTACTTTGCATCAACGAAACCCTAGGAGCCTTGCCATGCGTCACCCGCGTCCCTGCTGCTACGAGGTCGCTCTTCTCGCAGCAACTGCCTTGCTTCTGTTTCCCTCTCTGCTCTTCTCTCAGGTCGCTGCCGCGCCCCTAATCACTCGGTTGGCCGGCAGCGGATCGTCCGTATTCAACGGCGATCAAGGCCTCGCCATAACTGTTAACCTCGACACCCCAACCTTCGTGGTCTCTGACACCACAGGAAACGTGTACCTCTCCGACACGGGCCACAACTGCGTTCGCCGTATCGACTCCTCTGGCAACATGACCACAGTTGCTGGCCAAGCTACTGTCAACGGTCCTGACACCTGCAATCCAGTAGTGGGCGTCACTCCCAGTTCTGCCGAGGGACTCCTCTCGCCTACCGGCCTGGCGCTAGATGACACTGGCCGCCTCTATATCTCAGACTCGCTCCACCACTGTGTCCGTACGCTCGCGCCCGGAAAATCCGGTACTGCAGCACTCACAACTGTAGTTGGCACCTGCGGCTCCTCATCGACTTCGATCATCCTCAATCCGCAGGGCCTCGCGGCTCGATGCCAGCGGCAACCTCTATATCGCCAGTCAGACCCCATCTACCGACGGTACAGGCCCTCTGTCCTTCCAAATCGTACGACACATCGCCTCCGCCGATCCTTCAAACGCCTGTCTCATTGCCGGCGTGCCCTCGGCACAACTCATTGCGTGCCCCAATATCCTCGGGTCCGCCAAGCTCGACCACCCTACCGGCGTTGCCTTTGACGCGACAACCAACAGCCTTTACGTCGCCGACACCGGCAACCAGTGCGTCCGCAAACTCACTGGCCTCGCTACCCTGGAGACAGCGGCAGGCCAATGCGCCAATGACGGCACAGGAACCTCGGCTACAACACTCCGGAACCCCTTCGGCCTCGCCATTGCATCGAACGGCGCACTCCTGATTAGCCAATCCAGCCCCGACACGATTATGTCCTTGACCGCCGACAGTACCTCTTTCACGCTCATCGCCGGTCTGCCCAACGGCATAGCCGGCCGCTACGATCTCTCACAAGACGGCTCGCCTGCAACCACGGTCCCGCTCAATGCTCCTCGTGGAGTTGCCGTTGATCGCAATGGCAACATCGTCGTCGCCGACTCCGGCAACAACATTCTCCGTCGCATTGCCGCTCAACAGACTCCGCGTACCCCGCTCACCATTACAGTTGCAGGAGCCACCCGCATCTACGGTTCCGCAAATCCTGTTTTCACAGGCACAATCACCGGCGCGCTCCCTTCCGAAAAGATTGGAGATACTCTCGTCGTAACCTACTCCACCGCGGCCACTACACGGTCTGCCTCCGGCCGTTACGCCATCACCGCGACCGTCTCCGGCCCATCGGCGACAAACTACGCCGTCACCATCCAGCCTGGCACACTTGAGATCAGCGCCGCGGACACTGCCACCACGCTCACTTCATCAACCTCCTCCGCTGTCGCGGGTTCGGCTATCACCCTTACGGCGACCGTCAGTTCTGCCGTCGGAACTCCCGCCGGAATAGTCGCATTCTATGACAGCGGCACTACGCTCCTTGGCACCTCGAATCTCAATTCGGCTGGCGTAGCAACCTTCTCCTTATCGAGCCTCGCTGTGGGAGATCACACGATAGCGGCTATCTTCCGCGACACCGCCAACTACACGACCAGCGCAGGCACGATAACCCAGGCCATCGCAGCCGCAACCGGAAGCTTCACTCTTGCAGCATCTCAGTCGTTTCCGGCTGCGCGCAGCACCGGCCAGTCTGTCTACCAGCTCGCGCTCAACTCCGTCGGCATCTTCAGCGGAACCATCGCACTCTCCTGTTCTGGTCTTCCGGTCGGCGGAACGTGCGCGTTTGGCTCAAGCCCGACCCTCACTCCTGGTGGTTCTGTCAATGTCGTCGTGACCATCACGACTCCTACGACGCATGCCTCTCTCAGCGCGCCGTCAACTAAGGGCTCAGCTGCTGGCTTCGCACCATTGACCGCAGCTGTGCTCTTCCCCTTCGAGTTTCCTGCCTTTGCCTTCTTGTTTTCCAAATCGCGCCGAAAGAGATCGGCTCGGTTCACTCTCGCGCTCATTGCCTTCACGGTTGCGATCGCGGGGCTGACCGGTTGTGGAGCTGGTGGCTCAATCGCTTCCAACGGCGCCGCCTCTCAAACCAACAGTTACACCGTTCAGGTCACCGGCACCAGTCTGACCTTCAGCGCGCCACCGCAGACCGTCACACTGACGGTGCCTGCTCAGTAGACACAAGTTTGCACCACTGGAGGGGAAGGAGAAAACTAGGGCTCCTTCCCTTCTTTTTTATTCCGGATTCAGTTACCTTGCCCTTCGGCAGAGACCTGGAAATATCTGCTAAACTAATCAAGTCGGAAACAGCGATCCAGCAGGCAAGCCAGCGGCGATCCCGAACCTCGCCCATCTCCTGAGCAGCATGGACGCTTCCCCTTCTCCGGCCACACATCGCAGCACACAAGTCGGGGCGTAGCGCAGCCTGGTAGCGCACCTGCTTCGGGAGCAGGGGGTCGGAGGTTCGAATCCTCTCGCCCCGACCATTCTTCACAATTACTTAGATCCCCTCTACAGTATGACGCAGTGTGAGTTTGGATCTCTCGCCAGGCCTCACAACATTGCAACTACTGGTGTTTCGCCATGGCTTTGTGATCGGTCTGTGGGAGTGTCCACGCAAACAGCACGCCTCCACTGCTTGTGAGCACATACTGTCTTCCATCCAACTCGTAGGTAATCGGCGAACTAACCATTGGAGACCCCATGCCTGCATGCCACAACGTTTTACCATCGCTGGTCGCGAGCGCCAGCACACTGCCGTGAGCGTCGCCGGTAAACGTCAGACCCGAGTCGCTGGTAAGCACGCCCGCACCTGAGCCGCCATCGCCTACTTCATGGGTCCAGCGCAGTTTTCCGGTCTGATAATCAATCGCCTCAATGACCCCTTTACCCCATAATCCATAATCCGCACCTGCCCATCCATAAGCTCCATCTGCTGCCTTCGCGAAATAGAGGCTGTAGCTCGGGTGAGCATCCACTATGAACAGCCCGGCCTTCGGATCGAAACTCGGGGCGCGATAGTTTGTCATGCCACCTTCGTCCGGTGCAATCAAACGTCCATCGGGAGCAGGTTCTTTCGCAGGATTTGGAATCGGCCGTCCCTCTTTATCCACTCCCAGAGACCAATTTACCGGTCCAAATGTAGATGTCAGAAGACTCTTGCCATTGGTCCGATCAAGGACAAAGAAATAGCCGTTCCTGGAAGCCTGCATCAGCATCTTCTGCGGCTTGCCGTGAAAATCTCCGTCTACAAGAACCGGTGTCTCCGCCGCGTCCCAGTCATGCGTATCGTGAGGCGAAGCAGAGAAACCCCATGCAAGCTTTCCGGTATCTGGATTCAAAGCAACAATCGCGCAGGTATAGAGGTTGTCTCCCGGGCGCGGTTTCCCGTTCAACACCGGCGTAGGATTGCCCGTCCCCCAATAAATAAGGTTGAGTTCCGGATCGTAGGTTCCAGTCATCCACGTCATGCCGCCGGTCGTGCTGTTAGGCGTGCCCGCAGGAGGGGTACTGTCCCATTGCCATTGTGTCTCCCCCGTTTCAGGGTCGATGGAACGGAGGTATCCGGCGAGATTATCGAAGTCTCCTGACACACCGATGATGACGTGATTGCGGACAACCAGTGGCGCCATCGTCGTCCAGTAGCCCTTCTTCGCGTCGGCGACAACGACATCCCAGCGAATCGTTCCATCCTTCGCATTCAGCGAAATGAGATGGGAGTCCGGAGTGAGGTAGTAAAGCCACCCCTTGTACATCGCGACTCCACGATGGCCGATATGCAATCCTTCGTCAGTCGGCTTGTTATAGTGCCACAGCGCATGCCCTGACCGAGCATCAACGGCCCATATGTTGTCGGGAACGGTGAAGTAAAGTATGCCGTCAACAAGCAGTGGGGTCGATTTGATAGGGGCATTCTGGTTTGTCTGGAATGCCCACCCCAGAGTGAGGGAACTGACGTTCGCGGTGTTGATCTGGGTCAGTTTGCTATGCCGTTTGCCGGAATAATCGCCATGATACGTCGGCCAACTGTCAGATGAAGGATGCGCAAGAGTGGCTGGATCGAGGTTCTGCGCCATCAATGGATCGTGGTATCCACGAAGCAATGCGATGATGGCCAATACCAGCGAGTATTTCCAAACCTTCATAACTTAGTAAACCTCACCGCAGACTAATCGTTTAGTGCAACGTTTGCATGTATGCCATCAGATTGTGAATGTCGTCATCCGTATACTTCCCGAACAACTCCACATGACCATTCACTGGAGAATCTACCGTGTAACGAATGCGGCTGACAGGCCATGAGCGATAAACGCCGTCCGCGCCACGCAATCCGATCGTGAATTCATCACGATAGGCAAGCTCACCGGTTAGCGCTTGACCGTTGGGCAGCGTCACAGTCACCTTGCTCTTCGCATTCTTTGGATAAAGCATCTGCTGCTCCAGTTGAAGCCCCTGAAAACGGTTCGCAACTCCAGCCAGATCACCCGTTGCCGAATGGCACTTCACGCAACCGCCAGCACCCGTGAAATATCGTTTACCCGCCTCCACATTCCCCGTCTGAAGATCGCTTACATCCACTCCACGCCGCCCACCAGGGCGGGATGACTTCCCTTGATTGCGAACGAATAAGAGAAGGCTATGGACCTCTTCGTTCGAAAAGTTGAAGGCAGGCATCTTCTTTTCTGGCCTGCCATTGCGGACGACTTCGGAAAATTTGCTGCCGGTAGTATCGGAAATCACCAGCTTGGATCGTGTGAGATCCGGCCCCGTTTCGCCACCCGCCGCATCGCGGCCATGGCAGAAGGCGCAATTCCTTTGAAACAGCGGACGCCCGGCATCAGCAACATTTCCAGAGCCGCTAGCTCCCACCGGAGCTATATCGCTGGTTGAGAGGAACCGCATCAGCTCTGCAACCTCTTCCTTAGGAAGTTTGGCGAAATTGGGCATGCGACCCTTGCCCGTCCTAATAAGGCTTTCAATCTGCTGAGGCGTAAATTTGCGATTCACATCGAGCAAGGGCGGGAACCCTGGCAGAATACCCTCACGCTGATCTCCATGGCAGATCGCACAGTTCTTGGCATAGGAGTGCGCGCCGGCCGTATTGTCAGCGGGCGCATGCTCGGTTTTGGTTGTCTGACACCAACCGGGATGGGCGATCGCCGGAATAAATCCGAAAACGACGGCGAGGGTTACAGCACGAAATCTATTCATGATCGCTATGACTATTCCCAGGGCGTTCAAATTACTCTCTACTAATCTATCCGGCATACTTGATGAGTTGCATAAAGCCATAGTCCATATGCAGCTGCTGGTGACAATGCCACAACGTATCTCCCGGATTGTCGGCAACAAAATCGACTTCGACGGTTTCAAGCGGCATTACATTGATGACATCTTTCTTCAATCCGCTGGTGTTCTTGTCGCCTATGCGTGTGACCTCGAAAGTATGCCGGTGCAGATGAAGTGGATGCTGGTCGCCGCTTCCGTTGCGAAAGACAAGACGATACCGCTTGCCTTCATGGACGATCAGCGAATCTGTGTTGGGCCATGACTTATTGTTGATCGTCCATGTATCGAACTTCGACCCGTGCAAAGAGCCAATGTCGCGAAATGTCAAAACAAACGTTTCGTCCGGTTTGGGGACTGCGGCAGCGGCAGCAAACTGCGTGTAGTCCCATTCCACGGGCGCAGGATCCTTCCAAACCGGCGTACCTTTTTTCCCGGCATATTCAACCACGATGCCCAATCCCATCTGGCGTGTCTTCTCCAGTGTCGAGCCTAGAATCCAGACCCCGGGAGCGTTCATCTCTACAATCGCGTCGACGCGCTCGGCAACAGCAAGCGAGATAACTTCTACCGACTTCGGATTCGGAACCGCATTGCCATCCATCGCAATAATTTTGAAGGTGTGACCCGGAAGAGCAAGGACCACATTCTCCGTTGCACTGGCATTGAGCAAACGCATTAGAACCTTCTGTCCCTGCTTCACCCGGATTGGCTCTCCCGCCCCCAGCATATGCGCGTTGATCGTAGCGTATTTGTAGCCAACATCGGAGCCGCTGGTAAGCGGTGCGTTCGAGGAGTGCTCCCGCATCGTCTCGACCATCGGCACAAACGAGGGCTCCCAATGGTGGATCGCGAGATTGATCTCCTGATCGTAATGGCCTGGCTGGCTCTTCCCCTCGATAAGCAGAAAACCAAACTGCCCGGTATATGTGCCGAGCGACAGATTATCGTTCGCTGTCGCATGAGTGTGATACCAGCGAGTCCCCGAAGGCTTCGGCGTGAACGAGTACCGATGGGTTGCTCCGGCCGAAATCATCGGCGAACCCTCTTCCATTGCGCCATCATTCAGCGAATCGATCGCCAATCCATGCCAGTGCACGATATCTTCCTGCGCTGTGGCGTTGGTTACATCGATCGAGATAGGCACACCTTCGCGCAGCCGAAGCAGAGGGCCCGGAACCTTACCGTTATAGCCAATGGTCTTGATAGATACACCCGGCCCGATATCGAGCGTGCACGGCTCGATGCGAAGAGCGTAATCAGCCTTAGTTGGAGCCGCGCCGGTCGCAAGAGACTTCAATGCCGAACCATTGAGTGAATGGCCAGCGAGTAGAACGCCTGCAGAGGAGAGGAAATTTCTGCGATTCATGAACAGTTCTGGCCCTCTTGTTCTGTCTAATGCTCTTAGACCCACCATGGCGCTGCGGGCTGCTCTTTCAGCACGATGTCGTTCAGAAACTGAGCTGCACGGGTAAGCCCTTCTTCCGGCGACAGGAGACTGTCTTCATGCTCGATCGAGAGGACACCATCATAGCCGAACATCCGCAGCGTCGAAACGAACTCCTTCCACCACTCCGCCCCATGACCATAACCGCACGTCCTGAAGATCCAGCCGCGATTGCGTTCGTCCGTATAAGGCTTGGTATCGAGAACGCCCGTGCGCGAAAGGTTTATAGGATAAAGCTGTGTGTCCTTCGCATGCACATGAAAAATCGCATCCCCAAGAATGCGTATCGCCTCAATGGGGTCAATATTTTGCCAGAACATGTGGCTCGGATCGTAGTTGCACCCGATGGAAGGTCCAGCAATCTCACGCAGACGCAGCATCGTCTCGGGGCTGTAGACCACGAAGCCCGGATGCATCTCGATTGCGATCTTTACCCCATGGTCAGCTGCAAATTTCGCACGTTCTGTCCAATAAGGTGCAACTACGCTCTCCCATTGCCACTTCAAAACATCAAGATACTCAGGCGGCCATGGACAAGTAACCCAGTTCGGCGATTTTGCCTGAGGCGAATCGCCCGGACAGCCGGAAAAATCAACGACTGTAGACACTCCTAATTTTTCGGCAAGAAGAACGGTCTTCCGGTTTATCTCCCGCGCGGTCTCTGCCTGCGCCCGGTCAGGATGGAGAGGATTTCCGTGGCAACTCAAGGCACTGATCGACACGCCGCTATCATCAAGCCTCTGACGAAACTCCTTAAGTGCAGAAGCGTCATCCAGCATCGACAGCTTGCAGTGAGCATCTCCCGGATAGTTGCCGGTTGCCAACTCTACCGTATCGATCTGCAGCGCTTTCAGCTTGGCCAAAACTTTTTCCAGCGGCAACTGCGAAAGTAAAGGTGTAAAAACTCCCAATCTCATTCAGATTTGCTCCTCGTTTATCGCTGCACGTCTTGCCATCTGCCGCCCGCCTCGTTGCTCTTGAGTATCGCCTCAACAATACATGTTGAACGATATCCATCTTCGAAGGTCGGCAACGGCGCTGGCTTCGCCTCAGGACGTCCGCCCTCCCGTATCCACTGGTAAGCATCGTGAATCAGATTACGAAAAGCGTCTGCCCACGACTCTTGATGCCCTCCGGGAAGATGGACATACGGAAGCACATCACGCGATACAAGCGACGGGTCTTTCGCCATGGTGGCATTGGGTTGATCATGACGGCCAATCCATAGCTCATTCTGTTCTTCTTGTCGCCACTTTAGCGAGAGTGCTCTTCCGTTGATCTCTAGTTCAAGATCATTCTTGTGCCCAGGAAGCACCTGTCCTACGGAGAAACAACCCTTCGCACCATTTTCGAAACGAAGCAGCACGCTTGCCAGATCTTCTGCATGGACTTCGACGCTCTTGCTCTCGCCTCCCGCCTTAGCCGAGAAGGCCTCAGCCGACGCACCAGACGAGTAGCGAACGGGAACCACTGTAGTCAGATCCGCCAGCACCGAGACAATCTTCAATCCCGAGATGTGCTCCGCGAGATCGCACCAGTGCGAGCCAATATCGCCCACTGCTGACGACGTCCCCCCTTTCGCAGGGTCCGAGCGCCATGAATAGACGTTCGGGTCCGTCATCCAGTCCTGCAGATAGTACCCATGTATAAAACTCAATTGGCCAGTCTCGCTGCGAGCCACCATACCTCTCGCCTGCTGTACGAGCGGATTACCGCGATAGTTGAACGTCACGACATGCGCCACCTTGGCGGCAACCGCAGCATCCCGCAGTCTGCGACCCTCATCTGCATTCAAAGCGAGTGGCTTGTCAGAAATTACATGCTTCCCGGCCTCAAGAGCAGCCATGATGACTGGAAGGTGCAAGTAGTTAGGGGTCGTGTTGTGGATTACCTGCACATCAGGGTCAGCAATCAGCGCTTTGTAGTCCCCGTAAGCGCGGTCCACCTTGTAAGCTTGTGCCTTCTTCTCTGCAGACTGTTGTGACGAGCCCGCGATTGCGACGATATCGACATCACCTAGACGACGAACCGCATCGAGGTGATGAGCTGCAACGAATCCGGGGCCAATCAAGCCCATCCCGATCTTCTTCATAAGAGCCGCGTTTTCTCCTTGGAATGAGGCTTTAGTGGCTAGCAGTCGCTGCTTGAACGTGAGGATGAGAGGCCGTGCTTCCCTCCGTCATTCCCAGTGCCCACTTTACGGCTTCAAAGTACATCTTGTAGATATCGGGGTCCTGCCACGACTCCTCGGTATGCCCTAGGGTGGAGTAAAAGACCCGCCCTTTGCCGTACATCTTGTCCCATGCAACGGCAAAATCGCGGTCTGTCCTATGAATACGCGGATTGTTGTTGTAGTCGAGCTTTGAAGCGTCGAGGCTGAGCAGAACATTCACCTTGTCACGCGACCACTCTTTAGGCTGATAGATCTCGTCATACTTCACAAACGCCTTTGGAAAATGACGCACCGCCGGAAAGTCCGGATCTTCATTGATGATTGGAGCATTGAACGTCATCCATGGGTGCTGATCGAAATACCCACCAATCATCTCTCCGTATTCCGGCCAGTTGTAGTTCGTATCCAGCGCTGCATGGATTCCTACAAAGCCCTTTCCATCATCTTTTATGAAAGACATCATGTCTTGCTTTTGACTGGCATCCATCGTAAGTTCGCCGGTGGTGCTTGCGAAGATCAAGACATCAAAGTAGTTCAGGTTTTTCGAATTGCGGCCGAGGTCTTTCTTCGTAATCAGCTCCGTATCAGTGCGAATCATCGTGTCCCACAAGCCAGTCTGCTTGCCCATCTCGTAGATGGCGTTCATCGCAGCCGATATCGAATCGTGTTCAAAACCCTTTGCATCGCCAATCACCAGAACGTGACGTAGGTGGGTCTGTTTGGCATGGGGCGCAGGACCGGGAACGGAGGCTTTTGGGGGTTGTTGCGTAACGCCAATCTGGCTCGCAAGGACGAGTACGGCAATGACAGAAAAGAAAGGGATCCTATGACGATGCAAGAAAGCTCCTAGCTGACGCGAATTTCCTATCGGTCCAAAAGAATATCTCTTTTGCATCGCCTCAGCCAAAAACTTTCAGCGCACCCTGATAATTCCCTTCTTATCAGAGCAGGCTGCCTCGCGAATTTTGATCCTTGCGACATTTCACGGCTGGAATTGAAGCTGCGCGATCATATGCTGCAGTTCGTCAAAGCGGGCAATCGAGTTCTGAACATATTCGCCATAGCGAGGATGCGTGTAAAACCCTTTATCAACCAAATCCGCCGTTTGGATCGTGGCGAAGTTGATCTTTTGAGTAACCGACCTCGCCATAGCATCCATCCCGTCGGCGAGAATGGTTCGCAGATGAACGAGGTCGGGCTCGGTAAAAAAAGCACGATCCTGTTCATTGTGCAGAATCGCGAATTGGTTCCAGAAGAAGGCGACCGAGGTAAGCGCCGCGCGCAGAATGGTCTCTCCTGCATGTCTGTGCTGTTTCCTGTCAACGCCGAACTCGTAATCGATGGTGTCGTTCATGGTTCGAATACCAGCGACGGTCTTCCCTACCTGGTCGCGCAGACCATCCGCCCGGTGCAGAAGGTCCACATGATTCGAAACGCTCTGTGGAAGGCGAAGAAATACGGCTCCGGCATGGAGAAGTGTAGCTAAAGCAGCACGCATCGCCGTGACCGTACGAACTGGCCAGATTAAGTCGAAGACAAACGCCATAACTACCAGCGCTAGAAGAATGCCGATAAAGCGATCACGAGCAGGGGCCAGCTCTGTTGGAACTGAAAATCCTTCAAAAGCGACAATGTAAAAAGAGAATGCGATCTGCAAACCGACGTAGTTGAACTGTCTTCCTGCTGCCACCCACGCAGAGAGAAAGGCGATCGCGGCCACCAGCACCACCAGCGATGTGATCGAGTCCATGTGAGGAAACAGGAATACCGTAGCCCCAAGGCCGAGGATGAGTCCTCCAATCAGTGAACCTGCCAGGCGAAAAATTAGTCTCTGTTTGATTGCCCCGCTTGTGCTCAGCCCGGTGATAAGCACAGTCGTCACGGCGGTAGAGATTCCCGGCCACGCAACGGCCTGGTAGATGACGTAGCAAAGCGTCGCGCACAGGCTCAGCTTCAGAGCGAAAGCGATGGTTTGTGGTTGCCGCAGGGCTCCGGGAATAAGCACCGGTACCTCGCTCGAAGGAAGGGCCACGAGCTGCTTATCTCCGGGAGAACCGGAGTCCACCGGCATCGAAATAATGGCATGCAGCACGCCTTCTGCACGATCGAGCAGCGACGGATCCGGGCCAATGGCATGCTCCGCCAGCCCTGCTGCACGATCCGGAGGGGTATCTCCTTCCGCCAGGTAATGGCATAACTCGGCGATATCGGCACACCGTTGCCGGCACACGGCATCGCACAAGCCTGGATACTGCCATCCAAATGCGGCCGAAATATCCATCAACTGCGCCAGCATGGTGATGCGAACTCGCGCCCCGATAGGAAGATCGCCAGTATTCAAATTGCGTTCGACAATCGTGTTGTACAGACGCTGCATGCCCGATTGTCCGGCCGCCGCAAGACGCGAAACACGAGATACGGCGGGTGAGACCTCGGCGGCAACGGCCCCCTTCGCATAAAGCGCAAACATCTCTTCAAGAGCCCGGTAACGCATAACACGCTGCTGCTGAAGCTCCTCGGCGGGATGGCGCGTGCCAAAGATATACTCCACGGCTAGAACGGAACCCACTGCCAGCGAAATGGTCCCAAGAATATAAAGCGTCGTCTTTACCAATGCGCTGGCCGGTACGCTGGTCTCCCATGCAGCGATAAGCACGCAAAAGATGAACCCCCACGTAGAAGCCAGCGCGGGCAGGTTGCTGCCAAGCATGAACATACCTGCAATAAAAGACACCAGTGCGACACCAAGCACACGGGCCATCGGATCGTTATCTGTGAGGATGACAACTATCAACACTGCAGCGACCGACGCCGCCAGCGCAAGAAGCGAGAGTATGCCCGATCGAAACGAAACAGCAGGCGAATCGCGACCGACGAGGAACACGAAATACATCCCAATAGAAGCGAACGGCATGCGCAGCGCCATGAGAAGCACCAGCGTGATAACAGAGGCCAGCACAATACGAAGCGCAGCGTTCATGCGCCCAGGCGTTGGCTCAAGATCCTGCCGGACCCGACCGATCCACTCGGACAAAATCGCGGCCATAAAGATTACCTCACTATCGTCACGGCGGTCGCGCCAATGCGAAACAGCACAGGATCCGGGTCTTCGATTCGCACACGCACAGGAAACCGCGCCGAGAGGTGGACCCAGTTGAGAGTCCGCTCAATGTTTGGCAAACCGCCTGAAACCTTGCCGTCTTCAGGAAAAACGCCATAACCGATGCTTTCCACGCGGCCATTGAAGCGGCGGTCCGGATGACCCATGAGATAAACGTCAACGTGCGTTCCTAATGGAATGTTCTTGAGCTTGGACTCACGGTAGTTGGCGATCACGTACCAGGCGCGCGTGTCGATGAGGGTAAACAGCGGAGTGCCAGGATGCGCATAAGCTCCGACTGAAATATTCAGATTGGTTACATAGGCGTCAAACGGCGCCACAACTCGCGTTCGTTCGAGATCTAGTTTCGCGCTATCCACCTTCGCCGCCTTTGCAGGTCTCTGCGACTCCGGCGTCTCGATCCGATCGATCGTATGGATCGCCTGGCCGAGCTTGGCCTGTGACTCGGCCGCTTGAGAACTGGCCTCCGCATGACGAAGCGTGGCCTGCGCAAGTTGCGCCTGCGCCTGCAACAGCGCAGCCTGTGCCTCGTCATAACTTCCCTGCGCGACGCGAACGGCTGTACTGGCCTGATCCACCTGTTCCACCGTTACGTACTGCTTCTGAAGAAGTGGTTCTATCCGCTTGTAATCGTTAGTGGCGAGCTTCAGCCGAGCCTCCGCCGCAGCCGCAGAAGCCTGCGCACGCGTAACAGCGGCGCGCGCCGCGTCAATGCTGCTTCCCGCGGTCTGAATACCCGTCTTTGACATCGAGACTGCGGCACCTGCAGCATGCACCGCACTCTCCTGCGCAGCGATGCGGCGGCGCTGATCGATGATCTGTTCTTCGAGCGCCTTCTGGTCCGATAGCGCCTGCTCGAGCGCATACTCATACGGACGCGGATCAATGACAAAGAGCAGGTCCCCTTTCTTTACGAAGGCGTTGTCTCTGACCGGAAGCTCCACCACGCGCCCACTAACCTCTGGCGCAATCTCGATATAGTTGGCCCAGACGCTGGCGTCGTCGGTGCGCGGCGACCGGTTGATCATGTAGACCACCAGTAGGAGCGAAAGTGCTGCCGCCACGGCCACTCCAATGACCACTCGTCTTCCGATTCGTCTTCGATTCTCGACTTCGGTAGCGGTCTCCATAGCGCTCTCCTTAGCGATAGAAAATCAGCCACAACAGGCAGCTGACCAGAATGACAACACTCGGATAGAACAGCGCAACCGGTTCTATCGCAGGCTCTAGCTGACGGCGCAAAAGAAAGAGTCGCAACAACGATGCGACAACGATAGACACAATCAAACAGACCATCCATGCAGGGAAAAATGATCCGATCACATCAATCGCAGGTGCTTGCCCGCAGCCACTGCACAAAGCACAAAGTCCAGCGAGACTGAGAGAGTAGACTGAACTTCTTTTCATGGCCGCTGATCATCCTTGCGTGGATTGGAAGTCGGTGCGCCTAAAGGATCTGGACTCGTGACAACAGGCTTCGAGGGGGTGGCAGTGGTTGTCACAGGCGCTGTAGTTCTCAGCAGATTTCCCGTCACGAACTCAAGATCTACAGCCTCCAGAAACAGCTGCGAACGCGCCGAGACATTCGATAACCGAGCCTGTGCAAGCTGCTTCTCCGCAGTCACCACATCGATTAAGTTCTTTACGCCATACTTGTAGGCATCCAGCGACGCAGAATAAGAAGCATTCGCAGACTCCAGCAAAGCTACTGCCGCTTGCTGTTTGCGCAGAGCCGTGCGAAAGGCGATATAGGACGTCCACACCTGCCTTGTGGCTTGGTCGCGTTTCTCTCGCATCTCTTCCTCTGCCGCACGCTTCTTTGACTCCGCCTTCGCAACCTCATTCTTGCGCGCTCCGCCATCGAACAGCCGCCATTGGATCGCAAGTGCTGCCGACCATGTCGCCTGGCTCGCATTCCCCAACTCTCCATAGTCCGCTGTCGGCCAGATCGAAGTCTGCGCAGCCGATCCCTGCAGTACGATCTTCGGCCAATATTCGGCGCGGGCCGCACGGATGGCATCGTCCGCAGCACGAATCTCAAGCGCCTGCGCCGCAAGATCAGGTCGGTCCGCAATCGCGCGGTCGATCAACGCGTCGATCGATGCCGCAAGTTCAGATGGCAGCGGCGCTGATGTGCCGGAATCAATGGTGATGTTGGGCGAAGGCTCTACGCCGACCGCTTCGGTAAGAGCAACCCGTGCGATCTTCTCGTCGCCATCCGCTGACTCTCGGTCGAAGACCGCCTGCGAAGCCTCCGCGCGCGCATTCAACAAGTCGGGCATCGTCGATCGGCCATTGCGAAGCTGAAAATCTGCAGCATCAGCGGTGGTCTGCGCAGTCTTCAGAGTTGCCTCCGCCGCCGCCAATCGCTCCTGCTGAGTAAGCAATTGATAGAAAGTGCTGGCAACGCGAAAGGCGACCTCTTGATTCGCCTGAATAAAATGCGCGCCCGCGGCAAGCTTCTCGGCCGTTGCAGCATCCACCTGAGCCTCTCGCTTGCCAAAGTCGAAGATCAGATACTGCAATGTCACCTGTGGAACGACGGCCGGAATCTCGACCATCACGTAGCCGCGCGGAGCAAGCGGCTTCGGGAAAGGGTTGATAATGCGCTGATCAGCAAAAACAGCCACACCTGCCAGAATCGGATAATACGCGCTCTTCGCAATTCCCAGTTCATTCGCGAACTGTCGGGCTCGCTCCCACGCGAGCCGTGTACGCGGATTGTTCCTCTCTGCCAGATCGATCAATTCGGCAAGTGAATAGCTATGGCCAGGATCGAGTGGCGTGACCTTGCCCACAGGGACGGCGCTGGCAGCGCAATCTGCTGCTGCCCCTGGCGTGGAGGCGATGCCGTTGCATTGGCTTTGTCCGAAATAAGACTGCAAGAGGACCAACGCGCTCAGCGCACAAGTCCGCAAGATGATCTTGCAGAACAACTCGATTCCACGGGAGCCGATCTTTCGTCGGATGATCAGAAGCATCCAGAACAGACCTCTCGCTGGCGAATAGTAGCTGAATCATAAACGAGCGCTTTCGACGACGGATACCTTATTCGAGGTATCGCGGCCAATTTCTCTGGCACCCATCACGATGCGTCCCACTCAAAAATTTAAATAGACAGGATTCCCCAGAACCAGCAACCCGCCATCCACCCCGCGTACATTCACCCGCACCCAGTGCCGCTTTCCATCCGAAACCTCCTCAAACTCACGCGTCTCACGGGCGCTCTTTACCGCGTCTCCCAATGGAGTCACTACACCATCCCGAACCATCTCGGCATGCGCTCCTGCAAGCCCCATCATCGTCAGCGCAAACTTCACACGGCTCCCCGCCGCAACCTTCAGCACGTCCCCCATCATCGCAGTCTGCGAACCCGCCACAGCCGTAAACTCGATCCCGCGATCCCGCGTTCCCAGCACATCTACAAACACGTGCCCTGCACGAATCCCCTCCAGCACCGCCACCTCCGACAAATCCTTCGCCCAAACCACCGTCGTCGGCCTTCCAACTGCCGACTCGTGTCCCGGCTCATATGACGCGTTGTGATTGTCGCTCCCACCCACCGCAGTCACGCGCAACCCCTCGCTAAGCCGCTTCTGCCAGAACGGAACCCCTGAAAGCGGCCCATCCAGCGAACCGCCATTCAGCGCCTCGATCACACGCACCCGGCTGAAATCCGTATCCTTAACTGACCATCCGCACCCCATGCACGCGCTTCCCGTCGGCAGCCCTGGATGATTAATCGAAAGCAGCCCGTGCTTCTTCTCCACTTCATCCAGCAATACGTTGAATGTGGGCACACTCTTGCTCGTAAGCCGGAAGTCAATGAACTCTGTCGTTCCAAAAACATTCGCGTGTCCGTCGAACGTGGTGATCTCGCGCCCTGGAATCAACAGCATCTTGTCGAAGTAAGGAGCCAGTTCGCGAACCTCATCGAAGTGCGAAACCGTGTTGTGGTCCGTAATCGCGATAAAGTCCAGCCCTCGAGCCCGCGCCGCTTCCACCGTCTTGTAGAGCGGACAAGGCACCTTCTTCCCTGCCTCGCTCGTGCAACTTCCATCACTGTGCGCGTCGTGCATATGCAAATCGCCGCGATACCACCCCGCACCCATACGAACTGGCCCCGGAACCGCATCCGACCCAAACGTCGATGCTCCGATCCGCTCTCCCTCGCGCGCGAAGTATACCTTCGCCTCATACTCGCTCCGCACGCCAACTCCAACGCTTGGTACGCCAAGCAGCAACTTCCATACCCCGGGCTTTATCGGCCCCGGAAGATAGGAAGGCGTCGCGTCCGACTCCGAAACCGTGAATGCGCTCTTGTTCCCTCCGCTCCACCCGCGGAACCCCTCCGTATCCAATAACCCAAGATCGATCGTCGTCTGTTTTTCATGCCCCGTGTAGTGAAAATCCACGCTCACCCGCACCACACCGGCAGGCACCCTAAACGGAACCTCGACATAAGTCTCGCGATCCTTCTCTGCGATCGTCCCCTTCAGCACGAGGTCTGGCTTTCGCTCCTGTCCCCACCCACTCGTCAACCCCATCGCCACAAACAACGCGGCGCAAATCATCTCGCGCAAGAAGCGAACCTTCACTACACCCTCCCTCACCTCACAAACGATCACACGCCATTAAACACAACTCTGCCTGCAACCGTCGTGAAAGCGCGTGAAAGATACAACCGTTTAAGGAAGTGCAGCACGTTCCTTCAGCCACTCAGCATTCTCCGGATCACCCACCAGGGCCCAGTTCAACGCCAGCGTCTGCAACAGAAACGCATGTTGTGCCGCATACGCCCGGGACAACCCGTAGCAATACTCCGGATCTCCCGGCTCAAGGTCGATCGCTTTGCGGTAATCCGAAATCGCCGCCTGCCCTTGCTCCCACTGCGCACGCCGCGCATAGTGCTTCGCCTCAAACGGCTCCAGCCGCACCGCCGAATCCAGATCACCCATGAACGGTCTCGGCATCATAAACTCGGCGCGCATCACAAAATAATCAGCCCTGCTCTGATTCAGTGTGATCAACCACGACACCGCCTGCACACTCCTCGTCAGTGCGGCGACCAGCTCCAGCGCCCGCACATGGCCGTGATGCGCAGCCAGCACAGCATTCAAAAACCTTAATTCAAGGTCGCGTTTCTCGAGCTTCGCCGCATACCCCGCCCGAAGCATAAGCTCTTCCACGCTCATTCCATCGGTTGGCAAACCTTCATCGCTTCTTGGCTCCCGTGGCGACGAGATCTCCGCCAGCGCCCGATACCGATCCTCGCTCTCCTTCCCTTTTCCCGCCCTCACAGCCACCCGTGCCATGTTGTTCAGCGGTTCCGCCTCCTCCGCAATCAGCTTGTGCATCTGTTCGTAGTCCGCAAACGCCAGATCATACTCATCGTTCGACTCTCTCCACCGCGCCCGCAACCCAAACAACTCCGCATCCCACGGCCGAAGTTTTATCGCTTGGCTCAAATCCCGGATGGCGTCCGGCCACTCCGCGTTTTTACCCTCCACTACGGCGCGATCGCGCCACCTCCTCCAGTTTCCCGGCTGTAGCGCGATCAACTTCGAAGTATCGTTCAGTTCCTCGACACGCTGGTCCTGCTCTCGCTCGCAGTACAGCCGCATCTCGCGCGCTCCTACCCAATTAGGCTTCTCCGCTAGTACCGTGTCTATGTGCATTCCTGCATCCAGGCAGTCACGGTGCCTCTGCTCATACCCGGCCCTCATCAACATCGAATCGCCGTTGTATGGGGTCTTTAGCGACGGCTCCGGAGCCAGCCGCTCATACTGATATCCGGTCTGCGCAAGTCCGCGACCTCCCCACACGAGCAACACACCCATCCAAACCATGGTCGCCTTCGACCACCTCATCCCGTATCCCCCGGCATGCCCTCGTTCGTGCCAGAATTTTCCGTCCAAGACCCCTCCGTGTCAAAGAGAAATATCCGACCCGAAGACTTTCTTAAGGGCGAACCTGTGCAAAAACTTGTCAAGCCCCAATTCGGTTTATCTCTATGAAAATAAACCGAATATAAGTTGCCGATTAATTACCTTCGGCTTGCTAAAATTGACATATCAATCGAAGAAGACCCGGCGAACATCCGGGTCTTTTTGTTTTGGGGTCATAAGTAACGTAAATTCAATAATTTGGGCCGTAACCCATTATGTTGGAATACTTTGCGAAGTCGCTATGCCGCAAACGACTGAAACAACGCGATTTACCCGAAGAGAATACCCCCGGGGGAGGGGCCCCCTCCAGCCCGGTGAAGAAACAACCAACCCATGCAGGCTCCGAGACTTACGCCCGCTTCTCACCGTGCGATACTTGAACCTGACATGTACAAAAGAGTCCTCCTCAAGCTCTCAGGCGAAGCTCTGGCCGCAGGCCGAGGCTTCGGAATCGACGCCGTCTTCATCCACAAAGTAGCCGAAGAAATCGCAGCCGTTCACGCCCTTGGCTGCCAGATCGCCATCGTCGTCGGAGGAGGAAACTTCTTCCGCGGAGTCGCCCAGCAAGCCATCGACATGGACCGCGTCGCCGCCGACCACATGGGAATGCTCTCCACCGTCATCAACGCCATCGCCCTTCAGGACGCCATCGAGAAGCGCGGCATCTTCTGCCGCGTCATGTGCGCCATCGAGATGCATCAGGTCGCCGAACCCTACATTCGCCGTCGCGCCATGCGCCACCTCGAAAAGGGCCGCATCGTCATCTTCGCCGCCGGAACCGGAAATCCGTTCTTCTCCACCGACACCGCCGCCAGCCTGCGCGCCATGGAGATCAAGGCCGACATCCTGCTCAAGGCCACCTCGGTCGACGGCATCTACTCCGCCGACCCCAAGAAAGATGCCGGACGCCGACGCGCTTCCCACAGATCACCTACAACGACATCCTGCGCCTCAACCTCGGCGTCATGGACACGACCGCCGTCTCGCTCTGCAGAGACAACAACATGCCCATGATGGTCTTCAGCATGCGCGAACAAGGCAATATCGTCCGCGTCGTCTCAGGCGAAAAGATCGGCTCGCTCGTCACCGCCTGAAAATATCTGCGCCCACTTCCAGTTCTGCGCATCAAACGCCTCGGGACCGCGTTCAAGACAATAGGAACGAAGAAGAAACTTGGCCTCCACTGCAACGACGCCGCTGGTGAAACCAGCCCGCAAGCCGCCGCTGCCTGCTCTCACAGGCATCCGCACACTACTCGCTTTCAACATCGTTCTGTTTCACTTCACGCCTCCATATCTCGGCCCCATTCGCCCCTTCGTCGAGCATGGATTCGTCTTTGTCAACGTCTTCTTCCTGATCTCAGGCTTCATCCTCTCGTATAACTACTTCGATCGAGGCGCCAGCCTGAACAAGCGCGACTTCTGGCTCGCCCGCTTCTCGCGGCTCTACCCGGTTTATCTTCTCGTGCTCATCATCTCCTTCAAGATGCTTGAGATCGAATGGCACGCGCGCTCGCGCACCGAGTTCTGGCAAGGCTTCCTGCTCTCCCCGCTGCTCCTCCAGGGTTGGAGTCCTTCACTAGCCACCTTCTGGAACACCGTCGCGTGGACGCTCTCATGCGAGGTCGCCTTCTACGCAGCGTTCCCCTGGCTCATCCGGCTCCCGTGGCCGCGCAAGCCTTCGCGGCTCATCCTGCTGATCCTGGTTTTCTGGATCGTCAACCTTACACCTTCGACCCTATACCTTCTGCTGAATCCAGATCATCTAACCGAACCAGCAACGCGCTACACCTCAACCACGCTGATCCGCTTCCTCAAGTACACACCGATTCCTTATGCAGCTACCTTCCTCGCAGGGGTCGCGCTGTCGCGCCTGCAACTCATAGCAACCGTCACGGAGCGCCAGCGATTGGCCATCGCCGCAGCTGCAGTCACCTTCCTTGGCCTGTTCTTCTACATCGTCTCGCCGCACATTCCCTATCTTGTCCTGCACGGCGGACTTCTACTGCCGCTCTTCGCGACGCTCGTCTTCGGCCTCAGCGGACCGCACTTCATCTCATCCGTCTTCTCGTGGGGGCCCTTGCTCCTAATTGGAGAGAGCAGCTACTGTCTTTATCTGCTCCACTTCAATGTCTTCATCCTGATCCACATGTACAACCTCCCGGAGCGCCTGCACGTCGCCGCGCTCGATCCGTGGATCTCTTATGCCGCACTCATCGCCCTGTCCATCGTGGTCTATCGTTTCGTTGAGAACCCTGCTCGTAGAGCAATTCTTCGTCACTTTCCTCCATCAACGCGCGCAAAGGTCGCTTAGCAGAAGCTGAATACAAAGGCCTCGCCGAAGCGAGGCCTTTGTATTCAGAATCTTATCCAGTTCTAAGGATTGATAACCTGCGTGGCATGCGAGCCATTTGCCACAGCCGCGATGCACGTCGGTGTTCCTGCCGCCGGAAACGGCGTGTTCTGGACGTTCTTCAACGAGCCGTTGTGCGGGTCCAGTTGCAGGCCTGTCGTTGTATTGTCGAGGTTGTTCGACGAGTAGAGGTAAATGCCAAGTGCCGGCTCGATGGCTAAGCATGTCGGTCCCGTCCCCACCTTCGTCGAACCCGATCCGACCGAACCGACTGCTGCGCCCGTCGACTGGTCGATGGCGTAAGCGCCTACCGTGTTGTCGTTGAAATTGGATACATACAGGTACTTGCCACGAGGATCGACCGTAACCGCAACCGGAAGCAACCCAGTCGCAAAGGGCGAGTTCTGCATCGCCTGCAGCGTGCCGCCCGAGAGAACGATGTTGCCATAGAGCTGATTGGTCGCACGATCCGTAACGTAGACGAAGCGCGATGCGGGATCTGAAGCGATGGAACTAGGAACGGTGCCAGCGCCGTAGCCACTGGCCACGGTTCTACCGCTTGCGTCAACTGAAATTTTGGTAGCACCGATCGGCGTCAAGGCGCCAGAGGTTGCGTTCTGCGAAAAGGCCAGAATCTGACCGAACGGAGAGGCTGATCCAACAGCAGGCTCTGCGTCGATCACGTAGACGTAGTTATTGAAATGTGTCGCCGTGATGCCGGTCGGGTTGTTGCCCACATTGAGGTTCGTCGGCGTCCCCAGCGAATTGTCGGCGCTGATCGGAAAGATGGTTACACCGCCCGGTCCGGGGTTCGCTGCAGAGTAACCTGTCTGATAGGTGTAGGTGACATAGAGAAACTTGTTGGCTGCATCGATTGCGACCGCCGTAGGACGAGTTCCGGTCTTGTAGGTATTCTTCGAGGTAAGCTTTCCGTCGCTGTCAATTGCAAACTCCTGCACCGTAGAATCACCCTGATTCAATACGTACAGGAACAAACCATTTGTCGTCGCGATGATGGAGACCGGATTGTTTCCCGCCGACACCGGAGATCCCGTAATCGCGACAAGTGCGCCGGACTGGTAGTCAACGGCATACTCATTGATGCCATTCGACGAAGTGGCATACAGATAGGCAACCGTGTAGTCGCGGGTGCAGGCGGTCAAGCCGACCACTGCAGTCAACATCATGGCGGAAGCCGCCCGCGCAAAAACTGAGACCGACGTTGCGGCCTTCGACCTGTGCATAGACCCGAAGATCTTTCCTATCAAACTCATCTGTTTCCTTCATTCCGGCGGCAATCGCCGTCTTGCGTAAAGTCTATCGTTACACGCTAAAAGCGGGTCAACGACCGGCAACGACCGGCACTGTCACGAGGCATGTGGGTAAAGTATTGCCACTAAAAGGCGTATTTTGAATCTGCTTCAGGCTTCCGTCGGAAGTATTCTGCTGCGTCCCGGAGACATTGTTACTAAGTTGATTGGAGGCATACAGGTAGACCGCATGCGTCGGCGTTCCGGTGCTAGGAGCGCCGATCATTGATACGCATGTCGGTCCTGTGCCCGCCTGCGCGCTAAAGCCCGTGGTCGACTGAACCGGCGCGCCGTTTGCCGCGAAGGTATACCCATTGATCGAACCCGCGCCATAGCTGGCAACATAAAGGAATTTGCCGCTCTGGTCGATGGTCATGCCTGCAGGCGATGAATCGGTCTTTGCTGTAGCCAAGATGCTCGGAACTCCGCTTGTAGCGATCGCATAGCCGATGACCGTATTCGAATCTTTGTCCGTGACGTACAGGTGGCTCGCCGCAGCATCCACGAGGAGCCCGGCCGGCGTTATTCCTGACTGGTATCCCGTAGAAGGTACATTGCCAGGATTGATCGTCTGGCCGGGAAGAGCCGTCAGGGAGCCGTTGGATCGGTTTGCTGCAAAGCCGAAGAGATTTGCCGTAGTCGCCGAATCCTGCGCGATCACATATACAAAGTGATTCTTGCTGTTCGCCGAGATCTTCACAGGGTTGCGACCCAGGTTGAAGGTGGAGGGAGAACCCAGCGACCCATCTGAGTTAATCGGAAAGATCGTCACGCCGCCTGGACCAGGATTGCCTGGCGTATAAAGCTGCTGCTGCGAACCGTCGGGCAGAATAGTGTTCTGGTACGTGAAAGTCACGTAAAGGAACTTGCCCGCTGCATCAATGGAAGCGTCCGTCGCGAAACTTCCCGTGATGTTGTAGGTCTTCTGCGGATATATCTTTCCATCGGTTCCGATGAGGAAGTGGACGACGCTGGAATCGTCGCGATGAATGACATAGATTGACAGATGATCCGGCGAAGCAACCACGGTTACCGGATTCTTGCCGCCCGACGGTATAGGTGAGTTGGCGAGCTGAACCAGGTATCCCTGTTGGTAGTCGACCTTATAGCCGTTGAGGAGACCGGCGGTGTCCTTTGCCGTTGTGGCATACAGATATCCAACCGTATAATCGCGGCCGCACGCCGTCAGGCCGAGCCCCATCGCCACGGACACAATCGAGGCTATCGCTCTTTGGCCCACTGTCTTCAACGTCATGCGATTCCCTTACTCCAATTGCCGATCATCTCCGCAGGTTTACCGTCTCTATTCAAACCGAATGCGGGGCTGCCGTTCCATCGTCTTCCCACGGCCTAGTTAACGTTTCCGCTGAGTGCCAGGCAGGTTGGCTGCCCTGTTGTCGGGAACGTAGAGCCGCGTGTGCAGCTCTCTCAATTCGCCGCTATTGGAATCGATTCGTCTGCCAGTAATGGTTCCATCGATGTTGTTCGACGTGTACACATACTGGTTCGTCGGATCCTCAACCATGCAGACCGGCCCTGCGCCTACCGCGTACGGATTTCCTGCGGACGGACTGCCGCCGGTTCCAAGAGGAAATACCTTTCCGGTCGTCGAGTCGATTGTGAACGCCGAAATCGAGCTTGTCTTGTTCTGGGGATCAAGCGAAGCCCGATTCAGAACGTACAGCGTCTTGCCCTTATTGTCCGGGAAGGAGTAGACCGGGTTCGAGGTCAACGGAAGATTGTTTACGGGGCCGCCGGTCAACGTGTTCAAGGAGCAAGCCGCAGAGCCTGAGCCAACCGTGTAGGGCAGAATTCGGCCGCCGGGACTGTCAGAAGTGGGAGCGGCGTCCGTCAGGTAAACATAGTTCCCGCTGGTGCTGATCGAGGTCAAGCTTCCTGCGCCAGTATTGATGGTCGAATTTGCGGTCAGTGAAAGCTGTCCGTTCGAACCCACCGAATATGGGAAGACTGTCTGGTCGCCTCCGTTGATCGTAAAGAAACAGCCACCCGATACACGCATCATCAAAGGTTTCGGGCCCACCGGGAAGAATGTAAGCTGAGTCTGATTGCTGTCTTTGATCTGCTGATTCGGTACCAGTTGCAGACGACCTGTGTTCTGATCGATTGCAAAGACGGTTATGGCGCCTAGGCCATTCGGATTGGGGTACTGTGGTGTGTCCGGGTAAAGCGTATCGAGCACATATAGGTAGTTGCCCGTGCTATCGACCGAAGCCCAGACAGGAGTCGTTCCGCGACTTGTATACGGTATGCTGGAACGTCAGTACGCCATCACCACCGACGCTGTAAAGCGAGATGTTGCCCGCCGGTCTTCGAATCTCCCTTATTGATTACGTAGACGTATCGGCCGCCGGGCTTGACTACGAGTGCGACCGGTGTAGTTCCATTGGAACTAAAGGGTGAGTGGACCACCTGCGTGAGGTTGCCGGTGAAGTCGTCGACCTTGAACCCAGCAATCTGGTTGTACTGCGTTCCGAGAACCCAGATATATGCGATCGTGCCGCCACCGCACGCCGTCATGCCCAGACCCATTGCAACGGACACTACCAAGGCCATTGAAAACCGGCCAATCCTGCTCAACCTCATGCGCTTCCTTAATCCTCGCAGGCGCCGTCTTCAGGCGCCGTTAGTTGCGAGCAACTCTTTAGGGATAAATTCCTCTGCTAATTGTAGAAGGTGACGCGACTTTGTGCCACTTTCGGGGCATGGAATCCGCCTTCAATCTCAACGTTTTCCTCAGGATTCAGAATGGAAAAGCGTTCGTACAGGAGAAGAGTGGTTTACTTCAGCAAAAGCCCGAGCCGAAGCCCGGGCTTTGATGGAGCAAACGTCCAGATTTTTACTACCAGACACGACAGGCATTGGCAGGCATCATCGGCTGGCCAACCTTGCAGCCGAAGGCCTTGCCGAACTCGTCGAAGTTCTGCACGGAGCCGTTGGCTCGCCATTCACCAGCGGAATGCGGATCGGTCTTCGCTCGCAGACCTGCGCAGACTGTTCGGTCTGGTTCTGGCACCACACCTGACCGAAGCCCAGGAAGAAGCGCTGTGCCGGTGTATAGCCGTCGATCTTCTGCGGTGGCTGACGCATTCTGCTCGGCGAGCGTATCCATCAGCGCCCGGTAGGCGATGCGCAGGCCGCCGTTGTCGGCGGTGTTCTCTCCTAGCGTCAGCTTGCCGTTCAGTTTCTGTCCAGGAGCAACCTCGAAGCTTCCATACTCCTTGACCTCGCAGTCTGTGCGCTCATCGAATTTCTTCCGGTCCTCTGCGGTCCACCACATCCGGACATTGCCCTGCGGATCGAACTGGCTGCCCTGATCATCGAAGCCGTGCGTCATCTCGTGGCCGATCACCACGCCGATACCGCCGAAGTTCACCGCCGGATCGATCTTGAAGTCATAGAACGGTGGCTGAAGAATTCCGGCCGGGAAGTTGATGTCGTTCATCGACGGCCTGTAGTACGCATTGACTGTTGGCGGAGTCATGCTCCACTCCTTCTCATTGACAGGCTTGCCGATCTTGGCCAGATCGCGTCGATCATTGAACGCTGCAATCTGCTGGACGTTATCAATCGGGTCATCGCGCTTGATCGTCACTGACGAGTAGTCGCGCCATTTCTCCGGATAGCCTATGTTGCGCCGGAACGCGTCGAGCTTCTTCTTCGCCTCAACTTTAGTGTCCTCGCTCATCCAGTCCAGTGTCTTGATGTCCTCGGCCAGTGCCTTCTCAAGCGCCGTTACCAGTTTCTCCATGTTGTCCTTGGCCGCTGGCGGAAAGTTCTTTGCCACCCAATCCTGTCCAACCGCCTCGCCCAACGCACGATCGGTCGCTGCGGTGCAACGCTTCCAACGCGGAGCCTGCTCCTTCTGTCCAGCGAGCGTCGCTGCATAGAAGTTGAAGTTCTCTTCGACAAATGGATCGCTCAGGTTGGCAGCATACCGATGAACTGTGTGCCAACGGAGATAACTCTTCAACGCGTCGATATCTGCGGTTTCGATCTGATTGTTCAAATGCCTTGAAGAACTCGGGCGTAGCTACGTTGACGGTTACAAGACCGCTCTGCTGCTTTGCTGCGAGATAAACCTTCCAGTCGAAGGACGGCGTCAAGGTCTGCAACTCAGCGATGGTCTTGATGTGGTAGACGTTTGCGGGCGTGCGACGATCAACGCGGGGCATCGACCCTTTAGCCAGTGCCGTCTCAATCGCAAGAACGTTTTGCGCTTCCTTAGCTGCCTGTTCCGGTGAATCACCGAGGAGCGTGAACATCTTCGTCACATGTGCGACATACTGCTCTCGTAAGCTTCTTGGACCTGTCGTCCGGATTTAGATAGTAATCCCGATCGGGAAGTCCCAATCCCGCCTGGTCAAGCTCGCCTATCTGCTTTGTGGAATCTTTTTGATCCTGCCCCGATCCAAAGCCGAAGAAGTATCCCTGTGCGTACTTCTCCTCGGTCGTTCCCAGCAAGGTAGCCAGCTTTTTTCTATCGTTCCAGTTGGCAATCGTCTTCATCGCCGGCTCAATAGGCTTCGCACCCAGCTTGTTTGCAAGATCCGCATTCATGCAGGCCGCAAAGTAGTCCCCGTACTTCTTCTGCAACGGAGTCTTCGGAGCTTCCGCAGCGGCCTTCAGTTCGGAATAGAGCAAATAGTTGTTGTACTCCGTCAATTCGTTGAAGCGCCCCCAACGAACCTGATCCGCAGGAATCGGGTTGTTCTTTTTCCAGTTACCGCAGGCGTACTGGTAAAAATCGACACAGGGATCGGCTGTCGTATCGATCGCCGACAGATCGAGAATGGTCGGCTTTTTCGGCGCAGATTTTGGACCCGACACATCTTCGGCAAATACAGGGGATGAGATCAGGCCAGCAGCCAGTATCGATAGTGAGACGACAGACTTCAACGACTTAACGTTCATTACACTCCTTAAAGGAACAATTTAGCGATTTTGGCGGTTTTTAGATGGCAGCTCAAACCTACTACTGTCATCGGATAAAGGTAAAGATGGATTTCTATTGATGCGACAGAACGCGGTTTGCAGCACTCTCGTCCGGTCGCAAAAAGCCCACTGAGTAGATCAAGGCTAAAAAATCTTCAGATGAATGGTCAGATACTTTTTCGGATCCTTACGAATCGCCGCCACCAAATCTGAGCTGCTTGTGAGCAGGTTGTTCATGTTCGTATGCAGGGAGTCGTCAGTTGCCAGCTTGCCAAGAGTGCCTCGGCCTTCATTGATTCCGGTGACGAGGTGGTTGACCTGGGTAAATGTGTCGCTCAATTGCTGACGGAACTGCGGATCCTTGACGATGAGGCCGAGGCCGCCCTTCCCTGCATCAGCATCTGCCATCAGCGAATTGGCATGCTTCAGCGTTGAGTTCAGGTTGTCGAACAGGGACGGATCCTTGAGCAGCTTGCCAGCCGTCCCTTTTCCGCTGTCCAGTTCGTTGGCAATATTTTGCAGTTTGCCGGCCGTATCGTTCAGGCGGTTATACAGCTGGTCGTCGCTTACTAATTTGCCGATGCTGCCTTTTCCGTTGTTCAGGTTCACGGTCAGCTTATGCAGTTCGTCAACTGTGGCGTTGACTTTGTTGTATAGGTCCGGATTGCTGATCAGCTGGCCGATGGAACCCTTACCCGACTGAAGGTTATCAACAATCGTGTTCATCTTGGCCAGGATTACATTCAAGCTCTCGATCGTCCCCTGGCTCGCCTTCACGACATCGGTCAAGCTCGGCGTCTCCAGCGTCTTCAGCTCATCGCCATCGCGCAGAGGCGGACCCACCGCGAACTGGCTATTGATGTCGACCACCGTATCGCCCAAAACGCCAATTGTCGTTAGAGATGCTTTTGAGTCCTTTTTGAGGTCTTCAGCGAACTTGTCGTTCAGCTTCATCACGACACGCACGGGCGTCAGCTTGCGGTCGGGCGCTGAGACCACCGTCACTGTCTTTACCGTGCCGATAGTCACACCTTGCAAGTTCACGGCGGCTCCCGGCTTCAGGCCTGCGGAGTTCTCAAAATAAGTGTAGATCGTTAGCTTGTGCGAGAAGATTCCGAGGCCCGCAGAACTCGTCATAAGGAACAGCAGCGTGACCAATATCACCGTTGCCACCAGAACAATGACGCCCACTTTTAACTGCGACCATCGGACCTCCTGCTGGCTCGGCATAGCGCTCCTCGAAAAGAAGTTTGCTGCTCCTGCTATTTTCGAACCTTTCCGGACAATACGCCGAAGGTCATGCAGGTGTATGACATTTCAGAGGATACATTACCGCAGCCTTCAATCCGCCGAAGATACGTCCGGCATCAGAAAACCTATCTGCGGATAAACACCTCAGTGTTCCAGCTGGATAGGGTTCGGTTGCTGGCCGAAGCTGGTCTGAAGCAGCTTTGGAACTGGTTTGGTTCGCCGTGGTCGCGGGGCTGGAGATGTGGCGGGATCGAGCCGGTAAAGGATAAGCAGATTTCGCTCCGGATCGTCCATCGCAGGAAAAGAGGCCACTCGCTTTAGGTGATAGAGGGGCGTAAGGGCGTCCATCTTATCGTCGTCTACCTGGTTCCAAGCCACATACCATCCTGGCTGGTAGGCTCGCACGCGAACCGCCAGATCCATCGTTCCGAAGTCGTCGCAAATCGAAGGTACTCCGCTCATCAGAGACAGATCGGATCCACTTATCGAAAGCACCAATGGGTTATGGCCGCGGTCCGCAGCGACGATTTGGCGAATACGATCGGCGGCATCGGCAAAGGTGTACTCCGGATGGGCGACATAACCTAGAGTCTGCCGCGCATCGGAGACAACAACTATCGCAAGTGCAGCTGCGCTCGCAAAGGCCGCCATCTGATGCAGCGGAGCGATGAAGCCGCGCCGATTCCACAGACTCTCGAAGACTGTGGCCGCCAGTATAGTGAGCGGAATCGCGACTACAAGGTAATAACGCGGCTGAAGGTTGTTGTGATACGCCAGAAAGGAAGCATAGCCTCCTGCCCAGAGGAGAAGAGCTGGAACGAGCGGATTGCGAAGAAGTCGGTGGCTGAAAAAGAGAGCGGTAATCGCAGCCGCAACGGCGAGTGGATAAAGACGGGAACCGATCCACATCCCATCAATAAATGTGTCCCGGATCACTTGGAAGGCATTCTCGCTTGTAATGCCGGTATATGCATTAGCGGTAAACAGGTATCGGTAATCGCTGAGGAAATGCGGTCGCACGACAAGCCTGTAGTAGGCCATCCAAACGGCAGCGGCCAACATCAACACGGGGAGCGCCAATTTCAGAAACGGTTGCAAGCGATATCCGGCACGTGCAAACAATACCCAGGCGATGCATGGGAACAGAAAGATTGCCGTCGTCTTTGTGAGCACCATGAGAGGAAGCAAAATGCCTAGCGCGACCAGGGGAATTGCACATCGCAGCCGATCGCGCCACCCGGCTGTCCATCGCCCCGGACAACTGTAAAACGAAGCAAGTAATGCCAGCAATGTAAGCAGGATGAGCATCGGTTCCAGAATGGCGAGGCGACTGAACGCGTAGCAGAATGGGCTTACAGCGAGCAACAGTACGGCGATTGCCGGCGCAAGCGAGGGGGTGTGTCGAGATTCGGATGCGAGATTCTGCCCACGGCGGACGAAGAGGTAGACACAGACAAGAATCAAGCCAAAGATACCGACCGAAAGGGCACGAGCAGCAACGACACTAACCCCGGTAAAGCGGAAGATGACGGATTCCACTAGCGGCCAAACCGGAAGAGCCGCAGCTGGGTTGAAATCGCCGGGCACATACCAGGTTCCGCGCTGGAAGTGTCGGATCGCAGCATCTCCGTACCAACCCTCATCTGTGTACTTTGACCAGTCCATCCACGGTGAATGGTTGGGAAAGTCAGCGCGTAGATGGATCGCGTGGAGGAGGAAAAAGCAGGCTGCGATTCCCAGCAACAACACCTCCATAACGCGGCTACTCACAAAGCGGCGTCGAGACACATGGGAGGTGGATGCTGAGAAGTCTGTCATGGCATGTAACCTGGAAAACTGCAATTCTCACTAAAGCACTTGAGATACGAAGAACGACGCTCTGGTGTTCAGTATGAACGTGGGTAGTGACGAGGCTTCATGGCCTTCCGCTCAGTCTGCAAGCCACTCGAGGTTGCGGTTGCAGAGTGTACCCCTGTAAAAAACCTTAAAAGCAAACAGGCCGACTTGCAAGACCTATCTGCGGCCGACTAAATGCCTTATTCGTAGGCCAGAGCGTCGATCGGGTCCTTGCTTGCAGCCTTGTAGGCCGGATAGACCGCTCCCAACAGCGCACCGGTGAACGCTATGACAATTGACTTCCACACCCACGGCAGATCGATAACGAAGTCCAGCGTGGGGAAACGAGCCTCCAGCGCCGCACTGAGTGCATAGCTGGCCGCTATACCAAGCGCGATTCCCACCGCAGCGATCGTGCCGGTTTCGCGAAGAACGAGCGTGATGATATAGAGCCGTGAAGCCCCCAACGACTTCAAAACTCCGATCTCTCTCGTACGCTCCATCACTGCGGTGTACATGGACTGAAAGATGACCAGGAAGCCAATTACCAGTGCAATACCGACAACAACGCGGATGGCAGTACTCATGTAGGGCAATCGGGTCGGCGAGATGGCTGACAGGTACTCCTCGGCCGTGGCAACGTTGTACTGATTCATCCCAGGTGTTGCCAGAATCGCTTGCCGTATTCCTTCCTGATACCTCGGAGGCTCCATCAGTTCTCAGATAGAACATTGAGGCTTTACCAGGAGCTCCCGTCAGATCTCCCATCGTTTGAATGGGGATGAATTTTCGGCCTCCCTTGCCATGTTCGACAATGCCGCAGATTCGAAAAGGATGATCCAGAATGTTGATGCTGTCACCCACTTTTTTGCCAGTGGCAGTGTAGTCATCGATGATCACATCATATGGCCCTTGGAACGAGCTGCCCGAAATGTAGGAGAACGGAAGAAGGTCGTTAAAGCTTCTGTAGTCGATGCCGTAGATGCTATCGAGTTTGCCATCCACCTGGATGTAGACGGGTGCTGCGACTGCGACATGCGGAATCTTTGCAAGGAGGTCTCCGACCTTTACTGAAATTCCGGCCGAACTCATTCCAAGGAAGTTGTTCGTGGTGCTGGGGCGTACGATCATGTCCATCCCAATCCCGTTCTGGCGTGCTTTGAATCCGCTGATCTTGCCGAGCAGAATCGCCGTGATCGAGAGAATCATAATGACCTCGATTGCGATTGCCAGTGCGCTGATCAAAGAACGCAGGGGCCGGTGGACGAGATTACCTAGGACAAGTTTGTTCATTCTGATACCAGTGTATGGCAGTATCAGCTAAGAGTTGATGCCATCCGACGGCAGAACGCGAGAGCGGTGCGGGATACTACGTACCGGCGCGATACGGCGAAGCCTGATCTGCTCCGGACCTTTGATCAATGAACCGAAGATTGGCATCACATACGCCGCCGAAAGAGCCGCTACGACCAGCCCGAAGTTTACATAGCCCAGCGCATAGATGATGCCACCCAGCATTCCCTCGGGCGCAGCATGGGCAAAATAGGCGGCCATTAGCAAACCCCAGGGTGAAGTCCGAGTGTCTCCGCAGAGGGAATCAAAGACGGTGAATAGTAATATCCACAGCAATGGAGCAACGATAAAGACTCCGCGCCAGCCCTCAAGGTGATAGGCCTCTCCGGACGGACTAAAGGAAACACCCGTTGTAAAATCGTCCTCGGGAAGGCCGCCAACCTCATGTGCATAGACATTTCCAAAGAAGACGTTTGGTTTGTTGGGCCAGAGGAAGTGAGGCAAAAGATTCTCGAATCCCAGGACAATTGGAGCGAGCCCAAAATTGCCGTTCTTCTCTGTTACATCAATCAATGCGTCGTCCACAGAGATCATCTGCAGTCGATCCATAAAGCCCTGCGGTGTATTGAAGTAAACGGTCGATTCCGAGTAGGTATCCTCTGAGGATTGAGCGTCTTCGCTGCGTACTCTCTCAAGGTTGGTCAGCATGTCGGCTGACAACCGAATCTGCTCCGAAAGGGTTTGCCCTCTGTAGTTTCTTCCGTACTGCGAGTAAGGAACCAGATAGCGGAACATGAACAGGACGAGAAACACCAGGCCTACAAGCTGAAATCGTGAAAACCGGAAGTGCTGGGAACATGCTGCAACCAGCCAGCACGCCAAGGGCATAAACATTCCCTCCTTGGAGAATCCAAGAAGCCCTCCTAAAAATATGGCGCATCCTGAGATGATTACCGGAATGCTGATACTACGCTTTCCACCGCTTCTACGAATCTGGTGAATCACCCCGAGAATCAGCGCCATAGGGAGAAAGCGATTCACCTGAGCCACTGCGCTGAGAAGGCTTCCTCCTTCATGCGGGACGAAGCTTAGAATTCCGGTGACAACGAGTCCGGTAACCATGCAGCCGACTGTAGCGTTCTGCATATTTGCATCGGTAACAAGGCTCCCCAGCAAAGGCCGGCGCAAGGTCAATTTCTTGCTGATCATCACCGCGACAAGCATGGCGGTGATCCCACCAAGAAAAACACTGATCGTAAGTATCGGCGTTGCGAGATTGGAATCCGCAGGTTCACCGAGAAACGCCTTCCAGCAAAGCCCAACGATCACGGCGAGAACTGAGTAAAAGAAGACGTATGCCCCCGATGTTCGGGAGAAACCGCCTGCTAGGTTGAACGTAATACCGGCGATCACGACGAACAGAAAGCTACAGATCGCGAACTGCGGCGACGTTTTTTGGAGCAGTTGCACCACAAACAATAACGTCGCAAAGCACACTACACGTGGCAACGGAATGTTAACTGGGAATGGAAGGCGCACTCGTTTTCACTTAGTAAGACAGAGAGAGCAGAAATTCATCACTCTCAGGAAACAATTGTCTACCGAACCTTGATGATTGCGGTCACCGAAAGGGGCGCCAAGCATCCTTTTTCTACAACGATGGTGGGATACCGACTGCCTCCAACCGGCAAGTTATTGTGAATTGCTTGACGCTATTATACGACTAACTACTTTGGTTCCTTACAGGTATCCAGCATTGGTAGCTTTGACTTGAGGGAATCAGGAGGGCTATTCTGCCGGAAACCGCGCAATCGCGTGGTATGTAGAAACGGCTGAGCGGAGCGGAATGAAACGATTCGGCGACGAGTTGCGGTCAGAACGAGAGCAAAAGCGGGTTACGCTCGAGACCATCTGTGCAGTAACAAAGGTCTCGGTCCGTCATCTGGAGGCGCTCGAAGGCGGCAACTACAGTGAACTGCCCGGCGGAGTGTTTCGCAAAGGAATTTTGCGCAGCTATCTTGGCGCCGTGGGCCTTGAAGAATCTCCATGGATGGAGAGATTTGAGACCGCACTGCTAGAGAGCGGAACGGTTCAGGCTGAAAGTAATGACTGGGTCGAGTTCGCAGAAAATGTTCGCAGAAACCGCGGCGGTGTGGAAGCAGGGACTGGACCGCGCTGGATTGGTGTCGCCGTCATGATGGGCACATTGGTCATGTTCGGATGGGGCGTATGGAAGTTCGTATTGCACGGTCATCTGTTTCTCTAATCGTCGAACAACAATTCTTCAAGTCCACTAGGACACACTCTTAACCGTTCAGTGCGGATATTTCACCATTGGCTCAGCAGATATCTGCATGTGGCTGGGCGCTTTGATGCGGCTCCGTGAAGACGGGTAGAATAGAAGGGTTACATCAAACGCGGATGCATTTCCGACCGCAGTCACCTGAAGGAGTTTGTTTTGGCTACACGCGAGCGTTTTCTCTTCACCAGTGAGTCTGTGACCGAGGGCCATCCCGACAAGATCGCCGACCAGATCTCTGATGCCATTCTCGATGCCTGCCTGGCGCAGGATCCTTACAGCCGCGTGGCGTGCGAGACGCTGACCTGCACCGGCCTGGTCGTCATTGCCGGCGAGATCACGACCAAGGCTTACGTCGACTTCCAGAGCCTGGTCCGCGGAACTGTCGCAGCAATCGGCTATGACAACGCACTCTACGGCTTCGACTCCAACACCTGCGCCGTCATCTCGACCATCAACAAGCAGTCCGGCGACATCGCCATGGGCGTCGACACCGGCGGCGCCGGCGACCAGGGCATGATGTTCGGCTACGCCACCAACGAGACACCGGAGCTGATGCCGACGCCGATCTCGCTCGCGCACCGCCTTGCGCTGCAAGCTCAGCGAGGTTCGCAAGAACGGCCTGATGTCCTACCTTCGCCCCGACGGCAAGAGCCAGGTCACGGTGGAGTACGACTCGAACCACAAGCCGGTTCGCGTGGATGCGGTCGTCATCTCGACGCAGCACGCCGAGACCGTCGGCAACGAAGAGCTGCGCGCCGACATCCTGAAGAATGTGATCCAGGCCGTCATTCCCGCCGAACTGCTCGACGAGAACACCAAGTACCACATCAACCCGACCGGACGCTTCGTTGTCGGCGGACCGATGGGCGACACCGGCCTGACCGGACGCAAGATCATCGTCGATACCTACGGCGGCATGGGTCGTCACGGCGGCGGAGCCTTCAGCGGCAAGGACGCGACCAAGGTCGACCGCTCGGCGGCTTACATGGCGCGTTACGTGGCGAAGAACATCGTCGCCGCTGGCCTGGCGGACCGCTGCGAGGTTCAGCTTGCCTACGCGATCGGCGTTGCCGAGCCGGTCAGCGTGCTCGTCGACACCTTCGGCACCGGCAAGGTCGATGAGACGAAGCTCGAGGAACTGGTTCGCAAGAACTTCTCGCTGACCCCGAAGGGCATCATCGAGAGCCTGAACCTTCGCCGTCCGATCTTCAAGGCGACCGCAGCCTACGGCCACTTCGGACGCTCGGGCGAGAGCTTCACCTGGGAGGCGACCGACAAGGCTGCCGCTCTCAAGGAGCAGGCACAGAGCATTCTCGCAGCCAAGTAAGCGTCGAAACCAATAACCTGTTCAAACGGGCGGGCCTTCGGGCTCGCCGTTTTGCGTTTATTCAGACTGTTAACGTCTGCAAACACAACCGCCGGAGGAATCTGACTGCATCACGAAGTGGTGATTCACCAGGTGTCTAACGCTATGCTGATTCGTTCCGAATACGACATTCAGTTCCATCTTCCAGCACCGCTGACGATTCGTCGCGATGCTTCGTCTTCATCCTTCACTCGACTCCTGCTGTGTCGAACCGAGAGCTTAAAGCATCGAGCACATCGATCTCGAATACCAAGCGGGAGATCAAGGGCAGCATTATATCTCGATAGCTTTGGCAATCGCTGCCTGCGATTTAGTGCGCCGCTGGTGCTCTCCGGCTGGCAGGTGCCAGTCTCGTTCGGATCGAGGAGCAGCCAGATCAGAACGGCAACGAAGCGTTGCAGCATCCAGTGGAGAGCTGCCCGACGAGATGTTGCAGTTTCTTCTTGAGCAGCCGCTACTGCGAGGTCGATCAGATGGCGCAGATTGCCAGCGACCTGTTCGGAACGCCCCGCAGGGATGGCAGCGTGCGGTTGCGATTCGCGACTGGGTTCACGATCATGTGCAGTTCAACTACAAGTCGGCTCGGCCGACGAAGACTGCACTCGATGTCTTCACGGAGCGTGTCGGGGTTTGCCGCGACTTTCAGCATCTCGCTATTACTCTGTCGCGGGCCATGAATATTCCAGCGCGATATGTCGACCGGCTATCTCGGAGATATTCGCGTGCCCTTATGGAGGCCCAGGAGATTTCAGCGCATGGTACGAGGTCTATCTTGGGAGATCGCTGGTGGACTATGGATGCGCGTCACAATACAGCCACGCCTCGGCAGAATTCTTATGGCGACGGGCCGAGATGCAACCGATGTGGCGATCACCACCAGCCTTCGGCGCCGCGCATCTGACTCACTTCTTTGTCGAGAGCAATGAGGTTGACGAGGTGGGTGAGAAGGTTCCGTTGCCTATCTCGTCTGACACAACCTCGGCTGCACCAGAAATCGTGACCGAGTAGTCTTTTCGGTCGCGCGCTGGCGGCTGAAAACCTCCACTTTGACTGAACAGAACGGAGTGTGCGCTTTACTGCTGCAGTGGGACGATACTGACATGATTGAGATCATGAACAGGACGACCAGAACAACTCCAGAAACAGGATTCTTCGGGAGAACCCAGTGGCAGCAAGTACTTGAGCGCGACGCGAGTGCAGACGGCCAGTTCTTCTACGGAGTCAAGTCGACGGGGATCGTCTGCAAACCGAGTTGTCCCAGTCGAAGACCAACGCGCGAGAACGTGCTTTTCTTCCCTACGCTGACGGATGCAATAGAAGCCGGATTCCGTGCCTGTCGCCGATGCGAGCCCGACCGGACAGAGCCTCGAGCCCGATCCTCACGGCAAAGTGATCGCGCGCGTCGCAAAGTATCTGAAGAATCATGCCGCCGAGCGGGTAACGACAGAGGTCTTGGCAAAGGCGGCTGGAGTGAATCGTCTGACCCTCCTGCGCGCGTTCCGTCGTGTCTTCGGAGTCAGTCCGGCGCAATACGCGAGGACGCTTCGACTGGAATACCTTCAAAGAAAAAGTTAAGGAGCCAAAGATGCGAGTCACGGATGCGATCTATGACGCCGGGTTCGGTTCGAGCAGCAGGCTGTACGAAAACAGCGGTGCTCGACTGGGCATGACACCGCGCGAAATGCGGAACGGCGCCGCGGGTATCGAGGTCCACTATTCCACCGCCGCCAGCCCCCTCGGCCGTATGCTAGTCGCGGCGACGAATAAGGGCATCTGCACGATCGCGTTCGGTGATGACGATGCCGAGGTGGAAGGTATTCTGCGAGTTCGCTTCCCGAACGCAAACCTTGTCGCCGAGGAGGCGAAGTGCGGCTGGCTCGCCGACGCAGTAGCATTTGTTACCAGCCAGATGAGTGAGCATCCCGTGGCCGCAACCTTCCCGCTCGACGTCCGAGCCACGGCGTTTCAGCAGAGGGTGTGGAAGGCTCTTCAAGAGATTCCGCGCGGTGAGACGCGTACCTACTCAGGGCTCGCAGCGGATCTGGGCGCGGCGTCTGCAATTCGAGCTGTAGCAGGCGCTTGCGCGGCAAATCCGGTTGCGGTCATCGTTCCCTGCCACCGCGTTGTAGGCAAAAACGGCTCTCTGACCGGCTATCGCTGGGGTGTCGAACGCAAACGCAAGCTGCTGGAGGCTGAGAAGAAGAGCGCACGTATTGCCTGAACCATTACAGTAGAGCGATGGCCCAGGCAGGGACAGTTGATACGAGTGCAATCGACGGACCGCGCCTCTTCTCTCGGATTACTTGGCGCCTGATTCCGTACCTCTTCCTCCTCTACATCGTCGCCTACGTCGACCGCGTCAATGTTGGGTTCGCGGCGATGGATATGAAGCGACAACTCGGCTTCTCTGACACTGTTTACGGCATGGGCGCCGGAATGTTCTTCCTTGGCTACGCGCTCTTCGATCTGCCAAGCAGCCTGGTAGTACGGCGCGTAGGAACGCGTTTGTGGATTGCGCGCATCATGATCACCTGGGGCCTGATTGCCGCCGGCATGATGTTCGTGCGCTCCCCCTGGTCGTTCTACACGATGCGCTTTCTTCTGGGCGTTGGAGAGGCGGGTTTCGTTCCCGGGATGCTGCTGTATCTGACGTATTGGTTTCCCTCGCATGTGCGGGCACGTGCCGTCGCCAAGTTTATGACAGCCTCTTCGCTTGCAGGTGTTGTCGGTGGCCCCCTATCGAGCGCCCTACTGAAGCTCGATGGCGTCGCTGGGCTCATGGCTGGCAGTGGCTTTTTGTGGCTGAAGGAATTCCTACCGCACTGCTGGGCATTTCTGTCTTGTTTGTCCTGAAGGATGGCCCTACTCACGCCGACTGGCTTAAGCCAGAGGAAAAGCAGTGGCTTATGGCCGAACTTGCCCAGGACCAGGAGCGTTACGGCGCATCAGAGCACCAATCGCTGACTGATGCGTTCAAACTGCCTTCGGTATGGCTGCTTGCTGCGGTCTATGTGTCGATCCAGATCGGCGTTTATATCATGAACCTCTGGATGCCGTTGATGCTGAGCAATCTCGCAACGATGTGAGCAGCGACGCAAGTACAATCGCGCGTTATTCCACCCTTCCGTATCTGCTGGCAGCGCTGTTTACCATGCTCATCGGGTGGAGTTCAGACCGTTCGAACGAGCGTAGCGGACATGTTGCCGGATGCATGCTGCTAGTCGCTGCAGGTTTTGCTTGGGCTGCTGTGTCACATAGCATCGGCCTCGCACTATCGGCCTTTTCCCTCGCAGCGATGGGACTCTGGGGCACCTTGGGTCCATTCTGGGTGTTGATTAACGCGGGCTGTCAGGGGCTCAGCAGCTGCGGGCGGGATTGCGATGATTACAACGCTTGGCGCTCTTGGAGGCTTCCTTGGTCCTTATGTGACGGGGGTGCTGAGGGACTCAACGGCTCGCTTCTCCCACGGACTCTATGCCGTGAGTGGCGCTGGCTCTCTGTTGCCGGCGATGATAGGCATTGCAACGAGACAGTTTAGCTCAAACAATCCAAAGCTGAACGCGGCCGGGATGGTATCCTAGTAAGAAGGATTCAGGGCCTGAATCCTCAACATTTTCCATCAGAAAAAGAGGTGCCTTAATGGCAACAGCAACCATCGACAAGGTAGCGGCGGAGTACAAGGTCGCCGATATCTCGCTGGCAGAGTTCGGACGCAAGGAGATCGACATCGCCGAGCAGGAGATGCCGGGCCTGATGTCGATCCGCAACAAGTACGCTCCGGCGAAGCCGCTGGCTGGCGTTCGCGTGACCGGATCGCTGCACATGACGATCCAGACGGCCGTGCTGATCGAGACGATGGTTGCGCTGGGCGCCGATGTGCGCTGGGCGAGCTGCAACATCTTCTCCACGCAGGACCATGCCGCGGCCGCGATCGCTGCGGCGGGTGTTCCGGTCTTTGCCTGGAAGGGCGAGACGCTCGAAGAGTACTGGTGGTGCACGGACCAGGCGCTGCGCCACAAGGGCGGTCTGGGACCGCAGATCGTCATCGACGACGGCGGCGACGTGACGCTGCTGATCCACAAGGGCGTTGAGCTCGAGAAGGGCGACGGCTGGGTCAACACGCCTTCGGGCAACCATGAGGAGCAGGTGATCAAGGACCTGCTGAAGAAGATCCACGCCGAAGATCCGACCCACTTCCAGAAGATGGCGAAGGAGTGGAAGGGCGTTGCCGAAGAGACGACGACCGGCGTTCACCGGCTCTACAAGATGATGGAGCAGGGCAAGCTGCTGGTTCCGGCGATCAACGTCAACGACTCGGTGACCAAGTCGAAGTTCGACAACCTGTACGGCTGCCGCGAGTCGCTGGTCGACGGCATCAAGCGCGCGACCGACGTGATGGTTGCGGGCAAGACGGCTGTGATCTGCGGCTATGGCGACGTAGGCAAGGGCTCGGCGGCTTCGCTGCGCGGACTTGGCGCTCGCGTGATCGTGACCGAGATCGATCCGATCAATGCGCTGCAGGCTGCGATGGAAGGCTACGAGGTCACGACGCTCGAAGAGACGCTGGGCCGCGGCGATATCTACGTCACCTGCACGGGCAATCTCGACATCATCACCTTCGAGCACATGCAGCAGATGAAGGACCAGGCGATCGTCTGCAACATCGGACACTTCGACAACGAGATCCAGATGGATCAGCTCAACAGCGCCAAGGGCGTTACGAAGCTGAACATCAAGCCGCAGGTAGACAAGTACACCTTCCCCGGCGGCAACAGCATCTTCGTGCTGGCCGAGGGCCGGCTGGTGAACCTGGGCTGCGCGACGGGCCATCCGAGCTTCGTGATGTCGAACAGCTTCTCGAACCAGACGCTGGCCGCGCTCGATCTCTGGAAGAACAAGGACACCTACAAGGTTGGCGTCTACATTCTGCCGAAGAAGCTGGACGAGGAAGTTGCTCGTCTGCATCTCGAGAAGATCGGCGTGAAGCTGACGACGCTCTCGCCGAAGCAGGCTGATTACCTCGGCGTTGCGGTGGATGGTCCTTACAAGGCTGAGCAGTACCGCTACTAAGCTTCATAAAGACAAAAACGATGCTCAGGTTGTCTTCTGAGCATCGTTTTCATTTAAGAGGTTGTACCGTACTCACGCGAACTTCGTGCCCGGTTATTGCTTCTTACCGTCGTGCTGCGCGCCGTTCTGGTGGATGACAAGGCGGTTGACGGCGTGGGTGGCAGGGTCGCGGAAGAACTCGATCTGCGCGTCGGTGATTTTAAGGAAGAAGTGCTCCTGAGATTCGGCGAAGAGGTCGACGGGGTTCTGCTTGCCTAGCTTGCCGGAGAGGCGCGGGCCATTGACAGCGATGATGAGGTCGGCGTCGAGGTCGGATACGTGGTAGGTGCCGACGTAGTCGGAGAGGGTAGCGGCGGGGAGAGTGATCTCCTTGCGCTCGGAGTTGAGGGTGACGGATTGGCCGAGGGCGACCTTGCCGATGTAGTTGGCGATCTGGTCAGGAGTGCCGCCGGTGAGGTTGCCGAGAACGATGACGGTGAGTTTGTCGTCGGGGTAGTAGTTGAGCGAGGTGTTGAAGCCCTCGATGCCGCCGCCGTGGGTGATGAGCTTGTGGCCGTCGACAGTGCGGATGACGAGGCCGAAGCCGTAGTCAGATTTGAAGGGCGTGGTCATCTTTGCGAGCGACTCCGGCTCGAGGACCTTGCCGCTGAAGAGGGCCTGCTCCCACTTGAGCAGATCGCCTGTGGTGGAGTAGAGGGCACCGGCGGAAAAGGGGATGGTCATGCTGATGTAGCCGTCGTGCTCGATGCCGTTACGGGAACGGCGATAGCCCTGGGCGCGCTGGGGGAGAATGGCGGCGTTGGAGTCGATGCCGGTGTCCTTCATTCCAAGCGGAGTGAAGATGTTCTGCTGGAGGAAGTCGGCGTAGGTCTGGCCGGAGACCTTTTCGAGGAGGTAGCCGAGGAGGACGTAACCGGAGTTGGAGTAGGTGAACTTTGTGCCGGGCTCGAATTCGAGGGGCTTGTCGCGGAAGCGGGCGACGAGCTCGGTGGGGTTGGTGTCCTTCCACTCGGAGGCACGGTAGTCAGGGAAGCCGGTGAAGGAGGGGATGCCAGAGGTGTGGGTGAGGACGTTGTAGATGGTAACCTTCGACCATGCGGCGGGGGCGTCGGGCAGATACTTACTGATCGGGTCGTTGATGTTCAGCTTGCCGCGCTCCTGCAGGAGAAGGATGCTGGTGGCGGTGAACTGTTTGGTGATAGACCCAAGACGGAATTTGGTGACGGGTGAGTTGGGGATATTCCACTCTAAGTCCGCAGAGCCGTAGCCTTGGTCAATGAGGGTGTGACCATCTTTGACGACGAGAACGTTGCCCATGAAGGTTTTGTCATCGACATAGTTCGTGATGATCTGCTGCATGCGAGCGGTAGAGTCGGCAGCTAGCTTTTGTGTTTGAGCGCGAGCACAGCATGGCGCAAGGCCCAGGATAAGAGTGGCGAGTAAACGACTGCGCATGACGGCTCTACGCAAGGTACGGTGTAGAAGTTCCTCTAAGTCAGCTAATGGAAACTTCTCTTGAAGGTTACTGCGGAGTGATGATACCTCCAACAGGGAGGCTGCTGGGTAGGGATCCGGGCCGGCGGAGGTGCATGGCCTCGGCGGTCATGTCGGTGTACTTCAGGCCGGCCCCCGTATTGAAGAGAACCACTTTGTCCGTGGGTTTCAGTTCGCCGGATTTCAGGAGTTGGTCGTAGGCGGCGGTGGCGGCAGCGCCTTCAGGCGAGAGGAAGACGCCCTCATTGCGCGCGTAGTCCAGGATGCTCTCGAGGATGACATCGTCGGAGGACGCGATGGCCTTGCCGCCGGATTTTTCGAGGATGTCGAGGATGATGTAGTCGCCGTAGGGCTTCGGAACGCGCAGGCCAGCGGCGAAAGTGTCAGCGTTCTGGAAGAACTCGCTGCTGGGTTTGTGCTGGTCAAAGGCAGTAACGATCGGTGCGCAGCCTGCAGCCTGCAGAGCATACATCTTCGGCCGTTTTCCGGTCACCCAACCAAGCTGCTCCATCTCCTCGAAAGCCTTCCACATGCCGATGAGGCCGACGCCTCCGCCAGTGGGATAAAAGACGGCGTCGGGATAAATCCAGCCGAGCTGTTCGACAAGTTCATATCCCATGGTCTTCTTCCCTTCGACCCGGTAGGGCTCTTTGAGAGTGGAGATGTCGAACCACACCTCGCTGGCGACGGTGTTGGCCTCTTTTTGCGCTTTGATCTTTTCGCCGACGATGCGGGCACAATCAGAGATGAGTCCGTCGATCAGGTTGACGTCGGCTCCGTAGACGACGCCTTCGACGTAGTTGGCAAAAGGGACATCCTGGGGCATGAAGATGTGGGCTTTGATTCCGGCTGCAGCGGCATAGGCTGCGAGTGCTCCGGCGGCGTTGCCCGCAGAGGGAACGGCGAGGTGCTGGAGACCGTAGTGTTTCGCCATGGTCACGGCGAGCCCGAGGCCACGAGCCTTGAAGGTGCCCGTAGGGTTAGCGCCTTCTTCCTTGATGTAGAGCCCGGGGTAGCGCTTTGACTGAAGCATTGGAGTCCAGCCTTCGCCAAGAGTGACCGGCGTGACGTCAGGCAGTACAGAGGAGTAGCGCCACATTCCGAGCGATGCGGGCGAGGCCGGAGCCTTCGCGGCGATGTCGTCACGCTTTGCTGTGCGCTTCAACTCATCCATGTCGTAGCGGACATAGAGCGAGCCGGCGCAGACGGGGCAGAGGGTCTGAGGCATTTCAGCCGAGACCTGGTGGTGGCAGCGGGAGCACTCGAGCGATGCGATACGGGGCATAGTTCGATGCTATCGGATGCGATGAGAGAATGGATGGATGGGCAGCCGACGAATCCGGATGGTAGCTGTGGATGTGGATGGCACGCTTCTTGGGGCGGATGGCATCGTCAGTGCGCGGAATGCGGCTGCCCTGAGAGCAGCGGAACGTTCTGGAGTTGAGGTCGTGATTGCGACCGGGCGGCGGCACAGCTACGCGATGAAAGTGTTGCGCGGTTTGGGCCTGAACGAGCGAAATGGGCTGATTAGTTCGAACGGCGCCGTGGTGCGGACGCTTGGCGCTCAACTGCTCGAAAGGACGCTGCTGGAGCAAAAGACGGCTGAGTGGCTATGCGGCCACATGGGGGAGTTCCGGCGTTCGCTGCTGGTGACCTTCGACCGCGTGCAGGCTGACGGCGAGGACACACGCGGAGCCCTGGTCGTCGAGGAGATGGACGAACTGAATGGCAGCATTGGAAGGTGGATGGACGCGAATGAGCCGTATATCGAGAAGATGGTTCCGATCGAGGCAGCGTTGAGCCGAGAGGGGCTGATCCAAATGATGCTTTGCGGAACCATCGAGCGAATGAGATATGCAGAGGCGGTGCTGCTGAGGGATCCGAAGGTGTTAGGAGTTGGGGTTGAGCCTTTGCGCAAGAGCGAGGTGAGACGAAAAAACCCGGGAGTTGGAGAGTCAGAGGCTGCGTTGCACCGGACGGAGTATCCGGAAAGGAATCTGAGCATCGTCGACATCCTACCGGCGGGGTGCAGTAAGGGACGAGCCATGCTCGATTTTGCCTCGGCGCGAGGAGTGGCTCCGGAGGAGATACTTGCAATCGGAGATAACTGGAACGATGTCTCAATGCTGGAGGCTGCGGGAGCCGCTGTACTGATGGCGAATGCTCCTGAAGACCTGAAAGAGGTCGCAGCGCGGAGAGGATGGGCTCTGGGCGCGCACCATTTAGACGATGGTGTGGCTATCGCGGTGGAGGCAGCTCTCGAGGAGAGGCTGCACGCGCTTACGATGGCACCTTCGTGGGACTGAAAGCGAAGTGCCGGCAGAGTGGCTCGGGTGGTAGGCTTATGAGAGTGGCTACATCGTTCAATGCGGTTCGGCGAGTAGTTCGCCTGGCATGTCTTGCGTTTATGGCGGGATCGGTATGTCCCCGGGCGCAGGCCGCCGAGCATGTCACTCTAAAGAATGGATTTGAACTGGACTGTGTTCGTCGCGAAATCGTGGGTGACCGAGTCCGACTTTATCAGGGCAGTGATGCTGCCAACTACCTCGAAGTAGCTGCAGACGCGGTGGCGCAGATTGAGCCGATCGCCGATCTACCTGTCACCGTGGCAGTTCCCAGGTCCGTTCCTGTGGTTGCTAGCAGCACTCCTGCCGAGCCAACCCGCGAAGAAATGCATACCATGCTGGCTCATGCGGGAACCGAGCACAACATCGATGCCGATCTGCTGGCAAGCGTAGTCAGGGCGGAAAGCGGAGGACATGTTCGGGCGATTTCGCACGCTGGGGCTCGTGGCCTGATGCAGCTAATGCCTGGCACAGCCAGTGAGTTGGGAGTTGAGGATGCGTTCCGGGCAGATCAGAACATAGCAGGCGGAACAGCGTATCTGGACCAACTGTTAGTGCGCTATCACGATAACGTTGCGCTGGCATTGGCGGCATACAACGCCGGACCAGCGGCAGTAGATCGATACCATGGGGTTCCGCCATATCGCGAGACACGTGCTTATGTGGCCCGGGTAATCCGGGAGTTCAATCGGCGCAAGCTGACAGCTCGTGCGGGCGAGCAACTAGCACAGGCAAAGTGACGGGGTTTGATAAACAAGCAAGCGCACGAGGGAGCAGACTGCGATGAAGAATCGGAGTGCGATGCTGTGGAGTGGCCTGATAGTGGCACTCGGCGTGGTGGTCTTTGTATACCGCGATCGAATTCACTTTGATTGGGCGAGCTTCTGGCAGCAGCTCAAGCATATTCACCAAGGTCATGCGCTGGCGGGAATCGTTCTGATCTACATCACCTACTGGCTCCGGGCGATCCGGTGGAGCGTGTTCGTAAAGCCGATCAAGCACGTGTCGGTAGGTGCATTGACCGGGCCGCAGTTTATGGGGTTTACGGCGGTGGCACTGTTCGGCCGACTTGCTGATCTGACGCGGCCATACTTGGTGGCGACGCAAGATCCAGGCGCCGCTTAGCTCGCAGATCGCGATCTATACACTGGAACGGATGTTCGATCTGGGCTCGGCGGCACTGATCTTCTCGACCGCACTGGCGTTTGCGCCGAAGAACACTCCCAGTTACGACATCTTCATGCGGGTGGGCCGAGGAAGCCTAATAGTAACGCTGGCGATGGCCGTCTTTGCCGGGGCAATTCGCGTGACTGGCGCGGCGATGGCGGGATTTGCACGTCGGGCACTGAGTCCGATATCGAAGCCGGTGGCCAACAGCATTGCAGAGAAGATTGAGGGCTTCCGCGAGGGCCTAAGCGGGCTAAAGACGTGGCGCGAGTTGGCGATCATCGCAGGTCTTTCCCTGCTGATGTGGGGCATGATTGCATCGGCCTACGTGCAGACGACGCACGCGTTTGTGCAGACACCCGAACTAGCGAACCTCTCGTTTTCGAGCGCGATGCTGCTGATGGCGGCGAGCCTGGGCGGCAGCCTGCTCCAGTTGCCTATCGTAGGGTGGTTCACGCAGATTGCCGTAACCGCGGCTGCAATGCATGCATTCTACGGTGCGCCGATTGAGGCGGCTACCGCGTGCGGCGCTCTGCTTCTGGCGGTGACGTTTCTTTGCATTATCCCTGCGGGGCTTCTATGCGCACGAATCGACCACGTGAGCCTGAAGAAGGTGGCGAACGAAAGCGAAGAGGCAAGCAAAGAAGGTACCCCCGCAACCGTAGAGTCTGGAAGGTAACTGAAGGGACGCTGCTAGAATCAAGGCATTCCGATGAAGTGTCCCTACTGTGGTTTTACCCAGGATCGAGTCGTCGATTCCAGAGAGAGTAAAGAAGCGGATTCCATTCGCCGCCGACGTGAGTGCGAGGGCTGCAATAAGCGCTTCACGACTTACGAGCGGATCGATGAGATTCCGTACATGGTGGTGAAGAAGGACGGCCGAAGAGAGAAGTTCGACCGGCAAAAGGTCCTCAGCGGTTTGCTACATGCATGCGAAAAACGACCCGTATCTGCGGTGAAGCTCGAGCAGATCGTCGATGAAACCGAAGCCTATGTTGTCGACTCGCCGGAACGCGAGCGCTCGACCAGCGAAATAGGTGAATTGATTATGACGCGATTGAAGGAGATTGATACTGTCGCCTACATCCGATTCGCCAGCGTGTATCGAGATTTCAAAGATGTACGAGAGTTCAAGCAGGAGTTGGAAGATCTGCTGAATTCGAAAGATCAAAAGAAGAAGCGATAGAGGTCCAAGGGGACTTCGCAATCACGAGAAGGCTGGAGAGAGATGGCAGTCGATAGAACACACAAGATTACGTTGATTCCGGGTGACGGCATCGGTCCGGAGGTCTCGGGCGCAGTCGTGAAGATCGTTGAGGCAGCTGGTGCTGCAAACGGCGTTGGATTCGAGTGGCACCGATATACCGCCGGCGCAGAGGCTTTCGAGCAGACGAGGGAGTACATTCCCCAGGCGCTGTACGACTCGATCGAGCAGAACCGCGTCGCGCTGAAGGGACCGGTGACCACTCCGATCGGTGGCGGATTCGCTTCGATTAACGTAACGCTTAGGAAGAAGTTCGAGCTATTTGCTAACTTCCGTCCCGTGAAAAGTCTGCCAGGGCTGAAGGCGAAGTACGAGAACATCGATCTGATCATCGTTCGCGAGAACATGGAGGACCTATACGCCGGCCTGGAACACGAGATCGTGCCAGGAGTGGTCCAGTCCCTGAAGATCATTACCGACAAAGGGTCGTCACGAATTGCGCAGTTTGCCTTCGATTACGCGCGTAAGCATGGGCGTAAGAAAGTCCACGCGATCCATAAGGCGAACATCATGAAGCTTTCGGACGGGCTGTTTTTGCGCTGCTGCCGCAGGATCGCCGAGGAGTTTCCTGAGGTTGAGTACAAGGAGCACATCGTCGATAACACGTGCATGCAGCTGGTGCTGAATCCATACCAGTACGACATTCTGCTTACCGAAAACCTCTACGGCGATATTCTCAGCGACCTTTGCAGTGCATTTGTTGGCGGTCTCGGCCTGGTTCCGGGTGCGAATCTGGGCAAGGAGTGCGCGATCTTCGAAGCGGTCCATGGCTCGGCTCCTGATATCGCAGGCAAGGACATGGCAAACCCCACAGCGTTGCTCCAATCGGCCGTACTGATGCTGCACCACATCAACGAAAAGGCAACTGCGGAACGTGTACAGACCGCCATCGAACAGGTGTATCGCGAGGGCAAGGTTCTGACGCGTGACGTGGGAGGCACGGCCGGAACCAAGGCGTTTGCCGATGCTGTGCTGCAAGCGATGGATTCACCGGTGGCCGCAAAGTAACGAGGGGAGCGGGGATGAAGAGCTTGGGCTGGCCTGTGGCCGCGACGCTGGTGACAGGCATGGTAGTAGGGCTTGCAGGGTGCAAGCCGAACGAGGCGATCCGGCAGGGCGCCGTGATCGGCAAAGGAACGAAGCCGAACCAACCTGCCGCAACAAATGGCTCGCCAGTCGATGAGACGACGGCCGGCTCAATCCGCGGTACGGTGAACTTCTCAGGCAAGGCGCCTGAGCGCCTGAAGATCGACATGAGCCAGGACCCCGTCTGCTCGATTACTGGCGGCGAGAACCTGGCAGAGCAGTATGTGGTGCACGGCGGCAAGCTTGCAAACGTGTATCTCTACATCAAGGAAGGCCCCGAGGCCGCGATGAATGCGGCTCCAAAATCGACTGCGCCAGTTGTGCTGGATCAAGTCGGCTGCAAATATACGCCGCACGTTATCGCTGTGATACGCGGAGGTACCGTGGAGTTCCGGAACTCCGACGGGACCATGCACAATATCCACACCATACCAGCTGGAAATCCCCCCGTGGATGTGTCGCAGGGGGCAAAAGGGGCTCCAGAGACCAGACGGTTCGACAAGCCCGAGATCATGATGCCGGTGCGATGCAATAACCATCCATGGATGAATGCCTTCATCAATGTTTCGGCGACACCCTTCTACGCGGTTTCGGACGCGGACGGCAAATTTGAGATCAAGGGTCTGCCTCCGGGCAAATACACACTGGCCGCAGTGCACGAAAAAATGGGCGAACAGACGATTTCCGTTGAAGTTGCATCGAAAGAGCAGGCGAAGGTCGAGTTCACCTATTCGATGAAGTAGCGGAGGCTCGAGATATGGCCTTGGCAACAATGCTGTGGCAACAGGTTGTGGAACGCGGATTCAGCTTGACGTTGTTTACCCATCAGCTTCCGTTCTGGTTTCTGGTCTTTGCACTGTTTCTTCCACGTGTGGCGCTCGCCGTGGCATGGCTTCAGGGTGTGCTGGTCCCATTCCATCTGGTGGGATGGATTCCGTTAGTATTTGCGATTCTGCTGCCTCGAGCATTAATCCTTTACCTGATCTACCTGGATCAGGGGATAAGCCTCTGGTTCGTTATCCATCTGGTGGTGGCTTTGTTGGTCTGGGCAGGCGGTGGGCACACTTACAGGCGCCGCAGAGGCGATATCTAGGCTTAGCGAGGGGTCTCAGGCCGCTTTGTGACGCATATCGTGACGTATGGGACATGCCGCGTTATTCTTAAAAGACTATGGAACGGCGACGGATAGGCATTCTTGGCGCGACCGGCATGGTCGGTCAGCGATTCATTCAACTTCTGCACAATCACCCCTGGTTTGAGATCACGTGGCTCGCGGCGAGCGACCGCAGCGCGGGCAAAACGTATGGCGAGGCCTGCAAGTGGAAACTCGACACTCCTTTGCCTGCAAAGATCGCGGCGATGACAGTGCAGCCGAACATGCCAGAGCTGTGCGAGGGCGAACTGCCGAAGATCATCTTCGCAGCGCTGGATGCAGACATCGCTCGGGAGCTGGAGCCGAAATTTGCCGCGGCGGGCTGTGCCGTGATCTCGAACTCAAGCGCCTTCCGCATGGCAAAGGACGTTCCGCTGGTGGTACCGGAGGTGAACGCCGGTCATCTGGATCTGATTGAGACACAGTCATGGCGACGTGATAACGGCGGATACATTGTGACCAATCCAAACTGCTCTGCCATTGGTCTGGTGCTCGCTCTTAAGCCGCTTGAGGAGCGCTTCGGCATTGAGAGCTTGTTCGTTTCGACGATGCAGGCGGTGAGCGGCGCCGGGTATCCCGGAGTGCCTTCTCTGGACATCTTGGGTAACGTCGTTCCCTTCATCAAGAATGAAGAAGAGAAGATGCAGGAGGAGGTCGGCAAGCTCCTCGGCCACATCCGTGGCGAATATATCGAGATGCTGGACGCGAAGGTGAGCGCGCACTGTAACCGCGTGCCGGTCGAAGACGGCCACACCGAGTGTGTAAGCATCAAGTTCAGAAGGAAGGCAATGCGCGATGAGATCCTCGGCGCGTGGAACGAGTTCGCTCCGCTGCGCGGGCAACACCTCCCAACGGCTCCCGAGCATCCAGTGGAGTTCGACGCTTCCGTGGATCGCCCGCAGCCGCGCCTGGATCGCATGCGCGGGCACGGAATGGCGGCAACGGTAGGCCGACTGCGCGAGTGCCCTCTGCTGGATTGGAAGTTCGTCGTGCTGTCGCACAATACAATTCGCGGCGCGGCTGGCGCGGCTCTGCTGAACGCCGAAATTCTTGCGCGGACAGGCAGGCTCGATAAGCTCGGAATTCCGACGGGGACTGTGCAGGGTCAGGCGGTGTTGGCTTGAGCGTTGCGCGGGAACAGCTAGTTGTGATGAAGTTCGGCGGTACCTCGGTGGAGGACGCCAAGGCGATGAACCGAACTGCGGCTATCGTTGAAGGACGCAGGGCGAAAGGTTTGAACCCGATAGTCGTCGTCTCGGCGATGGCGAAGGTGACCGATCAGTTGCTGGCATCAGCAACTGCAGCGGGTCGTGGTGATAAAGCTGGAGCTCTCGCGCTTAGTGCGAGATTGAGAAACCGCCATATCGATACAGCTTGCGAACTGTTGGATGAGAAGCGGTTTGCCGCACTGCAGAGTGCCGTTCATCAGGAGTTTGATGCACTGGACGACTTGCTGCGCGGTATTGCTGCAGTCGGTGAACTCACAGACAGAACAAGCGACCTCGTTGTCAGCTTTGGCGAGCGACTTTCGAGCCGGATGGTAGCAGCGGCCTTCGATCAACGCGGGCTAAATGGCACACACGTCGACGCACGCACCTGCATCATCACCGATTCGAACTACGGCAAAGCCGCTCCCGCAGGAACCCGCTATCGAAGCCAAGCTGACCGAGCATGTGCTACCCCTGATCGAAGCCGGAAAGACTCCCGTGATGGGTGGGTTTATAGGTTCGAACGCTGACGGAATCACCACGACACTCGGACGCGGTGGAAGCGACTACACCGCTGCCCTCGTTGGAGGAGGATTGCACGTAGGTGCGATCGAGATATGGACGGATGTCAACGGCATCATGACAACCGATCCCCGGATATGTCCTGACGCTCTCCGTGTGAAGACAATCAGCTTTGAAGAGGCCGCTGAGCTTGCATACTTCGGAGCAAAGGTGCTTCATCCGGCCACTATTCTTCCGGCGGTGCAGAAAAGCATCCCAGTTTGGGTGCTGAACTCGCGCAACGCAGAAAACGAAGGCACGAAGATTACGGCCGTGGCTCCTCACTGCAGAAGCCCTTTCAAGAGCATCGCAGCAAAGAAGAAGCTCACCATCATCGACATCGTTGCAAGCCGCATGCTGATGACACACGGATACCTCAAGACAGTCTTCGATGTCTTCGACAAGTACAAGTGCGCGATCGATATGGTCTCGACCAGTGAGGTAAGCATTTCTCTCAGCGTGGACTCGAACGAAAAACTACCGGAGATCTGCGAGGAACTGTCCAGGATCGCTGACGTGAAGATGGAGGGCAGCAAAGCTCTGATCTGCATGGTGGGCGAAGACATCCGTGGACACAATGGCATCGCCGGCCAGGTCTTTACGGCGGTGAGCCACGTAAACGTGCGGATGATCTCTCAAGGCGCAAGCGAGATCAATATGAGCTTCATGATCGACGAGGAGGATGTGGAGGAGGCAATTCGCAGCCTGCATCACCAGTTCTTCGCCGATCCTGACGAAACTGTGTTCGATGTAACAGCCCGTGTCCCTGCGGAAAGCAAGGCTTAGGAAGGAACAGGAATGCGCGTACTGGTGCTGGGGCAGGGCAAGACAGGCAAACTGGTGGCTCAGGTAGCGGCCGAACGCGGACACAGCGTCAATGTGCTGGATGCTAAAGAGAACGCAAACGCATCTGCGCTTACACCTCCTTATGTAGCAGGCTTCGACGTTGTGATTGACTTCACCGCGCCTGATGCTGCTGTACAGAACATGCGCGCCGTCCTGGCAACAGGAGCCAGGATGGTGGTAGGCACGACCGGCTGGTACGACAAGCTTGCGGATATGCGCGGATTAGCAGAACGGAAGCAAGCCGGTCTGCTCTACGGTACGAATTTTTCTGTAGGCGTACAGACGATGCTGCAACTCGCAAAAAAGATGGGCGAAATGCTGAAGAGCTGCGGGTATGAATTCTCGATCGAAGAGACGCATCATGTGACGAAAGTCGATGCTCCGTCGGGAACTGCATTGACGCTAGCCAGCGTGGTTGAGGCGGCTACTGGCGTTAAGAACGTTCCGATAAAGGCTCATCGCGAGGGCGATGCTGCCGGCCTGCACGTCCTTGAGGCAAAAGGCAACGCGGACAAGCTAATTCTGACGCATGATGCGCACTCGCGACGCGGATTCGCGGAGGGCGCGGTGCGGGCTGCTGAGTGGCTCGTCACGCACAGGGGCTGCTACGACTTCAAGGACATCTATTCGCAAATGTAAGGCCCTGCGCCACGTCCCATCGACGGCTTGGCGTCTAATGAGTGAGGAGATTTTCGATGAGTGTTGCTACAGCAGTCGCGATGAAATTCGAAGAACTGACCCTTGACGAGAAGCTGGATCGACTGGCCGAAGTCGCCGTGAAGGTTGGGCTGAATCTGAAAGTGGGACAGGAACTAATTATGTCTGCCCCTATGGACGCCCTTCCATTAGCGCGCAAGATCACCGAGCAAGCGTATAAGGCTGGCGCGCTGCTAGTGACGACCCTCTATGGAGACGATCCTAGCGTACTGGCCAGGTTCCAGTATGCGCAGGATGCCAGCTTCGATTACGCTCCGACGTGGCTGCAGGATGGCATCGCCAACGGCTTCCGCAGCGGTGCGGCAAGGTTGGCGATCGCGGGAGCGAATCCTGCGCTACTCGCAAAACAGGATCCATCTAAAGTTGCGCGCGCAAACGTCGCCGCCTCCAAGGCCGGCAAGCCGGCGATGGAGTTGATTACGCGACACGAGATCAACTGGACGATCGTCGCGGCCGCAACGCCTGAGTGGGCAAAGTTGGTCTTTCCGGGCGAGCCAGAGGATGTAGCGATTGCGAAGCTATGGGAAGCCATCTTTGCTTCCTCGCGGGTCAACGTCGATGATCCCGTTAAGGAATGGAAGGAACACGGCGAACGCCTAAAAAAGCGTGTCGACATGCTCAACGCGAAACGCTTCTCCGCCCTGCATTTCAAGTCTGCCGACGGAACCACGGACCTCAGGGTCGGCCTTGCCGATAATCACCTATGGGCAGGCGGCGGAACGACGGCCGGAAATGGTGTTTACTGCCAGCCAAACATTCCCACCGAGGAATGCTTCACGACCCCGCACAAAGACCGCGTAGACGGCGTGGTAAAAGCCTCAAAGCCACTCTCACACCAGGGTACGCTCATTGAAAACATAGCGGTCCGCTTTGAGGCTGGGAAGATCGTTGAGGCCACGGCAACTGCCGGTGAGGACGTCCTGAATCGGTTAATTTCGACCGACGATGGAGCTCGACGCCTCGGTGAGGTCGCACTCGTGCCGCATAACTCTCCAATCGCGCAAAGCGGAATCCTCTTCTGGAACACATTGTTCGATGAGAACGCTGCAAGCCACATCGCGCTGGGCCAGGCCTATTCGACCTGCATCGTCGGCGGCGAGAAGATGGATAACACGGAATTGGCAAAGCTTGGAGCAAATGAGAGCCTGATCCATGTCGACTGGATGATCGGATCGGCGAATATGGACGTCGATGGCATCGCATCTGAGGGAACTGCGGAGCCGCTGATGCGTAAAGGAGCATGGACGTAGGCAAAGCAGCAATCGTTTTGCAGAAATGGCTCGGCGGAGATCGCCGGGCTTTTCTGCTTTTTGCGCCTTCGTTAGTTACAGATAGGAGCTAATCCCCCTGTTTTCCTCATAATTTTGAAGGTTTTTACAATTCCGCCAAAGATTTTTGTGCACTGAGGTGGTTTTCGCTGTACATTGAAACTCATTACGGAGCTGATGCGTCAGTATCCGTAAATCCCCTCACATTGGTATTACTGCGCGGGCCGCGACGCTCCGCAGGGCAAGTTCGAATCGCCGATCTTCGCCGTCAGCGCACGACTCCCTGTCGTTGCGTAGTCGCATCTGTCTACACAAATCGCCATCTCGCGTATTTTCACGCGACGAAGAGGAGAGCCTTATGAGCAGCATTCACACAGGTGTATCGCGCAGGTCCTTTATGCGAATTCTTGGGGCAGCCTCTGCAACGGCCGCCTCCTTCCCCGCATTGGCAGCGGTTCAACAGGGAGCAGCACCTGCCGGCTCAGGGCGGCGGACGCCGCGGGCTTGGCGGAGCGGACATGGGCGAAATGCGGCAGCTTTCGGCTGACACCGTCATCATCAGCTCGAACGAGAATCCGCTTGGACCGGCGCAGTCGGCGCTGCAGTCAATCACTGTCACAGCTCCTCTTGGTGGCCGTTACCACTTCGACGAAACGATGAAGACGCTGGTCGCGTTCAACGAAATTTACGGACTGAAGAAGGGTTACTCAGCGCTCTTTCCTGGATCGGGCGGACCGCTTGACCTGGCCTTGATGTCAAATATCGGTCCCGATAAACCCCTCGTCTACGGCGACCCCAGCTACGAGCAGGGACCTCGCGCGGCCGACACCATGAAGGCCCCTAAGTTCCCCGTTCCGCTGACCCCGACCTACGCGCACGACGTAAAGGCAATGGTTAAGGCGCATCCTTCGCCCGGTGCCTACTACATCGTGAATCCCAACAACCCTACCGGCACGATGACCCCGCGCGAGGACATCCTCTGGCTATTGGCCAACAAGCCCGCGGGCTCGGTTGTAATCGTAGACGAGGCGTACCATCACTTCTCGGATCATGAGTCAGTGATCGATCAGGTGGCGCTCGACAAGGACATCATCGTCATGCGGACGTTCTCGAAGATCTACGGCATGGCAGGCCTCCGCGCTGGCTTTGCCGTCGCGCGGCCGGACCTGCTGCAGAAGCTCGGCACGGTTCCCGGACCGAGCCGCAGCCTGGCTAGCATCTCCATTACGAGCTCTGCCGCTGCACGCGCCAGCCTGCAGGACAAGGACCTGGTTCCGCTACGTCGCAAAATCAATACGGACATCCGCGCAGAGACGCTGGAGTTCCTTGAGAAGCATGGCTATAAGACACTTCCCGGCTCCCAGGCCAACATGTTCATGGTCGACGTGAAACGTCCGGGCCGCGAATTCCAGGCAGCGATGCTGAAGGAGAACGTCGCAATCGGTCGAACATGGGCGGCGATGCCGAACTATGTGCGAGTCACCGTTGGAACCAAGCAGGAGATGTCGAAGTTCGAGTCGGCATTCGTGAAGTGCATGGATATGCCTCCGGGCGCAGTCAACGGTGCCTCGCTGCATATGCCTGAGTTCCATGTTCCTTCCGAACTGTACCGCGCCTGAACGGAACCGACGTAAAGTGAAAGCCCCGGCAATCTGCCGGGGCTTCTTCTTGCCCGGATGATTTTGAAGGAAGGCGCGAAGGGGTAGCGAAATCCACGGGCTGGAAGCTGTAAACTTGCAATCACTATGGAATTGAGAGGTTGTGGAACGGCGCTGGTGACTCCCTTTCGCGGGGACGGTGGCGTGGACGAGGCGTCACTCCGTTCGTTGGTCCAATGGCAGATTGAGAGTGGGATCGGATTTCTGATTCCCTGCGGTACAACGGGCGAAGCAGCAACGCTGAGCGAACAGGAGTGGCTGCGTGTCGTGGAACTGACCTGCGAAGCCGCAGCTGGCCGCGTGCCTGTCTTTGGCGGATGCACGAACAACTCCACACACGAAGCGGTCGAAAAAGCGAAGAAGTTAGCGCGCGTAAAAGGCCTTACCGGCATCCTGACTGCGAACCCGTACTATAACAAGCCCGGCCAGGAAGGGCAGTATCAGCACTTCCGCGCAATCGCTGAGGCCGTAGACATGCCGGTCCTCCTCTACAACATCCCGGGCCGTACAGGCGTGAACCTTGAGCCAGCAACGGTGTTGCGGCTCGCCGAGATCCCAAACATAATCGGCGTAAAAGAATCGAGCGGAAACATCGTGCAAATCACCGAGCTGACGACAACCGCTCCCCGAGGCTTCAAGGTCTTTGCCGGAGACGATTCGATTGCGCTTCCGGTGATAGCACTTGGCGGAGCCGGATTGGTATCGGTCGCCTCGAATGTCATTCCGGCCGAGATGTCCGCGATGGTCCGCGCGGCGATGGATGGCGACTGGGCTACAGCCCGTAGCGTGAACCAGCGCTATTTCCGGCTAATGCTCGCCCACTTCTGGGAGGCAAGCCCCGCTCCAGTAAAAGCGGTGCTGAAGATGATCGGGCGTGGCGATGATCTGCTTCGGCTACCCATGGTGCCCGTCAGTGATTCGACTCGAAAGAAGCTCGAAGCGCTTGTGAGTGAGCTTGGGCTTCTCGAGGCGACTTCCAGAAGATCTACCGAGCGCCGAGCGTCGTAACCACTCTGGATTTGATTAGAAAGGTGATAAGTGAGTTTGAACGGTTCATTGCAGGAAAAGATTGAGCATTGGTTTGCGCAGGGCGCAGAGGCCGTTGGGAACAAGGACGCGGAGACGGCATTCTTTGAGCTGAGAGAAGCACTCGAGTCGGGCACACTGCGTTCAGCTGAGCCAGATGCTTCTCTTCCCCTCGGTTGGCGTGTAAACGCGTGGGTGAAACGTGGAATTCTATTGGGCTTCCGATTGGGCCAGATGGTCGAGATGGGCTGCCCTGATGGTTTCCGCTTCGTAGACAAAGCCACATACCCGGCACGGCGGTTTGGTGCAACCGATGGCGTTCGAGTCGTGCCGGGCGGATCGAGCATCCGTAGCGGAGCCTACCTCTCAAAAGGCGTTGTTGTGATGCCACCAGCGTACGTGAACGTAGGTGCCTATGTGGACGAAGGCACGATGGTCGACTCTCACGCTCTCGTAGGCAGCTGTGCGCAAATCGGCAAACGTGTACACCTCAGCGCTGCCGCGCAGATCGGCGGCGTTCTGGAACCAGTAAACGCCAGCCCCGTCATCATTGAGGACGATGCTCTGGTGGGCGGCAATACGGGTGTTTACGAGGGCACCATCGTCCGCAAGCGTGCGGTAATCGCAGCCGGAACTGTATTGACGCGCGGAACTCCCGTCTATGACCTCGTCAAAGGCGAAATCTACAAAGCGACGGCCGAGTCGCCGCTGGTGATTCCAGAGGGCGCGGTTGTTGTTCCGGGATCACGCGCAGTCACCAAGGGCAAAGGGGCGGAGTGGGGACTGAGCGTTGCGGCTCCGGTCATCGTGAAGTATCGCGATGAGAAGACAGAGCTTTCGCTCGTGCTCGAGGACGTGCTCCGATGACCTTTCGGCCTTGCTGCTAAGATTAAAGATTCATGGCACAAGACAAATTGAAGCTGATTCCGCTGGGTGGGTTGGGCGAGTTCGGGATGAACTGCATGGCCCTCCGCTGGCAAGATGACATTCTCGTCATCGATGCAGGCCTGATGTTCCCTGAAGAAGAGTTGCTGGGTGTCGACATCGTCGTCCCGGACATCAGCTACCTGACGGAGAACCGCGACAAGGTGCGCGGAATCGTCCTCACACATGGCCACGAAGACCACATCGGCGGCCTGCCTTGGATTCTGTCCGAACTCAACGTTCCCGTCTTCGGCACGGAATTCACTCTCGCCTTTGTCGAAGGCAAGCTCGAAGAGCACAATCTCCTCGACGACGCCGAGCTCAATGAGATCGTCCCCGGCCACCGTATAACGCTGGGGCCCTTTTCAATCATGCCCATCCGAGTGACCCATTCACTCGTTGACTGCGTAGCGCTGGCTATTCACACGCCGGTTGGCGTAGTACTGCACACGGGCGACTTCAAGGTTGACCTCTCCCCTACAGACGGACAGCCATTCGATCTGCAGGCCTTTGCAGAGTTGGGCAAGCAGGGCGTATTAGCGCTTTTGCAGGACTCTACCAACGTTGACCGTCGCGGATATACCCCCAGCGAAAAGGCCGTTCGACCTCGCCTGGACGAAATCTTCGGGCAGACAACAAAGAAGCTTTTCTTCAGTTGCTTTTCTTCTTCGATTCACCGCATCCGCCTCGCCATGGAACTTGCAGCAGAGCACGGCCGTAAGGTCGCAATCATCGGCCGATCGCTGGATAATTCCACCGAGATCGCGCAGGACCTCGGATATCTCGAACCCGCGCCCGGCTTGATCATCAATCCCGGGCAGATCAAGGACTTCGCCGCCGACAAGCTGTGCATCATGATTACAGGCACTCAGGGCGAACCGATGAGCGCACTTAGCCGCGCGGCGGTGAACAACCACAAATTCGCCCACATTGAGGCCGGAGACACCGTTCTGATGAGCTCGCGTGTCATCCCTGGCAATGAGAAGTCGATCTATCGGGTCATCGATCATCTCGAGCGGCGCGACGCAAAGGTGATCTACGACGACGGCGCCTCAGGGCTAATTCACGTAAGCGGTCACGGCAGCCAGGAAGAATTGCGCCTGATGATTAACCTTGTCCGGCCGAAGTTCTTTGTTCCTATCCACGGCGACTACCGACACCTGAAGCGGCACGTAGAATTGGCCTCGTCGATGGGTCTCATCGAGAAGGCGATCCTGTTGGAAGATGGCGATGTCCTGGAAATAGATCGGAATTCGGCAACGAAGACCGGCAAGGTGACTGTAGGGCGCGTCTGCATCGATTCCGGCGGCGCAGCTTCGGATGTGGTCGAGGATCTGATAATCCGCGATCGAAAGCACTTGAGCGAAGACGGCATCGTCCTGCCGATCATCGCGATCAACAAGAACACCGGGAAGCTCGAGAATCTTCCGGAGATCGTCATGCGCGGCATGGCGGTGCCCGAAGAAAGTCTGATCGCAGAGGCACGGCAGGTAGTGCAGAGGACACTCGATGGATCATCGAGTGAAGAAAAGGCCGACTACGGAGTCATCAAAGAGAAGATCCGAACTGACCTGAAGCGGTTCATTCAGAAGAGCACAAGTCGGCGACCGCTCATCATGCCAGTGATTCTCGAAATCTGACGCGAGTACATATTTGGGAATTAGGCGCCCCGCTGGGCGTCTTTTCTTTGCGATGCACACCGAAACTGGCAGTTGCCATTTAGGGTACGGGCGCGGGGAAACCGGCCTCAACGAGCGTAAGATCGAGGTGCGAGCCAACAAACCCTCGTAAAAACCGGAAGGAACGGCAGAATTCCGGAACAAACAAAGGCCCACGCGAACGCAGGTGATCGTATGTTGAATCTTGCACTTTGCCGCAGCCTCATTCTGACTCTGGTGGGCACAATCGGAGCGTTGAGCGTCACGGCAGTCGCACAACAGAACGACCAACAGACAACCACCACGGCGCAGAAGACGACGCCTCCTCCTCCTGCAACCACAGGAAGACAGAAGGTCGGACTGGTGTTCGAAGGTGGCGGAGCTCTGGGATTTGCTCACATCGGCGTAATCCAGTGGATGGAGGAGCATCACGTCCCGGTCGATTACGTCGCCGGCACAAGCATGGGTGGACTTGTAGGTGGGCTCTACTGCGTCAGGTCTGGGCCCCGAAGAGATCAAGGAGTTTGTAAAGCGGATCGACTGGCAAACGATGCTGAGCGGACAAACTCCGTTTCAGGCAATGAGTTATCGCCGCAAGGAAGACAAACTGGCCTTCCCAAACCGGCTGGAGTTTGGTTTAAAGCATGGCTTCAGCCTACCCAGCGGCCTGAACACGGGAGCAGCGGTTGGCCTGCTCTTCGATCGAACGATGCTCCCCTACTGGGATCTAAAGAGCTTTAACGATCTGCCGATTCCCTTCCGCTGCGTTGCCACTGAGATTACAACCGGACAGCCACACGTCTTTGAAGACGGTTCGCTGGCTCAGGCATTGAGAGCCACGATGTCGATTCCCGGTGTATTCTCGCCCGTCCACCACGGTAATGAGATCTACTCCGACGGCGGCGCTGTCGACAATCTTCCCGTAGACGTAGCGCGTTCGATGGGCGCGCAGATTGTGATCTCGTCATATCTGAATGGAGGGCCGCCAAATCCAGCAAGCCTTGGTTCGTTGACTGGAGTTGCAGGACGCAACATCTCGATCATGGTCGCGGCCAACGAGGTGAATAGTCTAAAAAACTCAGATGTAGTGGTCTCTTCTGACGTAAGTAAGTTCGGCAGCCTTGAGTTCTCCAGAAGCGAAGAGATTATTCCTTTGGGCTACAAGGCCGCACAATTGATGGCTCCTGAACTCGAGAAGTATGCGCTGAACGATGCCGACTGGGAAGCATATATAGCGCAACGTCAGGCGAGGCGCAGAACGAAGATCCCGACGCCGCAGTTTGTCGAAATCTACGGAATCACGGGAATGCAGCAGGGTGACATCAACGCACGGTTTGAGAAGTTCATCAACAGGCCGATCAACCCTGATCAGATTGAGAAGAGCATCGCCGACCTTCAGGGCACAGGGCTGTACTCCACCATCAACTACAACATCGTCGAGCGCAATAGTAAGCCGGGCCTGCTGATACGTCCGCGCAACAAGGACTACGGGCCACCGTTTATGAACTTCGGCCTGACGATCCTGGCTAATGACTCGAACAATATCCAGCTTGGCATCGGCTTGCGAGCGACCTTTTATAACCTCGTGGGGCCGGGTTCGGAGCTTCGCCTGGATGGATTTGTGGGCCAACCGGCGGGACTAAGAGCGGAGCTCTTCAAACCGCTGAAAGCAGGTTCGCGAGCTTTCGTCGCACCGCATGCTTACCTCGTACATCAGGTAAACCCTTACTTCCAGGGTGAGCAGCAGTTGGAAGAGTATAAAGAAAAACGGAACGGACTCGGCGCCGATCTTGGTTATCTATTCAATGCCCGAACCGAGCTGCGCATTGGCGAAGACTTCCAGTGGTTCAGTCAACGACGCACCATCGGCACGGCTGTCCCGCTGGATTTCACCATACAGCCCTTCGTCACCAAGGTGAAGTTTCAATATTTCGGCCAAGACGACTACATGGTGCCTACCAAGGGAACGTTGGTATCGATGCTCTACAACTACTACACTGAGCGGCCGAACGCCTCAGGCGGTTACTCGCAGTTTACTGGGCGCCTCGAGCATTTCATTCCGATACGACGTAAAGGAATTTTGATAACGGCCGGCGAAGGTGGCACGAGCTTCCAAGCCGACAATCTGGGACTGGCCGGATTGACGTTAGGCGGCCCTTTGCGGTTAAGCGCCTACTCTAGAAATGAGCTCCTTGGGACTGATTACTTCCTTGGGCAGGTCGGTTACCTGTATCGCTTGGCACAACTTAATCCCGTGTTCGCAGACACGATCTATGCTGGCGGTCTCTATGAAATCGGCAAGATGTATGGAGCCAACGCTCAGACACCAACATTGCCGAACGATGTCACGGGGGTCGTCGTTATCAAGACGCTGTTCGGCCCCGTATTTGCCGGTCTAAGCATCGGCGACAGCGACCATCGCAAGTGGTACTTCGGGCTCGGCCGGGTCTTCTGACACTTTTCCACCTCCCATTTATCATGGCTGCATGAGCGAGTTTGTAACCCTGGACGAGATACGTGCCGCCAAGGAGCGGATCAACGGCGTAGCCGTGCGAACACCTCTCTATCGCCTGGAGCGGGCGCGGATGCAAATGGCCGGCCTTCCCGAGCCTCAGTTCGACCTCTACATCAAAGCCGAGAGCGAGCAGCCCATCGGCAGCTTCAAGCTCCGCGGGGCCTACAACATGGTCTCGCAGCTAACCTCTGAGGCGCGCTCACGCGGAGTGATTACGTACTCCAGTGGCAACCATGCCCAAGGCGTCGCCTACGCAGCGCGTGCTCTCGGGGCAAAGGCTGTCATCGTAATGCCCTCAAACGCACCCCAAGTCAAAAAGGCGGCGACCAAAGCGCTGGGCGCCGAGATTGTCGAGGTGGGTCCCGCTTCATCGGAGCGACGGATGAAGGCAGAAGAGCTGGTGGCAAAATTCGGCTATGCCATGATCCCGCCCTACGACGCTAAGGAGATCGTTGCGGGCCAGGCGACCTGCGGCCTCGAGATCGTCGAGCAACTGCCGGACGTAGACCTGGTGATCGCTCCAGTAAGCGGAGGTGGCTTGCTGAGCGGCGTAGCCACTGCGGTCAAGCTCGCCTCGCAGGAAGGTCTGGCTTCACCTGACGTGAAGGTGTGGGGAGCCGAACCGGAGCTGGCAGCCGACGCAAAAGAGAGCTTCTACTCGAAGACACTCGTCGAATGGCCCGCTGAAAAAACCGTGCGGACGGTCGGCGACGGCCTTCGGACCCAGAGCCTCGGCGTGCTGAACTTCGCGCATGTCCTGCGGCACGTTGACGGAATCGTCACAGTTACGGAAGACGAGATCTACGCGACTTTACGAGTCGTCCTCACTGCGACCAAGCTCGTTGCAGAGCCCAGCGGAGCTGTCTCGCTCGCCGCAGCGTTGTTTCACGCTCACGAACTGCCAAAGGCACAGAAGGTCGCAGTCGTGTTGAGCGGCGGAAACCTCGAGCCGGCGTTGCGCGAAAAGCTCATGAGCCAGATAGCCTCCGAGGCAAACGCTTAAAGACCGCTCCCGCATCTTCGGGTATTCCGTCTAATATTTCGTCTATGCAAATCGATCGGTTGCGATGCTCTGTCCTGGTTTTGGCCCTCCTGTTGGGGCCATCCCCTCTTTGGGGGCAGAAAAAGAACGCTGCTGGCTATGACCGCGCCGCGCGCGCCACAGTCTTGCACGATGCTGTCGTCTACATCGCTGCCGACCCTGATTCGCAGAAGGTCTCGCTTGTAACTCCGGGTCATGAGGTTGTCGTGGTCGAGCGTAGTGGTCCGTGGGTGAAGGTCTTCGCAAATACCGACGTGCAGGAAGACGTGGAAGACAAGCCCGAGTTCGGCGATGAAGCTGCCCCACAACCCGTGTCAGGTTGGGTTCGTGACAAGGGCGTAGTGAACGCCGCGACACCGGGCGGCGATGCAATCCTGTATGGCGCTGCGGCAAACCTTGAGGATGCAGCCTCCAGGCCAAATGCTCCGAAGGGAGCAGCTATGGCTTCGCACCTCCTCTACCGGCGTGTAGCAGAGTACTTCCCGCAATCTGCCGCTCGCGCCGGAAGCCGCATGGCGTTCCGCGGACATCCGCTGGCAACTTAACAAAGTAGACATCAGCACACTTCCCTCGGCCAAGGAGCAAGACGCAGGATTGAGACCTCAGCTCTACGACGGCGAGATGAAAAGACTCATTAAGGGTTTCCCCGGCAGCAAATACGCGGCAATGGCTGCGTACAGGATGCTCGATAACAAGCTGTGCGGAGACTGGCAGGGCCTCCCTAAGTGTCCCGAGATGGAAGCGGGCCTGTATGAAAAGTATGCGCAGCAGTATCCTGATGGCCCTATGACGCCTGAAGCCCTCTATAACGCAACCTACCGTGAGGCCGTCGTCGTAACGATGTACACGGTCGAAGAGAATAAGAAAAAGGCCGATGCCGCGGCTGGGCGTACACAATCGCTGGCGCAGGAACTGAAAGCCAAATTCCCCCAGTCAGACTACACAGCCCGTGCCACCAGCGTCGCTTTTAAAGTTCAGCAAGGGATCGCCATCTATGGAAATGATCGCGACTGAGACACACAATCTGACGGTGCGAGACATAACTCTCGCCGATGCCGACAGCATCGCAGAGCTGAGTGGCCAGCTTGGTTACAAGGCCTCAACCGCAGAAATGAGCTCACGCATTCGCGACATTCTTCCCCTTCGCGAAGGCCATGCGGTGTTAGTCGCATGCCGAGGCGATGAAGTTATCGGCTGGGTCGAGACTGAGGTGGTTCGCCATCTCCAGTCCGCTCCGCACGCCCTTATCACCGGCCTCGTGGTCAAAGACAGCGTCCGTTCACTCGGAGTTGGTAAACGTCTATGCACCGAAGTGGAGCAATGGGCCCGTCGTCAGCAGGTTTCCATCGTCCGAGTCACCTCAAGGTCGACTCGTGATGGCGCACATCGCTTCTACCTGCGCGAAGGATTTACCCACACTAAAACCTCGCTCGTATTTGAGAAGGTTCTCGCCTGATAATCACTCGCTGCTACCTTCACAATCCCTTCAGCGACAGCATGTAGCATAAAGTCATGCCAATCCTGAAGGTCGTCATACTTGCTATAGTGCAGGGTCTCGCAGAGCTGCTCCCCGTCTCCAGCTCCGCCCACGTCGTAGTTGCCGAAAAATTGATGGGACTCGATCCCACATCGCCGCAGATGACGCTGCTGCTCGTGATGCTGCATACCGGCACCATGTTTGCCGTAATCGCATACTTCTGGAAGCAGTGGAAGCGGACTTACTTCTCCAGCGCAGACGCATTCAAGCGCTTTGCCATCCGTATCATCTGGGCGACCATGCTGACAGGCATCATCGGCTACGCCATCAAGGAAGGCATCGAAAAAACGATGTTCAAGGGCCTGCCGAAGGCTGAAATCGAGGATCTCTTCGGGCGCCTTGATCTCATCGCACCCGCACTCTTCGCTGCGGGCGTACTCATTCTTATTGCCGGTTTGCGCGAGCGAAAAGGTCAGGCAGTTCAACAGGTCTACGGCAACAGCGTAACCATGGGGCAGGCGGGATGGATGGGCGCTGTGCAAGGGCTCTGCCTGCCGTTCCGAGGCTTCTCACGCTCTGGAGCAACCATATCAACCGGCATGCTCGCCGATGCAAGCAAGGAACGCGCGGAGCGGTTCAGCTTCGCCTTGGCCGTGGTGCTGACGCCCCCCGTAGTCCTTCGCGAAGTCATGCGGCTAATGAAGGCCTCGCATGAGGCGGCCGCCACCAACGCTCCCATCGATCTGCACGGCAGCGTTGTAACGAGCCTGTTAGGAGCCGTCCTCGCGTTTGGCGCAGGGCTGGTAGCACTGAGATGGCTTAGTTCATGGCTTGAACAAGGCCGGTGGTATCTGTTCGGAATCTACTGCCTCGCTGCCTCAGCCGTGGTTTTCTATCTGCACCACATCGGTTACTAAAACACAAAGGGGAAAGGCCTCACGCCTTTCCCCTTTGTAAACACTCCACAGCCTATTTCGACGCCAACGCATCCCGCTGATCACGCACATAGTCGTGCGAAGTAAGAACATGATCCTGCTGCTCGGCAAGTAGCTGGCGAACAGGAAGCGGAAGATCTTGCTGCATCGCGTCGGCATAGGCACTCTTGGCCTCATCCTCGCCTTGTTCCGCAGTGGCCAGTAATGAATGGTCACCGGCGCCAAGCTTCGCCTTAATATCCCCCCACGCTCTATGGAGCGTACCCGCAGTAGTGCCGGATTCATTGATATCGTGCACCCCGCTTTGATGCAGAATCTCTTCAAGATCGCCTCGGAACTGGGCTCGCTTTAACGACTCCGCAAGAAAATAACGCTTTAACGTCTCGTCTTTCAGGTGCTCGCCGATCTCGGCGAACCCTTTCTGGCTGTCCTGCAAAGTGTTGATCAGCGATTTCAGAGCGCGCTCCATCTCGTGCAGCTTCGCGGTATCGGTAGCCATACATCCCTCATATGAAATGAATTTGGTGAGTCCAGTTGGGGCAGGGTCCACTGGCTGTCAGCGATTCTCCTTCGCCAGTGGCAAGCAGGAGAAATCGCGAAAATCCCGCGCCCCTGCCAACCGGATACTAAGGGCCGCCAGGTATGTTCCCCTGGCGGGAAGTTATCAGGATAGATGCACGCTCTTCGCATAGGTTTGCATCCGGATACCCGCAGCCATTTGTTTCCCGACCCATATACATGGTCTGGGATAATCGGAGGTGCTCTGGTGGTTTACAGCCTCGGTGGCAATTGCTCCGGCCGGCACGGAGGTTGCCCCCGGCATAGGAGAGGCTGCGCGCACCCCTGATGAAGACTCTTAGACTCGTCTCGACCCCCACCCGCAACCGCCGCCTCAATGAAATCATCGGTCTGACGGTTTTGGTAGGCGCGGCGCTGCTGCTCTTGGCGCTCGTGAGCTATACCCCCACCGATCGTTCCTTCAACACAGTCGGTGGCTATACGTCAGGGCGCCCTGCACACAACTGGACCGGAATCACAGGTGCGTACATCGCGGATGCGATGCTTCAGATGATCGGCATCGCCGCATTCTTTCTCCCCCTGGTTCTCGGCAGGCTAGGCATCTGCTGGATGATGTCGCGTCCCGCAGGCTCGCCCGCAGCCAAGGCCGTCGGATTGGCCATGTGGGTGGTCTTTGGACCAGCAGCTATTGCTCTCCTTCCCGGTCATCTTCAATGGCGCGGCGCCCTTCCGATTGCAGGAACGACTGGTCGTCTTCTCGCCGATATGCTGATTGCATATCTAAACCTCCCCGGCGCTACGATTGTGCTCGGACTCATGGTGGCCCTCTCGCTCTATCTCGCAACAACGTTTACCTTCAATACGGCGCGTGAATGGGCGACAATGCGCTTCGGCTTTGCTCAGCGGATGTGGGAACGCTGGTCGACGTGGCGAGAGAGCCGGCGTGGCGCCAACCTTCCCCTCGAGGAGTTCGGCACTAAGCGGGAACGTGCCGAAATGCGAGCGCAACTCGAGCATGAGATCGTCGAGCGCAAGGCGCGCGAGGCCGAGGCACAACTTACCGAGCCAAGCCCGACACTCCTCGGCAGTCTCTTCGGTTGGTTGGGCCGCCGAAAGCAAGCCGCCCCGATTGCGCCGTCTGACGAACCCGTCTCAGCTGTACCCGAAGCCTCCATGTGGAGGACGATGCCCCGCACTCTGGTTGACGCACCACCAGTCACCCCTCTAAGCACTGCAACCGCTGCAGCCGCACCCTTCGCTGAAGCTTTGGCAAAGGCAGCTTCTCCAGTACGGGCAATCGACGACGCGTCGAACTTCACGTTGCGCCCAGACAACGAGCCCGCAGCTGCAGCGCCGGTGGCAATTCGTGAAACCGCGCAAACCCGTTCAAAGAAAGTCGCGGAGCCGCTTCAGCCTATCGCTGCCACTGCGGCTGCGCCGGAAGACGGCATCTCCTTCGGCAGGCGCGCCGACGCTGATATCAAAGCCGTCGCCATTATTCCCAAGAGCGTACGCGGCTACAAGTTGCCTCCCTCTTCCCTGCTCTATCGCAGCGAAGAGCACACGACCGTGCGCGAGGACGCCCTTCGCGAAGAGGCCCGCGTACTGGTAGAGAAGTGCGCGGAATTTGACGTCGACGGCCAGGTTACGCAGATCAACCCGGGCCCCGTCGTCACCACCTTCGAGTTCAAGCCCGAAGCCGGCGTAAAGTACTCGCGCGTCACCGGACTCGCCGACGACCTTTGCCTCGCCATGGCCGCCGAGAGCATCCTCATCGAACGGATGGCCGGCAAATCAACCGTAGGCATTCAGGTACCCAACTCCGAACGCGAAACCATCTGGCTGCGTGACGTCGTCGAATGCGAAAGTTTCGCACAGTCGAAGTCACGCCTTGCGATTGCCCTCGGCAAGGACATCAATGGTCGCATCGTCACCGCCGACCTCGCCTCCATGCCGCACGTACTCATCGCCGGCTCCACCGGCTCCGGCAAGTCTGTCGCGATCAACGCCATGATCATGAGTGTGCTGTTCAAGTCCACGCCAGAGCAGGTACGCATGATTCTCGTCGATCCCAAGCGCGTCGAACTCGGCATGTACGAGGGAATTCCCCATCTCTTCACGCCCATCATCACTGAGGCCAAACTCGCCGCCAACGCACTCCGCAACGCCGTTCGTGAGATGGAACGCCGCCTGAAGCTACTTGCCGCTAACCACGTCCGCAACATCGATCAGTTCAACAAACTCTTCGACAACGGAAGCGGTCACCTCTTTGAGGACGTTAACCAGGAACCGCTTCCCTACATCATGATCATCATCGACGAGCTTGCTGACCTGATGATGCTCGACCGTTCCAACGTCGAAGAAGCGATCACGCGGCTCGCCCAGATGGCACGCGCCGTCGGAATCCACCTCGTACTGGCAACACAGCGACCTTCTGTCGATGTCATCACCGGCCTAATCAAGGCCAACGTACCTACCCGTATGAGCTTCCGCCTTGCCACCAAGGTCGACTCCCGCACCATCATCGACTCCAACGGAGCCGAGAGCCTTCTGGGTCGCGGCGACATGCTCTATCTTCCCCCTGGAACCAGCCGTGTGCAGCGCGTTCACGCGCCCTTCGTCACTGAGAAGGAGATCTCCGCCGTCACTGAATTCTGGAAGGCACAGGGCGAAGCCGAATACGTCCACGGCTTCCTCGAAGGCCCAAAGGACGAAGCCGGTCGCGACGCCGAGGGCGGCAGTTCGGACGGCGACGACAACGACCCCATGTACGACGACGCAGTCCGCCTGGTCTTCGAGTTCGGCAAAGCGTCCACCTCGCTCCTACAGCGCCGACTCCGCATCGGTTACGGCCGCGCCGCGCACCTCATCGACCTTATGTACAACGATGGCCTCGTCGGCCCGGCCGATGGCTCGAAGCCCCGCGAACTACTCAAGTCTCCCAACTGGATCAGCGAGGTAGACGCGGCTATTCGCTGAGGTGGCGCGTCGAGCGGATCGCGACAACAGCAAGCACGAAGATCACTGCAAGGAAGATCACCCATACAAGCCCCGGGTGCCGCTCCATTGCGGCCCTTGTGTCTGGCCGCGACGAATAAACAGGATTCTCTTGCTCAACTCCCATCTGCGCAACGTGGGTCACGCCTGCGCCTGAGAATGTTCGTGCATAGTCGTACTGAGGCGCTGCCAACGCGGCATCTCCGTAAAAGAGCGTGACCGGCGCCAGTGATGAAGCATCGAAGCACAGTTTGCGTTCACGCATCTCAAGCCGCACAGCCGTTATGGGCAGCGGTACATCATCGCCGTTGTTCACCGCAATCTCAACCTGCGCCGAGCTCTGTAAGTTCGAGCCCTGAGTCGCCAGAATACTCAACTGTTGTTGGCGAATCTCATGCCCGGCCTGGTTCAGCCGCACCCGAAAAATATTGCCGTAGATCGTCTCACCTGCGGACGTAGAGGCTCCCTCCGAATGATCGGTAATCACCACGTCGCGGCTGAAGTTACCCCTGAACTCCGGTGCAAGCACAAAGCTCACACGCTCCGCCGGCACTCGCTCTGGCAGCGTAAAGCTTGCAATCGTCTGGCGTCCGCGCTGCGTGATCGTCTTCGTCTCCGCCGTCAGCGCAAACACCGTCTGTGCCTCGCGGCTCGGTGGAACAGAAACGTCGCGCACCATCGCTGGCAAAAACCGTGTGCTTGTAGCTTCGTGCACTGAGGTGACGGTAAGCTCAACATGCATATAGCGAAAGCTCGACTCCTGCAACGGAAGCGTAGTGCTGCGCGAGAGATGCTGCGATGTCAGATCGAACAGAGTAAACTCGCCCAACCGAGTACCCGGCAAATCCCCCAAATCATTCATGCCCGTGACGACCGCCGTTGCTATGAAATCCCTGCCGTCCAGATCAAGCACAACATCCGTATAAGGACGCTGCGGCATTACCAGATCAAAGACAATCGCGCGTCCACGAACTCCCAGGTTGATCACATGGCCCCGTTCAGAGTCAGGCTGCATGGGCTCGCTCAGCGTAACGGCATATGGAATCTCACGCGCCGCTGCTGTCTGAGGAAATAATCGGAGGTCCTTGAGCGCTGCTGATGCGTGCGAAAACGTCGACGCATCGAGGACCACGCAATTCTGCCCCATCGCAGTAGGCACTATCGCGCGCTGATAGCGAAAGTACTGGCGCTCAGCCGTCTCAACGGAAATCACACGCGAGCCGGCCTGCCAAAACATAAAGACGAAAAGGGCGAGTAAAAGCTTCACCGTTCAGATCCTGTATCCGCTGTCGACTGGTCGCGAGCAGATTGTGTGTCGCGCAGCGCGAGCCAGTCCTTCTGATAAGCAAAACTGACAGTCATCAACAGCGCGCCTAAACCAAGAAAGCTCATGACGCGATAACCCTGGCTCAGATTGCGCATGTCATACAGAAACGTCTTGCCAATCGTGAAAACCAACAAAATAAGCGCCTGCCAGCGAATGAAGGCCGTACGCCTCCAAAACCCGATTGCCAGCAGAATAGCCCCATAGCCCATCAAGAATGCAGAGACAGCGAGAGCCTGCTGCAACTGTGCGTCAGGATTCGACGAAGAACCTTGCCACAACGCTTCAATCTCGCGAACGCCTGAGAGCAGAGCAACCATGTTGATTGCAATCACTGTGCTACCCGATAGCTGGCCCCACAGAGAGGCCCCTTCATCATTCCAAGAGATTCGCCGGGAAGCGTAAGTAACGCCGAAAAGAATTGTGATACACAGCAGCGCCATACCGAAATCCGCACTCACAAACGGCACATGGGGCTGGATGCCATACCGGGAACTGGCGATCTCTCGCAGGCCAAGTAGCATAGCAATCACGTCCACTGCGACCATCGCGATAAAGGCGAACTGCGACCAGGCTGGCCACGCAGCGCGATCCCCAATCCTCGTGCGCAGTGCCAGCCACGCTGCTCCCCCGAACGCCCCTACACCAATCAAAGCAGTCGCACACATTATGGTTAAAAATCGAGTCCACGACTCCTGACCCAAACCACATCGGCATTGCGATCAAACCACCCAATCCCAACACGAACGATCCCGCCGAGAGCCAGCGCAACAACCTGCTGGGATTCGTCAGCGATGAGCCCGTAGCCGCACTGGCGTGTGCCGCAGCAACCCGCGCCGCCACCCATAGCAACGCTACGCCCTCTACCAGCCATGCCACGGTAATCCAGTGACCCGAAGCCTTCAGCGGTATCGCAATCGTAAGAAACACGACTGCCAGTGAAAGATGCATCGCCGCTGGAACCGGCGTCTGCGGCATCCGCGTAATCAGCAGATAAATCGCCGCAAGAATCAGCATCATCCAAGGCAGGAACCAGTGCCGGTCGGAGTCCTGTAACACCGAATAGAAAGCCAGCGAAACAAATGCCGCGTTTCCCAACGGAAGTAGAATCTCTGTTGCCATCCTCCCCAACGAGCGCATGTGTCCTGAAGAAGCATTCTCGCCATGCGCCGAAACATCCAACGGTACGCTGGCAAAAACAATAAAGAAGAGCCCTATAAAAATAGTCGTCACCGCGAATGCCGGTTCTGCGTAGAACTTCGAGTACCAGCCGATAAAGTACATCACCGTTGCCGGAAACACGCCGAGCAACAAGCGCTGCCACGGCTTTACGCGAACCAGCACAACTGTCGCGACGCCGATCGCCAGCAGATACGTGAAAAGAAATATCTCGTGGTTCCCGCCAGTAGAAAGCAACAGTGGTGTGGCCAGGCCGCCCGCCACGGCGTAGGCAGCAAGCAATTCGGCGTCCTGCGCCCATGCCATGTAGGCATTCCAAGCCGTAACCAGGATCATCCCTCCCAGTGCCGCGGCAGGCGGCAGCAGATGATACAGCTGAAAGGCTGCCCAAAGCGATAGATACAACACACCGGTACCAACAGCTTTCAACGAATAGGAGAACGCTGAAAATCCCTTACTGCGGAAGCGTTCCGACCAAACAATGATTCCCGCTCCCGCCGCCAAACCGATCAGAATACGACCTACAGGGCCAATCCAATGATTATCAATCGCCAGCTTCAGCCCCAATGCCGCTCCAAAAAGCACGGCAATGATTCCTATGCGATTGAAGACTTGCGCGCCTAGCCTGCTTTCTAGCGAAGCTGATGGCGTTGGTGAGGATTTCCGGAGTGGCGGCGTGGCTGGAGAAGAGGCCGTCAAACCTGCATCAACATCCGTCAAAGATTTCTGCACAACGACGTTTGCTAGCGTAGACGTCGGCTTGGGAGGTGGAGGAGAGGCTGCCGCCGGAGCAGCGACACGCATCGCGGCGAGCTCCCGTTCCAGCGCGTCCACTCGCCCGACCAGCAGACGTAACTCTGCCTCGACACCGGCGGAACCACCCTGCTGCGGAACGTCCTCCGGACCCATGGAAACTAATGTACCGCCTTCATAACGCAAGTGGCTTCGAAAAACCACGATCGGCTGCTCTCTGATACTCTTTGCCAACATGCCCGACAAGGTGCCTTTCCGCATCCTCATAATCGACGATGACGCCCTGAGTCGCGAGCTGCTTCAGCTTCTGCTCTCGCGCGAAGGCTATGAGGTTGAAACCGCAGAATCCGGCGAGGCTGCCCTCGAACTCATCCGCCAAGAAGTGCCCGACGCCGTCCTTGCAGATATGCAAATGCCCGGGCTTCGTGGCGCCCCCCTCGCCCTAAAGCTCCGTAATGCCTGCGGTCGCTCCTCTCGCCTGATCGCTATCAGCGCAAGCCTCTTCGGCGCCGGCGAACTAGAGGGTTATGACGCTTTCCTTCTAAAGCCCTTTTCAGTTCAAGCCCTTGCGGCGATCCTCTCCGGAAACCCTGCGCCCGCTCCGAACCAGCCCATTCGCCAAACTGCAACCGTGCTGGACAAAACTGTTTATGAGAAGCTTGCGAGTTCCATGAAGCCGGAGCGGGTCGATCAGCTTTACGCTTTCTGTCTCACCGATACCAAAAAGCGTGTGGCCGCAATGCGTGAAGCCGCAGTCCGTGGAGATGATTCCACTTACCGCCGCGAGGCGCACGCCATCAAAGGAGGCACCGGCATGGTCGGTGCCGTCGAGCTGCAAACTATTGCATCCACAATGGAAGGCCGGGGTATAACTGCTGATTATGTAGCTACGCTCGATGAATTCCTCGTCGCTTGCGATAGGGTGGAGCGTATGCTGTTGGCACACAAAGCTGAACCGACCACAGCGTAACTGTCGAAGCCACAAGGAGAACCACGCATGAAGGAAACCGTGAAGAAGTCCGCCGACACCGCCACCAATGCGGTAGCGCCCATACGAGTCGTCGTCGCAGACGACCATCCGGTGGTCCGTTTCGGCGTGAAGAACATGCTTGAGAGCGAGCCCGGATTCGAAGTCGTCGGCGAAGCGGAGGACGGTGATATCGCCATCACTGAGACTCTCGAGCTCGAGCCCGACATCCTTCTGCTCGACGTTCAGATGCCCCGCCTGCCCGGGCCTCGAAGCTCTGCGCGCCATCATGAGCAAGTCGCCCCGGGTCAAGATCATCATGCTCACCAGCACCATCTCCACCCAGCAGATCATCGAAGCTCTGCAGATCGGCGCTCGCGGGATCGTTCTCAAAGATGCCGTCGCCGGCGACCTTTCGAAGTCCATGCGCGCCGTGCTCTCAGGCGACTACTGGATCGGCGGCGAGCGTGTCGTCAATCTCGTTGCCGCGCTCAATGAGCTGATGAAGCAGGCCGCAGCCGCCCCCGAGAAGAAGACCTACGGCCTTACCCCTCGCGAGCTCGAAGTCGTTACCTGCATCGTCGAAGGCTGCAGCAACAAGGACGTCGCCAAGCAGTTCTCCATCAGCGAAGAGACCGTGAAGCGCCATCTCTCAAATATCTTCGACAAGACCGGCGTCTCCACCCGCCTCGAACTCGCGCTCTTCGCCATCGCACACAAGCTTGTAACCCTCGACAACTAGTCCGCGCCATTTAGCGCTGCGCTCGCTCATGCATTCAGTAAGATGAAAGCATGAGCGAGCCGCCGCCATCCATTCAGATACCATTACCGATCTGCTCGTCATCGGCGCCGGCCCCACCGGCCTTGCCTGCGCCATCGAAGCCCAGCGCGCCGGCTTCACCGCCGTGCTGGTCGACAAGGGCTGCCTCTGCAACTCGCTCTTCCACTACCCGTCCAACATGACCTTCTTCACCACGCCGGAGCTGCTCGAGATCGGCGACATGCCCTTCCCCAGCCCCAACCAGAAGCCCAGCCGCAACGAAGCGCTCGAGTACTACCGCAAAGTCGCCGAGCACTACGACCTCGACATACGCCAGTACGAGACCGTCGAACGCGTCACCGGCGCCGACGGCAACTTCACCGTCCACACCACCGACCGCTTCGGCCGCCCGCTCGCGCATCGCGCCCGCAAGCTCGTCATCGCCACCGGCTACTACGACCTGCCGAACTACCTCAACATCCCCGGCGAAAACCTCAGCAAGGTCTTCCACTACTACCACGATCCTCACCCCTACTTCGGCCTCGATGTCCTGGTCATCGGCGGCAAGAACTCCGCAGCCATCGCGGCGCTCGACCTCTGGCGCCACGGCGCGCGCGTCACCCTCGTCCATCGCGGCGCGGAGATGCACCGCCACGTCAAATACTGGATCCTGCCCGACATCAACAACCGCATCAAGAATGGCGAGATCACGGCCTTCTTCTCCAGCACCGTCGACGCGCATCACCGAAGACGAGGTCACCCTGCGCACCCCCGACGGCGAGCGTCACGCTACCCAATCACTTCGTCTTCGCGCTCACCGGCTACCGACCCGACTTCGAGTTCCTCGAAGCGCTCGGCGTCAAGCTCGACGAGAACAACGACCGCTGCCCTGTCTGCGATCCCGCCACGCTCGAGAGCAACGTCCCCGGCATCTACCTCGCCGGTGTCATCGTCGCCGGCGAGCGCACCAACGAGATCTTCATCGAGAACGGCCGCTTCCACGGCAAACAGATCGCCACCGACCTCCAGGCAAAGAGCGTCTCAGCCGCAGCCTTCGACTGAGCCCTAACCGATCACTCGCCGCAGAAATCCCCTGATCCCCAGCCAAGTCAGCAACACAAGGAAGAAGACGAGCATCCCCAGAATCAGCGCGGGATGCATATGCGGCATCGGCGTCAGTGCCGACCGCAACCCCTCGCTCATATACACGATCGGGTTCACCAGGACGCCAATCTGCAGCCACTTGATCCGGTCGAGCGCGGCCCACGGATAGTACACGCAACCGAGAAATGTAATCGGCATCACCACGACGCCGAAGATCAATCCTATCTGCTGCGGCTTCACACTGGTTCCGATCGTCAGGCCAAGCGCGCCCGCGGTCAGGCTCGCAAGCACCAGCACCGCGACTAGGTAAGGCCAACTCATTACGTGCGCTACAACCGGCGTCGAAGGAATGTAATACGCCAGCGGGAAGACCACCGCAGCCGCGATAATGCTCTGCATAGCCGAGAAGCAAATCTTCTCCAAGGCAATCGCAGCCACCGGCAACGGACACATCACGCGATCGTCGATCTCCCGAGTCATGCCAAACTCCTGCGCCAACGGAAGCGCCACCGCCGCTATACCGCTGAACATAATCGCGACCGCCATCAGACCAGGCAGCAGCACTGTGCTGAAATTACCTCCAGCCATTGCGGCCGTTGGATTCATCGCCGCTCCCCCGCTCATATGCGGCATGATGAACGTAAACACAAATAGAAACAGCAACGGGTTCATGCATACGCGAATAACAAACGGAAACAGCTCTCGCCGCAGCACGTGAAGATCGCGCAGAAACAACCCAGCAAACGCGCGGACATACTGCATCATCTTCGATCCGTCCGTCGCAGCCGGTGCCGGCGCTGTTGTTGTCTCGATCGTCGCCAGATCCGCCATATTTACTCCCGAAGATCCCTGCCTGTCAGACGAATGAAGACCGTCTCAAGGCTGGTCTCCGTGATCGTCAAATCGCGCAGTCCATAGGGATTCGCCGCATCCACCACCTCGGAAAGCAACCCCTCCGCACCCTCTGCAAGAATGCGCACTCCCTTCGCCGTCGTCTCAACCCCCGCCACTCCTGGATTTCGCTCCAGTGTCTCAACCAGCTTCGGAATACCCTGCTGATTCCGCAGATCAAGCTCATATACCCGCTTTGCACCCACCGAGTTCTTCAGAGCTGCCGGCGTATCCTCCACAAGAATCTTTCCATGATCGATGATCGCGACGCGATCGCACAACTCATCTGCCTCTTCCATGTAGTGAGTCGTCAGCACCACCGTGATGCCTTCCTCTCGCAGGTTGCGCACAGCCTCCCACATCGCAATTCTGCTCTGCGGATCCAGACCTGCACTCGGCTCGTCCAGAAAGAGCACCTTCGGGCGATGAGCAATCGCGCGCGCGATCTGCACCCTCTGCGCCAGTCCGCCGGAAAGTTGGGAGGGATAAGCATCAGTCCGCTCCGTCAGATGAAACTGCTCTAACAGACGCTCGGTTCGCTCCCTGGCCTCCGTCCGGGAAAAGCCGAAGTACAGGCAGTGGAAGTAGATGTTCTCATACACCGTGCACGCCCGATCCAGCGTGTTGTATTGCGGCACCACGCCGATCGAACGTCGTGCCACGGCCGGCGATTTCACAACATCCACACCCGCAATCCGTACCCGCCCTGAGGTCGGCAGCGCGCGCGTTGTGCAGATACTGATCGTCGTCGTCTTTCCCGCACCATTTGGCCCAAGCAGACCATAGAGCTCACCCGGGCGTACGCTCAGGTCAATACCATCGACGGCAACCACCCTTTGCTTGCCGTCGTAAACCTTCCTGAGGTCTTCGATCTCTACGATCACAGCAATCCCTCTCTGGTCCGCAGCGTTTCAGGTTACATCAACAGCGGACTACTGCTGCATCTGTGGCTGAACTTTTGCCCCGTCGGTAACGGCATCGCCCGGACTCAGAACCACCACGTCCCCGGCCTTCACACCGCTTACTACCTCGGTAGCTGTACCAAGGTCCCGGCCCAAGTACAATCGACCGGAAATGAGCCACGTTGTCGCTGTCGATCACCACTGCCTGCGGTCCAGCCAGGCGAATCACTAGCGCGTTCGCAGGCAACAGAACCGGAGCCGTTCCCCCTCGCGGCAGATCGAAGATGACCGTCGCATACATACCTGGCAGAATACGCCCGTCGTTTTTCAGGTCCACCTCAACCAGCAACGTTCGCGTCGTCGGATCGATGCTCTGGCTCGTACGAGCAACCGTGCCGGTATACACCTTGCCCGGCAACTCCCGGAACGCCACCTTCGCAACATGCCCGTTTGCCAGCCCTACCGCGTTCGCCTGCGGCACATTCGTAAATACGCGAATCTTGTCCGCCTGCCCGATCGTGAACATCTCCGTCACGCTATTTTGGCTTCCTGAACTGATCAACGCGCCCCTATCGATGCCGCGCGAAAGGATCACACCATCGAACGGCGCCATCACGTGAGAGAAAGACGCTTGCTCCGACAGCGAGCGTACGTTCGCCTCTCCCGCAGCGATGTTCGCCTTCGCGGCCTCAACATTGGCAATGTCAGCGTCGGCCTGACCCAGGCGCTGGTCGGCGTCCTGTTTTGAGACCACACCTTCCTTCACCAATCCCTGCCAACGCTCATTCGTCACCTTTGATAAAGCAGCGTTCGCCTGCATCTGCTGCAACTGCGCCTTCTGTTGCAGAACCGTTGCCTTCGCCTGCATCAGCGCCTGCGTCGTCTGCGGGTCGTCAATCTCCGCCAGCAGCTGTCCCCTCCGCACCCGGTCGCCAATATCCACATAACGAGCCTTCACATAGCCCGATGTCCGTGCATAGATCGGAGTCTGATCGAACGCCTGCACCGTCGCAGGAAGCTCAATATGCCCACCCAACTCTCCATCCTTCAGCTTCGTTGCAAGCACTGTCGGTGGTCCGGCGGCTACTCTCGCCTCAGCCTCAAGCGTGTCGCGATGACGCAGCTTCGGAATCAGGAATACGACCCCAACGACTACGAGCAGCAGAAAGAACGCCGACATTCCTATGTAAGGAGCGCGGCTTGAGCGGTCAGTATCGGCCTTGGCGTGTTGCGTCATCTTCCTCTCTCAATAGTGCCACTCATTCCGGCACCTCTTCCATATGCATCTTTGAAGGCTCGTGACTACGCAGCCGGCTATAGATCAAGCGGCACAATCAACAGCGTCGTAAAAGTCGCCACTATCAGGCCGCCGATCACAGCGCGGCCCAGCGGAGCATTCTGCTCCCCGCCCTCACCCAACCCCAATGACATCGGCAACATACCGATAATCATCGCGAACGCCGTCATCAGCACCGGACGCAATCGCGTCGCTCCGGCCGAGGCCGCCGCCTCCAACGCGTTCATCCCTGCCGCACGCTGGTCGTTGGCAAACGTCACCATCAGGATCGAGTTCGCCGTCGCAACGCCCACCGTCATAATCGCGCCCATCAGGGAAGGCACGCTGAACGTCGTCCCGCTTAGAAACAACATCCACAGAATGCCGCACGCCGCGCCAGGAAGCGCCGTAAGAATAATGAACGGATCCAGCCAGGTCTGAAAATTCACCACCATCAGCAGGTACACCAGCAGCACCGCGAATATCATTCCCAGGCCCAGCCCGGTGAACGATTCGCGCATGCTCTTCACCTGTCCGCGCATCGTGACCTGCGTTCCGGGCGGAACGATACCGTTGTACTTCTTGATGATCTTGTCGATATCGCGCGCCACACCGCCCAGATCGCGCCCATGCGCGGTAGCGAACACATCAAAGACTGGCTGCACGTTGTAGTGGTTCGTAATTGAGGGACTGAAGCGGCGCTCCACATGCGCCAGGTTGCCCAGCAGTTGTGGCCCCGGAGCCGCAATCGACGCAGTATCGGTCGCGGAGCCGCGAGAATTCGCTCCCGCCGTCACCGGAATGCTCGTTAGCTTATCGATCGAATCCATCTGATACTGCGGCGTTTGCACCACCACCGAATAGTTCACACCGTTCTGCGGATTCAACCAGTAGTTGGGCGATGCCTGTCCGCTCCCCGCCAGCGCGTACAACATGCTGTTCGCAACGTTACCCTCGGTCAGCCCAATCGTCTGCGCACGGCTGCGATCCACATTGATCCGCAACTCAGGCGCGTAGACGACTTGGTTGATGTGTACATCGGTCGCCCCTGGAACCGCCGCCACCTCCTGCCGGATCTTCTTTGCGATTTCATAATTTCCGTAAAAATTGCGCCCGCTGATCTGAATATCAATTGGCGCTGGCAGGCCAAAATTCAAAATCTGATTCACGATGTCCGAAGCCTGAAAATAGAAGATGACATCCGGAAACCTCTGATGAAGCACCTCGCGGAGCTTTCGCCGATACTCCACCGTCGGCCGGTGACCCTCATTCAGCGACACCAGCACCTCGCCGTCCTGGACGTCCGTCAGGCTGCCATCGCCAAAGGCGAGGTTGAAGCCACCTGCCGGAATCCCGATGTCATCCAGAATCAGTCCCAGCTCCTTCTGCGGCACAATCTCGCGAATGGTCGCGTCCACCTGGCTGAAGATGCGCTCCACCTCTTCTATACGCGTTCCCGGAGCCGTCCGCACATGCAGCCGGAACGTTCCCGCATCCACATCCGGAAAAAAGTCCTGCCCAATGTATGGAAGCAGGCAGGCCGAGATCGCGATAAACAGCGCAAAGCACCCCAGCGAAAACCCCGCATGATCCAGTACCCAGTGAAGCACTCCTTGATAGCGCGCACGAAATCTCTCAAACGCGGCATTAAATCGGAAGTGCGTTCTCCATATAAAATTCGCGTTCTTCGGTGCCGCGTGCTCCTCACCCGGTTCATGCTCCTGGTACATCTCCACTTCGCTCGCCAGAAGGAACTTCACCATCGTAGGCACCAGAGTTCGCGACAGCAGATACGACGCCATCATCGCGAACACAACCGCCATGCCCAGCGGCGTGAACAGGCTCTTCGCCGCTCCCGAAAGAAACACCACCGGCACAAACACAATGCAGATCGCCAGCGTCGAAACAAACGCCGGAACCGCAATCTGTGCCGCGCCGTCCAGAATCGCTGGTTCAATCTCCTTACCTTGGCCAAGATTCCGATGAATATTCTCGATCTCTACCGTTGCATCGTCCACCAGGATGCCGACCGCCAGCCCCAGCCCGCCCAGCGTCATCGTATTCAGCGTCTGACCCAGAAACTTCATCACGATGATCGACACCAAAATCGACAGCGGGATCGAGATCGCCACAATCAGCGTGCTCCGCCAGCTCCCCAGAAACAGCAGGATCATCAACGCCGTCAGGCTCGCCGCGATCACAGCCTCACGCACCACACCCTCAAGCGCCGCCCGCACAAACAGCGACTGGTCGAACTGAAGGTCGATCTTCAAGTCCTTCGTCAGTCCTGCCTGAATCACCGGCAAGCGTTCCTTCACCCGCTTCACGATGTCCAGCGTTGACGCTGACGCAGCCTTCATCACTGTCAGCAGCACAGCGCGATTGCCGTTGATTCGCACTATGTTCTGCTGAATCGAAAACCCTTCATGGACATGCCCGATATCGCGTATGTACACCATCGCGCCGTTCACGCTCTTGATCGGCATGTCGTTCAGTTGGTCCAGCACCTGCGGGCTGGCGTTTGTGCGAACGATGTAGTCCGTCGTCCCCACCTTTGCCGTCCCCGCCGGCAAAATCAGGTTCTGCGCCGTCAGTGCGTTCACAACGTCGGTCGGCGAAAGTCCTTTTGCGTACAGCTGCCCAAGGTCCAGATCCACCATGATCAGCCGCGCCTTGCCCCCGTAAGGAGCAGGAACCTGGGCCCCTTGCACCGTCGCCAGCTGCGTCCTCACGAACTGCAGCCCCAGATCGTACAGGTCCGCCTCCGACAGCTTGTCGCTCGACATGATTGCCTGCAGGATCGGAACATTCGAAGCACTGAACTGCAGAATGAATGGTGGAGTGGTCCCCGGCGGCAGAATGCGGACAATCGTCTGGTTGACCGCCGTCACCTGCGCCACCGCCGCCTCAATCTTCGTCCCCGGCTGGAAGAACACTTTGATGATCGAGATGCCGCTCACCGACTGCGACTCGATATGCTCGATATCGTTTACCGTCGTCGTCATCGCACGTTCACTGATCGTCGTGAACCGCTTCTCCATCTCGTCCGGGCTGGTTCCCCCGTACGTCCACACTACCGTGACCACCGGAATGTCGATGACAGGAAAAATATCCGTGCTCATCGTCTCGATGCTCACGATTCCCATAACCAGGATCAGCACAGCCATGACGACAAACGTGTACGGTCGCCGGAGTGCCAGTCGAACAATCCACATAGCAGGTGCCCTTCTTAGGTGGTAGTGCCTGAATCTATGACGGTGTCTAGGACTTCATTGTTTCACGGGATGTGTCGATCACCGCGCTACTGTGCGGATAACGGCCTCAGCAACCTAGCGCTTTCCCTATGCCCAGGTCTGCGCAGTCTGCCTTCTCAAGCGACGGTCAAAATGATTCCAGTTGCGAAATAGATGCGACTCGGCCCTCTCTTGTTGCAAATCCAGCCGTCCTTTCATATGACCGGCGTAAAATAGCGGCATGTCGCGTGGATGGGAGAGTAAGAACGTGGAAGAACAGCAAGCACAGGCCTCTGCTCCAAAGCCCCAGGCCGAGGGATCGCCCGCCGTCACAGCTGAGCGTACACGCCAACGTCAGGCACTCGAGCTGCAACGCGAACGCATCCTCTCCGAGCGCACCTCAAGCCCTCACCGTCGCAGCGCCCTTACCTACGCGCTCGCCGACATCGAGGAAAAGCTCGCCGAACTGGGCTGGACCGTACACCTGTAGCCGATACGCTCGCCGCTGATCGCTCTGACGTCGGCGCCGCAGACTCACGGCCTTCAATAAGCCCTCAGCCGTGCCGGTGAAACGTCACTGAGTTTCCTTGGTCGATCGTCGTCATCACCACTGTGTGGATGTTCACATGCGCCGGTCGCGACGCCGCCCAAACAATCGCGTCCGCAACATCCTCAGGCTTCAGCGGCGTTATGTTCTGGTACACCTTCGCAGCCTTCTCTGTGTCGCCGCGAAAACGCACCTCGCTGAACTCCGTCTCCACCATTCCCGGATCGATCGACGTCACCCGCACCGCCGTCCCCATCAGATCCAGCTTCAATCCCTCGCTGATCGACTTCTCCGCCGCCTTCGTCGCGCAGTACACCGCGCCATTGGCATACGTAATATAGCCCGCTGTCGACCCCAGGTTGATTACATGCCCGCGCCCGCGCTCCACCATACCCGGAACCACCGCGCGCGTCACATACAGCAGCCCCTTGACGTTCGTGTCGATCATCTCTTCCCAATTCTCCGGGTCGTCCTCGTACACCTTCGCCAAACCGCGACTCAGCCCTGCGTTATTCACCAACACGTCCACGGCCGCCCACTCCGGCGGGAGTGCCGCAATCGCCTTATTCGTCGCCTCGCGGTTGCGCACATCCAGCACAAAGCCGTGCGTCTCCACACCGGCAGCCTTCAATTCCGCCACGACCTTTTTCAGCCGATCCTCGCGCCGCGCGCACACCAGCAGCCGCGCTCCCTCGCGTGCAAATGCCAACGCCGTCGACCGGCCAATCCCGGAACTCGCACCCGTCACAAATACCGTCTTCCCGCTCAAATTGCTCATGTACCTCTTATAAACAAAAAGAAGGTGAGCCGCTCGACGCGGCTCACCTTCTTTCACAACATTTACTCCGCATACTCCGCACAGACTACTGTGGCGGATTCGACGTCCCCGTCACCCGTGTAGGTGCCGGCGCAGCCACAGGAGCATCCGAAGCCGCATCCGGCCCCTTTTGCTCCACGCCAATCGCATCGCCCGAAACCACCAGTTGGACTCTGCGGTTCAGCGCCCTGCCCTGAGCCGTGTTGTTGTCCGCCACCGGCTTCGCCATGCCATATCCGGTCGCCGCAATGTTCTCCGGCTGAACCCCCTGCGATACCAGGAAGTCCCGCACCGCTCCCGCGCGATTCTCCGAAAGCTTCTGATTGAACTCGGGGCCTCCCGTGCTGTCCGTATAACCCTCAACCTGCAGCTTCAGTCCCGGATACGATTGCAAAATCCCCGAAACCTTGGCCAGGCTGATCTGCGTCGCCGGCTTCAGCGTGTACTTGCCCGTATCGAACAGCACGTCCGACATATTCACGATCAGCCCGCGCGCCGACTCACTCGTCGCCAGAACGCTGTTCAGCTGAGACCGCAGACGCTCGCGAGCCGTCGTCGCGCTCTCTGCACTCTTGTTGGCCGCCGCAGCCTCAGCCTGCGCACGAGCCGCCGCAGCCTCGGCCCTCGCTCGCTCCGCGTCTGCCTGCGCCTGCGCTGCCTGTGCCTGAGCCGCAGCAAGTGCGCTCTGCTGCGCCTGTTGCTCTGCGTTCTGCCGCGCCATCTCGGCATTACTCTGCCGCTCCGCCGCCTGCTTCCTCAGCGTTACCAGCCGGGCATCCTCCGACCGTTGTACCGCCTGGCGCGCATACGTGATGCCCATATTCTTGTCCGGCTTCTTGCCCGAAAGAATATCCGTCGCGTTCTTCAAATCCAGCATCGCCTCGTTGTAAATATCCGACGCATACTTCTCCGCACCCGCCTCCTGCGCGATCCGCACGGCGTTGTTTGCCTCATACAGTTCCAGGGGATACGTCTCATCGCGGGTGATCGGATTCAGCACGGTCTTCGAGCCCTCCGTCTCTGCATAGGTCCCGCGAGGCAGCAGCATATAGTGCGCGTTCACCTTCTCCAGAACGCCGTTCGTCCTGTCTTCGATGATCTGGTTCTCCAGGACCACCACATCGCTTGGTTGGGTCACTGAAAAATACGGCTCCGCCGTCACCACCAGGCCAAACGACTGCAGCGCCGTCGTCACAGTTATGTTGTTCTTGCCCTTCCCTCCCGAAGGAAGAATCTCGCCCAGGTTGTTCGGCCGGCCGTCTGGGGTAATCGCCCACAAAACGTAGGTCAGGTACTCCTTGCCGAAGCCGTTAGCCGGCGTTAGTCCCTCAAAGTTCGCGTCGATCGTAATTCCTCCGCGCTCGCTCTGTATCTTCGCCTCGCCCTTTGCCAGTGGAAGCAGCGGAGTCCCTTTGAACGCGACCGTCGTCGACCCGCTCCTGTGAAGAAAATTCACCGCATCGAGGTTCCTCTGCACCACCTTCACCCGGTACAGGTACACCCCCTCAGACTCTTTGGTGACCTTGTTATCGCTCGCAGGTGCCTGCTGCGACATTGGGTTGGGTTCCTGGGCTGGCAATACCGTCGTTAGGACTGTGGCTACGGCAAACATCAAGGCAATCAAACTCAGTCGGCCCTTCGTTCTAAACATGCACGCTCTCCTTTGTTCCTGTCGCACGGGCTCAAATCAACGCGACAATACCACGCGCCCGGCACCTGTGCGATGCCACTGCACCGGCAAAGGTAGTATTCCCGTACAGCAATCGAGAGCCAGTTGGCTGTCACCCCGTTTTCCACAAAAACCCTGTCAAGCCCCTGTCCTAATTAACCCCAAATAAATCAGCAACATCCATTTGCCGATTAATTACCTTTGATTCGCTAAAATGGAATCAGGATCGATATAGAAGTTCTCAACTGTCGCCGCGTAGCCATATCGCCCTCCAAAAGCAAAGTACAAAGCTAAGCCTCTATCTTTGAATACTTTACGCATAAAGATCTAGGGGGATGGGTGTCATATCTTCAGACGTGAAAAGGGCTGCCCTCCAGTGGAGAGCAGCCCTTTTCACGCCTTTGAGCTAATTAGGCCGAGTGCTGATGAGCGTTCGGACGATGAACGAAGTGGTAGGGAGGCCAAGGTCCTGAAAGCTGCATCTGGCACTCCTTCATCTGCTGGATCGCAGACGTGTACTTGTTCTGATAACGCTCGATCGTCTTATTGTCGATCAGGTGAGCGATGTCCAGCAGCATCTTGCCCGATTCCATCCGCTTGCAGGTGATCTCCTCCGCCAGCGGAAGGAACATCCGGTGCATCTGCACCGAAAGCGCCCGCGCCTTGGACTGGCGCTCCCGCTGCCGGCTCGCGCTCTCACGCAGGCTCGTCAGGTACTGCTGTCCCACCGTCATATCCCGATGCATGTTCCCTGGGCAGATGTCGTCGACCAGGACCTTCAGGTGCATCTCGGCCTTGCCGCGCAAACGCTCGACGTTGGCCAGAAAATGACGCTGGTTGGAACGGACCGAACGGCGCAGAGCGTCGTCGTCCTGGAATGTTGTGCCGAATCGAAAAGGCAGAACAGTGGAGTGTTTGAAGCAGTCAGCAATGACTCGTGCGTGGTCCTTCTGGCACTGCTGGTCCATCCGGGCGCCGTCTTCGGCATTGTGCTCCGAGACGATGACCGCTAGATCGCTGGCTGGAAAGAGAAAGGTCTGGTTACCGAACAGGCCTGTGATTCCGGAGAGAGGCATCGGGCGACGGTGCCGGCAAAGCTCCGGAAAAGCCTGTCTCTCTGCAATGCAATAGGCATACCATGACATCGTTTTTACCTTCCATTGCGCGCTGCAAGGGATTGACCACCCTGGCAGGTAGTTGGGTTGTGTAACTCACACTGATACGAAAGTTGTCAGCAAATGATTCATTAGCAAGGTTTTGCGTTCTGGCGCGTCCGCCATAGGTGAACTGTACCGAACCGAAACGCATACTATGCCCTTGAAATAACGATTGGCAATAGGTTCGTTACAAAAAAATGCACCGTATGCGCGGCAACTACATCGGCGTCCGGATGTTACGGGATTTCATCCTATCGTTTTCACCCACAAAATTAGGCAGCTAAAGCTACTTCCCGTAGAATCACCTGACAACCCCCGGGCCCGGAAGTCATATCCAACACGATAGTTAGCTCTATCTCATCTCAACTTAGGCCGGTCCGAATCGATGAAATCCTTCCAGCAGTCGCTCCTCGTCGCCTTCCTGCTCCTTGCGATAGCGTTCGGTAAACCGGCCTCGGCACAGGAAAAACCAGCCGCCCCGCCCCCTGACGTCGTCGTCTTCAAAAATGGCGACCAACTCACCGGCTCCTTTGAGCGAAGCATCGGTGACAAGATCATGTTCAAGAGCGACGCTGTCGGTGAAGTCACGATCCCGCTCGACAAGGTGAAGGAGTTGCACTCCAGCAGCAACTTCGTCCTGCTCAAGAAGGATGAAAAGGTCACCCGCGAACCCAGACCTGCCGGGCCGGTCACCATTGAGGACAGCACAATCAAGGAGACCCTTCCCACTGGAACCGAGACGATGGCCATCAAGGACGTCGGCTACGTCATCGACGGAAAGACCTACAACAAGGAGCTGACCAGCAATCCCGGCCCCTTCAGTGGCTGGGACGGCGCCATCACTGGCGGCGCAACCATCCTTCAGTCGACATCCTACGGCCAGACGTTCACCGCGGGCGTTTCCCTGGTCCGCCTGATTCCGTCTGTTGCGTATCTTCCGCCACGTACCCGCACCACCTTCAACTTGCTTGAAACCTATGGCAAACTGACGCAACCCGTCGTCCCGCTTCCTCCCGCCTGCAACGGAAACACCGGTTCCACAGCACCTGCGGGCTGCCAGGATTCCGTGGCGAAAACCAACATCTTCCACGCCGACTTCGAACACGATAAATACATCACGCCGCGCTTCTACATGCTCGGCGACGTCATCTTCGACCACAACTATTCGCAAGGTCTCAATTTCCAACAGATCTACGGAGTCGGCGCTGGCTACACCGTCCTGCAGACACCGATCCATCAGTTCGATGTGAAGGGAGACATTCACTACGAGCGACAGAACTTCGTCCAGTATGCCCCGCCGCTGGTCACCACCCCCAACCAAAACCTCATCGGCTCAACCTTTGCAGAAGCCTACAAACGCATCCTTCCTGGCAAGATCCTCTTCACTGAGAGCGGACTCTACATCCAGTCCTGGAACAACACCGAAGCGTGGTCGGCGATCGGAGCCTTCGGTCTAGCGCTCCCCGTCTACCACCGCTTCTCGCTCAGCGTGAACTTCCTGGATAACTACCTGAACAATCCAGCCTTCGGCTACAAGAAGAACAGCATGCAGTTCGTCACCGGCGTAACCTACACGCTCCACTAAATCCCGAATGCAGCAAAAGCAAAGGGCCTCGAACTCAGAGTTCGAGGCCCTTTGCTATCTCCGAAAACTTATTGCCCCTGCAGAATCTTCACCACCGGATCGGGCATCTCCTTGTCCGCATTTTTCAGTAGAAGGCTCACCTGCCACATCTCGGTATCCGAAAGCACCTTCGAAAACGCCGGCATTCCAGTCAAGCGGATTCCATTGGCGACCTTCCAGTACGTGTCACCCGCCTCATCGTCGCTGACGCCTACAACGTTGCCCCGTGCGTGCTTCTTCCACAGCTGCGGAGCCGACGGGTACATATGTTTCGCATACTCCACATCATGACCTGGAGTTCCGTGACAACTCGCACACTGTGTACGGTAGACCTTCGCGCCGCCCTCAAAGACGTCTTCGCCAATACCAAACGGAGGTTCCTTCTTCTCGCGCTCAATCCGCGATTGCATAGGAACCTTTACGATCTCCTTCTCCAGGGGGAACGCCGCGTCGGTCACAGCGACGGGAAGATTGCCAATCTTCAGATAGGCATACCCAGCCCCTGCGACCGCTAAAATGCCCAGCACAAACCCAAGGAGCAGCTTTCCAAAGCCGCCGCCTCCACTTTTTTTCGCCATCGTAATGTTCTCCCGTTAAACAGCGTTTCGCCTCTGAAGTGCCCGTATCCTCGCCTTCAGATGTTCTAATAAGAGTTGGCCGCAGTTCGAGTTCCCCGGCGACGCGCCTCGAGTTCCACCATAGCAAGAGCCCAGCAAGTGCAGGAGTAATCGTTGATGTTCGGTTTCAGTGTGAAGTCTGTTGCTGCCGTTTTGACGGCGGTCGTAATTGCAAGCGGAGCAAGCTCTCTTGAGGCGCAGTCAGCGCATCGCAAACGGCGCGAGTCCAACGCGAATCGCAAGGCACGTATCGAGCGCACCATCCAGGACACCTACACCCATAAGTGGGAGGTCGGTGGCGGCGGCGGATACCTGCGCTTCCGCTCGGGCGAAGACCTGCAACGCAACAACGAAGTCACCTGGTGGGTCTCCGGAACCTACTATATGAATCCCAAGCTCGGCATTCTGGCTGACGTTCAGGGTTCCTACGGAAACGCCAAGGTCGGCAACACCATCTACAACATCCAGAACCCGCAGATCTCCCAGTACACCTTCATGGCAGGCCCCAGCTATCGGGTCTACGCCAAAGAGAAGTACGCTGCCAGCGTCTTCGGCACTGTCGGCGCCGGCATCGGCAAGTTCGACTCCGGATCGAAGAACATCCCCGCAGTCAACCTCGGAATATGGCCCTCAGAGACCCGCGCCGTCTTCTCCGTGGGCGCGAATCTGGACTACAACTTCTACCCCAACCTCGCCATGCGCGTCACACCGCTCTATCTCGGTTCCACCTGGGGTGGAACTATCCAGAACAATCTCGGCGTCAATCTTGGCGTAATCTACCGCTTTGGCCGCATCAAGTAACTCTCGCAAGCAAACAGACCGAATCCCAGGACGTCAGGATTTCTTGGCATGGGGTTCGGTCATATTTTTTGGATCAAGAATCTCCGCAATCTGCTCCTCGCTGAGTAGCTTCTTCTCCCGCGCGATCTCCACAATCGACCGCCCCGTCGCCACTGACTCCTTCACCAACTCTGCCGCCTTGCGATAGCCGATATAAGGATTCAGCGCCGTCGCCAGCGCAATCGTGCTCGACGCATACCATGCATTCCGTTCCTTGTTTGCCGTAATCCCGCGCACGCAATGCACGTCCAGTTCCCGCAGCGTATTCGTCAGGATCGTGATCGACTCCAGCGTCGCATGCGCGATCGCCGGCATCATCACGTTCAGCTCCAGTTGCCCGGCCTGCACCGCCATCGCTACCGTCGTGTCGTTGCCCATCACGTGGAACCCAACCATCGCCGTCAGCTCCGGCAGCACCGGATTCACCTTCCCCGGCATGATGCTCGATCCCGGCTGCAGGCTCGGCAGATAGATCTCGTTGAATCCTGTGTTCGGTCCCGACGACAGCAGCCGCAGGTCGTTCGAAATCCGTATCATCTCCAGCGCCAGCCCGCGCAGCGCCCCCGAAACATCTGCCATCGGCGCGCACGACTGCATCGCATACCGCAGGTCATACGCCGGATGCAGTTCCAGCTTCGCAATCCGCGCCAGCTTCGCCACCGCCTTCGCCCTGTACTCCGGATGCGTGTTCAGCCCCGTCCCCACCGCCGACCCACCCAGCCCCAGCGAGTGCAGCGTCACCGCATTCCGCCGGATCGCCGCCGAAGCCTCCTTCACCGCAACCGCATACGCCGCAAACTCCTGCCCCAGCGTAATCGGCACCGCATCCTGCATGTGCGTGCGCCCGGCCTTCAGGATGTCCTTGAACTCCACGCGCCTTCGCCGCAAAGCTCCCCGCCAGCCCATCGAGCACCGGATACAGCTCCTCCAGCGCCAGCAGAGCACCCAACCGCATCGCCGTCGGAAACACATCGTTGGTCGACTGACCATAGTTCACATGGTCATTCGGATGAACCTTCTTGTAGCTCCCCAGCTCCTCACCCAGAATCTGCCCCGCGCGATTCGCCAGCACCTCATTCGTGTTCATGTGCAGGCTCACACCCGCGCCCGCCTGAAACACATCCACAACAAAGTGCTCATGGTGCTTCCCATCGAGCACCTCCTGCGCCGCCTGCGCAATCGCCTTCCCCTGCTCCGGAGTAATCAGCCCAAGCTCAGCATTCGCCTCAGCCGCCGCCAGCTTGATCATCGCCAGCGCCCGAATCAAAAACCGGTTCGCCCTCAATCCGCTGATCGGAAAATTTCCAACCGCGCGGGTCGTCTGCGCTCCGTAAAGCGCTTCGGCAGGAACTTCAACAGCACCTAGAGAATCGTTTCACGTCTCGTTTTGCCGAGCGTTCATTTTCTTCCCCTTGGATCGTTAGCGGACCGGCTCCAAATGCCTGACCCGATGCGTCTCAAACTTATCCAGTTTCGTCATAGAAGAATGCGAGATTTCGCTCCGTACTGAACAGATCGCCACGTTGTGCAAGCCATTCGTTGATCTCGGCAATGCCAATCCATGATGTATGTCTTGATTGATGCCGATGACGCGAGGAATCGGTTGTACGACGATCTCCCACTGGTACTGAGGCGGCCTTTGATACAGCGGTGATACAGGATATGCTCAGGAGGTGTTACGTTGCTGAGGTATTCCACGCGCAAAAACTCATACCCCATCGAATGTTGTCACTCCAAAAGTAAGTGGAGTCTCAACGAGATTTGAGGAACATCCTGAAGCCTTTTGGAAGCTCTCGCGCCGACCGATAGACAGATGTGCAATCTTTGCCTTCGATACCGTTGGAATAACAATAGTTCGACGTCTTCCAATATCTCTTCCTCGCCCTGCGAACAGAATACGCGAGCCTTAGAATGGAAGAGACGCAATAAGAGTTCAAGCATGGCCACCATCAAGCAATCCGACTTCATCCAGTCCGTAGCCGACGCCCTCCAGTACATCTCCTACTACCACCCCGAGGACTTCATCACCAACCTCACCCGCGCCTACGAGCTCGAGCAGTCGCCCGCCGCCAAAGACGCCATGGCCCAGATCCTCATCAACTCGCGCATGTGCGCCGAAGGCCACCGCCCCGTCTGCCAGGACACCGGCATCGTCACCGCCTTCGTCAAGGTCGGCATGGAGGCCCGCTGGGAGCAACGACGGCAGCGCCGGCTGATGACCGTCCAGCAGATGGTCGACGAGGGCGTCCGCCAGGCCTACAACCACCCCGACAACAAGCTCCGCGCCAGCATCCTCGCCGACCCCGCCTTCTCCCGCAAGAACACCGGCGACAACACCCCCTGCGGTCGTCTCCGTCGAGCTGGTCGCAAGGCGGCGACGTCGACGTCACCGTCGCGGCCAAGGGCGGCGGCTCCGAGGCCAAATCCAAGTTCGCCATGCTCAACCCCTCCGACTCCATCGTCGACTGGGTCCTGAAGACCGTCCCCACCATGGGCGCCGGCTGGTGCCCTCCCGGCATGCTAGGCATCGGCATCGGCGGCACCGCCGAAAAGGCCATGGTCATGGCCAAAGAATCCCTCATGGACCCCATCGACATGCAGGAGCTCATCGCCCGCGGCCCGCAGAACAAAATCGAAGAACTCCGCATCGAGCTCTACAACAAGATCAACCAGCTCGGCATCGGCGCCCAGGGCCTCGGCGGCCTCACCACCGTCCTCGACATCAAGATCCTCGACTATCCCACCCACGCGGCCAACCTGCCCATCGCCATGATCCCCAACTGCGCCGCCACCCGCCACGCCCACTTCCATCTCGACGGCTCCGGCCCCGTCGCGCTCGACCCGCCATCGCTCGACTCCTGGCCCAAGCTCACCTACGACGCCTCGAACGCCCGCCGCGTCAACCTCGACACCGTCACCCGCGACGAAGTCGCCACCTGGAAGCCCGGCGAAGTCCTCCTGCTCTCCGGCAAGCTCCTCACCGGCCGCGACGCCGCCCACAAGCGCATGACCGACATGCTCAACCGCGGCGAAAAACTCCCCGTCGACTTCACGCAACCGCTTCATCTACTACGTCGGCCCGGTCGACGCCGTCCGCGACGAAGCCGTCGGCCCCGCCGGCCCCACCACCGCCACCCGCATGGACAAGTTCACCCGCCAGATGCTCGAGCAGACCGGCCTCCTCGGCATGGTCGGCAAAGCCGAGCGCGGCCCGGCCGCCATCGACGCCATCCGCGAGTTCGACGCCGTCTACCTCATGGCCGTCGGCGGAGCCGCCTACCTGGTCTCCAAGGCCATCAAGAGCTCGCAAGCTCCTCGCCTTCGACGATCTCGGCATGGAGGCCATCTACGAGTTCGAGGTGGTCGACATGCCGGTCACCGTAGCCGTCGACTGCAAAGGCACCAGCGTCCACAACACCGGCCCCGCCGAGTGGAAGGCACGCATCGCAGGCGATTTCGCTGGAGTGCCCATTCTCCAATAACTCACCGTACCTTACCCGCAGCATTCTCCAGCACAACATTCGAAAGAACCGCCGTGTCAGACGTAGCGGGCAGATGCGAGCAGAATCCGATGCCCACATAAAATGGCCCGTCGAAATGCATTTGGATCGGCGGGCCGAACTGATGCAGCGGTTCGCCCTCAAGCGAAATGTATAGCGCCACCGAATCGCCTCGCTTCTCAATCCCAATCCGCTTCGGCATTACGTTGACCAATCGCGTAGGGCTCGCACTCGAAGGCAGCCCGATCGCGCCTAACCGGTATTCGTAATCGCGGAAATTGGCCGCTCCTTCCTCGCGCGCCGCAAGGTGCACCATCCCGGTTCCGTGCTCCCCCGTCATAATCTCCTTGGCGTTGTCGTCTAGATTCTTGCGAATCACCAGCACTGCTTTGCGGTCGTTGTAGCCATTCGCATCTGGAAACGTCACATCCGCCGCCAGCGATACGTCACCCGACATCTTCTTCCATAGATAACGAAACTCATCGCGCGTGTACCAGATGTTGTATCCAGCAGAATTAATCGTGTACTGCTTTGTCGCCGCATCGTAGCTCGACGATCCCGGCACTAGCGCCGCGCCAATATCCGACTGTCCCTGAAATATCCCAATAGGCGTCTCTGAGGTTCTGCTCGCCCTGTGAAAGTCCGCCGGCGGAGGCACCTGCTTATGCGTTGACGAACCCGGCAACGCCCAGTCCGGAACCGTCGGCGCTGGCGTCTGCCCTCGCCACCGCGATCGCGCACATCGCACCTGCAACGAGACATACAAATAAAAGAGTTCTCATGGCACAGAACTCTAGCAAATATCCAAAAGCTTTCGGCGGGGCTTACGAAATCCGCGAAGGATGCTCCGGCGAGGGCTGCGTCGGCTTGGCCTTACGGCTAAGCACCACACGGCGTCGCCCCCGCTCGCTCGCATGGTCGATCTTCTTCCAGAAGCCCACGAAGTAATCCACCGCCGAGATGATCGACACAATCGTCATCCAGTAGATCGCCGTAATCGCAATAAAGCGCACCGCAACCACAAACCCGCCATGGAAGTTCGGGAACCACAGCCAGTAGTCCCACCGGTGCGCAAGAATCGCAGCAACCACGGACACAATCTGAATCACCGTCTTGAGCTTGCCGATCTCCGAAGCCTCAATCGTGAAGCCCTCGGTTGCCGCAATCGATCTCAGTCCCGACACCAGGAACTCTCGCCCGATCACCACCACCGCAATCCACGGAGGCACAATCCGCGGGTTATACGCGACCAGCACGATGTAGGCCGCCGAGACCATCAGCTTGTCCGCCAGCGGATCCAGCAGAATCCCCATCGTCGTGATCTGGCCGCGCTTACGCGCCAGATATCCGTCCAGTCCGTCGGTGATGCTCGCCGCAATAAAGACCAGTGACGCGATGATCTCCTGCTCCCCGCCGCGCAGGCCCGTCTGCCCATGTCCCTGCAACGGAAACGCGGGCGACAGTATCCAGATGAGCAGCGGAATCGCTGCGATTCGGCTCATCGTAATGGAGTTCGGAAGGTTCATCGCACAGTGGCCCGAAGGCGCTTGAGCCGCGCCAGTACAGACAATCACATTCTGCCACACCAGGGTGAACGCTGGCTTCTATTCGCACGCCTGCAACAATTCACAATCCCCTCTTGAACCTCTGGCCGCCGCCGATAGAGAAACTATCAGCTTTTCTTCCATCGGGATGGTGCATGAAGTGCTTGGCAACGAGTGGACAACAAGGGTTTCAAGTCAAAACCGCAGAATCACCGCAGCACTAATTGCAATTCTGTCTTTGCCGCGTATTTGCGCAGGACAGCTTGCCTCCACCCCAGTGATTGCTCCCGCGGCCCCCATCCTTACGACCACCGCGCAAAACGTCCAGAAGGTACCGAGCACTGTCGCCCTCTCCCTCACAACCCCCACCTCAATCATTTACGGACAGGCGATCGACGGCCTCGCTCAGATAACGGCTACCGATGGCTCCGCCGTTACCGGTACCGTAACCTTCTCCGACGGTGCGACAACCTTCTGCACCCTCGCCCTCGCAGACGGAGCAAGCTGTCCCTCCCGAACCGAAACCAGCTTCGAAGCCGGAACCCACACCTTTACCGCAGCCTACTCAGGCGACGCCACCCACGCCGGAGCCATCTCAAACCCCGTCACCGTCATCGTCGCGCAAGACACGACTACCACCGCGCTCGCGAGCTCCGCGAACCCCGTCCCCGCCGGAAGCAGCGTCCTCTACACCGCCTCCGTCACCGGAGCGCACGGGCCCGTCACAGGCACGGTGATATTTCTGGATGGCTCCGTTTCAATGGGATCGGCGGCACTCGACGCCAACGGAGCAGCAGCACTCTCATCGCTGATGCTGACTCCCGGAAGCCACGCCATCACCGCGACGTACACCGGGAACGCGAATTCGGCACTCTCTACCAGCCCCGCTCTCGATGTAGTCATCCAGGCGGGTCTGACACCCACCACAACAACCCTCACCACAAACGCTAATCCAGCGACCTTGAGCGAATCCATCACCTTCACCGCCACTGTCACCACCTCGGGGACCAAGCCGCCGACGGGAGCTGTGACGTTCGTAGAGGGCGGAACAGTGCTCGGAACATCGATGCTGAACACCGCCGGCACGGCCAAATGGAGCAGTTCAACCCTCAGCCTAGACAGCCACAATATTGTTGCCCGTTACGCCGGTGACTCAAACGCCGCGCCAAGCATCTCGCCCACAATCACGCAGGTAGTCAGCGATACTCCCCCGCCGAACACCTTCAGCATCGGCATCGATCAGATAACAGTCGTCGCCGGTGAGACTGCGCTTGTGCCAATAAGTGTCGCAACAGGCTCCAGCTTCGCCAAAGCCATCGCTCTCAGTTGCAGCGGCCTTCCCGATGAAGCGTCCTGTTCTTCGGCAAGCGGACCCTCCGCAACAACCGCCAGATCCTCCACCCTGACTCTCAAGATCCGCACCGCTGCCCCCCGAGACTGCGGCTCCGCAACTCCCTACGGCTCCTCACAGCAGAAGTCGAGCCTTCCCTTCGCGGGACCTGTCTTCGCCGGGTTGCTGCTTGCACTCCTTCCAAAACAGCGCCGCCCTCTCAAACACCTTCTTGCGGCTCTGGTGTCCATAGCTGCCGTAGCCTCGATGACAGGCTGCGGAACGGGCAACTGCACCGATCTCGGCACACGGCCCGGCACCTACATCGTCACCATCACCGGCCAGTCCGGCGGAGCAACCGTCTCACAAAAGGTAAAGCTCACCGTGAAGCCGTGATCGCAAACAAAGACGCCCGCGCTCATACAGAGTGCGGGCGTCTCACATCACAAATTCGACTAATAGCTAGGCATAAATCCCGCGCTGCTTGGTCGTATAAGCCACGCGGTCGATCGCCAGCATATAAGCCGCAATCCGGTTGTTCACCTCGTGTGCGTGCGCGTACGTCACCACATCCCGAAAGCTCTCCGACATGATGTGATCCAGCCGCTGGTTCACCTCTTGTTCGGTCCAGAAGTAGCCCATGCGGTCCTGCACCCACTCGAAGTAGCTCGTCGTCACGCCGCCCGCATTCGCCAGAATGTCCGGAATGATGAATACCTTCTTGTCCGCAAGAATCTCGTCCGCAATCGGAGTCGTCGGTCCGTTCGCTCCCTCGCACAGAATCCTGCACTTGATGCGGTCGGCGTTCTTGCTCGTAATCACGTTCTCGGTCGCCGCCGGAATCAGGATCTCGCACTGCCGCGTGATCAGTTCAAGCGGATCAGCCGCCTCCGCCTCAGCAAATCCCGTAATTGTGCGCTTTCGCTTGCGATGCTCCAGCAGTGCATGGATATCGATGCCGTTCGGGTTGTACAGCCCGCCGTCATACTCGGCGATGCCGATGATCGTGTAGCCCTTCTCCGCCATCAGCTTCGCCGCGTTTGAACCCACGTTGCCGAAGCCCTGCACGATCACCCGGCATCCCTCCACCGGCATGCCTAGCGTCTTCAGAGCCTCGTCGCACACCACCGAAAGTCCGCGGCCCGTCGCCGCAGTCCGTCCCCGCGACCCGCCCAGGTTCACCGGCTTTCCAGTCACCACCGCATGTCACCGTCTGCCGCATGTGCATGGAGTACGTGTCCATAATCCACGCCATCGTCTGCTCGTCGGTCCCCATATCCGGAGCAGGAACGTCCTTCTCCGGCCCGATGAACTCGATCAGCTCCGCCGTATACCGCCGCGTCATCCGCTCCAGTTCTCCCTGCGACATCTTCTTCGGGTCGCAGATCACTCCGCCCTTCGCTCCGCCGAACGGAATATTCACCACCGCGCACTTCCAGGTCATCCAGCTCGCCAGCGCCCGCACCTCGTCCAGCGACACATCAGGCGATATCGAATCCCACCCTTTCCCGGTCCGCGCGCCATCGAGTGCTGCACGCGATACCCGGTGAACACCTCCACCGTGCCATCGTCCATGCTCACCGGGATGTGCACGATAATCTCCCGCGACGGCTACCGCAGCACCTTCCAGATTCCCTGGTCCAGATTGAGTTTCTTGGCAGCAAAATCAAAACGAGCAGCCTGGGCTTCCCAGGGGTTCGTCTCCTGCTCGAGAGTAAGCGTTTGCATCGTTATTTCCCTTTGTTCCGTTGCTGGTATCAGCGATTCTTCGGCCATCGTTTCACCCTCGCTTGAGAGAATACAGCCCCTTGAGCCAGACCGGTCTGTGGCCCAAACCTCGCCGAGTATAGGCCCCTAAAATAAACATGCGCAAACAAACCAAAGCCCCTCGCGTACCACTTTCGTTACACCTTGATCAAGCACCCGGCCACCTGCTAACCCGCAGGTATCATGAAGAAATCATGCCCCCTGCCACCTCGCTGCCCATCGAGCGCGACTTCCTCAAGCTCTCCCGCACGCACTCCCTCGTCCCCGTCTACCGCACCGTACCGCCGACCTCGAGACCCCCGTCTCCGCTTTCCTTCGCATCGCCGCCACAGAGCCCGAAGCCTTCCTGCTCGAATCCGTCGAAGGCGGCGAGCACGTCGGCCGCTACACCTTCATCGGCATCCAGCCCTACAAGAAGATGATCGCCCGCGGCACGCAACATCACCGTCCGCGAGGGCAACAAGACGCCGCGCCTTCACCGGCGACATCTTCGACGAGCTCAAGCAATCCCTCTCCGGCCACAAACCCGCCCGCCTCCCCGGCCTGCCGCCCTTCACCGCCGGAGCCGTCGGCTTCTTCGCCTACGACGTCGTCCGCCAGATCGAGCGCCTTCCCTCCACCGCCGACGACGAACTCGGCGTCCCCGACGCCTGCCTCATGTTCTTCGACCAGGTCCTCGCCTTCGACCACGTCAAGAAAGAGATCCACCTCATCGTCACCGCCGACCTCGCCCGCGAGCAAGCGCCGAAGGCGCCTACGCCCGACGCGCGTCCGCCGCCTCAACCAGCTCGAAAAGCGCCTCGCCAGCCAGCTCCCCAAACTCAAAAACGAAACGCCCCACCGGCAAGCTCAAGCTCACCCCCCGCACCCCCAAAGCCGCATTCCTCAAAGCCGTCGCAAAGACCAAGGAGTACATCGCCGCCGGAGACGTCTTCCAGTGCGTCCTCTCCCAGCGCTTCGACTGCACCCCCGGCGTCGACGCCTTCGAGATCTACCGCTCCCTTCGCATCGTCAATCCCTCGCCCTACATGTACTTCCTCCGCTTCGGCCTCGAAGACTCCGCAACAAATCAAGAAATCCTCGAAGAAGAAACCTACCGCTCACCACATCGTCGGCTCCTCCCCCGAACTCCTCGTCCGCGTCCACGGCCGCAACGTCGAGTACCGCCCCATCGCCGGCACCCGCCCCCGCAGCGCCGACGAAGTCGAAGACCGCGCGCCTCGAAGCCGACCTCCGCGCCGACGAGAAAGAGCGTCGCCGAGCACGTCATGCTCGTCGACCTCGGCCGCAACGACGTCGGCCGCGTCTGCGAATTCGGCACCGTCAAGGTCAAGGACCTCATGTTCGTCGAGCGCTACTGCCACGTCATGCACCTCGTCAGCGCCCTCGAAGGCCAGCTCAAGCCCGGACCTCGCCCCCATCGACGCCTTCCGCGCCTGCTTCCCCGCCGGCACCCTCAGCGGCGCCCCCAAGATCCGCGCCATGGAGATCATCGAAGAGCTCGAGCCCGCCCGCCGCGGCGTCTACGGCGGCTCCATCCTCTACGCCGACTTCTCCGGAAACCTCGACTCCTGCATCGCCATCCGCACCCTCTTCATGAACGGCACGAAGGCCACATCCAGGCCGGCGCCGGCATCGTCGCCGACTCCGTCCCCGAAAAAGAATTCGAAGAGTGCCGCAACAAAGCCCAGGCCGTAGTCCGAGCCATCGAACGCGCCCGCGGCTGACCGTTCCCACAATTCACCCACGCTTTCGCTCCGATCCCGTCATCAGGTCATATCGGAGTGAAGGGATCTTCTTCGCATCGAAGCCCGGACACCACGCGCTTGAATATGAGCAAATCTTTTCTCTTCAGATGAAAGCTCCTGATTAGTCACCAAAAAGAGCCTTTAGCCAAGCCGATCTCGACGGGCAGTTACGCATATTTCAAAGATGGCCAATGAATTGCTCGTTTCAAGATGTAACCAAAAAACCATCCGTAAAACGGATTGCAAGGAAACCCTGCCTATGCGTGTACGTCGTGTCATCTCTTCTGCCTTTCTAGCTGTAGGTTCACTGGTTAGTCTCGGAGCTACTTCCGCACTGGCCGATACCTTCGCCCTCTCCTACCTCGGAGCGGGTGTTCAAACTCCCTCCGCAACCAACTTCTACGAGACCTTCAACGGTGCCTTCAACGGGACCACAAATTTCAACGGCAGCCCCGTCACTGGAACCTACAGCGGCGGCTATACCATCGCCAACGCAGATCAGTACGGGGGTGCGGGCGGCTCTGGAATGTACGTCGACACCAACGGCGGATTAACGAGCTACACCCTCACCCTTAACGCCAACGTCAACTACTTTGGCATGTGGTTCTCCGCGCTCGATCAGGGCAACCAGCTCACCTTCTACAACGGAAACACGCTGGTATTCACCTTTACCCCGAGCAGCTACGCTCAGCTCGTCGGCGCATGCCCCACCGGCGCCCCGGAGCCCAACTTCTGCGGCAATCCCAACGGTAGCTTCTTCAATCAGGACTCGGGTGAACAGTTCGCATTTCTGAACTTCCTCGACACCAACGGAACCTTCAACAAGATCGTCTTCACCGAAAACCCGGCTGTCGGCAACTTCGAGTCCGACAACCATGCCGTAGCCAACATCACTGGTGACCCCGGTGGAACCTCGCTTAACCCTGTTCCCGAGCCCTCAACCCTTCTCTTTGGGCTCACCGGCCTCGCCGGACTCGCAGGCACCTGCCGTCAGCGGCTGGCCGCCCGCTTCCGCAAGTAAACCAAAGCTTCACGTTGCAGCCCAGCGCCAGACCGGTGTGCGGACTATCCGTACGCCGGTCTTTCTCTTTGGCCGGAGGCGTAACGCAATTCGTCACGGATTACCCTAGCTGTCGTGCCATCTCATACTCCACCAGTTCAGGATCATTGGGATAAGGCTCCGTCTTTCCCGTCATCACAAAGCCATTCCTTCGATAGAACTCCATCGCTCCATCGTTCACACTCGTCACCATAAGCTTGATCGTCTTCGTGCCGCGCTCCACCGCCCAGGCCGAGATGGCATCGATCAGCGTCCTCCCTACCCCACCGCGCCGCGCCTCCGGAGCAACCCACATCGAGATCAAGTGCCCCGCCGCGGCATCGTCTTCGTCAATGAAGCAAAGCGCCAGCCCCACATACTTTCCATCCCACCGCACGAGAAACCCAATATCACGCCCACCGGAACACCGCATTGCCCGCGCAGTCCACTCTTCATCTGTCAGTAGGACCTCACGCTCATAAGTGCTGCCAAAGGCCAGCGGAGTGTCCTGGAGCGCACGCAGACGCACCGACCTGTACTCCGCAGTAAGCTCGGAGCCGATTGGTAGAAGCTCTGTCATTCAGATAGTGTGGCCGACAGCCACCCACTCATAAAATTGTCATCCCGACCGGAACGTAGCAAAGTGGGGGGATCTGCTTCTCTACCGACCCCGTACATGACAACCAAGTGCTACGCAATCCGCCGGGACGATCCCTCAATCTTCGCCGGAGCGCTACCCTCCACATCATCTTTGCTCGAGTGGAGTACCCACAGAATCCCGCCGATCACCTGCGCGGCTGAAATCGCCCTTGTTAGATTCGGTCGATCCTCCAGCGACTGCATAAGGTTCTGCCACGGCTCCGGACCATAATGCCAGGCCTTCGCGGCCCGCGTCGGATGGATCATCCCCATCACTCCATCGCCTATAATCGCCATCGCAGTAAAGTGTTTCCACTTGCTCAAATCAAGTTGCATCGAAGGTCTCCCATCGGATAAGAGGCAGACATCCTGAACGCCGTTGCTTTGCGTGCCCTAGACGCTGCTCGGGCGGCTCATTACCTTCTTGCTCAAATATCCACAGAAATTCTTGTCAAGCCCCCTAGTCGCGCAACTAACAGTAAATAAAAGACATCCACGTTGCCGATTAATTACCTTCGAATCTCTATAATGGAAAGTAGAGATAAAGAAAGGCCCCGGAATTGATCCGGGGCCTTTTGCCTATGGCAGGTAAGCGATTTATCTTGAGGGGTTTGCAAAACCGTTGATGCAAACAAAGGACTTACGGTCGAAGTCCAGACCTAAGTCTTTTCCATTGAAGACTTTGCGCAAAATACGGGGGGGACTACTCAGGCTGCCCCTTCCGCGGTCGCCGATTAGCCTGCAGCACCTTCTTGCGCAGCCGCAGCGACTTCGGGGTCACTTCAACCAGTTCATCATCTGCGATGAACTCGATCGCCTGCTCCAGCGTCTGCTGCTTGTAAGGAACCAGCCGCAGCGCGTCGTCGGAACCCGAAGCGCGCATGTTGGTCAGCTTCTTCTCGCGAACCGCGTTCACATCCAGGTCGTTGTCGCGCGAATGCTCACCGACAACCATGCCCTCGTAGACCTCGGTTCCATCGCCGACAAACAGAATGCCGCGATCCTGCAGGCCGTTCAGCGCGTAGGTCGTCGTCGTGCCGTTGCGGTCCGAGATCAGCGCGCCCGTCGGACGCTGCGGAATCTCACCCTGGTACGGAACATAGCCGTCAGCGATCGAGTTCATGATGATCGTTCCGCGCGTCTCGGTCAGCATCTCCGAGCGCAGGCCGATCAGACCGCGCGAAGGAATCATGAACTCCATGCGCACACGGCCCGAGCCGTGGTTCGTCATCTTGGTCATCTCGCCCTTGCGCGGCCCAAGACGCTCGATCACCGTTCCCACAAAGCTCTCCGGAATGTCGACCGTCAGGTGCTCGTTCGGCTCCATCAGCTTGTCGTCAATGCGCTTGGTAACGATCTCCGGACGCGAGACCATCAGCTCGAAACCCTCGCGCCGCATCATCTCGATCAGCACCGAGAGCTGCAGCTCGCCGCGCCCCAGAACCTTGAAGGTCTCCGGAGAGCCGGTGTCTTCGACGCGAATCGAGACGTTGGTCAGCAGTTCCTTCTCCAGCCGCTCCTTCAGGTTGCGGCTGGTGACATACTGACCTTCGCGGCCAGCGAATGGCGAGTTGTTGACCGAGAACTGAATCGCAATCGTCGGCTCGTCGATCTTGATCAGCGGCAGCGGAGCCGGGTTCTCGATGTTCGTAATGGACTCGCCGATCGTGATGCCCGCAACACCGGCGATCGCGACGATGTCGCCCAGCGTCGTCTCAGTAGATGTCCGTGCGCTTCAAACCGTCGAAGCTGAACAGCTTCGTGATCTTCACGTTCTGCAGCGAACCGTCGGTCTTCGAGACTGCAACTTCCTGTCCGGTGGTCAGCGTGCCGTTGAATACACGCGCGATCGCAAGACGGCCGAGATAGTCCGAGTAGTCGAGGTTGGTGACCAGAATCTGCAGCGAACCATCAGGATCGCCCTTCGCCGAGAGGAATCGTGTTCGCGATCAGGTCGAAGAGCGGCTTCAGATCGGTTCCCGGCGTCGCCAGGTCCATCGTCGCCGTTCCGGCCTTGCCGTTGGTGTAGATGATCGGGAACTCGAGTACGCTCTCGTCGGCATCGAGGTCGATGAACAGGTCATAGACCTCGTTCACCACCTCCTGCGGACGAGCGTCCGGACGGTCGATCTTGTTGATGACCAGGATCGGGGTCAGCTTTGCCTCGAGCGCCTTCGAAAGCACGTAGCGCGTCTGCGGCAGCGGGCCCTCCGAGGCGTCGACCAGCAGAACCACGCCGTCCACCATCTTCAGCGCGCGCTCCACCTCACCGCCGAAGTCGGCGTGGCCGGGCGTGTCGACGATGTTGATCTTCGAATCGAGTAATGGATGGCCGTGTTCTTGGCCAGAATCGTGATGCCGCGCTCCTTTTCAAGATCGTTCGAGTCCATGACGCGGTCGGCGACGGCCTCATTGGCGCGGAAGGTGCCCGACTGGCGAAGCATGGCGTCGACAAGCGTGGTCTTACCGTGGTCGACGTGGGCGATGATGGCGATGTTGCGGATCGGCTGCTGGCTCACTGCGTTGAATGTCCTGTCTGCTGCGCGCTCGAAGGATGGGGAGAAAACTGAAAATGCGCGTGTTGCTTTAGTTTACCGCAGATGCGCACGGCTTCTGCCGGCGCCCGAATCGAAGAACATCGCGTTAAACCCGCTGAATCGCAAACCATCTTCGCGAGATAATAGGAAAAGAGCTCAGGCCGAAGGAGCAACGCACCATGTCGAGCCCCAGAGATCGCAAGCTGTACCCACCCGCTCCGGACCAGCGTAGCGGACTTCATCGTCGGACTACGCGAGCTGGAGCGGGATCTGATCACAAAAGATAGAATCGCCGAATACATGGCAGCGACCACCCTGCGCCCAGAAGCACTTCACGACTACGTCTGGTGGCGCGACAGCTTTTACACCCGCAATCTCATCTACCGCGACGAGCTCTTCGAGGTCATGACCATCTGCTGGTCCCCCGGCCAAAAGACCGCTATCCACACCCATAACGGCCAGCTCGGCTGGATGACCGTATCGCAGGGCGAAGTTCTTACCCACGAGTACCACCACACCCGCTGCAACGCGCCCGAGAACCAGAATGTCGTCAACATCGACTGCCTTGGCGGAGCCACCGAGCTGCAGATCGACAAAATCCGCACCTTGCAGCTGCGCCGAAGGCACCGGCATGGTCACCGTCGACAAGCTCCAGACCATCCATCAGATTGAAAACGCAGGAACGACCGGCTGCATCAGCCTGCATGTCTACTCCAAGCCCTTCGACTCCTGCATCGCCTTCGACCTCGAGCATCAGCGCTGCTATCGCCGCCAGCTTAGCTACTTCAGCAAAGAAGGCCACCGGCTGGAAAAGTAAGCGCTGCCCCGTCCGCAGCGGAATAATATTTGGCCTCGGTGCAGGCTGCCGCTATACTCAAGGCTCCTTCATGCCCCAAAACCAGTCCACGCAGTTCGCGCAGATGGCTATGAACAACTATCTGCTGGACCATGCCTACGACGAGATGTTCATCGACGCCGGGCGAGCTTCATCACGCACTACGAGCTCCTGCTTCGATCACTTCTCCTCGCTCCCCGCCGATGAACTGCAGCGCCGGAAACAGGCCGCCGACCTCAGCTTTCTGAATCAGGGCATCACATTCACCGTCTACGGCACGACAGGAAGGAACCGAGAAGATCTTCCCCTACGATCTTCTGCCCCGCATCATCACCGCCGCAGAGTGGGCGAAGGTCGAGCACGGACTGATGCAGCGCATCACCGCGCTGAACCTGTTCCTCAAAGACATCTATAACGAAGGCCGCATCCTGTCACGACGGCATCGTTCCTCGCGAGATCGTCTTCAGCTGCAAGCAATACCGCCGCCAGATGATCGGCCTGCAGGTTCCGCGAAACATCTACATCGCCATCTGCGGAACCGATCTGATTCGCCTGGAGAATGGCGAGTTCGTCGTGCTCGAAGACAATCTTCGCGTCCCCAGCGGCGTCAGCTACATGCTGACCAACCGCCGCGTGATGAAGCGCATCTTCCCGCAGCTCTTCCGCAGCTACAACGTGCGGCCCATCGAGCAGTACACGCAGCTGCTGCTCGGCACCCTGCGCTCGCTCGCCCCGGAAGGCCGTCCCGAGCCAAACATCGTTCTCCTGTCGCCCGGCGTCTTCAACTCCGCGTACTTCGAGCACGCTTATCTCGCGCGCCAGATGGGAATCGAACTGGTCGAAGGCCGCGACCTCGTCGTTCACGACAACGTCGTCTACATGCGGACCACCAGCGGCCTGCGTCGCGTGGACGTGATCTACCGTCGCGTCGACGACGACTTCATCGATCCGCTGGCATATCGGCCCGGACTCAATGCTTGGCGTCGCCGGCCTCTTCAACGCCTATCGCGCTGGCAACGTAACGCTGGCCAACGCCTTCGGCACCGGCGTCGCCGACGACAAGGCGCTCTATGCCTACGTTCCCGACATCATCCGCTACTACCTGACCGAAGAGCCCGTCCTCAAAAACGTCGAGACCTACCTGATGACGCGACCAAGCGAGAGGCAGCACACACTCGCAAACCTGGACAAGTTGGTCGTCAAAGCAGTCGGCGAAAGCGGCGGCTATGGCATGCTGATCGGACCGCAGTCGACCGCAGCGCAGCGCGAAGAGTTTGCCGCAAGGATCGAGGCCGATCCGCGCAACTACATCGCTCAGCCGACGATCTCGTTCTCCCGCGCTCCCTGCCTTATCGACGACGCGCTGGAACCACGACACGTCGACCTTCGCCCCTATGTTCTCTATGGCGACAGCGTCACCGTCGTTCCCGGAGGCCTGACTCGAGTCGCGCTGCAACGGGGATCGCTCGTCGTGAACTCGTCGCAGGGCGGCGGAAGCAAAGACACCTGGGTGCTAAGCCAGTGAAAGGAGCAGCCGATGCTGTCACGCGTTGCCGATAGCTTGTACTGGATGAGCCGCTACCTTGAGCGCGCCGAACATACGGCACGCCTGCTGGACGTGAACCTTAACCTGATGCTTGACGAGAGTTCGACGAGCTCAGAGCATCGCTGGCTGCGGGTTCTGCGTGCGCTGGGTAGTCCACGCGATGTCGAATGGAACGACGACCCCTATGCTCTTACAGGAAAGCTCTCGTTCGATACTTCGATCAAAGTCGTCGATCGTTTGCTGCATCGTTGCTGCTCGAGAAAACTCGCGGCATGTTCGTGAACAGATCTCCACCGAACAATGGCATCGGCTCAACTCGCTGTATCTACAGGTGACCAAACCCGGAATAGAAACCGAGATGGAAGCTGACGGAATTTCTGCAGATGGTGATGGAAGCGATCCATCAGTTTCAGGGAATCACTGATTCGACGATGAGCCACGGCGAAGGCTGGCAGTTCATTCAGGTCGGCCGGTTCATCGAGCGCGCCTCAGCTACTGCGATGCTGCTTGAGGCCTATCACGATGATCTTTGGGTGCATCCTGAGAACGATTCCCGAAGGAAACGAGTATCTCGAATGGATGGGTCTTCTGCGGTCTGCCACGGCATTCGAGGCTTACTGCAAGGTCTACACCGCCGACCTCACACCAGACCGGATCCTCGAGTTCCTTCTGCTCGATGCGCAGTTTCCGCATTCGCTCCGCTTTGCCATCGACAGCATGCAGTGCGCGCTGAGGCAATTCAGCGCGAGAGCGGAAAAAGCCGCGCCGATGCGACTCCACCGGCTTTGCAGGACGTCTTCAGGCGTTGCTCAGCTTCAGCAGCATCGACGATATTCTGCGCCAGGACATCGTCGCTGCGCTTCACAATATCCAGGCGCAGTGCGCGCACGATTCACAGCACCATCTATGAGCTTTACGTCGACTATTCGATCCAGACCGCGCTGGCGGGCTAGGAAGGACCTTCGGAATGTATTACTCGATTCGCCATCTGACGAAGTTCCTCTACAGCGACCCTGTCAGCGAAAGCATGATGGAGACGCGGATGCATCCGCGCAGCGACCAGACGCAACGCTGTCTTACCTTCCACCTCTCCGTCAGCCCGCGTTGCCGCGTCTTCAGCTATCGCGATCATCTCGCCAACAATGTGCACCACTTCGACATCCCCGGCCAGCATCCGCAGCTGGTTATTGTGGCTGAGTCGCTAGTCGAGGTACTGCCGATGGCATACGTGCCTTCCTTCCTCGCGCCAGACGCATGGGCCGAACTGGATGCGATGGTCGAACAAGGCGACTACTGGGAGATGCTTCTGCCGAGCGAATTCGCCGAGCCAACCGATGCGCTCGAGAGCGTTGGCACAAGAGTTCGAAGTTCGCAGGCGCGACGATCCGCTGATGGTGCTTGCACCAACTCAACCAGCAAATCTACGAATATTTCGACTACAAGCCGAAGTCCACAAAAGTCGATTCGCCGATCGATCTTGCGCTCAGCACCAAAGCGGGCGTCTGCCAGGACTTCGCACACATCATGATCACGCTGGTGCGGACGAAACTGCGGATTCCCTGCCGTTACGTCAGCGGCTACCTATTTCACGGAGAAAATGACCATGACCGCTCGCTCCACTCTGCGACCCATGCGTGGATCGAAGCATTTCTTCCCCAACTCGGATGGGTTGGATTTGATCCGACGAACTGGCTGCTCGCGCGTGAGCGCCACATCAGAACCGCGATTGGCCGTGATTACGCCGATGTTCCACCAACACGAGGTATGTTCCGCGGACAGGCGAAGCCAGCGATCTGACTGTAGCTGTGCGCGTGACACCCAGCGAGACAACAACGCGGGTCTGGATCAAGATCTTCCGGTTCCGGAAGACTGGTCGATTATGGTTGAGAAGGCGACCCAGCTTCCTGAGCAGCACGCCTCCGACTCGACAACAACAGATGGCGCAACAGCAGCAGGTCAGACGCAAGGTCGATCTGAAGTCGCTTGAGATATAGCGTCGCTTAGAGATTGAGCTTCTTGAAGACTCGTTCCGGGATGTGGCGAATGACAAACATGATCGGCTGCCACTGGAATGGAACGTAGAGATTATCGCTGCGCTTATCGACTGCGGCGACGATAGACTTCGCGACGGCGTTCACGTCAGCGAACTTCTCTGATCCCTTCATCCCTGAGGTCATCGCGGTCTTCGTCGGCCCCGGCTTGATGGTGAGGACGGTTACCCCCTCGCGATCCACGCGGTTGCGAAGGCCAGCCAGAAACGCCGACAGTCCAGCCTTTGAAGAACCATAGACGTAGTTCGACTTGCGGCCGCGATCTCCGGCAACCGATGACAGCACCGCGATGGTTCCGGCGTGGCGCTGAACAAAGAAGTTCGCCAGCCACGTGAGCAGAGAGATCGGGGCGAGCAGATTTGTGTAGAGGATGTGCGCCGCGGTGTTGAAGTCCTGCTCCGCCTGCGCCTGGTCGCCGAGCACACCGTGCGCGAGGTAAGCGACATCGAGTCCCGCAAGCGCGTTGACCGCGTGAGCGAGAAGCGCGGGATGACGGTCGGTATCGTCGAGATCGGCTACTGCGGTCTCCACGAAGGCTGGCTCCACGGGCGCGAAGATCGCCGGCGACGGCCGCGAGCTTTTCAGCGTTTCGGGCGACAAGGAAGAGGCTGGCGCCCTGGGAGGCCCAGATACGGCAGGTTGCTTCGGCGATCCCGGAGGTCGCTCCGAGGATCAGGATCTTGCGCGGGGATGCGTTTGCGGCTCCGTTCACTGCGATTGCTGTTTGAGTCATAGATTCGGTTGATCTCCGGTGACGCGCTCCCAGAAGCTTGAAGTGATTGCCGGGTCGCGGAAGCGGGCCAACTGCTCCCATTCGGGATAGAAGGCCTGGAATTGGGCTGCGGTCATCGCGGCGTCCTTCGCAGGATAGAGCCGTCCACCAAACTCGAGCGTCATGTCGGCGAGGCGCTCGAAGAGCGGGAAGCTCTTGTCGGGCTTGATGGGGAAGTCGAGCGCGAGCGTGATGCCTGGCTTGGGGAAGCTCATCACTCCGGGTGAAGGAACGTCTCCAAAGGCCTTGAGGACGGCGAGGAAGCTGGCGAGTCCGGACTTCGCGACCTCTTTCAGTATCGCAACGGTGCCTTCACGGGCGTTGCTCCACGGGATGACGTACTGGAACTGCAGCAGGCCGTTCTTGCCGTACATGCGATTCCAGTGCAGGACCTTGTCGAGCGGATAGAAGAACGGCTCGTAGTCCTGCAGCGAGACCTGGCGCTTGCCCATCTGCTTGTGGAAGAAGAGCGTTGTTGAAGGCGGCTGACGCTGAGATGGTTCAGAGCGAAGCCGGGAGCGTCGAAGGGGAAGACGAGCTTCGGCTCTGGCGAAGGCTTCAGTTCGGCGCGCTTGGTCGAGTGATCGCCCTGCATGAAGATTCCGCGGCAGAAGTTTTTGCCGGTGGAGGTGCAGTCGACCCAGCTGACGGTGTACTCGATCTCTTTGCTGGCCTCGGTGAGGGCGAGGAATTCGTCGATGCCGTGGAACTGGATTCCTTCGTAGTCGATCAGGCGGGAGACGATGGGCTTTAGTTGCAGCGTCGCCCAACGAATGAGTCCGGTGAGGCCGAGGCCCCCGATGGTCAGCGGAATACAACTCAGGGTTTTCGGACGGAGAGCAGTGTAGGACTGTGCCGTCGGATCGGACCAGTTCGAACTGAGTGACGTGGCGGCCGAAGGTTCCGGCGACGTGGTGGTTCTTGCCGTGGATGTCGTTGGCGATGGCCCCGCCGAGGGTGACGTACTTTGTGCCCGGGGTGACCGGGAGGAAGAAGCCTCGCGGGACGGCGAAGTCGAGGATCTGGGCGAGCGAGATGCCGGCCTCAGCGGTGAGCAGGCCGCTTTCGGGATCGAAGGCGATCAGGCGGTTCATCGCCGGGGTCGCGATTAGGTTGCCGTTCTGGAGCAGACAGACGTCTCCGTAGCTGCGACCGAGGCCGACGGGAAGGATGCCGTTGTGCAGGTCACGCGCGACGGCAGGAAAATCGCTCTGCCAGTGCAGCGGGATAATGTTGGCCGCGTAAGTGGGATAACGCCCCCAGGACTCGAACCGCGCGGAGGCTATGGTAGAAGAGCCTGACTCCAGGCGGAGGCGCTTCTGGACTTCTTGGGCTTCGGCGGGCGGCATAGATACAGGATACTTTCGACTGGTTGAAAAGCAGTGAACAAAAGAGAAGCACGGCGCGAGGCCGTGCTTCTTTGGATGCGTGCGGGACGCGCTTACGCTGCTGCTTTCTCAGACTTCGCGGCAGCGAGGGCTGCCTTGGCCTGCTCGGCGAGGGCGGTGAAGCCGGCTGCGTCGTTGGCGGCGATGTCGGCGAGGATCTTGCGATCGAGGCCGTTGCCCGCGGCCTTGAGGCCGTCGATGAAGGTCGAGTAGCTCATGCCGTTCAGCTTGGCGGCGGCGCCGATGCGGACGATCCAGAGGGAGCGGAACTGACGCTTCTTCTGCTTACGGCCGGTGTAGGCGAACATCAGGGAGCGCTCGACGGCTTCCTGGGCTGCCTGGTAGAGCTTGGATTTCGTGAGGAAGTAGCCACTCGCGCGCTTGAGGATCTTTTTGCGGCGGTCGCTGCGTTTTGTACTCCGTTTTACACGGGGCATGGTGATTCTCCTTTTGCGTACTTCGTTTAGCGGCTGGAGGTAAGGTTTGCCTCTTCACTCGCTTTGCTACTTCAGATCTCGGTGGAGTTCGCTACGCTTACTCCAGGGGCCTTTACGCTTTTACCGGCCCTTTGCTGTCTCCAGCGGCTCGATCTGAAAACCTATCTGCTTCCATACGCCTAATCAGGCGTAGGGAAGCATGCGGGCGACCTTCGGCGCATCCGCCTCGGAGACCAGAACGATACCGCCAAGCTTGCGCTTGGTTTTGGTGGCCTTGGAGGTGAGGATGTGGCGCATCTTGGACTGGCCGCGCTTGAACTTGCCCGTGCCGGTCTTCTTGAAGCGCTTGGCCGCGCCTGAGTGTGTCTTCAACTTTGGCATTGTGTTTCCTGACGGTTGCTCGTGTACGGCAACCTTTTGAGTATACATGAAATCGGGGCTGGCAGGAATGAGGAAGAGGTGCTGCCCTCCCCTCCCCCACAACTTGCACAAAGTCTTCAATCGATGAGAGTTAGCCTTGGACCTTGCGTTCGGAGTGACGCTAAACTCCTGAATTTACGTGGTCATTCCGTATAAAGTACTGACTATAAAGTGTTTGTTGGGCGAGGATCGGCTTCAACATCCATATTTGGCACTACTTTCAGTGTACCGAAATGAGGGAAATAGATCGGCAGATTTTTTGGCGTGTAAGTCCTTATGTTTGTGATTGTTGCGAAAAGTGGGGGCTTGACAACAGATTTCCGGGGAAAAGGTGAAGGCCCCGGCAAAGCTTCTGCCGGAGCCATGGATGGAGACGCCCTGTCTTGGGCGGTGTATTCGCGTTTATTTGTAGACCGTGCCACCGCCGCCGTCACTTGTGTTGCCACCGGTGGAGGTTCCCCCACCCGACGAGGATCCGCCGCCCGTTCCGCAGTATCCACCGCCGTTACCTTTGCCACGGTCGCAATTGTTGCCGCGGCCGGAGTCCTGACCGTTCTGGTCGCATTGGCGTTTGGAGTTGTGGTCTCCGCGATCATTATTCTGATCGTGGTCGCAATGATGAAAGAAGGATAACCATCCACTACCGCCGCTGTGTTCACATGCGAAGGCAGAGGGGGAGGCCGCCAAGGAGAGACAGAGTGCAGATGCCATCAACAAACGATTCAGCTTCATTGCTTCACCTCTGAGGACTCAAGATAGCTACGAGTGGGTGACATGGCTTTACAACTTTCGGTGCAGTAGGTTGGCGAGACGATGGGCATGCAATTTGCGCATGTGGGGATCGTGGCTTTGGCTTCTTAGTTGCTGATATGAAAGGGGAAATGCGAGAACCCACGTCCCAGCACGGTTAATGGCAAACGGTGCGAAAAGTGCGGGCTGGGGGCAACAGCCGGTTTTCAAGCCTTGCCGGATAGTTGGCCAAGCAGAAATGGCCTAACACTTTGGTGGGAGAAGCACATTTTTTCCTTTCCGGACCATTTTGGGGGTTCCATTTGAGGACCTCAGATGGGCTGGAAACGAGGTGATGGAACCGGAGCGGATACTCCCAACTGGGACCGCTCGGACAGCAGAAAACAGCCCCCAGAGCGTGGTATACTTAAGCTACGAAAAATCCCGGTTGAACCTGTGCAAAGTGCTTGATTGACGCGGCTTTTCCCGAATTGGGCCGCAGGTTCCCGAAAGGGTTTTCCGAGCACTTTCAGGAGCTACATGGCAACGACGGCAGTCCCCACCGGAACGGAACTTTTGGAAGACGACAAGACGGCAAAGAGCGCAGAGCCAAAGCAGGCGTCGGGCGGCTATTCTGCCGAGAACATTACGGTTCTCGAAGGTCTGGCTGCGGTACGGAAGCGGCCGGCGATGTACATCGGATCGACTGGCGAACAAGGCCTGCATCACCTTGTATATGAGGTAGTTGACAACTCTGTCGACGAGGCGCTGGCGGGATATGCGACCAAGATCGATGTAACAATCCACGTCGACAACTCCATTACTGTGGTGGACGATGGCCGCGGCATACCAGTGGACAACAAGACCGTGAACGGCAAGACGATGCCGGGCGTGCAGGTGGTACTGACGATGCTGCACGCGGGCGGCAAGTTCGACGCGTCGAACTACAAGGTCTCCGGCGGCCTTCACGGCGTCGGTGTGAGCTGCGTGAACGCGCTCAGCGAAGAGTTTGACGTCGAGGTTTGGCGCGATGGGTTCGCATGGACGCAGGACTACTCCAAGGGCGACCCGATTAGCACGCTGCGGAAGATGGGCCAGAGCACGAAGCTTGGCACCAAGGTGCACTTCCTGCCGGACAGGTCGATCTTCACGGTGACTGAGTACAACTACGACACGCTGGCGCAGAGGCTGCGTGAGTTGGCCTTCCTGAACAAGGGCCTAGAGATTCACCTAACTGACGAGCGGACGACTGACTCGAAGACGGGTGAGAGCCGGCGCCAGGAGTTCAAGTATGTTGGCGGCATCGCAGAGTTCATCAAGCACCTGAACAAGGGCAAGCAGGTTCTGCATGAGAAGCCGATCTACATGGAGGCCGAGCGCGATGGCGTGGCCATGGAGATTGCGCTGCAGTACAACGATGCGTACTCAGAGACGATTTTCACCTTTGCGAACAACATCAACACTGTTGACGGTGGAACACACCTGCAGGGCTTCCGCGCTGCGCTGACCCGCACGATCAACTGGTCGGGCCAGCAGATGGGCCTGTTCAAGGATGTGAAGGAGAATCTGAGCGGCGACGACGTGCGCGAAGGTCTTGTTGCAGTGATCAGCGTGAAGCTCTCGCAGCCCCAGTTTGAAGGGCAGACCAAGGGCAAGCTGAACTCGGACATCGCTGGCACCGTGCAGGCGTTCATCAATGAGCGGCTTGGAGCCTTCCTGGAGCAGAATCCTTCGGTTGCAAAGAAGATCATCAACAAGGCGATTGACGCGGCACGTGCGCGTGAGGCTGCGCGCAAGGCCCGCGACCTTACGCGGCGCAAAGGAGCGCTGGATGGCGGCGGACTGCCCGGCAAGCTGGCGGACTGCTCGGAGCGGGAGCCGGATCGTTGCGAACTGTACCTCGTCGAGGGTGAAAGCGCAGGCGGGACCGCAAAGCAGGGACGCGACCGGAAGTTCCAGGCGATTCTGCCGCTGAAGGGTAAGATCCTCAACGTCGAGAAGGCCCGCTATGACAAGATGCTGGGCCACGAGGAAATCCGCGCGATGATCACAGCCCTGGGCTGCGGCATCGGCAAGGACGACTTCGACGCGACGAAGCTACGTTACGGCAAGCTGATTCTGATGACCGATGCCGACGTTGACGGATCGCACATCCGCACGCTGCTGCTGACGTTCTTCTTCCGCCATATGACGGAGCTGATCAAGCGCGGGCATGTGTACATTGCACAGCCGCCGCTGTACCGCATCAAGAAGGGCAAGTTTGAGCAGTACATCAAGGACGACCGCGAGTATGTGAACGTGATGGTGAAGCGCGCTTCGGATGGCATGGTGATTCGCTATGGCGAGGGCGGCGCGAAGCTTGAGGGAGCAACCCTGACGAAGTTTATGGGGCAGTTGAAGGACTACCTCGAATTCTTCGACAAGGTCCAAAAGCGCTTGCGGAACGAAGAGGTGATGCGCGAGTTCGCCGACCTGTTTGCCAATGAAGGCAAGGAGCCAGCGAAGCGCGTGGACTTCGAGTCACCCGAGAAGCTGAAGGCGATGAAGGCCAAGCTGGAAGCGGTGGCGAAGACGTACCAGTTCAAGCATGTTGGCAACGTTGAGTTCGACGAGGAGCACAAGATGTACTCGGTGAACTTTACCGATGCGCAGGGTGCTGTGCGTACGATCGACTGGGCACTGGCTTCCGCTCCGGAGACCCGGCAGATGCTGGGCAAGCATGCGCAGATTCGCGAGCAGCTTACTGGGCCGTTCGTGATTGAGTATGCGCCCAAGGGTTCGAAAACGGACGCAGAAGAGGCCGAAGAGGTCGCATCGGAAGAGGGAGTTGCCGAGACGGCTGCTGCTCCGGGAACAGCGCTAGAAGCCAAGCCGGGCAAGCGGCCGGGGAAGGCGAACCAGGATCCGGTGGAGAAGAAGACGGCGCGCGAGGTCTTCGAATACGTGATCGAGCAGGGCCGCAAGGAGTACCAGGTGCAGCGGTACAAGGGTCTGGGCGAGATGACGGCTCCTCAGCTGTGGGAGACGACGATGGATCCCGGAGCGCAGGACGCTGCTGCAGGTGAAGCTTGAGGACATCGCGGCGTGCGAAGAGATCTTTACGACGCTGATGGGCGAGGATGTCGAGAGCCGGCGCAAGTTCATCGAAGAGAACGCGCTGGATGTAAAGAACCTGGACATCTAGACGCTTCGATTCAAGCGAAAACGGCCTCGCGAGACGAATCGCGAGGCCGTTCTGTTTTTACTGAGCGATCAGCCTTAGGGCTTAGCCCTTGGTTCCAGGGGGGTACTTCTTAAACATTTTGGCTGTGGCCTTTTCAATCTTTTGAGCGTTCTTCTCGGGTTTGTCGCTCAATGTGTCTGTGGCAGTGGCACGCCAGAGGATCTTGTGAGTCTTCGCATCACCGAGCAGAACGATGAGTTCTCCCGTTGGGATGTTGCTTACGGTGGTGGTGCTCATTCCCCCCATTCCTCCGTAGCCGCGGTATCCACCCCAACCTCCCCAGCCTCCCATATCCGTTGTGTTGAGCTGCGTCTGATGGCCAACGGCTGCGTGATAGCTGACGAGCATATCGGCCTTTTCTGGGTCGGTCGCCTTTGAAAGCCCCTTGGCTGCGAGCTGGGAATCGATATTACTGATAATACGGTCGTCCATGAGCTGATTCGTGGCGGGCGTACCCTTGGCCCAAGCATAGGTGTGATAGCTGGAGAAGTTAGCTGTTTTGTCGTAATCAGTGTTGACTTTCTGGGCCTGGGCCGTGCCGACGAAGATGAGCGCCAAGAGCAGAGGTGAGGAACGGAGGATATTACGTACGTTCATATGGCCTTCCTTTCTCAAATGGATCGAACAGGGGCCCAAATACAAGGCGTTTCGCCTTCGCGCACCCACGGAACATTCCCGGGGGAACGAGAAGAATGTATCACTTCCAAGCTGGAGGAGCCAGTTTGAGCATCCACGGGTTGTGACTGGAATTGCGGCAAAGCGGGGACGGTTCGCGGTCAACTAGCCGCGATTACGTTGGAGATGATCGACGCGACGGCGGATTGCTGCAAGAAGCTGAGCACTTGAAGGAGCGCGGCGCACAAGGAGATTTTTGCGAAGACAGATTAACAACTAACGGCTGGACCTTTGGGTCCAACCGCTTGTTTGTTGACGCGATAACGAGAGAAGACTCTCCATTACTCTATTTTGGAGGAAAATTCTTTAATAATTTTTTCATCGCGTTGTCGAGATTCTTCTGCTTCTTTTGCTGGTTATTACCGGGATCAAGAGTCTTGGTTGCACGCCCCGTCCAGACCAGTTGCTTGGTCGACGGATCGTACATATCCAACACTAGAGTTCCGATCTCAATGGTTGAGCTGGTTGCCGTTGCCATCCCGCCCCCCCATCGGACCCCACCGCCCATGCCGTAGGCGTTCCACTGCTCCTGCTGAGCCAAAGAAGTCTGATATCCGATGTAAAGATCGGCTTTGTCGCCAGCGACTTTAGTGAGGCCTTTGGTGGCCAATTGTGCATCGACGGCTTGCTTGATCTGTGCATCGACAATCTGATTGGGCTGCTTTGCGCCTTCGATTAGTACCCATTTGTAGGTGTGATATTTCGAGAAGTCTGTTCCGGGCATGGCGTTGGTTGTCACGTCTTGAGCGGACACCGCCATGCACGTCACCAAAGTCAAAACGAGGCCCATTGCTACCTTTGAGAACCTATTCTTTGATTCACGCATCGCTTTCGCTCCTTTTTGTGTCGACACTCTCATTAGCCAACTGAGATCGGGAGGATCAGAGTCGCTCGACCCTAAGTTCTGTGGCAGTAAGTGCGGCAAATATAACAGAGTCAGTAGGAACCTTGGTTATTCCGCAGCGGCAGTGGCCCAAACTACCTCCTCTAAGCCGTTCTGAGAGCTGTCTTCCAGAGCGAGATTTGGGAGCATGCGGATCACTGGCATCAGCGATGCAATAATTCCGGAATGAGCGAACAGTCTGGGCTGGTGGATCGGCGGCGGTTTCTGGGAGTGTGTTCGGCGTTGGGACTGGGGCAGACTCTCTTGCCCGGAGTGTTGTGGGGAATGGCGGCACAGACGGGCACCAGCGCGGTTAAGACGGAGGGGGCAGAAGTCGATCACGATCACCTGGCCGCGATTACGCCGGAGATGATCGACGCTGCGGCGGCGATGGCTGCCGTGAAGCTGACGGATGAACAGAAGAAGATGGTGCTCGAAGGGCTGAAGCAGCAGCGCGATTCGGTGCTGGTGATCCGAAGCATGAAGATCCCGAACAGCGTGGCTCCAGCGTTTGTATTCGATCCGGTTCCGGCGGGGATGAAGCTGGATACGGAACGCAAGCCGATGCGGATGAGCAAGGCTCCGGATGTAAAGGCGTTGGTGAGTGGCGGAGGGGCGCTGGCTTTTGCTTCGGTTCGTGAGTTAGCGGAGCTGGTGAAGACGAAGAAGATAAGCTCGCTGGAACTAACGAAGATGTATCTCGCGCGGTTGAAGAAGTACGATCCGCGGCTGCACTTTGTTATTACGCTGACGGAGGAGCGGGCGCTAAAACAGGCTGCCAATGCTGACGAAGAGATTGCTGCGGGGAAGTATCGCGGGCCGCTGCATGGGATTCCCTGGGGGGCAAAGGACCTGCTGGCGGTAAGGGGATATCGCACGACATGGGGCGCGGCGGGGTTCGAGGAACAGACGTTCGACTATGACGCTACGGTGGTGGAGCGCCTGGATGCAGCGGGCGCCGTGCTTTTGGCGAAGCTGACGATGGGAGCGCTGGCGCAGGGCGATCTTTGGTTTGGAGCGCGGACGAGGAATCCATGGAATCCGAAGCAGGGGTCCAGCGGGTCGTCGGCGGGGAGCGCGAGCGCGGTTGCCGCCGGGTGTGTGGGATTTGCAATTGGGACGGAGACGCTGGGGTCAATCTCGTCGCCGAGCACGCGATGCGGAACGACGGGGTTGCGGCCTACGTTTGGGTTTGTGCCGCGAACAGGCGCGATGGCGTTGAGCTGGACGATGGACAAGATCGGGCCGATCTGCAGGAGCGTGGAGGACTGCGCGCTGGTGATGAGCGCTATCTACGGTCCGGACGGGCATGATCGCAGCGTAAAGGATGCTGCATTCAACTGGGATGCAGAGTTCGATTGGAAGAAGTTGCGCGTGGGCTATCTGAAGAGTGAGTTTGATGCTGCCGGAGGCTCCGAAGGACGCCAACCGAAGAGCAGAAGAGAGATTTTGCGCGGCAGATGTATGACGTGAAGTATGGGCAGGCCGCGCTGGATTCCCTGAAGAAGATGGGTGTGAACCTGGTCGATGTGAAGATGCCAAAGGGATATCACTTTGGCGATATCACCCCCGTGCTGGGAGCAGAGGCTGCGGCGGCTTTCGATGAACTGACACTAAGCGGGCGCGATGCGTTATTGACGGGACAGCAGAGCTTTGATTGGCCGAACTCGTTTCGCAAGGCGCGGTTTTATTCTGCAGTGGACTATATCCAGGCCCAGCGGGCGCGGATGCTGGCTATCGATGCGATGGCGAAGCTTTTTAGCGAAGTAGATGTCGTGGTGACGCCGAGCGGCGGGGCGCAGCTTTCAGGGACGAATCTTACGGGGAATCCGGCGGTGATTGTTCCGAATGGTGTACGCGGTGAGGATGCTCCGCATCCTGAACACGAAGAGGATGGTGAGCGGCGTAATACGGGCGGCCCGGGAACTCCAGTGTCGCTGACATTTCTTGGAGCGCTGTACTCGGATGCACGGCTGGCTGCCTTCGCGCGAGCTTATCAGGAAGCCACCGGTTTCCATCGGGTTCATCCGACGCTGGATTGAGGATAGATGATGGAAGGGCTTGTTGAAGCGCGGGGTTTGGTGAAGGAGTATGGCGCGGGAGCGCGGGTGGTGGATGACGTCTCGTTCACGATTGCGCGCGGGGAGACGCTAGGGCTGGTGGGAGAGTCGGGATCTGGCAAGAGTACGGTGGCCAGAATGCTGCTGAGACTGATTGAACCTACGCGAGGTGAGGTGAGGTATGACGGACGCGACCTGCTGCGGGCGAGCGCGAGCGAGTTGCGAGGGTTGCGGCGGCGGATGCAGATCGTGTTTCAGGATCCATATGCTGCACTGAATCCGAGGATGTGCGTGAAGGACATTCTTTCGGAGCCGTTTGCCATTCATGGACAGGCGTGCCCACGCGACCGGCTGACGGAGATGCTGGGCGAGGTTGGATTGGATGCCAGCGCGCTGGCGCGATATCCGCATGAGTTCAGTGGAGGACAACGGCAGCGCATCAACATCGCGAGGGCGCTGGCACTGCGACCGGAGTTCCTTGTGCTCGATGAGCCCGTGAGTGCTCTGGACGTGAGCGTGGGGGCGCAGGTGGTGAATCTTCTGCAAGAGTTGCAACGGCGACAGGGGCTGACCTATCTGTTTATCTCGCACTCGATGCCGCTGGTACGGTACCTGTGCGATCGCGTGGCGGTGATGCAGAAGGGGCGGCTGGTGGAGCTTGGTGAGTGCGAACAGGTTTGCAGTAAGCCACAACAGGACTACACGCGGGAGTTGATCGCAGCCACTCCAGAAATTAGGCCTGTATAGGGCCGCGAACCAACGTATCGCTACAATGGAAGATGGATGGTCTCCGAATTTAATGCTCACTGGCACTACGCCTGGCTGGTTGCTGCTTCGCTGATCGCGGGCGTGATGAATGCGATGGCTGGAGGCGGATCGTTTCTGTCGTTTCCGGCCATGCTTGCCGTGGGTGTATTACCGATTCAAGCGAACGCTACGAACACGGTCGCTTTGTGGCCAGGGCAGCTGACTTCCGTCGCAGCGTTGCGGGATGATCTGCGACGCGATCTTCTCCCCGTGGTGTGTGGCGCTTCGATACTGGGCGGAGTGAGCGGCGCAGTTGTTCTGCTGAAGACACGACAGGTGACGTTCATGCATCTGGTGCCATGGCTGTTGCTGGTCGCTTCCCTGCTCTTCGGGTTGAGCGGACCGGTGTCGCGTTGGCTGCGTCGACGATCGGCGACTCCGCACGAGACGCATAGCCCGGCGCTGGTTCCGCTGTTCTTCGTGCTGCTGCCTGTGTGCTTCTACATTGGCTACTTCGGCGCAGGAGCAGGGTTTCTGATCATGACCGCGCTGGCATTGTTCGGCGTGGAAGAGATGCATGCGCTGAACTCACTGAAGGTGCTGGCGGCGTGTCTTTCGAATCTTTGCGCGGTGTTTACGTTTATTTTGAGCGGCGCCGTCGTTTGGCATTACTGCCTAATCTCGATGGTATTTGCAGGTATAGGTGGTTATGTGGGAGCGCAGTATGCGCGACGTATGAACGCAAACGTGTTGCGAGCGATTGTGGTCGTGACCGGATGCGCCGTGGCTGGCTACTTCTTCTGGAGGAACGGATGACGCACCTGAACGTGAAAGAAGCGAGAGTATGAGTCACGAAGGAATTCGGTTCGTAAACGCGGAGCAGGCGGCGCGCGAGGCTGCAACGGAGCAGAAGCTTCCCGCAGAAGCGGTCACTCCTGCGAAGGTGCGGGTGCATAAGACTGAGGGGACCGGCGTCGAGATCGACTGGAAGGACGGGCACCGGAGTGAATGGACATTTGCATGGTTACGAGATGCGTGTCCGTGCGCAACCTGCCATGAGGAGCGCCAGCAGAGTGGCCGCAGACCGGGTGAAGGCAAGCCGAAACCTCAGACCCTGCTGCCGATGTACGAGGCTCCGGTGCGACCTGCGGAGGTGACTCCCGTGGGCAAGTATGCGATCAAGTTCAAGTGGACGGATGGGCACGAGAGCGGGATTTACTCATGGGAGTATCTGCGGCGGGTGTGCCAATGCGAGCCATGTGCCAAGCGTTCGTCGTCCCAGATATCCGGATGAATTTTGCTTTTAGACTTCGGATTGTCAAATGAAATGAATAGAATTGGCTGCGTTTCAAGGAGGAAGACATGAACCGGCCAATTCATTTTGAGATTCCAGCAGAGAAGCCCGAGCGGGCGATGAAGTTTTACGAGACAGTATTCGGGTGGAAGTTCGAAAAATGGAATGGGCCGATGGAGTACTGGGTCATTCGAACGGGTGAAGGCATAGGAATCGACGGCGGCCTGATGCCACGACGCGATCCGGCACAGCCTTGCGTCAATACGATGGATGTTGCCGACCTGGACGCGACGATCGGCATCGTAGAAGGCGCAGGCGGCCAGTGCGTAGTTCCAAAGATGCCGGTCCCGGGTGTAGGGTGGCTGGCCTACTTCAAAGACACGGAAGGACACATCTTCGGTGCGATGCAGGCTGACCCATCGGTGAAGTGAGAATTAGTCGTGGCTGAGCGCGGATCCTCTGCCCGCTTCCAGTTGTGTCATTGCGTCCCGGACTGAATCTGCAACGAGAAGGACTGCGCGGTTGCGTGGCTTGAGTAGGCCTTCGACGACGCAGTGGTCGAGGAAGTCAAGCAGCTTATCGTAGAAGCCATTGATATTGAGGAGCACGATGGGCTTCTGATGCAGTTTGAGCGTCTGCCAGGCGAGGACTTCGAACATCTCTTCGAAGGTCCCGAAGCCGCCAGGGAGAATGAGAAAGGCGTCGGCGAGCTCGCCCATCATTGCCTTGCGGGTGTGCATGGTGCTGGTGACGTGAAGCTCGGTAATGCCGTGATGGGCAACCTCGAGGTCGACGAGCACCTCAGGGATGACACCGACGACACGACCTCCAGCGGCGAGCGAGGATTCAGCGAGCGCCTGCATAAGGCCGACATTGGCACCGCCGTAGATAATGCCGATGTTTTGTTTAGCGAGGATGCGGCCAAGTTCGACGGCGGATTCGCGGTAGATGGGGTTGGTGCCGTTAGCTGAGGCGCAGAAGATGGCAACGTTCGAGATCACGAGCTTGAGGATATCAAGAGACGCTCTCAGGAATGTGAACGGGAAGGAGCGAATGCGGAGTTACAGCTTCTGAGGCGATGTCCCAGTTTTGGGGCGTCGCCTCAGAAGCCGGATGGGGAATACTTCGTGATCGCTCTAACTATTTGATGTGGATGGTGGCTCCATTGAGCGAGGAGGAAACTTCGGCGATGAGTGCACCGGCCTGTTGCTTTTCGGTAGCCGCGTTGTAGACGACGCGGGTTCCCGGCTGCAGATTCAGAGTAACCGGCTTGCCAGAATCGAGTTTGACGACTTCTTCGCCGGCCTTTACTTCGACGGGCGTTGTGGAGTCATTGAGCAGAGTGAGCTTGATCGTCTTCGTCTTACCGAACATGGCATTGACCGGCGAGTGAACGGCGGTCGCGGCATACGAGACGGGCGATGCGAGCAGTGAGGATGCGACGACAGTGACTGCAAGAAGATTGCGATAGTTCATTTTTAGCTCCCATTTGGTGCTTTGTTACGACAGTGGGCTTACTGCCATGGTTCAGAAAGCCCGTTGATGTCGATACGCATTTGACTCACAGAAGTTCCCGTAGCTGTTGCAATGTGACGAGTTGCGTGGAAACGGTGACGAGCAGGCGGGAATATCTCGCGAAGGTTAAAATTGAAATTGGAGCGTGTATCAGGTTGAGTCGTCTTTTGGAGAATATGAATCCTCAGCAGCAGGAGGGGATTCGCACGGTGGATGGGCCGGTGCTGTTGCTTGCGGGCGCGGGCAGCGGCAAGACGCGGGTAGTTACGCATCGCATTGCCTACTTAATTGAAGAGCGCGGCGTGCCGGCGGATGGAATCCTTGCGGTAACGTTCACCAACAAGGCTGCGAAGGAGATGGCTGAGCGTGTGGAAAAGATTCTTGGCCACACATCGTTGACCAAGCCAACGCTTGCTACGTTCCACAGCTTTTGTGTGCGTGTGCTGCGTCGGGATATTGAAGCACTGCGCGTGAATGGCGTCGGCTTGACGAAGACGTTTCGCAATCTACGACGAGCAGGACCAGCAGGCCGTAGTGAAGATGGCGCTGAAGCGGCTGGGCGTCGATGACAAGAGCCTGAAGCCGCGTGTCGCGCTGGGGCGCATCAGCTGGGCGAAGAACCACATGATCGATCCGCAGGAGTATTTTCTTGCTTCGACCAATCCTCTTGAGGAAAAGATCGCGCACATCTTCGAGATCTATCGCAAGGAGCTGGCGAAGGCGAATGCGATGGACTTCGACGATCTGCTGCTGGAGACTGTGCGACTGCTGAAGTCCTCGCCTGAAGTTCGTGAGCGATACAACCGGCGGTATCGCTACGTGATGATCGACGAGTACCAGGACACGAACCGGCCGCAGTATGAGTTGATGAAGCTGCTCGCAGGATCGGAGAAGAACATCTGCGTGGTCGGCGATGAGGACCAGTCGATCTACAGCTGGCGCGGCGCGGACATCAAGAACATTCTCGACTTCGAGAAGGACTTTGCCGGTGCGAAGACGATTCGGCTGGAGCAGAACTACCGTTCGACGCAGGTGATTCTTGAAGGTGCGAGTGCGGTGGTTGCGCAGAACACGCAGCGCAAGGGCAAGAACTTGTGGACATCGCGTGAGGGCGGATCGCTGATTGGGTACTACGAGGCTCCTGATGGAGAGAACGAGGCGCTGTTTATTGCGGATCGAATCAAGCAGTATCTGCGCGAGGCGGGGCAGCAGGAGCGAGGAAGCCCGATGTGCGGTGCTTTATCGCACGAACTCGCAGTCGCGACTGGTGGAAGAGGCGCTGCGCCGGTATCAGATTCAGTACCACATGGTGGGAGGCTTCAGCTTCTACGATCGCGCCGAAGTAAAGGATCTGCTGAGCTATCTGAAGCTGGTGCATGAATCCGCATGATTCGATTGCGCTGCAGCGGGTGATTAACTCGCCGGCGCGCGGCATCGGCAAGACGACGATGGAGACACTGGAGCGCATGGCGCTGAGTTCAGGGCATGAGCACTTGGGATGCTATGGCGCGAGCGATGCAGGACCGACTGCTGCCGCAGCGAACGCTCAACGCGCTGGAGGCGTTTCGACGGCTGATAGAAGATGCCCGCGCCATGCTGGGGGCGGGATTCGCGGAGAAGCTTACAGAAGATGTCCACGAAGGCGAAGGCAGTGATGCCTCATTCGATGTGGCCGAGTTTGCCAACGATGGTGAAGAAGAGGCCGAACCGTTGCCGGTGGAGGATGGTGCAGATGAGGATGCTCCGTTCGATACGAGCTTCAACTTCAGCTTTGACTTCGGGTTGAGCGAAGAGATTTCGACTATTGCGCCAGAGAATGCGCGGGGTTCTGATGAGGCTCAACTACTCGATGCGACCAGCTTCAATCCATTTGCTCCGGTGGTGTTGAAGGAGTCGGTGGGTCAGAAGAAAAATGGCAGATCCGTCGACTCCACTACGTTCCGCTCTGGATGACAAATCTGTTGAGGGCGAGCGGCCGGCTTTTCGTAAGCCGGGTGATAAGGCGACGCTGCCGGAGCTGATCAAGTTTCTGAACGATCGCAGCGGATATATCCGGGCGCTTGAAGATGAAGGCACGCCGGAGAGCTTCTCGCGTATCGAGAACCTGAAGGAACTCGCGAATGCGGCGCAGGACGCTGAGGAGCGCGGCGAGACGCTTGATGAGTTTCTGGACCATGCTGCGCTGGCGAGCGATGCTGATCAGTATTCGGCCGAGGCGAAGGTGACGCTGATGACGCTGCATGCGGCCAAGGGGCTGGAGTTCCCGCTAGTGTTTCTTGCTGGCATGGAGGAAGGCCTTTTTCCGAGCGCTCGCACCATGATGGATCCGACTGGGCTGGAAGAAGAGCGTCGGCTTTGCTACGTGGGAATGACGCGCGCGATGGATACGCTGGTGATGACACGGGCGCGCTATCGGCGACGGTATGGAAATGACTCGCCGGAATCAAGCGTCGCGTCGCGGTTCCTGGAGGAGGTCCCTTCGCGGCTGGTGGAGGATCTGGGGAGCCCACCGGCACGGCCCCAGTTCAGTGGAAACTACAGCGGAATGTATTCGACGCCGTACCCGAAGGCGAACCGGTTTGGACGCGGCGAGCAGGAGGGCGGCGAGCGGCCATTGGAGCTACGAGGATGAGGATCAGAGCGGCGGACGCCCGGCGGCTTCGTATGCGACGTCCCGCTTTCGTTCCGGTGGCAGCAATCCAGCTGGAGGGTCAGGCTCGCTGGACAATATTGCGAGCTTCTTTGCGGCTCGGGGGCAGAAGCCCGGTGCAAAGCCAGGACGCCCGAAGATCGACATTCCGGAGCCCAACAGGAAAGACTGGCCTGAAGCAGGGAACGCGGGTTCGGCACCCGAAATATGGCGAAGGAACGGTGTTTCGTCGCGAAGGCGATGGGGATGACGCGAAGATTACAGTACAATTTCAACAGCATGGCGTGAAGAAGCTGGTGGAGAAGTTTGCCCAGCTGGAGCGCCTCTAGGTTCCTGAAAACATACTTTTAGAGAGTGATTGGCAAGACGCAAAATGGCAAATACCAAGAGCATTACCGATAAGACAGAACGCAAGAAGGTAAAGCGGGCAGCGCGCAAGAAGGCAGCTCCTAAGGCGAAGCGCACCACTCCGCGCGGCGAGAACAAAGCAAAGGTCAAGAAGCTGTCGCGCGGTCAGTCGAAGCGCTAAGCGGTGAAATCAAGGCCTCCCGGAGCAAACACTTGGTTTGCCCGGGAGGCTTAGCTCCTCCCCGAAGAGTTTCCATCTCAAGGTTGTATTGTTGTATCGGGATGAGTCCGGGACGACTCTGCCGGACAATTTTGTTGAGGAGCGGAGCGCTGGCCAGGCAGATCTTTCAAACCAAATCTATCGACAAGCTGATCTCCGAATCGGAGCGGCCGGAGCACGCTCTGAAGAAGACGCTGGGGCCGGTGAGCCTTACGGCGCTCGGAATTGGCGCGGTTATCGGCTCAGGTATCTTTACCGTCATTGGCACTGCGATCGGCGGCAACCCTGCGACGGAGGCAACAATTGCGGACTCACCGGTCATCGCCCTGATCCTTGGGTTTGTTCACCACACGACAGGGGCGGTTCGCTGGTAGACCGGGGGCCGGGCCTGCACTGGCGATCTCACTGGTGCTGGTTGCGATCGTGTGCGCGCTTACCGGTCTCTGTTATGCAGAGCTGGCGAGCATGATCCCGATTGCGGGATCGGCTTACACCTACACCTACGCGACACTGGGCGAGTTGATCGCGTGGATCATCGGCTGGGATCTCATCCTCGAGTATGCGTTCAGCAATATGAGCGTCAGTGTCGGCTTCGCTGCGCACGTCGTGGATCTGCTGGACTGGCTCGGGCTGAAGATATCGCCGCAGTGGCTGTCGCCTGCGTATCTGCCACTGGGGCTGCAGGATTTGCAGGGGCATGATATCTACGCCCGCGGATGGCATTCAGGATTCAACATTCCCGCGTTCCTGATTGTGCTGTTGCTGACGGTGGTTCTGGTGCGTGGCATTCGGGAGTCGGCGCGGACGAACAACATTATGGTGCTGGTGAAGATCCTGGCGATCCTGATCTTTGTCTTCGCCGGGCTGAGCTTCATTCATCCTAAAAACTACGTTCCCTTCTCGCCGAACGGCTGGAGCGGCGTTCTGGCTGGTGGGTCGATCATCTTCTTCACCTACATTGGTTTCGATTCGGTCTCGACGGCGAGCGAGGAGTGTCAGCGGCCGCAGAAGGACGTTCCGATTGGAATTCTTGCGACGCTCATTGTCTGCTCGATTTTGTATATCGGCGTGGCCGCGGTGCTCTGCGGCATAGTGCCGTGGCAGTCGGTTGCGGGCGATGCTGCGCCGGTCGTGAATGCTTTGAAGCGGGTTTCGTTGACGCCGGGCGGGCATAGCCTGCACTGGGTAAGGCTGGCCGTACTGCTGGGCGCAATCGTCGGGATGATCTCGTCGATCCTGGTGTTCCAGCTGGGACAGGCGAGGGTGTGGTTCGCGATGTCCAGCGATGGACTGCTGCCGAAGGCTTTCAGCAAGGTGCATCCGCGGTTCCGAACGCCTGCGTTTGCTACATGGGTTGCTGGATTTCTGGTTGCGATTCCCGCGGGGCTGTTTGATGTGGGTACGTTCGCGGAGATGTCTAACATTGGCACGCTGTTCGCGTTTGTGCTGGTGTCGATCGGCGTGATGGTGCTACGGGCGCGTCAGCCGGAGCGGCATCGTGGATTCAGGGTACCGTTCGGGCCGGTAATTCCTACGCTCAGTGTGGCGTTCTGCATCCTGTTGATGGCGGGACTGCCGGTGAAGACCTGGCTGCGGTTCTTCGTCTGGCTTGTAGTGGGATTGTTTGTCTATGCGTTCTACAGCCGTAAGCGGAGTGAGTTTTACACTCCCAACGCCTAAGATAGTGAGATGGCTCGAAAGCTATCGATGCAGGACCCAGAGATCGACGTAGTTGAGTGGCTGCGTGGGCTGCCCAAGGCGGAGCTGCATCTGCACCTTGAGGGAACAATCAAACCGGAGACTCTGCTGGAGCTTAGCAGACGCCACGACAAAGAGCCGTTGACGATGGAGGGCGCGAAGGCGCTCTATGAGTATGAGAATTTTCTCGGGTTTCTGATGTCGTTCAAGGCGGTGACCGAGCGGTTGCGCTGGCCCGAGGACTACGAGCTGATTACGTACAACATGATCCGCGAGCTGGCGGCGCAGGGGGTGGTGCACGCCGAGGTATACGTCTCTTTCGGGATCATCTACTACTGGAAGAAGACCGAGGTCGAGCCTTACATGGAGGCGATCGAGCGCGGCCGAGTGCGCGGCGAAAAGGACTTCGGCACCTCGGTGCTCTGGATTATCGATGCGGTGCGGCACTTCGGCGTTGAAGAGGCGGCACGGGTCTTCGACAAGGCTGCGGAGTTGCGATCCAAGTATCCGAGCATCGTAGGGATCGGAATTGGCGGCGACGAGGCACGAGGGCCGGCTGATCAGTTCCGCGATCTCTATCAGGTGGCCAGAGGAGCCGGGCTGCGTCTGACGGCGCATGCGGGCGAGTCGGTGGGGCCTGAGAGCATCTGGTCGGCGATCAATATCGGCGCAGAGCGGATCGGTCATGCACTGGCGGCGCAGCATGATGCCGAGTTGTTGGAGGTTCTGGCGCGGAAACAGATTCCGCTGGAGATTAATGTCACCAGCAATATTAAGACCGGGTGTTGCAAACATTTTGACGAGCATCCGGTGAAGGAGTACTTCGACTCGGGGCTGATGGTGACGCTGAACTCGGACGACCCGCCAATGTTCGGGAGCGACCTGCTGGGCGAATATGTGCTGGCGCAGGAGCGGTATGGGTTCACGCTGGAACAGATGCGAGAGCTGGCGGCTAATGCGGTGGAGGCAAGCTTCCTGGATCCGACGCGAAAGCTGGCGCTGTTGCAAAGGGTCGAGCAATACGAGTAGGTACCCCCTCCCCCTATCATTTTCGCGTAAATGATCAATCTAAATGAGTTAGGTTCGTACCTCGATTAACATGCCGAGCCTCCGGACTTTACGGAAAGGGAGTTCTCCCCGACCAAAAAGGAGCGTCCCTCAGCGGCTAAAGCCGCATCCATTACAGACACTTGAGGCACGGCTGAAGCCGTGCCCTTAAGCAAGACAGGGTTTTCGATCTTTCTCACCAACAGAAAAGGTTCCCGATGAGGGAACCTTTCATTGTTTGCCTACTGTTTAATTGTATCGAATCGAGGGTAATTAATCGGCACTTTTAAGTCATTGAAAATAAGCGGCTTGTAGGATTTAAGACTTGACAGGTTTTAGCGGCCTTCGGGTGCGGGGACCATGACCGCGTCGGGGTCGACTCTGGGGATGCCGAAGTGTCCGCTGAGGTGAAGAAGGTCCAAGGGGCGGAGGGCGCAGGAGATCTGGATAAGGTTCATGTCGCGGGAGCCGCGGACGAGGACGGCGACGTCGTCGATCTCGGCACCGTTGAAGTGGAGCCAGAGGTCGGTGACCGGTTTCGGGGGCTGTGCGCTCATCGCGGGGGTGGTGTGGGCGTCGACGAGGTGCTTCCAGCCAGCGGCGTGATAGGTGGCGGCGAGAGTGCCCATCGCCTCAGGGGTATAGAAGGCAGGGCGCTGGAAGTGATACGTGTCGACGCTTATGCTGCGGAGCTTCGCCGCGGAGCGTTTTACCTGGTCGTTGCCGTTGTCGATGAAGGTGCCCGCGTAGTCGAGCATGGAGCGATCGAAGGAGACCGAGAAGTGAGTGGCGGGCTGGCTGGCGAGGTCGTTGAGGACCTGGGAGACACCGCGGGGTTGCTGCGCGTTCGCAAATGGGACGAAGAGAAGAACTGCGAAGCAGGCGGGGAGAAGACGATCCTTCATCATGTGAACCCTTCACCAGATCTAAACCCGGTGCCAAAAGAATAGTTCTGATTGGTGCGAATGGAAAGCGAGCCCGTTGTAACTGGGCAGCCGCGCGGCTAGCTGATCCGGGGATTGAACTGAGAACAAAGGGCAATAGGGATTTCATTTGGCAAAAGACGGACTGCCTTACTGCTTTCAAGGGATGCCACGATACCCGGATGCAGGGAGATGCTTTCACTTCGTTCGTGGATTTCGCAGATGAGAAAAATACGTTCCCATGAGGAATAACGTTCTATTCCGAGAAATCGCCAAACCAGCCAGAGAGAAGCTGCACCAGATAAGGGCTGATAAGCGTGAGTCAGTGAGCCGAGAGATTCACAGAGAGACGAAGGAGATTCCATGTCAAAACTTGCGAACAAAGTTGCATTGGTAACGGGCGGTTCACGAGGCATAGGAGCAGCCATTGCAAAACGCCTGGCTGCGGACGGTGCGAGCGTGGCCATTACCTATGCGAAAGATTCGAAGGCCGCCGCAGACGTTGTCAAGGCGATCGAACAGAAGGGTGGAAAGGCGATTGCGATCCAGGCGGATGCCGCTGATGCAGACGCCGTAAAGGGCGCTGTGGAGAAGACCGTTGCTTCGCTGGGCAGGCTGGATGTGCTGGTGAATAACGCAGGAACGGCAGTTCCGAAGAGATTTGAAGACACTTCGCTGGAAGAGTTGGATCGCCTAATCGACATCAACGTCCGTGGAGTGTTTGTGACGACGCAGACCGCGCTGAAGCACATGAACGATGGAGGTCGCATCGTGATGATCGGTTCGTGCGTAGGCGAGCGCGTGATGACGCCGGGACTTGTGCCCTACTCGGCTACAAAGGGCGCTGTAAAGATGTTTACTCAGGGCTTGTCGCGAGAGGTGGGGAGCCGCGGGATTACGGTGAACAACGTTCAGCCGGGACCGATCGACACGGATCTGAATCCGGCGGCAGGTGAGTGGGCGGTGCCGCAGAAGGCAGCCACCGCACTGGACCGGTATGGAAATGTGGAAGAGGTTGCGGCGCTTGTGTCGTTTGTTGCAGGCCCGGAGGCTTCCTATATCACCGGAACGAGCCTGACAGTTGATGGAGGGACAAACGCCTGAATGCGATATTGAAAAGCCGGTGTGAAGATGCGGCTTCTCTAATTGCATTGATCAGGCATCTATGATGAGTCTCATGATTTTGAGACTTGCTTCCCTGCTCCTGCTGACTGCGTCTTTGTTTGGACAGACAAGTTCGTCAGCAACTGATCTCATCTTTCAGACCTCGCAGGGATGGTCACCGCGCGTGAATGTAGAAGCGCAGATGGTGATGGTCTACGGGATCGATGCGACGATGCCGGAGCGGATCAAGAGCTGGCGCGAACATGGCTATCGGGTTGCAGTGATGACCGGTGTGGCGTGGGGACGGTATGGGGACTATCTACGCGGGGAGTTCGACGGCAAGGAACACTGGAACGAGACGCAGCAGGAGAAGTCGGGCAAGCTGATTCTGCACTCGGGACGCGAGGTTCCTTATATCTCTCCAACGGATAGCTATGGGAAGTACCTCAGCGTGGGTGTGCGGCGTGCGCTAGAGGCGGGGGCGGAGGCGATCTACCTGGAGGAGCCGGAGTTCTGGGCGCGGGCGGGATGGTCGGATGCGTTCAAGAGCGAGTGGCAGGGGTACTATCACGAGCCGTGGCAGGCTCCGGACGGCTCGCCGGATGCGCAGTATCGCGCTTCGAAGCTGAAATACGTTTTGTATCGGCGAGCACTGGCGCAGGTGTTTGCTTCGGTGAAGCAGTGGGGCGAGGAGCACGGCAAGACGGTTCCCTGCTATGTGGCGACGCATTCGCTGATTAACTACGCGCAGTGGCAGATTGTGTCTCCGGAGTCGTCGTTGCTGGAGGTTGGGGCTGATGGCTATATCGCCCAGGTATGGACGGGGACATCGCGAGCGCCGAATGTGTACGAGGGAGTGAGGAAGGAGCGCACCTTCGAGACGGCGTTCCTGGAATATGGGGCGCTGCAGAATATCGCGCGGTCTTCAGGGAAGAGGATCTGGTATCTGAACGACCCGATTGAGGACAACCCGAACCATTCGTGGACGGACTACAGGAAGAACTGGGAGTCGACGCTGGTGGCGTCGCTGCTGCAGCCGCATGTGTGGAGCTACGAGATTTTGCCATGGCCGGACCGCATCTTCGGGCCGAAGGGCCTGTATCCGGTGACGGAGCCGACGGCTGGTGAGCCGAAACCGCAGCGTGCGGCGATCTCCGGCGAGTACCAGACGGAGTTGCAGGCTGTGTTTCATGCGCTGGGAGAGATGAACCAGCCTAAGGCCCATTGGGAGCGGGCGGGGACGGAGGGAGTAGGCGTGCTGGTGAGCGACACGATGATGTTTCAGCGAGCGCAGCCGCAGCCTTCGGATGAAGACCTGGGAAGTTTCTATGGGCTGGCGCTGCCTCTGCTGATGCATGGCGTTCCTGTGGAGCCGGTGCAGATCGAGAGTGCCTACACGGGAGCTGGCGCGGCGAAGTTTCTTGCGAACTACAAGGTTCTTCTGCTGACGTACGAGGGACAGAAGCCGCCCTCGCCGAAGTTTCACGAGGGAATTGCAGCGTGGGTGAAGGCGGGTGGAGCACTGGTCGTGGTGGACAACGATGACGATCCTTACAATCACGCGACGGACTGGTGGAACAGCGGTGGGATGCATCTGAGCACTCCGCGTGAGGATCTGTTTCGTGTGCTGGGTTTGAACGCAAAGGCTGAAGGATTGCAACGCGTGGGTAAGGGAGTCGTGTTGTATGCGAGTAAGTCGCCGGCGACGCTGAGCCATGACGCGAACGGAGCGGAGACCGTTCGGCAGATGACGCGAGAGGCCGCGGCGTCCGTGCACGTTGCCTGGAAGGAGACTGATTCCCTTGTGCTGCGACGCGGGCCTTTTGTGATCGCGTCGGGGCTGGATCAGCAAGATACGAAACCCTCTGTGCTGCAGGGAGCGTTTGTCAACCTGTTCGATCCGCACCTTGGAGTGGTTCAAAGCCCGAGCGTGGATGCGGGTAAGAGAATGCTGCTGCTTGATCCGAAGTTCTTTCCGGCGAATAAGGCGCAGGTAATCGCGGCCAGCGGCAAGGTCCGCGATGTTTCAACAGGTGCGCATGCGATCGGCTTCTCGGTCGCGGCGATTGAAGGCAGAGACGATGAGGACCGGATAGCGATCCGGATGATCGTGCCGAAGACGCCATCCAAGGTGCTGGCTGACGATCAACCCGTGAGGGCTGATTCCTGGCACTATTCAGACGGAATGCTGCTGTTGGAACTGGCTGCACACGCTAAGGCGCAGAAGATCAGCGTAAGTTTTTAGGCGGCGATCAGGGGGTGGCCCGGGGGGCGAAGTAGCCTTTGCTGGCGCGGACCTTGTACCGCGGATCGAGAGCTTGCAGATAGATGGTTCGGAAGGCGCCGTCCTGCTTGAAGTCGGCGGGGCGATAGACGAGCGAGTATTGGCTGCGGAGCTCTTCCTGGATGTTGCGGAAGCCGACGGCAACATCTTCAATCTTAATGGGGAAGAAGGCCATTCCGCCGGTGGCCTCGGAGATGATGCGGAGGACTTCGTCGCCCTTGTCTTTGCTGGGGCTGACGTTGGTGGAGATGGTGTAGACGATGGTCTCGGCGCGCTGGCACATCTTGATGGCGTCGGACTGCTGGACGCTGCTGTAGTTGTCGTCGCCGTCGGAGACGACGATGAGGGCGCGGCGCACGGCTCCCTCTTCATGGAGGGTAAGCATCTGGTCGCGGCAGGCCCTGTAGAGAGCGTCATAGAAGGCGGTTCCGCCGCCGGGGCGGAGCTTGCGAATGCCCTGATTGAGCAGGTCGATGTTGTTGGAGAAAGCGCTGGGCGACGTCTGTCTCGATGTCGAAGCCGTCGACGAAGGCGCGGTCGTTGCGGTGCAGGATCTGGAGGAGGAACTCGACGGCGGAGTCCTGCTCGAACTGGAAGCGCTGGCGGATGGAGCTCGATGTGTCGAGCATGATGCCGACGCGGAGGGGAAGATTGGTCTGCTGAGTGAAGCGAAGGACCTGCTACGGGGGGACGGCCGTCGTCGAGCAGGCCGAAGTTCTCGCGCTGCAGGCCGGTGATGAAACGGCCCTTTTTGTCTGTGACCGTGAAGATGAGATTGACTTCGTTTACCCGGATGACGAGCTTGTAGGCGTCGCTCGTTGGGAGGAGCTTCGCCGGGCTGCTGGGCGGTAGGCTGAGCCTGTCCCGCAGGAGGGGTCGAAGTCTGTGCGGGAGCAGGGGTTGCGGGCTGCGGCTGGGTAGTGGGGGCCTGGGCGCGGAGGGGCGCTGCAATGAGCGCGGCAGAGAGAAAGACAGCGAGGGAGAACCGGGAAGGTTGGGTCATTCGGGCGAAACCAATCACTGGATCAATTCTACTGAACATTTGACGCAATCGGCGCGAATAACGGACAGAAACGCACTTAGCTCAGGTGGCAAAGGGGATTCGATCTCGAGAGCTTTGCGCGTTTGTGGGTGCGTGAAGGCGAGACGGGTGGCGTGGAGGAAATTGCGGTCGAGAGAGATGGCATCGGAGGGATGTTTTTCCTGTGGTTCCGACGCGAGGCGAGGGGATTTCTTCTCGGTTCGCGGCGAGATGAAGTGAGGCGCGCCGTAAAGCGTGTCTCCGACGACGGGATGGCCGAGTGCCTGGAGATGGACGCGAATCTGGTGGGTGCGGCCGGTCTCGATGCTGACTTCGACGAGGGTGAAGTCGCCGTACCTGGGTGAGTGGATGCGCTCAAGAACTTTGACGTGCGAGACGGCGGAGCGGACACCTTCGCTGTCGAGCGAGCGGCGGGTGGTCATGCGGATGCGGCGGACGAGATCGCGGCCGATGGGAAGGTTGATGGTGAGGTTGTCTTTGGCGATTCGGCCATGAACGAGAGCGATGTAGGTCTTTTCGAGTTCACGCTCAGCGAACATTTCGCCTAACTTGCGGTGGGTGCTGTCGTCCTTGGCGACGATGATGATGCCGCTGGTCTGCTTGTCGAGACGATGGACGATGCCGGGCCGGAGTTCGCCGCCGACTTGGGAGAGCTTGTTGAAGTGATGGAGGAGGGCGTTGACGAGCGTGCCGTGGTTGCGGGTGTCGGTGCCGTCGGGGTCGACGGAGCCGGAGCCTGCGTGAACCATCATGCCGGCTGGCTTGTCGATGATGGCGAGGTGCTTGTCCTCGTGGAGGATGGCGAGGGGGATGTCTTCGGGGAAGGCGTGGAGAGGCGGAGGATGAGGCGCGCCCTCAATCTCGATCTGCTCGCCGCCCTGAAGTTTCAGCTTTGCCTTGGGGGGCTGGCCGTTGACACGGACCTGGCCGTGCTCGATGAGGAGTTGGACGCGGGCGCGGGAGATGTCGGGGATGGCCTGGGCGAGGTACTGGTCGAGGCGGAGACCTGCGGATTCGGGCGCGGCGGTGAAGGCGTGCGTGCTGTTCCTCGGCTTCGTCCTCGATCTCGAGGACGGGGATGACGGGCGGTGCTGCGGGCTCGACGCCGCGGGTGGCGCGGTACTCAGGCTTGACCGTGCGGCGGCGCTGGCCCTTGGGGAGCATGTTTTTAGACGGCATGAGCGACGACCCTTCGCGGTTGCTGCCAGAGGAGTGCAGCAATAACGATCATACCGAGCGCAACCCACTGGATGGGGTCGAGGAGCGTGCCGAAGGCGTTGTCTTCAAACTCGGGTTGGCGGAGAAAGGTGATGAGGAACTGAGCGCAGCCGCTGAGTGCGAGCGCCAACGCTGCGGTATCTCCTGCGGCGCGGCGGCGAGGGAGATGAAAGAGCAGGATGACTGTGATGATTGCCGCGAGAAGGGCGACGTAGAGCGCGATCGGGTGAAGCCGGAAGCCCGCGCCGGGAACGTTGGGCATGGCCCATGGGAGCGTGCTGGGGAGGCCGGGGTCGCTTCCTTCGGCGAAGTGGCCGAGCGCGAGGAAGGCCCAGGCGAGAGTGGCGCAGGGAGCCCAGGCGTCGAGTACGTCGAGAACAGGCAGTTGGTGAAGGCGAAGGTAAATTGCGGTAGCGATGGCGGTGAGGAAAAGGCCAAGAGGCGTGAGCGACGGGACCATCAGGAGCAGGATGGGATAGCTGAAGAAGCTGTGGAGGTTGGTAGCTACGAGAAGGAGACGCGACAGGACGAACGCAGCGATGATGGCGAAGAGGCCGGCGTTCCATAAGCGGTCGGGGTTGAGGCCGACCGCGACGGCGGTGCGGAGGCTGAGAGCGAGCGCGAGCATTAGTCCTATGGCGGCGAGGAGGCCGAAGGTGGGGATGGTGAGAAATCCGATGTGAAGGAAGGTGGGGTGCATTGAAGGTTGTGACCGCAGATGTTAGAGCCTTCGACTGCTACGCGCAAAAGCGCGTCGTTGCTCATGATGACACTTCCAATTGCAGGGTTGATGGGAAGCTGCGGAGGTTAAGCAAAAGACCGACCCACTGGGCCGTACGCTGATGCGCTGGTGAACCCGTCCTAAGACGGCGGGACCCTGCCGTGGTTCTTTAGGCATTCCGGACTGGCGGACGTTGCACACCGAACCATATATACGAGCCAGGCCCCTGTTCAATGAATGTTGGTTCAACCAGCGTGGATCACGTACCTGCTTTGCAGGCCGGTCTCTTAGGTTGTGATGCTACAGGCGGAGGGATGGCTTTGCAAGTTGACGGAGATCAAGGAAAAGCGTAGGGTTTACGGTCTTTTGCCGTCGACGAGGTCGCGCATGGCGAGGCTGGATTCAGTGTCGAGGTCTTCGAGGCCGAGGGCGACAGCGGCGCGGGTCTGCTCGTTCTGGTTCTGGCTGACTTTCCACTTGGCTTCGAGGGTTGCGATGGGAAGCTCGATGCCGACGATTCCTTTCGCGATGGATTCGACGTAGCCGGCGGGAGCGTCGCTGACCTTCCACGGTGTGGGCGAGGATGCCTCGTGGGTGTCGGTGAGGGAGTTGAGGTGCGTGAGGAGCCAGGCAGGGTCTTCGATGACGTGGAGGGGGCCGTAAGCGTGGACGACGGCGTAGTTCCAGGTGGGGACGACTTTACCGGTGGCGGCTTTCTCGGGGTACCAATTGGGCGTGATGTAGTGCTCAGGGCCGGAGAAGATGGCGAGGGCGTGGACCTCGGGGGTGAAGTCGCGCCACTGACGGTTGGCTCGGGACATGTGGCCGCGGAGGATGGCTTGTTCGCCTTCGCGATGAAGAACCAGGGGGAGATGCGTGGCGAAGAGGCCGGAGGCACCCATGGTGACGAGGGTCGCCAACGGGTGCGAGCGGATAAGGCGGTCGATAACTTCGACGCGAGTCTCTTCGTTGAATTTGGGGATGTACATCGTTTGTCCATTAAACATGGAGCGCGGAGGATCGTCGACTTAGGAGTTGGCTGCCGATTTGGTAGCGGGACGCTGAGTTCCCGAAAATAGGAAGTCAGCGGCTAAGTTCTGAATGCGACATCCAAAGCCCAACATCGGCGGCCGAGTTGGCGTTCGAACCTAATTCTTATTTTGTTCTTTCGAAGGTCATTTCGCCGCAATCTACAGGGGAGTAGAAGTTGTTCTCTTTAGCGAATACCATCCAACACCAATCCACCCTATGTTCTTTCTTAAAGACATCCAAATACTGAAGTTCGCCAGAAAAAAACAGCGCCGAACTAATGCCAGGTTGCGAATAAGCCGACCATGCTTCAGGGGTAAGCAGGAAACCTTCATGGTACTCCCACACAGTCTGTGACTTCGCGCCGAGAACTGAAGGTGTCTTCTGAATTGGTTGCCATGCCTTCTTATTGAGAGTCCAGCCTTGTGGCAATTGCTTAAACGTCGGTGTAAAGCGCGTGAACTCGGCAGGTGTGTTGCCTGAATTGGCTAGCGTTATGGATACATCCATGGTCGCTATCTGTTCCAGCCGGGTTTGTATTTCTCCTCCCGAGGGTCTTACTGCAGAACTGGGCGCGGGAGGCGGACCCGGGATTATTCGGCTGAAGGTAATTTTCTTGTTTTGAATAGCCACATAAGCGCGCTGGCCAACTTCCAATGTGCGCTCACTTGTGTGCAAAGACTCCAAGCTAATAATTAGGGCCACTCCCGCCAAGAGTGGGGACACGAGCCCAAGGACAATCGTTATCCAGTGGGGACGGTCCGCTATCTTCTTTACCGTCTGGCTGGTGTCAGGGAGAGCGACTACTGGAGCAACGGCTGGAGCAGCTACCGGAGCAACCGCAGGAACAATCGTTGCCTGGTTTTCAGTGTTCTGCTCGTTCATGCCGGGATTCTACTCAGCAAAAGTACTGGGTAGAAAGTCATTTCGTTGCCAAAGACAACTTTGTCTTTCTCGGCATCAGCCCTCGTCGAGGTCAGCCTGTTTCAGGCTGTTGTTTTACAGCTGACGTTCCCCTCGCGACGAAATTCTGGGGTTTAGCTTAGCCGACCTTGCGTTCGTCGAGGATCTCGTCGAGCATTCCGGCGAGTGAGCCAGCGCGAGAGCGCATGGTGACCTGGGAGAGGGAGAGGCTTCCGGCAAGGGACTCGTGACGCTGGCGAAGGGTTTCGAGCTCGTCGGCGATGTTGAGGGCGGCGAGCACGGCGACGCGGAGGGAGTCGACCGTGTTGCCGTGAGAGGAGACGGCGCGCATCTTGGCGTCGACCACGCGGGCAAGCTGCTCGATGTAGGCGGGGTCGATGCCGCGAAGGTTATAGATCTGGTCGTAGATTTCGACCGCGACGGACTGACTCACGGCCTGACCCTGAGGCTGCGTCTGTTGTGCTGCGGGCTGCGTGAGAGTCTGTTCCATCATGGCTCCTGTTTTGGGTTAGAGCAGTTCGTCCATCTGCTGCAGCATCTTTTCGACACGCTGTTTTACGGTGTCGCGATCCTTGGTGAGGGTGGTGACGGCGGTCTGCGCCTCCTGAGCGACGAGGGTCTGGAACTCGAGCTGCTCCTTGAGGTTGGTGATCTCAGCTTCGGCTTTCGCGCGGGCGTCGCGCTCCTGCTTGATGATCTCTACGGCCCGAAGGACCTTCTGTTCGAGTGCCTGAAACTCGTCGACGCTGATGGTGGCTGTGGTCATTACATTGCTCCTGTTGCGCAGTATAGATGCGCGGGACGTGGATTTTTTGTGTAAGGAACCAATCTGGGTGCCTCTTTTCGCGAGGGGAACGGATCAGTTTGCGGATGCTGCGCGCTGCGTTCCACCGAGGCCGGTGAGGGTCTCGATGATTCGTGTGGACCAGCCGGTAATCTCTTCGTCGCGGAGAGTGCGATCGTGCGACTGGAAGTTGGTGCGGAGCAAGAGCGAGTAGACGCCGGGGAACTTCTTGAGGTTGCGCCACACTTCGACAGGCTGACGGCTTTGCAATTCAGGAATTGCGAGGGCATCGACGGCAGCAGCGATTGTGTGCCACTGGACCGAATCGGGCATGACGAAGGAGAAGTCACGCTCGACGGCCTGATAGCGAGAGAGATCGCGAGCTGTGACTCGCTTGAGCGGAAGCTCGTAGAGGCGGGCGAGATCGAGCTGCGCGAGGTAGGCGGGCTGGCGAAGCTTTCGCGCCTCACGCTGCGTGGTGGCGAGCTCGCCGAAGTGGGCCAATGGCTGGTTGTCGAGGAGGGCGATCGCGGAACGCCCGGGCTCGAGCCATGCGGGAGTATTGGCAGTGGTGAAGGTGAGAGCGCCGGAGCCTCCGGGCGGAGTGAAGAGAGAGACGAGTGATTCGATCACGCCCTTGAGTTCGAAGATGGGAGCGTCGGCTTCGGGGTAGAGGCGAGAGGTCTGCGGGGCATCGGTTGTGATGCCGAGCGAGAGCTGTGGGATTTCGGTGACCTCGGCGATGAAGGTGGTGCCGGGTGCGGCGGCGCCGGTGAAGATCTGTCCCTGCTCGAAGAGGCGGGCTTCGCGGACGTCTCGATTGAGATTGTTGGCGAGCATGGTCAACATGCCGGGGGCGAGGGCTGGCCGAAGAAGCGATGCCTCTTCGGAGAGGGGATTCTCCATCGCGACGGTGCTCTTCCCTGCTTTCTGCGCAGGCTCGGCGTAGAAGATGCTGGCGTCTTCGTGGCTGGAGAAGGTGCTGGAGACGGCTTCGCTGTAGCCGAGTGCGAGCAGGCGATTGCGAACTGCGTGCTCGGCGGCTGCGGCGGGAAGTCGGTGACGGGGAGCGGCGTGGGCAGTGTGTTGGCGAAGCGGTTGTAGCCGTAGACGCGAGCAACCTCTTCGACCAGGTCGATCTCGCGCTCGAGGTCGAGACGCCAGGAGGGCAGCTTGACCTGGTAGATATCGAGGCCATGAAGGAGTGGCGCGCAGCCGAGTGAGGTGAGGTATCGGGCGACGATGTCGCCGGTGATGCCTTCGGGCTCGATGGTGGTGCCGAGGTGACGCTGCACCTGATTGACGGAGAGCTCGATGGTGGGGCGGTCTGCTGTGCGCGCGGCGACCTCGGGATCGATGACGTCGATGAGTTCGCCTTCGAGCTTGCCTCCGGCCTCAAGGATGAGTTCAGCGACGAGGGCGTTGGCGATGGGAGCGGCGTTGATGTCGGCTCCGCGCTCAAAGCGATGGCTGGCGTCGGTGTGGAGCAGATGGCGGCGTGAGCTGCGGCGAACGCTGGCGGGGTCGAACCACGCGGCCTCGATGAGGATGTTTTTCGTCTCGGGGGTGATCATGGAGTCCCAGCCGCCCATGACTCCGGCGAGGCCGAGCGCTTTTTTGCTGTCGGCGACGACGAGATCGTCGGCTTCGAGGGTGCGTTCGGAGCCGTCGAGGAGGCGGAGCTTTTCGCCTTTGCGAGCGAGGCGGACGACGATGCCGCCCTCGATCTTGTCGAGGTCGAACGCGTGAGTGGGATGGCCCATGCCGAGGAGGACGAAGTTGGAGGCGTCGACGGCGTTGGAGATCTGCTTCTGGCCGAGGAGTGTGAAGTACTCGGCGACGCTGGCCGGAGGAGGGCGCGATGGTGACGTTGCGCAGGACCTGCGCGGTGAAGCGGCCGCAGAGGCCTTTGGCGTCGGGCGCGATGCGGACGGGGAAGGGCTGCGTCGACGAGGGTGCCAACGGGAAGCTTGGGGTGCAGCGGCGCGAGAGGGAGATTGTAGATGGTGGCCGCCTCGCGGGCGATGCCGTAGTGGTTCATGGCGTCGACGCGGTTGGTGGTGATGTCCATCTCAAAGAGGTGGCCGTTCCCTTCTCCGAGAGAGTGGACGCCTTCGACGGCGATGCCGCGGAGGGTGAGGTCGTCGGCGAGCTGCCGGTCGGTGACGGGGAGCGTTGGGAGGTAGTGGCGGAGCCAGTTAGAAAGAATCTTCATGAGTCGACGTTCTTAGTCTAAACAATGCACGCATCACGAGAGCACATGCGGTAGGAACATTTTCGATCGGAGGTGCCTTCTACGATCTTGAGAGGTTGCCTGATACAGGAATCTTTTTTGAGGGTTCTTCTCTGAATAAGGCGCTCCTCAAAGGCTCGTGCGCTCGAACATTCCCGTTGGGAATCCATCGATGCTGGTTGAGTTCTTTTGCAGACGATACTCTTCGAGCGCAGCCTCGCCTTTGACCTCGGCCCAACGAGTGAGCTGATCGCGTTCGCCGACGTAGTCGTAGAACGGGACGTTCATACCGCAGGAGGTCTGGACGGATTCAACATCGAGGCGGACGATCTGGCGTGAGCCCGGAACCTCGGCGCCTCCATAGTGGAGGGAGAGAAGATCGTTGTATTCCGGACTTCGGCGAGGCACGATACGTCCCCGGCCATAGAGTCGCAGGATCATAGGTGCGCCTTCGAAGGCGCAGAACATGAGGGTCAGGCGTCCATCGGCAAGCAGATGAGCTGCGGTCTCGTTTCCGCTGCCGGTGCGATCGAGGTAGATGACCGTCTTGGAATCGAGGATACGCAGCGCAGCAACATCGCGGGGCGAAAGATTGACTCGGCCACTGGAGGCTGCGGAGGCGTTGAAGAAGATGTGCTGGCGTTCGATGAACTCGCGATGCGCGGGCTCGATTGAAGAGAACTGTTTGCCCATGAGCCATTGTAACGAGCCAGCCATGATCTAACTTTGCGGATGCAGACCGCGAAATGCTGGGTTATGCTCAAGTGGCGGATTCGCCGGGCCCTGCACTCCGCCTCTCTTCATCATCCGAATGTGAAAAAGGAGCCGCCATGCGTTGGTTATTGCACTGGATTGTGAATGCTGTTGTCCTCCTGATCGTTTCTCACTTTGTACAAGGCTTCAACATCAGCGGGTTCGGCTCAGCAATGTTCGCGGTGGTCATTATCGGAGTCGTGAACGCGACGCTGGGATTATTTTTGAAGTTCATGACCTTCCCGTTATCGCTCCTGACTCTGGGGCTGTTTGTCTTCGTCATTGATGCGATTGTGCTGTGGTTTTCGAGCAAGCTGGTTCCCGGATTTTCGATTACAGGATTCATGCCTGCGTTGATCGCGGCATTCGTGCTGGCGCTGATCCAGATGCTTCTTGGCTTTTTTGGCGCAGAAAAGAAGGCCTAACGCGATACAACCCAGGCTTAGGAGAAAGCAATGGATGATCTAGTGAGCTATCCGAGGTTGATCCTCGTGATCGCTTTTGTCGTGCTTTGGTTCGCAGCCTGGGCTGGCTTGAAGCTGAGCACGCGGTTGCACGGCATCGCGGAGGACCTACGCGGCGACTATGGCGTGGTGCTTGGAGCGACATTGACGCTGCTTGGTTTGATCATCGGGTTCAGCTTTTCGATGGCGATTGGGCGATACGACCAGCGCAAGAATTATGAAGAGGAAGAGGCGAATGCGATCGGAACCGAGTACCTCCGGACCGATCTGCTTCCGGCGAATGGGGCTAAGACACGCCAATTGCTTCGACAGTACACAGATCTGAGGATCCAGTTTTATACGACGCGTGATGCTGACGCCCTGAAGCAGGTTGATGAAGATACCAGTCGGGTACAGAACGAGATGTGGGCTGCGGTTTCGCAGCCGGCAATAGGTCAACCGAATCCGGTAGTGGGATTGGCTGTAGGCGGTATGAACGATGTGATTAACTCGCAGGGCTATACACTGGCAGCGTGGCGAAACCGGATTCCCGGCTCGGCATGGATGCTACTGTTTGCGATCGGTATCTTCTGCAACATCCTGCTCGGGTTTGGGGTGCGGATGCCGAATGTAAAACTCCTGATGATTTTGCCTCTGGTGGTCGCGATTGCGTTCTTCCTGATTGCGGATATCGATAGTCCGCGGCGGGGAAGGATCAATGTGCGTCCGCAGAACCTGGAGACGCTACGGACGACTTTGAAATAGCGCGCGTCAGTATCTCGTATCGGGAAAAGGGGGCTATTTTGCCTGAACCTGAAGTGGAGAAGAAGCAAAGTTTCTGGACGACCATGCCGGGCATTCTTACCGGCCTGGCTGCCTTGCTGACTGCGGCGACCGGGTTATGGGTGGCGATTGGCCCGCATGACAAACCCGCTGAGGACGAGCACCCTACGGCGGTGACTGCTCCGACTCCGTTACAGAGTTCTGCGCCGGGATCGGCTCCGCCGGTATCAACACAGCAGAGTCCTGCTTCCAGTCCTGCTGCAACTGCTCAAGCAGGACAATACACGGTGACGCTAACGTCGCGGGCGGGAGAGGTGACCAAGCTTTCAGCCAAGACCTTCGTCCATAACTACACGGACAAGACGATTGAGCTAACGAGCGGTCAGACGATCGCCTTCGAGAGAATCAAAGTAATCGACTTCTTTACGGTACATCCTGACGAGCGGTCGATCGATGTGAAGGTGACACTGACCGATGGAAGGGTAGTCGACGGAGCGCTGAAGAAAGACTATGCCTTCAATGGAGAGAGCGACCTCGGCCCGTTCCACATCTTCGTGCAGGATGTGAAGCAGGTCGTCTTCGCCAGATAATTGTCTAGGCGAACTGCTCGAGAAAGCGCATGTCTCCGGAGTAGAAGTGGCCGATGTCGGAGACGCCGTGGAGCATCATGGCGATGCGCTCGACTCCCATGCCGAAGGCGAAGCCCGTGATCTTCTCGGGGTTGTAGGCATCGTCGTCCGGGTTGACCTTGCGGCGTTCGGCGGTGACTGCGGCGAAGACGGCGGGATCGACCATGCCGCAGCCGAGAAGCTCGATCCAGCCGGAGTGCTTGCACTTGCGGCAGCCTGTGCCGCCGCAGAAGATGCAGGAGATCTGCACGTCGGCGGAGGGCTCGGTGAAGGGGAAGAAGCTGGGGAAGAAGCGGGTTTTGACCGCAGAGCCGAAGAGCGCCTTCATGGCGTGGTCGAGCGTGCCCTTCAGATCGGAGAACGTGATGTTGGTGTCGACGCAGAGGCCTTCGACCTGGTGGAAGATGGGCGAGTGTGTGGCGTCGGCGGCGTCGTTGCGGTGAACCTTGCCCGGGATGACGATGCGGATGGGCGGAGCCTGCGCGATCATGGTGCGGATCTGCACGGGTGAGGTATGGGTGCGCATGAGCAGGCGGTCGCGTGAGGGACGTGCCTGCTGGCCGGCGATCTGAAGCGTGTCCTGGGTATCGCGGGCGGGGTGATTCGGCGGAAAGTTGAGCGCCTCGAAGTTGTAGAAGTCGCTTTCGACCTGTGGACCGAGGTTGGTGCTGTAGCCGAGATGATGGAAGACGCGCACGACCTCATGCATGGTCTCCAGCAGCGGATGCGCGATGCCGGGGCGGCGAACGGTGCCGGGCAGCGTGATGTCGATTCCCTGCACCGTTGCGGTCTTTTGGCGAGGCAAGCGGGAGCTTCGAGCGCCTGCTCGATCTGCTGCTTGAGCTGGTTGAAACGCATGCCGAGTGGCTTGCGGGCCTCGGCGGGAGCGGACTTGAGCCAGGCGTCGGAGATGAGCTTGAGGCGGCCTTGTTTGCGGCCGAGCCAGTGGAGGCGGAAGGCTTCCTGTGCGTCGGAGGTGGTGAGGGAGGCGGAGCCAGAACGAACTTCGTCCGCGAGGGTGGCGAAGGCGGCATCGAGCGCGGGTTCATCATACGAGGGGAGGTGAGGGATGTTGTCAGTCATGGCTGCTTCTCGGATTAAGGATAAACGAGCGTGGGCTACAGGGCGGAGAGGATGATTGCGATGACGACGACGCCGAGCAGAAGGCTGCGTTTGTCGGTGATGGCGTAGACGACCGGGTCTTCGTCCAGCTCGACCGCGCGAGGCCAGCAGCCAGAGGCGGCTGATCCACAGAAGAAGCACGGGAACGAGAAGCCAGAGCCGCTTGGTGTGAGTGTAGAGATGCGCTGCGTCGAGGTTCGAAATATAGAGCGTGAGGACAGCCACGGAGACGTATCCCGATGCCGAGCCGAAGCTACGGAGTTGCTCTATGTCGGAGACGTGGTAGCCGCGGCCTTTCGCGGTGGCTCCGCCGCGCTCACGCAGGTTTTCGAGCTCGGCGAAGCGTTTGACGAAGGCAAGCGAGAGAAAGAAGAAGATGCTGAAGCTGCCGAGCCAGGCGGAAGCCTCAATGCCGGTAGCTGCCGAGCCGGCAAGGATGCGAATGGTGTAGAGGCCAGAGAGGACGATGACATCGACCAGAACCATCCGCTTGAGGCGGAGAGAATAGGCTGAGCGTGGTGACAGCGTAGATGATGAGCCAGCCGAGGAAGGCATAGAGGGTCTGATGTCCCAAGAAGTGGTGCGGCAGGCTCTTGAAGGATTCAGGAGCGATGCGCTCGACGACGTGCGGTAATCCGACCGCGATGACAATTGAAGCAAGTGAAAACAACGCGACGACGACGAGGCCTGAGAGAGCGGAGAGATCACCAGAAGCGAAGGGACGACGGCGTTTGCGGGGATGCTGCCGGTCAACTTCGATGTCCAGCAGATCATTAACGATGTATGTGGCTGAAGCACAGAGTCCGAAGGAGAGGAAGGCGAGCAGAGCGGCGACGAGCATGCCGGCACTGAAAGCGTGGGAAAGCAGGAGAGGAAGAAAGATAAGGACGTTCTTGGCCCACTGATGGAGGCGGATGGCCTTCAGCCAGGATTTGAAGGTAGAGGCTTTCTCGCTGAAGGTACGGACAGGGGTGATTCGCGCTTTACTGAGCGCGGCGCGCAGACCGGCGGTCGGGTTGGCGACCATGGGTTGCTGGCAGTTCTGGAGCAGCGGGAGGTCGGCAAGCGCGTTGCCGATGTAGCAGAAGTTGTCGCCGAAAGTCTTGCGGAAGGCGGCGAGTTTGTTGTGCCCGGCGAGATTAAGTTCGCCGTCGGAGGCCAGAACCCCATCAAACAAACCAAGATGCGCCGCGACGCGCTCTGCGAGGGCGGCGTCGGCGGCGGTGGCGAGATAGATTGGCCGCCCCGTGGCATGTTGCTGTTCAAGAAACTGCAGAAGTTCGCGGTTATAAGGCAGGTGGGCTACGTCTAATGAAACAGCAGAAGTTATGTGTCGCTTCAGCGCGGCTTTGCCCTCGAGCAGCCAGCCGGGAATCCGCAGGAGGAGTTCGGGATGATAACGGGCCAGTGCGAGCGTGGAATCGACAAGCGTATCCGACTTGACCAGCGTACCGTCGAGGTCGACGCAGAGCGCTGGAAGCAGTGTCGTGTCGGAGGCGATGTCGGAGATGGGCAAAGAGGCGAAGTCCTTCCTATGAAATTCGAACGATTACCGGACAACAAATGCGATTTGCGGCCACCGATGTCAGCCAGTAGAGCATTTACCGCGAAACCTTCAAGCGTTCTTATACGTCATTATCATTTATTCTGATGGTTCTACCGAGAGTTCCAGACTCCTGTTTGACACATTTCCCTTTCCAGTTGGTTAAAACCCATTTTTTGAGAGCACGGTGAACGCGCCAATGTCATCAGTCCCGATCAGCGAACAAGAGCCGAGAACGACTCTGCCCGCCGCCCGAGAGCCGCAACTTTCTCTGCCCGAACCCGAGAAGCCCAAGTCGGGATTCCGGAAGTGGATTGTGCTGCTGGTGGTGGCGCTGGTCGTCGGCGCCGCCGTGTGGAAGATTCGCAAAAACACGGAGGAGCAGGCAACGCAGAACCAGAAGATGGCGGGGATGCTGACCGTCCGACTCCGGTGCAGACGACCGTGGTTCAGCAGAAGACGATGCCGATCTACCTGACCGCGCTGGGAACGGTGACTGCCTACAACACGGTGACCATCAAGTCGCGCGTGGATGGGCAGCTGATACCGTGTGAATGTTCGTGAAGGCGAGCGGGTGCGTCAGGGACAGTTGTTGGCCGAGATTGATCCGGCGCCGTACCAGGCCGCGCTGGCGCAGGCCGAAGGGCAGTTGGCCAAGGACACAGGCGCAGCACGCTGAATGACCAGGCACAGTCGGACCGTTATAAGGCGCTTTTCCAGGCTGGCGTGGTTTCGCAGGAGAACGCACAGTCGCAACAGGCTCGCAGCTGGACAGTCCGGGGGGGCCATCAAGGCAGACCAGGCAGCGATTCAGGCAGCCAAGGTCAACCTGAACTACACCAAGATTACTTCGCCGATCAACGGCGTGGTCGGACTTCGGCAGGTGGATCCGGGCAATATTGTGCACGCGTCCGATGCAAACGGCCTTCTGGTCGTAACCCAGCTTGAACCGATTACTGTCATCTTTACGCTGCCTGAGGACCATCTCCCTGAGGTGCTGGATCTGACACGCAAGGGTAAGAAGCTGACGGTGGAGGCGTACGATCGCTCGGGCACGACTCACCTTGCGACTGGCAGCGTGCTGACCGTCGACAACCAGATCGACACGACGACGGGCACGGTGAAGGTGAAGGCCGTCTTCGACAACAAGGACGGCGCGTTGTTTCCGAACCAGTTTGTGAATGTTCGCCTGATCCTCGAGCAGACGGCCGAATGCGATCGTTATTCCCGCGGCAGCGATGCTTTCAGGCTCGCAGGGCAACTTCGTCTACCTGGTAAAACCAGGTGAACCACCCGCCGATCTCCAGGCAGCCAGCCGTCCTGCGGGAGCACAGGGCGGGGGCAAAGCCGGACGCGGTCGCAGCGGTGGATCCGGACAGGGATCTGGTCAGGGTGCCGGCGCAGGAGCTGGACCGAGCGGTCAGAAGCAGGATCCGTACTACGTAGAGGCAAGAACCGTCAAGGTCGATCTCACCGAAGGTTCGCAAGTCATTCTGAGCGGCGGGGTGAAGGCTGGAGACGTGATCGTCGTCGACGGACAGGAGAAACTACGCAACGGCAGCCGAGTTGTGCCGCGGCAGGCAGCTAATCCGAACGGTTCGCGCGCCGTGAATCCGAACCGCGCGGACAGCGGAGTGGGAGCACCGACTCCGCGCGACGCAGACCAGCCAAAGAGGGCACCGCAGGGCTCTGATCAGCAACCTGCGCAGCCTGGCGCCACCCCGCGTACAGGGGGCAACCAGCCATGAGTCCGTCAAGGCCATTTATTCTCCGGCCGGTGGCCACCTCGCTTCTGATGGTGGCCATTTTGCTTGCCGGCTGGGTCGCATATCTGCAGCTGCCGGTGTCGGCGCTGCCGCAGGTGGACTACCCGACGATCCAGGTGCATGACGTTTTATCCGGGCGCGAGCCCGGAGGTGATGGCATCGTCGGTGACGGCGCCGCTGGAGCGGCAGTTCGGACAGATTCCGGGACTGACCCAGATGACGTCGACGAGTTCGGGCGGCGGCAGCGTCATTACGCTGCAGTTCGACCTGGCGGAGTCGATCGACATCGCGCAGCAGGATGTGCAGGCGGCGATCAATGCGGCTACAGCTATCTGCCGAAGGACCTGCCGAATCCTCCGGTGTACAGCAAGGTGAATCCGGCGGATGCGCCGATTCATGACGCTGGCGCTGACGAGCGACTCGCTTCCGCTGGCGAAGGTGGAAGACCTCGCCGACACGATTCTGGCGCAGAAGATCTCGCAGCTCTCCGGCGTCGGACTGGTCTCGATCAACGGCGGACAGAAGCCGGCGGTCCGCATCCAGGCGAACCCGACGGCGCTGGCGAACTACGGGCTGAGCCTGGAAGACCTTCGCGACGGCTCTGGGCACGGCGAACGTCGACCAGGCGAAGGGCAACCTGAACGGAGCGCACCAGGCTTACACGATTGGCGCGAACGATCAACTTCTGTCGAGCGCCGACTACAACAAGGTCATCATCGCTTACCGCAACGGCTCGCCGGTGCGGCTGTCGGACGTGGCGAATGCGGTGGACAGCGCGGAGAACCTGTATCAGGCGGCGTGGATGGGAACATCGGCCCGTCCGGCTGTCAAAGACGCCAACGGCCACGAGGTCCCTGCACACGACCTGCAACTGAAGCCGGCCGTTATCGTCAACATCCAGCGGCAGCCGGGCGCGAACATCATCGGCGTGGTCGATGAGGTGCAGAAGCTGCTGCCGCAGCTGCGTGCGACGTTGCCGGCGACGGTGAACGCTTGAAGTCCTGACCGACCGCACGAACACCATCCGGGCGTCGGTGAAGGACGTGCAGTTCTCGCTGATGCTGACGATCGCGCTGGTCGTCATGGTGATCTTCCTCTTCCTGCGGTCATTCGCCGCGACCGTCATCCCATCGGTCGCCGTGCCGCTTTCGATCGTCGGCACGTTCGGGGTGATGTATCTGCTGGGCTACAGCCTGAACAACCTGAGCCTGATGGCGCTGACCATCTCGACGGGCTTCGTGGTCGACGATGCGATCGTGATGATCGAGAACATCTCGCGCTACCTGGAGGAGGGCGATTCTCCGCTGGAAGCTGCGCTGAAGGGCTCGGAGCAGATCGGGTTCACCATTGTCTCGCTGACGGTCTCGCTGATCGCGGTGCTGATTCCGCTGCTGTTCATGGGCGATATCGTGGGCCGGCTGTTCCGCGAGTTTGCCGTAACGCTGGCGGTGACGATTCTGGTGTCGGCAGTCGTCTCGCTGACGCTGACGCCGATGATGTGCGCCAAGCTGCTGAAGCACAAGCCGGAGAGCGAGCAGAACGCGTTCTATCGCAAGAGCGAAGAGTTCTTCGAGTACGTCATCGCGAAGTACGCCGTGGGTGTGCGGTGGGTGCTGCGTCACCAGACGCTGACGCTGCTGGTCACGCTGGCGACGTTTGTGCTGACGGTGTATCTCTACATCGATCGTGCCCAAGGGCTTCTTCCCGGTGCAGGATACGGGCGTGCTGCTGGGCATCACCGAGGCTCCGCAGACGATCAGCTTCGAGGCGATGAGCACGCGACAGCAGGACGCTGGCGCGGGTCATCCTTGAAGATCCCGATGTGGAGAGCGTTTCGTCGTTCATCGGAATCGATGGAACGAACTCGACGCTGAACAGCGGACGCATTCAGATCAATCTGCGGACCGCGAGGAGCGATCGAACTCGGCGACCGATGTGATCCAACGGCTTGGAGCCGCAGGTGGCGCAAGGTGGAAGGCATCCAGTGCTTTCTGCAGCCGCTGCAGGACCTGACGGTGGAAGACCGCGTGAGCCGGACGCAGTATCAGTACTCGCTGGAAGACGCGAACGCGGAAGAGCTGGCGCTGTGCGACCAACCGCATGGTCGAGAAGCTGAAGACGATTCCCGATTCTGACGCGATGTGGCGAGCGACCAGCAGCTTGAGCGGGCTGGAGGCCCACCTGGTGATCGATCGCGATACGGCGTCGCGGCTGGGAATCACGCCGCAGAACATCGACGACACGCTGGACGACGCCTTCGGGCAGCGGCAGGTTTCGACGATCTTCACGCAGCTGAACCAGTATCACGTGGTGCTGGAGGTGGCTCCGAAGTTCCAGCGCAACCCGTCGTCGCTGGACAACATTTATGTGAAGAGCTCGAACGGAACGCAGGTGCCGCTTTCGACCTTTACGCACTTTGAAGAGACGCCGACGCTACGCTGGCGATCAATCACCAGGGTCAGTTCCCTGCCGTGACGATCTCGTTCAACCTGGCGCCGGGCAAATCGATCGGCGATGCGGTGGCAGCGGTGAACAAGGCGAAGCAGGAGCTGAATCTTCCGCCGAGCGTGAACGCGGAGTTCCAGGGGACGGCGCGCGCGTTTGAGGCTTCGCTGACGAATGAGCCGCTGCTGATTCTGGCGGCGCTGATCGTGGTGTACATCGTGCTGGGCGTGTTGTACGAGAGCTATATTCACCCGATCACGATTCTTTCGACGCTGCCTTCGGCCGGTGTCGGCGCGATTCTGGCGCTGCTGCTGTTCCACGTCGATCTCAGCGTCATTGCGCTGATCGGCATCATCCTGCTGATCGGCATTGTGAAGAAGAACGCCATCATGATGATCGACTTCGCGCTGGAGGCGGAGCGCGAACAGGGCATGGAGCCGGAAGAGGCGATCTACCAGGCCTGCCTGCTGCGCTTCCGGCCGATCATGATGACGACGATGGCGGCGCTGCTGGGCGGCTTTCCGCTGGCGCTGGGCACCGGCACCGGAAGCGAGCTTGCGCCGGCCGCTGGGCATCGCGATTGTCGGCGGCCTGATCGTCTCGCAGGTTCTGACGCTGTTTACGACGCCGGTTGTTTACCTGTTCTTTGACCGGATTGGGCGGAAGTATCTGCACACGGAAGAGGCCGACCGCGAGTTCCGCGAGCACGAGCATGCGGTGAGTGCAGACTGATGGCCAAGATGAACGAGGATCGAGATCTGATAAAGGCGCGGAAGGAAGCCGCGAAGATGCCGACGGCTGCGGGCATTCACTTCTCTGCGCCCTTTATCAAGCGGCCGGTGGCGACGACTTCTGCTGTCGATTGCGATCATTCTGGCGGGCGCGGTCGCGTACACGCTGCTGCCGGTGGCGAGTCTGCCGCAGGTGGAGTTTCCGGTGATCTCGGTGGGCGCGGGGCTGCCGGGAGCGGATCCGGAGACGGTGGCTTCGGCGGTTGCGACGCCGCTGGAGCGGCAGTTTGCGCAAGATTGCCGGCATCAACGAGATGACGTCCTCGTCGGGTCTCGGCAATGGATCGGTGGTCGCTGCAGTTTGATCTGAACCGCGATGTCGAATGGCGCGGCGCGCGATGTGCAGGCAGCGATCAATGCGGCGCGCAGCCAGTTGCCATCGAACCTGCCGCAGAATCCGGGCTACCGCAAGATCAATCCTTCGGATTCGCCGATCCTGATTCTGGCGCTGACTTCGGACACGCTCTCACGTGCCGCAGATGTACGACGCATGCGACAGCATTCTGGCGCAGAAGATCGCGCAGGTGGAAGGTGTGGGGCAGACGTTCTGCGGCGGCAGCGCGAAGCCTGCGGTGCGGATCGAGGCGAACCCGACGCAGCTGTCGCAACTACGGGCTCGGGCTGGAGGCGCTGCGCGCGGCGATCGGCACGGTGAATGTGAATCAGCCGAAGGGATATCTGCAGGACGATGAATCGGCGCTGGAGCGATCAGCACGACGGACCAGTTGTTCGGGGCGGCGGCGTATGCTCCGCTGATCATTGCGACCGATCGCGGTCCGGTGAGTTCGGCGGCGGCGTCGAGCGGCTTCCTGCTTCGCTGCAGAGCGCAATCGAGTGCACAAATGCGAGCACCAGCCGCGACTACGACTAACGTCAGCTTCGAGCGCAAGTCCCGGCTGCCGCGGCACACGGCATTGTGCGGATTCAGGACGTTGCGCAGGTGATCGACAGCGTCGAGGACATTCATACCGGCGGCTCGTTCAACGGCAAGCCGGCGATTCTTGTCATTGTCTTCAAGACTTCCACGGCGAATGTCATCGAGACAGTGGACAACGTGCTGAAGCTGCTGCCGTTCGCTGCAGGCGTCGATCCCGCCAGCCATACAGATCCATGTGGCGCTGGACAGAACGACGACGATCCGCGCGTCGGTCAAGGACGTGACGCGGACGCTGGTCATCTCGATCCTGCTGGTGATCCTGGTCGTGTTCCTCTTCCTGCGCGAGGTGCGGTCGACGCTGATCCCGAGCGTGTCAGTTCCGTTGAGCCTGCTGGGCACCTTCGGGATGATGTATCTGCTGGGCTACACGCTGGACAACCTGAGCCTGATGGCGCTGACGATCTCGACGGGCTTCGTGGTGGACGACGCGATTGTGGTGATCGAGAACATCACGCGGCATCTGGAGAGCGGGATGACGCCGTTTCGAAGCGGCGATGGTGGGCTCGAAGGAGATTGGGTTTACCGTGCTGTCGATGAGCACGTCGCTGATCGCGGTGTTCATTCCGATTCTGCTGATGGGCGGAATCGTGGGCAGGCTGTTCCGTGAGTTTGCGGTGACGCTGTCGGCGGCGATCCTGGTGTCGCTGGTGGTTTCGCTGACGACGACGCCGATGCTGAGCGCGAAGTTTCTGGAGCCGCATAACAAGCGGCAAGCACGGGCGGTTCTATCGCTTGGGCGAGCGCGCGCTGGACTGGCTGGCGGCAGAGTATGAGCGCGGACTGAGGTGGGTGCTGCAGCATCAGGGCCTGGTGCTGACGATCACGGTTCTGACGTTCGTGCTGAATGTTTATCTGTTCATGCTGGTGCCGAAGGGCTTCTTCCCGCAGCAGGATACGGGACGCATCGGCGGACAGATCCGCGGGCAGCAGGATGTCTCGTTTCGACGCGATGAAGCAGAAGGTCGCGGCAGCTGGCGGCGATCGTTCAGGCAGGACCCGGGCGTTCAGAATGTGATGGCGTTCGTGGGCGGTGGCGGACCTGGCGGCGGCGGATCGAACTCGGGCAATATGTTCATCTTCGCTGAAGCCGGATGCGGAGCGGCAGAAGACGGGCGATACGGCGCGAGGTGATCATCAACCGGCTGCGGCCGAAGACTGAGCGGTATTCCGGGTGTGATGCTTTATCTGCAGTCGTAGCAGGAGCTGCGGATCGGCGGGCGCGAGTTCGGCGACGCAGTATCAGTACACGCTGACGGCGGACAACCTGAAGGATCTGGACGAGTGGGCGCCGAAGCTGATGGCGGCGATGCAGAAGCTGCCGCGAGCTGAAGGACGTTGCGACCGACCAGCAGGACCAGGGGCTGCGGGCGCAGCTGGTGATCGACCGCGATACGGCGAGCGGCTTGGGGTTTCTCCGCTGACGATCGATGCGACGCTGTCGGATGCGTTCGGGCAGACGCAGGTTTCGACGACGTATCGTGCCGCTGAACCAGTATCACGTGGTGATGGAGGTTGCGCCGGAGTACCAGCGCGATCCGGATGCGCTTGAAGAATATCTATGTGAAGAGCACGACGGGGGCGATGGTTCCGCTGTCGGCGGTGACGCACTTCGAGACGCAGCGGATTCCGCTGGCGGTGAATCACCAGTCGCAGTCTCCGGCGGCGACGCTGAGCTTCAACCTGACGCCGGGCGCTTCGCTGAGCCAGGCGACGGCAGGCGATCGAGCAGGCGCGGGTGAATATCGGCATGCCGTCGTCGATTCATGGCGGATTTGCCGGGAACGGCGCAGGCGTTCCAGGCTCGCTTTCGAGCGAGCCGTGTGCTGATTCTGCTGGCGCTGGTCGCGGTCTATATCGTGCTCGGGATGCTGTATGAGAGCTTTATTCATCCGCTGACGATTCTTTCGACGCTGCCATCGGCGGGTGTCGGCGCGATTGTGGCGCTGCTGCTGTTCAAGGTGGATCTGAGCGTGATCGCGATGATCGGCATCATTCTGCTGATCGGCATCGTGAAGAAGAACGCGATCATGATGATCGACTTCGCGCTGGTGGCGGAGAGGCAGGAGGGCAAGACGCCGGAGGAGGCGATCTACCAGGCGTGCCTGCTGCGCTTCCGGCCGATCATGATGACGACGATGGCGGCGCTGCTGGGCGGTCTGCCGCTGGCGCTGGGCCGCGGAACAGGAAGCGAGCTGCGGACGGCCGCTGGGAATCACGATCGTCGGCGGACTGATCGTCTCGCAGTGCTTGACGCTGTTTACGACGCCGGTGGTTTACCTGTTCTTTGACCGGCTGAGGGGGCGATTTGCGCGGGTGGTTTCGCGTAAGAAGCAAGAGGATCGCGGTGTCCGCACGCAGTTGCCGGAGACTGACCCCTCCCCCTCCCCTATTCTTTCCTCATAAGCTGTTTAATTCAGTCATTTATCCCGATCTGGAGAGACAAAGTCCTGATTCGAGACGACTAAAGTATCAAAATTTTGATTCAAAAAGGGATAAGCCCCGGTCATTCGTCCGGGGCTTATCTGACTTTGAGTCTTGGTTTAAGTATAGCTAACGACGGGTAATTAATCGGCAACTTTGCGTTTAGCTGTTAGTGGTTTGTTTTGTTTAATTACAAGCTAATGAGAGGCGGGCTGGGGCTTGACAGGAACGCGAGGGCTCACAGCAAGCAACACGACTATGACAACTTGACCACAAACGTTTGAACGCTCCCAGGATGGGAGCGTTCGAACGTGCAGAGCAAGGTCCTAGACGAGGACAGACTGCTTAACCGGCTTCCGCATGTCAGAAGAGGAAGTGGTTACAGAGGCGTAGGGGAAGTAGGCGTTCGAGATGTACTGGCTGAGCATGCGGTGGGTGTTGAAGAAGCTTCCGTTGATGCCGATGCAGTGTTGCTGCATGCCGCGCCCAGGCGAGCGGGTTGGCGAACAGAGGAGCGATGCTCTTTTCGAGCTTGTTGTAGAGGCTGTGCGGCCTCGGCGGCTTCGGAGTCGCCGTCTTCGATGGCCCAGCCGGTGGTGTTCTCGGCGCAGCCTTCGATCCACCAGCCGTCGAGGATGGAGAGCGAGGGAACGCCGTTGAGAGCAGCCTTCATGCCGGAGGTTCCGGAGGCCTCGTAGGGGCGGCGGGGGGTGTTGACCCAGACGTCGACGCCCTGGGTGAGGAGGGCTCCAAGCTCCCAGTCGTAGTTTTCGACGTAGTAGATCTTCAGGAAATCGGAGTTGAGCTTGACCGCAGCAGAGTAGACGTCTCGGATGAGGGCCTTTGCCGGCGTTGTCGGCGGGGTGAGCCTTGCCGGCGAAGAGAATCTGAAGGCCGCCGATCTTTTCGGCGATAGCGCACGAGGCGCTCCGGGTCGTGAAGGAGGAGGCTGGCGCGCTTGTAGGTGGCGACGCGGCGGGCGAAGCCGAGGGTGAGGACGTCGGGGTTGAAGTAGTGGCCGGTGCGTGCGGGCGAGCCAAGCGAAGAGGCGGTGCTTGCTCTTGGCGTGAGCAGGCGGCGATGCGGGCGGGGTCGATGCCATAGACCGAGCGGAAGTACTTGATTGTCGGTGCGCCAGTCGGGGATCTCCTGATCGAAGAGCTCCTGAAAGGAGGGCGAGAGCCAGGTGGCGGCGTGGACTCCGTTGGTGATGGAGTGGACCTTGTAGTCGGGGAACATGACTGCTGCGAGACCTTGCCGTGCTGCATGGCGACGCCGTTGACGTAGCGCGAGAGACCGCAGGGCGAGGTAGGTCATGTTCATGAGGCCGTTGTGGAGTCAGCCGGCGGTTCGATGGCGGCGGCGCGATCGTGACCGAGGACCTGATACATCTGGTCGATGCCGAACTGGTCGTGGCCGGCGGGAACGGGAGTGTGGGTGGTGAAGACGCACTGCTGACGAACGACGTCGCGGTCGGCTTCGGTCGCTTCGACGAGAGGACGTGCCAGCCGAGGCGCTCTTCGAGGAGGCCGATGGTCAGGAGGGCGGCGTGGCCCTCGTTCATGTGGTAGACCTCGGGTTTGACGCCGAGAGCCTGCGAGGAGCGCGATGCCGCCGAGGCCGAGGATGGTCTCCTGGCAGAGGCGGTAGTAGGTGTCGCCGCCGTAGAGATGATCGGTGAGTTTGCGGTCCCAGGGATCGTTGCCTTCGACGTCGGTGTCGAGGAGGAAGACGGGGACGATGTGGCCGGTGGTTCCGACGACGTCGAAGCGCCAGGCGCGAACCTGCACCTGACGGCCCTGCATGGTCAGGGTGAGAGTCTGACCGGCGCTGGGAAGAGTAGTCTCAGGCGACCAGGGGACGTCGACTTCGGTCTGCTGGCCGACATCGGAGAGCTGCTGCCGGAAGTAGCCGCGGCGATGCGACGAGAGAGATGGCGACCATGGGGGCGGAGGTGTCGGCTGCGGAACGCAGGGTGTCGCCGGCGAGCATGCCGAGTCCGCCGGAGTAGGTGGGGAGGGCCGGGGAGAGCGCGATCTCCATGGAGAAGTACGCGATGCTGCGGCGGGTGAGATCGAAGGAGGCGGGGGCGGCAGACGGAAGACTCATGCAGTGGTGTTCCTTTGCAAAAACCGAGGCCCTAGACGACTAAGAGGAGTTGCTTTCTCAACTCCCCAAGGCGTCCTGTGAGGTCAAAGCTACGAATGCACTGCGTTCGATGCATTTGTAGTTCTGTGGCCGTTGGCGAGAGTGTACCAAAGGGCTTCTCAAAGAAACGTGCAAGAACGGGTCATCCACGGTGGTTCAGAGGGGGGATTGACAGGTTTTAGCGGTGGAAAAAGTGGACTTTAAGCCGGAAGTGCTTGGTTCCGCAGCGCATCCGGTTCCTCGGCGGACCTACCACTTTCTGAGGCATCGGCCGGCAGGTTACAAAAAATTACTTTAACGGTTACTAGCTTTTCACTCGTAACCATCGAACTAGCGCCGTTTATGCAGAGAGGACCTCAGTGGTGGCCTTGTCGAGGCGCTGCCAGATTTGGGAGATCCATGTGAGGTGCTCGGGCTTCATCATGACGGAGCGCAGGCAGGTGACGGAGCCGGTGGAGTGGCCGGGGAAGGCATTGGGCGGAAAGAAACGCAGCGGGAGGCTGGCGAGAGCGAGGTGGAGATCGAGGCGGGCGGCCTCGTCGAAGATACGTTTGGCAAGGGCAGATGATGCCTCTGGAGTTTGTCCTTTGGAGCGAACAGCGTAGAAGACGATATCGAGCTGAGGCGGCGTATTCGGCGCGAGAAAGCGAGAATCTGCTGCGATGCGCCGATTGAACTCGAGGGCTGCGTCGCGGCCGGTAGAGATGTTCTGCGCGAACTGGCCGTTGCGGGTGTAGGGCAGGAGGCGTTGCGTGGCCCAGAGCGCGACGGCAGAGGCTCCGGCGCGTGAGCACTCCAGCGAGATCTCGCCGAGGTGGAGTTCTTTGGAGGAGAAGTAGGTGAAGGGCGAATCGTGTTTGTAGAAGCGACCGACGGTGGGATCGCGGAAGAGCACGGCACCGCAGCCGTAGGGTTGAAGACCGTGCTTGTGCGGGTCGACGACGATGGAGTCGGCCTGGGGGATGGCGTCGTAGGCGGCGCGGGCTTCGGGGCCGAGGTTGTTGGCGAGAGTGAAGTAGCCACCGTAGGCGGAGTCGACGTGGATGCGGAAGTTGTACTTCTTTTGCAGCTCGAGGATTTGAGGGAGAGGATCGACAGCGCCGACGGCGGTTGTGCCAAGCGTGGCGACTACGGTGCCGATGTTGTTTTGCTGAAGAGCTTGCTCGAGGGCGGCCATGTCCATGCGGCCGGTGTGGTCGGAGGGGATCTCAACGAAAGGAAGACCGAGGACTCCGCTGATGCGGGTGTGGGTGTAGTGGGCCTGGTCGGAGGCGGCGATGCCGCGGCCGGGCAGCGTCTGTCCGGAGACCCAGAGGGCTTCGAGGTTGGCGAAGGTTCCGCTGGAGGAGAGATGACCGAGGTGCTGTGGGAAGCCGAACATCTTCGCCAGCTCGGCTACGGTCTCGAGCTCCATGGCGGAGCTGGCGCGACCTCCATCGAGCGCGTGGTTGTTGGGATTGACGGACATGGTGAGGGCGTATGCCGCACGGGCGATGGGATGCGGCGGCTTGAGCATCTGTCCGGCGTAGAGCGGGTGGGCGTAGGGGTAGTTGTCGTGGAGGCGGATGGCGGCCTCATTAAGGATGGCGGCTGCCTCGGGGCCGAGAGGTACAGCGGGAACTTCTGGCAAGTCGGCGAAGCCCTGGTCGAGCTGGTGCTGGGCGCGGCTGAGGAGGGCGAAGAGATTGCTGGAAGAGTCGCTCATGTTTTCGGGGGCTTATTAGAAGACATCTTTGGTTGCGTACCCGAACTTCATGACGTAACCGATGGCGACGGCCAGGACGAAGGACAGGATGGTCCAAGGCGAGTCGCAGAGGCGCTTGCGCAGTGCCTGCACGACAAGAATTGCGAGGAAGACTCCGAGCGCGAGGAGAAGACCGTCGGGAATGAAGTAGCGCGTCGCGTGGCCGGAGACAGTCGTTGCCCAATGCAGGTTGAAGGGATGCCACAGAAAACTCCCTACCGCAAAGATAAAGAGGAAGAGCAAAAACTGGAGGATGACGGCGAGGGCTATCTTCATGCGCGGGTGCCTTTGATCCTTGTGAGCGATTCTCAGTTCATCTTAGCGGCAGATGGCAGGATGTGGATGGTGCGGAGCCATGTCTCAACGAGCGTGGGCCAGTGAGTGACGGGGAGTTCGGTGGGGCGAAGGCCGTAACCGTGGCCGCCCTGTGCGTAGACGTGAAGCTCGGCAGGGACTTTCAGCTGCTTGAGAGCCTGCGCGTAGACAAGAACGTTTTCAACGTGGACGGGATCATCTTCGGCCTGCAGGAGAAAGGTGGGTGGGGTGTTGGGGCTGGGGTCGATGCCTTTGGTTAGCTGCGTGAGTGCTGGAGGGTCGACGAGGTATGCGGGATAGATGGCGACGACGAAGTCGGGGCGGGCATCAGTAGCGGTTTCAGATGCGGGCGCGTTGGGGCGCTTGAAGTCGGCGTGATTGCCGAAGACGACGACGAGGTGGCCGCCGGCGGAGAAGCCGAGGACTCCGATGCGATGTGGGTCGAGATGCCAATCGGTGGCGTGAGAGCGCGTGATGCGCATGGCTTGCTGCGCGTCTTCGATGTCGCGGGTGTCGTCGGGGAAATGCTTCTCGATGGGGACGCGGTACTTGATGAGCGCGCAGTTGACGCCGATGGAGTTGAGCCAGGTGCAGACTTCGGTGCCTTCGAGATCGTAGGCGAGGATGCGGTAGCTTCCGCCGGGGAAGACGACGATGGTAGCGCCGGTGTTGTTGGAGGCGGGTGCGGGGTACCAGGCTAGATTGGGAGTTCCAATGTTGGTAAGGTGCGCGAGCGGCTTGCCATTGACGAGGCGATCGGTGGGCTTGGTGATGTCGGTCTCGGGGGCACCTGTGTAGGACTCCGGTGTGCCGTTGGGCCAGAGGGGGAGCGTTGTTTGCTGGGGATGGGCCAGCGGAGCCGACAGGACAAGAGCAACGACAAGAAGGAGTTGAGTTCGCACGTCAACCATAGTAAAGCAGCGGTTTTGTCGCTTTGCGGTGGCGGGGCGAGCGCTAACTGAAAAGTGGCTGAAACAAAAATACGGGTGGTTGCTGATGCAGCCACCCGTACTTTTTGGAACAAGCCTAGAGGGCGCTATTGAAGAGCGGATTCGAAGAGCTGGTAGCGATGTTCGAGCTGCCATTGTTCGGCGGCCTTTTCGCTGGAGCGGAGGAAGGCGAGGCACTTGGGTGCGGGATTTTCCGTTCCGACAGGTTGTCCGGCGCATGCGGGGTTCATCGAAGAGAAATTGTCCGATTGAGACCAGAGGCTGGGGCCGGGGAGGAAGCTGTGTTCGAGTGAGGTGCGGGCTATGCGTTTTAAGTCGAGGTAGGTGAGCGAAAAGTCGAGTACGGCGCGGGTGTACTCGTGGGTGATGTCGATGCGGGAGACGCCTTCGTCGTCGGTGGAGAGCGCGACGGGAACGCCGGCGGCCCGATAGCTGGGTAGTGGGTGCCACTGCTTTTCAACGCCGAGGATGACGTCGTTGGAGGTGAGGTTGACCTCGGTCATGATGTGGCGCGAGGCCATCTCTTTAAGGAGAGCATGCGGCTCGTTCTCGTACATGATGTCGACGCCGTGGCCTATGCGTTCGGCGTGGCCCAGGTCGATGGCTTCGCGGATGTGAAAGCGGAGGCCATTGGGCGGGACGAGGCCGGGGGCGATCTCGCCGGCGTGAAGTGAGATGTGAACCTTGGGGTAGACGCTGTGCAGGTAGTCGAGCATCAGCATCTGGCGGTGGTATTCAGACATAGACATGTAGCCGTCTTCGGGCATGACGAAGTTGAGGCCGACGACGCGGGGATTGCCGGAGTCGAGTTCAGCCTGAACGACCTCGAAGGCCACAAGTGTTTGCGCGAAGACTTGCTGTGGCGGGAAGCCGCGAAGCACCTGATAGAGGAAGCGGATTTTGACTGTGCAGGCGCGTGTCGCGGCAGGCGTTCCGCAGCCCTCGAGTTTGTTACGTGCGTCGAGCGCATCGTTGAACTCCTGGCGGCTGGAGGCTACGACGTTGCGTATGCCCCCGGCGAGAAGCTGGTCGCGAAGCTTTGAGAGATCGGCGCGCGTTGTGCCGGTTGCATCGCCAGTTCGGTTCATCGCAGGATCTGCAGGAGTGGAGGGCCAAGGGATGGAGTAGCCGAGTTTGGCGGCTTCGCCGAATCCCGGAGTGTGCATGATCTCGAGGTATTGCTCATTCTGCGCGGCGGCGCGAGAGGCGACTTCATCTAGCCACTCATCGAGATGGTTGTGCTTGATGGCGTTGAAGCGGGAGAAAGTCGCGAAGAATTGATCGTGTCCGCTGACGCCTGCGGATGGGACGAAGCTACGCATGGAGAAGTCGTTGACTAGAGCGTCGTAGAGCTTCTGGTCTTTGAGGGCGTCTTCGGCGCGGCGATTCCCTTCTCCGCAGATGGGCTGGGGCGGAAGGCTGCGAGTGGTGGCGGATGGGGCGAAGAGGCTTCGGTTCGCAGGGCTGTAGCAGAGGGTATCGGCGACGGCCTCGCGAATAAAGGTTTCGGCGTAGACGGCGCCGGAGAGATGCATATGCAGGTCGCCGCCCTTAGGCATGTTGACGAGGAAGGCGTTTAGTTCGATGGGACTCTTTTTTGCGCTGTCGAAGGCACGGATGGCGCGCTGCTCTCGCGAAGTGGCAGTAGCTGCGCGCGGATTTTACGGATGTCTGGGCTTGAGCGGGCGGGGCGAGGCAGATGAGGAGCGTGGCGGTCAGGCGCAGTGCGGGACGGTGCATTCGGCGTCCTTTAATTAAGGGTGTTGTAAGAGCAAGAATAACGCGAGAGCGAAGTTGGAGAGAATGACCAAGGGTTGCTATACTTGATTTGCGTTTGAGTTGCCGGCTCCCCGCCGGTGGCAAGCTCCCCTGAAAAGGCTGATGCAACAGACGTACGCCCGGGCGTTCTTGGCGATCCCCGATGAGGCGTTTTGCATGAGTGCCAAGGCCAGATAGCTCAGTGGTAGAGCGCGGCCCTGAAAAGGCCGGCGTCGGCGGTTCGATCCCGTCTCTGGCCACCACATTCCAAAAGACTTACGGGATCACCTCCGAATTCCCCAACCCACTCTCAACCCACATTCGCCATTTCCGCCCGGTCAGTCAAGCCGTCCGGGGTTGATGTTGATCTCGCAGCGGACAAGAGACCGTCCACAATTCTCTGGTGCGCCCGCCGCTTCGATGGCGTCGCCGCCTTCGCGTAGAGATCGAGCGTCGTCTTGCTGTGAGCATGACGCATCAGTTCCTGCGTCACCTTCACGTTCTCGTCGTTGTCGATCATCCACGTTGAAATGGATCGGCGAAACGTATGCCAGCCGACCGGGCCCAGGATTCCGGCCTTCTCCGCCGCGACACTGAGATGCCGGGCGACCAGAGTGTTTCCTCGATAGGGCTTCTTTCCTTTCATTCTTGGGCTGGCAAATACCCAGTCCGCGGGCCCGGCGTAGGGCGTCTCCTTACGCCAGCGCAGCAGCGAATCGAGAACAGCCTGGGCCAGCGGGATGCGACTCTTGGATGCGTCGCTCTTGGTATCCCCTACCACGCTGTAGACGATGCCTCGCTGCACGTGCAAGACACCGGTGGTGAAATCGATGTCCTCCCAACGGAGCGCCAGCAATTCACTCGCCCTCAAACCAGTGGTTGCGTCCAGCCAGGCCATGGTGCGGACCGGCTCATCGAGGTGAGTGAGAACTGCCATCGTCTGCTCCTGAGTCAAATAGGTCTGCTCTCGAGTGGAACGACCGCTCTGCCTCACGTACTTCATGGGGTTTGCCTGCCCGTCCCGGGGAAGAAATCCGTGGCGGATACCATGACGAAAGACAACGCTCATGATGTTGCGGATCTTCAGTCGCGTCCCGTTCGCCAGTTGGTGAGCTCCACCACCTAGTTCAGCCAGCCAGTCTTCGATGAGGATAGGCTCCATCTCAAGGATAGGAACCGTTCCCCAGCGAGAGAGAATCCAGCGCTTGAGATAACGCCGGTTTCCTTCGACTGTGGAGTGAGCCTTGGGAGATCGAGCCCTTTGTTGATCCACATCGAGTTCTTTGACGATGTAGTGCTCAACGAGTTCGCCGAAGGTCATTCCATGAACCGAGGCCCGTGGAGTTGTGCTGTTGATGTTTATCCGAAGTGCCTCGGCAGCCTTCTCAGCGGCTGCTTTGGAGCGATATTCGAGAACGGTACCAATCACACGATTGTTTTCCTTCCTCGAACCATCAGCGTGAGTATTCCGCCAACGAAATACCCACACATCCGGTCCCTTCTCTCGCTTTACGCGTCGGATGCTTCCCTGCTGATATTGTGTCTTGCTCAATTCGGTTTCCTCCGATTCGAGCGACACGGATGGCTTCCCGAGTTTACCCGCGCCCGCATCCATTCGCGAACCTCAGAGCGAAGGAATCGCCACGTCTTACGTACACCTTCTCCGAGAGGATAGGCAGGGAGTGCGCCATCCCGGGCCATCTGCTGAACTGTCCTGATGATGTATCCCGAGCATGCGGGCGATCTCGGTATCATCTACGAAGTACTCAAACGGTGCCTGCGCGTCGATGGCACCCCCTTCTCTTCCAACCACAAACGATCCCTCTTGTTGGACCTCGGCCTATAGGCTTCGGGCGCACCTGGAGCTAAGCGGTGCTGCTGGTTCCGAGTCTCTATAGCGGCTACCTCGAGCCAAATGCGTGTCAAGGTATCAGGATGTGTCGCCCTAATTGCAACGAGGAACCCGCTCAAACCTTAGCTCCCTGCAAATTGCTCAAATATAATCAGTTATGCATAGGTTTCGTGAATCTGTAATACTTGCAGATATGCAGGTATCTCCCCATAAATCGTCCAGACAATTGCTTCAAGCAATCGCTCCTGCAGGAAATATTTTCTTGCTGGTGACACTTCCGGAACTCCGGCGACAGGGGCTTACATTTCTTGCCTTCTATATCCTGCAGCGAATCATCGACAGATCCGAACTCCCGGAGCATGCAATCAGAATTGAGACTGGACTTGAGGACTACGAAGTCAGCCGGGCCTGCCGATTGCTGGTGCGTAGCGATCTGGCCACGATGACCAAGTCGAACGTTGATAGACGTGTTCGATGGCTCGAGCCGACCCCACGAGGCAGGCGCATTCATGACAAGATCCTGTTGGCGGCCGCCCAGCGGATGCAGCAGGGAGTGCCTGCTTCCGGAAGACAGCGGCGGTTTTCCGAGTCCGCCGAGTCATTTCGGCAAGGCATTCAAATTCTACGAGGAGCTTTTCAAGTGTCGTTCTTTGACAGAGACCGACTAGCTGAAGAGCCTTGGGAGCGGCCTAGAAAAAAGCCCAAGATATCCGAGACACCCAGTGGTCGGTCAAAGAGTTCAAAAGCGTGACACGGCCTTTTGGAACACCCTGGAGCTACTTCGGGAGTTTGCCGATACCTTTCGTCCGTGCCTCGGGGACGGAGAGATTCTGTGGCAGACCATCGGCCATGGCGCGAGCCGCTATGGATTCTGCCTCCAACAACGCCCTCGCAACTTCAGAACGCAGCTTGTTGTACCAGTAAGCCAACGGCGATAGAACGTCGGAATCTGCGATCTCTGGAGCAAGCTCGATCGATTCCACCCTGTCGGTAGCCGCGCGGCCGAGGAACTCAGCTGCCAAACTGCGGTCACGGCTCACCCACAGGGCTAAGAGCGCCACCCGAAGATCAGCATCCAGGTCGCCACTTGGGCCCTGCTCTAATATGGAGCGCCATCTGACCTTGAGAGCCCTTTTCCCCGAGACCGTGGCTTTATATTCCTTTCGTCCACGTAGACCCGGCCTCCCCTGACGTACGAAACCCGCTTCCACCAGTCTCTGAAGGGTGGGAATCGTGGCGCCCTGAGAGAGGCCGGCGTCTTTCTGAAGTTGGTAGGGCGTCGATATCCCACTCTCGATCAGTGCCAAAACGAAGAGATCAAGGTCAGTGCGGCGCCGCCTGTCGGAAGTCTCAGACATGAGAACCCAGTATATGGATTGGTCTCTATCCGGATCGAGCCCAGAGGGAAGTCTCGCGCAGGATGTAGATCCTGAAGCTCCTCTTCCCGAGGTAGGCAACAGGCGAGCCATCGGGCTAGCCATTTGACACAATATTCCAGTCTGGCCGGCATAGAGTCTTCGACTTCATAGTTGGGTCGCGTCATGCGGAGCAGTTCGGCGGGTTGGTGAGGGGAATCTGGCAGCCGGTTTACCACGCTTCTGCCCTCGTGGAGTTGTTTGCCAGCCTCATAAAGGACGTGCTCGATTTCAGTGAGGACGAAGCGTTGCTCTTCAATCCATGCTTTGACGACTCCGAGCATGCTTTTGATGCGGCGCCGCCGGATTTCCGCTGGGTCGAGTTCCTTCACCGGACGCACCTTCTTCGGCTTCTTTGGTCGGGGTATCTTAACTGGCCGATCATGCTCCGGAATTGCAAGGAACTTTTTATCTCGGCGAATAGTTCCTTCGTCAACTTCCAGTTCTTTGGCAATTGCTCGATTTGAATGGCCTTGCTTCACCCTGAGCGCCACAAACTTGCGGCGGTCAATCGGCGAACGGCGTAGAGGCGGGTTGATCAAAATATCGTCTCTCATGGGCTATCGCTCCCATTTTGTGAGCTTCGTCTTGTGATTGCGATGAGAAGGGGCTAGATGTTCTTCGAGAAGGCGTGTCATACGGGTGGGATCGGATAGATCCTCGTGAGTGAGACGGTGGGTATCCCAAACGGTTGCGAGGTTGCTTGCGAGTTCGGAAGGACGCGGACGATGCGATTGATAGCGTGCCAAAGCGGCCGCTGCGTAAATGAAGAATAGCGTCCGACCTTCTATTGGGACTTGCTCAAATGGCGTGTGTAACGAGGTAGGGTTTTGCATGCAGTGATATTGCTTGAATCACATCGTCTCACCAAAGCTATAGTCCACCTTCCGCGACTGAAAGCGCATTCCATTTCATTTCGACTCGGTGGTGATGGTTAACTCTGTAGCGACTAGCCGTTCACAGGATTCTTCCATACGTCAAAGAGGCTGGGCGACGGCTGTTTGGCCACCACTGGTGAGAACTAGAGCGGCGAAAAGAACGTTGACATGGTCTCGGGCCCCGGCGAATCCTCTTCCAAGAACCGGTCTCTCGTGGATCTAATTCCGGGATCGGTATGGATCGAAGGAGCGTAATCCGGAGAAGAAGTATGGTTGAACGCTACGCTGCTGCTGACGCTCGCGGTCGATGAACATGCAGATCGCGTGCAGAGCCCGGACCGAGAGTTGGAGACGGCGGCGCTGCATGGCTTCCATTGTGCCGGGGCGTGCCGGGTCGTTTTGCGCAATTTCGTTACGGTGTAGATCGTAGAGGCGGGTAGTGTGGGCTGAGCATGGTCGGACGATGCGACTATGCTCGTTCGGTCGCGCCGTCAACTGTTGAAAGTGGTTCTATTGCTATTATTGGTTCCGGAATCTTGGGATGGTGGAATCGTGACACGTCCTTCTGCACAAGCTCTTCGCGTATTCGCAGTTGTGGTCGCCGTCAGCGTTCTCTTGCAGAGTTCTGCCCGTGGCCAGGCTGTTCCTGGTGAGAAAACCACCCGCGCCAACGGTGTCGAGATTCTCTCCGACACTCAAGGTGTAGATTTCGGTCCCTACATCAAACAGATCACGCGGCTCATCTACAACAAATGGCTTACATTCATTCCTCAGGAAGCGCGGCCACCACAGAATATGCAAGCTGAGACACTCATTCGTTTCAGCATTGGACCGACTGGCAAGTTGCTCTCGATGCATCTGGATGGAAGCACCCAGAAAGAGAAATTCGATCGAGCTGCGTGGGGAGCAATCACGAATGTAGGACAGTATCCTCCGCTTCCAGAAGCGTTCACCGGGCCCTATCTTGAACTTCGCCTCCATTTCACTGTGAATGTACCGCCCAAGGCCAAGACCGGGGAACACGTTGAGTAGCAGTTCGACAGTTCGCCCAAAGGCGGCATAGTAGGACATCCACTTTCTCAGAGGCGCATCGGACGGGCAGGCCAAACACAATGCATCCGAGTATGTCTTCGACTCGACGCGGCACTGCTCTCGATGTGCCCACTACGCGCGTTTAGAGGCTCGTGGCTGCGTCGATGGTATCTCCGTGAGGGGGTTGGAAACGTCGAAAAAGCGCATGGCAGGGCTTGTAACGTGTTTGGACATACTTGCTCCAGAGCAACGACGGATCGCTTGTGGAAGACGATGATTGACTTATGACTAAGGAAGCGCGACCAGGCACTGTGCGCATCGGCACCTTATTGCATAAAGATTGGCAGTTCTAATCCTAATTATTCTTTCCGGAGCCCCCTTTGAAGAAGCTCATGTTGTGCCTTGTCATCCTGTCCGCCCTCGTCCTAAATCCACTGGCTAAGGCTGATTCCATCACCCTCCAGTCCCACACCGGCAACACCTGGAACTACGACCTCACCCTCGATAACTATTTCACCAACTTCACACTCAGCGGCTTCCAGCTCACCGGACTCCAAGGTGTCACCAATGCTGTCCTCAGCGACGATCTCGCCAGCCAGTTCGGAGTCTTCTTCGACTCCAACACCGTTACAGTCGGAACTCTTTTCGCCAACGAGCTCAGCATTAAGGTTCCGTTCTCAATAGGTCTGCTTAGCATCACGTCCACTGCTGCTCCCGGCAACGTAAACTTCGCCATCCTCGACAGCTGGGGTCTCTCCACTGGGCAGGTCCTCGGACCTGGCGGTCCGGCAAATACTGCTACCGCACCCGAGCCGTCAAGCCTTCTGCTTCTCGGTACCGGCCTGATCGGAGTAGCCGGAGCTGTACGTCGCAAGTTTCTGGCCTGACCTTCAACATTTAGCTCAGCAAGGCCGTCCTCCGGGGCGGCCTTTTTCCTTTTGAGACCATTGAAAAAGACCATTCGCGGGCACCCTGAGAGATCTGTCCCACCAGAGGCACCCGCCGCTAACTTAACTATCGATCGCGTTCGTCCGCAGACGAACGACTTTGTCAAGGTGGACAGAAGGGGTCTCCTGCGGGTGGATCCCTATTTTGTGTCGTCCAACGGAAGGCGGCCAAATCTGCGCTTCCACCGAAGAACTGGTCTACACGCTGCTGCGCCGTGACGGAGCCAACCTCGAGACTATGACCATCGTCGTGATGAACAAAATCTCGCGCTGCCAAACGATGCATCTGAGTGATTATGGGAGAGCGAGTATGACTTTGATCGTGGTTGTGGCGGCTTTACTGTGCGTGTTCGTTATCGCAGCGGTCGCGACTGTGCGGCGGCGTGCGAACGGCGATCTAGAAGCCAACAGTATCGAACCGGATGAACTTCATGCTTTGCTAAATAAAGGAGAAGTATTGCTGTTTGATGTGCGTCAACCGTTGGATGTTCTGGCGTATCCAGAAATCATCCCAGGAGCAATAAGAATCCCGCCCAAAGATGCTGCTGCGCTATCGGCCTCATACTCACGAGACGAAGAAGCAGTGCTGTATTGCACAGGTGCGGACGATAAAACGGGCGTCATGGTTTTGGGGAAGGTAAGAGCTCTGAAGTTCACGAGGGTGAAGTTGCTCAGGGGTGGTTTACAAGCATGGAAGGACAAAGGCTATCCCGTAGAGCAGTACACGGAACCCTTTCAATTGGATGTTGTAGGTCCAGAGCCTCGATGAGGCTGTCTTCATGGAGGCCGCTGTTAGCATGGCTTGCATGAGCATCGCACGCGACAAGGTAAATAAACGCCGGAAGCAGGGCTTTGTGGGTCGTGCGGAAAGAACCGTTGCGAACGCCTGCGTCCTGCCCGAAAGCAGCGATATGCCTCTCTTCCTACTCCCGATGCCAATCGCAAAAGACACGGAGCATTGAGGAACGGTCGCAAGAAGATCACCCCCACCCAGTTTCGAGAGTGGTTTCTCAACTCGTCCAAACACTGGCTTTAGCTAGGTGCACCTGGATCGACTCGGGTTCCTGTTCCTCCAAAGTCGGGTTTTCGGCAAGTTCGGTTGAAGTTTCCGATAACCCCGTTTTGCATGAACCGACCATTACACGGCTGTGGATCATTCGCGCATAATCTCATTTGTTTCTTCGATCATCCTGATACCCTCAAGTCCGATGAAGTACGTGCCTCCAAAGAGGGCTTTCGGTTCGCCACTTCGCTTCTTCTCGCTTGTTTTGGCTCTAGCGCTGGTCTATTTCGCACCTGCGTCCCAAGCTCAGATCAGAAAAAACGTTCTCATGCTCAGCATTACCGGACCGTCCCATCCTGCTCCGACGCTCGTGAGCAATCAGATCGTATCGGCACTGCACACAGATCCGCGGTTCCAGGTCGAGTTCTACTGGGAGAACCTGAATTCCATTTATCACCCGGAAGAGTTGCAGCAGCGGATTGATTTGCTTGTCAGCCAGTATCGCCACGTCAAACTGGATCTGATCGTGTTGGTGGGGGGCGCGACCCAGTTCCTGGCGGAGCCGAAGGCGCTGTTCCCCAACGTCCCGGTAGTGTTCTGTTGCGCCGTTTTAGGCACGATCGAAGAGGTCAGAGTCGATTACCGATCGACGGGCGCGTGGTTTCAATTGGAGCCCGCGAAAACGGTGGAGGCTGCGCTGGGTTTGATACCGGGAACCCGCCACGTCTTCGTGGTCGCGGGGCAATCCGATTATGACAAAGGCCTCACCGCAGTAGTAAAGACGGACCTCATTTCTTATGAGAACAAGCTTGACGTCACCTACCTGACCGACCTGCCGATGAGTAAGCTGCTGGAGAGGTTGAGGCATCTTCCTGACCATTCCATCGTTCTTTATCTCTCCTTCTTCAAGGACGTGCAGGGGCGGGAGTTTCTCAACACCCCCGAGGCCCTTCCCATGATCGCTGGCGCCGCGAATGCTCCCGTCTTTGGCATAGCCGACACATACCTGGGCCACGGCATTGTCGGGGGATTTGTGGTCAGTAACGAAGAAGAGGGCAAGATCCTGGGCCGCGATGCCCTCGAGATCTTTCGGGGAAAGCCGCCGCAGGACATTCCCGTCGTGCATGGTCCTAATCTTTACTTGTTCGACTGGCGCGAGTTGAAGCGATGGAAGCTGGATGAAAGCAGGCTCCCTGCCGGAAGCACGGTACTGTTTCGCCAGCCGACTCTGTGGGAACAACACAGGAGGACCTTGCTGGCCGGATTGCTGGTCCTTGCTGAGTCTGGGCCTGCTGAGCATCTATCTCCTGTTCGAGCGGAAGCGGCTGAATGCCGCAAGAAAGGAGCAGATGCGCCTCAGCGGCATGCTCATCGAAGCTCAAGAGCAGGAACGTGCCCGGGCGGCATCGGAACTGCATGAACTTCAGGTGATTGAAGAAGGACTACGCGAGAGTGAAAAAAGAATGAGACTGGCCGTCGAGGCAGCCGACTTTGGTATGTGGTCTCGAGATATAGGTCAGAACGAGGTCTGGGCGACAGACAAGTTGCGCTCGATGCTTCGTCTTTGAGCCAGAAGAACGGCTGGACTTCGACATGATCCTGCAGCGAATGCACCCGGAGGATCGAGATACTGTTCGTTCGCTGCTGACGCAGGCGATAGATGGTAACGGTATCTATGAAGCTACCTATCGAGTAGTGCTACCGACCGGCGAGCTTCGCTGGATCGCATCTCACGGTCGCACCGAGTTCGACAGCGCAGGCAAACCCAAGATCATACGTGGCTTGTCGTTCGACATTACGGCGCAAAAGCAAGCTGAGGATGAGAAGCAGCTTTTGCAGCAGGAAATCGCGCATGCAGGACGCGTCTCGTTGATGGGCCAGTTGGCCTCCGCGCTGGCGCATGAGATTAATCAGCCGCTGGGCGCGATTCTACGCAACGCTGAGGCTGCAGAGCTTTTTCTGCAGAATCCCTCGCCAGATCTCGACGAAGTTCGCGAAATTCTTGCCGACATCCGAAAGGACGACCAGCGGGCAGGTGACGTCATCGACCGGATGCGCGGGCTTCTCAAACGGAACGAGCTCGCCGAGCGATCGCTTGATGTGCGCGAGCTCGTCAGCAACACCATGACCCTCGTGCAATTTGAGGCTTCGGCACGGCAGATTCGACTTGAAATGGTCATGGCAGACGATCTGCCGCCCATTCGGGGCGATGCGGTCCATCTTCAGCAGGTGCTGCTTAATCTGATTACCAACGGCATGGATGCTCTGGATGAGACAAAGCATGAGAATCCGCAGATCAGGGTGACAGCGTCACTTGACGGACAACAGACGGTCGAGATTGCCGTGAGCGACACCGGGGACGGCATTCCCAACGACAAATTTGCGCACATCTTTGATCCATTTTTCACGACCAAAGCTAACGGTATGGGCATGGGTTTATCGATCTCCAGCACGATCATTGAAGCGCACAACGGTCGGCTGTGGGCAGAGAATAACAAGGATGGTGGAGCGTCGTTTCGCTTTACGCTACCGATTGCGGATAAGAACGTTACACAATGAGATCGAACGAATCCACTGTTTATGTCGTCGACGATGACGCATCTTTTCGTACCGCAGTCTCGCGGCTACTCCGAGCGAGCGGGTTCACAGTAAAGGTGTATTCGTCGGCCACCGAGTTTCTCGCGAGACATGATGGTGATGCGTCGGGCTGCGTATTGTCAGATCTGCAAATGCCTCAGATGAACGGACTCGACCTGCAATCTGCTCTGGCGCTGACGGGCAATCCGATACCGATTCTCTTTTTGACCGCACACGGAGATATTCGCTCGACCGTCCAGGCAATGCGGGATGGGGCGGAGGATTTCCTGGAGAAGACCGCTCCCAAAACAGAGTTGTTGGACGCAGTGATGCGTGCCATCGCCCGCGATCGTCGGGAACGCAATGCGCGTGTTCGGCAGAGCGAGTTGCGCGCTCTCTTCGACACGCTCAGCGAACGAGAGCTTGAAGTGCTCTCTCATGTTGTGAGAGGACGACTTAACAAGGAGATCGCCTGGGATCTGGGCATCCACGAGCGGACGGTGAAGTTGCATCGCACGGCGATCACCACAAAATTGAGAGTGCAGTCCGTGGCAGAACTTACTCGGCTAACGCAGGAGGCCGGCATCTTCCAGGAGCCTACCTTCCCTAAAGGGCAGTAGTTAACGACCCTTTATCTGCCTATAGTTGCCCACAGCAGCACCAGTCCTGGGAGAGGGGCCCTTAAACGGGGCCCCTATTTTTCCCGTGACAGATTCGAAATAGAACAATTTGTTCTACTGCAAGTGCTCAAAGGCAGCGCGAAGAGAAACGAGATTCATGCGCAGAGCGAGCGAACCGGTTCGGAGTAAAGCCGTATTCGTCGGCCACCCGGTTTCTGACCGCAAGAATTGAGTGTTCGGCCCGTGGCCGAACCTACTCGCTAATACAGGGGGCAGGCATCTTCCAGAGAGAGTAGGTCTACCTTCCCTAAAGGGCAGTAGTTAACGTCCCTTTATCTGCCTATAGTTGCACAGAATTCATGCGCGACCCTGCCATTAGATATCTCGCATTGTCGATGGCGATGAAAGGGTTTGCCGATCATTAGGCCACCTACTGCGCGAACGGCGGGACACCGTCGATCACTTATAGCTCGGCGAAATCTTCGGTAGGACGCATGCAAAGAGCTGTTGGGACCGGAATTCGCAGTGCTGGGTATGCAGTTATCGATCTGCTCCATACCTAGGAGCCCAAAGGATCCATCAATATGGAGAAGAGACCCACCCCTCGCCTCGTTACTGTCGAGCAAATGCATGAAGGCTTGGTTATTCGTTTTGCTGACGGCAGGTCCGCTTTCTACTCCTACGATCTCTTGTATGCGTCAATCGAAACTGCTCAGGTTATATCGCCAGAGATGAATAGCGCGCTTGCTCACATCGCGTACAGTCCGCAATCTCCTTTTAAGTCAACCTTGATGCGAAAGTGAAGACCAAACAATATGAATGGGGTTCTTAGAGACCAGCGTCGCCTACGTCTGCTACTAGCGGACGATCATGTGATGTTTTCCGACGCGTTGCAGGCCTATTTGGAAAAGAGCTTCGAAGTAATCGGGCAAGTTCGGGACGGACGCGCCCTGGTGGATGAAGCTGCAAAACTTAAACCCGACCTTGTGATCGTCGATGTAGGAATGCCTGTGCTTAATGGGCTTGACGCCGCTCGGAGGATCAAGGAGCAAACTCCAAAAATGAAGTTCGTTTTCTTGACTATGCAGGATGACCCACACCTTGCGGCCGCGGCTCTTGCATTAGGTACCATAGCGTTCGTGCTTAAGCACTCGGCCGGGTCAGAGTTGCGCAAAGCGATCGACGAAGTAATGCGCGGTCACTCCTACGTCACCCACACGATGAGGCCTGAAAATTGGGCAGAAGCAAGGGAAAAAGCTGCGCGGTTTTCAAAAGAGCTTACTCCACGACAGCGCGACATCATTCAACTCTACGCAGAGGGCCGGTCTATGAAAGAGATAGCTGCCATCCTTAGTTTGAGCGAGAAAACTATTGAATTCCATAAACACAACATCATGGGTGCGTTCAATATCAAGAATAACGCCGATCTAGTCTTGTTTGCGCTAAATCGTGGTCTCATCGGTCCCTATCCGGCGTACAGTCGAGCGAGCCCATCGGCGTGACGAAGCCAAGCAGCCAATAGCAACGATTCGCAACCAGCGCTGAACAAGCTAATTCGGAGGTTCGCCTTCAAGTCTTCGAAAACAATTTTGGCAACGTTCTTTTAGAGGGCTATCAGGGGCGGTCATGTCTCGTATGGAGTGTGCTCATCTTTGATCCATCTTTCCGGTTGAACTGGGGAGGGGCTAGCTGGGTTGTGGGTGAGGGGTGTTGTTGTCGCGTGCGCGCGTGGAGTTTATGTGTTGGGCGAGGAGGGACCTGGTCCAATCACCCATCGCGTGACCGATCCGCTGCTGGGCAGGAACGCTGGGACGAGTGCAGCTGAGTCTGCATCGAGACCAGGGTGAGTCCATCGAGCGAGGAAGCGCCGATGTACTTCTGAGCGCGAGCCAGCAGGGTCTGGATCACGACACCCATGCAACGCACGCGAACCAGGTTCGAGTAGTCGCTGGCGTCGGTGGCCGCGGTGAGGTCGTGCAGCATGGTCGGGCTCTGGTTGAAGCCGGAGCTGCGCAGCACGTTGACCTTGGCCTCGGTGAGAGCATCCAGCTGTGCCGGAAGCGGGTTCCAGACCTGGGTGATCTTGATCTGCTTGTTGGTCAGGCCGGTCGCAGCATCGAGCTGCGAGAGGTAGCCAGCAACCAGGCCAGCGGCGTTCGAGACGTAGTTGGCGGCATAGCCAAAGACGTGGAGGTAGGCTTCTTAATATATCTCAGATATATGTGATACTCTGGATCACTTTATGAAGCGTGCTGCCCTCTATATGCGTGTCTCCACCCTAGATCAGCACCCTGAGACCCAACTCTACGATCTACGCCAGATGGCCAGTCAACGTGGCTATCAGATCGTCGAAGAGTACACGGATATCATCAGTGGTGCCAAAGCCCGGCGTCCTGGTCTCGGTGACATGATGCGTGACGCCCGGCGAGGAAAGTTCGAAGTCGTTCTGGTCTGGGCCTCCGATCGGATCGCCAGATCGGTAAAGCACTTCCTCGACGTGCTCGATGAGCTGAACCGGCTCAACATCGAGTTCATCAGCTTCCGCGAGCAGATCGACACCGGCGGGCCGTTAGGCCGTGCCGTCGTCGTCATCATCGGAGCCATCGCCGAGCTCGAGCGCAACCTGATCATCGAGCGGGTCCGGGCCGGCATGCGCCGCGCCAAGCTGGAAGGCAGGCACATCGGGCGCAAGCCACTCGTTCTGGATCGTGAGGCCATCCTCAGAGATCGGAAGCGTGGGGAGAGTCTCAGCCAACTGGCGAAAGACCATCTTGTCTCCCGCACAACGATCCACCGCGTACTTCGCGGCGCCCAAACCAATCTGGAGAAGTCTGCATGAGTGAAGCTACGGCGTCGGTCCTGGTTTATATGTTCCTCTCCGTCGGCCTTGGCTTCGTTGTGGGCTCGGCCTGCGGCGAGCAGCTCGCTCGCCGCAGGAGCGCAGAGGCCCAGGTGGAGGATCTCCTCAAGCGTCTCGAGTGTGTTGGCACTCACGTGCAGCAACTAAAGGAAATTAGTACCGTGCTGAATGACATACGCAAGCACATCCTCGCTGTTCCAAAAGGCGTCGAAGATCCCCCTCGCTAAGCACCTCAAAATCAACGGCCGGATCTACACGATCCAGCCGTTCCAAAAGGTGTGGGTTCGGAAACAATATCGTAGGGCATGTCGCTGGCTTCTCCGCGGTTCCGCATTTACTTACGGAATTCGCTGAAAACGAAATTATGGTCTTTTCGTTTGGCGTGGCATGCAGCACACGCTGCTTGTCGGTCGGCCGTTAGCTTCCCATCAATCGGGTTGCCACCGGGGAATCTCATAAATGCCCAGCCGCCGGTGGTGCGATAGAGTTCGCCCTGTTTCACCATGACATCAATCCGGCGCGTTGGCCCTTCTATGGTGTTGCCCGCAATCTCTCTGGTTTCAAGCAAGTCATAGACAATTACCGAGCCGTCAGGAAAATTGCTCGTCTTGTAACCCTCAAGGGCTTTTTCGTTTGCGTAGATGTGGTGGATTCCCCCTTCGGTAGCATAGGCAGCGCTTTGAGGCCCAACCAGCACACTCTTGACGTGGGCCCACTTACGGAATTCCTTGGGAAATGGCTCGGTATCGTCGAGTTGCGCCGGTAGAGAAAAACTACCGACGGGCATTGCAGTTGCAAGTAGCAAAACCATGGCTTTTTTCACTTACTACCTCCATCAGGAGGTAGTCTGGGCCAAACACGACAGTTGCGCGAAGTAGATATTGACCCGCGGGTGAAATGCTTTGACGAACTGGACGGACGAAACGGTCAGAACGGATTGTTGACCAAAGCTCTCAGTCGGCTCGAATAGGTTCGTCCGGATTGCAGGCGTACACCGTCTTGCAATGTGATTACGTACTCTCCGTGCGCATCAGATTGCAGGTCTTTGATTCGGACAACGTTGATGATGATCGAACGGTGGATGCGAAGGAAGCTCTCCGGATCAAGAGATTTCTCGAGAGTGTTCATTGTTACGTGGAGCAGGTGACTTACTCGCCCGACGTGAAGTTCCACATAATTCTCCGCGGCTTCAATCCAATCCACGTCTTCGACATTCACGAATACAGTCTTGCCTCCTGATCTCACCGCAAGGCGCTTCACGTAATTCCGAGGCGACGCTATGGTTTCGAGCAGGCCGATGATTTGCAGGGTTGAATTCGCTGCTACGTTCGAACGGATACGGCTTTTGGCGCGCGTCAACGCCTTATCGAAACGTTCTTCAATCACCGGTTTGAGCAAGTAGTCAAGCGCATTAATTTCAAACGCCTGAATGGCGTACTGGTCGTGGGCTGTGACGAACACCACCTGTGGCATATGTTCTGCGCCGATCTTCCGAACCACCTCGAATCCATCCATCTCCGGCATCTGCACATCCAGAAGCACAAGATCAGGGTCCCATTCTCGAATCGCCGCGACTGCCTCGCGTCCGTCTCTGGCTTCGTGAATTGTTGCAACTTCGGGGTCCCTTGATAGCAATATCCGTAGGCCGTCCCGCGCGAGCGGCTCGTCATCCACGATTAGGGTTGTCAAAGGCATTAGACTCTCGCAACTTCAGCATGGGACTGATGGAAGGGGATATTCATGGTTACAACTACTCCGCCACGATCGCAATTCTCGATTTCCAATCTGGCATCCTGGCCGTAAAGCTGTTGCAGTCGTGCCCGCGTGTTCGCCAGGCCGATGCCCTCGTCTTCAGACGAGTCGGTGGGCGAAAGCCCAGGGCCGTCATCCTGCACTCGAAGTTCCACCGTCCCATTGATCTTCGACGCACTGATCAGAATTCGACCAGCGGAGGAACTTCGTCCGATGCCATGGCGAATGGCGTTTTCCACGATTGGCTGCAAGATTAGTTGTGGCACCGACGCTTCCTGCGTTGCCGGATCGGCCGAGACCTCTACCCGCAACCGGTCCGGAAAGCGTACTTGTTCAATGGCCAAGTAAAGTCGCAAATACTCTAGTTCGCGGCGTAGAGAAACCTCCTGAACATCGACATCCTCCAACACACCCCGTAAAAGATCGCTTAGGTGACCAAGCATCTGTTCCGCATCCTTGCCCTTCTGCTGGCGTACCAGTACAGCGATGGCATTCAGGTGTTAAACAGGAAATGTGGTTGGAGCTGCATCTTCAGCGCATCTAATCGAGCACTCATCAATTGCGACTGTAACTCGGTTGCCCGCAGTTCGAACTTCAACACTTCCCGTGACCCCTCCTGGTACCTGCGATAGTAAAGAACTCCCCACTGCACCCCAAACACAATCCAGTAATTCAAGACGCCTCCGTGAAAGCCCCTAATCAGCAACTGCGCAAGAGTTCCTCGAAAGTCCTTCATCAATAGGGGAAACAGGTGCATACGTGAATACAGCGCACTTTCCAGACTCAGTTCGAAAGCTGAGAACCCCGCACTCAGCAAAAGATGGAGAGTACTCCGGCGGAGCCAGTTGCAATGCTCGACAGGAAACTGCCGACCGAGCCATAGGATGGCCGGAGTTAAAAGAGCCCAAATATAAACTCCAGAGAGCCACGCCAGTAGGTAATGCCACCAGGGAGTTGGGTCATGCGAGACAAGCCTGACCGTGAGGCCTTGGCTGAAATGAAAGAGACCCAACACGGTCCATAGCAGAAAGTACAGCGGATAGTTTCGCAGATCGTGTTTGAACCCATTCTCCATTGGCTGTAGCCTATCTTAGACTTGGTCGCTTGCACCTGATGTTGATCTATCGCGCCAGGCACGATCACTCAACTAGCGCTTCGCCCTGTGATCGCCAGCCCAACTGAGCCAGCGACATGCCCTACGATATTGTTTCCGAACCCACACCTTTTGGAACGGCTGGATCGTGTAGATCCGGCCGTTGATTTTGAGGTGCTTAGCGAGGGGGATCTTCGACGCCTTTTGGAACAGCGAGGATGTGCTTGCGTATGTCATTCAGCACGGTACTAATTTCCTTTAGTTGCTGCACGTGAGTGCCAACACACTCGAGACGCTTGAGGAGATCCTCCACCTGGGCCTCTGCGCTCCTGCGGCGAGCGAGCTGCTCGCCGCAGGCCGAGCCCACAACGAAGCCAAGGCCGACGGAGAGGAACATATAAACCAGGACCGACGCCGTAGCTTCACTCATGCAGACTTCTCCAGATTGGTTTGGGCGCCGCGAAGTACGCGGTGGATCGTTGTGCGGGAGACAAGATGGTCTTTCGCCAGTTGGCTGAGACTCTCCCCACGCTTCCGATCTCTGAGGATGGCCTCACGATCCAGAACGAGTGGCTTGCGCCCGATGTGCCTGCCTTCCAGCTTGGCGCGGCGCATGCCGGCCCGGACCCGCTCGATGATCAGGTTGCGCTCGAGCTCGGCGATGGCTCCGATGATGACGACGACGGCACGGCCTAACGGCCCGCCGGTGTCGATCTGCTCGCGGAAGCTGATGAACTCGATGTTGAGCCGGTTCAGCTCATCGAGCACGTCGAGGAAGTGCTTTACCGATCTGGCGATCCGATCGGAGGCCCAGACCAGAACGACTTCGAACTTTCCTCGCCGGGCGTCACGCATCATGTCACCGAGACCAGGACGCCGGGCTTTGGCACCACTGATGATATCCGTGTACTCTTCGACGATCTGATAGCCACGTTGACTGGCCATCTGGCGTAGATCGTAGAGTTGGGTCTCAGGGTGCTGATCTAGGGTGGAGACACGCATATAGAGGGCAGCACGCTTCATAAAGTGATCCAGAGTATCACATATATCTGAGATATATTAAGAAGCCTACCTCCACGTCTTTGGCTATGCCGCCAACTACGTCTCGAACGCCGCTGGCCTGGTTGCTGGCTACCTCTCGCAGCTCGATGCTGCGACCGGCCTGACCAACAAGCAGATCAAGATCACCCAGGTCTGGAACCCGCTTCCGGCACAGCTGGATGCTCTCACCGAGGCCAAGGTCAACGTGCTGCGCAGCTCCGGCTTCAACCAGAGCCCGACCATGCTGCACGACCTCACCGCGGCCACCGACGCCAGCGACTACTCGAACCTGGTTCGCGTGCGTTGCATGGGTGTCGTGATCCAGACCCTGCTGGCTCGCGCTCAGAAGTACATCGGCGCTTCCTCGCTCGATGGACTCACCCTGGTCTCGATGCAGACTCAGCTGCACTCGTCCCAGCGTTCCTGCCCAGCAGCGGATCGGTCACGCGATGGGTGATTGGACCAGGTCCCTCCTCGCCCAACACATAAACTCCACGCGCGCACGCGACAACAACACCCCTCACCCACAACCCAGCTAGCCCCTCCCCAGTTCAACCGGAAAGATGGATCAAAGATGAGCACACTCCATACGAGACATGACCGCCCCTGATAGCCCTCTAAAAGGCCAATTCCGGATCGCCTCAAATCAGCACTTCTTCTGCCTAGAAGGTCAAAAAAAGTTCATGTACAGCTTTTTGCCTTTTCAGGCTCGAAAAAGCACTTTTCCACAGTGTCACTGGGGCTTCCATACCACTTTCCGCACCTTCACCCCTAAAACCGCCCCGCCCTAGTATAGCCATTACAGGGAAAATGACCGGATTTGGGGCAACCGCTACCCGTCATTCAGCGCTTGCATTTTCGTCTTTTCTTCGCCTACCATCTTTCCTCCGACGGACAGTTCCCCGATACCCTTCCGGCTTGAGGTTCTCTTGTCGAAAATTCGAAGAAAGCACCGGCCTGCCTGTCGACTCGCTCTCCTCATCCAGGCTCTCGGTGCCGATCCGCTGCTCTATGAACACAAAAGTCCACATGATTATCCTCGCTCTCCAAACGCAATATGAACAACTCCGCCTTAACGCTGATTCCGGAAAGATGAGGCAGGTTCGCAAGGCCTTCCGGAAAACGGTTAGCAAGCAAACTGTTTCACGCGCCGCCGTCGGATTGGTGCCAGGCCTGCACCAACTGAACTGTCAAAAGAAAATACCTCACAGCACCATCGATAGCGCTCTCCGACATCTGAACGACCTTCCCAAAACGAAAACTGACCTCGGGCTTGGCATCTATTCCTGTCTTGTTTGTACCGGGTTTCATGTCGGACATACGATGAGTAAAAGCAAGGCAGCTTCTCTTCCACCAGAGATTACAGCCAAGGAGAGCCATCAGATCTGCCTCAATAAAACTCCCGACAAGGCAAGTTGCCGATAATGCGACTTTTCGGGTACAGGAACCCTCGCTAATCAGAAGTGTGTATGCCTCCGTGACATCTCTCAGTGCCGATTGCGCGAGAAAGTGGCTGATTCAATCAGCCGAAATATTTCCGTAGGCAGTTTTCTTTGGTCACGTTCTCGCCGAGATGGCAATAGACGACTTTGCCGTTGTCATCGACGAGCAGCGTAAATGAGAAGCCACGGCGCAGAGTTGCTCTGCCGTTTCTGTGAGGTGACAGTCGGACCAGTCGTAGGCGGACGGCGGGAAGCGGCCGAGATCCAAGTCTCTGACGTGCAGTTGCGATCGCCGTCAGGCGTCGTCGCGCTTCGCCGGGAGTGTCATCGTCCCCTGCCGACGAAGATGACGAGGCCGAGCCGCCGGAGATGGCCTCGTCGAATGTTCCGATTTCCAGGTTATTGATGTTGTTCGCGAAAGACGAAGTACTCTTGCACCGATTCGAAAGGCTTGTAACGATCTAGTCCATTGCCAATTGGCGTTGTCCAATCTTTCTGCCAGTGATCTCCGATACCGGCCATCTTCGCACTGAGCGCCCGATCGAGAGATTCTTTGAGTGCGTTGTATTTGCTTTCTGCTATCAGGTTGTGTTGTTGGCCAGGATCATTGACGAGATCGTAAAGGAGCCATGGCTCATTCTGCGTGCGGGCGTACAAATGGGTTTGCGTGCGAATGCCTCGCCATGCACCGCCTTCCTCGTTCCCGGCCGGACCAAATATCTGAAGTAGGGCTGGCGTAGAAGTCGTCCGATGCCGACCATCGAATAAATCCCTGGAGAGATTCTGTCCCTGCATGGCCGAAGGAACATGAACGCCGCACACAGAGAGCAACGTGGGTGCGATATCGACATGCGTGAAGACTGTATCGTTCCGCTGCGCGGGCCGCATACGAGCAGGATAACGAAGGATCCCCGGAACGTGAATACTCTCCTCCCAGGGTTTTTGTTTGAGTGTCTTGGCCTGCGAGCCGAGCATGTTTCCATGGTCGGAAGCAAAGAGAACGATTGTGTCACCTTCAAGATTTCGCTCTCTAAGCTTTGACATGATGCGACCGACTTGGTCGTCGACAGCGGTGATGCATGCATAGTAACCAGCAATGTCTTCGCGCGTACCGCCCTTAACGGACGTCCAGTTCGGACGCATTGTGAGCTTCTCGGGGTCGTACATATCCATGTAACGCTTTGGAGCGATGTAAGGGTCGTGAGGAGCTCCTGGAGAGACAACAAGAAAAAAAGGCGTGTCGCCAGTGGAATCCAGAAAGCGAAGCGCTTCGTCGGTCCAGACCTCTGGTTCAAATTTGTCCGATAACACTGGTTCCGCGGAATCATGAAAGTAAGGGTTGCCATAGGGCTTGTGGCTGCACTCGTTAGCTGCCCAGAACTGAAAGCCATGCCTGCGCGGGCCTGGCGGAATAAAGCCGGGGTTTCGCGGCCCTCCATCAAGATGCCATTTGCCGATGTACCCAGTGCGATATCCCGCATGGGCGAAAGAGTCCGCCATGCTGGGGACGTTTTGCATAAGACGAAGATCGTTTGCGACCATACCGTTTGTACTGGCGTATGTGCCGGAGAGAATAATCGCTCTTGCCGGACAGCAGACCGGAGAGTTCGCGATGACATTCTCCAGAATGGAACCTTCAGCGGCAAGCTGATCGATGTGCGGAGTTTGCACTTCTTTGTTACCGAAACATCCGACGGATTGTGCTCGCAGTTGGTCTGGAAGAATTACCAGGACATTGGGACGACGTAAGGGGGCGCCTACCACGCTGCGGTCTGCTCTCATGCCGACACCTGCGGCTATGCCTGTGCGTAGAAAGGTTCTGCGGTCCATAACGGGTCTCCAGCGTGCATTATGCTTTGGTCCACCGTATCAACGCCAGCTTGTCTTTGTATTGACACAAAGTTTGGATTGCACCTAGACTCGCCATAATGAAGCAAATCGCCATTAGCGCCGCCTGTTGCATGTGTTGCTGCATGCCTTGTTGTTGCGCCTGCGTTTCTTTGCTCTAGTCAGAACTCATCTGACTGAATCCCGGATCGAAATATCAGCCTGAAGGCTTCCATCGACTTAGCTAGCGTTTGTGATTAACGCTTTTTCTTTGCGGTTCATGGAATTCGGCCGATTTTCCAACTAGTATTGGCAAGCTTTAGAAGGAGTCCTTCCATGCGTTCGTTGCAGGTATCTATGCGCGTTGCGATTTATGTTTTGACGATAGTCGCTCTAGCGACAGCCCCCGGAGTATTGCACGCGCAGGTAGACACAGGTTCTATCGTTGGCCAGGTCACGGATCTTTCTGGAGCCAGCGTACCGGGCGCAACCGTCACGATCGCTGAAGACAATACTGGCATCCACAGCGTATCGCGTGCGGGCAATGACGGCCGCTTTACCTTCAGTCCAGTGAAGCTTGGCGTATACACAGTGACAGCGGAACAATCTGGCTTCAAAAGAAGCCAGCAAAAGCATGTTGAAGTAACGATCCAGTCGAGGCTGGAGCTTAATTTTAAGCTTGAGGTTGGCTCCGTTTCCGAGAGTGTGCAGGTGGAGTCTACGGCGCCGCTGCTTGAGACGCAGACGTCGTCTGTGCAGCAGTTGGTCGATACCAGAGCAATCAATGAGCTTCCGTTGAACGGACGTAACCCCGCCTTCCTCGCGCAGCTCTCTCCCGGCGTAACTTTTGCTCAGAATGATGGACGCAACTTGCAGGCCAGCGGCTCATTCACCGCAAATGGAGCAAAACGTACTCAAAACAACTACCTGCTCGATGGCATGGACAACAATGCCGCCATCGGCGATCTGGTAAACCAGGCACAGTATGTGGTGATGCCGCCACCGGATGCTCTTCGTGAGTTCACCGTCCAGACAAGCAACTACTCCGCTGAGTTTGGGCACTCGGCAGGCGCAGTACTGAACGTGTCGACAAAATCCGGCGCCAATCGCTTTCACGGCAACGTGTGGGAGTATCTCCGTAACGATTACTTTGACGCGAAAGACTATTTTGTCCTCGCGAACCAGACAAAGCCGAAGTTCCGATTGAATCAGTTTGGTGGCACCCTGGGTGGTCCTGTAATCATTCCTCACCTTTACAACGGGCATGACAAGACTTTCTTCTTCGTGGATTATCAGGGGTCACGTATCGTGCAGGGGAAAACGTATACCAAGAATGTACCCACCGCCGCAGAGGCGGCAAGTAACTTCACCAATCTGCAGGACCTTATCACCCTGCAGACGGGGAGTCGGACGGATGCGCTGGGTAGATCATTTCCGACCGGCACGGTGTTCGACCCAGCGACTACGCGCGCAATTCCTTCGAGTGGAGTAGACCCAGTAACCGGGCTGCCGGGTGCGGCAGGTGGATTCGTTCGTGACCCTTTCTATACTGGATCGCTTGGGGCGAAAAAAGTTTACACCGATGCTGCATCGATCGCGCAATTGAACAGAATTCCTTCGGGCCGCATTAATCCGAACGCGGTGAATCTTCTGAAGCTTTATCCCGCACCAACGGCTGGCGGGCTGATAAATAACTACACGAGCAGCCCAAATAACGTAACGGATGTCGACAGCTTTGACACACGGTTCGATCATCAGTTCAGTCAGCGCGATTCAGTCTTCTTTCGCTACAGCTTTGTTTACAACAACCAGGTGACCCCCGGTCCATTCCCAGGCATCGCCGACGGTGGCGCCTCGCGTCCTGGCAATGGGTATACGGAATCTCAGAATGGCGCGCTGAGCTGGACGCATATCTTGACATCACACCTGGTTAACGAATCGCGCGTAGGTTACAGCCGCGTCTTCGATAAACGTCTGCAGCCGCAAGCGAACACACTTGGGATCCCCGATCAATACGGCATTCCCGGCATTCCGCAGATTGCGCAGAACGGCGGTCTTCCTTTATTCGAGTTTGGCGGAGCCAATGGACTAGGCAATCTTGGTGCGGCAGGCACACTGCCTAGTGACAAGGCCAGCAACATCCTGCAGGTTACGGAAAATGTCTCCATTGACCGAAGCCGGCACCAGATCCGCACTGGCTTTGAGTTTCAGAATGTTGCTTTCCCAATGGCCACCCCAACAGCTCCGCGCGGTGATTTTGTCCATAGCGGAATCTTCACATCCGTTGTCAACAACACTGACGGATCGACCGACCGTGCACAGTTCATCCTGAACCCAATTGCAGCGACGGTACCGGGCGGCGTTAATCTTCTCGGTGGCGCAAATTCGCTAACCGCGACCAGCTTTCCACCCGCTTTTTATCCCATCCGCAATTACTATGCTGTCTACTTTCAAGATAGTTGGCGCGCGAGGCCAAACCTGACGCTTAACCTGGGATTGCGATATGAATTTATCGGAGTTCCCGCTGAGCGTGACGGACGCGTCGGCAACTTCGTCGCAGCTGCAACTGGTGACACGCCGGATGGCCAGTCGCACTATTACTTCCCACAGAAGCGCCTCTCAGAGCTGGGGACAACATTCACTTCGTTCCTCGCAGCCAATAACATCCTCTTGACTCCAACCGACAACAACGCGATCGGCCTCGCACAGAAGACGAATTTTGCTCCACGTCTTGGGTTTCGCGTTTCAACCAAGTCCAAAGGTATCGGTGCGCGGTGGCTATGGCATGTTCTATCAGGCAAACGAAAATCACGGACTGTCTATCGCGCCCTACATCAACTTCCCGTTCCAGGTAACGACCAGCTTTGCCGCGGGCAGCGCGGTGGCGGGTATTGTGAATCCAGCAACAGGCCTGGCCGACGGCTCGATCGGTCCCATCTCGCAGGGGTTCAACAACATCTCGCTGTCACCGTCATCCGTAGTGCCAGGTTCCCTTGCCTTCAATGGAGAACCGCGTTTCCCAAAAACTGGCTACAGCCAGGCCTACAGTCTGCAGGTGCAATACCAAATCTCTTCCAACACGATCCTCTTCGCGGGTTACATCGGCAGCAACACGCGACACATTCAAACCAGTCTGCCAACGAATACGACAAATCTTATTCGACCTGCCACTACCACGCTCAGAACGATCTCGTTCTTCCCGAACATGGCCACAGGAGGCACGTATCTTAGCCATAACGGCACGAGTAATTACAACTCGCTGCAGTTTGGCGGAGAACGACGCTTTGCACACGGTCTGGCATTTACCGCTAACATGACTTATTCCAAATGCATGAGCAATGTCCGCGACCTGCTCGACAATGGTGTAGGTGCCGTGCGTGCACCTTACGTTGCGGGTCTCGGAATAGGTGCGGACAACACTCTGTGCGACATTGATGTGCGTCGTATTTTGCATACCAGTGGAACCTATGAATTACCGTTTGGTCGGAACCGTCAGTTCCTCACCCATGGAGTGGCTTCCTGGATTGCAGGCGGGTGGTCGACAAACTGGATTTTCACGGTGCAGGACGGCCAGCCGCTTTCCGTTGCGTGCACGACGACAACCGCTTCAGGGTTAGGATGCTTTGCCTTAAAGGTGCCGGGGCAGAACCCCTACGCTGGCCCGCATAATGTAGATCAGTTTTTGAATCCGTCTGCTTTCGTCAATCCTGCCGCGGCGACGACGACCTCTGCCAGCATCGCCAATCTAGGTGGTCCCGGCGGACAAGTGAGCGGACCTCCGTTTCGACGTTTCGATCTGTCTGTGTTTCGTCGGTTTATCGCGTATCGGGAAACCTACTTTGAGTTTCGTGCAGAGGTTTTCAACCTGACCAACACGCCGAATTTTGCTCAGCCCTCATCGTTGAACTTTACAACGCCATCCAGTTTTGCGCGTATCTCCGCAACGCGAGATAACCCTAACGATCCACGCGAAATTCAGTTGAGCGGCAAGTACTATTTCTAACGGAGTCGACGATGGACCGAAGAACTTTTCTACAAAATCTCAGCGTTGCTAGTGCCGGCTGCGCTCTGAGCAGCGTGCCTGGGGCTGCGAAAATCATCCCGCGCAAGCCGAACTTCGTCCTCGTGCTAGCTGACGATATGGGATTTTCGGACGCCGGATGCTTTGGCGGCGATATTGAGACGCCCACAATCGACGCTCTGGCTAAGGGCGGAACGAAATTCACGCAGATGTATTCAACAGCACGTTGCGGTCCTTCGCGGAACTGCCTCCTGACGGGACGCTATGCCCAACAGACCGCGGCTGATGTCATGACCAAAGGCAATATTCCCGAGTACACGCACTTTTTACCCCAGTACCTGCGACAGCAGGGGTATCGTTCTTACCACTCCGGCAAGTGGCATATGCGGCTTGTGCCGCGGGCGGACGGTGTAGGCTTCGACCGAACCTACACCATGATGGACGAGAGCCGGTTCTTCACCCAGGAGAATCACTTACTGGACGGCGTGGAGTTGCCGCGACCAACGGATGGTTACTACTCAACGACTGCAATCGCAGACTATGCTGTGGACTTTTTGCGAGATCATCAAACAAATCACAAGACGGACCCTTTCTTTCTCTTCCTCGCATTCCATTCCCCGCATTTCCCGGTGCAAGCTCCTCAAGCGGACATCGATCACTATCGAGGCCGTTTCGATGAAGGATGGGATGTGATGCGTGAGCGGCGATACAAACGGCTTCGCGAGATGGGAATTATCAATTGCGATCTTGCACCGATGGAACCCGGCGTCTATCCCCCCTGGAACTTCACAGAAGAGGAGTTGCGGAGGCGCATCGGCCCAGGCGAGGTGACGCGCGCTGTGCCTTGGGACACGCTGACTGACGAACAAAAGAAATTTCAAAGCGTGAAGATGTCGATCCACGCCGCGATGATCACCCGCATGGACACAGAGGTCGGTAAAGTTACACGGCAGTTGAAAGATATGGGCGTATTCGATGACACCGTGGTTGTCTTCCTTTCTGACAACGGTGCCAGCGGTGAAGAGATCATTCGCGGCGATGGACATGATCGAGCAGCACCGCCGGGTTCAGCAAAGTCGTTTCTAAGCATCGGACCGGCATGGGCAACCGCCGCAGATACGCCGTTCCGTCTACACAAATCATGGGTACATGAGGGTGGTATTGCGTCGCCGATGGTCGTGAGCTGGCCCAACGGAGTAAAAAGCGGTGGGACACTGAGAACCGATCCTTGCCACTTTATTGACGTACTACCAACGTTTGTCGACCTCGCTGGTGGAAACGTTGCTGCTCTACAGCCTGTGGGACCCTCGTTGCCTGGCATAAGCCTCAGCGCTTCGATCCGGTCTGGTCGAAAGACCACACGTGACTTTATCTATTTCAACCACAGCAACAATCGCGCTTTGCGGAAGGACGACTGGAAGATCGTTGCAAAAGGACTAGACGGAACGTGGGAACTTTACAACATGAAGACGGATCGTTGCGAGCAAAAGGATCTCGCCGTTTCGAAACCGGAATTGGTGGAAACTATGGCCACTCAATGGAAATCTGCGGATGCTCTTTACGAGAACCAGCGAGAGTCATCGACACCAAGTAAGGCGAAAAGAATGCCTGAATCCAAGGCCGCCCGACTCGTGGACACGCCGTCAGGTTTGGCAAAGAGCTAGAGCGTGGGGGAATTCTTTAGTCAGAATCAGCGGAAGTTTACCCTCCGTCATCGATCCTCTACGATCAGGTACCCGCGTCATCCAATTCTGAAGTTCTCCTTCTTCCCGCAGCGAAAAATAAGGGCGGCCTCTAGCTTTTACGCCTCTCTTTCGCTATATCGCGCCTCCAACATTTGAAAGAATCTGTTTATTGTTCCCTGGAAACGGGGTTATCGGAAATGACGGGCGAAGTTGCCGATAACCCGACTTTGCGGGAACTTCGGATTGTATTCTGATCACGCAACTATGGTGTCGCATGTGGCCGCGGTCAGAGCACACCCCGACTTTGCGGAGCTCAATCAAAGGCGTCTGTCGCATTGGCCCGGGCGTAAGGCTTCGATGGATGTGCAAGTCTGCAAGCGGTTTGGAACCGCATCTTTGAAGCTGGCCTATCGCGGACGTAGTTGTCACGCATCACCATATGACAACGCAATACCCTATCACGCACAGTTGTAGAGGCTGACAATAACTTCTCACGATATCCCAGTTACCCGACCTAGCATCCATCTCAAAGAGAAGAATAGTCCCCTTCGCGAGGGCTTTTTGTTTCATAGGTTTATAGAGGTTCCCACAACTGTGCTGCCCTCAGGGGCGACACAAGACATACCCCGCCCGAGACTCGCCCGCTCCTATCGCCACGAAGGAACAGGTAATAGCTGACGATTCACTTGACTGGCCTGCTGACCCGCGCTTAACATCCGCACGTCGCAAGATAGCTTGTCTCCTGCGCGTTCTCTCCGGCTACTAATCCCCTGTCTTCCGAGCAGCAAAGCTCCGGGTATTCCTTCCCTGTCTCTACCAGGGCCCAGGCCGTCAACATAGATCACAACTAATTTTCGACCGTTCTTGTCGAGAGCGGATTTGCTCTGTTTTTTGACCCTCTTTGCATTGCATATTTCGCCCATTCAAAATGGAGAAAACACAAATGAAACGTAGGGACTTCCTGAAATCGACCGCCGCTGTCGCTGGCGCAAGTATGGCCAGTCGCCTTGGTATTGCTCAAACAAGTGAACCCGGCCCCAAGCCGAACATCGTCTTTATCCTCGTTGACGAGCTGCGCTGGCCCAGCGTCTTTCCCATCGGCGTAAACGACGCCGAAGACTACTTCAAACGCTTTATGCCAAACCTCTACCGACACATCTGGAAGAAAGGCGTCAAGTTCTCCAACTATTACACCGCTGCCAGACGCCTGCACTCCCGCTCGCGGCACCATTATCACGGGCCTGTACTCGCACCAAAGCTGGCTCATTACCACCATCCTCAACAATCCCATCTGTCCGGTCCTCAATCCTGCCTTCCCCACTTACGGCAAGTTGTTAGGACGCCGGCTACACTACGCCCTACTACGGCAAGTGGCACGTCTCCGTCCCCAACGGCCCCGCGACACCCAGGCCTACGGCTTTGACTGGAACAGCCCTCCGGACCCCACCGGCAACAATCTGCAGGGAACCTACGGAGACTTCGTCTCCAGTCCTCAGTTTCATAACGACGCATATACCGCGAACCAGGCCATCTCCTACCTGCAAAACGTCAAGACAACGGACGCTCCCTTCTGCTTGACAGTCGGATTCGTCAACCCCCACGATCGCGAGTTCTTCCCCGCCGGAACCGAGTTCCTGACCTACAGCCAACTCTTCGCCGGCAACCAGTAATCCAGGCAAACTCGAGCAGGTCATCCCCTACGCCACAACGCCGCCTCTGGTGAACTGGAACACGAACAAGCTCAAATCTCCTCCACAGTTCGGCTATCCCATCCTTCCGCCCAACTGGCAGAGTCCCAATCAGTATGCGAAGCGTAAAAAGCCGACCACCCATACCTTCATTCAGGAATTCTCCACTGCTGTCTGGGGAGGCGTCACTCCCGATCCATTTCAGCTGGGCTTCCGTGTCCAGCCCTATGGCGACGGAAGTCTCCCGCTTCGGCATCGGCGAAGCGCCGTTCTTCTACTGGCAACGCGGACTCGACAGCTACACCCAGATCACCCAGATCGTGGATCAGCAGATCGGAGCTGTCCTCGATCAACTCCACAAGCTGCCGCAGAGCATCATCGACAACACCGTCATCGTCTTTGCATCCGACCACGGCGAATACAGTGGAGCCCACGGCTTTGTTCAAGGCAAAATCGGCACCGTATATGAGGAGTGCATCCACATCCCGCTTATCGTGATGGATCCCAGCGGACGCTTCACTGACGACACAAACACCATCCGCACAGGACTTTGCTCCTCCGTCGATCTGCTGCAGATGTTCGTTACGATCGGCAACAAGGGCGACACAATTGGCTCAATCAGTATCCCTATAATCAGATCTATGCCAATCGGCATGACATGTACTCCATGCTGAAGTCGCGATGGGCTCCAGGCCGTTCTTACGTTCTCTTCGCTACCGACGAGATCGCGCCCGGCTACTACAACTTCAACCAAGCACCCACCAACATCCTTGGCCTTCGAACCAACGACCGCAAAGTAGGGGTCTATTCCGACTGGAAACCTCTATCCACTCAAATCGATCCCTGCTACTGTGCAGCTCGAGTTCTACGACTACTCCACGAAAGCCGGCCAACTCGAGCTAGCAGTCACCCCAACGACTATCGTGCCCAACAGGGATACGAAGCGCTCGTACAAAACTACATTCCCAACGAGCTCGCCGCAGCCACTTCCCGGCAACCCGCTCGACCCCAACTCTCTGCGCTTCCAGCAAATTAAGTCTGAGATCCAGCATGTAGCCTTCCGCGATCTCATCAAGAACGAACCGGACACTACGTGGCAGACTGGAAACGGTCTCCTCAAGCTGCTCGGCTACGGTGGTCCCTTCTAAGCCGTGCTCCGGAAGAGCTCCTTCGCCGGAGCTCATCTGGAAACTTCAATCAATCGATGGCGGAGAGACCATCACGTTTCCAACTCTGAGAAACTTTACGCACGATCCAGGATCGTTACACCGTAGCTTCTGCCTTCGAACGGCACTAGCGCGACTCGCAGCATTCCCCAAAAACTGGGCTTTCGGAAGCCGCCGTTAGACTGCCCGTTGAATGTGTCGTGCGATCGTTCGATTGATGAGATCAGCGTGTTCAATAGTGACACCGTGAGCTGCCCCAGCGACCTCAACAAACCGTGATCCGGGGATGGCTTCTGCAAGGGCACGGCCGCAGCGCGGTGGAAAGATCATGTCGTGTTGGGCACTGAGTACTAGAGTTGGAATAGAGGCTAAATCGGCGATCCTTGTAGTCGCATCAAAGGCGCTGAGTGCTGATAGTTGCTTCATGACTACTGGCGGTGTCTCGCCCAGATCGTGCCCGAAGATTGGCGCGAAATCCAGAGCCGTCTGTTCGCGATCATGCGATGCGAGATACTCCGGAGAGAGAACCATCTCGAGGAACGCAAGGCGTCTCATGCGGCGTGTACCAACGCGACTGCGAATGCCGAGCCAAAGCATCTTCAACGAAAGATCGGTGGCGTCGGCACCACGAGCTGATGTGCAGAGCAGCGAAAGACTTTTGACACGCTGCGGAGAGATCAGCGCTGTTTGCTGTGCGATACAGCCACCCAGTGAATGGCCAACGACATGCGCCGAGGCGATACCGGTAGCATCCATGACAGCGAGTGTGTCGGAAGCCATAAGTTCAACCGTGAGCCGCGTTCCGAGAGGCTGTGAAGCAGCCATGCCGCGGTTGTCGAAGCTAATAGTGCGGAAGATGCTGTTAAGACCGCTCGTCTGAGGCAGCCAGCCATCGCCGTGAAGACCCACACCCTGAATAAATATGATCGGCTCACCCGAGCCTTCATCACGAAAGGCCAAGTTGCAGCCCTGAGACAACGTGTTTGCAGGCATGCGTCAGTATAGCCAGAGGACAATCCGCCAGTTTAGTTCGCTTCTTGGACAAGTGAGCGACGCTAAATATGCTTGTTGCCGAAGAACGGGATTTTCGGAAACTTCAACCGAAGTTGCCGATAACCCGACTTTGCAAGAGCTGACTCTCAGGCACCCCGCACTCCGATGAAGAACGATAAAGTGCGACGTGCCGCATACAAACGTTTTAAGAAGAGGGAGTTTTCTCTAGAACGGTCCCAGGGAGACTCCTTTCTCATTCTCGACGCGAGTATTCGTGGTCGGTCGATCGGCACACGAGGGTGTAACCAACGACGAGCAGATTACGGCTATTCGACACGATCCCAGGGTGGATACAGAGGTGACGGCCGCCTTCAATGCTTTGGATGATCTCGATACAACCTACACTGGGGCATGCTGACGGGGCCGTAGTGGCCGTCGTGTAGAAGGGAAACGCCTGGAATGCAACCATCTTGAGGCGGCGGAATATTGTCTACGGTGACCTTCGAAATTTGGGAGAGATCGACTCGGCTCAGATAGAGAATCTGAAAGCTTTGGTTGATGCCGCTCGGAGGAGGAGACGCCTGATAAAGTTTCGGCCCTCGAAAGTCTTCCCTGGCCAACGATGGCGTTGCGGGGCGGTAGCGTTGGGATGGGCGGTACGAGTATTCCTACTTGTTAGTTTCGTGATTTGTCGATGTCCACACCGAAGACATAGGTGTGCCCGAACATATTGGAGCGGAAGATAACCATCCTGCCGTCGGGCGTGAAGCTTACGTTGGGCTCGAGTGTGTAGTTGTGCTTTGACATGTTAACCAGCCTTTCGGCGTGGAGTACACCGGGGGTCGGCCAGCTTGGGTTTGTGATGCCGTTGCTCTTGAGAACTTCAGGCCGGAAGAGATAGATCCATTCGCCGTCCTTGGCCCTTGCGACCTGGCGCGGATCACCGCCGTCGCCTGTGAAGAGTGTTGCGCCCTTGTTCACGTTGAAGTGAATGGACCACTCATCGCGCTGCAGGTGATACCAGATGCGTTCTTTAGTCACCATGTTGTAGGAGGCGAGCCAGAAGTCTTCGCCCTTTGGCGTCTGCAGATCGTACCAGAGCGTCTCTCCATCCTTGCCCCAGAACTCGTGGCCTGCGATCTCTCCCGGCATAGTGCGCTGATGCATGAGCTGATTCTGAGAGCCATCGGTACGGATCGTCCAGATACGATCGACCTTCTGCCAGGGGCCTTCGTGACAGTACATAAGAAGCGTAGGATCGGTCGGCGAAAAGAGGAGGTGATTCACCCAATCGGTGCTGTGAAGCAGCGGCGTCACTTTGCCGCTGCCGGTCAGGTCGATGGTAAAGAGCACAAGGGGAATGCGTGCGGCCAGGCGCTTCTCCATCATCTCGCCTTTGTTTGCTGCCTGTTCAAGCGGACTGGTCTGTGGGCTGCTCGGTGCAGTCACTGTGCCACCATTTCGACCGAACTGTTCATTCGGACGATCGACCTCGTCGTAGGTGCCAGCTGCGAGGGTTTCGTCGGCGTTGACGGTGATCACTCGAGCTCGTGGAGGAACTTTTGCCAGCATCTTTGTCTCGCCCGAATTCAGGTTTGCTTTGTAGATCGCATCCTCGTCGAGCTTGATGTAGAAGATGGATAGGGTCTTGTGCCCGACCTCCATGGTTCGAACTTTGCCTTTGACCATGTTGCGAGTGGCATGCGTTTTGAGATTGAGAACGTTGATCCCCTCAGGAGTGGTGTAGACCATCTCCATTCCATCGGGCGTATAGCCATTGACGTTGAAATAGAAGCTCGCTGATCCAGGCTCGTCTGTAAGGCGTGTTACGCGATGGCCGGTGTCCTTGTCGATCCATGTCTTCGGCGGATTTTTGATCTCGTCCGGCCGTGGGCATCTTGTCGGGAGTGCGAGTGTCGGGTCGCGCCTGCGCCACTGCGACCGGTGATACCAACGTGCAACAAGATGAGCAAGAGCAACACCGCGAGCTGAGGAGGACTGCATTCGTCTGTTCCTTTCACAGGAAGCGAAGGTGGTGGTGGTCCGTGCGAGCAAGGTCCGCACGGCGCGTCCGAGAGTTAGAAGGTGAAGTGACCTGCCAGTTCGAATCCGCGAGGGTTGTTTCTTACGGAACCGATAGTGCCAAACGCAGAGGATCCCCAGACGGCGTTCGGATTGCTGAAGATTGTGTGATTCAAGGTGTTGAAGGCGTCGGCCTCGACGACCAGTTCCATATCCTCCCAAGGCAGCCCGAAGGAACGCTTGACGGAGGTATCGATGTTCCACGAGGCAGGATTGATGAGCCCCCACGCTCCGGTGCGTGGGGCGTTGCCTATCAAATTGATGGGGGCGACGTTGGACGGAGAGATGATCGTCGGAGCTTTGAATGCGTTGGTGTCGAAATACTTGACGGCGGGGCAGGTTTGGCCAGGGCTGCATTGACCGAGACTAGCCGCGGTGCGACCACTTGGCCCGCTGCCGAAACCACCGTTGATGCGCGCGCTGCCGGTGAAGTTCGGGTTGACGTCGGGCATGCACTGTCCCTGAAGAGGTGTGGTGCATCCGCCGTAGTTGATCACCGCGGCGGTGCCGGAGGCGTAGGTGTAGATACCTGAGATCTGCCAGCCACTGGCGAGGGCGCGTGTCCACATGTTGGCGCCGCCGAGATGGTTCTTGCCGAAGGGCAGGTTCCATACCCCGAACCAGTTCAGGACGTGCGGACTGTTAACGGTGGTCTGGGAGCGGTCGATGCGGTTCTGACCGTAGCTCTGAGTGCCTCCCGAGATCGCGGCGGCGGGGATCGGGAAGCCGCTGCGGAAGGTGCCGTCGTCGCCGATGTTCCGTGACCAGGTGTAATTGAACTGGAAGGTCAGGCCGTGGGAGAGTCTCTGCTCCATAGTGACCTGCAGCGAGTTGTAGGAGAAGTTGCCGACGTTGCCCCATGTGTCGGTCACGCCGCTGTACTGCGGGAAAGCGTACGAGTCCCTGAGCGATGGTTGCGGTGTTATCGCCGGCGGCTGCGGCCGTCTGAAGAACTGCGGAATGCTGATTCCCGGCATCGCAGCCGTGCCTTGGCTACATTGGCCGGTGTTGCCGGAGCCGAGAGCAACGGGACGTTTCCGGTGCCAACCTGATTGCCGAGTCCAGCGAGATAGATTGGGTTGAGCTGATTGGACCAGTAGCCGCGCGCGCCTCCGCCAGCGTTAGTGGAGTTGATGAGGTGATGGCTCTGGTTACCGACGTAGTTGATGCCCAGGGTCAGATTGTTGGTAAGTGCGCGCTGCATGCCCGCGTTGTAGAACATGAAATCGGGAGCGCGGCTGGAGAAGTACGGATCGGCGTAGGAGACGCCGGCGGCGTTTACGACCCTGCCATTGCTTACATAGTGCCTGCGTTAACGCCTGGGTCGCCGCACCAGGAGTCGGAGGTGACGGATACACATAGCCCGGGCCAAAAAGCGAGCGTGTTGGCTCGTCCGATGGACTGGAAGTAAGTGCTGTTGTTGAGATAAAACGACGGACCCGCTGCCGCGCCGGTGGTGATCTCAGCAGGCGCGGTTGCGGTCGTGTTGAAACCGAGCTGGCCGGTACCGTTGAATGCTCCGCCGCGCCCGCCGACGCCGCCGCCTTGTGAGTAGACACGGCCGATGCCGGCGCGGAAGACAGTCTTATCATCCGGTGCGAAGGTAATGCCGACACGCGGTCCCCAGTTCTTCCAATAGGTCTGGACAGGCGTACGGCAGTTGCAGCTGGCACCTGCTCCACCGTAGTTGCCTGCGAACTGAATGGCTCCCGGTGTGCCGGTGAGCAGGGTTGGTGAGGTTCGGGATTCAGGAAGCTCCAGCGGTCCTTCACCTCGTGGTAAGGAGGAAGATAGTCCCAGCGCAGGCCGGCATCAATGGTGAGCTTAGAGTTGACCTTCCACGTGTCGGCGACATAAGGAGCGATAGGCCGGTAGCGTCCGCCGACCTCGCTGACGTACTGCAGGCCCAGCGAAGGCTGACCGCCAACGGCACCAAGCAGGAAGCTCGCATAGGAGTAACCGGTGGTAGCCGGTGAAAGGGAGCTGCCGACGAAGTTCGCAGTGGAGTTGGCGGTGTAAGGAAGCAAGAGCAGACCGGTAAAGGTCGCCGGGTTCGCATTGTTGATCTGCTGCCACTGGATGCTGATGCCGAAGCTCAGCGTGTGCGCTCCCTTCACCCACTGCAGGTTGTCCACCAGGGCGAAGTTGTTGGGCGTCGTGAGCTGAGTTGCAGTGGCGCTGCTAGGATTCGTTCCCTGTGCCGCCTGCCACGTCTGAATCGGGGTTCCAAACTTTGTGGTTGCAGCGAAGGTTGCTGCAGGGAAGTTCTGCCCTGCCTGGCCTCCTGGGAGATTGGTGATTCCCAGCTTGCTGATTTGGTACGTTGGGTTATTCTGCGTCGAGCTCTCGATGTTCTGGAAGAAGCGGACGTAACCGAACTTGAGCTGATTCACCATGGTGTTGCTGATGGTGTAGGCGTCCTGAACATCAAAGACCTTGGGATAGATGCTGGCAAGATCGCCGCCTGTGTACGGCTGCGGAAGATACGGCAGGCCATAGTTGTTCAGATAGTTGACAGTGCCGAGCGCGCCTACGGTGGAGATGCGGTGCTTCTCTGTCCACTGGAAGTCGACGCGGTAGTTGTAGAGGTGATTGTCGAAGCCCTTGGCCAGGCCAGCGGCATAGTTGTTGACCAGCGTATTGGGATTTGTCGGGTCCGGCATCCACTGCTGCTGCGCCTTGGCGATGGGAGAGATGTAACTGGCGGGAATGACGTTGTTGGTGGGCACGCCGTTCTTCAGTCCCTGGAAGGGCTGGCGTGTGCATGTGTTGCCTGAGCATGTCGTGGTGGTTGGGTCGAAGAGGAAGGCGGGATTGTTTGAGCCGGTGCCGCTGAGTCCGCCTGTGCCAACACCTGCATTCAACTCAGTAAAGTCGCCGTTCCTCATGAGCGCGCTGGGAACGGTGAAGTTGGTGACGTTGTTCTGGGTGCGGTTGTGGTACTTGTCGTAAGCGAAGAAGAAGAAGACCCGCTTGGTACCGGGGACGTGGCCGCCGAAGGTGACGGAGAGCTCGTTCTGGTGATCGACCGGCTTGGCGGGAACCTTGCCGGTAGCGTCTGGGACCTTGCCGCTGAACGGCTAGGCGTCGAGCGAAGTGTTGCGGATGAAGTCCTTCACCGAGCCGTGATACTTCAGCGAGCCGGACTTCATGGTGAAGTTGGATGCGCCGGCGCCGGAGTACTCGACCGGCGGAGTGCTGGTGACGATCTGGATCTGGTCGACGGAGTCCACCGAGATCGACTGCGAGACGAGACGGTTATCGCCCTGCTGGCTGACGGTTTGCGCGGGAAGCCCATCGAGATAGAGCTGTCCGAGATAGTTACCCGTACCGCCGATGATGGGCAGCCGCGCGCCGGTGGTGGCGCCAGGCGAGAGCTGTGCGACGAAGGTAGGATCGCGCTGCTGTCCGTTGAGCGCGAGCGGAAGATTGGCATACGTCGTATTCTCGATGTAAGACCAAGAGACGCATTCGTCGTGATCAGTTGCGGCGGAGCCGCCGTCACCTCAACCTGTTCGTTGGTCGCCCCGACCTTCATGGGGATATTCAGGGAGGTCATGACCAACGCGTTAGCGGTCAGGTTTCTCTGGATGTAGTCACTGAAGCCTTGTGCTTTGACTTGGACGGTGTAGATGCCAGGAAGAATCGGCGAGACGGTGTAGAGTCCTCCTCCGTTGGTCTGGCGGGAGATGGCCACGCCGGTCGCGTCATTCGTGACGGTTACCGTCGCATTTGGAATAGCGGCTCCCTCTGAGTCAGTCACCGTGCCCTGAATACCGGCTTCTCCTCCTGTCTGTGCAGACAGGTGTGCAGAGAATAGGACCACCACAAGCGCGATAATCAACGATCCCGTTGACCTTGAGATGAGATTTGTTGCGCGTCGTTTCGACAGATGGTTGCGTTGCACCATGGGAAGGAACCTCCAAAAGTGGTTCATCACAAGCATGGGAAACCCTAAGGATTGCAGCGCACGAATGTCAATAGGCAAACTATTTTTTGATTGATGATGGAAGCACTTCAGCACCAGCGAAACACTGTAAACAAGGACCTTTGTGTAATGCTCGAGATAGCGGCCGCACTAAGCACAGCGTATTAGTGTCCACGCTGCAACGAAGTTGCCGATAACCCGACTTCTGGGGAACAAAGGTTGAACCGGTCAACTAGTTCTTCCCAGCCAGCCGCAAACGGGAACAAACATGACTGGCACTAACAAAACATAGTGCGGTCGTCGCTACCCAAAATCCTACCCACATCAGACCCCGTCAACCAATGCCTTCTAACGACTTATGGTGCCATCCGTGTCGCTTATGTTGTTCTAACGATTGATTGATTAGGTTCTGAAAAGGCCGGCGTCGGCGGTTCGATCCCGTCTCTGGCCACCACTTATACTCAGTACCTTACAGGTATACAAAAAGCCTCCTATAATCCGGGAGTTTTCTTGTTTCTCCTAAGCTTTTTATTTCATTTATTTATAGGATAAAACAATGATTGTCGTAAAAAGACTGACGTCGCTCACCAGGACGGTGCACCTTCTAATTCCCAAGGCCTAGACCGCTCCATAAAAAGTGATTTACGAATTGAGAGTGGTGCCTGAACCGCTGATAACAAGGCGGGAGGGCTTACTTCATAGAAGCGAGGATGCTCTTTGGAATCTTCGCAACGACATCATACTTTGCATCAACAAGTTCTGTGATGTCGTATTTCAGCGCCACCCCAAAGAGAATTGCCACCTCACTATCGTTCAGCTTGTAATCTCGCTTGACCCATGTTGCCAACTGAGAGGTGGCAATTTGAATAGACTCTGGGACCGAACCGCTCACCCCGAAGGAGATCAAGTAATCTTTCGTCTCAGCTCGTGGTTGAACACTCGCATCATCCTTAATGATGTCCACAGAGAATTCGACGTCCATCGAAGTCTCTAACGCACTACCCGTAACTTCACCATCACCCATCGCAGCGTGACCATCCCCGATACCAAAGAGTGCGCCAGGATGGTAGACAGGAAGATATATCGTGGTGCCTTCAACGTTGTCGTTATAGTCCAGGTTCCCGCCGAAGGGGCCCAAGTCTCCACCTCGATATTGCTCCTCCCCAGGAGGAGCAACAGAGATACAACCCAGCATTGGTTTCAGAGGCACCGAATAGTTCTTCAAATGTTCTGAAGGATGCGCGAGAGTTGCCACGCCTTTCTCCGGAGCCAAATTCCACTCACCACTAAATTCGGGATCGTACTTTGCGGCGACAAGATAAGCGGTGGTAATCGCGTGGGGGTTAACGCGAGTGCCCTGACGAGCTGAGGAACGATTAGTTTTGATTCTAAGGAAGTGGACCACGAGGGTGTCCCCTGGCAGCGCACCCTCTATGTAGAAAGGCCCAACTGCGGAGTCTCCGCCGCGATGCCGAATCCCCTTCGCGTCAACACCCCCGGCATCTGCAGTCCAAGTGCGAACCGTATCCCCCGGAAAAATGGTTAGCGCTGGTTTCAGGGATGCCGAATACGTTGCGTACAAATCAGTCGGATTGAACTGATGAAGTTGTGGCCGTGTTGGAGGCGGAGCCGCACGCTTCAAATTCCAGCTAATTTGTACCGGGCCACTTCCAAAGCCCCCAAAACCCGGCGCGGCCCCGCCGGCTCTTCCGCCCCGTCCCCCTCGTCCGCCGCTCAGTGTTCCAGTCCCTACAACCTTCTCGCCGGCAGGGTGACCAGTTAGACTGCCCACTTGTTTGCCTTGGGTGTCTGTAAGCACGAGTTCGATGCTTTCTTTAAAGACACTTCCAGTGACTGTGTTTTCGCCCCATTTACCACTGAGTTTTTCGCCATCAGCGGTCAGATTGACACGAGCGTACTGAGGTTCCCCAGAGGTGACGATTTCGGCAATCCAATTACCTGTCACGTCCGCAGCAAAGCAGGAGCGACCCACGAAACACAGCATTGCTACTATCAGCTTAGACTTCAATCTTGCTCTGATCATGATTTCCCCCCGCCCTCTCATTTCTCACTGTTACTTCAGAGTGGCCAAAGCGCTCTTCGGTATTTTGGCGACGACGTCAAAGTGCGGATCAACTAACTCGGCAATGTCATACTTGAGAACATCGCCGAACACGAGAGCAATTTCGCTGTCGTTGAGTTTGTAATCCTTCTTAATCCAATCCGCGAGTTGAGCTGTTGCGAGTTGAATCGATTCGGGAACCGATCCGGATACACCGAACGAGACTAGATAGTCCTTCGTCTCAGCTCGAACTTGCGGCGTCGCGTAACCCTTGATTACGTCCACGGTGAAGCTCACATCTGCTGACGTCTCAAGACCTGTCCCAACCACCTCACCATCTCCCATCGCGGCATGAACATCACCAAAGCCAAGTAACGCTCCGGGGTGAAATACCGGAAAGTACATAATCGTTCCCTGAACGTTGTCGCTATAGTCAAGATTTCCACCAAACACACCGAGATCGGTTGCGCGATACTGTTCTTCGCCTGGCGGTGCTACCGAGATGCATCCGAGCATCGTCTTAATGGGAACTGTAAGATGCGGCAACCCCTCGGATGCATGCAGTGTTGCGGTCCCTTTATCTGGATCCAGCATCCATTCACCATTAAAGGCTGGGTCGTACTTCGCACTGACTGCGTAAGCTGTCGTGATTGCGTGCTGATTAAAATCGGCTACCTTGATGCGCCGTCGACTTATTGGTCCGCAGTTTAAGAATCTTTACGACCAGTGTGTCTCCGGGCAAAGCACTCTCGACATAAAAGGGGCCAGTATTGGCATCCCCCCTCGACGCGGAGCCTTCGCATCACGACCGGCAGTATCGATGGTCCTGGTATTCACTACATCGCCAGGAAAGATGTGTAGAACCGGCGGCTCTGCGGCTGAATAAGTTGCGTAAAACGAGGTGGGCTCAAAATCATAGGTTTTAGAAGTCGTCGGACTCTGAGGAGTGCGGGTAAGCTTCCAAGTTACATCCGCCGGCGGCGGTGCCGGACCGCCTAAACGCCGTTGCGGGGTAACTTTTCCCGAGCCAGAAACACCACCCTCCGTGGCGTTCCCCAATAATGAGCCAGCCGCCTTGCCACTTTGGTCCAGCAAAGAGATTTCAATCGCGACACCTCTTTGGTTGCCCTCTATGACATATGTTCCCCATGTGCCAGATAATTTTGTTCCACTGCTTTTTACGATTACATGGTTGTATTGTGCCGTGTACTGAGAGTCGAATGGGCCCGTCAGTTGGCCCACCCACTCACCGGACAAATCCTGTCCAGAAGACCTAATACTAAACGTGATTAGGGCGACTACGAACGCGAGTTGAGAAAAACGAACGCTAAACATGCTAGTGACTCCGCTTGATGGCGATGACTGTAACGATGTGAGTAAATCGCGTTTATTGACTTATATGCGCTAGAAAAGCACCTTCAATGCGAGTTGAACGTTGAATGGCTCTCCTGCACCAATTCCGGGTGCGCTTGAGCCTCCGGCAGTCGATGTCACCTGACCCGTAGCTATGCTCGTCGAAGAGGTCAAGGAGTTTGTGCTAAACGTGGGATTAGAAAAGTTGTATCGATTGAAAACATTGAACATTTCGCCTCTGAACTGAAGCCGATATCCTTCATACAGAGAGATATTCTTGAATACCGATAAGTCAAGGGCGGCATAGCCAGGTCCGTAAAATTGACCGACGCGCGTAGCTGCGTAAGTCAAAGCCGGTGGCGATATGATGGCAGCCGGATTGAACCACTGGATGTAGGTCGTTCCATTCGCAATCGCGGAGTCAATAGATTGACTTGTTGGCTTACATGTTCCACTGGCGGCCGACGAGCAGTAGAGGGGATTACCACTGAGATTTGCGCGATCGCCACCTTCACCAAGCCCAACACCGCCAGCGGCGGAAGTACTCGTCGCAGTGATCGGCTTTCCGCCACGAAGCCAGATTGTGCCCGCGGTCTGCCAATCATGCGTCAACCACTTGGGGCCGCTCTTTAGGCCGGGAACGTCATATGTAAAAAATCCTTTGAACTGATTCCGGACATCGTTTGCGAGATTGCCGTAGTCCAGCCTCGGGAAGTTGTTGTCTGTGGGAAGGCCCGTCTGGCTCCCAAGATTGTGAGACCACGTATATGAGAACTCAGCGATGAGATTGTGCCAATTCCTAGTTTTGATCAAGGCTTGCAAGCTGTTGAAATTCTCGCCACCCGCACTATTGATCTGACGTATCTGTCCAAAGTTTGGATATTGCGAGGCGTAAGGGCGCTTATATTGCAAGGGAAGAAAACCGCTCTGAATGGGCGTCGACGCTAATCCAGCACCGAATGCAGTCTGATTCAGATCGTATGTGTTCAGTAGGTGCTTTCCCTGTGTACCTACATATCCAATCTGCGCAATAATGCTTGAGCCAATGGATTTCTCCACATTAACCGAATAATTGGCGGTGTTCGCTGTGGTGAAGTCGTTATTTACAGTGCCGATCGATGCTACTGGACAGGTGGCACTCGTCAAACCAGTGCATCTTCCTGGAAGGCTTGGGTTTGTGGGGAAGATTGAACCATTAGTCTGGATTAGGAAAGCGAGATTTGGGTTTGTCAAAGCCTGGTTATAGGTGGGCTTCGTTCCGGCTGGGTTACCGAGCAAGCCGTTGGTAGACAACCAAGTATTTGTTGACGGGGTGTCGTAATAGAGACCAAAACTTGCTCTTACTACGGTGCCAGTAAAGTATGGCGGCTGCCACGACAAACCCAAACGTGGAGCGAGTTGGAGAGCCGACGACTTGTAGGGCTCGGAAATGTCCTGGCCAACGACGGCCAGTCCACCTGTAGGCGCAAGTGGGTTGGGAGCGATCGAAGGACGAAATACGGTTAGATCTCTTTGATCTGTTCCAATTGGAGAGAGATAATCCCAGCGCAGGCCGAAATTCAAATTCAAGGTTTTGGTTACCTGATAAGCGTCTTGCGCATAAATGTTGAAATTATTGACACTGGCAATTCGATCAAGAATTCCGTTGACCAAGGTGGAGGTATTCGACTCCATCTGGAGAAAATCGGCGAGCGCCTTAAGGTTGTTGTCCACCGCAACAGTTGCTCCGTTGTAAACGAAACTGTTGGGATATGCTGTTCCAGTATTTTGACCGTTGGCCGCCGCGAACCCTCGATTACCACTAAAGCTAAAATTTCCTCGGGTTCCGCCATTGCCTCCGGCTCCATTACCCACTTCATAGATCTGCGTCCTTCTATATTCACCTCCTGCTCTGATCTGATGTTTTCCAATCGTAAAAGACATGATCTCGGAGAGATGGCCGCTATAGTCGTGGCGCGAAGAGAATGGACTCTGCCCTGTGCTATCGAATCCTGCAATATTGATCGTCGGAGCGCCCTGAACATTGCCGGGACCCAATCCAACTATGAAACCTGTTGAGGCTGCATTAATGTTTGGGTTTGCATCGCTAAATGGCTGATTGAAATAATCGACCCCGGCAAGAATCTGGTTCGTGACCCTCGGACTGATCTGAAGAGTTTAATGTCAGCCCGATATTGTGAATATGCATGCCGGCAACCTGGAAGTACCAGGGGTTGAGACTTTGCTTGGGGGCCGTTTGGCTACCCTGACCCCAATACCATCGTGCTGACAGCTTGTGCTTTGCGCTGAGGCTATGGTCAAGCTTTGTCATTAGATTATTGCTGTAACCGACTTGGCTTGATGTAGCAGGCAGATAATTCCCTGCGGTCGCAGGACCAGTAAGCATGAAGGGTTGCCATAAGGTACTAATCAGACCGGTGGCAATTGAGCTTGCCGCAATGCCTTTCGTCGCTAAAAGGGCTTTAGCTTCGGACACGTATGCGTCGGACGGCTCTGTCTGCGCGTTGGTCGCTTGAGAGAGCGTGTAGGACTGGCGTTCGTAGTTCATAAAATAAAATGTTTTATCACGGATTATCGGTCCGCCCAAAGACCCTCCGTACTCATGGAAGCGAATCTTTGATTTGCCATAAAGGTTTAGGCCTTGTGCTTGTCGGATGGCATTCTGCGCTTTCAAAAAAGGGCTTATAGCAGCAAAGAATTCGTTCCGATCGTAGTAATAAAGACTGCCATGCAAATGGTTTGTCCCGGACTTAATGACGAGATTCACAGCTGCTCCTGCGAATTTTCCCACTTCGGCACTGGACTCCGTTTGGGCAGAGAACTCCTCGATAGAGTCAATCGGAATCAGCGTTCCCGGTATTCCGCCGACGCCACCTTGATTTGCGGCGGATCCGTTATTGGCAGGATCGTTGTTATCGACACCATCGACCATATAGTTGATACCGGCCCGTCCATTGACCGAATTCGTACCCGTTGCTCCTGGCAGGAAATTGACGATCGTTGTAAAGCTCCGACCGTTAAGAGGAATATTTTGAACCTCTTCTCGCGGCAGAGTGTAGGTCTGAACTTGCGAAGTTGTGTCCAGCGATAGCGCCGCTGCATCCACTTCAACGATCGTTGTAGTCTCTGCTAGGGGCATGGTGATGGGGAGATCGAAGATCACTCCGGCCGATATACGCAAACCATCAATCCTGACCTTTGCGAATCCTGTAAAAATCACCGAAACGGAGTAGTCGCCTAGCGGCAAGTCCTGTATGGAATAGTGTCCAGCGCCTGAAGAGATAGTTGAATACGTAAGACCGGTGGCGGCATTCTTAGCTTGAATAGCCGCGCCCGCAATGATTGCACCTTGCGGATCGGCTACCGTTCCTGAAATTCCACCGCGAAAAGTACTCTGTGCGTTTGCAAGAATGGTCAGCAAAAACAGTACGATCACGCAGGCCATGCGTCGCATAGGGAAAGCCCTCGGAAATGAAATTTGCTGGATTGCAGACAACTGTGCGGATCTCGAATCATCGCAGACACGAGGTCACAGCTCAGTTTTTGAAGAGGGGAACGGGTGGTCGAGGTAGACATTTCCCCTTGCGGCGGGGTGCCCAACCAATCACCTAAAGCAAAATTTCTTGTGTGTGGTGACTATGACAGAAGAGGCGGTAACGATGAAAGAAGACTTTTGTAACAAATTGTCACAAGTTGTGTGGGCATGCGTTATAAAGAATTTTTATCAAACGATGTCTGTGACAGCGCAAAGGAGCTCAACCTGCAAAGCTATGTACCAACCACATTTACAGCGCGCCTGGAGCGACCAGAGGAATTTTGGTCTACTGGAAAGCGGATCTCAACCACTAAACCACCAGTTGCCTTATTCCAGATAGCGATCTTTCCGCCGTGAAGTTGCGCGGCACGGTCGGCGATTGCTAGCCCAATTCCAAAGCCATCCTGCCGCAAGTTTTTGGCTTTATCTGCTCGATAAAAAGGCTCGAGTACAGATTTGATCTCTTCTTCGGGGATTCCGGGACCATTGTCCGAAATTCTAATGATGGCTAACGATTGATCTCCGATAAGCTCGCTAACCGTCTCTACGTGGATCAAACCGTTTGATGGCGTGTACCTGATGGCATTGCGAATAACATTCTCAATTGACGCCCGGACCATTTCCGGATCGCATCGAAGAGGGCAGTCGTCTGCAATGGAGGTAGTGATGCTCGTGTTCGCTTTGGAAGCTTCGTATTGCATATCAGGTAGTAGATCCACGACAAGCTCACTCAAAGATATCCGCGAAAGCTGTGTCATCTCACGAACCGTCTCCATGTAAGACAGGGACAAGATTTGCCCAATCAAATGATCCAGCCTCTTCGTTTCCGATTCAATACGCTCAAGATGTTCAGGAATACGACCCGGGGGGCCGGAACGTGCAAGGGCTAACCCGAGGTTCATGCGGGCAAGAGGGGAACGCAATTCGTGAGATACGTCCCTTAGAAGGACGCGTTGCGCTTCGGCTAGGGACTGCAGCTTCTCTGCCATATGGTTGAAATCACGTACCAGCCGATCAATATCATCGCCCCCTTTTAGCCCATGCACCCGCGACGAGAACTTCCCCCATTCAACGCGCGCTTCAAAATTCCCGGAGGCTAAGGCGCGAGCCGCCGTTCGAAGGCGGCGGATGGGCAGTGCAACCAAAATTGCAAGAAAAAGGGTAACGACGCCAGAGATCGCGATCGTCGTGTAGCCAGGCAACAATCCATAGATTTGAAGTGCTGTACTGTATCTGTTCTTCAGCAAGACGATGTAGGTCGGGCCCTTTTCGGATTGGACTGGGTAGGCAATCAATTGAAATAGGGCGTAGTTGCTGGTCATTCGTTTCTTCTTTGTGGCCGCAGCAACTATCAGAGGCTCGATGTCATCGACACCTGGATCTCCACATAAGAGTGTTCCATTGGGCGATACGAGATAGAGCGCTTCACCTGTCGTTCCAACGGAGTGCTGAAACTCCAGACATCGTCCATTTTCATAAGCCTCCAGAATCGCGTGGCCGTTGATTCCAAGCGAACCGTTAAGTGCATCCGTCAACTCCGGGTTATGAATGTGGCGATGAGGCTCGAAGTCCGAGATGGCTATCACCACACCGGCGGCAAACCAATAGGCTAAGAAAATCTTGAACACGAGTCTGATCATAAAAGGCTACTTACAGATTGCTTTTATTGCTCAGGGCCGGTGGCAGGTGAAAATAAGTATCCCGAGCTACGGATAGTCTTGATTCGGCCAGCATATGGTGTTGTGGCGCTCAGCTTCTTACGAAGGCGGCAGATATGCATATCTAGACTTCGATCCAGGGGATGAAAAGCACGATTGAAGACGCGGCTAACCAACTCTTCACGAGTGAGCACAGAACCTATTGACCGAATGAATAGGTCGAGCAACGAAAATTCAACGTCAGTGAGATCAAGCGGCTTCCCTTCAAACGCAGCACTTCGCGAGATCATATCGATCGTGAAACCGGCGTGCGCGGGCGCGCTCTCAGACACCATCGCACAAGAGATATTCGTTGAGCCCGACCTACGCAAGATCGCTCGCATTCGAGCAACCAATTCATCTGGATCGAACGGTTTAGGCAAATAATCGTCTGCGCCGAGCTGAAGACCGCGAATTCGATCGGCTGCTTCACCGCGAGCCGTGAGCAACAGAACGAATCCCTGGGATATTTGACGTAGGCGCTGAAGCAACTCGAAGCCATCCATGTCCGGTAGCATGACGTCGAGCAAGATGAGGTCGTATGTATTCGAAGAAGCTGCCTCTAGACCAGATGTGCCGTAGTGGCGCATCTCAAGATCGATCTCATGACGGCCAAGATATTCACGCAGCATGGTACAAAGCTTGACGTCGTCATCTACGATCAAGACGGCTTTCATGCCCTTTTATAGCCCAGGGCGAGTTCGCCACCAAGGAGTTTCTGACAGCCACCTGCCGAAAGTCAGGGAATTTTGCGCCAAAATACATCGCTCACCATTCAAATGAGAAGGTTAGGAAAAGATTTAGCCTTTATAGAGGAAGCGCTCTATTGACAGCATAAAGGTGAACATCCTTGGGCTTGATACCAAGGTGAGTCGGTTCGCGACCACTTGTCCCATGCGAACATGGCGTTCCGTGATGGCAGGTATACGCAAGGGTTCGATCACATGGAGTACTCATTCTGCGGGTGAGCGCGAATATCTATAGCTGCGAACGTCGGAGTTCTTCTGACAAGAGGATCGCATCAGCAATTTCGCGCATTGATTTACGTCGCTGGCGACTTTCTTTGTGCATCATCTGGTAGGCATCATCTTCACTCAGGGAAAGATCGCGCTGCAGTATACTCTTCGCGCGGTCGACAGCCTTTCGTGTCTCGAGCCGATTTGCTAGTTGCGAGTTCTCGGTCTCCAATCGCGCTCGCTCGATCTCTGCGCCAACCAGATGCCCTAAAGTTGAGAGCAGTCTCACCTCATGAGTCGAGTGGCGATACGACAATCGATGCTGCAAGTTAATAACGCCAACAACGCGCCCGGCGCATAGGATCGGGGTGCATAGCATTGCTTCAAAGTGATCTTCGGGCAGATTCTTGAAGGCTTTGAATCGCGGATCGTTCGAGGCACCGGAGGCCAATGCTACGGCCTGCCTGTGCTTTGCCACCCATCCAGTCACCCCTTGTCCTATTTGCACTCCGATCTGGTCCACCAAGTCTGCGTGCGGGTTTTTCGAAGCCCGCATGACCAGGTTGTCTTCTTCGAGAACGTAGATAAAGCACGAGTCGCAGGGGATTACGCCTGAGATGAAGTTGACGATTCGATCAAGGACAAGGTGCAGCGAATCCGCGGCAGCAATCCTGCTGCTGATCTCATGCAGAAAATCGATCTGGCGTAGGCCATCGCGAAACCCGGCCATCGTCGAGGTGGAGGCTGCAACCCGGACTACCGGTGGTTTCTTCGTCTCGCTCTTTTCGCTCTCCTCATCGAGGGTCTCAGAGACCACGCCCTCAATCTTTCTGTCCCGCTTTTCCTGCAACAAACGTGTCGAGTACTGTGCGGCTTCGTTGACGAGGAATCCCATCTTTGGCCGTGAAGGCTCGAAGTCCGGCCTGATGTCGTAGTGAGCCAGTTCTTCCGATGTCGTCGGTCCGATCGACAGTACCACCGTTGCCTGGAGCGCCTCGTGCAGCTGATCGACGACCCCCATCCGTTCGGCTACCTGAAACAGGTGGATTACTTGAACTGCCGTCATGAACAGCACAACATCGATCGACCCGTTCACCAGCCCGAGCACGGACTCCTTCAGAGGCTGCAAATCTTCAGGCAAGGTCCACTGGTACACCGGCACCTTTACAAGGTTGCGGCTGCGAATGCTCAACTCTGCAAGAAACTCCGGATTCGACGCGCCGTACTCCTGCACGGCGATACTCATGTCTCCAAGGCTGTCTCCAAATTCCTCGTCGATGGCACGCAGGAGTTCGTGCCAAGTGCTCGGTTCGTCCGATATCACGTGCACCGGAATCTTCAACTCCCGTAATGCCGTTGTCGGCTTGGCTCCGCGCGCCGCAATCTTCACCTTGCGAAGCGCGGCAATAACCTCTTCCCGGTCGAAGCGGGTTTGCACGATATCGAGCATTGCGCGCACACCTACGCCTGTTAGAAAGACAACGAGATCGAACTCGCTGCGCAGCAAGCCGGCAGCAAACTCCAAGGCTTCCTCGTTCGATTCGAGGCCAACCTCGCGCATCGCAGGCACAACAATCGCTTCACCGCCATATGTGCGGATGAGCTTTTCAACCTCTTTCGCACGGCGGGACTCCAGTGAAAGTACACGGAGACCCTTGAAGCTTGCATGCGCCACGCTTCCTCCAATCAAGTGTCGTCGGGGTTGTCTCCTGCTGTGCCCTCGGTGGCAGCGCTCGAAAAGACTATGGAGTCGTAAGCAGAAGGAGAGATTTTCTAAATTCTAGCCGCGACGCGTCAGGGAGGCAAAGCCAAACTTTGCCTCCACCCAGAGGTGCTCTGTATTCAAAGCTCAAAACGTTAGTCGACCAGTGAGGACAAGCCCGTGGTTATAGCTATGAAAATGCGAGGTAGCAATCTGCATTCCTGTTCCAAGCACCAACCCGAGCCTGTCTTTGGGATCCTGACGAAGTTTGATCTTGCTCACTATCAATCCCGGAGTCAGGAAAGTCTGATTCTTCCCATCGTTCGGACCGCCGTGATAGTAGCTGGCGTTTGCTTCAAGCTCCGGCCAGAAGTACTTACCCACTTTGTATTGGGCAACCGTGTTCCATGAAATCGTTCGCCCAATTGCCAACGCGGAACTCATCGGTAGAACGCCTCCAATTGCGGATTGAATATCGAATTTGCCGAAGCCCTTTCCTGCAACCACCGTCGGAGTGAATAGTAGACGCAGCCGTGCCATTCTTGTAGCTACCTGTGGGCACTGAAAACGCAACCTGCACAGCTGTCGAATAGTTTCCTCCTTCATTCGCCGCAAACATCCTGTACTTGGCAACGAAGGATACATCACCCGCGCCATCCTTGACCCTTGGAGCGTTGTGCTGAATATAAGGGGGAAGGTTGATGTCGAACTCTGTGCGAGCGAACGGAATAAGGTTTACTCCCTTGCCATTGTCATAGTTCCATGTCTCAGTATGCGTGGATGTGTACTGATGCAGGAAATCCACGCGTGCCAGTTGCACAATGACCGATGATGGAGCCACCACTGGCACCGGCCATGCGGGCTGTCGGGCGGAGGTCGCACGAACTCTCTCCTCCCATGCTTTGAAGAAACCTGTCTGCGCAAAGGTCACGGAACTGCCCAACAACACGAAAAGAACAATTCTGGTAGCTGACTTGATCATTATGTCTCCTTGAGTGTTTCGGCGACCTCTACTCGCTTTATGTAGTCCGGCCGGCGCGGAAAATGTGCCAACGCGCGCCCTGGCGATCGCATCGCAAACCGGCCATGGGACTCTGTGCGGCTATTGGCCGCATCAGCGAGAGGGTGTTGGATTAGGGGCAGAAGTCGCATCCACAGAAGGTGGTATGCGGAAGCTCCTGCCACGTCCGATGACACATCAAGGTGTCAAATGATAGAGAAGGGATTCCTGTATCGTGGCACGGCATCTCTGATCCGGCAAGCTCAATTTCGCGGCGCTACGAATTCCGCTTGCAGGGAACTACGGTTGACGCTACTATCAGTGCAACGCCCCCTGACGGCGTTCTTTGAAGCAGCTGCGTACCCCCTTGATGTACGCGGAAGCTTGAACCTTCCAGAACATCCCGCTCCTTGAAGAGCCCTGATTGTGTTCGCAGATCGTGCTGCGACCCCCTCTGGCTTGCGTGCTTTGTTTCGCTCAAAGCCGCGCGTCCTCCGTCGTTCTTCGACGCATGTCGCATCAAGGAGCTTTTGCATGAGCACCAGCATCATCAGCAATCCGGCTGAGTTCACCGCCGAACAGAAGCACTATCTCCAGGGATTCTTCGCTGCTCTATCGCAGCGCAATCACGTTCCCTTCGTCGGACACACCGCCGACGGCCTTATCACTGCGGACCCAGGCGTCGAATGTTCCCAATCAGGCCGCAGTGCCTGGAGAGGAGTTATGGTTCAACACCCCTGTCTCTGATCTCTGCCGCGAAGAGCGCTGGAAGCATGAGAAGAACCCTCTCGCCATCTGGGACAAGGTTCTTCAGTACAGCAGTCAGAACCAACCTCCCTCCGATGATGATCGCTTCCGCCTCAAATATCTCGGGCTCTTCCACGTAGCGCCAGCGCAGGATTCCTTCATGCTTCGTCTTCGTGTCCCCGGAGGAGTTCTCTCGACGCATCAGCTCCGCGGCCTGGCGCAGCTTGCCGAAGATTATGGCTCCGGTCGAGCGGATCTTACAACCCGCAGCAACCTGCAGATTCGCGAATTTCAGCCACGCGATATTGTGCGCGTTCTCAATCGCGTTCAGGCACTCGGCCTTACCTCGCGCGGCTCAGGCGCCGACAACATTCGCAACATCACCGCCTCGCCCATTACCGGCATCGACCCTAATGAGCTCATCGATGTGGCTCCTCTTGCGGAAGCCATGCAGGCCTACATCACTAACTCGCGCGATATGTATGAGCTGCCGCGCAAGTTCAACATCGCCTTCGACAATGGCGGTTCAATCTCGGTTCTTGCCGACACCAACGACATCGGCTTCGTGGCTGTTCGCGTAACCGAAGGGCCGCAGCTATTCCCGCCAGGCATCTACTTCCGCGTTCTGCTATGCGGTATCACCGGGCATCGCCAGTTTGCTACTGACTGCGGGGCTGTTGCTGCGTCCGGACGAGACTGTAGCCGTCGCCGCCGCGATGATCCGCGTCTTCAGTCAGCACGGCGATCGCACCGATCGCAAGAAGGCGCGCCTGAAATACCTTATCGACCGCTGGGGTATCGAGCGTTTCCTCGAAGAGACAGAAAAGCTTCTGGCGTTGCCGCTCATTCGTGTCGCTGCATCTGAGTGCGAGCCGCGCAGAGCAATTGACCGTGCGGCGCACCTCGGCATCCACGCGCAATCTCAGCCGGGTCTTCACTACATCGGCGTCTCGATTCCGGTAGGCCGATTACCCGCGGCGCAGATGCGTGCTCTTGCAGAGATCGCCGACCGACTTCGGCTCCGGCGAACTTCGTCTCACCGTATGGCAGAACCTCATCATTCCAAATATCGCAACGGAACACGTCGAAGCAGCAAAGCAAGCGCTCCTCGCCGCAGGGCTCGGCTACAAAGCCGGCACCGTCTTAAGCGGAACCGTCGCCTGCACCGGCAACCAGGTTGCCGCTTCGCAGCCGCGGATACTAAATCACACGCCGTCGCGCTCGCCAATCATCTCGACAAGCGCATTTCCCATTCTCGACCAACCTGTCAACCTGCACGTCACCGGATGCCACCACTCCTGCGCACAGCACTACATCGGCGACATCGGCCTGATGGGAGTAAAGGTCGGCGGCGAAGAGGGCTACCAGGTCCTCATCGGCGGCGGAGCCGACAATGACCAGGGTCTCGCCCGCGAACTGATCTCCGCCATTCGTTTCAGCGGATCTTGCGCCTAAGCTGGAACGGCTGCTTCAGGCATACGTTGCCAGCCGCGAAATCCGACGAGACCTTTCTGGAGTTCACGCGACGTCACGACATCGCCACACTGCAATCGTTCTGCAATCAGGAGAACGCATAGCCATGCACACCGTTCCCTTCATTCCAGACAACGCGCCCTTCACTCCCGAACAGCGAAACTGGCTCAATGGCTTTCTTGCCGGCATCTACTCGACCGCCCCAGCCAGCAACCGCTGCAGCGGATCCTCCACCTTCGCTCAAGATCGCTGTGCTCTACGCCTCGCAATCCGGCACCGCGGAAGGCCTTGCGCGCAAAGTCGCGAAAGAGCTCAAGGCCAAAGGCCATGTTGCTTCGCTGCACTCGCTCGAGGGCTACACTCCGGCCGCGCTCATCGCAGAGCGCTATGCCATCATCATCGCCAGCACATATGGCGAAGGCGAAGCGCCGGACGGCGTCCGACCCTTCTATGAGCAGCTCTGCCTCGAACGATTTCCATGCTGCGAAAACCTATCCTATGCCGTCCTCGCTCTCGGCGACTCCAACTACGAGCACTTCTGCAAATTTGGCGTGGATCTCGACAATAAGCTGGCCGCCCTCGCCGGAACCCGCATCTGCGATCGTGTTGACTGCGACATCGACCTCGACGAAGCGTTCGCTCAATGGAAGACCGCGCTCTACTCCTCGCATCGATGAGATCGTTGCAACTCGCCCGGCTCGCACCACGCCATCTTCATCCATCGCCCTCGTTTCGTCGGGGCCATCGGCAGCCACCAGCTTCCGCGCACACTCGCGATAACCCTTATCTCGCGCCGCTCATCGACAAGCGTCCCCTCACCTGCGATGTCTCGAGCAAGCTGACGCTTCATCTCGCCTTCAACATCAGTGGCTCGGATGTCACGCTACGAAGCGGGCGATGCCTGCGGCGTCATTCCGCAAAACGATCCTCGCCTGGTCGAGGAGATTCTCCATGCCCTCAACTTCAGCGGATCAGTCTCCGTCCAGCTCCCCAAAGCCGGAGCGACAACTCTGCACGATGCTCTTCTCAACCACCTGCAGATCACGCGGCTCACCCGCAAGATGATCGAGGCCTACGCAACCATCGGCCAATGCCAAACGCTCTTCAATCTTCTCGTACCCGAGCAGCAGGCTCATCTTGAGAAGTACACCTACGACCGCGGTCTCATCGACCTCCTGCACGATTACCCTGGCGTTCTTCGCGACCCTGCCGACCTGGTCGCCATGCTGCCACGTCTCACGCCGCGTCTCTACTCCATCTCTTCCAGCCCGTCTGCGCACAGCGGCGAGATTCATACCACCGTTGCCGTCGTTCGCTATCGTTCGCACAATCGCGAACGCGGCGGCGTCTGCTCCACGCTGCTCGCCGACCGCACCGGCACCGGCGAATCGCTTCCCGTCTACATTCAGCCCAACAAGCGCTTCCGTCTTCCATCCAGATCCCGGGGCTCCCATCATCATGATTGGGCCCGGTACAGGCATCGCGCCCTTTCGTCATTCCTTCATGAGCGCCGGCGCTCGCAATCACACGGGCCGCAACTGGCTCTTCTTCGGCGAACGCTCCGCCGCGACCGACTTTCTCTACCGCGAAGAGCTTGGAGTCGATGCACAAGGACGGTCATCTCACCCGGCTCGATCTCGCCTTCTCGCGCGATCAGGACCACAAGATCTACGTGCAGGACCGCATGCTTGAGCAGGCGTCCGAACTCTTCCGCTGGCTCGAAGACGGAGCCAGCCTCTACGTCTGCGGCGATGCCTCCCGCATGGCGAAAGATGTCGATGCCACGCTGCACACGATCGTCGAGAAACACCGGCAACTGCGCCCGCGAAGCCGCCAGCCGAATACGTCCAGCAGCTCAAAGATCAGCACCGCTACCACCGCGACGTCTACTAGATCGCTCTCTCGAAGCCCGTACTCAGCGAAGGAAGTGCACTATGCCGCTCCCCTCCACGAACTCGCACAGCTCCGACTCACACGAGCCCTATCGTGCGTCTGACGGAGAACGGCCTCGAAGTTCTTGCCGCCAATCGCCCGGCAGAAGTCAAAGACCTCTCTCATTCCCGACACGCCAGCTTCTGCCGGGCGAACAATATCGCTTTCACTTCAATATGACGAAGTGCATCGGCTGCCGCTCCTGCGAGGTCGCGTGCAACGAGCAGAACGGAAATCCCGCCGACATTCGCTGGCGGCGCGTCGGCGAGATCGAAGGCGGCACCTGGCCTGACACCGCTCGCTACTATCTCTCGATGGGCTGCAACCACTGCCTCGCCGCCGACTGCCTCAAGGGCTGCCCGGTCGATGCTTACAAAAAAGATCCAGTCACCGGCATCGTGCTGCATTCCGCCGATGCCTGCATCGGCTGCCAGTACTGCGTCTGGAACTGCCCCTACTCTGTCCCGCAGTTCAATCCCGAGCGCGGCGTCGTGGGCAAATGCGACATGTGCCATGGCCGCCTTACCGCTGGTCTCGAACCCGCCTGCGTCAACGCCTGCCCCGAAAACGCCATCGAGATCGAGATCGTCGACCAGCTGGAATGGCGCAGCGATTATGCCGCGGCAAACGCGCCTGGCATGCCAATGCCGGCCACACCATTTCGACCACTCGCATCACGCTTCCCCAGGACGCGATCGCGAGCCTCGAGCGTGTCGACATCGAAACCCTTCGCCCGGAACATCCGCACTGGTCGCTCGTTTGGATGACTTCGCTGATCCAACTGTCCGCGGGAACGCTTGCGGTCGCTCTGCTCTCAGCGACACGCAGGACCCATCGCACTCACCCTCATCCTTGCTGCTCACCGCCTTCACGCTCAACATCTCCGTGCTGCATCTCGGCCGTCCCGCCTACGCCTGGCGCGCGCTCAAGATGTGGCGCCGCTCCTGGCTCTCGCGCGAAGTTCTGCTCTTCGGGCTCTTCTTCGCCGCTCTCGTCAGCACTCACTGCCGCATGCCTGGCTTGACCGCCGCGTACAACCTCCCATTCGTCAGCATTGCATTCGCGGCGTCTGCAATTCCTTGCGCCCTGCTTTTGGAATCGCGGGCATCCTCGCCAGCGCGCACATCTATCTTGTTCCTGCGCGACCGGCCTGGAACATGCCGCACACGCCAATCGATTTCTCCTCAGCGCCGCGTTTCTCGGCTGTGCCGCGGTTCCGCGTTCTGTTCCACGTCACTAACGCGCTACGCGAATCTGCCAGTACTTTCTTCCGTCGGTCTCCCGCACACCAGGGACAGCCTTCCCTGTGTGGCCGCTGATCTTCTGCTTCAGCGTTGTGGATGCTCAATCACATCGTTCGCACTGTGCGCCTTCACCACTCTGACGTCTATGAGCGCCGGGCATCAGCGTCGCTTCTCAACACGTATAACCTCCGCGGAACCTTCCTCGTCTCATTCGCTTTCGTCGGCCTTGCAGTCCTTCTCTCGCTCGCGGGCCAGCCGTTCGCTCGCGCTGCCGGTTGCGCTCGCGGGTGTCATCACCGCGCGCTATCTCTTCTTTGTCTCCGTCGTTCCTCTCAACATGGCCTCACCTTTGTCAGGCAGGTGCACGCATGAGCCCTTCGCTTCTAACTCGCCTCAAGCGGCTTGCCGGCATCGACACGCGCAGGAGAAGTACGCCTATGCCGAAGACCCAGTCTACGGCCATATCTCCGAGTCGCGTGTCGCCGAGCACTGGGTCAAGACCACCTGCGGATACTGCTCGGTCGGCTGCGGCATGCTGGTCGGCATTCGGGACAACAAGGCCGTCGCGGTTCGCGGCAATCCGGATCACCCTGTCAACCGCGGCAAGCTCTGCCCCAAGGGCCTCACGCGAACACCACATTCTCGACGCCCCGGGCCGCGCAAGACAGCCGCTGCTGCGTAAAGACGGTGTCCTCACGCCCGTCTCGTGGGACGAAGCACTCGACACGATGGTCGACCGCATTCGCGATATTCAAGCAGCGCCACGGCAACGAGGCGCTCGGCGTCGTCGGCACCGGCCAGCTCCTCACCGAAGAGTTCTACACCCTTGGCAAACTCGTCCAGCTCGGCTTCCGCACTCGCAACAACGACGGCAACACCACGCTCTGCATGGCCTCCGCTGTCTCCGGCTACAAGCTCTCCTTCGGCTCCGACGGCCCGCCCGGCTCCTATGCCGACATGGAGACCGCAGACGTCATCCTTCTCATCGGCGCCAACATCGCGGACAACCATCCCATCCTCTGCCACCGCGTGGACCGCACCTCACCGGGAACAAAGCCGCGCACGCTCATCGTCGTCGATCCGCGCGTCACCAAGACCGCGATGATGGCCGACATTCATCTGGCCGTCAAGCCGCGTTCCGACATCGCTCTGCTCAACGGCATCGCCCACATCCTTATCCGCGAAGGTCTCATCGATCGCGACTACATCGACGCGCACACCACCGGCTTTGAGGAGTTCGCAGAGTTCGTCGCCACCTTCACACCCGCACACGTCGCCGCCATCACCGGGCTCACCGAAGAACAGATCATCGAAGTCGCGCGCCTCTACGGCCACGCCAAGGCCGCCTTCATCGGCTGGACCATGGGCGTCAACCACTCGACGCAGGGCGCGGTCACTGTCGCCGCGATCAACAACCTCGCGCTGATCACCGGCAACATCGGCCGCACCGGCGCCGCGCCTTTCTCCATTACCGGCCAGTGCAACGCCATGGGCACGCGCGAGTCCGGCTTTACCTCATCGCTGCCGGGCTATCGCAAGTTCGACATCGCCAGAAGACCGCGAAGATCTTGCGCGCATCTGGAACATCCCCGTCGATCGCATTCCCACCGCACGCGGCCTCGCCTATCCCGACATCATCGAAGCTGCCGTGCAGGGACGCATCAAGGCGCTCTGGTTCATCGCCACCAATCCGGCAGTCTCTTTCCCGAACTACAAGCTTCTCGAGCACGCTCTTCGCAACGTCGAGTTTCTTGTCGTGCAGGATGGCTTCCACCCGACGCCCACCAGCGACTTCGCCGCACCTCGTTCTGCCCGCCGCCATCTGGGGAGAAAAGGAAGGCACCTACACCAACTCCGAGCGCCGCGTCTCCAAGGTCAATCGCTGCGGTCACGCCTCCCGGCGAGGCTCGCCCCGACTTCGACATCTTTCTCGCCCTCGCGGAGCGACTCGGGTGTGAAGGACGAGCTCTATCCCGGCTGGAAGTCGACGCACGACGCCTTTCTCGAGTGGCAGCGCGTCTCCGCCGGACGCATGTGCGACTACTCGCAGCTTCACCTGGCAGCAGATCGAAGACGCCAGCGGCCTGCAGTGGGGCGGCGACATCTCTCTACCGCGATGGCATCTTCCCCACACCCGACGGCCGCGCCCGCCTTCACACTGTTCCCTGCGATCCCTTCGTCGAACAGCCCGACGCCGACTACGACTTCATCCTCAACACCGGCCGCACCGTGGAGCACTGGCACACCCGCACCAAGACGGCGCAGGTCGGAACTGCTCAACGACATGGTTCCCAACGCATGGCTTGAGATGAATCCCGCTGACGCTCAACGCCTCGAGCTCAAGCCGCACGACCGCGTCACCGTCGCGCAGCCGTCGCGGCGCGGTCACCGACCTCGAACTTCGCATCACCGGCATCGTCGCTCCGGGTCAGGTCTTCATGCCCTTTCACTTCGCCGAAACCAACTCCAACATCGTCACTCTCGGCGCCTTCGACCCCATCTCGCGCGAGCCCAACTTCAAGCAGTGCGCCGTCCGCGTCGAACGCACGTCCAACTCCGAGATCGCCGTTCTGCAACGAAGCCCGGAACTAGCAGCAATGACACATTTCCGACAGACTCACAATCCACACGGAGACCACCAAACCTCATGGCCAACTTCAAAGCATTCCTCAAATCCGGACATCCGCCGACCCTCTTGAGCGCCTTCCTCTACTTCGACTTCTCCTTTGCCGTCTGGGTTCTCAACGGAGCCATGGGGCCGTTTATCTCCGAGCAGTTTCACCTCACCCCGGCACAGATCGGTCTGATGGTCTCCGTCCCCACGCTGGCCGGCGCGTTCATGCGCTTTCCCGCTTGGCGTGCTCTCGCAATACATCGGCCGCAAGAACGCCGCCATCGTGGAGATGTCCGCCATCGTGATCGCGCTTATCTACGGATTTCTCTTCGTCAACACCTTCCACGACGTCCTCGCCATGGGCGTTCTGCTCGGCATCGCCGGCGCCAGCTTTGGCGTCGCGCTCTCGCTTGGCTCAGGCTGGTTCCCCAAGCAATACAAGGGACTGGCCATGGGTATCGCCGGCGCAGGCAACAGCGGCACGGCTCTTGCCGCACTCTTCGCTCCGCGGCTTGCGCAGCACTTCGGCTGGCAACAGGTCTACGGCTTCGCAGCGCTGATGATGCTGCTTCCGCTCGCCGTCATGATTCTCTTCGCAAAAGAACCGCCTGACATCGAGCACCAGCCTCTTCGCCAGCATCTCTCCTGCCTCTTCGAAAAGGACGGCTGGGTCTTCAATCTCATCTACATCATCACCTTCGGCGGTTTCCTCGGCCTCGCAACATTTCTTCCCTCGTTCTTCTATTCGCAGTTTCACGTGTCGAAGATTCAAGCAGGGTCGTTGACCGTGCTCGCAACACTCACCGGTTCGCTGACACGCGTCGCCGGCGGATGGTTCGCGGACCGCATCGGCGGAATTACCACTCTCTCCGTCGTCTTTCTTATCGCCATCGCCGGTCTTCTCGGACTCGTCTCGCTCACCGTCTCTTACAATCACAACCACTTCTCTTCATGCTCTGTTTCGCCGCCCTTGGAGCGGGCAACGGCGCAACCTTCCAGCTGGTCCCTCTTCGCTGGCCCCTAACAACCGCAGTCGCGGGCGGCATGATCGGCGAGATTGGCGCGCTCGGTGGCGGCATCCTTCCCAATTTGCTCGGCCAGTCACAACAACACACAGGCTCCTACGCCGCAGGATTCGCCGGCTATAGCATACTCGCCTTGCTCGTCCTCGCCTTCATGCGCATCGTTTCAAAGAAGTGGACACGCACCTGGGTCGGAGCCGGAGGCCGCGCCCTTACACCGTCTCTCGATACGCCATCTCCGGAATTGATGAGACCTCATGGGCAGGAAGTCTCCTTTGAAATCTAGCCTGCTGAAAGCTATAGCTGGCGCTTCTAGCCCAAGGTTTTTGCTCTCAGTCCAGGCGTATTCGGAATTTTATGATCGATAACGGCTGAATCCGGTTTCTCACGAACGACCGGCAGATGCCTCATACTCTGGCCCAAACGGATGGAGCGGCGAATCCTGCCTTTACCGACACCATCACGGGGTTCGTGAACGGCGACACGCAAGCATCCGCGGTCTGGGGTACAACCAATCTAACGACGCGGTCCCCCAACCTCACCTGCGGGGACGTATCCGATTACTACGGCGATGGGTACGCTGTCTTCGGTTAATTACAGCTTCACCTTCGTCAGCAGCACGCTGACGGTGATCAAGGCGGTGTTGATGGTGACGGCGAACGATGCAGTCGTGCTTATGGAGCGGCAAATCCCGAGTTTACGGACACGATTACCGGGTTTGTAAACGGCGACACGCAGGCGTCCGCGGTCTCAGGTACGCCAGCCTGACGACGACGGCGACGACTGCCTCACCTGCGGTAACGTATCCGATCACCGCGGCGCTGGAACACTGGCAACGAACACGACGGCACAATGTTGCTGGTGACCGGTACGATCAGTAGCGGCAAAGCTAGCACTACTACCTCGGCGCTGGGCTCGGAATGAACGTAGCCGTCAACTACTTTAACGGTCGCAATGCAACTGAGGATGTTTGTCAGAAGATGCGAGCCCTTTGGATGGCGAGCTCGGCTATCTATGCTGATGTGCGAAGTGAAGCACAGGTGCAGGGGCTAGTCTGACAAACGAGGGACACTCTGGGGAGAGTGACGTTTTGGTCATCAATGCGACCGAACTACAGCCAACGCTTTCGATCGAACACAGCTCTAGGGGAGCTATGTCGATCAACTGAAATGTTTTGTAGGGTCGCCTTACTCGGATTGAAGATGTCGACTCCAAGCTGTCCAAAGTCGCCATGCGACATTAAGGCCGCCTGTTGTATGTGGTATGCCAGCCTTCGATTGATGAGATCCGCGTGCTCGGTAGTAACACCACGTGCGGCGCTAGCGACCTTCAACAAACTGAGATTTAGGGATGGCTTCGACGAGGGCGCGGCCGCAGCGTGGTGGAAAGATGATGTCGTATTGCGCGCTGAGTAAAGCGTTGGAATGGAAGCTAACTCTGCGACACGAGCGCGTGTCAAACCGTTTGAGTGCTGTTAACTGCTTCATAGCTACGGTGGTGTCTCGCCCAGATCGTGCCCGAAGATTGACGCGAGAGCGAGGGCTGTCCGTTAGCGATATGAGTGGCGAGATACTCCGCAAGGTACGTAGAAGCCAGTGATCTTTAGGCCACCTGCAACTTTCTTAAGGAGGACTAGAGTGGTGGTGACGGATGGAGGATGACTTACGATTCGGCCCCTGTGTCGATCCGAGGCTCCTTTCGTCGCACGGCTGTGAACGACGGGTGGTTCCCTGCCGCGAGTTTGCAAGCAAATTGAAAGCGCAACCGGGTATTCTCGCACTTTCTCCCTTTTATTCGCTATCTGAAATGTGTAAGTTGCAGATTTTACAAAGCCAAGCGGACTCCGATCCCATCTCTGACCGCCATTTAGAATCAATAAATTACAAGTTGATTGCTGTCCGGGGAGGTTTTTACGTGTTTTGGATTAAATAATTCTGTCTTGAACAACAGGGAACTTTTTGGATGTGGTCGTGTATTGGGTCGCGCGTTGTCGTGCTCATGAGAATCGACGTCCAACCTCCATTAGAATGTGCAAGATGTGGTTTTTTTTGGAACGGCCGACGCCAGCCTTTTTGAACATCGCTCTCCCTTGTTGGTCGATTTTGCCCAGCTAACTGGGCCGAGAAATATGCACTTGGTCGGGCCTGCGTGACGGACTCTTTTCGGGTTGGTGCAAGTCACCCTCGACCTTCGATAAGGTCTAAACCCTTGTTATCACTAATTGAAAGTGAATTTGCCAAAATCTCTACTTTCCAATCTATTTACTCTTTGCGTTCAGACTGTGGCAGGATGCCGTGGCAGCATAATCTGCCGAATTTTCCACTTCTCTGAATCAGAGTTGCGCCTAAAGCCTCCTGTGACGTAGAAACCCAGTACGCACCCTCCAAAGTCGTCTGGTAGTAAAGCAGGAAGCCTTGAGTCTCTCCGTCTCACACGCGACCCTAGTAATTTTGGTTCCCTATCTCGTAGCTGTTGTATTCATAGGCTATGTTGTGCGCAGGAACACGAAGGATTCCCGTTCTTTTTTGCACGCCAGACATTCGATGCCTGCTTCAGTTACATCTATCGCCCTTCTAGCAGCAAACTGCGGAGCGCTCGAGATCATCGGGATCACGTCAGCTAGTGCGAAGTATGGACTAGCTGCATTGCACTTCTATTGGATCGGCGCTGTACCAGCGATGGTCTTTCTCGCTTTGTTTATGATGCCCATCTACACCAAGAGCCAGGCACTAACGGTTCCGGACTTCCTTAGAGCCCGATACAACGACGCGACCCATTTGTTCAGCTCATGCTGCTTGGCAGCTAGGATGGCTTTAGTCGCCGGCATCAGTCTCTATGCAATATCTGCGGTCCTCCATGTCTTCCTGGGCTGGACCTTTTCTCGTGTCTCAGTTCTTGCCTGCTCTGTCGTGCTTTGTTACACAGCATTAGGCGGACTGCGAGCAACAATCTATACCGAGATTCTTCAGCTAGTTCTCACTATTGCGGGAGTTCTTCCGCTGACGTACAAGATCCTTCACGATTTTGACGGTATTGCCGGAATAAGAAATCGGCTACCCCACGAGATGGCTCATATATGGACGACACTGACATGGATGAATCCGACGGGCGCAAAGCTTGATCGAACGGGCGTCATTGTCGGATTGGGAGCGGTTCTAAGCTTTGGCTACTGGTGCACTGACTTCCTGATCATCCAGAGGGCGTTGACGGCCCGAAATTTGCAGAATGCGATCAAGACCCCACTGATAGCGGCAGTCTTCAAAATGTGTTTTCCGATACTGCTAGTTGTTCCGGGAACAGCGGCAGCAATTCTTATAGTCAAACCAAGCGGGACGATGCAATTCGATCAGGCACTTCCCGCGATGATGAATCACTACTACGGAGCCGGGCTCCTTGCACTTGGACTCTGCGCTATCCTTGCCAGCTTGATGTCTGGATTGGCGGGTAATATCAGCGCACTATCAGTCGTATGGACCCAGGATCTTTACCGCGCTCACATTCAGAGGACTGCTACGGATAAGCACTATTTATTGATGGGACGTGCTGCCACGGTGGTGGCTTGCGGACTGAGCATGGCGACCGCCTATATCGCGCTACACTTCAGCAACCTCATGGACTACCAGACACTTGTCTTCTCTCTTTTCGATGCTCCACTATTTGCATCATTCCTTCTAGGAATGTTTACGACCTGGGCGACGCCAGCGGCGGGCCTATGGGGATTGATCCTCGGTGTTTTTACCGCAACGGGCCACAACTTTGCAGTAAGAACAGGCGCAATACACTATGGAAGCGATCTGCTTGCAAGCTTCTATGGAGCCATTTATGGATTTACAGCAGGCCTGACAGTAAATGTTTTCGTGAGCTTATTCACCAAAAGGAAGAGCATCGATGCCCTTTTCGGGTTGACTTACTTCACTAGACCGGCAAGAGAAAAAATTGCCACAAGCTCTCTGGTGCTTGCCGGACTAGTGCTCATTGCATGCATCGCACTGAACTTCATCTTTCGATAACTACGCTTTGAGTTAACCTACGCTGACGGAACCGGTCCGGTCGAATCACGCACGACAAGCTCTGTATGCACTCTATACCTCTTCCCTACAGCATGTGGGTCTTTGCCACAACTCTCGAGTGCTTTGAAGAAGGCTTCTGCCAGGATGTTGCGCGAGAGGCGAAGAGTCGTAAGTGGAGGATGGACAATATCGCTCAACTCGATATCGTCGAAACCAACAACGGAGAATTGTCCCGGCACTGAACGACCTGCGCGATGAATGACACGTAAAGCGCCGATTGCCGTGAGATCGTTGGTGGCCATAATGGCTGTTGGGCGGATTTTGAGGGCTAATAATTCTGACATGCCGCTCTCACCACCGGTGATGCGGTAGTTACCAACTCGGATAAAGGAGGGTTCAACTTTGAGTCCCGCTTCGGTCATAGCAGCCTTGAAGGCATTGACTCGGTGATCGGAGATAGTCAAACCAGGAGAGCCGCCAATGTAGGCGATCTTGCGATGGCGATGTTGCTTAAGATGAGCGATGGCCTGTCGCATGCCGCTCATGTAGTCGATAGAGACATCGCTGAGTCCAGGTCCAACGATGCGGCGGTCCAAGGTAACGAGGGGAACTCGGCTGTGCAGAAGAGACTCGATAGGTTCGGTTTCAATCTCTGCGGCCAACAGGGCTACACCATCAACCTGGCGAACCAGCATGCGGCGAATGGTTTGCTGCATCCGAGAGACATGGAAGTCGGTTGTCGCCATCAACATATCCTGGTTCTTCTCAACAAGGATCGCCTCAAAACAACGGATGAACTCCGGAAAGAAGGGGTTTGTAATATCCGGAATGATGAGGCCGTAGGTACTGCTTCTCCCATACTTCAACGTCGTAGCACTGCCGTTAGGGACGAATTTTGTCTCTTGGAGTACCTTTCGGACACGCTCGGCGGTCTTGGGTCGGACAAGATTGGAATCGTTGATGACGCGGGATACGGTCGCACTGGAAACTCCTGCGAGTTTCGCGATGTCACGCATGTCCATAAATGGGCTTTGGCTCCTGGTGCTGCAAGGACATCAAGAAGTAAGTAACCTAATGCTTTTTGATAGTGTCGCCAGTGTATCTTTGTTGACTATTGTATACGGATACATTTAAGGTGTTTTGCACATCATTGACACGGTTCAGGTAACACCTCTATCTCTTCCATTCTCTACGAGGCACAAATTGACAACTGAATACTCCATCGGTGAAACGAAGCGTAGTTCTGTGACTCGACGACAATGGCTGAGCCAGGCGCCGGCCAGCGCAGTGGCTGCCGCAGCAGCTCTTAGCATGGTGCGGCCTGACAATCTGGAGGCCCAGGCATCGCAACATAGCGGAACAGTGACGAGCGATCGGGGTACGCGCGTCTACAACATACGCACATTTGGAGCAAAGGGAGACGGGAAAGCGCTGGATACCGCTGCCCTACAAGCGGCAATGGATGCCTGCACACGCGATGGCGGCGGCACGGTTCTGGTCCCTGCGGGAGTCTTTCAAATTGGTACTGTTGAGTTGAAGAGCAATGTCACGCTGCGTATCGCCGCCGGCGGCAAGCTGTTGGGCAGCGCTGACGGAAAGCAATACCACGCCGTCGATGCAATTCCTTTGAGCGGGGACACGACGCTTGTGGACGGCAACTGGGCGCTCCTGTTTGCCGTAAATGCAAAGAATGTGACGGTTGAAGGGCCCGGCACAATCGATGGACAGGGAGCGCAGTTTCATTCGAAGGTACGTGGCACAAAGCCCCCCAGCGGAATCGGCGGTGCGAGCCGTCCCTATCATCTGCTGGCATATCGTTGCGAAGGCCTTACCGTCCGCAATGTGGATCTCATCGACTGCGCGTACCACAGCATCCGCGTAATCCAGAGCAAGCGTGTGCACATGGATAGTCTTTATATCCACAATCGCGTCAACGGCAACAACGACGGATTCCACTTCATCAGCACACAACACCTGACGGTGAACAACTGCATCGTTCTCGCACAGGACGACGCCTGCGCTTTATTTGGAAGCTGTAAGTTCGTGACGATTACTAACAGCATCTTCAGTACGAGGTGGTCTGTCTTCCGCTTTGGAGGCGGCTTCGCGCAGAACATTTCTATATCAAACTGCGTGCTCTACGAGGTATATGGTTGCCCGATTAAATTTCAAGGGAACCCCGGCTCGCGGTACGAAAACATCGCTTTCTCGAATCTTGTTCTGGACAACGTTACAGGACCTATCCACGTAGGAGTCGGGCCTCGTCGAGCGGTGGCTCCTGAAAACGCCCCTGCCGCGGCAAAGGATGACATGAGCACGGGAGCGCCTCCAGGAACCACAACTCCTGCAGTTATGCGAAATATCTCCTTCAGCCACATCCACGGCAATGTAACAACCAACCCCGCACAGCTTTCGGAGGCGGAGGTAACCAGTTCCGTCAATCCGGGCGAGAAGATGTCGTGCATCGCGTTCAACTGTGTCGGAGGGGCAACGATGGAGAATATCTCGCTCGAAGACATCAATCTCACCTTCGGCGGCGGTGGAACCGTCGAGGATGGCGCGAGGCGCAAGCTACCGGAGATTGCCGGTGAATATTTCATGCTTGGGCCGATGCCAGCCTATGGCCTGTATGCACGCGGAGTTCACGGGCTCACCGTGCAGAACCTTCGCCTGCGAGTGAGTTCGCCTGACCTGCGGCCAGCCGTGATCTTTGACAAAGTGACGGATGCAGCGGTCAATGGAATCAGCGTCGACGGAAATCCTGGCGCTGAGGCCGTGGTGCGCATGATCGACAGCAAACAGGTGCTGGTCACGGCACCTCGCTTACTAACGCCTGCAGCAGTATTTCTGCAGGTTGAGGGTGCAGAGAATGAGCGTATTACCATAGACGGCGGCGACATATCTCTCGCTACCAAGCCAACGAGTTTTCAGGATGGTGCCCTGCAAAAAGCTGTCAAACTACGCGACTAATTCATCCAATCTGCCCTAACCAAAGAGACAGCCAGCATGAGCCTGATAGCAGACGAAACCCATTCGGAGTCTGCCTGACGATTCGCTTCACTGTGCGGGCTGCGTTCGCGAGGGCACTTACAGGCATACAGAAACATTTCGACTGATCGAGAGGCATGGTCGCGACAACCACGCTGTCTCGCGATAAAGGGCTACGCGTATATTGCCCGCATCTGCGAAGGAACAGACTTGGGAGACCTGCAGCTATATTTCACTCGTCCAAAAAGCGCGAACGACTTTCATTGCTTGGAAGCATTCCTCATCATGAACGAGCAGTCGAAGAAGCGCTTCTAGCTAGCGCGAATATCTTCCTAATCTCCTGATTACAAGCACAAGCTCGACACCGCGTCAGAATGGATGCGCGGCGTCGAGTCTTACTTAATTAGAAGTTAGAAGTTGACCCGAAGCGCTAATTGAAGATAGCGGGGATTGTTCGCGCCATTGAATCTACCAAAAGTTGCATCGGTTTGAGCCGGGTTGGGATTGGATTTGCTGGCTGCGGTCGCAAACGTAGCCGTATTATTAAGCGAATTGAACTGCGTGTGATTGAAGGTGTTGTACGTCTCCAGGCGGAACTGCACGGTCAACTTGCCTTCGATGGGTATGTTCTTGAACAGCGCCGTGTCGAAGTTGGTATAACCGGGAAGATAGTAATTCACCTTCGGGGCGTTGCCAGGATCGCCTGGCGTGTATCCGCTGGTTGAGCTCGTGGCCGCCACACCCGCAACAGGAGCGCTAACGACACTAGTATTGAACCACTGATTGAAAGTGCGTGGAGCTCCTTGCATCGGGTTCCCTGAGAGATTAACCCGCGCACCATCGCCGCCTCCGGTGATATTCGCACTATTGCTTGTCTTGAGGAGAATTCCACCTGGCGTACCGCTGAGGTACGAGGCAATGCCCGAGATCTGCCAGTTATCGAGCACGGCACGAGTCACGAAGTTGCTCCAGACGCTGCTTCCCTTGGGCAGGCTCCAGAGATAATTCGCGACCAGGTTGTTCCTTATGTCGAAACTGGCAGGCCCGTAGTTCCAGGTACGGAGATTCTGATAGTTGGCGACGGTAACGTTGTAAGCTTCAGAGCAAGATGAGGCCGACTGGGTCGAAGCCGTCTGACACGAACCGTAGTCCATCGATTTGGACCACGTATATGCCACACCAAATTCCAGCCCCTTGGAAAAGCGTTTGGTCGCGCGAACCTGCAAGGAATTGTAGTTTGACGTGAGGTTGAAATACTGCATGTTGATTGTTCCGAACCCGGGATAAGGACGGAAGAAGTTGTCAGGCAAAACCCCGCCGGCGGGACTCTGACTCGACCAAAAGAACTGGGAGTTATACGGAACTGTATTGATGGGAGTGTAGTTGCTCAGATGCCTGCCAAAGGTGCCGACGTACGCTACATCAAGAACAACACCCGCGCCTACCATCTGCTGGATACCCAGGCTGGTATTCATAGTGGAGACAACGGGGGCATGGAGCGGAATGGCATGGCCTATCGTGTAGGGTCCGCTCAACGACCCCGCGTTCTGGAAGGTGTCAAGGTTGCCATAATATTGCGTCGGAGAGTTGGTTGTCGGTGCGTTATTCGTCATGTCGCCCGACTGCCCAGAGCGCGCACGAACGTTGTAGAAGATGCCGTAGCCTCCGCGAATGACCGTCTTCCCCTGACCAAATGGATCGTAAGCAAAGCCAATACGTGGGGCATAGATGATTCCGTTACCATAAAGCGTCCCCTGCGGATAACCAGGTGTATTGACGTTCAAGATGCCATTCTGAAGATTGCCGGTATTGGGAACAAAGAGCCCTCCCCATGCCCCCGGTACAAATGCACCAGTAGTCGGATCAATTGCCCGAGGCAGGTTTGTCTTTGGATCTTTAGTCGTCGGCTGGTAAAGAAGTGGCGCGCTTGAAGCTTTATATAGCTCCGGAGCGAAGTTATTGCCCGCTGACAGCCGTTGAGCCATCGCCCACGAGAAGCGCATGCCATAGTCAAGAGTCAGCTTGTTATTCAACTTCCACTGGTCCTGCGCGTACCACTCAAGCGTATTGGTGCGTGGCTTGTAATTGACCAATGCCGTCACTTCGGTCATTGTGTCGAAGTTCCCTAGCATGGCATTGGAATAGGCGTAGTTGCTGTCGTTTGGATTGTTGGCGTCACGAGCGTAGGAGAAATTGCCGACGCGGTTGTGGTTGACCTGCAGGTAGGAGTCGGTCTGCGCGTCGACACCAAACTTCAAAGTATGCGATCCGATGATCTTCGTCATATTGTCCGTCGCACTGTATGACCTGACCTTGTTTCCCATGGGGAAGCGGCTATCCCAACCAAAGTTCGCAGAGTTCGTGAGGCCAAAACTCACACTGGGAAACAGGTTCAACGGATTGACGCCAGGGTAAAGTGCAGGAATGTTATACCCGGTAGAACTTAATTGGACCTTCGCCAGGTCTGCTGGGTCATAGAGCTGCGATTCGTTCCATCCCGCCGTTCCCAGATTCAACTCGTTCACAAGCGTAGGACTGAAGGTATAGATGACGTTGAAAGCAAAGTTCGGGTTGGAGGTCTTGTAGTTTACCTTCATCAGCCAAGGAAGATTGTTCGCGGGTGAGCTGTAGCTATTGTTATTGACCGATTCCAAGTTAACCCGACCGAACATGTGCAGTTTCTCAGTAGGAAAATAATCAATGCGGAATATCTCTTGATTGACCGGCTTGTCTCCAGAATAGTTCGTGGCGTAGTTGTAGTTATTGTTGGTAGTAGCGAGGTTATTCACGGCAAAACCAGGATTCAATGCAAGGGTATTGGTGTAGAGAACTTTTAGAAGCGCTTGTGCCTGCGTGTTGATCCGGCTCGCGGGAATTACGTTGCCCGGAAAGCACCCTGCGCCAGGTGTCGCAGAGTTTACAGGGCAGGCGCTACTGGAGGTCGGATCTTTGACACGGATCAGGTGTGCAGAATCCTGTATGGCATTTCCCTGATTGTAGCTCTGCGAATAGTCGCCATTTACCTCGAGCGCCGTCGGAACTTTGTATGTTTTCAGGCCATCAGGAGAGGTAATCGGCGAGTTCTCCAGAGAGACGAAGAAGAACAGCTTATTTCTGGCGACATTGAAGTGGCCCGGCCAGTAGATTGGTCCGCCAATTGTGCCACCGTAGGTATTAAAGCGGTAGCGAGGGCGAACCAGGCTGCCGTTGTATTTTGTAAAGTAAGCGTTGGCGTTCAAAGCTTCGTTCCGGAAGTAATAATAGACTCCGCCGTGGAATTGCTGCGTGCCGCTCTTCGTGACGAAATTGATGTTTGCGCCAGCAGTCTTTCCGTACTGTGCCTGATAATTCGACGCCATCACCGTAACTTCCTGGACGGCATCAAGGTTGACTGGCGTGTCCAGGGTAGACAAGCCGCGGGTATTGCCCGTAACACCGTCAATTGTGGCCGAGTTGTACTCGCTGTTTACGCCATTGATGGTCGGAGTGTTGGAAGTTCCCAGGCTTGAACTGCCGCCGCTCCCCACTACCCCCGGCAACACGCGAACGAAAGACATGGCATCACGCCCTACAGCAAGCAGATTGTCGATCTGCTTGCTATCCAATACACCAGAACGCTCAGAGCTACCGTTCTGGATTGGCGTAATCTCCGCAGACACGGTAACGGACTGGGAGACTTCGCCGATCTGGAGGGTGAAGGTGCCGGCTGAAAGAACCTGCGAGGCGCTCAACTGCAGGTTCACCTTGCGCAGCTCCTTATAGCCCCTTGCCTGGACAATGACCGTGAATGTCCCAGGCTGCACGTTCGAGAAGATAAAGTCTCCGTTCGACCGAACCTGCGTCGATACCATGACAGCCGTCTGCTGATTGATCAGTTTCACCTCTGCGCTGGGGACAACTGCATCGGTTTGGTCGACGATGTGCCCACTAATCGTGCCGCTGGAGGTTTGTGCTCGTCCTGAAACTGCAAGACAAATAATTGCGATTGTTGGCAAAGTGAAGTTACGGCAAGATTTCATAAAACCTCTCAAAATGACTACGTATACATTTTAAATCAGCGCATTGAAACGACGCAGGTTATGGTCTTGCCTACTTAGAATCTTCGAAAACGTGCCGGAAAACGCATAACGGGAAGGAACTTCGCAATAGGGGTTTTGTTCGCGCCGACAATTCCTATCGAACACCACTTTCTTCAAGCAAATTTCGATTTTTTCTAGCGCGGATACTTTTATATGTAATTGTCTAACTCCGTCAATAAAAAAATTGAGTGCTAACAACTTCCAGCTTTCTGAATGCTTTCACACGCGAAATTGTGTATAAACCGTTTGTTTATGCTATGTAGTAATCGGTAATCGCCAATTACCCACAATCGAGCACTGAATCGCCTAGAGAGGGGATGGTTGCTTTTAAACCAGTCGGGACTCGGTTGCCCTAAGTAAGCATTAATTGGTGTCGGCCCATCCAATGATTGACGGGGATCGCACGACCAATACACGACCCATCGTACGGTCGAAATCATCCCAAAATGGTCCTAAACCATCCTAAAATCAGGGAGGCAACAACGCTAATCGTCTCAATCATATCCGCAGATTCCAGACCACTTAATAGCTTGCTAGGCGGCCCTGAAAGGCCGGCGTCGGCGGTTCGATCCCGTCTTTGGCCACCACTTCTAAAAGGCTTACGGTTTTCCCGAAAACGGGTAGCCAAGCTCAACCCAAGTAGTTCGCTGATTCGACCCGAGCAGGCGCGTTGTTCAGGTTGTGTTTTTGTTTGCAACGGCCAAGAGGCAGTCAACGATTCGCTCATGGACTCGCCGCTTCGACGGTGTGGCTCCTTTGCGTTGAGCCCAAGGTCGTTTTTGACTGAGCATGTCGCATCAATCCTGCGTCACCTTCACGTTTTCATCGTTATCGACTAGCCAGCCGGAGATTGATCTGCGGAATCTATGCTAACCACCTGGTTCCGTGATTCCGGCATTTGCCGCTGCGACCCTGAGATGATTCGCAACCAGGGGTTGGCCCTTTATGGCTTCCTGCCTTTCATTCTTGGACTGGCAAAGACCCGGTCTTCCAGAGAAGCGTAGGGCGTATGACGTCGCCACTGTGCCATTGAATCGAGCACGGGAACAACGAGAAGCATGCGACTCTTGGAAGAGTCGCTCTTCGGCTGACCGACAACGGTGTAAACGATGCCGCGCTGTACGTTAATGACACCGACGTCGAAGTCGATGTCACTCCAGCGCAGTACTAGCAGTTCACTCACCCTAGGACCCGTAGCTCTTGAGCCAGATAGTGTGCACCAATCAGATTGTGCATCTCACACTGTATGGGTGTTCCTATGCAAACTGCTCGCCTTTTCGTCGCCTTCACATTAGTTTCGTTCGGAGCGGCTTTCGCTCAATCCACACTTTCCACTCAGACGACTGAGCATCACGATAAGCCGAGCCCGGCGAAATCCGATTCCAAAGCCAGCAAAGATAAAGCCAAGGCTGCCAAGAAGGACGAAAAGGAGACACCCAATTCTTCCGCTAAAAAGTCAGACAACGCTCAAAACGGCGTCTACTCGCAGGCCTATAAGACGAGCGTTCCGAAGCCTTAGGCATCCCAGCCGATGCACTTGCAGCTCCTCTCAGACATCGAACTGCACGATCCAAGTCTCCGTTCGTGCATTACTTCAGAGTGAATGGTCTCGGTCTGGGTGGAGCCGGCAAGACCAGCAAATTTTATAAGTGCAGACCATGCGATTTATTTCATCCACCATCGTGCTCCAATAAGATCGACGGTAAGTCTCATGATGAAGAAGCTCTCCATCATTCTGTTCGCTTGTCTTCTCGCGCCCTCGCTGGGTGCTCAGACAGCTTCGCTGCTTGTTCCACAGCAGAGCAAGTACGGATATCCCTGGACGGTGCTGGCGGGTTCAGATCGTAACGCCTACGTCACCCCGATCGCAGAGACCGACTCGATCACCGCTTGGAAGGGCAATGGCAACGTGGTGATTTTCACCGCAGCGAATCACCTCGAGCCTGGGGATGTCGTGAACATCCGAAAGATGACTTCGGCAGGGCAGAACTTCTCGCAGCGGCCATGGAAGGTGGTAACTGCGACCGCATCGACTTTCACTGTCAACGATGGCACGACAGGTGGCGGCACCGAAAGCACCGGGATCCTCCAAAAGATCGAGGGGCCGCATTGGACCGGCGATGGCACGTGGGAGATCACTACGACGGCCGGCACCGAGACCTTCCGGCTCTACACGCAGGACGGCTCTGCCGACACCGGCCTCGTTGCGCATCCCGTGCTGAAAGGCGCGCCTAGCCATGTGAACTTCGCCGTGGGTCCGACGCCCGGCGTGACGTCGACTACCGGGTCCATCCAGCAGAGCAACCTGCTGATTCTCTCCTCGATCATGTTCGACGTGAAGTTCACGCTTGCCGCGGATCCAAAGCAGACGGCCGTCTTTCACTACATCGTAGCGGCGAATGGCGGCGGCGCGCCGTTCCAGGGAGTCGCGCACGTCTCGCCCGGCTATCGACAGGTCTTCAAGAATCGATACGTTCCGTTGGTCGGCCAGGTCTTCGGAAATACGAACCAGATGATCGACTGGATGATCACTTCGGCTCCAGCTGGAGCCGATGCTTCGCTTCAGTTCGCAACGTTTCCGCAGCCGATCTTTTTCTCAGGTACGGTGAGCGGACAGTACGAGATCACAGGCTGCCCGCATGTCGACCACTCCGCGGGCGCATGTGACAAGCTGGCGGTGTGGGTCTCGCCCAAGATCCCTCCGACATCCAATCCGGATAAGGCCGAGCAGGTTCCCTGCGACATCGATGCCGTCGCGGCAGCGAACGTGATGGAGGTCGGTCCCTCGCAGCAATACAAGGACCTGCTAAGCATTCCGCAAAGCTTCGCCGGACCCCTGCAGGTGCGCCTGCACAACGAAGGCCTGCCCGGACATCCTACTGAGTATCACAACCACATCCAGGTGAACATGCCCACGTCTGGCACGTGGGATCATCGTCATCCGGCTTTCCATCTCTGCGGTATTCCGAACCCAACGACAGGGGAGCTGCCGATCGTGGACGCAGATAATGCCACGACGAACGCATGGACCTCGCCCTATATCGTAGCGCCCTATGGGCTGATCTCGGTGAGCGGCATCAACGCTGGCCCGAAGGTCAATGATGGCAAGGTGAAGCCGTTTCACCACGTCACCATCGCCGGAATCCATATCCGAAATGTCACGATTGGGCACTGCTACAAAGACCAGAGCGGAGCGACGCAGCCCTGGGGCGCGTCGATGGGCTTGCGGCCATTCGGGATCCAGTATTGGTCAGTTCTTGGTGTTTATGCTGAGAATGTAGCGACGCCTTTCTTTGACGACTGCAATCCTCAGCAAAGTGGATGGCCGGCCTGCACTCTCGACACCTTTTACGAAGGCAATCATGCGATCGGCTATGGCATCGCGCACCAGTCGACCGAACACATGTTTTACTTGCAGGCCTTCCGCGATACGGTGCTTCTGAACCTGCAGGACGGCGTGGTGCCTTTGGGCGAAGGGACGTCAGCCTACTCCGATCGCGGGACGCGCAGCTTCCACATGTACAACCGCTTGGTGCCGCAGGCAGGCATGAACACGGCCTCCGGCCCCGGCGGTCACTCGGAAATTCAGGATGCTTACAACTACATCCTCCCTGACGAGTATTGGGGCTACCAGGGCGCGAAGGATTGCGGCACGACCTACTCTACGGCACCGGCCTGCGCGGGGGCCTTTGGCAGCGTGGACTGGTTTGCGGCCGTAACCGAAGAGCACTCCAATTCTGAGTTCACGATCGCGAACGCTTATCAGTCCACCTCGAAGGGCGCGAAGTTCCTCGGGATCGCAACAACGCACAACACCATCGGCCTCGACAATTCCGCGCAGGCCTTCTACGCCTTCAACACCTTCACTGTGACGCCAGACGCGCTCACTGGCGGTCAGTTCTTCTACGAGGACACACGGCTCGGAGCTCGAGACAATCCAGACGAGCAATATCTTCCCTCGGTGTGGCCGCGGGCGTTTCTGCAAAACAACATCATCTCGTGGAAAGACAACTCGAAGTGTGCTTACACCTGCGCTCCGTTCGGACTCTATGGCCACGCACTGATGAGTTTTGGGGCGAACGTCGTCGCGCCCGGTCAGGTGACTGCCACAGCGAATGTTCAACCCACAGGCTGGTCGGGAGGAGGTCTCTTTCAGAATGGCGTCAATACAAGTTACGACTACATTGACGGCTGGAGCCTGAGTCCGATCAACCGCAACCTCGGCGGCTTCGTTCCGGCAAACTTCATTTCATACAACGTTTATCCGGTCGATGCGAATCTGGTGCCATACGCCAACTCGAATGCGATCGGCGCAGCGAAGCCACTGACCGGGCAGCTCGCCTACTATCCTCCGCGCTTCAATGCAGTCGACGCGGCCATGAGCCCGTTCACACCCCGCGCCGAGCTCAGCGTAGTGGGCGCGTATGACCCCGGCAGCGCGATCGGAAAGTCGCGCGCACCCCTCGTAGCAACATCTACTATGATCCTGCCACCAGTGACCGCACTTCCAACAACGACAGCTGTCGTCACCCTTCCTCCAGTGAGCTCGAAAACTCCGGCCCAGGCGAGCGAGTGGGTAAAGGTCGGAATGGATGGAGTTCGAATCCACGGACTCGCCGGAATGACATTCCGTTTCGGGGCGGCGAAGGGACCTCAGGAGGTCCTTGCCGGTTGCGACGGCAAAACGATAGTCCCGGCGGGATGGCTTACTAAAACGCTGACCTCCGATGTGGACTTTACCGCGGATGCCGGATTCTTCGGAGGAGACCCCGCCTTCTGCCGTTTCAAGGAAGTCGATGTCCAGACGAGGGTTGGCCACGGGTCGCCACCAAAACGATCACTTAAACGGTCACGGTAAGGGTTCGCACCCACTAACAAGACGAAGTCCGCAGACCTGATGCTCAAAGAGCGCTCCTATCGGTTGTTGATCGGTAGCTGAATCTTAAATGTAGCTGAATCTTAACTCAGGATTGGAGCAACTCGGGCGAGTTGTTCTTGAAGATGGAGACCTCGAAGTCCTCCATCTCGCCGGTGGGGAACGGGCGGAGTAGGTCGATCGCTGGTTGATCGGTGACTTCGCGATCGAAGTCACGGAGTGTGCAGGATGACCGTCCGACAAATATAACCAATCTTTCGCCACGAAAATCACCGTTGGCTTCATGACCATGCATCTTGAAAGCCGCTGGCTATTGCCAAACGGAAATCTCAAGCAGGCAACGCGCTCCCCGTTGGCTCCCTGGATCGAACCTAATGGTCCCTCCGACGCGTTCGACTATGAGTTTTGCTAAGGAGAGCCCTAGCCCGGTACCGCTTTTTGAGGCTGTCGCGGCCGAACTACTGGTGAAGAATCGCTCGAATACCTTTTCCTCCTCTCCGAGAGGGATTCCTGGACCCTCGTCCTGAAATGCGATTACAAGTGCTGACTTTGGAGTCTCGATTCGTGCATACGAAATGCGCAGGCTGGAGTGGGCAGGCGAGAACTTTAGGGCGTTATGGAGGATGTTCAATATAGCGACACGCAAGAGGCTGCGATCAGCCTTGATGGATGTTTGGCCGGCACCTTCGTTTTCGAATGCCACCTTAATCTGCTTTTCCTCTGTGACTATCTCGAGCACTTCAAGTACTTCCGATACCAGATCGCTCAGAATGAATACTGTTTGTTGGCTGCCTGGTTGAATTGTTTCGGCTTTTGACAGCAAAAGAAGGCTGTCGATGGTTTCGCTCAGATTTGAGGTCTCTTCAAGAATGCTTTCAAGAGCTTCGCGATATGTTGCTGTTCCTTGTTCGCGTTCAAGCGCCACCTCGCCTATTGTCCGTATGGAGGCCAGCGGCGTGCGCAACTCATGAGCGGCGTCTGCAGTAAAGCGTTGAAGCTGGTTGAAAGCTTGTTCGAGACGATTGAGAAGATGGTTGAAGACCTTTGCGATCTGTCCGAGTTCGTCGTTTGGATTTTGGACTTCGAGGCGATCGCTTAAGTTGCTGGCGGTTATGCCCTCTGTTCGGGTCGCCATAACATCCAGCGGTCGCAAAGCTCTACGAGCGATGAGATTGCCTGCAAGCCCTGCGACACCCAGGGCTAATGGAATAGCGATGATCAATAGAAGTAGAAACTGAAGCATCCGGCCACGGAGCGGGGCAAGGCTGTAGCCGAGGCGAATCAGCATTGTCTTGCCTTGCAGCGAATGAATATGGCTTACGAGAAAGACAAGCGTGCCATCGTGTAACCGAGCGATTCTCTCGTCGAAACCTTTATCACCTTCCCCTTCACGGAGTGGACCGCCGAGAGGCCTGTCGCTTAGCGTAGGGCTCCGGTAGAGAACATTCCCCGAGAGATCACGAACCTCCATCAGGCGATCAATCAACAAATGCGATTGTGGGCGGGAAAAATAATCCTGATGTAATTTGAGAATCCCCTTGTCGTCAAAATAAAGAAGTCCTTCTACTGTGACAACATCCTGGACTTCATCATGTGCCAACTGACGAGTGAGAACAAAGTATTGGAAGGCAAATACGAGGCCGGCATACATCAAAAGACAAATTGCCAGCACGCCAACGTACCAGATGGTGAGTCGAGTCCGCAGACTTGTGGACGCTATCTTCTTCAAAGATTCGGCTCCCTCAGACTAAATCCCAAGCCACGCACGGTCTGAAGAAGCTTGATCGAAAAAGGGTCGTCCATTTTACGACGAAGACGGGCGATCTGCACGTCAATGACGTTATCGATAGGCGTGTATCGTGCGGTTTCCCGCCATACATCCCGGGCTAACATTTCGCGGGAGACCGTTCGCCCGCGATTCTCTGCCAGGTAAAGAAGCAGCTCGAATTCCCTTGCGGTCAGGTCGAGGCGCTCTCCCCCTCTGATCGCGTTGCGGGCCTTTGTATCAATAGCTAAGTCGCCAATCTGAAGCACAGAGGGAGAGGAGGGCAAGAAACGACGTAGCAGAGCATCGATCCTCGCCATGAGTTCAGGAAAGGAGAATGGCTTTCCCAGGTAGTCATCAGCTCCGGTTCTCAAGCCCGCGACCCTATCCTCCACGGTGTTGTGTGAAGTGAGGATCAGAACTCGGATGTCAATCCGCTCATTACGTATTTGTTGCAGGATATCGAGGCCGTTACGTTGCGGGAGAGTGAGATCCAGGAGAAGGAGGTCCGGTTGCAGGCGATGAAGGAGGAAGAAGCCCTCTTCCGCGGAGCTTGCGTCGTAAACTTCATACCCCGCCGCTTCGATTCCTGCGACAAGAGCGGCGGAAAGCCTTCGGTCATCTTCGATGATAAGAATTTTTGAGCGGGCCGACGCCATTCCAGAAGCGCTCCTATTCGTATGATTCCGCAGCAGGGTCGCAGTCGCAAGAGACGTTTAAAGATTGTCAGAAATATGTAAGGTTATGTAAGGAATCTAAATGATTCACTCCCAGTAACAAAGCCGTTGTGCTGGGAGATGGTGATGTCGCATCGAGGTCTGCTTCTCACTCTATTGTTGTCTTCGAGTGTTGCGTTTGCCCAGGGAGGGTCTTATGGAACAGCGACGACGCTGCTGCAGGCTCCTGCTACCCTGCCTATCATCTTTACAAAGACCATCAGCGCCGATGGTTCTAACGTTGGTGACGTTGTAACTGCAAAGACGACACAGCCGGTTTTCCTTTCCAACGGCACGACTATTCCCAATGGCACAGAGGTGTCCGGTCACATCGTGGCCGCCGATCATTTTGTTTACGACAAGACCCCATATGCTCGTCAAAAACCCTCGACTTTATCGATCCGATTCGACAGAATCGAGATTGCTAATGCTAGTTTGCCTCTAAATGTAACCGTACGAGCAATGGCAGATCCGCTCACGAGCCGGGGGGCGCGAGAACCGAAGTCGACCGATCTCGATTCGGCAGGAACTGTGACTCAGATTGGTGGCGATCAATTGGTCCCCTCTCAACCGGAGGTGCGCAACATGGAGGGGGATGTCGTTGCGTATAGCAAGCGTGGTGGTGTGTTCGCACATCTGATTGCGAATGGCCGATGCGGCGGTAGCGATGTCGAGGTATCGGTGGGTATTTATTCGGCTTCAGCGTGTGGGCTCTACGGCTTCACTAATGTGATGGCGACCGAATTCGGGTCGCACGCGACTCCATCGACGCTGACGTTGATTTCAACCAGAACCTCTCCAAAGATATGGAAGAGCAGCACGGCGCTGCTTGAGGTACTTCCTGTCCTACAGACGGCCGCTTCAAGGTAACAACACGAATAACACGAGGACATCTGGAGATGCTTGAGGCTGGACCGGCGATCAAGGTAACGATCCATCTTAATCGGGACACGGGAGCGGACCATGGTTTTCTGGTCGATGATGTTCTCGCTTTCTTACGAGAGAACTCAATACACGGCGCGACTGTGTTGGAGCCCAGCGCTGGCTACGGAACACACCGTAGGCTGCATACGTCTGGTGCGGGCGACGCGGCTGGTCTCCACCTTCCGGTCGTCGTCTACTTCATTGAAGAAGAGCAGAAGTTTGAGTTGATTCGCGATCGCCTACTGGCTATGGTCACCGACGGACTAGTAGAAGCGCATCGGACCACCGTACTCAAGAGCGCAATTTCATCAGAAAGGGTCATTTCCTGATGAATGTAAAGAGCTCCTCGCTGCTCGCGGGGGCCGTGATCTTTTACGCGGCACACCTGCTGGGGCAGACCAGCAACTCTATTTCCGACCAAAATCGGCCGATTCTAACGATTGAGCAGGCCGAGAGAGAGGCCCTAACTAATCAGCCAAGACTGCTAGCAGCGCAATTGCGTGCTAAGGCATCTCTGGAACGCATCCGCGAAGCCCGATCCGGATTTCTTCCAAATATTAACTTCAGCGCAAGTGGCGCTCGGGTTGCAGATGCGGGTACATCGATTGCTGCGGGAAATATTACGACCTCCGCCGTCTCTGACCGGTTCGCGTACGGAGGGAACCTCACTCAATTAGTAAGTGATTTCGGGCGAACGAGCGCGTTGACGAGTAGCGCCAAAGCCACAGCAGAGGCTCAGGACGCTCTTACCACGCTGACGCGAGCGCAAACGAGACTCAACCTGCGGGAGGCATACTATCAAGTGCTGGGAGCGGAGGCAGTGCTCAAGGCAGCAAGGGCCGCTCGCGACAATCGCGCATTGATTTCCAGGCAACTCTCGGCTCTCGCGCAGAGTGAATTGCGATCAACTCTGGACGTTAACTTCGCAAAAGTTCTGGAGAGTGAAGCGGAGTTGGCAGTTGTTCGCGCGCGGAGCCTGGTGGCGCAACAAAGGGCTCATTTGGCTACGGCAATGGGGTTGGCGCAGCCTATCAGCGCGTCGCTGGAAGATGCGTTGCCAACGAGCGCAATGTTGCCTCGCTCCCCAGAGGATTGGACTAAACAGGCTCAGACTCAACGGGCCGATCTGAGCGCTGCTCACTCACAGCAGCACGCTGCTCGGCAGTTTGCAGCAGCGGAAAAGCGCTTGAGCTATCCAACACTCAATGTACTGGCCGCAACCGGGGACATCCCCTATCACGACCATACTTTGCAAGATAGCTATGCAGCCGCGGGATTCAATCTGAACATTCCGATCTTCAACGGCGGCCTATTTGCAGCTCGTCGAGCCGAAGCTGAACAGGAGGCCGACGCTCGCGCGCACGATGTTCAAGAGTTAAAGCTCGAAGTGACGGAACAGGTCCGGAGTGCGTGGTATCGCGCAGATGAAGCCTACCAAAGCATGGATGTGACAGCTCGCCTGGTTGCGCAAAGCAAAGAGGCGTTGCGCCTCGCTCAGGATCGATATGAAGCGGGGCTAGGCAGCATTGTCGAGTTGAACGAAGCCCAGCTAAACGAGACTTCTGCGGAAATATCAGCGGCAGATGCGAGCTATTCCTATCTCTCGCGCAAAGCTGAACTGGATTTCGCTGCCGGACTTTTGAATTGAGAGGGAGAGCATGAAGCACACCCTGCAATCGTTACTGCTCAGCACTATGGCTGTCCCGGTAATAGGATTTCTAACGTCCTGCAAATCGGATGCGCCACCTCTGGCGCCTGTTCCGACAGTCCCTGTAGCTAAAGCAGAGCCAGCTAATCTCGAAAACGACCTAACGCTTACGGCCGAATTTCGCCCATATCAAGAAGTTGATGTGATGGCGAAGGTAGCTGGCTACGTAAAGACCATTCGCGTTGATATAGGCGATCATGTACGTCAGAACGATGTTCTCGCAATCCTGGAAGCACCAGAGATTCAGGATGACGTGGCAAAGGCCAAGGCGGGAGTTGCCGCCACCGAGGCTGACATTGTCACCGCGCGGGCGGCTGTCCAACGGGCACAGGCCGCGACAAATATCGCCTCTCTTTCATTTAAACGGATCCAGGATGTCGCGGCGCGAGACCGCGGGCTAGTTCCGCGACAAGAGATTGATGTAGCGCAATCGCGCGATATGGAAGCTGCTGCTCAATTCGCAAGTGCGAGCTCACAGTTGCAAGCAGCGCAGGAGCGTAAGTCGCAGGCAGAATCGGAGTACTCTCGCGCACAGGCGATGATGCGGTACACCACGATTAGGGCACCTTTCACCGGTGTAGTCACAAAGCGATTCGCCAACACGGGCGCAATGATTCAGGCAGGAATTTCGTCACAGACGCAGGCGATGCCTGTCGTCAGCCTCGCGCAGAATAGTTTGTTGCGATTGGTATTGCCAGTACCCGTCGCAGCTGTGGCGGATATACGCGATGGACAGCAGGTGGATGTGAATGTCGCCAGTCTGGGTCGCAGTCTTAAAGGAAAAGTGACACGATACGCGAACTCGGTACAAATGGCGACACGAACGATGGACACAGAAGTCGATGTGCCTAATCCGGATGGCTCGTTGGTTCCAGGTATGTATGCGATGGTTCATCTACACCTTGCAGCCCGTCCCAACGTTCTAAGCGTTCCACTGGATGCTGTCGATGGCCTCGGCACTAGCGTGCAGCAGGCATTTGTTGTGCGCGACGGCGTAGTTCATTTGACGACGGTAAAGGTTGGTCTGCAGACGTCGACGCGAGTGGAGATCCTGTCCGGTTTACAGGCAGGAGACAAGGTAGTTGTGGGGCGCCACACGGGCCTTTCTGATGGCGAGAAGGTCGATGCTGAACTCGCCAGGTACGAATCGAACTCTGGCCAAAGATAGCGAAAGGAATTACGAGCCAAAATGTCGGGATTTTCCATCCGCAATCCGTATCTGATCGTTGTGTTATGCCTGGTCTTCATGATCCTGGGCACGGTCAGCGTCTCCGACATGCCGGTGGATATGTTTCCGCCGATCAATCTTACCGGTGGTTGCCGTGGCTACGTTCTATTCCGGCATGCCGCCACAGCAGATTGAAGCAAACATTACTTATCATCTTGAGCGACAGTTTACGCTGGCGTCTGGTATTGATCATATGGAATCGCGCTCACTGCCTGGCGTGAGCCTGATCAAAGTATTTTTTCGCGCAGGCACGGACCCTGATGCTGACGCCGCGACTATTTCTTCCCTGGCGATGAGCGATCTGCGCGATATGCCTCCGGGCACGTATCCGCCAGTCGTCCTCAAGCAGGACGCTTCTAGCATTCCTGTTGCCCTCGTGCCGCTGAGCGGGTCTGGCTTGAACGAGAGCAAGCTCAAAGACCTTGCGCAAAACTTTGTCCGTAATCAACTGGCTAGTGTACAGGGCGCATCGGTGCCACAGCCCTTCGGCGGTCGGTGGCGGCAGATCATGCTTTATGCAGATCCGTACAAACTCGAAGCAAACCAACTTAGTCCGATGGATGTCGTTCGGGCGGTCAACGAATCAAATGTAATTCTGCCTGCAGGTGACGTGCAGATTGGACGCTACGATTACGACATCTATACGAACTCCATGCTGAAAGGTGCGTCGGACATCGCGCAGGTACCCCTCAAAATGGTAGGGCAATCCCCGGTGAGGGTTGGGGATGTAGCGATACCGCAGGACTCGTTTGGCCTGCAGTACAACATCGTACGGGTTAACGGACAGCGCGCCGTATATCTTCCAATTTTCAAAGCCGGTGCGGCGATTCGAACACGATCGCCATCGTTAATGGGGTACAGGAAAAGCTCAAGAAACTCTATGACATCCCAGCCTCATTGAAGAGCGACGTTGTCTTTGATCAATCCCGCTTCGTCAAGACGGCGATTGAGACCCTTCTCCATGAAGGAGGGGTCGGACTGTTTCTTACCTGCCTGATGATCCTCATCTTTCTTGGGAGCATGCGTGCCACGATCGCGGTTTTCTTCTCCATACCGCTATCGTTGCTCACGACTTTTTTCGTGCTCAAATTGGCAGGCAGAACGATCAACAGCATGGTGCTTGGCGGACTAGCGCTGGCGCTTTCACGGTTGATCGACAACTCGGTCGTCGTCCTGGAAAACATCTTCCGCCATCTTGAAGGAGGCGAATCGCCTCGTTGTTGCCGCAGAAAAGGGCGGCCGAGAGGTCGCTCTTCCCGTTCTGGCTGGAACGCTCACCACCGTCGTTGTGTTCTTTCCAGTAACCATGCTGTACGGTGTCAGCAAGTTTCTATTCTCGGCACTTGCAATTGCCGTTGTTATCTCGCTCTTTGCGTCGTATATCGTCGCGCTCACTGTAGTTCCTCTCTTTTGCGCGAACTTCATCAAGAGCGCACATGGCGACGTCGTGCATGAATCCGCCGAAGACCGAGCATGTTGTCGCTTCTTCACCGACCTCTCAAAAGCGACGGCCTATGGGCTCGCTTCAACGCCGGCTTTGCAACTGCATTTGAGGCGCTACTGCATCACTACGACAAACTTGTCGGAAGGGTTCTTGATGCTCCTCAAGCTACCCTGATGATCGCAGGTATCGGATTCCTAGTGAGCCTATTGCTCTTTCCACTGCTGGGTCTCTCGTTTTTTCCTCGCACCGATGCCGGCCAATTTGTCATCAACTTCAAGGCGCCTTCAGGCACGAAACTCGACGCAACAGAAGAAGAGGCTTCCCGGCTGGAAGCAATCGTTCGGCGCATCGTTGCGCCGACACGATATGTCGATGACGGTGACAAATATCGGCGTCGATCCTGGTTTTTCGGCACTCTTCTCACCTAACTCTGCAATGCATACAGGCTTTACGCAAGTGGCACTGAATCCAGACCACAAGACGAGCAGCTTCGAATATATCGATCAGGTGAAGAGGGCAATCGCTAAAGAATTGCCTGAGCTCCAGGCCTTCTATTCTTCGGGAAGCCTGGTGGACGGAGTTCTCAACATGGGCGCCCCGGCTCCGATCGATGTGCGGATTGCGGGAACAGACATGAACGCGGACTACGATACGGCTCAACGATCGCAACCCGAATTCGTTCCGTGCGAGGCGTAGCCGATGTCTATATCCCACAGGATGTGGATTATCCGTCGCTGCGAATCACCGTCGACCGGACGCGCGCGAGTGAACTGGGATTGAATGAAAAAGAGGTTGTGTCGAATATCATCACCGCACTGACATCGAACCAGATGATTGCGCCCAGCATCTGGATCGATCCCAACAGCGGAAACAATTACTTCCTGACCGTGATGTATAAGGAAGGGCAGGTAAAGTCTCTAGATGACTTGAAAGCAATCCCGCTTCACGGAACGAACATCGCCAGGTCGACACGGCTCGACATGGTGGCTAATATCGAGCAGTTCAATGCCCCGACTGAGATGGACCATACTCAGATTCGCCGAGTGATGGACATCTATGTCAGGCCACAGGCTGAAGACCTTGGCCGGATCACAAAAGATATCCAGGAGATCGTAGACTCTGCCAAACCGCCTCATGGCATTGAGGTCACTCTGGCTGGAAGTGTCAATTCTATGAATGCGTCTTTCCGCAGCTTTCGCGATTGGCCTTACGTTATCGGTACTGCTGCTTTATCTGATTCTCGTTGCCCAATTTCGCTCTTTTCTCGATCCATTCATCATTCTTCTGGCGCTCCCTCCAGGAATTACTGGTGTACTGATCGCGTTGCTGCTATGGAAGAGCACACTCAACGTGATGTCCCTCATGGGCGTCGTCATGCTTGCAGGTATCGCGCTTTCCAACAGCATCCTTATCGTCGAGTTCGCACATCATCTTTTGAAAGAAGGTATGTCGGTTCGGGATGCAATCATGACATCCTGCCGTGTCCGATTGCGTCCGATTTTGATGACGTCTCTGGCGACACTGATCGGCCTGTTGCCAATGGCATTGAAGCTCGGTGAAGGCAGCGAATCCTATGCGCCTCTTGCGCAAGCTCTCATTGGCGGCCTTACTTTGTCGGTTGTTCTAACAGTCTTTTTAGTGCCGGCGGGATTCTACCTTGCATATCGAAATAGGCCTTCAACGTAACGGCCAGTTCGATTCGTCAGATCAGCTCTTCATGTTGATGCGTCGGCAAGTTGATCGGCCCTATTTCAGGAGCCAGGCGTTCCGCGAGGTTGGAGCGTTACACTCTTATTTTTTTGTCTTCTCCCTGCTGATGTCTGCGCAGAGTTCTCAACCTGGCACCAAGTCCGATTTCAATGTTGGCGCTCCGTACGATTGAGGTGAATTAGTTCAGGTGGGCATTCCTTGCATATCTAGTGATCTCTGGAAGCCAGGTGATTCTAGATGAACGCCAATAGTCATTGCACTCATTGGCAGCCAGAAATTAGCGAGATACGTCGGGTTTCGGTGGCGACGATGGCAACTTGGTGAGTTATGTCCTCAAAACGAGGCTTTCGGAAACTATGAGGGCGAACTTGCCGATAACCTGACTTTCCGGGAACATTCGGATCGTCTAAGAAATGGGGGATTTTCGACCTGGCAAAAAACCTCGATCCTGCGGGGATTTATGTTAGGAAGCATGATGATGTTTCCTGTCGATACTCCAAAAATGCTTCGCCGATGAGGAGACCTTGGATTGTGGCGGTGAGTGCGGGTGTACCTAAAATGCTGCTTGCAGCCAGGCAGAGTTCTTAAGATCGCAGCTGTTATATGTATCGTAAGCTTCCTAGCCAAGCTCTTGCACCGCTTGTAGAAGAGCTGCAATGTATCCATAACAGAAAGCGAACGATTGAAGACCGTGAGAATCTCTTGGGGCCTGGGGAACATGATCAGGCATGATCATGTATGGATAACGAACTTCCTTGTAGGTCTTGATCGCCTTGACGAAATCGATATCGCCTTCGTCGGGAAAGGTTTCTACAAAATCATCTGCGTGCCCGCGAATATTACGAAAATGGACATTAAAGATCTTGCCTCTTGTGCCGAAGTAACGAATTACATCAAAGATCTCTTCTCCTGGCTTTTCCAACATCTCTGATACGGTTCCTTGGCAGAAGTTCAAACCATGGTACGGGCTCTCCTGGATATTAATGAAGCGCTTTAGACCCTCAACTGTCCCCAGCACACGATGATCTCCCTGGTATCCGGCAGGAGGAATATGAGGATCATCCGGGTGGAGGGCCAGTCGGATTTTGTACTGGTTTGCTACAGGTACGACGCGGTCGAGAAAATAGGTGATGCGCTCCCACGATTGCTCCGCCGATACATTGCCGGCTCGGGTTAGTGGAGTCTTGGGATGAGCCTCGGAGAACTTCCAGGTAGCGTATGTGGAATCTCCACGCCCAGGCGTGCGAGCGATGCGAAGGTCGCCGACAATTTGAAGGTTGTATTTGATCGCGGGAATTCCCGCCGCCGCGCAGTTCTTGATCATCTTGTTGAAATCGTCGATGTCCGCATCACGCTGAGGGCTCTCGCCCAGCATGATCGACGCGTGCTTATCCACATCAACCGAGATCGACGCCAGGAAAGGCGGAGTCGTCATGTCTACATTGATCTTGTATTTTGCAGCGAGATCCTGCATGCGGTGCAGCTCTTCGACCGTGGCATAAAGGCGTTGATCTGCGATCTCGGGGTATCCACAGATGTGCTTCACTCCATAACGTGCGAGATATCCCAAATGCTCGTCGTTTGTCGGCGCGCTCTGGCAGCCAAGCTTCATTAACAATGGCTCTCGCTTTGAAGAATGTTTTGGCGCGGCCGAAGTTGATTGTATTGGAAGGGCCAAGGCGGCGGCGGAGATTCCCGAGGCTCTCAAAAACTGGCGTCGTTTTGGATCAAACTGCGTCATCACTTTGCTCCTGCTTGAGAGGATCTGTGCTGCCATAACTCCATCTCACTGCCTGCCAGTAAGAAGGCTCCAATTCCCTTCGGGTCATTACTCACGATCGGCGCTTTCAGGTAGTAGGCATCACTCCCATCATTCGCCGGAGTTGCACCCATCGCGATGTGAGTTACGGTACCGGTCAAGATTATTGCCCCGGTCGAATCTGTCTTTACAAAGCGTTCCTGAATGGATCGCCATGCTTTCTCGGCGATATCGTGGTAGCGCTCAGAGAGATATCCAAGTCGAGACCCTTTCTGAAAGGCGTACGTAAACATCAATGCAGAAGACGACTCGATGCTGTTGCCGGCCAGTGAAGGTTTATCGAGCAGCTGGCACCACAAAGAAGAGTTTTCATCTTCAACGCGCGCGACCGCGGCGGATGTCAGACGAAAGATTTCAAGCAGGTGAGCGCGGCGATCATCCCTCTCGTCGAGGTATGGCAGTGTATCCACCAACGCCATAAGATACCACCCCATGCCTCGAGCCCATGCGTTCGCTGAGGCCCCAGTGTCCTTGTTTGCCCAGGCCGCGCGCCTGGATTCATCCCAGCCGTGATACATCAGGCCCGTGCGCGGATTTCGCGTGTGCTCGAGCAGCTGAAACTGCTTGATCAGGTCATCCAGATCTGCTCGCCGATGGAATGTCCTAGCGTACTCAGCGTAAAACGGAGCGAGCATATACTCGTCATCCAGCAGCATAAGGTTTGGCGTGGCCTGCGCGTGCCACATTCCGCCGGAAGCCGTTCTTGGTTGTGTAGCTAGCTGTTTATGGAGCGTTTCCGCTGCAATACGATACCTTTCCTCGTGCGTTCGCTGATAAAGCAAGAGGAGCTCTCTGCCAATCAAGATGTTATTGAGGGAGTAAGCATCGCCGTCATATGTTTTGATGGAACCGTCTGGCTTCACCCACTGATCGACTGCCTTCCTGATATAGACCAGATAGCGCCGATCCCCGGTCGCCTTCCAGACGGCACTCATCCCCGAGAGCACGATACCAGGCTCGAAACCCCATACAGGCAACGTATCTTTATCTGCGATGTGCCCTTCGGGCCAACGCTCCATAGCACCATCCGCAACTCGCAGCGTGATAGGCCGCAACTTTTGTTGCGCAGATACGGTAACAGTCAGAGATAGCACTAACAGGCTGGCGAATCGTGGGAGCAACGCATAAACCTCAAGCTATAGTTTGTTTCTAATCCCCGGCGCCAGAACAGTGCGTCGCTATTCCCTCTTCACTCAATGAGTGTTCCAACGCTTTTCCCACACTAAAGATCTTCTTGTCCGACATCGAAGGTCCAGCGATCATCAGCCCAACAGGAGGATGGCCTGGACGATGGCATGGAATTGAGAGAGCTGCGCCGTCCAGAAAATTAAAGACACTTGGGTTACGAAGCATTGCCGCATTTGCATCGAAGTACGCTTCATCGCTCTTAGTCAGGTCCGCGATCTGCGGTGCAATCCGCGGCGTTGTAGGTAAGAGAATGGCGTCGAACTCCTTTGAATGCCTCGCATGCCAAGCCGCATATGGCGCTTCGCTTTGCGATCAGATCCTGATATTCAGAGGCGCTTATATCACGGCCGCGTTCGATCCGAACCTTGACTCGCGGATCGTACTCTTCAGGAGATTCTTCGAAGAGCGATCGATGCCATGCGAAAGATTCATAGGCGCTAAAACCACCCTTCCTATTCAATAAAGAAATCTCCTCGAGCGCGGGAAAGGTTATTGGTTCAATACAAGCTCCAAGCTTGGCGAAGATGTCCAGAGTCTCCTGAAATGCTCGAGCGATGTTCTCCTCAAGGGCTTCCAAAACGTACCCTTGCAGGACTCCAAGACGTAGATCCGAGATCTGAGCAGCAGGCACAGGAACGTAAATCTCTCCGGCCAATACGGAATCGAGCAACTCACAGCATGCGACTGTTGGTGCAATCGGACCCACGGAATCGAGCGTAGAGGAGAGCGGGACTATGCCTTCGCATGAGACTCGCCTGGATGTAGGTTTGAATCCGGTGAGCCCGCAGAGCGAAGCGGGGATTCGTACGGAGCCACCTGTATCAGTACCGATCGCGGCATGAGCCATCCCGTCAGTTACCGAAACGGCAGCTCCTGAGGATGATCCGCCCGGAATACGGCCGCTCTCACGATCGAATGCGTTTCGTGGAGTTCCATAGTGGGGATTCACACCAAGACCGGAAAACGCAAACTCGGTCATATTTGTGCGTCCCACAATGACCGCACCTGCCTGTTTGAGGCGTTGTACTACCACCGCATCCATTTGGGCGGGTTTGCGGTTTCGAAGCACTTTTGAGCCGGCGGTCGTAACTTCGCCGGTGACATCAAAGAGGTCTTTTATCGAAATCGGCAGCCCTGCCAGAGGGCCGTCTTCGGAAGAACTAAGTACACCTTCATAAATCTGGATAAACGTCCGCTCACCTTCACCCGCCGGATTTCGGATTGCATTGAGACATTCGCGCACGAGATCGCTGCTGTGAACCTCTCGATTGTGTAAGCGGCGCAATGTCTCACGAATGGGAGTAATCCTCACTTTTGCTCTCTACTCCCCTGATCATCGTAGATATGCACCTCGAGAAGGAGGCACCCGTTCTTTGATTTGAATGGGCCATGAGGCGTTCCTGGAGGCCGGCATGCATATGTGTTCGGTGGAAAGCTCTCGCCGCCATTCCCGTGTTCATCACATCCCACGATCAGGTCGCCTGAGAGGAGATAAACCTCTTCCCAGTAGTCATGGACAAAAGGCTTTGTTGTAAATACGCCCGGGGCAAAGCGCAGATGTCGTGTTCGAAATCCGGTTTTGTTTACTTCGTCGAGCTCGCCTGCAAGAATTTGTTGCTGGATCCCCTCGGGATATCCCGGGGGGGTCACCCATCCGTTATTTAGATCGACGGTATAAAACTCTTTATGCTCTTTCTTGATAGGCATATGTCCCTCTAATCGCCGTATGGAAGCGTGCGCACTCTGTAGCTGTGCTTGATTGTCCTGCGTCTGACCGGATCTTCTAATTCCAATTCAAATTGGTCGGATGGACAGATGGGCTGCAGCAGCGGCATCGTGCCGCAGTACATTGCGGTGCCAGCGGGAAGGGTCGTATCGTCTCCCTTCAATCGCGAAATGAGATCCTTAGGATGGAGCATACGAGTCACGGATCCCTTCTGATAGAGCAGCCGCTGACCATCACGGTGAACAAAGGATCGGAGAATAAGTTCGTCCCAGTGTTCTTGCACGTCGTTAAAAAACCACAGCTCCTCTCCGATTGGTTTCGGGCACATTTGTTTGGAGACAGTGACGCCATAGGCTTCGACCTTGCGGTCTGTGTGATCCGATCCGACGCCTACCATGAGGCCCTCTGGAAGCGAGAGAAGGACGAACTCGACTTCTCCGCTTGAATCGTTGCCGGTTACATCTATCTGTTGCGAAGTTGTCAGCAGATTAGCGCCACAATTATAGAAACAAGGGATGGTGCGGGGTCTCGCGACTCCGATGGCCTCCAACTCCGCGATATGATGCTCGACGCTGGCGCTATCGCGCCCTGTCCAGCCAGCAATAATCAAATCGCTAATCTCCGCGGAGACCGGACCTTTCTCGCTGACAAATTTCAGCGGCATCATCCCCAACCTCCGATAGAGAAATCGGCTAGAGTTCCATCCTGAACGACAGGATTTTCCCATCGCGAGCGGGAATAGCCGCCATATTGACCACGGTAAAACAGCAGCGGATCAACAACACTATGCAGGTGAAGCCTAACGACTGTTCCGAAGAAAACCCGATGATCCCCGCCATCGATCTCCGCATGCGTCTCGCATTCGAGTTGCGCGAGAGAGTCTGCGAATAGAGCGCATCCATTCTCTCCTTCCATAAAGCCGAACCTCTTTCCAGTCTGCTGAAGATGGCCGCGCAAACATGTTCGATAACGATTCTTGGCCATGGGACAGGATGTTTACAGCGAAGTCTCTCGCCGATTGAAAATGTGGCAGCACATTGGATCCCTTTGACAAGGCGAACAAAACTAACGGCGGATCCAATGAAACTGACGAGAAGGAGTTAATCGTGACCGCCACGTGTTGCCCGGTAGAAGCTCGCGTAGTAAGAACGGCAACTCCGGTAGCAAAACACCCAAGGACATTGCGGAGACTGCGCGGGTCGATCGTCATTTTCTTCCCACCAGATCGTACGTCTCCATAAATCTGTCGACCATGCTAGTGGAGCTCTCCCAATCGGCCGTGCGAAAAGCATGGCTTCGCGTGACCATGTTCGCTCCTGCATAAAACATCTCGTACTGGAGGTGGCGCGATCCGAACTCCGAGCCAACAGCATCCCATGCGAGTTTGAAGAGCTTTACGCGCCCCTTAGCATCTGTGACTGGAGAACGTTGTGTCTTAGCGACTAACTCGGCGATTTCAGCGTTGGCGAAATCATTTACTGAGGAAGGCAGCATAATCATGCCTCCCCCAGATAACTCCCGTAGTTGCCCAATGAACTTCGGATACAGTTGTTGCGTCAAGACCATGGCAGAGTACAGTCTGCTTCCGTTCGGGACAAAATAAGCACCATACCGCATTCCTGTGATCTCCATGGCTTCGAGCATACTTTGAACCATGGACGCTTCAGAAGCCATCTGCCCAAGCATCTCGCGCACTGGAGGAATTTCGATGATGCCATTTGTCTCTGCGATCTTACGCGCTAGTCCGAGGAGAAAGCGCATTTTTACCACTAACCGAATCTGGCACTGGTAATTCTGATACACGTGGGCCGGGGTGGAATGCCATTGTGCCTGCGCGAGCTTTATGTCGCTGTGAACGAAGACACGGCTCCAGGGAATTTTGACATCATCCAGGTAAAGGACGCAGTCGTTTTCGTCGAATGCTGACGAGAGGGGGTTATCAAAGGCAGACAATGCAGAGGCTTCGAACGATTTGCGTGAAAGAAGCTTCACTCCCTTAGCGTTCAACGGCACCATTACCGTGAAACTGTACTTCTCTTCTCCGGGCTTCAGAGGCTGTATCGCTGCAATCATTACCTCATTCGCTAAGGGAATGGCAGTCGCCAACATTTTTGCACCGCGTACGGTAATTCCCTCAGCATCTTCATCTACAACGCCTGCGGCTAAAAACTCATCCGACTGTTCACTAGCACTTTTACTGCGGTCGGCCTGCGGACTGATGATGGCGTACGTCAGGTACAGATCATTATCGCGCGCGTATTCGTAGTATTCCCCCACTGCGCGCTCCCCTCTTTCTCCGAAGAGATGACGCCCCATATACATAGCGGATAACGCCGACGCTACATGGTCCGGTGATCTTCCAAGAAAGCCGCACGACAGCTCGGCCCATGCCTCAAGCGCCTTGCGCCGTTCTACCAAACCTTCATAACAAGTAGGGAGTTGCCACATGCGGCTGACGCGCTCGCCCGTCTTGGGCGACACAAACGTCATCTTGCATTGATTCTCTGGGGCTGCCTGAAAATCAAACATCTTCGCCGCTGAAGCGATGCTGGTGCGGAATGCATGATGGTTCGCGTGATCGCAAATAGGCGCGCCATCCAGGAATATCTGGCGTCCATCCTGCAGGCTGGCGAGATACTGTGCTCCGCTTTTCGGCATATGGGCTACGAGAACTGCGTGGGTGAAGCATAGGAGCATCAAAAGAAGATAGTCAAGTAGCTTAACTAAGTTTATTATCCGTTTCCAAGGAAACGCTATGTCATCTGTCCCATCCCGTAAGACTCGCCGTGGCTCGGGTAACCAAAAAAAACGGGTGATCGTGGGCAAGAAAAACCTGACAACCTCCCGGACGCGCCGTGTTGTCCCCTCGGTATCTTCGCCCGCGCTGCTTGACCCCCAAGGAAAAACGGATCATCGGTTCCGCCAATTTCTATATGATTTCTCGACCCTTGGCATTTCGCTGGAGATCGTGCGTTCCCATCTTGCCTCTCTGCTTGGGCTGACCTCACCGCAATACAACATCATCATGGTTCTAGCGAATGGTGGCGGCAAAGGGATCAGCGTAAGCGATGTGGCGCGGAGGCTTCATGTGAGCACAGCATTTATCGCCGCCGAAGGTATCAATCTCGAATCGAGTGGCCTAATCGAAAAACGTCGAAATCCCGATGATGGTCGGGGGGTTCTGCTTCATCTGACTCAACTCGGGTGGGGACGGGTGGTCCAGATAGGCCCTGAGCGGCAAAAGATCAATGACCATCTGTTTGGCAGCCTATCTGCACAAGGCTTTCGGCAATTGGCTGAAACCTTAGCTTCTCTGTTGGATGACTTCAATTACACGGTCAGATTAATCAAAAATGCGCCGTCTGCTCGGGATCAATCCGATTACTTCGCCGTCCAAAACTTCAAAGCTTTAAAGGAGAAACGATGAAATTAGGCCTTATGCCTTTGCTGGCTCTCTTTGCCGTTTCAATCCTAGGAGCCTCGGCCCAACAATTGCCCTCCGTGCCGGCTTCCAACTCACCGGATTATGACCTGCTTCTCAAAGGCGGACACGTGATCGACGCAAAGAATGGCGTCGATGGGGTATACGATGTCGCCATAAAAGATGGCAAGGTCGCGAAGGTGGCCAAGAACATTCCAGCCAACTATGCCGTGAAGACTGTCGTATTGAAAGACATGTATGTTGTGCCGGGGCTGATCGACATCCACGTCCATGTCTATGCGGGTACAGGCGAGCGAAGCTCATACGCCGGCGACAACTCAGTCTATCCCGATGGCTTTACCTTTAGAGTCGGCGTAACAACAGTTGTGGATGCCGGATGCTCCGGCTGGCGCAACTTTGAAGACTTCAAAGATCACATTATTGACCGCTCACAAACACGCGTTCTTGCCATGCTCAATATCGTGGGCCACGGCATGCGTGGTGGAAAATTCGAAAACGACACTGCCGACATGCAGGCTGAACCGACTGCAGCTATGGCAAAGAAGTATCCAAATATCATCGTAGGAATCAAGACCGCCCACTATATGGGGCCGGAATGGATACCCGTTGACCAAGCCGTAAAAGCTGGGACTATCGCGAACATCCCTGTAATGGTCGATTTTGGCGGCCGAAGAACCGAACGTCCTATGTATCAGCTGCTGGAAGAGAAGCTGCGTCCCGGTGATATTTACACCCATGCATTCTCGGGTGAGCGGGGAGAACAGGATTTCAAAACTGGTGGCCCGGGTCGCGGTATGCGAGAAGGTCGAGCGCGCGGTATCTATTTTGACGTAGGACACGGCCAAGCCAGCTTTGCCTGGTTCACTGCCATTCCCCTATATAAGGCCGGCTTCGCACCGGACTCAATCTCCACCGATCTACACATTGAGAGCATGAACGCCGGAATGAAAGACATGCTCAATGTTGGCGACAAGTATCTCGCCATGGGTATGCCGCTAGCAGAAGTTGTTCGCGACATGACCTGGAATCCCGCGAAAGAGATCAAACAAACACAATTGGGACATCTCTCTGAAGGCGCCATCGCTGACATCGCCGTTTTAAGTATCCAGCATGGTGAATTCGGCTTCGATGATGCATACAGCACCTATCTAAGAGGCGACAAAAAGATGCAAGCTGAACTCACGATCAAGGACGGCAAAATTGCCTACGATCTCAACGCCATTTCCGGCGAGCCATGGGATCAACCACCATCTGAGGCAGTACGACAAGCGAAACGCTGGACAAAGCTGCGGGTGCAGGGCTTCGGTCCATCCCATTGGCGGGCTCTACCAGGCCAACCCACCATCCAGGACTGGCGTCCGTATCCCTACGTGCCATCAGATTCGAACAACAATCAAGATGGCAGGACCACAACGAATCATTAGCAGTTGAAGCTTGTCGCCTCCAGCGCTCGTAAGTTGTGGGAGTTCTAACAGGACCTCACTGCGCTGGCGCGATGAACTGGTAATGAATCTTCCATCGGCCAGTCTGTCCCGGCGGAATCTTGAGATGAATGTAACCCTCCGGACAGATCGTCGTGCGCGTCGACCAGAAGTAAAGCCGGGACAGAGGTTGATCGGAGGTCTGCCGAATCGCGACCTTGGTATTTGTGTCCTCCACCTTGAAGTCGTAATCGGACGCTTTGTCAGAGTAGCCCGTCAAATACCCGGAGACTCCTCTTCGAGGCCCAAGTGAATCCACAAAAATAAGATCCTTGCCTTCGATTTTAGCTGCTAGCCCGAGCGGATCTTCCGGTTTGGGCTCGAAGGCGAAGTGAACGACCATGCCCGGCCCTGTAGGCTTGCCGTCGAGCATGAAGAAGTCGTGATCGTAGACATTCGTCTCGATCATCTTCTTGCCCGTATTCTTCAGTCGATGCTCGAGAGTCATCGTGTCGTTTTTATCGATGCTCAACACCTTCTCATAGACATAAGCGTATCCATCAGGTCCATTGAGAACCTGGCGGAAGAGAATGGAGCGCGGCTTCTTTTGTACTGTCCAGCTTCCGATATCCACGATGGGATAAGGAAATCCGAACTGATAAGGCTTGTCGTCTACCTTGCGCAGAATGCCTACTCCCGGCTTCAGAAAAGGATCTCCCGGCTTAGCCTCGTTGTATCCAATGGCTCCGGCTGGCGCAACGAACTCGCCTCTTGGCCCAGTGTGGCCCATTGGACCGCCATCGGCACGAAACTCTTCGACGGGGCCGGTGATTGCATCGTTCTTCAACGGATCGTAGTCAGCAAACCATTCCCCGAAGAATCGGTGCCCATTTAGAGACACACAGGGAACCACACCCGACCAGTCAAACCGGGTTGAACGATAGTAGCCGTCGTTTTTGTCCGGAAGAAAGACGAGCACGTCGAGCTTTCCATTCGAAAGCATCTGCTTGGGGTGATCGCTGTGCGGAACATCAGCACAGGGAGACGCGTCCTTAATTGCCGGTTCTTTGGTCTGCGCCGTCGAGCCGGCGGCAGCCATCGCCATCGTGGCAACGACGGTCGCAACGCGTAAACGATTCTTCATCGATCCTCCTGGATCCTCCTGCTGAGCGCCCTGCAAGTATCAGGGACGTATCGACATCGCATGGTGAAAGATGTTGTTAGGGTCATACTGCTTTTTGACCTTCTGCAGCATAGGAACCAACCCATTTTCGCCATAGTAGAGCTCAGGCCAAAAGGCGTAAGCCAGCATGTCTACGTCCGGATAATTTATATAGCAACCTTCATAGTGATCATTCCAGTATGGAGTTCCCTTATGGTTCGGCTCTGCATCCGGCCCGGAGTATAGATCGGTGAAGAATTCTTTGATCCACTCCAGATTTCCTGCGTCGTCCTGAGAACGATTCCAGTAGGTCACAAACTGAGACTTCATGATAGAGGCGCGCTGTGGTACGGCTGTCTGGTCGATCAGCTCACTGCGGTTGGTCGCTCCTCCATACGAATCGACCTGAAGCGTAGAGCGGGAGAGATCGGCGCCCGGCACTGTGCGCGTAAGGTGTTTATAGATGCAAGCAATCTCGGCCGATGTAAAGTTGCGCTTCATGTAGCAGGATTTATGTTTTCCTCTCTGCTCTCCTCCCGCTCCGCCTCCACCATTGCCTCGTACATTTGCATCGAGCCAGAGATGACGGCTCATCATCTGTTGCCCCCAGCATGCTTCGGGCGGGGCATGGTGCACCCCCCTCTCCCCCGCTCCGGCGGCGATCGTCGCCGGGGTCGTCTGTGCGGGCTTGCATGGCTGGAAAAGAGCGATGAATTCGTCGAGCACCTTCAGATCTTTGCATGTGCCGTCAGGATTACAGAACTGAATGGAGATCCCGAAATGGCCTGACGTACGGTGCGTCAATGGAAATAAGGTAAACATCCCCCACGTATCACGGTCCGTGCCACGCGTCTCCCAATAGTTTCCGTACGTCTTCAGGATCGTCTCAAACCGTTCCTCGGTCATCTCCGGCCAGGAGAAGCTGATATTGGCCGTCATGACCTCCTGAGGGGCGGGTGGAAGCTCATCGAAGAAGTAGTTTGTAATGATCCCAAAGTTACCTCCACCTCCACCACGGCACGCTCGGAAGAGCTCCGGATCATGTTTTTGATCGATCCGGCGAGCCACAACCTTTCCTCCGGCATCTACGGTAAGGATGTCGACGGCCGTAAGCCAGTCGCTGGTCACTCCATGCAGTCGGGATAGAAGGCCATATCCTCCTCCACAAATATGCCCCCCGGCACCTACGGAACCGCATGTTCCTCCTGGGATCGTGACGTTATAACGCTTGAAAAGATCGGTATAAACTTCTCCAAGCTGTGCGCCACAGGCGATGCGATACTTCGGAGATCCCGGCACTGGAAGCGTTTCATTAAACATGCTCTAGATCGAGAATCGCGCCACCCGGGTTGTTATAAACAAAATCCTCGTAACAGTGCCCTCCGCTCCGCACCGTAGGTCTCAGTCCATCGCTTATTGCGCGCTGAAGAGCTTTGGCAACATCCTCTGATGTATCGCAGAGCTCGATCCTCGCAGGCGAATCTTCCCGCGACGCGGGAAAACGCGAGTTCTTTCCTTTGATCAAAGCGGCATAGCGGGGATCTTGTCGATTCACAGTCTCTATCGCCATTGTGTTCCCTCTTGGGAGACAGGATCCCACATAGACGGTGAGACAGACTGGTCGGTCGTACAAAAAACGATCCTCTGCAAAGTGGCCTCGCCTTTAGAGCCCTTTATTGTCGCGACTCGGATCTAAAAAGTGTATTTCGCCGCCAGTTGTAGGCGTCGTGGTCCTGAGCGGACGGCTGTGATGCGGCCGAAGGTTGTGCTTTGTGCTGTGATGTCCGGATTGCTCAATGAGGTAAGGTTGAAGACGTTGGAGGCGTCAACACGGAAGGTAAGTTTCTGCTCCCGCCAAATACTGAAGTCCTTGGAGGCTGTAGCGTCATACTGCTGGTATCCAGGCGCTCGCTCTGAACCCACCGAAGCCGTGCCATAAGTGCCATCTGCAGGCGCCCCATAAGCGCAGGTGCCGTTGTCGATTCCGCGAGTGGCGCAGGACGACACTGAAGGATCGGTTCCGAACCATGCATTTAAACTACGCCCGTTGATATTTAGCGGACGGTAGTGATTGGCCCTCTGAATCTTATTGTTGGTGTAAGCGTTGTTCACACTGTTGTTGATTGTGACGGGGAATCCGGAGTAGGCCACTGCGGTGAAGCCAACCTTCCATCCGCCTGCTACTCCATCTAAAACACGATTCATATCGGTTCCGAATGTGCGCCCCCGACCGAACGGAAGTTCATAGCTGAGAACTCCATTGATGTTGTGGCGGACATCCTGGCTGGTGGGCCCATATTCGGCGTGATTATTGTAGTAGTCCTGGTTATAGTTATTGGCATTAGCAATACTTGTTGAGCCAAAAAAGCCAACCGCGTTCGTCATCGCACGCGCATAACTGTAGTTAACGGTACTCACCAGTCCATGCCAGTTGCGTTGACGAAGAGTCAACTGGAGTGCGTTGTAATTCATCATGGCGTCGGACGTTGTGATGACGATCGAGCCCGCTTGTCCAACCAACGACTTGTAGGGAGCAGGATTTGCAGTACCGCACGCTGCACTATTTGGATTCGACTGGACGATACCGCCGATGACACACGCCTGACGCAATTGGTTGGCAGAACCGTGATTGATCAGATGTTGTCCAGCTTCTCCTATATAGCCAACTGTTAAGGATGTCGTATTGCTGAACTGATACTCGGTCGTTAGGCTGTATTCAGATATGAAGGCTGGCCGTATATTCATTGCCCATGCATTCAATGACAAAGAGGGAGTTGGCGATGCGGGATTACTGAAGCCATCTTCAACTCGAAAATACTGGCCGGTGTTGGTTGTGCTCGGCGCAGATCCCACTGCGAAATAGGGCGTTTGAAAGGGAGGATTGATGGTGATGCGCCGGTTTGCCCCTGTACCTTCCATATAATTTTGAATTCCATAACCGCCACGTACGACAAATCGAGGCGTCATGGAATAAGCAAATCCGATACGAGGCATAAAGCTTGCATAGTAAGGATTCACCGTAGCGCGGCTGACACCATTTACGCCGGCATACACAAGCTGACCGGTAGTCATATTTACGTTGGCCTGCTTGTTATTAACCTCGTACATCGGTTGATCGTATTCGTAGCGAATACCGAGGTTTGCTGTAAATGTCGGCGTTATCTTCCAGTCATCCTGCGCAAAATAAGCATCTCTCCATTGCCTTTGCCCTGTGGGACCTAGTGGGCCACTTGCATTTCCGGTACCGGAGTAAGCGACGCGGTCAAGATTGAAATCTGCGAGAGAGTAACCCTGCGTATTGTTTGGCAATCCGCTGGTGGGATTGGAGGTATAGTTTCCGGTGTATACAAACTGACCAAGAAGCCCGTCATTGCCTGGGTAGAGGCTGTTTTGCTGATAGCGGATGAACTGCCCCCCAAATTTGAAGTTGTGGTGCCCTCGCAAATAGGTCAGATTGTCGGCATAAGTGAATGTATTGTCTGCGTAGTTGGTTGCTGTTCCGGCATTGCCAAAGGTTGAATATTCCTTGCCATTCGGAGTTGTAAGACCTGTTGTGCCTGGTGGAGAAAAGACCTGCCCGGAGAAGCCATTTAATGTCTGCGGGGCTCCAATACCAACGATTGCGTTGCCTGATTTTCCGAACACACCCGTCGTATCGGTTGTGAGACCGCCCAGTACGTGAACACGGGTAAATCCGATGCGAAGTTCATTGACAAGCGAAGAGCTAAACGTATGCACTTCGTTGATCGCGATGCCCCATACCGGAGTCTGTGGTGATACAGGAAACGTAATCGCCAGTACGGGCGTGGACGTGATGAAATTTGCGCTCTGACTGTAACGGACCGCAAGGTTATCCTTGCCTGTCGCTCGCCAGTCAATTTTGACATCACCCTGATCGTTCTGGCGGCGATTCTTTTGTGGTGCAGTGTAGTTATTCGTTGCGGGAGTGCCTGCTTGAGGTGCCTGATTTGGTAGTGGGTACAACTCGGGATGCGCGTAGAGATAACGTGCAACTGGGTTCAGGATGGGAACATTCAGATTTCCGGCATAGGGTCTATACGCAAGGGTTGACGAGTCATAGAGCTGAATCAGGTTTTTTGCTGTACAAGTAGTTCCAGTGGCGCACATGATCGACGGATTAAGCAGCTCGGAGAAGTCACCCTGTCGCATCCTTGCAGTAGCCACGCTGGCCGTTCCTATCCCTCCCTGGTGATAGCGTCCGCCTTCGTAGTCGACAAAGAAAAATAGTTTGTCTTTGATAATCGGCCCGCCAATTGTGCCACCAAATATAGGCTGTGTGTAGGGCTGTCGTGGGGTGATCTTGGAATTGTGCTTGTTCGCCCAGGTATTTGCATCTAGTAGCCCATCAGACAAGTAATAGAAAGCGCTGCCATGCCATTGGCTCGTTCCACTCTTAGTGAGCGCGATTACCGCTCCGCCGTTAACGTTGCCATACTCGGCCTGAGCATTTGCCGAAACAACCTGAACTTGATCCAGAGCATCAGGACTAGGGTTGTACCCAACACCATTGTTGAGCGTTTCATTGATTTCGATGCCGTCAAGCAAATAGTTATTCGACTGCTCTCGATTTCCGTTCACTGATACTTGCTGGCCTCCGACGCCTATCGCGCTATTGCCGGCAAAGTTGGCCGGCGTTGTGCTTACTGCCCCCGGCACAAACATAGTGAGCTGGACAAAATTTCGCCCAACCATGGGAACAGCATCAATGGCACCTTTATCCAGCGTTGTAGCCAACTGCGCATTTTCAGTATTTAGTAGCGGTACCAGCTCTGAGCTAACATCAAGGATTGCATTGGTACCCTGAATGACCATCTGCGCGTCGAACTTGGCATTCTGTCCTGCTTCGAGCGTAAAGACCTTTGATCGTTGCTGAGTGAATCCAGTAGCATCGACCGTCAGGACATACTTTCCAACCTGAAGAAAACGAACGTTGTATACGCCCGCTTCGTTGGTGGTTGTCGCAGTCGAGACGTTCGTTTCGACGTTCATAACAACGATCCTGGCCCCGACAATTACCGCGCCTTTTGGATCGGTAACCGTTCCGTTGATACTGCTCGTGATTGTTTGAGCATTGACAAGTGAAGCGGTCAGGGAGGTGAGCACTAATACAGCAAGACGACCGAGAAGGCGGGTCATATGAGTCTCCTTGGGGAGCAATCTTCTTGTGAATCAGCGATGCCATGCGAAAACGAAACACATCCGTGGCAGAAAAAGCGTCAGTAAGGTGGCATTTCAAGTACTGCCTTACCATCGGCGGGGGTCTGAAGCCCCGAAGTCTACGCCGAGCTTATCGTCGTGCAGCGGGACCTTGCTGCTTCCCATGGCCAAAATCAATTGGGCCAATGATGCCGAGACGGAAACTTCGCAACATCATTCAACTCTCGTTCGGGCGAACAGGTACTTGTATTCAGGATTGTCTATGATATTTACAACGTCTCAACACAACCCGTATAGGCGTAATGTCCTAATGACGAGCATTTTTTGCATTCAGGATTGTGAGCCGTTGAGTTTGGTCAACCTCGTACTGGAACTGTGGGTTTAGTCTTGGGCGATAAGGTATTTGGAGCTATCAAATGATGCAGTGAAAAGAAGCACCTTAAGGGCTTCTCTTCGATTCTGCTTGCTTGCTCGATATGTCTTCGATAGGTTGGTGTTCCAGACCAAAGCTGACCATGAAACTTTTCCGCTGTGCGATATTGCTTTCCTTTATTTGTGTCACCTGCTCTCCCTTGCAGGTATGGACGCAAATGCAGCGCACACCTGCGACCCCGGTCGCCAGTCCTGGAACGTCAACTGGTAGGACGAATCAAGGTATTCCTGCTGCCGGGAGTCTTCAAGACAATACAACTAACCTCGCCCAGGTGGAACCAAAGTCTCATCCAGTTGGTGACGCGACCGCAGGCTCACGCACTTTTTCCACTAATTGTTCTGGGTGCCACGGCTCCGATGGACGCGGCGGTGAGCGCGCGCACAATATCGCCACGGCACGTCAGGTGATGGCTATGTCGGACAACGATCTTGTAGGCACTGTGCGCAACGGCATTACTGGCTCGGGCATGCCTTCATTTGCGTATCTAGGGAACAAGGGCATCGACGATGTCGTCGCGTATCTACGCACATTGCAGGGCAAGGTGGCCGTTGTGCAAGTGAACGGTGACGCCAAGGCGGGGCGCGATCTGTTTTACGGGAAGGCGGAGTGCGGACGGTGCCACATGGTAAAGGGCGAAGGGGGATTCATGGCTCCGGACCTGACTGACTTTGCCGCGGGGATGGCAGCCGAGACGATTGAGCTGGCTATTACGAAGCCCGATGCGCGGCTGCAGCTGAACCAGGCGGTGGTCAGCGTTCTGCTCATCGATGGAACTACAGTTCAAGGGACGGCACGCTCAGAGGACAACTTCACAATCACGCTGCAGGAGCAGGATGGACGCTTCCGAACTTTCAACAAGCAGCGAGTGGCGAGCATACGGCACACGGGCCACTCGATTATGCCGAAGGACTACGAGATGAGGCTTTCGCGCAAAGAGCTTGACGACCTAGTGAGCTACCTGGTGGCTGTTTCTGCGGATGCTCCCGCTAAACCAGCGCGAGGACGGAGACAGCAGTGAGACCTTTTGTGTGTATGTTTGTTCTCGGGGCGTCGCTGATGGCGCAGCAACCAGAGGGAGTGCCGAGCCCTAACGCCACGCAGCAGCCGATGAATACGGGGCAGAAGCCACGGCATCGACCAGAGCTCGCCTTTGAGCTGCAGGCACTGGACCCGGCATTCTGGGAACTCTTCGACAAGGACGCAAAATTAAAGGTGATGGGCGATGGCTTCGGTTTTACCGAGGGACCAGTGTATGAGCCAGGCGGAACTCTGTTGCTCTCTGACGAAGAGAAGAACTTCATCTACCGGCTGCATCCTGACGGCAGTCGCGAGGAGCTGATTGCACTTGGCGATCCGGATGGCAACACATTCGACAAGCAGCATCGGCTGATCGTGACGGCGAGCGTACTGCGGGCGATCATCCGGCTTTCGCCGGATATGAAGAGCTATGAGGTGCTCGCGGACAAATACGACGGGCAGAGGCTGAACAGCCCGAACGATGTGACGCTGGGGCCAGATGGAGCCATCTATTTCACAGACCCGACGCTCGATCTGGTGAAGGGCGAGAAGCAGGACACGCCGTTCCAGGGGGTGTATCGACTGGATGGCAAGGGCAAGGTGACGCTGTTGACGAAGGAGCTCGAGCAGCCGAATGGTCTCGCCTTCTCGCCGGACGGCAAGTACCTGTATGTCGACGACACCAAGCAGCGGAACATCCGGCGCTATTGGTTTCACAAGGGGACGCTGAGTGACGGGGTAGTCTTTGCCGATGAGAGTGTTGCTGGAGAGCGGGGCGTTCCTGACGGGATCAAGTGCGACATGCGCGGAAATGTTTATATTACGGGGCCGCGCGGAATATGGGTATGGAGTCCGGAGGGCAAGCATTTGGGGACGATTCAGACGCCGCGCGGGCCTGCGAACCTGACGTGGGGCGGCGAGGGAAATCACACTCTCTATCTGACGGCCGGGCCTTACGTTTACACACTGGAGACCAAGGCGACGGGACATCTCTCGTATCCGGAGAAGGCATCACGATGAAGCTCTCACGAGCAGCAGTGGCCGCAGTGCTGTGTGCGACGGCGGCATGGGCACAGACAAAACAGCCGGCGAAGACGAGCGCAGCGGCTCAGGCGGAGATCAGCAACAGTGCGCTAAGCGTAAGCCGGGCGGATCTGGAGAAGCATGGCATCGAGGCAGACTGGCGCATGTACAACGGCGACTACACGGGAAGGCGTTACTCGTCGTTGACGCAGGTGACGCGTGAGAATGCGCACACGCTGGTGCCGCAGTGGGTGTTTCACTCGCGCAATGCAGGGATTCTTGAGGTCACGCCGGTGGTGATTTCAGGAGTGATGTATGTCACGGGCTCGAACGATGCTTATGCACTGGACGCTACGACGGGAAAGACGCTGTGGCATCATACCCGTCCGGTAACGCAGGGACTGATCGACGACGCCAGCGGACACATCAATCGGGGCGTAGCGGTGCTGGGAACGCGCATTTACATGGAAACGGACAATGCGCACCTGATATGCCTGGATGCGCGCAGCGGGAACCAGATATGGGATGTACCGTACGCCTTCGACAATCGCAACTATGGCGCGACGAGCGCGCCGATGGCGATCAAGGACAAGATCTTGGTGGGGACTTCGGGAGGAGACGATGGCGTTCGTGGATTTGTCGCCGCCTTCGATGCGCAGACGGGCAAAGAGGTGTGGCGATTCTGGACAGTTCCCGAGCCCGGCCAGCCAGGCAGCGAGACATGGCCCACGAACGGCAAGTACAAAAACGCTTGGAAGAATGGCGGCGGTACCACATGGATGCCCGGAACCTTCGATCCTGAGCTGAACACCATCTATTGGACGACGAGCAATCCGTCACCGGACTTCGATGGAACGGCTCGGCTCGGAGACAATCTGTACACCGCCAGCGTGCTTGCGCTGGATCCGGACACGGGCAAGCTGAAGTGGCACTTCCAGTTCACACCGCACGACGTGAATGACTATGACGCAACCGAGACGCCGGTGCTGGTGGATATGAACTTCAAGGGCGAGCCGCGCAAGCTGCTTCTGCAAGCCAACCGCAACGGCTTCATGTATGTTCTGGATCGCACGACAGGAAAGTATCATGCAGTCGAAGCAGTTTGCACTGACGCAGAACTGGGCGAAGGGGATAGATGAAAATGGCCGCCCTATTCGGACCGATCTGCAGCCCTCCAAGGAAGGAACCCGCATGTGTCCCGAGCTACGCCGGCGGCACTAACTGGTACTCTCCCACGTGGAACGAAGTGACGCACCTCTTCTATTTCCTGTCTCTGGACGATTGCTCCATTTTCAAGACCGAGACGCAGGAGTTTGAGGAGGGCAAGACGTACTACTCGACGGGCGCCGCACATATGCCGGATGAAAACGCACGCAAGTTCCTGATGGCGTATGACCCGGTGAAGAATGATTTCGCGTGGATTCAGCCACAGGCCGGAGTGGGACGTTCAGCCGGTGGCGTGATGTCCACGGCCTCCGGCATCGTAGCGTACGGCGATGACTCCGAGGAGTTCGAGGTGGTTGACGCACGTACACGGAGATCCGCTGTACCACTTCAACATGGGCCAACCGGCACACGCCTCACCGATGAGTTATGCGGTCAACGGCAGGCAGTACTTTGCCATCGCCGCGGGCAACGACCTCTTCACCTTTGCACTTCCGGCGGGAAGGCAATGAACCGAAGAGACTTTCTCACAGCTCGCCGGTACAGGTGTCGTCTTTCCTACACTGTCAAAGGTGTGGGGTACGGCACAGACGGGCCGTGCCGGGATGAAGCACCCTGCTTCACCGGCGAGGCATGCGCTTACGCCTTCAAACAGCTTCTTGCGAATCGCGCCTGTGAACCTAGAGCTTGCGAAGGGCGTAAACCTACGGACGATAGGCTACAACGGCAGCGCGCCTGGCCCCGTACTTCGCTTCAAAGAGGGGGAGCCCGTCGACATTGATGTCTACAACGACACCGATGTCGATGAGCTGGTGCACTGGCATGGACTGGCGATCGATTCGCGAAACGACGGCGCGATGGAGGAGGGCTCGCCAATGGTGCCGGCGCATGGACATCTACGCTACTCCTTTACGCCGAAGCCCTCCGGCACGCGGTGGTATCACACTCATGCGATGGCGGGGGCGGACCTTTCGCGCGCCGCCTACACCGGCCAGTTCGGCTTTCTTTATATCGAACCCAAGCACGAACCCGGCCAATACGATCAGGAGATTTTCCTCGCCGTTCACCATTGGGGCCCCTCATTTTTCAAGATGGGCGAGCCGATGAATGCGCTGGACGTGCACTACAAGTATGCGAGCTTCAACGATAAGTTACACTCCGCTGCTGAACCGATACGGGTAAAGTTCGGCCAACGCGTACTCTTTCGTCTGCTCAACGCCAGCGCGACCGAGGCTGTGCAGCTTTCGCTTCCAGGACACCTTTTCACCGTAGTCGCGATGGATGGCAATGTAGTACCGCAGCCGCGATCGGTGGAGACACTGACGCTGGCTGTAGGCGAGCGCATCGACGCCATTGTGGAGATGAATACTCCCGGGGTTTGGCTGCTGAGCGGCATCGACGAACATGATCGCGCACAGGGACTGGGGCGCACCATCGAATACGCGGGTCGCGGGGGCAAGCCAATCTGGGCCGATCCGGACGACACGAACTTCGACTACTTCCGATTCGCCAGCACGGCCGAAGCCCCCAAGCCGGACCTCAGCATACCGATGACCTTTGTCCCCATGCCCGCGGACGAGAGGGGCATGCAGCACTGGAAAGTAAACGGCGCAGAGTACAGCAAGTCCTCTCCGCTCGAGTTTCACAACGGCAAGAGACATCGCCTAGTGTTTGTGAATGCGAGCGCCGAGCCGCATCCGCTCCATCTCCACCGCCACAGTTTTGAGCTGGTGGGCATTGGCAAACAACGCGGATCGGGACTGATGAAGGACATCGTGAACATTCCGCCGAACACCACGATGGAAGTGGATGTCGTGGCGGACAATCCCGGAGACTCTCTGTTTCACTGCCACCAGCAGCTACACATGGATTATGGATTCATGCGCCTATTCAAATATGTTTAGCAAATTTATATTTCCGCAAAATCGACCTTAGCTGTTATGTGCGCTTAGCGCTGAGCTGCGCCGCTTCGTCCCATGATGGGCCATACATCGACGATCTTGTCTCCTTGGGCAACATAATAGCGATCGAAGGCGTTGGTACTCTGATCAAGATTAGTGCAGTATATCTCCAAGCGATCACCGAGCTTCGGGGCTTGTTCTCCGTCCTTCCATCGCAAAGCGCCATACTCCGCCCCTTGAACTCCTACCTGCAGCCACGGCATTCCCTTTACTTCGTCAGTTGCTTTGGCAATCGCTTTGGTGCCGTAATCGGTAGTAATAATGTTCGGGTGATGCTGACTGTCGACAGTGGTCAAGACGGTCAGCGCTGGTTGCCAGTCGTTGTATCGCCTCATGTCACCGTCTCTTCCGCCAATTATGAAATATTCAGTATCCATGAACACATAGGTGCCGGCTTCCAGTTCGGTCAGGCCGCTCTCGTGGTCGATGTTGTACGTTCCCGTGGAGCCTCCAGAGATGATGTTCACAGGTAATCCAGCTTTCAGAGCTAGAATCCTTGCTCTCGCGTACACCCGCCAGCACTTCCATTGAGGCTTTCTTACGTGCTTCGAAACCTTTGGTATGTGCCGCACCCCCGGAATACGCCATGAAACCCTCAAATTTCATATGCTTTGAGGAGCAGATCTTTTGTGCAAGTTCTACGGCTGGCTTACCGCTCTCAATTCCCTGACGAGCCATTCCTGCGTATACCGAAACTAGTATTCTTACTTTGGTGTTTTGAGCCTCCGCTGCCTGCCCGACCCAGTCGATCACCTGCGCATCGTCGACGACGAACATAAAGGTAGGATCTTTCTTCGAGAGAATGATCGCGCGTTGCGTGTTATTGGTTCCTACCGGCTGCTTCGTCCACAACACACCTTTGATTCCAGCACCCGAAAAGAGTTCGGCTTCTGCGATAGTGGCGCAGGTAAGCCCAACGGCCCCTGCCGCTATCTGATATTTCGCCACATCCACACTCTTGTGCACCTTGACGTGAGGTCTCACGTTGATACCGTTTGCTTTCGCGGTATCGGCCATATGCTTGACGTTCGTTTTGAACATGTCCAGATCGACGACCATGCAGGGTGTGGGTAGCATATCCTTGCTGATTCCGCGGAAGTCACGTCGGGCGACGCGTGCTTCGAGATCAGCGACGGAGAAATTATCCGAAAACGGCGTCGCCGCAGCGCGGCCGCCAGTCACTGCAAATAAGCCCATGGCGGCGCTGGTAGACAGAAACTCTCGGCGGGATCTCATCTAGTTCTCTCCTGAGTGGCGTGCATTCATTCTGCATCATGTGAAAAGCAACCGCTATCAAAAGCGCCTGGTCTGTTTGGCTTTTCCGAGAATTTGATGGCCAGAAGACGGCGTTTTGAACCCTCCCTCCTGACCTCACGAGTTAGCTTTTACAACCGAATCCTTGCAACGCAGGCTGGGAACTCTATACTTTTGTTCCTCATAGCTACGGAAATCTCCGAAGCTGTTCGTTTTGCCATCGAGCAGTGGGTTTGTTCGCTCGACTTAAAATAGGTCCGTCAGAGAGGAACGTTCATTCAATGTTGACCGCGTACGGAACCATCGACTTCCCCCGTAGAAAGCAACTTTCCATCCTCGCCACGGTCGCTTTCTTGTTATTCTGCGCGGGGCCGATGGGCTTACAGACCGTTGCCCAGAGCCCCCCGAGGGAAGAAGCGGACGTTCTTATCCAAGGTGGTCACGTAATCGACGGCACAGGAAGTCCTCGTATCCTTGCCAATGTCGCCATCAAAGGCGACAGAATTGTCTATGTCGGACGCGCCCCCGTAAAAGCCAAACGCATGATCGATGCGACCGGCAAAGTAGTGACACCAGGATTCTTCGACATGCACTCCCACTCGGAGTTCGGGCTGTCGTTCGATGGCCGTGGACTAAGTAAGGTTACACAGGGCATTACGACAGAGGTTTTGGGCGAACATCTCTCTGCGGGACCTGTACTTGGACCCGCTGTAGACGACCCAATGATGGTGACGCCACCTGTCGTTAGAACATGGACTACTCTTGAGGGATTCTTTTCGTTTCTGGAGAAGAAGGGCATCGGACTCAACGTGGCATCCTATGTTGGCGCGGGACAGGTGCGCGCTTCTGTGATGGGATATGTGGACCGTACTCCTACCACAACTGAAATGGAACAGATGAAGAAGCTCATTGCGCAGGCGATGGAGGAAGGCGCCTTCGGCCTTTCGTCGGGTCTTGTATATGTTCCCAACTCGTTCAATACAACCAGTCAGATGATCGAGTTAGCAAAAGTAGCCGCTAGCTATGGTGGCATTTATACCGTTCATATGAGAACCGCCGACGAAGCAGGATTGCTGGAGACGATTCAGATCGCCAGAGGCGCGAAGATTCCTTTGGAGATATTTCACCTCGGCGCTGGTATTGCGAAGAACCCCAGCTTCGTTCGTGATATTGAACAGGCGCGAAGCGAAGGCATCGATATATCTGCCAATGCTTATCCTTACACCGTAGGTTGGACCTATGTGCGTCAATTGCTTCCACCCTGGGCTCAGGCAGGTGATGCGGCCGCGATCACGACCCGTCTGCAGCAACCCGAGGCGCGAGCACGAATTGTTAAGGAGCTTCGCGCAGACCCGCGACCCTTCGCGAAGTACACATTCAGTTCGGCCAACCCCGAATTTGACGGCTACACGTTTCAAGAGATTGCGGACCACATGCATACCACGGTTGAGGATGCGATGGTGAATTTCTTGATCCAGCAGAAGGCCGAAGGCTTTCAGATTGGTCCCCCGGATCCAAGCCTCGATGCAGGCGTGGCAGCCACGTTCAAGAATTCATGGATTGATGTGGGATCTGATGGCATTGCACTTCCTGCAGGAGTACATACCTCATTCGGCAAACCGCACCCTCGCTCCTTCGGATCACATACTCGTGTCCTTGCGCTGTATGTTCGCGAGATGCATATTTTTACCTTGGAGGAGGCGATCCGCAGGATGACGTCTCAGTCTGCGGACCGGCTTGGCGTGAGCGATCGCGGCATCTTGCGTCAAGGAATGAAGGCGGATGTCGTCATCTTCGACCCGGAAAAGGTCAAAGATAAGTCCACCTATGCGAAACCTGATCAGTACTCAGAAGGCATCGCTTGGGTTTTTGTAAATGGAACGCCCGCTATCGCAAACGGAAAGCCGACAAATGCGCTACCCGGTCAGATTCTGCGTGGACCAGGTTATGAACCTGGAACGCCGTGATAAAGCAATTGCCTATTCAGCAATTGAGATTGCTGCTACACGAAGTCGACGTAACCATGTTTCTGGAGGAACTTGAAATAACCTACCCAGTCGAAATTTGACTGTCCCGTCTCCAGCTCCGTTAGTTTGATTATCTCGGTCAAGTTACGTTTCCCATCGCACCAGTAGAGCGCGGCAGTCGTCGGTCCCCAAAAGGAGCTAGCAGGATATCCTTCTCGTTGATCGACAGGGATATCATCCATCGTGATAGTGCCCATTTTCCTGCGGCGAACGACGATCTTTTCAGCCTCGGGATTTAGCTTGGGGACGAACGCCTGAATATTTCCTAAATGCAGTTCCGTGGCGCGCTGCTGCACGGCATTCTCGATCCGCTCCTTCTGCAAACCGGCGAAGGACGCCAGGCCGGCCAATCCCTGGGGAAGATCGGCTGCCTGTTTGACTGCCTTGGTTTCGCGCATGAGGTTGTAGTCGACGCGAGTCGTCTCCCAATACAGCAGGCGGCCGAGGGTGTCGGCGTTCTTCGCGGCTGCAATCTGGTCGAGGCCATTCTCCACCGCCGCATTGATCTGATCGTAGCCGCGCGACAAGGCCAACTGCGCCATCCAACGCATCTGGTCCGGACCTGCCGAGGCGATGAAGTATGCGTAGGCGGCATTCATGATGCTAAGGTCGCGCAAGGAGTCGGAGTCGACCTGGGATGGGGTGTCGAAGCTAGTGTGGTGAGCTGCGATTCCGTGACCGCCACGTGGAGCTACCGTGGGGATGTTGATCATTGGCTCTCCGAGGTCGTTGTCTGTTCCGCTGCTGTACTCGTTCCAATGGACGGGGCGGTCCACCATGGGGAAGTACTCTTCGGCAAGGCGCACGACGAAAGCATCCACATACGAGGTGGCCGAGTGCGGATTAAGAACCCAGCTGTATTCCGTTCCAGCAAGGTTCTGTAAGCCGGCAGGAGAATCGATGCACATGCCGGCGATGGTCCTCTTTATCCGATCCTGATGAGCGTAGAGATATGCGAGTGTGCCGTAACGTTCACCCATTGCAAGGATGCGGATGGTCCTCTTAGGCCTGGGAAGCTTGCCTTCCTTAATTAGCCGATTCAATGTGGCAGTCGCCTCAATAATTGAGGAGACCCCGGTGTCATTGTCGCCGGCGCCCACCTCGAACATATGGCCGAGCGAGAAGACCTCTTCGGCACCAGGACCGTCGGTGCCGAGGATCGCTCCACTTACGTAGGGATACTGACCGGCATAATAACGGGTATCCACATTGGCCCGAACCTTCACCGGACCTCGCTCGAGCAATTGATGAAGGTACTGCTGCGAGCGTGGCGTAATGGAGAAACATGCCAGCGGCGTGTCGCCTTTGTTAAAGCTCCAACCCTTGTCGCCGAAGGAATTGACCCAGTCGCGCTCATCCAACAACGCCGGGTTTGTCGCGCTCTCGTGAACCATACCGAGCGCCCCGGCTTTGGCAAGTGCAGTCTTAGACATGCGGCCGCCAAGCACGAGCTTTCCTTTTAGATCCGCGTTCTGCACGTCTTTGGGAGGCAGCACGATTTCGGTCTCGACTCCTCCGGGAGGAGTAGGGCCGCTCCACATGCAGAGTGAAGCAGAGACCCGCTGATAGTCTGCGAGAACGCGCATGTCTTCGGGAACCTTAGGCGAGACGATTTCCAGCGTGCCTATACGGGCATCCCACGCCATCGGCTCCGTCCAAAAGCCGGCCTGCGTAACGCCGTCAGCGGGAGCGTAGCCGATCTGGACGTCATCCAATCCCGCCTGGCGCATGATGTCCGCTACATTTTTCGCGGTCTCCTGAAAGTGCGCAAAGTCGAACCAGCGGTCGGTTTCCCACATCTTTCGCACGTTCGCCATCGCTTCGGCGGAGTTGATATTCTCGTAGAGCAGCGTCAGCAGGTTCGTCACCGGACTCGGGCCCTGCGGACTGCGAGAGCGCCCAGGAAATCCATGTCCTCGAGCAAAGACGGGAGTTGAAGTCGACGCTGGAGACTCGGACTGACCACGGCCAGCGCGGGTTTGTGCTGAAGCAAAGACAACAGCTCATTACCAGAAACAGCGCGAGTTTCTTCATGATCGCATCCCCTTGTGACCAGCGGAATTTTCGGGAAAACCCTGCCTCCGTACAATATTCGTCGCATCGAATTCTGCAATAGGGCAATGGTCCTATTGGGGTGGATCTTCACCCCTTCATCGTTAGCGCAATTCGCTCCAAATCAGAACACCATCGTTGACCAGTCTGGGCACCGGGCGACATCTTCGCTTGGCTGCGGTCGCAAAAATCATCTTCACTCTTTGCGCTCGCGCAGAGCGCCACTGAACTCAAACCCCTCCCTGAAGGCTGATGGAAGCCGTTTGCGTGTCAGCGAAATCCGGTTGGGTTCGGTCTCCAACCCTAGCCACATATCTGTCAAGTCTAACCAGGGGCAGCAACGGGAGCAGTGACCGCTCCGATCTCCGGAGATCTCAGGTACTGCTGCCAGCACACCAGCATCGACTGCCACATGTGATGCATCAACCCAATACCCAGCCTCGATGGAAACTAACATCGCCTGTTCAGTGTTTCCAGTGCCAGTCAGATCCCGAAAAGGAATTCTGCGCCGATGTGGAATTAGCTTTGTCTACCGCCTTGTAGGTTTCTGCGTTCGGAGTAAATGTAGTAGTCGGGCTTCCATGACCGGGACCCCGATTTGTTTGAAGGCGACTATGTTGAGGCTGCCACCGACGCTATAGGCGAATTACGCGAGTTCGCTGCTTCTTCTCGCACAGGCATCTTTGGCCCGTCGGAATGCTCTATCGCCGCACCCGCAGCAAGTAAACACAACTCCCGGGAGTACCCTCCCGGGACAATCTCTGAATTCTGAGGGCGTGGACGATGCGATTGATAACGCTGAGCTGCATGGATGACGAATACAGCCTGACGTTCCAATCGGAAGCTGGTCAAACGGCAAGTGCGACAAAAGAGCGGTTCGCATACCCTTGGTGATTCCCGCCGACGCTCCTATCCGCTCGCCTGCAAGACCGCATTAGCGGCAAAGCTGAAATTCCGGTTGCTAGAGTACCCTCTCGTATAGTGTGTGCGTCGAGATGATAGGAGACCTTGGTGACTTTACTGCATTCCCAGATCAGCAAGTTGCTTAGGATTCACTTCATCGACAGCCAGCAGATTATGGCAGGTTGAGCAGTCGTTACCGATGCTCTTTCCATCTTTCGTATTGTGGCTTCCATCGTGACAGCGGAAACAGCCAGGATAGTCATTATGTCCGCGATTATTCGGATGTGTGCCCCAGGTAACCTTCATGGACGGAAACACATTCTCACCATAGATCGCGCTCAGCACTTTACCCGCTTCATCAATCTGAGGTTTCTTCTGGCTCCAGGCATCCGGATACTGAGAGCGATAGAAGCTCTCCAGGCCAGCCGTGATCTTTGACTCCGCATCCGCTTGCGAAGCATAGTCGGCTTTGATCAAGGCAAGACCTTCCTTGTGCAGGAAAGGTAAAGAAGCACTCAGCCTTCCGCTGGCCATCGCTTTGTTCACTGCATTCACTGGCGTGTCAAAGGAATGCGCGGCTCTGTTGTGGCAGTCGATGCAATTCATTAAATGTTTTTGGCCGCCCTCGGGTACCTTTGTGTCCGCGGACACAAATTCGCGCACAGAACCATCATCATTTGTCGCGGCTACCCAGGGAATCGTCTGATTTTCATTGTCGGTGGAGATGAATTCGATATGACCCAGATGCGCGCCATGGATTCCGCTGAGGTGGCCAGCCATGTTCTTGCCTCCCACATGGACCAGAACGAGGGAATGGGTAACGGAGTTGTTTTCATCGTCACCAAATGAAGTCTTCACGACCAGTTTGTCGCCGATGAATTTGTCCGGATTGTGGCAGTGGATACAGGTGCTGTTCGCAGCAGGCACTTTGCCGTCCGCCATGATGGGGCGTGAATAGTCGCCCAACACAACATGCACAAGTTGCCTGGTGCCGTTTAACTTTGCATCTATGTAACCCGACACTCCTGAGACGACATGGCATTCTGTACAGGCCACGTGTGCATGGGGCGACACTTGATAAGCTGTCCACTCCGGTGTCATGACGTGACAGGACTGGCCACAGAACGTCGGCTTATCCATCTGAGCGACACCGCGATAACTTGCCGTACCAACGATGACAAAATTTATCGCTGTCACAAGAAGAATAAAGCCCAGAGTGCGACGGAAAACAGGACTGCGAAGATCAACTGCAGGGTATTCCGTTGGAAGTTGCCCGGCAGCCTTTAGGCTTCGCTTCTTCCACCAGATACCTAGGGGAATCAGGAGCAGCCCCAGGACAAAGAGGGCCGGCAAGCAAAGGTCGAAGATAATACCGACGTATGGATTTGCAGAGGCGCCATGGCCAAATACGGCGACAACCCAGAATCCGATCAGAGTTAGGGCAGACGCAGTGGTAAGCCCGATTCCAATTAGGCTGATTGGGTTATGCGCAAGAAAAACAAGTGGCCTTATTCGCCTCTTGCCGAATTCTCCAGATCCAGTCATCGCTCATCATCTCATCTGTTTATTTTTTCTGCAGAGTACGGATGTGTGCGACGACGTCAGTGATCTGCGCATCAGTGAGCTTGCCGGTGTAAGCAGGCATTTTGCCCTTGCCATTCTTGGTGATGGCAACAAGGTCGGCGTCTGACTTGCTTACGACATCGGGCGAACTGAAGGGCACAACCTTTGTGGACTTGCCGGCCGGAGTGTTGCCGCTGCCGTCCGCTGCATGGCACATCTGACATTTGGATTTGTAGACATCTGCACCGGAGTTTTGAGCAAAGCCCATTGTGCTGACGGTAAGCAAGCTAACGACGGCGATACGAGCGATGTGTTTCAGCATTATTGAAACCTCCCCTTGGTAAGCGTTGACGATCCTATCTCCGACAAACATAGTCTAAAAAGCGTAATTGACGCTGAGCGTAACGACGTTTCCGTGAAAATTTCGTGGCAGCGTGGGCCCAATTGGCAATCCTTCGCCATAGCCGTAGAAATTGTAGTCCGCCTTCCATTTCCACTTTTGTTCGAGATCGAAGACCAACTCCGCATACGGAGTTTGGAAGTAGGACTGCAGCGATCCGTTAACTTGGCGAACGTTCATAGTTTGTGTGCTTCCATTGACGGAACTTATGCGATATCCGGCCTTACCGTGGAGGCGATTGATGGGTGAGAAGACAAGACCGAAAGAGCCGAACTGCGTTGGCGCATTGTAGTAGCCAGTACTGGACAACGGAGTTCCTGCCTGAGCGCAGATTGGCGGAGCTGTTCCCGCCGTAGGAGGAGGCGGGGTAGAGGCGTAGCACAAGAGTGTGCTGGAGAACACGCTGTTATAGGAGTAACTCAGATCTGCTGACCACTTTTCACCCGGAGTGATCGAGGCTCCGAATGAGAAATAGCGATTGTGCTCGAGGTGATTCACCGTTTGCACGTTATTGCGAGCCTCGTAAATATTCACAGCCCCGGAGAAATTGAGCCACGGACGCGGCTGATAGATAGCTCGCCCTATATAGTGCTGCAACTGACGGGGGCTGATGCGCGTAAATGTATTGTCGGCATACATGCCGTCGAAATTGAAGTTGATGCGCAACTGCGGATTTGGACGGAGGGAGATGCCAAACAGTCCCCAGTTTTCGTTGATGGGAGTTAGCTTTCCGACTTGGGCGATCGTCCGGCTTCGATATCGATATCCAACTGATAGTCGTGCGCGGGGAGTAACATCCCATGCGACGGAAGCTGTATTACTGTTCGTCTCCTGGTTCAGGAACTGAGAGTCCGTAGTAGTTGTTGGCGTGGGATTACCGGGAGGAACCAGCATCGATGCGCCCGTATAGTCCGTTTCGCGTAACGTATTTGTCCCGGGCATCCGGAAGTACCAGAAGTCATAGACTTCGGTTGCAGTTATCTTCGGAGTAATCTGCCAGACGAAACCGATATCGCCGTTGACATTGATGCGCCGCGCACGCGCTGAACCAGTCTGGATTGTTTGTCGTACAGTGCCCCGCGACGTAAATCCGTTGTAGAACTCGTTGAAGTTATAGAGATTGCTGGTCGTGCCGTTGTAAAGCACGCGGCCGTTCACTTTGAAATTGGGGATTGCGTCGGTCTGAAAGCGGAACTGTTCCGTCGGAAACAGCGTTCGCGTAGGACTGGAGCGGTTATACGCCAGATAGCCATTGCAGGTCGGGTTCACGGTCCCATTGCTGTTGAATGGCGCGGAACAGGGAGTACCCCATACAGAAGAGAGGTTGACTCCCAGACTAACCGGCGTTCCGTTCGAGAGCATGTAGTTCAACCCTGACAGCTGCCAAACCGTATCGCCTTTGTAGTGCGTAATGAACTGGTCATAGCTGAGGGTGCTTCTGGTACCCGGCTTCCAATCTATGCCGGCAATCCATGAATCTGTGGAGTTACGCCAACTCTGGAGCAGCAATGCATCTGTGCCTTCGTGGACCGAACTGTACGACGGGCCCTGGTTGATGTTGTGGTTGTATCCGGCACGGAAGCTCACGCGCGACAGCGGAGCCAGCGTCAGGTTGAGGTCGGTGATCCGGCGTACCGTATTGAAGAGATGCGGTGAGCTAAGCGAAGGAACAAAGGGGTTGGAGTTGGGAGGGATCAGAGGATTCGCCAGGAGGTCGTAGTCAAAGTACTGACGGTAGCGACGAAAACTCCCGCGAAAATCGTAGATGCGGCCCTTTGAGACATTAAGCAAAGTAGCGTTGATCGGGTCGCCGCCGTAACCGAAGCTGCTGGTCGAAAGGTTGTCAAAGAAGATCGCGCGGGAAGTGCCCGTAGCACGCATTGTGAGCGACTGATTAAGTATTCGCGGACCGGACTGGAGATTGACCAGGGTGTCGTACATCGCGCCGCTTCCGGACTGGTCGACGATATGGCCGCCAAGTTCGATCGATTGATGCGTGATGTAGCCCTTAATCATCTTCTCCTTCTCCTCCGGGGCAGGTGTTGCTGGAGCAGTTGCGGGTGGAGTCGCTTGAGAAGTCGAGGCGGATGTGGCTTGAGGAGCCGCAGGTGGCGGATCTTGCGCTTTTGCCGCAACAGAGAGGACAACCATAAGAACGGCGGCAGCTACACGTCTCATGCAACTCCAGGACACACCACCGCAGCATCCTGAGCGGAGCGATCGGAGTGAGACGGACGAGCGTCATGCCTGGTCACCCTAATGGAAGAATGCGGGGTGCGTATTCGAACCGTGGATCTGCGTATGGCATACCGTGCAAGCCTGGTACTGATTTGCCATGTTGTGAAATGAAGGAGTGCCGGGCGCTGTAAAACTTTCATTGAGGGCAGAGTGGCACTGCAGACAGAGTGTGTTGACGTTATTCCGAGTCAGGAGACGTGGATTCGGAGAACCGTGCGGATAGTGGCACGAACCGCAACCTTCAATCCTGACTGGAGGGTGCTCATAAACAAACGGCCCCGCCTTCTCCGTATGGCACTTCACACAGGCGGCATCGCCGGCGACGCTGCTTCGCAGTCCCTTCTGCTTGAAGTTTCCATGTGGATTGTGGCAATCGCTGCAACTCACCAGACCTTCGTCCACCTTGTGGTGGAAAGGCTGCGCAAAAGCGGGCTTCACGTCAGTGTGGCAGGTATAGCAGAGCTTCGGCTCGAAACCTTGAGAAGGCTGGCCTCGCTTCCGGCTTTATGAACGCTGTGACAACTCACGCAACTTACGTCTGCAGTTCCGTGTGCGGAGCGCTCGAAGTTAGGATGTGCCGAGGCATGGCACTCCAGGCACTTGCCATCGACTGCCTTCGGTGTCGCTTTGGTGAACCGGAAGAGGGTTTCCAGACTGCCGCCGCCTCCCTCTACATGTTCTCTGCCCGGTCCATGGCAGCTCTCGCAGGTAACGCCTTTGCCGCCATGCAACATCGCAAGGCGGGAGTGAGGATTCTCAGCGAACTTCTTGTTGATCTCTCCGTGACAGATCTCGCAGGTCTCTGACCCGACAAAATCAGCAGGAGTGGCCACACTTGTCTTTTTTTTGGCGCTGGCTTGATGCTTATCGGGGGTGGCTGGTTGCTGATTGGCGTTGGGCTTGCCGTTTCCGGCGGCGGCCACCGACACGGCTTTCCAGAAGCAGAATAACGTTATGGCGAGCGCCACACAGAAGAGCATCCGTCTCATCTGTCTCTCCGAACACACGGTCTAAAAAGTCGTTCGGCCTACTTGCTAAGGGCTCTCTGGACCAACCCGAGAAATAACAGAGTGTTCAGCGATGCGCACGACAGTTGCAAAAGAGCATTGCAACTCACTAACAAAAACTGCTAGCTAGAGCTATTCGATAAATGGAGATTACGAGCGCAGTGTAGAACAGGTGATAGGAAATGTCCACCAGATGGCCGAATGTCTATGTAAAAGATTTGACAATAACCCAGCTTCCCTGTTGCTATCCCAGCATCTTCAGCATGTGGATAAGCTCAGGAGCGGGCGTGGCATATAACACCACTGGAAGCATGGGCAGCGCAGCGGATACCACCAGGGTAAGGAGCGTGGGCTTGTCGATAGGGACAATATGCATTTGTCTCACGACAGTAAAGGCGCTTCCGAGGTGGGCTAGTGAGGAGGCATCGCTATTGCCGAGGAGTGTTTCGCCCCGAGGATGGTCGCCGCGGATCCACTTCAGATCAAACAATTGATTATGAATCGCTACCTGGGCTCCATATTCAAGCAGTGCCTTCCTTTTGATCTTCAATAAGACAGGAGCCACAACCAAAAGGGGGACTACGAGACATAAGGTCGCCAGGATTCCATACGTGATCATTGGAAATTTCAGAGAAGAAAGCACCTGTCCCTGATAGGCGACAGCGTTACCTACCTCAGCAGCGATGACCGCTCCTCCAGCGAAGACGATTGGGCTGAATGCCTTTTGACCTTCGGATAGGAACCCGAGACCAGCAGCGAGGTCAGTATGCGTGGCGACTAGAAACAGATTTAGTCTCGACACACGCCAAAGCAAGGAGGTCCAGAGGAACATTCTCCAAACCCACCTCAACAAAAGAAACCGAAAGATTGGCGTACAAACGAGATTGAACCACCAACCCGCTGGACTTACCGCGCCGGACGGCAGGCTATGCCAGTTGGAGATTCCAGTCATCAGTAATTCGGTTTTGACGAAGAAGAAGGAAGGCAGCAATGACCCAGCAGCCATTAATGCTTCGGGCAGAACGCGATCGCGCCAACGCATTGTGTGCTTCAGCACAGCTTCAAAGCGCGGGAGCGTCTCTCTGTTTACCAGTTCAGATTTGAGAAACTCCTGAACGAGTCTTTGCCACCTTCGATCAATTCTTGATTCTGCCACGATCAGGATCGGAACAGCGATCAAGAGACGCACATTTACAGCGAGGTCGCGAAGGAACGGAATGTTGACCTCTCGTCTCCACGCCAGGCCGTGTATGAGTGACAGGAGCAGGAGGGGAAACCAGGTAATCACAACGGCGGCCAAGGCTCGCCGGAGAACAAGCCTGCGTTCGCTTCCTGCATGCCCCAGCAGAACTAGGAGCCCATGCAGCGGGCCGCCGTCAGTGATAGAGAAATCGTCCGCGATCGCAGAGCGTATCTGAGCCATAGCAACACCCGATGAATCGCAAACAGAATTCCCCGCTCCCGTCCGGGAGAGTCACGACCGATCAAAGATGCCTGCCTCACGACCGTGCGGCACTCACCTCACTCAGTAACTGCCTTGGCGGTTGCCTTGCTCGCGTCCTTTATGCCGACTGCCGTCTTCTCGCCAGCCTTTTCCGTGTATTTGACGGTGACTTTCGTTCCGACCTTGGCTCCGACGTAAGTATCTACGCTCGCCTTCTCTACGCCCTTGCCGGTATCCTTGGTGCCTTGCACTACCGTTTTATCGGTGTATTTAATCGTGTGCTCAGTCCCGTCAGCCGTCTTGACAACCATTGTCTTAGTACCTTTATCGATACTCTTAACCATTCCGCTTACAGCGTGGGCCACATCCTCGGCAGAAGCTGGTTGCCAGCCAATAACCATCGCTAGAACGAACACCCAGGAAAGAATCCCCCTAAGCCCTTTAGACCGAAGCGTCATAACAACCTCCTGTTTTTTGATTTCTTCCGTCTCGTTATACTCGCTACCCAACCCGTTTGAAAAGTTCGACTTCATTTCCCGCCAACCACAATCAATTCTCCATCTGTCTCTTTGCACATTCCGTAGATTGCACCCGACATGCAAGCGCCTGCCGAGTATTTGTAGCACCCCGGCGCTTTTGCCACGACTGTCACGGATTTGTCGGAACCACCAATGATGGCACCGGCCGGTTCAAACGGCGAAGGAGCACCGGGGTCGACCACAAAGCCTATGTTCTTGCCAGTGCTCTTCCAAGTCACCTTCGTCCCGACCGCCACACAGAAAGGCGCGTTGCTCTTCCCTGCCGGGGAGCTGGGAGTAGAAGAAGCTCCATCTCCCGTACGTTTCACGTCGACGACACAAGGACTAAAAGCTGATCCACATGTATTGTTCGTATTGCATTGTTGTGCAGGCTGAGGCTGAGAACATGCGTGTTTTCCGTTCTTCGATTGCGCGATGGCAGGGTTGGCAAGAAAAACGAGCGGCAATGACACGAGAGTAAGATTAGCCGCAAAACGCCGATAAATCGTCATAACGTACCTCACAACTTGATATCGAAGACTGCAATTGGGAAGCCGTGATCTTTCCGGCCGGCGCGACCTAATTGACTCCCGCTGTTCCCTTCCAATCGATAATGTCTGACAATTTCCAGGGGTTCTGGGCGAGGTCCCACTCCAGCTTGCCTTCTTTGTCAAGGACCAGCTGCGCGGCCGGATAGAGAGAGCCGGTACTCTTGCTCTTATCCTGATCGTTGATTTCAAGTATGCCGGCTGTGAGATTGAACGATTGCGATTGAGTATCAAAGAATTCTTCGCCAAAGCGGAGGAGTCGATTCGTGACAAAGACGATCCTCCTGCCAGTTGGTGTCGGTGTCATTTTGATATAGGCGCAGTCATAGCCCAAAGTGCCGGTGATCTCAACGTGACCTACCGACTTCATCTTCTGCAGCGCATTTACCAGGCCTTGATTCTGACCCTTCGTGTAGGCCTGCGCCAGAGTCGCCCGGTCGGCTGGAGTTGAAAATTCGTAGATATTTAGGGTTACGCCGATCATCTGTCCCATTTGAGTTCCCGTGCCCATGGCCTGGGCTTCGATCGTCTCGTACTTATCTTTCGCGAACCCGGGGAGAAGCCCATTCATCAGTAGGACCCCGAGTATCAGACTTTTAATCGTGATTTTAGAAATACCTCGACGGGTGTACATGTCTCTCTCCTGGAAGAACAGAGTTCTTCTGGTCTCCGCAAAAGGAAACATACTCGGCGCTGTTCGCGGCCGTAACTGTCACTTGCGACAGGGGTGGAATATTTCGTCAAAGGCCTTGAGGCTTTGGCTTTGTGATGTAAAACCATCTATCGCACCTGTCTCAAGTGACAGTTACGGCCCAACCGCGATCGTGGTGGAATCGGTGACCAGCGATAACAACCCAGCTGGCGAAGAATCTCAATGGAGAGACGCTATGGCTTGGGATCTCGCAAGGAGACAGCATGGAGATAAGAACGAAATTTCTACAGTTGACGCTGGGAATGTTTATGGTCTCGGGCTATTTGCTTGCGGGTGCCCCCCCTGGCGTTGCGGCACACGGGCAAATGGACAGCGCGAAGAAACCCAACATTCTCTTCATCATGGGCGACGATATCGGTATGTGGAATATCGGCGCTTACCATCGCGGCATGATGGCGGGGAAGACCCCGAACCTCGACAAAATGGCGAAAGAGGGAATGTTATTCACCGACTATTACGCCGAAGCGAGTTGCACCGCAGGCCGCGCAAACTTCATCACGGGCCAACTTCCGATCCGCACAGGTATGACCACCGTCGGCCAGGCTGGTGCTCCGACCGGATTGCCTGCTGAGGCTATAACGATAGCTACGGTTCTGAAGTCGATGGGCTACGCAACTGGCCAGTTCGGAAAGAACCATCTGGGCGATAAGAATGAATTCCTGCCCTGTGTTCACGGATTCGACGAATTCTTCGGCTACCTGTATCACCTCGACGCGATGGAAGACCCGGCGCATCCCAACTATCCGCAGAATCTCTTAAATGAGGTGGGCCCGCGGAACATGGTCCACTGCTGGGCGACACCTTCAGATGACAAGACCGACATGCCTCGATGGGGACCCATCGGGAAACAAAAGATAGAGGACGCAGGGACGCTCTATCCCAAGCGTATGGAGACCGTGGATGACGAGATCCGCGACATGTCCCTCAACTTCATCGACAAGGCCAAGAAAGACAACAAGCCGTTCTTCGTTTGGCTGAATCCGACCCGCATGCATATTGTCACTCACCTCTCACCGAAGTATGAGGCGAATGCGCAACTGCAGAGAATGGATGGTCGGAAGAAGAAGCGGGCATGGCTCAGTTGGACGATGACATCGGACTCGTGATGCAGAAGCTTAAGGATATCGGCGAGGATGAGAACACCATCGTTGTGTTCTCAACCGACAACGGCACCGAAGTCTTTACCTGGCCGGATGGCGGTCAGACACCCTTCGCGCAATCCAAAGGAACAGTCCTCGAGGGTGGCTTCCGTGTGCCTTGTATCCTTCGCTGGCCCGGCCATGTACCGGCGGACTCAGTGCAGAACGGCATCTTCTCCGGTATGGACTGGTTGCCGACGTTCGTCGCTGCGGCTGGCAATCCGAACATCACCCAGGAACTGCTGGCAGGCAAAAAGATCGGTGACCGGACCTACAAAAACCATCTGGATGGCTACAACCAGATGGAGGCCATCACCGGCAAAGGCCCATCCGCCCGTCATGAGATCTTCTACCTCGGCGAAAGCACCGTCGGAGCTGTCCGCATTGACGATTACAAGTACCGTTTCATCGACCAACCGCAAGGCTGGTTAGGTGAAAAGACACATGTTGATGTGCCTTACCTCATCAACCTGCGTCTCGATCCGTTCGAGCGCACGGGCTGGCCCAACAACGGAACGAAAGAAGGAGGGCAGCAATACTTCGATTGGTTCAAGTACCAATTCTGGCGTTTCGTGTTCGTCCAGCAGGTCGTGGGCAAGGAACTCCAGACCTTCCTCGATTATCCTCCGATGCAACGCGGGGCCAGCTTCAACCTCGATGCAGTCAAGGCAGAGATGGGAAAGAGAATGGCTGAGGCGCAGGCAGCAGCTAAGGGTCCCGGCAACTGATGAGATTGACCGTCACCTGGACGGCCCGCAATGCGGGCCGTCCATTTTTACATCGCGGAGCAGATGAAAGGTGAGCACAATGTCTCGACAAATTCGCCTCGCAAGTTTCGTTCTTGCGCTCTTCTTTTTGAACAGGGCTTCGCTCTTGCAAGGCCAGCAAAAGCCACAATGGATGCCTGGCCAGGCCGGGCTGAATGCGGGAATTCTGCCGTCTCCGGGATTTAGCTATGCCAATATCACTATTAGCTATAGTTCCAGCGCATTTAATGACACAAATGGCAGTGCTATCCCTGTCACGGGCAGCTACGACGTCTGGGCAGTTGAAAACTTCTTCTATTACGTACCGGACCTCAATTTTCTGCACGGAAATGTCGGCATGGCTCTCATACTCACGCCCGCAACCGGCTCTCTCGCAGCGGATGTTCAGACCGTAAATCCGGGCATCCCCAATCTCAACGCCGTCGCGGGTGGAGGCGGGCTTGCCGATCTCTTTATTGAACCCATTGCTGTGGGCTGGCATTTGAAGCGGGCGGACATCCAGGTGGCCGAGGGATTGATGGTTCCCACGGGTCGTTATGAGCCTGGAGCTACGAATAATGTCGGGACCGGCTATTTCGGCAATCATCTGTTAACAGGCGCAACCGTTTACATCACCAAGAACAAAGGGACCAGTGCGAACATCTTCACCGACTGGGAGGTTCACGGAGCCAGGGCGGGTACGAACGGCACCAACAAGACGCCTGGCCAAGCCCTCAGTTTCGAGTGGGGCCTTGGCCAAGTTCTCCCTTTGAAAAAGAACTTCAGCCAACTGCTGCAGCTTGGCCTCATTGGATACGATCAGTGGCAAGTAACGGCAAATGGCGGCACTGTACCGATTGGGTCGACCAATCTGACCATCCCAGCCAGCCAGCTTCCCTATTACTCTGTGCACGCCATCGGTGGACAGGGCACGTACATTCTTCCCGCGAAAAATCTAAGCTTCTACGTCAAAGGCGAGCACGAGTACACCGCATACTCTCACTTTGTAGGAACCACCATTGTGTTCGGTGGGGTATGGACGTTGCGAATTCCAAAACCGTCCCCTCCAAAGCCCTAGTACAAACAGCAATGAATCCGATGGAGTGGGCAGCCACCTGTTGCCACTATCACTGTGCCGACTGTGATACGTAAGTACGTCCCTCGAGAGCATCATGAATCGCCGGCATCAAGTCGGTTGTGACATCTGACTTCGTGACATAAGCCGAAGCACCAGCTGAGAACGCTGCACTAACGAAATCTTGGTCTCGATGAACTGTCAGGAACACAATCTTCGTTCGGCGATTTGTGGCCCTCAATCGTCGAGTTGACTCCAGTCCATCGAGAACCGGCATCGAAATATCGATCACTAGAACGTCTGGATCAAGACGTTGTGCCTCCGCCACAGCCTCCAGTCCATTACAAACGGCGCCGACAATTTCAAAATCCGCTCCCAAAAGCGCGCGTACTCGTTCTACGACCGCGTCATTGTCATCAGCGAGTAACACTCTTATCTTCCCCATGGCCTTCACGCATCTCAAAACGAGATATTGAAAACCTATTCTTTCCCGATGAGGAAACGCTGGCTACTGTCCGATGTGACAGGAGGCAAGTTAGCGCGAAGCAATAACCGCATGTTTGATCGCGTACTGCACCAACTCCGAATTGGTGGAGATACCAAGCTCTTCCATAATGCGGTATTTATGAAAGCGCACAGTTCTGTGAGAAATCTGGAGAACGTAGGCTATCTCTTTCATCGGCCGGCCTTCTGCCAGCATCTGCAAAACTTCCTTTTGCCGATCACTTAGGTGCTTTGGGCGACCCAATGACTTTGGATCGCGAATGAAGCTCCGTTCCATCGCATGAATAATTTGTGGCGTGACGTACGATATCCCACGGAGAGCATTGTGAATTGCCTGCAGAAGTTCTTCACCCCGAGAGTTCTTTAGCAGATAACCTGAGGCTCCGTTACATAATGCTTCGCTTGCCACATCGGGATCGGGATTCATGGTGAGGAAGATTAGTTTTATCTGAGGCATCAACTTCTTCAACTCTCGCCCCGCATCCAACCCATTTAGCAGCGGCATTCCAACATCGACAAGTGCAAGATCAGGCTTAAGATCTATGGCTGCTTTTATTAGCGCATGACCATCCTCGACGCAGCCGACCACTTCGTATTCCGGCTCCAAAAGCTTCTGAAGCGCGGCACAAATCATCGTGTGGTCGTCAGCCAGCAAAATGGTCGGCCGTCTCATGCCACTCCTGTCACACTCATAGTTTCCTCAGGGTTTTCATCCTCCAAGGTCCATTCGTCCTGAACAATCAACGGCACGGTGGCGATGACCCTCGTCCCCTGCCGCGGCTTCGACTCGATGGAGAAACTCCCATGCACGAGATGGATTCGTTCCTGCATACTCAGCAATCCCAACCCTCGATTCTCCTTCGAGGTCTCCACCTCAAACCCCTCGCCGGTATCGCTCACGACAAGCTGAACCGCATCTTGCGTTCCTGTCATCTCCACTGTGAATCGACGTACACCGCTATGCTTGACCGCATTATGCAGTGCTTCCTGGGCGACACGGAAAAGACAAAGGGACGCGTCCTTCGACAAATGTGTAGGCGTGTCCTTTTCAAAAAACTCAATGTCGACGTCGCATTGCTTGGAGAACTCTTTGCAGAACCCTCTGATCGCTGCGACGATCCCAAGGTAGTCGAGCTTCGATGAATGCAACTGGTGTGACAGTGATTGAACATCATCCGCAATCTCCGAGCAGTGCTTCCGGATCTCCTCCAGCCCCATTCCCGTCGCAGTAGGTGATCCTCTGGACACACGATTCGCCTGATCAAGCTCCATCGACAACAACGCCAGCCTTTGGCAGATATCATCGTGCAGCTCTCTCGCGATCCGGCTGCGCTCCTTTTCCTGGGCCTCGATCAACTGGCCGCTCACCTTCTCCAGCGCCTGATGGGCAAGTTTCTGATCGGTCGTATCAATCGCCGAACCGATGAACCCCCCGAACGATCCGTCTCCGTTCACTCGTGGCGATGCAACGTCGAACATCCAACGGTAGACGCCATCGCTGCGGCGAAGACGATATTCTCTTGAAAATGGCAGGCGCGTCTTCGAGAGCCTCTGAAACGGTCTCCTGCACATTCCCCAGATCAGCCGGATGGATGTAGTTGGTCAAAGTGTCACCGTAGCCGCCGGCATCTGGATCCGAGCCCGTAAACGCCACTGTCCGGTCGTTGAGATAGGTGATCTTCCCTCTTGAATCGCACATCCACACCAATGAAGGCGTCGTGTCCGCCATCACACGAAAACGCTTTTCGCTTTCGCGCAGAACAGCTTCCGCCCTTCTCTTCCGCGCTCGTTGCCGCAATAAACCCAGGATCAGCAGCGCTTGCGCAACAATCAATCCAATGGCTGAGAGGATGTACTTCCTGTCGCGCACCCAAAAACTAGGCTCCCTATGCTCGACGATCGTTCCATGCGGCAACGTCGATTCCGGGATGTGCCAGCGCTGAAGTGCCCGGGAGTCCACACGAGTCTGAAGATCATAATCACGCACAATGGGAATACTCTGCGGCTTTACTCCTGAGAGCACTTGAGCCACTACCTCCCCATTCAATGCCGCGTCTTTCCACAAGTCCCGGTATGCCCCTCCGACGCCCCCACGATTCAAAGCAAGACCCGGCCACGCCGAATAGGTGGGCCGAAGCTCACCAACTGCAGCGAGAATCTCCATCGGATCGATCGCCGGATGAGTGAAGTCATCTGGCCTGAGTTGAAACAAGACGATAGTGTTGGGAGGAAGGTGAGCAATTTTATCGAGGGTCTGGCGGTCTGCAGGTCCTATCAGGTCGACTTCCCTCACTCTATTCTGGTGAGGTAGGAGTTCTGAGTGCGCCACCGCCAACCAACGCTTGTCCCACTCGGTCAAGCCGGTGATGATGGCGACCGTAGTAGTATCCGGATGGAGTTGAAGGGCGAGATCGATCGTCTCCCGCATCCCCAGCGGACTGATCACACCAGTTACGTCAGACCACATTATCTGACCTTCCTGATGTGAAACATCGGTAAAGACGATCGGCACGCCTGGAAACATTCTGTCGCGGTATTGCCTCGCGAACTGAAGCACCGGATATGTAGCCGTAACCACAACGTCAAACTTCACTGCACCGTATCCACGATGGAGAGTTTCCGCCATACTTTCTCGATAAACCTCCTCATCGAATCGCGGGTTTTCGATCGAGGCAGCATAGAAATTGATTTGCCCAGGAACCCGAGCTCGTACTGTCGATTCCATCAATGTCCAGGTCTGAGGGAGACTAGCCCAGTTATGCAGCACGAGAACGTTCTTCGCAACCGGCTGTATCGCAGCAGCCGGATGGACTGAGATGCACAAAATGACGCCAAGAACAACCCGTGACAAACCGACGCGAAGCCTGGTTGGCCTCTCACACACCGAAGCAACCAGCGGGGGCTCACAACTGCATTCGAAAGCATGCTTTTCTCGTGAAGACCTGCCACTGGCCGATTGTCCCATCGTTAATCCACTGACCATTTTGATCATGCGCTGTTGATCTCATGGCGCTATCAGGGGAGCGCGCATTCACTACGAGGATTGTCCTGAAGGGGCCTAATGGAGTAGTTACAGGATTGTAGCTCTTTGGAGGCCTTCGAGCTAAAAACTGCGCAGGAGCATTTGACTAGACGTCTAAATGATAAATTGCCAATCGTTTCATTGAGAAAGTACTCGCTGGTCGGCTGGGGAGCCCACACCGGCCGAGGGAGGCGCCGGATCTAGCCCAATCCAGTCGTTGACGGCGTTACGGAGGCGCTGCTTGCGTCCAAAGTAACGTCCTTGATAGTGACATGTAGGACGAACGTAGACATAACCTCTGTTTATAGGCTAAAAACTACTGGGTTAAGGCGGGAACAATAGGGGAATCATCTGGGGAGAAAACCATCCCAAATGGTCCCAAATCGGTACTCACTAAACGGCTTTGCGTGAATGCTATCCACTGATTCTAAGATGCTTAGGTTCCATCGGCAGGACGCCCCTAAAGCCGCCGGACCGAACTCTGCTTCTCCTCAGACATCCAGACGCTCTCTCCTCAGCCCCAAGCTATCCGCTCGTCTGTCGCGGAGGTGATACGACGCGTGTCCGTGAAAGCTTACGACGAAGTCTCTTCACCACAGTAAGACTCTGTGTCAACACGCTTTGCTACAGGGCTCGTATATGTTCGGTTGCAGAACTTCAGCGATATTTAAGGTTGAGGGGTAGAAGATGGAAGCTTATGAGAGTGCTTGTTGTCGAAGATGAGATGCGGTTGGCGGCCAATATCGTGGCAGGTCTACGTGAGGCAGGTTTTGCCGTGGATCATGCGGCAGATGGCTTGGAAGGATCAGAGTACGCTGAACAAGATCTTTTCGATCTCATCGTGCTCGATCTGATGTTGCCCGGCCGCGATGGCAAGGCCGTACTGCGGTCTCTACGTCAGAAGGGGCTTCACACTCCCGTCCTTATCCTCACCGCGCAGGAAGGAAAAGCTGCGATCATTGATTTGCTGAACTTTGGAGCGGACGACTACCTTGCGAAGCCATTCAATCTTGGAGAACTCATCGCACGGGTGAAGGCCCTAATACGGCGTTCTAAAGGGAACTCTTCTCCTCAGATCCGGGTCGGAGAGCTAGAGATTGACACGGTACGACAGACAGTTACGCGCGAAAGCGAAGTCATCGACCTTTCTCCTACTGAATACCGCATTCTGGAGTATCTGGCGCACCGGCCGAGGGCGATTGTGTCCAAGAAAGAGCTATTAGAACATTTGTACGACTACGATTGGGAGCACCATTCCAACGTGATCGAAGTACATATCTCCAACCTTCGCCGTAAGCTGACGCGGCCTGGTGTAGAACCGGTCATTGAGACGCTACGGTACCGCGGTTATCGGATTCGGATTGAGACTGGGCAATGACCGCAAACGCATCCATTACCAGACGGCTTATTCTTTCTGTCCTTCTGTTGGAGTTTCTTGCGGCTTTTGTGTTGATTGCGACGGTCACCAACCATGAACGACGAGTCCGATTTGAGACATTCGACGCGAATCTTCGAGCCACCTCGAATGCCCTGCTTGGAGCTGTGCAAGAGGCAGACAGCGCGGATGGAAGCATCTGGCTGGACCTCCGAAGCATGAGCCTTCCTCCGCGGGCGATCTACAGCGTAACTGCTGATAATGGGCAAGTACTTGGGCAGCGCGGCACGATTCCTTCCGTTCCTGTCGTTCCCAATACAGTAACTAAGATATTGGTCGGCGATCATCCATTCCGCTTTTATATTCTGAAGGGAGAGCGATTGATTGATCCGGGCAGCTCTCGCGCGGTCAGCCATCACATCACAGTGCTTTATGGCGTTCCCGAGGGTAGGACTTGGCATGCGATCTTCGAGGCAATCCGCTTCTTCGCTTTCGCTACATTAGTGCTTCTGGGAATTACTGCGTTCCTGATGTCTTTGCTGGTCCGGCGCTACCTTCTTCCTATCCGCGAGTTGGCGCATGAGGCCGAAAACGTTAATGCGGAACAATGGACTTTCCACGCACCGGCCAGCAGCAAGCGGTTCGTAGAACTACGTCCGCTGGGGTCAGCGATCGAGAAGACCGTCGCTCGCTTGCAGCGGTCCATCGAACAGCAGCGACGATTTACCAGCGATGCCGCGCACGAGTTGAAGACCGATCTCGCAATCGTTAAGTCTTCCGTGCAGCTCCTAAGTATGCGACAGAGAACGGTCCAGGAGTATGAACGAGGACTTGCTCTTGGACTGGATGATATCGAGCGACTAGAAACTACCGTGCAAAAAATGCTGACGCTGGCAAGACTCGAACAAGCCCCACGAGGCGAGAAACAATCCTGCAACCTCGCCGCCGTTATCGAAGAGACTATCGCGCAGAGTCGGCCTTATGCGGAGATCAAGCAAATTCATATCGTCGCCGAGAATCTACGGCCTGGAGCAGCGGTTTCACTGAGTCAGGAAGACGCGCTATTGCTATGTTCCAACGTCCTGGTAAACGCACTTCAGCATTCACCGTCGACGGGGGTGGTTGAAATTACGACGTTATCCGAAAAAAAATTAGTAGTTCTACAGTTTCGAGATCATGGGAGTGGGATTTCTGAAGAGGACCGCCCTTTTTTGTTCGACGCCTTTTATCGCGGCGATGCCTCCCGCAGCCGGGAGACTGGTGCGACTGGACTCGGACTTTCAATCTGCAAAGCAATCTGCGACCGCAGCGGAGGCTCTATCAGCATTGCCAATCATCCCGAAGGTGGCGCGGTAGTTCAGGTCCAACTTCCGATCTTTTTCGTAAATCATTCGGAAACTTAAAGTTCTGGTTAAGGCGGAAGGGCAACACTCAAAGATGCCGGGTCTGTACTGACCGAGACCTTCACTGGAGTGTGCAATGCGTTCTATCAATCGGAGAGCAGGACTCTGTCTGCTATCCTTCGCGGTTGCATCTCAGGCGCAAACCTATCATGTGACCGATCACTGGAAGATCGGTGGCGAGGATGGCTGGGACTATCTGTTGAGCGATGACGCTGTTCATCGCCTGTACGTGACTCACGGCCCCCGGGTCGAAGTTCTTGACAACACGAGCGGCAAACTTGTGGGCGCTATCACTGGCCTAAAGAGCACCCATGGCGTGGCACTCACTTCGGATGGCAAAACAGGCAATGTCAGCGACGGCGCCGGCAACGCGATCGTGGTATTCGATCACAGTTCGCTAGCGGTCACGGCAACCGTGCCGGCGGGCACCAATCCGGACGGGATTACCTTTGAGCCTGTGACCGGAACTGTGTGGGCCTTCAACGGTCGCAGCAAGAATGTCTCCGTCATGGATGCCGCATCTAATCACATTGTTGCGACAATACCGCTGCCAGGCAAGCCCGAGTTTCCGCAGGTCGATGGCAAGGGAAATATCTTCGTCAACGTCGAGGATAAGAATGTCATTGTGAAGCTCGATGCCAAGACAAAGAAGGTCGTTACTAGCTGGGAGCTGACAGGGTGTGAGGCCCCGTCCGGTATGGCTATCGACCACATAGAACATCGTCTCTTCTCCGTATGCGACGGCAACAAGATGGCTATATCTGACTTTGTAACGGGAAAAGTGATCGGACTTGCGTCAATCGGAGATTCTCCGGATGCCGCAGGATACGATGCGAAGAACTATCTGGCATTCTCGTCGAACGGCCAAGGCACACTTTCCATTATCGACGCGAGCAAGGCGGGTTTTCCCACAGTTCAGACGGTGACAACCGTGAAAGGTGCCCGGACGATGGCGTACGACACTGCTACTGGCCGGATATTTCTCTCGTCGGCGCTGTTTGGACCGGCCCCGGCCCGCACAGCCTCCTCACAGCATCCGCGGCATGTGGCAGTTCCGGGAAGCTTTGAGATTTTGGTTATCTCGCGCTAAGCAGATTGCATAGCAGAGCCCCGCTCAAGCGGGCCTCTATTTTCAGGAAGCCACGACTTCTGCTCTCAGAGGATCATGTTGCCTTGAGGTGAGCAAGTAGTAGATTACTGGCGTGACGATCAGACTGAGCAGCATCGATATCACGAGTCCTCCGATAACCGCGATGGCGAGCGGTTGCAACATCTGCGAGCCAGCGCCGAGGGCAAAGGCCAGTGGAAGCATCCCACAGATTGCCGCCATCGCTGTCATCAAGATAGGGCGAAGGCGTCGCTGTGCTGCGTGCATCATAGCGTCCTTGGCTGAGGCCCCTTCGCGACGAAATCGCTCGTCTGCATCCAGCAACAAAATGCCGTTCTTCGCCACAATGCCGATTACCATGATGACTCCAATGAACGAAGCCACATTGAAAGTAATTCCAGTGACGAGAAGCGCAAAAATCACTCCCGCGACCGAAAGAACGGATGACATGAGGATGGCGATGGGAGCTGAGAAATTGCGGAACTCCACCAACAGAACACCAAATACAAGCGACAGTGAGATCAACAGCACTTGCAGCAACTCACTGAATGACTTCTGTTGTTCCTGATAGGTTCCGCCATAGACAACGTGAACAGTGGGTGGCAGGTGCATTGCATTTACAGCGCGCTGCACTTTCACGATTGCTGTACCAAGGTCAGACCCTTGGAGCTGCGCAGTGACAACAACCATGCGTTGTAGATTTTCGCGCCGGATCTCGTTCTGCGGAGGAAGTTGTATCACCTGGGCGAGCGAGCCTAATGTCGCCAGCTTGCCGGTTGCGCTATTGAAGACGGCGTTCTCGATTGTGTCCAGTGACTGGCGGGTCTCGTCCCCCAACCGCACTCGCACTGTGTACGGACGGCCGTTTGCGATCACGGGGTCTATCGTAGTCACACCATCCAAAATTGACGTGGCATCTTCTGCAACTTCTTGTGGGGTGAATCCCATGCGTCCGGCAACCGTAGGATCGACCTGGAAGTTTGTTGCAGGTCCGCTGATGGTGTTCTCGATTCCATTCTCCACACTGACTACACCGGGAATCTTGCTGATAGCATCTCCCACGCGAGGAGCGATGTCGGCCAGTAACGCGGGATCGCTGGCGAAAAGCTTTATCTGGATGGGTTCCGGCGCATTCGACAGGTCATTAATCATGTCCTGAAGAACCTGTATAAACTCAACGTCGAGTTGCGGCTCTGTCTTGGTGATCTCAGCACGTGCATCCGCTATGACTTCATCAATGCCGCGGCTCCGCTTATTCCTGAGCTTCACTGTCATATCACCCGTGTTGGCTTCGGTCACGGCCGCAAGGCCCATCTGAAGTCCAGTGCGGCGAGAGGTGCTTTCTACCTCAGGGATGGAATGCAGGATACGATCAACGTGATCTAGCACGCGATTGGTTTCGGTGAGGGAGCTGCCTGCGGGCATGATGTAGTCGACAATGAACCCGCCTTCATCCATCTCGGGCAACAGGTCTGAACCGAGCGACTGGTATCCAATGTAGGTTCCCACGACCAACAACCCGCACAAACCGAGCAATAGAACCGGACGGGAGAGGGCCCACGAGAGCGCGCGTTCATGCCAGGAAAGAGTCTTCCTCATAATGCGGCCGTGTTCTTCATTGGAAGTTTGGGTCGCTTTGCGCTCGCGCAGAAAAACGAGGCTGAGGGCAGGTGTCCAACTGACGGCAAGCAGCAGAGAGATGATCAGGGCGACCGTCATGGTGATGGCTAGAGCGCGGAAAAAACTTCCGGTAACTCCCGTCACTGAAATGAGTGGTAGGAAGACGACAACGGGCGTGATCGTTGAACCTACCAGCGGCGTCGCAATCTCTTTCAAGGCAAGACGTGCGGCGTCGGCGCGAGACTCACCCTGATCGCGATGGAGAACAATATTCTCGACGACAACGATGGCATCGTCGATGACAAGACCGATGGCCGCAGCAAGACCACCAAGTGTCATCAGATTGAAGCTTTCCCCCATCACCCACAGCACGAGCACCGTCAGGGCTACGGTCACAGGGATGACAAGTCCGGCGACCAACGACGAGGTCCAGTCACCAAGGAAGAGGAACAGGATCACGCAGGCAAGACCCAGGCCAATCAAGATGGCGTCGCGAACACTGCGGATGCTCTCGCGTACCAACTCTGATTGATCGTAGTAGGGCTTCAGCTCGACGCCAGGAGGAAGATTCCTTTTCAGTTGTTCTACCTGTGCAGCCACAGCATCAGCAACGGCAACGGTATTGCTCGCCGGTTGTCGCGTGATGTTGACGAGGACCGCGGGCTTTCCTTCTGCCGTGACTGTCGTATATACCGGCAACACTCCCGGCTGCACGGTGGCTACATCAGAGACGCGAACCGCTATACCGCTTGTGGTGGCCTTGACGACAAGGCCGCCCAATTCCGCCGCATCATGCGCTTGTGCGCCGACGAGGGCAAGCACAAGTTGATGATTCGATTCGTAGAGACCAGGGGAGTCGATAATGTTCGATGCCTGCACCGAATTGACCAGATCGAGAATGGTCACGCCTGCGGTCTGCATCCGCGCCATGTTCGGCACAATGTGGAATTCGGGAACTTTACCGCCCTGAATAGTTACGGTGCTAACTCCTTCCACCCGGTTGATCGGCGGCTTCAATTGATAAGTCGCAAGCTCCCAGAGTTGGGTCTGGGAAAGGCGGTCCGAGGTTAGGCTGTACCCAAGGATGGGAAATGTCGCGAAGGTTAGACGGTTCGTGGTGATCGTTGCGGTGGCGGGAAGCGTCTGGCGCGCCTTGCTTAACGCAGCATCGACGAGCTGCAGCGTGTGGAACATGTCTACGTTCCAATTGAAGAAGAGGCTTACCTCAGCTGAACCGCGGCTTGTTGTGGATCGTACTGTTGTCAGGCCAGGTACCGAGTTCACAGCATCTTCGATGGGCTTGGTCACCGTGACCTGCATCTGGTCTACGGGCATCACGCCGTTATCAACGCCGATGACAACGCGGGGAAAGTTCGTTTCTGGAAAGACAGAGATAGGAACCTTCTGCGCGGTGTAGATGCCCGCAAGGGACAGGACGATCAGGAAGAAAAAGATCGGACCTCGAAAGCGAACAAGCCAGTAAGGCTTCGGCTGCGGAATCAAGGGCTGCTCCATTACTTGTCTTCCCCTGTCGCTTCCGGCTTGGCCACCGTCACCTTAGCGCCATCGCTTAAGCCATAAGCACCTTTGGTGATGACCGTCTCCGACCCATTGAGTCCTTGTGTGACCTGCACATCCGCACCGTCGTTGATGCCCAGGTGCACGGCAAGCTTATGCGCTGTGCCATCGCCAGTCACGACCATCACAGACTTGCTGCCATCCTCTGCTGTAAGCACAGCCTCCAGCGGAATCTTGACTACGTTGGGAATGGTTCTGCCGACGATCGAAACACGAACCGGAGTGCCTGCTTTGAACTTTCCGGCTTTGTTGTCCACCTTCAACCAGACCTCGACCGTAGTGCTGCCGGGATCGAGAGCTGGACTGATCAGTGTCACTTTGCCTGTCACGGATTCATCGACACCAGGAATGGTAGCCGAAGCATCATCGCCGAGTCCGAGCTGCTGAGCGACAATCTGCGAGAGATGAACCTTGGCAAGCAACGAAGATGTGTCCATGACCGTCACGAGCGGAGTTCCGATATTAGCCGTCTCGCCGGGAAACAACGATCGATCCGTGACCACGCCTGAGATGGGGCTACGAATCTCGGAGTACGAGACCTGGGCCTCGGCAGCTTCTAACTTACCCTTTGCGGAAGAGAGTTGACCCTGTGCTAGCTGCATGGAGGCGTCTTTGCTCACACTCTTCAGGGAATCCAGGTGATTACGTGCGATATCGTAAGCAGCCTGTGCCTGTGCAAGCGCAGCGACTGCCGTGTCGTAGTCACGCCCTGCGATCGCGCCTTGCTCAAAGAGCTTTTGGCGCGATGCAGCAATTTCGCCTTGTAAGTGCAGTTGGGCCTTTGCCTGCGCTACATCGAGTTCGGCTTTGGCATAGTCTTCCGGGACCTGTGCTTTGGTCTGCATGTTGTAGGTGGCTTGTGCAGCGGTGTACTGGCCTTTATTGTCCAGCGCCTGCGCAGAGAGGTCCCGGTTTTCAAGTACAGCAAGAAGCTGCCCGGCTGCCACTCTGGAACCACGCTGAACGTAAAAGTTGCGGACAGGTGCAGTAATCTTCGGCGAGATTGCCGCCTGTGCAAGCGGCGAGAGCGTCGCATCCGCCATGATGTGTTCAGAGATATTCCCGCGTTTAGGATGTTCTGCCTCCACGGTGACGACCGCCTGAGGTGTATCGTCCGCGGATTTCTTGCAACCATGGAAGACAATCATGCCAACCAGCGTAAGTACGAGGATGGTATTGCGACGGGCGATGACGCTGGGTGCAGATGTGCCTGTCATGTTTAGAGGCTTCCTGTAAGAACCTGGAGTGCCGCCAACGCGGCTTCAAACCGAACGAGGCCATCGGCCTGCCCGGTCTGTGCTGCGAGATAAGAGTTCTGTGCATCGACGACCTCCAATGCTGTCGATTCGCCGGCAGCGTAGCGCAGCTTGGTAAGTTTCAGGCTTTCATCCGCGGTGTGAACGCTTTGGGCAAGCAGGTCGAGCTGGTCTCGTGATGCTGCTGCTTCGGCGTAGCTCTCTTCGAGAGTGGCAATCAGCCGACGTTGCGCCGCCGTAAGGTTCACCTTGGCGACATCCCGTTGAATCTCGCTCTGCTTGATCCGCTTCTGGGTAGAGAGCCAGTCCCACACAGGAATGTCGAGGGTTCCACTGATCGAGTAACCCAGGTTCCGCACATCATCGGGGCCGCGCTTGGCGAACTGCGGTGCGTCGATACCGTAAGTAAAGTTTAGCCCAAGATCAGGCAGATAGGCAGCCTTGGCGGACTTCACCGCCCCGTTGGTCGCAGTCACATCCGCGATAGCACTGCGGATCTCAGGATTGTTTTTCGATGCCAGCTGATTGAACTCTTCACGTGTAGGGAGTATGGGTGCGGTGGCAGGCGGGTCCGTGGTGTATGGAGTACGGGGATCGGGAAAGAGCAGTACACCAAGCTCAAGTCGAGCCTTATCTGCCGCAACGTTCGCATCGCTGAAGTCGCGCTGCTTCTGCTGCACTTGAAGCTGTGCTTTGACGACATCTGCGTGGGCTACTTCGCGTGCAGCCTCGCGCTTCTGTGTGAGTACAGTGAAACTCTGTGCCTCCGCGAAGGCCTCGCTCTGAATCCTTGCCTTATTCTGGGCCGTCGACACCGTGTAGTAGAGACTAACTACAGCGGACACCAGTCCACGCCGCGCGATTTCCAACTCGGCCGTCGCGCGTGCTGCATTGGCTGACGCCACTTGCGCGTCTGCGAACTGCTTCAATCCGATGGTCTCGTTGATGACAGCCTGGCTGGAGTATTCATGGATTGCATTGTTCGCGATGAAAACGGGGGATGCCTGCGACCCGACCTGCCCCCCCTGATTCGTCTGGCCATTAGGCTGCGTGTAGAGCACCTGGTTGTGATACGTAACGGACGGTAGAAGCGCGGCTTTCGCAAGGTACCCGTCGATGCGTGCCGATTTCTGCGCTGCAAGGGCAGACGCAAAGATCGGCTCATTGTCCTGCGCCTGCTTGATGGCCTCCGCTAATGTCAGGTGGCGCGAGGTGTCCGACGACACCTGGGCAACACCACACATCCAGTCTCCGAGCGAAAAAATTGCAAGTAGGAGGACCGTTTGATAGATGGGACCAAACCGAGGGACCATACCCCCAACCTACGCAGCAAACCTTAAGCCTCACTGAATGCCGATCAAGATTTGGCCAGTTCTTTCAACAGCGTCCACCACACATTTGCGCAACAGATCGTGGGTGCGAGCATATATGTAATTGTCTGCAGCAGTCAGGAGATTGATTACGGAACGTAGGAATTTGTGGGCAATCCTCCGTGACGATATGGCGAGTACCAGTTATGTTTTGCAGGCCATTTTGTCTGGTACTTGCCATTCTGCGGACCGGTGGGAAGACTATCCTCGGTACGGATCGTCCACATCGCCAATTCAGCCATCAACCTCGACTGTGTTGCTGAGTGCTGAGACTTGTTGAATAGGTTTTTCAACTCGCATGGATCTGATCGCAGATTGTAGAGTTGCCCATAACCCATCATGTCGTAGACGAGCTTCCAGTCTTCCATGCGAACCATCTTCTGATTTCCGCTCTGAGTGACTTTATTCAGTTCATCCCAGGATCCTGATCGCGCCTGATCGTGCGAGATCGACGTCGGAATCTTGTCGTCATCCTCGTAATAGAGGCCACCCAGGCCAACACCCGAGTAGATGCTGCGAAACTCCTCGCGCGGATAAGGCTGCCCCTGGAGCAGTGGCCAGAGACTGCGACCTTGTACACCATGCGGAATATCTGCGCCTATTGCCTCGCACATCGTAGGCATGATGTCGGCCATTGACGTAAAAGCGTGCTCGACAGTACTTGAGGGGCGAATTCCATAGCCCCACCAGATCTGAGGCGTGTGCGTCAGGTCTTCGTAGAGTCCCACGCCCTTACGGCCCAGACCATAATCCATCAGGTAGTCACCGTGATCGGCAGTAAAGACGACAAGCGTCTTCTTTGTAAGATTGCGCTTTTCGATGTAGCTCGTAAGGCGCGCAATCTGGTCGTCGATCATGCGGAGCGCACCTAGGTAATTCGATACATACCGCCGCCACTCGTTTTCCGTGTCGGGGAAGTTGTCCTGTTGCAGACGGTACTCCCACTGCGCACGAGGACCCATGTTCTTCAATGCCTCCGGACCGGCGCACCTTGCGGGGACTGAGTCCGGGGGGAACATGTTCCAGTACGGAGCCGGTACCTGCTCCGGATCATGAGGCTCAGGGATACTGACCTGAAGCAGGAAGGGTTGATCGCCTGTCTCTTCGATGAAGTTTATCGACTCGGTAACGATGCGATAGGGGATCTGAGTCGTCACCGGATAAGGACTCGGCTCCTTCGCAACATTGAAGTGGAGAGTTTTTATCCATTTATCAAATTCCTCTACTTCGGATGCAGCATTCGGCGAGATGTAACCGCCTTCGTGCGAGTATTCTCGCCACACATCCGCATTGGCCTTTGTCATATAGGTATGATTCTTGCCTACAAGAGCAGTGCGGTATCCACGCTGCTTGGCTACCTGATACAGATCCTGCGAAAAGTACGCTTCCTTTGCCTGAAGGTTCATGCGCACGCGATGAGCTTCAGGCCATCTTCCGGTCAACATGGAGATTCGGCTGGGAACGCAGAGGGGCGCGGTGCAGTAATTGTTACGAAGCCCTATCCCTGACCTTTGCAGGCGGTCCAGAGCGGGACTCGTATCTAAGGGGTAGCCGGTCGCCTTACTGAGGCCGTAGTGGCGCTGGTCGGCGATGATGACAATGATGTTTGGCTTCTCGACTACCTCTTCGCCACGCATTGACGGAACTGCATTCGCAGCAAGTACCAGACCAGTAATCTTCATGAAATCGCGTCGATGCATGAATCTCCTTTTGTTCACCAAAGGTTTAGGAGTGCCGTTGCACCCGCGATGCGAACACTCGTCTGCAGTCACTGTATTCTGGGTGTCCCCAAAAGATGACGTTCGTCAATGGTCTCCCACTGGCGCAGACTCTCCCCGACATCAGACGATACGCAAGCAGAAATATGTCGAATCGCGCCATCGCTAAAATCGAAGTTTTGCTCCGAGTTGAAGAATTCGCGGAGTTCCCGTGCCTGTAATTTGACCATAATTACTTGATCCCAGGGTCGCTTGAACTCCGCTGAAGTTCGTGTGGTTGAAGACGTTATAAGCCTCAGCTCGGAGTTGGAAATTTACTCGTTGCTCAAATCGAATGGTTTTGAAGACGCTGAGGTCCCACGTCTGATAGCCGGGCCCCAGAATGATATTGGGCCGCGTATTCCCAGTACGATACTGCCCTGTGGGGACCAGCCCGAAGGCAGATGTGTTGAACCACTGTTTGAGCGTGTGAGGAGAAGATGAGTTTGGGTTCTGGAGGTAATCGGGCCGGCCAGTTGCAGGTCCAACTAGCAGACCGACACCACCAGGATCGACGGCAGAGGTCGTGGGCGTCAGATATTGGCCGGTCCCAGCGGCGATAATACCGCTAAGTTCGATCCCCCCCAGGATATGTCCAACGACACCACTCTGGCTGCGATAGAACGGCAATGGATAGACAAAGCTTGCATTGAAGATGTGTGTGCGGTCAAAGTCTGAGTGGCTATACTCCGCCGAAAGATTGGCGGAGTTTTGTGGAGTTCGCGCATTTGAAAGAGCTTTTGAATAGGTATAGCTCGTTGTCACGATCCCGCCGCCAGGAACCTGCTTGCGAAGAGAGACCTGAAGGCTGTTGTAGTTCGATGTGAAGACATTTGATTGCGTCGTAATAGCGCTATAGCCGATATATGGTCGAATTTGATTAAGAACAGGAGTGTTACCGCCGGTAACGACATTTCCGGCAATCAAACCGTTCTGAACGTAAAGCCCGACTGGCGCCTGGTTGACATCGATGTTTCCGAACAGATGCACGCCGTGATTTCCGTAATAGCCAACATCCAGAACCGTTGCCCACTTCAACTGTTGTTGAATATCAATGCTGTACTGCTCAGAATAGGGGGAGGAGTTTGAAATTTGCAAAGCCTGCAGGATGTTTGGGGATGCGCTGAACTGTGGTACTCCATTGCCCGGATTCGCAAATGAAGGATTCGATATGGTGGCATTAAGAATATTGGGATAGTTCTGAGCCTGAGCGAACTTGATCTGATTTCCAGTGATCGAAAGATAGTAAAGGCCGAACCCACCGCGAATCGCAGTTTTTCCATTGCCAAATACATCGTAGGTAAAGCCGACCCTGGGAGCGAAGTTCTTTGCAGGAGTTTGCTGCATCGTGTCGCCAAATGGTGAGTTCTGTCCTCCAATGATGATTCCATTCGACGGATCGTATTGCGGATTCGGCGCCTTTCCTCCTGCGCACGGAGCCACCGTGCAGATAACTCCCTGATTATTTAGCGTAGGTGCATGCGTCGGATTGTATGTACCTGGATTGAAGTTCAGGACCGGAAGTTCGGGGTAACCATCTCCAAGGCGCGCCGCTGTGCCAGATGCGAAGTAGGTATAGCGAAGGCCAGTCGTGAGAGTAACCCGAGGCGAAAATCGGAAGTCATCCTGCACGTAACCTTCATAAATATTCGTCCTGTATGCTGCGACGGCATCAATATTAGCCTGAGTGAATGTCGCAGGTACTCCAAGAAGAAAATTCGCAAAGGCTTGATCGAACTGCTTTGCTCCGCCGGGAGGTAGTGTTCCCGGCGAGAAAGTAAATGTGCCCGTGTTAGCAGCGCCAGTAGTGCTGCCGCCAGTCATCAACTCAATATTCGCCCCGAACTTGAGGGTATGGCGTCCGAGTGTATTGGTATTGTTGGCGAAGATCTGTTGGAGGGGCGTGCGTTCGTTATACGGTGAATTCGTAGCGTAATTCGCTCCATTGATGTTGATGCGAGGGACTTGGCCAGTTGTGTTCGCGTAAGGTAGTTTGATTTGAATGTGAGGCGAGTTCGACGCCTGCGTATAGCCGATTGCTTGGGCGGTTACCCAGTTGGCCCGTTGTGAGTATCCGCCTTCCATTACGTGGTTGTTCCCCATAACATAGGTGACGTGGCCGAGCCAGTTGGTGGATCCGTTCGTCATCTGCGATGTTGCGACACCAGGGATGCTTGAAGTCGATTGGAACCCATTCGGAACCACAAGATTGAAAGGGTCGTCTAAATAACGAAAGAAGACATTCAGTTTGTCACTGAATTGATGATCGATACGGATCATCGTCTGGGTCTCGTTGTTGAATCCGATGGCCTGCGTGATTAGCCCCTGTGGATCATTAGGGTTGTTGGGTGCGGGCAGTTTGTTGATGATATCTGTCAGATATTGCTGAGCGGTCGGGTCAATGTTCGTAATCGTCGTCACGGTGTTGACGCACCTTCCCGCCACATAGGTAGTACATACAGGAACACCGAAGATGCCCGCTCTTTGTGCGAGCGTAGGCAGATTGGTGATGGTCTGCTGAACAGAATTGGCTGTCCTCAGATACTCCTGTCCGAAAAAGAAGAAAGTCTTAGAGTGTTTGCGATCTGTCAGTTTTGGAATCCAGACAGGGCCGCTGAGGTAATACCCAAAATCCGAGTACCGTTGACCTCCGCGAGGCACGCCGGCAAGGTTATTGAAGTAGGTGTTCGCATTCATCACTTGGCTGCGGAAGAAACCAAATGCTCCACCATGGAAGTCCGTGGTCCCGGCTTTTGTCTGAACGCTGACGAAGGCTGCGCCTGCTCCGCCGTACTCCGCGCCGTAATTGGAGCGTTGCAGATTAACCTCGCGAATAAAGTCGACCCCGGGGAATGCTACAGGCTGTTGCCCCGCCCGCTTCAACGTGTCCGCACCATCGACGAAGTATCCGTTGGCAGCAGTGCCGTTGCCATTTACGGAAAAACTCTGAACATTGACCTGTCCGCTTGTCGTTATATTTCCGCGGTCATTTGGTCCGGGGATGCCTCCGCTAATTCCAGGCTGTATGTACAAAAGCTGAAGATAGTTGCGGCTGCTCAAAGAGAGGCCGGTTATCTGTGCGCTCTCGACCAAGGTTGCCGAGGCTGGCGTATCCAACTGTGGGCTGATCGTATTGGCGATAACAGTAACTGACTCCGAAACCTGGCCGATCGAAAGGACTACTGGGACTTCAGCTGGCTGCCCAACGTGGACTTGAATACCATTCACGGTATTCGTTTTGAATCCACCGGCAGAGACGGTAACGGAATATGAGCCGACTGACAGCAACGGGGCCGTGAACTGGCCTTGCGCATCCGTTTGAACCGTCCTTTGGACCAGATTCACGTCTGTGTTTGTGATTATTACCGTCGCGTTTGGCACGACCGCGCCTGCGGCGTCACGTACTACGCCGCCGATTTCTCCCGTCAACACCTGAGCATCAGCAGGCCTGACCAATAGGAGAACGAGCAGGACGATCACTGCCTGAAAAAGGCTCAGTGGTAGGTTTCTAAGATTGCGGGCTTGCAAGTCCATGGACTCTCCAAGAGAAAGCTTTGCTTGGCCTAAGATCCGCAACATGGTAGGAATTCGTTGAGACGATTGACAATAGTGTTTCCTAATCATATTTAGGTAGTTCTCCGGCACCATTCCTGACCGATTAAGGGAGCGGAACCTTATCTCCGTTAGGCAACAACAGGCTGCCTATGACAACGCATTCTCGCCCTAGAAATCCTGATCTGGCTTCGGATGTAGCAAGCCCAACGAATGATTCGGAAATTTGCTACTTGACGAGGACGCGAATGACCGTGACGCTCTCATGAGGCAGCACAACCGAGACGGAATCATCTGACGATATCTTTGCTGCACCGTCGTGCGGGACTACATGCTGTGGCTCGATCTCGTCGTTACTCTCATAACGACTGCCCGCATAAATCTGCCGCATCGTTGCGGGAGCCGCGGCACGCAGTGTGCCCAGGTCAAATCGTGTCGGGATGTCCTGCTCCAAATGCCGATTGACACAGAGGAGCGTCAACGTTTTTCCATCCGCGCTTCGTGTTGCGACCACGTCGATATACGGCACATCTTCGATTGCGTCCAGAGGACGCACACCACCTTTCACCGAGTAGCTCCCGCTGTCCGTAGTAGTCGACAGTAAGGTATCCCCCTTGACGGCGGTGTAGAGTTGGAAGGCATAGTAAGCAGGCACGGCGTAGACCTGCTCACGCCGCTTCCAAACGCCAGCAAACTCCTGAGAGCCGGTCATGTCGGCAATTTTGACCTGATCGCTGTGGCGGAGCAGGGTGTTCAGAAAACCCGCCGCCATCACGGCGCCTCCCTCGTTCATCCAACTCGGACTCTCGTTGGTGAAGTTGCGTTCGCCGAAGCCTTTGCTGTTGAAGAGCCACTCCGTAACAGCAAAGTGCACCTTGCCGTGATGCTTCGTGTCGCCATCGACCTGTGCCTGTACTTTGTCGAAAAACGGGCCAACCGCAAAGGGCAACGCATAAGCCGAAGCCGCAACGAAGTCCGGCGTTGCCGCCTTGAAATCCGGATGATTCGTGCCAAGAATAAAGTGCAGCGACAGATAATCAAATGTGCCTGCAGGATTCGTGAGCTGTGCTGCGTTCCACTTACCGTCGGTCACGGGACCAAGTCCGGTCGCAATAATCTCGGCGTTAGGATCGACCGACTTAACCGTCCTGCTGAACGCAACCGTACGTGCCGCAATCTCGTTGATGGTGGGATAACCGACCTGCCACTTACCATAAAGCTCGTTGCCGATCTCATAGATCACGCGGCCCTTGTGATGTTCCTTGATATAACGAACCCAGTCGGCAGCTTCTTCCGGAGTACCGCTGCCCATGTTCAGATCAAATTGAGGCACAGCTCCAATAAGATCGCAGAGCTGAAGAAACTCGTCGGTGCCGAAATTGTTGTACTCCGGAATGCCCCATGCAATGTTCTTCGTGGTGACACGCTTGTCTTCAGGACCGATGCCGTCGCGCCAGTGATAGTAAGAACTGAAATTGCCACCGAAGCGAAGTTCCGTCATATGCATTGCCTTGGTCATTGCGACTTCGTCGGGATCGAGTGTGCCAATGGCATCGACCGGCAACAGTGATAGCTGGTCGACATCGACGCGCTCGGTGCCCTCGACGGATACTGCGAAATCCACTGGCTCCAGGCGCCGGACTGCACCCTGTTTCAACTGGAGGGTTGTAGAGTACTTTTTCCACTGGGGCGCAGCAGCTTTAACCTCTGACTCGGCGAGCACCTTACCGGTTGAACGATCCCGAAAGGAGATGTGCAAAGTCTCCGATCCATTTACGTGCTTTGCATATAGCGAGACCTTGTAACCAAGTACGCGATGCACCGGCAGATATACCTTCTGTTTGATACCGGTCAGTTCATCGGGCTGGCCTAGGATCTCCAGCGACTGCCAGCTATTGGCCGCATCGCCTACATGCAGCTCAAAGCGGTTGCCTGCCGCAGTGTTCAATGACTGCCATGGCAATGGAATGCCCGTCTCGTTCGAAGAAGAGATTAGCTCCGGCTGTTCGCGAAACATGTTCTCCAAATTGACGTGGTTCCATAGCCCATCTTCGAGGCTGCGATTGACGAGGATCTCCGCGGCGATTCCGTTGTTGATCGAGTTCCCGATCGGCTCCAGGAAGCTGCCGAAGAGGGTGTCAGGAATCTTCTGTGTGCCCTTACTGTCAACGTGAACTACAACCTCGGCAGGAATAGGACGACCTGTGGCGATTTGGGCTGCACCGCTGATGGTGATCGCGCAAACCAGCGACGCAGCGAAAGACTTTCCGGGCCGCAAGATACCGCGGCTTCTGCAGATGTTCATACCTCTCCTTGCACATCTCTCGTATTGATCTTGATGCGTTGCAGCGAATGCGACTGTCGTAGTTTCTGTTGCAGGTCTCGATTTTGATCAGAACTTGATCATGCCGCCAAGCTGAATGATACGGGCCGCATGCTGCGTCGATGTAATCAGTCCAAAGTTCGGGCCTGCGGCAACGCCGCTGTTTGGGCCAGCAAACTGGGTGTGGTTCCAGATGTTGAAGAACTCAGCGCGGAAGGTAAATGTCGATTCTTTGTAGAGCGAAAAACTCTTGTGAACCCCCATATCCCAGTTGTTGATGCCGGGACCACGCATGCTATTGAAGCTCGATGTGCCAAACGCCGCGCGTGCACGCTCGTTGGTGCCTGGCTTTAGAGGAAGCGCTCCTCCAACCAAGTTGATCGGATCTCGCGACGGGTCAACGTAGCAGGCTCCTTGCAACTGCGTCTGGCCCACAGTCTGCGGTTTCAGCCAGTAGTGGCCGTTGGTTCTTACATCCTGATTCGATAGTGCAGCCCTGCCGTCGCAGTATGTGTTTGAGCGAATCTGGCCCGGCGACCAGGCTGTATTGTTTGGTGCAGTCACTGTGAATGGAAGGCCAGCCTGCATATTCACGATGGCGTCAAGGTCCCATCCTCCCAGTACGGCGTTCACGAACGGATTACTCGTACTTCCGAAATGGCGTCCGCGGCCGTAAGGAAGCTCCCACATAGCACTCGCGACGAACGAATGCGGGATATTGGAGGTCGTCGGGCCGTAGTCGCACCAAGTCAGGCAGCTGCGCCGCTGATTGAGCGTTCCGTTGCTTCCCTGCTGTGAGGCGGCCAGCGCTTTGGAGTAAGTGTAGTTGGCGAGAAGGCTGAAGCCGTTCGAAAACTGGCGCTGGAACTTGACCAGCAGAGCGTTGTAGTTACCGTAGCCGATACTGTCGACCTCTTGCATATAAGTGAACTTGCCATTGTAAGGATTGTTGGAGTCAAAGCAGAGATTTGATCCAGGGGACGAACAGTCGAAGGGGTTCCAGTTCAACGCCAACCGATGCGACGCGTTGCCTATGTAAGCAACGTCGAGCAGATTCTTCGCGCCGAAGGTGTGTTGTACGTCGAAGTTCCACTGCTCCACGTAGGGCGAGCGCTGATTGGAGCTGAGGTATTGGATAGGCCCAGTGATCGCATCTGCTTGCGGTTGCGTGATTTGCCCGACAGTAACTGCGGGCATCGCATTTACTCCGAGAATGTACTGCGGATTCGGCTGCGTGTTTGAAACGGCATTGTTGACGGTGATGACCTGCGAGACTACGGCGTATTGGAAGTTCACCGCCTGCTGTGTTGTGTAGTACATGCCCCAACCCGCGCGGAGCACTGTGTTTTTCAGTCGTTCAGGAGCGTAGCTGAAGCCGATGCGAGGTGCCCAGTTGGTCATCGTCATCGGATAGACCGAGGGATTCGCTTGGCCCAGCGCCGTAAACGTCGGCTTACCCGCCGTGAAGTCGAAGCTGTGGACTAGATTTTTGTCCGGTCCGCTCGGGTTGGGCGACGTCGCACCGTACCACGCCAACGCGATGTTCGCCGTCAGCTCATGCGTGAGTTTCCACGTATCCTGAATATAAGGCTGTGCCGTCGTCCAGCGCAGATGCGTGCGCGGCATGCCGATCGACTGGCCAGTATTGATCGTTCCCAGCAGAAAGTCCGCAAATGAGCTTCCAGTGCCCGCAACGGGAGTAAATCCGCCAGGGTTGAACTGCGCGGTGAAGTTCCCGTTGAAGTTGAAGACGCCGCGTGCATTGGCATTCGCGCTGGATTGGATCGTGCGCAGATAAGCGATGTCAGCGCCGAACTTAATTTGGTGATTGCCGTGTAACCAGTTAAAGCTATCCTGGATCTGATAGACGTTATCGAGATTGCCGATTAGGCCGTTTGAGGTGCCGAACCCGCTCCATCCACCGTTGGCGAAGTTGATGGAAGGAACTCCATTTATGTCGGCAGTACCGGTGATGCCCAATTTGTTCTGGACACCTGTCACCTCAACACCTTGCGAATAAACCGAATCGCGAATGCCGCCGAGGCGAAGCACATTAACCTTGTTTGAGCCGATGGTTGAATTCCAACCAACATTGACGAGTTCCGTATCGAGCGGGAACGACGTACCCTGCCCGGGGAAGAGACCAGGGTTGACAACCGGCGAATTCAGCCAGTTACCTTGCACGAAGATTTGATTGCGAGTGTTGATACTGTAGTCGATCTTCCCCATAAACTGATCGGAGTTGTACGTTGCCTTCGGCGTGCCGACCACATTGTTGGTCGTCAGCGTAGGGCCGGGCGTATAGAACTGCAGCACTCCTTTAATATTCGACGAGATACGCGAATCGGGAATTTTATTTCCTGGAAAAGGGCTGCGCTGCCTCGTCGCGGGGTTATAAGTTTGCGGATCGTAAATTGTGACGCCGGTGCCACTGAAGTCGCCCGCGAACATCGCAGCCGTTGGCGTGGTCGCATTTTGCACGTTTGACGTCGTACGGCGATAGCCCTCGTAGTTAACGAAATAAAACAGTTTGTCGTGGAGGATCGGTCCACCGAAGTCGAAGCCGAATTGGTTGAGATGGTATGGGCCGGGCTTTGTCGGGACGCCTTGCGCGTTTATGCTGAAGTAGTCGCGCGCTTGCATCTGGTTGTTGCGGACGAACTCGAATACCTCGCCGTGAATGCGGTTGCCGCCGCTCTTAGTTACGACATCGACGATGCCGGGGTTGGGGCCAAGATCGGGCATGAAGAAGCCATAGTGAACCTCAAATTGGTCGATGGCGCCCACCGAAAGATTCAACGAGGTGTTGCCAGCGCGGCTTCCCAGCGTCTGCAGGCCGTTGACGACATACAGCGTGAAGTCAGGTTGATTGCCGGCGATATTAATCGCTACATCATCGTGGCCGGTCTGAGATGTGGAACTGGCAGCCGCGCCGCGAACTGCTTGCGTCGCACCGGAGAGAAGCCCGAGTTGCAGATAGTTCCTGTTGGCTAGCGGAAGCTGGTTGACGCTCCTCGGTCCGATGACCGTGCCAAGATCGTTCGACTCGGTATCGAGTAGGTTCGTGAGACCGGTGGCATTGACCTCCACCGTAGTCGTCGACGAGATATTCAGCACGGCATTCTGACTGGCGTGTTGACCGACGGCAACGTTGAACTGCGAGATCCGGTAGGAGGCAAAGCCCTCTTTCGAGACGCTGATGCCGTAAATGCCTGGGGTCACCGTCGGGAAAGAGTAGTTGCCTGTCGAATCAGTCACCGCATTCAGAAGAACCCCCGTCGAGGCATTCGACAGGACAACGCTCGCTGCTGGGATCACGGCTCCGCTCGAATCAGTGACAGTTCCCTTGATGGAAGACATACCGCTTTGGGCACGGCCCATGAGCGGACAAACCATCATTAGCAACGTGGTAAGAATAACCCTCAAAACGTTTCGGGTTTCGTTCATATGCGCCCCCAAAAGAAACAGTTCCCAGTTTTGTTAACACGCCTATGTAATGCTTTACATTTAGGACTGTGAGAATACGTTCGTTAGGAAAAGCCTGTCAAGAGATTTCACGTCGAGTTTTGCGACGCCCGATCATCATCAATGCCAACCTGAGCCTGGGTATACACTTGAGCGCAACTTAGTATCCTGCGGATGAAAATGGACATTCTTGCAGTCGCACGACGGGCTGGCGTTTCCACCGCCACGGTCTCACGTGTTCTCAACACCTCGAACAAGGTTCGTGAGAGCACCGCTGCAAAGGTGCACGCGGCGATTAAGGAGCTGAATTATCGGCCCAATAGCAATGCGCGAAGCTTACGTTCGGGGAGGAGCAACCTCTTCGGCATCATCGTCTCCGACATCCGGAATCCATTTTTCCCCGACCTCATCGAGCACTTTGAGTTGCTGGCAACGCAACACGGCATAGACGTAACGATTGCAAATACGGGCTACAACGAGCAGCGTCTGGTCGCTGCAGTGCGCCGCTTTCTGGAGCGTGGTGTCGATGGCCTCGCCATTCTTACCTCTGAAGTCAGCACGACAACGATCGAATTACTCCGTTCCACCGATGTGCCCGTCGTGTTTCTGAACCAGCCGTCGGTCGCGGGGGATTTCCGCACAATTAGCGTCGATTACATCCAGGGTTTTGTGGAAGCAATTGAACACTTGCGTATGCTTGGCCATCAAAAGATCGGCTTCGTCGCAGGTCCATCCACACTCAGCTCTGCAAATCGTCGCCGGAAGGCATTTCTGGCCGCCGTTAGATCGTCCCACCTTACCTTGAAGGAGGAGTGGATCTTCGAGGGAGACCATAGGCTCACCGGTGGCAGATTCGCAGCCGATCGTCTGTTCGCGATGAGATATCCTCCGAGTGCTCTCGTCTGTTCTAACGACATGACCGCAATTGGTTTTCTGCAATCTGCGAGCCGTCTCGGGCATCATGTGCCTGACGAGGTCTCACTCATCGGCTTTGATGACCTGTTTCTGTGTGAAGTCATTCACCCAACGCTGACCACGCTGCATCTGTCGCGTAAGGAGATCGCAACCCGCGCCTTCTATGCCCTCCAAGCAAAGGGAAGCGCACCGATGGAACACCAAAGCGCTGTGATCTCTCCCTATCTGGTTCCCCGCGCCTCCACCGGCCCCGCAATGAAAAGCGCTCGACGGTGATGCCATATGTAATGCTTTACATTCGTCCACACAACAGCGTATTTTGATACCTAAATCCGATGATGAGTCGAAGACATTTTCTCGAAACCGCGACGGGTGCAGTGCTGAGCGGTAATCTCGCGTCCGCACCGGCGCAATCGACCGGCCGTCTTTTCATTCAACCTCGGACTGGTGGGGGGCCATACAAGCGTACCGGCACGGAAAGCCGTCCAAATATTTTTCTTATCACTGCAGATATGGTCAGTCCTGACCTCTACCATCCGGACAGACCATTATCGAAGAGTGTGAACCTGCCGAATATTCGCTCGCTGATTATGGATGGAACCTTCTTTTCCAATGGTTTTTGCACAGTGCCTTTGTGCTCTCCTTCGCGCGCTTCCTGCATGACCGGCAGATATAGCTATATCCAAGGTAATGGGGAGCGGGCACCCGAGGGCCTCGAGACGCAGCTCCGCCCCGAGGACGTCATTTTTCCCGAGTATCTTAAGGCTTCCGGCTACATTACGCGGCAGGTAGGGAAGGGCCATCTCGGCACTAAAAAGTTCTTGGACGCGTTTAGCGAGAACGATCAGCCATGGGACCGCTGGTCTCCACCCGTATTTGACGATGAAGGGTTCCTCGCCTATCAGCGCAGTCTCGGCGTCAAACCGCAGAAGTATTCGCGCGAAATCGTCTTTCGCATGCAAGATCGCACAACGCCTGGCAATTCGGCTGGCGGATGGATTGTGCAGGAGAATGGCAAACCATTCCCGTTTGAAGCCCACTACTCCTGCTACCTCGCCAAGCACGCCGTCGAGACTCTCCGGTCCATCATGCTGACCGAGAATGCCGCGAAACACCCCATCTATCTGCAGTTGGATATTTTCGATCCGCATCAGCCATTCTCCATTCCGGATGGCTATCAAGAGCGAGAGAAAGAGCTTCGTAGTCAGATGAATGTGCCAGACTCCTACACCGCGATCCGCAATCGCGACTTTAAGAAATGGCCATATGAACCTGAGATCCTTGATGTGTACAGAAAGTACTGGGGCATTTACGATCCACAGACGCTCATAGACTACCGTGTTGCATACATTCTGCAGATGGAGGTTGTCGACCGCGCCATCGGAATCATCCTCGACGAGATTCGTAAGCTGGGGCTCTACGAAAGCTCACTCATTGCTTTTATTAGTGACCACGGCGAGATGAACGGGCGCCGCGCAATGGTCGACAAAGGCGTGTATCTCTACCCAGACGTGTTGCGTGTGCCCTTTATTATCAAACCTTCAGGTCCATCTCAGGCGCGCATCGTTAAAGACTCTGTCTCACTAATGGATATGTCACAGACTCTTCTTGACTCGGCTGGCATTCAACCCGAAGCAAAGTTCGACGGAATTTCACTGATCCCAGCTCTTCGCGGTGAGCCGCTACCAAAGCGGTCCCTACTGTTTTTTGGAGGTTGGCACGTCGGAGTCAATTTTGCTTGTGGTCTTGAGCATCGCACCTCCGATGGACGCCACTTTCTGTATGCCTACAATCTAAGCTCACCTAACGATGAACTTTATGACATGCAGGCAGTCGATGCAGAAAATCTCATTGATCACCCTGCTTACAGGCAGATCCGCGATGAGATGATTCGACTCCTCGCCGAAGAGCTGCAACACGATCCCCGCTGGACCGGCTACTGGGCGGAGTTTCGTGTAGCTCACTATAATTCTCTTCCAAAGACAAACGGCGATATGCAGCTTTTTACCAAGCCGACATAAAGTTTTGAGGGCTATCGGCGATCTGCTAGCTGCTGACCGGACGAATCCTTCCGCGTCTCGTTGCCGCCCAAACAGGTAGAGCCAGAGCGACACAATTAGAACAGCAGTTTGCCTGCAAACTGGAAGATACGTGAATCATTCTGCGTGGTGGTGATATTACCGGATGTTAGGGTTCTGAAGACGTTGTAATTCGTCCGCGGTGTGCCAAGATTTACGTTTCCAATCACATTGAATGCCTCTGCTCGGAATTGAAAGCGAAACCTCTCATAGATTGGAAATGTCTTGAACATCGAAACGTTTGTGTTCATGAAACCTGGCCCAGCTAGCGCATTGCGTTGTTCAGTGCCGTAGGGATTGTCCGCGGCGGTTGCAAAACTAGGTACGGTGAAAGCGCTGGGATTTAAGTACATCGCAATCTTATCGGCACGGGTTTTGGCATGTGTGTAGGGATTACTGATGAGGTTCACGCGGTCGTTGTTAGTACCGTCACGATTGCTATCCGTACCAGAGGTAACTGTAAACGGCTGCCCTGACTGGAACGTCTGCACGAGGTTGAACTGCCATCCACCGAACACCTGACGCCCTGGCGCTCCCCAGAACTTCGGTTCAGGCAGATGGGCGAGTATAGAGAGAGTGAACCGGTGGCGGAGATCAAAATCTGCGACGCCGTAGTTCATCCGCAGATCGTAGTTGTCCACGATGGGGCCGTCGTAGCTGAGCACCTTCGACCATACGTACGTGGCAAAGACATCGAGCTTGTTTGCAAACTTGCCACGTAGCGTTGTCTGAAGACTGTTGTAATTTGAATTCAGAGCAGGAGTCCGCTGGTTAACTGCACCGAACCGCATGCCTGGGTAGTTCTGCGCAAGTGCATTTTCGTTGTTCGTAACCGGCGCGCCCTGATAGCCTCCGTAACTGCAGTTGGCCACACTGGCAACTCCACCCACCCGATATGGCTGATAGGGACGTCGGCAGTCAAGTCCAGGAGTCGACACAGCTGCGTTGGGAAAGTATATCGGAGCGTTCGCGTCGATGTTGATCATATTGCGCCGGACAGCATTTCCGACGTACCCCACAGAGATACCAAGCCTGTCCGTCAGCTGCTGTTCCATGGTCAGGTTGTACTCATACACATAGGGCGTTCCCGTGTCGCGACGGAAAGCCTGCGTTGTTGCGTTATCAGCAAATCGTGGTTTGGAGGCGTTATAGACAAATGGATAGGGGCTGCTGCCATTCGGATTGCTTGTCGTGCAGCCTCCGTACGGGCAGACCATACTTGGTGTGCTGTTGATCGTCGTCGCCAAAGAGAACGGGAGTTGATTGGATGTGCCATTCAGGAACTGTTCGATCGTTTGGTAAAAGATCCCAAAGCCGCCGCGTAGACTGGTGCGGCCGTTTCCAAAAACGTCATAGGCAAATCCCAAGTCGGGGTGAAAAATTCAGCAAGCGAGGTATTTACTAGTCCACTCGGGACATCTTTATCGCCGATATATAAGACACCCACGGGAGCTTGCTGAACCACGGTCGACTGCTGGCCAGCAAAGAATGTGCCGACGATCTGCGGCTCGCAGCACTGAGTTGGAAACATCTCCCAACGTAAGCCAAGATTGAGGTTGAGCCGAGGCTTGATCTGCCAGTCGTCCTGAACAAATAAAGCAGGGTCATAGTTGCTGGTTCGGTGGTAAACGCTCGATGATTGAGCCAACGACTGCGCGCGGCCGAGGACAAAGTCCGCAAGTGGATTGCCATTGGCACTGCCAAGTGCGGTAGCTGCCCCGCTGAAGGTAAAGGTACCGCCGGCTACATTGCCGCCATCTTCTCGATACGGGTTCCACGCGTATGATCCGCCAATTTTGATGGAGTGGTGTCCACGCGTCAGGATAGCCGTATCAACAATACCGTAGCTCATCTGGGAGATATTGCTTGGACCTGCGCCCGCGGTTCCGACGGTGACATATCCTGTCAAGTTGACACGAGGAGGCGCGGCAATCGGGCCACCTGTCTGAGCATTGCTTCCCAGCAGAGGCAACAGATTGCCGGGGTAAAGATTTGCAATCACATATTTATTATTTGTGTAGAACAGCCGGAGCGCATTGACCATGCGCTCATTTAGCGTCCAAGTGTCCGCCACGACGCCATTAATTTGATTGGAGCTCTGACTCATACCCGAATAAGTCAGGATTTGATTGCCGGTCGCTCCTGGTGCAAGTTGCGTGCCCTGATTGTTGAAGTACATTGCCTCGATGGAGTGACGATTAAAACCGTTGTAGTCGACTCGGCCCATTCCCTGGTAGTTACTGATGTTATTGTTGGCGTTCTGCTGAGTAAGTGTCTGGGTACCAGGAATTACGGCCGGGAAGAAACTTATTATCTTCTGAGCGACTGGATCCAACGCCGCAGCGCAGATCTTGAAGGATCTGGTCGCACCGGGGCAGATGCCGGTACCTGTGCCTACGTCCAAAGATGCCAGATTAGGTTTCACACTGCTGGCGCTGAAGTCACCAGACCTTTCCAGCGCAGTTGGTCCAAGTGCGCCGTTGATGGACGCGGATTGGTGCAGGATCAGCTGTTCGTAAGAGGCGAAGAAGAGAGTCTTTTTCAGAAGCGGCAGTGGGCCGCCGAAGGTGCCTCCAAACTGGTTCTGCTTATAAGGCTGTAATGGGGTTCCGGGCTGCGTGAAGTAAGGTTTGGAACGCAGCCGCTCGTTACGAATGTAGTCGTAAGCGCTGCCGTGGTAGATCGTTGTTCCACCCCGTGTGATCAGATTGATGGCCGCTCCAGGCGAACGTCCGAACTCCGCATCAAAATTCGATGTCAAAATGCGGAACTCCTGGATGGCGTCTGGATTGGGCAGTTTATTGCCACCACCCTGCTTGAAGGAATTGTTGTAGGCTCCATCAATGTAGTTCGACACCATATCCGACGGAAGACCGTTACTTACAACCTTGGAGCCATCTCGGCTTCCCGTCTGTGTATCGGGCGTGTATGAAGAGACCCCTGGAGTGATCAAGACCAGGTCGTACGGATTGCGGTTAAGTGTCGGCAACTCCTGCACACGCGTCTGCTCGATGGTCTGCCCTATCTGCGATTCACGTGTATCCACCAGAGTTAACCCGGCCTGCACCTCAACTACTTCAGTCGTTCCGCCGGGATCAAGGGCAAATGTTACGTGGGCGTTCTGGTTCGAGGAGAGCGCGATGCCGGTCTGTGCCGTCGACTTGAAACCGGTTGCCGTGCTGGTGACGGAATATTCACCAGGTTTCAATGTTGGAAATACAAACTCTCCCGCATTGTTGGTCGTCAACGTTTGTATCAATCCAGTATGCAACTCTTTAGCCGTCACCGACGCGCCAGGGATTGCGGCGCCAGTGTTGTCTGTTACCGCACCGTAGATGCTGCCGGTCGTGGACTGTGCCATTGCGGTCGATTGTGTAATCGATATCATCAATAGCGCAAAAAAAATCAAATGCGTGATCTGGCGATATACCTTCATATCTTTTCTCCAGGAGGGGTGCTGAATTCCGCTCAGCCACGTAGCGAGCGCAGGCGGCTTTACGATTCTCTTTTTTGAAAGCGAATCAACACTAATTCCAGAGATTAAAAATTGACAAGCCTCTTGTTGAACTCGAGATGAAAAGAGTGCATTTGAACTATATCGGACCGGTACTTTTGTGGCATTACTAGGCAATCTAATCGCGATGACAGTCTGATGTTCAGGCGACATTGTCATCGTTCCATGAAGAGGCTTCTTCTGGTCCTGGCGTAGCGTAATGAGAGTCAAGAGGACGTACCACTATGTCTCCATCAACTTTGCGGATATCCATGGGAACAAGCGTCAGACCGTGTTGGTTGATGGTCTGCGCTTTCTCATGCAGATCTTTCTGCTCAATACCATCCGCCGGCAGCGGTGGCACATCTGCATTGAAGAATGCCGTACACCACCACTTTCCATGTTTATCCATGAAGGGCGTGCCGTGGCCAAGAAAGCGTCCTGCCAGTCTCCTCGGCCCATAGGGTCCTGTCACCTTATCAGCCGTTGCGTAGTAGAGGTTGTAACTGCCAAAGCGACGTCGATGTCCTGTCGACCAGCCCGTGCCAAACAATACGTACGTCCCTTCGATCTTCAGAATTAGACACCCTTCGTGGCCCATGTGCGTCGAGGGAGGAGCGGGTTTCAATTCGACCGCCGGGCCTGACCAATCGTTCCAGTCTTTGTTCAAAGGCTGAATCTTTGTGGAGCTGTATATGACCCACCAGGTGCCGTCATCATCGCGAAAGAGAGAGGGATCGTGACGGTGTCCGAGATTCTCCATCGGATTTGTCCACGGGCCCTGAAGCTTCGAATCTACCGATAGCAGAAGCCCTGCGCCGAAGTCTGGCGCTAACGGCTGCGGCACTGTGAAGATGATTGCCCAACGGCCATCTTCGCGCTGATGTAACTCGGGTGCCCAGATATTCCGTCTCTTCGCCGGTGTCTGTTCATACTTTGCAGCGAATTTTTTGTAGTAGGCCGTATCCTCCAGGGAGTCGATCGGATCGCCGCCTTCCCAGTTCACAAGGTCGCGGCTCCGATAGAGACGCACCATGCTGCTAACCATTGTTGAGGTGCCCAGGCCAGTATTGTTGCGGGTTTCCTCGTTCTCGACAAAGCTAGGGCTTTGCATTGTGCCCGTATAGTAATACCAACCATCTTTACCCAGCGCGACATAGGGATCGCGCACCCAATTGTCATGAACCAAGACCGCCCGATCGCGTTTCGCAAGTGCTTTCTTGATGGCCTTCTGTCGGTCCAAAGCCAGCAGGCGCGGTGTGCCGACAACCGCCACACCGGCTCCGATAAATCTCACAAAGTCTCGTCTAGTAAACGCAAGCATTCGCACCTTCTTGTTTGGAATTCATTTGGCACGCTGCTCATTGACAGCATTATGGTTCGCTCTCGACCAATCACGTGCGGAGTATAGACGCGATATCAAGCAATCACACGGGGTAGATTTACTTATTTGCGCATAGTGCAAATGAACTGCTTTAACGAAAGTAAAGACAATTCACCTATCGATGCGACATCTACGCTTCAATTCTGATTTCTGGAAATTGACCACTGTTATGAAATGCTTTACATTTTCAAGGCAAGTAGCTCCGGGAGACACGTGACAGATGGCAAATCGGCGAGATTTTATAAAGATGGGGGCCGGTTTGGCCGCTTCTTCCATATCGACTTCAACTGCGACTGCATTTGCGCCGCATGCAACATCTAGGGCCGCTGGAAGTAAACCCAACATCATCTTCATACTCGCCGATGACATGGGGTTTTCGGATATTGGCTGCTTCGGGTCTGAGATCGCCACACCCAATCTCGATAAATTAGCGAACCGCGGTATGCGGCTCAATCAGTTTTACAACAATCCACGCTGCTGCCCTTCCCGCGCCTCCATCATGACTGGCCTTTATTCCCAGCAGGCTCACATGGGAAATATGGTCGTTGATCATGGACGTTATCCTTTTCCTGAGTACGATGGGATTCTTGCGGCGAACACGCTCACTATCGCAGAAGCACTTAAGTCGGCAGGTTATAACACAGCGGCGGTTGGCAAGTGGCATCTTGCGCCCGAGACTGATGAGGGCAAACGAAGTTGGCCTCTCCAACGTGGGTTCGATCGATTTTGGGGAATGATCGCTGGCGCTTCGGTCTACTGGGAGTCACGCCACCTTATGGATGGCAATGACCCCCTCCCCGCTCCCCCAAAGGAACAATATCTTACTGATCTCTGGGCGGATCATGCGGCAAGCTTTGTAACGGATCTCGCGAAGGACAAGAAACCATTCTTTCTTTATACGGCCTTTAATGCTCCTCACTGGCCAATACAAGCTCCGGAAGAAGACATCCAAAAATATGCTGACCGTTATGCGAGCGGATGGGATTCGTTGCGGGAAGAGCGCCACAAAAAGCAACTTGCTATGGAAGTCGTCTCAGCGAAATGGCCGCTTACGCCTCGGGATCCACGTGTGCCCGCATGGGAGAAGACTGATGACAAAGAGTGGGAGATCCGACGCATGGCTGTTTACGCAGCCATGATTGATCGTTTGGATCAGGGTATCGGAAGAATTCTTCAGGCGGTCGATAAAGCAGGTATTGCAGACAATACTCTGATCATCTTCATGTCGGACAATGGAGGCAACTCTGAAGAGATTGCACGAGGGCGTCGTGAGATGGCTGGCAATAATCCAGAAGGGGGCATGAACCATCCCTTTGCCGCAGGTCACGAGGGCCTTGGCCCTTGTGAGATCGGAACAACTTGCGCGGGCAACATCCCTGGGGTTATGCCTGGAGTGGAAAGCGGCTTTCAGAGTATTGGTATTCCCTGGGGCAACTGTACGAACACGCCATTCCGTCTTTACAAGCATTACGCACATGAGGGAGGCATTAGTACTCCATTTATTGCTTGCTGGCCTGCAGTCATCAAACCAACTGCGAAACCTGTGAATATGGTCGGGCATGAAACTGATGTCATGCCAACGTTGTTAGAGCTGGCTGGCGTTACATATCCAAAAACAGTGGCAGCCGGGCCCATACCCTCTCTCGTCGGAGAGAGCCTTGTACCTGTCTTCCAGGGAAAATCACGTAGCCGTGGTCCTATCTATTGGGAGCATGAAGGTAATAAAGCTGTTCGTGATGGGAAATGGAAGCTCGTATCAAAATTTCCGGATCAGTGGGAACTCTTTGATATGGAAGCCGATCGTACGGAGCTTCATGACCTTTCATCTGTTGAACCGGACCGCACAAGGAAGATGACTGCCATGTGGAATAACTGGGCAAAGAACATTGGTGTCCAGCCATGGCCTATGCCCCAAACGCCTCCGGGTGAGCGGACAGGGAAGATGCCCGTGCCGCCTTATCTTCAGAAATATCAATAAGCAATGCGCTAAATTTTAGGTATGGAGACCTGATCGAATATGTGGGAAAACCATACAACTTATCCTCGCTGAATTGGAATCAAATACCCAAAATGCGACAATGCATTCTTTAGTTTTTGAGTGTTTGCTCAATTGCCGAATTTGTGACTGTTTGTTCGATTGCCGACGGATGTCACCGTTTAACCACGGTGCGAATCATCCTCCATAAAACAGGAGAGAAGACCTTGGTCCTCACTTTATTGAGGTCGTATGGCCGATGTCATTGTGGTTGGGTCGGGGGCGATGGGCCTTGCGGCTGCTTTTCATGCAATAAATGAAGGTCACTCCGTGGAGGTTCTGGAGGCGGCTCCAGAACCTGGTGGGATGGCTGCGCACTTTGACCTAGCCGGGTTATCGATCGAGCGTTTCTATCACTTTGTCTGCAAGTCGGACACGGAGACGATGAAGCTGCTTGGCGAACTGGGTATTCTTGATAAGCTGCGCTGGCGCAAGACGTCCATGGGTATGTTCACGGACGGTAAGCTGCATGATTGGGGAAACCCGGTCGCACTTCTGAAGTTCGGCAAGATCAGCTTGCTCTCGCGGCTGCGCTATGCGGTGTTTGCGTTTGTATCTGTTCACCGAGAGCGATGGGATGCGATAGAGACGGAGTCTGCACGTTCTTGGATTACACGCTGGTGTGGCGCCGAAGTATACGATCAGCTCTGGAAACCTTTGTTTGATCTGAAATTCTTTCACTACGCCGAAAATATTTCTGCCGCATGGATATGGACCCGTATCAAACGGATCGGAAGGTCGCGAAGATCGATGATGCAGGAGGAACTCGGATATATTGACGGGGGAACTCAGACTCTCGTAGATGCACTGTGTTCAGCGATTCGAGATCGTGGAGGCAAAATCCGTCTAGGGTGCTCAGTTCAGAAGGTCCTTGTGAAAGATGGACGGGTAACAGGTGTAGCTACTTCAACCGGGAATATCAGAGCTGATGCGGTCATATGCACTGTGCCCACCCCGCTCGTGTCGTCAATGGTTCCATCATTGCCGGAGGATTGGAAGGCTCGCTACGATTCGATCGTTAACATCGGGGTCTGCTGCCTTGTGTTCAAACTGAAGCGATCTGTGAGCCCTCATTTCTGGGTCAACATTAACCAACCGGATGTCGACATTCCTGGCGTGATCGAGTTCTCCAATTTGAGGCCGGTTGGAGATGAAACGGTGATTTATATCCCGTACTACATGCCAACTGAGCATGAGAAGTTCAGCTGGCAGAATGACGCATTACTCGATGAGGCATTTCGGTATTTGCAACTTATTAACCCGCATCTGGTTCGCGCAGACATTATCGCCTCTTGTGTCGCCCGATTGCGGCACGCGCAACCAGTTTGCGAACCGGGCTTCGCTAGCAAGATTCCACCGGTGCAAACTCCTATCCTAGGGCTACAAGTTGCCGACACTTGCTTTTACTACCCTGAGGATCGTGGAATATCCGAGAGCGCTCGGCTCGGATATGAGATGGCGGTCCGCCTTAACAGTCAGGATATTTCTCACCCTCAAAGCTTCGCTCAGAACGAACCCGAGGGACTGGTTGCATGATCACTCGAATTTGCGGAATTTGAGTGCAGGACTCACTTCGGCTAACGTAGCTGAATTCCCTTTAAGATATTAAAGCGATGGGTAATTTTTCAACGAAGTCTCGGGCAATTGTTCGGGCCCATCCAAAGGGCGCACAAACTCGGTCCAGTTGCAGGCATTTGTTTGAAGAGCATCGGTGTCTGGTCGTCGTGTTGGGCTGCCATTCGCTCCGGGTGTGGTACGCGTATGTGATCGACTGAAAAGAGCATCCGTTCTGCGTCCACACGCGCGAGCAATTGAGTCTCGCCCCACTTCGGAAGGTCGTAGGTAAGCCAAGACCATTCATAGACCCCACCGTAGGCAAGAAAACGCTGGTTATCCCCAAGAAAGCTCTGGACCCGAACCACTTTTAATGGAAACCATGGGCGTAGATCGAGCAGCCCGCGGTCTATCGTGTCCTCCTGTAGGTATTCGATCGATTGCTGGGGATCAGCAACGAAGTTAACGCGCGTGGCGAGATCTCGAGGCGTGTAGTAGGAGAGTTGATACATCACGGTAACATCCAATAGCGCGATCTGTGCATCGCCTGTACGTGAAAGGACCTCTGCGGAGTCAATCAGACCGGCACGCCGCATATGGAAATCCGCGCGAAGAAGCCGAAGTTCCAGCCCATACATGATCAGGCAGAGCACCGCCGCCACTATGGCTGTCAGTGACCGAGGCGCCACTCGCGAGACGAGATACGTTGCCAAGGTCGCGATACCCACTATTGAGCAGATCGCGTAGCGCGGTGAAAAAGCATGCGTTGCGAACTTCGCCACCAGCATCGCCGTCACGGGCGTGGCGGCGAGCAAGAAGAGCGCCATCGCCTGCCATGGCGGCAGCGCCTCGTGTTCATGCCTGCGGTCGTCTGGGTAACGACCGCGCATATGGTTCATCGCGCGCCAACCTCGCGTACCAAATCCGAAGAGCAGTCCCGCAGCCAGAAAACCGATCAACGGGACCGCCCCCAACCCAAGTTTGGTCGAGTAGAAGGAGAGCGCATCCGACCACGCAGGTACCGCCCAAAAATGTGCCGAATATTGCCGGGCACTTCGGATTGAAGATAGAAAGGCTACAAGAGGAAGAAAAGTAAAGGCGAAAGCGATCCACACAGGTAGATCAATCTTGGCGAGCGCCCTCGTCCGCGTTATTTCGCCGGCCGTAAGCGAGATCAGAATGAGCACAGCGTAGTAATGGCTTGAAACCGCACCGGCAAGGCTTAGTGCCAGCATTGGCAGAAAGACTGCTCGCAAGCGAGGCTCTGTCGCTTTGATCCAAGCGAGGACGGCCATCGCCGAGAAACCCGTGACCAACCCGTAGCCTCGCGCCTCGGTCGCATAATAGTAAATCTGCGTTGAAAGCGGCAAAAGCATGGCCACTACGCCCCACATCGGGATCGTTAGTCTTCGGACAATCTCATAGAGACAAACGCATAAAATCCAGAAACCGGCAATCGCGGGGAGCCGTAGCGTAATGTGGCTCATCCCGAACAGTTGGAAGAGCAAGTGCGTCAAGTAATAGAACGGTGGCGGATGTTGGTCTGCGCCCGTGGCGAGCCCTGCCAGTAGCGATTGCCATCCGGCCCGCGACAGATACAGCGTGAAGAACTCATCGTCCCACATCAACTTGTACTTAGCCAGCCACAGCGTAGGCACGAGATAAATTACGGTAAATACCGCGTAGACGATCGCCCGCGAAGCGGCAGCCCGCCTTAACAACTCCGTCAACGCGTTTAGCCACTTCGGGGTGGGATACGCGCCAGACCGGGCAAGATAAGGTTCCATCTCAACTTCTGGGCTCATCTTAATACTTCGTAGAAGAGTATTGGCTGGCGCCAAAAGCGAACTAGCCGGGGCAAATGCTGCAGTCTCCGTCCAACCGCGAGCCAATTTAGCACTGACGTCTCTCTCAAAATTCATGCAGTCGTGCTCCCTCGATCGATGGAACGAATGAAATTGAAGGCAGATTCTCAGAACGAACACGAAACGAAGAGGTTGAAGACGATCGTCGTGGAAACGGCTTCGCTACTTGGATGCAGACTTCGCTCACCGCGTAAACTGACAGCATGAGCTCAGAATTGTACGCGTCCAGATGACGCTAACTAATTTTAGCCAATTCCCGTCCACGACGCGGCGTTTCTGTTCATTAACTTTCAGTTTTCGGACGCCTACCAGGAAATAGTGGAAAATCTCCATCGCTGCCCCATGGGTTATCCGCTCAGTCGCAGCAGCGAATTTTGTCACCGATTTTCCAAGCTCGTCGGAGCTACAAACACTCACGCAGGTCTGCCAGCAGTCCTTCCTCCAGACGGTCCTAGAGTCGCAAAAGTCTACTGCTTCTCAATGGGAGAAGATTTGATCCAAGGATCCTCCGTTAGCCAGATGCCGGTCTAGGGGTAGACTCCAGGTTGGATGAAGTTCAGCAGCCATACGGTGGCTGGATCGGCCTTTTCCACGGTCAAACAAAGATCATGAACACCAGCCTGAGGTGGGAACGAAACTTCTGAGAGATTGGTCACTCCGTCCTTACGGTACGCGGGTTGAAGCGCAATCGTAGCGAGCAGCGGACCGATGCAACTGTCCACGTGAACAGTGATTTCTGCGGCAGTTGTACTTGTGTTGTTCGGCGCCGGGAGGGGCCGCGCCTGAGAGTGAAAGATGTAAGGAATGCTACCTACTCCAAGCACCAGTCCTTTGAAGCGGCTCAGGTCTGCATTGCGATAGATCCAGCACGGATGGGAATACACCACACGAAAAACTGGACGGTCGGTATTCCGAGGCGGATCCTGCTCCATCTGGATGCCTGCATTATTGCCACATGGATCCAGTTCACGGCTGTCGCGTCGAAGGGCCCAAGCGAGGGTAATCCGTTGGGTGATAGGTGTTCCCAACGCGTCGGCGCCATCGAAGGCAAGCGCACGCAGCGTTGTTGGCAACGGCACCTCCAGAGGCTGAGCATAGACCTTCGATGTCGCGCTGACTGGAGATCCGTCAACGGTGTAATGAATCTGTCCAAAGGCACCCTGTGTATTTAGCGCGACAGTGGCATGATCGCCCTTTCCTTCAGGCACGGCGTGCGACTGAACCTCAAACACACTAAAAGCGGGCTGCAGGCCTGCATCCTCTGTCCGTCTAGAATCCGCGGGCAGACGTTTCAGGAAATCTCGGTAATTCGCTCGTGACGCGGGAGACCAGGCTAACTCTGCGAGCGCAGCAGCGCGCGGAAATAACATATGCTGTACACGGTCTTCGGTAAGGACATATTCCGTCCAGATAGAGCCTTGCACCCCCAGGATGTGCATTTGCTCCGTCGGCGTAAGCTGTGTCGGCAAAGCCTGAAAATTGTAGACATCTGAAAGTGAGTTCACGGGGTCACGGCCTGCAGGTTCGTCCGCAGCATCGCTCTGCCGGTAGTTGAAGTACAGGGGACGGTTTGGCGTGAGAATCGCATCATGTCCCTGCTTCGCAGCCGCGACGGCACCTTGAACCCCTCGCCATGACATCACGGTTGCGTTTTGCGATAGCCCGCCCTGAAGAATCTCGTCCCAACCGACCATCTTACGTCCGTGAGCATTAATAAATTTCTCTATGCGAGCCATAAACCAGCTCTGAAGCGCATCCTCGTCGTGCAACCCCAGGTCATGAAGTTTTTGCTGTATCTCTGGATTCTCTTTCCACTGGTTCTTGATCGCTTCGTCCCCGCCCACATGGATATATTCGCCCGGGAATAGCTCCATCACTTCGGTAAGAATACCTTCGAGGAAGGTAAAGGTGGAGTCTTTGGGGTTGTAGAGATTCGGATAGATTCCCCATCCAACGGGCATTGTGGTTAGTGGAACCGCAGTGCTACCGTACTCGGGATAAGCAACTAAGGGCGCCGTCGCGTGGCCCGGCATCTCGATTTCGGGTACGACAGTGATGTTCCGCTCGCGCGCATACGCTACGATTCGTCGAATCTGTTCTTGGGTATAGAAGCCGCCGTAGGGCCCCTTTGGCGCGACAGAATTTGGCTTATAAGGCGGCATCGTCTGCGGGCGGTAGCCACCGATCGCGGTGAGGCGCGGATACCGCTTGATCTCAATACGCCAACCCTGATCATCGGTCAAATGCCAATGAAAACGGTTCAGTTTGTGTTCCGCCATGTAATCGAGCAATTGCAAAATGAATTTCTCACTTTGCATGTGACGCGCAGAGTCGAGCATGATGCCGCGCCAACGAAAGCGCGGCTCGTCCTCGATGTGCCAAGCAGGTATTGAACCGCCGTTGTGAGCGAGCATCTGCCACAGGCTGATCGCACCATACAGGTAACCGGCACGACTACTCGCCGCAATCAGAACACCGTCGGGTGAAATGTCTAGCGAATAGCTCTCATCTTCACTATTGTCTCCAGTCTTGTGAACGGCTCGATGTGCAAAACGTAGTTGCGGAACTCCTTTACTCAAAGAGGTGGAAAAATGCATCAAACCAGCACTATGTGTGGTTGTCAGTAATTCCTGGAGATAGTGCGCCACAGATACGCCATCAGCATCGGCGACGGACGTATCGAAGGAAAGTCCGGGACGAAGATCGAGCGTTCCGCTCCCGCGCGAAACGCTTGCCGGCTCAGGAATCACGGGAGCGAAATCATGTTGTTGCGCTGCGACGGTCACACTGTCAGTGGCCAGAATCAGTAAAACAAGCGAAAAAAACGAGCAGGCCTTCCAAAACGTCGTCATCAGCCAAACTCCAAGTAACAGAAGATTGCTCCTCCACAACGCGCCATCCAAATCTGGAGGATCAACCTACACGGTATCGCAGATTAGCTCGAAAAGTAGCTCTCCGTAGCTTGATAGTAGCTGTGCATCAGCTCGTTGTGGCGTCCACTTGCGTCTTTGATTCGAGGAAGGATAGAACCTCCGGTTCGTCAGCGAGGGAGGGCTGTGCTCCTCGTCGTGTAACAGATAGGGCAGCAGCGGCGGCAGCAAATCGGGCACTCTCGAGAGTGGAGGCACCCCTCATCAGGCTGACGGAGAAGGCTCCGTTGAATGCATCACCGGCGGCAGTAGTGTCCACCGGCGAGACTTGGAAAGCATCTACGTGATCGAACGAGCCAGCAGCGTTGGCAACTATGGCTCCATCCGCGCCCTGCTTCAGAATTACATTTGCGATTCCCTTCTCCAGAAGACGGGTTACCATCTCCCTTGAAGTCGCTCCCTCTCCGACATAGAACGACGATTCGGTTTGATTCGGAGTAAACCATGAGACCTTCGACCAGACGCTCGCGGGTAACGGCGCGGCGGGTGCGGGGTCAAGCATGAGCGGTACGGAATGAACATTGCAAAAGTCCGCTAGCCACTGAACGGTTTCTATGGGAATTTCCAACTGGGTAAGAACCATTCCTGCGGAGGACAAAATGTCACCCTTGGTCAAAAGGTATTGTGGAGTGACCTGGGTATTTGCGCCAGGGACAACGATGATAGTGTTCTCTCCGTTGGAATCCACTGCGATCGTGGCCGTTCCCGATGTTCCCTGAACTGTTTCGACCTGTGAGGTATCGACGTGGAAGTCGTACAAGATCGAACGGAGATTCGATCCGAAGATGTCGTCGCCAACCGCTCCCAGCAATATCGAAGGATATCCCAGCCGTGCAACGGCAACAGCTTGGTTAGCCCCCTTCCCGCCAGAGTGCATCTCAAAGTCCGAGCCCAATATGGTCTCGCCGGGACGAGGAATGCGATCCGCGTGAGATACCAGATCCATGTTGATACTGCCAACAACGACGATGGGCCTCATACAAATCCTTTGCGTTAGTGAGCAAAAAGAGGAGCAGCGGCGATAGCCGCAAGTCCAGATATGAAACAAGCGAACATGGCGATCAGAAGATTACGAACTCTCGACGTCGGCGACTTAAACTCCTGCCATACAAAAACACCCCAGAAAGCGGAGACCATTGTCGCTCCCTGTCCAATCGAATAGGAGATCGCGGGGCCGACAAAGTGTACGCGCGATGCCGCGAAGTTGAGAATCGCGCCCGTTACCCAGATTGAGCCGCCCAGGACTCCGGCAAGGTGCCAACGTTGCGGTGCTGACAAATATTGCGAAAACGTCACTGGCGCACCGCCATCAATTGGCTTTTTCATGAAAAGAGTATTAACAACCAGTGAGGAGAGTGCGGTCCCAATAACGAAGAAAAGCGCTGTTGCATAAGGCCCTGGCGCGTCTGGAACAGACATGGACTTACTGACCAGAGGATAGAAAGTTCCCATGAGTACTCCGCAGATGAGACTCAGCGCGATGCCACGGGTGTTTTTGCCGCGGCGTTCAGTTTCGCGTGCACGGTACGCGAGAGAGTCGCAGATGATGGCAACAGTGACTAAGGCAATCCCTCCGAACAACAGAAGGGGATTTCCCTGCGGATCGACCATGTAGCTGCTCAGGGCCCCCACAATCAATGCAAGGCCGATGCCGACTGGAAAGGCCACGGCCATGCCGGCGATCTCGATCGCAGCAACCAAAAGCAAGTTGGCGACATTAAAGATGGCCCCGCTCAGGATCGCCAGCACTATCGATATCGATGGAGCGTGACCGAGGTCTGCGAAAAAGTGAAGGCCCGAACCATGAGATCCGAGCGTTACTCCCCAAAGTAGCGTTCCGAAGAACAGACCGACGATGTAGTCCCAATAAAAGAGTTGAAAACGGTACCCGGGGCAGAGCTTCATACTATTTGCCCAGGAACCCCAGCACAGCATGCTTCCAATCATGAAGAGAAGGGCGATACCGTAACTTTGCGGCAGATACATGGAAATCCTTCTAAGAGATCATGTGTGAAATTAGAATAATGAAACGATTCATCGCGACACTCACGCTACATGTCTCTTCCTTGCAATGTCAATACTTGATTGCACCTTAGAAGAAGCAAAATAGAGATTAGTCATGCATCATGGGAGACTACTGAGGACAAATGGCAACTATCAAGGAAATTGCGCAACGTGCGTGCGTGTCAATCGGAACAGTCTCGAATGTCTTGAATGAACTCCCTACCGTCCGCGAGGCGGCGCGTCAGCGGGTGCTTGAAGCTATACAAGATCTGGGATACCAACCCTCGCTCCTGGGGCGCGCCCTCCGCAAAGATAAGACCAACATGATAGTGATGATCGTCCCCGACATTACAAATCCATTTTTCCCCGGAGCGGTGAGAGGGGCCGAAGACATCGCATTCGAACGCGGCTTCCGCCTTGTACTTTGCAACTCCGATAACGACTCAGACAAGGAAGCCATCTATCTCCATGAGATGCGTACCTATCGCCCGTCTGGCCTCATTATCGTTCCGGCCGATCTCAGCAAAGACACCGAGGCAGCACAGGAGTATCTGAACGCCGGCTGTGGTGTGGTGTACATGGACCGAATTCCTCCGAAGTGGCGTGGCGATACTGTCACCAGCGCACACGAACAGGGAGCATACGCGGCGACCAAGCATTTGATCGACCTCGGCCACAAACGCATTGCTACCATAACCGGGCCACTGACCGGAACCAGTGCGAAGGCACGCCTCCAAGGGTTTGAACACGCCATGCAGGAAGCACACTTAGCTATACCAGCCGCCTTTATCAAGGAGGCCGAGTTCAACAAGGCGGCCGGCCATAAGCGAGCGGTGGAACTTCTGCGTCTCCGCCAGCGACCAACAGCGATCTTTGCCGGAAATGACCTGATTGCATTTGGCGTGCTCGCCGCAATGCGCGAGGCAGGGCTGCATTGCCCTGAGGATCTCTCGATCGTGGGCTTCGACAATCTTGATGACAGCGATGCCACAGTGCCGATGCTAACCACCGTGGATCAATTCGCATACAAATTGGGGGCTACCGCGGCTCAACTAGTAGTCGACCGCGCGCGGGGAGAAAATGGACCGGCCAAGCATATCTCCTTCACTCCCGAGCTGCGTGTGAAAGAGTCCAGTGCGCCGCTGACACGAATGAAATCGGCAGTCGCTCTTGCTGCTTCAGACTCTCGGGGCAAAGTGGCGAAAAAATCCAAATAGAACTAACGAGCTGAGTCGTCGTCCGCTGCACATCGGAATCCAATGGTTGCAGCCCTATCTCTGCCGGGCGACATCATTAGATATTTGCCGTGTTCATGAAGATCATAAGCCTGTGGGAAATACCAAACTGAACCCGTAGGCTTGTAATAGCTGCCTCCGCGCAGAATGCCTGCGCGGGTGTGTTCGTCCGTATATTCATCGGTCCACTGCCAGACATTTCCGACGAGATCTTCCACACCAAATGGACTAGCTGCCTGGTGATGTGCATCGACCGAATCGGGGCCAGAGGCTGTATGCGAGCGATTGGTCGCAGGAACCATAGCCGCGTTCCACGCGTTTCCCCAGGGATAGCTGCGACCATCGGTTCCCTGCGCGGCGAGCTGCCATTCCCACTCATGAGGCAGGCGCTTCCTCGCCCAATCTGCGTAGGCGCGAGCGTCTTCCAGAGACACCCACGTAACCGGCTTGTTGGCCCATCCATCGGGGTAAGTACCATTGGACCAATCCTTCAAGAAGTTGTGATCGTCCTTCGGGCGATAGCTGGTCGCTTCCATGAATTTTTTGAACTGTGCATTCGTAACTGGATATTTGTCGATGAAGAAAGAACGCGTCTTCATACTGTGCTGATGGTGACGACTTGCCGTATCTTCCCAGGGATATTGCACGTCCACCCCGGCCAGATTTCCGCCTTCTATCTCGATACCCTCTACTTTGAATTCATACTGCGAAGCTGGAATGGAAATCATTCCGTCGGGTGCGCTCTTATATGGCTTCGTAGACTTGATCTCCACAACGCTCTGTTTCAACACGACCCATTCCTTAGAGAAGCTGTCTAAGCGGACAGCGTTGAGCCGCTTCATCTCGAGCAAAAGCTTTTCAAGCTCGGGTGTCGGCGCGGGAGTTGCAAGGATCGCTCCAAAACCGTTTGCTTCTATGGCAAAGCTGAGAGTGATACGTTCGCCCGTCGCAATTGGCTTGAGTTCCACGCCATGCCAGAGATCGAAGTAACGCACACCTGCCTTTGCTGGCAAAGAGAGCTGTTCTCCGCTCACGTCATACTCGTTGCGATTGATGATCGTCCAAAGGGTCTCCGTGGATCCCGGCCATTTACTCGCATAGACCTGGAAACGCATCATGGGAGTGTGAGGTTCCCAACCCGCCTTCGTTAGGTTAGCCGAGTAGTTTCGTTCAATCTTGGCGATCCGGCGGATCGTCTCTGAGTCTTTGGGAGTCAGGCCGTTCCAGATGCCCCAGATGTTCTCCCAGGTCTCCATACCCACGCCGTTGAAGAAGGCGTATTGCAGGTCAATGTTTTTATCGCGTTGCCAGCGGTCGGAAATGTTAGTCATGTGTCGAGGCTCGAGCCATTTGTATTTATCGACATACTCCGGTCCTAGGACGCCCAGATACCGGCGCGCAGGCCCGGCCTGCTGTACAGGCCCCTGCGGCACTGCCTGGGCCCACATCATGTTGTTGTAAGCGACGGCTTCATCCTGCGTCAGATGTTCGGGTTCGAATGCAAGGGGACGTCCAGTCTTGTCCGACGCCACACGAAATGAACGAGGAACCGCAATCATCGTATCGCCGTTGACGCCATCGGCTCCTACAGCCGCCAATTGTTCTGCGAGTACCGCCTGTTCCGGCTTGCCTGGATCATGCGTTCCCTGATCCCACAGCATCACTGGAAAGAGAACACGCACACTGCGACGATGAAAGTCATCCACCATCTTTTTGATACCCTCAACCCCACCGGGCATGTCATGGAACATGTCGAATTGGTTGCGGCTGTCGATTCCTATGTTTGGATATGTTGGCCACACCAGGACCGCGTCGATGCCTCCATAGCGCTTTTCGACATCGTCTAGATAGCGATCAACTGTGTATTTGCCAGCCACGGGATCGTAAAAGTAACGGTCTTCGATCATCATCTGAGGCTGCATATAGCTGCTCTGTGTCCATTTCAGCTCTGGCCGATCGTATTCAGCTCCGTCATAGCCGATCCGTTTGAGCTGCTCGACCCGCCAACGCTTCATGTCGCCAATCCATTTATTGAAGTCAGCGGGATCGGCGGGTCCCTCGATCAATGAACCGTTGACACGGATGTTGGGGTCCTGCGCGACGGCCGCCCCGCCCCAAAGGAGAACCCAGGCAGATAACGCAAGTGCGAAAACCGATTTAGTTTGCATTTACAAGTCTCTCCAAATCCATCAGCGGGATTACGCCGCATCCGTTCGTCTCTTGCGTTTAGAACGATAGACGAAGGGCAAACTGGACAATGCGGGGAGCGGCCGAGCCCGATATCGTTCCAAACGCCGGGCTGCTCTTCGTACCGTTGGGAGCATTCATGTTGACATTGTTGAACACATTGAAGATGTCGGCTCGAAACTGCAGGTTGCATTCGCGATAGATAGCAAAGCTCTTTAGCGCGGAGAGATCTGTGTTGATGAACTTCGGACCAAAAAGCATGTCGAACTGAGCGTTCCCATATGGAGTTCCAGTGGACGGCGTGACAAACGCCGCTGTGTTGAAATATTGGTTCTTAGTAGCAACCCTTCCTCGCCCGCCAGGAAGGAACGGATTTCCGACGACATTTGGCCGATCGTTGTTCGTACCGTCAAAGTTGGTGTCAACGCCTGAGGTGACGTTGAACGGCTGCCCGGAACGCAGTGTTGTGATTCCGTTGATCTGCCATCCGCTCAGGACTTGTTTGCCGATGAAACCATAACGCGACACTGCCGGCAGAGCATAGATATACGAGACGACGAAATTATGAGGTACGTCGATAGCGAGCACCCCTCGGCTGCTCGATATGTCGTAGGCATTGACGGAAGGTCCATAGCCCATCACCTTTGACCACACGTAGGCAGCCTGAAGCGAAAAATGGCGATCGAATCGCCGGGTAATTGTGGCCTGCAGCGAGTGGTAAGAGGTATTGGCTACAGGCGCGGCAATCGAGATCGCGGCGAAGGTGTATTTCGTCGGAGTCGGTTGATAGGGACGGCGATTGTTCAACTGCGCCGTACTACCGCAGGTAGCGCTGGTGCAACTCGGGTTGTAGATTGGCGAGTTTTGGTCGTTGGTAATGTAGAGGTGCCGCCCAAGATTTCCCAGGTATCTGACCTCAGTGCTCCACTTGGTCCCATATTGCTGCTGCACTCCCAGTCCGAACTGTTGCACGGAAGGAATGTATTTGTTGTTTGGCGGCATGCCAAAGAGGTTTGCGCCGGAGAGAAACACCGCATTAGTGGGATTGGGTGTGTAGGGAAAAGGATCGGCATTCGGAGCAAACGGGGTCACTAGGTTCGGCGTCCTGGCAACAGTGACGGACCGGGAGAATGGCTGCTGAACGAGGTTGTTCGAAAGAGAGACTTGGTCGATTGCAGAGTAGAAGATGCCGTACGATCCACGCAGTGCGGTCTTGCCGTCGCCAAAGAGATCGTACGCAAAGCCAAATCGCGGCGCAAACGTATTCCAGGGCGTCCGAAGGATTCCATCCGGAATGCCGTTGTCGCCCGAAAACACCAGTCCCAACGGCGCAGTAGGAAATCGAACGGACTGAACGTTCGGCACGAAGGTTCCCGTGTTGTTCTGTCCGGTATACATCGGGTAGTACTCCCAACGCAGTCCGAGATTGAGAGTAAGACGAGGAAGAATGCGCCAGTTCTCTTGGATGAAGAGGGATGGATCCTGGGAGTGGCTGCGGAAGAACACGCCATTGTTCTGCGTAAGCGAATTTGCCTTGCCAGTCAGAAAATCTGCGAGCGCATTTCCTGTCGTCGAACCCGTGAAGGTAAATAAGCCGTTCGAAGAGGCTCCGCCGGTGCTGGTGAACCGGTGAAACATATACGATCCGCCAAACTTCAGTTGATGTTTCCCAAGATCCCAATTGAAAGTATCGGTACCGCCAAGAGTCGACGAAGGGAGATTGTTTGGACCTGCGTTACTGGTGCCCATCTGCCAATATCCCGTAATGCTGAAATACGGTTGGGCGTTGTAGTTGCCTCCCATAGCCGCCTGGCTGCCGAGATCGGGCAGCATATGCTGATTCCCATAGATATTGGCAATGATGTAGTGATTCAGCGAGTAGAAGGCACGAAAGTTGTTGACCTTGTTAGGAGAAATCGTCCAGGTGTCGCTGAAGACACCGTTGTACTGCCCCTCATAGTTCGTCATACCCGCATAACTGACGATCTGGTTTCCTCCCACCGTGGGGGCATTCGAGGTACCCCGCGACATAAAATACATTCCCGAAAGCTGATGCTTCTCTCGGAGATGGAAGTCGACGCGAACCATGCCTTGGTCCGCATTGATATTTGCATTTGCCGCCTGCTGATCAGGATGTCCGTAGGATGTGCCCGGCGTGGAACTGCCCACTGGAACAAACTTGAGAATATTTTGTGCGACAGGATCAAGGACATTTGGGCAGATGACGAATTGAACTCCGTTGCATGCGACATTTGGACGCGATGCAGCGGGTGTGCTCCGAAAATCTCCCGTACGCTCCAGTGCTGTAGGCACGACAAGCGACGAAGAGGCAACGTTGGCAGGCTGGCTAACGCGTAGACCCTGGTAAGTAACAAAGAGAAATGCACGATCACGTAACTTCGGCATTGGGCCGCCGAAATTTCCACCGAACTGGTTCTGCCGCAGTGGGGTTACCGACGTTAGAAACCAGTTTTTTGCATTGAAGATGTCGTTGCGAAGATATTCGTAAACGAGCCCATGGTATTGGCTAGTACCAGATCTGGTAATTGCCTGGACGACTCCACCTGCGGATCGACCAAACTCTGCGTCAAAGTTGCTGGTCAGGACGCGAAACTCCTGCAGTGCGTCCGGGTTCGGCAGCAGGTTTCCACCAAAACGCCATACATTCGTGTCATAAGAGCCATCGAGATAGTATGCAGTATTCTCGCCGGGGATACCGTTGACAATGATTTGAGTTCCCTGCCGCGAGCCCGTAGGAACATCGGGCGCATAGTTCGTCACACCAGGAACAACCGGCAGTAAATCGTAGGCGTTTCTGCCGTTCAAGGGAAGGTCCTGAATGCGCTTCTGGTCAATCGTCTCGCCGATTTGTGACTCACGGGTATCAACAAGGGTGGTGTCGGCCTCGACGCTGATGTTCTGGTCGGTAGATCCAACCTGAAGCGCAAAGTTGACGTGGACGCTCTGCGCAGCGGCCAGCCGGATCCCTGTCTGTGTCTGCGTCTGAAACCCGGTGATCTGTGCTGAAACGGTATAGTCTCCAGGATCGAGGACAAGAAACGTATAGTCTCCCGATCCGCCGGTGGTCGTTACCTTTTTCGTTCCGGTCTGAGTATTAGTAACGGTCACACTCACACCAGGAACTACCGCGCCGCTGTTGTCAGATACGGTCCCGTAGATGGAGCCAGTCGTTGTCTGTCCGTGCGCTACACGTTGCGCGGATGGAATACCAAGAATGAATACCGCCAGAAGCAAAAGCACGCGATGCGCGCGAAGAATCTTGTAACTCATAAAACGCCTCCTGAGAAAACGTTGAACGTTGTCTCTCGCAACGTTGTGGTCGCTTCTCGCCGGACCTGGGTAGCACGCGCGGGAGGACGATCCAGACTATTTCTCGCTGAAATGAAACGATTCATTTCAGCGGCTGCAAGCGTATATGCACGATTCAAACGATGTCAATGATTAATTTGAATGTGCCGGAAACTTCAACACCACCCGCATGATGCGGGGGTATCCCTTAGCTCAGCAACAACAAGCTTTGAAAGACGCTATGGGTCGCAGTAATTCTTGCGTTGAAGACATACCGGCTGGCGACAACGACTTTGGACTAGCCGTGGATGAACCGCTAAGAATGTCCATCATTTTGCGAGGCCGCCTTTTCTTTAGGAGATGCTGCGCCTTCACGATCACGCAGTTCCAACGTAACTGAGTCGATCTTACCAGTAAATCGGTTCGGACTCTTGTATTCGGAGCTGACCGCAGAACCAAGATCGCTCCCTACGTCCAACGTCTCTGCGGCCGACCAATATCCACCACCGGCTGGAATGTTCAGAAACTTCGTCTCTGCTTCAGACGCTCCGTTGATGGAGAGTGTGCCGGCCCCGGGGAACGGATTTTGACCCCGGGCATTCGTTGCGGTTCCCTGTTCGCCAGGTCTCTTGATATCGGGGATGACTTCTACAACAATCTCCGAACGACCGACGGGCAATTCTTTTTTTGAGATCAGCTGCCCTGATCGATAGCCGAAGGAATTGATTTCAAAGTGAACGCGATTGTCTTTGACGAACAACGTGAAGCCGCCATAACGGCCACCTTGGGCGAAGATCGTACCCACAGCATGCCCCGTATTTTCGACCTGCGCGCGAATCGTGTACCCGGTTCCCGCTCCAGTGTGCGGATTCATCGTATCGGCGAGCCGCTCGACGCCGCTATAGAAGACAAATTTCCTGCGCCGATCTTCAGGTCTGCTAATCAGCTGTCGAAGCGGAAGCAACGGATAGACCTGGTTTCGTCGCGCTTCTGCTTCGAAGAGTTTTTTCATCTCTTCAAGCTTCTGAGGATTCTTGTCAGCTAGGTTCACTGACTGGCTGTAATCGTCATTAAGGTTGTAAAGCTCCCATGGGTGCGTATGGTCGTCAAGCAGTTTGTCCGTTTCGTATCCCGGACTACCGATTCGGTCCCACGAGGAACGCAACAGATTTCCTGCCCACCAACCATCCTTGTAGATGGCCTTGTTGCCGTTGGTTTCGAAGTATTGAATGTGATGACGGCTGGGAACATCAGGATGATCGAACGAGTACAAAAGACTGACGCCCTCGAGCTTCATCTGCTTGACTCCGTCGACAACATCAGGTGGAGTGATTCCCGCAGCCTCGTAGATTGTTGGGGCTATATCAGTCAGATGACTGAACTGACTTCGCAACCCGCCCGCCTCGTGGATGCGAGTTGGCCACGAGATGATCATCGGATCACGTGTGCCGCCGAGGTGCGATGCGTCAGCCTTCGTCCCTTGGAAGGGCGAACTGAACATCCACGCCCATGGTGCCGCCGATGCGTTCATATACAGTTCGCTGCCTAGTTCATCGTTCGCGTCCGCACGCTTGGCAACGGTCTTCAGTTGCCCGTTGATCTGGCGCGCATCGTATCCGGTGGGGCCGTCCTCAGCACTTCCGCCGTTATCTCCGAATATCTCAATTACCAACGTATTGTCTTCTTTACCCTCATCCTTAACGGCTTGCAATAACCGGCCAATCTCATCATCCACTTGGGCGGTAAACCCCGCGTAGACCTCAGCCTGCTTCGTCAGTAGTTTCTTCTCGTCTGCAGAGAGAGAATCCCATGCCGCAAGCCCCTCGGGACGGGGATTGAATTTAGCATTTTGGGGAATAACGCCGAGCTTCTTCTCGCGCTCGAAGATCTCCGGCCGCATCTTGTCCCAGCCTTCATCAAACTTTCCCTTGTACTTCTCAGCCCATTCCTTTGGAACTTGATGCGGTGTGTGCGTCGCGGCGGTCGCAAAGTAAATAAAGAACGGCTTATCCGGAGCTGCAGCAGCTTGCCTGTGCATCCAGTGAATAGCATCATCGGTCATATCGGACGTCAGGTTATAACCATCTTCGACGCTCTTTCGAGGCTCAACCGGTGTCGTATCGCGATAGAGCCGAGGATAGTACTGGTTGTCGAAGGCACTCATAAAACCGTAAAAGTACTCAAAGCCCTCGCCAGTAGGCCACCGATCAAACGGGCCAGCGTCATTCACCTCCCACACAGGAGTGTTGTGCCACTTACCGAATGCGGCGGTGTTATAGCCGTTCTCGTTCAGCACCTTTGCAATGGAAGCAGCGCTTTTAGGCCAGATCGAGTTGTAACCCGGGTAGCCCTGCGCGTGTTCGCTGATTGTTCCGAATCCAATCTGGTGATTGTTTCGTCCTGAGAGAAGCGCCGCACGGCTCGGGGCGCAGATTCCGTTCACATGAAATTCGTTGTAACGAAGTCCCTTGGTCGCCAGTTTGTCGAAGTTTGGCGTCGCAACAGGACCCCCGAACGTTGATGTTGTTGAAAAACCCACATCATCGACCAAGACCACAATGACGTTCGGGGCTCCCTTATGAGCGGAAGTCTGTCCTGGCCATGCAGGTGTTGCGCGGCGAACATCGCGGTCGACCTTTCCTGAAAATGCAGGCTCTACTGGAGGAAGCACTGTCTGTGCAGTCAGACTTGCAGCAAAAGATATCAGTAGTCCGATGCGCGCAAATCCACGCACCACTGTAGTACTCAGCGCTTCGCGCATCCCATTGCGACTCATCTTGAAACTCCGATTCTGAAACGATTCATTTAGCGCTGACCTTTGTACTTCACCCGTTTGTTTATCGTCAATACCCCATCCCTATCGGGGTGACAGGAGCCAACTATTTACGCCAAGATCTTCGGCCCATCCTTCACGAATACACGTTAAAACCGAAACAGACCTGGATGTTCGGGCTGGGAGAAGAGATCCCAATTCAAAATCGACTTTCTCTTGCATAGGAAACACCATTAAGTGATTGCGGATTCCAGTTGGAGCGCCAGCCTGCGCTCTATGTAAAACATAGATTTAGCCGAACTATTTACGAAACTGCTACCTAAACCATGCCACGACAATACAAGGCTCCTCTTCACCGGGAGGCACCCCTTACAAGATATTCCACTCTTGATTCCACGGCGATTAGGGACAGTTCTCTACCAAAATCCGCTTTTAAATAAGCACTTGACAATTTTCCCGACAGGAAACTATTCTTCCGTCGAATTTCATTAACCTTTATTTTTTTCACGAGACAAAATAAATCGCTTCTCTGCCTTGCGTCAGGTCTTGCTGAAGTTGCACAAAGCATTCTTGCGATTGTTCGAAAAAGCATATTTCGATTGGTCGCGCACCTTTGTTGAACATTCGGAGGCACTCATGCGTCGTTCTTTTTGGCTTTCAAGTTACTTCTGGGCGTGCTCCTTCTTTCGGCTCATGGACTACGAGCCCAGGAGAATGCCACGATCATTGGAACTGTTACAGATTCCACGGACGCTGTTGTACAAAATGTCGAGATAACTCTCTCGAATACCGCGACTGGCCAGGTCCGCAAGACAACGACGGACAGCTCGGGACTCTATACCTTCGTTAACGTGGCTGTGGGAAGGTTCAATCTCGATGCCACGATCAAGGGGTTTCAAAAATCTACGAAGACCGACCTCGTGGTAAATACTGCCACGACTCTCAGGCAGGACTTCAAACTCACCGTTGGCAGCGAGACGCAAACAGTAACCGTCGAAGCTGACGCCTTACAGCTGCAATCCGAGACGAGCGAAGTGAGCAATCTGATCACCGGTGACCAGGTGACGCAGCTAGCCACCAACGGTCGCAATGTGGTTTCTCTTGCGGCGTTGGGGATGGGCGTAACAAACACCTTGCCGGCGTTCGGCGGCGTAAATGCTCTTACCGCCGCAAACGGACTCAGCTTCAGTGGAACCCGATCAACTCACAATATCTATCTGCTCGATGGAGGTGAGTTGAACGATCGCGGTTGCGGTGGATGTTTCAGTTCCCTTCCCTCGGTCGACGCGTTAGCGCAGTTCCAGGTCCTTAGCAGCAACTATCAAGCCGACTACGGCATTGGCTCTGGCGGAACCATTCTCATGGTCCTCAAGTCCGGCGCTCACAATTTTCACGGTTCAGTATGGGAATTCAACCGGAATGAAGCCTACAACGCCAACAATTACTTCAATAACCTCGCTGGCCGGGCGCGCTCGAAATTTCGCCTTAATAACTTCGGCGGAAATATTGGCGGCCCGCTTTTCATCCCGCACTTATACAACAACTCGCGTAACCGAACCTTCTTCTTCGTCAACGAAGAGTGGAGAAAACTTGTTCAGGGAACTCAGCCTGTAACCCGTGTTACGATTGCCGCCAATAATTTCCCCGTAGCCGGACAAGATCTGCAATACACAGTCCCCTCCAACGGCACAGCTCCAATCGTTCCGGCTACTACTGACCCAGCCAAACTGGCCATTTATAGTTTGCGTAACTTAACTCCAGGGCAACCGTTCCCAAACAACATTATCCCCAGGCAGCTGATCGACCCAAATGCTGTCCTCGAGATGAATGCGGGAACCTTCCCGAAGCCGAACTTTGGTACGAGTCAGTACATCTCTTCCATCCCTCAGCCTACGAATGTCCGCGAAGACGTGGTTCGCATCGACCATGCCATCAACACGAAGCTACAGTTGATGGGCCACTATCTCCATGATGCAGTCGACCAGGTATACTACCCGCCTTTGTGGGGCAACAGCTCTTATCCGACGGTCGGCACGGCCATGAAGAACCCGTCGTGGTCCTCGACCATCAAGCTCACGCAGACGCTCTCACCAAACCTGCTCAACGAAACCGCTTTCCTTTACAGCGGCAATACAATCCATCTCGACCCGGTAGGTGTTGCGGCGCAGCCGACAGGATGGACCGCCACTACATTCTTCCCCCTCGCCAACAACCGCGGCGCCCGCATGCCGGAGATCCAATTGGGAGCTCCGTACGGTACGACATGGAGTTCAAGCTACTTCCCGTGGAAGAACTCCTTCATGGGCTACGAGACGCGAGACGATCTGTCATGGAACAAAGGCGTCCACCAACTCAAATTTGGCTTTAGCTGGCTGCACGCTCCCAAGAACCAGGAACTGCAGGCCAATACCCAAGGCACCGCGGTCTTCAACAACAGCTCGTTCGCCAGAGATTCTTATATCAATTTCCTTCTCGGCGATACGGCCACCTTCACGCAACTCGAGCTTCTCGCAGGCAAACATTGGGTCCAGAACAACTATGGCTTCTACGTCCTCGACAACTGGCGCATAATCCCCAATCTAACTCTCAATCTCGGCCTTCGCTTCGATGGCTTGCCGCACACCTATGAGCGATACGACCGGTTTTCAAACTTCGTTTCAGACAACTACAACAGATCGCTCGCCTTTCCTCTGAACGCGGACGGCACGCTCAACCCAGCGTCGCTCACGCAGTTTAATGGCAAGCCGTTCTACCTCAATGGCATTAGCGCGGCCGGCGTCAATGGCTTCCCGCGTGGAGTCGTTCAGAACCAATACCACACGTGGCAGCCGAGAGTAGGCTTTGCCTACAGTCTCCCAGGCAGGCAATCTACAGTCGTCAGGGGCGGCTTCGGTATGTTCTTTGAACGTGTTCAGGGAAATGACGTTTACAACGCAGCGCAGAATCCACCGTTCGCCTATCAACCTTCCGCTACTAACGTTTACTTCTCTAACCCCAACACCAGCGCTTTAACAGGCCTGACGACAACGCAAGCTTTTCCGTCCACACTGACCAACATCTCCTATCGCTATCCGCCTCCAGGAACCGCGCAGTTCAGCCTTGGAGTTCAACGACAGATTGCCCCGTCGGTCATCGGCGTAATGCAATATGTTGGCTCGGTAGGCTGGAGCCAGAACAATACGCGGCAAATCAATACCTTGCCCTTGGCCGACCTTACGCATCGGCAGGGAGTCGCCAACGGCACCGTAAATGCAAACCTCTATCGTCAGTTCCCCGGCTTTAGCTCGATCAACCAGGAGGAGAACAGAACTAACTTCAGCTATCACTCTCTCCAGATCGGGATGCGAATGGAGGACAAACACGGGCTCACGTTCCAACTGGCGTACACCTACTCTCACGAGATCGATACGGCGACGAACGATCTTAATGGAGTCGCAAATCCCTTCGATATATCGTACGACCGTGCGTCAGGAGGCTTCGACCGGCGTCAGGTCTTCAACGCGAACTACTTCTATAAGCTCCCATTCTTTTCGAAGAGCAGCAATACTGCCGCACGAGTCCTTTTGGGAGGTTGGGAAGTCTCGGGTGTGACTGTAGTGCAATCGGGCAATCCACAATCCCTCACCTATAACGGCCCCGACGTTCTGGGCCTGGGTGGCGGCACAACCAATCGTCCGAACGTCGTGGGCAAAATCTCGTATCCAAAGACTCGCCTCGCGTGGTTCGACAAGAGCGCCTTTGCTGCTCCAGTCGCCCCTTGGGCAGGAGGGCCGAATAATGGCTTTGGCAACTCCCGTAAGGATACGATCATCCTTCCAGGACTCTTTAACTTCAATCTGGCAGCCTTCAAAACGTTTGCATTTACAGAGAACCTGAGACTGCAAATCCGTGCTGAAAGCTTCAACACCTTCAACCACACGCAATTCCAGGGTATCGATGCGGGTACAAACAACGCGACCTTCGGCCAGGTGACCTCTGCCTACGATCCTCGCGTGCTCCAGCTCGGGGCCAAGTTCCAGTTCTGACCCTTGGCGATGCAAATGGAGGGCGCCTTGGCTTCTATGCCATGGCGCCCTCTTTATTTCTGGTCATTCGACGAATTCATTTTCGGAACACCGCCCTTCGCACCGGCGAGTGACGTTATAACAATTCCTTGGCCTTCCGTGATAGTCGCCAACCGATTACTTTCCACGCCTGCGAACCGCTCGATCAAGCCATTCGTCCAACGGATCTCCAGATCCGCATGAGTGTTCGATCCTAGCCCGAAGTGAAGACGTCGATCGTTTACGGAGTAAAAACTGGTCTGCCCCATGACAGTCTGGGCTTGGATTTTCCCTCCATATTTTGCAATCACCTTCGAGCCGATTGCACTACGGTTGGATTTTGTACCGACAAGCAAAACCTTTAGCCAGTTCAGCGAGTTTTGGAGATCGTTTCTCAGGAGCGAAGGCGGCTCGTTCAGATTGACGATCACCATATCCACGTCTCCATCGTTATCAAAGTCTCCAAATGCGCAACCACGACTGCAATGCGACGCCGCAATTCCCGGGCCTGCTTCCTCAATGAGCTCCTCAAATTTGCCGTTGCCAAGATTCCTGAAGATAAGTCGAGGCGTCTTCAGGGGGTATTGGGAGAAGTGGGCTTCGAGCTCGGGATAGACCGATCCCGTGACAACAGCCAGGTCCGGCCAACCGTTATTATCGAAGTCCGCAAAGCCAGTGCCCCAGCAGATGTAGCGCGTCTCCACGCCAAATCCGCTAGGGACCGTCACATCATCGAAGTTCCCACTCCCATCGTTGCGATACAAGACGTTCGTGTCGTCAGAAAAGTGTGTCTTGAAAATATCTAGGTTGCCGTCGAGATTGTAATCGCCAACTGCCACTCCCATGCCTGCCTGCTCGGCCCCGTCGATGCTCAGTGACACGCCTCTTTCGAGGCCCTCTTCAACAAACTTGCCGTCATGCAAGTTGCGATAGAGCAGGCTCGGCGTTGAATCCGATGCTACATACAGGTCCGTCCAACCATCTCCTGTGAAATCGGCGGCTACTGTGGTCATCGAGTAGGTATGTTCCCGCGCAATACCGGCCTCCTGCGAAACGTCACGAAAGGTTCCGTCGCCTTGGTTTCGATATAGATAGTTACGCGGCATCGGCAGACCTCGTGGTCCGCAGTTCACTGGAACGCCTTTGAAGCCACAAAAGGGATTCGCACCCGGCTTGGGCACGTGGTTAAGGTTCAGGTCGACGTAGTTCGCCACAAAGAGGTCTATATGACCATCGCGGTCGTAGTCGATAAAGGTGCATCCGGATCCCCACCTCGTCGCACCCTCATAGGCGAGCCCTGACTCCTTGGTGACATCAGTGAATGTTCCGTCGCCATTGTTGCGATACAAGGCGTTCTGTCCGTAGTAGGTGATGAATATATCCTCGAACCCATCGTTGTTGTAGTCACCTACAGTCACACTGCTGGCCCAACCTTGCCGTATCAGGCCCGCTTTCTCCGTCACATCACTGAATGTCCCGTCCCGGTTGTTCTTATAAAGCCGATTGCTCGATTCCGGCACCGGGTCTGTCATTCGTGTACCGGACAACACAAAGATATCCAGCCATCCGTCATTGTCGAAGTCCAAGAAGGCGACCCCACAGCCAACAGTTTCTACGATGTAATTCTTCTGTGTGAGACCACCATATATCACCGGAAGTATCAGGCCCGCACTGGCGGCAACATCGGTGAAACGAGCATGAAATGGGAGTCCGGATGGCTTACCTCGCGGAACCGGCTTGACGTTTCGCGTCGAAACCCCTTGAGCCAAAGCGACGGTAGAGGCGGATGCTAACCACAGAAACTCACGGCGTGAAGGGCTTGTTCGCTTCATTGGCTCCTGAAACTATCCAGCGGGTTCGCGTCAAATTCTATCGCGGACTGGAACTGCTGCCGGAGACTTTCTCAACCAGCGAATCTTCGGTTTTAGCGTGCAACTCTTTCGTCTTCCCAAACTCTTGGGCAGCCTTTTCCTTTTCGCCAAGTGCCGTATAAACGCGTCCCAATCGATAGTGAGCGTCAGGTTGGGTGGGATCCAGCTTTACGGCACGCTGCAGCGCAACCAGCGCCTCTTGGTGCCGATTCTGGTCTGCATACAGGCATCCGAGATCAAAATATGCGAGCCGGTTTCCAGGCTCCAGTTGCAAAGCTTTCTGTAGTAACGGCTCCGCGCCCTTAGCGTCGTTCGAGTGCAATGCAATGTCACCCATGTAAAGGTACGATTGCGCGTATCCCGGATTATTTTTCATCTCAAGCTGGAACTCAGGAATGGCTTTATCGAACTCCCGTTGCTTGTAGTACAGATAACCCAATTCGAAATGAAGCAAAGGCTCAGCAGGAGCAAGGCGCGCCGCCTCTTCCAACTCATCAATAGCGTCCGTTGTCTTCCCCATTCCATCGAGAGCCTGTGCCAGCAGCATATGAGCCTGCACTGCCTGCGGGTTGACGGCAACGATGCTTCGAAACTCCGTTAGTGCACACTCGTACTGGTGACTCCATAAACAGCTTTGCGCCAGCACATTGTGCAGTTCCACGTTGGACGGATCGTTCTGAACGGCCACCTGCAGGAATGGATTCGCCTTGGTATATTCCCGGAGCCCAAAGAAGCTCATGCCCAGAAGAATTGTGCTCCGATGGTCGTCCGGCTTCTGCTTTGCCAGCGATTCAAATATCGGGATCGCCGAAGAGAAATGGCCCTGCTTAAACTCTGCGAGAGCGAGGTTGTAGCGTACCTCAAACTGATCCGGTTTAATCGCAAGAGACTTACGATACTCAGCAGCTGCCTGCTGAAGCTTGTTCTGCTGAGCGAGACACACTCCCAGGTTTCCATGCACCTCAGCGTTCTGCGGATACTTGGCTGCCAGTTGGCGCCACAACGTCTCCGCATCGTGAAAGTTTCCTGCCTGCATCAGTTGTGAAGCCTTTACAGCCAGATCACTCTGCGCCGGCAGTGATGAGCTCCCAAATATCAAGAACGCAAGCGTGACAACCACCATCCAGTGCTTCGATCCAATTCCCCAAATCATCGCGATACTCCCGCTCGAACCACCGGACACGTTAATTGAAAGTAGAGACTTTTGCTGAAGAAGAGCATCACATGATTCTGAAAGCGCTCAGCTACCCCGAAAGATTCTGGTTGTTTCAACGCTCATGAGCCCGTGCTTACCTCTTTTTGCAACATGCAAAAGAACGCATTCTCTTACGCTCACTAAATAGAATCTTAGACTTACACACACCCGGCCTAAGAGGGAAGAGAAATGCAACGTGTGCAACGCTCGCTCATGTGCACCTCTCTCTACCGACCAAAAAAAGAGGACAACCGACGCTTTCCTCTTTGCTCGGCACAGAGTGCCGCCCCTTCGAATTGTGCATTCAAACGCGTTCCTCGACACGCTCGGAAGAGAAGGCTCTGAGATTGGTCGATTCGGGAGTCCATGCCGCCGGGAATCTGGATTTGATGTCAAATCGTCTCCTAATGGAGCGGACTCCAAATCGGCGGCCGAATCTTCATCAAGGTAAAGCGACCAGTTAGGATGGGTTCTCAGCGCTGTGGCCGGAAGAACCCCGCTGATGGGATCCTGCAACGTGCGACGAACCGCGGCCTTCTTAAGCGATCCCGGAACACAGCAAAAGATGCGGTCGGCCTCAAGCAAACGCGGAACGGTAAGCGTCAGTGCGTGAGTAGGAACATCTTCAAACCTCTCGAAGCATCGGTCATCGACCTGTTGCTGACGGCATGCGGAATCTAGTTGCACGACCTTCACGTCCGCGGAATCATTCAGGTCGGCGGGAGGGTCGTTGAAGGCCAGATGGCCGTTCGTACCTATCCCACAGCAGACGATGTCGATCGGCGCTTCGGCCAGCCTGCTCGCATATGCAGCTGCGATGGCCTCGGGGTCCCCGCCGGGCTCAAGGAGGTGCACTGCGCCGAACGGCAGATGGTCAAAGATTGCACGGCGCAACCATAAGCCGAACCGCTGAGGAGCGTCGGCAGCCAAACCCAGATACTCATCCATGTGAAACGCCGTCACCCCTGACCAGTCGATGCCAGGCATAAGCACCAGCGCGGACAACATCTCCGACTGGCTGGGTGCAGCCGCAAAGATCATGCGCACGCCACGCTGAAGTTGCAGACGCCGACGTATCTCCTCAGCAATGTCTTCGGCTGCTTGTACCCCCATCGCTATGCGCGATGCCGCAATAAAGGGAATGGGAGCTGCCTTTTCTGTCAGGGTTGGTCTCATCGTTTAGGTCTTCTTCTCAATATTATCTGGCTTGATATATCTCAGAGGAAGCATCCCTTCCATCGATAAGCTTTAGCAGACGATCAGCCTCGGGCTTTCTCGCCGGCCAGATCAAACCAACTCCAACGAATACGGCAAGCGAACTAAGAACAGGACCAGCGACTGTGATCGTGGTCGTCAGGTCTCCGGGAAGGCGAGCAATCTCTGCCGAAAACACAAATTTGATTAGAGCAAAGGCTATGGCGCCCGCCATCCACGACGCGATAGCTGCATTCGCGCCTGATCGATGAAAAATATTTAGCATGCCGAAGAGAATAGGAATCGCAATAGGCCCAAGAAGCGCTCCATACCAAAGAATGACTAGGCCTATGACCCCACCAAAATGATCGGCCGTCAGCGCGATGCACATACTAAGCACTAGAAAGAGCAACGTACAGATTCGTCCCGAGAGAAGTTGAGCGCGATCGCTGGGACGCTGCCGATCCTTACGCAGAGCCGGCAGGATATCGCGAATCACTACCGACGATATCGCGTTGGCATCGGAAGACGTCATGGCCATGGTGTGGGCGAACATACCGGCAAGCACCAAGCCGATCAACCCCTGCGGCAGCAAAGTCTTCGTCAACAACGCATATGACTCCGATGGATCTACAAGGTTCGGAAGCAGCAGAGGCGACGCCCACATAGGGAAGAACAGCACTAACGGCCATATCAGATAGAGCCCCGCCGAAAGAAGTGCCGCGTTGCGGGCAGACCGCGCGTTCGGAGCAGCAATGAAACGTTGTGCGAGGTTCCATGTGCCGCCGTTATAAGAAAGCGTGTTGATCAGCAGGTAGACAACTGCAAAGGCGACTGTGTATTGGCCGGCAAACGGCTGGGAATGACTCGCGGGAAGTCTATCCCATATGGTCCAAAGAGCAGAGATGCCACCAAGCTTGGCAAGCACGGCTGCAAGCATCACGAAGCCGGCAATCACCTGGATGATGAACTGACTCATGTCGGTCAAAGCATCGGCCCAGAGCCCTCCCACGACAGAGTAGATCACCGTCACCGAGCCTGTAAGGAGAACTCCCCACAAGGGCGGTACATTCGCAAATGCCTGAAGAAGAATGGCCGCAGCGGTCCACTTCGCACCCACGTCGAAGATTTTCAGTAGCGCGCCGCTCCACGCCAATACCTGCTGGGCCGGCAGATTGTAACGAACGATCAGGTACTCCAGCGGCGAGATAATGCCGAGTCGTTGACGCAATCTCGACCATCTACCCGGAAACAGATTGGAGCCGATAACAAGCGCTATGCTAATCGAGCAGGCCCACCAGATGTAGATACTGAAGCCCGCCGTGTAAGCGATAGCTGCATAAGCCACGAAAACTGCGGAGCTATAGCCGGACATATGGTGCGAGATGCCGGACAACCACCACGGCATCGCTCCGCCTGCGGTGAAGAAATCATTGGCTGTCTTGACCTTGGAACGCGCCCAAAAACCCATCCCGATCATCGCCAGGAAATAGGTGCACAGCACGATCCAATCCAATATCTTCATTGGACTCCATCATAAGGTCTACAGCTGGAGCCGTGCGCCACAGAGGAAGTACTATCGAAAATCTTCCGGATGAACCGTCATGGAGTCTGGCGGAAGAACGGAGCCAACCGCTCCTAAAGCATTATTTGGCACATCGCCCATCGTCAGTTCCAGCGTTCCACCATTGGAGATGTCAGCGTGGCGAAACCATATCTGGTTAAGAGGCTCGCCGTTCAGCCGGATGCTCTGCACATACTTGTTTTCGTGAGAATTGTCTTTCGCTTCGATCACGAAGTCTTTGCCGTTTTTAAGATGGATGGTTGCTTTATTGAACACTGGACTTCCCACGTCATACACAGGAACTCCCGGTGTGGCCGGATAGAAACCCAGCATCGAAAACACCACGAATGCGCTCAAGCCTCCACCGTCTTCATCTCCCGGAATACCTTGCACCGTATCCGTGAAGAATGACTCAAGAAGCATGCGAACACGCTTTTGAGTCTTCCACGGAGCTCCCAGACGGTTATAGATATAAGGAATCGCGAGACTTGGCTCATTCGCCATGGAAAACTGCCCCGTCATGGCGGTCGAATCAGGAAACTTTGCCTGAAAGGCATACTTCGAGCGGCCAAGAGGCTCGCGAAACAGCTGATCAAGATTCGCCTCTGTCTTGGCGGGGCCTCCCATCAACGCAGTCAAACCTGGGATATCGTGCATAACGTCCCATGTATAGGTGTAGGCGTTGTTCTCATCGTAGTAATCGCGTCCACCCATACCGCCATCGAACTTCGGATCCATGGGCTCAATCCACTTTCCCTCTGCGTCTTTGGGCCACATCAGTCCCTTGTCCGCGCGAAAGAGATTCTTGTAGTTTGCGGCCCGTCCGAGGAAGAGCTTCTCATCGTCTGGCTTCTTGAGAACGCGCGCCAGCTGCGCAATGTTCCAGTCGTCAAAGCTGTTCTCCAGTGTGACTGCGACTGGCTGACGTTTTTCAAATGGGTGAACCTGTGGGTCGGTCTCTTTCTCTCCTGGCCGCAAGGCAGGCATATACCCATGAGCAGCGTAAAACTCATCTAATGGTCCCTTTGGCCCCAGCCGCCACGGAAGCAGCGTGATCTCAGTAGCTCGCTTACGAACGCCCTCATAAGCGACCGGTAAATCAAAGTTTCGCACTCCCTTGAACCACGCGTCCGCAAACCAGGGAGCGGAGTGATTGCCGTTCATACAAGCGTAGTTGCCGGAAACCAAGGCAAAAGTAGGCATCACCCCGGACTGCTGATACATGCGGACATACGACTGTATCTTGTCCGCCTCAATATCCGGGTTCAAGAGTGTCTGCAAGGGCTCCAACGCACGATACGTATCCCACAGCCAGTTATCGACATAAAAAGGTCGTGCATCCTCATGAACTTGATGGTCGAATCCACTGTAATATCGGCCGTCTTCGGTGATGTTAATCATGCGCTCGAAGCAGCGATAAAGAGCAGTGTAGAAGACTCTGCGCTGTGCTTCTGTTCCGCCTTCCACGACAATCCTGCCAAGCGTCTCGTTCCAGCGAGCCTTCGCTGCTTGCTTTACTCGATCAAAGCCCCACTCCGGAATCTCGCGCCGCAAATTTTTCTTCGCCTGCTCAATACTAATAAACGAAATCCCATACCGAAATTCGAGCGTGTTCGCGCCTGTCGCTGAAACAAGCAGCCTGCTCTGATCTCCCTTCGCTTCAGCCTTGAATGTCACCGGTGCGCTGAATTCGCCATACACGTAGACCTTCATGTTGCTAAACGACTCTTCCCCGCTTACTACATTGCCGTTCTGTACCTGCAGGCTTCCAGCGCGTCGATTGAATAGCACAGCTGAAGCATCGCCATGGGGAAAGCTAAAGCGAAAATAGCCGCAACGCTCAGTTGGCGAGAACTCTGTTCGAATCAGCGACTCGTCGAATCGCGTGAAGTAGTAGTACGGCGTCGTCTTCTCTTGATCGTATGCTGCCGGACCACCGTCTTTACCCGGCATGATGCCAAACAGTTCGTCAATCCGATGAGAGCTGATCGTTAGAGGAAACGACCGAATCCGATCATCGAATGCATCCGACCGAATCGGATACATACGGATCATACTATTCGGCAGATACACCGTGGGACGCGTCGGCTCCAGCAGAATGCCAACATTGCCAATGGTCGGATCCACGTACTCCACCTGCGCGATGGCTCTAGAGGCGAAGATGGTCAGGCTAATGAGCAGCAACGCTGTTACTATCCCCGACGGGCGAGTGCTCTTGGCTACAGGTATGAACGTGTTCATGTTGTAAACAAACATACACTGCACGCAGCGAATTATGGCAGCCGGGCGGCCGCGCGATGCGTCCCCATGAGGCACGCTCAATGTGAAGCGATGTCGGCGAGCGGATGGCAACGCACCCAGTCGACGTCGATCGCGCCCGTAGGCCCATTCGCTTGGGTACTAAATGTAAACAGGGCTGGACGAGAGGCCTTCCACCAACTGAAGATGAAGCGGCTCGTAGGCCCGTTATGCTGAAACGTACGGCCGCCGTCAACGCTGTAGGAGTAGGAAACATGCTCGTTCTCCACATGCATTCTCAACTGAACGGCATCGCCGGCCAAAGTGGCAACTCTCGTCTCCACTCCATCGTTCACAGAATAGATAGACTTCTTACCTCCGTCGTCCACAATCCCGATCCAGCTTGCATGCACACCAAACATTGCCAACCCTGCACGCTGTCCGTCTTTCATCGGACTCACATCGATCTCTGTCGTCAGTTCGAAGTTCTCGTACTGCATCTGTTGTGTCAATGTATTGCGCGCGTGAATCAAATCGGGCGCGAAGGAAGCCTTCAGGCGAAGAAACCCCGGACGCTCTTCCAGGGACCAGTCTTTGTCATTCGGATTGTGATTCCACTCCCACTGCAAGCCGAGCGAACCGGAATTATTAAACTCATCTGATGTCTGAGGCGTTACGGTTGAATAAGCGCTGTCCGTCTCTGGCTTGGGCCACACATCTACCGGCTCACCAGACATCTTCCCATCATTTGGCTTCCCTATCACTGGCCAGCCATCTTTCCATTGAACAGGCTCCAGATAGACAATCCGCCCGTAGCCGCCGCGTTGTGAAAAGTGAATAAACCATCCCTGACCGCCGGGCGTCTCCACATAGCCGCCCTGGTGTGGGCCATTGACATTTGTGCTGCCCTGTTCCAGTACCGTCCGCGACTCATAAGGACCGTAGATACTCTTGGAACGCAGTACAGCCTGCGATCCCTTTCCGACACCTCCGTAGGGAGCAAAGATGTAATAGTGGCCGTTCTTTTTATAAAACTTCGGCCCTTCCAGCGTTGGCAAAGTCGAATGATCATCAACAATGACTTTCCCTTCGTCGAGCACCTTGGTGCCATCAGGACTCATTCGATGCAAGATGAGGGGCCCTGCTCCCACGCGCGAATGGACAAGGTAAGCATTCCCGTCATCGTCCCACAAAGGGCACGGATCTTCGTATCCAGGTCCAGCGAGAACCACCTTTGGAGTCGTCCATGGCCCCTTCGCCGAAGGCGCAGAACTCATAAAGATGCCCTCCTGCGGCGTCGGGAAGTACACGTAAAAGCGACCATTGTGAAAACGCATTGCAGGAGCCCATGCTCCTTGCGCATAGCGATCGCCTCCGATCATGTCGTACCGTGGATCCGCCTCTAAGCGCGGAAACACATGCGCGATAATGCGCCAATTCACCAGATCGTGGGACTCAAGAACAGGTATCCCCGGCATGAAGTGAAAGCTGGAGGCTACTAGATAGTAAGTCTCCCCTACACGAATGACGTCCGGATCCGAATAGTCAGAAAACAAAATCGGGTTCTTGTAATAGCCCTTCCCTTGGTCGCCATCCTTTGCCCACGCATCTTCGGGCTCAACAAAAGCTGCCCACAAGGCTAGGCCGACTACTTGAATAAGGAGCCCACTGCTCAACAATCGCGTCGCCTTCATCGCTCTATGGTCCCCTTGATCTTCATCTAGATTGCTCGGTGGGTGCTGAAACTCTTGCGCATGGCGAAGAATGCCGGCGTCGGATGATACTCCGGATCAAATGGAAGAGCCCGCTGCGGCCGATTGGGTTGTTTCCGATGATGTGTAGGCCCATCGTTGAGCCAGGTTCTGCGATCAGTTATTCCCCACGTCAGAACAAGCCTTACCGCAGAGTTCCGAACTGTAACCTCCAGCAGGTCCTGATAGGTTTGGGCAACGAATCGATCGCGCTGACTGACATCGTCAGAAATGATGTCGTCCTCGTTGACATCGACTTCCGTGAGATAAACCTCTAGGCCCATACCGCGGATTGCTTCAATGTAGTCCGCCAGCCCCTTCCCAATCGTGAAGGGCGAAGCGGCTTTGATATGCCCTTGAATGCCCACCGCGTCCAATGGCACCTTACGCGCCTGCATCCCGCGCAACAGCGACAAAATCGACCGCCTGCGCTCCTCGTTGTCCGAGTTGTCATATTCCACGCCGTAATCGTTGTACGTAAGCTTTGCATTAGGATCTGCCTCTCGTGCAGTGCGATAAGCGAGATCGATATAGTCGGGCCCAACACGCTGATACCAGAACGAATTTCTTAGCCCACCCGGCATGCCATCCTTCGGCAGAATGGCTTCGTTCACAACGTCCCATGAGTGCACACGTCCCTTGTAACGCGACATGACCGTGCGGACGTGATCGACGAATATCGCTCGCACATCCGCCGACTCCGGCATCGCCGACAACCAGTCCGGCACACTGTTATGCCATGCCAGCGTATGCCCCCTCGTCTTCATCCCGTGTTTCGCCGCAAATGCAAAGAATGCATCTGCCTGCGTGAAATCGTAGCCGTCCTTTGACGGACGTAAACCTCGCCACTTCAATTCGTTTTCCGGAACGATGATGGCGCATTGGTCTACTACAAGTTCTGCCAGCACCGGATCACTCAGCGACCTGACAACCACCGCAGATCCCGACAGGATGCCGTGTTGCGAGGCATGCGCCTTCAACGAGTTCTTCCCCCGGACAGCATGCGCTTCTTTCGGTAATGCAGTCGGCGGCGGCGCAAAGTCGGACTGCGAATACACCTTCTGGCGAGCAGCACCATTTGCAGTCATCTCGTCAGGGTGCTGGGGCGTTTGCTGTGCTGACTGCCCCACCAACCAGTTCCGCGACAAGGTCTGCTGCACGGCTAAGCCTGCAGCTCCTGCAGCCAGACCATGCAGCACTTGGCGCCTCGTCGTCATTCGCTCCTGCGATTCATCTGCCATGGCACCGAGCGCCTGGCAATCGCCTCGATTGCCTGTCATCGCGCCCTCACAAAAGCGCGGCTAAGATCGTAGGATTGCTCCGATCAGTTGATGAATTTGGCGACACTCTCACGCCACATCGGTTGCTCCGAGTGCGAGATCGTCCGCCGCTATAGTTAGAAAAGCAGCTTAAGAGACAACTGCCCAATGCGAGGATCATTGGCCGATGTGATGCGACCGAAAGCTCCATTGGTGACGGAACCATTTGGATCACCAAAGTTAGTGTGATTCAGAACGTTGAAATACTCCGCTCTGAACTGGAACTGGAGCGCCTCGTGAACTGGGAAATAACGCATTACACTAACATCCCAATCGACGTATTGCGGTCCGACGAAACTCCCCTTCACAACATTGCCATACGACAGTGGCAGGTTCACCGTATAGCTCGGATTCGTGGAGAAGTTCGACGTGTTCAGGTAGGACTTGCAGGCCGTTGTAACGCTGCCGCAGGCATTTCCTCCATACGGATTGCCACCGTTCCATACGCCGCGCTCGCGGCCAAGGTTTGTGCCACTATTACCAGCACCCGTCACTGTGAGCGGATTCCCACTACGGAAGAAAAAGATGCCGTTCGTCTGCCAACCGTTTACTACGTAGCGCGCAAACGCATTGCCACCTGTGAATTTCGGCGTCTGCCAAACGTACGAGAAGCTAATGACATTGCGGTGATCGTAGTCTGATGGACCGTAGTCGAGCCGCTTGAAATTCGGCTCATAGATAGGAAGCGAATAACCCGAACCCGGCACCACAGCCGTTGCCGATGCACCAAAGGGGAAGTTGTCGATCGCCTTGGACCACGTGTAGTTCAGGAAGAACGTCAGGCCGTCACTTACACGATTCTGCAGCGAAGCCTGCAAAGAATGGTAGATCGCGTTTCCACCTGAATCGACCAGTGCAACCTGCTGTGTGTAGTTCTGAATATTATTTGTGGAGAAGTAAATGCGCTTTCCCAGGTTCGGGCCTTGATTCAATGTGGGATTGATATCCGAAGGCACGTATTGGTGATTGCTGCGCGAACCCACATAAGCCACACGACTGGACAGCTTGCTCGTATGCTGTTGCTCCACTGCGAGGTTCCATGAGTACGTCACCGGAAGCTTATAAGTCGTTGGATCGAAGGTGCTGTACCCAGACGATTGATAGTTCGCCGTCGTGAAGTAGCTTGGCGGAGGAGGCTGAGGTGCGGGGAATGGATTTCCGCCCGAGACGCGCGCGTAGGGGTTGGAAAAATCCGCTAGAGCTGTCGGTAGAAACTGCACGTTGACTGACGCTACATAAGGCACAGAGTTCGCGAAGATGTTATCGAACACGCCAGGCAGACGCGTATCGAAAAACTGCCCGCCTCCGCCGCGGATACTGGTCTTGCCGTCGCCAAACGGATCCCACGCAAAACCGAAGCGAGGCATGAAGTGGGTGTAAATCGGATTGACCATGTTCTCGACAAATCCCGTATCGCCCGGGAACAGCAATCCCGCAAGCGCAGTCGGATGAGTCGTCGAAACTGTTCCGGATGCGCGCGCTGCCGCACTGAACATACCCTGGCGATTGAACTTTTCGTGCTGAGGCGAAAATGGCTCATAGCGAACGCCATAGTTAATCGTTAGGCGCCGGTTTACCTTCCAGCTGTCCTGAGCGTAATAGCCCGTCACGTGATAACGGTTGTTGAAGTATTGTCCTGACGCTTGCTGGAAGTTCGTCAGGCCGCCAAGCAGAAAACCCGCAAGCTGATTCGTGATCGATGCATTGCTGTTGAATACGAAGATTCCCGGCTGCTGAAACTGGTTATCGACGTCTACCTTTGCCAACTCTCCATGAAATCCAAATCCAAGCGAATGGCTGCCCACTACCCAATGGAGATCATCGGCAAGCGTGTAGTTATTACGCCGGAACGTCGCCGCCGGGTTATCGCCGATCGTAAAGAAACCCGCGACCTGTATCTGATTAATCTGTTTGAAGCTTGGCTGCCAGATATTCACGCCGAGATCATTCACGTTAGGAGCCCCAGGCAGAGGTCCGCGCGCTGCATTTTCGATCTGGTAGCTCAGGCTGAAGTTATTCAGAATCCTGTCCGTAAAGGTGTGCGTCTCCGAGATGAGCGCATTGTGGTAACGAATCGACGCCTGATCTGAGTAACTAAGCAGGTTGGTCGTGTCGAGCACACCCGCGTTGTCGAAACTGTCATAAAAATACCGCAGCAACAAGTGGTCCTTCGACCCAATCGACTGGTCTCCACGGGCCGTATATTCGATGAAGTTTTGCTTGCTGGGCCGGAAGAACTGGAACGTGCCATCGCTTCCGCTAATCGTAGGCAGATACTTAAGAAGTGCTAGCGACGATTTGTTGTAGTCGTTCGGGTTGATAGTGCAGGTGTACGTACTTCCCGTCGGTGTACACGGATACGGAGCAAGGGTCTTCGGGTTCAGGATAGGACTCGCAACGCCGGTAAACGTGCCGCCCAACTGCGACGGCGTCGGCAGAAACGCAGTTCCGCCAACACCATTCGTACGAAGTCTCGTTGCTTGAACACCAAAGAAGAAGAACGACTTGTCTCGTCCGTTGTAAACGTGAGGAATAATCACCGGCCCGCCAAAGGTGCCGCCAAACTGGTTGCGCTTCAGCGGATCTACCGTCTTCTTTCCATTTACATAGCTGAAGTAGTTCGCCGCATTGAAGACGCGGTTGCGAACAAACTCAAAGGCGCTGCCGTGAAACTTCTGCTGTCCGCCACGAGTGATGATGTTTACCACTCCCCCGGCGTTCTGGCCGTACTCAGCGTTGTAGTTGCTCGTCTGGACGCTGAACTCCTGCAGCGCGTCAGGCATTGGGAATGGAGCGTTGACATTGGTGTACTCGTCAACGTTATTGCCGCCATCCAGCATGTAATTAATCTGGTTGGCACGGGTCCCGTTGATAGTGACTGCCGCTACGACCGGAAAGGTCTTCGTCTGCCCCTGGTCGATGTTGGCGCTGGGCGCGACGACCACACCGGGAACGAGAGTCGTAAGCGTTGCTGCATTGCGGCCGTTCAGCGGCAGGTCATTGACGCGCTTCTCATCGATCACCTGTGACAGTGTTCCTGTCGTCGTATCTACCTGAGGCGGCGCCGTGTCCACGTTCACCACCTGAGTGCTGCTGCCCACGCTCAGGGTCGCATTGACCGTGACCGCCTGGTCCGCCTGTAGCACTACACTCTTTTGCAGAAAGCCAGAGAATCCGCCCGCTGTCACGCCAACGCTGTACTCTGCTGGAGCCAGCGACGGAAAGATGTACTCGCCCCCACCGCTGGAGGTCACTGTGCTCTTTTCGCCGGTCGCCAAACGGGTGGCCGTCACCGTAGCGCCGGGAATTGCGGCACCTGTCTGATCAGTCACTGTTCCGGAGATGCGGGCCAAACCCTGGCCCAGAGAAGCATTCGATCCCAGGATAAAGAGAATGCAAAGGGTGGTCAGACAATAGATGAGCTTTCTGCTGTCTTTCATAGGTCTCCTGAAGCCGTTTCTTCAATTCTTCCCGGCGCTCAGCGGCTAATTCCGCTTGCCTTCGTGTCTTGCCGGAAGGAGTGGTTTTGATCGGAGACTTTGTAGATACCGCGCATAACGTTTGAATAGACAGATACGGTTCCTGACCGTCAGAAACCGAGCACAAGTTATTGAATAAACTATGTTTACCGGAAGTACCCAGAAGGCTTCCGGCAGGTCCTTTTTCCTCGTTTTTTTGCCACCCGAACAAAACTTCGCTCGCCAAAAAATTACCGGCTCCGCCTATTCCGACGACACCGCAATAACCCTCGGGGGACCGGCTGCATCATCCGTCACCGTCGTCGCCAAAACGATCTGGAGGTTGCGCTGCCGATTTGCCATCGGTGCCAGGCGATCCACTTCTTTCATCAGCTGCGGATTCGTCAGAAACTCTCCCGCTGCCTCAGTGCCATACGTGTAAAGACCGCCAATCACGATCACGACATGGCCAGTCTCCGAGTTCCATATCCTGGAGACTAGCGCATAATCCTGAACAGCCGCGTGACCCGCCGATCCCTGATGATTCCTGGGCAGGTTAGTAGCCCAACTCCAGCTTCGCGACGATGGGTTCTTGGCGTCCTTAATATAGATAAGGTTGTTATCCGCATCCAGGGCAAGGCTGTACCGCAACTGTCGAGTCAGCCTCAGGCTCCACTCGTTGTTGAATGCCCCTACTAGTACCACCGCTCCCTCTCGTAAGTCCGCGAACGAACTCGCACCCTCCCGACGAATGATCACCGTCTTGCCCTTTGACTCAAGCGCTCCAACCACTCGGGCGATCGTCACCGCATCGCCAAAGGGAACAATCTGCGATGGAGTCTTTTGAACGATGGGTATCGGATACTCCTGATCGCCCTTGGGAACCGACAGGGTCGGCGGCCCCGACGGAACGTCGCCAACAGCAAGAAGCACAGAACCCGGCGTATCAATCACAGGTTTCCAGAAGAGATCCTGGGCGCTCGTTGGCCCAAACCAGCGATATCCCAGTAGCCCCGCCACCAGCGCCGTCGCCATAACAGCCGAGATCACCAGCCACCGCTTTCCCGTTTTCGCAACCGGCACGCCGTGTACAGTCGTCTCTAAACCCGAACTCACACTGTGTGAGATCGCCCCCGCACGTGTCATCTCAAAGTCGCCAAATGACTCATGCGTCCCCGAAGCGATATTCGATTCATGATTGTGAGTCGGATGGGCGAACTGAGGAATGTATGATCCCGGCACCAGACTCATTCGTAGTTCGGTCCGATGTCTCTCGTCCGAATAGTAGATCGCAAGACGCTTCCGAAGCTCCCCCGCCGCCGTTCGAACCACATGGTCTTCGTTCGTGTCATACGAAGGCTTGCGTCCGAAAACATCCACGCCAATCGTACGTTCTTTGATCTGATCGGCTTCCCCATCCAAAGTCTTTTCGACGACGTACTTCAAGAACTGCGCCGATCGTCGGCTCGACCTGAACCCCGGGTCTCGCAAAATCAGTTCCAGCTGCTCACGCGCAGCACTCGCAATTTGTTGAACGTCCGGATTCTCGGTCATCTTCGTCTTCGCTGTGAACAGTGTGGCTGTCCATCCCGTTGAAACTAATGAAATCTATACAGAGTTTGACGCATCGGAATTCTATTTCACGGGCAGCACTTTATATAGACACGACTCCGCGTGAGGAACCCGAAAACGAAAAGTCATATACCCACCCTCGCACCAAAAACGATAGATTGTTCAATACAAACGGGTTCTATGTCGAGGCAACTACATTTTCCAGCGTCCCGATATTTTCGATCGAGATCGAAATCCGATCCCCCGCAGCCAAGGTGAATTCATCATGCGGAACAATCCCCGTGCCCGTCATCAAAAATACACCCTCAGGAAAGCTGTTCTCGCGAAGCAGATAGCTCACCAGCTCTGTCACCTGACGCTTCAACTCCGCCAACGTCGTTTGCCCGGAATAGGCGTCTGCCCCATCCCGTTGAATCCGGATGCCAATCGCCGTCTCCTTCGGCAGGTCGCCATCCGCAAGCAGTAAGCACGGCCCGATGGCACAACTCCCGTCGTATACCTTTGCCTGCGGAAGATATAGCGGGTTCTCCCCCTCGATGTCTCTTGAGCTCATGTCGTTTCCAATCGTGTAGCCCAGAATCTTGCCGCTCGAATGAATCGCCAGCGTTAGCTCCGGCTCCGGCACCGACCACTGAGCATCCTTTCGAATGCGCACCTCGCCGAAGGGGCCGACCACGCGCGTTCCTGACGCCTTAAAAAAGAGCTCAGGCCGTTCCGCCACATAGACGCGATCATAAAAGCTACCGCCACCGGCATCCTTTGATTCATCCATCCGTGCGCTGCGGCTGCGAAAGTATGTCACTCCCGCCGCCCATACCTCTTGTGTACTCACCGGACTCAGCAATGTCATACCACCCAGCGTCTCGAGCCGCTCGCTGGATTGTGCCGCAGCTAGTACGCGGCCGCGGAGATCCTCCTCACGTAAAAGGTCGTCCCAACTCGGCGCCTCCACGCGCCAGAATCGGTTGTCCTCTTCTCCGAAAAACCCTTTGTCAGTCCTGTAGAGCTTCACGTCTCATTCCCCTTCGTCGTTCTCGAACAAACCTACTAGTGACTGCCCTGCTCCACTGCAGCGCAAATCGAATCGGCGTCATACACGCATCCACCCCAAACCCCACCGCTCACCTGCACCAATGCCGCCCACAAGCGCGTATCCGCCGGCAACTCAGGATGTGGCGACAAATCCGGCCGCGCAGCTCTCTTTCCAAGACGCCTCGTACCCTCAGCACCATCGAAACGCTGCTCCCCTTCCCCGGTAAAATCCACGGTTCCCACCAGCGACTGCCGGTCAATCACAATTGTGATCGTGTCGCCGTCCACCAGTCTACCGATCGGACCACCCGCCAAAGCCTCCGGCGAAATGTGCCCCACACAAGCCCCAGTAGAGACGCCGCTGAAACGCGCATCCGTCAACACCGCCACATGCTTGCAGAACGGCAGGTTCTTCAAAGCCGACGTTATCTGGTAGACCTCCTGCATCCCCGCGCCCTTCGGGCCCGCGCAGATCAGCACCATCACATCGCCTTTCGAAATACGGCCGCTCTTGATCGCCTCGATCGCGTCCGTCTCGCGTACAAACACTCGCGCTGGCCCTGTATGCCGATAAACCCCATCCCCATCGATCAACGCGGGATCAATCGACGTGCTCTTGATAACCGACCCTTCAGGCGCAAGATTTCCGCTGGGGAAGCAAACGGTCGATGTAAGCCCGCCCTCCCGAGCCCGCTCCGGCGACAGAATCACGTCGTCCGGATCGATGCCGTCAAGCTCTCTCAGTCGTTCGCGCAGCACCCGCCGCCGTTCCGAGCCCTCCCACCAGCGCAGATTCTCAGCAAGCGTTGCGCCCGTCACGGTCTGCACTGTCGTATCGAGCAGCCCCATCCGTTCCAGATGCAGCATCACCTCAGGCACTCCGCCTGCAAGAAATACCTGCACCGTGGCGAAGTTTCGCGGCCCATTCGGCAACGCATCCACTAGCCGCGGCGTAGCGTGATTCACCTGCTCCCAGTCTTTACGATCGGGCCGCCGCAATCCAGCTGCATGCGCAATCGCCGGCACATGCAGAAGCAGGTTCGTGGAACCGCCAAACGCCGCATGCAGAGCCATCGCATTGCGTATCGCTGCGTCGGTCAGCACATCTCGCGTGCCAATCCCGTTCTGCACCAAACGCAACATCGCGCGAGCCGAGCGTGTCGCAGCATCCAGCCAGACATCCTGCCCTGAAGGCGCCAGCGCACTATGCGGCAACGAAAGTCCAAGCGCCTCACCCACCACCTGCGACGTCGCCGCTGTCCCAAGAAACTGGCACCCACCACCAGGTGACGCGCAAGCCCGGCAGCCCATCTCCGCTGCTTCTTCCAAAGACATCTGCCCTTGCGCAAACCTCGCACCGATCGTCTGCACTTTGCCCGCGTCTTCACCCGAATCCGGCAACAGCGTCACACCGCCCGGAATTAGCACCGAGGGCAGCTCTCCCGAAGAGGCCAGCGCCATCATCATTGCAGGCAGTCCCTTGTCGCAAGTCGCCACACCCAGAACGCCCTTGCGCGTAGGCAGTGACCGCATCAGCCTGCGCAGCACCATCGCCGCATCGTTCCGAAACGGCAACGAGTCGAGCATCCCCGTCGTACCCTGCGTTCTACCATCGCACGGATCAGTACACGCACCAGCAAATGGCACGGCGCGGAGATTTCGCAGTTCGCGGGCTGCTTCACTCACCAGCAGCCCCACCTCCCAATGGCCCGTGTGAAAGCCCAGCGCGATGGGCGTTCCGTCCGCCGCACGCACTCCACCGTGCGTGCTCAAAATCAAAAACTCCGGATCGAGCAACCGCTCAGGCTCCCATCCCATGCCTGCGCTCTGGGTCAGTCCAAAGAGATTGCCCGATGGCTCACGCAAGAGCATCTCCGCTGTGATCGGCAGGCTCCCCTCCGGCCCCGGTGCATGCGTCCTCGTCTCAGCGAACTCCTTATCGCCTTCCAGCACTTCGTGCAGCTTTACCTCTCGCCCTTTCAAACACAACCCCCCGGCTCTCAACACAGCTACGCAACAGGACTTGCGACCAGCTGGCGCCTCTTCGGCAGCACCATCACCAGCACCGACGAACACAACAGCGCCACCGCCATCAGCAAAAATCCAGCTGCCGAATTACCCGTAATCGAACGCATCCACCCCACAAGATAACTCCCGAAGAATCCACCCAAGGCCCCCGAGCTGTTGATCAGCGTAAGCACCTCCGGCACGACCGCTCGCGGAATTCGCTCCGGGATAATCGCCCAGAATGGGCCGTAAGGCGCATACATCGCTGCGCCCCCAACAACCAAAGACGCAAACGCCAACGGAAAGCTCTTCCCATCGAACAGAAAGGAAGAGAAGAGCGCCACGGCTGCCAGCAACAGGCACGGCCACACCACCAACTCTCGTCGCCCTGTCCTGTCGGAGATCGTGGAGATAGCAATCATCGCCCCGATGGCCACCAGATAAGGAATGCCGGACAAAAGGCCCGTCCGCCCCATCGATAGCGAAGCACCCTCGCGCACAATCGCAGGCAGCCACAGCACAAACCCATAGATTCCGAGACTCCAGCAGAAGTACTGCACGCAAAGCAGGATCACCTCGGGCCGCCGCAATGCTTCCATCACTGAGCCGACGGGTGGCACTAACGCCTGTTCCGCACTTAGCGTCTCCTCCAGCGATTCGGCCGTGGCCTGATCAATCCAGTTTGCCTGTGTCGGCCTGTCTCGAATAACCAGCCACCAGATCACCGCCCACAGCACAGCAGGCAATCCCTCAACGACAAACGTCATCTGCCATCCGAAACGCTGAATCAGAAAGCCCGTGATGAGCGACATCCAGAGCACCGTCACCGGATTCGCCAGTATCAGCAAACCGTTCGCTCTGCCGCGTTCGGACCGCGTAAACCAGTTCGTCAGCAGAAAAAGCATGGCCGGAAAGATCAAACTCTCCGCCGCGCCAAGCATCACGCGATCGACGCACAAAAGCCAGAAGCTCTGGATCACACCCGTCAGCGCTGCGCACGTTCCCCATCCCACCAGCAGCACGGTTACAAGTCGCCGCACCCCCACTGTCCGAGCCAGCGCCGCCCCCGGAAGTTGAAAGATAAAGTAGCCAAGAAAGAAAAGGCTGCTAAGCAGAGAGACTTGCTTTGCACTGATGCCCAGCGTCGCGCTCATTCCCGCAGCCGCTCCGAATCCAAAGTTCGCTCGGTCAAGGTACGCCAGGCTATAGGTGATGAACACCACAGGAAACAGCCAGATAAAACGCGCACGTAACCCTCTGACGCCCTGCACTGACTCGGAAGCCTGCTGAACCTGTTCAACGGAGTTCACTGCCGCGCTGTTGCGATCTTTTCCTGTCGCGTTGAACATACTGGCAATGCCCTCATGCGGATAATTATTTCAGCATGGCAACTATATACCGGTGATACGTCTCCCGTTATCACACCCACATCCAGCACATTGTTATATTGGGTTGCGTATCCGCATCGAGTGTCACAAACCACTGAGGTAACATCAAGCCCTCAGTTAGGAGACATCGAATGACTGCACGGCGAATCCACGTACATCTCACTTATCTTTTTTTGCTGATCATTTCCATCCCCTGCTCCTACGCGCAAAGCGACCCTCTGCCATCATGGAACGACACCGCCCCCAAGAAATCCATCATCGCCTTTGTCGAAAAAGTCACCAAAGATGGATCCTCCGACTTTGTCCCCGTCGATGAGCGCATAGCTACCTTCGACAACGACGGAACCCTCTGGGTTGAACAACCCATGTACGTTCAAGGCGCCTTTGCGTTCGACCGCATAAAGCAGCTCGCGCCTAGCCATCCCGAGTGGAAAACAAAGCAGCCCTTCAAAGCAGTTCTCGAGGGCGACAGAAAAGCTATCGCCGCCTTCGGCGAGAAGGACCTCGGCGAACTCATCATGGCTACCCACAGCGGAATGACCGTGGAAGAGTTCGGGAAGATTGTCACCGACTGGCTCGCCACCGCGACAAATTCCAAGTATCACAAGCCTTATAACGAGTGCATCTATCAACCCATGGTTGAACTCCTCGCTTATCTGCGAGCCAATGGCTTCAAAACCTACATCGTCTCCGGCGGAGGAATCGAATTTATGCGACCCTGGACTGAAAAGGCGTATGGGGTTCCACCAGAGCAGGTCATCGGAAGCTCCATCAAAACCAAATTCGAGATCATTGATGGCAAACCCGATCTCAGACGCCTGCCTGACCTGAACTTCATTGACGATGGTCCCGGCAAACCCGTCGGCATCAATCAATACATCGGCCGTCGCCCCATCGCTGCATTTGGCAACTCCGACGGCGACCAGCAGATGCTGGAGTGGACGGCCGCGGGTACCGGCGCACGCTTGATGCTCATCGTCCACCACACCGATGCCGAGCGCGAGTATGCCTACGACCGCAAATCTTCAATCGGCAAGCTCGACAAGGCTCTCGACGAAGCCACCGCCAAAGGCTGGACCGTCGTCAGCATGAAGGACGACTGGAAGAAGATCTTTGCCTTCCAATAACGATCAGCTGAAGTCGGCAAGTACAGACCTACCCCTGTCCGTAGGTAGCCATAGCGCCATGCTTTCTGAAGTAGTGCCGATCCAGCAGAGCCTGCGAAACTCCCACCGCACTCGCCTCCAGGGTCAGCGTCCGATACGCCATGCGTGCCACTGCCTCTAGAACGACGGCATTGTGCGCAGCATCATGCGCCGTCGGTCCCCACACGAATGGCGCATGACCATTCACCAAACACGCCGGCACCGCAACTGGATCGATCGCCGCGCAGTCCTTATCTCCGCGAAAGCGATTCACGATCGCCACGCCAGTCTCATGCACATACTTGCCCCCAATTGCCTCATCCGTCAGCGGCGCGGTCACAGGGACTGGCCCATAAAAATAATCGGCGTGCGTCGTCCCCAGCGCCGGAATCGCCAGCCCCGCCTGAGCAAAGCTCGTGGCAAACTCGGAGTGCGTATGAACAACAGCTCCAATCGAAGCAAACTCGCGATACAGCAAGAGATGTGTATCCAGGTCCGACGACGGCTTAAGCGTCCCATCCACGATCTTCCCTGTCAGGTCCGTTACCACCATGTCCTCAGGACGCAGCTTGTCATAGTCCACACCCGAAGGCTTGATCGTGACCAAACCCTGTTCGCGATCCACCCCTGAAGCATTCCCGAACGTGTAGAGCACAAGTCCGCGCCGCACCAATTCAAGATTTGCCTCTAACACTTCCTCACGCAGTTTTTGCAGCAGCATAGCCATCCTTACCAATCCTTCACTTACGCACCCGCGTTCTGTCGCACCTTTGCCGCCACCTGCCGAAGCTTTTCCAAAACACCCGCCAGTTTCACCGGCGGAGCGTTCTCATCTCCAAATGCGAAGTAAACATCCTTGTAGAGCCCGTACAGCTGCTCGTACGTCTTCACCCCATCAGCCTCCGGCAGGTACTCCTTATATCCCGGACACATCTTCTTCTGCGCCTCTTCAACCGTCCCGAAGATTCCCGCCGCGACCTGCGCAAAGATCCCCGACCCGATACTCGTCGGCGTCGACTCCGGCACCAGCACCGGCTTGCCCAGCACATTTGCATACACCTGGTTCAGCACCGCGTTCGACTGTGGAATTCCACCGGCGTTGATGATGCGCTCAATCGGCACTCCATACTCCGCCATGCGGTCCAGAATGATGCGCGTATGAAAGGCCGTCCCTTCAATCGCTGCGAACAACTCGTCCTGCGCTGTGTGCACCAGGTTCCATCCCAGTGTGATGCCGCCCAGCTCTGACTTCACCAGCACCGTGCGATCGCCATTGTCCCAGGTCAACCGCAGAAGCCCCGTCTGCCCCGCGCGATACTTCTCCAGCCCCTGCGCCAGCGTCTTTACATCCGTTCCCGCACGCTTCGCGATGGCCTCAAAGATATCGCCCACCGCCGACAACCCCGCTTCCACGCCCGTGTACTGCGGATGCACGCTCCCGGGCACCACTCCGCACACACCCGGAATCAATTCCGCCTTCTTACCCATCGCAATAATGCACGTCGATGTGCCCACCACGTTCACCACATCGCCTTCACGGCATCCCGCGCCAATCGCATCCCAGTGCGCGTCGAACGCTCCTACCGGAATCGGTATGCCCGCGCGCAGACCAAGCTTCTCCGCCCACTCCGGCGAAAGATGACCCGCAAGCTTGTCCGAGGTCAACACCTCGCCCGCAAGCTTCTCCCGCACACCGTCAAACAGTGGGTCCAGCTCCGACAGAAATGCCTGTGGCGGAAACCCATCCCACTTCGGATTCCACAGCCACTTATGTCCCAGCGCGCACACGCTGCGCTTCACCAGCTTCGGATCGCTTATCCCGCACAGCGTCGCCGCCACCATATCGCAGTGCTCAAACGCCGACGCAAACCTCTCGCGCTTCTCCGGATTATGTCGCAGCCAGTGCAGCAGCTTCGCAAATCCCCACTCATGCGAGTACACCCCGCCGCACCATTCAATCGCCTCCAGCCCCCGCTCATGCGCCAGCTTCGTAATCTGCCGCGCCTCTTCCTGCGCACGGTGATCGCACCACATGTAATAGTCATCCAGCGGCTGCATCTTTGCGTCTACAGGCACCACGCTCGAACCCGTAGTATCCAGCGCAATCGCTTCCACCTTGCTTCCATCAATCCCGGTCTGCGCCAGCACATCGCGCATCGCTGCAACCAGCGCATTCATCTGGTCCGCATGAGACTGCGTCGCAAAATCCGGATCGTCCCGCTTCCGGTGCAGCGGATAAGAAGCAGCGGCCGTGCCCAGTCGCCCACGCTCGCTGTCCAGCAGAGTCACACGTGTGCTCAACGTACCAAAATCCACTCCCGCCACAATCCGCATGCAGTATCCGTGCCTTCCTTCGGGTTTTATTCGACGTCGGCCATTCTAGCCGCTATCGCAAACAACCCGCTGTTCTCCCCTTGAAACATTCTCTCAAATGAACTAACGTGGCTGCGTCGCCCCAATCGCCTGTCATGAAACGAATCCTCTCCTCCCTCCTGCTTGCCCTCGCATCATTTCCTGCTCTCGCTCAGCCGCACCACGTCTTCTCCACGCAAGGCGATCACTTCACCCTCGACGGCAAGCCCTTCAAAGTCCTCTCCGGCGAACTCCACTACGCCCGCATCCCCCGCGAGTACTGGCACGCCCGCCTCAAGATGGCACGCGCCATGGGCCTCAACACCATCGCCACCTACGTCTTCTGGAACGTCCACGAGCCCACACCCGGCCACTTCGACTTCACCGGCAACAACGACCTCGCCGCCTTCATCAAGGCCGCGCAGGAAGAAGGCCTCTACGTCATCCTCCGCTCCGGCCCCTACTCCTGCGCCGAGTGGGAACTCGGCGGCCTCCCCGCCTGGCTCCTCGCCGACCCCAAATCCGCTGACGCCCTCCGCTCCAACGACCCCGCCTTCATGGTCCCCGCCGAACGCTGGATCAAGCGCCTCGCCCAGGAGACCACGCCTCTGCAGATCGGCCGCGGCGGCCCCATCATCATGACCCAGATCGAAAACGAGTACGGCAACTACGGCAGACGATCACGCCTACATGGCCCACCTCAAACAGATCTACGCAGTCCGTCGGCTTCAACGACTCCCTCCTCTTCTCCGCCGACAACTGGCGCAACATCCCCAACGGCTCGCATCCCCGGCCTCTTGCCGCAACCAACTTCGGCATCGGCAACCACAAGGGCGGCATGGACGCACTCGCAAAGCTCCGCCCCGACGCTCCCCTCTTCGTCTCCGAGTACTGGCCCGGCTGGTTCGACGCCTGGGGCCGCCCCCACGAGACCCGCCCCATCCCTCCGCAGCTTGAAGACCTCGACTACATCCTCACCCGCGGCACCGGAATCAACATCTACATGTTCCACGGCGGCACCAGCTTCGGCTTCATGTCCGGAGCCACCGGAACCAAAACTGGTCTCCTTCTCCGACGTCACCAGCTACGACTACGACGCCCCCCTCGACGAATCCGGCCGCCCCACACCCAAGTACTTCGCCTACCGCAAACTCCTCGCAAAATTCGCTTGCGCCACGTCATCTGCAGCAAATGAGAAAAATGATGTGTCATCTCGACCGGAGCGCAGCGAAGTGGAGAGACCTGCTGTTGCACTTGTCCGTGCTTCCACAAACGCAAGCTCTGCTCATCACGACGAACTCGCCAGACAAACTGATGAATCCTGCCTCCCACCGGTCCCCGAACCACCCCCGTCATCACCATCCCCACCATCATGCTCACCGAATCCACACCCCTCTGGCAGAACCTCCCCACTCCCATCTCCAGCGAGCAGCCTCAACCCAATGGAGCACTTCGGCCAGTCCTACGGCTACATCCTCTACCGCACCCACTCCCCGCAGCCATCACCGGCGATCTCGTCCTCAACGAACTCCACGACTACGCGCAGGTCTACCTCGACGGCAAACTCGTCGGCACCCTCGACCGCCGCCTCTCCAGAACACACTCTCCCCTCACCGTCACCCGCCCCGCCCGCCTCGACATCCTCGTAGCCAACGACGGCCGCATCAACTCCACCCGCCAGATGCGCGGCGAATCCATGGGCATCACCACCTCCGCCACACTCGCAGGCAAACCCCTCACCGGCTGGCAGATCTACCCTCTTCCCATGGACTCAAGTTCGTTGTCATCGCTAAAGCATTTCGGCGGCGAGGGCTCCGCTGCTCCGACAACCAAACCGGAACCACCCACCTTCCGCCGCGCCCACTTCACCCTCGCCCAAACCGGCGACACCTTCCTCGACATCTCCAAACTCGGCAAAGGCGCCCTCTGGATCAACGGCCACCCCATCGGCCGCTTCTGGAACATCGGCCCGCAGCAGACCCTCTACGTCCCCGCCCCCTGGCTCAAAAAGGGCGAAAATGAGATCGTGGTCTTCGATCTCATGCCGCCGGCGTATCGCCGCAGGTCACCGGACTCGACCACCCAATCCTCAACGGCCCCACGCAGAGCCAGACACACAGCAACCAACAATGAACCCTCAAGATCTCCACCCTCGCCGCTGCCGCCCTCCTCGCCGTCGCTCCCACCACCCACCTCTCCGCCCAGACCTCCATCGAATCCTCCGCAAGACCTTCCTCAACCCACCCAACGACGCCAAGCCCATGATGCGCTGGTGGTGGTTCGGAGCCGCTGCCGAAAAGCCCGAGATCCTCCGCGAGCTCCAGCAGATGAAGGCCGACAGCATCGGCGGAGCCGAACTCGCCTTCGTCTACCCCCAGGTCCTCGACGACCCAGCCAAAGGCCTCGTCAACGATCGCCTTCCTCTCCCCCGCCATGCTCGACAACGTCCGCTACGCACAGACCGAAGCCCGCAAGCTCGGCCTCCGCGTCGACGTCACCCTCGGCAGCGGCTGGCCCTACGGCGGCCCCGCCACCACACTCGAAGAGGCCGCCACCCGCCTCCGCGTCGCCGAGATGCCCATCCCCGCCTCCGCCACCTCGCTCCCCATGTTCAAGCTCGCCGAAGGCGAATCCATCCTCTCCGTCGCCGTCGTCAACGGCGAACCCAAACACTGGGACGCCGCCACCGCCAAACCCAGCCAAACCCGGCGAGTCCATCTCACCCAGCTCCACGCCCCGCACAGCCCTCTTCTTCATCCAGTCGCACACCAAACAGCAAGTCAAAGCGCGCCGCCGTCGGAGCCGAAGGCTGGGTCCTCGATCCCTTCAGCCACCAGGCCGTCGCCACCCACCTCAAAACCGTCGGCGACCCGCTCGTCAAAGCCTTCGGCGCCACCCCACCCTACGCCGTCTTCTCCGACTCCCTCGAAGCCTACGGCGCCGACTGGACCCCCAACCTCCCCGCCGAGTTCCGCAAGCGCCGCGGCTACGATCTCATCCCCCACCTCCCCGAGCTCGTCGCCGGAGGCACCCCCGCCGCCGAAAAAGTCCGCCACGACTGGGGCAAGACCCTCACCGAGCTCGTCAACGAAAACTACCTCACCCAGATCAACAACTGGGCCACCGCCCACCACACCAAGTTCCGCTCCCAGACCTACGGCGAACCCGCCGTCACCCTCTCCAGCCAGCGCCTCGTCGCCCTGCCCGAAGGCGAAGGCGCACACTGGCGCGCCTTCTCCACCCTGCGCTGGGCCACCTCCGCCAATCACCTCTTCGGCAACAACGTCACCTCCGGCGAAACCTTCACCTGGCTCCACTCCCCCGTCTTCCGCGCCACCCCGCTCGACATGAAGGCCGAGGCCGACATCCACTTCCTCATCGGCGACAACCAGATCATCGGCCACGGCTGGCCCTACTCCGCCCCAGCAAGTCGGCGAGCCCGGCTGGTCCCTCTACGCCGCCGCCGTCTTCAACGACCACAACCCCTGGCACCCCGTCATGCCCGACGTCGCCCGCTACATCCAGCGCATCAGCTGGCTCCTCCGCCAGGGCAAGCCCGCCAACCAGGTCGCCATCCTCCTCCCCACCGACGACGCCTGGGCCACTTCGCGCCCGGCCAGTCACCGTCACCGCCGAGCCATGCCGCACCTCATCACCCCCGAACTCATGTCCGCCATCCTCTCCGCCGGCTACAACGTCGACTTCATCGACGCCGACGCCATCAACTCGCGTCGGCCTCGGCACCTACCAGATCCTCGTCTTCCCACCCACCGACCGCATCCCCCTCGAAGACCCTCAGCAAGATCGTCAACTGGACCAAGATGGTCACCGGATGCCGACGGCAAAGTCATCGTCGTAGGCCACGCTCCCACGCTCGATCCCGAAGGCAAACCTTCACCTGAAATCACCGAGCTCTCCAAAGCCTTCACGCTCGTTCCCAACATCAGCGAGCTCAGCCGACGCTCTCGAAAGGCGAACAAGCCCGATCTCAAGCTTCCGCTCCGAGAACACGGCACCGAAGTCATCGGCTTCATCCGCCGCAAGCTCCCGACCGCCGACATCTACTTCGTCGCCAACACAAGCAATCGTCCCGATCGACACAACCATCTCGCCTTCGACACTCGTCACCTCGACGGCGAAGCATGGAATCGCGACACAGGCACCGCGTCTCCGCATCGCAAGCGCCTGTATCTCACTCCATCTCGCTCCCTACGAGTCCCGAGTCTTCGTATTCTCTGGCCGCTCACGAGACGTCTCCGACAGCGGCGCAAACTACTGCGGCGAGACTGCGTCGCCTCCGCCCCATCAACAGCTCAACTCGCCGACCTCTCCACCAACTGGCAACTCACGTTCGCCGCCACCAACAAGACCGAATCCCAACCCACCCTCACCGACTGGACCTCCAACCCCGCCACCCTCCACTACTCCGGCGAAGCCATCTACTCCCGCGACTTCACACTCGAATCGCAGCCCCGAACGCCCATCTACCTCCAGATCGAAGGCGGCACCGCCACCAATCCCAACCCACCCATCACCCAGCACGCCGAGCACAACGGCCCCAACGGCTCCCCAACCCGCTCGTCACCCGCACCGGCCCCGGCATGCACGCCTATACGACCCACCCATCCGCGAAGCCGCCATCGTCTTCATCAACGGCCAGCGCGCCGGCTCCCTCTGGCACCCACCCTACCGCCTCGACGTCTCCAAACTCCTCAAGCCCGGCCACCAACCACATCGAGATCCACGTCTACAACACCGCCCTCAACGCCTGGTCCGCGCTCCCGCCCCACGACTACAAACCCCTCATCGAAAAATACGGCGACCGCTTCCAGATGCAGGACCTCGACAAAGTCCAACCCATCCCCTCCGGCATCCTCGGCAAAATCCACCTCGTCACGGAAGCCCCATGACCTCCAGCGCCGTTCAGTTCCAACAACTCGAGAGCATCCCCCTCGCCGTCATCCAACGACAGGCACGCCAGTCCGAACTCTCTCGCGTAGTACCAGAACTCTGCGGCCTCGTCTGGAACGCAATGCGCGCACAACAAGCCAAAGCAGGCCGCAACGTAGCTCTCTACTGGGACGGCACCATTCGCCTCGAAGTCGGAGTCGAACTCCTCGGCCCCTTCACCGACCAGGACGAAGTAGTCCACTCCGCAACACCCGCCGGCCCCGTTGCCTCAGCAACGAACCTCGGCCCATACAACACACTCGGCGCCGCGCACGACGCAATTCATCAGTGGTGCAAGGCCAACAACAAAACGCTCGCCGGCCCCTCATGGGAGATCTACGGTCACTGGCTCCCCGAATGGAACAACAATCCATCGCAGATCCGAACTGATGTCTACTACCTGTTAGCCAGCTGAACAGCGCCGCATTAAGTAACAAAAGAGGAAGGGTAAATGTCAGTAGTCCGAAACCACATCACACGAGGCGCACTAAGTCTCGCCCTCACCCTCTCCGCCGTCACTGCTCACGCCGCATCGCCCATCTTCTCCGCCAACCGCTACGGCGCCAAACCCGACGGCGCCACCCTCAACACCATCGCCATCCAGAAGGCCATCGACGCAGCCGCCAAATCCCATGGCACCGTCACCTTCTTCCCCGGCGCCTACCTCATCGGCTCCCTCTTCCTCAAATCCGGAGTGACCCTCAACATCGCCGAAGGAGTCACCCTCATCGGCTCGCAAAAACTCGCCGACTACCCCATGCTTCCCACCCGCATCGCCGGCATTGAGATGACCTGGCCCGCCGCCCTCATCAACGCCCGCGACCAGCACGACGTCACCATCACCGGCCATGGCACCATCGACGGCGACGGCCCCGTCTGGTGGAAGTCCTACTGGGATCTCCGCGCCACCTACGAACCCAAAGGCCTACGCTGGGCCTCCGACTACGACGCCCGCCGCCCACGCCTCATCCTCTTCCAGAACTCCTCCAACGTCCACCTCGGCGGAGGCATCACCCTCAAGCGCTCCGGCTTCTGGACCGTCCAGGTCCTCTACTCCCACGACGTCACCATCGACGACGTCATCATCCGCAACAACGAAGGCGGCAAAGGCCCCTCCACCGACGGCATCGACATCGACTCCTCCCACGACATCCTCGTCCAGCACGCCGACATCGACGTCAACGACGACGCCCTCTGCCTCAAAGCCGGCCGCGACTCCGACGGCCTCCGCGTCAATCGCCCCACCGAAAACGTCATCCTCCGCGACTCCATCATTCGCCACGGAGCAGCCGCCGTCACCATCGGCTCCGAAACCTCCGGCGGCTTCCGCAACATCGAGGCCTACAACATCACCGCCCTCTCCGGCGTCCCCTCCGGAGTCCTCTTCAAATCCGCCCACACCCGCGGCGGCAACGCCACCGACATCCGCATCCACGACCTCACCCTCGAAGGCGTAGCCATCCCCATCCACATCACCATGAACTGGAACCCCACCTACAGCTACGCCACCCTCCCGCCCGACATCCAGAACCCGCCCCCCTACTGGGTCACCCTCACCACCAAGGTCCCCGAAGAAAAAGGCCTCCCCCACTTCCGCAACGTCCACATCTGGAACATCAAGGCCACCGGAGCAAAGCAGGCCTTCAACGTCAGCGCCTACCCCAACGCCCCCCTCGAAGACTTCCGCATCGACCACCTAGACATCGAAGCCAAAACCGCAGGTGCCATCACCGACACCAAGAACTGGACCCTCTCCGACATCACCCTAAAAACCGCCGACGACAGCAAGCTAACCCTCAACGGCCCACCCGCAAAGGTCGAAACTCCCTTCGGAGAGCCCAGGTAGCTCCGTAAAACCAACAATTTTTCGACGCCCTGAAGAGCTACAGATCCTGACGACTCGTCACCACACCGCCCACTCCAATCAGCAGCAATCCCGCAACGAAGAAGCAAACGATAGGGCTGAGTGCATAGGTGTTCGTCCAGAGCATAGTCGCTCGATCAAGGTAATGAGGAAAGAAACCACTCATTAAGTCAGCAACGTGCAGGTGGAAGCGGCTCAAGGCCGGGTAACGTGCCGCCGCCAGATAAAAGATATAAGTCAGGTACGCCACCGCAAGCGAGACATACTCGCTCGAGAACAGCACCGAAGCAACGAACGAAATAGCAAACGTAAAGACGCCTCCCGCAATCCATAGCGGGATAAAACGCGCTGCATAGTCGAGCGGAAGCTGCTGGCCCACAGCGTGCGAAGCCGCCGTGACGATCAAAGACGGTATCGCCGCGAGCACAATCACCTGCACAATTCCAAGAGCAGCACGCGAAGCCACCAGACCGGCGCGGCTGATAGGAAGCGCGAGCGTGAAGCCCAGCGTGTTCTGCTTGCGATCGCGTTGCAACCCACCCAGCCCCAGCAGCAGGCAACTCAGCTGAAGCAATGCTCGCACCACTCCGCCAAAGATCGTCCAGTGGATGTACTGCGTATAGCTGTGCACGCTTGCATGCTCGTGCACAACCCCTGGGTAGAGCCGCTCATGAAAGATCGTGTAGACCAGGCACATCATGGCGATTGCGCCAGCGCTCAACAGAAACCGCATGCGGCTTTCGCGCCAGGCTTTATACCAGAGCATAGGTGCTCTCCTAAAAATCCAGCGGCTCAATACGCCGCGCGGCAAAAGTAATAAGGACTGCGCTGACGACGACCATCACCCCCAGGGCAAGCCACGGTAACGGCGCAACCAGCAGGTGCTGTGTCGCGTTGAAGAAGGGCATCTCCTCGCCGTTGAGGATGTCGAAGATGTTAAGCATGCGCACCCTCGAAAGCCACGGCAGATTAAGCAGAGCGCCGTACAGCATCAGCGACGGTATCGCGACCAACACAGAGAGGTAGTCACCCTCGATCCAGTGCGCAAGCAGAAACGTAAGCCCGTAAAAGATAGCTCCGCAGCCCGCCCATAAAAAGAAGAAGCCGATGTTCTGCCCAACCGGATACTGCTCGCCAACGTAGCGCGAAACGATAGGCACAACCGCAATGGGCATCGCCGCTATCGCAAGTACACCCAGGTAGCCAATCAAAGCACGCGTGAAAACAATGCTGCGACGGCTGACCGGAAGCGCCAGCGTAAACCCGGAGGTGCCGTGCACCCGCTCCTGCAACAAGCTCCCCGAGCCAAGGATGATGCAGAGGATCACAAAGATGTCGCGCCCTATGCTGTTGTAGACCGACTTCCAGATGTATGCGATGTAGGTCATCTCAGTATCGGCATGCGCCCGCATCGTCTGCTGATTGAGCACAATCAGCACGCACGCCGCAGCCATGCCCAGGATGCCGACAAGCGTAACAACACGAATCTCGCGGTACGACTTATACCAGAGCATCTTCCCGCTCCAGGTGCGCCTGCTGATCCTGCTTATTCCGTTCCTGCACAGTCTCCAGAAAAATCTCGCGCAGGTTCACTGGAGAAACATTGATATCAACCGCGCCACGCTCGCGGCCAAGCTGAGCGATCGCGTCAGCATTGCTGCTGGCGAGAATCGTTATCTGTCGCCCGTCGCAACGCATCTTCTCCACCCCGAGCATCGACTCCAGCCGTGGTGCATTCGTCGAGAAGCCTAGCGAGATGCGCCTGTAGTTCTCGCGAATCTGCTCCAGCGACATGTCGAGCACCGCAACCCCGCGATCGATCATAAGAATGTCATCGGCGATACGTTCCACCTCGGAGAGCTGATGCGAAGAGAAAAATACGCTGGTGCCATTCATCGGCGCAGAGACAAGCGTCTGCAGCAGTTCCTCAATGGACACAGGATCAAGCCCTTCTGTAGGTTCGTCGAGTATCAGCAGTGCAGGCCGCCGCGAAAGCGCAAGCAGCAGAGCAAGCTTGGTCCTCATCCCCTTGGAGAGTGCCTTCACCTTGCGTCGCGGCGGAAGCCGATACTCAGCGAGCAGACGACGCTCAATCTCGGGCTGCCAATCGCTATAGAACGAACGCGTGAAACGAATAAGCTCAGCTACCGTCATGTAACCGTAGAGTCCCTTGTCCTCGCCCACGTAAGCAATGCGCCGGCGAATCTCGATGCTCTGCTTGTGATCGGCGATGTCATAGCCAAGGACGGAGCCAGAACCTGAGCTAGGACTGATCATTCCGAGCAACATCTTGATCGTCGAACTCTTGCCGGCACCATTGCGACCCAGAAAACCAGTGATGCGCTCAGCTCGAACACTGAGGTTGAGATGGTCGACGGCGCGGAAGCTGGCATAGTCTTTCGTTAGTTCGGTGGTTTGGATGATGCGCTCAGGAATCATGACTTCCTCGCAGTAGCGGTTGCATGGATAAGCTGCGCCTCGAAGAGGCGGCGGATCTCTTCAGCGGAAAAATCGTCATCGCGCATGTCTTCCACAATCTCGCGCACACGAGCCTGTGCCTCAAGGAGCTTGGTGGAACGCGCCTTTGCACCGCGCGGAGCGGAGATGTAAGCGCCCGAACCGTGGCGAAGCTCAAGCAGGCCCTCGTGCTGCAGTTCCATGTAAGCCTTGGCAACAGTGTTATGGCTAATGACGAGTTCCTCGGCAAGCGTGCGAATGCTGGGCATCAGGTCGCCATCCTGCAGCACCCCCGTTTCAACAGCATGGCGCACCTGCTCCATCAGTTGGAGATAAAGAGGATGACCGGAGGCCGGATCGACGCGGAATATCATGAGCGGAACTGTACCACAGTAATGGTACAGCATGTCAATCGAATTTCATCTTCTGGTAGTGTCAATTCGCAAAGTGCAAGACGAGTATTCTGATCCCATCATGCCGACCCGCGACGAACTCAAAGCGCTCATCGATCAACTCCCGGAGGACAAACTACGCCGGTGTCCGTCGGATTTTGGAGCTTAACCTCAACCTTCAACACCTCCCATCTGAGATGGAACAAATGAAGCAGAGGAGCAGGGAATATAAAAACAGTGTGTTGCGGAAGTTTCAGGAGAATCGAAAACCGGGAACGCTCGGAGCCGGAACCGGAAGTGGATTTGTGAGTAGTCACAATGGAGTGCCCTTCGGCCGGCAAGCGTTTCATTACTGGGACGACAAGGCTCTTGTGCATCAATCCCGGCAAACCTTCGATGGACAGGAGATTGAGATCATGGAACGACTTTCGTTTTCTGCCGATCGCACGATGCTTGTTTGCTCTTTAGAAATATCGAGCGGAGGACACACAGTTCAGCACCAGGACGGATTTCCCATCTCTCAAGTGGGCAACCAGCCATGATTTTGTAGATCCACTTCACAGCTAGCGGACTTCGTAAGACGGATGTTGACGAGCTTTGACAGGGTTTTGTGGTTCACCGGGTCTCGGGTCGTTCTACTCTCCCTCGGCCTCATCGCGAGAGTATAGCTTCCAAAACCGACACGCCCCTCTTTATCTCACTTGCATTACACCCTGCGAAGCCGAGCATCAACGCGGGCTTCTGCTCGTACTTGCTGACAAATGAGGAGATTGGACTTACTTCCAATCCCAGATCTTCTGCCCGTCGTGTCAACACCATCTCGGTGACACGTGTTTTGATCCAGGCCACGGTACACATCCCGGATTGCGCGTGCTCCACATCGAGCAAGCCGGAAAGACGCCTATTCGCTTCTTCTGCAAGTAGCTGCGAACGCTCCGAGTAGACCTGCCTCATCTTTCTAACGTGGTGGCCGAAGTGGCCCTCGTTGATGAATTCCGTCAGCACGGCCTGATCTAACGTGGGAGCATGGCGATCCATGAAGCTTCGTGCGATTCTAAATGCTTCGACTAAGCGTTCCGGAACAACGATGAACCCGATCCGAAGAGCGTTGAAGAGCATCTTCGTGAATGTTCCAACATAAATGACCGCTCCAGATCTATCGAGGCTGTGCAGTGACGCAATCGGCTTCCCGGAATAGCGATATTCCGCGTCGTATTCATCTTCGATAATCCATGCGCCCGCACGCGCGGCCCAGGAGAGAAGATCGACTCGTCTCTCTGCTGACATGACAGTTCCAAGGGGAAATTGATTGGCTGGCGTCACATACACCACACGGGCAGCGGGAGATGACTTTATCGCTCTTGCGACGTCCATGCCGTCCCCATCAACTGGAATGGGAATCACACTCGCACCAGCGCTCTGAAAAGCTTGAGAAGCTCCTGGGTACCCCGGATCTTCCATCCAGACCTCGTCGCCGGGATCGAGAAGAACTCGCGCCAGGAGATCCAACGCTTGCTGCGCACCCGATGTCACGATGATCTGTTCAGCAGAACAACGTACTCCGCGCGAGTGGCCCACATATTCCGCGATGGCTCTTCGCAGAGGTGGATAACCACCTGCATCACCTTGCCCATATAAAGAACGCGGTGCTTTGCGATAAACACGCGCCGCAATCCGCGCCCACAGTTCGACTGGAAACAGGTCGATAGCCGGCTCGTAGCACCGAAATGCCTTACCGATGGAATGCGAGGCCGGTAAGAAAAATCTGGTCTTAAGAAGACTCTGCGTGCGCTTTGCTATAGTCGCTCTGGAGATCACCTGTCGGGGAGATCTTTGTTTAGTCAGAGAGTTCATCTCCCACCCTGGCGCCGGTATGACAAATGTTCCAGCACTCACTTCGGACGAAACGAATCCCTCAGCCTGAAGTTGCTGGAATGCCGCCACGACCGTGCCCCGGGCAACGCCGTATTGTGCCGCCAGATTTCTCGTGGACGGCAATCGTGTTCCAGATTTCAATCTGCCATCAATAATTGCGGAACGCAGCTCGGTATAGAGCCAGCGCCACCTCTCCTGGCCATCCTTCCTTGGTTCTAAAACCAGGTCTTGAAATGTCTCTATTTTTGGCACTGTTTTAGCCACCATCATGGACCAGTCGTCGTGACGATTATGGACCTATCTGCTGTTCCATTCCAATTTAACCTGACAGTGGAAGGAGAATACGTCATGAAGGTGAGATCGACACATGGAGGTGACCGATGAAGGCGATAGTGGTGACGGATCAGGCTGCGGGAAGGGCCGGAGTGAAGCTGGTGGAGCGGCCCGAACCACAGGCAGCGATAAACGACGTCGTTGTTCAGATTCATGCGTCGGGATTCACCGGGGATGAGCTGACGTGGCCCTCGACCTGGACCGATCGCGTCGGCCATGATCGGACGCCTTCGATCCCCGGACACGAACTGGCCGGAGTGGTCACCGCTGTCGGCTATGGCACGACGGGGCTGTCGATTGGACAGCGGGTGTTCGGCCTCACGGACTGGTATCGCGACGGCACGCTGGCGGAGTACGTGGCCGTCGAGGCACGCAATCTCACACCGCTGCCGGGCGACGTTGATTTCACAGTAGGCGCGGCCCTCGTGATGCCGGGCCTGACCGCGTGGCAGGGGCTGTTCGAGCACGGCCGCCTTCAGGCGGGGCAGAGCGTCCTCGTGCACGGCGCGGCCGGTGTAGTCGGTTCGATGGCGAGCCAACTCGCACGTGAGGCCGGCGCGTACGTCATCGGCACCGGCCGCGCCGACAGCCGTCAAACGGCTCTCGACTTCGGCGCACAGGAGTTCGTCGACCTCGATAACGACGCTCTGGAAGACGTCGGTAAAGTCGATCTGGTTTTCGATGTCATCGGCGGTGACGTCGCGAAGCGGTCTGTGGGCGTGATTCGCGCCGGAGGAACGCTGGTAACCATCACCGGCCCGATCGAGGCGCGGCCCGATGGCGGCCTGACTATTGATTTCGTCGTCGAATCTGATCGCGCCCAATTGAGTGAGGTCGTCCAGCGGGTTCGGAATGGTCGGCTGCGGACAAACATCGGCAACGTGGCTGCCCTCGACGATGCAGTCGCCGCCTTCAACCCGCCCGAGCGGATCAAGGGGAAGACGATCATCCGCGCTAATCCATGAAGACCTGGGGATGTGGAGGCACGTATGAATTCAAAAACCGCGCAACTCACCGAACATGGAACAGACATCGTCCGTCTATTCGCACGGCTTGCGCTGGGAGCTTCCTTTTTATCCGCTGTGGCTGATCGTTTTGGCTTATGGGGGCCGTATGGAGCAAAGAACGTATCCTGGGGAGACTTCGCTCATTTCGTGCAGTACACGGGCGCGGTGACGTCTCTCTTCCCCAGTTCGTTGACGGTGTCATTTGCATGGGCAGCTACCGTCGCGGAGACACTCTTTGGGATATTGCTCATCGCAGGATTCAAAATGCGAATGGCCTCCGTCCTCTCCGGCTGTTTGCTTTTGTTATTTGCCATGGGTATGGTCACGGGTCTTGGCATCAAGACGCCATTTGACTATTCGGTCTTCTCGGCGGCCGCCGCAGCATTCTTACTGGCGCTCTGGGAGCCTGACAGATTCACGTTGGACAAGCTCCTGAATCGATCACGAAACTGAGCGGGAGATTTTCGCCCTTTTGCCGCATTCGAAAAACCTGCTAATCAAGAACACCAAAACGACGAACAGCACGAATGCTGCCAGCGTTTCGTGAATTACTTCGGGCACAGGCCCTTTGAAGTCCAGTGAGCGTGCGGTGCATCTGATGGCGAACCTACAGCCATGACATACGGTTCCTTGCTTCGATGAAGAACTAACACCACTGCACGTCTGGTGTCAGGCCCCAGACTGGCGATGGCCATCGGCCACCCCTCTGGCGCGAGCATGGTTTGACCGGCGCGCGCCACTAGGACGCCGTTCGGCGTCTCCAGACACTGACCTCCTTCGACTACATACCAAGCTTCGGGTCCTGGATGACGATGTCCCGGTCCACCCGGTTGCTGGAAGCCGGGCGGGATCACGGTTTCCATGTATCGGGCCGTATAAGGTGTGTCCGTATCGATAACAAGCGGACCAATTATCGCGATTCGCTCGCCTCCGGTAGGCCGCCAGCCTTGCTCGGCAATCGTAAAGAGCCAATGCCGGTTGAGGCTGTCCACCACAATGCTGCGCGGAACACGGTTGGCCTCGGCTGCGGCATGAGTAGGAAATGTATCCAGATGCCAATAGATTGCAGCATGTGGCAGAACTCCCAGGTCGAGTATCGCGGTGGTGTAGCAACCACCTTCCTCCTTGCGATCGGCGACGGGTGTTTCACACCAGCCGGGTAGACCGGGGTTGTGGGCTCGACCGCCATCAGGAGGACGCGATTGCCCATCCATTTTCACAGTAACGGATTGAACAGCGATCGTGGTGGAGAGGAACGCGAACCAAATGCGGAATAAAAGATGCTTGGGGGAAAGTCTAAGTCTCATCGAAAGCCTCCTTCGTAGCGGTATTGAAGGGCCGACGAGCAAGATCAGGTGGTGAGTAGGCTGAGAGTACTGCTGGCCCGACTGAAACGTCAACCGGCATCTCGGCGTGATTAATTTCGCGAATGCGACAGCGGGTTTCTCAAAACCCGACTTTCCGGGAGCTTTGTTTTGGGCGAACATAGAGCTATGGGAGAGAGCGAGATGACGAGAATGTCTGATGACTTTCCCGACGACGAGAACGGAGATGTGCTCCGCCGCATGCAGAACGACGTGACGACTTCACGAAGCCTAGGGATGTTGACTTCAGTGTCGTTTTTCCAAGCCAAGGTTCCGCTGAAGAGTTTGCGGATCACTTCAGACGAAGTGGTTTCAGGGTGGCCGTCCAAGAGTGCGACGGTGAACGAAAACTGCCTTGGGATGTGACAGTCACCCGTTATATGCTCCCCACTCATGCAGAAATCACAGAAGTCGAAAACACACTTGAAGACGCAGCCGCTCCACTGGGAGGAAGCAACGACGGGTGGGGCTGCTTTCGTAAGTCGGTCCAGCACTAGCTAAAGCGGTTCCGATCCCGCAAATGTATGGTCCGCCGCACGACTGCAAGGGAAAAGCGTAGGGGCGATCGACAGATCTGCGCAAATGTATTCGGCCTTTGGGTGGAGAGCAAAGTCTCCTGGCCATGATGAGTTGCGCTGCGTGCTCTTCCTGATAAACGGGACGGTCATGGAAGACCATTTGCGGGAGCAGGTTGGGAGCACGCCGTTGGGAACTGTTCGTTCGTCTTAGCTATCCAGTGCAGACCTTGGTGAGAACGCTAAATCGCCATCGTGGTGGGTAAAAGTCAGGTAGCCATGGGGCTCACAGTTGGGCGATACTCTTGTCCGCTCGAGAGAACGGCCCATGCGATACGGGCGAGCTTGTTGGCCGCCGCCGTGATGACCACGTTAATCGGTGCCCGTAGCTCAAGCGCATCGAGCCATGCGCCGAACGGAGCTCGTTCTCGCTTGACCCTGAGAACGGCGGATCGTGCGCCGTGCACGAGGATCTTGCGCAGGTAGCTGTTGCCGCGCTTGCTGATGCCGAATAGTCTTGCCTTCCCGCCAGTCGAGTGCTGTCTCGGCACAAGCCCAATCCAGGATGCGAACTCACGACCCTTGTGGAAGGCAGCGCCGTTGCCGATAGCGGCCACGATCGCGGTTGCGACCAACGGACCGATGCCGGGGATCTTCCTTAGCCGCTGGCAGGCCGGGTCAGAAGAGGCGATCTGTTCGACCTCTGCGTTCATCGAAACGATCTGCTGTTCGAGATCCTTCCACTCGTTCCAGAGAAGGCTGACGAGGTTGCGCATGCGCGGCGTCAGGTTCGTGTCAGCGTTCTCGAGGATCTCGGGCATCGCCAGCTTCAGCTTGGCTGGTGTCTTCGCGAAGGTCATGCCACGCTCAAGCAGGAAGGCTCGCAGCTGGTTGATTACGGACGTTCGTCGTGCGATCAACCGATCCCGCACGCGATGGAGGGCTTGCAGGTCGAGCTGGTCGTCCGTCTTGATCGGCACGAATCGCATGTTCTGCCGATCTACAGCTTCAGCAATCGCTTCGGCATCAAGAAAGTCGTTCTTGTTGGACTTCACAAACGGCTTCACGAACTGGGCCGGGATCAGCTTCACGTCATGGCCTTGCTCGCGTAACACGCGACCCAGGAAGTGAGCCCCCGAACATGCCTCCATCCCGATCAAAGAAGTCTGCATGTTGGCTGTAAACGTGGTCAGCTGCTTCTGGGTGAACTTCTTCCGCAACAGCACCTTCCCAGCTGCGCTGAGAGCTACGAGGTGAAAGGTCGTCTTGCCAAGATCAATACCAACGGAATGAATCTTCATCGATGATCCTCCTTGAACCTGCCAAACACGATCTCCACAACTCACTCGAAGATCAAGCGGCGGACCATCTCATTAACGGGGTTTTCGGAAATAACAGGATCGTCGTTGCCGAAAACCCAACATTACAGGCACTTCGAGCGTGCTTCCGAGGAACCGTTGTACGACCAGTTGCTGTGGATAAGGTCTACGCAGAACCTGCTGCTGCAAGTGCATATCTCTGCACGGGACGCGCCCGCTCATCCCATCTGTCGCGGGTTCCCCGCTCTCACACAAGACGTGTTCCTACGACAAGACTTCCTTATTTCCAAGGAAGGTGAAATTGCGATGACTTACGCCAAAGGTCGGTATGATTTCGGCCGAGGGAATTATGCGCAATCTGCGGATGCTCGGAACTGTTCTGCTTCTCGAGGGCTTTGCTTTTGCACAGCAACAAGACTTCAGCAAAGTTCAGATCAAGGTCACTAAGGTGGCCGGCACGGTTTACATGTTGGAAGGCTCGGGCGGTAACATTGGCGTTTCCGTGGGCGATGACGGAATCGTGATCGTGGACGATCAGTTTGCTCCGCTTGCCCCGAAGATCAAGGAGGCGCTCAAGAGCATCAACGACAAACCCATCAAGTTCGTGATCAACACGCACTTCCACTTCGACCACACTGGCGGCAATGCTCTGTTCGGCGTCGAGGCGCCTATCATAGCATCGGAAAATGTGCGCAAGAGGCTGATGGAGGGCTCAGTCGCTGCCGGCGTTACCACGCCGCCCGCACCTAAAGAAGCGCTCCCCGTCATCACCTTCAACGACAGCGCCACTGTCCACCTCAATGGCGAGGACATCCGCGCCATCCATTTTCCCAACGGCCACACAGACGGCGACAGTGTTATTTTCTTCACCCAATCCAAAGTCGTACACATGGGCGACGACTTCGTTACCGGCGGGTTTCCGTTCGTCGACGTAGCCAACGGCGGCAGCGTCAGCGGCATGATCTCCGGCGTGGCTAAGGTGTTGGACATGGTGCCCGCCGACGTGAAAGTGATTCCCGGTCACGGACCCTTGTCGACCCCCACCGACGTCCGCAAATTCCTCGACATGCTGCGCGAAACGCGCGCGCTTGTGTCCGCGGCGGCGCAACGGGGCGGGACGCCCGACCAGATGAAGAAGGACCATATCCTCAGCAAGTACGAGAGCCTGGGGAATAGGTTCATCGGAACCGACGCATGGATTGACCTGCTCTATAGCGACGTGACGCACAACAGCACCGAATTGCACTATAGGAACCACGGGCACGCGGACGAGCACATCGACACCTCCGCCGCAACGAATGCGATCGCGCATTGATGGAGTGAATGTCCCCGATGTGCCAATTTTCATGTAAGAAACGCGCTAGGTCCGACCGTCCCGTGTCTGTAAAGTCGGTATCTCGGACAGGTGGCTCTCGCCGAACTTCACGCAAAACGGTGTTTTCGGAAACTAAGAGGCCGAACTTGCCTAAAGCCGGCTTTGCGGGCACGACAGTGATCCAGTCTTTGCTGGAGGCTCGGACGCGACTGCCGAGCGGTAAAATCGTGACGCCTATGAAGACGGCGTTCCTCTTCGCCGCAAAGCACCTGAACTGACTCTTCAAAAGACCTTGAGATGAGGATGGTCTCCGCCCAGAAGCGTTCAAGTTTCAGGTTTGCTCTCACCTAAACCAGAAGAAAGGACGTCAGCTCCCCTCATAGCCCTGTAATTGGCCGTTCGTTGCCACCTACTCCCGTAGGCCGGAGTGAAGCCCAAAGGGCGGAACGACTCGAATGCCACCGGGGGCAAAAATTCCTGTCAAGCCTCCAGAAATCTCGAAAATGTCGTAAACCAAAGAAATCAGAAGACTAAGCCTGACTCCCTAAAGTGCCGATTAATTCCGCTCTACTCTCTAAAATAGATATTAGAGATCGAAGAGGGACCAGACACAAACTCGCGTCCTGGCTTTTCACTTACAAGCAGGTACCAACCTAAGTCCTTAAAGAATGATCATTTACGCAAAATAAGGGGAGGGGGGTCATACCGCGGAAGCCAGCGCTCCCGCCCACCGCGAAACCTGCTCAGCATAGGCTCCGGTCTTCGGATCGCGATGCCCCTCCAGCACCGCCAGCTGCACCGCAAAGTTCCCCACCGTCGAACTCTCCGCCGAGCCGCGAAACACCTCCAGCCCGGTAGCCTCCGCCGTCAGCCGATTCAGAAAATCGTTCTGGCTCGCACCACCCACAACAAACAGCCGCTTCAACTTCTTGCCGCTATGTAACGCAACCCGCTCCAGCACCTCCGCATACCGCGCCGCCAGGCTATGAAAGATCAGGCTCGCAAACTCCGGCGCACTCTCCGGACGCTCATCCAGCGGCTGCAATCCCTCTCCGCATCACGCTGCGCATTGATCCGCTGCGGCATCCGTCCCGCCAGCAGCAGTTCCGGATCATCCACATCCAGCAAACCATGCGGCTTCGCCACTCTTCTCCGCCGCCGCCACCAGCTCCGGCACCGTCCACACCCGTCCGTCCGCCGCCCACTTATCCATGCACTGCCGGATCAGCCACATCCCATTCACATTCTTGTGAAAGCAGATCCGACCGCCAACCGCGCCCAGATTCGTGAAGTTCTCCGCCGCCGCCGCCGCACCATTCCGCGGCTGCTCCAGCAGCGTCCCCACCAGCGACCACGTACCCGAGCTGATGTAAGCCCAGTCATCCCCGTCGCCGGAATCCCCGCAATCGCCGAAGCCGTATCGTGACAAGCCGGCGCAATCAGCACCGTATCGCGAAACGCCGGCAGCTCCGCCAGCGGCCCGCTCAGCCGCCCGACCTCCGTCCCCGGAGGAACCAGATCTTCGGCGCACACGCCAGATCGAGCTGCAGCCGCGTCGAAGATCTCCCTGCACCACTGCCGTGTGATACAGCTCCACCAGCTGCGTATGCGTCGCATTCGTATACTCCGCCACCCGCGCCCCGCCCCAGCGCGACAAGACATACTCCGGCAGATTCAGCCACGGCTCGCCTCTTCCGCATGGCCATGCAGAGCATCCGCATAAAGCTGATACAGCGTATTGATCCGCAGCAGCTGAACGCCCGTCAGCTCGCGCATCCGCTCCGGAGCAATCTCTTCGATGCAGCGACCGCTCCGCCTCACCGTCCGCTCATCGCGATAGCAGAACGGATCGCCAGCGCCCGCCCGTCCGCATCCAGGCGCACATAGTCCACCGCCCACCCATCCACCGCAATCGACCGAATGCCTTCCGATCGCAATCGCCGCACACTCGCCGAACCCCTCGTCCAGGCCCGCCTCGATCATGCCGAGATCCCAGTGCAGCCCCCCGTCCACCTCACGCGGAGCATTCGCAAACCGATGCACCAGCGTGATCGCCGGCCTGCCATTCACCCACCGCAACAGCGACACCCGGCAGCTCTCCGCCCCCAGATCCACCGCAATCAAGGCCCGCTTGATCCGCAGGCAGCAACGCCATGTCAGGCGTCGCTCGCTCATCGCAGATAGGCCTCGGTCAACCCCCATCCACCGGAATCAGATGCCCCGTCGTGCACCGCGCCAGCGGCCCGGCCAGAAACATAATCGCCTGCGCGCAATCCTTCGGATCGATCGGCTGATGCGTCAACGTCCGCGTCGCATAAAACTTCGCCAGCTCGTTGCGCAGACTCATCATCCGTCTCCTTCTCATCAAACGGCAGCTTGTACTTCTTCAGCGACGCAATCACGCGATCGCGCGGAAACATCGTCGACCCCTTCACCACCGTCGCCGGCGAGATCCCATTCACCCGCACCTTCGGCGCACAGCGTCACCGCCAGCTCGCGCACCAGGTGGCTCAACGCGGCCTTGCTCACGTCGTACGCCTCGCTGCCGCGCTTCGCGACCACTGCATTCGCCGAGCTCGTCAGCACCACGCTCGCATCGATTCCCTGCTCCGTGAAGATCTTCGCCGCCTCATCCGTCAGCAGATAGTTCGCCGTCACGTTCACCTCCAGCGTCAGCGCCCACTGCGCATCGCTGATCACGCCATCCGGCGAAGACGGAAACAGCGCCGCCGTATTGATCAGAATGTCGATCCCGCCAAACTGCTTGACCGTCGCATCCAGCGCAGCCTTGATCGCCTTGCGGTCGCGAATGTCGATGCTCGTCCAGCCGACCGCCTCCTTACCCGCAATCGCCTTCGTCTCTTCCGCAACCGCCTCCGCGCCCTTCACATCGCGGTCGGCAACCATCACATGCGCTCCACGCTCCGCCGCCAGCAGCGCAACCTCACGCCCAATCCCGCTTCCTCCGCCGACAACCAGCGCAACCCTGCCGGCTCAGCTCCTTCTCCGGCGGCTGCCGGCGAATCTTCGCCTCCTCCAGCTTCCAGTACTCAATCCGGAACGCCTCGCTCGGCGGCAGCGCCACATAGTTCGCATACATCGTAAACTGGTCCGCCGAAGCCGCAGGCCCAGCCTGCGGAATCTCCGTGCAATTCACACCCGCGCCCAACGCGCCCGCGCCCTGCATCACGCCAATCGCATTGATGTAGAACTCGCCGGTAATCCGCGCCTCGGTCTTGTTCTTCCCGAAGCTGAACATCCCCACTCCCGGCACCAGCACCACCGTCGGACTCGCATCGCGCATCGCCGGCGAATCCTTCAGCGCATGCTTCTTGTAGTACTCCGCATACTCCGCGCGATAGGTCTCGAGCGCGGTCTCGATCAGCTCCTTCAATCTCTGCAGGGATCGCCCGCCGGATTCCACTTGATGAACATCGGCCGAATCTTCGTCCGGATAAAGTGGTCCGGGCAGCTCGTCCCCAGATGCGCCAGCTTCTCCGCCTGCGCCGAGTTCACAAACTCCAGCACCTGCGGCGAGTCCGAAAAGCTTCCGATCCACCGCTGCTTCCGCGAGACCGCGCCACGCAGATACGGCATGATCGACAGCCGCAATCTCCGCGCGATCCTCGCGCGTCTTCGACCTCGCCGCCGCCAAACGGCTTATGCCCTTCAGTCGACGCATGCCGCTCAATAAACTGCCCCAGCTGATCGATGATCGTGATCGTATTCAGATAGCTCTCACGCTGCGTATTGCCCCACGTAAACAGCCCATGCCCACCCAGCACCACGCCATCGCAACCCGGAGTCTCGGCCACGATCTTCTTCAGCATCATCCCCAGCTCAAACCCAGGCCGCTGCCAGGGCAGCCACGCCAGCTTGTGCCCGAACTCCTTGTTGAACTCCTCCATCTTCATCTTGCCGTTCGCCGAGGCCGCCAGCGCGATACCCCAGTCCGGATGCAGATGGTCCACATGCGGAAACGGCAGAAACCCATGCAGCGGCGTATCGATCGAAGCCGCGACCGGATTGTTCCCAAACGTACACAGCGGATACATCTCCACCATCTCGTCTTCGAGATCAACGCCCGTAGACCTTCTCCAGCGCCAGCAGCTTGTCCAGATACAGCGTCGCAAAACCCGCGCGCTTGATGCTGCCCAGGTCGCCGCCGCTTCCCTTCACCCACAGCACCTTCTTCGTCTGCCCATCCAGCGGGTCGACCTGGTCCAGCTTCGAGCTGGTATTGCCGCCGCCAAAGTTCGTGATCCGCAGGTCGGAACCCAGCAGGTTCGACCGATAGCGCAGCAACTCCGGCTCATCCAGCTTCGCCGCAACCGCGTCATCCCATCGATCCTCCAGAAACCGCAGTCCGCCGCCTTTTGTCGTCATAAAGATAGCCTCAACTTCTGCCTGAGAACAGAGCCGCACCTAATCATCATTCCACAGGCAACATCAATACAGCAACTATTTCCAATGAGAAAACCATTTCGGATCGAATCCCGATAGAACCTGGCGCTTTACTCCGTACTGCAACGACTCCTGCGTCGACCATCTTATGATCCACATAGTTATACGGCGGCACGGTCTGTCCGCGCAGCAGCGACAGCCCCAGGTGAATCAGGCTCGGCCCATACGAACTCGCCTCATGCGACACCGAACCGATCAGTGGCGACCCGTCCTTCTTCATCTCTGCAATCGCCTCGGCAATGCAATCCTGACCAACAATCGCGACATGCTTCTCCCGCTTCTGCTCCCGCACCGCATCCACCGCTCCCAGCGCACTCGTATCCGTCGCCGCCGCAATCAGGATGTGCTTGTCCTTCGGATGCCGCTGCAGAAAGTCCGAGATCAGCTTCTTGCTCTTGTCGCGCATGCCTCGCCCATCGATCCGCACAAACGCCTCCACCGGCAGATCCGGAATGCCCGCTCCGCACCCCCTCGAACGCACCCGTAATCCGGCTCTGCACCAACTGCCCTGCCTCCGGCAGATCCAGCCCAATCACCCAATCGACCTTGCCTCCCCAGTTCGCCATCGCAGTAAGCCGCCAGCGTCTCCCCTGCCTCAATCCCAACGCGATAGTTGTCCACGCCAAAGTAAGTCGCGTGCGGATGCGGAATATCAATCGCGATCAGCGGAATCTTCGCCTCCGGCAATCTTGTCGCCGATCATCGGCGCGACCTCCTGCTCCACCTGGAACTCGATCACCAGATCCACCTTGCTACGAACAAACTCCTCCGCATTCTTCAGCGCGGTCGCCGCATCGTATCGGTTGTCCAGCACCAGCAGATCCACACCCACCGAAGCCGCCGCATCCTTCAGACTCTCCGTCACCTCGTCCGAGAACGGCATATCCGCGCTCTGCCCGCCAAAGCCGAACCGCATCTTCTTCGGCCGCGTCACCTGCCGGTACAAGCCATCCGGCGACTGCGACAGATATCCGCGATGCACAAACGTCTTCAGCACCCGGTACACGGTCGTCTTCGAAATCTTCGTCTGCCGGTGGATCGCCTCCAGCGTCATCGGCTGGTTTTCGGCCTGCAGCAGTTCAAGAATGTCCAGCGCCTTCGACAGCACCGGAATCAGGTAAAGTCTCTTCGTTGTTTTTCTTACGGCCATAGTCTCTCGCAAGGAAATAACGACACAGCGGCCATTATGCTGCAAAACTGCTCTGTTTCGTTAATGAAATGGCCGTTCCTATTTTGTTCAATCGATAAACTTAAGATTCTCGCGGGTTCTCACGCTCGAATGACCTTGATCGGCATCCTCGCCCGTCTATGCGTAGCTCGAAATACTCTTTGAATTCTTGCTTTCGCGTTCGCGCGTGATCTTCTCAACATAGCCGCTCTCGGCAAGCTCCTGCAGCGGATCAGCCGGAAGTCCTCGTGCCGCGCGCCACTCCCGCACCATCGGCCGCACGTCCTGCCAGAACGCGTCGCGGAAACACTCCTCTGCCTCCACCAGCCGACATGCATCCTGCAGCTCTGCCAGCCGTTCCTGATCGACCAGCGCAGCCTTCGCATACAGCTCCTGCGCCGTCATCACAGTCTGCACCATCGCCTCCATCTTGCCCTTCAGGTTGTGGCTCTGGTCGATCATGAACGCGATCTCCGAGCGTTCGCTCGGCTTTGCGCTCACAATCTCATGGAAGATGCGGAACACCTGGTATGGATCGATCGAGCCCAGGGTCAGGTCGTCATCGGCATACTTGCGATCGTTGAAGTGGAATCCTCCCAGCGCTCCAAGATGCAGCAGCCACGCCACGATCTGCTCAATGTTCGTTCCCTGGTAGTGGTGCCCCGTATCCACCAGCACCTTCGCCTTCGGCCCAGCGCGTCGCGCAAGCTCCAGAGCCATGCCCCAGTCGGCGATGTCCGTGTGATAAAAGGCCGGCTCAAACGGCTTATACTCCACCAGCATTCGCTGATCAGGTCCAAGGGCAGCATGGGTCGCTCCCAGAACCTCTTCCATCCACCCGATCCGCCGACGTACGCTCTGCGACCCGGGATAGTTTGAGCCGTCCGCAATCCACAACGAGACGTCCTTCGATCCCAACTCCCGCCCGATCTCCACCGAATCCAGTAAGTGAGTCAGGGCGTTCTTGCGAATCTCAGAATCAGGATTGGCGATCGAACCGTACTTGTACTCCTGGTCCTGAAAAAGATTCGGATTGATCGATCCTGAACGCACTCCATACTTCTTCTCGAGCGCCTGGATCGCAGGCACGTCCTTCTTTCCTGCAGGCAGATCCCACAACACGTGCAACGCCACCGTGGGACTCGCGCCCGTCAGCGCGTTCACCTGCGAGGCATCGGCAAACTTCTCCTCAATCGTCGTCGCCGCGCCGCCCTGCACGAACTTCCCAAACCGGGTCCCGGTGTTGGCAAATCCCCACGAAGGCACTTCGATCCGGAAGCCGTCGAGCGCGCTCCAGATCCTCTCCGCATTCCGCTCTGCTGCGCCTGCACCGTTAGTCGTCATCTGTTTCTCTCAGGGCCTTCTGAGCCAGAAATATACTCCCTATTGAAACACTAAGCCATTCAGCCATCAGAACGGCACCTTCTTTAGAAGGTGAACCGTCCCGAAAGTTGAAAGGCACGAGGATCGCCGCTCGCAAAGTTGAGCGTTCCGAATGTTGCGGTGTTTACATTCACTCCAATCTGATTATTCGACGCGTTGTTGCCAAAGGTCACGGTGTTCGTGACGTTCTGGCAATCGACACCAAAGATAAATTGCGCGCGCTCGGTGATATCAAAGGTGCGCCGAAGTGCGCTGGTGAGGCGGTACACGCCAGGCCCACGCAATCCGTAAGGAGCGATGCGCGTAAGGTTGCCGATCTGGAACTGTCCCGAATTGCAATAAGGACCGCTGCTGGCCGAGCATGGAACGCCGCCGGCTCCGGTACCCGGCGTAGCGCTCGTAAGCGCCCCGGTCAGGTAGCTCTTCGTCCCCAAAGTGGCCGCGGTAACACCGTCTCCCCAACCGCCATTCTGGCGCGGATTGCCTCCAATGAAGTTTGGGTTCGCATCCGGCATGCATGTGCCGGCGCCAACGTTCTGCGTGCTTGCGTTGCAGGTGCCGACGATCGCCAGCGGAATACCGGAGCTGTACTGGAAGATGTTCGAGAAGTCCCAACCACCCAGAGTGCACGCACCCAGAAGTGTTCGCCGCCGATCTTGTTCTTGCCGAACGGCAGTTCATACACACCAAAGACACTCAGGTTCTGCGGCTGGCTGTTGATGCTGAGTGATCGGTCGATGCGGTTCTGCGCCCACGCCTGTCCATTTGAAGTAGCAAACGCAGGAATCGCATAACCGCTGCGCTGTGTTCCCGCATCATCGATGTTCTTCGAATAGGTGTAGTTGACGTTCATCGTCAGGCCATGCGATGCGCGGTGGCTGACCGAAAGCTGGAAGGCGTTGTAGTTTGCATTCGCGACATTGCCCCACGGATCGCTGGTACCCGCATACTGAGGCATCCATGTCAGCATATGGGCGATAGTTGCGTTGGCATTCAAAGCCGCTGCAGCCGTATAGCCGGCGTAGGGAACAGGAATCGTAAGGCCGCTTTGTGCCTGGGCTGCTGCGATGTTCGCAGCAGTGGCAGGCTTGGTCAGGTTGGCGCCGAGCACCAGCCACTTAGGATCCATCTGGCCCGACTGCAGGCCGCGGATGTTGCCCGCGCCAGCGATAAAGTGACTCTGGCTGCCGACGTAGTTCAACGTCACCGTAATGTCTTTGGTGACCTCGCGCTGCATTCCAACGTTCCAGAAGTTGAAGGTGGGAGCGCGACCGCCGACGTACGGATCCGGATAAGCGATGCTCGTTCCCGTACCCGCCGAAGTACCGGTGGCACCATTGCAAGGAGCATAGCTCTGGCCCGAGCAAACATAGTAGCCCGTCCCAAGAGTCTGGCTGATGGCGGTGATGGGAGCGACCGGCGGCAGCGAGTAGCCGGCTCCGCCCCAGTTCGCATTTGCGCTGTTCAGATAAAACGCAGGACCAGTTGTGCTGTCAGATAACGTGACTGCGCTGTTGAAGCCAGCCTGACCGGTTCCAGTCGCTGCTCCGCCCGCCCCGCCCGTGCCTCCCGCATGCGAGAAGAGAATCCCGAATCCCGCGCGGAACACAGTCTTCTCGTCAGCAGAGTACGCGAGCCCAAGACGAGGGCCGAAGTTCTTATAGTAGTTATTCACCGGAGTACGGCAGTTGCAGCTCACCCCATCTCCTCGATTGCCTGCAAACTGCAAAGCTCCAGGATTTCCGGTAATGGGATTCTTGATATCGGGGTTGAGGAACGACCAGCGGTCCTGCGCCTCGTTATAGGTTGGCAGGTAGTCCCAGCGAAGGCCCAGGTTCATGGTCAGTTTGGGAGTGACCTTATAGTCGTCCTGAACATAACCCGCAAACGGATGAAAACGTCCGCCGAGCAGACTGAATGTCTGCTGCGTAAGGGAGCTGCTGCCCACGGCGCCAATCATGTAGCTCGCGTAGGAGTAGCCTGAGTTCGTGACGAACGTACTCCCGCTCAGGTTTGCCGTATCGTTCGTGTTCCAGGTAAGCGTCATCGGCAGCGACGGACCGTCGGCCGTGCTCGCGTTGTTTTGCAGCCACTGATACTGGAAGCCAAAGTTGAGCGAGTGCTTGCCACGGAGATAACTGACGTTGTCCTTCAGGGTGTACGTCTCCGAAACATTGGTCGTCGTCGGTGTGTTGCCCACCCACATGTACGGTGCATTGCTTCCGGAGAAGGTCGTGTTCGGGAAGTTCTCCGAGGCCTGCCCCGCAGGAAGCCCCTTGATGCCGGATGCCGTCGCAGCATACTCCGGAATGCCCTGGGTAAGGTTCTTTACCGGAGGCCCGCCGAAGTTCATGAAACCGAACTTGGCCTGGTTGATCAGGTGCGGATTCACGACGAACGTGTATCCAAGGTCAACCCAGTGACCGGCAACAGTCGAGGCCGTGGAGGCGTAGTACGGCACAGGCAGTGGAGCATTTGCGGTAGCCGTATATGGAACAGCATGACGGTTACCACCTGTAATCACGAAGGAGAGCGTCTGCCGGGCAGAGATGTTGTAGTCGACACGGCCCGAGTAGAGCCAGTTGTCGTACCCGCTGGGAACTCCGCCGAGATAGTTGTTCTGAATCGTGCCGACCTGGTCGATCGTTGGCGTCGGCAGGAACTTCTGCATGTACTGCGTAATCGGCGAGAGCTGGCTCGCCGGAATCACATTGACCTTACCCGGTGCCGTTATCACGGGATTCCCGTTAGGACCGTTAGTCGCTCCCGGTCCGTAGCCATATTGATAGCGGCATGCTCCTGTTGTGCTGTGCGCCGTGCAGGTCGCCTGTGTCGTCGGATCATAGATGGGATAGTTCACACCTGCTGTATTACCTAGTCCGCCCGTCGCCGCACTCGCGGGAATCAACTCCTGAAAGTTGCCCTGACGCATCAGCGTCGTGGGAATCGAGGTGGCGCTTGGATTCGCGCCAAGCCGGGAGCGGAACTTGTCATACGTCGCAAAGAAAAACAGCTTGTCGCGACCATTGAAGAGGAACGGAATCTTGACTGGGCCTCCCACAGAGAAACCCAGTTCGTTCTGGTTCTCCGGAGGCTTCGGACCCGGAATCTTTGTAGCAACGCCGTTCTGCACAATCGTCGTGGTATTACCGCCGCCGGGCTTGGACGAAAAACTCCAAGCGTCGAAGACCGTGTTGCGGAAGTAGCCGAAGATGGCTCCGTGATACGTATTCGTGCCCGTCTTCGTGTTGTAGTTCTCGAGGCCAGCGCCCTGGTACTCCGCCGAGAAGCCGCTGGTTACCACCTTGATCTGATCGATCGCCTCCAGCGGAACAATGTTGAACACGGGCCGATTGTCACCCTGCTGGCTCAATGTCGTAATCGGAAGACCGTCGAGATAGAGCTCTCCCAGCCGCTGCCCCGTGCCTCCGATGATCGATGATCGTCCGCCAGGATTAACCTGCGCGCCCGGCAACAGGTTCGAAAACTGCGTAACATCGCGCTGTTGGCTACCCGAGATCATGACAGGCAGTTTTGTGTAGAGACTGTTTTCAATCGTGCCACCCAGTGTGGCATTCGTGGTCTCAAGCGCCGGAGGAGCGTCAGTGACGGTGACGGTCTCGTTCACGCTTCCTGCCTTCAGATTCACATTCAGCCCAAACGTGTTCAGGGCGTTCACCACCACGTTCTCTTGCTTGAACTGGTTGAACCCCTGCGCGGTGACTGTCACGGTATAAGTGCCGGGCGTCAGCGGCGCAATGTTGTAAAGACCATCCGACGAACTCGTCCGCTTTGTCTGAACACTGGTGCCGTTATTAGTGGCGACCACCTCAGCGTTGGGGACAACCGCACCCGTCGTATCCGTAACGGTACCGCTGATCGCTCCTTCACCGCCGGTCTGCGCCACGGCGGGAGCAACAAACAAACCGATCCACACCAATAGGATCGCAATCCACTTCTTGCCGCTGAAACTCGCTTTGTCACCGATGCACATGGTATTGCCTCGCATAACTTTCCTCCGAAAAGCCGCAAAAATTCACCGCCAGGTTATCCGTGGCAGAAATCCATGCGGCCGCCTTACTTGATTCTTTGATCTTTAGGCTGCAAGGAAATTTATGTGAATGTAGAAACTGATGTCAATAGAAAAATTATTTCCAAATAGGGAACAGGGCGTCCCATTCTCAGCCGCCACTTCAATCGAGGAACAGTTTTAGAACTTCATCGAAATACGCGAGCTGCTTCGGCACTGAAATTGAAACCCCTTACCTGTCGCCTGAAATCCAGCCATAGTATGGGTTGCCGCCATCCGCCGCGTCGACACGCCGCATCGCCGCCGACCACGCCTCGCGATCTCCGTTGTAAGCTGCGATACCCGCTGAGTAGAAATCAAGCAGACTCTGACGTTGAAGCGCAATTTCATTGCGAAAGGCGTCATCCGCGTTCACCAGCGGAGGATCTGTTCGCAGAGCAAGCAGCTCAGGAAGCGCAACCGTAATCTCTTTGGGATGCACCCACGACGCGTACTCAATCCGCGGATAGTCATCGGTCACAGGACGCACATTGGCGGCATATCGCTCAAGGCCTTCCCTCCCCGTAACCCACGTGGCCAGCAACGCCGCTGGCGAAGATATACCGACCGCTTTCAATGAAGTGCTCACGTCCGCCTGCACAAAGCGATTCGTGATGCTCCGCACATCCATCTCAATCGGCGAATGCGACCCGATCAGCAACATCTCGTGCAGCTCTGTGCTCCACAGCGTGGCATACGGAAAGACATCGAGGAAGCTCTTCACCAACGCCCGCGTATCCTCCGCATTCTGCGTGCCGATCGGCAACCACTGCGCAAACAATCCATCAGCATTAAGCCGCTTGCTGGCGAGCCGATAAAAATCCGTAGAGTAAAGATTCACCACCCCCTCTGCAGCCGGAGGCGGCGGCTCCAGCGTGATCAGGTCGTAGCTCTCCGAACTCCGCAGCAACTCATGACGACCATCGCCAATACGTATCTGCATCCGCGGATCGACCCCAGCCTTGTAGTTCTCAGGAAAAAGCCGTCCCGCCTGCACAACCGCGGGAAGCAGTTCAACGCACACGCGGCGCTCAAGATTGCGGATAGTGCAGCACCGCACCTGCAGTAATTCCCGTCCCATAGCCAATCACCAACGCGGACTTCGGTTCTCCGCGATGAATCATCAGCGGCAGCATCGCCTGCAGCCGCATATAACGCAGCGACGGCATCGCATCGCCCGAGTTCGAAACTCCCTGGATATACAGTCTTCGAAACACATTGTCCCCCGATCGTGTCTGCGCCACAGCCACCGTCGCTCCTCGCGCCTCCTGATAGAACACCAGAGCGCCTCCTCCGCGAGTCGTCAGCAGCAAACGCGCCAGCCGATCCGCAGGCGTCAACATCCCGGCAGCAACAGCCACCACCGCCATACCGATCGTCGCCCACTGCATCCTTCGGCCGACACCTCGGCCCACCAATACAGCCACAACTCCAATCGCAGATGCCGCAATCGCCAGCATCGCCAGCGTCCGCACCAGACCAACCGCCGGCACCAGCACGAAGCCCGTCACCAGCGTGCCGATAATTCCTCCGGCGGTGTTCAGTGCCACAACTGTGCCTACATCACGCCCCGTTCGCTCCCGTCCTACCGCAAGCCTCAACGCTGCGGGAAACGCCGCGCCCAAAAGCACCGTCGGCAAAAAAACAATGCCCACGGCAGCAACTGCAAACTGCGCACACATGCGTGCGAACTCGCTACCAGTCACTGCCAATGCCATCCTTCCAATCGCCGCCTGCACCTGAAGCTGCCACAGGCTCAGCCCCGCAATCTCAAGCAGCGCAACCACCCCCGCAGCAGCGATCAATAACCCAAACACTCCCCACGGATCACGCACCCGCTTCGCATAACGCGCATACAGCGCACTCCCCACCGCCAGCCCCGCAAGATAAGTCGCAAGCACTACTGAAAACGCAAACACCCGCGTGCTCAAGAACTGCGCCATGCTCTGCGACCACACCACCTCGTACCCCAGCGCAATGCCACCCGCAATCGTATAGAGGGCAACCGCAGTACTCGATGCAACTGGCGAGGCGGCCTCGCTCGTTATCTGTTTCTCGGCAATCGGCCCGTCCGCCTGCGTCGTGCGTCGATCCAGCATCATCGCAACTCCAGCCGCGCTCAAATTCAACACAGCAGCCGCAATCGCCGTTCCTCGCACACCCAACCACGGCAAAAATACAAACGAGCTGACCAATGCGCCCGCAATTCCGCCCGCAGTGTTGACTGCATAGATCCAACCGCCTGCGCTCGCCACAGCACTTGCGCTCTCAGCCTGCGATCGAATAGCAACCGGCAGCGTCCCTCCCATCAGGAACGCCGGCATTCCCACCAGCAAAAACGGAAGTGCCCACGCGACTACGCTCGCGTGCGACTCAAGCGCCACGAACGCCGGCGCAGCATGCGACAACGCCAGCGTCGCTCCCACTCCCGCCAGCGCAACTCCGACCTCCAGCAGTGCATACAGAAAATAGGGCCGGCTCCACCGATCCGCAATCCGCCCAAACACCGCGCCGCCCGCAGCCAGTCCCGCAAAGAAAGCGCTTACCGCAATGGTGATCGAATAAACCTCGACCCCCACCACCAGCGAGAGCTGCCTGATCCACAGAACCTGAAAGACCAGCGCCGCTGTTCCCGACAAAAATAGCGCCAGCACCGTACCGCCGAACGAAGTAGCTTCTCAGGGGTGTTGCTATTGGTTTGATCCACCGAGTACGGAGCTTAACGTGACCCTTGCCGAAGGCATGCGTTGTCCCTTTAAATACATCGACCGGGTTCATTGTTGTAATGAACCCGGTCTGTCGTTGCGTATCACTTTGTGCAAACGATGAACGCGGATCATCTCGGTCACTTCTTGTGCTGTTCTTGGCTAGCGCCTTCTCGTTCCAGCATTTAGCGCTCCTTCCGGATCGATCGTGAAGCTCGCGGAGGCTGACTTGGCGGATACTCCTTGAACGTCTCCATAAATTGCTGCGCAATGATTCCGCCCTTGAATGGCCAGGTAAACGTTGTGGACCTGCCAGTCGTTGTACTGGTCTGACGTGATAGGCAGCCCGTTCATACGGGTCCATACGAAGGTTGAATATCTTCGGCAGTCGCAGACACGTAAACGGATTCTGACCAGATGTCCAGGTTCCCGGGCGCACGTTGCTCGCAGAAGACAAACTTCCAGTTCTCATGGCGCATGGCCACTAGCTGGCCGTCGTCATCGAAGTAATAGAAGTCCTTGCGTGGCGAGTGTGCCTCTTTCCCTTCAGATAGGGAAGGATGTTGTATCCATCCAGGTGGACCTTATGCGCCATGCCGCCCGGTCCCTTTCCCGCCAGCAGTTGCTCCGTGATGTCCGGATTTCCTGCCGCCGCCAGCAACGTCGGGAACCAGTCCTGCCCCGAAACGATCTCATTCGACCACTGGTCCGGCTTGATGTGCCCCGGCCACCGGACCATCGCCGGAACCCGGAACGCACCCTCCCAGTTCGAGTCCTTCTCGCTGCGGAAGGGAGTCATCGCCGCATCGGGCCACCTGAACATATTCGGCCCGTTGTCCGTCGTGTAAATGACGATCGTGTTGTCCTTGATGCCAAGATCGTCGAGCTTCTTCATCAGCTTGCCCGACGTTCTGGTCCATCTCCCACATGCCGTCGGAATACTCATAGCCCTTACCCAGTCCGGCCTTGCCGATGTACTCGGGGCGAACGTGAGTAAAGACGTGCATGCGGGTGAAGTTCATCCAGGTAAAGAACGGCTTGCCCGCCTTCACCTGCCTGTCCATGAAGTCCATCGCCGCGCTCGTCGTCTCGTCGTCGATCGTCTCCATGCGCTTGATGTTCAGCGGCCCCGTATCCTCAATCTTGCCGTCAGCAAATGAGTGGATAACACCGCGAGGAGTTGTACACCTTCAGGAAGACCGGATCGTCCTTCGGCCAGTACGGCATCTCCGGCTCCTGCTCGGCATTCAGGTGATACAGATTGCCGAAGAACTCGTCGAAGCCGTGGTTGGTCGGCAGATACTCATCGCGATCGCCGAGATGGTTCTTGCCGAACTGCCCGGTCGCGTATCCCAGCGGCTTCAACGCTTCAGCGATGGTGATATCCCGCTTCTGCAGTCCAACCGGTGCTCCGGGAACTCCAACCTTGGTGAGACCAACACGCATCGGCGACTGGCCCGTGATGAACGACGAGCGGCCCGCCGTGCAGCTGTTCTCCGCATAGTAGTCGGTGAAGGTCATTCCCTCTTCACCGATCTTGTCGATGTTCGGCGTGTTATATCCGACCACACCATGGGTGTAGCGGCTGATGTTCGCCTGCCCTACATCGTCACCGAAGATCACCAGGATGTTGGGTTTCTTCGCCTGGGCGTTTACGCTTTGGACCGCAAATCCGGCTGTCAGCACGAAGAAGCAGATCGCACTAAGCCGGACGAGAAAACTTCGTTTTGGTCGCCAGTTCTTTTTACTCGACATCATCCCATTGCTCCTTGTAAGACAACCCGTTCACTTCGTGGCACGAACGGCAGGACAGTCACCCGTCCTTCCGCTCGCACAGGCAGAACATCACTTCTTCTGTGCAGCCGCCTTGGCTCTATTGGCTGCATCGATCCTCTCCTCGATCTGATCAATCGAGAAGCTGTCCGGAATCTGGCTCGGCGGATAGTCGATAAAAGTCTGCAAAAACTCCGCGGAGTGCTTTACGCCATATGCCGCCAGATAAGCATTTTTTGTCATCCAGTCGTAGTACACATCGGAGACAACATCTGCCCGCTCGAAGGGGTCCATACGCAGATTGAAGACCTTTGCGAAGCGAAGGCAGGTAAAGGGATTGGCCCAGACCTGCATTCCTCCCGGAACTCGCTGCTCGCACCATACATACTTCCAGTCATCGATTCGCGTGGCTACAAGCATTCCATCGTCGTTGAAGTAGAAGAACTCGTGACGGGCGCCATGCGGCTGCTGGCCTGTAAGGTAGGGCAACTGGTTATAGCCATCGAGGTGAACCTTGAAGGTTTTGCCGCCGACGCTCGTTCCTTTCAGCAGACCTTCCTTGATGTTCGAATCTCCTGCTGCTGCGAGCAGCGTGGGGAACCAGTCCAATCCTGAGAAGATCTCGTTGGAGATTGCGCCGGCCTTGATGTGTCCCGGCCATCGAACCATTCCCGGCACGCGGAAGGCTCCCTCCCAGTTCGTGTCCTTCTCGCTGCGGAACGGCGTCGTTGCAGCATCGGGCCAACTGAACTGGTTCGGGCCGTTGTCGGTGGTGTAAACGACGATCGTGTTATCCGTCACCTTTAGCTGGTCGAGGTAGTCGAGAAGCTTACCCACATCCTTGTCGTGCTGCACCATGCCGTCGGCGTATTCGTTGCCCGGCATGCCGCTCTGCCCCTTCATGGCGTCGGTCACGTGGGTGAACGCATGCATATGGGTGAAACACATCCACACGAAAAAGGGCTTGTTGGCATCCACCTGTTTTTTGATGAAGCCCTCGGCCGCGTTCTCGAAGTCCTCGTCGGTGGTCTCCATGCGCTTGGCTGTCAGCGGACCAGTGTCTTCAATCTTGCCGTCGGCATAGCTATGCAGCACGCCGCGCGGCTCGTAGAACTTCTTGAAGGTGGGATCGGCGTCGTTGATTGACTTCCAGTACGGACGCTCCGGCTCCTCTTCCGCGTTGAGGTGGTAAAGGTTGCCGTAGAACTCGTCGAAGCCGTGATTGGTGGGAAGGAACTCATCGCGGTCGCCGAGGTGGTTCTTACCGAACTGGCCGGTGGCGTATCCCAACGGCTTCAGCGCCTGGGCGATGGTGATGTCTCTCGCCTGTAATCCAGCGGCCCCTCCCGGGAGACCGACCTTGGAGAGGCCGGTGCGCTTCGCACTCTGGCCGGTGATAAACGTCGAGCGCCCGGCTGTGCAGCTGTTCTCCGCGTAGTAATCGGTGAACTTCATCCCCTCTTTGGCGATGCGATCAATATTCGGTGTCCTGTAACCCACCACGCCGTCACCATAGGCGGAGATGTTCGTCTGGCCGACGTCATCGCCGAAGATGACCAAAATGTTCGGCTTCTTCCCTTGAGCGCTTACGGTCGATACGCCAAACGCGTACATCAGCGCTAGACACAGACCGGCCACATACAGCATCCGGCCTCGCCACAATAATCCCAATGTCGGTCTCTTGGAAATCATCGGACAGCTCCCATTCGTCTCAACGGCCCGCTTCAGGTCATGTGAGGAAACGTAAGGAATGCAGTCGATGGATCTGAAGACTGGACCCTGAGGTTCCCAAATGGGAACCATTCGTGATCAGCAGCCGTGATAGCCAATCCCACGAAACCTCAAATCGAAAACCAGCTATGTTCGCAAGGGCCCGGGAGATAGCTTCAATAATCAGAAAATACAAGGGCTACTTCGTTGGAGGATTTTCCTCGCCTCTCGGAATCAAGTCAAGTCAACATTCGAAAGATGTACTGATCCCGGTAAGCAAGCGCAGCAAAAACAATGAGTTAGCGAATTCTTTCGCCAAAAACTGCTGAAATTTTTGATGTCAAGTCCCTACGATGCACAAATCATTGAAAATAGTTGGTTTACTCGTTGCCGATTAATTACCTCTATCTCGATACAATGGAATTAGTGGACAAATCCCCAAACTCAGCTCAATCTCAGCGCCCCTCAACCCGCTGGGCAAAGTCGGCAAGCCGGCTATGCCAATGATGAGGTACGAACCTAAGTACATTGTAATGAGCATTTAGCCAAAAAAGGAGGGAGGGGAGGGGTGGCTGTGATTTGCTTCCCACCGGTTCTTTGGTTATCGTTCCCTTTCATGAGTCTCAGCTCGTAGACACTCAGCAAAACACCTTCGCTCAAGGAGTTGGCTGTGGCGGCACGCGATTCGATCCTGGAACTCAAGAACCAGATAAGTAAAACCGTCCTGGGCCAGGAAGCGATGATCGAGCGTCTCCTCATCGGCCTCCTCGCCAACGGAAATCTCCTCGTCGAAGGTCTCCCCGGCCTCGCCAAAACAAGGGCGATCAAGAAGCTAAGCGCCTTCCTCGACGCCGGCCTCTCCCGCATCCAGTTCACCCCCGACCTTCTTCCCTCCGACATCACCGGCTCCGAGATCTACTACACAGCCGATGGCAAAGGTGAGTTCCGCTTCCAGTCCGGCCCCATCTTCAACAACCTCGTCCTCGCCGACGAGATCAATCGCGCACCCGCCAAAGTCCAGTCCGCCCTCCTCGAAGCCATGGAAGAGCGCCAGGTCACCGTCGCCGGCACCACCCACAAGCTCCCCGAGCTCTTCCTGGTCATGGCCACCCAGAACCCCATCGAGCAGGAGGGTACGTACCCCCTCCCCGAAGCCCAGCTCGACCGCTTCCTCATGCACGTCTACGTCGACTACCCGGAAGAAAAATCCGAGCGCGACATCATGCTCCTCGTCCGCGGCGAAGAACAACCCGACGACACCGCGAAGTCCAACGCCTCCGCCCCACCCAAGGTCGCCCAGCAGATCATCTTCGACGCCCGCAAAGAGATCCACGCCATCCAGATGGCCGCTGCCGTCGAAACCTACATCGTCGCCCTCATCCAGGCCACCCGCACCCCCGAGCGTTACGACAAAGACCTGCGCAAATGGATTCAAATCGGCGCGAGCCCACGCGGAACCATCGGCCTCGACAAGTGCTCACGCACCTACGCATGGCTGATGGGTCGCGACTACGTCCGCCCCGATGACGTGCAAGCCATCGCACACGATGTTCTTCGGCACCGCATCCTGCTCAGCTACGACGCACAAGCAGAAGGCATCAAAGCCGACCAGGTGATCAACAAGATCGTAGAGCTTGTCGCCGTGGCATAAGGATGCGAAATGGGAGCCTACGCCGAACTCGATTCGCTGGTGGCCCTGCAGTTCAAGGCTGGCGGCTTCTCCCTGAAACACAATCAGCCCACCCATAGCCTCCTCTTTGGCCGGCGAGCATCACGAGTCCACGGCCGGGGGCTCGACTTCGAAGAACTGCGCGGCTATGTCGCCGGAGACGACGTAAGAAGTATCGACTGGCGCGTTACCGCGCGTACGAGAAAACCCTACGTACGCGTCTACTCCGAAGAACGCGACCGCCCAACCATGCTGGTCGTCGACCAGCGCATCAATATGTTCTTCGGGAGCCGCGTTTCAATGAAGTCGGTCGTAGCCGCTGAAGTCGCTGCTCTCGCCGCGTGGCGTGTCTTCCATCAAGGCGATCGCGTCGGAGCATTTGTCTTCAACGACGACTCCACTGAAGAGATACGCATGCATCGCAGCCGCGCAAATGTGCTCCGCATCCTCGACCGTATCGTCCGTCAGAACCACCTGCTTCGCAGCGACGTCGCGTCACCGATTCGGCCCGAACGTCTGAATGAAGTCCTCGCGTCGGTCGCCCGCGTCTGCCATCATGACGCCCTTATCATCATCGCCAGCGACTTCGACGGTGCGGACGACACGACCCGCGATCTGCTGATGCATCTCTCGCAGTCGAACGACGTCATCTGCTGCCTCGCATACGATCCTCTTGCTGTCCACCTACCCGCTGCAGAGCAACTGGTCGTGAGCAACGGCGAACTGCAGGTCGAGTTGCAGCTAGGCCAGGAGAAGGTACGAAAGAACATCCTTGACGCCTCCGACAGACGCATCCACGCAATACTCTCGTGGCAACACGAGCTCGGAGTTCCCGTGCTGCCTTTGAGCACCGCGGAAGACGTCTCAACCCAGCTACGCCACCTGCTGGGAAAGATTACGGAGAGGAGAAGACTGTGAGCGCCCCTCTCGATAAGCTCCACGACTTCTACCAACCACCCCCTCCCTCGTGGATGCCGCAAACCATTGGCTGGTACGTCGTCTTTGCGGTTGGCGCTGCAGCCGCGATCTGGATCGCCGTTCATTTCATCAGGAAGTGGCTCGCTAATCGATACCGCCGGGAAGCTCTGCGTGAGCTTCCGCTGCTGCCACCTGAGCAAATCTCTGCGCTGCTCAAACGCACTGCGCTTGCGGCGTGGCCACGCGAAAAGGTCGCGTCCCTCAGCGGTGATGCATGGCTCGCATTTCTCAACACATCCGCCGGTGAAGACCTGTTTCGCGCCATGCCCGCGAGCCTCATCGAAGAGCTGGCATTACGATCATCAAGGCTATCCAGCGAAGAAGAGCAAGCCGTAAGACACGTCGCCGCAACCTGGATCAGGAGGCATCGTGTACAGGCTTGATCATCCCTGGCTGCTCGCTCTACTGCCGTTGCCTCTACTGATCTACTGGCTGCTGCCAGCCTATAAAGAGGAGCAAGACTCGCTGCGCCTGCCGTTCTTCCAGTACATCAGTGAAAGCCTTGGCCTCACTCCTCGGCCTGGAGCCGTCGTTCCCCGAACAAACTGGCTGCAGAAGATTGTCGCTCCAATATGCTGGTGCCTCGTAGTTCTCGCGCTTGCGCGGCCTCAATTCATCGAGCCTCCCATTCAAAAGATCGAGCCCGGGCGCGATCTGATGCTCGCCCTCGACATCTCGCAGTCGATGGAAACTCCCGACTTTCGCACTCCCGACGGCAAACGCATGCGCCGCGTAGACGCGGTAAAAGAGGTGGTCAGCGAGTTCATCCGCAAACGCAAGCATGACCGAATTGGCCTGATCGTCTTTGGTCAATCTGCATATCCCGTCACACCGTTCACGCTAGATCACGACGCCTGCCTCAAGATACTCGGCCAGATAGATGCAGGGATGGCGGGCCCACAAACCATGATTGGCGACGCAATCGGCCTCGCGATCAAGCAGTTTCAAAATACTGAGGCCAAGCACCGGATGCTCATCCTGCTGACCGACGGCAACGACACTGGAAGTCGCATGCCGCCGCGTAAGGCAGCCGAGATCGCGCAGCAGAACGGAATCACAATTCATGTAGTTGGTCTCGGAGATCCGCGTGCGACCGGCGAAGATAAGGTCGACTACAACGCGCTGAACAGCATCGCTAAAGCAACCGGCGGCCAAGTCTTCCACGGCGAGAACCGCGTCGAGCTTGAAAAGGCATACGCGACCCTCGACAAGATTACGCCACAGAACTTCAAGACCCTGAGCTACCAGCCGCGTCGCGAGTTGTTCATGTTTCCGCTGGGAGCCGCCGTCCTCTTGCTCATCGGCTATCACCTCATCATGCTACTCATCAGCTTTGTAAGAGGACTTATCGCGCGACATGAACAGCCAGCGGAAACCACTAGCTCGCATGTGCTGAAGGTGCATGTATGACTGAGTGGTTTAAGGCCCTGCACTTTCTCCGGCCCCAGTGGTTATGGCTGCTGCTCGCAGTTCCGGTGATTTACCTTTCTTTCCACATCCGAGACGACGTCCGTGCACGGTGGAAGCGCTATATCGAGCCCGACCTACTTGATCATTTGATCGTGGCGCGAAAGAGAAACTGGCGTTTTCGCCCGGTGGACATGGTTGCAGCGCTCATAGTGCTGGGAGCTATTGCGGTAGCCGGACCGGCATGGAAGCACGAACAGCCTCCATTTACCGAGGACAAAGCTCCACTGGTTCTTGCACTCGATCTCTCCGAGACGATGAACGCTATCGACCTCGACCCGACTCGACTCGAACGAGTCAAGTTGAAGCTTCGCGATCTGCTCAAAGTCAGAAATGGCGGCCGCACAGCACTCTTCGTCTATGCCGGCACCGCGCATATGGTGCTTCCTTTCACGACCGACGATTCACTCTTCGATCTCTATCTCAACTCGCTGTCAACATCGTTGATGCCAAGCCGGGGGAAAGACACGGCAGGAGCGCTGCACGCGATTGAAGACTTCCTGAAAGGCGAGACGGTGCCTGGCACCATTCTCTTTATCACCGACGGCATCGAACCGCAGGCGCTGCCCGCACTTCGCCAATTCACCGCGGAGGAAGACAACGAGAACGAAGTTCTCGTCATGGGCGCAGGAACCTCCGGCGGTGGTCCCGTTAGAACGGCCGGCAATAGCTTCCTCAATGACAACTTTGGCCGGCGCGTCTATTCGAGGCTGGATGTTGATGCCCTCCGGTCTCTAAGTCGTATCAACATCGCCGCAACCACCCTCACACTGAACGACGACGACATCAAGTGGATTCAACGCCGGGTGCAGCATCACCTCGAAGCTGTGCAACAGAAGAACTCGAAGACGCGATGGATTGATGAGGGCTACTGGCTTACCTTTCCAATTGCTGCGATCGCTGCGCTGTGGTTCCGCAAGGGATGGACTGTACGCTGGACCTCTGCCGCTGCGCTCATCTTCATTCTTCCTCCGTCGAGTCCTTCAAGCTTTTCGTGGCTCGACCTATGGCTCACACATGATCAGCAAGGTCGCTACTACTTCCAGAAAGCGGAATATCGAAGGGCCGCGGAAGTATTCGACGATCCGCAATGGCGTGGCCTCGCACTGGCCCGTGCTGGAGACTACGAGAGTGCCGTTAACGCATTCGCTCTCGGCGAATCCGCCGAATCGTGGTTTAACCAAGGCGACGCGCTGGCCCATCTCGGAAAATACCCGGAAGCAGTTCAGGCTTATCAACAAGCACTGCGACTGCGGTCCCCATGGCCCGAAGCTCAGGAGAACCTCGCGCTGGTTCAATCGCTGATCCCAAAGCAGAAGGACAAAGAAGACGAGCAACAAGAGATCGCCCCAGATCTCCCTCCCGATCAGGTGAAGTTCGATAAGAAGGGCAAACAAGGTAAGAAGACCCAGATCCAGCAACTCGATCCCGCAAAGATGGCCGATATATGGATGCGCAACATCCAGACCACTCCTGCCGATTTCCTAAGACGCCGCTTTGCCATTCAGGCCGCGCAGGAGCGTCACCGATGAAACTCCTACGATCAATAGCTATGCTGCTTGCTGGGCTGCTTAATGCTATCGCTGTTGCGCAAAGCCCCGTGATTCGCGCTCATTTAGAACCCTCTAACGAAATCCTCGTTGGGCAACCGGTTCGATTGGTGGTTTCGGTCTTTGTCCCTAACTACTTCACGGGTTCGCCTGAATTTCCAGAGTTCGAGATGGAAAACGCGATTATCGTTATGCCACAGGATCGTCCCGAAAACTCAAACACGCAGATAGGAGGCGCAACTTACGCGGGTATCACTGAGACCTATGTCATCTATCCGCAACAGGCAGGTGATTTTCATCTACCGCCAGCAGAGATCCTTGTACCCTACGCAATCGCTCCGCCTAAGAGTGTCCAGGCAAAAGTGTCATTGCCCGCTCTTTCGTTTCACGCAAATGTTCCTGCTGCAGCTCAAGGTCTCGACTATTTCCTACCGACCACAAGTTTGACGATGCAACAAAGGTGGTCGCGCCCGATGGAGCATCTTCGTGTAGGCGATTCGATTGAAAGAACCATCACGGTCACTGCAACGAAGATGCAGGCGATGTTAATTCCACCTCTTCCTCTCAAAGCATCCCAGGGCATTCGTGTCTATCCTGAGGAGCCGGTTGTTCAAGAGCACAAGACTGCTCGCGGCGACTTCGTCTACGGACGTCGCACCGAAAGTGCGAAGTACTTTCTTCAGCACGAGGGCGATTACACTCTTCCGCCAATCGAGCTGAAATGGTGGAACCTCGGCACTCATCGCATGATGACCGCAACCCTTCCAGCAGTTCACCTTACTGTCGCGGCAAACCCGGGCTACGTCGCGGAACTTCCTCCGGAGCCTGAAGTAGCACCTGTAGTCCCAGCCAAGCCCGTAAGTAGATGGAAACTTTATCGACGCACCATATTGATTGCGGTGCCATCCTGCATCGCTGCGATACTTTTCCTGTGGGCGGGCTTGCATTTTCTGCCACGTGCCTTTCGCAAATTTGCGGCATATCGCGAGCGACAGCGCCATACCGAAAGCGCAATTTTTCGTGAGCTTATGAATGCTTGCGAGAGAAACCGAGCCGGGCTGTCATACACCCTGCTTCTCCAATGGATCAAGATTGTGCATCCGGGATGGACAATCGATCAAATGTTGCAACACGAGGAGAATGCCGCGCTTAGTTCCGAGATCGATGGCTTAGGCGCTGCGCTGTTTGCGAGAACTGGCGCAGCCAATTGGAAGGGATCGCCACTCGCCACCCTGCTCAAGCAGCAGAGGAAGGCGTCCCAACGGCATCTATCAAGCCGACAAATCTATCATCTTCCGTTTCTGAATCCCCCGCAGACACCGGACTGAAATGCGGGAAGCCTATTGCCCGTGAGGCGAACTCTTCTCGGGTTCATTCTGAGCAGCCTGCGATTGCGGCAGAGTCATCACGCACCGAAAGCCGAGGTGATTCGTTCCGGTATCTGCCTCGCCTTTACCCCGAGTCCCAATCATGTAGCGCGAGCAGTACTGGTCAGTACAAAGAAATGATCCGCCGCGATGCACCTTCTTCGCGTGCCCAGGTTCCGATGGGTCGTACGACGAGTCTGGCCCCTGCGGATTTTTCGCCACGCCAGATGCCTTGAGGCGCTGGTAATAGTCAGGCCGATACCAATCGCTGGTCCATTGCCATACGTTGCCGGCCATATCAAAGAGGCCATAACCATTCGGTGCAAACTTTCCTACAGGAGCGATTCCGACGTATCCATCGCCGCCAGTGTCCTTGTCCGGGAAATGTCCTTCGTGAGTATTTGCCATCCACTTTCCCTGAGGCTTGAATTCGTCGCCCCAGACATACGGCTTACCAGTGAGCCCGCCACGGCCAGCGAACTCCCACTCTGCCTCAGTAGGAAGCCGCTTCCCCGCCCATTTCGCATACGCGAGAGCGTCTGCATAGGCGATCTGAACTACTGGGTAATTTGCCTTGCCCACAATCGTACTGTTGGGTCCGAGCGGATGACGCCAGTTCGCACCTGGCACATAGTTCCACCACTGGTAGAAGTTGTTAAGGGCCACAGGATGGTCCGGTGGCGAAAAAACGACCGAGCCTGCCACGAGGTTTTCCGGAGGGGCTCCGGGAAAGTCTTCGGCGCGTGGCTTTTGCTCTGCAATCGTCACATATCCAGTAGCCTTCACAAACTTTTCGAACTCGGCGTTGGTGACATCCATCGTGTCCATGAAGAACCCATCGACGTACACACGATGGACGGGGCGAGAGTCGAGAGTCGCCTTCATCCCCACCTCATCCATACCCGGAGGGTCCTGCGCACCCATGGAAAACTCTCCACCAGGGATCCAAACCATTCCCGATGGAGCCTTAGTAGGACGAGGTGTCTTGTTAGGGATAGTGGGCTCGAAGACAACCGCCTTCATCTCTGGTTCAGAAGTAGTCTTCGAAACGTTGCCATCCTTTACTTCCGGTTTCCCACTTGCGCTTGTTTCCGCTGCAGATGCGGGCGCTCCAGATGCCTCGGCGGAAGATGGCGCCGACCGCTGATAAATCACGATACAGGCCAAGGCTGCCGCGACGATCACGATGCCTACAATCCAGGGCTTTCTGCTCGGCGTTGCAGTTTGTTGCTGTGCCCGGGACGCCGCCACGCGCTTCTTCATGTCAGACCTCTAGGGTGAGTTCGGATCTCCACACCTTCCGAACCAAAGGATAAACCTGTGTGGCTATTCGTGCACGACGCCGGCAAATGACAGCAGAGGCTTAGTCGTCCTGTTGATTAGCGACTAGGAGTGACAGATGGCTTAGTCGATCGAGCCAGAAGGGCGTACTGTCCGCCCAGGGGCACCTTCGAAAACATTCCTTCCACGCTTCCAATGCGATCGAATAGCCGCTCCGGCAGAAACAAAAAGTAATCCGCGCAAACTCGCTCGAAACCCGCCGATTTCAGCAACGCGGATCCGGACTGCGCGGTAAGAAGCTCCGCATCAACATCCACCGGGCATCTCTTCACGATCGAGCGAGTCACCGGATTCCAAGGGTTGTGCTCAATGATGCAGCACAGACCACCGGGCGCAAGGACTCTTCGAATCTCCCTGGTCAAGAGGGACCTTGCCTCTCCATGAACATGGTGATAGACGCATACCGCAGTAATCAGATCTGCAGAATTGTCCTCAAACGGCAGTTCCACCGAAGATGACTGCTGAAAGACATCTGCCCGAGCGCCAGACACAAGCATGCCATGTGAAGGGTCGCAGCCAATCGACCGCGCGAAGCTACCGCTCGCCAAGTCCAATAGCTCTCCTCGGCCACACCCCACATCCAGCCATCTCTGTGTCTTTGGATTGACCCCTGCTCGATTGAGCAGACGCTCGAGCACAATCCACTTTCTACGATGGAAATGGAGTGGATCTCGAGCAAATCGATCCCTGATCGGATCTTCCAGGAGGCCGTCGTATGAGCGAGCATACTGATCAAATTCGGGATTTGCATTATCGCGCATAGTTATTCCTTGCGCTCCAGGATGCGAGTGCCGTTCGATACCTGTACGACCCTGTAATGCGACTCAAGATACGGCTCAATAATGAATCCACCGGCGGGCGGGTGATTTGCGGCTGGAAAAACATCTGCCATAACTTGTTCCAAATTTGTATCCCAGAAGACGTACTTCACCTTGCGCTCCTCGAGAATCCGGATCACTTCCAGAAATTGTGAGCGGGTGTTGTAGCCGTAAATCATCAGGCTATATGGTGTGGGATTTTTCGCCGCCCCCAAGAAGTAGTATCGAGGACAGAACGGATAAGCAAAAATCTCTTCTCCAGAAGAGACGTGTTCCCTTTCAAAAGCGAGTGCGCCGTCTTGCGTGAAAACCTTGATCTTCCCTACGGACGTCGTAACCGAGTGCGCGCTTAGAAACACACACAGTAAGTTGAACACTGCTAACGTCACGCAACTGATTGACAACACATTAATGGCGAAAGTTGCGATTCTCCCACGATACTCAGTCAAAAGGTGAACGCAGAGGATCATGAGAAAGGGCGATCCGAATACGAGGTGAGCTATATCTTTTCTGTGCCACTCTGAAGCAAGCACCGCCGCACCGCATAACCAAAAAAGAAGCACGTCTGCTCGTTTTAGGTTCCAGCGAAGGCGCGCTCCAATGACGGGCAATAAAACCGGAAACGCTGCGACAAAGAGAAAGGGCGTAACTAGTACGGCCGCCAGGGGAATGGTCCATTTGATCCCCTCCACCACGTGGTTGCGAAAACTCAGGACCACGTCGCCCGCGTATGTTACGGTGTTTACCGTTTGATAATGGAACAGCGGCCAGATGAAGTTTACGTAGACAAGACTCCGAAAAGCACCCTTGCTCCAGAACGCTAGGGCGACGAGAGAGAACTCCAAAGTAGCCCATCATCACATGGCCAAGTGAGGATAACGAAGTCTCTCGACGCTTGCGCAAAATCAACAACCATACCAGAAGCGCAACAAACAGAAGGAACCCTTTCGGTTGCAGCACAACCGATGTAATCCCCGCAGACACTCCAGCAGCAAATAAAAAGAATTTACTTCTTCTCTCGTACCAGAGAAGGATGCAAGCAGCGGTTATCAACGCATAAAAATTGCTGTCGACATGATGACCTACCTCTGGCCATAAAAGACCAAAGGAGGTCGCGGCTAAAAAGATGCTTGCTAATGCCTGATGAGTTCTACACAACCGACGAGACAAAAAGTACATCAGCAGAGCGGTTCCCAACGAGATCAAAAACAGGTACACGCGGCTTACCAGAAAGCTCACTCCGAAGAGCTTGAAAAATGCCGCCAGAGAATAAAACGTTCCGGGTCCAATGACCTCAAAGAAGTCTCGTGTGAATACCTGTCCTTGAGCAATCCTTACAGCACCGTAATCAAGCGTACCCTCGTCGGTGCCTAAGAGATAAATCGGCATGAACGGAAGCAGATACAAACTGGCCAGCAGCCCAAAGAGCGTGTATTTTTTCCAAACTGGAAGGTTATCCGTTCCCCGCACTGTCAATGTTGTCAAAGTATCTTTGACAGCACTGTCGTAAATAAGCTCTGTGCTCATCTAGCCGCGCCTCGTGGATCTACACACCAATTCCAGCAAGGGGACTGAAAGACGGCTCTTCTGCGGCGACGACAACCTCAAGCGGCAGTTCGTCACGCATGGACACAGGAGCGAGTGGAAGCGGCTCGGGAAGAATGACGACGCGAGAGAGGATGTTCTTCGACTGTGGGACATTGCACGTCGCGGACAAAACGTAGAGTGGCCGGCTCTTTGTTTCCTCGTAAGTTCGGGCGACATAATCACCCACTGCGCCAAGAGCCAGCAGTATCATGCCTGAAAAAACACATTGGAGAGCAACGACGGAAGCCCAGCCGGGAACAAGCGTATTTGTGAAAAGCGCAAGATACATCACCCGAAGGAAGTAAAGAAATCCAGCAAAGCTAAGAAAGCATCCAGCGGCGATACTGATACGCAGAGGCAGAGCCGAGAAGGAAGATATTCCAGTCCAGGCGAAACGCATCATTTTCAGCAGAGAGTAATTGGTCTTGCCTGCGGCCCGCGCACGACGCTCGAACGGCAAGATGGCTTCCTTCATACCAAGCCAAGCAATCATTCCACGCATATACCTGTGTTGCTCGCGAAGAGAGCGAATGGCCTCCACAGCCCTGCGGCTGAGCAGGCGAAAGTCTCCAACATCTGGCGTGCATTGGTGGCGGGAGAGATACGACAACACCTTGTAGAAAGCGGCAGCGGTCCACCGCTTGAATGCGGTCTCAGACTCGCGGGAGATTCTCTGTGGAGAGACAACGTCATATCCCTGCTCGAAAAGAGCAAGCATTCGCGGCAATAGCTCAGGAGGATCCTGAAGGTCCGCATCCATGATAATCACCGCATCCCCATTGGCAAAATCCAACCCCGCAGTTACGGCAGCCTGATGTCCGAAGTTTCTAGTGAAGCGAAGGACTTTGACACGCTCGTCGCTGCGGGAGGCGCACTCAAGAATCGCTGGCGTCGCATCCGTGCTTCCATCGTCGACGACGATAAGCTCCCACTGTTGGTCACGCAGAACATCGCGAAGCCTCGGTAGCAGCAGCGGCAACGCCGCAGCTTCGTTGAGAACGGGAATCACCACCGAAAGAAGCATATGCTTATCCTGTATCTTGAATCGACGGGCGCTCTATCTTGATCTATTGATAATCATCAACTGTTAATCCAGTAGCAACATTGAGATGAAAAGGGAGAAATGCGCTCGTCTCTATACCTTCCGCAATCTCTCCCCCACGCTTTCAGGTTGTCCGGCTTATCGCCACAACTAACTGGTATAGCTGGCGACCTTGCTGCCTATGTTGGCGAATGCTTGATTGATGCCCGAGGCGAGAGAGCCCATACCGACAGTGGCGGCAAACGCAATCAACGCTACGATGAGAGCATACTCGATAAGGTCCTGACCCTCTTCACGATTCAGAACGTCCTTGATCTTGATCGACATCATCCAAATTTTCTCTTTCATTGAATCACCCTCCAGTGGATTTGTTTTAGCCTCTAGTCAAATGACTAAGTCACCCTTAGGTGATCAATGCAACAATTGCCTCTACCTCTGTGAAGAGTTGACAAGGGAAAATGCGGTCGATGTGGGTTGACACCTACGCAATCTCCCTCGTTGCCCTCCAAAACCACTCCGGACATCCATCAGAACTAGCTTGTATAGCTGGCGACCTTGCTGCCTATGTTGCCGAATGCCTTATTGATGCCTGAGGCGAGCGAGCCCATACCGACGGTGGCAGCGAATGCGATCAACGCCACGATGAGAGCGTACTCGATAAGATCCTGACCCTCTTCGCTATTCAGAACTTCCTTCATCTTGATGGACATCAACCAAAGCTTGTCTTTCATTTGTATCCTCCAGGAACTTTCGTTTTTTTGTTTCCAGCCATTGACTGGGCTACTCTCTCTAATAGCAAGCGGTAGACCATTTTCCTTAGCTCTGATTGATCCTTCTGAATGAATAACTTATCCAAATGCGGTGATACCAGCTGTGAACGGCTGTATACAAACTGGAGGGCCGCGCTACAGAGCGTATACAACTTCCGTCGCATAAGCGGTGTCTATGCCCAGATTTTCTGGGCAAGCTCTGCATTTTAGGCAGCCGACCCGAACTCAAGCTTGTCGCCCGGCAGAGTCCCGCTCGACTGGATTGCCCCAGATGCAAGCTCAAGCACAGAATGAGCTGATAGACACATGGATAGCCTTCCAGGCACGACGTTGTGTTTGACCTTCTTAACGATCTTGTTGCGATCCAGAAAGACGAGGTCGATAGGGAACTTCATTCCGAAGGTATGAACCGCTTCGCAGGGCACGATCCAAAGACCCTCCCCTGCAGCGAGGTTCACTCTTCCGAGTAGGCCTTTCCTGCGGGTGGAGGCTTCATCGGCCACTTCGATGGAATGGGCCAATTGAATCTCTCTCGTGCGGTTTACCACGCAGAGACGTGCGCTCTGCTGTTTGTTCGGCCTAGTCAACAGCCGTCTCACAAGATTCATGATTCCGCTCTAGCTATCGAGGTGCACCCGATGTTGTTCCTGCTCCTGCACCCGTCATAGGCGATGTGTACGAGCCCGAGGTCGAGTTGTCGATATTGAGCGGCTGTTCGGCCTTCATACTCTGAACCAGCTTTTCAACCGGAAGAGCAGACGCCGGTTCAGCGGGAGGAGGCGTCGATCCCGTGTTGACCTGAGGCGTCGTCATAGGAATGCCCGAGGCCGAAGGTAAAAACTCATCCGGAAACTTCAACTGCGGCAGAGGCTCGCCGACCGGTAGCGGATTTACGATCTCCGGCGTCACAATCACGATGAGTTCCGTGTTCTGTTTGTCAGTCTTGATCGATTGGAAAAGTTTTCCAAGTACAGGAATGTCCCCGATATACGGGATCTTCGAGAGATTCCGGGTCTCGCGATTGTCGAGCAATCCCCCAATGGCAAAACTTTGTCCTTGGCCCAGTTCGACTTCGGTATTTACTTTTCTGGTTGTGAGTCCTGGCACTGTAAAGCCGGAGATCGTAATTCCGTTCGCGAAGTCCAATGCGCTTACTTCTGGAGCTACCTGGAGACGGATAGTTCCGCGCGGAGTGATCGTCGGAATAAAGTCGAGGCGAACACCAAACTCCTTGAACTGAATAGTTACCGCACCCGTTCCGCCTCCTGTGGTTCCCTGTACGACTGGATACGGAAACTGGCCGCCAGCTAGAAAACTGCCTTGTTTCCCATTTGTTGTAAGGAGATTGGGCTCAGCCAATACCTGCAAAACGCCCTTCTGCTCTAACGCCTGGATCGTTGCTCCGAGATTCAGGTCCGGCCGAAAGAGAAAGATATTCAGCAGCTGCGACACAGTAGCGGCTGCTCCATTTCCGCCTGAAGGAAGAGTGAGAGATGGACCAGGAAACTGTTGTGTCGATACCGCGCCGATGGTATTCCCTGCACCGGTGCTGAAGATGTTTATGCCGAGTGCTTTGCCTGTAGTACGGTCAAGAGACGCGAAGCGTACCTTTAGTAGAATCTGCGTCTCCCGTTGAGGAACGTTGACGTAAAGCAGGTTCACCACCTTACCGGCTGAGGAGGCGATCTGAACGGCACGATCAGAACTCTCGAGATCCTTCACGGTGCCGCGCAAAAAGATCGTCCCGCCCTCGGCTGTGAGCCGCATAGGTTGTCCTGGAAACTCGGTTCTTAACTCGCGACGAAGGCCATCAAGCTTATCAACTGTTGCGGCGTCGTTGGCGCGCACCTTCAAGTTGAAAAATTGCCGTCCACCACCTGCCTGCCAGACGATGAGAGTCGTCTCACCTGGGGCCTTGCCGTTAACCATGATCTCTGAAGGGCTCACTGCCGTGGCCTCGGCAAGATCGCCAGCCCCCACCGCTATTCGCTCGATAGGCCGTGCACTATCCACAAGCACAGACTTTCCGACCGCAACCAGAAGATCGTTGGTTGTATCCTGTGTCGCCACCCCAGTGCCAGGGGTCTGTGCCTTGAGAGTCAATCCCGCGCAGAGCCCTAACGAACATACACACAAACACGCGATGGAAATACTTGCTCTCACTATTTTTTCCCCTCAGCTTTCCCCTCAGCATCAACGAATTTTTCTTCAGTTTTCTTAGATCCGTTGTAGACCTGAACCAGGTAAACCTTTGATGATGGACCAGTAGCGACCCGGGGCCGGGCGGGAGAGGATACCTTCACAGGAGCAGGGGGCACGCTACCCTTGTCCGAAAACAGGTTCGACATCATCGATCCCGGAGGCTTACCGATCTCCGTATCCAATGGGTTCCTCAGGACAAGTTGTATGTGGGTTTGATTGCTGGCAAGACTCAGGTTTTCCGCCTGCTCCGGAGTTACAAGCAGATTGACGACCTGAACAGACTTAGCTTTGCCCTCTTCATCCTTCTGGATGTCCGTGCCGGCCGACAATACCTCGATGTTTTGAAGGAGAGTCTTAACTTTGGGTCCCTCGCTCGGGTTGGGCGAACCGGGAGGATTTCCGGAGATCAGGACATCCACACGCATACCCGCTGTTACGAATCCGGCGACGCCGACAACGTCATCGACCTTAATAGCGCAGGCACGCATCCCCGGACTAATCGTCGCGGCAAGCCCTCCCCCTGAACCTGCAGCGGCTAGTCGGCTCTCGAGGATCGGTTCACCCTGGGAAAGGCTCGCGATCACACCGCGGCCAATCGCGACCTTCGGATCAGTGATGGCTCCCTTTGGCAGACTGCCTGATATCTCCGAAGTGCTCAGGTCTATCTCGCGGAGAACGCTTCCCAGCTTGATATCCGTAGCCGCTACCACCACTTTATTGGCGCTCGGGCGCGCGGCGCCCAGACGTTTTCCAACCAGACGGTAGACGAGCAAGCTACACGCGCTGGCAACAAAAAACGCACATAGAAGAATGACCAACAATCTCTTGTTCATGAACAGGCCTGTCCGAGTCGCCGTGCAGGCAGACTCTCCAGAAATCTATTTCGCAATTCGTGTGCCAAAGGTAGAACTGTGTTCTTCTAGAGCGAATTCAGATTCTTTGACCATGGGCACCCCCGGAAGTGTGACCCCTTGTATACCAACTGGACTGCCTGTGTAGCCGTGTAGACACCTCTGTAGGCTATGGCGGCCCTACTGCAGAAGTTATGACCGCCGACGGTTGGCCCACAAATTGCTGTTCCGAAAGAATCGTCTAACCTCTCCTGGCTGTCCGGACCGCGTAGCCACGAGAGCCAAACGCTGATCGACCGCCAGATTGCTGGGAGCTTGGTCTAGATGAAGTCAGCCGGAATTGTAACGCTATTTTCGGAGTTACCGCCTCCAAGAAAGGCTCCGTCGGCATTTTTCATCTCGTTCGTGGTCCATGGCCTGTTTTTCACTTGGCTCCTTATCGGTCTTCGCCACCTCCCAAAGGTGAGTGATCAGATCCTCCATGATCGATACACCGTAAGGGTGCTCGATCCACCGAGACTTCAGTATCCCCGGCCTCCGGCCCAGATTGCCGATCAGGCCGAACCCGCCGCAGCTCAATCCGCCACGCACAATGTGGCGTCCTCTCAGGGAGGTGGGTCTCCCGCTCCACTCTCCCTGCCGGTTCAGGAGGCGCATCTTCCGCAACGCTCCCAGGCTCTCATTCAGCCGGATGCGCCACCTGAACTCTTACTGCCGAAGGAGATTCCGGTGCCAATGGCTGTGCTTTGGACCCCCGAGAACTCTCCCGCCAAGACGATCGTGCCTCCTCCGCAGCAGGAGCCCACGGTGGCCAAGATGCGGCCGGCCATCATCAAGCCCAACCGCGAAGCCAAGCTAGCGGACGTGAATATCGCTGCGACCAAGATGGCTGCTCAGACCCCGATGATGACAGCGGGCACGACTTCACCGATCGTAGTCCGCGGCCCTGAGCCCGTAAGTCAGGTCCCTTCGACTTCGTCTGCGGCCAAGGCCGAGAATCCGACTCCTGCGAGAGTGATATCGTTGTCGCCTCTCCAGGCAGATGGACCGGTCGTTATCCCGCTCGCAAACCAGCCGGCTCAGGGAAACAACACCAATAAGCTGGCGCCGCAACGCGCTGAGGCTGCTACTGGAAACGGCGGAGGAAATCCGGCCAGTACGCAGACGGGAATCGGCTTGGGAGACGGCGCGGGCAACGCAAAAGCTGGTGGGACCGCGGGCACCGGGGGGGGCCGGCAGGTAGCGTCACGGTGGGAATGGCTGGTGGGCAGGCAGGCACAGGGACTGGCATCCCTTCGCTGGTGCATCTCGCGATGCCCAAGGATGGGCAGTTCGGCGTGGTAGTTGTGGGGACCTCGATGACGGACCAGTATCCTGAGGTTACGGATATATGGGGAGGGCGGCTGGTTTACACCGTCTATCTTCGTGTAGGCGCGAAGAAGAACTGGATTCTGCAGTATTCTCTGCCGCGCTCGACCGCGGATGCGGTGGTGACCGGAAACATTGCTCGGCCGGAGGCACCGTGGCCGTTCGACATCCTGCGGCCTCATTTGGCTTCTGAGGACTACAACTCTGACGCGCTCATTGTTCACGGCTTCATCAATCTGGCGGGACGGTTCGAGAAACTGGCGATGGTCTTTCCGACGGGATTCGCGCAGGCAAAGTTTGTGCTGAATGCTCTGCAGCAGTGGCAGTTCCGGCCGGCAAAGCAGAATGGGCAGATTGCTGCTGTGGAGATTCTGCTCATCATCCCGGAGGAGCCCGCCGAATAAAGTGTGGTAACCCCCTGCACTTATTTTGCGCAAGTGTTCATTTATAAGGGTTTAGCCTGGTACCTCGATTTCATTCCAACGCACCGGACAACTACGCGTAAATGAACGATCCAACAAGACGAAAGCCCCCGTCGGACCGGAGGCTTTCTTATTCCAATTTACATTCTAACAAACCGATACAAATTGATCGGCAAGTCTATGCGGTTTACTTTGAGTAACTTGTGAGATTTGGGGCTTGACAGCTTTTCTGTGGAAAGTTTGGCGTACTTTCGTTCTTCAGCACATACCGATCATGTTCGGCGTGTGAGTTGAGATTCATAGTGAAAGGTGCTGTCCGCTGAGATGACTAAAAGGAAAGAGAGCCCCGATCGTCGTTGAAGCGCCGAAGAAACCTGTCGATTGTCTTCCGGTCTGCTCCGTCCTGAAGGTTTTCCCTTGAGATGCGCTCAGGGTCATCCGGTGTAACAAAGGTGAAGCCGACTCCATCAAAACCTTGACGAACTACTTTGGCCTTGACCATGAGACAGCGATCGGGATCATCTTCGCTTACGTCCTCTCTCTGCAGCGAAACCATAACGAGCGTTCCGGGATACCATCGTTGTTCTGTGAAGAGGTACATTCCTCGGCGGCTGATGTCACGAACTGTGTGCCCGATGGGAGGGCCCCCGTCCCAGTAGTGAGCGACAAGCGGCAGTCTATCGTCGCGCTCGTCAGTGCGTTCATTCCGGAGTGTTAATCGATTGAGCCACCTCATCAGTCCGTTCATAGGACCCGTCCTTGCATGCCCGAACTACTCTCCATCATTGCTCGGCACAGTCTCCGCGCTTTGCAGTTTCAGCTTTAAATCTTCCGCTACACAGATGACAAGCTGGTCGCCGTGCTGCGTGTGCGAGGAGTAGATCGTGTGGGTAGGCAACTCCAGCACGCTCTCCGCCTGAGTTTTAAGTGGACCAATGCGAAACGAAGGAAAATACTCTTCAAGGTGAATGACGCGATTGTTCCCATCGAGGTAGATGAGATCCAGAGGGAATAACAGGCCCAGGGTGTGAACTCCTCGCGAAGGCACAACCCAGATCCCTTCATCGGAACGAAGCCTGAGCCGTCCGATGAATCCCTTAAGGCGCGAAAAGATAGTGTCAGCAGGCCTGACATTTAAGCTAAGAAAGCATTCGCGCGTTTCGTTATAAACGCAATAAGTCCTTCGTTCCATCCTTCTCCCTCCCGACTTCGGCTCCTGTCTGAAGGCCGGGTATATCTGTCTCTCGAGAACCACTCGAATAAACCAATGTTCCTCCGAATCGTTGCCAAGGGCTATGCGCCCCAATGGAGCAGGGACGGCCGAATGTCCCGGTTTCAGATTGATGACGCGCCGAAGAGAGAGCAGCATAACCTGCATGCTTCGCGCCCTTTCAGAGATGCACGTCCATCGCGCTAGAACCAAGAACTGACACCCGGCCCCAAGCCGGTCCGCAGTCTAGTGAACCCGGGTACGCCGGCGATAGATCAAAAACGCCAGTACGACGACGAACAGCACTCCGGCTACGACCCGAATAATGGTTACGTTATCCACGTTTCGTTCTCCTTCTTTCTCTGTTTAGTTGAGGTAGTGTTTGAAAGACTCCGACATAATGATGACTGCCGGGCCCAGGGTAACGAGGAACAGGGAGGGGAAAATAAACAAGACAAGTGGAAAGACCAGTTTTACCGTGGTCTTTGCAGCTTGCTCCTCCACTTTTTGCCGACGCTGGGTGCGCAGGGTATCGGAATGAACGCGGAGCGTTTTCGCGACGCTCGTTCCCAGTTGTTCGGACTGAACTAGTACAGTAACGAGGTTGCGGACGCTATCCACCCCGGTACGATCAGCAAATTGTTTCCAGGCCTCGGAGCGCGGACGGCCGGCTCTCTGCTCTAAAACGACGATGCTAAGTTCGTCGCAGACAGCGGGATGAGCGATGTCGAGTTCCTCGGCGGTTCGAGAGGTGGCCTGGTCCATGCTGAGACCGGCCTCGATGCAAATAACGAGTAGATCGAGGACGTCGGGTAATCCACGCTTGATAGCCGCCTGGCGTGAGGAGATACGTTTACCCAGCCAGAAATCCGGGGCGAGGAATCCAAGTCCTAATGCAATCGCGTAAACGAAAAACGGATTGTTATTCGCGATCCCGGTTACAAAAGCCACCACGCAAAGTCCGATGGGGACCAGGACCTTCGCTCCATAGAAGAGATTGATTGCGGAATCCTTGCGGTATCCAGCCCGGATGAGACGCTGCTGGATAACGGAGACCTCGGCCTGGCTCTTCGGCAGAACTCTCTCCAACTGTTGCACCATTCCACCCAGCGAGGAGCGAGTCTGCTGGAGGGTGCTGAGCATACCGCCACCACGCCTGCCCTCTGGAGAGACGACATCGGAGATACGCTCGAGCATCGCCTGGCGATAGAACAGGATGAGACCACCGCTGGCGACCAGGATGAAGATGACGAGAAATGTGAACGCTACGAATGCCATATCCAGTCTCCTACACGTCCATGTTGACGATCTTGCGGATGATCAAGGTGCCAGTTATGGTCATGACGCCTGATGCGATCAGGAGCTTGACGCCAATAGGGCGAGTCCATAACAGACTCATCGTTTGCGGATTGAGCGAGATAGAGTGCAATACCAAGGGCGATTGGCAGAAAGGAAAGGATCCATCCTGTCAGTCTTCCCTGTGCTGTGTGAACGCGCACCTGCCTCTTCAGCTTGAATCGCTCGCGAATCACATAGGAGGCCTTGTCGAGCACTTCGGCCAGGTTTCCTCCACTGTCTTTTTGGATCAGGATTGCCGTGACAACGATCCTCAGGTCCTGCAGGGGAACGCGGCTAACCAGGTTTTCCATGGCGGTTCTGAGTTCAAGGCCATAGTTCTGTTCGTCGAAGCAGATGCGGAACTCGCTGCTGATTGGCTCGGGAGACTCGTAGGCGACAAGGCGAAGCGCGGCAACGAGGCTATGGCCGGCGCGAAGGCCGCTAACCATCAGATCCAGTGCCTCCGGCAATTCCTGCTCAATCTGCTGAAATCGCTTGTTGCGGGTGTGAATAACAAAGGCAAAGGGGGCCATACCGAGGAGGATTCCCATCAATATTGCAAAGATAAGGACTCCTGTCCTCGTGTAGATCAAATAGGCGGGAATAAGGAAGCAGACGACACTCATCATGATGAGCGCGCCTGCAGTCCACTTCAGACCCGACTGATTGAGAAGAGTCTTGAGACGCGCACCAAGCTCGATTCGCACCAGCCAGCGATTTATCCACGGAACCGCACTCATCAGTTCGTTCTTGCGAACATCGACGAGCTGATCGCTGGCGTCCCTTCTGCCGGTGGCCAGGGCGGCATCCAGACTGGCCTTCGCGCGCTCAGCTTGTTGAGCAGCGCCTCCGCCTCCAGCCGACAGCAGCAGAGCGATGACCACGAACACTCCGAAGAACACAAGCAACAAAATGACTAACATCGGCGTTTCCTCGATGCTTCAGTTCACTTCCATCGTCTGCTCGAAGAGATTAGGCGACAGGAATATTCCTGACACCTTTAACCGCTCAAGGAACTTTGGACGGATACGGCTTGGCGCGAATGTTCCGATAACCTTGCCGTCCGGCCCGACACCCTTTCGGGAGAAGGTGAAGATATCTTGCATACTGACGATGTTCTCTTCCATTCCCGTAATCTCGGAGATGCTGACGACCTTGCGGCTGCCGTCGCTCATGCGCGAAACCTGAACGACAATCGAAATCGCCGAGACGATCTGCTGCCTAACACTCTTTTCCGGCAGATTCAGGTTGCTCATCGCCACCATGGATTCAAGTCTGGTGAGCGCGTCCCTGGGTGTGTTCGCGTGGATCGTAGTCATTGATCCTTCGTGGCCCGTGTTCATGGCCTGAAGCATGTCGAAGGCTTCCTCGCCACGAACCTCACCGATGATGATGCGATCGGGACGCATACGCAGACTGTTGATGAGAAGTTGACGCTGGCGGACAGCACCGGTGCCCTCAACGTTAGGCGGCCGGGTCTCCATACGCACGATGTTGTCGAGAGCCAGTCTGAGTTCGGCGGCGTCCTCGATCGTCACGATGCGTTCGTTCTTCGGGATGTACTGCGAGAGGATATTGAGGAAGGTCGTCTTTCCGGCGCCAGTTCCTCCGGAGATCAGGATGCTGATGCGTGCGCGAACCGCTGCGGTAAGAACCTCCATCATCTCCGGCGAGATGCTCTTCAGTTCGACCAGCTGATTTGCCGCGAGCGGTCCGGTTCCGAAACGGCGAATCGACAGCGCGGGCCCGTCAAGCGCCAGTGGAGGGATAATCGCATTGACACGAGATCCGTCCGGGAGACGAGCATCGACCATCGGAGAAGACTCATCTACGCGCCGACCTACTCGGGAAACGATGCGATCGATGATCTGCAACAGATGGCGGTCATCTCGAAAAGCGGTATCGACCTGATGAAGAATTCCACGACGCTCAATAAAGACGTGGTTTTTGTCGTTGACCAGGATGTCAGAGATGGTCGGATCCGCAAGCAAGGGCTCCAGCGGTCCCAGACCGAAGACCTCGTCCAGCAGCTCGGCTTCAACCTTGGCCTGCTCTGAAAAGTTCAACGGAACACGCTGCGCGACGATGATCTCGCTCACCATGCCCGCGACAGCCTGCCGAGCCTGGCTCGTGTTGACCCGGGACAGCTTCTCCAGATCAAGCTTCGAGATCAGCGTCTTGTGTATCTCCGCTTTAAACTTATCGAGATCCAAACGATCCATACAGCCCCATTTCCCCAGTTACCGAAACCATTGAATTTCAACCGAAGATGCCGAACCGCTTCTTCTTCTCCGGGTTTGAGGGCGCTCCTCGCGCGGCTCTCGCCATCTGCAGGATCACACGTGAAATCGGTGAGTCTTTGAGCGCCAGCGGGGTCGCCGTGTTCTGCGCACTGCGGGCTGCCGCGTAGTCATTCGGAATCTTCCACTGCGCCGGCATTGTGAGCGCCTTGGTGATGCTTTGCTCGTCGATGACCAGAGACCGCGGCGTGAAGCGATTGAGCACTACTTCAACCTCGGCGCCACTGGCCTTGAGAAGCTCCGAGATCAGTCGGTTGGAGTTGCGCAGGTCCGAGATACCCACTTGCGTGACGAGGTACACAGTCGAACCATTTTCAAAGAGTGCTTTGCCGGTCGCTCCAAATCTGGATCCTGCATCAACGACGACGTAGTCGAAGTTCTGCCTTGCCACAGATAGCAGCTTCTCAACAGAAGCGGCAGATGCTTCGACCTCACTGTATTGATCGGGAGCCGCCAATACCGACAGGCCCGAACTGTGCTTAATCAGCAGGCTATTAAGAAAATTGAAGTCCAGACGCTGATGATCCTGCAGCGCCGTTACCGTTGAGTACTCGGAATGAACCCCGAGTTCGAGCGCAACATCCCCCAGCGGAAGGTTCAGATCGATCAGTAGCGTGTTCTGGTTGCTTTCCTGCGCCAGAGCAACGGCAAAGTTGCTCGCAATCGTTGTGGCGCCGGAACCCCCTTTTGCTCCGACGAAGACGAACAACTTTCCGTTCGTCTTTTTGACAGGCCGAGCCGCCGGTCGCCGTACGGCGGCTCGGATCATCGCCTCCGCAATGGCTCCTGCGGTGACTGGCGAGGTGAGGAACTCTCTGGCTCCTGCTCTCATGCAGCGCACCAGCATGTCGGGATAGACACGCCCTGAGTAAACCATTACGGTGGCGGAACTATTGGCACAAACGCTCTCCACGAGGTCGAGCGCATACTCCGGATTGCTGTCCAACTCCACGATGATGACGTCGTAGTCCGCCTCAAGAAGCCTGGGTACGTCATCCAGCTCCGGGTAGGACGAGAACTCGCGCGTAGCGCTTCCGCGCAACTCCGCCAAGGCATCAGCGAGCGGCTTCCTTCGCATCTCCTCGGGAGAGATCAAGGCGATGGAGATCGTTTTACTTCCAATCGCGTCCGTGTCCTTGGTCGAGGTCGACATCACAAATTCGCCGCTCCGTGCTTCTTGCTTCATTCCGATCGGTGAATGTAGATTCGCCATGGTCTTGATAACCGAAACATCGTCTGACCTACCGTGAGAAGAACGAGACAACGGTGCCTATGGCAATAGCAGGAGCGTAGGGCATCTTTCTCGCCACCGGATTACTGAGAACCAACTCAGGGTGTGGACGAAGCCCGCGCTTCCAACTGATTAGGACATCTCCCGTGCCCTTGAACATCTCTCCGACGAATCCTCCAGCAACCGCCATACAAAGTGCAATGAGGCCACCGGCCATGCCGGTCAGAACCAACGCCAGAAGCATCTGCGACGGGCCAATCCATACCCCGATGGCTGCGCAGAGCTTGACGTCTCCCATTCCCATGCCGCCCAGAAAGTACAGCAGCCCAAAGAAGAGTGCGCCAACGCACATTCCCTCCAGGCTTTGAACGATACCGCCAATCCCACTAGTAAAGCCGGAGACGATGAAACCCGCAATGAAAAATGGGTACACCAGCCAGTTGGGAATCCTCCGGCTCCGAAGGTCGGTAATGGTGGCTACTGCCAGAACAATTACCGTCGGCCACCAGCTAATGGAATGCATATGCTACAAAGCTCCAATGCATGACTCAGTGCAATTCCTCATCCAAAGCCGTAACTGACTGATGCCGCAAAATTATCGGGGCAAATCGGCTGCTTTGTGCTCGATCCCGGCCGCAGGGTGTTCACGGCTGTTTACATACTGCAATGATGAGTGAATCGACGGATACACACGCTGACTGGTCAACTGTGGCGTATGCGGGAAAAGACGGGGCAACAGAGCAATCGGGCCAACGACAAACTGCTGGTCACCCACCCTGATGGTCTTAAGTTCCTCTGTGGGAAGCAGATCCATGACCGTGGCCAGATAGGACTGGTCCCCCTTTTCGCCTGGCAGCGGGAACAGTACGAATCTTCTGTACTTGCTCAGCGGCAACTGTTCGAGCAGAAACGTATCCCGGCCATGCATGGCAAATGAACGTGGGCCTTGATTTAGCTTAACTTCTGGGTATTGAACGACGAAATAATCCGGGAGATAGTAACCCGCGTGGCGATAGCCCAGAAAATGCGAATCGAAGGCGACCACAAGAGTGTCGTCGGGCACGCACATCTGCGGAAGCGCAGAGCGCAGGGAATCCAACCGTCTTTCGAAGCTCCGAACCGATCGGTAAGAAAAGTAAAACGGCGATTGGAGATAGATCAGGACGTTGATCGCAAGGCATGTCCCGAGCAGCGCAAGCTTCCCGGAAGCACGCCACCTGCTGGCTTGGTACCAGGTCGAAATCCAATAGCCCAGCCACACCGAGCCCGGCGCGATGAGCAGGAGTAAGTAGCCGCTATTGATGAACTTAAAGAAGACCAGCGTGAAAAAGCAGACAGCTGGAGCGGCCCACACGATCGTGAAGTTTCTCTTCTTCGGATCAACATGAGCACTGCTCAGGAGGACCCGAGGAAGAACCAACAAGGCCGTGCCGAAGGTCAGCATCGCGACGAACGCGACAAAACAGGCCCGGGCGAGGGAGGTGGCAGGCGAGGAGTTGAAGACCGTCTCCTTTGACGGCACGACTCGCCATAACGAGGTAAGGGCTCCCCAGTATGCGTGGAAACCGCCACTCATGTAGAGCATTGGCAGGCCCCAGGCAGCGACGGTGAGCGCGAGCACGAGGATTCCAGCCAGTCGCAGCCGCAGTGTGAGCTGCCGACTGGAATAGAGGCAGTAGAGATAGAGCGGCCCAAGGAAAACCAGGGACGATGGTCGAATGCCGGCAGAGATCCCCAGGGCCACGCCTGCGAAGATCGCCAGACTTGGCGTTCCGCGAGCCATCCGCCAACACAGATACCCCATGAGCGCCGAGAAGAAGGCTTCGACACCATAGGTGAGTGCGACCGTGCCATGAAACCAGCCAAGCGGAGAAAAGAAAAAGACTGCGCTGGCAAAGCGCGCTGTGCTGATGTCAAACCACTCCAGGGCCAGGTAATAGATAAGCAGGATTGTCCCGCAACTGGCGGCAGCGCTCAGGATAACGAGCGCAAGGTTCGCATCATGGGTGAAGAAATTGAGCAGACGGCCTAACTCAACGTAGAGGAAATAGCCGGGTGGGTGAGGTTGATGGACCTGAGGGTCAAAGCGCGCGATTCCCAGCGCGAAGTTCACCGAATCAAGGTCATATAGCTCGCGTGTACGAAATGCGAGGCGACTGAGCGCCACCGCAGAGGCGAGTAACAGAGGGTCCCAACTCCGCGGCCAAGTCATGTAAATTGCCTCAGCAAGCCAGTTGCCGAACGACGCTTCAAAGTAACATGGAGCGTCTCATTACCATAGTTACGTCTAATTTGTCTCGACTTTGCCCTGTGGATCAGATAAATACTCAGTCTCTAGCCAATTTTGCGGCGTTTTAGAGAAAGCGGCAGCTTGCACTGAAGGGGAAGAAGAATCCTTTTTGCGCAAAGTTTTCGATAGACGCAACAACTTGGTTGATCTGAAGCAAGGACAGAACAGCGTCATAAGAGCTTAATTGATTCAGACAGTCGTAGTGCAAGGGGCTTAACCCAGCAAGAACCGGGAGCACCAGAAACATGATTCGAATTGGACTTTCTTCGCAGGACCGTACTCTGCAGTCGCTTCTCTCAGCTTTGGGTAATGAGTTCGATGCAAGCCTTGTACCCACCGACGCTGATATGGACGGGCTTTTAGATACCAGCCGGTTCGATCTCGTACTACTTGACTTGGATGCTTACCATGACACGTTGCACGAAGCAGTGCGCGTGACGAAGCAGATCGTGGCTGGTGAGATGCCACTGGTTGTAATGGCAAGCGACGGCCTTCGCTCCAACGCGGTCGAGCTTGTGAGGCTGGGCGCATACAACTATTGCCGCAGACCCCCCTCGATACGCGATCTCAAGACAACTCTTCAACGAGCGCATGAGAGCGCGGCGCTCAAGCGCGAGATTCAGGCTGTTCAGGAACGACAGGCAGCGGGGACCGGACATCAGATGATCGGTTCCAGCCCTCAGATGCAGCGGGTGTATGACCTGATGAATCGCGTCGCAAACATCAGCGCTACCGTCTTGGTCACAGGCGAGAGCGGAACCGGAAAAGAGCTTATCGCGAACGGGATTCACCGGATGGGCATTCGCGCAAACAAGCCTTTCGTCGCCGTTTGCTGTGGAGCTATTCCTGAGAGCCTGATCGAAGCAGAGCTGTTCGGCCACGAGAAGGGAGCATTCACCGGCACAGTCGGTACCCGCGTGGGCTATCTGGAGCAGGCGGGAGAGGGCACTCTCTTCCTCGATGAGATCGGAGAACTCAGCCTCTCCACACAGGTCAAGCTTCTTCGCGTTATCCAGCAGCGTGAGTTCTGCCGGCTCGGCAGTAGTAAGCTGATTCCTCTGAAGGCGCGGCTGATCTTCGCCACCCACCAGAATCTTCGGGAGAAGGTCTCACTGGGGTCATTCCGCGAGGACTTCTATTACCGAATCAATGTAGTTGGCATCGATTCCCCGCCGCTTCGCGATCATTCCGAAGACATCCCGCATATAGCGATGTACTTCCTGCGTCATTACTCTGAAATGTATGGAAAGCCCATGGTGGACATCGATCCTCAGGCTCAGACGGCGCTGCAGGGTTATTCCTGGCCCGGGAATGTGCGCGAACTCGAGAATGTCATCCAGCAGGCGATCATTGTTTCTCCGGGCGACACCCTGACCATGGAAGATCTCCCGGTCAGAATTCAGGAGGAGAACGTGGTTCTCAACATTGAGGACTACGAACCCTCTGGATCGTTTGAGCGGCAGTTGCGCAGCTACAAGATCAAGCTGGCGACAACGGCGCTGCGCGAGAACCACGGAAACAAGACGCTGGCAGCGCGGAGCCTCAATATCTCCCGAGCTTACCTTCACCGCTTGATCCGTGTGGCCGAACCCGACGGGATCTCCGATGCTGAACTTGCTATCGACGGAGGTCACGCGGAAGTAGAATCTGCGTGATGAACACGCCGGCAACAGCAGAACGGGCTCCCTTCGTGACAACGATTCATCCGATACGAAGGATCTTCTCCTTTCCGGCGATGCTGGCTTCTCTCCTCTCTGTTCTTGCAGTGATCACGGTGCGGCTGCGCTTTGACGATCCGGACATGTGGTGGCACTTGAAGATGGGTGAGATCATCTGGACCACCCACACCATTCCCCGGACCGACCTCTTCTCCTTCACGACAGGCCATCACAGCTACATTCCCCACGAATGGCTCCCCCAGTTTGTTATCTACGGCGCTTACAAAGCAGCCGGCTACCCGGGACTGATGGCGCTGCTGTGCATCCTTGGCTCGGTCCTGCTGATCGCCGGCTATTGCCTGTGTTGGCTGTACTCAGGAAACGCGAAGATCTCCTTTGTCGGAGGTCTCGTCATATGGCTGTTTTCAACCATGGGTCTGGGAATCAGGCCGCAGGTGTTCGGGTACATCTTCCTGATCGTCGAGCTAATCCTGTTGCATCTGGGGCGAACGCGCAATCCACGCTGGTTCTGGGGCCTGCCTGTGCTCTTCGCCATCTGGGTGAACACACACGGATCATTCTTCCTCGGTCTTCTGGTTGCGGGAGTCATTCTTGCCGGCTCGTTCTTTCGTTTCCAGGCGGGCCTGCTCGTATCGCCGTCATGGGATCCACGGGTTCGACGAACCCTCGCCTACGCATTCCTGCTATCGATTGCAGCGCTGTTCCTGAACCCTATTGGGCCAGGCCAGGTCTTCTATCCGATTGATACTCTCCTGCACCAGCCGTTGGGTCTTAGCGCGGTGGATGAGTGGAAGCCTCTCAGCTTCGGCGATCCGCGGGCCTTCGCTCTTGTGGCCGTAATTGCAGTGTCTCTTCTGATGGTCATCGTTCGTTGCCAGGAGCTTCTTTGGGAGGAAGTGCTCATCCTTGCTATGGGAACATGGCTGGCAGCCAGTCACGAACGCATGGTCTTTGCCTTTGGCATCCTTGCCGCGCCGATTCTCTCGCGACTCTTGAAGGAGGAGTGGGACAACTACGACGTCTATCGGGACCACCCAGTTCCCAATGCGGTCCTGATCATCGCTTCGTTCATCGCTATCTATTTTGCGTTTCCCGGCAAGCCTTTTCTCAACTCACTGGTAGCGAAGCAAAGCCCCGTAAAGGCGGTTGAGTTTCTCAAATCGAAGCACATCTCAGGCCCAATGCTGAATGAATACGTCTATGGCGGCTACCTCATCTGGGCGGCTCCAGAGTATCCGGTCTTTATCGATGGTCGAGCCGACGTGTTTGAAGCAACCGGCGTCTTCAGAGAGTTCGGCAACTGGGCAACCCTGCAGGAACCACCAAACAAACTGCTGGACAAGTACAAGATCAATTTCTGCCTGCTTGCCCGCACCTCTCCCATGGTGCAGGTTCTGCCGCTTGCAGGATGGACGATGGTCTACTCCGATGACAACTCCGCGGTCTTTCAGCGGAGTGTGCCCAAGACATAACGGCATCTCAGCCACTTGGCCTCATAAAGAGATGAAGAGAAGCGCTCAATCGAGTACCCTTTCTCCATAAAGATTCGCTGCCGCCTGCACGCCGAGGCCGAAATCTGCAGCCCCTTCGAGGTCTTCCATGAAGTTGAGTACTGCTGTTCTTGGAACAGCATTCGCGTGTCTGCTGGTGCAATCCGCCCGTGGCCAGAACTTTACTCTTGAGCAGGCGCTGAGCGCTCCTTTCGCCACAGACCTTGTGCCGAGCCCGGTATCCAACAGAGTGGCGTGGATGGAAAGCCTGCAGGGAAGACGCAACCTGTGGGTGGCAAAACCAGACGGAGCGGGTAAATTCGCGGCTACTCAACTGACCGCTTACAACGACGATGACGGCCAGGAGATGTACGACATCGCATGGACGCCAGACGCGCAGCAGGTCCTCTACGTGCGCGGTGGCGACTCAGAGTGGCCCGGCAGACCCGATCCGAACCCCACACATGCCGCGGAAGGTGTCTCGCAGAACATCTACCTTATTCCAGCCGCTGGTGGCGAACCACGCAAGATCGGCGAGGGACACTCTCCTGCCGTCTCTCCCAAAGGCGATCAGGCTGCCTTTCTATCGCACGGACAGGTATGGGCTGTAGGCCTCGCGCCTGACGCTGCAAAGGCTAAGCTCATGTTTCACGCGCGCGGCGACATCAGCTCACTCGCGTGGGCTCCCGATGGACATGCGCTCGCCTTCGCCAGCGATCGCGGCGATCACGGCTTCATCGGCATCTACGATATCGCCACAAAGACACTGCTCTACCTCGACCCCGGCACCGCGAGCGACAGCCAGCCCGCATGGTCTCCCGACAGCCGACAGGTCGCTTTCATTCGAGAGCCCGGTCTGCCCGAGGGGGCTACATACAACCGCCGAACCGCGATCCCCTGGTCGATCGAGGTCGCCGATGCTGCGACAGGCACCGGCCACGCCGTATGGACGGCAACGGCAGGACGCGGTAGCGCCTTTCGCGAGGTTCACGGAACGGAGTTATTGTGGAGCGCCGATGGCCGTCTCGTCTTTCCATGGGAGGCCGATGGCTGGTCGCATCTCTATTCAATACCGGTGACCGGCGGCAAGGCAGAGTTGCTGACGCCGGGCGACTTCGAAGTCGATGACGCGCGTCTTACGACAGATGGAAAGAGCATCATCTACGCTTCAAACCAGGACGACATCGATCGCCGCCACGTCTGGAGCGTTGCCACCTCGGGAGGCAAGCCGAAGGCGCTGACGAGCGGCGCAGGAATCGAGGTTTCGCCCGTTGATACAGGAGCCGGCATTATCTTGCTGCGCTCGGACGTTCATACCCCGCTCAGGCCTGCATTGCTAAATCCTCAAGGCGCGCTCGCGGATCTCACGCCGCAGCTTGTCCCATCTACATATCCCGGAGCGAAGTTCGTCGCACCTGAGCAGGTCATCTTTCCTGCATCCGACGGCCTGCAGATCCACGGACAGCTATTCCTTCCTGCAAATATCCACGACGGCAAACGGCATCCCGCGCTCGTCTTCTTTCATGGCGGTTCACGGCGGCAGATGATGCTGGGCTTTCACACCATGCAGTACTACTCAAATGCCTACGCGATGAATCAGTATCTCGTGAGTCAGGGCTACATCGTGTTGTCCGTCAACTATCGCAGCGGTATCGGCTATGGCCTCGACTTCCGCGAAGCTGAGCACTATGGCCGCGACGGAGCGAGCGAGTACTTCGACATCTTGGGAACCGGCCACTATCTGCAGCACCGGGCCGATGTCGATCCTGCTCGCATTGGTGTGTGGGGAGGCAGCTACGGCGGCTTCATGACCGCACTCGCCTTGGCGCGCAACTCCGACATCTTTGCCGCCGGGGTCGATATGCACGGCGTCCACCAGTGGCAGCGTCCCGCAAGCTGGCGACCCTCGCACGATCCTGAAGCAGATGCGCGCACGCTCAAGACTTCGTGGGAGTCCTCGCCCATGGCCTACATGTCGACGTGGCGCTCACCCGTACTTCTGATCCAGGGCGATGACGACCGCAACGTTCCGTTCTCGCAAACCGTATCCCTATCGCGCGAACTCAGCAAGCACGGGATCCAATACGAAGAGCTGGTCTTCCCCGACGAGATACACGGCTTCCTTCTGCATCGCTCGTGGCTCGCGGCCTACACCGCAGAAGCAGATTTTTTTCAACGTCACCTGATGTCATCACCGCCCGCCGCTACCAAGGAGAAAAAACATTGAGACCGATTCAAACGATGGTGGCCGCGCTCCTGCTGAGTTCGTCATGCCTTGCCACGGCACAGAAGCTCGACCTTATCATTCGTGGTGGCTCGGTAGTCGACGGCTCGGGCTCTCCCGCGCAAAAAGCTGACATCGGCATCGCAGGCGATCGCGTCGTCTTCATCGGCTCCAGCACCGGCAAGCAAGCCACGCGCGTGATCGACGCCACCGGACTGGTCGTTGCTCCGGGATTCATCGACCCGCACACCCACACTGCAGGAGACCTCTCTGACCCGAAGCGCAGCCGTAATGATGCCTACCTCATGCAAGGTGTGACAACAGTGGCCACCGGAAACGACGGCGACAGCCCGAAAGAGATCGGCGCAACACTCGCAAAGTGGGAGCGCCAGGGCATCGGGACGAACGGAGCGCTGTTCATCGGCCAGGGCACGGTTCGCGGCGAAGTCATGAAGATGTCTGACGCCAAGCCGACCGACGAACAACTCGCCCAGATGAAACATCTTGTCGAAGTCGCGATGCAGCAGGGCGCGATCGGCATCTCAACCGGGCTCTACTACGCCCCCGGCAGCTACTCCAGCACGGAGGAAGTAATCGAGCTGGCGAAGGTAGCCGCGCAGTATCGACGGCATCTACGACACGCACATGCGTGACGAGAGCTCGTACACAATCGGCCTGCTCGGCTCTGTGCGCGAGACCATTCGCATCGGCCGCGAGGCACACATGACCGTCATGATCTCGCACATCAAGGCGCTGGGCGCCGACGTCTGGGGCCAAAGCGCTGACGTGATCAAAGTAGTCGATGATGCGCGACGCGAGGGAGTCAACGTCGTCGCAAGTCAATATCCCTACACCGCATCGGGAACAAGTGTTACGGCAGCGCTGGTACCCCGCTGGGCCGAGGCCGATGGAGCGCTGCTCAAGAATCTCGACGATCCTGCGGTGCATACGCGACTCGTGAACGAGATGAATCAGAACCTCGTGCGCCGAGGCGGAGCCGACTCACTTCTGATGACCGCTCCTCGCGACAAGAGCATCACCGGCAAGACACTCGCCGCAATCGCGAAAGAACGAAATCAATCACCTGTCGATGCGGCGATTGAAATCATCAAGTCCGGAGGCTCCGCTGTCGCCTCATTCAATATGAAAGAGAAGGACATTGAAGCCTTCATGCGTCAGCCATGGGTGATGACCTGCTCGGACGGCTCCGAAGGACATCCGCGCAAGTACGGCACCTATCCGCGCAAGATTCACGACTACGTCTACCAGAGACACGTCATCTCACTCGAAGCAGCTGTTCGTTCCAGCACCTCTCTCCCCGCTGAAACGCTCGGTCTCAAGGATCGCGGTCTGCTCAAGCCGGGCTACTTCGCAGACGTCCTTGTCTTCGACCCAAAGGCATTTCAGGAGCAAGCCACGTATGAGTCGCCGCGCGTACTCGCCACCGGAGTGCGTTATCTCGCCGTCAATGGTCGTCTGGCAATCGACGAAGGAAGCCTAACAACAACCCTCGCAGGCAAGGCGCTGAAGCACTAATCGCCAGCACGCAACTCATCGCACCTCTCGCCGCACTGTTATTGCCGCCTACCTTCCACCAGCTTTGGCAACCGACGATTGTGCGTCGCCTGCTCGTACGCGTACCCGTAGCCCAGCAAATCCCCGTCATGCCAGCGCACACCGGATATCTCAAGTCCAAACGGAAGCCCGTTTGCATAAAACCCACCCGGAACAGAGATAGCCGGAACACCGATGCGATTGACCCACCCAGTCTCGCTGTAAGGACCCGCCTTCGAAGCGCCGGGTAACGTCTCGTCATACGTTGGAATCTGTAGTGCCGGATAAACAAAGCCGTCAAGCTTCCACTTCTTTAGCGTCGCCTCATAGATCGCTAAAGCCTCACGTTGCGGACCGTAGAAGTTCTTCTCGCGCTCGGGATCGGTCTCGATCTTTTGTTGTTCCATAGCACTTCCGCTGTCTCTACCGGGACGAATGCCGCCGACCATGAAGGCAGGGAACGTCTCTCCAGTCGCCGCCTCATACTCCGCCACCGAGTGATATTGCGCCGGCCCAAAGTCGCGCAGAAAGAGATCAACGCCCTCCCGCCGATAAGGACGCGTATTCATCTTGCGCGCTGTGATGAAGAAGCTCTCCGGCAGAATCTCCTTGTCGATGATCACCGTCGCTCCCGCTGCACGCATCTGCTCGATCGCCTTCATTAATGCAGCACGCGTCTCCGGCACAACGCCCCCGGCCAGCGGTGGAGCATCCGGCCCGTTGCCGTAAACATTCGGCGATCCCTCAAGCACAAACCACGGCACGGCAAATCGCTTCCCTTTCAGCGCGTCCTTCTTCAGATACTTCGTGTACGGAGTCTTCTCTGCCTTCGCAGCCGAGCCCTTCGTCCACGCATCCAGCGGGTCTTCCCCCTGCATCACCTCAAGCGCAATCGACGCGCTGGTTGCATCACGCGCAAGCGGACCCGTGTTGTCTCGCAGCCAATCGAGCGGATGAATTCCCGCAATGCTCGTAAGCCCGCGGGTAGGCAGCATACCCACCAGGCTGTTGTTTGCCGCTGGCTGCCGGATCGAGTTTGCCGTGTCCGTTCCCGTGCCCAGTACAGCAAAGTTCGCTGCTACAGCAGTCGCAGTTCCGCCTGACGAACCTCCCGGAGAGAAGCGCACGTCATAGGCGTCGCCAGTCCTGCCTCCTGCTGTGCTGATATTGGTATCGCTCGCCGCGAAGTCCGGCATGTTCGTCTGCCCCAACAGAATCGCTCCCGCTGCACGAAGCCGCTCCACAACAAGGGCATCGCGGGGCGAGATCAGCTCCTTGCCCGGAATCGTGTAGCCCTTCCACCCCGCGCTCGTTACCCAGCCCTTCACGCTCGTGTTCGCCTTAATAACGATTGGAACTCCCCACAAGGCGCCGTGCTCGGCTGACGCAGGCGACCCATCCTCCTCCGCAGCCCGTGCGAGCGCTCCCTTTGTATCGACATAGAGCAACGCCCGATACGTCCCGTCGTAGCGCGCGATGCGGTCGAGGTACCACTGGGTCACCTGCGTCACGGTGTAACGATGCTGCGCATACAGATGATGCAGTCCTTCAACCGACACCTCCATCAGGTCGCGATCTATGGCACGTGAAGTCTGTTCTTGCGCATACATCACCGGCAGCACACACAACATCAGCGCAACCAGTACCGCGGCTCGGCGTCCCCTCGTCCTCCTCCTTGTAACCGCACAAAATACCGCCGGGTCTTCTCCGTAAACTTCCCGCATTCAACCGCACCTCGCACCATTTTGGATAGCCGGACACGAAACCCCACCTCACCGCCCGCTCACGAACAGCGTACAGCAGAACGAAACCAATATTTTCTACAACTTACGCGATCGCGAAAAAATCTTCCGCCGGACATCCTCACCGCTAAGTTGATTTTCTGCATCTCTGTATGTGAAGAATCCATACCGTTTACGTCCGCAGACCTCGAGGTCGCGGAGGCCGAGTTGTAATCGTTGTTTGATTTCGGGTAGTTGATCAGGTTCTCTCAGGTTTGGCGATGAGCCGCTTTGCAACAGCGGCCACCTTGTGAGTCAGCAGACGTTCCAAAGAAACGTTGCTCTGACCCGACATAGACCAACCCGGAGTTCCGGTCGTGAACGTAGGCCGCTCCGCTTTCAGGAGCCCGTGATGAAGACGCAGCAGATCTACCACCCAACCTTTACAAGTCAGCTCTTCCGTCCATTTATCTTCGTCGTTCTTCTAGCGTGCGCGCTCGTTCCTGCGCGTTCCGCCAGCGCGCAATACCGTGCCGGCCTCCAAGGCACAGTTACCGACTCGAGCGGGGCCGTCATCCCCGACGCCTCAGTGACGATTCTCGACAAAGAGACCAATCAAACACAAACCGTGAAGACGGACGGCGCTGGCACCTATACCTTCAATCGCCTCGCTCCGGCGGGTTACACGGTTACGGTAGAGGCCCAGGGCTTCGCCAAGCGCATCATCGACAACGTAAATGTCTCCGGCGAAACCATGCAGGGCCTAAACGTCACGCTTGGCGCGGAGGGCGGATCACAAACGGTCACAGTCACCGACACCTCTCCCGCAATCAACACCGCCAACGCAACTATCGCAGGGACCATTACCAGCAAGGATCTTCAAGCACTTCCATCCTCAAACCGCGATCCATATCAGTTACTGCGGCTCACACCCGGCGCACTCGGTGATGGCTCTCAAAGCGGCGGCGGCGGCAGTTATTCGCTTCCCGGCAACGGAGGCATCGGCGGAAGCTCTTCCACCGGAAGCGTGTTCCAGGTGGAAAACCGCGCGCAGACTCAGGCCAACGGTGTCCGCACCTCGGGTAATTCCTTCCAGATCGACGGCAGTCAGGTGAACTCACTCGCATGGGGCGGTGGCGCAGTCATCACTCCCAACGAAGAATCGGTAAAGGAAGTTCAAACCCAGACTAGCCCCTACGATGCAACCTACGGCCGCAACAGCGGAGCCCAGGTGCTCGTCGTTTCAAAAAACGGCACCAACGACTTTCATGGCAGCGCATTCTTTAAATTTCACCGCCCCGGCCTCAACGCCTATCAGAGGTACAACGGCCCCGGTTCGCGATCCAGCGCCGACAACACAAAGACCTTGCAGCGCGATAACAACCGCTTCAATCAGCTCGGCGGGAGCATCGGCGGGCCCATCTGGAAGAACCGCATCTTTTTCTTCTTTTCCTATGAAGAGCTCCGCAACAGCGGACAGTCGCAGGCGACTCACTGGTACGAAACACCGGCGTTTGACCAACTGATTGCGAAGAACGGCGGCGTCTCGGCCGCAATCGCCGGATACCCCGGCGAGAGTGTGAACTATGCTGCCATCGATCCCAACTCTAACTGCGCCTTTGTCAATCTAAGCCCGGCCTATTGCCGCACTGTGTCCTACAACGGCGGCACAGCGCTTGATGTCGGATCACCGCTCAAGACACCGCTGCGAACAGCTGACCCCACCTATGTGAGCAACACGCAACCCGGCATCGGGGGAGGCTTCGACGGTGTACCGGATCTATTCCGCGTAAACACCATCAGCCCGAGCAACAACACCGCTCAGCAGTTCAACGGGCGGCTCGATTGGCAGCTCAACCCTCGCGACCTTATCGCCTACACAATTTATTGGGTACCGACTTCCAGCACTTTCTTCAACGGCCCTAATCGCACTGCGAATCTCTGGAACTCGCCCCGTCTGGCCTACTCGCATGCCGCCCTTTGGAACCACATCTTTACGCCATCGCTGTTGAATGAATTTCGCCTCAACGGTGTCCGCTGGTACTTCAACGAAGTAGCTACCAATCCCCAAGAGCCATTCGGTCTGCCTCAGGGCAAGCTCGATACCATGGGCGGAATCGATACCAACGACTTTCAGTACTTCGGCGCGCCCGGTCCCGGCAACTTTGCCCAAACCACCTATAACGTTCGCGACAACTTGACGAAGACATGGGGCTCGCACAACATTCGCTTCGGCTTCGACGGTTATCGTGAGCTCGACAACGATACCCAGACCTACGCCGCCATTCCCTCTTACACCTTCCGCAACCTGTGGGAATTTGCCAGCGACAAGCCCCGCCTCGAAAACGGGTCTTTCGATCCGCGCACAGGTACGCCAACCTCTGCGACGAAGTACATCCGCTCCAACATCTATGCTGGCTACGTTCAGGACGATTGGCGCGTCAATGCTTTTCTAACTGTGAATCTCGGCATGCGTTGGGAGTACTTCACGCCCATCACCGAGAAGAATGGAAACATCAGCAACGTCGTCCTCGGTACCGGGACACAGACTCTGACCGGAGCATCTATCAAAACCGGTGGCGATCTCTTCAAGACCAGCAAGAACAACTGGGGTCCACAGCTTGGCTTCGCCTATGCAATCAATCCTGCATCGACGCATCTCGCCGTTGTGCGCGGAGGCTTTGGCATCGCTTATAACCGCATGCAGGAAGCCATCACTCTCAATGGACGTTCAAATCCTCCGCTGGTTACAAGTCTCAGCGCAGCATGTACCGACACCGCTTTGGCCAACTGCCCGGGCCTTCTGTATGCCGCTTCAGGCAGTCCCACCGATCTCAACGGATATCCCTCTAACCCAGCGGCAAAAGTCCCATTCGGGCCCAACGGCTTGCCGGTTGGCGGCGCGCCCATCGGACTCCAGGCAATCCAGCAGGATCTTCCTACACCACTGACCTACAAAATGTCGCTGGGCGTGGAATATGCTCTCACGCAGCGCTGGATTCTCAGCGCCGGCTATCAGGGCAGCATCTCGCGCCATTACACGCGACAGAACAACCTGAACTGGATCTACTATCCCAATCTCAATCCCGCAGTAAACTCCTTCAGCTATTACTCCAACGACGTCAGCGCCAGCTCTCACGCCTTCCTCGCAGAGGTCAGGCACACCTTCGCTCGCAGCTTCTCCATGAACGCGCAATATCGCTGGGGCAGGATCATGGACAGCGGATCGCAGGATTACTACATCGATCAATACCCCTACGACAATCGCTACGCTTATGGTCGGGCTGACTACGATGTCACCCACAACGCAAAACTCTTCGGCACCTATTCACCCATCCTCTTCCATGGCAATAGGCTCCTCGAAGGTATATTCGGAGGAATCCAGTTCAGCGGAATCATTCAATACCACACCGGCTTCCCATGGACTCCTGTCTACACCAACACAGGCTGCAACGTCGTCTATGTTGGAAGCGGATACTGCACGCTGCGTCCCGGCGCACAAATTGCTCGCGGCACCGGCGACACCAGCAACGACACCTTCAAGCGCACCGGCGGTCAGTTCCCGCGCGGCGGCCTCGCGTACTTCACCGTTCCAACCTACCCCACAACCGGCGCTCCTCCGCCCCCCGGAGTAGGCCGCAACGGCCTCCACGGGCCCAACTACTTTGATACCGACATGGATGTCCAGAAGAGGTTTGGCATCCCCAGCAACAAGTTCCTCGGCGAGAACTCAGGCCTTACCATCCGAGCCATGTTCTTTAACATCTTCAACCAGACAAATCTGACTCCGTTCAACACCGGCGACGGCAATACCCAGATCACCAGCAACACCTTCGGACAATCAAGCCAGGCCCTCGGAGCGCGCACGATTGAATTCCAGGCCCGCTTCAGCTTCTAAGGTTGAATGATCTTTCCTCTAGAAGGAGCGCTCGCGCAGCGCTCCTTCTTCATGTCCTCCGCACAGGAGTTTCGCATGCGTCGCACAAACCTCCGAGCGCTTCCTGCCCTCATCATTCTTTTCACTCTCTCTTGTACAACTCACCTTCGCGCACAGGAGCGCATCGAGATCGACGCCAACGCCGCGACCACTCCCTTCCCCCATTTCTGGGAGCAGATGTTCGGCTCAGGCCGCGCTGCACTCGCACTCCGTGACAGCTACCGCAGTGATCTCGTCGCAGTAAAGCAGATCACCGACTTCCGATACGTCCGCTTTCACGCCATCCTTCACGACGAGCTCGGCGTCTACAACGAAGACGAGCACGGGAACCCCGTCTACAACTTCGCCTACATTAATCAGATCTACGACGGTCTCCTCGCCCGCGGCGTACGACCTGTCGTCGAGATCAGCTTCATGCCCAAAAAGCTAGCCTTCAACCCTGACGCCTTGCATCCCTTCTGGTACAAGCCCAACGTCTCGCCACCCAAGTCCTACGAGAAGTGGGACGGCCTCATCACCGCCTTCGCCCGCAACCTCGTCGAACGGTACGGCATCGACGAAGTCTCGCAGTGGTACTTCGAAGTCTGGAACGAGCCCAACATCGACTTCTGGGGAGGCGTCCCTAACCAGCGCAGCTACTTCGAGCTCTACGACCATACCGCCCGCGATCTAAAAGTCGTCAGCCCGCGCCTCCGCGTCGGAGGCCCCGCCACCGCCGCCGCCCAATGGGTCGATGCTTTTCTCAAGCACACCACTCGACAACAAAGTCCCCGTCGACTTCGTCTCCAGTCACGGCTACGCCGACGACACCATCGAAAACATGTTCTCGCCCGCTGACAACGTACCCGTCGATCTCCCTATGGACCAGCGCGTCTGCCGCGCCATCACCAAAGTCCGCAATGAAATGAAGGCCGCAGGCAAACCCACCATGCCACTCTTCTGGACCGAATGGAACGTACCCGGCCACGACGAATCCCGCGACACCACATACGTCGGCCCCGCTCTCGCCAACACCATCCGCCAGTGCGACGGTCTCGTCGACATGATGTCCTTCTGGACCTTCTCCGATGTCTTCGAAGAGGGCGGCCCCGGCCCGCGCCCCTTCATCGGCCAGTTCGGCCTCCGCGCCGAGTTCGGCATCAACAAGCCCAGCTACTATGGCTTCTCGCTGCTTCACCAACTAGGCGACAAGCGCATCGCTAACGCATCATCAAACGCCATCGTCACAAAATCATCCGATGGCTCGCTCATCATCGCCGCCTGGAATCTCGTTGATCCCTCGCCTGGCATCCTAAGCAAATCACACGCCAGCACCATCACGCTCGCAATTCGCAACGCACCACCGAGCGCGCGCGCCATCATCCAGCGCGTAGACAACGAACATGGCAACGTCCTCCCTAAGTACGCCGCCATGGGCAAGCCCACCTACCCAACGCCCACGCAAGTCGAGCAACTCAATCGCGAGACCGCTCTCTCCGCTCCCGAAGAGACGCACCTCACCAACGGACAACTAGCACTCACGCTCGAACCTAACGCTCTCGTGCTCGTAAAGATCTCATCGCACTAACCTGCTACAAACCCTTCGCCTTCGTCTCCACACTGTAAAGCGAAGTCCGCGCAAGAATGTACAGCGTCTTCCCATCCTTGCCCCCAAAGGCAAGGTTGATCGGCCGCTCCGGCACATCGATCGTGTCGATAAGTTCTCCCTCGTGGGAGTAGACATAGATCTGTCCCGCAGCGATGTACACATTCCCGGCATCATCCTGCGCGACATTCTCTCCACCGCAATCCGCGAACAGCTTTACATCCGTCAGCGTCCCATCCGCCGCCACATTCGCCGAATAAGTCTTCTGCGCGCTCTCGTCGCTCACAAAAAACGGTTTGCCCTCCTTCGGCTTACCCAGGCTGAACGCGCGCAAAACATCCGCCATCTTCGTGCCGTAGTACAGAGCACCCGTAACAAAATCCTCGCCCGCAGGTATGAAGGTCGTCCCATCCGGCGACACAAACTGATACGGCCTCTTCACCGGCACCGCCGCCACAAAATCATTCTCATTCCGCCAGTAGTTCACCGGCAGCACCGGCGTCATCCCTTCACGCAGCGCACTTGGCTGGGGCTTTATAAGCGTAACGTCCTGGTCCAGTGCATCCGGCTTGAACCAGTACACCGTGCCCGTCCCTCCATACGACACCACCATCAGGTTCCCAGCCTTATCAAATGCCAGTTGCACGGGATCCAGAGGACTATCTCGCACAATCGCCGCCCTGCGCTCATCCGGGAACCAGCGATAAATCCTCTGCCAGTGCGCATCCACGAAGTACAACTGCCCCGCACTATCAACCGCCGCGCCCGAGATGTTGTAAAAGCCGTCCGTCAACCGCTCCACCTTCGCGCCATTCGCCAGTACGGAACGCTTCTGCTTCGCCACGACTGCCTTCGCCGAAGTATCCACCGTCAGCGCCGCAAACTCGCGATTGCGAATCATCTGCTGCACCGGCCCGTCAATCACCAGCGAATTATCGAACGACACCTTGTTATCGCCATACACATGCACATTGCGAAAACGAATGTCCTTCGAATCCGCTACATGCACAGCATTCAGAAACGGTTGGTAGCTGCTCACCACGCGATAGCCATGAAAGTTCGCAATCGTCACATTGCTCGAGTGCTCAATCCACAGCGGCAGACAGAACGGCCCCTCCCCGCGCTCCTCCTCCGTCTGCAACGCATAGATCTGCCAGTTCGAAACATGATCGAGCTTCACCTCATTCCGCACATGGTGCTCGCTCGAAAGCTCATATACACGCCCTGAAGTGGTCGTGTTCGAGATAAACATTCCCGCCTGCGCAAACGTCGTCGGCGTCCATATATTCGCAAACGTGCCGCCACCACCATCCGTCACCCAAAGGCTCGGATACTGGCTGTCCCATCGGCGATTGATATCCGTATCCGCCGTATGCGTATTGTTGTAGATCGTATTGAACGCGACACCAGGCAGCGTCGTTCCATGCCCACCCAGAAACCGCACATCGTCCATCAGCGAATCCTTACCCGCCATCCACTTCGCACCGACAGCGCGGCTGTTGATGCCGTTCGTATAAAGTCCAATGCCGGTAACAATATTCGTACCGCCCTTCGGCGTCTCCAGCAGCGGCTTCGGCGAACCCGGCCCCTGGAACGCCGGCGTCGAATCCGGAATATCGAACTGCGTCGTCGTCGGATTCAGCCCAATCAGCACCGTGTCCGGCCTTAATGTAATTGTGTCGGTAACAATATACCGACCACTCGGAATATAGATCGTCTTGTGCTCCGAAACCGCCTTACGAATCGCCGCCGTATCATCCGTTGTCGAATCGCCCTTCGCACCCAGGTCCTGCAGATTTACCCACGTATCCTGTGATGGCAACGCGGGAATATCCGAAACAACAGGCGTGGGCATCTCCTTCAACGCCGATGCGTCATAGCTCGTCTTCACCTCGCCCTGCGTCGCGCCAGTCTCAAACGTCAGCCCATGCGTCAGCGCGTTCACACGATAGATCTCGCCGCGCCCCTCCAGCTTCCTCCCGCTCTCACGGAAACCTAAAAACACCGGCACATGCCTGCACACAACACCTTCAAGATTGATCTCAGTCCGCAACCCGTTCTCGTTGCTCACAATCACCGCGGGCCCCGAGATATCCTCGAAGCGAGAGTCCTTCACCCACAACTCCTCTGAATAGTTCGGATCAATCGATATCGCCGTCGGCGTCTTGCTGATGTGCGCGCGAATCAGCGTCAGCCCAGCCTCATGCTCCTTAATCGCCGCCTGGCTCTGTCCTTCAAACGTCGCGTCCAGCAGCGTAAACTGCCATCCCGGCGAAGGCTTGCGCGTCATAATGCCGTACTGCCCACCATAGAAGTGCAGGTCCTCGGCCTCGTTGCCAACATCATGTAGCGCCGCCAGCCCTGACCCAATGTGAAAATCCATGTGCGCAAGATAGCAATGCTGCGCGGCGTGAAATCGAATACCCACCGCCGCCGGATTTCCCTCTTCAATATCAAAATCGATATTGCTCACCGCCGAATAAAACGTCCCCGGGTTCGCGTCCGGAATCGCTGGGTTCAGCGGCACTACTCCTTCTATCGGCCTCTGCGGCCTTCCCTGCCGCAGCGGCGCTGCACTGTTTCGCGGACGGCCGCCCGTAAACATCAGCATGTACCCCATGCCCTGCTGATATCCCGGCGTATTCTTTCCCAGCGCAAACACAGGACGATGCGCTCCCCAGCCAATCAGCCGAATCCCCGGCCACAGAAACACCGTCTTGGACAGGCGATACCGGCCATCTGGCACAAACACAATCCCCTGCCCCGTGGTCTCCTGCACCTTATTGATCGCCGCCTGAATCGCGTCCGTATCGTCCGCCGACACCATCGCCGTGCAGTCCGCCATCATTGCGAGTCAGGTAGACGGCCTTCTTATCCTCCAGCCGCAACCGGTAGAACGAAGCGGACTGCGCAAGCAACGAAACTGGCGCGGCGACCATTGCCGCACCAGCAATCACACAAAACCATCTCTTCAAATTCATACCGTCCTCACCCAATCTTGGTTGGCCTTACCAGACGTACGTTCCCACCGCACCCGCGCTCAGCGACGTCTTCAACGTCTTTCCGTGAAACCGCACACTGAAGTCCACCTCGGCCGAACCCGTATTCGCCACTAGCAACACTATCTTTCCCTGCGGCGTCCGGAACGCCACGTTCGGCAGCGCATCTGAGGAAGGCTCCGAATCAATTCGCACTGAGCCATCTGGAACAAATTTGGAAGCATGCGCCAGCACGTAATAAGCCACCAGCCGAGTTACGTTGCTGCCGTCGATCGTCAATGCGCCATAGCAGCCCGCGCATCCACCTTCGTTCGTGTGCGGTCCCGCCTGCGGGTCTGCTGCAAGATTCCACAACAGGACATTCTTGCTCCAATGCCGGGTCGCTCCAATCACAATCCTCGCCACCGGCCGCGCGACATTCATCTGCGTCGCATCGCGCCTGTCGTTGACCGACTGCTCCGTGAAGTAAAGGTTCTTCTTCGGAAACGCGTTGTGCACCTGGTCGAACGCCTCCACGGTTCCGCCGTACAAATGGAACCCCGTGCCATCGATATACTTGTTCGCCTTCTTGTCCTTCAGGATCGACAGCGGATACATCGGATGATCGAGGTTGTGATCGTACAGAACAATCTTCGTCTTGATTCCCGCCTTCTGAAACGCCGGCCCCAGGTCGTTCTCGATAAAATCCCCGAGCTCCGACTCCAGCATCAGCATGCTCGGCGTGTTCTTCTCGTTCAACGGTTCGTTCTGCACCGTCAGCGCGTCAATCGTGATCCCTTCGGCCTTCATCGCCTGGACGTACTTCACGAAGTACAGCGCATACGCTTCGAAGTACTCCGGCTTCAGCACACCGCCACGCGCAACGCCGCTCGTCTTCATCCACAACGGAGCCGACCACGGTGAAGCCAGAATCTTGATCTTCGGATTGATCGCCAGGATCTCCTTCATCACTGGGATCACGTCCGCCTTGTCCGGTTCGATAGAAAACTTCTCCATCTTCACGTCCGTCTCGCCCTTCGCCAGATCGTCGTACGAGTACACATGATCGTTCATGTCCGAAGCACCCACGCTCAAGCGCAGATAACTCACGCCGATCCCATCGCCCTCCGTCGTGAAAAGGTTCTTCAGCAACGCTGCCCGCGCTCCCGCATCCATCTTGCTGATCAGCTGCGCACTCCCGCCCGTCAACGCAAACCCAAACCCATCCATCGTCTGAAACTTCTTCGCGTCATCAACATCAATCACCGTCCCGCTGGCAGCCTCGCTTCCAAACTTCGGCGCCGGCGCCTGCTCCTTCAGCAGCGACGAGCGATCCGGCGTCGTCAACCACACCGAAGCATCCTGCGCGCGCAACGCCATCGGCACGCACATCGCGAGCCGCAGTCAATACCAGCTCCAACCTTCTTCCATCTCATCGCAATCTCCCTTGAATCACTTCGCCGCAGACACCGTCTTGAATCCCAGCGCCTTCAAATAGCCATCATTCACGCGGCAGTGTTCCAGCTTGATGTTCTCCAGCAGCCCCGCAAATGCCTTATCGATCACCGCCTGCTCCGGCCTCTCCTTCAGCCGAGCCTCCGTGCTTCCAACCGCGCGCGGCAGCTTCGCAAACGCCACAATCTTGTCCCAACCCTCCGGAGGAGTCACCGTCACGACGGCAGAGCTCTTCTCCATCTTCTTGTACGGCCAGAACGTCCACCCGATATCGTTCTTCTCCAGCAGCTCGCGAAACTGCGCAATCCACTCATCCGTGTTCTCGCCCGACTCACCCAGCCACAGCGGAACGTTGTACTTCTCGCGAAAGTCCACGTACGGCTGCACAGCCGGCTGCTCAACCTTCATCCAATACTTGTGCAGCGAGTATGCAGTGTTCTTATCAAACGGCGCCCCAAACACCGCAAAGTTCGTGTCCCACTGCGCGCCACCCAGAAACAAAATGTGGTTTTGATCAACCTCGCGCACCGCCGCAGTCAGCTTCTTATACACAGGCTCCAGCTTCTCGTTCAGTGGCTTCAGCGAAGGATAGTGCGGAATCGGCTCATTCAGCAGGTCGTAGCCCAAGCACCGTCTTGTTCTTCGCATAGTGCTTCGCAATCCGCTGCCACACCGCCACCAAGTGCGCCTGCTCCTTCGGGCTGTCATAAAGCCACGGATACCCATAACTGTCATCGATGTTCGTGCCCGTCTGCCCACCCGGCGCAGCGTGCATATCCAGAATCACGTACAGCCCCTCGGCCTTACGACCACTCCACCACGCGGTCCAGCAGCTTGAAGCCTTCGGCAGTTCTCCGTCTCAAAGAACCTGTAGTGCATCGGCACGCGGATCGAGTTCGCCCCCGCCTCCTTCAGCAGATGAATGTCCGCGCGCGTCACATAGTTCTCGCGATACTGCTTCCAGAACTCCTCCGCCTTGTCCGGCCCGATCAGCTCCGTCACCAGAGCCTCAATCTCGCGCTCCGACTGCGGCCCGCCCTCGAAGAGCCACATGTAGCCCTCCGTCACCATCCAGTTCCCCAGGCTCGTCCCGCGCAGCAGCAGAGGCTTTCCGCTGCCATCTACAATCTCCTTGCCCTGCGTATGCGCAAACTGCGCATGCATCGGCACCGACACCAGACTCAACACAACCGCAGCAACACCCAGCAGACGACGAAACATCCTTCAACCTCGCTCTTGAAAACTTCGCCTACTTGCTCGGCGTTACCTCAAACGTTGTATGGTCCTTCGCGTTCGAATCCGTCCCCACCCAAAGGTCGAACGTCCCCGGCTCAATCCCCCACGCATGCGTCGCCGAGCTCCAGAACCCAAGCTCCTTCGTCTCCAACGTCAGCGTCACCGTCTGCCGCTCCCCCGGCTTCAACGTCACGCGTTTGAATCCCTTCAACTCCCGCACTGGCCGCGACGCCGAGCCCGCTCGCTGATGCGTATACAACTGCACCACCTCATCGCCCTCGACCTTACCCGTGTTCGCGACATCCACGGACACCTCAATCGCTCCACCCGCAGCCACCTTCGCCATGTTCGTCTTCAACCCACCCACCGTGAAGCTCGTATAGCTCAGCCCATATCCAAACGGATAAAGTGGCGCGCTCGAGCCATCCCAGTACATCGTGTCCCAGTCATCCGGAATCTGGTTGAGCTGTCGCGCATAGTGAATCGGCACCTGCCCCACATCGCGCGGCCACGTCATCGGCAACTTGCCTCCCGGCACCGCATCGCCAAACAGCAGATCCGCAATCGCGTTCCCCGCCTCGGTCCCCGGATACCACGCATCCAGAATCGCCGGCACATGCTGCGAAGCCCAAGTGATATCCAGTGGCCGCGCATTCACCAGAACCAGCACCACCGGCTTCCCCGTAGCCACCGCCGCCTCCAGCAACTGCTGCTGTTTCCCCGGCAACGTCAGCGACGAGCGCGAAGCCCGCTCCCCACTCATCGTCTGCGCCTCGCCCAGTACAAGCACCGCAGCATCGGCGCGCTTCACCAGATCGATCGCATGATTGAACTCCGCCTCCTTCGCCGCCTCCGTCGTCAATGTCGGCTTCGGGCTCGGAAACTGATCGTCGAAGATCGACGGCTGAACCCGCTCGATCTCCACACCCTTCGCAGACAGAACCTGCGGACCGCCCGCAGCAGTGCGCGCCTTCAACGCCTCAACCACCGTCACCGTGTCCTCAGGGTGAGCAGCCAAACTCCACGATCCCATAATGTCCGGCTTCGAATCCGCAAGCGGCCCAATCACCGCAATCGATGTCAGCCCCTTCTTCAGCGGAAGCAGCCCGCCCTCATTACGCAGCAGCACCGCCGTCTTCTCCGCAATCCTTCGCGAAGCCTCTCTCTGCTCCGCCGACACCAGCTCATTCTCCGCTCGTCCCGCCGAAACATACGGCTGCTTGAAAAGCCCCAGCCGATACTTCGCCATCAGGATGTCTCGCACCGCCGCATCGATCGTTGCCTGCGAGACCTCGCCCTTCTTCACCGCATCCGCAAGCGTGTCGAAGAACGTCGTCGACGTCATCTCCATATCCACGCCGGCATTCACCGCGCGCGCCGCAGCATCCTCCGGCCCCGTAGCGAATCCATGCGTTGTCAGGCTCTTCACCGAATCCCAATCGCTCACCACAAATCCGTTGAAGCCCCACTTCTTCCGCAGCACATCCGTCAGCAGCCACTTGTTTCCCGTCGCCGGAACGCCGTTCAAATCCATGTACGCCGACATCAGCGAGCCCGCACCCGCCTTCACCGCGGCCTCAAACGGCGGCAGATAAACATTCCAAAGCTGCTCGTCCGAAAGATTCACCGCGTCGTAGTCACGTCCGCCCTCCGCAGCGCCATACCCCGCAAAGTGCTTGATGCAAGCCATGATGCGATCTTCAGGAATATGACTGAGGTCTTTGCCCTGGAACCCCCTTACCTGCGCCTCAGCCATCCGAGCACCTAGATAAGGATCCTCGCCCGCGCCCTCCATCATTCTTCCCCAGCGCGGATCGCGCGCAATATCCAGCATCGGCCCAAACGTCCAGCGCACGCCCGCCGCACTCGCCTCACGAGCAGCCATCGTCTGCGCCTTCTCAGCCGCCGCCGGATCCCAGGAAGCTGCCATCGCAATCGGCACCGGATAGATCGTCCTGTACCCGTGAATCACATCGAAGCCGATGATCAGCGGAATATGCAGCCTGCTCTTCTCCATCGCCAGGTGCTGCAGCCGGTCGATCTCCTTCGGGTCCTTAACAAACAGCAACGACCCCACCTGCCCCTTCAAAATCCGCTCGTCACGCTTCGGTCCCTCAGGCGAGTTCAGCGCAATCTGGCTCATCTGCCCGATCTTCTCTTCGAGCGTCATCTTCTTCAGCAGCTCATCCACAAACCGGTCCGCCTCAGCGTCCTTCGAACGAGCTGACGCGGACGTCTGCGCCCGAACATCACTGCCGGTCAAGCTGAACAGCGAGAGCGCCACCGCCGCAACTAAAGCTCGGCAAACAGATACACGAAGCATTGACGTCCGAAAAAGCATTGGGCAAGACTCCAGCTGCGATCTCTCCAGAACCAGGCAGATATCGCAAAAAAATCGATTCAACCTGCGAACGACACCTGTCGCAAGCAGCAAATTCCATAGCCTATCTAAGCCGCACAAGTGTAGACAAACGTTTGTCTCTTTGTCCATGCAAGAATTCTCCACGCCTTCAGCAAAGGTGTCTTCATCGCTACTCTCCGCAACATCATTCCGCCCGTATGCTGCTACTCTTATCTCCAACAACATAAGTCTTTGCCCGTAAACTAACGCTTTCTAATGCAAAAGCCTCCACCCTCGCCAGCTCGACCACATCACGTCTCCCTCAAGACGCTCGCCGAGTACCTCGGCCTCAGCCCCTCTACTGTCTCCTTCGTCCTCAACGACACCCCCGGCCGATCAATCCCTGAAGCCACTCGAGCCCGAGTCAAAGCAGCCGCCGAAAAGTTCAACTACCAGCCCTCCATGATCGCCCGAAACCTCAAGGGCAAGCGCATGCAGACCATCGGCATCCTTCTCCCCGAACTTGGCGAAGGCTACCACTCACAGGTCCTCTCCGGCGTCGGGGATCTCCTCATGCGCAAGGACTACTTCTACTTCACCGTTCACCACCGTCACCGGAAGGATCTCGTCGAAACCTATCCCGCTCTCCTTCGCTCTCGCGGAGTCGACGGCATCCTCGCCATCGACACTCACCTGGAAACTCCACCCCCTCTCCCTACCGTTACCGTCGCCGGCCACACCACGCTGCCCGGAGTCAGCAACGTCCTCCTCGACGAAGAACGCGGCGCGCATCTCTCTCTCCAACACCTGCGCGACCTCGGCCACCACAAGATCGCCTTCATGCACGGCCAGCCCTTCAGCTCCGACTCCGACACCCGCTGGAACGCCACCCTCTCCAACGCAAAAAAACTCGGAATCGAGATCCACAAAGAGCTCATGATCTACCTCTCCAAGGACTCGCACTCCCCTGAGATCAGCTACCCCGGCATCCGCCAGCTCATCGCGAGCGGCCGACCCTTCACCGCCGTCCTCTGCTTCAACGATGTCTCGGCCATGGGAACCATCAGGGCCCTCCACGAAGCAGGACTCCGCGTACCCCAGGATGTCTCCGTCGTCGGCTTCGACGACATCCAGTCCTCTTCCTTCCAGGTCCCCTCGCTCACCACCATCCGCCAGCCCCTCCAGAAGATGGGAGGAGCCGCCGCCCAGCTTCTGCTCAAAAAGCTCGCCAACGAACCCATCCCCGAGTACGTACAGGTCGAGCCTGAACTCATCATCCGAGAGTCCACTGCCCGAGCCCGCGAACTGCCTAACAAACGCCGCCGCATCTGAATGGTGGCAACAAATCTCCCGCCCGCCAACGATGTGTCATTCCGAGCGGCGTGGGGACCCCCGCATTTTCCTGTGCCGCCAAAAATTCGCGTCCGCGCTGGAGGCATCACATCCTCAGCCACGCGTTCTCGTGGCCCGTTCATTCGCCGCACGCGATATTGGATGGATTCCGCACAGACGAACGCGTCCCGTTTAAAACGTCACAAAATCCGAATCACCTCGCGCGGTTCCCAATCCGGCACAACCCAACCCTGTTGAAAAATCAAGACTTCCCCATCGGGCAAGCAACTTTTTGCATACGAAGATACATCCAGCCATAGCAGTTATGTCGTCATTGTTAAAGGCAATATTTGGCGCAACCGCGCCCTTCCCAGGTTCCACGGCAGAACGGATATCTTCTGGGAGGTCCATGCCATGCCCCATGTCCCCGTAGTGCTCTTTCGGGACTCCTGCACAGGCGATTACCTCGTGCCAAGACCGTCGCCAGGGCTCGAGCAGCTTCAACCGGGTGATCAGGTGGTGCTCCATAACGGTCAAACAGTGATCGTCGTGCGAACCATGCGCCGCAGTCAGGACGAACTCCAGATATTTTGCGAAACGGTGACATGAGGCTCACGGGGACTGGCAAATTTCCATTGCCGCCACAGAATCCGGGAAAAATGGCTGTCAATCCCCTCGAACCGAGACGGAGGTCAAATAGATTGGCGCAAATAACACATATCGAACTACTTACACGGAGCCAAATAAATGCGCGGGAAGCGCCGATCAATTCCACCCGTTTTTCTAAAATAGATATAGATGGGTTACAAGGAAAGCGCCTTCAGTCAGAATTGATAGCCGACAAGAATATCAAAGTACCAACCTAACCCATAAAAGAATGAGCACTTACGCGAAATAGCCGGGGGAGGGGTGGCTACTTCTTAGGCGCCGACAACTCCCCGCCCTGCTTCAAACGATAGAACCTGTCCGCCGCGATTCCTTCGAAGCTCTGCTGGGTTCCATCCGGCCACCGCACCTCGACCTTGTCCATCTTCGCCGCATCCCCAAGCCCAAAGTGCAGCCGCAGATCGCTCTGTGAGAGATAGCTTCCTCCACTACGAACCTCGCCCAACTGGGTGAAGCCTGCTGCTGTCACATACACGCGAGCATTCAAAGCCAGTCGATCGCCCGAGCCCTCAAGCTCAAAGCTCACCCAATGGTGCCCCGGATCAGGCCGGGCCTCAAGAATCATCGGCCCGCCGGTCAGGTTCTCCACCACAAGATCCAGCCGCCCCTTGTTGAACAGATCACCCACCACCATTCCGCGACTGACCTGCGGGGTGGTCACCGGCCCCATCTGCGCGCTCACGTCCTTGAACGTCCCGTCGCGCTGGTTCTGAAAAACGATCTTCGGCTCGCGGTACGCGGTCCCCAGTTTGGCATTGTCCACCTGCGGATAAACGTGACCGTTCACCAGCACCAGGTCCAGCCATCCCGAGTTGTTCAGATCGACAAACGCATCGCCCCAACCCACGAACGGCACCGTCGAACGCGCAATCCCGGCCGCGTGAGACACATCGCTGAAGTTCAGGCTTCCGTCGTTCCGATACAGCGTCATGTACTCGTCGCTGAAGTGACTGATCGCAACACTCATCCGCCCCGTGTGCATGAAGTCGCCCACGGCCAGCCCCATGTTCGCCTGCTCCACCCCGTCCTCACTCACCGCAACACCCGCGTCGTACCCGATCTCCTTGAACTGCCCCCCACCCAGGTTGTGGTACAGATAGTTCGGCTCGCCATCGTTCGCAACAAAAAGATCGAGCTTCCCGTCGTTGTCGAAGTCCGACCAGACTGACCCGAGCCCGAAGAACCGCTTCGCATCATCCACACCGGCCTGCTTCGCCACCTCGGTAAACGTACCGTCACCGTTGTTGTGAAACAGCGTGTCCGGATAGCCCTTCAACCCGCGCGGCCCACACTGCACCGCAACGTCGTGATACTGGCACGTCTTCTTCGATCCGAACGTCGGCAGATCCTTCAGATCGAAGTCCACATAGTGCGGCACAAACAGGTCGACAAAGCCATCGCCATCGTAGTCGCCAAACGCAACGCCAGTCGCCCAACCCGAATCCTTATCGAGCCCCGACTCCTTGGTCACATCCGCAAACGTGCCATCCCCGTTGTTCCGATACAACACAACGCCGCCAAAGCAGCTCACCGCCATGTCGGGCTTTCCATCACGGTTGTAGTCGCCCACCGCCACACCCATGGCCCAGCACGGATACCCCACGCCAGCCTTATCCGTAACATCCGAAAACGTTCCGTCATGATTGTTGTGATACAGCGCGCTCTTCGCCTTCTTGCCCTCAAGCGCCATCGCAACACTAGGCGAGTTGGTGAAGTAGATATCCAGCCACCCATCGCCGTCATAGTCGATCAGCGCAACCCCACCGCCCATCGACTCGACGATGTATCGCTGATCCGGGCTGGACAGATGCTCAAAGTGAATCCCGGTCGAGGCCGTGATATCAACCAGCTGCGGACCTTTGCCCGAGCCAGTTGTCCGTGGGCGCGCCGCCCCGGTCTTTCCAGCAGACTTCGCTGCCTCACGCCCGTCAACCGACGGTTTCTGCTGTGCGCCAATTGACGCATTGAACAAAAAGAAACAGGCCAGCAACAAAGAACTGCAGAGCCTTCCCACCATCAACGACTCTCTTTCTCCGGCTCGTCTTTGGAGTCGTTCAAGCGCAGCTCTTTGTAAATCTTTCCCATCTTCTCCTTCATGTCCTTGTACTTCTGATACTCGGCAAGCTCACGCTTCGCGTCCTCCGGACGGTTCAGCTTGCGGTACACCGCGCTCAGCCGATAGTGAGCCTGCACATTCGTCGGGTCAGCCTTCACCACCTGCTCCAGCAACGGCAACGCCGATGCAGCATCGCCCTTCTCCGTATAGACACGCGCCAGTCCCTGCAAGGCATCCGCATCATTAGGAGCAATCGTAAGCGCCTGCTTGTAGTAGTTCGCGGCGACATCCATCTTTCCCGCGTCCGCGGCAAGATCGCCCAGCTTCGTAATGGCCTTCTCATCGGAGGCGTTCGCCGCCACCGCCAGCTTGTACTCCTTCTCCGCCTCCGCACGCAGCTTCAGGTCCGCGCGACAGACGCAACGCCTCAGCAAGCTCATAGTGAATCCCCGGCAGATTTGGGTTCGCCGCAACCGCCTTGCGCAGGTCCGCTATCGCAGCATTCATATCCCGCTGACGCACCAGTTCATGCGCCATCGCCTGGTACATCTGTCCCGACTCCGGCGCAGCCACCGACAACCCCAGCAGCGCCTCACCCGCAAGATCCGTATAGATACGATAAGCCGCATAAAGCACCCGAGGATCCGTAGGCGCCCCCTGCCGCAACGTCTCCACCACCCCAGCCGCCCTGGCCAAATCGCCGGATGCCGTATCCATCTCGATCAGCTCCAGCCCCACCTCCATTCGGATGTTCAAATCATCCAGCTTCGCCACCACCGCCTCAAGATCGGTTCGCGCCGCATCTGTCTTACCCAACCGGCGTTCGCACATGCCAAGCAGCGCACGAATTCTTGTCAGATCGGGCTGTTGATCTACCGCGGCACGAAGGTGCGGCTCTGCCTCGGCATACTTCTTCTGGAAGAAGAGCAGCACTCCAAGATTCGCCCTGGCATCCAGATTGTTCGGATCCAGAGCGAGCACCGCCGCGAATTCCCTGGCGGCAAGCTCTGGCTTCTTCTCACTCAAAAGCTGATGGGCTCGCTGTTGATGAACCCCAACTTGCTCGGCAGCAGACCCACCCGACTGCACTGCGGTCGCCCCAGCAGTCCCCGCAACCAGCAGCAAAACAAGTACCAAAAACCTCATTGCACGACCATACACTTTGGCTGATATGCCTGTTAAAGAAAAGGGGGTGACGGTTTCCCGTCACCCCTTCTGGGAGGGTTGCTAGAACGTTACTTTGCCACTAAGCTGCATCGTGCGGCCACCGACCGTGGTGGAGGTGATCGTCGATGTTCCTGTGGAAATTGCTCCGGTAGAAGTGACGGTTAGAGCTGCGTTGGGAAGATTGAAGCTCGGATGATTGAAGATATTGCTAGCATCGGCTCGGATTGCTAGGCGAACGCTCTCCCAAATTCCAAAAGATTTTCCGAGCGAGAAGTTGACGTTCGAAAGACCTGGCCCATACAGGCTATTTCTTCCCGAGTTGCCGAGCGTTCCGGGCGTTGGCTGTGCAAACGCGGCTTCATTGAACCACTGCTTCGTGCCGTGGTATGCACCATGACTCGAAAGGGCAGCGCTTCCTACGACGTTGGGATACCAGTTTCCGTTCGATGTGAGCGTGTAAGACGCTGTCTTGTCGCTCATCGTTACCGTGAACGGCTGGCCGCTCTGGAGTACAAGAGTTCCAGACGTCTGCCAACCGCCAACCAAAGCGTCTACCACCGCATTGGTGTTCAAGAACTTACGTCCGCGACCAAATGGGAGCTGATAGACAACGCTTCCCTTGAATGCGTTCCTGACATCAAAGTTAGAATTGCTGTAGTTAGCGCGCGGGTTATAAGCATCTTGATAGTTTTGGGTTCCAGCTCTGCTGCCCCAGCCTGATGAATCCATCTCGCTGAGGAAGTGCGACCAGACGTAGTTGACGTCGAAGTTCAAGCCATTCGACATCCGCTTTTGAAGCGTTGCCTGCAGGGAATGATAGTTCGACATAGCGTTGTTCGTGCTTCCCTGGATCCCCTGATATTGGGTAAATGGGCGCGAACCTGTATCGTTAGCCGACAGCTTCTCTTTTGGAACCTGGTTGATGTCGACGGGAAACGGCAGATCGTGACCGTGGCTGGCAACGTATGACAAGGCCGTCACCATGTTGGTTCCTATCTGTCGCTGCATCGAAAGGTTCCATTGATAAGAACCGCCTACCGGCGAATGGTACATGTTGTAGCTGACCTGCTGACCATTGAATCCGGCCGGGTTGGTCGTGGCTGATAGATAAGCCAGGTTTGACCCACTCGATCCGAGGACAACAACGGGTGTCACACCATTTGTTTGATCGGTTATGTTGCCTTGCTGCCCAAAGGCGGACCCCATGCCGGAACCATATGTATCAAGGCTCCAGTTATAGGCATACAGACCAAATCCTCCTCGGACAGTCGTGTTCGGATCGAGAAGGTAAGAGAACCCAACTCGAGGCAGGAAGGTGTTGTACACCGGTTGCTGCAGGGTTGTTCTGCCGTTTGCCTTGGTCGATCCGTACCACATTGCACCGAGAGTGCCGGTTGATGGATTCGGCACGGTTGGATCAAATACACGCATGTTGCCCTTCACCTCGCCCCAGCCAGACTGGATCTGATAGCGAAGTCCAAGGTTCAGTGTGAGTTTCTGACTCACCTTAAAATCGTCCTGCGCAAACATCTGCGGGAGCCTCATCCTGCCGCCATACTCTGGCGTGACCTGGGCCTGCCACTTCTGGGTCTGGCCAAGTAGGAAGTCGGCGTATGAGAAGCCAGTCTTAGTATTTCCCTGGGTGGACGTGGTGAACGCGCCGGTGTAATCCATCTGTCCGCCGTTGATATTGCCCCACGCTGTGGAATTGTCGCGGAAATAAAGAAACTCGCCACCAAAATGGAGGATGTGCTTACCGCGAACGAGCGTGACCACATCAGAGGGATCGTACACATGCTCTTTGTAGACCGCATTGATGGCTGATGTGAGCTGGTAGTAATTCGTTACGGTGATGATTGGAAATATATCGGCCTTAGCAAACTGCCAACCTAACTTGCCCGGATACCCTCCATTCAATGAAGCTGGCACGAAGTAGTTCATCTGATTCGTGTAGCCGACGCGAAACTCATTGACCACGTTCGGCGTAATCGTCCAAACGTCGGTGATCTGAGCATTATGCCGACTCACGTCCTGCGACTGACAGTTGATAGGACAAAATCCATTGCCATTTGAGTAGGCAGGATTGTCGCTCGCCGTCTCTGAAAGAGTTAGACGATTGTTAGAAGTGATATCGAAATCCGCGCGTCCGAAAAACTTCTGAAATGGCTGGGAGTTAGGAACGTTGTAAAAGAAATTGTTCTGTACCTGACCATTCGAGGATATGGTGCCTGGCTGGTTCGCCTTGGGATAGTAGGCCTGAATTGCATTGGCGACAGGGTCAAATCGGCTTGTCGGAATTTTGTTTCCGTTGCCATACCGCGCAGCAAACGACTGCCGATCATAGCAAGGGCAGTTCTGCGATGTTCCATCGGGTAAGGTACGGCTACCGGTGGCCTGGGTAAGCGTCGTAGTAGCCGGATCATAGAGCGTCGGCAATCCAGTAAAGTCACCATTCCGCATCGCGTCGGTCGGAACAGTATTCGTTCCCGTTGATGCGGCGCCGTGGTTGATGATCTTGTCATAGTCAAAGAAGAAGAAGAGACGCTTCTTCAAGATTGGACCGCCTACCGAAAATCCAAAGTTGTTATATCGAACTCTCGAGAGTGCCTGCTGCCTTGTCTTTGTAGCGAACGCGTAGCCGGCGGCGTTCATCGCATCGTTCTGGAAGTATTCATAGCCTGAACCGTGGAAGCTGTTCGTTCCGCCCTTACTGATCTGGTTAAACATGATGCCGCCAACGCCATATTGCGCAGAAAAGTTAGACGCGGCGATCTTAACCTCCTGGATGCTCTCCAGGATCATGACGTCGGCGTTTGCGCTCGACGGCAACGTGATCGCTGCGCCGTCAGCAAGAACCGTGCTGAATGGCAGATTGCCGTTGACCGCAACTTCCTGCCCGGGATTGTTCGCGCCTTGAGAACCCTTGGGCGCGCCAGACGCGCCCGGCATGAGAATAGTGAAGTTTTCCCAGTTAGGCGTTCCCGTCTGTGGCAACTCCGATAGAGTCTGTGCCGTCAGCGTCGTCGACTGCTCTGCATTTTCCGTCGAAAGCAAAGGGACGTCAGTGTTGACGACAACCGACTCGGTCACGGCACCCACCGAAAGTTGGACATCCAGCGAAATATTTTTTGCGGAGACAGTGAGGTTCGAACGAACGAGCTTTTGAAAACCAGTCTTTTCGAATGTCAGTTCGTACGTGCCGGGCACGATCGAGGACGTATCGTACAAACCATCGCTGTTTGTGGTTATATTTTTCGATACTCCCGTGCCCTTATTGAGGACCGTGACGGTTACATCCGGCAACGCAGCACCGCTTGTATCCCTTACAACTCCGCTTATGTCGCCAGCGTTCATGCTCTGCGCGTGAACTACTCCCGCACATGACATCCAGAACACTGCTGTCAATGTTACGAGTACCGCCTTAATTCTTCCCGTGCTCATGATGTTGCCTCCAGAAAATCTTGCAAATCAACGATGTACTTCGAGCCGCAATATCCGGGCAGAGGTGCAATCTCTGCCAAGACAAACGTTTGTCTTTCGCAAGTAAAATTTTGCGCTGCAATTAGGCAACATGAGCGCAATATTCGTCAAGCATTTAAATAGAGGAAAAATGTAGGAATGATTTGAGCCGACATATCTCAGACCCAATATCGAGAAGGCGTTCGCCGTCCGCAGATATTTCCGAGCGTCTATATACCTTGCTTTTCGCGAAGTTACGCAAGTGGTCTGAACACTTGCACCCGAGCGCGTCGTACCGACTCTCGTGTTTACTCTCTTAGCTCTGACGCCCGAGGTGCACTACCTCGAAGCATCCTCAAGCACGAAACCCGCGGCCTGAAAATCTCCACGCAATGTGACGTCAAGGCCGTGAGACATCCAGTACGCTCCACTTGCAACTTGCGGCGCTCCCAGAGGCCGTCGCATCGCGCATTGGACGCAGCCTGTACTGACGCTCCACATCGAGGCCGCGCAGCTTCACCGTTGGGAACGGATACCCCTTCTGACTGGAGTGCAGAAACGCAAAGACGACCGCCTGCCGCTTGTCCTCCGAGACCGACTCCGTAGCCGAATACTCGCTTCCACCCTGCGGCGAGATCAGCCGATACAACTCACCATGCTGAACCGTCTCGCGAACCTGCTTGTAGTCGGCGATCATCTCCTTCGCCACCGCGAAGTCCTCCGGCGTCCACGTCGTGAGGTTTGCGCCCACTCCAAGCGAGCCCTGCATCGACGACAGAAAGCGGTACTCCAGCGACGTCGTCCTCTTGTTCACCCAGTTGGGCGAATCGGTCACCCAGGCCATCATGATGCCCGGCGTGTACGCGTAGGAAAAACCGTCCTGCATTGACAGCCTGTCGAATGGATCCGTGTTGTCCGAAGTCCATACCTCGTCGGTGAGGTGCATGATGCCCAGGTCCACCCGACCTCCGCCGCCCGAGCACGACTCGATCTCCACCTTCGGATGGCGCGCACGCAGCTCGCGCAGGATGCTGTACAGGTTCTCGACGTACGCGACGTACACCTTCTTCTGATCCTCCGTCGCCGCCGCATCCCAGCCGGGCTCCGCCCAGTTGCGGTTGTAGTCCCACTTCAAAAATGCGATGTCGTTCTGCTTCAGAAGATCGTCGAGAAACCCAAGCACGTAGTCGCGGACATCGCTTCGCGCCAGGTTCAACACCAGTTGATTCCGCAATTCGGTGCGCGGCCGGCCCGCAAAGTTCAGCACCCAGTCCGGATGTTTGCGATAGAGATCGCTATCCGGATTCACCATCTCCGGCTCAACCCACAGGCCGAAGTCCATCCCCAACGAATGGACCTTGTCGATCAGGGGCTTCAGCCCATTGGGAAATTTCTGCTTGTTCACGTACCAGTCGCCAAGACCGGCATGGTCGTCCTTGCGCTGTCCGAACCAGCCATCGTCCATCACGAAGCGCTCAACGCCGATGCTCGCTGCCTTCTCAGCCAGCGCCTCCTGACCCGGCTCGTTCACCTTAAACTCCGTTGCCTCCCATGAGTTGTAGACCACCGGCCGTGGCCGGGGCCGGGGAGCCTGCGGCAGAATTCGCGAAATCTCAAACCGATGCAGCAGTCGCGATGCTTCCCCTATGCCCTCGTGCGAATAGCCACCGTAGAAAACCGGCGTTGTCAGCTTTTCTCCCGGAGACAACCGGTATGCAAAGTCAAACGGATTGAATCCTCCAGTCACGCGCACCTGTCGGAGCTGGTCCTGCTCCACGCTGATGCTCCACGATCCGCTCCACGCCAGCGCGCCAAACCACACTTCACCTGCATCTTCATCTCGTGACTCACCGCGTTCAATCGCGAACCATGGACTGTTTTGATGTCCGGTGGACCCCCGCCTGCTCTCGAGCACGGTCTTTCCCGGCGCGACCTTCTGTTCGTTCAAAGTCCACTCCGCCGCCCATCGCCCTGAGAGATATCGCAGCCTGTAGTCGTTGCCAGCTGGCAGATTCCAACTCGCTGCCGCCGCCTGCTCAACCACCAGCGGAGCCTTCGTCCGGTTCACAATCACCGCCGAACGTCCCAGCACCCCAGTCGCCGCGTCCACGGAATAATGCAACTCCACAAAAACGTCTCGAGAGACATCCTTCATCGTCACGACGACACCGGCGCCCTCGATCGCGTGCGAAGCATAGTGCAGCACCAGGTCGCGGTTGCCATCCGGAAACGTCACTTTGATGGCCGGTTCGGTATACAACCCTTCGCCCCAGCCGGCGAACTCTTGCAACGTCGAGTTGTCCGGAGCCTCGAATGAGGCGACTCCTACCCCAGCCTTTGCCGCGGAAAGAGTGTCGCTCTCCTGCAGCCGTCCGCCCCAATAAAGTGTCTGCAATTGCTGCCGCTCATTCACACCAAAGGCATACGTCATGCCCGCAGCGTCCATCCTGAACACGCGATTCGCAGCGTCATAGCGAACTTGCGCAGCGCCATCTGGTGTTGCCGCGGAAGCGATACCCGCTGCCAACAGGAGAAGGCCGCTCCTCACCTTCAAAAGACTCATGAGATCAGGCATTTAGCTCAATCCTTCTATTTGCAAACGTTTACTGCTGGCAGTCAGGCTCACACTCCTGCCAGAAGGGCCAATCGAAGATCCATTTTTGAAAGATTTCAAATGCAGAAGAATTCTACTTCGAAACCGATACTCTCGAACCCTTCGTCACACCTGCCAAAACTCTTGATAGATCATTGTCTTAGAGCGGCAAAAACTATGGCGCGACATCGTCTTTCACGCATCTTAGTCTGTAGCGCAGGAACGTTCCCTTTTGCGCCAGCAAATTTGAGAGACCGTCCCTATGGAGAGCTTCATTCAAACGGAAACCGCCGAACGCCTGATACTGCGAATCCTCTCGGTTTTCGCGCTTGCAACGTTCACAACAGCGCTTCCGGCGCAAACCTCATCATCCCCGGCGGCGGAAACCATTCAGGTAGACGCCCGTGCACAGGGCACCGCCTTTCCTCACTTCTGGGAACAGACCTTCGGCTCCGGCCGAGCTATTCTCGCTTTGCGCGACAGCTATCGCAAGGATCTCCACACCGTAAAGCAGATCACAGGCTTCCAGGCAGTTCGTTTCCACGGCATCTTCGACGATGAGGTCGGCCTGTATGACCCCGACCGCAAGCCCGTCCAGTTCGCCCAGATGAAGAACGCCACCGCGGCTCCATCCGATAACGCTGGCATCTACAACTTCTCCTATGTGGACCAGATATACGACGGCCTGCTCGAACAAGGCATCCGCCCCTTTGTCGAGCTCAGTTTCATGCCAAAGAAGCTCGCCTCCGATCCCGACTCCATTCATCCCTTCTGGTACCACCCCAACGTCACGCCGCCACGCGACTACGCGCAGTGGGATGCAATGATCACAGCCTTCGCCCAGCACCTCGTCGATCGGTACGGACTCGAAGAGGTCTCGCACTGGGACTTCGAGGTATGGAACGAGCCCAATATCGACTTCTGGCGCGGAAAACCCGCGCAGCCCACCTACTTCGAACTCTACGACCACACCGCGCTCGCGATCAAAAAAGTCAGCACGCGCCTCCGCGTCGGCGGCCCCTCAACCGCGCAGGCCGCATGGGTGGGCGACTTCCTCCGCCACTGCAAAGAGAAAAACATCCCCGTCGACTTCGCCTCCAGCCATGTCTACGCCAACGACACCGCCAAAGACGTATTCAAGACCGACGAGGTCATTCCTCGCGACAAGATGGTCTGCCGCGCCGTCCGCAAAGTCCACGACGAGATCACTTCCTCGCCGCTTCCCTCCACACCACTCATCTTTAGCGAATACAACGCCAGCTACGCCAACGAGCCCAATGTTACCGACTCGGTTTACATGGGTTCATGGCTTGCCACCACCATCAGTCAATGCGACGGGCTCACTGAGGCCATGAGTTACTGGAGCTTTTCAGACGTCTTCGAGGAACAGGGGGTCGTCCGCACCCCTTTCTATGGCGGCTTCGGCCTGCTCGCCGCCGACAGCATCCCCAAGCCAGCCTTCAATGCCTTCGCCATGCTTCACCAGCTCGGCGACCGCCGCCTCCCACTCTCTTCCGACTCAGCCCTTGCGACGCGCCGCGCAGACGGCTCCGTCGCCCTCGCCCTCTGGAACTACGCCCCGCCCGATGGCACCGGCGCCTCCTATACGACGCCACCCGCCACCCGCGGCCCTTCGAAATCATTCACTCTCAAACTCGCCGGCGTTGCTCCAAACGCCTCTGCAACGATCCTCCGCCTCGATGAAGACCACGGCAACGTCGTAAAGACCTTTGACGCCATGGGCCGACCGGCATTTCCTTCGCGCGATCAGATCGCAAAGCTCCGCGAGGCCGGCCGTCCCGCCCCAGCCGAGCACACGTCTCTCAAAAACGGCAGCCTAACGCTCCAAATTCCTCCTCAGGGACTCGTCGTAGTCACCATCGACAACAAGGCGGCACGTTAAACTCGAGTGACAGCCGGTCTTAAATCCATTCTGGTGGCTTGCTCATGAAGGCGATCACGCGGCGCAGTGCGACTCGCTTGCTCGCCGGCTCATTGCTCTCCGGAGTCGCACTCCCGCCTCTCACCCAACGGTCAGCCATCGCCGCGCCTCGTCTCCCGGTCCTCAACGACGCAGACACCGCCTTCCTCGACGAAATGGAACGTCAGGCCTGTCTCTACTTCTATGAGCAGGCCGACCCCTACACCGGGCAAGTCCTGGATCGCGCCAACAACCGCGCTCCAACCGGGCAAATGGACCCGCGCTTTGCATCCAGCATCGCCGCCACCGGCTTCGGCCTCACCGCGCTCTGCATCGCCGACAGCCGCAAATATCTTCCCTCCGACCGTATCCGCAAGCGCGTTCTCACCACGCTTCAGTTCTATTGGAGACCCATGCCCACCGAGCACGGGTTCTACTACCACTTCAATGACGTCAAGACCGGCCTCCCTCTGCTCAACATCGAGGTCTCGCCCGTCGACACCGCCATCCTGCTCTGCGGCATCCTTACCTGCCGCGCCTACTTCAACGACGCCAAGATCTCCGAACTCGCAACCCAGATCTATAACCGCGTCGATTGGCCCTGGATGCTGAATAAAGGAGAGACCTTCTCACTTGGGTGGCTGCCCGCGACCGGCTTCCTCACTCCGCGATGGGACCACTACGCCGAGATGATGATGATGTACCTGCTCGCCATCGGCTCTCCCACTCATCCCATCGACCCATCCTTCTGGGCCAACTTCACGCGCCCCCGCATGCGCTTCCAGAAGTTCAACTACATCAGCAACAACGACCCGCTCTTCATTCACCTTTACTCGCACGCGTGGTTCGACTTCTATCGCAAGCGCGACGCCTTCACCGACTACTTCAACAACTCCGTCACCGCAGTCCGCGCACACAAGGCCTTCTGCCTCAGCCTCAATCGCGGCTACAGCGACGACTACTGGGGAGTTACAGCCTCCGACTGGCAACATGGCTACGCCGCCTGGGGCGGTCCCCCACTTCAGGGCCCCGTCGATGGCTCCGTCGTTCCCTGCGCCACCGCAGGCTCATTGCCCTTTCTCCCGCAGGAATGTATGCGCGTCCTTCGCTCACTCAAGCTTGAGTATGGAGACAAGGCCTGGGGACGCTACGGTCCATGCGACGCCTTCCACCCATCGCTCTCCTGGTACGACGCCGACGTCCTCGGCATCGACCTTGGCATCAGCCTGCTGATGGCAGAAAACTACCGCAGCGGCTTCGTCTGGAAGACCTTCATGCAAAATCCCGAAGCCGTTAATGCCATGAAGCTCGCGGGCTTTCGCAGCTACTAAGCGTACTGTGGCTGCGCCTCGTCTTCTTCACCCTGAGCAGATGGCCGCTTCGCGATCTGCGGCTCCTCCAGCATGCCCTCAGACTCCTTGCTCAGTGGCTTCTCATGCAGCAACAACTCCGCCGCGCGCACCATGGCATTCGCATGGAACCATCGTTGAAACGCGCCATCTCGCAATAGGTTTGTCAGAGCCAGCAGGCTCATCCCCTGGTGATGCGCCATCCACGAGCGCACCATCCTCGCCTCGCCGCCTTCGATGTAGTCCGCGGCTTCGTACAAGCCATAGTCACCTACCCAACCCATCTTCTCCATACGCCGCAGATTCTCGATCGCATCATCGCGGAGAAACTCCAGTGCAAGGAACGTCGAATACGGTGAGATCACAGGCCCGTCATCCGCACCGTACTTCAACGCCAGTTGCGGAATTCCGAAGGCCTGGTAACCGTAGCGCCCCGCAGCGTCAGTCTTCGCATGACCGGACTCCGAGATGCCCCATGGAATATTTCGCACATGATCACGCTGTATTCGCACCGCCGATTCCAGCGCCCTCGTAATCAGCGTATTCGGATACGCACGCATCCACAGCGCCGGCATCATGTACTCGAACATCGTTCCCGTCCACGACACAAGGCAAGCGCGACCCTTCACCAGCACATGCATACGATCCAGCCGGAACCACGACTCCTGAGGAATATCTCCCTTCGCCACCGCGAGAAAGAACGCCATCCTCGCCTCCGAAGCAAGCAGGTCGTAGCACGCGTTGAACAGCTCGCCCGTATCACCGTCATAGCCAATTGAAAGTAGCTTTCGCGACTCCACCATCAGAAATCCATATTCCATAGCGTCGGCATAGGAATTGGCGCGCTCCGCGATCGCCTGCACATCGGCCCGCAGCTTTGTCAGCCGCTCCTTAGCTGTCGGCAGCAATGCGCGCAACTCTGCCGCCAACGTACCGCGATCTCCATCTGCAATGCCGTTCAACTTGTCTTCAAGCTCCGTAACGTACTTCACCGCACCCGCCAGCGTTGGAGTCTCGTGTGAAGATTCACCAACCAGCGGTGAGAACCGACCCGCCAGCCACGGGGCGTACTCTTCCACAAAACGCATCCGCCGTTTCTGGCAACGTTCGCGCTCCTCAGCTACCCAGCCGTCATCCTTGTACTCAGTCATCGCCTGCGGCACCACCGGACGTTTCAGTATCTCCAGCGCACCCGTATACAGCGAGTACAGTGAAGCAGCAAGATTCCCGCTGTCCACCGCCGAGACGATCTTTGGTGCAATCGGCTCAAGACTCTCAATGTCGTACCAGTTATAGATATGCCCGCGCTGCTTCTCCAGCTGCTCATATGTATCCAGTGTGCCCAATGTCGCTTCGGCAAACTCTGCCGTAGTGATAAAGCCAAACTCACACGCAGCCTGCCGCGCATTCAGCAGCATCCCAAGATTCGTCGGCGACAATTTGCGAACCTGGAGGGTTCCCTGCTCCTCTACGTTGTCCGGGATCAGCCAGCGATTCTCCTCTCCGCCAAACTCCGCGAAGTAACGCCAGATAAGCAGCGCGTGTCGTTCCAGCATCGCGCGATCTTGAATCTTCAGCGGTCCCACCTCCGCACGCGGCGGCGAGTTGAGCCACGAGATCACCGCGGGAGCCAAAGCCCACAACACCAATACCGGAGAAGCCGCAAACAACGACTCGGGCCGAGCCAGGGCAAGTCCCATCGCAATCGTCAGCGCGATCACCGGCGAAAGCTTCAGGTACATATCCAGCGAGCCTTTACCGCCACCCGCCTCCGACTGCGCCGCCGTCTCCCAATCAAGCAGGTTTCTTCCAGAAAGAAAGATACGAGTCAGCGAGCGCACAATCGCATCCAGCGACAGCAGCATGTGATGAGGCAGAAAGATCAGATTCAGCAGTGTCATGGCCAATGATGACCAAAACGTCTTCAGGGCGCCCTGCGCCGAAGCAAGACTGCGATGAAACAGCGCGCGACTCAGGTTGAAGCCAAGCTGCACCAGCCCCGGCAGCAGCATGAGCAGCAGTACCGTCACCGTCCAGTACAACCCACCACCGGGCAAAAAGAACCAGCCGAAGACGAACAACAGAAACGTCACCGGCTCAATCATGCTTCGTCGCAGATTATCTAGAATCTTCCACCGCGAGATCGTGCTGATCGGGTTCACATCAAGGCGGCCATACTCGTCGGGAACAACGTTGAACAGCCAGCGCAGAATCTGCCAGTCACCGCGCACCCATCTGTGCTTGCGTTTCGTGTGTGCCGAATAGTGTGACGGATAGTCATCAATCACTTCAATGTCTGACACCAGCCCCGCGCGCGCATATGCACCTTCAATCAGGTCGTGCGAAAGCAGCGCATTGCGCGGAAATCGATGATCCGTCACCTTATGAAATGCGCTGACATCAAGGATGCCTTTGCCGGTGAAGATGGCTTCGCCGAATAGATCCTGGTATGCGTCCGAAACCGCGCGCGCATACACGTCAAAACCCGTCTCGCCCGAATACAGCGCGGCCATCCGCGAGCGCGATGCCGACGAGACACTTACACCCACACGCGGCTGCAGAATCCCATACCCCGCCGTCACAATGCGCAACTTCGGATGGATGATCGCCCGATTCAGCGGGTGCTCCATCGTGCCCACCATACGCGCCGCCGTCCCATGCGGAAGCTGCGTATCGGAGTCCAGCGTAATCACGTAACTGATCCGCTCCAGTACTCCCAGCGGGCCAGCCTTCAGGGGGAAATTGTCCATCTCGCCGAGCAGAAGCTTGTTGAGATCCAGCAGCTTTCCGCGCTTGCGTTCCCACCCCATCCACACGCCCTGCCGTGCATTAAAGACGCGATGCCGATGCAGCAAAAGAAACGATCCTCCACGACGGCCAGCATACTTAACATTCAGAGCATCGATCGCACGGGCTGCCCTGTCCGCCAGCGGACCTTCATCAGGGTCCCCCGGCCGCGACGCCGTATCAGGATGATCCGTCAGCAGCGCGAAGTGCAGGTTCGGATCTTTGTTAGACAGATACCGCGCCTCCAGCTCGTCCAGCAGATCATCCACTTGCCGCTCGTTTAGCAGTAGCGTTGGAACAACCACCAGTGTCGCGGCCTCCTGCGGAATCCCTTTCGAAAAATCCAGCTTCGGCAGCGCCTCTGTCTTCATCAACGCCGAAACCATTCCATTCACGAGGTCCACCGCGCCCTGCGTCGCTGGCAGCAAAGCAAGCAGCAACGCCGCCATCACCGGCCAGAACTCATGGTGCGGGACCAGCGGAAGAATCATCGCTGTAATCAGCAGCAGCGCAAGGATGAATACTCCCAGAATGTAGAACTCATCGTTGTAGGTGCACACCAGCTCGCGCAGCCGCTCCAGAGGAGAAGGCCGGAATCCGATGCGCAACTTAAGCTCCCGCAGTCCATCGGCAAACAGGTAGTAGCCAATGTGTGACTTCCTCTTCGCCATTCGCGGATCGCCATGGTCGATCCGTTCAGCTCCCTGCGCCAACTCCAGCGCAACCTGCGCCGTCTGATATTCGTTCGTATCGGCGTGACGCGCCAGATCAGCGACGCGTACCCGATACGCCCCGCGCGTCTCCTCCTCCATCGAAGCGAAGACCCCCACAGGATCCATACGCAACACGGCATCAAAAGCAATCAGCGGCTCCAACACATCACGCCATTGCACCTGATTCATGCGCCTCAGGCTGTGAATCGGAACCGAGAATGGAGACTGTTCGATTGGTGGCAGCTCCGCCGCCGCGAGAATCTCATCTGCCTTGTTCAGGATGAACTCCAGTTGCGCAAGCCGCAGCGCGTCTGGCAGCAGCCCAATCTCTCTCAGCTTCAGCGGATGATGCTTCTGCAACTGGTCCACGTATATCGAAAGCGACTGAGGCGACCACACTCCCTCCACCGCATCCAGGTAGCTGCCCGCCACATGAATCACCTCCGGTAGCGTTCCCTCGGGCGGAAGATCAGCTACCGGCACCTCCTCGAACATCCTCGCAGCGTCTTCACCGCGCGGAATCACCCCTTCGAACATCCGCGCGCTCTCCACCAGCTCCAACTTTGGCGTCAGCACTGTGGTAGACGTGCCTTCCTTCCACCGTGGAACGCTCTCCTTCAGTCTCAACCGCAGCCGATCAAGGTACTTCTTCAGATCATCGTGCGTTTTCTCTGGAGGCCGCTGACGCACACGCACCGCAAACTCATTCGCATGACGCCGCAGCTCCTCTTCGCCAATCGTCGGCTCCTCGCGCATCCCCGTCGAAGCAGTCTCCTGCACCGGAGCCGTCAGGGTAGAGGCATGCGTCGACATGGTCTCTTCGTTCAACAAATCTCGCCTCTCGTTATCCTTCCCATCGCAATCGCTTCATCTCTACAGTTTGATGGCGCGCAGCCCGTTATCTGTAACTCGCCGCCTGCATCTCGAACATTCCTGCATATACGCCGCCCGCCGCCATCAGCTGCTGGTGGTTTCCCTCTTCAATTAGACGTCCGCCCTCCAGCACCACGATGCGGTCAGCCATTCTCACCGTTGAAAATCTGTGCGAGATCAGCAACGCCATCTTGCCCAACGTCAACTCCGCAAAGCGCTCAAACACCTCAAGTTCGCTCTTCGCATCCAGGGCAGCCGTCGGCTCGTCCAGAATCAGTAGTTCAGCGTCGCGCAGATACGCTCGTGCCAGCGCAATCTTCTGCCATTCCCCTCCCGACAACTCCACGCCACCCTCAAATCTGCGCCCGAGCATCTGATCGTAGCCGTCGGAGAGCTTGGCCACCACGGTATCGGCGAGGCTCTTATGCGCAGCCAGCTCCACTTCCTCCTGGTTGTCCAGCCGCTCCACGCGGCCAATGCCAATGTTCTCCCGCGCAGTCATCTCAAAACGCACAAAGTCCTGAAAGATCACTCCGATATTGCTGTGCAGGTCCTCCAGCGAATACTCACGCAGGTCCACGCCATCCAACAGAATCTGCCCCTCCGTCGGGTCGTACAACCGCGTAATCAACTTCACGACAGTCGTCTTACCCTGCCCGTTCTCTCCGATCAGTGCAATACGCTCGCCCGGGCGCAGCACCATGTTGAAGTTCTTCAATACCCGCCGCGTTGTCCCCGGATACATGAACGAAACATTGCGAAACTCAAACCCTCGCTCGATGCGCTCCGGAATGCGCCGTCCACCGGGATTCGCATCCACTGTCGGCTTCATCTCAAAAAACGCCAGCAGATCCGTCAGGAACAACGCCTGGTCCGCGATCCCCGACGCCGTCGAAAACACCTGCTGCAGGTTCGAACTAGCCTGTTGAATCGCCGTCGTCAAAAACGTGAACTGGCCGATGTCATACCGCCCGCCCAGCGTGCGCCAGATTACATACACATACGCGCCGTAGTAGCCCAGCGTCCCAATCACTCCCAGCAGTCCGCCCAGAAACAGCTTCGATCGCGACAGCGCCACATCTTCCCGATAGATCTGCTCGGCCAGCTTCGTGAATCTGTCTGTGAAGAAGCGATGCAGCCCGAACAGCTTGACTTCCTTAGCACCCTCGCGGCTTCCCGCCACCTGCCGCAAATAATCCATCTGCCGCTTCGCCGGAGTCTGCCGGAAGTTCTTCGCATATCCCAGAAACGCGAAGTGCGTTTCGCCCAGGAACGACGGCAACACTCCAACTGCCAGCAACAGCACCAGCCACGGCGAAGCCCATGCCAGCGCCGCTGAGAACACCGCCGTCGTGATTACCTGCTGGACCAGCCGCCCCATCTGCTGGATCAGCACCAACCGGTCCGTAGCCTGCACCCGCGCCCGCTCCAACCGATCGTAGAACACAGGGTCTTCGTAGGTCGTCAGATCAAGTCGCGCCGCCTGCTCCATCACGCGCACGCTCACATGCTGCGTATATCGATTAGCCAGAAGTTGATCGCTGTAATCCACCCCGCGCATCAGCAGACCCAACCCAACGTTCAGCGCCACTTCTGTGCCCACCAGCCACCAGAAGTTCTGTGCCAATGGCTGCCCACGCAGAACACCAGCAATGTCATTGATGATGTACTGCGCCACCTTCGCGATACCAAACGGCATCACCGCAACAAACAACCGCAGCACCAGACCCCACGTAACGACGCCTGGCCCGGACTCCCACAAGATCCCGAGCACAGGCGGAACATTCCGCAGCGCGCGAAGCCGCTCCAGCCACGGGCTTGATGCTTTTACTTGGGTTGGATGATCGTTCATACCTGGGTCTTCGAAGTGCCGCAGCCTCTCCCACCTACTCTAGTCTTCCCACCAAATCTGCCCGCAAGCCTACCCAGATGGATGCGCGAAACAAGGTCTGCGTTGGATACAAACGCGCCTCCAATGCCCTTCAAACCAAACGGCCGGAGCCATTTAAGCCCCGGCCGCGATCAGTTTGGCGATGCTTACTTCTGTGTTACGCGCAACGCAATTCTGCGATTCTGTGCCCGTCCCTCTTCCGTCGAGTTGTCAGCCACAGGATGCTGGTCGCCATACCCCTCCGATTCCATTCGCGATGCATCCACACCCTTGGCCGCAAGCGCATCCATCACGTTCTTCGCACGCGCTTCCGAGAGAGTCTGGTTAGCCGCCGCGTCGCCCGTGTTATCCGTATATCCGCCGATCTTGATATGCACGTTCGGATACGCCTTCATGATCTCGGCTACGTTGTTAAGCTGTTCCTCCGACGACGGCTGCAGCGTGGCCTTGCCCGTATCGAATAACAACCGGTCAAAGTTGAACCACGTCGTATCGTCCACCTGCTTTGACGAGTCCTGAATAAACGTCAACAGCTTGTTCTCAATTCCAAAGCGTGGAATATTCAGCTCCACCCCATTCGGCAGCTTCGTCTTGAAGAAATCTCCTAACGCGGTTGACGCTGCATTGCCTGCGTTCTCCATCGTCTCCTTCATAGGAGCGCTCGAGCGGTGGAAGAACCAAAGCGCCGCAAGAAGGAGCGCCGCAAGCAGCACCACCGGCCACAGCCACTTCTTCGTCGTCTCCGCTGTCTGCACCGCAGCACCTGTGACTGCGGCGGGTACAGCCCCAAAAATATTTCGAAAACCTGCCGGCAAAAGCGCCTGCAGCCTTGGAGCCTCACTCTGCAGTGAGCTCATCAGTGTCGCCGGAGACGCGTTGTTGGAGCTGATGAACTTGCTCAGTCCTCCCAGTACCAGCGGAGCCGCCATCGCCAATAGCGAAGTCGCCTTACTTGCGCCGATCCCTGAGGACTGACCAACTGCATCTGCCACAGCGCCCTGGCGGGCCCCAAACAGCATCGAAAGAAATTTCCCGCCTACATCCATCAGCGGAGAGCCAGCCGAAGCTGCGGAAGTAATCGAAGCTGGATTCGAGATCAATCCCGAAAGCGACGACATTGTGGTCGGATTCGTCACCATTCCGAAGATCTGGCTCAGGAATCCCTGGTCGCCTGCCTTCGATGCAAGGCCGGCAAGCATCGCTGCCGCGCCCCCCTGCAGACCCCGTTGTACGGTATCGGACGACTCACCCATCTGTGACGCCAATGTACCGGAGACTTGTGGCCCAAGAAGACTCATCACACTATCGATGATCGAACCCGCCATAACTTCCTCCTCACGAGTCAACTCGTCATGCACACACCTCGGCCCGATATTTCTGGAACACTCAGTTAGACCCCCTGATGCTGGGAAATAGTTGCTCCGCAAAAAGTTACGGCCGCATTAAGACGCTATTCCTCATCTTCCCCAGCCGGCCGCTTCGCAGTAGCCAGAATCTTCTCCGAAAGGTGCTGCGGCACCACATCGTAGTGATCCATATCCATGCGAAAGGTCCCGCGCCCCTGCGTAATCGACGTCAGCGTCGTGCCATAGTTCAGCATCTCCGCCATCGGAACCTCTGCCCGCAAAACCGTGCCGGTCCCCGCAGTCTCCATCCCTTGAACTCGCCCGCGACGGCTGTTCAGGTCCGCCATCAGCGCACCCGCAAACTCATCCGGAGACTCGATCTCCACACGCATCACTGGCTCCAGCAGCGCCGGCTTCGCCAGTTCCATGCACTTGCGAAACGCTATACGCGCCGCCAGCTTGAACGACATCTCGCTCGAGTCCACATCGTGATAGCTTCCGTCGAACACCGTCACTTTAAAGTCCACCACCGGATAGCCTGCCAGGTATCCTCGTCCCGCCGACTCATGAATTCCCTTCTCTACCGCGGGCACAAACTGTCGTGGAATCGCGCCGCCAAAGATATCGTTCTCGAACACAATCCCGCTTCCCCTCGGCAATGGCTCCATTCGTATCTTGCAATCGCCAAACTGGCCGTGTCCGCCCGTCTGTTTCTTGTGCCTGCCCTGCGCCTCCGCTCTCCCGCGAATCGTCTCGCGATACGGAACCTTCGGAGCTTTCAGCGTCACCTCCGTGTGATAGCGCTTCTTCAGCTTCGACACGATCGCCTCAATATGCGTCTGCCCCGACCCCGCTACCAGAAACTCATTCGTCTGCGGATCGCGGAAGAACCGCACCATCGAATCCTCTTCCATCAGCTTGTGCAGCGCCGGAGCCAGCTTGTCCTCATCGCCGCGAGACTTCGGCTCAATCGCGTACGTCATCACCGGCTCTGGAGCAGCCACCGGCTCCAGAAAAATCTCATGCGCCCGGTCCCCCAGTGTGTCCCCGCTCAACGTTGACCGCAGCTTCGGAACCGCGCCCAGATCACCCGCATGCAGCTCCCCGATCTCCGCCGGCTTTCTTCCCTGCATCACGGAAAGGTGCGACATCCGCTCGCTCTCATGACGGGTAAAGTTCTCCACCGTCATATCGTTCTTCACCACCCCGCTCACAACTTTGAAGAACGAAATCTTTCCTGCAAATGGATCAGACATCGTCTTGTACACATACAGCGCCAGCGGCTCCTTGTCGTCCATCTTGCGCATCACCATCTCTTCATTCAACCCATCACCCGGCTTTGCCTCGCCATTGCTGTGTGCAAGCGGCATCGACCGAGCCGCTCGCGCCGCAATCGGCTCACGTTCTGCAGGAGCAGGCGCATAAACCTTCAGAAAATCCAGCAGATGATCCGTGCCTACATTTCTCAACCCGCTCGTGTACAGCACCGGAAAGATCCTGTCCTCACGAATCGCCTCATGCAACGCTGTAATAAGGTGATCCTCCGGAATCGTTCCCTCGCGGAAGAACTCCTCCATCAGCTCATCCTTGCCTTCCGCCACCAGCTCAACCAGCGCCTCATGCGCCGCCTGCGAATCGGCCTCCAGTGCATGCGGAATCTTTCCTGCCTCGCCTCTCCCGCTGCCGTCCGGCTGGTACATAAAGGCCTTCATCGTGACCAGGTCCACCACGCCATGAAAGCCCTTGTCGTCCACAATCGGCAGTTCGATGGGAACCACCTGCCTGCCCCACCTCTCTTGCATCAGCTCGATCATCTGCTGGCGCCCAAGTCGGCTGTCTGCCTTCGGATGATCCACCTGGTTCACGACGATTGCGCGCGGCAGTGCAACCTCCGTCGCATACTTCCACACGCGATCCGTCATCGTCTCGATGCCGGAGCACGCATTCACCACCACAAGCGCTGACTCCACCGGCATCATCGCCGCCCGCGCCTCGTGCACAAACATGTGGAATCCCGGCGTATCCACGAGGTTCACCTTTACGCCATTCCACTCAGCGAACGCCACCGCATTTGCCATCGTCGTCTGACGAGCCACCTCCTCGTCGTCATACGCCGTCACGGCTGAACCATCCGCCACCCGCCCCAGCGCCGGCGTCATCTTCGCCGCATGCAACATCGCCGAGATCAGCGATGTCTTCCCGCAGTGCGCATGGCCCACCACCGCCACATTCCGTATATCGCTTCCCGAATAAACCTTCATCGCAAATCCTCCTCACCGCAAACCTGCAAAACCGGAACCCGCATCAGTCAGCCCGCGCCCATTCTTTGCATCGCTATCGCGAAGTCTTGGAAAAGACACACTTCCCCATCCGCCAATTGGCAGTCCGCTCAACACAGGGATAAAGTAACGGCGTCCTCGCGCCTCTCGTATCGGCCAGCTATCCGCTGGCATCCTCGGTCTGCCGTCCCTTACAGCCAATGGAGGCACCCCACTCTCGTCTTCACCACGATTCCGAAAATCCGGCCTCGCGATTCACTGCGGCGAACACTTTACGTTCTGCGTTTCAGCCTGCTCCGGCGTCCACTGTTCAGCACCGAAAACCCAGCCGCCCCGAGCGAGACACGGATGCTATCACACCCCGCAACGCCCGCGTCAACGATTCCCGCAGGCATCTCCAACCCCGCATCGCAGCTTCAAATCAGCCCGGATTGCCGGGGATGTTAGACTTCACCCGTCCCAGTTGAATACTTTCTTCTCTGCCGGTCCCGCAGCGCTCACCGGCCCCAGGCGCCCATGGATATCTCAGGAACCACTGCACGGCTCGTCGTTCACGATGGTGACAACTCCCGCACCGTCCCGCTCGAACACGTCCCCTTCACCATCGGTCGACAAGCCGACCGTGACCTCGTCATCACCAACGCGCAGATCTCGCGCCAGCACGCCATCATTCACCACGACGACGAAGGCTACTTCATTCAAGATCTTGGCAGCCGCCACGGCATCCTCATTAACGGCACACGCCGCGAAACCTCGCGCCTTCAGACCGGTGACCGGATCCAGCTCGGAGCCTCCGAGATCACCCTCGTCTTCCTTCTCCCCCAGGATCACACCTCCACTCGCGCTCTGCTGAGTCGCATCTCCTCCACGCCCTCCGGCGGCACCGAGCTCGAAAAGCTCTCGCTCTTCCTCCAGGCTGCGCAGAGCTTCAACTCCACCCGCGTCCTCAACGACGTCCTCAACACTATGCTCGAGTACACCCTTCGCCTCACCGGCGCCGAGCGTGGCTTCGTCTTCCTCGGCGAGAACGCCGCCTCGCTGTCCCTCGAAAGCGGACTCTCTAGCGACGGCTCGACTCTCGTCGACGACTCCAAGATCTCCCACTCCATTCTTCGCGACGCCGCCACCAGCGGTCAGCCCTTCATCATCGGCGACGTCAGCGGCGAAGGCCAGCTCATCGGAACCCAGAGCGCAGTTGCCCACGAACTCCGCAGCGTCATCGCCATCCCCCTCCGCGGCCGCAACTCCGATCGCTTCTTCGGCGTGCTCTATCTTGACTCTCGCCTTCGCACCAGCACCCTCAACCGCGTCGGCCGTGACATCCTCAACGCCATCGCGTCTGAAGCCGCAAACCTCCTCGAAAACGCGCGCATGGTCCAGGCCGAGCGCGCTGCCGACCTGATGCGCAACGAGCTCGACATCGCCGCCTCCATTCAGCAAAGCCTCATCGCCAAGGAAACCCCGACCTTCCCCTACGCCCGCGTCTCCGCCCGCACCTCGCAGTGCACCGAGGTCGGCGGCGACTTCTTCGACATCATCCCCCTCGGTCCCCGCGACAGCGACGACGGCTTCATCGCCATCGTCGCCGACGTCTCCGGAAAGGGAATGTCCGCCGCCCTCCTCGCCGCCATCATTCAGGGAATGATGTACGCGCAGGTCAAGGGCTGCACCACCCTCACCGACGCCTTCGCCACCGTCAATAACTTCCTCTGCTCTCGCGTCTCCGGCCAGAAGTACGTTACCCTCCTCGCCCTTCACTTCCGCCCCAACGGCGAGGTCGAGTTCGTTAACGGCGGCCACGTTCCGCCCTTCCTCGTCCTCGAAGACGGCACCACCCAGGCCATCAGCGACGGCGATGTCCCCGTCGGCCTCATCCCCGGCGCCCAGTTCCACTCCGTCCGCCTCACCGTCCCGCCCAAAGGACGCCTCGTCCTCCTCAGCGACGGTATCACCGAAGCCGAAGACCCGAACGGCGAACAGTTCGGATTCGCCCGCCTCCCAATCGAACTCGCATCACCCGACCCCATGCACGCCATCTTCGCGGCCATGCACCAGTTCGCCAACGGAGCCCCACCTCACGACGACTGCACCCTCCTGGTCATCGACCGCACCGCATAGCCCACCTCAGCCGCATAGTTTAATGAAGTGTCATTCCGAGCGAAGCGAGGAACCCCCGTATTTCGCCGGTGCAACCGCCAAAACCGGGTGCCCCATCGTCGGCTCGTGATGACGCCAGTCGGCACGAGACTAATGTACGTTCGAATGACGCGCGCGCCGCCACAAGACACCGCCCGCAAAAAGCAGTACCGTATTCCGCATGAAAAAGGCGCTGCTCCTCCTCGCGCTCCTCCCCGCCGCCGCGCTCGCCCAAACCACGATCGTGGGCTCATCAGGATACCCACCCTCGTTACCCCCTCCCTCCGGCCCACCCGTTCTCACCCTCTCGCAGGTCGACCTCACAAAATCCCGTACCCTCCCCAACGGCATCGCCACCACCATCTCCGGAGCCGCCATCGAGATCACCGCCCTCCGTCCCGACGTTCTCCGCGTTCGCATCGGCCGTAACAACACTCTTCCCGAAGACGCGTCCTGGGCCGTCCTCCCCGCCGCCCGCACCTCAACCTCGCCCGTCACCCGCGAGACCTTCCCCAACGCCGTCGGCTTCCACACCACGGCCCTGCGCGTCATGCTCTTCCGCACCGGCATCCTTCGCGTTACCGATCTCCAGAATCACGTCCTGATGCAGGACACCCGCCCCGTCGAGTACCACGGCTCATCCTTCCGCCTCTACAAAACCATGCAGCCCGACGAGCACTTCTTCGGCCTCGGCGACAAGACCGGCCCCCTCGACCGCCGCAATCAGGCCTTCACTAACTGGAACACCGACGCCTTCGGCTTCCAGGAGTCCACTGACCCCATCTACAAATCCATTCCCTTCTTTATCTCCTTCAATCAGGGCCGCGCCCTCGGCGTCCTCGTCGACAACACCTTCCGCGCCTCCTTCGACTTCGGCAAGGAGTACACCGACGCCTACTCCTTCGGCGCCCCCGACGGCCCCATCGACTACTACCTCTTCTACGGCCCCACCCCACGTCACGTCGTCGAAACCTACGCCTGGCTCACCGGCCCCTCCCCGCTCCCGCCCCTCTGGAGCCTCGGCTTCCAGCAGTCCCGCTACAGCTACTACCCCGAGTCCAGCGTCCTCGCTATCGCCAACCGCCTCCGCGAAGACAAGATCCCCTCCGACGCCCTCTACCTCGACATCGACTACCAGCTCAAGAACCGTCCCTTCACCGTCGATCCAGCTACCTTCCCCACCTTCACCAACATGATCGATGAACTGGCCAAAAAACACTTCCACGTCGTCGCCATCACCGACCTCCACATCGCCTACCTCCCCAGCCAGGGCTACTCCCCCTACGACACCGGAGCCGCAGGCGACCACTTCGTGAAAAATCCCAACGGCTCAACCTACGTCGCCCCCGTGTGGCCCGGCCCCGCCGTCTTCCCCGATTTCACCCAACCCTCATCCCGCGATTGGTGGGGAACCCTCTACTCACAGTTCTATAAAGACGGCGTCGCCGGCTTCTGGAACGACATGAACGAACCCGCCGTCTTCCAGACCCCAACCAAAACCATGCCGGACAACATCCAGCACCGCATCTCCGAGCCCGGCTTCAAACCCCGCACCGCCACCCACCTCGAGATCCATAACGTCTTCGGCATGCAGAACACCCGCGCCACCTACGAAGGCCTCCTCAAGCTCAAACCCGACCAGCGCCCCTTCGTCCTCACCCGAGCCTCTTACGCGGGAGGCCAGCGCTACGCCGCCACCTGGACCGGTGACAACTCCTCCACATGGAACCACCTCCGCATGACCACACCCATGCTCCTCAACCTCGGCCTCTCCGGATTCGCCATCGCCGGTGCCGACGTCGGTGGCTTCGCCGGAACCCCCCAGCCCGACCTCCTCACCAAGTGGCTTGAGATCGCCGCCTTCCAGCCCATCGACCGCGACCACACCATGAAGGACTCCGGTGATCAGGAGCCATGGGCCCATGGTCTCACCCACGAAGTCCATCCGCCGTCGCTTCATCGAGGAGCGCTACCGTCTCATGCCCTACCTCTACACCACCGCCGAAGAGATGTCCCGCACCGGACTACCCATCACCCGGCCCCTCTTTCTCGACTTCCCCAACGCCACCCCCGACGGCCACCCTCTCGACCTCGACGCCGGCGGCGAATTCCTCTTCGGCCCCGACATCCTCGTAGCCCCACCCGCCTACCCCGACATGCTCGACCCCTACGAGCTCAAGCTCCCTCCCGGCGACTGGTACGACTACTGGACCGGCAACCACGTAGCCCACATCACCTCCGCCGACTCACGCGACCGTGAACAGCCCCTCTCCACCACCACACCCGCAGTCCAACCCACCCAGACCCCCAACGCCGCAGGCCAACCCCTGCCACCCATCGGCACCCCCACCGCACCCAGACCCATCCTCATTACCCCCACCCTCGAAACCCTCCCCGTCTACGTCCGCGGAGGCTCCATCATCCCCATCCAACCCCTCGTCCAGAGCACCGACGAAAAACCGCTGGGCCCCCTGACCCTCCGCGTCTACGCCCCAGGTGCTTCGTCCCAAAATAGTGTCATCTCGACCGGAGGCGGCGCAGCCGCCGCAGTGGAGAGACCTGCTTCTCAATCACTGCCCGGCGACTGCCACGGAACCCTCTACCAGGACGACGGAATCTCCTTCGCCTTCCGCAACGGAGCCTACCTCCGCATGGACTCCACCTGCGAACGCACTCCCGAAGGCCTCCGCATCCACATCGGCAAACACGAAGGCACCTTCCAACCCTGGTGGAACCAGATCCGCGTCGAGGTCTACGGCTACAACTCCACCGCAGCAATCGCCACAGCAAACAACCAGCCGTCCCCACAAACTCCACCGACACCAGCCCCTTGGCCGTCACCCTCGCCGACCCCGGCACCGGCATCGACCTGCTGATCAAATAGCTTCATTCTGATGAAACACAATGATCTGTCTGCCACCAGAAGTGTCATCCCCAGCGGATTTCTTTCCGATCGGCGGTCAGGCCCTTCCGTAACACTTCACCAAAGATTCTCTTGATGCGCCGACGGTTTACGGACGACGCCATGGATCGCTTGCGTCCCGAAATGAGTCGTAGCAGGTCCGCCAAAGACCAACGTGACATTTGAGAACGGGACTTTGTTTCCACCCGACACGCACACCTGCAGTGTCGACGTCGGCGGAGTAGGTTCAAAGGGTGCGTTGCTTCCATTCCCCGTTATCAGGCTCACCGTGCCATTCAACTGAAAGCCTCCCGTCGGAACTGGTGTGGAGTATGCTGGGCATCCGATCATGTCCCAGGTAATCCTGGCGTTTGTCAGTTTTATGTGGTGGGTATGAGGGTTCTGACCTCCCTTGGTCGCGTCCAGAACACCGTTCGTTGTCCCATAGTCGGACATCGTCATATCGGCGAGGAAGTCAGCGGTGCCCCGTTCGTGGAAATCCATTGACCACTGACCGTGCATCTCGTACGGGCTGCCCTTGATGTTCGGATCAGCGGGCGAATAATCGTTGATCAAGCCGGTTAGGTGCGCGAATCCGCGGTCCTGGGCTGAAACAAGGGCGCCTCCAACCAGGAGACACAGTGGAAACAGGAGTATCGCTGAAGTCAGGATTTTGTTTTTCATCAAAATAAGTTCTCCAATTCCGATTGATCTGAGACGCAGGGATACGATGGGCTGGCGAGAAGGCGATCGCAAGCGGCAAGGCGCAGAACTGCAGCAATTCCAGAATTTTGCCGTTGAATGCTGTTGTTTGCCGTGGCTCTTGAAGGCAGACGTACAATTTTGGTCCGGGAATCGTCAGCGACTACGACCCCGTCAGGAGAACGCAATGGGCGAACCGTCCCTTGGTCCCCCGCCATCCGAAAGATCGCTTATAGACCGTCTGGATTCATGGAAGGAGATCGCCTCGTATCTGAAGCGCGATGTGACGACAGTTCAGCGCTGGGAGAAGAGGGAGGGTATGCCGGTCCACCGGCATCAGCACGACAAGATAGGTTCGGTCTATGCCTCACGGGCGGAGTTGGATGTATGGATGGCTGGCCGCATTCTTCGAACGGAGCAGGAGAATGGCAAACATGTCTTACCTTCCGAATCCGCTGTAGAGCATCTCCCTCCGACGCCCTCCACCTTTCGTTCAGCATGGAAATTTGCCCTGCTTCTCGCAACGATCGGGATGGTCGCTATTGGCGCAGGCCTGTGGGTCCGCAAAACGGATTACTTCTGGCGAAATCCGATTGCCAATGCCAAATTTCAGCTGGTTACGGACTTTGACGGAACGGAGCAGGCCGCCGCAGTGTCACGCGATGGTCACTTCGTAGCGTTCCTGTCAGACCGCGATAAGCAGATAGATGTCTGGGTGACACAGGTGGGTTCCGGCGAGTTTCACAATTTGACTCATGGCAATGCTCCCGAACTCGTCAATCCCTCGATCAGAACTCTAGGGTTCTCGCCCGATGGATCCTTAGTGACCTTTTGGACCCGCAGACCAGTCAGTTCGGGGCGAGACGATATCAGCATTTGGGCTGTACCAGTCCTCGGCGGCGAGCCAAGGCCATACCTTGAAGGAGTTGCTGAGTTCGACTGGTCACGCGACGGTTCCAGACTCGCGTACCACACGCCCGGCCCCGGAGACCCGCTGTTCGTGTCAGATGGCGTTAGAGCGGCGAACCGGCCGATCTTCACCGCCGCTACAGGCCTCCATAGCCACTTTCCTTTGTGGGCGCCCGACGCGGAATTCCTATACTTCGTCCAGGGCGAACTCCCAGACAAAATGGATGTCTGGCGCATTCGTCCAGCCGGTGGTTCTCCTGACAGGATCACATCGCAGAATGGGCGCATAACCTATCCCGTCCTTTTGGATCGACGTACCCTCATATACTTGGCCAGCGATTCCGATGGCTCCGGTCCGTGGCTCTACGGTATGGATGTGGAACGCCGAATTCCGCACCGCCTAACCTCTGGAATCGATCAATACACATCGCTGGCAGCGAGCGCTGATGGTCGTCGCTTGACTGTGACGCGCACAATTCCCAGCAGCACCTTCTGGCGCTTGCGGATCGCAGATTTACCTTCCCAGCTATCCGAGGCTGATCGAATCCCGCTGACGACCACCAACGGCTTCTCTCCCCGACTTGGCCCAAATTATCTCCTGTACGTGTCTGCGACCGGCGATAGCGAGAGCATATGGAAGCTTTCCGACGGAACCAGCACGGAGTTGTGGCGTGGCGACGGGGCGAGGATCTTTGGCGGTCCGGCAATCGCGCCCGACGGCAGGAGCGTAGCATTCTCCGTCCGCCAAAACGGAAAAATACTTTTATACGTAATGCAGATCGACGGGACCAACGCTAGGGTGGTGGCCGATTCGCTCGGTTTGCAGGGCGCTCCAGCTTGGGCATCTGACAGCAAATCGATTACCTCGGCAGTAAACGAGCATGGCATCCCACATCTCTTCCGCGTGCCAATCGACGGCCAGCCTCCAACTCCTCTTGTCCGTGAATACTCGGTCGATCCCGCATGGGCACCCGACGGCAGTTTTGTCATTTATTCAGGCGCAGATATTGGCACAACATTTTCTCTGAAGGCAGTCACCGCCGATGCCAGACCGCACTCCCTGCCAGCCTTGACTTTGAGTCGGGGAGCTCGACGCGTCGCCTTTGTCCCGGGAAAACGGGAACTCATAATCCTGAGAGGAGGGATTCAGCATAAGAATCTCTGGCTCATTGATTTGGAAACTGGTTCGGAGCGCCAATTGACTGATCTCGATTCCGATTTCGACATTCGTGATTTCGACATCTCACCAGACGGTCGCGAAGTTGTCATTGAACGGATGCAAGAACGCTCAAATGTGGCAATCCTGGATATCCTTCGCCCTTGATCCGTGGTTCGCAGAGGTTTGACACGTCAGCAAGTAAACGCGGAGTAGCGACTGCGAGCCACAAATTCTGTCAAGCCCTGGAACATCTCGACACACTCCATAAACCCAAGAAAAGACGTCACTAACACCAACTCCCCAATGTGCCGATTAATTACCCTCTGGTCGCTACAATTAAGTAGTAGTAAAGACTGAAAAGCGCCCCAGGAGCTGGGCGCTTTTCTCTTTGCATAATGAACTGAAGTACGAACCTAACTCTTCTGGAATGATCATTTACACGAAAACGACGGAGGGGAGGGGTACTACACCACTGCCAAACCACGAATCAACGCCGCTGCCAACGCAGCCCCGGTCAGCGGTCCCAGCACCGGAATCCAGGCGTACTTCCAACCCGAATCGCCCTTGCCCGCGATCGGCAGCAACGAGTGAGCCAGCCGAGGCCCAAGGTCGCGAGCCGGATTGATCGCATATCCCGTCGTTCCGCCGAGCGACAGCCCGATACCCCAGACCAGCGCTCCCACCAGCATCGGCCCCATACCCGAGGCCACCCCCGCCGGAGAGACCCGCTTCGAAAACAGCGCCGTCGCCACCAGCACCAGCACAAACGTACCCAGCACCTCGCTGAAGAAGTTCCACACCGGCGAGTAAACCGCCGGAGCCGTAGCGAAGCACGCAAACTTCAGATCGCTGATCCTCTGTCGCCTCCCAGTGCGGACTGATAGTGCAGCCAAACCGCCGACCGCACCTAGAAACGCCCCCAGAATCTGCGCCGGAATGATACGTCCACAGCCGCTCCGCATGCCCCGATCATCATCACCGAGGCCAGCGTCAACGCCGGGTTCAGATGCCCGTCCGGATCGCCCAGCGCCGCACTCACCGCGACCCCGGCAAACACCGCCACCCCCCACCCCGCGGTAATCGAAATCCACCCCGCATTCTGCGCCTTCGATTTATTCAAAAGCGCACCAGCAACCACACCGTTGCCCAGCACAATCAGCACAAACGTCCCGACAAACTCACCGATCACAGGAGACCAATCGACCATAAACCTCACTCACCCTCGTAAACATAACCACGCGCCACAGCATAGAAACTCTCAAGATCGCGAGCCTTCCAGGCCTCGCTGCGTCCAAGCTCTCGCGCCAGCACATCCGCCACTCGCGGAGCAGCCTCAATCGCCGCCCGCGCATCCAGAAACAGCGCCCGCAGTCCGCCGCGCCAGAACATCCTCAACCGTCCGCGCCATCTCCTGACGGGCAGCCCACACCACCTCACGCATCCGGTAAGGCAGCCGAGGATGCAGCAAGCTCCTTCAGTCGAAGCATCCTGCTCCGAGAGCTGCTCGATCAGCGGCAAGATCGGCTCCATAAACCCGCTCGACTCTCGACCGGCGCAACTTCACGCGTCCATCCATGCAGCCGCAGCCCTCGCGTACGCGAAGGCTCCTTCGTCAGTCCCGCTACCTCCGCCGCGCGGTTGATCGCGTCCTCGCCCATGCGCCGATACGTCGTCCACTTGCCACCCGTAACCGTCACCAGCCCTGAAGGCCGAACGAGGATCGTGTGATCGCGCGACAGCTTCGACGTCGCTCCTCCACCCTTGCGCACCAGCGGACGCAGCCCCGACCACACGCTCAGAATCTCCTCGCCCTTCGGCCTGCGCCCCAGATACTTCGTCAATGTGCTCCATCAGGAACCGCCGCTCCATCTCCATGGACCTGCGGCTCAACCGAAGCCCCCTCCACCGCCTCATCCGTAGTCCCCACCACCGTAGCCCCATGCCACGGGATCGCAAACAAAACCCGCCCATCCGAGGTCTTCGGAATCATCATCGCGTTCGCGCCCGGCAAAAAATCGCTGCGGCAGAACGAAGTGCGAACCCTGGCTCACCGAAAGCAGCGATCTCGCGGTCGCCATCCATCGCCAGAACTCCTTCGGTGAAGACGCCGGTCGCATTCACGACCGCCTTCGCCTGCAATTCAAACCTGCGCATCGCTCTCGCAGTCGCGCGCATGCACGCCAACGAGTCTTTCCATCGCGCTCGATCAGCCCTGTCGCTTCGACATAGTTGATCGCCACCCCGCCCAGCTCCTCAAACGTCCGCATCAACGAGATCGCATAGCGCGCATCGTCGAACTGACCGTCGTGATACAGCACGCCGCCGCGCAGCCCATTCGCAGCAACGCCCGGCAGCATCTCCATCGTCTTCTTCGCCGACAGCATCCTCGAGGCTCCAAACGACAGCTTGCCGGAGAGCCACTCATACACCTTCAACCCAAACCCGTAATACGGCAGACCGAACGCATCGAAGATCGGCACCACAAACGACAGGTTGTGCACGAGGTGAGGAGCGTTCGCGCAGCATGTGCCCGCGCTCCTGCAGAGCATCCAGCACCAGCGTGATGTTCATCTGCTCCAGATAGCGCACGCCGCCATGCACCAGCTTCGTGCTGCGGCTCGACGTCCCCTTGGCGAAGTCCGCACGCTCCACCAGCACAGTCCTGTACCCGCGCGAAGCCGCCTCCACCGCCGCTCCCAGCCCCGTCGCGCCCCCGCCGATCACGAGCACATCCCACTCCGCCTGCTCGCCCAGCCTGCGCAGAATCTCAGCGCGATCGCTCAACCCGCCGTCTCCTCCTCACGCGTCCACTCTCTCGCGCGCGTCAATGCCTTCTTCCACGTCGCACGCACCTTGTCGCGAGCGCCCTTCTCCATCGCCGGCTTGAAGACCCGATCCATCTGCCACTGCCGCGCAATCGTCTCCTTATCCGGCCAGTATCCCACCGCGAGCCCGGCCAGATAGGCCGCCCCCATCACCGTAGCCTCCGCATTCTTCGGCCGCACTACTTCGATGCCCAGCACGTCCGACTGAATCTGCATCAGCATGTTGTTCGCCGCCGCGCCGCCATCCACGCGCAGCTGCGCCAGCGGCAGTCCCGAGTCAGCCTGCATCGCCTCCAGCACATCCGTCGCCTGCAGCGCGATCCCCTCCAGCGCCGCCCGCGCGATATGCGCCCGCGAGGTCCCACGCGTCATCCCCACCAGCGCGCCGCGAGCATACTGGTCCCAGTGCGGAGCCCCCAGCCCCGCAAACGCCGGCACCAGCACCACGCCGTTCGAGCTCTCCACCGATGCCGCCAGCGTCTTCGATCTCCGCCGACGTGCGAATGATCTGCAACTCATCGCGCAGCCACTGCACCACGGCGCCCGCCATCAGCATGCTGCCCTCAAGCGCATACTCCACCGTGCCGCCGATCTTCCACGCCACGGTCGTCAGCAGACGATTCTTCGAGATCATCGGCTTCGTGCCCGTGTTCAGCAGCATGAACGCACCCGTGCCATACGTGCACTTCGCCATCCCCGGCGACGTACACATCTGCCCGAACAACGCCGCCTGCTGGTCGCCCGCGATTCCCGCAATCGGAATGCCCGCGACCAGCCCCTGCGTCGTTCCGCACTCGCCGCTCGAGGCCACCACCTCCGGCAGCATCGAACGAGGCACGCGCATCAACCGCAGCAGATCCTCATCCCAATCCATCGTGTGGATGTTGAACAGCATCGTGCGCGACGCGTTCGTCACATCCGTGACATGCCGCTTGCCGTGTGTCAGCTTCCAGATCAGCCAGCTGTCCACCGTGCCGAAGGCCAGCTTGCCCGCCTCCGCCCGCGCACGCGCTCCGGCCACGTTCTCCAGAATCCAGTTCACCTTGCTGCCAGAGAAGTACGCGTCCGGAATCAGCCCCGTCTTCTCCTGAATCGCTGCGCCATCACTCGCCGCGCAGGCATCGCAGAACGCTGCCGTCCGCCGGTCCTGCCACACGATCGCGTTGTACACCGGCTCGCCCGTCTCGCGGTCCCACACCACCGTCGTCTCGCGCTGGTTTGTGATGCCGATGGCGGCGATGTTGCGTTCGCCGTCAGATCGACCTTCGCCAGCGCCTCACTCACTACACCCGTCTGCGAAGACCATATCTCCGTCGGAGAATGCTCCACCCAACCTGGCTCAGGAAAGATCTGCTTGAACGGATGCTGCGCAATCGACACCACCGCGCCCGCCTCATCCACCACCATCGCCCGCGAACTCGTCGTCCCCTGATCCAGGGACAGGATGAATCTCTTTCTGCCAAACAGCCTCCTCATCTCCGCCGCCGAAAATGGCGTTGCAGAGCCACGAGCCAATGTATCGGATTTAGCGCTAACGTTGGGCTAAAAAGCATCCAGCCGTTGACTCAACGAAGACTCAGTTACTTCGGCGTCCATCCCACCTTTACCTTGTTCGCCGCATTCTGCTGCTTCAGCCACTGATACAGCGGATCGAAGTACTCCATCATCGGCCCCGCATCCAGGTGGTCCTCGCCTGTCATCGCCTTCAGCGTCTCCTGCCATGGCTTCGACTGCCCTGCCTCCAGCATCGCGTTCAGCTTCGCGCCAGCCTCTTTGCTGCCGTAGAAGCTGCACCGGTTCAGCGGCCCCTTGTAACCCGAGGCATCGCACATCGCCTTGTAGAACTGGAACTGGTAGATCCGCGCGAGAAAATACCGCGCATAAGGAACGTTCCCCGGAATGTGATACTTCGCGCCGGGATCGAAAGTCTGACTCCGTCGCGTTGGCTCGGCGGAGCGACTGCCCTGATACTTCTCCCGCAGCTCCCACCATGCCTTGTTGTAATCCGCCGGCTTCACCTCGCCGCTGAAGACCTCCCAGCGCCACTTGTCGATCAGCAGCCCGAACGGCAGAAAAGCAATCTTGTCCAGCGCCGTGCGCAGTTGCAGCGGAATATCCGCCTCCACCGGAGGAACCGTGTCGATCAGCTTCAAGCGTCTTCAGATAAGCCGGCGTAATCGACAGCGCGATCGAGTCACCGATCGCCTCGTGGAATCCATCGTTCGCTCCGCCGCGGAAGATGAACGGCTGTTTGCGATACGCGCGCTGATAGAAGTTGTGGCCCTCTTCATGATGCACCGTCGTGAAGTCGTCCGCGTCCACCTTGATGCACATCTTGATGCGAAGGTCCTGGTCGTTGTCCACGTCCCACGCGCTGGCATGGCACACCACATCGCGATCCCGCGGCTTGATGAACTGCGACCTCTCCCAGAACGTCGCGGGCAGCGGCTCAAAGCCCAGCGAGGTGAAGAAGCCCTCGCCATACTGCGCCATCTTCTTCCCTGCCTCAAGCTCCGACACCGGCCCGATCTGCTGCTTCAGAGCAGCCTCGAGGTCGTACATCTTGTAGTCTGCCCGTCGGAGCCGGCGCAACGATGTCGTAGATGTTGCCCCACTCCTGCGCCCACATATTCCCCAGCAGGTGCGCCGGAATCATTCCGTCTGGCCGCTCCGCCGCCGCGCCATACTTCTGGATCAGCTTGAACCGCACATAGGCGTGCAGCTCCTTGTAGAGCGGCTCCAGCTGCGCCCACGTCCGCTCCAGCTCCGCGGAGAACTCCGCGGGCGTCATGTCGTAACCCGAACGCCACAGATCGCCCGTGTCCTTGAAGCCGAACTCCCTCGCGCCCTGGTTCGAAAGCTCCACCAGCCGCGCATACTTGTCGCGCATCGGCGGCGAGATCTGGTGCCATCCCGCCCACAGCTGCTCAAGCTCCTTCGGATCGCGCGACTTCGCCATCAGCACGTCGATCTGCTCGATGCCCAGGCAGTCCTTCGCCGGCTCTTGCCCGGCGGGCAGTACTTGCCCTTGCCGTACATCCCGTCCAACGACGTGCTCACCTGCGTCAGCTCCGCCACCAGCTTCGGGTCCGTCGGCGAACCATTCAGCCGCAGCAGCATGAACTTCCGCTCCATCTCCGGCTGGCATCTTCAGCCCCTTGAATCGTCGCGAGGCGATCACGAGCTCATTCGTCTTCGTCAGCAGCCGCTCGTTCGCCTTCGCTGCAATCGCCTCGGTATCGTCGGTGATGTAGGTCGCCTGCACCCAGCCGGCCCGCGCGGCCTCATTCCCTAACTCCAGCAGATCAGCGTTCGCGCGATCCAAAAATGCGCGCGCCTCCTCGACCGTAGGGGGGCCCGTCGGAGTCTTGGACTGGGCCTGAGCTGTCGCGGCCAGCGACAACAAAGAAACGCACAGCAGCACTTGCAATCTCTTCATGGCGGGAGTTTACACAGATTTGCCCGCATAAGCCGCGAGCATTTGAAGTCCACAAAAGCGTGGTCAGACCAATTTCAGGTATTATTCCCACGAACGAAACAGAACCCGTAAGAGGACCCATGAAAATCCTGTCTGCGCTACCCGCTGGCCGCCCTATTGTTGACCGCGTCTCTACCCGCCGTCGCCAAGATCTGCGACGCGAAGACCTACGGCGCAAAGCCCGACGGCGTTACCAAGAACACGCAGGCCATCCAGCGCGCCATCGATGCCTGCTCGGCTGCAGGCGGTGGAACGGTGAAGCTCAGCGGAGGCACCTTCGTCTCCGGCCCCATCGTCCTTCGTAGCCAGGTCACGCTCGACATCGACAAGGGCACCACCCTGCTTCGGCTCGCCCGACCACGCCGACTATCCCGAAGATCACCGAGTTCCGCGCCCCCGGTACGACAGTCGCTCGTCAGCGCGAAGACGCGCGAGGACATCGCTATCACCGGCAAAGGCACCATCGACGGCAACGGCCAAAGCTGGTGGGACGAGGCCCGCCGCACACCCAACGCCGGCTTCGTCGGCCCCCAGACCATTTTCCGCCCCCGCCTCGTCGTCTTCGATCACTGCAAGCGCGTCAAGCTTGAGGGCGTCACCATCAAGGACTCACCCAGCTGGCAGGTCGTCCCCTACTACTCCGACCATGTCGAGATTCGCAACGTCCGCATCCTTGCGCCGCAGCACTCACCCAACACCGACGCCATCGACCCCTTCAGCTCGTCGAACATGGTCATCGATCACGTCTACGCTGACGTAGGCGACGACAACATCGCCATCAAGAGCGGCATCGTCAACTCACCCGGCCCCGATGATCCAAGCCACGACATCACCATCACCGACTGCGAGTTCATGCACGGCCACGGTCTCTCCATCGGATCCGAGATCGCGGGCGGCGCCAACAACATCCACGCCGAGCGCATCCACTTCAAAGGCACCGACCAGGCCATCCGCATCAAGGCCAACCGCGACCGCGGCAATCAGGTCTACAACATCAGCTTCAAAGACATCACCATGGAGGACGTACGCACCAGCATCCTTATCAGCGAGTACTACCCCAAGGTGCTCCCTGAAGGCGACGTCGCCGCAGCGCCCATCACGCGCCTCACGCCCTTCTTCCACGACATCTCCATCGAGAACGTGAAATCGGTCAAGAGCGGCACTGCCGCCATAATCGTCGGCCTGCCCGAATCGCCGGTTAAAAATCTCACCCTGAAGAACATCAACATCACAGCGGACAAGGGCATGACCATCGCCTACGCAGATGTAGCCGGCTCCGACGTCCACATCGTAGCCGCCAGCGGAGAAGCGATCACCAAAGGCGCCGCCGCCACAGTGAACATCAAGTAAGGGAAACCGGCTTTACGCGAGATCTTCAGGCAGAAGCGCAGCCCGTACCTCAGCCGCGCTTCTGCCCGTAACTCGCACCACCTTGCTCCGGTTCGCAGCTCCGCTCACCAGCGACACCCGCGCTCGCGGCAACCCCACCTTCTCCGCAACAAACGCGATCAGCGCATCGTTCGCCTTCCCATCCACCGGAGGCGCACTCAGCGCAATCTTCACCGCACCACCATGCAGCCCTAACACCGCGCTCTTCTTCGCACCCGGCTGTACACGAACGCTCACAGTACAGCCATCAGCAACATCCCGTACGAACTCGTCCACATCACTCATCCTTCACGCACCCACGAAGTGTCATCCCGACCGAGGCGCAGCGAAGTCGAAGAATCTGCGTTCGCTCGTGCGGCCGCGAATCACTCCTTCACCGGGTACACCCGCTTCCCAAAGATCGCCGTCCCCACCCTCACACAAGTACTTCCCTCTGCAATCGCAACAGCAAAATCATTCGACATCCCCATCGAAAGCTGCGTCACGCCCGGATGCGTCTTCACCAGCCTCATCCCGCAGCCTGCGCAACTCGCGGAAGTAAGGCCGCGCCGTCTCCGCATCCTCCGACCACGGCGGCACCGTCATCAGCCCCACGGCCTGCACCGCCGTCATGCCGCTCATCGCGTCCAGCAATCCCGGCAACTCTTCCGGCGCAACTCCATGCTTCGACTCTTCATGAGAAAGCTTCACCTCAATCAGCACCGGAAGCCGCTTCCCGCGCTCCGCCGCAGCCTTCTCCAACCTCTCGGCAATCTTTAGAGCATCCACCGCGTCGATCGCATCGAAAAGCTCAGCCGCCTTGTTTGTCTTGTTCGACTGCAGCGGTCCTATCAGGTGAACCTGCGCGCCCTCGAGCCCTCTCACGCGCGCCGACTTCGCCTCATACTCCTGCACCTTGTTCTCACCAAACAGCCGCTGCCCCGCCTCGTAGGCTTCCAGAATCGCTTCCACCGGATGAACCTTGCTCACCGCCATCAGCGCCACCTCGCGCTCATCGCGTCCCGCCTTGCGACACGCAGCCGCAATCTCTTCCTTCAATCGTGCAATGTTCTCCGCGATACTCATCTCATACGCATCTTACTTGCATCACTCGCCTGGAGAATTTAACACACACATGTGGACCATCCTTCTGCTCATCGGCTCGAACATCTTCATGACCTTCGCCTGGTACGGTCATCTCAAGTATCGTGAGGTCTCCCTCTGGAAGGTCATCCTCGTCAGCTGGTCCATCGCCTTCTTCGAGTACTGCCTCCAGGTCCCCGCCAATCGCATCGGCGCCCGCACCTTCTCTCCCGACCAGCTCAAGGTCATCCAGGAGGTCATCACCCTCTCCGTCTTCGGAGTCTTCTCCGTCTACTACTTCGGCGATCACCTGCGCTGGAACCATGGCGTAGCCTTCTGCTGCCTCATCGCCGGAGCCTTCTTCATGTTCCACAAGTTCTAGCTGAACCTCCAGAATCAGCGTCATCAGAGTCTGCCTCCGCGATGCGCACCTAGCTATCCAACACCCTCAAATTCCGGCCTGCCAACAGTTAGCCCATTTCCCCAATCTCTCTCAAACCATGAGACTTAAGTGGGAGAGCAAATCCCCTGCGCTCGTGGCACCATCCCGTCTAGTTATCAGAAAAAACGTTTTCAGGGCCCACTTCCTACTCTCCCAGGAGCCACAGAACGATGAACGTTGCACGTCTCTGGCAACAACTTGAAAAACTGGAACACGAAAACCGATTCGACGGAACCTCCTACCCCAACGGCATCGCACCCTTTCCCTTCCGGCTCTCAGGCCAGGGATTCTTCCCCGGCGGCGACGGTCTCTGGCGAGACGACGCCTCAGCACCCTCAACCGGTGAGCTGCCCACGGGCGGCGTCCTCTTTCTCGCTGCCGACTTCGGCACACTCGACTCCTACAACAAGCTCTGCAGCCGGGGATATCAAAGTGCTCCGGCGTGGAGGAACCTCAAACGGCGAATCCTCGACGCTGGCCTTCCCACTACCAAAGTCTTCTGCTCAAACATCTACCCCGGCCTTCGCGTCGAAAACCGGGCGCTCGGCGTCTACCCCGCTGTCCAGAACCCCGAGTTCCCTTTGTTCAGCGTTGAGATGCTCCGCTTCCAGATTGAAACCCTCGCACCCAAGCTGATCGTCTCGTTAGGGCCCGTGCCGGAGGTCTTCATCCATCGCTTCAAAAGCGTCCTCACTTTCCGTGATGGCTCTCTTCCCGCTGTCCTCTTTACTCCCCACCCTGAGAAGGACTCCGAGCTGCCCCCGATACGCCGTCACCAGTTCGCAACCCAACTGCGCGACGCTTGGGAGAACACGCAATCCGTACCCTACCGCAACAACAGCATCAGCGGAGTTCATCAGGCGCACGCCACCTAAACAAGAAACGGGCCAGCCGAAATAATCGACTGGCCCGAACTTTTTGCGAACACGAAGCTCTTAGCGCCCGTGCTCCTCCAGATACTTCTCCACCTCAAGCGCGGCCATGCACCCCGAACCCGCCGCCGTAATCGCCTGCCGATACCGCCGGTCCTGGATATCTCCGCAAGCAAACACGCCCGGAACTACCTCTCCATTCTTCGTCGTCAACACATTGTTCTTCGTCAGGATGTAGCCGTCCGGATCAAGATCCAGCAGGCCCTCGAACGCCTTCGCGTTCGGCTCATGCCCGATCCCAAGGAACATCGCCGACACCGGCAGCACGGACTCTTCGCCACTCGCGCGGTTCTTCAGCTTCAGCCCCTTCACTTCCTTCTCTTCCACGCCGAGCACCTCTTCCACAACCGTGTTCGTCATGAACTCGATCTGCGGATGCGCCATCGCGCGATCCAGCATGATCTTCGACGCGCGGAACTTCTCACTGCGATTGATCAGCGTCACCTTCGACGCAAACCGCGTCAGGAACAGCGCCTCCTCCATCGCCGAGTCGCCGCCGCCGATCACCGCAATCTCCTTGCCTGAAAAGAAGAATCCATCGCACGTCGCGCACGAGCTCACGCCGTGGCCGATCAGCGCCTGCTCGCTCGGCAGATTCAGCCATCGCGCGCTCGCGCCCGAGGCAATGATCAACGTCCGCGTTTTGATCGTCTCTTTGCCGATGTTCAGCTCATACGGATGCTTCGTCAGGTCGATCGAGTGCAGGTGAGCCATCTTCAACTCTGCGCCAAAACGCACTGCCTGCTTCTTCATGTTCTCGATCAGCTCCGGCCCTTGGATCCCCTCCGGCCAGCCGGGAAAGTTCTCCACCAGCGTCGTAATCGAAAGCTGCCCGCCCGGCTCATGCCCTTCCAGCACCAGTGGCTTCAGGTTCGCCCGTGCTGTGTAGATGGCCGCAGTCAGCCCGGAGCATCCGGAGCCGAGGATGACAGTATCGCGCGTCGTGTTTTCACTCATATTGGTCCCACTAGTGTAAATGCGCGACTTGTCGAAAAGATGCAACGCCGCGCACCCACCCCTGCCGCCCATCTACAATCGAATCATGGCAAATCTAACGCTGGTCTACGGAATGAGGCTGCTTCCCGCCGACGAGATCGTCCGTGTGGGCGACGCCCCCATCGAGCTCAAAAACGGCAATCAGGCCCACGTCACCATGCACGTGCTCGAAGGCTCCCGCGAGCAGATCGAGGCCCAGCTCAAAATGAGCCTGGACGCCTTCTTCGACTTTTATCCCGAGATCTAATCCCCGGCGCAACCGACGATCTCAGCATCTTCCTGAGCAAGCGGAATCTGCCGCTTCTGCTGGTACATTCTCTGGTCCGCCAGCCGGCGCAGCAGAACCTCGTCCGTCGTATCGTCCGGAAAGATCGCTACTCCCACGCTGCCCGTCACCGTGACCTCGCTTCCGCCGGCGTAAACCGGCTCTTTGAGGGCCTCGATCACGCGTTCCACAGCCGTCTCCATGATCATCGACACCGGAATACTGCTCGGCAGGTCGGTCGTCACGATAATGAACTCATCTCCGCCCAGCCGTGCCAGCGTGTCCGGAGAGCGAACCGCGTCGCGCAAATTGTTCGCGACGTGCTCCAGCAGCCGGTCGCCCGTATCATGTCCCAGTTTGTCGTTGATCTCCTTGAAGCCGTTGAGATCGATCATCGTCAGCGCCGTGCGCGTCCCATTGCGCCGCGAGAGCTCGATCGCCTGGTCCAGCCTGTCCTCAAACAGTCTGCGGTTAGGCAGTCCAGTTAGCTGATCGTGCAGCGCATGCCACTCGTTGCTCGAAACCTGCCGCTCCAGCATCACCAGCAGCATTCCGATCGTCACCAGGAACTTCTGCCAGTCCCATACCGCTGCCGCCACATCGATGTACTGCGGGTGGTTGCTCACCCATGAGTGCATCACAAACACCAGCGACCACACGATGAAGCCGAAGACGATCGCAAACTTGCCCAGGCTCCTTCGCGGCAGGCTTAGCTGAAACACCACCGCAACCGTCAGGTACAGGAGGAACAGCGGAAAATATGCTGTGTCGCGGAACATCCGGTTCGAGGCAAAGAACCAGACCGGAATCCAGGTCGCGGCCTGCAAGGCGACAAGCCACCAGGCCTTGTCCAATCGAAAGCTCCGGCACAGGAAAAACGGCGTCACAAGTCCAAGAACCAGCCCGCAAGCGGCCGTCAGGTGATACGGCTCCGGATTGCGGAGATCCAACCCATATATCGTCTCGATCGCGATCAGCGCTGGCGTATTCGCCACCAGATACACCATCGTCAGGCGCTGCGGGAACAACCCTCGCGCCGCCGCCCAGAGAAAGATCACTCCGGCCGCAAGATACGCGTCCAGCGCCACGATGTGCATAGGAAGGTGGAGCGCCCCCGAGGGCGTGTAAAGGAAGTGCGCGATCGCCTCAAGGTAGATGAACAGCATCCCGATGATCCACAGCCCGACTCCCTCCTGCAAGTGACGTCGTCGCAGGAAGTACAGAATCGTCAGCAGTGTGGCCATAGCGGCCAGATCAGGGAGAAGTTGAATATTCATCTTCCCTCTCCCACCCAGGGTGAATTCATTAGTCGAATACCAGCTCTCCAATGGCTGTTAAATCCGGTGATTCATCGTGCAGCAACAAGATTAAGGGAGTGCGAACATTGTCATCTGGAAATCATCCACTTGCAACAAAATTTCCCGCCCTCGGGAATCTAAACAGGGCCACTACGCTTCGCCCAGCCGCTCCAGTTGCTCTCGCCGTGGAGGCTCAGTCACCAGACTCACTGCAAACAAACAGATTAGCGACGCGATCAGCGCCGGAAAGATCGCATCGCGCTCTCCCATCGCCTTCGGCAGATGCGGAGCTACCGACTCCCAGGAAACCGTCACCACCGTCCCCACCGCAATGCTCGCCACCGCCGCCGCCGCAGTCGCTCGCTTCCAGAAGAACGCCGCCAAAATCACCGGCGTCAGGGCAGCCGAATAAATCGTGTAGGCATACAGTGCCTTCTTCAGCACCGACTCCGTCCCCAGCGACTGGAACAGCGCCCACGCACCCAGCAGAACCACCATCAACCGGCTCACAATCAGGATCTTCTTGTTCGAAGCCTGCGGATTGATGTACCGCGCATAGATGTCGTTCACCAGGTTCGTCGCTGGCGAAAATAGCCAGTTGTTCGCGGTCGACACGATTTTCGCGAAGATCGCCCCCATCAGCAGCGCGCCTAGAAGCTGCAGCGCGTATGCCGAGCCACCCTTCGAACCCATGCAGCCCGCAGTAAGCCAGAATCTCCCGCGGAGCATTGCTCACCTCGCCCGTCGGAAACAGCGCCGATCCTGTAACTGCAATCGCTACAATCACCGTCTCCAGAATCACCGTGCCGATAATCCAGCCCACCACAGCCCGCCGCGCATCCTTCTCCGACCTCGCCGAGAAGAACTTCTGATACATCGACTGATTTCCCAGCAGCAGCAGACACGTCGGAAGAAACAGCTCCAGGCACTGGATAAAACTCAGGTCATCGAACGCGGTAAAGTGGCTCGCCGGCAGTGCCGCATGCACCGCTCCCCACCCTCCGGCCCTGTGGATCAGCACCGGCAGTGCCAGGCACATCGTCACCGTAGCCAGCAGTCCGATAAACAAATCCATGTACGCCACCGACGACATACCAGCGATCGCCGTAAACACAATCACGAACGCGGCAATAATGTAGCGACCCAGGATTGGAGAGATTACGTCCGGAAAGATCAGGTGCAGAATGTCTCCGCCGCCGATGAACTGATAGCTCGTAATCGCCGTGTACGTCAGCAGAATCGCGATTACGCCCAGCACCCGTGCCGTCTGGTTGTACCGCGTCTCCAGCAGGTCGGGAATCGTGAACTGGGCAAACTTCCTCGCCCGCGGAGCGATGAAGTAGATCAGCAGCAGACCGACCCAGCCCCCGCCCCCCTGCCACAGAGCCACAAACCCATGCTTGTACGCGTTCTCCGCCCCGCCCAGCAGCGAACCCGACCCGATCCACGACGACAACAGCGTAAAGACCAGCACAACGGCAGGCAGCGTCCGCCCCGCAACCAGGTAATCGGCCTTGGTCTTCACCTTGCCCAGACGGCTCAGTGAAACAGTAAGCAGAACAAGAACGATAACTCCAATAACAGCGGCGTAAAGATTCATGAGTGGTCAAGAGATTGTAGCCTGTTGCCCATGGGCATCCGCTCTCACTCCCGCTGGCTCTTCCTTCCTCTTCTCTGCGCCTCCACCCTCATCGCCCAGGCCCCTCCTGGCAGCGCCCGCGCCACCGCTGGCGTCGGCGCTCCTGTCCCCGAGCTTCCCGCCGCCAGCTCCCTAACGCCCGCCCAACGCATAGCCCGTGAGCAGCAATGGCGCGCACAGATTCGCCACCAGCTCTACGTCCCCGACACACTCCCCGATCTTCAAGCTCACATCTGGTCCACCTTCACCCCGACCCCCGGCGTCATCGCCGATCGCGTCACCTACCAAACGTCCTCCGGCATGCTCGTCCCCGCCATCGTCTACCGGCCTGAACACCCCACCGGCAAGCTCCCCGGCATCGTCGTCGTCAACGGCCACGGCAGCGACAAGTACGGCTGGTACGCCTTCTACTCCGGCATGCTCTTCGCCAAAGCCGGGGCCGTCGTCGTCACCTACGACCCCATCGGCGAGGGCGAGCGCAACATCGACCGCAAGTCCCGCACCGGCGCCCACGACAAGATCGTCCCCCCGCCCCCCGGCGTCCCCGAAACCGACTGGGGCCAGCGCCTCGCCGGTCTCATGCAGGTCGACCTCATGCAGGCCGTCTCCTACCTCCGCTCGCTTCCCCAGGTCGACCCTAGCCGCATCGCCGTCGTCGGCTACTCCATGGGCTCCTTCATCTCAGGCATCGCAGGAGCCACCGATCTCCGCATCCACGCCGTCATCCTCTCCGGCGGCGGTGACTACGACGGCCCCGGCGGCTACTTCGACTCCAACCCGCTCCCCTGCCAGTCGCCGCCCTACCGCTCGCTCGGTATCCTCGGCGACCGCGGCGCCGTCCTCTACGCCCTCAACGCCGCGCGAGGCCCCATGCTCGTCATGAACGGCGACGCCGACTCCGTCATGGACATGGCTCACCACCCGCCCGAGTGGTTCGCCGCCGTCCGCGCCCGAGCCACCGCCCTCCGTGGCACCGACCAGAACATGTTCACCGCCATCCTCTACCCCGGCATCAGCCACCGCACCTCATGGGTCGACCGCGACGGCGTCACCTGGCTCAACCAGCAGATTCAGTTCGCCAACTGGACCGCCGCCCAGATCGCCTCCGCTCCCACCACCCACATCAGCACGTGGGCCAAGGCCAACAACGTCGACATCACACCCAGCTACATTCGCGAAGACCGCGAAGGCGGCCTCGACGCTTTGGGCACCGGCCTCCCCGGCCTCACCCGCCAACAACTCACTGTCCTCTCCGACCGCGACTGGCAGGCCAACAAAGACCGTCTCACCTACGAGGCGTGGGCGCAGAAGACGATGGCAGCTCAGCAGGCGATGACACCGCACTAGCCGGCACATTCGCCGGCTCGCTCGCCAGCGGTGTCTTCCCCGACAGCTTCATCTCTGCCGCCGCAGCCTCGATCTCGCTGTTGATCTCCGCCCCCAGCAGCAGCATGAAGCCCGTAATGTAAAACCACATCAGCAGAATGATCACTGCTCCCAGCGATCCATACGTCAGCGAATAAAAGTTGAAGAAGTGCAGGTACGCCCGCAGCAACAGTGACGCCAGCACCCACCCCACGATCCCCACCGCCCCACCCGGCGTCAACCACCGCCACCGCTTCGTCTTCACTCCCGGAGCCCAGTAGTAGACCACCGCAAAGCACAGCGCCAGCAGTGCCATCGCTACAATCCGCGCCACCGTCTTGCCCGTCAGCGCCACCACCGAACCCACAAAAGGACTTCCGATCCGAAAACGTGCGAACACAGCAAACACGTCGCCGCCCAGCATCGTCGCCAGCGTCAGCGTCGCCAGCACCGACAGCGCCACCGTGATCCCAATCGCCGCGACCCGCGCATGAAAGTACGATCGCGGATCGCGAACCTTGTACACCATGTTCATCGAGTCCTGAATCGCCGACACACCAATCGAAGCCGACCACACCGCCGCAATCAGCCCAAACGTCAGTTTCCCCGTAGTCGCATGAGCCGTCGTCTCCTCAAACGTCGTCAGCACCATCCCCAGCGCAGCCGTCGGAACCACCAGAGCGAGATACTCCAGGAGCCGCATATAAATCGTCGAAGCCGACCGCGCCGCCAGCCCCAGGATCGAGCTCGCGCTCAACAGCGTCGGAAACAGTGCAAACAAGAAGAAGAACCCAAGCTCCGCCGCTCGACCCAACAGATTGTCCGCCAGCATCGCCCGCCACGTTCGCGCCGCCACCACCTTCACCGGAACGCCCTGCAAATTCCACAGCGATCGCAGCGGAGACTGTGAGACGTAGTCCCAAACCCTCTGCTCCCGAACATCCGCCGGATGAACCAATCTGTGATCCGAGGGCACGCTGCGTGCTCCTTCTCTTGGCCTGTCTTTACTTACACCAGGCCGCCACCAAACTAATTAAGATGCCGAAACGATTAGCATAGTCTTCATCCTGGACACATCCTCAAGCATCTACTATGAGTGTGCGAATCATGCAGGCTTCAGCCTTAAACGCGCTTTGGGAAAAACGGCCCTTTCCCGTGCGCAAGATGGGCCAACTCCTCCGCATCGTTCAGGAGAGCCATCAGGTGCCCCTCACAGGGGAACCCCGTCTCGCCCAGCTCGTCGCTCCCTCTGAACTGGGCGTCACCTTCATCGGTCACTCTTCCTTCCTCCTTCAAATCGGTGGCCGCAACATCCTCATCGATCCTGTCTTCGCCAACCGGCTCGTCATTCTTCGCCGCCAGCGCCGCCCCGGCCTTCTCGTCGAGCAGCTCCCGCCCATCGATCTGGTCCTCATCACCCACGCCCACATGGACCACCTCAATCTCCCGTCGCTGCGCCGCATCGTCCGCACTACTCGCCGCATCCGTGGCCGCGCCCCGGAGATCGTCGTCCCCCATGGCGTCGAAGACCTCGTCCAGCTTGGCTTTCACCGCACCTACACTCTCAAGGTGTGGCAGCAGCTCGAACTGGCAGGCCTCCGCATCACCATGACACCCTGCCGCCACTGGGGAGCACGCATGTTCAAGGACACCCATCGCGGCTACGGCGGCTACGTAATCGCCAACGGCTCCCACTCCCTCTATCACTCCGGCGACACCGCATACTTCGACGGCTTCCGCGAAATCGGCGCACGCCTCTCTCCCCAGATCGCCCTACTCCCCATCGGTGCCTACTATCCCGACTCATACCGCGCCGTCCACACCAGCCCTGAAGAAGCCGTCCGCGCCTTCGTAGAAACCGGCGCACGCCTCATGGTCCCCATGCATTACGGCACCTTTCCCCTCGGCCGCGAGCCCATGGACGAACCCCTCCAGCGCCTGAGTGCCGAAGCCCAACGCCTCGGCATCGACAGCCGCGTAAAAATCCTCGAAGAAGGCAAAACCCTCCGCCTCGAATACTGAATATCACCTCATCTCTGAAAGTGTCATCAACCCTCCAGAAGTGTCATTCCGGAAGCGCGCAGCGCGAAGTCGAGGAACCCCCGCATTTCGTCCGTGCCGCTAAAATCTCTACCGAAGACACCACGACCGAACTGTCATTTCGACCGGGGCTGGGTGCGAGCGAAGCTCGAACTGCTTTTCTCGCGTGGTGCAAACAAAGTTGTCATTTCGACCGGAGCATCTCACAGCACCATCGTGAAATGCGCAACGGAGAAAGCTGCTTCTCCACCCATACCGCTTAAACTCTCCGCGACGGGTACCCATCTTCGACGCGCGGCGGCTAAGGTGGGGTGATTCGAGCGAAGCTCGAAACCGCCTCGCTTAAGGGCACGGCTTCAGCCGTGCCGCAATCCGTCAGGGGAAGAAGCGGCTTCAGCCGCTGAGGTCCAGCCACCCTCGCTGCAACAATCCATTCACAATCGCCACCCTCCTCAATCGCATCCAACTACCATGACAACCAGGACTCTCCCCAACGCAAAGTCCAGCGGAACGTTTCAACTAGGCGGCGACATGCCCGTCAACCGCCTCGGCTACGGAGCCATGCGCATCACCGGCAAAGGCATCTGGGGCGAACCTAAAGACCCCGAGACCGCTAAAAAAGTCCTCAAGCGCGCGGTCGAACTGGGAGTCAACTTTATCGACACCGCCGACTCCTACGGCCCCGATGTCTCCGAACGTCTCATCGGCGAAGCCCTCGCCCCGTACGCCAAAGGCGTCGTCATCGCTACGAAGGCGGGCCTCACTCGGCAGGGCCCCGACAAGTGGCTCCCCGTCGCCCGCCCCGAGTACCTCAATCAGCAGGTCGAGATGAGCCTCCGCCGCCTCAAGACCGAACGCATTGACCTCTGGCAGCTGCACCGCATCGACCCCAAGACCCCTCTTGAAGACTCCCTCGGCGTCATCAAGAAGCTGCAGGAGCAGGGCAAGATCCGCCACGTCGGCCTCAGCGAGGTCAAGGTCCCCGAGATCGAACAGGCTCGCAAGATCATCGACATCGTCAGCGTCCAGAACCTCTACAACCTCGGCGACCGCCAGCACGAAGAAGTAGTCGACTACTGCGAGAAGCACAAACTAGCCTTCATCCCATGGTTCCCCGTAGCCGCCGGCAAGCTGGCCCAGCCCGGAGGCAAACTCGACAAGGCAGCCATCCGCCACAACGTCACCGTCTCCCAGCTCTCCATAGCCTGGCTCCTCCACCGGTCACCCGTCATCCTCCCCATCCCCGGAACCTCCTCGGTCGAGCACCTGGAAGAAAACATCGCCTCCGGAGATGTAAAACTGACCGACGCAGAATGGAAAGAGATCGAAGCCTCGGCAAAGTAGCTCAAGTGAGGCTTGGCAAAGTAATTTGTGGGAATATTTCGGGCTCTCCCCGGTTAGACAGCATGAAACTCCCCACTTTTGACCTGACCACGCCCTGTACTCTCTGTGCCTATGAAATAAAGCCGAACGAGCTAATGCGGCCAGGATGGAACACAGTTCTATGCCCTGAGTGCCGGCGTGAGTTCGCCCTCCGGGAACCGAAGGCAGAGGGACTGTTCACTCTCTCCTTCGGCGGTTACTTCTTTCCACATCTTCCCCTGCTTTTTGAGTGAGGGATCGAATATCCGCCGTCGCCGGGAAACACACGACTCGCCTTGAGCGCCAAAAATCTCAGGAAAAGAGCATGTCAAGCCCCGAAACCCCCTAAACTCACGCAAACTAACACAAAACAAACCATTAACCATCACGCCCCAAAGTGCCGATTAATTCCACCCAATCCACTAAAATTAAAAGAGAAGGCCCGGAGATAATCCGGGCTCTTCTCTTTGCAGGTACGAAACTAACTCATTTAGAATGATCATTTACGCAAAAAAGAGGGGAGGGGTTACCTCAAGCAGGCTGCACAGCAAGCGTCTCAGCCAGCTTGAAGTGAACGATCGACTCCGACGGAATATCGATATCCCGATTTCCCGTCAGACCCGCAGCCGCCGTTCCAGCTCCAGCGCCTGCCAGGCCGCCGATCAGCAGCCCCGTTCCGCCAGTCGCAATACCGCCAATCAGCATTCCGAGTCCGCTGCCGCCGCCGATGAACGCCGCCGTCCGCTTACCCTTGCCCTTCTTTGACCGCGTTAGGCTGCTCGTCTCCAGTGGATAGCGCTGCCCGTTCAGCGTCATCGACGTCAGCCGCAGTTGCAGGATCGAAGCGCCCTTGAAGTGCCCGCGCTTGTGGGAGGCCGCGACCACGCCGCCCACCGGAGTTCCCTTCGGCACAATTAGCTTGCCGTTCGCATCCGTCACCGGCTCCACAATCTCGCCGTCAAATGGATCGCCCGCCTGGCTGTTCTTCACGCTGATGTGCTGGTTGATCCGGATCGCCAGCGTTGTGCCTGCCGGAATCTTCACGTCCGCTGGCACAATCACCGGATTGCCGCCCGGAACCGGAGCAGCCGCTGTCGCAGTGGCAGCAACCGGAACCTCAGGCTGTCCGTTCACCATCACCGTCGCCTGCTGCGCTGCCGGCTGCCCTCCAACTACCGCTGGAGTATTAGCAGGCACGCCGCCCGGAGCCGGAGTGACGGTCGTCGTCACCTGCTGCCCCGTCTGCCCGGGCACCGGTGGCTGAACCGTAGTCGTCGTAGTATTGCCGCTCTTATCAACCGAAATAACCTGCTGGGCCTGTCCTGTCGCCGCCGCCTGCTTTTTGGCCTGTTCGATCGCCTTGTCCTGCTTCGACTGGCAACCGACAAAAGCCAGCATCGTCAACGTCAGCACTGCGGTCTTCAAAACCGTCGTCTTGTTATTTTGAGCAATCATCGTTCGAAGCTCCATTTCTTTCCTCATACCGGGGAGTTTTTACCGCTCGCGGAAGCAAAAACCTCCGCGAATCTATTAGATGCAAGTTGCAGCCCGTACGTCCGCACACAAATACAAAGGTTTACGATTGATGCATGACAACCGCAGCCCACACGCGTCCGCAGCTCGCTCATCTCACCGAACAACTGAACGATCTCAAGCAACGCGGAACCTACTTCAAGCTGCGCATCCTCGACGACGAGCAAGGCCCGATCTGCACCTATGACGGCCGCAAGGTCATCAATCTGGCCTCCAATAACTACCTCGGTCTCTGCGACGATCCCCGCCTCAAAGAGGCCGCCATCGCCGCCACGCAAAAGTACGGCGTCGGCTCCGGGGCCGTCCGCACTATCGCCGGAACCATGCGCATCCACATGGAGCTGGAAGAAAAGATCGCCGCATTCAAAGGCGTCGAGGCCTGCGTCGTCTTCCAGTCCGGTTTCACCGCCAACGCCGGAACCGTATCCAGCATCCTTGGCAAAGAAGACTTCATCCTCTCCGACGAGCTCAACCATGCCAGCATCATCGACGGCGCGCGCCTCTCCCGCGCGAAGATCAAGGTTTTCCGCCACAAAGACGCCGCGCACTGCGAAGAGCTCCTGAAAGAAATCCAGAATGAGCCCGGCCACAAACTCGTCATCACTGATGGCGTCTTCTCCATGGACGGAGACATCGGCCCTGTCGACAAGCTCTGCGATGTAGCCGACAAGTACGGCGCCATCATGATGGTCGACGACGCTCACGCCTCCGGAGTCCTCGGACGCAACGGCCGCGGCTCCGTCGATCACTTCGGTTGCACCCAGCGCGTCGACGTGCAGGTAGGGACACTCTCAAAGGCCATCGGCGCTCTCGGCGGATACGTCTGCGGCTCGCGCGACCTCATCGACTACCTCTATCACCGCGCGCGTCCGTTCCTCTTCTCCACCTCGCATCCACCATCAGTCGCCGCAACCTGCATCGCCGCCTTCGACATCCTCGAAAGCGAGCCCGAGCGCATCGAGCGCCTCTGGTCCAACACGCGCTACTTCAAGCACCAGCTCACACACGCCGGCTTCGACGTAGGCGGTAAGACAACACCCGCCAGCGAGACACCAATCACACCGATAATCATCGGAGACGGCCGCAAGACGATGGACTACAGCAAGGCCCTCTTCGACGCCGGACTGATGGCCACCGGAATAGCCTTCCCCACCGTCCCCGAAGGGAAGGCCCGCATCCGCACCATCATGACCAGCGAACATACTCGCGAGCAGATCGACCAGTCGCTCGAGATCCTCACCAGTACCGCGCGAAAGATGGGCCTTCTAAACTAACGAGTTATCAAAAGAAATTTACTCGTCCCGCGTCTATTGCTATGAAAGTGCGTCTTATCTATCTATGCTCTGTAATCTTCAGCGCTCTATAGGTCTGTTCGCGGCGAGCGCTGTCCTGGCGCTTGCGAGCTTCTCAGCTGCTCGCGCTCAGGAACTTGTTGCATTCAGCTCTTCCAATGATCTGGCGAACCTTCCCGACGCTCCTTCGCAGGTGCAACAGCAGCAGTCGGCTCCGGCGCAATCAACGCAGCAGCCCGCAACACCAAAGCCCACGACTCCGAATACTGACCCACCGCAACAGACGAAGCGCATCCTCGGCATCATGCCCAACTTCAGCGCTGTCACCGCCGACACCAAGCTTCCGCCCCAAACGCCGAAGGACAAGTTCATCATCGCTGCCAAAAACAGCTTCGACTACTCCTCGTTCGTCATCGCGGGCATCCAGTCCGGAGTCAGTCTCGCCAGCGACTCCTATCCGGAATTCGGACATGGCATCGAAGGTTACGGAAAGTACTACTACCACACGCTGCTCGACACCGCCGACTCCAACTTCATGGTCGCAGGCCTGATGCCCGTCATCTTTCGCCAGGACAACCGCTTCTATACGCTGAGCCACGGACGGCCCGCCAAGCGCGCTCTCTACGCCGCATCCCGCGTCCTCATCACCCGAACCGACCACGGCAATAAGGCCTTCAACGCTTCAGAGATCATCGGCACCGGAGCCGCCGCCGGCGTCTCCACCCTCTACTACCCCGACACTTACTTCACCTGGACCAAGGTAGGGCAGAGGTGGCTCACAAGCTGCATCATCGACTCGGCGAACTACACCTTCAAAGAGTTCTGGCCCGACATCAATCGCAAGATCTTCCACACCAAGTAAGCAACCGCCTAGAACCGCAGTCGGCCCGCAACCTGCGCCACTCGCGGATCTGCCGTCGTCGCCGTAATCGACCCAAAGTTCGCATTTCCAACCGTCGCATTCGGCTGCGCGAACGCTGGCGTGTTCGTTACGTTGAAGAGCTCACCGCGCAACTCCAGCGCCAGCCGCTCGCTAAACTTCGTCGTCTTCACCAGCCCCAGATCCAGGTCCCGATACGCAGGCCCCCGTGCCGGATCACGCGATGCGTTCCCCAGCCTGAACTGCGGCGTTATCGAAAATGCATTCGTATTGATGTAGCGAGCGACCGTTCTCTTATCCGCGGAGAGGTTCGCCGGCCCGCTGATCATCGGCCTCTGCGTACCGAAACCCGCAAACGCATTGAAGTTCGTCGCCTGCGTGATCGCGAACGGCATACCGCTCTCAAGCGTTACAACACCATTGACATTCCAACCACCCAACAACAAAGCCATGAACCCTGACGACGCAAACTGATGGCCGTGTCCCATCGGCAACGCATAAACAACCGAACCCACCGTAACGTTCGGCATATCGCCTAGCGAGGCATCACGCTCCAGCGAAGGATTGAAGCTGTCGGCCACCGGAAAGTTCGCCACCGGCCCCGTAAGGATCGACGAATCGAAGACCGAAGAAGCATCGTCCATCAATTTTGAATGCGTGTAGCTCAGCATAGCCGTAAGACCGTAGCTTGTCCTCTTCTCCACCTTCAATTCGCCAGCGTTGTAGTTCGTTCGGCCCGTATTCTTCCGGAACGACGAGACGGTAAGAAATCGTGGATATGGTTTCTGCAACTGCGCCACCGAGATCGTCTTTCCTCCGATCGAGGACGACACCGGAATCTGTCCGTAGTAGGGATTTGTAACCGTCGCCGTCAACGCCGAACCCTGCGCAAGCTGCGCCACGGTGAGCTGATTCAGGTTCGTGTCAGGAATACCCACGCGCGTGATCACCGAGCCTGTGTAAGCCACCTCGATCGAGAGATCTCGCATCAGTTCGTGCTGTACCGCGAGATTCCACTGCTGCACATAGCCCGATCCAAGATTGCGATTTACCGTGAAGACACCCTGGCCCAACCCAGCGTCTGCGTTCAGAGGAATCGGCGCAACCGACGGCCCCTTGGAGAGAACGAACGCCGGATTGATACTGTCAAGCGTGGCCTGTTGCACCGTCTGAAGAAACGGAAACTGCGGCGTGGTGAAGGGCGTTGTAATGCCAGTCTGTTCAATAAAGACCATGCCGTAGCTCGATCGCACTACCGTCTTCGGCGTAACCAAATAACTAAAACCAAGCCGCGGTCCTACATTGCCGTAGTGCAGCTCGCGTGCAGAGCGAGGAAAACCGTTCTGTCCCAGGTACTGATATTGCTGCGTGGCCAGATTGAAGACCGCACCCTGGTCGTGCACCTCGGTCGAAGGAAAATTCAAGCGTCCATCGCAAACCTGCATTCACTGTGAGCCGCGGATTTACCTTCCAATCGTCCTGCACGAAGAACTCTGCAATATGCGCGCGTGGGCGAATGATGCTGCGCTGCAGGTCGATAGAAAACGTGTTCACCTGTCCCAGCAGGAAGCTTGCCAGCGCATGCCCCGAGTTGGTAATGCCGCCTTGATTTGTAAACAACGTCGAAAACGCGAAGTTACCCGTCGGGTTAGGAGGCTGCACTGCATCCAGATGCTCCCAGCGCAGATCGATACCTGCCTTGAGAGCGTGCCTGCCCTGAACTCGCGAGACCATATCGAAGACCTGCGTCACGTTCGTCGAGAAGTTCGAAAATGTACTGGGCGACGGTCCGAGCTGAGTCAAACCCGCAATCGCGAAGACCGGAAGAGCATTGTTGAAGGCTGCGTTCGTGGGAATTCCGGGAATACCGAGCGATCCTGAAGCTGTTCCGGGCAACACCGCACCAGATCTGCCCAGCGATCTGCGCGTGTATCCAAATCGCGCCTCATTTACCGTTCGAGCGCTGAAACTGTGCGTCTCGTTGGCAACGTATTGTTGTCCCAGCGTGCGCGAAAGGCCGATCACGTTTCCCGTCGAGATAATGGTCCCAGTAATCACGCCACTACCCTCCGGCAGCGGAGTCACCGGTTCCTCCACGTCATGGAAGTAGGTATAGCGCGCGAAACCGTGATCGTTAGCGCTCAACTGCGCATCCAGCCGCACATCGAATTGATTCTGATGATCGATGTCGTTCCCGACTCTCACATAATTATTCGCCGCCGCCGTGCTTGTAGGCAGCGGATACCGCGCCAGAAGCGCGAGTGCAGCGGGATCCACACGATTAAGGGGAACCGTGTCGTTTGGAAACTCAGTACGAGTAAAGCTCGACCCCGCCTGAACGGTCGTCGCTGGATCGTAGATCTTCGTCGGCCCAAAATTAAAGCCCGTCGTCGGGTTTCCATTCGCATCGGGGTTTCCTCTCTGAGCACGCGTTGGCACGGTGCTGGTTCTTACAACTCCTACTGCCTGGTTCGTTCCCTGGTAGTCCGTAAAAAAGAACAGCCGGCGAGGAAGCACCGGGCCACCAAGCGCCGCTCCATATTGATTGCGGCGGAACATCGGTTTCGCCGAGGTCGTCGGGGTGAAGTAGTTGCGCGCGTTCATCGCTTCGTTGCGCAGAAACTCGTACACCTCGCCATGGAACTGACTTATGCCCGACTTCGTGGAGAGGTTTACGACGCCACCATTGAACCTCCCAAACTCCGCCGAGATTCCATTCGACATAATGGCAAACTCGTCGATGTCGTCGATGATGGGAAAGAACGCAACCTGTCCCGGTTCGGGCTGCAACGCGGAGACGCCGTCATACAAGTATTCGTTCGTTCTCGGCCTTCCTCCATTGATGCGCGGCAACAGCGTGCCCGGCGGCAACGAAACGCCTGGAGCAAGCGTCACCAGCGAGATCATGTTGCGCCCGTTCAACGGAAGAGCTGTCATCGACTCGCGCCCAATCACAGTTACGAGCGCGCCCGATTCGCTCTGCAGTAAAGAAGCATCGGCAGTCACATTCACCGTCTGTTCTGCGGCTCCGGCGTGCAACTCAACATCGACTCGCGTCCGCATGCCAGTTCTGACTGTGATACCCGCGCGCTCCAATGTCGCAAATCCACTCGCCTCAACCCGTACGGCATAGATGCCCGGCCGCAGCGAGGTCAGCGCGTAGTCACCGGTCGCCGTCGTGACGGTGCGAAGCTCGACGCCTGTTGCCATTTGTGACTTCGCGATGACCTTCGCGCCTGCGACAACTGCGCCACCTGCGTCCGTTACGCTACCCGAAAGATCGCCGCTGCCACTCTGCGCCCGCACAAAACACGACATCATCGCCAGCGCCGTTATCAAACGAAGGAGATTGTTGCCAAACCGCATATATCGAAAATACACGATTAATAGATATCGAAAATATGCGACCACTAAAGATGCAAAAAGTGCCGCTTCCCGCTCGCGAGCCCCGGGATTACACTACTGCCTGAAGTTAACGAGGTGACGCCATCCCTTCCTCCGATACGTTGCTCAAACCGCGCGAAGCGGCCGCAGAACTGGGCCTGAGCTACCCGACCATCAAGCAATGGCTGCTCTCGGGCAAGCTCTCGAGCGTCAAGACACCCGGTGGCCACCACCTCATCCCACGCAGTGCGCTCGCGCCCCTTCTAAAGGCCACGCCAAAACCGACTGAAACACGCGAACGATTCCGTCAGGTGAGCGGGCGCAACCAGCTCGTTGGAAAGATTGTTGAGGTCAAAGTCAGCGGTCTGCTCGCCAAGGTCGTGCTCTCCATCGGCGATCAGCGCATCACTTCAATCATCACCGCCGACGCCGCGCGTGAGATGCAGCTTCGCAAGGGTCAAACCGCGGCAGCGTTAATGAAGGCCACCGAGGTTATGATCACTCGCGTCTGACCGTCAGCCGCGATACACAACACGCCCTTCGCAGATCGTCGCCTTTACTTGTCCCAGCATCTCCGCTCCATCGAAGGGCGTATTGCGTGACTTCGATCGCGTCTTCTTCGCGTCGAATCTCCACTCCGCGCCAGCGTCAAAAACAACGACGTCGGCGAAGTGCCCCACTCCGAGCGCACCACGTCCGGCCAGTGTTGTAATGCCTGCAGGGGCTGTGCTCATCAACGAGATCAGACGTGCCAACGGCAGTTTTTGATCACGGTGCAACACTCGCAACGCCACACCAAGCGCGGTTTCGAGCCCGGTAATTCCGTTAGGAGCCCGCTCAAACTCCTGCTCCTTTTCATACGCTGCGTGAGGCGCGTGATCCGTCGCGATGCAGTCGGCCGTGCCGTCCAGCAGCGCGGCAACCATCGCCGCACGATCGGCTTCAGCGCGCAGCGGCGGATTCATCTTCGCATGCGTATCGTAGTCGCCCACCGCATCTTCTGTCAGGGCGAAGTGATGCGGCGCCACTTCGCAGGTTACGTGCAGGCCCTCACGTTTCGCACTGCGGATCGCCTCCATGGCGCGAGCCGTCGATACATGCTGCACATGCAGATGCGGCCGCAGTCCCTCGGCGCGCTCAATCTCACGCAACAGTCGAATATCCCGCTCTACGATGCGCGCCTCGGCCTCGACCGGCATACCTCTCAGACCCAACCGAAACGCCACCGGCCCGGCGTTCATACTGCATCCGCCTGTGAGCCTTGTATCCTCAGCGTGCTGTGACACAGGAACCTCGGCGCGCGCAGCAGCAATTAAAGCCGCACGCATCACATGATCTTCCAGCACCGGCTTTCCGTCATCCGTGAACCCAACGGCACCGGCACAGCGAAGCGCATCAAAGTCTGTCAGGGTCTCGCCCATACTGCCGATCGTCGCCGCAGGCATGGCGAACAGCTTCACCACCGAGCCTCGCGCCGCATCGAGCATCCACTCCAGCTTCGCAACCGAATCATTCACAGGAACCGTGTTCGGCATCGCCACCACACTCGTGAAGCCACCCGCCGCGGCCGCCGCCGTTCCGGTGGCGATCGTCTCTTTGTAGGTCTGCCCCGGCTCCCTAAGGTGTACGTGTACATCGACCAAGCCCGGCGCGACGATCATCCGCGACGCATCAATCGTTTCCGACACCTGCACGCCCTTCAAGGTCCCCGGCATCTCGACCGCAGCAACCCGGCCATCGCTCAGCAGTAAATCGCGCATATCATCCACGCCGTTGGCGGGGTCGATCAGCCGTCCATTCAAAATCAAAATGTCGCTCATACTGCCGCGCTCTCAAATCCGGCTGCACCAAGTGCCCTGACAAGTAGCGCTGAGCGCACATCAAGGCCGTGCCGCACCTGTTCTTCAATCGCCGACTGCGCACCATCCGCCGCGCCATCTGCGATCTCCAGCCCGCGAATCATCGGCCCCGGATGCATCACCAGCGCCTCAGGCGCAGACGCTGCCAGCCGCTCGCCACTCAGCTGATACCGCGCAATGTAGTCACCCAAGTCCAACTCCAGGCCTGCGAGCCGCTCTCTCTGGATTCGCAGCATCATGGCCACTTGGGCCTGTCGAAGCGCACGGTCAAAGTCACGCTCGATTTCAACGCCCGGCCCAAGCCCCAACGCCATCTCCGGCAAAAGCTTTTCCGGCCCGCATAGAATCACCCGCGCACCCAGCCGCGGCAGCAGCATCGCGTTCGATCGCGCAACTCGGCTGTGCAGAATGTCTCCCGTAATTACAACCGTTACGCCATCGAGCGAGCGTTCGTGAGCTGCTACTGCGCGCTCAGCTCCAAACAGCCGTGTCATCATCGTCCGCAGATCCAATAATGCCTGCGAAGGGTGTTCATGCATCCCATCGCCAGCATTCAACACCGGCAGACCAGTCTCGCGCGCCAGCACAAACGGTGCGCCCGAAGCTGAATGCCGCAGGATGATGCACTCAGCGCCCAGTGCACGCAGTGTCAATCCCGTATCTTTCAGGCTCTCGCCCTTCTCGATTGATGAGGACTTGTCGCTGACAAGCGTCGTCGTCGCACCAAGTGACTTTGCCGCCAGCTCAAACGATGTTCTGGTTCGCGTGCTCGATTCATAGAACAGCAGCGCAATCCTTCGCCCCGCAAGAATCCCTGAACGTGCCGCGTGTGGCAAAGCCGTGATGCGCGCCGTCTCCGCAAGAATCTTCGAGACCTCGTTCACCGTCAGGTGTGCCACGCTCAGCAACGAGCCCGCAGCATATCGAGATCCGCTCACCGCAACCTCACTCGTCGTACGCATCCTGAAGTTCAGTCCACCCGCTCGACCAGCAGCACCTGCTCCTGGCCGTCCACCTCGTTCAGCTTAACCTCGATGATCTCTCGGCTCGAGGTCGGGATCGAGCGTCCCGTGTAGGTCGCCTCAATCGGAAGCTCGCGATGTCCGCGGTCGATGAGCACCAGCAGCTGTACGCTCTTCGGGCGTCCGTGGTCGAACAGCGCATCCAGCGCCGCGCGAATCGTTCGGCCCGTATACAGCACATCGTCCATCAGGATGATATCTCGCCCGGTTACATCGAAGCCCACTGCTCCCGGCGTCACCACCGGACGCGTTCCGCTCGTCGAAAGGTCGTCGCGGTAGAAGCTAATGTCGAGCACGCCCGTATCCACCGGATGCTTCTCAATCTTCTCGATCATCCCGGCAAGCCGTTGTGCCAGCGGAACTCCGCGCCGTTTAATTCCAACCAACCCAAGGTTGGCGCCGCCATTGTTCTTCTCAACAATCTCGTGCGCCAGCCGCACCAGCGTTCGTTCGATCTCCGAGGCCGACATCAGCCGGCCCTTCTCGCGAATCTTCGGCTTCTGAACTTCTGTCTTTTCGCTCATAACGATTTCCGCTGCTGATGATATCAGTAGCCCAGCTGTACGATCTTCGCCCGCGTCAGGCCTCCCTGCGCGTGCGGACCAATCCGCTCACTGCTCCCCCAATGGTCGAGAGCACCATCACAAATCCCGCCATCATCGCAAAACCAAATAGCATCGCGCCTGCCTTGAACTCCGGCGAGTAAACGTACCGCATCACTTCGGCAGGTTGCGGGTTCATCGCTGCCGCCTTCTCAATCTGCGCATGCAACTCCGCATCAAAGGCGCCCATGGCGTGCAGATTAAACCTCGCCACCAACCCGGCGGCCGCCATCGCAATCGCAATAGACATCACGAGGACCACCCCAACCACAATCCCGATCCTGGCGCCCACAGCGGCGTCCATCCACGCCTGCGGCCTTCTGCGCTGGTAAAGCCCCAGCGCAATAATGGAGGCGCTTATCGTCCACAACCAGCTCAGAGGCGACAAGGCAGGAAGCCGCGTCGAAGCCACGCTCAGCAAAGCTGCCACCAGCGAAACCACGATTGCGCAACGGATTGCCGTCTTCCAGTCCACTGTTTGCGGCCGCGGCGGAGGCGTGATTCCAGTCGAGCCTTCACCGGACTCAACCGTCTCCGCCTGCTCCGTCATGTAGATCTGCGGGGCCCCGCAGTGCGGGCAGAATGGTGACCCGCCGTCACCGGCAGCCAGCTCACCGCCACATCGGTGACAAAACTCGTGCATAACTCCAAGCTATCCCACCCAATACCGCCCGGCAAGCTCAGACCATGCCCTTACTGCCGCTGGTTCGTATCGCCATCTCCAATGGAGAGGTTTCCAGGAAGATCCAGCGCCACCAGGCCAAACTTCGTTCCCGAACCCTCCGGTTCGATCGCCACAATATGCTGATGCTGCTTCGAGCCCGTCTTAAACTCCGTCTTACCGGAGACATTCGCGCTCACGCTCTCATGCTTCTTGTCGCCGTCCGAGCATGTCAGACCCTCATCCGTCTGGGTCGGCGTACCCACCGGCTGGTCATGATTGCACTCGATCACTGATCCATAGCGCTTCATTGCGTCCTTGTAGAAGGCGCCCACCTTGTCCGGATCATCCGGCGTCCTGTAGTTCGCCGCCTTCACCCGCAGTTGAAATCTGCCGAAGCTCAGGTTCACGTCAGCAGAGGCATTATCCTTGTCTTTCTTCTTCACCAGCTCCGCACCCGGATACACAGGCAGCCCGATGCCTTCCACGTTCATCGCGTCATTTGTCTTCACCTGCACACCGCCAAACGGAGTCGCCACCTTCACGTTCTGGTTGTCGCCCTGCCTGTTCGTGTCTACCCGGCACCCGCTCATCGTTACCATGCTCAGGATTACAGCCGGCCAAACTACCTGTCTCGTTCCCATCTCACTCACCTTTCCCTAGTGACAATACGCCAGTTCTCGCACTCCAGTTCCTTATTTCACTAACTGGGCTTGGGAACACGCGGTTTTGATCCCTTGGAAAAAATTTACTCGAACATAGAATCGCAGCGTCATAGGCGCCCACCGCGCCTATACTTGCACCAGGCCCAGCAGGCCCCTGGAGCTTTGGCATGGCACAACACCAGCCAATTCGGAAAAATACGCCGTCCTCTGGATCCGAGATTCCGGACAAGCTCTACTTCCGCATCGGCGAGGTCTCGCGTCTCTGCAATATTCCTGCCTACGTGCTTCGCTTCTGGGAGAGCGAGTTTCCTCAGCTCAAACCGCACAAGGGCGGCACCGGCCAACGCCTCTATCGCAGACGCGATGTCGAGACCGTGCTCCACATCAAGTCGCTGCTCTACGACGAGGGATACACCATCCCCGGCGCGCGTCAGGTCATCAAGAGCGAGCATCGTCAGAAGAGTTCTCAGCTTGCGCTGGAAATCGACGCCGGCCCTGCTTCGTCCACCCAACAACTCCGCAAACTTCAGAAGGAGCTACGCGAGCTTGTTTCTCATCTCTCCAAGCCGCCTGCCCGCCCAGCCGTTCAAAGCATCCGTTCCTCACGATCCCGGCGACCCGCAATCGACCCGCTCTTCGACCCCCGCAATAATTCGCCGCGTAATTGATCCTTTGCTATCGCCACTCTAATGAGTTCACGAGAATCCAAATACCGGCATCCCTCCAAGGATGTCCCTGCGAATCCCTCGCCGATCCCCGTGATCCGCGGCGTGCCAATCTGCTGTCAGTACTGCCCCGGCAACGAGTTCCGTCGCTCTCGTCTCCGGCCTGAAGATATCCGCCTGCTTCTCCGCATGCGCTATCCGGTTCGCTGCCTTCGTTGCAGCCAGCGCCAGGCGGTCAGCTTCACCGTTGCCGCCTTGTCACTCTCGTCCAGCACTCGCCAGCCACGTCCGCAGAGTTCGCGACGCTCCGAGGGACGTTGGACTGAACCCGAAAGTATGATCCTACGTTCGCCGGCCACTGCCACCGAAGCCGAACCCAGACCCTAAGCCATCACAGTGCAATCCATCCGACATGGATCGCCCACAGCGACGCGCTCACTACCACCACCATAGCCTGCTCCGCTATAACCCCAACCAATCAAGAACGGCGCCACGATCAGAGCCGCGTGGCCAAGCCGATCGAAGCTCCGAACCTTCACGCGAACCTGCGCCGACATCCATCAGCATAAGCTTCACCCGATACAATCGACCTCAAGCCAGTGACCGCAAACGACGAACCCAATCCGATACTCGAGCCCCTCGAAGCTCCTGAGGTCATCGAATCTCCTCCTGCAAAACGTCGCCCCAATCCACTCGCCTTTCTTCGCCCTTCGCACGCCCATACTGCCGCCTCCGCGACCATCCTGCTCACGCTCTCTGCTCTGCTCTCGCGCGTCATCGGCCTCATTCGCGATCAGTACATCGCCTGGCAGTTCGGAGCCGGACACGCTACTGATGCCTACAACGTTGCCTTCTACCTTCCCGAGTGGATCAACTACCTCCTCGTCGGCGGCGCGGCCTCCATCACCTTCGTCACCATCCTCGACCGCTACCGCGCTCAGAACAATGAAGCCGAAGGTGAGCGGGCCCTCTCCATCATCCTCAACACCATGACCATCGTTCTCGGCCTCGCCATCCTGCTCGCCGAGATCTTCACCCCACTCTTCACCCGCATCTACTTCGACCCCGCCTCGCCCGAAGGCCTCCTCTGCACCCGCATCACCCGCATCCTTCTTCCCGCACAGCTCTTCTTCTTCTCTGGCGGAGTCCTCGCCTCCGTCCTTCTTGTGCGAAAGCAGTTCTCATTCCAGGCCGTATCACCCCTCATCTACAACCTCGGCATCATCTTTGGCGGAGTTCTCCTCGCCAGCCGCATGGGCATTCCCTCCCTCGGCGTCGGGGCGCTCGCCGGAGCCTTCGCGGGCCCCTTCCTCCTCAACGCCTGGGGAGCACGACGCGCCGGTGTCCGCTACCATCCCATCCTCGACCTCAAGCACCCAGGCCTGCGCGAATGGGTCCGCCTCTCGCTGCCACTCATGCTCGGCGTTACCATCATCACCCTCGACAATCAGATCCTCGGCTACTTCGCCAAACATGGCGCCGGCGACATCTCCCGTCTCAACTACGCCAAGCGTCTCTTCACAGCCCCCATGGCCATCATCGGCCAAGCCGCCGGAGCCGCGTCGCTTCCCTTCTTTGCCTCGCTCTTCGGACGCGGTCAGCGCGCCGAATTCGCCCAGGCCGTCAACCGGTCCGTCTCGCGTCTAATCGCCTTCTCGCTGCTTGGCTCCTCCGCCATGATCGCTCTCGCTCTTCCCGCCGTCGATCTCATCTTCCGGCGCGGCTCCTTCAATGCTGCGGACGCCAAATCTACCGCATCCTACTTCGCCATCTTCGCCATCTCGCTGGCGCTCTGGACTGCACAAGCTATCTATGCCCGAGCCTTCTACGCCGCCGGCGAGACCTTCCTGCCCATGCTCGCCGGAACCATCATCACCGTCATCACGATTCCCATCTATTGGGGACTTCACCAACGCTTCGGTGTCGACGGTCTCGCCTGGGCCTCGAACCTCGCTATCCTCCTGCACACCGCAACGCTCGCCATCCTGCTTCACCGCCGCCGATTCGTTCTGCTTACGGGCCTCGATCGCCCGGAGTTAATCCGCGCCGTTATCGCCGCCATCATCAGCCTCGCCGGAACCAGCCTGCTTCTGCGCTTCATACCCGACGCGCAAACTTATCGAGACGACATCATCGCGATCGTCGTCGGTGGAGCAGCATGGGCCGCATTAGCGCTCGTTACTCTTCAACTCACCGGTTCATCGCTGCTGCGACAACTCCGCTCTCGCTTCGGTTGACCGCATAGTTGCACTCCACCGCAACTACCGCCCATTTATCATGGGCCTATGGGTGGCATCTCCTATCAGTACCGCGAAGCGAATCACTCGCCCAGTCACGAATATCTCTATCCGCACGTCTCCAGCTTCCTCAAGAACGTGCCTCCCGGCTCTGTAGTGATGGACGCCGGCTGCGGAAACGGCTCCTTCATCGCTCAATTCCGCGACCGCAAATGGCAGCTCCACGGCTCCGATCTCTCCTCCACCGGCATCGAGATCGCACGCAAGACCTTCCCCGACATCAACTTCTTCCTCGCCGACGGCCAGACCCTCTACGCTGACTTCCTCGCCACCGTAGGCCAGGTCGACGTCGTCGTCTCCACCGAGGTCATCGAGCACATCTACGACCCTCGCGGCTTCCTCCGCAACTGCTACGACCTGCTCAAGCCCGGCGGAACCTTCGTCCTCACCACCCCCTACCACGGCTACCTCAAGAACGTGCTCCTCGCCGTCACCGGCAAGATGGACCAGCACTTCACCGTTCTCTGGGACCACGGCCACATCAAGTTCTGGTCGCGCGAAACACTCACCAAAGCCCTCACCGAAACCGGTTTCACCAACATCGAGTTCGCCGGCGCAGGCCGCATCCCCTACGTCTGGAAGAGCATGGTCCTCAAAGCCACCAAACCCCTCTCTTAGCAAGTGTCATTCCGAGCGAAGCGAGGAACCCCCGTATTTCGCCTGAAAGTGCCACGAAATTGAGCGGAGAACCCATCCCTACGAAGTGTCGACAGCAGCGAAACGAATCGCACGCGTCTAGCCACTCAACACCATGACGCTCCGCTACACCTCCGCGATGCTTCGCCGCGAACTCAGCCTTCGCGCGCGCGAACTCGCCCGAGAAGGCAATCTCCTCCACGACGTCTCCCCCGCCGACGAGCCCATCCTTCTCTTCGGCCGCGATGACCAGAACCGCCACGGCAACTTTCACCCCGCGTCCTGGAACGCCATCTGCGCCAACCCTGCCTGGGCGCGCCGCCTCACCAAACCCCATACAGGCTACCGTCGCGCACGCGCTCTAGCCAATTGGCCCTGGATGGAGCTCGACTCCGCCAACAGCTCCGACGCCCTGTTGATGAACATCTTCTGCCATCCCGGAGTCTTCAACGGCACCACGCTCAATCCTGCCGTGGCCACGCTCCTCGGAGTCTCAACGACAGCAATACCCTGCTTCGGAATCAACCCACGCATCCCCCTCCACCCCAACGCAAAGGGCCGCGCCCTCACCGACCGCACCGAAATCGACATGCAGCTCAACGGCCTCTTCGTCGAAGCCAAGCTCACAGAAACCAACTTCCAAAACGCCAGCCCCGCGCTCATCCACCGCTACCGCGACCTCGAAGCTGTATTCGACGTCGCAAAACTACCCCGCGCCCAGCGCATCGAAATCATCCCCACCGACATCTATCCCGACGAAGACCCTACCTACGACGAAAGCATCCCCATCCCCGCACCGTCATTCAACACCCTACCGATGCCCTCACCTACCCGGCTCGCCGCAGACGACAGACAGCCCTTCCTCGGCTACCAACTCATCCGCAACGTCCTAGCAGCCTTTTCAAGCGACGCCAGCTTCTGCGTCCTATCCGACGCCCGCCGCCACGACCTCATCGATACATGGCACGCCGTCGCTGCCGCAGTTCACCACCCCGGCTTCACCTGGCGTCTCAAGCTCCTCACCTGGCAGGAACTCGCCACCGAACTACCCATCGACCTGCAAGAGTTCCTGGACGCCAAGTACGGAATCACACCCGCCTGACTACTTCGCGTCCTCGTACTCTTCATGCCAGGCCGTCTGGATCGCTTCCAGAATTCCCTCATTCGACTTCGCCGGATCACCCACAAACCCCGGCAACTCGGTCACATACTTGTGCAGGTCCGTAAACCGCACCGTGTAGGGATCGATCTCAGGAAACTTCTCCTGTAACTGAATACCAATCTCCTCAGCATCGGTCCATTCAATCTCTCGCGGCATCGTGGTCTCTCCTTATCCCTGGCTCTCGCATTTGCTGAAGCGTCATTCCAAGCGAAGCGAGGACCCCCGCATTCGCCTGTGCCACCACCAACTTCATCCGGCTCGTGACTAGTCCTTCTTCACCGCTGCAGGCTTACCTTCCTGCACATAATTCCGGTTCCACGCCGGAATCTCCACCACATACGTCCCTGGCTTCTCAATTACCGCCTGGCATCCCAACCGCGAGTTCAGCTGCACATCCGCAGCAGTCTCCATGCGGTCCAGTTCCTTGTCCTCTGGCTCGCTGATTCCCTTCGCGCCTTCCTTCACATGGATATGGCAAGTCGTGCACGCACAAACTCCTCCACACGCATGGTCGAGAAAGATCTCGAAGTTTTCCGCCACATCCAGAAACGACATCGGCTCGCCGTGCCCGTCGTACGGCAATGTATCGAACGGAAACTCCACCGTCCTGTCCTCAGGCAAAAACGTCACCCGAACCATTCCCTCGCCCGCGGGCTTCGATGTATCCACAACCTGGTCCTTATTGATCTCGCTCATAATCCTTAATCTTCCGTCGACTCTCCGGGAGTCTCTTCGTCCTTCACCGAATCTTCAATCTTCTGCGCCTCGGCCTCAGCCGCAGGCGACGTATCAATGTCCGCCTTCGCAAACGGATGCGGAGCCGAAGGCCCCTCTCCTATGCTCTCACCTGCGGCCTCCATCGTCTTGCCGCCCAACGCTCCCGTCACCGCCGAATCCATCATTAGCTCCGCAAACCTCCGCGTCGCCTGGTCCAGCCGCTCAATCGCTGCGCGGATGACCTTGTAGTCGCCACCCATCACAGATGCCTTCAACTCATCCTCGCGCTGCTTGATCTTTTCAATCTCATCCGACGTCAGCTGCTGCCAGGCCTCGTGCTTCCTGCCCTTCTCCACCGCCGCAAGAATCGTCTCCGCCTCGTTCTTCGCCTCGATCACCTGACGTTGGCGAATATCCTCCTCCGCGTTGTCGAACGACGAAAGAATCATCTCCTCAACCTGCTCGTCGGTAAGCCCGTACGTCGGCTTCACCTCGATCTCGGCCTCTTTCCCGCTCCTCTGCTCACGCGCGCTCACATGCAGAATTCCGTTGGCGTCGATCAGGAACTTCACCTCGATCCGCGGCAGTCCCGCCGTCATCGGAGGAATGCCTTTCAGATCAAACCGCGCCAGCGACCTGCAGTCCTTCGCCAGCTCGCGCTCTCCCTGCACTACGTGGATCGCCACATTCGCCTGCCCATCCACGCCCGTCGTAAAGTGCTCCGTCGCGCTCGCCGGTATCGTCGAGTTCCGCTGAATGATCTTCGCCACCACGCCGCCCAGCGCCTCAATCCCCAGCGACAGCGGAGTCACATCCAGCAGCAACAGATCCTCAAGCCCTGATCCCGCAACAGCACCACCCGCCAGAATCTCCGCCTGCACCGCCGCTCCCAGCGCCACCACCTCATCCGGATTCAGCTCCGTATGCGGCTTCTTCCCCCGCGCGCTCAACCCAAACACGTCATCCACCAGCTGCCGCACCGCAGGAATGCGAGTCGACCCGCCCACCAGCACAACCTCATCGATCGCCGCCGCCTCAATCCCCGCATCCTTCAGCGCCTGCTTGCACGGCCCAGCTGTGCGCGCGATCACACCCGCAATCAATCCCTCAAACTGCTCGCGAGTAATCTCGCGCAGATATCGCTTCCCGCTCGGCAGCGGCACATCCAGCTGCACCTTCTCTTCATCCGACAGCCGAATCTTCGCCTCAATCACAGCCTTGCGAATCTCCTGCACCGCCTCGCCGTTCCCGCGAACATCCTCGCCAAGGTCACCGGCAATATCGTCCAGCGCAATCGCAATCAGCAGGTTGTCGATGTCGTCGCCGCCCAGGTGCGTGTCCCCACCCGTCGCGATCACCTCGAAGATGCCCTCATGCAGCTTCAGGATGGAGATATCGAACGTCCCGCCGCCGAAGTCATAAACCGCAATCAGCCCGTCCTTGTTCTTATCGAGCCCATACGCCAGCGCCGCAGCCGTCGGCTCATTCACCAGCCGCAGAACCTCCAGCCCGGCAATCCGTCCCGCATCCTTCGTCGCCTGCCGCTGCGCATCGTTGAAGTAAGCCGGAACCGTAATCACGGCCTTCGTCACCGGAGCCTGAAAGAACCGCTCCGCATTCTTCTTCAGCTGCATCAGCACATAGGCCGAAATCTCCGGCGGAGTCAGCATCAGCCCGCCCACGCTCACCTTCAAAACCTCGCCCGCCTTTCAACCCATCGGCCAGCTTGAAGGGAAACAGCTTCAGTTCGTCCTGAACATCCTCAATATCGCGTCCCATCAGCCGCTTGGCCGAATAGACCGCGCTCGCCGCATCCTTCAGCAGCGTCCCCCGAGCCGCGTTCCCCACCACCACGCCATCCTCCGTCCACGCGACCACGGAAGGCACCAGCCGGTCGCCGTCCTCACCCGGAATCACCGTCGGCGTTCCGCCCTGCATATAAGCCACCAGGGAGTTCGTCGTCCCCAGGTCAATCCCAACCACGCGCTCTTCAGCCATCAAATAAGTCCTTTAATCCCCATCTCTTCTATTGTCCTACAATCGCAGCATCAACACCCACGGCGCCCGCACCACCATTGGATGCCGCACACCGTCGCCATGCTCTATCTCGAGCAACGCCCCCATCCCGCGCTCGCACCCTACATCCAATCCCTCTGGTACGCCCGCGACCCCAACGCCCTCCATTCACACCAGCGCATCCTTCCGACCGGGCGCGCCCAGGTCGTGATCTCACTCGCCCGCGACTACCTCACCGACGCCAATCACCCCACCGACCCTCTCACCCCCACTCCACCAGCCCTCTTCCTCGGCCTCTACTCCATCCACCAGCACATCGACACCATCGACCTCGCCGAACTCATCGGCATCTCCTTCCACCCCGGCGGAACGCTCCCCTTCTTCCCCGACACCACCGATCTCTTCACCAACCGCGAAACCTCGCTCGAAGATCTTTGGAACACCCCGGCCCGCTCCCTCCGCGACCAGCTCCGCGACCTCGCCACCCCCGCCCAAAAATTCGCAGCCCTCGAATTCTTCCTGCTCAATCTCCTCAGCACAGCGCGGAAACCCGCCGCCCACCCCATCGTTCGCTTCTCACTCAACGCGCTCCACACCGCACCGAGCGCCACCACTGTCTCGGAGCTCTCCCGCACCACCGGTCTCAGTCCGCGTCGTCTCTCCCAGCTCTTCCGCGAACGCATCGGCGTCCCACCCAAGCTTTACTCCCGCATCCTCCGCTTCCAACAAGCAATCGCACAGCTCCACACCGGCGCCGAAGTCCCCTGGTCCGAACTAGCCCTCGCGTGCGGCTACTACGACCAGTCCCACTTCGCCAACGACTTCCGCGCCTTCTCCGGTCTGACGCCCACCGCCTACACTGCCGCCACCCGCCCATGGAGCAACCACATCAACCTCGACTGAGTAGCCCGCCCAACCTCACTGACCACTCTGCGTGTTTCGAATAAAGTCCGCCGTGTACTGGTGAAGATTCTTCAGGCTCGTCTCATTCACGTAGACCATGTGCCCCGTCGGAAAGAAGTGATAGCTGATGTTCGATTGAAGTTGCTCCGGCATCGGAAGATGCTTCATCTCGTACACCGATCCAAAGTAGATCGTCCCCAGATCGAAGTAGCCGCCCATCAGCATGACCTTCATCTTCGGATTCCGCTTCATCGCCAGCGCCATGTCCGGCATCACGTTCACACTCGACTCCCATCCCTGACCGCCCGGTGGAACATGCGCCAGGTTCCAATGAAAGCCCGCTTCGCGAGCACTCGGCTTGTACGTCATGTTCTCTCCGTACTTCAACTCCCGCCTCGCATACTCGTTGATCGCCGTGGTGTAAGCCGCCGTGATTGCATTCGTGAACGGGTCATAGTCAGCGTCGCTGCTCATTGGGTTGATGTCCGGCCCCTGATAACGCGTGTCCAGTCGTCCCACCGTTACTCCCTGATCTGTTGCAAGCTCCTTCGAGAACTCGCCTCCGCTCACCCGTAGATTCGCCTTCATCCAGTAGGCCGCCGGCAGCGCCGTATAGCCCTGCAGCTTCTCCGCGATCGCCTTCTTGCGATCCGCAGGAAGGTTCGCCCCCTGCAACAACGCCGAAGCATATTCGCCCAGGCTGAACTGCTCCACCTCGCGCAGAAATGGCTCCAGTTCGGCAGGCTGATTCGCCAGTTTGTGGTGATACCACGCAGACGCCGCCATCGAAGGCAGCGAAAGATAATACGGCTGGTCCGTTCCCGGATTCCCTTCGGGCCCATCCGCACTATTGTCGAAGCTCAAAATCTGCGACAGAAGGATGACACCATTCAGATCGACGCCCCTCAACATTCGGCTCAACACCGCGCTCCGTGTCGTCCCATAGCTCTCGCCAAAGATGTACTTCGGCGAGTTCCACCGGTCGTACTTCGTCAGAAACCGCCGAATAAACCGGTCGAACGCATGCGCATCCTCATCTGTGCCATAGAAAGCCTTGCCCGCATCCTTCCCCAGAACCCTGCTGAAACCCGTTCCCGGCGCATCGATAAACACCAGGTCGCTCACATCCAGCAGACAATACTGGTTCGCCACTACTTGATACGGTGCCGCCATCGCGTGCTGTCCATCGGGAGTCACAATGCGCTTCGGCCCAAACGCTCCCATATGCAGATACATCGTCGGGCTACCCGGCCCGCCGTTGTACAGAAAGGTCACCGGCCGGGTCCCCGTCGGCGCATCCTTCTTGAAGTACGCCGTATAAAACATCCGCGATGTCGCCGGCTGGTCCTGGGGCTTCGCCGTCAAATCGATCTGCGCATCCGCAAGATACTTCCCGTCCAGCCCGATCATCGCGTCCTGCGTATCGTTCGACCCAACCGTCAGCGTGCCCGCCACCGCACGATACACAATCGACTGCCCGCCCACGGTCACTGAGCCTTCCGTCGCTGAGTCGGCAGCAGGCGCCGCGGAGACCTTCGCCTCAGCCTCCTTCTTCGAGTCAGGCTTCTCCTGCGCCTTCCCGACCTGACCTCCGACGAATCCCGTCAACGCAACACAGACGAAGACTGCCCGCAAACCTCTGAGTGTTCTCACAGAAGTGCCTCCGAATCAATTTGTGATTAGCCCCGTGAGTATAACCGCCGCAATTACAAACGCATCCCGGAACCCTTGCTCTTACTTCCCCACCAGCTCCCGCCGAATCGCCTCGCGCAACCAGGCTTCGTACTCATCCCCCGTCCAGCCGCGCTCCCGCACCAGCATCCGAAACATCTCTCTGCTCGTAAGCGACCACAAAATCGCCCGCGCCGCATCCCGCGTCAACCCCGGCCGCAGCAGCCTTCCGACCTCCAGCGCATCCACCACCATCACCTGCGAGTCATACCGCTGGCAGTTCCGCTCGTCCTCCACCGCAGCGAGCTCAGGAGCCACCATCCCCGCGCCCTGCAGCAGATTCTCCACCGGAATCTCAGCTTCATAGATCCGTCGTGAAAATCGCGGCGGAAAATCCAACAGCTTCATCGGATCCTTCTCCGCGCGCGCCTCCCCCAACAGCTTCCGATACTCCTCCCCAAACCGGGCCGCATCCAGCAACTCTGACACGATCCCCTTCTTCGACCCGAAGATCGCATACACCGTCGGCACCGCCACTCCCGCCGCCTTCGCCACCGCCGGAATCGTCATTCCCGCGTAACCGGTCTCCTCCAGAATCTTCCGTGCCGCCTCCGCAATCCGCGCACGCGTCTCCACCGCCTGCTGCTGCCGTGCCGGAGACTCATACACCCGTCTCTCCGCCACCTTCCGCTGCCGCTGTCCCCCCGCCCCCGACTTTTTCTTCAATCTCGTTGCCACTTTTTCAAAGTATAGACATCTATTCGATAAATGTTCATATATTCAATATGAGGACCTTTATGCAGCGATACCGATACACGATCCCAACCCTCCTGCTCGCCCTCATCCCCCTCCCTACCCCAGCCCAGTCCCCAACCCTTACCCAAGGAGCCTCCATGTCCGATAACGCCGCCGTCGTCCGCCGCCTCTACGAGCAGTGCCTCAACCACGACCGACTCGACCTCCTTCCCGAGCTCGTCAGCCCCAACGTCATAAACCACACCTATGCAGGCGATAAGGTCGGCCTCGCTGACTTCACCCAGGGTATCCAGACCCTCCGTCGCTCGCTCTCCAGCCAGCACTTCACCGTCGAAGGGGTCGTCGCCCACGACGATCAGGCCGCCGCCCACTGGACCATGACCGCCGTCAACTCCGGCCCTCTCGCGGGCCTTCCCGCCAGCAACAAATCCATCACCCAACACGGCGTCGTCTTCTACCGCTTTGAGAACAACAAGATCGCCGAAGTCTGGCTGCAAGTCGATCGCCTCGGTGTCTTCCAGCAGATCGGCGTCGAGATTCCCGGTGCCGCTCCCGCCCTCCACGCCCGCTAAACCCACCAAGGAGAACCTGACATGCGACTCACCGTCCTCGGAGCCACCGGCGGTATCGGCAAGCTCCTCATCCCTCTCGCCCTCGACCGCGGCCACGAGGTCACCGCCTTCGCCCGAGCCCCGGAAAAGATCGCCAGCAACGGCTCCAGCGCGCTCCGCTCCCATCCCAACCTCCGCATCGTCGGAGGCGACCTCTTCAACACCCGTCAGATGGCCGATGTCATCGGCAGCTCCGACGCTGTCCTCTCGGCCTTCGGCCCCACCACCCTCCGCCCCACTCACCTGCGCCGCGACTTCGGGCGCAGCCTCGTCCAGGCCTTGCGTTCCGCCGGAGTTTCCCGCTTCATCCACGTCTCCAGCGCCTTCTGTTTCACCGGAGAGGGCGGCCTGCTCTACACCATCATGACCAACACCCTCTTCCGCAACGTCACCATCGATCACTGCGACGCCGACAACGAGATGTCCCAGTCCGGTCTCGACTGGACCATCCTCCGTCCGCCGCGCCTCACCGATGGCCCCGCCGCCGGCAACCTTCGCGTAACCGCAGGGCACCTCGCCAAGGGCCTCACCATCACACGCGCCGATGTAGCCCGCTTCATGCTCCAGGAGGCCACCAACCCCCACTACGTCCGTCAGTATGTCGGCCTCAGCAGCTAATTCCAACGCCCAGGAATCGGATGCCCCGTCTTGGCGACGATCTCATCGTCGCTAAGACGGGCATTCGAGCGAAGCTCGAACCTGCACTTCCGATTTTTCCAAGACCACCCAACCGTTCCACCTGCATCCTTACGGATATGACAACTCAAACCAAATCCACTCTCATCCCCAGCCTTCGCTATCGTGATGCCCTGGCTGCAATCGAATGGCTGGTTCAGGCCTTCGGCTTCGAAAAGAATGCCGTCTACACCACGCCCGAGGACGAAGTCGCCCATGCCCAGCTCACCTATGGCGGAGGCATGATCATGATCGGCTCCGTCCCGCGCAACAGCGACTACATCCGCACCCACCCGAGCTTCTTCGTCCAGCCTGACGAGATCGACCTCCGCGAGACCCGCGGCATCTACATCGTCGTTCCGGACGCCGACGCCGTCTACGAACGTGCCAAAGCCGCAGGCGCCAAAATCGAAACCGAAATTCGCGATATGGAATACGGCGGCCGGGCCTTCACCTGCCGCGACCCCGAGAGCCACCTCTGGGATATAGGCACATACGATCCCTGGGTACATACCAGCTAAATCAATTCAGTGGCGACATTAGCGCTGCTCCGTGATACTTTCAGGCCATGGAACTGAACCCGTACGCCTCCTTCCTCGGAGGTCAGGATCCCATTCCAGTCATCACTGAGACCGCCGAACGATTGCACTCTCTTATTGATCCACTCTCTGCCGCACAAGCCGACCGTCCCCCGGCCCCCGGCAAGTGGAGCATTCGCGAGATCGTGGCTCACCTCGCCGACTGTGAGTTGGTATTCTCCTTCCGCCTCCGCCAAACTCTTGCCACAGACCACCCCATCATTCAGCCCTTCGATCAGGGCGTCTGGGGTGAACGTTACGCCGCCTACGACCTAACCTCGGGACTAGCCCTCTTCACGGCCGCCCGCAACTGGAACATCAAGTTTCTAACCACCCTTAATGAAGTCGACCGCCATCGTCCTACCACCCACCCCGAACGCGGTACCATGACCCTCTGGACCATCGTCGAGACCATGGCCGGCCACGACATCAACCACCTCCAGCAGATCGAACGCATAGCCGTAACGATAACTTCTGAATAGGCCCTCGACACAGATGTAATCACTTTCGTTCCGAATTTGCCGTCGCGAAACGCCGAGGTGTCATCATGATCGAATCTACTGATCTTCGGTCTACGACCTTGCCGCTCAACCACGGAGCCGGACGTATCCCCGTACTCGGCTTCGGCACCCTCATTCCCGATCCGGCCGTAACAATAAGTGCCACCAGGGACGCGCTTGAAGCTGGCTTTCGACACTTCGATTGTGCGGAACGATACCGCAATGAGCGTGAGGTAGGCGAGGCCTTGCAGGCAGGACGTGCTGCTGTAGGCCTCGAACGCCACGACATCTTCGTCACAACAAAACTGTGGAACACCAACCATCGGCCTGAACGCGTGGAACCGGCCTTTAGGGCAAGCCTGGAACGACTCAAGCTCGACTATCTGGATCTCTATCTCATTCACACTCCATTTGCATTTCAACCGGGGGACGACCAGGATCCGCGGGATCAGAACGGCAATGTCATCTACGACAAAGGCGTAACTCTGCTCGATACCTGGAAGGCAATGGAGAGTCTCGTAGACCGTGGCAAATGCCGCGCCATCGGACTGTCTGACGTCGGCATAAACGACCTGGTGCCCATCTACGAATCCGCAAGAATCAAACCGGCCGTCGTGCAGGTCGAGTCACATCCATATCTGCCGGAAACAGAGCTTCTGGAATTCTGCAGGCAGAAGAACATCGTCTTTTTGGCGTTTGCGCCTCTGGGTCATGGAATGAGGCCGGGCCCGCTCGAAGATCCCGTCATCTCGGCAATCGCCGCACGAGTTGGAAAGACGCCCGCACAGGTGCTACTCGCATGGGCGGTACAGCGTGGCACCGCTTTGCTCACCACGCCCAGGACTGCGGCACGCGCCCGTGAGAACTTCGACATCTCCGCTCTTCCGCAAGACGCGTTTGACGAGATCAATGGAATTCAGACGAGACAGCGGTTCAACCAGGTGGTGAAGACCGGCAGCCCGGGCTTCATTCCACAAGGAAGCTGACCCGTCACCCAAACCGCACATGGAGGTCATCCATGCAAGACGAACAAATACGTGAAGCCCTGAATCAGCATTGGCAGGCGTCGGCAGCCGGCGACGCCAAGACGGAACACGCTATCTACACTGACGATGCCATCTGTGACTACCCTCAATCAGGGGAACGAATCCTCGGCCGAGCCAATTTGCAGGCCCTGCGGAGTCACCATCCAGGCAAGCCCTCGGGATTTAACGTCAAACGGATTCTCGGAAACGGCAATCTCTGGATTACGGAATACACCATCACCTATCAGGGCCGACCCGCCTACACAGTCAGCATCATGGAGTTCAGCAACGGTAAGGTCGTCCACGAAACCCAGTACTTCGCCGACCCCTTCGAAGCGCCCGCCTGGCGGAGCCAATGGGTTCAGCGCATCGCGTAGCGCTCAATCCCCACGCGATTTCATCATCGGCGCGTTCGTCTTCGAGAGAATGAACTTGCTCTCAAGCAAATATTGATACAGCGAATCCACCGCGCCCGCAGGATGCACGCTGTCAGCGCTAACCATCCCATCCGTCTCTGTCCATCTCCATCCAGTCAGCTGATCTGCCGTCATCCGCCGTCGCAGTTCTTCAACCGTCATGGGATACACACAAAGCCGGACATTATTTCTGAAGAGCCGCGCAAGTCCTTCCAGCAGCGCCCCTGCCAGTTCGTTGTAGCTGTCCTGCAGAATACGCAAAAGCACCGTCAACCCAATCGCAAAATGAATCCTTGATCTCGTGTACCGATTCACGAACGCGCTCATCGTATAGAGCTCCTGGGTGCGAAACAGCATCACCCCGTAGCCGAGCTTTTGAAGCATCACCACATGTCGCAGACTCTCCTCAACCGACGCTTCCATCTCCGGTGCGCTCGCCGGCAACCGAGAGACAAAATAACCCGAGTCCCCCTTTGCTCTCCTCCAACACCTCTTCGGGCAGGTCTGCCAGAGTGTCATCGATCAGATGGGCATAAACGCTCGTCGCGTTGTCGAACTTCCCCGGCGCAAGCACCAGCGCCCGCTTGTAGAGCAATTCGTTAGGAGGAACCAGTTGTTTGTCTGCCGGAAATACCACCGCCTCCGCATACCCACCGGCAACAAGAATCGTATGAACTTCATCGCGATTCCAGTCGGCGAAGGCTGGTCCGCTCCATTCCACGCAGTCGATCTCAACTCGCTCCCGTCCAAGTTCCTCAAACACGCTTGCAAGAAACGTCTTTGCTGACGCAAGCGAGTGGTACGCAGCATAAATCAGGTTCACACCCAGAATGCCTACCGCTTCCTGTTGCTGCGCGTTGCTGGAATCCATCAGGTTGATATGCAGAATGACATCATTTGGCGCCTCCCCGGGCTGCCGCAGAAAACGCAATCCCACCCACCCGTGACAGTCATTAGTTCCCGCATAGTTCCTCGCAGAGATCGTGTCTACAAACGCAAAAAACCTGGTGTTGACTCCTCGAGTGCCCTGTAGCTGCGCCAGCAGTTGCTCCCACTCGCTCTCCAGCATCGCCTGCAGGCGCGGCTTGGAGACATAGCGAGTCCCGGCACCGTAAATCTGATCGCTGACTTCCTTGTCATAAGCGGAGATCGTCTTCGCAACCGTGCCGGAAGCGGCGCCCACGATCAGAAACCAGCGCGCCACCTCCTGTCCCGCGCCTATCTCGGCAAATGAGCCAAAGATCGTGCCATCGAGGTTCAGTGACAGCGCTTTTTGATGGACGTCCGGTTTCTCGTTGTCAGGCATCGTCCGTCTACCATCCGCCATAGAACTCTATCACTCTGCATACCAGGCTATCGGCAATCGTGAAGCTCATCGCAACCATCATGTGTTAGCGTCGGTTCGCTTTCCTTTGAGGAGAAATTGCTGAATGAGCAAGCGCATCACGTCGGTTCTAAGACTCGTAACCGCCGCACCGGCGATCCCAATGGAAAGGAATCACGTCCCCACTAACGACAAGCCAGCGCGATAACAAACAGAAACCCAGGACATATCGCCCTGGGTTTGTTCTTTCAACTTACAAGCAGAGTCTGAAGCCCCGCCTCAGTTCACATGCATCGGTTCTACCAGCTCCTGCTCCTCTACCTTAGGCGCATGCGCTGGCTCTCTTCGTATGTCGATGCTTCCTGTCAGGTAAGCCCCTTCCTCAACAGAAATACGCGACACCACGACGTCCCCATACAACGAGCCTTCGCTGCGGATATCCAGATGATCCCCTGCGTTACAGCTGCCCAGCACCTCGCCGAGCACGACAATATCCTGGGCCGCGATATTTGCAGAAACGCGGCCATTGCGCCCCACCGTCACGCGATCTTCCGGCAGGTCAATCGACCCCTCAATCTTCCCTTCGATATGCACCGAGCCCGAGCCCGTGATCTCACCTTTGATCAGCAGTGTTTTGCCGATCGTGCTTTGAGCGCCCACCGCAGGCATCGAAGATTTGGCAGCAGTTACAGGCCGCATCTGGCGAGTTGGATCTGGAACGGAAGATGGTTCGGCATCGAAGCGCTGATCTAACATGAAATCCTCTATTCGCCTTTACGGCTGTTGAAATCGAAACTGCCTAGGGCGCCAAGTTACGAGAGATCGCGGCCACGCGATATACCATCTTTGGGTCAGAGCCAATTTCAGCCTCAGCATCATTCCGTTGTGATCGGCTGCCAAAGCTCGACGCGATTGCCTTCAGGGTCGGTTAACCAGCCAAACTTTCCGAAATCGTAGCTTTCGCGTTTTGGATCGACGGTGACGCCCTCGGCTATCAAACGGTCCAGTAATCCATCGAGGTCATCCACCTGAAGATTGATCATCGCCTTCTGTGCCGGCGGAAAGTATGCGTCGTCTTGCTTGAAAAGCGCAAAGATGACCTGGGCGTGTTGCGTCGGGGGAGGAAACGCGAATGATCCCTCGGACTTCACCAGACCGAGATGCCGCTCGTACCATTCATACAAAGCTTTTGGATCATCTGCCCGCAAAAATATTCCGCCAAAGCCAGTCACTGAAGCCATGCAGCCTCCCGTTGAGCAACGTTTCTCCAGAGCTTACACCGGGAGAATGACAACCCTGCCACAATCCTCTTACGGATCGGGATGCCAGATGCTTCCTGCTCTTATCTGACGACGATCCGTGTTGCCACCCCGGATAGCCCATAAAGCCACGCCACCAGCGAGATGACGGAAGCTAGCGTCGTCATCGAAACAGTGGACGCTACCATCACCTCCTCGCAGTGATACTCTCCCGCAAGAATGTAGGCCGTCTTGGCCGTGGGCACTGCGGCGCAGATGACAGCCGCAATCGTGTAGAGGGGGTCGAGCCCCAGCCACACGCTCAATCCGTACACCATCAGAGGCATGACGATGAGCTTGACCGTCGAGAGTATCGACGCTCGCCCAATATTGGCGCGCAATCCATCGATCGACAGCCCAAGTCCGATGGCGAACAGAGCGCAAGGCGTAAGCGCATCTGCCAGGATCCCGAGATACGCTCTGAGCGGCCCGGGCATATGGAGATTCAGAACCGACAAGAGCATACCGATCAGGGTCGACAAGACCATCGGGTTGAGCACAACATGCCTGACTGTGACCATCGGGGCCGTACGTGCCCCGTGCGCATCCTGCTGACCGACTTCTAGCAGGATCACAGCGATTGGAAACATCACAACCGCCACAAACACCGTAGCGATCGCCGCCGGCAACACAGCCCGCGGGCCGTAGATCGCCTTCAGGACAGGCAAGGCGACAAAGCCGGTATTCGTCATCGATGCCGCCATTCCATGCATCGTTCGGCTTCCAATACTCCGCGACGCATGAATGCTCATCATGCCGAACACGAGGATGAAACAGAGGAGGGAGCCACCACCAAAGGCAACAAGAAAACGCCAATTGATCAGCGAACGACTTGGTTCCTGTGCAATCGTGACGATCAGCAATGCCGGCATCGCGATGTTGTAGGCGAAGTGAATCAGTCCGTCAGACAACGACCGCGACAGATACCCCGTATAGCCGACGATCCAGCCAGTCAGGATCACTGCAAACACAGGTAGGATGAGGTCGGCAATCTGCATCAGGAATGTCCTGGTTGACCCTCTAACAGTTGCATCGGAGCAAAGCGCCGTCAATAGCGCTGGGTTTTGATTGAAAACGGGATCCGTCAGGGCCCCGATTTCCTGTCAAGCCCCCTCTTTCTATATCTATAAGAAAACAAAGAGCATAAATGAATTTAAAAGCGCCGATTAATTACCAGCCATTCGCTAGAATAGAAATGGAAGAGAAAAAGCTCCCGGCATCGGCCCGGGAGCTTTCTTATTTGCTCCTAACCCAAACCAAATGAGCACTTACGCTGGCTCACCTGCGCAAACTCTGGATTTCAGCAGCTTCCCCGCGGGGAAAGTAAGTAAGTACTGACCTAACCCATCTGAATAGAGCATTTACGCAAAATCAGGCGGGGGGAGGGGTCTACTCCAGAGCCTCATTCACGTCTCGAACCAGGTTACGCAGATAGCTCCGCTTATTCAGGAGCGCCACCATGGCATCCCGCGCCGAGGCCTTCCCGCCATCGTCGCCCGAATCCACCGCCATATCCCAGCGAGCCCATAGCCCCTCAAGCTCCGCTTGGGTCTCCACCATCCTGGCGTCAAAGGCGTCCTTCGCCGTCATCAGATCGCGCCGCAGCTCCGGCTCGTCCTCGCCCATCTGCTTGGCCGCTCGCATCTCCTGCAACTGCATGTTCAGTTCAAAAACCTCCTCCAGCAGCTCTGGAGGAACAACTTGCTTCTTTTCAACGCCTGTCGCACGCGCCTCATCGGTCGCGGCCTTCGACTGCTCCTCAAGCTCCACACCCTCGAGCTTCAGCAGATACTGCGTCCGCAGAATCGGATCCTTCAGCGTGCGGTAAGCGTCGTTCAGCTGTGACGACTGTCTCAGAGCCTCCTCCTGCTCCGCAGCCGGCCGCGAAGCAAACCGGTCCGGATGCAGCCTCCGGCTCATCGCATAAAACTGCTTCTCAAGCGCTGCCGTGTCGATCGCAAGCTTCTGGGGGAGCGAGAACACCTCAAAGTAGTTCATCGCTTCCATTATCCCGTATTCCTTTACTCGGGATTATCCGCAAAGATGTGCCTCAACCAGCCTCTCTGCTTCAACCGTAACCGCATCATCGCTGCCCACACCAGCAAGCCAATGCATCTCCGGCTCCCGACGAAACCACGTCAGCTGCCGCTTCGCGTAGTTACGATGGCCCTGCTGCGCTGCCGCAACCGCCTCTTCGCGCGTCATCTCGCCCGCCAGAACAGCTGCGGCCTGCGCATATCCGAGCGAGCCCAGCGCTCTGCATTCGCGACCATAACGCTCCATCAGCCGCGAGGTCTCCTCAATCAACCCCCGGTCGAACATTGCCGCTGCACGCTCGTTGATCCTCTCGTACAACTGCTCTCGCGGAGGATTCAGCCCCAGCCGCAGAATCCTGTAACCCGTCAGTCGATCGCGCCCCAGCTTCCACTGCTCCGTCATCGGTGCCTCCGCCAGCGACACCTCGATCGCCCGGATCACCTTCGGCACATCGTTCGGATGGATCGCCTCCGCAGCCTTCGCATCCAGCCGGATCAGCACGCGATGCAGATGCGCCGCACCGCGCGTCTCCGCGCGCTCACGCAGCCGCCCACGCAACTCCGGCCTTGCAGGCGGCGCCGGAAACAGCCCCTCAATCAGCGCACGCAGATACAAGCCCAGTTCCTCCCGCGACAATCGGCAACTTCCCGCGCTCTGCAATCCCGCGCAGTGCCTCGCGAGCCAGCCTGCTGTAGTCGCCTGCAGTCACCTGCTCGTCCGGCCACGCCACGTCGATCAGGTGATGCGGAACCAGCGCGCGCTCTTCGCCAGTCGGCTTAGCCGTGCCGATCTCCATCTCGCGGTACACAGCGACCGAGTCGCAGCTGACGATCTCGCCCCCAAACCGCTCCGCCAGCCGGATTGCCAGCGCCGTCTTGCCGCTCGCGGTCGGTCCTGCAAGCACGATCAGGGGATGTTCGGGGCCACTCACCACAACCGCCACCAGCCCGCAGGGAATACATTACCCACCCCTTTGCGGAGGATGCTGAACAACAGCACCGCGAACGCCAGCAGCATCAGCCCGCGAACCTGGCGCTTGCGCTCATGCCAGAGGCCTTCAGCCAGCCTTCTCTCGCGGGACGACTCAGGCATCGGCCGAACCTACTCCGGCCTCTTGTTGACGAGGTAGTGTATCCGCAGCTCCAGGTTCGGGCCGTGGAACTCCTTAGGCAGTGGAGGAAACTGCCCGACACCGGTAATGGAGCCCCACGCCGCACGGTCGATCGCCTGGTCCTGCGTCGAGCCGTCCAAATGCATCGAGCCGATGCGTCCGTCAGGAAGGATGGAGAAACGGATCAGCGTCTCGCCGGACTTGTTCAACGGCGGGCGCGCCTCCTCAGGAATTAGAGGAAGCCATGTGTTGTAGATCTCCCGCAGGATGCGCCGCAGATAGGGGTTGAAGTCCACTCCCATCGTGTCCGACAGGATGTCCACGCCAGTGTTCAGGCCCTGATGCTCGACCGGAAGGTTGGCTCCGTAGTCGCCGCCCTGCCCGCGGTTCTGCGCGGCAGCCTGTGCAGCCTGACGAATAGCGTCGCCAGCCGACAAACTCTGGCTGCCAAAGTTCGGCTTGGTGGGCGCAGGACGCGGAGCCTCGATAACCGCCTGCTGCTGTGGAGGATGCTGCGGCAGAGGCTGCGGAGTCGGTGGCTGCTGCTGTTGCGGCTGTGGCGCTGGCGGCTGAGGAGCAGGCGGTTGAGGCGTTGGTGGCGCTGAAGCCCCCGGCGCCCCCGCCTTCCGCATAGCCTGCAACTGCTCGAGCGTCTTCTTGTCCAGCGTCGGCTTCGCCGTCTGCTGAGTCCGGTCCTTGTCGCTGATGACGTTGGACGGCTTCTTCGGAAGCTGCTTGCCAATGTCTTTCGGCATGTCCAGATAGGTCAGCTCTTTGTCACGCTGCTTCAACACATCGGCCGGATTGACGAGCCGAGGCTGATGAAAAATGACCTGCGGACCATACAGGACGAACCAGCCGATAGCCAGCCAGATGATGATGGAGATATAGACGGATTCACGGAACCGCGCCTTGGCGCGCTCGTCATCCAGCGCATCCAGCAGGTGAATCAGCTCATGTTCTTCGAGGTCGCCGTAGCGATTCGTGCGCACCCGAGGTGGAGAACTGGGCGGCGCAGCGTTAGGCGGGGTCTCGAGTGATGGCATCGGGTTATTTGTCTGACGGCTGGTGGGCGGCAAAGTTTCTATTCATTAGGGATAAGTTTAACCCGGTCCTGTTGCCCCGAGTTCCGAGTCGCCCCTCTTTATTTTCTCATCTTTTTGCTGGATTTAAGTGCCGTTCTCCATAGGACGAAGGTCGTAGACTGACCTTGTGGACACAAGATTCGGCACCAATATCAGGGCAGTCGTCATAACTGTCAGCGATGGCTGCTTTCACGGGCAGCGGAAGGACCTATCCGGCGCAGCCGTAGCCGACCTGCTGGAGCAGGCAGGCGTCAACTCCGTAGTCTCCGAGATCGTCCCCGACGAGGTGGAAGTGATCGCCCAAACCCTGCGGCGCGCCGCCACAGCGGCCGAATTGGTGATCACCACCGGAGGCACAGGATTGGCCCCGCGCGACGTCACCCCCGAGGCCACCCGGCTCGTCTGCGAACGATTGATCGATGGACTCTCCGAACGGATGCGCGCAGAGGGCCTTCGTCAGACACCCTTCGCCGCGCTGAGCAGGGCCGTCTGCGGAAGTCTGGGAAAGACCCTAATCGTCAACCTCCCCGGCAGCCCTGCCGGCGCACAGAGTTCGCTCCAGGCGATTCTGCCGTTGCTGCCCCACGCTCTTGACCTCCTGGCCGGAAATACCGCTCATGCGCCGGTTAGCGCAGCAGCAACGGTAAAATAGAAGTTACTCGTGAAGATATCCCCAGCCGCACAGATCAATAAGTGGAGCATCGCCATCCTGGCGGCCTTGAAGCCCTTTGGAGCTCTCGGAATCGGTGCCCTCGCCGTTGTTGACTCCGCGGCAGTTCCGCTCCCGATCGATGCAGCAGTCATCTACTTCGTAGTCAGCGACCACAGGAAGTTCATCCTGTATTGCTTCATGGCTGCGCTTGGCTCCGCCATAGGTGGTCTGCTGCCGTTCTATCTTGGCCGGGCCGGCGGGGAGCTGTTCCTCCTTAAACGCATCAATCGCCAGCGTTATGAGCAACTTCGCGACCGCTTCGAGCGGCAGGAGTTCCTGGCCCTCATGATTCCCGCGATGATGCCGCCTCCCATGCCCGTAAAACTCTTCGAGTTCGCAGCCGGAGTCTTCGAGATGCGAACCGTCTCCTTCTTCAGCGCCATCCTGCTCGGCAAGTTCATACGGTTCCTGGCCTGGGCCATCATCACCCTCCTCTACGGCCCCCAGATTGTGCACACAATCGCCGAAGCCATGCGGGAGCACATGAACTACGTTCTGGCAGGCGGAGGCATTCTTCTCGTCATCCTTGGGATCTGGATTACCCGCAAGATCTTCGATCGGCGCAAAGGAATTCAGCTTCCCGTCGAAGACGAATAGTTCTCCTCAGATGAGAAAGGGCTGCGAGTCGCCTCGCAGCCCTTGGTGTTTTTGAGTTCGTAGCGCTTAGGCAGGACGCTGGCCCTGACCAGCCTCGCGCAACGTCGCCGCGATATCGCGGGCAAGTGCCGGGAGCCCGAAGAGCGCGCCAGCCGTAACCGCTGTCGACATCACATCGTTTGCGTAGAACGGAATCGCCGCGACATAGCAGGCGACCAGTCCGGCAGCGCTATGCGGATACATGTTGCTGCCTACCCAGACGGCGAAGTTGCTCAGCAAGAAGAACGAAGTCGAACTCGCGAGTACGGCTCCCGCAACGCGCAGCATCGAGGGCTTGCCCGAGAGCACCTGATTCGCGAAGAGGCAGACCGCCGCATACCAGAACCAGGTGACAAGGTAGCCGCTGATATGGAAGGGGTAGTTGTAGATTTGCGTGGTCAGGTAGTAGTCCGTCGCCATCAACACAACAACGGCGGGAATCGTCTGCCAGCGGCTTCGGCGCGCGCCGAAGTAAAGCAGGCCTCCGCCAACCGCCGTGAAGCCCACACTCGTCGTGTGAAAGGCAAAGGGAAGAAGACGGCTCAAGATGGCGAGAACGAGTACGAGATATGCAGCCATGGGGACCTCAGTGTGTCTTTTGATTTTAGCCGAACGGCGAGCAAAAGCTAGCGCTGAACGTGGCCATCCATCTCCATGTGGTCAACGCGACGATCGTCGTTGACCATGACCGCACCTGAGAGCGGTGCGCTGTTCGGTGTGGCATCGCGCCCGGGTATCGGCACCGGGTAGATGAATCGCAGGTCCCGGAAGGTGACAGTCGTTAGGCCATCCGGGTCGGTCCCGGTCTCTGTGACGATCGGATACTGAGACCAGTCGAGATAGACGTGACCGAGCCAGCTACGCTTCGCCACCAGTGCGGAAAGAGTGGTTGCAGGCTTGCGGAAGACGTCGGCCTGCCGGTTTGCGACAACCTCATCCGTCAGCGTATTGACCGTCCCGACCTGATAGAGGAGAGGAGTCTCCACAATCGTCTGCCAGCGAAAAGGGTTGATCGGATAAGGGTCGGCCGTAGCCCTTACTACTGCCTCCCCATTGAGGTCGGCGTTCCGCGCCAGTTCGATGGCCTTACTGCGTTCAAGGACGCGTAGGCCCCAGAGCATCAGGATCCCAACCAGCGCGGCGATCGCCCATCCACGACCGCGATAAAGCGGACGGCGCGCGCCAACCTCGCTACTCACCAGCCCAAACAGGGCGGGGGCGATGAGCGCAGCAAGCAGCAGCAGCAACATTACAGGCTCGATGATGAACACAAACGATCCCGCGTACCACCGAGGATTGAACGGAAAGAACGGACGCACGCCGTAGTTGTTCGTCCAGTCCAGCAGGATGTGAGACGCGAGCGCGATGAACGAGAAGAGATAGAGACGAAGCCAATGAATGGGCGCTGCGTCCATAGGCCTGTGCCGAGCTCGCCGCCGGCGTTCCAACGCACGATGCCCCAGCCAGATCACTCCCGTGACCACGGCGGCTTCGATCGGCAGACCGATAAATGCGTGCGTCCAACCGCGATGATGCTCGAAGGCGGCCACCGGGCCCTTGATGCCCCAAAGAACGTCCAGGTCGGGAGCCTCGGCCGCAAGGGTCATAGCGAGCGTGGCATAAGCAGCCTTGCGATTGAACCCGGCTCGCGAGAGTACCGCGCCGGTCATGAAATGCGTGACTGGATCCATGGGGTTCCAGCATATCGTGACCTCTTCCGATGTCCTATGCTGTTGATATGCCGACATTGCCAGTAACTGAGCCCGAGATCGACGTGTTCCTGACCGCGTTCGAAGGAGGCCGTCTGCCCAAGACCGAGTGGACGCATGCGGCGCATCTGCTCACCGGTGCCTGTTACGTGCACACACTCGGGCAGGCTGCTGCGCTGAAAAAGATGCGCGATTGCGTGCGACGGCACAACGAGTCGGTCGGCACAATCAACAGCGAGACCAGCGGATACCACGAGACCATCACTGTGATGTGGATTCACCTGCTTGACGGGCTTCGACGCAACGCCGAACCGATGAGCCGCGCAGAGTTCGCCGCTCTTGCCGTGGATCGGTTCGCAACCCGGCGCGACATTTTTCGCGAATACTACGACTTCGACCTTGTGGGCTCAACCGAAGCGCGGCTGCGATGGGTAGCGCCAACTCTCAAGACACTCGACTAGCTCAGGCGCTCTCTATAATCGTCGCTATGTCGACCAAGCAGACGGCAGAGCAACCGGGCAAACAGATTGAGGCTCTTCGCGAAGAGATTCGCTACCACGAGCATCTCTATTACGTACTCGACGCACCCGAGATCACCGACGCCCAGTATGACGCGCTGATGAACCGGCTGAAGAAGCTGGAGGCTGAGCATCCCACGCTGGTGACGCCGGATTCTCCGACGCAACGCGTAGGCGGCAAGCCACGCGAAGGCTTCGCCAAGGTGGCCCATTCCCGCCCAATGCTGTCGCTGGACAACGCGTACAACGACGAAGAACTGCGCGCGTGGGAGCAGCGGGTCCGCGCAGGCCTGCCGGCATCCGAGAAGATCCAGTACGTCTGCGAACTGAAGCTCGACGGACTTTCGATGGCTCTACAGTATGGCGCAGGTGCGCATGGCTCATCACAGCTGGAACGTGGACTGACGCGCGGCGACGGAACCACCGGCGAGGACGTGACGACAAACGTCCGAACGATTCGCTCGGTTCCTCTTAGTGTCGCGGCATCGAAACTAAAGACTGCCGGAATGCCCCAGAACTTCGAAGTGCGCGGAGAGGTTGTGCTTCCTCAGGCCGCATTCGTGAAGATGAACGAAGAGCGTGTGGCCGCCGGAATGACTGCGGCTGCGAATCCTCGCAATGCTGCCGCGGGAACGATTAGAACGCTCGAGCCAAACATCGTCGCGCAGCGCCGCCTGGACCTGTACGCATACTTTTTGCTGCGCGATGGCGAACCTCTGCTGAGCCATCACTCCGAGAGCCTGAAGGCGCTGGCGGAGGCAGGATTTCGCGTGAATAAGTATTGGCGCGTCTCAAAGGACATTGACTCGGTTCTGCAGTTCATCGCCGAGGCGGAGCCGATGCGCGAGACCCTGGGCTACGAGATCGACGGTGTAGTAGTGAAAGTGGATTCCATCCAGCAGCAGCGCAGGCTCGGTTTTACCGGGAAAGCTCCGCGATGGGCAATCGCCTACAAGTTTGCTGCGCGCGCGGGAGTGACAAAGCTTGAGGATGTGCTCTTCCAAGTCGGGCGCACCGGCAAGGTAACGCCGGTAGCGGCGCTGTCTCCAGTGTTCATCGGTGGGACGACGGTGACACGAGCTACTCTGCACAACGCCGACGAGATCGAACGGCTGGGTGTTCGTATCGGCGACTACGTGCACGTCGAGCGCGGCGGCGACGTGATCCCAAAGATCGTCGAGGTCATCGAGGATAAGGATCATCCTCGGGGAAAGGGGAAGATCGCATTCCCAGAGAAGTGTCCTCGCTGCGGAACTCCGCTCGTGCGCGAGGAGGGCGAGGTCGACTGGCGCTGCGTCAACGCAAGCTGCCCGGCACGGCTGGCCGAGGAGCTTCGTCACTTCGCGTCCCGTTCCGTGATGAACATCGAGGGGTTGGGCGAGTCTCTCATCGCACAACTGCTCGGCCACACACTCTCGGAGCAGAGCGAAGCGGCCGCAGAGGGCGTCGAAGACGAGGCGGCTGAGGCTCCCACACGCGAGGCGCTGGTGCATTCAATCGCCGATATCTACGGGCTCAGGAAGGAGCAGTTGCTTGGACTCGAGCGCATCGGCGAGAAATCTGCCGATTCCCTGCTCGAACAGATCGAGCGCTCGAAGAAAGCTCCACTAAACCGCGTCCTGCTCGGACTGGGAATACGTTTCGTCGGTGAGCGCACGGCGCAACTGCTCGCGTCGCACTTCGGGTCCATGGACGCAATCATGGATGCAAAGCAGGAAGAGTTGGTAGCGGTCAATGAAGTCGGCCCCAAAGTGGCTGAAGCTATTGCAGAGTTTTTTGCAGCCAAGCGCAACCGCGAACTGGTGGAGCGCTTGCGCAAGGCAGGCCTTACCTTTACCGCCGAAAAGAAAGTGACCTCGTCGCAACTTGAAGGACTGACATTCGTTCTCACCGGAACGCTTCCGACCCTTACACGCGAAGATGCGAAGGAGAGAATCGAGAGCGCAGGGGGAAAGGTGTCAGGCAGCGTCAGCAAGAAGACCAGCTTCGTCGTTGCAGGCGACGAAGCTGGTTCGAAACTCGATAAGGCTCAATCACTCGGGGTAAAAGTTCTCGACGAAGCCGGCCTCTTGGAGATGCTTGGCTGACAGCTACTCCTGCACTACGGCCTTGACGAGGTTGCGGGGATTGTCCACATCAATGTGGCGGCCGATGGCCATAAAGTAGGCCAGAAGCTGCAGCGGCACAACTTCGTAAAGCGGCGAAATATACTCGGCAGCCCGTGGCACCTCAATCGTGTGATTGCTCAACTCTGAGATGCGCTTGTCTCCCTCGGTCACGATCGACACAATCTCGGCTCCCTGCTTATTCATGTCGCGAACCAGATTCAAGGTTTTCTCGTAGCGAAGAACGGAGTCAGGAGCGTGCGGGTCGCAGGTTGCGAGCACAATCAGTGGATTGTGGCGGCTGACCAGCGCATTCGGACCATGCTTTAGCTCGCCCGTGGGATAGCCCTCAGCTTGAATGTAAGCAGACTCCTTCAGCTTGAGTGCGCCTTCGCGAGCAATGGGATAGTGAACTCCACGCCCAAGGAACAGGAACGTCTCCGCGGTCTGAAAGGTATTGCAGAGCTGCGAAACCTGCTTCTCCCAACGCGGAAGCGCAGCTTCAAGAGCAGCGGGAACCTCATTGAGTTTGTTCAGATGAGATTCAATAACAGCGCGGGTCATACGGCCGCGGACGCGCGCAGCGTAAAGCGCGAGCAACGACAGCACAAGCAGCTGCGTTGTGAAACTCTTGGTGGCCGGAACGGCGCGCTCAGCTCCTGCATATGTGGGCAGCGAACACCCGGCGAGCTTCGCCATGGATGAGTCAGCCCGATTCGTGATGGCAATCGTCGAGGAACCGCGAGCGATGGCCTCGCGCAGAGCCTCGGAGGTATCAGCGGTCTCGCCCGACTGAGAGATAACGAGGAAACAGGGATTTCGTAGCGTCTGAGTAGAGCGGTAGATGTACTCGCTCGCGTACTCGACGTCGACTGCGATTCCAGCCAAGTCTTCAAACAAAATCTCTCCGGCGAGCCCGGCATGACGGCTCGAACCGGAGGCCGAGATGAGAATGGAGTCGCGGCCTACGAGCGCCTGGCGGGCAGGCTGGAAGACATCCTCGCGGAGACTGGAGCCGGAGGCATAAGCAGCCAGCGTGTCTGTAATGGCAATAGGTTGCTCATAAATCTCGCGAAGCATCGCATGCGGAAAATTGCGGGAAGGGGCTTTCATCGTGTGAGTTGTCTATACCTCTCTGCCAGTTTAGTCGAGCCGAGACGTTTGAAGGCAGGCGAACGCCAAACCGCCTGCGTTCCGGTCGGCTCGTTTCGTTCGAAATTTGAGGTGATTGAAAAAGACGCGGTGCAGGAGGCCACCTCCCGCACCGCATAGAAGAATCTATTTTGTGCCGACGTTGGTTGCTGCCGGCTCTTTGCCAAGCGCTAGTCCGGGGTTTTTGGCCATGCTCAGCAGGTTAGCCATGATACGGAACGAGCCGGGGACACCGTCGGGCATCTGGCGGAAGAAGGCATAGGACATGTAGACGTACGCGCCCTTGCCGTAGCGTGCGTAGAGAAGGCCGCCCTTCTGCGGATCCTGCCCGGCGTCATGCATCTCGGTAAGGGCGATGTAGTGCGAATCCCACTGACGCATAAAGCCATGGCCGCGCTCTTCCACCCAGTTATCAAAGTCGCCGGTACTGATCTTGTTCGGCCAGTTGAGCACCGGATCGTTCGGCACAAGGATGGAGACCTTGTTGTCCTCTTCGACGACCTTCTCCGGATCGCCCGACAGCGTCAGCGGATAGGGCCCGTAGTTGTGGTCGTACTCCTGGGTCTGGTACTGGACGACCACTGTTCCGCCGTTGTGGACATACTCAAGCAAACGGTTGTTGAAGGTCTTGAGTTCCGGGCGTGCTGCGTATGCGCGAATGCCGAGGATGATGGCATCGTAGTGCGAAAGATCAGCAGAAGCGATCTCGCCGGCCGAGAGCATCGTGGGATGGATCCCAATGTCCTCAAGCGATGTTGCAACATCGTCACCGGTCCCCATCACGTAACCAATGTTTAGATTCGGCGCCGTCTTCACGTCCACACCGGTTGTCTTATAGGTGGCTGGGCGATAGTGCGGATAAGGACGGAGGCCGGGATAGCCAACGGTCTGGAAGCCTTGGCTGAACTTTTCGCCGTTGAACTCTGCGACAGCCGTAATGGTGTAGGGCTTTGGCTGCACATGCTCTGGCGTGACCTTGAAGGAGACGTTCTGATCTTCGCCCTCACGCATGGTTGCGAAGTCAGCAACCTCCGGAGAAGACTTCCAGCCGGCAGGCAGATCAAGGCGAACCGTGCCTTTCGCCGGACCTTTCACCGAACTGTGCAGTTCGACATGAAGTTCCAGCGTGGCGTTATTGAGCGGAACGATTCCTGCAATTGGCGAGACGCCGATGGAGATGGCCGGAGCAACGATGAGCGGCTCAAGCACAGGTCCCTCGCCGTTGACACGGTGCACCGTCTGAACGACTCCGGATAGCTTTATGGCGACGTCGTTATAGGTGACTGTTGCGGTTGCAAGAAGCGGATAGGGCCGACTAGGAAGGTTTAGGTAACGAGGATCCTTGATGTCGTAGTAGGACTGCTCAAGGTTGGGCCGGGAGAAGTAGGGTTTCGTGAGTTCGGCGGTGCGAGGAACCTGGACTGCAAAGGACTGGTCACGTACGGTTCCCGCGGCGAGTTGGCCTGTAACGGGTTTGTCCGACGTGATGGTGAAGCCATCCCCCGCTTCAGACACAACCTCGACAGAAGTGATGGCCACCGGCTCGAGACCTTGATTAGCCACATGGACTGCTACATTGACGCGATCGCCGGGAACAACGGTCTGCGAGGTAGGAATCTGAGTGGAGGTATCGCCAAACGGGCTGAGGCGAGCGGGGCCGGATGCTCCGCCCTCCGTGGTGTTGGCCATAAAAGACAGGCCGAGAGACTGCTGCAGCGCAAGGTTGAACTGCTGCTGCTTCACTGTCAGTTCGTGAGCTATGTTGTAGCGCGCTTCGGCAGGCAGTTTGCTAGCGGCGACGTCGGCGAGAAGAGCATTGGTCTGCGCGAGGCCCTTGGCAAGCGTCGGCGAAATGGTAGAGGGGTTGGCGGAGTTGTAGGAAGAGATCGCGGACTCGACCGTCGCATTCAGAGCGTTCAGCTTCTCACCCCACGGCCCCTGCTCGGACTTGGGCGCATAGCTCGCGATTCCCGCAAGGGAAATGTCGATGCCGTCGAAGAACGACTTCTCATGCTGGGAGGTGGAGACCCGCGAAGCATAAAGGTGATAGGGACTGGAGAAAGGGCGCGGCAGCGGAATACCTATGCCGCCGTTCTGAGTCTTCTGTTCGGCGAGGCCTTCGCGCGAGAGCTGCATGTAGGACTGGCCGAGCATCGGGTTATAGTTTCCGCTCGGAATTTCGAGAGTGGTGGTAGGTACGCCTTCGATCCAGGTGTTGTTGACGTAGTCGCGGAAACGGACCGGCTCCCAGTGGCCCGTGGCGTAATCGTAGATTCCCTTCTCTGTAACTCGCGCAAACGGCACGCGCGCGTAGACCTTGAGCGGCGACCACGGAAGCAGACCAGCCTTGATCTGATCAGGGAAGACTTTAGGATCGCCAGCCATCACATACGCCTTCTGCGCCGAATAGCCCGCCGTCTGGTGGTGACCGTGACCGTCAGAGACGTTCCCGGCGAAGACGCTGGTTACGACAAGTGGACGCTGAATACGAATGGCGCGCACTACGTCATACAGAACGCGATCCTCGCCCCAGGTCTTGAGGGCTTCCTCAATAGTCTTTGAAAAGCCAAAGTCGGCGACGCGAGTGAAGTATTGATGGACACCGTAGTAATTCCCGGCCGCGAGAAGCTCCTGCGTACGAAGGGTCCCGAGCTGATCCCAGTAGTCGCCCGTAATGACGTTCTGCCCGCCCTCACCACGATTTAGCGTAAGCAACGTCGTATCGACGCCCTGGCCGCGGCTTTCATAGGTCAGCATGCCGCCGTCCTCATCGTCAGGATGCGCCGTAACCATCGCTAGGGAAGCGCGCGTGTGCAGCTTCTGCAACGTTTCGGAGAGGCCGATAGCTCCGCGATCAATGGGCAACGGCCGCGCATACGCGGATTGATATCGAACGGGCTCCGGCTGCTGCGCCGCTGCGATAGGGCCGCTCAGAGCGAGCGACACGGAGAGAAAGGCGGCGATCGGCGCGCGGCAAACGTCAGGTCTCATGAACGAAGTTGCTCCTGGATGCGGCTTTATGAGCTTGAAGGTAAGAAATATCACGGCAGTTTTAACTTTGTAAAGAATATTAACTAAATTAGGGTATGATGTGTCCCAACGGAAGCCGAGTACTAATGCGACTATCGAACCCCTTGCCAACACAATACCTGACTGAAGCCGAGACGCAACCCTCGCGGCCTTCGCACCTTCGCCAGGCCAACGCGCGTGGGCTGCTGCGGCTGCTGCGGGAGCACAATCCGTGCTCCAAGGCGGACCTTGTTCGGCTTTCAGGGCTCAGCGCTCCGACTGTGTCGAGCGCTGTGGCGTATCTGGAGTCGCTGGGACTTGTGGAGAATCTCGGCGACGGCGAATCAAGCGGCGGAAGGCCTCCGGAGATGCTGCGATTCAATGCGGGCCATGGATACGTCGCGGGTGTGGACATCGGCGGCACCCGGCTGCGGATGGTGCTCGCCGACCTGAACGGCCGCGTCGTAACCCAGTGGGCGACTCAGTTCACTGAGCGCCAGAGAATGCCCAAGGCCGTCTGCAGCCTGATTCACGAAGGGCTGAAGGTGATGTGCCAGGAAGCATCTACGTCGTTGCGCCGTGTACTGCATATAACGGTGGGTGCTCCCGGAATCACAAACGTCGACTCTGGCGTCGTCAGTTCGGCGCCGAATCTGCGCGAGTGGACCGATGTTCCGCTGCAGGACGATGATCGAGCGCGAACTTGGAATTCCTGCTCTTGTTGAGAACGACACCAACCTCGCTGCAGTCGGCGAGCACTGGCGCGGCTCCGCGACCGGCGTCGAAGATTTCATCTTCGTCGCGCTTGGAACCGGCGTAGGGGCGGGAATCTTTCTGCGTGGGCGACTACACCACGGCGCGAACTGGAGCGCCGGCGAAATTGGCTATGCCGGTGTGAACGGAAGGCAGAGGCCCCCACTTGAGTTCCACGAACCGGGTGAGATGGAGCGGTCGATCGGAGGCCTTGGCATCGAGGCCGAATGGCAGCGCCTCTTGGCGCGGGAGCGGCGCGCCAATGTCAGCGAGCTGGCAAAGCTGCGCGCGACCGAGATCTTTGACCTCGCGGTGGACGGCGACCGACTGGCTAGTCAGGTAGTGCAATACGCGGCGCAGATCCTGGCCGATTGCATCGTCGACCTCGCCTTGGCGCTGGACCCGGAGATGGTGATTCTGGGCGGCGGCGTCGGCTCCCACCCGGAGCTTTGTAGAATCACCGCGAAGCTGCTCGGGCTAAACCAGTTCGCAAAACCGCAAGTGCGGTCGAGCTCACTCGGCACTCAGGCGCAGCTTCACGGTGCGATTTCACTCGAGTCTTTCCGCTACGGAAGCCCAGTTACTAGCTTAAGCTGGACGTCACAATCATATTGACAAGCAGACCGATGTTTCACTAGTGTTAGGGCACCTTCACTTCCTAAATAGGTTTTACTAAGTTTCCGCCTCATTCGGCGGCTCTTACGGCATCCGGCAGAGATCCAGAGTTTTCCATCGATTCGTTTCAACGTTTCAGGAGGCACATCGTGTTCACCCTTCGCACTGTTCGAATCTCTCTCCTAGGAGCCGCGTTGTTTGCCGGCCTCCCTGCCCTTGTCACGACCGCGCCGGCATGGGGTCAGTCGCAGTCGATCAACGGCACCATTCGCGGACACGTGACGGATGCGACCGGCGCCTCTGTGGCCGGCGCAACAATTACCGTTACAAATGCGGAGCTCGGTTACACGAAGACGCTCTCAACGGAAGCCGACGGCTACTTCGTGCTCATCAACCTTCCGCTCGGAACATACAAGATTTCGGTGACCAAGGAAGGCTTTTCGACAGCGAACTTTGATCAGATCGTGCTGACTGCCGGCAAAGAGGCTGTGATCGATACATCGCTCAAGGTAGGAAACGCCACCGAACAGATCGACGTAAGCGCCACAGTCACCAATATCGACCCCACCTCTCTGAACGTTCAGCGCACGCTCGATTCACGTGAGATTGAGAACCTGCCGCTGACGTCCAGAAATCCATATAACTTCATCCTGTTTCAGCCCGGTGTCAGCGGCCACCCCAACCAGGAACTCGGTATCCCGCGCACCATTAACACCAACGGGCTGCTCGACCGTATCAACTACCAGATGGACGGCATGGTGAACACGCAGAGCGATCGTATCGGTCTCCGCCTGTTTCCCATCGGCGACATCTTCGTAAAAGAAGTCCAGACCGTCTCCAACAGTTTCAGCCCCGAGTTCGGCGGGACCTCTGGCAACGTCTTCAACGTGATCTCGAATAACGGCACCAACGAACTCCACGGCCTGTTCCAATGGATTCGCCGCTGGCAGGATGCGACGGCTTATCCCTACTTTGCCAACAAGAGCCAGCCAAAGCCGAACCTTCAACTTCAGGACTTCTCTGCGAATACCGGCGGACGAATCATCAAGAACAAGCTGTTCTTCTTTGGTTCGTATGAACATGTAGTACGCGGACAGCCTGCTTCGGTGACCATTACGCCAGCCAATGCCGCAGCGCTGGGACTATCTGCGGACCAGGTTGCTCCCGCTCCCGGCCTGCTGCATGGCACCTTCGTTCTCGGCCGTGGCGACTGGACGATCAATAACAAGAACACAATGTTCGTTCGCTACAACTACTTCAAAAACGACTTTCCCTACAACACGCAGGTTGGCGGACTGAACGCACGCAGCACGGCGTCGGACTTCCTTGACCGCGCACACGTAATCGGCGGCCAGTTGACCTCGACCATCAACGATCACCTGCTGAACGAGCTTCGCTTCTCATGGCCGTTCCGCAACAACACGCACTATCGCGGGCCGAACGCGGGAGCTGACCCGGCCATCGTCATCACCGGCGTCGCAAACATAGGCGCGGGCAGCAATGCCGGAGACCAGTACACCGACAAGGTTCCTAGCGGAAGCGACAACCTCAGCTATGTGCGCGGCAGGCACACCTTCAAAGGCGGCTTCAACCTGGCACAGTTGATCAACCGCCAGCGTCCGTCAGCTTCAACGAATACACGTTCGCTAATCTTGCAGGCGTATCTCGACGCAAAGAACGGAACCAATCCTTACGGCTATACCCAGTTCCGCAGCCAGCAGGACAAGACCGGCGTCGGCTACGCATCGATGTACTTTGGAATGTACGTTCAGGACACCTGGCAGGTAACTCCGCGCTTCCTGGTCGTCTACGGAGGTCGCTATGACCGGTTCAAGGGGCCGCAGGCCAATCCCAACGCTCCATTCGTCAACTCGCGAAGCTTCAATACACCGAACACAAACTTCGCGCCGCGCCTTGGCTTTACCTACCGGCTCGACGACCACACGGTACTGAAGGCATCGGGCGGCATGTTCTACCAGGCGACTCCGACGAACCTCTGGTTCAACGCGCTAAACCTGGATGGCTCGAACCGCACGAGCAACTTTACAATCACGCAGCCAGCGAATGCCACCAGTGGCACATTGGCATTCCCCAACATCCCCACAACCGGCACGGCTTCGTTGCAGAATGTGACGACTGTTTCGCCGAAGTTCAAGAACGAGTACACCTGGAACGCAGCGCTGCAGATCTCGCACGAGTTCAGCCGCTACGACACGTTCATGGTCGGATACGTCATGGCCAGCGGGCGCAATCTGCAGTACCTGCACAACATCAATCCGATCAATCCCACCGGCCAACTTGCTGACGGCCGTCCAGTGTTCAGTTCAACGGCCAACGCATCGACCCGCCTGGATACTCGCTTCAACCAGATCAACCAGGTCGAGTCCGGGGCGAATACGAGCTTCAATGCTCTGCTCGTGAACTACACGCACTCGTTGTCGCGCGGCATTCAGATCAATGCGAACTACACCTGGTCGCACACCATCTCGGATGGCCCCGAGGTCAACTCCTTCGAACAGAACGTGGGCATTTCGAGACACAACCAATCTGAAGCGAGACCGCGGCAATAGCCTCGTCAACCATCCCAACGCCTTCAACCTGACGGCGGTGATGGAGCCGACCTTCAGCCTGAGCCATGGTTTCTGGAACACCCTTGCCAATCACAACATGGTTGCCCTGCTGGCGAACGTAATGTCCGGCGATCAGCAGAACATCGTCACCAACGTCGTCGATCAATGGAGATTCCGTCAGCAGCTGCGGTGACTCGTCCGCTGTATGTTGGGCGGAACTCACTGCGCTCTCCGAGCCTGTACCAGTTCGATGGCCGATACACCCGTACTTTCCCGAAGCTGTGGGATCGTGTCGCTCCATCGTTCCTGCTGGAGGCGAACAACATCTTCAACCACACCAACGTGACGTACCTTGGAGGCACAAGCACTTCGGTACCGCAATCTGTAGTGACGGCTGCTAACGACGCACGAGGCCCGATTGGAACGCCCATCGGCGAACCCGACCATCACTCGTGGTTCAGTAGTCGAAGCGCGCATCGTGCAGTTCGGTATCGCAGTGCGCTGGTAGTCAACCGAGGTGGCGCGAACCGATAATGGTTTGCGCCACCTATTTTTTTGTCTTGAAGCAGCAGATAAGGAAGATGGATGAAGACGCCGGGCCAGCCGACAAAGTTTCCTGCGCCGATCTATCGCGACACCGTGCTGGCTCCGGTGTTTGCGGACGCGAAGCGGTATTTTCTCGAACCCCTGCTTGAGATTGAATATGCGCACACCCTGATGCTGGCGCGCCAGGGAATCATGCCCGCGAACGAAGCTGCGCTGTGCATTCGCGCTCTCGATGAGCTGAATATCGCTGAGATAAAGGCCGACCGAGTACGACGGAACATTTGAAGACCTGTTCTTCTACCTCGAGAAGAAGCTGGCTGCGACGTGCGGCGCTGAGATAGCCGGCAAAATGCACACCGCCCGCAGCCGGAACGACATTGACCTCACGATGTACCGCATGGTGCTGCGTCGTCGCCTCATGCAAGTGCACGAGGCCCTGTTAGGACTTCGTCACTTGCTGGTCGAACTCGCCTGGGAGCATCGCGAGGCACTGATGCCCGCCTACACCCACAACCAGCCCGCGCAGCCAACGACACTGGGACACTATCTCATGGCCTACATCGAGGTATTGGAGCGCGACGCGGAGCGCCTCCACCAGGCGTACATCCGAGTGAATCGCAACCCTCTCGGTGCCTGTGCCATCACGACGACGGGCTTCCCGATCGACCGCCACTTCACGGAGCAGTTGCTGGGATTCGATGGTCTGCAGGTCAACTCCTACGGCGCGATAGCAGCGGTGGACTACGTCGCCGAGAGCTGCGGCGCGATGGCAACCGCAATGCTCAGCCTCGGCCGCTTTACTCAAGATCTGCTGCTGTGGAGCACCGTAGAGTTTGGCTACGTGCGATTGAGCGACGGCTATGTGCAGATCTCAAGCATCATGCCGCAGAAGCGAAATCCGGTGCCATTCGAGCATGTCCGCGTACTGGCAAGCCGCGCTCTGTTTGAGTCGCAAGCTATTCTGGGGAGCCTGCACAATACGCCCTTCGCCGACATGAACGATGCCGAAGACGACCTCCAGCCGCTGGTGTACACAGCGTTTGATGACGCGGAACGCGCAGTGCAACTGTTGACAGGAGCGCTGGGGGAAGCACAGTTCAATATCTCTCGCATGGCTGCAGCGGCAGATGGAAATTTCCTTCCCGTCACGGAACTAGCAGACACTCTGGTACGTGCCACAGGCATGAGCTTTCACGCGGCCCACACCATTGTGAGCAAAGCCGTGCGCGAACTCGATGGCCGATACGATGCGAACGCCATGACCACAATCGTCGAACGCGAGCTTGGCGGAAAATACACGATCTCCCACGAACAGATTCTCGGAGCACTCAGCGCGGAGAACTTTGTGGCGGTCAGAAAAATTCCCGGCGGGCCAGCGCTATCGGCTTTAGAGCCGGAGATCGTGCGAGCCCGTGAGACGATTGCTAGAGACGAACGCTGGCTAAGCAAGACCGAGCAGCAGCTGGCCGATGCGCGGCAGGCAATGAAGCGGGAGTGCGACTCCCTGCTACGAGGGATAGATGGACGTTAGCCGACTGCCGCTGACCGAGCCAACCCAACCTAAGCAACCCGAGCTTCAACGCGGGCTCTCGACATTGTCCGCGCTCGGGCTGAATGTCATCGGCATGGTCGGCATCGGCCCCTTCGTAACACTGCCCCTGATCGTCGCGGCGATGGGCGGTCCGCAGGCGATGCTGGGCTGGGTGCTTGGAGCGGCACTCTCGCTGTGCGACGGCATGGTGTGGAGCGAACTGGGAACGACCTATCCCGAAGCAGGCGGATCCTACGCATACCTGAAACATCTTTACGGTGAACGCAAGCTGGGCCGCGTCTTCTCATTTCTTTATGCGTGGCAGATTCTCTTCAGCTCGCCGCTCTCCATCGCATCAGGCTGTATCGGCTTCTCGCAGTATGTGTCGTTCTTCGTCCCCAACGCCGCTCAACCCATCTTCTCTCTGAGTCTGCTCGGCGTTCCATTCGTGCTCAGCGGACAGACCTTCATCGCGATGGGCGCATGCGCTGTCGCCGTTATTCGTCCTCTATCGCAGCATCGTCGCAATCGACAAGATCGTGCGCTGGCTCGGTGTTGTGGTCGTCCTGACGCTGGTCTTCGTCATCTTCGCCGGCTTCACCCACTTCGATCCGAAGCTGGCATTCGACTTCCCTGCGGGAGCGTTCCAGCTGAACAGCGCCTTCTTCATGGGGCTCGGAGCGGGTCTCCTCGTCGCGGCCTACGACTACGGCGGGTACTACAGCGTCTGCTTCATGGGCGCCGAAGTCCGTGATCCGCAGCGAACAATTCCACGCGCAGTGCTTGGGCTCGGTGGTCATCGTCGGAATACTCTACCTGCTGATGAACGTCAGCGTGCTGGGCGTCCTGCCATGGCAGGAGATCGCGCAGGAAAGCGGTAACAGCCATGCGCGTATGTTCACCATCGCTGTATTTATGGAGCGGCTCTACGGCCACGGAGCCGCCAGCGTAATCGTCGTACTGATCGCCCTCGCAGCGCTCTGCTCGGTCTTCGCTCTGCTGCTCGGGCAATCACGGATTCCCTTCGCTGCGGCACGCGACGGCAACTTCCCCGGATGGTTCGGCGCAATCCATCCGACTCTCCGCATGCCGCACCATGCCTTGCTTTGGCTCGGCACCATCACGATGATCTGCTGCGTCTTTCGCCTGCAGGAGGTCATCACTGCGCTCGTCGTGATCCGCATCCTCTTCCAGTTCCTGCTGCAGGGCATCGCCGTCCTCCTACCGAAGCACCGGCGCGAGCGCAAAATTCGCGGCTACCGCATGCCCTTATACCCCGTCCCAGCGCTGCTGGCGCTCAGCGGATTTCTCTTCATCCTGTTCTCGCGGCCAAACTTTCATCGCGAGATTCGCACAGCGGGCATCATCCTGCTCGCCGGACTAATCGTGTACTCGATCCGCTTCTTCGCAGCCCGAAACCGAGCTTCGGACGAGTCAATCTGATTCGAGAAGACGAAAGAAGCCTGCCTCTTCCAAAAATCGCTCACGTAGCGAAGCATCGCGAAACGCCTCAGTACCGCCCGGCCCCTGCGTGGAGAGCGCGCCAGTAATATTGCCCGCACGTGCAGCCATAACAGTGCTTCGCCCCGCCAGCCATGCGCGCAGAAAGCCTGCATCGAAGCTATCGCCTGCACCGATGGTATCCACAGGCGTCATCGTCATCGCAGGAACATCGACGATGTGGCCGCCCTCATAAACGCGCGCCCCGCGACTTCCACGCTTCACTACGATAGTAGGCACATGCGCCGCAAGCGCAGCAACAGCTGCATCAAGATCTTCGGTCCGGGCGATTCGACATATCTCTGACTCGCTGGGAAGAAAGACATCGACATACGGCAGCAGATCGGAGAGCGGCGCACCCCATTCGTCTTTGGGATCGTCGTTCGTGTCGAGCGAAATCGTTAGGCCGGCACTCTTCAGACGAGCAAAGAGCTGTGGCAGTCCTTCATGCAGGCCACGCTGAAGATAGAGCGACGAGAGGTGAAAGTGGCGTGCCTGTTCCAGATACTCGATGCTCAGAGCAGCGACACTAAGTTCGGCGATGGTCCCCGGATAGGTAAGAATGTGGCGCTCACCGCCATGTGGCAGCAAGAGCGTTACGCCGCTTGCAATGGACGGGTGATGCATAACGCTCGAGGTATCGACACCGGACGAAGACAGACGTTCAAGCGCAATCCGACCAAAATCGTCATTGCCAACCATAGTGGTAAAACACACACGCGAGCCAAGCGTGGCCAGGTTATGAGCAACAATAGCCGAGGAGCTGCCCAGCGTCGCGCGAAAATCGCTGCCCAGCAGCTCGCGCTCAACCGGCATCTGCCTAGGGAGGCCATACAAAATGAGGTCGAGGTTGATTTCGCCTGCAATCGCAACGTCGAATGACTTCACTCGGACTCTCTCATTGGCTCTCTTTACAACAAGACTACTCAATCTTTTGTAACATCACGACAGGCAGCATCTGTTACCAATCGATCTTCGAACAGGATGGCTTTGTGAATCCACTTTCGCGCCTGATGGCACTTCCCTTCTCTGAAAAGCAGGAGCGAGGCCTTATCTACACACCAGCGGAGATCGAACAGCAGCCTGCGACCTGGCCCAAAACATGGCAGATGTTCGGCGAAATGCGCAACGAACTGCAGAGATTCCTGCGGGCAGCGCACAACGAGCGATGGACCATATTTCTCATCGGTGCAGGAACCTCAGACTACATCGGCCGTTCGCTCACGGGACTACTGCGGCGGCTCTGGGGTACCGAAGTGATAGCAGTCGCCAGCACCGACCTCCTCGCTGGTCGCGATGAACTCGTGCTCGAAGGAAGGAACTACCTGTGGGTATCATTTTCCCGTTCGGGCGACAGTCCCGAAGGTGTCGCTGTTCTGGAGCACGCACTCGCGGCATATCCCACCGTGAAGCATCTCGTAGTCAGTTGCAACGAGACCGGCCGCATGGTGGAGTTGGCGCGCAGCAACGGTAACGCAATGGCGGTAGTACTTGACGATTCGGTAAACGACCGCAGCTTGGCGATGACGAGTTCATTCACCAACATGCTCATCTTTGGACAGGCATTGGCGCACCTGTGGGACACAGCAAACTTTGAATCTACCCTCGAACGGATGACCGTGGCCGCCGAATATCTGCTCAACAAAGGAGCACGCCTGGCATATGAGATCGCTGCCCAGCGCAAACCTATTGCCTGTTTTGTAGGAGCAGGTGGCCTCGCTGGCGCAGCAAAAGAATCAGGACTAAAGCTAACCGAGCTCACTGCAGGCGGCATCATTGCGCTCACCGAGACCACACTGGGGCTGCGCCATGGACCCATGTCGGCGCTTAATTCTGACACCGTGTTTACCGCATACATCTCTCGCGGCGAAAGACAGCTCCAGTACGACCTTGACCTCATCCACGAGATCCGCAGCAAGAATGTCGTGAAGACGATCGTCTGTGTCGGCATAGAGGAGCCTGGCGCCAACCATTCGCTCTATTGCGACGCCTACGCCGGAATCCCCGACGGATACAGGCCCGCAGTAGACGTAATCTTTGGCCAGTTGCTCGGACTGTTCTCATCCATCGAACTCGGAATGAAGCCGGATTCACCGAGTCCTGAAGGCGTCATCAGCCGGGTCGTTCCGCCGTTTACGATTTACCCGTAAGCGGTTTGATGAGGTCGCGGTAATCTTCGCGGGTAGGCGTAAACACGTCGAGAACCTCAGAAACCTCTAGCGCCGAAGCCTGGTGCTCTACCCCCCCATCGACGATAAAGCTATCGCCAGCATGGGCGTTAAACACCTTGCCGCCAACGTCGACCCGAATCGCTCCACTAATGACATAAACCAGCTGATGATGCGGATGACTATGCCGCGCCCCAACCCAGTCAGCATCGAAGTAGTGGCGTATCAGCATGAGCTGATCCGTGTTTGCCAACACCTGGCGGCGCATACCCGGTTCAGGCGTAAAGGTTTGTGGTTCCTCATTTCGTACCATGCTCATGCTTGTTCTCCGCCTTCAGTTTACTTTGCAGATCGAGCCAAAGAAAAACAGGCGAGCCGATCATGGCTCGCCTGTTCGATTGGCTCAGAATTACTGCTGGGCAGCGTGTGCATAATCAACGCGGACAGACAGGATCTCGTACGGGCTTATGCGTGCCGTCACCTTGTCGCCGGAGACCGCCAGCGGAGACCCCGTGGGCTTCTCCATCAGGTTGGTCTCTGTCGCTGCGGTTGCTCCAGGAGGCACGGTGAACGTCACGTCGCCCCCCTTACCCGCCCACTCAAAGACTCGGAAGATCAGCCCGTTGTCATCCTCTGCCTTCTTCACAGCAGTCAGCACAACATTATCCTGCGCCACTGCCGCATACGAGTGCTCCAGCGGCAGCGAACCCGCATGCGCAGCCACCTGCTGCGCGCGCAGCTCGTAGTTGTACTGATAACCGCGACGCTCCGTCATGGCCTGCTTCCAGCTGCCTGCATGGGGATACAGCGCGTAGCTGAAGCGCTGATGCCCCTTGTCCGCAACCGGATCAGGCCACGTCGGCGAGCGCAGCAACGTCAGACGCAGCGTGTTGCCCTCCGCATCGTAGCCGTACTTGGCTTCGTTCAACAACGAGAAGCCATGATGGTCGTCGCCGAGGTCGGCCCAACGCAGAGCAGGCACTTCAAACTGCGCCTGCTCCCATGTGTTGTTGCGCGTCGTTGGCCGCTCGATGCTTCCATAAGGAATTTCGTATGTTGCCATCGGTCCCGAAGCTGCAAGCGGAAACGCGGCCTTCAGCAGAACGTGCGACTCCTGCCAGTCGATATCGTTGATCACATCTACAGTGTCCGTGTTCGCATACAGCTGAATGTCCTGCACAAACTTCGAAGATTGCCAAGTGCGCGAGACGCGGATCACAGCGCGCATCGGACCCTTCTCCGTTAGCTCCACTGAATCCACCTTGTCGATCGGAGTCATGTGGTCATACGTGCCCGGGTCCACATTCCACGCGTCATACTGCTTCGGCGTGTCTTTAAAGGTCTGCAGCTGATTGCCACACCCCCCCTTAGCCAGCGACTCGAACTTCGCCTTCTTGTCGTACAGGCTCGTAATGCAGCCCGTCTTCGGGTCAACTTCCACGCGCAGGAAGTCGTTCTCCATCGTGGTGCCGACGGCTTTCAGGTCTGTCTTGAAGGGCTTCTCGCCCGCAACTGCATGCAGCACCTTATAGCCGAGCGAAGGAACATCGTCCGCCTGTACCAACACCTTGTACGTGCTGGTCTTCGCGTCGCTCGAAATCACCTTCGTAGGAAGCACCTTGTTGTGCTCGTCCAGGATAGAGATCACATTGGCGGAGCTGCTAGGCATCTGCACCGAAACCGTAGTCACGCCGGTGTGTGACCACGCAAGCGGATTGAAGACCAGGACGGGAACATCGCCAGCGGCTTTCGTGTTGATGTTCGCCGCAAGCGTCCGAATGGACTTGGCCGAAATCTCATTCGTCTCGTAGCGCACATGATCGAACTCTTCCTGCGCTTCCTTGTAGATGATGCCAATGCCCGACCCCGCAGCAAGGTCGTGGAAGCCATTGAACGCAATCTTTTTCCATGCATCCGTGAACTGCTCATTCGGATACCTGTCGCCATTCAGCCATGCCAGCGATGCATACTTCTCTGCGTTGATCGTCTGCTCCTCGCTCTCGCGCATGTTGCGCTTATGCTGAGCCTGCGAAGTCATGATGCCGCGGTGATACTCAAAATACATCTCGCTATCCCACGTCGGAATGCCAATCTTTCCAGGCTCAGCCGCTGGAGCCTTATAGCCCTTCGCAATCGACGCATAGTTCCACTCCGGCGAGTTCGGCCGAAACCTTCTTCTCCACGTTCGAGAAGTAGCTCTGTGCCGTCCCAAACTCGATCTTCGGCATCACCATGCCGGGCTGCGCCCAGTGGTTTCCTTCGTCGAGGATCGCACGAGTAGGGCCACCACCATGGTCGCCCACGCCATAGAGATCCATCATCTCTTCCATGCCAGTCGCGCGCTCGCGCGCAATGGCAAGATCGCCTGACAACCGAACGGGATTGAGATTGTTATTCGCATAATCGTGCGGGAAGTACGTCAGAACCTTTGACCCATCCGGCGACTCCCACCAGAAAAGCTTGAACGGAAGTTGGTTCGTATCATTCCACTGCATCTTCTGCGTAACGAAGTAATCCATCCCTGAGCGCTTATAGATCTGCGGAAGCTGCCAGTTGTATCCAAACGAATCCGGGTTCCAACCGATGCGGACGTCGACGCCATACTCCTTCTGGAAAAACCGCTTGCCAACCAGCAGCGACCGCACCTGTGATTCGCCATCTGGAACATTCAGATCAGGCTCAACCCACATGCCGCCCACAATCTCCCAGCGGCCTTCCTTGATGCGCTTCTTGATCTCATCATTGATCGCCGGATACTTCGTCGCCATCCACTCGTTGTAGGCAGCGGCCGACTGCGTGTATGTATAGTTCGGATACTCGTTCATCAACTGCAGCGCGGTCGAGAACGTGCGCTTCACTACGTCCACCGTCTCAGTCACCGGCCACAGCCACGCTGCGTCGATATGCGAGTTGCCCGTCAGGTGAATCGTCGCCTGCTGCAGAGTCGGACGAAGCGCCTCCAGCTTCGTCACGCGCCGCATTCAGCGAGGCATCGAAAGTTTGCTGATTTGCGCTGTCCAGTGCAGCCAGGTCAACCGCGCTAATCGACTCATTCAGAGTCGCCATATCCTTCTCAGGATTCGTCGAAAGCGAAGGCAGCAGCGCAGCGCTCGAGATAAATTCAAGCCGCAGATCCGATGGATTCGGACGTCCCTGCGCAAACTCAATGCGCGTATTCACGCCGTTGAAGGTCTTCGTATCGACTGTGTGCAGCAGTTTCACCGCAACCAGGATCTTGTCCCCCGGCTTCGCCTGATCAAACAAAATGATCGGCTCCAGGTCGTCGCCCAATGCCACTCGGCGCCCATTGAAGTAGATGATCTCCGGCACGGGCCCATTCGCTCCCGCGCGGAACTGAAACCAGATGCGTGCCCCTGTCAGGTCATACCCATTCAGAGTCTTCGGCACCTCAATAAGGCGCCGATACCAAACCGCATCGTTCGGCCCCTTGCTCCGCGGCTGCACCGTCTCCCACGAAGAGTCACTGAGCGAGGGATCTTCCCCATGCGCCAGATCACCCGGGTGATAATGCCACTCCGTCGCCGGAAGTTCGCTGAAGCTGCCGAGACGTTCTATCGTCTTCTGCGATGACGCCGGAAGCGTCTTCATGATCTCCGGAATCGTTCGTGCTCCTCTCTGAGCGTGGAGTTGATGAACAGGAAATCCCACCAGGAGTAGAGCGACGAACATTCGTGCCAGCATGGGCAGCGCAGGAAGGCGATAAGAGACGATCAACGGGGGCGGCTCCTTATGTCTGTTTGGGTTATGACGACAAAGCTTTAGCGCTAAAGGGGAACAACGGAAGTCTAACGCAAAAAGCCGCCCTCCGGTCAGGAGGGCGGGGAGGCCAGCGTAAACACTTGATGACAATCGTCAGCGCTTCAGCACCGACTCCAGATAGGCCAGCGCCTTCGGATCGCCCGACTGCCCCAACCAGAAAAACGCATCCTTGCGCACCGCCGGATTCTGGTTCGTCTCCGCTACATGAATCAGCTGCGGAACACCTTCCTCCTTCGGCAGCTGGCTCAGCGCAAACACAGCCTTCTTCTTCACCTGCTGGTCCGGATCGTTCTCAATCGCATTTGTGATCGCTGCAGAGGCCTTCTTCCCCGCCTTCTGCGCCAGCCAGAAGATCGCCTGCCCGCGCACTCCCGCGTTCGAGTCATCCTTCGCCAATGCAAGCAGCTCTTCCGTCGCGCCCGGATCCTTGTTGATCGAAAGATCGAAGGCCAGCTTCTCCCGTAGCTTCGGATCCTGCTCACTCTTCACCAGCTTCTGCAGCGCCAGAAATCCGTCGTGTCCCCGCTCTGCGCCAAGCCAGAACGCTGCCTTCTCGCGTAGCTTCGGTGTGCTCGACGAAGTCGCCAGCGTTGTCAGCTCCGTTGTCGCCGCAGGAGAAGCATGCATCGCCATCGCCGCCAGCGCGCCTTCGGTCACGCGATTCTCTGTGCCCTGCGTTGCAACCTGCGCCAGATAGTGGACGCTGTCTTCAGCCTGAACCCCGGTGAGCCACGTAAACGGAACCCCACCCGCGTTCAGATGACAACCAGCATTTACTGGCCGAACCTTAGTCACCGCTCCGTGATCCAGCCGCAGGAGAACGTACATCCTTCCAGGCTCCGTGCTCTGGCTGCTTCCGTTTACGCTGCCTCCCGAGCCTTCGAGTCGATATTCACCGCAGCATCCATCGTCATTCGATCCGTTCGAATCAGAACACGAAGATGAATTGTGTCGCGGAGTAGATGGAACCTCATATCCAATCCATAGCTGCTGGTTGGAGTGCTGAAATCGCGTCACCGTCGCGGACAGTCCTGCGCCTACCGGCTCAGTGCTGAACTGCGTTTCGGAGACCTTTGGCTGCTGCGCCGAGAAGGCGACAGCAGACACACTAAGGGCTAAAGCAATCGCGAGATGCTTGTTCACAGACGTACCCTCCTTCTCGAGGTTGTTCCTACTTGTTGAGAATCTCCATCATGTAATCGGTGGCTCTCCTTGCTGTGCATTACGCTCAGCTTCGAGACGATCATCTGCTTCAACGCCGGATCTTTCTCAGCGCGTGCGAGCTCTACCAGATCGTGTGCATCTCCTGAGATAAACAGGCCATCGAGAGCAGCCTTCTTGGAGTCCGCGTCAGAGCTGCCCTGATAGGCCGCCACCAGCGTTGGCCCTGCGGCAGCGCCGCCCGTCACTCCCAGGTTACGAATAGCTTTGGCGCGCAGTTGCGGATCCTGCTCCGTCTTGGCGATCTCACCTAGCAGGTCACTGCCCTTTTTCCCGGCAGCGACAAGGGCTCCGATGATCGCTGATTTCGTCTCCACACTCTTCGTATCGTGGTACAGAGTACCCAGCTCCGAAGTCGCACCCATCGCGCCCAGGGACTGCACCGCCGACTTCACCAGCACCGGATTCTGCTCTCCGCGTGCCGCTTCCACCAGCTTCTCGGGCGATCCCGTCACCAGATACGACTGCAGAATCGCCCGCTTCACGCCCTCATCGCTCGAGTGCTGGTAGATATCGGCGAGCGTATCGACCGACTTCTTGCCCTTGATCGCTGCATACATGCGAATCGCCTTGATCTGCAGTTGTGGGTTCGACTGCCCTCGCGCAATCTGCCCAAGGGCGTTCTGTGCCTCGGGAGTGTTACTGTTCGCCAACACAAATAGGGCGCGCTCCTTCAGTTTCTCCGACCCATTGCCATTGATAATCTGCTGAAGAATCGGCATTGCGCGAGCGTCATCCTGTTGCATCAGGGCATTTAGAGCGAGCAGCTTCAGGTCGTCGTCGGACGTGCCCGGCGACTGCATTCCTTGTCCGCTGGCCCCGCGAATCTCGATACGCATTGCATCGCAGTCGCTGATGTAGTGGCTCTTCTTGTAGTTGTGGCCAAGGTCTGCGCATGTCTCCAGAGCGCGCGCCTGCTGCCCTTCTTTGTTCTCGCGCATAAGCCTTCCAATAGAGAGCAGCATCTGCCCTGTCGCCACGCTGCGCAGCAATGTTTCCGAAAATCGTTTCCGCATCGGCCCAACGACTCTCATTGATGGCACGGGTGCCGTCAGCATACGTGCCGCTCTGCTCTCCTTCGTCGGCCGCTTCGCCGAGATGGGTCGGACCTGCAAACACAATGGGCTGAAGGCAGACAGCCGCGGGTGCAAACAGAGTAGAAACAATTAGTGCGGTGGGAAGAATAGTTGTGACTTTCATTAGATGGATACCCCTTTAGTTGCTGTTCCGACAGTCCTGCTTCTGATCCACGTCGCCCTGCACCCGGGAGCGGAGGACGCGGACCTCGAAGAGGAGGCCGTCGGTGTTCATCTCTTTCTGAAGCTCATCGAGCCGCGCCTGCGAGAGTCCTGCAGGCTCGTTCGAAACCTCAATCAATACGCGCTCCAGGTGATCGAGCGCCGCAGTCAGTGCCGGATCGCCGCTTCACGCTCTCGCGATAAAGCCGGTTGGCCGAGAGCAGCTCGCGCGCCTCCGCCTGCATCGGGGCCTCTGTCGAAGGCTCGGCGTGCTTCAGCTCCACCAGCAGCCGTTCCGAGCGGTCGAGGTGATCGCCAAGCACTACCAGCACCACGCGTTCGCGACCCGTATCGCCGCTGGAGTTGTTCGCAACGGCAGGTCCCTGTGGATTGCGGTTTTCCCACTTGCGTCCGGCAAAAAAGGCCGCGGCGAGGATCAGGAGGCAGGCCACCGCGGTCGCAAAACCGCCAAATGGATGCAGCCTCAGCCACGCGAAGCGCTGTTTCCTCGGCGCCTGGTATGGCGCAGCCGAATTGCGAATCGCCTGCCACACCTGCTCGCCATAGTTGGCATCGCGTGCGGGTGTCTGAATCGTGACAATCTCCGAAAGATCGCGAGAGAGCGCCAGATAGGCTGCGCGCACAGATCAGCGCACTCACGCACATGCTGCTTGATCTCAGCGGCGTTTCCGACTCGCCGTAGTAGCACTCGATCAGTTCTTCTTCGTTGAAGTGCTTCATGGTGTCACCCGAAGTGGAGCAAGGCTGCGCCGCAGCTTCTGCACGGCGCGAAACACAGCCTGCTTGGCGGCATTAGGAGCGATGTGGAGCGCCTCGGCAATCTCCGTCGTGTTGCGCCCTTCCATGTGGCGCAGGATGAAGGCTGTCTTCTCCGTTGCGGTCAGGGCGCGCATCGCAGTCTTCTGCAGCGCCTCGATCTCGCGGCTCAGCAGCGACCGCTCCGGACTCGGCGGCGGTATCGGCGACCTGCACCTGGTGCTGCGCCGGGTCGGTCTCTTCGCCGATCTGGTACGTTGCTTCGACTTTGCGTTTGTTGATCATATTCAGTGCACAGTTAACCGCGATGCGATAGATCCAGGTTCCGAACTCGGAGCGCGACTCGAAGCTCTCCAACCGTCTGGTAGCCGCGCAGAAAAGCCTCCTGCACAACCTCGTCGGCGTCTGCCTCGTCGCCGGTGATGCGAAAGGCGACGCGAAAGACGTTCTGACTATGGCGAGCGACGAGCGCACCGTAGGCGTCCTTGTCTCCGGCCAGTACTGCCCGGACGATCGCGTGGTCGTTTCCTTCCATTCAGCGCATTAGACAAGGCAATCGGCCGTCCGGTTATGAACATTTTTTCGGGAGTGATAGACTCCGCTCATTGCCCTCGAGTCGACAGCTCGCCCGGGCGGCCCTAAAACCTGTGGTATTGTCTGTCTCCTCTGGATCTCTATGAATATCGGGGCGATATGGCTCGATTCGATACGCGCAGGACTAATCAGGATTGCGGCGCCTCCGACCGGCCGACCAGAAGCTACCCCCGTTCCGGCGCCAAGTGGATCCTTGTAGCACTGCTTCTTTGTTTCGTCGCAACCGCAGGAGCTCAGATTGGAGCCGCGGCACGGATCGTCAAAGGGCAACCCGCACCCTCTCCCGACGCCAAAACTGCCCCGTCCTCAGCCCCAGCTGCTGTCGCAACTCCGGCCCCCCCGCCCCCGCCGCCCCCTGATCCTCTTGGTCGCAATACGCCGCACGGGACCGTCCTTGGCTTCCTGAAAGCCGCCGAGGCCCAGGACTACACTCGCGCCGCAGAATATCTGGACGGGAAGCGACCCCCGGAAAAAGGAGTCGAGTTAGCCAAACAGCTAAAGACCCTCATTGATCTGGGAAATATCGACATCAGCTCCATCCCACGTACTCCCGAGGGCAATCTCGACGAGCCGCTCCGCGTCTCCCGCGAGAGCGTCGGCATCATCAAGACTCCGACTGGCGACCTCAATGTGTTGCTCGATCGAGTCGAACTTGTTAACCAGGCGCCCGTCTGGCGCTTCTCGCAGGAAACACTGACTCGCGTTCCTACGGCATACGCAAGCATGCGGCACCGGGAAATATCCAGTTATTTCCCCGAATGGTCAACCCGCATACGGTTCCTGGCCATTCCCCTCTGGCGCTGGGCCGGAATCTTTATCGCAGTTGGCATCTGTCTTCTGTCGGCCACACTTCTCACCCGCTTGCTCGTATGGCTGCTGCGTCTCCTCTCGCGTAGCAGATTTACTAGCACCGTATTTACGAGCGCCGTAGAACATACCGTCTCAAAGCTTCGCGCTCCGATCTTCGGACTCATGTTGGCCATCGCCCTCGAGATCGCCAACGACTATGCGCTCACCGCGCTCGGCAGGCACCTTTGGAGCGTCATAGCAACCTTCGTAGCGCTCATCAGCGGGGCCTGGATCATTGTTAGGGTCAGCGACATCCTTGCCTCCTTCCTCGCTCATCGGCTTACCCTGCAGATGCAGGTGGAAAGGGCGACCTTCATTGGTCTGCTGGCCCGGCTTTTCAAAATCCTCGTTGGCATCATCCTCTTCCTTGTCCTCCTAACTGAGGCGGGAGTAAACGTCTCGGCCCTGCTGGCCGGCCTTGGAATCGGAGGTATTGCATTGGCACTCGCCGCACAGAGAACGCTCGCCGACCTCTTCGGCGGCATCTCCATCGTGATGCGGGGTGCGGTGCGTGTAGGAGACTTCTGCACCATCGACGGAGTCCAGGGAACCGTCGAAGAGGTCGCCATCAGTTCGCTCAAGTTGCGAACCATGGATCGCTCGTTGGTGTCGATTCCAAACGCTAAGGTCGCCGAGGGAAAGCTCGAAAACTTTTCCATGCGCGATCAGTTCTGGCTGCGCCAGATCTTCACACTGCAGGTCAACACTCCGAACAAAGTAGTGAAGCTTGTCCTCGATCGCATCGTTCAGCTGCTCGCAACGGAGCCGGATATCTATAAAGAATCCGCGCGCGCCCGGCTCATCGGCCTCACTCCTGCGGGCCCCCAGATCGAGGTCTTCGCCTACTTCCGAAATCCCGACGGACAGTGGGCCACCTTCCTTGGCACTCAGGAGAAGGTCATCCTCAAAATAATGAGTATCGTAGAGTCAGAAGGAGCCAGCTTCGTCTCCCCCATCGCCGTTGTGCAGACTCCGAAAGAGAAGCCAGAAAAGCCGGTTGACAGTGCTAAACCCGACGTATAGGGTTTAGCCGAAGTTACCGCTTACGGAAACACCCCGACAAAGGACCGATGAACCACGAGAAAGATAGTTCCATCCGCACGACCGGCATGTTTAAAGCTGTACTTACGGACAGCCACTTCTGGGTGCCCTTTCTTGTACTTGTCGCAGGCATCACCCTGCTGGCCGTACTCCACAAGGGTTAGGCACAACCGAAAATCAGGACGCAACGAATGGCAACGGTAGTTCAGAAGACAGGAAGCAAGAGTCTGTCGCTGCATGGGCTCGGAGTAATCTGCGGACTCACCGCAGGCGTTTGGCTCGGCGCCGCCGAAGCTCCCACCAAGCTGGTCAACGCCGGCCTCTCGCCCTTCGCAGTATCTCGCTCTGCATGGTCGCCGGCGTCTTCACCGCGCGGTGGACCTTCCCCACCCTCCTCAAGGGCACCGGCTACGTCTTCGCCGATCTTGCGGAGAAGAAGCACCTCATCGTGTGGGCACTTCTCGCCGGAGCCCTCTGGGCCGTCGCCAACACCCTCACCGTCTTCGCCATCCGCGACGTCGGCCTCGCCGTCGCCTTTCCCCTCTGGAACGCCAACTCCCTCATCGGCCTCTTCTGGGGACGCGTCCTCTTTAAGGAGCTTGAAGGAGCCAGCGCCGGAAACATCAGCAAGGTCGTCCTCGGCGGCATCGCCATCGTCATCGCGGCCGTCATGCTCGGCTTCAGCACCCTTCACGGAGACACCGCCGCCGGTCACTCACGCCGTTCGCGGAATCCTCGCCGCCATCGGCGCCAGCTTCATGTGGGGGACCATGTACGTTCCCTATCGCAAGGCCTACATCAGCGGCATGAACCCGCTCTCCTTCGTCACCGCCTTCACCGTCGGCGAACTGGGAACCGTGCTTCGCCCTCACGCTTGCGCTCGACGGCGGACTCCACTCCCCCGCCTTCCACCTCATCCACCAGCCGCGGGCTCGTCTTCTGGCTCTTCCTCGGCGGCTTCGTCTGGGTCATCGGCGACCTCTTCCAGCAGTTCGCCGCAAAATACCTCGGCATCGGCCGCGGCATCCCGCTCTCCAACACCAATCAGCTCTGGGGACTCGCCTGGGGCGCACTGGTCTTCGGCGAACTCGCCAGCGCAGACTCCAGACACAAGCTGCTGGTGATCGCAGGATCCATCATCATGATCCTCGGCGCTCTCGCCATCGGCACCGCAGTAGCCTCCGCACGCGAAGCACACCTCCAACAACGAGGCCGTCCTGCGCGAGTGCGACCGCTATGGCCTCGACTACAACCGCACCCTCGCCGCTCAGGCCGGCGACGAGTTCGGCGGCCGCAACGAACGACGCCGCTGGTGGGATTACGCCATCGTCGCTACGCGCAACAGGCGTCTTTATCTGGCTGGGATCTCAGGCCACCGTTCCTCCCCTTGCCATGAATATGCGGTGGGTCGCAGCGCTAGCAGTCGTCCTGGCTAGTCAGTCTCGCCGTCGGCGGCTGGAGTCTGTGGCGTAGAACACACTTCTGCTAACCTCGCCTGATCGGAACGGATTTGCTCTTCCGGCTCCGAGGCAGGCTGTAGGATGATCTTGTTATATGGCAGTCAGGCTGAAAGACATTGCGCGCGATCTCGGGGTCTCCGTCGTCACCGTCTCCAAGGTGCTGCGGGGCAACACAGATATCGGTGAAGAAACACGCAAGCGCGTGCTCAAGCGCATGAAGGAGCTGAACTATCAGCCCAACATGCTGGCCCGCGGCCTCGCCAGCGGCAAGACCTACACCGTCGGCCTCGTCGTTCCCGACCTCGTCCATCCGTTCTTCGCAGAGTTCGCCAAATCACTCAGCGGCGTCCTCCGTGCGAGCAACCGCGCCCTCATCCTCGCCTCCTCCGAAGAAGACCCCGAGATCGAGCGGCAGGAGATTCGCACGCTGCTCCGCCGCGGAATCGATGTTCTCCTCATCGCTTCCTGCCAGGCCAGCCTCAAGAACTTCTACGAGCTGGGCGACGAGCGCACGCCCTACCTTCTCTTCGACCGCAACTTCCCTCACCTCGCCGCGCACTTCGTCGGCTCCAACGACGTCATGGTCGGCGAGATGGCCACCCGTCATCTCATCGATAGCGGCCGCAAGCGCATCGCTCACATCGCCGGCCAGAACACCAGCCCGGCCCACGACCGTCTGCGCGGATATCAAGCAACGACCCTCGCCGACCATCATCTCGACGTTCCTGAAAGCTACGTCGTCACCTGCGATCACCTTGAAGAGACCGGCGACGCCACCGGCACGCAAGGCCATGCAGCAGCTCCTCCAACTCGACCCCCGTCCCGACGCCGTCTTCTGCTACAACGACCTCCTCGCCATCGGCGCCATCGAGGCCGTCATCGAAGCCGGGCTCCGCGTTCCCGGACGACATCGCCATCATCGGCTGCGGCAACATTCGCTACAACGACTACCTACGCGTGCCCCTCAGCTCCATCGATCACGGCACCGCCGAGCTGGGCCGCATTGCCGGAGAGCTCGCCCTCGATCTCGCCAATAAACCCGGAACAGTCCCCAAGGAGTATTCTGGTGCCGCCCACGCTCGTCGTGCGGACATCATCTTCCGCGAACGGCACGCACTAGCCTCTCGCGCTCATGCCTCGCGGCAAATCCCACAGGAGGAATCCTGCATGAGTAAAGTACGTCTTCTCGTCGGCACGAGAAAAGGCGCGTTCGTCCTCACCTCCGATGGCAAACGCGAGAACTGGGAGGTCAGCGGCCCCCACTTCGCAGGCTGGGAGCTCTACCACCTCAAAGGCTCGCCCGTTGACCCCAATCGCATCTACGCCTCGCAGACCAGCGGCTGGTTCGGCCAGGTCGTCCAGCGCTCCGACGACGGCGGCGCGACCTGGAACCCCGTCGGCAACAAGTTCGCCTACGACGGCGTTCCCGGCACCCACCAGTGGTACGACGGCACTCCCCATCCCTGGGAGTTCAAACGCGCCTGGCACCTCGAGCCCTCGCTCACCGACCCCGACACCGTCTACGCCGGCATCGAAGACGCCGCCCTCTTCCGCTCCACCGACGGCGGCCAGAACTGGGACGAACTCTCCGGCCTCCGCAAGCACGGCTCAGGCCCCCACTGGCAGCCCGGAGCAGGAGGCATGTGCCTCCACACCATCATCCTCGACCCCAGCGACGCGAAGCGCATCTACATCGCCATCTCCGCCGCCGGAGCCTTTCGCACCGACGACGGCGGCGCCTCGTGGAAACCCATCAATCAAGGTCTCCGCTCCGAACACATCCCAGACCCCAACGGCCGAGGTCGGCCACTGCGTCCACCACATCGCCATGCATCCCTCACGTCCCGGCACCCTCTTCATGCAAAAGCACTGGGACGTCATGCGCTCCGACAACGCAGGCGACCATTGGACCGAGGTCAGCGGAAACCTTCCCACCGACTTCGGCTTCGTCATCGACGTCCACGCGCACGAGCCGGAGACGATCTACGTCGTCCCCATCAAGAGCGACGGCGAACACTACCCTCCCGACGGCAAACTTCGCGTCTACCGCAGCCGCACCGGCGGCAACGAGTGGGAGCCGCTCACCAAAGGCCTCCCGCAGGAGAACTGCTTCGTCAACGTCCTGCGCGACGCCATGTCCGTCGACTCGCTCGACCAATGCGGCGTCTACTTCGGCACCACCGGCGGCCAGGTCTACGCCTCCCGTGACGCAGGCGATAGCTGGACCCCGATCGTTCGCGATCTCCCTGCCGTCCTCTCTGTCGAGGCTCAGACCCTCGCATGACCGTCCGCGTTATTCTCCCCCCACATCTTCGCGCTCTCGCCCGGCTCGAGGGTGAGGTTCAAGTCGAGGTCGAAGACCCGGTGACCCTGCGCTCCGTCCTCAATGCCATTGAAGCCGCATACCCCATGCTCGGGGGAACCATCCGCGATCACGCTACCCAGCAGCGCCGCGCATTCCTACGCTTTTTTGCCTGCGAGCGCGATCTCTCGCACGAATCCCTCGACGCCACACTTCCCGCAAAAGTAGTGCAGGGCAAGGAACCCCTGCTCGTCATCGGCGCCGTAGCAGGCGGATAAGCTCCCTTTCGCCTCCGCCCACCGAACCACTCATCAGCGTGATCGATCATCGCACTCCAAACTCCGGGCCCCTGAGACCGCCCCTCCCCTTCAAGCATCAAAAGAGTGACAAAACGCGACTGATGGACAGAAGGAGCAACAAAGATGACAGCTCCGGTAAACGGTGTACCGATTCGTAAGCGTGTCGTAATCATTGGCGGAGGCTTCGCCGGCATGAACGCGGCCATGGGCCTCGCCAAACTCCCCGTCGACATTACCCTCATCGACCGCAAGAACTTCCACACCTTCCAGCCTCTCCTCTACCAGGTCGCCCTCGCCGTCCTCTCCCCCGCCGAGATCGCCCAGCCCATCCGCTCTATCCTCCGCGAGCACCAGAACATCGAGGTCCTCATGGATGAGGCCACCAGCTTCAACCTCCCCGAGCAGCGCGTCACCCTCAAAACCGGCTCCCAGCTCGAGTACGACTACCTCATCCTCGCCACCGGTTCCACTCACTCCTACTTCGGCAAGGACAACTGGGCCCCTCTAGCCCCCGGCCTCAAAACCGTCGAAGACGCCACCGAGATCCGCCGCCGTGTCCTCCTCGCCTTCGAGCTGGCCGAGCGTCAGATGCAGGAGGCCGGAGCCCACCCGCCCCTCAACTTCGTCATCATCGGCGGCGGACCCACAGGCGTCGAGCTCGCCGGAGCCATCTCCGACATCGCTCGCCTCTACATGGCCCGCGACTTCCGCCACATCAACCCCGCCTCCGCCAACGTCATGATCCTCGAGGGCTCCCCGCACGTCCTCGGCGCCTACCCGCCCGACCTCCAGCAAAAGGCCGTCGAGCAACTCGCCGCCCTCGGCGTCAAGGTCCGCACCGGGGCCCGCGTCACCGACATCCAGCCCGGCTACGTCATGATCGGCGACGAGCGCATCGACTCTGTGGTCACCCTCTGGGCCGCCGGTGTCCAGGCCTCACCCCTCGGCAAACTCCTCGGCCTCCCCACCGACCAACGCGGCTGCGTCCTCGTCGACCAGTTCCTCAACCCCGCAGGCCACCCCGAGATCTTCGTCTGCGGCGACCTCGCCCACGTCGAAGAAAACGGCAAGCAGGTCCCCGGAGTAGCCCAGCCCGCCATGCAGATGGGAACCTACGCCGCCAAGCGTATCTCCCGCCTCATCGCCCGCGAGCACGGCAGTGACGGCACAGGCCTCAACCAGCCCTTCCACTACTTCGACAAGGGCGACATGGCCACCATCGGACGCAAGGCCGCCGTCGCCAACATCAAGTGGCCCTTCCACGGCCGCTGGAGCGGCTTCCCTGCGTGGATCGTCTGGCTCACCATCCACATCTTCTTCCTCATCGGCTTCCGCAACCGTCTCGCCGTCTTCCGTCAGTGGGCCTGGACTTACCTGACCTTCCAGGACGGAGCCCGCCTAATTACCGGCTCCCAGGAACTCCCCGGCTGGGACTCCAAGTACGCCATCCAGCACGACTCCGCAGTTGCTGATCCCGTCGACATAGCCATGCCCAAGGCATGATCGCTCACGACCCCGACTTCCACTACTGATCCTTCTAGATGAGCGTATTGACGATCTCCCTACTTGACGTCCGCAGAAAATCCACTACCATTTGGTTGTGAATACGTTGAACGCAACCTTTGCGGCTCTATCTGATCCCACCCGGCGAGCGATGGTCGAACGACTCTCACGCGGGTCTGCCACTGTGCATGGATTGACGGAACCGTTTCCACTCTCGCAGCAGATGATCTCAAAACATATCGCCTATCTTGTGAGGGCGCGGATTGTAATCAAGACGAAGCGTGGACGAGAGAGTGTGTGCACGCTTAGGCCAGAGGCGATAAAGACGGTCAGTGACTGGGCGATCAGCTATCGCCGATTCTGGGAAGAGAGTTTCGACAAGCTGGGTGAGGTCGTGAATCAAATGAAAAAAGAAGGAGGTCAGAGATGACGGAAAACACGGTTAGCGAAATCGAGCGGATGGTCGTTACAAGAGTTTTTGATGCCCCACGCGAGTTGGTTTGGAAGGCGTGGACAGACCCGAAGTACATCATGCAGTGGTGGGGACCGAAGGGCTTTACTGCGCCTGTTTGCAAGATGGATTTTCGCGTGGGAGGAAAACTTATCTGCTGCATGAAGGCGCCGGATGGGCAGGAGGGCTGGAATGCGGTCGAATACTACGAGATTGTTCCGTACGAGAAGATTGTTTCCTTGATGTACTTTTGTGACTCGGAGGGAAACAAGATTGACCCTGCGCAATTGGGAATCGAACCTGAGGCCATCGAGGGCGCTTACGACGTGACTCTTTTTGAGGACTTAGGAAACGGCCAGACGAAGCTTACTTTCATTGGAAATGAACCGATGGAGAGCGCCAAGAACAGCGGGCAACTCGAGGGCTGGAACGAGATACTCGAAAAAATGGCTGCGGTTATTACTGGGCTGGCACAGGAGAAATAGAAAGTTGCCGTTTTGACGATCGTCATGCGCGACATATAGCTAAGGCAGACGGCGGAGGCTTGGTTAGAACGAGCCTCTCGCCTCCTGGCCGCCTTCCCAGCTAAGTGGCCCTTGGTCAGCTGTTGACTTCAGGCCAATGCACTCATTGAGCGAGTTTGGGAAAATTAGTCATGAGAAACGCTTTTATATACACAAGACAAATTCTCCAGTAAATGATGCGGCGTAGCAGGGCCCCTTGTTGGGTAGAATCGTACCTCCACCATTGAGGAATCCATGCGACCTGACATCGTACCCGGAGCTGTCTTCCCCGACTACGAGCTCTCCGACCACACCACAAAGCGCCGAAAGCTCTCCGAGCTCCAGCAAGCCGATCCCTTAATTCTCGTTCTAGGTCGCGGAGGCTTCTGTCCGAAAGACCGCCGCCAGTCGGAACTGCTCGCCCAGTTCCATCGCGAGCTCGAAATCGGATATTGCCGCCTCGTCACTATCACGACCGACACCATCACCGAAACCAGCGAATATCGCAACGGTGTCGGCGCCCACTGGCCCTTCCTCTCCGACGCCGGACGAAAGATTCAAAAAGACCTCGACATCGCCGAATACACCGATCCAGTCCACAATCCAATGATCCCGCACGTCATCGTCCTCGAACCGGGTCTTGTCGTTTACAAGATCTATAACGGCTACTGGTTCTTTGGTCGCCCCACCATTGAAGAACTCCGCCAGGACCTCCGAGCAGTACTCATGAAATGCCGTCCCGACTGGGACATCTCCACCCCCGAGATGAAAGCCGCCTGGCAGCAGGGCCGCAAGGAGCTCTTCTACCCGTACGGTAAAACCTTCGCCGCAACGCTGACAGAAGAGCAATAGCCGACGGTCCACATCTCCTGCTACTCCAAGGCGTCGATGCAAACGCCGCGCCGACCTACAGCAACGCAGATAGTATTATCCCCACGGGAGACAACCATGGAATCGAAAAACCCTCAAGTCCCAACCGAAGCCATCGAGCTCTACAACGATTTCATTCACGGCGAGATCAGCCGCCGCTCCTTCATGGAAGGCATTCAAAAAGTAGCTGGCACTCTGGCAACCAGCACTGTGATTGCGTCTCTCATGCCGAACTACGCCCTCGGCCAACAGGTCTCCCGAACCGACGACCGCATCAAGGCCACCTACGAGACCGTACCCTCGCCGAAGGGCAACGGAAGCATCAAGGGATATCTTGTGCGTCCCATCAGCGCCGACACGCGCTCCGAAACTCCCTCAAAGCTGCCCGGCGTGATCGTCGTCCACGAGAACCGTGGCCTGAACCCTCATATCGAAGACATCGCGCGACGCTTCGCCCTCGCCAACTTCATGGCATTCGCGCCCGACGGGCTCACCTCTCTCGGCGGCTATCCTGGCGACGACTACAAAGGCGGCCAGTTGTTCAACAAAATCGACAAGGTCAAGATGGCCGAAGACATGATCGCCGCCGCAAACTGGCTGAAGGCGCGCCCCGACTGTACCGGCAAAATCACCGCCACCGGCTTCTGCTACGGCGGCTCGACCGCCAACATGCTCGCCGCGAAACTCGGTGCCGACCTCGCCGCGGCCGCGCCTTTCTACGGCGGTCCTCCTGCCGCCGATGACATCCCCAAGATCAAGGCAGCGATCCTCGTGCATCACGGCGAGCAGGACACGCGGCTCGTAGCTACGTGGCCCGGATACGACAAGGCCCTCACTGCAGCAAACGTCCCGCACGAAGGCTACATCTACCCGAACTGCGGTCATGGCTTCAACTGCGATGCGACCCCGGAACGTTACAACAAGGCAGCCGCCGATCTGGCATGGCAGCGCACCATCGATTGGTTCAACAAATACGCGCGCACCTAGGTATTTGTTTTTCTGCTTCGCCACGCAGCACGATTCCGCAGTAGCCTTCACGGCTCTCGTGAAAACAACAGGAGCTAAGCATGGACAGCAGAAAGACAGTCATCGTTACCGGTGCCTCGCAAGGCATTGGAGCAGCCATCGTCCAGGCCTTTCTTGATCGTGACTACAACGTCGTTGCAACCTCGCGCAGTGTTTCCAGTTCCGGCTTTGCGCCGTCGCCCAATCTCGCACTCGTCGACGGAGACATCGGTCTAGCGGAAACAGCTGAGAAGGTCACGCAAACAGCAATCGGTACCTTCGGCTCGATCGACCATGTCATCAACAACGCGGGCGTCTTCTCGGTCAAACCCTTCACCGACTACACAATCGATGACTTTCGCCGTCTCGTCGCGACCAACCTGGAAGGATTCTTCTTCGTCACCCAGCACGCAGTCAGGCAAATGCTGTCGCAGGGCACGGGCGGTAGCGTAACAACCATTACTGCCGCGCTCGCCGACAACCCCATCGCGGGCATATCAGCGTCGATTCCCATGATTACGAAGGGCGGACTCAATGCCGTTACCCTCAGCCTCGCAAGCGAATACGCGAAGAACAAGATCCGCTTCAACGCAGTCGCGCCTGGCACTGTCGCCACACCCCTGCACAAGGATTCATCGATGGATACTTTGAAAAGCCGTAGCCCCATGGGCACGATCTCATCCCCCAGCGACATCGCTGAGGCTGTCATCTATCTGACGGAAGCCCGTCACGTAACCGGGGAGGTGCTGCACGTGGACGACGGTGCGCACGTGGGCCGATGGTAAGCGATAGGGTTCGGGGAGGATGCATGAATACTGCGAAATCGATCCTTCATGCACTCGCGACACTCGCGCTCGTCTTCGCTACTACGCAAGGAATACACGCCCAGAAAAAGGACAGACCCATGGAACAACAGGTCTTCTATCGCACAGTCAAAGTGGATGGCCTCTCCATCTTCTACAGAGAAGCGGGACCAAAAGACGCTCCCACCATTCTTTTGCTGCATGGCCTTCCATCATCGTCGCGAATGTTTCAGCCCCTGTTCGCACGACTCGCAGACAGTTATCATCTCGTCGCACCCGACTATCCAGGCTTCGGACACAGCGACTGGCCCGACCCCAAACAGTTCGACTACACCTTCGACCACATCGCCTCTGTGATGGACAGTTTCACGCAAACACTGGGTCTGTCGCGTTACACGCTTTATATGCAGGACTACGGCGGCCCCGTTGGCTTTCGCATGGTATTGGCACACCCAGACCGCGTCCAGGCCCTCATCGTCCAGGACGCCGTCGCTCACAACGAAGGTCTCGGCGCAAACTGGGCCACTCGACGTGCGTTCTGGGCAGACCGCGCAGCCCATGAAGATGCGCTGCGCACCAACCTCCTCTCGCTTGCCACAACGAAGACGCGCCATGTCGGAGACGATCCCAACATTGAACTCTACGACCCCGATCTATGGAGCGACGAGTTCGCCTTCCTGAACTCTCCAGGACAAGCGCAGATCCAAAGCGATCTCTTCTACGACTACCGCACCAACGTCGATGCTTATCCAAAATGGCAGGCATGGATGCAGAAGACCGATCCAAAACTCTTAGTCATCTGGGGCAAGCACGATCTCTCGTTCGACTCCGGAGAGCCGGAACGATACCGAAAAGACGTACCCAACGCGCAGGTTCACGTACTCGACGCAGGACACTTCGCGCTCGATACCAAGGCAGATGACATTGCCACGTTGGTACGGACGTTTATGAAGATGCAAAGTAAATAACTGAGTCAGGCGACTTCCCTGTCCTGAAAATCTTCAGAACTGGCATCGAAACCGATACCCTATCCTTATTCGCATTCTCCGGGGCTAATCTGCATCATGCTGTTTCGAAGCATTCTCTGCACCCTGCTCATCGCGCTCGCCGGCGCTGCGGCAGGACAATCGCCGATCGCCGGCACGCTTCAAGTCAGCGTCAAAGACCCCGCTCGCCGTCCCGTAGCCAACGCCCACGGCACTCTCTCCGGCCCGGGCGGCATCCGCCATCTGCAGACCGCGGACGACGGCTCGATCTCCGTCACCGCCCTTGCCCCCGGCCGCTACACTCTGTCCCTAGCCAGCCCCGGCTTCGCGTCAGTCGTCCTGCAGATTCCAATCTCGACCGCCACACCCGTCACGCGCGAGATCACGCTGCACATCGGAACCGCCAGCACCAACGTCAACGTCACGGCCTCCACACCCATAGGCTCTCTCGACATCCCGCTCACCGACGTCCCTGTCCCCGTCCAAACCATCACCGCTCAAACCATCGAAGACACCAACGCTATCGATCTCACCGACGTCCTCAAGCGCCGCATGAATGGCGTCTACGTCAACGAAAATCAGAACAACCCATTCCAGCCCGACGTAAACTACCGCGGCTACACCGCGTCGCCGCTCGTCGGTTCACCCGCAGGCCTCAGCGTCTATCTCGATGGCGTCCGCCAGAACCAACCCTTCGGCGACGTCGTTCAGTGGGACCTCCTCCCTCGTATCGCGATCAACACCACCCAGCTCATACCCGGCTCGAATCCCGTCTACGGCCTCAACACTCTCGGCGGCGCCATCGTCGTCCAAACCAAAAACGGCATCAGCAACAGCGGCCTATCCATCAGCGCCTACGGCGGCAGCTACGGCCGCCGCGCTGTTGATATGGAATTCGGCGGTAGCTCGAACTCCGGCTGGAACTGGTTCGCAGCAGGCACACTCTTCCACGACGACGGCTGGCGCGTTCAATCGCCCTCCAGCGTGAAGCAGAGCTTCGCCCGGCTCGGCTACATCCACAACAACACCGCGCTCTCGCTCTCCGGCGGCTACGCCATCAACAACCTCATCGGCAACGGCACACAAGACCTTCGCGCCATCAACCGCACCGTCGGTCTCAACAACGGCTACAACTCCGTCTACTCCGTCCCCGACGCAACCTATCAGCACCAACCCTTCCTCACGCTCAACGCCATCCAGTCCCTCAGCTCCAACTTTACGTTGAACACCAACGCCTACATCCGCTACACACGCAGCAACACCACCAACGGCGACATCAACAACGACAGCTTCGATCAGTCGCTCTACACGCTCAGCGCAGCCGATAAAACCGCGCTCACCAACGCGGGCATTCCCTTCCCCACGACGCCCATCACCCCGGCAAACACGCCCTATCCCTACCTGCGCTGCATCGCACAAGGCCTCCAGCTCGATGAGCCCGGCGAAAAATGCACTGGCGTCGACACCGATACCGTCAACCGCCAGCACGCCTACGGCATCTCCGGAGTCCTCGCATGGAACACCACGCGCAACAAGCTCGCCGTCGGCGCCGCGTGGGACCACGGCAGCCTCACCTTCATGCAGACCGCGCAGTACGGCTACCTCAACAACGACGGCATCTCCATCACACGCATCAATGCCTTCCTTGACGGCAGCACTGAAGTCGACGGCACCCCGCAGGACAACCGCGTCAACCTGCACGGCACCGCCAACACACCCAGCATCTTCGTCTCCGACACACTCAGCCTCGGAGCCTGGGTCTTCAACGCCGGCGCCCGCTACAACCATGTCACCATCAACAACACCGATCGCCTGCCGCCCGTCAGCTATCGCGGCACGCTAACCGCCGTCAACACCTTCCAACGCTTCAATCCCACCGCTGGCGTCATCTACAAAACCCGCACACTCAACGCATACTTCGACTACAGCGAGAGCAGCCGCGCACCCACCTCCACCGAGCTCGGCTGCGCCGACCCCGACTTCCCCTGCTCGCTCCCCAACGCCCTCGTCAGCGATCCCCCACTGAAACAAGTCGTCAGCCGCACCTACGAGTTCGGTCTGCGCCATCCCTCCGACCGCCTTCGCTGGAACCTCGGCTACTTCCACACCAACAACGACGACGACCTGCTCTTCGCCGCCTCGCAGACCACCGGCTACGGCTACTTCCGCAACTTCGGCAAGACACGTCGCCAGGGAGTCGAAGCCTCACTCGCCTTCCACCGCAATCATCTCGACACTGGCATCGACTACACCTTCCTCCAGGCCACATACCAAAGCTCACAGGTCGTCGCCTCCGGCGGAAACAGCAGCAACAGCAACGCACTAGCGGGCCTCAAGGGCGTCGCCGACGGTGGCCTCATCACCATCCTTCCTGGCAACCACATCCCGCAGGTCCCTCAGCAGATGATGAAGCTCTACGCAGACTATCGCCCGCTGTCGAAACTCTTCCTCGACGCCGACTTCCAACTCATCGGCCAGTCCTACGTACGCGGTAACGAAAACAACCAGCACCACCCCGATGGCCAGTACTACCTCGGCTCAGGCACAACGCCTGGCTTCGGCGTGCTCAACTTCGGCGCACGCTACAAATTCAACCCCCACTACGAACTCTTCGCCCAGATCAACAACCTGCTCAATCGCCACTACTACACCGCCGGTCAGCTCGCCTCCACACCCTACGACGACAACGGCAACTTCACCGCGCGCCCCTTCGCGCCATACAACAGTGGCGACTATCCCATCCGCAACACCACATTCGTCTCTCCCGCCGCACCCATCACCGTCTTCGGCGGCCTCAAGGTCAGCTTCGGCAAGCGCTAGTCGAACGACGAGCCTTCAACTGTGGTAGCTTCGTTGCACTCGCATAGCGCGAGCCGGAGGTGGGAATGCAGGACTCTACCGACGTGAGATACGAATTCCTTCACAAACTTAACCTGACCGAGGCGATGGTGAGCAATCACATCTTCCGCCCCGACAACGTCCGCGACGCCGCCCTCCATCTCGATCTGCACCAGGCCGGTGATGGTAGCGGTGATCCTGAAGATACGCCGCCACCCTCGGGCTTGTTCTATCGACTCAACACGCAAAAGCTCAGCAACGACCTCCACAACCTGCTCAGCGGATGCGTCGCCGGGTACTCGATGCAACTGCGCCGCTACGGTTCTGTCGTCTTCGATCGGCAATGGAAATCGGCCAAGTTACCAGTGGACCATCTCCTCGACTGGTCATCGAATGTACAGATGCACGTCGCCAGCGTCAGCAAGCTCATCACCGCCATGGCGATGACCAAGCTCCTCGCCAGTCGCAACATCTCTCCCGACGCGCACATCCTTCCATGGCTGCCGAAGTACTGGCAGAAAGGGCCCGGCGTCGACCAGCTCACCTTCCGCAAACTCCTCACCCACACCTCCGGCCTTGTTCTCAAAGATGAGCCCGGCCCCTCCGACTTCCAGTTCATGAAGGACCAGATAGCTCTCGGCACAGTCGGCAAGCCGGGCTACCGAAACATCAACTTCGGACTCTGTCGCATCCTCATCAGCACCATCGACGCTCCCTACCTCTTCGATCTCATCACTCAGGGCGTCACCGATGCCTACTGGGATCTCACAACCATTCGCTACTACGCGCACTACGTCAGTGAAAACATCTTCGATCCCGTCGGTGTCACCTCGAGCTTCCTGCATGAAGACGACGATGCCCTCGCATATCCCTATCCCGCTAACATGGCCGGCTGGAACTCAGGCGACCTCTCCACCATGAGCGGTTGCTGCGCCTGGCATCTCTCCGTCAACGATCTCCTCATCGTCATGGCCGCGTTTCGTCGGCGAAACATGATCATCGATCCCGTCCGGGCACAACAAATGCTCGACCGGCAATTTGGTCTCGATATCAAAAAGGACACTTCCCTCGGCCGCATCTATGCCAAAGGCGGCTTCTGGAGCCTCAACGGAAACTTCGTCGAGCAGAGCAACGTCTTCTTCCTGCCCAGAGGCATGGAACTCGCGATCCTCTCCAACTCGCCGTTCTGCGCTCCCAATACGGGCTTTATGGACAAGGTGCTTTCCACGATCGAAAACAGCATCGAAAACATACTCTTAACAACAACCGTCGCCGCCTTCAGCGCGCTTGCAGCATTCGGCCTCGTCCGCAGTACGCGGGCCAGACGCCCAAGATGACAGGCACTTTCATGAGCGACCTGTCGTCGACTCAACAACTGATCTTCAAAGTCTGATCGATCGAGCACGTCTGCGAACCGGTCCTTCCCGGCTCAATCGGCACAGACCGCGCCACAAAAGCCTCACGCGACGCCGACACGATAGAAAATCTGTGCCCGTCAGCCTCGCCGCTCGCAATGTTCGCAGGCAGCGTCGTCAATTCGCTTAGCGAACTGCTGTATGTCCCAGCCGAACTGTGAAACGCAATCTCAGCCTTGCCGATCAACATGAGATCGTCCGACGCAGCCCTGTCCTGCGCAGCCGCACGCACACGCTGCACCGCCGGAAGTAAAAGAGCAATCAGCACAGCGATGATGGCAATCACCACCAGCAACTCAATCAGCGTGAACCCCGAAGATGGAGAACGTCGGCCAGCTCTTAAAACGTGCATACGATCCTCCTGAATTCAAGCGACAGAAGCATCACCAGCCTAACAGCCCTTCACCGTAGCGAAAGCTCCGCCTCAATACTCTTCACTTGAAACAAGGCTCTTGACAAAACCATAACCATTTGGCTATGGTTTTCATGTGAAGCAGACGAATGCCAATCACGTCTTCCGCGCTCTCGCCGACCCCACCCGTCGCGCTCTCTTCGAGCACATGTCGCAGCAGGGCGAACAGACCGTCCACGCATTGACTCACTTCGCAGGCGTCTCTCAGCCCGCCGTCTCCAAGCACCTCACCGTGCTCAAGCGCGCAAAGCTGGTACGGCATCGCCGCGAGGGACGCGAAACCCACTACCGCGCGCAGCCCGACGCGCTCGCCCCCATGGTGGACTGGCTCCGCGACTACGGCGCCTTCTGGCGCGACCGCTTCGACCGTCTCGAAACACTTCTGGAAAGGATGGAACCATGAGCAACACAACAGAGACCCGCACCCTTGTCATCGAGCGAACATTCGCGCATCCACCAGAAAAACTCTGGCGCGCCCTCACCGAGAGCCAGCTCATGGCACAGTGGCTCCTGAAAAATGACTTCGAGCCCACCGCAGGCCACAAGTTCCAGTTCCGCAACGAACCCATGCCGCAATGGGACGGCATCATCGACTGCGAAGTTCTCATCGTCGACCCTCTCAAAAAACTCTCCTACACATGGAACGCCCTGGGCCTAGAAAGCGTCGTGCTCTTTACCCTGATACCAGCCGACACCGGCACCAACCTTCGCATGGAGCACTCCGGCTTCCGCCCAGATCAGCAGCAAGCCTACGGCGGCGCAAAATACGGCTGGACAAAATTCCTCGACAATCTCGATCGCATACTCAACGGAGGTGCAGCAATGACAGCTTCAAGCAGCACAATGAACTCATACACCGCCACCAACACCATGACGGCCTCTGCAAACGTAAAACCCTCCAGAGCACTCGTCGCTCGGCTTCTGGATCTCCACTGCACTCTTCGCCTCCAGATGGCCTTCACCGCCTACGCGCAGCTCCGGCTCCCGCAGGTAGCCGAGACCTTCACCCACCTCGGCTTCCCCTCCTACTTCCGCATCGAGCTCTCATGGGCCAAGTTTGCAGGCGTGGCCGCACTGCTCATCCCCATGGTCCCCGCACGCATCAAGGAGTGGGCCTACGCAGGCTTCGCCATCACGCTCGTCTCCGCACTCATCGCCCACCTCGCCGCAGGCGACCCACCCGCAGCATGGGGCTGGTCCGTAGGAACCGGCATCCTCTGGGCCGCGTCGTACCTCTTCTGGCGCTGCCTGCAAGTGCGATGTCAGAAGCAACCGGTCGCTCATGAGAAATCGATATTGAGGCCATCGCGCATAAGGCTCAGCCGATGTAAAAGGTGTATTAGAGTAACTGAGCCAATCAGTGAATGCGAGGGCCCATGGCGAAACTCCTATCGGTCAATGTCGGCCTTCCGCGCGAAATCGAATGGCAGGGCAAGCTGGTCCGCACTGCAATCTGGAAAAGCCCCGTACCTCATCGCGTCCTCGCTCGGCGATTGAATCTCGATGGCGATGGCCAGGGAGATCTCCAGGGCCACGGCGGCGAACACCGCGCCGTTATGGTCTATCAGACCGACGCCTATAAGTATTGGGAACGCGTGCTCGGCCGCAATGACTTCGAGTACGGACAGTTCGGAGAGAACTTTACCGTCGAAGGCCTTCTTGATGATGAGGTCTGCATCGGAGATCGCTACAAAATTGGCAGCGCGGTCTTCGAGGTGACGCAACCTCGCGTTACCTGCTATCGCCTCGGCATCCGAATGAACAACCCTCAGATGCCGGCCCTGCTCGTCTCGCATCGAAGGCCCGGATTCTATCTTCGCGTGATCACAGAAGGCGAAGTCGGCGCAGGAGACGACATCCAGAAAGTCGCAGATGGCCCCGGAAAAATCTCCGTCGCCGAAGTCGACTCCCTGCTGTACCTCCCCAATCACAACCCCAGTCGCATCGCAGTCGCGTTGGACATTCCTGCACTGAGTGCTGGATGGAAAGGTTCCCTCGAAGAGATACTCAAAGCAGATGAAAAGGGAGTCCACAACGGAAACCCTGGACTCACATCATCCATCCCATCTCCGCCTGCATGGAACGGCTTTCGCAAGCTGCGCGTGAAAATAGTCCATCGCGAAACAAGTGAAGTCACCTCAATCGTGCTGGAGTCCGCGGACGACGCGCCTCTTCCTGCTGCGTTGCCCGGCCAGTATCTCGTCTTGCGCCTTCACCCTGACAACGCTTCACCGCCTCTTGTACGCAGCTATTCCATCTCAGGCGATTCAACTGCTGGCACGTACCGCATCAGCGTTAAGCGAGATACCGGTCCCGGCAGCAGATATGTTGCAGACGCAACGCAAACCGGCGAGATCTTCGAAACCAGCGCGCCACGCGGCGACTTCGTCTTGCAGTCCGGTACGCGCGCCGTCGTGCTCCTGAGCGCCGGAATCGGCGCCACGCCTGTTCTGTCCATGCTCCACGCTCTCGCATCGGCAGGCTCCAACTCCCCTCGCCAAGTGTGGTGGATCCATGGAACGCGCAACGCAAAATTACATGTCTTTGCGGAAGAAGCCCGCAAACTCCTGAAAGCAATTCCCGGAAGTCGCTCGGTCATCGCATACAGCAAACCAGATCCAACCGATCGGCTCGGTGAAGACTTTGATATCCAGGGGCATCTGGACTCCGCGAGCTTACAAAAACTTGGCATGCCTCTCGATGCCGATTTCTACCTATGCGGCCCCACAACATTTCTCAAGGACATGAATCGTTCGCTGACTTCACTAGGCGTTCAGCAAGCTGCAATTCATCAGGAGATCTTCGGTCCCGCAGACTCTATCGAGCCCGGCGTAGTGAAAGCCGAAGCGAAGATCCCGCATCCCCCAATTCGATCTGTCGGAGACGGCCCTCTCATATCCTTCACTCGCAGCGGCCTGGCCGTGCCATGGGACAACAGCTTCAAGAGCCTGCTTGAATTCGCCGAGGCCTGCGACGTCCCCGTCAGATGGTCCTGTCGCACCGGCGTCTGCCACATGTGCGAGTCCGGACTCCTGAGCGGCAAACTCCATTATTCTCCCGAGCCACTCGATCAGCCGGCCACCGGCAACGCTCTGATCTGCTGCTCGACACCGGAGTCACAAGTTGATTTAGACCTGTAGCCGTCAAACGACGACACGTACTACCCGCTTCTGCTAGCTTGCGCGTTACATTGAACGCAGCGAAAATTAGCTGCGAGACTTGGAGCCATACATGAAAAAATCCACTCCAGCAGAATCCGCCTCCACGCAAATCGACGCGAAGATCAAAGAACTCGGAGACTGGCGCGGCACAACCCTCGCAAAGGTCCGCGAGATCATCCACAAGGCAGACCCCGAGATCGTCGAAGAGTGGAAGTGGGCCAAGGCGACTTCACCAGGCACGCCCGTCTTCTCCCACGGCGGCATCATCTGCACCGGAGAGACCTACAAGAGCGCCGTCAAGCTGACCTTCGCCAAAGGAGCTTCGCTGGACGACCCCTCCGGCCTCTTCAACTCCAGCCTCGAAGGAAACGTCCGCCGCGCCATCGACATCCGCGAAGGCGAGAAGATCAACGAGGCCGCCCTGAAGAAGCTCATCCGCGCCGCCGCCGACTTCAACCTCAATAGCAAGAGCAAGCCGAAGCCCCGGAAATCTGCCGCTAAATAAAACCGCCCCCTCTTACGTTGAATACCGCCAGCCTGCAGGGCTGGCAGGGTAGTTGCGCCACCCCAAAGTCACCATTTCTGTTGACCAGGCAGTTAAGTCCATGTAACTTGATGCGGGTCAAGCCTTCCCCTCAAAAGCTCGCAAAGACATACCCGCGGAAGCATCCCCAACGATGTCTCCCCTGTAATTCGTCTGCTCGTCGGGCCCCGATCCTAAGTCTCGTAATGAGGGTAACTATGTTTCATTCACGGAAAAGGCTCTTCATCTCCCTGTGTCTTTCTCTCCTGGCCGGTCTTCACGCAGGCATCGCGGCCGAACAAAAAGGTGTGGTCCTAAGCGGAGATACTCCGATCGCACTCTCCACGGTCAGGCTCTTCAGCGCCGGACGATCGAACAACGCTCAACCCACGCTCCTCGGTTCATCTCGAACCGACGCCAAGGGCGCCTTCACCATTAACTTCAACGCCCCCTCTGATCCTGAAGCCGTCCTCTACCTCTTCGCAGAAAACGGATCACCCGTCACGAATCGCTTCGGCATCGGACCATCATCGAGTTCCATTCGCCTCGCCTCCGTCATCGGCCCGCAGGCCCTCGCCAATGGTGTCGTCATCAACGAGCTCACTACAGTTGCCGCCGCCTATGCGCTCGCACAGTTCACCGACGGATCAGGATTCGCCGGCCCATCTCCCGGCCTTCAGAACGCCGCCGCCACCGTCTGGAACCTCGTCAATCCCGTCACCGGCGACGTCGGCTCCGTGCTCGGCAACTCTCCCAACGGCCTCGATACCTCCACCATGCGCGAGTTCAACTCGCTCGCCAACATGCTTGCTTCCTGCGTAAGCGGCTCCAGCTCGCTGCCCTGCACCACGCTCTTCGCACTCGCCGATCCACCCAAAGGCGGACGACCAAAGGACACCTTCCAGGCCGCTCTCAACATCGCACACAACCCCTGGCTCAACCCGCAGCAGCTCTTCCTGCAATCTTTGATCTCACGGACCTACAAGCCCGCTCTCCTGCAGGCTCCCGATGCCTGGACCCTCGCCATCATCTACGACGGCAACGGGCATGAGTTTGACGGCCCCGGCAATCTCGCCTTCGACAAAACCGGTGCCGTTTGGATCTCCAACAATTACGTCTACGCCCCCAGCCCCTTCACCAGCGTCTGCGGCGACACTCACGTCATCAAGCTCACACCCACCGGGGCCGACGCTCCCGGCGCGCCCTACACCGGCGGCGGACTCTACGGCGCAGGCTTCGGCATAGCGGTCGATCCCTCCGGCACCCCCTGGGTCAGCAACTTCGGCTTCCAGGGCAGTCAATGCCCATATCCCGTCTTTCCCGACTACAAAGGCAGCGTCTCCCACTTCACCGCCGACGGCGCCCCACTCTCTCCCAACGACTCCGGCACCCCGCCACCCTTTGACGGCGGCTTCACCAAAGACATCGCTCAGCCGCAGGGTACAGCAGCCGACACGCACGGCAACATCTGGATCGCCAACTGCGGCAGCAACAGCGTCTCTAAATATGTCAACGGAAACGGCGCCAACGAGGTCAACTTCAAGTTCGGCAACCTCGTAGTCCGTCCCTTCGACCTCGCCACCGACGGCGACGGCAACGTCTGGGTAGGAGGCACCGGAAACAACGTCATCTATGGCCTCTCGCCCAACGGCACGCCATTGCTTACCCAGCCAGTCTCCGACAAGCGCATCGTCGGTCCCATGGGCATCGCTGTCGACAGTCAGGGCAACATCTGGAGCGCCAACTCTGGCGGGCTCGAGCTTCCCTGCAACGGCAACACCGCCCTCTTTGAACCCGGAATTCCCACCGTCGCCAAAATCACACGCACCGGCAAGAACGCCAAGGTCTCTGTCTTCCGCGGTGGCGGAATCTCTCGCCCGTGGGGCATCGCCGTCGACGGCAACGACAACATCTTCGTCGCCAACTTCGGCGGTCAGCACCTCTCCGAGTTCTGCGGAGTCAAGTCTGCCAACTGCCCCCCAGGCATGAAGACCGGCGACCCCATCTCACCCGACACCGGATACACCAGCGACGCACTCACCCGCAACACCGGCGTCGCCATCGATCAATCCGGCAACGTCTGGCTGGCGAACAACTGGCTCAACCTTCCCGTCCAGACCAACCCCGGCGGTCATGGCGTCGCCGTCTTCATCGGCCTCGCCGCTCCCGTCAAAACCCCGCTCAACGGTCTTCCATCGAAGCCCTGATCACTCGAAGCGGCAGTGCAACATCGCTGCGCTGCCGCTCTTCTTCGAAGCTGAGCACCGACCGCAGATACGAATAATCGATCTCACAAGCCTCCAGAGCAGTCATGCCCACCATCGGCGGATCTTGCTCGACAAAGAAGTGCTCCACACCCGCCCGCTTCGCCGCAGCCAGAATCGGTTTGTAGTCAATGTGCCCCCGGCCAAGTTCCGTCGGGTGTGGCGCATCCGTACCGCCCATCGTCGTCGTAACCTTCGTTCCCGCCGGAAAATCCTTAATGTGAATCACGCGATACCTCTTCGGATAGCGCTGAAAAAACTCAACTGGATTCGCGCCCGCGGTCACCATCCATCCACAATCGCCTTCCATCTGCACCAGCTCAGGATCCGTCTCAGCCAGCAGAATCGCATAGCCAGTCTTTCCCGCACCAAGATCGCGGAACTCATGCGTGTGATTGTGATACGCAAACTGCACACCCGCCTTCTTCGATTCCTCTCCAATGCGGTTGGCCCGTTCCGCGATGCGTTTGAAATCGTCAAGCGTAAGACTGTTGAGCTTCGCCATAACCGCACCTGCACCACCTGCAGATGGCGCTGGCGTATCGGACGACGGAAGAAGAATCGAACTCGCGGCATAAGGCACGCCCAGCGCGTTCGCCTCCTCCAGCACCTTCGCCGTCTCCTTGAATCCGAACTGCAGATGCGCCGCAGGGCACTTCAACCCCGCCTCGTCGATCAGCTTGCGCAACGCCGCAGGCGTAAGATTCGCAAACCCCGAAACCTCGACCTCGTCATAACCAATCGCAGCAATCTTTCGCAGCGTGCCAGCCGGGTCCTTCGTCAACGGATCGCCGACCGTATACAACTCCAGCCCAACCGGCCGCTTCCCTTCAGCCGCCCACACTTCGCGTGAACGCACAGAAGCGATAAGCGCAACCGATGCTGTTTGAGCCAAAAACTGCCGCCGCGTGATCTGAGCCATGAGGATTCGATCCCTTCCTGAACACGATCAATATACGCACAAGCCTGATGGGCTTCATGTGCTCTTAAGCTCTGCCGGTGAAACTCTCTTCAACCGGGTCAAGCGTCCCAACGAGGAGTAGTGCAAATGATGAAACCAAATCTCCCGATGCGCCACATCGCATTCATCTTCATCCTGTCCGCCGCTGCAACACTCCACGCACAATCCACTCCCTCGTACCGCGTCACCCACACCTACGCCCTCGGAGGTGACGGCGGTTGGGACTACGTCGTTCCCGATCCTCCCAGCCACCGCGTCTACATAGCGCGCCAGAATCGCGTGATGGTCGTCGATCAGGACACCGGCAAGCTCCTCGGCGAAGTCACCGGCATCAACGGCGCGCACGGAACCGCTATCGCCGAGAGCACCGGTCATGGCTTCGCCACCTCAGGAAACGACCAGTCCGTTGTCATCTTCGATCTCAAAACCTTCAAGGCGGTCGGGAAAATTCCGGCCGCCGAAGACGCCGATGCAATCATCTTCGACCCACCATCCAATCGCGTCTTCACCCTCAACGGCGACGCACACTCATCCACCGTTATCGATCCACGCTCCGGCACAGTCATCAAAAACCTTCCCCTCGGCGGCAAACCCGAGTACGCGGTCTCCGCCGGCGATGGAAAGGTCTACGCAAACCTCACTGACACCAGCGAGATCGTTGAAATCGACGCAAAGACCGCGACCGTCGCGCGCCGCTGGTCTACCGCTCCGTGCAAGCAGCCCGTCTCCATGGCGATCGACACCGCTCACCACCGCCTCTTCAGCGGTTGCCGCAGCGGAGTCCTCGCCGTCTCCGACTATCAGGCAGGCAAGGTCGTCACCACCCTTCCCATCGGCAAGGGCGTCGACGGCGGAGGCTTCGACCCAGCCTCAGGCGACGTCTTCGCCTCAAACGGAGACGGAACCCTCACCGTCATTCATCAGGACGGCCCCGATCAATATCATGTCGTCGAAAACCTCACCACACCCGTCGGCTCTCGCAACATGGGCCTCGACCCCACAAACCATCGCATCTTCGTAGCCTCGGCGCAGTTCGGCCCAGCCCCCGCAGGCGGAGGCAGAAAACCCGTACTACCCGGCACATTTACGTTGATGACAATCGAACGCGCGCACTGACCTGCGGAGAGCTTTACAACTATGCCGTAAAGCTCGACCCGCACCCACAGCTCTTCGTCGAGTTCGGATTAATAAAATTAAACCCCTGCCGCATCAGAGTCTCTTCAAAATCCAGCACCATCCCTGCCAGATAGAGAAAGCTCTTCGGGTCCACAAACACGCGCACCGGCTTCGCCCCCGAAGGATCACCCGGGGTCTCCACGCCAGCGCCAAAAACAAACACGCGATCACGCTCGCGCGGCTTCGAATCGAACCGGATCGAATAGCTCAGCCCCGAGCATCCACCGCCCATCACGCCAAGCCGCAACCCGCCCTGCTCCGGCGAAACACCTTCCTTCGCCATCGCCACGCGAACCCGCTTCAGCGCATTCTTCGTAATCTCCACCGCCGCCTTCGCGCGAGGCTCATGCCCCTCCGCATTCAGCAGCGTCATCCCTGCCAACACGTCCTTCGGTTGCTCAGGCGCGCCAGCGCTTGCGTTCTGCGAAGTCGTCGGTTGTATCGAAACCATGGACATATTCAAACCTGATTACTCGATGAAGCAGGAAGGCACCCCGCACTCGCAAAATCTTCGCGAGCTTGGGGCGCCTATCCCTTCGTGCTCGAAGCGCGACAAACCAATTTAGTGAGCCGCAACCGCAGCGGTCTCAGTCTCAGCAACGTTGTTCTTCTTCTTCCAGTCGCCGATCGCCGCGCGAATCGCATCTTCCGCCAGCACCGAGCAGTGAATCTTCACCGGAGGAAGCGCAAGCTCCTTCACGATGTCTGTGTTCGAGATCGCCATTGCCTCGGCAACCGTCTTGCCCTTCACCCACTCAGTTGCCAGTGAGCTTGAAGCAATCGCCGAGCCGCAGCCAAACGTCTTGAACTTCGCGTCCTCGATAACCTGGGTCTCGGGGTTCACCTTGATCTGGAGGCGCATCACGTCGCCGCACTCCGGCGCGCCCACAAGGCCCGTGCCAACCTCGGTCGCGCTCTTGTCCAGCGTTCCGACGTTCCGGGGATTGTTGTAGTGGTCTACTACCTTGTCGCTATATGCCATGATGTCTCCTTCGCTTACTTAGATGATAACTCGGACTGTTTTGGTGCGCCATACTTTCCCCACTCAAATCAAGTCTATATACCCGCACGGCCACTCAAGGAGTACCCTCTTCCCATGCCCGGCCACTCCCCCAACCCTCTCACTCCAAAGCCCCTAACGCCGGAACCAGTCATAAAAGACGTCACCCCCGGCCCCCGGCCCATCCAGGCCGTCGGCACCTCCACCGCCGCTTTTGTCGGAACTACCCCCACCGGCCCGCTCAAAGCCGCCTCCGCCCCCCTCTCCTCCGTCGCCGCATTTGAGGCCATCTACGGAGCTTCCCAGGCTCCCCTCTCGCTCGCCGTCCGCGCCTTCTTCGCCAACGGTGGCCAGAAGCTCTACATCTCCCGCGTCAACACCACCGCCACCCCCGACGACTACCTCCACGCCCTCGCCCTCCTCGAACCCATCGACGAAATCTCCACCGTAGCCGCCCCCGGAGCTTCCATCGCCTCTGCCAAAGGCACCGCCTCCGTCACCCCAATCCACGCCGCCCTCATCTCTCACATCCAGACCTCATACCGCATCGCTCTCCTCGATCCCCCGCCCTCCGCCTCCATCGCCGAAGTCCAGGCCATCCGCGCCCAGCTCGACTCCTCCTCCGCCGCCCTCTACTACCCCTGGCTCAACGTAGCTAATCCGCTTGCCCCGCCCATCCGCGCCGCAGCCGTCAAGGCTCCGCCCTCCGGCTTCCTCGCCGGAATCTTCGCTCGCTCCGACGCCCAGCACGGCGTCTCCAAGGCCCCCGCCAATCTCCCCATACTCGGCGCCGCCTCGCTCGAAACTAACCTCACCGAATCCGATGCCGCCACTCTCAACAACGCCGGCATCAACACCCTTCGCCTCTTCCCAAATCGCAGCCTCCTCGTCTGGGGAGCCCGCACCATCTCCAGCGACTCCGACTTCAAGTACGTCAACGTTCGCCGCTACTTCAACTACGTCGAGCACTCCATTCAACAAGGCACCCAGTGGGCCGTCTTCGAGCCCAACGGCGAGCAGCTATGGGCCAACATCCGCAGCACCGTCTCCGACTTCCTCTACAACGAGTGGAAGAGCGGAGCTCTCATGGGCACCAAGCCCGAAGAAGCCTTCTTCGTAAAGTGCGACCGCACCACCATGACCCAGAGCGACCTCGACAACGGACGCCTCGTCTGCCTCATCGGCATCGCCCCCATCAAGCCTGCCGAGTTCGTCATCATCCGCATCGGCCAGTGGACCGCCGACCACAAACCACCCAACCCTTGACCTACCGTCCTTTCCGAACGCAATCCCCTGCTAGAATCGTCGCTCGGCTCCTCTGCCGAAAGCGAACCGCTTCAACTTAACTCTTTCTCGTCAGTAATGATTCGGGCCCCGGCACACGTTTTCCGCAACAAAGCACGTGGTGATTCTGCTTCGCCCTGAAGCTTCTTCGAGGACAAGAATGAGAGCTGAAATCCGTACGCCCTTCGACTCACACCAAACTCCCGCACGCTCCCTTCGAACCTTTGCCCTTCGCCTCAGTTTTCTGGCAGCCGTTCCCGGCCTCTGTCTCGGCCAGTCTGTCCTCAGCAAAGCCACCCGCACCAGCGAAAGCATGGAGCCTGCACTCGTGCACGCGCAACAGGCCAGCGCGGCCCAGCAAAAGCTCGATGCCCTGCGCACTAAAACCGGCAAGCGTCCCAACATCGTCTGGCTTGTAGTCGACGACATGGGCTACGGAGACCCCGGTGCCTTCGGCGGCGGAGCCGTCGTCGGAGCAGCCACACCCAACATGGACCGTCTCGCCCACGAAGGCCTGATGCTCACCTCCACCTACGCGCAGCCAACCTGCACTCCCACTCGCTCCGCCATCCTCACCGGCCGCCTGCCTGTCCGCACTGGACTCACGCGCCCCATACTCGCCGGAGACAAGCTCACGAAAAATCCCTGGGCCGACGAGATCTCTCTTCCAAAGATCCTCGGCGCATCCGGCTACAAGACCGTCCTCTCCGGAAAATGGCACGTCGGCGAAGCCGTAGGCATGCGCCCCCACGACGTCGGCTTCGATGAGTTCTACGGCTTCTACGAGGCCGAAAAAGAGATCAGCCAGGGCGTCGACAAGCGCCGCTATCCCGACCTCGTCCTCAATCCCGAACGCCTCGAGATGCTTCGCAAAACCGGTTCCAGCGACTCCCTCGTCCACGGCTGGAAGGGCGGACGCACCGAAGAAGTCGAAAAGATCGACTCCATCGAAAAGATGGCCGAAGGCGACCGCATGCTCCGCGACTTCAGCCTCCAGAAGATCGCCGAACTCAGCAAAGGCAAAGAGCCCTTCTACCTCGAGCACTGCTTCATGAAGGTCCACGCCGACAACTTCGCCTCCAAGGAGTTCGAAGGCAAGAGCGGCAGCAAGTATCCATACAAAGATGACGTCATGGAAGTCGACGCCTACATCGGCGACATCGTGAAAGCTCTCGACGCCGCAGGCGTCCTCGACAACACCTTCATCTTCGTCACCTCAGACAACGGCCCCCAACTCGACAGTTGGCCTGACACCGGCTACACACCCTTCCGCGGAGGCAAGGCCTCCGCATGGGAGGGCGGCGTCCGCGTCCCCGGCATCGCCTACTGGCGCGGCATGATCAAACCCGGACGCCAGAGTGACGACCTCTTCGACCTGATGGACCTCTTCAACACTTCCCTCCACCTCGCCGGTGCAATCGACAAGATCCCCACCGACCGCTACATCGATGGCATCGACCAGACCTCATTCCTCCTCGCCGACGACGGCCAGTCCAACCGCGAAAAGGTCTTCATCTGGAGCGAACACAACCTGATGGCGATGCGGATGTACGAGTACAAGATCCACGTCAAGGTCGTCGAAACCCACGCCCAGTGGTTAGGCATCGACATGACCACCATTAGCGAGGTAGGCCTCGCTCCCTGGCTCTTCAACCTCTACATCGATCCCAAAGAGGAGTACCCGGTAGGCCACCGCATGAACGCCTTCCTGGCCTCCATGGCCGCCGAGATGAAAGCCCACGGCGCAACCTTCAAAAAATATCCGCCCAAAGACATCGGCCTCGGACAGTAGCACGCGCCGCAAAGTAAACTGCGCCTGCTGACTCACGTTTTGCCGGGTGCCTCTCTGTATGTTTTGCCGGGTGCCTCTCTGTATCTTGCTTTTGTCGTCGTTTATCGGATGCCCCACATCTCGATTTTGAGATGGGTTCGCAGATGCCCGACGCCGCACCACATCCCTTTGGAAGTGTCATTCCGAGCGAGCGTAGCGAGTCGAGGAACCCCCGCATTTTGCCCGTTCAGCCCCAAACGCCGCGTGCCTCATTCATCGCGGCATTTATGCTTTTGCCTTTGCCTCTGAGGTAGAGCGGGACTTTAGCCCGGCTCTACAGCCGCCGCGAAGCGGCAACCACACTGCCGTAGGCCGGAGTGAAGTCCGCTGGACGGAACGACCACAACCGCCAGCACAGCCTCGCTACTTCGTTCCCGCGTCTTCCGTATCCGGCCCATACGTCGGGAACGGCAGCGGCTCATCACTCGTCGGCATCCCCTGAAGCGTCGTCAGATCAGCCTGCAGAGTCTTCCAATCCGCATCCTTCTTCTTCGTCTCAAACGGCAGGCTCAAATCCGAGTAATAAGCCAGAATGTCCTCTTTGATTCCCGGAGGAATAGCCTGCGTGGGCTTCGCCGCCAGCCGATGCACCAGCCTGCAGTACGTCGTGTCTGTCAGCGGATATCCGCTGGGCTTCACCACATAACCCGTATCCAGGTCGCGATTCCTCAGCGGATGCCGAGGATCGCCGCTTCCCTTGATTACCCTCTGCTCGGCCTCTGGATGTGCCGGTAAAGGGTCCGAAGGCGGTGGCTGCGAATTCACATCTGCCGCCGCTGCAATCGGCGCTCCTGGCCCCGTCGCCGGAGGAGGTGTAAACCGTCGCAGCGTTGCATTCAAAAGATCCGTCGATCGCAGCACCGAGTGCAGATACTGTCTGTCCGTATCCACCGTCGGCCCCCTCACCGAAACCATCTTGATCGACCCAACCTTCGGCATAATCCAGATCAGCCCCGCCAGCGAGTACGTCCCAATCCCCGGCTTCACCCTGTACTTAGCCCAGTCGTTCTTCGCCTCTACCTCTGCCAGCTCCTCCATCAATCGCTTCAACTCCGGCGAATCCACCACCGGGGGCATGTGTTTCCGCTTCAGCAGGGTCACCGCAAACGACACCTCCGGGAGAAAGCTCCGCACCGCGAAGCGATACCCCTTCACATTCACCTTCTTCCCCTTGCCCTGCGAGAAGTCCTCCGCAATCCCATACGTCTGGTAGAACGCCAGCTCCAGCTGCCGCTGCGGAACCTCCAGCCCCACATGCTTCAAATACTTCACCGGAGCAAAACGCAGCCGCGCAATCTCGTTGATGTCGTACGCGTACTCCGTCCGCACATGCTCCGACTCTCCCTGCGAGTAGTTCACCGTGTTCCCGTACTTCTTCTCCAGCTTCGGAAACTCCACCGGCACCGCGTGGTTCGTCGCATCCGCATGCCCTATGCTGTCCCCGATAAAGTGCGACAGCGCCCCCACCGCAAACGCCAGTTCGTCCGCGTTCCCCGCATTGCGAAACAGGTTGACAACGAAATCCCCCGCCCGCACATAGTGCGTCAGGTTCGAAAAGAAAGGATCGCCATACGGGTAATATCCGATGTCCTGAATCACGCACCCGCCATACGCATAAGCCCGCGCATGTAGCAGCTGTGCATCAGTAAGCGTCGGATACCGGCTCTTCAGCAGCGGCACAATCGACTTATCCCACGTCAGGTCGATCAGCTGCTCATGCGTCAGCAGCGAGTATCCACCCGCCGACGGCGCCGCAAACAGACAAACAATAAGTACAGCAGTGAGAACCCGAGAGATCGTTCGCATTCGTGGTCGAAAGCCTACACCTAAACACAACCTTTAGCTTGACGCCCCAAACTCACCGCGAGGTTGCTCTCCCTGTTTTGTCCACATCAGGGGAGGCTCGCCCCAGTGCTCGGAGCGCAGCGGCTGGACATCCCTCAACTCAACCAACCCACCACTGGGTCTCGGCGGTGGAGGAGGAATAACCAACCGACGCAATCGCCTCACCGCCTCAGATGGCAGGAAAAAAAGATAGATCGCAAAAGGGTTGATCGTGCGTTTATCTGCTCCCGGCGCGAAATAAGCCAAAAACGAGGCCACCACGGCTAGCGCGAAGAAGGACAATATCCACCACAGCTGCCGTTTCACCAGCCCTCTTACCCCAGCCAGCGATGCCTCCGGCCACCGACCGTCCAGAAGCTCCCGCTTGAATCGCCGCTCCGCCCACCACCACACTAAAATCCCCGGCGCCATAGCGATCAGAAGCAACGCAAGTTGAAGCCGACTCGCCCACATCTCCGCCCAGAACCCAACTGCATCAGCAGGGAACCGGGGTATGTCCAGGAAACTCACAAAATAGGACGCAGCAGCAAGACAAGCCCCTCCAATCGCCAGCTTCGCCAGCAACATCGGACTCAAGCTTCGCTTCATCGCGCCCACAGTATACATAGCAGCCGAAGGCCGTCATGCAGCTCACCGGTAGTTTGCCATCTTCCACAGAAGAAATAGGAAGGCCGCAATAATCCAAACCCAGATACTATTTTTGTTCTTCCGCCAGGTAAGCGGGCGTCGCCGGAAATCCTCGCCAATCTGATCAAAAAGAGAAGGCCGGGAGACGCCTACGCGCCTGCCCAGCCCCATTCTCTTACTCTTGGATCTCTTGCCTCTTACCGACACGATTTAGTGAGCAGCCCACTCGATCTTGGTCAGGTCGATTCCTTCCTTCACCATCTCGTACAGCGGAGACAGCTCACGCAGCTTCTGCACCACATCGATGATCTTGTCCGAGACATAATCCACTTCGGCCTTGGTGTTGAAGCGGCCAAGCCCAAAGCGGATCGAGCTAGTGCGCCACATCGTCGCCCAGTCCCAGCGCCTTCAGCACGTAGCTCGGCTCCAGCGTAGCCGAAGTGCAGGCCGAACCCGACGACACCGCGATGTCGTTGATGCCCATCAGCAGGCTCTCGCCCTCGACATACACAAAGCTCATGTTCAGATTGCCCGGCAGATGGTGCTCCATGTTGCCGTTCACATGCACGTAGTCCAGCGCGTTCTCGAACTTCGCCTTCAGATAGTCGCGCAGCTCAATCTCGCGCTTCGCCTCGGCCTCCATCTCGTTCATCGCAATCTCGCAAGCCGCGCCCAGGCCAACGATCCCCGGAACATTCAGCGTGCCCGAACGCATACCGCGCTCATGACCGCCGCCGTTGATCTGCTCGGAGATCTGCACGCGCGGATTGCGACGCCGCACATACAGCGCGCCCACACCCTTCGGCCCATAGATCTTGTGGCCGCTCAGGCGACAGCACATCGATGTTGTCCTTCTGCACATCGACCGGAATCTTGCCCACAGCCTGCACGCGCGTCCGTGTGGAAGAGCACGCCCTTCTCATGGCAGAGCTTGCCGATCTCGCGCGATCGGCTGGATCACGCCGATCTCGTTGTTCGCGTACATGATCGAAACCAGAATCGTCTTGTCGTCGATCGCCCGCTTCAGGTCTTCGATATCGATCAGCCCATCCGCCTGCACCGGCAGATACGTCACGCGGTAGCCCTGCTTCTCGAGCTTCTTGCAGGTGTCCAGCACGGCCTTGTGCTCCGTCACCTGCGTGATGATGTGGTTGCCGCGCTCGCGATACATCTCCGCGATGCCCTTGAGCGCCAGGTTGTTCGACTCCGTCGCGCCCGAGGTGAAGATGATCTCCTTCGCGGTCGCGCCGATCAGCTTCGCCACCTGCTCGCGAGCCTTCTCGACGGCCTTCTCCGCCTCCCAGCCAAAGCTGTGGTTGCGGCTCGCCGCATTGCCGAAGATCCCCGTGAGGTACGGCATCATCGCCTCCAGAACCCGCGGATCCAGCGGCGTCGTCGCATGGTTGTCCATGTAGATCGGCAGCTTCACGCCCTCAGGCAACTGCGTTGCCGACTCTGCAATTACGACTCCGGTTCCATTCGCGCTCATATCGTTCCTGCTCCTGAATCTTGTCTCTCGTGTCTCATTCTTGAAAATCTCTTATCGCTGATCACGCGCTGCTACAGCGCGATGGTGACCAGGCCGCCGCCAACCGGCGCGCCCGTCCCTGCCCGATCCCCATCCTCCGCCTCAATCAGGTCGGCGATATGGATTCCGCTCAGCAGGTCCTTGATGCTGTCGTTCACCTTGCGCAACGGTTCTTTGATGGTGCAGGTGCTCGTCAGGTCGCAAGCGCCGTGGATCGTAATGCAGCTCGTAATAAACAGCGGCCCGTCGATCGCGCGGATCACCTCAAACGCCGAGATCTCCGTCGCCGCCCGCGCCAGCGCATATCCGCCGTTCGTCCCCGCATGCGAAACCAGCAGACCCGCCTTCGCCAGCGTCTGCAGAATCTTCGCCAGCAGCTGCGGAGGAATGTGATACGCCTCGGCGATGTCCTTCGCGCTGTGCGCACCTGCCCGAGTCTCCGTCCGAGCCGTCTGCTCAGCCAGATACTTCAGAGCCATCAGACCGTAGTCCGCTTTTTTGGTCAGTCTTAGCATCGCGATGTCAGGTCGTAGACCATCTCAAGTCGCCGCTGGTGCAACCAATCTCTCGCGCTCAATCCAACGCGCTCCCAGCGAATCCCGACAATTCCGGTCTTAGATAGTGTACGTCCACAAACCACCACTCGCAACCCGCTTCTTCTGCTTCCTCTTTTAGGATTCTGCCCCTACTTTGTCATCCCGACCGAAGCGCAGCGAAGTGGAGGGACCTGCTTCTCTGCCATGGCACTTAGCCGTGTGCCCCACTTCTCGATTCTGAGATTTGAGCTCATCGCGCAAAGGTCCATCCATCCGGTAATGGAGCATCGGCCTCAGTAGATTTTCAAAAGTCAGAGTTTTCTTACTTCCTGAAGATCTGCAGATCCGCGAGGTCCTTAGCGTCTTCCTAAGCGAAGAGCGTCTTCTGCGGCCGCCGCCTCTATTCTTGCCAGATGGAGAACCGCCCATCCGCCAGAGCCGGTCGTACAATCTTCCCCTGATCTAGCCGTGCAAGAGGGACACGCTAAAGACATTGGGCTAATCGAAAGGACTTCGGGGATAGGGACTTCTTTCGGCATACGCACTCTATCAGTCGGCTTTAATTACTTTCACCATACTCTCTCGGGCGGATTTAACTACTTTCTTGCCCAGGACAATCGCATTCTTGCCGACAAAAACCTTCCGGCCGATCGAGGATGGAATAAAGCAGCGCATCCGGGAAGAACCCTTGTCTTCCATTGTTGAAGTAGACGAGCAGACCATGATTGATTCGGTCTAGGGCGACGATCTGGGGAGCGGCATCGTTTTCCATGCCCGCAATCCTGTCAAAGGTCATCCGGAAAGTCTGTCTGCTGGCAGACCGCTCGCAGAATAGGACCTGATAAATTACTGCGCACTCTCCAAACCCCTTATCCCCACTGCTTCAAACCCACTTTCCCACACCCAAAAACTTGACACCCCCTGCTACGCTTAACTTAGGAATCAAGAAAAAGCCCGGCCACCTGGCCGGGCTTTCGTCATTAAGCCGGGTCCGTACTCAAGGTACGGACCTAACCTTTTTATTTTCATCATTTACGCAAAAATCACGGAGGGGACCATGCCAGACCAAACCATCATCGACCAGCCCAAACGCCAGCGCTGCCGCCACATCTTCGTCGACGGACGCCGCTGCGGCTCCGCCTCCCTCCGCCACGAAGACTTCTGCTACTACCACCACACCACCCGCCATCCCGTCGCCGACCCCGCCGCCCGCAAGGCCCGCCTCTCCACCCTCGACCTCTCCATCCCCGAGGACCGCGCCTCCATCCAGCTCTCCATCGGCCTCATCCTCCAGCGCATCGCCTCCAACGACCTCGACCCCCGCCGCGCCGGCCTCCTCCTCTACGGCCTCCAGATCGCCAGCTCCAACCTCCCGCCCCACAAGAACCTGCCTCCGCACGCCCATCCCCTGCCCGAACAGCCCCTCGAGCTCGTCGAGCAGCACCCCGACCACGGCCTCCTCGCCCCACCCGCCGACGCCCTCAAAACCCGCGACGAGCACTGGAAGGACATCCGCCGCGAACAGGAGTACCTCTTCCAGAAGGACCAGGACCTCCGCCAGCGCGAGGACAAGCTCCGCGAAGAGCAGGCCCAGCTACGCCGCGACCAGCTGCGCCTCAGCCAGCCTGCCCAGCAGCAAACCGATCAGCAGGAAGCCGACCCCACGCAACCCGATCTGGACTGGCTTCGCCGCCTTGAAGCCTCCGCCTCGCCATCCTCCCCACCCGCCGCCCCCCGCCCCATCCCTGCCATCCTCCCCACCGTCCACGGCGAAACCTGCGAAAACGCCATGTATTCTCCACTTCCCGGGTTGACAACGAGGCGACGCCACGGCAGAATCCAACCATCCAACTCCCCAGCTACCCTCCATGACCGCCACCTGCAAACACCCCATCGTAAAGATCGTCTCCCGAGACGAGGACGCCGAATTCGTCGAATGCCAAACCTGCGGAGAGATCTTCGACTCCGCCGAATTCACTGACATCGCTATCGAAGAAGCCACCGATGACGAAGAAGAAGAACAGCCGCAGCCCGCGAAAAAGAAACGCTAGTCTCGCGATGAGCGTTTACCCATAAACGTGTCCTTCTGAGCGAAGCGAAGGCCCCGCATTTCGCCGCGCCACCACACCACCAACAGGACGCCACTACACCGCGGTAGGCGTCTGCGTATTAATCCGCCGGAACACAATCCACGCATACTGCGCCGCCGAAACCGGCGCCAGCACAGCGATCATCTGCAGCAGGCCCCGGCTCGCCGCACTCAGCCACGGCACCGGCCACAACCGCTCCAGCATCACCGACACCACACCCACAATCTGCGTCAGCGTATTCAGTTTGCCCAGCATGCTCGGGCGGAAGTCCCGCAGAGTACCGGTCGCAAAAAGCAGCGTAGAGATCAGCAGAATCCCCAGGTCTCTGCTGAAAACCAGAACCGTCACATACCGCGGAATCAGCCCCTGGTGAGTCAGCACCATAAACAAAGTGCTCAGCAGCAGCTTGTCCGCAATCGGGTCCAGATACAGGCCCAGCGTAGTCTTCTGCTGCAGCCACCGCGCCATCACGCCGTCCAGCATGTCGCTCAACCCGGCCAGCAGAAACAGCCCGAACGCCAGTTGAAAGTTGTTATCCAGGATGGCGATGACAAGAAACGGCAGGATAAACAGCCGCATCACGGTCAGCAGATTTGGCACAGCACGAACTTGAGTCAGGAAGGCCACAGGGTGACTGAGTCAGTCCATCCTAACCGACAACCGATGCCTCAAGTGTTTTGCCTCAGCTCATCATCCTTCGAAGTGTCATTCCGAGCGAAGCGAGGAATCCCCGCATTTCGTCAATGCAACCACCGAAACCGACCGGAGACCAACCCCTCCAAAAGTGTCATCCGAGCGAAACCGCGGCGAGTAAGGATCCACGGTTTGATTGAAGGATCGGCGGCTTCATTTGACCGTAGCAGCGCAGCCCTACAAAAGCAGTAGCTTCAGCGGCTTTTACTGACAGCATGACTGGCATGACAATGTCGGTTGCGTAGATCTGAGCGTCCTCTTATTCATCGGATCGTTTTTTCCTCGCCGCTTAGTGGATCCTTCGCAATCATCTCCGGCCTGTGGGCGCTGTTGCCGCGATACGAGGAAGCAATGATGGCTGGCTTCCGGCACAATCATCGGAATGACAGCAATCATGGTCGATGCGCCACACTGACTAATTTGTCGCCGGTGCCATCACGGCGCGAAGCCATATGGGTGGGATCCGTTCGCGCAAAGCGCGAACCGCCACTAAGGGCAGGCTTCAGCCGTGCCATAAGATCCGCCGCGAAGCGGCCTCCGCACTGCGTAGGCCGAACGGAGTCCACGGACGTGAACCAAACCGCCCGCGAGGTTGCCCCAAAACCCCGCTTCCTAGTACACTAATGAGACGCACCATAGGCGCGTAGCTCAGTTGGTTAGAGCGCTACCTTGACACGGTAGAGGTCAGCGGTTCGAATCCGCTCGTGCCTACCACTTCCGCAGCCGGGCACCTGCAAAGTAGCCCCGCTTGAAGCGGTTCCAAAATCCCAACCGGACGGAACCCCATACGGAAGTCAGCGACAAAAGATTGGAGTAAGTCATGGCTCAGAAGTGTGATCTTTGCGGCAAAGGCCCGCAGTTCGGTAACAACATCTCGCACGCCCACAACACCACCCGGCGTCGCTGGAACGTCAACCTGCAGTCGGTCAAGGCCGTCATCGAGGGCTCCTCGAAGCGCGTCCGCGTCTGCACCAGCTGCATCAAGACCGGCAAGATCGTCAAGGGCTAAACCCTCTCGATTCAGCTCCAGAAACAAGACCGCCCCAGCCGCTTCTCGCGGACTGGGGCTTTTCCTGTTTCCCAAAATCAGCAAACCATCTTCCCATGTACAATTTGCCACCCGCCTTTTAGAGAAACAGGCCAGCCGAGCAATCGGCTTGAACAAACGGCCCCGGAAAAGGAGGACTACATGAGAAATTCTTGCGTTTATATCTCAAGTGCCCACCGCGCTCTGGTCGCGGTGTTCTTCCTGGCGATAGCGGCACCATTCGCATGTGCAACACCCCTCACCGCAGGTCAGCTGACAGATCTGATGGTTGAAAACCAAGGCGACAATGCGGAGTTCATAGCCATCGTCTTCGGCACGGACGCAAACTCCCCGCTTGCATTCACGAGCAACGTAAACTCCGCGGGAACTCTCTTCACCTTCTCCCTCACCCCTACGCTTTACCGGGGCCAGAGTATGACCCTGACTGGCACAGGGTCGTACGACAGCACAACCAACATCTTGCAGCTCTCTTCGTCCGGTTCGCTCGGCTCCACTTCCTGGACAACGGCAGGAACGGCAGCCGTTACGTTCTCCGGAAGTGACCTTAATGTCCTCACCAACATCAACTTTCTCAACGGTGGAGTCGAGAAGTCGGCTGATGTCCACGCCGAAGGCTTCGTAAGAGCCGACGGAACCACTGGTGGTTTTGGCTTCGACACCGACAAGAACGGCGATCCAATCCCCGGCACGACGCGGGTCTTCAAAGATGACCGGCAGTCCGAAATTGGAACTTGGCATTACCGCAGTCTTTCGGACCTCGGTTTCTCCATAGACAGTGTGGGCTTCAGTACTCCCGGGGGCGGCACCGGCACCTTTACCACAACCATCCAACCCGTCCCGGAGCCGTCAACAATGCTCTTCATCGCCTCCGGAGTTACAGGACTAGCCATCAGTTCGATCCGTAAAAGAAAAGCGCTCTCTTAAGAAGAGCGCCTTCTCTGGCCACAAACAAAACCGACCTCAGGCTGATTCGCTGCCGTCCTTCTTCTCAAACGCCAGCGAAGCGCTGTTGATGCAATACCGCATCCCCGTAGGCTTCGGCCCATCCGGAAACACATGTCCCAGATGCGCCCCGCAGGTCGCGCAAGTCACCTCAATGCGCTTCATGCCATGCGTATTGTCCTCATGCGCCTCAATCGCGTCCGCCGAAACCGGCAGCCAGAAGCTAGGCCATCCGCTCCCGGATTCGAACTTCTTGTCCGAGGTAAACAGCGGAGCATTGCACGCGCCGCAGTGATACACGCCCGTATCGTGGTTGTTCAGCAGAGCGCCCGTAAACGCACGCTCCGTGCCCTTCTCGCGCATCACCTGGAACTGCTCCGGAGTCAGCAGTTCGCGCCACTCAGCCTCGGTCTTGTGGATCTTCTCAGTCTTTACGTTCTCAGCCATCGCATCTCCTCTCATCCCGTACCTATTAGATGCCCGGAGGATTCAACGGTCACAAACCGTCCCGGCCGTCGCCGTAGGCCGTCAGCCTTCCTTCGCGATGACCTCGATCTCGACCAGCGCGTCCTTCGGCAGGCCCGCAACCGCAACCGTCGACCGCGCCGGAGGAACAACACCCGCTGGCGCAAGGTAGCTCTCATACACCGCATTCATGGCGGCAAAGTCGCCCATGCTCTTCAGGAAGACCGTCGTCTTCACCACGTGCATCAGATCCAGACCGGCCTCCTTCAGCACCGCCTTCACGTTCTCCAGCACGCGGACCGTCTGCTCCGTCACGCCGCCCGCCACCAGCTGCCCGGTAGCCGGATCCAGCGCCACCTGCCCCGATGCAAACACCGTATCCCCCACCCGCACCGCCTGCGAATAAGGCCCTATGGCCGCAGGGGCATCGACCGTCGCAATCGCCACTTTTCCATTTTTGTCGCTCATAGAAACTCAGTCTACCCCGAACGATATCCATCGCCGCAAATCGAGGCACCGCAATCTTTTGCGGCAACCTCCGGGCAACCTTTTGCCTCCTAGATTGAGACCACGAATATTTCCCGCCGGGTAACACAAGGGCTCTGCGCCAGGACTATGATTCCGGCCAGCACGATCCACGAGGAGAACAGTATGGGAATTCTCGACACAATCTCGCAACTTGCGGGGCAGGCAGGCGACGCTGCTCAGGGCGACCAGGCTAAGGTCGCAGGCGGCTTCATCAAGGCCCTCACCGATCACCCCGAAGGCATCCAGGGCGTCCTCGCCAGCCTCCAGGCCAACGGCATGGCCGACCACATCGGAAGCTGGGCAACTGGACAGGCAGCAACAGCAACCCCCGACCAGGTGCAGCAAGGCCTCGGCTCCACCGGACTGATCGAGAAGACCGCAGAACACGCTGGCGTATCCCCAGCCGTGGTCACCTCCGCACTAGCCATCGTCCTGCCGATGATCATCCAGCACTTCGCTCCCAACGGCCAGCCCACGGAGCAGAGCAGCTTCGGAAGCCTTGCGCAGCAGATGCTCGGAAAGTTTCTTTCCTGACACAACCGCATGCCTCACGATTCACCGCTGAGCACGCGCGACCAAACTAGACAACCCGGCTGATAGAAACAACGCCGGCAAGCAATAAGGAGAAGAGCATGGCTGATCTTGCACAGTTGAAACAGAAGTATGCCCCAGTCATCGACACCATCGACAGCTTCGCTGAGTACGGCGCAAAGGTCGAAGCAGTCGATCTCGCAGGCGAACAACTCCACATCAAAGCAACCGTGCCGTCACAGGTCGTTGCCAACCGCGTTTGGGACGCGATCAAGCAGGTCGACCCCAGCTACTCAGACCTCAAGCACGAGATCGTCACCGCTGGCGGCGCCGAACAGCCCTACACCATCAAGTCGGGAGACAGCCTCTCGAAGATCAGCAAGCTCTTCTATGGCAATGCGAACAAGTACAACGAAATCGCACAGGCCAATGGAATCGCAAATCCCGATCTCATCAAAGCAGGCGCGCAGATCAACGTCCCACCGCTCGGCTAATAAATTTTCTTCACCACAATTTCCTCTGCTCAAAGCCGCGACCTTAAGGTCGCGGCTTTCTTTTTGGTAGTTGCCGCGATGCATGCAACGCGCATTTGGTGGCCTCGAAATCACCGCAACTATTCTCGCGATTTTCGCTCTTCATCACGCTAGGAGGTTGGCGTTCCTGACCGTCAGGTGTGGCAGCCGTATTGATTTTCGTCGCATCGTAGCAAAACAGGTAGTAACCAAAACGGAGAACGAAAATGACAACAAAATGGCTACTTGGAAGTATCTTGGCTTCATCATTTGCGATCCCGGTCTCAGCGCAGGTTTCTTTCGGCGTCACGATTGGAAACCCTCCTCCTCCCTACCGATACGACAGTCGGCCCCCAATTCCGGGTCCGGGCTACGTATGGGTCGATGGATACTGGGTTCCCGAACACGGACGCTGGGTGTGGAGGCACGGAGGATGGCAGCGTCCTCCATATGCCGGCGCCTATTGGGCGCACCCACACTACGATCACTACTCAGATGGATGGCACGTCCACGATGGCTATTGGTCGCATGACGATCACAGCAATCACTATTGGGACAATCACCCCCACCACTGAGAAGCTGCTGAACTCGGTGGGATGGACTTGTACGTCCATCCCACCGAACTAAAGTTCGGTCTCATAAATTTTGTCTCACCGGCAACCGTTAGTTTGGTCGGCCACTTGCATCTACATACTTTGCAGACGTGAAAACGGCGTCTGGACGCATCGAGGATGGAAAGTTTGGGCGATTTGCCCGCAGTTTTTTCCCGATCTCCAGTCGCCCGTAAAACGTTCCGGTGGCATACAGGTCTGCGCCAAAAGCCCGGAACAAAATGCAAGGAGAACTATGAACGTCAAATGGGTCTTGGGTACTATCCTCACCGCTTCTGCTCTTTCTGCTTCTGCATCCGGACAAGTTTCAATCGGCGTCACCATCGGCACTCCTCCGCCTCCTGTTCAATACGAAGTAGCTCCGCCCATGCCTGCAGTGGGGTATGTGTGGACGAACGGCTACTGGGCTCCGTACGGCGGCCGCTACGTCTGGCATCGCGGCTACTGGGCACGCCCTCCGTACTACGGAGCTGCATGGCGTCCTGCGCGCTGGGTTCATGAAGGTCCCCACTGGCGCTACTACGAAGGTGGATGGGGGCCACGTGAGTTCCATGGACCGCCGCCTCCTCCGCACGGGTATTACGGACCTCCAGGCCATGCGTACGGACACTACAAGGATCACGACGATCATGGAAAACATCACTAAAAATTAGCGCTGCCGGATTCACTCGCAGTGCAACAAGCTCTGCAAACTGACACCTCCCGGGTCTGTAAGCAGAGGATCGACGAAGAGGCCTGGCCCCCCGCGCCAGGCCTCTTCGTTTGAATCACGATCATCATTCGCCACGTCGGGAGCAAAGCGTTCGCCGCTGCGATATAGTCCGATTGATGAAACCGGTTCTCGCAGCAACTACGCCTTCTACAGATGCCATCGTCGCCGTCGCAACATCGCTTACCTATCCAACCGCTCATACCGTAGACCAGGTCGACGACTACTTCGGCACAAAGGTCAACGATCCTTACCGCTGGATGGAAGACGTCGACGCTCCCGAAGTGAAGGCGTGGATCGACGAAGAGAACAAGCTCACTCGCAGCGTACTCGACTGCTGTGCCTGGTCGCGAGCAAATGCATGCGCGGCTGATGGACCTGATGAACTTCGAACGCTACACCGCCCCCTCGCGACGAGGCACGCGCTACTTCTACTCGCATAACTCCGGACTGCAAAACCAGAACGTCATCTACTGGCAGGAAGGCCTCGGGGGCGAGCCGCATGTCCTGCTCGATCCGAATACGATGTCGTCCGACGGCACAGTCGCCATCAGCGGAATCAGCATCTCGGACGATGGCCGCCTCGCGGCCTACTCAATCGCCGACGCCGGCTCCGACTGGGTGAAGTGGCACGTTCGCGATGTCACCACCGGCAACGATCTGCCCGACATCATCGAGTGGTCGAAGTTCAGCTCCGCCTCATGGCTGAAAGACGGATCTGGCTTTTTCTACGAAGGCTACGACGCTCCACAGAGCGATGCGCTGAAAGCCATCAACTACTTTCACAAAATCTTCTTTCACAAGCTCGGCACGCCGCAGAGTGAAGACAAGCTGATCTTCGATCGTCCCGACGACAAGGAGATGAACGTTGGCGCCGCGGTAACCGACGACGGACGCTACCTTTTGATCTACCAGACCAAGGGCTCAAGCCCGAACAACGAGCTCTCAGTGAAGGACCTTGAACTGCCTGAAGCTCCCGTCGTACACATCGCAACAACGGCAGACGCGCTCTACTCGCCGATCGACAACGATGGCACGCGCTTCTGGATACACACCACGTTGAACGCGCCCAACGGACGCGTCGTCGAAGTTGACCTAACGCATCCCGGCGCGCGAGCACTGGAAGACCATCATCCCGGAGAGCAAGAACAATCTGGACAGCGTGAGCATGATCGACGACACGCTTATCGCCAACTATCTCGCCGATGCGCAGAGCATGGTCGAACTGCACACCCGCGATGGAGAGCTGATCGAGCGGCTCACGCTTCCCGCCATCGGCACCGCGGTAGGCTTTGCAGGCAAGCGCACCGACACTGAGACCTTCTACCAGTTCACCAACTTCACCACACCGGCCACCGTCTACCGGCTCGACATGAAGACACGCCGCTCCGCAATCTATCGTCAGCCGAAGCTGAAGTTCGACCCGGCGCAGTACGAGACGAAGCAGATCTTCTATACCAGCAAGGATGGCACGCAGGTGCCGATGTTCCTCAGCTACAAGAAGGGACTCAAGCTCGACGGAATGAACCCGACCCTGCTCTACGGATACGGCGGCTTCAACGTCTCGCTACGGCCCGAGTTCTCATCAGCCAACATGCTGTGGATGGAGATGGGCGGCCTGTACGCACAGCCCAGCCTGCGCGGTGGCGGAGAATACGGCGAAGCATGGCACCAGGCCGGAACGAAACTGACCAAGCAGAATGTCTTCGACGACTTCATCGCCGCGGCGGAGTGGCTCATCGCAGAGAACTACACCTCTCCGCGAAAGCTTGGCATCTCCGGAGGAAGTAATGGTGGTCTTCTCGTTGCTGCCTGCGAGATTCAGCGCCCCGACCTGTTCGGAGCTGTACTTCCTTCCGTTGGCGTGATGGACATGCTGCGCTTCGACAAGTTCACCATCGGTTGGGCCTGGAAGTACTGACTACGGCGCCCCAAGTGAGAACGAGGAAGAGTTCCGCGCGCTCTATCGGTACTCACCGCTCCATAACCTGAAGCCCGGCGTCGCCTATCCGCCGACCCTGATCACAACCGCCGACCACGACGACCGCGTCTTCCCGGCGCACAGCTTCAAGTACGCCGCCGCGATGCAGGCCGCGCAGGCAGGAACGAATCCGGTGCTTATCCGCGTGGAGACTCGCGCTGGCCACGGCGCGGGCATGCCGCTCTCAAAGCGAGTGGAGCTGGCAATCGATCAGTTCACCTTTCTGGTGAAAGAGCTGGAGATGCAGCCATTTGAGGAGCCGACAGAGTAGTCTCGGCGGCCCGGGTACCAAGGTTACTAGTGACCAAAGAGTGGCGTCCGCCCATGTGATTTCTGTAGTATTTCGCCAATTCAGGCCAATACTAGATGCACCATCCGCCGCGGCAGTTGTCCATAACGGCAATTTTGAATCCGATTGCAGCGCCGGCGCGTCGTATCAATAGAAAGGCTGGATATGAAACTGAAGGCTTCTATTCTGTTTTTATTCATGTTGAGCCCAATGCTCGCGGTGGCGAGGCCAAGGCCTGCGGAAGTACGCATCCGCCCACAGACAGCCCGCGATCGCACACCCAAGGCTCGTGTTCACACTCCCACGGCCCGCAGCAGCAGTCGCGTCGGAAACACAGCGCGCTAAAGTTTTCTTCTCTCTGGTTAATGCAAGGCTCCCGATTCGCGGGAGCCTTCGTCATTCAACTGACTTAGCAATCTGCAGAAATGCAGCCAGCTTCGCAGGATCTTTCTTGCCAGGTGATGCCTCCACACCAGTCACGACATCCACTCCCCACGGCTTCAGCTTAAGAATTGCTTCAGCAACATTCTCCGGACGCAATCCACCCGCAACGATCACGCGGAGACCGTCGGCCGATTGATCGAGAACACTGCGCGCAGCCTTCCAATCGAACGCAACGCCGGTGCCACCGCTGGCCTGGCCAACGCGTGAATCAAGAAGCACGCGGTCCGTTGTCCCACTGCTTGCAACCGAGTGAAGCTGCGCATCCAGCTTCGTCGCACCGTCGCTTCCAACGTCCCAGTGAAGTCCCTGGATAAGTCCTACTTCATCGCCCAGCAGCTCTCGCAGCCTGGCAGCGAGTTCGACGTCGAGTCCGCCATGCATCTGAACAGCATTCAGGCCCGCGGCACGAACAACGCCGGCGATCTCCTCCGCATTGCGGCTCGAGAAGACGCCCACGCGCTCGACATTCGAAGGAAGATGAGACGTGATAGCAGCGACCTGCGACGCATTGACATGCCGCTTGCTCTCAGCAAAGACGAAGCCGAGAGCATCAGCGCCGAGCTCGACTGCGAGCTCAGCGTCTTCAAGGTTGGTGTTGCCGCAGATCTTCACCCACATCGCTCACCGCTCCGTTGAATACTCACGGTCAAGCAGCAGCGCCAGCGCAGCCGCAGGATCAGGCTGCCGCATCAGCGCCTCACCAACCAGAAAGGCGTCGTACCCCGCCGCGCGCAGCTTTGCAATCTCCAACGCTGTGCGCAGACCGCTCTCAGCCACCATCGTCACGTCCGCCGGCATCCACACCGCCATCTCGAAGAGCAGCTCAGGGCGAACCACAAACGTGCGAAGATCGCGGCTGTTGACGCCGATCAATTGAAAGCCGAGCCCGAGCGCACGCTCCAGCTCCTCTCGGCTGTGGACCTCGCACAGCACGTCGAGCCCAATGCTGTATGCCTCGTCGCGCAGATCGCTGAGCACGTCATCGGTATGTGCCGCGACGATCAGCAGAATGGCATCCGCCCCCGCAGCCCGTGCCTCGAGCACCTGGAAGGGGTCCAGGATAAAGTCCTTGCGCAGGCAGGGAATCTTTACCACGGCCGACGCCGCTTCGAGATCTGCCAGCGAGCCCTGGAAGAACTCCTCGTCGGTAAGAACGGAGAGAGCAGCCGCCCCCGACCCCTCAAAGCCCTTCGCCAGCTCAGCAGGGTAAAAGTCGCTGCGAATGAGTCCCTTGGAAGGCGAGGCCTTTTTGATCTCCGCGATAATGGCAGGACCGGTGCGGCCCACCTCGCGTAAGTGGGCGATAAAACCCCGGGGCGTATGGTCCGCCGCCTTGCGCTCCAGTGCTGCAAAGTCCGTCGCAGCCTTGCGCGCGTTCACCTGCAACAGAGTATGAGCCAGAATCTGGTCGAGGTGGGTAGGCATGTCTCTCATTCTAAGGGCAGCATCAATCAAAACTTCAGATTGACGCTAACCGATCCATTCTACAGGTTGATGAAGTTACTTAAAGAAAGAGGAGCACCGCGAAGGGCTCCTCTTATCGTTTCTAAACTTGGTGCCGAAGGGGGGACTCGAACCCCCACACCCTTGCGAGTACATGGACCTGAACCATGCGCGTCTGCCAATTCCGCCACTTCGGCAACGGTCGTTCACGTCCCTGCCATAGAGGCCGAACACCGCAACCGCGAGCTTTTAGTCTTTCAAAAACAGCTACCCCTGTCAATTCTGGTAACCACGTCTAGACTAATTTGCGGTGAAGTGCGTCTACACCATTTGAGTTTAGGGACCTCAGGCATGGATGAACAAAAAGACAGAGCTGTATCAGCCGCTGAACCTACGGCGGAAAAGATCCCGGAAGATCTCGCGGTCGAAATTCGCAAACTAGCGCACGAGCTTAGCAATGCGCTCGAGGTCATCGTCCAGACCAGCTATCTGCTTGGCACCATCGGGCTCAAGGAGCCAGGCTCGGACTGGCTGCGCATGATGGACAGTGGTGTGCGCAAGGCGATGGATATCAACCTGTCGCTACGCAACTACATCAAGGATCCACACCAACCAGCTGACTCCGCGACTCACGCGCGGGCAATGCTTCTTTCTTCGACGAGCCTTTCTTTTGGGTGATCGTCTTCTTGGGCGTGCCTGCCTTCACAAGCTTCTTTGGCGCGCTCTTTTTGGCGGCCTTCTTTGCAGCGGGCTTTGACTTCGCGTCAGCCGGTGTGACGTTCTGAGCCTTGCGACTGTGGGAGTCCATCAGGCGGTCAATCTGCTCCAGCAGAAGCCGCGTGTGCATTGGCTTTACCAGCATCCGGTCGGCGCCCATCTCCTGCCAGTCCTCTTCGGCTACAGGGAAGGCCGTGAGCAGGGCCACGGCGGGTTGATAGGGCGCGGTTCGCGCTGCTGCAATCACCTCGGCTCCTGCCTGCTCGTTCTCCATTCGCATGTCGCTGATCACCATGTGGTACTCGTGCGAGCGCAGCTTCAGCTTGCCCTCGCGCCCTGAAGCAGCAGTGTCCACCTCAAAACCATTGATCTCGAGGACCGCCTTGAGAGTCAGCAGTACCGCTACCTCGTCATCCACAAGCAAAATGCGACGCTTCATTCGTTCTGTTCCTCTCTTGTTGTTACAAACCGGGTCGGGCAATGCTGGCTGCCATACCGCTCCTACAATACACAAAGTTGAGAGGCATGCGTCTCTTCTCAGATCCACCGGTTACGGCACCTCATTTGAACCAGTTCAGCACGATCGGATCGTCGTACTCAACGCATCACCGCGATGCACAGCCTGCATCCTATAAATGCTATACTTCAGCGTGCGGCGTATCCCGTCTATGGTGCGCTGTAAACCCATAACATTTACGCATGGCGGGCCTTGAGTGCCCGCTGTGGAGGCGACCTATTCCACCGATCGATAAACGTTCCGCAAAGTCCTTTATCCGCACCAACGAACGAATCCGCGCCCGCGAGGTCCGCGTCATCGACGAGAACGGCGAACAACTTGGCGTCATGGCGCCCTTTGAGGCCCTCAAGATGGCCCGCGAGCGCTCGCTTGACCTGGTTGAGATCTCCCCGAACGCCGTGCCTCCCGTCTGCAAGATTCAGGACTACGGCAAGTTTCTCTACGAGAAGGACAAGAGCGACCGCGCCGCGCGCAAGAAGCAGAAGGTCATCGTCATCAAAGAGGTCAAGTTCTCCGTCACGGTCGACGAGCACGACTACCAGACCAAGAAGAACCAGGCTGTTCGCTTCCTGACGACGGCGACAAGGTAAAGGCCTCCCTGCGCTTCAAAGGCCGCCAGATGGCCCACCGCGACCTCGGCTACAAGATCATCAACCGCCTGATCACCGACATCGGCGAAGCCGGCCTGGTCGAGTTTATGCCGCGCATGGAAGGAACAACGCTGCACGCCATCCTGGCGCCCTCCAAGAAGGCAGAACAGGCTCCTAAGAAGCCCGCGGCTGCCCCGGCAAAGGCCGCAGGCGCCCCAGAAGTTCCTCCCTCCACTTCAGCACAAGCCTGATTTTCCTAAATAGTTAGACCGCAAAAACGCCGTATGGCCCACTCGAGGCCATACGGTAGGCATTTTGCTGCATCTTTTGGGACCTCAACGGACACCAATCACTTTCGTAACGCAGCCTCAGATTCTTGGCGCCCACGTTGCACGTTCTAAGTGCGAGGCAGCCGTGATATCGCGGTCCCGTGTAACTTGCACCCGTTGGCTGAGGAGTGTCTGTTCGACGCTTTCAATCTCAATTGTTGAGCTTAAATCGACGGTAATGCACCGCCGGGACTCCTCGCAGATACTTGCGCATCCCCAATTCGTCATGTTACTTCAGTAACATAAATGAGTATATATTCGTATATATATTTCATTCTATTGGACTTACATTCAAACACATCTTATGGTTACTTCAGCTGATCTGTCCAGCGAAATCTTTCGAAGTAAATACAACTTTAGGGGTAATCCAAATTATGAAGCTCATTGTTCGCGCAGCGTCGCCGCCCTCGTCCTCACCGGTGCAGTCGCCTCCACTCAGGCCTCGTCATCCGCCTCCAGCTCCAAAGTCGCTGTCGCGAAGAACAGCGCTCTCCCCACTCCGATGTGCGCTCCCGACGATCCGAATGCTTGTGGCATGGGTGCTGGCCGGTAAGGAAGCTAATCAAAGTTCAGTAAACCATTTCATACCAATAGGATAAGTCATGAAAATCATTGTTCGCACAGTAGTTGCCGCCCTCGTCCTCACCGGTGCCGTCGCTTCCACCCAGATCTCTTCGGCCTCAACCACTAAGGTCACCGTTGCCAGGAACAGCGCTCTCCCCACTCCGATGTGCGCTCCCGACGATCCGAATGCTTGTGGCATGGGCGCTGGACGATAAGTAAGACCCCGTTATTAAACACATAAATATCAATAGGATAAGACATGAAAATCATCGTTCGTACAGTAGTTGCCGCCCTCGTCTTCACCGGAGCTGTCGCATCCACCCAGGTTTCTTCTGCGTCCACCTCTAAGGTCACGGTTGCCAAGAATAGCGCCCTCCCCACTCCTATGTGCGCGCCAGACGATCCAAATGCTTGCGGCATGGGTGCCGGACGATAAGTTCGGCACTCGGGAAACACCCCGAAAGATTTTGCATGTTCGCGTAAATAAAGGTTGTATTCCGTCTCCCGCTTCGGCTAGCCTGATGCAAGTCGTCGTACGGAGACGGGCACATGACACAAAACTTCCTCCTTGATCTTCTCTCCTATCTGGAACCGATTCTCTGCGGTGTCGCGCTGGCGATGCTGCTGCGGAGTAAAGCGGCCAAGAAGTTTGTCTTCCTCGTGTCACTTCTATCTGTGAAGATTTTGTCGTCGCTGATTTGCCTGCCTTTGCTTTTCTTCTGCGCTCGCGGAATTGAGCGCCATCTGGCATATCAAATTTATTTCTACGTGTACTGGACGAGCTACGCGCTCGAAGCAATTCTTTCCCTGCTCGTCATCTACAGCATCTTCAAGCTGGCGATGGCTCCCTTGAAGGGCCTGCAGACGCTGGGAATGCTTGTGTTCCGTTGGGTCGCAGCCATCTCTGTCGCGGTGGCGATTGGCGTGGCACTTACTCCGCATCTGACCGGAACCAAGTTCATGGTCGCGATGGTTACGCAGCTTCAGCAGACCTCCAGCATTCTTACTCTGTGCCTGCTGCTGTTTGTCTGCTTCGCGATTCGTCCGATGGGACTCTCGTATAAGAGCCGTATCTTTGGAGTCAGCTTCGGCCTCGGCTTCCTGGCGGCAACCGATCTTGTTCGCTCTGCATGGCTCGCGCACAATTCAGACATGTACTCCGAGATCAACGTGATCAACGGAGTTGCCATCTGTCTGACGCTCTGCATCTGGTCGGCCTACTTCGCCTTCCCGGAGCCGAAGCGCCGGTTCATCGTGCTTCCTACCACCTCGCCCTTCCTTCGCTGGAACCAGATCTCGATGGCGCTTGGCGACGATCCTGGCTATGTGGCGATCGGCGGGATTCCGCCGGAGCTCTTCGCTCCCGCAGAGCTCGAGGTCATGCGCCGCGCGTCAGCTAAGATGACCCCCGAGTTGGACACTCCTTCACCGGCCGCGATGCATAGTCTTTCGGCTTAACTGCTCACTCGCAGTTGGAAGACCGTAAAACGTCGACCATGACATCAAACACTAGAAGGGCCGCCCATCGGGCGGCCCTTCTGCTTGCTTCGAATTAGTTCCGTTACTCGCCGAACTCGGAACGCTTCCAGTTGATCAGATCGCCCAGCGTGGTGCTGCTGCTGATGAGGATGAAGAAGACGAGGAGCCCTTGTGACTTCTCGCGCTCCTTGTAGCTCTCCACCTCGGCGCGGCTGGCTTCTTCGCCAACGGCGCGGATGCTCAGGCCGACCTTCTTCTCTTCCTGGTTCATCTTGACGATCTTGAACTCGTGCTCTTAGCCAACATCCAGCTTCACCGGCTTGTCGTTCTCGTCCGACTGCTTCGGAGACGTGGCAGAGGCCCTCGACTCCTTCGGCGATCTCAACGAAGGCGCCGAACTGCGCGGTGCGCAGAACCTTGCCCTTGATGACGTCGCCAACGCGATGCTGAGCGAAGAACGTATCCCAGACATCCGGCTGCAGCTGCTTGACGCCGAGCGACAGGCGGCGATTCTCGGGCTCGACGCCGAGAACGATAGCCTTGACCTTCTCGCCCTTCTTCAGGACTTCGGAGGGATGCTTGATGCGCTTGGTCCAGCTCAGGTTCGAGACGTGCACCAGGCCGTCGATGCCGTCCTCGATCTCGATGAAGGCGCCGAAGTCGGTCAGGTTGCGAACGCGGCCTTCGATGATGGCACCGGTCGGGTACTTGTCCTCGAGCTGCTCCCAGGGATTGTCCTGGAGCTGCTTCATGCCGAGCGAGATGCGGCGGTCGTTCGGGTTGACGCTCAGGATGATGGTGTCGACCTCGTCGCCGGGCTTGACCATCTTCGACGGGTGCTTCATCCGCTTGCGACCAGGTCATCTCGGAGACGTGAACGAGTCCTTCGATGCCCTGCTCGAGCTCGACGAACGCGCCGTAGTCGGTGACCGAGAGAACGCGGCCGCGAACCTGCGCACCGATCGGGTAGCGCTCGGTCGCATCGAGCCACGGATCAGGCGTCAGCTGCTTGAAGCCGAGCGAGACGCGCTGCTTGTCCTTGTCGAACTTCAGCACCTTCACCTGGATCTCGTCGCCGACGTTGACCAGGTCGCGGGGATGCGTCAGGCGGCCCCAGCTCATGTCGGTGATGTGCAGCAGGCCATCGAGGCCGCCCAGATCGACGAATGCGCCGTAGTCGGTCAGGTTCTTCACCGTTCCGGTGAGGACGCTGCCCTCTTCGAGGGTCGCGAGGGTGACGGACTTCTTGGCGTTCTGCTCCTCTTCGAGGAGCTCCTTGCGGGTGATGACGACGTTGCCGCGCTTCTTGTTCAGCTTGATGACGCGGACTTCGATCTCCGTGCCGATGTAGCCGTCGAGATTGCGGACCGGGCGAACCTCGACCTGCGAGCCGGGCAGGAACGCCTTGATGCCGATATCGACGGTCAGGCCACCCTTGACGCGGCTCGAGAACCATGCCCTTGACCGGGGTCTTGTCGTTGGCAGCCTGCTTCGAGCTTGTCCCAGACCTTGTGGCGCAGAGCCTTCTCGTAGCTGACCAGGTAGCCGCCTTCGGGCTCCTCGCGCTCGACCACAACCTCAACCTGAGTCGCCGGCCTTGAACTTCGGACGCGCCGTTGATGTCCAGCACCTGCTCCAGCGGAATGAGGCCTTCGGACTTGAGCCCGATGTCGACAACAACATGCTTGTCGGTGATCTTGACGACGGTGCCGGTGACGATGACCTCTTCGGCGGTCAGGTTCTGCGCAGCTGCGGTCTCGGCCGCCTGCTCGCGGTCAAAGTTGGCCAGTGCCGCAGCAAAGTCGGCTGCGTCGTAGTCCGGCTCTTCGGAGCCTTCGGCGGCAACAGCAACCGTTGAAGGCTGTGTCTCCGCGCTGGTGGCGCTCGATGCCGGCTGGGCGATCTCATGCTGCTGGTTAGAGGTGGATTCGGAAGACAGCTCGTTGTTCTCGGCTGTCGCTTCGGGCGCTAGGACTTCCAGTTCGGTGGTCAGGGGTTTGCTCTCGGTTTGGTCGGAATGATGGTTTTCTACCATGTGATTGCGGACTCCGGGACCCAAGAATTCGTTCCATCGCAGGCGACGCTTCTTTCAGGAACGCTCAGCCATCGCAATGATGGCTGATCTTCAATTCCCAATCGAGCTCGCAGGCAGGAAGGAATTTCATCTTGCAGAGGAGCGGCTGCACTTGGGTCCCACACGCAGTGGCTCGCTTATAACGATAGAACTTTGATCCTGATACGTCAACCGAACCTCGCTCTGAAACAGCAATTTCATCGCCACTGTCATATCGCAGCAGGCTCGTATCGCGACTCGACGAGACTCCCGTATTTCTTCCTGCCGCCTAAGTCCTTCATGCCCGCTATACTCGCGCTCAATATGGATCATCTCTGGACCCCCTGGCGCTATAGCTACATCACCCGAAGCGACCCGCAGGCCCGCACCGGGGTTCCCCCGGAACTCGCCGCCTGGCCGGCTGCCGAGGACAAGCACTGTGTCTTCTGCAACATGATCGCCGCCGCCGACTACGCCATCGCCCAGGGCATGCCGCCTGAGACCGCGGAACGTGCCGCCCACATCGTCCATCGCGGTCAGCACTGTTTTATCTGCCTGAATGCCTATCCGTACGCCACCGGCCATGTGATGATCCTGCCCTACCTGCATATCGACTCGCTCGCCGCAGCTCCGCCCGACGCCGCCCACGAGATGATCGATCTCGCCCAGCGAGTCGAACTCGCTCTCGCAGCGTCTACCGTCCCGACGGCATCAACCTGGGCATGAACCTTGGCGAAGCCGCCGGCGCAGGTGTCGCCGGACCATATTCACCTGCACGTTCTGCCACGGTGGATCGGCGATACCAACTTTATGACCATCACTGCAGAAACCCGTGTACTTCCTGAGCCGCTGGATGTAACATGGAGTAAACTTCGTGTAGCACTCGCAGAAGATGCAACGCCGCCAGAGCAACGCTTACATCGAACCCTAGATCAACCCCTATGTAGACCAGGGATAAAAATCGCAGTTCAGAGGGCTCTCTATGACAATCCTTCCCAAGATCCCTCCGTCCTCCGTTCGGCCCGAGTCGTACGATGCTCCGCCGTCAGTCAGCGGAACACGCTCTCCCCGAGCCGCGTCCTTACCTCATACCAGTACTCCGGCCGTCGCAGTGCTGAACTCCGGAAGCACATCTTCCTCTCTTTCCCCACGAATCCGAGGATGCACGCCTTACTGGCGCGACTCGCTCTCTCTTTCGCAGGCTTCTCGCGTTGAATCTGCCGGTCTCGGCAACCGAAACATTCGCCATCAAGACCAGAGCCGTCAAGACCACTCGATACAGGCTTCGGTCAGAACCGCCTGAGAACTCATCGCGAAGATCAAAAGACCCTGCTAGCGGCAGGGTCTTTTTCATTTGCTCGATCGAAGAGACCTTGCTTCAACCGAATCGTGGCTCCTCGACCGGATCTGCCTGGCTTTGGGTCGGACGATCCGCTTGTCTTCTCCTCGGGTCGGTCGACGCGGCTGAATCCGGGTCGCCTCAAAGCTGGTGATCTTCCACTCCCCCGACGGCAGACGCTGATAGACCCGCGTGTAGCGATACGTCCCCTTCACCGAAGCGCCTTCGCTTGTTCCTTCCACCTCGGCCTGGCAGGTCACAATCGCGACGGAGCCCACCAGCTTCACCTTCATGTCGCTCAGGTCGATTTTGGTGACGCACCAGCTTGCGCGTCCGCATCCGGTCCAGCTGCTGCGCCTTTGTATTCACCTGGCCAGACATCGAGATGCCGATGAAATCGTCCGACAGCATGCTTTCCATCGTGGCGACATCGCCAGCAAGCTGCGCCTTCCGCCACTGCTCTTCCAGCGCCTCCACCTGCTTCTTGACATCATGCTTCTTTTCGTGCTTCTGTTCGCGGCCTGCGCCTGTTGCGCTCATCAGGGCGACAAAGCACGTCAGCAGGACCACCGCCATCATCACAGAGGACGAGACGGCAGAGGAGGTTGAACCACGTCGAAATGGAGACTCGGCGAACCATAGGCGTACCGGATACTAGACCGATTCGGCGCACCGAGTCAAAAGAACTTTAGTTGTACGCAGCGCTGAACCATAAGACGCTGGACCAGCACAATCCAGCGAAACTCTTAGCAGACGGCCGTCAGGTTCTCCAGCTGCCGCTCCAGCATCTTCTGATACAGCCCGCCGATGGCATACTGATGGAAATGCGGCGCATTCGCGGTGGTGGTCCAGCGCCGCCTCATCCGCATACTGCTCGTAAATCAGCACCGTGCCGGTCTCCCCTTCAACAAAATGCGGCGATATAGCTCACGCATCCCGGCTCCTTGCGCGACGCCGTCCGTCAGCTGCGCAAGCATCTCCGCAATCTCTTCACGGTCCGCTCGGTCAAACGCATCCGCACCGTAAAACTCACCATCGCTCAGCCCCTTATCCCTTCAGCGCCGCGTCAAACTCCGGCAGCGTCATCGTCTGTTCGCGATCCGGCCCGGTCGAAACCATTCCGATCTTCGCGCCCGACTCCTTCTCCAGGAACGTCAGGTACTCCTGCGCCAGCTTCGGCAGCTTGTCCCACTCCGTAATTCCCTCGGTCGACGCCTTCCAGCCCTTCAGCGTCGTGTAGACCGGCTCGATCGACGTCGAACCCGCGCATATCGGCCGGAATCACGTCCGTCACCTTGCCGTCGATCTTGTAGTGCGTGCAGACCGGAATCTCCTCGCACTCATCCATCACGTCCATCTTGGTGACCACCAGCCACTCGGTGCCGTTGATCATGTTGCTGTAGCGCAGCAGCGGCAGATCCAGCCAGCCGCAGCGCCGCGGACGCCCGGTCACCGCGCCATACTCCTGCCCGCGCGCACGCAGCAGGTCGCCGAGTCGATCGTGAATCTCCGTCGGGAACGGCCCTTCGCCCACGCGCGTCACATAAGCCTTGGTCACGCCGATCACCGTGCCGATCCGCGTCGGCCCAACGCCTGTGCCAGTCACCGCTCCGCCCGCAGTCGCCGACGACGACGTCACAAACGGATAGGTTCCATGGTCGATATCCAGCAGCGCGCCCTGCGCGCCTTCGAACATCACGTTTCCGCCCTTGTCCAGCGCCTGATTCAGCAGCACCGCCGTATCGGTCACAAACGGAGCGACCTGCTCGGCCAGCTCGCGATACTCCTCGTACATCGCCTTCGGGTCCAGCGGCTCGGTGCCAAACAGCGCATGCGCGATCGTGTTCTTCTCGTGGCAGGCGTTCTTGATGTGCGTGCGCAGCAGCGCCGGATTCAGCAGATCGACCACGCGCAGCCCGTTGCGATGCATCTTGTCCTCATACGCCGGCCCGATGCCGCGGCGCGTCGTGCCGATCTTCGTGCGCCCCGGAGCGGTCTCGGCCGCCAGCTCGATCATGCGGTGGTAGGGCAGAATCACCTGCGCCCGGTTGGAGACAAAGAGCTGCCCGTCCACCGGCAGGCCAGCTTCCTTCAGCTTCTTCACCTCGCCCAGAAACGCCGTGCGGGTCGAGCACCACGCCGTTGCCGATCACACCCTTGCACCCCGGCCGCAGAACGCCGCACGGAATCAGCTGCAGCACAAACTTCCTGCCCTTGATGATGACCGTGTGGCCGGCGTTGTGGCCGCCCGCATAGCGCGCCACGACGGAGAACTTCTCCGACAGCACGTCCACAATCTTGCCTTTGCCCTCATCGCCCCACTGGGCACCCAAAATGACCGCTGATTTGGGTTGACTCACGACGGTTATGTTCTCCAAAAGGATTGGTTGCTGGCCGGATGACGACGCTCACCGGATGGCTCCGGACGCACAAGCGCCTCAACCATCATATCGCGTCCGGTAAGATCCCCCTATGCGCATCATCCTCACCGGAGCAACCGGCATGGTCGGCCAGGGAGTCCTTCGCGAATCCCTCCTCGATCCCGGCGTCACCGAAGTTCTCTCCATCGCCCGCAGCTCCGTGCACCAGCAAAACCCCAAGCTCCGCGAACTCATCGTCCCCGACATCGCCAACCTCGCCGGCAACGAACCCGAACTCTCCGGCTACGACGCCTGCTTCTTCTGCACCGGAGTCTCCTCCGTCGGGATGTCCGAAGAAAAATACACCGCACTCACCTACGACCTCACCCTCTCCTTCGCCCGCACCATCGCGCCGCTCAATCCGCAGATGACCTTCATCTACGTCTCCGGAGCCAGCACCGACTCCACTGAAAAAGGCCGCACCATGTGGGCACGCGTCAAAGGCCGCACCGAGAACGCCCTCCTCCGTCTGCCCTTCAAGGCTGCCTACATGTTCCGGCCCGGCTTCATCCAGCCGCTCCACGGCATCCGTTCCAAGACGCGGCTCTATCAACTCATCTACAACCTCATCGCCCCACTCACACTGCACCTCAAAGACCGGCTCCCCAAATACATCACCACCACCGAGCAGATCGGTCGCGCCATGCTCGCCGTAGCCCGCAACGGCTACCCCAAGACCATCCTCGATCCCGAAGACATCAATCGCCTCTAACCATCACTTCGTCATGACTTCTTTAGAGTTCTGAGCGGAAATTCCATCGCTCCTGGTTTGCGCTCCCGCCGCTGTAGGTCCGGCGCATTTCTCGAAGCTCGAGGCACTTTACTGCTCGCTTCGGAAAGCTTGTGAAGTATGCTTCCGCAATACCCTGCCGGTCACTCATTCATGCCCTCAACCCGCCTTCTCTACGGAACCACCGCCTTTCTCTCCGCCTTTCTCCTCTTCCTCATCGAGCCGCTCGCCGCCAAGCAGCTCCTCCCCGTCCTCGGAGGCTCCTCCGCGGTCTGGCTCACCTGCCTCGTCTTCTTCCAGACTACGCTTCTGCTCGGCTATCTCTACGCCCACTGGCTCACCAGCGACCGCGAAGCCGGCACGCCGCTGCCAGCGACGGACTCATATCGTCGTCATCGCGTGCTCGCCCTCGTCGCGCTCTGTCTTCGGCATCGTCTTCGGCGTCACGAACAAACAGCGCAGACCACCCCGTCCTCACCATCTTCTGGACCCTCACCCGCACCATCGGCCTTCCCTTTCTCCTCCTCGCTTCCACCAGCCCTCTCCTGCAGCTCTGGCTCTCGCAGCGCGAAGCCGACGTCCGACGGCAAGCCCGCACCCGTCTGGTACCGGCTCTTCGCTCTCTCCAACACCGGCTCCCTGCTCGCTCTCTTCGCCTACCCCACCCTCATCGAGCCCCATCTCACCCTCAAGACCCAGCGCATCCTCTGGTCCGCGGGCTTCATCCTTCTGTCGCTCCTTCTCTGCATCCTCACCGCCAACCACGAGCCGACTCCGCGCCATCCGCAGCCGCAAAGACGACGCCCCACCCGCTCCTCGCACCACCGCTGGCTCTGGTTTCTCCTCCCGATGGCCGCCGCCATGCAACTCGCCGCCGTCACCGCGCACATCACCATCAACATCGCCGCCATCCCCCTGCTCTGGATTCTTCCCCTCGCCATCTATCTCCTCACCTTCATCCTCGCCTTCGATCGCCCCGCCTTCTACCGCCGCGGCTTCGTCGTTCGCATCCTGGTCGTCATGCTCGCCAGTCTCGGCTACGCGCTCTCCAAGACCGACTTCTCCCTCCCCATCCTCCTCACCATCGGCTTCTTCCTCTTCGAGTGCTTCGTCGCCTGCCTCTTCTGCCACGCCGAAACCTATGCTCTGCGTCCCCAGCGCGCCTCCGAGACCACTCTCTTCTACCTTCTGATCGCCGCCGGAGGAGCCACCGGAACCTTTCTCGTCGCCATCGCCTTCCCTCTGCTCTTCTCCCCAACTACGACCTCGCCCTCGCCTTCTTCGCCACTGCCCTGCTCGCGCTTCGCCGCCACCTGGAGCGACGGCTGGCCGCAACGCGTCTTCTCTGGACGACGGCCAGCGTCCTCCTCTTCGTCCTCGCCATCGCGCTGCACCGCACCTATGCGCAGCAGGCCCTCGCTTCAGGTCCGCAACTTCTACGGCACCCTCCGCGTCACGCAGACCGACGCGCCCGAGTGCACGCCCCATGCGAACCCTGCTCCACGGAGCCATCCAGCACGGCACCCAGATCTTTGACCCCGGCTTCGAGCCACATCCCCACCACCTACTACGCCACCGACTCCGGCATCGGCCTCGCCCTGCGCTTCTGCTGTAACGCACGCGGCCCCAATGATGACTCACACCCGACCCGCGCCCCCGTAACATCGGCGTCATCGGCCTCGGCGCCGGAACTCTCGCCGCCTACGGCCATCCCGGCGACCGCATCCGCTTCTACGAGATCAACCCAAAGGTCGAGCCCATCGCACGCAACCTCTTCACCTACATCCGCGACTCAGCCGCACAGATCACCGTCGTTCCCGGCGACGCCCGCACCTCACTCGACCGCCGAGCTCGCCGCCCAGCAAGTTCGACGTCCTCGCCATCGACGCCTTCTCCGGCGACGCCATCCCGCTCCACCTGCTCACCACCCAGGCCCTCCAGCTCTATCTCAAGCACCTGACGCCCAACGGCATCCTCGCCTTCCACGTCTCCAACCAGTACCTCGACCTCGCCGCCCCAGCTCGCGCTTCTCGCGAAGAGCGCTCACCTCGAAGTCCGCAACGTCGTCACCGGCACCGTCGACGCCCGCGGAGAGTTCCGCGCCGATGGGTCCTCATGACCGCCGACCCCACCTTCTTCACCCAGCCCGAGGTCGCCTCCTTCGCCGACCAGATCCCCACCAAACCCAACCTCCGCCTCTGGACCGACGACTACTCCAGCCTCCTGCCCATCCTTCGCCTAGCGGACACTAAACAAATCTGGTGACATCGCATCTCGTTCAACAACGACGCGCCCGCAACCCCCATTTCCACACCGGAAAGCTTGACACCGCCTGCTACTCTTAAATCAGGGATAAGAAAAAGACCCGGCCATAAGGCCGGGTCTTCGTTTGTGCTCTGTTATGGCGGCATCTGAACAAGCAAATACTACCGAAGTACGAGCCTATCCCTTTTGGAATGATCATTTACGCGAAAATTGACGGGGGAGGGGCTACCTCGCCATCGCCATCCCATCGGCAAACTTGCCCGGCTGCAATCGTCTTCTCCACCTTCCAGCCGCAAGATCGATCACCGCAACCTGGTTCGAGAAATTGCAAGCCACATAAGCCTTCTTTCCATCCGGACTCACCAGAACCTCCGACGGTCCATCACCAACATCAATCGTCTTCGCCACCTTCAGTGTCTTCAGATCGACAACCGCAACCTGCTTCTGGGTCCGCAGCGTCACCAGCAGCCATCGTCCCATCGGGAGTCGTCGCCGTCCCATACCCCTCCGACGGCAGCGGAACCCACGTCTTCACCTTGTTCGTCGCCGTATCGATCACCGCCAGCTGCGGCTTCGTCTGGTCAGCCGTAAACACCATGCTTCCGTCACGCGAGATCGCGATCCGCTGCGTATTCCCCGAGATCGGAATCACCGCCAGCGTCTTACGTCCCGGGAATATCCAGCACCGATACCGTTCCCGGCCCAACGTTCGCCGTATAGCCGCGCTTGCCGTCCGCCGACAGCGCCAGCATGTGCGACTGCTCCTGCCCCGTCGGAACCGTACCGACGATCTTCAGCGTCTTCGGATCGATGATGCTCACCGTCTTGTCCATCTCCGTCGTCACCAGCAGCATGCCGGTATTCGGGTCCCAAACCGCGCAGTGCGGCCGCACCCCATGCCCAAAGTCGACCTTGCCCACAATCTTTTTGCTCGCCAGATCGATCACAGACATCTCGCTGCCATCCGTCCCCGCGCGCCCCACGCCGGCATCGCCGTAGATCGGCACATACGCCGTCTTCCCGTCCGGAGACAGCGGCACCTCATGCCCCGTCACCCCACCCACCGGAACGTCGCCACCACCTTACCCGAGGCCGTATCGATCAGGCTCAGACTCTGGTCATGCTGATTCGCTACCACCAGCGTCTCGGCACCCGCACTCGCCACAACGCCACTCAAAAGCGCACACATCAAAATCTGTCTCTTCATCAGCGCAGCAAGTATAGCGATAACTCACTCGTCGGTAGCATCGAATCGCAAACCTGTCCCCATGAAGGCCACGCCTATACTCGAAAAAGCATGCCCGAGCTTCCCGAGGTCGAAACCGTCGCCAACGGCGTCCACCAACGCGTCCACGGCCAGACCATCCTCTCCGTCTGGACCAGTAACAAGCCCCAGACCTTCAAGTCTCCACCCTCAGAGATCGCCGAGGTCCTCACCGGACTCCCGCATCGACCGCGTCCACCGCGTCGGCAAAACCATCGCCGTCGACCTGACCCGAGACGGCAAACCCGCGCAGTTCCTCGTCCACCTGGGCATGACCGGCCGCCTCCTCGTCTCCACCCCCGACACCCCGCATCCCGCCCCACACCCACGCCATCCTCACCCTGAGCGGGGGCAAAGAACTCCGCTTCGTCGACCCCCGCCGCTTCGGCCGGCTCTCCGTCTCCACGGGACGCGTACACCGGCCCCGGCCGCGAACCCCTCACCATCCCGCTCGAAGACTTCATCGCCCTCTTCCGCAACCGCAAGACCCCCATCAAGGCCGCGCTCCTCAACCAGTCCCTCCTCCACGGCGTCGGCAACATCTACGCCGACGAGGCCCTCTACCACGCCGGCATCCGCCCCCGCCGCCACGCCGGACGCCTCACCCGCGACGAACTCACCCGCCTCCGCACCGCGCTGCAGAAAGTCCTCAAAGCAAGCCATCAAACTCGGCGGCTCCTCAGTCTCGGACTACGTCGACGCCGAAGGTGTCGCCGGCTTCTTCCAGCTCCACCACCGCGTCTACTCCCGCACCGGCCAACCCTGCCGCACCTGCAAGACCCCCATCGAGCGCATCGTCATCGGGGGCCGCAGCACCCACTTCTGCCCCACCTGCCAGAAGTAATTCATTCGGGCGGCAGCGAAATCAGTACGATTGTTTGCGTGCGCCGGTTTCTGCTCCTCGTAAATCCTGTCTTCCGCTCACTTGGACCGCGCAAACTGGCGCGTATGCAAGAAGTCTTCGAGCGGGCTCAGATCTCGACCGAGATTCGCCAGACCGGCCCAAACCGCGAAGGTATCGAGATAGCCCGCAAGGCCGCCGCAGACGCCTTCGATGCCGTCATCGTCTGTGGCGGTGATGGCACCGTCTTTGAAGCCCTGCAAGGCCTAGGCGGCTCAGCCGTACCCATCGGCATCATCCCCTTCGGCACAGGCAACATCATCGCGCAGAACCTCGGCATCCCCCGCAACGCAGTCGCGGCAGCCCACTGGCTCACCTCCGCCACACCGCTGTCCGTTCCCCTCGGCAAAATCACCGTTAACGGCGCTGCCGAACCGCAAAGCTGGCTCTTCGCGATGTCGGCAGGGATTGGAGGCCACGCCGCCATGATGTCCGCCGCTCGCCGCTACGGCAAGCACACCGCGGGACGCATCGCCTACTTTGGCGCAGGACTTGAAATCCTGGCCACTCATCCGATCCAACCTTTCAGCATGAAGATCACCACCGTTGCCGGTGACATCGTCGAGCGTCAAGCCAGCGAGATGATCGCCGTCCGCGTCGCTCAACTCAACCTATGGCGCCCTGGTGGGGGATTCCATCTACCGTTCCTTCGCCTCGCCAGCGTTGAGGGAACTTCACGTCTTCACCTCGCGCAAGCGTCCTTCGCAGCGCTCGTGCGAGGAGAAGGACGTCGCGATCGACCCGCTCGGACCGACTCACCGGCGCGCTACGAAGATGTCATTCGAGTGGAGTGCAGCCCAGTCGCTGGGATTCAATACAAGACCCCGCTCGTCGTTCAGGCTGACGGCGAGATTCTCGGAAGCTCCTCGGCAACCATTGAGATGTCGGGAACCAGCATCAATTTCTTGGCTCACTCCTATGAGCCGTCACTGTCTCAGTAGCGAAACACGCCAACTCCATACTTCTCCAGAGTCACGCTCTTCGCGGCCCCGCCCTTCAGGACATCCGTCATCTCTCGAGGCAACGCAATCGTCTTCGTCTCTCCAAAGTTCTCAAGGATGACGACGTGCCTTCCTTCTCCCTCGCGCACCGAGACCTCAACATCCTCAGGCACATCCGGCATCACCGCTGAGACGCCGCTCTCGCTTAGCATCCATCCGGCTGCCTTCTTCCGCTCACCATCGTCTAGCCACGCACCTATGTATGTGATGGATCCTTTGCCAACCTTGCGTGTAACGGCAGCTGCCTGACCATCCAACCAGCCATTGCTCTTGCCATAACGCATCAGCACCTTCGTGTCCGGAGCCTTCACGCCAAGGAGCTCCGCCCACATCGTTCCCTGCCCCGCGCCCCAGTCACCCTCCAACGGAACATCCTTATCCAGCGCGTACCACTGCTCCACCCGCGCTCCGAGCAGTTCAGTCAGCGGCCCCGGCTGTCGTTGGGGATAAAGGCTGTTGTCCGCGTCCTTCATCCCGCTTCTCTGACCCAGCACCAAGTGGCCGCCACCCCGTACATACGCTTCAAGATTCTTCACCGCTGCAGGTGTCAGCACATTCAGCGCAGGAGCCACTACCAGTTTGTACCCACCCAAAGGAGCCGTATCTGCCACTACATCCACCGACCGCGCCAGCGCCCGCAGCGGGCCGTAGTAGCTCACCAGCGCATCTATCGGATCGTATGCTCGGTTATGCCGCTGCCAGTTGATCGCCCAGCGGCTCTCATAGTCATTCAGCACCGCAACCTCGGACTTCACCGTCGTCCCAGCAAGTATCGGCGCCGCCTTCTCGAACTCCGCACCTAGCTGCTTCACCTCGTCATAGAGCGGAACCGGCGTCCCATCCGCCCCAACCAGCACGCCGTGATACTGCTCCTGCCCATTCAGCGCACTTCGCCACTGCCAGTACTCGACGGCCTCCGAGCCATGTCCGATCGCGTGCCACGCCATCGCCCGCACCTCGCCCTTGTCCAGCGAGTTGTTGTTCGCGTGCCAGTTCACAAAGCCCGGCTGCGTCTCCATCACCCAGAAGTTCTTGCGCAGAAATCCGCGCGTCAGATCGTGCGTCGCGCCGTTGCGCACAAAGTCCAGGTGACCCGACCCCACATAGTTGTCCCATGAGGCAAAATCCAGGTCCTGCGAGACGGTGTAGTGGTCGTACGCATCGAACCAGCCCATCATGTTCGTCGTGATGATCTGCCGCGGCTCTGCGTGCGCGCGAATCGCATCCAGCTGCACCTTCTGGTAACTACGCCAGGTGTCCGAGACAAACTCCTTCCAGTTCAGGAGTAGCCCCGGATTTCCGTACTTCTCTTCAATTGGAATCTGACTCCAATCCTGATACGTCTCGCTCCAGTACGCCGTCGTCCACCGCTTGTTGAGCTCGTCCAGCGAGCCATACTTCTTCTTTAGCCAATCCTGGAACTGCTTCTGCGTCGCTTCGCCGTAGCTTTCGTTCGCGTACTCGTTATCGATCTGCCAGCCGATCACATTTTTGTCATGGCCGAACTTCTCCGCCATCTTCTCGGCGACCTTGCCAGCCAGTTCGCGATACTTCGCATTCGACCAGTCAAACTGCTGCCGATTACCATGCTCGTCCTTGCGGCCGTCTTCTTTTGTCCGTAGGGTCTCCGGATATCTCTGCGTCAGCCACGCAGGCGGCGCCGCCGAAGGAGTTCCTAACACGACCGCGATGTGGTGCTTCTCGGCCGCGCGAACGGCGCGTTCCAACCAATCAAGTTGGAAGTCGCCTTCCTTGGGCTCCATGGTGCTCCAGGCAAACTCCGCGATCCGCACAAAGTTGATGTGCGCCGCCTCCATCAGCGCCAGATCCGACTCCCACTGCGCCTCATGCCACTGCTCTGGATACCAAGCCGCCCCGAGCATCAATGGACCGCGCCGCGGCGAGGAAGGTAAAGGAGTCTGGGCGATACCCTGCGCGCAGACAAGAATAGCGATCGAGAAAGCAATCAGTCGGTTCACGCCAACACTATAGCAACGCTCTCAATGTTGTTGAGCGACAAGCCGCCGAACGATATCAGGAAAGTCGGCAAGATGAATTGGCTTCTGCGGATGCGCCACAATCAAGCCACCATTACAGACAATCGTGCCTGCAATGTGAGTCAGCGACTGTTGTTCCAGCCGGCAAGTATGAGAGATCAAAGGCCCGGGAAGTGTCTCAGTTGCGGGCGCGCAGACATGTCCGCTTGAGTTCTCCTTGCATGAAAGCACCCGAACTTGTTTCTCCCGGACAACTTCCCGGCTCTCAATCCGAATCAGGCTCTCATCATCCGTGCGGCTCCACTTTCCCAGACGAATAATAAAACCCTCGTTCAGGTTCAAACCGACAGGTTGTTTCGAATTCGTCTGGATGAACGATGCGGTAACCTCTGCGTAAACGCCCTCAAGATACAAAATTACCAGCGTTCCATCGGCATATCGCAGCTTCTCATTATGCGGCGCGCCAGCTACCTTCTCCCATTTGAGATGAGAGACGAAGACTCGATCCGAATCTGCATCCAACTCCTGAGCACAAGCGACACCACACGCCAGCAAGCCGAACAGCAGACCGAACGAAACAAATCGCAACTTCACTACTTCCTTAAACCCCCGCCGCCTGCTCCGCGCTGACCGCCGACCCGATCACCCGCATCTCTGGGCTCTCCTCAACGATCTCCAGCGAGTATCTCTGCAGCGGACTCATCTTCACCATCTGCTGCATGTAGTCCTTCAGCATCGGCAGGTCGACGATATCCGCACATTGTACCCGTCAGGAAGAACTTCCCCGGCCCCGCCATGTGGATCGAGGTCGCCGTCGCCGCCGCCAGCGCCTTGTGCTACAGCCGCTTGAACTCCACGCAGCGCGCATCGCCTGTCTTCGCCGCCTCGAAGACCTCTTCCGGCTCCATGTCCAGGAACCGCAGCCGCATCGCGCGGTGCCCCATGATGCCTTCCAGGTGCCCGCGCCCGCCGCAGCCGCAGAAGGTCTCCTTGTCGTCCAGCGTCACCACCGAGTGGCCGCCCTCCCACACCCCCGGAGTAAACGGATAGCGGCCGTAGCCGATGCCCATGCCCAGCGTCCACACGCGGATCATCGAGTCCAGCTTGCCATGTCGTGCTGCCAGTCCCGCCGCGACGCCATCCGCATCGTTCAGAAGCGTCACCGGACGCGTCAATGCCGTGGTCGTGCAGCTTCATGCTGATCAGATCTCGCAGACGCGCGCCCTTCAGCTGCGGCAGGTTCGGAGCCTCTTCCACCACGCCGTTCTTCACCAGTCCGGGCACCGCAACTCCCACCGCGTCTAGATTCTTCTCCCCATTCGCCGCCTGCAACAATCTGCTCGCAGATCGTCTCTACCAGCGCATCGGTGTGCAGCTCCACCAGCGCGTCCATAGTCGTCCTCAGCTCTCAGGAAAGCGGCGCAAGCTCGCCCACCAGCTTGTGGTCCACCACCAGCCCCGTATGAATCTGCTCCGATAACGTCACGCCAACCGACTTTGCCATGCTTCGTCTGCCTCGCGCTCCGGCAGCCGCCGCGTCGTCTCAGTCGAACTTGCTTACGCGATTCAATCCGTTGAAAGCCGCCACTTTATAACATTCCGCCAGCGTTGGGTAGTTGAACACCGTATCCACGAAATATTCCACGTTCCGCCCAGCGCCATCACCGCCTGGCCGATGTGCAGCAGCTCGCTGGCGCCCTCGCCGATGATGTGCACGCCCAGGATCGAGTGGTTCTCGCGGTGGAAGATCAGCTTCAGCCGTCCCGTCGTGTCGCCGCGAATCTGGCCGCGCGCAATCTCGCGATAGTACGCCACGCCCACCTCGTACGGCACGTCCTCTTCGGTCAGCTGCTCCTCGGTCTTGCCGATGAAGCTGATCTCCGGAATCGTGTAGATGCCGTACGGATAGAAGCTCGGGTTCGAGACGATCGTCTCATCGCCGAACGCCCGCGCCGCGCCAATCCGCCCCTGCTCCATCGAGACCGAAGCCAGCGACGGAAACCCGATCACGTCGCCCACCGCGAAGATATTCGGCTTCTTCGTCCGGAAGTCCTTGTCCACCGGGATGCGCCCGCGCGTGTCCGCCTCGATCCCCACCGCCGCCAGATTCAGCTCGTCCACATTGCCCTGCCGGCCGACGGCATACAGCAGCGCATCGCCCTGAACCTTCTTCTTGCTCTCCAGATTCGCGACGACGGTGCCGTCCGGCAGTCTCTTCGACCGACTCCACCTCTTCGTTCAGCCGCATCGTCACGCGCGCATCGCGCAGGTGGTAGCTCAGCGCCTCGACGATCTCCTGATCGGCGAACTCCAGCAGCCGCGGCCGCCGCTCAATCAGCGTCACGCGCACGCCCAGCGCGGCGAACATGCAGGTGTACTCCACGCCGATGACGCCGCCGCCCACCACGATCATCGTCTTCGGCAGGTTCACCAGGTCCAGCACCTGGTCGCTGTTGATGATCGTCTTGCCGTTGATCGGCACCTTGGCCGAGCTCGCCGGCTTGGTGCCCGTCGCGATCAGCGTGCTCTTGGTCTCATACACGGTCGAGCCGCGCGAGTTCGTCACCTTCACATGCGTCGCGTCTTCAAAGCTCGCCACGCCCGAGCAGCATCTCGATGTTGTTGCGCGAAAGCTGCGCCTCGGTCACGTCGATCTCGGTCTTGATCACGTGCTGGACCCGGAAGGCGAGGTCCGCCATCGTGATCTTTTCCTTCACCCGGTAGTTCATGCCGTAGATCGACTTGTAGTTGTAGCCGGAGAGATGCAGCACCGCCTCGCGCATCGTCTTCGACGGAATGGTGCCGGTGTTGATGGAGACGCCGCCCACCACCTCGCGCATCTCCACCAGCGCGACCTTCTTGCCCAGCTTCGCGGCATAGATCGCGGCGCGCTGCCCGGCCGGGCCGGACCCGATGACGATCAGATCGTACACACTACTCATAAATTTCCAGACTCTTTTCGGGCGTCAACCGCCTCGGTTCCGGTTATCGAAATGCCTCTTCTTCTAGTCGGCCGCTCAACCGGCCGCCGTTCTACCCGGTATATCTGTATTCGTATTTTTGCGGCCTTTCAACCGAATCAGACCTGTCGAATCCAGTGTCCAAACACATGTCTCTCTGCCTAAAAACTACCACATGGCCGCTGCCCAATTGATTACAGGGGCGGCGGCTACACACTCCCGTCTACACTTATCGACGTGCTTCGTTGTGCCATCACAGATCGCACCATCTTTCCCGGAAACGACGACGAACGCATCGCGGCTCTCGTCCAGCAAGCCGTGCGCTGGTCTGAGCAACGCATTGAGATCATTCAGATCCGCGAAAAAGATCTCCCCGCGCCCGATATCGCCGAGATAACTCGCAGAATTCTTGAAGCGACATCCCCCGCGCGCTCCATCGTCCTCGTTAACTCATCGATTGAGGCCGCAATCTCTTCGCGGGCTCACGGCGTGCACCTCAGCTCTCATCACGGAGCTATTTCGCAGGAAGAGGTGCGGCGTCGTTACGCTGCCGCCGGCCTCCCCGATCCGATCATTACTATTTCCTGCCACAGTCTCGAAGAGATCCAGCGAGCCAGTGCCTCCACCCCAGATGCCATTCTCTTCGCGCCTGTCTTCGGCAAGGTGGTAGCCGGTAAGAGTGTTTCTCCGGCCGCCGGTCTCAAGGCGCTGAGAGACGCTTGTCGCGCCGCCAACCCCATCCCCGTCCTGGCGCTCGGCGGGGTTACGCTCGGACGCGCCAAAATGTGCGTTGAAGCCGGCGCGGCGGGTGTAGCGGGGATCCGCATCTTCCACGACTTTGCGCTCTCTCATTCGCCGGCGACCCACACAAAGTAAGGACTTGTGCAAGCGGAACCGGCCCTTCAGAGAGCTACTTCACTCCTTTGCTGGGGTCCCATGACCCCTGCTCTTTACGGACGAAGACGATCTGGCCGATGTGGTAGGCGTTGTGGGTTCCTATGTGGGCGATGAGAGAGGCGTTTTTGGCGACGGTAGCGTCGTCGGCTGCTTCGACGGCCTTCTCCCAATCGGTCATGACCTGGTCGAACTGCTTGACCAGATCGGCCCACTGCTCGGTGGTGAAGTTGTTGAAGGTCTCTTCGTTGTTGCCGCTGAACTGGCTAGGCTTTCCGCCTTTGAACCGCATGAGAGACCGCTTATTCCAGAAGACGAGGTGATAGGTGAGCTGGCCGACGGAGTGGTTGCCTTTGCCGTCGGTCCACTTGGCCTGATCGGCGGTTAGACCGGCGATGGCGGTATTGCCGGACGCGAACCAGTCCTGAGAGTTGTGGGTTGTGCGGAGCTGCTCCAGGAGGACGCCTCTGAGAGTGGTGGGAGGAGGTTTGGGCGGCGCGTTCTGAGCTTGTGCAGCGATGGTGGCGGGGATCGTGAGGGCAAAGGCTAGAACGATGTTCTTCATACGATGGAACTCCTCAATAGCAGAGCAACTAATAATTCCGAACTTGGCAAGTGTATTGAGAGCCGGAAAGCATGAGGCAAGCAGGCCACGCTTTGATGGGGAGATTGTGACGAGTGGCTCCGATGCACGGGAATTAGTGAGGGGCCCGAAACAACGAGCTCTTAATCGGATACCTTTCCCCAGTAACCGAACTTCAGGCAATAAGTAAGTTATCTAGAAACATTTGCTTGGCCGACAAAATGATATTTTCAAATTTCAACGTTTTCTCACTTGCCAATCGATCTCAAGGGTGTCTATAGTTACCGGTAACTAAGCGAAGCATCACCTGGTTTGGAGGAAGACAAAATGGCCGCACCGACACTAGCACCGAACGCTCCCCTGAAGAAGGACATGGAGGAATGGGACGAGTTTCTCCAGGGACGCTACCAGGAAGGCAAAAACGAGGAAGAGTTTCGTCAGTATGACGAGCACGCGAATCCAGGCGTGGCGGAGTTCTACCGGCTGAATCACCAGTACCAGACGTTCGACTACGTGATGGCGAAGGAGAAAGAATACTTCGGCCTGAAAAAGGGCGAGAAGAGCATCTGGGAGGCAGCCGAGTTTCTGAACACGCTGGTGGACGATAGCGATCCGGACACGGACCTGACCCAGATCGAACATCTCCTGCAGACCTCGGAGGCGATTCGCGCGGACGGCCATCCGCGCTGGTTTGTGCTGACTGGCTTCATTCACGATCTCGGCAAGGTGCTTTGCCTTTATGGCGAACCGCAGTGGGGCGTTGTCGGAGACACATTTCCTGTCGGCTGCGCATATTCCGACCAGATCGTGTTTCCTGAGTACTTCAAAGCTAATCCCGACCTCCATCATCCGGTTTACAGCACGAAGTATGGCATCTACGAGCCGAACTGCGGTCTGGACAATGTTCACATGTCCTTCGGGCACGACGGCTACATCTATGAAGTGATGAAGAACTACATGCCGGATTCGTCGCTGGCCATGCTGCGGTATCACTCGTTCTACGCATGGCACCGTCATGGTGCTTACCAGCACCTGATGAACGAGCAGGACAAAGAGAGCCTGCACTGGGTGAACCAGTTCAACCCGTATGACCTCTATTCGAAGGGCCACACCAAGCCGAACTTTAAAGAACTGAAGCCTTACTATGATGATCTGTTTGCGGAGTTTTTCCCCGCGAAGATCGCCTGGTAATCAGTCGCATGTCCCAGAAGAACCCCGGCCTGAGTGCCGGGGTTTTGTTTTGTACTTTTGGAGGACGACTCACGAAAGTTAGCGGTAATTTACCTGCATTTCATGTAGCTGGAGCAAGATAGCAGGACATGCGGTCAACTCTGTTTACAGCAATCGATCAGAGGGACGCCTGCGGAAATTCCAGTTTACGGTAAATAGAGATCGATAACGACCGTAAATATACTATTTTCAATAGATTATATGCGCCATTCGTGGTGCTTACGTTAGCGTTACCGTAAGCAATTTTTGATTGACAACCGTGTAATGGGCTGCGTACGGTTTGGATCGTCCGCAAAACTACGATGCTGCTGCCGCGAGTGGTTCTCGCGCGCTGCACGCCGAACGAGTGGAAGAAGGAAGATGCAACACAAAGAGAGGCTTGCAATGGACACGAATTACCAAAAGTCTGTGACGCGACGAGTGAGTCGACGAATGATGATGAAGTGGCTGAACGCGATAGTAATTGCGCTATTGATGCTTCCTGGCCTGAGTGCACGTGCGCAGTTTGAATCCGCATCCGTGTTGGGATATGTACGCGACGCTTCAGGCGCTGCGGTTCCGAATGCGAACGTAACGTTGACGAATGTTGCAACGGGCATCTCGCAGGCGAAGCAGACGGATGATGAGGGCAAGTACGAGTTCCCAAGCGTGCAGATCGGCAACTACCAGGTATTGGCCGAAGCGCAGGGATTCGACAAGGCACGTACGGAGACGTTTACGGTGCAGACCAACGCCCGTCAGCGTGTAGACATGAACCTGAAGACTGGATCGATCAGCCAGGAGGTAACTGTGACTTCGGCGGCGCAGTTGCTGGACACGGAAACGAGTTCGCACTCGACTGTTATCGGAACGAAGCAGGTTGAGGATCTTCCGCTGAACGGCCGCTCGTATGCCGACCTGGTGCTGCTGGTTCCGGGAGCGAGAAAGTCGCTGCTGGAGAACAACGGCACGTCGAGCCGCGAGGGATCATTCAACATTAACGGTCAGCGATCGGCGTTCAACAACTACATGCTGGACGGTCTGGATAACAACAACTACGGAACCTCGAACCAGGGCTTTGCGAACGAGAACATTCCTCCCTCGCCTGACGCAGTAAGCGAGTTCCGCGTGGAGACGAATAACTACTCGGCTGAGTATGGACGTACTACGGGCGCTGTGATCAACGCTTCAGTACGTCGCGGAACCAACCAGTTCCACGGACGCGCGTGGGATTACAACCGCAACACGATCTTCAACGCGATCGGGCCGTTCCTTGCTCCCGGCGCGACGAAGCCGAAGTTCATCCAGAACCAGTTCGGCGGAACATTTGGCGGCCCTATCTGGAAGGACCATACGTTCTTCTTCGTGGACTACGAGGGTCTGCGGCGCATCTTCAACAATGCGAATACGACCTCCACACTTCCGACCGTAAACCAGAAGAACGGTTTGTTTTATCTCAACGACAATACCTCAGACCCGAACGGCCGGATCCCGCTGCGGAACCCGATTACGGGCAAGACCTACCTGGGCGCAGTTCCAACGGCTGACATGACTTCGTTTGCGCGTTCAGTCTTTTCAAATTTGCCCAACCCGAACGTGACTGGCCGGCTCTCTAATAATTTCGCAATTACACCGCGCGGCACAATCAACGACGACAAGGGCGATGCCCGCGTCGATCACACCTTCAACGACCGCTGGACGATCTTCGGACGTTATAGCGAACACCGCCAGGCCCTGTTCGATCCTCCGGGTATCCCCGGGCGCGCGGGAGGCAATTCGAATGGCAACGTCAACATTCAGAACCGCGGTATCGCGGGCGGTATGACGTGGTCGATCTCAGCCAACAAATTGCTCGACGTTCGCTTTGGATGGACACGCAATCTTGGCGGAAAGTTCCCGATCGGTCAGGGTCAGAGTTCGCTTCTGGTAGAGAACGGAATCACCGACGGCCTCCCAACCGATCCGCTGGTGGTTCGCTCGCTGAATGCTCAGATCGTAACCGGCTACACGCAGTTCGGAGCGCAGCCCTCGAACCCACAGTTCCAGAACCCGACGATCTATAACCCGAAGGCGAATTTCACCTGGATCAAGAGCAAGCACTCGCTGAAGTTCGGCTATGAGTGGCAGGCCGTCAACACCGAGGTCAACGACTTCAACCCGAGCTACGGCCAGGACAACTACGGCGGCGTTTACGCCAGCAACGGCGAGCCGGTGAACAAGACGAGCACCGATTCGACGACGACCTATGCAGCGCAGTTGCAGCAGGCGCGTAACCTTGCCGACTTCATGTTCGGCAACCGTTCCGCATACTCGCTGACGACGTACGCGATTGTGCATCTGCAGCAGCGGTACAACTTCATGTACTTCCAGGACGACATGAAGCTGACCCCGAAGCTGACGGTGAACGCCGGCCTGCGGTATGAGATTGTGACTCCGCAGTATGAGCGGGACAACAAGCTGGCGAACTTCGACCCAGCGACGAAGTCGCTGATCCAGGCCCGTCAGGGCGGCGTCTTCAGCCGTTCACGAGTGAACACGCCGCTAAACAACTTCGGGCCGCGGTTGGGCTTCGCTTACTCGGCGAATGAAAAGACCGTCCTCCGCGGCGGGTATGGCATCGTGTACTCGCAATGGAACCGTGCCGGAGGCGAAAACAACCTGACCTACAACGGTCCGAACGTTGTGAATGCCAGCATTACTCAGGTAGCGCCGACTCCGGCGGTTCTTTGCACCAACGACACACAGTTGCAGTCGTCCTGCTTCCGCCAGACCCAGCAGGGCTATGCAGCGAACCTGACGACGCCCGCGTACTTCAATCCGCTGAATGTGCTTTCGCGCTATATTCCGCCGAACTTCAAGACGGGATACGTGCAGCAGTACCAGGCTGGCATTCAACGGCAGTTGTCCTGGGGAGTCCTTGCCGACCTTTCCTATGTGGGCAACAAGTCGACACACCTGCAGGTACTGGCCGACTACAACCAGGCAAACCCCTGCATCGCTGGCGCGGGCGTGACCTGCGGAAACTTGCAGGCTCGGAGACCGGTCTCGAACTTCGCCGGCATCGAAATCGCATATGGCGCGGGCTCGGCAAACTACAACTCACTGCAGTTCAAGCTGGAAAAGCGCGCTACCCATGGACTGTATCTGCTGAACTCGTTTACCTGGGGACGTATCTTCGATATCTCCTCGGGCCACCTCGAGACTGCAAGTGGAGACAACTCGCGCGTCAACTATGCAAACCCGAGCCAGGACTACGGTCCGGGCGGATACGACCAGCCTGTAGCGGACACCTTCTCTGCGGTCTACGACCTTCCCTATGGTCATGGGCGCAAATGGGGCAACGATTCAGGCCGGCTCCTGAATACGTTGGTGGGAGGCTGGCAGGTGACGCTGATCAACACGATGACCAGCGGTTTGCCGGTGAACATCAACTACTCGCTTGCGTCCTCTTCGGCACTCTATGTCTCCGACTTGGTGACCTATCGTCCGAGCCGCCTCAACAATGGCCCGATCAAAGGACCTTCGTCTGGCCGCGTGAAGACGGCAACGTCACTCAACAACTACTACATCTCCACAAACCTTGCGCTCCCCACGGCGAATCCCTGGGGCAACGTATCCCGCAACTCAGAGCGATCGAATGCCTTCTACCAGGCTGATCTTGGCCTGCACAAGGCGTTCCCGCTATGGAGCGACAGCTCGAACTTCGACTTCCGTGCTGAAGCGTTCAACGTTTTGAACAAGGTCAACTACAACTCGCCGAACAGCACCTTCGGAGGATCGAGCTTCGGCCAGATCACCAGTGCCTTCCCGGCTCGTCAACTGCAGCTTGCCGCGAAGATCATCTTCTAGGCGACCATACCTGCATAACTCGAAGGGCGCCGTGTCTACTGAGCGGCGCCCTTTTACTTTCACGGTAAGTGCAACCTACAGAGGAGTAATGATGTTTCGCAGTGCGATGACAGTAACCGCAAGCGCGGCAATGATGGCGACTACTGCAGGAGTGGCGCAGCAGATGACCCAAGCCCAGCAGGACAAGCGTAGTGAAGATCAATCAGATCCAGGTGATCGGGTCGCATAACAGCTATCACTCCGGGTTTGCCCCAAGCGAGCGGAAGTATCTGGAGATGAATAATCCGAAGGCGCTATTTGCTTTGGACTACAGCCACGCTCCGTTGCCTGATCAGCTTAGTGGAGGAGTGCGACAGATCGAGATCGATGTCTTCGCCGACGCGAAGGGTGGGCGATATGCGCATCTTCCAATCGACGATGCCGCAACGAAAGCCGGGCTTCCACCCGATCCAGATTTCGACCCGCAGCATGAGATGGAGAAGCCCGGCTTCAAAGTGATGCATGTGCAGGGGGTCGACGAGCGAAGCACATGCCACACCTTTGTCCGCTGCCTTACTGTGGTACGTGAATGGTCGAAGCAGCATCCTCAGCCGTCCCGATCTTCATTCTGGTCGAGACCAAGGAAGACGACGGCAAGCGAGAAGCCGGGCAGGATTCGGACAGAGCCGTTTACTCCTGCGGTCTTCGATGCGCTGGATGCAGAGATTCGGTCCGTGTTCAAGCCAGGTGAATACATCACGCCGGATGAAGTTCGCGGCAAGGCAGCGACGCTGGAGGCCTGCGGTGCTCGCAGGTGGCTGGCCGACGCTCGAGAAAGCTCGTGGCAGCGTAGTGTTCCTGATGGACCAGCACAAGCATGGGCCCGATCTATGCCGAGGGGCATCCTTCACTGAAGGGCCGAATTCTGTTTACGAACTCCGATCCGGGCAGGCCGGAGACGGCGTTCGTGGAGCAGAACGATGGCACAAAAGAGGCAATCGACGCGCTGGTGAAGAAGGGCTATCTGGTTCGCACGCGCACCGATGAAGGCACAAAGCAGGCACGTACAAACGACACGACTCGTCGTGATCTTGCGCTTTCGACCGGAGCGCAGCTGATCAGTACCGACTACCCAGCCTCGGAGCCTTCGCAGTGGACCGGGTTCAAAGTCGAGTTCCCTGGCGGACTTGTGGCTCGATGCAATCCGGTAAACAAGCCGGCAGGATGCATAGACAAGTTGCTAGAGCCGGCCGAAGTCACAACGGCTTCTTCAAAGTAAGAAATCTAGTTTCGTTACTACTGGCTCGGGTTAGCGCTCGAGCCAGTTTTTTATGCGCGAGCGATAGCTGCGGCTCATTGGAATTTTTTGGCCGTTGAGCAAATGCACGCCGTACTCGCCATCGATCTCTGGGCGAACCTCTTTTACATACTGCGAGATTGACGATGGAAGAACGGTGGACGCGAAGGAAGAGTATTGGGGTCGAGCTTCTCTTCAAGGTGAGTCATCGTCTCGCGCAAGCAAGTGGGTCTCCGATTGCGTGCAGATACGCACGTAGTTCTCTTCTGCGCCGATCCAGCAGATCTCAGAGACGGGAAGGAAGAGGATGCGCCCCTTCGACTTGAAGACGATGCGCGTCGTGTAGGGCGTCCCATTGGCGCTCTTCGGCGCATCGCCATGCGGGCTCTGCCTGGCCGGCCTTGATCTGCTCGAGTGCTCGCTGGGTTGCCGAGCGGAAACGCTCAAGAGTAAACGGCTTCAGCAGATAGTCGACGGCGTGAATCTCAAAGGCGCGCAGAGCATAGCGATCGTATGCCGTGGTGAAGATGATGCACGGCATAGCGGGCGCACCCGCGGCTGAAAGCTCGCCGACGATGTCAAAGCCATCCATGTCGGGCATGCGCACATCGAGATACAGCAGGTCGGGCTTAGTGGCCCTTACCAGATCAATCGTCTCAGCGGCAGTGGCCCCTTCTCCGACCACCTCAATCTCAGGTATTTCGCGCAGCAACTGACGTAATTTCTGCCGGGCCAGGACTTCATCATCTGCTAGAACAGCCTGAATCATCACGCACCGTACCCTGTTGTCTTTTCTATTGGACGCGCCGCGAAGTGCAGGGGAAGCGTCATGACAACCTGAACGCGGTTGTCTTCTATCTCAGAGATTGAAAAGGTGTGGTCGTTCACCATAGTGCATACTTCAGGCGGTCCTGCACGTTAGCGAGACCAACCCCTTTGCCGCTGCCATTCCGTTGCCGTTACCGTTTGTAGCGATCGGACGCAGACCTGTACCGCTATTTGTTACGCACAGGCGAAGGACTGACCCCACTGTCGACGCCTCGATCGAGAGCACCCCGACCGATGAAGTTAGCTTAGAAAGACCGTGGCGCATAGGCATTTTCGACGATCGGCTGGAGAATCATCGTCGGCACAATTGCGTCATGCACACGAGGATCGACATCCATCTGCTGCCGTACGCGTCCGGCAAATCTGCGGTCCTGCATGGCCAGGTACATCTCGATAAACTCCATCTCGTCGCTCAATGGGATGAACTGAGCTTCCCCGCGATGCAACGTAATACGCAAGAGCCGGCTGAGTTGTTCCAGCATTAGATCGGCAGCAGCAACATCAGTCCGCATCAGGCTGGAGATGCCGTTCATGGTGTTGAAAAGAAAGTGCGGATTGAGCTGCATGCGCAACGCCCGCATTTGCGCCTGAACCAGCTGTGATTGCAATTGAGTAGCGACACGTTCTTTCTCCCGGTAACGCTGGTAATAGCCAATGCCACGGAAGAGAAAGAAGGCCGACCAGAAGAGAACCAGGCTATCAACCAGTTCTGCATCCAGTTGAAACGACAATCGTTGCAAAAACGGCATGGGTGGCTTGCCAAGCGGAATACGCGGAAATAAGGCCACCCAAATGACCTCCTCGCAGAGGCTCACCAAGATGCTAAGTGGGAAGAAGAGAAAAACCATCGACTTGATGGACGCGCTATTGATCTGTGGCCTCAGCGTCCACCAGACAATCCAGCAAAGTACGCCCCAGATGAAGTATTGGACGCCCCACGCCTGCATCAGCAGATTGAGATTGACGTGGTAATTCCAGAAGCGCGAACTGATCCATTCCTGCAGGGCAAAGAGGAGCCCCAGCAAGGTAACCCCTGCAATGAAGATGAGCGGATGCATAAACAGGGGCTGGTTGGTCTCTTGTTTCCACTTGGCGAAGGTCAGTTTGTTAACCCTCAACTTTCTTCATACTCAGGATGATCGACTGTCGATAGTACATGGAGCTTCAGCAGACGAGACAGGGCCGCTGATGTCAAGCTCAGGAGCAACCCAATTGGACTGGGGCGAAGGGAAGAATTTGATCTCGCGCGGGTCGCGAACGAGGAACTTCTTCACTTTGGAGTGTTGCAAGCACCAGGAGCGAGCCTCATTGAGTATCGCCTCGCGCTGGGCCGAATCAAAGGTAGGGTCGAGTTTGGAGATGTCGTACATAACCAGATCGTGGGCGTGCTTTCCTCCCATCAGTGCGGCGACATGGAAGTAGTAATCAGCGGTGCGCTTGTCCGTGGGAAGAATCTTACCGTCGCGTGAAAGAATTCCAAGCACAATGGAGGACTTCCATTCCCCTGCTGCCGCAGCTGTTTCGAGAAGAGAGCGAACCTCGCCGTTAGTTTGCTCCTCCTGAGGATGATTGATCAATAGCAATGCCAGCGAGTGCATGGCGGGCACATAACCATAGTTGGCAGAGCGCCTTAGGAGGGACGCTGCACGGTGAAAATCGTGTGGGTGATTGGAATCAGACGAATAAAGCAGACCGAGATTGTAGGTCGCAAGCGGGTCGTTCAAACGGGAGCCGGTTTCGAACCACTTATCTGCCTGGGCAAGGTCCACGGTGCCGAGCGCGCCAGAGTAATAAATGTCACCGAGGTACGCAGCGGCTGTGCCATTGCCTTTACGGACAGCATTTTCAAAAAAGCCGGCTGCATAACCGATATCTTTCTTAACGCCGGTTCCCGTGAAGTAGAGAACACCAATATTCAAGAGCGCAGACGCATCTCCGTTAGAAGCGGCGAGTTGATACCAGCGCATAGCCCTTGCGTAATCTTGGGGCACACCGATGCCTGATTGATAGAAATAGCCAATCTGATTCTGTGCGTGGGGTTCGCCCCGTTGGGCTGCCTTTTCATACCAACGCGCGGCGGCTGCAAGATCGCGCGTCACGCCCTCGCCAGTCATATACCGGGCACCTAGTTCGATCTCCGCGGGAAGCGAGCCGCCCTCCGCATCCGAAGTGAGCTTCATGACCTTCTCCTCAGGAGAGATCGCATGGCTGCTGGGAAGATAGAGTACGCACGCGAGTAAAGCGACTGACAGCGAGATGGGGGACTTTCTGAAGAGTTGCATCGTCGTTTCTCCGGACAAAAGATGAACGCCGGTCGATGCGGTGGGAGGGGCCGCTTGTACTACGAATTCGCCTCGACCGTTGCAGGAATGACTGTCGAGGAGATGCAAGAGTTATTCTGCTGATTCGAGGCAAAGCGCTGCGCCATCTACAGAAAAAGGCGAACAGCGTGACGCCTCCAGCCAGTGACAGCTTGATACGCACCGTTCGTCACAATTTGAGAAATGATGTGACCGGTAGCGAATCTGGGATGAATCGGCTCTCAGTTGGAACTTGATGAACCGTGGCTATTGCCTCGACCCGTGAGCTGCCGAATCAGATCAGCCTCACGCTGCCGATATGGGGTGCCGTCGTTACGAAAGACCTCGTGAAACCAAATGGTCGGCTGCGATATGACGTAGGGATGCTGCCAGGAGTCCCAGGGCAGATAGGTTTGCGTTTTGCCGGCTACAAGGCCCCAGTTGATCGCTGCGACGTTCAGCTGTTTCGCAAGTGGCAGGATCGTATCGAAGGTACTGCCGTTTCCGCGCGCCATGTACTCTGTGCAAATGATCGGCCGGTGAAGCGGCTGAAGCGATTTAACGCGTGCTTCAAATAACTCAGGCCAGTCGTAGTTGTGGAACGAGATGATGTCACTCTCCGCAAGCTGAATCTTCGTGACGGCTGACTCTTTTGCCGGATCGTTCCAGTTGCCAGTCCAGACACCGCTCGTGAGCGGCTGAGTAGGATGTGCTGATCTTGCCCAGGCGAAGGCCTTGGGAAGCATTGCAGCAACTAACTCGACCTTGTTCTTTGGCTCGTCGAAGCGAGATGCGTTGGTGTTATCGGGCTCGTTCCAGATGTCCCAGGCAAGGACGCGCTCGTCTTTGGCAAAGGCAGAAACGACACCGATGACGTATTCCTTGAGCTTCGGCTCGTAAGAGGAATCCGACAGCTCAGAACCGCCTGGACTCTGAACCCACCCTGAGTTATGAACTCCGGGGATGGGAGGATGCTGCGGACCGAGGTGCGGACTCGCCTCCCAACAGGAGTCGAAGAGGACAAGGATGGGCCGTATATGGTGGCGGGCTGCGATGGCCAAAAACGCGTCGAGCCGCTGGACGAAACCCTTAGGGTCTTGCGTGTAGAGCTGGTCCTGCAGGAAGACCCGCATCGTGTTCATCCCGATAGCCTCAGCCAAGCCAAGCTCGCGGTCATTGATAGCTGGATTGAATGTGGCAGCCTGAAACATCTCCAATTGATTGATTGCATCGGACGGCACGTAATTGGCCCCGACAAGCCACGGCTGACGGGAGTACCACGCGTTGGCGGCCTCTTCAGTCCATCGCCCCGAGCTTCCGGGCTGGCCATGGAGCATGGGGGCAAGACAAAGAGTCAGGGCAAAGGAAAAGGCGCGGAGTCGCATCAGCAAAATCATACCCCGCCAGCCTGATACGGTCGCCAGTCAGCGCTCTTTGGATTCGGAAATATGCGGGATTGGTTTGCGATTTTAGCTATCTTCCTATGGTTTTTCCCCATAGCGCGATTCGACAGCCAAAGTTATTCTTGAGCATCGAGGTGACCGCGTGGCAACAATGAAGGCTCTGCTTCTGGACGAGTACAAGCACTTGGAAGTCGTGGATGTCCCTGTGCCTTCGGCAGGACCCGGCGAAATGCTTGTACAAGTGGCCGCCTGCGGCATATGCGGCAGCGACGTGCATGGATACGATGGCTCCTCTGGGCGCAGGATCCCCCCTATCGTTATGGGCCATGAGGCGGCAGGAGTGGTCGCGTCTGTTGGTGAGGGTGTGAGCAGCTTCGCGATCGGCGACCGGGTCACCTTCGATTCGACTGTCTTCTGCGGGACATGTGCTTTCTGCCTGTCGGGCGAAGTGAACCTATGCGAGCAGCGACAGGTTTTGGGCGTCTCGTGCGGCGAATACCGCCGAGCCGGTGCATTCGCCGAGTACGTGGCAGTCCCAGAGAGAATCGCCTACCGTCTCCCCGACGCGTTGCAGTTTGCCGAAGCCGCCATGCTGGAGGCGGTCTCTGTGGCGCTGCATGCCGTGCGCGTGGCAGAGATGCGTGGAGGTGAGACGGCGCTGGTGATTGGAGCAGGAATGATCGGCCTCCTGGTGCTCCAGGCCGCTCGCGCAGCGGGATGCTCTCAGGTGCTCATCTCCGATATCGACGCTACTCGATTGGAGCTTGCGAAGCAGGTTGGTGCGGATAAGGTCATTAAGGCGTCAGGCTCGGAGTTGGCGGACGAGATCATGCGACTGACCGGCGGGCGCGGGGTCGATGTCGTGCTCGAGGCCGTCGGTCGTGACGAGACGGTGAGTACATCAATCGACTGCGTGCGCAAGGGAGGCACGGTGGTACTGGTAGGCAACATCACCCCCAAGGTGACGCTTCCGCTTCAAAAGGTAGTATCGCGGCAGATTCGGCTCCAAGGGTCGTGCGCCTCGGCAGGAGAGTATCCGGAAGCGATGCGGCTGATCGCAGAAGGAAAGATCAAGGTAGAACCGCTAATAAGCGCCGTGGCTCCCCTGAACGACGGGCCGCGCTGGTTCGAACGCCTTTACGGGCATGAGCCGAACTTGATGAAGGTCGTACTCGATCCGAGGGAGGCGCAAACCGCAAAATGACTGCGACCGACGGCAATGAAGGAAAGAACAATCTGTTCGACCTGACCGGGCAGGTCGCTCTGGTCACTGGCGCAAGCCGGGGTCTTGGACAGTACTTTGGGCGCGCTCTAGCCCGTGCTGGGGCGGACCTGATCGTAACCAGCCGCTCTAAGGATGACCTGACTCCCTTTGTCGCCGAGATCGAGGCGCTGGGGCGAAAGGCCGTCCCGCTGGAATTGGATGTGCGCGACCAAGGCAGCATTGAACACATGGGAGAGGCAGCTCGGGCAGCCTGCGAACAGATACACATCCTGGTCAATAATGCCGGATGCAATGTGCGTAAGCCGGCGCTCGACGTCACCTGGGACGACTGGAACCTGGTAGTCGACACCAATCTGCGAGGAAACTTCTTTGTCGCGCAGCAGATGGCTCGGCTGATGATTCCGCATGGCTATGGACGAATTATCAACATCGGTTCGGTCACCAGCGTCTTCGGCTATGCCGGACTTGCACCGTACGGGGCCAGCCGTGGTGGCGTGCGCCAGATGACCATGAGCCTTGCTGACGATTGGGGCAAGTACGGCATCACGGTGAACTGTCTCGCTCCGGGCTGGTTTCGAACGGAACAGAACAAAGTACTGTACGAAAGCCAGGAATGGGTGGATTATCTGGTGGACCGTATCCCTCTGAAGCGGCCAGGGCAACCGAACGATCTTGATGGTGCGGTCGTGTTCCTTGCCTCAGAGGCGAGCCGGTATATGACGGGACAGACTTTGCTGATCGACGGTGGGATATCGACAGGCGCGATGCGGGCGACGGTACAAAAGCGATGAGATGGCGGCAAGTGTTGAGTATGATCGCGGTCGCCGGGTTGGCGACGACGATCAGCGGTCTGGCGCAGAGTCCGAAGAACGGCGGCGGCAAGCTCAAGGTCTACTTCGTCGATGTTGAGGGCGGTCAGGCGACGCTTTGGGTCACTCCCGCGGATCAAGCGCTGCTCATCGATACCGGCTGGCCTGGTAATGACTCCCGAGACGCAGAACGAATCGCGGCGGTGGTAAAGGACGCTGGCCTGAAGAAAATTGACTACGTGCTGATTACCCACTACCACGAAGACCACGTAGGCGGCGTACCGCAGTTGCTTGAGAAGGTACCTATCGGGGCGTTCATTGACCATGGCCAGAATCGTGAAGACAACCCCGCCGCCGAGAAGGGGTATGCCGCGTACGAAAAGGCAGTCGCCACAGCCAAGATCAGGCGGATTCTCGCCAAACCCGGCGACGTACTGCCTATCGTCGGGATGAAAGCCACCGTAGTTAGTTCTGACGGCAAGCTAATTGAGAGCTCACTTGAAGGCGAGGTCGAACCAAACTCATTTTGCAAGGATGCTGTGAAGCGTCCGGCCGATACAACTGAGAATGCGCGGTCAGTCGGAATCCAGGTCACCTTCGGGAAGCTGAAGCTCCTTGATCTCGGCGATCTGACCATGGACAAGGAGATGGAACTCGTGTGTCCGGGCAACAAGCTCGGCCATGTCGATGTCTACGTCGTCTCGCACCACGGATGGAGCCAGAGTTCCAGTCCGGCGATGGTAGATGCTCTGGGTGCCAGAGCGGCAATTATGGACAACGGAGACCGCAAAGGCGGTTCGATCCCCGTGATCGATACGATTTTGGATGCTCCCGGCCTGGAGACGCTTTGGCAGCTGCATTACTCAGAGGAGGGCGGCGAAGATCACAACGCCAACGATGACTTCATAGCCAATCTCCAGGGATCGGATGGCGGGAACTATCTGGAGTTGATCGGAAACGGCGACGGCAGTTTCGATGTTCTCAACTCACGGACGAACGGGACGAAGCACTACGGTCCGCCAACACCTGCACCCGAGCACTAGATCCTCGCGTGCTCATGCTCAGGTGGAACAGGTTCGATCTTTCCGACCAGGAAGATATAGCCCGCGATCCCTATGAGCAGATAGACGCCAGAGATGGCGAACGCAAGCTCAAACGAGTGATGCGCGGCAACCAGATATCCCGTAATGATGGGCGCCGCGATGCCCGAAAGCTGATTCGAAAAATTGATGATGCCGCCGACCGTACCGACGCTCGAACGCGGGGCGATCAACGACAGAATCGACCAGCCCACCGGCGCCGCAGCCGCAAGGCCGCCGATCGAGATGCTGATCCACGCCAGAGCGCGGGTGGCCGTATGGGCGTTCGCAGCTCCGATGATGCCAAGACCGCAGGCCGTACCGCCAATTAGGACGATCTTGCGGACGAGGTTGCCATCGAAGCCGCGACGGACAAGTTCGTCGACCAGCCACCCTCCGATAACGAGGTCCGTCACTGTCGCAAACAACCACGGAACGCCGGTGTAGAGGAACGAATGCAGCAGATCGATGCCTAACGCCGTCGACAGGTAGGTCGGCAGCCACGTGAGCAACAGATAAAAGACATAGTTGTAGGCTCCGAAGCCGAGAGCCATGCCGAGAACTTTGCGTTGGCGCAACAGATAGCCAAGAGAGGCAGAGTCCTCCGCTTTTTGCCGCGTGCTCGCATGGGCTTCACCCGCGATGTGAATACTCTCAGCCGCCGTGAGCTGCGGATCATCTGCGGGATCCCGGTAGACGCGCCAAAAGACGAAGAAGTAGAGAACGCTGAGTATACCGGTTGCTGCGAAGCTGAGACGCCAGCCGACGCGCAGCAACAGAATTCCTATCAGGGGAACCCCGATAGCAGATGCAAACTTGGCGGCTGCGTCGAAGATGGATGTAGCGAAGCTGCGCTCTTCGGGAGGAAACCAGAGGCCAATCGCTTTGGCGTTCGCTGGAAAGGTAGATGCTTCGCCGATGCCAAGCAAAAGGCGCGCACCGAAGAGGCCGCCGATCGTTGGAGTAATCGCTGCTGCGAACGAGGCAATGCTCCAGAGAGCGATTGAAAGACGCCCCACACGACGTATGCCGAAACGATCAAGAACAACTCCGATGGGTAGCTGGCATATTGCGTACGTCCAGTTGTAAGCCCCGGAAAGATAACCGAAGGTAATGGCAGAGATGCCAAACGTTGTGGTGAGCGCGGCGTGCGAAACCGAAAGGTTGACGCGGTCAAAATAGTTGACCAGCACGCCAAGACCAAGAAGCCACGCGATCCGCCAGCGGCGGCGCGGGATGAGGGGCGCCACAGCAGGTTCGACGTGCGGCGAGTGATTTGGGGTGATGGCCACGCGTCCCCATGCTACTAGCGCTTTGCAACCTTGTGCGCATTTCGGCTGCTTTCTTACACCACGCAAGACTCCAACGCTTCATAAGAAGGTTCGACACGCCTAAGACCTTTTGTTACCTTGTGGGGAATGCGATCTGCTGCACCTCGACCTGTGACGACCAAACCGCAAGTAAAGCGCTACTATCCGACTCCGGCACTCGAAAAGGGCCTCGACATCCTGGAGCTCTTCGCCTCGACACCGGAAGGCATGACGGTCAGCGAGGTCGCTCGACGGCTGAACCGCACCATGTCCGAAATCTTCCGCATGCTGCTTTGCCTGGAGCACCGTGGCTATCTGGCGCAGTCCGCCAACAAGGATCGCTACCACCTGACGCTACGTCTCTTTCGCCTTGGGCAGGAGCATCCGCCGACCAAGCGCATGGTTACGGAGGCGACGCCAATCATGCATTGGCTGGCGCATCAGCTGCGTCAGTCCTGCCACCTTGGCGTGCTCGACGGCGGACACGTCGTCATACTGGCGCAGGTCGATTCGCCGGAGTCCACGGGGTTCTATGTCAAGGTCGGCTCCAAAGTCGATCTGATGCATGCCGCGACCGGCCACGTCATTCTGGCCCACCAGACCGAGGACTCGACCGAACGCGCTATCCAGGAATGGATACGCGAAACGCAGAAGAAAAAGCCCGCTGATCTGGACGACCACCTTGCCAAGATTCGCGCGCGCGGCTACGAACGCCGCGCCAGCTACGAGGTCACCGGCGTCGTAAATATCAGCTTCCCCGTATTGAACTCGCAGGGCAACGCCATCGCCGGCCTCACTGTTCCTTACGTCAAACGCATCGAAGATACGATCGGAATCCCACAGGTAGTCGATACATTGGCGGAGGCTAGCCGGCAAATCTCCCAGGCGATGGGAGCCGTGACCGAAACAACCGACATCGAAGCCTCCGCCGTGCCTACGCGAAGGCGTACCACCAAAAAATAAACCCTGCCGGAGTTCTTCCTCGGCAGGGTTCTGGAAAGACTGCGCGCTGACTTACACGCCTTCTCGCGGCTTGTTGTTGCGCACAAAGATCGTGTCCTGCTTGGGCTCGCCATCGCATTCGATCGCAATCGTAGTCAGAGGAGAGTCGGGCGCTCCGGCCGGAAGGCCAGTGATATGCACGCGATACGGATCCTGGATGAACTTGAGCTGCTGGCCGCTCTTGTAGAAGCGCGCTGACTTCACCTTTACCATCAACCCCGAGATGGCGACATCGCCGCCCGGCCAGAAGTGAACGTGCATGAACAACGTACTTCCAGTCCTCGTGAAACTGGCGTAATTCGCCCGACGCGGCTCGCAGATGTCGGACTTGTAGATCGTCTCGCCATTGGCATCCATCCACTTCCCCACCTCGGTCAGAATCTGGACGGACTCGTCAGGGATTGAGCCATCGCCGCGCGGACCGATGTTGAGCAGGTAATTGCCGCCATCGCGAACGCAGGTGATCAGGTTGCGGATGACCGTCCTCGCCGACTTCCAGTTATCGTCAGCACGCTGATAGCCCCACGAATCGTTAAGCGTCATGCAGGACTCCCAGGCGCGGCCGCCGGTCTCCGCGACGATCCTCTGTTCTGGCGTCGAGAAGTCGCCGGGCAGCTTGTTGCGGTTGTTGACGATGATGTCCGGCTGCAGCTCGAACACCATCTTGTTCATCTTCTCCGACTCCCAGCCCGCCGCGTCGAGTGGCCATGAGACGTCGTACCAGAGGATGTCGATCTTGCCGTAGTTGGTCAGCAACTCGCGGATGAGGCCGTGGGTGTATGCGACGAAGCGCTTGCGCGCCTCTTCATCGTGCGCGCAGCGAGCACCGTCAGGATGATGCCAGTCCATCAGCGAGTAATAAAAGCCAACGCGAAGACCTTCAGCGCGAGCGGCCTCCACATACTCTCGGACTAGATCGCGGCCAGCGCCTTGCTTCGTCGCGCAGTAGTCAGTCAGCTTCGTGTCCCAGTTGCAGAAGCCCTCGTGGTGCTTGGTCGTCATCACCATGTACTTCATCCCGGCAGCCTTCGCAAGCTTTGCCCATGCACGCGCGAAGCCAGGCTTCGGTTTGAACTCCCTGGGAAACTGCTTGTACTCCTCAAGAGGAATTGCCTGTGTCTCCATTGCCCATTCATGACGGCCGTATTGGCTGTACGAGCCGAAGTGAATAAACATGCCGAACTTGGCGGCATGCCACCACTGCATGCGGCGGAGCTGATCGGGCGTGGGGGCAACGGGATAGGGGTCGCGCTCGCCTGCGGGCGGCGTGGCCGGTTTCGCTGGGGCCTGTGCATTGCTGCTGACAGCAAGCGATGCGAGAGAGGCTCCTGTGCCGAGCAGCATATTGCGCCGGCTCAATTTTGACGAGTTCATTCAGTTGGGTCCTTGGTTTGACAGCGGCAAGAGCTTTGTAGCGAGTCATGGAACCTATTGTCAATAGTAAAACTATAATTTCACCAACAAAGTAACGGGAAATCGCACCGATTTCACAGTATGCAACTCGTCGTAGAATGTTTATGTAATTTCATTGACAAATGTTTTGTTCCGCAAATAGAAATTCATAGTCCAACCGTTGCCCCGAAAGGAAGCCGTACTCGAAGTGAGCCCAATCATCGTCACCAACATCAAGGTCGTGGACCTGCGCTTTCCGACCTCGAAGGAGAGCATCGGCTCTGACGCGGTCAACAAAGACCCCGACTACTCCGCCGCCTACTGCATTCTGGAGACGAATGGCGGGGTGGAGGGGCATGGGCTGACGTTTACTCTGGGTCGCGGGACAGAACTGTGCGTTGCGGCCCTCCAGTATCTCGGCCGCTTTGTGAAGGGTAGATCACTGGATTCTCTAACGAGCGATATGGCTGCGTTCTGCCGCGAGCTTACCGATGAGAGCCAGTTCCGCTGGCTCGGGCCGGAGAAGGGCGTCATTCATCTTGCTACCGGTGCTCTGATTAACGCTATCTGGGACTTGTATGCGAAGGCGCAGGGCAAGCCGCTGTGGAAGCTGTTGGCTTCTCTCGAACCGGAGCAGATCCTTTCGGCCGTCGAGTTTCGGTACATCGACGATGCTCTGTCACGCGGCGAGGCGCGCGAGATTCTTGAAGAAGGCAAGCGTGGACAGGCTGAACGGATTGCGCTGCTGGAGCGTGAGGGGTACCCGGCTTATACGACCTCGGCCGGCTGGTTTGGTTTCAGCGACGAGAAGATTAGGGTGTTGAGCCGGAAGGCCCTGGCGGAGGGGTGGACGCACTTCAAGCTGAAGGTTGGTGGCGATGCGGCCGATGACCTGCGGCGGGGGAGGATCGTCCGTGAGGAGATTGGGTGGACGAACAGGCTGGCGGTGGATGCGAACCAGAAGTGGGGCGTCGTGGAAGCTATCGAGCGCACGCGGGCGCTGGGCGAGCTTGAGCCCTGGTGGATGGAGGAGCCTACGAGTCCCGATGACATTCTGGGGCATGCGCGGATTCGCAGGGAGGTTGCGCCTATCCGCATCGCTACTGGCGAGCACTGCCACAATCGCGTGATGTTCAAGCAGCTGTTCCAGGCGCAAGGCGATCGATGTCTGCCAGATCGACAGCTGCCGCGTTGCGGGCGTGAACGAGAACCTGGCGATCATCCTGATGGCGGCGAAGTTTGGCGTTCCGGTTTGTCCGCATGCTGGAGGCGTTGGGCTGTGCGAGCATGTGCAGCATCTCTCGGCGTTCGACTTCGTGTCGGTCTCGCGGACGATGGAGAACCGCGTCATCGAGTACGTCGATCACCTGCACGAGCACTTCGTCGATCCGGTGCGGATCAGCCGCGGACGCTATCTGATGCCTGAGAAGCCGGGTTACAGCATCGAGATGTTGCCGGAGTCGCTGGAGCGTTACAGCTATCCAGATGGCGAAGCATGGCAGGATGCGCCGCTTGAAGTTGAGGTGGCGCGTTGATCGCTTCCCTGCTTCTGCACGCTTTTCGGTTTCCTTGACAAGTCGTAGCCGTCGCTAATGTCGCCATTGCGCAGGAGCTCGCCGGCCGCAGCGATTAGTTCAATAGGATCGAGCGCGGCGACCGCTTTGTTCCTGAAAACCCTACCCTCCCCCCTCCCCTCTTTCTTGCTAAATGCTCATTCTAGAAAGCTTAGCGTTCGTACCTCCCTCCTAACCTATCGGCGGAGTTGTCTAAATTGAGGGTTTTGGGCAGCGATGGCCTGTAAGTGCTCATTTCGCTGATGTTAGGGGAAAACAGGAAAAGCCCCGGGGATGATCCGGGGCTTTCCTTGAGCTATTTCTATTGTAGCGAGTGGGAGGTAATTAATCGGCACTTTATATTTCTTTTGCTTTGATAGAGTTACGTGATTTTGGGGCTTGACAGGATTTTGGGCTGGCCGTTCGCCAGTGCGGTAGCGCCCTTCGGCGCGCTTTAGTCCCGGACGTGGGCGACAAAGGAAGAGAAGCAGGTCCCTCCGCTGCGTGCTTCGCACTCCGGTCGGGATGACAGGGAGGGTGGGAATCGGAGATTCGAGAACATTTAAACAAGCGCCAGGACGGGCTTATCGCTCGCCCTGGCGCTTGTTACCGTTCAGATTCTTATCAGCTGCGTTCGATGATTAGAACTGAATCTTGCCGGCGAACTGGAGGATGCGCTGTGCGTTGCCGAAGGCTACGCCGGTGATGGTGCCGAAGGTGGAGGGTGTGGTGACGCTGGAAGCGGGGCTTCCGAGGACGGGGTGGTTGAGGATGTTGAAGGCCTCGACGTCGAGTTTGAAGGCGAGGTTTTCGTGGATGGGGAAGAGACGGTGGACAGAGGTGTCGAGGCCCCAGAAGTTTTGCGCCGAGATGAAGTTGCGTGGGGCGTTGCCGAGGGTTCCGATGGCTGGTGTCTTGAAGGCGCAGGGGTTGAACCACTGGTTGCGCGTTTTGGTTGGGGTGGTGGGCGCGGAGCAGGATGGGATTGTTGGCAACCGCGCCTGACTGGAAGGGATCGCCGACGAGGTCGGCGCGCTCGTAGGTTCCGGCGTTGCCGGTGTTGGCGATGTCGCCGGCGGCGGTGACGTTGATGTGCTGGCCGGATCGTCCGGAGAGGATGGCGTTGACCTGCCAGTTTCCGATGATGTAGTCGCCTACGCTGGAGCCGGTGGAGAAGCGTTTGTTCTTACCGAAGGGAAGCTCGTAGACGACGTTGGCGGTGAGGATTTGGGGGATGTCGAAGCTGGCGGGGCCACGGCTGCCGCGTGGATTGTAGGGATCCATGGGAACGCCGCCTTCAACGCCGAAGTATCCATCGGTGCCTTCGTTGAGTGTCTTCGACCAGGTATAGGCGACGTTGTAGCCGAGGCCGGTGCTGAATCGCCGTGCGAACGAAGCCTGCAGGGCGTTGTAGGAGGCGCTGCCGCCGCTGTGGTCCCACGATTTTTGCGGGACGGTGTACGGGTAAGGCTGACCGGTGTTGGTTCCGCGCGCGGCGAAGGAGGCGCAGGTGGCGCATGGAGTTCCGGTGTTGTAGTAGCCTCCGATGTCCATGCGGTGGGATGAGGAGCCGACGTAGTTGAGGGACATGACGGTGCGGTCGCCGAACTGCTGCTCGATGCCGAGGTTGTACTGCTCGGAGTAGGGGTTCTTCCAGCGCGGGTCGACCATGTAGTTGACGTTGGAGGAGCCGAAGGGAGTGGCCGCGGGAAGGTTGCCGGAGTTATTGGCGAAGGGATCCTGCGCGGAGGTGTAGGGAGTGCCGGGGGTGTTGGTGCCGTTGATCTGGAGGGTGCCGGTGTCCGGCCACGAGCCCTGGTAGTTCTGGGTCATCTGGATGATGGCTGCCCAGTTGTCGTAGGTCATGCCGAAGCCGCCGCGTACGGACATCTTGTCGTTGACCCGGTAGGCGAAGCCGAAGCGTGGTGAGAGATTGTCCTTGGAGCCGTGAAGGATTTTGCCGCCGGTGGCAAGGCGCACGTGGGCAGGCAGCGTTGCGCTGGGCAGGCAGGGAGCGTGCTTGCGATCGCTGCAAAGAGGCGGCAGCTTCTGGAGGATGTAGTCGCCGGTGTTGAAGTCGAAGTCTCCAGTCTCGATGGAGCCCTGAAGGCCGATGGATTCGTCGGTACCGTAGGCCGGGATGACCGAGCGGTCGTAACGGAGGCCGTAGTTGAGCGTGAGGTTGCGAGTGATCTTCCAGGAGTCCTGCAGGTAAGCGTTGGCGATACCGCCGGGCCGCTCGGTGAGGAAGACGTTGCGCTTGTTTTCGTTGTTGGGATAGTCGAGGAGGAAGTCGGCGAGACCGAAGCCGGACTGCGCGCTGACCTGTGCGGAGGTGATTCCGGCGGGCGAGTTGGGATTGCCGGCGAAGTTGGAGGTGGAGGCTCCGGTAAAGTTCACTGCTCCCTGGCGAAGGATGGCAGTGTAGTTGACCTGGTCCCATCCTCCGCCGCCCTGGACTTGATGATTGCCGAAGGTGCGCATGACGCTTCCCTGCCACTCGTGGATGCTGGAGAGGTTCTTGGAAGGGCTGTTGACTTCGCCGCCAGAGAAGCCTCCCGTAACGCCCTGAGAGATGAGGATGGTGGCACCACCGACGAAGGAGGCGCACATGTCGACGGAGCATCCGTACTTCTTCCAGAGGTCGTGGTCGTTGAACTGAGTGATGACGTTGTCTTCGACGTGGGTGCGGCCGTACTGCACCTGCATGCTGGTGGTGGGCGAGAAGACGTGCATCCAGCTAACGCCGTACTGCTGGGCGGGGATGTCCGTCGAGGTGAAGAGCGTAGGCAGGGTGCTGGGAGACTCCTGCTTCCAGTCGATTCCGGAGTAGCGGAAGAAGATGAAATCCTTCGTGCCGAGGTGCTGGTCGATGCGGCCGGTGTAGTTGTAGACGTTCTGGCGCGTGGGATCGGTGATCTGGTAGTTGGCGGTGGTGGGAGCGATGCCGGGGATGACGATGGGTGTTGCGCCGCCGAAGACTGCACTGACGAACGCAAGAGAGTTGGCGTTCATCCTGGAGACGGGAATCTGGTTTCCGATGAAGGCAGGTCGGCGCGGTGTGGAGGCGCTGTTGGCGACGGTGGGGTCGTAGAGCTGGCAGGGGTAGGTCTGGGCAACTTTGTCGGTGGCGTTGCAGTTGCCGCCTTTGTTGACTCCGGTGGATGTGCTGGAGAAGTCGCCGTTAAGCTGGGCGGGAGTAGGGATGAGGATGTTGGTGGATCCGGCCTTGGAGTAGTGGGTGGCTTCGGCGCCGATCTCAAAGAAGGTCTTGTTGCGGCCATCGTAGAGCCAGGGGATGCGGATGGGGCCGCCCATCTGTCCGCCGAAGGTGTTGAGGTGATAGGAGGCTGGGGCGGAGATGTAGGGCTTGGCGTCGAAGCTGTTGTTGCGGATGAACTCCCATGCGGAGCCGTGGAGGGAGTTGGTGCCGGACTTGGTGACGATGTTGACGACTCCGCCAAGCGAGCCTCCGTACACCGCGTCGTTGTGGGAGTTGATCTTGAACTCCTGGATGGTGTCGATGATGGGAGGCACGGCGTAGGTGTTGTACCAGGCCTGGTTGTCGTTCATGCCATCGACGAGGTAGATGGTGGAGCGGTTCCCTGCTCCGTTGATGGAGGGGAAGGAGTAGCTGGTGGTTCCAGCGGCGGTGACGGCGGTGTTGCTGGCGCTGGAGTTCTGGCCGGTGCTGATGGGCGTGACTCCGGGGGTGAGGGTGAGGAGCTGGGTGAAGTTGCGTCCGTTGAGGGGGAGGTTGTTGACGGCCTTTTCGTCGATGACGGTGCCGAGCTGCGCGGTGGAGCTTTCGACCTGCGTGCCTGTTGCCTCGACGGTGACGGACTCAGAGACGCTGCCGGTGCGGAGCGTGGCGTTGATGGTGACAGCCTGCGCGACGGAGACCTCGAAGGCGGAGACGGACTCGCTCTGGAAGGTGGGCGCGGCGAAGGTGAGGGTGTAGCGCGCGGGCGGAATGGCGGTGAAGACGTAAGCTCCGGAGCCGTTGGTTACTGTGACGCGGACGACGTTGGTGTCGACGTTTTTGAGCGTGACCTTGGCGTCGGAGACGATGGCGCCGAGTTGATCGGTGACGACGCCGTTGACGGAGGAGGAGGAGCTTTGCGCGGAGGCGAGGGTGGTGAGGCTGGCGATTGCAGCGACGAAGAACGCTGCAAGGATCGCGATGCGGATTGCTGAGCGTCGGCTAAATATCGCAAGGGGGAGGTTCATAGGTCGTTCTCCTGAATGTCTGGGAACTGTGTTTCTGGTTGACCCGGCGAATCCTATAAAGGCGTGAAAACGACTGTCAAGAAAACTTTCACTAATTGTGATGATTTTTTGCTGATTGAAATGGTGCAGTCGGAATTATTTCATGTGGAAAATCTATTATTTGCAGGAGAAAACAGCAGGGCCAGTGCATCGCTCGGCAGGAGGAGGCATGAGTAATTACGGATGGGACTGCGCTTAGCGAAGGAGGGTGCCGGTAGGAACGTGGGTGGTAGCATAGCTGCCACGCAAGCCGGACCGTGGCGCTTGCGTTTTACCGAGTCCTCGGCGTCTTTGGGCCCCTTTGAAAATTTGCGAGAGCTGCTGTGTTGCGCGTTCGCTGCGCTATACAGCTTTGTGGTGCGCAGGAGACAGGAGGAAATGTGGCTGAGAATACAGTGACCAACTGGTTCGGGAACATCGTTTCGCATCCGGCGGTGATTGTGGATGCAAATTCGGTGGATGACATTGTGAAGGTGCTGAAGGACAAGGCGACGTATCCTTCGCCGGTGCGGGCGGTGGGCTCGAACCATTCGACGTCGCCGTGCGGTGTGGCCGAGGGTGGGACGCTGCTGCGGATGAAGATGAACCAGGTGCTGAGCGTGACGGACGACACGCTGGTGGTCCAGGCGGGCGCGCTGCATCTGGATCTCGCGAAGATGCTGGAGTCGAAGGGGCTGCAGTTCTATATCAATACAGAGATTGGAAGCCTTTCTGCAGGAAGCGCGGCGTGCGCGGGGACGAAGGATGCCTCGATGCCGGGAGAGTATGGGCAGGTGGGCTCGTACATTACGGGCGTGAAGATGGTGTTGCCCAGCGGCGAGCTGCTGGAGGTGACGGAGGCGAAGGATCCGGAGCTGATGAAGAAGGTGCGGTGCAGCTATGGGACGTTTGGGATTGTGTATGAGGTGACTTACAAGATTCGCAAGCTGCTGCCGATGGCGGTTCATCACGAGAGCTTCGACATCGACGATTTCTGCGCGAGGATTCCGGAGCTGATGGCGCGCGGGTGGTCGATGTTTTATTACATGTTTCCGTTCGAGAACAAGATCACGGTGGAGTTCAGGAAGTACAACCCGGGAGCTACGGGAGTGCCGAACCGGATTGGGTGGGGGATACGGAATCACTTCTGGGGATCGGCGGGGCCAAAGTTCGGGCACGATGTGACGCAGAATGTTCACGACCCACATATTCGCTACGGAATCATTGATGGCTTCAATGGGTTGTGGAGGGTTCAGCTGGAGACGCTGGTGAAGGGGGACTACACGATTCCCGGAGACCAGATCATCCACTATCCGCCAACTGCGGATGACAGCCGGTATACGTTCAGCCTATTCGCGTTTCCGCTAGAGCAATATGCAGCGACGCTGAAGGAGTTCTACGGGTTTGCGCAGGACTACTACAAGAAGACGGGCTATCGATCGAACCTGCTGTATGTGGGGTACTGGATTTTGAAGGATCAGCAGGCGCTGCTCTCGTACTCGTACAACGACGAGGTGATGACGATCGATCCGGTGTCGACGGCGAACGATGGATGGGAGACGTTTCTGGGGGTTTATAACCAATGGTGCAGCGACAGGAATGGGGTGCCGCTACTGAACCAGACGTGGGGATTGACTCCGGCGATTGTGCAGAAGGCATACGGCGACCGGCTTACGACGATGAAGGATGCGCGCAAAGGCTATGACCCTGAGGGGCGGCTGCTGAACGACTACTTCCGCACATTAATGAGCTAGGCCACGCGAGGAGGAATGCGATGAAGAAGATTGCGTTTTGCTGCGATGGGACGTGGAACCATCCGAAGAGCAAGGATGGCGTTTCGAACACCGACACCAATGTTTACAAGCTGTATAAGGCGTTGCCGACGACGGCGACGCAGTCTCCGCGTTATGACGATGGCGTGGGCGCAAATACTGAGGGCTTGCTGCACTTCCTGGGGGGTGCGTTTGGCGAGGGTTTGTTCCAGAAGATCAAGGAGGGGTACACGAAGATTGCGCAGGTCTATCAAGACGGCGATGCAATCTACCTGTTCGGATTCAGCCGTGGAGCGTATACAGCGCGAAGCATCAGCGGGATGCTGACTGCGTGCGGGCTTCCGGCGAACCTGACTGACCAGGCGATCAGCGATGCGTTCCACACGTATCGCATGGCTCCCGGGTCGCCGGAGCGCGCTGCGGCGAAGGCGAACCTTACGGCGAAGTACGGGAACCGGCCGGTGCTTATCCAAATGATCGGGGTGTGGGACACGGTGGGGTCGCTGGGGGTTCCCAGCCTGATCGGGGGCGTGGACCCGTTGCGATACGGGTTTCTGGACACCAAGCTGAACGCGCAGGTGAAGTCGGCTTACCAGGCGATTGCGATTGATGAGCGCAGACTGTCGTTTCCCCCGACGCTGTGGGACGGCCAACTGGCTCCGGGACAGATTGTGGAGCAGGTCTGGTTTACGGGCTGCCACAGCTGCGTGGGAGGCGGTTGCCCGGACACCGGCCTGTCGGACATTACGTTGAAGTGGATGCTGGGCAAGTGCAAGGACCAGGGATTGGAGATCGATCCGGGCGTGTGGGCAAAGTATGAGGCACTGGATACGACGGTGCATGCGCTGGATGTGATCGACGAGTCCTGGAGTCCGATCTGGGGGCTTCCGAGGATACGGCCGGTACCGAGCGATTCGACGATTGCGTCGAGCGTTGCGGCGCGGCTGCAGCACCTCAAGGACTATCTGCCGACTAATCTAGTGCTGACGGCGGAACGTCTGCTGGCAAAGACGTACCGGTCGATGAATGTTTAGCTGAAGGGAACGAAGACTTACTGTTCGATTGTGGACACTTGGTTTTGATTGCGGACAGTCGGGCACTGAATCGCATCTTGTAAACCATTGAAAAGCGGTGAGAAGCGTTGGCACGTGACGTGCGAATTGTCTACGTGCAATGGACATTCAGAGACCAGATATTAAGGCGAAGAAGAGGCAGCGGCAGATCATTGGTGGAGCGCTGGGCCTCGTCATTTTGGCATTGGCGGCGTTTTTCGTTTCGCGGCTGAAGCCTGCGGCTCCAACAGTGGATCGCGCTACGGTGTGGACCGATGCGGTGAAGCAGGGACCGCTGCTGCGTCAGGTTCGCGGGCCGGGATCGCTGGTTCCGCGTGAGGACAAGATTCGGCTGATTCCGTCGGAGACAGAGGCGACGGTGGTGCGCATTCGCGTGCTGCCGGGCGCGAAGGTAGAGCCGGACACGGTGATTATGGATCTTGTCGATCCGACAGTGCAGCAGGAGCTGCTGGATGCACAGCTACAGCTGAAGGCTGCGCAGACGGATCTGATGAACGTGAAGGCGAAGCTGGATAGCGACCTGATGACCCAGAAGGCCGGCGCTGCCACTGTTAGCGCGGACTACAACCAAGCAAAGCTGCAGGCGCAGACCGATAAATCGCTTTATGACCTTGGCGTGATCAGCGGATTGACGTACAGCGCCTCAAAGGGCAAGGCGGATGAGCTGACGACGCGCTCCGATATCGAGAAGCAGCGGCTGACCGTGAACGAAAAGGCTATCGAGACGCAGATTGCGGTGCAGCAGACGAAGGTGGCGCAGGCACAGGCCATGTTGGCTCTGAAGCAGAGGCAGCAGGATGCGTTGAGCGTGAAAGCGGGCATCAGCGGCGTGCTGTCGGAGATGACGCACCAGGTGGGCGAGCACGTGGCTCCGGGAACGACGCTGGCTAAGGTGATTCAGCTTGACCAATTGAAGGCGAGCCTGAAGATTGCTGAGACGCAGGCGCGCGACATTCAGATTGGCCAGCCCTCGGAGATCGACACGCATAACGGCGTGATCGAGGGCAAGGTGATGCGAATTGATCCCGCGGTAGTGAACGGAACCGTGACTGTCGACGTAGAACTGGAAGGCGCGCTGCCGCAAGGGGCGAGGCCTGACCTGAGCGTGGACGGAACGATCGACCTGGATCGCATGGCGAATGTGCTGTATGTGGGCAGGCCGGCGTTCGGCAACGAAAACAGCACAATCAGCTTGTTCAAGCTGAGCCCGGATGGCAAGACGGCAGTGCGGGTTCCGGTGAAGGTCGGCAAAGCATCAGTCAACGCGATCCAGGTAATTGAAGGATTGCAGAGCGGGGACACGGTAATCCTTTCGGACATGAGCCGCTGGGATAACACAGACAGGATTCGCCTCGAGTAGGCATAGCCAGGAACGACAAGGAGAGAGCAGATGGCAGAGCAGATTATCGAGATTGAGCAGCTGACGAAGGTGTTTTACACGGATGAGATTGAGACGCATGCACTATCGGGCGTTCACATGCAGATTGAGCGCGGGGAGTATGTGGCAATGTCGGGCCCTTCGGGCTGCGGCAAGTCGACGCTGCTGTCGATCATCGGACTGCTGGATACGCCCACTGCCGGGCGCTACAAGCTGAATGGCAAAGAGGTCGCGAACCTTGATTTTGCGGACCGCTCGCGGATTCGTAACCAGGAGATCGGGTTCATCTTTCAGAGCTTCAATCTGATTGGCGATCTGAGCGTGGCGGAGAATGTTGAGCTGCCGCTGACCTATCGCACGGGCATGCCTGCGGCGGAGCGCAAGAAGAGGGTGCAGGAGTCGCTGGAGCGCGTGAATATGGCGCACCGCATGCGGCACTATCCGGCGCAGCTCTCGGGCGGTCAGCAGCAGCGTGTCGCTGTGGCCCGCGCACTGGCGGGTTCGCCTTCGATCCTGCTGGCGGACGAGCCTACCGGAAACCTGGACTCGAAGAACGGCGAAGCGGTGATGAAGCTGCTGAAGGAGCTGCACGACGAGGGCGCCACGATCTGCATGGTGACGCACGATCCACGATTTGCTGCGCACGCTGAGCGGCAGATTCATCTGTTTGACGGCAAGGTTGTTGCAGAGGGAGAGCTCAGCCAGCTAATGGCGGAGGTGTAGCGATGCAGGGAGCGATTGAAGACGCAAGACAGACGTTGCGTGAGATGCCGCTGTTCGCCGCGGCCGTGCTGATGATGGTCGCGCTGGGCATGGGAGTTCGCGCGGCCGTCTTCTACGAGGCAGATGGCGAGAGTCTGCGGCTGGTTGCGGACAAGAGCGAGCCGAGTGCAGTGGATGCCGTCAGCGAGGCGAATGATCCGATGACGAGGATGCGGGCTCGTCTGGGCTGCCCGGACAAGATCCCGGGATTCACGCTGGTTGTTGGGATGAGCCACTACAACCTTGAGCTGAGCGTGCCGGTAAGAGGCATGCAGACGATGTTTGAAGATGCGCGGTCGGATGTAGCTCGAACGCTTGAGCTCGAAACCACGATGCGAATGGCCGCCTAAAGATTGAGCGCGTGCGTGCGCCGCCCAGGAGTGAAGGATGAATCGACTGATACAGGATGTGTCATTTGCGCTACGGCAGCTAAGGAAGTCGCCAGGATTTACGTTTACGGCGATCGTAACGCTGGCGCTTGGGATTGGAGCGAACGCGGCGATCTTCACGCTGGTCCATGCGGTGCTGCTGAAGAACCTTCCTGTGGCCGACCCGAAGATGCTTGTGCGGGTAGGCGATAAGGACGATTGCTGCGTGAATGGCGGCATCCCAGATCAAAACGACTACTCCATCTTTGCGTCGCAGCTTTATACGCACCTGCGCGACAACACGCCTGAGTTTGAGCAGCTGGCTGCGATGCAGGCCGGCATTGGCTATGGAGGCATTACGGCGCGGAGCAGCCGTCCGGGCGATCTGCCGAAGGCGGCGCGCGGAGAGATGGTAACGGGGAATTACTTCCAGGTTTTCGGGCTGACCCCGTATGCGGGACGTCTGATCGCACCTTCCGATGATGTGATCGGCGCGCCGATGGGCGTGGTGATGAGCTACCAGACGTGGCAGCGCGACTACGCGGGAGACCAGTCCGTCGTAGGAAGCACGTTTGTGTTGAATACGTATCCGGTGACGATTCTGGGCATCACCCCTCCGGGATTTTATGGCGACCGCATGACGGACACGCCGCCGGATTTCTACATTCCGATGGCACTGGAACCGCAGTTGGGGCCAGCGCATCCAACGAGTCTGATCCCACGCAGAGGATCAAACTGGCTCTATCTGCTGGGCCGCGTAAAACCGGGGACCGACCTGAAAAAGCTGCAGGCGAAGATGAGCGGTTCGCTGCGCAGCTATCTCGCGACCATCGAGACGTATGAGAAGGCAGATCGCGCGAAGTTTCTTGCGGATTCACATGTGGTGTTGACTCCGGGTGGCGCGGGAATCGAGAACATGCAGCAGGAGTTTGGCACAGGCCTGAAGCTGCTGATTACAGTTTCTGCGCTGGTGCTGCTGATTGCGTGCGCAAACATTGCGAACCTTGTATTGGTGCGCGGAATGGCACGCAGGTCGGAGACGTCGATCCGCATGGCGCTGGGAGCGCAACGGTCGCGATTGATCCGTCAGATGCTGACGGAGAGCATTGTGCTGTCGTGCCTGGGCGGTATCGCGGGATTAGCGGTTGCGTATGGCGGGAGCAGACTGCTGCTGGCAATGGCTTTTCCGGATGCACATAACCTGCCGATCGATGCGAGCCCTTCACCGGTGGTGCTGGCGTTTGCGTTTGGGCTGTCGCTGCTGACGGGATTGATCTTTGGCGTGGCTCCGGCGTGGGTGACATCGCATTCGCAACCGGCTGAGGCGCTCCGCGGATCGAACCGCTCGACGAACGATCGTTCGGGCTGGGTGCAGCGATCGCTGGTGATTCTGCAGGCCGCGCTTTCGCTGGTGCTGCTGGTGGGCGCGGGATTGATGGCGAAGAGCCTGAACAAGCTTGAGAACCAGGACTTCGGAGTGGTTACGGACAACCGCGTGGTAGCGCACTTCAGTCCGGAGAATGCAGGTTACAAGCCGGAGGAGTTGCAGGCGCTATACGACAAGATCGACCAGGATATGCATGCATTACCTGGGGTGGAGAAGGCGTCGCTTTCGCTGTACACGCCGCTGGAAGGAAACAACTGGGGTGAAGGTGTCTTTATCCAGGGGAGACCGGAGCCCGGACCCAACTCGAATACCGGAGCTTCGTGGCTGCGGGTTAGTTCGGAATACTTCGACATCGTGGGTCATCGCGTAGTTCGCGGACGGGGAGTCACGATTCACGACACGGCTACCTCCACACCAGTCGTCGTGGTAAACGAGACGTTCGTGAAGAAGTTCTTCCCCAAGGGAGAGAATCCGATTGGCGTGCACTTCGGCGTCTCGGGCGTGAAGAGCTCGAGTGACTGGGAGATCGTTGGTGTGGTCTCGGACATCAAGTACAACAACCTGCGCCGCCCAACGCGAGCGATGTACTTCCGCCCACTGCTGCAGGTGGCACACACCAGTCCTGAGGATGATACCCGCTCGCTGTACGCGGGCGCGATCATGCTGCAGACAAAAGGCAGTATCGAAGGACTGGAGTCGCAGATTCGACGCACGCTCGCGAACATCAATCCGAATCTGACTGTCACCCGCTTTGATACGTTCGCGGGACAGATCCACGGACAGTTCAACCAGGAGCGCCTGATTGCGCGGCTGACGCTAATGTTCGGCGTGCTGGCGCTTGTGCTGGCTTCGGTCGGTCTGTATGGCGTTACGGCGTATTCGGTTGCGCGGCGCACTCCAGAGATCGGAGTTCGGATGGCGCTGGGCGCAAATCGCAGCAGCGTGGTAGCGATGGTGCTGCGCGAAGCAATGACGCAGGCTGCGATTGGCCTCGCCATTGGAATTCCTGTGGCATGGATGTGTGCGCGGTTTGTGCAGGCACAGCTTTACAACGTAGGCGGACATGACGCTGGAGTGCTAGCGGGAGCCGTAGCCGTGCTGGCGATCGCTGCCTGTACAGCCGGGTTGATCCCGGCACAGCGCGCAGCATCGACGGATCCAGTAAAGGCGCTGCGAAGCGAATAAGAGGGACAAATGATTGAGTTGAAGAATGTCGAGCGCAGTTACAGGGCTGGGCACACGGAGACGTGGGTCTTGCGAAGGGTGAATTTGACGATTCAGCCCTGGGAGTTCGTGACGGTAATGGGGCCTTCAGGCGCGGGCAAGTCGTCGCTGCTGAATGTGTTGGCCATGCTTGACGATCAGTGGCGTGGAGAGTTCGACTTTGCCGGCGAAGCGGTGCACGCGATGAACCGCAAGCAACGCGCGGACCTGGCGCGGCGCAGAATCGGCATGGTGTTTCAGAGCTACCACCTGCTTGACGACCTTACTGTCGCGGAGAACATTGACCTTCCGCTCTCGTACAAAGACATTCCGCGCACTGAGCGCCAGGCTCTGGTGGCCGACACGCTGGACCGCTTCCAGATCGTCGGCAAGAAGGATTTGTATCCGCATCAACTCTCCGGCGGGCAACAGCAGCTGGTGGGAATTGCACGGGCGATGATTCACAAGCCGTCGCTGCTGCTGGCCGATGAGCCAACAGGCAACCTGCAATCGAAGCAGGCGAAGGAGATTATGGAGATGTTCAAGCAATTGAATGAACAAGGCACAACGATTGTGCAGGTGACGCACTCTGAGGCTAATGCGGAGTACGGGACGCGGACGATTGAGCTGCGCGACGGTTGGGTTCACTCCGATACGGCAGGCCTAGCTGTGAACACGCCGACGGAGGTGCAGCAGTGAAAACATCCCTTTCCTGCTGCGTGAGCGCTGCGCTGCTGGCAGTAGCGCCACTTTGGGCCCAAAACGCAGCAACGACTGCGACCGTGGAGACTCCGGCGCTGCGGCTGGACGTGCCGCACTCAAACAATCCCTTCAATACTTACCGTGCAACGCTGGTGCCGCAGCCTAACCTGGCCAATTCTGGACGCATCGATTCGCTCGTCCACAACGGCGTCCTGGAACTGAGCCTGAGAGATGCAATCACGCTGTCACTTGAGAACAATCTGGACCTCGCGATCGCGCGTTACAACATTCCAATTGCGGAGGCGGACATTCTGCGTACACGCGCCGGAGGCTCCTTTCGCGGCGTAAATACAGGTGTGGTGCAGAACACGCCGGGCGGCGGAGTCGGCGGATTTGGCTCGAGTTCGAGCGGTGCGGGTGCCGGCGGAACCTCGGGCGGCGCTGGCGGCGCCGGTTCGGGCGCCAGCGGCCTGGTGCAGTCGACTCTGGGTACCGGAACTAACGTCTCGTCATACGATCCTGCAATCACTGGCACTATCAACAACGAGCACTACACCCAGCCGCTGTCGAACATTTCGATCTACGGTGTGCCGGTACTGCAGCAAAATACGACCGTGGGAAACATCGGCTATTCTCAGGCATTTGCTACTGGAACAGCAGTTTCGTTTATCTTCGATAACAACCGCAATGCGACCAACAGCCCCCGCACCTATCTGAATCCCACGCTCAACACCTATTACCACGTTTCTTTCCAACAGCAATTGTTGGCCGGCTTTGGCCTTGGACCGAACCTGCGCTTCCTGAGGATTGCGAAGAATAATCAGCGAATTTCGGATCAGGCATTCAAGCTGCAGGTAGTCACTACCATCACACAGATCGCGAACATGTATTGGGATCTTGTTGCCGCTTACGAGGACGAGGGAGTGAAGAGCCGTGCACTCGACTTTGCGAAGCAGACGCTGGACAGCGGACGCAAGCAGCTTGCCCTCCAGGCCATCCCTGCGATGGACGTGATGAAGGACGAAGCTGAAGTCGCAAATCGCGAGCAGGACCTGACGATAGCTAAGACGACGCTTCAATTCCAGGAACTCCTGATCAAGAACGCGCTGACGAAGAACCTCGACGATCCCATTCTGGAGGCGATGCCGGTGAAGCCGACGGATTCGATTGCCTCCGATCTGACCCAGGCACCCGCGAACACGACCGAGGACGGCATTACGCTGGCACTCAAGGACCGGATCGAGCTAAGTGAATCGACGATCGATCTGGAGAACCGACGCATCAGTCGCGACGCGGCGCGCAATGCCCTTCTCCCTACTGTGACGGCAAATGCGTATTACGGCGGTACGGGACTGGCAGGTCCGCAGAATCCGCTTTCCCCCATTCCTTCGACCCAGCCAGTAGACTGGGGCGGCGCGGTGAAAAACGCCTTCAACAATACGTCACCGGACTACTATGTTGGCCTGTCGGTCAACGTGCCGATTCGCAATCGCGTGGCGAAGTCGGACCAGTACCGCTCGGAGTTGGAGACTCGGCAGGCAGAGCTCCGCATGCAGCAACTCAAGAAGCAAATACGCATCGAGGTTCGCAATGCGCAGTATGCTCTGGAGCAGAGCAGGGCGCGCGTCGAATCGGCCCGCAAGGCACGCGATCTTGCGCAGAAGACGTTCGACATCACGGCGAAGGAGCAGGAACTTGGCGCGGGTTCAAACCTGCAAACATTGACGGCGCGGCGTGATCTCTCCGCGGCTGAGTCTGCGCTGGTGGCCGCGATGACGGCATACCAGAAGGCAAAGATCGAACTCGACCGCTCGCTGGGAACAACGTTGGATGCAAACCAGATTTCGATAGAATCGGCGAGAACAGGTATTGCCCCGAGCGGGCAGTAGCGGGAGAAGTCAATGGTATCGGAGACGACAACCAAGGATGCGCAGACGGCCGAGCGGGAGACGCCGTGCAAGCTGCTCATCGCCGATGACCAGCCGCACATCCTCGAAGCGTTGCGCCTGCTGCTGAAGCCGGAAGGCTACGAACTGGAGATGGTGCGTACGCCAGCCCTGGCATTAGAAGCAATTGGGAGAGAGAGCTTCGACGGTGTGCTCGTCGATCTGAACTACACACGCGACACGACCTCTGGACAGGAGGGATTGGACCTGGTCGCGCAGATGAAGGAGATAGACGTGCAGCTCCCCATCGTGGTGATGACGGCGTGGGGGAACATCGATCTCGCTGTTGAGGCGATGCGGCGTGGTGCGGGCGACTTTATTCAAAAGCCGTGGGAGAACGCCCGGCTACTGAGCGTACTGCGCAATCAGATGGAGCTGCATCGCACCCAGCGGAGGGCGCAGTGGCTTGAGGCGGAGAACCGCATCCTGCGCGCCCCGGGCGCCCCGGACTTCATTGCGTCGGCACCTGTTATGCGACCCGTGGTCGAAACGATGGCGCGGATCGGGCCTTCGGATGCGAATGTTCTGATCACCGGCGAACACGGCAGCGGCAAAGAGGTCGTGGCGCAGACGCTGCACCGGCTCTCATCTCGTGCTGATCGCACGCTGGTCGCGGTGAATACCGGTGCGCTTCCCGAGGGAACGTTCGAGAGCGAACTCTTTGGCCATGTAAAGGGCGCCTTTACGGACGCCCGCGCTGATCGCATCGGACGCTTCGAGTTGGCCAATAACGGCACGTTGTTTCTCGATGAGATTGCCAATATTCCTGTGCGCCAGCAGGCGAAACTGCTGCGCGTGCTAGAAACGGGCGAGATGGAGAGGGTAGGCTCGTCAAAGACGCAGCGGGTAAACGTTCGAATGATCTCGGCGACCAACGCCGATCTGCGTGCAGAGTGCGCGGCAGGCAGATTTCGCGAAGACCTTCTCTTCCGCCTGAATACGGTGGAGATCAGCCTACCTTCCCTGCGCGACCGGCGAGAAGATATTCCGGCGCTAGCAGCTCACTTCTTAGCGAGATATGCTGAGCGTTATCGTCGTCCGCTGCAGGGCCTGGAACCCGCGGCGATGCAGCAGATGCTGCAGTATAGCTGGCCGGGAAACGTGCGCGAACTTGACCACACGATGGAGCGGGCTGTGTTGATGGCGCGAGGCGAACGCATCGAGGCAGCCGATCTTGGACTGCACATGCAGCGCAGCAGCGGCAACGCGGCGCAAAGCATGGACGAAATGAGCCTCGAGACCGTTGAAGCCATCCTGATTCGCAAAGCACTGTCGCGCGCGAACGGCAATGTAAGCCACGCTGCCGATGCACTGGGGCTAAGCCGCGGAGCGCTCTACCGGCGCATCGAGAAGTATGGCCTCTGAGCCGCAGCCTCGCTCGCGGCAGATCAGGCGTATTCCCCTTACGCGATCCCGCAGGCGCCTGAGCTTCGAGCGGCGACTGCGCCTGTGGCTCATGCTGATGAGCCTGCCCGTACTGGTTCTGTGCGCATTTGTGCTGGACTCACAGAATGCGGACACGACAATCTCATGGATCGTTCTGCTGATCGTTGCAGCGGGCCTGGCGTTTGCAGTTTCGCTGATCGTTGAGCAAATTACGCGCCCCCTGCAGACGCTGGCGAATGTTGTGGCCGCGCTCCGCGAAGACGACTACTCCTTCCGTGCACGGGGTGCGCAACGCAACGATGCCATGGGGGATCTGGCGCTGGAGATAAACGCTCTGGCAAGCATGCTGCAGGCGCAGCGGGCAGGTGCGCTGGAGGCGATGGCTCTTGTCGAGCGCGTCATGAGTTCGATGCAGTCGCCCGTCCTTGCCTTCGACCCCGATGACGTGCTGGTTCTTCTGAATGCAGCAGCGCAACGTGTGCTTGGGATGGAGCCAAGCAAGGCGATTGGCCGCTCCGCGAAAGAGTTGAAGGTTACGTACCTCGTCGAAGCGGACGATGAGGAACTTCTGTCGCTGGGCGCTGGCCAGCAGACGACGCGATGGATGCTGAAGCGGACGAACTTCCGACTACGCGGAGTTCCGCACTCGCTGGTGGTGTTGGCCGACGTTAGCGCCGCCCTCCGCGAAGAAGAGCGAACCGCCTTCGAACGATTGATCCGTGTGATGGGCCATGAGATCAATAACTCGCTGGCGCCGATCAAATCTATCGCCGAGAGTCTGCGGGGACGGATACGCAGCACCGTACAGGGTGAGCAGGGCGAGGACTTCGAACGCGGACTCGAGGTGATTGAAAGCCGCGCCGAATCGCTAAACCGATTTCTGCAGGCGTACCGACAGTTGATGGGACTGCCCGCGCCTCGTCTTGAAAAGGTTTCCCTACCGACTCTGATAAGCCGCGTTGCGCGACTGGAGACTCGTCTGGAAGTCACGGTTGCCAGTGGCGCCGATTTGACAGTGTCTGCCGACCCCGATCAGGTCCAGCAGGGGTTGATTAATCTGTTGCGCAACGCCGCAGAGGCTGCACTCAGTCCGGACGCGGCAACCGAACGCGCACCCAGCGTGACGATTGCGTGGGAACGCGAAGGCGACGAGGTTGCGATTGCGATCACCGACAACGGCCCCGGCTTGACCAATCCAAGCAACCTCTTCGTGCCCTTCTACACGACCAAGCCAACCGGAACCGGCATCGGTCTTGTGCTTGCGCAGCAGATCGCACAAGCGCACCGTGGCACAGTCGAGTTGCGGAACCGAACCGACGGCATATCCGGCTGTAGAGCGGAGCTGCGCCTGCCGCTGAATGGTCCCACATCGATCAGTTGATCGACGGTCGATGTGTGGAAAGTCACGTCTCAGCGTTCAGGAGTTATCCTGATGCCGACTATGAAGAACTCTTCGCCGCTCTATATACAAGTAATGCCGTCGGACAATGTCGCGATCGTTGTGAACGAGGGTGGCCTTCCGGCGGGCACGCAGTTTGCTTCGGGGCTCATGCTGACTGAGGCTATTCCGGAGGCTCATAAGGTTGCTCTCGTCGACCTGCCAGCAGGAGCCGCGGTCATTCGGTATGGAGTAACCATCGGCCATGCACAGAACGACATCGCCAAAGGTAGTTGGGTAAATGAAGGCAACATTAGTCAACCTTTGCCTCCATCTCTCGAAGACCTGCCGATCGCGACGAATCTTCCGGAGCCATTACCTCCGATTGAAGGCCTTACCTTTGAGGGCTTTCTCAACGATGATGGCTCTGTCGGCACGAAGAATATTCTGGGCATCACCACGACAGTGCAGTGTGTCGCGCCAACAGTTGAGTTCGCCGTAAAACGCATCAAGGCTGAGGTTCTCCCCAAATATCCCAACGTCGATGATGTCATCGCGCTCACCCATCCCTACGGTTGCGGAGTTGCGATCAACGCTCCCGGCTCGGAGATTCCCATCCGCACGCTGCGCAATCTTGCGCTGAACCCGAACCTCGGAGGCGCTCCGCTCGTCGTTAGCCTGGGCTGCGAGAAGCTCCAGCCATCGCAACTTCTGCCGATCAACACCCTCCCCATCTTGTCCGAAGAGCCGTTCCTCGTTCGCCTGCAGGACGAACAGCATCACAGCTTCGGCGACATGGTGGAAGCCATCATGGCGATGGCGGAAAGGCGTCTGGTTCAACTGGATAAGCGCAGAAGAACCGCTCGGCCCGTGTCCGATCTTGTCGTTGGCCTTCAGTGCGGCGGAAGCGATGCGTTCTCGGGTGTCACCGCGAATCCTGCCGTGGGATATGCGGCGGACCTCCTCGTTCGTGCCGGCGCGACGGTCATGTTCTCTGAAGTCACCGAGGTTCGCGATGGCATTCACCTGCTGACCGCGAGAGCGGCAGACGAGAATGTCGCAGCAGCGCTCATCCGCGAGATGAGTTGGTATGACAGCTATCTCGATCAGGGCCATGTTGATCGCAGCGCAAACCCGACGCCAGGCAATAAGCGCGGCGGACTTGCGAATATCGTCGAAAAGGCGCTCGGCTCCATCGCAAAGGCGGGCACGTCACCCATCGCCGGCGTCTACGGCCCGGGTGAACAGGTGAAGACCAAGGGGCTCATCTTTGCTGCGACACCCGCGAGCGACTTCATCTGCGGCACGCTACAGCTCGCCGCCTCCATGAACATGCATGTCTTCACGACAGGCCGAGGAACACCCTATGGCCTAGCGATGGCTCCTGTCATCAAGGTCGCGTCCAGAACGCCACTCGCGGAGCGCTGGAAGGACCTTATCGACATCAACGCCGGAACGATTGCAACCGGAGAAGAGACGATCACCGAGGTAGGACAACGCATCTTCGACATGATTCTTGACGTGGCGAGCGGACGCAAAGAGACCTGGGCCGATCATTGGGGCCTGCATAACGACCTTGCCTTGTTTAATCCAGCACCGGTGACTTAGAAATCAGTTCGGTGACTCTCGTTGCAGTGAGGGGTCCCGGGAGGGTCGCTCCCGGGAGTTGTGTTTACTTACTGCGGGCGCGGCGGTAGAGCATTCCGGCGGAGCCGAAGAGTCCCGTGCCAAGCAGAAGCAGCGAACTCGGTTCCGGCGCAGCCGCCGTCGGAACGTTGCGGCCGAGGAAGTCCTGAGCCGTTCCGCCGCTCGACTGCGATCCGTCTACTGCAGTGAAGAGGGTGAACTGATTGTAGAAGGCGTCGTTGTACAGATTCCCCGGGTTGAACCAGGCGGACACCAGGACGCCTTTGAGGTGGAGTTCCATATCCTGTGTCAATCCATTCAGGAGGGCGTCGGGCCGGTCGCGGATCGCCCAGATTTCGAGTTGCGCGTCGACGTTCGAAATCTGACCGGCATCAGCCATCGAAAAGAGGATCGCAGCTTCCTTCACTTCCTTCGAAGAGCTCATGGACAACTGCGATGCGTTCGCGTTCCAGGTCTCACCGATACCCATGTTGCGGTCCAGGTTGAGGCAGAAGAGCGGCAGCTCGGTTCCGTCCACCGAGATGGTGTAGGGTCCGACGTACTCCCCGCCAGTCGGGGTCACAGATCCGTTGACGGCGACGAAAGACATCGTGTCAGCTTTCGCGACGGAAGAGAACAAGGCAAGGGAAAGCAGTACAAGGGGCAAGGTTACGATCTTTACGAGGTGCTTCACAGGAGACTCCTCAAAAACGGTTCGAGGGAAGTTGAGCGGGGGGAATCGTCCCCTCGCAAAGATTGGGTCTGCTGCTTCGTACTCCGCCAACAGCTCCTGACTGGCTGCATCTGGGCCTGAAGACTGTCGGGATTCTTGACGAGCTCGAACTAGATCGAATCGGAGGCTTGTTCAGCTCCTCCCGCGAATCGCTACTGCCACTCCTATAAGCCCCGTCGCCAGGAGCAGCAGGCTGCCCGGTTCCGGTGTCTCGGCCGTTGGAACCGACAGCGGAGAAAGCGGTGGATTTTCTCCACCCGTTCCTGTCGTCGTCGATGTCTTCGCGTTCGTTCTGCCTCCACCCGAACCTAGTCCTCCAAAGCCAGGAACATAGAAACCCGGTCCATACCTGTCGATTGATCGATCTGCCTCATAGCCCGGATAGCCAGACGGCTGGTTTAGCGCCAGCAGCGTCGAGGAGGTATATGTGTCGAGGGGAAGATCATCGTTGGACTTCTTGTTGCCGGCGATGAACACCGGCATCTGCTCATTCGGCAGATCACCAAGGGCAAGAGCCTCTGGGTCAGGAACACTGCACGCTAGTGTGAACTTACGCAGCGCCTCCTCACGGCTCATCGGAGACCGGTGGTGCCGGGCCGGAAGAGCACGCGCCTTACGCGCGGTCTTCGGCTTCCTCAATCCGTCGAGCCTGCGGTTCACATAGCGATGAAGCCGGTGTCGCGCGGCGTTCGCACGCTTCACGGCATTGGACTGTGCCAGGGCGGCGCGATATTCGGCAACCCAGCGCTCGCAGTCCGTCGAGGCATGCACTTGAACGCCAGCGGACGCACAAAAAAGAAAGATCACCAAGGCAAAGACAACACGGCGCTTCAGTATCGTCGCCGCAATCTGTTTATGTATCTTCATGTCTTCCTTTCTTCATCTCCACATTGCGCTGCGGTGGAAACGAGATGATTCGGTCTACGCCTTACGAATCCTGACCAATGAAATTCTGAGTACAAACCGGGAGAACCAAGGCAAGATAGACAGTCAGTTTCATTACGAGGCCCTCAGTCGTTGCGTCGGGCATCATGACGCGACCGCCTGATCTTCGAGAGGCTGGTCTTTGCCTTTGCAAAGGCGACGGGATAAGAGCAACGCAATGGAACTTAGTAGCTCTTCTCCAGAACCTATGTTTGCAGTGAATGGATATTCAGTCGTTGTTCGCAGGTGGGTATGTACTTGCTCTGAAGCAAGTAGGAGATCAAATGGCTGAGAAGAGGGGTCTTACGGGAGGGTAGATTTCAAACCTAAGACGCGAATACGTGCATTTCAACTCGCGGCCAGCAGGAGTTCAGGTCTCCGCAGCAGAATCCCACCACGCCTCTTCGCTACCAGGCCTGCCTGTTCCCAGTCTCTCAAACAACGACTGACTGTAAACGGGGTCACGTTCGCTCCCTCAGCGAGATCTTCGTTCAGGACTCGCAGGTCAACGCCATTATGAGTGGCTTCACCGATTGCACTTGCGAGGCTTACGAGTAAGTGAGCAACGCGTCCATGCGCATTATCGGCGCTCAGCGAGACATGTGCTGCGATACCCCACGCGAGACTTTCTGTCACCGCAATAGACAGTGCGTTGTCCAATAGCTCTGGGCAGCTAGACATAATTTCCCGGACGGTCTGCCTGTCCCACACAAGTGCACAACTGTCCGTCAGTACTTCCGTACTGGCAAGATATTGGAACGGAGTAGAGAGAATTGCCGCGCCACCGAAGATCTGTCCGGGAGTCAACCAGTGGAGAAGTATCTTTCGACCCTCACTCGTGATCACGAAGTGTCTGCCTTGACCACTAGTGAGCAGGAACAATCGTTCCGCCGGGTCTTCCTGATTGATGATCACAGAAGAAGCGCGAAATTGCCGATGTTTGGCGACCGAAAGCACAGAGTCGAGTTTGTCCTTCGGCAATCCCGACAAGAAGCGGGGTCTAAGCCCCTCGGGAAGGCTGACGTTCTGGTTTCCGGCGGAGAATTTGCACACGCAATTCACAAGATTCTCTTTTCAGCGCATCTGCGCTATTCAAAGGGGGACGCGGGTATCCTATCTTTCCTAGTCAATCAGGTCAAAAATTACAGCTGTAAATGTTCGATTTCGCAACAGTTTCTGAAAAAACCCGAAGACCAAAACCTCCCCACGATGCCACACAACAAGAAGAGAAGATTTCAGCCGTCAGATGTAAAAGAAATTGATTTTGAATGGTCGGGGCGGAGGGATTCGAACCCCCGGCCCTCTGCTCCCAAGGAATAGCCCGCCTAATTAGCTTGAGTTGCATCCATTTCGACACAGCTATATTTTCAAATGCTTACGTTCTCCGCATGTCGGCCGATATAAGCCTGTCTAAACCGGCGCCCGCTACAGCATTTCGCTACAGAACAAGCCTATGGGCCCATAAATCAGGCAGCACTCTTTCCCATAATCTTGATGAAGTAGAACACCATGCGCGTCTGCCCGGTATTTCGAACGCCGTGCAGCACATTGGATTCGGCAAATACCATGTCGCCTGTCTTCACCTCGGTGGCGACGCCGTTGATAAAGAACTCCCCACTACCTTCGCCCACGATCATGATCTCTTCCTCGGGGTGCCGGTGCGGCGGATGCGGCTGCGCTCCCGGCTCCAAGGTCACAAGCCCGGAGGCCACTGCCTCAAGCTGCTTCGTCGGCCCATTGAAATGCACATACGCTTTTGCTCCTGGCGCGGCGCCCTCCGGTTGAAGGCTCTCCATCTTTACGACGCTACTCTGAAGCAAAGGACCGTCAGTCTTCGTATCCACATGCGTAATCTTCTGCCCGGATTGCGCTATCGCTTCAGACACCAGAGACGCTCCTGCCAACGCAGTGACAGAGGTCAGTAGTTCCCGTCGGTTCATTCTTCACCCTCCGGAGCGAGTGTATTAGACACGCGTTCCAAGGTAGTCTTCAAAACGGTGAGGCGATACGATACTGACGACCAAAGCTCAGAAAGGCAGCCA
>CAWCOK010000010.1:0-82011 GCA_963797135.1 uncultured Acidobacteriaceae bacterium | reverse complement strand
ATGTTGTGTACCTCGTTCAGTTGGTGTTCTGCTGAGATTTCCTGCTGTAGCAACGTCATCTCGGGATTCTGGCTCATCGCGAAGGTACGCATTCCGCCGCCATCTGAACTCTCGCGGCTGGAGATGGCAGCCTGCACCTGGGCGATGCTGCGGATGATCGCCTCCCTTCCGGCCGCTAAGTTCGATGAGTCCGGTTAGCTCCTGAGTAGCCTTCAGGTCATCCTCGGCGGCCGCTTGGCGACCCTTTCTTCCGCGAGTTTCTGATCAAAGAAGAGCCGTCTTGGGCAGCCTCGGAGATCGCCAGCGTGGAGTTCATCGCGTAGAGTTCGTCTACATAAGCATTCGCAATATCGCTTGCTCTTGGGCGCTATGATCGGTAACCGAGAGGTGGATCAGGCCGTCTTTGGCAGCCTCGAAGATAGATGTGGTCGGCTAGGGCTTTGCGGTGTCTTGCATGCGCTTTGTGCGGTAGACCGACATCAGACCGAACTTGGCAATCATTCGATCGGCGATTGTCCGGCTTTCCAGAAGCCCCACGTACATATCTGCCCGGATGCTTAAACAGACTGGAGGAATTGCTTCCAAGCAAGGAGCCGAGCTGGCCCATGACGAGAGTAGGCCGAGGACTGCTGTTGTTGTGGGGGTAGGATGATAGCGGTGGAAGTGAAATCAGGCTTAAGCAGTAGGGAAATCACGACTCCAACGAACAAGGCCCCAAGCGTCACGATTCCAATGGTTCGCCAGCGGCGAGCCAGCACCACGGCCAGATCCAGGAAGTTGGAGCGCCTCCCGCCAATTGCGATGTCGGGCTCCGCTTTGCCGAGAAGACGTTGTTCACGATCGGGGTATGGCTTTCAGTGATGCTCATGCTCGAAACATTTTACGTGAAATTCAGGTTCTTCGTCCTGACTGAAACCCTGTCCCGGCATTTAATTTTAGCTGGTTATCAAATGCAAAGGACTAGCGGAAGGTCGCCGCGGATCTGTCGTATCCCGCGAGCCGCCACAGGTGCAGTGTTATCTTTGGAGCATGTTCCCACGAGGCTACGCTCAAAGACTTGTTAATCGATGCATTGGCCTAGCGCCTAGAGCTGAAGTGCCCTACGCAACTCACGTCCCCATTCTAGTTGGCGTAGCCACAGCATTTAAACCTAAAGTGCTGATCGAATTCGGATCCGGAACCTTCAGCACTCTGTCCTTCCTAGACGATGTGGTGTTTCCATCGCTTCAAAAAGTGAAGTCGTACGAAAATAACAGACAATGGTTCGAACAGGTTCGGGAACAATTACCTCCCAATGCCCTCATCGATCTTCATTTCGTTGAAGGGGACATGCACCACGCGGTCGATGGCGCAAATACTCGCGAAGCTGCTGTAATATTCATTGACGATTCGCCTACCGAGAAAGCACGCGTCCCGACTGTTGAGGAACTAGCCCGTCGGTGCGGTGACGAACCGGTCGTGATTTTACACGACTACGATTTGTGGAGGCTAGATTGGCCGCACGTAAGTTTGAAAACCGCATTTGCTTCCAGGCCTTCAATCCTCAATCTTGCGTTATGTGGCACGGTCACCCAGAGCGCAGGTCGGTTCTTGAAAATGTGAACCGCATTATCCGGCAGCACGCAACCGATATCGCATTGACAGATATTCGTGCCTGGAAGGAACTCTTCTCGGTGGAGTTGGGGTAGCCTGCGCCGCCGAGCACTCGAGTTTGAAAACAATGCAGACGAACGCAACCTAGATAGATGGTTCGTCGTCTGCATCCCCTAGACTTAGAAATCTCGGACGGTATCGTGTCGGTTGCATCTGTCAACTGGAGGGATCGACCTCGACCCTCCAGTGGGTCATTCCCCAGTGTAGAGGTCTCAAGGTTCCCGAGAGGTTTTGGGACTTGCCGCAGTCCCCTTGAGAAAACCATATGCCCCGATATAAGCGTGTGTACACACGGCGCTAAGACTTGAAGCCAAGGTGAAGAGGATCGCCTGCCGGGTGTCGCGGACGCCGACCAAAGCGACAAAGCAAATGTCTACCGTGAGCATAGCGGTGATTTCAACAATTGTTCCACGCCAGAATATCCATTTCCGGGCCCGATTCATGATCCAAATCAAATTGGCAGTGTAGTTAAGGCAAGCGGTCAAAACCACCCAACCAACAATATCACTCAGGTTCCGGTACTTAGGCCCGATCAACCAGATGAACGGCGCCGGAAATGCAAATGCCAGGATCACGACCGACAGGCAAAAGACAACAGCCAACAGGATTAATTGCAGATAGGTGCGAAGTAACTTTTCGCGACTGAGCCGGGCAATCCGGGGCTCGACGATGATCAGATTGAAGGTAATCAAAATCGTGAATATCTGAGCAAGCCTGCCCAAAGCCGCCACTTGGGCAACGTTGATCGTGTGACCAAAGGCATTGATAAGGAAGAGAGCAATCTGGGACTGGAAGGCCGCAAAGATAAACGTCGGAATGGCCGGCAGCACGTAGTGCAGGACTTCTCGATTCACCTCCGGCTGGTTCCTTGTCGGCCATTCGATATACAGGCGACTCCGTCTTTGCAGCAGAATCGCATTCAACAGCACATTGAGTGAACTCAAGCCGGCCGCGGCGCTTGCATTCAATGCACCGACAACCTCCAGCCCCATGTAAGCCAATAGTCGTAGCAGTCCCGAGAGGGTTTGCGGAATGTAGAACTCCCGCAAACGCCGATGGAGAAACAAGGGAGCCGAGTAGTACGAGATCGGTCCACTCGAATAGAGACTCAGGAGAACCGACAGCAGGAGCACGGTCTGCGTGATCCAACTCCAGTGATGTTTATGCATGATGGCTAGAAACGCAATGGCCGCGAATGGGCCCAGAATCCAGAACGCCCTATCCCTGAGATGTTTGGCCGCACGCAAATAGCTGCCGACTAGCGCGCGGTCGTCCACTCGATCGCCCACTAAAGGGACGATGGTACTCGCATATCCCAGGTCCATTAGTAGAAGAGCCGTGGTCTGAAAGCCGAATGCAAGCCCGAATTGAGCGTAGTGTTCCACGCTCAAGGCACGCACGAGAAACAGCCCAATAAGGACGTTGATCGCTTGGAGTGTTCCTTGACCAAACAGGAACGTCGTCCCGACTTTTATTAGGCGACGCCATTTCGCGTTCGCTACCCCAATAGCACTGCTCGACGCGAGGTCCGCAGGATCCTCTACCGTCTCGCCAATATCGGGTGTGCCCGGCCTATCGGAATTCATCATATTGGGGTTGGTGTAACTCCGATTCCCGAACTCGCCCAGAATCAGCGAATGAGGCATTTCCAGCTCTTGAGAGGCTTATAATCCGACTTTTGTGAATTCGAATAGTCCACAGGCCAGGTCGCTTGCGGGGATAGCCGTCGGGTCCACATCTTCGTAAAGACGCCCGTCGTCCCCAACAAAGGAAAACGAAACCAATTCGAGAAGGGAGAAGCTGTTGAGAACTGTCTGTGGAGCGAAGACTCGATGCGCATTGAATTCCACCCGCTCTCGTCCGATCGGGACTGAGAAATAGAGGCGGCCTCCTGGAGACAGCACCCGTTGAAGAGCAAGCATGAACTTGAAACAGGCCTGCGGGTCGATCGGATCCGAATACCGCCCCAACCCGAAATGCTCCGCTGCATGAAGGCTGGACAGTGAGGCGATGCTATTCGCTTCCACGTGTCTCAATTCACTCGCGTCGTCCTGCAGAAAAGTGAGACCGCTAAGGTCGCTTTCCAATCGCCTTATGTCAACAACCGTGACCGGCATAAAGGTCAGCAAATGAGCGACGAAGCCGTCAACCCGTGACCCGATGTCGACGTGCGTCGCTGGACGCCGCACGAAAATCTTTCTAGCCGCCCATAAGTCCTGGTGAAAATAATGACCCTCCGCCAATCCCGCACTATCTTCTTTGTCTGACAAAATCGGGAAGATGTGCTTAAGCCGGACCCGAAAGCTCGCAGAGCTATTCATAGTTTGATATTTGCTCGCATCGCGCAGAAATGCGGGCAAACCCTTCAAACTCCGATACAAGATTCGGGGATGAAATCCCGTGAGGTACGATTGTCTCTTCAGGAAGCTGCTATTCATTAAAGTCCTTACTCACCATTTCAATCGGCAACGCAGCATTGCAGTCTTCATCCTAAGCCGGCCCGAAAGCGCTGTGCCAGTCTAATGAGGCAAGCCCGACCTTGCCTGAAAAGAGCTTCTGCGACGTGTTCGCGAATTTTTCAAACTGCGGGACTAGGCCCGCTCCGGACTTGGCCAACTCATGTTGCTTCACATTGGAGGCGAAAGTCACTCAACTCATTATCTCATTCACTCATGAACCGGAGATTCTCGGTTCAATTTGTGTCTGTTTTCTCCTACCAAGTCCGAACGTACTCGCCGCTGAGGCCAGTACGGAAGCGACTCCATCGTCGCAACCGGTGGCCCCGGAGCCGAGCGTTATACTTGCTGGTTCAACCAGAGAATAACCACTGGTCTTGCGCTCAGTGATATTTACATAGCGCCCATAGACGAAACTCAACGACCACCCGGAGCAGCGGTCTAGCTCCGGTGCTTATACTTCGAAGCAAATGTCGGATATCTGGACTTACTACCCGCAAGATTTAGATCGGCGACTGCACGACTCCGAATAATACTCTTTGGACTTCATCATTCTCCGGCAATGTTCCGGCGGAGCGGTATTGAACTTCATTTTCGGAAGCGAGCCAGAAACGCCTTCCAGTAAGAAGCACCTTGGCGTATAGCTAAAATGGCCCTAGTGTCACAGACGGAGCGGTCGAGGGTCTGCTCCGGCTTTCGAGTGCCCCGGCGCAATTGCCTGCGTGCGTGCTCACAATGGCACACCGGCGGGAACGCGGTTCCTTGTGACTCTCCTGCCGTACCGCGAGGCAACCAGCGGCGATCCGTTCGCACCGAATACTGAAGTGATTCATTGCTGCACGAACACCGAGCAGATTTGGGTTCAGATTAAAGGGGTCAGGAGTTCGACCTCGACAGGGTGCTAGCAAAGTGAAGTTGTCGGTATCAGGCTGACTTTTGCATGGCGAATTCCTCTCTGTATTTGGGCAGAAGGTGAGAATTTCACCACTCAACGAATCTTGTCTTGCCTTTTTGAATCTCCGATGCTTCGAAAATCGTGGCGGTCACCACAGCGAAAGTTTTGTTTGCGGTCAACCACGCGAACGTAGGGCTCCGCTCACCTCTTTTTCCGATCAGGTTCGGTGATGAAAAAATATCTCGTTTCACTTCTCCTGTTGATTGCTCCCTCTGTCGTCTCGCAGCGGCAGAATACCTTTCATGTCGATCAGTTCCCCGGCGCGGACGTGGGCACGAAGACGACGAACGCGCAATCGGCATGCAACGCGAACACGGCCATTCCCTGCATTTTGATTTTTGATCCGACTCTAGCCGTCTATGCACAAGGAACGATGCCCGCGAAGTGCGCGCAATGTCTCTGGCAGGATTACCGGACGACGGCGAACACTGCTCCAATCGTGCCGCAGAGTGTAAATGGCATCTTGAACGAAGAGACGTTCACAGGCGCGGATGTGTCTACTAGAATGGCGTTGGCGATCACGGCATGCGGAACTACGAACCCGTGCGAAATACATATTCCCCCGAATGCGCCTCCGGGAAACTCATGGTACACATTGAGTAGTCCGATTCCGGCTAATATCGTGGTGAAAGACTTCCGGGGATTAAATGCGGTTTCAATTGCTTACGGCGGAAATCCCGTGGTCGGGCTGAACTCTCTTTTGTCAGTGCAAAATTCCAATCTTCCGAATGATTCCGCGCCATTTAGCGGAGAGTTTACGCTAGTAGTGGATTCGGAGGCATTTGGCGGCGGAACACCGGGTAACCCATGCTGCGCCGGCTCAGGGGCACTGCTCGCACACAGTACGAGATACGCAGGATCGAGACCGACATGGGCATTCAATCCAAACTTTTCCTATTACAACAATAACAACACGGCGACGGGAATCGAAATAGACAGCGGGAACAACGGCACAGTCGACGACCCGGGAGACGGGACGGTGGGAGTCGGGGAATCTATTCTCGCCAGCGGCCTGAAAGCCAATGGCGTTGCACTAGTCATTCAGAACAGTGGCAGTCCCACGGCAAGATGGCAAAACGGAGTCTTTCTTTCCGCGTATAACAATATTGGCCTTAGGATTGACGGCAGCCATTCACCCGCGACTCGCCAGGCTGACATTTTGGTCATTCCCGCCACAGCGAGTTATGTGAATTGCGCTCTCGCGGTCAGTGGCTCGAACTGTGCAGGCGCGTTGTTCGCGATTCACGATGACGGCTCGATTACCACACAACGGGGCATTAACGCTCAAACTTCAAGTTCGCTCAACGGGATACAGGTAGGCGGCTCGGTATCCGCCGGCACCGGCATGCAGCATAAGCGGGCCATGTTTACACCGCCTGCGGCGGGGGCTTGGGTGACCGTGTCGATTGCGTGGGCAAGGGCTTTTGCTGATACAAATTATACAGTCACGTGCTCTAGCGTTGAAGTCGGGAACTCAACCTACGCGGTGACTCTCAATGTGAACCAAAAAACGGCAACGGGCGTAAGCGTAATTGTTGAGGGGCTGACGGGCACGGCGTCGGGAACAACAGGAACTCCAGAACTTGATTGTATTGCGATGCACGACTGAGGAAGGGCACACGTGAACCTTGCAAGTTGGGCTAAGATGCCGGCGCTTGTTGAATCCTTCCGCGCTCGGCTGTTCCTTCAGCATATGGTCGCCACTTTCAAGGTCAAGTTGCCAAAATAAATCTCTGCGTATAGAGATGGCCGCCTCAGGGTTTCGCGACACCGTCCGTCGCTTTCTCAACCACTTCATATAGGCTGGGATTGCCATTTAGTCCGGTCACCAGCAGTTTGGTAACTGGTGTAGGCGGAATGTGGACGTCAACGTAGGTGGCAAGTTTTGATCCCAACCTGGCCAAACTAGATCGGTTTGGAGCACCGGCACCAAGGAAGAAGCTGACCAAAAACCAAATCAACAGCTGTGCGACGGCAACTATGTTGCAGGCTGGAGCTACTGTGCCTGGAGGTTCTTCCTACGGGACAGCTTACTCATCTCCCTCAGATCCATGGCCGGGCGCTGATATGGCGATTCCAAGCAGGAGCGGGTCGCCTCTAGCTTTCGCTTCTATTGATCCTGGAGCTGCGAAGGTGGCGAATTATGCTGCATTAGCTTCCGTCGGAGGTACATACGCGGCCTGCGTAGCAGCAGTTAGCGCGGCCAATTAGGGAGGTGATCTGATGAACGATGTGAAGAAAAAGCTAATTCGCCCGCCAAGCTTATAACCCATTACGAGAGGCTGCAGGCGACTCGACTACTCTTGCTGCATCTTGGCTGAGGGAAGGTGAGTCTCTTTCTAGTGCAAAGGGTGGGCCACGGTCTGTTTTCCTTGGTTTTTTCGGTATCGGGCTTTTTCTCGGAGGGTCTGGCTGGGATGGGTTTCAAGCAAGCGATCTTTTCAATGTCCTTCTATTTGGAGGAGCCAGCTTGTTCTTCTTATATTTTGGTTGTCGAGGCATGAGGAACGTGCTCCGATTTAGAAAGGCACGTAACCAGGTTACGGTTCCCTGAGAGGCAAGTACGTCCACAAAATCGTCACGCTGACTATCCGGTAGCGAGCGATTAACACAGGCATATAGTTCGGCAAGATCGCCGTCGATACCGTGGGCTCCCAGTAGCACTTCCAGTGCCCTTCCACGGGCCACCAACCGTGGAAATCGAGCCATTTGGGTTCGCCACCTGGAACCAAACTGGTATTCGGGTGAGGCTTCGGGATGGTGGAAGCAGAGAGAGAGTGCAATCAGTGACAGGTTGACTACGATCTGGAGCCGGCGGAAGGTTCTGAGTACTGGGAATTCCCTCTCGGCTGAAACTTCGTGGTGCGGCCGATCGATTCTTTATATTCCGGCGAAAGCTAAGGCGGAGGGTGGTTCGGGTTCATTACTGAAACTTGAGCCGTGTGGGTCGGGGTGGAACTAGCGCATAGTGTGCCGATGTACCGCCTGCGTACCTTGCAGAAAAGTGAATCTAATTTGGTGGGCCCACCAGGACTTGAACCTGGAACCAAAGCGTTATGAGCACTCTGCTCTAACCAATTGAGCTATAGGCCCTTATCTGACTTCGGCACCACGTTGCCGAAGTTTAGTGTAATGGACCGTAATCAACAGTAATTGAGCGTAATTTAGAGATTATGAGTTCCCTGCTCTAACCGTTGAGCTACAGGCACTCGAATGACTTTCAGCTTAGCGGCGAGTTCAATGGAACTGCGCCTTGCCGGACATTTTGCAGTCGCTCGAAAGCTTGTTCACCGCCTCAGGGGTAGATGGATGCCAGCGGTGCGAAACCACAATGCTGCTCTGTTCCGCGATCCGCATGATTGCGAAGGTGTCCACTTCCGATTCGGCGAGTCTAATAAGCATTGTATGACGCAGGGAGTGAAGCACGAAATCTCCGCCACAGATGGCTAAGCGATGGCCGTCTTCACTGCTCAGGTACACTTCGAAGCGGTGGTTGGTCTTTTGCTGCCGACTCAGCCTCGAACTCTTCTATTGAGTCGAGTTCGCTAAGACTTGCTCGTCTCAGCCGCGGACTGCGCATGACCATTTCCCGGCCCGTAATCCATTGTGGTATGACACCCATCACAGGGAGTCCAAGCAAGAAAGGCATTTCCAGAGACACCATCTTGATAGCGTCGGAAGGGAAATTCGATGAGCAAAGAAGGCGTAAGCCCTAAACGTGAGACGGGTCTCCAAGCCGCAACCGTCGCCGCAATTCCGACTGAAGCCCCGGACGTCTCTAAGCTCAACCAGCAGTATGGTTGCGGTCCGGTTCAGTTCTCCGGAACCGACAATGCGCTGTATGAGCGTCATCTCGTCTTTGACAACGTTGTCGACGTCGCAGCCGCAAATGCGCGGATGCGCTATGAAGCCTGCGCGCATTCTGTCCGAGACGTCCTATCGCAACGTTGGGTGCGCACCGAGAGCACGTACGCACGTGAGAATCCTAAGCGCGCCTACTATCTCTCGATGGAATTTCTGATTGGGCGCTCGCTGAGCAACAACATCACCAACCTTTTGCTCGATCCTTACGTCAAGGACGTTGTCGAGCGAGAGAAGATAAATTGGCTCGAGTTGGTAGAGCAGGAACCAGATGCGGGTTTGGGAAACGGTGGGCTCGGTCGTTTAGCAGCTTGCTTCCTCGACTCGATGGCGACGCTGCAACTCCCCGCGATGGGCTATGGCCTGCGTTACGAGTTCGGCATTTTTAAGCAATCTATCAAGGATGGATGGCAGCAGGAGAGCGCAGACAATTGGCTTCGACGCGCCGATCCGTGGGAGGTTGCCCGTCCGCAAGAGTCGGTCGAGATCAAGCTCAATTGCTCATTCGAAGTGCATGGCGGGAGGTTGCGCGCGCTTCAGGGACATCCATCAACTTTGATTGGCATTCCATTCGATCGACCCATCGTTGGCTATAACGGAATGACCATCAATACGCTGCGGCTCTGGTCTGCTGCCGCGTGTGATTACTTTGATTTCCAGGAGTTCAGCAGCGGCGATTTTGTTGCGGCATTGGCGGAGAGTCTCGCCGCGGAATCCCTGACCCGTGTGCTTTATCCGGACGACTCCACCAGCGCGGGCCAGGCATTGCGGTTCGTGCAGGAATACTTCCTGGTCGCCGCATCGCTTGCCGACCTGGTGCGACGTTTCCGCCAAAACAACAGCGACTGGAGCAAGTTTCCGGAAAAGGTCGCCATTCAACTCAATGACACGCACCCGTCCATGGCGGTCGCTGAATTGATGCGCATTCTGCTTGACGACGCAAATCTTGGATGGGAGCACGCATGGGAGATCACGCAAAAGACGCTTGCCTACACCAACCATACGTTGCTGCCAGAGGCGCTGGAGAAGTGGCCAGTTGCGTGGTTCCAGGCATTCCTGCCGCGCCATCTGGAGATCATCTTTGAGATCAATCGCCGTCTGATGATCGACGTGGGGAATCGCTTCCCTGGAGATGGTGGGCGGGCTGCAAGTATCAGCTTGATCGAGGAGGGGAATCAGCGCAAGGTCCGCATGGCGAATCTGGCTATTGTGGGCTCTCACAGCACCAACGGCGTGGCTGCCATTCACTCCGACCTGCTGCGAAAGATAACGGTCAAAGATCTGGCCGAGATGTATCCGGAGCGTTTCAACAATAAGACCAATGGAGTGACGCCACGGCGATGGTTGCTGATGGCAAATCCGCCACTTGCACAGGCGATCACTGGTGCGATTGGCGATGGCTGGATCACTGATCTTAGTCAGTTGAACAAACTGAAGCCGTTGGCCGATGACGAGAAGTTCCGTGCTGCTTTTCGCAAGGCGAACCGAGAGGCAAAGCTGCAGTTTACCGATTGGCTCAAAGCCACGATGGGCGTAACGGTTGATCCGAACACGATCTTCGATAGCCAGATCAAACGTATCCACGAGTACAAGAGGCAACTCCTGAACGCGCTGCGGATCGTGGTTCTCTACAACCGCCTGCGTGCAAACCCGGATATGGAGATGACGCCGCGAACGTTCTTTTTCGCAGGCAAGGCCGCGCCTGCTTATCTACTGGCCAAATTGATTATTAAATTCATCAACAATCTGGCAGGGACCATCGACGGCGATCCGGCGGTACGTGGAAGACTCAAGGTCGTGTTTCTCCCTGACTACAACGTCTCACTCGCGGAACGACTGATTCCGGCGACCGAGGTTTCAGAGCAGATATCGACCGCGGGGTACGAAGCCAGCGGGACGAGCAATATGAAGTTCATGATGAACGGAGCCCTAACGATTGGCACACGCGACGGCGCCACGATCGAAATGGCAGAGGAAGCGGGCGAAGAGAACTTCTTCCTGTTTGGCCTAACGGCTGAGCAAGTGGTTAGCAGTCAGGGTTGGTACAACCCGCAGTGGCACTACGACAACGATCCTGAGACGCGTGCCGCACTAGATCTGATCTTCTCAGACCACTTCAGCCGGAATGAAGCCGGTGTCTTCGCTCCGCTCCGTGATGTGCTGTTGACACGCGGAGACCATTACATGCACCTGGCTGACCTCAAGTCTTACCTCGAGACGGATCAGCGGATGATTGAGTTGTATAAAGACCAGGATGCGTGGTCACGCAAAGCGATCCTGAATGTGGCGAGTTCGGGCAAGTTCTCTTCCGACCGTACTATCACGCAGTACGCCGACGAGATTTGGAACGTGCAGCCATGTCAGATTGCTTGCGCTACCTAGTGCGGTAGTTCGTGTGTGCCTTCAATCTGGAAGTTCGCTGTCGCTCCCTCGCCTTCGGTGGGTTGCGATCCGCCGATGAAGACTTTGTAATCGCCATTGCGGTCAGCGCGGACTCCCTTGTCGTCGACGAAGGAAAGCTGGCGGGCGTCGAGTGTGTACGTGAGGTGGCGAGACTGGCCCGGGAGCAAGTGGACACGCTGGAAGCCGGTAAGAGCATGGAGTGGAGCGCCTGCAGTTTGCGGAGGAGTGAGATAGAGTTGAGCCACTTCGTCGCCGGGGCGGCTACCGGTGTTCTTGATGTCGACCTCGACCTGCAGCGGTTGCCCGGCTTTCAGCTGAGGCGTACTGACCTTCGCATTCGAATAGGCGAAGCTGGTGTAGCTGAGGCCGTAGCCAAAGCCGTAAAGAGGCTTGCCCTTGAAGTAACGGTAGGTCCGGTTCGCCATGGAGTAGTCGTCGAAGGACGGAAGGTCGGCGAGATCGCGATAGAAGGTGACGGGCAGGCGCCCGCCGGGGTTGTTTTTTCCGCTGAGCGTTTCGGCGATGACTTCTCCGCCGGCCTGACCGGGATACCAGGCTTCGAGGATGGCGTCCGCGTTCTGCTGGGCCCAGTTGACGGATAGCGCGGAGCCGTTCATGAGGACGACGACGAGCGGCTTGCCTGCGGCCTTGGCTGCTTCGAGAAGCTGTTGTTGTGCGGCAGGCAGCGAGATGTCGGTGCGGTCTCCTCCGGAGAAGCCGGGTATGTGGACGGGCATCTCTTCACCTTCCAACTCGGGAGAAAGGCCCACGAAGGCGAGGACGACATCAGCCTGTTTGACTGCGTCGATGGCCTGGGCACGGAGAGGTTCGACGGGAGGCACCCAGTTGAGGGTGAGTCCCGCTCCGAAGAGACGGGCCTTGTGCGAGTAGGTGATCTCGATGGGATGAGGATTCGTATCGCTAAAGTGAAAAGTTGCGTGCGGCGTGGTGGAGGCATGAAACTCCTGCTTCTCCTCCGTGCCAAAACTGGTGAGGTCCTTGCCGTCCATGCGAATGGTGAAGTGCTCGGCATTGTTGCAGGGGTAACAATGAGCCAGATTGGCAGTAATGGTATAGTCGCCGGCCGCCGGCACCTGCATGGTTCCGGTCCAGCGCACGGAGAATGACTTCGGATCGAGTGAAGCGGCGGGCGAAGCCGAGTTCCAGTCGAAGTTGATCTGCGGATCGACGCGTGTGAAGGCGGGTTTGCCGGTAAGCGTGTCGTTAGCGAAGTACTCGGCGTGGAGGCCTGTCTGTGCCGAACCCTGCGCGATGCGGAACTGCGTACGAGGGATGACGATGGGGCTGTTTTCCGCGTAGGGAGAGCCCTGCGAATAGAAGACCTTTGCGGAGTGGAACTCGCGGGCAATGGCGTCGACGGGCATCTCAGGGTCTTTGGGGACAGCGTTGTAGTTGCCTTCGAGTGCAGAGAGCGCGGCAGCATTGGGGCCGATGACAGCGATTGTCTTGACGGTGGATGCCAACGGAAGCACCTTGTGGTCGTTCTTGAGCAGGACCATCGATTCGCGCGAGGTACGGAGAGCGAGCGCGGTGTGCGCTGGCGACATCACCTCGTTGAAGGGAAGCGCGGCGTACTTCATTTGTGCAGGAGGATCGAAGAGGCCGAGCCGCATGCGCGCGAGGAAGAGGCGCTGGAGAGATACGTCGATGTCGCTCTCTTTTATAAGGCCCTTGTGGACGGCGTCTGCAAGGTTCTTATAGGTGCGTCCGCAGTTGGTGTCGGTTCCCTGAAGGACGCCTTCGGCAGAGGCGTGCTCGGCGTCGGGAGAGGTGTGATGAGCCTTTGCCTCGAAGAAGTCGTCGATCGCGCCGCAGTCGGAGGTGACGAAACCCTGAAACTTCCAGTCGCGGCGAAGGATGTCGGTAAGCAGGAGGTCGCTGCCACATGCAGGCTTCCCGTTGACGGCGTTGTAGGCGCACATGATGGAGTCAGCCTTGCCTTCGACGATGGTGGAGCGGAAGGCGGGAAGGTAGGTGTCCCAGAGATCGTGCGGGCTGGGGTCGACGTTGAAGCGGTGGCGATCGCTCTCAGGTCCGCTGTGCACGGCATAGTGCTTGGGCGTGGCGATGGCGCGCAAGTATTTGGGATCGTCGCCCTGGATGCCCTTGACGAAGGCGGTGCCGAGGCGGGCGGTGAGGAAGGGGTCTTCGCCGTAGGTCTCCTGGCCGCGGCCCCATCGGGGATCGCGGAAGATATTGATGTTCGGTGACCAGATAGTGAGGCCGTAGTAAATGGAGTGAACGTCGTGACGCACCGCTTCGTTGTACTTGGCGCGCGCCTCGACGGAGACGACCTCGCCGATGTTGCCGAGGAGAGGTTCATCGAAGGTGGCGGCCATACCGATGGCCTGGGGGAAGAGGGTGGCGTAGCCGGAGCGCGCCACGCCGTGGAGACCTTCGCTCCAAAAGTCGTAGGCAGGCACTCCGAGCCGCGGGATGGCTGGAGCGGTATTGACCATCTGCGCCGCCTTCTCCTCAAGGGTCATGCGGCCGACAAGATCCTTAGCTCGCTCTTCCATGCTCAGGGAGGGGTTTTGATAAGGCAGGCTGCCGGAAGACTGGGCTACGCAACCGGGGTGGAGAAGGCTGACGGTAGCGAGACCCAGAACGAGGCGACGGAGCGGGAGCGAGGCAGAGTTCATTTCGGACCCCCATTATTTGTCCACACGAAATTTATCAGAAGAACTGGTTTCGTGGTCTGGGAAAAGTGTGGCCCCTAGATGTCCTGCGAGCGTCCGAATCCTGCGGCCGCTCAGTCCCGACACAGAGTCAGGCGTGGTGCGAACAGGATCAAGGTTTGGCCTCGTATACGAGATTGAAGGGGGTCTCGCTGGCGCGGCGGAACGCGGTGAAGCCCCCTGAGAGGACGACGTCGCGCATGCGGGCTTCGCCGGCTTGTGCTCCTAGGGCGAGGCCTACCTCCTGCGAGCGTGAAGCCGGTGTGCAGAGCATGGTGGAGGCGGAGTAATAAATTCTGCCGACTGGGTTGAGATTGTCTTCCACCTTGTCGTTGGCAAACGGCTCGACGATCATCCATGTGCCATCGGGCGCCAGTGTGGAGAGGACGTGTTTAGAGGCTCCGACGGGGTCGCCCATGTCGTGAAGGCAGTCGAAGAAGGTGACGAAGTCGTAGCCGTTGCCGGGAAAATCTTTAGCCGAGGCGACTTCGAAGGTTATTCGGTCGCCGACCCCGGCATCTTCGGCGGCTTTCTTCGCCCACTTAATAGAGGCAGGGTGATAGTCGAAGCCGAAGAAAGTGGATTTGGGAAAGGATTTGGCCATAAGGATGGTCGACGACCCGTGTCCGCAACCGACATCGGCGACGCGGGCTCCGGCTTCGAGTCGCTCCCGAATTCCGGTGAGCGAGGGTATCCAATTGGAGATGAGGTTGGCGGCGTAGTTGGGGCGGAAGAAGCGTTCGGTGCCCTGGAAGAGCTCGGCATCGTGCTCGTGCCATCCGACCCCGCGGCCGGTGCGGAACGCGTCGGTGATCTTGGGTTCGTCGCGCATGATGGCGCCGATGATCTGGAAGGCGCCGGGAATGAAGGCAGGCGAGTCGTCCTGGGCCAGGGCTAGTGCCTGTTCGGGAGGGAGAGTGTACGTCTTGGTTGTGGCATCGTAGGTTACGTAACCGCCAGCGGCGTTGGCGTTGAGCCATTCGCGGACGTAGCGCTCGTCGGTTGAGGTTTTCTTGGCAAGTTGGTCAGGAGTGAGGGGGCCTGCTCCAGCCATTGCTTTGTAAAGGCCTAGTTTGTCGCCGACGACGACTAGTGCGGCGTGTATGGCAGCGCCCATATCCTGGACGGCCTGACCCATAAAAGCGTTGAGTTTGGATTCATCGATTGCTGTTGTAGGTGTTGCCATCGTTCCCTCCTCTGGCGGCCGGGGGAGGTGAAGCCGCGCAGGCTCAGCGGGGCCCGGAATTGAGTGCAACCAATGTTGCTCTCCGTGCCGGGAGATGGCAAGAGGGTTTACTTTTCCGGCGCTGTGCCAGGGGTGACGTTGCTGTCCTCGGGTGAAGGTTGAATGCGTCCATCGGCGTTCTCGGGCGTATTTGAGCGAACAGAGGTCGGGCCCGGACCGGCAGTGGAGGGGTTGTCGCCGCGGGGCCCGGAAGGCTCTACGGCGTGGCGATTTGCGTCGGTCGATCGCGGCTCGACTGGGGTTCCAACAGGTTGAGACTTTGTAGCCATATGTGTCCTCTGCCTCGCAATCTTGTTGGAGATCAGACGATCCGCTCCCGGTTGCCTGAAGGCAAAGGGGCTGAATCTCCGGTAATCTGTAACTTGCGTGTCAGTACGCCAGGAGAGGTTTGCCAAAGGCATGAGCTTGCATCAAAACACCATGGTCGATCGTGTCGCCCCAATTCTTGTAACCGGCGGGGCAGGATTTATTGGTTCGAACTTTGTACTCGAGTGGCTGGGGGCGGCCAAGGGGCCTGTAGTGAACCTGGACAAGCTGACGTATGCGGGCAATCCAGAGAATCTGGCGTCCGTGGAGTCGAATCCGGTCTACACCTTCGCACACGGCGATATCTGCGACCCGGCTTTGGTGGCTCGCCTCCTCGAAGAACATCGGCCGCGGGCGGTGGTTCATTTCGCGGCGGAGAGCCACGTCGACCGGTCGATTCACGGACCCGAGGCCTTTCTGCGTACAAATATCGATGGCACCTTCACCCTGCTGCAGGCGGCGCGCTCGTATTATGGGTCGCTTGAGGGCAAAGAGAAGGAGCGTTTCCGCTTCCTGCATGTCTCGACGGATGAAGTTTACGGGACGCTTGCACCCGACGATCCCGCATTTCATGAGGAGACGCCATACGCTCCGAACTCGCCCTATGCTGCGTCGAAGGCCTCGAGCGACCACCTGGTGCGCGCTTGGGTACATACCTACAAGCTTCCAGCGCTGATTACGAATTGCTCGAACAACTATGGGCCTTATCAGTTTCCGGAGAAGCTGATTCCGCTGATGATTGCGAATGCCCTGAAGGGAAAGGCGCTGCCGGTCTATGGCGACGGACAGCAGGTTCGCGACTGGCTATACGTGGCCGATCATTGCCGGGCTCTGATGACTGTGCTGGAGAACGGACGCGTTGGTGAGACCTACAACGTGGGCGGAGGCAATCAGCGGAGCAATCTTGAGGTGGTGACGACGTTGTGCGCGCTGCTCGATGAGCTTGTTCCGCAGTCGAAGTTCAAGCCGCACTCTCAACTCATCACTTATGTCGCGGACCGGCCGGGGCACGACCGCCGGTACGCCATCGACGCACGAAAACTTGAAGGCGAATTAGGTTGGCGGGCGCTGGAGAGCTTCGAAACCGGGCTGCGCAAGACGGTGGAGTGGTATCTGGCGAACGCGGCATGGGTGGAGCATGTGACCAGTGGAAGCTATCAGCACTGGATGAAGCAGAACTACAGTGAACGCTCTACGGTGCAGGCGGCGGAGGGCGGACGATGAAGGGAATCATCCTCGCAGGTGGATCGGGGACCCGTCTGCATCCGGTGACTCAGGCGGTTTCAAAGCAACTGCTTCCGGTGTACGACAAGCCGATGATCTACTATCCGTTATCAGCTCTGCTTCTGGCAGGGATTCGTGAGATTCTGGTGATCTCGACCCCAGAAGATACTCCGCGTTTTCAACAACTTCTGGGAACAGGCGAGCAGTGGGGAATTCGCTTCGAGTATGCGATACAGCCATCGCCGGACGGCCTGGCGCAGGCTTTTCTAATTGGCAAGGAGTTTCTAGCGGGTGGCCCTTGCTGCCTGGTGCTGGGGGACAACATCTTCTACGGCCACGACCTTATGAAGCTGCTGCGTGGCGCAGCGACGAACAAGGAGGGGGCCTCGGTATTCGCCTATCCGGTGCTGGATCCGGAGCGTTATGGCGTGGTGGAGTTCGATGCTAATCGCAAGGCGATCTCGATTGAGGAGAAGCCGACGAAGCCGAAGTCGCGATACGCGGTGACGGGAATATATTTCTACGACTCACAAGTGGTGGGAATCGCGGAGGGGTTGAAACCGTCGCCTCGGGGCGAGCTTGAGATCACAGACGTGAACCGCTGCTACCTAGAGCGCGGACAGTTGCGGACCGAGGTGCTTGGCCGCGGGATGGCCTGGCTGGATACCGGAACCCATGACTCCTTGCTTGAGGCGGCAACGTTCATCCACACGATCGAGAAGCGGCAGGGATTGAAGGTCGCTTGCCCGGAGGAGATTGTGTATCGGCTAGGTTATATCAACGCAGAACAGCTGCGGATCCTTGCAAACAAGATTGCGAAGAGCACCTACGGGCAGTATCTGCTGCGGCTCTTGTCGGAGCCGGTGTTCTGACGATGAGCGTAATTCTGGTGACAGGAAGCAGTGGGCAAGTGGGGTCAGAACTTCTACGCACCCTGGCACCATTGGGTGAAGTTGTGGCGCCGGGCCGACGCGAGATGGATCTGGCCAGTACGGATTCGGTGCGATCGAAGATTCGTGCGGTTCAGCCGCAGTGGATCGTCAATCCAGCAGCCTATACAGCCGTTGACAAGGCGGAGAGCGAACCGGAGCTTGCATACGCGATCAATGCAGAGGCAGTGCGGGCGATGGGCGAGGAGGCGCGCGCGATTGGGGCAGGAGTCATTCACTTCTCGACCGACTACGTGTTTCCTGGAACCGGGAGTACTCCGTACGTCGAAAGCGACGAGACCGCACCCTTGAGTGTGTATGGCGCCAGCAAGCTTGCGGGGGAAAAACTGCTTTCCGAAACCGGTGCCGAACATATGATTTTTCGCACCAGCTGGGTGTATGGCGGGCAAGGAAAGAACTTTCTGCTGACGATCCTGAAGGCCGCGAAGGAGCGTGAGCGGCTGCGTGTGGTTGCAGATCAGTATGGTGCGCCGACCTGGAGCCGTGACCTGGCCAGGCTGACGGCGCATGTCATCCGGCGCACGGAGGAAGCAGCTGCGGGAAGAAATCTGAGTGAAGCGATTGGCGAGGTAAGCGGGGTTTATCACGCGGCAGCCTCAGGTGAAACTACGTGGCATGGCTTTGCAGAAGAGGCCGTGCGGCTGCAGCGTGAGCGCCAGCCTGGCGTGAGGCTGGCTGAGGTAGACGCCATCTCGACCGCTGAATACCCAACTCCGGCGAAGCGGCCAGAGAACTCACGGTTGAACTGCAGCAAGTTGGACGAGAAGTTTGGGTGGCGGATGATGGACTGGCGAGAGTCACTGCGCGAGGTGATGAAGGAGCTATGAGCGGGATGCAGTTTGATCATATTGGCCTGGTGGTGAGTGACATGGCCGAGGGACGCGAGTTTCTGGAGAGTATGTTCGGCGTCGACAGATGGACAAAGGTGTTCGAAGATCCCGGGATCGGGGTGTACGTGCAGTTTGGAAGGACAGCCGAGGGACCCTGTTATGAACTGATCTCGCCACTGGGCGAGGGCAGTCCTGTCACAACAGCTTTGAAGCGGGGAGTCAACATCCTGAATCATGTCGCCTATCTGACGGCTGATCTTGATGCGGATGCGCACGGGCTACAGGACAGAGGCTCGATAATGGCTGGACCGGCCAAGCCGGCGGTGGCTTACGGCGGCGCGAGGGTGCAGTTTTGGATAACGCCACAACGCTTCATGGTGGAGTTGATCGAGGCTCCCGGGCACGAGCATGCGTATGAGGCACCGCAGAGATGAGCGAACGGGCGCTCTTTCTCGACCGTGATGGCGTAATCAACGTCGAGGTGGGATACCTGCACCGGGTGGAGGATGTGAAGTTTGTCCCGGGAATCTTCTCGCTGTGCCGGACGGCGATGCGGCTAGGGTATCGGCTGGTTGTTGTCACGAATCAGGCCGGAATTGCGCGGGGCTTCTACACGGAAGCGGACTTCGATGCGCTGATGGCGTGGATGGCGGAGGCCTTTCGGGGCGAAGGAGTGGAACTGGATGCCGTCTATCACTGCCCTTTCCATCCGGAGCACGGTGTAGGCGAGTATCGGCGCGAGCATGAGGACAGGAAGCCGGGAACCGGGATGCTGCGGCGCGCGGTTCGTGAGTTCGGTGTGTCGCTAGCAGACAGTGTGATGGTCGGCGACAGGTGCAGCGATATCGCAGCGGCGAATAGTGCCGGTCTCAAGCAGGTTTTCCTGGTGACGGGAACCGAAGCGGAACGATGCGGAGGCGTATATCGCGAGGCTGGGGAACTTAGGGAGGTCGAACGCTGGTTGACACAACAGGGGTAGCGAAAGTCCCTTTTTCGCTGGAACTCGTCTATGAGGCTAAGAGAGTCAACGTTTATTGACCTTCAGAGTATTGATGGTTGAGATTCCGCTTAAAATTTCATGGTTTTTCGCGCTTAAGGAAGGTCAGCGGATAGAAATGCGCTACCTGCCGCATCTTTACCGCTAACGGAGGGTGTTAGGCCATTGAGGGCTTCGACAGGCCAAGAAATGTTCAGTGTCGGATCGTTCCACAGAATAGATCGTTCTCCGGAGGGGTAGTAAAGGTTCGTGGTCTTGTAGAGAACCTCGGCATTCTCGGAGAGAACGAGGAAACCGTGAGCAAAGCCTTCGGGGATCCACAAGAGTTCAAGTTCACCCGCGTCGTTGCGGGGTTTCAGGTGAAAGCCGGCCCATTTGCCAAAGTCCGGTGAGGATTGTCGGAGATCGACAGCTACATCCCAGATGTGGCCAGACAGGACTCTGACGAGCTTTCCCTGGGGCTTGCCAAGTTGATAGTGGAGGCCGCGAAGGACGCCACGTACGGAAAAAGACTGGTTGTCCTGTACAAAGTTGTCAGGGAGGCCGACGGCGGCGAAAGCGGATGCGTTATAAACTTCAGTGAACCAACCGCGACTATCTCCAAAGCGTTGGGGTTGGATCAGTTTGACGTCCTGCAGTGAAGTATGAACAACTTGCATGACGAGAGTTTAGCTGAGCGTTGGACTGGAGCCCGTTAACGTCTGTGGTAAAAAGGTAGAGTAAGTAAATAAACGGGTTCCGGGTTGAACTTCCATTTCCCAGATGTCGATAAAATCAAGTTATAAAGAGCAAGCTACAGGAAACGGAAACGGATAAGCAGCCGTCGAACGCATCTTCATCTTCGGTGGATTTTTGGGGTCACTGCCGCGAACTTATACGTACCAGCAACCAGTATGACCGGGACCAGCGCGAAAGAGCGAGGGTAGCGTTATACAGACATGGGATTTCAATGCAGGCTGAATATCAATCTCCCGAGTCGCGGACCGCGGCTATAGAAGATTCGTATTCGTACACAGAGGCAATCAGCCGGCCGGTAACGCTCCACCGTCGCGGTGAGCGGTTGCCGTCAGCAGCTGTTTCGTTATCGCGTCATTAAGCGGTGTCTCGATGTCACGCTGATCTTGATTTCAACCCCCGTGGTGCTGTTGGCACTGGGGCTCGTCTCGATGATGGTGATGCTCAGCTCGCCGGGCCCGATCTTTTATTCGCACCGGCGAATACGGAAGAGCGGTGCGTTCTTCTCGATGTGGAAGTTCCGGACGATGTGCGTCAACTCGGCTGAGGTTCTGGAAGAGTATCTGTCGAAGCATCCTGAGGCGCGCGGCGAGTGGAATAAGACGCATAAGCTGCGGCATGATCCTCGGATTACGCCTATTGGCAGCTTTCTTCGCCGATACAGCCTGGATGAGTTGCCGCAGCTATGGAATGTGTTGAGCGGGCATATGAGTCTGGTGGGCCCCCGGCCGATTGTTGCTGCCGAGGTGGAGAAGTATGCGGACTCCTTCGAGTGTTACTGCAGGGTGAAGCCCGGTTTGACCGGCTTGTGGCAGGTTTCTGGGCGGAGTGAGCTGACTTACGATGAGCGTGTAGCTCTGGACTGCGACTATGTGAACCGTTGGTCGCTTCGGAGGGATGTCAAGATACTCCTGAAGACATTTGCCGTGGTCGTCAATCAGGACGGGGCTTATTGAGGCTCCAGCTGAGCACGTTTATCATGTTTTTCTGGCCGTTCACACTTCTTCTGAAGACGTGAGTGCGATTCATGCCGGCTCCGCGAGAGGCTGTTGTCGAGAGCTGTGAATTCATGGCGCGGTGCGCTATTGCATTGTGAGCAAAACTGGCTATGCTAACCCCGGCATATTCCATTGGCTCTTTGTCATTTCTTCCGAATGGGATTGATTGCGGAGTCGAAAGCTAAGATAGTGGCCCGGTAGGGATACGGCATGGATGTAGTTCGAACATTACTGAAGAGCTTGCTGCCGCAAACTTTGCGTGGGCTTTCCATTGAGGACCGGCTTTCTGCAGCCTGGGTGATTATCTGCGGACGTGCAATGGCCAACCAGAGCAGTATTTCTGATTACGATGGTGGTGTTGTGCGAATTGAGGTTCGCGACCGGACCTGGCTGGAGCAGATGCGCAGCATGAGCGCACAACTGGAGAGGGATCTGGGCCGCATCGCGGGAGTAAAGATAAGCACGTTACACTTTGTTGTTAAGGAGGACTTAACCGAACGATGAGTGGGTCCCAAGTAACAATTGAGGATGTTCGCAGGGTGGCGGAGTTGGCGAACCTGGAGCTGACGGCAGTGGAAGAGCCTCGGATGCAGCGGGATTTGAACGCTGTTCTGGGTTACGTCGAACAGTTGAATGAGCTGGATACTGGAGACGTTCCTGCGATGGCTCAGGTCGGAGAGGTATTGGGCGGTGCGATGGATTCGATCGGGGGGACTCTGCGGGCCGATATTGTGAAGCCCTCGCTTGATCGCGTCGAGGTGATGGCGGTGGCTCCTGAGACGGATGGCCGCTTCTTTAAAGTCCCGAAGGTGATTGAACGGAGCTAGGTTGAAGCATAGGTGGGACGGATTTTGGAGATGGGATTGACGGAAGACAGCTTAAGGAGTTTGACGATCGATGGGGTGCGCGACTCTATCGCAGACGGCCAAACCACAGCGACGGCGTTGGCTGAGATGCACTATCGTCGGATCGCTGAAGAGGACGGAAGGATCAATAGTTATCTGGCTTTAGCTCGCGAGCGCGCTATGGCCCAAGCGACGAAGATTGACGCTATGGCACAGCGAGGCGAGGGGCTGCCTCCATTGGCCGGTGTTCCAGTGGGAATTAAAGATGTGCTGGTGATGCGGGGCACGCCTGCGACAGCGGGCTCCAAGATTCTGAAGGGTTATCTCCCTCCGTATGACGCGACTGCGGTGACACGGCTCGAGGCTGCGGGAGCGGTTTTGCTCGGGAAGCTGAACTGCGATGAGTTCGCGATGGGTAGTTCGAATGAGAACTCTGCATATGGGCCAGTCCGGAACCCACGAGCATTGGATCGAGTGCCGGGAGGCTCAAGCGGCGGATCGGCTGCAGCGGTGGCTGCGGACTTTGCCGTAGCGACGCTGGGAACGGACACTGGTGGATCAATCCGCCAGCCGGCGGCTTTCTGCGGTGTCGTGGGCGTCCTGCCTACCTATGGCCGTGTGAGCCGCTACGGGCTGATTGCATTCGCTTCTTCGCTGGACCGTGTCGGACCATTTACAAAGAACGTGAAAGATGCGGCGACGATGCTCGAGGTTCTGGCAGGGCACGACGCGATGGACGCGACCTCCTCGGACCGTCCTGCGGAGGATTATGTTGCTGGGCTTGAGCAACCGGTCGAGGGGCTGCGCGTGGGTGTCCCTTCGGAGTACTTCGGCGAAGGGCTGGACCCGGAGATCAGGGCTGCGATCGAGAAGGTGCTCGACGGATTGAAGACCGCGGGCTGTGTGGTGAGACCGGTAAGCCTGCCGCATACTAAGTATGCGATTCCGACCTACTATGTAATCGCGACGGCGGAGGCTTCGTCGAATTTATCAAGATTCGACGGTGTGCGATTCGGTTTGAGGGATGCAGAAGCGAAGACGCTGGCAGATATGTACAGGAAGACGCGCGATAAGGGATTTGGAACTGAGGTAAAGCGAAGAATTCTGTTGGGAACCTACGCTCTTAGTGCGGGTTACTACGACGCCTACTACAAAAAAGCACAGCAAGTGAGGACACTGTTGACACGTGACTTCCTGTCGGCCTTCAACGAAGTGGACGTTTTGGTGGCCCCAATGACGCCTACACCGGCGTTCAAACTGGGTGAGAAGACCGACGATCCGGTGAAGATGTACCTTGAGGATATCTATTCTGTCGCCGCGAGCCTGGCAGGGATATGTGGAATAAGCGTGCCCTGCGGCGAGACGGAAGGCTCGCTGCCAATTGGGGTGCAGATCATGGGCAGGCACTTCGATGAGAAGACGATGTTGCGTGTCGCCAAAGCTGTAGAGGACGGGCAGCGGAACTAAAGGAATTCCCACATTCCACACGCGTACGAAGGGTTACCGCCAAAGCTGTGTCTAAAGGCTTTCCGCTGTTCTATTCGATACCTTCGAGTATGCTGGTAGAAGAGATTCCTCGGTAAATAACCGGGATAGGTACGAGAGCTGATCAGGTAGTTTCCGGATCGGCGGCACCCGCGAGCGGGTTAGTCAAGGCAGGGAGTTTGCGAGGATTGAGTCGGATGCGGTCTGGTTCTAGAAGAATTTCTGTTGTCGGTTGTGTAGCTCTCCTGTCTGCTGCGGTAGAAGTGACACTGGCACAACAGTTGCCGGGGTACTATCAGAGCCTCGGCAATACTGTAGGACAACAGGTTACATGTAACCCTGCCGATCCAAGCTGCGGGGGTTACAACGGTCAAATTCAGGTGCAACAGCCCCAGCAACAGCCAAGCACGCCTCGCGGCATCGTACTTGAAGGTCAGCAGCAGACTGGACAATCGCAGGATAGCCAGCTTCAAACTCAACCTCAGCAGCAGTTGCAGCCTCAGCAGACACAGCTTCCGCTTGATCCACCGACAGAGTTCCAGCAGATGGTCGCCAATTCGACTGGCAAGATGCTGCCGATCTATGGAGCGCAGTTATTCCGCACGCTGCCTTCGACGTTTGCACCGGTCAATCAGGTTCCCGTGACGCCTGATTATGTCATCGGCCCGAACGATGAGCTGCTGATTCAGTCGTGGGGACAGGTAACGCTGAACAGCCGTTTCGTCGTGGACCGCTCGGGAGGGATCTACATCCCACAGGTCGGAAATGTTCATGTCGCGGGAGTGCGTTTCGATCAACTCCAACCCTTTCTGAAGTCTCAGATGGGAAAGACTCTACGGAACTTCGACCTAAATGTGAATATGGGACAGTTGCGTTCGATCCAGGTGTTTATCGTCGGGCAGGCACGGCGACCTGGAACCTGGACGCTGAGTTCTCTCAGCACGCTTGTAAACGCAATCTTTGCGTCGGGCGGGCCTTCCCCCCAGGGAAGCCTGCGGCATATCGAGGTCAAGCGTGGCGGTAAACCGATTACAGACTTCGATCTCTACGACTTAATTCTTCATGGAGATAAGTCAAAGGACGTGGCGTTGCTTCCCGGCGACGTCATCTACATCCCCCCGGTGGGACCACAGGTAGCTGTCGCGGGAAGCGTAAAGGTCCCCGCAATCTATGAGCTGAAGTCGAATGAAGGTTCGACAGTAGAGGAGGTTCTGGAACTATCAGCCGGGCTGACTAACGTGGCTTCCGGCGATAAGCTGCGTCTGGAGCGTGTGGACGAGCGGAAGGTGCGCAGTATCACTGAAGTTCCACTGAATGCTGTCGGAAAGTCGATCACGCTGAGAGATGGAGACTTGCTTGAGTTAGTGGCCATCCCGAATCAATATAAGGATGCAGTGACGCTGCGTGGCAACGTTGCCAATCCCGGACGGTATACCTGGAAGCCGGGCATGCATGTTCTTGACCTACTTCCTAATAAAGAAGCGTTGGTGACGCGGGATTACTGGCTGAAGCGAAGCCAGCTTGGCCAACCGATGATGAGCTATGTGCCGACCTGCTTGCCAAATACGCCCTACGGTATCCCCAACCTGCGTTACGGTGTTCCCGTCGGTGATGAGGGAGATGATCCGTATTGGAAATACTCCTCGGTGCGGACGTCCGGCATGAACAGCCTGATTGGTTTACCGGTAACGAACGTCGGGCCACGGCAGGACAATACGACGACCGGTGGTTCTCCGGCGACCAATCCTGATCTGACGACGAACGATGGTACGACGATAACGGACGGCGCCTTGGACTGCGGGAAGCAGCTTGAGGCGCAGAGCTACGTTCCAGTCTCGATGTTGAATGGAATGAACCCTAACAACTCACAAGCGCCCGCATCGCAGGCCGCGCAACAAAATCAGGCCGCGAGCAATAGAATGAGTTCGGCCAGCGCAAGCGTAGGCATAACCGTTAGTAATGCTTCCGCGGGTCAATTTTTACCCAAGAACGATGTCAAACTGAGTGAACCAGACATCAATTGGTCCTATGCCGTAATAGAACGACAGAGCAAGGAAAATCTGACGACCTCTTTGCTCCCATTCAACCTGGGCCGAGCGGTCCTTGAAGCGGATACCTCCCAGAATCTGGAATTGCTGCCGGGAGACGTGATTACGATCTTCTCGAAAGCGGATATCCGCGTTCCGCAGATGCAGCAGACCCGCTTCGTCCGACTCGAAGGAGAGTTCGTCTCTTCTGGAATCTACAGCGTAAAACCGGGAGAGACGCTGCGCCAATTGGTGCAGCGCGCGGGCGGCCTGACGTCCGACGCATACCTGTACGGCTCCGAGTTAACGCGTGAATCGACACGCCGCGTGCAGCAGCAGCGGCTGAATGAGTATGTCGACCAGATTGCCCTGCAGGCCAGCACGAATGCGACAAACAATCAGGGCCGTGCAATTAGCGCGCAAGATACCGCAGCCCTCGCGGCGCAACAGTCGCAGACGCAGAACATTATCACCAGTTTGCGCCAAGCACGTGCGACGGGACGTATCGTGCTTGAATTGACTCCGGACGCCAACAGCGTTGCCCAACTCCCCGATCTGCCGTTGGAGGACGGAGACAAATTCATCGTGCCGCGGGTTCCCTCCACCGTAAGTGTGGACGGAGCGGTCTACAATCAGAACTCATTTCTCTACGATCCACACAGGCGTTTAGGGGACTATTTGCGTCTCGCGGGTGGAGCGAATCGCGACGCGGACAAAAACCGCGCTTATGTCATCCGCGCCGGGGGATCAGTCATCAGCAAACAGTACAGTTCCTCGCTACGCGGAAATGGCTTCGATTCGGTACGCCTCTACCCGGGCGACACGGTCGTGATTCCTCTGAATCTTGATAAGGGCAAGACGATGCGCCTTATTGTGGACATCGCGCAGATCGTCGGGCAGTTCGGTATCGCTATCGCCGCAGCGAATACCGTGTTAGGAAATTGAGTTATATCAGGTCGCGAAGTTCACCTGGGTGAGGACCGCCACAATGACCCCGAAAGCTCGTGAGGAAGAATTTTCGCGGAACAAACGAGGGGCCCGGAATTGACGAATGCTGTTTCTACGATCGGCCTCCCTCTCGATTTAAGTTCGATCGCTGTGATTATTCCTACACTCAATGCAGCCTCTGAATGGCCGAGTCTCACGCAGGCGATCAACACACAGGGCATCTCACCACGACAGGTACTGATCGTCGACTCAGAATCGACCGACGGGACACCGGAAGCAGCTAGGCGCTGTGGATTTTGCCTCAAGCAAATCTCGCGCACAAAATTCAACCACGGCGGAACCCGGCAGTGGGCCTTACAGTTCTTTCCACGCGCGGAAATCGTGGTCTATCTAACCCAGGATGCGATTCCTGCAGCCGGGGATTCGATCAAGAAGCTTTTGGCGGCATTCGATGACGCCTTGGTCGCGGCGGCCTTTGGCCGTCAGCTTCCTCGCAAAACTGCCGGACCGATCGAACTCCATGCGAGGCGATTCAACTATCCCGAGTTGTCGGGAACACGCTCATTAGCTAGCCGTGAAACATTAGGCATCAAAACGATCTTTCTGTCGAACTCTTTCGCCGCGTATCGGCGAAGCGCTCTCGAGGACGTGGGCGGGTTCCCCTCTCACGTCATTATGGGGGAGGATACAGTTGTTGCGGCTCGATTGCTGCTGCGAGGCTGGCGAGTCGCCTATGTCGCGGATGCACCGGTCTATCACTCGCATCCATACTCCGGCATCGAGGAGTTCAAGCGCTCCTTCGATACGGGTGTCCTACACTCAAGAGAATCTTGGATGTTGAAAGAGTTTGGAATGGCGAACAGAGAGGGTTTGCGATTTGTGCGATCGGAATTGATCTACCTTCTCAGATGCAACCCGGCACTTATCCCAGCGGCCCTGTGGCGAACACTGCTTAAGTTCGCGGGATATCGATTGGGCAGGCTGGAAAGCAGACTCAGCCTTGGACTCAAGCGTCGACTCAGTATGCATTATCGTTTCTGGGCAGAGGAGACTCTGGAAGAAGACCGCGAACTGGGTGCGGACCTTTAGTCCCGCCGAATTCCCGCTTGAACTCTTTTCATCATGGTCTACAACCTAAATTGCTCCGGATTCGAGCAGCCCTTCCACGCAGAAGCTCTCTCTCACCAGTTAGGATGGTGCTGCGAATTGCGGCTCAGTCACCGCTGCCGTCAACGCGGAAATGCCTGATGGAAAGCCCATGAGGTCCAGTTAGTTCTTGGCGATTTTGAGTTCCGGATTCCAGGTGATCTGCAACCAACCGCTGCTATTGTGCTGCGATCCCTGGATGTAAGAGGGGATCAGGAAACGTTCATATTGGGTGAAGAGCTGAGCGGACCAGTGGTGGGTAATGGCGTAGGAGCCGTTTAGGAAGCCGTCGGTGATCGTTCCGCCCCCGGGAAGGAAGAGGTTACTGATTTTGTTCTGGCGATAACCGACCTCAATCCTCGTTCTGGCTGAAAACCAATAGCTGCTGCGTCCCTCGATGGCACGTCCGTCGCGGCCAATGGCGTTTCCCAGCAGAAATCCTTTATTGGTGTTGCTGTCGAGATACTGGTTATTCATGAAAAAATGTTGCCCGCCATAGTCGTTTGCCAGTCCCTGAGAGCTGACAGCCTCGACCCGAAGATCCATGTGAGGGAGCCAGGGCAGACGCGCAAAATAGATACCCGGATTCCAGACGGCTCTCCTGGGTGCGTCGATTGGACTTGGGTCGTCGTCGGAGTATGCGTCCGCATAGAGAGTCACAAGCCTGCTGAGAAACGGCAAATGATAACGGAAATCGAAGTTGCTTTTTCGATCGCCAGGATCGTTGCGGTCGCCATACGGTGCAGCTCCATTTCCTACGTAACTTCCTGTCGAATTAAAGCTGAAGAGATTTTCCTTGAAGCTGTGAAGTGTGATCGGATGACCTTCTCCCCAGAAAACTGACCAGCGCGTGAAACCAATTTCCAGGTTGTCCCCGAAATTGAATGAAACCTTCTGGCCGTTGTACCAGGGTCTTGTGGGATAGGAATGACCGGATAGCTTGCCCAGAACGAAATCGAACTTATAAGTGCCGACTGAGGGAATCAGTGGGAGAGGATGAGGACGAGTGGAGACGAAGCGGAAGTTGTAGGTTGGCTCTGCGTTGCTGGATAAGGCGAGAGGTCCCATTGTCGTCGGTCCCCAATAGAGCGCCTGTTTGCCGAAGGAGAGCTCGTTGCCAGCGAACGCGACTCCACCATATAGCTCGAGGGGACGTTGACGGGTATAAGCGGCTTGGCCAGGGATTGGCTTGATGAAAGGGTCGCCTGCCTGAATTCGATCGAGCTTGTTGATCAGCGCCGTGATTTTGGGCGTTTGAGCTGGATTTCCAGGACTGTGTTGCAGCTCTTCGCGGGCGTAGAAGAACAGTCGGCCATAATGAGCGCGGGTGGAGAATCCAGCGATAAAGCTGGACCCACGGCCGAGCGGACGGCCGAAGTCGTTCCACCAGGTCTGCCCGAAATGGAAACTGTCAGCGAGCGCGGGACCCGCGATCGTGCCGTAGCGAGTGTATGCAGATTCGAGAGCAAGTTCGGTATAGGAACTGGATTCCTTCGAGAGCTCGAGGTTAAGATCCGTCATCAGGCGTTTCGCCTCTTTCGCGTAGCCGGTGTTTGAAACACCGGGACGATCGGAAAGTTCCAAAGCCTGATGAAGTTGGCGAAGGCATTCCTGACGCGTCCATGGTCGAATCGAGACGTTTTGCGTGGGGATGAGACCGAGTGCTGCAAGGCGCTCGAGCGCGGGATAGATCCAGCTGTCCATCGGGACGTTGGTTGAGCCGATGGTGTCAGGGTCGGCGTCGAACGGCGGTTCCTGTCGATTTGCGATTGGATCCGGCGGAAGCTGAGCGAACTGGCGCGGGGGAGGTGGCGCAGGAAGAGATGTCGTCGACGAGGAGCTTACGCCCGAGGATGTCGTCGATGGTGTCGAGGTTGTGTGAGCGATGTAGTTTGGCGGCAGCGGCGGCGTATCGTACGGGTTGATCGTGTAGTTGTGGTGCGCGTGGTAGACGTAGCGGCCTATGAGCCAGCCGGCGACGCTTCCGACGAGAACGTCGGAGGGGAAGTGCTGCTCCGACAGAACGCGGCTTACGCTGACAGTGCTCGCGAGGCCGTAGACAGCGGTCTTTGTGAGCCAGCCTGGATATTCGCTGGCGATGACGGCGGCCATCGACCAGGCCATGGTGGAGTGGTTCGAGGGGAAAGAGCCGTCGTTCCAGCTGGAGCTGAAGAAGTTTCCGGCTGCGTTGTTGATCGGCGGCCGCTCGCGGCGGAAGACGAGCTTCATGGCCTCGTTGACAGCGAGGCTGTTTACGAGAGCTTCGCCGGCTAGCAGGCCGGTTTCATGCGCCTGCGGAGCGTGATTGATGAGGCTCCAGAGATAGCTGGTCGCGGGAATCGCGCCGATTCCAACAAGGGCTCCGTTGGAGAGCGTGTTGGCTTTGTTCTGATCGCTGGAGTTGATGTGGATGGCCTGCGTCATGGTGTGCTGATCGCTTGCGATGAGGAGGCCCGTCGCGGTTCCGAAGGGAACGAGCCAGATCGCGTCCTTCGGCTTGAGGCGCATCGGGCTGGTCCAGATCGCTTCCTGGTCGCGCAGCAGACGCTTCGGCATGCCGACGAGGTTGATGTCTTCGGCTTTCGAAGCTGGCGTTGCGGCTGGAGGGGTTGCAGGAGGAAGGTTCTGGGGCTGCGGCGCGTCAGGCAGCGAGCTGGAGCTCGCGGATGAGGATTGCGCTGGAGATGCTTGCTGGAACGAAAACAGGAAGACCGCCGCCAGGATAAGCGGCAAAGAAGGTCTTTTCGGGGTCACATCCATAGAAGAAGTTCGAGGCGGCTGTGCATTTATTTGCGAAACGTGCGACCCCTAACTGGAGGCTAACATAGAGCTCCGGTGCGGTACCTGCCGGAATCGAACGGGGCACCCTCCCCCTCCCCTATCAAATTTACTTAAGTATCTTATTTTTATGAAGATACAAGATCTGAGTGCTGCAAAATGTTAGAAACAGGTGAGTAAAGGGTCAAAATATTGATTCTAAAAGCGTAAGCGCAGATATTCTTGCCGTCGCCTGTCGATACCTCGATGCTGTTTAAAGTCTAGCAAGTTGAAGGTAATTAATCGGCAACTATTTTGGCGTCTATTCCTCCTGTTTTCAGTTAGTTGCCTAAAGGAGGGGCTTGACAGCATTTTGGAGGTCAGAAGCGAGGCTGCATAGGAGTGATTTTGAGAAGAGCACCCAGCGCGAACAGCAGAGCCATGTAGTAGACCATGGTCCGCGTGCTCGGTTCGGCCGGCAGATCTTTTGTGAAGAGGCGATATACCAGCCCCGCTCCGACGAGAACGAATGCGATCTGTCCAGTTAGCCATGCAAAGACGAGGCAAGCGGCAAGCAGAAGGATGCGTTGCACACGGCTAAGAGCATAGGCAGCCTGGCCACCGTCGAGTATCCACACCGGGATGAGGTTGAGCAGATTGAGCCATGCTCCGGTATGCGCCAGGGCGGCGAAGACGGGACGATGGGTCTGGGTATAAAGAACGAGGCAGACAGCGGCGGTGATCAGGCCAGCGAACGGCCCTGCGAGGGCGATTCCGGCTCGGGCTGCGAGCGAGACATTGAGGCCCTGCCAGCGGACGTAGGCTCCTAAGCCGGGCAGGAAGACGGGAAGATCGGCACGCAGCCCACGGCGTTTGACGGCGATGACGTGCCCGAACTCGTGGATGAGGATGGAGATCGCGAATCCTGCTCCGAACCAAAGCCCGTAGATGGCCCAGTAGACACCCAGGAAGGCCGCGAAGCTGAGAAGAAATTTGAGCTTGAGGAGAAAGAGCAGAGCACCTTTGAACTTGGCGAGTATTACCGCGATTGGAGCAAGGGGGCCGAGTCGCTTCGCCCACTTCGAAGGCGCGGGAGGGGGCTCGGCGGCGTTGAGCTTTGCATCGAGCGTGAGGATGTGCTGCTGGATCCATTCGGACTGACGCGAGGCGCGAGGAAGCCAGGGGAGCGCGGAGAGCCAAAGCTCGCGCGCCTCGGCGAGTTGCGCCGGCTGGCCGGTCTCTTCGAGGTTCCGTGCGGATTTGGATATCTGGTCGAGGTGATTGCTGTAGAGGAGCGCGTTGCAGTTGGGACAGGCGAGCGTGCCAGGGGCAAGCTCGGCGCGGCAGTCGCGGCAGTCGGTGATGACGGGCGGATTGAGAGTGAGTTGGGGCAGTTGCATTAGACGGCGGGTGCGGTGCCGGATGTGCTGCTGAAGGGGCCGGAGATATCAGGTGCGGCTGGGTCGACTCCGGAGGTCAGGTTCCAGGCTGCCTTGATACCGACGTAGAGGATGACGAGGCCGATGATGCCGCCCAACCCCTGGGAGAGCTCGAGGAAAGGAGAGGCCAGTCCGAGACCGAGCAACATGACGACGAGGTGACCGATACCTGCAGGTTTCGGAGTTGTTTGGGGCTGGTCGTCTCCGGGAAAGGGATGCTCTTTCTGGGCGTTGTTGGCAGGCGCGGTTTGAGCAGTTTTAGCCGCCGGCTGCTTGCTGTAGTAATGAATAGCGACGGGCACAGCAGCGATGGAGACAGCCGCGTAGGTGAGCAGTGCTGCGGCGATCTGGTAACGGCGTCCTCCGCGGCCACCGGAGCCGAGCTTCATAGCTTTGCCGACGAGGTAGCCGACGCCGATGGCGAGGTATCCGATGGAGATGCCGGTGGCAATCTCAAAGAGTGCGTAGACGATCATGCCGACGATCGCTGCACCGATGCCGTAAAGGATGGCGCGGCTGTAGGCAGCATGACTATGGGCAAGCTGTGCAGGAGTGGCCTGCTGTGCGCATGATTCGCAGGCCATGTCGCCGTTGATGCGGTAATAGCTGGCATCGATGGTTTGACTGCAGCGGGTACAGGTGTCAGATGTGGTGGATGGCGCGAGTGCGTACTCCGCCCGATCGAAGCTAGGTAGGTTGGTCGACATGGCCCTTGTAAGTTCCAGCGGAGAATATCAGCGAGCCAGCCACAGCCAAAGAAAATTTTGGAGGGCTAGAGCTTTCGGTGGAGATGCCAGAGAAGAATGCTTGTGCCGGCCCATGCTGTGGCTGCGATCGGGAGGACGAACCAGGGGTTCCGGGTGGGTAGAGCACGCCAGACCATGAATGCGAAGACGAGGAGGGAGAGGCAGCCGAGCGAAGCGCCGGTGGCGTCGGCTGCGGCTGCGGCACGTCCGCGGCGTGTGCCATTGAAGCCTGCCTTACGTTTACGCTCTTTTTCGTGTTTGGCGATGAGGGTGGCGCTTGCGGGAAAGATTGCGGGGAAGGCGAGGAAGAGGCCGGCCACCACGGGGCCGAACTCTTTGGCGATGAGGCCGGTCGCCGCAGTGATGAGTCCACCGGCGATGAAGCGGACTGCGTACTCGTGCGGCTTGGTGGTCTTGAGTGAGGCGAGATTGATCTCGATACTCATTGGAGAAACAGAGCCCAGAGGCTGAAGGCTGTGACAAACCAGACGGGCATGAGGCCGAGGGTGGGTTTCCATGTGGGCGGGCGATAGCGCATAAGCACGAAGCTCACGCTGCAGGCGTAGAGGAAGAAGGCGACGGCTCCGGCAAGCATGGAGCGGGCTTCAGTGGCGGCGTAGGCACGTCCGTGGCTGGTGATGGTGAGGCCGAGAGTGGCGAGCGCGATGGAGGGCGCGGCTCCAAAGAGTCCGGCGAAGGACTTGGGGCGAAAGATGTCGCCGAGAATGGCGAAGAGGGTGACGACGGCTCCTCCAATGAGGAACCGTAAGAGAAGGTCGCGCATGGTCAGGCTGCCTTCTGGGCTTTTTTGATGAGTGTGAGAGCGGTTCCCACTCCATGGCAGCCGAGTAGCTTGTATTGCTTTCCTTCGGTGCGGTGGTAGTTGACGAAGAAGTCCTGGAGCTCTTTGAGGAATTTTTTTGGGAGGTCATCGAGACGCTTGATGTTGGCGTACTGGTGATTGGCTTCGGCGACTGCGACGAGGCGATCGTTGCGGATGCGCTTTTTGCCGTCGATCTGCTCGCCTTCGATGACTCCGATGAGGCGGGAGGGAACGAGGACGCCGGGGAAGGCGGGTTCGTCCATCAGAACAAGGACGTCGATGGGGTCGCCGTCCTCGGCGAGGGTGCGGGGAAGGAAGCCGAAGTCGTAAGGAAAGGACATGCCTGCGGGAAGGACCGCCTTTAGAGAACGAATATGCGCTGATCGGGGTCGAAGGCAAACTTGTTGCGGCTGAGGCGCGGGGTTTCGATGATGACCTGGAGGAGGTTTTCCTTCCTGTCGAGGGGTTTGATCTGAATGGGGTCGGCGAGGGATTTCTGCTTTGACATCCTGATGCTCCGCGAATGTTACTGAACGATGAATCGTCTCTCTTTGGTGAGAGTCGGTGGTGAGTGACGGCGTTGCTTATCGCGGAAACCCCTGCGCGCCGACAGCTGAAGGCACCTTACTTGAGATTGTTGAAGAGTTTCAGACGTGACAGAGCTACCTGGCGGACTGCGTCGACGACGGGAGGCAGGATCTTGTAGGGCACCACTTCCTGCTTGTGTTCGGAGAGGACTTTGTCGAGGCTGTTTCGCCAGGCCACGCGCAGTTCTGTATTCATGTGGATGATGTTGATTCCGGCGGCAATCGCTTGTCGCAGATCATCGTCGTTGGTTCCAGAGGCGCCATGAAGGGTGATGAGGGAGCCGGTTGCGCTTTTGATCTCAGAGATTCTTTTGAGGTCGAGACGTTTCTTGTCCGTGCCGTGGATCATGCTCGCGACCATGCCGTGCATGTTGCCGACAGCGGGGGCGAGAATATCCACTCCGGTTGCGTCTACGTAGTTCTTTGCTTCTTCCGGGGAGGTGAGGCCCTTTGAGAGGTCGGGAATGGTTTCGTGGATCTGGGATCCGGTGCCGATGTCTCCGATCTCGCCTTCGATCAGGATGGCAGGATTGATCTTCTTCAGGACAGTGATGGCTTCTTTGGTCTTCTGGATGTTTTCTTCGAACGGAAGCGCGGATAGATCGAAGACGATGGAGTCGAAGCCCGCCTTCGCGGCAGAGACTGCCTTCTCGAGGGTGTGGGTGTGATCTGCGTTGAGGAAGATCGGAAGACCGGTTTCATCTCTGTAGCTCCGGACCAGAGCGGCAAGTTGGTGATCGCCGAGAAACTGACGTTCGCCTTCGGAGGCTCCAATGATGACCGGTACCTTGAGCTCTTTTGCTGCCTCGACGACGCCTTTCAGGGTCGTCAGGTCTGAGACGTTGAAGTGGCCTACTGCCACTCCTTTCTTTTCCGCATCCTGATAGGTCGTTAGCAGGTCGTTCGGCATAAGGCTCCTCAGTGGATTTCCATCTGCGATCGAATCGCATGTCAATTTTCGCGCAGGTTCTTTACATGGCGATTGATCACCGGTGGCCGTTCTCATTTTATCGACGGAGGAAGTTGGGAGGCCCCTGGGCTGAAGCGTCCAAGGAGTAGCGTGAGGCTATATCTTGGAAGGCTGAGGAACTTGAGATGGCGATGGGGAAGGAAGAGCAGGACCGGCTGAAGATGGAGGCGGCCCAGCGGGCTCTGGCGCTGGTAGAGCCGGGGATGGCGGTGGGGCTGGGCTCGGGGTCGACGGCGACGATGTGGATCAAGTTGCTGGGCGAGAAGGTGCGCGACGCCGGATTGAAGATTCGCGCGATTGCAAGCTCGGAGGACAGCGAGAAGCTGGGGAAGAGCTACGGGATTCCGTTTACGAGCTTCGAGGAGACGAAGCAGCTTGACCTGACGGTGGATGGGGCGGACGAGGTGGCTCCGGGTTTGGCGCTGATCAAGGGCGGCGGAGGAAAGCTGCTGCGGGAGAAGATTGTTGCCAGCGCATCGAAGAGGTTTGTGGTGGTGGTGGACGAGTCGAAGGTGGTGGACAAGCTAGGCAGGTTTCCGCTGCCGGTAGAAGTGATCCAGATGGCGGAGCCTCTGGTGAGCGCAGAACTGCGGAACATGGGGTTCACGCCGACGATCCGGCTGAACAAAGATGGATCGCAGTACATCACCGATGAGGGAAACCTGATTCTGGATTGCTCGGGGATGCTGATGGATGATCCTGCGGCGATCGCGGAGAAGCTGGATTCGATTGTGGGCGTGGTGGAGCACGGGCTGTTTCTGGGGATGGCGGAGCTGGTATTGATTGCTGGTGAGGGTGGGGTTACAGAGCGTAGGCGCTAACTATTTGCAGGCGGCTTGAACACAGAAGCGAGGGGAAGTTGCGCGCAACCGTGCGACTGAATGGGTGTTCATTATGAGTGTAAGGCGGAGGTTGTTATGACCACTCAGATCAAGTCGATGCTCAAGAAAACAATGGCAGTTGGGTTGGTTGCCGGTGCGCTTTCGCTGGCAGGTGCGGCTAAGGCAGAGGCTCAGCAGTGGAGCGTTGGAGTGCAGTTTGGAACTCCGGTATATGGATACGCCCCGGGCTACTACGGCCACCGACTACTATGCTCGCCAGCGGTATGAGCGGGAACGCCGCGAGGCCTTCGAGCGCAGACAGGCGTGGCTGGAGCGTCAGCGTCGTGAGGCATGGGAGCGCGAGCACAGGCACTACGATCGCGGCTATCGTCGCTAGGATGCGGCAGAATTAAGGAAGGGCCGGTGCGGAAGATTTGCGCCGGCCCAATTGTTTGTAGCTAGAGCTGTGGGACTCCTTCCCAGGGAAGGAAGAGAGAGAAGATGGTGCCGTGGTGGACGGGATGCTGCGGTGCTGCGGAGCGTGAGTCGTCCGCTGATGGCGGCTGACGATTCCGGAGGAGATCCAGAGGCCGAGGCCGGTGCCGTTGAGCTCCTTGGTGGTGTAGAAGGGCTCGAAGATACGGGCACGCACGGCGGGCGACATGCCGTGGCCGGTGTCGGCGATGGTGATGCGGATGCCCTTGCGAGAGTCGAATCCGTGGCGGTGTAATCGGTCACGTCGTGGGCGCGGACGAGGAGGCGACCGCCGCCCTGGCGCATGGCGTCGATGGCGTTGGCGATGAGGTTGTTGAGGACCTGGCGGATGTCGTTTTCGAAGCAGAGGATCGGGGCTGGAGCAGTTGAAGCTGGTCTCGACGGAGATGCCGGAGTTGGCGAGGCGGCCCTGGTAGAGGTTGAGGACGGCTTCGACGAGGTCCTGCGCGGCGACATGGGTGGCGCTGACGGCCTGGCGGTGGAAGCGAAGGGTCTGAGTGGCGATCTGGCAGACGCGGGAGAGTTCGCTCTGCGCCACTTTGATGTATTCGGCGACGTCCTCGTGGAAGGTCGTTGGAGTTGGCGATGAGGTAGAGGAGGTTGGTGATGGCCTCGAGCGGATTGTTGATCTCGTGCGAGATGGAGCTGGCGAGGCGGCCGACGGCGGCGAGCTTTTCGCTCTGAATGAGCGCCTGCTCCGCCTTCTTCTGGTGCGTGATCTCCTGCACGACGGCGGCGATGGCCTCGACGTGATGCCGTCGGCACTCCAGACGGGAGAGTAGTTGACGTTCAAGAAGCGATGGTCGCCGGGGCGTGAGGGGAGTTCGCCTTCGAAGACGTGGTTGCGGACTGTGCCTCCGGCGGCGACGTGCCGGAAGAGCTCTTCGATTCCTTTGAGCGGGGCGAGGTCGGTGATGCGGTGGCCGAGGATCTGCTCGCGCGGCAGGCTGAGAGTTTCGACCTGGCGGTCGTTGACGCGGAGGTAGCGGAACTCGACGGGGTCGAAGAGGGCGAGGCCGATGGGTGCGGTGCGATAGATGGTCTCGAGCTCGGCGCGCTGGCGTTCCGTCTCCTCCTGCCGTTGCTGCAGGGTTTCGGCGAAGGTCTTTCGATCGTCGATGTCGGTGTTGACGCCGAGCCAGTTGAGGATCATTCCTGCCTCGTCGCGGACGGGCTGGGCGCGGACCCACCACCAGCGAGCGCGTCCATCGCGGGCGCGGATCATGCGGGCCTCGATGTCGTAGTCCTCCCCGGTTGCTGACGGAGTCGTGTCCATGCCTTGCGGACGTGTTCGCGATCGTCGGGGTGGAAGGCCTTCAGCCAGCGCTCGCCATCGAGGTCCTCTTCAGTGAAGCCGAGATAGTCGAGAAGTGTCTGGTTGGCGTAGGTGAGACGACCGGTGGGGTCGCCCATCCAGATGGACTGCGGGTTGAGATCGGCGAGGATGCGGTAGCGCTCTTCGCTGGCGGCGAGGGCTTCCTCGTTGCGTTTGCGGTCGGTGATGTCGATGGAGAGGCCGCGCAGGCGGGTGGCTACACCTTCGATCATGAGCGCCTGGCCGCGGCACTCGATCCAGAGGATGGCGCCCGAGTCTGCACGGATGGGGAAGTCGGTGACGATCATCTCGCCGGTCTGGCTGGTGCGACGGATGAGCTCGGAGACGATGGGGACGTATTCGGGTAGAACGTATCTGGTGAAGGCGTTCAGGTCCGGCAGATCCGTGAAGGGGTGGCCGAAGACGGGAAAGGAACCATCGCCGAAGGTGATCTTGCCGGTCGCCAGATCGACGTCCCATGTGGCGACGAGCGCAGACTGCTGGACGACGGAGAGGAGCTCTTGCTGCTGTTTGAGAGCGAGGTCAGAGTTGCGGCGCGCCGTGATGTCGCGGAAGAAGATGACGACTCCCTCGTCGGAGGGGCGCATCTGGATGGAGAGCCAGAGGTTGAGGGGATCGGGATAGAAGTCCTCGAACTCGCCGGCGAGGCCTTCGTTCATGGCGCGGTTGTAGAAGTGAAGATAGCTGCCCGTGCCGTTTGGCGAAAGGAAACTCTTCCCAGACATTTTTGCCAAGGAGGTCGCCTTTGACGGCGAGCAACTCGCGGGCGCGCCGGTTGAGGAAGGTGATGTTTCCATCGCGGCTGATGCTGACGACGGCGTCCGTCGTGGCTTCGAGAACCTGCAGAGCTGGCGCGAGGCGGAGTCGCGAAGAAGCTCAGCGCCCTTGCGGTCGGTGATGTCGCGGAAGTAGATGGTGACGCCTTCGGGCGTGGGAAGCACATGGGTGTCGAGCCAGATGTCACGAGGCGCGCAGAAGTACTCCATGTGGTCGGCTTCTCCGGTCGCCATCACGCCGCGATAGGCCTGCTCGATGTCCGTGCCGATCTTCTCCGGAAAGATCTCCCAATGGTTCTTGGCTCGCATCTCCTCTGGCGTGAGCCGCAAAAGCTTCATTGCTTCGGGATTCGCAAAGGTGATGTGCCAGTTTCGGTCGCAGCAGAGAATGCCGTCCGGGTATCTGGTTGAAGAGGCGGACAAGGCTCTCGTTGCGCGCGTCGTTTTCGCGCCGACCGAGTTGCGGCGTTCGGGAAATATGTCGAGTTGCGGAGCTTGCATGTTCGACAAACTGGACATAGGTACCTGTTTCTGTGGGAAATTCGATCATCTCACAGGCGTCAAGCTGTGGGAGAGCGACGGTTACGGAACTTCCCGATCCAGACGATCGACCCTGGCCTGAAGGTCCCTGAGGGTGGAAGCGAGTGCGGCAACCTCCGCCTCGAGTTGGGCTATGCGCTCGGCCGCGGGGAAGCTGTCCTCGGACGAAACGGCGCGAATGGAGGCTTCGCTGAAGGCGGGCACTGCGGAGAGAAGGTGGGCGTAGCGGGCCTCGCGAGAGCCGGGCTGGCGCGGGAGGACGGTAGTCAGCGGACCGGTAGCGGTTGGCGCGGACTCTGAGGCGGGCTCGCGAGCGGCAAGGCGATCGAGCGTTGCCTGCACAGCGGTGAGATCGTCGAAGCTGAAGAGACGGTCGGAGCGGCTGCGAAGCTCGCCGGGAGTCTGGGGGCCGCGCAGCATCAACAGGCAGAGGACGGCGGTCTCGTCACGACGCAGATTGAGCACGGTGCGGATGCGGTGCTCGTACTTGGGGACGCGCGCATCGTGCAGAGTGCTGACGAGGTTCTCGTCTTCGAGAGAATGAAGCGCCTGGCGAACCTCGTCTTCCGTGAGGCTGAGGACAGGCTCGCGGCTGGACTTCTGGTTGCAGGCGTTGATGAGCGCGTTCAGGGAAAGCGGGTAGCCCTCAGGAGTCGTTATCTCTTTTTCGATGAGGGAGCCAAGAACGCGGGTCTGAATCGGGTCGAGCAGCATGTCCAACAGTTTATAGGGGTTGCGTTACACACCGGCTTTGGCAGGCTCCGGGGAAACGCGGATTACACAAAAGTTACACTCGCCCAGGAGGGTCTGGGTTGGCTGTGCTGGGGATAGTCCGGTAAACTGGTTGAGGTAAATGGCGAACGGTGAATCGCATTTGCGATTGGTCATTTATTCAGACCACCCCCGGGGATAACGAATGCGTTCAGTGATCAGGTTTAGCGTTGCGGCAGCTTTGGCGGCGGCAGTTTCAGTTGGGTTGGCCGGAGTTGCCAGGGCGAAGGACGCGGATACGAGCGCAGCTACGGGCCAGGTCTATCGCCTGCACATGTTCCACACCCATACGGGAGAGAGCATCGACGTGGTCTACCGCGTCGGAGATACCTATCTGCCCGATGGGCTGGCGAAACTGAACCGCTTCCTTCGCGACCACCGGACGCAGAACGTCAGCGAGTACGATCCGAAGGAGTTCGACCTGCTGCACTCGCTACTGGCGAAGCTGGGACGGCCGGATGGCGAGATCGACATCATCTGCGGCTATCGGACGCCGTGGAGCAACAACCTTCTGCGGTCGCGGTCATCAAACTCGGGCGTGGCACAGCACAGCCAACACATGCTGGCGAAGGCGATCGACATTCGCGTTCCCGGCGTCACGACGACGACCCTGCGCGATGCGGCGTTGAGCCTGCATGCGGGCGGTGTGGGCTATTACCCGGTAAACCAGTTTGTGCATGTGGACGTTGGGCCGGTACGGCAGTGGCAGTATGGCCACGGCAGTGGCGAGACACCGACGCGTTCGGTAGCGAAGTCAACTCATCGGACACCGCATCACGCGGCGTCTGCCGTTAGTGGCGAGTAATAGCGGCGGATTTGAAATCATGAGGCTCCGGTTACCGGAGCCTTTCGCGTTTAAGGTTTGGTGCGTGGGCTGGGATACACTGCGTTCACTGACTATGAGCCGCGAATATTTTGTAAGCAATCCTGCTATGCCTTTCTCCGATGCCATCCTGGTGGACGGTAAAACTTTGTATCTGTCGGGACGGATCGGCCTGATTCCGGGGACGACGAAGGTTCCGGATACTGTGGACGAAGAGGCACGCCTGGTGCTGGACGAGATCAAGCGCGTGCTGGCGATGGCCGGCATGACGATGGACCACCTGGTCTCGTTGCAGATCTTCTGCAGTGATGTCTCGCTGTTTGACCAGTTCAACACGGTGTACCGGACCTACTTCACGGGCAAGCTTCCGACGCGGGCGTTTCTGGGTTCGGGCAAGCTGCTGTTCGACGCACGGTTTGAGTTGCAGGGAGTCGCCGTAAAGGACGCTTAGCCTCTCGGGAGAGGAGCCGCCTTTGATAGTTCCGCGCAGGTCAGTTCTTCTTGGTGGTGCTTCGGCGTTGGCAGCGGCGATGCTCGATGTGGATGCGCCTGTGTTGGCGCTCCAGCCTGCGGCGACCGCGTTGCCGGTCAAGGACGAGTTTGTCGTGCGCGACTATGAGGTGTGCCTGAACAATGCGCGCTGGCACCCGATGAGCCGCGGGGCAAAGCAAGCGGTGATCGATTACCTCGACTACAAGGCCCATGGAGTCGTCACGCAGCAGGGACTTACCTCGCCGGCCTCGATTGCGGTGAGGCAGAGCTTTGCTGATTTGATTGGAGCGAAACCGTCAGAGATTGCGCTGGTGAACAGCACGACGGCGGCGGAGAACCTGATCGTCTCCGGACTTGGACTACATCAGCCGGGCAAGGGAAATATCGTCACCGATGCGCTCCACTTCGAGGGATCGCTCTACCTCTATCAGGAGTTGGCGAAGCGTGGCGTAGATGTGCGCATCGTCAAGCCGCGCGGGTGGCAGATCGACAGGGTTGATCTGGAACGCGCGATCGACAAGAACACGAAGCTTGTCGCGGTCTCGAAGATATCGTTCATCAACGGCTTTGAACACGATCTGAAGGCGGTGTGCGATCTCGCGCATGCGCACGGAGCGTACGTATACGCCGATGCTGTGCAGGCGGTTGGGTGTATGCCGGTGAACGTGCGGGAGAGCGGCGTCGACTTTCTTGGGTCGGCGAGCTACAAGTGGCTGCAGGGCGACTTCGGACTTGGCTTTCTCTACGTGCGCGAGGCTGTGCTGCCGAAGCTCGAGCGTTCGCAGTGGAGTTTTCGGCAGACGGCGAGCTACGACTATCACGCGTTTCCCGGAGATCCTGCAGGGCCGTTCCCAGCCAGCTACGAACAGCTGGAAACAGCCGCGGGTTACTTCGAGGTGGGGACGTATGCGAACAGCGTACTCGCGGCGTTGAGCTACTCGCTGCCATGGATACAGAAGATTGGTGTCGCCCAGATTCAGAGGCACGCGTTGGAGCTGAACGCAAGGCTGAGGACGGAGATGCCGCGACTGGGGTACGAGTGCATCACTCCGGAAGACGCGCGTGGAACGATTGTTGCGTTCGCGGTGAAGGATGGTGCCGCGACGGCTGCGAAGCTGAAGGCCAAGAAGGTGGATGTAAGCCTATCGCCGGGCAGGATGCGCGTGTCGCCATCGATCTACAACACGATGTCGGACGTGGATGCGCTGCTGGATGCCCTGAGCCAGAAACACGCATAAATGGGACGAACGGTTGTTTGGCAGAGCGCGAAGCTCGGCTAGACTTACGGCCATGCCAAAGTGGCTTGTTCCTGTGGGTCGCTCCTTCTACGCCGTCGGGCTGGCTTCCATCGGCCTGATGCACTTTTTCTTCATGAACTTTCCGTGGGTGGTCATTCCGGATCTTCCTGCGTGGATGCCGCTGCGTCTGCTGTGGGTATGTGTAGCGGGGGCGGCGCTGACGGCTGCCGGGGCCTGCATTCTCTTCAACTGGAGAGGGCGAAAGGTGGCGGCGTGGACGGGCGTTGCGCTGGTGGTGCTGGTTATCATCGCGCATCTTCCGAATCAACTTTTGAGTCAGTACAGGGCGGTGCTGGGAGCGTGGACGAATCCCTTCAAGGAGCTGACACTGGCGGGCGGTGCATGGATCGCCGCGATGACATTTGCAGATGCGGGCGATCTGCCTGAGTGGCTTGAGAGGGCGCTGCCGCTGGGAAGATACTTCTTTGCGGTGATGCTGATCATCTTCGGGGTCGATCACTTCCTCTACACGAAGTTCGTCGCGTCGCTGGTGCCGAAGTGGGTTGGCGGGCAGATCTTCTGGGCGTACTTCGCTGGAGCGGCCCTGATTGCGGGCGGTATTGGAATGATGGTGAAGCGCGTGGCGCGACTGGCTTCGCTGATGGTTGGAGTAATGATCTTTCTGTGGCTGCTGATGCTGCACATCCCGCGCGCGATCGCCGATCCTTACACCAATGTCGGGAACGAGTGGGCGAGTGTGTTCGAAGCGCTGGCGTTCAGCGGCATCGCGTTTATGCTTGCGGCGATGCGTCGGCAAGACAATCTCGCCCGTTGACTCGTCAGTAGCGCAGCTCTCCGATAAAGACGGCGTAAGGGGCCAGCGTCATTCCATCGAGATGCATTGCTCCCATGCCAGTGTCGGACCGCAGCAGTGTTCTTAGGAAGCTGCCTTTGAGCCGAAGGCGCTGCATGTCTCCTTTCAGAGAGAGCGTCACCGGCTGCGAAGAGAGATTCTCAACCACAACAATCGCAGGTGCGTTCGGCGAAACGGATTGCGGTCTGCGGATCCAGGCGAGGACGTTCTGGTCGTCGTGATTCAGCACGGTGATGGCGCCTGAACTGATCGTGCGGTTGCTGTGAGACATCGCGCTGAGCTGCCGATACCAGTTGAGTAGCGATGTGGGAGTCGCGTCCCCTGCGGCAACGCTCATCGGCGAGGGCTGCTCGTTCTTCTTCGGCTGTTCGAACGAGATCGCATTGGTGCCGTCGCTGAGGCCAAGCTCCTGACCGAAGTAGAGCAATGAAGCTGCGCGCGTCGTCATCAGCATCGCGGCGATGGCCTTTGCGATCTCCACATCGTGCGCGCCGTCAGAGTAGCGGGTCATGCTGCGCTTGTATGTAGGCCCATCAGAGAGCAGCAGGGGAATGCTCTTTCCTTCGTCTGCCACCTGCTGCGTCGCTTCGAGTGCGGGACGAATCGTCGCAGCGGCGAGCTTGTCCTGCGTTCCCGCTCGTGGGTCCGCAACCAGCTGCGCTGCTCCAATCGTATCGGGGTCGCCGATGACAATGCGCTGCCCAGCAAATCCGCTCGCAGTCTTTCGGAGATCCGCGAGCTGCGCCGCGTTCGCCCCCGCAACGCGAAAACCGGCGGCTCCATGGACGAGCCAAAGACGTGCCCTGGCCTGCAGATTGCTGTCGTGGGAGTCCAACTCAACCAGCACGCGAATGTTGTACTCACTTGCGCGCCGCACGATCTCATCTGCATCGTCCATCGTTCCCGTGGCTGGATCGATTGCGTTCGTTGCATCGCCGCCCAGCGAACTGAGCAGCACAGCATCGACGCCGAGCGAGTGAATGTAGTCCAGATGCTCGGCTACCCCATGCAGACCGCCGAAGCCGCGCGGGTCGGCCTGGTAGACGAGGCCATGTTTCCACCACGAGATGGCGCTCATCCCCGAACCAGCCCATCCCGGGCGGGCGAGCGTCTGCGCCTGCGCCGCAACTGCGCAGAGCAGAAAGGGCGATGCGATCAAGCGAAGCAGGCGAAGCGGCGAAGACAGAATCGGCATAAGGACCCGAACGCTACCTTCCGATGCTAACCCGACCTGCCGCCACCCGGAACCGGCTACGCTATACTTCCGCGAACCTCGGAAGGAGCATCCATGACCGTATCGGCAGCCGATCAGGCCCTATTGCAAATCGTCTCAGGCCCCGAAGCGACCACCGTTGATGAGGTGCTCGCGAGGATGCAGCAGATCGATGCTGCGCTTGCCGATAACGATGGGCTGAAGTGGTTCAACCGTCTCTACATGATGGTGACGCAGGAGGTCGATCTGCGCCCGACGGCCACATGGAAAGACGCAGTCTGGCTCGACAGGCTCGACGTCGTCTTCGCCGGACTCTACTTCAAGGCAGTGGCATCGTTCGTCAGCCAGTCGGCCGACGCACCCAATGCGTGGGACGCTCTCATGGAGGCTCGCTTTCGCGGCGGCATCGATCGCGTCCAGTTCGCACTCGCCGGGATGAATGCGCACATCAACCACGACCTCGCGCTTGCGCTGATTGCAACGAATCAGCAGACCAATATCAACCCGAATCGTCTGAGCCCGCAGTACGTCGATTACGACGCAGTTAACCAGTTGTTGCGCGACGTCACGCCTCGGGCGCTCAATGTTCTCGCGACAGGCATCCTTGGCCAACTCGCACAAGATACGGGCAAGATCGGACGGCTGCTCGCTTTCTGGAACATCGTGAAGGCCCGTAACTTAGCATGGGATTACGCCGATCATCTCCGTCAGGTAAGTGGAATTCAGCGTCAGATCGGGCTCACAGCCCAGGATCAGATCACCGGAGTTCTAGGCCGGGCAATCCTCGTCTGCGCCTGAGTCGTCGCCTGGGATAGAACATCGAGTATTCACTGGCAAAAACCAATTTCTGTGACGAATGGTAAGGTCCGACCTTGTCACTACGAACTTTTACAGGTAAGTTAATAAACATCCAGTTCTCACAAACGACGCGAAATGCCAGTACATCCACGACGATGTCGGAAGTAGTCCCTCAAGCCTAGCGGACACGCGTTCTATAGCCCTACGACTCAGCAAGTAGCCGCACCCCCGTTTCTCAGTTAAACGTGCAAGGAGAGCTCTACCCATGAAGTCCTTCTCGAGGCATATCTATCTCTATCTATTGGTGTTGCTGTCTGCGACGACGCTACACCTTGCCGCCCAGACCTTCCGCGGTGGAATTGCAGGAACCGTACAGGACTCAAGCGGAGCAGCTGTTCCTAACGCCACGGTCTCACTTCTCGGAACCGAAACGGGCTTCAAGCGCGAGATGGTCTCGACCAGCTCGGGAGACGTACGGTTTCCAGGACCTTCCGCTCGGTGATTACAGCATCGACCGTGTCCTACGCTGGCTTCCAGCCATCCAAGGTCGACCACATCGCTGTGCGTCCTGGTGCAGATATTTTCACTCGACATCAAGCTTGGCGTAGCGTCGACCGCAACGTCGATTGACGTCAATGCCGACGCGGTCGCTATCGATGCGCTCTCGACCACGAACACCGCTGTCGTTCCCGCACAGGCTGTTGCGAACATTCCTCTGAATGGCCGCGACTTTACGCAGCTGATCAAGATCACGCCCGGCATGAACGGCGCAGGCTCGATGAACGGAGCCCGCACCAACCAGAACAACTGGCAGATCGACGGTGTCGATAACAACGACATCTGGCACAACGCGCAGGGCGCCAACCAGGGCGGTGTCTCCGGTATCGCCGGCGTCACGCTTCCTATCGAAGCCATCGACCAGTTCTCGGTCCAGTCGCAGGGCAACGCTGAGGTCGGACGCAACGGCGGCGGTCTCATCAACATGGTCGTCAAGAGCGGAACCAACAGCTTCCACGGCAGCGCCTACTAATACATCCGCAACGAGTACTTCGCCGCGAAGAGCGCCATGCTTGCTCGACGACTAGCCGCAAGCCGAAGATCCGCAATAATCAGTGGGGCGGTTCGCTTGGCGGTCCCGATCATGCGCGACAAGCTCTTCTTCTTCGTGAACTACGAGCGCCAGAAGTACATCATCGGCGCACAGTCCGCGGCGACCGAGCCCACCGATGCCTGGGTAAACAAGGCAAAGACGCTGCTGGCAGCACCACAAGGTTCCCGTCAGCCAGACTTCGCTCAACCTGCTTGACTGCTCTCTGGCCGCAGGGCAACAAGCCGGGTGCCGCAACACTGAATAACTTCTACGGATACACGTCCGCAGAGCGGCTACAGCGATAACGCCGTCGGCAAGATCGACTGGAATATCAACTCCAGGCAGACGCTCTCGGTGCGTGCCTTCATCGGATCGGGCCGTCAGCTAGGCAACGCGGGCGTGAACATCTAGGACTACTACCAGGTCGCTCCCGATCACGTAAACAACTACGCGATCACGCACAACTGGTCGATCAATAACCATCTGTCGAACCAGGCCCTGGCTCGGCGTCAACTACTTCGGCCAGACCTTCAACGACAACGTTCACAACCAGAACATCCCGGCGCTCGGATTGAACACCGGTGTACCGATCCCACTCTCTTCGGTGCGCCGACGATTACGCTGGCGCCCTTCGACCAGGTTGGTGTTACGCCTCCCCTCGGTCGTCAGGACTATACCGGCCACGTCACGGATACCGCGACCTACGTCGTTGGCAAGCACCAGTTCCGTTTCGGCGGCGAGTTCCGCAGGAACTACATGAACCTGCTCTACCAGCGCAACGTGCGCGGCTCCTTCACCTACAACGGTCAGGCGTCGGCTACGCTGCTGCCGGCAACCGGCACCGGAGCCACCTCCTACGCCACGGACGCGTCGCAGGATTCCAGCGCTTCGGACCTTTCGGTGCGCACGCTGGCTGACTTCCTTGCGGGCTATGCCTCGTCGGGAACCCAGGTTCGCGGGCAACTGCAGCGCGACTCTTCGTCAACCAGTGGGACATCTTCGGTCAGGACCAGTACCAGGTAACACCTGATCCTCACCCTGAACTACGGCTTGCGCTGGGACTACTCGGGTCCGGTCTATAGCACCAACGGTACGCTCTCGAACTTCAACCCGAACTCGGCCAGCGGTTACTCGGTGGTTGGAACGGATATCGACACGCTCTATCCACGTCGCTACACCAACGTCTCGCCACGCTTCGGCTTCAGCTAGAAGGTCAATGAAAAGTTCGTGGTTCGCGGAACCTACGGCCTGTTCTTCGACCTGCCCAACCTGAACGGCTTCTTCGACAACCGTCCAGGCAACGGCGCATCGGTCGGTGTCCAGGCTAACAACACGGGACCGAACCCCGTCTTCACGGTCTCCAAGTCTGCGCCCTTCGCTATCATTACCGACGTTCCTCCGCTGCCCTCCGGCCCGGCTTCAGGCGCGATCTTCGGTGTTTCCAGCGTCTCGCCTGACTTCAAGAACGCGTATCTGCAGAACTTCAACCTCAACACGGAGTATCAGCTAAGCCGTAACACGATCGTTCAGCTTGGCTACGTGGGTTCGGTCGCCCATCATCTGTTCAATCTGCGCGACATCAACCAGGCCTTGCCGAACACTGCCAGGTCTACCAACCAGAGCAGTCGTCCGTACTTCTCGAAGTTCCCGACGTTTGCGGCCATCAACCAGTACGAATCGAGCGCCGGATCGAACTACAACTCGCTCCAGGCAATGATCCGCACCAGCGGTTTCCATGGCCTGACGGCTCAGGGTTCGTACACCTACGGTCACGGGCTGGATAACGTCTCCGGAACCCGTGGATTTGCTCCGCAGGACTCCCGCAACCTGGCTGGCGAGTACGGCAATGCCGACTTCGATGTACGCCATACCTTCAACGGCTACATCGTGTACGAAATCCCGAACTTCGGAGGCTTCAAGCCGCTTACGCAGGGCTGGGAGGTCAACAGCTTCATGACCTTCTTCACGGGCAAGCCGATCACGCCGAAGACGAGCGCCAACAACAGCGGCGTAGGCGAACTGCAGGACCGTGTAACCAAGGTCGGCAATCCTTACACCAGCGACCGTAAACTGCACGCACTTCCAGCCGGCAGCGGTGCATATGTCCAGTGGTTCACACCCTCGGCATACGCTGTGCCGGCGGCAGGGAACCTTCAGCCCGACGCCGCGTAACTCGGTCTACGGCCCTGGCTTTGCAACCGTTGATGCATCCGCTGGTCAAGAACACAACGCTGCATGAGAATGTGAAGCTTCAGCTTCGCATGGAGATGTTCAACATCTTCAACCGGCTGAACCTTGCCAACTCCAGCGGCAGCTTTACCTCTGCTAACTTCGGCCGTTCCACCACGACCGTCGGCGACAACGCCGGCGCTCCTGGTCTCGGATCGGGCGAGCCGTTCAACATGCAGTTTGCGGCGAAGATCATCTTCTAACCTGATGATCGTATCCGCTTCCTAACCACGCACAGGCTGAGAGCGAATCACTCTCAGCCTGTGTTTTTTGCGAGCAGACTTTTACAGTGAAGAGCACAGGAGAGTTTGGAATGAAGCGTTTTGTTTCGTTAGTAACGGGAGCTGCGTTGATGAGCGCGCAGTTGGCCATCGCGCAGATGGGCGCGCCGGGAGAGCGAATTCCGTTCGATGTCGGCACAGCCAGGACCGCTGGCCGCGAAGTACAAGGCTGATGCCGACAAGATTATTGCAGCCGCAATGGCCGACAACGATGGCTACGCCGCGCTCGCCTACCTCACCGACCACGTCGGCAAGCGGCTGAGCGGAAGCCCGCAGCTCAACACTGCCGTCGAGTGGGGAGCTGAGCTGATGAAGAAGGCGGGTCTGCAGAACGTGCAGATACAGCCCGTGATGGTGCCGCACTGGGTGCGCGGCAACGAGTCGGCGACGATTACGTACAAAGGTCGAGGCGGGCACCATCGTAAAGCCGCTGCACATGCTCGGCCTCGGCATGAGCGTTGGCACACCAAAGGGCGGCATCACCGCTCCGGTTGTCTTCGTGCATGACTTCGCTGAACTCGACAAGCTCTCCGATGCCGACGTGAAGGGCAAGATCGTCGTCTTCAATCCTGGATGGCACGGCTACGGCGTAGGCTCGATGTACCGCACCGGCGGCCCTTCGCGCGCAGGCGCACGAGGAGCAGCGGCAGTACTGGTCCGCTCCGCAACCGGACTCGCCATGCAGACGCCGCACACTGGAACGCTGCGCTACGACGACAAGCAGCCGAAGGTTCCCTCTGCTGCAATCAGCGTCGAGGACGCGCTGCTGATTGAGCGCCTCGCCAAGGATGGCCCGGTTACGGTTCACCTTGAGATGGACGCGCACATGGAGCCTGACGTGAAGGCCGGCAACGTCATCGGCGAGATCGTCGGCTCGGAACATCCCGAGCAGGTGGTCGTGCTCGGCGGCCACATCGACTCCTGGGACGTAGGCCAGGGCGCGCAGGATGACGGCGGCGGCATCATGGCCACCTTCGAAGCAGTCTCGCTGATTCACAAACTCGGCCTGAAGCCGAAGCGCACGATTCGCATCGTCTTCTGGGTGAACGAGGAGAATGGCGGCGCAGGCGGTCGCGCTTATCGCGAGTGGATTGGCAGACAAGATCGGCGATCAGGTTGCGGCCATCGAGATGCGACGGCGGCGTAGAAAAGCCTCTCGGCATTGGCTACGGCGGCTTCGGCGGCACGGCGCCGGCTCCTGCTCCGGGCGCTACTGCCGCGCCAGCAGCTGCCCCTGGCTTTGATGAGAACTCACTCTCCGCTGAAGAGAAACAATCATTCGTATACCTGCGCGATATTGCTTCACTGCTCGGCTCTATCGGCACCGATACGGTCTCACCGGGCGGCGGCGGTTCCGACATCGGCCCCATCACTGCCGACGGAGTTCCCGCTCTGGCTCCGCGCACCGTGGGCGATCACTACTTCGACTGGCACCACACCGAAGCCGACACGCTCGATAAGGTGGACGAGGACTCGTTCAAGAAGAACACCGCAATGCTCTCGGTCCTGGCCTACGTGCTCGCTGATATGGACGGAAAGCTTGCCGGACGCAAGTCAACCTTCCGCGAATAGTCAAACCAGCAATTCTCATGGCGGCTGTCCTCTTATGGGCAGCCGCTTTTTCATGCGCACGGCTCGCCATTCGGTTAGAGTGGTCGTGACCTCCGGGCTCCGTTGTTGGCATCCTCATCTTGCGGAGAGTGGCCGATGATCTCGACTATCGTGGGCTTTGCCATCAGCATGGCGTTTCTCTTCCTGATGTTGAGCGCGGCCTGCTCGGCAATTCAGGAGATCGTCGCCAACCTCTTTCGCTGGCGCGCCGTTACCCTGGAGCGCGGCATTGCAGGCCTGCTACTCAGCGGGCCGTTCAAAGATGAGCTGTACCGTCTGCCGCTGCTCGAGAGTCTGTGCAGCCCCAACGCTCGCGGTCAGCTTCTGCATCGGCCTTCCTATGTTCCTTCGGCAACGTTCGCGCTTGCAATCCTGCAGCTTGCCGAAGATCACGGCATGGTTCTCGACGGCAGTGTAGCGAAGAAGGCCGCGACCGGTACTTATCCCGCCACCGAGAAACTGCTGACTTCGTTGCTGCGCGGATGCACAAGCGTCACCGAGCAGCGCAAGCGTCTCGAAGACTGGCTCGATAGCTCGATGGGGCGCGTCTCCGGCTGGTACAAGCGCAAGGCGCATGCATGGATATGGATCTTCGGCATCGTGTTGTGTCTCATGCTCAACGCCGATTCCATCTCTCTCAGCAAGCGCTTCTGGAACGACCAGGCTCTGCGCGACGCGGTCGCGGCTGAAGCAACCGAGTACGTAAAGTCAGCTCCCAAAGATCAGACCGTCAACGATCAGGGCAAGGACCAGGCCGAACTCGATCGCGCTCTTCATCGCATGAATCTCTTCCGCGAGCATCTTCCCGGTGTCCCGCTGGGATGGTGTTTCGTCGACACCAAATCAAAACAAGCGCCTGTTCCCGAGGGCACCGTTCAAGCGGACGGCCTGAAGGCAACCTGCTGGCCCGACCTCGTACATCCCACGACGCAACCGTACCAAGTCTCGCTTGCAGGAACCGACCCGCGCATCGTCGACCTCGGCGACTGGAGTTGGTGGCTCTGGAAGATAATCGGTGTCGTCGCCACAGTGCTTGCCATCTCGCAGGGAGCACCCTTCTGGTTCGACCTTCTGCAGAAAGCGGTGAATCTGCGACTGGCAGGAACTCCTCCTCCACCCGCGGATGCGAAGAAGTAGGTCAGTCGATGTCGAAGGTTACACCCTGTGCCAGCGGAAGATCGGTCCCATAGTTGATGGTGTTGGTAGCGCGGCGCATGTAGGCCTTCCACGCATCGGAGCCCGACTCGCGTCCGCCGCCGGTCTCCTTCTCGCCGCCGAAGGCCCCGCCAATCTCCGCGCCTGATGTGCCGATGTTCACATTCGCGATGCCGCAGTCCGAACCTGCCGCCGAAAGAAAACGCTCGGCCTCGCGCATGTTCGTCGTGAAGATCGACGACGAAAGTCCCTGCGGAACATCGTTATGCAGCGCGATGGCCTCATCGAGTTCGTGATAGCGCATCACGTAAAGAATGGGTGCGAAGGTCTCGTGTCGCACTATATCGCTCTGTCCAGCTATCTCGACTAGCGCGGGGCGCACATAGAAAGCGTCGCGTGCATCATCACGCTCTACGCGTTCGCCCCCGAGGATGGCCGCACCGCGTGCTCTTGCCGCATCAAGCGCCTTCTGCATCGCATCATAGGCGCGTTCGTCAATCAACGGCCCAACCAGCGTCCCAGCATCGCGCGGATCGCCGATCGTCACCGATTCGTAGACTCTCCGCAGCTTCGGAAGTAGAGAATCGTAAACCGAATCGTGGACGATGAGCCGCCGCAGTGTAGTGCAGCGCTGACCAGCAGTTCCCATTGCGGCAAACGCGACTCCGCGCAGCGTCAGATCGAGATCCGCCGAAGGGCAGACGATGGCAGCATTGTTTCCACCAAGCTCAAGGATCGAGCGCGCGAAGCGCTGCGCAAGTCGGGGACCAACGGCGCGCCCCATCGCAGTTGAACCTGTCGCCGAGACCAGCGGCACCAGCGGCGAATCAACCAACGCTTGCCCAACCGACGCATCGCCAATCAGAAGCGTCGAGAGATTGGCTGGAGCGTCGCCAAACTTCTTCACTGCGCGCTCAAAGATGGCCTGTGTCGCAAGTGCAGTCAGAGGCGTCTTCTCCGAAGGCTTCCACACCACTGAATTACCGCAGACGAGCGCAAGCGCGGCATTCCAACTCCACACAGCGACGGGAAAGTTGAAAGCCGAGATAACGCCAACGACACCCAGAGGATGCCACGACTCCATCATCCGGTGATTCCGCCGCTCTGAGGGAAGCGTCATCCCGGCAAGCTGGCGCGAGAGCCCGGCGGCAAAGGTGCAGATGTCGATCATCTCCTGCACCTCACCGAGCCCTTCCGACAGAATCTTTCCCGCCTCCAGCGTAACCAGCCGACCTAGCCTCTCGCGCTCGCCGCGAAGCTCTTCGCCAAGCAGGCGAACGAGCTCTCCCCGCCGCGGCGCGGGTACATTTCGCCAGGCAAGAAAGGCCTCGTGGGCTTCGGCGATGATCCGGTCTGGTTCAGCCGCGACGGCTACGTTTGCGATCCGTTCGCCCGTGATCGGCGAGGTGACCGCAAGTTGCCCGTCAGTAAAGTTTGCTGCAGGGATGTCGAAGTGGGTGAGGAGTTCGCGGACTTCCTGTTGAATCGTCATAGGTCACGGTTAGCCTAGAACTCCCAATCCGGAGTTGCAAACCGCAGGCACGCGAAAAATCGAACGCCGCAGTTACCGCCGACCTTCGAGAGTGCATCGTTTTCCGATAGAATTTGCGTTGGCGCAACAGCGCGAGAGGACGGAAGCACTATGGCATCAGCGATGGCAGGCATTGAGGCGTTGAAGGGAACCCACCAGGAGTTGAAGACGCGGATGGAGAAGTCGGTGGAGGACTTCCGGGCGCACCTCGCTGCGACGCGTACTGGCCGCGCGAACGTGCATATGCTCGACCAGGTGAAGGTGGACTACTACGGCACCGACACGCCGGTCGCGCAGATTGGCCAGGTCAGCACGCCCGAGCCGACGCTGATTCTGGTGCAGCCGTACGACAAGGCGATGGTTTCGGCGATCGAGAAGGCGATCCGCACTTCGGGCAACGGGCTGAATCCGATGTCCGACGGCAAGGTCATTCGCGTCCCGGTGCCGCCGATGACGGAGGAGCGGCGCAAGGAGGTCGTCAAGCAGCTGAACAAGACGCTGGAGGACCACAAGACGGCGATCCGCAATATCCGTCGCGACGGCAACGATCAGATCAAGAAGGCAGCCAAGGACAAGCTGATCTCCGCCGACGACGAGAAGCGCGCCAGCGAAGAGGTTCAGCAGCTCACCGATGCCGAGATCAAGCGGATCGAGGAGCTGTTCAAAGCCAAGGAAAAAGAAGTCATGACGGTCTGAGTCTTTCGCGGACAGCGGAAAGCGCCTTCGGCGCAAGAACAAAACATTACTGTGAAGATTTGAAGTGGGCTGCCGATAACAAATTCGGCGGCCCACTTCGTTTGCGGCTGCGATGCAGTGTGTCAAATGAGGGAGCGGTTTTGCGGGAGTTCAATGAAAACCAGTTCGGTCTCGACCAGTTCGGCCCCGACCAGACCAGCGGTGAAGGCGAGACAAACAGCGCAGCCGCCAAAGCTCCCGCAGATCGTCGCCGCCACACGCGCTACGCCGTAGACGGCGACGCAGAAGTGCTGGTTGCCGATGGCTCGCAAATCTTCCGCGGCAGCATTCTCGACATCAGCCTCTCAGGTTGCTTCATCGAGACGAAGGCTCGGCTGCGCGTCTCTGTCGGAACGCCGGTGGAGATGGTCTTTCGCGCCAACGGGGTAATGCTGCGCACTGCGGCCACGGTTCGGGCAGTGCGGCCGGGCAAGGGCGCGGGCTTTCTGTTCAACACTCAGAGCGAACGGATGCAGGCCGAGCTTCAATCGCTCATCGAAGAGCTCGATCAGTCGAAGCCCGATCTGCCTCTGGTCATACCCCTTGATACACGAAGCGCGTAAACATCTCAGGCGTCGTAAAACCTTTGCCCCACTTTTCGTCGAAGGCGGCGGTCGGTTTGGCGGCGATGGCTTCGTCGATCGTCTTTCCTTCTTTCTTCAGTCCGGACGACCTTATCGCGGGTGGCTGACAGCATTTCCAGCGATGCCGCTACATCCTGCTTGTTGCCAACCGGACCGTGGCCGGGAATCACAATGGTCGATGTTGTTCCCGTTCCCAGCGTACGGCTCGTCGCCCGGATCATTCCGTCGATGTGCCCACCTGTCGAGTAGTCGATGAACGGATAGACGCCGTTGAACCAGGTATCGCCCGTGTGCAGAACATCGGCATCGGTGAAGTAGACGAAGATATCGGTGTCGGTATGGGCGGGGTCGTAGTGCTCCAGATGAAGCGATGTGTCGTTGATCTGCAGTGTATGTTCCTCGCTGAACGAAAGCGCTGGCAGGGCGCCGGCAGGTTCTGCTGGGAAGGTTGCGTGGAAGAGTTCAATGGTCTGCGGCGTGCTCATCCGTTGGCGTGTCTTCTCGTGCGCGAGAATCGTTGCGCCGGCCGCATGCATCCACAGATTGCCGTCCGTGTGGTCATAGTGCCAGTGCGTATTGATCAGGTGCTGGATCGGGTCGGCGCTGATGGCTGTGAGCGCCTCCTGGATGTGCTTCTGCGAGGTCGAGATTCCGGAGTCCACCACCACCTTGCCCTGCGGGCCTTGAAGAACAGCGATGTTTCCTCCTGAACCCATCAGCACGCTCACGTTCCCGCGAAGCTTCTGGGTCGTGATCTTCGCATCGGCTGCGCCTGCGCGGGCCTTCAGAACCATCTCCGGCTGCTGCGGCTCCTGCGCAAAGAGCGATCGTGGAGCAAGACAGGCGACTGCTGCGACCGCAGTGGTCGAGGACAGAAAATTGCGACGCGTCAAAACCATGATGGAACTTCTCCCGTTCGTGTTCTATGTTTTTCGTTGTTATCAGCCCGTCGTGTGATCGACGATGATCTTCCAGCCCTTATCCGTCTTCTCCATCACCAGCGAGAAGAGCCCTTCGGCGTTGCCGCCTTCTTTCTTGCCGCGCTCCAGATGGTACCGTCCAATCACAACCGCAAAGTGCTCGTCGAGCGTATGAGCCTCCAGCTCGGAGAAAGACAGCGTTCCCATCGTGGCCTTGTTGGGGTAGTCGCGGTGTAGGCCTCCACCATGCCTGCGAAACCCGCGATTGACGGCATTGGTGATGAAGAGCGTGTCAGGCGAGTCTTTGTAGGCCTCGGAGAATCCATTGAGGTCACCACGATTCCACGCAGCCTCCTGCGCCAGAATGACCTTGATCATATCGAGGTCCTGTTGCGGAATCGTCGTGAGTTGCTGCGGCTGCTGGGCGAAAGCAGGAAAGCGCAAGTGCCGCGGCAATAAGAGCAGTGTAGAGGCGGAAGCGAATTGGCACAGGGTCACCTCAGGTGATACTGGCTCCAATGTAGCAAATCGCTTTAGCCGGTCCTGCTTAGTGCGCTTTCCCGTCACGATAGTGGTTCCGCGCCTGCCGTCGGAACAATCCAGATCACAGTAACCATCGTAATCACGCCCAGCGCGATGTGTGGATGGAAGTGCGCCAGCGGAATCGCAGCGATATAGAGCGCGAGGCTCGAAGATGTTTGCGCTGCGTCGCCACGTCTTCGTGGCTCAGATCGTCGTTCTTTCGCAGCAGTCGGCCGATCGACAATCGCAGAAGCAGGAAGCACAATCCCGTGAAGATCATCGAGGCGGCATACAGCGCGACCGAAAACGAGTCCGCGCTCTTCTCGATAACGTAGGAGGTGAAGAAGGGAAGCAGCGACGCCGCGAAGAGAAAGCCGAGGTTGGCGTACAGCACGCGGTGATCGCAATGCTCCACGCGGTCGGATCAGGTGGTGATGATTGACCCAGTAGATGCCGGTGAAGGTGAACGAAAGCAGGTAGATAAACAGTGATGGGCGCAATTGGAGCCAGCCCCGCGAATGCCATCCTCGTGCGGCACCTTAAGCTCCAGCACCATGATCGTGATGATGACGGCCAGCACGCCGTCCGAGAACGCCTCGAGGCGGGTTGTTGGAAAGAGCTTTTCGGGCATGGAGGGAGAATACCGCAGCCCGTTCGTCGCACGCAGCAGGCATAGAATGGAGCTATGAGCGAATCTTCGCCAGCGACGCGTACGGTGCATGCAGTCTGCTCGCACGACTGCCCGGACTCCTGCGGTGTTCTGGTACGGTCGATGAGCTGACCGGCCGCGCCATGAAGATTCAGGGCGATCCCGTCGCATCCGGTCACGCGCGGATTCCTCTGCGGCAAGGTGGCGAAGTATCTGGACCGCGTCTACTCGCCCGACCGCCTGCTGTATCCCATGCGCCGCAAGGCTGGCGTGCCGAAGGGGCCGCTGCCGCAAGGCCGCGAGGCCGAGGCCTTCGAGCGCATCACCTGGGACGAGGCGCTGGACGAGATCGCCGCACGCCTGAAGCAGATCGCCGCCGAGCACGGCCCGGAGAGCATTCTGCCCTACAGCTACGCCGGCACGATCGGCCAGCTCGGCTACGGCTCGATGGACCGCCGTTTCTTCCATCGGCTCGGCGCCTCGCAGCTCGACCGCACCATCTGCTCCTCCGCTGGCGGCGCAGCGCTGCTCAGCGTCTACGGCGTAAAGCTGGGCACGCCGCCGGAGGACTTCGCCCATGCCGGCCTCATCATCGCGTGGGGCGCGAACATTCACGGCAACAATATCCATCTGTGGCCCTTCATCGAAGAGGCCCGCAGACACGGCGCGCGGCTGATCGTCATCGATCCATACAAGACGCGCACCGCCGCGCTGGCCGACGAGCACCTCGCCATCCATCCCGGAACCGACGCCGCACTCGCGCTCGGCCTGATGCACGTCATCCTGCGCGAGGGTCTCGAAGACCGCGCAGTACATCGAGAGCTGCGTCCATGGCTTCGAAGAGCTGAAGGCCCACGCGCTCAAGCCCGAGTACGCGCCCGAAGCCGTCGCCAAGACCACGGGCATCGACGCCGCGACGATCGAGCGGCTCGCGCGCGCCTACGCAGCTGCTGGGCGCAACGGCCGCAGACCTGCGGCGATCCGGCTGAACTACGGCATTCAGCGCAGCGAGAACGGCGGCACCGCCGCGCGAGCAGTCGCGATGCTCCCGCTGCTCACCGGCTGCATGGCAGTACAGCGCGGCGGCGGCCTGCAGCTTTCGACCTCGGGCTCCTTTCCGTTCAACGAGAAGCTCTGCAGATGCCGGAGCTGATGCAGGCAAGCCCGCTCGGCCGCCCTGCGCGTGACGTCAACATGAGCACGCTGGGCCAGGCGCTTACGCTGCCTGACGCAGGCGTAGGCGGCCCACCGGTCAAGGCGCTCTTCGTCTACAACTCCAACCCCGCCGCCATCGCGCCGAACCAGAACGACGTGCTGCGCGGGATGGGCCGCGACGATCTCTTCACCGTCGTCCATGAGCAGTTCTTCACCGACACCGCCGACTACGCCGACTACCGTTCTACCGGCCCCGACCTTCCTTGAGACAAAGGACGTGCAGGGAGCCTACGGACATCTCTACGCGCAGGTCTCTCAGCGCGCGATTGCCCCGCTGGGCGAGGCGCGGAACAACGTCCGTCTCTTCGGCGAACTCGGTCGCCGCATGGGCTTCCCCGAAGCCTGCTTCGACGACCGCGAGGACGAGCTGATCGACCAGGCGCTCGCAACCAAGCAATCCGTGGTTCGACGGAATCACTCGCGAGCGGCTGGAGCGCGAAGACCATGTCCCCCTCGCGCTGCCGGTCAATGAGGCGGGCGAGATGCTTCCGTTCTCCACGCCGGATGGTTCCGCACCCCCAGCGGCAAGGGCGAGCTCATCCCCGTGCCCGTCTTCGCTGCGCCCACCGAGTCGCGCGCCCACGCTGCGCGAGTACCCGCTCGAGTTTCTGCCGCGCAAGGCCGACAACTACATGAACTCCACCTTCGCCAACATCCCCACGCATCAGCGCATGGAAGCGAAGACCGCAGGCATCCTCGAGATGCACGCCTCCGACGCCACGCCGCGCGGAATCTCCTACCGGCGATGAGGTCGAAGTCTTCAACGATCGTGGCCGTGTAACAGCTCCATGCTCACGTCAACGGACACGTCGGCGCAGGCGTCGTTGCGGCCCGGCTGGACTGGAACAAGCTCAGCCGCGACGGAGCCAACGTCAACGTTCTCACCAGCGAGCGGCTCACCGACATCGGCGGCGGCCCCACCTTCTACTCCACGCTGGTCGAAGTCCGCAAATCATCCTGAAGCCGCACAGCGCCGCCACGCATCAGAGTCTCAAACCCCCAATGAGGTCCTCGATGCAGGCAGCTATCGAAAACTCTCCTCTCTCTCTTGAAGAGATTCGCCAGGCAGCGGATCTCGTCTACCAGACTGATGCCTGCGACGCCGCAGTACACTTGGCCTCTGCTCAATCAGCGAGCCGGAGCCGAAGTTTGGGTGAAGCACGAGAATCATTCGCCCGTCGGAGCCTTCAAGGTTCGAGGCGGCCTCGCCTACATGGACTGGCTCAAGCGCGAGCAGCCCGAAGTCACGACAGTGGTCTCAGCAACCCGCGGGAATCACGGCCAGTCGATCGCCCTCGCGGCATCGCGCATGGGAATCCGCGCCGTCATCGTCGTGCCCCACGGCAACAGCCGCGAGAAGAACCGGGCGATGCGCGCGCTTGGCGCCGAGCTGGTCGAGCACGGGGAAGACTTCCAGGCGGCCCTCGAACATGCGCAGCATCTGGAGAAGGAGAACGGCTGGCACTGGGTTCCGAGCTTCCATCGCCTTTTGGTCGCCGGTGTCGCGACCTACGCGCTCGAGTTCCTGACTGCCGTTCCCGATCTCGAGACCGTCTATGTCCCCATCGGGATGGGATCCGGCGTCTGCGGCATGATCGCGGTGCGGAATGCTCTGGGCCTCAAGACGCGCATCGTCGGCGTCATCTCGAAGCATGCCCCTGCCTTTGCGCTGTCTTTCTGCCGCGGGAGAAGTCGTCGAACATCCCGTGTCGACGCGCATCGCCGACGGCGTCTCCTGCCGCAAGCCTGTCGACGAGGCGCTCGCGATCATGCGTTCCGGCATGGACCGCATCGTCGAGGTGGATGACGACGAGGTAGAGGAGGCGATGCGGATCTACTTTGCCGATACCCACAACGTGGCTGAGGGCGCCGGTGCCGTCGGGCTCGCCGGGGTGCTGAAGGACGTCTCCCCCGGAAGCCGCGTCGGAACAGTTGTGACCGGCGGTAACGTTGACAGCGACGTTTTTGCCGCCGTACTGCTCAAGCGTCGCGGATAGAAGCGTCGGACGGCCATTTGGGAGTATTTATTTGATTCGGCGGACGTTTGCACGGACGGAAATCGGCTGTCAAACTCGCTAACCCCCTGTGCGCTCCCATATAATCGAGACTCCCCTTCAGGAACCGGCGGGGCGTGATTTTTAGAGCAGTGAGGGTGTGCGTATCTTTACCGTAGATCGAGAGAGCGGAAGCTCCCTGAAGAGCAAGACCAAGCCTGTGTGCACGCGCTCCAGCCGCTCCCGCATCGCTTATGCCGTGTCTTTCGTTACTGTCTTGCCTTTGCGATGGTTCCGTCGCTCAAGCGCACAGGTTGCCGGATCGGCCCAGACGCTTTGCCAGCCACAGGTCGTCGGCAATCGCAGGATCCCAAAGGAGTCCGTTCTCGCCCGCCTGTTCTCGCACCAGGGCGATCTCTACGACCCGCAGGTCGTCGAGCGCGACTTCAACTCGCTTGTGGAACACGGGCTACTTCGACGACGTCCGGATCGAGCGTGTCGACACGCCGATAAGTGCGTCCAGCTGGTGATCTACGTTCGCGAAAAGCCCACCATCCGCGAGATCAACTACAAGGGCCTCAACGCCGTCTCGCAGTCCGACGTTCTGGAGCGCTTCAAGAAGGCCAAGGTCGGTCTCTCGGTCGAAAGCCAGTACGACCCCACCAAGATCAAGACGGCCGAAGTCGTCCTGAAGGAGCTGCTCGCCGAGCACGGCCACCAGTTCGCGACCATCAAGACCGAGGTGAAGACGATTCCTCCGGCGGCCGTCGCGCTCACCTTCACGTCAAGGAAGGCCCGACCGTCAAGGTCGGCAAGATCGCCTTCGACGGCAACAACAATGTTCCTGATCGCCACACTGCGCGGCGGCGATGAGGAACCTGAAGCCGATCGGCATCCCGCACTCGATCATCCTGGAGAACCTGTTTGCGCGTACCTTCGACGCCAGCAAGCTGGACGAAGACACCGAGCGCGTTCGCCAGGCCTATCGCGACCGCGGCTACTTCAAGGCGCTAGACCAGCGAGCCGACAACCCACGTTCGCGACGCTGGCGGCTTGAACCCGTTCACGCTGCGTCCCTCCACGGGCAAGCGCATCGATATCCTGATGCCGGTCGAAGAAGGCGCAGCGCTACAAGCTCGGCGGCATCACCTTTACCGGCAACAAGGCCTATCCCAACACCAAGGCGCTGCGCGCGCAGTTCGCCCAGAAGGACGGCGAGTAGTTCAACGCCACCCTGTTCGGCAAGGGTCTCGAGCAGCTGCGCAAGGCCTATGGCTCAGCGGGGCTACATCAACTTCGTCGGAACGCCGGTCCCGCGTGTCGACGAGGCGAAGAAGCTGATCTACCTCGACATCGACATCGACGAAGGCAAGCCGTTCTACGTCTCGCGCATCGAGTTCACGGGCAACACGCATCACGCGCGACAAGGTCATCCGCCGCGAGCTTCTGCTCGAAGAAGGCCAGATCTACAACTGCAGCTTGTGGGAGCTGTCGATCCTGCGCCTGAACCAGCTGAACTACTTCGAGACCGCTCAAGGTTGAGCAGGACTCCGAGAGCCGCCAGAACGCCGGACGATCAGCACCGTCGATCTGCTGCTGAAGCTCAAGGAGAAGGGCAAGAACTCCATCGGCCTGAACGGCGGTATCAGCGGCCTGTCGGGAACCTTCATCGGCCTCAACTACGAGACCAACAACTTCCTCGGACTGGGCGAGACGCTGTCCGTTCAGGCCAACATCGGCGACCTGTCGCGCAACCTGAGCTTCGGCTTTACCGAGCCTTACCTCCGCAACAAGCCGATCTCGCTCGGCGTCCAGGTCTTCACCAGCAAGTACGACTTCAACCCGGCGAAGAGCTACGCCATCGCGCAGGGAGCCAGGCCAGAACCTTACGAACGCGCAGCAGTCGCTGCTGACGAACTACAACCAGTCGACGACCGGCCTCACGCTGTCCGCCAGCTCGCCGCTGCGCCATCTCTTCGCGCGCACCGGCGTGACGCGCGTCGGTCTCTCGTACGCGCTGTCGCGGTCGTCGGTCACGACGTTCAACGACAACACGCGCAACGTCTTCCAGTCGCTTGCCTTCCGCTCCGGCGTCGCAGGGTCAGAACCAGCTCAACGGCATCATCTCTTCGGTCATCACGCCGAGCTTCACCTTCTCCAGCCTCGATCGCGCGGTCGGTCCGCACTCCGGCAAGGACTTCAACGTCGCCGTGCAGATCGCTGGCGCGGGCGGCAACGTGAAGTACATCTCGCCGGTCGCCAGCTGGCGTCAGTTCTTCCCGATGAAGGGCCTGAAGGTCAACCGCGAGGGCCACAACGTTCTCGGCTACCGCGTGCAGTTCGCACACATCTCCGGCTTCGGTGGCGAAGTCGCTCCTCCGACGCACCGCATCTACGGCGGCGGCGAATACGACGTTCGCGGCTTCGACGTCCGCTCCGCCTCGCCCTATACCTTCATCCCGAACAAGGTGATGTTCAACCTGACGAACCCGGACGGAACCACTGTTCCGCGTGATCCCACCAACCCGGCGCTTGGCAACGTGCAGATTCCGCTGCCGCTCTACCGCATGGTCTCCATCGGCGGCGATACCAGCGTCACGGCAAACCTGGAGTACCGCATCCCGATCGTCAACCAGGTGACGTTCGCCTTCTTCACCGACTTCGGCATGACCTTCGACGTCCGCAGCCGACCAGCTTGCGGCAGAGCATCGCCGGTCAGTCAGGAGATATCCAGTCCGCTCGTATGGCTGCCCGAACTTCATCAACGGCGCCTGCTTCGGCGGCAAGCAGGTCACGTTCCCGCAATCCGCTGCGAGTCGTTCCGGGAACCAACTATGTTCCGCGTATGTCGAACGGTGCGGAGCTGCAGGTCATCCTGCCGATCGTCAACGCTCCGTTCCGTCTTACTACGCCTACAACTCGCTGCGCCTGTACGAGGACGTTCCCCAGGCTTTGGCGACGGATCCCGCGACATTCCGGGGCTTCTTCCCGAACTCGGGAGCAGGGCAGTACAGCTATCTGCAGGCGATCCAGCTTCTACGGAGCGGACTACATCCTGCGTGAGCCGCGAAAGACCTTCCGCCTGACCGTCAGCACGACCTTCTAGGTCACCGGACGAACATTCCTGAACAACAAAGAGGCGGGCATTTTGCCCGCTTCTTTGTTGAAGCAAATTGCACCAAAACTGGTGCACTCACAACTGCCTTTGCTTACGCGCCAAATCCTTGTGAATACCGCACTTACAAGGACTTCAAAAAGGCACCTGTCATATCTCTACCCATGCGGGCAGACCCCTCGAAAACCCTCTATAATAAAGGGTAGAAACCATGGCAGACGATCAGAATCCCCAGCTCCCGCTCGGTCCCAACTCAGACAACCCAAACGGCTCCGACAGCACGGTTAAGGGCCCCGGCGCCGCATTCCTGCTCCCGATCAATATCGAAGACGAGATGCGCCGGTCGTATCTCGACTACTCGATGTCCGTCATCATCGGCCGCGCCCTGCCCGACGTCCGCGACGGCCTCAAGCCCGTGCACCGCCGCATCCTCTACGGCATGCAGGAGATGGGCCTCCAGTTCAACAAGAAGTACACCAAGTCCGCCAAGGTCGTCGGCCACGTCATGGGTAACTACCACCCCCACGGCGACTCCGCCATCTACGACACCATGGTCCGCCTCGCGCAGCCCTTCTCCCTGCGCTACCCCCTCGTAGACGGCCAGGGCAACTTCGGCTCCGTCGACGGCGACCCACCCGCCGCCATGCGTTACACCGAGTCGCGCCTCACCCGCATCGCCGGCGAGATGCTCGCCGACATCGACTCCGACACCGTCGACTTCGCCCCCAACTACGACGAGTCCACCCTCGAGCCCACCGTCCTCCCCGCGCGCATCCCCAACCTCATCGTCAACGGCAGCACGCGGCATCGCCGTCGGCATGGCGACCAACATCCCGCCGCACAACCTCACCGAGGTCGTCAACGCCTGCATCGCGCTCATCAATAAAGAAAAGGGCGACATCCGCCCCGACATCGAGCTCGTCCTCGAGCACGTCAAGGGTCCCGACTTCCCCACCGGCGGCTTCCTCTACGGCCGCGCCGACATCGCGCAGACCTACAACACCGGCCGCGGCCGCTTCATCATGCGCGCCAAGTGTCGCCATCGAAAACATCACCGGCGGCCGCCAGGCCATCATCGTCACCGAGATCCCCTACCAGGTCAACAAGTCCAACCTCATCAAGCGCATCGCCGAGCTCGTCAACGACAAGGTCATCGACGACATCTCCGACGTGCGCGACGAGTCCGACCGCGACGGCATGCGCATCGTCATCGAGCTCAAGCGCGGCGCCGAGCACCAGATCGTCCTCAACCAGCTCTACAAGCACACCCAGATGCAGGAGAGCTTCTCCATGATCTTCCTGGCCGTCCACAACGGCCAGCCCAAGGTCCTCCCGCTCGACCACGCCATCCGCGCCTTCCTCGAGCACCGCATCGAAGTCGTCCGCCGCCGCACCGCCTTCCTCCTCGGCAAGGCCCGCGACCGCGAGCACATCCTGCTCGGCTACCAGATCGCGCTCGACCACCTCGACAACGTCATCAAGATCATCCGCCAGTCGTCTCGCCGCGCCGACGCCCGCGAGAACCTCTTCAGCTACTTCTCCAACAAGCGCATCAACCTCCGCGGCACCGAGCTCGCCGGCGTCAACCTCGACCCCGCAAAGTACGACGTCGACATGACCTTCTCGACCACCGGCACGCTCATCCTCACCTACCGCCAGATCGACGCCATCCTCGAGCTGCAGCTCTACCGCCTCACCCAGCTCTCCATCGACGAGCTCCTCAACGAGCTCTGCCGAGGTCCGCGACAACATCGCCGAGTTCGAGTCCATCCTCGCCTCCGACAAGAAGCTCCGCCGCGTCATCGTCAAGGAGCTCGAAGAGATCCGCGACAAGTACGGCGACGCACGCCGCACCCAGATCGTCGACGAGACCACCGAGCTCCAGCTCGAAGACCTCATCGCCGACGAGCAGGTCGCCGTCACCGTCTCCAACACCGGCTACCTCAAGCGCACGCCCATCTCCACCTACCGCCAGCAGCGCCGCGGCGGCACCGGCCGCCTCGGCATGAAGACCCGCGAAGAGGACTTCGTCGCCCAGCTCATCGTCGACTCCACCCACGCCTACCTGCTCTGCTTCACCAACACCGGCCGCGTCTACTGGCTCAAGGTCTACGAGATCCCCGACGTCGGCGCCGCCGGCAAGGGCAAGGCCATGGCCTCGCTCGTCGCCCTCCAGCCCGGCGAAAAGGTCGTCACCATCCTCGCCGTCCGCGACCTCACCGAAGAGGGCAAGTACGTCCTCTTCGCCACCCGCAACGGCACCGTCAAGAAGACCGCGCTGCAAGGACTTCTCCAACGTCATGGCCCGCGGCATCATCGCCATCGGCATCGACAAGGACGACGAGCTCATCGCCGCCCGCATCACCGACGGCGACGCAGGTCATCTTCCTCGCCACCCACGACGGCATGGCCATCCGCTTCTAGACGAGCAAGCCGACGCTCCGCCCCATGGGCCGCCCCGCCTCCGGCAACCGGGCATCACCCTCAAGAAGGGCGACTACGTCATCGGCGCCGCCGTCACCCCCTCCGCCGAGGCCCGCAACAAGCGCCGCGCGCTCGCCGCGCGACGAACCGCCGCCAAGGACCTCACCGACCAGGTCGAAGCCGCCATCGACGAAGCCAACGACGCCGCCGCCGCACAGCCGCTCGAAGCTCGCCGACGGCACCGACGACGACCGCCGCCGCCGCCCGCAAGTCGCCGACGAAGCCGCCGCCAAGCTGCGCGAAGCTCGACGAGAAGCTCGGCCTCACCCCCTGCCTCATCCTCTCCGTCACCGAGAACGGCTTCGGCAAGCGCACCGACGTCGACGAGTACCGCCTCCAGTCCCGCGGCGGCAAGGGCGTCATCAACATGAAGGCCACCCCCAAGATCGGCAAGGTCTCCGCCATCCAGCTCGTCGACGACACCACCGAGATGATGGTCATCAGCCAGTTCGGCAAGATCATCCGCATCGACACCAAGTCCATCCGCGCCGCCGGCCGCTCCACCCAGGGAGTCAAACTCCTCAACCTCGAAGCCGACGACAAGGTAGCCGCCGCCGTAGTCATCCCACCCGACGAATCCAAGTCAGAACCCGAAACGGGACTCCTGATTGCAGTAAGTCAGTAAAGTTACTAGTTGGCATCGGTGAAGAGAGGTGCGGATCAGTCCGCGCCTCTTGTTTGTTTATAGTGATTTCCTGCTACGGTGTCTTTTTTGTGCGTCACTGAATCTATTGCGATATAAAGAGTTACCCATAATACTTAGTAAATGGAGCGTCGATGAGTTCGAAAGAAGAGATCCTTGACGACTTTAAGCTTGTTCTCTGTCCCTACGGGAGGAATCGGGAATTGGCTAACCGACCAAACGCACCAAGACGTATTTGACCGCCTCAGCAATATAGATAGTCAGCCTCTCTCTGCAGTTCAGCTGAACCAAATACTCGTGATGGGTCACGAAGCTCCAGCTGGTGACGGCTTTTTTCGTTATTACTGGTTGCTTACCCAGAAAGAGCATCCATACGACGTTACCAAAGTTCCTGGCTTTTCCAAAGACTGGCAAAGCGCTCAAGAAATTATTTCACTTGCGCATCTAAAGTGGGGTTTGTATCGACTATACGTCGACGCACTTCTTTCTCTACGGCAACGTTCGAACGGCGTTTCGAAAGCTTCGAGATCTCTCAGTAGATGAAATCACCGAATCCTTTCGTTTAGAAAGGTTCGATACAGGATGTTTTGCAATAAGACGCCGTGGCCCTGCACTATCATTCCGGCAAATTGCAAAAGACAATCGCTATCTGATTTCAGAGATGGCTTGTAAATCATACGGAGACCCTTCCGACGGAAATGCCGAAACTGATCTTCGATCTATTCTGCGTGAAGCTTACAGGGCCCATGCGGCGGCTGGATCTACATCACCAACGATAAAAGAGCTTTTGTAAAATAGGGTACCTGAAGTTCATAAAGCTCGTCAGACAGAGTTCATCTTTTCTGCTGATGAAGTTCTCAATGAGAAGATTTCGTCAGAAATAGATTTAGTAGCAAAATACGACACAATTGCTCATAAATTCTCGGAAGCAAGAAATGCTGCACTTGCGAACACTCGCTTTTATCTTCGATGCTCGGTGATCTTGATGTATACATGGCAACGAGCATGCGCACTCGACAAGATTTCCGTCTCATGGCTGAAACATGTGAGCGAATCTTCAATGACGCACGCTTAAAGGGGCTGAAATATTTAGATATTTTGATCCGACTCTCAGTGCGGCGGGAGGTCACGAAGACAAGGGACTCCATTGAATGTCTAATGGTCAAATGCGCTAAGATGCTTGTTTATTCTGCAGGAGATAAAGAGAGCTACGGTAAGGATGCTGAAGCTGCGATGGCTCTCAGTTTAGGAAAGCCCGTCATCTTTTATTGTGACCAAGAACAACGTAGTCGTTTTTACAGAGACGTCCACCCACTCAGCAGGTTGATTGAATTTGACACTGGTATCGCCGTCGGCGCAATGGTCACTGATAACCTAAGCGAAGTCTCAGAATTGATCTCTCGAATCTTTGAGAATCGAATGGAGTACTATCTGGAAAAATCAACAGGTGGCTCTCTAAGATTGAAAGAAAAGCTAACGCACTCAGTCGTTCGCATCCAGACAAGTGATCGATTGCTGAACGAGACTTTTTGGAATCACTATCACAAGGATCAAGATATAACGTAAAAAAGCTGGGATTGCCTAGTGAGTGGACGGGTGCCCACATCTGACCGAACCCACCACCAAACGGGTGGCGGGGTGGCCCACACATAAATATCAAGCCACTACCTCGGGTGCCCCATTCATGACGCGGAGCGACATGGGTGGGTCCGCTCTGCCGAAGGCCGGAGTGAAGGCGAAGCCGAAACGACTGAATTGCCTTCCTTGCACCCCAGCCCCTTTTTAATGACCCGGCTGTACAATCCTCTCGTGCCTGCGACGCTCGATATTCAAGAATCTGCAAACATACTGACCTTCCACATTCGCAAAACACAAAAGTCTGGCGCATTCTCGTCTCGGTTCTTGGCGCGGCAATATTTGGTTACTTCCTTTACAACGGCCATGACTCACGTACAGTGCGGCTTGTCATCGGCGGCTTTCTCGTATTTATCACCCTAAAGAACATCGTCAGCCAACTACGCGGAGCAAATGTAACTCTCGAGGTTACCGACTCTTCTCTACAAAGTTCAGGACATGCCCCTGACGGCTATCGTCCATCCTCTATCTCAAGAGCTTCTATCTATGGCCTCATGTTTCAACAAAGTAAAAATAACTACGACGACGTTAGGCCCAGCGGCCTCTATGTCGATCACGAAGGCATCAGCGAAGGTGACGGTGTCTGCGTGCTCCCATACCTTAACGAGGAGCAGACAAAGCAGGTGATTGCTAGCATCCTTCACCACTTTCCCGATTACGGAAAGCCTTGCACAGCCGCGACACGGCTATCCTTCCGACCTAATCTCACTAAACTTGAATAAATAGAATCAACCGGCGGGTGGCCCATACATCAAATCGAGGCAGCGACCCTCGGGTGCCCATTCATGGCGCGAAGCGAGCATGGAGTGGGTTCCACTCTGCCGAAGGCCGGAGTGAAGGCGAAGCCGGAACGACTGAATTGCCTTCCTCACCCCAGCCCGACCACTCACTCTCTACGACACAGGCAACAGCGAGATATCGTCCGCAACATAGGCATGCAGCGCCTGTCCCTGTTTGATCTCCACATTCTTGCCATGCTTGATCAAACCGATAGGCCCAAAGAGCACCGTCAGTACGACCGCGCTCGTAGTCCCGCTCTCACCCTCTTTGCCTTTGGTGCCGCGCAGCCTGATCTTCTCGTCCCCCACCTTCAGGTACTTCGAGCCGAATGCTCAACTCGCCGGCCTTGCCCATCATTCCGGACTTCTCGGCCTTGCTCACTTCGCCAAACGCCTTGCTTCCCGCCTTTGCCACCACCACGTCTCCAACCTTGAGATCATCAGCAAGCGTCAAGCCACAGGATCGCCCTCTGCCGCCGTCTTCGAGGTCAGGTCTTGTGCGAATTGCAGATTGACGTCTTCCCCTTCGCGCAGCCTGTACTTGCCCGAAGCGTCGGGGCCGGTCGGAATCGCAGCTGGCGCAGTTGGAGCCGGTGCGGCAACTACAGCCGCCGCAGGAGTAGCTGGAGTCTTTGTGCTGGGAGAGACTTAGAAAAAACGAGCAGGCAAACTAACGTACAAGCAGTAAACGGACGAAGCATCTCTACAGTCCTTCGGAATAATTTTAGGGGGAGTACTGCCAAGCTTAGGCCGCAACTCATCCAGCATCAATAATTATTTCGTGGAACGAACCTGGTAAATCCCACTTTGGTTCCTTCGATTTCTGATCCATCTTCGCCATAACCATCTCGTACGAAATGGTTTCCCGCCGGCGACTGGCCCATACATCCAATCCAGCCACAACCCGGGTGCCCCATTCATGGCGCGAAGCGACATGAGTGGGTTCCACTCTGCCGAAGGCCAGAGTGAAGGCGAAGCCGGAACGACTCGAATTGCCTTCCTCACCCAGCCACAAAACCACATCCAACCCCTTTTCCACACCAATGTGGGAAAAATCCCCTGTCAAGCCCCCAAACCACCCAACCCCAACAAACCAAACCACATCCCAGATGCCGTCGAGTTCCCTCAATCCAGCTACACTTAAGTCGGGACACAAGAAACCGCAGAAGCCCCGGCACACCCACCGGGGCTTCTCCATTTCCACCCGAAACCCAGGCACCTAACACCAGTCTCCCGAAGACTTTGCCGCCCTCACACACCCAAATCCCGGCAAATTCAGGGTTTGGCAAATCACCTGCACCGAGGTCCGGACGTAAGTTATCTCTTTCGAAGACTTTGCACAAAAACAGGGGGGACCACCCCTGAGCATACTGAGGGCGAGACATAAATCAACCACAACCTTTCCGCTAAAATCCTCCAAACGGTTCCAGCACGAAAGGACACGGCACAACTATGCCCACCGGCACCCCTGAAGAGATTCGCCTCGGCCAGATCAACCTCCGCTTCCTCATCGACGGCCCCGCCTCCGGCTCCTCGCTCACCATGTTCGAGTTCGAGGTCGCTCCGGGAGCCAAGGTCCCCGCCGCCCACAGCCACGACGCCTACGACGAGACCATCTACGGACTCGAAGGCACCCTCACCCTGACCTGGCTCTCCCCCGACGGCACATTGCAGACCACCGAGCTCACCCCCGGCGCCTTGCTCTTCTGCCCCCGCGGAGTCGTCCACCGCTTCGACAACCTCCACCCCACGCCATCGCGCACGCTCGCCGTTATCACCCCCGGCATCCTCGGTGCCGAATACTTCCGCGAGGTCGCCTCCCTCATGCCGTCCGCCATGGAAACCAAAACCCCACCCGACCCGGCCGTCATCGGCCAGATCATGCGCCGCCACGGCCTGACGCCCGCCCCGCACCTGGCCGCACCCGCACTCCCGGCGTAGGAATTCATCGAAGATCAAACCGCGATGTGCCCAGCCTCGCCCAGCGGCACTTTGCCTCCCGTCACCGAAGCCGCCGCATACTTCACCAGCATCACAAGCCGCGACCCCGAAGCCTCCCAGTAGTCACCTTCGCTCACCTCAACCCTGAGCACAGCGATCTCGGGATCGTCCTCTCCTTTTGGAAACCAGGCCTTGTACATCGGGTTCCAAAGCTCCTTGATCTTCTGTCTGTCCTGGCTCACGCTCGCCACGCCCTTCAGCGAAATGTACTTCGAGTCCTTCGGCTCAGCGAACGTCAGCGTCACCTTCTTGTCCTCAGCCAGCTCTTCCACTTTCTCCGAACCCTGTCGCGTCAGAAACCAGAGCGTTCCGTCGAACGGGGTGTCCTGCACCGCCATCGGCCGCGAGCTGAGCGTCCCATCCTTCGCCACCGTTGTCATCATCGCGATCCGGATTCCCTTCACCAGCTCTGCGATCTTCGCCCTTCCCTCATGCCCGCTCAGCTCGCGATATTGGGCGTCATTGTCATGTTTTTCGCTCATAGCTCAGCACCTCGTTCATCGTTGGATGCAGAGCCGAACAAGCGAGCCAGATGCCGCCCTCCCCGATGAGGACTTCGACGACGCGAGGCTCTGCGGCAGAAGTAACTTATCGAAGTATTTCCGACCGGTCAGGCAACCCAGCTAAGGCGAACCATAGATTCGCCGGCCCGCCATTCCCTGCAAAATATGCATCTAACCACCCATGATGTTGAATAGGCTTCACAAGACCTTACTCATCGCCCCTCTTCTCTTCACCACTGTCCTTCCCGCCAGCGCACAGTACAACCGCAACGACCGCTGGAACAACGGCGTCCGTCAGGGAGGCCACGGCGGCCACTACTACAGTGACCGCGATCGCCATTACAACGATGACCGTTACCGCCAGAATCAGGGAGGCATCGGCCCCGGCAAAGGCGCCCTCATCGGCGGAGCAGGCGGAGCCGTCCTCGGTGCCGTCTTCGGCGGAGGAGCTCAAGGGAACCATCATCGGCGGAGCCGCTGGCGCAGGCATCGGCGCAGCCGTTGGCGGAGTTGCCCAGAGCAAGCGCGACAACAATAACCGCTACAACCGGCCGTATCGCCGCTAATCAAAACCTTCTCCAGAAGGGCCTCAAAATCGCCATGACGATACAAACTCCGCAGATTAAGAGACACTGCTCAAGAAGATGCTGCCCATGCAGTCGACTCCGAAGCTCCTCGCGACCCGTCTCGCAACTCCCAGCCTTGCTGCCCTCGCGCTCGCCGCCACCTTCATCGGTGCAACTGGCTGCGACAACAAGCCCGCGCCACCACCTGAAGCGGCAAACCCCGCCCCGTCTGCAACCGCAGCAACCTCGCCCGTCTCCATTACCCCGTCGCCGGGTGAAGCACCCGAAAAGCATCCCTGGACGACGCATCAGATCCTCACCTGCACCGTCTCGCAGTGCTGGCAGCTCTCGGGCAAGAGCGAGGATCCCTTCTTCGATATCGTCCAGGACCTGGCCGTCATCTCCGCAAAAAACCGCGACCTGACCCTGCCTGAAGATGAGGCCGCAGGCAAAAAAGCCGGCGAGATTATCAAGGAGAAAGCCAAGGCCGACCACGACCAGCTTCTCTTCGCCATCGTGTGACCGAGGCCGTCCGTCAGGTCGGCACAGAGGCGCCCGCAGCGAAGAAATAATCGGGAGTTGCATCTCCCGCACATCAGAGAAACAAAAAGAAATCCCCCGGCCAATTGCCGGGGTGATTTTCTTCGCACTTACGAACGACCTACCTGTTCAGATCGTGAAGTGTCTGCGCAGCCGCGGTTCCAAACTCACCGACTGCGTCCTTCACCTTGCCGGTAACCTTATCGACCGTGCCTTCAGCCTCAAGGTTCGTATCACCCGTAAAACGCCCGACGCCTTCTTTCACGCTCGCCGAGCACCGATCCAACCTTGCCCTCGGCCCGCTGCTTCGTTCCCCAGCCAAAAGTCTTTGCCGCCGCGCGATCCAGGCTGTTGTACCCCTTATTTCCGCTAGCCAAACCCTTCTCAACATCCGTCATCGCCATGACTGCAATCGTAGCCCCGATCGCTCCACCTGCCAGCAACCAGCCCAGTTCAGCTCTCATAGCCGTACCTCCACAAACATAGGATGCAATCGGAGCGGATGGGTTGGCAAACCGAGACCATCCTTCTAAGCCGCTCTTCAAATCGTTTCCAGGACGTAAGCAGGATTATTTCCCGCTCCGAACGGCCTGCAGATCCTGATCGAGCATTCCGGCAAGATCGCGCGCCAGGTCAGCGCCCTTTGGATCGGTGTAGGTTCCAAGCTGCCCCTTCAACTCTGCGTCCGTCTTCCTCGACTCGTCAACGCAAGGTGTCGAGGTCATATAGGAAGCCGTGTAGCCAATAATCCTCTTCCCCAGAGACTGCTCCTGAATCACGATGTGCAGCGCACGATCCGCGCTCGCGGCCGCATCCACGATATCGACATTGCTCAGCCCGCGTATCGCCGTGCGGATCTCCGCGAGCCGTAGCCCCTGCGGATCGTCACCTGAAACCGTCACCCATACCCGAGTTCGACCGGACTGACCGGGGGTCGTCGGGCTGCATGCGAGAAGATATTTCTTCGAATCACCAGAAACACTGTTCTTCGCCGCATTCACCAGAGCTTCGACCTGAGCCTTCGAAAGCTTGTTCAGCCCAACCAGCGAGAAGCTTCCCTGCGATACCCCCAGATACTGCTGAACATCTGGTGTCCAGACCGAGGCGGTGGGAGCGGCTTTTGCCGCTGCGGCGCTCTTCGATTTGTGCGCCGGAGCGCGGGTCGTTGTGGGCTGGGGCCGTGCAGCAAGAGATGGCCTGCAATCGCTCCAGCAGCGACAACAAGAGAAAAAGAGCCTACGATTCTTCATCAACTGACACTCCGAACCTGGATTGATTGATAGATGCAAGGCAGGAAAAGAGAGCAGTTGAAACTACGTCTAGGGTTTGAATCCGACCGACTCCCAAAGCGGAGCCGGATCGTAGACCGCGCCAGCGGATATTGTCTTAACGATACGCCGCGTGTTGTGGATGTCAGCCAGCGGATCGGCATCCAGCAGCACCAAATCGGCTCTCTTACCAAGCTCAATTGTTCCTACGGTCTTGTCAAGGCCCATCGCTTTTGCAGGGACGCTGGTCGCCGCCTGCAGAGCTTCCATGGGAGTGAATCCCGCTTCAACATACAGCTCCAGCTCGCGATGCAGCGAATAGCCAGGAATGTTCTGGTCTGTGCCCGCGACCAGCATCAGGCCGTCCTTATGCAGCTCTCGAACTGTCGCCATCATCGCATCGAAGGTGGCCTTCGTCGTCGCAGCACGGTCGCCGGAGACCCCCGGCGAACTCAGCGCTTCGGCCAGCTGGGGAGCCACCTTCAGCAAACCGGGCTCAAGTGTGGAGTACGGCACCGAGGCCGAGTGGTAGAAGTTCTCGTAGAGCGAAACCGTGTCGTCGAAGACGGTGTGGTGCTCTTTGAACAGCGCTATCTGCTTTCTTCGCATCATCGGTCGTGAAGTCGACGGCGATAGGTTTGCCCCGTTCGATGTGAAGCAGATCGCGCGTCGGATACTGGATGTGGTTGATCTGGTCGTAGCCAGCTTCAACCGCCTGCGCGGTGGTCATTCCGTTGGGAACATGGCCGGTGACGGTCATGCCGAGCTTGTGCGCCTCAGCGGCGATAACGGGCACCAGCTCAGGCTTGAGGCTGCTGTAGATCTTGATCTGCTAGCGCGCCTGCGGCCTTGTACCTTCTGACGACCGCAATTGCCTGCTCGGGCGTGTCGGCCACAACTGCGCCGAGCGAGATCGGGCCGCTGCCATCGACGATGCCCGCGACAGTATCTCCGGGCCGATGCCTTTGCCTGAGGCCACGGTGTCACGCACCGTAGTGATGAAGTCGAACTCGTTGCCGACGTCGCGCGCCGTGGTGACCCCGGCTGCGAGATAGATCGGCCCCCACTCCACCTGTTCGTAGTGGGCATGCATGTCCCACAGGCCGGGGATGAGAAATTTTCCGGTGCCATCGATGACGTGTCGCGCCTGCGGGAATCACGGCTTTGCTGCCGTCGGATATGCCGGCGATCCTGCCATCTTCGACGAAGACAGTTGCATCCTTTACTGGAGCTTTGCCGGTCCCATCGATCAGGGTTACATCTGCGATGACCAGCTGTTTTGCGACGGGTTGCTTCGCGCTTGCGGCCAGCTTCGCCAGCGCAGCGAGATTGTCCTTAGCTGCAGTCTGAATGAATGTTCCGAGGGCAGGCTCGTACTCCTCGCGAACCGCTTCAAAGTGATCGAACTCGGCGTCGGTGGAAACCAGCGCGGCGAGGTTTTGATGCTCGTCCATCCACAGCATCTCGCCGCCCCAGATGAGGCCGGAGATGACGTAGCCCTCGAGCTTCGTCTCTTTACCGTTGGCGGAGACAGAAAGCGTTCCCGCCGGCATGATGGAGACGCTGCCTGCCGGTGGAGTGGGAATCGATGCGGGACGACCGTGCGCGAGCCAGAAGCGGACCAGCATCTGCTGCATGGTCACCGGCGAGTAGCCGTCGATCAGGAACGTTCCCTCCGGCGCGGCGATCTCTTCGCGTCTTTCCCTCCGCGTACCAGCGTCATGCTTCTGTGTCTGCGGATGATACTCCATCGTGTCCTTCAGTGCCGACATGCGCGAGGACTGTCCGTCCAGTTTCAGCGACAGCGGTTCGAGCGCGTCGGTCGCTGTAAAGATCGTCTTCAGAGCGGAACCTTCGTGCCCCGATCGGTAAACAGGAAGTCAGACTTGAGGGTGTGCTTTCCTCCATGTGTTCGATGGTGTAGGTCTCTTCACCGTTGGTTCGGGCGAACTTATGCAGGATGAACCTGCCGTGCTCTGTGGTGGTCTGGGCCGAAAGGGCGACGGAGGCAAACGATAGCAGAAGGCAACAGAGAGAAGAGCGCTTCATAGATGTCCTTGAGTATGCCAGTCTGATGGCCTTCCTGAACATCGGCATGTCGCGCTGCATGCAGCGTTTCCTGTCCATTCCGCCCAATTTGCCTAACTGCGCCCGCTTCATAGATCATCACATCGGCGTTCAAACATCTATGACGGAATCACCGACAGTACAGCCGGTTCGCACGCTTCGTGAGCATGTTACTGCTCTCGAAGCCGCGATGATGGTCTGTCTTGCCGACCCCAGGCCTCGAGCGGTTCATCGGCTTCGCACCATGACGCGGCGCATCGAGGGACAACTTGCCCTGCTTGCCATGCTTCCAGCATCCCTATGCAAGCAGTCTGCGAAGAAGCTACGAAGGATTCTGAAGAAATTTCGTCGTGCTGCCGGGGAGGTGCGCGATCTCGACGTGCAGGTCGACTTGATCGACGGCGTTGAGTCGGCGAGCCCCAGCAAGTCCTCCTTCACGACTCTTCGCGGCTCCGTTCCGTGATCGAAGCCATGCGCCGGTCCCGACGCCGACAGGTTCCAGAAGCTGTTGCGTGGCTACGGCGTAGAACTTGCAGGAAGAATGGAAGATCTGCTGGATACACTGCAACCTGTTGAATCGGCCGTGCTGACACCCGCCGAGATCGCGACGATCGCCCGCGACTGGTTTCAGAAAAATACTCCGGCAGAGCCTTCCGAAGAACCTGACGATCCCGACTATCTGCATGCCGTAAGCAAGACGGCGAAGCTGGCGCGGTACATCGCGGAGAATGCTCCAAAAGCGGCAACAGCTCGCGAACGCTGGCTCATTCGTTCGAGGAACTACAGCAGGCTGGCGGCGAATGGCATGACTGGCTGGTTCTGGCGGCGCTGGCAGAACAAACAGCTTGGCACCGCATCGCCGCTGACCAGGACATTTACGCGACGCTGCCGACTATCGCTCCAGGCGTACAAAAAGCGTTTGAGCAGTGGAGTCGCTAAACTTTTTCTGCGTTCTTCTCGGGAGCATTGCCCGCGTTTGTGGCTTCACTCGGGGCACGTCCTGCACGCGCCTTGCGACGTACATGAACCGCCCAGCGCTTTGCCTTGCCTAAAGCATTTTTGGCCCACAGGTAGTCCTGGGCCAGGACCAGCAGGCCAGCCAGTAACAGAGGAATGCCGGGAATGACGGGTAAGACGCAGCCCGCTATGCCTGCGGCCAGCAGTGCCCAGCCGCCAGCCTTTCGCACCCATCCCTGCGGCTTGAGCGTACCCCTCCATAGCGCATTAGACGCAACATGGACTCTGCGGTGGTTCAAATAAATGATCAGGAAAGTAACGGTGTCCTATTTCACTGGGGGATCGGGAGGCATGAGCGCCCCTGCTCGTATCCATTGTTCCACCGTTGCGATGTCGGCGTCGGCAGAGCTTTGCCGGACTTCGACGGCATCGGTCCTGGAACCTTCGTCGTGCCCTCGTGCCGAATCAGCTTTACCAGGAGGCTGGCCGGTGGGATCCCCGGGACGATCACCTGTCCACTATGGCCGCCGTGAAGGATTCCGGCGCGTGTCGGAGAGGTTCAGGCCCCCCGGCGGTTGATGCCACCGTGGCAGCGGAAACAGTATTTCTGAAAGATCGGCTGGACGTGCCCAGAGTAGAACTCAGGGGTGGCAGGGTCGTTCGTGCTTCCCTGAATAGGCGGCGTAGAGCTGATTGACGGTGTTGCATCCGAAGATTGCCACCACCACGATGGCCGCCGCCAAGGCCGCCGAGAACGCTTCGCATTGCCTGCCCATATTAACCGATGAGTACACGGAACCCTCTTCGTCACTTATCTCATCCACCTGATGAAGATAGGGTAGAAATTGCTCTGGCGTTCCGCGCCTCTGAAATCCAGGATGCGTCTGAACGCCCTCATCTCGGCCTCCCTGGCTCTCGCACTGTTGTCTTCCGGACATACGTCGCTTGCAGCCTCGCACACACAGCGCGTCGTGACGTTGTGCGCACAAGTCGGCGTCAGACGTCTGCGCATGCCGCGAAGAAACGTGACGAACAAAGCCCTCGCCAGCAACTCGCACAAAGCCGGGCAACAACGACGGAGACGTGTCGAAGAAGAGTCCGTGCCTCATCGGAGCGTCAGTACGATCATTCGTCACGGATAGGCGCAGGCGGCACTCTGCTCAGGACGTAACGCCTCAAGACTGACTGCTCGAACGGAAGGCGACCCCGGATGACTTCATGCAGCCGCAATGGCGACAGCTGGATCTGACTTCACCTCAATTGATGCCGGTGCACAGTTGGCGCGCAGTCGGCGCCTCGATCTTCATGGCAGCAGCGAGAGTCGGCTGCTGTCCGGCGCAGGTGGCAACCCGGCGAATCAGTGTCGGCTGTTGGCGTAACACCTCGCATCGCTCAAAGCCCCGTCTCGATACAGTCGAGGACGAGGCCGCGAATCCGGTGATTCTGCCGACGCTCTACAACAAGCGCGGACGGCTGATCGTTCCTCCGCCGCTGCGAGGCTCGCATGAGATTCTTGTGCGTCAGAACGTGGTCGCCGACCGCGATGGGCTCGATCGCATTCAGGATGACGACGATCTTGATGAGATATGCGCGCCGCAACAGCTGCTGGTTCCGATCCCCGCTAGCAACGCACTCGACATCGACGACCGCCTGCCGGCGAACCGCCGCTACTGCCGCCCCTGGACTGCGCAGTTTCTCGCCACGCTGGCGCGCGCCCACTATGCCCGCTTCCACTCCCCGCTGCAGGTCAACTCCGCCGTCCGCACGGTCGAGTTTCAGCAGCGTCTGCTGCGCACCAACGGCAACGCCGCTCCAGCCGAAGGCGAGACCGCCTCGCCGCACCTGACCGGGCAGGCCATCGACATCGCCAAGCATGGACTTTCGCTGACGGAGATCGCGTGGCTGCGCGGCTATCTTCTTCCGCTGGTCCAGCAGGGCAGAATCGACGTGGAAGAGGAGTTTCAGCAGTCCTGCTTCCACATCAGCGTCTACAAGAAGTACTGCCTTCGACGCCCAAGCGCGAGATCAGCCACATCGCGTCACAGCGCAACAACCGCGCTGGCTGCTGCGCATCAACTGACGAATGCACGATCTAAGGTCCAGTTGAAGACTGGGCTACGCGACTCGTCTCGCTGTCCCGCACGTCTGCCAGCTGCGGAATGCTGCGTCGAGCGCGGCCATGTTGCGCACCGCATCCTCGCCTGTTGCGGCAAAGGTTCCGCCACCGTGCAACGCCTGCGCGAAGCCATCGAGCATTCGCGTATAGCCGTCGCCGTTGTCGAGCGTCGTCGTCTCGATCATCTCGCCGGCGCGGCGCAGCACCATATCTACCGGGCGATCGACCGTGAATCCGTTCTCGGCTACGAGCACGCCGTCGCTTCCCGTGATCGCGATCAGTGTGCGGTATGGCGCTCGTGCGCTGACTGTAACGTTCGCCAAGCACACCGCCGGTCATCTCCATCTGAAGCGAAGCGATCGCCTCGACCTTTCCTGGGCTGTGCCTTTGCGGCGAGCGTGCTGACGCTCAACACATCTTCGCCGAGCACATAGCGCAGAGCATCGATGCAGTGCACGCCTACGTCGGCGATGGGACCGCCGCGGCAAGCGTCGGATCCATGATCCACTTGCGCGGAGCGCGGTCTGCGGGATAAGCAGTATTCGGCATGGGCGAGCTGCGGCTTGCCGATCTTTCCGGCGCGAATCTGCTCCGCATCCAGTCGAGGCTGCGGTTGTAACGAAAGTTCTGCGCTACGCCATAGAGCACTCCTGCGGCCTTTGCCGCTTCGTACATCTCGCGGGCCTCGGCTGCGTTCATCGCCACAGGCTTCTCGCAGAGAACTGCCTTGCCGCTGCGGAGAGCCAGCAGCGTGTCGTCACGGTGCATGGCATCGGGCGAGGTGATAAAGACGACATCTACCTCGGGCGAGGTGCAGAGCTCCTCCGGTGTGGGGAAACAGTGAGCGATGTGATGCTCCGCGCAGTTCTGGCGCGCAGCGTTCTGATCGCGCCGCCACATCCCTGTCAGCTTGAGTCGCTTGAGCGGGAGAAGGCAGGAAGAAGCCGTCGTACGGCATGATTGCCGAAGCCAAGAATCGCAAAGCGCACGGGCGTGGTCATCACAGTCTCCTCAGTACCGTCAGTTTTATGCAGTGCGCTGATCGCTTACTGCTCGGTGGCGATCTTTAGTCTGTCATCGGTGAAGCGATAAGGTTTCCGGCGACGATGATAGGCGCCGGCACTCTGCAGAGCCTGGAGAGAAGTAAGGTTAGTGCGCTTCGTTCTTGAAGATCTGTTCGGCGAAGAAGTTCTCGACCTTGGCCTGGTCGCGCAGCATCTCGAAGTAGGCGCTCTTCAGCAGCTGCGAACGGCCATCGCGAAGCTGCTGACGGATCGCCTGCTGAACGCGCGGATCGTTGAGTTCGCGCTGGCCGGCAGGCTCGCGCGAGATGAGCTTGTAGATCGCATAGCCCGCGGGCTTCTTGGTCTGCGCATCCAGCAGCGGCAGGATCTCGGTGATCTGGCCGGCCTTCAGCTTCATGATCGCATTGAAGATCGCCGGGTCGGCCTTCATCTGCGATTCGGAGACAAAGCCGATGTCGCCGCCGCTCGATGCGGTCTCGGCGCGCTCGGAGAAGTTCATCGCCAGCGCGCCAAAGTCCTCGCCGCTGTCCAGCCGGTTCTTCAGCGCCTGAATCTTCTTCTTCGCTTCGGCTTCGTTGGTCGCCTTGCTGTTCTGCAGGTTGCCGGGCTGCGTCGGAAGGCACGCCGGTCACCTGGATCTGCGCCAGGTGATACTGCGTCTCGATCAGGTTGTACTCCGCCTTGTGCGCGTTGTAGTAGTTCGCAACATCCGCGTCCGTCACCGTGATCTTCGAGTCGATCTCCTTGGAGAGCAGCTTATTGATGGTCAGCGAGCGACGGATATCGTGCTTCACATCGTCCAGCGTGTGGTTGCTGGCCTTCAGCTTCTCCGTTGAACTGCTCCTCCGTATAGGGAGCCTTCATCTCGGCAATCTTCGCGTCCACCTCTTCGTTGGTCGCAGTCAGGTTCATCTTGGCCGCGCGCTGCTCGACGATCTCTTCGTCGATCAGCTGCCGCAGCACGTTCAGCCGCAGGGAATCAGCCTGCTCCGCGGTGGGCTGCTGCTGTTGCTGCTGCGCATCGCCAAGCTGCGCCTGATAAGCCTTGTCCATCTCCGCCTTCATGATGGCCTTGCCGTTCACCGTAGCGACGACATCGGCGTTGTGGGCATGATTGCAGCCCGCCAGTGCGGCCGCCACCAGCAACACCGCTGGGCGAGAGGCGCGGCACATGCGGCGCACCGGAAGCGAACTCTTTCTCGCGGTCAAAACATTAGTCACTCGCAAGTTCTCCTCGATCTCTACTACTTGCCGCCCGGGGAATTGCCCGGCTGGGTCGCCGCGCCGGCCGCAGGAGCACTCTGCGGCGCTGGCGCCGGAGGAGCCACCGGTGGAGGTGGCGTCTGGCCTGCAGCGACAAGCGCATTGTCGATCATACGGTACACATACTCAACAGGAACCGCGCCTTCCAACCGCTCGCCATTGATAAATAGCGCCGGAGTCGCCTCCACGCCCAGATCGAGTCGCCACCTTGATCGAAGCCTTAACCGCTGTATCGTCCTGCTTCTCGATGCAGAGCGTTCAAGCGTCAGTCTCATTCACCTTCTGCCGCTTGCCCTCTTCCTTCGTCAGAGTGTCCAGAGTCTCGTTGGCCTTGGCGAGCGTCTTCTCCGTGCCACCCATATCACCAGCATGCGCGTGGATGTAGTCCACGAGATTCCAGTAGCCAGGGGCGCTCTGCGCCGCCAGGCAGTTTGCGTCGACCGCGGCTCGCATGGCCCAGGGATGCTGATCGAGCGGAAAGTCGCGATAGACGATGCGTACCTGGTCCTTATAGCGATCGAGCAGCGCCGGGAAGAGCTGCGGCGTGCATCTTCGCGCAGAACGGGCACTCCAGATCGTCGAAGCCAACGATCACGACCGGCGCGTTTGCCGGGCCTCCGCGTGATGGTCTGCCGGCATCGCTAACCAGGCTCTTGGGATCTTTGCTGATGTCGAACTTCGTAAACTGTGCCAGCGTCTTGCCATCGTTCGACAGCAGGAAGACCATCGGCTTGGAGGTCTTTCCCTCGGCGGAGAACAGCACCATGATCTCGTCAAAGCCGGGAACATCACTGCGCGTCCTCTGCCCGATAATCATGTCGTAGTTCGGCGGAAGGTTGGTCTTCGACCGGATAAGAATCTCAACCCTTCGCGCCAGCTCAGGAGGCAGCTTGCCCCCATTTGGAGTCTGGGCGTGGCAGCCGGCAGTAGCCAGCATCAGGACAAACAGGAAGGGACGAAACAGCCGGACAGCGTTCAGCACAATACTGGATTATCTCATGCTGGGCCCGTGGACGACCGTGCGACGGACGGCCTGGTGACTACCAGAGAAGTCTTTAGAAGAGTCTCTCGGCGCGGCGCAGATTCCCGGCCGAGCCGATGTTGGCCAGGGTGAAATTGAAGCGGTACGCATTTTCGTTACGCACAGCGCCGAGTTCATACTTGCGGTACTCCGCGCTGAAGCCGCAGCAGTCCCAGTTGTACTGCACCTGCAGTGCTCCGTACTGCACCTACAGATACGTAACTGAAAATCGAAGGGAACCATAACCAC
>CAWCOK010000009.1:0-413475 GCA_963797135.1 uncultured Acidobacteriaceae bacterium | reverse complement strand
TGCGCCGACGGTCGCTAAGATCCTTGGTGTCAAGTTGTCGGAGGCTAAGCTCGCTCCACTGGAATATTGAAGGAACTTCGCGTAGGTGACGATGGCGAAATTTCAACGTTTACCTATGTGAAGTAAGGCTTCTCAGCTATTGAGAGCGCTTGCCCAGAACCGGTAGTACGTTGCTTTGACGTGTCTGCGCGACCAGTAGAGCCGATCCAGCTACTGCTGCCAATATCTCACGATAACTTCTCCCCATTCTCCACAAAGACGAAGGCCGTCCCTTAAGCGCATGTGACAATTGAATGTCTCGATGCGGTTACAGGACGGCTCTCCGCATTTCTGCCGTTTGTCGCGTCTCTTTTTTAGGCATCATCTGCTGAGATGTCAACAAATGCTCTAAAAACTTAGACGAATGCTCCATCGTTCAAAGATTCACGGACGAGAAACTACACCCGTTTGTTAGCAGCGTGTAATGCGCAGTACTATCAGCTATTGACCCAAATCATTTTGACAGCGAAACATCGGGGTATGTGAGGAACAATGAGCAAGACGGCCACTGGCTTTTACAGTTCGGAACAACATCCTCGAGTTCCTGCGCAACGCAGTGTTGCTGCCAAGGAAGTTGTCGATGCGCGTGCCCAGCTCGCTGACTGTCCCATTATCGCAGCCGTCAATTCGGTAGATATCGTCGAAACAGCTCTCAATTCTCCCGCGCGCTCCGTTTACCTGATTGCGGGAAATCCGCTGAATCTTCCGGGCATTCTCAAGCAGACACGGGAGAGAGGGAAAACGTGTCTTGTGAATATTGATTTTCTGGATGGCCTTGCCCGGGACCGCCATGCTGTCGAATGGCTGGCGCAAAACGGGGCGGACGGTATCGTCTCAACCCGCATTGAGCCTCTCAAGGCGGCTCATCAGTTGAATCTGATAACAGTTCAGCGCACCTTCGCGATTGATTCCGCGGCAGTCAACGCAACCATTCGTTCGCTCGGGCAGTTCCTGCCCGACGCCGTGGAGATACTCCCAGCCCTCGCCGCACCCAGAGTCGCTCGGCGAATCCATGCGATCTTTCCAAACATCGCGATTATTGGGGGCGGCTTGATTGAAAGCGTACGAGAGATCGAAGATCTGCTGAAGGCCAATGTGCGTTCGGTCTCAGTGAGTGATCCTCGGCTGTGGCTTGTCTAGATGAGTAGCAGGTTCACTTAGGCGATGCCTGCTCCACTTCAGGGTTGGCCCAATAACGAAGCTGCTCTCCTGCAAGAAAGCGCCGAATTTCTTCTGCAGCGATGGTGGCAGCCTTTTCGGCTGCCTGACGCGTGCCCCCCGCGATATGCGGTGTCATTACGAAGTTGTGAAGAGAAAGAAGTGGGGAGTGTTTCGGCAGAGGCTCGTTGGGAAAGACATCAGCTGCGGCGGCCAGCAGGTGGCCGCTGCGTAGTGCACAGGCGAGCGCATCGTAATCCATCAATGCCCCACGAGCGCAATTCACTACGACCGACCCCTTAGGCATCGTGGCAAATTCTTCTGCTCCGAGAATGCCACGCGATTCCGGGGTCTCACGAGCGTGAAGCGATACGATGTTTGAACGGCGAAGCAGGTCATGCAGTTCGACCTGTTCCACGTTGTCTTCAGGGCTAAGTCTTGCGAAGGGATCATACACGAGAACCTTTGTTCCAAAGCCCTGCAGGATACGTGCGACTATCTTTCCGATCGCTCCATAGCCGATCAGACCTGCAGTCGCAGTCTCTAGCTCAAAGCCTGAGGATTCCCAAGTGTAGTCCCCCTTCCACTGGTCGCGGCGCATCGCTGCATCGACTTGAGGGATGCCGCGCAGGGCACTGAGGATCATGGCAATGGTGTGCTCCGCGGTCGCTGCTGCATTACGTGCGGGAGTAAAGGCGACGCTGATTCCATGCTCTGTCGCAGCTTTCAGGTTCACGTTGACGGGTCCTCCGCGACAGACCACGAAGAGACGAAGATCAGGCGCGTAATCCATGACTCTCGCAGTCAGTGGAGCGTGGTGCGCTACGCACAGCGTTACCCCATGCAACAATCCCATCATTTGCTCTTCAGAGCCCGAGGCCTCTCGTACCTCGGCGATGTCGCGATAGGGCTCGAGCGGAAAATTTGTCGAAGCCTCGACCACATCCATCTCTTCGCATAGCTTACCCAGCTTGCTGCGCATCAGTCCCGGTGAGATAAAGTGGTCTCCAATGACAAGGAGTTTCATTCTGGACATAAAACGACTAACCTCTTTTTTTGTCAGATGGCAGTGGTACGTTGAAAGCGAGTAAAGCGATCGCGCCATCGGCTTCAAAGCCCAGATCGGTTACTGCAGCATTGGCCAACCTCGGAAAGACTTTGCGATAGTTTGCCAGCGGAAGGCCGAGGCTTCTGCAAAGGAGTAACCGAAACAGAGTATTATGACCGACGATAAGTGCACGCGCGCCTTCGGGCAGAGTCTCTGCTATGTCGCGAAGTGCGGCCATTCCACGGTCCGTAGCCTTCGCAGGGTCTTCGCCGCCGGGTAGAAAGTTTGCCACCGGATCGGAAAGGAAAGCGTTGCGAGCTTCGGGAAAGGCAGTGGTCATCTCACTATCAGTCATTCCTTCAGCATTGCCGAAGTCCAGTTCAATGAGTCGCGAATCTATCTTCACCACGAGTCCGGTTGTTTTCGCCGCGGGTTCTGCCGTTCGCTGCGCACGAGAGAGGGAAGAGGACCAGATCGCATGGAGTCCAGCTATACGCGCCCACTTGGCCAACTGCTCTGCCTGGAGCAGCCCATTTGGCGTAAGAGCAATATCGGTGCGGCCGGCATAGCGATTTTCGGCATGCCATTCCGTCTCCCCATGTCGAACGAGGACAAGAGACTTCATGTGTGCAATCCTTTCTGCGCCGCCTGCATCAGGCCGTCCGGCAGCCACCCGCGCTGATAAAGTGTCTGAAGAAGCTTGTTGTAGGCGTTCTCGTACGCCGCGAACCCTCTTCGCGGAGCGATGCTTTCGCCAGGGTGGACCATGCGTTCTGTAGCCTCTTTCATACTGGCCTGTGCGGCTGAAATCAGGACAGCCATACCGAAGGCTCCTTCGGTGATGGCTGCGATGTGCAGTTCGCGTTGCATGATGTCTGCGCGAAACTGATTGAGCGCGCGGCTGCGCGTCGCTCCGCCCGAGATCGTCAACGTCCCGTGCGTGGGAGCGTGCAGTGCACGCAGGGCGTCGAATGACAGCCGTTCCCAGAATGCGATCCCTTGGAGAACTCCGCAATAGAATTCTTCCGTAGATGATGGCGTTCCAAGTGTGAAGCCCTCGGCATCCGGAGAGGTAAAGGGAAATCGCTCTCCTCGGCCAACCAGAGGATAAACTACCAAGGGCGAAGGTCCGTGTGCCTCCGCGTAGTGATTGAGCGCGGGAAGATCGTTTGGAGCAAAGTTTGCGGTAATGGTGCCTGCCCCAGTACTGGAAGCGCCTCCGGGAAGCCACAGGTCGTCCATCGAGCGATGCGAATACACTGCGCCGAGAGGATCGTGAAGGAGCTCTTGCGTTACGCCTTTCACGACCAGAGTTGTACCAATGACGGTGTTCCAACTGCCAATGCTGGTAGCACCGGATGCGATCTGTGCGGCGCAACCATCTGTCATACCGGCAAAGATGGGAGAGCCATGGGGAAGGCCCGTAACCTGCGCGGCATCGACGTCGATCTCTCCGATGCGTGTGCCAGGTCTTACGACTTGTGGCAGAACTGCCAGTGGGATCCCAAGTTGATCAAATAAATCTTCGGGCCAGCTTGAGCGTAGTAGATCGTAGCCTGTCTTAAGCGCATGGCTGGAATCGGTCGGCAGCAGTCTGCCCGCGAGCCGCAGATGCAGCCAGTCATTTTGATGGAGCAGTTTGGCTCCATAGCGCAACAGCCCCTTTCGTTTCAACCACAGCAGCTTAGGAAGGCCCCAAGAGGCCTGCACGCAATAGCCAAGCTCTTTCCACAACTCCGAGCCTTTTTCGCTGACCTCCGCGGCCTCTTCCCGAGCCCGGCCATCGTCGTACATCAGACCCTGCGTCAGCGGTACTCCGGCCGGGTCAATCAGCATTATGGTTCCTGACGTCGCATCGGCTGCAACACCGAGCACTGTTCGTCGCGGGCCGCATTGACTCATGACCTCCTGCAGGGCGTGCGCGGAAGCTTGCCACCATTGTTCTGGGTTTTGCTGATGGTGTCCGTCATCGCGCTGGCTGTGCAGTGGTTGTGCTGCGCTGGCTACGACCGTTCCGTCTCGAGTGACAGCCATGGCACGGACACTCTGGGTTCCGAGATCGATACCAATATAGACAGGTTCCATCAGGAGCGAGTTCCTTTCACGACCTCTTGCCGGGGCGCCGCAGGCCATGATCTTCGGGTGGCTTCTCGCGTGATGCGAAAACGGTCGTAGGTGCGCGCATAGGTCGCCTGCGTCGCTGGCACAGGAATGAAGCGATCGAAGCGAAGCGGCTGATCTCTGACGCCCTCTGCCAGGGTCTTGTAGCGGCCGGTGATGAAGCGACTGAAGAGATATGCCCCCCGTGCCCCTACTTCGCGTTCCGCAGAGCGAAGTACCTGCAGGCCAGTCACGTCCGCGATCAGTTGGCACCAGAAGGCACTGCGTGCCCCGCCACCGCATACACGCAGCTCACGGACATAGCTGGCTGCGGTTTCAAGGCACTCGCGGATTACGAAGGTGAGTCCTTCATACACAGCGCGGGCCATCTGTTCCCGTCGATGACTCAGCTTCAATCCATGCCAGCTTCCGCTGGCTAGTGGATCCAGAAAAGGAGACCGTTCGCCCGCCTCTGAAAGATACGGAAGGAACAAAATCCCATCCGATTCTGGTTTTGCACCTTGGGCCAGCTTCTCCAACGCGTTCAGATCAGAGACGTCGAGGATATGCCCAGCCCATTCCAGCGTCTCGCATCCAGCCAGCGTTGGCATCGCCCGAAGATAACGATCTTCCTCGAGAGTAATTGTCGTCCCGGTCCCGGGAGCGTTCAGGTTCAACTCATCGGTGATCACTTCGGCACAGATCGTCGTGCCAAGAATGAGACATGCCTCGCCTGGAGACACGACTCCGGCCCCGTAAGCAGTCGTTACAATATCGTATGGCGCCATCACTACGGGGATGTTCGCAGGGAGATTTAGCTCCTGCGCCGCGATGTTCGCCAAACCCGCCTGCAGAGCATCTCCTGTGACGATCTCAGGAAACATATCACGATATTGCTCCAGTCGATACGCGGCAAACACTTCCTCCGAGTAGGTCCGTGTCCGCATGTCTCCGAATGGATTCGACGCGTCGGAGATATCTGCTGCAATACGTCTCGTCAGCTTTGCGAAGAGCCAGCCATTGCAGGAAAGCACCCATCGTGAGCGCTCGAGCCGCTCCGGGTCTTCATCTCGCAGCCACTCCAGCTGCGCATTGCTGAGGCCTGGATATGTCATCGAGCCGCTGATCAGCATGGTGCGAGCCAGAACACCCTCGGCCCCCCAGCGTTCGACCGCAGCGATGCTGCGGCCATCATTCCACAGGATCGCATTGCCTGTCGGATTGCCGTGCTCATCGACCAGCCAGCAGCCGTCACCTTGTGCCGTAATGCAGAGGAGAGTTACTGGCTCCGCCAGCGTCAAAGCCACCTCTCGCACTGTGGACGTGACCGCCTGCCACACACCTGGCATCGATTGTTCCGAGTGGCCGGGGCGTGGGTGGAGAACCTCAGTCGCAGCCCGCGCAAGACTTAACTCACGGCCATCCTCAGCAAAGGCGACCGCCTTGATGACAGAGGTGCCCGCATCGATGGCGATAACAGCCATAGCCCTATGCCCTCCTCTCCGCGTTAGCCCCTTCATGTGGCAGCCGCAAAGTAAGCGCCAGAAAACCGCTTACTAGATACAGCATGGCAAACACCCACATCAGTCCTACAACCCCAAGAGGCTTCAAGAGAAGACCTACGAGCGCGGGCCCTACCCATACGCTTGCTCCCGCGCCAAGGTTCAATAGACTCAGCGAAGCGCCGCGATGCTCCGGAGCCAGGCTTGGCATCAATGCCGATAAAGGAACATATCCGGCGAGCGTCGCTCCATACAACACTCCGGCAACGAGAGTCAGGCGAAAGCTGTGGGAGAGAGTTGGAACGTAGTACAGCCCTAACGTTGTCAAAGCACACCCAAATCCGCCAAAGAATGCCACGGTCTTTCGCCATCCGAGCCGATCGCCAATAAGACCGAACAGCAGATTCCAGATGATGTTCGAGAGAAAGATGGCGCTCAGCAGTAACAGCCATTCCTGCATGGTGAATCCGATTACGCCTGTGAAGAACGCTGGCAGGAAAACAAAGAAGCCAAACTCCGGTGCAGTGTTGATCACGCGAACAAGGCAGGCGATTCCAGTCTTCGGTGTTCTCCATGCGAGGGTGATGGAACAGAGCAATGCATGAAGAGGTCTATCCTGCGCCGGAACCAATCTGGTTCTTCCGCGAGATTCTCTGACGCCCACGAGAAGAGTCAATCCTCCCAGCAATACCAGGGCAGTTGAGAGCCAGAGGGTATAGTACGCTCCAATCCTCGGTACACAATAACTGGCGACTATGGACCCGAGCGTGGGCAAGCCACCGGTAAAGGCAAACCAGAACCATCCCATTGCGGATGCCAACCGCTGGTGTGGCGCCACTACGGTAATCCATACCAAGAAGCCGAAGGCGAACAATGGATATCCAAGACCACGGAGGCCATAGGTCAGAAGGATGAGAAATATGTTGCCGCTTCGTAATCCGACGGTAAGAAACAAAATCTCAAAAAACACCCATGACAACAGACCAGCGATGATCACCCGTCTTGGCCCCCATATGTCAGAGAGAGCACCGGAGAGCCACCCTGCAACCCCTACAGACAGACCATAGGTCGTAAAAATCCATGCAACGCTCGTCTGCGAAAGGCCATGTTCTGTCAGAAAGGGTGAAAGGTATCCTGATTCAACCCCGTCTCCGATCATGAAGAGAAGCAGACCAAGGAAGCCCCATACAAGGGCCTGCGGAATGCCCAGCCGCGACAGGATGGTTTCGTTCCCTGCAGCGGAAGGATCAGAGAAGCCGACCTGAGTAACAGCCATCGATTTACCTTTCATGTCGAAGCCGGATAACGAACAGAACCGAATCTAGCAAATGGCGTTCCTGTCCACGTGGCAGAAGAAAGAGGCCGCCCCAACGCAGCACCGAGTGCATGCTAGGGGCGGCCTCTTATCTCTGCCGCAAACATTACAATTTTCGATTCAAGCCATGAAATTGTCAACGGCGATTCATACAAGTCACATGGCGAGTCTGCTAAACGGGAAGCGTATGCTGATGGGAACAATACAGAAGCATAATTGACACAGTATTTTTACTGCGTCGCGGAATGAGCCAAAAGTGACAGAATGCCGAATCGCTCTTGCGATATTTGCTCATCCAGAGCCCAGATGAACTTGAGGATGGCCGACTATCTGGAAGCTTAGATGATGAGGAGCGCGTTTTACGTTACCGACCGCAAAGGTTTGACGACGAACTGCGATGTACAGTAAATGTGAGCGGTACTTCCGTTTAGGGTTCGATAACATCTTGGGTGGAAAATTTTAGACATGGCAACGAGACGTGATTTCTTAAAAGCTGCTTCGCTTTTGGCGGGCGGCGCGGGTCTAGCTGGCGTTATTCCTGAGTCAGTGAAGAGGGCGTTCGCGATTGAGCCCGCCCCGGGGTCCACGTATAAGGATGCCGAACACATTGTGATCCTGATGCAGGAGAACCGGTCGTTCGATCATATGCTGGGTTCGCTGCAGGGTGTCCGTGGGTTCAATGATCCGCGGGCTATCCGCCAGGCGAATGGAAATACTGTCTTTCTGCAGACGAGCGTGGCGGGTGAGACCTATGCTCCGTGGCGCCTAGACATCAAAGACACGAAGATTACCTGGATGGGTTCCATTCCGCATAGTCGGAACAGCCAGGTAGATGCCTGGAATAACGGTCACCACGATCGATGGATTGACGCCAAGCGTCCGTCCAATCATGAGTATGCACACATGCCGATCACGATGGGGCATTACACCCGAGAGGATCTTCCGTTTTATTACGCATTGGCGGATGCCTTTACCGTCTGCGATCAGAACTACTGTGCCGCCATGACGAGCACAACGCCTAATCGGCTGTTTTTCTGGACAGGCACAGTGCGCGATGAGCAACGTGCCAATTCGCGAGTATTTATGCGCAATGACCAGATCATGATTGGCGGGCAGAAGTGGAAGACTTTTCCGGAGCGGTTGCAGGAAGCAGGCGTGAACTGGAAGTTCTATCAGAACGATCTGACGCGGACTTCTGGGTTGAGTGCAGAAGAGCGCTCGTGGCTAGGAAATTTCGGAACGAACGTATTAGAGGCATTCAATGCTTACAACACGGCGGCGTATGAGTATGCGGGGCCGAATCTGCAGAAAGCTTTGGCGGCTTGCGAACAGCGCATTCACGAGACGCAGGAACTCCTTGCGAAAGCGATCGATCGCGAAAACCAGGGCGAAGCTTGAGCAGAGATTAAAGCGGGAAGAATTGGATCATGAGGCTTTGTCGCGCCAGCTTGCTGCAGGGGCAGGTAAGGATAGGTATGCGAAACTCACGCCACAGCAACAGGCGCTGCACAACGCGGCGTTTGTGGTGAATGTGAATGATCCGCACTACCGCTCGCTGGAGCCGTTGAAGTTCGACGGGCAGGAGATGAATGTGCCGAAGGGCGACATTCTGCACCAGTTCCGCGAGGACGTTCAAAACAACGAGCTTCCGATGGTTTCGTGGTTGAGTTCGCCGGAACATTTCTCGGACCATCCGACATCGCCTTGGTATGGAGCTTGGTATGTGTCTGAAGTAATGAATATTCTGACAAAGAATCAAGAGGTGTGGAAGAAGACGATCTTCATTCTGACGTATGACGAGAATGACGGATACTTCGACCACGCGCCATCGTATGTGGCGGCTGATCCGAAGCGTCCCGAGACAGGAAGAGCTTCTTCGGGGATCGATACGTCGCTTGATTACACATACAAGGAAGATGAATTAGCGCAGGGCGTCAGCTATGAAGAGGCGCGGAGTGGGCCGATTGGCATGGGCTTTCGCGTGCCGATGATCGTCGCTTCGCCGTGGAGTCGCGGTGGATGGGTGAATTCGCAGTTGTTCGATCACACTTCGATGATTCAGTTTCTCGAAGGGTTTGTAAGGGTGAAGTCTGGTAAGACCGTGTACGAATCGAATATTAGTGAATGGCGACGGTCTATTGCGGGAGACCTAACGAGCTGCTTCCGGACGTACACGAGAGACGACACGAAGCTGAATTATCTTCGCCGCGATAAGTTTGTGATCCAGATCCGCGAGGCAATGGACAAGGAACCGCCTGTGAACTTCAAGGCATTGTCCGCGGAACAGATCGCTGAAGTGAACCAAAAGCTGGCAACGTCGCAATGGATGTCGAAGCAAGAACCGGGAACTCGCCCGGCAAACTCGCTGCCGTATGAGCTATATGCCGATGGTGCGATGAGCCCGGACGGCAAGAATTTTGTGGTGACGATGAAGGCAGGAACGTCGGTTCATGGAGCGAAGTCCATGGGTGCGCCGTTCAATGTGTATCTGCGAGACGGAGAAAATATGGTCGCGGGCACCTATGCGGTGAAGGCCGGCGATACGTTGACACAGAGTTTCCCCGTCAATGATGGAAAGTACTCTATCGATGTCCACGCTCCGAACGGGTTCTTTCGGAAGTTCAATGGAACTGTGAACGCGCCGATGAGCGTGCAAGCTATCTATGAGCAGCAGGATGGAAGGCTGAGCGGCAATATCGTGCTGCGCGTGCAGGAATTCAAGCAAGCTTGTCGTGCAGGTTGCAGTGAAAGACCACTCGTATGGCCTGGCTCCCGTAACAAAGACCTTGGCGGCTGGTGTCATGGAAAATGTTGTAATGTGGGCGAACAATAGCCACGGTTGGTACGACGTTTCGGTCACGGTTGAGAATAGCGAGATCCGCTACGCCGGACGTGTTGAAACTGGGGCGACGAGTATCACGGATCCTGCGATGGGGATGTGACGTAAGAAGGGGACGTTTTGTCCTACCGGGCGGCCTATGCTCGTCGTTTTCCCGCACGCTGATGACGAGACCTCTTTGAGGCTAGAGCGGACGAAAACGATATCTCTGATATTTTGCCGCCTGTTGTTACCGCAGCGAGTCCCAAAGTTTCGCTGATGTCTGGATCGTTGTCAGATGCTTAGTGAACACCTTCGTGAAACTGACTTTTGGCACGCCGACAGCCCCCATTGGGGGGATTGATGAACCCGAAGATCGATTGCGCGACGAGTCAGAGGTGGCAGCCGTACGCAGCTGAGCTTTGATACCTCGAATGCGGTCTTCCAAGATTCTGATCGCGTCACCCCAGGTCTTGACCTCGTCCACCGTAAAGCAGAGCTGAATTTTTTGAGAAGGGTTCTTTTGCTTTCAGTTGGGCGATCGCATAGCTAAGTTTCCCTCAAAGTAAGTCAGACGGTTTCTGAAGTCTTCTGTGGCCATTCGCGTCGCAAACCCAGCGAGTTATCTGGAAGTGAGCAACATTGTTGGCATCTGGGATTACATGATGAATTTGGCGAAAAGGCCGACGTATTCGACTCGAAGTCCGCCATCTCGTCGTGACCTGCGTCGGCACGCAGAGGTGCCGACGGCCACCGCCACTTCCTCATTGGACCTGAGTGTGGATGACTCGCCGGGCTCGGATCGGGCACGCCGGATCCGGGATGCGGTCGAGGCGGCTTTGTCCGACATTATTTTGCTCGGCACCGAGGAACAGGTGCAGCTGGCGGTGGATGCCGTGCACGAGCTTGCCAACGGCAAGTTCGTGCATACGTAGGAACTTGTCGTATCGCTGCGCGCTTTCATTCGCGAGGCGCTCGATCTCGATCCCGTCCCAGCCGACCTGAAGATTCCGCTACAAGGTCCGGCGCGGCCGGCTTCCTCCGGTGGTCGCGATAAGGCTGATAATGCCGAAGGCCGTCAGGGCGGTGGAGGTGGCATGGGCTTGGGGCGGGCTCGGCCTTGTATCGCGACCCCCGGCATCGAGATGGTGATGAAGGAGAGGATGATGCCAGTTCAGCCCTTCATCACGCCTAGCCAAATCACAGGATGCTTCCTCTGCCCGTACTATCGATCAGTAGGGGTGAATGGTTTTAGCCGGGGTCGGGTTACATCAGAGATAAGCGCGACCACGCTATGCTCTCGTTGCTGATCGGTTGCGGTTTGCGACGTGCGGAGTTGGCCGGACTGACGGTGGACCACCTCCAGCAGCGAGATGAACACTGGGCAATTATCAACCTGTTCGGAAAAGGGAGGCAATGTTCGAACCGTACTTGTTCCCCTCTGGGTCAAGATAGTTCGGGATCAACGGCTCACTACTTCCCGTATCGAGGAGGGAGTGTCTTTCGGCGTGTCAGCCGAATAGGAACTGTCCGGGGTCCGAAGATAAGCGAAAAGCTCGTCTGGTAGGTGGTCCGGGAGAGGGCAAAAGCCGCAGGCATCGAGAAGCTAGCACCTTATAATCTCCGGCGAACCTGCGCTCGGTTGTGTCATGCTGCCGGAGGAGAACTTGAGCAGATTCAGTTCTTGCTTGACTATCGCTCAGTCGAGACCACCGAACGATATCTGGGTTGCCGCCAAAAGCTTACGTCAGCAGTCAACGACAACATCGGTATCGAGCCAACCTCGGCGCTCCCTAGTATTGTACTTGCCGAAAACCCGACTTCTCAGGAGCTTCGATTTCAACTTCCGGTTAGCAGGTTATACGTCCACGAGATAAGCTTCATAAGCCGACAGACTCGTATCTAGTATCCTCAAGAGGCAGGCTCCGAGCCCAAGTAAATCCAGCTATTTATGAACACTATGCATCAAGCTGATAGCCTCGAGCCGCGCTGCCTTCAAGACCGTCACCGGATCGCCAATGGGGGAGAACTCCATGCAAATATAGCGGTCATAGTGCAGCTCAACGAGCTTGCGGTAGATGTTTCCATAGTTGACCTCGCCCGTGCCTGGTTGATGCCTGCCCGGCACATCTGCAATATGCACAAGGCCAACTTGGTCGATGTTCTTTTCGAGCTTTTCGATCAAATTTCCGGCCTGGCGCTGCTCGTGGTAGAAGTCGTAAAGGACCTTGATGCGCGGGCTTGCAACCTCACGCGTAATCTCAAAGGCCTCGGTGACGCTTGTTACGGCTTCCTGCTTATGCTCGAGAAGGTCGATGGGCTCGAGCACGATCTCGATGCCGTCCTTCTCGAGAAGATCGGCAGCGTACTTAAGCGTGTCGACTATCGCCGCGCGCTTCTGTTCGGGCGTCTGTTCCGGTACTCGCGTGAATGCCGTGTAGATGAACTGCTTGCATCCCAACTCTTTCGCTCCCGGAATGGCGTTCATCAGATCGTCCCGCAGGGCGGTCCGTTTGGAGTGATCTGCCAAGGCATTTCGGCCAGGCACAGCGCTGTCCACCTCGAGGCCAAGCGAATGCAGCTTGGCCAAGTTCCGCTTCCAGTCCTCCGGTGTCCACTTCTCGTACTCCCGGCCAACCTCGACGCCGTTAAAGCCAGCGGCGGAAGCGAGCTCCAGCTGCTGCTCGAAGGTCAGGCCTTTGGGCAGGGTCCATAACATGATGGAGAATTTGTGGCCCTCGTTCTCCGGGGATGGCGCAGCAGCAAATGAACTGGAAGGCAGGAAGGACATCAGGGATGCTGCCATTGATGTTTTATGGAATTGACGGCGATTCATCGTGTCTCCTATGCAGCCGAGCAAGTATAAGGGAATGTGGAGCAGGGGGATGTATGCGATTACATGACGCCTGCCGCTCGATAGCGACAACCACGGAGTGGTACCAGTGAATGGTTTATTTCTTAACTTTACCCGGGCAGCATGGCTGCTTTGCCTTTGGACTGCTCCTCTGTGCGCCCAGTTTCCGCACTCTGCGGTAGATCCGGCCTCCGCTGAGCGAGGATCGACTATCTACCATAGCAACTGCGAACGCTGCCATGGAGACGATGCGCGCGGCACGCCTATGGCGCCCGATCTGCTGCGTTCGCTTGCGGTGCTGCACGACCGCCGCGAAATGTTATATGGCAAGGAGCTTCGTCCGCTACTGGCCGCCGACCACAACCACGGCTTCAAATTCAGTGAGAAGGAACTCGCTGACCTCTCGCAGTTCCTCACTGCAAGCATCAATGGCATTTTGCGAAGCGGTTACAACGCGCAGCCGACGAATCTGTTGAGCGGTGACGCCAACGCAGGCGAGGCGTACTTCAACGGCACTGGGGGATGCAGTAAATGCCATTCAGTAAGCGACGACCTTGCCGGTGTCGCAAAACGTTACTCGGTGGCAGGATTGCAACAGAAGTTTCTTTTCCCGAGCTTCGGGCTGTTCCTCCGCCGCAAGGTGCAGGTCACAGTAACGTTAGCTTCAGGCAAAAGTTACGCGGGCGATCTCGTCTCCATCGACGACTTCACCGTCTCTCTGCGAGAGAAGTCCGGGAAGTCCCGATCCTTCAACCGCGTTCCAGGAATCAAGGTCACCACGGCCGATCCCTATATTGCGCATGTTGAGCTTCTGGACAAGTACACCGATGCGGATATCCATAACCTGACGACGTACCTGGCGACCCTCAAATGAAATCAATGATCGCATCGCTCATCGCACTGTGTCTTTCCGCGGTTGCAGCCCACGCACAGGCTCAGTCTGATTCTGCGAAGCTGACGGATAGTTGGCCTACCTACAACGGTGATTATTCAGGCCGCCGCTTCAGCCCGCTGACGAAGATCAATACCGCCACGGTAAACCGGCTGTCGCTAGCTTGGAGCTTCCGCGTGGAAACCACCACGGGCGGTGGTAGGCGCATCTCTGCAACGCCGCTGGAAGTAGATGGGGTTCTGTACTTCACTGTGCCAAGCCATGCATGGGCGGTGGATGCGCGTACTGGGAGAAAGCTATGGCAGTTCGACTGGGCCAGCAAGGGTGGTGAATCAATCGGCAATCGTGGAGCGGCCGTCAAGGACAATACGTTGTACTTCGAGACGGAGGATTGCAACTTGGTTGCGATCGATATCGCCACCGGCAAGGAGAAGTGGCACGTATCCATCGGCAACCCCGATCAGTTTTACTTCGGCAGCGTGGCCCCGGTCATTGTGAAGAACCATGTAATGGTCGGCGTCAGCGGCGATGACTTCGATATACCCGGCTACATTGAAGCGCACGATCCAGAGACAGGGGCATTGCAATGGCGCTGGTACACGCATCCGAATCCCGGCGAACCGGAAGCCAAGACATGGCCTAGCGATGAAGCCATGCTGCATGGAGGCGGTATGACCTGGGTCCCTGGAACCTACGACCCGGAACTTAACCTTTATTACTTCGGCACCGGCAACGCACAACCTGTCATCAATGGCGCGGCACGGCCCGGGGCGAATTTGTATACGTCGACCATCTGCGCGCTGAACCCGGACACCGGCAAACTAGTCTGGTACTTCCAACCAAATCCGCATGACACGCACGACTGGGATGCTGTACAAACACCGGTACTGCTTGACGGTACCATCGCCGGCCAGAAGCGCAAGCTGCTGGCGCAGGCCAGCCGCAATGGATGGTACTTCCTGCTGGATCGAACGAACGGGAAGGCGTTGTTGAGTACACCCTTTGCAAAACAGAATTGGACGCTTGGTGTGGACGAGAAGGGCTCGCCGATTCCAAACCCCGCGAAGATGGCCCAGCCGAATGGCGCGCTCGTCGCGCCCAACCAAGCGGGCGCGGCCAACTGGTATCCGCCGAGCTTCAGCCCCACGACAGGCCTGTTTTACGTTCCAGCTTACGACGCTTATAGCGTCTACTACATCTATGACAACAACAAGAAGCCTGAGGGGTGGGCGGGGAACGATCGAGGAGGGTGGACACGAGCCTCGCTTCGCGCAATGGACTATAAGACCGGAAAGGTGCGCTGGAATCACGAGTGGCCCCACTCCGGCGGCCGTTCTGGAATCTTAACTACCGCGGGCAACCTGCTTTTCACCGGTGACACGACGACGAACCTGGTGGCATTCAACGCAACGACGGGGGCGATTCTGTGGCATGCGGGGTTGGGCAATATCGTGACCAACGGCCCGATCACATACGAGCTCGACGGACTGCAATACATCGTGGCTGCAGCGGGCGACACTTTGTACGCGTTCGTTCTTCGCTAGAAGAACTATCTGACTGCAAAGGAGACAAGCTCTTCTAGTTTGGCAGCAAAGTTCGATGAAGCTCCACGAGCAAACGATGGTCTATTGCAAAAGGGAGTTTTTCGGAAAACAACAACCGAAGTTGGCGAAATCGCGACTTTGGGGGAATTGGGCTCGAGTTGATCAACGGAAGCGTGTTTTCAGTACCAAGTCTGTTGAACCCAGCCCGCAGGTCTGACGAAACTAACACAAATCAGCTTCGACTCGCGCCTGGGAGGGCGTACTGTCGCATTAGCCGCCCGTATATGGGGCACGGCATTTTGCCTTCCGCCACAAACCCTGGCCCCCGTCAGGGTTGCCTATGCGTTCTATTCTTCAAGGTGGAAACGACCAATGCTCTGAACTACTAGGGCTTCGGTGCTTAGACTGACTGGCGCATCTGTAATGGCTGTTTTAGCCGATCTGTCGACGGATAATATTGCGTAGAGACACTTTGACGGGTTGTCGTTTGTCACACCGTAAGCCCGCAAGATCTAGAGAAAGTTGTTCTGGAGGCACGCAAGCGGCATGTTGGTGTGCGAGTACTAAACGTCTTACGGTTCGCAGAGTCGTGTGCTGCTCCAGAGGCAACGGTCTCTGAGCCAACACGTCTTTTCCTGAAGGCGACCGACGCCCTTGAAAAGACCCTTCGCAACCAACAGCGCGGGGCAAGCGCGTTACAGCAGAAGATGTGGCGCACGCGCGCAGTCTTGGCGCAACAGATGTCGAGATCCATGATGCGATCCTGATCGCAGCGGCGTTCTGCATGTACAACCGCTATGTGGACGGGTCGGCAAACATACAGCCGCGCGACGAAGCCATATCCTGACAGTTTGTGAGACCGGTTATGACTGAACCCTCTAATTAGTGACGGCCAAAGCGCGGGACTTGGGTCTCGCCGACACCATTGATTTCATTGCCGGAGGAGCGCAGGAGCGCGAGGGTTTCTGGCTGTGCGGTCCCATTGGAACGGATGGAGACACCATTCACCTGTACTACGGAGCGAGTGACTCATGCATGGCAATGGCGACAGGCAGCATATGCGCCATCCTCGCATGGCTGGAATCAAATTCCACTCCGTAGGGTGAACTCGGTCGAACGCGTCCATTAGCGTTTGTGAAAGTTTTTTGCACCACGTTCTCTCGATTTGCCGCCATCCCAAGTTAGCAGTTCACATCAGTTTCGATGAGCGATAAATCGCCAAGTCACTCATTGAGAAAAGATTTGTACCCTTGAGTTGCTTCTCGAAAGCTATCCAAGGTGCAGTTGGGCGAAAACGGTTTTCGGAAACTTCATCCATCATTTAAAAATGATGTTAGGCCTCAGAACTTTATTCTTCCTGCGAACTGGATGAGACGCGGGTTGTAAGCGTTGGTGGTTGTGGTGATCGTTCCGAAGGCTGAGATCGGCTGGAAGCCAGCGACTGGGTAATTGCCACTGCAAGGCGCAGCCGCCGTGCAGGGGTTGAGTTGGAGCGTGGCGTTGGGAGCGCCAAATTGTGTGGTGTTGAGGACATTGAAGGATTCGGCACGGAATTCGAACTTCACCCGTTCGGTGATGTCGAAGGTCTTGAACAGAGAAAGGTCGACGCGCTGCAGACCCGGAGCAAACAACTGATTGCGGCGTTGGTTGGCAATAGTGCCGACTTTTTGGAAGACAAAGTCGTTCACGTCAAACCACTGATTGACATTCGGATTTGAGATGCGGCCGCTGCCGATCATATTGGAACGGTCACTTGTGCCTGCACTGGGACGCGTTCCGGTACGGTTGATTACGTTCCGGACCGAGTAGGGCATGCCGGTGTTCCATACGACCACACCGTTGGTTTGCCACCCCTTGACGAAGACCGACTTGAAGCCGTGCGTGCTTTCGCCGAATGGGAGGGCGTAGTTGAAGGTGCCGGTGACGCGATGGCGTACGTCGAGATTGCCGTTGCCGTAATCAATTGTGGAGATCTGTTCGGCGTAGGTGCCGAAGCCGTTGCCTCCGTTGTTGCTGATGGACTCCGCGTCATCAAGCAGACGCGCCCACGTGTAGCCAACCTGCAGATCGAGACCTTTGCTGAAGCGGCGCTTCAGAACGGCCTGCATGGCGTGGTAGTTGCTGATGCCATTGCTGGTGTAGTACGGAATCGAGGTGACGTTGGGCACGGCAGCCGCGAAACGGCGCAGCGAGTTGAAGTTGGAGTTGGAGATGACCGGGGTGTTGGTGGTCGTATCGTTCGGGTTGGCATAGATACTCGACGTGGGAGCAAGCGTGTTGTAGTCGGAGAGATAGTAGGCGAGACGGCGGCCAAGCTGTCCTACGTAGGAGAGGCTGCCTACGAAACCGGAGAACTCACGCTCCGCCGTGAGGTTGAACTGCTCAATGTATGTGGACCTGAAGTGCGGATCGAGAGCTGCGGTAATGGTGCCGCTGGGGTTGGTCGCGCTGTTAGGCGAGGGAGTCGGAAGGCCAGCGGCGAACTTGGCGTACTGCGCGCCGCCGGCTGCCACGGCTTGCGCAGGGGTATAAGCTCCCCACGTTGCGGTGAAGGGCTGGTTGACGAGTGCGGAGCCAGAGGTTGTGTTTTCCGGCGCAAAAGTGATGCCGAAGCCGCCACGTATAACGGTTCTGGGAGCGGGCTGATAGGCAAAGCCGAAACGTGGCGCGAAGTTGCTGTAGTCAGTGCGGATGTTTCCGTGGCCGTCGATGCCGCCCTGGTTAGCGATGACGATGCGTTGGAGGCCGGTGTCGAAGTTGGACAGGATATTGTTGATCTCGGTGTAGGGCGTGAACAAGTCGTAACGGATGCCGAGATTCAACGTGAGGCTGGAGGAGAGACGGATGTCATCCTGGAAGAAGACGCTAGGCTCCCAGCTGCGATTGTGCGGAGTGTAGAGAATCCAATTGCGGCCTTCGTTTATGTAGTCGCCGGTAAGCAGAGTTGAGAAGTCGGCGAAGGTCCAGTTGCCGTTCGCTGTGTCGGTCTGCGTGACCGTATCCTGACGGCGAATAAGACCGGCGCCCATTTTGATGGTCTGCTTTCCATGGATGTAATTGACGGCGCCTGCGTATTGATATGTGTTCTCGTGATAGATGATGGGAGGCCGATTGCCGAGGGTTGGGGCGGTGCCCTGATTGACTGTAACGGCAGAGAGTTCGGCAGTACGGGAGTCGACGTTCATGTTCGGTTGACCCATTGCCGTGTTGATGGCGTTTCCGTAGTTGAGTGGATACTGCGCGTTATTGAGCAGGGTGTAGCCAGCCTTCAATTCGACCAGAAGATTGGAGGTGAAGCTGTGGATGTAGTTCAGCTGCGCCTGATGTGCGCGCGTGACCGCGGGGCCGGGATAGCTTCCAAGGTTGCCACCCGGATAGATTGTGCCGGCGGCAGAGTTGGTGAGCGGGAAGAGGCTTCCGATATTGGAGTCGACGGCGTTGTAGGTATAGCGAAGATAGAAGAGGTCGCCATTGCCGAAACGATGATCGAGGCGGCCATCGGCGGTCTTATTGAATTGCGTGTTTCGCGGTGTACCGATGTAGTTGCCGGAGACGACGGAGTTGTTGGTCGGTAGCGGGAAGAGGTTTAAGTACTGCACACCAATCTTGTCGAAGCTTGATGACGGGACGATCTTGTTGATTGCCGGGTTGTCGGTAAAGTTGCCGGGGTTGTTGCGCTCAAAGACTGTGGGGACGGTGCTGGTTGTGGGGTTCAGACCGCGGACGATGTCGAGACCCTCATAATCGGCGAAGAAGAATGTCTTGTTCCGGATGATGGGGCCACCGAGGCTGCCGCCGTACTGATTCTGACGGTATTTGGGTTTGGGAATGTTGGCGCCAAACTTATAGGGATTGGCGTTGAGCACATCGTTGCGGAAGAACTCGTACGCGGTCCCGTGAAACTGGTTGCCGCCCGACTTCGTGATGACATTGACGATGGCGCCTGCGGAACGGCCGACCTCGGCGGTGAAGGTGTTGGTCTGGACGCTGACCTCCTGGATGGCGTCGACGGAAGGACGGACGCCGATGGAACCGATGACGCGTTCGTTATTGTCCATACCGTCGACAAGCTGGTTGTTCATCATGTCAGCCTGACCGTTGACGGAGACCGAGGATGTCTGTCGGCGATCGTCTGGACGATTGCCGCTGCCCAGCGCATTGTTGAGCCCTTCGGTGGCGCCGGGAATTACCTGGACGAGGTTGATGAAGTTGCGTCCGTTGAGCGGAAGCTCCTGCGTCGCTTTCTCTGTGACTGTGGTGATGAGGGCGGAGCTGTCGGTATGTAAAGCGGGAGGCGCAGCATCGACGTTGACGACCTCACCGGTGCCTCCGATCTCGAGGTGTGCGTCTTCGCGCGCACGGTCACCGGCGGCAATGGAGAAGGAACTAATCTGGAAAGCTTTAAAGCCTGGAGCGCTGACCTTGAGCGAGTAGCGGCTGGGCTTGAGCAGCGTAAAAGTGAACTCACCGCCAGGGCTGGAGGTCACGATGCGCTTTTCCTGAGTCTCGGTATTGGTGAGTTCGACGGAGGCTCCGGGTATGACTGCTCCCGTGCTATCGGTCACTGTGCCGACGACGTCGGACGTTGTGTTTTGGGCAAAGACCGGAATGACCACCATGGCAGCCCCAATCAGCATGGCCGCCCAGCGACTTCTGTGAATCCATTGGCAACTCATTGATGACCTCCGAAAAGCTTGCATCGAACCGCGCAAAGACCACGTGGCTCTAAGTAGCGAAGTAGGTTGACGAGGAGCCTGCACTGGGTCGCAGAGGGTCACCTCATCGAGGTTCAATTGCTTCCTTGCTTTTTCAGGCAGTTGGAAAACAAGTCAAACCGGAGAAGACCGCAGTTAGTAACCCATTTGTCTAGTCGACTACAGGGAGATCGGTAGGTGAATCATAGGGACTTCGTGCGCTGGAATGCAAGCGCATCTTCCGGTCTTCTCGATGAGCGAGAAATCGCCAATTCACTCATCGACACTGGTAACGACAACTCGACTTCTAAGTAGCCACGATGGAAACTCGATCAGTATTCACTGAAAACGGGGCTTTGAGAAACTTCGTCGAGCGCGGTTTGAACTTGGCGAAACCCGACTTTACTGGAGCTTTGGTCCATCGCTCAATCGTCAACAACTCGCCTCGTAGCAGGGCGTGAGAGAGCATTCAGTTACCATTGGCCAACCTTTGCGGGTATAAATCCAGAAGCGGTAAGTGCCAAGAGCATCAGGGTTGCCGGGATCAAGCGCGGCGAAGAGACCGAAGGTGTTTATGTAGTTTGTGTAGTTGCCAGCGCAGCCTCTGCCAACGTAGCGGTTTTCAACGGACCCACACGTAGCCCACTGATACTCATGAGGAAGATTGAGTGGAGGTTGATTGTAGGGTTCTTTTTATCTCTACCGGAAATGCTGTTCGGATACCAGAGCAGAGATGGATATCGATTGAAGAAGTCATTGAAATCGCAATCAGTTTCGTTTCCGTTGTCCGCGTTTTGTATGACGACGTTGATATCGCGGGTGTAGTTGATATGTTGGACTGTGTTATCTTCCTGCAAGAGCTTGATATAGAGGTCACGCTGGTTATAGGCGGTCAAATGAAGCTAAAGCCGACCCCGGAGTTGCCGTCCCAGGAGACTTGCCTTGCTTCAAGTGGTGCTCCGAGCGCCTTGAGGCGTCCCCAGTCGGTGACAATACGATCAAATGGTCGGCTCCAAGCTGCAAGGCCCAGGCGTCGACCGAACCCGCCTTCCACCTTCGTCGCGATCAACCCGAAGAAGAGGCTGATCGGCGGTGAATAGGTCGCGGCCGAGCCCGCGAGAACCACGCGCTGCCGCTCCCCGACGAGGGAAACCTCCTGGTCTACGTCAGCTACATTACGTAGTGACCCACGGCTCACCCGGATCATCGGGTGGGCTCGTCTCTTTCCTCCCTATAAGAGGATCTTTGGTCGGGAAACGGTATTACCTCATGCTCACGAACGACGACACACAGACCCCCTTATCCATTGCGGACACTATTTCCCGCTTCCGCCGAAGGCTTATCGTCGAAGAACTGGCTCCCATGCTGTCCCTTTCGCCGAAGACCCTGCACAAGCGGGCGAAGGCGGGGCGATGCTCGCGAGGCTGCTCGGAGGAGCCATTCGCTTCGATCCCTACCTTACGGCGAAGTGGTTGAAGGACCAGACGGCGTAGAAGCGCCAGTTGGAAATCTTGCTTGGGATCGAAATCCCACTTCGACAGTCATCGCCACTAAATCGAGTAAACATCGCCACTAAATTGAGTTAACCTTGTCCTGAATTCCTTGCCCTCGGCAGGCCGTAGGTACCGCATTACGCTTTCCTGATCAGTGTGACCGGACATTTTCATCACGGTACGGAGGTCGAGACCGTTGCGGAGTAGCGTGGCGATGTACGTTGCCCTGAACTTGTGGAGGTGCCAACTCTCGCACTCATGCCGCTATGCATGTTGGGCAGTGGTCACAGTTGAGCCCTGCGTGGCGGACTAGAGTCTTTAAACAGCTGAATAAAGTTACCGTCTGGCTGATCCACCGCCACCGCGCGGCCCGAAGACGAGATGGTGCTTCGGCCCCCGCTGCTGGTATGCCAACGATCGTACCAGCAGCTCTTCGGCGATCGGGAGATCCCTCTGCTCTGAGTCCTTGACCCGGAAGCCCCAACGAATGACCCAACCACTCCAGATGCATCGCCTCCTGTTCACGGAGGCGGCAGGTAAGGAGGACGTCGAAGAGTAGTCGGTCGTATTCGGACACCGAATTCAGCGGAGACACTAGTCTACTGATAACCACGCCATTGCTTAATCACTATGCCCCAGTACGCCAGTCTGCCGATGTGATTGTCGTCAATGCCCCCTGTTCAGAAGGTCTGGGCTTGCGTCTGTAAGAATGCGTTCGTCAACACCTTAAAACCTTCAACGTCAAATGCGCCGATCTAATGTTCTTCGGAACTGGAGGAGAGACCGTGCTTTTCCATACGATAGATCAGTGTACGGCGGCTTATGTCGAGAAAACGTGCGGCGTGCGTTTGATTGCCATCAAACTTCTCGAGGGCGCGGCTGATAAGCTCGCGTTCGATAGCTTCGAGGCTAATACCTTCCTCCGGTAACTGGGGCCAGAGGGCCGGAGTGAGGGGTGAGGAAAGCGTCACTTCTTCAGGAAGGTCTACTTCAGTTACAACGTTGTTGGGACAAAGAACGAGAAGCCGTTCCAGAACGTTCTCGATCTGGCGTACATTCCCCGGCCAACGATAGGTGGAGAGTCGTTGGCGTACGCCAGGAGACAAGCTTACGTCGGTGATGCCTTGACGATCTTTTGCGCGTTGGAAGAGTGCGTCGACTAATTCGGGAATATCCTCCTTTCGCTCGCGCAATGGTGGTAGACGCAATGGCACTATTGCGAGACGGTAATAAAGGTCTTCGCGAAAGGTGCCATCTTCGACCATGGCAGAGAGATTTCGATGTGTGGCAGTTATGACACGGATGTCGACTTTCACAGGGATACTGGCGCCGAGTTTAGGGAGTTCTCCTTCTTGAAGAACGCGGAGGAGCTTGACTTGCGCATCTAGAGGGAGTTCGCCCACCTCGTCAAGAAAAAGGGTCCCGCCGTCCGCAGCTTCGATTCGCCCGGGCTTGTTGGCGAGAGCTCCGGTGAAGGCCCCTCGAACGTACCCAAAGAGTTCGGACTCAACAAGATCCTTTGGGATCGCTCCGCAATTGATGGCGATGAATGGCTGGTGGTGGCGTGGGCTGTTGTGGTGGATGGCGCGAGCAACCAACTCCTTGCCAGTTCCCGTCTCGCCCTGAATGAGGACTGTTGTATCGCGCGGGGCTACACGTGCAGCCTGGTCGAGGACGTGTAAGAAGTTTTTGGAATTGCCCACGATTCCTTCGAAGCCGTAGCGCTGATCAAGAGCGGAGCGAAGGGTGCGCACCTCCTCAATGAGATTTTGCCTCTCCATCGCGCGATGGACAACCAGCAGCAATGCCTCGAAGTCAAGCGGCTTGGTGACGTAGTCATAGGCTCCTGTCTTCATCGCCTCGACGGCAGTCTCGACAGTTCCAAATGCTGTGACGACAATTACAGTTGTCTGAAGACCTTTCTCACTGATTCGCCTGAGAAGCTCGAGCCCCGTCGTAGGCATCCGAAGATCGGTGATGACAAGATTTGGCTCGAGCTGCTGCAGCATTCCCCAAGCCTCGCCACCATCTGACGCGAGCGAGACCTCGTATCCGGCCTCCTCCAGTTGCATCTTCATTACGCGGCGAAGGCTGCTATCGTCGTCGACTACAAGGATGTGGTTTTTCTTCACGCAGGCACCGCCGCATCCCCACGCGTATTGCTCGTAGAGCAGGGCAATTCAACACGAAACACCGTGCCGGCACGTTGGCCTGGGCGACAGCTTAGTGAGCCTTGATGCTGGGCCGCGATATTCGCGGCTATTGCAAGACCGAGGCCAGTACCGTTTTCTTTTGTCGTAAAGAACGGCTCGAAGATACGCTCCTTGGCCTCGGGCGCGATACCACCACCTTCGTCACAGACTTCGACACAGAGACGGTCAGTTTCGAAGAAGCTCTGGATGAGAACTATCCCGCCAGTGGGAGTGGCCTGGATCGCATTGAGGATCAGGTTGAGCAACAGCTGCTTGATCTGCTCCGCATCGCAGCTAATCTCGCGCGAAGGCTGCTCTTGAAATTGTAGTGAGACGTTACGGACAGCCGCTGCATGCTGCGCAAGAATAGTAACGGACTGTACCAGAGCCGCCGGCTCAATCGCCTGAAGACGAGGGAGACGAGGACGCGCAAAGTCGAGGAAGTTGGTAAGGAGCTTGTTGAGACGCTGCGATTCCTTCATCAGAATTTCGAGGCATTCGTCGCGACTTTCAGCAGAGGCCTGACCGCGTGAGAGGATTCCAGCAGCACCACTGATACTTGCGAGAGGATTGCGGATCTCGTGCGCAAGACTAGCAGAAAGCTGTCCGGCAGCCGTAAGACGCTCGGTTTTCTTGAGTCGATCAATATTCTGTCGCAGTTCCAAATGCACTTTTTCAAGCTCAGTTTTGGTGGTCTCGACTTGTCTGCGCTGCGTCCGTTCGCGATCGGCAAGGAAGCCGGCGATAATCCCGGCGGTGCCAAATGTGCTGAGCTCGACAATTTGGTCCTGAGCATCGAGAGGCGCAGCGAACCAATGACGGTAGAGTGAGGGCGCCTGCAACACAGCCGCGAGAAGGATAGTTTTGACGGCCCCACGCCAGCCAAAGAAGAGGCCCGCAAACATAAAGGGCAGGATATTCAAGTGATGAAGGATGTTGTGTAGTACGACTGCCCGCGGCGGCGTGACCCACGTGACGACGGCTAGCGCGATCACGAGGAACGCGATCAATGCAGCTTTCATCCGTGTGGACCGCAGCGCGGTTGGTACCGAGAACATATTGTCATTCTCCCATGCAGAATAAATTCTCTTGCCGCTATCACGGTCAGGAGAGGCAGAGAGGGTATGCGGGATCGCGTTCATTTCGTCAGTTATTGTTGCAATTCGAGCTCCAATTTGAGAGACGAGTCTTGTCTGTTAGCGACGCCACCGATGTGAGACTTATAAACAAATCGCTGTACCCTTTGGGACAGTTCCTGTTCGTTATGGAACAGTTCCACAACAATTCTCAGCTTTCGATCCGGACCGGCGCGCCGTATTTGGCAAAACTCAAGTTTGGTGAACGAATTGCATTGGCTACAGGGTGATGTCCCGGAGACTTCTATTCTTTCTTCTGCCGATAACTTTGTCGCCTCCCTACAACCTTGCCGCGCAGGCGACGAATTCAGCAACGTTACCGCAGACAACGACAGCGGACCAAAATGTTCTGTCGTTCCGCGATCTGACACATGACGGCAGCGGTCAGTTGCCAAGCAGCCAGGACACAACGGCGGGATCGACGCTGCGACTTACACTAAGCGACGCGATTGCGATGGCCGAACGTAACAGTCCGAGGTTGCACGAGGCCGCAGCCATCCAGCGGTATGCCTCGGCAGGGGCACAAACTGCACGCGCATACAGCAATCCCAGTGTTGAGGTCTTGCTGGGGCCGCAGTACGCCCGACCAATTCCTACTCCTGGAGTTCCCGGCCTGCTCCAGCATTATTCGGCATCGCAGACTATCGAGATTCCTGCGGAGCGGCGTGCTCGCCAGCGAGTCGCGCAACATGAGATTGAGGGCAGCCACTATGAACAGCAAGGTATTGCTCTTTCCGTAATGGCGAATGCAAAGCACGCTTTCTATACGGCGTTGCGACGTCGCGAAGAGATTCTGCATGCCCAGGAGAATCTGAATCTGGTGAGCGACCTGCGACGACGTGTTGAGGTCGAGGTGAAGGTTGGTGAGAAGGGTCGGCTCGAACTGACACGGGCTGAGGCCGAGTTGGCAAGGGCGCAGTTCGTCGTGCGGAGTGCACAGATCGAATACGCAAATGCAATTGCATTGTTACGTGTAGCAATTGCGGCCCCTGCAGATGTAAACCTCGACCCGCAGGGAGTACTAGAGCCACGTGTAAGGCTGGCGCCGATAGAAGAACTTCGAGCTCAGGTGTTGCATACACATCCAGCACTGGCGCAGTCGCACGCGGAGATTGAATCGGCGCGTGCATCATTGGATCGAGAGCGGGCGATGCGCATTCCACAACCTACGGCGTACGCGGAGTTTGAAAACCAGCCAGACCTTCGGTTTTGGCGCACCGGCATCACGATTCCGATACCGGTATTTGATCGTCGACGGGGCCAGATAGGCCAGGCGGAGGCAACGGTGTCACGTTCGACAGCGGTTTTGGACCAACGGCGACTTGAACTGATATCCGCACTGGAACGCGCATACGAGCAGTACGAACTTGCGGACCAGCAAGCGACCTCTTTGGAAGCGGGTTCACTTCGAGCTGCCGAGAGTGCGGTAGATGCAGCCAAATCCGCGTATCGCTTTGGTGAACGAGGCATCGTTGAAGTGCTCGACGCGCAGCGCGTTTTGCAAAGTGTGCGTGGCGATCTGGTGGATGCGCAGTTTGCGCGCCAGGCGGCGTTAGTGGACCTGGAAGAAATTGGCGCGGTAGCGCCTGGAACGAGGCCTTGATGATGAGGAATTTTAGTATGCGCGCGTCGCTGGGGCCACTATGCACGATTGCAGTGTTGCTACCAACAATGATGATGATCCAGGGATGCAAGGCAAAGGCAAAAGCGAAGGCTGTTGCAGAGCAAGCAAATCCCAATGAAGTGTCTGTAACACCTGCACTTGCGAATAACCTGAAGTTTGGCTCGCCGGAGATGCGAGATGTAGTAGGCAAGTTGCAGGTGGCAGCTCACGTTGATACGGATGCGCGGCTAATCGCCCACGTTGGGTCCCCTGTCTCGGGTCGCATCATGAGGCTTTTGGTCTTTGAAGGACAAAACGTAAAAGCCGGTGCAGTACTGGCGATGCTGCACAGTACCGATCTCTCGGATACACAGTTTGCACTGATTAAGGCGACCTCCCAGCAGAACCTTGCGGCCACGAGCGTCAAACGTGCCGAGCAATTATTGGAAGCGGATGTGATTGGTCAAGCCGAACTAGAGCGGCGCCGAGCGGAGTTACTGCAAGCTTCTACAGAGGCAGCCTCCTACCGCACTCAATTACTCGGCCTGGGAATGACAGAGGAGCAGATCCACCGCGTAGAAACCAACCGCAAACTGAGTGCAGACTATCCGATCGTTACGCCGAAAGGCGGTACAGTCCTCAAGCGCGACATCACCATCGGGCAGGTAGTGCAGCCTGCGGATCCGGCTTTCACGATCGCTGATCTTTCGACTGTATGGATCGTTGCCAATGTGCCCGAAGAGGATGCGGGAGAGTTGCAAAAGGGCATGACTGTGTCGGTTCGTATTCCGGCGATTCCTGAGGAGAGCATAACTGGGTATCTTTCGTTTGTTTCTCCAATCGTTGATCCCGCCACCCGCACGGTTGAGGTGCGTATGGATATTGAGAATAAGCGGGGACTCCTAAAGCCCGATCAGCTTGCAAACATGACGTTTGTTGGACATGCAACTCGCAAGCTCACAGTGCCAAATACCGCCGTGGTGCGCGAAAACAACGCAAACTACGTATTTGTTCAGGTGGCACCTACACGATATCTTCTCCGGGAAGTCTCCCTTGGCGAGGAAGCGGATGATCATCGCGTAGTGCTCGGTGGCCTACAAGAAAACGAGCATATTGTTACCGAGGGTGCCTTTCATCTAAATAACCAGCGCAAGCAGAATGCGATCAAAGGTGGCGAGTAGATGCTGCACTCGATCATTGCTAGCGCCCTGCGACATCGACTGATACTGGTTGTTGTAGCGCTTGCGCTTCTGGCATTCGGATTCAACGCCGCCCAGCGTCTGTCAGTTGATGCCTTCCCCGATGTAACGAACATTCAGGTACAGATTGCGACCGAGGCGCCGGGCAAATCTCCTGAAGAGATCGAACGCTTCGTTACAATCCCGATTGAGATTGCAATGACCGGCCTGCCGGGCATGACAGACATGCGTTCCCTCAACAAGCCAGGGTTATCGCTCATCACCCTGGTATTCAGCGATGACAGCGATGTCTACCGCGAACGGCAAATGGTTTCTGAGCGGCTGGCAGAAGTGCGAGATAGGATGCCGGAAGGCGTAACGCCTGTTCTGGGTCCAATGGCGAACGCTCTAGGTGAGGTGTATCAGTACACACTTGAGGTTTCGGGCGAGAACGAATCGAAGCATGTGCTAACACATGAAGAATTGATCCAGCGGCGAACGGTACAGGATTGGGTCGTGCGTCCACTGCTTCGTTCTATTTCTGGAGTTGCGGAGATCAATTCTACCGGCGGTTTCGTGAAGCAGTATGAAACGCTTGTCGATCCGCAAAAGTTGCATTACTACGACCTGACGATTAACGACGTGCGCGATGCGCTGGCACGCAATAATGCGAATGCAGGTGGCGGCGTTTTACCTCAACATGCAGAGCAGTATCTAATTCGCAGCGTAGGTCTAATTCGCGAACTTGATGATATCCGCAATATCGTCCTGAAGGAGAGCAAGGGCACGCCCGTGCGTATCAGGGATCTCGCGGATGTGCGCCTTGGAACCGAAGTTCGTTACGGCGCCATGATGAAAAATGGATACACCGAAGCTGTGGGCGGTGTCGTCCTAATGAGGAGCGGAGGAAACGCCAAGGAGATCGTGAGCCGCGTGAAGGAGCGGGTAGCGGAAATTAACCGCAAACACATGGTTCCGGGTGGCCTGCAGATTGTTCCATATTATGATCGCTCTCAGCTCGTTGATGCTGCAATTCATACCGTCGCGGAAGTACTGGCAGAGGGCATCGTTCTTGTTGTAGTCATCCTGTTCCTTTTCCTTGGCGATCTGCGCTCAAGCCTCATCGTGAGCGCGAATCTCTTATTGACGCCCCTGCTGACTTTCATGGTGATGAACCGCATCAACCTGTCTGCAAACCTGATGTCGCTGGGAGGTCTTGCAATTGCAATAGGGCTGATGGTGGATGGCTCCGTAGTAGTCGTGGAAAATGTATTCGCGCAGCTGAGCCATGAAAGACATGCGTCTCGCGGATCGATTGATGGCAAACGCAAGATGCAACTTGTGCTTGCGGCAGTTCAGGAGGTTGCAACTCCTACCCTATTTGGAGTAGCGATCATCATATTGGTCTTTCTGCCGTTGATGACCTTGGAAGGCATGGAAGGAAAGATGTTTGCGCCCCTTGCCTATACTATTGCCATTGCGCTTGGCATCTCGCTGGTTCTGTCGCTCACGCTCTCTCCGGTGCTCTCTTACTACTTGCTGCGAGGGGGATCGGAGAAGGATACGTGGTTAGTGCGTTCCCTTCGGAAGCCTTACAACTTATTGCTTTACTGGACGCTGGGTCATCGAAAGATCAGCGTTGTAGTCGTTGTGATTCTGTTTTTTGGTGCGCTTGCGTTGTTCCCATTCCTTGGGACATCGTTTATCCCGGAGATGCAGGAGGGTACTCTCTCTCCGAATGCAGATCGAGTGCCAAACATTTCTTTGGACGAGTCGCTGAAGATGGAAAAGGAGATGCAGCGGCTAATGCTGCAAGTACCTGGTGTGCAGAATGTTGTGTCGCGCGTCGGTCGCGGTGAATCGCCCGCCGATCCGGCAGGGCCGAACGAAGCGGATGTATTGGCAACATTGACGCCGTATGATCAACGGCCACGCGGGATGGAGCAGGAGAACATAGCCGAACAGATTCGCCAGCGTCTCGCCGCATTACCGGGTATCAATCTTGTGATGTCGCAACCGATCAGCGATCGAGTAGATGAGATGGTGTCCGGCGTTCGCGCGGATGTTGCCGTGATGCTCTATGGAGACGATCTGGACACTCTAGTCGAAAAGGCTAACGCAATCGCGAAGGTGGCAACCGGGATACAAGGAACGCAAGACACGCGCGTTGACCGCGTCGGTGGTCAGCAGTATCTGACGATTGACATTGATCGCGACGCCATTGCTCGCTACGGGCTGAACGCCTCCGACGTTAATGATGTCATCGAGACTGCGATTGCCGGCAAATCGGCAACTGAGATTTATGAAGGTGAACGAAGGTTCTCTGGAGTCGTCCGGTTGCCGCCGAATTTACGCGATAGCGTCGATGACATTCGCGACTTGCAAATCAGCTCGCCGGATGGGCCTCGTGTCCCACTGAAGAATCTCGCTGTTGTAAAGGTGACAGAGGGGCCCGCTCTTATCAATAGAAACATGGGTAAGCGGCGAATTGTGGTCGGCGTGAATGTGCTCAACCGCGATCTTGGGGGTTACGTAAAAGAACTACAGGAGACGGTGGATCGTAACGTCCAACTGCCGGCAGGATATTACATCGAATGGGGTGGACAATTCCACAACATGGAGCGTGCCCTACACCACCTTACGATTATTATTCCGATCACCATCGCGGCAATCTTCTTTGTGCTGTTCGTTCTATTTCAATCGGTTCGGTTTGCTGCACTGATCATTACTGTGCTCCCGCTTGCTTCGATAGGAGGAATTATCGGCCTGTTTATCTCCGGTGAGTATCTTTCAGTACCCGCATCAGTGGGATTCATCGCACTGTGGGGAATTGCGGTCCTGAACGGAGTAGTGCTTGTATCGTACATTCGCAAACTGCGGCAAGAAGGCCGATCGCAATTTGATGCAGTTCGCGAGGGAACGGCATTGCGGTTTCGACCTGTAATGATGACGGCCACTGTCGCCGCTCTCGGATTAGTACCATTTCTATTAGCGACTGGGCCGGGCTCCGAAATTCAGCGACCTCTTGCGATTGTTGTTATCGGCGGCCTAGTGAGTTCAACAGCCCTAACGCTACTGTTACTCCCGGCTGTTTATGCGCTCTTCGAAGGCGAGGAAAAAGACGGATGCAACTGAAATGCGAATGCCGGGGAAGAAGACTAAGGCTCTGCTTTCCGGGAGGTTTCGTATTCGCCGGGACATGCGATCGAGTCACTACTATCCAACGGCTGGCGGTGGTCAGATTTGACATGCGAGTTCTATTGGAATCGCTCGGCAGCAAATATGCGTTTTAGGCCTATCAGTTTGTCTTCAACAACGACAAGAGCGTAGGTGAGAAGCAGGTACTCGCTTACAACCTCTACTTGTGTTCGACCGGAGCGACTCGCCTTTTTATGGGAATGCATCCACAGCACGAAGAGTGAACTGCGCGGCTACGTTGCAGGTCAATATATTGACCGCTACATGGTAGCGACACAGCTTGAATACCGTCTGGTGCTGCCAAGCGATTTAGAATCGCCGCACTCGGCGGTTTAGGAGAAGTGGCGCCCTGCATCGCTCAGTTTCGAAACGACACCTACTACCAACCATTGGCGGAGGCATTCGCTTCCAACAGAGCAAAGAACCCCACATCGATCTGCGGGCGGACATCTCCAGAGGCAAGGACGGGCACACCTTCAGTCTTGGCCTTGGCGAAGCGCTAGAGGGCTTAAGGAAAATCAGAAACTCGATTCGATCTGTTGGCCGAGAACGGAGGAACGAGTGGTGCTCCCGAACTACTTCAGCTGTCGCTAGAGGTGAGTAATCGTCCCCCTTGTTAGGGGTGGGACCCTACCCCCTTTCTCTGGTGCGGTACGGAATTTTATCTCAGTCATCCTGAGACAAGTTGAGACCGATCAGATTGGCTGGTCCGCCTCAATTTGGGCAGTCTGGCCGCTTACTTTGTTTATCTGGGGGATAAGTGAAAAAGAGAACCTGGAGAGCCCCATGAAAGGATACCGATTAGGTGCCCTCCGGTGGGACGAGGTTCCCACGCTGAGATCCGATTAAGGCCGAAGACGATTCCTCGCGCTTCATTCTGAAGCGTAGGCTCCCCGGAACGATGGGCGAATCACATGCGGTACATCGAGCTCGAGTCTGTGCAGATTTCGAAACCTGCGCCATGTTAGGGACGAATACCGCTCACGCGAACCGTCAAGAGATTCTTGGTTTACCGCTTTGAAAGCGACAAAGCAAATGGGGTATTATCTGCGTCGTAATCAATTTGTCTTTCTGACTGAACTTCTCAGGTTACGCTCCATTCCGATTCCAAGTTAATGGACTGACCCCGGGGTTGCGTAAATCAGAATCAGGAGGACAGAAATGAGGTTCTGTTCTTATGTATCGCGCGTATCGCTTAGTTGCCTAACAGCTATTTGCTCTATCCTTCTAGGCAGCGATGCGTGGGGCCAAAAAACAGGCATCTCCGTTGTTCCCGTTATTACGACGATCGCAGGTAACGGCTCTGCTGGTTATGGAGGCGACGGTGGCCTCGCGACAGGCGGATTGCTCAATGGACCCAGTGCTACCGCGGTCGACAAAAAAGGAAATGTCTACATTGCGGATACGTATAACTCCCGAATCCGAAAGATAGATACGAACGGAATTATTTCGACCATTGCTGGCAATGGGAACTGTCTTTATGGCGGTGACGGCGGACCGGCAGAGAGCGCCACCGTGTGCCAGCCATATGGTATCGCGGTAGACCAGGCGGGAAAGATCTATATCGCAGACACCGGAAACAACCGTATCCGGGAAATAGAAACGAATGGAAGAATCTCGACCATCGCAGGAAATGGCAACGCTGATTTCAGCGGAGATGGAGGCTCAGCCACCAGTGCAGGAATAAATGCACCCACCGGCATAGCACTCGATTCCACGAACCACATTTACATTGCCGATCGCGGTAATTATCGCGTCCGTAAGATCGATCCAAACGGGACTATTTCAACCGTGGGTGGAAATGGGACATCCGGGTTTAGCGGAGACGATGGGCAGGCAATTGATGCGTCTTTCAATACGGTGTGGAGCGTTGCCGTCGACGGAGCGGGCAACATCTTTGTGGCAGACATTTACAACACGCGGATACGTAAGATCAATTCCAATGGAATCATTTCGACCATCGCTGGGGGCAGCTACGGCTTCAGTGGTGACGGCGGTCCCGCTATCAATGCGCAACTCAGCAACTCCTACGGGGTAGCCGCGGATAGTTCAGGGAATGTCTACTTCGCCGACACCTACAATCATCGTATTCGCGTCATTACCACCGCCGGCACAATCGCAACAATCGCCGGTGACGGCACGGGAGCCTTTGGCGGCGATGGGGGCCCGGCCACGCAGGCACAATTGAATAATCCCTATGGTGTAACCGTTGACGCTGATGGAAATGTCTACATCGCGGACCTCAACAACCAACGGATCCGAAAACTTGGCCCATCCGATGTCGGCCCAACACCGCCGCAACCGCAACCGATACCAAGCTTTGGTGCAATTCCAGTCGGCGAATCATCCCTGCCGATAAATGTTTCCATAAGGGTGAATGAGGCGCTAACTATCACTTCAGTCAGTGCTCCTCCCTCGGAAGGAGGAGCGCAGGAATACACCCTGGGCGCAATTTCAGGATGCTCTATTGGAGCTGCGACGGCCGCTGGCACGACCTGCACCGTCCCTATTACGTTCTCGCCTGGGTATCCGGGATTGCGTGGCGTGCCGCTGGTTGCGGTAACGACTGTTGGCACGTTTCGTTTTGCACTTAGGGGCGTTGGATTGGGGCCTCAGGTGACGATCTCTCCGGGTGTTATTCAAACTGTGGCTGGCAATGGCTCGAGTACGTTTGGTGGCGACAATGGGGCAGCAACGAGTGCAGGTATGTTGACTCCCTCCGGCGTTGCCAGAGACAACGCCGGCAACATGTATATCGCGACGTACGACAAGCGAATTAGAAGGGTGGCTCCAAATGGAACGATAACGACCTTTGCGGGGACAGGCGCGGCGTGTCCTGATTCGACCTCAGCTTGCGGCGACGGAGGACCGGCAACGAGCGCGACGTTTATTCAGCCGGACAATATCGCGGTTGACCCGGCAGGGAATCTCTACATCTCAGACACGATCGCTCTAAAGGTTCGTAAGGTCGATGCGAATGGAACTATCACAACGATGGCCGGGAATGGCTCAGTATGTGCTCCAACCGCACCATGTGGTGATGGAGGGCCGGCGACGAACGCGAGCTTTGCAGCTCCGTACGGAATCGCAATCGATGCGAATGGGAATTTGTACATTGCCGATCAAACCGGGTACCGCATTCGCAAGGTAAATCCTTCAGGCACCATTAGCACGGTTGCCGGTACAGGAACACAAGGTTTCAGCGGTGATGGCGGATTGGCCACCAGCGCAAATCTTAACTACCCGCTCGGAGTTGCAGTTGATATCGACAGCAACCTCTATTTCTCTGATGCGGGTAATCAGCGCATTCGCAAGGTCGATGGCCAATCCGGCGTGATTACTACGCTCGCGGGCGGTGGAAGCTCAGGCACAATTCCGGTTGGAGGCGCGCCAGCTACCTCAGTGGAGCTATCGCTTCCTACCGGCATCTCGATTGATCCCAGCGGGAGCCTCTATATTGCCGATTTTGGCTTTCATGCTGTCGATAAGGTCGACATCGCAACTGGGACGATTCGAAACCTTGCGGGTACGTTGGGGGCAGCAGGTTTTAGCGGGGACGGAGGTCCAGCGACAGTTGCAAAGCTTGATCAACCAGTGGCGCTTACGCTGGACTCGTTTGGCCAGGTATACGTTGCCGATTTCACAAATAATCGCGTCCGACAGATCAGCGCAACAGCCGCGCCGATATCGTTCCCTGATACAGCGACAGGGCAAACCAGTTCAAGCCAAACAGTATATGTTTCAAACATAGGTAACCGAAACCTGTCGTTCCTAGACATCTCCGCGACCGGCGACTTTATCGTTGATCCCTCAGGAAATTGCGTCAATGTAACGTCCCTGGGTGGAGGGACAACTTGCGCTGCTCCGACTTTATTTGATCCTCAACAGCCAGGCCCCCGTACGGGAAGCGCTAAATTCGCTGATAATGCCCTCAACGTTGTTGGCGCATCGCAAACTGTCGCACTGAGCGGAAACGGTTTGCAGATAGCCACGATAACGGCGCTTTCTTTGTCGACATCGAACACTATCTTGCCGGGCACTCCGGTCACTTTAACAGCGAGTGTAGCCCCAAATACTGCAGGAAGCGTGACCATTTCTGGCGCGATCAGCTTTTACGACGGAGCGACCTTACTACAAGCGCCAGCCACGATCACGTCACAGGGTAAAGCGAGCATTACCGTATCGACCTTTACCACCGGGGTTCATTCGCTCACAGCGGTTTACTCGGGCGATGCGAATTTTTCTACAAGCACCAGCCCCGCAGTTAGCTTGACTGTAGATGCGGCAGCAACTGTAACTCTCTCCTCGTCTCAGAACCCCATCCGCTACGGTGATGCTGTCACATTTACAGCGACGGTTCCAACGGGCTACACAGGCACCATTCAATTCAAACTTGGGCAGGATAACGTTGGCAATCCTGTGCCACTTGTGGGGACAACAGCATCTATACCCACAAGTTCACTGGGAATAGGTCCCCATGTAATTACAGCGGTGTACAGTGGCGATTCCGTTCGTGCAGGAGCGACTTCCGACAGTCAGGTGGAGCTGGTTGAGCGTGCGGTGCTCACTGTAAAAGCAAATGATGCGTCACGCTCTTACGGCCAACCAAACGGAACTCTCGGTTACACCATTACCGGTTTTGTCGGTAGCGATAACGAGGCCAGTTCGGTCACTGGATCTCCTCTCCTCGTCACCGATGCAATACCGGCAGCACCCGTGGGAACCTATCCGATCGTGGCTCGGCAGGGTTCACTGAGTTCGACACCATATACTTTCCAATTTGCCAATGGAACGCTGACGGTGACGAAGGCAACACCAAGCGCGACCGATATTGTCCTCACAACCACGGCAAACCCTGCAGTGTGGGGACAAACCATAAAACTCACTGCACAACTGCCGACTCATGCCACAGGACAGGTTGTATTCATGGATGGCACGACTGTCCTGGGAACGGCGACCCTCGCAGATAGTGTCGCCGTCATCTCTACTGCACAACTCGCAGTCGGCGGCCATCAGATTACTGCCGTCTATGCTGGGGATTCGAACTATGGGGGAACCACTTCCTTCCCGCTAAATCAGCAAGTATTCAAAGCAACACTCAATGTCGTTGCTAGCGATGCCCAGCGTATTTATGGGCAGCCAAATCCTCCTACTAACTATTCCTTCTCTGGTTTCGTCAATGGAGACACGGCAGCGACGGCGGTCACCGGAACTCCCAATCTAACAACAGCCGCCGTACCAGCAGCTCCAGTAGGTGGGTATCCAATTCTTGCGACAGCAGGTACTCTTGCATCTTCGAATTACACGTTCAACTTCATTGCAGGCACGCTGTCGGTCTCTCCAGCGACTCCAGGCGGAGGACCCACCAGTGCGATCGTTCTTGCCTCATCGCTCAATCCATCGCAATTCGGGAATGCAGTTGTCTTTACAGCCTCACTTCCAGCCAGAGCAACGGGCACGGTCAATTTCGTCGACGGATCTACGCTGCTTGGAGTGGGGGCTGTTGTCTCGGATGCAGCCAGTATTACGACCTCCACTCTTGCTATCGGCACCCATCCTGTCACGGCCATCTATAGCGGCGACAAAAATTATCTAGCAGCCTCATCCACCGTTCTTTCGCAGATCGTGAACAAGGCGGTAACGGCTGTCGCGGTAGCCTCTTCACTTAATCCGGCGTTCGTTGGCAACACCATTACCTTCACGGCGACTGTGCCGGCTGGCGCCACTGGTGCCGTTACCTTCATCGATGGGGTGACTTCGCTGGGAATCGTGACGATCGCTCCCGGTACTGCGCCTGCTTTATCTACTAACCGTCTTCTTGTCGGAACTCATACCATTACCGCCGCCTATAGTGGAGATGCCAACTTCAGTGCCTCCGCCTCCGCCGCACTTCTTCAGACCGTAAATAGGCTGACACCTCCCATCACTGAAACGTCATTACTCAATCCAGCGCCATCCGGAGCCGCTATCACACTGACGGCCACCGTTCCTGTAGCAGCGACCGGCACCATCAGCTTCTATGAAGGCACAACTCTACTGGGAACGGGACCGGTCAGCAACGGAACCGCCAGCATCGCAACCACGTCCCTGGCTCCTGGAACGCACCTAATCACTGCTGTCTACAGCGGCGACGCTAGCTACACCATGGCGACAGCAACGGGGTTGTCCGAGGTCGTTCTTTCCTCTGCGGATTTTACGGTCTCTTCCAGTTCGGGAAGACAGCTAATTCCGCCAGGAGCATCAGCCACATTTGCAATAGTTGTTGGCTCGATGAACGGGTCATTTACGAATCCTGTAACAATGAGCGCGACGAGTCTGCCACCCGGCGCTTCATACACGTTCAGTCCTGCCGCGGTCACTCCAGGAGCATCAGGCTCGAATACTAATTTTGTCGTCAGTGTTCCAAAACAGAGTGCAGCAGCGAGGTCGAGCCCTTCTGGATCGACGGTATTAGCACTACTGCTCATACCACTGACTTTTACGAGGCGATATCGAAGACGGCCATATCGCTTCCTGGTGTGGAGTGTGATTGCACTGTCATCATTCCACGTCCTCACTGGATGCGGCGCGGGTGGCTACTTCTCGCAGCCCGAGCAAACCTACTCCATTACAGTGACTGGGACAAGCGGAAGTATTGTCCATTCCACAACAGTTAGTCTTACGGTCGAATAGGAGAAACGAGATGATACGACAGATTCGCTTCTTCTTCGGCCTCTTATATGCATCTGCCTCACTTGCGATTGCTCAACGACCTTCAAACACAATCGATGTTTCGGCCACATTTAGCGAATTGCGCGCAAACGCTCCGGTAGGCGGCTGCGGATGCTTCTGGATGGCGGGCGGTACGGGTGATCTCTCGCTTCCGCTTTGGCGAAACTTTTCCGCAGTGATGCAAGTGGGCGGTCAGACGACAGGCCATATTCCGAATTTCAATGTGGGTCTGAGCCTGGTATCCGGGATGGGCGGTCTGCGAATGCGCTTCCCCAACCACTCCAAATTTCAACCCTTCGGCCAAGCACTATTTGGTGGCGTTCACGGATCCAGTAGTTATTTCCCCGCCCCGGTCGGCAAATTGCCGACGACTTACGACACCTCGTTCGCCATGGCTATCGGAGGTGGCGTCGATATTGCAGTTAGCCGCCATATCTGGATACGTGTCTTGCAGGCAGACTATTACTACAGTGAATTGCGCAATCTGCAGGGTGATCGACAAAACCAATTCAGGGTCGGCGCGGGTGTCGTCTTCAGAGGAGGCGGAAAACACTAACTCTCTCGATAGAGTGAAGCTAACGCTGGGGACGCACATATACCCATCGCCCTCAACGAAAACGCGCCTGACATGTCGACGGTGGATGTGCCCCCTCCGAATTTCGAGAGATCTATCTTGCGCAATTGATCAACGGATATCGACGGGCTTTCAGCCTGTTCGTGCGAAGGAATCGGATGTTCTCAAGTCTTCGATCATTGCTTCAAGGTATCTTCGGGTTTCCTCGAACCTTCGCTTTAGCTGGAATATTGCTTCGAGTTGAAGAGGGGAAAGATCCTGTCCAACAGAAAGATGGATCGCGATTGACTGGATAGCGTCCTCCTGCTCTTCCAGAAGACTAATGAGAACTTCGACTGTACTGACCGGCACGCGCTCACCTCCGCGAAAGATGGGTGAATTGACGTTCAAGAAGCTCGTCAAGACTCAGCGCGGCAACCCTTTCGTTGCAGCGCCTACCCTATCTGTTGAGAAGCCGACATAGCGCACCGAAAGGAGGTCCAGCTCGAGAATCTCTCCAGTCGGAATAGGTAAACGGAGAGACGCTTACGCGCTTTGAAGCTGTGCTCTACGGTGCAGTACATTGGCGAGATCGCATTCTGCTCGAAGCATTATTAGCCGCTGCGTCATTGCTGCCTTCATTCTTTCTTCGTCAAAAAACCGAATCGCTGATGACTTGAATCTCTTACTGGCATTGCTTGTTTCGGTGTCGTCCAGTTTTCCAACTCCCTCCTCCTGCTTACAATCAACAGTCGTGAAGGAACTCATTCCGAGCAAGGAGAGTGCTCATTTCCATGGAATCAAACCGCCGGGATTTTCTGAAGGGTGCTGCACTTTTTGGCGCCGGAGTTACCACCTTTGCGTTGATGGAGGACGATCTCCTCGCGTCTACACCGCAGAATCAGATGCCCTCTGCTGCTTATGCTGCATCTGGTCCGGAGTCTGTAACGCTCCGTTGGCTTGGCAAAAATCTACCCTCTCTACCCACTGGCGTAAGTTGGGGAGTGCCATGGGCGAAGGGCAAGGTTCGTCGCGAAACTATTTTTCATCTGAGTGCTGCCAGTCAGAGCTTTCCCTTGCAAATGTGGCCGTTGGCGTACTGGCCTGACGGTTCAGTTAAGTGGAGCGGATTTGCCACTGTTCTTCCCGCGCAATTCGGCGGAGAGGTGACACTGTCGCAAGGCTCATCAGGTATTCCCGGATCCTCCGGTACGATCACCGTTAAGAACGACCGAAACTTCATTCTTGTGGACACAGGAGCACTGCAGTGCTCCATTCCTCACGCAGTCAGTGCAAATCTTATCGATGCAATGACAATAGAGGGTCGCAAGGTCGCGAGTGCCGGTCGGCTGGTCTGCATTGTTCAAACTGGACCTGACGGAGGCCGCCGAAGAAGTTCGGCCCCGCGAAAAATTCGTCGGCTCCATACACAAAGTCACGGTTGAACAGTCTGGACCGGTAAGAGCAGTCGTGAAATTCGAGGGCATGCACAAAGGAGCGACTTCTAACCGAGAGTGGCTGCCCTTTCACGTTCGCCTCTATTTTTACGCCGGTCAAACGGCCGTGCGTATGGTGCATACGGTCATGTTTGACGGCGACCAGGAAAGGGATTTTATCCGCGGACTCGGAATTATCTTTGACGTTCCGATGCGAGAAGAGATTCAGAATCGCCATGTACGGTTCTCAGGAACCGACGAAGGTCTCTGGGCTGAACCCATCCAGCCGCTTATCGGTCGAGGCGGCCAACAACGCATCGTGACCGGATCTAATGGAGGAGATGTTTACGCCACACAGCTTGAGGGCCAACGTGTACCTAACAAAGCTGAGATGACAGATCTCGGCCGAGATATGGTGAGCCACTGGGCTATATGGGACGATTTCAAACTGACGCAACTCGATCACACGGGCTTCAGCATCAAAAAGCGCACCAATCCGCAAAGCACATGGCTGTTTTCTGCGGCGGGCGAACGCTCTTCGGGATTATGTCTTTGTCGGCGATGTCAGCGGAGGCCTCGGTGTCGGCGTGAAAAATTTCTGGCAATCACATCCCGCCGAGCTCATGGTGCAACGTGCCTCCAGTCCAATTGCTGAACTCACTGCATGGTTGTGGTCGCCTGAGGCAGCTCCTATGGATCTGCGCCACTATGACACTCGCGCGCATGGCCTTGAGGCCTCGTACGAGGATGTCCAGCCGGGCAATAGCACGCCTTACGGCATCGCTCGCACCAGCGAGCTTATGCTCTGGCCAACGGACAACGTCCCGTCGAAAGCGGCATGTGCGGCAATGGCAAAGGCCGGAACGGAACTCGCCTGTGCTGGTGGCTTCACCGTCGTATTACCACGATGTGCGCGCTTGCGGGCTGTGGAGTCTGCGCGACACATCGACTCCCTTCAAGGCAGCCATCGAAAGCAATCTCGAGGCCACGTTAGACCTATACCTTAGTCAGGTAGAGCAACGTCATTGGTACGGCTTTTGGAACTACGGCGACGTTGTGCACTCCTTTGATCGCGGCCGTCATGTGTGGCGTTACGACCTCGGGGGCATGGCATGGGATAACTCAGAGTTGGGAACCGATACTTGGCTCTGGTATTCATTTCTGCGCACGGGTCGGGCTGACATCTTTCGTATGGCGGAGGCGATGACGCGGCATACCGGCGAAGTCGACAGCTATCACTTCGGCCCGATGGCGGGCCTCGGTACACGACACGGAGTCTCACATTGGGGCGACGGCGCCAAGGAGGCGCGGATCGGCCAGGCTGCGTTCCGTCGTTACTACTACTACCTCACCACGGATGAGCGCACCGGCGACATCATGCGCGGGGCTTTGCAAGCCGATGAGTCCGTTGCACGATATGACCCCATGCGACTGGCTGATCCCCCACGTCCAGAAGATCCGAAGTTTCCAGTTCGGATCCGTCTGGGTCCTGATTGGCTCGCGTTGGCCGGCAACTGGATGACAGAGTGGGAGCGCACCGGCAACACAGCCTACCGGGACAAGATTCTGACCGGAATGAAATCTATCGAAGCCATGCCCCACGGCTTTCGTACCGGCAGAAATCTGGTGGCCGGCTTCGACGCCGCAACGGGCAAGCTCACAGCGCGAGACACTTCGCAGGGAGCGTACAACCTCTCCACCATCATGGGGGGCGCGGAACTCATGTTCGAGCTCAATCTTTCCATCGACGACGAAGCCTGGAAGAAAGTCTGGGTGGATTTCTGCGCTAACTCTGGGACGACGATCAGCGCGGGCAAACTGCAGGCCTACGCCTACTCAGTCACGAAGGATCCTGCTCTGGCCCAGAGCGCCATTGTAGGTCTTCGAAACAGTCGCAGTGTTCGCGGCGGCCATGTCGATCCTCCCAATTCTCTGGCATCTATGGACGACGGAACCGACACCAACGGTGCTTCGCAGAACAGCCTGAATGCCATCGCTGTACTTGAATTCTGTGCTGATAAATTACCGACGGCTGCGCCGTCAGAGACTGGACCGCGATAGGCAGGTTCGCGCGGCAACTAACTTATCTACGATGAGTTTCAGGGTAGAAAGCGGATTTTCAGGGTGTAGCGCGGATCGCTTTGACGGCGATCGCGTTGGGGGAGGATCCGGCGGGGAGGATGGTGAAGAGGGCGGCGCCCTTGTTGCCTTGGGTTCGGATAACGGCTACGTCGCCGGAGTGGGCGTCGGCGGCGAGGAGGAGGTGCTCGTCGGCGGAGAAGGCGAGGGCGTCGGGGCCGGAGCCGGTATGGACGGTGGCGACGAGCTGGCCGTCGTCGATGCTGTAGATGCTGATGAGATCGGAGCCGAAGTTGGAGACCCAGAGGGTGGAGTTGTCGCCGCTGACGATGCCGTGGGTGGGTTTGGTGCCGATGAGGTAGGTACCGCCGACCTCGTTGGTCCAGGTGTAGATCTCGGAGATGGAGTCGGAGCCGAAGTTGGAGACGAAGATCTCGCCTCCGTCGGGCTTCATGGCGAGGTGGACGGGCGTCTGGCCGACGTCGAGCATGGCGAGGAGATGGTCGGAGGTGGCGGTGGGGTCCTGACGGGCGGGCCAGGAGCCGGGCTCGGCGGCGAGGCTAACGGCCATGACCTGATGGCCGGAGGAGCAGGCGACGAAGGCCTTGGAGGAGTCGGGCAGGATTGCGACGTCGGTGGCTCCGGGGCAGCCGGGGAAGGCGGCGCGGAGCCGGAGAGGGGGGCTCGGAGGTACGGGCGGGTGAGTTGGGGTGTTGGAGGGAGCGTCTGGACAGCGGCTTGTACAGAGGGACCGAGGCTGATATACGGGGCGGCGCTGTAGACGGAGATGCTGCCGGAACCTCGGTTGGAGACGACGAGGGAGCGCATGTCTGGAGAGATGCGGGCGACGCCGGGTTGCTCGCCGGTGCCGGCGACGGCGATCTCGCGGCGGCGGTCGAGGTCGATGACGCTGACAGAGTTGGAGCCGGAGTTGGCGACGTAGGCGCGCCCGCCCTCTGCGTCGACGCTGATGAAGTAGGGCTGGCGGTGGACGCCGATGGTGGCGGCGACGCGTGTTGGTTGCGGCGTCGATGACGGTGACGGTGCCGGACTGGGTGTTGACCGCGTAGACCTCGTTGCGGCGCGGATTGACGGCGATTCCGGTGGGGTTGTCGCCGACCCGGAGGGTGCGGTCCTGTCGCAGGTAGACGAGGTCGAGGACGGTGACGGTGTTGGAGGCGCCGTTGGTGACGTAGGCAAACTCGCGGTAGCCGGCGGGGACGTCGGGGAAGCCGCTGCGGCGGCAGCCGAAAAGGTGCAGCAATGCAGGGAGCAGCGCGACGAGCGCGAATGCTCGTAAGGGATGTTTGGAGATGGGCACTAGAAGCGAGTCTATCGGTGGGGCTTGTGGGTCGCAAGCGGCGAGCGCGCAGTGTGGAAAAGATGTGTTTGACCGGCGAAACCTTTGAGGCTACCTCGGGTTTAGGAGATTGATGACGAGAGTTGCCAGATGGGGAGCTTTCGCATCGTCTGTAAATCCTTCTCGGACAACGAAGCTACTGCCTCTGTAGCTTCGTTGATTTTTTTAAGTTGGTCGATACCGGGGTTGGGACCAGGGTCGATCAGTACGAACTACTGAGATTCTTCGCTCCGCTCAAAATGACGGTTCGGGGTGACGCTGTGATGGCAAGGTTCGTTGCGGCACTGGCGATGGAGCTACTGGATTAGTTGTTAGGGCGGGTGGTTCGGGTCCAGTTGCGGGCGATCCAGCCGAGGTAGCCGAGGTGAATGGCGATGACACCGGCGTAGACGAAGACCAGATGGCGGTGGGCCATGGTGGAGAAGTCGAAGAAGGTCTGCCAGGTCATTGTGGTGCGGTCTCCGTTACTGGGGGGTTTCGAGGGAGGCTTCGATGGCTAGGAGCGCGGCGTCCTGCTCGGCGAGCTGACGCCGGCGCTCGAGTGCGAAGCGGAAGCCGATGAGGAAGATTCCCCACATGGCCCAGCCAGCGAGGTTCCAGAGAACGGCGGGGACGATAGCCGGGGTCGATGCTGCCGTCGCCGCCGAAGACGGGGCGGGATGCTGCGTGCGCCACCAGCGGATGGACATGTAGACGATGGGGACGTCGATTGCGGCGAAGACGGAGAGGACGGCGGAGAGGACTCCGACTCTGTCCGGTGGGGGAGAAGCGGCGCAGCAGTAGATAGCTGACGTAGAGGAGCCAGAGGATCAGCTCGGTGGTGAGGCGCGCGTCCCAGGCCCACCAGATTCCCCAGGCTGGCTTGCCCCAGAGCATTCCGGTGACGAGGCAGATGCCGGCGTAGAGGACGGTGACTTCGGCGGAGGCTACGGCGAGGGCGTCCGCGGTGAGGGCCTTCAGCGGATCGCGGTGGCGCCAGTAGAGATAGGCAAGCGAGGCGGCGAGGTTGACGTAAGGGAAGACGAGGCGCAGAGGATAGCGTGGGGAAGGTGGTAGTAGAAGATGCGCTGCAGGTTGCCCATCGTGGCTTCTGTGGGAGCGAGGAAGATAGCCTGGCGGAAGCCGACTACCAAGCACCGCGATCGAGGCTGCTAACCAGAGCCAGGCGACAGTGCGGAGGGTGGAGGAGCGGGCCACGGATTTATTTTATCGCGAAAAACGAGTGGGTATGAGGCTATTGCGGGGATTAGAGATTTGGGGTGCGTGGCCGAACTGCCGAGATCCTTTTCCTTCGACTTCGCTCATGGTCAGAATGAAGACGGGTGGGCCGATACGGCTCTTCAGGCCAGGTTCGCAGTTCTCTTATTCGGCGTTGAGGACAGTTTCGAAGAGGAGGATGCAGACGGTGGTGTAGATGATGTCGTAGCCGGCGAGTTGGGTGATCCAGGTGCGGATCTGGATTGGATCGAGCTCGGCGGTGAGGACGCCGGTGGTGGCCTGGACCATCATCGAGGATAGCGGGAAGGGAGATGCGGAAGAAGTATAAGGGGAGAAGGAGTTCGCGGTTGCGGGCGCGCAGGCCGAGGGCGGCGAAGAAGGTTCCGTTGACGACGAGGGCCCAGGTCCCGAGCGGGAGGATGAGGGCGAGCAGCCAGGCGTTGCCGAGGACGTGAAGGTTGAAGAAGACGATGAAGATAGGGGCCAGAACTGCTTCGACAGCAAGGACGAAGATCATGTTGGCGAGGGCCTTGCCGAGGAAAAGCGCGGAGGCGGGCGAGGGCGCCATGCGCTGGGCTTCGAGGACCTGGTTGCGCTGCTCGCGGGTCCAGGACTGGTTGAGCGCGGTCATGGAGGCGAAGAGGAGGCCGACCCAGAGGATGCCGCCGGAGATCTGGCGGGTGACGGTGGGGTAGCCGGCGGGGTCGAAGGCGATGGCAGAAGACGACGACCACGAGCAGCACGAAGAAGAGCATGCCGTTGATGGAGTCGCGGGAGCGCCACTCGAGGCGGAGGTCTTTGCGGAGATGGTCGAGGACGTAGCGGAGCGTAGTTCACTGTGCGACTCCGTGGGGAGCGGCTTTGGTGAGGTCGGCGAGGGTGGCGTCGGCGGCGCGGAGATAGTCGGCGGGGGAGAGGATGAGCTGGAGGCCGCGCTGGCCGGCGGAGACGGTGATGACGTCGAAGAGTTCGATGGTCTCGTCGGCGAAGGCGGGGAAGGGCTTGCGCGCGCCCATGACGGTGACTCCGCCGCGGATGTAGCCGGTGAGGGGCTCGACGTCTTTGAGGGAAGCGAGTTCGGCTTTTTTGGCTCCGGCGGCGTGGGCGAGTTTTTTCAGGTCGAGTTCGGAGTCGCCGGGGATGACGGCGAAGAGGTGCTCGCCCGTCGTTGGTGTGGGTGAGGAGGGTTTTGAAGACCTGCTCGGCGGGGAGGCCGATCTTGCGAGCGACGGAGATGGCGGTGAGGTCTTCGGGATCGACCTCGTAGGCGCGGAGCTCGTAGGGGATGCCGAGCGAGTCGAGCAGGCGGGCGGCGTTGGTTTTCGCTGGGCGTGCTGGTCTTCATCCGTGCTGGTTCCGGCGAGTGTCGATGATCTGGCCGTTGTCGCATGGTGAGGGTGTGGTCGGCGAGGGGTTGGGCGAGCGCGGCCTGGTGGGTGGTGAGGATGATGGTGCGTGCGCCGCCGCCGGGGACGGGCCAGGTGCGGAAGTCGGCGAGGAGCTCGACCATTGCTGGGCGGATGGCGACGTCGAGATTGGAGAAGGGCTCGTCGAGGAGGAGGAGTTCGGGGTCGGTCTGGAGGACGCGGGCGAGGGAGGCTCGCTGGCGCATGCCCTGGGAGTACTGGCCGACGGGGCGGGTGAGGTTGGGGTCGAGGCCGACGGCGCGGAGGGCCATCTCGGGTGAGCCGACGCAGGCGCAGCCGCCGCCGCGATGGAGGCTGGCGAAGTAGTTGAGGTTCTCCATGGCGGTGAGCTCGTCGTAGAGCATGGCGGCGTGGCTCATGTAGGCGATGCGGTGGCGCTGCTGGTGCGGTGACTCGCCGAAGACGCTGACGCTTGCCGCGGGTGGGAGTGATGAGGCCGGCGACGATGCGGAGGAGGGTGGATTTGCCGGCGCCGTTTTCGCCGAGGATGACGGTGCAGGAGCCGGAGGGAAAGGTGGCGGAGACGTTGCGCAGCGCGGCGAAGCTCCGTAGATCTTTGAGACGGAGTCAAGCGAGGCGGCGATGGTAGCGGCTGCCTGCTCGCGGATTGGTGCGGCGATGGACATTGATGTCTCTGCGCGTCAAAGTCTACATGCGAGTATATGGCTATAGCTGCATTGAAGTGGAGGAGAGTGCCTTGGTACGGATGACTGCGGTTAGTTCTGCTTTGTGTTTGGGGTTACTGGCTGGAGTGATGCAGGCGCAGCAGTCCGGGCTGGATGGAGCGACGCGGGAACTGGCACGGGATGTGTTCAAGCAGCTGATCGAGATCAACTACGACAGATTCGGTGGGGAGCGTGACTGCGGCCGCGGAGGCGATGCGGAAGCGATTGCTGGATGCGGGGTTTGCGGAGTCGGATGTGGTGGTGCTGGGACCGAACGATCGCAAGGGCAACATGGTGGCGCGGTATCGGGGCAAGGCCGGAAGCACGAAGAAGCCGGTGCTGATTATCGGGCACATTGATGTGGTTGAGGCGAAGAGGGAGGACTGGACTACCGATCCGTTTGTGTTCACGGAGAAGGACGGGTACTTCTACGGGCGCGGAACGCAGGACATGAAGGACTCGGCTGCGGCGCTGGTTGTGAGTTTTATGCAGCTGAAGCGCGAGGGGTTTGTTCCGGATCGCGACATTATTCTGGCGCTGACAGCGGACGAAGAAGGTGGTGCTTCGAACGGTGTGAGCTGGCTGCTGAAGAATCATCGCGGGCTGATCGATGCGGAGTTTGCGCTAAATCCGGATGCGTGGCGGGTTGAATACGGTGAAGGGCAAGCCGGTAAGCCTGGGTGTGGAGGCTACCGAGAAGCTGTATGCGGACTTTCGGCTGACCGTGACGAATCCAGGGGGACACAGCTCGCTGCCGACTAAGGACAACGCGATCTACCATCTGGCGAGAGCGCTGGAGAGGTTGCAGGCTTATGCAGTTTCCGGTGGAGCTGAACACCGTCACGCGCGGATATTTCGAGGCGATGTCTAGGATCGAGACCGGACAGAAAGCACTGGATCTTCGCGGGGCGCTGAAGACGCCTCCGGATGCAGTGGCGGTGAAGCGATTGTCGGAGGAGCCGTTGTATAACTCGCTACTGCGGACGACGTGCGTGGCGACGATGGTGAATGCAGGGCACGCGCCGAATGCGCTGCCACAACGGGCCGAGGCGAATGTGAATTGCAGGATCTTTCCGGGACATACACCGGCGGAGATTCGCGCGGAGCTGGTGAAGGTGTTCGCCGATCCGAAGGTGGAGGTGCAACTTTTGGATTCAGCGCGGCAGCTTAACGATGCTGGCTTGACGGAGAAGTCAGTAACGCCTCCGCCGTTGAACGACGAGGTGTTTGGTGCACTGGGTACCGTGGTGGGAAAGATATGGCCGGGGATTCGTGTGATTCCTCAGATGGAAACCGGTGCAACCGATAGCAAGTACACGATGGCGGCGGGAATTCCGTCCTATGGATTTTGCGGGATGGGGATCGATGAGGACGATGTGCGGGCGCACGGAAGAGACGAGAGGATCGGGGTCGAGTCGTTCTTTACGGGTGTTGGTTTTCAGTATCAGTATCTGAAGGCGCTGACGGCTGGGAAGTAGTCCTGATACTGAGCAGGCTTCTCAAGAGTGAGAGGTATTAGCGTGACACAGGCATAGCGCTTGCGGTAGTGGCGGGCGTTGTCTGTCCAGGCGCGGGGGCGTACTTGGAGGCGCACTTGGCTTGGAGCTGCGTGGCGCGGAAGACGCCGTCGCGGCCGTAGGTTCCGATGGCGAGGGCCTGCGCGTCGTCCTTGAAGGTGTCGGGCGGCGGCTCGGTGCCGCTGTAGGCTACGCGGAGTGTCTTGCCTTGTTCCAGGAGAGTGAAGCTGGCGTTGGTGCCGAGCGCTCGATGGAGCCGGGTGCAACGTTGCCGGCGACGCGAAGGTGGCGGACGTAGGCCTTGTCGCCCATCCCCTGAAGCTCGCCGATTGTAACGTAGTAGCTCTTGTTGTCACGCACGCCGGTGAAGGCGAGATATGCGACGGTCGCCAGGATGATGATCGAGGCGACGATGATCTTCAGCGGGCTCTTGGTAGGGGCTGACATGTCTCTGTACTCATTATAGAGAATTGGAAGATCCAGTTGCTAATGACCCGCCACGTCGCTTGTGATTGAGAGGGGCGGGGTGTCACCTACGGAAGCCGAAAATGTAAGGGTCGCCGGATTAGGGTTTGGCGCGAACTCAATGGTGACGAGGGCCTGGCGTTGGCCAGCGGGAACGGTGAGCGGGGGAAGGTTAGCTCCAGCGGCGGTAAAGATCGGTCCTTGAAAGCTGACGGTGGCGTCGCTTGAAGGGGCGGGGCGGTTTAGCCCCACGGTGAGTTGCAGCGGGGTTCCGGCGACGAGAGGCTCGGAGAAGGAAAGGCTCGCGACCTTCAGAGCGTCGACTGAGAGTTCCCATGTGTTGGCGGAAAAGGAGGTCGTCCCAGCAGAGTTGGCGGCGATACCGCCAAATATGACCACTTTTGCACGAAGATTGTCGAAAGCAGCCATAGCTTCGTGGAGCGGACCGGGGCCGATGTCCTGAACCTGAATCCAACGTTTGCCCTCGAACTGCCATGTGTCAGAGAGCAGATCATTACTGAAGATCGTTTTAAGCCCGCCATAGAGGATAAGGTTGCCGTCCTGGGTTGATGCGAGGGCAGTCTCAAGACGACCCGAAGGCCCGAACTCGGCAATCTGTCTCCATTCGTTACCGTCCCAGGCCCAGGTGTCTCCAAAGCTGGTGCCGTCGAGGGCGGTTCCTCCAAAAAGGACTGTACGTGAACTCAGGTCCTCGAATGCCATAACATGACCGCCGCGGGATGGAGGTCCCGCGTCCTGTTGCTGTGTCCAGTTGTCGCCGTCGAACTCCCATGTGTCAGCGAGACTGGATGTGGGGCCGGCCTGTCCGCTGAACAGGACGGTACGGCCGCGAGCGATGTCGAAGGCCATAGCGTGGCTGGAACGGCCGACGGGTCCGGAGTCCAGAAGTTGGGTCCACTTGACGCCGTCCCATTGCCAGGTATCTCCGAGAAAGTGTTCGTCGTTATCCCTTCCACCGAAGAGGAGGCAGACTTTCCGGGCTACGTCGTAGACCATTGCGCCAAGAAAGCGAGGAGAAGGCCCAATATCTTCAACTTGGGTCCAGAAGCCGCCATACCATTCCCAGGTGTCACCAAGCCTGCTGGTGCCGGAGTTTCCGCCAAACAGAACAAGACGCCCGCGATCGGAATCGAACGCCATGGCGCCTCCACTGCGAGGAGAGGGACCGAAGTTCGACTGCTGAGTCCAGAGAAACTTATTCATGGGAGATCCTCGTAGCAAATTGAGGGCCCGCGAGAAGTAATGCCAAAAACAGGAGTTACCAATATAGCGGAGCCTGCGGAAGGCCAGGGAACTGACGACTGCAAAAAAAATCAGATGTGGGAACCTTTTGTTTCCGTGTGGCGTATCCACAGGTAGCGATGTGGGAATGCCACAGGAGAAACTTATGGGAGACGCGAAGCTGGACCTTTTGCAGGGAACGCTGGATCTGATGGTGCTGCAGACACTGGCGGCAATGGGCGAGATGCATGGCTACGGAATCGCGCGGCGCATTGAACAGGTGAGCGGCGACGAGGTTCTGCTGAATCAGGGGACGATTTATGCAGCGCTCGTGCGGCTACAGCAGCGTGGGTGGATCGATGCGGAGTGGGGAGCGTCGGAGAACAACCGCCGCGCGAAGTTCTACTCGATTACGAAGCGGGGAAGGAAGCAACTGGCCGATGACACGGCATATTGGATGCGGCTTTCGAACGTGATGGGGCGTGTGCTGGCGATGAGCGAAGAAGGAGTCGAGCGGTGAGCGCGGGGATGAGTGACTCGCTGCGGCGCGTGATGGCGAGGCTGGGAGCATTCTTTCGCAGGGAGCCTCTGGACCGCGATCTCGAAGAAGAGGTGGCGTCGCATATTGCGATGGCGACCGAAGACAACATACGCATTGGTATGACGCCAGAAGAGGCGCGGAGGAAGGCGATGGTGAAGTTCGGTGGAGTGGAGCAGGCGAAGGAGCGGCAGCGTGAATCGCGTGGGCTGCCTGGGTTGGAGACGTTGTTACAGGACCTGCGCTACACAATGCGAACGCTCAGTCGCGACCGCGGATTTGCTACGGTGGCGATTCTTATTCTGGCGCTCGGCATTGGAGCGAACGTTGTTGTGTTCAGCGTGGTAAACACAATTTTGCTACGGCCGCTTCCGTTCTACGATCCTTCAAGGTTGGTGTGGATTGCGCCGGAGAATGCGAAGGGCCTGTCGGGCTCGACCTATTCGGTGGATGCGTATGAAGACCTGCGGTCGATGAACAAGTCGTACGAGGATGTGACGGGCTACTTCGCGTTTTCGACGGAGGACAACTACAAGCTGACGGGACGGGGAGTTCCGAAGCCGGTGACGGGAATCATGGTGGCGGGGAACTTCTTCCACGTACTCGGTGTCGAACCGATGCTGGGGAGGCAGTTCAGGGCAGAGGAGTCGCTGAAAGGCGGACCCCCGGCGGTGATGCTGTCATATGCGTTCTGGCAGAGGCAGTTTAGCGGGGACCGGGCAATCGTGGGCAAATCGATTGAGTTGGACGGCAAGCCGGCGACTGTGGCAGGAGTTCTGCCGGAGAGCTTTGACTTTGGCGCGGCATTTTCACCCGGCGCGAAAGTGGACATACTGACGCCCTTGGTCATGGACGACATCCGTTTCCAAGGGAACACGATTGCTATCGTAGGAAGATTGAAGCAGGGAGTTACGCTGGAGCAGTCGCGCGCTGAGGCGAAGACGCTGTTTCCGCAGTTCTATTGGGGCAAGCGGTTTGCGGATTCGAAAGGGCAGTACAGCGCTTACCCGGTTTTTCTGAAGGAGTATGTGAGCGGCAAACTACGGCGGTCCTTGATCGTGCTGTGGTGCGCGGTGGGGCTGATTCTGCTGATCGTGTGCGTGAATCTTTCAAACCTGCTGCTGGCACGTGCTGCGGCACGTAGTAAGGAGTTTGCATTGCGTTCCGCACTCGGCGCGGGCCGCGGACGGTTGATACGGCAACTTTTGACAGAGAGTCTGGTACTCGCGGGTGCGGGTGCCATGCTGGGGCTTGGACTGGCCTATGCGCTCCTGCGATATCTCGCCCACCAGGGCGCCATCGCGCTTCCGCTACTGAGCAGCGTGCGGCTGGACGGCACGGCGCTGGGATGGACGCTGCTGATTACCGTCTCCACGGCAGTATTGTTCGGGCTTGTGCCCGGGATCAGGGCTTCTCGTGCGAACGTGCAGGAGGCGCTAAAGGATGGCGGACATGGAACGACAGAGGGGCGGCAACACGAAAAGATGCGCACCGTGCTGGTTGTCTCCGAGGTAGCGCTTGCGTGCGTTCTGCTGGTGGGCGCAGGGTTGTTGATGCGGAGCTTCCTGCGCGTGTTGAATGTAGATCTAGGATTTCAACCAACTACGGCTGCCGCTGTTCGTATTGACTATGACGATGGCCGCAGCACCGAGAAGCGGACTGCGATTCTACAAAATATCGCGCAGCGAGTTGGCGGGGTACCAGGTGTGGACGTTGCAGGCTTCGCCGATAATCTTCCGCTGGACCGGAATCGCTCGTGGGGATCGCCGTTCATCAAGGGAAAACACTACCGGCCGGGCGAGCTTCCAGGGGCTTTCGTTTACATCGTTTCGCCGGGGTATTTGAGTGCGATGGGGATGCGACTGCGAGGAAGAGACTTCACCTGGCAGGACAACGACAAGGGTGAAAGCGCCGTGGTGTTGAACGAGACCGCTGCCAAGGGATTGTGGCCAGGAGAAGATGCCGTCGGAAAGATGGCGGTGATTGGGAAAACGGATGTCCGCGTGATCGGGGTGATTGCCGATGTGCGCGATACCAACGTCGAAGGCAAATCGGGTTGGCAGATGTACCTGCCGATGATGCGGAGCGAGTGGGGGCCGGATGGTGCAGTGCTGGTAGTTCGCTCAAAGCTACCGCCGGAGCAACTGGCTTCCAGCGTGATGCGAACACTGCGAGAGATCAACCCAAACCAAGCGGCTGTGGAGTTCCGTCCTATACAGCGGCTGGTAGATCATGCTGTCTCTCCACGCCAGTTCTTCATGATGCTGGTAGTTGCATTCGCGGGTTTGGGTCTGGTGCTGGCTTCACTGGGGATTTACGGAGTGATCTCGTACTCGGTGACCCGGCGAACACAAGAGATCGGAGTGAGGATGGCTCTCGGTGCGTCACCGGGCAATGTGCAGATGGGAGTGATCTCGAAGACATTACGGATGGCTGCAATTGGTATTGCTGTCGGTGTTGTGGGATCGGTTGCTGTGGCGCAGCTGATTGCTTCGTTGCTATTTGGAACAGCACCCACCGATCCGGCCACTTTTGTAGCGATGGCCTTCCTGTTGGGTGCAGTTGCAGGACTGGCAGGTTATCTCCCGGCTCGGCGTGCGTCGCGCATTAATCCGATGGTAGCGCTGCGCAACGAATAATGTCTCCTAGACGCGCCGGCAGGGAAGTGTACCTGCCGGCGCAATTTTTGTTGAGTAATTTATGCGGCTGCCTGCATGCTGACTCCATCCGAGATGGGACTCAGCAATCTATCGGCTGCCTTTCTTCGTTGAGGATTGACTCGAGAATCTGAGCATCGTTGTAGAACCCAAGAAGATTTGCCCAGGAACGCAGGGTGCCGTATACGGCGATCTCGTAATGCTCGACCTGCTGGGCTGCGCCGATGAGCTTCTTTGTAATTTCGGTGTGTGGAGACGAGCGCCTGCGTTTGCACATATGGCAGAAACGATTCGCTAGGTGAAACGGCGACTGTGCGCCGGCGAACTCACGGATCGTGGGCGTTCTGTAGGGTTGGATGCGGGCAAGCGTTGTGGGTTGGCCGCTGGCTCATGGCAGCGGATCGTATGACGGCCATACAACAGCGATATACTCGTCATACGTCGGCGCGGCGTAACGATTCGTTGAAAGAGGGCTTTATGAGCACACATAGCAATCATTCGGGTGGGAATGGAACGAACGGTAATGGATACAAGGTGCCAACGGGGCGGGCGGAGTGGATCGTCAAGCGCAAGGCTGAGGCGGAGCGGACGGGCGACTGGAATATGTCGCAGATGCACTTTGCGCGCAAGGGCCTGATCACCGAAGAGATGGCATTCGTCGCCCAGCGGGAGAAGATTTCGCCGGAGCTGGTGCGGAGCGAAATCGCCAAGGGGACGATGATTATCCCGGCGAACATCAACCACGTTGAGCTGGAGCCGATGGCGATTGGCGTGGAGTCGCTGTGCAAGATCAATGCGAATATCGGCAACTCGGCGCTGGTGTCGAATGTGGATGAGGAGCTGCGCAAGCTGCATACGGCGGTGCACTTTGGCGCCGATACGGTGATGGATCTCTCGACCGGCGGCGATATTCCGATGATCCGCGAGGCGATTCTGCGGCACTCGCCGGTGCCGATCGGGACGGTGCCGCTGTATGAGGCGCTTAGCCGGGTGAAGAGGGTTGAGGACCTGAATATCGACATGTACCTCGAGGTGATCGAGGAGCAGGCGCAGCAGGGCGTGGACTACTTCACGATCCATGCCGGTGTGCTGATCCAGTACGTTCCGATGGTGGCGAAGCGCATTACCGGCATTGTGAGCCGCGGCGGCGCGATTATGGCGCAGTGGATGACGCATCATCACAAGCAGAACTTCCTGTATGAGAATTTTGACCGCATCACGAAGGTGATGGCGAAGTATGACGTCAGCTACTCGCTGGGCGACGGGCTGCGGCCGGGCTGTGTTGCGGATGCCAGCGACGAGGCTCAGTTTGCCGAGCTGAAGACGCTGGGCGAGCTGACGCGCGAGGCCTGGAAGAGCGATGTGCAGGTGATGATCGAAGGGCCGGGCCATGTGCCGATGGACAAGATCAAGGAGCAGGTGGATAAGGAGGTCGAGCTCTGCGACGGCGCTCCGTTCTATGTGCTGGGGCCGCTGGTGACCGATATCGCTCCGGGCTACGACCACATTACGAGCGCGATTGGCGCGGCGATGATCGGATGGCATGGCGCGGCGATGCTTTGCTATGTGACTCCGAAGGAGCACCTGGGGCTGCCGAACGAGAAGGACGTGAAGGACGGGATCATCGCGTACAAGATTGCTGCTCATGCGGCGGATATTGCGCGGCATCGGCCGGGTGCGCGGGATCGCGACGATGCGATCTCGCATGCGCGCTACACGTTCGACTGGGACAAGCAGTTTGCGCTGTCGCTGGATCCGGACACGGCGCGCGGCATGCACGACGAGACGCTGCCGGATGACTACTACAAGGAAGCGGCGTTCTGCAGCATGTGCGGGCCGAAGTTCTGCTCGCATGAACTGGTCGAGCAAGGTGGATCAGTTCAATGAGCGGGAGCATGGGCTGAAGAAGCCGGATCTGACGCAGATCGTTACCGAGCAGATGGCGCTTCGCGGGTAGTTCACCCTAGTAATTGAAGAAGGCCGCTCCGTGAGAGCGGCCTTCCTGTTTTGTGCGATGGCATCCGTGTCTTGGGTGGGGGCATCCGAATGCACTAGAACGTGCCGCGTAGTGCGGCGGAGAGGAGCACGGCCATGCCAGAGAAAGACACTCTGGAGCGCGCAAAGCAGGACATGCGCGAAGGCAAGGCCCCGTCGACAGCGGCGGGCGAGTTCGTGCATGAAGAGATCGAACATGTTCGCGAGGGTAAGCATGGAGCTCGATCTGCCAAGCAGGCGATTGCGATTGGCCTAAGCAAGGCACGGAGGGCGGGCATTCCGCTGAAGCCTCCAAAGAGTGGATCGAAGACGGTGCGCAAACGGGCTGAACGAGAGTACGAAGAGGGTCAGGAGCATTCCGGCAGGAAGCCGTCCGCCAAGCGCTCCCGAAGCACGGGAGATGCTCTGAAACGTGAGCTCAAGTCAACGACTTCCCGATCGGCATTGTCCCGCCAAGCTAAAAGCGCATCGGCGAAAAAGTCCGCGGTTTCCAGGTCGACGTCGGCCTCGCGAGGCGCGAGGAGACGAGCTGCGGCTCGCTAGCCGAACAGCCCAGCTGAAGTATCTCCAGACGGAACAAAGGGCGGGCCCTCAGGCTCGCCCTCTTTGTATTACCTCGTGCTGCCTTCGTGCGCAGATTGCGAGAAGGGTAAATGTAGGAAGAGTTTAGAGGGTGTCCTTCTCCTCACGCTCAGAGCGCATGGCCAGAAGTGCAGGAGCGATAATCATAGCGAGGAATACCAGGGCAAGAACCAAGTCGTGGACCATTGGGGAAGACTCCTTGGGGCGGTTTTACCGTCTCAAGCAGCATCATGATGCGGGTACCTTTTGGGGTACATCCCACCTCGGGCAGTTAGATGACCCATTGGTTGTATGTCGACGCGACGGCTACTGTGTATCGGGCGGGACGGTCCCGAGCTTCCGTGTCCGAGTAGCGCTTCGACCACTCGGATCGCGGGTGGCAACAAGGTGGAGTGATCGTGAGTGGCTGCCAGAATCTCATAGGTGGAGGTGCAAATTACTTTGCGGCGCCTTCGAGGATCGCCGCGGAGCGATTCAGCGCGTCGGTGAGAAGACCGAGTTGGGTCTGAGCGCGTATGGCGTCCGGCTCGCTGATGCCCTCGTTGACGCCGGGAATGACGACCGCGGCATACCCCGTGAACTCGCCCGGAGCATAGATGGTGTGCTTGTACCAGGAGCGATGGGGAAGACCATCGGGGTTCAGTAATGCGCTCTCCGCTCCGCGCAGGGCTTGATTGAGATGCTGTCGAATCAGCTGGGGGAGCGAGTTGCCGCGTACGGATTGCTGTGCCGGCAGCTTCGAAGCGGTGAGCAGCAGCGAGAGCCGGAGCAAAGTCGAGACTCAGCTTGGTCGTCCGCGGCGTGTCTCTGCGCGGTATCGAGATAGCTGATGATCTCTTTGCCGTAGAGCTGGTAGTCGTAGGGCAGCACGTCGGTGTCGGCCATGTGAAGGATCTCAAGGCCGAAGACGCGGGCCTGCTGCTGCTCGTAGACGAAGGTGGGGTCGGCGAATTTGATGAACCAGTTGTAGTTGTCGAAGGCGGAGTGATAGACGCCGTAGGAGCCTTCGGAACCGATGTCGGTCGAGGGTACGCCGAGGTGCTGGATGAAGGGCGTGTAGTCGGAGCCGGAGCCGAGATCGCCGACGCGGACATCGTCTTCTACCTGCGCGTTGAAGCGTGTCGGGCCGGGGTTAGGTGCGGTTCCCGAGTTTGCTGCGATGCGACGTTCGGCGTCATTCTCCTGTGCGGCCTTCCACTGCTCGTAGACGGTGCCGCCCTTGGGCGAGGGAACCTGCTTGGTGACTTCGCGAACGAACTGTTTGAGCGAAGGCACAGCGGCGGCCTTGAAGTCTGGTCCGGAGACGCCGACGTCGGTGTTGAAGTAGGCGACGGCGTGGGCAAGGTGGCTTGCGTGCTGCTCGGCCCACTCGGTCGAGCCCATCAGGCCCTCTTCCTCGGCGTCCCACGAGCCGATGACGATGCGCGCGCTTCGGCTTCCATCCCTGCTTGAGGAGTTCGCCGAGGCCGTGGACGGTCTCGAGCATGGCAGCGGTGCCGGAGTTGGGATCGACGGCGCCGAAGACCCAGGCGTCGCGATGATTGCCGGCGACGACCCAGTCGTCTTTCTGCGTCGGGTCGGTTCCTTCGATGATGCCGATGACGTCCCAGATGGTGCGCAGTGCGGTGTCCTGCTCGAGGTGCATGTGGACGGTGACCTTGTTTGTGCCGCCGAGGTGATAGGTGAAGGGAAGCGCTCCCTGCCATGTCGCGCGGAGACTCGGGCCCGCCGAGGCACTTGAGGATGGGAGCGGCATCTTTGTAGGAGAGCGGATTGGCTGGGATGCTGGGCTGGTTGCCCTGGAGCTTGTCGAGAGCGGGATGCGCTTCGAGTCAGGAAGATCAGGCGTGGAGGCTATGCCGGGAGTCTGCGGATCGCCGGGATAGATCGGGAGGAACTGCACGGAGCCGCGCTGAACGGCAGAGTCAGGACGGTAGGGGCCCTTGGGGTAGACATCGCCGCGGAAGTAGCCGTCGTCGGCGGGGTCGGAGTAGATGAGCACGCCCTTGGCGCCGTATTGCTGGGCGATGTAGACCTTTACGCCGCGGAAGTTGCCGCCATAGCGGACGAGGACGATCTTGTCCTTGACGCTGATGCCCATGTCGGCGAGCCGCTTGAAATCGGCGAGATTGCCGTAGTTGGCGTAGACGACTTCGCCGGTGACGTCTCCGGAGGGAGAGGAGCCGTTGAAGGCGGGAAGATGCGCGGATCGTCCTGGAAGGGGTCGCCGCCATTTTTCTTGGGATCGACGTGTTCGGGGGTCGGGCCCGACATCAGCTTGTTGCCGCTGGCGTCGAAGGCTTCGATCTCGATCTTGACGGGCTTGTTGAGCAGGACTTTGTAGGGGACGATCTGCGGTTTCGAGGCCTGCGGCTTTGAACTTGTCGGCGACGTAGACGGCGGTGGCGTAGTCCTCCGGCGAGCTGGCCCAGTGGGGCGCGGCGGTCAGGGTCTTCAGATGCTCGCCGGCGAGCTTCGCGTCGGGAACGGGAAGAAAGGCTGCATCCCACTTGGCCTGCTGGGTGAAGTCGCGATAACCGAAGACCTGCGGCGTTTGGGCCGAAGCAACAAGGGCAGTAAACAGAAATGGGCAGGCCAGGATACGGACAACGCGCAAGGGCAGACCTCTGAGGGGAATGTAGAGGTAGAGTACCGCATCCTGCGCTGCTCGCGCGCCGTCAGAGCAGCCGCAGGATGCGAAGATCTCAGGCTACCGGCTGACTGCAGAACTTGCAGCGATGGGCCGCCAAGGGAATATCGGAGAGGCACTCCGGGCAGGGCTTAGTCGCTGCCGCTTCGGGACCCTTGATGCGGGCCAGCAACTTCTGTACCGGAAGTACGAGAAAGAAGTAGATGACGCAGGCAATGATCAGGAAGTTGATGCAGGCAGTGAGGAAGCTGCCATATTTGATTGGTGTAGTGCCGATGTTGAATACGAAGGAGGAGAAGTCAGGCTTACCGACGAACGCACCGATGAGAGGACTGATGACGTCATCAACGAGCGATTTGGTAATGGCCGAGAAAGCAGCTCCGATGATGACGGCGACGGCCAGATCGATGACGTTGCCGCGCAGAATGAAATCGCGAAAGCCTTTAATCATTTGGGTCTCCGACGAACCGTATTTGGTGTATCGGAGTCTACCACCGCATGCGAAGCTGGCAGTGCATGGGACACCAAAAATAACGTGTAGGCCGAGCACTTCGATCAGCCTCAGAGCCCGCAAATTCTATCGTTGGGTATTTCCCGGTGCAGGGCCGCTCACTGACTCCGGAGGAAGATTTCGGACGGCGGCGACAGGAAATTCAACCGCGCCGACATGGTCTCCATCCATGTCATGAACGCCGATGCGAAGGTAGTAATTTCCCTTGTCGGGAACACTAATTTGTTGCACAAAATGGAGGCCGCCGTGAAACAGTGCTGCATATTCACTAGGCGGTAGTTTTGTGTGAACCTCGTTTCCTGCGCGAGTGATGAGATATCCATCCTGATCGTAGGCAAAAGTTACAAACTGAATTTCGCCAATATAGTTTCCTTCGGCGGATTGAGTGAAATGGATATGACGGGGGTCTACGGCAAAGACGATGTTATAGCGACGGTAAGGCGGTTTCAGCTTGGAAGAATCAGGGCCTGCAGCAGTTCCTGTGTCAAGTTTGTCTTCCGTGGACGCGCTTGCAGGTACACCCCGAGCCTGGAAGATGATCTGTGTGGGATCAGGAGCGCCATGCATCATGGCTGCGTGCATCGGGTCGTATGAATTGAGTGGCTGCGCTGGTGCAACTCCTGACGTGGAATTGCGACGTGAGGCCTGCGGGTCATCGGCATAATAACCGCGGCGATAGGCAAGATTGAAGCCATTTTGGAGTGTTCGGACCTGAATCTTGCGATAATGCCCATCCCATTTCGTATTCGCCGGAGAGTAGGCGATCGTATAGTAATTTGATCCCGCCTCAACGACATCGGAGACAGCCCGGGAAAGATCATTTGTGTTGATAAAGGCGTGTCCACCTGTTTGTTCGGCCATCTGCAACATGGTGCTATGGTCGTCAGCCATCTGGTTGTAAAACTTATTCTCGTCCTTACCGAAGTTCGCAGGATTGCGGGCGTAACTGCCGTTGAGGGAGGTGTTGATGGAATTGGCAGCGCTCAGGGTAGGTGAACCCACCAAGCCGCGGGCATCAACGGGATATACAGTCACCTGGCTGCGCCCGAGGAGATTGATAGTCGCGCGAAACTCATCTTCTGAGTCAGCAACGATGGCAAAGGGATTTTTAAGATCTCCATCAGGGAGGATGTTGATAGGAAACGATCCGGAAAACCAGATGAGGTTCTTCCGACCCTGCAAGCCACTCAGATATCTAGCAAGCTGGTTCAGAGCGCCAAGGGTATAACGCGCCCGGAGCTGAAGCTGATAACTTTGTTGCTCGGCTTCAAACTGCTTCAGGTCGGTTACAACTGCAGTCACTAGCGGGTCATTAAGACCTCCAAAGCCCTCGTCGTATTGTTGCGATAAAGGAACAGCACCATTACCCCCGCCAACGGCGTCGTTCAGCACGGGCGAGGCCTTTGAGCTGCCTTTTTCGTCGACCGCGGCTCTGAGAATATCCGGGTTAGAGGTAAAACCCTGCAGGAGGTAGAGACGGGTTGCGAGACCAAAGATTGCAATGCGCGTACCTGCCGGCGCGTTCTTCAAATATTGTTTGATTTGAGCGCGAACAAAGACCTGATCCCTGAGCGGTGTATTGAGAGTGTCGAGGAGAAGTACGTTAAGCGTCTCTTTAGCAGGAACAGGGGAAAAGTTAGTAAAAACGCCTGGAGGCAGTGAGGGAGACTTGAAGGGGCTTTGCAGGTTCGTTAGCGGGTATCTTAGCCGACGCATGCTCTTCGAAAGCTTTAATGGTCTGCGAAACGTTGCCTTCGAGTACGACGAAGTCGGAGGCCTTCAGGTTATGGATGGGCTGATGATGCGAATCAGTGACGGTGACGTCGACGATTACAAGCTGAGTATTCGTCTTGAGGGTAGGTGTGGCTTGTGGTCCTTTTGAATCCGGAAGGGAGGTTTGTGCGAAGAGGGTCGACGTCAGCAAAGTAAGCACAGCGAAGTGACAGAGCATTGTGTCTCCAGCCCGATTTTCGAACAAAAGAATACAGCAAAGGAGGCACGTCCCAGAACAATTTGTGAGGGAGCGAAGTCCAGTTGTACGAATGTTACTGCGTTATGACGGACCTAATCGCGTAGGGATAGAGCAGAAAGAAGAGGATCATGCTGATGGCCATCATGTCCATGTAGATCAGTAGAACCACCCCTCCGTGATACCAGCTCCATTTGGTTCGCATGCAGCGGAGGTGGTCGACAGTCCCCGCTATAGCGGCGAACGCGGGAAGAACGATGAAGGGATTGGCGCGGTTGTTCGGAAAGTCCGAGAGCAAGAGAGTAATTCCCAAGCTGAGGAGAACCAGAAGGCCTCCGCGAAGAAGAGAGCGATTGCGCGGATTGAGGATGCGGGGAAGCACTCTACTGTCTCTAGGGTAGAAGGTTTTCCCTGCGGGCGTGCATCGGATCGGACATCGACTGAAGTTTTCAGGACTACTGATAAGACGCAACGTATGATGATGACGACTGGCACCGACTCTTTGACTGCGGGAATTCTCTGTGACTGGAAACCTCACGAGGTACGAATCGGCAACGACGACTGAGCAAGAAGAGGCCTTTTGGAATCCTCGTGTTTCACCCGAGCGCGCGTTTGCGTTCGTGGTGGTTCTGAGCCTCGCGGATTCGGTTAGTGGCTCTGCTGCTCGGCGCACACCAGCCCTTAGTCTCCGATTCAACTGACTACAAAAACATGGCGGAGTTGCTCGCGAGTGGAGCACGATTCCTGCCGTACTGGCCACCGGGACTTCCGTTATACCTCGCACCGTTTCTCTCAGCCGGGGATGCGGTGCTGAGGACCTCGATGCTGACGTGGTGGGTGCTTTTCTGCTGGGGATTGTGGCGGCTGTCCGTTGCTGTCGGGGTGAAGCGAATCGCGTGGCTAGTGCTACTGGTTTTTGCGGTGGCGCCGGCGGAGATTCATTTCTCGATTGAGCCAATGACGCAGATGCCCGCCGCGGCGCTTTTGCTGCTGGCAATGAGTTCCGCTGCTCGTTGCGCGCAGGGCGCTGGTTGGGGAGAGTACCTGATGCTCGGAGGCTCGCTGGGTGTCCTCTCGCTGGTGAGACCGAGTGTGTTGCCGCTGCTACTGGTGCTACCTGCGCTTGTTGTCATTCGGCGCAAGAGCTTGTTGGGACCGGTAGCTGCCGTCGCATTGGGGTGCTTGTTGATCTTCGGCTGGATGGTACGGGCGCATCAGCTTAGCGGGCAGTGGGTGGTCAACACTTCGAACGGGCAAAATCTCTACTACGGGAACAATCCCTGGACTCCGATGTACAGGACCTGGTACTTCGGTTCGCATGCCAAGCCGGGGTCGGAGGAGATTCTGGATTTTCCGGAGTATGCGGCGACGCTGGATCGGGTATCGGCGCTTCCTGCAGAGCGGCGCTCGGCTGCCTACCAGCAGCTTGCTGTGTCGTATGTTGAGCACAATCCAGGCGCGTTCGTACTGCGGACGGTGAATCGGGTCCGATGCTACTGGGGCTTCGATACGTTTACGGCTGCGAACCTGCGGTCGGTTCCGGGATGGATGCACAAGCTGTTCGCGCCGGTTCTGGCGCTCGATGCAGTCTGCTTTCTGGCGATCGCGGGGTTCGCGGTGTATTGGATCGCCTGCGCGCCGTTGGGTTTCTGGCGCGAGTGGGATACGTGGCTGCTTGGAGGAACCATCTTTCTCTACAGCCTGCCCTACTGGGTGACGATGTCGCACCCGACGTATCACTTTCCTGTAATGGCTCCGCTGGCGCTGCTGGGCGTTAAGGCACGCGAAGCGTCTGCGGGAGTGGAGCGCAGGTGGCCCGGATGGGTGGGGCTGGTGGCGCTGGCGCTGGTCCAGGTGGAGTGGGTCTATTACTTAGCCAAAGGTTAGCTGAGGGCTGACGCGGCTTACGCCGTCGTCAGCTCCGGCTTGGCTGCTCTCGAACATCTCGCGGATGCTCTTGTCGTAGGGGGCGCGGAGGACGCCGTGCTCGGTGATGATGGCGGTGATGTACTTGGCGGGGGTGACGTCGAAGGCGGGGTTCTGGATGGCGGCGCCGTTGGGCGTCATCTGCTTGCCGTTCGAGTGGGTGACTTCGGTGGCGGCGCGCTGCTCGATGGGGATGGCGTCGCCGTCGGGGGTGTCGACGTCGATGGTGGAGAGCGGGGCGGCGACGTAGAACGGGATGCCGTGCTCTTTGGCGAGGACGGCGACGCGAGTAGGTGCCGATCTTGTTGGCGGTGTCGCCGTTGGCGGCGATGCGGTCGGCGCCGACGATGACGGCCTGGATCTTGCCCTGGCGCATGAGGCGAGCCGGCCATGTTGTCGCAGAGGACGGTGGTGGGGATGTTGTCGTGCAGCAGCTCCCAGGCGGTGAGGCGGGCGCCCTGGAGGTAGGGGCGGGTCTCGTCGGCGAAGACGTCGATCTTGTGGCCGCGCTCGACGGCGGCGCGGATGACGCCGAGGGCGGTGCCGTAGCCGCAGGTGGCGAGGGCGCCGGCGTTGCAGTGGGTGAGGACGGTGCCTTCCTGCGGGAGGAGGGCTGCGCCGTGCGCTCCCATGGACTTGCAGGCGGCGATGTCCTCGTCGTACATCTGCTGGGCTTCCTTGATGAGGGCGGCCTTGATCTCGGGGATCGGCGTGCCTGCGGCGGCGAGCGCGTTGTACTTGTCGCGCATGCGCTCGATGGCCCAGAAGAGGTTGACGGCGGTGGGCCGCGTCTCGGCGAGGGTCTTCGCAGATGACGGCGACCTCGTCGTTGAGGGCGGCGATGTCGGTGGCCTTCGACTGGCTGACGCCGAGGGCGACGCCCATGGCGGCGGAGACTCCGATGGCGGGCGCGCCGCGGACGATCATGTCGCGGATGACGGTGGCGACCTGCTGGTAGTCGGTGGCGAGGACGTAGGTCTCCTCGAGGGGAAGCTTGGTTTGATCGAGGAAGTTAACGCCGTTGGGGAGCCATTCGAGGGTGGGAATCATGTCTCTTCCAGTTTACTTGTTTTGCTGCAGCGCAATGTGGGCGGCGCGGACGTCGGTGGCAGTGAAGACGGAGTAGAAGGGGGCGTGGGGGGCGGCGGCTTCTATATTGGCTCGGCCGCCTTGTTCGCGGTCCACGAGGCAGAGGACTCCGATGACGTTCATGCCGGAGGCTTGTGGTGGCTTCGATGGCGGTGATGGTGGAGCCGCCGGTGGTGCAGACGTCGTCGACGATGACTACGTGGGCTCCGAGTTTGTGGAAGCCTTCGAGGAGGCGGCCGGTGCCGTGGGTCTTTTCGGCCTTGCGGACGAGGAAGCCGTGGACGAGGGCGTCGCGGTGGTGGTGCAGGTGGTGCCAGGCGGAGGCGCTGGCGGTGTTCGAGACGAGGGGGTCGGCTCCCATGGTGAGTCCGCCGACGGCCTCGGCCTGGGGGAAGTGCTCGGCGATGAGGTCGTAGAGGACGAGGCCGGAGAGGCGGCCGCCCTCGGCGTGGAGGGTGGTGGTGCGGCAGTCGATGTAGTAGTCGGACTTCTGGCCGCAGGCGAGGGTGAAGTCGCCGAGGCGGAAGGAGTGGGTCGCGATGAGATTGAGCAGGTCGGTTTTGTTGTCAGCTGGCATGCGTTTGCAGGATAGCCTCCCCCGTACTTATTTGCGCAAGATCTTGGAAACAGATTAGTTAGGTCTGGATCAACTCAAAATATTCAGGATCGTTAGCTTGATGTCGAGGTTTTCTTTGGGGCTGTTCTGTTTCTTCCACTCTTACTATTGTAGCGAGTTGGAGGTAATTAATCGGCAACTTGTATTTCTCTTATTTTCATAGAGTTCCACGATATTGGGACTTGACAAGATTTAATGGATTCCGCGGGCAGGAGGTCGCTCGGGCCAGCTTTCGATTTCAGGCGCTTAGCTTGGCGGTTGCTTCTGGTTCGCAAGGCGTCTAGCATGAGTTTTCTTCGAGGAGATTGGAACGTTTTCCACTGTTTATCAGTGCTTAGGGGATGCAGGTTCCGGGAGCATCATCCCCGGGATTTGAAGTTGGAGTTCGGGAGGCAGGACGGGCAGGCAGCCTATTTGGAAAATTTCTGTAAAACCACGTACTGCAAAAGATAAGAAAATATCGAGTTGTGGGACGATACTTTGGTCTCATGTTCGGGTTATTGGGTTACGGGTCTACCTTTCCAGGGTCATGTTGGGTCAGTTTCCAGGCGTCGCGATGAGGTCTGGCGAATCCATTCGGGTTTCAGGTTGAGGAGGTTGTCATGTCTTCCCGTACTACGGTTGTTTCTCTCTGCGTGGTTCTGGTTTTGGGTGGGGCGGCAAATTTGGCCGCGGGTCAGAGCAGTCGTGGCGGTCCACCGCCGAGTGGATCGACGACGGGCTCGTCGCTGGGCAGGTGGAACCCGAGCGATGAGACGACCGTCGGAGGCGTGATTCGGCAAGTTCTGGCGAAGAAGCCAGACGGAGCTCCTGCAGGACTGAACTTTGTGATGACCGGATCGCAACACGATCTGACGGTGAATGCAGGAGGCGGACTGGATCCGAAGTCCAGAGATCTGCTGCGAGCGGGCGAGACGGTTCGGGTAACCGGGATGGTGCGAACGATCGCGGGGCAGGACTATCTGCTGGCTCGCGAGGTAGTGGTGGGGGGACAAACAATTGAGGTGCGTAGTTCGAGTGGATTGCCTGTTCGCATGAGGCCGAATGGCGGGTCGACGACGCCGAAGCATGCTGAGAACGATTTGAACGGAGGTGCACGATGAGAAGCCTACGTTCATTTTCTCTGCAACTTGCTGTGGTAGCCCTCGTGTTGGTGATGGTGGGATGTGGAGGGTCGGGGGGCTCGAATCCGAGTCCGCCGGTGCAAACAATCTCGGTGTCTTTGGCGGCGCAGCCACCCTCATCTCTGACTACGGGAGCAACCACAAGCATTACGGCGAATGTTGCGAACGACAGCGCCAACAAGGGTGTGAACTGGACGGCGACGTGCGGTAGTTCGGCGTGTGGCTCGATCAACCCTACCTCGACGGGTAGTGGAGTGGCCACGACGTTTACCGCGCCTTCCACGGTTCCGACCGGGAACACGGTGACAGTGACGGCTACTTCGGTTGCGGACAGCACCAAGACCGCTACGGCGACGATTACGATTGGACAGGGGATCTCGGTCACATTTGCAGTGGCGCCGCCAACGTCTCTGGTTACTGCCGCGACGACGAATATTACGGCTAACGTGGCGAACGATAGCGCGAACAAAGGGGTGACCTGGACGGTGACATGCGGCAGTTCTGCGTGCGGGTCGTTCAATCCGACGTCAACGGCGAGTGGAACGGCGACGACGTTTACCGCACCTTCTGCGATTCCGACAGGAAATACGGTGACGGTGACAGCGACTTCGGTAGCGGACACTACGAAGACCGCGACTGCGACGATTACGGTCACGGCGCCGCTGGCAGTTGCGGTTACGTTCACGGTGCCGCCCCCGTCCTCGCTGGCACCTGCGGGCACGACAAGCATTACGGCCAATGTTGCAAACGACAGCGCAAACGCCGGGGTAACGTGGACGGTGACGTGTGGCAGCTCTTCGTGCGGGTCGTTCAGTTCAGCGACGACGGCCAGCGGAGCTGCGACGACGTATACGGCTCCGGCGACTACCCCGACGGGGAGCACGGTGACAATCACGGCGACGTCGGTGACAGACACCACGAAGTCAGCCACAGCGGGGATAACGATTACGGGCCAGCCGATTGCAGTAACGTTCGCGTCGCAGCCACCCACGTCACTAGGGGTAAACGTGACGACGAGCATTATCGCGAATGTTGCGAACGATACTCCGAACGCAGGAGTGAGGTGGACGGTGACGTGTGGCAGCACTTCGTGCGGTTCGTTCAACCCGGCGCAGACGGCGAGCGGAGGGGCCACGACGTTTATGGCTCCTACTGTGATCCCCAGCGGCAACACAGTGACGGTGACGGCGACTTCAGTGACGGACACGACGAGGACTGCATCTGCCACCATCACGATCGCGACTCCGAGCGGTCCACCGTTAGCCGATGGGACCTACATCTATCACTGGGCGGCTCAAGACGCGAACGGCGCGGCATTCTTTGCGGGCGCATTCACGGTGGCGAGCGGTGCGGTCTCGGGCGGAGAACAGGACTTCAGCGACTCGACGATCGCGTACACCAACACTCAGGTAAATGCTACGGGCAGCAGCCTGACGTATGTCGCGAATGGCAACATCCAGATCGTGCTTTCGACGAGCAATACCAATCTCGGCAACAATGGTGTCCTGACCCTACGCGGCGTGAAGACGTCAACGGCAAGAGTTCTGATCACCGAGTTTGACGGATTCGCGACGGGATCAGGATCGATCGATCTGCAGACCAGCCAGGCTGCTCCTTCTGGCGGGTATGCGTTCCTGATTGCGGGCATTGGGTTTGACAGCAGTGGTGCTGGGCTAGCGACTGCGCTGGGCGGCGTGTTGAATATCAGCGGCACGACGATATCGACGACGGCGAGTGTCTTCGATGTGAACTTCGGGGCGAATAACCGATCGAAACAGGTCTTCACGGCGGGCTCAGTGACTGCACCGGATTCTTTCGGAAAGATAAGCATCGCACTGACGCCCGATCCTGCGTTGGGTCTGGCGGATTTCATCCTGACCGGCTACATCATCGGGCCGAATCAGATTCAATTGATAGAGAGCCAACAGGACAACCTTGGCTTCAACCTCGCAGGAATGGCGCTGGGACAGGGATCCAACACCGGAAACTTCACCCAGGCGAGCATATCGGGGAAGACGTATGTATTCGGTAGCTCCGGTGTGGACGCTAATGGCATTTTGAATCTTGCGGGCGCCATTGCCTTCAACTCGGATAATTCGTTATCGGGATCGATGGCTGTAAACGATCTGACCACCTTCGGCGGGCAAACGATTCAGGGTGGCACGTATACGGTAGATCCAACCGGAAGAGTGACGCTGAGCAACGTTACACTAGCGCCCATTACAGACACGTTATTGTTCCAGGCCTATCTGGATGGAAACGGCAACGCGATGATCATGGGCGCGGACAGCTCTGCAAGTATCGGCTGGACCTGCGTATTTACAGACGGCATCTTCGCCAACGCTGTCTGGAGCATATGGACTGACGTCGATGGGATTCCTGGTGAATAACAACGGAACCCCATGGAGCGCGGCGGGCCCAGTGACGATTAGCTCTGGAACGTACACGGGGTCGACTGATTACAACAATGGCGGAACAGTGAACCCGGCCACGAGCCTGTCGGGAACGACGAACAGTTCGGGAGGGGTCTCGTTTACGGGCCTGAACGCGCTGTCATTCACCCAGGCGAATTCGTTCGTGAACTATGCGGTTGATGGGAATCGCGTGGTGTCGATCAGTATCGACCAAGGGCTGCTGGCGTTGGGGACGCTGGAGAGCGTGAAGCCGTAGGCAGTGCGGTAGGCACCCACTTGATGAGTGGGTGCCTATCGCTGAACTGCTTCAAACGGGAGGAAGAGCGTAAAGATCGTTCCGTGTGCGGCGGGCCGCTGGCTGCTGCGAACGCGGAGGCGGCCTTTGTGGCGTTCGACGATCTCCTGGGTCACCCAAAGGCCGAGACCGGTTCCGCGGATTCCCTTGGTGGTGAAGAAGGGGTCGAAGATGTGTTTGAGGGTCTGCTGCTCCATGCCTGAGCCGGTATCGGCGATGGTGAGGCAGAGTCCTTTGCGGCCAGTGCGCCAGTCGATGCTTTGTGTGGCGCGCAGTGTGAGCACACCGCCTGTGGGCATGGCATCGATTGCGTTGCCGATGATGTTGTTGAGGGCCTGCCGAATCTCTCCGTCATAGCAGAGGACCGGTTTTGCGCTGGAGACATCCTGATGCACTGTGACGCTCGCGTTCGAGAGGCGACGCCGATAGACAGCGAGTGAGTTGGTGAAGAGAGATTCGGCGTCGAGTGCGGAGGGCCTGGAGAGCTGTTTGTGGAAGCGGAGCGTCTGCGAGGTGATGGCGGCGACGCGGCGCAGCTCCTCTTCTGCGGTTTCAAGATAGCCATGAATTGCGGGAACGTCGGAGCTGTGTTGCGCGAGGTAGAGCAGATTGGTAACAGATTCGAGGGGATTATTGATCTCGTGCGCGATGGTGCTTGCGAGCTGTCCGACGGCGGTGAGTTTTTCTGAGCGGAGGAGAAGCTGCTGTGCGCGGCGGCCTTCGGTGACGTCAACCCCGAGAACCATGATGCTGGAGATGCTGCCGTCGGCGACTCGTACGGGTTGGTAGACGAAGTCGAGGTAGCGAACCTCGGAGGCGGCTCCGGGCTTGTGGTAGAGCTCGACGGGAGTGGCGCGGCCGACGTAGGCGTGACCGGTGCGGTAGACCTCGTCGAGGAGCGCGGTAAAGCCCTGTTGATGGGCCTCAGGCAGAGCTTCCCTAAGCGACTTGCCGATGACGTCTCGGTGGCCGATGAGCTGCTGGTAAGGCTCGTTCGTCATCTCGAAGACATGATCGGGAGCTCGCAGAACGGCGAAGAATGCGGGAGCCTGCTGGAAGAGATCGGCGAGGCGTTGTTTCTCCTCGTTGACGAGATTGCGCGCGAGGACGGCGTCGGTGGTGTCGGTGCAAACGACGAATGTGCCGCGAATGACTCCGGCGGTGTTTCGGACCGGGGTGTAGCTGTAAGTCCAGTAAGAGCTTTTGTGCTTGAGGGTGTGGCGGTTGGCAAAGAAGACGTCTTCGACGAGAATGCTTTCGCCGCGTTGCATTACTGAGTCGATCTGCGGGCCAATGATGTGCCAGATGCTGGCCCAGAATTCAGAACCCCGATATCCGAGGGCGAGGGGGTGCTGCTGATCATCGAGGGTGGCGCGGTAGCCGTCGTTGTAGAACTGGATGAGATCGTCTCCCCAGAAAAGGAACATGGGATGGCGAGAGGCGAGCATGACATTGACCGTGATGAGGAGGGTGTCCTCCCAGTGGTCGATGGGGCCGACGGGAGTTGTGCTCCAGTCGAAGGAGCGAATGCGGTCGGCCATTTCGCCGGTGCTGTGGATTCGAGAGGAGCCGGCGGGGATCGTCTGCTTGCGATCGTCGCGCACGGGCGGATTGGTTTGAAGCACAAAGGGTCCTGGGAAACGATAAGGTCGCTGCGATCGTGCGTTTGTTTGATTTTACGTGCTCTTCGCTGCTTCTGAGCAGGATTCTGCGCGGGAGAGGAGCAGGGCACGTTCGCGATTGTTGCGGGCGAGGGAGGCGGCGTGTTCGAACTCGGCGCGGGCTTCGGAGTGACGTCCGAGTTTGAGGAGAAGGTCGCCGCGAACGCTGGGGAGCAGGTGATAGCTCTTGAGAGCGGGGTCGTCGGCGAGAGCATCTACGAGTGGGAGTCCGGCGGCGGGGCCTGAGGCCATGGAGACGGCGACGGCGCGGTTGAGCTCGATGATCGGTGAGGGAGTGATGCGATTGAGCTCGGCGTAAAGAGTGGCGATGCGATGCCAATCGGTGTCTTCGTGAGCCGCGGCCTGGGCGTGGCAGGCGGCGATGGCGGCCTGGAGGACATAAGGGCCGGGCTGGGTGCGGTACTGGGCGATGATCTGCTGTGCGAGGGCAAGGGCAGCGAGGCCGCGGCCGATGAGGAGCTGGTCCCAACGCCCGCGATCCTGGTCGAGGAGGAGGATCGGTTCGCCGCTGGCGGTGACTCGGGCGTGGAGACGCGAGGCCTGGATCTCCATGAGGGCGACGAGGCCGTGGACCTCAGGCTCGCCCTCGACGAGTTCGGTGAGAATGCGGCCGAGGCGGAGGGCATCTTCGCAGAGGGCGGGGCGGGTCCAGTCGTCGCCAGTGGTGGCGGAGTAGCCCTCGTTGAAGATGAGGTAGACGACCTGGAGGACGGAGGCGAGTCGGGCGATGAACTCGTCGCCGCGGGGGACTTCGAATGGGACTTTGGCGTCGGAGAGTGTGCGCTTGGCGCGGACGATGCGCTGGGCGACGGTGGGCTCGGAGAGGAGGAAGGCGCGGGCGATCTCGTCGGTTGTAAGGCCGCCGAGGAGACGGAGGGTGAGGGCGACGCGGGATTCGGCAGAGAGGATGGGGTGGCAGGAGATGAAGATGAGGCGGAGGAGGTCGTCGGCGATGGGGGCGTCGATGGCGGCGTTGATGTCGTCGGGGGTGAGCTGGTGGGCGCCTTCTAATTCATAACTTATTTGTTCATGTTTTCTGTCTAAAAGCTTGTTTCGTCGCAAGTTGTCGATGGCTCGATGTTTAGCGGTGGCCATAAGCCAGGCGCCGGGATTGTCGGGGATTCCGGTTTGTGGCCAACGTTCGAGCGCGGCAACGAGAGCGTCCTGGGCAAGGTCTTCGGCGAGGCCGACGTCGCGGACGATGCGGGTGAGGGCGGCGATGAGGCGGGCGGACTCGATGCGCCAGACGGCGTCGATGGAGCGGTGGATGTCGTGTGAATTGGGTGTGCTGGCGGCCTGCATCACAGATGATGAGACCACCTTTGACGGAGAGGTGGCAAGGCGATCCCGCTTCAAGAAATTTTCTCGAGAGTCTTGTCGGTTTTGGATCGTGTCAGTCGACATAAGAGTAGGCGCTGCTGCGCCGGAGAGCGAGGAAGACGATGAAGCTGCTTACTTATGTGAACTACGCCGGCAAGTGTGCCGAGGCATTCCAGTTTTACGAGAAACACCTTGGCGGGAAGATTGTGATGATGATGAAACATGGGGAGTCCCCGGAGCCGAACCCGAGCATTCCACCGGAATGGAAGGATGCGATTTTGCACGCGTCGATCAACATCGGAGGCACATCTCTGATGGGGGCCGACATTCCGAACGCGGAGCCAATGAGGAGTGCATATCTGTCGCTGATGCTGGACTCGATTGAGGAGGCAGAGCGTGTTTACGCTGTGCTGTCAGACGGTGGTCAGGTGTTCATGCCGATCCAGGAGACGTTCTTTGCATTTCGGTTTGCGATGCTGCGGGATAAGTTTGGGGCTTCATGGATGCTGCTGAAGGAACGTCCGCAGGGCTAGGACGGTTCGTTTTGCAAAAGGGAAGGGCGCGGCTGATGCCGCGCCTTTTTGTTTGTGGAACGCGGAGAGGTTTATGCGGCGCGCTTGTAGGTGCGCAACCCTTCGACAGGAAGGAGGTAGCGAATGCCACGATTGCGGAGCCAGAGTCCTGCCCAGAGGATGATGCTGATGACGACGGGAACGAGGGAAGCGGCGAGAGATTCGCCGGAGCGGAGGTTGATGCAGGTGGCTCCGCCGAGGTAGCCGGAGAGCAGGACGGCGCCGAGGAAAGCGGTGCGCGGGATGAGGTAGAGGATCGCCAGGAGAATCTCAAGATAGGCGAGATGGGGTATGTGGTGTAGGGGAAAGGTTGGCGGAGGTGAGCCGGCGGATGGAACGTAAGTGAGCTTGATGACGGCGGTGGCTAGGATCATGAGAGCGCCTAACGCAGTAAGGACGTAGCCGGTCCAAACGAGCTTCTTCGAGACCGGTGGGTTTGGATCAGATGCCGTCAGGGGGAAGATCTCTCGCAGGACAGGATTGCGGAGCCATAGGCCTCCCCACAGGAAGAGTGCGATGTAGATGGGGAAGAGGGTGTGGGAGAAGAGAGGATTGTCGACACGAAGTTGAAGGGCGATGGCTCCGCCGAAGTAGCCGGTGAAGAGGATGGCTCCGAGAACGGCCGTGCGCGGGATGAGATAGAGGGCCAGTAACACCAGGGCGAGGACGCCGATTGCGGGCACGAGGCGCAGGGGGAATTCAAGCTGATTGTTGGCGTCGATGACGGCTGCGGCGTGGGTGAATTTCATACCGGCGTCCATGAGCATGAAGAGCGCGAAGAGGGCCGTTAGGACGTAGCCGGTGTTTCGGGCGGTTTTGGATGGAGCGGTTTCGGTCGTGACGGGCATGGGATTCTCCATGTACGAGTATGGGTTGAGTTTTCAGGACACAGGAGGCCAATCCTTCACAAGGCCGATTGACGCCGTCGGCTTTTGTGAAGGATGACGCCTGTCCTAGTTTCTTTTTGCTCTATCTGTTCTTGCGGGCGGCGATCTTCTTGCGGATCTTATCCTCACTCCTGCGGAGGTCGGGCGTCAGCTCTTCACCAAAGTCTTCGAGTTCGAAGATCTGACGGATCTCGATCTCGCTCTCTTCGTTGAAGGGATTGGGGCAGCGCTTGACCCAGGAGATGGCTTCGTCGAGCGATTGGCACCGCCAGATCCAGAAGCCAGCGATGAGTTCTTTGGTCTCCGCAAATGGACCATCGACGACGATGCGGTCGCCGCCCTTGAAGTGCACACGAGCTCCCTTGGAAGAAGGTTGAAGGCCCTCGCCGGCCAGCATGATGTCGTTGGCGACGAGCTCTTCATTGAACTTGCTCATCTCTTCGAGAAGCTTCTGGTCCGGGTTGTCTCCGGCTTCGGAGTCCGGCGTGGCCTTAATGATGATCATGAAACGCATCAGGTAATTCTCCTTAGAAATGGTCTAGATGTCAGGATGCCTTGCCATGAGTGAGATGCGGTTGCATCTCTGTGAAACCCTCGAGTTCCTTCTGGACATCCTTGGGGAAGTCGGTGAACTCCTGGACCTGTCGAATCTCGATGGTCTCATTCGGACCGGCAGGGCAGCGTTTGGCCCACTCGATGGCCTCTTCGCGGGAGCGGACCTGGATCATCCAGTATCCGCCGAGGACCTCTTTCACTTCGGCGAAGGGGCCGTCGGTGACGACGGGCTTGCCGTTAGGAAAGGTGACGCGGGCTCCCATGGAGGGCGGGTGCAGGCCGTCGAGCGAGAGCAGGATGCCGGCCTTTTTGAGGGATTCGTTGTACTTCATCATTGCGGCGACGGCTTCGGCGGAGGGCATCGCGCCCGCTTCGGCGGACTCGTAGCCTTTTGGAATCATCAGCATCATGAATCGCATATCCTATACTCCTAAAGTAATGGTTTAGATATTTTTGACTTAGTCGAGATGGCCGGGTTGCTCATGGATCAAGCGGACCTCGACCACACCATCTCCGGCGATTTCGAGGAACTCGTGTGCCTCGGCGATCGCTTCCTGCTTCGACCTCAACTCGAAGAGCGCAAAGCCGCCGATGATCTCTTTGGCTTCGGAGAAGGGGCCGTCAACGACGGAGAGCTTTCCTTTACTGAGGCCAACGAGCGCGCCTTTGGCGGTGGGAGCGCAGCCCTCAGTAGAGAGGAGCTTGCCTTCGCTTATCTTCTTTTGCATGAGGACGCCCATCTTCTGCATCATCTCGGGGCTGGGTGGGGCGCCGGCTTCTGCAGCAGTGATGTCGGCGGGACGGTAGACCATGAGGAAACGCATTAATCTCTCCTTTTACGGTGGGCTTGATGAGGGACGATGAATCTGTCAGGCGGCGGGCTGCTCGCAGTTGATCATCCAGGGCGTTCCGAAGCGGTCGAAGCACATGCCGAAGCGGTAGGCCCAGAAGGTTTGCTGGAGGGGCATGATGGTGCGGCCGTTCTCGGAGAGAGCGGTGAAGATGCGCTCGGCTTCGGCGGCGTCGGTGAGTCCGATGTTGACGGAGAAAGAGCGGGCGGGCTCGAAACGGTTGGGCGGGACGTCGGAGGCCATGAGGACGTTGTTGCCGACGGCGAGTCGGGCATGGATGATCTTGCTGCGCCATTCAGGATCCATGTCGGGCATACCGGCACTAGCGGGGACCTCGTCGTGGTTCATCATGGCTTCGATCTTGCCATTGAGGACGCGGGCATAGAACTCGAAGGCTTCCTTACAGGTTCCGGGGAAGTTGAGGTAGGTGTTGATCTGCATGGTGCGCTCCTTGGTGTTGTCGATGAGGGAGATCCGGATTCCGGTTTCTGCCGCTCTACTGGTACGTCGAACGGGGACGACGGAGATCGACACGGTGGGTAGATTTCTTTGAAAGATATTTTCCCAGACAAGGAGGGCGGTGGGGGAGCCGCTGAGGAGGGCGAAGAGGTAGAGCGTGGCGAAGAGAGCGATGGCGGAGCGGGTGGTGGATTGCATGGCGTCCCTCCCTTTTGGGGGTTCACCTATATGTCGTTTGGGGAGGGATGGAATCGACAGGACTGGGAGGGAAATTTGTGAGGGGATGGGATGTCGTCGAGAAGAAGGTCTCTCCGCTTCGACCGAGATGACACCCCTTAGGGTGGCGGAGAGTTAAGCGGAGGTGGTTTGCAGGAGCTTTTCGGCTTCGGTGGCCATGCGTTGGGAGGCGTGGAGGGTGAGGGGTTCGGCGCAGTCGGCGGGGAAGTCGGAGGCTTCGAGGACCTGGCGGACCTCGGCCTGGGCATCGATGGCTCCGGTGAGGGTGGGGCAGCGGCGGGCCCATCGGATGGCTTCTTCAAGGGAGGGGACTTCGATAAGGATGAAGCCAGCGATGAGCTCCTTGAGCTCGGTGAAGGGACCGTCGACTACGGTCTGCTTGTTCTGGGTGGCGACGATGCGTGCGGACTTGGCGGTGGGGCGAAGCCACTCGCCGGCGAGGAGCACGCCGGCCTTTCGCATGTCTTCGTAGTACTGGCCGACGGCGGCGAGGAGGTTCTTGTCGGGGAGGGCCCCGGTTTCCATGTTGGCGTCGGATTTGCGGATGATCATGAAGCGCATTGGGTGGGTCTCCTCGAGATCGATTGTAAGCGCGTGTAGATGTTTGTCCTGCGCGGAGATGGCTGAAGTATTCTGACGACGGCGGTGGGGCCTGCGATTCTGAATCTTTAAAACGGAGAAGATCATGCTGGTTTTGCGTAGGTTTGTGGCTGGGCCTTTGTTTCTTTGTGCGGTAGTTGGGCTCACGGTGGGTGGATGGGGCCAGGCGGCATCAGGCGATGCTCGGGCGAAGTTTGCCGGGACGTATAAATATGCGGGCGGTACGCAGGAAGACGATGCGCGGAAGGCCGCGATTGAACAGGGAATTCAGAGCATGTCTGCTTTCACTCGATCGACGGCACGAAGTCGAATCAACGCGACGACGCAGATTTTGGCTTCGTATGTCATCTCGTTTGAACCGGGGAAGATCAAGGTTCTTCCCGAGGGTCGGCCGGTGATGCTCTCCGGCGATAAGGGCGAGCCTGCGGATTATGTATACAACGGGAAGACGAGCACGCTGACGCAGGTGATTGCGGGGGATCGGCTGACGCAGGTGTTTGTGTCGAGCGATGGGAGGCGGCAGAACGAGTTCACGTTGTCGCAGGATGGGCAGACGTTGACGTTGAAGGTGACGCTGACGATCTCGAGGCTTTCTAGTCCGATTGTTTATTCGTTGACTTATAAGCGAGGTTGAACTTTGGGTACCGTATGATCGCTGCGTTGGCGAGAGCCGATTGGGATTTTGTTTTACGGGTTTAAGCGATGCGACCAAGATTCGGGCCAATCGATTATTTCGAATTCAAAAGAGGCGAAATATGGAACGAAGCGTTGCTGCGGGACGGATAGCGTTTGGCTTGCGGTGGTTCGCGGGGTTGTTCTATGCGTTTGTGGCTTTCAACGCAATGTTTCATCTCACGCCGATGCCCGAAGGGAGAACGCCAGAGTCATCGGCGTTCTTTGCGGCGTTGCATGCGAGTGGTTTCATGCTTCCGCTGCTTGGTTTGTGTTTTTTGATCGGGGGCCTGTTGTTGCTGCTTGATCGAACAGCTCCATTGGGGCTGATATTTCTGGCCCCCCCGATCGTCGTGATCCCGCTCTACAACACACTGCTGGAGCGGCAGCCGTTTACGAGCGGGCCGTTTGTGGTAGCGATTGAGTTATTTCTGGCCTGGTACTACTGGAAGAGATTCGAGCCTCTATGGACTGGGGACCGAGTCTGAATCGAAGACTATAAATGACTTGATAGCGACTTTGTATCCAAGGGGAGATTCGGTCTTAATCTTCCTGGCTTCCGCGACCGATGTTCGAGGCCTTCGTCTTAGCTTCAGATACGTCGGCTCTGGAAGATGCTCTACGATATGGGGGGTTTGTCTTAGCTCATGCTGCTTGGATTGCTTCGGACTTGGGAGCAGGTGAGCTGATTTGCCCGATCGCCGTTATTCAAAAGGGAGTAGTAAGAGAAGTAATCCCATTTGAGGCTGAGTCGCAAGTACAAGCGATCAATAGAGGGAAGGCCAGTTTCGATGAGTTTAAAGACGACGTCGATGCCTGGGCCTTCGAACGTGAGGGAATCTTTTCCATTGCGGGTGGAGATGCTGCCAGGAAGGACGTTTTGACTGTGTCTTCTTGGGTGAAACAGCTTGACGAGCCGATAACACTGCAACAGTTATTTAGACCCAAGGCAAAAAATGGCTTCTGTCTGGTAGGGGATTTAATGATTTCGATCCACAGAGCAATACCTCCAGATGATGTGCATGGCCGTCTTCGAACTATTGTCATGGAAGGCGTAAGCCTCCATCCACAAGGAGGAAATTGGAATTACTGGTCTGAGTTATCCACCTAGCGAATGTTTGCCATTAACGCGCGAGTCGCTCAAGGTGCCGGTAGCCGCCGGTGGCGATGAAGAGTGTGAGGAAGACGGAGGCGTTGTAGCAGGCGTGGACGAGGGTGGAGCTGGCTACGGAGCGCGTGCGGATGCGGACTGCGGTGAGGATGAGGGAGACGACGAAGAGGATTCCTAAGGCGGCCCAGGCGTGGGCCAGCTGTTCGGCGTGGAGCAGGACGAAGAAGATGCTGGAGACCAGGGTGCCGAAGACATAGGCGGCGAGGGTGAGGTTGGTGGTGATGTGCCAACGCTCGCGGGCGGCGGGGGTTTTGGGGAGCGAGAGCCAGTCGTAGGCTATGGCGAAGGCGGGAAGCAGGAAGCCGCGGAAGCAGATCTCCTCGGCCATGGGGGCGAGGAGGGTGCCGAAGGCAGTGACGAGCCAGACGTCGGATGGCGTGCGGAAGAAGTCGTCCATGGGGATGTTCTTGGGGACGGGGATGAGGGACGAGAAGGCCTGAACGGCGAAGCCGGTGACGAGGCCGATGGGGACGAGCTTCAGGACGTTGCGGCGGGCGGTGGCGAAGTCCCACTGGATGCCGTTGCCGAAGGGGCGGTGCCAGAGGAGGGGAAAGAAAAAGTACGACGCGATAAGGGTGACGATGTAGGCGAGCGCCTGCACGGTGATGAGGATCTTCGGCTTCATCATGGCTGTGACGATCTTCTGCGCGTCAGTCGGGTGGCTGAAGCCGACCAGCAGGGCCGAGAAGAAGAAGAGCATGATGGCCGCGAAGGAGACAAAGAGAAGAGCGTGGCCGATGTGAGGGACGCGGGCGGGAACTCCGGGGCCGGGGGCGACAGAGGGCGGAGGAGCTTCGATGATGATGGCCTCGCCGGGCGGGATCACAGGCGAGTCTAACGAGTCCAGTGCAGGGACCGGCGGCTGGGTGGAGTAGACGCGGGAGAGGTCGTCGGGGAGCGGTGGTGTGGAAGGTTGGCTCATGCCTTCTTCTTGGTGGCTTTAGCAGCGGTCTTCTTTGCGGCTTTCCTGGGCTTCGAAGACTCTGTTGTCTCGCTCAGTTTAGACGCACGGGCTGTGGGGACGCCGGTTTTCTTCTCGGGCGGAACGAACTTGCCCCTGGCCTTCTTGTCGGGATCGGCGGCGGCGGCGATTCCGGCGGGCTGGGGGCCCGCGTGGCTGGTTCCGTTGCGGCTGCCGGCGAGCTGGGCCGGGGTGTAGTGGCGGGCCAGAAAGGCGGCGGTGTGGGAGCCTTTGACGGTGGCGACCTGTTCGGGGGTGCCGTGGGCGATGATCTGGCCGCCGCCTTCGCCGCCCTCGGGGCCGAGGTCGAGGATGTAGTCGGCGTTGCGGATGATGTCGAGGTTGTGCTCGATGATGATGACGGAGTTGCCGAGGTCGGTGAGGCGGTGGAGCACCTCGAGGAGCTTGCGGACGTCGTCGAAGTGGAGGCCGGTGGTGGGCTCGTCGAGGAGGTAGAGGGTGCGTCCGGTCTGGCGCTTGGAGAGTTCGCGGGCGAGCTTCATGCGCTGTGCCTCGCCGCCGGAGAGCGTGGTGGCGGACTGGCCGAGATGGATGTAGCCGAGGCCTACGTCGACCAGCGTCTGGAGCTTCTGGTTGACGGTGGGGATGTCCTTGAGGATCGGCACGGCGTCTTCGATGGCGAGGTCGAGCAGGTCGGCGATGGAGTAGCCGTTGAACTTTACGGCGAGCGTCTCCTGGTTGTAGCGGCGGCCGTTGCAGACCTCGCACAGGACGTAGACGTCGGGAAGGAAGTTCATCTCGATGCGGCGCTGGCCTTCGCCCTGGCAGGCCTCGCAGCGTCCGCCCTGCACGTTGAAGGAGAAGCGGCCGGGCTTGTAGCCGCGCTCGCGGGATTCGGGGAGCATGGCGAAGATGTCGCGGATGGCGGAGAAGACGCCGGTGTAGGTCGCCGGGTTGGAGCGCGGGGTGCGGCCGATGGGCGACTGGTCGATCTCGATGACCTTATCGATCTGGGAGATGCCGCGGACGCGACCGTGCTGGCCGGGCTCTTCGCGGGAGCCGTAGAGTTCCTTGGCGAGGGCGCGGTAGAGGATGTCGTTGACGAGGGTTGATTTTCCGCTGCCGCTGACGCCGGTGATGACGGTCATGACGCCGAGGGGGAAGTGCGCGGTGACGTTCTGGAGGTTATGGGCGCGGGCGTTCTCGACGGTGATCCAGTTGCCAGTGAGTGGACGGGGAGCCTGATTAGGGGTGGGGCGGGTGACGATGTCGATCTTGCCGGCGAGGTATTTGCCGGTGATGGAGGCATCGTTCGCCATGATCTGCTCGGGCGTGCCGTCGGCGATGAGGTGGCCGCCGTTTTTGCCGGCACCGGGGCCGAGGTCGAGAACGTAGTCGGCTTTGCGGATGGTGTCTTCATCGTGTTCGACGACGAGGACGGTGTTGCCGAGGTCGCGGAGGTCTTCGAGCGCGGAGATGAGGCGCTGATTGTCGCGCTGGTGCAGGCCGATGCGAGGGTTCGTCGAGGACGTAGAGGACGCCGCGGAGACGTGAGCCGATCTGCGTGGCGAGACGGATGCGCTGGCCTTCGCCGCCGGAGAGGGTTGCGGCTGAGCGATCGAGCGAAAGGTACCCGAGGCCGACGGCGTTGAGGAACTCGAGACGTTCGATAACCTCGCGCTGGAGGCGGTCGGCGATGATGCGCTCGCGGCCGGTGAAGTTCATCTTCTGCGCGCTGGTGAGGGCGCGCTCAAGTGAGAGACCGGTGAAGTCGGCGATGCTTTGGCTGTTGACGGTGACGGCGAGGGATTCCGGCCGCAAGCGCTTGCCGTGGCAGCGGGGGCAGGTGGTCGCGGACATGTACTGCATCATGTACTCGCGATAGCCCTCGGACTTGGTGTCTTCGAGGTTGGCGCGGAGGTAGGCGAAGATGCCGTGGAAGCCGGTGCGTCCTGCCTCGCCTTTGGGTGGGCCGTAGAGGAAGAGGTTCTGCTGCTCGTGCGTGAGTTTGTCGAACGGCTGATTGATGTTGATCTTGTACTTTTCAGCCGCGAGCTTGATGAGGCGCAGGAGGTACTGGGAGGCGGAGCCGGGGCCCATGGCGCCATCGAGCAGGGGTTTCGACCAGTCGGTGATGGTCTTGGCGGGATCGAAGTCGTAGATGCTGCCGAGGCCGTGGCACTCGGGGCAGGCTCCGTAGGCGGAGTTGAAGGAGAAGCTGCGCGGCTCGAGCTTGGGGACGTTGATGCCGCAGTCGGGGCAGGCCATCGAAGAGGAATAGAGTGTCTCCTCCTGATGGCGGGTGACCGGGTCCTGGATACCGATAAGGACGAGGCCGTTGGCCATCTGCAGCGCTTTGGCGACGGAGGCCTCGAGGCGGCGGGTATCGTATTTCGGCGCCGCGCCTGCGAGCGCGGCAGACGTGTTGTCCGGCGGCACCGGCTTGAGGATGATTCGGTCGACGATGGCCTCGATGGTGTGGTTCTTGCGCTTCTCGAGGCGCATTCCGTCGGTGATCTCGATCATCTCGCCGTCAACGCGGGCGCGGAAGCCCTGCTGGTCGAGGGCTTCTAGCTCTTCGCGGAATTCGCCCTTGCGGCCACGGACGATGGGAGCCAAGATTGTGATCCGCTCGCCGGGGGCGAGGGCGACGATGCGCTCGACGATCTGGTCGGCGGACTGGCGCGAGATGGGGCGGTGGCAGTTGGGGCAGTGCGGCTGGCCTACGGAGGCGTAGAGGAGACGGAGATAGTCGTAGATCTCGGTGATGGTGCCGACGGTGGAGCGTGGGGAGCGGGAGGTGGTCTTCTGCTCGATCGAGATGGCCGGGGAGAGGCCGTCGATGGAGTCGACGTCGGGCCGCTCCATCTGATCTAAGAACTGGCGGGCGTAGGCCGATAAGGTTTCGACGTAGCGGCGCTGGCCCTCGGCGTAGATGGTGTCGAAGGCGAGAGAGGATTTGCCCGAGCCGGAGAGGCCGGTGACGACGGTCAGGGTGTTGCGCGGGATGGAGACGGAGACGTTGCGCAGGTTATGCTGCCGGGCTCCGCGCACGGTGATGTGCGTGATGCCGGCGGCGGTGCGGGGAGTCTTCGAGGGAGCGGTCGGAGTGGTGCCCATAGACGATGTTTGGCGTTCTGCGGCCAAGTTATTAGGATACGGCATCTTTGGCTTTGGGCGGAGCGGGTGTGCTGGCAACGGGGTGTCAGGAGGTGCTAAAGCGAACGATTTGATTGTCTTGGAACAGGGATTGAGGAGCGTGGAGGTATGACCAGACGAAGGCTCCTGACGTTCTGCCAGAGCGTGCCGGCGATAACCGGGCAGCATGATCACCAACCAGCTGTGATTGAGAGGAATCAGGCTGAGCACAGATGACCGTACAACCGGAGTGGGATCGGATGTATCCGAAGGTGCAATAGCTACGAACGCACCCGGGCATTGTAATTGAGCGGTATTTTGACACAATAGTCTACGGAAAACGGACCGATTCAATGCCGGATATGCAGGCTGAGGCCGTGAGGGAGTGGAAGTGAACTCGTCGATTGTGTTGGTCTCTGCGGTTTTGGCGTCGCTGGCTTTGGGTGTGCTGACAGCACACGGAATTTGCGTCACTATGTTCAGGGTCTTCCGAATGCATGCGAAGCAGGTGGCAGCCGAGCGGCAGGCAGGTGCTGTGGTGGCCTCCACACAGGTTGTTGAGGGGTAGTTTCGGCCGATCTTTCCGGAGTATTCCAACAAAAAGCTAGTTAGTAACTGCTACTGAGGCTGTGTCTGCTGCTGGCGGCGCAGACGCATAAGCTCGTCGTAAATTTGCTGAGGAGTTTTCACTCCATTGGGGGACTGGCTCGGATCAGCTGGTGCCGTCGTGGGCTGTGGAGATTGAGCGTTCGCATCCCCTGCTGCCTGCGCCGGTTGTATCGGAGTGGCGACGGGATTTGGGCGAGCGGGCTGAGACTGCGACTCAGACGGCTGCGGGGCAGGGGTGACCTGCTGGCGGGACTCATCTTCCGCGTCCGCGTTATCGTCGAAGCGCGAAGCGTTCGGGTTGGGAGGCGTGACTCCTCCAGTACGCGGAGTGAGGATGAGTTCGGGCGTTTTGCCATCAACGCTGGAGACGAAGAGCATGTTGCTGCCGGTGCCGTCGAGCAGCTTGCCGAGAACATCGGCGGGTTCACCAGGCCCGTAATCGCCGAAGACTCGTTCCTCCGCGACACCTCCGGTGACTTTGATTCCGGTTAGCCGCGAGACCTCGCGGAGAATCTGGTTGAGGCTGGAGTTGGAGGCAGAGATGGTGAGTTGGCTCGCGGTGTAAGACACATTCGCGCGACTAGCCGGACTTTGTGCGGGAGTGGGCGGTGGCGGTGGAACTGCCGGAACGTCCGTCGGGGGAGTTGCGGGAAGCACGCGGGGGTTGCTGTGCAGTTCGCGAGTGGTTTTTCGATTGAGCGCACAGAGGCACGAGCGAGCAGCAGCAGCATGGACAGTCGAGTTGGCAGTAGGGGGCGCATGCAGTTTGCGGCTCGGCATAGATACGACGCGCAGCAAGAGAAAAAGTAACGTTGCGGCGCTGACAGTGTATCGCGTTCGGAGCAAAGGCAGGCGAGATGCTTCGCGCTGTACTAGACTTGTGTCGTAATTCGGCTGCGAGGGATTGCGAGGACGTATGCGGGGTCTGAGTAAGCGATACGGATTGATGGGTTGGGCGCTGGCGACGGTATTGATCGCCATGCCTGCTGTTGCAGGGGGCGAGACTTGCACGACGCAATCGGCGATGACGCCGGCGGATCGTGAGGGTTTGGCCGCGGCAGCGCATGGCATGGCGGAGAAGGTGCTGGCCAACGATGCTGACGGGTTGCGCGGGCTGACGATCGCCGAGTATGCGAAGGACTTCAGAGCGATACAGAATGCGGTGGGAAGTTCTTCGGCGAAGGTAAAAGGCGCGGCTATGGTGGTGGAGCAGGTATATCTGCTGGACGCGAGCGACCTGAAGCGAGCCGCCGATGGAACTGCCCCGAATGCGCATGTTTGCCTGCACGTTGAATAAGTCGATCGCAGAGGTGGACTTTTCGATTCCAGCGTCTGCCGCCGGGTAAGTATGGATTTGCGATTGTCGAGGCGCGTGGAATTGCGGCGCCGTGGCGGCTGTCGTTTCTGATGCAGCAGGATGGTGGGCAGTGGAAGATGGCTGGCTTCTATCCGCGGGCAATGACTGCAGCCGGACACGATGGGCTGTGGTACTGGACCGAAGCGCGCACGGATGGCGAAGAGCAAGGAGCAGTGGAACGCATGGCTCTACTACCAGCAGGCGGAAGCGCTGCTGAATCCGACGGGGATTGATCTCAGAGCACCCACCTTGAAAAACTACGAACGGAGCAGACGTGCAGCGACGCCGCCGGCTGCGTCGGAGGGAGTGAGTCCGGAGGCTCCGCTGGTGGTGAAGGGAGCCGATGGCGCGGAGTACCACTTTACCGGGCTAGGAGTGGATGATTCGCTGGCGAAAGAAAAGCTGGATGTGACGGCGCGGCTGAAGGTGGAGCAGATTGGCGATCCTGTAGCGGCGAAGAAGCGGAACACTGATGCGATGAATGCACTGGTGGCTGCGTATCCGGAACTTCGCAAGGGCTTTCATGGAGTGTGGGTCTTTGCTGAGGCTCCGGGGCAGAATCCGTATGCGACGGAGCTGGCGATGAACGAGATTCATTGAGCCTGTTGTAAGAGTGGAAACAGATTTTACATTGGCTGAGATTCAGTAGCTTGAGCTGGAATGCTATCTTGAAGACGCCTTCGTCTTCCAATGTGCGGTACTGCTTTGTAAGGCGAAGCGAACATCTTAGTGAAGAGATATACGCGAACGATGGCAAAGATCAAGAAGACGTTAAGCCAGGCGATTGAGGAGCGGCGCGCCACACCCAGTTTTGATGGGACGCCGATTCCTGCCGGAAGACCTGAGGCAGATTCTTGATGCGGGGCTTCATGCGCCGAGCGGATACAACATGCAGCCGTGGCGGTTTATTGTGGTGCAGTCGCCGGAGCAGAAGAGACGGCTGCGCGCCGCGAGCTATAACCAGGCCAAGGTGGAAGAGGCCTCAGCTGGTGATTGTGGCCTGTGGCGATGCCGATGGCTGGCGCAAAGATCTGGACCTGATGCTGCAGCAGGGGCGCGAAGGTGGGATGCCGGAGAGCTATGCGGCACAGGCGCGGACCAGTGTCTCGAACTTTCTTTCGGGGCTTCACCACCGAAGAGATGCATGCGTGGCTGAACAAGCATGTGATGATCGCGTTCACCCACATGATGCTGATGGCCGAGGTGATGGGGTACGATACGGCTCCGATGGAGGGCTTCGAACAGGAGAAGGTGCACGAGGTGCTGCGTCTGCCGATGAGCTACTGGGTAGTGGCTCTGCTGGGCATTGGGCATCATGAAGGGCCAGGACAAGTACAACGGCGGCCGTTTTGAGATGGGCCATACGGTCTTCAGCGAAGAGTTTGGCAAGCCACTGAAGTGAACGCAGGCGACGAAGAAGCGAGGGTGGGCGGGAGTATCCGCAGGCTCCGATTGTCGGGGTGGCGGCGGTTGTTCTGCGCGCGCGGAGATACTGCTGATTCGTCGCGGCCGTGAGCCGATGCTGGGCGCGTGGTCGCTGCCGGGTGGTGCGCTGGAGCTGGGCGAGACGACCGCTGAAGGCGTGGCGCGCGAGGTCTTCGAAGAGACGGGCATACGCGTGCAGCCAGTGGAGATCATCACAACGCTCGACCGCATTCATCGCGATGAAGATGGCCGCGTGCGGTTTCACTACGTTCTGGTGGAGTGGTATGTGCGTGGCTGAGGAGCGCGTGCTGAGCTCGTTTGCGGCGATGATGCCGCTGAGGCGCGGTGGGTAACGCGCGAGGAGATTTTCTCCGGAGAGTACGATCTGGGCGCGTCTACACTGGGCGTGATCGAAGAGCTTTGAAGCTCGCGGAGACGACGGAACGATGAAGGCTGTGCGCTGGGTTCTGCGGTTTGGTGGTCGTGCTCGTGCTGGTTGCGGGTCTCGTCTTCTACTTCAATCCGCTGTGGGTGGTGGATCAGCAGACTCGGCTGGCAGCTGTGGCGCGAAGGCGTGAAGAGCGAGTACGTTGAGGCCGGCGGCTATCGGCTGCACTACTTCGAGGCAGAACCAAAGGGGGCGGTGGGACGCCACTAGTGCTGGTGCACGGCCTGGGCGCACGGGGCGAGGACTGGCGAGAGATGATTCCGGCGATGGCGGCGAGCGGCTTTCATGTGTACGTGCCGGACCTTCCCGGATATGGGCGCTCGTCGAAGCCGGCGGATGCGAGCTACTCGATTGCGATGGAGGAGGCTGCGGTCGTCTCGTTCATGCAGGCGATGCACGTCACGCGGGCGGATGTGGGCGGGTGGTCGATGGGCGGATGGGTGTCGATGAAGCTGGCGCTGGATCATCCGGAGATGGTGGACCGGCTGGTGGTCTATGACAGCGCGGGAATCTACTTTCCGGCGAACTTCGGACCGGAGCTGTTTGTGCCGGGGGATGCGCCGGGTGTTACGCGGCTGCATGAAGATCCTGTCGCCGCATCCGGGTCCGATGCCGAATTTCGTGATGCGTGCAGTGCTGAGAAGATTGCGAGGAATGGATGGGTGATCCAGCGAAGCATGTCGGCGATGACAAGCGGGCGCGACCTGCTGGACTTCCGGCTGCATGATATTCATCAGCCGACGCTGGTGGTGTGGGGCGCGGAAGATGAACTGATTCCGCTGTCAGTGGGCAAGACGATTCATGAGGGTATTCCGGACTCGTCGCTGGTTGTGATTGATGGATGCGGGCATCTGGCTCCGCTGGAGTGCTCGGCAGCCGGTGGCAGAGGCTACGGATGAAGTTTTTGAACGCTCAGCAGCCCGTGCAGGCGCAGCGAAGACCGTGCCGAGTTCACACTGATCCAATCTCGAGTCTAATCGACGTCGGGCTTCCACTGGTAGGCGCCCGGGCTGCGGCAGGCCGATGTGCGCGAGGACGCGGTGGACGAAGTTGCGTGCCATCTCGGTGGTGCTCTGCGGGTGGTTGTAGAGGGCTGGGGATCGCGGGGAAGATGGTCGCTCCTGCTTCGGCGGCGAGCTGCATGTTGCGCAGGTGGATGCGGTTGAAGGGCGTCTCGCGTACGCAGAGGATGAGCGCGCGGTGCTCCTTGAGGCAGACATCGGCGGCGCGGTGGATGAGATTCGAGGCGAGGCCGTTGGCGATGGCGGCGAGCGTTCCCATGGAGCAGGGAAGAACGATCATGGCGTCGGTGGGGTAGCTGCCGCTGGCGATGTTGGCGCCGATGTCGGAGTCGGCGTGCTGGCGAAGTTTTGTGCTGGGTGCGCCGAGTAGTTTTTCGGCGAGCTCGTTGCGTCCGCTGAGTGCAGAGCTCCTCAGCGAAGACGCGGAGGGAGTTTTCAGATGCGACGAAGTTGATGTGAGCGACGCGGGCGTCGGCTGCGAGCGCGCGCAGCATCTCGGCGGCGTAGATGCTGCCGCTGGCTCCGGTGACGGCGAGGGTGATGTTGCGCGTGGCTGCGGTGGGTTCAGGCACAAGAATGATTATCGCTCATGCGCCACGGAGGGCGTAGGCGATGATGGTCTCGCCGTGAGTGTGGTGTGCAGCGTTGAATGCTTCGTTGCTGGCTGCTTCCTGGGGGGGAATGGTGGGGTCGAGTTCGCATGCGGCGATCTCTTCGGTGGTCGCGGTGATGTAGCAAAGTTCGCAGGTGGCGAGGTCGCCTTCGGCGGTGCGCATGGGAGGGCCGAAGGTGCGGCAGACGATGGGGCGCGCGGCGTAAAGATCGCAGGTGCCGGTGGTGGGGTCGAGGACGGGGCAGGGTTCGTTGTCACCGATGCGTCTTCGATTCGTCGGCGAAGAGGGGGGCGTCTTCGTAGTCTTCGTCGAGGATGCCGGTGGTGGGGTCGCCGGGGAAGAGTGGGGCGAGGCGGGTGAGGGATTCGGCTACTGCGGGTGCGGATGCGTGCTGCTCGTTGCAGGTCGGTTTGGTCGAGTGCCTCGAGGCCTTCGCGAAGGCGGGCGGCGTCCTGTTGGGAGATGGGGAAGACGCCGTGACAGCATTGGGTGCAGCCGGGGCGGCAGACTAGGTGTGGCCCGCTGCGTTGGGCGGCGGAGACCAGGGCGGCGTCTACGATTTGGACTAGATCCGACATTTAAAGCTCCGGAGTTGGTGTGCTAAAAATGACTCTTGTCTTTTAACAAATGCTTATTTCGAGAAGTAACCTTTACGCGACTGAATAGTCAGCTTTTTATCTAAAACGCGGAGTTCGATTTTGTGGAACTTGTTTGGAGGGGAATCAGGTGGCCGGTAGCCGAGCTCATATGCCATACGCAGGTCGTCATTTATGGCGGTGTAGATCTGTTTGAGAGACATCTTTGGACCGACCGAAAAGACACGCCCACCAGTTGCGTTCGAGAGTCGTTCCAATACACCTTTATTTCCGCCACCTACGCTGTAGTAGATGCAGTAGATCATGATATCGGCTCGTTGGGCTTCAGCGATCGCCGTACCTAACTTGGTCTCGCTCCCAAAATCGCCTCCATCGGTGAGGATCACCATCGCTCTTCTACCTAACTGGTCGCCGATTTCCAGATGCGATACACCACTAATGACGTCGTACAGCCGGGTGCCGCCAGCGAGGTCGCCGCGTTTGCCGGAGAGTTTGGAGAGTGCTTCTTCGAGCTTTGGCACTGAATTTGTCAGTTCCGCCAGTTCTAATATTTCACTATCAAATTGCATGAGGACAGCTCGATCCTGAGGCCTCGTCATTAGGGCGCGAAAAAAAACTCCACTGTCAGCGATTTCATCCGGGATGAAGTCACGTTGGCTTCCGCTGGTATCCACCAGGAGAGCGAGCGTGAGCGGCAGGTCTGAACTTGGGGAGAAATAAGTGATTGGCTGTAGTTTGCCGTCTTGTTTGAGAAGAAAATCCTGCCGAGTAAGGCCTGAAACGGCTTCTCCGGATTCGCCGCGGGCGAGAGCAGTGACGGCAACCAATTTGGTTTCGATCTTAAAGGTAATGGGCTTCTGGTCTGATGTGGAAGGACCTTGACCATAAACGGGAGTTACAACAGCGATCAGGAGTGTCAGTATTCTTGGGAAAGTTCGAAGGAAATTCACGTACTAGTTTTTCCAGGTATCGGGATTTTGGCGCGTTGTCGGGCGACCTAGCGAATAATACATTCCTTGCGCAGATCGGGTGAAGAAGTTAGAGAAGATTCGTCGGTGGCTTGAAAATCGAGTTTGCGACTTTGCTCCATGTCGGTCACAACTTTGATAGGGCGGCCGAGGTCGACATTGGTGTGCAAGAGCAAGAACACAGCAACAGCTACGACAGCCCCGAAGCTGCAGCTACGAGGACGGCGGCAATAACCGCAAGGTATGAGGCCAAGCTAGTTGGATTCTTTTAGCACGCGCTCGAAGATGGCGTCTACGTTGGCCAACTGGCGGTTGTAGTCGAAGGCGCGTGCCAGCTTTTCAGGGAGAGGCGGGCGGTGATCTCGGGGACCTTGGCGATCTCGTCGCGGAAGACGAGGTCGTTCTTCCAGGAGTTCATCGCGTGGCCCTGGACGAGGCGGTAGGCGTCTTCGCGGCTCATGCCGGATTCGGCGAGGTCGAGCAGGAGTTGGCCGGAGAAGATGAGGCCGCCGGTGGACTCGAGGTTCTTGAGCATGCGCGCGGGATAGACGAGCAGCTTTTCGATGAGGTTCGTGGTCTTCGCGAGCAGGTAGTCGGCGAGGATGGTGGAGTCGGGGAAGATGACGCGCTCGGCGGAGGAGTGCGAGATGTCGCGCTCGTGCCAGAGGGCGACGTTCTCGAGCGCGGTCTGGGCGTTGGCGCGCATGACGCGGGCGAGGCCGGAGATCTGCTCGCTGGTGATGGGGTTGCGCTTGTGCGGCATCGCGCTCGAGCCTTTTTGCTTCTCGGAGAAGAACTCCTCGGCCTCGCGGACCTCGGTGCGCTGCAGGTGGCGGATCTCGGTGGCGATCTTGTCGAGCGAGCTGGCGAGAACGGCGAGCGTGGAGATGTAGGCGGCGTGGCGGTCGCGCTGGAGCACCTGCGTGGCGATGTCGGCGGGCTTGAGGCCGAGTTCGGCGCAGATGGCCTCTTCGTGTTCGGGCTTGAGGTGGCCGAAGGTGCCGACGGCGCCGGAGAGCTTGCCGACGCGGAGATCTTCGGCAGCGGCGTCGAAGCGGGTGAGATTGCGCTGAATCTCGGAGTACCAGAGAAGCAACTTGAGGCCGAAGGTGGAAGGCTCGGCGTGGATGCCGTGGGTGCGGCCGATGATGGGTGTCTTCTTGAACTCGAGGGCGCGGCGCTTTAGAACGTCGGAGAGCGCGACGATGCCGGCGCGAATGATGCCGGAGGCTTCGTTGATCTGAAGTGCCTGCGCGGTGTCGACGACATCGGTGGAGGTGAGGCCGTAGTGCAGCCAGCGTGAGTGCTCGGGGTTGTCGATGTGCTCGGCGACGGTGGTGGTGAAGGCGATGACGTCGTGACTTGACCTCGGCCTCGATGGCGTTGATGCGGTCGACGGTGAAGTCGCCCTTGTCGCGGATGGCGTCGGCGGCCTCCTGCGGGACGAGTCCGAAGCGTGCGAGGGCCTGGGAGGCGGCGGCCTCGACCTTGAGCCAGCAGCGGTATTTGTTCTCGTCGGACCAGATGCGGCCCATGGCAGGGCGAGTGTAGCGGGCGATCAAGAGTGGATTCTCCAAAGGGTTGGGAAGTGTTTGCATCCTCTATTTTACTGTCATTCAAGGCCGGGAGACGATCCGCGGTTCAGACTGGTAAACGTCGTAATGCGATATAATCGTATTACGATATTATGACGACTCTTCGAAAAGCGAAAGTAGCATCTCTGGATTGGGCAAAGCTTGGCTGATCTGGCTGAATTTCGTTACCAGCTGCGGCGATTTGTGAGTTTCAGCGAGGCCGCTTCAGAGGCGGCGGGTATTTCAGCGCAGCAGTATCAGCTGTTGCAGGTGGTCGCGACTGTCCCGACGGACAAGGAATCGTCGATCTCTTACATCGCCGAGCGGATGGTGGTTCGCCATAACACGGCGGTGGAGCTGGTGGACCGGGCCGAGAAGGCGGGGCTGGTACATCGGGTTGCTGATAAGAACGATCACCGACGATCGCTGGTGGAGATTACGTCTCAGGGAAACGATCTGCTGGCGGAATTGGTGCCCGTCCATCTTGCCGAGGTGCGTGACTGGCGATGGAGAATTGCTATTGCGGAGCCTGCAACAGTTGATTGGCGGCAAAACCTCTGTCGTCGAAGCGAGGAGCGGAGCGATGACGCGTGCAGAATCCGCCTACGAATCTGCGGGATTATTCAGCCAATCACAGGATGCTGCTGATCAGCGGTCTGGCAGTCATTCTTGGCGGCGCGGGAGCAGTGCTGGCGTGGGCTTTGCTGGGCTTGATCTCGGCTGTCGACGAACGTGTTTTACTACCACCGCTTCAGCTTTGCGGATGCGAGTCCGGCGTTGAGCACGTCTGGGGTGGATGGCGGTATTCCTACCGATCGCTGGGCGGGCTGCTGATTGGTGTGATTGCGCGATATCGGCTCGGAGAAGATTCGCGGGCATGGTATGCCCGAGGCGATTGAGGCAATCATCTTCAAGGGCGGCAAGGTCGCGCCTCGTATTGCGATACTGAAGCCCATTGCAACGGCGATCGCGATCGGCTCAGGCGGCCCGTTTGGTGCAGAGGGTCCGATCATCATGACGGGCGGAGCTACGGGTTCACTGCTGGGACAGCTGTTGCAGATGATCGGACTGCGGAGCGAACGACGCTGCTGGTGGCGGGTGCGGCGGCGGGCATGTCGGCGACGTTTTCGTGTCCGCTGTCGGCAGTACTGCTGGCGGTAGAGCTGCTGTTGTTTGAGTGGCGGCCGCGCAGCCTGGTTCCGGTAGCGGTCGCGTCGGTAACCGCGGGGGCGTTACGGCGTCTGCTGCTGGGGTCAGGTCCGATCTTCCCCATGCTGCCGACTACGGTTCCTATGCACCATATGGCGATGTTGGGCGCGCTGCTGGTTGGAATTGCTCGCGGCGGTCGCTTTCGACTGGCTTGAGCAGGATTCTGTACGCCGTTGAAGATTTGTTTGAGCGCTTGCCCGTGCACTGGATGTGGTGGCCGGCGATCGGCGGAGTTGTGGTGGGAATTGGAGGCTTGATCTTTCCACCGGCGCTGGGTGTGGGCTATGGAGTGATTCAGAAGCTGGTGACCGACGACACGACGTGGAAGCTGATCGTTGGCGTGCTGGTGGTGAAGAGCGTGATCTGGACGTTCTCGCTGGGGTCGAGCACATCGGGCGGCATTCTGGCGCCGCTGTTGATGATTGGTGGAGCGACTGGGCGCCGCGATGGGGCATGTGCTTCCTCCGGTGTCGTCAGGGTGCGTGGGCGTTGGTAGGGATGTCGTCGATTCTCGCGGCAGCGATCGGAGCGCCGTTGACAGCGGCGATGCTGGCTGTGGAACTGACGCACAACGGCGGCCTGATGCTGCCGGTGTTGCTGGCGTGTGTAGTGAGCTACGCGGTGGGAGTGCTGATTGCAGCCGAGGTCCATTCTCACCGAGCGGCTGAGCCGGAGAGGCTTCCATCTGAGCCGAGAGTATGGCGTCGATCCGCTGGAGACGGTGATGGTTCGGGACGTGATGCACACCAGCGTCTTTGCGCTGCCGGAGGACGACGACCAGGCAAGCGGCGGTGGAGTGGCTGGAGAAGATGAACGAACGCGGTCCTGAGCGCCTGGTCGCATTGGCAGCGGCTGTTTCCGCTGGTGGATGCTGGGGGAAGGTTGAAGGGAGTTCTTACGCGTGGCCAGATGATTGCGGCCGCGGAGGCGTCGAATCGAGACGCTTCGCTACTGACGGACGGCATCATTGAGCCGAAGTGTTATTGGGCAGTTCGAGACGCTGCGTTTCGTCGCGGAGAAGATGGCGGCATCGAAGATCCGCTCGTTCCCTGTAGTGGATGAGACCAGAGCGTTAGTTGGAATCCTGAATATTGAAGACTTGTTAGAGGCCCGAGGGAAGGCGAGCCAGCGAGATACGCATCGTCATCGCGCGCTCACGCTGCGCTGGCCGTTCGGGCAGCAGCATGTTGCTTCATCGGTGCATGAGCTTGTAGATCATGCATACGATAACGCAGAGCGAATTGCTCGTGAACAGGTCGAGGAGACGATCGAGAGCGGACTTGACTAGAGGTTTTGTTAGAGCTGACTGACGCCGAAGAGCTCCGCCATTTCGGCGTGCAGAAATCCTCGGCCGGGCCGGTAGGGCTGCACCCACTTGCCGTCGATGACGAACTGGGGGATGGCGCGCTTGCCCACGTTCGCGAGAACCAGATCGGACGCGCCAGGGGTTCTCTCGATGTCAACCTCGTTGTAGGGGATGTTGTGGGCGGCGAGGAAACGCTTGGCCTCGCGGCAGTCGCGGCACCAGGGTGCAGTGTAGACAGTCAACTCCATAAACCTATCCTACGGGAGTGCCCTTACTGTTGGTAGTCCTTTACTTACGGTTTTTTGCTACTGTTCGTGGTAGTTGACCATCAGGCCGCCGTCGATGACGTAGGTGCTGCCGGTGATGTAGGCGGCTTCGTCGGAGGCGAGGAAGGCGGCGAGTGCGGAGACGTCGTCGCAGCTGCCCAGGCGGCCGAGCGGGATGTTTTTCAGCAGGGCATCGAGCTTGGTCTTGTCTTCAAGGAGCGACTTGTTGATGGGGGTGACGATCGCTCCGGGGGCAATGTTATTGATGGTGATGTTGAGGGGGCCGAGCTCGACGGCGAGGTTGCGGGTGAACATGCGCATGCCGCCTTTTGAGGCGCAGTAGGTGGAGAAGTGCGGGAAGGCCATGTCCTCGTGGACGGAGCTGATGTTGATGATGCGGCCGGGGAGGTTGGCATCGCGAAGGCGGCGAACGAAGGCCTGCGTGGTGAAGAACGGCCCTTTCAGGTTGACGTCGAGCACGAGGTCGTAGTCCTCCTCGGTAACCTCCCAAAAGTTGGCGCCCTTCTCGATGCCTGCGTTGTTGACGAGGATGTCGCAGCGGCCGAGTTGCTGCCATGCGGCATCGACCAGTTTCTGGGTGTTCTCGATCTTCGAGAGATCGGCCTGGACGATGATGCCCTTTGATCCGGCTGCTTCGATCTGCTTCAGAGTCTCGGCGGCACCATCGGGGTTTCGGCTGTAGTTGACGACGACGCTGGCGCCTTCGGCTGCCAGGCGGATCGCGATCGATTGTCCTATTCCAGAGGAGGATCCGGTGACGACTGCAACCTTGTCCTGAAGCTTCGGCATTGGTGAGATCTCCTGTCCATATTGAGCAGGGAGGGGGTACCCCCCTTTTTTACGCAAAGTCTTCGAAAGAAAGAGTATAGGTCCGGACTTCAGGCGCACGTCGGTTGCCAAACGAAATAGGGCGTCGATGATTTGATCAGCCCCACTGAAGTATTCACAACTCTGATGTTGTGAAGCTTGGATTGGTTTGGTGGCGAAGTTGACCGCGTGTTAAGCAGCAGGCCCCGAAAAAAATCGGGGCCTTAATCTATTTCTATTTTAGCGAATGGGTTGAAATAGATCGGCGTTTTTGCATGAAAATATTCCGCCGATGGAAGTGATTCGGATTGTTTAGATTACGAGGTAGAAGAGGACGTTGAAGCTCTTCGCAGGGGCTTGACAAGAATCGCACTCTCGCACGATTGCCTACCTGTGGCGATAGGGCAAAATGTGGGGTATTCGATTCTTGGTTTAGTAAAGTTATGCGGCTTTTCTGGCGGTCTTCTTTACTGGCCTGCGAGCGCTTTTCTTTGCAGTCTTCTTTGCGGCCGTACTCGGTTTTTTTGTCGAGGGTTTCTTTGTTGGGGTTTGCTTCTTCTGATCGGCAATGATGTCCGAGAGAATGGTCTTTGCTTTTTCGAGCGCGGCGTGGCGCGACGCCGAGAGATTTTTGCCGGCGCGGTTGATGTAGAAGTTCAGCATCCTCATACCTGACGCGGCGCCTTTTGGAGAGACTTTCTTCGAGGCGAGCGCCTTAGCGATTGCGGATGGACTCTTGTTGAAGAGACCTTTGTCAGGGTGGGTGGAGTCGGTATCAACCTTTGCGGACCACTTCTTCGTTGCCATCGTCGTTGCCCCGGAGGATGGCTTCCTCTGCATCCATAGGATGCGGATCGATGGGCTTCTTTCCGCGGCGCATGAGGAAAAAGTTGCTGAGCATGCGGCTGCACTCTTCGGCGAGAACACCGGTGTCGACTTCGACGCGATGATTCAGTTGCGGGTGATTCATGACGGAGAGGACGCTGCCGCACGCGCCTGCCTTAGGGTCGTCGGCTGCGTAGACGAGTCGGGCGATGCGCGCGTGGAGGATGGCGCTGGCGCACATGGCGCAGGGCTCTAGCGTGACGTAGAGGGTGCAGCCTTCGCCTTCAGGAGTTAGAAGACGATAGTTCTGGAGTGCGCGGCCGGCCTCGCGCATGGCGACGATCTCGCAGTGCGCAGTGGGATCGTTGTCGCGGAGGACGCGATTCTGGCCGTGGCCGAGGATGGTCTCGCCGTCGGGTGCGACGACGATGGCTCCGACGGGAACCTCACCTGCGGCCTCGGCTGTGCGGGCTTCGGCGATGGCGAGGCGCATCATGCGCTCGTCCTGTTCGACGTTTTGTTCGCTGCGCGACATTGCGTTCAAGTTTAGTCGCCTAGTTCTGGGGCGGTGTGTTTGGAACCAGGGCTCCGTGATGATAGACGGCAGCGATGCGGCGGGTGTTTCGGATGTCCATGAGCGGGTCGGCGGAGAGGATGATGAGGTCGGCGGAGTAGTCGGTCTGGATGAGGCCGACGCTGAGGTGGGAGTTGAGGGTGTGGATGAGGCGTCCGGTCTGTCCGGTCGCCACGGTGATGGCCTGGAGAGGAGTGAGGCCGGCGGCGACGAGGTCTTCGAGTTCGCGGTGTTCGCTGAAGCCGGGGATGCGGCCGGGGACAGCTCCGGAGTCGGTTCCGAAGGCCACGCTGACGCCGGCATCGTAGATCGTCTTAAGGTTTTTCATGGCTACGGCGTGGTCTTTTTTGGCCTGCTCGGTCTGTTCCGCGGCCAGGGTTTTGGAGGCGTAGTCCGATGCCTGAAGCTTAGCGAGAAGCTGGGGGCCAGCGGCCTGCTGGAAGAAAGACGACTGCATGATCTCGGGGTCGGAGGCGTAGATGTAGAAGGCCTCGTCGAGCGCGAGGGTGGGGATATACCAGGTGTTGTGCTGGATCATCGCCTGGGTGAAGGCGGGACCGACGGGCTCGTCGCGTACGGAGTGCGCGATGATGTCGACGTTGGCGTTGACCAGGCTGCTGGCATCTTTGTCGGTGTAGACGTGCGCGGCCACCTTGAGGTGGTGCTTGTGGGCTTCTTCGATGATGGCGTTATAGACATCAGGGGACATTGCTGGAAGCTTGCCGTGGGCATTGTCGACCCAGAGCTTTACGAGGTCGGCGTGATGTCCGGCCATATCATCGACGACCTTGCGGGCGGCTTCGGGGGTGGCGGGGCGGTCGATCTGATCGGCGGCAACGTTGAGGCCAGGCTGGCCGTTGGGGACACCGATGCCACGGCCAGCGGTGAGGAGGGTGGCTCCGCCGATCTTGCCGTTGCGTTGCTGGTCGCGGAGTTCGTAGACGAGATCGCGGTTGAGGCCGAGGGAGACGATGGTGGTGACGCCGTAGCGCTCGAACTGGTCGAGGGCGGCGGTGGCGTTCTCGGCGGTGTAGGCGGTAGGTGACGGATCAGCGTTGTTGAGAAGAATGCCGAGGTGTGAGTGGGCGCTGATGAGTCCGGGGATGACGGTCTTGCCGGTGCAGTCGACGATGGTCGTCTTTTTGGGCGGCTTGGTGAATGCGGGGCCCACATGCTCGATGTAGCCCTTGTGCATGTAGATATCGACGTGCTGACGAGCAGTGGCTCCCGTCCCGTCAACCAGGGCGGCGTTGTGCAGGATGATTGTCTCCTGCTGGGCGCGGGCAGCGGTGGACGCAAGACACACAAGACTCAGGACGACGAAGGAACGCATCGGGCCTCCGGATACAGCCGAGTTCATTCGGATGAGATTATGCGGGTTCCTGTTGCGTCATGCAGTGTAGCGCGCCGAGACCCCAGATCAAGTCGACGGAGTGGATGCCGATGATTTTGCTGTCGGGGAAGCAGGCGGCGATGATGATTGAGGGCGTGGCGGTCGTTGGGGTCGTTGAAGGTGGGGACGAGGACGAGACTCGTTGGCGATGTAGAAGTTGGCGTAGCTGGCGGGGAGGCGCTGGCCTTCGAAGACGACGGGGGCGGGCATGGGCAGTTCGAGCGATCTTGAAGGGCTCGCCTTCGGGGTTGCGCGCAGGAGCGGAGGCGGTCGAGGTTTTCGGCGAGGGGAAGGTGATTCTCGTCGTGGGTGTTGGGTTCGACGCAGGTGAGGATGGTGTCGTAGGCGACGAAGCGGGTGATGTCGTCGACGTGGCCGTGGGTGTCGTCGCCGGCGGTGCCGCGGTTGAGCCAGATGACCTGATCGATGCCGAGGTAGTCGTGGAAGGCTCTGCTCGAGCTGGCGGCGGGTGTCCTCTTTGTTGCCGAGGCCGGGGTTGCGCTGCTGGACGTCGGAGAGGAGGCACTCTTCGGTGGTGAGGAGGATGCCTGCGCCGTTGATGTCGATGGAGCCGCCTTCGAGGACGAAGCGGTGAGGCTTGCCGTCGATTCCGGTGGTCTCGGGGCGGAACTCTTCCATGCCGTAGAGCTTCGCGATGTGGTGGGGGATCTGGTCGTCGCGGTGCCAGTTGTGGTACTTGGCCCAGGCGTTGAAGCGCCAGTTGGTGATGGCGACCTTGCCTTCAGGGTTGCGGACGAAGATGGGGCCGGAGTCGCGGAGCCAGACGCGGTCGGTGAGCCAGTGATGGAAGTGGAGGCGGGCGAGGTTGGCTCCGGCGCGGCAGGAGCATGCGGCGGGCGCGGTTCTCGGCGGTCTCGTCGTTGACGAGGATGTGGACGTCCTCGCAACAGGAGAGGTGGCGGACGATCTCGGCGTAGACCCAGGGGATGGGCTGGAACTTTCCGGGCCAGTCCTCGGAGTTGTGGGGCCAGGCGATCCAGGTGGCGGCGTGTGGTGCCCACTCGGCGGGCATGCGGTAGTTTTGATCGCGCGGCTTGCTCATGATCTGACGGGGCCCCCTCCCCTACAAAAGCGTGCAAAGTCTTCGAAAGAGATGAGTTAGGTCCGGACTTCGGTTTTGGCCCCTCAAACGGAACGGTGGTATGAATCGCCTATTTCAAGTATAGCGAGTTGATGGTAATTAATCGGCACTGTGGATGTCGCTGAGGGGAAAAGGCTTAGGGGGATTCGGGGCTTGACAGGATTTTTGTGGAAAAGTGGATGGGTTGGCGCTGATCTGGCGGGTCGCTTCGTCCTTCGGACTTCGCTCCGGCCCACGGCAGTGCGGTGCGTCGCTTCGCGACGGGTTTATCGCACGGCTGAAGCCGTGCGCTTAAGCAAGTCGTTCGCGCTTTGCGCGAATGATTCCCACATCTGGCGAAAAGCCAGATGTGGGGCACCCGGTTGTTGTTGGTTTCGTCATGTGTGAAGCGCCGGGCAAGGAGAACACTTCAGTAGCAGGTTCCGTTATTGAGGTCTTCGATCATGGTGGGCTGGTTTGTGGGGCGCCAGCCCAGGCGTTGCTGGGTTAGGGCGCTGGAGGATGGCATGTCGAGGCTCGCGAAGTGGGCGAGCCAGCCGAAGTACTCCGGGGCTTTTTCGGGAGTGATGGAGATGGCGGGGACTTTGAGGCCGCGTGCGATGGCTTCGGCGATGTCGCGCATACGGACGCCTTCTTCGGCGACTGCGTTGTAGCGGGCGCGAGGTGTGCCTTTCTCCAGAGCGAGGCGGTAGAGCGAGGCTACGTCGTTGAGGTGGACGGCGGCCCAGCGGTTTTGTCCGTCGCCGATATAGGGGGAGACGCCCTTGTCACGGGCCATCTGGATGGCCCAGGTGACGAGGCCCTGCTTGGCGCGGTCGTGGACCTGAGGGAGGCGGATGACAGAGACGCGGACTCCGCGGGTGGCTGCGGCGTCGGCGGCTTCTTCGGATGCGCCGCGAGGGATGACGGAGCTGGGGACCGGCGGATCGTCTTCGGTTGAGATACGTCCCTGGGCACCGGCGATTGCGGTTCCGGATGTGACTACAAGGGGGCGGTCGGAGCCTTCGAGGACTGAGCCGAGGGTTTCGATGACCTTGCGGTCCTGCTCGCAGTTGGCGACAAACTTTGAGAAGTCGTGGTTGAAGGCGCAGTGGATGACGCCGTCGGAGTTGGAGGCTCCGCTGCGGATGCTGTCGAGGTCTTCGATGTTGCCGTGGTGGACCTGGGCGCCGGCGTTGCGGAGGAATTGGGCGCCTTCTTCGCTGCGCGTGAGGCCGAGGACTTGATGGCCTGCGCGGATGAGATCCTGAACGATCAATGAACCGATGAATCCGGTAGCGCCTGTGACAAAAACTTGCATGGAAGGGACTCTCCTTTGTCTTTCATGGCCTGCGCCGGATGCTGTTCGTGGCGCGGTTATTATCTAGATGGCGAGCGGGAAGATACGATTGAGCTGGATAGTCCGTATTTTCTTCGCGATCGTCCGGATGGGCGCATGGATCCACTTTCAGACGTGTTGTCGTTGCTGAAGCTTCGCAGCTATACGTGCGGAGGCTTTGATGTGGGCGGGGCGTGGTCGATCAAGTTTGGAAGGCATGAGGGGATCAAGTGCTATGCGCTGGTCTCGGGTGAGGGCTGGCTGACGATGGAGGGAGTTGCCGAGCCGGTGAGGTTGGCGGCTGGGGACTGCTTTCTGCTGCCGCATGGTCGGCCTTTTGTTCTGGCGACTGATTTGAGCCTAGAGCCTGTGGATGCTCACAAGGTTTTTCCGTTTCCGCTGGACGGCGCGATTGGAACGTTGAATGGCGGTGGGGATTGCTTCATTGTGGGTGGCTTCTTTTCGTTTGGAGGGAGCGATCCGGGGATACTTTCGGAGTTGCTGCCTCCGATTGTGCGTATTCGCGACGAGTCGGATAAGGAAGGGCTGCGCTGGTCGCTGGAGCGGCTGATGCATGAGCTGCAGGATCAGCAGCCGGGCGGGCTGCTGGTGGCGCAGCACTTGGCGCAGATGATGCTGGTGCAGGCACTGCGGCTGCATCTGGCGGAAGGAGCGAAGGGCGGCGTGGGGTGGCTGTTTGCGCTGGCGGACAAGCAGATGAGCGGGGCGATCCGATGCATGCATGACGATCCGGCGCATGGGTGGACGCTGGAGGAGTTGGCGCAGCGTGTAGGGATGTCGCGGTCGACGTTTGCGTTGAAGTTCAAGAAGACGGTTGGGTCTTCGCCGATGGAGTACCTGACGCGCTGGAGGATGCTGAAGGCGGGAGACAGACTGGTGAATGCGGATGACTCCGTGTCGGTGATTGCTAGGTCGCTTGGGTATGAGTCGGAGAGCGCGTTCAGCACGGCGTTCCGGAGAGTGATGGGGTGTTCGCCGCGGCAGTATGGGCGTGGGAGGAACGGAGCTGCTTCGCACAGCGGCGTGGAGGCTGATCGCGTTGAATCGTCAGACCTGTTGGCGAGATGAGAGCCGAGATACAGTTGAGACGAAGTGGTCTTTGCTTGAGCCGTAAGAGGCTTCTGAATTTGTAGAAGTGCGGGTTGCCGTTTCTACCTGCGGTGCATATAGGATGGGGAACGGTTCAGAAGTTGAAACTGTTGTCGAAACGTTTGTCTAAAGAGGCCCTGAGATGGCAATGAGCGTCAGCACCACCACGAGTACAGGTTACGGAACGCAGAAGACAGATATTCGCGCGATGAGCATCGCGACGATGCTGTTTTTCATGTGGGGGTTTCTGACGTGTCTGAACGACATTCTGATTCCACATCTGAAGGCCATCTTCGACCTGAACTATGCGCAGGCGATGCTGGTGCAGTTCTGCTTCTTTTCGTCGTACTTCATCTTCGCGCTGCCAGCGGGAAAGCTGGTGGAGTGGCGCGGGTATAAGGGCACGATGGTGATCGGGCTGCTGGTGATGGCGGCGGGCGCGTTTCTGTTTCTTCCGGCGTCGACGATGGCGTCGTTCGGGTTGTTTCTTTCAGCGCTGGTGATTCTGGCGGCGGGAATTACGACGCTTCAGGTGGCCGCGAATCCTTATGTTGCGAACCTGGGACCGCCGGAGACCTCGTCGGCACGGCTGAATCTGTCGCAGGCGTTCAATTCGCTGGGTACGTTTCTGGCTCCGTTCTTTGGGAGTGCGCTGATTCTGAGTTCGACGCAGGTGGCGCAGGAGAAGCTGCAGTCGTACTCGGCGGCGGCGCTGCAACAGTACAGGATGGAACAGGCTTCGAGTGTGCGGCTGCCGTATGTGGGGATTGGGCTGACGCTGGTGCTGCTGGCGATTTCGTTTGCGGTGCTGAAGATGCCGACGATGGACTTTACGCGGGACATTCGTCCGGGTGAGATGGACTCGACGGCGACGGGCGACAGCATATGGAAGCATCCGGTGCTGATTGCGGGTGCGGTGGCGATCTTTGTATATGTGGGGGCGGAGGTTTCGATTGGAAGCTTCCTGGTGAACTACTTCGGGTTGCCGGATATTGCGGCGTTTCTCAGAGAAGACGGCGGCGAAGTATGTGTCGCTGTACTGGGGCGGAGCGATGGTGGGGCGGTTTATCGGATCGTGGCTGCTGACGAAGTTCCGGACGAGCGTGGTGCTGGGGACTGCGGCTGTGATTGCGTGCGGGCTGGTGGGGACATCGATCCTGACGCATGGGCACACGGCGATGTGGGCGATCATTGCGGTGGGACTGTTCAACTCGGTGATGTTCCCGAGCATCTTTACCGTGGGGCTGACGGGGCTGGGGCCGCTGACTTCGAAGGGTTCGAGTCTGATGGTGGCGGCGATCGTGGGCGGTGCGCTGATTCCTCTGGCTGAGGGCCACCTGGCGGACAAGATCGGCGTGCAACACGCGTTCATCATTCCGGCGGTCTGCTATATCTACATTGCTCTGTTCGGGTATCTCGGTGGTGGGCATGCGGAGCGGGAGATCGCGGAGATCGAAGGCGCGCAGAGAGCGTAAGACGTTTGGCGGGATTTACGGGAGGCGAGGATGGAGAGGGAGTCATCCAAGATTATCCGGTTGGAGTCGGCGAATAAGCGCCTGGCGGTGGGAGCCGTTTCTGCGGGAAGCGTCGCGGTGGGTGCGCTGGCTGTGGGCGCGATGGCGGTTGGAGCACTAGCGATTGGCGCTCTCGCGATTGGGCGGCTCGTTGTGGGCAGCGGTCATGTGAAGAAGCTGCGCATTGGAGAGCTGACGGTGGATCGGCTGATCGTGAAGGATTCTGTCAGGCAGGTGTGAGCCTATGCAGCAGAGCGTCGTTCCGATGATGCATGTGCCGAATGTGCGTGCAACGGTGGAGTGGTATGAGACGGTCGCCGGATTTACCCGGGTTCGCGTGAATGAAGAAGACGGCGAGCTGAACTGGGCTCTGCTGCGGTATGGCAATGCCGAGGTGATGCTGAACGTGGGTGGGAAGGCGAGCGATGCGTGGCGGCGCGAGGTGGATCTGTATGTGCATGCCGACGGCGGCGTGGATGCGGTGTATGCGCGGCTGAAGGGGAAGGTGGACGTGGTGGAGGAACCGCACGATACGTTCTACGGGATGCGTGAGGTGATTGTGCGGGATTGCAATCGGTTCTGGATTACGTTTGGCGAGCCTTTGTAGCGCTGATTGCGCGGGCGCTATTTTTCTTTGAAGACGAAGTATGTGGTGGTGGTGCCGGGAGCGACTTTGACCCAGTGAGGGACTCCGGCGGGGATGTGGGCGATTTCGCCTGCGTGGAGTGTGACCTCCTTTCCGCCTTCGATGCCTGAGCCCAGAGTCTCGCCGGGTTGGGTGGCGGCTGGGTTTGGGTGTTCTGCCTGCATGGTGCCGCCGGAGACGAGGGTGATGGTGCCCTTGGTGATGACGATCTGGTCGGCCCAGGATTGATGGCGCTCGGCGTCGCCGGTGTGGATGCGGACGACGAGAAGGGTGTAGTCGTTGCCGTAGTCGTCGAGCTTTGTCATGGCGAAACCGGTGGGGCTGGCCTTGGCTGCTTCGGTGACTTTGGCTTCGCGCTGCTGGAGATCGGCGGTGTTGTGGACGGTGGGTTCGGCAGACTGGGCGAGGAGTGGAGCTGTGGCGAGGAGAGCCAGGAGAGAAGGTTTGAGGTTGAGCATCGGTCCCTCTTTTGAAGTGGAGAGATTGTAGCGCGACGGCATGAGAGCGGAAGACACTGTGCTGTCTGGATCGATCAGCGGATATGCTGAACACCTATGAAACAGATTCTTGTTTATGGCGATTCGTTGAGTTGGGGGATTGTTCCCGATACGCGTGTTCGATTGCCTTTCGATCAGCGGTGGCCGGGGGTGCTTGAGGGCAGGCTGAACGCTGCGGGCGAGAAGGTGCGGGTGATTGAGGACTGTTTGAATGGCCGCCGCACGGTCTGGGAGGATCCTTTTAAGGAAGGCCGGAATGGATTGCAGGGGCTGGCGCAGCGGATGGAGGTCAACTCGCCTTTGTCGCTGGTGATCCTGATGCTGGGGTCGAATGACTTCCAGTTCTGCCATCCGCATAACAATGCTTGGTCGTGCGGCGCAGGGGGTGGCGCGGCTGGTGGATGTGATGCGGCAGCGCGCCGATTGAGCCGGGGATGCCGGTTGCGCCGGTTCTTATTGTCTGCCCGCCACAGGCGAAGGCTGCTTGCGGGACGATGAGGGAGAAGTTCGATGGAGCGGAGAAGAGAGGAGCGGGTCTTGCGGAGGCGTATGCGCGGGTGGCAGCCGATCTTGGCTGTTATTTTTTCGATGCGGGGACGGTTGTGAGTGTCAGTAGTGTGGATGGGGTGCATCTGGATGCTGATCAGCATCCGAGGCTTGGGGATGCGCTGAGTGAGGTTGTACCGAAGATTCTTCAGGGATAGGCACATCTCCACAAGGGCAAACGGTTATGGACGCTTGATCCAGGAGTGCCATTCTGAAGTTTCGTCGCGCCAAAGCCCCGTTTCTAACGGGAGATTCAGTATGGGTTCGAGGGATTGGTCTGTTGCCAGTAGCGTTCCAAGAGGCACCACACGGATTTCTTCTTTCGTAACGTCGGGTCCTGCGCCAGCGAAGATTTCCCAGCCGTCTTCTTCCCAACGTACAGCTTCGGTGATTCGCTCTCCACGCAGTGCAGCGAGATTTGTTACAGCCGTTGACGTCGAAGGAACCGAGAATTCCCATGGTTTGTACAGCCACTGCCAGACAGGTGTTTTCTCAGGATTCCATGGATTGCTTAGGTCAGGAACGTCGATTGTTTTATGAGATTCATCCGGAATGATCTGAAGCGCCGGCACCTCAGTTGTCTGATAAAAGTCCAGGGCGCCTAGCATCAGTGCACTTGCCCAACTTGCATCCACGTTGCCGAGCGAAAATGTTCCGCAAGACGCGGCTTCAAACGTCTGCTCGATAGGACGTTGGGAATCCAGCTTTACAGCGATGTCGTTAATGATTCGCCTAACGTCATCAAGCATGTAGAAAATTGCCCCGGCCAAGATCAGTTCCGTCCCAAAACGCTGACTCAGTCCTATCGTGTAAGCGAAGCGTGGTTCCGTCTCTCCCGAAACAATGTAAATATGGTGTCCATACTGATCGATATTGCTCTGAATCTGCTCGAGCGCTGCTTCTTGTTTAGGTCGATCTTTCATCGGAAAAGGTTAGGCTTAATCCTCTTGAGAGTTCATCACGTACATTGATTCTTCGCTTCGGTGGAGTGATGTGTTTGTTACAGCACCCTCAATCCAAAAAGCGCTTGGCGATGCCTTCGTAGGCGTCGATGCGGCGGTCGCGGAGGAAGGGCCAGTGCTGGCGGGTGATCTCGATGAGTTTGGGGTCGAGGTCGGCGATGAGGATTTCTTCTTTGTCGTGGCTGGCCTGGGCGAGGATGCGGCCGAAGGGGTCGGCGATGAAGCTTCCGCCCCAGAACTCGAGGCCGGATTGGGGGGTGTGGTCGCCGGGGCCGTGGAGTTCGACGGTGGCGGGGTTGCCGTCGGCGGCGGTGACTTTGAACTTGACGTCGCCGTGCTCGTGGCCGACGCGGTTGACGGCGCAGACGAAGACTCCGTTGGCGATGGCGTGGGCGCGCTGGGCGGTCTGCCAGGCTTCGTACTGGGCGGTGCCGAACTCCTCCTTTTCGGAGGGGTGCCAGCCGATGGCGGTGGGGAAGAAGAGGATCTCGGCTCCGCGGAGGGCGGTGAGGCGGGCGCCTTCGGGGTACCACTGGTCCCAGCAGACGAGGGTGCCGATGGGGCCTTGCGAGGTGTGGGTGGCTTTGAAGCCGAGGTCGCCGGGGGTGAAGTAGAACTTCTCGTAGTAGAGGGGGTCGTCGGGGATGTGCATCTTGCGGTAGATGTCGGCGATGCGGCCGTCCTTCTCGATGGTGACGGCGGTGTTGTGGTAGAGGCCGGGGGCGCGGCGCTCGAAGAGGCAGGCGACGAGGACGACGCCGGTCTCCTGGCAGACGCGGGTGAGGACGTCGGTGGAGGGGCCGGGGATGGACTCGGCGAGGCCGAAGAGGTCGTGGTCTTCGCGCTGGCAGAAGTATTGGGCGCGGAAGAGCTCGGGGAGGCAGACGAGGGTGGCGCCCTGGCGGGCGGCTTCGTAGACGCGCTCGGCGGCCTTGTCGAGGTTGAGCTGGGTGTCGGGGTCGCAGGACATCTGGATGAGGGCGACGCGCTTGATGCCGTTGGGGGCGCTGGTTCGATTGTTCGTCGTCATGGCAGTCGTTCTATTTTATAGGCGTAGATGTAAAGAGGCTTTAGGGGCAGATGAATAGGGAGGAATGGCTTCGCCCTGTGGGAATTTTCTGTTAGGTTTGAGGTATAGGACTTTCTGCCCACGACGTCAGCGGGTCCTCCGTTATCCCACTACAACCGAGCTATGCCAGCCGACCACGCCAGTCGTGTATCTCATTGCAGAAGGAGTAAGACGTTGAGCGAATTTCGTGATTTTCTGGAACTTTCCTACTGCAGAACTCGAGGACCTGAACCTGCAGGCGAAGGAGCAGCGCAAGAAGCGCGTTGCCGCCGATGTGATTCAGGAAGAGCGGCTGAAGTACCTGACCGACGAGCGCCGCATCAAGGCGGTGACGGTGCTGTTCAGCGACCTCGAAGGCCGGCTGCACATGCTGGACTACGACAAGAAGTTCCTGGTGAAGAGCTACGACAACCTGACGTTCGACGGCTCGTCGATCCGCGGCTTTACGGCGCAGCGGGAGAGCGATCTGCGGCTGGGGATCGACTGGAGCGCGTTCTACTGGGCTCCGGCGGATGTGTTTGGGCGCGGGCAAGGTGCTGGTGTTCGGCGAGGTGATCGACAAGAACGGCGCGACGTACAGCGCGGACATTCGCGGCGTGCTGAAGGCAGTTTGCGCAACGAGCAGTTCGCGAAGAACGGCTACACGCTGAATGCGGCGAACGAGATTGAAGGCTTCCTGTTCGAGGGCATCGACGCGGAGCGCAGGTATCCACGAGACGGGCAGCGTTCGAGTATGTGAACAAGGGCGGCTACTATCACTCGCTGCCGGGCGATCCGCTGCGCGAGTTTATCGACACGACGGCTGAAGTGCAGCGCGCGATGGGCTTCGAGAACGAGAAGGACCATCCCGAGGTTGCGCCTTCGCAGTTCGAGATCAACTACACGCTACGGCGAAGTGGTTGCCGCTGCGGACCAGATTCAGCTGTACAAGCTGATCTGCCGCCAGGTGGCGACGCAGATGGGCATGACGGCGAGCTTCCTGCCGAAGCCGGTTGTGGGCGTGAACGGCAGCGGCATGCACACGAATGTGTCGATCACCAAGGGCGGCAAGAACCTGTTCTGGGATCCGAAGGGCGAGGAGAAGATCTCGAAGCTGGCGTGGCAGTTTACGGATCGCATTCTGACGCATGGCAACGATATCTGCCTGCTGCTGAATGCGAGCGTGAATGCGTATCGCCGGCTCGATCCTCACTTTGAGGCTCCGAACCAGATCAAGGCTTCGGCGATGGATCGTGGATCGATGGTTCGGATTCCGATCGGCAATGAGAAGTCGGCGCGTGTTGAGGTTCGTTCGGTTGGTCCGGATGCGAATCCGTACATGGTGCTGTACTCGATCTTCAAGACGCGGCCTGCACGGCGATACGTCGAAGATCAAGAACCTGCGCCAGGCGGAGCGGTATCTGCCGGACAACGTCTATACGGCGCTGGAGAACTTCCGCGAGGCGGAGTGGACGACGAAGCTGCTGGGCGCGGATGTGAAGGCCCGGTATGCGGACCTGAAGCAGGCTTCGGCGGATCGCTGCCCGCGGCTGCTGGGAACGATTGTGAAGGCGCCGGAGGTGCAGTTCCACCACGATGTTTACAACCAGCTGCTCTGGAACATGTTCTAGAGTTGCCAGATACGACGTATCAGAGGCCCCGGTTATATGCCGGGGCTTTCTTTTGCGCTGATTGACAGGTGCCATCAGTGCTGCGATTCTGCTGCTACTTGACTGGAGGATTGCTTTGGACGACACGAGAGAACGGTTTGTTGATTCCGGCGGCGGTGCTGGGTGGGTGCTTGTTGCTGGGTCTTGTGGTTGGCGGGTGGATGCTGGGGACGCAGATCAAGGAGACGAAGCTGGCGGACCGTTATGTGACGGTGAAGGGGCTGGTGGAGCGGACGGTGAAGTCGGATAGGGCGATCTGGCCGGTGACCTTCAAGGAGACAGGGAACGATCTGCAGCAGGTGTATGCGAAGAGCGAAGAGGATCGCGCGGCGGTGCTGAAGTTTTTTAAGGCGCAGGGAATTACGGCGACAGGAGATTTCGGTCGGGCAGATTCAGGTGACGGATAAGCAGGCCAATGAGTATGGCGGCAACAACCAGGGTGGGCCGCGGTACATCGTGCAGCAGACGGTGACGGTGAGTTCGAGCGATGTGGATAAGATTGCGAAGGCGGGGCAGAAGACGGCGCAGCTGCTGCAGGCGGGAATCATCGTCGTCGGCGGATATGGGCAGGGGATTCGGTATGTGTTCAATGGGCTGAATGCGCTGAAGCCGGACATGATTACGGAGGCGACGAAGAATGCGCGGGCGTCGGCGGATCGGTTTGCGGCGGACTCGGGGAGCCAGGTGGGGTCGATCCGGTCGGCGAACCAGGGGGTGTTTTCGATCTCGGCGGCGGATGCGGGGAGCGGGATGACGCCGGGCGAAGATGGCGGGTGGCGGCGGGACGAATCCGGATGCGAGCATCATGAAGAAGGTTCGGGTGGTGGCGACGGTGGATTATTACCTGGTGAAGTAGCTGGTTGCGAAGATAACGACTCGGCAGCGGGTTCGTTTCGGCGCGATGTCGCAGTGTGCTGATGATCGTGCGATGTGTTCGTGCGAATGGTAGCTTTGCCAGAGCATTTTCGCGGATGATAGCTTTTGACTTCTCAGTACTTTACGGAGATTGATCCATTCATGCAGGCGAGCTACAACGGAATTGCGGTGCCCGACAGATGGCGCAGCCGATTGAGTATGCCAACGGCAAGTTCACGGTTCCCGATAATCCGATCATTCCGTTTATCGAAGGCGATGGCACGGGCCGCGACATCTGGAAGGCTTCGCAGCGGGTGTTCGATGCGGCGGTGGAGAAGGCTTACGGCGGCAAGCGCAAGGTGAAGTGGTTTGAGGTGCTGGCGGGCGAGAAGGCTTATCGCCAGACGCAGAACTGGCTGCCGGATGACACGGTGAAGGCGACGGTGGACTTTCGCGTGTCGATCAAAGGACCGCTGACGACGCCGGTGGGCGGCGGCATTCGTTCGCTGAATGTGGCGCTGCGGCAGTTGATGGATCTGTATCAGTGCGTGCGGCCGGTGAAGTACTACGCGGGCGTGCCGAGTCCGGTGAAGCATCCGGAGAAGCTGGATGTGGTGATCTTCCGCGAGAACACGGAGGACATTTATGCGGGCATCGAGTTCCGCGAGGGAACGCCTGAGGCGGCGAAGTTCATCGCGTTTGTGAACGACGAGATGCTGAAGGGCGGCAAGAAGAAGGTTCGGCTGGATTCGGGCGTGGGCGTGAAGCCGATCTCGATTACGGGATCGAAGCGGCTGGTGCGGGCGGCGATTCAGTATGCGCTGGACAACGACCGCAAGACGGTGACGCTGGTGCACAAGGGCAACATTCAGAAGTTCACCGAGGGCGCGTTCCGCGAGTGGGGCTACGAGGTTGCGTCGCAGGAGTTCCGCGAGCAGACGGTGACGGAGCGCGAGAGCTGGATTCTGGGGAACCTGGAGGCGAATCCGAAGCTGACGCCGGAGGAGAATGCTGCGCTGATTGAGCCGGGCATTGAGTTTGCGGCGAAGGAGTTTGGCGAAGAGGTGGTTGCCGAGGTGAAGGAGGTGATCGCGGCGATCGGCGAGTCGCATGGCGATGGCAAGTGGAAGAAGAAGATCCTGGTGAACGACCGCATTGCCGACTCGATCTTCCAGCAGATCATTCTGCGGCCGGAGGACTACAGCGTTCTGGCGACGACGAATCTGAACGGCGACTACATCTCGGACGCTGCGGCGGCGCAGGTTGGCGGGCTGGGAATTGCTCCGGGCGGCAACATTGGCGATGGGTATGCGGTGTTTGAAGCGACGCATGGAACGGCGCCGAAGTATGCGGACAAGGATGTGATCAATCCGGGATCGGTGATGCTGTCGGGCGTGATGCTGTTCGACTTTCTGGGCTGGACGGAGGCGGCGCGGCTGATCGAGAGCTCGATGGAGAAGACGATTGGGCAGAAGTTTGTGACGTACGACTTCGAGCGCGGGATGCAGGGCGCGACGAAGGCGAAGACGAGCGAGTTTGCCACCCGCATGATCGAGAACATGGGTAGCGATTTGTCGGATCAGATGATCGGCGGCCGCTATGGCCGCCGATTTGTTTCGTGGAAGCGATATCCGCACGGAAATGACGGATATCGTGCCAGCCGTTGCATGAGCGACGTATCATGGATGGAAAAGACGCGTAGGTCTTTGACGCGTTGAAGGCGACTTACGCCAATTTTCTGGAGAGTTATCGATATGCGGAAGAAGGTAACGATTGTTGGAGCGGGCAATGTCGGCGCGACTGCGGCACATTGGATTGCTGCGAAGGAACTTGCGGATGTGGTGCTGATCGACGTGATCGAAGGCGTGCCGCAGGGCAAGGCGCTGGATCTGCTGCAGGCGATGCCGATTGAGAAGCGCGATGTGTCGGTCATCGGGACGAACGACTATGCGGATACGGCGAACTCGGACATCGTGGTGATTACGGCGGGCATTGCGCGTAAGCCGGGCATGAGCCGCGACGATTTGCTGAACACGAACTTCAAGATCATGAGCGATGTTGCGGGGAAGGCGGTGGCGGCTTCGCCGAATGCGATCTTCATCATCGTCTCGAATCCGCTGGATGCGATGGCGCAGACGGCGTTCAAGAAGGCTGGGGCTGCCGCGTGAGCGCGTGATCGGCATGGCTGGCGTGCTGGATTCGGCGCGGTTCCGGACGTTTATCGCGGAGGAGCTGAAGGTGTCGGTGGAGAATGTGACGGCGTTTGTGCTGGGCGGACATGGCGACACGATGGTTCCGCTGTCGCGCTACTCGACGGTGGCGGGAATTCCGATTACGGAGCTGATTCGAGCCGGATCGGCTGAAGGAGCTGGAGACGCGTACGGCCAATGGCGGCGCGGAGATTGTGAAGCATCTGAAGACGGGCTCGGCTTACTATGCTCCTTCGGCGGCGGCTGTGGAGATGGTCGAGGCGATTCTGAAGGACAAGAAGAAGATTCTGCCTTGCGCTGCTTATCTGCAGGGTGAGTATGGGATCTCCGGGCTGTATGTCGGCGTGCCTTGCAAGCTGGGTGCGAAGGGGCTGGAGCAGATCATCGAGATCAAGCTGACGGCGGAGGAGCAGGCTGCGCTGAACAAGAGTGCGGATGCGGTGAAGGAGCTTTGCACGGTGATTGGCGTGGCTTAGTACAGTTGATTTTTGTCGTGGAGAGAAGGCCCGCTGATGCGGGCCTTTTTCTTATTACCAATCGCCGCCGGCGCCTCCGCCACCTGAGCTTCCTCCATCGCCGCCGCTGAAACTGTCGTCGCTGCTGCTGCTGAAGCTACTGTCGCTGCTTCCGAAGCTGCTGCCGCTGTCTGGAAATACAGAGCCTCCGTAGCCTCCGGGGCCGATGCCGCGACGCCTTCGGCTGAGGATAGCTCGGATGATGATGAAGAAGACGATTCCGAACCAGAGAACGGGGAATAAGAAGCCTAACCAGTCAAAGGACGAGTGCGGCGCGGGATTTTGATCTGGCGGAGTTTGTACTGGATTTTGCTCAGTGGGAGCGCCAGCGTCGGAGAGGGTGTCGAGTGTGACGTTGGATTCGATAGCGATGATGGTGCAGATCTTATGGAGGCCAAGCGTGGTGGCCTCGTCGTAGTTCTGAGCGCGGAGTGCGGGAACCATGTCGCGGCCGATGTCGCCGACTTTCGCGTCGTTGAGGATGCCTTCGAGGCCGTAGCCGATCTCGATCCAGCGTTTGCGATCGCGAATGGCGAAGAGCATCAGGACGCCACGGTCGGTCTTCTTTTCTCCGATCTTCCACTTGGCGAAGAGTTCGTTAGCGAACGTTTCGACGGGCTCGCCTTCAAGGGTGTTAACGGTGACGAGGAAGACCTGAGCACGGGTCTTGTCGTGCAGCTCGCGGGCCGTGGCTTCCATGTTGGAGATGGCTGAGGTGGAGAGGACGTGGGCGTAGTCGTCGATGTAGCCGGCGGGCGCCGGCATGGAGGCGACGGTTTCCGCGAGAACGGGAAATGCCACTGCGATGAAGATCAGCAGTGCGAACGCAAGGCGTCTCGTGGATTTCATGCGTCCATGGTAACTGGATGCGCACCCATTGAGAGGCGCAATCGAGTTGAGTCGCGGCGCTCGGAATGATGAACGATGTTGGTAAAGAAAGCCCGCTCGATGAGCGGGCTTCTGTTTGTGAGATGTTTACTAGCGACGCGTTCGATGGTGACGGATTCGAGGACGACGGGGGTCTTGGGGCGGTCCATGCCGTCGCGGGTGACCTTGCTGATCTTCTCGACGATGTCGTAGCCTTCGACGACTTCACCGAAGATGGTGTGCTTGCCGGTGAGCCAGCTGGTGTCGGCGACGGTGATGAAGAACTGGGTGCCGTTGGTGTTGGGGCCGGCGTTGGCCATGGCGAGCTTGCCCGTCTCCTGGAAGCCGTGCTTGGAGCCGCGTGGTCTCGTCGGCGAACTTGTAGCCGGGGCCGCCCATGCCGGTGCCTTCGGGGTCGCCGCCCTGGATCATGAAGTCGGGGATGACGCGGTGGAAGATGGTGCCGTCGTAGAGCTTGGCGCCCTTCTTGCTGCGGCTGTTCCACTCCTTGGTGCCTTCGGCGAGGCCGATGAAGTTGGCGACGGTCTCGGGTGCGTCCTTCTCGAAGAGCTCGCAGACGATGGTGCCTTCGGAGGTCTTGAAGGTTGCGTAGGTGCCTGGCTTAGTTGCCATGTTGTTCTCCTTGTGAGATCGAACGATGCGTTGAGTGAGAGCGTCTCTCGTTGAGGCTCGAGAGAGCTGAAGAATTATTTGCGGTGGCGGGCGCGGCAGCGGGCTGGAGGCGGCGGGAGATGCGCAGGCTGCCGGTAAGGCGGCATGGGCTGGCCTTCGCGAACGATGGTGATCTGGTTGATGACGACCGGGGTGATGGGCTTGTCGTCGGCGTTGCGCTCGACGCGGGCGATGGAGGCGACGAGCAGGACGGAGTGGGCGTCGCACTGGCCGAAGATGGTGTGCTTGCCGTTGAGCTGGGCGACGGGCGCTTCGGTGATGAAGAACTGGGAGCCGTTGGTGTTGGGGCCGGAGTTGGCCATGGCGAGGCGGCCGGGCTCGTCGAAGGTGAGGATGGGGTCGATCTCGTCCTGGAAGAAGTAGCCGGGGTCGCCGGTGCCGTCGCCGGCGCTGGTCGCCGCCCTGGATCATGAAGCCGGGGATGACGCGGTGGAAGGTGGTGCCGTTGTAGAAGGGCTGGCCGTGGATTTTCTTGAGGGTCTTGGGGTCGGTCCAGTCCTTGGTGCCTTCGGCGAGGCCGATGAAGTTGGCGACGGTGACGGGTGCCTGCTGTGTCGTAGAGCTTGCAGGTGAGGCGGCCCATGGTGGTGTCGATGACGGCGGTGGGGCCGGTGGGGATGACGGGCGCCTTGGCCTGGCTGGTGGTGCTGGGGGCGTCGGGAAGCTGCCTGGGAAGAAGCTGGCGGCGGGGTCTGCGGCGGCGGAGTGGTCGGGGTCTGTGGTGTTTGTGCCAGTGCAGGTGCTGCGAGGGCTGCGGCGAGTGCAAGTAAGCGAAGCGTCATGCGTGGTGTAGACTCCATGGAACAGGCTATCGCAGACGCTCCGATGGAGCAATCCGGCCGCTGGACGGTTTACATGAAGCGGCGCATGAGGCTGCGGACGAGTTCGAGCGAGCCACCGTAGACGACGTGGGCGGCCCAGTGCTGGAGGTGGTCGGTGCGCGGGTGTCTCGTGGGCGGAGGGGATAGTTGGAAGGCAGGGACGGCGACTTCGTCGGCGCCGAGGAAGAGCAAGCGTGCCGTAGGCAGTGCCGCCGCCGGTGGTGACTTCGGGGACTAGTTCTGCGGCGACTCCGTAGACTGTGCCCATGAGAGTGCCGAAGGTGTAGTGGACGGCCTGCCCGGCTTTCTTCTTCTCTCCTGTGCCTAAGCTCTTTGCCGGCGGCTTCGGCGATCTTCCGGGCGACGATCTCGGTGGAGTCCTCCTGTCTGCGCGGCTCTGTTGCTGCTGTTGCTGCTGATCGCGTTCGATCGCTTCGAGGGATTCGTGTTGGGCGAGACGCATCTGCTTTTCGGCGGCCTTTTGGCCTGCCGTAGATGAGCTTCTGGAATTGATCCATGATGAGTGTTGCGGCGAATGCCGGCGGTGATGCCGGTGACGAGGCCGCGAAGAACGTTAGGGGACGTCGGCGTTTGAAGAGATCCAGGATCAAGTTGCACCTCACCGCGATTACAAAATCTTTACTTGCGTTTGATGCGATTTAGCGATCGAACGTGTGACCGGTGCATTCGAGCGGCATCCAACAGGCAAAGGAGATATCGATGATGGCGAAGTTTGCGCTCTATGTGTCGTTGAAGGCGAAGCCGGGAAAAGAGGCTGAGATTGAGGAGTTTTTGAAGCAGGGCGCACAGTTGGCTGCCAAGGAACCCGGCACAGTGACCTGGTATGGCTTGAAGGAAGATGACGGGCTCTACAGCGTTTCGACACGTTTGAGGATGAGGCAGGGCGCGATGCTCATCTGAACGGAGATATTGCGAAGGCGCTGATGGCGAAGGCGAGCGAGCTATTCGCGGAGGCGCCAAAGATTCACAAGATCTCGCTGGTTGCGTCGAAGACCAAATAAGCGGGGCACTATTGGGCCTGGCCCGGCGCGACGACGGGTGGTTTTTCCTGAGCGGCCTGCACTGCGCGGAAGACTCGCAGGAGATTGCCGCCGAGGAGTTTGCGCATGTCCTCGGCGGTATAGCCGCGTGCCATGAGAGCGGCGGTGATCTTCGGAAGGTCGGCGGCGGAGTCGATCTCCGCGGGTGGCGCGGGGATGCCGTCGAAGTCGGTGCCGATGCCTACGTGGTCGATGCCGGCGACCTTGATGATGTGGTCGAAGTGATCGATGAGCGAGTTGAAGGGCGCACGGCCGATGCGCTCGCAGTATTTGCGGTCGATCTTGTCCGAAGCAAAGAAGGGTGTTGGCAGTCCCTTGGCTCGGTATTCAGCATCGAGCGCATCCTGTTCTTTTTGGCGTTCGGGTTTCGAGGCGTTCCATGCGGCACGCCATTGCTCGTCGATGAAGGCGGGGTAGAAGTTGACCATGACGACGCCGTTGTTTTTAGCGATGGCGCGGAGCATGTCGTCGGTCAGGTTGCGCGGAGCCTGGGTGAGAGCGCGGGCGGAGGAGTGCGAGGCGATGATGGGAGCTTTGGTGATTTCGATGACGTCCCAGAATGTCTTGTCGGAGGCGTGGGAGACGTCGACCATCATGCCGAGACGGTTCATCTCGGCGATGACCTGCTTGCCGAAAGCGGTGAGGCCGTTGTGGTGTTTGATGGTGGGGTCGTCGATGTCGCCGGAGGAGTCGGCCCAGTCGTTGGAGTTGGACCAGGTGAGGGTCATGTAGCGGACGCCGAGACGGTAGTAGTCACGAAGGAGGCCGAGTGAGTTCTCGATGGAGTGGCCGCCCTCGATGCCCATCAGGACGCCGAATTTGCCTTGCTTGTGGGCGGTTACGATCTCGTCGGCGGTGACGCAGAGCTTGAGCTTGTCGGGAGCGCGGCGAACCTGTTCGAGTGTGCCGTCGATGAGGTCAAGGGTACGGCGTGCGCTGCGTTCAGCGGGATACTGGGTGGGGTCGACCCAGATGGAGAAGAACTGGGCGTCGAGGTTGCCCTCCTTTGCGCTGTCGTAGTTCAGCATGCCACCATTGAGGGGATCGGTGAAGTTCCAGTGCTCGTCGACGAAGCGTTGTGGAGTGTCGGCGTGGGTGTCGATGACGATTGCTGCACTGTGAACGGCGACGGGGTTTTGTGCTGCGGGCATGGTCTTCTTTCTGTTGGGGAGGTTGCCTAAGTTTGAGAGAAAGTTGCGACGATAAAAAAGGTGCGGCAAACCACGTCGATATCACTGTAAAGAGGGAAGTTCTAGACCTCACAAAGAGACAGGGTGATTGTAGCAACTCACGGAGGGCAACCGGTTACGGGAAGAGGCCATCTGTGAAAGGAGCGAGGTGATACACGATGGCACAAGGATTGAACTCCACTAAAACCGGCGCACGTCCTGCACATGAAGCGATCGAATCGAACGCGAGTGCGACGGAGTTAGGAAAGACCCCCCAGCAGAAGGCTGACGACGCTGCGATGGAGAGTGCAAAGCGTGCGCAGAACCGGATTCATTCGAACGAGGAGACGACCCCGGGGAATAAAATCTTTTCCAAGTAGAGCATCACAGCCCCTCCAGGCAAAAGAAAGCCCCGCCATCAAGCGGGGCTTTCTTTGTTGCTGATCAGAAGGTTTGGCTTATCGCGAGACGAGATCTTTGACCTGCTGGATGAAGACATCGCGGCCCATGTCGCTGATAGCTTCGGTGAGAGGGAGTTCTTTGGGGCAGGCGACGACGCAGTTCTGAGCGAAGCCGCACTCCTGAATGCCGCCGTCTCCGGCGAGGGCGCGCAGGCGGTCTTCGGCGAGGACCGAGCCGCTGGGGTCCATGTTGAAGAGCTTCGCCTGGGCGATGGTGGCGGCCCCGACGAAGTTGGTGGAGACGTTGAACTGCGGGCAGACCTCCATGCAGCAGCAGCAGGAGATGCAATTGGAGAGCGGGTAGCGCTGTTCCTGAATCTGCGGGAATTGCTTGGGGCCGGCGCCGAGATCGTAGGTTCCGTCGATGGGAACCCAGGCCTTGACCTTCTTGAGGTTCTCGAAGAGGACGGAGCGGTCGACGGCGAGGTCGCGGACGACGGGGAACTTCGAGAGCGGCGCGAGGGTGATGGTCTGGTCTTTGTTGGGGCCGGTGAGCTTGTCGACGAGCGCGGAGCAGGCCATGCGCGGCCTTGCCGTTGATGAGCATGGCGCAGGAGCCGCAGATCTCCTCGAGACAGTTGGAGTCGTAGGTGATGGGCGTGGTGGCCTTGCCGGTGACGTCGACGGGATTGAGCGCGATCTCGCCGAGCAGCGAGGTGATGTTCATTCCCGGGCGATAGGGGATCTCGAACTTCTCGGTGACTGGAGCGGCGTCGGGGGTGGCTTGGCGCTTGATCTCGACTTTGATGGTGCTGGGCATGGTCTCGTTCCTTAGGTTGGGGTGACGGCCGGATAAGCGGTCTTGATACGCCGTGAGTGAGCGAGTGCGAGTGATGGTTTTTCTACCAGGAACCAGGAGAGGATGGCACCGATGGCGACAGCGACGAACGTCAGGGTGAGCGCCAGCCATGGATGCGAGTTGTAGAGTCCTGCGGCGACGACGAGCTGGATGATGGGCCAGTGCAGAACGTAGGTGCCGTAGGAGAAGTCTCCCCAGCGCGTGGGGCCTTTGACGACGGGAAGAAGAAGGCAGGCGCAGAGGGTGAGGGTGGCGACGGCTGCGGGACGGAAGACGAACCATCCGGTGGCAACGTAAGCGACCCAGAGCAGCGCGGCTCCCAGGGCGAACCACTTGCCGTTGGCCTCGAACAAGCCGAGGTGGTAGTGGATGAGCGCGCCGATCATGAAGAAGGAGAGCTGGCCGGGAATCTGAAGGGCGAGCGTATTGTGGTCGGCCATGAGGACGCGGTAGACGATGGAGAGCGCGAAGAGAGTCCAGAGGACGGCGTCGCGATGGAGGCGGCGGCAGAGCCAGACGATGATGGGCACGGCGATGTAGAAGAGGACCTCGATCTTGATGGTCCAGAGGGCGCCGTTCATGCCGTGCTCGGGGTTGTTGGGGAAGACGCCGGGGATGGTGCCGCCGATGAAGTTGAGGAAGGTGAGGTTTCCGACGAGGAACTTCGCCACGTGAAACTGGCCGTAGCAGAAGGCGATGACGAGGCAGAGCGCGGTGGCGAGCCAGTAGCCGGGAAGGATGCGGGCGGCGCGCTTGACCCAGTAGTCACCGAGAGAGGTGCAACGCTCCCAACTGGCGAAGATGAGGAAGCCGGAGATGGCGAAGAAGCCTTCGACTGCCAGGTGTCCGCTGAAGTAGCGTGGGAGGGATGCAAAGACTGGCGCTCCGCTGATCGAGCCGACGTGGAAGAAGATGACCACGATGGCGAGCAGCAGACGCATGATGTCGAAGTTGTTCTCTCGCTTGATCATGAGGAACACTTCCGCGAGCGCAGATTTCAGGGAATGAGAAAGATGCAGGCATTTCCCCAATCGCGGGGTTGGCGACTGAGGTGAGCCGTTCTACCGTGCTGCCTTGTGAGGCCGGTCCTGCATGGCGGCGGCGATGCCGGCCTCCATGCTGTCGAGATGACGCCCCGGCCCCTCGATCTCCTGATTCTGTTTCGGATACGCCTGTTGTAGAAGAAGGCATATCCCCAGATCGCCAGGAAGACCAGCGGTAGAACGACGAAGACGAAGATGTTCGATGCCGTCTCTGTCATGACAGATTAGATGATGCTTGCCGGGATGGAGGGTACTCGGTGGCATTGGAAAACTACCGGGATTCTTTGCCTTCAGCTCAGAATGACGATGTCCTGTCTCCTCGTTATGCGGTGGCGTCGTAACGGCGCGGGCGCGGTTTGATGTGACTGATGTCGACCTCTTCGAACTCGAAGGCCGGGGCGCCGTCTTTGAAGCTGGCCTTGGTGGTCTTGAGGAACTTTTCGTCGTTGCGATCGGGGAAGTCGGGCTTGTAGTGGGCGCCGCGGGATTCGTCGCGGAGGCGTGCGCCCTGCACGATGACGCGGGCGAGCTCGAGCATGTTGTAGAGCTGGCGGGCGAAGGCGAAGCTGGTGTTGGCCCACTGGCTCTTGTCGCTGAGGTTGATGTTGTGGTAGCGCTCGAGCAGCTCGACGATCTTGGCGTCGGCTTCGTCGAGGCCCTTGTTGTAGCGGATGATGGTGGCGTGCTTGGTCATGGTGTCGCCAAGCTCGCGCCAGATCTTGAAGGGGTTTTCGGTGCCGGGGTTGTTGAGGAGGATGTTGTTGTACTCCTTCTGGCGCTGCGAGCTCGGCTGCGTGGCCGCCGTCGCCTTCCTGCGCGGGAAGCGACTTGGCGTACTGCATGGCATGCGGGCCGGCGACGAAGCCGCCGTAGATGCAGGAGAGCAGGGAGTTGGCGCCGAGGCGGTTGGCGCCGTGGTATGGTAGTCGGCCTCGCCGGCGGCGAAGAGGCCGGGGATGTTGGTCTGCTGGTTGAAGTCGACCCAGAGGCCGCCCATCGTGTAGTGCATGGCGGGGAAGATCTTCATCGGGACTTCGCGCGGGTCGTCGCCGACGAACTTCTCGTAGATCTCGAGGATGCCTTCGAGCTTGCGTTCAGAGCTGCTCGGTCGGATGTGGGTGACGTCGAGGTAGACCATGGGCTGGCCGTCGATGCCCATGCCGTGCTCGTAGACGACCTTGAAGATGGCGCGGGTGGCGATGTCGCGCGGGACGAGGTTGCCGTACTTGGGGTACCACTCTTCGAGGAAGTACCAGCGCTCGGCCTCGGGGATGGACTTGGCGGGCGCGCTTGTCGCTCTGGTCCTTGCGGGACCCAGACGCGGCCGCCTTCGCCGCGGGCGGATTCGGACATGAGGCGGAGCTTGTCTTCGCCGGGGATGGCGGTGGGGTGGACCTGGATGAACTCGCCGTTGGCGTAGTAGGCGCCCTGCTGGTAGAGCGGCGGACTGCGCGGAGCCGGTGCAGACGACGGAGTTGGTGGACTTGCCGAAGATGACGCCGTTGCCGCCGGTGGCAGATGATGATGGCGTCGGCGGGGAAGGTGCGGATCTCCATGGTGCGGAGGTCCATGGCGACGATGCCGCGGCAGACGCCGTTGGCGTCGAGGACGGCGGAGAGGAACTCCCAGCCCTCGTACTTGGTGACCTTGCCCTCGGCCTCGTAGCGGCGGACCTGCTCGTCGAGCGCGTAGAGGAGCTGCTGGCCGGTGGTGGCGCCGGCGAAGGCGGTGCGGTGGTAGAGCGTGCCGCCGAAGCGGCGGAAGTCGAGCAGGCCTTCGGGGGTGCGGTTGAAGGGCACGCCCATGCGGTCGAGCAGGTCGATGATGGCGGGGCCCTGCGTCGGTCATGTCCTTGACGGGGGTCTGGTTGGCGAGGAAGTCGCCGCCGTAGATGGTGTCGTCGAAGTGCTTGACAGGCGTCGTCGCCCTCGCCCTTGAGGTTCTTGGCGGCGTTGATGCCGCCCTGGGCGCAGACGGAGTGCGAGCGCTTGACGGGGACGATGGAGAAGAGGTCGACGTTGCCGCCGGCCTCGGCGATCTTGATGACGGCGGCGAGGCCGGCGAGGCCTCCGCCGACGACGATGATTCTGGGGTTGCTGCTGCCATTGAACTTCCTCTATCTTAGCTGATCTGAGCGATCGTGATCTGCAAACGATACAATGCGAGACCGATGTCCGAGTAATCCGAATGCCTGCTAGAAGCAGATCTTATCCAATTCAGCACTGCTTTCCGGAACTCGTCGGAAGAGTATCGTGTCGATCGAGACATGCGTCGATGCCATTGACTTCCGACCAGTGATAGCGATATCTCGACATCTGCGACGGTTCAACGTGTTAAGGTCGTATCGACATTTGATCCGAATGCAGATGATGCGTCATAGATCACTGCCAACGACAAGACGATCAATCGCGCCGCGATGCAAGCGAATGCAAGCTCATGACATGTCATCACCGAACCTCGCCTGGCTGACTCGGATTCGTCGAATTCGGTGGCGGTGTCGCTGGTGCTGGTAGATGCGACTGCCAGCAGGCTGCTCGGGCATGACGTCTTCCGGCGCATTCGGGTACTTGTAGACGACGGCGCAGATGCTGACGAGGCCCATGAGGCAGAGGGCGGCGCCGACGACTGCGCAGACGTAGCCGAAGCGTCTTGCGGGCCTTGTCGCCGGGGGTGATGCCCCACTTGGCGGCGAAGAGCCAGATGCCGTAGGCGAAGTGCCAGGTGGTGGCGATCATGGCGATGACGTAGATGGCGAGCATCCAGGGGTTCGCGAGTTCGACCTGGACCTTGTGGAAGGCTGCGCCGGGGTGCTCGGGGAGCATGACGCCGCGTGAAGCGCTGCCGCCAGACGTGCTGGATGATGTAGAGGAAGGCGATGATGCCGGTGATGCGCTGGGAGAGGTACATCCAGTTGCCGGCCCAGGGGTAGACGTTGACGTTGCTGCGGCCGCGGATGGCGATGAAGACGCCGTAGAGGGCGTGGTAGGCGAGCGGGATGAAGATGAAGCCCCACTCGAGGACGCGGACGAGCGGCAGGCTAGTTGAGGAACTTGACCTGCTGGGCGTAGGCGAGGGGGCCGTTGATGGTCTCGAAGTTGGAGACGATGTGCTCGACGAGGAAGGCGCCGATGGGGACGATGCCGGTGAGCGAGTGCAGCTTGCGCCAGAAGAAGGAGTGTCCCTCGCCGGCGCGAAGCGGTTGCACGCCGCGCAGGGGCGGCGTGGCAGGTGGGGCTGGCGGAGCGGCGGTGGCCATAGCGGAACTCCTTGGAATCGTTGGGAGTGCTGCTGCGCTGGAATTCTTGCAGCAGGCTGATTATTCCGCTCGGAGTAATGTCAGCGTCAAGAAATCAACGATGTTTGGTGCGATTACCGTAAAGTTTGTGCGATTATTCGCTCTTTCACGGATGTCGACGAGAGGGCAAGCTCTTTGAGCAGGGCGGAGAAGGCTCGGCCGCGGTGGCTGAGGGTGAGTTTGGTTTCGAGGTCGATCTCGGCCATGGTGCTTGAGTGGGTCGGGGAGATAGAAGAGTGGGTCGTAGCCGAAGCCTTCTGTTCCGCGAGGCTCAGAGAGGATCTCGCCTTCGACTGCTCCGTGGCCGATGGCGAGGAGGTGCCCGTTGCGGGCGGCGGCGAGGACGCAGTGGTAGCGGGCGTCGCGCTCAGTGAGTGGGACGCCGTTGAGTAGAGAGATGAGGTAGAGGTTGTTGCGCTGGTCGGTGGTTAGGGGATTCTCTTGAGGTGCTGTGGGGTGGAAGTTGTAGTCGTCGGCGAAGCGGGCGGAGCGGACGCCGGGGCGGCCGTGGAGGGCGTCGACCTCGAGGCCGGAGTCGTCGGCGATGACGATCTCGCCCGGGGCGTGGTGGGAGTAGTAGAGGGCTTTGAGGATGGCGTTGCCTTCGAAGGTGGGCTCGTCTTCCGCGGGGGCGGGGATAGTGGCGAGTCCCGGTAGAGGTTCGAGCGTGATGGTGTTGCTGCTAAGCGCGCCTGCCGTGGCGAAGTCGCGGAGTTTGCCCGGGTTCGTCGTGGCAACGTAGATCGTCATAGCTCTATTCAAGCAGGTCTTGTTTCAGAGGTCAGGGAGCAATGCGCAAGCGGACGAAGGCGGCTACTCCCCAGGGATGGTCGCCGTAGGTCGAGCGGAGGGCGTCGGGGGTGGTGTATGTGGTGAACTGTGCGCCGGGGGCAGCAGTGAAGTGTTTCGCGATGCGGAAGTCGCGGTCGTAGCCGAAGGTGTAGGCCTGCACGTGGCCGATCGGGTCTTCTTCGAAGTTTGGCGGGAGAGCAGTGCCGGGTGTGAGGAGGAGTTCGTTGGAGCGTGCTGCGTTCTCGATGCGCGTCCACACGTAGTTCTTGCGGGCGAACTTCAGCAGCGACTCCGCGAGGTAGCTGTTCATCTTGTGGTTGTCAGTGAGCGAGCGGGTGCGGCCCCAGATGAGCGTGCTGGACCAGTTGCCTGTGGTGAGGCCGTTGGCATCGCGAGGCCCGAAGGGACGGTTGTACATGATTGATGCCGTCTGACGTTGCTGGTCTTCGTGCGGGTAGAGAGCCTCGGGGCTGGTGATGTGCGCGATGGAGTACTGGCCGCTGAAATTGGCTGTTGGAGCTACGGTGATGCGGGTGGAGTAGCTGTCGATGGCGAGGCCGTTTGCTGAAGGCTGAAACTGCCAGCGGCCTTCTGCGGGTTCGCCGCCGTGGAAGCCGGAACCTTCAACGCGGAACCATCGCCAGGTGAGGCCGGCTGTCAGGACGTTGAAGGCGATGTGAGTGGAGTCTTCCTGATGGTGGCCGAGCGCTGCGACAGGATTCTCGGATGCAGACATGCGATGCGGATAGGATGTGGGGCCGATGGCCGGGTCGCCGATCGGAGCGGCGTAGAAGCTGAGGAGCGAGCGTTCGCCGAGGCGGATGTCGTAGAGGGCGGCGACCTCCATGAAGAAGTCGTGCGGGTGCTGGCCGTCGACGATGGGATTGCCGAAGGCGGTTTCGCCTTGCTGGAAGAGGAGAGGGTATTGGCGGTCGGTGATGGTGGCTGGTTCAAGCGAGAACATCGTGCGTAGCGTAAGTTGGCCGGGGCCGAGCCGGCGCATGGCCATGGGCATGATCCAGTTGGTGGAGAAGAACTTGTCTCCGCCGCGATGGCCTTCAGAGGTTTGTGCGGCTTGCTGCTGGATATCGGTGACGAAGGCCTCGCCGTGAAGCATCCACATCCACGCCCCGTGATGGCCCATGACCATGTACATCGGCGTGGAGGCGGGTTCGGAACTCGTGCCGGAGGAGAGGTGATTGAGCTGAGACTCGATGAGATTGGTGGGCTGCATCATCATGCCGGGCATCTGCGGCATGTTCATCGCGTTGCTATTCTGCTGCATCCCCGGCATGGGGTAGTCGGGGCTTTGTTGCGCGGAGACGAGTGTTGTTGAGCCGCAGATCACAAGGATGCGGGCTAACAGACGAAGGGGAGTGGGGGATGACACGAACTCTTCTCCTGGTTACAGGTCTGAGGGATGCCCCGGTAAAACGCAGGAAAAAGCGCTCAACCGAATGGGCAGTGAGTCAGGGAAGAGTTGTAATCAGATGCGAAGAGCGATCAGCGGAGGTTGCTGGATCGCGTCAATCCCGATGCTTGTGGATGAATTGACCGCCTCGTTGAATGGGGACGAGAGATGAAGGAGCGCGTTTGATATCAGATTGGGTTGGTCCAACTCAACGGCGGAGGTTGTCGACACCGGTTGATGGTGGACAGTGCAGCAGGTCGTTGACGTATGCTCGCCTGCTGGGCGCTGTTGAGGACAACATGCGTGAGATGGCGCGCCCGCAACATGCTCGTGCTGTGTCGTAGCGGTCATGGCGGTGCTCTTTGGCAGAGCAAGGCATGCCGCTGAGCTGACGAACAACGTCAGCAGGCAGATCACCGCAACGAAACTGGAGAGCGTACGTCGCATATTTCTGTTGGACGACGCTGATATACAGGCGTCACCCGTCAGGCCAAGTGTAACGCGCCGCCGGCTATGCAGACCAGCGAGATGCAGTGGGCGCATCGGTGGCCGTTACTGGGGGAACGAATCGTTCTTCGCGCGTACGCAATTCGCGTGGAAGGACTCTTCCAGCCTCTGGATCGCGAGCAACGATGGTCCATGCGTCGCGCACATTACGGATGCAGGTGATGACCTCGTGGAATTGCTCGACCGACTCGTAGTGCGAGGCTTCGAGCGACATGGTGAACATTGTGGCGTAGAAGTCGGAGAGCGACTGGGCCGTGCTGCCGCCGAGATCAGGACGCAGGCGCGCCTGCAGGTACATCAGCACATCGAGCGCACGGTGTACCGCGAGACGTCGTCCGCGAACATCGCCTTCTTCCACACATTGGGCCGCGCGGTACAGGAAGCGGATTGCGCCGTCATAGAGCGCGATCACAAGTTCAACGCCGGTCGCGCCGACCAACGCCTGTTGTTGATAGCTGGTTTCCATCCTGCCTCGATTATTGGTTTCCCGTGTTGTAGCCGGTGACGGCACTATAGAGCTGGCTGATCTGGTTAACCTGGTCGGGGATCGACTGCAGGATCTGGTTGGCAAGGTTGAGCTGATTTGTGAGGCGCACCTTGTCGTCGGCGATCCGGGCCTCCTGATCGCTGATGTTGTCATTGAGAGCGGCTTCCTGCGCAGTGTTCTGCTGGAGTGCGAGGTAGAGGATTCCCTTGGTTGACGTGCTGCTCATGCCGTTCAAAGCTTTTGTGAATGTTTGCCCGAAGCTATCGGCGTTCTGTAGAAACCCTTCGATGTCGCTGAAGTTAGTGTTGAGGGCACTGTCGAGTGTGCTGACGTCCAGGCTGAGCTTGCCGAATTGATCCACGGAGATGCCAAGTTGCTGAAGGCTCTTGATAGAGCCGCTTGCAGCGCCTGACAGAAGGCCTTGGGTGAGCTGGTTCTGGATGAGGGCCACGGTCGGGTCGCCATACAATGGCTCCGGATTGCCACTTGAGTCCTTGCCTTCCTGCGTTTTGATATCGGAGACTACGGTGTTGTAAGCAGTGACGAAGGCACTCATCGCCTGTTCGATAGAGCCGTTGTCGTTTGTGATCTGCACCTGCACCGGCTGGTTCGAGTTCGCCGATACGGAGAGAAGTTGGAAGGTCACGCCTGGAATGATGCCGGTCACTGTGTTGGACGCACTGGTCGTGTCGAGGCCGTCTACGGTTAGGCTTGCGTCAAGGCCTTGCTGCCCTTGCTGGAACGAGAGGACGCCGCCGGTGGTTTCATCCTTGAGGGATCCGCTGAGCGTTATCTGGCCGGCTGCACCGCTGTTGTTGCTCACCAGGGACAATCTCGAACCGTTCGTGTCTTTTACCAAGCTGGCTGTCACGCCCATCGACGCGGAGTTGATGGAGGCGGCAAGAAGCTGGAGCGAGTTGTTCGAGTTGTCGATCGTGATTGTCTGGCTTTCACCTGAGCCGATTTGGATCGAGATGGAGCCGCTGAGGATGTCGCCGGCGTTGGTGATCTGGTCAGAGTATTGCGAAGAGGTCTGCGCCAGGTGATTGACGAGAATGGTGTGGCTTCCAGCGGTTGCGAGATTGCTGGCCGATGTCAGAGCGACGACATTGGTGTCGGAACTCGATCCCTGTTTGGAGGCAAAGACACCGCTGAAGTCTGTGAGGGTCTGTAGTGAGGAGGCTAGCGTAGCAAGGTGAGTGCCGAATGTGCTGAGCGCGGTGTCCTGCGCCTGCAGGTTCGTCAGTTGCGTCTTCCAGGGAGTCTCGATGGCCTGCTCGATAGAGAGGATCTGGCTCACCGTTGAGGCAACGTCAAAGCCGCTTCCGCTATTGACCGAACCGAAGTTGAGCCCGACTGTTCCCATTCATCCTCCAACATGCGGCACGATGAAGCTTTAAGAGCAACTGCGGTGCCGAATCTTCAAGGAGGGGATTAGGCGGTACTAACCTTCGTTGTCGCAGTGCTGGCGTTAAGAGTCGAGAGCAGCGGCGAGCTTCGTGCTCGCCGCTGCGATCTCTTGCTTGTTACTGGAGCAGCTTCAGGACGTCCTGCTGGACGGAGTTGGCCTGAGAGAGCGCTGCGATACCCGTCTGGCTGAGCACCTTGAACTTGGCCATGTCGCTGGTGGCCTGGCCGTAGTTGGTGGCGCGCACGCTGTTCTCGGCGGCGGTCAGGTTGACCGACTCGGAACTGGCGACGTTCGACGCTGCGTTGAGCTGGTTAATGTTCGCGCCGATCGAGCCGCGCTGATACGCAACGTCCTGGATCGCCGTTGTCAGGCTGGTGAGCACCTGCTGCGCGGAGGATGCGGAGAGCGTGGAGACGGCGGTGGCGGTGAAGTCAACGCCTGCGCCTGCGGTGGTTCCGGACGATGCCGGAGTCGTGTCGGAGAGAGTGGTTCCGGTGAGGTCCAGTGTGTTCGACGCTCCGGTTGGGCCGGTGATGATCAGCTGGTTGGCATTGGCGCCGGTGCCCTGAGATGCGGTGAGGCCAGCGCCATTGAAGCCAGAGTCGGCATTGAGCGCTGTGACGGCTGCAGCCAGTGTGGTTCCGGAGGCGAGTGTAACTGAGACCGCGGAGCCGCCGGCGACAGCGACGCTCAGGGTTCCCGAGATCGTGTTGGTCGCAGAGGCAAGCGAGAAAGTGGCCGTCGCACCGGCACCAGCGGTTGGAGTCGTCGGCGTCGGGTTGGTAATTGCAGTCGTCGATGCCGCAGTCGTTGTAGGAGCTGAGGTGCCGACGCTTGAGGCGCTCAGCGCTCCGATTGTCTCGCTGAAGCTGGTTGAACCCGACGCGGTTCCGTCGCTCACAAATACTGTTTTCGAAGTGTTGGTGAAGACGCTGTTGCCGTTGTAGTTGGTGGTCGAGCCGATGTTACCGATCTCGGTGAGGATGTTCTGGTACTCCTGGTTAGCGGAGCTGACCTGGGAAGAGTTCAGCGTGCCGTTGGCTGCCTCAGTGGCGAGCGTTACGGCGCGATTGAGAAGGTTGGTGACCTGCGAGAGTGCGCCGTCTGCGGTCTGCAGCAGGCCGACGCCTGCGGTTGCGTTCTGCGCTGACTGGGTTAGAGCAGCGACGTTGGCGTGGAGGCCATCGGCAAGCGCTAGGCCTGCCGCGTCGTCCGCGCCGCTGTTGATGCGCGAGCCTGAGGAGAGCTGCGTGAGAGTGTTCTGCAGACTGTTCTGCGTCTGATTCAGATTGTTTTGCGAGTAGATTGCCGCGATGTTGTTCAATACACCCAAGGACATGGGAAAGGCTCCTGTATCACTCGATTTGAGTTGCCGCGCTGCCTGTCCCGGGTGCTGATCCAGGCTGGTGGGCCCGGTTCACCTTGCGATAGGCTTTGCGTTCTCCCACCTCATCGGCGTGGTGCGGGGTGACTTGAGGAGGCTACTTATTTTTCTGACGTTACCTTTCGCTTGATGAGCGCTATCGATCATTCCTGTCGCGCCGATGAGTGGTGTGAGAGGAAAGATCCAAATGATCGAATTGACGCGTCTGAACGGAAGCCGCCTCAGCATCAACTGCGACCTGATTAAGCATGCGGAGTCTGCTCCGGATACGGTGCTCACTCTCATTACCGGAGAGAAGCTGGTGGTGCTGGAGCCGCGAAGCGAGGTTACGCGACGGACGCTGGATTATCGAGCGTCCATATTGCGCGCGGCGTGGCCGGATGCGGCGGCAGCATTGAGCGCGACGAGTGTTGGTGCGGCCCGTGAAGTCATCGAAGCTATCGATGCCGAGGAAGCCGCGACCTAAGCCGTACGAGCTTGCTTCCTGAAGGGGACTCATATGGATATCGCCAGCATCGGTGGCATTATGCTCGCCATCGTCGGCATTCTGGCCGGCATGATGATCGAGGGTGGAAGCATCGCGCAGATTACGCAGCCTACGGCGGCGCTGATTGTTGTAGGTGGAACAACAGGTGCGGTGATGCTGCAATTCCCGCTGAAGACTTTTGTTGCTGCTCTGAAGCAGGCGATGAAGATATTCATCTCGAGCAGCGCGGACGGTGATGAGGTGCTGAAGCAGTTGGTGCAGTTTGCGAATAAGGCGCGCAAGAGCGGGATTGTGTCGCTGGATCAGGACCTTGCTTCAGTGAGCGATCCATTTTTGAAGCAGGCTCTGATGCTGGCGATCGATGGGACCGAGCCGAACGAGGTTCGCAAGATCATGCAGATGGAGCTTGATAACAAGGCCGAGATGGAGGAGAAGATTCCGCAGGTCTTCGAGGCTGCCGGCGGCTACTCTCCGACGGTTGGGATCATCGGCGCAGTGCTGGGGTTGATCCAGGTGATGCAGCACCTGGACAACATCAATGAGGTGGGTCGCGGAATCGCGGTGGCGTTTGTGGCGACGATCTATGGGGTTGCGCTTGCGAACTTGATCTGTCTTCCGGCGGCGGGGAAGCTGAAGATTCGTCATCGCGAGGAGCAGATGGTGAAGGAGATGATGCTTGAGGGCGTGATTTCGATCCTTGAGGGGATGAATCCTCGCATGATGGAGACAAAGCTGAAGACGTTTCTGCTCGATGCGAAGGACGGCGAGAGCACAGCGGAGGCCGCGGCGTGAGCCGGAAGAAGAAGCATGAGCATGTGAACCATGAGCGGTGGCTGGTCTCGTATGCGGACTTCATTACGCTGCTGTTTGCTTTCTTCGTCGTGCTGTTTGCATCGAGCCAGTCGGATAAGAAGAAGCAGATTCAGATTGCTGCGGTGATGCAGACGGCGTTCACTCCGCTCGGTACCTTCGAGGCTCATTCGAAGACCCCGCCGCTGGCGGAGCGGTGCTGGTGCGGTGGTGCGGCCGGCGGCGCTGGCGCTGCCGTTTCCTCAGGCGGGGCAGTGCGTGAGGCGGAGATGGAGGCACGGCTCGATCGCGTGATGCGGGCGCAGATGGGGAAGCTTCCGGCGGGAAGTGTTGCGGTGCGGATGACGCCGGAGGGGTTAGTGGTGTCGTTGAACGAGGTTGGTTTTTTTGCTTCGGGTTCGGCTGAGGTGAGGGCGGAGGGGGTGGAGGCGGTTGCGGCGCTGGCTGCTTCGCTTCCGGATGCTCCGCTGCGGGTGGAGGGTCATACGGATAATGTTCCGATTCACACGGCGCAGTTCGGGTCGAACTGGGAGCTTTCGGCGGCTCGGGCGAGCGCGATTGCGAGGTTGTTACTGGAGCGAGGAACAATGCATCCGGCGAATGTTTCGGCGGCGGGTTTTGCGGAGTTTCATCCGGTGGCTTCGAACGCGACCGGGGAGGGGCGTCGTGCGAACCGGAGGGTGGACGTTATTCTTTTGCGATCCCCAAAACCTTCACGATGACTCGCTTGGAGCGCTGACCGTCGAACTCGGCGTAGAAGATGCGCTGCCAGGTTCCGAGGTCGAGGCGGCCCTTCGTGACCGGAAGGGTGGTCTCGTGGTGGAGGAGCAGGGATTTGAGGTGAGCATCGGCGTTGTCTTCGCCGGTTTGGTGGTGCTTGTAGCCGGGCCAGCGCGGGGCGAGTTTCTCGAGCCAGACGCCGATGTCCTCGATGAGGCCGTCCTCGTGATCGTTGACATAGATGGCGGCGGTGATGTGCATGGGGGAGACGAAGCAGAGGCCGTCGTCGATGCCGCTCTTGCGGACGATCTCCTCGACCTGCGGGGTGATGTGGACCATCTCGTAGCGCTCGCGGGTCTTGAAGGTCAGGTATTCGGTGTGGGCTTTCATGGTCTGCGGCATGTAGTACCCCTCCCCCTGTTTTCGCGCAAAGTCCTGGGAATAGATAGTTTAAGTCTGGACTTCGCGGCGCACGTCTTTTGCCAAACTGTTGTAAGCCGCAAAGGAAAAGCCCCGGCTATGCCGAGGCTCTCTTTAGTCTGTATTCAGTATAGCGTATCGCCAGTAATTGATCGGCGCTTTGGCCTGGAAGGATTACCGATTTGTTTTGCGGGAGTTACGGAGAGTTTGGCGATGTGGGGGTCTTGACAGGTTCCGTCGCAGCCCTTGCGGAGCCTATGCTGATGTAAAACCCCGTATGTAGGGAGTATTCGGCGGCCGGGGGGCCGTTTCAAACATCGGTCCGTGGGTCGAGTGATATTTCATGTTCATGTAGGGCGTCTCTATGACGCGTCCTACGGCGGAGTATTGGCCGTTCTCCCAGTTTGAGTTCATGTAGTGGTTCGTAATCCCTGTGGATAGAAGCAACCGCTCCGCGTTGAACGGTTCCTTTCCGGTCAGCATCAGCTGGATGATCTCGTGCGCGAAGGCGTTGGTGGCGTGGTACTGCCCGATGGGCATGGGGAAGTCGAGCATGGAGATGATGGTCGGGTCCTTCTGGCCTTCGATCTCGCCGGCGTAGGTCCAGCCCACACCTTCGCGCGGGATGATCGCCCCATTGGTCCCATCGTTGTACTCCACGATGCAGATGTTCGCGCGCTTGACCTCCTGAAAGGCCCCCGGCTTCAGATCGAGGCTCTTCCGCGCCGCCTCCAGCAGATTGCTCGCCCACGGTGTGCGATTCACCCACGCCCATGCCTCAGGGCCGCGGATGGACTGCACCGACTTGACGCCGGTCTCACCGCCCTTGCGGCGATCGTGAAAGGACTGAAGCACGTCGATGCAATGGAAGATGGCTCCCTCGTCCGGGGCGGCTCCAACTACGATCGAGTTCTTGATCGGCGTGTCGGCGGCGATATCTATCTCGGGCTTGCGGAAGTAAAGCTGTACGGACGAACCCCCGCAGAGGGGAAAGTTCAGCTCACGGGATTTGTCGAACATCCACTTGGCGTCGTCCCAGTTATAGGAGAGGTGCTTGTCGTTGAAGACGGGCACTGAGCGCTTGCTCTGCTCGAAGACCCGCATGACCTGTTGATAGATCCACCATCGCGGCAGGAGCCAGTGGCCCCTGAGGTCGGTTGGGTAATTCCCGTGTTCGCAGACGATGACAACTCCATCGACAGCGAGTTCCTTGCCGCCAAGCGTGACGGCCTCGCCGACTGTTTTAAAGATGGGAATGTTTTTTGCTTTGCATACTTTTTGAGCCAGCAGGCTCGTGTCGAACTGATGGACGTAAACGGCGACCACGTCTACCTGCGAAGGAGTGTGGGCGCCCTTCCACCAATAACCGTCGATCAGCTTGTTGCAGATCCAGTCGGCATGGGAAGTGGGGAGACCCCAATAGCTGACGAGACAGGCAATACGAGGCCGCTTTTGAGTAGTCTGCGCGGTCTGGGCAACGGCATCGGGTGCGATACCGGTCAAAGCCGCCATACCGGCCATAGCCGGTGAGTCCCAGCATCTCACGTCGGGTGAAGAGGGAGTTCGACTCCATCGTTTCGGCGATTGGGAATGAATCTGCCGTGCTGGCTGCAATTTCGATTTCGTTCTTTTTCATAATGGTCGTTTGATCCTGTTGGGTACAGGAGTACTTTCTTACCACAAATGCAGCAAATGCCCCCCAATTATCTCTGGTTGCCGATCGCGGTTGTTTGTGGAAAGTGGGCTGAAGATGAACTGGCACTGATACACCTAAACTGAGGCAGTCGTTTACGATTTCGTGCGAAGCGAAGGGCCTGAGGACAACGAGGCGCGGAACGCGGGGCCTGGGGTGAATGGTACCGGTTGTCCGTTCAGCAGGACCTGCAAGTGGTGACCATCCCAGTTCCAGGAGACTATGCCGCGAGTGGTGACGATGCCAGCCACACTCATCGAGTGAGTCAACCATGAATCGGGAACACCAAGGCCGACGGTGAGATTTCCGTTGGTGTCTTCGTGGACAAGCATGTCGAGTTGGAGTGAGAGAATCTCCGCGGCAGTCCAGTAGTGCGGTGTAACCGGCAACGGATTTAGCCAACCCCGGATGTTGTCCCATTGGTTAAACGAGTATTCGCTACCGTCTCCCTCCCACCATGTGTAGAGTCCGGGAGAGGTCTGGTTCGCCCAGAACCATTCAAGGGTGTTCCAGGCGTTTTCGCGCGCGCCTTTTACTCCAGTGGACTCTTCCAACAGCCATTGATGGGCTTCCGCGGCTTTGAAGTAAGTCCAAAGCGGACGCGTCTTGAAGGTTCCATCGGGAAGATGCGACTTGTCCCATTGCTCCTTCAACAAAGTGCTGTAACGTGCCGGATCGTCGCTGGCTACCGTACTCGGCCACAGTCCAATAATTGCCGAGCGTTCATTCAGGCGTTCAGATGTGTTCAAGGCTTGCCACCATGCTGCACGCAACTCGTCCGCCTCACGGTCCCATCGTTCTGAAGCCATGGCACCGTCAGCCTGACGGCGGGCCATTCGCGCTGCGGCGCGAAGACCTGCGTAGGCCACACCGTTCACATAAAGAATTGGTCGTCCCCAATCCATCCGTCCGACGATGAGGCCCGCCTGCGCTGGTTCGCATACCAGCGTCAAATCACGATTGTGCAAATGACCAGGCACGATCGGTCCAAAGGGAACCTCGTAGATCGCTTCAGTGGTGTGTCGCATTCTCACGATCATTTCGGCTTTTCGATACACGTCCGGCCACACTGCAGCGTCGAACGTGGCGTCGTGAACGCGTTCCGCAACTTCTCCTATGGCCCACAGCGCGTGGCCCGGAATGTCAGCCTCCGGACCGAAACCACCGAAGTAATCGTGACGACCATAGTAAAGGGCGAGCGTTCGAGCTGTAGGGAGCGCTCCGGCGCGGGCGAGCGCCGATATAACGTAGGCTCCGTCCCGCGCCCATGCGAGTGGATAGCTGACCGGATCACCCGGGCGAGTTTCGTCGTTGACCAGGCCCATGAGCAGGTGGTGCGCCTGTGCTCGCATCGAGGCGGAGAATCGTGGATCGGGTAAGTCGATATTCGGCAGTGAATCCAATGCGGATCGGAACAGTTGAGGATCATGCGTCGGAGTGATACGAGTAATCCGCAGGGTGCGCGTTTCTCCAAGCAGTATCTCTGCCTGCAGCCAGTCATCGGCACCAGTAATTATCGATGGGGCGAGTTGCTGCAGAGGCGCATCCGCGCCTTCGATGCGCCACTTGCCGTTCACCAGCAGACCATTTTTGTCCGGCGTAATGGAGGCTAGCGGGCCGCCCGCAGGCCCATCGCTTCGCAGCAGCAAGCTCAAGGGCAGCTCGGATCGCGGGGAGACTGTCAGCTTGAAGGTCTGCGGGGACTCTACAGACCAGTTTGCCGAATAGGAGGGCGTCTCTGTGTGTACGCCAAACTCCTGGTCATTCATGCTCTGCTTGACTTGATCCAGGGGGATTGTTGCCGAGGTAAACCGGCCAGCTTTGATCAGGATTCCGAAGCTACCTACGCCCGGGCTGAAGCTGCCACCGGGCTCGAGGTAGCCTTTTTCTTCGAGACGAGAGCCCGGCCACGCAAGCACGACATGGCCGATTCCACGGGGCCATGGCTGGTTTGGATCGGCCTTCATGCGCTCCAGGAGTTGTTCACGCTGGGAGTGCGAGTTGAGTGATCCTGTTGCGAGTGAGCGGGAGAGTGAATGCTGGATTAGAAATAACCCGCCTGTCGCCCCGGCGAGGAGAGCCAAGAACGTTGCACCGTATCGTACGAACCTGTCGGTCTTTGCCAGAAATCTCTCCGGTGAAAATCTATATCAGGCTAATCCATCACAAAATAAACTATGACGACCTTAACCAGACACGTGAGAGCGCAGGAAGGCTGACCGCGATGAGGTCTAGCCCTGCAGACGGTGGTTAAAATGCGGGGTTCCCCCGACTCCAATTCGCGCCGCTCTGAATGGCACTTTTTCTAATGGGGATTCAGGTGGTGACGGCGAGCTCTTCTTCGAGGCGCTGTTTTTCGAAGAGGCTGGTGTAGTAGCCGTTGCGGGCGATGAGTTCGTCGTGGGTGCCTAGTTCGGCGATGCGGCCGGCGACGAGGACGGCGATCTGGTCGGCGTTGCGGGCGGTGGAGATGCGGTGGGAGATGAAGATGGTGGTGCGGCCTTGCATGACGTCGCGCGAGGCCGCTGAGGATGCGCTCTTCGGTGTAGGTGTCGACGCGAGGCGAGGGCGTCGTCGAGGATGAGGATGCGGGGGTCGCGGATGACGGCGCGGGCGATGGCGGTGCGCTGCTTCTGGCCGCCGGAGAGGGTGACGCCGCGCTCGCCGACCATGGTGTCGAAGCCGCGGGGGAACTCGAGGATCTCGGTGCGGATGTGGGCGATGGTGGCGGCTTCTTCGACCTGCTGGTCGGTGGCGTCGGGTGCGCCGAAGGCGATGTTGTGGCGGATGGTGTCGGAGAAGAGGAAGGTCTCCTGGGGGACGAAGCCGATGCTGGAGCGGAGCTCGGCGAGCGGGAAGTAGCGGATGGGTGCGCCGTCGATGAGGACGGTGCCGGGGGCGGCGTCGTGCAGGCGGGGGATGAGGGAGACGAGGGTGGATTTGCCGGAGCCGGTGGGGCCGACGATGGCGAGGGATGAGCCGGCGGGGATGCTGAGGTTGATGTCGTGGAGGACGGTCGGGGCCGTTGGGGTAGGCGAAGGTGAGGTTGCGGAATTCGATATCGCCGGTGATGGTGCAGGGAGAGAGCTTGGTGGAAGTGGCGTCGACGTAGGGAGCGCTGCGGTCGGGGCTACAAGCAACGAGCGCGGGGTCGTCGGCGATGGAGGGTTGTTGCTTGAGGAGTTCGTCGATGCGGACGACGGAGGCGGTTCCGCGCTGGAAGAGGTTGACGACCCAGCCGACGGCGATGATGGGCCAGATGAGCTGCACCATGTAGACGTTGAAGCTGGTGAACTCGCCGACGGAGATGCTGGTGGTGGACGACCTCGTGGCCTCCGACGAGGAGGGTGATCATGAGCGAGAGGCCGAGGACGAATTCGAGCGTGGGCCAGAGCATGGCCATGAGGCGGACGAGGTGGAGGCTGCGGCGGATGTACTCGCGGTTGGCGGTCTCGAAGGAGGCGATCTCGGCCTCTTCCTGGGCGAAGGCGCGGATGAGGCGGGCGCCGGAGAAGTTCTCCTGGGCCTTGGCGGAGATGTCGGAGAACATGGCCTGGATGCGCTCGAAGCGGCGGTGGATGCGGTTGCCGAAGTACTGGACGAGGACGGAGGCGACGGGCAGCGGGACGAAGGCGAAGAAGGTCAGCTTGGGGCTGATGCGATACATGAAGGGCAGCGCGGCGGCAGGTGAAGACGATGCGTGTTGGCGCTGTACATGATGGCCGGGCCGAGGAGCTGGCGGACGGCGTTGAGGTCGTTGGTGGTGCGGGCCATGATGTCGCCGGTGCGGTGGGTGTGGTAGTAGCTGGGCGACTGGCGTTCGAGGTTGGCGAAGATGTCGTTGCGGAGGTCGAACTCGATCTCGCGCGAGGCTCCGATGATGACCTGGCGGGTGATGTAGAGGAAGACGGCGGAGAGTGGCGGCGACGGCGAGCAGGCGGAGGGCGTGGAAGAGGATCTTCTGCTCGGTGATGCCGTGGCGCATGTCGTCGATGGCGTGGCCGATGACGATGGGGACGAGGACCTTGATGACGTTGTAGAGGATGACGGCGACGCCGCCCCAGGCGAGGTGCTTCCAGTAGCGCCTGAGGTAGGGATTGAGGGGTTTCAGGCGATCCATCATGCTGGGTTCATTTTATGCCGCAGAGATTAGATACGCCTGATCGAGACTAGGTGCGTAATAAGTAAGGCGCGCATGATGCGCGCCTTACTTGTCCAGTTTCGCGCTGTAGCTACTGCGGTTTGGTTTCGGGTGCGGTGGCGGGCTTCTGCCGGCGTTGAGGGCTGCGGAGCCGCGTTGGGCTGGGCAGGCTCGGAGGGTTTGTCTGGGGCGGCAGGCGCGGGCTTGGGCTGCGGGCGGGGTGTCGGACTGGGAGACGAGTTCGATGTCGAAGATGAGGTCGGCTTTGGCGGGGATGACGGGCGGGCGGCCGGCTTCGCCGTAGGCGAGCTGGTAGGGGATGAAGAGGCGGCGCTTGCCGCCGACGTGCATGCCCTCAAAGCCGGTGTCCCAGCCGGGGATGACCTGACGGGCTGCCGTAGGGGAAGGTGATGGGCTCGCCGCCGGGGTGGTCGTGGGAGGAGTCGAACTTGGTGCCGTCGGTGAGCCAGCCGGTGTAGTGGACGGTGTAGAACTGGCGGGACTTGGCGAGGTCGCCGGTACCGATCTGGGTGTCGATGTAGCGGAGGGCGTAGAGGGGCTTGGGCGTGCCTTCGACCTTGGGGACGTTGGGGGGATTGTCGGCGGGATTGGCTTCGGGAGTGGTCACAGTAGTGGTGGGCTTCTTTGCGGCGGTAGCCGTGGTGGAGTGGTGTGCGGGGGCAGCGGTGGCGGGCTTTTTGGGAGTAGTGGTTGATTGCGCGGCGGCAGTGGCTGCGATGAGGAAGAGGGGGAGCGAGGAGCGAAGTTTCATGTTGGTTTTAGTGTAGCGGGTACGGAAGTTTGTAACAGATTCCTTGGACTACGCGCTGTGCGAATTCGCTCAGGATGGCAATTGAGGGGGCATGAGGTGTTTAAGAAGAACAGGGGCCTTGCGGCCCCTTGTTCTGGGGTTGATGTTGCGTCAGGTTATTTGCCACCCGGAAGGGTTGCCCGTATGGCTGCGCTGAAACTGCCTCCGGTGTAGGTTCCGGCGAAGCGTTCGGCGGTGGCTGAACCGGGAGCGCCTGCGGAGGATGGGAAGTTGATGATCGCTACTCCGAGGGAACCGGCTTCGATGTCGCCCAGTGAGGCGGGCATTGGAGTTCCGGTTGCGCTGCCGAGGCTTGCGGTGACGAGTTGGACGTTTTGCGCGGTGGCGGTGCCGTTGTTCCTGACCAGCACGGCGGCCTGGTAGGAGCCGTCGGCGAGTTGGGAGAGCAATGAGGTGGTGATGAGTTGAATAGTGCCCTGGTTGCCAGGGTTGCTGATGACGAGGTTGCAGAGCTGGACGAGTCCGACCTGCGAGATGGCATCCCAGTAGTTGAGGCTGGTTACACCGGCCTGCTCGGAGCGGAACCCGTAGTTGGTGCCGATGGTGATCTCGCTACCGCCGGCTGGCGTGACATAGATGGAGTACTTCTTCGTGGCGACGTTGACGACGGCGCGGAAGTGATACTTGACTCCAGCGGCGTAGTTGATAGTGCTGGCCGCAGCGAAGACTCCGCCGTTGCGTGCATCGATCTGGCCTGTGGGATTGAAGCGGCCTGCGATGGCAAGGCCGGTGAAGGCAGATTGCGGTCCGAGCGAGAGGCCGACGTTGGAGTTGTTGAGTGCGGTCGAGGGTGTGGCGTCCCACTCGGCGGTGAAGGTTCCGGTTTGCGTGGGGATGGTTCCGTTGATCCAGTTGTTGCCGAGCTGCTCGATGCAGGCTCCGCTGAGGGAGTTGATGATGAGCAGCGCGGGTGTGGTGTGGGTGACAGAACCGTCAGTTGCGGAGATGGTGATGGGATAGGCCCCGGGATTGGTTGTGCCGAGGGTCTGGACGGTAAGGATGGAGGTTGCGCTGCCGCTGCCGACTGTGGGTTGCGAGAAGGCAGCGGTGGCTCCTGCCGGCAGGCCGTTGGATACGCTGAGCGCGACGTTGCCGAGGTATCCGGTAGATGTGGCGAAGGTGAGTGTAAAGGCGGCGGGATCTCCTGCGACCTTGGTGAGAGGTGAGGGCATTGCGTTGATGGAGTAGTCGGAGGATGAAGAGTTGACCGTGAGTGTGAGCGGCAGCGTGAAGGTGAACGTCCCGTTATTTCCGAGGACGTTGACGGAGTAGACGCCGGGGGCTGTCGTGCCATCCGAAGTGATTTTGAGCGTGGTGGTGCCGGTTCCGACGATGGTAGAGGGATCGAAAGATGGAGTTGCACCAGAGGGCAGGCCGGTGACGCTGAAGCCTACCGATGGATTCGCATCGCTGCCGGGCAGGACGTTGATGGTGAACGTGGTGCTATTGCCGGCACGCACTGCGGAGGCGGTTGTAGGTGCGCGAAGAAGGAAGGGCTGGAGGAAGGATGCGTCGCCACCGTGCGAGAGGGTCTCATAAACCATGATGTGGTATTCGGTGGGATTGGCGAGTTGGCGGATGACCTGATTGAGGTACTGGATAGTGAGAGGGAGATCGAGTCCCTGACGGTTGTGGTAGTTGTTGTAGCCGATCTCGTCGGTGGGATAGACCTGTAGCGCGACGGTGCCGTTGCAGACGTAGGAGGGCACTGAGGTCGAGTTGGCGAGCTGGTATTTTGCGTTGAACTCGAGTGCGGACATGAGGCGCAGGCGAGCGTTCGAGGAGACGTCGTTGTAGAGATCAACGCCCTGGATGGAGGCGGTTTCGGCAGCGTCGAGCGCACCGGAGATGCCGTACTGGGCGTGGCCGAAGTCGCGGCAGGTCTCCTGCGAGATACCGTCGACGCGATCATCGTAGACCGGCTGACCGTACCAGTTGGCCGTGCCGCGGGGTGCGGGCACGGGGGCGGGACCGTCGGTGTGGTAGTAGAAGTAGGCCGGGATGCGCTGCTTCCAGTAGAGAACGCCCTTATTGAAGGTGGCGAGATCGTCGTTGAAGATGCCGATGTTGATCATGCCCTCAATCATGCTGATCTCCCAGTTGCCGTTGGAGGTCGAGCCGTTGATGATGCGGGGCAGGATAACGGTGGAGAGCATGGTTTTGAATTGCTGGATGTCGGCGTCGGCCCATCCGGCGTTGGAGTAGCGAATGATCTCAGCGGCGCGTGGGAACTTTTCGCTGTCCCATGCGGCCTGCAGGGGCTCGTTGGAGTTGGTGTAGCCCTTGAGGTTGTAGCCATACTTGTTGAGGATGGCGATGGCGTTGTCGGCGTACTGATGGTTGCCGGTGATGTACCAGAGCAGGGACTGGAGATAGGCGGCGCTGGAGTCGTTGTCAGCGGCGGAGCAACCGAAGTTGGGATTGGATGTGGGGCCGCATTCGATGATGCCGGTGGCGGGCGGACCTTGAATCTGGTAGTTGAGCTGACCGATGTTGCTATTGAGCGCCTTGAGGTAGGCGGAGTAAAAGGGCTCGTTGTGGGCAGCGACCATAACTTTGATGTAGTCAAGCTGGGCTTTGCTGACGAGAACGCCGGGGTGATTGAAGGGCTGGGTTTGGGCGGTCGCGCGGGAATTGAGGCCGAGGACGAAAAGGGTCAGGGCGAGGAACGAGGCAAAGGCTCTGCGGCGGAATCGCATGGGAGTGCTCCTGTTTGTCATTACGTTCAGTTGTTTCGTGCGGCAACAGTCCAGGCGCGGTGCAGCGGTTAGAGCGACCACGAGGGAGGTGCAGATGCTGAAGACAAACGAGTGTCTTTATTGTTTCAACTTATGTTCATAGACCGGACTAATTGCCGCTAGACATTTAGCACGAGGCGATGGACGACTGTCAATGCGAAAGAAGGAACGCGAAGAACTTCACAGAGAGTTAGCGGTGTCTATGGATTGATCGGCCTGAATTAGGTGGGTGTGCGAAGGAGGAGATAGGTTCCGGCGATTCCGAAGAGGAGATCGGGGGTCCATGCGGCGAGGATGGCGGGGAGCGTGTTGACGTTGCCCATGGCCTGGAAGAGTCCGTCGACGACCCAGTAGGCGATGGCGAGGCCGATGGCTGTGGCGATGCCTGCGAGCGAGCCTCGTTTGCCCATCGAGAGCGCGAAGGGGATGGCGAGCATGGCCATGACGAGGGTGATGAGCGGATAGGCGAGCTTGCGGTTGAGCTGAACGCTGAGCCGCTTGGTGTCGAAGCCGGACTGGTTGAGATCGGCGATGTAGCGGGAGAGTTCGTTGTAGCTCATCTCCTGCGAGGGGCGGTCTTCCTTGACGAAGTAGGTGGGCTGCTCGTGGATCTCGGGAAAGGTGGTGAGGGTGAAGGGCTGGTAGGAGGCGATGGTTTCGCCGGAGAAGGTGCGTTGCCAGCCGTTCTCGAAGACCCACTGGTTGACGCGGTCGTTCCAGTGCGCAGAGGAGGCGAAGATGCGGCGCTCGAGGGTGAAGGTGGTCGGGTTCGAACTCGAAGACGGTGAGGTTGGCGAAGACGTTCTTGTTGGCGTCGAAGAACTGGTAGTAGAAGATGCGCGTCGGCGTTCGCACTGGATGCCGGCCTGGCCGGAGATCCACTTGCGGTCGGGGCGAAGGAAGGTCTGGGCGGGCTTGTCCTTGATGATGGAGCGGAGGGCCTCCTGGCGGCGGTTGGCGGCGGGGAGGTAGAGCTCGTCGAAGGCGAAGAGGCCGCCGGAGATGAGAAGCGTGGTGACGAGGACGGGCGTGACGATGCGGTAGAGGCTGATGCCGGTGGCCTTCATCGCGGTGAGCTCGGAGGATGCGGCTGAGCGCGCCGAAGGTGACGAGAACGGCGACGAGGCAGCAGAGCGGCGTGACGTTGTAGAGGATGAAGGGGATGAGATTGATGAGATAGTCGCCGACGGTGACGAGCGGAGTGCGGTTGCGGATGATGTCGCCGATGAGTTCGAAGAAGGTGAAGATGAGGAAGAGCGTGGAGAAGGAGAAGAGCACGAGGGCGAAGTTGGTGGCGTACTCGCGCATGACGTAGTCGTCGAGCAGGAGAGGGAACTGGATGCGGAAGGTGCTGCGGAAGCGGCGGAGAATGGTGGCGATGTCGACAGTTGCGAGCGCGTGCTTGGCGAGCTGCGTCTGCCGCGAGTGAGGCGGGTGACGAGTTTGTTGAGCCAGACGCCGATGGAAGAGAAGAGGCCGAGCGCGATGCCGCCGCGGGACATCTGATAGAGAAGAAGGGCGCCGGCGGCGGCAAAGAGCAGGTTGGCTCCCCAGACTCCGAGAAGGGGGAGAGCTTGCCGTTTTTGGCGAAGGCGACGCCGACCTAGCGAGAGGAAGTAGTAGATGAAGACGAGGAGGATGGTGAGGACGAAGCCGGTGGATTTGCCTCCGCGCTTGGAGGAGATGCCGAGTGGAACGCCGACGAGCATGAGGACGAGGCAGGCGAAGGGGTAGGAGAAGCGCCGGTTGAACTCGATGCGATAGAGGCGGGCGGCGCGGCCGGTGGATGGCGCTGTCAGGCGCGTTGCCGCGGCGCCAGAGTTCGGAGAGCGGAGAGCGCGAGGATGGGGGTGTCGGAGCGGCCGAGGTGAGGGTCTTCCTGGGTGCTCGGTCTGGATGGGGAGGTCGGTGGAGGCGAAGGTGGAGATGTTGTACTGGTTGGGGTCGTTGGTCGAGGTCTCGTGCTGGCCGCCGTTGAGGAGATGGAGGCGGATGGTCTGCGTGATCGTTCCGTTGACGACGACGGCCTGGTCGGCGGTGGTGATGTGGGGGTTGGCGGGCTGGGTGAGGTCGGCGAGGAAGACGTGGTGCCAGAGCGCGGCGCCGGCGGCGGGGCGGACGTCCTGAATGTAGAGGACGTAGTTGCGGAAGTCTTCGTAGAAGACGCGCGGCTGGACTTCGAAGGAGGCCTGCGAGGTCTTGAGGGATTCGCTCAAGCTGCGAGGAGGGCGGCGGCGGAGCGCGGAGCGAGATAGAGAGAGTTGAAGAGGCCGAGCGCCACGGCGACAGCTGAGACGATGGAGACGATGCGGACGAAGTCGAGAGCGCCCATGCCGGCGGCGCGCATGGCGGTGATCTCGGAGTCGGCGGCGAGGCGGGAGAGGCCGAGGAGAATGCCGACGAGAACGGCCATGGGGATGGTGACGATGAGGAAGTTGGGCAGCAGTGTAGGCGAAGATGCGCAGGACGTCGGTGAGGGAGGCGGAGTCGCGGACGACGAGCTCGAGGATGTGGCCGAGGTCGCGCATGAAGAGCACGAAGGTGAAGAGCGCGCCGCCGAGCAGGGCGTGAGAGGTGACTTCGCGGAGGATGTAGCGGGTGAAGATGCGCATGCTGGTGGGATTTATGCCCCTCGCAAGAGTTTATCGCGAGGGGCATGAATCAGATGCGCGGAGGAGGCTATTCGGCTCGGAGAGCTTCGACCGGGTTGATAGAGGCAGCGCGGTGCGCGGGGATGTAGCTGGCGAGGAGTGCGGCGACTCCAAGGACGATAACGACGAGGGCAAGCGTTGAGATATCCCAGGTGCGGATCTGGAAGAGGAGTCCGCGGAGGAGTGTGGAGGCACCGAGAGCGCAGACGATTCCGATGGTGATACCCACGACGGTGAGAAGGCCGGCCTCGCGGAGGATGAGCTGATAGACGGTGGCTCGCTGGGCCCCGAGTGCCATGCGGACGCCGATCTCGCGGGTGCGTTGCGAGACCGAATAGGCGATGACGCCGTAGAGGCCGATGACTCCGAGGAGAAGAGCGAGGGCGGCGAAGCCTCCAACAAGCCATGCGGCGGAGCGGTGCAGGTAAGCGGTCTGCGAGTCGCCGATGCGCTGCTGCATGGTGAGCTCGTTGAAGGTGCCGATGCCGGGATCGACCTGATGGACGGCAGCGCTGAGAGACGGCAGGATGGACTTCGGATCGCCGGAGGTGCGGACGACGAGGGCAAAGAAGGAGTCGGCGTCCTGATTGTGGGCCTTGTATTCGGCAGGCCAGATGGCTTCGTCGAGCGAACTCTCGCGGATGTTATCGACGATTCCAACGATCTCTTTCATGGAGTCGGGGGCGAGGTCGCCATTGCCGTATTTTTTGCCGATCGGGTCTTCGCCCGGGAAGAACTTGTCAGCGAATGCCTTGTTGATGACGGTGACTCTGGGTCTGGTGGCGTCGTCCTGTTCAGTCAGGAGACGACCGCGCAGCAGGCGTGCCTGGAGAGTTTTGAAGTACTCGGTGCTCACCTCGCGTTCGTTGACCTCGTTGTGTTCTCCATGGAAGGGATGGCCGACGATGCGAATCCAGTCGGTGTTTCCGTTGCCGCTGACGGGAAGCACGCTTGTGATTGCTACAGAGGTAACGCCGGGAAGGGTGGAGACGCGATCGATGATCTTATGTGCGGCGATGACGACGAGCGGATCTTTGTTGTAGGTGTTTTGCGGAAGAGAGACAAAGAGAGTGGCGAGGTTAGTGGGCTCAAAGGCGAGGTCAACGTGGAGGAGACGGTAAAAGCTCTTTCCGAGAAGGCCTGCGCCGACGAGGAGCACGACGGCAATCGTGAGTTCGAGGACGACGAGGTTGGCGCCGAGACGACGCCAGAGAGTTCCGGCGGAGCCGCGATCGCCCTCGTTTAGGGCCTCGCGCATGGCCGCTGTGGGAAGGCGCAGGACGGGCGTCAGAGAGAAGATGACGGCCGCGAGCAGGGCGATAGCTGCGGTGAATATAAGGACATGCGTGTTGAGACCGAGGCGAGAGAGGTAGGGCATGCTGGCGAGCATGTCCTTAGAGACGAGGTTGAGCAGAAGGCGCATTGCGAGAGTTCCAGCGGCGAGGCCGGCGAAAGTACCGGTAGCGACGAGGACGAGTCCTTCGGTGATGAACTGGCGTATGAGGCGTGATGGTGATGCTCCCAGTGCACCGCGGACAGCGAACTCGCGACGACGGCTCTCTGAGCGGACGAGCAGGAGGCTGGCGACGTTGACGCAGGCGATAACTAGCAGCAGGCATGCTCCTGCGAGGAGGACGAGCAGGATGGGACGGATCTGGCCAACGATGAGCTCGGATAACTTGCCGATGTGCGCTCCCTGATCGCGATTGGAGCCGGGATACTGGATCTCGAGTTGTTTCGCGATCGCTGCCATCTCGGTTTGTGCGGTCTCGAAGGAGACGCCATCTTTGAGACGGCCGATAGCGAAGAGATTGTGGCAGCTGCGACGCTTTTCGCACGACATCAGCTGATGGACTGTGCTCCAGAACTCAGCGCCACCGCGAGGGGCAAAAAGAAAATCTTGGGGGAGGACGCCGATGATGGTTGTCGGTGTTCCGCTGAGATTGATGGTCTGGCCGATGATGTCCTTACGTCCGCCGAAGCGCCGCTGCCAGGTTCCGTAGGCGAGAATGGTGGTTGCAGGGGCTTCAGGTTGATCTTCGCCGGAGTGAAAATCGCGGCCTAGCAGGGGCTTGACTCCCAGGGTGCGGAAGAAGCCATCGGTGACGCGCGCGGCGGGAACAGGCTCAACACCGGAGGGAGTGGCGAGGAGATAGCCGCCGCCTGTGTAGGCCTCCATCGACGTGAAGACTTTGTTCATCTTCTGCCAGTCGCGAAAGTCGAGATAGGAGATGTTGGACCGAGGAAATGCAACTCCGTGTTCGGCAACGTCGGCGAGGCGCGTGGGATCGGAGTAGGGAAGCGGCTTGATGAGGGCGGCATCGACGAAGGCGAAGATGGCGATGCTTGCTCCGATGCCGAGCGCGAGCATGAGGATGGCGGTGGAGGTGAAGCCGGGCGAGCGGCGGAGTTGACGCAGGGCGTAGCGGATGTCCTGGATTGTGGTCTCGATGAGAGGGAAGGTACGGCCTTCGCGATGAGACTGCTTGGTGTGTTCGATGCCGCCGAGCTTAAGGATGGCGCTGCGGCGTGCGTCGGCGGGACACATGCCGGCACGGACATTGTCGTCGATGTGGAGTTGGAGGTGGCTTTCGAGCTCGGATGAGAAATCCTGCTCCTGATGCTGGGCAGGAACGACGCCAGTGAGTCTGCGAAGCCATGCGCGAAGGCGATTCATCAGACCTCCTCTGAAGGTTCGAGAAAGCGGGCGAGAATGGCGGTTGTCTGTTCCCAGGAACGCGCTTCCTTATCAAGGAGGCGACGTCCAGCGCGGGTGAGGGAGTAGAACTTTGCGCGGCGATTGTTTTCGGATTGTCCCCACTCGGAGGCGATGGCGCCTTCCTGCTCGAGTTTCAGCAGAGCGGGGTAGAGCGTGCCGTAGTTGAGGGCGAGCAGATCGCCGCTGGTCTGCTCGATACGGCGCGCGATGCCGTAGCCGTGAAGTGGTCCCATGGCTTCGAGGGTCTTGAGGACCATCAATGAAAGTGTGCCTTGCCAGACGTCGGTTTTGTCGCCCATAGAACTCCTATTGCCTTGCCATAGGAGTATGGCACGGGTTATATGGGATGGCAATAGGAGGAAAAGAAATGTGACGAGTGGTGTTTAGGGATTGGCGAGGAAGCGGTAGCCGATGCCGCGGACGGTGACGAGGTGCTGCGGGTTGGCGGGGTCGTCTTCGATGTAGCGGCGCAGGCGGACGATGAAGTTGTCGATGGCGCGGGTGTCGGTGTCTTCGTGGACGCGCCAGACCTGCTTCGAGGATGTCTTTGCGGGAGACGATCTGGCCTTCGCGCTCGGTGAGGTAGCGGAGGAGGTCGGCCTCCATGACGGTGAGGTGCGTGGTGCGGTTGGGGGCGACGAGTTCGAGATGATCGAAGCGGATGGTGCGGTGATTGAAGGCGTATTCGTCGTCAGGTTGCGGGATTGCTGGTGTGACGGTGTCTCGGAGGTTTGCGGCGCGCTGCCACGCGGTGCGGCGGAGGAGTGATTTGATGCGGACGAGGAGGATGTTGAGGTCGAAGGGCTTGGGGAGATAGTCGTCGGCGCCGGCTTCGAGGCCTTCGAGGACGTCTTCGGGGCGGGAGCGGGCGGTGAGCATGAGGACCGGAGTGTAATGCTTCGCTTCGCGGAGGGCGCGGACGATCGTCGAAGCCGTCTGTGCCGGGAAGCATGCAGTCGAGAACGACGGCGGCGATTGTGCTCGGTGGGATTGAGCAGCCAGGCGAGGGCAGCATCGCCGTCGGATTCGTGATGGGTGCGATAGCCTTCGGCCTGAAGATTGAAGAGGAGGCCCTGGGCGAGGTGTTCCTCGTCTTCGACTACTGCGATAAGAGGGGATTCGCTCATGCCTTTTCCTTGATGGCCTCGACCTGTGCGATGGCCGCCTGAAGTTGCAGGCGCATTGGCGAGAGGAAGCGTAAGCGTGACTGTGGTGCCCTGGTTGAGGCCGGGGCTTTCGGCAACGGCGTCGCCGCCGTGTTGGCGGGCGATGTTGCGGACGAGGAAGAGGCCGAGGCCGGTTCCCTTGATTCGCTGCATGGTGCGGCCGGGAACTCGGTAGAAGCGGCGAAAGATGCGCTTATGCTGGTCGGCGGGGAGGCCAACGCCGGTGTCGGTGATGCGCAGAGTGGCCCAGGTGTAGTGGGTGATGGAGAGGGAGCAGCGCACATGGACGCCATCGGGAGAATATTTGACGGCGTTGTCGAGGAGATTGAGGACGGCGGTGCGAAGGTCTTCGGCGATGCCCATGACGCGGAGGCGGACGGCGCCGGGGACGGGCTCGAGGACGATGGCGTCGGAGGGAGATGGTGGCGCTGGAGGGTGATGGCGATGCAGTCGGCGACGAGAGGCTCGAGATCGATGAGGGTGCGGTTTTGCTGGCGTTGTTTCTGACCGAGCTGGCCGGCCTTGAGGACCTTCTCGACGGTGGCGAGAAGCCGGTCGGAGTCGGCGAGCATGATGGAGTAGAACTGCTGGCGCTGGGCCTCGTCGACGGGACGGCGCTGTAGGGTTTCGAGGTAGAGGCGGATGCTGGCGATGGGGGTCTTGAGCTCGTGGGTGACGGCGTTGAGGAAGGAGTCCTGGCGCTCGTTGCGGCGGATCTCGCGAACGAGAAAGATGGTGTTGAGGACGACGCCGGCGACGAGAATAGCGAAGAAGATGATGCCGAGGACGAGGAGCGCAAGATGGCCCTCGTTGTGGATGATCCAGGTGATGTTGAGGAAGACGGTAAGGCCGGTAAGCAGAACGCCGAGTGTGATGAAGAATGCGATGGTTCCGCGGCGTCGAGTGATGTTCATGCCAGGCCTTAGGCGAAAGTATACGGGTGACTGAGTTAGATACGCAGAGGAAACGATTATGATCGCAAGTCGGGAGGAAGGTAGATGAGAAGAATCTCGGTGGTGGCGGTCTTGTTATTCAGCTTGTTTTCGTGCTGCGTTTCGAGAGCACAGAGTGGGGCGAGCATTGTGGTGACGGCGGCTGAGTCGGGACGAGTTGTGAATCTTAAACCGGGAGATACGTTTGAGGTGAGGTTGGAGGCCAACCCGAGCACAGGCTACGGCTGGACGGTAAGCCCCGAAAAGAACAGTATCGTGCGGCAAAAGAGCATGAAGTTCATCCGAGGCGGAGTTGGCGACATCGCCGGTGCCGGAGGCAGGAACGTCTGGAAGTTTGAGGGCGTGAAGGCGGGAAATCAAAAGCTGACGTTTAGCTATCAGCGACCGTGGGAGAAGGGCGTTCCAGCGGTTAAGACGGTGTGGTACTCGGTGATTGTGCAGCAGCCCTGATGCGGAGGAGATACGATGGTGGCCATGGATCGACGAAGCTTACTGCAGGCGATGGGGGCGGCAGCGGTCATGCCGCTCGTGGGCGGGTCGGAGCTGAAGGCCGAGGCCGCAGGCAATGATGTGGACAAGGACACAGTGTATGAACTGCGTATCTACCACACGCCGGAGGGCAAGTTGGAGCCGCTGCTGGCGCGATTTAGGGACCCGGAAAGAAAGATCTTCGAACGGCATGGCATGCACTGCGTGGCCTTCTGGACGGGCACCGATGAGCCGGTAAAGGGCAGAACACTGATCTATATGCTGCGGCACAAGAGCCGTGCGATTGCGAATGAAAACTGGAAGGCGTTTCGAGACGATCCGGAGTGGGTGAAACTGAAGGCTGTGACCGAGGCGAATGGGCCGTTGGTGGAGAAGTCAGAGTCAACGTTCATGTCGTTGACGGATTTTTCGCCAGTAATTTAGCGCGGCGGAGGGCAAACAAGACGACCGCGCTGAATGCGCGGTCGTCCGTACGTCATGCCTGGTCTAGCGATTAGATTGGAATTCGGCACGGCAGCCGCGGTCGACCCAGACGCTTCCGTTGTTCCAGCCCCAGGTCTGTCCCTGGTTGCAGGGTGAGCCGCTGCGTTGATTGACGAGGCGAACGCCGCCACGTGTGTCCATGCTGCAGGTTTTCCGTTTGCCATCGTCGGAGGCGCAGTAGACGGTGCCTGACCCACCGCCGTTCCCTCCGCCACCGCCGTTCCAGTTTCCGCCGCCGCTGACGAACTCTGCACGGCAGCCGCGGTCCACCCAGACATTTCCGTTACTGTAGCCCCAAGTCTGTCCCTGATTGCAGGGAGAGCCGCTGCGCTGATTAACAAGGCGTACGCCCCCGCGTGTGTCCATGCTGCACGTCTGCCGTCGTCCGTCATCGGAGGCGCAGTATACGGTTCCCGACCCGCCGCCATTGCCGCCGCCTCCTCCCCAACTACCTCCGTTCCCTGCGGTGAACTCCGCACGGCAGCCACGATCGACCCAGATACGGCTGTTGTCCCAGCCCCAGGTCTGTCCTTGAACACAGGATGATCCACTGCGCTGATTGACAAGCCGGACGCCTCCGCGTGTATTAGCGTTGCAATAGTTACGGCGCCCATCGTCGGAGGCGCAGTAGATAGTTCCGCCCGAACCTGGATTGCCGCCACCGCCCCAGTTTCCTCCGTTAGTGACTGAGAAGTCGGCACGGCAGCCGCGGTCGACCCAAATACCACTACGATCAAAACCCCAGGTCTGGCCCTGAACGCAGGGCGAACCGCTTCGCTGATTCGTCAATCTGACACCGCCGTTGGTGTTTGCGCTGCAGGAATGACGACGGCCGTCATCAGATGCGCAGTAGATGGTTTGTCCCTGGGCGTGGGCCTTGATCGGTTTGACGGTTACGAGACAGGCAAGGAAACAGAGAATAGCAACGGGAAGAGATGGGATTTTCAGGGTCATCGTTCGCCTCGACGTTTCAAAGTCGTTCAACAAACTGCACTATGGAAATTTCTCCGGTTCATGTGATGCCGGATTCCAAAGGGAATATGTCTCAGCGACGACGGCATTTATTTGCAACATCGGCATAACGAAAGGGGCACAGATCTCTCTGTGCCCCTTTGACTTTTTAGTACCTGCAATATTGATTACATTCCGGCTGGCTTCGGATCGACCGGGTCGAACTTGGCGATCTGGACTTTCTTGGCGAGGCCCATCTTTTCAAGGAGCCAGATGCCGTAGTAGTTGATGTCGAACTCGTACCAGGCTAGGCCGTGGCGCGCGCTGACCGGATGAGCGTGGTGGTTGTTGTGCCAGCCCTCGCCGCCGGTGAGGATGGCAACCCACCAGTTGTTGCGGGAGTCGTCGCTTGGTTTCGAAGCGGCGCTTGCCCCAGAGGTGCGTGGCGGAGTTGACCAGCCAGGTAGCGTGCAGGCCGAGCGTGACGCGGAGGAAGGTTCCCCAGAGCACCATGCCGACGGCGCCAACGATGCGGTGGCCGGGGCCAGCGACAGCGGCGCCGAGAGCGAGCTGCAGGAAGCCGGCGATGGTCAGGGGCAGCCAGTGGTACTTGCTGAGCCAGACGTGGACGGGGTCGCGGGTGAGGTCGGGAGCGTAGCGGCCGAGGAGAGCGGTTTCAGAGTGCAGGGCGCGGCCGGAGATGATCCAGCCGGCGTGAGCCCACCAGGTGCCGTCGTGCGGCGTGTGCGGATCGCCTTCGTGGTCGGAGTTCTGATGATGGACGCGGTGTGTGGCTACCCAGAAGATCGGTCCACCTTCAAGCGCCATGGTGCCGCAGGTGGTGAGGAAGTACTCGACCCACTTGGGCGTGCGGTAGCCGCGGTGCGTCAGCAGGCGGTGATAGGCCATGCCGATGCCGACGTTGATCGCGAAGAAGTACATGACGACGGAGACGGCGAGGTTCGTCCAGGAGAAGAAGAAGAGCGCGGCGATGGCGCCGACGTGGAAGAGCGCCCATGGCGATGGCGGTGATCCAGTTGATGCGGCCTTCCTGGTGCTCGCGGCCCATGCGCAGGTCTTCACGAACCTTGCGTGCGGTGACGGCGGCTACTGAGATGACGGGCTGGACTTCCGCGGTCTGGGTCGTCTCTTCGGGGGTGATGAGGGAGGGGCTCATAGATGTTCTTCGCTTCCTTTGGAGCTTCTATTTCGAAGCTAACAGGGTGTAGCGAAGGCGGTTGTAAGACTTTTGTAATGGCTGTTGCACGGGGGTTTAGGCGATAAACGGGAGTCGGACGGCTGGTAATGACGGCGATACTTGCAGGTTATTTCCAGCCCGTGCGCGGTAGTTCAGCGAACCAATACGGAGTGCACGGCATCCTGCGTCGTTTTCAGGTAGTTGCCGTAGCCGACGATGACCGTTGAGCCGATGAGAAGGCAGAGCCAGCGGTAACGAGCAGTTTGGTGCGGCGGCTGGTTCCGTCGCCACTCTTTCAAGGACGAGTCCCCAGAGGGTGGCGAAGATGATGATTGATGGCCATGTGGAGGGTCCAGGAGGAGAAGTCGTACTTGCCCATCTTGGTCTGGCCCATGGAGTAGAAGAAGAACTGGAAGTACCAGATAACGCCGGCAAGCGCGGCGAAGAGATAGTTGGAGATGAGGGTGCGCGGTGAGAGGCGGTCGTAGGTGGAGGGGTCGAGTGGGTCGAAGTCGACGAGGGTGTCGCCGGATGCGTGCGGTGGCGCGCATGGGGTTTGAGGCCGGGTTCGCCAGCGAACTGTCTTGCGGAGCCGTTCTTGATGATGAGGATGGCTGACCAGATGAAGTTGGTGAGGAAGCCTCCCCAGAGAACGACGATGAGGACGGGTAGGTTCTGCCAGAGGTCGAGGCGATTGTGGGCGAGGAGTTCGCTTGCGGGTGATCTCAGCGATGGGTTTGCCGGCGTCGAGGCCGAAGGCGAAGAAGGAGCTCATAATGCCCGGCGAAGATGGCGACCGCGAGGCCCTTGCCGAAGTTGTAGTCGGTCTCGCCGGCTTCGGCCTTTTCTTCGGGGGTGATCTCGTGCTCTTTGGAGACGCCGGCGGCTCCGTTGACGGCGACACCGATGACGCAGACGAGCTACGCCGAGCAGAATGATCTGGCCGGAGGTCTGGTGCAGGATGGTGAGCATCTGACCGTGAAAGATGGGCGGGACGATGGTCCCGAAGGCGGCGCAGAGGCCGAGCGCGATGGCGTATCCGAGGGCGATGCCGAGGTAGCGGATGGCGAGGCCGAAGGTGAGGCCACCGCTCCCCAGAGGATGCCCCAGAGGATGGCATAGTAGATGCTGCTGGGGTCGTGGCGTAGGCAGTGTGGAGGATGCCAAAGACGTTGGGGACGAAGATGGAGGCGAGCAGTGGGAGCGACGATCCATGCGGCGAAGCCCGGATGAGCCAGTAGATCTCCCACGACCAGCGCTTGATTCCGCGGAAGGGGATGAAGTTGGTGGCGGAGGCGAATCCGCCGATCCAGTGATAGATAACGCCTAGAAATGGATTTGGTCCCACGAGGCCTCGATTTGTTGAATGATAAGAAGAATTCTTTTAGGAAGCGCTACTATCGTACCTGACGCGAGTTGCGTTGGGGAAATATAATCTCTATTGAATCTAATGCTGGAAGGAAAACCGGAGGTTGGGTCTGCGAGTCTCGCTGTTTATTACCTGTTATAACGACACTCTGTTTCCTGAGACGGGCAAGGCCGTGGTGAGGGTGCTGGAGCGGCTGGGGCATACGGTGGAGTTTCCCGCGGGGCAGACCTGCTGCGGACAGATGCACTGGAACACGGGTTATCAGGCCGAGGCGCTGCCTTTGGTGGGTCGGTTTGTGGAGCAGTTTCGCAATGCCGAGGCTGTGGTGGTGCCTTCATCGAGCTGCGTGGCGATGATGCGGGACCACTATCCGAAGATGGCCGAAGAGATTGGCGACAAGAGGCTTGATTGCCGAGGTGGCGGAGTTGCTGCCGCGGGTGTTTGAGTTTTCGGAGTTTCTGACGAAGCGGCTGGGGCTGGAGGATGTGGGGGCGTACTATCCGCATCGGGTGACCTATCACGCGAGTTGTCATGGGTTGCGGAATCTGGGTCTGGGCGATGGGCCGCTGCGGTTGCTGCGAGGCGGTGCAGGGAATCGACCTGGTGCGAGATTGAGGACCTGGAGCAGTGCTGCGGGTTCGGCGGGACGTTTGCGGTGAAGAATGCGGATGTTTCGAGCGCGATGCTGGCGGAGAAGATGACCGCGGTGTTGAACACCAAGGCTGAGGCCTGCACGGCGTGCGACAACAGCTGCCTGATGCATATTCAGGGCGCGCTGCATCGGCAGAGGACCGGCGTGAAGACGGTGCATCTGGCCGAGATTCTGGCTGGCGATGAGGAGGCAGCACAGTGAATGCTACGTCGGATAACGTGCTCGATCCGAAGACAGCGCCGACGTTTCCGATTGCTGCGCGCAGCACTGCGTTGGGGACACGCAGCTGCGGAAGAATGTTCGTCATGCGACGGAGGTGATTCAGGCCAAGCGCGCGCGTGTGGTGGGCGAGATGCCGGACTGGCAGCAGCTTCGCGAGAGCGGGCAGGCAGATTCGCCAGCACACGATGGCGAATCTGGATTTCTATCTGGAGGAGTTTGAAGCGGAACTGCACGCGGGCCGGGGGCGTGGTGCACTGGGCGCGCGATGCGCGAGGAGGCGCAAGCGGATTGTTACGGCGCTGGTGAAGGCGAGTGGGTCCGACGAGGTCATCAAGATCAAGTCGATGACGACGGAGGAGATTCATCTGAATGTGGCGCTTGAGGCTGCCGGTATGCGGGTATACGAGACGGATCTGGCGGAGTTGATCATTCAGCTGGGCAACGATCAGCCTTCGCATATTGTGGTTCCGGCGCTGCATAAGAATCGGCAGCAGATCCGCGAGATCTTTCAGCGGGAGATGAATCTGCCGGAGCTGGGGGATCAGCCGCAGGATCTTGCCGACGCAGCGCGGAGATTTTTGCGCGAGAAGTTTCTGCGGGTGAAGACGGCAGTGAGTGGGGCGAACTTTCTGATTGCGGAGACGGGCGGGGTCTGCATCGTCGAGAGCGAAGGCAATGGGCGGATGTGTCTGACGCTGCCGGAGACGCTGATTACGATTGCGGGAATCGATAAGGTGCTTCCGCGGTTTCAGGATCTGGAGGTGCATGCTGCAGCTTGCTGCCGCGTTCGGCGACGGGGAGCGGATGAATCCGTATAACTCGATCTGGACGGGCGTGCATGAGGGGGATGGGCCGCGGAGCTTCCATGTGGTGCTGATGGACAATGCGCGGACGGAGGTTCTGGCGGATGAAGAGGGGCGGCAGACGCTGAACTGCATTCGGTGCGGAGCGTGCCAGAATGCTTGTCCGGTGTATCGGCAGACGGGCGGTCATGCGTATGGCTCGGTGTATGCCGGGCCGATTGGGGCGATTCTGACGCCGCAGCTGCAGGAGATGCATCATGCGCAGTCGCTGCCGTATGCGTCATCGCTGTGCGGGGCGTGCTATGAGGTCTGTCCGGTGAAGATCAACATTCCGGAGGTGCTGATTCATCTGCGGAACAAGGTGGTGAAGCAGAAAGGGCTCGAGCGCTGAGGCAGTGGCGATGAAGGCGATGGCGGTGATCTTTCGCTGGAGCGAAGGTTCCGAGCGGCGCAGCGGCTGGGGCGTGTGGCCGAGACTCCGCTGGTTCGCAGGAAGGATGGCTGGATTGGATGGCTGCCGGGGATTGTTGGGCGGCTGGACGCAGGTGAGAGATCTGCAGGAGATGCCGAAGGAGACGTTCCGCGACTGGTGGGAGAAGAGGGAGAGCCGTGGCAACTGAGACACGCAGTGTTGTGGATTCTTCTGCGGCGAGGGCTGAGATGCTGCGGCGGATTCGTGCAGCCAATGGTGGGGCGGCAGATGCTATGCGAGCGGAACGAGCATGGAGGGCGATCGAGCGCAATTATCGGCGTGAGGCGACGCGGTCGCATGAGGAGGTGCTTGATCTGCTGGAGGATCGTCTGCGGGACTATGACGCGCATGTGATGCGGGCCGCTGCACGATGATGTGCGGCGGCCGTGGCAAAGATGCTGGACGAGCGCGGCCGACAAGCGACTGGTTGTGCCAAGGGACTTGATGACGGCGTGGCTGCCGGCCGGGTTTGATTTTGCAGTCGATGATGGAGTTTTCTGCAGTGGAGCTGGATCGGTTTCGACGGCGTGATGACGGGAGCGACGCTGGCGATTGCGGAGACGGGCTCGGTAGTGTTGCAGAACGTCGCAGGCCAGGGACGGCGCGCGGTAACGCTGGTGCCGGATTATCATCTTTGTCTGGTGCGGGTAGCAGATGTGGTGGAGACGGTGCCGGAGGCGGATGAAGCGGTTGCAGGCGACGGCAGAGTTGCCGACAACGTTTTTTTCCGGACCTTCGGCGACGGCGGATATCGAGATGACGCGAATCAAAGGCGTGCATGGGCCGCGATTTCTGGATGTCATTCTGCTGGCGTAAGGGAAAGTTGGCTCGGACAGCAACTTCTTTGCTGCCATACCCTTGCGATTGAGTTCTGGGGAGTCTTTTTACATTTTCTTGACGAATGAGAGATGAATGGGGCTAGCAGATGCCGGGGACTCGTATATATATTTGTCCGACGAAAGAAAAACCGAGAGATCAAGAGGTGCAGCTAAAGCCAGGATTCATTGGATTTAGGTTTTCACTCTGGATTGCTTCTAAAGATCGCCATTAGAGGCAGGATCGACTGGCGTGGGGCTGCGCAAGTCTCAAGGGTTCTGACGAGGTGTCCGCGATGAAGTCCGTTCTTCGTCCGCTCGCAGTCCTTTCAGCAGGCTTACCATGCCTGTTCGTATCCCCCTGTGCAGTCCAGGCTCAGTCAAGTTCTTCGTCGCGGGTGACGAGAACTGCTCCCGCTGGAAAGTCTGTATCGCGTGCGGCCGATGGTGTCGTTATTCCGGGGCCTCTGCGATCCTTTCTCCGCATGGCTGGAATCAGCCAGAAGATTCCCACAGAGGACGTGCTTCCGCTGCTTGCGCGCAACGTGTACATGCAGGGCTACTCGCGTCAGAAGCCGACCGAGTTTCTGATCCTGCTCGATCGCTATGTCCAACAAGCGCGCGAGTTGCAGGTGCTGGCCGGTTCGGATAGCACGATTCATGTAGAGAATTGCCAGGATGCCGGCACCCTGATTCAGATTCTGGGCTATCAGGCTAGTTGGAAATTGCGGGCAAAAGAACGATGACGCTGGCCACGTCAAATCCAGATAGAGCCTTCCTCACGATTGACTCCGGCTTCCCTCTGATGGCGCTTGAGGAGTCGCTTCAGAAGGGCGTGCCTTTCAGCTATTCGTTTCCATCAAACCGTGTTCCGGTGCTGTTGAGGGAGTCGGATTGGCTGACGGTCAGCAAGAAAAGGTCGTCCAGCAATCTGGTTGATCTACTTGTGCGCGACCCCGATGTCGCTCGCTTGTATTGGGCGATGGCTCGCAACGATGCGGAGACGAACCTTGCTTTACAGAAATCGCCTGGCATGTGGAAGCTTTTGGCGTATGCGCCGGTGCTCGACTTCTATGGAAGCCAGATCTCTATTCGCCAAGGGCGAGTTCTGTTGCCCGGTGGAACGGCTGCTGAGGGTGCCTGGAAGGAGCTGGTGGGCGCCAGTCCGACCTCTCCCGGCGATTTTGTTATACAACTGCTGGCCAAAGATAATGGCTGGCTCGCGGCGTACTTCGATGCGCTCTCGCGCGTCAGCCGCAGCCAGCAAGTACATCTGACCGAGCCGGGCGCGTATGAAGCGGGTCTATGAAGCATTCCGCTCTCCTGATCCGGAGCCGACAGCGACAGCTAGTGTTTTCGGAAGGCGCCCGGATTGCTTGTGCTCTTCACGCGGGTGGAATGGGATGCCAACGGCCAGCCCCATGTTCCTGGAAATCTTGACGTGTGGAAGGATGCTCTGAACGATAAGTCAGACTCGAAGCTTGTTCATCTGTGGGCGAAGAAGGCTCACAGCTGGAATAGTCCCGAGCAATTACTGGAGGCGATGGCTTCTCTCTCCCGGGTCGAGTCCGATACGGGTCCGCTTCAAAGCTATCTAACTCTGAGCGAGATCGATGCTCGCCGCCCTGCCGATAAACGACTGTCTCCGCAGACTGCGCGACTACTAGCCAGCCGTTTCCAGAGGTTCGGCTCCTGGTACATGATCTTCTCCGAGTTTCCAGAGCTGAACGATGAATCGATTACGCGATTCATGAATGTGGCCGACTCGATCGGAGATATCTCGTAATCAGACGTTGCGCCAGAACGCAGTCGGGACCTTCCAGGCGAACGTGGGGATATGGCAGATTCTTGCACGCCAAGGTGAGATCCCCACCGGGGAGATCAACAACTCATGGCAAAAAGCTGATTGGGCCCTTCGCAAAGATCACCTCTTCCTCACAGCTGTTTGACGCCACGCGTACTTCGCTTGGAGAAGTAATGGTTGCGGCAGCGGGAAAGCCGAATACGTCACGAGGATGAGTGATCGAACTTCTGGCTGGGCCTCCGCAACAGGGTGCCGAGGGGCAGCGATCTCATCTGGAGATCGCAACCCGCATACGCAATGTGCTTGACGACCAGAGACTCGTATCGCTGGATACGCTGTTCGCGTTAAACGATGGCTTGGGTGCAATGGCGCAAGGGTCGCCTGCACCTTCGAACATGCTGGGGCTTGCGGGCGAACTGCGCGAGTTTGAGATGCCGCGTCCCATCTTTACCAACAGTGAGAAGATCACCTGGGCGCCGGGCGTTTACACGAGTCACCATGCCGAGCTCCAGATTAAGACGGATCTGACCAAGGTCATCAAAGGGCCAGGAACAAAAGCGCAACTTGAAGCCGCACGCGGTCAGCTGACCCCATTCCTACGAGATGCCCTGGTGGGGCTGAACTATGCGTACTACGAACCTCCAGGTGCACAAGTGCTCCACAATAATTCCCTGTTCGTGCGCTCGCATGACTTCTCGGGCATCACAGTCGTGGCGACTGAGCGCTACTGGCAAGCTCCGGAGTTGATGGGTGTGGGAACGCCGGCGGGCGGCGGTGCATATCTTATGGGCTCTCTTGCGGATCTACCCTATGCGCTGGCAGCGACAGAGCAGGACTTTATAGCGCCGGAAAACGTACAGGCTCTGATATGGAAAGAGCTTGTTCCAGATTTGATGGTTGGCGCGACGGTACCGCGATGGTGGAGCATCTCTCCAGCGGAGCTTCATGCTGTCACGCTTTACCAGCGCTCAGGCGAGGAGTTGTTGACCGCAGCTTCAAAGAACGTGCCGTTACGGGGGCAGGTAATGCTAATTCTCGCGGACCGCATGTCGCCGCAGAGGCTTGAGGTCCTCGAACAGTCACTGGTGAGCGGTGAGGATTCGATTGCGTTGCTTGCGCAGACTATGCCGGCCGATACCTTCTATCTAGCGGCTGAGTACCGGCAAAGACATCCAGGCCAGGCGGCTTCGGTTGGCCCAGCGAGTGAGCAGCTTGAAGCGCTTTGCGCGAAGAGTCCTGCGGAGACTACGCCTCAACGCCTTTCGCGGGATTTCGGAGTACCTCATCCGGTGATGGCACGGAGCTACGCTCCGGGATTGCTCTACGTGAAACCATTCCCCTCGTTTGGCGGAGAATCGAGCCGGCTCTTTGGAGAGTCATGGGAGTCGAACAATCTTTACTGGGCTCGTCTGGTCGACGAGAAGGGCTACGATCCGGCTACGCTCAATCACCTTGTACCTGAACTAACGCGGCGTATGACAGCGAAGATTTTCGCAACGGATCTGGAAGACTGGCCAGCGCTGCAACGTGCCATGCAGGAGACTGGCGAAGAGTTTCGTCAGGGAAAGATAACTCCGTTACCCGTAGCAACGACTACGTCGCTCAGCGTTCCACAGAGCGAACGGACAGAACCCGCAATAGGAGGAGTACGGTGAACAAATCTCTTCTATCTGTATTGTTGTTATCCTCAGTCCTCTTTATCGACGGTGGTAGACAAATCTCCGCTCAGGACGACTCCAAAATCCTGGTCAATGTCGTTCTGGTGCAGTTGAATGTTGCGGTGACCGACAAGAAGGGCAACTACATCAGCGGCCTCAAGCCGGAGGACTTCGTCATCACCGAGGACAAGATTCAGGAACGGATCTCCACCTTCGAAGAGGGCAATGAACCTACGCGGCGCATGGTGCTGAGTGAGGGCAAGATGGTTTCGCAAGTTGTTGCGCCGGATCCCGCTGCGGCGTCCGACGCTCAAAGTGGATCGTCGCGGATGCCTGGAATCACCGGCGCGAATGTGTTCATTCTGTTCGATACCAGCAACTACATGTATCGCGGCTTCGTGTTCGCACAGGACGCTATTGCTGACTTCATCCGTTCACTTGAAGGAGTCAGCCGGGTCGCCTTCTATTCCTATAGCCGGGATCTTTCACGAGCCGTTCCGTTGACGGGAGACAGGCCTGCGGTGCTTCGTGGAGTGCGGAGCACGGTTGCTGGAGATGATGCGGCGCTCTATAACTGTCTGCTGATGACGGTGAAGGACGCGGCGCAGTTTACCGGGCGTAAGGCAATCGTCGTCTTTTCAAACGGCCCTGATAACGCCAGCCTAGTCCCGCCGGAAGACGTTGCCGAACTGGCGCAATCGACGGGGACGATCATCTATATGATCAGCACGCGGGATGCGCAGGCCGAACCGATTTCCACTGCGGTCTTCGAGCGCATGAGCAAAGCAACCGGCGGAAAGGCCTACTTTGCCAAGAGCTGGAAGGATGAGACAAACGCCTTTTCCTCGATTCGCGAGGATTTAGCGCACCTCTATTCGCTGAGCTACTATCCGCAGTCGAACCCAAATCGTGGTTGGCGGACGATCTCAGTGAAGCTTACCGGGGAGAACGCGCAGAAGTATCGTATTCGAACCCGCGATGGGTATCGCGTCCTGAAGCCGGCTCAGATTGCCTCGACCGCGGCCCCCGCAGCGACCTCGGACGCCGCGCCAAAATAGACGCCCAAAGTTGCTGCCTTCTAAAAGGTGGGTTGCATGAGGCTCCTCTACTTTATTCGCCCTCTGTGAGATAGCAGCGGAGGAGACCGCATGTTACAGCGATGACTGCGCCCAGCAGCATGAAAAGGGATGCGGTCGCAGCTTTTCCTGTGAAGTAGGGAAGCAGAAAGAGACATACACCTGCATACATCAGAATGGTCAGCAGCGTTCGAACTGTCCGCCTGTCCACAGGACTCTCCTCTCTTGCAGAGATTCCGTAACTCAACAAGATTGTTGCCCGAAATATATACGCAGCAGTAGGCAATCTCGCAAGAGATATTTGAAAAGAAATACTCGTGGACCCGCGAGTTAGGAGAAGCGGATGGTGAATGTTTCACCGGCCTTCACCTGTAGGACCAACTCGTCGGGGCCTGCTCCAGGTATCGGTTGTGCCGGTGTCGGCGAAACCGACGCGATGCGCTGTCCCTTTGGCGCAATGATGTGATGTGTCAGTTCAAGGTGTGCTCGCAGCTTTGCTTCAGTGGCTTTGCCGTTTTTCCACTCGAGATCAATCTCGAGCCCGCCACGCCCTCGCAAACCGTGGAATGAACCAGTCGCCCACTCACTCGGAAGCGCAGGGAGCAGTCGAATGATGTTCGCCGAGGATTCGATACCGCGCATTCGCCCCATCTCAGAGTTGCCTCCGCTGGCGTGCGATTGGAGCAGCATCTCGACTATCGCTGTCGGACCGCCGAGATTTCCGTCGAGCTGAAATGGCGAGTCGTCTTTTGTGCCGCAGACGTCGAATAGATTGCCACGCGTTGAGTCGCCAAGTAGCCTTTGTAGACTCGTGTAAGCGGCGTCGCCGTCCTCCAATCGAGCAAGGCAGCAGGCGACCCAGGACCTTGACCATCCTGTGCTCCCGCCTCCTGCAGCCAACCTGCGATCGAGCGTTACGCGCGCGGCTTTTGCCAGCTCGGGCGTGCGCCGTAGCGTGATTTGGTCTTCGGGGAAGAGTGCGAAGAGGTGCGAGATGTGACGATGTCCAGGTTCGTTTTCGGCGTAGTCCTCCTGCCATTCCTGCAGATTGCCGGCTTTGCCTACCTGGAACGACGGTAGCTTGATAAGCGCAAGGCGAGCCCGATTGTGAAGCTCTGCGTCTGCGGTGGCGTCCCAGTTGGGTAACGTAGCGAGGACAGAGGTAGCCTGCAGCAAGCGCGTCAGTACCGCACGCACTATCTCGATGTCCATGGTTGGCGCCATGCATACGTTATGCGCCGTGCCGTCGGGAAGCTTGTACTTGTTCTCGGGGGAGCAGGACGGTCCGGTTACAAGGCGATCGGTAGCTGGGTCGGTCACGAGGTAATCAAGCAGGAATAGCGCATTTTCCGCAAGGCGCGGATAAGCGCGATCTCGAAGGAAGGACACATTACCGGTGTAGTCGTAGTGATCCCAAAGATGCAGGGAAAGCCACGCCGCTCCCATCGGCCACACGCCGCCTCCTAGACCGTCGACCGGCGTGGAGTCGCCCCATATGTCAGTGTTGTGATGGACCACATAGCCGCGTGCGCTGTAGTAGCGAGAGGCGGTGATGTGACCGGGGTTGCGTGTGCGATCAATCAGATCGAACAGAGGCGAGTGCAGATCGGAGAGATTTGCCCGTTCCGCGAGCCAGTAAATCATCTGGATGTTGATGTTGATCGTGTACTTCGATCCCCACGGAGGATCGATCGATTCGTTCCAGATTCCTTGCAGATTTGCCGCCAGCGTTCCCGGTCGCGAGCTTGAGATGAGCAGATAGCGGCCGAACTGGAAGTAGATGCTCAGCAGAGCTAGGTCGTCTCCGCCCGCCCTTGATCTTTGCAAGGCGTTTGTCAGTTGCAATGGATGCATTCGGATCTTGCCCTTCGCCGAAGGTAATGGCTGCGCGGCGGAAGTATCTTTGGTAGTCCGTGACGTGCCGCGCGCGAAGATCGGCATAGGGACGCGAAGCAGCACCGAGTAGATTCTTTACAACGCCCTGCTTCATCGCAGCATCGCCTGCCGGGTAGCGGAAGCTGGTTGCACAGTCGAGAAAGAGCGTGACCGCGGTCGCGTTCGTGACGGTCAAAATGGCGTCCTTCGTTGAAGTAACACCATCTGTGGAGACCGCCAGCAGCTCGGCATAATACTTGATTCCAACCGGACGCTCTTTTACGGGTAGTCCGGGATTGTCATTGACGGGTAGAGCCTCTCCGGAGAGCGTCAACCTGTTCTGCGCGATAGCCGAAGATTTGAAGTTTGCCGGACGGTCAAGCGCGGCGGTAAAGCTTATCTTTCCAGGACGGCTGGCTGTGATGCGAATAACAATGGCCTGATCAGGCGCGGAGCTGAAGACTTCCCGCCGGTGTTGGATCCCCTGGTGGGTGAATGTGGTGGTGGCGATCGCGGTATCGAGATTCAACTCATGGCGATAATCGCTGATACCTTCCATGGGACCGAAGTCCAGGTGCAGGTCGCCGAGCGTTTGATAGCAGGGCAGGCGGCGCGGAATGGAAAGAAAGTCGGTGAGTACAAGGGCCTCAGCATCAGCCACCCGCCCGGCAAAAAGTAGTTGCCGCATGCGTTCGACTGTTGGCCCTGCGAGCGGATTGTTGCGGTCCCGGGCCTCTCCGTCCCAGATCGACTCCTCGTTGAGTTGGATGCGTTCCTTCCCGGGCTGACCAAAGATGCACGCACCCAGCCGTCCGTTCCCTACAGGAACTGTGTCGGCCCAGGTCGACGCAGGCTGATCGAAGAAAAGTTTGTAGGGAGTTGGTTCATCGGCGGACGTGGGTTCCTGCAGAATCTGAGCGAACGTCGCGCGCTGTGAGATCGCGGCCGCTGCGACTGCGGAAGTAGCTAGAAAGCTTCGGCGAGAGGTCCGGCTCGGCATTATTCCATGGCTCCATCACCTGGTTTGGCACTGAGCCGCCAGGGGAGTGCATCTTTTCGGCAAAAGTCGTTCAGAGTGTGCAGGCGTTCAACGACCGAACGGCGTATCCCCGACCATTCTAGAGTGCGCAAGCTCAAGAGCGCGCATTCCGGATGCTAAAGACTCAACACATATGACGCGCACAATGACTACCAAGCAATGAAATGAGCGTCCTCAGACACAGGCCTTGTATCTACTTTGCGAAGAGTTGGCCGATATCAGCAAACGCCTTGAACTCCAACGCGTTGCCTGCAGGATCAAGAAAAAACATGGTAGCCTGCTCGCCCGCCTCACCCTTGAATCGAATGTAGGGTTCAATGATGAACTGGATGCTGCTTCTTCGAAGTCGTTCGGCGAGCGTCTCCCAGTCCTTCATCGACAGAACGACACCGAAGTGGGGAACGGGAACGTCGTGCCCGTCGACAGGATTGTGATGTGGGTCATTGCCGTTGGAAGCAGGCTTCAGGTGCGCGACGATCTGGTGTCCGAAGAGGTCGAAATCGATCCATTGTGCGGAACTGCGTCCCTCAGGACAGCCGAGTGTCCCCCCGTAAAATGCGCGCGCGGCATCCAGGTCATCCACGGGAAAGGCAATATGAAACGGGGTAAGCGGCACGATTGTCTCCTCACGATGATCATACGACGGGAGATGTGTAGGAGCGATCAGGCGTTCTGGGGAGCCTGTGCGGGAAGGCGAACGATGAATTGGGTATTGCCGGGCTCGGATGAGAAGCGGATCGTGCCGCCATACTGTTCCACGATACGATGCACGATGCCCAGCCCAAGTCCCGTGCCCACACCCACCGGCTTGGTCGTGTAGAAAGTGTCGAAGATATGCGCCTGGCTATCAAGAGGGATGCCGCTACCGTCATCCGCAATGCGGATGCAGATATCCATCCTCTGATTATTTGCCGCCGCAGGCGAGTTTTCTGCCCAGGTCTTGACGCTGATCTTTCCATGTGGACCTACGGCATCGATTGAGTTATCGATAAGGTTTGTCCATATCTGGTTCAGACCTGTGCATTCGCTTTGCAGGGGAGGAAGGTCGCTGGCAAAGTCCTTCTCGACAGTGATCTCCTTCTCGCGCATCTTGTGGCTGAGGATGACCAGAGTCGCGTGGATGCTGCTGTTGATATCGACTGATTGCTTCTTGCCCTTGCCCTCGTATGCGTAAGACTTGACCGCCATCACAAGATCAGAGACACGGCCGATGCTCTCCTCGATAGTTCCAACGAGTTGCATGCTGGATGCCATTGCCTCGATCCAGTTCAAAGCGATCGGAGAGCGTCGACCCCGGAAACTCAGTACGTGCGCACTCGAGATCCTTGGCGTTCAAGCCGACTGAGACAAGCGTCGGCGCCATCTTCCAGGCATTTTCGATGTTTGCCCCTTCCATCCACTCCGCCAGGGCCTCTTCGGCATCGCTCTGTTCAAGTGAGCTCATCACAATTTGCTGCTTAGCTGAGAGCGTGTGTTCCTGCAGGTCATGCAGGCACTGCTTCTGTTCGTTACTGAGCTCGGTTTTGGTGAATTTGGCCGAGAGCTCATGCATTCGCATCAGGTTGGATCGAAGTTGCGATGCGGCCCTTCGAGCTGCAGTGCCGGGATTGTTCAGCTCGTGCATCAGGCCCGCGGCTAGCGTTCCCAGCGAAGCCATCTTCTCCTGTTGAATCGTCGCGCTCTGCATCTTCTGAAAACGCTTTGCCATGTTACCTAGAATGGCCTTGCGAACGTCGGGGCAGCTGGTCATCAGGCTCCAGAAGGCTTCTTCATTGAGCTGCACAAGGTGGCACGCATTTTCAGCAACCAGGTTGACTGCATTCGGAATATTAGCCAGCAGTGGTAGTTCGCCGAAGGCATTCCCTGCAGGCATTGATGTAATTTCCATTTCCCGGCCATCGGGCATTGTTTGCGTGAGCGAGAGCTGACCCTCAAGAAGAATCCAGAAAGTAATGCGCCGTCTCGCCTTGCTTCGCCAGCACATCGCCCCGCTTCAGGCGACGCTCCTCGAATCCGCCGAGGCAGCGAATCTCGTCGTCGCGCAGAGAAGCGAGAATCGACGTCGCCCTCAGTTGAGCGAAGAGTGCTTCGCTGATTGGCTCGGTGGTGGTGCTCTGGACGACCTGGGTCTGTTCGCTCATCGTTCTGGTGGGAGTTATGCCTTTCAAAGTGTTGCTAGGTATTGGTGGACGAACTGAATTGCAATTGAGCCTTCGCCTACGGCGGAGGCGCATCGCTTAATGGAGTTGTAACGGACATCGCCGGCGACGAAGATTCCGGGGACGCTTGTCTCCAGCAGATACGGATCACGATCAAGCTTCCAGCTTCCCGGCGCCTTGGCCTTCAGATCAGGGCCGGCAAGAATGAAGCCTTTGCTATCGCACTGCAATCTGTTTCGGCAGCCAGTCGGTCTTAGGTGCGGCGCCGATAAAGATGAATAGCGAACTGGTCTCGCGCGCCTCCTGACCTTGGGGCGTCTTGAGAGTTAGGCACTCCAGATGGCCATTGCCCGACATGCCGACCACCTCGGTGCCAGTCTCGACCACGATGTTGGGCGTCGCCTCGATCTGGTCGATCAGGTACTTCGACATGCTTCTTCGTCAATGACTCGCCGCGAACCAGCATGTGCACCTTGTCGGCATAGCGAGAGAAGTGCATCGCGGCCTGGCCAGCAGAGTTAGCTCCGCCGACAATGTACACGGTCTCGTTCGCGCAGGCCATCGCTTCGGTTAGCGCTGCACCGTAGTAGACACCTGCGCCGTTGTACTGCTCCGCTTGCGGGACGTCCAGCATGCAGTAGTCCACGCCGGTCGCGACGAGGCAGACGTGACAGGTGATCTCCTGGCCGTCGTTCATCGTGACGATCTGGTAGTTATTCTCGGAGCGGATACAAGTTACACGCTGCAGCAGGAACTCGGCTCCGAGCCGCGTCGCCTGCAGGTAGGCGCGCTTGGCCAGCTCCTCGCCGCTGAGGCCGGAAGGGAAGCCGAGATAGTTTTCGATCTTGGAACTTGATCCTGCCTGACCGCCGGGAGCGTTCGGCTCGACGATTAGCGTCCTCAAGCCTTCTGAAGCTCCATAGACCCCCGCCGCTAGACCTGCCGGTCCAGCGCCCACAACGACGATGTCATAGAACTTCTGCTGCGCCTGAGTGGGCATCCCGAGTTTATTGGCTAGGTCGGTCGAGGTTGGCTGTACCAGCGCGGTTCCGTCGCCGAAGAGGACGACAGGTAGCTTGGAGTCGTCCACGCCCTTCTCTCTTAGGAGTGCAGTGGCTTCGGGATTCTGCTCGGGATTCAGCCATTGGTACGGGATGCGGTTGCGCGAGAGGAAATCGCGTACGGCGTGGTCCTTCGGCGACCAGCGCATGCCAACCACACGGATCCCCTCAAACGGAGGCTTGTAGCCCTGCTTCCAGGACTCAAGCAGATCGTCCAGGACCGGGTAGAGCTTTTCTTCCGGTGGATCCCACGGCTTGTTGAGGTAGTAGTGAATCTTGGCCGAGTTGATGGCGCGGATAGCGGCTTCGGTGTCGGCGTAGGCGGTCAGCAGTACGCGCTTGGCATCCGGGTAGATCGTAAGGGCCTGCTGTAGAAAGTCGACGCCCGGTCATCCCGGGCATACGCTGGTCGGAGAGGAAGAGTGCGACGGTATCGTTGCGGTCCTTTAGCTGGCGGCAGATATCGAGCGCGGCCCCACCGGAGGCGGCTCGAACGATGCGGTAGTCCTGGCCGTAATGACGGCGCAGATCCTGGACCACAGCTTCCAGAACGCTGGTGTCGTCATCGATGGCGAGCAAAATTGGCTTCGGCATACCCTTGTTATACTTCGCGGACCGGTGACCGTGCACACCGCACGTATGATTTGATAGATGTCACATGGAGTTGGGTTCAAAAACAACGAGCTGTTCGCGACTATGAATGGGAGTTACGATTCAGGTTCGGCAGCGCGAAGTCCGGAGCAAACGTGTCCGAATTGAAGACACAGAAGTTACGGCGGTACGAAGGCGCCGATGAGAGGATTGCGGGGCAGAAGACTCCGCCGCAGGAGATACAAACAGGTATGAACCGTATTATTCTCGCCGACAATCAGGCGATCTTCCGGGCAGGGGCGGCACGGGTTCTGGCACTCGAGGACGATATGCGCATCGTCGCCCAGTGCGAAGATATGACGAAACTGTGGAGCGCAATGGAGAGCTTGCGCGGGGCAGTGATTCTGGTTTCCTCAAGTCTTCGGCCCGAAGTGACAACAGTGGTGGACCGCGCGCGGAACGCGGGGAGCCGGATCGTTCTGGTGGCTGAAAACGCGGAGCAGGTGGCTGAGGATGTGGCACAGCAGGTGGACGGAATCGTCTGCCGCAATGTCGCGGGCACCGATCTGGTGGACTGCGTTCGGCGTGTTGCTCGTGGACAGCGCTACATGCAGCGAGCCAACGTTACCGCGATTCATTCGCACGACAGCGTCGGAGCGCGCGTCCGCGACCGGCTGACTCCGAAGGAGATGCAGATCGTCGCGCTGATCGTACAGGGCTGCAAGAACAAGGAGATCGCTCTGCAGCTGGGGACGAAGGAGCAGGTGATCAAGAACTATCTGCGCGGAATCTATGACAAGACAGGCGTGTCTGACCGGCTGGAACTGGCGCTGTTCACAATCCACCATAGGGTGCTGGCCGAGGCTGCGGCGAAGGCAGGAAATCTGATCGAGATGAAGATCAGCCTGAGGCCGTCACAAGATCAAACGAAGAGGCCCGCTCTGATAGCGGGCCTCTTCGTTATGCTTCCAGTTCGTTACATTCCCATCTGGTTTGAGTGCTTCTCTTCAGAAGGGCTGGCATGGCCGATCTTTTCGGCGATGCTCTTGGCCTGGGTGAAGAGCAGGAGGTAGTCGGGGCCGCCGGCCTTGGAGTCCGTCCCGCTCATGTTGAAGCCGCCGAAGGGGTGGGCTCCGACCATGGCTCCGGTGCACTTGCGGTTCAGTACAGGTTGCCGACGTGGAACTCTTCGCGGGCGCGGTCGAGTTTCTCGCGCGAGGCCGAGTAGATGGCTCCAGTGAGACCGTACTCGGTGTTGTTTGCGATGGTGATCGCTTCGTCGAAGTTTGCGGACTTGATGACTGCGAGGACGGGTCCGAAGATCTCTTCCTGAGCGAGGCGAGCGGTGGGGCTGACGTCGGCGACGACGGTGGGGGCGATGTAGTAGCCGCCCTCGGCGTTCTCGATGGCGCTGCCGCCGTTTAGGACGCGGCCTTCGGTCTTGGCGATATCGAGGTAGCTGAGGATCTTGTTGTAGGACTTCGGGCTGATGACGGGGCCGGTGTAGACGTTCTGCGGCCGGGTCGCCGGTCTTGATCTGCGCGACGCGGGCCTGGAGGCGGTCGCAGAAGACGTCGTAGATGCTGGCGTCGACGATGGCGCGGGAGCAGGCGGAGCACTTCTGGCCGTTGAAGCCGAAGGCGCTGGCGACGACGCCTTCGATGGCGAGGTCGAGGTCGGCGTCGGCGTCGACGATGATGGAGTCCTTGCCGCCCATCTCGAGGATGGTGCGCTTGATGAAGATCTGGCCGGGCTGGGTCTTTGCGGCGCTCTCGTGGATCTCGAGGCCGACGGCCTTGGATCCGGTGAAGGCGATGAATCGTGTCTGCGGGTGGGCGACGATGGCGGAGCCGAAGCCGGGGCCCTCGCCCTGGCAGAGGTTGACTACGCCGTCGGGGAGGCCGGCCTCTTCGAGGAGGCTCATGAAGCGCGCGGCGATAGTGGGGGCGTCGACCGAGGGCTTCAGGATGACCGTGTTGCCGTGACGATGGAGGCTGCGGTCATTCCGGCCATGATGGCGAAGGGGAAGTTCCAGGGCGGGATGACGGCTCCGACGCCGAGCGGAATGTAGCGGAGTTGGTTGCGCTCGCCCGGGAACTGGATGGGCGTCTTGGCGGCGTCGAGGCGGAGGGCTTCGCGGCCGTAGAACTCGAGGAAGTCGATGGTCTCGCCTACGTCGGCGTCGGCCTCGGCCCAGTTCTTGCCGACCTCGTAGGTGAGCCAGGCGCAGAACTCGAAGTTGCGCTGGCGGATGAGGTCGGCGGCGCGGAAGAGCAGGGCGGCGCGCTCGGCGACCGGGGTGCGGCTCCAGGCAGGGAAGGCTTCGAGGGCGGCCTGCATGGCGGTCTCGGCGAGGTCGGCTTCGGCGCGCTGGTGGATGCCGATGACCTGCGGCGGGTCGAGCCGGGTTGATCGGAGACGATCTTGCCGGTGGTCTGGATGCGGCGGCCGCCGATGATGATGTCGTACTCGCGCCCCAGCTCGCCCTTGACCTTGTCGAGCGCGTCGAGCATGGCTCGCTTGTTTTCGGCGACGGAGAAGTCGATGAAGGGCTCGTTGGAGAACGGCGTGTCGTGAGAACGGACAGCGGCGGGGGCGAGGTCGGCGGTAGCCATAAGAATCCATTTTAACTCGCTTTCGGCAGGCGTGTTTCCGAGCCTCCCCCTCCCCATATTTGCGCAAGATCCTTTAAAATAAAGAGTTAGGTTTGTACTTCGACAGCAGCGTCCTGATTTTGTTGATGCCTGTCTTGCAAGATCTTACAAATAAATGGGTTAAATGCGTAAAGCCTGACTGTAGGTCAGGCCTTCGTCTGTTTTCATCTACTAAGTCTATTTTAGCAGGTTCGGGTAATTAATCGGCATTTGGAAGATGCTTGTTTTCAATGAGATCTGCGATTTAGGGCTTGACAAGCGATTTTGTTGGGATTTTTGAACTATGGGTAGAGCGATGTTGCGTTTTCGAAGGAGGATATAAGGTTTTTACCTGCCGGATTTTCCCGGAGTTTGCGGGCTGGCGGGACGGACGGATTGCTTGGATACTTCTTACCGTTGAAGGGGAGCTTCCCGTTATAGCCAGGTTGAATTCCTCCGCCCTGAACCCGGACGCTAACATTCCTCGACTTCACTCCAGCCTTCGGAGAGTGGTACCCGCTTTGCGGTTGGCTTCTTGCGGCACGACTGAAGGCGTGCCCTTAAGCAAGGCATTCGCCTTGGAGTCGAGCCTGACGAAGGGCGCTAGTCTTCTTCACCGAGCAGATTGCTCACCCGCACGATGGTATCGATCTGTTCCTGAGTGAGCCGGGACAGCAGATTCCGCCGAACTGAGGCTGCGTGTATCGGGCGAGCAGCATCCAGCTTTTCTCTGCCGAGTTTGGTAAGCGCAACGACGACAGTCTTCCCGTCAGTACGATGGCGCTCAATGAGCGCTCGTTCCTGCATTCGCGTCAACTGATGAGAGAGGCGACTTTTGTCCCAGGCCATCATGCTGGCCAGCGCTTGTTGCCGCATCTCACCTTTGCCAAGTGCGGCGAGGCGCGACAATACACCGAACTCAGGGCCTGAGAGTCCGGTCGCCTGCGTGATGTCCCGCCCAACGCGCCCCAGCACATCCTCGTGCATGAGCCTGAAGGCATGCCAGACTCGAAACTCCTGTGGGGATAACGGTTTTATAGACATGTCTATCGCAAGCGTATCAAGCCAAGGTTGACATGACAACTTCCATTGATCTAGGTTGGTTGACATGTCAACTTATGCCAGCGCGGTTCCGCGCAAGGGTGAAATCAAATGCAACCGCGATCTGCAGGACTTCCTCTGCGGCCTGGAGGCCGATTCTTCTCTTTTTCAGCCCGAACAACTGCGGGAGCGTCTGATCGCGCTGGACGACCTTGATGCGGCATTTGGCGGCTTCGATTCTGAGGATTCCACGAGGTGTACGGATTCACGAATTCACAAGCGGGCGAAGGCACTCCGGACACAACTCGAAGCTGTCAATTCAGAACTCTACCAATCTATGCGTGTTGATATTGTTCGTGGCGATCGACCGCGTATGTTTCTTCAGTGGTTGCAGAATTCACCTGGCCAGAACGAATTGCAGATCCCATTGCCTGGCCTGGGCTTCGACTACCGAGATGAGTTGTTGAGCGGAGTCCTTCAACTCCGCGAACCGAACGAACCGAACCTTCAGCTATCGCCGGAGATGGTGTTCTACCAGCCAACGCCCGTGCGCCATATTCTTCACCTGATAGCAGCCACTGCGCTTGCGGAAGATGACGTCTTTGTCGATCTCGGATCGGGATTGGGGCATGTGCCGCTGCTGGTGTCCATGGTGACCGGGGCCCGGAGCCTTGGTATTGAGGTGCAGACAGCCTACGTCGCCAGCGCGAGGGAATGCGCTCAGAGCCTTGAGCTCAAGCGCGTCCGCTTCATCTCGCAGGACGCGCGCGAGGCAGATCTGTCCAGCGGCACCGTGTTCTATCTGTATTCGCCTTTCAACGGCTCGATATTGACCGACGTGCTAAGCGCGCTGCGAATGGTGAGTATGCGCAGGTCAATCAAGATTTGTACGCTCGGGCCCTGTACCCACACAGTTGCGAACGAGAGATGGCTGAAAGCGAACACATTGCCCGTTACGGGGAGCATTACCGTCTTCGACTCCGAATAAGTACATTCTGACTGATGCACTCTGCCAGCCGTGATTGGTTTGCCTGAATTTGGCTTCATGCCATCGACTGAGATCATTAGCCTGTCACCGTATATGGTTCTCGTTCCGTCTCTCATTTTGTTCGATATCGTTCGAGCGCGTTCACGACCTCGGGATGGTTCATCTTTTTGGCCCAGGCGATGGGGCGTGCCCAGGGTTCGGCGTCTGCTTCGTGCGGGTCGGCTCCGTGTTCGAGGAGGAGTTTTACGAGCTCAACACGTCCCCAGCGGCAGGCCCAGCCAAGCGGAGTGCTGTTGAGGTCTTCGTCGCGTCGGTCCATGCATGCTCCGGCTTCGAGGGCTACGCGGCCGAAGGCGGCTACCTCGTCTTCGGTGATCCAGTCGCCCATGGCGGCGATCTCGTGCAGGATGGTTCGTCCGAAGGAGCCGACGACGTTGACGTCGCAGGCGGTGAGGATGAGGCGGAAGCAGTCGAGGTAGCCCTGGCGGTCGAAGTCCTTGTTGCCAGCGTAGAGCCAGGGAATGTGGTGCCAGAAGGACATCGGTGAGGCGAGCATGCCGAGCCAGCGGGTGTCGTTGCGGTCGCGTTTGACGTACGGGAGGGCGAGGCGAACGACCTCGGTGGCTCCGCCGTCGGCTCCGAAGCGGAGGATCTCTTCGGCGAGCGGAGCGTCTGAGGTGCGGAGGTTGGCGGGCAGGACTCCGCGCTCGTCATCGAGGAGCATTTGCCGGATGAGGTCGGTCTGGCGGTAGATGGCGGCGATGTCGGCGGTGACGATGCCGCCGCGTGAACGCAGAAGGTCGACCATCTTCCATTGCTTGTGGCTGTGCGCGCTGTAGGTGGGAGAGCCGCTTGAGTCGACGTGGGCGTTAGGGTCGGCGCCGTGGTCGAGGAGCAAATTCGCCATATCGAGATTGCCCTGGGCAGCGGCGTGCCATAGCGGCATAGCCTGTGAGTAAGCTACCCAGTCTCCTTCACCTTCGGAGACACGCTCGTTGGGATCGAAGCCCGCATCGAGCAGGAGTTTAAGTATGTCGAGGCGATTGTTGCGTACGGCGACGGTGAGGAGGCCTCCGCCGTTCCAGCGGATGTGATGGGTGAGGGTGCCTTGTGCGAGGCGCTGGCGAATGGTATCCATGTCGCCGCTGGCGATGAGAGCGCGATCTGTTTCGTCGGGTTGTTGGGGCGGTAGAGCAGAGGGGGCATCGGGTGAGGGTTTGGTGCGGGGTTCTTCTTCCTGCTCGATGATGGCGACGATCTCGTCGTAGCCGCGTTCACGCGCGAGGGCGAATGCGGTGGTGGCGGAGCGGTGGGGATGGATGCCGGCGCGGGCGTTGGCTCCGTACTGCATGAGCAGGCGGGCGATCTCGGGTTGGCGGTGGATTACAGCGAAGTGGATCGCGCGATGCTCGTCGGCGTAGGTGAGCTGCATGTCTCCGAGTTCGGGGCGCGTTTTGAGCATTCCGCGGACGAGCGAGATGTCGCCAGCTTTTACCGCTTCGACGAGTCGCCGGATCGTGACGCCGTCGACGTAGGCCTTGAGTTTGGGCCAGCTATCGAAGCCGTAGCTGCGGGCGAGGACGAGTTGAGCGTCGTGAAGGGCGAAGGATTCGGCGTCTGCGTTGTCGTAGTTCTGGTTGACTTCGCGGACGACGGCAGGATCGCCTGCTTTGAAGGCTGTGCGTAGTTCTTTGGCCTGTCGCTTGAGTTGTTCGAGGTCTGGATGCTGGCGCATCCGGCGGGTGGGAAGTTTCTGCTTCATAAAGAGCTCCTCTCCGTTGCTGCCCGGTGTCCGCTAGCTCGGGCTGGAAAAGAGTTCAGTTTTGTCGAAACCGCGAAGGATCGATGGCTCAGCGGGACGCGGTCCCTTTCCGCGGACACGGAGGCTGCCTGAGAAAGCCATGGAGAGGATAGCACTCTCTTAGTTTGACGTGGCTTGATTTGTTGGGGCCCTTTGTGTTGCCAGATTCTGCGTGTCGACGAGCGTTTCAGGCGGGGGAGATGACGGAGAGATCGCGTTCGAAGCCGTGATAGATGAGAATCAGACGCTCCTTCATCATCAGGTGGCCTTCGGCATCGAGTGCGGGGAATGCCTCGTATGTGACTGGCCAAGAGCGGTAGACGTCATAGGAGACGACGAGTTGATTGGCCGGATCGAGGATGTCGATCTTGAGATTTTTGAATATGGAACTGTGCTGCGATCCATGGTTTACGACCAGGCGAGCCCAGTTTTCAAAAAAGGGATCGAAGGTGACCTCGCGTTCGAGGGTGAGTGGCTGGTATTTGATCTTACCCGGTATATCGATGCCAATGTCGGTCTCGCCGCCTTCGCGATAGGTAACAAAGTCGGCGGTCCATTGAAGGCTGGAGACGGTTGAGATTCCGGGAATGACAGCGCCGTCACAGATGATGCGGAAACGGCGATTTTCGAAAGGTCCCGTTACCGGCATGGTAGCTCTCCCTGAGCGCGATGATCCTCGGAGTGTATTGACGGGTCACACAGGCGTCAACAACGGTAGGGGAGATACGGAGGTGTTTTTCGAACGGAATTGGTGAAGGATGCTGCGTGGGCCGTTTTAGCCAACGAAGAACGTCCGCGGCGTGAGCCTTGGCTACTGGATTGCCGCGGTCTCTTCTGCGGGAATTTGCTGCTCGGGATTTTTTGCGTTGAGGAGGGCGTCGGCGCGCTCTGCATCAAACTGACCTTCCCACTTGGCGACGACGATGGTTGCGACACCGTTGCCGATGAGGTTGACGAGGGTGCGCATCTCGGACATGAAGCGATCGACGCCTAGCAGGAGTGTGAGGCCGGCGACGGGAATGGTTCCGATGGCGGAGAGCGTAGCGGCGAGTGTGATGAACCCTCCTCCAGTGACTGTGGCGGCGCCCTTGGAGTTGAGCATGAGGATGAGCAGGACGAAGAGCTGCTGCTTCAAGGTGAGGTGAGTATTCGTGGCCTGCGCGACGAACAACGCGGCGATGGTGAGGTAGATGGAGGTTCCGTCGAGATTGAAGGAGTATCCGGCGGGAATGACGAGGCCGACGACCGCGCGGGAGCATCCGAGCTGCTCCATCTTGATGAGCATGCGGGGAAGGACGGGCTCGGAGGCGCTGGTGCCGAGAGCGATGATGATCTCTTCGCGAATGTAGCGGAGGAACTTCCAGAGGCTGATGCCATGCAAGTAACAGATGAGGCCGAGGACGATGGCGACAAACGAGAGGCTGGTGATGTAGACGCAAAGGAGGAGCTTGCCGAGCGTGAGGAGCGTGGCGACTCCATACTTGCCGACGGTGAAGGCCATGGCCCCGAAGGCGCCGAGGGGAGCGGCCTCCATGATGATGTTGATGATTCGGTAACAGACGCTGGATAGGGATCGTGCGCTGTCGATGAGACGCTGCTCCTGATCGAGGGTGGCGAGGGCAACGCCAGTGAGGATGGCGAGGAAGAGGACCTGGAGGATCTCGCCTTTGGCGAAGGCGCCGACGAAGGTGTCAGGGATGATGTTGAGGAGGAAGTCGACAGTGCTGAGGTGCTGGCTCTGGGTGGTGTACTGAGCGACGGACTTGATGTCGAGCGTAGCCGGATTTACATTCATGCCGCGGCCGGGCTGGACGACATTGGCAATGACCATGCCGATGCCGAGTGCGAGCGTGGTGACGACTTCAAAGTAGAGAAGAGCTTTGATACCGAGGCGGCCGAGCTTTCGGAGGTCGCCTACGCTCGCGATACCGACGACAACTGTGAGGAAGATGATGGGGGCGACCATCATCCGGATGAGCTTGATGAAGCCGTCGCCGAATGGCTTGAGGAGCTCTGCAAAGTGCGGCCACACGAGGCCAACGACAACTCCGGCGACGACCCCTACGAGAACGCGGAAATAAAGAGTGCGTACGAACCTGTAAGGTTTGCGTTCGGGTGGTGAGGCGACCGCTTGAATCTCCATGGAAGACAGAATAAGCGAGTGGGCGGGGGAAGTGGTGTATCCGCCATTGCGGGGTGCATGACGCCGAGCCGATCATGCGGTGGAGGATGGCACCGATGTTTTGTACGTGCTGCCGAAATGCCTTCGAGATTGTTGTACCGACACGCGGTTGCGAGAGGGTATTATTCGGCGGGCTCCCATTTCACAATTGAGAGGTATTTCCTATGAAGCGACAGCTTTGGTTCGTCGCGGCTGCGATTGTGTTCGCGGCTGCGCACACGGTTTCGGCGGCAGGGCAGTCAATAGCACTGGCCTCCGGCAACTTTGCTTTCACCGGAGATAATGGGCCGGCATTTTGGGGAGAGATCAGTCCGGTATGCGCTCCTACGAGCGTGCGGCAGTCTCCGATTGATATTGATCGCGTGGTGATCGATCCGAAGCTGGATAGTCTGCGCGTGATTTCGACGGAGACGGCGACGGTGCTGACGAACCCTGGATACAACCTGACTGCAACGCCGGACCATAAGGCAACAATTGAACTAAATCGCGTGACCTATACGCTGGATCACTTTCATTTTCATACTCTGTCGGAGCATACGGTGCTGGGACAACATGGCGTGATGGAGGTCCATGTTGTGTTCGTCGATCCGAGCCAGACGAAGCTTGCGGTAATTGGGGTGATCTACAGGATCGGGAAGCAGAACCGATTTTTGCAGAAGATGCTGGCGGTGGGGCTGCCGGAGAAGACGACGTCAGCACCAACAACGGTTGAGAAGCTGAATCTCGGACAGGCATTCACGGATCTGGGGAGTTATTACAACTATCCGGGATCGCTGACGACCCCGCCTTGCGGGGAGAACGTGAACTGGTTTGTGCTGAAGCAGTGGGCAGAGTTGTCGCAGGACCAGTTGGACGCGTTCCGGAAGGTATTGGGCAATGATTTTCGACCGGTACAGAAGAAGAACGATCGCGTGGTAAAGGCTACGCTGCGGGGGCCGTTTTAGCGCGGGCGTGAATTGTTGATTGAGTGCAGATGCGATGAGGCGGGAGAGCAGACTCCCGCTTTATTGTTTGGGTGAAGAGAGCCTGCGGAGTGATGGGCACGGGGAGTCCCTGCGGGAGGGATGAGGACAGGTTCAAGGTCTTTTGAGATGCCTCAGGTGATTTATGCCGTGACGACTGTAGCCTTCCTGATGAAGTCGGGGTCGATGTCGACGCCGAAGCCGGGGCCGGTGGGAACCTTGATGACGCCGTTGTCGTCGCTGCGCAGCGTGGAGGTGGGGCAGTGGTAGGGGAGGTCGTTATTGAACTCCTTGAACTCGTGGTACGGGCCGGAGTTCGGGATGGCGGAGACGAAGTGCATCATGTAGACGTAGCCGAGGCCGGTGGATGAGATGTGCGGGATGCACTGCTTGCCGAAGGCATGCGGCCATGCGCGCGACCTGCATGCAGCGGACCATGCCGCCGAAGTAGAACATGTCCTGCTGGACGATGGAGAGGCCGCCGTTGGCGACGAGCCAGCGGAAGTTGTGGGTGCTGGGCTCCTGCTCGCCGCCGGCGATGGGAATTTCGAGCGCGTCGGCGACCTGCTTGGGTCTCCTCGTACCAGTCGAAGGGCACGGGCTCTTCGTAGAAGGCGTACTTGTACTCCTGCATGAGCTTGCCGATGGGGATGGCCTCGGCGGCGGTGTAGGAGCCGTTGGCGTCGGCGGAGATGACCATCTCGTCGCCGAAGGTTTTGCGGACGAGCGGAATGAGTTTTTCGCTGCGGCCGACGGGAGTCTCTGCGTGCGATCATGCGGCCGCCGAGCTTGAACTTGATGGCCTTGGCGTGGGAGATGGCGACGTCGCGCTTGAGGTGCTCGATGGTCTCTTCGGCGGAGATGTCGCGCTCGCCGTTGGCCTGATAGACGGAGATGTTGCGGGTTGTAGATCTTGTCGCTGATGAGGAGGCCGATGGAGCGGTTGGCCATCTTGCCGAACATGTCGAGGATGGCGAACTCGATGGTAGCGATGGGGACCCAGATGGCGAGGCCCTGGGCCTTGTAGTTGTTCTCGTAGACGGTGGATTCGGGGATGAGGAGCTCGAGGTCGCGGGCGTCCTTGCCGATGAAGAAGGGCGCGATGCGTTTGGTGAAGATGGGGTAGAGGACCTCCATCTGCTGCGCGTTGGAGACGGAGATGCCCTCGTGGCCGTCCTTGGAGCGGACGCGGCAGAGGTACTGCTTCTTGTTGCGGAGGAGCTCGATGCGTCTCGATGATGACGGGGTCTTTGAAGAGCTCGCGCTTGAAGACGGGCTGGGCGAGGATGGCGTCGAGCTTGGCGTAGCGGTCTTTGAGGGTGCCGGGGAGGCCGTGGCGCGGGGCGTTCAGGAACTGGGCGTGGGCGGTGCGGGGGAGTGCGGCTGCGGCGGTGGTGGAGAGGGCAGCGGTGAGGAAGGATCGGCGGCTGGGCGGCACGTGGGCTCCTGAACTTCGGGGTTCAGTATGGGGGACGTTTGGGGTGGGTGGGAAGTCTCGACTTTCTTGGGCTTACCCGGTTAGATCAAGCGATCTTAGATTCGTCTTTGCTTGTAAAGCCTCGCCAAATCCATGCGATTGGAATACCGATGAGATAAACGAAGAATAGGCGGCAACAGGATTGCCGGGATCAGTAGTCGCCAAAAAATTCGATCCCATATCCAAAATTTCGAGTATGACGAATCATCTAATCCCACACGGTATGCTCGCTCTGCAAGATCGAAGCAAGCAGAATCTTAAATTGACGTCTCCGGTTGTCTGACTACAAGCTGCCAATGTTTTCGTGTGCTGTGTCTGTACTTCGATCTGACGTTCGAACTGAAGGTATAAGGGATAAACGACACATGCAGCAGAAAGCCCAAGTCAGCGTAACTACCAAGAATAATTTGCGCAGTCCAAGTGTGAGGTTTATTGGAGTCATTGCGTTACTCGTACGCGCTTTCAGCCATCGAGGAGCTTAGACAGACTTTTAGCTTCGTTAGTTCTTGCAGCAGACCTTTCGTTCATGTAGCCAGGAACTCGAATTTCTCTCAAATATTTGGAAGATCTCTTATTTGCAAGATCAGCGTTTTTGATTAGGCAGGCACTCTAGTTAATAACTCTTCCAGTTTGCTAATTGAGCCGAGCAGCCATTCTTGTCCCCGATTTCTTTACGCGGAAGTCTCCACTAGTGCTTGTTCTCGCAATTAGGTCAGATATGAGGGACTCCACCTTTTTGGGTCTTAATGATTTTTCGGTAATGTTCGAGCTTGTGAAGTTGGAAAACCTCCTCCTTAAAGCCTAGTTTTTGAGTTTGGCCCACATACCACGGCTGAAGCGAATTATTTCCTGTGAAGAGCAAAAACGTAACAATCCGATCGCATTGGATAAACCCTTGTGCAAAGTATCGACTTCAATCCAAAAAGCATTAATTTGCTCTTTTGAGACCTCTACCAGCGTCGACCGGTATCGACGATCGGGCCGAACGGTTTGAAATCGAACACGATCTCCTCCTAGTAAGTCTGAAGACATAGTCTTGTCATTCGTGACATCGTATATCGAATTGATTTTTACCGGTGCTCGGCGATTGCTTCGGCCTGCTTGGACATCTTGGCGGTGCGTTCGAGCTTGTCCCAGTTGAAGGGTTTGCCGTCGATGGCGCGCTTGATGGTCTTGAAGAGGACGATGGAGAAGACCTGGCGGTAGGTGAAGCGCTGGATCCAGATGTGGAAGAGCAGCCAGGCGTCGCCTTTGCTGGCGGGGTGTTTGCGCTCGAGCGCGAAGGCGAGGGCCGAGGTGACGAAGTCGATGACCAGGAAGGCTGCGAAGAAGAGCGAGCAGCTTGTGGAAGCTGTCGGCTGAGGCGGACTCGGGGTGGAAGTGCTTGTCGATGAAGTAGTGGATGATGCCGGCGACGAACATCAGGTCGATGAGCGGCGAGACGAGCGGAAGCAGGATCTGGAAGATGAGGATGTTGGGCAGGGCGAAGAGGCCCATGGCGCGGTGTTTGCGGATGGCGCCGCTTGTGTTTGAAGATGGCCTGCAGGATGCCGAAGGACCAGCGGAAGCGCTGGCGCATGAGGCCGTTCATGTTGACGGGGGCCTCGGTGAAGGCGAGCGCCTGGTCCTCGTAGATGACGGTGTAGCCCTGCTCGAGGAGGTTCATGGTGAGGTCGGCGTCTTCGGCGACGGTGTCGGGGTGGTAGCCTCCGCCGGCGTGGACGGCTGAGGTGCGCCATGCGCCGATGGCTCCGGGGACGACCATGACGACGTCGAAGAGATCGAGGGCGCGGCGCTCGAAGTTCTGGCTGGTGATGTATTCGAGGGCCTGCCAGCGGGTCCAGAGATTGACGCGGTTGCCGACCTTGGCGTTTCCGGCGACGGCGCCGATCTTCGGGTTGGCGAAGTGCGGGACGAGGCGGGTGATGGCGTCGTGCGCGATGACGCCGTCGGCGTCGATGCCGATGTAGATCTCTTCGTCGGTCTGTTCGAGCGCGAAGTTGAGGGCCTCGGCTTTGCCGCCGTTGGGCTTGGTGAGAACGGTGAGGCGGCCGGATGCGATGTCGGCGGGGTAGGCGTCGCGGGCGACGTCGGTAGGTGCTGTCGTTGGAGCCGTCGTCGATGACGATGATGCGGAGGTTCTTGTAGTTCGACATCATCACGGAGCGGATGGTGCGGACGATGACCTTCTCCTCGTTGTAGGCGGGGATGAGGACGGCGACGCGCGGGTTGTAGTCGGCCGGGGCGTAGTTCTTGCGCTTGCGGAAGCGGTCGATGATGGCGAAGAGGCCGATGAGGATGAGGCGGCCGCTCATGAGGATGTCGCCGACGAAGAAGACGGCGACGACGAAGTTGTTGAAGAAGCCGAAGAGGAAGAAGGCGACGGAGTCGGCGTAGGCCTGCCAGCGCTGTTTGCGGGTGAGCGGGGGCATGACCTCGGCGCGGGTCTTGCCGACGAGCTCGGAGACGGGAACGATCTCGTAGCCGCGCTGGCGCAGGCTTTCGATGAGGACGGGCAGGGCCTGCGATGGTGGCGGAGCGGTCGCCTCCGCCGTCGTGCAGGAGGATGATGGAGCCGCGCATCCACGGCTTCTTCTCCATCGTGGGCGATCTGGTCGAAGACGCTGTCGGTGATCTCCTTGGGGGTCTTGCGGCGGATTCTCGTCCCAGTCGTTGGTGTCGATCTTGTTGCCGACGATGACGTAGCCGAGGCCCTGGATGCGATCGATGGGCGCGGCCTGATCGTTGGTGTCGGGCTCCTGATCGATGGAGTAAGGCGGCCGGAAGTAGAGCGGCTGGACGCCGAGCTTGGCGGCGAAGAGGCGCTCGGTGAGGTTGAGCTGGAGGTCGACCTGGCCGTGTGGAGATTTCGCTGATGTCGGGATGGGTGAAGGTGTGGTTGCCGATCTCGTGGCCTTCGCGATAGACGCGCTGCATGATGCCGACGTTCTTCTCGGCCTCTTCGCCGATCATGAAGAAGGTGCCCTTGACGTTGTACTTCTTGAGGATGTCGAGGATCTTCGGGGTCCACTCGGGGTCGGGCCCGTCGTCGAAGGAGAGCGCGACCTTTTTGGGGTGGTAGCCGTACTGGGTGACGGTGTAGGAGAGCGGATAGGAGTCCATCGACTCCTGCAGTGATCATGCGGTACTGCGACGGGACGGAGTCGTCGTCGTCCATGGTGACGTCGCGCTCGCCGTTCTGCGGCTTGCGGGTGACGCGGAGGATGTCGCCTTCGCCTTCGGTGTCGACGTCGTAGCCGGGCTCGACGTGCGCGAGGTCCTTCGCTGGGTCGGCGTGCAGAGGGGTGTCCCAGATCTTCCACAGGGAGTTGTCTTCCTGACCCAGCCGCCAGAGCGCGTAGGTCTGGATGCCAAGCTCGCGCGCGGCGCGCATCTGGTTGAGGACGGTGACGGCGTCGAGGAACCAGACGTGGTGGCGAACGTGTGCATCTTCGTCGTCGTAGGCGAAGTGGACGTTGAGGGAGTCGTCGTCGAGGTCGATCTGCGAGTCGGAGTCGTAGGCGGCCTGCCATGCCTCCTGGGTGGAGAGCGGGATGGCGGAGAGGACCTTTTCGGCGCCTGCGGCTTCTGGCCCTTTCTTCGCTGGACGGAGGCAGCGTCGTGGTCCAGTCGTAGCCGTAGCTGCCGATAGCGCAGATGATCTTCTCTTTGGGGACGATCTTGAGGACGGCCTTGAGGTTGTCGATGAACCAGTCCTGCGAGGCGATGGGGCCGGGATCGCTGTCGGTCTCATGCTCGTCGTAGTTCATCAGCAGCAGGCCGTCGGAGTGGTCGGCGATGAACTTCAGGTCCCACTCGTTGTCGCCTACGGGGACGTTGACGTAGAGGCGCAGATTGCGCGGATGGAAGTCGTCGTAGACGGCAGCGATGAGCGCCTGATAGCCGGGTTGGGCGTTGGCGGGAATGGCTTCAAAGTCGAACGAGAGGCCGCGATAGCTGGGATTGGCGGCGAGGAAGCGGTCGACCTGCTGGAGGAAGCTGTGCGCGCGCGTCTGGATTGTTGAGGAAGTTGGCCGACCTCGGGCATGAAGAGGCCTTTGACTGGGGTCGTAGTTGTTGACCAGCGGGAAGATGTCGAGGTTGACGTGGTTGGAGGCGATGGTGGCGGCGACCTTGCCGTCGCGGTCGACGGGGCGGATGGCTCCGGAGTCGTCGACGACACGATAGGGGCGGTTGTCGAGGCTGTAGCCGGTGAGGTTGCCTTCGGGGGAGACGACGTGCAGCCACTCGGGGAAGAGGAGGTCGATCTGGCCGATGTGCTGCTTGAGGGAGGAGTAGCTGGCGGGGTCGTCCTCGCCGTAGTAGGCGGCGCGAAGACCTTCGCCGGAGTTCAGGGGGACGTCGGAGGGCTTGATGTCGGTCTTGCGATGGGCGGAGCGGCGCAGCTTCTGGTTCCTGGGCTGCTGATTGGCCAGGGTGCGGTAGTTGCGCTTCTGCGAGGCGAGCAGAAGCTCGGGCAACGGCCGCATGCGGAGAAGACCCACAAGAAAGATGGTGCCGAGGATGAGGCCGCAGAGGGCGAGGATGTCAAAGACGACCCGGAGGCGCTTCCAGCGCTTGCGTTGCGGGTCGTAGAAGATTGGTTTGCTCATCGAAGGTGAGACGCGCTCCAGGACGCGGGAGAGAGATTTTCTGGCGGTCTCGAGTCGGCCTATGAGCCATCCTAAGCAGGTGCCCAAGGAGAGTCAACGAAAGATGGCGGCGGAGTCGGTCGTCCGAAGTTATGATGCACTTGCATGAAAATGGAGCGACGAAAGGCGAGCGTGCAGGTGGGGATGGCACTGGCGCTGGGGCTGGCCCTGCGGCTATTGTTTGTCGTCCACACGCCGAGGATCGCCGGGGACACGCTGATCTATGGCGACATTGCGAAGAACTGGATGCAGCATGGGGTGTATGGCTTTAGCCAGACGGCGAGCGGGCCTGTCCCGACGCTGATACGTCTGCCGGGCTATCCGCTGTTCCTTGCGCTTTGCTTTGCGATCTTTGGGGCTGACCACTACAGAGCGGTGATGGTGGTGCAGTGCCTGATCGACCTGGCGACGTGTCTGCTGGTTGCCGACCTGGCGAGAAGGCTGTTTGGGCAGCGGGCTGGGTTGGTCGTGCTGTGGCTGGCGGCGCTGTGTCCGTTTACGGCGAACTATGTTGCGGCTCCGCTGACGGAGACGCTGAGCCTGCTATGCATCGCGCTGGCCTTCTAGGGGATGGAGCGCTGGCGAGCGGCGGGGCTGGGGTGGAATCGATGGCTGTGGACGGTCGCTGCAGCACTGGCTTATGCGGTGCTGTTGCGTCCGGAGCAGGGTTTGCTGGCAGCGGCGGTGGTTCCAGGGATGTTCTGGATGGAGCTTCGCGGCAGGAAGACTGAGCTGGCGGGTGCGGTCGTGCCAGTGCTGGTTGCTGCAGTTTGCGTTGTTCTGCCGCTGGTTCCGTGGACGGCGCGGAACTGGAGGACGTTTCATGTCTTCGAGCCGCTGGCTCCGCGATATGCGACCGATCCGGGCGAGATGATCCCGCGGGGTTTTCAGCGCTGGTACAAAAGCTGGGCGAATCGACTTTGTCTCGACCGAGAACGTGTACTGGAACTGGGACTCGGCGACGATCGACATTGCCGATATTCCGACGCGTGCCTTCGACAATGAAGAGCAGTACACCAGAACGGCGGCGCTGATAAGCAAGTACAACGTGGAGACGACGGCGACGCCGGAGCTGGACGCAGCGTTTGATGCCTTGGCGAAGGAGAGGATCGCGGACGATCCGTTACGGTATTACGTTGCGTTGCCTATGGGGCGGCTCGCGAACATGCTGCTGCGGCCGAGGACGGAGATGATGGAGGTCGACCTGGAGTGGTGGAAGTGGAAGCATCCGGGGAAGACGATATTCGCAGGCGCTTATGCTTTGCTGAATTTCGCCTATCTGGCCTTGGGGGTGTTCGGGCTGTGGCGTTGGCGGCGCGAAGGGTGGGATGCTCCGTTGGCGTGGGCGACGATGGCGTTTGTGGTGCTGCGTTGCGCGATGCTGCTGACGCTGGACAACTCGGAGCAGAGATATACGCTGGAGTTTTTTCCCGTGCTGTTGGTGTGGGCGGGAGCCTTGTTTTCCGCTACGGCCAGCAGGGTTACTCGGCACGACCCGTTGGCGTAGTGTCGGGGATGATGATCTCGCGCCGGCCGAAGAGGCGGGAGTCGAGCGAGAAGGCGCCGGGGCCGAGCAAGGCGATGGAGACCGCTCCGACGATGGTCTGGATGGCTGTGATCCCTGATGCATGAGAAGGAGCCAACGGAAGCGTGGAAGCGAGGCCGCTGTAGCCGGCAATGGCCAGTGCGCTTGCCAATGGGGTGATGAGACCGACGATTAGAAGAGCGCCTGCGACGATGCTGATGATGGCACAGGTCCAGCTCTGCCAATCGGATGTAGCGGCTGTGGCAAGGCAGCTTATGGCCTGGACGATTGCGGCGCAGCCTACGGAGCACCGCAACAAGAGCAGTCCCAACCCCGGCCAACGATTCGGGAACGTGGAAAACAGCCGTTGCAGGTGGCCCTCCTGGGAGTCTGACGAGCGTCACTACCCATGCGAGAACAGTAGTGAAGTTAACGCGCAAGTGAGTCACGGTAAGTCGGGATATTTGGATACCTCGTTAGAGGTAGATGAAGGGAACTCATCAGGCTGATTCGCCCTTATGGCGGAGACGAGACCAGAGGTTAGCGAGGCGGCTACGGAGAGTGCTTGTGGGATGGCGGTAGGCGATGTGGCTGGGGACGGCAAGCTCGACTTCGGTGCCCGCTTCGGCCCGGCTGAAGAGCTTGAGGGTAGCGCCGATGTGGTGGGCGCGCTCGCGCATCCCGACAAGTCCCCAATGGCCTTCGCGTCCGGTACGCATGATCTCGGGATCGACACCGATGCCGTCGTCGCGGACGAGGACGTGGAGGTGGCCGGGAGTGTACTCGACCTCGACCTCGATGCGTGTGGCGCGGGCATGAAGGAATGCGTTGACGATGGCCTCGCGGCCGATGCGGCAGACCTCGTCGAGAATGACGGGATGAAGAACGCGGGCCTGTCCCTGCACGATGACGCGGAAGGCTGGGTGGGTTGCGTGGGATTGAGACGGCAGGTCCTGAGGAACCCGGGAGTAGAACTGTTCGAGGGTGAGAGCGCCACCGCTGTCGGAGCGCAGGCCGCGAAGGGTGTTGCGGCCTTCCTGGTTAACCTGCTGCATGAGGCCAAGGATGTGATCGAGTGATCGACGGACCGGGGAGCCGGAAGGGAGTTGCTCGGCGGCGACATGGAGCTGCATGGAGGCGCTGAGAAATCCCTGCAGCAGGGTGTCGTGCAACTCCTGAGCGATGCGAGTTCGCTCAGCCAGGCGTTCTTCGAAACGGAGATTGAGGCGATCCGTCATCTGCCGCATGCGCCAGTGGAAGATGAACGTGGCGAGAAGACCAAGCCCTGCGGCGAGGGCAAGCTGGAACCACCACGTCTGCCAGACGGCGGGAGCTACGGTGAAGCTGTAGGCCGCCTCTTGACCGTTCCATTCGCCTTCGACGTTGGAGGAGAGAACACGGAAGCGGTAGCTGCCGGGTGCGAGATTGGTGTAGACGGCCTGACGCACTGGAACCGGATCGCTCCAGTCGCGGTCGAAGCCATCGAGCCGGTAGCGAAAGCGGACGCGATCTGGGACTGCGAGCGAGAGACCGGCGTAGTTGAAGATGAGACGATGAGTGGCTGAAGCGAAGTTCGCCGCTGCGTCAAGACCAACGGGGTTGCCATCGGCGGAGAGCGATTCGATGTGAGTGAGCGACCGGGCAGTGGAAGCGCCGGCGCGCGCAGGGTCGACGGTGGCCAGTCCCTGGTTGAGTGAGAACCAGATGCGCCCGCGGGAGTCCGCGACGACGGATCGATTGCGGCGGATGGCTTCGGTTCCGGGAAGGCCGTCGGCTGGGCCATATTCACGAAGACGCAGACCGGATGCGCCGCTGAGAAGCTGCTGGCGATCGAGGCTGACAAGGTGTGAGGAGGTGGCGATCCAGAGAGAGCCGAGGCGGTCTTCGGCGACGCCGAGAATGGGTTCGCGCAGAATGGGATTGAGAGCGGATAGGGATTGCACGCTGCCGGAGCGAAGGACAGCGAGGCCCGCGGAGGTTCCGATCCAGAGCGCACCCGAGGAGTCGCCGAGGAGAGAGATGACGTCATTGGAGGGAAGGCCATCGTTGGAGGTGAGGGTCTTCCAGGACGAGCTTGCGAATGAGGAAGAGCGCGGGAGCTTCGTGAGACCGCTGGGAGTGGCAAACCATATTGCCTCGGGTGTGTCTTCGATGGCGGTGACGGAGTTCGAGGGGAGGCCGTTCGCAGTGGTGAAGGTGGTGATGCGGCCGCTATGGAGAACGCTAACCCCACCATTGAGCGTGGCCGCCCAAACGGCGCCATCGGGGCTGTGATGGACTGCGTAGATACTGTTTTCAGGCAGGCCATCAGCTTTGGTGTAGGTCCGAGACTCAAAGACATTACCATTCTGAAGATGGAGATGGGTGAGGCCTGCGTGCTGACGTCCGACCCAGAGATCGTTGCCCGTGCCGTCGATGGAGTAGACGACGTCACGATCGAGTCCGGCGGCTGAGATGTGCTTGGTAGCGCCGTTGAACAGGGAAGCGAGGCCGCCTGAAGATGGGCCAATAAATACGCGGCCGTCCGGGCATACGTAGACCGGGCCTCCGCTGTTTTTAACGTCAGCGTAGGTCACGAAGGCGCTATCGCGGAGACGCTCGATACCTTGTGGCGAACCAATCCAGAGGTTGCCCTCGCGATCTTCATAGAGCGCGGTAATGATGTTGGTAGAGGCGGGATCGCTGGAGACGTTGTAGTCGCGGTCGAGACGGAGGACGCCGTGAGGAGTTCCGATCCAGAGGTTGGCGTCGCGATCACGAAACAGCGTGAGTATCTGGATCTTCTGGAGGGCCTGGGGGATTCCAGCCGTGGTGACAGCAGAGCCGTCCCAGAGCGCGAGGCCGTTGTCGGTGCCGATCCAAAGACGGCCCTCGCCGGCAGAGACGAGAGCATTGATCTTCTTGTCGGGCAAGGTTCCGAGAGCGGGAACAAGGTTGCCTTCGTTCAGCCAGAAGAGGCCACCATCGCGTGTTCCAATCCAGACGCGGCTATCAGGCGTTTCGGCGATGGAGATGGCAAGCGAGGTGGAGGGATTAGCGGGAACAAGTTGCTGAAACTGTCCGTCGCTGTAACGGAGTTTGCCCGCGAGCAGCGCAGCGACCACCATTTCGCCCTTGGTTCCGCGATTCATCGAGATGACCCGTTCCGAACTTCCAGGGAAAAAGGTATCGACGTGGCCGTTGCGGTAGCGGAGCAGGAGCCGTCCCTCCTGCCTGATCCATAGCGCGCCTTCATCGTCGGTTTGAAGACCAAGAACATGTATCGAGGCGGGAAGTGCAGGATCGATGCGATGACCATCGACGAAGGACTGGCCGTCGAAGCGGAGGAGTCCGCGGTCGGTTCCAATCCAGAGGTAACCGTCGGGAGTTTGTGAGACGCCGTTGACCTGGCCCCCGGGGAAGCCGTTGCGCACTCCCCAGAAGGTGCGGAGGTATTGCGGCAGCGGGCGATCGGGATCGAGCGCGTTGGCTATGCCGAACTGGCCGATCAGGAGAAGGAAGACAGCAAGCCGCGTGAACAGACCACGGGCTGGCGAGCGTCGGGGGCCAGTTACGGAGCGCTCAGGGCAGATACTCAAACTTCTCAACGACGACCTCGGCCTCGTGCTGGAGAGGCACCTTGGAGTAGTGGAAGCCGCACAGGTGCATGCGAACACGCTCCTCGCCGGGAGTGGGAACGCCGGAGGTGAAGACGTGCGTTATGGAAGGGTTGGTTGAATGCGAGCCGTTGGCCGCCTGGAAGGTCGCTTTTCCTGACTCCCAGTGTATTGATGCTGCGACAGGTCCTTGAGGAACATCGAAGCGAGAGACGTTTGCGGGAATGTAGTAGGGCTGTACTACGAATTGTCCGTTCTTGCTTGCAGGATCGCCCCAACGGCTGAACTCGATGGTGATTTCTCGATGCGGAGGATCGGGAACGGTGTCATCCCACGTGAAGAGGCTGAGCGCCAGGGCGGGTTCCATGTGTGCAACGTCGTGGAGCGTGAAGCGATAGGTACCGTATCCGAAGCCGCGAGTCTGAATGACCTCGGAGCAGGTCCACGCGCCGGGTGATCCTGTGACGCGGAGGTGAAGGAAACCATTGGAGTCGACGGTAGCGTTGTTGGTGCTGTAGCTGTTGGGCGAACCGTTGCGGTCGCCCTCGATGTTGCGAACCTCCCAGTCGTAGCCGCTAAAGTGTAAAAGCTTTTTCGATGCATCAGCCGTGGCGACTGCTCGCGAGGACTCCGAGCCCTTACTTGTTGCGACGGCAACCACTTCCGCTCCTTTTGATGGAAGTGTGTCGGTGACAGGCAGGGGATGAAATCCTGGATGAACGAGAAGGGCCGCATACTCCGTCCCGAGGTGAATCCTGGCGTTCCATTCGCCGTCCGGGCTGATGGGTGTGAAAGGGCGATCGGCAAAAGGCTGGACCCACCAGCGCTTTGATTTTGCGTAGATGACGATCATGTCGCCTGGGGCGGCTCCGGTGACGTGACCAGAGATCGGCGCCACCTTGGCGGGTCCGCCTGCATCTGCCGCCGGAACCTCAGTGAACGTCACGACCGGAGGCTTCGAGTTTCGGCAGCTTGAAAGCAGGAGAAGTGCAAAGGCAGGAATAGAGAACATCAGCCAGCCTTTTCGCCAGGTTGTGCGCATAGACGGATTGTAAGGCAAGCCTTAAGGCAGCTGTCATGACGCGTGCACCGGTGCCTCGTGCAGTTCGGTGAGAAGGCATTTATTCGATAACGGTGCGATGGTGGAGGCGCAGCAGTCCGAGTTGGTGGAGGCGTTGTAGAACCTGTTCTACGGACCAGTCGAGTGCCTCTGTTCCCTGGACGGTGATAGAGGCGTGTTCCGCTGAAGGGATGACGTAGAGGTCGGCCATCGGCTTGGCTGTGGCGTCGAACTGGGCGCGGACGCTTTCTTCGGTGCGGCCGCGCTCGCGCATGTCGCGATAGATGCGGCGGTTGAGACAGATCTGGTTTGGAGCGTTGACGTAGATGCTGAAGTCGTAAAGCGAGCGCAGGCGCGGATAGTGGAGGGCGAGGATGCCTTCGACGATCAGGACGGGGGCGGAGGTTACGGTCTCGGTGCGATCGGGAACGCGGGTGTGCGTTGTGAAGTCGTAGATTGGGCGCTTGATGGCGCGGCCGTTGGCGAGGTCTGCTACGTGCTCGACGAGGAGCGCGTGCTCGAGCGAGTCGGGATGATCGAAGTTCTGCAGAGCCCGCTCGTCGGGAGGAAGGTGGCTGAGGCAGATGTAGTAGAAGTCCAGCGGCAGCAGGGTTGCGGAGAGTTGCTGCGTGAGTTCGCGCGCCAGCGTGGTCTTGCCGGAGCCGGAACAGCCGGCGATGCCGAGGATGAGCGGACGCTGCGGGAGGAGGAGCTGTTCGGGTTGTCGATCGATGGAGCTCATCCGGCGGTCGTTGGCGCTATCTGAGGAATGAGGGCGGTCAGCAGGCTGGTGAACTGGTGTGCGATACGGGTGCCGGTCTCCATGACCTCTTCATGGTTGATGGGCTGGTCGAGGACGCCGGCGGCCATGTTGGTGACGACGGAGAGGCCGAGGACTTCGATGCCCATGTGGCGGGCGACGATGACCTCGTGGACGGTGGACATGCCGACGAGGTCGGCGCCGAGGGTGCGGAAGGCGCGGATCTCGGCGGGGGTCTCGTAGCTGGGGCCGAGGACGGCGAGGTAGACGCCTTCGGCGAGGGTCCAGCCTTGCTTTGTGGCTTCGCTGCGAGCCAGGGTGCGGAGGCGGGGGGAGTAGGCGGCGGTCATGTCGAAGAAGCGCTGGCCGTGGCTGGAGGTGAGGCCGAAGCGAGGCTCGTTGGGGCCGAGGGCGGCGTTGGTGCCGGTGAGGTTGATGTGGTCGGAGATGGCGACGATGGCTCCCTGGCCGTAGCTGGGGTTGATGCCGCCGGCGGCGTTGGTGACGATGAGTGTTTCGACAGCCGAGGAGCCCGAGGACGCGGGTGGGGAAGGTGACCTGGTGCATCGCGTAGCCTTCGTAGGCGTGGACGCGGCCCTGCATGACGGCGACCGGGACGCCGGCGATGGTTCCCAGGACGAGGCTGACCGGAGTGGCCAGCGACGGTTGAGAGAGGGAAGTTGGGGATCTCGGAGTAGGGGATGGCGACGGCGTCCTGGACTTGCCGGGCGAAGTCTGCCGAGGCCGGAGCCGAGGATGACAGCGAGCCTGGGCTGGACGGTGGACCTGGAGCGGATAAAGTCAGCAGCGGCTCGGGCCTGCGTGTAGAGATCGGTCATGCGCGGGGTATATCCCCTCCCCATCAAATTTATGCAAGATCTAAGAAACAAAGCATTTAGCTTTGTATCTTCCTGGTTCAGAGCTATTCCGGTAGTGAGTGTGTGGTTTGTGAGGGCTCTACTTATAGTTTAGCGATTCGGGTGGAATGAATCGGCGGTTTTGGAAGAGTTATTTTTTTGTCGTGATGAGGCAGGATTGGCGCGGAGTCCCGAGCTTTGCTGGTTTGGTTTTGCACAGGGAAGGGGCTTGACAGGAAATTCTCGGAGACGAAAGTCCGGGCAATTCGACAGGGCGGGGCGCGGATAGTAAGAATGGCGGATGGGTTGTGGTCTTCGGGTGGGTGCGTTGTGCTCGGCCGTGATGGTTGTGGCGGCGCTAACGGCGGTGGCCCAGACGGCGGTTACGGGCGACAGCGACCACGATGGGCTCAGCGACTCCATGGAAGCGGGTTTGTTGAAGCAGTTCCAGCCTCACTGGATGGTGGGCAAGGGGGACTGCTCGGTACGGCCTGCGCGGTTTGCGCGAGGGGACGACGGTGCCGACGGTGGTGGAGGACGACGGCACGGTGTATGGGCAGGCTACTCCGCGGGGTGCGGACCGATGAAAAGGTGGAGTTGCATTACTACCATCTGTGGCGGCAGGACTGCGGCCAGATGGGGCATGCGCTGGACGCGGAGCATGTGGCGGTGCTGCTGAGGAGAGATGGCGACGACTGGAAGGCCGCCTACTGGTATGCCGCTGCGCACGAGGATACTGTGTGCGATGCGAGCCAGATAACGCGAGCTTCGACGCTGGATGCGGAGAACAAGGGAGCGGCGGTGTGGATCTCGCCGGGGAAGCACGGATCGTTTCTAAACGAGGAGCTGTGCTCGCATGGGTGCGGCGGTGACCGGTGCGTGGAGATGGAGGAGATGAAGGCAGGGGAAGTGGTGAATCTGGGCGAGCCTACCAGGGTGATGAATGGCGCGGTGTGGGCTGGCTCATCGATGTGGCCGCTGATGGAGAAGATGCAGCGGAGCGACTTTGGCGAGGCAAGAGTTGAGCGACTGGAGCGGTTGCCCGTGATGGATGTGGCGTGGGCGAATCCCTCAAAGCGTCCGGCGCAGATGGCGATCTATGGCGGCAACTCTGCGCTGAATGGAGTGGCGGTGGGAGGACACAACACAGACACGGCACTGGTGCTGGCGAACGATAAGACGAGCGGAGCGCTGGACAAGGCGCAGACGAATATGGGCAATGCGGTGACGAAGAGTTACAGGAATGTAGTGAAGGCGCTAGGTGGGGCGGCGAAGAGCACGGGGAAGGCGCTAGGGCTTGAAAAGAGGGAAGAGCCTACACCTCGTTGAGGGATGAGAGCGTCGGGGTCGGTTTGAAGTAATGAGTGCCTAGTTTCGGACTATGGCCGAGTCTTTAGGTCCCGTATGTCTCATCATTGTCCACAAGACTACTAAGATGATCGCGCACTACGCGATAGCACTCGCAGGCCAACGCTTCCAGTCCGGCGCGGTCAATTAGCTTGACCTTGCCGCGGGTATATTGAATGAGATTTCGCTCCTGCAGACGAAGAGCGACAAGCGTTACGCTAGTGCGCGTTACGCCGATCATGTCTGCCAGAAAGTCATGAGATAACGGGAGCACTCCGTTTCCGATTCGATCGGAACACAGCAAAAGCCATCGAGCCATCCGCTGCTCAACGGTGTGACGGGCGTTGCAACCCGCTGTCTGAGCGGACTGGATGAATTGAGCCTGAAGGTAACGCAAGGTCAAATCATGGAATTTTCCGGCTCGTTTGAATTCTTTTGTTGCGATGGCCGTTGGAGAGGAATACCCGTACCCAGCTATTTGCATGTAGACCCGGTTGAGGCTTCGGCGTGTTCCCATCATGGAGGACGCTCCAAGAACGGCTTCAGATCCCGCCAGCGCAATTTCCACCTGGAACCCGTCTTTGAAGGTCGCGGTCATAGAGGCTATGCCCTCTTCGATAAAGATAAGATGGGCAATCCGTTTTTCCGGGTACTCGATTTCGCGGTTCACAGGAAGCTCAACACGTTTGAGTTCCAACCGGTCAATTACCTCTCGGCCCAACCGCTGAAGGAGGAAGTTCTTAAAGGTTTCGCGGTTCATGAATCCAACCCTCTTCCGCCACTAACATCCGGCAAGCAACCTTTCGGCTGTTTGGGATTGGCCCAATCATACCCCGTCGTGTTGGATGTAATCCTCAAATTGATTGCATGGATAAAGACAAGATAAGGTCACCCGAACCTCGTGAGTGATTCTTCTTTGTCCGCGGGCGTGGAAGGCTTGTAGTATGGGCCTTTCCTGGAATTGGTTTGGGTCAGGCTGCGTAACAAACAAAGTTTGATGGCGAGGGTGCGTTGAAATCATGGCCGAAATTGCGCAGCAACCGAGCGGAGAGATGGCGTTTTTCGGTGGAAAGCACGGCAAACAGTTTCGCCGCGAAGCCGAGCAGGTGAAGACTCGGACGCTGGTGATGTTCAACCTGGTGGTGGCGATGGCGATCGCCGCGGTGGCCTATACCGACTGGAAGGTTGAAGCGGACGTCTCGCTGGGATATCTGTATGTGCTGCCGGTGGCGCTGAGCGCGATGGTCAATCTGCTGCCGGTGACGATTGGGTTGTCGCTGCTGTGCACGTGCTACAGGATGTGATGGGACCGCATCACCCAACGATGTCGCTGCATGTGACCGAGAACATTCTGAGTCTTGCGGGATTTCTTGTGGTGGGATTTCTGGTTTCGCAGATTGCGCGAAGGCGCAGCGAACTGGAAGATGAGGTCCAACGTCAGAGAGATGAGTATGAGCGCGATCTGAACCTGGCGGCGCAGGTGCAACTGCAGGTGCTGCCGAAGCCGATGACGGTGCCGGGACTGGAGATGGCGGCGACGATGCATCCGGCGCGGATGCTGGGAGGGGATTACTACGACTTTTTTGCGATCTCGGATGATGTGGTGGATGTCGTGATCGCGGACGTGTCGGGCAAGGGCGCGTCGGCGGCGCTGCTGATGCCATCGCTGGCAGTGGCGCTGCGGTTGAGGGCGAAAGAGCTAAGCGGACCAGCGGAGATCATCAAGAGCCTGGATGGCGTGCTGAAGCAGGTAACGAAGCCTTCGACGTTTGTGACGATGTTTTACGCGCGGGTGAATCACAAGGAACGCAGGCTTGAGTATGCGTGCGGGGGGCACAATCCTCCGCTGCTGGTGCGGCCGAGGACGGGCGAGTCGTGGATGCTGGAGGCTTCGGGGCCGATCGTGGGGATTCTGCCGGATGCGGAGTATACGAATACGGTGGTGCAACTAGAGTGTGGTGATGTGCTGACGCTATACACGGACGGCGTTTCGGAGCAGGAGAACATGAGCGAGGAACAGTTCTCCGTAGAGAGGATGAAGGGTCTAGTGGTGAACGATGAGTATGAGAGTGCCTGCGTCGATTGTCGAAGGGGTGGCGGGCGCAGTCGCGGAGTGGGCGGGGGCGAAGGAGCAAGAAGACGATCTTACGGTGGTGGTGGCGAAGATCCGTTAAAGCGGTGCGGGCTTCACCGGAGTGAAGCCCGCCACTGTCGTTTGATTACTGCGCAAGGTTAGGGCTTGGGGCCGTCTTCCTGTGGGACTTCCTGGCCTTCGCCGGGGAAGGGCCAGTTCTTGTCGAAGGGCCATTGCTGGGCTTCGCGGGTGGCTTTAGGAACCTTGTTGATGGTGCAGGTTCTCGAGGAAGTGGACGCCAGACTTTCCGGCTACGGCGATATCGAGGTCGCCGTCCTTGTCGAAGTCGAGCGTAAGGATCTGGGTGCCTACGCCAGCGGTTCCGTTGATGGAGACGGGTATGCGGGTGAAGGTGGCGGAGCGCTTGCCGTTGGCTCGGTGGTGGGCTTAATGCGGTAGGCGTAGATGACGAGCGGATCGTGTGAGCCGGGGTCGTCGCCGCCGTGACCGCGATAGCGCTTGCCGGTGATGAGGTAGGTGGAGCCGTTGCCGTCGAGGTCTGCGAGGACGAGGGCGTGGGATTGCGAGAAGGATTCGTCGATCGCGTGCTTGGTCCAGGTGCGGTTGGCAGCAGTACCGCCCTGCTCAACCCAGTAGAGTCCGTAGCCGTGACCCTGGCCGACGATGAGGTCCATCTTGCCGTCGTGGTTGACGTCGTAACCGAGGATAGGGAAGCCGGCGTCGCCGAGGCGCCAATCCTTGTGGAACTTCCACTTGTCGTTGTTGGCGTCGATGTTCTCAAACCAGCCGAAGGGGGTGAGGATGTCAGCCTTGCCGTCGTGATTGATGTCGGCGATGCCGATGCCGTGGCCGTCTTCGTCTTTGCCGCCGACTTTGTGGACTTTGGGCTCGGGGCCGGAGAAGTCGGCCCAGAGAACGCCGGAGTGGTTGTAGTGGGCAAGTGCGATGTCGGGTTTGCCGTCGCCGTTGATGTCGCCGTAGGCTCCGCCTTCGGTGTCGAAGGAGTCGGCGATGAAGTGCTTCTCCCACTGCTTGTCGGGATCGGAGGTCTTGCCTGGGTTTTGATACCACCAGATGCCGTTGGAGATCCAGCCGGTGGTGACGACGTCGAGGAGGCCATCGTGATTGACGTCGAAGAGCCACTCGCCGCAGTCGGAGACGAACTCATTGTGAGTGCCGACAGTACGGAACTGGTGGCGTTGCCAGTCACCGCCGAGGGCACCGGGGTTCTGGTACCAGTAGGCGCCGGAGAGGATGTCGGTGAAGCCGTCGCCGTTCATGTCGAGCAGCGAGATGCCTTCGGAATGGTCAGTACCGAGGCGGTGGGCGAGAAAGTTGGCCTGCATCGTGCCGTCGGGGCCGGGGCCGGGAGTGGGTTTGCGAAACTCAGTGGCGTGCGCGGGGTCTTGCGCGTGCGCGGCTGCGGTGACGGCGATGAGTGCGAGGGCGGAGAGCTTGAGGAGATTTTTCATGGGTCTTTTCATTGATTATTGCGGAAGCGGTTTGAGGTCGACGGTGCGGCCGGTCTTAGCAGAGGTGCGGGCGGCGTCGAGGATCTGCATGACGACGAGGTTGGTATCGAGGGAAGAGAGGTCGTGCTCGGGCTTGATCTGACCGTGAATCACCGCGGCGAGATAGGAGAGCGAGTTGGATTGGTCGGGTGCGAGGCTGGGAGCGGTCTTGGGAGTTTCGGTTTTGTCGCCCTTGTAGCGGGTGCGCAGATCGTACGGGCCGACGGTGATGATGTAGCCGGTCGCTCCGTAGACCTCCATGTCCTTGCGGGCGAAGGGCCAGTTCCATGAGGGCATGAGGACGGCCTGAGCGCCGGGGTAATGGACGATGATGGTGGCGTCGTCGTCGACCTTGCGGATAGGTGCCGGGCTTGTCGGTCTGGGCGATGGCGGTGACGGAGGTGGGCGTCTGGCCGTGCATGAGGACGGTCATGAGGTCGGCTCCGTAGCAGCCGAAGTCGAAGAGGGCGCCGGCGCCATTCTGGACGGGGTCGGTGAGCCAGGGAAGCCACTCGGGGCCGACGCCGATCTCTTTGGGGCCTTCGTGGCCGTCGTGGACGACGACTTTGCGGATGTCGCCGAGCTGGCCGGCCTGAGCTTCGAAGATGGCTGCGGAGTTGGAGGTGTACCAGGTGGTCTCGTAGTTGACGAGGACGTGGACGTGGTGGTCGTGCGCGGCCTGACGGATGGCGAGGGCGTCTTCCATGGTGGTGGAGAGAGGCTTTTCGACCATGGAGCTGATGTTGTGTTTTGCTGCGGCCTCGATGACGCGGCGGTGGTCCTGGATGGTGGTGTAGACGAGGACGGCGTCGGGTTTGGTTGTGGTGAGCATCTGCTCGAGGTTGGTGGAGAAGAGCGCCTGTGAGAGGTGATATTGGTCGGCGTACTTCTTCGCGAGGGCGGTGTCGGGCTCGACGATGGCGACGAGCTGGGCTTCAGGATGTTTCGGCAGCGCGGAGAGGAAGCCCTTCACGTGGCCGTGGACTAGGCCGACGATGGCGACGCGGATGGGTTTATCGGGAGGAGTCTGCGACTGTGCCGAGACTGTGGAGAGAGCGATGCAGAGGCTGGCAAGGAGTGAAAGGCGCATTCGTTATCCCAGTTTGTTATCGCAGCTACGAGCAAAATCGAGGTCGTTCGACTTCGCCTCCCGCGATGAGGCTGCGGGAGGCGAAGTCAGGACTACAGTCTGGTGGTCGTCAACCTCAGGCCATCTTCATGGTTTCCGGGTTCCACTTGATGATCTGACCCTTCGCAACACTTTCGTTGCTGAGGAGAGCGGCACCGGCGGCACGGAAGCCGAAGGTTGCGTCCTCGACCGGCTGTTTGCGCGGTGCGGACGGAGTTGAAGAAGTTGCGGAAGTGATCGACGTTGTCGGAGTAGCCATGTGGGCGCGGAGAACTTCTCGATTGCGCCGTAGGTGCTGCCGGTGGGCGGAGTGTCGGGATACTTCTGCACGGTACTGCTTGAGGTATGCCTGCTGCTCGGCGTTGGCGAAGGTGGAGACGGTGTAGCCGGGTTCCTTCTCACGTGGAGCGCGCATGACGGTGACGGTCTGGCCTGCGATCTCCATCGTTCCTTCAGAGCCGGTGAAGAGAAATCCTTCGCTTTCATCGCCGCCGTCGACAAAGTTAACGCGGAGGCTGAGGTTGAATCCTTGCGGATAGTCGAAGAGGGCAAGGAGAACATCGTCGGCGTCGCGGCCGTCCTTCCAGTAGCGGATGGCGCCGGTAGCCATGGCGCGGGTGGGACCGTTGGAGCCGGTGATGAAGTGCGTTCCGCTGAAGAGGTGGACGAAGAGATCGCCGGCGACGCCGGAGCCGTAGGCTTTCCATTTGCGCCACTGGAAGAAGTGCTCGGCGTTCCAGGGAATCTTGGGCGCGGAGCCGAGGAACTGCGGCCAGTCGCAGGTCTGGGTGCTGGCGTCGGTGGGGACGGAGTAGTTCCAGGCGCCGATGGAGGAGTTGCGATCCCAGCGGGCGGAGACCATGTTGAGCTGGCCGATGGCTCCCGAGGCAAGGAGTTCCTTGGCCTTGGCGTAGACGATGGAGCTGACGCGCTGGCTGCCGACCTGGAGGATGCGGTTGGTGGACTTGGCGGTGCTGATGATCTCGGGACCGTCGGAGTAGATGTGGATCATCGGCTTTTCGAGATAGACGTCCTTGCCGGCCTTCATGGCGTCGGTGGCGGCCTTCATGTGCCAGTGGTCGGGCGTGGCGATGAGGACGGCGTCGACGTCGGGGCGGGCGAGGATCTCTTTGTAGTCGCGGGTGGTGAAGAGATCGACGTTGTTGGCGGTGCCGGTGCCCCAGAGCTCCTTAGCGTGGGTGAGGCGGCCGTTGTAGCAATCGGCGACGGCGACCAGCTTTACGCCGGGAACCTGGAGGGCGTAACGAGTGTCGCCCTGCCCCTGAATGCCTGCGCCGATGAGCGCGAGATTGATGTTGTCGTTGGGCGATTTGGGTGCTGGGGCCTGATCGGGTTCGGCGGCAAGAACGTGGAGGCTGGTGGCTGCGGCGGCGAGGCCTCCGACTTTGATAAAGCTTCTGCGATCCAGAGTCATACGACGTATTTTCTCGTTTCAGTAGAGTCAAAAACAGTTTTTGTCTGCGGAACGAAGGGTATGGGATTCAGCGGCCTGTGTAAAGGCCGGATGGCTAAGACCAAGTGTATGAGAGTGGGATGATTTGGAGTAGAGCAGGAAGCGTTGCAGAATCAGCTAAAAGGCATTAGACGCGGGTGCTCGCAGGCGTCGTCTGGCTGGTGGCAACGGGAAGTTTTGCGGCTTCCCAGGCGGCGATGCCGCCTGCCATCTCGATGAGGTTGGTGATGCCGTGCTGGCTGAGGATGCTGGCGGCGATGGAGGAGCGATAGCCGCCCGCGCAGTGGACGGCGATGCGGCGGTCGCGCGGGACCTTCGTCGAGGCGCTGCTGCAGTTGCGAGAGCGGGATGTTGATGCTGCCGGCGATGTGGCCTGGTGTTCCATTCAGCAGGGGTGCGGATGTCGATGACGACAGGCGGGTCCGCGGAGGCCAGCTCTTCGGCGAGCATAGCGGGCGTTGACGCGCTCGGTGGACCAGACGAGGTCCGGCCGCTCGGCGAGGGCTTCCATTCCGTCACGCGAGGTAGCCCTTCACATGATCGAAGCCGATGCGGCCGAGGCGGAGGGCGGCCTCCTGCTCGCGCCCGGGCTCGGCGATGATGACGATGGGGCGGGTAGCGGTCGAGTATGGTGCCGGCCCAGGTGGCGTACTGGCCGCCGAGACCGATGTTGATGCTGCCGGCGAGGTGGCCCTTGGCAAATTCGGCGGCGTCGCGGACGTCGAGGATCTGCGCGCCCGCGTTGCCGAGGGCCAGGACTTCGTCGAGTTCGATGGGGTGCAGGACCTGTTCGAGAGTGGCGTCGAGCGTGGCCGCGCTCGCGAGTGTTGAGGATGGCGTCGTAGGTGAAGTAGGCGGGGCGTCGGGCTGGTCGGCGGTGACGAGGCGGATGAATTCTTCCTTCGACATGGGCTGCAGGGCGTAGTTGAAGCGGCGCTGATCGCCGAGGGAGGAGACGGTGTCGGAGGAGAGCTGCTTGCCGCAGAGAGAGCCGGCGCCGTGAGCGGGATAGACCAGAGTTTCGTCGGGAAGGGGCAGGAGCTTGTTGTGGAGGGAGTCGTAGAGGTGGCCGCCGAGTTCGTTGGGCGGTCCAGCCGAGCGAAGCGCGCAGGTCGGGGCGGCCGACGTCGCCGATGAACAGCGTGTCGCCGGTGAGGACGGCGTAAGGTTTGTCGGCTGATCTTTGCGAGATCGAAGACCAGGATGGAGATGGACTCGATGGTGTGGCCGGGGGTTTCGAGGACCTGCAGGCGCAGGCCGGGGAAGTCGAGGGTGTCGCCGTCTTTCATGGGGACGAAGGCGTACTCGGCTTTGGCGCTGGGCGCCGAGATGGATGGTCGGCGCCGCAGCGGTCGCGCAGTTCCAGATGGCCGGCGAGGAAGTCGGCGTGGAAGTGGGTGAGGAAGACGTGGCGGATTTGGAGGCCAAGTTGGGCTGCGTCGTCGAGGTACTGCTGGATGTCGCGCTGCGGGTCGACGACGATGGCGGTGCGGCTGGCCTCGTCGCCGAGCAGGTAGGAGGCGTGGGCGAGGCAGCCGAGGTAGTACTGCTTGAGGACGATGCCGGAGTGGTCGATCTTCATCGCGAGTTCCTTCTGCCCAGTGGGCGAGTAAGTTCCTTCAGATCGCGGCGGCTCTTTTCCGCTTCGCTGTGACATACGAGGCGGCAGAGCTCGAAGACGATGGGGTCACCGATGGAGTAGAAGATTGAGTTTCCGTCGCGGCGGCGTGTGACGAGGCCGGCGTCGTAGAGCAGTTGAAGGTGCTTGGAGACGTTGGACTGGGATGCGTCGAGCGAGTCGACCAGTTCATTGACGGTGAGCTCGCCCTGCTCGAGCTGCTGGAGGATGCGGAGGCGGAATGGCTCGCCGAGGGTGCGGAAGCGGCGGGCGACGAGCTCAAGGGTGGCTTCGGTCGTGGGAAGGGTCGCCATGCTGAAAATTACTATATCGCCATATGGTAATATAGTCAAGTATTGTCAAGAAGAAGCTCGGTCAGAGAGGATTCACGGAATGAAGGTGCGAGAGATTCCCGCGGATGCAGTGATTGTGGACGTCAGGGAGTATGTGGAGTTTGCTTCAGGACATATTGAGGGGGCGCAGCTGGCTCCGCTGAGCAAGGTGGAGTGCATGGCGGAGGTGTGGCCGCGACAACAAATGCTTGTGCTGGTATGCAAGGCTGGGGGCCGTGCGGAGCGGGCGAGACAGCGATTGGCGGCGAAGGGATTTGAGGCGCTCGTGGTGCTCGACGGCGGGATGGACTTGTGGAGGCTCGAGGGCCGGCCAGTGGTGACGGAGAAGCGTCAGCCGTGGGCGCTGGAGCGGCAGGTGAGGATTGCGGCAGGGTCGCTGGTGCTGATCACGCTGGCGCTCGCTGTTGCTGTGTCTAAGACATGGCTGATTGGCACCGGAGTTATCGGAGCGGGTCTGGTGTTCGCAGGCGTCAGCAACATCTGCATGATGGCGTCGGTGCTAGGACGGCTGCCGTGGAACCGGGCTTAGGGAAGGTTTTCCATATTCAGCGGATAAGCATGGAGACGATGCTGGCGGACATGAGGTTGGCCATGGTTCCGGCGAGCATGGCGCGGAGGCCGAGCTGGGCGAGGTCGTTGCGGCGGTTGGGGACGAGGGCGCCGATGCCGCCGATCTGCATGCCGATGGAGCCGACGTTGGCGAAGCCGCAGAGGGCGAAGGTGGCGATGGAGAAGGTGCGCGGGGTGAGCGTGGACTTTGATGCAGGCCGAGCTGGGTGAAGGCGACGAACTCGTTGAGGACGGTGCGGGTGCCGAGGAGGTTGCCGATGGTGCGGGCCTCGTGCCAGGGGATGCCGATGAGCCAGGCGACGGGGGCTCCGACGACGCCGAGGACGGCGTTGAGGGAGTGGGGGAAGGGGATGTGGCCGTGGGCCCAGAGCGAAGTTGGAGATGCCGAGCATGATGGCGTTGAAGAGGCCGACGAGCGCGACGAAGCTGATGAGCATGATGGCGACGTTGAAGGCGAGCTGGCCGCCGTCGATGGTGCCGCGGGCGATGGCGGCGATGAAGTTTTCGTTCTTGTGCTCTTCGTTGGGCGGCATGTGTGACGGTGCCGGCGGTGGCGGGGACTTCGGTCTCGGGGACGAGCATCTTGGCGACGAGGATGGTGCCGGGTGCGGTCATGATGACGGCGGAGAGGAGGTCCTTGGCGTTGATGCCGAAGCTGATGTAGGCGGCCATGATTCCGCCGGAGACGTGGGCCATGCCGGAGGTCATGATGGTCATGAGCTCGGAGCGGGTGGCGCCGGCGAGGAAGGGGCGGATGGTGAGCGGGGCTTCGGTCTGGCCCATGAAGATGCTGGCGGCGACGTTGGTGGACTCGGCGCCGCGAGGTGCCCATGGTGCGCTGCATGATCCAGGCGACGACCCGGATGATCTGCTGCATGAGACCGATGTGGTAGAGGATGGCGAAGAAGGCGGAGACGAAGATGATGGTGGGAAGGACGGCGAAGGCGAAGACGGCGAGCGGGTTGCCGGGGGTGCCGAGGCGGCCGAAGACCAGCGAGGAGCCGTCGGCGGAGTGGCCGAGGAGGCCGGTGATGACGGCGGAGATGCGGCGTGCAGGATGCGTCTGGCCGAAGGTCCACTTGATGACGAGGAAGGCGAAGACGATCTGGAGGCCGAGGCCCCAGGCTACGGTGCGCCAGCGGATGGCGCGGCGGTTGGTGGAGAAGGCGTAGGCGAGCGCGAGGAAGATGATGAGTCCGAGAAGTCCGGTGAATCGAGGCAAAGAGAGGCTCTCCTACGAATAAGCGGATGAGTGTGTTGCATGAGTGTAACGGCTAGGGCGCGTGGGAGCCAGAGATTTACACGTTTATGCGCCGGGCTGCAGTGTGCTGACCGATGGGCGGCGGAAGCGTCCGCTGGCGGTGAGAGAGGGAACGCTGTCGAGGCGGATATGGCGAATCGGCGTGCGTGCTTGCTTGACGGAGTACATGCGAAGGTCGGCTATGCGGAGGAGGCGTGTGGCGTCGTCGGCGTCCTCGGGGAAGAGGGCGATGCCAACGGATGCGGATACCGCGAGTGAATGCCCGTCGAGGATGAGTGGATGTTCGATAGCCTCGCGGATGGCGTCGCGCAGCTGCTCGACGGACTGGGTGCGGCCGGGGTCGCAGGTGAGCATGGTGAACTCGTCGCCGCCGAGCCGGGCGAGGGTGTCGAAGCCTTCGACGCGCTCTCGGAGGGTGTAGGCGACATGGCGCAGGAGTTGGTCGCCGGCTTGGTGGCCGTAGGTGTCGTTGATCTGCTTGAAGCCGTCGAGGTCGAGCATGAAGAGGGCGAGCGAGGAGCTGTCGCGTCGGCAACGGTCGACCGCGGAGGCGAGGCGGTCCTCAAAGGATCGGCGGTTGGGCAGGCCGGTGAGTTCGTCGTGGTGGGCGAGCCAGCGGTTGCAGGAGACCTGCTCTTCGAGCATGACGAGAATCATGCCGATGGAGATGAGGGACTTCTGCATGTTCCAGATGTGAGACGCGATGTCGGCGTAGGTGCGGTGGGTGACGATGAAGGGGTGGAGGAAGAAGAAGAAGGCCCAGATCACGAATCCGGTAAGGATGGCGAGCCGACCGGTGCTGCGGCGAGGCAGGCGGCGGTAGAAGTTGATGGTGGCGATCGCGTAGACGGCGCCAAGATTCCAGTAGACGACTTCGCGGTACTTCCCTCGCGAGACCAGGAGCGCCATGAAAATCCAGCCGGCGGCGGAGAGGACGGCGCGGAGCCAGCTCTTGCGCAATGTGATTGACGTTGTGGTCCCGACGATGAAGCCGAACGCAATCGGCACGAGGAACGCTGCCGGGCGAAAGATGTGCAGCCCATAGGCGGTTTCGATCGCAATAAGCGGGAGGGAGTTGAGAGCGAGGTATAGGAAGCGGTGACGGCCGGTGTGCTCGCCGGATGCCCAGACGAAGACCAGGCCGGCGAAGAGGTAGCAGTCGATGACGATGACGTGGAGGGCGGTGCCTGGGCGAAGTGTTCGCCGGGTAGAAGATGTGTGCCAGGGACTCGATGAGGGTGAAGAAGAGACCAAGGAGCCAGAGATCCGCCTGCTCCTGAGGGTGGCGGCGGCGCAGCAACAGCAGGATGACGATAAGGATCGTCAGGGCCAGGAGATCCGGGAGAAAGGCAAAGTTCATAAAAAGACCCGTGCTTTCTTCTGCTGGCAGGCTTTCGCTGTGTCAAGAGAAGGGCCCGGTGCGACCTGCCAATGTATGTTTTGTTACTTAGTGCACCATTATCGAGCATTCAGGGGCAGGATGAGTAACGAAATTGTCTTGTGTGTGTAAAGACTATTGATTTATTGGCGGGTACGCGCGGGATTTCCGACGACTGTCGCTCCCGCGGGAACGTCACGGGTGACGATGGCCCCGGCCCCGACGATGGCGTCGTCGCCAATGGTGACGCCGGGGAGGATGATGGCTCCGCCGCCGATCCAGACGTTTGCGCCGATGTGGACGGGACGGCCGTTTTCGAGGTGGGCGCGGCGGGTTTCGTGGTCGCGAGGGTGGTCGGCGGCGTAGATCTGGGTGAAGGGGCCGATCTGGGTGCGGTCGCCGATGGTGATGGGGGTGACGTCGAGGAGGACGCAGTTGAAGTTGAGGAAGACGTCGGCGCCGAGGGTTATGTTGTAGCCGTAGTCGACATAGAAGGGTGGCCGGACCACGGCGCGGGGCCCGACGGAGGCTAGAAGCTCTTCGAGCTGGATGAAGTGGGTGCCGGGGTGGTGGGGAGTGGAGTTGTACTTGTGAATGAGGGAGGCGGAGTGCAGGCGGTCGGCGATGAGGACGGGATCCTGGGCGTTGTACAGGTCGCCGGCGAGCATCTTTTCCTTCTCGGTCCTGGCCTGGTTCATGTTGTCCCCCCGGTACTTATTTTGTGCAAAATCCCAGAAACAAATGCTTTAGATCCGGATCACGGTCTGAATGTCCACAGGATCGAGCTTCCGCGCGATGATACATATCCGGTGATCGGGCGGCTCGACTATGTGCCCTTGGCAACAGAGGCTTTCAGAATCCTCTTAAAGCAAAAATCCGGCGAGGCCGGATTGGTTGTTCTCTCTGACTTAACTCCTAGTCTCATTATACGAGGGCGAGTCAAGAGTTGAGAGGTGGAAAAGCGAGTTTGGGCCGCGCAGGACGCGGCTTTGCGAAGTCAGTCATGTTTGTTTTCGGCTTGTGGCTGGCGCTGAAAGTAGAGTGGGACGCCTTTTTTGAAGGGAGCGTATTTCTTGCGGGCGTCGGCCAGCCGGCGCTGCATGTCGGCGGTGACATCAGGATGTCGGTCGGCGAGGCTGTAGGACTCGTGGATGTCGTTGACGGTGTCGTAGAGCTGCTTGTACTTAGAGGTGCCGAAGGTGACGATGTTGCCGCGCTGATAGGTCTGATCGACGTACTTCCACTGCTGGGTGCGAATGGCGACGACTTCTTCGTTGTTGAAGAGGGTGAGCTGGTCGTGGGGTGAGGGGGCGTGCTTTGTCAGGACGGAGGAGATATCGAGGCCGTCGAGTTCGACTCCGGCAGGCAGAGGGAGGTTGGCGAAGTGGCAGAGGGTGGGGAGGATGTCGATGCCGCTGATGATGGCGTTGGTCTTGCCGGGCGGGATGAGGCCGGGTGCCCAGGCGATGAAGGGGACGCGGTAGCCGCCGTCGTATCCGGAGCCGCCTTTGCGGTCGCGCAAGGGGCCGGATGAGCCCTCGTACCAGGGGCCGTTGTCGGAGGTGAAGATGACGATGGTGTTCTTGTCGAGATGGAGTTCGTGGAGCTTGTCGAAGAGGCGGCCGACGATGGAGTCGATCTGCATGACGACATCGCCGAAGGGGCCGGCGTGTGTAGAGGCGCCTTTGAATTTGCCGTAGGGGTACTCGGGAAGGTGAGGAGCGCTTAGGGCGAGATCGACGAAGAAGGGACGGTCGCGGTTCTGCTCGATGAACTGCTCGGCGTGGGAATAGAAATTCTCCTGCAGGGTGGGGTAGTCGGCGGGAGTGTTGGTCACGCTGCCGGTTTTGGCGTCGGCCTCGTAGATGGCGAGGGGCAGCATGTCGTGGCTGTAGGGGATGCCGTAGTAATGGTCGAAGCCGTGGTGGATGGGGAGCCAGTTGGGGCCGGTCTGACCGAGGTGCCACTTGCCGAAGAGGCCGGAGGTGTAGGTGGGGTGGAGGACGTCGGGGATGGTGCGCTCGGAGGTTGGGAGGACGCGCTCGTCTCCGGACATGATGACCTGGTAGGCGAGTCCGGAGCGGATGGCGTAGCGGCCGGTGAGAAGACCGGCGCGGGAGGGTGTGCAGAGGTTGGCGGGGGCGTAGTAGTCGGTGGCGACGAGGCCTTGCTGGGCCATGCGGTTGAGATTGGGCGTGGGGATGGAGCCGCCGTTGGGCTGGATGTCGCCGTAGCCAAGGTCGTCGGTGTAGATGACGATGAAGTTGGGCGGGCGGGTTTGTTGAGCAGAGAGCGGCAGGGCTAACAAGGCAAGGGAGACGGAGATGAGAAGCCGGCGTTTCATTGAAATGAACCTCAAGCTATCTGGTCACGTGCAAGTTTAGTGTTGCTATGCTCTGCTAGTTATTCGACTCGAAAGAGTGGTGGCCTTGAAAAGGCGGAACGATCTGCTTGGAAGAGGTGCATGTGGATTTTTCATATATAACTCTTCACCGCAGGCCCGTGAATAAGTCCTCCAATTGCTATCTGCTTAGGTGTCCAATAAAGGTTCGGAACTCTACCTTTGAGTAGTCTTCAGTCTCGCTCTCATCCGCTCACTCTGGAGGGAGGTTTCGGACTGCGGCGACAGGAAATTCAACTGCGCCCACATGGTCTCCGTCCGTGTCATGAACACCGATGCGGAAATAGTAATCTCCCTTGTCAGGCACGCTGATTTGCTGAACAAAGTGGAGGCCGCCACGAAAGAGCGCAGCATATTCGGACGATGGAAGGTTGGCATGGACTTCGTTTCCGGTACGAGTAATGAGTTGTCCATCGCGATCGTAGACGTAGGTGACGAACTGAATTTCGCCGAGATAATCCCCGTTAGATGACTTCGTAAAGTGGATGTGACGGGGGTCCGCTGCAAAGATGACGTTGTACCGACGGTAAGGCGGTTTCATCTTGGAAGGATTTGAGCCAGCGGCAGTTCCGGGAGCAAGTTTGTCTTCCTTGGTTGCGCTTGCAGGAACGACCCGAACCTGGAAGATGATCTGTGTGGGATCAGGAGCGCCGTGCATCATTGCGGTCCGCATCGGATCAAATGAGTTTATTGGCTGTGTTGCGGCAACTCGGGAAGCAGAAATAGCGGAAGACGTTTGGGGATCGTCGGCGAAGTACCCACGACGGTAGGTAAGAGTAAAACTATTTTGGGGCGTTCGTACCTGAATCTTGCGATAGCGGCCATCCCACTTTGTATTAGCCGGGGAGTAGGCGATCGTGTAGTAATTTGACCCATTCTCTATGATGTCAGACACGGCATGAGAGAGGTCGTTCGTGTTGAGGTATGCATGTCCACCTGTTTGCTCGGCCATGCGCAACATCGTGCTGCGTTGGTCAGCCAACTGATCATAAAACTTCGCGTCATCCTTGACGAACGCCGTAGGATTGCGGCTGTAGCTGCTGGTGATGGGGCTTGCGGCCTTCATGGTCGGCGAGATTGTTAGACCCCGAGCATCCACTGGATATACTGCGACTTGACTGCGTGCGAGAAGATTGGTGGTTTGGCGGAACTCATCCTCCGAACTTGCGACGACGGCAAAAGGCCGATTCAGGCTCCCATCGGGAAGGATATTGATAGGAAAGGATCCTGAGAACCATATGAGATTCTTCCGTCCTTGCAAGCCACTTAGATATCGAGCGATTTGGTTGAGTGAGTCGAGTGTGTACTTCGCGCGCAACTGAAGTTCATCGCTATTTTGCTCCGCCTCGAACTGTTTCAATCCTGCTATAGCTCGAGCTACTCCGGCTGAATCCAGATTTCCAAAGGCATCGTCGTACTGTTGCGACAAAGGGACATCGCCAATGCCTCCGCCAACCGGATCGTCCAGCAGCGGTGATGATTTGGAGCTACCTTTACGGTCAACTGCCGCCCTAAGAATCTCCGTGTTGGAAGTAAAGCCTTGAAGAAGGTAGAGGTGCCTCGCCAGGCCAAAGATCGCGATGCGAGTTCCGCCCTGCGCGCTCTTCAAATATTGCTTGATTTGGGCGCGAACGAAGAACTGGTCCTCTAGCGCGGTATTGAGCGTGTCGAGAAGGAGTACGTTGAGAGTCTCTTTAGGAGGAATGGGAGAGAAGTTGGTGAAGACTCCGGGAGGCAAGGGGGGCTGCTTTACGGGTACCACGGGTTTCTCAACAGAAGTGTGCTCTTCGAAGGCTTTGATGTTCTGCGAGACATTGTCCTCGAGCACAACGAAATCGGAGGCCTTAAGGTTGTGGACAGGCACTCCATGAGAGCCAGTAACGGTGACATCCACGATCACCAGTTGAGTGGTGGCCTTCATTGTGACGGGAGCCGGTCCCCTGGAGTCGGGGCTGGGGCTTTGCGCTAACAGGACAGCACCGAGCAAACTGATTGCGACAGAACGGCAAAGCATGTAAACACCGGACCAATTTCCGAACAAAGGATACAACAGCCGAGTAGATTTGACGGATGTAAGTGGTGGCCTTGCGATGGATACAGTCAGCGAACTGAGATTGCGGAAAATTTCGTAAACCAGTAAATAGGCAATCGGCTCAGTCAGAGTCTGCGTAGGTTTTTACGAGGTCTGTCAGGAAATCGCGACCGACAAATACTGACCGCTCGCTGCGGCGTTCGTTGAGCGCATGCGCACCGTTGCCGTCGGGATCACCCCAGCCACCTGGTGCACCGTAGGTTGGAATGCCTATCGCTTGCACGAGAGTGAGACTTGAGACCGAAATCGCAGCTACTTTTCGCAGCCGAATCTGTACTGCTCGATTTGATTCAAAGTGAACAGGTGCATGTCCGACCCGGTTTGCCATGTTCGGTACCACTTCACCAGAAGCTCCAGCGCCTGCTGGAGGCGAAGCTGGGGGGTCCATCCGAGATCGGCGTGAGCGCGGCTGGAATCAAGTTTCAGGTAGCCGGCCTCGTGGGGGCCGGGGACGTCGTCGAAGGTCCAGGAGGCGCCATCGCCCCAGAAACCGGCCATCTGCTCGGCGATCCATGAGACGGGACGAGCATCGCTTTCAGAGGGGCCAAAGTTATAAGCGGTAGCGAAGTGCGGATCGTGAGAGAGGAGTTTTTCGGCAAGGAGGATGTACCCGTGAAGCGGCTCGAGGACATGCTGCCAGGGGCGAATGGCATGGGGATGGCGGATGCCGACGGGTTTGCCGGAAAGAAAGCCGCGAACGAGATCGGGCAATAGGCGGTCGCGGGACCAGTCGCCGCCGCCGATGACATTGCCGGCGCGCGCGGTGGCAACGGCGACGCCGTGACCGTTGGGCTGCCCGAGGGTGTCGACGGGAAAGTAAGACTGACGGAACGCGGCGCAGACGATCTCGGCACAGGCTTTGCTGCCGGAGTAGGGATCATAGCCGCCGAGGGGATCGGTTTCGCGGTAGGGCCACACCCATTCTTTGTTCTCGTAACACTTGTCGGTGGTGATGGAGACAACGGCGCGACACTGACGGGTTCGGCGCACAGCGTCGAGGACACGTGCGGTGCCGATGACGTTGGTCTCGTAGGTGCCGATAGGATCTTCGTAGGAGTAGCGGACCAGCGGCTGCGCGGCGAGGTGGAAGACGACCTCGGGCGCGAACTCCTGCATCGCTTGCTCCAGCCGGGCGGCATCGCGGATGTCGCCACGAATGTCTTCGACGACGGAGCCGACGCAAGCGACGGTGAAGAGGTTTGGATCCGAGGAAGGATCGAGCGCGTAGCCGCGCACGTTTGCGCCAAGCTGGGTGAGCCAGAGGGCGAGCCAGCCGCCCTTGAAGCCGGTGTGGCCGGTAAGGAAGACCTTGCGCCCCTTCCAGGAGAAGGGTGGAGCGTTCGTACCCGAGATAGAACTGGTCTCGTCTACCATGTTTTCCAAGGGGCCTTTCCTGTGCTCCAGAGCTCTTCGAGTTGCTGCTTGTCGCGGAGTGTGTCCATCGCCTGCCAGAAGCCGTGATGGAAGAAGGCCTGCACCTCTCCGCGTGCGACGAGAGCCTGAATGGGTTCGCGCTCGAACATCTGACTGTCATCGGCGATGTCGGCGAAGATGTCCGGTGTGAGGACAAAGAAGCCGCCGTTGATCCAGCCACCTTCCTCACTGGGCTTTTCCTGGAAGGAGTAGACCGTGGAATCTTCGAGGCCGAGAGCGCCGAAGCGTGCGACGGGCTGGACGCTGGTTAGGGTGACGCTTTTGCCGTGGGCTTTGTGGAAAGCGATGGAAGCGGTGATGTCGACGTCGGCCACGCCATCACCGTAGGTCATGCAGAAAGACTCGTCGCCTTCGACATACTTTGCGATCTTCTGAGGCGTCCACCGGTTCCGGTCTTCTCGCCGGTGTCAACGAGGGTCACGCGCCAGGGTTCGGCGACGGAGTTGTGAGTGATCATTGTGTTTGTGGACATGTCGAAGGTGACGTCGGAAGTGTGCAGGAAGTAGTTGGCGAAGTACTCCTTGATGATGTAGCCCTTGTAGCCGCAACAGATGATGAAGTCGTTGATGCCGTGCGCGGAGTAGAGCTTGAGGATATGCCAGAGGATCGGCAGACCGCCGATTTCGACCATCGGTTTGGGACGCACCGACGTCTCTTCACTGATTCGGGTACCGAAACCGCCTGCGAGGATAACAGCCTTCATTTTGTCGTTTCCAAGAACGCGAGTGAGCCGATTATAAGTGAGCAACTGCAATTAGAAGACGGGCATACGTTCAAGGATTTTGGATGGGTCTAAGCCACAGAGCGTTGTGTGTTTTTTGGAGTACGCATGACGGAAGAGCCATTATCGTTCTTCAATAGTTCCTTGGATTGACGGCGCGTTGTTTTGGTTAGAGCTCCGTTAGTCTGGTTACGCTCAGCGCACAAGCATCGAAGACGCCGGAAGACGAGTAGTTGTGGGTGCGGTCGGATTCCGATGACTCGAAGATGCTTCCGTCCTCTGATGGTCAACGGCAGAATTATCGATGACGGACTCGATTATGGAGACAGGTGTTTCGCGGACTTGACGGTACATTCGACCGAGATATTCGCCTATAACGCCGAGCAGCATTGCATTGATGCTGATGGATAGGAGCATGAGCGCGGCGAGTGTGGTGAAGCCTGCGGGCCATTGCGCTCTCAGAATGAGGCGACCGAAGGCATAGCAGAGCATAAGAACTACCGTGAGTGCGGAAGTCGCCAGACCGAAGTAGGTTGCGAGGCGCAGTGGCACGGTCGAGTGGTTCAGGATCCCATCCAGAGCGAGAGAGAGAAGTTTGGAGAATGGAAACTTGCTTTCACCGAACTTGCGCGCGCTGCGAGCATAAGACACGCCAACCTGCTCGAAGCCGAGCGTGGCGATGGTGCCGCGAAGGTAGGGATTCGCATCACGGTACGCGCATACAAGGTCGATGACACGACGACTGATCAGGCGGAAGTCCCCAGCGTCCACTGGCAGCCTATCTTCGCTGAGGAGATCGATGAGCCGATAGAAGAGGCCACGCGCAAACGTAATCATGCGGCCTTCGGTTCTCTCGATGCGAATGCCGTAGACGACATCGGCGCCGGCTTGCCAACGATCCAGGAAAGTTGGGATCAACTCCGGCGGGTCTTGCAGATCGACGTCGAGTTGGATAGCTGCGTCACCGCGACAGTTCATGTAGCCGGTGAGAATGGATCGCTGGAATCCGAAGTTTCTGGAAAGGCGAAAGACGCGTACGCGCGGATCTCTGGCTGCGACTTCCTGCAGCAGGGCAAAGGTGCCATCCGTGCTGTGATTATCCGTGACGACAAATTCGAATCTGAAGCGGTCGGAGAGCTGCGTGAGGATTGGATTGAGGCGCTCGAAGAGAGGACGAATGTTCAGTTCCTCGTTGTAAGCCGGGAGCACGATCGAGATGAGTGGCAATGTCTCCATAAAGTCATCCTCGCGGAAGATAGGGTTCTATACGTGGTCACGAAAGAATTCCCACGTCTTACTGAGACCCGTATCAAGTGTCAGAGAAGGTTTCCAATTGAAAGCGTTGTATGTCTCTTGCACTTTGAGCTCATATTGAAAAATCTCGCTTTCGTTATAGGGCCTCTTGCCATATTCAATAAGACCTGTTCGGCCTGTGATACGTTCGATGCGCTCGAGACAGTCGCGAACCGTTACGACTTCACCGGAGCCGATGTTCCATATGCCGCCTTCAATGCCGGGAACTGTAAGAGACTGAATGATCGCAAGTACAACATCCTCTACATAGATAAAATCTCGAGTCTGTTTACCTTCGGTAACGCCGATGGTGCGATTCTCTAATATCGCCTTCATGACCTGGGATATAAGCATCCGTTCAGACTGTCCCGGACCGTATACGACCGAAGGTCGGAGGACGACAGTAGGCAATCTAAAAGAGTTGGTGAACATTCGGGCATAGGCCGTGGCCGCTGCCTTACTTGCTCCATAGGGCGACGATGGGTCAGGCGCGAGCGCTGTGTCAAAGGGCGTTGTTTTCTGACTGTACTCTTCACAGGAGCCCAAGAGGATGACCCGGGAAACGTTTACGTCGGCTGCCGCAGCGAGGAGCGAAACGGTCGGGAGAAGATTCTGTCTAACTGTTTCCTCGAGCGCGTGCACGCTTCGGTCGGTGGAGACAAAAGCACTCAGATGAATAACGTATTGAGCTTTTGCTCGCCGGATCGCATCGCCGATGTGGCTTATGTCCTCGATAATGATCCGTTCGACGGGAAACGGAAGGCTGTCTAACCGCTCGACGTGCCTGCCGGCCGCGACGATCGCGACGATCTCTGCTCCCGCTGCGTGCAGGCCACGCAGCAGATGCATGCCGATGAAGCCCGTGGATCCGGTAACCGCAACACGGAGTGACAGTGGCTTCAGAGCCATAGCAACGACCATACATCATTATGATTTGTCGATTCCATGTCTGTTATTCTGCGGACGAGATTAGAAGGATTTTCCGTGGACTCTGCCGAATTCGATCGCTTTGCCAACGAGTACGATCAATTGCTTCGACAATCCGTAGCTGTGACCGGAGAAGGTCCTGAATTTTTCCATGAGTACAAGATAGAAGCTCTCGCCCGGTTGGCACGGAAGCGCAATATTCGGGCTGAGAGCATTCTGGATTTCGGCTCGGGCGTAGGCAACTCGACGCCATACTTCCGACGGTATTTCCCCGGCGCTCAACTGGCGGGCGCGGACGTTTCGCCGCGCAGCCTTGAGGTTGCGGCGGAGCGCTTTCCCGGGGTAGCTACGGGAGTGCAGATTCAAGATAACCACATTCCCGTTCCAGACAATTCTTTCGACATCACCTTCTCTGCATGCGTTTTTCACCACATTAACCATGATGAGCACATCCTGTGGCTGCGTGAGCTGCATCGTGTTACACGAGTAGGCGGGATGCTTACGATTTTTGAGCACAATCCACTCAATCCGCTGACTGTCCGTGCCGTAAACACATGCCCGTTTGACGTCAACGCACATTTAATCCCGGCAAAGGAATTTATGGCTCGGTATCGCGAGAGCGGATGGACGGATCCGCAGTCGCAGTACCATTTGTTTTTTCCTCACGCTCTCTCGGCGCTAAGAGTTCTTGAGCCATATCTGTCGGCGGTCCCGTTCGGTGGGCAGTACGCGGTGTCTGCGATCAAACAGAGTTAGCACGGTATTCAAACGATAGCGATCCATTCTGTGCCCTCCACGGGACATAAGTCGTCCTCGGTGACCTAATGGTGGTGAGGTTAGAGAAGCGCTTACGGCTTCGGCGGAGCGGTGTACCGGACGGCATAGAGCGTGGAGCCGCGTTCGTCGGCTAACCAGCGGGAGTAATGCACCGGAGGAACGGGTGCCAGACCATAGCAAGCATCGGGATCGGATGAGGCGCCGTAGAGAGGTCTAATGTGGGGAGTCTTGTCGTACCAAAACATCGGGCAAGTGCCAGCTGGAAGCGGAGGGGTTGGAACATAGGAATGTGCTGGTAGTTCGATATCGGGAGTATTGATGTGGTCAGCGTGTTCGAGTTCCACAATCATGTTGTAATCCCATCCATTGTCGACAGACGTATCTGGAATTCCAGCGGCACGAAGTTCGGCAGCAAGGGCCTCCCGGGCGCGATAGAACGAGAACATATTGTGGGTAATGGCGATGCCAAAGACCGCCATGATCCCAACCATAAGAATGCTTGCAAGCGGAAGCTGCGCCTGTATTCGCTCCTGGTAGTAGCGGACAAGGCAGATAAGAGCGACGACCAGCAACCCTAGCGCGTAGCGATCGATGATTACGTAGTAGCCCCCCAGGCTTGCGATTGTTACGGCCCGGGAAATGAGAAGAAGCGTGTAAGCGATTGTGAAGGGTACGAGGAGCGTGCCGAGTTCCTTCCAGGAGAGTCGCCGGACGGAAACCTGCACCGGTGAAATTCGACTCGAGCTAACCAATGAGCAAATCAAACCGAGCAGACTGCCAAATGCGGCAATCGTTAGAAGTGCCTGCATCCATGGGTAAAGGAAGATGGCGTGTGCCCCCTTTGCAAGGGTCTCGTAACCTCCGTATGCGTTAACCCAATCTTGCGACGTAGGCTCTCTAAGATTCCTGACAACGGTGCGGAAGTGGCTTGGATAAGTGGCAAGAAAGAGATAACCGAAGATTAATGTGCAGACAATGGCAATTGCGCGGGGAGTGCTCTTGCGAACCTCAGGCAGGAACAAGACCATGATAGGAAGCAAGAGGAAGGGAAAATCCAAGAAGAAACGGAAGATCTCGAAGAAGGTGTCCTTCACAGGAAAAGCACTTACCAAAAGATGTTCGGGCAAGGTGTAAGGCTGATGTTTGAGCCAGCGCAGGCAACTCAGGATGAAGACAACTCCCGCAAATGCGGTCGTAGCGCCGGCCAGTAGGACACGACGCCGGGCTCGCAACAGCCAGAGGGTGGACGGGACCATCACGAGGATGCCGAGCCATCCGAGCTGGCGAGATGTGCCGCAGATGGCGTTGGTTGTAACCGCAAAGCAGAGCCAACCGATGGCCGCGCGAGTGGAAGATGACTGCAAGGCCCGCAGGCAGCCAAAGAGGCAGAGGACGATGGCGAAGAGGCCATGGATGTCACTCATGAAGGTAGCCGAGAGCGTGAGGTAGAGTGGCGAAAGGACGAGCGCCAACGTCCCGATGGTCGCATTGCGCTCTCCGATGCCCGCCCGAACCATAGTGCGCTGCAGGAAAAAGGCTAGCGCCATAGCTACCAGCAGCGTGCTCATGCGAACCGTGGTGAACGAAAAGCCAAAGAGCTTGATGAGGGCGGCGCCAACGTAAAGCTGCCAGACCAGCATGGCCCCGGACCAGCCATTAAAGACAATGTGCCCGGTGTCCGCGAGCCGTCGTGCGACGAAGATGTAGGGGCCGTCGTCGGAGATACCAATATTTGTGAAGGGCCGACTTATGAGTTCGCAGACGAGCACGGCGATGGCGCAGAACAAAGCCGAAATCCGGAATCGATGGAGGAATGGCTTTTCCGTGTCGACGCTTAGGGTTGCAAGGCTCTCAGCATTGTCTTGAAGTTGAAGACCCGTTCGGGATGTTTGCATCGCTATTCAATCCTCGCTCCGCGTACGGCAAAGCCAACTACGTCAGCTGGCCTAGGGTAATGATGGCAACGACATGAGCTCGCACGGAGTCACGAAAAGATGCGGAATGCTGATGTTTAAGATGCAATCCTTTCAACCACCTGTCAAGGCTGTCTCATCTCGGATGATCTTGAAATACTTTGGCGGTGACGGCGCTTCAGTCTGAATCCGCATACGTCTTCACCAGGTCAGTCAGGAAATCACGACCGACAAATACGGATCTTTCGCTGCGGCGTTCGTTTAGTCCATGGGCGCCGTTCCCGTCAGGATCGCCCCAGCCGCCTGGTGCGCCGTAGGTTGGAATGCCTATCGCTTCGAGGAAGATTCCGTCGGTGGCTCCGGTGGACATGGAAGGGATCAGGGGCACTCCGGGAAAGTATTTGGCGACGAGCTTTTCGGCCGGGCCAATGATCTTGGGATCGAGTGGCGGTGGTGAAGCGAGAGGACGGATTGGTGGGATCGGAGTGATCTTAACGCCGGGATCGCCAATTACTTTGGCGAGGGTGGCTTGTGTCTGCTCTACGGTTTCGCCGGGGAAGATGCGGCAGTTGACGGTGGCAGTGGCTCGCTGGGGCAGGGCATTGTCGGCGTGGCCGCCTTCGAGGCGGGTGGCGACGCAGGTGGTGCGGAGCATGCTGTGATAGCTGCGGTCCCTGGAGACGATTGCTTCGGCGGCGGTGTCATTCGGGTTTTGGGATAGAGCGACCATCGCTTGGCCGAGTGCGTCGTTGCGAGCTGCTCCTGCCTTGGCGAAGTATGCCCGGGTGGTATCGGAGAACTTCACGGGGAACTCGTATTCGCGAACTTTCAGAAGCGCGTCGCCTAGCTCGTAGATCGCGTTGTCGCGAATGGGGATCGAACTGTGGCCGCCGGCGTTTACCGTTTCGAAGCGGAAGCTCTGGGAGGCCTTCTCGCCGACTTGAATGTTTTGCACGACGACTTTTCCGTGGCCGTCGGTGCGGCCGCCGCCGCCTTCGTTCAGGGCAAAGGCGGCGGCGATGAGGTCGGGTTTATTCTTGGCGAGCCAGTCAGCTCCGTTGAAGGCGACGTTCGTCTCCTCGCCGCAGGTGAGTGCCAGCTTGATGGTGCGCTTGGGCTGGTAGCCGCTTTGTTTGAAACGCGACAATGCGTCGATCCAGATCGCGTCCATTGCCTTCATGTCGCTGGTTCCGCGGCCGTAGAAGTAGCCGTTCTCCTCGATGAATGTGAAGGGATCGCGCGTCCAGTCTTCTCGCTTGGCCTCGACTACGTCGAGATGGCCGAGAAGTAGCATCGGCTTCGCTGTTGTTGAGGTTCCGGGCAGGATGACGACGAGGCCACCTTCTTTGGGGTGGTCGGGCGCGGAGAACAGCGTGATGTCTTTGTCGGTGAAGCCTGCTGCCTTGAGATGGGCTGCGACGAGCTCGGCGGCCTTGGTGCAGCTTCCTGACGAGAGGGTTGTGTTGGTTTCAACGAGTTGTTTGTAGAGAGCGAGGAATGCAACCTGATCGGGGCGGAGCGGCGTGGTCATAGGCGCGTCCTGCGCCATTGCCGCTGTTTGCATTGTGATTGCCAAGACGATCGTGCGCAGGATTTGCTTGTGCATCATGCTCCCCCGAGTGGCGACTCAAAAGATAAATTGCGTGTGCGTAAAGACTTTTTACGCTAAGGGGGAAGAGAGTGCGAGCTATTTTGTGATGATCTCTCGGATGAGAGAGGGGCGAGTTGCAGGGCTTGAGGCGATTTGTAACGTTTCGCGGAGCATCTGTTCGGGCTCGTCGACGAGGGCGGCGTCTTCTGCGAAGAGCGTGAAGATGGGCTGGCCTTCTTCGAGGCGGTCGCCTAGTTTGGCGTGGGACTCGATGCCTGCGTGGGCGCTGACGGGGTCACCGGGGCTGCTCGGCCTGCACCGAGACGTTGCACGGCCCAGCCGACCTGCTTGCAGTCCATACCGACGAGAAAGCCAGACTGGGGTGCCTTGAGGACGCGGGTGGCGGTGGGCTTGTGGCGAGAGGCGGGGTCGTTGAAGACTGAGGTGCGTCCGGTCTGCGCTTCGACGATCTTGAGCCAGGCCTTGTAGGCATCGCCGGATTGGAGGATCTGGTCGGAGAGGGCGGCGCCTTCTTCAGGGGTGGCGGCCTGTCCGGCGAGATGAAGCATCCAGCCGGAGAGGATGTTGGTGAGTTCGATGAGGTCGGCGGACATGGGGTGGCGGCGGCCCTGCATGATGTCGACGCACTCCCAGACTTCGACCCAGTTGCCGGAGAAGCGACCGAGAGGCTCGTCCATGGAGGTGAGGAGAGCGACGGTTCGCGTTCCGGAGGCTTCGCCGGTCTGGACCATGAGCTTGGCGAGGAATTTGGATTGCTCGTAGGTGGGCATGAAGGCGCCTGAGCCGACCTTGACGTCGAGTACGAGGGCGTTGATGGACTCGGCGAGCTTCTTGCTCATGATGCTGGCGGTGATGAGGAAGGCGGATTCGACGGTGCCGGTGTGGTCGCGGAGCGCATAGAGGATTCGGTCGGCGGGGACGATGGTGGGGGTCTGGCCGATCATGGCGGCTCCGCAGTGGCGGAGGACTTCGCGCATCTCGGGGAAGGAGAGCTGGGTGTTGAAGCCGGGGATGGTCTCGAGCTTGTCGAGTGTGCCGCCGGTGTGGCCGAGGGAGCGGCCGCTGATCATGGGGACGACGATGCCGGGGACGCCATCAGCGGTTGGGTGGGCGATGCCGGCTGCGGCGATGATGGGCGCGATGAGGAGGGAGGTCTTGTCGCCGACTCCGCCGGTGGAGTGCTTGTCGATGGCGAAGGTGTTGAGGGCTTCGGTGTAGGCGACCTCGCCGGAGAAACGCATGGCTTCGGTGAGGGTGGCGAGCTCGCGGGGGTCGAGGCCGCGTGAGGAAGACGGCCATGAGGAAGGCAGCGATCTGTGCGTCGGTGACGAGCTGATGGTCTGGGGTGCGGTCGACGATGGCGCGGATGAATGCGCGGATCTCGGCGTCGGTGAGGGAGTGGCCGTCGCGCTTGTGGAGGATGACGTCGATGGGATGGATTTGGCTCATTTAGTTTTCGAGGAGGAAGGCTGCGGGGAGAAGGTCGGCGATAGTGGAGCGGGTGAGGGTGCCGTCGGCTGCGGGGAAGAAGACTTCGGTGGCGGAGGTGCTGAACTCGTGGATGGTCTGGCGGCAGGCTCCGCAGGGCTGGGAGGCGGCGGAGTTGAGGTTAGCGATGACGACGGCGCGGATACGGATGGAGGGTCCGTGGAGGGCGACAGCGGCGGCGATGGCGGCCTGCTCGGCGCAGGTGGTGAGGCGGTAGGAGGCGTTCTCGACATTGCAGCCGGTGATGATGTTGCCGTCCTCGAGGAGGAGGGCGGCGCCTACGCGGAAGTGGCTGTAGGGAGCAGTAGGCGTTGCGGGCTACGGCGATTGCACGCTGGCGGAGGTCTTCGATCTGTGCGGCTGTGATGCCGCCGGGTGCTTCGGTTGAGACATAGGGTTGAGGCTATCGAGTGTGACTGCGAGTGGCAAGTCACGGAGTGCTCATGCTTTGGGTTCGGCGTCCCGATAAGAGGGATGTGGACGACCTGACCAAAGAATTTATCGCAGAGAGCCAGGAAGGGCTGGACCGGATGGAGCGGTGCCTGACTGAGCTTGAGGCTCGGCCGGAGGATTGCGAGCAGCTGGTGGGAGAGATCTTCCGCTCGGTGCACACGATCAAAGGAACGACGGGGTTTCTGGGCTTCAGCCGATTGGAGAAGCTGGCGCATGCGGGAGAGCATCTGCTGGGCTCGCTGCGCGAGGGACGGCTGGCTGTGACGCGAGGAGCTGATCAGCGGATTGCTGCGGCTGCTGGATGGGCTGCGGGCGATCCTGACGTTGATTGAGGAGACGGGCGGCGAGGGGACTCGGGCGAGCGACGAAGACGGCGCGCTGATCGCAGAGCTTGCTGCGCTGAATGGAGAGACTGCGGTTGCTGCTGACCATGAGAAGGCTGCGCCGGTGGTGATGATGAAGGCCGCCGGTGAGGCGGAGGAGGCGGCCCAGAGTTCGGCTGCGCAGGTGGCGCATGCGGCGGCGAATAGCGACAAGACGCTGCGGATCGATGTGGATGTGCTGAACCGGATGATGAATCTGGTGGGCGAGCTGGTGCTGACGCGCAACCAGATGCTGCAGAGTGGCGTGGAGGCGACGAACTTTCCGGAGCTGGCTCGCCGGCTGGACTCGTGTGACGGCGGATCTGCGCGAGACGGTGATGCAGGCGCGGATGCAGCCGGTGGGAAATCTGTTCGGGAAGTTTCCGAGGATGGTGCGGGACCTGGCGCGGACGTGCGGGCGCGAGGTGAGGATTGAGTTCTCGGGCCAGGAGACGGGGCTGGACAAGAGTCTGCTGGAGGCGATCAAGGATCCGCTGACCCATGCGGTACGCAATGCGGTGGATCACGGGATTGAGGCGCCGGCGGATCGTGTGCTGGCGGGGAAGCCGGCTGAAGGATGTTTGCGGCTGAAGGCGTTTCATCAGAGCGGATCGGTGGTGATCGAGGTTGCGGATGATGGCGGCGGAATTGCCATGGAGCGCGTGCTGGCGAAGGCGGTCGAGCGCGGGCTGGTGACGCCGGAGCAAGCGGCGGAGATGACGGAGCGCGAGGCGCTGCAGCTGATCTTCCTGCCGGGTTTCTCGACGGCTTCGGCGGTGACGACGGTTTCGGGCCGCGGCGTGGGCATGGATGTGGTGCGCGCCAACGTGGAGAAGGTGGGCGGAAGCGTTGAGTTGGAATCGAAGGTTGGCGTTGGGACGACGCTGCGGCTGCGGGTTCCGCTGACGCTGGCGATTGTGCCTGCGCTGGTGGTTCGGAGCGGAGGACAGAGCTTTGCGCTGCCGCAGACGACACTGGTGGAGCTGGTGTATATCCCGGCGCGCGATGCGTGCGCAGGCGGTGGAGACGGTTGGAGCGTCGGAGGTGTATCGGCTGCGCGAGCGGCTGTTGCCGATGGTCTGGCTGGATCGTCTGCTGGGGCTGAAGAGCGCGACGGACGAGCACGGGTTCTACATGGCGGTGCTGGAGGCGGAGGGCTGCAAGTACGGGCTGGTGGTGGATGACCTGCTGGCTCCGGAAGAGATTGTGGTGAAGCCGCTGTCGGCGGTGCTGCGCGAGATTGGGCTGTTCTCGGGCGCGACAGTGCTGGGCAATGGGACGCTGGCGCTGATTCTGGACATTGCTGCTACGGCGGCGCGCGCGGGCGTGAAGCCGGTGATTGAAGAAGAGGAGGAAGAGCAGGCAGCGGAGGTGAAGCAGAAGGACGAAGCAATCGTTCCTGGTCTTCGAGGACAGAGCACGTGAGCGGACGGCGCTTCCGCTGGGTGTGGTGGAGCGGATTGAGAGCGTTCCGCTGAGCCAGATCGAGTATGCGAATGGACGGGCGCTGTTGCAGTATCGCGGCGAGCTGCTGCAGCTGCGGGATGACGGCCGCGTGCTGGATGAGATGGAGGCGATGCAGCGGCAGGGTGAAGAGGCTGCGGCTACGGTGTTGATCTGCGGCGATGCGCGGGTGCAGGGATCTCCGCGAATGGGTGTAGTGGTGCGGAGGGTGCTTGATGTCTCCGACGGCACGATGCTCGACAAGGATGCAGCGAACGGCGATGTTGATCTGGCGCTGGTGAAGGAGAAGCTGACGACGATCTTCCGCGGGTTCGGCGGGAATGGAGCGGAGTCGTGGAGGGAGGTCGCGTGAAGATTGTTGGGCAGGATGTGCAGCAGCAGATTCATGAGGAGGACGACAGCACTTCGCTGTGCTCGATGTTTGCGGGCGATGAGAGCTTCGGCATCGACACGGGGAAGATTCGCGAGGTGCTGGGAAAGCGCGAGCTGGAGCGGGTGCCGATGGCGCCGCCGTTTGTCGCGGGTGTGGTGCCTTATCGCGGCGACGTGCTGACGACAGTGAGCTTTCGCGCGCTGCTGGGTCTGCCGGAGAGTGACGAGGCGGGATGTGTGCTGGTACTGGAAGACGAGCGACGGCGAAGAGCGCTTTGGACTGTTGGTCGATGCGGTGGGCGGTGTGGTGACGGTGAACCGCAAGATGCTGGAGGCGAATCCGTGCACGCTGGAGGCGAGGTGCAAGTGGCTGTTCGACGGAGCCTACAAGATGCCAAACGGGTTGATGGTGCAACTGGATCCGCAGAAGCTACGTCCTTCGCGGCTGGCAGAGACGGGAATGTTCAAGTTGGGAACGATGGGGGAGAACGCATGAGAGCGCTGATCGTGGATGATTCGAGCTTTATCCGGGAGTATCTGCGGCATCTGCTGGACCGGATGGGCATTGCGTGCGAAGAGGCCGTGGATGGCAGCGACGCGTTGGCGGTGCTGACGGATGAGAAGGAGTTCGATCTGATGCTGCTCGACGTGAACATGCCGGTGATGAATGGGCTGGAGTGCGTGAAGGCGTTGCGGGAGGCAAAGCTGCATCCCGAGATGAAGGTGATGATGGTGACGACGGAAGCAGATAACTCGTTCATCACGAGGGCGCTGGATAACGGGGCCGACGAGTTTCTGATGAAGCCGTTCACGCCGGAGAGCCTGCGCGAAAAGATGATGCTGCTGGGCTTTGCCGCCTGAGCAGAACTGAGACGAAGCATGCGAAGGCCGCTGGATGCGGTAGAGATGAGGGTTGGCAGATGGTGAATTCCGGAGACAGGCCTTTGCGCGTTCTTGCGGCGGATGATTCGGCGGTGATGCGCGGGATCATGCGGACTCTGTTCCAGCGTCAAGCGGAGTCAGGGCGCAGCGATCTGCCGAAGATGGAACTGGTCGGCGTTGCGCGGGACGGAGTGGAGTGCCTGGAGTGGGTGGAGACGCTTGCTCCGGATGTGCTGGTGCTGGATCTTGAGATGCCTCGGTTGAACGGGTTGGATGTTCTGGACCGGTTGCGATCGATGAAGCGTGGGCTTCCCGTGATCATGTGCAGCTCGCATACGGAGAAGGGCGCGCGGGCGACGCTGGATGCGCTGATGCGAGGCGCTGCTGACTATGTGATGAAGCCGATGGGGCAGCGTGATTTTGAGAGTGCGCTGGCGTCGCTGGCGCAGCAGCTGTTGCCGAAGATTGCGGCGCTGGGCGGCGAGGAACAGTCAACGGGCAAGTGCGTTCGATGCAGAGCCGAGATCGCGCTTCGCGGGCAGTGTTGGCGTTCGACCGGATGCAGTTGTTGCTCCTGCGGAGATCGTAGTGATTGGAGTGTCGACCGGAGGGCCGGCGGCGCTCGAGTATCTGCTGCCACTGCTGTCGCGGGATCTGCCGGTGCCGGTACTGATCGTCCAGCATATGCCGAAGCTGTTTACCGGTGTGCTGGCGGAACGATTGGATCGGTGCTGCGCGCTGCGTGTCGAAGAGGCATATCACGGCGCACCGCTGCAGCCGGGGACGGTTTTGCTGGCGCCAGGGGACGCGCATATGGAGGTGGCTGCGCAGCGATTCAATGCCTGGGGAGATGAGCGGCGGCCGCGTGGGGCGAAGGTAAAGCTGCACAGCCAGGAGCCGCGGAATCATTGCAGGCCATCGGCGGATTACCTGTTCTGGTCGGCTGCGCGTATGTACGGTGCGGGAACGCTTGCGCTGGTACTGACGGGTATGGGCTCGGATGGACTGGACGGAGCGCGCGAGGTGCAGGAGCGCGGCGGCGTGGTGCTTGCACAGGATGAGGCGACTTCGGCGGTGTGGGGAATGCCGGGCAGGGTATCGGAGGCGGGAATCGCGTATGCGACGCTGCCGCTGGATGCGATTGCCCGGGAGGTGAATCAGAGAGTTAGTGCGAGGCGGCTTGAGAGTCCGAATGTTTCGTTGCGGAAGACGGAGATGGCTGACGCACGACGGGAGATAGCCCATGGCCTGTACTGATTCCGATTACGCATATTTGCGCGAGGTGGTGATGACGCAGTCGGCGAACATGATTGATCCATCGCGCAATGCGCTCTTCGAAACAAAGCTGACGCCGATTGCGAAGATGGCTGGAGCATCGAACCTGGAAGACTTTGTTCATCTGCTGCGCTCGGACAGACCAGCACACCTTCATCGTGCGGTGGCTGAGGCGATGACGATCAATGAGACGAGCTTCTTTCGCGATGTGAAGCCATTTGAGCTGCTACGCGAGACGATTCTGCCGCGGCTGATTGAAGGCAGACGAAGCGAACGGCGGTTACGGATATGGAGCGCGGCGAGCTCGACGGGGCAGGAGGCCTATAGCCTGGCGATGATGATTGCGGAGCATCTGCCGGAGATTGCGTCGTGGGATGTGAAGATCATCGGCACGGACATCTCGCGGCAGGTGGTGGAGTATGCGCGGAGAGCGCGGTATCGGAGGCTTGAGGTAAACCGCGGGTTGCCAGCGCGGATGCTGCTGAAGCATATGACGAGGGATGGTGAGGAGTGGGAGATTCATCCGCGGATTCGCGCGATGTGCGAGTTTCAGTGTGCGAATCTGTGCTCTTCGCTGCCAACGCTGCCAGTCTTTGACCTGGTGCTGCTGCGTAATGTGTTGTTGTACTTTTCGCAGGAGGACCGGACATCAGTGTTTCGCGACGTTCGCACGGCAGATGGCGCCGGATGGGTATCTGTTGCTGGGGAATGCGGAGCAGGCTGAGGAGTCTACAGACCTGTTTGGGGTGGAGTTTTCTTCGAACTCGTACTTCTATCGGCCGGTTGCCGCGTGATTCGGGTGCGCCAACGCGCACGAGACGCTGTGAGTTGGACAGGGGGCGCTGAATCAAGGATGAGAACGTAGGCGACGCAGAGTTCAAGGAGAGCCCGCTGCCTGCTTTGGTTGTAGAGAAGCAATAGCCGACTCGGAGCTGTTCGAATCGATCGCCTCGCAGGACATACTCGCGCCCTCATATGGGAACGAAGCACCTTAGTCCTTAATCGGGTGCTCGGACGTTTCAGTTTTTTAGAGCGTTCTACTGGGGGGGAGAGGCTGGCTCAGCGGGCTGTGGCTTGTTGTCCTTATTGTCCTTATTTCCGCCACCGCCGAATATCTTTTGGAAGATGTTTTTCTTCTTCTGTGGCTGCCCTGACTGATCGGGCGGTGGAACGTTCCCGTTAGGGGTCGTGACGGGAGCGGGATGAGAGACGGGCGTTGCAGGCGAGGCCGCTGGAGGCAGTCGAGCCGGGAACAGGTTCAGGATGTCCGCCGATGCCGAAGATCTTCTGGAAGAAGTTCTGTGGGTTCTCGTTCATCTGGCTGCAGGAGCCGGTGGGCGCCGTGCCGTCGAGGAAGGCGGCGTACATGGTGTGGTCGGGGCAGGCGGAGTCGGCCAGCAGGCCGGAGTCGCGGTCGATGCTGCGCGACAGTGATGCCCTCGGGAGGAGAGAAGGATTTGACGTCGGAGTACTGGGGAAGCTGGATGGCGCGCTTCATGAACTCGGCCCAGATGGGAGCGGCGGCGTGCGCGCCTTCGATCTTGACGTCGGTGTAGTCGTCGTTGCCGACCCAGACGATGCAGATCAGATTCGAGGTGTAGCCGGCGAACCAGGCGTCGTGGCTGGTGCCGGTTTTGCCGGCGGCGGGAGCGGTGAAGCCGCGTCGACGAACCGCGGCTGCTGTGCCGTAGTTCATCACGCCTTCGAGCAGCGACTGCGTGAGGTAGGCGGCGCGAGGATCCATGACCTGCTTGGCCTCGGGAGAGTAGTCGGAGACGATGTCGCCGTTGGCGTTGCGGACGGAGGCGAGCATCCAGGGCTTGAGGTGGACGCCGCCGTTGGCGAAGACGGTGTAGGCTCCGGCCATGTCGAGTGGCGTGGCGTCGTAGGTGCCGATGGAGACCGACGGAGTGCCGCGTGCGTTGGTGATGCCAGAGGCGCGGCGCGAGTGCGGCTACGTTGTCGAAGCCGACCTCTGGCCAAGTGAGATGGTGGCGATGTTGAGCGAGTGTGCGAGCGCATAGGCGGCGGTGACCTTGCCGGGGATACTCGCCCTTGAAGTTGCCGGGAGTGTAGGTCTGGCGGCCGTGTCGAAGGTGAAGGTGGTGGGTGTCGTCGTTGAGCTTGGTGAGCGCGGTGAAGACGCCGTTCGCCGAGAGACGGTTCCGTTGAGGCAGGTGTTGTAGGCGGCGGCGTAGACGAAGGGCTTGAAGATGGAGCCGGTGGGGCGCTTGGCGACGGCGTGGTTGAGCTGCGAGACGCCGTAGTTGCGTCCGCCGACCAGCGCAAGCATCTGGCCGGTGTGCGGGTTGAGCGCGACGAGCGCGACCTGCGGATAGGTGATGGGGCCGGCGTCCTGTCTTTGGGCGTGCTGTTTGCGGACGATCTCGTCGACGTTCTTCATGCCGATCTCGACGGCTTCGGAGGCGGCGCGCTGCAGTTCGGGGTCGAGCGAGGTGTAGATGCGCAGGCTCTGATGCGCGAGGTCCTGATCGCCGATGCGCTGGACGAGCTGATCGTGGACGAGGTCGACGAAGTAGGGAGCCTCGCTGGCGTCGACGTTGGGCGGAGCGAGGCGCAGTGGCTCAGCCTTGGCGCGTGTGGCTTCGGCTGGCGGTGATGGCGCCGGTCTCGACCATGGAGTCGAGCACGACGTTGCGGCGCGCCATAGCGCGTTCGGGATGGCGATAGGGATTGAGGCGGCTGGGGCTCTGGATGATGCCGGCGAGCAGGGCGCACTCGGCGGTGTCGAGCTGCTTGAGGTCCTTGCCGAAGAAGGCCTGCGCGGCCTCGCCGAAGCCGTTGATGTCGTAGCTGCCGCGGTGGCCCAGGTTGATCTGGTTGGCGTACATCTCGAAGATCTGCTGCTTGGTGAAGCGCGACTCGAGCTGGAAGGTGATCAGGATCTCGATGATCTTGCGCTTGAAGTCGTCTTCTCGGGCGTAGAGGAAGAAGCCGCTTGGCGAGCTGCATGGGTGAGGGTCGAGCCGCCGCAGCGTCATGTGCGTCGCGCGAGCAGGTCCTGCGACGCCGCACTTGACGATGCGGAGGTAGTTGATGCCGCCGTGCTCGAAGAAGCTGCGGTCTTCGATGGCGATGACGGCCTGCACCATGCGCGGAGGAATCTCCTTGTAGGTGACCAGGCGGCGCTTGGTGCGGTTCTTGTCCTCGGAGAGCGCGGTGATGAGCTGTGGCTCGAGCTCGTAGGCGCTAAGCGCGGCGCCGTTTTCGGCGGTGATGCGTCTGGACGACGCCGTCGGTGGTGGTGATGGTCGCGCCGTCGGTGGTGTGGTAGCTCTGCGGGCCGGGCTTGATGAAGATGTTGTCGCCGTTGAGCTGGAAGGTGCCGAGCTGCGGGTTGCTGTTGTAGCCGGCCTGGCGCAGTTCGGCGGCGATGGCGGAGGCGGTGAGCTTCTGGCCGTGCGGACCTCGCGCGGGGCGGCATAGATCTGCGAGACGCTGGCGAAGATGGGCCCTTGGCCAGTCGGTCGTCCACGATCGCTGGTACGTGAAGTAAAAGTAGCCGAAGACGGCTAGCCCCGATGACGAGACATGCCAAGAAACGCAACCAGCGCGATGCGCACAAGCGTGTTCTGAAGGTGAACCTGATCGATCGAGCCGCGTTTCGTGGTGGTTTTGGTGCTGCCGTATTTGAGTTTGACGGGCAAGGTGCTCTTTCTTTAAGACGCTTGGATGGCGAAAGCGGGAAGCGCGGATTGACAGAGCGGAGGTTACTTGATCGGCTAACTGTGGACGCTATCCGGTCAAGAGGCGACCTCGTGAGTCTGCCGACTCAAGCGGTCGACGAATTCAACTTTGCCTTCAGCTACACCTCGTCCGATATTGATTCGATAGGGGATGCCGATCAAGTCGGCATCCTTGAATTTGACTCCGGCGCGCTCGTCGCGGTCGTCCAGGAGCACGTCGAGGCCGGCCGCGTGAGTTCGGCGGCGACCTTTTCGCCGGCTGCCAGAAGTGCGGCGTCGCCGATGTTGGTGACGGTGACGACGACCTGGAAGGGCGCGATGGCCGGATGCAGGGCGTAGGCGGTGCCGTCGTTCGCAGCGGCAGAGGATTCGATGGCGGCGGTGAGGATGCGCTCGATGCCGATGCCGTAGCTGCCCATGATGGGCGTGACCTCCTTGCCGTCGCGGTTGAGGACGGAGGCTCCCATGGACTTCGAGTACTTGTAGCCGAGCTTGAAGATGTGGCCGATCTCGACGGCTTTGCCGAGCCGCAGGGGCTGGCCGTCGATGGGGTCAGCCTTCGCCTTCGTTGATGTTGCGGACGTCGGCGACCAGCGTCGGCTTGAAGTCGCGCGCCGGGGTGACGTTGCGGAGGTGGTACTCCTCCTTGTTGGCTCCGCGCGATCAGATTCGTGCGGCCTTCGAGTGCCTTGTCGAGGATGACGAGCGGTGCCGGGCTTCTTCGGGTGCGGAGCAGCCTTCGAGGCCGATGGGGCCGAGGTAGCCGGCAGGGCCTTCGAAGTAGCTCGACGATCTCTTCCGGCGATCATGGGGCGCAGCTCGCCGCCTGCGATGGCGGCACAGCTTGGTTTCGTTGAGCGAGTGATCGCCGCGCAGGAAGACGACGACCGGGACGTCGACGCGCCTAGCTTGGCGTGATCGGCTTCGGGTAGCGCAGCCATGTAGGCCATGGTCTTGATGCTGGTGCTGCGGCTGAGATTTTGAGGAACGCGCCGACCTCGTCGATGGTGCGCTGGCCGGGCGTGTGGACGAGCTCGGGCATGCCATCGCCGGTCGGCTGCGAGGTCTTCGACGGGCGCGAGGCTGCGAGGTGGCCTTCTCGATGTTGGCGGCGTAGCCGCGAGGCGGAGCTGGCGATGAGGTCTTCGCCGGCTTCGGTGTAGACCATGAACTCCTGCGACTGCGGAGCCGCCCATGGCGCCGGAGTCGGCTTCGACGGCGACGAACTCCAGCCCGCAGCGGGTGAAGATGCGGCGGTAGGCCTCGTCGTGCTTGTTGTAGCTCTCGTCGAGGCCGGCCTCGTCGATGTCGAAGGAGTAGGCGTCCTTCATGATGAACTGGCGGACGCGCAGCAGGCCGGACTTGGGGCGGGGCTCGTCGCGGAACTTGGTCTGGATCTGGTACCAGATCTGGGGGAGCTGCTTGTAGCTGCGCAGCTCGTTGCGGGCGATGGAGGTCATGACCTCTTCGTGGGTCATGGCGAGGCAGAGGTCGGCGCCCTTGCGGTCCTTCAGGCGGAACATGTTGTCGCCCATGCCGGACCAGCGGCCGACTCTCTCCCAGATCTCGCGCGGGTTCAGCGCGGGAAGGAGGAACTCCTGGCCGATCTTGTCCATCTCCTCGCGGACGATGGCGATGATCTTGTTGATCGAGCGGTTGCCGAGGAAGAGATAGCTGTAGATGCCGGCGCCGAGCTGGCGGATGTAGCCGGCGCGGAGCAGGAGCTTGTGGCTGGCGACTTCGGCGTCTGCGGGGGCTTCACGAAGGGTGGGGATGAAGAGTTGGGACCAGCGATGCATGGGCAAATAAGGCACTTTCCGGGACGACTTGCGATTGCCGTCCATTAGGTAGCTAATTGGTCATTCTAAACCGAGCGGCGAGGCGGGGCCTTGCCAGCCCCGCTCGGCAAGCCTCGGTTCCATTTCCAACATCTCTTTTGGACTCTGCATGATGGCGGCGAAGTTATGTTCGCCACATGACAGACTCATGTGCAATTAAGCGCGTATTGTCGTGCTAATCGCATCGCCCGCCCCATACATCCGTGGGCAACCAGTCTTTGCGGCTAGTGGACGAGATGCCACGACGCAGGAAACTAAATTGCCCAATAACTTTTCGAGCACGGCGGGGCCGGCGCGGCCACGAAATATTATGCTCTCGCAACTCCCGGAGGCGGAGTACGCCTTACTTGCGAGGTGGCTGCAGCCGGTCGACCTGCCGTTGCATAAAGCTCTCTCCGAACCGAATCAGCCGATCGAATATATCTATTTTCTGAACCGTGGATTGATCTCAACAGACGCGATGACTGAAAAGGGCGAGACCGTTGAGGTCGGCCTTATCGGACGCGAGGGATTTGCCGGATTGCCTGCGCTGCTGGACCAACCTCAGATGTCTCACCTGGTGGTGATGCAGGGAGCTGGTGCGGGTCTAAGGATCAAGTCCAACATTCTCCGTGATGAGTTTCTTAAGGGTGGATTGTTGCAGCGGCTTGTGCACCGATTCGCTTACCTGCAACTGGTTCAGATAACGCAGTCAGTTCTATGCAACAGAGTCCACGAGGTAGAAGCTCGACTGGCGCGCTGGCTGTTGACCTCAGCCGATCGAATGGAGAGTGATTCGCTGCAGCTGACACAGGAGTTTCTGGCGCAGATGCTTGGAGTGCAGCGGTCGACCGTAACGGTGGCTGCGGGATCGTTGCAGAGCCAGGGCCTGATCGGCTACAGCCGCGGACGTATCGACATCCTTAATCGACCTGGGCTTGCCGACGTCTCGTGCGAGTGTTACAGGATCGTCCTTTCTTCCTATCAGAGGATTTTGAAGGAGGACTCGAACGGGTCCTTTTCTTATGTCGTCTAGTAGACAGAAAAGCAAACCTCCTTTTTTTAAGATTTAGAGCACCATTTGAGGGGTGTCATGGCTCGCATTGTTTTGATAGGCGAAGACTCCAGTCTTCTTGCGACGAGGGCTGAGGTCCTGAAGAGGACAGGCGCCAGCATCGCATGTAGTTCGGGTAGCCAGGCTAAGGCGGTGCTGGAGGAAGATATCTTCGACGTTGTCGTGCTCTGCCACAGTGTGCCCGAGACGGTATCGACTGAGTTGATCGGATACGTTCATCGAAGGTGGCCCGAGGTAAAGATTTTGATGGTGGTGACTGAGCGAACGATGTATCGCGCGCCGGGAGTGGATGTGACGAGTCCGGCGGATCCGGGACGCTTGATCGAACTGACACGGCAGCTTCTTGAGAGCCTTCCGAATCACCGGTTGCACCTTGCGGAATGGCAGGGAAAGACCGATCCGAACTGCAAGATCGCCACTCTTCAATAAAGATCATTGCTTAATCGATTTGGACTCGGTAACGGCACTTTCGCGGATGTCCGTGCTGATGGATGATGCAGTGGGCAGGCACGTCGATAACCTCAACGAATTCCGCGCCGGCTAGTTCAAGGGTGCGACGTGAGGCGATGTTTTCAGGATCGCAGGTTATCCAGAGCGGGTTTAGCTTCAACTCGCGCGCAAAGGAAAACAGAAGACGAAGGCTTCTAGCTGCGTAGTGATGTCCTCGATGCTGTGGATGAACGGCATATCCGATGTGTCCGGCGTAACGTTCGATGTGCGGTGTAGATCCGACTCGAAGGCGAATTCGTCCGAGCTCCTCACGCGTTTCATGGTGAACCATCCGCAGATGGTAGGCAGGAACTTTGTGGACTTCCTGGAATCCGTACTCGATCAATTCCAGTTCGAGCTCTTCGTCGCGAAGGCGAGGAAACGGCTGCATTGACGATTAGATGAGTTCGAGGGTCCAGAGGTCGTGCAGATGCAGAACTCCTTCGGCATGGCCGGTGGGAGAGGTGACGATCAGCGAGGTAATCTTTCGTTCTTCCATGAGCGCGAGCGCAGAGGATGCGAAGGCATCGACGGTGATGGTGACGGGTTGCGGATTCATGATCTCGCCGGCTGTGTGATCGAGGGCGCTGCCACCATCGCGTTCGAGGAGGCGGCGAAGGTCGCCATCGGAGATCATGCCGAGCAGATTTCCGGCATCGTCGAGAACGGTGGTCATGCCGAGCTTCTTGCGCGACATCTCGTAGATGACTTGCGGGCATGGGAGTGGTGGGCAGAACGTGGGGGAGAGAGTCGCCGGAGTGCATGACCTCAGCGGCACGTGCGAGACGCCTGCCCAGCCGGCCTCCGGGATGAAGTTCGGCGAAGTCCTCGGCCGCCAGCCGCGTCGACGGCTGACCTCAAGAGCAAGTGCATCACCGAGCGCGAGCATCACGGTGGTCGATGCGGTGGGCGCGAGATTGTGCGGGCAGGCTTCGGTGGAGACGCTGGAGTCGAGTACGACGTCGCTGGCCTGAGCGAGAGTCGACGTGAGGCATCCGGTGAGTGTTATGAGGTTATCGGCGAGGCGCTTGAGGAGAGGAAGCAGGCGGAGAAGCTCTTCGGTTTCGCCGCTGGCGGAGAAGGCGACTACGGTGTCTCCGCGCGAGAGCATGCCGAGGTCGCCATGCACGGCGTCGGCGGGGTGTAGGTAGTGGGCGGGAGTTCCGGTGGAGCGGAGCGTGGCGGCGATCTTGCGAGCGATGATGCCGCTCTTGCCGATTCCGGTGACGATGATGCGGTTCTTGCGGGTGACGGTGTCGAGGAGCAGATCGACGGCCTGGGTGAAGGCAGGGAACATGGGGCCGTCGAGGCGGAGGGCGAGTTCGAGAAGAGCGCGGGCTTCAATGCGCACGAACTCGGAGGGAAGGGTGTGGTCGGCGGGACTGAGAGGTGCGTAGGACATGGTTCTGAACCTTCCCGATGCTAGCAGAGGCGCTTTCGGGCTGGAGAAGGCGTTCGCGAGGCTTTACAGATAAACTGAAGAGAAGAGGCCTGAGCGGCTTTTACGCGGCCGGAAGGATGTCGGGAACGTGATGCGGAGAGCAGTGGTTCTTGGTGTGATGGTGGTTGGAGTCGCCCTGCTGCTTTGGGCAGGGTGGCATAACCTGCGCGAGCGGAAGCTTGCGATGCAGAAGGCGCGTGACAATCAGGTGGTGCTGATTCCTGAAAGCAGGCAGCGGCGGGCGCGGAGAGCGAAGACAACGGGCTGGCTCCCGCGATGCGGGGCAAGCGGGCTCCGGCGTTTGCGCTTACCAGCCTGGAGGGCAAGAAGGTTTCGCTGGCAGATTACAAGGGCCGTCCGGTTCTGGTGAACTTCTGGGCGACGTGGTGTGGGCCGTGCAAGGTGGAGATGCCATGGTTCGAGGAGTTCCGCAAACAGTATGCGGCGCAGGGCTTTGAGATTCTTGGGCTGACCGACGATGCCGATGCTGGCAAGGAGCTGATCGCGAAGGTTGCAGGCAAGGCTGGTGTGAGCTATCCGATCCTGCTGACCGATGGGAAGGTTCAGACGGCCTACGGCGGGCTGGATGTTCTGCCGATGTCGTTTTATGTGGATCGGAACGGTGTGATTGTGGAGCAGACAGCGGGGCTTGGCTCGAAGGACCAGATCGAGGCGAACATCAAGAAGACGATTGCTTCGGGCGCGGTGGCGCAGGCAGGTGGTCAATGATGCGGGCTGGTGGTGGTAGCAGGGCTGATGTTGGGATCTTCGTTGATAGCGCAGCAGGGAAGTCTGACTGCTCCTGCGGTGAAGCCGAAACAGTACATCACGTATGCGGCCGAGGAACAGGTGGTGAAGCCTGGGAAGAAGGCGTGGTGGAGCTGCGTTTCAAAGTGGCTGATGGATTTCATGTGAACTCGCACACGCCGAAGTCGGAGCTGCTGATCCCGACGAACTTACTCTACAGCCCGCGGCTGGGGTGAAGGCGGCGGCGATCGAGTATCCGGCAGGAACGGAGTACAGCTTCAGCTTTGAGCCGAACGAGAAGCTGGATGTTTACTCGGGCGCGTTCACGGTGAAGGTGCCGGTGGTGGCTGAGGCTGGATCGCACACGGTGAGTGGCGTGCTGCGTTATCAGGCTTGCGACAATGCGGCGTGCTATCCGCCGAAGAGCCTCCCTGTGCGGTTGTTATCTCCGCTAAATAGCCACGGCGAGCTCGCCGTGGCGAAGTTGGCGAAGCCGGTTCTGCCGGCGCAGTCCGTCGCCTATGCGTATTGGCGCGATGGCATGATGAATCGAACGACAGCGAAAGAGCAGGAGCCATGGAAGAGTTCAGAAGGCTGACCCGGCTGCCGGCATATGTGTTCAACATCACCAGCGAGATGAAGGCTGCGGCGCGCAAGCGGGGCGAAGACATCATCGACTTCGGGATGGGCAATCCTGATGGCGCGACTCCGAAGACATATTGTCGACAAGCTGATTGAGGCGGCGCAGAAGACGCAGACGCATCGCTACTCGCTGTCGCGCGGAATTCCGCGGCTGCGGCGGGCGATCTGAACTGGTACAAGCACGCGCTATGACGTCGACCTCGATCCGGAGACCGAGGCGATCGTGACGATCGGCTCGAAGGAGGGCATCGCGCATCTTTGCCTCGCGGTGCTGGATGACGAGGATACGGTAGCGGTGCCGAATCCGAGCTATCCGATCCATATCTTCGGGCCGGTGATCGCGGGCTCGCGGGTGCAGAGCATCAACATCGCGGATGCAGCGAACTCGGATGATGTGCTGGCGCGGCTGGAGTATGAGCTGCCGCGGATGGAGCCGCGGCCGAAGATCCTGATCCTGAACTTTCCGGCGAATCCGACGACGCAGTGTGTGGATCTTTCGTTCTTCGAGCGGATCGTGGCGCTCTGCAAGGAGCTGGGGATCTATCTCATTCACGATCTGGCTTATGCCGACCTGGTCTTTGATGGCTATCGCGCGCCGAGCGTGCTGGAGGTTCCGGGCGCGAAGGATATTGCGGTCGAGTTCTTTACGCTTTCGAAGAGCTACAACATGCCGGGCTGGCGCGTGGGCTTCATGGTGGGGAACAAGAAGCTGGTGTACGCGCTCGGGCGGATCAAGAGCTACTTCGACTACGGGACGTTCACGCCGATCCAGGTGGCCTCGATCCAGGCGCTGGAGGGGCCGCAGGAGTGCGTGAGAGAGATTGTGGAGAACTACAAGTGCCGGCGCGATGTTCTGGTGCCGGGGCTGAACAAGCTGGGCTGGCCGGTGGAGCTGCCGAAGGCGACGATGTTTGCGTGGGCGCGGATTCCGGAGCAGTATCAGCGCACTGGGCTCGATCGAGTTCTCAAAGAAGCTGCTGACCGAGGCGAAGGTGGCGGTGAGTCCGGGCGTTGGATTTGGCGAGCATGGCGACGGGCATGTGCGGTTCTCGCTGATTGAGAACGAGGAGCGGACGCGGCAGGCGCTGCGCGGGATCAAGCAGATGTTCCGCAATGGGTGACCCCCTCCCCCCTGTTTTTGCGCAAAGTCTTCGATTCAGGGAGCTTAAGTCTGGACTTCGCAACGCAGGTTAAATGCCAAAGGCCCGGATATATCCGGGCCTTTTTCGATCACTGAATTAAGTATAGCGATTCGAAGGTAATTAATCGGCAACCTAGATCTCATCTGGATTGTGGGAGTTGCGCGGAATTGGGGCTTGACAGGCTTTAGCTGTGGAAAAGCCGAAAGTAAATCTGGCTCGTTCCTCTAGAAAGAACTGCCATCTGTGGTCAGGCTGGGCGGTGGCTCTTGGCTCGGTTTTGCAGATAGTTTACGAGCTCCTGGCCAGAGTCCAAAGAGGTTCCTGCGTAGGGGGAGGCGATCCGCGGGAGTGCTGCGATTCCGGTGTCAGGCAGGGGGGCCTCTTCGGGCACTTCAGCGACGGGAATCACGGGATCAGCGACGGCCTGTGGGGCTGGCGCGGCGGACTTCGCAGCCGCTTTCGAGCGCGTTGAGGCCTTTGATTTTGCGGCCGGCTTTGAGGTCTTGGCCAAAGGCGTGGGCTCGGGGACACCTTCGATCAGGTCGCGAACGGTGCGGATGAGACGGTCGCGCTTAGCCGAGAGTTTGCCAGCAGCGACCTGACGCTCTTCGTCAGAGGGGAAGGTCTCGAACTTGAGGAGATGGGCAAGTTTGCGATCGAAGAGGCCAATCTCGTCTTCGAGCGATTTGATGAAGTATTTGTTGCTGGATGGTGCGGTAGACATGTGACCTCCGCGGGACCGGTAGTGTTGGAGCAGCGATAGAAGAAAGCGCAGGCCACGCGCAGGAGGAACGTCGAGCGATGTTGCGATAAAAGACGAAAAGGGACGATCCGTAATGCGAATGCAGCGGACCGTCCCTACTTCAGATGCTTAATTTTCGATTAGAGAGCCTGAACGTTCTCAGCCTGCCAGCCCTTGGGGCCTTTGACGACGTTGAACTGGACGCTCTGGCCTTCCTGCAGCGAGCGGAAGCCATTGCTCTGAATGGCGGTGTGATGAACGAATACGTCCTCACCGTTGGCGCGGCTAAGAAAGCCGAAACCCTTCGCGTCGTTAAACCATTTTACGATTCCCTGTTCCATTGACTTGTTCCTTAGATGAAGCAAAATTTACCGCTGAACTCGAATGTTGGAATTGATTGCGAGTAGAGCGTACGGCCAGAACAAGCAAGAACACCAGACCGGATTCGACGGTCAGATACCAGTGTAGCAGAAATGTGGAAAATGGGGGCGATTTGGGTAAGGGGTTTGTAATAGCTGAACAATTTGTGGGGGCTAAGATTACGTTTATGGAGAAGAAAAGACTCGGCAATTCGGATATGGAGATCACGCGGATCGGGTTTGGGGCGTGGGCAATTGGCGGTGGCGACTGGGCGTTCTCGTGGGGGCCGCAGGACGACAACGACTCGATTGCAGCGATCCATAAGGCGCTTGATTTGGGGATCAACTGGATCGATACGGCGGCTGTGTATGGGCTGGGCCATTCAGAAGAGGTTGTGGCGCGGGCGTTGAAGACGGCCTCGCAGAAGCCGTATGTGTTTACCAAGTGCGGTCTGGTGTGGAATGAGAAGCGCGAGGTGGGGAACGATCTGAAGCAGGTTCGGCGCGAGTGCGAGGATAGCCTGCGGCGGCTTGGGGTGGAGACGATCGATCTGTACCAGATGCACTGGCCGAAGCCGGACGAGGATATTGAAGAGGCCTGGGGCGTGATGGCCGATCTGAAGAAGGAAGGGAAGGTGCGGTGGATCGGCGTTTCGAACTTCAGCGTGAGCCAGATCGAGAGGGCGATGAAGATCGCTCCAGTGACGTCGAATCAACCGCCTTTTTCAATGATTAATCGCTCGGTTGCGGATGAGGTCCTTCCGTTCTGCGAGAAGAGCGGGATTGGGACGATCAGCTATGCGCCGATGCATTCGGGGCTGTTGACGGGCGCGATGACGAAGGAGCGCGTCGCGAATTTGCCCGAGGACGATTTTCGCAAGAGGGCGAAGAACTACCAGGAGCCTTTACTATCGCGAAATCTTGCGGTGGCGGAGTTCATCGGCAATATTGGTGCTCGGCATGGCGTGAGCGCGGGCGTAGTGGCGATTGCCTGGGTGCTGCATCATTCGGGGTGACGGGTGCGATTGTGGGCGGGAGGAATGCGAAGCAAGTCGAGGGCGTGGTTGAAGCGGCGAGTTTTCGGCTATCGGAGGAGGAGTTTGCGGAGATTGGGGCGTATCTGAAGGAGCATATTTCTTAGTTTGCGGTTGAGGGAGATGTGAAAGCCCCGGTTGATGGCCGGGGCTTTCTGCTTTACTTCTTCTGCGTTAGAAGTTTCTTCTGAGCTTCGAGGAAGCGGCGCATGCGGTCGAGGGAGCGCGCTTTGCCGAAGACGATCATGCTTTCGAGCAGTGGGGGCGACATGGCGCTGCCGGTGATGATGGCGCGGAGGAGCATGAAGTTTTCTTTGACGGACCACTGCTTCTCTTCGCCGAGTTTCTTGAGGGCGGCTTCGAGGGCTTCGTGGGTCCAGTCGGCGGCTTCGAGGACGGTGAGTTGCTCCTGCGGCGAAGGCGAGGGTCTCTTCGGGGGTGCGCTTCTTGGGGAGCCAGACGTCGGCGGGTGGGAGGACGTTGTCGGAGAAGAAGAAGCCGGTGAGGTCGCCGAACTGGGTGAGGGTCTCGATGCGGGTCTGCATGAGGGCGGCGATCTGGCGGAGGTAGTCGTCGCGAGAAGACGCTGTTGCGGACGGCGAGGAAGAAGTCTTCGGGCGAGAGCTTGCGGAGGTACTCGCCGTTGAGCCACTTGAGCTTGGTGAGGTCGAAGACGGGACCGCCGACGCGGATGTTGGTGAAGACGAAGTGCTCGACCATCTCGGCGAGGGTGAACTTTTCCGGGATTGCCTTCGGGGCTGCTGCTTGAAGTCGGCGAGGCATGCCTCCGCCCATGAGGCCGAGGAAGTTGATGATGGCCTGGGGGAGGTAGCCGGAGTCGCGGTAGTAGATGAGCGAGACGGGATTTTTGCGCTTGGAGATCTTTGACTTGTCGATGTTGCGCAGCAGAGGCATGTGCCAGAAGCGCGGGATCTGCCAGCCGAAGGCCTTGTAGAGCAGGACGTGCTTGGGGGTGGAGGAGATCCACTCCTCGGCGCGGATGACGTCGGTGATCTGCATGAGGTGGTCGTCGACGACGTTGGCGAGGTGGTAGGTGGGGAAGCCGTCGGACTTCATGAGGACCTGGTCGTCGACGTTGTCGTGCTCGAAGGTGATGTCGCCGCGCAGCTCGTCGCGGAAGGTGGTGGAGGCGGTGAGGTCGTTGCCGTGCGGCGGGACGGCGAGGCGGATGGTGTAGGGCTTGCCGGCGGCCTCGTTCGCGGCGATCTGGTCTGCGGTGAGGTGGCGGCAGGTGCCGGGGTAGCGTGGGGGGAGCTTGGCGGCGATCTGCTGCTTGCGGACGGCCTCGAGCTCTTCGGGGGTGCAGAAGCAGCGGTAGGCGGTGCCGTTGGCGAGGAGGATGTCGGCGTGCTCGCGGTAGATGTCGGTGCGCTCGGACTGGCGGTAGGGGCCGTAGGGGCCGCCGACGTCGGGGCCTTCGTCCCAGGTGAGGCCGAGCCAGCGGAGGGAGTCGAAGATCATCTGCTCGGAGGTGGGGACGAAGCGGGTGCGGTCGGTGTCCTCGATGCGGAGGACGAACTTGCCGCCGCGCTGGCGGGCGTAGATGAAGTTGAGCAGGCCGATGTAGGCGGTGCCGACGTGGGGGTCGCCGGTGGGGGAGGGGGCGATGCGGACGCGGATGGGGGCTTCAGTGCTGGTGCTCGTCATGATGGTGGCCAAACTTCGATGCTAGCAGAGTTCGGCGGGGCCTTCATGAGCGGCTACGGCTGCTCGCCGTAGATGCTGATGGTGAAGCTGGAGTCGCTGAAATGGTAGGAGCGGGAGAGGCGGAAGGAGGTCGATTTTTTGTGGATGTCGTAGTGGGTTCCGGTGACGACGGTGGGGACGGAGAGCAGGCAGGCGGCGTGCAGGGATTCGATCTTCGACTTCCAGGCTCCGGCGAGGATGTTGGTGATCTCGCCAAGTGCATCGTAGACGGTGTCGTCGAGAGATTCGACTTCGATGCCGAGCATGGATGGCGGCGATCTGTTTGGCGGCGGCCTCGTTGACGACGACGGAGTAGGCTCCGCTGAGTGCGCCGGCGAGGCCGATGACGGCGGTGAGGGTGATGGGGATGTTGGTGGGGGTGATGGCTGTCTCGGAGACGGAGACGGGCAGTGCCGAGCATGAGGGCGAATACTTCTTCGACGGACTGGTCGAGGATGCTGGTGTCGTTGATTGCGGCGAAGAGAGGGCTGGGTACCGGCGCGTCAGTGGGTGAGATGGTGGATTGGAGCATGAGTACGGTCGGCCTCCTTCGGCGTATGAGGACTCTATCGGCGCGGAGCGAGGTTCGATGAGTGTGCGGGAAAGAAAAAGGCCCGGACTCTTTTGGAGTCCGGGCCTTTGGTTGAGGGTTGATTAGAAGTGGTACTTCACCGACAGCTGCAGCTGCGCGCGGACCAGAGCGGACCGCGTGATGGCACCGAAGGTGGTCGCGCTGGCGTTGTTGGCAGGGTTGCGACAGATACGCGCTGTTGAAGAGGTTATCGGCATCAGCACGGAAGTTGATCTGCTGCTCATGCCAGACGGTGAAGTCCTTGGTGACGGACGCACCATAGGTCTGGAAGCCGGGTGCACGCTCCGAGCCGACGGCGGCGTTACCGAAGGTACCGGCGGCCGGTTGACCGTAGGCGCAGACACCGTTGTCGACACCCGACGCCGGTGCAGGGGATGGCCGACGGGTCGGTTCCGAACCAGTTGTTGAGTGAACGGTTGACAATCTTCAGCTGGCGATAGTGATTCGCGCGCTGCGAGTTGCCGTTGGTGCCGCGAGTTGTTGGTTGCCGATGATGTTGACGGGGAAGCCGGTGTAGACGACGCCGGTCATGCCGACCTTCCATCCGCCGACGATCTCATCGAGGATGAAGGGCATGCTGGCAGCCGTACTGACGGCCGCGACCGAAGGGCAGGTCATAGACCATGTTCCAGTTGACCGCGTGACGAATGTCCTAGCCGGAGGGGCCGTACTCGGTGTGCATGTTGTAGGCGTTCTCGGCGTAGGCCGACTGCGCGCTGATGCTGGGAACACCGTAGAAGCCGGTGCTGTTGGTCATGGCATGCGCCTAGGTGTAGTTGGCGGTGTACTGCAGACCATGCCATGCGCGCTGACGGAAGCTGGCCTGCATGGCGTTGTAGTTCATCATGGCGTTGGAGTCGGTGTAGCGGATGACGCCGGTGTAGCCGACGCCGGGAGTGGCATAGAACGGAGCCGGGGCCAGCGTCAAGCAGGCCGCGTTCGGAGTACGCAGTGGCGACGTTCTGAACGACGCCGCCGATGATGCAGGGGTTACGCAGCTGATTGCGCTGGTTGGCGGTGACCAGATGCTGTCCTGCTTCACCCACGTAGCCGACCTGGAAGGAGGCGGTGTTGCTGACCTGATACTCCAGGGTGAGGTTGTAGATGGAGATGAACGCCGGCTTGATCTTCTTGTTCCAGACGTTCCACGATGTTGGCGGGGGCCGTACCGCTGAACCCATACCGTTCTTGAACCGCGAAAAACTGCACCGGGGGTCTGTCGCACTGGCCTGGGAGCCGCTGGCCTGGAAGGTGGACTGGAAGGGAAGGTTGGTGGTCATACGGAGGTTCGCGCCGGTTCCTTCCATGTAGTTCTGGAGGCCGTATCCGCCGCGTACGACGAACTTGGGTACTGGGTCAGGCGAAGCCGATACGGGGCATGACGCTGCCGTAGAAGGGATCGACCAGACCACGGCTGTAGCCTGCAGCCCGAGCCTGCGAGGACGTGCCATGCGACCAGGATGACCGACGGGGTTGTTCGGGTCGATGGTCGACATCTTGTTGTTGACCTCGTAGATCGGCTGCGAGTACTCGTAGCGGAGGCCGAGGTTGAGGGTGAGGGTTGGCGTGACCTTCCAGTCGTCCTGGACGAAGTAGGCATCACGCCACTGAGCGCATGCCGACCGGTCCGGCGACGCCGCCCTTGCTCATGAAGCCGGCGCGGTTGAGAGACATGTCGGCCGCGGTGTAACCGGTGCTGTATCCGCTGCGGATCTCCAGTGCGAAGGTTGATGGCCGTTGCGGGCCCGAGGAAGTAGAAGCCGCCCAGCGAACCGTCGTTGCCGGGGTAGAAGTTGTTCTGCTGCTGGCGCAGGAACTGGACACCGAACTTGAAGGTGTGGCGGTTCTTGAGCCAGGTGAAGTTGTCGCCGTAGAGGAAGGTGTTGAGGGTGTAGTTGGTACCGGTGTTCTGCGTTGCCGAGGGTGGTGTACTCCGTACCGTTGGTGGCCTGGAAGCCCTGTGGGCTGGCGGAGTTGCTGAAGCCGAGAGCGGAGAAGCCGGCGAACGGCTGGTCGATGGGGTTGTTGGCACCGATGCCGAGGATGTTGTTGCCGTTGATGCCGAAGACGCCAGTGGGATCGAGCAGGACGGCGCCGTTGTTCTGAAGACGGGTGTAACCGGCACGGAACTCATTGACCATTGACGAGTTGAAGGTGTGAACCTCGTTGATGGCGACGCCACGAACCGGGAAGGTCGGGGCGGCGGTGAAGCTGGTGGGAAGTACGCTCTGAGTGGTGCTGCCCTGATCGGCGTAGGTGAAGCGTCCGGACAGGTTGTCCTTCTGCGGTGAGCCTTCCAGTCCACCTTTACGTCGAACTGGTTGCCATAGTTGCGGTTCTTGGTAGGGCCCTGGTAGTTGCCGCTGGCCGGGAGTATTGGTTGGGTTCGGCGCGCTGTTGGGAAGCGGATAGAGCTCAGGGTGAGCGAAGAGATACTGAGCGCAGGGTTGAGGGTGATGCGGGAACCTGTTATTCGCGTAGGCCGGGGACTCCAGCGGCAGTCGAGTTATAGAGCTGAATGAGCCTGGCGTTCGAGGCGCAAACGCCGCCGGTCTGGGAGCACATGAATGCTGGGTTCAGCAGTTCGGAGAAGTCGCCGGTACGCATCTTCGCGGTCAGCACGGTAGCGGTGCCGACGACCGCCGGAGTGGAAGCGGCCGCCCTGGTAGTCGCCGAAGAAGAAGAGCTTGTCCTTGAAGATGGGACCGCCGATGGTTCCACCAAAGATGTTACGGGTGAAGGAGTTACTTCGGAACGACAGCGATGCATTCGCATACGTGCTTGTTTGCCCAGGTGTTGGCGTTCAGGTTCGTAGTTGCCGAGGAAGTAGAAGGCGCTTCCGTGGAACTGGTTGGTTCCGCTCTTGGTCTGGTAGAGGATGTCGCCGCCGAGGACGTTGCCGTATTCAGCAGGAGCGTTGGCCGAGATGACCTGCACCTGGCCGATGGCGTCGACGCTGGGGTTGTAGCCCGGGATGTCGTCGAGAGTCTGGTTGATGTTCATACCGTCGAGCAGGTACTGGTTGGTCTGCTGGCGGTTGCCGTTGACGGAGACGGTCTGGTTGGCGCTGATTGGTCCGGAGACCGCGCGTTGCTGACGAAGCCGTTGGGGTTGGTGCTGACGGCGCCGGGAAGGAACATCGTGAGAGCGATGATGTTGCGGCAGACCAGCGGGATGTTCTCGATGGCGCGGGTATCAAGCGTGGTGGAGAGAACCGGGCTCTCGGTGTTGATCAGCGGAGCGATCTCAGCTTCGACGGAGACCTTCTGCTGCTGGCTCTCGAGGGCGAGCTTGGCGTCGACCTTGGCGTTCTGGCCGGTTTCCAAGCGCGAAGGGGCCATAGGTCGGAGGTTCGCGAAGCCGGGTGCGGTGACGCGTTACCTTGTACTGGCCGATCTGGAGGAAGCGGATGTTGTAGATACCGTCGTTGTTGGTGGTGGTTTCGGTGACGACGCCGGTTTCGGTGTTGGTTGCCTGACCCTGGCGTTTGGAATGACGGCGCCGGACGGATCGGTGACGATACCGTTTACGCCTCCGGTGATCGTCTGTGCCCAAGTTGCTGCGGAACATATCAGCAATATGGCGACGGCCATGATTTTGAAGTAAGTCGATCGTAATTGCATCGTTAGTCTCCCTCAGAATTGTTATGACGCGGTGAAGTTTTGCTTCTGCTCTGCGGCTGTGAGTCGAAGGGAAGTGTTGGTTTGCTCTTTGCTTCTCATCAACCTCGTGTTGTGTCTTCGACCGCGACGTTTTTGTTGAACGGCGCCGTCGGAACATCTAGTGCTGTCTCCGGCGGCGGTCTATTTAGTTTTTGCCTGCTTGCTACGAGTGGTTCTACTGCACTTGATGGGCGACGCAACAGCTCGCGCGCCTGAGTTTGAATTTTGAATTGGTGATGAATTGTCGCCTTCCACGAGGTCGAATGTCCATAAAAAACCACTGGAATGCCGAACCAAGATGCGTTCGTGACGAAAATGTGACGGGCGACAGGCGGTTGAAAGTTCCTTATCAGGCGTGGGCGCAGGCTATTGTGTAGTTGTGTAGACAACTGGAGGTTTAGAGGTATGACCAATTAGTGCCTCTCTGTTACGAAAGTTCACTTGAAAATCGACCTGCAAAAACGTGAAAACGAGTCCGTTTGAGACGGTTATAGCGCCTAGGGCCGAATAGACATGGAGTGATGGAAGATGTTGTTGGGATCGTAACGCTGTTTGACCTTCTGAAGGAATGGGTAAAGTTCGCCTTCACCGTAATAAAGCTGGGGCCAGAAGGGGTAGGCGAGCATGTCGGCGTCGGGTAGTTGATGTAGCAGCCCTCGTATTGATGCGTTGTACCAAGGTGTTCCTTTATGCGCTGGATCGGCATCGGGGCCTGAGTAGAGGTCGGTGTAGAAGTCGCGCATCCACTTGCAGACGGCCGGCATCGTCCTTGGGGTTCTGCCAGTAGCTCTGAAACTGGAGCTTGAGGACCGAGGCGCGTTGTGGAATGGATGTCGTCTTCGCGAGTTCGGGTCTGTTGACGGCGCCGCCGTAGGAGTCGGCGGCGAGGATGCCGCCGATGTTGGCGCCCGGGATCTCGCGGGTGAGGTGCTTGTAGATGATGCGGGCCTCTGCTTGCGGTGAAGCCTCGCTTCATGTAGGAGGACTTGTACTTTGCTCGGGCGCCGCCGCCGACGCCGCCGCGAACGGTGGCGTCGTACCAGGCCTGGCGGTTCATGTTGTGGGGGCCTGAGCAGGGAAGCGGGGTGCCGTCGGGCTTGGTGAGGATGCGGGCTGCGCCGGCTTTTTCGGTGTGGCGAGATCCATGGGCTGCGTTTCGGTGACGACGGGCTTACAGGGCTGGAAGAGGTCGATGAACTCGTTGAGGACCTTGAGGTCGTCGCAGGTGCCGTCGGGATTGCAGAACTGGGCGGAGATTCCGACGCGGCCGGCGGAGCGATGCGAGAGACCGAGGAAGGTGAACATGCCCCAGGTGTCGGGGTCTTTGCCGCGGGTCTCCATGTAGTGGCCGTAGGTGGTGAGGATGACCTCGAAGCGCTCGGGTGTCATGTCCTCCCAGGGAAAGGACATGCTGACGTTGATGACTTCTTCGTGGAGCTACCGGCATTTGTCGAAGTAGTAGGCGGTGATAAGGCCGAAGTTGTTGCCGCCGGCTCCGCAGCAGGCGCGGAAGAGATCGGGTTCGTGGTGCTGTCGACGCGGCGCTGTACGACGTGTGCCGTAGGCGTCGACGGTGAGGATGTCGACGGCGGAGAGCCAGTCGACGGTGAGGCCGTGGAGGCGGCTGAGGACGCCGTAGCCTCCGCCGGAGATGTGTCCCCCGGCAGCCACGCCGTAGCAGGAGCCGCCGGGCATGGTGACGCCGTATTCCTTGTAGAGGCGCATGTATGCATCGCCTAACCTTGTGCCCGTGCCGATCTTGTAGGTGTGGCCGCTGCCTGTGGCGTCCATGCTGGTGAGCTGGCTTACATCGAGGAGCACCCCGCCTGGATTGTTGGCGACGAAGTCCTCGTAGCAGTGGCCGCTGGAGCGAATGGTGGGACGAACGCCGGCGCGGACGGCCTTCTGCAGGGCTTCGGCGGTGTCGTCGGGGGTGAGGCAGAGCTCGATGCGAGCAGGAGCATCCGCTTCGGAGACGGGCCAGCGAAGATTATTGCCCTTCTTCAGAACTGGAAAACGCGGGTCCTGCTGCACGACAGGGATCGACATGTTGCTCCTTGATTCAAATGAGAGAACAGCGAGCGTTGATGGTAGTCGTGCTGAGTGATTCAAATCAGCGCGGAACGAGACTGTGACAACAGAACAGCTTCAAAAGGCGCTGGTCAAGAGTGTCCCGGATAGAGGTGCAGTTCACAAAAATGGATGCTGCTGATGCTCGTATCTCTCAGTTTTTCAATCAGGTGAGTGTAATGATTTCATTACATAAAGATGAAATGTGTCAATCGGACCGTTGCTGTGGTTTTGACTAGGTCAAATGCCGTAGTTGAGGTGAAGGAGATTTACTGCACCGTCACTACGGTGATTGCGGCAAGATTTCGGACCCAGCGTTGGGGTTTCTTATCTCCGGTAGAGACGAGTTTTAACCGACCGTCGTCGCCAAGCGGCTTGCCTGCCATACTGGTGGCAATGAGGACGTCGGCGTTGTGCTCGGAGCTCTCTATTTCGGTGAGAGAGTAGAGCACCCAGTACTTGTCTGTTCCTTCAGCCGAGATATAACTGTGGAGCATCTTTCGGTGTGTAGATTGGTCGACCGGAAGGCCATACTTTGAGAGCAGATCTCCCAAGGAGACTCCGGCGTACGTTTCGTCGGCCTTGGTGTGTTCGTTGTGAACGGTGACGGTCTTCTGCGGCATGGATGCGAGATCGGCCACGCTGAGGGTGGTGGCCTTGCCTTCTACGGTCAACTTGAGTTCTGTCGAAGCGGGGGCCTTTGTGTGCGCCGGCATTGACTGCGTCTGGGCTCGCAAGACAGGAGAGGTTGTGGCGATCGTAATGGCTGCGAGCAGGAGGACGACGCGACTTCGTATCATGCGAGATATCGTAACCGGGTGGGGCTTAAGTTGGTGCACCGGGTTCAATGGAAATGCCATTCGCAAGGGGTTTTGTGCTTCACGTTATACTTGAGGCATGTCTATCGTTCGCAATGCTGCGGCTATCGCCAAAGGAATGAGCGTCACGCTGAAGGAAGCCTTTCAGCCGACGGAGGTGGAAAACTATCCTGACGGCAAGGGACCCATGCGCGGCGCTAAGTTCCAAGAGCGCTTCCGCGGGAAGCATCAGCTTCAGCGCGACGAGAATGGCCTGGAGAAGTGCGTCGCCTGCTTTTTGTGCGCGGCTGCCTGTCCTTCGAACTGCATTTATATCGAGGCGGCGGAGAATACCGAGGAGAAGCGAATCTCCAGCGCAGAGCGCTATGCGAAGGTCTACAACATCGACTACAACCGCTGCATTTTCTGCGGTTACTGTGTTGAGGCGTGCCCGACCGATGCCATTACGCATGGGCATGGGTTTGAGCTGGCATCTCTGAATGCGACGACCCTGGTGATGCGTAAGGAAGACCTACTGGTGCCGACGCATACCCTGCCGGACGTTGTGCTGTCGGACAAGGACGAGGCAGAGATTCTCTCCTAAGTAATTAGGCTGCAACGCGCGAGTTGGTGCTGACCATTCCGCTTGCTGAAGGATGCGGGCGCCGAAGGGTGCACCGTGCAGTGATTGAAGGACATCGAATGGTGATGACTAAAACCCAGAAACATCCCCTTGAAGCTGTCATGGAGCAGCGAATCGCCATCATCGATGGAGCGATGGGCACGACTATCCGCACCTATGGCATGAAGGAAGCCGACATCCGCGGAGAGCGATTCAAGGATTCGAAGAAGGACCTGCTTAATAATGGCGACCTGTTCTCGCTGACGCAGCCAACGATGATCTGCGACATCCATCGGCGGTTTCTGGAGGCTGGGGCGGACATCATCGAGACGAACACCTTCGGTGCGACGAGCATTACGCAGAGTGAATTCTTTGTGGACGATCCGCGAGAGCATGGCGGGCGCAAGAATCCGGAGTTCTATCAAAAGATCATTGATGACTCGTTTCTTGGAGACCTTGCCTGGGAGATCAACGAGAAGTCTGCGCAACAGTGCCGGGAGTGGGCTGATCGGGTAGGGAACGAGACGGGCCGGCAGCGATTTGTTGCAGGAGCGATTGGGCCGCTAACGGTGTCGCTATCGAACTCGCCTGATGCAGACGATCCTGGGTTTCGGGTGGTCACATTCGATCAGGTGAAGACGGCATATGCGCAACAGGTGCGTGCGTTGATGGCTGGGGGTTCGGATCTGTTACTGGTGGAGACGATCTTCGATTCACTGAACGCGAAGGCGGCGCTGGTTGCGATCCGTGAGGTATTCGATGAGGACGGGAAGACGCTGCCGGTGATGATCTCGGCGGCGGTTGGACGTGGCGGCGAGACATTGATCTCGGCGCAGACGACGGAGGCTTTCTGGAATGCGGTAAAGCATGTGAAGCCGTTGTCGGTGGGCCTGAACTGTTCGCTGGGACCAGACTTGATGTATCCGTTCCTGGAAGAGCTTTCGGAGAAGGCGGATGTGGCGATCTCGTGCTATCCGAATGCAGGATTGCCGAATCCTTTGTCGGAGACCGGGTTCGATCTTGGGCCTCCAGATATGGCTCGTTACCTGGGAGACTTTGCGAAGAGCGGACTGATCAACATTGCAGGCGGATGCTGCGGAAATACGCCTGAGCACATCGCGGCGATTGCGAAGGCATTGGAAGGCCAGGCTCCGCGGGAGTTCGGACGGATCGAGGAAGCGGCGTGAGCGGAACGGATAATGCAAGTGCGGGCGTAGAGACGAAGCCGCTTCGGCTGTCGGGATCGCAACCGTTTACTCAACAGGCTGGTGTTTACATCATGATCGGCGAGCGGACCAATGTGGCCGGTTCGCCGAAGTTCGCGAAGCTGGTGAAGGAAGGGAAGTTTGAAGAAGCTGTAAGCGTGGCCCGGCAGCAGGTGGAGAACGGCGCGAATGTGCTCGACATCTGCATGGACGAAGGCATGATCGACGGTGTCAGCGCGATGACGCGTTATCTGCAGTTGCTGGGAAGCGAGCCTGAGGTTGCCAAGGCTCCCTTTATGGTGGACTCCTCGAAGTGGGAGGTCATCGAGGCAGGTTTGAAGTGCCTGCAGGGCAAGGGCATTGTGAACTCGATCTCGCTGAAGGAAGGCGAGGAGAAGTTTCGCCACAACGCAGCTACTGTGCTTAAGTACGGCGCGGCGGTGGTGGTGATGGCCTTTGATGAGCAGGGGCAGGCTGCGACTTACGAGGACAAGACACGGATCTGCGAGCGTGCTTACAGGATTTTGGTAGACGAGGTTGGGTTTCCGCCGGAAGACATCATCTTCGATCCGAACATCCTGACCGTCGCCACGGGCATGGAGGAGCACAACAACTACGCGGTCGACTTCATCAATGCGACGCGCTGGATCAAGGCGAACCTGCCGCATGCCAAGGTCTCGGGCGGCGTCTCGAATATTTCGTTCAGCTTTCGAGGAAACAACAAGGTTCGTGAGGCCATGCACTCTGCGTTTCTGTATCACGCCATTGCTGCGGGTATGGACATGGGCATTGTGAATGCCGGAATGCTTGAGGTGTACGAAGAGATAGAGCCTGAGCTGAAGGTGATGGTGGAGGATGTGCTGCTGAATCGCCGTCCAGATGCGACGGAGCGCCTGGTAGATTTTGGCGAAGCGTTGAAAGCAGCGGGCACCGGCGGGGCTGCGAGCGAGAAGAAGGCCGAAGAGTGGCGCAACGGCACGGTTGAAGAGCGTCTTTCGCACGCGCTGGTGAAGGGAATCGATTCGTACATTGACATCGACACGGAAGAGGCTCGCGCGAAGCTGGGCCGGCCTCTTCTGGTTATCGAAGGCCCTCTGATGGACGGGATGAGTGTTGTCGGAGACCTCTTCGGCGCGGGCAAGATGTTTCTGCCGCAGGTAGTGAAGTCTGCTCGCGTGATGAAGAAGGCCGTCGCGTACCTGACGCCGTTTATGGAGGCCGAGAAGGCTGCGATGGCTGCGGCTGGCCAGGAGGTTAAGGCGCAGGGCAAGATTGTGCTGGCTACGGTGAAAGGCGACGTTCATGATATTGGGAAGAACATTGTCGGAGTGGTGCTCGCCTGCAACAACTATGAGGTCATCGACATGGGAGTGATGGTCCCTGCCGAGAAGATCCTTGAACGAGCAAAGACGGAAAAGGCGGACATGATCGGCCTGAGCGGCCTGATTACGCCGTCACTGGACGAGATGGTGCATGTGGCGAAAGAGATGGAACGCCAGAGCTTCAAGTTGCCTCTGCTGATTGGAGGAGCGACGACGAGTCGGGCTCACACGGCTGTCAAGATTGCGCCCCACTACAGCGAGCCCGTTGTGCACGTTCTGGACGCCAGCCGTGCGGTTCCGGTGACGACCAGCTTGCTGAGTGAGGATGGTAAGGCGGAGTTTGTGGCGCAGCATCGCGCTGAGTACGAGACGATTCGAAAGAATCATTCGGCGCCGAAGCAGAGTGTCGTTCCGATTAAGACCGCTCGCGCACGGCGTACACCGATCGAGTGGCGCGCTGAGGATGTACCTATGCCAGCGTTTACGGGCGTGCAGGTTCTGGATAATTTTCCGCTGGCGACACTGCGTGAGTTCATCGATTGGTCGCCTCTGTTTCACGCCTGGGGTTTGAAGGGAATTTATCCGCGCATATTTGAGCATGAGGAGCAGGGTGAACAGGCGCGTCAGATATTCAAGGAAGCGAATGCTCTGCTGGACACCATCATCGAGAAGAACCTGATTACCGCCCGCGGTGTCTATGGTTTCTTTCCCGCGAGTGCAGTAGGGGACGATGTTGAGTTGTATACGGACGGCTCTCGTGGGAAGGTGCTGGAGCGACTCCACTTCCTTCGCCAGCAGGCGAATAGGGAAGGCAGCGAGCCGTGCCGGTCACTTGTGGACTTCATTGCTCCGAAAGAAACGGGGCTGTCTGATCACATCGGCGCGTTTGCTGTGACCAGCGGGATCGGTCTCAAGGAGCTTTGCGATAAGTTCAGGGCGGAGCACGACGACTACAACGCGATCATGGCGGAGGCTGTCGCCGATCGTCTGGCAGAGGCGTTTGCCGAGTGCCTGCACAAGCGCGTGCGGGACGAGTGGGGTTATGGCTGCGCAGAGAAACTGACTCCCGAGGAGTTGATTCAGGAGAAGTATCGCGGGATCAGGCCCGCTCCCGGATATCCAGCCTGTCCGGACCATACGGAGAAGGGCACGATCTGGCGGCTGCTGGATGTGGAGGCGAACACGGGGATGTTGATTACGGAGTCGTTCGCAATGTGGCCCGGCTCAAGCGTCAGCGGACTTTACTTTGCGCATCCGCAATCGCGGTATTTCAGCCTCGGCAAGATAGACAAGGACCAGGTTATTGATTATCACGAGCGTAAGGGGATGAGCGTGGCTGAGGTGGAGCGCTGGCTGGGGCCGAATCTGAACTACGACTCGGGACAGTAGCTCTCCAAGCCGTATCGAGTTGATTCGTTCCGCTTGGGCCTTATTGGTGAAATAATGGCGTAGAACAAACATTTGCTCGCCGGCCCTCATGGATACGACCTCAGCAAAACCTGCCATCCTTCACGTCTGTCACCGCGAGATGTTGCGACCGCTTCGCGATCAGATTCTTCGCATTTCGGGATTCGATGTTGACTCGACCCTCAGCGCCGAAAGAGGGTCTGGAGATGTTCTGGGCCAAGCAATACGATTTGGTGTTGGTTGATGTAGAGGGATTGTCGGGTATAGCAGATGCAGAACATCTCTGCTCGGAGATCAAAACCGCGCAACCTGGGCAGCGGGTGGCGTTTGTCTGTAACTGGCGCGTGGCTGTCGCTACGGACTGCCCCGACGATATTCTGAGGACAGAGTTTGACCCGGCGGCTTTCGTGGACGGCGTAAAAGAGATATTTGGCGGTAAATCGTAGGCATGGTTCGAGCGACCGGGACATTCTTGCAGTGACGTCGGCACTGTGCTAAAACAGATATATTCAGTCTGGTGGAGAAGGTTTTCTCCAGACGCGAATTTCATGAAGAGTGGTTGAGGGAAGAGCCCTATGACGCCACGACAACCGGCCTGAAACCATTATTTCAGGCGACCGGTGTCAACTCTCTCCTGGAAACAGGGAACATGAGATTCGAGGGGCATACCCCATTTTTGCCCCACGATCCTCAGTCCACCCGGACTGCATGTGCTGCCGCATATGTAGTTATTCCATCGAGAGACGTCACAGACTTTTATCCTCCTCCACGTTGGAGAGAGCGTAATGAGCTATTCCTGTACCTCGACGGCGTATGAGCTGAAGTGCAACGAGTGCGGCAAACGTTTCGGCAATCAGCCGTTGTCTGCCTGCCCGGACTGCCTTGCTCCCCTTGAAGTGACGTACGATCTTGACTCCGCGCGCGGCGTATTTACGCGGGAAGCCATTGCTGCCGGTCCCGCAAACATCTGGCGGTATGCTTCGCTGCTCCCCCTGCCGAAGGGGTTTGAGCCCGACCTGCCGGTGGGTTTTACGCCGCTGGTGAAGGCAAAGAACCTCGGCAAGCGCATTGGAGCGAACAATCTTTACGTCAAGAACGACGCCGTCTGCTTTCCGACGCTCAGCTTCAAGGACCGCGTGGTCTCGGTTGCGCTTGCCAACGCGCAGGGTTTTGGCTTTGAGACTGTCGGATGCTCCTCCACGGGAAACCTGGCGAACTCTGTTGCCGCACAGGCAGTGCGCCTAGGCCTGAAGGCCTGCATTCTGGTTCCGGCTGATCTGGAGCCCGCAAAGATTCTGAATACGCAGGTCTACGGTGCGCGGCTCGTGCGCATCGATGGCAACTACGATCACGTCAATCGGCTTTGCACGCTTATCGCTGATGAGTACAACTGGGGTTTCGTGAACGTGAATCTGCGACCGTATTACGCAGAGGGTTCGAAGACTGTTGGCTATGAGATCGCGGAGCAACTTGGCTGGAGGCTTCCGGACAATGTCGTTGTCCCGATGGCTGGCGGTTCGCTAATTCGGAAGATCCGCAAGGCCTTCCAAGAGCTTGTCTATCTGGGCCTGGTCGAGGATAAGGCGGTTCGCTTCTTCGGCGCTCAGGCCACTGGCTGCTCGCCCATCTCTCAGGCGGTAAAGAAAGGCCTGGACTACATCGATCCGCAGCGCCCGAATACGATTGCACGCTCGCTTGCGATTGGAAACCCTGCAGATGGTCCTGCGGCTGCAAAGATGATTCAGCAGACCGGCGGATGGGCCGAGGATGTTTCCGACGTCGAGATCGTTTCGGGAATCCAGGAGTTGGCCGAGACAGAGGGCATCTTTACCGAGACGGCTGGAGGCGTGACGACTGCAGTGACGGCCCGGCTCTATGCGCACGGACGCATCTCGCCAGATGAGATCACTGTGAGCTGCATCACCGGGAATGGTCTTAAGACAACGGATGCACTCGCGGGACACTACCACGAAGAGCGCGCGGTGCGTCCGCGACTCGCTGACTTCGACGCATATCTTCGCGAGCTTGACGGCATTGCAGAACCAGAGCTGGCTACAGCAGGAGGAAACTGATCCGTGTCCATCAAAGTAACGCTTCCCACGGCTTTCACCCGTCACACCGCAGGTAAAAAACAGTTCGATTCTATTGCTGAGAATCTGCCTGCACTGCTGGCCGATATCGACCATACCTTTCCGGCGCTGGGCACACAGATCAAAGGTGAAGACGGCAAGCTGCGTCGGTTTATCAACATCTATGTGAACGATGAGGATATCCGCTTCCTCGGCGGCGAAACCTACGCCTTTCAGGATGGCGACGAGGTAATGCTGATTCCCTCAATTGCGGGCGGTTGCTGCCGCTAACTTTTTCAATAGGTAGAGAACAATAGGCGGGCGCATCCTTGGCGGTGCGCCCTTTTCCGTTAATCGAGTTGAAATGCCACGAATCAGAATCCATGGTTGAGAAGCATATAGATCAACACGATCAGGAGAATCAGTCCCAAGCCGCCGCTCGGATAGTATCCCCAGCTACGACTGTAGGGCCATGATGGGAAATGCGCCAAACGCAAGTACAAGCAGGATGATGAGTAGAATCAGCATGGATATTCCTCGTCTTTGCAAGGTCGCGATTACAAGTGCAGTAGATGCGATGAAGCTCCTGCGCGTTACCTACCTGTATTCCGCATATCGACGGGCAACGTATGAACGGACTTGAGTTTCTTAGCTATAGGCGTACATCTGTGCTCTGAGGCAAAGAAAGAAGGTATAACGATGTTTCTTATTCTCGCTGTAGTCCTGTTCATTGTCTGGATCGGCGGCTTTCTGGTCTTCAAGACAGCCGGGTTGCTTATCCATCTGCTCCTGCTGTTCGCGATTATCTCGATCATCATGCACTTCGTCAGTGGAAGGCGCGCAGTTTAGAGCCAGCCTCTGCAATCCTACGAGTTGGTCTAAGTAAAAAGGCGAGCGCTAGAGGCTCGCCTTTTCTGAATTGATGACAGCCTACTGATGCTGATGTGCCACTGGCTGGGGAAGGTCGATGTTGCCGGGAAGCACGGGATTCAGCGCCTCCGGCGTCTCTTCCTTCAGCTCCGGCAGCTTTCCTTCAAGCGCAATCTGCAGCACCTGGTCCATCTCCTCGACAAAGTGCAGCTTCATGCTGGTCTTGAGCAGCTCCGGCAGATCGGCAAGATCCTTCCGGTTCTCCTCCGGAAGAATCGCCTCGAAGATCCCTGCGCGATGCGCCGCCAGCAGCTTCTCTTTCAGGCCGCCGATCGGAAGCACCTTGCCGCGCAGCGTAATCTCGCCGGTCATCGCGATGTCGCGCCGCACCTTGATCTTGGTCAGCGCACTGGCCAGTCCGGTAGCCAGCGTAATGCCGGCGGATGGACCATCCTTCGGGATCGCGCCTTCCGGCACATGCACGTGAATGTCGACGTTGCGATAGAAGTCCTTCGCCAGCCCGAGGTGATGCGAGCGCGAGCGGATGTAGCTCAGCGCGGCCTGCGCCGACTCCTGCATCACATCGCCGAGCTGGCCGGTCGTCGTCAGCTTGCCCTTGCCGTCGAGCACCTGAACCTCGGTCTGCAGAATCGTGCCGCCCACCTCTGTCCATGCCAGGCCGGTTACCAGGCCAACCTCGCTCTTCTCATGCACCTGCGAGTCGCGGAACTTCGCCACGCCGAGAAGATCGCCGAGATTCTCGCCGGTGACGCGTCTCCTGATGCTGCGGGCCGTTCTTCACCACACGGCGCGCGACCTTGCGGCAGACGTTGCCGATCTCGCGCTCCAGGTTTCGCACGCCAGCCTCGCGCGTGTAGCCGCGAATCATCTGCCGCAGCGCATCGTCCTCGAAGACGATCTGCTCTTCGGTCAGCCCGGTGCCCTCGCGCTGCTTCTTCACCAGGTACTGCTTGGCGATCTCCAGCTTCTCCAGCTCGGTGTAGCCATGCAGCCGCAGAATCTCCATGCGGTCCTGCAGCGGGCCGGGAATCGTGTGCAGCACATTCGCAGTCGCGACGAAGAGCACCTGCGAGAGGTCGTACTCCACATCGAGATAGTGGTCCTGGAACGAGGTGTTCTGCTCCGGATCCAGCACCTCAAGCAGGGCACTGGCCGGATCGCCGCGGAAGTCCGAAGCCATCTTGTCGATCTCGTCCAGCATGAAGACCGGGTTCTTCGTGCCCGGCCTTCTTCATCGACTGGATGATCTGCCCGGGCAGGGCGCCGATGTAGGTTCGCCGATGGCCGCGAATCTCCGCCTCGTCCCGAACGCCACCCAGCGACATGCGGACGAACTTCCGTCCTGTCGCCTTGGCGATCGACATGCCGAGCGAGGTCTTGCCGACGCCTGGAGGCCCGACGAAGCAGAGAATCGAGCCCTTCGGATTCTTCACCAGCTGGCGCACCGCCAGGAACTCGAGGATGCGCTCCTTGATCTTCTCCAGGCCGTAATGGTCTTCGTTCAGGATCTGTCTCGGCATGTTCGATCGAGCGAATCTCCTTGGAACGCTTCTTCCACGGCACCGCCAGCAGCCAGTCGAGATAGTTGCGCGAGACGGTCGACTCAGCCGACATCGGAGGCATCGCCTCGAGCTTCTTCAGCTCCTGCAGCGACTTCTCCAGAACGTCCTTCGGCATTCCGGCGGCTTCGATCTTCTTCTTCAGCTCATCGAACTCTGACTTCTCGCCGCGCCCGAGTTCCTTCTGGATCGCCTTGATCTTCTCGTTGAGGTAGTACTCTTTCTGCGCCTTCTCCATCTGCCGCTTCACGCGCGACTGGATGGTGCGGTCCATGTTCAGCTTCTCGATCGCGAGATCCAGCACATCGCCAACGCGAGCCAGCCGTTGCTCCGGATCGAAGACCTCGAGGAGTTGCTGCTTCTCTTCGATGGAGAGCTGCAGGTTTGCGGCGATCGTATCGGCCAGCTTCGCGGGCTCGTCCGAGCGAACGCTGGCGGCCATGGTCTCGTAGTTCAGCGACTGCTGCAGCTTCACGTACTGCTCAAACAGCGAGTGAACCCGCTGCATCAGCTGCTCGACCTGCGGGGTCAGCTCCAGCTGCGTCTTGCCGGTGCGCACGGTCGCGACAAAGAAGCCGTCGACGTCGTTCATCTCGATCGCTCGCGCGCGCTCCACACCCTCAACCAGCACCTTGATATTGCCGTCCGGCATCTTGACGCTCTGGACGATATTGCCGATGGTGCCGGTCGCGTAGATATCGTCGGCGTTCGGCTCGTCGACGGAGGCGTCATGCTGCGTCGCCAGGAAGATCTTCCGGTCGCCGGAGAGCGCCTCTTCGAGAGCCCGCACACTCGATTCGCGGCCGACGACAAACGGCGTCATCATGTGGGGGAAGATGACCATGTCGCGGATGGGCATCATCGGAAGCTTTCGAATGCCGCCGCTCAGCGTTTCTTTAGATTGGATTTGTCATCGCTCTCCCCGATTAGACGCTCGAACCGCCGCAACGATGCATCGGTGTCCGGTTTCAGGTGATTGTAATGCCTGACAGGCTGCTGTGCGGATACAGAAAAAGTAGCAGAGAAGCAGCCGAACCCACTGCGGCACACTTATCGCATCGGTGGAAATCGCACACAGATTCTATAGATTGAAATCCAGAGCGACTTCAGCGGATTGGTTTCCGCTTAGCCTGCCTTCTCCAGCAGCATCGGAAGCGTCAGATCTCGGTTTTTCACCATCGCCGCCGTGATCGACGATCTCCTTGACCTTCTTGTTGCCTGGCACGTGATACATCAGGTCGAGCATCAGCTCTTCGAGGATCATTCGCAGGCCGCGCGCGCCCACCTTCCGCTGCAGCGCCTCGCGCGCAATCGCCCGTGCCGCCTCGTCGGTGAAGGTGACCTTCACGCCCTCGAAGTCGAACAGCTTGGCGTACTGCTTCAGGATCGCGTTGCGCGGCTTGGTCAGAATCTCGATCAGAGCGGCCTCGTCCAGCTCGTCCAGAATGCCCATGCACCGGCAGGCGGCCGACAAACTCCGGAATCAGGCCATACTTCAGCAGGTCCTGAGGCTCGGCCTGACGCAGCAGCTCGGAGTCGCGCTGCGCGCGGATCGGCGTCACATCGCCGTCCTTCGCGTCCGGATCGGCAATCGGCCGTGAAGCCCAGCGCCTTCTTGCCGACGCGCCGCCCGATCACCTTTTCGAGGCCGACAAATGCGCCGCCGCAGATGAAGAGGATGTTCGTCGTATCGACGGCCGTGAACTCCTGGTGCGGATGCTTGCGTCCGCCTTGCGGCGGAACATTGGCGACCGTGCCTTCGAGAATCTTCAGCAGCGCCTGCTGCACGCCCTCGCCGGAGACGTCGCGGGTGATGGAGGGGTTCTCGTCCTTGCGTCCGATCTTGTCGATCTCGTCGATGTAGATGATTCCGCTCTGCGCGCGCGCACATCGCCATCGGCAGCCTGCAGCAGCTTCAGAATGATGTTCTCGACGTCCTCGCCGACATAGCCGGCCTCGGTCAGCGTCGTCGCGTCGACGATCGCAAACGGCACGTCCAGCATCTTCGCCAGCGTCTGCGCCAGAAGCGTCTTGCCCGAACCCGTCGGGCCTACCAGCAGGATGTTCGACTTCGCCAGCTCCACATCGTTGCCGCGCGTCTTGTTCATCTGGATGCGCTTGTAGTGGTTGTAGACCGCGACCGCCAGCTTCTTCTTCGTCTGTGTCCTGACCGATCACGTACTCATCCAGAAACGCCTTGACCTCCTGCGGCTTCGGCAGGTGAGCCGGCGCGGCGCCGGGCTGTGCCTCGGTGCGGTCGTCTTCGAGAATCGAGTTGCAGACCGCCACGCACTCATCGCAGATGTAAGCTCGCGGATAGTCGGAAGGAGAAGAGATCAGCTTGGCAACGGCATCCTGCGACTTATGGCAGAACGAGCAACGAAGTGATTCGTCTGAGCCCCGGGACGTTTTCATAGATGCGACGACTCCTGGTAGCGTGCAACAACTGCTGTTACAGTTTACACCCGTTTGAAACGATTAGCGGACAGCCGAAGGTTACGGCAGTATCCACCCTGATTACGAATGCGAGAGTGTCTACAAGATAGCGAAAGCCCGGACCATAAGTCCGGGCTTTCGAGCAGAAAATGCCACTAACTATGTGCGTGGCCGGTCGATGATGTCGTCGATGATGCCGTACTCCTTGGACTGCGGGGCCGTCATGATGAAGTCGCGCTCGACGTCCCGCTCGATCCGCTCCAGCGTCTGGCCCGTGCTGTGCGCTCATCAGCTTGTTGGTGATCTCGCGAATGCGCAGAATCTCGCGCGCGTGGATGTCGATGTCGGTCGCCTGTCCGCTCAGCCCGCCCATCGACGGCTGGTGGATCAGGATGCGCGAGTTCGGCAGCGCGAACCGCTTGCCCTTCTTGCCCGCCATCAGCAGGAACGCGCCCATGATCGCCGCCTGACCGATGCAGAACGTCACCACGTCGTTCTTGATGTACTGCATCGTGTCGTAGATCGCGAGCCCGGCCGTGATCGAACCGCCGGGCGAGTTGATGTACAGCTGAATGTCCTTCTCCGGGTCCTCGCCGCTCAGAAACAGCATCTGCGCAATGATCACGTTCGCGATGTTGTCATCGATCGGCGTGCCCAGAAAAATGATGTTGTCGCGCAGCAGACGGCTGTAGATGTCGTAGGCGCGTTCGCCCCGGCTCGTCTGCTCGATCACCATCGGTACCAGTCCCATAACGCTCTCTTTCTTTTTGTCGTTGATGCCGGGTTGTGAGCTAAGGGGATTACTCTACGAGGCCAGCTTCTCGTAGAGCACGCTTGCTGTCTTCTCGCGGCGCATCTGCTCGCGAATCCGGTCCAGGCCGCCATCCTTGGTCAGCCGCTCACGCAGCGTCTCCAGAGGCTCGCGCGACTGGAGCGAGAGCATCAGCAGCTCGCGATCCAGATCCTCGTCGCTGACCGTCAACGCTTCTCGGCCTCGCCGATCCTGTCCAGGATCATCGAAGCCTTCACCTCGTTCACTGCCTGGTCGCGCTGCGCCTCGCGCAGGCGGCCGAAGTCCAGCTTGCGCATAGTCTTCGGCCGTCATCCCCTGCTGCGCCAGCGCGCGCAGGCCGCGGTCCAGCCGCGCGTCCACCTGCTGCTGCACGAACGACTCGGGAACAGGGAACTGGAAGCTGCTGCACCAGCTCGTCGAGCATCTTGTCTCGCGCCTGGCTCTCCAGCGCATTCTTCTTGCGGTCGGATGCCATGCTCGCGCAGCTTGGTCTCGAAGTCTTCCCAGCTCTCGTAGTTGCCGAGCTGCTTGGCGAACTCCGCGTCGCGCTCCGGATAGGTCTTTTTCTTGATGCCTTCACGGTCACGTCGTAGCTCACGGTCTGGCCTGCAAGCCGCGGCTCGCCGAAGTCCGCCGGATACGTCGACCTCGAACGTCAGCTCCTGGCCCGGCTTCGCGCCGCGCAGCGCCTCGTTGAAGGCAGGCAGGGTATTCTTGCCGCCGATCTCGATCAGCACATCCTCGCCGGTGATCGGGCTCGTGCTTGCTGGCGTTCTCGACGCCTTCCTCGGTCACCGTCTGGGCCAGATCCTTCACCTCGCCGCTGAAACTGAATCTCTGCCCAGTCGCCATCGACCAGCGCGCGGTCCTCTTCAACCGGCTCGACCGTCGCGTGGCTGTCCAGCACGCGGCTCAGCTCCGCCTGGTACTCGTCCTCGGTCAGCGCAACATCGGGCTTGCGCAACCTTTACGCTGTCGTAGCCCGTGATGTCGATCTCGGGAGCAACTTCAAACGCCGCCTTGAACTTCAGCGGCTGGCCGTCGTGCAGCTGCAGGTCCAGCAGCTGCGGCTCCGAGATCGGGCGCAGCTTCTGCTCGTCGATCGCCTTGCGGAACCGCTCCGAAACCAGGCTCTCCAGAACCTCCTGGCGCAGCTCCTTGGCAAACTTCGAGCGCACCAGCGACTCCGGCACCTTGCCCGCGCGGAAGCCGGGAATGCGCGCCAGCTTCTGGTAGCGCTTCACCACGCCCTTGAAGGTCTTCGAAACCTCATCGGCGCCGACCTCGACCTCAATCTCTCGGGTCAGTTCCGGGTTCAGCGACGGGCCATGCTGATGGTGCTCGTGGTCATGATCGTGATCGTGTGGGCGTGCGTATGCGCTACTTCGGACTGCTGTTCGGCAGTCGCATTCGTCTCTGTCGTCTCAGTCGGGGTCAAATCCATGCCTTCCAATGGGTCGCGTCAAATTACGCCGCTGTGTCACTCGCTCGGTCCGGGACTGCGCGGCACGCGCCTCTCTACTACTGTACGAGGCTTGGTTGCGGAGGGTCAAACCAGCAGACCGCCTTTGAGGTACCCCGTTTATAGCCGTCCATCTGAGTTTGAGATCAAGGCGAATATCTCCAACCGAATCTTCCAGGTCGCGGAATGTCCCGGTTGCAGGACGACCATTCCGGTATCTTCGTCTCTTGGCCATTCGCGGCCGAAGGGATCGTCGTAGTTGAACTGCGGTGCTATGACGATAAAGTTACCGTCGGCAGGTGCCGCTACATGGATGGCCTTGATGGAGGTGCTGAGCATGGTGATGCGCAGTCCATAGTTGTCTGCGGCGTCGCGCAGCTCAGCCACGGGGCCGTTATCCAGAGGGCCTGCCGCAGTTGCACGAACGTGTCATCCAGGCTCAGCGAGCCGAGCGGCGCCCCGTCGTGCGGTGAAGTCATATTCTGTGCCGGCTACCGGCAGCAGGCGTCCGCTCGGAATGCCTGTGTGCCGGTCGCTGAACTTCGGCGCGCATGGCGCTTGGCAGCCGCAGCATCAGAGCCTCGACGGTCCCTATTCAGAATTGCAAATCGTGGTCGCCAGCCTATGCCCATCGGCTGAGGCTCATTCCCTGTATTGAGCGCCACGACCTTCATCTCCAGGGCACGGCCACTCAGCTGTACGCTTGTCGAAATCTGCACCCGAGAGGGCCAATGATCCGTCGAAGTCACCGCATCGTAAACGGCCTCGCCTCGCCCCCGTCCGGCATCACGTTGGTCTTCACCGAAGTTGATGCCCTTCGCAAGAATAGCCCGCCAGTGGATACGGGAACGCCGCTATGGCGTTCAGCGGGAAGGTGAATGCTCTCGCCGTTCCATGTCGTGATCAGGCCGTTTCCGACGGCCGTGCCATAGATTCTGCCCGCCCAAGGCATTTCAATCGCAGCGCCCATCGTCAGGCTCTCAGCCCCATTCGTGTCCGCGCCGGTGCCGCTCATGATGGTGGCAGCTCAGCCAGAGGCGGCGATGCCAGCAGTTCCACCTCTCCCTTCGATGGAACGAATGCCGTAATCTGCAGAACATTCATCCCTCGCCCGGGCAGCAGGGTCGCCGAAAGAAACTCCGGCATCGTGCTGGCACTCGATAGGCGATCGCTCAAGCACAATCGCATCCTGTCCTCCCGGCTGGGGAGGAGGAGCGACTCTCGAAGGCGGCCGGACGCTTCAACTCGGCTTTCAACAGAGCGAAGCGTCCTCTCTTGTGCTCGCGCCATCCAAAGGCCAGCACCAACAAGACGCATGGCCAAGCGACCATGGTTACTGACGCCGGAGCGCACCACGGCTGGCGTGCCACACTTGGCGGCGCCATTCGGCGAATCGCTGCGTATCAGCGCCGCGTACATTCGACTCAGTCTTGGATCTTCCAACCCACCACCTGTGTCAATTTCGCAGCCAACAGAGAATTCTACGGAAACGCCAGTCTTCTCGCAGGTTCGCATGTCGGGGCCGATACCACTATCATGGGATGCAGTGACACGCACAGCCGCAAAGCCCCTTCCTCCCCGTTCATTCAAGTTCATGAATCCATCATCACCTGCGAACGCTGCCCCCGCCTTCGCACCTACTGCAAAGGCATCGGCGAGACCAAACGCCGCGCCTACCAAGACCAGACCTACTGGGCCCGCCCAGTTCCCGGCTTCGGCGATCCTCGCGCCCGCGTCCTCATCCTCGGACTCGCTCCCGGAGCCCATGGCGCCAACCGCACCGGCCGACCCTTTACCGGCGATGGCTCCGGCTACTTCATGTATCCCGTCCTCCACGAGACCGGCTTTGCCAACCAGCCCGAAGCGATCTCACGCGACGATGGCCTTCGTCTCCGCAACGCCTGGATCGCCTCCGTTGTTCGCTGCGCTCCGCCCGGCGATAAGCCCACGCCGCAGGAGATTCGCAACTGCTCCGTGCACCTGACAGCTGAGATTGGCCAGCTCGACGCGGTTCCGCGTTGTCGTCTGCCTGGGAAAGATTGCCTTTGACGGCTACCTTGCTTATCTGCTTTCTGCAGGGTGTCATCGAGCGCAAGTCCGCCTACCGCTTCGCCCATGGCGCCACCTATTTGCTGCCAAACGGCATCCATCTGCTCTGCAGCTATCACCCTTCGCTGCGCAATACCAATACTGGACGCCTCGACCGCGCCATGTTCACGCGAATCTTTGTCCGGGCGAGAGAACTGGCCGATCTGGATTGACGGGGTAGAGACGGTTCTTCTCAGTAAAGACATTTAGGGCGGCAAATGCGGGGGCGATGGCCATGGCAATAAAGGCAGCAATAATCAGGAAAGATTTCAAGGAGACACCTCAAAGAGTCACTCTAGAATGAAATATGTCGCGGGGTGGGATACTTGCTGCTGCCGGAATGTTCTTCGTCATTACCGCTCATGGTTCGGATGTGCTTGATTGAAAGGGGCCAACCAAAGCCGATGGTCGGGAATCCTAAACAAACAGTGTGCCACGGCGCGCGAAAGAGGGTTAACTCAACATGAGTGCAAAGAACTATTGGCTTGCCTTTGGAATCGGGGTCTCGGCCGGAGCTGCGATCGCCCTTTTTATGCCCCGCAGAGCGGCGAACGTACACGCAAAAAGCTCACGCAAGGGCGTCGAGAGCGCCGTAGATGACGCCAGCGAACATCTGAAGGACGCCGGCGATTATCTCAAAGGCGCAGGCAGAACGCTTTAGCGACGAAGCTCAGGACGCCATCAAACGCGCGCGCGGACAGGCTTCGCGCTATGCGGATAAGGCCAGCGATCATGCCAGCGACGTTGTTGAGTCGGTCTCAGATGCGGTTGGCAGCGCCGTAAAGTCGGCGAAGTCGCTCGTGTAAGTACCTTCAGTCAGGAATCGCCGCGACCTACTCCGGGGGACCGACTGCCACCACGAAGTAGGTCGCTGGCGTGTTGCCGGCGTTTTGAAGATAGTGTTTGTCCCCAGCGACACAGATTCCAATATCCCCAGCTTCCAATTTTCGAGCTACACCGTTTATCGTCAGCTCAATGGTGCCTTCACGTACCAGCCATAATTCGCTGTGCAGGTGGGTCTCCTCCGGCTCATGAGGAGCGCCGACCTCCTGCGTTGTCTCATGAATCTCTAGTTGTATGTTGCCCGCTTTCAGGATTCCTCTCGTGTAGGCCCGGGATGTTCTCTTCGGGAGCGATCCGCTCCTTGCCGGACCTGGCTTGTAGGCTCCGGACTCGACCGCGGCTAATGGGCATCTTGGCAGTTTGTGCGGCCGCAGCGGAGTGCGCGGCAAGCAGTGCGGGGAGCAGCGCGGCAAATTCTCGACGATCCATAGGCATGTTTTGTCTTCCGGTCGAATTTGAGGAACGATTAAAACAATACGCCCCGGCAAAAGTGCCGGGGCGTACCGTGATCGAAGTTGCGAAGGGTTCTACACCGTTGAGAGAGCAAGGCCCGCAACCTTCTCTTCGCCGTCGCTCGAGATCGGCCGGTAGAACAGCTGGTTGTTCTCCATGTAGACCTCGAGGAACGCCGGCCGCTGCACGATGCCGCCTGCGATCAGCGCCTCCGACAGAGGATCCTCGACGTACCTCTGCAGCGCCCTGCGCAGAGGCCGCGCACCGTAGGTGCGATCCGAAGCCGTCTTCTCGATAATCCACTTCTTCGCATCGTCGGTCACCGAGATCGTGATCGCCTTGTGCACCAGGTTCACGTTCAACTGCTGCACCAGCAGCTCGAGGATCTGCATCAGGTCCGAATCCGTTGAGCGACGTGAAGATGATGATCTCGTCCAGACGGTTCAGGAACTCCGGATTGAAGGTGCGCTTGACCTCGCCCCTCACCAGCTCTTCCATCTTGTCGAGCACCATGTCTTCCTTCTCGCTCTGGAAGCCCAGCCCCTGCCGCTTCTGCAGGTGCTTCGCGCCAATGTTCGAGGTCATGATGATGATCGTGTTCTTGTAGTCGACCGTGTTGCCCAGGCCGTCGGTCAGCTGCCCGTCTTCAAACACCTGCAGCAGCAGGTTGAAGACATCCGGATGCGCCTTCTCGATCTCGTCCAGCAGCACCACGCAGTACGGATTGCGCTTCACGCGCTCCGTCAGCTGTCCGCCCTCTTCGTAGCCCACATATCCCGGAGGCGAACCGATCAGCTTGCTCACGGAGTGCTTCTCCATGAACTCCGACATATCGAACCGGATCAGCGCCTTCTCGCTGCCAAACAGGAACTGCGCCAGCGTGCGCGCCATCTCCGTCTTTCCGACGCCGGTCGGCCCAAGGAACAGGAAGCTTCCGATTGGCCGAGCCGGATTCTTGAGACCGGCCCGCGAACGGCGAATCGCACGCGCCAGCGCCGAGATCGCCTTCTCCTGCGAGATCACGCGCTTGTGCAGCTCTTCCTCCACGCGCAAGCAGCCGCTGCGTCTCTTCTTCCTTCAGCGAAGTAATCGGAACGCCCGTCCAGCGGCTCACCACATCCTCGATGTCCTCGCGCGTCACGATGCCCGCCGAAGAGTCATCGAGGTGATACTTGTCGCGCAGCGCCCGCAGATTCTCGCGCTCCTTGCGCTCCTCGTCCGAGTAGAACCGCGCCTTCTCGAACTCGTGGTTCGCAATCGCGTTCTCCATGCGGTGCACGATGAACTTGATCCGCTTCTGGACCTCGGTCAGCTCCTCGGGCAGGGAAGTCTGCCGCAGCTTCACCCGCGCGCCCGCCTCGTCGATCAGGTCGATCGCCTTGTCCGGAAGGAAGCGGTCGGGAATATAACGGCTCGAGTGCGACACCGAGAACGTAATCGCATCGTCCGTGTAGCTGACAGCATGAAACTTCTCATACTTGTCCTTGATCCCCATGATGATCTTGATCGCATCCTCTTCGTTCGGAGGCGGAACCTTCACGGCCTGGAAGCGCCGCTCCAGCGAGCGGTCCTTCTCGATCGACTTGCGATACTCCGCCGGAGTCGTCGCGCCGATGCACTGAATCTCGCCGCGGCTCAGCGCCGGCTTCAGGATGTTCGCCGCATCGAGCGATCCCTCCGCCGATCCGGCGCCAACCAGCGTGTGCAGCTCGTCGATGAACACGATGGAGTTCTGATTCTCCATCAGCTCCTTCATGATCGTCTTCAGCCGCTCTTCAAACTGGCCGCGATACTTCGTGCCCGCAACGATCAGCGAAAGATCGAGCGCCAGCACGCGCTTGTCCGCCAGGAAGCTGGGCACCTCGCCGTCGGCGATCTTCTGCGCCAGTCCTTCGACGATGGCCGTCTTACCCACACCCGGCTCGCCGATCAGCACCGGATTGTTCTTCGTCCGGCGGCACAGAATCTGGATGACGCGATCGACCTCGGCATCGCGGCCGACCAGCGGATCAAGCTGCTGATCCATCGCGCTCTGCGTCAGATCGCGCGAGAACTCCGCCAGCATGCTCTGCTCGCCGCGCTGCGCTCTTGCTCGACTGCGACGAAGGCGCCTTCTCCTGCGTCGTCCGCTGCAGCTCCTCGCGGATCGCCGGCAGCCGCAAGCCCACGCTCCGTCAGAATCTCCGCAGCAAAGCACTTCTCTTCGCGCAGCAGGCCCAGCAGCAGATGCTCCGTCCCAATATGTTTGTGCGAAAGCCGCTCGGCCTCTTCGGCAGCATACGCCAGCACCCGCTTGCACTCGTTCGAAAGCGGCAGATCGACCGAGGTCGAAACCTTCTCCCGAATCGTCGTATGTCCTTCAATCTGCTTGCGTATCGATTCCACCGACGCGTGCGACCGCAAAAAGCGGTTCGTCAGCGCCTTGTCCTCCCGGAGCAGCCCCAGCAGACAGGTGTTCTGTTTCGATGTAAGGTGACCCGAACTGACTTGCCTCGTAGCGGGCAAAGAAGATCACCCGCCGCGCTTTCTCTGTGTAGCGTTCGAACATGTTCTCCCCTTCGAACCCGGCCACCACCTCCAGGCCCTGGGAGCCGTCGATGGCGCCATTACCACTACCATTCCCTGCGTCTACCTGCCCGCCAAGAGAACACTTTGGGTGCTACCGCTCTTGCTGCGGCGCATCCCATCCACTGCTACTAGTGTAGTCGCCGCGTCAACTTGTGCTATATCCCGCAAAAGTTACTGCTTACACTACATCAATACCTATTCGACGCAATATGTGAAAAAGGGGTTCGAAACTGCTCTGGTTCCGCTATGAACGGTCGTCAGGGTCGGCGTAAGCGCTTCGAGGCGTCAATTTACCACTTTTGAGTCCTCCAGCCGCCCATCCTTCAGCCGCAGCATCCGGTCGCATCTCCCTGCAAAATCAAGGTTATGCGTCACCAGCACGCTGGTTAGCCCATGTGCTCGATGCAATCCCTGAATCAACTCAAATACCGCCTCGTCCGGTCTGCGTGTCCAGGTCCCCGGTCGGCTCATCCGCCAGCAGAATCCTGGGTTCGGTCACCAGCGCCCGCGCCAGTGACACCCTCTGCTGCTCGCCGCCGCTCAGTTCTCCCGACCGATGATGCCCGCGAGACCCGAGCCCAACCTCACCCAGCCAGTATCCGGCCCGTTCCAGCGCCGCCGCCCGCCCCATCCCCCGGGCCAGCAGAGGCATGGCTACATTCTCCAGCGCCGTAAACTCCGGCAGCAGATAGTGAAACTGCCAGACGTACCCAACGTCGCGGTTGCGGAACTCCGAAGCCTGCTTCGACGTAAACCGGCTCAGCCGCGCCTCTCCGCACTACACCTCTCCCGCGGTCGGTTTGTCCAACGCGGCCAGCAGATGCAGCAGCGTGCTCTTTCCCGCGCCGCTCTCACCGACAATCGCCACCATCTCACCGGCATGCACTACCAGATCCAGACCTCGAAACAGCTCCACTTCTCCCTGCGCCGAGTCTGCTACCGCGGGATAGACCTTGGTTAGTCCTTCAGCTCGCAGCACGACGCGTGGCCCCAGGCATTCCGGGAAGGGTTGTCCTCTAAAATCGCCATCTAGAGAGGGAGAGACGGGTTCATTGCTGTCTCCGAGTGACCCCTGAATCCCTTTGCTCACTTTGCCACCTCGATGCTAGGACGCCTGCCCAACGCGATCGCCATTCGGTTCCACGCGTTGATCGTCGCAATCGCCAGCGTGAGATTCACAGTCTCCACGTCACTGAAGACGGCCTTCACTTCTTCGTAGACGCATCCGGAGCATGCCCCTCCTGAATATTCGTCACCACTTCGGTCCAGGACAGCGCGGCCCTCTCACGCTTTGTATAGGCCTGGGACTTGCGCCACTCCGCCACGCCGGCGATCCGCTCCTCGCTCTCTCCAGCGTTCACGCAGCTCTGCGGTGTGCACCCTTACACATGCCTCGCAGCCATTCAACAGCGAAGCCCGCAACTTCACCAACTCCCGCAAAGAATGCTCCAGCCCGCTGTCTGGATTGACCCAATGCTCCAATTCTCGCAGCTTCGCGATGCCCTCCGGCGAAACTTGCCCATACTTCAAGCGAAACTCACTCATAGCGCAGTGCCTCCGCAGGCAATATCTTTGCCGCGCTTCCGCTCGGATAAAGAGTTGCCGCAAGGCTCACGCCGAGCGAGACCGCCGCCACAATCACAGCATCCCAAATGCGGGGAGCAAACGGCAAGTAGTCGATCGAGTAAACCGAGGCATCCAGGTGAATGAATCTGTAGTGTCCACCAATCCAGCTGAGTGCGTAGCCAAGGATCAGTCCCAGAGCCGTTCCGATCACCGAAATCAATAAACCCTGCAATAGAAAGATCCGTCGCACCTGCATCTCGGTTACGCCGAAGCTCATCAGCACAGCGATGTCGCGCGTCTTCTCCATCACCATCATGGTCAACGCGATCAGGATATTCAGAGCAGCCACGCACACGATCAGTGCGATCACGATGAACGTGACAATCTGCTCCAACTTCAGTGCGCGAAACAGCTCGCGGTTCTGCTCCATCCAGCTTGTCGTCTGAAAACCCTTGCCGGCCTCGGTTTCGATCGCCTGTGCGACCTTATCCGCTTTGTACAGATCGTCCACCTTGAAGCTGATCACCGAGATCAGATCGGGCTCGCTGAAGAGCTTTTGCGCGTCCTTGAGCTTGATGAAGGCATAGCTCGAGTCGTACTGATAGAAACCCGATTTGAAGATTCCGGCGATGACGAAGCGTTGATACTCGCGGCATCCATCCCAGGGGGCTTAGTTCACCGTGCGGACTCGTTACCATCACCGTGTCCCCTACCTTGCCCCAATTGTGTCGGCCAAGTCCCGTCCAATGACTATAGGCGGCGCGCCGTTGAAGGCGTTTGGGGCGTTAGGGTCGTCTAGATTGGTTGGGGACGCCGAACCAATGAGCGGCTCCAATGCAGCTGCGGATCCCTCGGTCACTTTCTGCAGGAGGTCTCCAACGGTTTTCTCGTCCTCTGGAATTACACCTTTGATCAGGCCACCGCCGCTTCTGCGCTCCCCGTGAGATCAGCACCTGGCCATACAGTCCAGGCGCCGCCGCGGTTACATGCGGAACCTTGCGCAACCGTTCCAGCAGCGGCCGCCAGTCCCTGATACCATCTGCGGCTACGCGCATCAGGTCAACGTGGGCAGTCGATCCAAGGAGCCTCTCCTGCATGTCGCGTCGCATGCCATTCGTAATTGCCAGCGCGATAATCAGCGAAGCCACGCCCGCAGTCACGCCGAGGACGCTGATTGCGGTGATCACACCCACGACCGCTTGACGCCGCTTGGCTCGCAGATACCGCGCCGCAATAAATAGTTCAAATCTCATCGGTTCCCAGCTTACTATTCGCACTCAGTGAAACAGGACCTTGGGCAGATTCCAGTGTTGCCGGACGGCTACCATCCGAAGTAGAAAGCACACCGCTGCGCCGATGCTCATCGCCCATCCTCTGCGGAGCTTCGCTGCAATCCCAGCGACAACCGCGACTGCACCCGCCAGTGCAGCTGCTGCATACACGTCCGAATGCAGCACGCCCGGAATCTGTGCAAGGAGAATGTCCCGCACGGTGCCGCCACCCGCACCCGTCACGGCTCCCATCATGATGGCCAGCAGCGGAGTAATTCCGAACTCCAGTGCTTTTCCCGTTCCCGCAACAGCAAACAGCGCAAGGCCAGCCGCATCGAGCGTCACCATCAGCTGTACCGGTACTCTCTCGAACAACGGATGGAAGCAGAAGACTGCGAGACCGCCCAAGAAGGCAGTCGCGGCATATCTCCAGTCACGGATGCTGTTCGGAGGAATAGCGCCGATCAGCAGGTCGCGAATGGTGCCTCCACCGAGTGCCGTAACGAACGACAGAACCAGCAATCCAAAGATGTCGAGCCCTGCATTGATTCCCGCCAGCGCACCTTCCACCGCAAAGACGAACGTTCCGATGAGATCGACAACAAGCAGGAGGAAGTCCGGGTCGTAAAGATTGAATCGGCCAATACCCTTCTTCGTCTGCTCCGCAATGCCCTCTGTCAACGAACCACCGCCTTGACCGCTGCCATGTTCTCGTAGCGGTCGTAGACGCGCACAGCGATTACATGTTCCTTTGCATCCGTCACGGGCGTAGTCGTTTGCGGGACCTCAGCCGTGAAGTCATAGCGCTCTGTTTGCGAATCCGAGACCCGACCGACAGGCTCCAAGTATTGCCACGGCCCCGCATCTACTGAGTATTCGGCATGCGCAATCGGTGAAGTTGCATCGCGCACTTCAACCATTGCGTGGATCTTTTGCTGAGCGGACTGACCGGTTGCACTCGGCACCAACGCCGCCGTTAGCGTGCCCGGCACTGGAGGTGTCGAATCCACAACGAACACGGAGCCCACACGCTCGCCGGTGAGTGCCTCTGAATCCGTATGCACCGGCGCGTCGCTCGCCACGACTTTCAACTCATACTGACCGTCGGGAAGCAGGGAAGCGTCGAAGCTCAGGAAGCGTTCGCTGATCTTATCTTTGAGCAGCCGCCAGTTTTTTTCACCTACACCGCGATACCACACGCTGAACATGAGGTCATCGCCGTTGTCATCGTGAGCCAGCCATCGTGTGGTGACCGCAGTTCTGTCTTTTTGTGCCGTCAGCGGAGTTGTATTTGCGTCCTGGGGAAAGACAACCACAGGTGAGGCACCGGCTGCTTGTGGGAACGCCACCTGAACCGTTGTGCTGGGAGGAACGCCACCGCCTGTCGGCATCCGCGCACCCGGCTGGACCACAATCTCGTCGACTACCGGAGCCACGTTTCTGGTGAGATAGTTCAAGCCTACTGCATCAATCGAACCTTCGGCTCCCGCAACTGGGCGTAGTACGGCCTTCCATTGCGCGTACCTTCCGGCCGGAACGGACACCGCGCCATCGGCGTTCACGCGAGACCAGTCACTCCATCCCATCAATGGACTCTCGACATTGCCGCTTCGCACCCAAAGCTCATGGCCTTGCGGTGCGCCGTCAGCGCGTGTCTCAACACGGCCCCACTGGGAGTAAGCCAGGGCATCGAAGACCTCGCTGGTGTATATCGATTCCTTCGCTGCTGAGTCATTGAGCCTAAATAGCTTGCCACTGTTGCTCGTGGCGACCATCAGGCCGTCTTTTGCGGCAGCAAACGCCATGCCCTGTGCGGCCTCCAGATGAGCCACATCGGTGAATCGACCCGGCATCTTTACGTCTACGCGATACAGTCGTCCACGATTGCCGGTCGCCGCAAAGAGTGATCCATCGCGAAACGTAAGCGCATAGACCACGTCATCCTTCAGGGCCACGAGCCGCTGGGGCGTGCCATCCTTTGCGATTCGATAGATCTCGCTGCCTTCAGGCACTAGTGAGTTTGAACCGGCGGCGGAAGACGATCCAGGCTGCGCGAACGTTATCGTCACGCCTACATTGCCGGTCACCGGCAGAGGCGGCAGCGACGTCGAGCCCCTCGCACCTACACCGGCTGCGTAGATGTTTCCTTCGCTGTCCATCGCCAGAGATGTAATTTCACGGCGAGGGGCCGCGTAGGCTGCAAATGGTTTTGCGCCGGGAGTCTTTGTGTCGATTCGGTAGATTACCCCGGAGCCATCTGATCCGGCCCATAACGTTCCATCCGGTGCCATCACCAGGCATCGAATGTGCTGGTCGGTGGTCTTGAATAGCACCTCCGCTTTGCCTCCAGCGGGTATTCGATATACAACCGCCGGTGCCCCAGCGGCGACATACACTTCGCCGCCTTTGCCAACCGCAAGATCCCAGAGATACTTCGGCTTTTCCTCCGTCGTCGCAGGATCGAAGACCACCGTACCCGCGCTGCTAGCCTCACCGCTCCTAACTCTGTAGACCTTGCCATCCGGCGAGGTCGCTGCGATCACTGCTCCGTCCGAAGTCATGGCCAGTGCCTGTACCGCGAGTTCTTTCTCTTCAAGCAGCTTTGTCGACTTGCCGTCTGGCGAGACCCGCATCACGATCGCCGATCCTGCTGTTGTTCCTCCCAGGCCGAGGTATCCATTGCCCGCGCCGTCGCTGGCGAGCGACCATACGTAGCTTTTGCCTGTGTCATATATCAGCGATTTTGCCGGTCCAGCCTCCAACCGTCCATCGTTCCGTATCGCGACTCCATCCAGGGTTCCCCGCTCCATCGAGTCGTAGCGGTCTACTGTCCATAGCTTGGTGCCCTGAGCCAACATCGCACCCGGCAGAATCGCCGCCATCGTCCAAACCAGCGCCAAATCACGTCGCATCATCGTTCCCTGAGTCTAAAGCACATGCACGCAAGAGAGCGGAGGGCAACGCCTCCGCTCTTCTTCATTTCTACCGTCAGAGGCCGTCTTCAGTTCGCGAGCACGGCGCGATACCGGATCTGGTTCTTCTTTACCTTGGCCACGGCGTCGTTTGCCTTGGCCATTGCGAAACGCTCTGTCACCGCCTTGATATCATGTCTTGCCGCTACGTCCAGCATCTCGTAAAGGTCGCGAGGACTCCCGGTCGGCGAACCCGAGATTGCCTTTTGGCCACCGATCAATGGAAATGCCTGAAGTGAGACCGGCGAGGGCGGAGCCCCGACCAGACAGAGCACTCCCTTTGGCCTTAGGGCGCCTACGTATGCAGCCCAATCCTGGTCTACGCCGACGGTTGAGAGCAGCAAGTCGAACGATCCTGCCACCTTCTTCAAAGCGCCGGTGTCGCGGGTACTCACAAAATGATGCGCGCCCAACTCGCGGGCCTCGCTCTCTTTGTCCTTAGAGGTTGAAAAGGCAGTTACATCAGCGCCAAAGGCCTTCGCAAACTGAATCCCCATATGTCCCAGCCCACCAATGCCGATCACACCCACTCGCGAGGAGGGCCGCACCCCATGGTTCCGAAGAGGGCTGTACACCGTAATTCCGCCACACAGCAGAGGGGCGGCATGCTCGCTCTCGAGGGCTTTTGGCAGGGGTATGGCGAAACGCGAGTTGACCCTTACTTTGTCTGCAAATCCACCGTTGCGCCCCACGCAGGTTGGTTTCGCCAACGCACAAAGATGCTCGTCTCCCTGCCTGCACCATTCGCAAATGCCGCAGCTATCAGCCTGCCAGCCAACACCCACGCGTTCGCCCACGGTGAGGTTCCGCACGTCGTCGCCTGCAGCTACTACCGTGCCTACAATCTCATGGCCCGGAATAAACGGATACTTGCTGATTCCCCAGTCGTTATCGATCAGATAGACATCGCTGTGGCACACTCCGCAGTGCGAGATCTTGATCTCAACCTCATTTGCCTTCAGTTCGCCTGGATCGAACTTGTACGGCAGCAAATGCGCACCGGCCGCGTGCACAGCCAGACCATGAATCTCACTCATCTGGGATTTGTTCCTTCTTGCGCACGGCATCAGCGCCGGCGTCTCTGGATTGATGCTACATCATGGTGCCGTTCGCCACTTGGCTCGCTTCGTTCGTTGGCTAAACAGATTCCGATCAGTATTTCCGGGGTTACCTGATTGTTAGTGTGAGCACTTGCGATCCGCTAACCGCATATCCGGTCTCAGACGAGGCAGCTTCGATCGCGCTCTCCCCATTCAGCTTCATTCGCTGTGCATCTTTCAGGGGAGCCAGCACGTTCGCCATGGAGAGGGGCACCCCGGGCATCGTTTCACCATCCATGACAGCTTGTGCTTCGTGGTTTAGCAGCGTCACATAGATCCGATTGTTTGTGTGCAACCGGTTCATCTGCTCCACCGCATCCGTCAAGCCGATTGCACCCTGGCCCTGCGGTCCCGAACTTAGCAGCCTGTCCAGCGTTGCCCCGTCGCTCATAAGAACCCGTACCGGACCCGGTCCGAGGCTCCCGGGTAGCTTTACCTTAAGCCGGACTACCCGAGGTTCGGCCTGGTAGGGTCTGAGCGTCACCTCGGCGTCGATCGTATCGCCTGCACGAGCCTCGATCGCATTGAGGCGGGCCGACTCCAGTACAGCCGTTCGCCGCTCCGGGATACCTTCCATCTTAAGTTTGAGACCGGTGACAACGGGTTGGTCGAGCGCATTTCCGTATACGCGGTTGAATCGATCGTTTACCAACAGAGCGGCGTTGATGGCAGCGGGGTACAACTCATTTTGCGCCACGATACCGGCCACACGTACCGTCGATTGTCCTTGCACTTCAATCTCGCCGTTGAGTCGATAACTCATTTCAGCTGCTGCGGTGTTCGTACCTTGCAGGCTCTGATAGATGGAGACCAACATTGCGGACGGAGTCAACTGGCGGTTGTCCAGCACCTCAAAGCGGAAGGTCTTCTCTCTGGTCGCCGTTTGCGAACCGGGTGTTCCCGGTGTGGTCGGCTGAACGACCTGTACAGTCACAGGAATCATTCGTGCTTTTGCGCCAAATCTTCCCATGACTGCTGAAGCACGGTCTTCTGTAAACGCTCCTACAGTCTCGGTCGTATTCACGATCTTGAATGCGTTCAGTGGAGAGGGGAGCGTCGCTATGACTGCCGCCTTCGTCATGGGCATGTCTACGGGACCGTACTGAGTAATGGGGTGCCCACAGGCCAACAGTCTTGTCGGATCCACGTAGGTCACAGTGCAAGTTCCTGCCACCGAAAGATCACCGCGCACTAGAATCGCGCTTACTGCGGAACCGGGAACCAGAGGCTCCGGCTGCGAAGCTTTGGAATCTGCGCTTCCGAGGCCGGCCACGGGCGTGAGCCCCATCGCGCGAAACCTGTCGCCGAAACGATCCACGGTCTCCTGGCTGAAGCCGCTGAAGACGAGGGGCGTCTCCATTGCCTGCATCTCCACGCCACTACCGGCATTTACCGCAGGCAGACCTGTCGCAGCAGAGTTGCGGACTCCGCCTTGATTCTCTCCGCGTGCGGCCGCTGGTCGCACTTCGCCGTCACGGACCTCAAGCATCTGCTCAATGGGTGTGATTCCCGCGATAGGCTCTTTGCTGAATTGCCCGATGCGATAGCTAATCGCGCCTACGAGTTTGCCGTCGATGTAGACAGGACTCCCGCTCATACCGGCAACGACACCGGTAAATTCCGGCTTGGTTCCATGTAGCCGTGCGAGGATCATGTCCTGGCCCGGCCCGAGGGAGTCTTTTAGAACTCCAAGAATCTCGACTTGCATCGGCTCGGGATTTACGCCCTCAAAGACCGTGTAAGCGACGCCCTGCATACCACGCTTTATTTGGGAAAGAGGGAAGACTTTAGCTTCGCCAAATCCGCCCATCGCGGCGGCAGCGGTGGGCGGTAGTCCGGCCATTCCTGCGCTTGCCACTCCAGTGGTCTGGGCTAGGCCAGGGTTCCATGTCGCACACGACAGCGCACAGCCCAGTGCAAGGCTGCATCCCAGCCACCGCGTCTTTCTTCTTGTCGTCACGTCTACCAGACTAGAGCGTCCCCGCCTGCAATACCAGCAGGGAATCTTGTCTCTTGGACGTACTCGGCAGTAAAGGGCTATCCCAAACAACGCGGTTCCGCGTCCAACAGGACGGAGTAAAGTTGCAGATGATGATCTTTTCCTCTCGAACGTATCTCTCGGTCTCCACGCTTCTGCTTGCTCTAGGTCTCTCGTTTCTTCCTGCTGTGACTGCACTTGCGCAGAATACGCCGCCACCTCCAGCCTCGCAGCAGAAGCCTCCCGACGACTCCGCTGGCCCCGACACCGATACCGGCCCGATGGTTCTCAAAAAGAAGAAGGAGGCGGATGACAAGGCCCCGCCGCCCGCCCCAGCAGCGCCAGTTGAGCCCAAGGTCAAGAATCCTAACAACGAGACCTACTCGATCCGAGTCGACGTTCCAATCGTCAATCTGGACGTCAACGTCGTTCTCGATAAGACCCACCAGTTCGTGCCTGGTCTGAAGCCCCCAAACTTCCTTGTACTCGAGGACGGGGTGCCTCAGACGGTCACTAATGTCCGAATGGCCCAGACACCGATTACAGCGGTCATGTTGCTTGAGTTCGCGGCAAACAGCTACTACTTCATCCGCGACATGCAGAACGCGTCTTACACTTTTTTTCAGACCCTTCGACCCGATGACTACATCGCTGTCATTACCTACGATCTACGAACCCACATCCTCACCGACTTCACCAATAACAAGCAGATCGTAGGGGACGCGATCAGTTCATTGATGATTCCGGGCTTCTCCGATACGAATCTCTTCGATGCTCTGTATGAGACCCTTGATCGGATCTCTCGCATCGAGGGACGCAAATACATCATTCTCATCGGGACTGGCAGGGATACGTTCTCGCGCATCACGCTAGACAAGATACTTGCCAAAGTGAAGGCGACTCCGAACGTCACGATCTTTACTATCGGCACGGGTGCTCTGGTCAGAGAACTCGTCGATGCTCAGGGGGGCATGGGCTCCATCGCTCGTCTGGACTATCTGCAGGCTGACAATCAGATGAAGACTTTCGCCCGGATGACGGGAGGCATGAGTTTTAACCCTCTCTTTCAGGGGGCGCTTCCGGACGTCTTCTCGCAGATCAATGACTCGATCCGCAATCAATACGTCCTCACCTACCGTCCTACGAATAACAAAAACGATGGCAGTTATCGTCGGATTCAGGTGAAGCTTGTCGACAACGAGGGACACCCTCTGCAGATGCAGGATGAAAAACATCACCCGTTGAAATACTCAGTTATTGCCCGCGACGGATACCGAGCCAAAAACGAGGTCGAGTAGAAGTCCAGGCAGAAAGACGAAGGCCCGTGTATTGACGAGCAAATCGACTCGTCAATACACGGGCCTGTCATTTGCGCTTTAGCGGGTGAGCTCTTCGGTTACCGATGGCTGCGGTGCTGAGAAGAAGAAGTTAGAGATGGCACCACCGATAGCGGCACCGAGGATAGGCGCGATCCAGAAGAGCCAGAGTTGGGAGATTGCCCATCCTCCTACGAAGAGCGCGGGGCCGGTCGAACGCGCTGGGTTGACGGAAGTGTTCGTTACCGGGATCGAAATGAGGTGGATGAGCGTGAGGCAAAGACCGATGGCGATTGGAGCGAACCCTTTGGGGGCGCGTTCGTCTGTAGAGCCGAGTATGACGAGAAGGAAGAAGCAAGTAAGCACGACCTCGGCTATAAAGCAGGCCATCAGTGAATAACCGCCAGGGGAGTGGGCCGCATAGCCGTTGGAGGCAAAGCCTCCGGCGAGGGTGAACTCGGGCTTGCCGCTGGCGATGCAGTAGAGGACGCCCGAGGCCGCAATTGCTCCGACGACCTGGGCCACGATATAGGGAAGAAGTTCAGACGCAGGGAAGCGTTTGCCAACGACGAGGCCGACGGAGACCGCCGGGTTGAGATGACATCCGGAGATGTGGCCGATGGCATAGGCCATAGTGAGGACAGTAAGTCCGAAGGCGAAGGCTACGCCGACAAAGCCGATGCCCAGCTGCGGGAACGCGGCGGCGAGGACTGCGGAGCCGCAACCTCCGAAGACGAGCCAGAAGGTACCAAAGAATTCAGCAGTTGCACGTTTGAACAGCGGCATAGTGACGATCCTCCGTAATCCATATCAGTTTTAGGATTGGGTGGTGCGCGGCCCGTGGGACTGGAAGCTGATGCCAGACAGCTAGCGTCGGAAGTGCGGAAGGGTTCCCTGAAGGAAGGATGCTATCACGATGCGATTGAAAGAAGGCACTCTTTCGTTCTTGTGAGGTGACTTAGAGGCAGCGGAGGTACGCTTTGGCCTCGTCCAGATGAGGGAAGAGGCGCTCTTCCGCCTGGAACTCGCGGGAGTGGACGCAGCGGCGTCCAGCCTTGACCCGGACGGGGTGTTTGAGATGCAGCATCTCGTGATAGAGCAGGTACTCGATGGCAGAGCGTGGAGTATCGGGACGGTCAAAGACGCGGCTTACAACGATGGTGTTGTGGGCAGCGTCGTAGTGGCCGAGCATACGGCGCGCGTGGTGAGCGCTCCAGGTTAGGATGGGCCGTCCGAGCAGGCCGTGGAAGAAGCGCGCGTTGAGTGAGTCGAAGACTTCGTTCAGATCGTAATGGTGTCCGTGAGGTGTAAGGATGCGCTTGCGGCCACGGGTCTGCCGCACATGTTCCGCCTGGCGAGAGACAGCTTCGGAGGAGACATGGCGACGATAGCGGTCGGCATGCGCGGGCGCTATCGGCTTCTTGTAGAGCTTTGCCAGAAGGATGTGCGCTATGGCGTGGTGCACTGATTCAGGCGCGTGTTCGAGAAGATCGGATAGGCGGACGTGCAGGCGGCCTTCTCGCAAACGGATGGTTGTGTTTAGCGATGTGAACCGACGGAAGCGGATGTCGAAAGGAGGGATCGGCGCACGTGGACGGAGGCCGCGATATTGCTCCTCAAAGATTGGGACAAGCGGGGAGTGCACTGTGATCCCAGATTAACATGCCAGTCGAGTCGACCGGCATCGGTTGGATATTGTGAGAAGTTCGCTACCGCGACCCTCCGGGTTCCAGTTTGTTGAAGTCGAGCCGCTCTTCGGTGGTAAGTGGAAGGGTAAGAAGCCGCCCCTGTTTGTCAGAGGCGAAGGTGGTTTCGAGGATGGCCATGACTGCGATGGCCGACTCAGGGGAGACCGGCAGTTTCCCGCGGCCAAGGATGGCATCGCGCACGCCGACGTAGTAGCCGATCTGATCTGCCGGCGGTGTTGGAATCTCGGTGCGCTCGCCAGTCGCCCCTTCGATGAGAATGCCCGGATCGGAGTCATCACCGAAGCCGGGACTGCCGGGCGCGATCTTGCCTTCCACGAGTTGCTGCTCCTGATGGTCAGGACCGTACTTCATCCAGCTGGCCTTAGTGCCGTGGAGAAAAGTGCGAGGTAGCCCACCGGAAGAAAGCAGGGTCGCGTTGAGGATGGCGCGCATCTCGGGATAGATCAATTGGACGTGTGCCCAGTCGTCTGTTCTTCCGCCGGGACGCAGACTGGCGAAGCTCGCGAGGACAGCATCGGGAAGTCCGAAGAGATGGATGGTCAGATCGATAAGGTGCGGGCCAAGATCGAACCAAAGCCCGGCACCGGGCCCAGGATCTTCCCGCCACCGTTGGCGAACCAATGGGCGGAAGCGATCCATGTGTGCCTCAAAATGTACGACCTTGCCAAGAGCGCCGGAAGCGAGAACTGATTTGGCCGCGAGGATATCGCTCTCCCATCGTCGGTTCTGGAATACGGAGAGAAGGCGATTGTGTTCGCGGGCGATGCGCACAAGCTCGCGGGCCTCCGCGAGATCGAGCGTAAAAGGCTTGTCGACAACAACGTGCTTGCCAGCGCGCAGCGCCGCGGCGGCGAGGGGGTAGTGGCTTTCGTTCGGAGTTGCAATGACGACGAGATCGACAGCGGAGTGAGTTGCGGCTTCCTCGGCAGAACATACTGTAACGCCTGGTATGTCGGCGAGAACTCGATGAGGGTTGCTGGAGCCAAGGACCGATAGATCGATACCGGGTACTGCGCGTAGTAGAGGAGCATGGAAAGTCTTGCCGGCGTAGCCGTAGCCGATGAGGCCGGCGCGAATGGAGGTTGAAGATGAGCTTGTCATTTGCTGGTCTGCTCTCCAGACTAGGGAGAGGCGGAGCCTGAGTCAAAGACAGGCTGTGTAAGGACACAGAAAATTATCAGCGGGGCGCGTTATCGGGGTTGGTGCCCGGAGTTTCCTTTTCCGGCGGATGAGCTGCGAACCAGGTCTTCTGCTCGTCGATCATCTGAGTTGCTTCTTCGCGGATATCGCGTATGGTCTCGAGGGCGAGTTTGCGCTGCACTTTATAGGTTTCGTTATCGGGAGGAGTCTTGATGGCAGTTGCCCAGCGTTCTGCCGCATCGACAAGTTTGGGGAGCGCTTTGCGGATGTCGCGGTGACGTGGACCGTAGTCATCGAGGTTGTCATTGAGTTCGTCAGCCAGTGCGGTGAATTGCTCCATGAGGTCATGGGTATCCTGTTCGCGACCGGGGCGGCGAGGCTTGGCATAGAGGTCCTGGAGAGTCTTAATCCGAACGTCGATCAGTTTTATGAAGACCATGATGCGGTCATTGGCGATATACGCTGACTCACGTATCTGCTCGATTTCTCCCTCAGAGAGGCTGGCTTCGGATCGCTGAGCGTGAAGGGGCAAGGTAAGAACACCGAGAGTAAGCAAGACCAGAACGCAGCGCATGATGGCGATTGTAGCGAGCGAGGAGCTAGTGATTGAAGACCTGCGTCAGGAGCTCGTTCTGCACCTGATTTAGCTGCTTGAGCGTAGCCTGGAGGGTCGGCCGGTCTTCGCTCGATGCACTGTGCAGATATTCATTGAGTTTGTAGGTTGTCCGATGCATGAGCATCTCAGCGTTCTTCAAACGCTTGGTATCGCGGGCAAGATTCATGTGGATGAGCTGCGCATATTCAGCGACTCGTTTGAGTAACGCGCTTGCTCTATCAGGATCGCCATTAAGCATCTCTTTGCCGGCCAGATCGGTCATTGCTGAGACGAGCTCAGTGTAGAGAAAGCACTGTTCTCGTAGGATTGGCCTGCTGTGCACGCTGTTCGAGCTGGTTGAGAGCCTGCTCGTCGAGTACAACGGATTTGTCGATGCCTGCTGCGTGAAGGGTGGGGCAGAGAAAGACGATAAGAACGAAGAGAACGGGCCGTAGGGTAAATCGCATAACGCACCTCGTTGGGAGCGTCTGGCTTCATAACTTCATGGAGTCGACTTATACCGCAACTTCTTTGGGTGAATCTCAACGGCTTTCTTATAGCTCGAAAGTGAACAGCGCTTCAATACATCGTTCCGGTAACTCGTTACTTCATATGTTCCAAGGTGACCAGCCTATGACGGGCCTCCCACTCCTCGTCGGGAAATTGCCCTTTGGCCGCCGCCAGGAACTGTTTGTACAGGTCAGATGCTTCTTTGACCTGGTGGAGTTTGTCGTGCGCCGTCGCCGCCAAAAAGAGTGTGGACGGCGTTGGTGCCAGCACTCTACCACGTAACTCGAGCGCGCGCAAGGTGGTGGCTGGGTCATGGTTGGCTGAGGCGGCGAAGGCGAGGTGGCTGGCAGCCACGCCGAACGCCTCCGGGTTTGGAAAGGCCTGAGGATTAGCCACAGCGCGTTGGAGGAGAGTCTGGGCTTCTGCAGGCCGGCGAAGGCGAATAAGCGTATCAGCCTGGTCGTCCAGCAAGGTCGGATCGTTAGGGGAGATTGCGGAGAGGGAGGCATAAAGCGGAAGTGCCTTGTCGTATTGATTGGTGCGGCTATACATACGGGCCAGTAGACGCGTGATGGCGGCATCTTGGGGGTGGGCCGCATGTAGCTTCTCAACGATGGGAAGTGCTTGGGCTGGCTTATTTTGGGCTTCATACAACGAGGCAAGCTGGGCGCTCAGAGTGGGATCGTCGGGATGTTTCTCTAGTGCGCCGGCAAGAAGCGGCTCGGCTTCACTGGTTTTCTTTTGTTGAAGAAGCAGATGGACGAGGGCGGCGGTGGCCTGAGAGTTGTTCGGGTCCGCGGCGAGGAGACGGCGAAAAGCGGACTCGGCACCGGCAGAGTCGCCGGTCGCCTGGGCCAGCTCGCCAGTCAGAAGGATGTCGTCCGGGGTCTCGGAGGAGATCTTGATAGCGGAGAGCAGTTCATCACTGGCGCCGGAGGGATTGCCGGCCTGATCGAGCCGCGCGAGAGTCCGGTAGGCGCGGGCGCGAAGGGAAGGATCGCCGTCAGGGATGGCTGCCGCTGCGGCAAGTTCGGTGTGAGCGTCTGCCGTTTTGCCGTTGCGGGCGAGCAGAAGACCGAGGGCTAGGTGAGCTTCGACGAGATTGGGGTTGGCCGCGATGGCGAGGCGATAACTGGCTTCAGCCTCTGAAATCTGATCCAACGCATCCTGGGCTGATCCGAGGCTGTAGAGGACCTGGGCGTCCTTCGGATTCTTCTCAGAAAGAGTGGAAAGGAGCTTAACAGCAGCGGCGTAGTCCTGTTTGGCCAGCGCTTCCGAAGCCTGTGAGCGGAGGGGGTCCTGTTGTGTCTGCGAGGAAGCATCCCGTGTTCCTGCCGGAAGCTGCGCAGATGAAACTGGCGTAGTTGTGCAAAAAAAGATTGCCAAAACGATTCGAAGTGCGGACTGCAATTTGAAAAGATCGGATGGTCGTTTTTGAGTTAATCGGAACATTGGCAATCTCTAAGCTTCCTCAATCTCGGTTTAGTCAGGACATCTATGCACATTCCGAACCGCATGTTTAGTGGAAAGGGCTGTCATCAGTTTAACGCGACGGGTGATAGAAGCAGTTTTGCTCAGGAGGGATTCTGAAGATTCACTAATAAGATCGCCACAGAGGTTGGTCTTGAAGATGCAGAAGCATTGGCATCATGGCTACCACACCTCCAGTTATTCAGGCAAAGATCGCAGCGGAGCCGATGAAGCTCCCCATGGCGCCACTGCTCATCGCGGTTGTGCTAGGAGTGGTGATCGCAGTATCTGCGGTTGGCGGCGGTATGTACTTTCTTCTGCGCTCAGGCAAGCTGCCGATTCAAACAATGGCGGCCTCTGCCGTGCCGACCGCTGCATCAGTCAAAACTCACACGGTTACGCTTGAACCTCTGCTGGTCAATCTTGGGGATAGTTCCGGAGGAGCGTATCTGCGGGTGGCGCTGACGCTTGAGGTGGCCGACCTTGCTGGAACGAAGGAAGAGAAGAGCAGCGAGACAAAGGGAATAGATAAAGACGCGAACGCTGGGATCCGGGACACAGTCCTGACGGTGCTAGGACGTCAAGCCTCAAATACGCTGCTGTCGTCCTACGGTAAAGACCAGTTGAAACAGGAACTCAAGACAGCTATCTCGGAACACAACCCCGAGATCAAGGTCATAGACGTCTTCTTTACAGAGTTTCTGGTGCAGCGCTAGGGGGCCGGCAATGACAGACACCCAGTTAGCAATGATTGATTCGTCAGAGACCACGCAGACACAGCCGCCTGTCGTTTCAGCCGCTCCGATGCCACCGCGGATGACACAGATTGAGCGGCACGGTTCGTGGCCAACGCTGTCGCAACTGAGGATGACGATGACAGCAGGCATCCCGCTGCACGGATTCAAGATCAGGGACCTGCTGCGACTGGAATCCGGCCAGGTTATTGAGAGCGGATGGCCCGAGGTCGAGGATGTACCACTCTGCGTTGGGCAGATGCAGGTGGCCTGGAGTGAGTTTGAGGTAGTGGAGCAGCGCCTCGCCGTTCGCCTAACGCGACTGGCGTGAATGAGGAAAGGATGAAACGCAATATGCAGGGTGGGAGAGCGGAGAATGTATCGGGGACGCTGAGGCGGCAGGGTGTGACGGGCTTGCTGTTGCAGATGTGGACTGCTCGAAGTGCCGCGGGAGCATGTCATGTAAGGAAGATGCAGCTACTTGAGACGCTCTCCCTGGGTGGGAAGAGACAATTAGCGCTAATCCAGTGCGGAGATGAACAGTTCCTGGTCGGGGGTGGTCTCGAGACAGTCGAGACAATTGTAAAGGTGAATAGCGTGGCCGATGGCTTGCGCCGGGAACAAGGCGGCGTATGCAGGTGAGTGCCTTATGGCGGGGAATCATAGTTTGCCTGGCATTTCTGACATGTCTGCCTTTTGCACTGGCGCAGCAGGCTGGTGGCTCGTTGGTCGCGACTCACTCTAGTACGCAGTCGTTTTGGGTGAAACAGGCTCCAACGGCTTTGCGTGGGGCGCCTATAAACCCCAAAAAGATAGTCGATGCCCGGGGCTCTGCGAACAAACTGAGCGAAGGAAACCAGTCGCTGAAAGCCACGCCAAACGACCCTGTTTCCGGCTCGATCGAAGACGCGTTGAAAGCCAATCGAAGCATTCCCTGGTCGATTGTGCTTGGGCTTACGTTGCTGACGCTCTTGCCCGCACTGTTGTTGTCGATGACGCCGCTGGTGCGATTGCTGGTGGTCTTTCACTTTTTGCGGCAGGCGCTGGGAACTCAAACCGCTCCTTCGAACCAGGTTCTGATGGGACTTGGCGCTGATGATGACGTGGTTTCTGATGCAGCCGGTGCTTGCTGGAGGTGGAGCAGCAGGCGGTGACTCCCTATCGCGCGGGAACGATTTCGGGTGAGGAGGCGATGGACGCGTGGCATCGAGCCGGTGAAGAAGTACATGCTGCGCTATGCGCGCGAGAAAGACCTGGCTGTGTTTGCATCGGCAGGAATGAGCAGCGCGGCCGCAGACAAAGGACGACCTGCCGATCCAGGTGGTGGTGCCGGCGTACATTCTGAGCGAATTGAAGGCCGGCTTTCAGATTGGCGCGGTGCTGTTTCTGCCGTTTCTGCTGGTGGACCTGGTCGTGGCCAGCGTGACGACATCGATCGGCATGATGCAGCTTCCGCCGGTGGTGATCTCAACGCCATTGAAGATTCTGCTGTTCGTGATGGTCGATGGCTGGAATCTGCTGGCGGATCAGTTGATTAAGAGTTTCTGAATTGCAGGGAGTGATAGATGGGACCGGACCAGACAGTGGAGATGATGCGCAGGGTGCTGATGGAAGCGATGCTGCTGAGCGCGCCGCTGCTGATGAGCGCCTGCGTGGTCAGCCTGGTGGTGAGCCTGCTGCAGACGCTGACCAGCGTGCAGGAGCAGACGCTGACGGCTGTGCCGCGGCTTGTAGTGGTCTTCGTCGTCGCCATGGTGTCGCTGCCGTGGACGATCCATCGGCTGGTTGCATTCACGCTGCACCTGTTCCAGGGCTTCCACAGGTATCTGGGATAGAGATGGCATGAACGCGGTCAACGACAATATCGGCGGACTGGCCACAGTTTCTGACTGCAGCGGTGCTGGTGATGATTCGGCTGAGCGGATTGATGGTGTTTGCTCCGTTCTTCTCCTCGCCGGCGATTGCGCCGCGGATCAAGGCTGGGTTTGTCTTTGCGATGACGATTCTGCTGGCTCCTGCCGTCGCAACCGTCCTCGGCGCGAGCGACGCTCGATATGCGCGCTGTGCTGGGTGAGCTTGGCGTGGGGCTGGTCTTCGGCCTCTCATCTGATGTTGCTGAATGAAGCGTTGACTGTTCGCAGGAACTCTGCTGGGGATGCAGTTCAGCTTTTCGCTGGTGAATCTCTGGACCCGAACTCGATGATCGAGACGCCGGTGCTGGGGCAGATGCTGGGCTGGCTGGGCGTGCTGGTGCTCATCGGCTCGGGACTGGATCGGACCCTGCTGGCGGCTCTGGTGCGCAGCTTTCGGCGCGTTCCGGTGGGGCACGCCGTGATGCAGGCCAAGACCGGGCTGCGCTGGCCGCGATGGCAGGGGGATTTTTCTTGCCGGGCTTGCAGCTTGCTGCTCCGGTGATCGCGGCGGCGCTGGCGGTGGAGGTGACGATCGCGCTTGTTGCACGGATGTCGCCGCAGCTGCCTGCGATGGTGGTGAGCATTCCGCTGAAGACGATGGTGTCGTACGGAGTGCTGATTGGAAGCCTGGCAGTGTGGCCGGGATGGATTGAACGGCACTTTACGGCGCTGCTGGATGCCGCGGCAAAGCTGATGGTGACGGCATGAGCGAGAAGGGCACAGAACAGGCAACTCCGCAACGAAAGAAGAAGGCGCAAGAGAAAGGCGACGGCGTTCGCAGCCGTGAGCTGCTGTCCGCGATTGCGATGCTGGGCGGCGTGATGATGCTGGGAGCGACGGCGCACGGATTCTTTGCGAGCTGGGGCAAGGTGTATCGTCGAAAGCCTGCGCTCTGCGGCTGTTGGCGAGGTCAACGGACGAGCAGCGCTGGAACGAGGCTGTGCGGCAGCATGATTGCTGCCCGCTCTGCTGCCAGTGGGTTTGGTGCTGGCGGCGAGCTTCGGCTGCGCGCTGATCGCGGGAGTGGCGCAGAGCGGCGGCGTTCAGATCTACACCCGAATGCGGCTGAGCTGAAGTTCTCGCGCTTGAATCCTGCGACGAATCTGAAGAACCTCTTCAGTCTGCGTTCGGCGACGCGGCTGGCGAAGTCGTTGGTCCCGGCGGCGGTGATGGTGGTGCTGGGGTGGGGTGCTCTGAAGGCGCTGATGATGCCGATGCCTGTGATGAGTCATGATGCGGCTTGCCGGCGACCTTTTCGACCGCGTATGGGCTGGCGCTCGATGCTGCCTGGGTGATGCTGGCGTGGTCGGCGCTGGACTATGCGATCGAGTGGAGAAGCTGGAACCAGCGGCTGAAGATGAGCAAGCAGGAGATTCGCGAAGAGATGAAGGATGCGATGGGGAATCCCGCAGATCAAGGGCGAAGATCCGGCAGATTCAGCGCGCGATGCGCAAGCGCAAGGTGAAGGCGGACATGTCGCGGGCGAGCGTTGTGATCACGAATCCGACGCACTATGCGGTGGCGCTGGAGTTCAGCTTCGAGACGATGCAGGCCCCCGTGGTGCTGGCGAAAGGGCCGCGATCTGTTTGCCGCGGAGATTCGCGAAGAGGCGAGCTGGGCGGGCGTTCCGATCATCGAAAACCCTCCGCTGGCGCGGAGTCTGTACCAGATGGTCGAGCCGGGGCAGTCGATTCCGTTTGAACTCTATGCGGCGGTGGCAGGAATTCTGGCCTATCTGTACCGGCAGAAGGTGGAAGAGCGAATGCGCCAGCGAGAGACAGGCGCAGCAGGCTGCAGCCGATGGAGAGCTATCGCGGGCGATGGCCGCTGGGCATGCGCGGCGTTGGAGGTGGGATGTGAGTGAGATGAGAATGACGGACGGATGGTCACCTGGCGAAGATGCAGACGCTTGCTGTTGCCGGTGGCGGCGATCAGCATGGTGTTCGTGATGCTGATTCCGGTGCCGAGCTGTGGTGCTGGATATTTTGCTGGCGGCTTCGATCACAGCATCGGTGATCGTGTTTCTGACCGCGGTGCAGGTACGGCGGGCCGTGGATTTTTCGGTGTTCCCGACGCTGCTGCTGTTGCTGACTCTGTTTCGGCTGTCGCTGAACCTTGCCTCGAGCCGGAGAATTCTGCTGCACGGGCATGAAGGGACGCAGCCGCAGGATCGGTGATCGAGGCCTTTGGGCAGTTTGTCGTTGGCGGGAACTATGTTGTCGGCTTCGTGCTGTTTCTCGCGCTGATCGCGATTCAGTTTCTCGTCGTGAGCCATGGTGCGGTGAGGACGGCCGAGGTGACGGCGCGGTTTACGCTCGATGCGCTGCCGGGCAAGCAGATGGCGATCGATGCGGATATGAACGCCGGGCTGATCGATGAGCAGGGGGCGCGCAAGCGGCGGCAGGCGATTGCGCGCGAGGCTGAGTTCTACGGCGCGATGGATGGCGCCGCGAGAGTTCAATCAGCGCGATTCGCTGGCGACGATCCTGATCACGGCAATCAATATCGTTGCGGGACTGCTGATCGGAGTCTTGCAGCAGGGCAGCCGATCTGGCGACGGCGGTGAAGACCTACACGATCCTGACGGTGGGCGATGGCCTGGTGACGATGATCCCGAGCCTGCTGGTGTCGATCGCCGGAGGCATGGTGCTCACGCGCGCTTCGTCTGCCGGGTCGCTCGACCACGAGCTGGGAACGCAGCTGCTGCGGGGGCGCAACACGCTTTGGATCGCGTGCGGTGTGCTGTGGCGCTGGCTTTGATTCCAGGCCTGCCAAAGCTGTCGTTTGTTCTGATGGCGGCTGGGGTGGCGCTGATTGCGCGGAAGCTGCCCGCAGGCCAGCAGCAGACGCTTACAGCCGGATTGGCGGAGAACTGCTATCTGCGAGGTGATAAGGCGAAGGCAGCCGATGCGGCGAAGGGAGAGAATCTCGCGTCGCTGCTGAAGATGGATGAGCTGACGCTGGAGATCGGATTTCAGCTGATTCCGCTGGTGGACGAGAAGCAGGGCGGACAGATGCTCAATCGTGTTCGCGCGCTGCGGCGGCATCTGGCGACGGAGCTTGGGCTTCATCGTTCCGCCTGTTCATATCACGGACAATCTGCGGCTTGAAGCCGCGGGAGTATGTGGTGAGTCTGCGCGGGGTTGAGATTGCGCGCTGGCAGACGGAGCAGAACTGCCTGCTGGCCGTGAATGCAGATCCGAAGGCGCGGGCGCTGCCGGGCGTCGAGACGCGGGAGCCGGCGTTTGGCGTGCAGGCGCGGTGGATCCAGCCGGGGCTGGAGGAACAGGCGCTGGCGGCGGGCTACTCGGTCGTGGACCAGACGACAGTGATCGGAACGCATCTGGGCGAGTTGATCCGCAGACATGCGCATGAGTTGCTGGGACGGCAGGAGGTGAAGCGTCTGCTGGACAGCATGAACGAAAGCCACCCGAAGCTGGTGGAAGAGCTGGTGCCGAAGCTGATGTCGCTGGGCGAGGTGCAGCGTGTGCTGCAGCAGTTGCTGCGGGAGCAGGTCTCGATTCGCGACCTGGGAGCGATTCTTGAAGTGCTGGTGGAGGCCGCGCAGCAGTCGAAGAACGTTGTTCATCTGGTGGAGAGCGTGCGGCAGTCGCTGGGACGCGGGCTGGTGCATCCGCTGCTCGATGGAGACGGCGGTCTGCGCGTGCTGATGCTCGAGCAGGGACTCGAGAACGAGTTGATCTGCATACCTTCGATCCGCAGGGCGCTGGGCTGCTGCTGGGAGATGGAGCGCGGCCGGCGGGGATGCCCGCGGACTTTCTGCGGCGGCTGGTGGAATCTGTGAAACGCCTAACCGGAGGAGGCTCGGCATCGGCACTGCCCGTGCTCCTATGTCCGAGTCCGGCCCGCTATCACGTGCGGCGCTGGCTGGAGCCGTTTCTGCCGAAGGTGACGGTGCTGGCGCCGGTGGAGATCCCGCCGGAGATTCGGGTGACGAAGCATGGGAACGGTCGGCTAAAGCAGATGACGTACGGCGAAGGAATGTGAGAAGTCATGAGACAGGGAGGAAGTAATGAGTGCAGCAGGCAGTTCGGTTCCGGTACAGGTTCTGCAGGCGGTTGCACGGTGAGCAGAACTGGTTTCGTGGAGCAGGTGTCGAGAGATGCGGAATGGATATGCCCGCGTTTACGCCGTTTACGGAGGCAGGCAAGGTCGAGACGGCAACCGAGGAAGGCGGCGTGCTACGGACGGGACCTGCTGCTGATGGAGCATCTGCCGACGGTGCGTTATCATCGCGCGGCGCATTCATGAGCGGCTGCCGCAGCATGTGGATCTGGACGATCTGGTCTCGGCCGGCGTCGTCGGGTTGATCGATGCCTTCTCGAAGTTCGATCACACCAAGAAGGTGCAGTTCAAGAGCTATGCGCAGTTTCGGATTCGCGGGGCGATTCTGGATTCGCTGCGGACGCTGGACTGGAGCCCACGGGAGCTGCAGCGCAAGGGCAGGGCTGTCGAGGAGGCGATCCGTGCGGTGACGCAGCGGCTGGGTCGCGCGCCCTCGGAGCAGGAGATTGCCACGGAGATGGAGTTGAGTCTTGCGGAGTATCAGCAGCTGCTTGGCGATCTGAAGGGGCTTGAGATCGGCAGCCTGCACATGGAGCGATCCGAGGACTCGGGCGATGAAGAGCTGGCCTACATCCCGGGTTCGCCTGAGGAAGATCCGCTGTTTCGTTGCTTGAAGGGCGAGATGAAGCAGCGTCTGGCCGACGCGATCGACGACTTGCCGGAGAAAGAACGGATGGTGCTGACGCTCTACTACTACGAAGAGCTGACGATGAAGGAGATCGGACTGACGCTGGGCGTGGTGGAGTCGCGGGTCTCGCAGATTCATTCGTCGGCGGTGCTGCGGCTGCGAACTGCGCTGGCGGGTCTGCAGTTCGAGTGGTTCGACCGTGAGCGCAAGCGGGACATCTGAGAGGCGCAAGACTGCCTTGCGATGATGCGACAGTCGATCAGCAGAACTAGACGACAGAGAGAAAGTATGGAAAAGAATCTTGGACAGGACGATATTGATGCATTGTTTGCTGCCGCTAATGCCTCGGCGAAGGCGACTACGCCGGGCAGTCGGCAAGCGAGCCTCTGGAGCAGTACGATCTTCAGCCGTGCGGGACAGATCAGCAACGATCAGATGCGGGCGATCAGCACGGTGAACGATCTGTTCGCGCGCAACCTGATGCACTCGCTTGGAGCGCTGGTTGCGGACTCCGTTTCGCGTGAAGCTCGTCGCTGGTGAGCAGCTGCCGTTCAGTGAGTTTCTGGAGCGGCTCTCGACGCTGGCGTATATCTGTTCGGTTCGCCTGGAGCCGTTGGGCGCGGTTGGGCTGCTGGAGCTTGATCTGGCGCTTGCGTCGCCGATGGTGGATGTTCTGCTGGGCGGAGTGGGCCGAGCGTGGCCGAGCGCGTGAGCTGACTGATATCGAAGAGGCCATCATGACGTCGGTGGTCGAGCTGGTGGTGCAGGAGCTGACGCTAGCGTGGCAGTCGGTCGGGCTGGAGTTCGCGTTTGAGAAGCGTGAGACCGAGGCTCAGGCGGCACGGACGATGACGCTGGGCGAGAAGACGCTGTGCGTGAGCTTCGAGGTTCGTATGCCGGAGGTGCAGGGTGTGTTGAATCTCTCCCTGCCGGCGGTTGTGCTGAACGCGATCCTGCGGCGGCTGATTGCTGAGGGTGACCGGCCGCGGCGGCGATCGAAGGATGCGGCGGTGCGGATTCGCGAACTGATGGGAAAGGCGAAGGTTGGGGTTGCGTTGCAGCTTCCTCCCTTGCGACTGCGGGCTTCGGATGTGGCGTCGCTGGAGCCTGGCATGGTACTTCGGCTGCCGGTCGCGCGGCATGAGAGCTCGGAGGTCAGGATTGGTGGCTTGCAACTGGCGAAGGCTCGACCAGTGCGAAGCGGCGATCACCGCGGAGCTCTGCTGGAGGGTGCGGCGCTGATTGCACGGACGCGAGGCATGTTGAGCAACGCGTGAATTGAGGAGACGTTGATGGAGCAGGCGAGAGATACAATGGAAGGTGCTGGCGTTGATTCGAAGATCGGGTTGCTGGTGGACATCGATCTGGATGCGACGCTGCAGTTTGGGTCGCGTGAGATGACGTTGGAGGAGGTTTTGGAACTGGGGCCGGGAGCGGTAGTGGAGTTGGACCGTCATGTCTCGGAGCCGGTGGATCTGGTGGTTGGAGACAGGATCGTGGCTCGGGGCGAGGTGGTTGTGGTGAGTGGCAACTTTGCGCTGCGCATTACTGAAGTTGCTACGCCGCAGCTGCGGCTGGAGAGTATTCGATGCTTTTTCTAGGGAAGCGACCGGAAGATTCGTTGCTGAGTGGTGACCGCTTCGTGCCTTCGGGTGTGGTGCCGGAGGTGAGCGAGGTTGCGGTGCAGCGCAGAGTCTGTGGCAGTCCCGAGTGTGCGGGTGCGTGGACGGCTCCTTGGCGCAGCCGGAAGCGGCCGGTGTTTGAGGAGCAGTGGGGTTGCAGCGGGCGGTGCGTGCTGGCGCTGGTTCGTGCGGCGATTCGCAGGGAGGCCGGTGATGGTGGAGTTGGTGACGCCGGTTCAGCATCGTCATCGTGTTCCGCTGGGGTTGGTGTTGCTGGCGCAGGGTTGGATTACGCATCCTCAGCTACAGGCGGCGCTGGAGGCGCAGAGGTTGCGCGGTGGCAGGATTGGCGAGCGACTGGTTGAGGAGTTCGGTTTGGAAGCGGAGCAGATCACGCGCGGTCTGAGCATGCAGTGGAGCTGTCCGGTTCTTTCTGCGAGCGGATTTTCGCCGAAGGAGATGGCTTTGGTGGTTCCGAGGGTTCTGGTTGAGGAGTTCGGACTGTTGCCGCTACGGGTTGCCGGGGGGCGGATTCTGTATGTCGGGTTCGAGGACCGACTGGATGCTGGGGCCGCACTGGCGCTGGAGCAGATGACAGAATTGAAAGTCGAGAGCGGCCTGGTGAGAACCGAGGAGTATTCGGCGGCGCGAAGGAACCTGCTCGAGTGCAATGGGGTTCCGGTGAAGACCGAAACCGTCACGGACGCCGATTCACTAGCAGGAAGAGTCACGGCGATCCTGGAGCAGAAGCAGCCGGTCGCTTCCAAGCTGGTTCGGGTGCACCAGTATTACTGGCTGCGGCTATGGCTTGAAACTGGAGCCAAGAGCGGTCAGGGGACTCTGCCTCGGGGAAGTGAAGACGTTCAGGATTACGTTTTCACCGTTGGTGGAGCGTCGTGACCCCTCCCCCTAAATTTGCGCAAGATCTTCAAATCATTGATCTTAGGTTTGGATCTCCCGATCAATGTTCCCATTTTATTGAGGTATTTTCTGTAAGATATTCATTCTTAACGCATTAAAGGAGAAGCCCCGATTCGGAGAACCGGGGCTTTCTGTTTTCAGCTCTAGTTATATTTTAGCGAATGGGTGGTAATTAATCGGCAACCTGCATGTCTTTTGGTAAGAGCGAGTTAGAGGGATTCGGGGCTTGACAAGATTTGCTGTGGAAATCGTGCGGCGGCGGAATGAAAGCATGGGTTTGTCCCGAAGCATCCGGGTCGTTCCGTCCTACAGGTCTTCGTGTCGTTCAGGATGAACGGAGCATTATGGCGGTGGGGCAGCGCGCGCTACCTAGCCGTGGCTGGGCTATGAGGTGAGGAAGCTACCGAGTTCCGGGGATGGACGCGGTTTCTACGTTGGCGGCTGGGGTGGGAGTGGAGCTTGAAGGACCGCCGAGGCCCAGCTTGATGATGGCGCGGGAGTCCGGCATCAGCTTGGTTTGCCAACCGTTGTCGGCCTGAAATTTCTGCATGGCAGTCTGGGTGGCAGTGTCCCAGTGACCTGTGGGTTCTGTCATGTAGCCGGATTTGACGAGGGCGCCCTGGATTTCTGTGGCGCGGGTGTCGTCGATGGTGCGCTGGCCTGTGGTGTGCTTAGAGCTCTTCTTCTTTGTGGGCGAGGTGGGTCCACGGCGGGGGTGCGTCATGGCGACGCAGGGTGTAAGGGCAGTTGCGAGAAGAAGGGCGGAGGAAAGGAGTCGGCCTGGCCGCATGAAGATGGAGACCTCGCGTGAGCAGTATGGTGCAGATGGCCCAGAAGCCTGCTGCCGATCAATTGATAGGGTATCGCGAGAGTAATGGAGATGCAAGAAAAAGGTTGACCACTTCCATTTAAAGGCGAGGACTATCTAAGCCGAATCAATTCAATAGTTAGTCCGGAAACAAAATAAGCGGATTATGCCAAACGTTTACTGTCCAAATGTCGCAATACGGCATAACAAAGCAAACCGATCGACGCGCCCAAACAGCTATTCACGACCATAGCGACGAAGAAGCTGATCATTGCCTGATGATGGGTGCCCCCACCATGACCGCCAGCAATCAATAGATGACACGAGGCCCGGCATCGCGACCAGCATGGCGGGGGCCGATATCGGACTTCTCTGCTACGATCGTCGCCAACGCCATGGAGAATCCGCCAATGATTGCTAGTGCAAGTGCCACATTCGCAAGATGAGCGCGAGCATTCTCTAAGGGTGGTGCAGTCGCGTACGTCGCGTTAGGAGATATGTGATTAAGAGCAAGAAAAGAGGGTGGCATGTCGCCACCCTCTTTGTCTCTGTAGCGGGGTGCTGGGTTTATGGGAGGGTTCCGCCTACGTAGGAGTTGCCGGTGCCCTTCTGGAAGGGCGAGTGGACGACGAAGACGACGTCGTCCTTGGGTTTGAGGGCGGTGACGATGGCCGATAGCTGGCCTCGTCGGTGACCGGCTTCTTGTTGATCGCGGTGATGATCGCGCCCTTGGCGAGGTTGATCTCGTCGGCGAAGGAGCCGGGGCGAACGCTGGTGACGATGACGCCGCCCTTGATGCCGGTCTTCTGAGCGACTGGCGGCGGGAATGGCCGAGACGGTGATGCCGAGCTTGCCCTGTCCGGCGTCGGACTCCTGCGGGCGTTGTCGTCTGTCGTCGTTGTTTGCCGGCGAGGTCGGCGTAGGTCTTGGCGCGGTCGCCGATGGCGACGTTGGCGGTGTTCTGCTTTGCCGTCGCGCAGGTAGCCGAGCTTGACGGTGGAACCGACCTTGCGGGCGGAGATGTCGTTGACGAGGTCGTCGCCATCCTTGATGTTGCGGCCGTCGATGGAGACGATGACGTCGCCGGGCTGGATGCCGGCCTTGGCCGCGCCGCCGTTGGGCGTGACGGTGGAGACGATGACGCCGTTCGTGAAGCCATACATGCGGCCGACGGCGGAGGACTGAGCGGCGCTGGAAGCTGATGCCGATGGAGCCGCGAACGACCTTATGCTCCGGCCCGATGAGCATGTTGTAGACGTTGGCGATGATGTTGGACGGCATGGCGAAGCCGACGCCCTGCGAGCCCATGGACTGGGTGTAGATGGCGGTGTTCATGCCGATGACCTGGCCGGCCATGTCGACGAGCGGACCGCCGGAGTTGCCGGGGTTGATGGCGGCGTCGGTCTGGATGAAGCTCTGGAACTGGTCTGCGAGACGCCGTTGGCGCGTGGGCTCGTCGATGGAGCGGTTCTTGGCGGAGACGATGCCGGCGGAGACGGTCTGCGAGAGACCGAAGGGGCTGCCGATGGCGAGGACCCAGTCGCCGACCTGCGCGCCGTCGGAGTTGCCGAGCTTGATGGTGGGCAGGGGCTCGTTGGTGCTCGATCTTGATGACGGCGATGTCGGTGTCCTTGTCGACGCCGATGACCGTGGCGGGACGGCCGTGGATCGCCGGCCGCCGTCGGGATCGGTGGAGAGCTTGACGTAGATCTTGTCGGCTTTATCGACGACGTGGTTGTTGGTGATGATGTAGCCGCGCGGATCGACGATGAAGCCGGAGCCGAGAGCACGGCGCTCGCCGCCGCCGAGCTGCCGTCGCCGTCGTCGTCACCACCCTGGCCGCCGAAGAAGCGATTGAAGAAGTCCTGCATGTCGCCCTGGTTGCTGATCGTCGTCGTCGTCCGGACTGGCGGGGCGCGCTGGCCGCGACGGCGCGGCGCTTGTGGCGGACTGCTTGGGCAGCGACTCGGTGTTGATGTTGACGACGGCAGGGCCGACCTGCTTTGACGATCTGCGAGAAGCCGTTGGAGAGGGTCGACAGGCGAAGGAATGACGAGGGGCCTGGCGTCGGAGGAGTCGACGGCGCCTGCTCCTTGCCGCTGACGCCGCGGGTCAGGACGGAGCCGGCGAGGATGCCGACGGAGAGCGTGGCGAGAAGGGCAAAGGTCGTGGTGAGACGGTGGCTGCGGATGCGCTCGAGCAGTGTCGGAGGACGTGTTATTCGGTGTATCCATCGGTAGATCATGACCTCTTTCGATTGCTGTCGCTGCTGCGCCGGAGTTCGTGTCGCGCGAGCATGAGTATAGTCTACGGATCCAGATTCGCTGGTCAGAGCATGCGGCTGCCGTTCGGTGATTAGACGCGAACGGTAGCAAAGGCGTTTGCGGCAAATGATGTTTAGACGCTGAAGTTGGGATGAAAAGTCGTGACGTGTTTCAGGATGGGTGGGTGGGGAGCGGGAGCGGGAGCGGGAAGGAGTTCGGTGAGGAGCGATGCCGGCGAGGATGAGGGCGGCGCCGACGAGGGAGCGGGGGCCGAGGCGCTCGTGGAGGAAGAGGAGCGAGGTGAGCCAGGCGAAGACGGGTTCGAGGGTGAGGAGGAGCGCGGTGTGGGTGGGGGGAAGATGCTGCTGGGCCCAGCTCTGGATGGTGAAGGCGGCGGCGGTGGCGAGGAGGCTGGTGATGGCCAGGGCGATGAGGAGGCGGGGGGTGAGGTGGAGGTGAGGTGTGTCCGCCGAGCGGGAGGGTGAGGGCATGATGAGCGCGGCGAAGCCGATCTGGAGGGTGGCGAGTTGGCGCGGTGGGGATGCGGGGCGAGGTGTGGGCGAGGGCGAGGAGGTGTCCGGCGAAGGCGATGGCGCAGGCGAGGGTGAGGAGGTCGCCGAGGCCGATGGTGGTGAAGAGGTTCTGGAGCGGTGGTTCCGGGTGGAGTGGTGAGGAGGAGGAGGCCGGCGAAGGCGAGGAGGGCTCCGAGGACGGCGGTCCAGCGCGGGGGCGTGGGTGTTGGCGGGGCGGAGCGCGGGGATGACGGTGAGGAGGGGGACGAAGACGACGACGAGGCCGGTGATGAAGGCGGATTTGGCGGGGGTGGTGCGGGCGAGGCCGGCGGTCTGGAACTGATAGCCGGCGGCGAGGAAGAGGCCGACGATGAGGCCGGAGACGAGAGTCGCGGCGGGTGAGGTGGCGGAGCTGGCGGTGGTTGACGATGGCGAGCGCGACGAACGGCGAGGGTCATGCGGAGGAGGTTGAAGAGGAGCGGGGAGGCGTCGTGGAGGGCGTCTTTGACGAGGACGAAGGTGGCTCCCCAGACGACGACGACTGCGAGGAGCAGGAGGTGGGCGAGGGTGGATGGGCTGAGGCGGTTGGACAACTAGTCGTGTCGTTGCGGGTGTGGCAGGTTTCGGCTGATGTTGGAGGTGCGGTGTAGACGGTTTCGCCGTTGACGATGGTGCGGAGGACTTTGGTGTGGAGGAGTTCCTGGGGGGAGGCTTTGGTGATGTCGCGGTCGAGGACGATGAAGTCGGCGAGGTAGCCGGGTTCGAGGCGGCCCTTTGCTTTTTCGCGGAACTCGGCGAAGGCGGAGCCCTGGGTGTAGGCGTAGATGGCTTCGTTGAGGGTGAGTTTTTCCTGGGGCTGGAAGGTCTGGGTGCCGGCTTCGTTCTGGCGGGTGATGGCGGAGTAGAGGCCGCGGAAGGGGTTGATGGACTCGACGGGGTAGTCGGTGCCGAAGGCGAGGGTGACGTGGTGGTCGAGGAAGGACGCCAGGCGTAGGCGTATTTGGCGCGCTCGGGGCCGAGGCGGTCGGCGGCCCAGTTCATGTCGGTGAGCAGATGCGAGGGCTGCATGGAGGCGATGATGCCTAGCTTGCGAAGCGGTCGAAGTCGGCGGGGAGGAGGACCTGGGCGTGCTCGATGCGGAAGCGGAGGGCGTCGGGGGGTCGGGTGCGTGAGTTGGTGACGATGTGGCGTCGGAGGTTCGGCTGGCTGGCGGTAGTTGGCGACCTGATCGGCGACGTCGAAGGCGTTGAGGGCCATGTCGTTGGCGCGGTCGCCGATGGCGTGGAAGCCGAGTTGGAAGCCGGCGGCGGCGCGTTCGGCGGCCATCTGGTTGAGCTTGTCCTGGTCGTAGCGGGGGATGCCGGAGTTGCCGGGGTCGTCGGAGTAGGGCGCTTCGAGGGCGGCGGTGCGGGAGCCGAGCGAGCCGTCCATGAAGCCCTTGAGCATGCCGAGGTGGAGGAGCGGGATCGTCGGCGGGGTGGCTGGCGCGGCGCTGCTTGAGGGTGTCGACGGGGGTGTCGAAGGCTAGCCACTCGCTGACGCGGAGGTGGAGTTTGTTGGTGTGTTCGAGGTCTTCGAGGACGAGGAAGTCGTCCCAGTCGGAGTGGTCCTGGACGGAGGTGACGCCGTGGGCGAGGGCGTCGGCGATGGCGACAGCGAGGGCTTTGCGGCGCTCTTCGGCGGTGGGCGGAGGAATGTTGCTTGAAGAGGAGCGAGGTGGCGGGGGCTTCGCGGATGATGCCGGTGGGGTCGCCGGTGGCGTCGCGGTCGATCTTGCCGCCGGCGGGGTCGGGGGTGTCGGGGGTGATGTCGGCGGCGGCGAGGGCGGCGGAGTTGGCGACGGCGATGTGGCCGTCGGTGCGGGCGAGGATGGCGGGGTGGCCGGCGGTGACGGCGTCGATGTCCTGACGGGTGGGGAGGGTTTTGCTGGGCCAGTTGGTGTGGTCCCAGCCGCCGCCCTGGATCCATGCGCCTGCGGGTTGGCGTTGGCGGCGTAGGCGCGGATGCGCTGCTGCATCTCGGCGAGGGAGGTCGTGCCGTCGAGGTCGACGGTGAGCTTCTGCTGGCCGGCGTCGGCGATGTGGGTGTGGGCGTCGTTGAAGCCGGGCATGGCGAAGGCGCCGTGGAGGTCGACGATCTTGGTGGCTGGGGGCTTTGAGCTGGAGGATGTTCGGCGTCGGTGCCGACGGCGATGATCTTGCCGTTGGCGACGGCGATGGCGGTGACCTGTTGCGGGGCTGGGGATGGGTCGTCTGGCGCGGAGGTGGGCGCCGGTGAGGATGTTGCCGTGGAAGTAGATGATCTCGGGATCGGAGGGCAAGATGCCGGTGGACTGGGCAAGGCAGAGAGAGGCCGTCAGCAGAGTGGCAGAGAGTGAGAGGAGTTTCACGCGGTCGAGTGTAACGCAGGCGCTGAGTCAGCGGAGGATTCTGCGGAGAGCTGAGGTGCAATTTGCGTTGCTGCGAGGAGGAGAAGAAGGATGCGGCGGAGGGCGGTCTCGCGGCCGGTGGGGTCGTACCACTCCTCGAGGGTGTGGATGCCGCCGCCGATGCCGCCGGCGCCGATGGCGAGGGCGGGGATGCCGAGGGAGAGGGGGAGGTTGGCGTCGGTGGAGCCGAGGCGGGGTTCGGTGGGGAGATTGAGGTGGCGATCGACGGCGCGGAGGGTGGAGAGGAGGGCGGAGTCGTCGGGGAGAGCGGCGGCGGGACGGTTGCCGATGGTCTCGATGTGAAGCGTGGGCGGGTGTGGACTGGCGCTTTGAGCAGCGACGGTGTACTGTCGAGGATGCGGCGGATCTCGGCGGCGGCGGAGTGGAGGTGCTGCGGTGCTGGTGGAGCGGAGCTCGAGGAGAGCGGTGGCGGAGGCGGGGATGGAGTTGACGGAGGTGCCGCCGGAGATGTGGCCGACGTTGAGCGTGGTGACGGGAGCGCTGGAGAGGGGAAGGTCTGCGATGTCGGCGAGGGCGCGGCTGAGAAGAAGGATGGGGTTGGGAGCGCCGGCGTCGGACCAGGAGTGGCCGCCGGGGCCGGTGATGGTGACGCGGAAGCGAAGGCTGCCGAGGGCGCGGGTGACGACGGTGGAGGTGCCGCTGCCTTCGAGGGCGATGGCGGCGGCGATGCGGTCTCGATAGGGGCCGCGTTCGAAGAGGTGGCGCATGCCGCGGAGGTCGCCTTCGCCTTCTTCGCCTACGTTGGCGGCGAAGAGGATGGGGACTGGCGGAGTGGATGCAGGCGTAGCGCAGGGCGGCGGCGATGGCGAGGAGAGCGGAGAGGCCGGCGGCGTTGTCGCAGATGCCGGGGCAGTGGATGCGCGGTGTGTCGGTACGCTGCGATGGGTTCGGTGGAGGTGCCGGCGGGGAAGACGGTGTCGAGATGGGCGGAGAGGAGGATGCAGGGAGTAGGGGTGTTTGATCTCGGGAGCCAGCTCGGCGAGGGCGTTGCCTTCGTCGTCGAGGTGGACGTTGGTGAGGCCGAGGGAGCGGAAGCGGTCGAGGAACCATGCGGCGCGGTGCTGCTCGTGAAAGGGCGGCGCGGGGATGCGGACGAGGTCGAGCTGCCACTGACGGATCTGGGGCTGGTGGAGATGCAGCCAGTGAAAGGCGCGATGGACCGGTGTCAGTGTTGCCAGCTGCGTGATCCGTTGATGGGCGGCGGCGGACATTTGGTTTAGAAGAGTAGCGCGATTTTGAATGGGATGCGGGAACGCGATTGATTGCGCAACTATGACCCTCTGCGGGGAACGACCCCTCGAGAATTTGTGGGAACGTAATTTGCAAGACCGCAGACCCCATTCGGCTTCGCCCAGGGCAGGCCTTTGACTCTGCGATGCGCTGCTCAGCATGACACGGCGTTGAAGGCGCTAGGATTTGTAGTCGACTTCGACGAGGAAGAGGCCCTGCGGTGGTGCGGTGGGGCCTGCGGCGGAGCGGGCGTGGGCGGCGAGGATTGCGGGAACTGATCGGGCGTGGTGCGGCCTCGGCCTACGTCGACGAAGGTTCCGACGAGGTTGCGGACCATGTGGTGGAGGAAGCCGGAGCCGGTGACGCGGTAGATGAGGAGGTCGCCGTCGCGGTGCCATGTGGAGGCAAAGATGCGTTCGGACGGCTGTTTTTTGAAGAGTTGCGGATATGGCGTCATCGTCTTCATCGGAGGCTATGCGATTGGCGAGGTCGGGATCGGTGGCGGCGAAGGAGGTGAAGTCGTGGGTGCCGATGACGTGTGAGGCAGCCTTGCTGCATGGCGGCTAGATCGAGGGGCCACGTGCAGTTCCAGACGAAGGGCGCGAGCGTGGGCGGAGCAGATGGGCTGGGTGGCGATGCGGTACTCGTAGGTCTTGCGGCGGGCGCTGTGGCGGGCGTGGAAGTCTGCGGGAGCTTCTTCGATGGAGACGATCCGGATGCTGGTGGGGAGGAAGCGGTTGAGGGCGCGCTGGAGATTGGATGCCGGGAATGGGCGAGTCGAGAGAGACAGAGGCGACCTGGCCGAGGGCGTGGACGCCGGTGTCGGTACGGCCGGAGCCCTGGGGGAGGACGGTCTCGCCGGTGACGTGGAGAAGGCCTTGGCGAGGGTGCCCTGGATGGTGGGGAGGCCGGGTTGAATCTGCCAGCCGTTGTAGGGCGAGCCGTCGTAGGCGACTGTGAGCTTCCAGTGAGGCATTGGGGATAAATGGACGGTACCATGCGAGAGCTTTCGTGATCAGGGATGAGGCGGATGAGGTGCGTGTGTTGATTCCGGGAAGGCAGTGGAACGGAGTAACAATCCGGGGTTGATATACTTAGCTGGTTACGAATCGGGCAAAAATTGAAGCAGCCGATGGGAACGAAGCGGTGAGTGTGTGCGTATCAGTGCCAAGCCGCAGCCTAACGGTCCGTTGGTCAATAAGAGGATGTCCGGCTGATCGTCATCTTTAAGAGTCCTTGGGAACATGCGGCGCGTCTTAGAGAGCTAACGAAAGAATATGAGCCGTTGTGACTTGGCGCTGGTTGTGCCGGGTTCAGCAAGCAAAAAGGGAAGTCCCGGCGAACCGCCCAGGTACAGGGAGGTGCCCGTCCGGGTGGATGGAAACGAAGGAAGAGTTGGAGAGCGCATCGTGAGATTAAGGGATATGCAGGCGGCGGCGAGCATCGCATTGCTGCTGATGAGCGTGAGCACACAACCGGTGATGGCGCAACAGACGGCTCCCCAGCCACAGCCGCAGTCGAGTTCGACCGCACCAGCGGCGCAACAGACTGTGGTGACGGATACGACGGGAACGCCCGGACTGCCACAGGCTCCGGCCCCGAAGCTGACTGAGCCGCTTTATCTTCGCGATACGAGCATGGACTATACGAAGCCGAAGAGCCACTTCTGGAATCCGCTTGCGCCTTACACAGCGACTAACGTTCCTCAGCCGCGGCTGGGCAACTCGCCGCAGCTGGCTCAACTGCTGCGAGACGGCAAGATTTATCTGAGCCTGTCGGATGCGGTGACGCTGGCGCTGGAGAACAACTACGACATCGCGATTGCGCGCATCAATCTGGACATTGCCGACACGGATATTCTGCGGACGAAGGCGGGTCGGAACTGTCCGCGGTGTTTCGACGGGTCTGGTGGCGAACACGCTGGGCGGAACGACGTCCGACGATTCACGGGTGGCGGTGGACCGGGCGGAACCTCGAGCGGCGCAGGCGGCGGCGGCTGCCGGCGCGCACGGGCTGGTGCTGAGCACGAACGGCGGCGGACCGCTGCCGAGCAATCGCTGGACCCGGTTCTGACGGGTACGCTGCAGTACGAGGCAGCGAACACACAGCAGACGACGACCTTCCTTACGGGAACCAATACCCTGCAGCAGAACACGGGAACCTACAACTTCGGCTATCAGCAGGGATTTGTCACAGGCACGTTGCTGAACTGTCAGCTTCAATAATTCGCGGAGCACCACGAACAGCGTCCGATCGAACTACAGCCCGCAGGTGCAACTCGTACTTTCAGGTGAAGGCGACGCAGCACCTGCTGCAGGGCTTCGGGCCGGGCTTGAACGGCCGCTTCATTCTGCAGGCGAAGAACGACCGCCGCATTACGGATTCGGCGTTCCGGCAGCAGCTGCTGTTACACGGTCACCCAGGTGGAGAACATCTACTGGGGCCTGGTGAGCGCGTATGAGGACGAGCAGGCGAAGGAGCGCGCGCTGGCGCAGTCGACGCAGCTGACTGCGGACAACCGCAAGCAGCTGGAGATTGGAACGCTGGCTCCGCTGGATGTGGTGAACTCCGATGCTGCGGTGGCGACGGACAAGCAGGCGCTGGTTGCTTCGCAGTCGAACCTGGAGTATCAGCAGCTGCTGATGAAGCAGGCGATTGCGCGCAACCTGAACGATCCGCAGCTGTCGAATGCTCCGGTGGTTCCGACGGACCGCGTAGGTCTGGACCGGCTGCCGGAAGAGGACACTGCCGACCGAGGACCTGGTGCAGCAGGCGTATGCGAACAATCCGCAGATCGAGCAGGCCGTCGCTGAACATGAAGAACAACGAGATCACGATCAAGGCGGTCAAGAACGGTCTGCTGCCGACGGTCGATGCGTATGCGTTCTATGGCGGTAGCTGCGCTGGGCGGTGCGCAGAATCCTGCGCTCTCGTGCTCGAACTCGGCAATATCGATTCCTTGCCCTCCTGGCACGGTGCCGACGACTGGATACGGGGACGCTCTTCAGAACATCTTCAACAACACGTACCCGGATAAGGGCGTGGGTGTGAGCATCAATATTCCGCTGCGGAACCGAATGGCGCAGGCTGACCAGGCGCGGTCGCAGATGGAGTACCGGCAGTCGCAGATGCGGCTGCAGCAGCTCTATACGCAGATTCGCATCCAGGTGATCAACGGGCAGTATGCGCTGACCAACGACCGCGCGCAGGTGCAGGCGGCGCAGGCGGCGCGCGACTTTGCGGCGCAGAGCCTGGACGCCGAGCAGAAGAAGTACCGGCTGGGAGCTTCGACGACGGCGCTGGTGCTGCAGCAGCAGAGAAATCTGGCGACGGCGGACAATAACCTGATCTCGGCGACTGCGGCGTATGCAAGGACCGCGTAGCGCTGGGGCAATTGCTCTCGAACCTGCTGGACAAGTACGGGATCAGGATCGAGGACGCGGCGACCGGAACGTTACGCAGCAGCCAGTGATTCCGGGGCTGACGACGCCGAAGACCCCTGAGGCTCCGAAGCCGATCTCGGCGACGCCGCCGCCACCTCCGCAGTAGAAGCGATACGACGCATGCAAGGCAGAAGCCCGGGCTTCGGTCCGGGCTTTTGTTGTTGGTGCGATGAGGTAGAGTGTTGCTGCGAGATCGCCGAACTGACTGAACTACACTGGTGAGATATGAAAGACGGACAGGAAACGAAGCAGTTGAATGCCTTGGCTGAGGCCGCCTCAGCGTATCTGCGGTCAGCGATGCATCAGCCGGTGGAGTGGCATGAGTGGGGCGAGGAGGCATTTGCGAGGGCGAAGGCGGAGGACAAGCCGATCCTGCTGGATATTGGAGCGGTGTGGTGCCACTGGTGCCATGTGATGGACCGCGAGTCCTACGAGAACGCAGAGACGGCGAAGATTATCAACGAGCACTTCATCGCGGTGAAGGTGGACCGCGATGAGCGGCCGGATGTGGATACGCGCTACCAGGCGGCGGTGTCGGCGATCAGCGGGCAGGGTGGATGGCCGCTGACGGCGTTTCTTACTCCGGAGGGCAAGCCGTATTTTGGCGGGACGTATTTTCCGCCGGAAGATCGGCATGGGCGGCCGGGGTTTCAGCGCGTGCTGCTGACGATGGCGGAGGCGTTTCAGAAGCGGCGCGACGAGGTGAACGAGTCGGCCGGCAGCGTGATGGCGGCGATCGAGCACAACGAGTCGTTTATCGGGCAGGGCGGGGAATCCGGGGCCGGAGCTGGTGGCGAAGCTGGTGGAGTCGGCGCTGAAGCAGTTCGATGCGCGGTCGGGAGGGTTTCGGATCGCAGCCGAAGTTTCCGCATTCGGGGGCGATCGATCTGCTGCTGGATGCGTCGTCGCGGGTGTCGGTCGGGCGCGAGCGGAGAGGTCGGGAGAGCAGGCGAAGACGTGCGGCGATGGTGACGCTGGAGAAGATGGCGCGGGGCGGGATCTACGACCATCTGGCGGGCGGGTTTCATCGCTACTCGGTGGATGAGCGGTGGGTGGTGCCGCACTTCGAGAAGATGGCGTATGACAACAGCGAGCTGCTGAAGAACTATGTTCATGCGTTCCAGACGTTTGTCGAGCCGGAGTGCTGCGCGGGTGGCGCGGGAGATTATCCGCTGGATGGATGAGTGGCTGAGCGACCGGGAGCGGGGCGGGTTTTATGCGTCGCAGGATGCGGACTTTTCGCTGGACGATGACGGCGACTACTTTACGTGGACGCGGGATGAGGCTGCTGCAGTGCTGACGCCGGAGGAGCTGGCGGTGGCGAGCGCGTACTACGACATCGGCGAGATCGGCGATATGCACCACAATCCGGCGAAGAACGTGCTGCATGTGCGCGGGACGCTGGAGGGCGTGGCGAAGTCGAACCAGGTGTCGCTGGATGAGGCGAAGGGAGCTGCTGGTTGCGGCAAAGACGAAGATGTATGCGGCGCGGCTGAAGCGGCCGACACCGTATGTCGACAAGACGATTTATGTGGGATGGAACGGGATGTGCATCTCGGCGTATCTCGAGGCGGGTCGGGTGCTGGATATGCCGGAGGTGCGGGAGTTTGCGCTGAAGTCGCTGGATCGGGTGCTCGCGAAGGCGTGGGAGCGCGAGACCGGGCATGGCGCATGTGGTGGCCTATGGCGAAGGGTGGCAGGCCGGAGCGCGAGTTGCGGGGGTGCTCGATGACTATGTGTTTCTGGGCAATGCCGCGCTGGATGCGTGGGAGGCGACCGGCGAGATGCGCTATTACGAGGCGGCCGAGTCGATCGCAGAGGCGCTGGTGAAGCGGTTCTACGATCCGGTGGGCGGCGGGTTTTTCGATACGGAGTCGGCGGCGAATGGAGAGCAGCGGCTCGGGGCGCTGGTGACGCGGCGGAAGCCGCTGCAGGACTCGCCGACGCCGGCGGGGAATCCGATGGCGGCGGCTTTGCTGCTGCGGCTGGAGGCGCTGAATGGGCGCGAGGAGTATGCGGTGAAGGCGCAGGAGACGCTGGAGACGTTTGCGGGAGTTGTGGAGCACTTTGGGTTGTATGCGGCGAGCTATGGGCTGGCGCTGCAGCGCATGGTGCAGCGCGCGGTGCAGGTATGCGTGATTGGCGATGATGCCGAAGCGCGGAGGCTGGAGGCTGTGGCGCTGGCTCGGTACGCGGTGAACAAGAGCGTGATCCGCTTCCGGCAGAGAGCAGATTGAACGCGTTGCCGCCGTCGCTGGCGGAGACGTTGCCGCATCTGCCGGACCTGAAGGACGCGGGATCGGGAAGCTTTGCAGTGGTCTGCAATGGCAAGGGATGTCTGCCGCCTGTGCGGACTGTGGACGAGCTGATTGCAGCGATGAACCAGACGCTGTAGTTGTATGACAGAAGCCAAGCTGGTCGTTATCTCAGGCGGTCCGGGTGCGGGAAAGACCACGTTGATCGAAGAGCTTCGCCGACGTGGCTACACCTGTTCGAGCGAGGTCGCGCGGGAGATCATTCGAGAGCAGATGAGCGCTGGTGGCGAAGCGCTGCCGTGGGCTGACCGCGAGAGCTATGGACGGCTGATGCTGGATCGGTCAGTCGCTGCGTTTGAGCAGAGTTTGCTCGTCCGCTCACCAGTCTTCTTCGATCGGGGAATTCCCGATACGCTCTGCTACGCGCGACTGGTTGGTCTTTCGCGTGAGTTTGAACGTGACGCAGCCGAGATGTGTGACCGGTACCGCTATTGGCAGCGTGTCTTTCTTGCACCGCCCTGGCGCGAGATCTATGAGACTGATTCGGAGCGAAAACAGAGCTTTGATGAGGCGCTGAGGACTTATAGCCTGATGCAGCAGACATACGAAGGCTGCGGTTATGAGGTGGTCCGGCTGCCCCTGATTTCGGCGGAAGAGAGAGCAGCGTTCCTTCTGGACGAGATAGGCGAGGTTGACACTACACCCCGATAGTCGGGGGGGCAGGTGGCGCGGTGGGGTCTGCCTTTTGCTGCATGATGAGCATGTTGGAGGAGACTCCGAGCGGGATGCCCTCCTTCTCAAAGGCCAGGATGATGCGGCGGCGCAACTCGCGCATAACGCCATCGCGCTGGTTGGCGCGGACGCGGATGTTGACCGGGTAGACAATTTCGCGGCCGCGGATGTCGTTGACGCCGAGGATGTCGGGGTCGGAGATAGCGATGTCTTTGAATGCGGGGTCGTTGCGGACGTCGGTGGCGAGGCGGCGGAGGATCTCCATGACGCGTCGGGGTTTGCGCTGGCGTCGACGGAGACAGGAAGCGATGCGACGGAGTAGTCGCGGGACTGGTTGGAGACCGTGGCGATCTGGCTGTTGGGGATGACGTAGAGCGTTCCGTCGCCATCGCGGAGGCGGGTGCTGCGCAGGGAGAGGTCTTCGACAGTTCCCTTGAGGCCGGCGACGGTGACTATTTCGCCGACGTTGTACTGATCTTCGAGGAGGATGAAGATTCCGTTGAGCATGTCTTTGAAGATGGATTGGGCGCCGAGGCCGATGCCGACGCCGAGGATTCCGGCGGAGGCGAGCAGGGGCTGGTAGGGAATATCGAAGATGGTGAGGACCTGCAGGAAGGCGAGGAATCCAATGACGCCGAAAGAGGTGGCGCGGAAGATGGAGGCGATGGTGCGGAGTTGAGCGGCGCGGTGAAAGTTGCCAACCTGTTGCTCGGCGCGCTTTTGCAAGCGGTTGGTGAAGAACTTTACGGTTCGAAGAACGATGAAGACAACGATGAGAATGCCGACGAGCCGGGGTAGTTTCTGGCTGACGAAGATAACGACATCGTTGTGCCACTCGTTGGCGAAGGCATGGGAGAGGCGTTGTTCCTGAGAAGGTTGTTGCAGTGCCTGAGCCAGAAGGCGCATGATACTGGCATCTCGCTTTCGTGGTGGAGTTCTTTCAGAATGCAGGAACTCCGAGATTGGATGCAAAACAGCGGAGGCGAGGGAAGGGGGGCCGTATGGCGACGATACGCGGTACCTGGGTAGGATTAGCGTTGCTGGCAGCAGTCTCCGGAGTAATGGGAGTGGGGCAGCGTCAGAGCTCGACAACACCTCCTCCACAGCCTCCTTCACGGACCGTTACCAACTATCCGCCCATGGTTGGAATGACGCCGATGAGCGGTATGGATCCATCGTCCTCACCAGATACTTTGAGTACGCGGATGGCGGAGCAGCAAGCGCGTTCGCGAAACTACGAGCGGCAGAAGAAGCTCGTCTCGGATACCGACAAACTCGTCGGGCTGGTTAATGACCTCAAAGAGAAGGTACAGAGTAGTGGTGATCTTTCTCCGGCTGATATGAGCAAGAAAGCGGAAGAGATTGAGAAGCTGGCCAGGAGTGTAAAGGACAGGATGAAAGGGTGACGACGTCCGTGGGGATGAAGAAGCAGAAGCATTTGCGCTACGGTTGATTGAGCGCGGTTGCGGTACTGATCTGCGGGATGGGCAGAGTTGTTGTCGGTGGATTGGCTGTAGTGCGCAGGGCATTGATGATCCGGGTGGGGTCCCAGTCAGGATGGGCGGAACGCAGCAGGGCAACAGCCCCTGCGACCAAAGGTGCGGACGCGCTGGTGCCTATTGCCTGTACGTATGCGCTGTGGCCAAGGTCGAAGCAGCCGAAGCTGTGGCCGGAGTCGGTGGGGAGGCCGTCGACTGTGTTTGGTATCCCGGAGCTGCAGGCTCCTCGAATCCAGCCGCTGACGGCCATGTCGCCTCCTGAGGGGTAGCTGCCGCCGGGGGCGGCGAGGGCGTTGAGCGGGGCTCCGTAGTTGCTGTAGTAGGCGAGCGAGGGTGGACCGGGTAGACATATGGCTCCGGAGTTGGTGTTTTCCGCGCAGTCCGGGTTGGTGGAGGCGACGACGGCGAGGACGCCGCGGGACTGTGCGGGAATCTCAACGTATCGCGGATTGGAGAGGTCGAAGCCGTCGTTGCCGGCAGCGGCGACGAGGACGGCTCCTGCCTGCGTGGCAGCGTAGGTGACGCGGTCGAAGGCGGCTTTGAGGCCTGCGCCGTCTCCGGTAGAGAGGTCGATGGTGGCGCCGAGCGACAGGGAGATGACGTCGGCGTGGTTGGCGATGGCGTCGTCGATGCCCTGCATGACCCAGCTGAGGAGGCCGCTGGCTTCGCCGGCGGTGCAGCGCGCAGTGTCGTTGGCGCCGGGGATGGCAGCGGGCATGCGCTCAAGCACCTTGATGTTGAGGATGGTGGCGGAGGGGGCGACTCCGATGACCTGGCCGGTGCCGGGGCCGAGGGCGGCGGCGGCGAGGGAGGCGGTCCAGGTGCCGTGGCCGTCCTGATCGTGGGGAGTGCCGTCGTCGCAGATGCTGGGGAGAACGGTGGGGTCGACCTCGGAGAGATTGAGGGCGAGGTTGGGGGCGATGTCGGGGTGGGTCGCGTCGACGCCGCTGTCGAGGATGGCGATGCGGACGCCTTTGCCGGTAGTGGTGTCCCATGGGCCAGTGCGCGGGGCCGCCGGGGATCGTTGTTGCCGTAGCCGCCCGCCTGGTGGACGGCCCAGCCCTGCGGGGAGTTGTAGTAGGTGTCGTAGGAGGCGGCAGTGCCGGTGACGACGGAGAAGGTGGGATCGAGGGAATCGGGGACTGGGCGGACGCGCAGGCGGTGGGCGGTGACGATTCGGTCCTGGAAGACATACGTCAACGTTGGGTTGGGCGGCTAGTCGACGCATGATGGCCTCGTGCGGTCGTGCGTCGCCTGTTGAGCTAGGCGGCGAGCGGCACGGGAAGGCGTCGGCGCGGGTGGGGGCTTGGACGGTAGCGATGCCGAGGCGGTCGTGGCGCTGGAGTAGACGGGCGCCGGCGACGAGGCGATGCGGGTTTCTGCGTCGCCAGGGATGGTGGCGTTGCGATAGACGACGAGGTAGCGGTGGGGGATGATGTTGTGTCGGACTCTGGCGCTGCGCCAGTCTGGGCGCCGAGACTCATGGCCGTGAGGACGAGGAAGGACAATGGCAGAGCAGGCAGCGACGGGGGCGGACGGACACAGGGCACCTCGATGGTTTTGCGCTGTAAGTTGATCGGCAGGACGAGAAATAGGCGTGAGCGCAGGCGCGCTGATGTGCTATTACTTTGGTTTGTGTATTCAGGGCTCAAGTAGCGAACGCCCTGAACCAATCCGGTACATTGACCCTGTTTGTGGGCACATGCTCTAATTGGCCGCTCTCTGGAATGAACCCACAGGCACAAGAGCACTTTGGAATCCTCGAATCTGATAGTTTGCTGAATTTAAGGAGACCTTTGCATGGATGCAGTAAGCCTTCTGGCTATGGCGGTTCAAGAGCAGGTACCTTTTACGCCTGCTGTGGGAGATGGAAGCGATGGGCGGATGTGGTCTGTGGATTGCGCTTGGTGGTGGGAGTTCTGGCGCTGGTGGCCGCGCTGATGCTGGCGCGTGCGGTAATCGCCGCCGATACGGGAACGGCGGAGATGCAGGTGATCTCGAACGCGATTCGCGAGGGAGCCGAGGCGTTTCTGCAGCGGCAGTACACGACGATCGGCGCGATTGCGGCTGGCTCTGGCGGTGGTGGTGTTTGTCGGATACCACATGTCGGAGCGGACGGCGCCATATGCGTTGAAGACGGTGATCAGTTTTCTGGTGGGTGCGGTGTGCTCGGCGCTGGCGGGATATACGGGAATGTACTGCTCGATCCGGGCGAATATCCGGACGGCCTCGGCGGCGCGGACGAGCTTGAACGAGGCGCTGCAGATGGCGCTGCGTGGCGGCGCGGTGACGGGGCTGGTGGTGGTGGCGCTGTCGCTGCTGGGCGTGGGTTGCTGTTCCTGTTCTTCGGCGGACTTGAGAATCCGCAGGCGGTGCCGTACCAGCTGGTCGGATTCGGCTTTGGAGCTTCGCTGGTGGCGCTGTTTGCGCAGCTTGGCGGCGGAATCTATACCAAGGCCGCTGACGTGGGCGCGGACCTGGTGGGTAAGGTCGAGGCGGGAATTCCGGAGGACGATCCGCGGAACCCTGCGGTGATTGCCGACCTGGTGGGCGACAACGTGGGCGACTGCGCGGGTCGTGGCGCGGACATCTTTGAGTCGACCGCTGCGGAGAATGTGGGCGCGATGATTCTGGGCGCGGCGCTGTATCCGGTGTTCGGCGTGAAGGGAATTCTGTTTCCGCTGATTGTGCATGCGATCAATCTGATTGCCAGCATTGTGGGTGTCTTTGTCGTGAAGACGAACGAAGACGAAGACCCGATGCATGCGCTGAATCGCGGGTTCTATGTGACTTCGGGGCTGGCGCTGCTCGGGTTTGCTGGCGCGGTGTACACGATGCTGAACGGCCCTGCAGGTGCGAGCCGCTGTGGCTGCTGGGCTGCGGCGTGATCGGGCTTGATCACGGCGTTTCTGTTTGTGTGGATCACGGAGTACTACACGGAGTCGCGTCTATCGCCCGGTGCAGTCGATTGCGGAGGCTTCGCTGACGGGCCCGGCGACGAACATCATCAGCGGTCTTGCTGTGGGGATGGAGACGCCGGCGCTGCCGGTCATCGTGATCTCGGCGGCGCTGCTGCTGAGCTACTACTTCGGCGTGCGGGGACTGGCTGGCGTTGCGGGCATCAGCGACTACGCGAAGGGAATCTACGGCACGGCGATTGCCACGATGGGAATGCTGAGTTGCGCGGCCTACATTCTGGCGATGGATACGTTCGGGCCGATCACGGACAATGCCGGCGGCATTATCGAGATGTCGCACCAGCCGCATGAGATTCGCGAGCGGACGGACAAGCTGGACTCGGCGGGCAATACGACGAAGGCGCTGACGAAGGGCTATGCGATCGGCTCGGCTTCGCTGGCGGCGTTCCTGCTGTTCTCGGCTTATCTGGAAGAGATCAAGACGATCGTGACGGACAAGGTTGCGCATGCGGGCGGATACATGCCGGCGGGTTGGAGCTTCACGAATATCAACCTGGCGCAGGTTCCGGTGTTTGTCGGCGCGCTGCTGGGCGCGATGCTGACGTATCTGTTCAGCTCGATGGCGATCAAGGCGGTGGGGCGAACGGCGCAGATGGTGGTGCAGGATGTGCGGGCGCAGTTCAAGGAGAACCCGGGAATCATGGAGGGAACCTCGAAGCCGGACTATGGACGCTGCGTGCAGCATCGTGACGGGCGCTGCGCTGAAGGAGATGGTGGTGCCGGGTGTGCTGGCGGTTGGTCTGCCGGTTGCGGTTGGGTCTGATCTTCCGGCACTTCAGCGCGAGCTATCAGGCGAGCACGGCGCTGTATGCTCCGGGAACGATTCTGCCGGTGCCGGCGATTGCGGGCATGCCGGTGAATCTTGCCGGAGCTGAGGCGGTTGCTGGACTGCTGATGGTCGGAACGATCTCCGGTGTGCTGCTGGCGATGCTGATGAACAACGGCGGCGGCGCCTGGGACAACGCGAAGAAGTTCATCGAGACCGGGCAGTATGGCGGCAAGAAGAGCGAGGCGCACAAGGCGGCGGTTGTCGGCGATACGGTCGGCGATCCGTTCAAGGATACGGCCGGGCCGAGCCTGCATGTGCTGATCAAGCTGCTGGCTACGATTACGCTGGTGCTGGCTCCGTTGTTTGTTTAGATTGAATGATGGGCTGCCGAAGTGGGCGGGCCTATCAGTGGTCTGCCCATGTTCAGGTGTTTCTGATAAATATCCGAGCGGCAACTCATGCGACAGAAAGGTTTTGCAGGTCGCGTCGAGTGTGCCGAGCTTCGCGGTACGAATCGTGTGTTCGCGAGGCATTGAAGGAAGGCTGATGCTATCGAGTTTGGCAAGAGGATATGTGCATGGCAGACAGTCTGGTCGCGGCAGGAGAGAAGAAGACGCGTCCGGTGACAGTCGCAGACGAAGGCCGAGACTCGCTGACGCGGGAGCAGCTGGTGGAGTTCTACCGGCTGATGTATCTCTCGCGGCGGACGGACGACCGCGAGATCGTGCTGAAGCGGCAGCAGAAGATCTTCTTCCAGGTCTCGTGCGCGGGGCATGAGGCGCTGCTGGTGGCGGCGGGCATGGCGATGAAGCCGGGGTACGACTGGTTCTTTCCGTACTATCGCGATCGCGCGATCTGCCTGGCGCTGGGCAATACGGTTGAGGAGCAGTTGCTGCAGGCGGTGGGCGCGGCGGACGATCCGGCGAGCGGCGGGCGGCAGATGCCGTCGCACTGGTCGAGCAAGAAGCTGAATATCGTGACGCCCGTCGTCGTCGACGGCGACGCAGTGCCTGCATGCGATTGGGTGCGCGGAGGCGGGGCGGTACTTCTCGCAGCATCCTGAGGCGGCGGCGAAGCATGATGGCGACTATCGCGAGTTCAAGGATGTGACGTTCCACGGCGACGAGGTGGTGTATGTCTCGATCGGCGAGGGATCGACCAGCCAGGGCGAGTTCTGGGAGTCGCTGAACACGGCGTAGCAATGGCAAGCTGCCGGTGGTGTATGTGGTCGAAGACAACGGCTATGCGATCTCGACGCCGGTGGAGGCGAATACTCCGGGCGGAAATATCTCGCAGCTGGTTGCGAACTTTCCGAACTTCCACTTTGCGGAGATCGACGGCACCGATCCGATTGCGAGCTACAAGGCGATGGTGGAGGCGGTGGCGTACTGCCGCGCGGGCAAGGGGCCGGCGCTGGTGCATGGGCATGTGATCCGGCCGTACTCGCACTCGCTGAGCGATGATGAGCGGCTGTATCGCACGGCGGAGGAGCTTGAGGCGGATGCGCTGCGCGATCCGATCTCGCGGATGCAGATGTGGCTGCTGCGCGAGGGGATTCTGGATGCCGAGGCGATCAACGAGCTGGAGCGGCAGGTGGATGAAGAGGTGCAGCGCGCGGCGGATCAAGCGCTGTGATGGCGACGCTGCCGACGCCGGACACGATCCTGCGGCATGTGTACTCGGAGGACCTGACGCCGATGGATGCGCGGTTTGCGACGCGAGCCGGAGATGACGGCGGATCAGACCGAGCGGACGATGGCGGACCTGATCAACTGCTGCCTGAAGGACGAGATGCGGCGCGATGAGCGGATCGTGGTCTTCGGCGAAGATGTGGCCGATGCGACGCGCGACGAGGCGCTGCGCGCGGGCAAGCTGAAGGGCAAGGGCGGCGTCTTCAAGCTGACGGCCGGGCTGCAGACGGAGTTCGGCAACGACCGCGTGTGGAACTCGCCGCTGGCCGAGGCGAACATTGTTGGGCCGCGCGATTGGCATGGCGGTGCGCGGGCTGAAGCCGGTGGTGGAGATTCAGTTCTTCGACTACATCTGGCCGGCGATGCACCAGATGCGCAATGAGCTTGCAGCTGATGCGCTGGCGGTCGAATGGACGGGTTCAGCTGCCCGCTGGTGATGCGGGTGCCGATTGGCGGATATCTGACGGGCGGGTCGATCTATCACTCGCAGTCGGGCGAGAGCATCTTTACGCATACGCCGGGTGTGCGGATGGTGATGCCGTCGAATGCGCTGGATGCGCTGGGCCTGCTGCGGACGGCGATTCGCTGCGATGATCCGGTGCTGTTTCTGGAGCACAAGCGGCTGTATCGCGAGACGTTTGGGCGGGCGGTGTATCCGGGGCCGGAGTACACGATTCCGTTTGGCAAGGCGAAGATCGTGCGCGCCGGGCAAGGACCTTACGGTGATCACCTACGGCGCTGTGGTGCCGCGGGCGTTGCAGGCGGCGCAGAAGATGCATCGCGAGAAGGGCATCGATGTGGAGTTGATCGACCTGCGCAGCCTGGCTCCTTATGACTGGGAGGCGATTGCCGAGAGTCGGTGCGGAAGACCAACCGCGTGATTGTGGCGCACGAGGACATGCTGAGCTGGGGCTACGGCGCGGAGATCGCCGCGCGCATCGGCGATGAGCTCTTCCACGATCTCGATGCTCCGGTGCGGCGTGTGGCGGCGATGGATACGTTTGTGGCCTATCAGCCGCTGCTGGAGGATGTGATCCTGCCGCAGCCGGAAGACCTTGTATCGCGCGATGGAAGGTTTGGCGGCGTTCTAGTCTGATAAAACATCCGCAACTGCTAACGACGGGACGTGTTTATACCGGCATTGGCGTCTTGCGCCACTGAAAGGAGTTCGTATGAGCGTGGCGCGGCTTGGAGTCAGGCGTGTGAACTCCTCGATCGAAGGGTCGGTTGCTGGTCTGTTGTGCCTGTTCTTGTGCGTTCCTCCTGTGCCTGCAGCTGCTGGCATGCGAAAGAAGAAGCCTTCGCCGCAGGCGCGCCAAATTCAAGGTGATGCGCGAGTTCTCCATGCGCTGAACCGGTTTACCTTTGGGCCCAGGCCGGGCGATGTCGCGGAAGTGAAGGAGATAGGGCTCGATCGCTGGTTCGATCAACAGTTGCATCCCGCGAAGCTCGATGACTCCGCGCTTGAGGCGCGGCTGGCGGCATTTCCTGCGATGAAGCTGCAGCAGGCGGAGCTGATGCGCCGGTATCCAAATGCGCAGATATTGCGGCAGGTCATGCAACAGAGATTGCCTATGCCCACGGATCCTGCGGAGAGGGCGATCTATCGCGACGGAATTGCGCGTTATGAGCAGGCGCGCGCCAAGCAGGAAGCTGCTCAGTCCGCAAATGCTATGGCAGCAAATGACCAGCCTGCGGCTATGACAGTCAAAGAGAAGAACGTTGCTGACATGGCCAAGGGCGCGGAAGAGGTTTCAACAGCGCTTCCGGGAGATATGGTGGACCCCGCCACTCCGGCGATGGCGACACATGAAGAACAGTTTTACTCGGGGCTGGAGGCGGTAAAGATTATCAATCTTCCGCCGGACGAGAGGATGAAGCGGATCCTGGCGATGCAGCCGGATGAACTCGCGAACTTCCGCAGGAGCCTGAGTGCGAGCGAGCTGGCAGCGGCTGCTGAAGGACTGACGCCAGAACAGAGGGAGATTCTGACGGCGCTAGCAGGCGGTCCCAGGATGGTGGGAGCGGAGTTGCTGGCAACCCGGCTGCTCCGCGACGTCTACAGCAAGAGGCAGCTAGAGGCGGTGATGACCGACTTCTGGCTGAACCACTTCAACGTCTATGTAAGGAAGAATCAGAACGAGCCCTACTTGCTGCCCTCCTACGAGCGCGATGCGATTCGGCCGCATGCGCTCGGGCGGTTCGAAGACCTGCTTGTAGCGACGGCGAAGAGCCCTGCGATGCTGGTGTATCTGGACAACGTACAGAGTATCGGTCCTGGGTCGTTGGCTGCGACGCGTGTAGCCCGGCTGAAAGTGCAGATGCCGGACGCGAAGATTCCCGCGGCGATCCCACAAGGACTGAACGAGAACTACGCGCGCGAACTGATGGAGCTGCATACGCTTGGTGTGAACGGCGGTTACACGCAGGCCGACGTGACGCAGGTGGCGAAGGTGTTCACGGGATGGACCGTGGAGCCGCCGCTTCGCGGAGGTGGCTTCCAGTTTGAAGAGCGGAGGCATGAGCCGGGCTCGAAGACGGTGTTGGGGAAGAAGATCAGCGAAGGGGGAGAGCGCGAAGGGCTTGAAGTGCTGCACATGCTGGCGACGAGTCCGGCCACGGCGAAGTTTCATCTCAAACAAGCTGGCTGTGCGCTTTGTAAGCGATACGCCTCCACCGGCGTTGGTCGACCGGATGGCGAAGACGTTTCTTGCAAGCGATGGAGATATCGCTTCAGTATTGCGAACGATGTTCGACTCACCGGAGTTCTGGTCGCCAGAGGTGTACCGATCCAAGATCAAGACGCCGATCGAGTTCGTGGTGTCAGCTGCTCGTGCGACGAACCTGGATATTGCTAATGCGCTTCCGCTGGTGCGCGCCTTGGATAGGCTGGGGATGCCGCTCTATGGAATGCAGACGCCTAACGGCTATAGCTGGATGGCTGAACCGTGGGTAAGCAGCGGAGCCCTGGTCAGCCGCATGAACTTTGCCATTGCCTTGAGCTCGAACCGAGTGGGGGGAGCCTTTATCGACTGGAATGCACTGCTCGAGCAACCAGCAACAGCGCAGAAGGTGGCCATGGATGAGGCAACGATGTCGAACTCAAAGGAGGCTCGACTTGAGGCTGTTCTACTGGGACAGCCTGCCAGTGAGCAGACGCGAGCGACTGTCCTGAAGGAACTCGACGGAAAAGCTATGCAACAGCAGGCAGAGAAGGAGTTCGGGATTCGAGTGCGGGACACGGAGTTGATGGGGCCGGTGTTGAATGCCTCGATGCCGAAGGCTCCGGCTCACCCTCCATTGGATCGCGACGCGGCGATGATGGGAGGCTTGCTACTGGGATCGCCGGAGTTTCAACGCAGATAGTTCAGTGGGTGCGGATCGGAGAACACAATATGACAACCACAAGACGAGGGTTCATGAAGGGCGGCGCGCTTGCGCTGGTGGGGACCTCGGCTATCCCGAGCTTTCTTGAGCGCAGCGTCCTGGCTGAAGCGACTACCGCTGCGGCGAACAATAAAAAGCTGGTAGTGATCTTTCAGCGGGGTGCGGCCGATGGACTGAACATCGTGGTGCCGTACCGTGAGACGAACTACTATGCGATGCGTCCCTCGATTGCGATCCGCCAGAACGAGGTTCTCGACCTGGATGGTTTTTTCGGCTTACACCCGGCGATGGCATCACTGAAGCCGCTCTACGACCAGGGACATCTTGCGGTGGTGCACGCAGCGGGATCGCCCGACATTACGCGCTCGCACTTCGATGCGCAGGATTACATGGAGAGCGGAACGCCCGGAGTAAAGATCACCCAGGATGGCTGGTTGAATCGTGCACTGCAGGCGGAGGTCTTGAAAGACAAGCCATCAGCTTTCCGGGCAGTCGCACTGGGTACGCAGGTCCCAAGGACGCTGCAGGGTAAGATTCCGGCACTTGCGGTGAATAATCTCGCAGACTTCTCCGTCGCTGGACGCGGTCCACAGGCCTCACCGATCAGTAATGCCTTCCAGGCGATGTACGACTCAAGCTGCGGACGCTGTGCTGCACGGTACCGGTCAGGAGACCTTTGAGGCGGTAAAGATGCTGAAGGCGGCGAACCCGTCGAAGTATCAGCCCGCGGCAGGGGTTGTTTATCCCAATACGGCCTTTGGGAACAGCCTGAAGCAGGTAGCTCAGTTGCTGAAGGCCAACCTTGGGGTGGAGGCAGCGTTCTCCGATATCGGCGGGTGGGATACCCACCAAAATCAGGGGAACAGTAACGGGCAGCTGGCGAACCGTCTCCGGGAGTTCTCCGATTCGTTGGTCGCTTTCTGGAAGGACATGGGTGATGATGCAGGCAATATCACCTTAGTTACCATGTCTGAGTTCGGCAGGACGGCGCGGCAGAACGGAACTGGGGGCACAGACCACGGTCACGCAAATGTCATGTTTGTGTTGGGAGGGGCAGGTAAAGGGCGGAAAAGTCTATGGCCGGTGGCCCGGGCTGGCGAACGAACAGCTAAATGAAGGCCGCGATCTTACTGTAACGACGGACTTTAGGCAGGTTCTGGGAGAGGCGGCGGCGAAGACCTTGGGAGCTCGTAACCTGGATGTCGTCTTCCCTGCGGGGCGGATCGACTCCTCCCGCTTTCTCAATATTCTCTAAAGTCATTGAGAATATTGAACGAACGTTCATAATTCTGCTTTTAGAAGATGCCTGATTGGATTCTTCTAAAAAATGTACAAAACTTGAACAACTTTTAGCTGGGATCGGCGTCTTATTGGATGTAGCACATGCAAGCGCTGAGACTAGCAGTTCCCACAGTTTCGGCTTCACCTATCCGCAAGACAACTCCCCACCCAATGTGAGGCCTCCAGTGTATCGGGGGCCTTCTCGCCTTTTAGGATCAATGTCTTAGTTGCCGAATCAGGCAAAGCCAAGCTTACGGTCCAAGGCGCAGACGCCCGCTCCATAGAAGAACAGCATAATGGCGATAACGAGGAGCGCAAGCGAGTATTCGGAGCCGCTATAGCCATGGTGGCGGTTGACCATGATCAATGCGACCAACATGTTGATGGAGACCAGGAATGCGGCAAATCGCGTAAAGAGTCCTACGATCAGGAGGGCGCCGCCGACAAATTCGGTGAGTGCCGAGATGATTCCCAGCCAGTAGGGCAGTCCCAACGAGACGACGTAGTGGCTATGGTGCTCGATCGCCGAAAAGGCGTTGCCGCCGTGAAAGCCGCCGGCGGGGATGACCTTGCTCCAGCCGTGGTAAAGCATGGCGGTTCCAAGAACGAGACGCAGGAAAAGTGCGCCCCAAGGCTGCAGGTTGTTCAGTGATTTCGACATGGATGCTTCCTTACTGAATCGAGCGTAGCGCGGAGCGAAGCGGATTAGCGCGGGTTTGTCGCAGAAGGTGCCAGAGAAGGCACGGGCGGTTTGTTCAAATAACCGTCCAGAAAGCGTTCCACTGCCTGATTGAAAAGGGGGCCGGTTCTTGATGGAAGAAACACCGTGAGCTTAGGGTCCGCAGCTTTCGCAAAGGCAGCCGGGGTGGCTGTTGCAGAATCTGCGAGCAGGAGTTTAGGGGTGCGGAGGCTGCTGAGGGGCTCGGCCAGTTGAAATCGCTCGCGGAAAAGCAGACTGACGGGAAGCAGGCTCGGGGACTCGCGCCGCACGGAGTCCAGTAGATCTCCACGCGGAGAGTCAAGGATGAGTGCCGGGATCTCAGGGTGAGTTGCTGCGAGGTTGACGCCCAGCGAAGCTCCTATGCCTACTCCGTAGGGAATTACGGTGACAGGCGAGACTCCGCGGGTGGCGGTGAGGTAGCGCCATGCGGCCTCGGTGTCTTCTCTCATGCGTTGCTGACTGGGATGGAGATTGGCGCTAAAACCGTAACCGCGATAGTCGAAGGCGAAGACGTTCAGACCGAGACCCCGGAGTGCCTCGATGGTCGCGGCGGAGTTGGCCAGCGATCCGTCGCCGCCGGGGAGAAACAGGATAGTCAGTCTGCCGTATCGTCCTTCTGCCTGTGCCGTGAGCCATTGGCCCGTTAGCTGAGGCTGGCCGGAATCGTTGGGAGCAAAGTGAACCGGGTTCGTCGACGCTGGAGGTTCGCCGGTTGCACGGGTGGGGTGAAGCACAAACTGCCACTGTCCGCGGTAGTAGAGGAAGCAGAGCGTCAGGTAGATACATGCCGCGGCAACTAGGACCACAGCGCTGAATGCTTTGAGGAGCCAGCCGACAGGGACGTTCTCGACGTGGCGAGCTGGTTGGGATGGTCGAGGTTCGGAGCGTGGCATCGGCGGCTTCTTCGACTTTAGCATCGCCTGCGATTGCGCCAGGAGACGCTACGATGGAGGCAAGGAGAGTTGAGTGGCGAAGTGGGTGAGGCTGTGCGGTGTGTCCGAGGCTCCAGGGCAGGGAGAAGTAGGCGAAGCCGAGGTGGAAGGCATTGCCATATGCATCGCGAATATAGGCGGTGAACTATCGGCGTTGGACAACATATGCCCGCACAGGCAGGGACCGCTTGGACAGGGATGGCTTGAAGGCGACTCCGTTGTGTGCCCATGGCACTCGTGGATGTTCCACGTGAAGACCGGCGCAGCGGAATATCCGGAGGGCGAGCGCGTGGACGTTATCCCGTTGCGGATTGAGGGCGATGACGTGTTGGTTGAGCTCGAATAGAGCTCGCTGTCAGACGGTTTTCATCGCGCATTCATCGTTGTGCTGAACAAGCAACTTCAATGCATGGCGATTCGTTCGCGTAGCGTCCACAGGCGACGAAAATGCTGTTAGAATCTATTAAATCCACTCCTCGGAGAGGCAATGCAGGCAATCTTGGCGCTCGAAGACGGGCGCATCTTTCGCGGCAAAAGCTTTGGCGCACAGCGGGAGTGTGCCGGCGAAGTGGTCTTCAATACATCTCTGACGGGCTATCAGGAGATATTCACAGACCCTTCGTACGCAGGACAGATCGTTGTTCTTACGAATCCCCATATTGGCAACTATGGAACGACCCCGCACGATGCGGAGTCGAAGAAGCCTTATATCGAAGGCCTGGTAACGCGCGAGTTCTCGCCGGTGAGCTCAAACTGGCGCTCGACGCAGGTGGCTGATGAGTATCTCGAGCGCTATAACGTTCCGGTCATCGCAGAGGTGGACACACGGGCGATCGTTCGCCATCTGCGCGCCAACGGCGTGATGCGTGGCGTTATCGCGAGCGGTGACAACCTTGACGTGGATGCGTTGGTCGCAAAGGCACGGTCAATTCCGAAGATGGAAGGCACCGATCTCGCCAGCGTCGTCACCACGAAGGAAGCGTACAAGTGGGACGCGAGCGAGCCGAAGAACCAGACCGGTGATCCACTACTGAAGGCTGCTGCCGAGGGCGATTCTCTCCACGTCGTCGCTTACGACTTCGGCATCAAGGAGAACATCCTGCGCATGCTGGCGCGCGAGAACATTGACGTCACCGTGGTTCCTGCGAAGACGTCTGCTGAAGAGGTGCTCGCGATGAATCCGGACGGTATCTTCTTCTCGAACGGCCCCGGAGATCCCGAGCCGCTGGACTACGCGATCGAGACAGTGCAGAAACTGCAAGGCAAGAAGCCGATGTTCGGAATCTGCCTCGGCCACCAGATATTCGGACTTGCGCTGGGCGGCAAGACCTACAAGCTGAAGTTCGGCCACCACGGCGGCAACCATCCGATCATGAACCACCAGACAGGCAAGGTCGAGATCACGGCGCAGAACCACAACTTCAACGTCGATCCGGATTCTCTGCCGGACAACGTCGAAAAGACCCACACCAACCTGAACGATCAGACGCTCGCCGGGCTCAAGCACAAGACCGACCCGATGTTCAGCGTGCAGTACCACCCCGAGGCCAGTCCCGGACCGCACGACTCGCACTACCTCTTCAAAGACTTCCGCAAGATGATGGAAGAGTGGAAGAAATAGCATTTTGATTTCGGGCATATGAGCAAAGGGCGCGGAGCAGGCGCCCTTTGAAACGCCGCAAAGTTCAGCAACGAGAAAGACGTAAAGATGCCACGCAGAAATGACATCGCGAAGATTCTTGTGATCGGCTCAGGCCCGATCGTGATTGGCCAGTCGGCGGAGTTCGACTACTCCGGTACGCAGGCGTGCAAGGCGCTCAAGGCTGAGGGCTATGAGGTTGTGCTGATCAACTCGAACCCGGCCTCGATCATGACAGATCCTGAGGTTGCCGATCGCACCTACATTGAGCCATTGAGCGTCGCCTACCTTGAAGAGGTCATCCGTGTCGAAGCCGAGATGATGACAGCTGGCTCTGGCAAGTTTGCTGTGCTGCCGACGGTTGGCGGACAGACGGCGCTGAATCTCGCCGTCGATCTTGCTGACTCGGGCTTCCTTGAGAAGCATGACGTCGAGCTGATTGGCGCGAAGTTGGAGGCGATCAAGAAGGCGGAGGATCGCCTGCTCTTCAAGGACGCGATGAACAAGATCGGCCTCGACATGCCGAAGTCGCAGCTTGTGAACACGGTCAGCGCGGGGCTTGAGTTCGCAGCGAAGATCGGTTTTCCAGCAGTGATTCGTCCGAGCTTCACGCTGGGTGGATCGGGAGGCGGCATCGCCTACAACCGCGAGGAGATGACCGAGATCCTCACACGCGGTCTCGACCTGAGCCCGGTGCACGAGTGCCTGATTGAGGAGAGCGTGCTTGGCTGGAAGGAGTACGAACTCGAGGTTGTCCGCGACCTGAAGGACAACGTCATCATCATCTGCTCTATCGAAAACTTCGATCCGATGGGTGTGCACACGGGCGACTCCATTACGGTCGCTCCTGCGCAGACGCTGACCGACCGCGAATACCAGGTGATGCGCGATGCGGCGATTCGCGTCATTCGCGAGATTGGCGTAGAGACCGGCGGAAGCAACGTGCAGTTCGCGGTGAATCCCGATTACCGGACGCATGACAGTGATCGAGATGAATCCGCGCGTCTCGCGTTCGTCTGCGCTGGCGTCGAAGGCGACGGGCTTTCCAATTGCGAAGATCGCGGCGCGGCTCGCCGTGGGTTACACGCTGGATGAGATTCAGAACGACATCACGAAGGCGACTCCGGCATGCTTTGAGCCGACGATCGACTACGTTGTGGTGAAGATTCCGAAGTGGCAGTTCGAGAAGTTTCCCGGAGCCGATGAGGGCCTGGGGCCGCAGATGAAGTCGGTCGGCGAGGTGATGGCGATCGGCCGCACCTTCAAGGAAGCGATGATGAAGGCTGTTCGCTCACTTGAGACGGGCAAGAAGGCGACTGCGGATGATATTGAGCCGCGCCGTCTGACGCAGCGGCTGGTGACGCCGCATCCTGACCGGCTGGCTTACATCCGCTACGCGTTCGAGCGAGGCATGACCGTACGCGAGGTTTCGCGGACGACCTCGATGGATCCGTGGTTCCTGCACCAGATCAAGCAAATCACGGACGAGATCAAGGCGATCGGTGGTGTCAGCATCGACCAAGTGACGGCGGAGCAACTGCGCACAGCCAAGCGCATGGGCATCTCGGATGAGCGGCTTGCTGCTGTTTGGGGGCTGACCGGAGCTGAGGGGACGGCGAAAGTTCGAGCGCTGCGCAAGAAACTTGGCGTGATGCCGGTGTACAAGCTGGTGGATACCTGCGCGGCAGAGTTCGAGAGTTTCACGCCCTACCTCTACAGTTGCTACGACGAGGAGGATGAGGCGCAGCCGACCTCGAAGAAGAAGATCCTCATCCTGGGTAGCGGACCGAACCGTATCGGGCAGGGAATCGAGTTCGACTACTGCTGCTGCCACGCTGCGTTCGCACTACGTGAAGATGGTTACGAGACCATCATGATCAACTGCAACCCGGAGACGGTCTCGACGGACTACGACACCAGCGACCGTCTCTACTTCGAGCCGCTGACGCTTGAGGACGTGCTCGCGGTTTATGAGCATGAGGCTTCGTCAGGTGCGGAGATCGGGATGATCGTGCAGTTCGGTGGGCAGACTCCGCTGAACCTCTCACTGCCGCTCAAGAACGCAGGGGTTCCGATCATCGGTACCTCGCCGGAGTCGATCGACCTTGCTGAGGACCGCAAGCGTTTCGGCAAGCTGATTGAAGATCTGAAGATTCCGCAGCCGCAAGGCGCGATGGCGACCAGCGTCGACGAGGCTGTTGCAGGTGCGAACCGTGTCGGCTATCCAGTGCTGGTGCGGCCTTCGTACGTGCTTGGTGGCCGCGCGATGGTGATTGCGTATGACGACGACGCGGTCGTGAAGTACATGACTACGGCGATCGAGTACTCGCAGGAGCGGCCGGTGTTGATCGACCACTTCCTGGAGGACGCAACCGAGGTTGATGTTGATGCGCTGTGCGATGGCGACGACGTTGTCATCGCGGGCATCATGGAGCACATTGAAGAGGCCGGCATTCACTCAGGCGACTCGTCGTGCGTGCTTCCTGCGGTGGATATCGCACCCGAGGTTTTGGAGACGATTCGTGACTACACGCGCAAGCTGGCGATCTCGTTGTCGGTTCGCGGTCTCGTAAACATTCAATTCGCGATTCAACGCGGTCAGGTTTACGTCATCGAGGTCAACCCTCGCGCGTCGCGTACGGTGCCGTACGTCTCGAAGGCGACGGGCATTCCGCTGGCGAAGATCGCTTCGCGCATCATGGTAGGGCAGAAGCTCAAGCAGCTGCTCCCGGCTGAGGTTGCGGCGGGCAAGGATCTGGGGACGGGCTCGCACTTCTACGTGAAGTCGCCGGTGTTTCCGTGGGGCAAGTTTCCGGGCGTCGATCCGGTACTTGGACCGGAGATGCGGTCGACCGGCGAAGTGATGGGAGTTGCGGACAACTTCGGCGAGGCGTTTGCAAAGGCTCAGATCGCGGCCGGGCAGCAGCTTCCACTCAAGGGCACGGTGTTTCTGAGCGTGAACGATCATGACAAGAAGGGCGCTGTTTCGCTAGCGCGACAGTTTGTCGAGATGGGCTTCCACCTCGTGGCCACGCACGGAACGGCTCAGGTGTTGGAAGAGGCGGGGCTGCAATCAGAGCGGGTTTACAAGGTGAAGGAAGGCCGCCCGAATGTGGTCGATCTGATCAAGGGTGATCGCATTCAGTTGATCGTGAATACACCGCGTGGGCAGGATACGTTCTTCGACGAGAAGGCGATTCGCAGGGCTGCGGTGCAGGGGCGAATTCCGACGATTACGACGCTGGCTGCAGCTCGCGCGGCGGCGGAGGGAATCTCAGCGCTGCAGCGGGGTACGCTGAATGTGTATGCGTTGCAGGAGCTGCACGCGGGACGCTGACGGGAAATAGGCGGTCTAGGAGTCGAGACCGAACTTGGCTCCGACCGCGTATCCGATCATCGAGAGGGGAATCCAGGTTCCGGCGAGCAGGCCGTCGCCAGCCATCAGGCCGCTGCCGTTCTGGATGGAGAAGAAGGTGCGCCAGAGCTTGTCGACGGCGCCGCAGTTCTCGCAGAGACCGTTGCCCGTGGGCAGGTCGAGCACCCAGACGCAGATGACGGCGAAGACGACCAGGCCGGAGATCCAGACGTAGCCCGCGATGTCGTTCTGGCTGCGGCGGGCGATGAGGAAGCCGCCGACCATTGGGACGATGAAAGCGAGCACAGTCGCGAGGAGCTTGGGGTTGATCGACTCGGGATCTGGGTGATTCATCGTCATTCCGACGATCACGGCGCCAAGCATCACAAGCGCGATGAAGGTGTGAGTAAGGAACCAGCCTGCCTCGCGGCCGAGGTCTCCGACGGATTTTCCCTGCGAGATGTCCTGTGGTCCGGTCATACAGTTTTCCTCTTTGAAGGTTAGCTGATGCCATGTTGCGGAGCCAGTGCAGTGATTACGTCTTTTGGGTTATCTGTTCACTTCCTCGGCACCCCGATGCTGAGTGATTCGGACGGCTCTAAAATAGAGTCATGCTGCTTGAGGGACTGCACCTGCCTTTGACGACGCCGTTTTATCCGGATGGCCGTTTGAATCTTCGCAAGTTGGAGCACAATGTTGACCGCTATTCGCGGACGCCGGTCGCTGCGTTGGTAGCGCTGGCCGAGGTCGGTGAGCCTTCAATGCTGTCGGACGCCGAGACGCGTGAGGCGTTCGAAGTTGCCATGGGTGCGGCGGCGGAGACAAAGGTGATGATCGCCGGCGTCTCGCGCGGCAGCGTTGTTGGGACGCTGGAGCTTGCAGAGTCTGCGGCGGCAGTTGGATACGATGCGGTGCTGGTAAGGCGGCCCCCGTTTCTTCGTGGCGAGCAGGTCCGTGAGGTTCTGACTTACTTCCAGGCGGTGGCGGATCGTTCGCCAGTTCCAGTGGTTTTGTACTCGACGGTGGCTGCTCCGCTTTCGATGGAGGCGGTTGTGGAACTTGCTGGGCATCCGCAGGTGATTGGGCTGGCGGACGAGGATGCGGGGCGTGCTGGTGAGTTGCGGGCCGCGACGGCTTCGGTGCGGCGTGAGGTTACGGTGACGACGGTTTTTGCTGCGGCGACCGGGCGGATGCTGGCGGTGAAGGAGTCGGCTGGTGCGGCGACGTTTGTTTCGGCCGAGTCGCTGGGCGGCGGCGCGGCGGTGGCTACGGCTCCTCCGAAGCCGGCGGTGAAGACGCGGACGAAGGTGGTTGGGTTTCAGATTGTGGCGGCGAGTTCTGCCGGGATGCTTGGCGGTTTGCGGGCCGGTGCGGTGGGGGCGATGCCGGGGTTTGCGGCTTGCGCTCCGCAGGCTTGTTACGAGGTCTTCGCGGCCTGGAAGGACGACGACCAGAGGCTTGCGGATGAGAAGCAGGGTCGGCTGGCCGCGGCGATTGCTCTGGTTGAGGAGCAGCTTGGGGTGCCGGGGATCCGGTACGGCTGCGACCTGAACGGGTACTTCGGCGGGCGTCCTCGTTTGCCGCTGCTGGCTATTAGTGGTGAGGCGCGAGGAGCTGTGGAGCGGGCAATGGCTGGGATTCGGAGTTAGACACCCCTCCCCCCTGTTTTTTCGCAAAGTCCTCGGAACAAAGATGTTAAGTCTGGACTTCTTGCGCAGTTTAAATACCAAAGGCCCGGATTGATCTGGGCCTTTGGTATTGCTGATTTAAGTATAGCGAGTGGAAGGTAATTAATCGGCAACTTCGATCTCTTTTGGATTGTTTGGGTTGAGGGATTCTGGGGCTTGACAAGGTTTTTAGCTTATCGTGCTGTGGAAAAGCAGGTCCTTCCGCTGCGCACTGCGCGCCTCGGTCGGGATGACAGAATTTGGGGAGGGAGAGAAGAGGGGAGGAGGCTTTGGGGGAGGCGGTTACTGGGAGATAGGTGACAACTAATGCTTGGGGGTGATGGGGACGCCCATTCCGCTTAGCTTGCTGCGGGCCTGCATGGCTTCGGGGGAGTTGGGGAAGCGCTGGATTAGTGCTCGGAGTTCGCGAACGCCGGCGTCGTTCTGCTTGAGGGCGAGCAGCGCCTGACCTTTGTGCAGGTGGGAGACGGGAACCTTGTTGTTGTCGGGGTACTGTTCGAGGACGCGGTCGTAGTCCTTGACGGCGTCCGGATATTTGCCGGCGCGATAGGCGATCTCGGCCTGGTAGTAGTAGGCGTTTCCGGCGAGCGGGTGGTCGGGGTAGAACTTGACGACGTCGGAGAACTCGGAGGAGGCGAGTGGGTACTTCGCGCCCATGTAGTCGCCGAGTGCGGTCTTGTAGAGATCGTCGACAGGCGGCGCGGCGGGAGCAGCCGCGGGCGCGTCCGGAACCGGAGCTGACGGACATAGGCGTTCCGGCGGAGGGCTTGCCCTTGCGGCCCGGTGTGGGGGCGGGGGCTGGCGGCGGGGTGTTGATGGGAGCAGCGTTGTCGGCTGGAGCGGAGGCTCCGCCGGCATGGCATGTTGGCGCTCATCGACTGCTGCTGGCTCTGGATGTCCTGCATCAGTTTTTCGAGACGACCGAGACGGGCCTTCATCTCGTCGAGCGAGTCGTTGAGGGACTGGATCTGGCCCGAGACCTGCTCGATCTTGCCGCCTTCTGCGTCTCTTGCCGGGACTGGAGCTGCTTCTGCAGGCCATCGATGTTGCCGGACATGCGATTGACTGAGTCGGCGCTCTGCTGGATGAGGTCCTTCATGACCCCCATACGCTCATCGTTGGACTGCTGGAGGCGAGCGACGGCGTCCTGAAGCTGCTGGACCTGGGTCTGAAGCTGCACCATCTCCTTGGTGACGGCGAACGCAGGTGACGCCGGGAAGAGGAGGGCCGCGGTGAAGAGCGCGGTGGCGAGATGTAGTTTGCGTGCTGTCATAGTGGTTCTCTCGGTAATGCTACTGCTTGGACGTTTGAGCCCTCGCATCTGTTGAGGATGCGAGGGCTGGGGTGAATATCGTCACGAAGAGCATTGCGACGTCAAGCAAAACCGCAGGTGCTTGGACTATGCCTCCCGCTGTAAAACTGCGAGAGGCGTCGCTCAGGATGACACTTCATACAAAGCGCGGGTTGACGCTTCATGTTGACGCTACGGCGTTTGTTCTTCTTTGGTTCCTTACTTATCCATGGAGAACTGGGCGCGGCGGTTCTGCTGCCAGCAGCTCTCGTTTTGCTTCGGTGCAGAACTGCTTCTCCTTGCCGTAGCTGATGACGCGGATGCGGGAGGCGTTGACACCGGCGCTGACCAGTGCGGTCTTGGCGGCGTTGGCGCGGTTCTCGCCGAGTGCCAGGTTGTACTCCGCCGATCCACGCTCGTCGCAGTAGCCGCCGATGACGACCTTGATGCCGGTATGCGCGTTGAGGTAGGTAGCGGCGGTCTGCGCGGAGGTCTGGGCGTCGGGACGGAGGTCGTAGCTGTCGTAGTCGAAGAAGATGTCCTGGACGTTCTGGTGGAAGGCGGCCTCGGAGCCCATGTCGCCGGTGTCGGCCGGTTGCTGCAGGCGCGACGCGGGACACGGACGGTGACACGAACGTTGGCTTCAGTGGTGCCGCCGTCACCCTTAGCGACGAGATGGAAGTTGGTGGAGCTGGAGGGCGAGACGGTCTGGGTGCCGTTGACCGGAACTTCGCCGATGCCGTCGATGGTGACGACGGTGGCGTTCTGTGGTGCGCCAGTTCAGGACGACAGACTGGCCAAGATCGATGGCGCGGGGTCGGCGGTGAGGGTCGCCGTCGGCGCGGCAGCCGTGGACGGCATGGGCCCCAGGGTGGCCGGATTTACCGCTTTGTCCTTCTTGTGGCAGCCGGTGACGGCGCCGAGGGCGGCTGCGAACGGCGACCATGGTGAGGGCCCTGCGGAAGCTAGCGTGCGAAACGTTCATTTGAATATCTCCTGCTCCTGCTTCTCTGTTTAAGAAAATCAATGTTTGTTGCCTGCGAGAGTGATTTCATTATCTCGCATGGAAGAGGCGATTACTTCCAGCTCCAGTTCGGCATGTCGGCTCCGGGACCAGTGAGGGCACGTCGGCCGGTTCCGTCGGCGAGCATGGTGACGATTCGCATGCTGCGCGGCGCGGCCATCGGGCGAGTTGGCGAAGACGATGTGGCGGCCGTCGGGAGACCACGAAGGGAAGTCGCAGCGGCCGATGTCGTGGGTCAGCTGAATCCAGCGCTTGGTGGCGACCTCCATGACATAGATGTCCTGCCCGCCGGGAGCGCCGGGGCCGTACTTGCGATCCCATGCGAAGGCGAGGAACTGTCCGTTAGGAGACCATGAGGGCGAGGTGGCATAGCCGCCGTCGGTCATGCGGGTAACGGCGGAGCCGTCGGTGTCCATGATGTAGAGCTGCGGCAGGCCGGTGCGTCCGCTGATCCATGCGATCTGCGATCCGGTCTTGGGATTGAAGACGGGCGAGACGTCGGGGCCGCGGAAGCTGGTGACGCGGCGTGAACCTCCGCCGTTGGAGTCGGCGATCCAGATCTCCGGATCGCCTGAGCGCGAAGATGAGAAGGCGATGTCGTGTCCGTTGGGCGACCATGCCGGAGAGAGGTTGGTTCCGCCGCCTGACGGGAAGTTGACCATGCGGTTGAGCAGCAGCGAGTACATGCGAATCTGGAAGCCTTCACGGCCCAGCGAGGAGAAGGCGATGCGGGAGTTGTCGGGCGAGATGCGCGGCGAGATGGAGACGGTTCCGAGATGGGTGACCTCGTGCTGGTTGGCGCCGTCGTAGTCCATGGCCCAGATCTCTTTGTTGCCGCCGCCGAGCTTGACGTAGTAGATCTTGGTCTCGGCGATGCCGGGAATGCCGCCGCCGAGACGGAAGATGATCTCGTCGGCGAAGCGGTGGGCGATCTGCCGGGCCATGTCCTCATTGGCGTCTTCGCTGTACTGCTTGGCGAGCACCTGCGGAAACTGCGCGTTCTTGGCGTCGAAGAGATAGCCGGATGACGGTGAGGCGGCCGCCGGATGACGCCGAAGGCTCCGAAGGCCACCATGGCGGCGTTGGCGGGCGCGTTGGACCACTGCTGCAGGTTGATCTCCGCTGGAGCGCCGGGAGTGGTCTGGGGGAGCATGGCTCTTCGAGACGATGTCGAAGATACCGGCGTTGGCGAGATCGCTGAAGAGGGTGGTGTCGAATGTTCGCTTGAGCGGCGCTGTCTGAGGATCGGTGGCGGAGACAGCTTTGAAGTCCGCGACGGCGATGCGGATGTTGGAGACGCCGGCGGAGGTCTCGGTCTTGAACCAGTCCTGCGCGTGCAGAGCTACGGAAGAGAGAAGAAGAAGCGTTGTGGCCGCAAGAGTCGGCGAAAAGGGCGACGAAGGAGTTGTGACAGAGGTCGAGCAGGACGATATTTCATCACTTTTATCGTAGACGCAAAGTGGCTGGGATTGGGTGCTTTGCTGTGGGAATCAAAAGGTATACCGGTTTCATAAGATGTTTTAGAGGCAAGCAGATGTGTCGATGTTGGCGGATGTAGCTGTAAGCTTCTCGTAAAATGAAAATCAGTGAGGACGATGCCGAATGCAACGACGCGATTTGCTGAAGATGGCTGCGGCTTCGACGGTGTGCGGAGTGGCTGCTCCGATGATTCGGGCAGAGGCAGCAGGTGGAGCGGGCGACGCGCGGGATGCCGGCACCGCGGATCAAGGACATCAGCGTGATCGAGTGCGAGCCCGCGGGGGTTCGGCTGACGGTGGTGAAGATCACGACGGATCAGGATGGCCTGTATGGGTATGGCTGCGCGACGTTTACGCAGAGAGCCGATCTTGTGAAGCCGGCGGTGGAGAAGTATCTGAAGCCGTTGCTGATGGGGAAGACGACGGACCGCATCGAGGATATCTGGCAGTCGTGCTACGACAGCTCGTATTGGAAGAACGGGCCGGTGCTGAACAACGCGATCAGCGGAATTGACCAGGCGCTGTGGGATATCAAAGGACGTCAGGCGAGGATGCCGGTCTATCAGCTGCTGGGCGGTAAGTTCGCGAGGCGGTGGATACGTATGCGCATGCCGATGGCCCGGACTATGCGGATGTGGTGGCATCGGCGAAGAAGTATATGGACCAGGGTTTTCGCAATGTGCGGGTGCAGATTGGCGTGCCGGGCATGGCGGGGTACGGCTCGCGCACGCGGAGGGCAGACGAACTACAAGCCGCTGCACGACAAGCCGCTGTTCGAGCCTGCGGCTTATATTCGGCGCGCGCTGAAGATGTTCGAGGTCTGCAGGAAGGAGCTGGGCGACGAGGTGAATCTGCTGCACGATGTGCATGAGCGGGTCTCGCCGAATCAGGCGGTGCAGTTCTGCAAGGATGCGGAGAAGTTCAATCTCTTCTTTGTGGAGGATCCGCTGTCGCCGGAGGACATTGCTTACTTCAAGCAGATTCGGGAAAACTGCGCTACGCCGATCGCGATGGGAGAGCTGTTCAACTCGCCGCATGAGTGGCAGCCGCTGATCGAGGGACGGCTGATCGACTACATCCGCTGCCATCTGTCGCAGATGGGTGGACTGACGCCGGCGAGGAAGTGCGCGATTCTGGCGGAGCAGTTTGGCGTGAAGACGGCGTGGCATGGGCCGGGGGATGTTTCGCCGATTGGACACATGGCGCAGATGACGCTGGATATTGTGAGCCCGAACTTCGGGATTCAGGAGTACTCGCCGTTCAATGAGCGGTCGCAGGCGATCTTCCATGGCTGTCCGGAGATGAAGGACGGGTATCTGTGGGTGAACGAGGCTCCGGGGTGGGGGATTGAGGTGGATGAGAAGGAGGCGGCGAAGTCGCCGTTTACGCCGGGACGGAATGGATTGAATGGAGGGTGGGGAGAGATTCGGAAGCCGGATGGCACGGTGATCAAGCAGTAGCCGATGCTTTACGGCTGGGTGTAGTGGAAGGTGTACTCGACAGTGATGTGATCGCCTGCGGGCAGAGGGCCGAAGCCTTCGACGCGCTGCACGGCGCGGAGTGCGGACTGATCGAGTGTCTGTGAGCCGCTGCGGGTTTCGAAGCGCGGCGTTGGAGGGTGTGCCGGCGCGATTGATGTCGAAGAGGACGACGACGCTCTTACCGACTGAAGCGCGGGGATCGGCTTCGCCGGTGATACCAGTTCTGCGCAACGGTGCGGTTGACGATGTTGACGTAGTAGGCGAAGCGGGCGCCGAAGGCGCGGTCCTGCACCATGGCGGAGGCGGTGCCGTTCTTCAGTTCCATGGTGGCTTGCGGGATGCGGATGCCCGCGGTCTCGCCGGTGGCGGCTTTGGTGGGCTGCGGAGGGGCGGGTTGCGGATGTTTTGGTGGCGCAGGTGTTGGCTCGGGCGCCTGCTTGATGGGCTTGACCTTCTTCTCGGGCAGAGGAATCTCGTCGGGCTTGGGTGCCTCGATCGGTCTGCTGCTTGGTGGTGACGGGTGCGGGGCTGGGAGCCTCGGAGGTCAGGACGCCGGTGTCGAGTTCGCGCTGCTTGGGCGGAAGAGGGAGGGACGGAGACCATGGTGGCCTGGATGGCTCCGGCGGTGGCGGCGTTCTCGCCCCAGCTGTGGCCGCGATGTTCGAAGTAGGCGATGCCGACGATGAGCGCGGCAGCGGTGGCGTGAAGCACGAGCGAGCCGAAGAAGTTGCCGCGCAGGTTGTCGCCTGCGGGGTGCTCGTCGTGAATCCATTGAAGATCGGCCATGGGTGCTTGCTTGCTCTTATCTATTGCTTCTCGACCGGTCGGGTGACGATGCTGATGTTGGTGATGCCTGCCTGCTTGACTGCATCCATCACGGAGGCGAAGGCGCCGAAGGGAACGCGCTCATCGGCGCGGAGGTAGATGACCGCTTTGCAGGATCGCCCTTGCCGGTATTGCGGAGGCGCGCGGGAAGCTCGTTGACGTTGATGGGCTTGTCCTGCAGGAAGACGTTCTGCTCGCGGTCGATGGTGACGACCATGCGCTCTTCGGTGACCTGGTTGACGGTGCGGGTCTTCGGAATGGCGACGTCGATGCCGGACTGAAGCACTGGCGCGGTGAGCATGAAGATGAGAAGGAGCACGAGGACGACGTCGACGAGAGGGGTGATGTTGATCTCGGCGAGCGCGGTCTGGGTGCGTCCTTTGGCGGAGAATGCCATGGCTAGAAGGCCCTCCGGCGCGGTGGCTCCTCGACGGGAGCGTAGGTCGTGGTGGTCGGCGGCTGCGGCGCGGGCGAGAGCATGGCGGCGTTCTCGATGGCATTGAGCAACTCGCGGCCGAAGTCGTCCATTCGCGAGCCGAACTCGCGCAGACGCGCTGTGAGCTGGTTGTAGCCGACGACGGCGGGGATGGCGACGGCGAGGCCGGCCGCGGTCGTGATGAGCGCCTCGGAGATTCCCGGCGCCACAGCGCGCAACGTGGCCGTGCCGGCGACGCCGAGGCCGTGGAAGGCATCGATGATGCCCCAGACGGTTCCGAAGAGGCCGATGAAGGGGGCGATGGCGGCGATGGTCGCGAGCCATGTCATGCGCGATTCCATTGCGGTGAGGGCTTCGGAGGATGCGGTCTGCGCGGCACGCTCGAGGGCGACGGGATTGCGCGGGAGACCCCGTCCGCCGTTCTGACGCTGGTACTCGTCGTGGATCTCGTTGAAGACGGCGACGAGTGGACTGGGGCGGAACTGGTCGGCGATGGCGGCGACCTCGCTGAGGCGGCTGGACTTGCGGAAGGCGCGGACGAAGCGCTGTCCCTGCATCTGTGCGCGGCGGAAGCTGGACCACTTGGAGAGCATGATCGTCCAGGAGAAGATGCTGGCAAGCAACAGCAGGATAAGGACGGCGAAGGCTACCGGGCCGCTGTTGTGAATCATCTCGACGAAGGCGCTGGATCCGCCCGAGGGCGCAGGGCGCGGCGGCGTCTTCCTGGAAGAAATGGAGTGCGAGAGCAAGGGTGCAGAGCATAGTTATTTAGTCCACCAGAATTCAGTGTAAATCGTGGGAGCCGGATGTCCGGTTGCGGGGGAATCCGCTCTGGTGCATGCTTCGCGAATCGTCTGAGCGGGAAAAGGAGCTGTAAAAAACGCCATATATCCCAAAATTAATTTGGGACGCCATAACACTCTTGTTACGATAGCCATCGCAACCGGCCCCTAAAAATCCAAAAAACCTGCACTATTCTCCAGCCCTCCCCCGGGAACTGGCCTCGGCCTAATTCCTGGAGAAGACGTTGATGTTATCTGCATCTTGGTTTGCGCGACCCAGAATTGAATGGACATCGTGGGCGACGATATTCATTTGTTGTGTGGCGGTGTTTTATGCTCCGCTTCGGTTTCACACCAGCGTTTTTGCCGTAGGACTCGAAGATGACTTCTTCTACTACGCGAAGGCAGCACACAATCTCGCGTTTCATGGAGTCTCAACGTTCGATGGAGTTCATCCAACGAACGGCTACCATCCTCTGTGGATGCTGGTTCTGACGGGACTTTCGCGATTCTTCGATCCTGGCGGCGTCTTCCACGCCAGAACGATTTACCCCTACGCAATTGCTTTGCAGACAGTTCAGATCCTTGTCGTTCTGCTGACCTCGCACATTTCGCTCCGGTTAGCTCGTCTATTCTGCGGGGTTGCGGCAAGCGTATGCATTCAACTGTTGATCACTTCCTGGGTCGTCGTGATGGTGCGAACCGGAATGGAGGTGGGTCTCACCGTGTTCTTGATGCTGTTGTTACTTTGGTATCGCCTACGCCCAATGTTTCGATGGTCACCCGATTCCTGCCTGTTATATGGAGTTCTGGCCGCCATGATGATTCTTTCCAGGTTGGATACCATTCTTTTTGCCTTTCTATTGTTCGCAGTTGACGTAGTCCCCTCCGTATTGGAAAGCAAGCGGTGGAGCAACGTTCTGATGTTTGTGGCCGGACTGTCGCCGGTAGCTTTATACGTTGCATCGAACGAGTTCTTCTTCCGCACGCTTCTACCCGTCTCCGGTACCGCGAAACAGCTTCGCCAGCATCACTTTCCCTCAGTTGTCGCGCTCCGATCGTTTCTCGGGTATACGGTTTCGCGAAAGGCTCCATTGCTGGGGCCCGCGATTCTCTTGACCGTCGTTGCGTTGTTTTTCATCTTTCGCAAACTGAAACAAGACTCTCGACACCGTGTCATTGTGGCCGCTTTGGCTTTTCCCGCAGTGCACCTGGTAACGGTGATCTGTTTGAGCGATTGGCAGCTATGGCCCTGGTATCTCTATGCGTGGCTGCCCGCGGCAGAATTGGCGTCGATCGTGGTTGTGGGTGAAGTCGCGCAACGGTGGCAGCTTTGGAATCCGTCGAGGATTTCGGTGATGGCGTGGGGTGTAGCACTCGGTTACTTTGCGCTTTACTGCGTGAGCCTGACGTGGTTTTCCCGTCCATCCAACAATCTGTTGTACGAGGCGGCGGTTGAGCTCGAGGGCTTTATGGAGACGCACAACGGTGTCTATGCCATGGGAGATCGTTCCGGCACCGTAGGCTATCTGACGGACAGGCCCGTAGTGCAACTTGAAGGTTTGATGATGGACAAGCAATACCTGGAAAACATCCGGCAAAGAAGACCGCTGAACGAGGTTCTCAGGAATTATGGAGTGCGGTTCTACATCGCTACGCATGCCGCGAAGGATCGACAGGGATGCTGGGTGGTTAAGGAGCCGATGCAAGCGGGAGCTGACTCACCGTCGATGAGAGGAAGGATCTGTCAAGAGCCGGTGGCAGTTTTTGCACACGGGGACTTCGTGAACGATGTGTTTGATCTCGGGTCGCAGGGGAAATCCCTATTGCCCCCGCAAATCGCGTTGTCAGGTGAATCCATGTAGATGCTGATCCCACAATGGCTTCGGACAGCATCAGAAGACGAAGAGGTGCGAGATGGCCGTGTGTGAGGTTTGCGGAAATGACTATGACAAGGCATTCGTGGTGGAAGCTGCGGGAGTGCGGCACACGTTCGACAGCTTTGAGTGTGCGATCCAGAAGATGGCTCCCATTTGCGAACATTGCCAGTGCAAGATCATCGGCCACGGCGTGGAGGTGGATGGGCACTGGTTTTGCTGTGCACACTGCGCGCGGCAGTCGACGAAGGCGGATGTGAGAGATCGGGTGGCATAACGCGAATCGATGCACTCGATTCGCGTTTTCATGGCCAGCATGCTGAGAGCGTTGTCGGTGTCACGATGAGATTGTCGATCAGCCGCGTCTCGCCAACCCAGGCGGCGACGGCGACGAGCGCACGGGGCTCGATGGAGGCGACAGTTTCGAGAGTGTCGGGGCTCACCACTTCGACGTAGTCGAGTTTGAGACCGGGCTCGCCTGCGAGGACATCGAGGGCGATAGCTCGCAGGGCTGCAGAGCTTATTTCGCCGCGTTCGACCTCTTCTTGGACAGTGCGAAGGCTGCGGGAGAGAGCCAAGGCCGTGTTCCGCTGCGTCGGAGAAAGATAGACGTTACGAGAGCTCATGGCGAGCCCGTCGGTTTCGCGGACGATGGGGCAAACGACGATGCCAACTGGGAGGTTTAGATCACGGACCATCGCCTGCAGAACGGCTACCTGTGCCGCGTCCTTTTGCCCAAAGTAGGCGCAGTCCGGCGCGACGATGTTCAAGAGTTTATTGACGACGGTTGCCACTCCGCGAAAATGGCCTGGACGTGATGCACCGTCGAGGCGCTCGCTAAGGCCGTTGACTTCGACGAATGTGGTTGCACCCGGGGGATACATCTCCTGTACGGATGGAGCGAAGAGAAGATCGACTCCAGCAGCGGCTAGTTTTTCGCAATCGCTGTCAAAGGTCCGGGGATAGAGAGCGAGGTCTTCCTTCGGGCCGAACTGCAGCGGGTTAACGAAGATCGATGCGGCCACAATGTCGCAGTCTCTTCGTGCCTCTTCGACGAGAGACAGGTGACCCTGATGAATCGCTCCCATGGTGGGGACGAGGCCCAAGGTGGCGTTGTCTCCCGCTACGTGGCGGGCGAGCTGGCAGGCCTGTCGCATGTCTTGAATGGTTGTCAGGATTCGCATGCGGTCACGCCTTCACGAGGTCCGCTTCAGGGCTGAAGGACGTCAGTGTCTCTGCAGCTTCGCGGGGAAGGTGGTAGCTCTCGTCATCGCGAGGATAGGTTCGCCCCGAGACGTCTTCGCGATAGCGGGAGATTCCATGACGAAACAGCGCGGCCGCGTCGCCGTAGCGGCGAACAAATTTTGCAGGCGGCGAGAAGGCGAGGTTGAAGAGGTCGTGAAAGACCAGGATCTGGCCGTCGCAGTCTGGGCCTGCTCCTATGCCGATGGTGGGGATGGTGAGCTCGCGGGTGATCGACGCCGCAAGTTCACGGGGCATTCCTTCAAGGACGATCGCGACGGCACCGGCAGTTTGCAGGGCGAGGGCGTCGGAGAGGAGAGTCTTCATCGCTGAGACAGTCTTTCCCTGGACTTTGTAGCCGCCCATCCGGTGAAGCGACTGAGGAGTGAGGCCGATGTGGCCGACGACGGGAATCTCCGCACGAGGTGAGGTGCTCGATGAGCGCGGCGCGGTTTGCTCCGCCTTCGATCTTGATCGCCGCCATTCCGGCTTCCTTGATGAAGCGCACGGCATTCTGCGTAGCCTGCTCGATTGAGGAGTGGTAGCTACCGTAAGGCATGTCTCCCACGAGGAAAGCGGAGCGTGCAGCACGGGAGACGGCGCGGGCGTGATGCAACATCTCGTCTACCGTGACGGGCAAGGTGTTGTCATAACCGAGAACGGCCATGGCAAGCGAATCGCCGACAAGGATCACATCGATTCCGGCCTCATCGACAAGACGCGCCGTGGGATAGTCGTAGGCGGTCAGAGCTGTGATCGGAATCCCTGACTGCTTTTTGAGTAGGAGAGTGTGTGCGGTGGTTCTCGGTGGGAGAGCCGAGGGGGAAGACTCCCGGGGTTGCGCGAGACTCATATTGCCTCCAGTGCCGCTCCAGCATGGCTGGATGAGGCCCGAATGCCTTTCAGTATATCGAGGAACGGATGTCTTTGATGGATGTTTGCTATTCTCGCCGTACATCGTTCGCTGAGGCCCTGAGATGCTGCTGGAGTTGCGCGCAGAAAACTATGCTGTGATCGACCGTGCGGTCGCGTCGTTTGGACCGGGGCTGAACCTGATGACGGGCGAGACGGGAGCGGGCAAGTCGATCCTGATCGATGCGCTGGAGATGCTGCTGGGGGGCAAGGCATCATCCGACGTTGTGCGCCATGGCGAAGAGAAGGCTGTGGTCGGCGTGCGTCTTCGAGATGACGCCGGGGGCGGAGGCTGTGCTCGAAGCCAACGGGATCGATTCGGAAGAGGACCATGTTCTGCTGCGGCGCGAGATTGCAGCCAGCGGCAAGGGGCGCGTCTTTATCAACAACCAGCCGGCGACGGTGGGTGTGCTGCGACAGCTTGCGCCGGAGCTTGCACTGGTGCACTCGCAGGGCGAGACGCTGGGTGTCGTTCGACCAGGCGCAACAGCGGATGCTGCTGGACCGATTCGGAGAGATTGCGGCGGAGGCAGTGGCCGCTGCGCTATGAGGCGTGGAAGGCGACAACGGCGAAGCTGGCTGAGCTTGGAGGCCGATGAGCAGGATCGTCTGCGGATGGCCGACCTGTGGCGGTTTCAGGCCAAGGAGATCGATCAGGCAGGGCTGACGGCTGAGGATGAGGACGCGCAGCTTGAGGCAGAGAAGCGCGTGCTGGCGAACTCAGAACGGCTATATACGGCGGCGATGAGTGCGCATGAGCTGCTGTACGAGAGCGAGAACGTCGGCGGAGACGACGCTGGGTGCGGCGCTGAAGCACGTGGAGGAGCTGGCGCGGTTCGATCGCGCGGTTTGCGGGACCGGCGCAGCAGCTGGCGGCGGCGAAGGCGACGGTGGAGGATGTGGACGCCGAGGTGCGGGAGTTTGCCGAGAACATCAACGCTTCGCCGGGACGGCTGGAGGAGATCGAAGATCGGCTGGCGGCGCTGGACCGGCTGAAGCGGAAGTATGGCGCAGACGCTGGCCGAGGTGATGGCGTTCGGCGCGGAGGCTTCGCGCAAGCTGGCGGAGGTGGAGAACCGCGATGCGTCTGCTGGTGGAGCTGAAGGCCAAGCAGGCGAAGGATGCTGCGGCGTATCGCGACGGCGGCGGCGAAGGCTGACGGCGGCGCGGAAGGATGCGGCGAAGCGGCTGGAGAAGCTGGCGGTGGCGCAGATCAACGACCTTGCGATGAGCACGCGGTTCGAGGTCAGCGTGGTTGCCGGAGAGGCAGCCGTCGAGCTGGACGGCGCACGGGTGGGACACGGTGGAGTATCGGATTGCGACGAACGCAGGCGAGCCGCTGAAGCCGCTGGATGAGATTGCGTCGGGCGGCGAGATGTCGCGGGTGATGCTGGCCCTGAAGGTGACGGTGGAGGAGGGCGTTCAGGGCGGGGGCAGAAAGAAGAAGACTCCGCTGCCGCGGACGCTGGTGTTTGACGAGATCGATATCGGCATCGGCGGGCGGGCGGCGGAGGCGGTGGGGCAAGAAGCTGAAGACGCTCTCGCGCGGACAGCAGGTGTTGTGTATCACGCATCTGCCGCAGATTGCGGCGTTTGCGGATCAGCACTTCCTGATCGAGAAGACGGAGAAGCGCGGGCGCACCCAGACGGAGATCCGGCCGGATGGACGATGGCGAGCGGACGCGGGAGATCGCCCGGATGCTGAGCGGCGAGAAGCTGACGGAGACCAGCCTGAAGCATGCCGAGCAGCTGCTGGCGACGAGCCGCTAGGCTCGGAACGCAGATCAAGCACGGCATCCCCGCACTGCGGCGATTGGCATCCGATCAGGTAACAGGCCTTGGAGGGCCCGTCAGATGTCGACAATACTCCCCAGAAATGCGCGAAAGATGGCTGCAGTTGCATGGCGCAGCCCGGAAGCAAGTACTGCTCAACGCAGTGCGAGGACGCGAAGAAGTTCATGACATTGCGGTGTGACTGCGGGCATCCAGGAGTGCGCGATAGGTCTAAGGATTCAGAGTATTTCGAGGCCTCTGAAGGAGCCGTCTGCGTTGATCTAAGTGGCTAGATCGAAAGGCTTTTCGTTCGCCATGAAGGGGTGGCTCAGGGGGCACCACGAGAGGTTCCCATTTTCGGGAATTTGCCTGCCAGACACGGTATACTGGATAGGTGACTACTACGACCCTCGATCATGCTGCTGTAACAGACGGCGGCCCCTCCACCACAACCAAACGCGTCCTCCTTCTCAAGCCCCGCGGCTTCTGCGCCGGCGTTGTGCGGGCGATCGATATCGTGCGGATTGCGCTTGAGACGTTTGGTGCGCCGATCTACGTCCGCAAGGAGATTGTGCATAACAGCTATGTCGTCAACGATCTGGCGAAGAAGGGCGCGATCTTCGTCAACGAGCTGGACGAGGTGCCGGAGGGCGCGCGCGTGATCTACTCGGCGCACGGCGTCTCGCCGGCGGTTCGGCAGCGGGCGAAGGAGCGTGGGCTGAAGGTGGTCGACGCGACCTGCCCGCTGGTGACGAAGGTCCACGTGGAGGCGATCAAGTTCGCCAAGCAGGGTTATTCGCTGGTGCTGGTGGGACATCGCGACCACGAAGAGGTGGAGGGCACGCAGGGCGAGGCTCCGGATGTGACCCAGGTGGTCTCGACGGTGGAAGAGGTCGAGGCGCTGGTGGTTCCGGACCCGGACAAGGTGGCGTACCTGACGCAGACGACGCTCTCGCTGGACGAAGCGAAGTACATGATCGACGCGCTGAAGAAGAAGTTTCCGAACATCGTCGGACCGCACGCGCAGGACATCTGCTATGCGACGGAGAACCGCCAGACGGCAGTGAAGAACGTCGCGCATGGCGCGGACGTGGTGCTGGTCGTGGGCTCGCGGAACAGCTCGAACTCGAACCGCCTGGTGGAGGTCTCGCAGAACCTGGGGACGAACTCCTACCTGATCGACAAGGCGGAAGACATCCAGCCGGAGTGGCTGGACGGCGTGGACACGGTGGCGGTGACGGCCGGAGCCTCGGCGCCTGAGGTTCTGGTGCAGGACGTTGTCGGTTATCTGCAGGACAAGGGGTATGGCTCGGTCGATGAGGTCGAAGTGATGCCGGAGAACGTGCGATTTGGCTTGCCGCCTGAGATCGTGCAGGCGATTGCATCCGCGCCTCCGGCTGCCCGCGTAGATTGCGAGCGGTCTGTAACCAAACAGTAAGTTCGAGAAGAGTTTCATGGCAGATGAGCAAAGTTTCAAGTAACCCGAAGACGCTGAACCCAACCCGCGCAGCCGCGCTTTGGCCGGCTGGATCTTGGGCTGGATCAGGTCGTCGACGGAATCGCGTCGCGCCAAGGACTGGCTGCTGGGCCAGCAGCACGAAGATGGCTACTGGTGCGGCGAGCTCGAAGCAGACGTCATGCTCGAGGCCGACTACATCTTCATGCATACGCTGCTGGGCACGGGCGATCCGGGCAAGATGGAGCGCGCGGTCAACGAGATTCTGCGCCACCAGAATGAAGACGGCGGATGGAGCCTGTATCCGGGCGGCCCGTCGAATATCAACTACGGCGTGAAGTCCTACCTCGCGCTGAAGCTGATGGGATGGTCAAAGGATCATCCGGTGCTGGTGAAGGCGCGCGAGTGGGTGCTGGCTAACGGCGGTGTGACCGAGTGCAATACGTTCACCAAGATCTACCTGTGCGCGCTGGGACAGTACGACTACGACGCCGTGCCTGCGGTTCCGCCTGAGATCGTCCTGTTTCCGAACTGGTTCTACTTCAACATCTACGAGATCTCGTCGTGGTCGCGCGGCATTCTGGTGCCGCTGTCGATCATCTATGCGAAGAAGCCGTTCAAGAAGCTTGCGCCGGAGCAGGGAATCGACGAGCTGTTTGTCGGCGGGCGGCAGAACGCGAATCTCCACCTGCGGTGGGACAGGAAGCACCCGATCAGCTGGCGAAACTTCTTCCTGTTCACCGACCGGATGATTCACTGGTTTGAGCGCGTCCATATCCGCCCGCTGCGCAAGGTGGCGATCCGCAAGGCGGAGAAGTGGATGCTGGAGCGCTTTGAGAAGTCGGATGGCCTGGGCGCGATCTATCCGGCCATGCTGAACTGCGATCGTGGCGCTGCGCTGCCTGGATTACTCGCTCGACGACCCGCAGATGATTCGCGCGATGGATGAGTTTGAAAAGCTGGGCATCGATTGCCCAGAGGGGACGCCGGACTATCCGACGCCGACCTTCCGCATGCAGCCGTGCTTCCCGCCGGTGTGGGATACGGCGCAGGCGATGTACGCGCTGGGCGAGGCGGGCGTACGCCGCAACGATCCGCGGATGCTGAAGGCGGCGGACTGGATTCTCTCGAAGGAAGTTCGTACAAAGGGCGACTGGGCGGAAAAGGTCAAGAATGTTGAGCCGGGCGGCTGGTACTTCGAGTTCAACAATGAGTTTTACCCGGATGTTGATGATACCGGCGCAGGTTCTGATGGCGCTGAATTGCGTGGATAATCCGCGCGAGCGCTATCAGTATGAGGTTTGCCAGCGCGCGATCAACTGGGTCTGGGCGATGCAGTGCAAGAACGGCGGCTGGGCGGCGTTCGATAAGGACAACACGAAGACGATCTTCCAGTACATTCCGTTTGCCGACCACAACGCGATGCTTGATCCGCCGACGGTGGACATTACGGGCCGCATGCTGGAGATGCTGGCGCAGTATGGCTATACCCGCAAGGATCCGCGAGTCGAGAAGGCCGTGCAGTTCATCCTCAAGGAGCAGGAGCCGGACGGAAGCTGGTTTGGCCGCTGGGGCGTGAACTACCTGTACGGCACCTTCCTGGTGCTGCGCGGTCTGGAGGCGATGGGCATGTGGAACCATGAGCCCGCGATTCAGCAGGCAGCGGAGTGGATTCGCATGGTGCAGAACGCCGACGGCGGCTGGGGCGAGACCTGCGGGACCTACGACGATCCCAACCAGCGCGGCATCGGGCCGAGCACGCCTTCGCAGACGGCATGGGCGTTCTGGGACTGCTGGCTGCGGGCGACACGCGGTCGGACTCGGTGGCCAAGGGCGTTCGCTGGCTGATTGAGCGGCAGCACGAGGATGGAAGCTGGGACGAACTGGTTCCCGGACGCAACGGCGAGAGCTACTACACCGGAACGGGATTCCCGCGGGTGTTTTACCTGGGATATCACCTGTACAAGCAGTACTTCCCGCTGCTGGCTCTGACGACATACGAGCGCGCGATGAAGCGCGAAGCGGCCGAATAGGCTGCCGCGTAACAGAATTTTTTCTGGAGGAACCTCCGAATGGCAGTACCGGTCTCACAGGCCTGGACGGTCGCAAGTTACGTACTGAAGCAGAAGCTGACGGGGCGGAAGCGGTATCCGCTGGTGCTGATGCTCGAGCCGCTCTTCCGCTGCAACCTGGCATGCGCGGGCTGCGGAAAGATTCAGTATCCGGCGCACATCCTGAAGGCGGAGCTCACGCCCGAGGAGTGCTTCAAGGCGGTCGAAGAGTGCGGGGCGCCGATGGTGTCGATCCCCGGCGGCGAGCCGCTGCTGCATCCGCAGATGCCGGAGATCGTCGCCGGCCTGGTGGCGCGCAAGAAGTACGTCTACATGTGCACGAACGCTCTGCTGCTGAAGGAGAAGCTGCACCTCTTCAAGCCGTCGAAGTACCTCTCCTTCTCGGTGCACGTGGATGGCGAGCAGCGAGCACCACGACTTCTCCGTCTGCCGCGAGGGCGGATACGACATCGCGATGGAAGGCATTCGCGCTGCGGTGGCGGCCGGCTTCCGCGTGACGACGAACACGACGCTGTTCGACGGCGCCGATCCGAACAGCGTGCGCCGCGCACTTCGACCAGCTGATGGAGGCCGGCGTCGAGAGCATGATGGTCTCGCCGGGCTACACCTACGACAAGGCTCCGGACCAGAACCACTTCCTCGGCAAGGCGAGGTCGCGCAAGCTTGTTCCGTGCGATTCTGTCGAACCGCAAGAAGACGTGGGAGTTCAACACGCATCCGCTGTTCTCCGAGTTCCTGATGGGCAAGCGGAACTTCGAGTGCACGCCCTGGGGCATGCCGACGTTCTCGCATCTTCGGCTGGCAGAAGCCCTGCTACCTGCTGCAGGACGGCTACGCCGACACCTTCCAGGAGCTGATGGAGACGACGAAGTGGGAGAACTACGGCGCGAAGAGCGGCAATCCGCAGTGCGCGAACTGCATGGTGCACTCCGGGCATGAGGCCAGCGGCGGTGGACTACAACTTCGGCTCGCTGAAGGGCTTTCTGGAGACGGCGAAGAAGTACATGTTCCCGTCGACGTATCCGGATGCTGGAGCGAGAAGCTGCTGAACGAGTGGAAGCCCGCGCATGCGATGCCGCTGGTGCAGATTCAGAGCGCAGCGAAGGATGCAACTTGCAGCCGGTCTCGGGAGACTAAGCACCATGGCGACAGAGCAGCAGGAACATCTGAAGATTGAGCAGCTGCGGCAGCAGAGCGCCGATGAGCTCGAGGTGATTGCGGGCCGCGAGCAGGAGAACCTCGAGGGCTGGATTCCGCACTCGCCAGCGAAGCGGAGATCCGCGAGGCCTGGAGAAGGCGTTCGACTATCGCGGCGACGTGACGATCACGCGCAAGGACGGCGCGAAGGTGGAAGGCTATCTCTTCGACCGCCGCTCTGGCTCGTCGCTTGCCGACTCCTTCGTGCGCATCATTCCGACGAACGCGAAGACGAAGGTGAACGTCAGCCTACGCCGATATCGCCGCGCTGGCCTTCACTGGCCGCGATACGGCGGCGGGCAAGACCTTCGAGGCCTGGGTGAAGAAGTACTGGGAGAAGAAGGCGGCGGGCGAGAAGAATATCCAGATCGAGCCGGAGAAGCTGGACTAACCTTTACACAGGGTTTCGCTCTACAGAAAGGGACGACAGACAGTGCGCGTATTCATCACGGGAGCGACAGGCTTCGTGGGCGCCCATGTGGCGCGGCAAGTATGCCGCTGAGGGCGCGCCTCTGCGTCTGCTGACGCGCAAGACGAGCCGCCTGGATGCGCTTGACTGGACTCGATGCCGAGATGGTCGTCGGCGATCTGCGCGAGCCGGAGAAGCTGCGATCGGCGCTTGAGGGTTGCGATGCGCTGGTGCATGTGGCGGCGGACTATCGGCTGTGGGTGCGCGATCCGAAGAGATGTATGCGGCCAATGTCGATGGCACGCGCGAGCTGCTGCGGCTGGCGCGCGAGGTGGGCGTGCAGCGCGTCGTGTACACGTCGAGCGTGGCGACGATGGGGTTCAAGTCCGACGGGACGATCGTGAACGAGGACACGCCGGTTTCGCTGGACGACATGATCGGGCACTACAAGCGGTCGAAGTTTCTCGGCGAGCAGGAGGCGATCAAGGCGGCGCAGGCGGGACAGCATGTCATGATCCTGAACCCGACGACGCCGATCGGGCCGGGCGATGCCAAGCCTACGCCGACGGGAAGAATCATCGTCGACTTTCTGAATAAGAAGTTTCCGGCGTATGTGGATACAGGGCTGAATCTCGTCGATGTCGACGAGGTGGCGCGGATGCACGTCGTCGCGCTGGAGCGCGGAACGCCGGGCGAGCGATACATCCTGGGCGGGGAGAACCTGACGCTGAAGCAGATCCTCGATCGCATGTCGGCGATTACGGGGCTGCCTTCGCCGACGATGAAGGTTCCGCACGCGGTGGCGATGGCGCTTCGCGTTCTTCGATGAGACGATCACGGGCAAGCTGCGCGGCAAGGAGCCGCGCGCGACGGTTGAAGCGGTGCGGATGGGGAAGAAGATGATGTTCGCCTCTTCGGCAAAGGCGGAGCGCGAGCTGGGCTTCAAGGTGTTGCCGATCTACAACGCGCTGCGGGCGGCGATCGATTGGTTCGTCGAGCACGGATACGCTCCTGCGTACAGCGGGCCGAAGCTATGAGGATCGGCATCATCGCTGCATTGCCAGGAGAGTTGAAGCCGCTGGTGCGCGGGTGGGAGCGCCAGCCTACAGGCGTGAAGGGAATATCGGTTTGGACGACTGTACGCGGAGAGGACGAGCTGATCGCTGTCTGCGGAGGGATGGGCTGCGGAAGCGGCCATACGGCAGTTTTGCGGCGGCGGAGTTTATGGGCGCGCTTGATCTTGTGCTGTCGGTGGGTTGGGCTGGGGCGTTTGATCTGTCGATGTGAAAACGGGCAAGTGTTACGTCCCATCCGAGATCATTGATGCGCAGACAGGCGAACGTTTTCTGCTGACAGACGGAGACCGTAGACTGCGTTTAGTAACGACCGTGCAGGTTGCGGATGCGCATGAGAAGCATCGGCTGCGCGAGAGCTACGGCGCTGTGCTGGTCGATATGGAAGCGGCTGCTGTTGCGCGGCTGGCGCAGATGCGCAGGATTCCGGTCTGCTGCTTCAAGGCAGTCTCGGATGCGCCGGATGCGACGCTTCCTGATCTGAATGCATTTATCGATGCGCAGGGGCAGATGCGGATGTTGCCGTTTCTCGCGCATGTGGCTGTGCAGGCCGCGTTTCTGGGGGTCGCTGTTGCAGCTCGGGCGGAACAGCGCTGCTGGCAGCAAAGGCAATTGCCGAGAAGGTGAACAGATTCTTGGTTGAGAAAGACGTCGAGAGATGTCAATCAGAACGGGAGCAGTTTGATGACGGAAGTACCGAAGACGATGCGTGCGGCGGTGTATCGCGGTGTGAACGATGTTCGCGTGGAGACGATTCCGGTGCCCGAGATCGGACCCGGCGAGGTGCTGGTGAAGATTCACACCTGCGGGATCTGCGGGACCGATCTGAAGAAGATTCATACCGGATCGCATTCGGCGCCGCGTGTCTTCGGACATGAGATGGCGGGCACGATCGCTGCGGTTGGCGATGGCGTGACGGATTTCGCAGTTGGGCGATCGTGTGATGGCGTATCACCACATTCCGTGCGGCGAGTGCTACTACTGCCGCAAGCAGACCTTCGCGCAGTGCGAGACCTACAAGAAGGTGGGCTGCACGGCGGGGTTTGAGCCCTCGGGCGGAGGCTTTGCCGAGTACATCCGCGTGATGGACTGGATCGTGCGCAAGGGGCTGGTGAAGATTCCTGACGATATTCCGTTCGAGCAGGCTGCGTTTATCGAGCCGGTGAATACCTGCTACAAGGCGGTCGCAGCTGCTCAATCTGCAGCCCGACGAGACGGTGCTGGTGATCGGGCAGGGGCCGATTGGCATTCTGCTGGCGGCGCTGCGCGAAGCGAACGGGAGCGACGGTGCTGACCAGCGATCTGTATCCGGAGCGGCACGCGGTTGCTGCGAAGTTTGGGCTCGATCATCCGCTGGATGCACGCGGAGATGTTGTGGCCGCAGCGAAGGCCGCAACCGAGGGCCGTGGTGCCGATGTTGCGCTGGTCGCAGTGGGCGGCAATGCGCTGATCAAGGTGGCGATGGATGCGATCCGTCCGGGCGGGCGCGTGATGCTGTTTGCGGCAGACGCAGCATGGCGAGGCGCCGTTCGATCCTGCGGCTGTGTGCATGGACGAGAAGACCCTGATGGGTTCCTACAGCTCGTCGGTCGCGATTCAACGACGAAGTCGACGCAGCTGGTCTTCGAACGGCTATCGACGATGGATTTGATCTGACGCAGCTGATCTCGCACCGTTTCTCGATGGAGGATGCGGTTGCGGCGATTGATCTGGCATCGAACCCGCAGGCCGGACTCGATGAAGATTGTGATTCAGCCGGGCTTGTAGCGGCGATCAGTCGCGGTTGCGCTTCTTGATCTCGACGTTGAGCCGCTTGATCTTCTGGTTCAGCGTGGAGAGCGGGATGCGGAAGTACTCGGCTGCCTCGGTCTGGTTCCAGTGGCAGCGCTCCAGGCGGTCGGCGATGATGCGGCGCTCGATCTCTTCCATCAGGTCGAAGAGGGACGCGTCGGGCTGATGCTCCAGCAGGCTGGCCGAGTAGGTGTTGCCGGTCAGCTGCGCCGGAAGCAGCTCGGGGTGATGATCTTGCCGGTGGAGAGCACAACGCCGCGTTCCATCGCGTTTTCCAGCTCGCGCACGTTGCCCGGCCATTCGTAGTCCATCAGGATGCGCATCGCCTCGGGCGAGAGCGTGCGGTCTTCCGATGCCGTTCTCGTTCGCGTAGAACTTGAGGAAGTGCGCGGCGAGCAGAGGAATGTCCTCGCGGCGCGAGCGCAGCGGCGGCAGTTCCAGCGTAGATGACGTTGAGGCGGTAGAAGAGGTCTTCGCGGAAGCGGCCTTCGCGCACAGCCTCCTGCAGGTTGACGTTGGTGGCGGCGATGATGCGGACGTCGACCTGGATCTCCTGCGTGCCGCCAAGATGCATGAAGCGGCGGTCCTGCAGGACGCGCAGGATCTTGGCCTGCATATCCATGCCCATGGTGCCGATCTCGTCGAGGAAGAGCGTGCCGCCGTTGGCGACTTCGAAGAGGCCTTTCTTGGCGGAGACGGCGGAGGTGAAGGCGCCCTTGACGTGGCCGAAGAGCGTCGATTCGAGCAGCTCCGACGGAACGGCGCCGGTGTTGACCGGGACGAACGGGCTGGTCGCGGCGCGGCGAGTTGGCGTGAATCGCCTTGGCGATCAGCTCCTTGCCGGTGCCGCTCTCGCCCTGGATCAGGACGGTGGAGCGGCTGGGCGCGACCTGGGCGACGAGGTCGAAGAGCCGGAGCATCGGCTCGCTCTTGCCGACGATGTTTTCGAAGTTGTAGCGCTGCTTCAGGGTGCGCTTGAGCTGGACGACCTCTTCTTCGGCGCGATGCCGCGCAATGGCGGCGCGAATGTCGGCGAGCAGCTTCTCGTTGTCCCAGGGCTTCTGGACGAAGTTCTCGGCGCCGGCGCGGATGGCGTCGACGACGTTGCCCACGGTGCCGTAGGCGGTGATCATGATGACGGGAAGGTTGGGCTGCATCTCGACGATGCGCGGCAGCAGATCGATGCCGCTCTCGCCGGGAAGAGCGAGATCGAGCAGCAGCAGATCGTACTCGTTGCGCGACAGCAGCTCCATGCCGGCGGGACCGTCGACGGCCATGCTGACGGTGAAGCCTTCGAGCGTGAGCAGGGTTTCGAGCGACTCGCGGATGCGCGGCCTCGTCGTCGATGATGAGGATGCGCGGGTCTGCCGGCGATACGTCGCCGTGCGCTGCAGATGGAGAGTCTCGGCGGCGCAGCTGCGGTTGTTTCAGACATGAATCGTCTTCCTCTCGGTGTCCTGCATGCTGCTCTGCGGCATGTCGGCAGGCGATTGCGGGACGGGTGCCGGAGGCAGGGAACTCAAGCTGGAAGGCAGTGCCGACGCCGACTTCGCTCTCGACGTGAATCTTGCCGGCGTGCTCCTGCATGATGCCGTAGCTGACGGCAAGGCCCAGGCCGGTGCCCTTGTGCTCGCCTTCCTGCGGCTTGGTCTTGGTGGTGAAGAAGGGATCGTAGATGCGGTGCAGATGCTCGCGCTCGATGCCGCCTGCCGGTGTCCTGAATGCGAACCAGCACACGGCCCGCGCCGCTGAAGTGTGGCGATGCGAAGCGTGGCGTTCGGCGTGCCGAACATCGCGTCCTTCGCGTTCAGCATCAGGTTGAGAATGACCTGCTGCAGCTTGCCGCGATTGCCGTGAATGCGCGGCAGGTGCGGATCGAAGTTGGTCTCGACGCGAATCTGCGCGGTCTTGAACTGGTGTTCGAGCAGAGTGACGCGTGTCGCGCAGCAGTTCGTTCAGATCGACGCTGGTGAACTCGCTGCCGCTGGTGCGCGAGAAGTTGAGCAGGCCGTTGACGATCTCCGACGCGCGGAAGGTCTGCTGCGTGATCTTTTCGAGCACGGGAGCCAGCCGCTCGTCGTCGCGCATGTGCTTGGTCAGCATCTGGGCGTAGCTGGAGATGACGGCCAGCGGCGTGTTGACCTCGTGCGCGACGCCGGCTGCCAGCAGGCCGATCGAGGAGAGCTTCTCCGACTGCGTGAGCTGCGCCTCCAGCTGGATGCGGTCGGTGATGTCGTCGACGAGGATGATGCGGCCGACGGCGACGAAGTTGCGCGTGACCAGCGGAGCGATGGCGATGTTGGCGATGCGGCTTCGCCGGTGGGCAGCGCCAGGCGGAACTTGTAGAGCGTGTGCGTGCCCTGCTCGTCGCGCACGCTGTTGAAGCGCGCGATGAACTCCGGCGGGAAGACGCGCGGAGAGCGGCTGGCGCAGAGCCTCGGCGCGCGGCTTCGCGTACATGACCTCCATCTGCGCGTTCCAGCTCTCGATGCGGTCGTCGAGGTCGACGGCGAAGATGCCGATGTTGATCGATTCGACGATGTTCTCGTTGAACTCCTTCAGGCGCTCGAACTCGGTGATCTTCTGCTCCAGGCGGCGATAGAGCTGCGCGTTCTGGATCGCGATGCCGATGTAGCCGGCCAGCGACTCGAGCAGCTCCATGTCTTCGCTGGAGAGGAAGTCGCCATCGTTGGTGCGGCCCAGGCCGATGACCGCGACAGTGCGCGTGCCAGCCGCCTTCGCGATTGGCGACGCGGCAGGGAAGGTAGTAGTTCAGGTCGAGCCGCGCGGCGCTCAGGCGTTGCGACTCGGGCAGGCGCAGGACCTGCTGCGGGTTCTCGAGGAAGAGATGGTTGTTGGCACCCGGCCGGTCGAAGTCGAGGAAGCGGACATCGAGCGCTTCGCAGGTCCGCGGGCTGCAGATTCGTGAGGCCGTGCGAGGCGGCGAGCTCGAAGTCGCTGAGCTGGACCTGGTCATGCTCGTCGCTCTCGTCGCCAGGAAGACAGCGACGCGGGTGACCAGCAGTGTCTGCGGCAGCCGCTCGACGATGGAGTCGAGCAGGGCGCGCAGGTCGGTCTGCGAGTTGAGGCCGCGGCCGAACTCGACCAGGGTCTCGCGGTAGTCGAAGCGCTTCTGATCGAAGACGCGATCGACGCGGGCCTGGATCGCGCGCTTGAGAGGGTCGAAGATCAGGCCGGTGATGATGATGGCGGCCAGGAGGCCCCAGGTGCGCAGGCTCGGCAGGCGGGTGTGGACCATCTCGGCCGTGACGGCGACGACGCCGAAGTAGAGGCCGACCAGCGCGGCGGTCGCGAGCGTGTAGGTGACGCCGCGCTTGAAGATGAGGTCGACGTCCATCAGCCGGTAGCGGACGATGGCCCAGCTGAAGGTCAGCGGCAGGAAGACCAGCGAGAGACCGGCGAACTTCGTCAGCAGGCTTGGAACCGTGAATGTCGGCGAGATAAGGAATGACGTAGAGCAGCGTGAAGGGAGCGATCGGCGAGCAGCGTGCCGCGGGTAAGCCACTTGAGCTGCTGACGCTCCAGAGCCGGACTCCGCACTGACGGTAGCGAAACTGGAAGACGATGGCGGCAATGACGTAGTAGAGCGCCAGATAGCCCACGGAGATCTGGTCGAGTCGATGACGCAGCACCTCGGTCGCCGACCAGTACTGAATCGCCCAGACCTGCAGGCCGATCAGGAAGATTCCGGGAAGATAGAGCGCGACGCACGAGAAGCTGTCGACGGAGCCTGCCGGCGCTGACGAGGCGTAATCGTCCGAAAAGCTGACTGCAAAGTGCAGGAAGAGCGCCGGCTGCAGCGCCGCCGCTGCGATGTTGCCCCAGTAGATGATCCAGTCGAAGGTATCCAGCTCGGTCGTGTACTTGAAAGAGTAGAGAACGAACGAGACCAGGCAGAAGACGTAGAAGTGGGTCGACTTCGGCGCGGTCCAGCGCCGGAAGAGCACGTAGATTCCGATACAGAGGTAGACCAGCGCGATGAAACGCAGGCCCTGGTTGATCGAACGGTCCGTCGGCTCAAGGATGACCTGGATGTCGAGCTTCGCCGCGTCCTTCGAGATCAGCCGTGTGCGGCGCAGGCCGCAGGATGGAATAGGTCGCATGCGCCCAGATGCCGCTGCGGAACATCTCGCGGACAAAGGGGCCATGCGGGTGACCGGCCGCTCGTTGATGCCGACCAGGATGTCGCCGGTGCGAATGCCGGCGCGGTCGCCGGGTGAGCCGGATGGAACGTGTCGGCGCGCAGGCCGCCGGATGCCTCCACCCAGGAGACGCCATCCGTCGGAACCTCGAAGCCGTTTTCCCGCTCGAGGTTCATCAACGCCAAGACGCACGCCGCCAACGTCGCAATAGCAAGCACGATGGCCAGGATTCGCGTTTGGGCGGCGTTTTTCATCGTTAGTCAGCGTTATAGATGCACATCACGTGCCAAACCATTACTTAGGACGTATCAGGGTTTGCACAATATTGCGCTTGCAATACTCCTATGAAAAATCATAACCTAGTTACGTAATTCAATTACAGCGAAGCATCAACGTTTCCGAAATTTACGGGCACCTCACACCCGCTCCACAAGCTTCCGCTTAATAAGACTGCTTTGCAACATAAAATAGAGCAATCAGGCCGTTAATCCTGCTGTAACATATTGAACATTTGAGGGTTGGGTGGAGCAATGCGTGTAAGGGAAGACCGCAATTCGGATCAAAGACGAATACGTGTCGGTGAACGGCGTGAGTCTCCACTATCACCGCGCCGGATCTGGTCGGCCGCTGCTGCTGCTTCACGGTCTCGTGGCTCCGCTAAGAACTGGCGGCAAAACATCAGCTTTCTTGCCCAGCACGCGACTGTCTATGCGATCGATCTCTTGAATATGGGCCAGTCGGAGCGTGTTCCGGGACTCGATGCCAGCCTGGAAGCGACCGCTGACCGTGTGGCCGCCTGCATGGACGCCCTGGGGCTCGACGAGGCCGACGTCGCCGGCCACTCTCACGGCGGAGCCGTCGCCATGATGCTTGCGGCTCGTCACCCTGAACGCGTTCGCCGCCTCATCCTGTTTGCCCCGGCAAACCCCTTCTGCGATCTGGGTCGCCAGCTCATCGGTTTCTATCAGACCCCCGTCGGCGTCTGGCTTGCACGGCAGATCCCGTGGTTGCCGCAGATGTTGAAGAAGACAGCGCTGAGCCGCATGTACGGCGACTCCAGCGCGCGTGCCCAAAGATGCGCTCGAAGGCTACACCGCTGGCCTGCGTGTTCCCGGCACAATCGACCATGTGCTGAACATCGTTCGCGGCTGGTCCGCGGATATGGGACTGCTGCGTGAAGTGCTGGCTGATCTGGCCGAAAAGCCCACGCTCCTGATCTGGGGAGATCGTGATCGCGCTGTTGGCCTCGACTCAGCACGCGAGCTGCAGCGAACGCTTCGGCGGTCAAGACTGGTCGTTCTTCCGGGTGTTGGTCATATCCCGTTCGAGGAGATGCCGGAAGCCTGCAACCGACGCGATGCTGCGATTGGCTATGCGAGCCCGACTGCCTGCATCACAATGCAGCTGCCTAGCTCTGCGACTCAACCCAAACGTGCTCTTCTAGCCACTAGCCGCATCGCGGCCTGCATCTGGTCGAGCTTCGGCCCCGGGCGACGACGGCGTTCCCTGAAAGAAGTGCTCCGCGCCCTCAATCCAGACGATGCGCTTCGGGTCTGCGGTCTCTTTCAAGCATCGGTTCGACGACACTCTCGCGGGCCAAACTGATCTTCGGTTCCGCTGATGAAGAGCTTCGGCTGCGTGCAGTCGTCAAGAAACTCGTAGGTGTAGCTGCGCCCCTCGGCGCGATAGGGAACTCCAAGACCAATCATCCCCTCCACCCGCGCATCGCCACAACCCGCTCGCATTCCGACATACGACCCAAACGAAAATCCCGCCAGCAGAATCGGGCAGCTGCAGCTTGTGCGTCCAGCCAGTCGAGCGCTGCCCGCGCATCGTCCAGTTCGCCGACGCCATGGTCGAACTCGCCTTCGCTCAAGCCGACGCCGCGAAAGTTGAAGCGAAGCACCGGCAGTCCAAGGCCAGAGAAGACCTTCATCGCGTGATAGACGACCTTGTTGTGCATCGTTCCACCGCCAAGCGGATGCGGGTGGCAGACCAGCGCAGCAAAGCGGCGCATCGGCTCGACCGCCATTCAGAACGGCCTCGAGCTTGCCCGCGGGCCCGCGAAGATCATCGATTGATCTGATGACCGATCCGGTGTGAGTGGTGTGTTCGTGCGTCATCGTCTCCAGTCTAACCGGGGGCAAAGTTTCAGCACTCCGAACTCACATGACTCGCTATCGTATGCTGGAGCCATGCCCGTCGATCCAATTCAGCTCACCCGAACAGCTCGTCGATATCGAGTCCACGACCTATCACGAGGGCCCGGCCGGAGCCTTTCTGCACGAATATCTCGAAGGCCAGCGCTACGAGGTCGAGCGCATGGCCGTGTCCACAGCCCGACCGCACCCTGACCCCCGGCGCAGGGGACGGCGAGCGCTTCAACGTCTACGCCGCACTCCCCGGCGTAACACCCGACGTCGTCCTCTCGACCCACATGGATACCGTTCCGCCGTTCTTCGGCTGCACGCGAGGACGACGAGTTTCTCTACGGGCGCGGATCCTGCGACGCAAAGGGCATCATCGCCGCGCAGATCGCAGCCGCCGATCGCCTGCGCGAGGCCGGTGTCGAAGGTCGGCCTGCTCTTCGTCGTCGGCGAAGAGCGCGACTCCGCCGGAGCCGCAGTCGCCAACGCGAACCCAAGGGGATCGAAGTTCCTGATCAACGGCGAGCCCACCGACAACCGCCTCGCCCTTGCCTCAAAGGGCGCGCTGCGTGTCGAGCTGCGCGCGAAGGGAAGCATGGCCCACTCGGCCTATCCGGAGCTTGGCGAGTCCGCCATCGACAAGCTCATCGACGCGCTTCACGACGTCCTCGCGATGCCGCTGCCGGTTGAGCCGGAGATCGGCCCCTCGACCCTGAACATCGGCCTGATCGAGGGAGGCCGCGCCCCGAACGTCATCGCCGACAAAGCCGAGGCCCACATCCTGATCCGCCTCGTCGGGCCCGCCGACGAGATCAAAGCAGCAACATCCTGAAGATCGTCGGCGACCGCGCCGACGTCGAGTTTTCGCTCGATCTGCCTTTCGTGCGCATGCGCAAGGTAGGCGATCTTCCCACCATGGTCGCCAAGTTCACCACCGATATTCCTTCGCTGACTAACTGGGGCGAGCCGTTCCTCCTTGGCCCGGGCTCCATCCACGTCGCGCACACTCCCAACGAGAAGATCGCCAAGAAGGAGCTCTGGAGGCGGTCGACCTCTACTACAACCTCGCCACCAGCCTCGTAAGCTAACGAAACGAATCGAGCCGAGGTGCGCGAGCAAGTTTGGTACCGCCTTTTCCTCATAACGCCACTGGGGACCGCAGGCTTAACATAGAAGTATGGCCGCCGAGTTTACCCACCTCCATCTGCATACCGATTACTCTCTCCTCGATGGAGCCTGCGACGTCGATAAGCTCGCCGCCCACCTGAACAAGATCGGCCAGACCGCCGCGGCCATGACCGACCACGGCAACATCTACGGCGCCGTTCACTTCTTCGACGCCATGAAGAAGAAGAACATCAAGCCCATCCTCGGCTGCGAGCTCTACCTCTCCGAGACCGACGACCACCGCGAGCTCGTCCGGCGGCTACAACCACTTCCTCGTGCTCGCCGAAAACGAAGAGGGCTACCGCAACCTCGTCCGCCTCACCAGCGAGGCCGCGCTGCACGGCTTCTATCGCAAGCCCCGCGTCTCGAAGGAATTCCTCTCGCGCCACACCGAAGGGCCTCATCGGCTTCTCCGGCTGCCTCGCCGGCGAGCTGAACCAGCACCTGATGGCAGGGAAGTACGACGAGGCCAAGAAGCACCGCCGGCCGCTTCGAGGAGATGTTCGGCAAGGGCAACTTCTTCCTTGAGGTGCAGGACCACGGCCTCGCAACCCGACAAGCCCGTCCGCGAGGCGCTCTACAAGATGGAGCGCGAGCTTGGCATCCCGCTGATCGCCACCAACGACAGCCACTACGTCGCCGACGACGACTCGCGCGCCCACGAGATTCTGCTCTGCGTACAGACCGCGGGCAGCATGAACGACCCCAACCGCTTCAAGTTCGACACGCAGGAGTTCTACATCAAGTCGGCCGACGAGATGCATCGTCTCTTCGCCGACAATCCCGACGTCTGCACCCGCACCATGCAGTTCATCGACCGCTGCAACCTGAAGCTAAGCGCAGGTCGACAATCCGTTCCCGGAGTTTCCTCGTCCCCGAAGGCCACACGCTCGACAGCTACTTCGAGCAGGTCTGCCGCGAAGGTCTGCAGCAAGCGCCTCGAGACCACCGTCGCCCACCTGCGCGAGCACGGTCTTCTGCGCAAGTCCATCGCCGACTACGAAGCGCGCCTGAACCGCGAGCTCGACTGCATCAAGCAGATGAAGTTCCCCGGCTACTTCATGATCGTCTGGGACTTCATCCGCTACGCCAAGGAGCAGGGAATCCCCGTCGGCCCGGGCCGTGGCTCCGCCGCCGGTTCGCTCGTCGCCTACGTGCATGGAGATCACCGACATCGATCCGCTCCAGAACGAGCTGCTCTTCGAGCGCTTCCTCAACCCCGAGCGCGTCTCCATGCCTGATATCGACATCGACTTCTGCATGAACCGCCGCGGCGAGGTCATCGAGTACGTCAAGCGCAAGTACGGCAACGATCAGGTCGCTCAGATCATCACCTTCAACACCATGGCCGCCAAGGCCGCGATCAAAGACGTAGGCCGCGCGCTCGAGATGCCCTACGGCGAAGTCGACCGCATCGCCAAGATGATCCCGACGACCATCGGCATCACCATCGACCAGGCGCTCGAAGACAAGGGCCCCCTCTCGCCACGGCCTACGAATCCGACCCGAAGATCAAGGAGCTGATCGACACCGCGATGCGCCTCGAAGGCCTCGTCCGCGGAGCAGGCGTCCACGCCGCCGGCGTCGTCATCGCGCCCAAGCCGCTCACCGAACTCGTCCCCGTCACCCGCACCAAGGACGAAGCCATCGTCACCGCCTACGACATGAAGGCCGTCGAGAAGATGGGCCTTCTCAAGATGGACTTCCTCGGCCTGACGACCCTCACCGTCATCGACGACTGCCTGAAGCTCATCAAGCAGACGACGGGCGAAGTGATCGACCTGACGAAGATTCCGCTCGACGACGCCAAGACCTACGAGCAGGTCTTCCATCGCGCCCTTACCTCCGGCGTCTTCCAGTTTGAATCCGGCGGCATGCGCGACGTGCTGCGCCGCTACAAGCCCACACACCGTCGAAGACCTCACCGCTCTCAACGCGCTCTATCGCCCCGGCCCGATCCAGGGCGGCATGATCGACGACTTCATCGAGCGCAAGTGGGGCCGCCGCGCCGTCGAGTACATGTTCCCCGAGCTCGAGCCGATCCTGAAGGAGACGCTCGGCGTCATCGTCTATCAGGAGCAGGTCATGCAGATCAGCTCCGTCATCGGCGGCTACTCGCTCGGCGGCGCCGACCTTCTGCGCCGCGCCATGGGCAAGAAGATCGCCGAGGAGATGGCCAAGCAGCGCGACTTGTTCATGAAGGGCGCCGCCGAGCAGAAGTTCCCCAAGGACAAGGCCGGACAGCTCTTCGACCTCATGGAGCAGTTCGCCGGCTACGGCTTCAACAAGTCGCACTCCGCGGCCTACGCTCTGCTCGCGTATCACACCGCGTGGCTCAAGACGCACTACCCGGTCGAGTTCATGGCCGCGCTGCTCACCAGCGAAACCTCGAAGCCCGAAAACGTCGTGAAGTACATCGGCGAGTGCCGCGAGATGAACATCCCCGTCGTGCCGCCCAACGTGCAGATGTCCGACGCGAACTTCACGCCCGTCCGCACGGAGCAGGGAAGCGCCATCGGCTTCGGCCTCGCCGCAATCAAGAACGTCGGCCACAACGCCATCGTCTCCATCATCGAGGCGCGCGCCGCTCTGCGAGACGGAAGGGAAGCAGGGCTTCGCTTCGCTCTGGGAGTTCTGCGAAAAAGTTGACCTCTCGCCGCCTCAACAAGCGCGTGCTCGAATCGCTTATCAAAGCCGGCGCCATGGACGCCTTCGGCGCCGCGCCCAGACAACCGCCGCGCTCGATCAAGCGCATGGAGCGCGCACAGAAGGCCCAGCGCGACGCCGCCGCCGGACAGCACGGTCTCTTCGGCATCTTCGACTCCGACGTCTCGACCGGCGCGAAGTCCGAAGACGCACTGCCCAGCGTGCCCGAGTGGGACGAGCACACCCGCCTGCAGAACGAAAAAGAGGTCCTCGGCTTCTTCGTCTCCGGCCACCCCATGGACAAGTACCGCGAGAAGCTGCGCAACATCAAGGTCGTCGACACCGCCACCGCCTCGAGATGAAGCCCGAGCCGCAGGTCTTCCGCCGCGGACGCGACGAGCAGCCGCAGAACGAGATTCAGATCGCCGGCGTCATCACCGGCCTTAAGGTCGCCAAGTCCAAACGCTCCGGCGAACTCTACGCGCAGGCCGCGCTCGAAGACACCACCGGCAAGATCGAACTGATCGCCTTCCCGCAGTCCTACGAAAAGCTTGCCGAGAAGCTGAAGATCGAGGTTCCCGTTCTCGTGCGCGGCGTTCTGCGCGGCGAAGAAGACTCCGCCCCCAAGCTCGCCATCTCCTCCATCCAGGCGCTCGAAGACGTCAAGATCAAGCTGCCCGAAGCCTTGCGCATCAAGGTCCCGCTGCACAATCCCGACGCCGCGCTGCTCGAAAAACTCCACGCCATCCTTACTCGGCGCGCCCGGCAAGGGCAAGCTCCTGCTCGACCTCGAAGAGCCGGGCGAGTTCTGCGCCGTGCTCGAACCCAGCGGTGTCCTGGTCGCCGCCGACCGTCTCTTCATCGACCGCGTCGAAGAGCTTGTTGGACAGGGCGGCGTTCGCGTAATCGAATAATCGAATCAGTCTGCGGCGATTTGTCTTCCGTCGATCACCCGCTCGCGTTACCTTTGTGAGCATGGCCCCCACAAGGAGAATCTCCGCCCTGCTCGGCGCAGCAGTGTTGCTCTCTTGCCTCCATGCAAACGCAGCCTTTCAGCGTCCGAAGCTCGATACGCTCAGCGAGTCTTTCTGGACGTGGCGAGCCACAGAGCAACCCTTCACCAACGACGATATCCCCCGTATCGAACGAGCCAATGGCTTCACAGTCGATTGGTCTCCTGCCGCAGTGAAGAAATACCAGGCGCGCATCGCCGAGTTTGAAAAGCAGTGGCGCGCTCTCGACATGACAGGAGCATCCGTCGCCGACCAGATCGACTACCGCCTTCTCGGCTCTGCCATCGCACGCGTCTACTGGGAGCTCGACGTGATGCCCATGTGGCGCGAGAACCCCGACTTCTACGTGCACCAAAGTCTCGGCAGCGTCTATGCCGTCATCTTGCCACCTCCCCCCATTCAGGCCGATCGTCAGAAGCAGCTCCTCTCCCGCCTCGAACGAATCCCCGCCACACTCAATGACGCGCGCGCGAACCTCAATGACATGCGAGCTCCTTATGTGCGCGTCACACTCAACACACTCGACGGAATTGAAGACTCGCCTGCAGCGCTTCAAAGAGGCCATGCAGCCGCAACTCTCTGCAGACAACAAGGCGACGTTCGACAAAGACCTCACCGCAGCGCAGGAAGCTCTCGTCAGCTATCGCACATGGCTGCAGGGCAAAGCAACGGGCCTGTCAGAAAAGACCGCCGTCGGCCGCGAAGGCTACCTCTACTTCCTCCAGAACGTCGCGCTGATGTCCTACACTCCCGAGCAGATGCTTGCCATGGGCCGGCAGGAGTGGGAGCGTTCCGTCGCCTTCGAGAGCTACGCGCGGGCCGCCAACACCGGCCTGCCGAAGATGCCCGTCTTTCCCAACGTGCAGGCCCAGGAGGCCAGCGGCGAAAAAGCAGAGCTGGCCATCCGCGAGTATCTCGTCTCGCACGGCATCCTCTCCGTTCCACCTGAGATCAAGCACTATCGCGACCGTGCCATCCCGCCCTACGTCGCCGCCCTCGGCTTCATGGGCGTCACCGATGACCTCACCGGCCCATCGCGCCTCGACGAAGACAGCATGAGCTACAAAGGCGACCCCACCAAGGCAAAGGGCTTCTTCTCAGTAGTCACCGCTATGGACACACGCCCGCTCATGATTCACGAAGGCATCCCCGGCCACTACTTCCAGATGGCGTGGAGCTGGCACCACCCCGACCCAATCCGGCGCCACTACTACGACTCCGAATCCAACGAGGGCATCGGCTTCTACGCCGAAGAGATGATGCTCGAGGCCGGCCTCTTCAAGGACGCCCCGCAGATGAGCGAGAGCATCTACAGCATGATGCGTCTTCGTGCTCTGCGCACCGAAGTCGACATCCGCCTCGCGCTCGGCACCTTCACTCTCGAGCAGGCCGCCGACTACCTCACCTCCACCGTTCCCATGGACCGCGGCACCGCCGACAGCGAGGCCGCAATGTTCGCCTCCACACCCGGCCAGGCCATCACCTACCAGATCGGCAAGCTCGACATCATCCGCATGCTCTCCGACGCCCGCCAGAAACAAGGCGACGCGTTCAAGCTGCAAAGCTTTCACGACTTCGTCTGGCTCAACGGCAACCTGCCCTTCGCTCTGCAGCGTTGGGAGATGCTCGGTGACGCAAAAGATGTGCCCCCCATTCCGACTTCGTTCGCTTGGACTTCCAAGCCTCAATAAACAACACCGCGCCACAACGAGACGCAGAGAGGAGCCGGACGGTACAATCGAAGCGGAGCCTTACTGACTTCGATATGGCAGAACACCAGACGAGCAAAGCCGGTCCGACTTCATCCACCGGGTCCCATGTTCCCGAGGCCTGGATCAAGACGGAGCTGGCGCGGCACCCGCAGCGCCCTTACCCCATGGACTTCATCGAAGCAATCTTCACCGACTTCAGCGAGATTCACGGCGACCGCGCCTTCGGCGACGATCAGGCGATGTCCTGCGGGCATGGCCTGGTTCCATGGCGAGCCCGTCATGGTCATCGGCAACCTCAAGGGCCGCACCCTCAAGGAGCGCGTTGCACGCAAGTTCGGCTCGCCCGACCCCGAGGGCTATCGCAAGGCACTTCGCTGCATGAAGATCGCCGAAAAGTTCGGCCGTCCCATCTTCACCTTCATCGATCTCGCCGGCGCCTACCCCGGCATCGGTGCCGAAGAGCGCGGCCAGGGCGAAGCCATCGCCCGCAATCTGATCGAGATGTCCCGCCTGCGCGTCCCCACCATCGCCACCATCACCGGCGAAGGCGGCTCCGGCGGAGCGCTCGCGCTCGCCGTAGCCGATCGCGTCCTCATGCTCGAGAACGCCATCTACTCCGTCATCTCGCCCGAGGGCTGCGCCTCCATCATGTGGAAGGACGCCAACAAGAAGCAGCAGGCCGCCGCCGCGCTCAAGTACACCGCCACCGATGTCGTAGCTGCTCGGCTGTGTCGACGACGTGCTCGGCGAGCCCGACGGCGGCAGCCAGAACGACCCTGCGGCCGCCTTCGCATCCGTCGACGAGCGGCTGCGCTACCACCTCGCCAGCCTGCGCACGCTCTCCCTCGATCAGCTGCTCGAGGAGCGCTATCGCAAGTTCCGCAACATCGCGCAGTTCTACACCAGCGACTCCGCCGGCGTTCAGGCACCTGCCTCAACCATCGCCTGACGGCTCGCTCTACGGAGCACCTACCGTTGTCCGCGCCTCATTCGACGACCACGCAGCAACGCACCGGCAAGGCCTTTCAGCTTGCCCTCTTCGGCACGGCGGTCGCCTGGTCCATCTCCTCGTCGCTGCTCTCTGCCAGCTCCGCGCGAGGCATCACCAATCGCTTTAACATCGACATCGCGCGCCCTCTGCTCGCCGCCCTCTTCTTCCTCTTCCTCCTCGCCGTTGGCTTCTCGCTCCTCCAGACCATCGCCCGCAGACCCGCCTCCGCCCGCTCTGTTCTCGGACTCCCTAAGCGCCCGACATCAGGCCGCGAGTGGCTCCTCGGCGCGGCCATCGGCTGGGGGATGGTCGTACTCGCCGTGCTGCCCTTGGCTCTCACCGGCAGCCTTCACGTAGCTTTCTGGACTGACCCGAGCGCCGTTCGCCTCATCTTCTTCAACCTTGCAGCCATCGCCGCAGCGTCGCTCGCCGAAGAAGTCGTCTTTCGCGGCTATCCCTTCCGCCTCCTCATTGAAGCCATCGGCCCCGTCGGAGCCACCTTCGGCATGTCACTACTCTTCGGCCTCGCCCGCGCCCTGCAGCACGGAGCCACGCGCACCGCCATCTTCATCGCCATGCTCTCCGGCGTCGTCTTTTCCGTCGCATGGCTACGAACCCACGGACTCTGGCTGGCTTGGGGGATGCGCTTCGCCTGGATCGCGAGCATGGGCATCCTCTTTGGTCTCCCCGTCGCCGGCGTCGGTTGACTACTCCACCCTCATCCAGACCAGCACCTTCGGAAGCACAGGGCTTACTGGCGGAGACTACGGCCCCGAAGGCGCAACCTTCACCGTGATCGCTCTGATCGCCGGCCTCATCGTTCTCGTCCGCACCACGCGCGATTACGCATGGAACTACACTCACTCCCCAATCGTTCCCGGGGGATACCCCATGGACATCGCTCCTCCCCCCGCCCACACAGCAATGGAGCAGGCCCAGCAGACACGCGCACCCGAACTCGTCCAGATCCTTCCCACAACACCGCAAAATCGTTCCGCCGACACCGAACCGAAGTTCTAAGCTCCGCATTCGTCGCGCATTTGTAAAAATCTCGGCATCTTAGAAAAAAGAGCAGGGAAGCCGTCGCACTTCCTCTTGTCAAACACGAAGATAAGGCGCAAGCTTGTCTGTATCTGAGGTGCTTCCATGGCGACGCGCACGCACAGATGGGCTCTCCTCGCAGGGTGTTTCGCACTCTCCGCCTCGGCGCTGTCGGCGCAGGTCTTTGTCGTGGGCGAAAAGACGGCCACCGCCGACATCACCACCAACTTCAAGCCAACCAATCTTCCTCTTCCGACCGAGAAGCTCAGCGAGCGCGGCCGTCGAGAGTTGGTTCGCAACCTTGAGGCAGAGCAGGGCTTCGCGCATCGCGCCATCCCCGTAGGTGTCATCACACTCAAAGCGAACGGTGATCTCTCCCCCGGCCCCGATAAGTATCGGCACATGATCTTTGAGAAGGGCCAATCCGCCGCGCCCGGCGATCGTGTCGTGATCACCTCCATGACCATCAAGGGCGACGAGCTCACACTCGATCTCAACGGCGGCCCTTACGCGAAGCATCGTTTTCTCAGCCACATCTCCATCAACGACAATCCCGTCTCTCAGCAGAACGCTGAGCGTCCCACCGGCGCGCGTCTCGTCCTTGTCTTTCCCAACGGCGTTCCGGAGATATCTGCCCCAGAGGTCAAGGCTCTGCTTGAGCCTGTCATTGACTTCGGCGTTAAATCTGGTGAGCAGGCCTACGCCGACACCCTTCCGCCAAAGCTTCGCGATGCCATCGCCGCGCACGAGGTACTTGTCGGGATGAATCACCGCATGGTGCTCGCCGCCCTCGGAGCGCCAGAGCGCAAGGTTCGTGAGCAGAGCGGAGATGCCAGCGGCGCAACCTACGAAGAATGGATCTACGGCCATGTTCCACAGACGGTGAAGTTCGTCCGCTTCAAGGGTGATCACGTGGCGATACTTGAGATCGCTGCGCTCGGCAAGCCGCTCGAGATTCACGACAAGAACGAGATCGACGCCGACGAGATGCCCAGGAACGAACGCCAGATCGCAATGGGCGACCGCAAGCCGGGCGTTGAAGGTGAAGATGGTGCTGCGCCCGCCGCGGCTCCGTCACTCCGACTTCCCGGAGAGACGACCGAGGTCAACAACGCTCCCAACAAGGTGCAGTTCCCGGACGACAAAACCAAGGATAAGGACAAAGACAAGCGCCTAGACCGCCAGCCTATCCCCGCCGCGCCCGGTTCTCCGGCCGATACCAGCAGCAATGACAAGCTGCCTCAGCAGCAGACGTCGCCCATTCCAGATGCCTCACAGTCCAGCTATCCAGACCCGACTGCCAGTCCAAACTCGCAGCAAAACGGCCCATACCCGCAGCAACGGACTCAGCCCGGTGTTCCGTATCCGCAGTCCACCACACCAGGCCAGACGCGCCGAACCCAACCCTGACGCTTTTCGTTTAGCGAATTGCAGCATGACCGCCTAAGTGGCGCTGCTGCGTAGTTGAGAGACTGCCTCACGACCCAAATATCGATTTGCAAATGCTCACAGGCGCTAAATAGGTCCGATAGCGTTTAGACCGCCGCCGGTGTAAAATCATAAGGAGCAACAACCGCAGTTCTTCTCCTCCGATTCCGGCCGTAAATTCTGCCCCGGACAATCTTGAGAAGTTCCCGGATGCCATCTGAGCATCAGGCATCCCAGCGCGCGAGCCAAACATTCGTACCAGGGAGAACAAGCATTATGGCGAAGATTGCCAAGACCGGCGACCGTAAGAAGGTCATGGATACCAACAAGAGCACCGACTGCCCCAAGTGCTCCAAGCCCACCCGCATCGTCAAGCGTGTCAAAGACCGCGAGCGCGGAACCCCCGGCGGAGTCTACATCTCCTGCTCGGCATGCGACTTCTTCGAAAAGCTGTAAATTCCCGCTAATTCTGCGTAACACCCGCGCGAGAGCCCCTGAAACGGGCTCTCGTGCTGTGTGTGCGTTATTCGGCGGGTCATGCCGCTGCTAACTAAAACGAACCAAAGTTGTACAAAAAAATCCTGTTACCTCACTTGACGGTCGTCTACTCATACGGGCAGACTCTACTCCGGAAAGTAGGAATCACCCCTTATATGAGCCTCACCAGCACTGCAGTTTCCAACTCTTCTTCTCCCCTCCTCGCTTCTCTGCCACAGTTCGATCGGCCCACCTACCTGATGTGTCCGCCGGAGTGGTATGACGTCAACTACGTCATCAACCCGTGGATGGCCGGGAATCTCCATCGACCCTCGCGCGACACCGCATTCGCCCAGTGGAAGGAACTGCACAGTCATCTGCAGCGCATCGCCGACGTCCGGTTGATCCACGGCCAGCCCGGCTCACCCGATATGGTCTTCGTTGGCCACGCCGCTGTGGTCCAGCACGGCATCGCCGCGCTCTCCAGCTTCGCCCACCCCCAACGCCAGACCGAGGAACCGCACCTCCGTCGCTGGTTCCAGTCCGCACGGCTTCCTTGTCTGGGATACTCCTCGCGAGACCGCATTCGAGGGTGAAGGCGACGCACTCTTCAACGCAGCAGGCGATCGCCTTTGGGCTGCCCATGGCGTCCGCACCTGCCGTCAGAGCCATCGCCATGTCGCCGACGCATGGCACACCGTGGTCACCTCTCTTCACCTGGTCGACCCGCGCTTCTACCACCTCGACACCTGCTTCGCTCCTCTCTCCGGCGGTCATCTGCTCTACTTCCCGGGCGCCTTCGATGCCCCCTCGCTCGCCAAGATCGAGGCTGCGTACGCACCGGAGAAGCGCATCGCTGTCACCGAAGCCGAAGCGACACACTTCGCCTGCAACGTCATCAACGTCGGCCAGAACATCCTGATGGCCGCTGTGGGCGGCGACCTGGCGCAAAGGCTAAGCCGTCTTGGCTACGACGTCACAGAGCTGAACCTCAGCGAATTCATCCATGGCGGCGGCTCAGCCAAGGCGCTTACTCTGCGCCTCAGTGACTCGCGCATTACCCATGGTCTTCCGGCGCAACCATAATCCTTGTCAAGCCCTGTAATGTCGTAACTGCAACAAGGCAAACGAAATATAAAGTGCCGATTAATTCCGTTCAGTTTGCTACACTTTAAATAGGTACAGGAAAGGCCCCGAATATCGGGGCCTTTCTATTTTTTGCCTGCGTGCCGATCATCCTTCGATCTGGCGAGGTATCGTCCTGATCTCAGCCGCTATTCATAAGTTCGTGGCGGTTAAGCTTTTAGGCCATCGCTGTCGGCTGCAAAAAAGGATTCCTTTGGGAGATGACCTCAGCCTGGACTTCTGCACGCTCGGTCTGCAGGATCGACATTTCGGACTTCAGCGCGAGCATTCTTTCTGCTGCATCTCTGGAACCATCCTTCGGAAAAACTATCGCTTCTTGCTTGACATGGTTCAACAAGATTCTTCGATCGCAATCGTGCAACTGCGCTTTCAAGGCCAATTTAGTTAACATGTCCCGAGTCTACGCGCTATTCAGCAGCTTGGGGGACATTTGCAAGGCGGATGCTATATATCGAGGTACAAGGCTAAAGTTTTTATTTCTAATATTTTGCGAAAAAGCAGGGAGGGGGAGGGAATCTCCTTCTAGGCCGACTCGATCTCTTTCAGGACTGCCCACGCCGCTTCGGCAGGGTTGGCCGCCCGTGTAATCGGCCGCCCCACCACCAGCATCGAGGCGCCGCTCGATATAGCGTCTGCCGGGGTTGCGATGCGCCTCTGATCATTCACAGCCGACCCTGCCGGCCGAATTCCCGGAACCACCAGCAGTGCCTCCGCGCCAAGCTCGGCCCGCAGCGCAGCGACTTCCTCCGCAGAGCAGACCAGACCGTTGATGCCCGCGCTCTTCGCCGCTCGCGCCAGTCGCAGCACCTGGTCCGCAGGAGTGCTGCACACGCCGACTGCCTTCAACTCCGAGGCATCCATGCTGGTCAGCACTGTGACTGCTAGCAGACGGGGCGCTCCCGGCAACATGGCAGCCTCAGCGGCAGCAGCGAGCATGGCTGGCCCGCCCCCAGCATGCACTGTCAGCAACTCTGCTCCGGTCGTCGCGACCGAACGGATGCCACCGGCCACGGTGTTTGGAATGTCGTGTAGCTTCAGATCGAGAAAAATCCTGTAGCCACGCGACCGAAGTTCCTCTATCAGAGCATTGCCGCCAGCGTAGTAAAGCTCCATCCCAACCTTGAGCCAGCGGCAGCTATCTCCCAGCCGCTCAACCAGATCGAGTGCAGTCGGAGTATCAGGCACGTCCAGCGCGACCGCCAGTCGATCCTTGGCATCCTTGAACTGAGGGGAAGGAGTGGTCACAACACCAGTCTAGCCCGAGGCAAATGCTCTCGGACTAAACCGTGGTTGAATTTTCAGAAAGGGTTATCCCGAATCTAAAGGCCCTGTTCGGCGAGCAAAGGCATATGAAGCTGCGCGATCAACTGTCGCGCCATCTCCGGGTCGCCCGGACGAAGCGTCTCGAGCTTCACCTTGCCAACTCCCGAACGGGCAAGCCCAACCGCCTTAGCCGCACCGAACGAGAGATCAATGATGCGATTCTCCGGCACCGGTCCACGGTCGTTGACCCGCACAAACACCGATTTGCGGTTCTTCATGTTGGTAACGCGAATCCAACTGCCGAGCGGAAGACTCCGATGCGCGCACGTAAGCCCGTTCATATCATAGGACTCTCCGTTCGCGGTCTTCTTCCCCTGGAAGTACTTTCCGTACCATGACGCCTGTCCGACCTGATACCAGCGGCGTCCCTTGCCGGCCTGATCCGTGCTCTGCGAAGGAGTCGGATCGCTCGCCGAAGCTGTAATACCGAGCGCGACGAGCAGCGTCACGATTGCAACTCCACGCTTCGTTGAAACCTTGCGGTCTCTCATATTCGTAGGAATTATCCTCATGGCATCTCCACCTACTATTGTCTTGGCAGATATTGGCTAAGTCAATCAGTCGTTTGGAGTTATCGTCCAAAAAAGCTTGCTCGATTCCCCTCGTTATGCTAAAGGGAACCTCTAATTGAGATGCCGAATTCGGTGCCTGAAAGGCGAATTTGGGGTCGATTTCAGGCATTCGAGAGACAATTCCACACGATACTGCTAATTTTCAAAAAGTTGAGAAAAAGCCTCAAAACGCCCTTGATCATCAAGAATCTCATCATGAAATCCGTTCTTACCATCGCCGGCTTCGATCCCTCCTCCGGTGCCGGGGTTACGGCCGACCTGATGGTCTTTTCGGCCCACGGACTGTTCGGGACCTCGGCTATAACGAGTCTCACTGTGCAATCGACCACGGGAGTTCGCTCGACACACCCGACGGATCCGACCATTCTTCGAGCGACCCTCGAATGTCTGCACGCCGATCTTCCCCCTGCCGGAATCAAGATTGGGATGTTGGCCGATGAATCTATCGTCGAGGTAGTGGTCAGCTATCTCAAAGAAATAAAAAGCCTGTCACCGCAGATTCCCGATCGTAGTAGATCCAGTAATCCGGTCGAGTTCAGGAAGGGAACTACTGTCCCCGGAAGGCATGAAGGTGATGCGCGAAGAGCTTCTGCCGCTGACAACATGGCTAACCCCTAACCTCACCGAACTGACTCACTTGACCGGCCTTGCCACCTCTGATCACGAACGCCGTCGAACATTCCGCCCGGTCACTTCAGCGCTCTTATCCCGGACTCAATGTTATCGCGACAGGAGGGCATCAGGATCCCCCGGACGACCTGGTCCTGACCTCGGCGGGAGCACTTCACTGGCTTCGGGGCGAACGAGTGGAGAGCAACTCGACCCATGGCACGGGCTGCGCCTTTTCGAGTGCGCTGCTTAGCCGGCTTGTTGGGGGTGAGGTTGCTCTGGAGGCTGCGCGGGGCGCAAAAGACTACGTCGTCGAGGCGATCCGCCGGGCTCCTTCACTCGGCTACGGGAACGGTCCGTTGAATCATCTGTGGCCGCTGCGCTAGGCGCCAGCCGGGCGTTCCGATTCAAGAAGACCTGCTCTTACACTGACTACTGACCAGTAATACTCCGCAAACACGCGCCGATAGGAAGGGGGACGGAGGATTTACGAGCCATGTCCATCCTGCTTCTGAACCTAGCGGCCACACCGGCAACTGACGATCTCGGCGTTCTGCCACGGAGCCTCTCCATCGCCTCACTCGCGCACGGCGACCCCGACCCCGACCTCACAATCCATCGGCAGACGTCATCGCACCACGGCAGCGCGCTCCGAACCCTTGGCCACGCCGCCGAATATTTGGTTAAGACACGTTCCGTCTCGTCTTCGCGGGCCAAATCTGCCACTGATAACGAGGCGGTTCACGTACTCATGCGCCTCAGCCGCGAGGTCTTCGAGGAGTATGCAGCCATCACCGTGCATCGACATCCAGTGACGGACTGGGTGATAAACCGGGCGATCCGAATCTACGGTGCAGCCTGACCCGTCGAAGGCTCATCGGGGCTACCTGCTACCTTTATGGAATGCCGGTTACTCTCACTCTGAATGGTCAGTCTCGTGTTTTTACAACTCTGCCTGAATCTCCAAAGCTAGCCGACTTGATCCAGGATCTCGGCCTTAAATCAGACCGGGTAGCGGTGGAACACAATGGAGAGATCGCCTCCAAGCCTGCCTGGTCAGAGATATCGTTGGCAGATGGAGACAGATTGGAGATCGTCCATTTCGTTGGTGGTGGAGTGATTTAACTACTTCTATAAGAGCAATTTATAGCAAAATAATCGCCTAATACTTAATGAGAATCAGGAAGCGCAATGCCTGTAAGCTCCTGGAGTAACTTCTCCCACGCGTCCCCATATTGTTTCCACCCTCCCAGGTTTCGTACCCGGGCTAACGATGCCTCACTCATTCGTTGCTGAAGTGATGGATCTTCCGCGAGCTGCTGCATACGCGTGGCCAAGGCTTCGGAATCGCGAATAGGCACGATGAATCCTTCGACTCCGTCGGTAAACAGGTCCGCAGCCCCGGTGTTAGTCGTCGCAATGACCGGGCAGCCACACGCAAGCGCCTGTCCCTGGACCAGCGCGAGTCCCTCCTCGATGCTGGGCAGGACCATGACGTGACTCGTGCTCATCAACTCCACCATTCGTTCCTGCGAGACAGTCCCCAGAAACTCGACATTTTTCTGCGGCAGACGCGCCAGAACATCGCGGATATCGGGCTGAATCGCTCCCGCTATCCTAAGCCGTTTCTTCGGATGTGACAGCCGCTCAAAGGCCTCCAGCAGATAGGGAACTCCTTTGCGTAGCCCGACGGAACCGGCGAAGAGAACCTCGAAGAGCTCCGCGTCGGGTTCGCCAACGCGGTGGAACCGCTCAAGCCTCACGCCGTAGGGGATCCTATGAATCTTCTCGGCCGGCAGGCCCATATCTACAAAGGACCGCGCCGCAAAGCTCGAGGGCACCGTGATAGCGTCAGCCGCCTCGTAAATCTCCTCTTCTCGGAGGGTGTCCCGGATGTCCGTGACAGGCTGATCGACACCCCATCGCCGAAACTCCTCGGAGACGATCCGATCCTGGTAGCGCTGGTGGGTCGAGCCGCGGTCGCAGATAAAATGGCCGCCGCGCCGCTGAACCTCGCGACCGGTCTTCAGACCGGCGCCGGAGATTGCGATGAAGGCGTCGCATGGCGGAATGCGGCGGAGCGTCCATTCGTCGAACAGGAGCGCATTGGAGTAGCCCATCTGGTCGTAAAGCCACCGGTTGCCGATACGGTATCTCTGGAGGAGGAACTCAGGCGCATGGAGCCAGGGAAAGGTCTCAACCCGCGAATGCGGCAAACCTTCACGTTTGAGCCTGGGCCAAGGAAAGGTGGAATAGACGACACTAAGGTGGCCCCGGCGTTCCAACTCTCGGGCGAGCTCAAAGTGATGGAAGACACCAAAGACAGCCTGGACAATTTGCATGAAAGACCGGAGAGGGAGGCTCCAGCGTCGATAGTAACAAACGACTGAACCCATACCGGCGGACGCCTCAAAGGGCTTTCAGCAGGCGACTATACATAATATGTGTTATCGGACATTATATTTGGAAGCGAAGACGAGGGCTGGAGCCCGTAGGGTTGAGCGACCCCTTTTGTATTGCGGAGAACGCAGAGACCGGCTACGCTGCAATCTCGCAAGATTCAAGTAGGATCCATGAACTGGACGTCTGCTGTCCTCGTTTTGACATTTTGTACTGTAGGCTTCCTGAGTGTGCTCGGCTGCCGATTGACATCACTGAACTTGAGTGATGTTGCGCCGATACTTTGGCCACTCGGTCTGCTGCTCGCAATGTTCGCCCCAATACCTGCCTACTGGCACCAGAAGGGTGACCTTGCAAAACGCGACGCGGCATTGACGATTCCGGCGTGCCTGCTGATCGTCTTCTTCGTGCCTGTGCCATTCCTCATCGGCGCTCGCCTCCATCTTCCGCTGCGCGATGTTGTCTTCACTCACATGGACTCCGCACTGGGTATCCACGGCTCGGTCATCATCGAATGGGCAGCACGTCATCGGTTAGGCCACTTTATTAATTACACTTACTACCTTCTTTTGTATTACATGGGCGTCGCGATTCTTGTTCCATCGCTGCTAGGCAAATCGGAGGCTAGACGTTTTCTTCTTGCAAACGTGATCGCCCTTTGCATCGGTATCGTGTGCTTCACCTTATTTCCAGCGATCGGCCCGTGGTATGGAGAGCATTTTCCCGCGACTATCGCCCAACAAGCGATACAGGATCGATTGCTTGCGGTCCGACAGTCGAGTACTTACTCGTTTTCGCTTATGAGTGACGGCGTCGGCATAGTCGCCTTCCCGTCTTTTCACGCCATATGGGCGATCTTTGCTGCGTCGGCGCTATGGGGATTTCGATACCTACGCATTCCGCTGGTGCTGTTTTCGGCGCTGATCATCGCTTCCACCATGACGTCAGGCTGGCATTATTTTGTGGATGTGTTCGCTGGAATCGTTGTCGCAGTACTGTCTCTTCGAGTTGCGGGGTCAATGCTCAGGTACAGCGACGCCAGAACTACGAAGATTGAGGTCGAGGAATCGATTGACGTCCTGGAAGAGGCTGCGAGGTGACGGTCGACTGACTGAAGCTCGTGCCAGCTTTGAATAACTTCTGAGGCGACGTATTTGCCGGGTCGGTACGGACTCACTAATATCCTTCCAAGACCGTCTCACTCCCGCGAGGAGTTGCACTTGCCGCGAATCTTGCTGCCTTCCAGGTATCCCGGATATCTCAATACCCTGTTGTTCCTGATAGTGGCGGTAGGGTCGGTTGGGGCTGCCGGCCAGACAAACGGGTCCATGCGCGGATCCTTCTCGGTGCCGACTTCAAATTCCTCCGCTGCTTCCGGTCTGACTACGGTTATCGGCGTCGTGACCAATGCGGTGAATGGCATGCCGGTATCCAGGGCACTCGTCAGATTGAATGACCGCGCAATTCTGACGGATCATGAGGGCAAGTTCGAGTTTGATCAGTTCGCGGCGGGCAATACAGCCACATTGCAGGTGACAAAGCCTGGGTACTATTTCAGCGCGGAGGGCGATACAGCAAGCGCCACTGTTTTGCGGGGCGACCAGATGGCCTCGCCCGTTGTTGTCCGGTTGTATCCAGAGGCTGTGCTGACTGGAACCGTGAGCACGGCGGACGGCGTGCCGCTTCCCCAAGTGATGGTATCAGCGCAAAGGAGCGCTTATAACGACATCGGTCACCAATGGGTGCAACTGGCAACAAGTATGAGCAACTCACGAGGAGAGTTTCGGCTTCCGGTTCCTCCTGGAGACTACAGGATCGAAACAGGCTTCTCTCCTAGGATCCGAGAAGCCGGAAAGGCCATGCTTCCTCTTACAGTTCCGCCTGTTAGTTCATCTATAGCTTCGGGAACGATTCATGTCCGGGGCGGCACGGAGGAGCGCTTCGATCTTCACCCGGTAGTGGCCCAGGCATATCCCGTAACAATTCATGTTGAATCCACCATGGAGCGGGCATTTCCCACATTGTCAGCTCGATCAAACGATGGGACTGTTCTCCCCGTGAATATGGCGAGAGGCGGACCTGACGGCGAAATGAGGATTGAATTGCCGAGCGGCACCTATACGCTGATGGCCAACCAGAATATGGGTGATGCCTCAGCCTATGGAGAGACATCGGTGACGGTGACGGACCGCCCAGTCAGCGGCGTGGTTCTGAGGATGGCGACTGTACCTTCAATTCCAGTGGAATTAATCATGGAGGCTGGTAGTACGTCTGATAAAGCGCCTCCGACGGTCCAGCAGCTTGGCCTGATCATTGAATCTTTGCAGGATAGTCCTCTACGGCCCGGCGGTTATTCCACGGGACCGATGATGTCGCGTGATCATGAAGCCTATATTCATGCTCCACCCGGTGCCTACCATTTTCAGACTCGCAATACCGGCCAGTGGTTCGTAAAGTCGGCGACATACGGGTCTACGGATCTGTTGCAGCAGGACATGGTGATTGCATTAGGTTCGGGGAGCGCTCCTATTATTGTCACCGTGAGCAACCAGACTGGCAGCTTACATGGAAGTGCTACGTTGAACGGAGCCCCTGCATCACTTTGGGTTTACCTCATGCCGACCGGGCCAAGCGCAACCGCAGTTTATACGGCTCGCAGTGGTGCGGATGGAAGCTTTGATTTGCCTTACCTGCCCCCGGGCAGCTATCAGACGATCGCGTTCGAAAGCAGGCATTCCGCGAACTTCCGTGATCCAAAGGCGCTGGGGGCATATTCGACTTATATGCGCTCCGTGACAGTCACCACCGGAAATAAAGCTTCGGTGGACATCGTGGCGGTTCCGTCGACGGAGTTGGTTCCGTGAGTTCCCTTCACCGATTCTTCTACACGGTCCTAGCTGCGTTTCTGTGCGTTAGCGTGTGGGCGCCAGCTGAATCTATGCCGCCAACTGCGCCTGCGACGGCCTTTCGCATCACTGGTGTGGTTCTCAACAGTGTGGACGGATCACCGGTAGCGCATTGTCATCTGAGCGCGTCACTCGAACTTCGTGGGCGAGGTCAAGGCCCGGGTCCGGGGCCTCGCCGTCAATTCCCTTCTGCTGAAGGCGTCGATGCCGATGAACATGGACGTTTTTCTCTGAGCGTGAATTCTGCCGGATCGTGGCAGCTGACGGCGACTGCGCTGGGCTACGTCTCGCAGGCGTTTGACCAGCATGAGAATTATTCGTCCGCAGTAGTTCTGACGAGCGCCATCCCTGTAATCGATCTGGTCTTTCGCCTTCCCCCTGAGTCGAGCATCCGGGGCGAAGTGCTGGACGAGGCAGGCGAAGCGGTACGCAATGCGCGTGTCGGTCTGCTGTCGCAGCAGCTTCCAGGTCCCGGCGATAGGACCGATCCATTCCGGGTGCGAGCTTTCACTCAAACTGATGACCGCGGTATGTACGAGTTTGCAAATCTGTCACCCGGCCAGTATCGCGTGATGGTGGAGGCGAGGCCGTGGTATGCGAACACAAATCAATCGGGACGATTCAATACGTTGCCGGCTCGCAGCACGGACGCGGTCGCATCGCTTGACCCGTCGCTTGACATGACCTACCAGTTGACCTGGTTTCCTGGAGTGGGTGATTCCTCACAGGCTGAGACACTTGCCCTGCGTGCCGGCGATACCCGCAGAGCTGATTTTCATCTGGTGCCCATTCCCGCAGTCCATCTACGAATCTTGCCTCCGCCACCGAACGACCAAGGTGGCACGCGGACAACTCCAATTTATCCGGTGCTCGAGCGAATGGACGGCGGGATGCCCGGGAACGGGTTTGCGCAGAGCAGTATCACCACTACGGCGCAAGGACAAATCGATGTAGCAGGCCTTGCACCCGGGCTTTACAGGGTTCGCATTCCGGAGCAAAACTCAGAAGCGCGATCTGCGCTGGTCGAGATAAGCGGGGAGTCCACGCGAGTACTCGACTTTAATACCGCTTCCTCTGCGACCGCCAACGTCACGGTGCATTTCGACGGAGCAGACGGTGACGAGCGCCCGTTTGGAGTTGAGCTCAGCGACCCAGCGACTGGACAGCGGTTCTCACCATTCGGTGGTGGGCGTCCGATGCCTGTTGGAATGCGACGTGGTCAACAGAGCCCCAAGACGCAGGACCTTACGTTTCAAGTGCCCCCGGGACGGTATGAAGTGAATCTGTTTGGCCGGGGTGAGATCTTTCTTACCGGCCTCTCCGCGCAGGGTGCTGATGTCCTCGGTCGTTTCATTACAGTCAACGAAGGCAACGTAAATTTGACATTGCACACCGCAAGCGGGCGCGCGAGTGTTACCGGCATTGCCAACCTTCAGGGATTGCCATCGGTCGGTGCGATGGTGCTTCTAATTCCGGCGGGACTCGATGACCCCGGTTCGTTCACCACTGTGGTGCGAGACCAGACCAACACCGATGGCAGCTTCGAACTGCAAAACGTAGTTCCCGGCCAGTACATTCTTGTAGCAATTGATCGAGGCTGGAACGTCAACTGGAAGGACCCTTCAACCTTGACACGTTATCTCGCACAAGGTATTCCCCTGGACATTCGATCGAATGCAAACCTGAAGCAGAATATTGACACCAAAGCTCCGTGAACCGATCTTCGCAGTGTGTTAGCCTCAAAGAGGCTCGCATATCGCGGAGAGATGGCCGAGTGGCTGAAGGCGCACGCTTGGAAAGCGTGTATACCGCAAGGTATCCAGGGTTCGAATCCCTGTCTCTCCGCCATTGATCTCTTCTAAAGCCAACTAATAACTAACCAATCAATCTAAACGAGCCGACTGTATCAGTACCCTCGTTTGCTTTTTACCTACTCCCCTCTGCCCCTTCTTGCGTAATCCCGAAAGAGGCGGTACGTTTGACCCGTGTCACCGATCCCATTCGCTCGTCTCTTCGGCACAAGCGGACGTCGCGCGGTCGAGTCGATCGTGTCACGCAGGACATTCGATGATGTGATTCTGCCGCCTGCGACCCGGCGCGCGCTTGATACCGCTCTGGCTCAAGTAACTCAGCACGATCTCATCTTCAACCGCTGGGGACTCGGCGAGCGGCATCCCACCGGGCTCGCCCTTGCCTTCAACTTTGCTGGTCCTCCGGGTACCGGCAAGACGATCTGCGCAGAAGCTATCGCCCACTCGCTGGGTCGTCGCTTGCTGCTCGTCCGCTATGCCGAGCTAGAGTCGTTGTGGATGGGCGAGACGCCGAAGAATGTTGCCGCTGTCTTTCGCACGGCACGTGACGAGGAGGCCGTGCTGCTGTTCGACGAAGCCGACGCGATCGCCGCGCGCCGCTCGACATCAGTCGATCAGGGTGTTCAGCGGGAATCGAACACCACTGTCAGCGTCCTGCTACAAGAGCTCGAGTCATATAACGGCGTTGTAATCTTCGCCACAAACCTGGCGGCTAATTTCGATCCCGCATTCGAACGGCGCATCCGGACACACGTCCTGTTCGAGATGCCCGGGGAAACTGAACGTGAGCAGATTTGGCGGGTGCAATTACATCCTTCGCGAACGCCACTCGCGACCGACGTTGATTTCCATTCGTTGGCCCGCCGCTACGAGGTGAGCGGCGGTGATATTCGCAATGCGGTGCTGAAGGCTGCGCTTGCGGCCGCGGCCGAACCCCTTCCTGATTCATCGAAACGCATCCATCAGCACCACTTCGTGGCGAGCATGGAGGAAGTGATTGCCGCCAAGCACGTAATGCGGCAGTCGCTGTTTTCGGACGAAACAACCCGTGTGCCCGAGGTCAATCTCGTCGACGAGGAGACGTCGCACCATACGTCGTCGCTCGTGGCGTACGCCCTGCCGGGTGTAGCGCTGCTCGTGGCCCTCATTGCGCTTGCGGTAGCCCTGTTCAGATAAATCTAATTACCGTTCCCCGTAGACGGGTCTGCACTCCAATCATTACGGCCGGTAACCTTATCGACAGAAATAGTCAACGGTGGTGCTCCCCGTCAGAGCCACGCCCGCAGAGATATCGAAGCCGGCACCGCTTTCACTGTTACTTCCTATTCCCAAGAAGACTGCACCTCCATTTTGGGTTGCAGTACAAATCTGACCGGCGGCGAGAGTTGCTGCGACATGAGCAATTCTGCCCGAAGTCGATCCGCTTCCCGCTGCGACAGTAATTCTCCCGCGTCCAGCAGTGCATGTGTAGCCGGTGGCACATGTGGCGGTGCCCCCGGGGTTTGCCTCAGCGGAGGTGATCGTCGCGGGTGTGGTCGAAGGAACGGTAGCCGCATAGGCAGCATCCCAGTTCGTTTTACTGGCGAGCGTGGGAACGAAGTAGCCGGACTCCGGCACGATCGTGTATGTCGGTTGAGTTGCGTAACCGGCCTGCTGTACGGCAAGCCCATTGCCTCCGGTCCAGGTGATCGAAGTTACACATGGATTTCCATTCGCATCTGCAATACCCGGCACCAGGTTGTGATTCACGAGACCTAAACAATGAGTTCCGCTATCACCCATATTCGGAAACTGGACATAGCTTCCGAAGAAGAACACATTCTGATAGTCCCGAAAATTGATATTTACCTTGGTGGATAGCGTGATATCGCTGTCCGCACCTACGGTAATACCTTGGTTGTGCGAAAAGAGAGTTGACGTTCCGGCTGTATTCGAAATCTCAAAGATATTTGCTGGCGTGTTACTGTCCGGAAGATTGAGTTTACCGACTGTGATAGCTCCCGTATTGAAGGCCTTGGCCGTCAAAGTGTCGATTGAAAGGTTCGGCATGTTCACCGTTGACGTGGTGGGATCATAGACGATTCGCCCATTCTGCATATTGAAAAGGGCATATGGGCCAGGATGATCGCATCCATTCGAATCGCAGCCTACGTTGAAGAGGGCGCCACCGTTCATCGGAGCACTCTCGACACTGTGAAGAACGCTGTAGGGGCCGCGATGAATCGTCCAGATGATCGGCTCCAACGTTCCTCCGCAACCGACATAAAGATTGCAGGGGTTGTTGTTAATCCACGTAGATGGGCGGAAATTATTCGATATTCCCGCGCCGTGAAATCCCCACATCTCCGCATTGGAGTCGCCTCCATTGGGTAGTGTGTGCTGGGTGACCTGGGTCATTCGATAGTTCATGATGAAGCTAGGATTGTGCGGATTTTCAATGCTGTCTCCTGGAGTCCAGGGAACGGAGTTGGGCTCAAGCGGAACGCCGCCGGCGTTTTGCGGCGCCAACACCTCGGCCCCGGGATACAGGTGAAAGCCATAGTAGTCCGGAGGGAGATCGATGGTGGCAGATGCGGCGGTAGAGTCTGGACCGGCCTGCTGCCAGCTAAGCGAATAGTTCTGGCCGTTTGTATAGACAGGAGAACTTACAGTCCCGTTGAAGCTGGGATCGCTTGCACCTGCAATCACCACCGACGGCGCGTGGTTGTAGATAAAAGAAGAACTCGAGTTCGCGAAGCTTGCGGTAACGACGCCATTCTTTCGTGTCAGGTTGCTGAGCGAAGTGGGCTGAAGGTATACCTGCAAGCCGTTAGCACGTACAGAACCACCTACATTCCACACATAAGCCAGATGGCTGGGGTCCGTGGCTCCCACTATCGGATAACTCGTGCGGAAGCCATCACGCGCAAGGTTTCGATCCAGACTAAGGTAGTTGCCGCAGACACCACCCTGCCATAGGGACGATGGATTATTGGGGTCGGTGCTCGCACTGGGATTTGGATTTTTGTGAGTGAGTGTAACCGTCTGCGATGTTCCATTTGGCGTACTTACCTGCGTGATGGAAACCTGCTCTGGATACCACCCGCCCGCGAGACAAGCCAGTCCAACATTAAACGAGCCATGGGTTAGGCTTACATCAATTGCGATCGATTCCGGGACGTTGGCCACTGCGATGACAGGTAGTGGCGTATTTATGATGCCTATCCCAGAGGACGTAGGAAGATTTGCGGTGACCGGCAACGTATGTACGGAAGTTCCATCAACGATTGCATCCGGACCTGTTACTGTGCCGGAGATGGTGCCTCTGGAGATATCGAGCATAAATGCCCCGTCAGTGGTTGAGTTCTGACCCGATGTAAAAACCACAGGTAAAAGGGTCACGCCGCCAAAAGCATTCGCGCCGACAGTTCCGTGAAAGTATTGATCCGACTCGCCTCCTTCACGAGTGTCCATCGTAAAACCTTCGTCGGACTGCGCCGTTTGGCCGCCATCAGTAAAGCCATAGAGATAGTCGCCGCAGGCCGCATCCCCAACTGCATGTTTCTCACACCACACGCTTCTGGTCTGTGCGATTCCTCTGCTATTAAAGATGATCTCGTCGTAACTGTTTTTTTGCACTCCCCATCCACCGTTGTTTCCCCAGCTGTAGCTGGGCTGATTGACCGTCAGAGTGTTGTAGTGAGCGTCCGTCTCGATAGGAACGAAGACATCAAAGTTATAGAGACCGACAAGCGAGCCTAAGTGCTCCCGGTAGTTGTAGGAGTTGTTACTAAAAACGTCTGCTTGCTGTCCCGAACGATAGTTAGTAGCGTGCGTTCCGCTCGGCACGGAAGGAATTTCGGAGAATGTTGTAGAGCCGCTGCGCGTAACTGTTAGGCAGTCTGCTCGAACTGCTGTCCCTCTATCGCCGGTGGGCGGGACATCCTCGTGGTTGAACGTCGCGGTAAAGGTTGCGGGGGTCGAAGAAAGAAGAGTCAGCGGGACATTGTTCAGATATGCACCTTGTTTGAGGCCGAGAATCCGAATCTGCTGTTTGGCTGAAAAATCATTTACTCCCGTAAAGATCGCAATCTTGTTTTTGATACTGAAGGCCGTGACGGAGGATGTGTTAGCGCAGGTCAGCGCTTTTATCTTTCCCAAAACGTCCGCCGCCGGCCCTGTTCTATTGACTAGAGCCGAAATCGTGGGCGGTGAAAGTGCGGGGATTTTGATATTGGTTGTGTCTTTCGGCGGAGAAGTTTGTACGCCTGTTGCCGGTGTGGGGGCGCCTTGAACAATTGATTGCGCGAGGGCAGGTGTAAGCAGAAGGCCAAGTACGACAACCTTGAGGAACGTCATCGAGTGAGCTCCTTTCAAACATTGGTTTGAGTGACAGGCCGGCTCCCGCGCGCAAGATCCGAGATCAAGCTGGAAAAGGAAACTTCAGCTCGAATCCGTCGAATCAGGCAACACAAACATGAAGGAAGAGGTTTACGTCAGAAGATAAGCTTTTCAACTCGTAGGGTGACAGTGCGGAGCCGGCGCCCCCTCGGTTGAGCGAAATCCTACCATCTCGTTTGAAAGCGGTCTGCGAATATGCTTACCTGCGAACCAGCAATGGTTCGCTGCTTTTCGCCGGGTGTAGATCTGTCCCGCTCCAGAGTGTAAGAAACTTCCGATAGGCGGCAGCGCCCTCGGGATCGCCGCTCGCTTCCAATGTTCGCGCGAGTCCCAGTTGTGCCAGGGAATATACGTTACTGCCACCCAGAAAAGCTGCTCCTCGGTGGCTAGTCACAACCTCGAAATTGGCGACTGCCTGTTGCTGTTTGCCTTGCGCTGCGTAAGCCATGGCCCGTAGATAAGGCAGTAAAAGTAACTCATCCCGGGGTTCCTGGTCCGCCAATACTTCAAGGGCCGCCGAGGGGTTGTTCTCCGCGATCAAGAGCGCAGCACGAATTTCAGCCTGTTCATATCGTGCTACGGGCGCACCCGAGGAACGCATTTGTTCCAGCCTCGCGATTGACCGTTCCGTCTCAGCACGTATACCGCATAATGCCTCGGCAAGTCCGCTACGCAGTTGACCCAGGGGGCCGGAAGTAAGCCCGTCGCTGATCCGCGCCAATGCGAGGGCGTTTGTGCAGTCGCCGATGAGTGCCCGATTCAGTGCCGCTTGTCCCAGCACATTAGCTTGAGCGGACGGTAGAACTGTGGCTGCTATGTCCGATGCCGCTTTCCAAACCTCGCCTCCTGCCTTTATTTGACCGGAGTTATCAAGATAGGAGCCATAGACTGACAGCTGCGAAGGGAGCTTTGTTCGGTTCGATGCTTTCCCTGACGCGAAAGCCTGCGTTTCTTGAGCGACAATGTCGCTTCGATTCGCAAGGTAAGCAGCCGCGAGCATCATACCGCTGGACCTCATACCAAGCTGGCGCGCCTGTATCTCGAGTTGAAGCGCCGATTCGTATCGATCGAGCCCAATCATCGCTTCTTCAGCTTCGACGTAAGCTTCAGCTCGTAACGGATCAATGCCATAGGCTTGCTGAGCTGCGAGAAGAGCTTCCACGAGATGGTCCTGTGCGCGCTGCACGCGAGCCAATCCGATCATCCCATCTGCGTCGCGAGGAAACCGTTCGTTATATCGGCGAATCGTCGCTGCCGCGCGGCCATACTCGCCGACCGAGATCATCTCGTAGCAGAACTCCGCTAAGATCCTGGTCTTTTCATCCGCGTTCTTTGAACCTGCCTGTGCGCGCTCTGCCGCGGCAACGGCGTCCAACTCGGCACCTTGTCTCCGGTACAGCCACGCGAGTCGCATCTGGGCCTGCGCGAATCCCATATCCCGTGTCACGGCATCTTGATATTGCTTGATCGAGTCGCTCCCTCGCCCGGCGTGCATCGCGCTCTCAGCCATTGCAAACGATTCAAGCGCCTCAACGTTGTCGGATGCCTCTCGAGCAAGAGGCACGCTTGTCGCTGCAATGTATTGCGCGCTCTCCCCTATCTCGGTGCGTAACGAACGCGCCAATCTGTCGAGTGCCGCAGGAATCTCCTCCCGATTCTCTGCACGTTCTACTAGAACAGCGAGTTTGTCGTTCGAAGCAGTCTCGAGGACATCAACGCTGATCTCATATGGAGCATTTCCCTGAATCTCGCCGTGAAGATATGCTTTCGCGTTCAGACGTTCGGCGACCGCACGAGCAGATGTCACGCCGCCTGCGTCACGCGAATCTTCCTTCAACTGCTGGAGTCCTGCCTGGAATGCCTCGCCACCACGTACATTCAGGTGCTGCGATTGTCCTAAAGCAATCTCCAGGCCCGCTAACACGGCTCCTCCAAGCCTGGCGTCGCCGGTTTTATCCTGGATCTCGGTAAGAAGCAGCGTGTCCTGCGGACCAAGCACGGCTGGACGCAACTTGCCGCTACGAATCAACAGCAGTGCAGTTCCTGCCAGCGCCGCAAGCAGAATAGCTGCTGCAACAGATCGCTTCCACCAGAGCTTCGAAGTAGATGACGGTATATGGACCGGTTTAACGAACTCTTCTTGGGGGAAAACGAGATCATCGAGGCCAAACTCAAACTGAGTCACCCCGGATCGGCTTCGCGCTGGAATCTGTATCGACTGTGCACTGCTCGGTGCTTTCGCTTCGCCCGATGTATCGCTGGCTGAGAGCACGGCAGTCCCCACAGGATGAAGAATGCTCTCCGCGCGCCGTGCATTCTCGTTCTCCGGAACCCTCATAGGTCGAATGAGTGTGTTGCCATCGCCGGACTTCGAATCATGCTTGGCCAAAATATTCCCAGTGCTGCTCTCCCGTTTGACTGTGCGCCTCTGGCGAGCTACAGGTTCAACAGAACGTACGAGCGGCACCGGCGCTACTGGCCGTTTTAGCCACATGCTTCGGTTCAGCTTTCCTGCTACTTTTTCCAGAGCTTCATTTAGTTCACGCGCGCTTTGAAAACGCTCTCTCCTATCCTTCGACAGCAATCTCAGAATGGCGCGCTCTAACTCGCGTGGAACCGATTCGTTCCAATTCCGCACTGGCTCAGGATTATGTTCCAGCAGTTGGACGAAGACCTGCGTGCTCGTTGTGCCTCGGAACGGAATTCGGCGCGTTGCCATCTCGTACATCACAACACCCAAGGAGAACAGATCAGACCGCGCATCCAGCGCGTGCCCACGCGCCTGCTCGGGAGACATGTACGCCACAGTCCCGACCGTTGCTCCGGCAGTTGTCAGATCGAGCGGAATATCGGCGCGGAGCCTCTCGGGTTCTGCATCATCTCCTCGTTCAGCCGCCTCATCCGGTCTTGTCGCTATACCTCGAACCTTAGCCAGGCCAAAATCCAGTACCTTCGCCTGGCTAGTTCCATTGGGCTTTTTGATGAGAAAGATGTTCGCCGGCTTGATATCGCGGTGAACGATCCCTTTGTCGTGTGCTGCAGCGAGCGCATCCGAAATCTCACGTGAGTGGATGAGGATCTCTTCGATGCTCAAAGCGCCACGCCCAATTTTTTCCTTCAGGGTTTCGCCTTCGAGCAACTCCATGACGAGGTACGGATCGCCGTCTTTCTCGCCTATGTCAAAGATGGTGCATATATTAGGGTTATTCAGCCTCGACGCCGCTCTTGCCTCCTGCAGAAACCGCTCTCGAGTTCCCGGCACACGATAGCCGTCGCGGACAAGCTTGATCGCCACTTCGCGGTGAAGGCGTTCATCCCAGGCACGAAAGACAGTACCCATACCGCCACTGCCCAGTCGGCCCAGGATTTCGTACGGCCCGAACATCTGGCCAGTCTCTGGATTCATGCGTCTCTAAAGGATTTCCGTCTGTATCGTATTCGTCGTAGAGACGTTAACAGCTCTGCTTGCGCCCCATAATAATCGCCGGGCTCGGAGCAATAACATGCAACCTTAGTCGTGTTACTCAGTCGACAATACCCTCTCTATAATTGAAATGTGCCTCTGTCTCCTCCGATAATCCGCAGATCATCCGGCCAGACTTTACTCATCGATGCCGACGATACGCTTTGGGAAAACAACATTTACTTCGAGCGCGCTATTGCGTCATTTATCTCGTTCCTTGATCACAAGGTCCACACGCCAGTCGAGGTTCGGGAACATCTGAACCGCTGCGAGCATGCCACCATCTCAGCTCACGGCTATGGCCTTCGCAGCTTTCGCCGTTCCCTCGTCAACTGTTATGAACAGCTATCGAACGCTTCGGTAAGCGATGAGCAGCGCGCTCAGATCATGAGCTTTGCCGACGCCATCGCGCACCACGAAATTGAACTACTGCCGCGCGTCGGCGAGACGCTGGCCGATCTCTCAGCGAGACACCGCCTCATCCTGGTCACGAAGGGAGACCCCGCCGAGCAGAACGGTAAGCTCCAGCGTTCGGGCCTGGCATCCCATTTTTCGGCCGTCGAAGTACTGCCGGAGAAGCATAACGAGGCCTACCTGGCCCTCTCCTGCGCACCACCGCTGCGAGGCTGCATGTACATGGATGATCGGCAACAGTCCGCGCTCAGATATAAATCCAGCACTCAGTGCTGGACTTCACGCCATCTTCATCCCGCATGATTTCACCTGGGTGCTTGAGCACGAGACAGTAAGCCAGCCGCCCGTCGGACAGCATCTACTGGAACTCTCCGCCTTCGCCGACCTTCTACATCACTTCTAGATTCGCTTCCCGGACTGGCGCATCCAATTAGATGTATGACCTCCGAAGCCATCTCCACGTTGGTTGATCGACGCCGGCGGTTCCTGCAGTTCGTGGTCAGAAGGGTGAAGGACCACACAATTGCCGAAGATATCCTTCAGGCAGCCTATGCTCGGGCATTTAATCGGCAGAGTTCCCTGCGTTCGAACGACTCCGTCACGGCATGGTTCTACCGCATCCTTCGAAATGCGATCATTGACTACTATCGCCGCAGAGATGTCGAAGGACGTGTTCTGGAGCCATTGAGCCCTGGGGATGACCGGTCCGCAGAGCCAAAAACCACTGCTTCAACCTGCCACTGCGTCCATCAAGCGCTGGACCGGATCAAACCGTCCTACGGTCAAGTGCTGCGTGAAGTCGATCTAGCTCTTGAGGTGCCCTACGCCCTGAAATCTTACGCGGAGCGGGTGGGTATCACAGCGGCAAATGCCACGGTTCGCGCACACCGCGCCCGGCAGGCGGTCAAGCAACAGTTGTTCAAGATCTGCGGATCCTGCGCTCAATCAGGCTGTCTTAACTGCAGCTGCGCGTAGCGATCTCACCACGGATACGGTGGTCCCTTTGCCAGCACAGCATCGAGCTTGCGATCGTGCCCGTAAATATCGTTGAAGAACGCGATTGAGCCATCCTCTTCAACTACTGCCGTCACATAGAGAATAAGAACAGGCACAGTGGTGGCGAGATTCACCGTTCGATTGTCCGGACCCGAGTTCATCGCTTGTTGCGCGGTTGCCTCGGTCCATTTACCGCCGTCCTGATTACGCAATAGAAATCCTGCCAACTCCGCGGGACGCTCGAGCCGTATACATCCGTGGCTGAAATCGCGCCGCGATTGCGAGAACAGCTGTGTCGCAGGCGTGCTGTGCAGATACACATTATTCGAGTTCGGAAAGATGAACTTGATCAAACCCAGTGAGTTCTTCGGACCAGGCTTCTGGCGTACCGAGCACTTACCGCTTCGAAGGCCCGCTACGAGATCTGCGCCCGAGCAACCCCCCGTTACCTCAAACTGTTCTTTCGCGAGATAGCCGCTGCCGCCGCGATTGATCCCCGGAATCACCGATGATCGAATGATGCTGGGAGGAACATTCCAATAAGGCCGAAACACGATGTAGCGGATATTGTCGGTGAACACGGGCGTCTGCGTCGGTGCCGCCTTGCCGACTACGACGTTCATCCTCACCCCAACCTTCTGTTCACCCTCAAACGCGCGCAGCCGGAACTCAGGGATATTCACCACGACGGGTGGCTGAGGAAACTCCAGCGGCATCCATCTCCATCGTTCCAGTGCGTACTCCAGCTGTCGCACTCGCGCAGCAAGCGGAGTGTTTAGCTCGCGAATCGTCGCTGCATTGAGATTCCCATCAGCAGTCAAGCCGTGCCTCTGCTGAAAATGCTTGACCGCCTCGGCAACCGACTCGTCATACTGCTGCGGATCGGTGCCTGCCGGCATATCGCCGAGTTGCTTTAGTCTGGTAACGAGCTGTGCCACTCCGGAATAGGTATCGCCCACTCCCACGCTCTTCGTAACTGCAGGCATGGGCGCTCCGTCGCCCTGCGCTGCAAGCTCTTGATAGTGTTTGAGTGCTGCCTCTGTCCGTCGGTATCCATCGTAAGCTGGTTCCACACCCTGCAGTACGGCGTGTACATCCGCCGCATTGACGACCGTCTGATAGACGAATGTGGGCAGATCATACTTCTTCGTCTCCACATCGATCCCAAAGTTGAACTTCTTTGGATTTACACGGCCAATATGCAGGTCGGAGATGTAGCGCATGGCGGCGACCGTCAGCGCCGCATCAAAGTCAGCCTTCTCCACCTCACTCGAGGTCTTCAATGCCTCCACCCGCTGAGGCCATTTGGATGCGTCGTAATCAGCTGGTGTAAGTCCCTTCTGTTCGCTCGCCTCTACCGCCTGGATCACACCATCTCCCTGCGGGCTCAGCCCATCCGAACGCAGCCATAAGGGCGCATAGCCGGATGCCTCATAAACAGCAACGAAGTGCTTTTTGTAGTCGGAGAAGTTCGGCCGCTCCATGCCGCTGATCTGGCCTGCATCCGCAATCTCCTTCAACCTGGCCGCAAACGCAGGCGAGACCTGCGCCGGAGTCGGTGGCGCGCTCTGGACCGCGGCCTCCGACGAAACTGCACCTCGCGCAGCAGATGGAGGAGGAGCGGGCTTCTGAGTTTGCCCGCGAGACTGCGATCGGCATCCGATGGTTCCCAGCAATGTCAACGTTAGTGCAAGACAAAGAGATTCCTGGCGCAGGAAAGATCGCATGGATGGCATGGGAAAGAGCATGGCACATTCCATGAACCCCCACAACCTGACCTCTTCGCGGGCTACTTCTCGTCCCCGTAGATCCCCACGTGAACCTCTCCGCCCTCCACCATCCTCGCGCGATACATTCCCGGGGTATTGAAGCTCCACGCCATCTCGCCGTCCGGCGCAATCGCGATCACACCGCCGTCTCCTTTGAATCGCCCCAAGCTCCTTCTGCACAACTTCGTCCACCGCCGCCTGCAGCTTCATTCCCTTGTACTGAACCAGGGAGCAGATGGTCCGCGCCACTGTAAGCCGGATGAAATACTCGCCCGTGCCCGTAGCTGAGACCGCGCACGATTGGTTCGACGCATACGTTCCTGCCCCGATGATCGGCGAATCCCCTACCCTGCCCCAACGCTTTAGCCTGCGTCCCTCCGGTCGAGGTTCCTGCCGCGATATTGCCGCTCTTATCCAGCGCCACGACCCCTACCGTTCCATACTTGTGAGCATCCGGGGGCTCAATCTCCGCCATCCCTCCAGCCGGAGCCGGAGGAGCACCAGTAGGCCGCGGCGGCAGGGGAGGCCCTCCTTCTTCAACTGCCGAATCAGACTCTGCCAACGGCGCTCCGTAAAGAAGTAGCTCGGGTCCACCTGCTCCAACCCAACGCTTGCCGCAAACTGGTCCGCACCATGTTCCGATCAGCATCACGTGTGGAGACTTCTCCATCACTGCCCGCGCCAACGAGATCGGATGCCGCGTCCGCGTCACTCCCGCTACTGCCCCGGCCTTCATCGTCGCCCCATCCATCACCGCCGAATCCAGCTCGTTCTTCCCGTCCGCCGTAAACACCGCTCCCTTGCCCGCATTGAACAGCGGATCGTCTTCCATCAGCTTTATCGCCGCCTCGACGGCATCCATCGACGAGCCGCCCTTCTCCAGCACATCAGCTGCTGCCTGGATCGACCGCTTCAGCGCCGCCCGATAGGCCGCATCCGTCTCCGCGCTCATCGACTTGCGCTCAATCACGCCAGCCCCGCCGTGCAGAACTACCGCCCATTTATGGCCCGTAGCCGCTATGGTCTGAGAATTTTCTGCCGCCATCGACCGGTCTGGTCCCCACAGCAGCCGATCCGCTCAATCCAACGAACGCCGCGACCATACCCAACAGCAAGCCTGCGCGCATGACAACTTCCTTTCCTACCAGCCTGAATCATGTATAAGAGATTGAGAAGGAGTCAGTGTATCGCCCAGCGATGCCCGTCGCCCATGACCCGGCACCGATCAACAGCAACCCACTTAACGCCCGGTTGGGATGCTATACTAACTTTCGGATTGCTCACCGCTCTTTCTGGACCTGCAGTGCAGAGCCAACGCGGAGGTGGCGAAATTGGCAGACGCACAAGCTTGAGGTGCTTGCGCCGCAAGGCATAGGGGTTCAAGTCCCCTCCTCCGCACCAATCCAACACATTCTTCCGGAAGGCACTTCTTTCCCCGATGGTCATTGTTCTCGTCATTCTGCACGTTCTGGTTGCGTTCTTTCTGGTTGGCGTCGTTCTGCTCCAGCAGGGCAAATCCGCCGATCTCGCCGCGGCCTTCGGTGGTCAGGGCTCACAGACTGCCTTCGGCCCGCGCGGCGCAGCCAACCTGCTCACCCGCCTCACCACCTACTCCGCCATCATCTTTATGCTGACCTCCATCGGCCTTACCATCCTGCTCTCGCGCGCTACCTCTGATCGCTCGGTCCTCTCCGGTCACCAGACAACGCAGCAGCAGAGCGCCCGCGCCAAGAAGTAAGCCTTCTGAAAGTTCCATCCCTGAGAACGCAGGCCTTCAGGCCTGCGTTTTCCTTTGCCCGCCAATTGCCTACTCAGCCTGTAATCTTTATCCATGATTCACGAGACTCTCCCCGTCGGCCTGCTCCAGTGCAACTGCTCCATCCTCGGCGACGAAACCTCGCGCGAGGCCATCGTCGTCGACCCCGGCGACGACATCCCTGCGATCCAGGCCGTCCTCGAGCAGCACGGCCTCACCGTGAAGTACATCGTCATCACCCACGCCCACATCGACCACATCGCCGGCGCGCAACACCTCAAGCGGCTCACCGGCGCCCCGATCCTCTACAACCAGAACGACCTTCCTCTGGTCAAGATGATGGACGTCCAGGCCTCCTGGCTTCGGCGTCCCGACTCCCGAGGTCGCACCGCCCGATGCCTCCGCTCATCGACGGCCAGACCCTCGCAATCGCAGGCCTTAGCGGAACCATCCTCCACACCCCCGGCCACACCCAGGGCAGCGTCTGCCTCTACCTTCCCGACCAGTCCCTGCTCCTCGCCGGAGACACCCTCTTCGCCGGCTCCGTCGGCCGGACCGACCTTCCCGGAGGCGACACCGAAGCAACTCATCCGCTCGATCCACGAACGCCTCCTTACCCTCCCAGACGACGTCACCGTCATTCCCGGCCATGGCCCAAACACAACCATCGGCGAAGAACGGCAAGATAATCCATTTCTATAACAATTTATATTAATCAGTTATTTATATTGATAAATATAAAGCTATGAGTTCAGACTGAACCAAGAGGATAACGGGGCTAACTTGCGACCTTGGCCATTGTGCAAATACCTGTGGAAAAAGCTTCCTGCTGAACAATAAGGCTCACCACGATTCGTTCCGGCTCCGCCATCCCGTAAAAGCTCCCCGGATGCACCACCACGCCCCCATCCAGCAGTACGCTCTGCGCCAACACCCGACCCTTGGCAGCCGAATCACCGCACTCCATCCCGCCTCCACACGAAGACATCTCCAGCGCCGTAATCTTTTATTGCGCTTATATTCCTCCGAAGCTCTCTCAAGTATCTGTTTCTGAATCCGCCTTCTCGTCGCCAAGCCACTTCGGCAACGCAAACTGAGCGGGAGCGTTCATCGACAGAAACGTATCGGCGATCACCTCCAGCCGTCCAGCGCGCTTCGGCCGACGGCTCCGGTCCGAACGCCGCAATCCATCCCACCTTCATCTGCGGCAGCCCGGCAATCTTGCTCAACCCGCTCAACACGAACGTCAGAACGCGATGCGGCCCTCGGGCAAAACTCGCCAGCGCTTCGCCCATTCAGCGGATAGTCCAGAAAGACCTCATCGACGATCAGCGCCAGCCCATGCCGCGCGCATATCTCCTCCAGCCTCCGCCTCTCCTCGCCCTTCGTCCCATGCCCCGTCGGATTATTCGGATGCACCAGCACGATCGCCCGCGTCCGCGGCCCGATCCTGCCTCTCCAAGCTCCGCAAAGTCGATCCACCACCCATAGTCATAGAACAGCGGATATGGCCGCAGCCGAACATCCTCAAGATCCGCCAGAAAATCGAAGAGCGGATAGCTTGGCTGCGCCACCAGAACCTCGTCGCCCGCGTCGCACAGCAGCCGGAACAGATATCCGTACCCTTCACTCGTGCTGGTCGTCAGAACCACCGCATCCGGATCAACCTCGGCCCCATGATCGGCGTAGTACCCTGCACCGCCTCGCGAGCCGAACGCATTCCCTCGCGGATCCGGATCATAGACCAGCGCCCGGGGATCGCTCAGCGGAGCCAGAATCGCCTCTGCATCGTAGTCGAAACCCACACACAGTGGGTTCGAAACCGTCAGGTCGATCAGCCTGCGCCCCTCTGCCCTCGCCCTGCGAATCGCCTCCGCAAAGCGGCTCTCTCCCAGATCCCAACCCGTACGCGACGAAAAGCGCTGACTCACACTTTCATGTTAATGGCTTCCTCTCGCATCTCTCCTACAATTGGTATCAACCCATGAATCCTGTTCAGGCAATTCTCTTCGACTTCGGCATGGTTCTCTCCGCTCCTCCCGACCCAGCCGCCTGGCAACGCATCCGTCAGATCACCGGCTTCGATGAGGAAACCCTCCAGCACGGTTACTGGAGCTTTCGGCACGCCTACGACCGAGGCGAATTGACTGGCGTCGACTACTGGCACCATGTCGGGGAAAGCGGCGGAAGCAGCTTCACCTCAGAACAGATACAAACTGCTCATCGACGCCGACATCGACCTCTGGACTCAACTCAATCTTCCCATGGTCGACTGGGCCATCCGCCTTCAACGAGCCGGCATCCGCACCGGCATTCTCTCCAACATCGGCGACGCCATGACCGAAGGTCTTCTCAGAAAGCTCGACTGGCTCGGTCGGCTTCTATCACTGCACCTGGTCTTACGCGCTTCGCCTCGCCAAGCCAGAGCTTGCCATCTATCAATCCGCCGCCGCATGTCTCGACACGCCGCCCGCAGCAGATTCTCTTCATCGACGACAAGTCCGAAAACATCGCATGCTGCTCAGCGAGGCCGGCATGCAGGCGATCCAGTACCGCGACCACGCCTCCTTCGAACGGGAGATGGAGACTCGCGGTCTCGGCTACCTTCTAATTCCTCTCCAAAGTCCACTTCTCCGTCAAGTCCCTGACCTTTCCCAAATCGGAACTCCTCCGTTATCTTCGTAACGAACTCCACAATCAAACAATTCAACTCACGTGTATCCATGGATATTGAGGGCAGGCTGCACTCAGCGTCGTAACCGCAGCCACATAACCATGAAGCGAATCCCCGGGCTCCTACTCTCCATTGCCTTCCTTTGCGGCCTTCTCGCCGTAACAACGTCCTTCGCTTTCGCGCAAAACGCCCAGCAACTCGCCTTCGCCGGTCTCCGCGCCAGCAATGGCAAGGGTCAGTTCAACGCTGTCAAAGTCGACGCATCCGGCAATCTCTACCTCCTCTACGATCAGAAGGACGGCGTTCGCATCCTCAAGACCGATGCCACCGCCAATCAGGTCCTCGCCCAGGCCCTGATCGGCGCAGCAGGCGACAGCGGCCTCGCGATGGCACTCGACCCCGCTGGCAACGTCTATGTCACCGGAACCACCACCTCAGGTTCCCTCGCCGCCACCGCGGGAGCAGCATTCCCCGCACGCGCTGACTCTTCGACCAACTCCTTCGTCGCCAAGTTCGACTCCAATCTCAACCCTATCTTCGTTACCTACGCAGGCAGCGGACGCATGGCGGTTGCCTCCATCGCCGCCACCTCTGATCGCGTCTTCATCACCGGCAGTATCTTCGCTTCCACTCTTCCCGTCACTCCGTCCGGCATCATCCAGTCCCCTGCTTCCGGAAGCTTCGGCAACGGCTTCGTCGAATGCTTCAACACAAACGGCACCGCACTCATCTACGCCACGTACCTCAGCGGACTCAACGGCGACACAACGCCAGCTCACATCGAAGCCGATGCCAGCGACAACGCATACGTCGCCGGATACACCACCAGCACCGGCTACCCCACACTCTCGGCTCTCGTCCCCAACATGCTCGGAACCGGCTCGGGCTTTCTCACCAAACTCACTCCCGCGGGCGACGGTCTTCTCTTCTCGACCTTCATCCCCGGCTCCGGCATCACTGCACTCGCGCTCGATCAGGAAACACCCTCGCTCCTTATTTCAGGAACGATCGCCCGTGGCCAATTCCCAATCTCTACCGTCACCTCGCCGCTAGTCTCCACCGACTACCAGACCGTAGTCCGCATCTCCATGGACGGAAGCCGCGTCCTCTCCTCCACGCTCCTCGCTCCCGGAACAGAATCGACCGTCACACCCGCGCCCAACGGCACAGCATGGGCTGCAGTAAAACTCTCCACGCCACTCCTTCCGCTTCCCGACGCTCTCTCCCATCGGCAGCACAGCCGCCTTCCGCATCACCGCGCAGGGCAACATTGATCAGAGTATCCGCGTCGGAGGCAAGACCATTGCCGGTCTCCCTACCCTGCCAACGACCATCCCCTCCATAGCGGTCGACGCCAGTGGCCAGCCGATCTTCGCGGGATACGTCTCTCCCACCGCCGGCTCCAGCCAGATCACCACTCAGACCTACGACCTGCCCCTGCGCAACAACCTCACAACCGCACTTCCTTCAACCCTGCGCGACGCCGTACTCGCATCCTGCAGTGGAAGCCTCTGTGCCGGCTCCGGAGCCTTCCTCGCAAAATTCAACCTGACTACCGGACCATCGCTGGCCCTGTCCACCGACACTTCGCCCAACATCACTCTCCGCAACCTCGGTTCCACCGTCGCAACCAATGTTCAGCTCTCTGTCGGAGGCTTCACCCTCGCCCACAATTGCCCCACGCAACTCGGCGCAGGCGAAGAATGCAGCATCGTCCTCACTGGCACAGGCCCCGGCACTCTCACCGTTCAGTCATCGAACGACGCAAGCCAGACCGTTAGCCTTCCAGCGATCACACCGGCCCGCCTTTCCCATTCCACTCTCGCCAAGCGAGCTCGACTTCGGCGTTGTCACTCCAACCTCACCGCAGACCCGAACCGTCACTGCGATCAACCTCGGCTCGCTTGCGATCCCCGCTCCCTTCACCCCAACTGGTCCACCTGCCACCGGTCCGCTCTCGGTTACTAGCGATTGCCCTCCACCTGCATCGCAGTACCTGGCTTCAGGGGCCACCTGCCACGCGTTCTTCAACGTCGCAGTTCCTACAACCACTGCAAGCGGAACTCCCTACGAGGGAAGCATGGGTACGGTCTCTGGCGCCTCTACCCTTTCGGTCACAGCATTCCTCGAGCCCTCCGCCCTTAACCTCTCCTCCACCGAGATCGACTTCGGCACTCAATATCCCGGAGGCCTTCGCCTCCCGCGATTCCTCTACCTCTCCAACAACTCGGCCACTTCTATCCAGCATTCAGCCGTTGCTCTTCCTTCATCCTCGCCCTTCACCGTCACCGACCGGTGCCCAACGCTGCTTGAGCCTCACACCGTCTGCCAGCTCCAGATCGACTACGAGTCGCCGCAGACCTCCGCCGACTCCGTCACTCTCTCGCTCGACCAGGGCACCAGTGTCGCTCGTCACCGGACAGACCATTCCGCAACCCGGCGTCGGCGGCTCGACAGTCAACCCTAATCTCAGCGTCACACCCTCGGCGCTCGACTTCCCCAACGCAGTGGTCATCACCGGCACATCCGCGAGCTCCCAGACCGCGACAATCTCAAACACCGGAACTCAACCCTTCCCCCTCGCCGTCTCCCTTACCGGCGATTTCAATGAATCAACGAACTGCCCATCTGTCCTGGCAGGCGGAGCTTCCTGCTCTGTCGCGCTTACCTTCGCACCCTCGCAGCCGGGCGCGCGACAAGGTCTCCTCTCCGTCTCGTCAGGAGCAGGCATCACTCCGGCCTACGTGAACCTAAGCGGCTCAGGAACGCCCATCCTCGCGGCCAACAACGGTACCCTCGACCTCGGAAGCACCGCTATCGGCCAGCCCGTTGTCCAGTGGTTCAAGATCACCCAGCCCTTCTCGCAGCTCACAGCCTCCACCGGCAACGACTTCGGCGTCGTCCTCGTCGAGGACGCAGGCCACGGACATGGCCAGCCCGCAGCCTCTTTCTTCACTCCCACTGCCACAGGCTCCTGCTTCAACTGCTGGCTCGGAGTTCAGTTCCTCCCCACCACTGCCGGCCCCCAGACCGCCTCACTCAAGCTCGCCTCGACCGCCAGCGGCAATCCTTACACTCTGGCCCTCAGCGGCAACGGGCTTCCGCTCACCGGCCTCATTCTCACTCCCGCACAACAGGATTTCGGCCCCGTCCCTCTCCACAGTTCCAGCGCTCCCACGCTCTTCACGCTCACAAATCTCACTCCAACGTCAGCCGACCTCTCCTCCCCAACCGTCACCGGCGACTTCGTCATCAGCAACGCGCCGACCGGGCGGCCCATCCTGCGGTGGGCCCTTCGCCCCCAATGCCTCGTGCTACCTTCAGATCGCTTATGTTCCCACCGCGACCGGCCCTGCCAACGGTACCCTGACCATCGCGTCCGCGACCGTAACCGCTACAGCGGCACTCAGCGGATTCGGTTCGCCCGATCCAGGCCTTTCCATCAATCCCACTGCTCTCAACTTCCGGAACGTCCCCGGCCCCACCGCAACCCAGCAGACGATCACTCTCGCTAACACGGGCCTCTACAACCTCCAGATCGCTATCCCCACTTCATCCTCCGCCAGCTTCCAGTCCTCCACCACATGCAGCGCACTCGTTCCTGGATGCCACCTGCACGATCACGATTACTTTCACCCCGACGAACGCCACCGTCAGCGGCACGCTCTCCATTCCGGTCACCAGTTCTACGCCGGGAAATCCGCAAACCACCTTCACTGTCTCGCTCAACGGCGCTTACACCAGCGAGGACACCGGTCTCCAGATTCTTCCTTCGCAAGCCAACTATGGCCCCACCGCCACCTCCACCGTCGGCCTCACTCGCCAGTTCCTCATCAATAACCTCACCGCGAAATCCCTCAACCTTTCACTCGCGCTCCCCCGTCAGTTCGTCCTAACCGAACCACCCTGCTCCACGCTCGCTCCCGGCGCTGGCTGCACGTTCTCTGTCGCCTTCCTCCCACTTACAAACGGCGACATCACAGGAACCGTCTTTGCCCAGGCCACCCCTACCGATGGCAGTGCAGCTCTCAACGGCCTGGGCTATCTCGAAGGCTTCGGCACCGGCTCGGGCAGCATCACCATCACCGGCGACCATCTCATCCCCGGTCGCATTCTCGACTTCGGCCAGGTAGCCTCCGGACAGACAGCAACACGCACCCTCACAATCACAAACTCTGGCAACAATCCGGTAACTCTACGCCGCGTCACAAGCGAGTGGCCCTTCCTCTCCACCACGACCTGCGGCGCCACGCTCACACCTGCGAGCTTCTGTACTGTCACTCTCGTCTATTCGCCCACTAATCAGGCCGCCACCGGATCGTCGCCCGCGCCCTTCAACACCGACGCAGGCTCTCTCGTCCTCGAGAGCGACGCCATCACCAGCCCCGACTTCATCGACCTCACCGGCACAGTCACGCCCGTCGCTGTGGCCGTTCCGTCAAACACCGCTCCCCTCGTCGCCTACACCGTCTCGCAGGGCTCGCTCACCTTCGACGCAACCATCAGGCGGCAACGCCTCTCCGCCCCAAACCGTCACCCTGACCAATACGGGCACCACGACGATCCATATCACCAGCCTCACCACAACGCCCGACTTCACCGTCACCGGCTCATGCGCAAGCATCGTGCCCGGAGCAAGCTGTCCGATCACCATTACCTTCACGCCACAGGCTTCGTCTTCTCAGACCATCAGCACCGTCGTCAGCGCGCTTGAAATAACCTCCGACTCCAGCACGTCGCTCGACTTCATCAGTCTCTTCGGAACCGCCACTCCGCCTACGCTCGTCCTCTCCCCCGTCACGCTCGACTTCGGACAGGTGCTCGTCGGCAGCTCCGCCACGCTTCCTCTCAAAGTCACCAACGCCAGCCCCACCGCCGCAACTTTCTCCAGCTTCGCCGCTTCTGGCGACTACACTGTCGCGGGCGATTGTCCCGCCGCAGGAACCCAACTTGCCTCCTCCGCCAGCTGCACCCTGCAGGTCACCTTCAAACCCACGCAGACCGGAGCCCGGACCGGCGCCGTCAGCATCGCAACCTCGCTCACCAGCCTGCCCCTCCTCGCAAACCTCACCGGCACAGGAGCGCAGTCCCATCTCCAGACCACACCATCAAGCCTCGCCTTCGCGAACACTGCTGTCGGAGCCTCGGCAAGCCTGACCCTCTCACTCGCCAACACCGGAACCGCTCCGGTAAATCAACTCACGCTCAGCATCACAGGCGACTACGCTATCACCAAGCCGTGCTCCGCAACATCACTCGCCGCGGGAGCAAGCTGCGCCGTCACAATCACCTTCACCCCCACCGCGGCGGGCGCAAGCCCCGGAAGCCTCGTCATCACAAGCTCCGACCCCAGTTCGCCGCTCACCATCCCACTCACGGGAGCAGGAACTCCACCCGCAGCCGTCTCGCTCTCAGTCGACGGTGGGTCCTCTTCTTCCGTCATGGTGAAAAGCGGCCTGCCAGCAAACTACAATCTCGCTGTCACAGCGCTGAACGGTTACACCGGCGCTGTCGTTCTCAACTGCACGCCCATCAACCCCGGCCAGTACGCAACATGCTCGCTGCTGCCATCGAGCATCACTCTCACCAACAGCGCCCCGCAGAGCCTCCGTCGCCACCATCAATACCGTCACCTCGGTCGCACTCGGCATCACGGAAGCGCACTCGCAACATGCACGACCTGCTGCGTTCTGTCTGCTTCCGCTCAGCTGTTCTCTCTTCCGTCGAACCCGCGGAGTCACTCGCTGTCACGATCTTCACAACAGCCGCACTTTGTTCTCGCCGGCTGCGGAAGTGGAAGCAAACTCCCCATCAATAACGGCGACCCCAACCTCCGCTACACGCCACCCGGGAACCTACCAGTACCAGGTCACCGCATCCAGCACTAGCGGCGTGCAACTCAGCCAGACCGTCACCCTTAACCTCACGGTCACCGCCCAGTAGTACGAAGCTATCGATTTGCAGTTGCGATCGACACAGGAACCTGCTCCACGATCTCGATCCCAAACCCCTGCAGCGCAGGAACGTGCGTCGGCGTATTCGTCAGCAGCCGAATCTTGTGGATCCCCAGATCCGACAAAATCTGCCCTCCCAATCCCACCTGCCGCAGCGTCCTCTGCGCTCTCTCTTCACACCCCTCGCGCGACCGCTGCTCGCGATGAAAGACCACCCGATGCGGCGTCACGCTGCGATCGATTCCGAACCCCGCGCTGCCGTTGTGCAGATAAACCAGCGCTCCGCGTCCCGCCTCGGCGATCATCCTCAACGAGTTGTCCACCACCGCCCGGCAGTCGCACAACGTCGTCCCAAAGACATCGCCCGCCAGGCAGTGCGTATGCACCCGCACCGTTACCGGTTCGTCGCCGCTCACATCGCCATACACCAGTGCCACGTGCGACTCGCCCCCATCCACCTCGCTCTCATACGCAATCATCCGAAACTCGCCATGCTCAGTCGGCATCAGCGACTCGGCGACGCGATGGATGTAGCGCTCGTTCTGCAGCCGGTAGCGGATCAGGTCCGCCACCGTCACCATCTTCAGCCCATGCTCCTCGCAGAACTTCACCAGGTCCGGCACACGCGCCATCGTTCCGTCGTCGTTCATGATCTCGCAGATCACGCCCGCCGGAACCAGCCCCGCCATCCGCGCCAGATCGACCGAAGCCTCCGTCTGCCCTGCGCGCACCAGCACGCCACCCTTGCGCGCCCGCAGCGGAAACACATGCCCCGGCCGCGCCAGGTCATGCGCCGTCGACTTCGGATCGATCGCCACCCGGATCGTGTGCGCCCGGTCCGCTGCCGAGATACCCGTCGTCACCCCCTCACGCGCCTCGACGCTCTCGGTAAACGCCGTCCCGAACCGCGAGGTATTCTCCTGCGTCATCGGCCCCAGCCGCAGATAGTCGGCGCGCTCCTCTGTCAGCGTCAGGCAGATCAGTCCGCGGCCGTACTTCGCCATGAAGTTGATCGCCTCCGGCGTCACGAACTCCGCCGCCAGGGTCAGGTCACCTTCGTTCTCGCGGTCCTCGTCATCCACCACGACGACCATCCTGCCCGCGCGAATCTCCGCAACTGCCTCGGCGACGTCAGCAAACATAGCTTTGCCCTCCGGGAGAACTCGGATGCTCACCCCTCTCTTTCGACTGCTCTCATCATACGTTCGACGCAAAAAGAGAACGCCGCCCAACCGGGCGGCGTCATCGGACTTCGTGAATCTCGTAGCTACAGGGTCGACTCGATCTCGAAGCCCCAGGCCTCCAGCAGCGCCTCCGGGATGTACTTCGAGTTCTTGTTCCGGCGAGCCCACTCGCGCAGTCTCGTCGACCGGATGTACTGGTCCGGCGTCAGCTTGAACTCTTTTACGACCTGCTCAAACGATGTTACCGTTGGGACGACCGGGCCGATCGGCTCCGGCTTGCCCCAGTTCGGATTTCCACGACGCTTTGCCATATGTTGTTAGTACCTCTTCGTTTTGTTTTGCTTAGAGCTCTTTCCAGAAACTCGGGAGAGAAAGACCACGGCTAACATTCTAAGCCATTTAGACCTTTAATTCAAGTCGACTTTCGGCTCTAAAAAGGCAGCCAAAAGCACTCCCAAAACTAGACGGAACCGCAACCCCTTCAATTGCCTCAGTTGTGCAGCGCCGAGGAGTAAAACTTCGCCATATCCGCCTTCATCTCTTTCAAGGCTTCCACGTTCAGATACACCATGTGACCCGCCGGATAGTAACCGAACTGCACATTACCCACCAGCTTCGCCGGCAGGCTCATATGGCTCAGGTCATACTCCGTCGCAAAGAACGGCGTCGCCAGATCGAAATACCCGTTGGCCGAAAACACCCTAAGCCTGGGATTCTTCCGGATCGCATCCGCCAGATCGATCGCCGTATCCGGGTTCGACTGCTCTCCTCGGCCCTGCCCGCCCCCTCCGCCGGCCTTGTGCTTGAAGTCCCAGGCCTGATTCACCCCCGGGCCCTGACGTGTAGTAGGTCTCCTGGCTCATGTACTTCAGTTCCCGCTGGATGTAGTCGTGAAACGCCCCAACGTACGCTCCGGCTGATTCCTGTGTCCGACGGATCCGAGCCCGGCGTCTCCCCTGCTGCATCCGGGTCCCAGCCCATAAACCGGGCATCGTAACGTCCCAGCGTTCGGTCGTCGTCGCGCAGCAACTCCTTGCGAAAGCGCGATGCCGAGACACGCAGCCTCGCCTCCTTCACATACTCCACCTTCAATCCCGGTCAGCGCCGACAACTCGCGCCGCAACCGCGTCGAACTCCGCCTGCGGCAGTCTGTCTCCCTGCTGCAAGCGCCTGTGCATAAGGCCCGCGAGCGAACTCCCGAGCCTGCTGCACCCACTCGGCCATGCTGCCTGTGGCCTTCACCTTCTTGTAGTAGTAGCCGATCGCCGCGAACGATGGAAGATATCCAATAGCTTCAGTGTCATACCCAGGATTGCGAATGTTGTAGTTCAGGATTGACGACAGCAGAACCACACCGTTGAACGTAACCCCATCTCCCTGTAGTGCCGCCACCAGCCCTGCCGACCGCGTCGTTCCATACGACTCACCAAACAGAAACTTCGGCGAGTTCCACCGCTGGTTCGCCGTGATATAGCGCTCAATAAACTTCCTGAACGCCTGAATATCCTGGTCTGTCCCGGCAAAGTCCTTCACCGTTCCCTTGCCCACCGCCCGCGAAAAACCGCACAGCGGAGCGTCGATAAACACCAGATCGCTCTTGTCCAGCAGGCTGTACTCGTTTGATACCCAGGTGAACGGCGCTGGAGCCGTGGCCTCCGGGCTTTGCGTCATCACCCGCACCGGCCCGAACGAGCCCATGTGCAGCCAGATCGTCGCCGCCCCCGGTCCCCCGTTGTAGAAGAAGGTCACCGGACGCGACTTTCGCCTCCGCGCCATCCTGTGTGTAAGCGACATAGAAGATGCTGGCGTTTGGCTTGTCCTGTTCGTCCCGAATCAGCAGATTTCCCGCCGTCGCCGTGTAGTGAATCACCTGTCCACCCACAGTCAGATCGTGCTTCGTCGTCGAGTTCGTCTCGGGTGGAACGGGGATCCCAGCATCTTCCTTCGCAGGTGGCTTTTCGTCAGTTCCTCTTGGTCGTGCTCTCGGGCGTCTGCGCCCCAGTTGTAACCGCTAATGCCAGAACCATCGCTGCTAGCCGGGCGCACGCTCATCCAAACGCTCAAATCGAAACTCCTCGTATTTTTCGTATCATCGACCGCTCAGGCCGCCGCGCGTCCGATTGCAACCATCATACTGTCAGCTTCGTCTTTCTCATCACCGATTTCCTCTGCCAGAATCGGCGCGGTCTTCAAGGTGCAAAACGCAAACCTATTCCGTAACGATCTTCCTAGTCAACCATTTAGCACCGGAGCTATCATGCGCATGTGCTAACCACCGAGGGACCCCATGTCTACTCTTCTCTCCGAAACATCCAGCCCGGACGAAATCCAGAAAAAGCCTCGAAACGAGGACGACCCTCAAGGGGAGGCACCTTGCGAGGTCTCCGCCGGACCCCAGTTCCAACGTCGACTTCTCCCGCCGCACCTTCGTCAAAGCCGCCGGAATCCTCTCGGCTGGCGTTGCCTCAGGTCTGCCCGGGGTCGCAGCAGCAGAAAAAGCCCGCATCGCCGCGGCCACCGCCCCGCAGACCCTCTCGCTCGCCCTCAAGATCAACGGCAAGCAACAGGCCCTCACGCGTCGACACCCGCACCACCCTGCTCGACGCTCTGCGCGAGTATCTCGGTCTCACCGGCAGCAAGAAAGGCTGCGATCACGGACAGTGTGGCGCCTGCACCGTCCTCGTCGACGGCCGCCGCGTCAACTCCTGCCTCACCCTTGCCGCCGTCGCGCAGGGCGCCGAGATCACCACCATCGAGGGACTCGCGCACGGCGACCAACTGCACCCCGTCCAGGCCGCCTTCCTCGAACACGATGGCTTCCAGTGCGGCTACTGCACCCCCGGCCAGATCTGCTCCGCTGTCGCCCTTCTCGAAGAGCATCGCCGCGGCGATCTCAGCCAGGTCTCCTTCCAGACCGGACAGACCGCGAGCCCGCAGCTCAGCGACAACGAAATTCGCGAGCGCATGAGCGGCAACATCTGCCGCTGCGCTGCCTACCCCAACATCGTCGCCGCGGTTCGCTCTGCGGCGCAGGGAGCACGCTCATGAATCCTTTCCATTACCAGCGAGCCACCGCCCCCGACGACGCCATCCGAGCCGTCTCCGCCACGCGCGGAGCCAAGTTCCTCGGCGGCGGAACCAATCTCGTCGACCTGATGAAGTACAACGTCGAGCACCCCACCACGCTCGTCGACATCAACCACCTCGGCTTCACGCAGGTAACCGCCGCACCCGACGGCACCACCACCATCGGCGCCGGCGTGCGCAACAGTGACCTCGCAAACCATCACATCATTCGCACCACCTACCCTCTGCTCTCGCAGGCACTCCTCTCCGGAGCTTCGGCCCAGCTTCGCAACATGGCAACCACCGGCGGCAATCTCCTGCAGCGCACTCGCTGCTACTACTTCAACGACACCGCCTACTCCGAATGCAACAAACGCAATCCCGGCTCCGGATGCGCTGCTCTCAAAGGCTTCAATCGCATCCACGCAATCCTGGGTGCAAGCGAGTCCTGTATCGCGACCAATCCCTCCGACATGAACGTCGCGCTCGCCGCTCTCAACGCCACCATTCACGTTCAGGGAGCTAAGGGCAGTCGCTCCATCACGCTCCGCGACTTCCATCTGCTCCCCGGCACTACACCCAACATCGAGACCGCTCTCAAGCCGGACGAACTCATCGTCTCCATCGAGATTCCACCCTCGAAGTTCGCGAAGCATTCCTACTACCTCAAGGTGCGCGACCGCCAGAGCTACGCCTTCGCGCTCGTCTCTGTTGCAGCAGGCCTTGAACTCGATGGCAACTACCATTAAGTCCGCCGCACTCGCCCTCGGAGGTGTCGCACCGAAGCCTTGGCGCTCCGCCGAAGCCGAGCAAGCCCTCATCGGTGCTCCGGCCAACGCAGACACGTTCCGCAAAGCCGCTGACATCATCGTTACCGGAGCGAAGCCGCAAAAGTACAACGCCTTCAAAGTCGAGCTCGCCAAGACGAGCGTCGTGCGCGCCCTCACCCTCGCCGCACAAGGAGCACAGGCATGATCAATCTCGACGAAGAGACGAAACAGAACGCGAAGCAACTCGACTCCCGCTACGACGGCCGCCTCAAAGTCACTGGCGCCGCAAAATACGCAGCCGAGTTCCCCGTCAAAGACGTCGTCCACGGCTACATCGTGCAGGCCACTATTCCCTCAGGCACCGTTGCATCCATCGACGACTCCGCCGCTGCGCACGCCTCCGGTGTTCTCGCCGTCATGACGCCATTCAACGCCCCCAAGGTCACGCCGAACAACAACGTCAATGTCCTCCAGGACAACCACGTCCTCTACAACGGCCAACCCATAGCCGTCGTCGTCGCCCGCTCATTGCCCGAAGCGATGCACGCGGCCACTCTACTCAAGGTCAACTACAACCCAACACCAGCGCGCCTGGACTTCGATTCCCTCGTCAACGAATCGCGCCCACCCAAACGCAACGGCGTGGCATGGGAACCCGGAACCAGCCCTCTGCCTCCCGGAGCCTCGCGCCGTGGTGACATCGACGCCGCTTTTGCCAAAGCCGCCGCCACGGTTGACCAGACTTACAACACGCCCATCCAGAACCACAACCCCATGGAGCCCCACGCCACCATCGCCTCATGGCAGAACGGAAAGCTCAAGCGTCTACGACTCCACGCAGGGCATCACTGGCGTACGTCAAAACCTCGTACACGCCTTCGGACTTCAACCCGATGATGTCGAAGTCGAGTGCCCGTTTGTAGGCGGCGGCTTCGGCTGCAAGGGCTCCGTCTGGTCGCACGTCGTTCTCGCAGCAATGGCCGCCAAGGTGGTCCAGCGTCCCGTCAAGATTGCCATCACGCGCGAGCAGATGTTCGGTCCCGTCGGCTCGCGTCCCAATACTCGTCAGCACATCAAGCTCGGCGCCGACTCCACCGGCAAGCTCCTCGCCACGCAGCATGACGTCCACATGTACACCTCCATGTTCGCCGACTTCGTCGAGGGCTCGGCCAACCAGACCCAGATGCTCTACAACTCCGACACGCTCTCCAGCAATCACCGTCTCGTCGAGATGAACCTCGGCATGGGAACCTTCCAGCGAGCGCCCGGTGAAGCCACCGGAACCGTTGGCCTCGAAATAGCCCTCGACGAACTCGCCGAGAAGCTCAACATGGACCCCATTCAACTGCGTCTCGCTAACTACGCCGAAGAAGACCCCGGCCAAAAGCTCCCCTGGTCCAGTAAGCATCTCCGCGAGTGTTACGCCGACGCTGCTGAGCGCTTCAACTGGGCCCGCCGCAAGCCCACGCCCGGGCAGGTCCGCGAAGGCAACAAGCTCATCGGCTACGGCATGGCCACAGCTACCTACAAGGCCAACCGCTCCAACTCCTCCGCGATCGTCCGCCTTCTCCCCACTGGCCGCGTCTACGTCGGCTGCGGAACCCAGGACCTCGGCACCGGAACCTACACCATCATGGCGCAGGCCGCAGCGATGGCGTTAGGCATCGATCCTTCCTTCGTCGACGTCGAACTCGGTCACTCAACACTTCCCCGCTCCGGCGGCTCCGGAGGCTCACAGACCGCCGCCTCCGTCTGCCCCGCCGTCTACCAGGCCGCGCTCGCACGTCAAGCAGAAGATGATCGACCTCGCCCTCAACGACTCCGCCTCACCCCTCCACCGGGCTAGCGCCGAATCAGTGACCTCACGCGACGGCGTCCTCTTCACCAAATCCTTCCCCACAAAGTCCGAGCCCTTCTCCACGCTGCTGTCACGCAGCGGCGCGCCCATCGAAGCCACCGCCTCCGCCGAGCCCGCCAAAGACCGCACGTCCTTCAGCTCTCACTCCTGGGGAGCAGTCTTCGCCGAAGTCGCCGTAGACGCCGATACTCACATGGTCCACGTCCGCCGTGTCGTCGGAACCTACGACATCGGAACCCTGATGAACAAGAAGACCGGCATCAACCAGCTCCAGGGCGGCATCGCTTGGGGCATCAGCTTCGCTCTCCTCGAAGAGTCCCACATCGACCCGAATCACGGCCTCACCGTCAACCGCAACATCGCCGAGTATCACGTCCCCGTTAACGCCGACATCGGCGAGATCGACGTCGCCTGCCTCAACATCCCCGACTACCGGTTCTCACCACTGGGCGCACGCGGCATAGGAGAGATCGGCATCACCGGAGCAGCCGCAGCCGTCGCCAATGCCATTTACAACGCGACCGGCAAGCGCGTTCGCGACCTTCCCATCACAGTAGATAAGTTGATGGCGTAACCAAAATGCCGCTTTACTTCGCCGAATCCAGACGGAACGAATCCATATACCGCTCGACAGCGTATCCCTTTGCCTTCCACGCCGCCAGCCCGCCATGCAGAAGCTTCAGCCGCGTGTAGTTGTGAACCTGGATCTGCCGCAGAATCTCCCAGCTGGTCTTTTCCCCGGGGCAAGTGCAGTAGATCACCACATCCTGCTCCCTCGGGATAAGCTCGGGGTTCATCAATACTTCCTTCGGAGCAACTCTCTTCGCACCGGGAATCATCTCCGAGTAAGCCAGCACATCCAGCGGCTGGCGTACGTCGATGACCATTACCTTCTGCGGTGGCCCCAACAAATCATGCAAAGTCTCAGCTTCCACACAATGCTGCAGCAGCTCTCGCCGCCGCTTCGCAACCTTCACTCGCCAGATCACTAAAGGAATGAGGATGGCGATGCCAGCAACCATTACCCAAAGCGTAGTCATCAGCATATTGGCCTCCTCTTAGACTCATGCCTATTCAGATTCCCCAAAAAGCGGAATGATTCGACAGAATGTAAAGGCATATCCGGCATCCTAGCCTAAGTTCTCGGGCAACCGCCAGCACCATCTCAGCAGTCCTTCAAAACAGCGCCATTCTCTGGCCATCGTACGGAGTCCGACATGCCTCGTCTTTTTCGCTTATCTCTCGCACTGCTTCTTCTCGCTCTCCCCCTTGGGGCGCAATCCGCCGACCCGCAACCCGACGCAAACGGCATCTACCACACCGGCAATGGCATCGGCATTCCTCAGTGCATTCACAAGGTAGTCCCCGAGACTACTGAGGAAGCCCGCAAACGCAAGACCAGCGGCGTCGCTCTCGTTCGCATCGTCGTCGAACCCGACGGCACCGTAGGCTCTGCCGAGATCATCAAGTCCGTCGCCGAAGCATACAAGAACAAGGAAGACCACGACGCCGCGCTTACTCTCGACCCCAAAGCGGTCGAAGCCGCCCGACAGTTCCGCTTCGAACCCACCATCGTTAAAGGCAAACCCGTGGCCCTGGAACTCAAGATAGAGATCAGCTTCCAGTTCACCTGATTGCGAAGTAGACTCAATGAGAATTCCGATAACGGGTACGAAGCATGTTGGTCAGGCGACGGATCGCGCTCCTCGCAATGCTCTCGACGTTCGGCGTCAGCTCCTTCGCTACCCAGCAATCATCACCCACAGCCTCACAGCAAATACCGAACGCTCCCGCTCCGCAGCCAGGTTCGTCAGTTCGCAGCAACCCTGACGAAAACGGCATCTACCACGCAGGCAACGGCGTGAAGGCTCCCACTCTTATCTCCTCCGTTCAGCCAGACTTCTCCGAAGAAGCTCGCAAACGTAAGGTCTCCGCGCGCATAACCGTGGCATTCGTTATTGATAGCGATGGCACGAATCGCGACTTCCGGGTCACGAAGTCAGAAGGCTGGCCCCGTGAAAACAAAAAAGATCTGTCAGCAATCCACTCACTAGAATCGAAGGCGGTTGAGTGCGTGAAACAGTACCGCTTCAAACCCGCTACTCTCGATGGCAAGCCTGTCCCATACCAGATGAATATCGAAGTCAACTTTCAGATGTTCTGATCTCTCGCAATCCGTACCTACGCATATTCCATCTCTTCCCTCAGGCAAACAATATGCGAAGATGACCCAAGGCCCCATGGACTCATCTTCCCTCTCCGACCTACTCCATAGGACATTCGGCTTTCCCGCCTTCCGCGCCAATCAGGAGGCCGTCTGCCGCGCCGCCACCGATGGCCGCGACGTCCTGCTCGTCATGCCCACCGGGGCCGGAAAATCCCTCTGCTACCAGCTTCCCGCCATCGCCCGCCAGGGCACCGCGCTCGTCATCTCCCCTCTAATCGCCCTCATGGATGACCAGGCCGCCAAGCTCTCCTCCCTCGGCCTTCGAGTCGCCCGAATCCACTCCGGCCTCTCCCGCGAAGACGCCCGCCAGGCCTGCCGCGACTACCTCGACGGCACCCTTCAGTTCCTCTTCATTGCACCCGAGCGCATGCGCGTTCCCGGCTTCCCGCAAATGCTCGCGAAACGGAAGCCCGCCCTCATCGCCATCGACGAGGCGCACTGCATCTCGCAATGGGGTCATGACTTTCGCCCCGACTATCGCACACTGGGCGATCACCTGCCCTCGCTACGACCAGCACCAGTCATCGCACTCACCGCGACAGCTACGCCCACCGTCCAAAAGGACATCGCCGCTCAACTGCGCCTCGACTCCCCTGCACTCTTCATCCACGGCTTCCGCCGCCACAACCTCGCCATCGAGGTCGTTGAGATGTCGAAGCCGCGCCGCAACCAGTTCACCATCGACCTCCTCAAGCCTGCCGAAGCCCGCCCCGCCATCGTCTACGCGCCCTCACGCAAAGCAGCCGAAGAACTCGCATCTCAACTCGGCGGACGTGCCGCCGCTTATCACGCCGGCCTCGATCCCGGCACACGCGAGCGCGTACAACGGCACTTCCTCTCCGGCTCGCTTGATGTCGTCGTAGCCACCATCGCCTTCGGCATGGGCATCGACAAGGCCGACGTCCGCACCGTCATCCACACTGCTCTTCCCGGCTCCATCGAGGCCTACTACCAGGAGATCGGCCGCGCAGGACGCGACGGAAATCCCTCGCGCACCGTTCTCCTCCACTCCTTCGCCGACCGCAAGATGCACGACTTCTTCCTCGAGCGCGACTACCCCGCACCCACCGAACTCGCTCGCCTCGCCCGCGTCCTCACTGAAGACTTCCAGGAGCCTGACGCTCTTCGCAAGCGCCTCCGCATGGACGTCGAGACCTTCGACCGCACCGCCGAGAAACTCGTCGCACAAGGCGCGGCCGCATTCGACATCGCCGGAAATCTCCGCGCAACAGAAAACACCTCATGGCAATCCGGTTACGACAAGCAACTCGCCTTTCGGCGCGCCCAGATCGATGCCATGGCTCGCTACGCCGAAACCCCGCAGTGCCGCATGACTGCCCTCATCCAGCACTTCGGCGACACTGCAGACGGCCTACGCCCCTGCGGACACTGCGACTTCTGCTCTCCCGAACGAGCCACCGCCCAAACCTTCCGTCAACCCAATACACAAGAAGACCGCCAACTCCGCTCAATCCTCCGCGCCCTCGACGGTGCGTCCCCCCGAGCTACCGGAAAGCTCCATACCGACCTTGCCCTCGGCATCGACCGCAAGCAATTCGACGTCTACCTCAACGCCCTCACCCGCGCAGGACTCATCGCCCTAAACACCGACACCTTCACCAACGCCGAAGGAAACGTCATTAACTTCAAGCGCGCTTCACTCACCCACGAAGGCCGCACCCGTGACGAAGGTGACGATCTGGCCATCCTTCTCCCCAATGAAGATCAGAGCGAATCGCAAACAAAGAAGCGCAAACAATCCCGCAACACTACCGATGCTCGCTCTTCATCAGGAGTGTCATCTCGACCGAAGGCGCGCAGCGCGGCAGCGGAGAGACCCGCTTCTCTACCCATGACGACTGAACAGCAGGCACTCGAAAAACGCCTCCGCGACTGGCGCAAAGCCGAAGCCTCCAAAACAGGCAAACCCGCCTTCATCGTCTTCAGCGACACAGTCCTCACCAATATCGTTCACGCTCAACCGCAGACGATCAGCGATCTGCTCAACATCTCCGGAATAGGCCCCGAAAAATCCGACCGCTACGGAGCCGCAGTCATCGCCATCTGCCGCGGTGGAGAATCAACTTCAGGCAGCACAAACAATGATTCTCACGCCCCAAACTCCCGAGCCCCTAAAGAGGTGTCATTCCGAGCGAAGGCCCGCAGGGTCGAAGCCGAGGAACCCCCGCATTTCGCCCGCACCAGCACTCCCGTTAATCGCGAGCCGCCACCAATCACACCCTCACCACAACCACAGGAAGACCTCACTCCCGACCAGCAAGCCCTCGACACACGCCTTCGTGCATGGCGCGCCAACGAGGCAGACCGCCTCAACCTCCCGCAGTTCTTCGTCCTCGGCACCGCCACACTCCGCAGCATCGCCATCGAGCGCCCGCGCACCCTCACCGAACTCAAAATGATCGACGGCGTCTCTCTCGAGAAGGCCGAAAAGTTCGGCCCCAGCATCCTCGAGATCTGCAGCGCTCAGTAGCTCTCACCAGGTCCTACTTCAGCGCATCCGAAACGGGAGCACCCGCCTGCTTCTCCGCCGCATTCCAGTCCAGCCCCAGATATCTCGCTAACGTCGCCGCCACCTGGCTCTGCGTCACCGGAGTTACATCCTTCCGCAACCCCAGCGCCGGCACCCCACGTCCCATAAATCCCATAAAGATGTACTTCGACTCCGGAATCTTCTGCCCATGCCCCTTCCACTCCTCCGGAGCCGACCCGCGCCCATGATCCACCAGAAAGATCATCGTCGTCTTGTCCTTGTACTCCGGCATCGACTGCAGCTCATCCCACATCTGCTTCATGTATCCATCCACACGATGGGCCGATTCAAGGTACTCTCCATAGTTCCCCGCATGTGCCCAATCGTCCGTCTCCCCCAGCGACAGAAACACCACCCGCGGCTTCTTTGTTTTGATGAACTCCATCGCGGTGTAGAACGTCGGCGCGTCATACGACTCGTCCTCCCAAACCCGCGGCGAGTCTCTCTTCAAATCATTCAGGAGCTTCATCTGTTCCGTCATGGGCGACATCATCGCCGGGTCATACGCCGCGTTCACCATGCAGCCGTCACACTTCGCTGGATTCACGACGTTCGCAATCACATGCCACGCTCCAAACGCGCCGACCTTTCCCTCAAAACCCTTCTGCTGGTTCACCCATGCCAGCACTGTAAGGTTTGGATTCGGCCGGTCATCGTTCGAATCCACTCTCGGATCGCCATGACCTGTTAGCGTCTCGCTGTATCCCGGATACGAAAAGTTAAATCCATTCGTCACCGAAGCATCCGACCCCGCATCGCGATCCCCATAGATCTGCCCTTGAGGCACGAACGTACTCCACAAAAACGGCATCAGCTTCTTCCGCTGCTCCTCAGGAGTAGCCGCCAGATACTTCTCCTTCAACTCCGTCACATCGCGCTTGTCAAAGTACCGCTCCGGAACCATCAGGCTCGCATCCGCCCCGCGAAAGATCTCCTGCCAGCGCATCCCGTCCGTCATCACCAGCACCACCCGCGCATCGTCCGTGTCCTGCGCATGCGCTCCCAGTGCAACTCCGCACCCAAACACCAGACCAAACACAAACTTCCTTAGCTTCAAGTCAGACAAGCGAATCATTCTCATCTCCGGAAATACACGCTCGCCATCCTCTCAGATACCCTCTCAATAAGCCAATGAACCGCTGTTCACTCGCGCGCCGCCTTGTGCTAACGTCGCAATCAATGCCCACCCCCGACGCAAACCGCCACACCCCTGACTCCCTCGCGGGCAGCCCCACCATCGACGAGCGCGCCAGCCACTGCTTCGGCTGCGGCCCCGCCAATCCCCAGGGCCTCCACCTCACCTTCACCACCGACACCAGCGACCCTACCAACCCCACCGCGACATCCCACTTCCAACTCGATCGCATGCACGAAGGACCGCCCGGCTACATCCACGGCGGCATCGTCGCCACATTGCTCGACGAAGCCATGAGCAAACTCAACCGCCCGCTCAACGTCCTCGCCATGACCCGCCACATGGAGATCGATTACCTTCGTCCCGTTCCCCTCTACAAGCCGCTCATCCTCACCAGCCGCCACCTCAGCCGCGAAGGCCGCAAGCTCTTCCACCACGCTGAAATCCAATCCCCCACTGGCGATGTCCTCGCCCGCGCCAAAGGCCTCTTCATCGTCGTCGACGAACGCCTTCTCAAACTAGCCGGACTGACACAGCCCGAAGACTAAACCTCCGACTCCTCCCAATACCCCTGGTCCCGCAGAAAATATTTGTCGTTCCAGCTATGCATCATCGTCTTGAAGAACATCCAGACCATGCGCCAGTGCCCCAGCTTCTGAAACCGACGGTTCGTAGTCAGCACCTTCCCTCGCACAATCCTGAATCGCGTCCGCGCCACACCCTTCGACAGCAGATAATCCTCCGCAAACAGTGCCCGCTCGTTGAACCCACCCAGCGCCCAGAACGCATCGCGATCAAACAGCATGAACATCCCCGTCGCAAACGGCTTCAGCACCGCCCCAATACGCTGCATGAAGTTGTTCCCCAGATACAGCGCGTCGTCGAAGAAACTCCCCTCCCTGCAAGCGATATTCGTCGTCACCAAATGCAGCTTTCTCCGCCGCATCCTCCACATCGCGCGCCGCAGCAGCGTAGGCTCCGCCAACTCCACATCCGCATCCAGAAACAGCACATAAGGAGTCCTCGCCACCCGCGCTCCTGCATTCCTCCCCACCGAAGGCAGCCCTCCCTCAATTACCTCAACCGCGCAGCCGGTCGCGAAAGCTCAACGCCACCTCCACCGTCCCGTCCGTCGAGCCCGCATCCGCCACGATCACCCGAGTCTCCCCCATCCCCTCGTAGTCCTGCCTCGCCAGCGACTCGAGCAGCCGCGGCAGCATCGACACCTCGTTCTTCGCCGGAATCACGATCGTCAGCTCAGCGTCCATTCCCCCTCCAACGCAGGGACATACACCCCTGCCTGAGCGAAGCTTGAGCCCGCGCCATGCCCGCCATATCAACCCTTCTTGAATTTTCCGCAAATCCGCGCCACTCGCCCATCTGTGGTTAATCCCGATTCCGCTATTCATCTCCCGCCAACAAAGCTGCTAAACTTAAAGCTCTCGCGGCAAACGTCCAAAAATCTTTACGCTTCGCCCGCGGCTCCCAAGGAGAACTGTCATGGCTGACCACACCTCGAACGGCAACCTCGGATCCTCTTCCCTCCGCCTCAAGACCGGCCTGGCTGAGATGCTCAAAGGCGGCGTGATCATGGACGTCATGAACGTCGAGCAGGCGCGTATCGCCGAAGAGGCTGGCGCCACCTCCGTCATGGCCCTCGAGCGCGTCCCCGCCATGATCCGCGCCGAAGGCGGCGTCGCCCGTATGGCGAACCCCAAGCTCATCAAGGAGATCATCGCCAACGTCTCCGTCCCCGTCATGGCCAAGGCCCGCATCGGCCACTTCGCCGAGGCCCAGGTCCTGCAGGAGCTCGGCGTCGACTTCATCGACGAGTCCGAGGTCCTCACCCCCGCCGACGAGGTCTACCACATCGACAAGCACGCCTTCTCCACCCCCTTCGTCTGCGGAGCCCGCAACCTTGGCGAAGCCCTCCGCCGCATCGCCGAAGGCGCGGCCATGATCCGCACCAAGGGCGAGGCCGGCACCGGCGACGTCGTCCACGCCGTCCAGCACATGCGCCAGATCGTCCGCGAGATGCGCGCCCTCACCGTCATGGACGACTCCGAGCTCTACAACGCCGCCAAGGTCCACCAGGCTCCCTACGAACTCGTCCGCATGGTCGCCCAGGCCGGCAAGCTCCCCGTCCCCAACTTCTCCGCCGGCGGCATCGCCACCCCCGCCGACGCCGCCCTCATGATGCAACTCGGCGCCGAGGCCGTCTTCGTCGGCTCCGGAATCTTCATGAAAGAGCGCGCCACCCCGCTCGACGTCGAGAACGATCCCAAGGAACGCGCCGAAGCCGTCTCCCGCGCCAAGGCCATCGTCATCGCCACCACCCACTACAACGACCCCAAGATCGTCGCCGAAGCCAGCGAGCAGGTGACCGGAACCATGAAGGGCCTCGCCGCCGCCGCCCTCGAAGAACACGAACTCCTCCAGACCCGCGGCTGGTAATGCTGCCGCGCTGGGAAGACGGGCCTTCGGCCGCAGTGCGCACTTCAATTTCGGAACCATGGGTGGAATTTCCAGAACCTGTTTTTCGGATTAAGCGTGGGGCTTTAGCCCCACGAAAGAAAGCCAACAAAGAGGGGCTTTAGCCCCGGGCCTTTCAACGAATGCCTTTAGCGCCACAAGAACTAAGAACGTACTTCGTTACCAGCGTCACAGCCTCCCGCCGTCGCTTCTTCCAGATTGAGCAAAACGCAATGCTCTTCATCGATGTCCTACAAGAGCAGCGAGCAAAACACCGCCTCAATCTCCACGCATTCGTCGTCATGCCCGATCACGTTCATATACTCCTCACACCCGCCGCCGAAATCTCCCTCGAAAAAACTCTGCAATACATTAAGGGCGGATTCTCCTTCCGCTTGAAAAGCAAACTCGATGTATGGGAACGCGGCTACACGAACCACCGCATAACTGACAGAACCGACTACCTGCGCCATAGGAACTACATCCATCAGAACCCCGTGGACGCCAACCTCTCATCAGCGCCACACCTCTTCGCATACTCATCTGCGAACCCCACGCATTTAGTCGATGCAATTCCCTCGCACCTTAAAGGTTAAGGACTGGATGGCCCACACCGACCGAAGTGTCACGAATCGGGGCTCCACAACTCGATTCTGATACGCGGCGTGATGTACCCTACACAGAGCATCACGCCGCTCTTCCCATCCTCTCCCCGAAGGTCTCCATGAAGCGTCCCGCTCTTCTTCTCATCCTCTCTCTTTGCATCCCCATCACCCTGCACGCCGACGACGCCTCCAAGCAGGCCAAGGTCCGCGAGCTGTTCGCATTGCTTCACGTCGAGCACATCAGCGACCAGATAAGAAGCAGCGTCATGAATCAGACCGCCGGGATACCGAAACAGCTCTTCGGCCCCGATATCTCTCCTGCGAACAAGGCAAAGTTCGATGTTCTCCAGGAAAAGATCCTTCAAACCGTCGACGCGCAGGTCGGCTGGAGGGTCCTCGAGCCCCAATACGTTCGTCTCTACACCGACGCCTACACGGAAGAAGAGATCAACGGAATCGTTGCCTTCTACAAGACGCCGGCTGGGGCCGCCATGATCGCGAAATCGCCGGAGCTCAGTGCAAAGAGCATCCAGCTCGTACAGTCCAAGATGGCCGCTGTTCAGCCTCAGCTCAAGCAGATGGTCGAGGACTTCGTTCGCGACACTAAACCCACGTCGGCACCTCCGTCAGCAAACCCCTCCATCCCCCCTAGCAAGACGAAATAATGTAGTGCCCAAATCTGACCGAACTGCCGAGATCGGGTGCCCCCTATGACGGGTCTTATCGCCAGATATGGGTTTGCATGATTCTTCCTAGCAGGCTGGAAAAACTCAGCGAGAAGCCAGTTCACGTCGAGAAATAATCGCCGTAACGCTTTCTTCCCATCGCCAGGGCACCTGATGCCCGGATAGATGTACGCCACCGATCCAGCGGTCGATACCGTTGAGAGTGATATGGTCGGCTTTTCCTGCGAGTACCGCGCGACCGGTATTGGTCATCTCGATTTGGGAACCGTTGAACTGATAATTGCTGAGAGTACCTTTAAATGGCGCGGCGAACCGGAGCAGCGGGTGCGGTGCGGTGATAAACGCACGCAGAATGTCGAACAGGAAAATATCGCCTACAAGCTCGTTGTGGAGAGCCGTGCCAACAGTCACCGCTGGCGTTGTGATTCCCAAAGAATCCACCGTCCGCAGAAGCTTTCGTTCCAGTCGCGAGAGGCCGCTGTGCCTCTCGGGATACTCCCGAAGTAGAAAGTCAATTGTGTCTCGGATCTCAGGCAACGTGCGAAGGTCACTGGCTAACAATCGGGAGAGGGCTCTCGGAGACGTCGAGCAGAACGCAAGCCAGACCCGCCGTCCAAGCCGCATCTGAGATCGAGTAATAGGCCGGCGGCTGCCGTAAGCCTGAAGAATCTGCTCGGGCTTGAGCCAGCCACCATAAGCGGAGACCATGCGGAGCTTTGTGTTGTCTCCGCTGTGTGCGTCGAACCAATGCAGCAATTGCACGAGGCTGAGTTGGCAAATGGATGTGGGGCCGAACCAAAGAACAACCTCATCACAGTCCGCGTAACGAGCAAGAGTAGCGTCACGCTGGTCAAACTCGGTCGCACTTTTCCCGGTCCGGAAGCGCGAGCGCAATCGGCTCAACTGGCGGAGTGTCAGGCCGCTGGGAACTGGTCCTGTATAGAGCGCGTCTCGCCACGACAGGACGTTTCTCTTCGCGCCCAGACGGACCTGACAGAGCGCTCCACCCGTAGATTCGCCGTCAACAATGTGAAGAGTTCTGACCTTCATCTGTAAAGGATACTGCGTTGGGATTGGGTGGCCCACACTGACTGAAATGTCACGAATCGGGTACGCACGGAAATCGTGCAACTCCGCGCGCTTGCGGTTCTGAGCGTCCTGCTCTTCCATCTCAAGGTCAGCGGCATCGACGGCGGCTTTGTCGGGGTCGACGTCTTCTTCGTTATTTCCGGCTATCTGATCAGCCGCAACATCCTGCGCGATATCGACCGCAGGCCGTTTCACCCTCGACGCAATTCTACATGCGCCGTTCGCAGACGGATTTTTCCCGCGCTGATCTTCACCGTCATCCTCACCTATGTGCTGGGCGCGTTGTGGTGTTCGCCCCTGATGTTCCTCGACCTTGCCAAGGAATGCACGCACGCGCTGCTGTCGATCGCCAACATCCAGTACTGGCGCGAGTCGCAAAAATACTTTGCCGCCGCGTCCGACCAACTGGCGCTGCTGCACACCTGGTCGCTCTCGGCGGAAGAGCAGTTCTACCTGTTCTGGCCGTTGTTCCTGATAGCTGATAAGCGAAAAGAAGAACATAGGCCGGCCCTCGTCCTGATGATTGCGCTCGCCGGGATCGTTTCGCTGGGCGGTTCGATCATCATGGATCCCGGCCACCGATTGCTCGCAAGCCACCTTCTTCCTCACGCCGTTCCGTATCTTCGAATTCGCGATCGGCGCGATGCTGCTCAACATTCGAGGAGAAAGGTGCCGCGGGAAGGTGCTTGTCGCCGAAGTCCTCTCCGGCCGGCGGCCTCCTCGCCATCATCGCGAGCGCGTTGCTGTTCTCCTCGGGAATTAGCCGTACCTGAACGTCGCCGATGCTGGTGCCTTGTCTCGGCGCCGCGGCAGTCATCTGGGCCGGCGACCCGACCGAGGGCTCAGCGCGCGCCACCATCATCACCAATCCGCCGATGCTTTATGTCGGTGCGGTCTCCTATTCGCTCTATCTTTGCCACTGGCCGGTCATCTTCTCTTCGGCCGGTTCATCTTCGGCGAAGTCGCGGAATTCGACCGCCGGCATCTTGATTATGCTGGCGATCATGCTGCTCGTTGCGGTTACGATGCATCGATTTGTTGAGCTTCGCTTCATCGTCATCGGCAACATCGGGACAGGATCGTGGAAGGCGCTCGCAAAATTCGGCGCGGCTACGCTGGCAATTGCGGCTCTCACTCACGCCACATTCGTTTCGAAGGGCTTTGCCTGGAGAATGCCGGCAAGCGTCATCGCTGAGGGGCGCCTCGATAGCCCATCCATCATTGACAGCGTCGAGGGGATAACGAGCAATCCGCCGACTATCGATCTGGTGGGCGATTCTCACGCCGAGATGTACTTCGCCGGCCTGCTGCCGTTAGTCAATGACATGCAAGGCAACCTTGAATATGTGGGGTCCGCCGGTTGCCCCATCATGTTGGGAGTGACCCTTAAGAGCCGTCGACATGACATCTGCGCTATTGCGCGCGATCGATCGCTGGAGAGGTTGAGAGCGAGGTCCAGCCCGATCATTTGGGTGCAGCGTTGGGAAGCCTATGACGACGCAAATGTCGAATATGAAGCTGAAGGCGTATGGTCGAGTCGAGCAGGATCTTTCACGAAGCTGGAGGATGCTCTTTTCAAGACGCTCAGCGACCTCACGAAGGATAGGCGTGTCTTGCTGATAGGAGCGCAAGTGCCGGCCGGCTGTGAGATAAACCGCCCAAGACTATTGCAGGGACCGCTACACCACGCGGCGCCGCGACCCTGCCCGTCCATATCAAGAGACAAAATCGAGAGCGTGGGCGCTGCGGTTAATGATGTGCTTTCTCGAGTCCGCTCGCGTCTCGTAACTCGTGTTGAACTGATCCGACCCATCGATTATTTATGCGACACAAACTGCCCCGTTTTTCGCGCAGGGCACTGGCTCTACTGGGATTTGATCTCACTTCACTCTGGCCGGCTCATTCCACATGATCGACATGGCGAGAGAACCCGTGCGAGCTTTTCTTCAGCGGTCGAGCAATACCGCGGCAAACTTGAGCGGCGCCGTTCGCACGCAGTGAGAGCTACTCGGCGCAATGAGAACGTAGCTCTGCCTCGCCAGGCCGGTGCAGATAATGGAGCTGGGTAGCCCATGCGGGCCGGGGCGCTCGCAAGGAACTAACGCGGCGGATCGAGGAAAAATTGCACGGTTTCGCGCGTGCAAAGGCAAGCCCGCGAGATCGTCAAGGACCGTCGCTCTTTCCCGGCGGCAACTGATCGAGGCGCTTTGCTTCACGTGACGGCGGCGTCGGCCACGGGGAATCGTCAGTTCGAACGCGGTCCCCTGTTCGGACTCGACCAGCCGGATCGCGCCGCCATGGGCGTCGAGCATGGCGCGGACGATGGCGAGGCCCATGCCGGTGCCGCCGCTATCGCGCCGCGTGGTGAAGAAGCTGTCGAAGATTTGCGCCGCGGTTGTTGGGCGAGATGCCTTCGCCGTCGTCGGCGACCTGACCAGCAGCAGATCGCCCTGCCGCGCGGCGGAGATATCGAGCATCGAGCTGCCATGGCGCGCGGCGTTGTCGGCGAGGTTGGAAAGCATGATCGCGGCATTTTCTTCCGATATGCGCATCGGCGTGTCGAGGTCGCCGCTGGCGCGGATATCGAGCGCGGCGAAGGCCGAGCGCAGGTCGGCGATCGCGGCCGGACAGTTTGGCGGCGCCGAGCGCGACCGGGTTTTCGGCGCGGGCGAAATCGCGCAGGCGGCCGGAGATCTTCGCCAGCCGGTCGGCATCGGCGATGATGTTGTCGAGAAACTTGCGCCGGTCGTCGTCGTCCATGTCGGGCGCGTCGATATCGTCGCGCAACAGTTCGGCCGCGCCCTGGATCGACGTCAGCGGCGATTTCAGCTCGTGCGAGACATGGGTGGCGAAGGTCGAGATGAAGTTGGAGCGCGTGTTCAGCCGCCGCGCCATGTCGAGAAAGCTCTGCGACAGCCGGGCGAATTCGCTGGTGCCGTGATGCCTGAGCGGGCGCAGCGCGTCGCGGTCGCCCTTGCCGACCAGGTTGGTGCGCTCGATCAGTTCGCGCATCGGCCGGTGATGGTGCGGTGAAACAGAAAGCCGATCAGCAGCGTCGGCACGATCATGGACAGCACGGCGAGCACCACCTTGCCGCGCTGCTCATAGAGATACTTGAAGACGTTGCTGGGCGTGCGCGAGGCATAGACCACGCCGGCGACCTGGTCGCGCACGATCACCGGCATCGCGATGAAGACCCGCATGCCGGTGCCGCGGCTGATCGAATAGAGCGGCGGCTGGTCGTGCTTGGAGATGCGCACGCGCAGCACGCCGCTGAAGCGGCCCTGCAGCGCCTCGGCGACTTCCTCGCACATGCGCCAGCGACAGCCCGACCTCCTCGCGGCCGGCGATGACGATGCCGTTGGGGTCGAGCAGCCGAAATCCCGCCAGCGTCACGTTCTGCGTGGCGACCAGATCCGGCACATGCGCGCGCCGAGCGCGACGAAGGCGGGATCGGCCGGCGCGGCGGCGGCGCGCGCCTCCGGCCGCGGCGGCAGCACGCTCTCGTTGGCCAGTTCCAGCCGCGGCCAGATCGGCTGATAGGGTTCGTCCGGCGGCTTTTGAGCGGCGCGGCGGAATCGTCTGGCGCCGAGCGCGACGCCTTGCGGAATCGCGGTCTCGATCTCGCGGTGAAAGACCGCCGCCAGCGCCGCGCTCTGCGCGATCAGTTCGGCCTCGGTCTGCTGGATCAGCTGGTTCTGGTAGAGCTTGAGGAAATACAGGCTGAACAGCGGCAGCGCCAGCACGCCGGTCAGAACGACAAAAACCACGAGGCTGAGGCTTGGCCGCCATTTCGCGGCGGGCGTCCTGGTCGCGGCTTGAGCGTCGGTCAACGCGGCCTCGCAGCGGCCCAGCTTGAAGCCGACGCCGTGCACGGTCTCGATCACGGCCTCGCAGCCGGCGGCCGCCATCTTGGCGCGGATGTTGCGGACGTGGCTGTCGATGGTGCGGTCGGCGACATGGATGTTGCCGGCATAGGCGGCGTCCAGGATCAGCTCGCGGGTGAACACGAAGCCCGGCCGCGCCAGCAGCGTGCGCAGGATCGCGAATTCGAGCGCCGTCAGCGCCACCGGCTTGCCGTCGAAGGCCGCGGTGCGCGCGTCCGGTATCGATCGCGAGCCCGCCATGGCTCATGGTCTTGGCCGCGGCCGGCGCCGGCGCGTTTCGCGCCCGCCGCAGGATCGCGTTGACCCGCGCCACCAGTTCGCGCGGGCTGAACGGCTTTGTCACATAGTCGTCGCCGCCGATTTCGAGGCCCAGGATGCGGTCGATCTCCTCGTCGCGCGCCGACAGGAACAGGATCGGCGTGTCGGAGGTCTTCCGGATCTGCCGGCAGACTTCCAGCCCGTCCATCTCCGGCATGCCGATGTCGAGCACGATGAGTTCGTGGACGTTGCGGTCGAACTGGCGCAGCGCCTCCTTGCCGTCCTGCGCGATGGAGATCGCCATGCCGGCCTTTTCGAACGCGAAGCGGATGACGTCGCGGATATGCGGGTCATCGTCGACGACGAGAATGGAATGAGCCACGTTCGCTAGCCTTTGCCGCTTGTCGGGAGGGGTCAACCGATATCCCCGGATTGTTAGCCAAATATCGCTCCAGACGCCACGTCCGAAGGCTCAGGGTCTCGATCGACATGACTTCATTTCGCTGACGTGACGAGCGTGAGGTGCGGGACCTTACCCTCGGAATTCCCCGGCTCGGGCTTCGGCGTGATGGGTTCTGGGAAGGTGATGACCGAAGGCCGAGCCGGTTTTGCTTCCAGCCACCAGCCGTCGTTCAGGAGCCGCCGGGGCAGCCGCGATCTCCGAAATTGAACGGGGATGCATCTTTGCCATGCCACGACGATGCACGGCCGATTGGCAGCGCGTTTGCCCTAGTCATGTTCAGAATTTGCGGATTGTTGTGCAGATTTCGTGCAGATGAGAGGTCATTGCCAGGCATTGGCTCGGGCGACCGGCCGAAAGCGGCGTCTTTTCCGAATAGGTTAGC
>CAWCOK010000008.1:0-358944 GCA_963797135.1 uncultured Acidobacteriaceae bacterium | reverse complement strand
GTACGGCTCGATAGCCGCCATCGACATGGCGTTGTGGGACCTGAAAAGCCACACTCGCGAACGAGCCCTTGTGGCGAACTCTGGGTGGTCGGGACCCGTTCGTACCCGGCTACGCCTCCGGCCTGGATCTGGGACTCGACGAGGGCCAGTTGACCGCGCTGTACCGCCGATTCGCCGACGCAGGCTTCACCCGAGCAAAGCTCAAGGGCGGCCTGGACGCCGCCGGCGACGTGAAACGGCTTCAGCTCGTGGCGGAGCTGCTGGGTGGATCAGGACCGGCGCCGTGGTGCGCCCTGGACGTCAACGAGGTGTGGAACCGGGGCCGGGGCCATGCGCTATCTGCGCGCGGTCACGGCAGAGGTCGATCTGGCGTGGATCGAGGAGCCGTTGCGCCGATGGGACGCCGAGGGAATGGCCGTGCTGCGGCAGGCGACCGGCACCCCGATCGCGACCGGCGAGAACCTCACCGGGGTCGAGCAGTTCCGGCCGCTGTTCGAGGCTGGTGCGGTGGACATCGTGCAGACCGGGAGCGTCTGGGGTATCAGCCACTTCCTGCGGGTGGCGACGATTGCCCACCATCACGGTCTGGTCGTGTCGCCCTTCGGATATGACGCGAATCCCCTGGCCGCAGCGGCAACGGCCGTGCCGAATCACCTGGTCACCGAGGTCCAGGAGCTGTCGATGCCGGTCGGCCTCGAGGTCGACCAGCAATTCGGCGATGGCGGCATCCTGCTCGGGGAGACGCCCGGGCTCGGCATCGTCGTCGATGAGCCAGCGATCGCCGACCGACGGCGCTCCGGGCCGTGGGCCGACGCCTGGGGCCAACACCAACGACCCGAGCGGGCGGCCCGGGCGGTGGTGATCGAGCAGGGCTCGACTCCCTGAATCGACCGGGCAGATCGTCCGGTTGCGCCGCGGGTCACCAGGTCGTTGCGACCGGCACGATCTGCGACAGTCGTATCGATTCGACCGCGGCGAGAGCAGCCGTCAGCGAACGCAGCCCGTCGACTCCGGTGGCGATCTCGGTGGGACGACCGGCAATCGCCGCGGCGAATTCTTCGATCACCGACGTGTGCATGTCCACCAGGTCGGGCAGCGGGACCGAGGTCGCCCTGCCGGAGCGGTCCCGCATCGTCAGTGATTCCGGTGTCCCGGCTACGGCGGCGAGTGCGATGGCGGTGCCCTCGCTGCCGTGGACTTCGACACTGCCCCGGTTGCCCGGAACGAACCACCCGTCGAAGGTTTGCAGCAACACGCCGCCGCTGAGTTCGATGGTCGCCATCACCCGGTCCGTGACGGTCCCGGCGTCCGGAACCGGCCCCATCGCGGCGATCCGGGTAGGTTCGCGGCCAGTGACGAACCGCGCGGTGTCGATGTTGTGGACCATCAGGTCGACCACGATGCCGCTGCCGGGCGCACCGGGATCGAGTCGCCAGCCGTGATGCCGCACGGCGAGCAGGCCGGCGGTGGACATCCGCATGGCCAACAGCTCGCCGAGGTCGCCCGAGCGGATCAGAGATCGCAGCAGCCGCTGGGCTGCGGCCAGTCGGAGCGGGTGATTGACCGCAAGGACCACTCCGAGCGATGCAGCGGTCGCAACGAGTTCGACCGCATCGGACACCGACATGGTCAGCGGTTTCTCGCAGAGCACGTGCTTGCCGGCCAGCATGGCCGCCAGGGCGCCCGCCGCGTGCCGATCATTGTGGGTTGACACGAACACGGCGTCCACGTCGTCGCCCAGTGCGTCGTCGAGTCGATCGACCGCGCGGCCGATCCCGGCCGCCGACGCGAATGCCTCCGCTCGCTGCAGGTCTGCGCTGCAGACGACGGCAACCCGGTCGCCGGCCGCCCTGATGGCCGGGACCATCCGGGTGGCCGCGATGTCGCTGGCCCCGATCAGTGCCCAGGTGAGTCCCATCGATTCCTCTCGCCTGCTGCATTGTCGCCGACCCGGTCTGGTCCGGCCGCGTCGAGCGTCGACCACTTGTCGGTGGCGGCCAGGCCTCTGGTGATGAAGGGTTCGAAGGCCAGGACCACGCAGATGATCGGAGCGATCAGCACGACCGTCAGCGCGCTGATCAGATCCCATGGTTTGCCGGCGTTCGCGACCGCCGAGGAGAGGTTCAGCAGGCCGAGCGCGAGGGGCTGGCTGGCCTCACTCTGGGCGAAGATCAACGGGTAGGCTGAGGTCCCAGCTGCGCTGAGCTTCGTGCAGGACCAGATGGGAGTGCAGATGCGCTTGGCTCGGTTCCTGGATCCGGCCGGCCTGCCGTTCGTCGGGGTGCAGACCCGCGACGAGATCGTGGGATTGGACCGTTCGATCGCCGACATTCTCACCCTGCGCATCGCTGCGGCGCGCGATCTGTTGGAGCGGCAGGTTTCTACAGCGAGGGCGGTGACGGCAACCCGGACGCTGGCGCCGATCGACGGTGGCACGGAGGTCTGGGCGGCCGGGGTCACCTATCGGCAGTCGCAGCAGGCGCGCATGCTCGAAAGCGAGCAGTCTGCCGACATCTATCATCGGGTCTACGACGCCGAGCGTCCCGAGCTGTTCTTCAAGTCGACCGCCTGGCGCGTGGTCGGACCGGAGGCGCCGATCGCGGTCCGGCCCGACTCCGCGATCAACGTTCCCGAACCGGAACTCGCTCTGGTGTGCAACGCCTTCGGCGAGATCGTCGCGTTCACCGTGTCCAACGACGTGAGCTCACGGTCCATCGAGGGTGAGAATCCGCTGTATCTCCCTCAGGCCAAGGTCTACCTGGGGGGATGCGCCCTCGGCCCGGCTCTGGTCCCGTCCTGGGAGATCGACGATCCGTATCAACTCGGCATCGAACTGCGGATCGACCGTGATGGAGCCCGGGTCTGGTCGGGAACCGCGAGCACGGCCCAATTGCACCGCAGGTTCGAGGATCTGATCGAGCACCTCTTCCGCGCCGACGACTTTCCGTGGGGCGTGGTCATCTCGACCGGTACCTGTCTGGTTCCGGATCTCCCGTTCACCCTCAGGCCGGGCGATACCGTCTCGATCACGATCGAGGGCCTCGGCACACTGCGAAATCCCGTGGTCGGCGAGAAGGCCGAGGTGCGCACGTGGATCGGACCGCCCGGCCACCGGTGAGTCCGCACCGGACGGAATGGTGGACGTGACCCTCGAGGGCAGCGCCCGGCTCCGCGGCCACGCCCTGTACCTGAAGGGCGGGAGACACTCCTACGCCTACAACTGGGTCGGCATGTTCGAGCAGATCGTCACCCCCATCGAGCCGATCACGGCCGGCCACCAGGTCTTCTCGGCCGACTGAACGTCCGCAATGCCGACCGGACGTCGGTACTGCGCAACCTGATCGCGTCTACCCCGCGCTGCTGGCGGGCTCGGCCCGGGGTGGTAGCACTGTCTCCTGGCGGCTGATGCCGGTCAGCGCGATCGTGATCTTGCGTCGGACCGGTTGGTCGGCGAGGTCGGGTTGGCCGATCCGATCGAGGATGCGGGCCGCCAGATGATGGATCTTGATGTTGGAGCGTTGGGAGTGCCAGCGGAGAAGGGCGAAGGCTTCGTCGTCGGAGAGTCCGTAGACGGCGATGAAGGCGCCTTTGACCTGTTCGATCGCGGCGCGGTTTTCGACCGCTCTCAGATAGAGCTCACCGGCCAGTTCGTGGGCGCCGTCGGTGACGGTACTGGTGATGTCGATCAAGGATCCGTGCAGCGCCACCACCGCGCCGGAGCCGTCGAGGTCGCCTTCACCTGCGGTGATGACGGTGTGTTCGGTTCCACTCATGTCGATGATGCGGTGGCGGTAGCTGTAGGGCCGGCCGTCAACGATGGCCTGATCGAGGGTGGCCCGGATGAACGGTCGGTCGTCGGGATGTTTGTGCGCGAGCAGGACCTCGAGGGTGGGGGTGATCTCGCCGGGGTTCATCCGATGGATCTGGTACATGCCATCGGACCATTCCCATTCGTCGGTCCGCAGGTCCCAGCGGAACCATCCCACGAGGTATCCGTCGGTCAACGGCCGATCGGTGTTGGGGTCGCTCATCTGTGATGCTCCTGGGTCCGGTTCGGGCCTGTGACCGGCATAGTAACCAGACCGGCGACGGTCCAGCGTGCAGTGAACTACGCCTTTTACCTTCAGCGCGTAGGACGGATACCAGAAGCGATTTCGGAGGTCAAGCGGGTCATGGATCTCATCCTCTTTCCAGCCGGACATTTTACAGCGCCGGAATCGTCTACTACTTTGCCCGCGAATATGACGAGGCCCTTGCACACCTTCAAAGCGCACATGTTCTTGAGCCCCATCCTCCTAAATTTCTCTTCCCCTTTGAATCAGGTGTCATCTACGCGGAGAAGGGCATGTATGAAAAAGCCGTCGGAGAGTTCCAGAAACTAGGTGATCAACCCCACGCTATAGGCCACATGGGGAATGTCTACGCTCGAATGGAGCGGGTAGGCGAAGCGCATGCAATGATTTCGAAGCTCGAAGAGCACGTGCAAAAAAATGGCGTCGGTAGATACGAAATAGCCCTCGTCTATGCAGGACTGGGTGAATTGGATAAAGCATTCGACTGGCTGGGAAGATCTTTCGATGCCCGCGATAAAGGGCTCACATATCTCAAAATCGATCCCTGCCTCGACCCCTTGCGCTCCGACCCGCGCTTTGCTCGTTTGGTGCAACGCGTCGGCCTTCCGTTGTAAATGTCGCCTGACTGCAAAAGGGCTGCGCAATCCTAGGCCCCGACAAGACTGCCAACAGCGCAATCTGCCGATGCGCCCCGTTACAAGCCTGACCAATCGAATTGCGTAAAACATCTTTCATGAGCGATTTAGGGAGATGGCACGGGTATAATCGGCGCCATCATGGCACTGGCCCCCGGAACGCGTCTGGGCCCGTATGAGACTCTCTCCCTGCTCGGCGTGGGCGGAATGGGAGAGGTTTACCGTGCGCGAGATACACGGCTCGAGCGCACGGTCGCCATCAAGATTCTCTCGCAGCTGTCCAAAGATCCCGCGAACAAGCAGCGCTTCGAACGCGAAGCACGAGCCATCTCGTCACTGAACCACCCCAACATCTGCACGCTGCACGACATCGGCCATCAGGACGGCATCGACTACCTCGTCATGGAGTGCGTCGAAGGCGAGACGCTTGCGAAACGCCTCGAGAAAGGCCCGTTGCCAGTCGATCAGGTTCTGAAGGTGGGTGCACAGATTGCCGACGCTCTCGATAAGGCCCACCGTTCAGGAATCGTTCATCGAGACCTGAAGCCGGGCAACATCATCCTCACACCGACCGGCGCAAAACTGCTCGACTTTGGACTGGCGAAACCCGCCGCAGCGTCTGGTGGACATGGCCACCATGACAGCGACCAACGTGCAAACTCCCGTCACCGAGCGAGGCACCATCGTCGGAACCTTTCAGTACATGTCTCCGGAGCAGGTGGAAGGACGCGAACTCGACGGCCGCAGCGACATCTTCTCGCTCGGCACCGTGCTCTACGAGATGGTCACCGGCCAGCGCGCATTCGAAGGCAAGAGCCGGTTGAGCGTAGCCTCCGCCATTCTTGAAAAAGAGCCCACACCAATCATCTCCCTCAAGCCACTCGTCCCAGTTGCACTAGACCACACCATCCGCACTTGCTTGGCGAAAGACCCCAACGACCGCTGGCAGACAGCACGCGATATCTCTCGCGAACTCAAGTGGATCGGCGAATTTGGCTCGCAAACCGGTGCTCCGGCAGTTGCAGGCCGCACCTCTCGCTTTTCGCGCGAACGAATCGGGTGGGCCACAGCCGCCGCTCTACTCCTCGGCGCTCTCGCAGCAATGAGCATTGCGTACTTCAAAAAGAACGATCCGCCAGTGATGGTCGTTCGCTCTGCGATTCCTTCCCCACCTAACAACCCGTTCACTCCTGCGGGTTCGATGACGTGGCACCCTGCGATTTCACCCAATGGCGCGCAGATCGTCGTTCCTCTTCAGGCCAACAATGGCAAGAATGCTCTCTGGTTGCGAACCCTGAAGACTGGCGAAGGACGTGTACTTCCGGGCACAGAAGACGGAACCAGCCCCTTCTGGTCTCCGGATAGCCGATCCATCGGATTTTTCACCCTTGATGGCAGGTTAAGCGAATCGACATCGACGGGAATTCGGTACAAGACCTTGCTCCTTCTTCAGCCTCGGGTTCCCGGGGTGCGGCATGGAGTCCCAACGGAGTCATTCTTTTTTGTCCGGGCTCCGGATCACCCCTTTATGAGATACCCGCAAGCGGCGGCACACCGAAACAACTCACGGAGTTAAACGTCAGCCGTAAAGAACAGAGCCATCGCTGGCCCGTCTTTCTCCCGGATGGTAAGCGTTTTCTGTTCTTCATACGCAGCGAACAGCAGCCCGAGATATCGGGAATATATGCAGGATCGCTCGACTCGAAAGAGTACCGCCTGGTAGTGAAAGCGACTGCGGGTCCAGCTTTTGCTGCTGCCGGCACCCTGGTTTACATGCGCAATGGAACTCTTTTGACACAGGCGTTCGACGAGCGCGCTCTTACCGTCTCGGGGGAACCGGCCGCTCTACCGGACCATGTGGGCTTCAATGCTATGAGTACGAGCGCGTTGTTCAGCATCTCCTCTGCTGGCGAGATGGTCTACTATCCCGCTGCTGCGGCTGGCCCAATGGCTCTTAGCTGGTTCGATCGCAATGGCAAGCCGACAGAGACGATCGATCCGGGAGGATATATCTACGCTTTGGGTTTGTCGCCGGATGGAACCCACGCTGCAGTCAGCATGATGAGCACCGACGGCCTCAGCAGCAATCTATGGAACTTTGACCTTGCCCGCGGCACGAGGACTCGGCTGACCTCGGGTCCGGAGCAGAAGAATGCTCCGGTGTGGGAACCGGATGGTCAGTCTGTTTTCTTTTCCTCACGCTTCACGGGCCACGCTGGCCACCTCAACCGCACAAAAAGTGATGGGAGTGGAGGCGTTCAAACGGTTCTAGACTCCGATGACAGCGTGCTGGCTCCGGGGTCGATCTGTCGAAATGATCAGTATCTCGCTTACACACAGGGCCGAACGGCCGCGGCGGCAATCTGGATTCTTCCGTTGACGGGAGATAAGAAACCCTACTCCCTGCTCCAGTTCCCGGTTCTGGGTATCTCATTTGGGATCGGACCTAGGTTCTCGCCGGACTGTAAGTGGATCGCGTACGTCTCAGCCGCCACGGGAAGAAACGAGGTATACCTCACTCATTTTCCCGACTCCACCCGCATCTACCAGGTGTCGACCAACGGCGGTATTTTTCCTAAATGGCGCGGGGATGGGAAAGAGTTGTTCTACTATTCGGTCGATGACAGCAGCGTTCAGGCAGTGACGGTTAATGAAAACGCCGGCGGTGTCACGCTGGACACGCCTCGAACGCTTTTCCATCACACAAACTCCGTCTGGCTTATCAGCAGTTTCGACGCGACTCCGGATGGCCAGCGTTTCCTCATCTCCACCTCGAATTATTCGTCCGGTACAACTCCGCTGACGCTGGTTATGAACTGGAATGCGGATTTGAAGAAGTAGTCCGTCTCGGGTGCAACCATGCGGTACTCCCTGAGGGATTGAGCACAAAACCTCGTGCTACACTTGCCGCCTTCGCAAGTTCTCAACCTTGCTCCCCCGAAGAGAATCTTCATCCACGGTGAGGTTCTTTCCTGATGCTCGTCATGTCCACGTATACGATCCGTCCTGGTTGCGTCCCTGAAGCAGCCAGTCGCTTCCTCTCTGGCAAAGCAACCCCCACAACCGGCGTCAAGATTCTGGGGCGCTGGCACAAAACTGATGCCAGCGGCGGTTACACGCTCTTTGAAGCCGACGACCCCGCCGCGCTCTACGCGTTCGCAGCCTCATGGGCCGACGTGCTCGAAACGCACAGCAATCTCGTCATCGAGGATGCCCACGCCGGTCCAGCCCTCGCCAAAATATACGGCAAATAGACGGCTGCCCTATACATGCCGCGGTCTGACTGCGGCATGTATGGGCTCCTTCTGCCGAAGGCAATCCAAATCTCCCCGGAGATACAAATTCCAAATCGCACCGCGCACATAGCCAGCGACTACAGCGACCGGGCGATGCACTCACTCTGTCAAGCCCCCATCTCCCGCAAAATCCTCGCATCTCAAACAAAGCCAACGCTTAATCGAACATCTTCAATCTGCCGATTAATTACCACCCGCTCGCTATACTTAACTAATAGACATCTATAGACCAAAAGACCCGGCCGCCATCGCCCGGGTCTTCGTCTTTGCATCCCTCATCATGCTGAGGTACGAACCTAAACTTTCTGGAATGATCATTTACGCGAATAAAGGCGGGGGGAGGGGTACCACCTGAACTCCTCCAACACCCGTCGTCTTGATTCGATTGGAAGACCCTGCGATACTTAATCGTGCACACCACGCACAAACTTCCAATCAATTAAAGAGGTCGCGGAAATGTCTGCAAAGTACATCTTCGTAACGGGCGGAGTTGTGTCTTCGCTAGGCAAGGGTCTCGCCGCAGCCTCCATCGGCTGCCTGCTCGAGGCCCGCGGCCTCCGCGTCAACCTGATGAAGTTCGACCCCTACCTCAACGTCGACCCCGGCACCATGTCGCCCTTCCAGCACGGCGAGGTCTTCGTCACCGACGACGGCGCCGAGACCGACCTCGACCTCGGCCACTACGAGCGCTTCACCCACGCCAAGCTCTCCCGCGACAACAACCTCACCACCGGCCGCATCTACGAGCAGATCATCACCAAGGAGCGCCGCGGCGACTACCTCGGCAAAACCGTCCAGGTCATCCCCCACGTCACCAACGAGATCAAGAACGCCATGCGCAAGGTCGCGCAGCCGACTACGACGTCGCCATCGTCGAGATCGGCGGCACCGTCGGCGACATCGAATCGCTCCCCTTCCTCGAAGCCATCCGCCAGATGCGCCAGGACCTCGGCCGCGACAACACCGTCTTCGTCCACGTCACCCTCATCCCCTGGATCGCCGCCGCGCAGGAGCTCAAGACCAAGCCCACCCAGCACTCCGTCAAGGAGATGCTCTCCATCGGAATCCAGCCCGACATCCTCCTCTGCCGCTCCGACCGCGCCGTCCCCCGCGAGATGCGCCAGAAGATCGCCCTCTTCTGCAACGTCGAAGAGCCCGCCGTCATCGCCGCCCGCGACGTCGCCAGCATCTACGAAGTCCCCCTGAACTTCGCCGCAGGAAGGCGTCGACGCCCTCGCCCTCAAGTACCTCCGCATCGACGCCACCGCGCCCGACCTCTCCAAGTGGCAGGACATCGTCCACCGCGCCTACAACCCGCAGGACGAGGTCTCCATCGCCATCGTCGGCAAGTACGTCGAGTACGAAGACTCCTACAAGTCCCTCAAGGAAGCCCTCGTCCACGGCGCGCTCGCCCACAACCTCAAGCTCCGCGTCACCTGGATCGAAGCCGAGGGCCTCGAGACCCGCGACGCCGAAGGCACGCCCACCAACGAGTATCGTCCACCAGCTCGACGGCTTCGACGGCATCCTCGTCCCCGGCGGCTTCGGCAAGCGCGGCATCGAAGGCATGCTCAACGCCATCCGCTACGCCCGCGAGACCGGCACCCCCTACTTCGGCATCTGCCTCGGCATGCAGACCGCCTGCATCGAGTACGCCCGCAACGTCTGCGGCCTCGAAGGACGCCAACTCCGGCGAGTTCGACCCCGCCACCCCCCACCGCATCATCTACAAGCTCCGCGAGCTCACCGGCGTCGAAGAGATGGGCGGCACCATGCGCCTCGGCGCGTGGCCCTGCGTCCTCGAGCCCGGCTCCCTCGCCGCGCAAGGCCTACGGCACCACCGAGATCTCCGAGCGCCACCGCCACCGCTACGAGTTCAACCGCGAGTACGAAGCCATCCTCACCGGCGCCGGCCTCCGCCTCACCGGCACCACCCCCGACGCCACCTACGTCGAGATCGTCGAGATCCCCGGCCACCCCTTCTTCCTCGGCTGCCAGTTCCACCCCGAGTTCAAATCCAAGCCGCTCGAGCCGCACCCGCTCTTCCGCGACTTCATCGCCGCCAGCTATCAGAATCGTCTTGCTCATTTTCAGCAAGCAGCGACGCCAACTGCAATTCCGCAAAACGCTTGAGTATTTCAGGCCTGCAACTGCCTTAAAGGCATCCTCGCTCACGCGCTACAAATTGCGCTGGAACGGCGACTTGCGGCGTGAAGTAAAGTACCATCCAACCAAGGATGACTACCCAATACGAAACAGGACGTTCGTCCGGAGGAAGTTTCTTCGTCTTTCTGCTGGCCCTCGTGCTCGGCGCTGCGGCGCTAGCCGTCTTTCTTCGCCACGCAACCACCGGCATGATGGCCGGGCTTGCTGACCGCATTATTGGCCGCTCCACCACTTACGACACATCGGTTCCGGCCGTTGTGCGCCGAATTCAGCACCTCAGCCGCCTCGAAACCGTGGTCTATTCGCTGGACACCATCGTCGAAGGATCGAAGTCCAGCGCCGTTCTTCCAGATCTGATAGCCGGCGACCGCATCCTGCTCGTTGTCCACGGACAGGCGATTGCAGGCATCGATCTTTCGCAGCTCAAGCCTGAGGACGTTCGCATCACCGAAAGCAATGGCGTCCGCTCCATCCACGTCACGCTGCCGGCCTCGCAGCTCTTCCTCACTACGCTCGACAACCAGCACACCCGCGTCTATGCCCGCTCCACCGGAATCCTGGTTCCGGTCGACCCAAACCTCGAGTCCGAGACACGCGTCAAGGCCGAGCAGCAGTTGCAGCAGGCAGCGCTGTCTGATGGCATCCTCGATGCCGCGCGAAAGAACGCCCGCGCCACCATCACAACGCTCCTCTACAGCCTTGGATTCCAGCAGGTAGACGTCTCCTAGAGGTTCGTGGACTATCCGACAAAGTATCACCCGAGAGTCCTGTCTGGTGCTGCCATGGTGGTATCTGCCAGCCGTGCTCAACCTGAGCTATCATCCTAAGCATGAAGTCTGGTTCCGAGGAGTCCGCTGTATCTGCCTTGAACACTCTCCCCTTTCCCGAAGGCGAGGAGGAGTCTACCCTCATCAAGACCGTAGGCTGGGTATCAGCCGGTCTTGGTGCCGTCGCGCTTGGTCTGTTCATCGGCCGTGAGCTTCGCCAGAGGTACAAGTTCAACCGGCGAACTCCTTATGACTTCTATTCCCACTCGGGCGACGAGCAGGACGTGGACTTCGGGCTTGGTATCTAGCGCGAATTTCCTAAGATCCCTCGAACATATTTCTGAGAAAAGCAGAAGTCTCCCGCATAACTATTGACAGATACTCTCTTCCGCCATTAGAACTTGTTGCACTGCAAATCGCGATATGCGATTGAAACAATTGGCACGCCGATTACTGGACCTTGGGAATGAATCTGCAAGCTGAGACCGTCGAAAGCCTGAACGCAACCTCTCTTGGTCGCTTAGTTCGCAGGGCGGTTCGTCCCGCTGTGCATCTGGTTCGACGTATCCTGCACCCTGACATTCCTTCTCACCTGCGGCGGACGCAACTTAGCTGCAATGGCCGGAAAATCTCAATACAGCACCGCCGCACCTTTGCGGATTTCTCCGCCATCGATCAGTGCTTTCGCGATCGGCAATACGATCTACCCGACGGAGCCCATAGCGCGTTTCTACTAGATATCTACGACCAGATTCTGGCGTCCGGACGTCAGCCTCTTATCGTCGACTGCGGCTCGAATATCGGCGCCAGCGTGCTTTGGTTCAGCACACGCTACCCTCGAGCTCATTTTCTCGCCCTCGAGCCTGCTCCCGATAACTTCGAGTTATTGCACCAAAACTGCGCGCACCTGGACGCCGATCTGCGCCAGGCGGGCATTGCCGCTGAGGATGGATTTGCTCATCTCACAGACCCGGGTCACGGAACTCTGGCCTATCGCACAATTCCAACGGCGGACAAAGCTGAGGTGAAGATGCTATCCCTCTCCACGCTGCTCGCCTCCAAGCCCTCGACGGAATATGTTCCGTTTCTTCTCAAGCTCGATATCGAAGGTGCCGAGAAAAATCTCTTTGACGGAGACTGCTCCGTCATCGATCAGTTTCCCTCGATCGTCATGGAGCCACATGACTGGATCCTTCCCGGTCAGCTGACCTCGCGTGGCTTCTTCCGCTTTCACGCTGCCGCAGGCCGCGAACTCATCGTAAATCACGAAAATATCGCATCGATCGCCTGCCGCGCGATCGACGTAGATTCTCCGCGGATCTGATTCCCAGCAAGCAAACCTGAATCGTCGACCTACGAAGCCTTCGCTCGCTGTGCATCACGCCAGTGAGCCGGAGGAATTCCCTCCCACCCGCGAAACGCTCTAACAAATGAGCTTGAATCCTCATACCCCAACAAGTACGCGGTCTCGTTCAGCTCCAGCGGCGAGTAAGCGAGATAGTGTCGCGCCAGCTCATGCCGCGCCTCTTCCAGAACCTGCTGAAAGCTTCGTCCGCTCTCCTGTAGACGGCGTTGCAGTGTTCGCGCACTCATCCGCAGCTCGCGCGCCACGTCGATCATCTTAGGACGTCGCCCACTCAGCCTGCGCTGAATCGCCGCACGCACCTGCTCCGGAAAACTCTGGTGTCCACGATACCGCTTCAGCTCCTCATCCAGCTGTGGCGCCAGCATCGCCAGCAGATCTGCATTACGCGTCACAAACGGCTTCTTCGCATCCTCGGCGCGAAAGACCAACGCGTTCCTTGAGCAGCCCGAGACCACCTTGCAACCGAAGTGCCTCTCAAGCACCTTCGCATTCTCGCGTCTCTGCATAAGCTCCAGCCGTAGCGGCGCAATCTTTTCTCCCGTACCATGCCGCGCAAGTGAGAGCACCCAGGCAAAGCAGACATCCACGAGGATCTCCGGCTCCTGTTCCTCAGCCAGCAGCCAGCGGAACTGTATGCTCCACTCGCCATCGCGGATCTCATTGACGATCTCTTCCGGGCAAGTGATCGCCTTATAGCGAGCAGCGCTGTGCATCGCATCCAGAAAGCATGGCGCCGACAGCGCAGCCAATCCAATCGGATCATACTGCTCGGGCCTGCTCTCTGTACCAAGCACAAGCCCGATGGCGGGGTCACGGCTAACCTGCCCGATCGCCCGCCACATTGCAAAAAACTCTTCGGTCGTTATCAACACGCGCGGCTGTTCAAACAATGCAGGCGGCAATCCAGCAGACCGCAGCACGTCGGGCACACGGATCCCTGCCTCTTGCATCTTCGCAATCTTTCGCGCCGGGACCCTGAAGTGTTTACTCATCGCCGTTACTACGCCTCTGCCTTGAGAGAAGCCATGTCGATCACGAAGCGATACTTCACATCGCTCTTCAGCAGACGGTCGTATGCCTCATTCACCTTCTGGATCGGAATCAGTTCGATATCGGACGTAATCCCCTTCTCACCGCAGAAATCAAGCATCTCCTGTGTCTCTTTCAGACCGCCGATCGGCGATCCTGAGATGCTCTTGCGCCCGAAGATCAGGCCGAATGCAGCTACTGCGAGCGGCTTCTCTGGAGCACCCACCAGCGTAATGTTGCCGTCGCGCTTCAGCAGATGAAGATACGCATTGATGTCGTGATCCGCTGACACACAGTCCAGAATGAAATCGAAGCTAAAAGCATGCTTCTTCATCTCGTCCGCATTCGTCGAGACGACTACCTCATCTGCGCCCAGCCGAATCGCATCCTCCTTCTTGTTCGGCGAAGTCGTAAACACCACAGTATGTGCTCCCAGCGCATGCGCAAACTTTACGCCCATGTGCCCCAGACCACCCAGGCCGACAATCCCAACCTTTTTGCCCGGTCCTATACCCCAGTGATGCAGCGGAGAGAACGTCGTAATACCGGCGCAAAGCAGAGGAGCCACGCCCGCGAGATCAAGGTTCGCCGGAACCTTCAGTGCAAACTTCTCCTTTACAACGATGCTCTCGGAATATCCTCCGTACGTCACTTTTCCGGTGTGCTTGTCCGGAGAGTTATACGTCAGGGTGAAGTTCGGGCAGAACTGCTCCAGGCCCTCCTCGCAATCCGGGCACGTGCCGTCGGAATCCACCATGCAACCCACTGCCGCCAGGTCACCTACCTTGAACTTCGTTACTCCAGAACCTACCTTCGTGACCCTGCCGACAATCTCATGTCCTGGTACGCAGGGATACACCGTAGGGAAGACACCACTCCACTCGTTCCTCGCCTGATGCAGGTCGGAGTGACAGATGCCGCAGTACAGAATCTCAATCTGAACGTCCTCAGGAGTTGGATCGCGCCGCACGATCGTAGAAGAGGTAAGCGGCGATGTCGCACTGGCAGCGGAATAAGCTTTCGCGTTTGGCATGGTTCTACTCTAGGCTTGGTACGTTACAACGCGATAGTCAAAACGCGCCAATTCATATGCAAAACACGCCACAGCCGTGTCGTGAGTCATTTACGATAATCAGGCCATGACGAAACCAGTCTTCCTCTTTCCCGGCCAGGGCTCGCAGACCGTAGGCATGGGACGCGATCTCTACAACCGCTTTCCTGTCGCCGCCGCAACCTTCTCTGCGGCCGACGCCGCCCTCGGCTTCCAGCTCTCGAAGCTCATCTTCGAAGGACCTGAGGATCAGCTCAAGCTCACCGAGCACACCCAGCCCGCCATCCTCACCGTCTCCGTCGCCGCCACGCGCGTCCTCTCGGACAAAGGCATCTTCCCCGCCTTCGCCGCCGGCCATTCCCTCGGTGAGTACTCCGCCCACGTCGCCGCCGGAACCCTCAAGTTTGCCGACGCCGTACGCACCGTGCGCGACCGCGGACGCTACATGCAGCAGGCCGTCCCCGCAGGCGAAGGAGCGATGGCTGCCATCCTCGGCCTCAACGCCACCCTGATATCCGAGATCTGCGACCAGGCCTCTGACCAGCTCACGCCGCTTCCCACTACCTCCGACGCCAAATCGTTCGACCCGAGACGCGCAGTTGTCTCCCCCGCCAACCTCAACTCGCCCGATCAGACCGTCATCTCCGGCTCCGAGGGAGCTGTCCACCTCGCCGCCGACCTCTGCAAGCAAGCGGGAGCCAAGCGCACCGTCATGCTCCCCGTTAGCGCCCCCTTCCATTGCGCCCTCATGCAACCCGCACAGGATGCCCTTGCGAAGGATCTCGCCGCACTTCATTTCGACAATCCCGCTCCGGCCAGTCGCCGTAAACGTCGACGCCCGCCTCATCACCCGGGCCGACGACGCACGTGACTGCCTTATCCGTCAGGTCACGGGTGCAGTCCGCTGGGTCGAGTGCATTCAGCTCCTAGCCGCGCAAGGCGCAACCCACTTCATCGAAGTAGGACCCGGCAAAGTCCTCTCCGGCCTCAATCGCCAGATCCTCGGCAAAGACTCCGCCATTCCCACACTCAACGTCGAGGACTCCGCCTCACTGGAGAAGACACTGGCCTCGCTCCACTGAGTTCATCCGCTATCGACATAATTTTCACCTCATGACGAACATCCAATGGTCAAAAGCCTAGCCCGATGGATTCTCTTAATCCTTGCTGGCCTGTGCGCTCTGCTGATGACCTGGTTCGGCTTGTTCGCTTGGAAATGGGGATATGAAGAGAGTGGTAGCCACACGTTATTTATTCTCTTCTGGCTGCCCTCCGCATTAGCTCTGCCAGCATTTTTCCTAAAGCTGGCCTGGCCAAAGATGCCAATACTCGTCTTCTGGATAGCATTAATCGTCCAGTTCGCACACGGCTGGTGGCTCAACTGGATGAATTGCAGGCACGGCAACTGCATCCTCACGAGTCCTATCGCGATCGCTCTATCCGGCTTTGCCTTCCCTCAGGTCCTGGGATGGATATTGCTCGCGACCTGCTTGCAACTCAAAGAAGCTATGACATCCAACACAGGCGCGGCTCATTAGATAAGCGTCACGGGAACTTCCACCGGTTCCGACTGTCCTTCCGTCGGCACCCGAATCACTTGAGTAGTCAGCAGATCCCCCGCCGCAACTTTACCGTCTCCATCCCAGTCCACGAGCACCCGAAAGGCAAGCCCCTGTGACTCTTCAGGCGCCTTGATCTTGAACGGCAGATACTCATCGGGTTTTACCTGCACATTCTTAAGATGAGTCTCCGCCACCATCTTCGAAGGAGCATCAGCAACTCTGATATCGTGCAACTCAATCGAAATGAGCCGTGCTTTCTGCTTTGGCGCGTTGGGAGGAAAAACGATCTGGCCCGTAATGGTTCTCATAATGTCTCTGACTCAATTGTCGTCGAGCTTTCCAAGCAGATCTGCCATAGCCTTAGTAATAGGCAATCCCGTACGCTGCTCGGCGAAGTGCCACTGTCCCGCAGGGTTCACCTCTAAAAAGTAATACTCTCCTTCCGGAGTCCTGCGCATGTCGATCGCCCCGTACACCAGCTGAAGCCGTTTCTGCAGCGCAAGAAGTCGCTTGTTCAGTTCCGCGCTTAGGGTAATAGGTCGAACCTCCGCCTCCCCAACGACCATTCTCATATCCACCGGATAACGCGTCTTCCGAGCATCGATCTCTGCCGTGAAGATCGACTTGCCTACAACGGTGATGCGTAGATCGACACCCGGAATGTACTCCTGAAAGATAACCGGCGCATATTTCACGAGGTCCAGACGCTCAACGTCGCAAGCCTCCACCAGGCGCGTCTCGCGCCAGTCCTGAGTGGAAGCAAGAAACGCCTTGAACACAACCGAACCCATGCCGAGCTGCTCAATAAACTTTCGCGCCTCCGCAGGATCACTCGTCACCAGCGTCCTGCGGCACCCGCAGGCCCACCTGCTGCGCAATCTCCCACTGATAAGGCTTGTGGTGAGCACTCGTGTCTGCCTCACGCGGATTAATCCACGGGCATGGCAACGCGTCCAGCATCCCGTTGACCGCCTGCGCCGTCTCGCTCTGCACAAATGCGACATCCAACTCGCGCTTGATATCAGGATGGATCACAAAGGGCCGCACCCTGCGCCACCATCCCACCCGTGCCCGTCTTAGGTCCACTGCGCCGCGCGCTGTCGTGATCTGATAACGCGCATCCGCATCGTTCGACCACGAAAGCGTCAAGCCGTTGTTGACAGGGAAGTCGGCCAGATCAATCTGCACAACCTCCCTGCCTTCCGCTTCCAGCAGACGAACGACACTGGCAGTGTGTTCCTCTCCTTCATAGGAGATGGCCAGTATCATGTTTATCCTTGACCTCCCTGCAACGCCTGCAGAGCTTGTACCGCCTGGTCATAGGCCTGCATGAGCTGCGCAAGCTGATGTTCAGTCTGCACGATCGCCTCTTCAATCTGCTGCACCTGCTGCGTTGCCTCTGCAACAGGATCACTGGCGCCGCCGAAACCTGATCGGCTCGGCATCGACAGCACGAAGGGCGAAGGACGAAGAGGTCCAGGATTGACGGGCCCAACAACCGGTCCCGGGTCCAGGGCAGCCTCCTTGATCGTGTCACGAATAGGATCTTTTGCCGCCTCCTTTACCGTGTCGCGAGTCGGCTCCTTCGTAACTTCTTTGACCGTATCTGTGATTGGGTCTTTTCGGACCTCTTTCACCGTATCGGCGGTTGGCTCCTTTGTGACCTCCTTCACCGTGTCTGTAATCGGATCCTTCCGCACCTCCTTGACCGTGTCTGCAGTCGGCTCCTTCGATGTCTCCTTTAATGGTGGTATCGATGATTGGGTCTTTTGGCACCTCTTTGAAGGTTGAGGCTCCCGGATACAGCGTCTGCACTCCGGCCAGGTCTCCAGCCGACAAGGCCGTCCGCTGGCCCATCACAACGCCGCTCGGCAGCGCTTGCTTTGGAACAATCGTGTCCGAGTTGTTAATGGAAAAGGCATTGCGCGGATAGTGCATGATCGACCCGTAGTCATACCCGCCCAGATCGTCGCCATCCTGTATGTGCTGACTGAAGTTGAACTGCATCGACGGATCGATATTGGCCCACACGATCGTCACAAATGAGTCCCGGTCCTCGCGGCTCTGTTCATGCCACAAGCCGATCGTGTGCCCGATCTCATGAATAGCGTTACCCGCTGTGCAGTTCGGGCCTAGTGTCACATCCTGCCGGCCACCCTGCTTGCCCACCATCGAGGAACAACCACCGCCGGAAACAAAACGCACAAAATCGGGAAACTGTGCCTGGTTCGCTGCCGTTCGCAGCACGAAGCGTATGCGAGTCTTCGACTCCCAGTGCGCAATAGCATCCGTAACCCGCTGTTGATTTGGAAGCCCCGGATCAATGACGTAAGGAACCGTTGCATTGGGCCAGCGGAACTGCGACCCCGTAATACCAATGGAGCGCATTGCAATGCTCGGTGACGTCGCCGACGTCTTCTGCATCTCCTGTACTGTTCCCAGAACAATGTCGCCTTCGAAGATGGCCTGCCCATCCACATTGGCATATAGAACCGGCTTCTGTGCAAAGGTTGCCCCGTCGATTAACGCCGTCCCGGCGATCGGGCCGGACCTCAGTTCTCCATGAACGGAAGGCTTCCGGCTGGTAGGAGTTTTGGTTGCACGCGTCTTCTTTGTCGCCATACTGTGCTCCTTTCCCATTGCCAAACTTTGGCAGAAAGTCGCTCACAGTTTCAGCCCTCACCGTAGCGTCTATTCTGCCGAATACTCGCCCGTGGTTCTGATCTGGCCCGTCGTTCACCGCTTAGGTGAGGAGAATCATAGTCCCATTTGCTCGCTGGCACGCGTTCTTGAATTCTTTTTTCGCTGCCTCTGCCATTCAAGCCGGCCTCACACCTCCAGCGCAATCACCTCATAAATACCCACCGAAGGAACGCTCACCTCCACCACGCGTCCTTTCTGTTGAAACGTCACCTTCTTCTCGGCGCGAAGCAACGTAACGTCTTTAATCTTCACTTCGCGCGGAAGTTGAATCTTCACCTTCTGCTCCCCTAGGCGAATCGGTCTCCGCATACGTCCGCGAAACGCGTTTGGTCCGTTGTAGTTCAGAAGGTGAACTGCGAACCCAGGTTCTGTCTCCCACGCGATGACTTCCATCAAACCATCGCCACTCACCTGAACTGAATTCTTATCTCTCACGACCCAACGCACGGCGTTAATCAGTTGCCGCTCCAGATCGACATTGTCCAGTCTCCAGTACGACGCGTCCATATCGCCAGCAAAGTAAACCAGCCGCGACTTCCCCGACTCGCGCATAACCACCGACGGCTTATTCGTAGCAGCCTGCCGTGGATAAACCGCCTCGGGCGGATACGTCGGGTATGGCTCAATGAACGTCATCGTTGCATCCGCCACGGGCGCCAGCGGAATGCTCCACACCGGCCCCGCGATCCACTCCGTATCTTCGAAGCCTTCCGTTAGCGCATTGCGTTGCTTGATCGCCTGCAGATGGACTGAAGTGATCGGGTCCTTACGCTCATCCTCTGCGCGCTGACGTTTACCCGCCTTGGCTATGCCAAAAATCTTCGCCAAAGCAAAGTCACTTCGCGGCTTGCCCGTCTCGTCATAGAGCCCTGTCTCGAACGTCGCCATCAGCGAACCGCCGCGTTCAACAAAGCGTTCCAGTGCCACGCTCTGCTGGTCGCTCATCAAAGCAAAGTTCGGCAACACCAGCACCGAATACTGCGCCAGCCGTTCTTCGTTAAGGTCCTCTTCATGAACAAAATCAAATGGAATCCGCGCCTCGTTTAACAGCGCATACATCCCCTCGATATGGTCAGTCTTGTCCTGCGTAGTCGGCGCGTCATAAGCTGTCACGGAAAGTGAAGATGCAACAATCGCTACCGTCGCAAGCGAACGTTTGTTGTGAAAATGCCTGTCGTACTTCGCATGCCAACTCAGAAAGTCGCGGCCAGCTTTCTGCCAGCGCCGGTCCTCTTTGAAACCCTGCTCCAATCCAAGCCAGTGATACCAGACGATCCCTCCCGCCGCAGCCGTCTGTGCCATCCTGCACTCAGGCTCCGACGAAGTATCTGCCACTTGTCGCCACATCACATTGCCGCTGCGCGAATAGCTCGCCGTCACCGCCGCAACCGCGCGATCGCCCATCAGAGCGCGCGCAAACTTTACCTGCTGCGCGTCCTGCCACACCGGCGCCACCACTGCCGATCGCGACTGATTGTCCGCCGTATACCAAAGCGCATCTCGCGTAAGCTTCCACTGGTTCAGTCCCGACTCCTTCAGTCCTCCGCCAAGATTGCAGCTATAGAAGTTATTCGGGCTCTTCTCCAGTACGACCTTCTTATACAGGTTCACCATCTCCAACGCAGTCGAAAGCAGGGCCTCGCGATACTCCGCCGAATGCGGATCGCCAATCTTCCTGCAGTTATCGCAATAGCAGATCTGAACATTCGGCCAGCCATTCATGTACACGCCATCAATGTCGTAGCGACGGTTCAGCTCACGAATAATCGCCGGCTGCTGCTCAGAAAAATGGCCGCTAAACATGCATGTAAACGCGATATTTGGGGCCGACGACTGCAGGCTGCCGTCCTGGTTCCTGCGAAACCACAGAGGATGGGCCTCCAGCAGCTTCGGGTCTGTCCATTGAATATCGGGGCTCATGCGCCCGTAGACTCGCATCCCGCGAGCCTTCGCAGCCTTAACGCACTCGCCAAAGAGATCGCGGTCTTTCAGATACATGCTTCGATGAAAGAACGGCACCTCCGTTGGATAAAAAGCGACGGGCCCCGAAACCGAGAGCGCGACGGCATCGACCTTCGCCGAAGCCCAATAATCCGCCCACTTCTCAACGTCCCCAAACTCGGGGTCTCGCTCGTTGAAGTTCGTCTGCCCAACGCGCTTGATTCGCCGATACCAGGGCAGCGCATCAGCTCCCTGCGGGTCTTCAAGCATCTTGCTTGCAGCTGCAGCCGAGAGCGAAGGAGAAAGAGCAGTCACAACACTTGCCGCTCCCATCAGGGAAAACTCGCGCCGATTCGGTTTCATCAATCACCCACTCCACACCAATCACATTCGCTGCGACTTCATCACGCACGCACGATTCCCATCTCCCGCAAAGCAGTTCCGGCAGCACGCAGATTTTCCAGCCGCATCTCCGAATATTTGCGCGACAGGATCACTCCATCCGCTCCGCCCGTGAATGCGGCCGTCACCGCGGCCTTCGTTCCGGCTGGCGTGCACTTCGCGCTCTTTGCTCCCGTTGGAATGTCGAGATCGATCCCCGGCCACAGCAGCGTCTTCGTCCCCTCCAACCCCTTGCGCGCGCGCTTCGTCTCCCGCAGTACATAATCTGCCGAGTAGCCAAACGCAGCCAGGTCAGCAAAGTCTTTCTCATTGCCGTAATCCAGCACGCGATAGTGAAACTCCAGCAACTCCTGCTTGGGCACATCAGCAAAGTAGCTTGTGCCGACGCTGTCGATATAGTCGACCATTCGCTCACCCGCGCAGTTGTGATAGATCACGACCTTCAGAAAATCCGAGTAAGGAGCCATCTCGGCAAGATCCTGCTCGGCACGATAAATCGGATTGAACGAGTTGTTGTGCCAGATGTGCCATCCAACGCCCAGCTTTGGATTCACAGACTTCACGCGCTCATAGATTGCTTTCTGCGCATCACGGAGACTCGACGTCCACAGGCTCTCCCACGCCAGCAACTCCGGATACCGCAGCATCAAACGCCATAGCTGCACATAGTATCCATCCACCGGACGAGTGCCCTTTCGACTCGCTTCCACAAACTTCGCCAACTCGAGAAAGCCCTGCTTAGCGCGCTCAGGATCGACACCACGCTTGCGCGCCTTCGCGTAACAGAACTCGCAGAAACACGTGGCTGTCATCGGGTTCGGATGCCCGTGACTCGCGCCCAGCACATTCGAGAATGCGCCCTGCCGCTCCGAGCCCCACATGATGCCGTCGATCTCGTAGGAACGAGCCCAGTCCTCGGCAATATCCTGCAGCCAGTGGAAGTAGTCAGGATTGTTGAAGCAGAGCGTTGCCGCCTTCTTTCCCGAAAGCTCTACCTCTTCCAACCTTTCGATGTTGGGCAGTCCACGGCGAAAGACATCCTCGTACCAGCAGATCGTCTTCATCCCGCGCTTCTTCGCCTCGGGGATCACCTTCTCCAACACGTCGTAGTCACCTAGGTCTGGTGCGCGAAAACTCTTGAACGCCGTGTCCCCGTAGTACTTCGGATTAACCTTCGTGTACGCGCCTCCGAAGAACGTGTCGGTGTCATACTTCTGGCTGCCGTGGTCCGGCAACGGCTGCCCAGGGACCTGCCGGCCCGCGATACCCCGCCCATACGTAAACGTCGCGACGAAAAGCGTGTCGACAGCCGCGCTCTTCTGGCATTCATCCAAGACCTTAGGCACTCCCTCATCCGCAAACGAAACGGCGCCCACCTGAATGCCGATCATCTTGTCCTGTTTTGCCGGCGCAGCGAGCGCCTCCGTGGGACGCATCGACGCCGCAGCAATTGTGCCCGCTGCACTCTGCAAGAATGACCTGCGATCCATTGACTCTCTCCTGATCTGCTTGTTGTTGACGCGCCTTGCTCTCGGCAAACGAAACCGCCCCAGCTGCTCGAACAGCGCGATTTCACCAAGGTCTCAATTCGATCCCACCCGCAAAAGACAACTTTGATTCATGGCAGACTACGAAAGCCTTTTCGGCACTGTCAAACCTACCTCACACGCCGTCACCCGGTTAGCGATAAACTTTCTCTCAGCTTCTTCATAAAGGAATCCACATGAATCCCGGCGATCTCGTAGAAGACTTCACCCTCAAAAACCAGGACGGCAAAGACGTCTCCCTATCCGACTTCAAGGGCTCGCCCGTCGTCCTCTTCTTCTACCCCCGCGCCGACACTCCCGGCTGCACCATCGAGTCCTGCGGCTTCCGCGACGCCTTCACCAAGTTCAAGAAGGCCGGCATCGTCGTCCTCGGCATCTCCCGCGACACCGTCAAAGACCAGAAGAAGTTCAAGGACAAGTACGACCTTCCCTACGACCTGCTCGCCGACGACCAGATGGAGTTGATCAATCGCTACGACCTCATCAAGCCGAAGAACATGTACGGCAAGCTCGTCAAAGGCGTGAAGCGCACCACCTACCTCATCGGTCCCGACCAGCGCCTCATCCACACGTTCGAAGAGGTCAAGCCCGAAGGCCACGCCGAAGAGGTCCTCGCCCTACTCAAAAAGAAGTAGCGTCGCTTAAACCTTCAGCCGTCTAAATCATCCAGCGAGGTCGCCCACCCAAGGGCGCGCTCCGAGACGATGCGCCATCGGCCATCCTCGCGTTTCAACTTCAGTTGCGTTGGTACAAACCACTCCGACGCAGAGTCGCCCTCTCCCTGCGTCGTGAAATGCTTCACCAGGCTGACAGTGGCTCGATCGCCTTCGCGATTTATCTTCACCCGGTCCATCGCTATCGCCCACGAATCTTTCCGCTTGTCGATCTCCGCCTGCTTATCTGCCTGTACCGCATCTTTTGGCACGTTGCTCCGCAGAAAGTAGCGCCCAACCGTATCCGCATAAAACGCCGCCTGCGCCGACGCATCACGCGACTGCATCGCCAGCCCCCACTGCTTCACCACTTCGGCAGGATCATCCGGCTCCTCTGGTATCGATGACTTAGCCTCAGGAGTGGGCGTCGTTGTCGTGGCCGCTGCTGTCATCGGTGAGGGTGACGCTGCCGATACGGGTGTCGACGTCATCGCCGAAACCGTCGCCGGAGCCGCACCCGTATCTTGCGTCTTGTCCAGATCCACCAGGTCTCGGGCGCCGAAGATCGCGAGCGAAACAAGACCAACCGCAGCCGCCGTCCAGCCAATCCGTCGCCACGTAGTAGGCTCTTTTTCATCAAGCCCTGAGAGCGCATCTGAGACCCAGCGCTCAGCCTCCTGCTTTCTCTGCACAGGAACGGAAACTGGCGGTGCCGCATCCACGACTGTCTCGGCCTTCGCAACGGCGACCGGTTTGGGCTCGGTCAACACAATCGGTTCAGGATCGATGATCGCGACAGGCTCAACATCGCGAACAGCCACAGTCTCTGGCGCTGGCTCAGGGACTCGGCTCAGGCTCAGCAAAGACAATGCGAATCGAATCCTGCTCAACGATCGACGCAGAATCAAGGGCTGCAGCTACTCGGCAAACCGTCTACTGGATCCTCGTCAACGTTCGTTATCCCAATTGCCTCTGCAGGCCCATCCTCAACTCTTGCAATCTCCGCTATCGGCTCCGGCGCAGTCTCCGCTATCGGCGTTTCCTCAATGACCGCACTTGAAACATCGTGCGGCGCAGCCACCGTCTCAGTCTCCGCAAGAATCTCTACCGTTGTCTCCGGAAGAACGAACTCCTCTGGATGATTCGCAACGGCGACAAACGACTCAACCGGCACGCTCTTGATCGGAACGATCTTCCGGAGCGGCACAATCCCCTCGCCCACTCGTCTTCCATTCAGACCAAGCTCCGCTTTGATCTCGTCAAACACACGCTCAAGCTTGCTCATCACAATCTGGTCCTGCGGAGCCTCTCCCAAAAAGGAAGAAGCCTGGAAGCTCACGTCTGCGTCGATAGTCGTCACTCCATCCGCAGCGTTGACTTCGATCATCGTCTTATCGCGTGGATTGATGGCACGAGGAGACGGTCCCAGGCCGAACAAAGTGATTCTCCGGCCATCCCGCACCACCTCGCGTGCACCCAGGGTGTGCAGACGGTCTTCCAGTACCGCGAGCACGAGCTCGGCATCATCACACGGCACACGATCCGTCGTCTGAAATCTCAATCAACCCTCTCCATCAGATGGTTGTATCCATTCGCAAAAAAATAAAACAGGCGTACACAAACAATAAGATGACAAATGGCCGCGCGATATAGCCAATGGGGTAACACTTAAGTTGTGTCAGAAGTCGCTTTCCGGCGCGCACCCCCTCGCCAGACCCCTCGTGGCAAAGTATGCAACCATAAACATATGGCAGACGCCGACAGTCGAACGCCCATTCGTGCGGGCGACGCCTTCCGTTCGCGCAACTTCCGTTTGTACCAGTCCGCGCGGCTCATGGTTATCGTCGGGGCCGAAGCGCAGTCGGTCGCCGTCGCCTGGCAGGTCTACCAGATCACCCACTCTGCGCTGAAGCTCGGCCTCACCGGCCTCGCCCTCTTCCTCCCTGGCCTTATTTGCATGCTCGCAGCCGGCCATGCCGCCGATCGCTACGACAGGCGCCGCATCATCCTCGCCTGCTACGCCTTGCAGGCAGTCTGCACCGCCGCGCTACTCTGGCTTTCCATCACCCCAGGCATGCTGCACGCCGGACGCATCTGGCCCATCTACACCGTGCTCGTCGGTATCGGTCTCGGTCGCGCCTTCTCTGGGCCCGCAGCCAGCGCTCTGCTCCCCTCACTCGTCCCCAAGCACCACTTCGTCAACGCCGTCACATGGGGAGCCACCATCTACCAGATCGCCAATATGTCTGGCCCCGCCATCGGTGGACTCCTCTTCACGCTTCCCCTCACCGGAGCTCTCCAGCAATGGCAGGGAGCGCCCATCGTCTATCTCCTCACCCTCATCATGCTCTGCGGCTTTCTCGTTCTCGTCGGCATGATCCGTCCCGCCCCCGTCGAACGCAAGGCTGGCTCCTTCTCTACTCGCACGATCCTCGCCGGGCTTGAATACGTATGGCGCACCAAACTCCTCCTCGGTTCCATCTCCCTTGACCTCTTTGCCGTCATGCTCGGGGGAGCGGTCGCCCTCCTTCCCATCTTCGCCACTGAAATCCTCCACGCCGGCCCCCGCGGCCTTGGCCTCCTTCGCGCCATGCCCTCCGTCGGCGCGCTCATCGTCTCTCTCGTCCTCGTCGCTAAGCCCATCCGTCGCCGCGCTGGCACCACCATGCTCACCTGCGTCGCCATCTTCGGCATAGCAACCATCGTCTTCGGCCTCTCCCGTAACCTTTACCTTTCCCTCGCTGCTCTCCTCGTCACGGGAGCCAGCGACATGTTCTCCGTCGTCGTCCGCTCCTCCATGCTTCAGCTCGCCACTCCGCCCGAGATGCGTGGCCGCGTCTCCGCCGTCAACTGGCTCTTCGTCGGCGCCTCCAACGAGTTCGGCGAGTTCGAATCTGGCCTCACCGCACAGTGGTGGGGCGCTGTCCGCGCCGTCGTCATCGGAGGCATCGGCTCCCTCCTGGTCACCGCCTCGGCCGCCGTCCTCTTTCCCCAGCTTCGTCGCGCCGACGCCCTCACTGCCGAGTCCCTTCAAAACGCCGAGCGCGAGCTCGCCACCGCCGAACCCATCGACTAATCCCTTCTGTTTCATCACCTCTCGCAATACGCAAACGTCCCAAAACACGGTACTGTTGTTCAAAACCACACAAGGACCGCCTATGCCCTCCGTACTCATTACCGGGACAAGCAAGGGAATCGGATTCGACACTGCTCTGGCCTTCGCCCGCGCGGGCTACAAGGTCCATGCCGCCATGCGCACACCGTCGCAGTCACCACTCGCCGACACGGCCGCCAAAGAGAAGCTCCCCATCCTCATCTCGAAGATGGACGTCGACTCCGACCAGTCCGTCAAAGACGCTGTCGCCGAGATTCAGAAATCTCACGGCCCCATCGACGTCCTCGTCAACAACGCCGGAATCGAACGCTCCGGCGCCATCGAAGAGCTTTCCCTCGCCGACTTCCGCGCCCCCATGGAGACCAACTACTTCGGCACCATCCGTTGCGTTCAGGCCGTCGTCCCCGAGATGCGCACGCGACGCAGCGGCTGCATCATCAACATCAGCTCCGTCGCCGGCCGCATCACTAGTCCTCCGCTCACCGCCTACATGGCCTCCAAGTGGGCCCTCGAAGCTCTTACCGAAGCCCTCGCCGGCGAGATGAAGACCTTCGGCGTACGTGTCGCTCTCGTCGAACCCGGAATCATCGACACCGGCATGGCGCGCAGCATCAGCGATCAGCCCGAAGCCTCAGCCTACAAGCAGCACGCGCGATTCTCGAATCTCTTCGCCGCCTCTCTTCAGAACCCCGCACCACCCACTCTCGTCGCCGATAAAATCCTCGAGATCGCGCAGGGCGACACGTGGCAGCTCCGCCACCCCGTAGGCCCCGACGCAGCCGGCTTCCTCGGCTGGCGCGCCTCCATGACCGACGAGCAGTGGGTCGACCTCAACGCCGCCGACGACGAAACCTGGTACAGCCGAATCCAGAGCGACTTCGGCATGGACGTCCGGCCAAAGAGCTAGTTCCCGGCCAAGGGATCCCACCCCTCGCAACTCGGCCATCATCACCACGCGCACGGCTGAGCTTGCAAACAAACAGCCCCTCTCAAAATCTTCAGCTTCTCTTCCGCCTCAACGCTAGAATGGCATCGCCGTACCGCTTCCGGAGAACCGATCGATGAACCGACGCACGTTCCTGCGTTCCGCCGCCGCAACCACCGCCAGCCTCGCGCTCTCGCGCACGGCCTTCTCCAACACCGGCAAACTCACCCACAAAGAGCGCGTCGACCGCGCCCTCGCCGGACAGGACGTCGATCGCCCTCCCTTCACCTTCTATCTCCACTACAAGCGCCCCACCGCGCAGCTCGAAGCCCAGGACCACCTCGCACTTTCATCGCGCCTACAACACCGACATCGTCAAAGTCATGAACGACTTCGACTACCCGCAATCGAACGACCGGCAAATGGTGGGAGCTCAAACCCCTCGACTCCCCGTACCCCCAGCAGCTCGAGACCCTCACGCATCATCCGCGACAACCTCAACGGCGACGCCTACTTCATCGACACCCTCTACGGCCCCTACATGACCGCCATGATCCTCTTCCAGTCGCAGCCCGAGTACGCCAAACTCGGCAACTCCCGCGCCGAGACCATGAAGATCATCAACGACCTTCACGACTTCCAGCGCCACCACACCGACCAGTGGCACACCGCTCTCGAGGCCATCACGCAATCCACCATCAACCACATCCATCGCTCCAAAGAGATCGGCTCCTCCGGCGTGCTCGTCAGCATCTTCAACTCCCACACCGACTACGGCCCCGTCTCCGACTACAACCGCTTCAGCCGCCCCTACGACAAGCGTGTCATCGACGCCCTCGCCGACACGAAGCTCACCGTCCTTCACCTGCACAACCTCGACCGCCCCTACCTCGATCAGTTCCGCGACTTCAACGTTCCCGTCCTTCAGTACTCCGTCAAAGAGAGCGGCATCCCCATCGCCGACGCCCGCAAGATCTACTCGCAGACCATCGCCGGCGGCGTCGACGAGATCGACTTCAAGAACCTCACCGCCGACCAGATGCGTGACCAGTGGAAGTCCGCACGCGCAGCCGTCGGCGCCAAATACATCGCCGCCCCCGGCTGCTCCGTTCCCAACTCCTCCACCCCGCCGAGCTCTCCGCTTCCCGCACGCAGTCGGCGCATTAGCGTAAGTTCCCAGCACGTCGATGTGTCATTCCGAGCGAAGCGCAGCGGAGCCGAGGAAACCCGCATTTCGCCTGCTTGCAACCGAAGCTTCGTCGGGAGTCTTCGAAGTTCTCCCTCGCCTAGTTCCCCGCCAAAGGATCCCATCCACCCAGCACAAACGCAGGCTTCGAGTAGTTTGCAATCGCCTCTGCATCCGCGGGCTTCGTCAACTGTCGTGAAGCCGCAAGCCGCTTGCTCACATCCAGCGGCTTCCCCTCCAGATCCGTGCTGTTGTACTCCCACAGATGCAGGTGCGCCGTATCCGCCTCAACCGGCCCCCATCCCTCTGCTGGAACCCCACCCAGCTTGCAGTTGATCAGCACCGCCTCCGCATACGGATAGTTCAGCCCATGATTATTCGGCAGCCGCGCCAGCACCGCACCCACCGCCGGCCGCCGGAGCCGCGTTGTCACTTCCGCTTGCCGGAGCGCTGCCACGGCAGCGGCCGCTGCCGCGTAATAAACGTGCAGTTCACAAACACGTTCCCGTGGTTCGCATCCGTGTTACGAATCCACATATACGGCCCAATCGACTCGATCACGCAGTGATTGAAGAACGCCGCCCCTACCCCCAGAATCGTGTCGCCGTCCCCAACAATCCTGCTGTCCGTCAGGTAGATCGTCCCGCGCAGGTTCAGCGCATCGCCTGAGCCCTTGATGTTTACGTTCCTGACGATCACCTTCTGCCCATAAACCAGCAGCCCCTCCGCCTGCCCATACGCATAGTTGCTCACCGAGAAATTCTTAAGCTCAATCCCGTTCGAGTCATACACAGAAAACGCACACCGCCGCGACGGCCCCGGCATCGGAGGATTGAACGCGCTGTTATTCCCATACCCCACCTGCACCTTCTCGCGATCCTCGCCCTCAATCGTCAGGTTCGACTTCTTCTGAAAGAACACAATCTCCTCATACGTCCCGTTCTTCACAAAGATCGTCACCCGCTTCGCCGGATTCGCCGGCACATAATCCACGGCGCCCTGCACCGTGTTGAAGTCGCCCGACCCATCCGCCGCCACCAGCACCCGCGTCGCATCCGTCTTCGGGCCCGCAGCCTTCGTCGCAAACGTCCACTCGTGCCCCTTCGCAAACCCCGCAAACTCACCCGACGCCGGAGTCAGCACACCCGCATCCATCTCCACCACATACCTGTGGTGATACTTCAGGACACCGTTATGCGGATAGATCGTCGCCACATTCCCATGCACGATCACCGGATAAAAATGAAAGTCCGCCAGCCCGCCAATCGTATTCAGCTGATAGCTGTGCAGATCAGCCGGAGCCTCCTTCACCGCCGGCGTAGTCGTCGTCGGAGTAGGCGGATTCGGATCGATCACCGGCGTCCCCACCCGATGCGCCGGATCAGGTCCCGCCGGAACGCTCATATCCAGCGTGTCCACCAGCGTGTGATCCGCCGCATCAAAAATCCGTATCTGGCCGGACCTCCCAATCGCCGGTGCCGCCGAAAACGTCAGCACCAGGTGCGTATCCGGATTCACTCCCTTCGCTCCATTCGCCGGAAAGAGCTGCACCGCACTCGTCTCCGCCAACCCATTTCCCGCCGCAAACAGGGCCACCGCAAACCCCACACCCAACCCACGCATCACGCCACGAATCTCATTGAACTCCCTCTCATCGCACCGTCTCCTCGCGCACAAAACTATATAGGTCCGACCAATCCTCGCGCCACCGCCGCTGATGAAATCTCATTGACGAACCTCGTCCCGCGTCGTCCAATTCACACAGCCTCTTCAAAGGAAGCCTAAGACGTGCGAGCCCAACGCCCTCTCTGCACCCTTCTCCTCGCCACCGCTGCCGCTCACGCCCAGACCACCCCCATCACTCCCGGCACACCCACACCCGAGCCCAACGGCGTCGTCATCGGCCGCGTCTTCTGCGGCGACACCGGCCGTCCCGCCCGCATGGCCAGCGTCTCCCTCATGCCCGTCGTCGATCCCAGCAAAGCCAGACTCGACAAAGCCAGCCTCAACGCCTCACCCTCGAAACCCGCAGCCCCCGTCAGCTCCGTCACCACCGCAGTCCAGACCAACCTCGACGGCAGTTACACCCTCACCCATGTCGCGCCCGGCACCTACTACGTCACCGTCCGCAAAGACGGCTACATCAACCCCGTCTACATGTTCACTCGAAAAGCAACTCGACGAACCCACCGACCAGGTCCGCAACCTCATCGAGCAGGCGCTCCCCAAGATCACCGTCGAGCAGGACTCCACCGCCCACGCCGACGTCCAGCTCCAGCGCGGAGCCGCAGTCAGCGGAACCATCTCCTTCGACGACGAGACCCCCGCCAGCGGCGTCTTCGTCACCCTCCTTCATAAAGACGAGAGCGGCAAATGGGTTCCGCTCAGCCGGGCCCGCCCCGGACCGCGTAGCCTCACATCCATCACCGACGATCGCGGCGACTTCCGCATCGCCTCGCTGCTTCCCGACACCTATATCCTCCGCGCCGATCTCGGCCTTCGAGAACGAGAAGACCTTCGAGTCACCGACACCTCTGGCCGCAGTCACCAACCAGATGGCCATGCGCAGCATCAGGTTCTCGCTCTCCTTCTACGGCGACGGCACAACCCACATGGACGAGGCCACCCCCTTCACCCTCAAAGGTGACGAAGAGCGCACCGGCACCGACATGACCCTTCCCATCAGCAAGCTCCGCCGCCTCACCGGCCGAGTCGCCGCTGGACCCAACGGCCACTTCGTCAACGCCGCCAATGTCGAACTCATCTACGGCCCCGACAAAAAAACCCTCGCCCGCTCCAACGTCGACCGCGAAGACGGCCTCTTCCACTTTGAGTTCGTCCCCGAAGGCGACTACACCCTCCGCGTCACCAACGCCCGCGACGTCACATGGGAACCCGACACCTCTCAACCCGGCACAATGCCGCCACCCCCAGGCTTCCCCGCCCGCGAAAAGGAGCGCGTCCTCGAAACCTACGGCAACGTTGACATGCCCCTCATCCTCCGCGGAGACATGACCAACATCACCGCCACCGTCCCCGCAAAACAAACCAACCCAACCGCCGCCTCAAACTAAACCCTGAATCCCTTATCAGCGCTCCACCAGGGAGACACCGAACGTGCGATTCACAAATATCCTCTTCACCTTGCTCCTCGCCACAGCCTGCCCCGCCCAAACGCCCTCTAACGCCGCACCCGAAGCCAACGGCACTGTCACTGGCCGTGTCTTCTGTGGAGATACTGGCCGTCCCGCCCGCTTTGCCTCCGTGGAACTCATGCCCGCCGACCCAGTGAAAGCAGGCTCGCCAACCCGCTCTCTTTCACACAAGGCATCCCTATGGTGGTGATGAACACCATCGCAGCCTCGGGTGAAACCGCTCTCGATGGCACCTACACCATCACCGGCGTACCTCCGGGCACCTATTACGTAGCGGCTAAGCAAGAGGGCTATATCAAACCTCTTGCGGTGTTTTCACAACCAGCAACTAAACCCATCCTCCGAGCGGCTGCCCGAACTGATCGATCGAACCTTTCCGCGCGTCACCATCGAGCAGGCTTCCACCGCACACGTCGACGTTCAAATTCAACGCGCAGCCGCCGTCAGTGGAACTATCACTTACGACGATGGCGCTCCTGCCAGCAGGTTATCGTTATCACGCTCAGCAAAGATGAAAATGGGGAATGGAAAATTGCTCCCTTTTACGTCGCGATGTTCTTCGAAACCGATGATCGTGGCTTCTTCCGGCAACCTCTTTGATCCCCGGCACGTACCTCATTCAGGCTAACTCTCAACATCAGGCTCAATCAGATCAGTGACGCTGCGAGGCGTGCAGGCGGTTCCAAATCTTTTGTTAGGACAATCGGTGAATCGAAATCCCGCCTTCTATAGCAACGGCACCCCATATATCGACCAAGCCGCCACCTTCACCTTAAGCGGTGATGAAGAACGTACCGGTCAGGACATGACCCTTCCTATCGGCAAGCTGCACAAGCTCACCGGCCGCGTAGCCGCAGAGGCCAACGACCACTTAGTCAATGCCGCAACCGTTGAACTTATCGCCGCCATCAACAAAAAATCCATCGCGTCCACCGTCGTCGATAGTGCAGTCAGTCTCTTCCACTTCGAGCTTATCCCCGAGGGCGACTATATCCTCCGCGTCACAAACGCCCGCGATGTAACAGGAAACTCCGAACCGCCGCCACCCCCTGGTTCAACCGCTCCCGATTCGCCCCTTGAGAATGAACGAGTCCTTGAAGACCTACGGAAATGTCGACATGCCTCTCATCCTTCGCGGAGACATGACCGACATCACCGCCACCGTCCCCGCAAAGCAAACCAGCCCAACCGCCGCCTCCAACTAAACCCGTTTAGTTCCGCAAGAGATCTCAAAGGGATGACGCAAAGCAAGATACACCTCACCTAACCATCGCATAATCAGCAGTTAGCAATCCCGTCCGCGAAATTTCCCCGAAAAACTCCTGTCAAGCCCCTGACCTGGTCAACTCTCGCATAATCAACTACATACAATTGCCGATTAATTAGCTTTGATTCGATAGAATAGAAATAGCTGGATAATCCTCAAGGATTTGCCGCTCGGCAACAAACCACTTGGATACAGCGACTTAGAGCTATCTCCTGCCTTTTGAAGACTTTACTGCCGAAGTCCAGACCTAAACCACGTGTTTTGAAGACTTTGCACAAAAAGCGAGGGAGGGGAGGATACCGGTTGTATCCACAGCTCCCCATCATCTAGGGTCGTTGCGACCATAATCCACTCGCACGGAGAGACATGGAAAACGGAAAGAAGGCCGCCATCGGCGGAACCTTTGTACTGATTGCAGTTGTCGGCGTCCGCGTAGGAATGATCTACCGCGAGCGTCACGCCCCCGAACCCACCGTAGCCGCACCCGCCCGGGAAAAGATTGCAGACGACGATCTGGTCTTCCTCAAGAAGAAGCGCCAGGACAAGATGGCCGACACCAAGGACCTCGTCGGCCAGCCCGTCTGGGTCTCCGCCGGCGGCCAGATGGACTACTACCCCGCCTCCGGAAAGCACGTCGACTACTCCAAAAGCGTTGGCACCCTACTCGGAGCCCAGAAGCTCGAAGTAAAAGGCTTCGTCGAGCAGGTAGCCCCCGCCTCCGCCACCCATCGCATCCCCGGCGGCGACCGCCAGGTCCTCATGCTCTTCACCATGCCCGGCTCCCCCACGCCCGACAAGCTCTACGGAGTCCCCGTCGGGCACCACGAGAACGGCCTGTACGACTTCAAACTCGACGAGATCTTCTTCTACGACGACCCGCACGAACTCTATAAGCACTGGGGGCCCGAAGTCTGGAAGGCCATCGACGAACACCAGATGATCCTCGGCATGAGCGAGCGCCAGACCCAGATGGCCCTCGGCCAGGTCTCCAAGAGCCTATCCAACGACTACGGAAACCGCCTCGTCGTTTACGCGAACTTAGGCAAGCCCATCGCCGTAACGTTTGTTAAGAACAAGGCGACCGCCTTCCGTCCCGACCAAGGCTTCTAAACAAAAAGGCCTAGGGCTGCCAGTACGCGAGGGCCAAAGACGATCGCCAGCGAGCCGTCACATCCGACGGCTCGCGAGGAGATCGCATGACGCCAACCCGCACCACCGAACACCCGGGCCAGCACTCTTCATGGACGCGTCCGGTCCTCTACATCCTCTGCTTCATCGCCGCCGCAGCAGCATTGCGCCGCATCGTAGCTCTCCTGATCGTCAGCACGTCATCGAGGGTCGGCCAGTACGCTGACCTCGACGCCGCCTTCGCCGCCCGCAAAGGCCTCACGCTCGCCCACATCATCCCGGCACTCGTCTTCGTCCTCCTGCTGCCGCTCTGGTTCTCCGCCAGGATGCGGAGCAACGAGCCCGTCCACCGCCGAATAACCTGGCTCCTCTTCGCTCTCGGAACCATCGTCGGTCTCACCGCGATCCCGATGGTAGCCAACCCGGTGGGCGGGACAACCGAACTCTCCGCCATCATCGTCTTCGACGGCATCTTTCTCTTCTCATTCGCAAGAGCCTTCGCGCTCTTCCGTAAGCGCGAGCCGCACTACCGCGAGTGGATGCTGCGAGCCATCGCCGTCCTTCTAGGCATCGCAACCACGCGCCCCATCATGGGGTCTTCTTCGCCACCGCAAGATTGACCCACCTGGAGCCGCGCCAGTTCTTCGGCATCGCCTTCTGGATCGGCTTCGGCGTCACCTATCTCGCCGGTGAGTGGTACCTCCGCCGCCACCCGGATGTACCCGCACTCAGCCCGTATTCCTGAGCCCCGCGCTGATGCCGTTGATCGTCGCCGAGATCGCACGATCCAGCTCCGGCGACACCGCCTCGCCCTTCGCAGTCGCGCTGCGCTTCCGGCGAATCAGCTCCACCTGGATCAAGCTCATCGGGTCCACATAAGGATTACGCAGCCGGATCGAGCGCTCCAGGACAGGGTTCGTCTGTAGCAGACGCTGCTGCCCGGTCACCGCCAGCAGCATCTTCTGCGTCAGATCGAACTCGTACTTCAACGTCGAGTACACACGCTCGCGCAGCCCTTCATCCTCAACTAGCGATGCATACAGCTTCGCGATCCCGAAGTCAGACTTCGCCAGCGCCATCTCAACATTGCGGATGATGTCGACGAACAGCGGGAACTCCTTCGCCATCGTCTGCAGCTGCTTCAGGCCGTCGGGATTCGCCTTCACGAACTCCTCGATAGCATGCCCCACCCCGAACCACGCCGGTACCAGCTGCCGCGACTGCATCCACCCGAAGACCCAGGGAATCGCGCGCAGGTCAGCCATCGACTTCTTGCCCGTCCGCTTCGTCGGGCGCGAGCCGATGCGAGCGTTCTCAAGCTCTGCCACCGGAGTCGCCTGCTCGAAGTACGTAAACGTCTCCGGATCGTCGATGATGTGCTTGCCGGTAAAACTCATACGAGGTCGCCGAGAGCCGCTCCATCGCGGCCTCCCAGGCGGGTGTGATCTCGCCCGTAAGGTGCGGAACCGAACATCCTTTCTGCAAAACCGCATCCGGCCGCGCCAACGCATCAAGCGAAGCAGCAATCATCAGTTCCAAGTTGCGTTCGGCAAGCACAACGTCGGAGTACTTCCAGTTCAGCACTTCGCCCTGCTCCGTCAGCCGCAGCTCGCCCGAGAAGCTGTCCACCGGCTGCGCAAAGATCGCCCGGTGCGTCGGTCCGCCACCGCGCCCTACCGTGCCGCCGCGACCATGGAACAGCCGCAGCGTCACACCGCAGTCGGCCGCAACACGATGCAACTCGCGATGCGCCTTCCATATCTCCCAGGTACTCGTGATCATGCCGCCGTCTTTGTTCGAGTCCGAGTAGCCCAGCATGATCTCCTGCCTGTGTCCCCACGACTTCAGCAGCGGCAGATAAGCTTCGCTCGACCACAGCCTGCGCATGATCGCCGGGGCATTCTGTAGGTCTTCGATCGACTCAAACAGCGGCACCGGTTGCAGACCCGGATCTTCCCCGTCCGCCTCCACTCGCACGCCGCCCAGCCGCGCTAGCCACAACACGTTCAGCACATCTTCGGCGCTAGTTGCTCCGCTAATGACGTACAGCTGAATCGCGTCCGCCGGAAACTGCTTCTTCAGCTCCGCGATCGCGCGAAAGGTATCGAGTACCTCCGCTGTCTGCGGCGAAAGTGCCGCAGGCAGCATAAGACCCGAAGCATCGGTGCTCTTCTCGGCGCATCCTGCGATCTCGCCTACCGCCGCAGCATGCACCCGCGCATGCTGCCGGATATCCAGTGTCTGTAGATGCAGTCCGTACGTCCGCACCTCAATCAGCAGCGGATCGATCAACATCTGCGCCAACCGCTCGCCGCGGTTCTCCATCAGGCTCGCGCGAAGTACCGTCAAATCTGCAAGTAGATCCGCAGAGCGAGTATATGGACACAGCGCCGGGTTCGCAGGCAATGGCACCGAACTCTGCGGCGTAGCGCCCAGCCGCATCATGATGCATGCAATAAGCAACCGCAGATACTCAAAGTGGAATCGTTCCTCGAGCGCCGTCTGACCCGCAGTTCGCAACTGCCCCAGGTATCGATCCAATAATGCCTGCAGCTCTTTCGAGACCGGCACTTGCTGCGTCGAGCTTCCCAGCTGCTCGAAGACATACTGTAGTCGACGCCGGTAGTGTCCCAACAGCAGTCCTTGGGCCATTACGAGCGCCTCGCGCGTCGTCTGTGCCGTCACAAAGGGATTGCCGTCGCGATCGCCTCCGATCCACGATCCGAAGCGAACCAGCTGCGGCAACTCCGCGATGGCCGAATGCTCGCCGGGATACTCCTCCTCAAGCGCGGCCGCCACCTCGGAGTAGAGAACAGGCAGTGTGTCGAAGAGCGAAGCCTCGTAGTAGTCCAGCGCCATGCGAATCTCGTCTCGCACCGTCGGTCTAGCACTGCGCACGTCATCTGTCTGCCACAGCGCCGTAATCTCCCCCGTAACCTCGCGCTCCAGAGCTTCCAGTTCTTCTTCCGGCACAGCGATACGGTCGAGGCGTTCCAGCAGGTCAGAGATGCGACGTCGCTTGAACATCACCGACCGCCTCGCGACCTCTGTGGGATGCGCCGTAAACACGGGCGCAATCGTGATACGCCCCAGAAGCGCCATCGCCTGCTTCGCATCGACGCCAGCCTCGCGCAAACGACGCAACGTTCCGCGTAGGTCGCCTCGCTGCGGAGCAGCGTCATTCATCTGGCTCGCCCGGCGACGACGCTTGCGATGGTTTGTCTCCGCCAGGTTGATCAGCTCGAAGTAAAAACTGAAAGCCCGCGCCAGCTGATACGCACGCGTAAGATCATCGGCCTGTCCATGCACGCTGCCCAGCGATTGTTGTAAGTGCGCTGCAGCTGTCGCTGCATCCCCGGTCGCATCGGCCTCGCGCCGGGCAATCGCTGTGCGGCGAAGCTCTTCCACCGCGCCATACAGTTCCACGCCGGACTGCTCCTTCAGGACCTCGCCCAGCAGCATTCCCAGCGACCGCACGTCGCGACGTAGGGGAGCTTCCTTCAGTTCACCTGTTGAGGCAAGAAGTTCGGAGAGACGTTGCGGCCAGTTCGTAGGAGTCCAGAGCGACGGCATGTCTTTGATTATGCACTGCGGCGCACGCTGTTACTTCTTGCGATGGGCAAACTTCAACGCGCTCCACTCCGAATCGATAGAGCACACCTTGTAGTCCACCAACCCAGCACCCAATCCGGCGTCCCGCACAACGTTTTCGTTCAGATCAGATGCCTGCCGCGCCCCGCGCTTCGGGTACACCAGCCAAACTGAGGCTCCCACCGGAAGTTGCGCAGCCAGCAGGTCTACCGTTCCGCTCAACTCTGCCCATGAACGCACAAAACACAGGCCGAGCTCCGTCTTCGAAGTGATGCGTTTTACCAGGCACGCTCGTTCGGGCAGCTCTCCCAGCATCTCTTGAAAATCTTCGGGCGCTCCCACCAGAGCCACCTGCATCCGCGCGCGTATCCCCAGCTTCGTGGGCAACGGCGTGGCGGAGTAATTGCGCTGCGGCATCGCCGCATGCATCATCCGAGGCTCCTTCAAAATCTGCTCTGCCTTCTGATGGGCTTCCTCCCACTCTGCAAAGTGAACGTCCGGAATCTCTGCGCGAATCCGCTCTACCTTCTCGGGAAGTCCGCCCACAAAGAGAATTGGGATATGTCGCGCCGCTTTGCTCGTTCTCAACGCAATGGCGATCTCACGCCCGCGCGAGGGCGTCTTGTCCAGATCCAGCACAAGAATCGCAGGATTCAGCCGCGCCATCTCGCCCACAACCGACGAGAGCTTCTCAAGCGGCGATGCGTCCACAACAACACCCTTGCCGCGAAACAAAGCCGAGCGCTCAACAATCTTTGGATGACTTGAGATGAGCCGAACCGTCTCCATAACGCCCCTCGCCAACAGCATAAGGGGGAGCTACATCACCATGGCAAGCTTTTCGAACTCTTCCTGCATGCGCTCCACGGAGTATCCCTCAACCTCCAGCCTCGACGCCGTCGTACGTGCCGCCTTGCTGGAGACTCCGTATCCGCGCACCGTCAGGTAGTGGCTGATGAGGTCAGCGGCCTGCCACGAGTCAAAGTTCGAGTGCAGCAGCTCTTCACGCAGACCCGCAAGATCTGCCTCTGAGAACTTCTCGACTCCGGTTGGCCTTACTGTTGTCATCGCCTCTCCTCTACGCAAAAATCAGGACTGCGCGACCCGTTGCCCATTAGACGCAATCACCGCGTCCGCAGGATACATCGCGCTCGCACCTATTTGTACGCAAGAGAGATCGTGAAAAGTTCCGTCGCAGCATCGTCAAAATTCTGTCTAACTTTTACAGCGCCATCACATTCACGCGAACAACGCCACCGCAACGCGCCCGCGATACCATAGTTTCAGCATGAAAAATCTTCCCCATATCCTCGACGGAGTCGCAATCGCCTCCGAGATCAAGGCCGAAGTCGGTCGTGAAGTCGCTGACCTCTCCGCGCGCGGCATCCGTCCAGGTCTCGCCGTCATTCTCGTCGGCGAAGTTCCCGCATCGCAGATCTACGTCCGCAGCAAGGTCAAGACCTGCGGCGAACTCGGCATCTACAGCGAGATGCTTACCCCGCCCGACACCATAACGACGGACGAGATGCTGGCGCTCGTCGCCGACCTGAACGCCCGCGATGATATCGACGGCATCCTTATCCAGCTTCCGTTACCCAAGCACGTCGATACCAAGCGCCTGCTCGAAGCCGTCTCTCCGGATAAGGACGTCGATGGCTTCCATCCCGTCAACGCCGGTCGGCTTCAAAGCGGGCAACCCGGCCTCCAGCCTTGCACACCGGCAGGCATCATCGAGATCCTCAAGCGCAGCAAGCTGCCCATTGCCGGCCAGAACGCCGTGGTCATCGGACGCTCCGACATCGTGGGCAAGCCGGTGGCGCTGCTACTGCTCAACGAGTCCGCAACCGTCACGGTCTGCCACAGCAAGACCGGTGACCTGCCCGCCGTCACACGTAACGCCGACATCCTGGTCGCCGCTATCGGACGTCCCGGCTACGTCACCCCCGAGATGGTTAAACCAGGCGCAATCCTCATCGACGTCGGCATCAACCGTCTCACCGACTCCTCAGACGTCCAGCGCTTCTTCGCGGGCGATGCCGAGCGCGCAGCTACCTTCGCCAAGCGCGGCTCCGTCATCGTAGGCGACATCGACCCTGCTGCCTTCGCTATCTCCGGCGCCTACACGCCGGTCCCCGGAGGAGTCGGAGCCCTCACCATCGCCATGCTGATGCACAACACCGTCAAAGCAGCCAAACTCCGCCGCGGCATCGCTACGGAGAGCCGGTAACCCGATGCTGCGCATCGGACTTACCGGCGGCCTCGGCAGCGGCAAGTCCACCGCAGCCATGCTCTTCGCGCAGCATGGCGCCTACGTCCTGCAGGCCGACGAGATCGCGCGCGACCTGATGCAACCGGGCGAAGCGGTCTACGACTCCATCGTTCAACACTTCGGCTCGAGCGTCGTTCTTCCCGACGGCCAGCTTAACCGCTCCGAGCTCGCGCGACTTGCATTCGCAGAGGGCCGCGTCGAAGAGCTCAACGCCATCATCCATCCCGCCACCATCGCCGAGCAGGCCGCTCTAGCTCGGGAGATCTTCGAAGAAGACCCGGCCGCAGTCGTCATCGTGGAGTCCGCTCTCATCTTCGAAACCAAACATGCGAGAGCCAGCCTCTGGCGAAACTCCTGCTCCCTGGCGCACGCGCTTCGACTGCATCATTCTCGTCGCGGCCTCCGAAGAGGTGAAGGTCAATCGATATGTCCAACGCATTGCCGGCACCGACTCCGTCACAACCGAGAGACGCCGCGAACTGGAGGCCGAAGCCCGCCGTCGTCTAGCCCAGCAAATGCCTGACGACGAGAAGATTCCCCTCAGCGACTTCGTCCTCGCCAACGACGGCCCTGTCGAAGAGCTCGAGCAGCAGATCGAAGAGCTCTGGCCCATGTTCCAGTTCGCCTCAGCAAACACCACGCTCTAGTGGAAGGACTTGCGCCGCCGGGGACTCCTTATGCCACGCCAATTACAATAACTGCAGGGCCGGCCGTGCAAATGGCCGCGATGGAAGGAACTCCCGGGTAACTCATTATGAAATTGCGCCCCGTTTTGCTTGTTCTGCTGCTTCTCTCCGGCTTCTACTACGTGACGACGCACTCGTCGTCCACCGGGAAGCTCTTCCCTTGGCTTCAACACACCCCAGCGGCTGACGCCACCACCACCTCGACCGTCACTGGTCCCAGCGGCAGCTTTCAACTCACCAACGCCTCCGCCGCTCCCGCCTTCGACACCGAGGAACAGCAGAACATCGGCGTCTACAAGAAGGCCCTTCCCTCGGTCGTCAACATCACCTCCACCGAGGTCGCCTTCGACTTCTTCTACGGCCCGGTTCCCCAGGAGGGCCAGGGCTCCGGCTTCGTTCTCACCAAAGAGGGCCTGATCCTCACCAACAACCACGTGATCGGCAACGCGCAGCGGCTTGAGGTCATGCTGTCGGACAAGCACAAGTACAAGGCGCGCGTCCTGGCCCTCGACAAGAACCACGACCTCGCCCTCATCAAGATCGATGCCCCCAACCTCACGCCTGTCACGCTCTCTGACTCGCGCAATCTCGTCGTCGGCCAGCGCGTCTACGCCATTGGCAATCCCTTCGGCCTCAACGGAACCATGACGCGCGGCATCATCTCCGCCATTCGTTCCATCCGCAGCCCCAACGGCAGTCCCATCGAAGACGCCATCCAGACCGACGCCGCCGTCAACCCCGGCAACTCCGGCGGCCCGCTGCTCAACTCACGCGGCGAGGTCATCGGCATCACCACAATGATTGCCTCCAACGGCGCCGATCAAAGCTCCGGCATCGGCTTCGCCATTCCGATTAACACAGCCCGCGCCATCCTCGACGACTACGCGAAGTACGGCTACATCCGCCGTCCGACGCTCGACATCGTGACTCTGCCGATCGGGCCTGACGACGCCGAGCAGATCGGCCTTCCCGCCGACTACGGCATCCTCATCGAGCGCGTCCTTCCCGGCGGAGCCGCCGAAAAGGCTGGCCTCCATGGCGGAACCCAGAAGGCCTACAAAGGCAACATGCCTGTCATGCTTGGCGGAGACCTCATCATCGCTATGGATGGCGAAGAGATCACCAGCCCGCAGGATCTCTCCGCCGCCATGAACGCACATCGCGCCGGCGACACCGTCACCGTCACCATCTTCCGTGGGCGCAAGCGCATGGATATCAAGGTCACCCTTGGCGACGCACGTGACCTTCAGGGTCGAGGCGGTCAGACCACCTAATCGGCTCGATGCAGTCGCAGCTAATCGGCCGGAAGATACCGCCGCCCTGCGACACGGTACTTGCCGCTCAACACCCGCGCAATCGCCTCCGGATAAGCTGCGTGTTCCTGCTCCAGTATCCGCGCCGAAAGCGTCTCCGCCGTATCCTCGTCGAGCACCGCCACTGTCTTCTGCAGGATGATCACGCCGTGGTCGACCGCCTCATCCACAAAGTGCACAGTGCAGCCTGCAACCTTCGCTCCATATTCAAACGCCTGATGCTGAGCATCCAGCCCGGCGAACGCCGGCAGCAGCGAAGGATGCACATTCAGAATGCGATTTGGAAATGCCTCTACAAATGCCGGCGTGATAATTCGCATATACCCCGCAAGGCAAACCATGTCGACCTTGTAGTCCGTTAACGCGGCGATCATCTTCGTGTCATGCGCCTCGCGCGCTGCAGGCCCCTTGCCCTCCTGCGGAATCGCCAATGCCGTCAGTCCCAGTTCACGCGCCACCTGCAGCCCTGGAGCTTCCGGCTTATTCGAGAGCACCACCGCAATCTCAGCATCGCGAATCCGCCCATCCGCAATCGCACGATGAATCGCCAGAAAGTTCGAACCCCTGCCCGAAAGAAGAACGCCTAATCGATGCACCGTAGTTTCCTTTGCTTCGATTTTAGAATCAGCCGCAGAGCCTCGTCCCCCAAGCTCACCAAAAAGAAAAGGGCTCGACCCTGACGGATCGAGCCCTTACTTCAAAGCTGCTGTTATCTATGCCTTCGGTGCTGCGCTGAAGATCTCCACCAGGCGATCAGCGATGTACTTGTCCTCGCCGTCCTTCAGCTGCCACATCGCAAACCCGAAGACCGTCGGATCCTGCTGCCTGCCGCCGCGGCGGCGTTGCTGTTGTTCCGGAGAAGGTGCAGGAGCGTCCGGGTTACGTCCACGCATACCCATCGAATTAGCGTTCGTGCTTCCGATCCCTACGGGCTTGGTCTCAGCGAGCTGCTTGATCACGTCCTGCGCCGTGATGTTCGCCTTCGTCTGATCGATCTTCCAGCTGTAGTGCGGAGTTACGTTGCCCAGCGCCTGCGGATTGAACTGCCGCGGCTGCGCCGTCACGCCAAACTTCGATACCGCCTTCGTGATCACATCGGCGCGCTCGTCATACATCTTCAGCACCGCGTCGTAATCCTGATCGACGAATATCTCCAGCGCCTTCAGCAGCGCAAAGATCTGCTCCTTGCCCACCTTGCAGGCGCGGCCAATGCGGTCTTCCTGCGGGCTCATGTTCATCTGCGCCCAGCGGATCAGCTGCTCCTTGCCGATCAGCACGCCCGTCGACTGCGGACCGCAGATATCCTTGCCACCCGAGAACGCCACGAAGTCCCAGCCCTGCGCCGGATACTCCCACAACCGCTCCTTCGGCGGAACGTCGGCCGAAGCATCGTTGAAGGTGTAGATGTTCGCCTTCTTCGCGATCTCGATCATCTCCGGCCCGCTCACCTGCCCGTGGTCCGACTGGATGTTGATGAAGTGCATCGCCAGCGTCTTCGGATTGATGGCGTTCATCATCTGGTCCTTCGTCTCCACCTCGACCAGCGTCACGCCCGTCTGGCGAACCTGGTGGTCGAAGGGATTGCGATGCGCCTTCTGGATGATGACCTCGGTCTTCGGGAAGCCGGTCAGGTCGGGAACCTTGCTCAGCCGCGGCTCGAGGTCCTCGGTCAGCATGCCCGCGTAGCCAACGACGATGCCCGCAGCCACGCCGCCAGTCACCAGCCCTGTGTACCCGGGAGGCGTCTTACACAGCTTCTCGATGTACTTGCCGGCAGCAACCTCAAGCTCGTTGATCATCACGAAGTGCTGGTTACCCTGGCGCATCAGCTCCATCACCTCGGGCTTCATCACGGAACCGCCGATCACCGTCACCGTACCGACAATGTTCACCAGCGGCTTCACGCCGAGCTCCGCGTAAACGTCACCCGTCGAGCCCAGGCCCTTTGTGATGGGAACGATCGCATGCCCGTCGACACCATGCTTCTCGTCCTTACTCATCTTCTTCTCGGCGAACGCCATGTTCGGCGAAATCAAACCGCCGGTTACGGCACCAAGTGCAGAAAGAAACGACCGGCGATTCCAACCAGACTTCAGACTCATGTGCAGATTCCTTTCGCTGTAAAACTTCTCTGAAATTTAGACTCCGGGTCCCTTAGGTGCCGTCGGAGCGGCGGGTGCGGCAGGAGCCTCCGGTTGTGGATTCACCACCAGTGCGCTTCCCACAAACTCAACCAGCGAATCACCAGGGATCCACTCCACCGCCATGAACGCCCGCGACGGTGCCTTGCCCTGCGAGAAGTAGGTCCCGTAGATCTTGTTCAGCGCCTCGTAGTGCTCCTTGTAGGCGGCAAACTTCGCGCTGCCCGTCGGCATGGGAGACGAGTCTGCATGCGGCAGGCAGATGAACACCTGCATGTTCAAAATGCTGTCCATGTTCGATCCCGCGCGCTCCAGCGACTTCTTCAGCGCATCCAGCGATCGCGTAACATGCTTCTCAAACGGATCGGTGACAGTGATGTGATCCTCGCGGCCATAGCCGTCGTTGGACCCCGTCCCGGAGAAGTAGTAAATCCCATCATGAATGCGATTGCCGAATCGTCGCGGCCTCTCGCCACCCGCAGGAGGTGCCTGCGGCGTTGCTGACGCCGGAGAAGCCTGCTGACCGAACAATCGCGAACCGCCCAAAGCAACGGCCACCATCGAAGCGGCCTTCCCGAAAAAACCACGACGGGAGCTGATTTCCATTACCCCTCCTTCGCAAAGCTGAACCGCGGTCTGTGCTCAAAACAAGCCCTGAGCGCTACACCGATAGTATTTCTGAAAGTGTGAAGAATGATAGGAGTCCGACGAGCCGTTGAATACAGACAAATGACGTAGACTGCCACAACTCAGGTCAAAAACGGCTGAAAAGTCAGAATCCTGAGGCTTTACCGGACACTCTCAGCGGCCAACCGCCTCGAGCGCCATGACTGCGTAGCCGGTTGCCGCGTCGTTCATAAACCGCCCAACGTCGCTGGCCGGGTCGCGTTCCTTGTTCAGCGAGTAAGCAGGCCATAGGCCCTGTTGCGAATCCTGATTGATGAGGAGCCACTCAATGCCGCGCCTCATCTCCGGCCTTCGGGACGACACCCCGACCTCTTTCAGAGCAAAGATCGTCAGTCCGGTGGCGTAGCCATCACTCCGCGAATCGATCGGCGTATTGTCGTGCCGCTTCCACTCCCCAAAATCCTTCAAGCTCCAGCCGCCATCCTGGTGCTGCAGTCTCCCGAGTTCGTCGAGCAGGGTCTTGCGTCGCTCGTCTGTGAGCAACCCCGGCACCTTCGACGAGGCCCAGAGCACAACCAGCCGATTGGCCATGGGTTGGGCATCGTAGTTGCCCGTCAGGTAGCTGCTTAGCTCAGAAAGCCGTTGCTGAATATTAGGTCGGCTGCGATAGTGCTCCGGTGCAAGGGACACCGCAACTGCGGCAAGAGCCGAGCCGTAGTAGTGCGATTCGTTCGACTCCCACGGCGCGTTGTGAAAGTTTAGCCACTCCCACGAGCCGGCATCGGCTCCCGTCGTCAGCTGCGTCGCCCACATATTTGTGAACGCCTTCTCGGTCAGAGGCGAAAGCTTGCTCTTCTCCAGCGAGTCGTAGCGGACGAGGATAAGCGCGTTCAGCACGGACTCGGTGCCGCGCGACTCGACGGTTTTCCGCGGGCCTACCTTCTCGTCGCTGTAGAACGGCTCAAGCTCGTCCCACATCGTCACGCGCTTGGTAACGTAGCCCAACATCTCGCGTTCGGGCGACGAGACTTCGGATTCGTGGAGCGAACGCCGCAGCATAGGCCGCGACATCGCATACGGAACCGCTGTATGGCAGGAGACGCAGGCCGTCTCGTGATCGCGTCGCGCCTTCGGCCAGTTCATCCACCACCTCTGCCGCGTATCGAGATATTTGGCCGCCGTAAAGCGGTTCCAGTCGTGTGCTGCCCCGGATGGGTTGTCGCCTCCGCTAGCGGCGGCCGCAGATGCGACTGAGGCAAGAGCCAGCCAGACCAGCACGGTTTGAAGATGCGATCTCATAGGACAGCCGCGAAGAACCGTATGCCTCAGACTCTACGACCCGTCGAATCTTCTAACAAGCGCGTTTTCACTGAGGCTCCGCAAGAGGTGCTACGCGACCAACTACGTGTAGCTGACCTTGCGTTCCCCGCGAACGATCCGCCCAATAATGTGGCATCGCTCATTCGCGCGGTTCAGAATCGCCTTCGCCTTCTTCACCTTCTCCGCCGGAACCACCACAATTAGCCCGATACCCATGTTGAACGCGCGGAACATCTCATCCTGCTCCACGTTGCCCAGCTTCTGCAGATGCTCGAACAGCGGCGGAACCTGCCACGAAGCCAGCTCTACGTGCGCGCCCATCCCCTTGGGGATAATTCGCGGCAGATTCTCCGTGATTCCACCACCCGTAATATGCGCCATCCCGCTCACCACCTCGCCTGCCGTCAGCTTCTTGATGATCGCCAGGTAGCTGCGATGCACGCGCATCAATGCCGCGCCCGTCTTGTCCTTCAGCTCGTTCACGTACTGTTCTGGCCCATACTTCGCCACCTCAAACAGAAGCTTCCGAGCCAGCGAGTAGCCGTTCGTATGCAGTCCATTCGAGGGCAGGCCCACCAGCACATCGCCCACCTGGATGCCGTCGCCCGTAATGATCTTGTCGCGGCTCACCGCGCCGATGATCGTCCCCGCCAGGTCATACTCACCATCCGCATAGAACCCCGGCATCTGCGCTGTCTCTCCACCAATCAGCGCGCACCCGTTCGCCCGGCACGCGTCCGAGATGCCCTGCACCACCGTCTCCACCACGGCGTTATCCAGCTTTCCCGTCGCCAGATAGTCGAGGAAGAACAGTGGCGAAGCACCCTGCACCGCGATGTCGTTCACGCAGTGGTTCACAAGGTCCTGCCCCACCGTGTGGTGAATCCCCAGGTCGAACGCCACCTTCAGCTTCGTCCCCACTCCGTCCGCCGACGAAACCAGCACAGGGTTCGGATACTTCTCCAGGTCCAGCGCAAACAGACCGCCGAAGCCGCCAATCTCGCTCAGCACCTGCTTGTTGAACGTCTTCCGCGCCAGCATCTTGATGCGGTGCTTCGACTTGTCCGCCGCCGAGATGTCCACCCCGGCGTCCGCATAGCTGATGTGCCTCCCCTTAGCTCCGCCCGACTTCGCCGACGAACTCTTTTGAGCCGCCGCCCTCAGTTTTGAGCCTGCCTCTTCCGGCTTTCGCGCAGTGTTGTCAGTTGTGGTCGCTTCGCTCATTTGATTGGGGAAGGTCTCCGGCAAAGTGCTCTCCAGGGAAAATTTATGCGAAAACGCAGAGTTTCCAGTCTAGCAGCACACTCCTGACCCACGCCGAAAGCCCTGTGGACAGTCGTTGCTCACATATCCGCTATTCACCAACGTCTTCAAAACCCACAAACCTGTCACGCTCCGCCGCAGTCGGCATCGGACAAACCGCATAACGCCCAAACACCCTGTATCTCACCCGCGCCACCGCACCATACCCAGCCTCACGGACCACCCTCGGCACCCACTCCAACCCGCGTCCCATCGCCCTCCATCCACCACCCAACAACCGCAGCGCCTCAGCCACCGCATCCGATCGTCGATACACCTGTTGACCAGCCACTAGGGCATCCGTCACCAGCACCACTCCCTCCACGCCATCACTTTCACCCATCAACTCCCGTGCCGCTCCACTCTCCAACGGGGCAAATCGAAACATCCCCGCACGATCGTGCTTCAACGCAAAGCGCACCACTCCATTGCACAGCGCACAAACGCCGTCATACAGCAGGACCGGACGGCCAGTGATCCTCGTCCTTTCTTCCGCTGTCATCGCGCCTCCGCACACTTCTATACTTAACCAGATGCCTCTCTCCCATACACGCTCCCACCTTCTGCAACAGAAAGCCGAGTCTGTATTTCCCGGCGGAGTCAACTCGCCCGTCCGCGCCTTCCGCTCCGTCGGCGGCGAGCCCCCGTTCCTCACCCATGCCGAAGGCGCGTGGCTCTACGACGAGGACGGCAACCGCTACCTCGACCTCTTCGGCTCCTGGGGACCCATGATCCTCGGCCACGCCTTCCCGCCAGCCGTAGAAGCCATCCGCGGCCGCCGCAGGCCGCTCTGCCAGCTTCGGAGCCTCCACCGCCGCCGAGGCCAACCTGGCTGCGCTTGTTCACCAGTGCTTCCCCTCCGTAGAAAAGCTGCGCTTTGTCTCCTCCGGCACCGAGGCCTGCATGTCCGCCATCCGCCTCGCCCGCGGATTCACCGGCCGCAACTTCGTCATCAAGTTCGAAGGCTGCTATCACGGCCACTCCGACGCCATGCTCGTCAAAGCCGGCTCGGAGTCGCTACCCTCGGCATCCCCGGCTCCGCCGGCGTCCCCGCCGAGACCGCGATGCACACCCTCGCGCTCCCCTTCAATGACCTCGAAGCCGTCCGCGCCGCCTTCGCCGCCCGCCCTAACGAGATCGCCTGCGTCATCATCGAGCCCATCGTCGGCAACGCCGGAACCATCCCTCCCGCACCCGGCTACCTCGAAGGCCTCCGCGACATCACGCGCGAACACGGCGCGCTCCTCATCCTCGACGAAGTCATGACCGGCTTCCGCGTCTACCCTCGGCGGAGCGCAGCAGCCTCTACAACATCCAGCCCGACCTCACCACCCTCGGCAAGATCATCGGCGGCGGCCTCCCCTGCGGAGCCTTCGGCGGACGCGCCGACATCATGAACCACCTCGCCCCGCTCGGCCCCGTCTACCAGGCCGGAACCCTCAGCGGAAACCCCCTCGCCATGGCCGCCGGAATCGCCACCCTCCAACACCTCATCGACAACGAGCAGACTATCTACCCGCAGCTCGACAAGACCACAACACAGCATCGCCGAAGGCGTAGCCGCCATCGCCCGCGAAGAGAAGCATCCCACTCACCACCAACCAGGTCGGCTCCATGTTCACCTGGTTCTTCACCGCCAAACCCCGTCACCGACTTCGCCAGCGCCGCCACCTCAGACACCCAGGCCTTCGGCAAGTTCCACCGCGCCATGCTCGAACACGGTGTCTGGCTCCCACCCAGCCAGTTCGAGGCCGCCTTCGTCTCCACCGCGCACACACCAGACGATGTCGCCTTCCTGCTCAACGCAGCCCGCACCGCACTCAGCTAGAACACGCTACTCCGTCCGTAGCGCCACTACTGGATCAATCCGCGAAGCCCTTCGCGCCGGCAGATAGCTGGCCACGATTCCGCACAGCGCCAGCAACACGGCCACGGCTAGAGCGGCCACGACATCGTATGAGTTGAACCTGTAGCCCAGCCAAGCCGTCAGCAGCTTCCCCGAAGCACCCATCAGCATCGCTCCCAGCCCGAACCCCACCGCCAGCAGCACAAGAGCATGCCGCAGCACCAGCCACACGATCGACTCGCGCTGCGCGCCCAGTGCCAGCCGTACGCCAAGCTCTCTCGTTCGCTGGCTCACCGAGTACGCCAGCAACCCATAGATCCCCGCCACGGCAATCACCAGCCCTGCCATCGCGAACAGCCCCAGTAGTCGCGCCGCCAGAACCTGCGTCCCCAGCGAGTCATCCACCACCTGCTGCATGCTCTTCACATTGTCCAGCACCGCGTCAGGCTGCAGGCCGTGCACGACACGCCGCAGGTCCGCCGCAACACTCTCCGAAGGCAGCGAGGATCGCGCCGCCACGTTCATGTAGAAGTTACCAAGAATCGGGTAAAGTTCGTCCTCGGGCAAAAGCTGCGCCAGGTTATAGTGAATCTCCGGCAGCGGCGCCTGTCCCAAACTCTTCTGCGGGCTATCGTCCACCACGCCCACAATCGTCGACCACTGCCGATCGCCCTTCTCGTTCATCCGCACCTGCTGCCCGATCGGGTTCTCGTTGGGCAGAAAGCGCTTCACAAACTCGCGATTCACAATCGCCGTCGGCGGTGCGCTCGCCGAATCCGTCGACGCAAACAAACGTCCCTGCAGCAACCGAATCCCCATCGTGCCGAAGTACTCGCCTGTCGTCGCCCTTGCCTGCGCATCCGCATGCTCTGAGCGCTCGAACTTCGGATGGTGGTTTAGCTCCACCGTCATGTTGAAGTCCCACGAGCCCTGCAGCGGGCGCACAGTCGTCAGACCCGCCGACTGCACTCCCGGCAACGCTCTCACCTTCTCCACCAGCGGCTCATAAAACGTCTGCACTATCGAGGCTCGCTTCTCCGGAACTGCCGCCGTGAAAAACAGCCCTCCTGCATGACTCGGCAGATAAATCTCTCCCGTAGTCACCTGGCTGGCAACAAATCCGGTGCGCGTGTGCCGTAGCGAGATCAGAGTCCGCACCATCAGTGAAGCAGCCACCAGCAGCGTCAGCGTCAACGCAATCTCGCCCACAACCAGCCCATCGCGCCAACGAGTCTGCTGTTTACTCACACCCGTCGCTGCAGCGCCATCGCGCAGCCCCTCCTGTGGAGACACCTTCGCCGCATGCAACGCCGGCAACAACCCAAACACCACCGCGGACACGCACGACGCCGCGAACAGGTACAGGCAAACCTTGTAATCAATATGAATGTGATCGCCGAAGATGACTGCATTCGCCAGGTACTTCTTCAGCAGCGAGAGCGAGAAGGCCGCCAGCAACAACCCGAGCGCTCCGCCTGCAATGCTCAGCAGAAAGCTCTCCGTAAGAAACTGCCGGACCAGCCTCGCCCTCTGTGCTCCAAGCGCAGTCCGCACTGCTATCTCGCGACGCCGATTATTCCCGCGCGCCAGCAGCAGGCCCGCCACATTCGCGCACGCGATCAGCCACACCGCAAACACTGCGCCATCCAGCGCAAGAATCGCCGGCCGCACCGAACCCGTCACCACATCCGGGTACGACTCCACCTGCACCGGATTCACGCTCTCGTCCTTCGGATACTCCTTCTTCAGCTGCTCATGGATCGAGTTCATCTCACGTCGTGCATCCGCAACTGTCACCCCCGGCCGCAGCCGTCCGATCACGCTCAGCACCGCCGATCCGCGATCCTGCATCGCCTTATCGTCGACCGGCAGCGGAGTCCAGATCGCGCTCTCGCCTGTATTCGCCGGAAACGCAAAGCCATCCGGCATCACCCCAATCACCGTATGCGGCACTCCGTTCACCGAAACCGTGCGCCCGATGATTCCGCGATCACCGTGATAAACCTCACGCCACAGAGCAGCCGCCAACACCACCACCGTCGTGTGCCCCGCCTCGCCGTCTGCAGGCACAAACGTCCTGCCCATCATCGGCCGCGACTCCAGCAACTCAAACAGGTTCGCGCTCGAAACAATCTGCGGCACCAGCTTTGGAGTCTCCGTCCCGCCCAGCGTCGGAACCTGCTCCGTGAAGAACGCGATCTGCTGGAACGAATGACTACGCGCCTTCCAGTCCCGAATGTCCGGCAACGAAGTCGGCGCAAAGCTGCCGCTCTCCGACCGTACCGCCATCTGCACGACCTCATTCGCTCGCGGAAACGGCATCGCCCGCAACAGAACCTGATCGACGACCGAGAACATCGCCGCGTTGATTCCAATTCCAAGCGCCAGGGTAAGAACAGTAGTCAGTGCGAAGACAGGTGCATTGCGAAGCTGGCGAAGTGCATACCGTAAATCCTGAAATAGGGAACGCATCGGAGTCTCCAAACGAAACCGCTCAGTTGAGCTGCACGCAGATTTCCAATACAGCGCCACACAAATGCCATGCAATCATATATTTACTCTCAATGGATCATTTACATCTGTTCAGATTCGCAACATTATGTCCGGAAATGGACGGCTGCTCCACTCTTTGCATCCACATGAAAACTTCTACTGAAAAACATTAGACAAACGTTTGACTAAGCCACTATAGTCGATACTCTCAGCAACAGTTCTCACCGGAAATCGTTTCAGGGTGACGGTGTGGACCAACACTTTGCCATAAGAACACCAGAAGGAAATCACGACAGATGCGTACCTTCAACTGGCGCCTTTCACTCGCACTAGGCGCAGCAATACTTTTCCCAGGCCTGCCCGTGCACACCGAGACTCCTGCCGCGCACACTGCTGATCGCCCTTGGATGAACACCTCCCTTTCGCCTGACCAGCGCGCCGATCTCGTCCTCAAGCAGCTCACCCTGGACGAGAAGATCGGCCTCCTCCACGGCAACGGCATGGCCCACGCCGCACAGTGGCAGATGCCCCTTACTCCTCAATCCAACGGCGGCGCCGGAATGACCACCGGCATCACCCGCCTCGGCATTCCCAACATCTATATGTCCGACGCCGCATACGGCGTGCGCGACTCCGGCACAAACGGCCGCTACGCCACCGCCCTCACGTCGCCCCTCGGGTCCGCCTCCAGTTGGAGCACCCAGGCTGCCTGTCAGTACGGCACCCTCATCGGTCGCGAGCTTCGCGCCCAGGGCTACAACATGACACTCGGTGGCGGCACCAATCTCACCCGCGATCCCCGCAACGGCCGCACCTTCGAGTACCTCGGCGAAGATCCGCTCCTCGCCGGAACCCTCGTCGGCAACCGCATCAAGTGCGAGCAGGCCCAGCACGTCATCGGCGACATCAAGCACTACGCCCTCAACGACCAGGAGACCGGGCGCAACATCGTCGACGTCAAGATCGCGCACCGAGCCATGCAGGAGTCCGACCTCCTCGCCTTCCGCATCGGCATCCAGATCGGCAATCCCGCGGCCGTCATGTGCTCCTACAACCGCATCAACGTCGACTACGCCTGCGAGAACAAGTACCTCCTTACCGACGTCCTCCGCACCCAATGGCACTTCCCCGGCTTCGTCATCTCCGACTGGGGCGGAACCCACTCCACCGAAAAAGCCTCCGCTGCAGGCCTCGACAACGAACAACCCATGGCCGACTTCTTCGGCCCAAAACTCAAAGAGGCCGTCGATGCCGGACGCGTGCCCCTTTCTGAGATCGACGAGCACGCCCGCCGCGTTCTCCGCTCCATGTTCCTCTCCGGAGTCGTCGATCACCCCATCGAAAAATCCGTCGTTGACGTCGAAGATCATCTCGACATCGCCCAGCACATCGAAGAGCAGAGCATCGTCCTCCTCAAGAACGACAAGTCCGTCCTCCCGCTCAACTCTGCGAAGCTACACACCATCGCACTTATCGGCGGACACGCCGACGTCGGCATGATCTCGGGCGGAGGCTCCGCGCAGGTCGATCCTCCCGGCGGCAACATCATCGCCCCCGAAGGCCATCGCGCCACGCACTGGCAGGATCACATCTGGTTTCCCACCTCACCTCTTAAGGCCCTCAAGGCCGCGCTCCCCAACGCCAAGATCGACTTCAACCCCGGCGCCGATCCTGATGCCGCAGCCGCCTTAGCCAAGTCCGCCGACGTCGCTATCGTCTTCGCCCATCAGTGGACCTCCGAGGGCATGGACCTAAAGAGCCTTTCGTTGCCCGACAACCAGGACGCGCTCATCGCCGCGGTCGCCGCCGCCAACCCCCATACGATCGTCGTCCTCGAGACCGGCACCGCCGTCACCATGCCCTGGCTCCCGAACGTCGCTGGAGTCGTCGAGGCTTGGTACGCAGGCTCGCGCGGCCACATCGCCCTCGCCAACGTTCTCACCGGTTCCGTCAACCCTTCCGGCAAACTCGCCATGACCTTCCCGCGCTCTGAGCAGGATCTCCCGCACCCGACTATTCCGCCGCTCGCCAAGCAAGATCGGGGCGCGGGCTCCGGCGCCGTAAACGACCGTGCTCGCCCCACCTCCAACTACTCCATCACCTACGACGAAGGCGCAAAGGTCGGCTACAAGTGGTACGAGTCAGAATCAAAGAAGCCGCTCTTCCCCTTCGGATACGGCCTCTCCTACACCACCTATGCCTACTCCGGCCTCAAAACTGATAGTTCTACAAAGACCGTCACCTTCACCGTGAAGAACACAGGCAAACAAGCCGGCGAAGAGATCGCTCAGGTCTACGCCACGCTCCCACAGCAGTCCGGCGAGCCCTTCAAACGCCTCGCAGGCTTTGAGCGCGTCACCCTCGCACCCGGCGAATCCAAATCCCTCACCATCCCACTCAGCCCCGAGGTCCTCTCCATCTTCGACGAACAGAAGGAAGCCCTCCAACTCCTCCCCGGCACCTACAAGATCGCCGCGGGCTCTTCGTCCACCAACACGCCTTTAGAAGGAACTCTCGAACTCCGGTAGCTCAAACACAAACGCCCACTCACTCGAGTGGGCGTTCATAAAAGCTGCGCAGAATCTCTACTGTGCGAACTTCCTCTTTATCCTGGTGGCGAAGCCCGCTAACCCTGTTCCTAAAAGAACGAACGTAGACGGCTCAGGAACCGCAGTCGTGGTCGGAGGCGTCGGGACAACCGGCTGCAGCGTCAGCAGCCCGTTCAACGTTCCACCGCCCGGCTGAAGGCCCACCTCATCCACAGTCGCATTTGTCTCAACCAGCAGAAACGCGGGACGCTGGCCGATCATCACTGGATTTGCAAAGTTGAAGGTGATCGTATTTCCCGACGCATCGCGCCCGATCGTCGTTGGTGGAGTTCCACCATACCCAAACCCGTAACCGTATCCTGCATCCGTGCTGAACCCGGCAAAACCGGTTACCGCAAACTCATCAATCTGGCCCGCACTTATTCCACCCAGCGAAAACATGAAGTCTAGGCACTGCGGACAATAGACATTGGCCGGGTCGGCAAAGACCTGGATTACGTAATTCGCCGTAAACGCTGAATTGCTGACTACGCCGTTATAGTAGGCAATCTGGTACTTGAACGGGTCGCCCGCCGGTCCCTCAGGAAGCGTCATCTGCGCCGCCGGAATCACAGTTCCCGGCAACAGCGAAGTCGCGTTCGCACACCGCGAAGCGAACAAAACGCAAATACCTAGGACAAGAAGCCCTCTCTGAAGCCTTGCCATAGACAGTCTCCCTTACTCCACCAAGCAGGTGAAATTCTGGTTGTCCTGTTTTTTGCGGCAAAGCTCTGCGTGTAAGGACCGTAGGGAAGCAAGACAACAGATGGCCCAATATCTGGTTTCTAGGATGTCACTTCATCCCGTATAGATGCATTCAGGCACAATACGTCAAAGGACCCGACGTCTGAATTCCGCGAACCCTGCTAGCTAAAAAGGGCCGAAGCGCAACAAGGCTTCAGGCGTACATAGCTTTTCAGATAACAAATTCAGGGCTTCGATTCGGACGATAGACGCTTAGGTCCGCAGTCGAAGAACCGCCGTCTCAAGCCACCGCCAGCCCCAGCGAAGAGTTCACCTTCGCAATCGCCGCCTTCTCCTCGTCACTCACCAGCGTCCCGCCAAAGCCAAGGAAGCCGCCTTCTTTGGTCGCCTCTGCCGTCTTCTGGGCAATCTGTGCCAGCCATTGCTTCAGTTCCGTCGTCTCTTCCGGCGTAGCCTTTTGCCCCAGCAACTCCGATGTCCGCCTAAGTATCTCCGTCGCTGCGTCCTGTACGGCCGTTGGCGAAGCACCCGGAGGCGGCTTCGGAATTGCAAACGAGCTCTTCATATCCTCCGCCAGCGACTTCAGCAGCGGAGTCGCAGCAGAGTCCGCCGCATTCAAAATCATCTTCCCTGCAGCGGCCGACTCCTGCACCAGCCCAACCGGTCCGCTAGGGCTCGCCGCCACTACAAGAATCGATGCCATCATCGGCGCCGTGCGCAACAGATCCCATTCATTCGCACTGTAATCCGTCTTCGTGCTCATGGGGGTGGTTCCTCTCCGCCCACTCGGAGCAAAGCAGCCGCGTGGGTCCGTAGATGTCACCGGCAAACAAACAAGAAGCCTGGCCCACCCCTTTTCGCCGACGCACACCAAAGCCTAGTAGCGGGCCGTTTCGCGTGTCAATTCGACACCGTGAACTTCAGAACAATTCGTAGCGTCACCGCGCGATCTTCTCGATCACAATCGCGTGCGACCCATTCCGCACATAATCCTTCCCGATCACCGTCACCTTCTCGCCTGCATACGGCAACAGCTTCGAGTTCTGCGAAGCCGACGGAGTCTTCGCGTCGATCGGCAGAAAGATCGTTCCATCCTCTCGCAGAATTACAAGCGGCGACCCATTCTTCGCGCACTCCTTAGCGCACGCCACTCCGATCGGCTTATCCAATCCCTTCGTATACGCGCAAGCCGAATCCAGCACCCACCCCGACACCGTAACGCTCGCGGGCTCCAGTGCGAACGCCACAGCACCCGTCACCACAGCCACGGACATCATCAACCATGTACTCGCCACAAAACGCACGTTGCACCTCCAGAACCTTAACAAGCGCACCAACTATATACTTCGTGCACATCTCTCATCATGCGGCGTCTCTTCCTTCTTCGCGGCCTTCTCATCGTGCTCGCAACTCCGCGCTTCGCCATACCGCAAACCCTCGCCTACAATCTCACCGTCAAAGTCGACGAAATCGCCCTTACGTTTCACGCAACCAACCGAAGCGGCGTCCTTGTCTCTGACCTCAAACTCGAAGACCTGAAACTCCTCGATAACGGACAGCCGCCGGGAAAGATCCTCTCCTTCCAGCTACTCCAGAATCGCCCAATCCGCGCAGGCATTCTTCTCGACACCAGCGAATCCATGACAGCGGCTAACACATCCAGCCGTGATCTCGCACGGCGTTACGCACAACACATCATCGAACAACCGACCGATCAAGCATTCGTGATGAAGTTCGCCTTCCAGTCCGAGATCGCGCAACCGTGGACCAGCAGCCCCGCCGTACTCTCAACCGGGCTCGACCGCTTTGCCTCCGTTCGAAGCCGCCCCGGCACAGCCGTCATCGACGCCATCTATCGCGCATGCCTCAACCAATTCGGTCACACCGCTCCTGCGGAAACCGCCAACTTCATCCTTCTCTTCTCCGACGGCGAAGACAACGCCAGCCGCAGTTCACTCAAGGACGCTGTCGATATCTGCCAGCACAGCAACACCACCATCTACGCCATCCGCACCGGCCAAGCCACCGACGCCACGACCCTGAACGAAATCACGCAACAAACCGGAGGCCACATCCTCGCAAGTGATAGCTCGGACACAGCTATCGCCGCCGCGCTCCACACTATCGACGCTGAAGTCCGCACTCAGTATCGGCTCATCTACCGTCCTGCCAACCTCAGGCACGACGGCTCATTCCACAGCATCAATCTCACAACGCCACATAGCGAGACCACCATCACCACCCGTTCCGGCTACTACGCGCCCTGGCATTGATCGGCGCGTCTCACCCCCAAGCATCCACGCCAACAAACTTCATTTCGCGATACCGCTCCACCAGCCGCTCCACCGCCCGCACCGTATCCATCCGCGCTGCCCCCAACGCTTCCGGCCCGCCATCGTGCAGAACCAGGTTCGTCCCCGTACCACGCGCACGATTCCTCTCCGCTCCCTGCACCGCACGCCGCAGAATCTCCTCCGCACCCAGCGGCTTCCAGTCCTGGCAGATCACATTCCACTGCACCGGAACCATTCCCATCTCGCGTGCAATCCGCAAAACCCCTGGCCGCCTCGCACCATGCGGAGCTCGAAAATACCGCACCTGCTCCCCCAGCACATCTTCAATCGCAGCGCTCGCTCCACCCAGCTCCTCGCGAATCCTCCGCTCGGTCTGCCACGCCAGCCATGGATGCGTCTCCGTATGGTTCCCCACCACGTGACCTGCCATCCGAATCTCCCGCACCAACTCCGGACACTCGCCGCACAAATCTCCCAATCACAAAGAACGAAGCCCGCACACCCGCACGCGCCAGCACTTCCAATAATTGCGGAGTGACCGCAGGATTCGGCCCGTCATCAAACGTCAGCGCAATCTCATCCGGCCTCTTCGGCGCAATCATCGTCTCGCCGAACATCTGTGACTCCGCCGACAGCGCCGCCCACGCCACCGTCCCTCCAGCAGCCACAGCCGCCAAGCCCGCCGCAACTCCCACACCAATCCCCACGTGCCAGCAACCTCTCCACCCAAATCATCTCACTCGGCCCGCAGCGCCACCATCGGATTCACTCGCGTCGCGCTCCACCCCGGCCCCAGCGCCGCACCCAGCGCCGTCAGCAACAACAGCACCGCCACCATTCCCAGGCTCATTGGATCCGTCGGCCTCACACCCACCAGCATGCTCTCCACCAGTCGCGCCAGCGCCACGCTCAACACACCACCCACCGCAATCCCCACGCACGCCATCTTCGACGCATGCCCCAGCACCGACCGCAGAATCGTCGCGCGCTCCGCCCCAAACGCCATCCTCACTCCAAACTCAAACCGCCGCTGCGTCACCGCATACGCAACCGTCCCATACACCCCCAGCATCGCCAGCAGCAGCCCCACACCCGCAAACAACGAGATCAGCGCCGCACGAAACCGCTCCGTCGCCACCGACTTGTCCAGCATCGCGTCCATCGTCGTATACCGCCGAGCTATCAGCGGATTCACCTGCGCAATCTTCCCATCCACCGCAGTCATCAGCGACAGCGGTTTCACCGCCGTCCGCAGCACCACATGAATCTGGTTCGCATAAGACGGATGCTGCGTCATCGGCATATACAGCGCCGGCCCCGGCCGCTCCGCCGGAGAATCCTGCCTCACATCCCCCACCACTCCAATCACCGTCATCCACTTGTTTGAGTCCAGCCCGCAGTGAATCTGCTTGCCCACCGGGTCCGCATCGCCAAAGCTCTGCTTCGCCACCGACTCGCTGATCACCGCCACCATCTCGCTGTCATGCGTGTCCTCTGCACCGAAATCACGTCCACGCTTCAGCGGAATCCCCATCGCCCCGAAGTACCCCGGACTCGCCACCGTGAAGTTCGTCCACGCCGGATGATCCGGATCCACCGGCAGCCCACCGCGCGTCTCGTAATATCCGTTCGACCCATACGTTCCCGTCGGCAGCCCCATCACTCCCGCCACCCGCTCCACCCCCGGCAGCTGGCCCAAACTGGCAAACAGCTCGTTGAACGTCTGCACCGCGCGAAGCGCATCCACCTCCCGCGTCGCCGGAGCGTCCGCGTCCACCACCAGCATCTGCCGCGTCTCGTACCCCATGTCCGTTGCGTTCAGCGTCATCATCGTGCGCAGCAGCAGCCCCGCTCCCACCGCCAGCACAAACGTCGCCGCCACCTCCGCCACCACCAGCCCATCGCGCAGCAACCCAGCACTCTTCCTTGTCATCCCGCGCGACGAATCGCTCTTCAACGCCTCCGCCGGATCAACCTTCGCCGCGCGCATCGCCGGCACCATCGCCGACAACATCGCCGTCACCACCGACAACGCCAGCGCGAACCCCAGCACCCATCCGTTCAAATGAATCTCGCTCGTTCGCGGCAGCTCCTTCGGAGCCATCGCCACCAGCACCCGCACCGTCGGAAACGCCAGCAGCACTCCAGCCGCTCCTCCAATCAACGCCACCAGCACGCTCTCCAGAAACACCGGCTGCATTACCCTCCAGCGCGACGAGCCCAGCGCCCTCCGTATCGCCAGCTCCCTCTGCCGCTCCATCGACCGCACCAGCTGCAGATGCATCACATTCACGCACGCGATCAGCAGAATCAGCCCCGCCGCCGCCCACAGAAACATCAGCGTCGCGCGCGAGTCTCCCGTCAGAGCATCCTTCAGCGGCTGCAGCACCATCTCCTTGCCTTTGTTCTCCTTTGCATACGCCGCCTGCAATCGCTGCGAGATCGTCTTCAACTCCGTCTGCGCGCCCGCGAAGTTTGTATCCCCGCGCAGCAGCGCCACCGCCTTGTAGTTGAAGCCCGTCCTCGACTTCCACTCCGGAGCACTCGGCGACGCCACCCACACCTGCGTCCCGTTCGGATAGTCGAACCCATCGCCCACCACGCCCACAATCTCCTGCGGCTCGCCCTCCACACCCAGAACCTGTCCCACCGCCGCCTGCGCCTCGCCAAAGTTGTCCCGCGCAAACCGCTCGCTCACCAGCAACGCATGCTTTGCATCCGCGTCCGTATACAGACGTCCCGCCACAGGCCGCAGCGCAAACACCTTCGCGAAGTTCGCGTCCGCCATCGTCACCACGGTGAACGTCGCATGATCCTTCAGCTGTACACCAAGGTTACCCCCGCTATAAAGACTCACCGCCTCCAGTCTCTTCGCCTGCTCGCGAACGTCCGCAGCATCCGGACCCGTCACCCGAGGAATCGCTCGCCCAAGTTGACTCCGGTAGGTCTTCAGCAGAACCAGTCTGTCCGCATTGTTGTAAGGCAGCGGAGCCAGCAGCACTCGCTCCACTACTGTAAAAATCGCCGTGTTCGCCCCAATCCCTAAAGCCAGCGTCAGTACCGCCGTCACCGTAAACGCCTTGTGCTTCCACAACTGCCGCGCCGCAAACTTCAGATCATCCACGAAGACCGTCACGCCGTTCTCCCACCCGTACTCGCTCGCCTGCTCACGCGCCGCCGCCATGCTCCCAGCCTCACGCCAGGCCGCTTTTTTTGCCTCGTCCGGCGAAAGTCCACGCGACCTCCACTCCGCCTCGGCCTCTTCGAAGTACTGCGCCACCTCGTCCGCGACCTCCCGCTCGCGCGCCGACCTGTCCTTCAGACCACGCCACCCAAATCGAAGCTGCCGCCAAAGAGACATCGCTCAGCCCTCCATCTCGAGCAGCCGGGCAATCGCGCCAGCCCGCCGCTCCCAATCCGCCGTCTCCAACTCAAGCTGTCCCCTTCCGGTCGCCGTCAACGTGTAGAACTTCGCCCGCCGAGAGTTCTCCGTCTGCCGCCACTCTGAGTCCAGCCACCCCGCCCGCTCCAGCCGCTGCAGCGCCGTCAACAACGACCCCGGGTTCACCTTGAAAACCCCACCCGAAATCTGCTCCACCCTCCGCGAAATCCCAAACCCATGCAGTGGCCGCAGACTCAGCGTCTTCAAGATCAGCATGTCCAAAGTGCCCTGAATCACATCCGTATTCGCATCCGTCATAGACGCCAACGTTAAGCCTGGTACATCTTGATTGTCAAGATGTGAACGTCAACTGAAACACCCGCGCGCGTCAGCAATTCCGACTCAAGCGCTAGGACTCTCAGTAGTTTGGGCAAGCGCCACGAACCCAACTGCGCCGAAATCCGTGTCAATCCCCAGGCTACTCATCTAAATCGCACAACCAACACAAATGAATGCACTTAGCCCAGAAAAATAAATCGCCAAAAAGCGCCGATCAATTCCCCCTAAACCGTTAAACTGGAAGTAGATAGTAAAAGAAAGGGCCCCGCCAATAAGCGGGGCCTTTCTCTTTATAAATGAGGACTTTACATCCAGATACTCTGAAAAATTGGACTTTCATCTCGTTAGCCAAACGAGGTCCAGACCTAACATCAATTGATAGAGGACTTTGCAGGAAAACCGGGGGGGGGTACTACCGCCCCAGATAAGTCTTGTACTGCGTCTCCACCACGCCAGTATTCCGGGCCAGCGCCAGCTTCGCCTGGTTGTACTGGTAGAGAGTCTCCACCAGCCGGCTCTGCGCCGCCGCAAGAGTCGCCGCCGCCTGCACGACAGGAAGGTTGTCATCCACACCCGCCGCAAAACGGTCGGTCGTGTCCTGCAACGCCTGGGTCGCCAGATCGACGTTGCTGCGAGCCACCTTCACCTGCTCGTTGGCCGCCTCGACGTCCAGCATCGACGAGCGGATCTGCTGCTCGATCGTCACCTTCAGGCTGGTGATCTGCTGCTTCAACCCGGTCAGCTGAGCCGTCGCAACCTCGCGCTCGCCGCGAAGCTGCGCCTCCTCGAAGATCGGGAAGCTCACCTTGCCCATGGCGGTGAACACGCCGTGATAAAGGCCCTGTGTCTCACCCAGAACGCCGTAGAATCCTTCAGCCGAGATCGAAGGCAGCCGCTCATACTTCACCGCCTTCAGCGTCCGGTCCGCAACATCCATCTGCGACTCGAGCGAGCGCAGGTCCTTGCGCCGCTCCATCGCCAGCTTCATCGCCTCATCCAGCGGAAGCGTCGCAAACTCCGAGTATGGAGCCATATCGGTCAGCGTCAGCTCCTGCTCCGCAGGCAGCCCGATCAGCCGGTTCAGCGCAATCTTGTCCTTTGCGAACATATTCTCTGCATTGATCAGCGCCTGCTGCTGCGTCTGCAACTGCACCCGCGCGCGAAGCACATCCAGATTTGTACCAACGCCCGCGTCATGCGATGCCGTCGCCTGGTTCAACGCAACCTCGTCAGCCTTCAACAACGCCTTTGCATTGTCGATCTGCGACGCATCCGCGACCGCCCGCAGATACTGTGTGCCGACGTTCAGCGCCACCGTTCCGCGCTGATTCAGCGTCGACCACGACGCGACATCATCGGCCTTCTGCGCCGCGCGATAAAGGTAGTAAGCAGGAACGTTGAACAGCTGCTGGCTCAGATTCATCTGAGCCGATGTAACGTCCACCTTCACGATCGTAGGAAAATTGACGCCAGGAATGGTTATCGCTCCTGGTTTGAAACCCAGCGCGACAAGATTGATCTGCTGCGTCGATGTCTTCGCCACCGCGGTCAAGCTTGGCAGCAGGTTGTTCTTTACCGTCAGAACCTGTCCATGCACCGAGCGCTGGTTCTGCAACTGAAGCAGGATTCCCACATTCTGCTTCAGACCAAGATCGATCGCCTCGTCGATGCTCAGCGGCATCGCCCCTGGGGTCGCTCGCTCCACCTTCACATCGCCCGCCAGCGTCATCACCGCGGGATTCGGCGTCGGAGCCTGCGGCAGGTCCTCCGGCTTCGGCTGCTGCGCGCGCGCAACGACGCCGAGCGCGAGACACGCCACAACCGGCAAAAGCTTCACTTTCAATACTTCTGGGGGGCTGATTTTCATCGGGAAACGGCACAGCCTGACTGGAACTCTCTTCGTATCACCAGAGTTAGATTACCCGGGCGCTCCTAAGGTTGCGAAAATCTGGCAGCAAAAGCCCCCGAAAACCGCGGTCGTCTAAAATACAAAGAAGATAGCCATGCGTCCAACCCAAATGAATCGCATTGTCCTCGCAGCCACGCTGCTCGCCGCCGCCTGCCTTCCCGCAACGGCCCAGTTCTCGGCCCCGCCCAACACCGGCAACAACTTCAAAGACACCTCCATGCTGAAGCCGCCCGCGGGAGCTAAGATCGCCATCTATAAGTTCGAGGACCTCGAGTGCCCCGCCTGCTCGCACGCCTACCCCATCGTGCATGCCGCGGCTGAGCGCTACAAGATTCCCATCGTCCGCCACGACTTCCCGCTCAAGATGCACATCTGGAGCCGCGACGCAGCCGTCACCGCCCGCTACCTGCAGGACAAGGTATCTCCTGCAACCGCCGAGGAGTTCCGCGGAGCCGTCTTCGCCGCCCAGCAGTCCATCGCATCCAAGGAAGACCTCGACAACTTCACCCGCAAGTTCTTCCAGTCTCACAAGCTCAATCAGCCCTTCGTGATCGACCCCGCAGGCCTCTTCGCCGCCGAGGTCAACGCCGACTACACCCTCGGCGAGCGCATTGGCATCACCCAGACCCCAACCATCTGGGTTGTCACGCAAAAGAACTGGGTTCAGGTCACCGACATCAACCAGCTCTACTCCACCATCGACTCCGTGCAGTCGCAGATCGCACAGAGCACCCCCGCACCAACGCCGAACTCGAAACTCAAGCACGCAACCGGCACGCAAAAGTAGCTTGAACCGAAACACAAACGGGCCTGATTGCCGACGCAGTCAGGCCCGAAATATTTAAGGCTTTATCAGGTAGTAACTCGTCTGGCGCGGCAGAAACGTCTTGAAGCCGTCATCGGTCAGGTAAGCATCGTCCTCCATCATCACGAAGACCTTCTGCCCTTCCCACTCCGGAACCGCAGTCAAGGTATTCAACTCGATCGAAATATACGATCCCTTCCGCAACCGTTTGCCCTCGCTCGCGCTCTGCTGCGACGCGCGATAGTCCAGCGCCGCGCCCAGTCCGTGTCCTTGGAAGCCGATCGGATGGCTATAGACCTTCGCTTCGATGTCGCGCTTCGTCATCGCCGCCATGATCTCGTTGTAGACGTCGCCCGCCAGCTTGCCCGGTCGCGAGTCCGTCATCAGCTCTTCCTGCAGTGCATTCGTGTTCGCCATCGCATGCTTCAACCCCGCAGGCGCGTCCTTCTCGCCCGGCCGCAGAATATACGCCATCTTCTGCCAGTCCGTGCTGAAGCCCATCGCCGTGATGCCAAAGTCGACATGCAGCACATCGCCCGGCTCAATCACCGTGCTCTCCGGAGCAACGCCTAGAAACCCGCGCGACATTCCGTTCGTCGAGCCCTTGCGCTGCACGCGAATGTCCTGCTGGAACCACGTCGTCACATCGGCGTTGCCCATCGCGTCATAGAGCCATCGCCGAACGTCCCCAACCGTCGTCTTCCCCGGATGGATCACCTCGTTCGAGAACGCCCGCCGCGTGATCTGGTCTGTCAGCGCAACCAGCATCTTGTAGGTATCGAACTCATCCGGTAGCCGCGTGTCGCAATACTCCTCGATCAGGTCCGCCGCGCTAACGAAGTGACTCTCCGCATCGCCTCCCATGCTCTTCGCCAGGAACTGATAGCTGTCCCGCGTCAGCGACCGCTGCACCCCGCGCCTGGCCTCAATCGAAAGCCCGATGCGCTTCGGATGATACTGCGCATACAGCGCCGCCAGCTGCTCCTCCGCTGGCTTCGGATCGTCCTCCGACTCGAAGAACCGCTTTACGTTCTCCTCGGCATAACCGGTAATCGCAACCTTACGTAGCGACGTCCCCGTATCGATGAAGACAAAGATGTCGCGATTGCCCGTATAAACCCGCGGCGGAGCGATGTACTCCGTTAGAGGATCGTTGTGAAACTCCTCGTTCACAATCACCCACATGTCGATGTTGTGCCGCCGCATCATCGGCAGAATCATCTCCTGCCGCTTTAACAGCCATCCTTCGCGAATCGCGATCTGCTGCGACCAGTTCGGCAGCTTCACCGGCTTATCAGCCGCAGTGACGGTGTGAGGAAAAAGCAGAGCGGGCGATAACAGGGGGAGCAACAGATGTCTCTTCAACATAGACATCAGGATAAGACTCTCGAAGGCCGAAGCAAACGTCGTCGCCCACTACTTCGCGACAAAGATCATGAAGTAATCCTGACCATCTGCCTTCGTAAAGTCGTACGTCGAGACAAGCTTGAACCCGGCCTCGCCCATCTCCTTCTCAACAACATCGTGGTTGATGCCGTGATCGCCGCCGTTGCCGTTTTTATCGATGATTCCGATCTTGCCACCCTCGCGCATAGAGGGCTTGAGCTTCTTCATGAAGTCCACCGGATGCGCAATCTCGTGGTAGACCTTCAACAACAACACCGCATCCACACTGCCTCCAGGCAGCATCGGATTGTCCGGCTGCCCAAGCACCGTCTTGATGTTCGTCAGGTTCTCCGTCTTCACACGCTTACCGATGTGCTCAATCGCCAGCGGATTGATGTCTTCGGCGAGAACAATACCTGTCGGTCCTACACGCTTCGAAGCCCGCACCGTAAACCACCCCGAGCCCGCGCCGATATCGCCAACGTTCTTGCCTGTCGTAATGCCCAGCAAATCCATCACACGATCGATCTGCAGCTTTTTGTCGCGATCGGGGTATTCGAAGATCGAAAGATCACCGCTGTAAGGCTTGCTCGTCTCGCGCGGCGCGGTCTGCGCAGGAGCAGCCTGTGAAAGGGCAATCGAGGTAGAAATAGAGATCGACAGCAGCAGCGCAACAACGGCACGACGGAAAGTCATAAACCCCCGCTCAACCCGTACTACTGGATCTGCACAAGCTCATGCGAAGCAACATGGTGCGAACCGCCACCCGGTGTCACCGAGTTACTCTGCGGCGCGCGCCAGTGGTCGATGTAGCTCACCTGGTGCACGCAGCTGATCGTGCAACTTGGAGCGCAACCCTTCTCCGTAAGAAACTCGCGCTTCACATCCTCGGTCGTGTACTCCGACAGCGGAACACCGGGAAATCCGCGCTGCTGGCTGCAGTAGTGAACCAACCCGTTCTCGCAGATGTACAGATACCGTCCGCCCGCGCGGCAACGCCAGTCGTTCGTCTCGCCGTTGGCAATAGCTTCCTGAAAGTGATTGAACCGGCTGTAGCTGCGCCGTGTCATCGAACGCACCGCGTCCCACACCTTGCGCTCTTCATCGCCCAGCGGCTTCAACTGGCCCGTGCCGTCGTGGATGATTCCAATGGTTGTGCTGAATCCCATCGCCAGCGCTCGCTCGCTGATGATGCGCGCATCATCAGGATTCGAGATTCCGCCGCCCACCACAGAGTTGATGTTGACGTGAAAGTCTGCGTGATCCGCCAGCATCTGCAGCTTCTTGTCCAGCACCTTCAGGCTCTTCTTCGAGACCTCGTCCGGCATGATGTTGTCGATCGAGATCTGCATGTGGTCGAGTCCGGCCTCGTTCAGCCGCTTGATGCGCTCCGGCATCAGCAGATAGCCGTTCGTGATCATTCCGGCAATCGCGCCGGTCTTGCGGATACGGGCGATAATCTGATCCAGATCAGGATGCAGCAAAGGCTCGCCGCCCGAGATGGTGATCACGCTCGTTCCCAACCGTCCCAAATCATCAATGCGGCGCAACATCTCGTCCAGCGCCACCGGATCCGAGTAATCGTCGTACTCGTTGCAGTACGCGCACGCAAGATTGCACCGGCGCATGGGCACAATCTGCGCCATGTAGGGATGGTCCATTGAGGCGACGGCCGAGGCGACAGACTCGAACTCACGCACAAGGCGGCTGCCGCTTTCACGCGGCGGCTGAGAGTCATGTTGCGCTTTACAGGAGGGCTAAGGACAAAAGACATGGTCAGGTACCAGTATATCGAACCTTGGCACCTGACCGATGACAGCATTGATGGCTAGGCCTAAAAAAGGCTCGCCATATCAATACGTTAGCGACTTCTCAAGGTCCTTGTGTGGCAGGCGGAATCGAGCTCAGGTATTCGTATATGGCTCTCAGGTCGTTATCGCTCATATCCTGATACGCCGGCCAGGGCATCACTTGCAATAGAGGGCTGATCTGCGGATGCAGGTGGTCCAGATCAACACCGGTGCGCATGATCTGTTTGAACTCACCGTAGGTACGTCCCGCAGGAAGCCCCTTCGGACCCTCAGGAGTCAGGTTGCGCGAGATGAACGGCCCAAACGCTTGCCCTCCGGCCAGATAGTTCTTTGCGTTGACGATCTTCTTTTGACCCATGAATGGATTTCCGCCGGGTGCATAGGAAGGGTTCGTGTGGCAGTCGTTGCAACCACCCACCGCGTTTACAAGATAACTGCCTAGACCAACCATCTGAAGATCTCTGTGTGCAAGATTCAACCGCACCGGAGCGATCTTGTATCCGATCTGGATGCGGGAGATATCGCCACCGAACAGCCAGTCGTCGTTCGCCTGGGCCTTGTGTTGAATGCCGAAGAGCAGAATAGACAGCCCTGTCAAGGTCAGGGCTTTGCCTGCAAGATGCCTCATGTCGTCTCCTTTGCGAAAAGGGGCCCGGAAGCAAATTGAAAATAAATGGAATGAAATTCGAGCACTCGTCTCGTATCAGCGAACAGACGGGCCATCGCAGATTGCTCCCCGCCGTTGGCAGGTGTCAAGCGCGCAGCCTTCGTTTGCAAGATTTTTACAATCGACGCCCGCGGATTGCCACAAAGCCCTCTAACGCGCCGCTGAAACCTTGAGGGGCAATGAACGAGGACCCGGACCATCCTTCGTCATCTTCACTGGTTCGATGTTGCCCTCCGCATCGAAGTACATCCGATCAATGGCCATCACGCGCTGATTGGCCCCCGTCGTCTCCAGTGGATGGCGATGATAGACGATGTACCACTCATCGGTTTCGGGAATCTGCACCACCGAATGATGTCCCGGGCCATTGGCAATGGTCGAGTCCGTCTGCAAGATCTTGCCTGCGCGTACAAAAGGTCCCGTAGGGCTTGCGCTTTTCCCATAGGCAACGCCGTAGGTTGAATTGCCCCAGTCCCCCTCCGACCACATGAAGTAGTACACGCCCTTGCGCTTGATCACGAACGGCCCTTCAACGTAGTGCTCCGGCGTGATCTCCTTGTACATCTCGCCATCCTTCATCGGAATCACGGACTTCAAATCGGGCGCAAGCCTCGCCACATTACAGTGGCCCTGTCCGCCGTAATAAAAGTAGATCGAGCCATCATCGTCCTGATATACGAATGGATCAATCGGTTGCGCCCCGTTGTGAAACTCTCCGATTAGCGGCTTGCCGATCGCATCGACGAAAGGGCCGCCCGGCTTATCGCTCACCGCCACGCCGATACCGCCCGGAAACGTGTCCTTCTTCTGAATGTCGTTCGCCGCGAAGAAGAGATAGTACTTCCCGTTGAGATGAATCGCCGTCGGAGCCCATATCGCATACGCGGCCCACGAAACATTCTTCACATCCAGCACATCCGGATGCTTCGTCCAGTGCACCAGGTCGCGCGACGAAAAAGCATCCAGGATGTGTGCAGCAGATAGACCGGATGCACTACATGCCCTTCGCGCAGCTTCTTCTGCAGCGGGTTGAAGCTCGCAGGACCCTGCGCCTTTGTATTCGGGTCCGACGATGTGGGATAGATCCAGTACTCACCCGCGAAGACGCGAATCTCCGGATCCGCATACCAGCCCTGCTGTGAAAGATTGGCTGTGGCCTGTGACCACGCCACAGAAAGACGCAGCGTGCAGAGGAAGAGGGTAAATGCAACGCGCAAAAGTCTGTACACAGTCCATCCAGTTCTCAAGGGGATTGGCAGCAATCGGATGTCTCGCCGACACCATTCTATTGCGCCATCCTGAAGATGGACTGTTCACGATTTCAAAGTTGACTAACTAGTCCAGTCGCATCATGTCGCGCATCTGGCACCGCAACGCATCCATCTTCTGCTGGAACTCGGGCGAGTTCATACGCTGACGCGCGGCGTCTGCCGCAGCCTGCACCTGGCGGCGTGCCGTCTCCATCTGGTGCTGAAACTCAGGATTGTTCGACCAGGCGTCAAGCTTTGCCATCATCCGAGTCATCTCCGGAGTTGTACGAACCTCCTCCAACCGCTGACGCATCTGTACCGCCATAGCATCCAGCATCGGACGAAGCTCAGCCAACTGTGCCCGCGTCTGCTCCGCCTGCTCGGAATCGCCGAAGAACTCCTCAAGATCCGTGCCCGGCTCCACACTTGAACGCTTCTTCTCGTCAGGCGTCAGGGTAATCGTCTGTTCCTTACGCTCGCGAATAATCACGACATTTACGGGCTTGCCGCGATTCTCATGAATCGTCTTCGACCAATCGTTGGCGCTCGACACATCCAACGCATTCACCTTCACCACAACATCGCCCGCCTTCAAACCAGCGTCAGCGGCCGGGCTGTTCGGCTCCACGTGGCGCACCAGCAGACCTGCGCTCCCCTGCGCTCCGAAGAACTCCGCCAGCTGCGGTCCCATCACCTCAAGCTTCGCGCCCGTATACGACGAACTCACCAGCATCGTCGTTCCAAGAATGGTGTGGCTTCCCTTCGCGCCCGTAGTCTTGGACGGTGGAAAGAAGGAGTTGCCTCCACGAGGCGTATACGCTGAACTCGTCTCTGGCGGCTCCGGAACGGTGTAATGCTTCTCCCACGCTTCCTTTTCCACCTCTTCGCGCTTGCCCAGCTGGGCAGTAACGGTGCGCTGCTGGCCGTCACGGCTGATCACAAAGCTCACCTGCTTGCCCACCGGTGTATCGTGCAGCATGCGGCGAAGCTGATCTACCCCTTCGACCGTCTGGCCGTTCATCTGCAGGATCACGTCATGCATCTGCAATCCCGCCTTGCACGCCGGGCCGTCGTGATCCATACCAACGATCTCCGCGCCTCGCGCCTCTTTCAGCTTCAGCTGGCTTATCTGCTCGTCCGTGATCTCCCGGATATCGATGCCTAGATAACCCTGATTACTGCTGCGACTGTGCATCCCTCCACCAAGCAGCGCGCTGGTGCCCGTCATAACAGCCCCGCCCTGCGCGTTCAACGCTATCGACCCATCCAGAAAAATCACTGCTGCTGCCAGAATCAGAACGCCAAACGATCTGCCGTGCGTCGACCTCAAGTTCGTTGATTCGTGGTGCATCATCTTGCTGACCTCATAAGGATTCTCTTGCCGCTAACGGCGCCCTCGCGCCTACTGGATCGAGTCCGATCCCTGCAGCGCGTTGTAGCTTACCGTGCGGATGTATGGATTCTCATCCTGCGTCGAGACCGTCCGCAACACCTGCCGCACGCTGGAGTCCGACTGCACCGGCTCCAGCAGCCCGATCGCCGCCGTGCGCACCTGCGCATCCGGATCGTGCGCCAGCGCCTCAAGCACCGCATCGCGCACCCGCTGGTCCTGGCCCACATACCGCTGCAGGCCCTCCAGCGCCTTCAGCCGCACGCCGGGGTCCTTGTCGTAGCGCAGCGACACCATCAGCGCATGCCGCACTCCCTTGCCGTCGTCACTGGCGGCGCACTCATGCCCTGCCTTGCACTCGCTGGCCAGCAGGCAACCGAGTTCGACACGAATCCCGTCAGTCGGCAGCCGCACGCGCCCTTCAGCAGCAGCTCGCGGATCTCCGGTCGAGTCCAGCGACCCTTCCATCGTCTCCGGAACAATCTTGTTGTAGTTCACCTGCACCAGCTCCGAGTTCGGCGTCCGCTACGATCCCGGTCACATTCGCAATCACGCTCTGTGTCGGATTGGTAAGAGTAGTGTTCGGTCTCAGGCCTGCGGCGCATGCGCCACCTGGTAGCGATTCAGTAAAGTTGCCGCCAGATAATCCCACGCCCACCAGCAGCGTCGCCAGCGCCGGCGCGCTCTGCACATGTCCCACCCATGCGAAGAAGTTCGTCCGCAGTCGCGTCAGAAATCCATGCGGCGGAATCAGGTCCAGCGCCTCGTCCAGCCGCATCCGCGACTGCGCCAGCAGATTCGGCGAAGGCTCCACGACCGGCAAGCGACGCCAGGGGCGTCTCCATCGCCTGAATCGCCTCCAGCTCCTCCTGGCACTCCTCGCAACTCATCAGATGCTGTTCCAGCGGCCCGGCCAGCTCGTCCGGCAGCTCACCGTAGTACAGCCAGGATCGATGTTGTCTCTTGCGCATCTCACACTTCATTCTCTTACCTCAACCAGCCTCGAAAATTTTCACCTGCTCTTCGCTCGGGTCTGTTACAGCCTGCCCGTTCATGTCCATGCTACTTCAACTTCTACCTCGTAAGCTCCGCCAGGTTCGCCCGCAGCTTTCGCGTCGCCCGGAACAACGTATTCTTTGCCGTCTCCTCCGTCGTGTTCAACATCTCGCCGATCGTTCGCAGCTTCAATCCCTGGTAGTGCTTCAACTCAAAAACCATCCGCTCCCGCGGCGTCAACTTGTCCAGCGCCTCGTGATCCGCTCGCCCATCACCTTGCGGTCCAGCTCGCGGGCCGGGTTCGCCATCGCCCGGTCGTCGGAGATGTTCGCCATCAGGTCCATCTCGTCGCCGCTCGCATCGATCACCGTCGCCGGATCTTCCCTGCGGCTCTTGCGCCGCCGCAGCTGGTCCAGGCACAGGTTCGTCACAATCCGGTACAGCCATGTATAAAAGCTGCACTCGAACCGGAAGTTCCCCAGGTGCCGGTAGGCCTTGATAAAGGCCTCCTGGTGCACGTCCTGGGCGTCCTGCTCGTTGCCCAGCATATGCAGCGCCAGCCGCAAGCACGCTCTGGTCGTATCGCCGCACCAGGGCATCGAACGCGGCTCGCTGGCCCTTCTGGGCCTCGCGGATCAGCTCATCGTCCTCGGTGCGCTGCTGGGCGCGCGCCTCGAGCTGGGCCTGCGTCAGCTTGCCGCCTTCCGTGCGTCCCGGTTGGGCCGCAGCCTTTGCCATCGCTGGCAAAGATTCTACCGCCCCGGCCGCACAAGTGACGCCCGTCACGCAATCCCATGGCAAACGGGCTGGACTGTGCCGCTTTTGAGCCACTACGGCCAACGGAGCAGCCAACTCTCCGCCAAGATTCATCCCAACTGCTTCTGCATTCATGATCTGACTCCGGAGTCAGGAAATCGATTACACTCCAATAGACCCGCCCACTCCGGAAAGGTAAGCAGGGAGTCGATAACCCGTCTCCGGAGTGTCCCCAGCGCGTAACACGTCTGCTGTCGTTCCTATAAACTCCCCCATGCCCCACCGCTCCACCGCTCCCCAGCCTCTTCGCCGACGCCCCCGCAGCCCAACCCCCGCCAAAAATCCAGCTGGATCACCGCCCACTGCGACGGCGGAGCCCGCGGCAACCCCGGCCCCGCCGGCTACGGAGCCGTCATCCAGGACGACCAACGGCGAACCCCTCGCCGAGCTCAGCGAATTCCTCGGCATCCGCACCAACAACTACGCCGAGTACTCCGGCCTCCTCGCCTGCCTCCAGTACGCCCTCGACCACCACCACCCCCGCCTCCGCGTCGTCTCCGACTCCGAGCTCATGGTCAAGCAGATCCAGGGCAAGTACAAGGTCAACTCCCCCGACCTCAAGCCCCTCTGGCAGGAGGCCAAAAACCGCATCGCCAGCCTCGAAGCCTTCGAGATCTCCCACGCCCTCCGCCACAAAAACAAGGACGCCGACCGCCTCGCCAACCAGGCCATGGACCGCGGCATGAAGCGCCCCCACACCCCGGGCCAGCCCGCCCCCGCAGCCCCTCAAAGCCACGCCCTACCCAACCAAATCGTCCGCCCCACCCAACCCCGATGCACAGCCAAAGCCGCCGCCATGCTCCGCGGCTTCACCCGCGACGGCGTCGTCCACATCCTCGGCAACACCACCCTCCCCGACGGCATCTTCGTCAAAATCATCCCCGAGTGAGCTTCAGCCCTTTGTAAGCCGCCCGCAAAGCTGCTCCACTGCATTCATCTGCCGAAGCATCGTCTCCAGCTTCGCCGCACCCAGCTCTTTCTCAAACTGCGTCTGCATACGATCCAGAATCCCTGCAGCCCGCGCCGCCTTCCGCTTCCCCGCAGGCTCCAGCTCCAGCAGAAACCCACGCGCATCGTCCGGATCGATCCGCCGCCGCACCAGCCGCTTCGCCTCCAGCGACGAGATCGTATGGCTCACATTCCCGCGCGTCGTCTCAAACGTCGCCGCCAGCTCCGAAGGCCGCACCCGCTTCTTCTCCAGAAAGATCGCAGTCAGCACCATCGCCTCCGAAAGCGTCAACCCCTCCGCCTTCAAAAGCGCATTCAGCGAGGCCTCCATCCGCCGCGCAACCCTGCTCGCCTGAAACACAGGACTCTGATCAAGAAACGATTCAATCCGCATAACCACCCCACATCATTCCGTTTCACTCTGGATTTGTCATCCTGAGCGAAGCGGCGCAGCCGCGAAGTCGAAGGACCCGCATTTCTCTCAACATGGCCGGCGTCTCTCGCGATAGAAACTATTCTAGTTGAATAGCTCAACTACTTACACCAGAACAAAACTACCCACCACCCACCACACGGCCCGCGAGATCATACTCAAGTGTTTATTCCCCGCCTAGCCCTCCTCCTCGCACTCGCCCCCTGCCTCTCCTCCGCCCAGCAACAACCCCCCGTCCAGCAAACCGTCACCGTCACCACCACCATCCCACCCATCCCTCTCGCCGAATCCAACCGCGCCGTCGTCACTCTCGACACGCGCGACCAACCCCTCCTCTTCAACAACGCCACCGACTACCTCCGCCAGGACACCTCCCTCAACCTCCAGGCCCGCGCCCCCAACGGCGTTCAGGCCGACCTCTCCATCCGCGGCACCACCTTCGAGCAGTCCCTCATCCTCCTCAACGGCCTCCGCATCAACGACCCCGAGACCGGCCACCTCAACCTCGACATCCCCGTCCCCCTCGACGCCCTCTCCCGCATCGACATCCTCCACGGCTCCGGCTCCACCTTCTACGGCTCCGACGCCATCGGCGGCGCAGTCAACCTCATCACCCGACGCCCAACTCTCGATCGCCGCCTCAGCCTCATCGCCAAATCCGGCGCCGGCAACTACGGCTCGCTCGAAAATCATCTCCGCGCCGACTACTCCACGGCCCGCTTCGCCGAACAGCTCACCGGCAGCCGCGACACCTCCGACGGCTTCATCCCCGACCGCAACTACTCGAGCAACGCCCTCGCCTCCGAGACCTGGCTCAACCTCCACCCCTCGGGGCAAATACGACCGACATCCTCCTCGCCACCAGCGACCGCCCCTACGGCGCCAACCAGTTCTACGGCCCCTACAACTCCTGGGAGCGCACCAAGGGCTGGTTCGCCGCGCATCCAGCAGCAACTCGGCCCGCAAACCTCCGCCAGCTTCGGCTACCGCAGCCACACCGACCTCTTCGTCCTCTTCGTCGACCGCCCCATCTACTACGCAACAACCACGTCACCACCAGCTATGGCAGTCCGCCCTCCGCCGCGCCGACAACCTCGGCTCCAACACCACCCTCTCCTACGGCCTCGAGGCCAACGGCGACAGCATCCACAGCTCGAACCTCGGCATCCACGCGCGCAATCAGGGCGCCGGCTACGCCAACCTCACCCTCCGCTCCCTCAAGCGCCTCTCCCTCTCGCTCGGCGCGCGCGAACAGGTCCTCTCCGGCGGCGACTCCGTCTTCTCCCCCTCGATCGCCGCCGCCTACGCCCTCACCAGCACCCTCCGCCTGCGCGAGCCTCCGTCGGCCACGGCTTCCGCCAGCCCACCTACCTCGACCTCTACTACTCCGACCCCACCACCATCGGCAACCCCAACCTCAAGCCCGAATCCTCCTGGAGCTACGAGGGCGGCTTCGACTGGACGCCATCCACGGCCGCTCTCACCCTCACCGCCACCGGCTTCCGCCTTCAGCAGAAGAACGGCATCGACTACTCGAAGTACGACCTCTCACAAAGCCCTGGCAGGCCATCAACGTCGCCAACTTCGCCTATCAACGGAGCCGAAGCCGACCTCCGCCTCCGCCTCGCGCACACCCAGCAACTCCAACTCGGCTACACCGCCGTCCAGGCCGACCTCACCGCCGCCCGGCCTCATCTCCGAGTACGCCTTCAACTACGCCGCCCAGAACGCCCTCTTCGCCTGGACCGCGCAGCTTCCACCAACTCGCCGCCCGCACCCAACTCGCCGTCGTCCAGAAGACCACCCAATCCCCCTATCCACTCTGGGACATCTCCCTCGCCCGCACCACCGGCCACCTCCGCCCCTACGTCCGCGCCCTCAACCTCACCGACACCGGTATCAGGAGATCCCCGGCGTCCCTCTACAAGGCCGCACCATCATGGCCGGAGCAGAACTCAACTGGTCATCCGCTCACTAGCTAGCTCTGCTTCGGCTCCTGATAGATCGCCAAAACATTTCCGCCTGGATCGCGAAACCGCGCCGTAATCTCGCCCGGATCGCCCCCGATGGGCTGCACGATCTCGCCACCCGCTTCTTCGATCTTCACAACAGCCGCTTCCGCATCCGTCACCATGATGTACACCACCAACCCCGGCGACTGCGGCGGCCGCCCCTTCACCCACGCTCCACTCACATTCCCCGTCGTGTCGTCGAACGCCGTCGCTCCATCGCCCCGCTGCCGAACCGTCCATCCAAACACCCGGCTGTAGAACTCCGCCGACCGCGCCACATCCGTCGCGGGAATCTCGACATAGCAGATCTTCCCATTCTGCCCATCCGCCATCTGCAACCTCCACGTCGAACAAGATCTCTCGCTGAGCAACTCAATAATCAGCGAGTCCCTGTCTTCTTCATCACCGTCTTGGCCTTCTTACTCGTGACCTTCTTCGCTGCAGCCTTTACCGCCGACTCCGCCTCGTCCGCGTCTTCTGCAACCTTCGCCGCAGCCGCGCGAACAACCGAAACCCCCGCAGGCGACTGCTGTCGTCGTCATCGCTCTCTGGAACAACGCTGCCTCCGCCGTTCTCCGCTTCGTCAGCCCCGCCAGAACCTTCCCGCCTGCCTTGTTCCAGCGCCCAAACTGCCCCGCTGCTCCCGCGAAGTCACCTGCGTTCACCATCCGCAGTAACGTCGACCCGCCAAACGCCGCGCAACCCAGGTTGAACACAAAGTCCACCATCGCATCGAACTGATTCTGGTTAATCGGCCGACGTCACCGACTTGTTCACGCACGTCACCGCCCACGCCACGTCCGCCGCAAGCAGCACCGATGCCTGCGCCTCCGTGATCACCAGCCCCGGCTTCACGTCCGTCCCCGTGTGCCCGTATCCGATCGTCCAGACGCCCACCGAGTCCTGGTAAGCCTTCAGCTCCAGACCCTCAAACTGCTTCGTAAGAGCCAGCCCCGCCGCGCTGTATTTGAAGTTCGCCATCCACCGTCTCCCTCAAACGAGATTCAACCGCATGGCCCACTGCAACTCTACTGCTTCGCCAGCTCCGCCTTCACCATCTCGCTCACCAGTCTTCCCATCGGCGCGCAGCCCATCGGCCAGAATCCGCTGCTGCGCCACCTTCATCGCCGCCCCCATATCCTTCGGCCCCGGCTTCGCTGCCGCCGCGTCCTTCGTCAAGCTGTTCGATCGCCCGCTGCACCACCGCGCGAATCTCTCCTCGCCCGCCGCCTGCGGCAGTACGCCTCGATCATCCCGATCTCCGCCGCTCCTTCTGCCGCCAGCTCCGGCCGGTTCGCCCTTGGTAAACGTCTCCACCGACTCCTTGCGCTGCTTGATCAGCGTCGTCAGAATCTGCGACTCCTCCGCATCCGTCAGCTCCTCGCGCTTGTCGATCTCCTTGTTCTTCAGCGCCGACTTCACCATCCGCAGCGTCGTCAGCTTGTGCTCGTCCTTCGCCTTCATCGCCACAATAATGTCCGTCTCAATCTTCTTGCCAATCGCCATCGCAACTCTCGTCCCCTCATGTCATCTGCACCTTATCATCATAGACCGCCGTTCGATACTCGCCCCGTCGCTACAATAAAGACATGATTCGCAAAACGCGCCTCTTCACGCCTGGCCCGACGCCCCTGCTCCCCGCCGCCCAGTTCGCCATGGCGGCCGCCGACATCCACCACCGCACCCCCGAGTTCCGCGCCCTCTACACCCGCGTCCTCGCCCAGCTCAAGGACTTCGTCGGCACCAAGAACGACGTCATCATCCTCTCCAGCCGGCGGCACCGGAGCCATGGAGGCCTCCGTCTCCAACCTCACCTCGCCCGGCGACCGCGTCCTCGTCCTCACCGCCGGCAAGTTCGGCGAGCGCTGGACCTCCCTCGCCAAGGCCTTCGGCTGCCACGTCGACGTCGTCGAGAACGCCCTACGGCCAGACCTTCACGCTCGACGAGATCAAGGCCGCCCTCAAGCTCGAGACCCGCGCCGTCTTCGTCCAGGCCACCGAGTCCTCCACCGGCGTCCGCCACGACATCGAAGGCATCGCCAAGCTGCTCAAGGCCGAAAAGCTCCGAAGCCCTCCTCATCGTCGACGCCATCACCGGCCTCGGCACCACCCACCTCGACATGGATGGCTGGGGCATCGACGTCCTCATCGGCGGCTCGCAGAAGGCCGTCATGATTCCCCCCGGCCTCAGCTACCTCGCCGTCAGCCCCCGCGCCTGGGACCGCATGGAGTCCACCTACAACCCGCGCTACTACTTCGACCTCCGCAAGGAGCGCAAGAACGCCGCCAAGGGCGAGAGCGCCTACACGCCCTCCCGTCGCGCTCATCGCCGCGCTGGGCGCATCGCTCGACTACATCGCCGGACAAGCCGACGGCAACCTCGCCGAAGGCCGCAAGAAGCTAGTCGACAACGCCGAGACCTGCGCCGCCATGACCCGCGCCGCAGCCACGGCGCTCGGCTTCAAGCTCTTCGCCCCCGAAGGCTACGAAGCCGCCGCCGCAACCGCCATCATGGCTCCCGAAGGCACCGACTCCGGCACCCTCGTCAAGGGCCTCAAGTCGCAGTTCGCCGCCATCGTCACCGACGGCCAGGGCGAGATGAAGGGCTCACCTCTTCCGCATCGCCCACATCGGCTTCTTCGACTACCTGGACACCATCGCCATCATCGGCGCCCTCGAGCAGGTCATCGCCAAAGCCAAAACCCCACTCCCCAACTTCGAGTTCGGCAAAGGCCTCATCGCCGCACAAAAGGTCTTCGCCGAACGCGCGAAGTAAATACTCACTTCATAAATCTGCATCCGAGGCGCCGCCACACGGCGCCTCAATCTTTTCAAACACCCTGTATCGTGACCGAAGCGCGCAGTAGAGGGGTCAGCGTCTTTACCGATTCTTAGCGCGTGCTATAAACGAAGCCGCATGAAAAGTTCCTTAAGGCCCCTTGTTCGACTGACGGTTGTACTACTCGCCACAACACCCGCTTTCCCACAAATTAGTCAGATCGACCGCTCCAAGCTACCTCACGATAAGAGCATTGAAGTCGCCTACGATGATCTGGCATCGATCAATCAATTCGCCCGCACATACGAAGCAATCTGGCGATTTCCTATTCCCAAAAGCGACGTTCAGTCCCGCTTCCGGGTAAATCTAAAAGTCATCGAAGAAGCTCAAAAGCAAAACCCCTCCAACTCTGAACTTACGCTCTTCACTGGACTCGTCGCTCATCTCGCTTACAACCTCGACATCGAAGAAGGTTACGAACCTGCAATGAGTCTCCTTCAGTCGCAGTCAGCGAATGATTTTAGAGCAGTCTGGTTTCTAGGCATTCATCAATGTCAATCCAACAATCCCGTTGGAGGCATGCAGAATCTCCTCCGCGTCGAATCGGCCAATCCAACACTCCCTCGCGCCTTTTGGCAGGACTACGCTAACTGCTCTACAACCACAAGCATGCCTGTTCATGCTGTTCGCGCCTACGACAAAGCTAAAAGTATTCGTCAAGGCCCTCCCACCGACGATCAACTGGAGCAACTCGCCAGAAACCGGATCAAACCTAGCAGCAACTCCGCAACCTATCCGAACAAACAGGCGTGGATCGCGGAAATAGGTTCCAATGACGTCAGATTCACAAGCAACCTGTGTGGAGAATCGTTTATCTCAAAGCCGTCTTCTCCGATAGACATTTCCGACATTACGAAGGGAACATGCGTTGTCACCATCGAAACGGAGAAATATAAGCACGATCACGGCACAAGTTCAGCGACGTTCCTCTTGCTTACACAGTCGCCGAGGGACGGCGAATCACTGGACAACTATGCTCAACGAATGTTGAGCAACCCTAAATACTCAAATAAAACACCAATCAAAGAACTCCATTGCCCAGTTGCGACTTGCCTCGTCTTTTGAAATCAAAACAGACGCGCTATACAAGTCGGAGGGCGGTGCTCATCTGCTCGTGATGATCTTCCAAAGCGCCCAACCCGACTACCCCGGACTGCGGTTCGAATCTCCCAAGCCCCTTCCCTCGGTCTCGAAAACCTCGAACCAACCCACATTCTTTCGGGCCGGCGAGACGTTGCAGCGACTCCCTGGAGCTCTTTATACATTCGTCGCCTTGGATGCAAACCAAGCCATCTATCCACGCGCACGAACTGACTTTGATCAACTGCTAGATTCGCTCGTCATCGACACGAAGTAAAAACACGCTCACAGCGGCTTCTGCATCGACAAAAAGCTCGCACTCCACAAGCAGGATGCGAGCTCTTATTTTTAGAAGTGTCATCCCGACCGAAGCGGCGAAGCGCGCAGCGGAGGGATCTGCTTCTCCACTTCGAGCCCCTGACGCTACTGCTTCACCGCGATCGCCGAAATCTCGATCTTCGCGTCTCCGATCAACCCAGCCACCTTTACCGTGGCGCGAGCAGGCTTCGGGTCCGGCATCAGCTTCTTGTACACCGCGTTCATCTTCGGAACGTCATTCAGGTCCGTGATGTACACCGTTATGTTCACAATGTCCGACATCTTGAAGCCCGCCTTCTCCACAACCTTCTGGATCGCCTGGATCGTACGCTCCGTCTGGAACTCGATCGTCGTGCCCGTCACCTTGCCTTGGTCGTCCGGACCCTGCTGGCCCGCCACGTAAAGCGTCTTGCCCGCAACAAAGCCGTCGGAGAACGGATTACCCGGTTTGAAGTCAATGGCCTTGTTCTGGGCGTGAGCGGCAAACGGTGCGGCCATCAACAGGGCCGCGGCGGCGCAAATCAGGTGCTTCCTCATGGTGTGCAAATCCTCCGGAGATAAGATGCACGCATTCTTTCACCTTTGCCCACCTCGGTCGACGGACAGAAGCCTTAATCCTCCTTCCCGCACCGCCCCAGGGCAAACCCACTCCCCACCGAAGACCGAACCCTTATCTACAAACACTACCCCGACTCAGAAACCTAACGTAACTGCGTATCGTCAATAAACTAGTCGCTGCGTCAGTGCGGCCACCAGCCGTTTATCGGTACTGACCCCAGGCACGATACTCTAGAAGAAAGTTCGCTTTCACATGCATCGAACTGTGAAAGATCAGCGGATGTTTGACGCTCTATCGACAAAGGGAGAACAGGATGAAGCATTTGGTAATCGCGGGGCTGTTTCTTGCCTTGGGCGCAACAGGCGCATCTGCACAGGTCAACGCGGGCGACCAGAAGTCTGACCCGAACCTGCCGTTCAATGTGAACCAGGTCGCAACCTTTAGCCTGCCCTGGAAGATCGCCTTCCTCCCCGACGGACGAATGCTCATCACGGAGAAGACCGGCGGTCTGTTCCTCGTCACTCAGCAAGGAGAAAAGACAGCCGTTGCGAACATCCCAGCCGTTCTCTGGAGAGGTCAGGGCGGAATGCTGGGCGTCTATGTCTCGCCACACTACGCCAAAGACCACTATGTCTATCTCACCTATTCAGAGCCGGGTGAAGACGGTTCGAGTCTCGCGCTCGCCCGAGCCAAGCTAAAGCTCGATAAGGACGCCGCGAGCCTCGATGGACTCAAGGTCATCTGGCGCGACGGCGAGCGGGGCAAGGGAGGACAGTTCGGCGCAGAGGTGGCCTTCTCTCCGGACAGCAAGTACCTCTTCCTCTCCGTTGGCGACCGGCAACGCATGACGCCAGCCCAGGATCCCAACCAGCCACTCGGCAAGATCCTGCGCCTGACGCTCGATGGCAAACCGGCCCCGGGCAATCCGTCGGCAGGCAAGACAGGCACCCCCACTGTGCCCGTCATCGATCCGCCTTCGGACACGGAAGCCGCAAAAACCGCCGCAGTCGTAAAAACCTATACCTTCCCCGGCACGAACCTGACGCCATCGGAGACATGGGTCAGCGGACTCCGCACTCCCTACGGTCTGGCCTTTGCGCCGGATGGACGGTTATGGGAGCTTGAACATGGTCCACGTGGCGGCGATGAGTTGAACCTGATCGAGCCCACCAAGAACTATGGTTGGCCCCTGGTTTCTTACGGCAAGAACTACAACGGTGTTCCTATCCCCAATCCGGACACGCGCGCCGATCTGGCCAAGCCTGTTATCTATTGGGATCCGGTCATCGCTCCGGGCAATCTCATCTTCTACAAAGGCGCAATGTTCCCGCAGTGGAACGGCTCGGGCTTTGCCAGCGGCCTCGTATCGAAGGCGCTCCTCCGCTTTACCTTCGATGGCAAAGGAGGAGCCCAGACAGCCGAGCGTTGGGACATGGGCTTCAGAGTTCGCGACGTGGAAGAGGCTCCGGATGGAGCGCTGTGGCTGATCGAAGATGCGAAACCCGGGCGTCTCGTCCGCCTTACGTCGAAGTAAGGCACAACCTGTGAGAGGGATGACGATATGAACCTCAAACTCTTGGCAGTGCTCGGGGCAGCCGGCGCGTTTCCGTTCGGCCTCTGCACATCCCATCAGGCCTTTGGGCAGACTCTGCCTGATGGCAAGGGCAAAGCAGAATTTGTGCACAATTGCACTGCCTGTCACGGCGCCGATATGGTTACCGCCGTCAAGAAGACTCCGCAGGACTGGAGAAAGAGTGTTGACGAGATGGCCGCTCGCGGCACTGACGGCACCAAGGAAGACCTCGATAACGTTGTCCTCTACCTGGATACGTATTTCGCCAAGAAGCCCGATCAGCCTGAGGCGAAGCAATCGACCGCGCCTTCTGCGACCTCAAATGGTCCCGCAAAACAGAGTCCCTCCGATGTTGAACACGTGAAGCGCATCATCGCCGAGAACGGTTGCCTCACCTGCCATCGCATCGAACAAGAGGGAGGATCCACAGGGCCGTCCCTGAACGGAATAGGAAAGCGGCGTACGGCGGACGAGATACGGGCCGCTATTGTCAATCACCATGCAGCTGCCGGCTCCGGCAATACCAATCCCGGGCCTCCCTATGAAAAGAAAATCACGGGAGACAATTTGGATAGCCTCGTACGCTACCTCGCCTCACCTCCCTCTACCGTGATGGCGGAAAACGAACAACCTCTCTGTCGAGACTAGCGGTCACTCGGAGCGTAAGGCTTCCACGGCGTCCACTCTTGCGGCACGCGCCGCAGGAACAGCTGAAGCAATTAAGGCCGCACCCAGAATGACCGCAGCGGAAGCAATAAACGCAAGCGTGCCCGGCTGATGGACTTCCGTCACGTATCTTGCGATCCCGCGCGAGAGTGCAAATCCGACCACCACACCCGTGCCCACTCCGATGCCGGCCATCGCCAGACCCTCAACCAGAACAATGGTCAGAATGTTACGCGGCAGAGCGCCCATGGCCATGCGGATTCCGAACTCGCGCGTACGCCCGCTCACCGAGAAAGCAAGAACGCCCGCCACGCCCACCACGGAGATTAAGAGTGCAACGGCGGCGAATCCGCCAAACACTATCGCGTTGAGGCGGTCGGGCGTTAGCACCTCCGCGCGAACGTCTCCGAGCGTGCTGGCCTTTTCCACGGGCTGGTCTGCTGACAGGTCGCGAACGGTTTGTGTGATGGCCGGGACCAGCGCGTACGCATCCTGGTGTGCGCGTACGAACAGGCGGCCGTTCCATCCTTGCTCTTGTGCGACCGGCTCATAGATCGTCATGGCCGGTGACGGGATGATATTTTCATCGTCGAAGTCCGGTACCACGGCAATGATTCGCCTTGGCTCGGGACTGATGCCGACAAACTTTATGACCCCGTCCGTCCACCACAGCGTATGGTTCACCGCGTCCTGCCCCGGGTAGAGCATCTTTGCAAGGCTCTGACTGATGATGACCACGCGTTCGGAACCGTCTTTGTCTGAGTCGTTAAAGTCGCGACCCCCCTGAAGCGGCACACCGAACGTATCGAAGAATCCCGGCGATACCACCCGGAATTTGGCCCGAAAATCCTGACCGTCCGCGCGTTTCGCGCCCTGCGCTGCAAATTGAAAGCTGATACCCAGGCCCCGATCGTCACGCCAGGGGGTCCCAAAACCCGAAGACACGTGCTCCACTCCGGGCAGCGCGCTGACGCGGCGTTGCACTTCGCGATAGAACGCATCCACCTGCTGGGGTGTCTTCCCATACGACATCAGCGGAAGATTCACTGCCAGAACGTGGGCCGAATCGAACGGCGGTCGCGTCTGCTCCAGCACAAAGAGAGTCTTCATCAGCACACACGCTCCGGCGAGCAGCAGGAACGAGGCTGCTATCTGCGTGACAGCAAAGATGCGGAGACGCCGGCTGCTCCCTCCGGCCACACGTGTTCCCCTGCCGGTAAGCCCGCCCTGCGGCGCGTTTGACGAAGGAAGCCGCGGAATAACTGCCAGAAAAACGGCAGCGATCAACGCGAGCCCAATGCCAAACCACACCATGCTGAAATCGAGCTTGAGATCGTTGGCTCGCGCTGAGAAGCGCGATGCGTAACGACCCAGCACGGCCACCATCGGTATCGCGAGAGCCACTGCCGCCAGCGCTCCGCTTCCACACAGTACGAAGCTCTCAGCCAATAGAGAACGGCGCAGCACTCGAGTGCTTGCACCCAGCGCCGACCGTATCGCAAGTTCCGGCTCGCGGCGCACCGTCCGCGCCAGCACCAGATTGGCAACGTTCGAGCTCGCAATCACGAAGAGCAGGGCCGCAGCAGCGAACAGTATCCACAAGATCGTATTGGCGCGCGAATTGATCTGATCGTGCATGCGCGTTACGTCGATTCTGAAATGGTCGTCAGGCTTATACACCTCCGGGTGTGCCGCCAACATGGCGCCATACACGCTACGCAGTTCCGCTCGCGCATTGTCGACACTGGCGCCGGGAGCCAGCCGCCCGAAGACCTCCGTCATGCGATGCTCGCGCCCCGTCACCATCGTGGCAGAGAGATGATGCGGGCTGGTGACGAGATTGGCGATGATCTCCGTTGCCACCGGATAGGGAACCGATGGTTCCAGAACACCGACTACAGTCGCGGGGCGCGCGCCGGTGGGGCCCTCCAAACGCACCTGCTTCCCTATCACGCTGGGATCGGAGTGCAGCGATGCCCTCCAGAAGTGATAGGTCAGCACCACAGCTCCGGCAGCATTCTGGCCGTCATCGGCCGGGGTCAGCAGACGTCCAAGCACTGGGCGCAGGCCCATCACCTCGAAGTAGTGCCCATCCACCACACCCGCTGGAATCTCGCGTGGCGTGCCGAGACCCACGATCGTAAAATCTATCTCTGAAAATGTGCCCAGTTCCTTGATGGATTTCAGCCCCGTGCCGATGTCTTGAATCTCGGGGACCGAAAACGCTGCATTGTCCTGACCAATGCCCGGGGCGCTCTGGCGCAGGTAAATTAACCGGTCTTCGTCGCGATTGGCCAGCGGACGCAGCAACACAGCACGCACCACGCTAAAGATTGCTGCATTGGCGCCGATACCCAATGCCAACGTAAGGGCGACTGTAATCCACAGCGCAGGAACTCGCGCCAAAGAACGCATCGCAATTCTCAAATCGCGAAAGAACGACATATCGGACCTCCATTCAGGTGTGCCGGTTGCACCGCCTTTGCTATGGCGACGAACGGCCGGACCCGAATTCGACAATCGGCCAGGAAATTTTTGCTTAATCCGCATTTTAGGGCGGTTCCCCCAAAAAACGGCTTTCGAAAACTTCGCAGAGTCTCTAATCGGGAATTGATCAGTCCCGACAAGCCGACTTGTGAGTAATGCGAAGAATCGCTGGCACGAGCGCCCTTATGTTTTGCATGTCTTGTAAGAGGAACCCTTCCCCCTTAGAGCCCGATCCTCTTTGTATAGAACTGGACCCGAGCCACCGTACAATCTCCCCCATGCGCCCCCTCCGCCTCATCGCGGCCACCACACTCCTTCTTCTCACCCCACCAGCCCCCGCCCAACAAGACCAACTCATCATCTTCGCCTTCGACGTCCGCATCACCCTCTCCGACCTCGCCGCCGAGCGCCTCAAGACCACCCGCGAAGGCATCGTCGTCTCCGCCTACTACACTGGCGATCCCCTTCCCTCCGCCGAGAACCGCGCCAACCAGATCGGCACCATCGACCTCGGCGCCGAGAACCGCGAGGTCATCGGGGCGGAAGGCCTCGTCCGCATCACCGGCAAAAAAGTCGACCTCCGCCGCCTCGACTGGATCAAGGGGCCGGTCATGCTCAACGTCAACGTCTACTCCGCGCGTCGCACCAACCCGGACAACATCCTCTCCTGCGACTTCTTCGACGGCAAGCTAAGCTCCGCAGTCCGCAAAACCCCCACCCTCCACTGCACCCTCATCGAAGAGCGCACCACCACCGAGCACAAACACTAACTCACGCTATAGTTCTGCACTGAGGCCGCTCACCGCCTCGCGCAGAGGTAAACCGTGTCCCACAGCCGTCGCGCCTTCCTCGGATACACCGCCGCCACCACCGCAAGCATCCTCACCCCTCACCTTCCCGCCCTCGGACAACCACCCGCTCCCACACCGCAACCCGGCTGGTACGACAAGCCCATGCGCTGGGCGCAGATCGCCTTCGTCGAAGACGACCCCGGCAACTACAGCCCTCAGTTCTGGCTCGACTACTTCAAGCGTCTCCACGTCGACGCCGTCACCATCAACGCCGGAGGAGCCGTAGCCTTCTACCCGACGAAGGTTCCTATGCACTACCGCAGCAAGTGGCTAGGCTCCATGGACACCTTCGGCGATCTCCAAAAACAGCTCAAAGCCCGCGGCCTCATCGTCGTCGCCCGCACAGACGCCCACGCCTGCCATCAGGACGTCTACGACGCTCATCCCGACTGGATCATGGTCAACGCGCGCGGCGAAAAAGTGCGCCACGCCTCCGACAAAGACTTCTGGATCACCTGCGCACTCGGCCCCTACAACTTCGACTTCATGACCTCCGTCCACGAAGAGATCATGCACGACTACGCGCCCGACGGCATCTTCACCAATCGCTGGGCAGGCTCCGGCATGTGCTACTGCGAACACTGCCAGCAGAGCTTCCGCGCCTTCAGCGGACTCGATCTTCCCCGCACCCGCAACCCTCAAGACCCCGCGCGCAAGCAATACATCGTCTGGCATCAGCAGCGCCTCTTCGAAGTCTGGCGTCTCTGGAACAGCAAAATCCAGGCCATCAACCCCAACGCCAGCTACATCGCCAACGCCGGCGGAGGCGCGCTCTCCGACCTCGACATGAAGACCATCGGCGAGCTCGCCCCCACCCTCTTCGCCGACCGCCAGGGCCGCTCCGGACTGATGCCCATCTGGGCCAACGGCAAAAACGGCAAGGAGTATCGCGCCACCATGGGCAGCAAAGCCATCGGCGGAATCTTCAGCGTCGGCATCGAAGACCGCTACCGCTGGAAGGACTCCGTGCAGAGTGACGACGAACTTCGCCTCTGGGTCGTCGACGGCATCGCCCACGGCCTTCGCCCCTGGTTCACCAAGTTCGACTGCAAGGTCATCGACTCGCGCTGGATGCCCGTCGTCGAGCAGCTCTACCAGTGGCACGCCGCCAACGAGCGCTACCTCCGAAACCTGCGCCCGCTCGCTCGCGTCGCCATCGTCTACTCCCAGCAGACCGCCATGTACTACGGTGGCGAAGACGCTCGCCCCAAAGTCGAAGATCCCGCCCTCGGCTTCTACCAGGCCCTCGTCGAAGCCCGCATCCCCTTCGAGATGGTCCACGACCATCTCCTCGACGCCGAACACATCAGCCAGTTCCGCACGCTCATCCTGCCCAACATAGCCGCACTCTCTACCGCGCAGTGCGCACAGCTAACACAGTTCGTTCAGAACGGCGGCAGACTCATCGCCACCTACGAGACATCTCTCTATAACGAGTGGGGCGTCCGCCAACCCGACTTCGGCCTCGCCTCGCTCTTCGGAGCCACCTTCGCCGGACGCACCGAAGGCCCCATGCTCAACTCCTACCTCGCCCTCAACCGCGAACCCTCCGGCAGCGTCCACCCTCTCCTCAAAGACCTCGACAACACTCCACGCATCATCAACGCCGCCAACCAGGTCTCCGTTACACCGACGGACACCACGCCGCAGCCCCTGCAGGTCATCCCCACCTATCCCGACCTTCCCATGGAAGAGGTCTTCCCCCGCGCCAACACACCCAAAGGCCAGGCCGGAGTCATCCTTCGCAGCGTAGGCAAAGGCCGTGTCGCCTACTTCCCCGGCGACATCGACCGCACCTTCTGGGAGACCCTCAACTACGACCTCGCACGCCTCCTCCGCAATGCCGTCCTCTGGGCCACCGACGAGCCCGCACCTCTTACCGTCGAAGGCAAAGGTGTCCTCGACGTCTCCCTCTGGGAACAGAAGGATTCCATCACCGCTCATCTCGTCAATCTCACCAACCCCATGATGATGAAGGGACCCGTCCGCGAGATCATCCCCATCACCGCACAAAAGGTCTCCATAAGAATTCCCGAAGGTCGCTCCGCAAAACAGGTCCACCTCCTCGTCTCCGGAACGCGACCAACCTTCACCTATCACCAGAACATCGTCACGCTCGAAGTCCCTTCAATCGCGCTGCACGAGGTGGTCGCAATCGACCTCGCCTAGAGATTCTCGAGCGTCATCAATAGGTGCCGATTCAGTCAAGAAGCACAGGCAATGGCGCATCCTGCAGCGCAATTAACCTCTGCGGCTCACAGCACGCGCGGTCCAGCCGCGACAGGTCCCTCTGCATCTCGCCGTTCTCTGCAAAGCTTCCCAGCACAGTCTCCAGAATCGCCCTCGCCGCCCCATCCTCCGGCCACTGGATGCTGTAGTGCATCCACTTTCCGTCCCGACGAGCGCTCACAACACCCGCACTCCGCAGATACGCCAGGTGCCGCGAGATCTTCGGCTGTCCCAGCTTCAATATCTCCACGAAGTAGCACACGCACACCTCGCGACCCGCCATCAGGTTCAGCAGCCGAAGCCGCGTCGGATCAGCAAGCGCCGCAAACAGTCGCGCCATATCGAACGGTTTAGTGCCGCGAGCCATTTTTCGATTATATCCACATATTCGCTTTGACAAATATGTTTCCCAAACTTATATTCGTCTTAGCAAATATGAGGAGGACTCATGTCAGCCACAACCACCGATACCAAGACCCTTGTGCAGGACAAATATGGAGCAGCCGCACGCTCAGTCCAGCAATCCGGTTCCGTCGCATGCTGCAATCCCGGACTCAGTTGCTGCGACCCTATCACCAAAGACCTCTACGCTGAGTCTCAGACACAAGTCCTGCCTGAAAATGCTGTGCTCGCCTCTCTCGGCTGCGGCAATCCCACCGCCCTCATCGATCTCAAGCCCGGTGAAGTCGTCCTCGACCTCGGCTCCGGCGGCGGCATCGACGTCCTCCTCTCCGCCAAACGTGTCGGCCCCACCGGCAAGGCCTACGGACTCGACATGACCGACGACATGCTCGCCCTCGCTCGCGAGAACCAGCGGAAGGCAGGCGTCGAAAACGTGGAGTTCCTCAAGGGCGAAATCGAAAGCATTCCTCTTCCCGACAACTCCGTCGACGTCATCATCTCCAACTGCGTCATCAACCTCTCCGCCGACAAGGACCGCGTCCTCCGCGAGGCCTTCCGCGTCCTCAAGCCCAGCGGTCGCTTCGCTGTCTCCGACGTCGTCGTTCGCGGCGAGGTCCACCCCGAGGTTCGTAACAGCATGCTCCTCTGGGTCGGCTGCATCGCAGGAGCCCTTGAAGAGAAGGACTATCAAAGCAAACTCGCCGCGGCTGGCTTCAGCGACATCTCGCTCGAACCAACCCGTGTCTACAACATCGAAGACGCACGCCAGTTCCTTACCGAAGCCGGCATCGACGTCGATGCCGTCGCTCCCCACGTCGAAGGCAAGTTCATGAGCGCCTTCGTCCGCGCAACCAAGGCCGCCGCCCCCTGCTGCGCGCCCGGACTGCTGCTCCTGAAAACTAACGAAAGAAGCGGCCAACGTGACCAAGCCCTACAACGTACTCTTCCTCTGCACCGGCAACTCCGCGCGCTCCATCCTCGCCGAGGCGACCCTCAACCATAAAGGCAAAGGCCGCTTCGTCGCCTACAGCGCCGGAAGTCATCCCACCGGCGCACCCCGCCCCGAAGCGCTGAAGCAACTAGAGCTAGCCGGAATCTCAATTGAAGGCCTGCGAAGCAAATCCTGGGACGAGTTCGCCCAGCCCCACGCTCCCGAGCTCAACTTCGTCTTCACCGTCTGCGATAACGCCGCCAACGAAGTCTGTCCCTACTGGCCCGGACAACCCATGACCGCGCATTGGGGCGTCCCCGACCCCGCCGCCGTCAAAGGCACCCCCGAAGAGATCGCTCGAGCCTTCCACGATGCCTTTCTCACCCTTGAACGCAGAATCTCGCTCTTCCTCGCCCTCCCAATCGCCACCTTGGAGAAAATGACCCTCCAGGAGGAGATCAGGCGGATCGGAAAGCAATGAGGCCTGCACTCAAGCGCCGTGTCATGGCCGAGCTCGTCGGAACCGCGTTTCTCCTCGCAGCCGTAGTCGGCTCCGGCATTATGGGAGAGCGATTGGCAGCGGGCAATATCGCCATCGCTCTGCTCGCCAACTCCATCGCAACCGGTGCCGCCCTCGTCGCGCTAATCCTCGCCTTCGGCCCCATCTCCGGCGCTCACTTCAATCCCGCCGTCACGCTCGCCGATGCATGGCAGGGTGAAACCACCTGGCGCGATGTTCCCCTTTACCTTGCAGCTCAGGTTGTCGGTGGGTTTGCCGGAGTCGCCGTAGCCCACCTCATGTTCGGGGAAACCCTCTTTCTGGCTTCAACCCATGCACGCAGCGGACCGGCACAGCTCTTCAGCGAGTTCGTCGCGACCTTCGGCCTGCTTGCAGTCATCTGGGGATGCGGTCGCCCGCGCCCCACGGCCATCCCCTATGCCGTCGGGGCATACATCACCGCAGCATATTGGTTCACATCGTCCACTTCATTCGCCAATCCGGCAGTCACCCTGGCCCGCGCGGTGACCAACACCTTCGCAGGAATTCGCCCGGTCGACGTAGCCGGTTTTCTCCTCTGCCAAATCGCCGGAGCGTTCGCAGCAACCTGGCTCTTCCGCTGGTTACAGTCGAAAGAACCGGACGAAATCGCCAGCTCACTGAATTAGCTTCGACAGCGGGTGCCCCATCTTCGCGACGGTCTTATCGTCGTTAAGGTGGGCAATCGCGCGAAGTCCGATCCGTCCATGGGTAAGCAAAGCCACGAACAAAACAGGGGCTTTCGGAAGGTGCTGAAAAACCCGTTTTGCTTAAGGGCACGCCTTTAGCCGTGCCGTAAGTGTCTTGTTATAAATGCGGCTTTAGCCGCTGAGGTACGTTTCATCCGCGAGGCACTATTTCAGCCCTAGGGGGTATGGCTTTCCCTGTCAAGCACTCGAGCACACTCATAATTCCCTTCCACCGCCCACAACCAAAACAAACTAAACAACTTCCACCCCGCCAAATAATTACGCTCAAAGCGCCGATTAATTACTCTCAATTTTCTAAAATAGAAGTACAGAACAAGAGACAAAGGACCCGCGCGAGCTGGCTTTTTGCTTTGGCACAGAAGCTACAGCTGGAAGTCCGGACTTAACTCTTTTGTTCCAAAGACTTTGCGCAAATAAGGTGGGGGGAGGGGTCCCACTGTCCGATCACAAAACTTCTCCGCGAAATCGCAGCAGACCCTAGAATAGGTCTGCTGCTCTAATGAAACGCTCCGCGAAAGTTACCGCACCTCTGCTCGCCTCTCTCGCCCTCAGCATGACCACCGGCTGCCGCAAGCCGGAGATGCAGCGCTGCGTGGACGAGAACAACAAGGTCGTCGACGACAGCCTCTGCACCACCCAACCCCAGGCAGGCGTCCCTCAGCAACAGCGCCCCGACGGTCACGGCGGTTTCATCCCCTTCATTCCGCTCTACCACTACTACTATGGTGGCTGGGGAGGCTACGGCCTCGGCTCCCTCGTCGGCGGCGGAAGCAACTCACCCGCCGAAGGCCACAGCTACATCAACTCAACCGGCGTCCGCACCGGAACCGCACGCGGCGGCTTCGGACGATCCATGTCCTCGGGCAGCCATAGCTCCGGCGGAGCAGGAGAGTAATGAAAAGGGTCCCCATTGCACCTCGTGACGGCTGGCAGCAAAAGGTCGCCTCCGCCGGTCTCGTCTTCCACTCACCCGAGGGCGAGGGGATGGATCGGCCCTACTGGGACGAGTCCGCCTGTTACGAGTTCACAGCCGCCGAGATCGACACCCTCGAGGCCGCCGGAAACACCCTCCAGCAGATGTGCCTCGAAGCCGCCCAGCACGTCATCGACAAGAAGCGCTATGCCGAGCTTGCCATCCCGCCCGAGGCCATCCCCGCCATCCAGTGGGCCTGGAACAGCGAGCCTCCTGCTATCTATGGCCGCTTCGACGTAGCCTACGACGGCTCCGGTCCACCCAAGCTCCTCGAGTACAACGCCGACACCCCCACCTCCCTCCTCGAGGCCGCCGTCATCCAGTGGTCGTGGCTCGAGGAACAATTTCCCAACGACGACCAGTTCAACTCCATCCACGAAAAGCTGATCGCCAAGTGGCAGGACGTCGCTCCCTACCTCTCCAAGCCCGTCTACTTCGCCGGCCTCGATAACGCCGAAGACCAGCTCACCCTCGCCTACCTCCGCGACACCGCCGACCAGGCAGGTCTTCCCACCCTCTCCATATGGATGGAAGAGATCGGATGGAACGCCGACCGCCAGGCCTTCGTCGACCCCGACGAGAGGCAGATGTTCTCCGTCTTCAAGCTCTATCCCTGGGAGATGATGGTCGCCGAAGAGTTCGGTCCGTCACTGCTCGACACCTATCAGTCGATGCGCTGGATCGAGCCTATCTGGAAGATGCTCCTCTCCAACAAGGGCCTTCTCCCCATCCTCTGGGAGCTCTACCCCAACCACGACCTTCTCCTCGAAGCCCACTTCGAAGGCCGCACCGCGCACTGCGCGACTACGTCCGCAAGCCTCTCCACTCCCGCGAGGGCGCCAACATCACCATCGTCCGCAACGGCGCCACCGTCGCCTCCACCGGCGGCCCCTACACTGGCCCCGCCATCCTCCAGGCCCTCGCCCCCGTCGCCAGCTTCCCCGACAACCTCAAACCCGGTGCCACCCGCCACCCCGTCCTCGGCCTCTGGATGGTCGACCAGGAGTGCTGCGGCCTCGGAATCCGCGAGTCCTCCGGCCTCATCACGGACAACCTGAGCTCCTTCATTCCGCACTGCTTCAAGGGTTAAGCTCCGCGATTTGCAAATCGGCCTTATCCTGAACCGGACCTTCCGCTACGATTTCGCTCGCAGGTGTCCCATATGTTGCGCTTCATCGGCGGTCTAATCCGGCCCTATCGCGGCACCCTCGCCATCATCTTCGTGGCGATGCTGGTCGAGACCTTCATGAGTCTCGCCGCGCCCTGGCCGCTCAAGATCATCCTCGACAACGTCGTCGGCGACCACAAGATCTCTCCCTGGCTTCACCGGGTTCTCGGCCACACGCTCGAAGGCGGCAACCGTCTCCACATCGCGTTCGTCGCAGCCTGTCTCTACGTCATCATCTCGGCCCTCGGCGCACTCGCCTCCTACATCGACAACTACTACACCGAAAGCGCCGGCCAGTGGGTCGCCCACGACCTGCGCATGCGCATGTACAACCACCTGCAGCGGCTCTCGCTCGGCTACTACAACACGCACCAGACCGGCCCGATCCTCTGCACGATCACCTCCGACATCTCCACCATCCAGAGCTTCGCCTCGTCTTCCACGCTCGACATCCTCGTCGACATGCTCACCATCGTCAGCATGCTCGGCCTGATGTTCTGGCTCAACTGGGACTTCACCCTGATCGCCCTCGCGGTCACGCCGTTCCTGCTGCTTCTTCGTCTCCCGCTTCAAGAAGGCCGTCAAGGACGCCACCCATGAGGTCCGCAAGGAGCAGAGCCAGATCGTCGCCGTCGTCCAGCAGGGCCTCGAGTCCATGCAGGTGGTCAAGGCCTTCGGTCAGGAGAAGGCCGAAGAGGACATGCTTAAGACCGTGAGCGAAGCCACAGTCAGCGCAGCCCTGAAGGCCCGGAGCGTCAAGGCGCTGCTCTCACCCGTAGTGACAATAGTCGTCGCCATCTGCACCGCCATCGTGCTCTGGCGCGGCGCGGCGCTGATCCTCGCCGGCACCATGACTGTCGGCTCGCTCACCGTCTACCTCGCTTATCTCAGCCGCTTCTTCAAGCCCGTGAAGGACCTCGCGACCACCACCAACGCCATCGCCCAGGTCACCGTCGGCGTCGAGCGCGTCCGCTCCATCCTCGACACGGACACGATCATCCCCGATCCTCCCGATGGCCTCGACCCCGAGACCCTCAAGGGCGAGATCGAACTCCGCGACGTCGCCTTCGGCTACAACCCCGAGACCCCCATCCTCACCGACGTCTCCTTCCACATCCAGCCCGGCGAGTTCGTCGGAATCGTCGGCCCCACCGGCAGCGGCAAATCCACCGTCGTCAGCCTGATTCCGCGTTTCTACGACGCCGACTCCGGCAGCGTCCTGGTCGACGGCAAAGACGTGCGCGACTACAGAATCAAGCCGCTTCGCGACCAGATCGGCTATGTCCTCCAGGACACCGTTCTCTTCCACGGAACGATCCTCGAGAACATCGCCTTCGGCAACCCTCACGCCACGAAGGACGAGATCATCGCCGCCGCCAAGCTTGCCAATGCAGACGAGTTCATCTCCCGCATGCCGCTGGGTTACGACACGCTGGTCGGCGAACGCGGATCAACCCTCTCCGGCGGCCAGCGCCAGCGAATCGGCATCGCCCGCGTCATGGTCCGCAACAACCCCATTCTCCTGCTCGACGAGCCCACCGCAGCGCTCGACAGCGAATCCGAGAAACTCGTCATCGACGCACTCGAAAAGCTGATGAAGGGCAAGACCGTCATCGCCATCGCTCACCGCCTCACCACCATTCGCGATGCCGATCAGATCATCGTTCTCGCCGGTGGGGTCGTCGCAGAAAGTGGCAGCCACGACGAACTCCTCAAACGCGGACGGAATCTACGCCGATCTTTACCGCACCCAGTTCGATGTAGGAGCCGAAAAGCCTGTCTCGTAGAATGGTGCAGACATGGGCCCCGCTTCAACCAAGTAACCATTCCACCCACCGGCAAGGACTCGTAATGTCCCGTTCTCTCATCGTTCTACCTGACGACTCCGCCCAGCCTCTTCTCGATGCAATCCACGCGCGCGAAGTCCTCGCTTCGCATCAAGATGTTCGTCTTCTCCGATCCGAGCCTCCTGGATGCCGTCATCGCGGCCCACAAACGAGGCGTGTCACGTGCGCATCATGCTCAACCCTGAGCGTCGCGACGGAGAAAAGGAGAATACAGAGATCCGAAGCAAGCTGATCTCTGCTGGCATCGAGGTGCTCGACAGCAATCCCTCCTTCGATGTCACCCACGAGAAGTCGATGGTCGTGGACGACGCGACCGCATACATCGAGTCGCTCAACTGGGAGACGCGCAACCTCACCGAGACGCGCGACTACGCCGTAGTGACGACCCATAAACACGAGGTCGACGAAGTACTTCGAGGCTTCGATGCGGACTGGACCCGCGCAGAGTTCGTCGCCGGCGAGCACTCCCACCTGATCTGGTGCATCGGCAATGGGCGGCAGCGCATGTGCGAGTTCATCGACAAGGCCAAGCACTCGCTGTGGCTACAAAACGAGCGCTATCAGGACCCCGTCGTCATCGAGCACCTCGTCCGCGCACATGCCCGAGGCGTCAAGATTCACGTAATGGCGCGTCCGCCGCACAAGCTCAAGAAGCAGAAGCTGGTGGAAGGCGTCAGCGGCCTGCGCATCCTCAGCGATCTTGGCGTGCCAGTTCACAAGCTTCAAGCCACCTGAAGCTGCACGCAAAGCTGATGCTCGCCGACGACGCGCGCGCCATCATCGGCTCCATCAATCTCGCGCCTGGCAGCTTCGACAGCCGTCGCGAGCTTGCCATCGAGGTCGACGACGAGCACATCATCAAGCGCCTCCATAAGACGGTCCACCAGGACTGGGACAACTCGCATCCTCTGGATCTCTCCGATGAAGGTTTGCTCAAGGAGCTTAAAGAGTACGATCCCGATGTCGCGGAAGACCTCGGCATCGACGACGACAAAAAAAAGTAGCAGGGCTCATTTCGCTGATGCCCGATGGACCGCACCCTGAATGCGCCGGATGATGGACGCTGATTCAGTATGTGAAAAACCGGGTATCGGCCAACGGAAGCTGGACTAGCCCCCATGACCCTGCTCTTTTGAGAAAATAGAAGCGAAGGCTTCCATAAAGAGCAAAGGACCCAATGAAGATCGTTCTCGCTGAAAAAGTCTCACCTGCCACCCTCGCCGTCTTCCAGCAGGAACCCGGCTGGAAGATCGTCACGCCGGATCAGATTAAAGACGGCCTTGCAGCCGAACTCGCCGACGCAGACGCCCTCGTCGTCCGCTCTGCTGTTCAGGCAGACGCCAAGCTGCTCGAGTCCGCGCCGAAGCTCCGCGTCATCGGGCGCGCCGGTGTTGGCGTCGATAACATCGACACCGACGCCTCCACCCGCAAGGGCATCGTCGTCATGAATACGCCGGGAGCCAACGCCATCGCTGTGGCAGAGCTTACCATCGGCCTGATGGTCGCCCTCGCCCGCTCGATTCCTCGCGCCACCAGCACCATGCACGCAGGTAAATGGGAAAAGAAGACCTTGCAGGGGCAGGAACTTCGCGGCAAGACGCTCGGCATCGTCGGTCTTGGGCGAATCGGCCTCGAGGTCGCACGCCGCGCCCGCAGCTTCGGCATGGACCTGATCGGCTACGACCCCTTCATCGCGCCAGTCATCGCGCGAGAGAACGGCGTCACGCTCGTTCCCATCGACGAGATCTTCCGCCGTTCCGACTACCTGACGCTGCACGTCGGCCTGACGCCGCAGACTGAAGGCCTGATCAACGCGACCTCGCTGGCCGTGATGAAGAAGGGCGTTCGCATCATCAACTGCGCCCGCGGCGAGCTTATCGTCGAACAGGCACTCGCCGATGCGCTCAAGTCCGGCCACGTCGGCGGCGCCGCGCTCGACGTCTTCCACCAGGAGCCGCTCAAGGATTCACCATTCTTCGGGCTCGACAACGTTATCCTGTCGCCGCACATCGCCGGCTCGACCGACGAGGCGCAGGAGGCCATCGGCATCCAGCTCGCACGTCAGGTGCGCGATTACCTGAAGCTTGGCGTCGTGCAGAACGCCGTCAACGTGCCTTCGCTGACCCACGAGGAGTACACCGAGATCTCGCCCTATATCGAGATGGCCGAGCGGCTCGGCAAGTTCCTGTCGCACGCCGTGCCGGGCAATCTGGAGAACATCCAGATCAGCTACTCAGGACGCCTCGCCGCAGGCAAGACCGATCTCGTGCGCAACGCAGCGCTGGCCGGCATCTTCTCCGGAACCGACGGCGAAACCAACTCAGCCAACCGCATCAACGCTGCAGCGGTTGCGGAAGAACGCGGCATCCGTGTGCAGGAAGACAAGAAGGAGTTCACCACAGGCGGCGCTGGTTCGGTGCTCAAGCTGGTCCTGCACTCATCTGAGGGGGACGCTTCCGCCTCGGCAACCGTACTGCACGGCACCTCGCCACGCCTGCTGACCTACGACGGCATCGACATCGAAGCTCCGCTCACGGGAACGCTGGTGGCGATTCGCAACCACGACGTCCCCGGCGTCATCGGTCGCATCGGTACCATCCTGGGCGAAAACTTCGTCAACATCGCCAACTTTGCACTCGGTCGCGCACATGACACTGCACGTGACGCCCGCTCACAGCGTGTACCCCAGGGTCAGGCACTCGCCGTAGTGCAGATCGATGTTCCCAGCGCCGCTGTGGCGAATGCCGCCATCGAATCGCTCCGCAAGGTCGAAGCGATCGCCAGCGTCCGCCTCGTCGAACTAGGAAAGCTGTAGCCCCCACAGTATCGAGGCCCTGCGTCCTAACAGAGGGATTCGGGGCCTCTTTATTGAGCTCCATTTAGAATGGGTACAGGGCTCAGCCGCCATTCCGCCGCTGCCCGAGAAATTCATCGACCAGGGAGTCGATCCCGCTTATGCCGCTTTACGAATACGAATGCACGCAGTGCCACGAACGAACCGAGAAAATCCAGAAGTTCTCTGACCCTGAGATTACCGTCTGCCCCCACTGCAGTGGTCATCTGGAACGGGTGATCTCCGCGCCCGCAGTTAGCTTCAAAGGCGGCGGCTGGTACGCCGACGGCTACGGCAACCCGAAACCCAAATCAAGTGACAACAAGTCCGGTGAAAGCAAGCCTGCGGCTAACGCCACCTCCAGCACTCCGGCTGCTCCTGCAGCATCCACACCGTCTCCTGCTCCGGCGGCCGCCTCGTCAGATAAGTAACGTCACGAAGCGGCCCCTTCGCTTCCTCAACTCTTCTTCGCCGGAACCTTCTTCCCTTCCTTCCGGGCCTCAGAGAGCCCGATTGCGATTGCCTGCTTGCGGCTCGTAACTTTCTTGCCGCTACGACCGCTCTTCAGCTTTCCTTGCTTCATCGCATGCATCTCGCGCTCAACGTCCTTGCCCGCCGAAGGACTGTACTTGCGTGCTGTCTTCTTCGCCGCCTTCTTCGCGGGAGCCTTCTTCACTGACTTCTTCTTCGTTGCTTTCTTGGTTGCCTTCTTCGTTGCCATAACTATCCTCCCAATCAGTTGAGAGGGCAGTGAGCGTTCCCTGAGTTGCATGCAACGAGATTTGAAATCAACTCTTCGCGTTGCGTCGCCGCCTCCACAGAACGACAGCCGCAAGAGACAACACAGCCACAGATCCAAGCAAACGCATCAGCATCGCGTGCATTCGCGACGATGTCCGATCCAGCGATCCATCCTGCCACGCCGTCTTCACAAGAGTGAGATCCTGCGCCAACCCAGGAATCGTAATCGCATCGAAGTTGTCCGTCGGGATCGATCCGAAGATCCGCTCCGGCTCCGGCATTCCGCCTTCGTGATCCTTGGGAATCTCCGCCATCATCGCGTTCACTTCAGGATCACGAGGATCGTCGAAGAGCGAGACGTCCGCCGTATTCGGAAATAGTGTGTCCTTCCCGGTCATCTTCTTCTCAATCGCCGCCACGCCATCCTGGCACACACCCAGCGGATAGTAGCCGCCGAACGGCAGATCGGGCCTGCGCAGATGCTGATGCATGAACGCGAGCACCATCTTCCCCACGAGCCGCGTTACTTCCACAGCATCCTTGTCGCGATACTCGTGCGCATGATGTCCCAGCACCCAGGCCTGGTCCTGCGTATCCATAGTTCGGAACTCGCTCTTGCCATCGATGCCGAAGTACCAGCTCACATTCGCGTTAAATCTTCGGCCCACGAATCTCCCACTCATACTCGGCATGGCTTACAGGCACTAGCAGTGAACGCTTCTCTCCTGGAATCGCAATCTGCGAGTCGAGGAAAAAGGGCATCATCACTTCCTGCCCCTTGAAGTGAAAGTGGCCGAAGTTGGCGAAGTAGCGCGCATCGGAGACCGCAATCGTGTGTCCAGTCGCTATCAACGCAGTGATCAGTTCCTCTGGACTGGTCGCACTATTGATCCCGACCTTCGCCGTTACCTTCGCTGCGTCGCCGAGCGCATTCACGCTCAATCGATTCATCACGTCCGCGATCCGCTGGCTCTCCGCATGCAGCGGTGCAAGCGTCGGATTAGGCCCATCGCCCTTCACCACGCCGGCCCCCATCTCGGTAACAACACCCTCCGTCGCGAACCCCGGCAGCGTTGAAGGCTTATCCAGATCGACCGTCTCAGCCTTCTCGAGCGTGTAAGGGCCGAGGTCGATAAATGGCTTTACCCGCTCCGTTGTGATGGGTCCCGTCTCCAACGGAGGATGCTCATCCGCTCCTTGCTTTACGTTGGTCGCATCATCCTTCTTCGCGACGAAGCGTCCCGCCATCTTCACTGTTGGATTCACCGCATTGAGCGTCCACCCGGGAAAACGATCGAGTCCCTGCCAGTTCTTACCCAGAATCAGATCGCGCAGATATTGAATCAGCCTCGGCGACATCAGCGCCGGGCCTTCCTTGCCACCGTTCAGTTTTGCCAGCAGAGCGTCCGTAAATCCCGGCGTCGCCGAAAGCTCGCGCATCATCCCGGCCAGCAGGATCGTATTCGGCGGCATTGGCCCTTCAGGAACCACGTAGGCCCGATCTCCCTTGCACCCAATCAGCGCCAACGATATTACCGCAGCCGCAGCCCACACCTGTCGGAACGACGCACCTGTTCGCATCCGCCCATTAAACCCCTAGACGGCCCAAAGCCCAATATCTTTCGCGATACAAGAGTGAATTAGCTATCCAGCTTCTTCACCACCAGCTCATTCAACAGCGCAGGATTCGCCTGTCCCTTCGACAGTCTCATCACCTGGCCCACAAAGAACGCCGCTACGGTCTTCTTTCCTCCGCGGTACTGCTCCACCTGCTTCGGATTGGCCGCAATCACCTCATCGATCATCTTTTCGATCGCGCCGGCGTCAGAGATCTGCTGCGGCTTCTCGCGCTCGTAGACCGCCGGGAAGTCTTCTCCGTTTTCAAACGCCGTGTCCAGCAGCTGCTTCAGCATCTTGCTTGAAAGCTCGCCCGACTCCGCAAGATCCGCCGCCATGACGACCCCGTCCATCGACACCGGGGACTCATCGAGCTCCAATCCCTTCAACCGCAGCCGCATCGTCAGCTCGCTGGTCAGCAGCGCAGCAACGCGCTTCGGGCTCTTCGCCTTCTTCGCCGCCGCCTCGAACTTGTCCGCAAACGCCCCCGTCGCAGTCAGCGTCGCAGCATCCTGCTGGCTAATCTCATACTCCGCGATCATGCGAGCGCGGCGCGCCTCAGGAAGCTCCGGCATCCTCTTCAGAATCTCCGCCTGCCACTCCGCTCCTACGACGAGCGGCGGAAGATCCGGCTCCGGGAAGTAGCGATAGTCGTGCGCCTGCTCCTTCGAGCGCATCGAGTATGTCCTGCCCTCGCCGCTATTCCACAGACGCGACTCCTGCACCACGCGGCCACCTTCTTCCAGCACGCCGATCTGACGCTCAATCTCGTACTCCACTGCGGCGCGAATAAACCGGAAGCTGTTAACGTTCTTCACCTCGGCCTTCGTCCCGAACTGCTTCGCGCCCTTCAGCATCACGCTCACATTGGCGTCGCAGCGCAGCGAACCCTCTTCCATGTTGCAGTCGCTCACGCCGGTGTACAGCAGAATCTCCTTCAACCGCGTCAGGTACTCAAAGACCTCATCCGCTGTGCGCAGATCCGGCTCTGAGACGATCTCGACCAGCGGCGTTCCGCAGCGGTTCAGGTCGATATAAGTTCGATTGATCGAGTCCGCAAAACCGTCGTGCAGGCTCTTGCCCGCGTCCTCTTCCATGTGCAGGCGAGTCACGCCGATACGCTTTGTGATCGCCGCTCCGCTTGCATCGAACGCCGGAACCTCAATCCAGCCGTTCTCTGCGATGGGCTTGTCGAACTGCGAGATCTGATAGCCCTTTGGCGAGTCAGGATAGAAGTAATTCTTGCGCGCGAAGATGCTGGTCTCGCGAATCTCGCAGTTGATTGCCTTCGCCGCCAACACCGCATACTCCACCGCCTTGCGGTTCAGCACCGGTAGCGCACCTGGCAAGCCAAGACACGTCGGGCAAACATGCGTGTTCGGCTCACCGCCATACTTGTTCACGCATCCGCAGAAGGCCTTTGACTCTGTAAGGAGCTGGACGTGAACCTCAAGCCCGATCACGGGCTGATACTTGGCTAATATCTCGGGCGAAAGCGCGGTTGCGGTCGACATGATTAGGTTGATTTTATCAACGGCCCACACACAAGGGCATTTAACGCATCTCAGTCACCACAATGCCCTTTGGACTTCGACGCCGTCAGCCCGCGCCGCCTCCGGCCCCACCGGCCCAGATGCATCTCGAACGGCCGAGCGCTCAGGACATCTACGAGCAGGTCGCCAACAACGCGCGCCAGGAGCTTGGCCGCTCCGGCATCTCGCTCTTCATCTCCGGAATCGCCGGCGGAATCTTCATGGGCCTCTCCGGAATGGGCAACGCCATCGCAATCGCGCTCCTCACCCCTGCAGGCCAGCAGCCGTCCAACGTCACGCTCTTTATCGCGAAGATGTTCTACCCGCTTGGATTCATCGCCGTCATCCTGGGTCGCTCGCAGCTCTTCACCGAAAATACGCTCTACCCCGTCGCGCTCGTGCTCGCCGAAAAGCAGCATGTATGGAAGACCCTGAAGCTCTGGGGAATCGTTCTTGCCGCCAACATTCTCGGCGCAGTCGCGTTCGCCTCGATTGCGTCTTTCACCGGAGCTCTGCGTCCGGAGTTTGTCTCCGCCCTCTCTTCACTCGGCCTTGAAGCAATAAACAATCCCGCCGCGACCATCTTCTGGAGCGGAGTCGTCGGAGGATGGATCATCGCCACCGTCGCCTGGCTGGTCTCCGGCTCTCACTCCATCACCGGCTCCGTCATGATCATCTGGATGCTCGCCTTCGTCGTCGGCCTGGGACACTTTGCCCACTGCATCGCGGCCAGCGGAGAGATTCTTACCGCAGTCTTTACCGGGCGAACTCCACTTTCGACCTACTGGGGATGGCTCTTTCCCGCCGTCGCCGGAAATATCTGCGGCGGCGTAGGCATGGTGACGCTGCTCGAATACGGACAGGTCATCTATGGAGGAGACGCCCAGGCCGAAGCTCTTCCGCCCGCACCGGCAACCGGAAATGAACCCGCGACGGACACAAAAGAAGCCAGGGCTGAAGCGAATTAATCAGCGATCGGTTTAGCGAAGAACTTACTTCGCCATCTCGGCCAGATAGATCGCCGTGTAATCCAGATAATTCTGCGCGTACTTCAAAATCATCTTCCGGTCGTCGTCGCCAAGCGTCTTCTTGATCTTCCCCGGAACGCCCGCAACCAGCGAATTCGGAGGAATCACCATCTGCTCCGGGATCACCGCGCCCGCCGCAATAATCGATCCCTCACCCACCCGAGCATTGTTCAGGATCACCGCCCCGATCCCCACCAGCACCGCATCCTCCAGCACGCATCCATGCACCGTGGCATTGTGCCCGATCGTCACCATCTCCCCAACGATCACCGGGTAGACATACCGCATTCCGTGAAGCACCGCGCAATCCTGCACATTGCTTCGCGCGCCTAGCCGGATGGAGTTCACGTCACCACGGAGCACCGCGTTCATCCACACGCTAGCGTGTTCTCCCAACTCGACATCGCCAATCAGCTGTGCCGACTGGTCGACATAGCAGCTAGCCGGCACTACCGGTGTCTTCCCCTGATAACTCCTGATCATGCTTCCCTCATCCGCCCGATTCTAAGACCTCCGCAAAGAGCAGGAAATCTTGTCAAGAGCAAAATCGTATAACATGCTTATTATCAATTACATAAAAGTGCCGATTAATTACTCGGACTTGCTATACTTAAAGGAGTGGGGATAACAGCAGCTTCATTCCAGTGGAACGAATCGCTGCAAGTCGCTTTAAAAGAGCATTTTGATACTTAATTCATTTATTTTCAACATTTTGCATGTGCGATTTCCTGTAAGCTTTTAAAAATAAAGAGCTTATCGATACTCAATACCCCCGGGGAGGGGTCGGCAGCAAGCCAAGCAATTTTTCTACCATCAATAATCCACTCCCCACGAAAATCGGAGTATTCTGATATATGTCCCAGTTGGGAATGTTTGGAGGTGTTTTTCTTGGCAGAGGTTCGAGTCCAGGAAGGCGAGCCCCTTGAGAATGCTCTGCGCCGTTTCAAGCGAAAGGTGCAGACCGAAGACATCATCAAGGAAGTAAAGCGTCATTCCTTTTATCTGAAGCCGGGCGAAAAAAAGCGCGTCAAAGAAGCGCTCGCTCGCAAGCGTAATCGTAAGAAGGTCCGCAAGGAGCAGGACTAAAATCAAGCTCCCGTTTCAAGCGCGGTCATCTCTCCGACAAGTAGAGAGAGATGGCCGCGAAGAAGAAGCCAGCGGCGGACTCCCGCCGTTCGCTGGCAAGGTGACGAATCCATTTCACTTCGGATCGTCGCCGGTTGTCTTGTAGCACTCCGCTCTTGAGCGGCCCCGGGCCCTTGTAATTCCGAGAAGTGCAGACCTCGATAGGTTGATCGCTCGGCAGGACCCTTTCCACGGAATCCACCAAGCGTCTCAGCCTATCCCGCGACGGGAGAAGCGGCTATGGAATTTGTGGATCGGCTTTTGACATGTGCAGACTGTGGTGGTGAGTTCATCTTTACTGCCGGCGAACAACTCTTTTTCTTCGATAAACAATTCAAGAACGACCCCAAGCGCTGCAAGCCTTGTAAGTCGAGGCGCGCCGGAGTGGCAGCTCGTGCCGGTGCCGGACCTGCAGCCGCCGGCATCTCACGCACCGAGACCCGAACCACCTGCTCCGAATGCGGAGTCGAGACCACCGTCCCCTTCAAGCCTACGCAAGGACGACCGGTCCTCTGCCGCGCATGCTTCCAGGGCAAACGCGTCGCGGCCCCTGCAATTTCAACTACCACGACCGCGCTGGTTGTCACCGGAAGCTCGACAACCGCGCTGGTCGCCGCGGCTGCAGCCTCAGATCTCGCGCCCCTCAGCGCGGAGATCATGAGCGCCGCAGCACGCGCACCGCAGGCCTGACCGCTACTGCGCGCTGACCGGTTGTCCTCGCAGTACGATGGTGAGGATGACCGACAAACCATGGATCGCCCCTAACGCCGCTGACCTAGTGCGCGCTCGCGCACAGCTCGGCGGCTTCGAGATGATCATTTGCACTGACGGAACCTACCGCCTCGACGGCGGAGCGATGTTTGGCGTCGTTCCCAAGACGCTGTGGCAGAAGCGCTCCCCGGCCGACGAACAGAACCGCATCCTGCTCGGCCTTAATACCGTTGTCGTCCGCACGGGTTCGCAAACCGTCGTCATCGAAACCGGCATCGGAAACAAGCAAAACGAGAAGATGCGCGAGATCCACCAGAACCAGGAGCTGCTTCCCCAGTCGCTCGCGGCCGCCGGTGTTCGCCCGGAAGAGGTCAACATCGTCATCAACACCCACCTGCACTTCGACCACTGCGGCTGGAACACAACGCTGCATCCTGACGGCTCGGTAACGCCGACCTTTCCCAACGCTCGCTACTTCGCGCACAAAGGCGAGGTCGAGCACGGACACATGCAGTACGACCGCGACCGCGTCAGCTACCTTTCCCCGAACTACGATCCTCTGATCGCGTCCGGACAGATGACTCTGCTGACGACCGAAGGCATCGCAGCGAATCCGGAGATCGTCCCAGGAATCTCCGTCGAGCTCTTCCCCGGCCACACGCGCCAGCTGATGGCTGTCCATATCGAGCTCCGGCGGCGAACACGCCTGCTACATCTCTGACCTGATTCCCACGAGCGCGCACCTCGATCCAACCTGGGTCATGGGATACGACCTCGATCCGATGGAGTGCATTGCGCAACGCAAGCGTTTTTACAAACGCGCCATTCCGGAGAAATGGCTGATCCTGTTCACCCACGACCATCGAACACCGATGGCACGAATCGGTGTGAACGACAAAGGCAAACCGATTGTTGTTGAATAGATGAGCGGCCGTCTACACGGCCCATCACATCTTCAATGCTGGAGCTTTCAGGTATGTGCCGAAATATCAAGATGCTCTTCAACTTCGATCCGCCCGTCACCGACCAGGAGGTTCGAAGCGCATCCCTTCAGTTCGTAAGAAAGATCAGCGGCTTCAACAAGCCATCCATGGCGAATGAAGCAGCTTTCAATGCGGCTGTGGACTCCATCTCGGCAATCTCGTCCGAGTTGCTGTCGTCGCTCGAAACAACTGCCCCGCCCAAGAACCGGGAAGAGGAAGCCGCGAAGGCGAAGGCACGGAACGCTCTCCGATTTCCCAGCTGAGAACAAAACACAACTAGGGAAACCTCTAATAGACCTCGGATGGCCATTTGGGTAGAATCCGTGCTTGAAATCACACTACTGTATGGGCCCTCGTTACAACCAGATACAGGTACGAAAAGGAGTTGTCTAATGAAGAAGCCTCTACTTGCAGCGCTCGCATTGAGCGGGGTCGTTATGTCGGCCCATTGTCCGGCATTTGCTCAGAACACGGGAGCGCAACCAGCGGCGAACTCTCAGGCTGCGCTCGATCAGAACATCGAGTTGATGCGAAAAGACATACGTTCGCAGAAAAAGCAGATCGTCGCGGCCAACGTGCCACTCACCGACTCCGAGGCACAGGCATTCTGGCCTGTGTACGATCAATACACAGCCGAACTAACAAAGCTCGGCGATCAGAAATATGCACTGATAAAAGAATATGCGGAGAGTTATTCCACGATGACAGACGCTCAGGCAGACGACTGGACCAAGCGCCTTCTGAAGATGGACTCGGATGTTGTGGCTCTGCGGATAAAGTATCAGCCCAGCTTCCGGAAGATACTGCCCCCAAAGAAAGCTGCACTTTATGGGCAGGTAGAGCGCCAGGCGCAGATGATGATCGACACGTCGATTGCCATGCAGGTTCCCCTAGTCCAGCCATAACGATTCAACGGACGCGGATGCAAACAGCAGAGCCCTGCCTTAGCAGGGCTCTTTGCATGAACGAAAGCTGAACTACGCGGTCGCTGTCGGCTCGATCGAGACGAAGCGGCCATGCTGGCCACGGTTCTGGAACTTCACCACGCCGCTAACCTTGGCGAAAAGGGTGTCGTCCTTACCGCGGCCGACATTGAGGCCGGGCTTCAGCGGGGTCCCACGCTGGCGAACCAGGATAGAGCCGCCGGTGACGGTTTCGCCGCCGAAGCGCTTGACGCCGAGGCGCTGCGCGTTTGAGTCGCGGCCGTTTTTGGAAGAACCTAAGCCTTTTTTATGTGCCATTTCGATTGCCTCATTCCGCGCCGCTACACAGAGCGTTACGCTTGAAATCTGAACTTGTTTACTTCAGCGACTTACCGTTGACCAGAATCTCGTTGATCTTGACCTCGACGTAGTTCTGGCGGTGACCCTGCATCTTCTTGTACTGCTTCTTGCGCTTCAGCTTGAAGACGAGAATCTTGTCGCCGCGGCCTTCGCCGACCACAGAAGCCGTAACCTTGGCGCCATTCAGGTCGCTCTCGAACTTGCCCTCAGAGCCGGAGACAGCGAGGACGTCGGAGAACTCAACCGCGCCGTCCTTGTGGGCGGTGGTTTCAATCTTCAGAGTGTCGCCTGGAGCGACCTTATACTGCTTGCCGCCGGTGCGGATAACTGCGTACATGGCTAAAACCTCTAGCGTGCGGACTCCATTGCATCTGGGAGCGCCGATTCGCTTCCTTCATGAATTGTGCTGCATGGGGCGCGACAGGAGCGGTCGATCAAAGTGACGGGCTGAACCCTAATGAATCGGCTCAAGCCTGACTTGCCCTGAATAAAGACACACGGGCTGCAGCGCCAAACTTAATGAGTTTACCGTTTTCCCGGATCGGGGTCAACCAGGATAACCGCAAATCCGTCTCGATCCAAAAATCTTGTCAAGCCCTGAATGAATGTAACTGTCTCATTACAAAACAAATATAGAGTGCCGATTAATTACCTCCAGCTAGCTATACTGAAATATACAGAGATAAAGCCCGAGTCCACTCCGAGGCTTACCAAGCGCGAACCTGAAGTACCAAGCTAAGTTATTTATAATGAGCATTTAGCGACAAATAGCGGGGGAGGGTCAAGCTGTCCGCGTAAGCCTTTTCACCCTGATCGGCCAGCAGGTGCCCACTACCTCAGACATCGCTGCCCGAGTCTCCGGCCCTCCGCAGTGACAAAGCGGTCTTTTGACTGTTCATCGGAACTGCCACCGCGATACGCTGGCGGGGTCGCGAAGTCTATGCGACGAACGTCGCCAAAGGGGTGGAAGGATGACGTTTCCTAAGAGCCGGATGAGTCGGCGTGCGGCTTTGCTGGGTGCGGCAGGTGCCGCTGCCGTGAGTTGCATTCCCGCCACTGAGATCAGAGCGGAGCAGACAAGCGGCGCTGCGACGCTGCGGGACGGCCTGAAGCCGCAGAAGATCGCAGCGGTTGAGTTGCTCGAACTGCATGGGCACTACGAAGCCGAGGCCGGAGTGAACGGCCAATCGCAGGTAAATCCGCTGGACATATACGAAGAGATGCGGAAGCCCGTGTATCACGACAAGCCAGCGGGAACAAAGCGCGTGAACACGACGGCGATCTACCTGCGCATCAAAACAGCGGATGGGCTGGAGGGCCTCTACGGACCGATCGAGCGCGAGCCGGCGATGGTTGTGTGGGAGAACCTGCGGCCGTTTCTGATGGGCAAAGATGCGCTTGCAACGGAGCTGATGTGGGACCAGATGTACCGGTCAAACCGGCACTCGCGCGATGGGTTCTTCATGATGGCGATCAGCGCGGTGGACAACACACTGTGGGATCTGAAGGGAAGATACTTCGGGGTCCCGGTGTATCGACTGCTAGGAGGCCCGACGCGATCCTCCGTTGAGGTGTATGCCAGTTGCCTGGGATTTTCGCTGGAACCGGATGCTGTGCGGAAGCGCAGCGCGGCTCTGAAGCAGGAAGGATATCGCTACCAGAAGTGGTTCATCGGAGACGGGCCGGGTTCGGGCGCCGAAGGGATGCAGCGCAATGTCGACCTGGTGCGGATACTCCGCGAGACAGTAGGCGATGACACCGAACTGATGTTCGACGCGTACAGCGGATGGGACCAGACCTATGCGCTGGAGTGGGCGAAGCAGGTGGAGAAGTATCACCCGCGATGGATGGAGGAGATCGCGCATCCGGAGAAGATCGAGTCGTTCGTGAATCTGCGGCATGGAACGTCGATCCCGATTGCTTCGGGCGAGCACTTCTACGGTCGATGGGAGGTGGCGCGCTATCTAAACGCCGATGCGCTGTCGGTAGTGCAGGCTGATCCAGAGTGGTGCGGCGGGATCTCCGAGTTGCTGAAGATCGGCACGGTAGCTTCGCTGCACGATGTTCCGGTCATCCCGCATGGACACAGCATTCATGCAGCGATGCATGTGATCGCGAGTCAGTCGCCCATGACGTTTCCGCTGGGCGAGTACCTGATCAACAAGATGCGGCATTACTACCACTTTGAAAAGAATCCGCCGGTTGTGGAGCGGGCGCATTTAAAGTTGCCGACTGCGCCGGGGTTTGGGATCGAGATCGAAGCCGCAAAAGTGGATTCACAAAAGGTCCTGAACTGGGAGTGATTGAGTTCGGTGCTGTCGCCCTCAACGGACTAAGATAGATGCACTCTGGGACGGAGGAGCATGTATGTTGCAGGCTGAGGCGTTGAAGGGCCGTGGTTTGGGGTTGAGCGATCTCGCTCCCCGTGTGGTGCAGTCCGAGATTCGCGCAATGACGCAGGAGAGCGATCGCGTCGGTGGCGTAAACCTGGCGCAGGGTGTGTGCGACACAGAGGTTCCGCAGGTGGTGGCCGAGGGCGCGATCAAAGCGATTCGCGACGGCCACAACATTTACACGCGAATGGATGGAATCGCTCGGCTGCGGCGCGCAATCGCCGAGAAGACCGAAAGGATGCAGGGCCTCGCTTACAACCCCGAGCACGAAGTTGTCGTAACCAGCGGAGCTACCGGAGCGTTTCACGCGGTCGCAATGGCGCTCTTCGATCCCGGCGATGAGGTGCTTCTCTTTGAGCCCTTCTATGGCTATCACGTCGGAACGCTGCGGTCGCTGCGCGCCGTGCCTATTGCGGTGGAACTCGAGGCCCCCGACTGGCGGATGAACATCGAGCGCGTTCGCGCAGCGATCACGCCGAAGACGCGTGCCATGGTCGTTAACACTCCGTCCAATCCCGCGGGAAAGATCTTCACTCGGGCGGAGCTCGAAGCGCTGGCCGAAGTAGCGCGCGAACATGACCTATTCATCCTGACCGACGAGATATACGAGCATTTCGTCTATGGAGACGCAAAGCATATTTCGCCTGCGGTAATCGAGGGAATGCGAGAGCGCACGATAATCATGTCCGGCTACTCGAAGACCTTCTCAGTAACGGGCTGGAGGATCGGCTACGTGATCGCGGACGCAAAGTGGACGCCCGCAATCGGATACTTCCACGACCTCCTCTACGTTTGCCCGCCTGCACCGTTTCAGCATGGTGTGGCCGATGGCATCGAGCAGCTTGGGCAGACGTTCTATGCACGTCTGGCCCTCGAGCACGAGGCAAAACGCACAATGATTCTGAGTGCTCTGAGGGACGCAGGGATGACTCCGCATGTTCCGGATGGAGCGTACTACGTGCTTGCCTCAACCAAGGGACTTGAGAATGTGCTGGAAGGAACGAACGCGGCGGAGAGGTCGCGATCGCTGCTGAAGAAGACCGGTGTCGCCGCCGTCGCGGGGTCTGCGTTCTTCCGCGCGGGCAAGGGCGAAGACCTGCTTCGGTTCTGCTTTGCGAAGAAGGACGAGGACCTGGAAGAGGCCTGCCGGCGGCTGCGTGCGCTCCGCTAGCGAATCTAGACGTTTCCCAGGAAGACCCCGCTCCACGATGAGTCGAGATAAAGCCAACGCTGCGTGGCGAACCAACTGGTGGGAAGCTCCGGAACGTGCAGAAGCCCGTGGCCACCGCTGCAGATGAGCTCTGTACCGTTCCAGGCAAGGAAGCTTCGCGACGGCTCGCCCACCCGGACTGGATTGGTGAGAGTCGCGAGGCAGACCGGGCAGCGGCGACGTTGATCTTTGAGGGCCCAGCGAAAGCTGAAGAGAGCCATCAGGAACGACACTACGATCTGGATGTACTGGGCCCGCGACGGTGCGAAGGGTGCTGTATAAGCTACATCCAGCGAGACGAAGTAAATCGTGGGAAGCAACAGGCTGAACTTGATGCCGAGAAACATCCATCGTCTGAGCCGCAACGGCCACGAGATGTGATCGGCGCCTGCAGGATATTCACCGAGCGGAAGCGATGTCGTCGCAGGAAGCGCAAGGAGGGCCAGAAGCACGGTGAAGATGTAGATCCCCATCGGAATGCGGTCTGTACTGGATAGAGCTGTGAACTGATAGCTTTCTACGCCACCGTCCGGTTCCGGTGCGTACATTCCCCATTGCTCGCCCAGCCTGGCATTTTCGGCCGATGGAATGCGACGCCCGATGATATAGCCGCGGGCAGTGTCAGGAATAGCAGAGGCATCGGCCGTAGGTTCGATGAGCCAGGCATCGAAGCTTCCTGGGAGCCGCCACTGTCCGTTGGCGAGAATACCTCCGAAAGTCGCATTGTGAATCCCCACTTTGACGGTCGAGCCAATGGCAATCTCCTCGCCATGGAACTGCCGCTTCCATACCTCCGGACTGACAAGCAGAATCGGCAAATGAGTTTTGATCGCGCTAGTGTAAGACTGCAGACCGAGCATGGGGAACAGATTGTGGCTAGTGCGCGCAATACGAAGCTCGCCCGTATGGACGGATGCGGCGTGTATCTGCTTGATGATGGGATCGTAGAACGCGAACCCAGAAAACATTCGGGACGTTCGCCCCTGCCAGAAGCGGAGGTGGCGCATGCGCATTGACGGCGCCTCTTGATAAAACTTTCCTGGCGGCGAGATGAGCACGAGATTTCGTGTATCCCGATATGGTGAAGTCCCGAGGGTTGCGGTCACCCGGGGTAGAAGGAGCGCTGCAATAAAGCTGAGCATCGCCAAAATAAAGAGCGTTGTCGTCGTCCGCAAGGCAGATCGCGATGGACGAACGGTTCGAGTGATGAACGTCCTTCTCTCGCAGCGCAGGTACCAGGCGTCGTGAAAGGCCCCCACGCAAAAGACCGCGGCCTCGCGTTCACGGGGGAAGAAAGCCTTTGCCTCGGTGAGTGCTGCTTGACTGAAGTACCAAAGCTCGGAGCGCCACTCCCTGAGCCAAATGTCGCGTTGACCAGATGGAAGTAACAGGCTGGCGAATCGCAGCATCAAGCGCGGGACGACACTAAAGGACTGGCTCACGGTGCTCATACGTGCTCCGTTTCAGCGGACGCGAAGAGTTTTGCCAGGAGCGGATAGCGACGCTGCGAAGCTTCGAGCGTGGCACGCCCATTCTTTGTCAGGTGGTAGTACTTCCGTGGAGGACGAAGCTCTTTGTCAGCCACGGTCTGCTTCTCCCACTCGGAACGGATAAGGCTGTCCCGCTCGAGTCGACGCAGGGCAGGATAGACCGTCCCACTAGGCAGGCCGGTCTTCTCCATGACACTGAACCCGTAGATGGATCCAGCGCTAATCGAGTGAAGGATCATCGCGGCAGTGTGCGAGAGCTTTGCCTCGGCGGCCATGCGCGGAATTCTACCTATGTAGCACACTACTTGACAAGATTAAGAGTAGTTTGCTACATAGGGTGTCAAAGGAGCCTCCATGCTCGAAGTTCAGAACCTTTCCAAGCGGTATCGGGGAATTCCGGCGGTCCAGGACGTAAGCTTCAGCATCGCTCCAGGCGAGATCGTCGGCTACCTCGGACCGAACGGGTCGGGAAAGTCGACGACGGTAAAGATCATCACCGGAATTCTGGAACCGAGCGCGGGACATGTGCTGTTCGAGGGGAAGGATATCCAGGAGAACCTCCCGGCGTTCCGTGCCGTGCTGGGGTACGTCCCGGAAGAGGCACACGTGTACACCCATCTTTCGGGGTTGGAGTATCTGCAGTTGGTGGGGAGGCTCCGCGGGATGGAGGAGAGGCTGCTTGAGGAGCGCGCAACGCGATTGCTGGAGTTGTTGTGGCTACGATCGTCGCGACACTCGCCAATCTCGTCGTATTCAAAGGGAATGAAGCAGAGAGTACTTCTTGCAGCCTCGCTGCTCCACAATCCGCGGCTGCTTGTGTTCGATGAACCGCTGTCAGGGCTGGATGTGGTTTCGGCGCGCCTGTTCAAGGATCTTCTGCAAGAACTGGCGGCGGAGGGCAAAGCGATTCTCTACATCTCGCATGTGCTGGAGGTAGTGGAACAGGTATGCGATCGCGTGATCGTTTTGTCGCGAGGAAGGATTCTAGCGGACGCACCACCGGCGGAGTTGCGATCGATGACCAACCTGAGCAGCCTTGAGCATGTGTTCGCGCAGCTGGTGCAGCAGCAGGAGACTTTATCGATTGCGCGCGCCATGGTGGATACGATACGGGGGACTCATGGTTAGTCTGCGACGAATTCTGCGAGGGTCAGATGCGGCAGTCCGCTCGCTTGCTGTGCAGGCGAATGAGCCGCAGGAGAGCCGGGATACTACCGTATTCGAGGTACTGACGCGGCACTTGCTGTATCGATTGACGCACAACGAGGCGCTGGGAGAAGAGATCCCCACGAGAATGATCCAGGTGGCGTACATGCTGGCGTTGCCGGGTGTGCTGGTGGCGCTGTATCTTGTCGCGGCATATCACCAACCGAAAGCGTTGGGGATGCGGCCGTACTGGAGCCAGGTCTCAGACCACTATATCTACACGGTCTACGCGTTCGTCGTAATGGGCGTGATAACGGTATTCGAATGGGAGATGTTGTTTCCCGATCTGTTGGATGTGTTTGTGCTGTCAACATTGCCGATTGCGAAACGTAACCTGTTACGGGCGCGTTTGCTCGCTCTGGGAATCTTTCTGGGGCTCGCGGTAATCGGAACGAACGTGCTTGGGGCGGCGTTCTTTCCTGTGTTGGCGGAGCTTCCCCACATGTGGATAAGACACACGACCGCGCACATCGCCGCGGTCGCGATGGCAGGAACCTTTGCGGCAGCTCTGTTTGTAGCTCTGCAGGGGCTGCTGCTGTGCACACTGGGGCGACGACTCTTCGGTTGGATCTCTCCGATAATCCAGGCGCTCTCGATGGTGGCCCTGTTGACGATGTTATTTCTGACACCATTGATTTCCGGGAATTTGAAACTGCTGTTTTCGACAGGCGGTTCGGCGGTGCGATGGTTCCCGCCATTCTGGTTTCTGGGTATCTACGAGGTGTGGATGCATGGGCGGGCGGGTGCGGCAGCGTTCCAACCGTTTGCTTTGACTGCTGTGGCTGCAACTGCGGGAGCGCTACTGCTGGCTGCGGCAACGTATCCGCTGGCATATTCGCGGCGTGTAAAGCAACTAGTGGAGGGTGTGGACTCGATGCACAGGAGAAGCGCGGTAGCGGGTGCAGTACGCAAGGCGCTGCACGTCACGCTGCTGCGATCTGCCCAGATGCGCGCGATCTATCACTTCATCAGCCAAACGATGTTGCGAATCCCGAGGCTGCGTTTGTATATGACGATCTATGCCGGGTTCGCGCTCTCGCTGGCGATCTCAGGAATCCTGTTGTTAGTAATTCACGACGGCAGGCTAGCATTTCGGTGCTCTGAGATTGGCTTGAGGTCGGCGATACCGATACTCGCATTTTTGATAGTGATTGGGATAAGGACGGCGATTGATGCGCCGGTGGGACTGCAGGGCAGCTGGGTGTTTCTGGTGGCGCACGGGCGGCCACTAAAGGAGCATTTGCGTGCAGTGCTGGTGTGGGTGAGTGTGGTGGTTAGCGCAGCTGCTCTTGTGACGATGGCCATATTGACGACGTTAGCGCCAACACCGATGAGAGGGGCGCTTCCCATTGCTGCACAGATTGTTCTGGCGATGGGGACGACGCTTCTGCTAACGAAGTTTTTCTTCCTCCGGATACGAGAAATTCCGTTTACGACGACGCGCGTGCCTTCAACCAAAGACCTGCCCATAAGCTTTGTGCGTTACATGGTCGTATTTCCAGCGTTCGTTTTATACGTGGTAGATCGCGAGGCGTGGGTAGAGGCAAGCGTGGCACACCTTGTCGCAACAGTCGCGATATTCATCAATGTGTATCTGCTGCTGAGTTGGATGCGAGCGGTATATCTGAAGAGGCGCGAGTCGGATTCGGGGGTCGACGATGGAGTTCTTGTACATCGACTAGGTCTGCAGGAGTGATCTACAGAGCTACAGGAACAAGGGCGTCCTGGTAACCGGCATAAACACTATCGAAGACTGCGTCCCACGAACAGGTTAGCGCATAAGCGCGAGCAGTGGTCCCCATCTGTGCAAGACGTTCATGGTCATTGGCGAGCGCGGCAATCGCCGAAGTAAACCCGGCATCAGGAGTAATGAAGCCCGTCTCGCCTTCGCGAACGATGTATTTTGGGCCACCGCCGGGAGTGACAACAGTGGAAACTCCACTGGAAAGTGCCTCAAGGACCACATTGCCAAAGGTGTCCGTGTGCGAGGGGAAGAGGAAGATATCCATGTTAGCGTAGGCACGCGCAAGATCTCCGCCGCGGAGAACCCCCGGAAAGTCAGCCTGTTTGAGCGTAGCGCGAAGAGATGATTCTTCAGATCCATGGCCGACAACAAGGAAACGAAAGTTCGTGATGCCGAGGGCAAGCAGCTCGCGCTCAATCAGTACAAGAAGTGCGACGTTCTTTTCGATGGATAGGCGGCCGACGTAACCAAGAACGAGCACGCGGTCATCGAGAGGTCGCGTGCGGTGGTCAGGCGAAAACTGGACGGTATCGACGCCACGCTGCATAAGGTGACAAGGACGATGCGTGGTGCGCTCCAGCATGCCACAGAGTTCGTCATTGGGCGCGTAGAGGACACGGGCAAGTGAATAGAAGCGCGACGTAGCAAAAAGAGCGCCTCCTTCGACTCGTTGCGATACTGCGTCGGCAAACGCGGGTGATAGGCGGCGCGTAAGCCAGTCGAGGCGACGAGCGGCATACTCATGTACGTTTGTATGCCAGGATGCGGCGAGCGGAATTCCTTGTTTCCATGCAAAGTATGCGCCCAGGATGCCGAGTTCACTAGGGCCGGTAATGTGAATGATGTCGGGCTTAAAGCGTTCAAGTTCTCGATGAACTGCGTTCGCGTGCCTCCAGAAGAGAGGATCGAACTGGAGGTCCTTCTCAATTCGGATGGAGGCGCGTGAGCGGGCGAGTTCCAGACTCCGGAGGCTTCCGCTCTCCTCCAATGGTTGCGGGCGAGTCCCGGCGCGGATGCATAAGAACGGCAGATCGTGGCGCTGAGCGTAGCCGAAGAAGTTTCGGCTGGTGTGGGCGACGCCATTGACCTCATGGAAGGAGTCAGGCAGGTAGGCGACGCGCGGCACGGGCATGGGACTAATTTACCGCTGGCATGAACATACTGGGGACGAAGTTTTTGTCCCCTCAGGCCGCGTGCCTTCAGATGTTCTTTGCCTAGATCTCCTGACGGGCAAGAGCGGCCCGCATATTGGCAGAGTCATCCCACGCCAGACGAAGCGTCCCGGAAAGTGGCGCTGCCCCAAGCAGACGAACCCCTGAGAGAATGCTTCGGACGTAAGCAGGTGCACGGTGTGAGTCTGAGGTCCAGAGTTCGGAGAGTGGACGAATGTTGCCGTTCGAGTCAGGGTGGTAGACGCGCTGATCCCAGCGACGTGCGCCGTCAGGAAAGTGCGGATAGTCGCGGATGGCGTCGAGGGTCGATTGCAGGATTCGGTGTTTCCATGGTTCCGCATATTGGGGCATGTAGAGGACATGGCTCTCCCGCTCGCGGCGAATCTCGTTTACGAACTCGGTGAAGCTTGTGGCGCGGGTGAGGTTTATGTTTGCGTTAGGCTCTACCCCGTGACGGTCACCGCCAGAGATAACCAGTTGATTCCATTTCCCAGCGAGGGTCGCGGCCTCACGGTTCTCCTTCCAGTCACGCAATCCATTTAGCTCAAGCGCATGGATGTACTGACCGTATACGGCAAGAAACTCGTTGACGAGAACATCATGGCGTTGGCGGCCAACGCGATAAAGATCCCATATTGGGTGATTGAAGACGATGAGGACCTGAGGAAGTTCATGAAGCTCAGCGAAGATTTCTCTAAGGAGACTGGGATTGCGATCAGCCACGGGAATTGCCGTAAATTCCCGGAAGCGATCCATCCACTCCACGCCTGCAGCCGATGGAAGGTTGTGGACGCCTATGTGGAATGCACTTTCGTAAAACGGTACGGTCCATTCCACCGAGACGGGAATGTGGCGCGCGGACGGGACAGTGCGCAGAAGCAACGGCGCATTGATATCGTCGTGGTCCGTAATCGATACCAGGGCAGAAAGCTGAAGGCGATCTTCTATCTGCCTGCTTTCCAGGTCGAAGGCGAGACGCGGTGTGAGTGGTGGCGTCCAATAGCTGCGAGCATAATCAGGATGAATGCCGGATACGCGATTGCAGCGGCGCTCGGCCCATCTCATAATCGGCTGCAGGAAGCCCCAATCGCGTGAGAGTTCCGCGATGAAGTCAAGGGTCTCGTGAGACTGATTCGTATGGCTGTGCAGAGAAACGCCGGTAGTAAATCTTTTGGCTGCCTCGGGTTCACGCCACAGGTACGAGATTGTCGTCTGGCTCATGTGCCTGCCCTTTCTTTGCCGTTCGGGGGCAGTATGGGCGGGTTATGTGACAAGGCGATGACTGCACTGAGAATGAGGCTTCAATATTGGCAAATGACCGTAACTGAGTAGGTTACAGAGCACATTAGCGGGTAGAAGCAATATCCGGGCCGAGGATTTCCTGCGCCGTCGGCATCGGATCGTGCGGAACACTGGGATCCTCATCCGCGCGCCGAGCGCGCTCTTTGAGCGTCCGTTCGAAGTCGGAATTGAGATGATTCTCGGTGAGATCGGCCTTGAGGATATCGAAGGCCTGCTGCGGCGTATCGGCAAAGTGGAATAATGACAGATCGTCAGAAGCTATGGCCCCCTTCTCGGCGAGCACATCGAGGTTCATCACGCTCTTCCAGTAGGGTGTGCCGTAGATGATGACAGTAATTTTCTTGGCAAGTTTTTCGGTCTGCGCGAGAGTAAGAATCTCAAACATCTCGTCAAGTGTTCCGAAGCCCCCGGGAAAGATGACCAGAGCCTTCGCGAGGTAGACAAGCCAATACTTACGCATGAAGAAGTAATGGAAGTCGAAGTTGAGCGAAGGTGTGATGTAGGGATTGGGTAGCTGCTCGAAGGGAAGCTTGATATTCAGACCGATGGTCTTGGCCCCCGCCTCGTAGGCTCCGCGGTTTGCAGCCTCCATGATGCCGGGGCCGCCACCTGAAGTGACAACGAAACGATGGCGTGGACCGGGAAGCGATTTTGCCCATGTTGCGACCATGTGGGCGAGTTCGCGTGCATCCTCGTAGTACGCAGCCATCTCGATCGCAGCGCCGGCCAAACGAAGTCGAGCGCCCGTGGCTTTGCCATGCTCGATATCTTGCAGCGGAGCCGGCTGCTGCGCCGCAGGCTGACGGGAGCCCGTATTCGCGAGCAACTCGAAGTTCGCCGCAGCCACATCCAGAGCGCGGAAGCGCGCCGACCCAAAGAACACAATCGTGTCCTGGATACGCTCCCTGCGAAACCGCGAGAGCGGCTCCTGGTACTCTGCCATAATGCGCAGAATACGTGCATCCGGTGAGCCTAGAAAGTCAGGATTCCGATAGGCCAGTGGAGCAATAGGGAGTGCTTCGGGAGTTGGGGGCACGGTTGGGTTCGGGTCAGTCGCCATGGTTCCCTTCTTTGGATGCCTCAGTCTTCAGCCACGATAGTCGCGGTAGTGCACAGCTTCTGAGATGCCTATCCATATATCCAGCAGCCCCAGCCCCGAGATAATACCCCGTACGGCTCCGTTATGCAGTATCGCCGCGAGCGTAGGGTGCGACAGGATAAAGAGGTTCTGATCCCATATTCGCGTCCACCATGGCAGGATCATAACCAGCACGCCTAGATATACGCAGAAGAGGACGAGCACGAAGAGCGAGAGCCTTTGCAGCCAGACAGGCGCAGCCCGCCGAGGACCTTCGGCGCTCTCAGCAGGCGGTCGCAGCACGGTGGGTTCGGGGTCCGGAAAAAGTTGTGGCTGTCCTGGCATCAAGCTCTCACTCTTGAAGGTAGCAGAGCGGGTTTGCCGCTGTCTCTTTTCAAGTGATTGGCTCGCTAACGACCACGTCTGGATCAAGCCCACGAGTGGCGGTGACCTCGCGAAAGAAGAAGAGCCACGTGCTTTGCAGCCCGTGGCTCTTCGCTCTTCGGAGAACCGGCAGAGATTGCAGTTATTACTGTTGATTACCCTGAACTTGGTCTGTTGCGACCGGGATCAGGTATCCGAAGAGGCCGCCGGTGCCCTGGTTTGGGCCGGCAGTAAAGTAGAGCTCTGACGCCGGGGCCTCATCCGGGTCATAGCTGTTCGGTGTAGCGCTGTTGGCGAAACTGATCGACCAGATTCCATTGATCGACAGCGGTTTTCCGCTGGTATCCTGCAGCACGCCTTCAAACTTCCCGGTTGCCAAGTCGTATGCAGAGATGAATCCGGCAGACTGTGTGTTTCCTCCCGCAGAGAAGTTAGAAACAAGCAGCCGGTGACCAAACTTACCAAAGTCCAACGGCGCAAGCGCGACACCCCAGGGAGCATTGAGCCAGTCACCATGCTCGAGGCGGCGCAGCAGCTTGCCTTTTGACGAATAGATGTTCACAAAACCCAGACCGGGACCGGGAGTCTCAAAGGGATTGCCGGCAAAATGCAACGCATAAGTCACGACGATGTCGTTGCCGATGGCCTGCACGTTGAACGGCACATAGTTTCGTGGCAGACGTTCGTCAGTGAACGGCTTGTCGTTATCACCGAAGAAGTCGTCGTCAAAGATGCCGCCATGATCGTGTCCTTTATCGGCTTTCAACTGGACGGGCTGGAAGCCGCTGTCGAAGACATCGATGCGACCCTTCAGGAAGTTGGCGACGTAAAGATAACGCTTGTCGTCGATGAACGCCGAAGTGAGTCCGGTGAACCCTGAACCGTCTTTAGTGTGGACGACCGTAACAGCATTTGTGGAAGGACCGGGTACATTGGGCGTGTTGCCCACATTGGGATTCCACGCAGCAACGCTTCCATCCAACGTTGCAAAGATGAATGCAGCAGTCTTGCCGGGGGCTGCGGGAAAGTCCGTTGTATTGCTGTTCGGAATCATGCCTGTGGGAGTGCCGTTGGGAAAGGTCGGATCATTAGGATTGTTCTTAGGGATAGTAACGACGAGGCCCTGTTTGGTCCCGGGGCCGTTGTAGAGTGTAGCCACGCCGGTGGCTTCGTCAGAGACCCACCAAGGACTTCCGGAACCTCGTGCAAGACCCCAGCCATTAACCAGTTGAGCGTCGGTTGCCTCTGCCGCTCCGGACACGTTGGCATCCAGGTTGACCTGCTCATAGCGCTGTGCAAACGCGGCGGACGATAACGATAGCGCAAGCGTTACGCCTGCGGCCATTCTCGGAAATACGTTCATTTTGCTGCTCCCTTTTCGCATAATTACCCCGCGGGGCCCAGGGGAGCGCGACGCCGCTGCTTCGGAGTGGCGCTCAGAACCAAACAGCAGACGGGGAGGGCTGCTTTTGAATCCTCTGCGAGCGTATTTTGTGTGGGGATTCGAGGTGTCACGCAGGTGTCAGTGAGGTGTCAAAAACCTTCCAGATGTGACGAGCGATGGTGATTCCGGGGCGAGATGCGAAAATAGAGGAGAAATGCTGCAACTGATCTCCGCCGGAAAACGTTTCGGACAAAAACTGCTATTTGAAGATGTGAACTGGCTGATTACGCCAGACGAACGCACCGGCCTCGTCGGTGGCAACGGCACGGGTAAATCAACGCTACTTAAAGTAATCGGCGGCTTCGAGTCGCTGGACTACGGCGAGTTGACACGAGTCCGCGGAACCACCATCGGCTATCTGCCGCAGGACGGTCTTGCGATGCGCGGCAAGACCGTCTTTGCAGAGTGCCTCTCCGTCTTCGATCATCTTCACGCTCTCGAGGCCGAATCGATTGAGCTGACGCATACCCTCTCCGAAGCCGACCCGAAGTCGAAGGAGTACATGGCGGCAGCCGAACGCTACTCCGACATCGCAGACCAGCTGCACGTGCACGACATCTACACGCTCGATTCGCAGGTCGGTGCTGTACTTGGCGGCCTCGGCTTCACCAAAGAAGACTGGGAGCGCAAGACCGAAGAGTTCTCCGGCGGATGGCAGATGCGCATCGCGCTCGCTAAGCTTTTGCTTCAAAAGCCTTCGCTGCTGCTGCTCGATGAGCCCACGAACCATCTTGATCTTGAGAGCCGCAACTGGCTCGAGAGTTACCTGCACGACTACCCCAACGCCTTCATCCTGATATCCCACGACCGCTACTTCCTAGACGTAACCGTCAACAAGACGATAGAGATCTGGAACAAGCGTATGCACACGTACCACGGCAACTACGAGAAGTACGTGACCCAGAAGGAAGAGCGTCGCACGCAGCTGATGAACGCGTATAAGAATCAGCGCGACCGCATCGACGCGCTCGAAGCATTCATCAACCGCTTCCGCTATCAGGCCACTAAGGCCAAGCAGGTCCAGTCACGCATCAAGGAGCTCGAAAAGATCGAGCGCATCGAGGTCCCTGAAGAAGAAGGGACGATCCACTTCACTATCCCGCAGCCTCCCGCCTCCGGCCGCACCGTCATCGAGGCGCAAAACCTCACTAAGGTCTATCCCACTCCCGATGGTCGCGAGAAGACCATCCTCGACAACCTGAACTTCACCATCGAGCGTGGCGACCGCATCGCCCTCGTGGGAGCGAATGGTGCGGGCAAATCAACTCTCATCCGTCTGCTCAGTGAGCAGGAAGCACCGACCTCAGGCACCGTCCGCTACGGCCACAATGCACTAGTCGATTTTTTCGCGCAGGACCAGTACAAGGTACTCGACCCCAATGCCGTCATGCTGGACGACATCGCCGGCGCCGCGCCCAAGGTTCCTGTTGTCGAGTTGCGTAGCCTGCTCGGCTGTTTCATGTTCTCAGGCGACGATGTCTTCAAGAAGCTCGGCGTCCTCTCCGGCGGCGAGCGCAACCGCTACGCCATGGCGAAGATGCTCGTCTCACCCTCAAACATGCTCCTCCTCGACGAGCCGACCAACCACCTTGACCTCCGCGCCAAAGACGTCCTACTCGAAGCCATCCGCAACTTCACCGGCACCGTCCTCTTCGTCTCGCACGATCGCTACTTCATCGATGGCCTCGCCACACGCGTCTTCGAGGTAGAGGACAGGCGCCTCCACATCTACCCTGGCAACTATGAGGACTACCTCTGGCGAAAACAGGGGGGACCGGAGAAAGTAAAGGCTTCGCTAAGCGCCGATCTGAAGGCGCAAGCACCGGCACCGGTCGTTGAGGTGGCACCTGTCGAGGTTGCACCCGCGGCCGCAGTAAAGCGGGTGAATCCGATCAAGCTGAAGCAGATGGAAGATCGCCTGAAGTTTGCCGAAGAAGAAATTCCTCGGCTTGAGCGGGCAATTGCAACTACGGAAGGACGGCTCGGTAACTTCATCTCAGCCGAACAATCACAGAAGGATGCCGCGGAATTGGAAAAACTTCGCGGCGATCGCGCGGCACTGTTGGAAGAATGGGAAGAGCTGACGATGTCGCTTGAGGAGCAACGGGCTGTTTGAAGACTGCCTAGCGCCCTTCGCGCAATCTCGCCGCCAGCTTCTCCGGCAGTCCCGCCATCAGAATCCGTCCCTGCGCAGCCGTTAGGTCGTACGGCACGCGGCGGAAGATCATCTCCTGCGCAGTCGTGTCGTAGATCGCAAACGCTGCGCGCCAGTCGCAATCCCGTGGCTGTCCAACGGAGCCAGGGTTAATGAGGTGGCGCGTATTCTCGGCGATCGCTAGTGTCCAGCTATCCGGCTCGTTACGTGTACTGTACTGCGGACGCACTTCATGCCAGTCCTGATCACGCTGAGCGAAGCCTCCCTGCAGATGCGTGTGTCCGATGAACGTAATTGTGGTTCCCTTCTGCTGCAATGGAGCCCACGCATCACGCATCGTGATGATGTACTGATCCTCATTAAGCGGTGAGCCATGAGCCAGCATGACTCCCGGAAGGTCAGCCGGCTGGAGCGGTCCGGCCGGAATCTGGGCGAGCCAGTCGCGATTGGGTGCGGTCATCTCCTCGCGAGTCCATACTGCGGCAGCCCGCGCTACAGGGTTGAATCCCAGCGCAGATGCAAGGCCACAACAGACGCGATCGTGGTTGCCGCGCACATTCAGTTGGGCACGGCGCCTGACGATGTCGATGACCTCGTTAGGGCTGGCGCCGTAGCCAACGACGTCACCGAGGTTCCAGAGAACGTCGTAGTCGCCAGCAGCATCCAGAACCGCGTTAAGGGCTTCAAGATTGCCGTGTATGTCGGAGAGAATCAGGGCTCGCATGCGATCCATTCGGGCTAGCGGCCCATCGACTAGTCTACTTGCGATTCGCGTTTCAGGCGAGTGTAGCCAGCGGTCTTGTCCGATCGGTGAGCATTGTCGGAGCCGACGCCAGCAGTCGACGAGTGTAAGCATGCTGCGGCGAATGAAAGAGTTGCGTCGCAGCTCCCTGCTCGACGATCTGGCCGTGCTGCATCACGGCGACACGATCCGCCATTTGGCTGACTACAGCAAGATCGTGCGATATGAAGAGCATGGCAAGGTTGTGCGTCACGCGGAGCCGATTAAGCAGCGCAAGTATCTGAGCCTGCACAGTAACGTCAAGCGCCGTTGTAGGCTCGTCTGCAATCAGAAGCCGTGGGCGATTCACGATCGCCATCGCAATCAGAATGCGCTGGCGCTGGCCGCCGGAGAACTGGTGCGGATAGTCGTGGAAACGCCGCTCCGGCGAAGGCAATGCAACCTCGTGCATCGCCTGCAGGACGCGCTCACGAACCTCTGTCCGCGAGAGAGTCTTGCCTTGCTCGTGAGCGACAACCGCCTCGGCGATCTGCGTACCTACCGGCATTACCGGATTGAGCGCGGTCATGGGCTCCTGGAAGATCATCGCGATGCTGCGGCCGCGATGACGGCGCATCGCTTCATCCGGCAGGGCCAGCAGATCCTCGCCATCGAAGCGGATGGCTCCTGAGACAGTAGCGCTGGGCGGAAGCAGTCGAAGCAGAGCCAGGGACGTGGCGGATTTGCCGGAGCCAGACTCTCCCACCAAGCCGAGGGTTTCAGCCTTATTGATGTAAAAGGAGATGCTATCGACCGCCGACCTGGCATGAAAAGCGATAGAAAGGCGGTCAACGGCGAGCAATGGTTGATCTTGTGCGAGGTGCATCGAGTGCCATGGTAGCTGAGCCGCAGCGCTTTTTGAGAGCGAACTTCAGTTGAGGTGGCTACTGCAGGGCACGATGCGTCTAAACTCGTGACGACGTATGAAGACGACAATCCTGTTTAGCGTGACAATAGCGGCGGTAATGACTGGGCTTCCCGCGCTGGCCCAGACTCACAAAGTGACGACTCCCGACAGCGTAGTGCGCGCGGTTGGTGTGTATGAGTGGACGGGCGACCTGACGAAGCCTACCGGAAGCAGGCTGGTGCCGGTAACCCTGTTCATCAACGGCCAGCTCGAAGATGCCGGCATCTACCTGCCGCGCCCTGTTCCGTTCGCACTGGTCTCAGGCAATGTGTATGAGCTTGAGGACGGCGGGCTCGCCAAGGGAGTGGTCGAACTGGAATCCGCAATTCACATGGCCGCACCAGACGGCGCGCCTGGACCCGTCTTCGATCAAGGATGGACGGGCTATGGCAACTACAAACCTCCCGCTGCCTCACGTAGAAGCGCCTCGTCAGCGCTGAAGCCCGCAAAGGCGCTACCGGTTATCCAGACATCGAGTTCCGACAGGCCCCACTTCAGCAATAAGAGCGCTGACGCAGGCAAACCCGCGGACTCTTCAGCGTCAGGATCGCAGACAGACGCGTCGAAGAAGACAGATCCCGCTGCAAAACCGGATTCTGGTGCCTCGACTGACGACCCCGACCGACCCAGCATGAAGCGTCACGACGACTCGACCGCTTCAACCCCGCCCTCAAGTCAACCGACCTCCACAAATGATGAGGCCGAGCGACCGACCTTGAAACGCCGGTCATCGGAAGACACAAGCGATTCGAAGAATAAGAAGAAGAACGACGTCGCTACCGTAACGGCAGCCGGATCGCTGAACGACGACCCTGACCGCCCCACACTGCATCACGGCAACGTCGGAACGACTGCCACTGAGATGCCAAAGCTATCGGGACTTCCTAAAGACATGCACCAGATGGTGGCTGTCTCCGATGCCAAGGACCGTGATCCGCACCCCTTCGCCCGGCCATGGGAGGACCCCAACGAGCGCACAGCTGTACTCGCAAAGATGCAGGCATTCGCCCGCGCAAAATTGACCGAGTATGGCGTTGTGCCCGGATTGACTCCAGCGACTGCCATCGCATCCACAGGCACCAGCGCGGTGGCAACTCCGGCTGTCCCGAACACGGACGGCGCGCCGCCGACGCTGAAACGTGGAGCTCCAACAGGTGCCAAGACTTCGAGCCCCGCACCCACCGCTCCTCCCGCACCTGCAAAGGCCCCCGCTGCCAACGCGAAGCCTGCCACAGCAACGAGTGCAAAATCGCGCCGCGCAACCTCGAAGGCGCCTCCACCGGTCGAACTTGCCGATGAAGATCTGAAGGGCTACCTGCTGAGCTACGGCGGAGCGCCAACCTACGTCTACATGGCCCACACCATTGAAACGGGCTCCGTGATGCGTTACGTCACGGTGGTCGCTCAGGCCGACGCGCTGGGCGAGGTGAAGCTCGCAATGGCGAGCGCGACCGACGCCGCACACCTGGATCGCACACCATGGATGCGATTGGTCGACGCAGTCGACGTAGAGGCGAGCAATCGCGCCAGTCTCCTCTTCGAGCTTCGCGGGCAGAGTTCGCGTCAGTTCGCTCTCTATCGCGTGATTGCAACTAAACCTGAAGAAATCTTTGTTACCAGTGGCGGCCTGTAGCGAATAACGAGAGTCAACGCGGTTTGCGCTGAGATCCGTTCTTCACTGACGCTTAGGGGTCGCCACCAGGAGTAGCACAAATGGGCAAGACAGCTTTGTTTGGAGCGGCGGGGGCCATCGGAAAGACACTCGCCGACACGCTCGACAACCGCGGTCAGGAGTACCGGGTAGTTGGGCGTAACCGCGCGCGACTGGAAAAAGCGTTCGGAGTCAGCCCTCTGGCAGAGATTGCCAGCTGGGATCCGGACGATGCGGCATCGGTCCGTACAGCAGCCCGCGGCATAGATACGTTGATCTATCTCGTCGGTGTACCGTATGACCACTTCGAGTTGCACCCCGTGACTATGCAGAAGACGCTCGACGGAGCAATCGCTGAGGGCGTTCGGCGCGTCCTTCTCATCGGAACGGTCTATCCGTACGGCACACCGCAGACCGCAAAGGTGACCGAGGAGCATCCCCGAAACCCAACGACCTTCAAGGGCAAGATGCGCAAGGAGCAGGAGGATGTTCTGCTGGCCGCCGACGCCGCGGGAAAGATCGAAGGCGTTGTGCTTCGCCTCCCTGACTTCTACGGCCCGGGTGTGGACAAGAGCTTTCTCGATGGAGCCTTCCAGGCTGCTGCACATGGCGGGACCGCAAACATGATCGGCCCCATAGATACTTCGCATGAGTTCGTGTATGTGCCCGATGTTGGCCCTATAGCGCTCGACCTCGCGGTCAAATCTGAGGCCCGCGGACGATGGTGGAACCTTGCCGGAGCGGGTACCACAACGCAGCGCCAGATGGCAGAGATGGCCTTTGCGGTCACAGGACGAAAGCCGAAGATTCGCGTAGTCGGCAAGACAATGTTGCGTGTCGTGGGACTGTTCAACCCTCTGATGCGCGAGATGGTTGAGATGCATTATCTTCAGACTAATCCGGTTCTACTCGACGACTCCGAACTGACAAACCTGCTTGGCGGCTTGAAGAAGACTCAATACACAGAGGGGGTCCGGAGAAGCGTCGAATATCTTCAACAGCAGAGTTGAGTGATCCGCGCTACTCTTTTTTACCGCTTGGTACAGCGTCGGAGAACTTGTCAACGTCTCCCTGCGTTGCGGTACGGTAGTCGGCGCTGATGGCTTTATCGTCTGGCTTCAGGGCGTGCGCGCGTGTCAGATGTTGCCGCGCCTCGACCATGTCACCCCGCTCACGATACGCGAGCCCGAGCCCATACTCCGCATCTGCGAGGTCGGGCTTCAGTTCCACGACCTTACGTAGGTTGACTATCGCCTGATCGTAGTCCTTGTGGAAGGAAAGATAGGTATAGCCGAGCCAGAGATAGGCCGCATAGTCATTCGGATCCATCTTGATGGCCTTTTCCAGCTCTGGAATTGCCTGCGAATCGTTCATCTTGTAGAGCATGGACCCAAGTGAGCTTTGTGCCCGGGCGTAGGTTGGCTTGTACTGCACGGCTAGGCGATATTCGCCGGCTGCCTTCCGAAGGAACTGTGTGGCTACGACTGTATTTGACTGCGCAATCGCGTTGTCGCCAGTGTCGCGGAACAGGTCTCCGAGATTCTTGTGTGCATCCGCGTAGGTTGGCTTCAGTTCGATTGCCTTCTTACAGGCGGCCATCGCCAGATCGTGATCGGTAGGGTGTGCTATCGGCTGCTCGGACCGGCTTCCGATGGCGTTGCATAGATTGTTGTAAGCCTCGGGATACACGGGGCGAAGCTTCAGCGCCATGCGACATTCATTGATGGCTTGGTCGAAGTCACCCCGCAGTTCCATCGTGTAGGATTCCCGATCGACCAGCGCATTGCAGAGATTGTTGTGGGCTTCGGCGCTCGTCGGCGTCAATTGCACTGCACGTTCGCACTCCGAGACCGCTGCTGACCAGTCACCTTTTTGGCCCGGGGCGTTTTCGCCTTTTACAGCCAGTGCGTTGCACAGGTGAGAGTGCGCGTCGGCGAGCGAATCGTTACTGCTGATAGCGCTGCGATAGTCGGCGATAGCTTTGTCGTAGTCACCGCTTGCGAATCCCTGATCGCCCGATGCAAGCAAGGCCTGCGCATCAGCTGGCTTCGGCTGTGACGACGAACTGCCCTCGCCCGCCTTCATCACCAGCCCGATAATCAAAAGGATGCAGAATCCGGCGACGATGGCACCGATGACAATAAGGATGAACTTTCTGACTGGATGCCGTGGTTTGGCCGCCGGGATCGTGGACGCGAATGCTGCAATCTTGGGCGCAGGAGGCGGAGGAATCGGCACACTCTGGTCATGAGCGCTTCGTTCGACACGGTCCCTTTTTTTGCGCTCTTCAGCTTCACGTCGTTGCCGCAGGCGGTCCTGCTGTTCCTGCTGGCGTTGTTGCTCCTCGGCTTTGCGAGCCTCAAGCTCCTGGCGTTCACGCTCCTGCTGGCGACGCTGCTCTTCGAAGCGTTCACGTTCAAAGCGCTCGCGCTCCAGCTTCAGTCGCTGTTCTTCCAGGCGTTGCCGCTCGGCACGCATCTGCTCGTCGCGCTGCCGTTGCTCGTCCGCAGCGCGGCTGCGTGCCTGCTCCAGTTCGAAGAGAGCACGCTCGTGCTGCAGGCGTTCTGTCTCGCGGCGGCGGTGCTCAGCCTCCTCCTGTGCGGAGGGTGCGAAAGGCTGCGGCTTCGGTGGAGGCATTGGTGGGGGCGCAGACCGTGGAGGCTGCGGCCGCGAAACGGGAGTGGCTGCCGCTTGCGGGATCGGTTCAGTCTTCGGAGCTGTACCACTTGCCTCCGGCTTGTGTTCGGTAGCCTTTGCGCGGCGCTGCACATCGAACAGAAGGCCGTTCGGCGAGCGCATGTAGAGCACTGGTGTCGCCCACTCCTGCCCGTAGCGGCCACCGTAGAGCGCCTTGCGAGCCTCAGAGACAGACGCGTCCACAGGAAAGCCTTCGGCGATGGCTCCATAGAACTCCTCGGCGAAGGCTTTCGCGGCGGCGTCGGAGATCTCGAACTGCATCGCCACGATGGCTGGGAGGCGCTGCTGGCAGAGGCTCTGCGCCACTCCTGAGAAGGGGTCTTTGTTCGACTGCCGCGCTCCTTCGCAGGCGTTCAACACCGCGAGGCGCAGGCAATCGTGATCGCGCAGGACGTTGCCGAGAAGCTGGCCGGGGATAGGATCGTTCAGGCCCTGCTGGCTTTCAAAGTGCAACACGCCGTCACCTGCCGCCTCATCGAATCCACCGTGTCCAATGAAGTGGAGGATGTGAAACGGCTCGCCCCGCGCGCGGCGGCGCAGCGCATCGAGCGTGGCGGTGGGCAGCCGCTCGAGGACGAGAGATCCTGCAGTCTCAAGCGGGCCTAGCGTCTGCTTCAGGCGCTCCCACTCGCCCTCTGCGTCCAGCGTGGGCAGGTTGCGAGGGCCGGCGATGACCACCAGGACTCGCAGAGGCAGCTTTACACGGAGCGGACCCACGGACTGCGGCAGGTCGAGGTAGCGCACCATCGGCGTCGTCGTCGAGGTCGCGATGAAGTGGTCCTGCTCCTGGTCGTACAGGAACTCCCACGGCAACTCTGCAAGCTCGGGAACACCCTTCAGACGAAGGCGGATGCGCAGGCCCTGACCGCGGTCGCGGGTGTGGTCGATGCTGGAGCGCAACTGTCCAAGCAACTCGCCGGTGAAGACTGAACGAAACAGCTGATCTCCAAATCGCTTCGCTGCCTCTACATCAGGGCCGTCGGCTCGCCGGGTCGTGCGTCTCACCTGCCCGATGCGGTTGTAGAAGTTGGAGAGCTCTACGTGCGTGAAGGGCAGCGTAAACTCTCCCCTGCCCTCACCCGCCGGCGATTCGAGCAGCTGAATCACGTAGCGTTCGCCTGCAGGCATAATCACGAGCTCGAAGTCTTCGTAATGGCGGGGCATGGCTCAATCCCTCCTTCCCGGAGGTCCGGTGGTCGGCGCCGGATTGCTGGGGACGGAATTGGCGCGTGTCCATTTCAGGTTGATCTTGAAGTTGGCTTCGGTGGCGGCCTTGGCGATGACGGCGCCGGTCTCGGCGTTCAGCTTGACGCCGAACTCCACCTCAACCTCGTCGGGAGGGCTGGCTAGCGAGGTGAGGCGATCGAGCAAACCTTCGGCGGCCCAGCGAACGCGGTCGAGCGCGGTTTCAAAGCTCTCGTTTGCCTTCACGACGATCTCGGAGGAGCCGAGGACGCCGCCGCGCATGACGCGCGAGGTGTCGAAGGACTCGTCGTCGACTTCAGCGACGATGGAGTTTCCATCGGGAAGGACGAACTTTGCCAGACGGGCCATGCAGCCTCCACTACTTCAGTAAGCGGGGCCCAGGACCGAAAGGTGCCAGCGCAAAAATCTGCTGTCACGCCTGCGGAGTGAGGATGAGGGTACGCCGGAAAGCGGCTCTGTGCAAGGAGTTTGGAGTAGAGAGTGCAGTTCGAAGCAACGAGTAAGGCCGGATCTCTAGGATTGAGACCCGGCCATTCGTACCCGTGTTTTGACTGGATTACAGCTTGCCGAAGCGACCGGATTTGAAGTCTTCAACGGCCTGCATGATCTCCTCGCGGGTGTTCATGACGAAGGGACCGTAGCTGGCGATGGGCTCGTTGATCGGCTCGCCGCTGAGGAGGACGAGTTGCGAGTCTTCCTTCGCTTCGAGGGTGATGGTGTCGCCCTCGCGGGCCAGCGTTGCGATCTTCGCTTCGCCGTTCAGCTTCGCCGAGCCGTTGAGGGTTGCATCGCCCTTGCGGAGGACGACCGCGGTGTTGTGGCCTTCGGGAACGGTGAGTTCAACCTTCTCACCGGCCTTCAGGATGACGTCCCAGAGGTTGATCGCGGTGAAGGTCTTCGCGGGACCCTTGGCTCCGTCCAGCTCTCCTGCGATGACACGAACGTGACCGCCGGTATCGAAGTTCACGACAGGGATCTGCTCCTTCGTGATGGCCTGGTAGCCGGGCTTCGACATCTTGTCCTTCGCGGGCAGGTTGACCCAGAGCTGGATCATCTCGAAGGTTCCACCCTTCCTGGTGAATTCAGCTTCGTGGAACTCCTCGTGGAGGACGCCGGAGGCAGCGGTCATCCACTGGACGTCGCCGGGGAAGATGGTTCCGGCGTTTCCGGATGAGTCGCGATGGCTGACGGAGCCCTGGTACGCGAGGGTCACGGTCTCAAAGCCGCGGTGCGGGTGCTCGCCGACGCCGCGAGGCTCCGGGGCAGGCTTGAAGTACTGAGGGCCTGCGTAGTCGAGCATGAGGAACGGCGAGACTTCGAGTTGGAGCCCGTTCGACGGGAAGAGATTGCGGACGGGGAAGCCGTCGCCAACCCAGTGACTGGAGCCGGGGCCGTAGGTTCCGAGGACTTTTTTCTGCGTGGTGGTTGCGGTGGACATTGGTGTTACTCCTCTCGGCGCCCGTTGGCGCCATCGTGTTGCGTTGTTGGGTGAAGACTCTGCTCGGCGCTTCGGCCGAGGCTGCGTAGCAGCGGAAGGAGGAGAAAACGGTCTCCTTCAGGAAATTCTTGGAGCGCTTTTTCGAGCGCGTCGCGGTGGCAGGCGAAGGCGCGTTCGATAAGCTCCTGGCCCTGCGGCGTGAGCTGGATGATGCGGGCTCGACGGTCGCGGGCGTCGTCGTTGCGGGTGACCAGGCCGCGACGCTCGAGGCGGTCGACGGCGGCGGTCATGGAGCCGCTGGTGAGCAGGACTTTCTCGCCGATCTGCTTCACCGAAAGAGGGCCCTTGTGGAGGAGAGCTTCGAGGACTCCGAAGTCGGTGACTCCCATGTCGAACTCGGCGATGCTGCGGTTGGCGAGCGTCTCGACGGATCGGAAGGCCTTCCAGAGGACGAGCCAGAGGTGAACGGCGCTGAGATCGGGTTGTGGATGGCTGCTCATATTTATCTTGATATAAAGATGCTTGATGGAGAGGTATGGATTCAGACCCCTCCCTGTTTTCAGGTAAGATCCTCGATTCAAATGGTTTAGGTTTGGATCAAATTTCCTTCGCGGGTATAACTTCCTTGGAATCAGTAGCGTTCTTCGTAAGTTCATGATTCTTATGAAAATGAAAATCCCCGGCGAATGGCCGGGGATGGCTCTATTTCTAGTTTAGCTGGTTATGGGTAATAGATCGGCAACCTGGGGCGTAGGGGTAAGTGATTATTTTTGTTTTAGTTGGGCTGAATTTTTAGAATGCGGGGGCTTGACAGTGATTCTGACAGGTGGGGGCGTGGCACCCGGGAAACTACTGAGATTCTTCGCCTACGGCTCAGAATGATGACGTGAGAGGGTCGGCTGGGGTCGGCGGATTTTGTCGGCGGCTGACGATGTGTTTCTAACGGGTGGGCCAGACCCACTTTGGTTTGTTGAAGAGGGTTTGTTCTTCGAGTTTGGTTTCGCCGAAGTCTTTGAGGAGGTGGAGGCGGGCGGAGAGCGGGGCGCGGGAGAGCTCTTCGATGAGGAGGGGCGCGTGGGTGACGACGATGATCTGGGTGTTTGCGGCGGCGGCGAGGATGAGGCGCGCAAGCGCGGGCAGGAGTTCGGGGTGGAGGCTGGTTTCGGGTTCGTTGAGGACGAGGAGCTCTGGTGGGCGAGGAGTGAGGAGAGCGGCGACGAGGAGTAGGTAGCGGAGGGTTCCATCGGAGAGTTCGGCGGCGGAGAGGGGACGAAGGAGTCCGTGCTGCTGGAGCTGCAGCTCGAAGCGACCGCTCTGAACATCAACGAAGAGGCGGCTGCCGGGGAAGGCATCTTCGAGGGTGGTTGCGAGGGCCCGGTCGTCGCGAATCTCAATGATGGTTTGAAGAGCTGCGGCGAGGTTGCTGCCGTCGTGATGAAGGACGGGAGTGAAGGTGCCGATCTGGGATAGTCGCGCAGACGAGGCGGCGTCGGTGCGGAAGTGATCGTAGAAGCGCCAGCCGCGAACTGCTTCACGGAGGGCAAGCATCTCGGGAGCGCGCTGCGGGTCGGCGACGCTGGCGAGCATGCTGTCAGTGTCGGCGAGGTGCTGGGTGAGCATGACCGGTTCTTCGTCACGCGTGGTGGAGAGCCAGACGAAGTTGTTGCGACGATCGACGAGCGCGGAGGCCTTGCGGTAGAGAGGACCGTGCCAGATGCACTCGCGCTTGATATGCGGATCGAGGTGAAACATCGTGTCGAGCGGAGGCTTGAGGGGGGGAGGATAGCCCAGGTCGATGCTGTAGCTGTAGGTGTCGCTACCGAAGCCGAGTTTGAGGCTGGCGGATTTGTCTTTGGCTAGCGGCTCGACGGCGTGGGTTCCCTGACGGACTCCTCGGGCGATGGTCTCAGGACCGGCCCAGAAGGTGGAGGGAAGGCCTCCTTCGCGCGCGAGCGAGGCTACGACGGAGTTGAGGGCGGCATCGGCGAGGAGACGGAGGGAGCGATAGACGCTGGATTTACCACTTCCATTCGCGCCGGTGATGACGCTGAGCTGCCCGAGCGGAAGCGTGAGTTCGCGCAACGATCGATAGCCCTGCACGGCGACGGTACGGATCACGGGAACAGCATACGTGATGGAACGGCGCCGTTAGTGAGGATTGAGCTATTGAAGCTGATCAACGGAAGTCAGCGAAAGTTCGTCAGGCGTTTGCGTGTCCGGCGAGCTGGGCATGAGGGTGCGGTCCGGCTTCGCCTGCAGTGGCTAGGATGGGGAAGATGAGTTTGAGGATGGGCTGAACGGCCTCGGAGGATGGCGCGTGGTTTGGAGTGTAGAACCACTGCTTGACTCCGCCGTAGATGGCCCAGGCCGCGGTGGTGGCGACGATCTCGGGGGTGAGGCCTTCGGGGACGGGCCTGTGTTCGAGGCCGCGAAGCAGGGTGCGCCGGATGGCGGCGACGATGCCGGCTTCCATGAGCGGCTCGAAGGCGCTGTTGCGATTGCAGTCGCCGCTGGAGTGCGTGGTGGTGAGGTAATCGGCAGTGGCGAGGATGATGGCGCTCGCGGCTGAGGGGCACGTGCCGTCGAACATGACGTTGCGCTCGGCGAGGAGCTTGTGGAAGCCGCCGGCGACCATGGCGTCGAGCAGAGCGAACTTGTCGTTGTAGTGGTCGTAGAACGTGGCGCGATTGACGTCGGCGAGGGCCGTGATGTCGTGGACGGAGATCTCCTCGAAGCTCTTCTGCTGCATGAGGTTGCGCAGCGCTCCCTGGAGGGCCTGTCGGGTCCTTCTGATTCTCGGGTCTTTTACTTCGCAGTCAGAGATCGGCATAGATGATTTCCCGGGGATCCAGTAACGTTCTCTTCATTAGAGGCTACCAGAGAGAAAAAGAATCGAGGAAACAACGAATGTCGTCTATATATCTGTCCGACATAAGTTGTTTAGACGTTGAATGTCGGCGAAGGAGAGCTAAAAGATTATGTCGACACTTCTACAGATCAATTCGAGTCCGCTACAGAGCTCGATAAGCAGCGAGCTAACATCTGAGTTTGTAAAGACATGGAAGGCGAAGAACGTGGGCGGAAAGGTAATAACCCGCAATCTTTCGGAGGCGGCTCCGAAGCCGATTGACCAGACTTGGATTGGCGCGGCGTTTACTCCGGAGGGCGGACGTACGGAGGAGCAGAAGGCGGTTCTGGCTGTCTCGGATGCGTTGATTGCCGAACTGGAGCAGGCCGATGAGATTGTGATCGGCGTGGCGATGCATAACTTCAGCATCCCGTCGGTACTGAAGCTGTGGATCGACCAAGTGGCGCGGAGCGGAAAGACGTTTGCGTACGGCTCGAATGGACCGGAGGGTTTGCTGAAAGGCAAGAAGGCGACGATCCTGGTTTCGAGCGGCGGAGTGTATGAGGTAGGAACTCCTGCGGGCGCGATGAACTTCGTTGAGCCGTACCTGCGCGCGGTGCTGGGCTTTCTGGGAATTACGGATGTGAAGTTCGTAACGGCAGCGGGCGCGGCGCAGATCATGATGGGCGCAGTGGACCGCGAGGCGTTTTTGAAGCCAACGCTGGAGCAAGTGCGAGCGCTGGCAGCGTAAAGCTAACTCTGCGTGTTCGGAGAATGAAAGTGTTGACGGAGATGGGGTTGGGCTGGGATGCTTGCGATAGCAATTCGGGCCCGATTCCCATTTCGATTCAACACTTCTATTTCTCCGAGGCCACATGGCTTGGCTGCAGGATTTGTGTTCGCAAAAACGGTTGTGCCTTGGTTTGATGCTTCTGGCGGCGTGGGCCGAGGGGCCTGCGGCTGCGCAGACAGCTACTACTGCTCATGAAACGGCGACGCCAATCACGATTGTTCGCAAGCCCGGGCATGAGGATGGACAGGCCGAGATTGTGGAGAAGGGCAAGAAGAAGCCACAAAAGATAGCTCCGCATGCGGTGGCGGCGTGGCGCGCGCGAGGACTCGACGGCGCGCTGGTGATTGTGCTGCAGCCAGCGAAGGGCGCGGTGGCGAAGCAATACATTCTGCGCTACTACGACCTTGATACGGGAAGGCGCAGAGTGCTGGGCCGCGTGCCCATGAGCGCGGGAACGGTGGTGGAGACGACTGCGAACGATCAGCGCTGGGCTTTCGCGCTGAGCGGCACGGATGCCACGACGGGCAAGCCGTTCGTAGTGGTGGGCGACGACCAGGCGATACCCGGGCTGCTGCCGGGAGCAAGTTCGCCCGAGTTTCACGACGACACGACGGTGAGCTTTGCAGAGAACGGCGCGACGAAGACGGCGAGGCTGGGAGTTCTGCTGGGATCGGAGCTGCACGGAATCTACTCTCCACCAGAAACTACGCAGACGGCACCGAAGTATCTGCAGGTGTTTCCGAATGGCGACGCCATGGTGGAGCTGAAAGACGGATCGCTGCACAAGGCGCGATGGCGGACGAATGGCGAGATTGTGGACCTGTTCGGGGACAAGGCTACCTATGCGGTGCCGGTGAGCGGACTGTCGGCAGTGAAGGGAGTTCCGGCGGGGCAGCGCTTTTCGGTTCGGTTGATCCAGGAGCTTTCGTCGCGTTCGACGCATGAGGGTGATGTGGTGAAGGCGGTTTCGATTACGCCTGTCGTGGTGAATGGAGAGATCCTGATTCCCTCAGGATCGACATTTGAAGGCAAGGTGGTGCAGGCGAACGCTGTTGGGTGGGGGTTCAAACATGAGACCGCGTCGTTGACTGTGGACTGGACGCGCGCGACGTTGGCGGATGGGCGGGTGTTGGATGTCGATGCGCGTGTGTTTGAGGTGGAGAACGCGCAGGAGAAGGTGACGGACACAGGCAAGATTCAAGGGATACGTTCGACGGGAACGATTGGGCATACGGTGCAGAACGGTGTGCTGGCGTTTGCGGGAATCGATCCGGTTGCATACATCTTTGCTTCGGCGGCGGGCTCGGCGGTGTTGGGATTTGCTGAGCCGGAGATTCTCTATCCGGGTGGGACGGAGCTGATCCTTGTGAATGTGAGGCCGCTGATTACATCGACCGCATATCCCTCGTCGGTGACTCCGATGGAACATGATGCTGCGGGGCGCGAACAGTTACAGGCGTTTGTGAAGAAGCTGCCGTATCGGACGCGAACGAAGGGATCGAATAAGCCGTCGGACCTGACGAACCTGGTGTTTATCGGCGATCCTGCGGCGCTGGAGCGTGCTTTCAAGGCGGCGGGATGGCTGGAGACCGATGATCTGTATGCGGCCTCAACGTTCAAGACAGTGAAGACGCTGACTGGAAACCAGACGTATACGCAGGCGCCGATGTCGGTGCTGCTGCTGGATGAGCGTCCTCCGATATGGACGATGAGCAAGACGACGAACACGTTCGCGTCGCGGCACCACCTGAGGATCTTTCCGACGACAGATCGCTATGACGGGCAGACGGTGCTGACGTCGTCTTCGACGCAGGACATTGGGATTGCGTTTTCAAGGAAGCAGAAGACGTTTATTCATGTGATCGATCAGTACATCGACAATGAGCGGTCGAAGGTGGTGAACGACCTGATGTTCACGGGCTGCGTCGAGAGCCTGGACATGGTGGATCGGCCCTGGGTTCCGCGGGATGCGTACAACTCAACCGGCGACCGGCTGGTGACGGATGGCGAGGCGGCGGTGGTTCGGTTGAACAACTGCGATCATCCGCGCACGACTCCGACGCCGCCTGCTCCTGCACCGAACCGGACGCAGCGTGCGACACGCGACACCTCGTTGACGATTCGCAGCGATTTGTATCGCGGCAACTTTATCTATATGGGAATTGCCGGAGCGTTGACGGCGCGAAATTACTTCAAGAGCTCGAACGAACTTCCGCCGGATACAGGAGCGTGGCGAAAGACGGATGCATCAGGCGCGGACTACAAAGGATTAGGTTCCGGCGGCAGCGTTTTGGGAAGTGACAGGTCCAATACCGTTGGACTGCACCATAGGCAGACGGGGGATTTCAACCCGACGCCAACTGCTGAGGATCTTGCAGCAATTGAAAAGGCGAAGGCCGACCACAAGTGGGATCCGCCGAAGTATGAGTTTGCTCTGCAGGGCGGCTACATGCACATGCGTGAGGACTACTTGTCGGCGGTGGGTGTGCTTGAGTACTCCTCCGATCCGAACAAGGACACGTACTTTCTGTATCTAGCGGATGACGTAGGGGATGGATGGGCGGCGGGCGGCTCAGTAACGGTGAATAGCTGGAAGCACTTCTCGAATGAGTTCTCGTATTTTCGCCAGCAGGTCAAGTATCAGCTGGGCACGATCAATGCGACGATTCCTCCAGGGACCGATATAGTTTTTACCGATGATGACGTCGAAGCGATCCCGATTGGCCTCGTAACGCGACAGTTCGAATACAACTTGCTGATTCATGCGACGCGGCCGACCTCGCGTTGGAGGCCCTATGCGGCAATTGGCCCTGTTCTGCAACTGGTGGCGCTGAACGGTGCGCCGCTGAAGAAGCCAGCGGGGCCCTTCAATATCGGACTAAAGAACATTGGACTGATTGTGGCGGCGTTCGATTTCGGCAACACACCTCCACTGGATGGCGGAGGTATCTTCCACTTTGGAATGCAGTATGGCGGCGGAATCAAATACAGAGTGACGCCGCGAATGATGCTCCGCGCGGACTTCCGCGAGACGTGGACCAAGAATCCTGACATCATTGCGAACAGCTATGAGGACTTCGACTCGAACGATCTGGATGAGACATACACGACGCAGATCATCCGCGTTGGTCCGGAGAAGAAGTTTCTGCAGGACCGGTACACGGTGGGAGTGGCGTTTACTTTTTAGGACTTAGTGATAGCGGCTAGTGGTTAGTTTGAAGAGCCGCTAACCACTAGCCACTAATCATTGTTACTAGTCGGCGATGCCGGGGTCGGGGGTATCGATGCCGAGAGCGGTGGCGAGGGCGTTGAGGTGGTCCTGCTCGTCGCGGAGGATCTCGCGAAGATCCTCGCCGAGGGCGAACTCGTCGAGCGCGTCTACCTGCTTGACGCGGCGGCGGTAGTTGCGGATGGTTTCCTTCTCGTTTTCCAGATCGAAGCGCAGCATCTCTTCGGCCTTGTCGGAGGTCTTGACGGGCTTGGGCTTGGTGGCCGGCATGCCGCCGAGGTTGTCGATCCAGTAGCTGAGCTTGAGCGCGTGCGCCAACTCCTCGCCTGCATGGACCTCGAGCTCGCCAGCGATGTTCATGTAGGCCGCGCCCTTGAGGACCTGTGAGTAATTTACGTAGGCGATGATTGCCTGGTACTCGCGCTCGAGATCCTGATTGAGCAGGTCAACGAGCTGCTTGCGCGTGACGGCGGTGCTGGGTGCGTCTTTCTTTGCCATTTCTTTCTCTCTCCTTTTGGGGCTCTCAGTGAGATGCAGAAAGGCTGTACGACGTTCTCCGGCCTGATGTTAAGAATCAGCCAGCCAGCGTGGGGTAATCGGTGTAGCCGTGGGGGCCGGGAGCGTAGAAGGTGTGGGGCTCGGGGCGGTTGAGCGGGGCGTGACTGCGGAAACGCGAGACGAGGTCCGGGTTCGCAATGAAGAGCTTGCCAAAGGCGACCGTGTCGGCCTTCCCTTCGTCGAGGAGTTGCTGGCCGGTGTGCTGGTCGAGGGCTTCGTTGGCGACGAAGACTCCACCGAACGCTTGCTTGAGGTGCGGGCCGAGGGAGTCGGGGCCGACTTTTTCGCGGGCTGCGATGAAGGCGATCTTTCGTTTGCCGAGCTCCTGCGCGACATAAGTGAACGTGGCGGCGGGGTTGGAGTCGGAGATGCCGTGCGAGTCTCCACGTGGGGCGAGGTGCATACCGACGCGACCGGGGCCAAAGACGGAGATGGCGGCGTCGGCTGCTTCGAGGAGGAAGCGGGCGCGGTTTTCGATAGGGCCGCCGTAGTCATCGGTGCGGAGGTTGGAGCCATCCTGGAGGAACTGATCGATGAGGTAGCCGTTGGCTCCGTGAAGCTCGACGCCGTCGAAGCCGGCAGCCTGAGCGTTCTGTGCGCCGCGGCGATAGGCCTCGATGGTCTGCTTTACCTCTTCGAGGGTAAGAGCACGGGGTGTTGGGTAGGGGCGCTGCGGGCGGAGGAGACTGACGTTGCCAGAGGCTGCGATGGCGCTCGGGGCGACGGGCTGTTGTCCGTCGAGAAGCTCGGGATCGGAGATACGGCCTACATGCCAGATCTGGGCGAAGATGTGTCCGCCCTGCGCGTGCACGGCTTTGACGATGGGACGCCAGGCGTCGACCTGCTCGCGCGACCAGAGGCCGGGGACGTTGGCGTAGCCGACGCCGAGGGGATCGATGGGGATGCCTTCGGAGATGATGAGGCCAGCGGAGGCGCGCTGCGCGTAGTACTGAGCCATGATGGGCGTGGGGATGTGGTCGACGGTACCCCGGAGGCGGGTGAGCGGGGCCATGAAGATGCGGTTGGGGAGGTGGAGGTCGCCGAGCTGGATGGAATCGAAGAGGGTGGGCATTGCTACTCCGCAGGATTTTGTCTACGGACAATTAGATGAACAGCGAATGGTGTTGGGTGCGGGAATGATTTTTATAGGGGAATGAAGATTTTCATGGAAGGGTCTTACGGGGAAGCATTGGTCATTCAGTGCGTAAGAGCCAAGTGTTTGGCGGCTACCGCGCGCGCGTGCCTTGAATGAGTTTCGAGCGGAGACTGCCTACAGCCGCGCTGGTTATGTCATCAACACGCCAGTCTCCGTTGACTGAGATCAGCGTGAGTCGAAGAATCTGACTCCCGGCGTTGCCAAAGCTCAGGCTAACGGTGGCAAGCGCGTGATCTGCAGCGAGCCGAGAGACAGCGATGCGATCGACGGCGAGCCCATCGATTTCGTTGCAGGAACAAACGGGATCGATATCGAGGTGGCCAATGAAGCCCGTCGTTCCATTCTTTCGGATGAGTTGAAGGAGTGATGGAGAGAATACAGCCTCTGCTTGTCTGCCGTTGTAGTCCGGCATCTGGGATTTATAGCGAGAGTAGATGGACCTGACGAAGGTCTCGGGAGATTGGGCCGAAGGTGCTTGCAGAGGCAACACGAGCAGCGCGGCGAGAACAAGCATGAGGGTTGGATGCAAGGGTTGAACTTTGCTCGAATGGTGCCACGTCTCAGAATCGAGATGTGGCACCGGGGCGAAGAGAATTTGCTGGGATTTCATGGAAGATTTGCCGATAATATCTCAACACTAGCTAGCCATGAGTACAATCAAAAGCCCGCAACAGAAAAAGCTCGCCAGCCTAAAGAAAGATCGCCGCAATGTTTATGGCGAGTGTCCCACTTCCAGCAGGAGGAACATTGCGCTCGGCAAGCAACGTAGCCATCAACAGGCACGTCAAGCAATATCCGAGGTCTTACTTAGCCAGCGTGGCCCGTCAGAAATCCTGGATGAAGAAGTCGATTCGAAGCTCAAAGAGCGGACGATTATCAGCAAGCGAAAGAGTTTCAAGAAATGGCCTGACGCTCCATTGGCTGATGTTCTTTATCGCAGGAAAACCGGTGAGGTTACGGAGTTCACTGGCAACAAAGTTGAATCGAAGACATTGGCGGCATTGCAGAAGAAGTCATAGGCAGAGGGCGACCAGTCGAGACATCCAAACTCTGGATGTCTCGCTTCTTTGATCTCTTAGAGTGGGAACTGCTTGAGCCATGTCTTGAAGTCGGCGCCAAGCTTGTCGTGTTTGAGGCCGAACTCTACGGTGGCTTTCAGGAAGCCGAGCTTGTCGCCGGCGTCGTGACGCTTGCCTTCGTAGGTGAAGCCGTAGACCTTCTCGTGCTGGAGCAGGGCCTTGATGCCGTCGGTGAGTTGGAGTTCGCCGCCTGCGCCGGGGGTGATGGTTTCGAGCATCTCGAAGATGCGCGGCGTGAGGATGTAGCGGCCGATGATGGCGTTCTGCGAGGGGGCCTCTTCGGGCTTGGGCTTTTCGACCATGTCCTTGACCTGAAGCAGGCGGGGGTTCTTCGCGTCGGGCGTGACGGCGAGGCAGCCGTAGTTCTGAGATGGCTGCGCCTTCGACGACCTCGGAGCCGAGGATGCTGGAGCCGGTCTCGTTGAAGGCCTCGACCATCTGCTTCATGCAGGGCACCTTTGCGTCGACGATGTCGTCGGGGAGGATGACGGCGAAGGGCTCGTTGCCGACGATCTCCTTGGCCATGAGGACGGCGTGGCCGAGGCCGAGGGGTTCGGGCTGGCGGGTAAAGACGATCTTGGCGAGCTTGGAGACGGAGCGCGCGATCTCGAGCAGCGCGGTTTTGTTTTTGGCGGCGAGGGTGGCTTCGAGCTCGAAGGACTTGTCGAAGTGGTCTTCCATGGTGGTCTTGCCGCGGCCGGTGACGATGATGATCTCGGTGCAGCCGGCGGCGACGGCCTCTTCGACGCCGTACTGGATGAGGGGCTTGTCGACGAGGACAGAGCATCTCCTTGGGCGTGGCTTTGGTGGCGGGGAGGAAGCGAGTGCCGAGTCCGGCGGCGGGGAAGACTGCTTTGCGGATTTTCTGAGCCATGATTCCTTCGATGCAGTTTGGATGTGGAAATGCTAGCAGTCCACCACCAACAAGGGGATAACACGGTTGGGGAACTGACGACTAGAGCACAGGTGAGTCGTCGTGCAGCATGGCCTTGCGGATGACCTTGATGGGGGCGGGGCCCTGGCGCATGAAGTTGTCGTGGAAGTTCTGCAGGTTGAAGGCGCGTCCCTGTTTCTTCTTCAGGTCTTCGCGGAGCTTCATGATTTCGAGCTTGCCGAGGGTGTAGTAGAGGTAGGTGGCGTCGGCGGTGCCGCGCTTGGTTTCGACGAGGCCGACGGAGCGGGACTGGTAGCCTTCTTTGACGAAGAAGTCGACGGCCTGCTCGATGGTCCACTGCTGGTTGGGTTCGGCGAGGCCGGTGTGGAGCTTGATGGAGTTGACGAAGCGGGCGTCGCGCAGGAGCGCGTCCTGCAGCTGGCCGAGGCGGATGAGCTTCGCTTCGCGCACCTGCTCGGGCGTGGCGTTTGCGGGCGGTGCGGCGTAGCCCTCGTCGAGCATCATCTGTTCGGTGTAGTGGGCCCAGCCTTCGATGTTGGTGTTGGCGCCGATGATCTTGCGGACCTTGGATGGGAACTGGTTCTGCCAGAGGAACTGGACGTAGTGGCCGGGGTAGGCCTCGTGCACGCGGTGGAGATGATGGTGCCGACGTTGAAGCTGGCCATGTGCTCGGCGACGTGCGGAGTGGTCCAGGTTTTTTCAGGCAGGGTGACGTTGAAGTAGGCCTTGGTGGAGTGGGTCTCGAAGGGGCCGGGCGGGTCCATGGAGGCGAAGGTGGTGGCGCGCATGAAGGGCGGCGTCTCTTCGAGCGTGGGCTGGACGTTGCTGGGGATGGTGATGATGTGGTGCGCGCGGATGAAGGCGATGAGCGCAGGCGAAGGTGTCGCTGGAAGGCGTCGAGGAGCTTGTCGGGCGCGGGGTGGATGGTGGCTAGTTCGGCGAGGACCTGCTGCGGGGTCTTGGTGGGGTCGACTTCTTTGGCGATGCGAGTGAACTCGGCCTGGTTGTGGTGCAGATCGTCGAGGCCGACCTGCAGGAGGCGATCGAGAGGGATGTCGACCATCTCGTCGTAAGCAAGCTTTTTGCGGAAGATGTCGGCGCCGAGGCGGTAGTCGCCGTTGGAGCGCGGGAGGAGATCGGACTTCATCCATGCGCCGTAGTCTTTGAGCGACTGGATGACGGCGGCGTTGGTGCGGCGAAGTCGGCTTTGGCCGCGGCGTCGTCGGCTTCGGTGAAGGCTGCGGGAACGTCGTTCTGGAAGAAGCTGATGAGGCCGTCGATCTGTTCGAGGGCGATTTCGGTGAAGATGCGTGGCGGGTTCTTGAGGTTTTTGCGGGCTTCGACGAAGACCTGCGGGATCTGCTTTTCACGCTCGACGGCGGCGCGCAGGCGCGTGTTGACGGGAGCGAAGGGCCGCTCCATGAGGACGAAGATGGAGTTGGTGATGCCGGAGGAGTAGTTGTCGGGATTCTTCTCCCAGTGGCGGATGACCTCGAGCGAGAGAAGCTGCGAGCGGATGCTGTTGAGCAGGATGGTGCGGTCGGCGGCGACGGAGGCGTCGAGCGCGGAGGGGTCGATGGCCGCGATCTTCTTCTCGTAGGCGTGCAGGGCGGCGATCTGCTTCTGGATGGTTGGCGGCGGAGTAGTCCTCTAAGCTGGGTGTCGTACTGATGAAGGCCCATCTGGGTGCCGAGGTGGGGGCGAAGTGGAAGTAGACGTCGGAGAAGTACTGGTCGGAGACGAAGCTGAAGGTCTGGATGGCTCCGTCGGCGGAGAGCTTTTGAGCGGGGGCGGTGGAGGAGAGCATGGCGGTTCCGAGGATTGCGGCGATGAGAGTAAGGCGAGTAAGCATGAGTATCTGCATGCAGTTTATGCCAGCGCGTGGCGATGCCGTGCCGCTTACTTTGCTGGCGGGCAGGGTGTATTCGAAGTCGTAGCTGTGTTTGCCGCCGGGGCGATGTTGATGTTCATCTTGCCGGTGAGGCCGGTGAGTTGGCCGGTACCCGAGCCGGGTACGACAGTGATGATGAGTGTGAAGGCGTTGTCGATCATGGAGCCGCTGTGCTGGAGGGCGAAGGTTCCGGTGTGTCCGCCCAGCTTGCCGGTGACGATCTCGATGGCGACGTAGCCGCCTGTGCCCTTTGCGCCGCCGGCGGCGAGCATCTCGCCTTTGCTGGTGGCTTCGAGGTCGCCGTGGAACTGCTTGTCGAGGACCATGCGTGCGATGGCGGGGTCCGTCTTGTCTTCCTGCGGAGTGACCTTGACGTCGAAGGCACCGGTCGCTCGGGACATGGTGGCTCCATTGGTGGTTGTGGGGGCTTGTGCGAAGAGTGGGGCAGAGGCAAATGTGCTTAGAACAACGACGATTGTTGCACTACGCAGGTAGGAGGTCATGACGCCATCTTCGCTGCAAAGACGGCGTGGGTCAACGCGACTGGTCACGTCGGAAGAATTCTATGAGGTCAGAGCTGCCTTTGTATCGAGTGATTCCAGCAACTCGCTCGTCTCCCGAAGCACGTCTTCGGACTTTGCGGAGGTGAGCGGCCAGCGGAGACTCCCTGCGGAGTGAACTGGGCACCGCGTTTGGTGTTGCGGCTGACCAGCTTCATCAGCATGGCGGGGTCGATTGCGATTTGCGCTGCTCGCACCGTCGCTGTCGCGTTCCGCGAATTTGAGGTGGAGCATCTCGACGAAGGTTTTGGTCTTGTTGAGCTCGATCTGGGTGCGCTTGCGGTCGAGCTGGGCGATGCCGAGTTGTTCGCAGCGTGAGGCGGATTTCTCCGGCGGCGAGGAGATTTAGGACAGACTCGGGTGGGGTCGCCGTAGCGGTCGTGCAGTTCGGCGCGAACGTCGGCGAGGGTCGGCTGGCATCTTCGGCTCCGGCGATGCGCTTGTACATGCGGAGGCGCTGGTTCTCTTCGGGGATGTAGTCGGCGTCGATGCGGACGGAGATGCCGAGGTTGATGACGGTGGTGGCGTGGGCGGGGCGTTCTTCTTCGCCCTTCATCTTGCGGACGGCCTCTTCGAGCATGGTGGTGTACATCTCGAAGCCGATGGCTTCGATGTGGCCGGACTGCTCGCCGCCGAGCATGTTGCCGGCGCCGCGGAGTTCGAGGTCGAGGGCGGCGATCTTGAAGCCGGCGCCGAGGTCGGAGAACTCTTTGAGGGCGGCGAGGCGGCGGCGGGCGATTTCGGTGAGTTCGGTTTCGGGTGGGATGAGGAGGTAGGCGTAGGCGCGGCGGTTGCTGCGGCCTACGCGGCCGCGGAGCTGGTAGAGCTCGCTGAGGCCGTGGCGGTCGGCGCGGTTGATGATGATGGTGTTGGCGAGCGGGATGTCGAGGCCGTTTTCGATGATGGAGGTGGCGACGAGGACGTCGTACTCGTGGTTCATGAAGGCGAGCATGACGCGTTCGAGCTCGGCTTCGGGAAGCTGGCCGTGGCCGATGACGATGCGGGCCTGCGGGACGAGTTCGCGGATTTTGGCGGCGAGGTCGTAGATGGTCTCGACGCGGTTGTGGACGAAGTAGGTCTGGCCGCCGCGCTCGAGCTCCATCTCGATGGCGGTGCGGATGAGCTTTTCGTCGAACTTGGCGACGATGGTCTGGATGGCCATGCGGTCTTTGGGCGGGGTTTCGATGACGGACATGTCGCGCAGGCCGATGAGCGACATGTGCAGGGTGCGCGGGATGGGCGTGGCGGACATGGAGAGGACGTCGATGTGCGCGCGCATCTGCTTGAGGCGCTCTTTGTGGCGGACGCCGAAGCGCTGTTCTTCGTCGACGACGAGGAGGCCGAGGTCCTGGAACTTGAGGTCTTTCGAGAGGATGCGGTGGGTGCCGATGAGGATGTCGACCTTGCCGTCGGCGGCTTTTTCGAGGATGTCTTTCTGCTCCTTGGGCGTGCGGAAGCGGGAGATCATCTCGATGTTGACGGGGAAGTTGGCGAAGCGGCGTTTGAAGGATTCGAAGTGCTGGAAGCTGAGGACGGTGGTGGGGGTGAGGACGGCGACCTGTTTGGCGTCCTGCACGGCTTTGAAGGCGGCGCGCATGGCGACTTCGGTTTTGCCGTAGCCGACGTCGCCGCAGAGGAGGCGGTCCATGGGCTGGGTGGATTCCATGTCGCTGCTTGATGTCGGCGATGGCGGTGAGCTGGTCGTCGGTCTCGTTGAAGTCGAAGGCGTCTTCGAACTCGCGCTGCATGTTGGTGTCGGGAGAGAAGGGCGTGCCTTGCGCGGCTTTGCGCTGCGCGTAGAGCTTGAGGAGCTCGGCGGTCATGTCGGCCATGGCCTTTTTGACGCGGGCCTTGGTCTTCTGCCAGCTCTGCGTGCCGAGCTTGTTGAGCTGCGGGGCGGGGCCGGTTTCGGTGGAGCGGTACTTCTGGATGAGGTCGAGGCGGGTGAGCGGGACGTAGAGTTTGGCTTCGTCGGCGAACTCGAGGATCATGAGCTCGAGCGGCGGGGCGTCGTTCTCTTCGATGACGCGAAGGCCGCAGTAGCGGGAGATGCCGTGTTCGACGTGGACGACGTAGTCGCCGACGGCGAGGTCGCGGAAGTCGGAGATGAAGGCGGCGGCTTTGGATTTGCCGCGGCGGACGGGCCGGGCGGTGACGTCGGCGTCGTCGGTGAGGTCCTGCGCGCCGAAGATGACGATCTGACTGGCGGTGGTCTTGTCGAGGTCGAGGATCTGGACGCCGGCGGCGATGGGGGTCTTGACGATGACGGGCGTGCGGAGATCGCCGGCGAGATAGCTGGACTCGGAGTAGACGGTGGAGCAGCCGTGTTGATCGGTGCGCGAGCCGAGGCGGTAGGGGACCTGATACTCCTGCAGGAGGCCGGCGAGGCGTTCGACTTCGCCCTGGTTGGGGGCGGTGAGGAGGATGCGGGCCTCCTGCTGCATGAGCGACTTGATGGCTTCGATGAGTGCGGGGATGGAGCCGTGGAAGCGCTGCGTGGGGCGGGTGGCGAAGTCGACTTCGGAGAGGTCGCTGCGGTCGGCGTCGAGGACGTCGACGGCGCCGAGCTGATCGAGTTCGCAGCCGGTGGTGCGGCGCAGGCGGTCTTCGAGGTCCCAGGGGGAGAGGTAGATGTCTTCGGGGCGGACGAAGATGCCGATGCCGGAGCGGTCGTGGCGCTGCTCGATCTTGTTCCACCAGCGCTCGCCCTGGTTTTTGACCATGGCGGGTTCTTCGACGAAGACGCGTGTGGTGAAGGTCCGAGGAGATCGAGGAGGGTGTGAGTGGCTCCGGCGACGGGGGCGAAGAACTCCCAGCCGGGGAAGATGGTGGCTTCGCCGGTGCGGGTGGCGACGTGGGTTTGCAGCTCGGCTGGCTCTTCGCCACCTTCGAGCGCGGCTCCTGCGATGCCCGCGCGGGTGAGGCGGGCGTTGATGGCGGAGAGGAGTTTTTCGGTGACGGGAGTTTCGGTGAGGGGGAGGAGGAGGACTTCGTCGAGGGGGGAGCTGGAGCGCTGGGTTTCGGGGTCGAAGCGGCGGATGGATTCGATCTCGTCGCCGAAGAAGTCGATGCGGACGGGACGGTCCTGTCTCGGGGCAGTAGACGTCGATGATGCCGCCGCGGATGGTGACCTGGCCGGGCATTTCGACGACGTCGACCCGGGTGTAGCCGACGGAGAGCAGATGCTCGACGAGCATGTCGGGGATGTGCTCTTCGCCGATCCGAAGGTGGAGGGCGAGCGCGGCGTAGTAGTCGCGGGGGAAGAGGCGCATGCAGGCGGCTTCGACGGGAGCGATGACGAGGCGCGGCGTGTGGCCGGCGCAGATCTTCCAGAGGGTGGCGGCGCGGGTCTCCTGAATCTCGGGGTGGGGAGAGAGGTTTTCGAAGGGAAGGACGTCGTGGGCGGGGAGGCGGAGGACCTGCGAGGGGTCGAGCGCGCCGGTGAGATCGCAGGCGGCGAGGACGGCGGCGTGGAGAGCCTCGGCGGCTTTGTTGTCGGCGACGATGATGAGCGCAGGGGCCTGCGCGGCGCGGACGAAGTACGGAAGGTAGAGGGCGCGGGCGGTTGCGGTGAGTCCGGAGACACGACTGCGCCCCGTGCCGCCGCTTAGATGGCGGCGCACACGCTCGAAGGCTTCGGAGTGCTCCAGGTCCGCGAGGAGCTCGCGAACGAAGGGAAGAACCATGCTGCTTCAATTTTATGCGAAAGAGCCGGGAAGCCAGAGAGAACAAAAGAGGCGTATCATCTCGCCGCCGCATTTTTGCTATCTCGCGGCGCTGCCCGAGCACAACGGGTCGAGCGATGGGTCTCGGACAGCATGCCTCTTATCGGAGGGTTCGAGATGAGCGTGTGGACCAAGGGAATCGTCGTTGCATTTATGGCCGTGCTTCCGCTGCTTGAAGGATGCACACCGCACTCCAAGAGCGAGCACTATTACCTAATTACGGTGAACGTGGAGCTGCCGTACTGGAAGACGGCGGGGGAAGGTTTCCAGAAGGCGGCAGCGGAGTATGGAGTGAGCGCGGAGATGCGCGGGCCGAACTCGTTCGATCCGCAGGCCGAGGTGCAGGAGTTTCGCACGGTCGTGGCAAGAAAGCCGGCGGGCATCCTCGTTTCGGTAACAAACTCGTCGCTGTTGGCCCCGGAGATCGACGCGGCGATTGCTGCTGGGATTCCGGTGATCACGATGGATTCGGACGCGCCGGAAAGCAAGCGACTTTACTTTATCGGCACGAACAACCTGCAGGCAGGGCGCCTGGGCGGACAGCGGGTTGCGGCGGTGCTGAATGGTAAAGGCAACGTTGCGTTCTTCACCATGCCGGGACAGCCGAACCTGGAGGAACGGCTGAAGGGATACAAGGACGTTTTCTCGGCCTATCCCGGAATCAAAGTGGTTGAAGTCTTCGACATGAAGGGCGACTCGGGGATCGCGATGGACAAGGCCCGCGAGTATCTGACTCGCAAGGACAAGGACCGCATCGATGCGATGATCTGCCTGCAGTCTTCGGCAGGCAAGGATGTGGGCGAGATTATCCGCCGCGCTAAGGGGTTGGGCGATTCGGGCCGGTTACTGGTGGCGATGGACACGGACGTCGCGACACTGCAACTGATCAAGGATGGAATTATCGATTCGACGATCTCGCAAAAGCCCTACACCATGGCACTGGTCGGGCTGAAGGCGCTCGACACTATTCACCACTATCCACCGAAGACGTTGGGTGCGGATTATGGGTTGGACCCATTCGCTCCGTTTCCATCGTTTGTCGACACGGGTGTTTCGCTGGTGGATAAAGGGAATGTCGATGCGATTCTGAACCGGAAAGAGGCGGTTGGGCCGCAGTAGAGCCGTCAGGTGTGCGCGATCAGGCAGTTCCTTCGCGGGCTCCCTTCCAGAGGTCGAGCGAGCCCTCGCGAGCGTGATTGTCGATCTCGGTGAGTTCTTCTGTTGTGAAGTTGAGGTTCTTGACGGCGTCGAGCGAGTCATCGAGCTGGGCTACGTTGCGGGCTCCGATCAGTGCCGATGTGACACGCGAGTCGCGGAGGGTCCAGGCGATGGCCATCTGGGCGAGGGTCTGGCCGCGGCGCTGTGCAATCTGGTCGAGAGCGCGGACGCGGGCGAGGTTTTCTTCCGTGAGGAACTCAGTCTTGAAGGAGCCTTCGGACTTTGCGCGTGAGTCGGCGGGGACGCCGCTGAGGTATTTGCTGGAGAGCAGGCCCTGCGCCAGAGGGGAAAAGGCGATGCAGCCGGCCCCGACGGTCTCGAGTGTTCCGAGAAGCTCGCGTTCGATCCAGCGGTTGAGCATGGAATAGGACGGCTGATGGATGAAGAGGGGCACGCCTTCGCTCTTTAGGATGGCTGCGGCCTCGCGCGTACGCTCGGGGCTATAGGAGGAGATGCCGGCGTAGAGAGCCTTGCCCTGGCGAACGATGTGAGCGAGCGCGGACATGGTCTCTTCGAGGGGCGTGTCCATGTCGGGACGGTGGGAGTAGAAGATGTCGACGTAGTCGAGGCCCATGCGGCGGAGGCTGTCGTCGAGAGAGGCGATGAGGTACTTGCGCGAGCCTCCGATGCCGTAGGGGCCGGGCCACATGTCCCAGCCGGCCTTGGTGGAGATGATGAGCTCGTTGCGGTGCGGGCGGAGATCTTTGCGGAGGATGGTGCCAAAGTTTTCTTCGGCTGAGCCGTAGGGCGGCCCGTAGTTGTTGGCGAGGTCAAAGTGGGTGACTCCGCGGTCGAATGCGCGGAGGACCATCGCGCGTCCGGTCTCGAAGACATCGGCACCGCCGAAGTTCTGCCACAGGCCGAGGGAGATGGGAGGGAGGACGATTCCGGAGTGTCCACAGCGGCGGTAGGTGTGCTGGTTGTAACGCTCGGGGGCTGGGACGTAGGTCATGGTCTCGCTCTCCTTTTTTGAGTATGGCATGTGCGGGCGGCTGAACGTGACGATGGACGCGCCGTCGACAAGTGTCAGATGCAGGTCCTTCGACTTCGCGGTACGCGCTGCGCTCAGGATGACAAATTACGGGAAGATTTGGGGGGCGCGAGTTCGGTCGAGGTGAAGTCGCTCAGCGGACCCGTGGGGAGGATCATCCTCAGTGAGTTAAGGATGGAGAGGAGGTCGATGCCCTCCTGCGCGAGCGCACCTTCGATGGGGGCAAGGTAGCCGAAGGCGGCGGCGATCATTCCAATGAGCGAGAGGGACATGCCGCCGACGGCGCTCTGGAGGGCGATGCGGCGCATGCGATGGCCGATGTGGATGAGCTCGTCGACGGACTTGAGCGAGGACTGGAGGATGACTGCTCCGGCGGCCTCGGCGGTGATGTCGCTGTTGAGGCCAAGGGCGACGCCTGCGGTGGCGGCCATCATGGCGGGAGCGTCGTTGATGCCGTCACCGAGGTAGAGGGTGGGCGCGGTGGCATTGAGCTGACGGACGACCTCGACCTTTTGCTCGGGGCTCATGCCGCCGTGGACCTCGGTGATGCCCATGGCCTGGGCGAAGGCATTGACCTCCTGGGGCCGGTCACCCGAAAGCAGGACGATGCGGTGGATACCGTGGCGCGCGCCGACGTGATGAAGGAAACCGAGGGAGTCGGGGCGAGGTTCGTCTTCAAAGCGGAAGACTCCGGCGAGCGCGGGCTCGGCGCTGACGGTGGCGTCGCCCTGGGCGAGGATGATGCACTCGAGGCCTGGCGCGATGGGAGGAAGGGCCTCGCGGAGGTGCAGCGGCAACTTGCCCCGGCCAGTGACGGTGAGGATGTGGCCGTCGATGGAGCCGGTGAGGCCTTTGCCGGGATGCTCTGATACGTGGCTGACGTAAGAGAGGGAGAGATGTTCGGCAGTTGCAGCGGCACGGATCGCGTCGGCGAGAGGGTGTTTGGAGTAGCGCTCGAGGCTGGCGGTAAGTGCGAGGAGGCGGGCGCGATCCCAGTTGTTGAAGGTGAGGATCTCGCGGACGTGGGGACGGCCGTAGGTGAGGGTGCCGGTCTTGTCGACGACGAGGATGCGGCAACTGGAGAGCTTTTCGAGGATAGATGGGTCTTTGATGAGGATTCCTCGACCGGCGGCGATGGAGATTGCCCCGATGACGGCAACAGGGATGGCGAGCAGCACGGGGCAGGGCGTGGCGATGACGAGGACGGCGAGGAAGCGCTCGGGGTTGTGGGTGAAAAGCCATGCGAGGCCTGCGATGGCGAGGGCGAGCGGGGTGTACCAGCCACCGATGCGGTCGCCGATGCGGCGTATCTGTGGGCGCTGCTGCTCGGAGGCGTGGAGGACCTCGACGATGCGGGCGTAGCGGGAGTCGGAGGCGAGACGGGTGGCCTGGATGGTGAGCGCGGAGGGGCCGTTGATGGCTCCGGAGAGAACGGCGGTGCCGCTGGTCTTTTCGATGAGGAAGGGCTCGCCGGTGAGGTAGGACTCGTCCATGGAGCCTTCGCCGGAGACGACAATGCCGTCGACAGGGCATATCTCGTGGGGAAAGATGCGGAGCTGATTGCCGACGGCGATCTGGTCTATGGCGATGTCGGTCATGGAACCGTCAGCAGCGGCGAGGTGGGCGGTCTGGGGCATGCGCTTGGCGAGCGCGGCGAGAACGGAGGAGGCGCGGCGGGTGGCGTGTTCTTCCAGAGCCTCGCCACCGGAGAGCATGAGGATAACGATGGCGGCGACCCAGTATTGGCCTAAGAGCAGCGAGGTGACGATGGAGAGGACGGCGAGTAGGTCGACGCTGAAGTTGCCGCGAAGGATCTGGGCGATGGGGCTGAGGATGATGGGTAGACCGGCGAGGACGACTGAAACCAGTAGGATGGTGCGGCCCGCCTGCGGCTGATCCACAAGCCAGGTCAGGAGGGCGGCGAGGGCCATTGAGGCGGAGATGAAGATGGCGATGACGGTGGGCGGAGGGCGGCGCTTAAGCCAGTCCATGGGCAGAGATGATACGCGATGGGGCGCGAACCGATGTCGAGCTTATGTGGCGTGAAGAGCAGTTAGCGATCACAGAATTTCGCTACACTTGAAGTCAATGGCAAATATCAAGGCAGTACGCGGGACCCGGGACCTTCTTCCTCCGGAGACCGCACTTTGGAATCATGTGGAGGCCACGGCACGGGCGGTCTTCGCGAGGTATGGATTTGGCGAGATTCGCACCCCGATCTTTGAGGTGACGGAGCTGTTTGCTCGCGGGGTGGGCGAGGAGACGGACATCGTCTCGAAGGAGATGTACACGTGGGAGGACCGCGGGCGGGCGGAGAGCGACAAGGGCCAGAGCCTGACTTTGCGCCCGGAGAACACAGCTGGTGTTGTGCGGGCCTACATCGAGCACAAGATGGCCGAAACCGGCATGCTGGAGAAGCTGTTTTACATTGGGCCACAGTTTCGGCGTGAGCGTCCGCAGCGCGGACGGTACAGGCAGTTCTGGCAGATTGGAGCGGAGGTTCTAGGGCCGCCGTGGTCGGGGTCGGATTCGGCGCTGCGCGATGCCGAGGTGCTGGAGATGCTGGCGACTCTGCTGAACGAACTGGGGATTCGCGGCTGGAGGCTGGCATTGAATTCGGTGGGCTCTGCGGAGGATCGCGCACGCTACAGCGCGGCTCTGCGGACGGCGTTGCAGCCGGTGAAGCATAAGTTGTGCGAGGACAATCAGCGGCGCGCGGAGACGAATCCGCTGCGCGTGCTGGACTCGAAGGATGAGGGCGATCAGGAGATCATCAACACACTGCCGAAGATCTCGGAGTTCTGGAGCGAGGAGTCGCGGGTGCACTTCGAGCAGGTAAAGGCGGCGCTGAATGCGTGTGGGGTTCCGTATGTCGAGGAGCCGAGACTGGTTCGAGGACTGGACTACTACACGCGGACGACCTTCGAGTTCACGGTTCCCGACGGTAGCGGACTGGGCACGCAGAATGCCCTGCTGGGCGGCGGACGCTACGACGGGCTGAGCGAGATGCTTGGCGGGCCGAAGGCTCCAGGGATCGGGTTTGCGATCGGGGAGGACCGGCTGATTCTGACGCTGCAGGCGCAGGCCGCGGCGACGGAGGCGAAGAAGCTGGATGCGTTTATTGCTCCAATGGGCGTGGGGCAGAATCCTGCGGCACTGAAGCTGGCGCAGGAACTTCGTGCAGTGGGGCTGGCGATTGAGGTCGGGGAGGGCAGCTTCCGGCTGAAGAAGTCGTTTGAAGCCGCGGACAAGCTCGCGCGGAAGATGGTGATCGTAGGCGAGGACGAGGTAATGAGCGATGCGTTTACCGTGAAGGACTTTGCCAAGGGCGAGCAAGAGAAGATAGCTCGGGCAGAATTGGCGGGTGTGTTGAAGTCGTAGATCTCGATCTGTGGGGTGGTGTGATGGAGCGCAGAGGGTTCTTCAAGATGGCCGCAGCGGCTGGTCTGGTTGGAGCAGCGCAAGGCTCGAGCGCGGGGCAGAATGGCGCGTCACAGCCGGTGATCGAACGGATCAACCCTGATCAGCCGGGCAAGGGCAAGGTCTTTGCGCTGATTACGCCACATTTAGATGACGGGCCCATCTTTGCTGGCGGGACGGTGGCGAAGCTGCTGAACGAGGGGTACACAGGCTACTTGATCCGTGTAAGCAACGATGAGAAGGATTCCTACAACCTGACGCTGGGTGAGACGGTGCTGGCAAATGAGCAGGACGCGGCGCGTTTTGTGGAGGTAGCCGGGTTGAAGAAGAAGTACGACCTGCACTATCGCAACCACGGGCTGGATGATGTTTCACGCATGGAGATTCGCGTGCGCCTGATGTTTCTATTTCGGCTGCTGAAGGTGGACACGGTCCTGAGCTATGACCCGTGGGGGCACTACGAAGAGAATCCTGACCACTACGTGACGGCTCAGGCGGTGGAGGCTGCGTGCTGGATGTCGGCTGACCACCTGGATTTTCCGGAGCAGTTCGACGCGGGGCTGAAGGTGCATGGCGTGAGCGAGAAGTACTACTTTGCGCGCGGGCCGCAGTTAGTGAACCGTGTTGTGGATATTGGGCCGACGATCAAGCAGAAGGCGGCGTATATCGCGGCCTGTCGAACGATGATGACGAACATGGTACTCAGCATGAACGATTCGCTAAAGGCACGGGGACTGAAGGTGGCTGCGTTTGCCGGAGGCCAGGAGGCAGCTAATGAGGCCTTCATTCAGGCAGCATTCATCGAGCGGGACAAGCGAACTGGCACAAAGTATGGGCTGGAGTACGCCGAGGAGTTTCACTACATCGGGCCCGACCACGCAATGGATGACTACATTCGGACCCATGCAGAGCGGATTTAGCGATTTGGCCTGAAGTTCGTACAATAGAAAGACTGTGACTCTCGACTTTTTAGGCAACTTACAACGCACCCACCGGTGCGGCGAGCTCCGTGTGGAGCAGGATGGGCAGGATGTGGTTCTGATGGGCTGGGTGAACCGGCGCCGGGACCATGGCAACCTTATCTTTCTGGATGTACGTGACCGCACTGGCATCACTCAAGTGGTGCTGGATAAAGAGGTCTCGGGCGAGGCACATGCCAAGGCCGAGGCGGCGCGGTCGGAGTATGTGGTCGCGGTGAAGGGCCGTGTGCGTCGTCGCGGTGAAGGGCTTGAGAATCCGAACATGCCTACCGGCGTGATCGAGGTGGTGGCGAAGGAGTTGCTGCTGCTGAACGAGGCGAAGACGCCTCCGTTTTCGCCAGCCGAAGATGCCATTGCTAATGAAGAAGTGCGGCTGAAATATCGCTACCTCGATCTGCGGCGCGAGCAGATGCAGAAGAATTTCTTGACTCGGCATAACGTGACGCGGGCGATTCGCGAGTATCTTTCGGCGAACGGGTTCCTGGAGATCGAGACGCCGTTTATGACGCGTTCGACCCCTGAAGGCGCGCGCGACTACCTCGTTCCGAGCCGTGTGCATCCGGGAGATTTTTATGCGTTGCCGCAGTCGCCGCAGATCTTCAAGCAGATCCTGATGATCTCGGGGTTTGACCGCTACTTCCAGGTGGCGCGGTGCTTTCGCGACGAGGACCTGCGCGCGGATAGGCAGCCGGAGTTTACCCAGATCGACCTGGAGATGACGTTTCCGCAGCAGGCGACGGTCTTTCGTGTGGTCGAGGGTTTCCTGACGGCGGCGTTTGCAACGGCCGGGATTTCGCTGACTGCGCCATTTATTCAGATGTCCTACGACGAGGCGATTCGGCGGTACGGCATCGACAAGCCGGACATGCGGCTGCCTGCGCTGACCGACCTGACCGAAGAGCTTACTTCGGCCCTGCGCGAGCAGTTGAAGATCGAACAGAAGCTGCCGGTGCTGGGTTTTGTGATTCCCAAAGCCGGCGGCCTAAGCGGAACGCAGCGTCGTGGGCTGGTGGATGATATTCGCAAGACGTTTGGCGAGTGCGGATTGGATTCGCTTGACGTTACGCGCTTGAAGACGAACGAGACTTTTGCTCCGCTGGCAAATGCCATTGAAGCCAAGCTGGCGGCTGAGCCGACGCTCGAGAACGGTGTGACCCCGGACGACCTGGTCGTCGTGATTACGCCGAAGCTGGGGACGCCGGAGAAATGGAACTACGATCCGCAGTGGATCTGGAAGCGCGTGGGCGCGCTGCGGCTGCAATTGGCGCAGAAGTTCGCAGACAAGCATGGACGGTTTGCGCAGACCGGCACCGCAGAGGACTACAAGTTTCTCTGGGTCACCGACTTCCCGATGTACGAGTGGGATGAAGAGACGAAGGTGTGGAACGCGGCACACCATCCATTTACGTCGCCGCATGAGGACGACATCAAGTCGGGTGCGCTGTTCAACGATAAGGGCGCGGTGCGTGCGCTGGCGTACGACATCGTGCTAAATGGCACGGAGCTGGGGTCGGGGTCGATCCGTATTCACCGGCAGGACGTGCAGGCGGAGATCTTCCGCTCGCTGGGTATGAGCGATGCCGAGGCGAAGGAGAGGTTCGGGTTCTTCCTGGATGCGCTGGAGTACGGCACGCCTCCGCATGGCGGCATCGCGCTTGGGCTGGACCGTATCGTGATGATCCTTGCCGGGGCCCAGAGTCTGCGCGAGGTAATTGCGTTCCCGAAGACGGCGAAGGCGATCGACCTGATGGTCGATGCCCCTAGTCATGCGACAGAGCAACAGATGAAGGAGCTGCACCTCAAGATCGCGCCACGAAGTTAGGCCCTCGGTTCAGCGTCTCAAGGTTAATTCACTGAGCAGGTGAAGTTCGCCGCATCATCGATGCTTCCACTACCTCTGTACTTTGCGACCTGCGGATATGGGCACAGCGGCCGTGTGCGATCGACCTTGCCGGCCGTGTGATGTGCGGCGACAATCTCGGATGGTGCTTTGCCGCGCTCGACCCAGTCCTCGATAACGGCAATCTTGTCGAAGGTATCCGGGCCTTCGCCGCCGGAGCAGTGCGCCATGCCCGGCATCATGAAGAGACGGACCCAATCGGAGCCTGCGTCACGAGTTGCATCGAGTGCTGCTTGATAGAACTCCACCGTTGAGCCAGGAGCGACCTGCTGGTCGGCCCAGCCGTGGTAGAGCAGCAGCTTGCCTCCGCGTTTCGCAAAGGCTCCGAGGTGCGGATCGAGCGTGTCAACGTCCTTGTTAGTCGCCGCTGCCTTTGCTGTATCGCGATCCACGTCGAAGCTGCGCCAGTCCCAATTGGGATTGTTGTAGACGACGTAGCGGAACTGGTCATAAAAGAGATCGGCAGGCTCAGGGCCTCCGGCGACGCGCGACCAGCGCAGTTCGGTGCCGGGCTCCAGCCGCGGAAAGAGCTGTTTGCCGTTTGAGTCACGCATGGGGCTGATGATGGTTTGGGCGGTCTTCACCTGACGCGACGTCAGGCAGTCGGCTGTTTCCGCACCCTTGCATGTAAGCGGCTTGAAGTCGACGCTGCAACTTTGCGGATCTTCGATGAGACCGTCTTTTACACCATCCTGCGCATCGCACGCATCGAGCACGTAGCGATGGATCATCGGGTACTTCGAGGGTGGAATGTAATCTTGCAAATCTTTGAAGGTCGCATTCGCCAGCCAGAGGCCCCATGCGTTGCGACGCATGTCTGCAGGATCGCCAGCGATGATTCCATCGAACTCATCGGGGTAGCGGTACGCCTGCAACAGTCCTTCGCGGCCTCCTCCGGAACATCCGTTCCAGTACGAGTAACGCGGCGCACTGCCATAGAAGGCGTGAATCAATGCCTTCGCGACGATAGTGGTCTCGTGTTCGGCACGATAGGCAAAGTCAATGAACTTTTCCGGATGGCCGGAGATGAAGCTGGCGCTGGAGCCGGAGTGTCCGTCATCGGTGGCAGCCGTGGCGTAGCCGAGGCTAAGAGCCTGCGCCATTGCATCGTAGGCGATGGATCCTCCCCAACCGCCGCTGCCGACGGCCATGAACTTGCCGTTCCAGCCGGTGGAGGGAAGCCATATCTCTGAATGAATGTTGGAGTCCGAGGTAGGTCTGAGTGTCACTGTGACGCGGCAGAAGGCAGGAAGCTTAGGGAGCTTCTCGTTGCCGGACGGCAGAACAAGGCCGCCAGCCTGTATCGTCTCTGCTACATCGATGCTGACCTTCGGCGACCTCATCGCTGTCAATGCATCGCACGATTCGGCTCGGAGCGACGCAGTGACGGCTGCGACAAAGGTGAGAGCGGCGAACAGAATACGTACAGTCATGAAGAAACTATATTCTGCTCGCCGCACTGGGTTAGCGACTACTGCACGTTGACGGTGATCGTCTGCGTGCTGCGGTCGAACTGGTTCGTTGCGTAGAGGGTGTAGGTTGTGGTCTGGGTTGGGTGGACGGTAACCGAGTTGCCGCGTACCGGGCCGATCTCAGGCGAGATGACGTAGTACGAGGCATTGTCAGCTGCCCAGCTGAGGGTTACAGCCTGACCCGATGAGACCGAGGTCTTGTCGGCGGTGAAGCTGGTGATGTTGGGAGCCGGACCGGAAGGTACGTTGGCCGAGGTGTACACCGTTGGCATCGCGATAACCTCGAACGCTGAAGCAGGAACCTGCTTGAGCGAGCTGAGATCGTCGTTGTTCCAGCGGTCGTCGGGTGCTCCGATCATGAACATATTGCTTCCGTTGTCGGCCATGATCGCGCCGTAGTTTTTGAGAGCCGTGAGAATGACCTGGGCCTGGGGCGGGTACGACGAGATGTCGAAGCTCGCCTTGAGGCGCATGCGCATTCCCATGGGCGCCGCGTTAGGACTGGAGTTGTTGGGTGCCCAATGCGTAGCCGGTGGAACGAACGCCTGACGGCTGCGCTGCAGGGTTATACGGATTGCGTGGTCGATGTGACCGGCTGCGACTTCGTCATAACGCACGAGGCCAGGGAAGATGGGAAGACCCGCGGCATCAGTTGAGGTCCAGCGATAGGGCCGGGCGTTGATGTTGAGGAGGTCCCACACAACGCCGACTGCCGCGTTCCAGGTTCCATCGCCCTGCGGGGTTGCCCCGCCGAGCTCATAGAGCCAGCAGTTGTCGCGATCGAGAACGAGCGTATGACGATCGTCCCCACCTTCGACCGGAGTGCTGGTCGGAATGGGCATTGGACCCGGATCGCTCTCATCGCCGTAGTCGGTGTAGTTGATGGTGGTCAAGGGAGCGCCACTTACCACTGTGAACGGGATCCCGATTGGGGAACCGTCGTAGAGGCCCGCACCGAAGTTTGCATAGAGGTGGGAGCCACCGATGTAGCTGATGTAACCGTCGGAGTTGCCATCGACAGATGCGCCGGCGATGTTTTGCCGCCACGCATCATTAGCCGCGAAGGGGAGAAAGCCGTTGAGGCCGGCGCCCTGGCCGAGGGACATTACGCTGCAGGCCAGCTGTTGAGGAGAAGGGATCGACGTGGTCGGAGCCGGGTCAGGTGTGGTGCTCGGCGTGGTTGGCGCGGGGTCCGGTGTCGTGGTTGGAGTTGTGGTCGGGTCGGTGGTCGTAGGCGTTGTCGAACCCGGATCCGGGGTTGTGGTTGGAGTGGTTGGTGCTGGATCCGGAGTCGTCGTCGGTTCCGTCGGAGCCGGGTCGGGAGTCGCAACCGGAGTTGAAGGAGTTGGATCCGGGGTTGTGGTCGGCGTTGTTGGAGCAGGATCCGGCGTCGTCGGTGCAGTCGGAGTTGGTGCCGGAGTTGGCGCCGGAGTGGGCGTTGTGACCGGTGGCCTGCGCCTGGCGATTATGTATCGGGTGAAGAAATTATTTGGCGTTTGTGCAACGGTGAAAGAGCCCGCGGTAAAAAGAGCGAGCGCCACCATGGGGAGCTTGCGTGGCATAGAAATCTCCTTCATGGCTCATCTTTTTGAGCCACTGTGATTACTGTGGACATGCAAGGCTAGATAGGGGTTTGGAAAAGGCGTTCAGCGCTAAATGCAAAGGAAAAAGGGGGTCTGCTTAGGTGGCAGGCCCCCCTGCTTTCGTTCTTTCTTCGATTATAAATGGTTCCGTAGTCGAATTGCACCTTCAGACAGGAAAATTACATTCAAGAAACGCCACAAGGCTTTAATTCATCCAGCGTTTGTCATTGGGATCTTTTCGCAGTTCGTCGGGGTCGATATACCGGCCCTCTTTGTCGAAGTGAACCTCGCGGTTTTGCTTGCGCATATAGACCTCGAACTTGCGTGCAGCTCGGCGACGTTTTTGACGGTAATATGCGTTACGGATTCCGTAGAGACGTTCAGAGAATCCGAATGCAAAACCCCGCCGCGGGGCGAAGCGAACGAAGAGGAACCCGGCAAAGGCCCCCGAGAGCTGAAGCAGAGCACCGAAGCTGTTGGCCTGCTTCAATAGAACGGCAACAGCGATGAGAATGTAAATGGTGACGAGATACTTTGCCTTTACGCGGATCAAGAACCAGAGATAAAACTCCTGGTCGCCGAAGAGCATTCCGATGGCAACGAGGAGTCCAAAGACCCCGGTCCACGCGCTGAGGGCGATGACATCCGGCCTCATTCCGAAGATGTGAGTGAAAGAGATGATGGATGCGAGGATCGCTCCACCGATAACGGAGGTCCAGTAGAGTTCGTTGAGCCAGCGGCTACCGTAGGAACCTTCAAGCAGCGAACCTGTGAACCACAACGTGAGCATGCTGAAGACAATGGAGAGGATGCTGGGGTCGATGAGCGAGTAGGTGGCAAGCTGCCAGATCTCTCCGTGCGCGACGGCCCAGGGTTCCAGGATGAGGTGATCGCGAAGCATGCCGCCGAATGACGACGACAGCCACAGCAGGATTGCCATGCCGAAGAAGGCTGCCACGTTCAAAAGGACGAGTTTGCGCGTGGCTCCGCTAAAGGGCGGAAGAGATAGCGTGGTGGGGCTGGAGCGCGGCATGCTTATCGAGTCACCAACGACTATTTCACCATAGCCGCAGAAGTCCTGCTATGGACGAGGCGGAGTTGCGGGCGGGACAAAGCTGCGAGTGGGACGGGTGGGCGTCGGCATAATAGCGATGCTGCGGTGGCCTCCAGCGTCGACGGAGCGAACGGCAAAGATAACGTTGTCCTTTGAGATGGGCAGCTTGAGCGAGGTGGCGGAGCCTGCGCTCTGCGACATGGTCCATAGTGGCTGGTCGGTCGGCCTCCAGACGATCTCGTAGGTTGTTCCGGCGGCGGCGCCCGGCGGCGCGGTCCAGGAGAGGTCGGTATCGTTGTCGAGCGAGTTGGTTGCGACATGAACGTTCTGAGGGGCGCCGGGCGCGGAGGCGAGGGTCGCCAGCGTGGCGGCATTCAACCGAGCGACGTTGGCGACGTAGTTGAAGTCCACGTATTGGATGAGGTCGCCGTACTGCTTGCCGTTGTCAACGCGGAGATTTTGATGCTGATGTTCGAAGTTTTCGCGCCACTCAGTGATTCGGACCGCGGTAAAACCTTCTGCGTTGAAGCTGGTGTGGTCGCCGCCACGCAGGTAGCGATCGCGACGAAAGATCAGAACCGGATGGAAGGCTGCAGGCGTGGTACGAACAAGATTGCTGTGCGCGCGGCCAGGTGGAGTGCCTTCGGCGGCGCGATGGATAGTGGCCGGAAAGTAGGTCGTGGCGACGTCCGCGACGGCGCGGGCAAGCTCGCGGGAGGGCGAGTCGTTTTCTGCTCCGAGATTGATGAGGGCTCGAGACTGCTCCGGTGTAGCCGCGGCGGGAACGCCTTCCGAGAAGACACGAACGGCCGTCTTGTCCTGGAGAGTGTCGCCGGGAGTGGTGTCTCCTCCAACGATGTCGTTGTTGAGCACGGCCTCGAGTTGCCAGCCCTGCGATTTTGCCAGCTGTGCGAGATGATGGCTGCCGTTGAGACCCTGCTCTTCGCCTGCAACAGCGACGAAGACGATGCTCGCAGGAAACTTGACTTTGGAGAGAACGCGCGCGCACTCGAGCGAAACAGCCACGCCGCTGGCATCGTCGTTGGCACCGGGGGCTGGGTCATGCGTATTCATGACGTCGGTGTTGCGCGAGTCGTAGTGCCCGGTGACAAGCACCATACGCTGAGCCTGCGCGGGGTCAGAGCCACGCAGAATCGCGTAGACATTGGTAAGCTTCGTCGGCTTCAGGATGCGCGAGGTGGGGCCGGTCTGCGGGGGTTCGGTGAAATCGTCGCGGCGTACATCGAGACAGTTTCCACAGGCGACGGAGATCTGCTTGAACTCGGATTCGATCCAATCGGCAGCCGCGTTGATTCCTGTGCCTGGTTTGAGGTCTGTCTCCATGCTGGAGAGCGTGCTGCGATTGTTAAAACTGACAAGCTTCTCGATTGTTGCGCGAATATTCTCCGCGGAGACGTGGCCGAGGGCAGAAGCAATAGCCGGGTCCGACGGTGCCGGCGCAATGGGTTGTTGCGCATGTGCAACCGGAAGAGCGGATAGCCCGAGTGCAACCAGACAGAGATGGCGGAGAGCGGTAGCACGAACCACGTTCACGAGAACCCTTCCTTTATGAATGCCGCGTTAGTGTCATTATCGTAGTGCTTGACGTATTGCTGAGGGGAGCAGCTAAATAATAGCGGAGGCGCTGGAGTGGTCCTGGTTCGGACTGCGGGGGCGGCCGAGACCCTAAGATGTGGAGGCTTGATCATGGCAGTCGTTTGTCCTGAATGCGATAACCCGATTGATATTGAGGATGAGGTAGACGCGGGCGAGACGGTGCAATGCGACGAATGCGGCACGGAATTGGAGGTCGTCTCGGTTGATCCATTAGAGTTGGCTGCCGTCGAGGAGGCCGGCTACGACGACGAAGACCTTTCGCGCATTACGGAAGAGGACGAAGAATGACGGGCGAATCGTTATACTGACTGTATGAAATATATATTTCTCCGTTCGCTTGCCGGTAAGGCTGCTTTGGTGTCGTCATCGTTGATGGTGTTCGCGGCAGGAGTTCCTGAGGCCTTCGAATCTTACGCAGTTGCGCAGCAGCGAGGTCCGGTACAACGCATAGTGCAGGGTAAGGTAACCGATCAAGGCAACGCGCCACTGAAGGGCTCCGTGGTCTATCTGAAGGACGGCCATTCTCTCTCTGTTAAAAGCTTCATCGCCGATGACCAGGGCGAGTATCGCTTCGGTCAGCTTGCGCAGAATACCGACTACGAGATTTGGGCAGAGAACAACGGAAAGAAGAGCGGCGTAAAGACCATCAGCTCGTTCGACAGCAAGAACCAGTTCTATATCAATTTGAAGATCGATACAGCGAAGTAAGTACTGGCATCAGCTCATCGAGCTGAACGCGTTTCAGAGAAGTTGGCAAGAAAGAGAAGGGGCGACTGCATCGCAGTCGCCCCTTCTCTTGTTGGTTGTGATTCTGGTTAGAAGATAAACGCAACCTTGAACCGCAGCTGACGGCCGTTCTGGAAGAGAGCCGGCTGACCGTAACGGTTGGAGACGGTCTTAAGCTGAGCGGTTGCACCGGTCGGTCCACCGCCAGCACTGTTGCTGGTAGCGACATAGTCCCATCCGCCGAGAAGCGACTTGTAGTCGTAACCCGTAGGATTGGTCTTGTCGGTCGGGAAGGTTCCCGCAGTGATCGGCAGATTGTAGTAAGACGTCACAGCATGCTGGTTGAAGAGGTTGTAGAAGTTAACCTCGCCGCCAAACTTCCTCGCTTCGTGCGTCTTGCTGACCGAAACGTAGTGGGAAAGGTTGGCATTTGTCTGAATGAAGGCTGGAGTGCGCCGGCCGTGCGTAATGCTGTCGACAACGACGTTGCCGTTTGCAGCGTCACGGTGCAGGTTGACCCAGTTGCCCTGATCCTCAACAAACTGGCAGCTTGATGTGGACGCGAGCGTAGGCCAGCAGGTTGAAACTGCCGTTCCCTGATAGATCGACTGCGAGAAACCGATGTTCGATTCGCCGGCGAACCACTTCTGACGGTAGTAACCGAACGCCGTGAAGGTGTTGGGACGGTCCGTCGGAAGAGGACCGCTGAACGGCTTGCCGTAAGCAGTGAACTGCATCTGGGGCATGTCGAACGAACGGTTGTTGTTCGGGCTCTGACGACCACCGCTACCATCGGAGATGTTGGTGCTGGTCAGGCCAGGATAGTTTCCATACAGGCGGCTGTAGGTGTAGAAGGCCGAAACGAACCACTTGCTTCCGAAGTTCTTGGTTACGCGCAACTCCAGACCGTCGTAGTTGCGAACGGCCTTGGGCTGAATCGGGCAGGACGAGCAGAGCGGAGCGGTGAAACCGGCGGAGTACAAGGTACGATGCAGCACGTCTCCGTAGCCGGGTCCGGGGTTGCCGATGTAGAAGCCGAGCGAGTCGCTGGCTCCGATATCTTCAACCGTATTGTCGAGACGCTTGCGGGCGTAACGAGCGGTGAAAGAGAGCGTGGGGCTGGCAGCCCAGTCCGATCCGACAACAAACTCATGCTGCTGCATTGGCTTGACGTTGGGATCGACGCCGGGGTCCTGCGTATTGATGATGTTCTTGCGGAAGTCGAGGTTCTCAATGAAGCTGCCGACGTTTACACCGGGCGCCGGACCACTGGTCGGGCAGGAGTGATTGCCGGGAGCGGTAGGAGTGATGGTGTTGTAGTTGTAGTCGTCCCACGCATAGGTGCAATCATGCCAGTACTGGCCACCGAACGAGCCGGAGGGCAGAGAGTACTTGATGATGTCGAAGAACTTGCCATAGCTGCCATAGATCTTCAGCTTGCCGTTGTGCAGAACGTCGTACGCGGCGCCGATACGGGGAGCCACCTTCTGGCCGTAGTCGAAGGAGATGCTCGAAGCACCGGGGGTATAGGGCGGAAGATATTCGTTGTCGAAACGGACGCCTGCGTTAATCGTCAGGCCGGTGTGTCCCACCTGCCAGCCGTCCTGGAAGTAGAGAGCCGAGTTATAGCCGCGGGCCGTACCGACGTTGTCGACACCGTCATGGACGGTGAAGTAGCCATAGTTGCCACGGCAGTGGTTACCCGCTGTAGCACCGTACTTCGCCTGGTTTGCCGCGATGACCGCAGCGCAGGCAGAAGCGCCCGTTCCTGGGGTGTAGTCGGCGCCATAGTAGAGGTCGACTTCAGCCGTGTTGTAAGCGCTCAACAAGTCGTTGCGTGTCCAGCTGCGCGAGTAGCCGCCCTGGAAGCTATGGGTACCGAACCAGCCGGTCTTGAGATACGACAGGTCCGCGTTGAGCTGCTTGCGCTGCAGAATGTTGAACAGTGACTGCTGGTTGCTCTGAATGTTCGACGTGCCGGAAGGCTGCAGGAAGGATGTTGGAACGCCGGATGCCGGGAAGGTCTGGCCGCCGAGCGTTGTCGTGGTCGCGTTTGCCGTCGCGGAATAGAGATAGCGAATTCCGATGGGCTTACCACGATCCTGCTGGTCGGAGTAGGTCTGGCCGTACCGAACGGAGGCAAGCAAACGGGACGTGATGGTGTAGTCACCACCAAACAGGAAGAAGTTACCGGGGTTTACGGTTCCTGTATCTGCACGGAAGCTGGCAGGGTCGGATGACGCGCTGGAGTTTCTCTGGCCGTTCTTGCTGTCAGGGTTGGGAAGTGAGTTACCAATCAACCGAGCCATCGAGTACATGTAAGAACCAAAGACATGCAACTTGGCAAAGGGGGTGTAGTCAAGCCGCCCAAGAGCGTAGTGCGTGTCCTGCGAGGTGTAGAACGCCCGTGGCCCCGGGTTCGCAGGGAAGGTGAAGTTTACATCGCGACGTGCGCGATAGTACTGGGGAGCGTAGCTGGCAAAGAGCCAGAGTTTGTCGCTCAGAATCGGGCCGCCGACCGTGAAGCCCGGCTCGACGATACGATAGTGGTCCTGCTTGGCGATATAGAACTGCGCAGCCGCGTCCGTACGAGTCGTGGAGTTGGCGGAGGTGTTGGGGTCTAGGCGAAGACCGCACATTGTCGTGTAGGTGAAAGCGCACTGGTCGTTCGCATTGGCTGCGCTGGAGCGATAGTAGGTATAGAGGGTTCCGTGCCAGTTGTTGGAGCCACGCTGGCTGACGACGTTGATGACACCGCCGAGCGCGCCACCGAACTGCGCCTCGAAGCTGGAGCTCTTGACCTGAACGTCCTGAACGAACTCGGTGGGGACGTTGAAGCCACCCTGAGCGCCGGTGCCTGTACCCGAGCCACCGCCGGTAACGTTGGTGATGTTGAGGCCTTCGAAAAGATAGACATTTTCTGCGTCAGAAGCACCGTCGATCTGGTAGCCGTTCTGACGACCTCCGCCCACAACGCCGGAGGTGGCGCTCTGTAGAGGCTCCTGACGAGCTCCGGGAGCAAACGGAATCACCGACTGGAAGGAACGGCCCTTAGGGATGAGCTGAAGCACATCGTTCGTGATGGTCGTCTCAACCTTGCTCTGCGTTACGTCCACAATTGCAAGCGAGGAGCTGACGTCGACAACCGCTTCGGTGCCGGAGGCAGTCAACTTGATATTCAGGCTGGGCAGATCGCCGGCGACGAGGCTGAGATTGGTCGCCTTTGCTGCCATTCCGCCGCCACTTACCGCCACGGTGTAGTTGCCGGGTGGGAGCGCGTTCAGGCGGTAGAAGCCGTGTGAATCGGTTTTGACCGAAACGGCCTTCATCAGGCTGGTGCTGGTAGCAGTAACCGTTGCATCGGGAACGACGGCGCCCGTCGGGTCACTTACGGTTCCCTGGATTGCCGCGGTGGTTTCCTGGGCGAAGGCGGTAGGCAGCGTCGCAACGCAGGCGAACAGCAACATACAAATCGCTGTCGTGAGTCGACAGAACATTTTTGAAGCGGTTTTCATCATCTCGTGTGGCCTCTCGAAAAGGAAGCCTCCTCGCATACACAGACCGCGTGGAGGGTGGTAACTCGGGTTTGCTGCAATTCGTTCCGCTGATTGCAGTGCTTCGAGACAAACGTTCTGCTAATGACACAGGTGCCCTTTTCAGGCACACAAATCCTGTGTCTGCTGGAAGACAGTCGATGACCCTGGTCATCACTGTCAAAGTTTTGGTATGGAGGTGAACTTATAGGGCGATTTACCTCACGTCAACAAAAATTTGTGACGAAAGGTAAGTTTTTGTGACTGTTTCCGCGCTCAAAGGGACGAATCACCTTGACTTCAGAGGCTGGTCCTATGGAACTAATCAAGCTAAGTTGGCGTGGACTAAGACTTATGTCCTATCTTCGATACGATCGCCGTGGCTGGGAGGTTGGCTGGTAACAACGATGCGCAGAGGCTTGTTGCCGCGATTCATCGCCTGATGCTGCTGGCCTGGAGCGATCTCGATTCCCTCACCCGCGTGAAGGGCGAACTCGTGATGTTCGATCTCCATGGTTAGCTCGCCTTCAAGCACGTAGAAGAACTGCCGGGCGTGGTTGTGGTGGTGCCGTGCCTCGCTGGTGCCGGGAGGCATCAGCTCTTCGATGATGTTCAGCTCGGGCGTCCGGACGAGGTACCAGCCGTCGCAGGCGTTGTTGTCGGGGCCGCCCCACTTGTAGTGCTCGGCGTTGGCGGTGGAGATGACTTTGGCTGGCATCTTCGTGAGATGTGCGTGTCGCGCGGTGCGATGCAGAGTTTAGAGCGGGATGTTGCCGTGCTTCCTCGGTGGGTTCTTCTCGCGCTTAGTGGCGAGCATGTCGAGCGCGGTGTTCAGGCGGCGGCGCGTCTCGCTGGGCCGGATGACGGCGTCGACATAGCCGCGCTCGGCGGCGACGTAGGGGTTGGCGAAGCGCTCGCGGAACTCCTCAACCTTCTCTTTGCGAGCTTCGGCGAGGACTTCGAGCTTCTGCTCCTCGCTGAGAGAGACGCCCTGCGGCATCACCGCCTGCGCGCGGCGGAGGACGGCATCCAGCTCGCGCTTGTAGACGATGTTGACTGCGCCCTCGGGACCCATGACGGCGATCTCTGCCGTCGGCCAAGCGAGGTTGACGTCGGTGCGGAGGTGTTTGGAGCTCATGACGCAGTAGGCTCCGCCGTAGGCTTTGCGGGTGATTACTGTCAGCTTGGGGACGGTGGCTTCGGCGAAGGCGTAGAGCAGCTTGGCGCCGTGGCGGATGATGCCGCCGTGCTCCTGGCGGGTGCCGGGCATGAAGCCGGGGACGTCCTCGAAGGTGATGAGGGGGATGTTGAATGCGTCGCAGAAGCGGACGAAGCGCGCGCCTTTCACCGAGGCGTCGATGTCGAGGACGCCGGCGAGGACGGCGGGCTGGTTCGCCACGATGCCTACGGGGCGGCCGTTCATGCGGGCGAAGCCTACGACGAGGTTGCGGGCGTAGTGCTCGTGCACCTGGAAGAGGTAGCCGTCGTCGACGACGTGCTGGATGACTTCGACCATGTCGTAGGGCTGGTTGCTCTCGTCGGGGATGATGGTGTCGAGGGCGGAATCGGCGCGGTCTGGCGCGTCGGTCGTCGCTCGGCGCGGAGGGTCGTCGAGGTTGTTGGAGGGGATGAACGAGACCAGCTCGCGGATCATGGCGAGGCACTCGCGGTCGTCGTGCGCCATGAAGTGGGCTACGCCGGAGATCTCGTTGTGCGTAGTTGCGCCGCCGAGCTTGTCCTTGGTGACGTCCTCGTGGAGGACGGTCTTGATGACGTCAGGGCCGGTGACGAACATGTAGCTGGTTTTTTCCGTCATCAGGGTGAAGTCGGTTATGGCGGGGGAGTAGACGGCGCCGCCGGCGCAGGGGCCCATGATGGCGGAGATCTGGGGGATGACTCCGCTGGAGAGCGTGTTGCGGAGGAAGATATCGGTGTAGCCGGCGAGGGAGACGACGCCCTCCTGGATGCGGGCTCCGCCGGAGTCGTTGAGGCCGATGACGGGGGCGCCGACCTTGATGGCCATGTCCATGATCTTGACGATCTTTGCGGCGTTGGCTTCGGAGAGGGAGCCGCCGAAGACGGTGAAGTCCTGGGCGAAGACGAAGACGACGCGGCCGTCGATGCGGCCGTGGCCGGTGATGAAGCCGTCGCCGGGGACGCGCTGCTCGTCCAGACCGAAGTCGGAGGCGCGATGGGTGACAAACTTGTCGGTCTCTTCGAAGGTGCCCTCGTCGAGGAGGAGGTCGATGCGCTCGCGGGCCGAGAGCTTGCCGAGTTTGTGCTCGCGGGCTCGGCGCTCGGGGCCTCCGCCCTCTTCGGCGATGGAGTGGCGGGCCGCCAACTCGGCGAGCTTTTGTTCGTGGGGAGTCAGCTTGGTCTTGGCGGGATGTTCGGCAGCTGCCATAGCCAGCGATTCTAGCAAGGTCTGGCACTGCTGGATCGGGCGCCTACCCTCCCCCCACTTTTGGTGCAAAGTCTTCAAAGATTGGCACTTAGGTCTGGACTTCAGTTTTTAGCGCCCTGTAAAGTCCTGATTCTATTGACTCGCATCCAAGCGATAGCCGCAAAGTCTTCATTTATATGAACTTATTCTCGCAGGGCCAATGAAGCTCCACGGCAGCCGGGGCCCGAAGCTGTCTGCATATTTCTCTATATCTCTATTTTAGAAGACGCGCGGGTAATTAATCGGCACTCTGGTGAGACGGAATAAGCCTTCTGGATTGATTCATTTAGGCCGCCTCTCCGGAATTCGAGGGCTTGACAGCATTTACTGCTGACTGTCGCCGTCGAGGTCGGTTCTTTCCCTGACTACTTCGAGGTGGTCGCCTTGGTCGCGCATCTCGTAGAGCTTGCCGCGGGCTCCGCGGAAGGGGCGGTGGAGGACCATCATGAGCTGGCCGTCGAAGGTGCGGAAGAGCATGCCGTGGCCGCTGTCCTGATGGACGAGGGGGGTGAGCTGGACCCAGGGTCCTTTGAGTTCGCCGGACTGCGAGCGGGCGATGGTCTGGACGTAGTGGCTGCCGGGTGTGCCGTCGTGCTGATGTTCGTAGCTGGACCAGAGCATGAGCAGGTGGCCGTCTTTGCTGCGGAAGAGTTCGGGGCCGTCGGTGACGTAGCGGGAGGCGGAGGTGGTGGGCTTTGCCTGCTCGTCGATCCAGGGAGCATCGGAGGCTTTGAAGAGCGAGATGGGATCGCCTGCGGCGGCGGTGAGGTCGTCTTTGAGGGGAACGGCTTCCATGGTGCCGTCGGTGACCTGGAGCCACTCGTGCGCGTAGACCATCCAGGGCTTTCCGGTGGGGTCGATGTAGAGGGTGCCGTCGAGCGTCATGAAGTCGGCGGGCGGGATGGGGCCATCGGGATTGACGGGGACGAAGGGGCCATCGGGCGAGTCGGCGACGGCGATGATGGTGCCGCGCATGTAGGTGTCGTGGCCGACGGGCAGGGGTTGGGGGAGAGCCTTCTTGTCGTTGTGCAGTGTGGTGAAGAGGTAGAACTTGCCTTTGTACTGGTGGACCTCCGGTGCCCACCCGCCTTGTTCGGCCCAGAAGTTTTCTGGGACGGTGAAGACGACTTTAGGGTGTGTCCAGTGCTTGAGGTCTTTGCTGGTGTAGACCATGGTGCCGACGCGCTTCTGTTGGGTGAGCGATGGGACATTCGACGTGTAGAGGTAGTAGGTCTTTGTCGGGGTGTAGGCGAGGATGAAGGGATCGTGCAGTGGCATCTGTGGGAGTTGCATGAGGTCAGAGGAAGGCTGCTGCGCGAGGCTGGTGATCGTTGCAAACAGAATCGCGGTGCAAAGTAGCTTTACTGTGCGCGTCATAAGTGGATGTACCTAGAATCTTAGTCGACTGGTTCGATATAAGACGAAGGTGCAACGATTCAACAGTCTAATAGTGACTCGAAGTGGTCGGCGAAGCGCAACGAGTCGTCGCCGTCGAGTTGCGAATTAGTTCCTCTTTCCGTACCTCGCACAACCCACCGAGGGATATGCTTACCAACAAATAACCAATCGCCTTTGGGCTTGGATCACGATTTAGCGAAGTTTGTGCGAAGGGAGAGTTGTGTATGCCCGAACCCGCCGACTTGGAAGACGAACTTCGGCAAGCGATGTACAGCCTCAAAGAGGCAAGTCACCCAACAATGTCAGAGCTAGAAATGCTTGCGGAGAAAGGAACCCAACTGGATTTGGATGAGCTGAATGAGGAGCTTGATGAGACCGAAGCTGCAATGTATAGAGGCAAAGTCAATTCTTATATTTCGTACGCGAAATACACGATCATCGATTTGATTGCGGCCGTCGAGATTTTGCGAACGGTCTTTTGAACGTAGTTTTGATTCACCTTCTTCAATTGATGGGGCTTTGTGTTCGCAGCTTACGAACCCCTTCCTCAAGTTCGCCATCCGTTATTTCAACTAATCTGTCACGCGGCCCTGGATGAAGATCGATTTGTCCGCTTTCATAGACGTTGATACGACTCCTACGACTGCGAATCCATGCCGCCGGAAACGCCGAAAACAATACCGTCCACAGGGCGAGTCCCCACAAAGGCCAAGTGTCTTCACTACGTTCTGACGGGGAAAGAGCGAAACCCAAGCCGCAAAACAGCACTATGAAGCCAATACAAAGTATTGATGCGATGACGGTCGCTGTCCTGCCAGGTTTTTTCCTGAGTAGTAGTGCGTCGAAGCCTCGACCTACGAACCACCATGCCGGCAGTGCGAAAAAAGGAAACGCAAAGCCGCGCCAGACGTCCGGAATCATTCCATGAGGTTTCCAGGTCTCTGGCCAGCTTGTGGGAAGTGAGATCAGAACTTCGACAAAGAACGCGGGCATGTTGAGCGCTGAGATCTCGTGCGATGCCTGCATAGCCGGATTCTGGAAGGCTATTCTCCTGGCTGCGTCATATGGAGCCGTTATGCTTCCAATCATCACTGGCTCATCGGGGGCGAACCGGGAACGAAGATCGAGATAAGCCAAAGTGGCAGGAACCAAGACCATGACGATCCAGATAGTCAACTCGATCAATGGCAAAAGAAAAGAAAAGCGTACCCGGGGTGATGTCACCTGTGCAGGGTAGCTGAGTTAAATCACTAAGCAAACTCCAAAAATGCCGCAGCCGCTTATCCTTTTAGGTGATTCGGGGTTTGTTGCATAGGCAGGTCGTCATGATGAATCGTCGTTTCTTCACGAAGCTTTCGGCTATGGCAATCGCAGGGTCGCGTTTGGAAGCTCCGGCATCGCAGGCCGGAAGCGAGCAGCGGCTTGGGATTGCTCCGGTGGGGCTGGGCAGCATTGCCGGTGTTTTCATGGATGCGGTCGGCAAGACCAAGAATGCGCGGCTTGCGGGGTTTGTTACCGGGCATCCGGAGGAGAAGGGGAGGAAGTTTGCCGCGCAGTATGGCGTTTCTGCGAACGCGATCTACACGTACGAGAGCATGAAGCAGATTCGCGATAACCGCGAGATTGGTGCGGTGTATATTGCGCTGCCCAACAGCATGCACTGCGAGTACACGGTGCTGGCGGCGGAGGCCGGGAAGCATGTGGTTTGCGAGAAGCCCATGGCGATCTCTTCGGCGGAGTGCAGGCGGTTGGGCGCTCCGATTGCCTGAGGACGGGACATATTTCAGATCTGGCGGCGCTGGCGTCTGCAATGCAGTGAGCATCAAACTCCGAAATTGCATCGTTCCATGAGGCGCATGAATCTTGGGTCAGTGCGAAGCGGGTCCCATTTGGCATCGATGGGCAAAAAGGCCACGTGCACATCGCGCGCCTCGTAGCCCCGCTCCAGCCACTGCATCGCCTCTTCCAGTTCACCCAGGCCGAGATGCACCAACGCGATGCAGTACGCAGGAACATATCTTTCCTTCGCGATAGAGAGCAGCGTATTGAGTACACCCTGCGCCTCGTCTCCGCGACCGATGCGGCCAAAGATGTAGCCGCGCATCGCAATCACCTTTGTGTTCGCGCCATTGCGGCCGGCAGCGTTCAGGTGGTCGAGCGCAAGGTCAAACTCTCCCAGTTCAACATAGGCTTGCGACAGGTGGATACGTGCGATGTAGAAGTCAGGATCGACCACTACGGCATGTCGGCCGAAGCGCACCGCTGAGTCGTAGTCCCGCGCGGCAAACGCGACCTGTGACGAGAGCGACTGATGCATCACGTAGAGAGGGTCAAGTTCCCGTGCCCGGCGTATGGACTCGATTGCTTCGTCATGCTGCCCCGCGTGCGACAGCACGACGCCGAGCATGCGGTGACCCATCGGATAGCCGGGATCGAGTTCGACTGCTCGCCGAAATGCGGCAATCGCATCCGCCCAGTCCCATTCCAGCCAGAACTTGAGAAAGCCGAGGGAGGTCTGCACCTCTGCGAGGTCGGGCTCGACCGCCAGAGCTCGCGCCACTGCCTCGCGGGCCCGCGGGGTTACAACATGGGGTGGAGCATCACCATTCACAGGCCCGGTACTGAACGTGTCCGCTAAGCCTGCCCACGCCAATGCATAGTTCGGGTCCAGCTCGGTCGCACGCGTGAAATATTCGATCGCCTTCTTCGTCGTCTGCGGGGTCAACTGCTGCCAGAAGTGGCGGCCATGCAGATACAGATCGTAGGCCACCGGATTCTGGGTCTGCCGCCGGCCGATCGCCTGAAGGCGTTCCGGCGAAAGCGTCAGCCGGATCTGTTCCGCGATCGCCGTGCTTAGCTCCCGCTGCAGCGTTAACATGCTGTCGGGCTCGCTGTCGTAGGAAGACGACCACAACTGCAACTGATCGCTTACGCGGATGAGCCGCGAGGTCACACGAAGACGATCTCCCTCACTACGCAGCGAACTCTCGACAAGGTACGTCGCGTCCAGCTCGCGCCCAATCTCAGCAAGCGATTTGGTCGTTCCTTTGTAGGCTCGAACCGATGTCCGTCCGATCGCACTGAAGTGCTGTGGATCGATCTGCCCAAGGATCGCGATCGTCTCTTCTGTCAGGCCATCGGCAAAGTATTCGCGCTCCTCCCCGGCGCCGAGGTTCTCGAACGGTAACACGCCGATGCGTACCTGCTTTTGGTTCTCCACTCCGTTCCCGTTGGCGCGAGAGAACAGAGTGTTTACCTCCGGAATAAAGCGATATCCTCTCCCGGGAATCGTCGCGATAAAGCGATTCTCCCCACGGTTCTCCCCCAGAACCCGTCGCAGCGTGGAGATGTGCTGATTAAGATTGTTCTCTTCCACGATCGTGTCGGGCCAAATCGTTTTAAGCAGCTCTTCCTTTGTAAGGATCTCGCCGCGCCGCCTGACGAGCAGAAGAAGCGTATCGAAGACCTTGGGAGTGAGAGGGATCGGTTCGCCGACTCGCCACAGCATCAGCCTGCCAGCGTCCAGACGGTACTCCGCGAACTCATAGATGGGTGATTCTCTGTCGGACATCTGCAGATCCTTCTATCCCGGTTAGTTCTTCAGAAGTTTTCAGAAAATCTTCAGGGCCAGCTAAGTCTTTCTGTGCTCGAAGAAGCGAGTATAGCGTTCGAAGGCTGAGGGGGAGTAAAGCCCGCAGACCTCAAAAGGAGAACCACCATGAAATCACACGCTTGCAAAATCCTTTCGAGAATGATGGCGATCGCAATCTGCGGCCTTGCGTTGGCAACGACCGCGTCGGCACAGGTGGAAGACTGGGACTTCAGCGCTCGCAAACTCGAGGGCAGCTGGAAGACCCAGGTGACTCAGCGTAACTGCGCGACCGGCGCAGCGCTAGGCACGCCATTTGAAGGACTGCTGACGTTCGCCCGCGGGGGAACGCTCATCGAATCGACCTCGGCTCCTGCCTTCTTCCCTGCGGTTCGAGGAAACGGGCACGGAGTATGGAGCAACACCTATCGCCACCATACGTTCACTGCAGTCTTCGTTGCTCAGATTACGCTGAATGGCGTTCTCTCACGGACCCAGACTGTCCGCCAGACCATCATCGTGGGCGACAAGGGGGACAGCTTCACCGCCAGCGGCCCGGTAAACTTTGTCTTCGCCGACGGGAGCGCACCGATTAACGGCTGCGCGACCGCCGTAGGCCAACGCATCGAGTAGAGCATTGTGCAAATTGCGGCCAGCCGATACTGGAGTCGGCTGGCCATGTATGCCGCGGCGCTATTAGGAAAATAAATTTCGGTGAGGAGACCGCTTCAAAAGACCGTCCGCAGAAGCTTATGCTTTTAGATCACTTCACCATTTGGGTTACTTGAGGTGGTCATGATGAATCGTCGTCAATTCGCGCAACTCTCGGCTATGGCGGTTGCAGGTTCCCGCGTGGAGACTTTGGCTTCGCAGACGGGGAGTTCGCAGCGGCTTGGGATTGCTCCGGTGGGGCTGGGCAGCATTGCGGGTGTGTTTATGGACGCGGTGGGCAAGACGCCGAATGCGCGGCTTGCGGGGTTTGTTACGGGGCATCCGGAGGAAAAGGGAAAGAAGTTCGCCGCGCAGTATGGCGTCTCGGACAGGGCGATCTATACGTACGAGACCATGAAGCAGATTCGCGATAACCGCGCGATTGATGCTGTGTATATCGCGCTGCCCAACAGCATGCATTGCGAGTACACGGTGCGGGCGGCGGAGGCCGGGAAGCATGTGCTTTGCGAGAAGCCCATGGCGATCTCTTCGGCGGAGTGCAAGCGGATGATCGATGCTTGCAAACAGGCGAAGGTGAAGCTGATGATCGCGTACCGGATTCACTTCGATGCGACGTTTCTGCATGTGCGCGAGATGGTGCGGTCGGGCGCGCTGGGAGAGGTGGAGGCGTTTCAGGGCGGGTTCTACGGGTTGAAGAACAAGCAGCAGTGGAGACTGCAGCGGGCGCTGGCCGGAGGAGGGTCGCTGATGGACCTGGGGATCTATCCGCTGAATGCTATTCGCTGGATTCTGGGCGAGGAGCCTAAGGAGTTCAAGGCGCTGGTGGCTACGCGGGATAAGACGGGCGCGTTCGCCGAGGTGGAACAGAGCATTGAGTGGATGATGAAGTTTCCGTCGGGTGTGCTGGCGAGCTGCGGGAGCTCGTATGGGCAGAGCGGAACGAACTTTCTGCAGATCAATGGATCGACGGGTCATCTTCGTGTCGAGCCTGCGTTTGTGTATGGCGATGCGGTGCTGAAGCTCTCGGGCAGGTCGGCGACGGGCGAGATTACTGGCGGAGGGCCGGTGAACAATCCGGACCAGTTTGTTTCGGAGATTGCGCACTTTGCGGACTGCGTGCTGAAGGACAAGCCGGTCGCTACTCCGGGAGAAGAGGGACTGGCGGACATGCAGGCGGTCGAGGCGATCTATGCCGCAGCAGGCGCTCCCATTGCCTGACGACGAATAAAAAGCGAATACAATCGGCTTGCATCTTTCTGCCGCCATGTCGTCCGCGAACCATCCCGATCGCTTCAGCTTTCTGCATATCGACCTGAACAGCTTCTTTGCTTCGGTGGAGCAGCAGCTGCATCCGGAGTATCGCGGGAAGCCGATCGCTGTGGTTCCGACGATGGCGGATACGACTTGCTGCATTGCGGCGAGCTATGAGGCGAAGGCCTTCAAGGTGAAGACGGGCACGCAGGTGGGCGAGGCGAAGAAGATGTGTCCGGGGCTGATCCTGGTGGAGGGGAACCACACGGAGTATGCGAAGTACTCGCACGCGATTGCGGAGGCGGTGGAGCTTTGTTGCCCGGTGGCGCATACGCCTTCGATCGACGAGATGGTGTGCCAGCTGATCGGGCGGGAGCAGGAGCCTCCGCGGGCGCGGAAGATTGCGCTGGAGATCAAGGAGTCGATTTATAAGAACGTGGGCGAGGCGCTGCGGTGCTCGATTGGGATGGCGCCGAACCGCTACCTGGCGAAGATTGCGAGCGATATGCAGAAGCCTGACGGGCTGATTGGGCTGCTGCCCTCGCAGCTGCCGCGGGCGATTGCGCATCTTGAGTTGCGCGACCTACCGGGGGTGGGAGCGAGGACCGAGGTTCGGCTGAACGCGAAGGGCATTACGACGATGGAGCAACTGCTGGCTCTGGATCGCACGGGGGTGCACAACCTGTGGGGGAGCGTTTGGGGCGACCGGCTGTATCACTGGCTGCGGGGCGGCGAGACGGGCGATGACGGCGCGACGGTGACGGGCGATGTGCAGAAGTCGCTGGGTCACTCGCACGTGATGGCTCCAGAGTTTCGCAGCGAAGAGGGAGCGTGGGCGATCGCGAACAAGCTGCTGCACAAGGCGGCGATGCGGCTGCGAATGGAGAAGTTCTATACGGGGTCGATGTCGGTGACGATTCGCTACCAGCTGACGAAGGAGCAGGCGGAGAGGATGAAGTCGAAGCGGCACTACAGCGGGATCAAGCAGTCGGGCTGGGGGATGGAGGCGCGGTTTCGGCAGTGCCAGGACACTCTGACGCTGCTGGAGGCGATGCGCGGAATGTGGGCGCGGAGGCCGCAGGGCGAGGAGTTTCGCAAGCCGTTTTTTGTGGGGGTTACGCTGCGGGATCTGGTTCCGGAAGACGAGCATCAGGAGGAGTTGTTCGGGGACCCGGACAACAGGACGCAGCTATCCGCCACGATGGATAAGCTGAATCTGAAGTATGGGCACACGACGCTGCACTTTGCGGGGATGCTGCCGGCGCGGGAGAGCGCGCCTACGCGGATCGCGTTTACGCAGATTCCGGTGCAGTATGGCGTGGACTATATGTAGCGGGGTTTATCTCTGGGCGGCCAGCGCTCGCAGTTTGATCTTCATCTGGTCGAGCTGTTCGTGCGAGATGTATCTTCCGTCTGCGATCACAGCAGAGATGGTCCGGGTGTTAGCGATGTCGAGGAGTGGACTTTTTTGCAGCAGGACTAGATCGGCGATGCGGCCTTGTTCGACAGTGCCGAAGTCCTTCGTTCTGCCGTAAAACTTTGCGGGATTCAGGGTAGCCGTTTGCAGGGCCTCGAGGGGTGTGAATCCGGCTGCGACGAACCGCTGCAGCTCTAGGTGCAGGCTAATGCCGGGGAGCACGTCAACCCCCGCAGGAGTGTCGGTGCCTGCGAGGAACGGAACGTTCGCGGCATGCAGGCGTTGGACGATGCCGAGCTCATGCTCGACGAATTTCTCGCGCACCGGAAGAGGATCTGTATCGAGCGTCTGCATGATGCTCTTCTGTGAACGCGGCCACTTCCCGATCCAGGTTTTTCCCGCATAGGCAAGGTCGGGGTCCTTTGTGTAGTCGATCGCATCGACCAGCCACTGCCCGCGCTCCCAGTAGAGGGTTGGGCACTGCCAGACCTGTTTCGCGGCCAGTAGCGCGATGATCTTGGCTTCGAGCTTCGGATCATAGGTGTCGAGAAACATCCCTACGGTTTTCTTGCCTGTCAGGTACTTCGTCTCGTCGGGCGAGCTTGCTTCGAATATGCCGATCAGATGCTCGAAGGTTCGTTGGCCTGACTCGACAGCCTCGGATGCGCGGATTGCGTCTGGAACGTGTCCTTCAAATGGAATCCCAACTTTCTTGGCCTCGTCCGCGATTGCAAAGTAGGCTTCGCGCGGCACTCCAGACTGCACCTTTACGAAGTCGGCGCCGCGTGCCTTAAGCATGTCCACGGCTTTGCGCCCGTCGTCGGATGTCGAGATGGCAATTGCGGCTTTGTAAGTGGACTTCGGCCCATCGAGCATTGGGCCAGAGACGATCATGCGCGGCCCTTGCTCTCGGTGTGCAGCTATCTCGTCGCGTGCGTGAAGAACGGGATCAAGCGCTGAACCCATGTCGCGGACTCCGGTAATGCCGTTCGCGAGCAGCAGGGGCAGAATAAGGTCGTCGCCGTCCTTTGCGGTGCTACCGAAGAAGACGTGGGTGTGCATGTCCCAGAGGCCGGGGATCAGGTACTGGCCGTGTGCATCAACCACAGTGCCTTTAGGCGCGCCTGCGTTCTTTGAAGGAACGACCTGCTGAATGCGGTTGCCGGTAATGACCACCGTTTTGTCGGGTTCAAGGGCTCCAGTGAGAGTGTTGACTACGGTTGCATGGGTAATCGTCAGGGTCTGCGCATGGACGCAAGATGCGCTAAGGAGGCAAGAGAGCAGAGCTAGTCTAATTGTCCGCACAGCCCGATAGTAATCTCCCTGCCAGCTCCATCCTTCGGAAATCCGGTTAGACTCTGCGCTTTATCGTCGATAGCAGGCAAATGACCATACATTCGACAGTATTCTGCCGGCTTGGAGAAATCGCATCGACCACGGATCGGTATCACGCCGAGTCAACGGAGCAGATCACAAGGACTATTTATTCGCTGATAGAACGCTATGTGCGAGTACTGACGTGGCAGCTCGGCAAGCAAATCATCTTTTTCGGAAAACGCGCTGGCCGGCACTCGGATATGAACCAACCTTACTAGCGTCTTGAGTCATGACGGTTCGCCGCAATCCATTGAGATGAAGTCCAGCCTTCCGTTGTATATTGCCAATCCTGAGATTTCGATTCGCTTCAGCGGCTTCCACATAGGAAGCTCGTTGTGTTGATGACAGCAATATCTTTGCCTGTCTCTTGCGGGACTTGGATACGCTTCATTAGATTCATGGCCTCGCGAATGCTAATGAGCGGGTTATTTTCAACAGCTAATATGACTTGGTGAACACCAACTACACTGGCCGCCTCGCACCAAGCCCCACCGGCCTTCTCCACCTTGGTCATGCGGCAACGTTCTGGGCTGCGTATCAGCGGGCGCGGCAACACCATGGCACGCTGCTGCTGCGCAACGAAGACCTCGATCCGCAGCGGCTCGAAGCAGGAGTTTGTTGAGGCGATGGTGGAGGACCTGGCATGGCTGGGGATCGAGTGGACTTCGCCGATGGTGGTGCAGTCGGAGCGAGTTGCGCTTTATCGCGAAGCGTTTGAGCGGCTGCTGGTAGGTGGCTTCGCCTATGCGTGTACTTGTTCTCGAAAGGAGCTGGCGCAGATGGTTGCGGCTCCGCATGAGGATGCGGATGATGAGCCGGTGTATACGGGGCGGTGCCGGCCTGCGGAGGGTGCGGCGGCGCAGATGCTTGCGACGGGGATGAACTATCGGTTTCGTGTACCGGATGGCGAGGCGGTGCGGTTTGAGGATGGCAATCTTGGGGCGCAGAGTTTTACGGCGGGTGAGGACTTTGGCGATTTTCTGATCTGGCGCAAGGATGGGTTGCCGAGTTATCAGCTTGCGTGCGTGGTGGATGATGCGGCGATGAGCGTGACGGAGGTGGTGCGCGGGGCGGATCTGCTGAAGTCGACGGCGCGGCAGATTCTGTTGCAGCATGCGCTCGCGTTGCCTGCGGTGGAGTATTTCCATACGCCATTGCTGCGCGATGAACATGGCGTGCGACTGGCTAAGCGTCACGATGCGCTGGCGATACGGACGCTGCGGGAGCGAGGGATGACTCCTGTGGAGGTGCTAAGGATGTTCGGTGCAGCCCCTTCGGCGACATGACAACTGTCATGTGCGTTTGTTGACTCTGCACACTGTTTTGCGGAGCCGCGCGGCAGCATGATCTTCCTTGTAAGCACGAAGACTGTATTCGCAAACGAGGAGAAGACAATGCCAGCGATTGCACGAGAGCGGGAGGTTCGGGCGGCGGAGGTGAGGCGGCAGGAGGAACTGGATCGGGTGGATGCGATGCGGCGCCTGCAGCCCGTTGCGACGCTGACCAATGTAACGAAGCGGTACAAGGCGACGACGGCTCTGGATGGGCTGGAACTTGCGCTGAGGCCGGGCGAGGTTGTGGCGCTGCTGGGACCGAACGGTGCGGGCAAATCGACGGCGGTGCGGCTGATGTTGGGACTGATCTCGCCGAGCGAAGGCAGCGTGAAGGTCTTCGGCGGCGACCCGCGCACGCCGACGACGCGCATGCGTGTGGGCGCGATGCTGCAGGTGGCCCGCATTCCTGAGACGCTGCTGGTGCGCGAGCACATCGACATGTTCCGGAGCTACTATCCGCAGCCTTTGCCGTTCGCGGAGATCGTCCGCATCGCAAAGCTTGAGGGGATTGAAGACCGGCGCTTCGGCCAGTTGAGTGGCGGGCAAAAGCAGCGAGTGCTGTTTGCACTGGCTCTTTGTGGTGATCCAGACCTTATCTTTCTCGACGAACCGACGGTTGGAATGGATATCGAATCGCGGCGTGCGCTGTGGGATGAGGTTCGCGCCCTGGCCGCTCGCGGAAAGACCGTGCTGCTGACGACGCACTACCTGGAAGAGGCGGACGCGCTGGCGCATCGCGTGGTTGTGATCAACAAAGGCCGCGTGGTGAGCGAGGGAACTCCGGCGGAGATCAAGGGCCAGACTGCGGGCCGGAAGATTCGCTGCAGAACGCAGTTGGATCTGGACATGTTGCGCGCGATACCGGGCGTGACAAGCGTTGTGGAAGATCGTGAGGCTGTGGTGGTGACGACGCTGCTGGTTGAGGATGTCATTCGCGTGATGCTGCTGCGCGACGAGACGCTGAGCCACCTGGAGATCGCGAGCCCTGCGCTTGAGGATGCCTTTCTGGAACTAACCGCGTCGCGCTGACGCTAACCAAAATTTAGAGGAGACGATTATGTCGACGACACAGATTGCTTATCCGATGAATACAGGCCACAGAGGGAAACGCTCTCCACTGGCATCGCTTCGAATCGTGGGTAAAGAGACGAAGTATGAGTTTATGAAACTGATGCGAAATAAATCCTTCTCGCTTGCCGTGATTGGATTTCCGGTGATGTTCTACCTGCTGTTTGGCGCGGCCAATCGCGGAGCGAGCAATGGCAATATTCACGTTGCGAAGTACATGCTGGGCGGCTATGCCTGCTTTGGGCTGGTGGGCGCGGCCTTGTTCGGAATTGGCGTTGGCTTGGCCGGCGAGCGAGCCGCGGGATGGCTGGAGCTGAAACGCGCGAGTCCAATGCCGCCTCTCGCTTATCTATTTGCGAAGTGCGCCACGGCTGTCGCCTTTGGGCTGATTATCGTTACGATTCTTTCCGTGCTTGCAGTCACTACGGGAGGCGTGTCACTTAGCGCGCTCGAACTGGTGAGAATGGCGGGCGTGGTTGTGATTGGGGCGGTCTCGTTCGCAAGCATGGGACTGTTGCTGGCGCAGATCGTACCGGCGAATGCAGCTCCGGCGATCGTGAACCTGATCTATCTACCGATGTCGTTCCTCAGCGGATTGTGGATGCCGCTGAAGTATCTGCCGCACTGGGTGCAACGCATTGGAACGACGCTGCCGACGTATCATCTGTCGCAGTTGATGTTTCGCATCTTCGGATACGACGACGGATCGCCGATGCTGGGTCACTGGATTGGCCTTGCAGGGTTCACGATGGTGATGCTTGGTGTGAGCTGGCTGATCTTTAACCGAACACAGCAGAACGCATAACGGCGATACACTGCGAGGAACGATGGAAGCGAACGAACAAAGATCGAGACTGGGGCCGGATATCGGCAGGCAAAAAGGGACCGGCTTTATATGGCTGGCCTACTCAGTCTTCTTCTTCGTTGAACCAATCATTCGCAACCAGCGCGGGTACTGGCTGAAGTGCGGGGCAATCTACGCGGTATTCCTGAGTATCTACGTTGCTTATATTTACGCTCGTACACTACTTCAGCGACAGATCTATCTCGCACTGTTTTATCTGTTGGGCGTGATTGCTCTACCAATCAACGGCAGCGCCTCAAGTTTTTTTGTCTATAGCGCTGCGTTTCTGCCGTTCATCGTCTCCTCGATTCCCCGAACGGTGGCGATCATGGTGGCGCAGTCACTGGGACTGGTTCTTGAGTGGCGCCTGCTGCATTTGCAACCCTTCACTATAGGTCTGACGGTCTTTTTGATTGCGATCGTCGGAACCACGAACATCTTTATCGCGCAGCAGAAGCGCGCTAACTACAAGCTGAGTCTCGCCCAAAGCGAGATTGAACAACTCGCCGCGCTGGCAGAACGCGAGAGAATCGCGCGTGATCTGCATGACGTGCTGGGGCACACGCTATCGGTGATCGTGCTGAAGGCCGAGCTTGCGGGAAGGCTCATGCAGCGCGATCCTGAGCGTGCCGCGCAGGAGATAGCCGACGTCGAAAACACGGCGCGGACCGCTCTGACGGAGGTGCGTGAAGCGATTGGCGGCTATCGTTCGCGCGGTCTGCCGGACGAGTTGGAGAACGCTCGCCGGACGCTTTCGGCCGCGGGAGTTGCGATGGCGTGTGAGTCGCCATTGCCAGTATTGAACGCAGCACAGGAGACGGTCGTCTGCCTGGCCGTGCGCGAGGCGGTGACGAACATCGTCCGCCATGCGCAGGCGACGCATTGCCGGATGCGATTTGCGACAACCGGTGACAACTACAGCTCGCTTGCGATTGAAGACGATGGCACGCATCCGATGCTGCAGGAGGGCAATGGATTGCGGGGTATGCGTGAGCGCGTGGAGGGGATGGGCGGACGGTTCGCTATCGATAACAAGATGGGAACCAGGCTGCTGATTGAGTTGCCCAACTACAGCGAGAAAGCGGCCGCGGCGCCGTGCGTGACGCAATGAGCAAGAACATTCGCGTCGTGATTGCAGAAGATCAGGCCATGGTGCTGGGAGCGCTGGAGGCGTTGCTGGAGCTGGAGCCTGATATCAGCGTGGTGGCTCGGGCGGCCAATGGACGCGAGGCTCTTGAAGCTGCGGGTCGCCTGACTCCGGATGTGCTCGTGACCGATATCGAGATGCCGGCGATGACCGGACTAGAGCTTGCTGCGGCTCTGCGCGCGAGTCACCCGTCGGTGCGAACGATCATCCTGACGACGTTCGCGCGTCCCGGTTATCTGCGGCGCGCGCTCGATGCAGGAGCTCGCGGATATCTGTTGAAGGACAGGCCGGCCGCCGAATTGGCGGATGCAGTGCGTCGGGTGCACCAGGGATTGCGAGTGGTTGACCCGGCGCTGGCGACGGAGGCGTGGAGCGCAGAGCCGGATCCGCTTACGGATCGTGAACGCCAGATTCTGCAGCGTGCAGGAGATGGGCGAAGCAGCACCGAGATTGCGAACGAACTGAGGCTCTCGGAAGGCACAGTGCGGAATTATCTTTCCGAGGCAATCGCGAAACTTGGGGCCTCCAATCGCGTTGATGCCGCAAGGATTGCGCGCGCGAAGGGTTGGTTGTAGAAGAAGTTGGGCAGTTCATCCATTTTCAAAGAACCTGCAGCGCAATTTTCTGCATCCCACCTGCTGAGGGAGAAGTGCGCATGAAAGGTTTGAAGACGAGGTCCTCGCGCTGGACGTTAGGTTTGGCGTTGGCAGCAGTAACGATTGCGAGCGGTTGTAATAAATACAAGTCTGTCGACAACACGGCTCACTTCGCGGATGCGATCAATACGTATTACGGCGCGCATCCGGCGTGCCTGTGGAAGACATCTGTGAAGTTTCCGGTACAGGCAGACACTTCGGACGCGGCCAAGACAGCGCCTTACGATGCGCTGGTCGATCAGGGATTGCTGGCCCGTACGAGCGATGAGAAGCGCGTAATGATTGTCGCGAGTAAGCAAGTGAATAACTACGATCTCTCGGACAAGGGACGTACCGCGTGGGTAGCCGATGTAGATCAGCCCGGGTTCGGCAACTTCTGCTACGGGCGTCGCAAGGTCAGCAGCATCGATAGCTCAACCCCGACGAGCGAAGAACGCGGAGCTACAACCCAGGTCAGGTACCACTACACGGTGGCAGATGCGCCCGCCTGGGCGACTGCTGAGGAGACGCAGAATGCCTACCCTGAGTTGAAGACTGAGCTCGGCGGAACGCATCCAGGTCAGGCACTTCTGATTGAGACGAACGAAGGCTGGAAGGTGGCGCGCGCCGGTGCCGCACCTGTGGCCGCGGGATCGTAACGGCCAAAATCGATTCTTAAACGGAGATGGCCTGCGGTTTGTCATTTCGCAGGCCATCGGGTTTTTCTACTGCTCGTCGTCGCTCGGGCCTCCACCCAAGGCGGCCTGAGCTTCAGACCATGACTTCATCTGGTATTCGTGCGGGGGCATGTTGCCGGCGAGGTTACGGACGAAGTAGTCCCAACGGCGCCGCGTCATGTACTGCGAAGCCTCGGCATAACCATGCTGCACATTGGGAATCAGGAGCAGATCGAAGTCCTTGTTGGCCTTGATCAGCGCGTCGACGACCAGCAGCGTGTTGTTGGGCGGAACATTGTTGTCCATCGTTCCGTGCGCCAGCAGCAGCTTGCCCTTCAGGTTCTTGGCGATGTTCTGGTTGGCCTGGCTGTCGTAGTTGCTGGTGCCGTCGGACTTCTTCTCCTCGAGCCCAGCCCACTTCTCGGCCCAGTCGTCCTCGTAGTCGCGCTGGTCGTGGTTGCCGCTCTCTGCGATGCCGACCTTGAAGAAGTCGGGATAGTTGAACATCGCCGCAGCAGTGGCGTTGCCGCCGCCGGAGTGGCCATACATCCCCGCCTTGTCGATGTCGATCCAGGGGTACTTTGCCGCGAGTTCCTTCATGCCGGCGACCTGGTCGGGAATCGTATTGTCGCCGAGGTTGGCGTAGTAGAACTCATGGAACGCCTTGGACCGCCACGGCGTTCCCATGCCGTCGATGCAGACGACGACAAAGCCAAGTTCCGCCAAGGACTGCATGTCGCGGTGCGAGGCCGAGAAGCTGCGAGCGCCGCAGGAGCCGGTCTGCGGGCCGGGGTAGACGTTATTGACGATGGGGTACTTCTTCGACGCGTCGAAGTTCGTCGGCTTGAACAGGAAGCCGTAGAGATCGGTCTTGCCGTCGCGCGCCTTCACGGTGATGGGCGTCGGAGGCACCCAACCGGCGGCGACGAGCTTCGTGATGTCCTGCTTGGCTACGTCTACCGCAAGCTTGCCAGTGGTGTCGCGCACGACCGTTGTCTGCGGCTGGGTGGCCGTCGATGCGACATCGATGAAGTATTTGCCATCCGGCGACGGCGTTACGGCGTGTTCCGCGTTCTCCGGCGTCAGCAGCTTCAGGCCGGTACCGTCGAAGTTGATGCTGTAGTAGTGCGAGAAGTACGGGTCGCGGCCCTTCTCCTTGCCTACGGCGAGGAAGTAGAGCGTGCGCTCAGCGGCGTTGATCAGCAGCACCTGCGTAACGTTGCCTTCGCCATGCGTGATCTGGTTCTTCAGCTTGCCGGTGGCGCCATCGAACAAGTACATCTGGCCCCAGCCGTCGCGCTCGCTGAACCACAGCACCTCGTTGGTTCCCCAGAGGTACTTCCAGTTCACGCTGGCCGTTGCCGCTCTCGAAGAACTTAGGCGTGGTCTCGTTCATGACCTCGCGAACTTCGCCGGTAGAAGCGTCGGCAACGCGCAGCCACTCCTGCTTGTGATCGCGCGAGGTGGAGACGAAGGCGAGTTGTTTGTTGCGTCGTCGCTCCACTGCACGTCGTCCCATCCGCCGCCGCGGCAGTGAACATCATCGCAAAGGGTCGAGCGATGCTGATCCGGCGGCATCTTGAGGCGAATGACCTTAGGCGAGTCGACCTCGATGACGACGCGCTCGATCATCGTCACGTCCTTGTCGCCGACCAGCGGATACTTCCACGCCTTCAGCTTGGGATGCCCGTTGGTGACCGGCACCAGGTACATCTCGCCGACCTTGCGCTGATCCTGCTGGAAGGTCGCGATCTTCTTCGAGTCCGGCGACCACAGCAGTACCGGGCCGTCGCTCGATTGCCAACCCGCGTTGTCGGTTGCATAGCCGTAGTCCTTCACGCCGTCGGTTGTGAGCTGCGTCTCTTTGCCGGTCGCCACGTCGCGCACCCAGAGATTCCAGTCGCGAATGAAGGCGGCCTTTGTGCCGTCGGGCGAGAGCTCAAACGCCGCGCGGCCGCGAGCGCCAGCCGGACGGCCAGCCTGCCCGCCGCGATCCGTCGACTTGCACACACCTGCACCGCTGAGGTCGCAGGTCCAGTGGCGCGGCCCCATGGCAAGGGTCACGGTCTGATCGTTGTTTGAGAGAGAGAACTCTGTAATTGAAAGGTTACGGGCGTCGGCCCTTGCTCCAGCCGCGCTGAGTGCGCTCGCAAGCTTCGCGTGGTCGAACGCCGGACCCTTCGTCGCCTTAGCCGGATCGACCAGCGTGTATGTGGTGCCATCGGGTCCGCGATCGCGATACCAGACGCGCCCATCGGCCAACCACACCGGCCGCTCCACGCTGTGGTAGACGAGCGGATTCACGTTGTAGTTCATGAACTTTTCCGCGCGCGCGTAGTCTTCTGTTGTGAGTTGCCTTCCCTGCTGTGCTGTACCGGCTCCCGTAAGCGACGCCAGCAGAATTACTGCCGACGCGCGCAAAGTCTTTCCTGACATGCTTCGATCCTCCAACTACTGTTTGCTGCCTGTGTGTGGAATATGTGACGCTCAGTCTACAGCTACAGACGTGTTCTGCAATAGGGACGTTTAGACCCCCGTATTTGCCTCAGCTTTGCGATGGATCCTCCACAAAACCTGGCGCAGGATGCCGATCCAGACCGGCACATCTGCTGCCGAAAGCCCCATACGCAGAACCAACCGCCGGAGCTGCTCGTCACTGCAGTTTGCCGGATGGCGGCGCGTGTAGCCTGTCGCCTCCAGCGTCTCGCGAAACAGCTCCATAAATCGCTCGATCTCATCGGCCCGGGCGGCCTCGCGAACTCCTGTACCGGCGTGGACGCCGGTCTGCCGCACCAGCTCGTAGAGGCACACGGCGGCGGCCTGACCGAGGTTCATCGAAGGGTGGCGCAGGTCTTCGTGTTGCTGCATAGGAATGGTAAGGAGCCAGTGACAATGACTGAGCTCATCGTTGCTCAGGCCGGTCTTCTCCGAACCGAAAAGGAGGGCGACGCGGCCGGTCTCAGAGGCCACCTGGCTTTGGATGAGTGCGGCAGCTTCGGGGAGTGCGTGCAATGGATGTTCCAGCGAGCGTGCACCCACCGCGGTTGTTCCGACCACCAAAGTACAGTCGGCGACTGCCTCAGCAAGCGAAGAAAAGCTCTCCGCAGACGCGAGAACCGCAGCGGCGTCCACAGCAGAACGCGCTTCGTCGAACGGAATCGCGTATTCATTTACCACGCGCAGATGGCGGAAGCCAAAGTCGTGCATCGCGCGCGCGACTGCCCCGATGTTGCCAGGATTACGCGCGCGCACAAGCACGACAACAACGCGATCGGCAACGTTCTCAAGGCTCACAAGGCTATTTTAGGCGAGCGAAAAGAGAACGGCCCGGACGCAACCGCCCGAGCCGTCTCCTCCGTACCCTAACCAGAGCTTCTACCGAGGAGCATGCTGTTCGTTGTGCTTCTCGTTGTGGATCTGCTGACTCTCGTGATTCTGCTCGTGATTGACCTGTTGACGCTCCTGCTGGGTGAGATGGCCGTTGTTGGCCTGCCGCTCCTCATGTACCTGCTGGTTGATCTTCGCCTCGTTGTGCTCCAGGTGCTGTGTCTCATGGGGTGTTAGCTGGCCGGAACTCACGCCGTTCGCGATTCTCTGCTGCTGCACATCACGACGCTCGTTCACCGTCGACATCGCCATCGTCTGCGGACGGCCGTGATTTACAGAGGCAAGCTGTCCACGATCTGCACGCATCGCCTGCTCGTGCGTGATCTGGTTCGGGGTGGGCTGGAAGTGATGCTCGCTGTAGGCCACTCGCTCAGACGCTGACTCCTGCACACGCAGGCCTCCGTTGCCACCGTTATAGCTCACGCGGTTGACGTTGTTCACGACTACCGTCTTGTTGTAGACGTTCGTCACATGCACCACGCTGATGTTGTTCACAGAGCGGTTGTAGGCGAAGGCGCCGTTTCTCCAGTAGCCGCCCTCATATCCATATCCGGTGTAGCCGTAGCCGTAGTTCACGCCGCCGTAGAAGCCGATGTGCGGTCCCCAGTAGCCGGCATGGAAGATATAGGCGCCGCCGCCCCAGCCCCAGTAGCCCGGGCGTCCAAAGCACGCCAACCTGCGGTGGCATCACCCAGACTCCGGGAACCCAGTAGTAGCCGGCAGGACCCCAAGCCCAGTAGCCTGGCGTCCATATATAGCCCGGCGCAGGGATGGGGGGCTGCGCATAGACTGGCAGCGGCGGCGGAGGCGTACCGACTGACACGCCAATCGCAACATTGACCGACGCAAAGGAAGCGACGGAAGGTGCAACCATAGCCGCTGCGGCAAGAATCATGACCCGTATTTTCTTTGTTGTGAACATCTTTATACCTCGGACCCAACTACGTACAAAACCACAGCAGGGTAGACACACTTTGACCCGCGAAGTTTTGCCATTTTGTGAGTTTCCGCAGCACTCCTGCAACTAAAGTTGTGTCTTCCACCGCAACTTTTTGTACTCCGCTTGCAGGGGGATCGAGCGCCCGGGAAACGCCGTACGGCCGCGTCAGTTTAAACTCAAATCCTGCACCCCGCAAAATCACACAGGTGTCCGATAACTTCGCCCAACTCGTAAAGCAGCAGGCCGACATCGTGCGCATCGTCGGCGAGTATGTGAAGCTGCGCAAGACCGGCGCGCAGAACTACACCGGCCTCTGCCCCTTTCACAAGGAAAAGACCGGCTCCTTCTCGGTCAACGCCACGCACGGCTACTTCTACTGCTTCGGCTGCCACGAGAAAGGGCGACGTCTTCACCTTCGTGATGAAGCTGGAGAACATCAGCTTCCCCGAGGCCGTACGCGCCGTCGCACAGAAGGCCGGCATCCCGCTGCCGAAGCGCGAGTTCACCTCGCCCGAAGAGGCACGCGAGGCAGGCCTGCGCCGCCAGCTGATCGATATCCACGAAGCCGCGACGCAGTACTTCGAAGCGGCACTGAAGTCCGCCGAGGCCGCGCGCGCTCGCGAGTACCTCACCGGCCGCGGCGTCACTGCCGGAGACGATCGCGAAGTTCCGCATCGGCTACGCGCCAGACGACTTCAATCACATGCGCAACGCGCTGGCGCCAGCACTTCAGCGAAGACGTACTGCGCGCCAGCGGCCTCTTCTCCGCGAAGGAACAGGCCGACGGCTCGCAGGGGCAGATGTATGCGCGCTTCCGCAAGCGCATCACCTTCCCCATCGCCAACGAGCAGGGCAAGACCATCGCCTTCACGGCGCGCGCTCTCGACGCGCAGGACGAGAAGGGCCGCGACATCGCCAAGTACCTCAACTCGCCCGAGACCGCGCTCTACACCAAGGGCCAGGTGCTCTTCAATCTCGACAAGGCGAAGGCCGACATGCGCGCGCACGACTTCGCGCTGCTGGTCGAAGGCCAGATGGACTGCATCTCGGTCTTCATGGCCGGGATTCGCAACGTGCTCGCGACCTCCGGCACCGCATTTACTGAAGCGCAGGTGCGGCTGCTCTCGCGCTTCACCAAACGCGTCGTCGTGAACTTCGACCCCGACACCGCCGGAGCCAACGCCGCAGAAAAGTCCATCGCCGCTGCTCACCGAAGAGGGCTTCGAGGTGAAGATCGTCACGCTCGAAGGCGGCCTCGATCCCGACCGCTTCGTCCGCGAGCACGGGCTCGAGGCCTACATGGCCGCGCTGCGCGGAGCCAAGCGGCACACCGACTACCTTATCGATCGCGCCCGCGCACTTAGCCCCGCACGCACCGCCGACGCCAAGGTGAAGGCGATGAACTTCCTGCTGCCGCACATCCGCCGCATGCCTTCGGCGCTGCAGCGCGACGAATTCGCCGCCGACGCCGCGCAAAAACTCGGCATCGACTCCGCGATCCTGCGGCAGGAGCTACGCCAGGCCGCCGCGCAGCCGCGTCGAAAGCGTGCGCTCGCACGCGCACGACCCCGCCAACGAGACCGAACGCATCCTGCTCCGCGCACTCGTGCTTCCCGACACCGATCCCGCTCGCACGCTTGCCGCGACACGCCTCGCCGAACACCCTGAGTGGTACGACGGCCTCCCGTCCTCTGCGATCCTCGAAGCGCTCGCGCTTGCACCCGCGCCCGAGAATCCGCTGGATGCTGCACCTGATCAACCAAGCCGGGTGTTGCTCGCCCGCGCACTCGAGCAAACCGCTGAACCAGCTGAAGGCGCTACCCCGCAGGCTTCACTTGCCGAGCAGGTTGAGGACGCGCTCCATACTCTTCAATATCGACACATGCAACGTCGCCAGCGCGAACTACGCGCGCTTGTTACCGAGGCTGAACGTCGAGGAGATCAGGAGATGCACACAAGACTCACTAACGAACTCAGTCTGCTCAACCGTCAACTTCGCGAACATTAAAACGCCGTGTATTCTCCGGACATATGCAGAGAAGTACAGAGGAAGCCGTGCCAGTCGAAACTCCCCGCGACAATCAATCAGGCTGGCTGGGCGCTTTGAATCGATGGATCCCGACCATCATTACTATTGGCCTTGTCTTCGGCGTGGGCAGAAGCCTGCTCGAGCCACTGCACTCCGGTCTTCCGTGGATGACCTATGAGGAAGACGACTTCTTCTACTATCTGAAGATCGCGCAGAACCTCGCGCACGGTGCAGGCTCGACCTTCAACGGCGTCGTAGCGACCAACGGCTATCACCCGCTGTGGATGATGGTCCTAACCGTCTTCAGCTTCTTTACTTCGAAGCCGCGCGCGATACTCATCTTTCTGTCGGCCTGTTCGTTTATCTCCACGGTCGCAGCCTATTTCCTCTCGCGAACGCTCATTCGCCTCTCCGGCGGCGGCAAAATCATCGCCAGTGCGCTCGCTGCGTACGTTGCGCTGTATTCGTTACATATCTTCACTGGCGGCATGGAGGTCATACTTACCGTGCCGCTTGCGCTTGTTGTGCTCGTCGTCGCGCAGAAGACAGAGTGGTGGCAGCGCGGGCTGTGGCAATCCGCATGCCTCGGGCTGCTCGTCTCTGCGATGGTCCTCTCTCGGCTCGACAGCATGATGATGGCTGCGTTGATCTTCGCCGCGCTGCTGCTGAATTCCGCCACACGGCGCTCGCTGCGGCGTGAACACCTCATCGGGCTGGCCATAGGCCTTCTCCCGCTCGCCATCTACTTTCTATCCAACCAGGTCTTCTTCCACACATGGCTTCCTGTCTCCGGCATGGCGAAGCAGCTTAAGTTCAACCACCTGCCGTCGAATCCCGCGTTCCACAGCCTCTATGGCAAACAGAAGTCGCAGTTGCTCAGCGTCGTTCCCGTCGTGTTCGCGATCGGCCTGCTGCCATTTCTCTACAAGCGTCTTACGCCGATGCAACGGGTGCTCTATCCCGTCGCGCTGGTCTTTCCCTTCGTCTACCTCAGCATCCTCTCCTGCCTCAGCGACTGGCAGCTCTGGGGATGGTACTTCTACACGTTCCGCATCGCGCTCTGCGTTGCCTTCGCGTTGTTCTGCATGTGGGCTCCCACGGCGGGCATTCTGCAGCAACCAGTCGTCGGTTACGTTGCCGCGTTAGTGATGCTCGCTCTCATCTTCCGCACACACAGCGCAACGGGAGCGCAGTACCAGCTACTAGAGATTGCAGAAGAGGTTCGTGGCTTCGCCGCCAAACATCCCGGCGTGTACGCGATGGGCGACCGCTCGGGTATGGTCGCCTACCTACTGCCCGAACCCATCATCCAGACCGAAGGCCTCGTGATGGACAAGGCTTTCCTCGACAATATCCAGCAGCAGGTGCCTTTGCGCACCGCGCTCGCGACATACGGCGTTCGGTATTACATCGCCACTACCTATCCGCCATACGCGACCGGGTGCGTCCACATCGCAGAGCCGTACCAGGCAGGCCCAGCCTCGCCCCACATGGCCGCCGACTTCTGCCAGCCGCCTGCGGCGGTCTTTCAGCAGCGCGACCTTCGCACAAGCATCTACGACCTTAGTGGAGCGTCTGCGGCTCCATAACCCGAACATGCCAAGCTACAATCGAAGTGATGAGCCAGGCAGTGACCTTCTCGGTAGGAATCCCCACATACAATCAGGCGGACTTCCTTGAGGAGACGATCCTTTCGCTGTTGAACCAAACTCGTCCGCCGGACGAGATCGTCATATCCGACCACTACAGCACCGACTCAACCCCTGAGATCATCGCCAAGTACGCAAAGCACGTTCGGGCAGTGAAGCCTCCTGCGGGTGTGAATCTCACCGGTCAGTACAACTTCACGCTCGAAAGCCAGACCTGCGATTGGATCTCGCTGCTCTCCAGCGATGATGTCGCGCGTCCCAACTTCTGCGAGGTGCTTGCCCGCGGAGCCGTGCGCCGCGACGACGCGGCACTTGTCCGCGCTGGCTGGGAGAACATCGACGCGCAGGGTAAGCGTCTCAGCACAAACTACTTTCTTCGCACGCCGGCCGTCGAAATGCCGCCCGACACTATCCTGTCGCAACGCAACGGCCCTCGTGTCAGCTTCGCTGCCTTCGCACTCAAGCGCGAGGCGTATCGGCGCTCCGACGGAATTCCCGCAAGCTTCGAGTCGCTAGCCGACTGGGCGCTCATGGTACTGATGGGACCTTTTGGTTCTTTCATCTACGAGAACGAGATCGTCAGCGGCTACCGCGTGGGCCACGATGGCGACAAGTTTCGAAAACGCCTGGGCATGTGGATTCGCGACGAAGAGCGCATGACCCGTGAGGTCTTCCCGCTCGCCGCGGAACGCGCCTGCATGAAAGACACTTCGTGGATTCTCGCGTCCAGCCGCGAGAACTTCCTCCGTTACCTCACCTCCGCGCAGAACAAGCTCACGCCCGAAGAGCGCGCCGAAGCCGTACCGCTCTTCGAATCATGGGCCCGCACCACTGGTTCAGAAGATCTGCTGCGCGACTTCGCCGAAGGCCGACCGCTGCCACGTAATCTGCGCGATGTCCTCAACCAGGGTAAAAATCTCGTCCGCCCACTGGCCCAGCGGCTGCAGGCCGCGATGCAGCGGCGATAGGCGAAACGACACCCATGGACTCCTCGACCAAGCGACGCCTCTTCTTCGGCTTCCTCTCAAACTGGATCTCGAAGCTCGCCGCTACCATCGTTCAGCTTGTCCAGGTGCCCGTCTTCCTGCACTTCTGGAGTGTCCCTCTCTACGGGGAATGGATGATCGTCACCGCCGTCCCGTCGTACCTCAACATCTCGAACTTCGGCTTCGGCAACGTCGCTGGCAACGAGATGACGATGATGACCGCGCGCGGCGACCGCGAAGGTGCTCTGCGTGTCTTTCAGAGCTGCTGGTGGCTTATCACCATCATCTGCGCGACGTGTCTGCTTGTGCTCAGCGCCGCTCTCTATCTGTTCCCTGCTGCTCACTACCTCAGGCTGCACGCTATCGGCGAGACCGATACGAAGTGGATCATCTTCTACCTCGGCTGCTCCGTGCTTCTCGGGCAACTTGAGGCGCTGCTTCAGTCGGCGTATCGCTGCATTGGCCGGTATGCCTACGGTTCGTTCATCAAGAGTGTCTTCTCCCTCACCGCCTTTGGCGCGATGCTTATTCCTGTCTGCCTCGGGGGCGGCGCACGTATCACCGCGCTGGTCTTCGCGGCGACCAATGCATTTTTTACGTTCGTCATGTGCATGATGGTGCGGCGCGAGATTCCCTGGATCCGCTACGGCTGGTCTTACGCCAGCTTCGCCGAAATACGCCGCCTCGCAGCGCCCGCGTTCGCCTTCATGGCCTTTCCCGATCGGCAACGCGTTCAACCTGCAGGGAACTCTGATGGCCGTGGGCTATGCTCTCGGGCCAACGTCCGTCGTAATCTTCGGCACGGCACGCACGGTATCGCGCGTAGCCCTGCAGATCGTCCAGATGGTCAACAACACCTTCTGGCCTGAGATGTCGAGCGCCTTTGGACAAAACAATATTGCTCTTACCCGCACCCTGCATCGCCGCGCCTGTCAGATGGCGCTCATCATCGCGATCATCATCGTGGCCACCATGATGACGCTTGGCCCCTGGTTTCTGACGCATTGGACCGGCGGCCATGTTCCACCCAGTCGTGGACTGGTCAGCATTCTTCTGCTGGTCGTCATTGCCAACTCACTCTGGTCGACCAGTTCAACTCTGCTCGCTGCGGTTAACCAGCACCAACGCCTAGCTGCCTGGTATCTCTTTGGCACCAGCATCACAGTGGTGCTGACCTATCTGCTGGCGAAGCATCTTGGACTCTACTGGGCGGCTGCTTCGCTGCTCGTCTCAGAACTGGTGATGAATTTCTATGTGCTGCCTGCGACAATTCGGCTCTCGCACGACACGCCGGCAGCCTTCTTTGCGAGCATGCTTCACTACCCGCAGTCGTTGCGCCTGGGCACTCTGATGAGCCGGCTGCGCCGCGCCCCCACGCCCGGCCTCAATCCTCCAGAAGAGAGCGTCTAAGCGTCGGCAATTTGCTGTTTGACATTTGTGCGATCCGCGAACTATATCTTCTCCACCTCAAATCGCTCCCATTGCGAACAGGAAAGAGGAATCGTTTGTTTAAACCAGCTTCGACCACTGCCCTGCTTGCCCTCTCCTTTTTAGCGCCCAATTTCGTTGCAGCGCAGGCAGCCTCCATTACGCCCTCTGCGCTGCCTCGCGTCGGGACCATCAGTCCCCGTTTTCAGTCCTTCAACGTGGAGATGGTCGAGGTCACCGGCGGACGCTTCTGGGCGCCCTACAAGAAGAAGGCTGAGGCCGCACCTCCAGCGCAGCCAGACTCGAGCGCCTCCGTCCCTGCGGGCATGGACCCTTCGCTGTACCGCTATCGTCCGCCTCTCGATCTCTCGAACCCAAAGCTTCGCAAGCTTGCCGCCGCGCTCGGGCCGTCGTATATGCGCGTCAGCGGCACTTGGGCCAACTCCACCTACTTTCACGATTCAGATACACCGGCGCCTGAGAAGCCTCCAACTGGATTCGGTGGTGTGCTGACCCGCAAAGAGTGGAAGGGTGTCATCGACTTCGCAAAGGCCGCGGATGCACAACTTGTCTCCTCCTTCGCCGTCAGCACCGGTGTGCGGGATGCCAACGGCGTCTGGACGCCCGTGGAAGCGAAAAAGGTGCTTGCCTTCACTCGCGCCAACGGGGGCAGCATCGCGGCGGCAGAGATGTTCAACGAGCCCACCTTCGCCTCCATTAGCAGCGTGCCGAAGGACTACGACGCCAATGCCTACGGACGCGATTACAAGGCCTTTCATGCCTACATATCGAAGGCTGCGCCTAAGATGACGATCCTGGGTCCCGGCTCGGTCGGCGAACTGGGATTTGCCTCGAACCCGCCCATCGGCCTGAAGATGTTGAAGACGACGGACATGCTCGATGCGGCCGGCACGGAAGGGCTCAATGCCTTCTCTTACCACTTCTACGGTGGAGTCTCCCGCCGCTGTCAGCGTCCCGGACAGCCCTCGAAAGACACGGCCGAGACGGCGCTGACCCAGGACTGGCTCATCCGCACCAATCGCGACGAAGCCTTCTACGCCGCGCTGCGCGACAGGTATCTGCCGGGCAAGCCGCTGTGGCTCACCGAGACGGGTGAGGCCGCCTGCGGTGGCGATCCCTGGGCCTCCACCTTCCTCGACAGCTTCCGATACCTCAATCAATTGGGTGCGCTTGCCCGCGAAGGTGTTCATGTCGTAATCCACAACACGCTTGCCGCCAGCGACTACGCCCTGATCGACGAAGACACCTTGAATCCACGCCCCAACTACTGGGCCGCCCTGCTGTGGCGCCGGATGATGGGAACCACTGTCCTGGATGCCGGCTCCTCTGACGCACCCGGCGTCTACCTCTACGCCCACTGCCTGCGCAACCAGCCGGGTGGAGTCGCCATCCTCGCCATCAACGCCGACCGCAACGCCGCTCATGAGATCACTCTGCCCACTGAGTCGCTTCGCTACACGCTGGCCTCGGACAACCTGACCAGCACCGAAGTCGCCCTCAACGGAGTTGATCTGATGCTCGACAACCACGGCAACCTGCCTGCCTTAACCGGAACACCGATGCCTGCGGGGAAGATTAGCCTCGCGCCCACCACCATCACCTTCCTGGGAGTCGCGAAGGCGAACAATCCGGCGTGCAAGAAGTAACTAAAGGCTTTAGGATGGAGGCTTAGGCCTCCATCCAGTATGCTCCGCCATAAGACAACCGACCCCGGCTATACGAATCCCCACGGCCAGAAAGTCATCCGCCGCACCGGGTTTCCTTCCCAGACCTTCCCCGGGCAGACCATCTATCACCTGCGCTGCACCCATTGTGGCCACGATTATGGTGCAAACGGCACCGATATCCACTTACGCCGGTGTCCGAGCCACCAAAATGGCGCAAAAGGCGAGCCTTTACGCGACCCAGCGCCGAATCTTTTCGGCCCTGAAATCGTCTAAATAAGTGTGGTATCCTGTGATTCGCTGGGGAAGTGTGCCCTCGTATGCCCTGACCTTCTGAAGGTTCCGGCTGGCCAAAGCGGTCTAAACCGCTATCTGCTCCCTGCCCATTACGGAACAACCCAGGGATAGCTCCGCCTCGGATACTACAGAACCTTGCCCAAGCGGGAATCCCAATAAAAAAGTTTATTTGCAGGAGTGCGCACCCTCGTGGCTGAAGAAATTGACAAGTACGAAGAAGACATAGACAAGCTCATCGACACCGGCAAAGAAAAGGGCTATCTCACCTACGGCGAGGTCAACGACCTCCTGCCCGGCGACATCACCACTCCCGACGATCTCGACGACCTTCTCACCACCATCAACACTCAGGGCATCGACGTGCTCTCGGGCGACAAGTTCGACCGTGACCGCGGCGACAAGTACGAGCCCGAGGCCGGCGAAGAGTCCGACGACGTAGAGCTCGACCTCTCGCCCGGAACCCTCGAGAAGACCAACGACCCCGTCCGCATGTACCTCCGCGAGATGGGCACCGTCCCCCTGCTCACCCGCGAAGGCGAAGTCGAAATCGCCAAGCGCATCGAGCGCGGCCAGCTCCGCGTCATGAAGGCCATCTCGCGCTCGCCCATCGTCATCCGCGAGATCATCGGCCTCGGCGAAGACCTGCGCCGCGGCGTCCGCAACATCAAGGAAGTCGTCACCTTCGACGAAGAAGAGCTCACCGAAGAGATCCTGCAGGCCCGCGTCAAGCGCCACCGTCGGCCGCATCGACGATCATCCTCAAGCACCAGAAGAAGATCGCCGCGCTTGAAGAGAAGCTCGCCGCGCCCGCACGGCAAGGACGCCAAGGCCAAGGCCAAGGACATGCGCAAGCACCGCTGGCTCATCGGCCGCGAGCACGTCTACATCAACCGCATCGTCCGCGAGCTGAAGTACACCAACGCCGAGAAGAAGCGCCTGCTCGACAAGGTCAACAAGACCGTCGACTCCATGCGCACGCTCGAGCGCCAGATCAAGACCCTCGACACCAAGTACGAGGCCTCCAAGTCCGAAGAGCTGCGCAAGGAGTACAAGCGCCAGCAGAAGAACTGCCGCACTCGACCTCGAGCGCCTCGAAGCCGACGCCGGCATCTCCATCGATCGACCTCAAGCGCACGCAGCGCGAGATGATCCAGGGCGACATGGACGCCGAGCGCGCCAAGCGCGAGCTCATCGAGGCCAACCTTCGCCTCGTCGTCTCCATCGCGAAGAAGTACACCAACCGCGGCCTGCAGTTCCTCGACCTCATTCAGGAGGGCAACATCGGCCTGATGAAGGCGGTCGACAAGTTCGAGTACCGTCGCGGTTACAAATTCTCGACCTACGCCACGTGGTGGATCCGTCAGGCCATCACCCGCGCCATCGCCGACCAGGCCCGCACCATCCGCATCCCGGTGCACATGATCGAGACCATCAACAAGCTCATCCGCACCTCGCGTCAGCTGGTGCAGGAGCTTGGCCGCGAAGCGTCCTCGGAAGAGATCGCCCGCCGCATGGACATCCCCGTCGCGAAGGTCCGCAAGGTCCTCAAGATCGCGCAGGAGCCCATCTCGCTCGAGACCCCCATCGGAGAAGAGGAAGACTCGCACCTCGGAGACTTCATCGAAGACCGCATGGCCGTCTCGCCCGTCCGACGCCGTCATCAGCGTCAACCTCAAGGAGTACACCTCGCAGGTCCTCCGCACCCTGACGCCGCGCGAAGAGCGCGTCATCAAGATGCGCTTCGGCCTCGAAGACGGCTCCGAGCACACGCTCGAAGAGGTCGGCCAGTCCTTCCAGGTCACCCGCGAGCGCATCCGCCAGATCGAAGCCAAGGCCCTCCGCAAGCTGCGCCACCCCAGCCGCAGCCGCAAGCTGAAGGCGTTCGTCGACGGCGTCAAAGAGGTCTAAGCACAACATCAACTCAGAAACACAGAAGAGGCCGCGAGCAATCGCGGCCTCTTCTGTGTCTCCTGTGTCTATCTTTGCGCCCATGCTTTTGCTGCATCACTTTGATCGAATCACCTGGAAGCGGACGGAATAGCCAACGCCGATCTGGTGATCAGGCGTTGCTGCCGACAGACCGAAATTGCAATGAAAGTCGAGTTGCTGATGCGGCGAGGGTTTGTAGGCCGTACCGAAACCGATCATGTGTTGCGGGCCACCGCGTTGAGGAAAGGTGCCTGAATATTCCACGTAGGCATCCCACGGCCGCGTAAGTTGCCGGTCAAAAAATACGCTCGATTGACCCGTCAAATTTCGTTGCGCACCGTCGGTTGGCCACATCGCGGAGAACATTCCGGCGACCGTCCAGTTCTTTCCCAGCGCATGCGACCAAGGCACTTGGACGCTCGGATCATAGCCATGACTCGATATCAGGTTGGCTCCCGTGGGAAGACTCACGGACGGTATGAGCGAAACGCTAAATCCGCCTCGTGTCGGACCAAGCTGTTGTTTGAAACCCAGGCTCAGATCACCCAATCCTGTGGCGAATCCGGACGCGGTATTGTCATTGAAAAAGTAGTTCGGGGCCGAGAAACGGAACTCGGTCTTGTTGGCAATTCCAAATCGCACCCATGTCTCTGGAAGATCGAATCCTCGTTGACCCCCACTGCCGGTCTCCTGCACGCCATTCTCAAATTGCAGGCTGCCACAGGGAACGACAATGCTTGAACTTGTGACCGAAGGGCGGTCAGTGGCGATCGGGCTTTGAGCATTAGCGCCGCAGCGTTGAGCCTGGAGCGTGAGGGTTCCCGTAGCCAGGATCAACAGCGCACAGGCGGAGCGGGGCATGCAAACGATAGTAATTGGCCTCCTCTCAACCAAATTACTGACGAGTTATCAGACCCTGGTTGTTCCGACGGCACGTCCTGTGGTTGCACTAAGCCATTTCCTTACCGGTTCGTCGTATAGCCTCAGGCATCCGTAAGCGATGGCCACGGCCGCCACAAACAGCGCCACACCCATCGGCGCGCTCTGCGTAACTGGCGGCTTCTTGTCGGCGACCCACGCCGTATACGTGTAGATCAGCGCATAGTGCGTGATGTAGAGCGGGTAGGATATCTCGCCCAGGAAGCGGCAGACCTTTTCCTCCATGCCGCCGCGCACGTTGTCTCCCGCTCCCATCGCGATGATGACAGGGAAGACGACAATGATGACGATGCCCTCGTACAAGCCATTCATCCAGAGGTGGTGCGGTCCGCCGAGCCTCGGGATACCGAACGCGACGAGCAGCAGCAGGCTGCACCACGCAAAGGCCCCGCGTACATGGATGCGTTTGCCCGTTCGCATCAGCAGCATTCCAGCAAAGAACGGAAACAGCAGGCGCGCAAAGCCGATGTGCAACTGCTCCCGATTAATCATCCATCCGCCGATCACGTCGCCGCGTGGTCCCAGCAACAGCAGGTGAAGCAGAAGCCCAGCCGCAAGCGCCGTGAGCACGGCCAGCACGCGGTTCGACACCTTGCGCAAACCCAGCGCATAAAGGATGTTCGCGACGTATTCGAAGAAGAGAGACCACGCCGGGCCATCCAGCGGATGCATCTCCTGCCATCCGCGAATGTCCATCGACGGCAACAGGGGAAGCATTGTGCAACCGACCAGCATCACCAGCAGCATCTTCCACATTGGCGTTGCGGCAATCAGCGGGAACGTTGGTCCTGCCTGCAGGTAAAACATCGATGCCCCGATAATGTTGCCCATCACGACCATCGGCTGCAGCCGGATCAATCGGCGCTTGAAGAAATCCCACGTCGACATCCTGTTCCAGCGATCATCGTAGGCATAGGCCACCACGAATCCTGAAAGCAGAAAGAAAAAGTCCACGGCCAGATATCCGTGGTTGAACGGATGCGTAAACGCATTACCGAGGTAAAAAGTCTCGAAGATATGAAAGATGACGACCGCCATTGCGGCAACACCGCGCAGGCCGTCAAGAATTTCATAGTGTGCTTTGCTGGAAAGGTACTGTGTGGTTTGCGCCATGACGTCACCAACAGAATACGTAACCGCGATCCATTTAGAAATACATCAACAACGTGGTGTGAGCTTGCTACCTTCCTCGTCATGCCACCATGCAGGTTTGATCGGGAGGTGGTGAAGGCGAAGATGCAAAATCCCCTGGCCTCCGAAATCTGGCCCGAGCCGTCTACATATACCATTGAAGGCCATGCCGATTGATCGACGCAGGTTTCTCAACTTCGCCGCAGCCAGTACAGTCACGACTGCGATATACCCGCTCAACGCCGAACAAAGCAAAAAACAATCGACGCAGGACGGCGCGACCGTATACGCCTTTCAGCAAGTCGACGTGTTTTCATCCAAAGCTCTGCTTGGCAATCCTCTCGCCACAGTGATTGACGCCGACACATTAAGCGATGAGCAGATGAAGGCCTTTGCAAACTGGACGAATCTTAGTGAAACGACCTTTCTTGTAAAACCGAAATCGCCTGGGGCAGACTACCGTGTCCGCATCTTTAACCGAGAGGGCGAGGTGCCTTTTGCCGGTCACCCTACTCTGGGGAGCTGTCACGTCTGGTTAGCTACGGGTGGCGTAGCAAAAGGCAACGAAATCATGCAGGAATGCGGCATTGGCCTCGTTCCCATCCGTCGCTCTGCTGACGGGCTCGCGTTCGCGGCTCCCAAGCTGATCCGCAGCGGGCCAGTGGAGCCTGAGATTCTGGCTCGCGTCGTCAAGGGCCTCGGCCTCGCGTCAGACGCAATCACTGCCTCAAACTGGGTCGACAACGGATCGCCGTGGCTGGCGGTCATGCTGCGCTCGCGGAGCGAAGTTATGGCGCTCCGTCCGAATTACTCGATCCTGGCCGGGCTTAAGGTAGGAGCCTTTGCAGCATTCAATCCCCAGAAAGAAGGGACAGTCGGCTCAATTTGAGGTGCGCGCCTTCAGTGCGGAAGGTGTCGGCCATGAAGACCCGGTTACCGGAAGTTTGAATGCCGGCCTCGCACAGTGGCTCATCAAAAGTCACATGGCGCCCCCTGAATACGTCGTGAGCCAGGGAGAAGCCCTGAGGCGTATGGGCCGTATCCACATCAAACAGGATGGTTCCCAAATATGGGTCGGCGGAGCGGTCCGAACGTGCATCACGGGTAAGCTGATGCTCTGATTCCCGCTGTGCTCGTCATGAGGCAGCTTCATCTCGGCGTCAGTGGATCACTAGAGCGAGCTCAAGCCCTGAACCTGGAGCCATATGAGAGAGCGTCACTGGACTCTCCTGTTTGCTCCGTTCTTTGGCTCGAGATCTGCAGGTTCGCCATTAGCGTTGCGCCGAGCCACGCGCTCGACCCGGCAAATACGGCAATGTCTACAAGCTCGTTCGCCAGCTGATGATATTCGGAACGTGTCGCAAGAAACAGCACAATCAAGGCGCTGGCAGGAAGCGCACGGAACCGATCACCGGGCCTGATGCCCTCTATAAGGAAGGCGAGCGGTCCTAAGAGAAAAATAAGTCGGTATTCAAAGCTCGCGCCACTCACAAAGCTGAACAAATAAATTGCCAGGCACGATATCGCGATGCAGCCGATCGCAGTATCAAAGTTGAGGTCGGGGAGAAACCGATAGAGACGCTGCCTGTATCTTGTACCGACCGCCACAGCAAGACATGCCAGGAAGATTGCTGTCAGGGAGGCAATTCCGTGATGTTCGTCGACAGTCTTTCCCAGGGTAGGTGAGATCTGACCAACTATGGCGGCGAGGGCTGGATAGGCCCCGTAGGAGAAATACTTCATCTGAGGCGTATTCCTCAAAATCAAGGGGACTTTTCGACCACTCGTGATCAGGAAGGCAGCAATCGAAAGGGCGGCGACGGCGAGCGAGGTTAGAAGTCCGCGCCGGTTTCTAATGAAGACTACAACCGCTGCGATGGGAAAGAGCTTAAGAACGACGAGCACGATGATCAGAACAGCTTCGTAGACTCCTTTGACTTCCTTCCTTTGCCGCTCGATGAGAAAAAATCCGAAGACCAAGAGAGAAAATATAATCAGATCGATATTGCCGCGTTCGATTGCAAACAGGATGGGGCGCGAGATAAGCGCCAAAAAGACAAGGATCGCTCCAGCCCAACTCCTCACGCTAAACAGGAACAGTAAAGCGATGATGAAAATCGCTGTCATAATTCCCGCCATCAGGTTCGTCGACTGGCCGGTAACACCAAAATATCGAAGCCCCAACCAGATTGGTGGGTAGTTGTAGACGCGGTTCTGCAGGTCAAAGCTGCGAACGGTATAGGGATCTTGTCCGCTGAGGAGGCAATCGATTGAGTTAGTTACAGTTCGCGTATCCGCAAAGCTGACGGATGAATCGACCCTGAAGGCACGAAATGCAAGACGAAGAGTCCCGTGCCGGTGCACGCCCATTCCTAGGACAATTGCGACGAAAGCAACCGCGGCAACCACAGGCAGCCGTGTTCTTATGAGAGAAAGCACCCGCTGCATAAAAAAATTCCTCGGCATAAAACGCATTACGGCTGTGATGCCGTCTCAATGAAGGGCATGTCACCTACAAAAATTGTTATCACCGGCGCAGCCGGCCTAGTCGGGCAAAATCTGATTCCGCGTTTAAAATTGCGGAATCTTGGGGAGATTGTCGCGATCGATAAGCATCCCGTGAATACAGCTATTCTCCGACGATTTCACCCCGAGATCAACGTGGTCACCGAAGATATCTCCAAACCCGGTGCGTGGCAGAAGGAGATGGAAGGATGCACCCACCTCGTAAGCGCGCACGCGCAAATTGGTGGCCTTCATCATGAAGAGTTTGTTTCGAACAACATCACAGCTACCGAGCGCCTTCTCGAAGCTGCTCATAGGAACAACGTTGGTTATATCGTAAATATCTCTTCGTCCGTCGTGAACTCAATGGCGATCGACGACTACACGGAAACTAAGAAGGCACAGGAGGCACTGATCGCGGCCTCCGGAATACGGCAAGTGGTTCTGCGACCTACCTTGATGTTCGGATGGTTTGACCGCAAACATGTGGGATGGCTGGCGCGCTTTATGCAGAAGGTGCCCGTCTTCCCGATCCCCGGAGATGGCAAATTCCTTCGTCAACCACTCTATGCTGGGGACTTTGCCGACATCATTGCCTCTGCGATTGAAAACGAGATCGTGGGCGCCTACAACATCACGGGACAGGAGCGAATCGACTACATCGACTTGATCCGTTTGGTGAAACACGCCGTAAATGCGCGGGCGCGCATTCAGAAGATTCCTTACGGTCTTTTCTTGCTTCTACTAAAGGCCAATGCATTGGTGGACAAAAATCCGCCGTTTACTGCCAAACAACTGCAGGCGCTCGTAACTCCGGATGTCTTCGAAGTCATTGATTGGCCCGGGATCTTCCGCGTGCGAGCGACACCGCTGAAACAAGCTCTCGAGTCTACGTTTCGGGATCCCACGTATTCCAATGTGGCGCTCGATTTCTAGCGCATCTGCGATATTGAACTCGACCTTTGCTTTTGCAACTGACTACACGCAGCCGTCGAGTGCAGCGACCGCTGCCTGTATCGTGCTGATATCCGCCACTAGCTCGGCAGGATTGCTGAGCACAGACAGCCGTATCGGCGACACGCCGGCAATACTGAAAAACACCGAGCCGAGATCCAGAACGCCTTGAATCCCGACCGCTGCACGAGCCTGGTCCGATAGCGGCAACGATTGCAGGCATGTCAGCGACTGCAGCGTGAGGCACAGCAGATCCTTCACCAGAGGAATTGCAGACAACGGCGTATTCATCAGCAGGTAAGGTTGAAGAGATTCGGCAGCTTTGGCAAACTCGACGAGTGATCTCGGCTGCGGCGAAGGCAACGCCTTCACAACGTCGATCAAGGGCTTCAGCAATGCAAGCACTCTCAGCAGGCACTCAGTCGACGCAAGCCACGGCGCCACCTGTCTCTGAAGGTCCGCAGTCGTCGCGCATGCGCTTGCGCCATCACCTCCCGCAATCGGGTGCAACGAAGTCCCGGTAGGAAGATGCACCATTTCGGTACCTTTCTGGTCAGGCGGAGGCGAACTGGCCTTCCACAGCAGCCCTATCACATAGGGCCGAGCAGAATCACCGTTCTCAAACGCCACCAGGACCTCATCGCCCGCGTCGGGTCGCCAAACGGAACCGGCGCTGCTCACGACCGGTGCCCACACCTGCGCGTCGCGAGAAATCTGGTTCGGCATACGGATCTGAACACGGCCTTTTGCCAGGGGATCCACTTCATTTGAGACTGTTGCAACTGCCACGCCGTTGATGGCGCTCATATTTCCTCCTTCTCAGCTCAGTGAGCGAATCTTACCCTCAAAATAGTGGCTGCTGCCGATCCCGCGCATAATTGGAGACGCGTGAGGGTCGGGCTAACGCTATCCTCCCTTGATATGCGCATCCCCTTCTATTGCTCATGTTGCAGTTGCTCTCTGCCTTGCTTCAGTCGGTTGCCACTCAAGCGACGGTCACCCCGCCATCGTCGGCGTGTGGTCTATCACTACGCCAGAGGCGGCATTTCCTTATCACCTTACGTCTTTCATCGGACGGCACGATGCAGCAGGCGAACCCCGATGCAGGGAACGCGCGCACTAGCGACAGCAACGGCATGGGGGCAGGCGTTATTCCGCTTGAGCAGATCATTTGCGCTGAGAGCAAATCAGAAACCAGAGAGGCCGCGAATAGTCGCGGCCTCTCCTTAGCCGAACCAAGTCACGCCCGTTGCAGCGTCTCCAACAGATCTTCCAGCCGGTCGTAGCTGATTCCCGCTCCACGAGCCATGCCTGACTTGATCACCTCGTCGCGCACCAGCATCGACGGATAGCGCACCACTGCCTTGAATCGCGTCTTCCCGGCCTCATCAATCAGCTCCGAGGTCACCACTGACACGGTATCTGGGAACGCTTCGTATATCTCCGTGAAGACGATACGGCCTGGAGCATCGATCTCGAGATACTCGCCGTGAAACGCCGCGTCGCCATGCGGATGCCGGTTTACGAAGCGCCACTTGCCTCCGACACGGAAGTCGACCTCGCACACCGGCACCGAGTAGCCCTCGCCAAGGCGGCCCCACCACTCCTTAATGTGCTCAGGCTTCGACATCGCTTCGAATACCAGCTCGCGCGGCGCATCGAAGAGACGGGTCATGCTGATCTCCGTCTCAGATGGCGTTGTCACGATGAATGTTTCGCTATTTCTTGCGCTGCTTCCGACCATTTCGCTTCTCCTTTGTCTTCATCTGTTTGAGATATAGATCGAGCCGATCGAGGCGCTCCTCCCATAGGTGGCGGTAGCTCTCGGTCCAATCCACCACCTCCCGCAAGGGGCGCGCTTCGATGCGGCAGTGCCGCCACTGTGCCTCCCGTCTTTGGGTCACAAGGCCCGCACGCTCAAGCACCCGAAGGTGTTTGGAGACTGCAGGCAACGTCATATCAAAGGGTTCTGCCAAGTCGCTTACGGAGCATTCCCCGATAAGGAGACGTGACAGAATCGCCCGGCGGGTGGGATCCGCCAGCGCCGCAAAGGTCGTGCTCAAAGGGTCACTCATTATTATACCAACAGGTTAATTAACCTACCGGTATAGTAACTCCACGCAAAGGCATCTTGTCAAATCAGACTCTGTAGTTCGTATTGCTAGCCCAGCCGGCGTACCAGCAGGAGTGTTTGATCGTCCACCTGCCTACCAAACTTCCTCACCTCTCGCAGGATCGCCTCGGTTAGCTCCGGAAGAGCGGTGTCGGCATACTCCGTCACCACGGTTCGCAGGCGATCTACACCGAATTCATCCTCCGCCTCGTTGCATACTTCCAGAACTCCATCTGTCACTACGATCAGCAGCTCTCCGGGAGACATCTTCGTCCGCGCAGTCGGAAATTCTGCCACCGGCAACAGGCCCAACGGAAACTGCTCCGTTGAGATCAGCTGCACTCTCTCAGGGGAGTGATAGTGCAGGAAAGGCGGATGAGCAGCCAGCGCATACACCACCTCGCCGTCCTCTCGCAACGAAAAGCCTGCAAAGGTTGCATACATCTGCTGCTCCTTCACTCCGGGCAGCACGCGGTTCAGACGGTCAAGCAAACCTCCAAGCAACTCTTCGGGCTGACGCGAATTTCCCTCCAGCAGCGCAGTTCTCGTAGCGGTCTTCACCATGCCCATCAGAATGCCTGCCTGCAGCCCGTGCCCCGCGATGTCTGCAATGTAGGCGACGGTGGATCCATCCTCCAGAGTCACCGCATCAACCAGGTCACCTCCCACTTTCTCACTCGGGTCAGACCTTCCATACAATTCGTAATGGTCCGTACGCATCGAGACCGGGGGGACCAGGGTCTTCTGAATACCATGCGCAAGTTCCAGCTCATTGCGCAGCCGGAACGCCTCCTGCCCTTCGCCACGCAGGAAGCGGATAAACAGAGAATAGGACACCACCACGAGTACGAGCATTACGCCGCCCGCCATCGGCACACCCTTCGCTGTCGCTACGGGCTGCAGGCCAAGGTGAGACTTCATCCATCCTGCTGTCAAAGCAAACAACAGCCACAGGGGAATCTGCAGCAGTGTGGCATGGAGGAAGAAACGTGGATTCAGCCGGGTCCCCACGTGAAGATACATTATCGACACGAATCCGCTGCATAGGGCATTCAGCAACACAATTGCATACGGTGTCCGCCCCAGATTCAGCAGGTCACCAAGGATCCCTGTTAATGCAAACAGGCAGAACACCGCAGCATAGAGCGACCACAGCCTGCGGAACGGAACATCCCGGTAATACTGCAGCCTCTTCATCTCTTTGATCTTAGATGCAATGGTTCATGCTCATTCCGCCTGATTCATCAGGTTCCCGCGATCTGTCAGTTCAAACCAGAAGAGACAATTTATGATTAACGAGCGTGAACTATACGATTGCAGCCTTCTACCGCTTCATCCGGCTTCCCGACCCCACCGGTCTGAGAGAGGAATTGCTCTCCCTGTTTAGCGGCAGCGATCTCTGCGGCACCACGCTGATCGCCGGCGAAGGCATCAACGGAACCATGGCAGGGTCCGCCGCAACCATCGACCGTCTTCTGCAGACGCTCTCCGAGCGCGTGGGGCTGGACCTCGCAGACGTCAAGTTCTCCTTCTCGCAGGCGCCTCCGTTCAAGCGCCTGAAGTTCAAAGTCAAATCTGAGATCATCACCTTTCGCGATGTCTCCATCGACCCGACGAAGCCCGGCCAATATGTCGAGCCCGAACAATGGAACGCCCTGATCGCCGATCCTGATGTTCTCGTACTCGACACCCGCAACACCTACGAGAGCGAGGCAGGCACCTTCAAGGGAGCTGTCACGCCTGAGCTCGACAAGTTTTCGGATTTTGTCACCTACGTACGCGAAAACCTCGACGCAGCAAAACATCGCAAGGTGGCGATGTTCTGCACCGGCGGCATCCGCTGTGAGAAGGCTTCTGCCTTCATGCTGGAGGAAGGCTTTCCAGAGGTCTACCACCTGAAGGGCGGCATCCTGAAGTACCTCGAGCTGACGCCTGAGGACGAAAGCCTATGGCTGGGCGGATGCTATGTCTTCGACCGTAGAACGACGGTCGACCATGAAACCTTCGAAGCAAAGGGCTGAAGCGCGTTATACGGGCTAAGCCTCAAAAATTCCCCACAACAAGCACTCGTGGCCCTTTTCGCCTCCATTTTCCACTTTAACAAGTAGGGACCCATACGGCTCACTTCACCCGTCACCACGGCCAGAGGTGCCTTATGAACTACACGACTATTTGCATCGTCATGCTTTCCTTCCTGACGCCCGCAGTCATCGGGCAATCCGCCCATGACTCCATTCCGAACGGCAGACCTTACCTCAACCCCTCCGGCGCTTCGAGCACCTACAGCACGACCGGTAAGATTGACCTTACCGGCCCGTTCTTCCAAAGCATGGGGAGCAACGGGCGCTCATGCGCGTCGTGTCATCAGCCGAGCGATGGCATGTCCGTCTCCGCCCAGCACATTGAGGATCGCTTCCTCACCAGCGGGGGCATGGACCCAATCTTCCGCACAGTGGATGGGTCGAACTGCAACCACGATATCGATGTCTCCACCCTCAAGGGGCGAAGGGCTGCCTACAAGCTGCTGCGAACGCGCGGCTTGATACGCGTCGCCATCGCCGTGCCACCCAACGCAGACTTCGAGATCGTCCGCGTTGACAACCCGTACTCCTGCAACGAAACCGATACAATCTCGCAATACCGTCGGCCCTTACCCTCAACCAATCTGCGTTTTTTAAGCGCGGTGATGTTTGATGGACGTGAATCGTCTCCGCTCACGGGCACAACGAAGATTACTCCCCAGAACTATCCCGCTTCACTCGAGAGCGATCTCAGGCACCAGACTGTTGATGCGACCATTAACCACGCACAAGGCGACGGCAAAAGGCCAACGCCTGCGGAGCAGCAGCAGATTGTGGATTTTGAGATGGCCCTGTTCACAGCGCAGACCTACGGTTGGACTACCGGCAGTCTGGATGCACGCGGCGCAACGGGAGGCCCTGAGGCCCTGATGACGCAGTCCTTCTTCATCGGAGTCAATTCGCCGATTCCGGAGTTCGAGAATCCAGCCAGCGCACCCTTCAATAGCTCCATCTTCAATACCTTCGACGCCTTTGACCATCTCCCGCAGCGCGACCCGCGCGCCGCAATCGCGCGCGGTCAGGCCCTGTTCAATTCCACGCCCATCAACATCAGAGGAGTCGCAGGCCTGAATGACGACCAAGCCGCCGGAGGTCTGGTTCCAGGCGGCATTCCTGTGATCGCCGGATTTTGCGGCACCTGTCACGATTCACCCAACGTCGGCAATCACTCGTTTCCAACGCCGTTGAACATCGGCACCGGCGACCCGAATCCCGGCGACCCGACGGTTAACCTGGGCGGGCTCGATATAACGTATCTTCCCAGAATTACAGTCCGCAGCAAGATCACCGGCGAGACTAAGACAACCACCGACCTGGGCCTGGCGCTCGTCGACGGAAAGTTTGATCACGTCGGCAAAATTAAAGGCCCCATCCTGCGTGGGCTCGCGGCTCGTGCGCCGTACTTCCACAACGGCTCCGCCAAAACGTTGCTGGATGTGGTGCGCTTTTATGAGCTGCGCTTTGGCGTCTTTTTCTCCCCACAGGAAGAGGACGATCTCGTAGCCTTCCTGAGTTCGTTATGACTTGTTTCCGAACAAAAAGCCAGCGGGCGCCCGCGTATCAACGGGCGCCCGCAACCTCCTGCCCTGCATCAGGCGAGGCGTCTATCCCATCGTCATTACAACTCGGAATCGCGCCTTTCCGCTTATCATCCGTTCGTACCCTTCCTTGTACTGCTCAAACTTAATAATCTCGTTCATTGGCCGAACCCCCTCAAGCAGACTGAAGTTCAGCGTGTCCTCAGAATCGATCGATGTCCCCGAGTACCACCCCTGCACCGCCTGCGAATTCAAGAGCATCTGGAGTGCCGGAATCTCCATCTTCGGCACCGCGCCGATGATCATGAACTTTCCTTTAACGGCTAGTCCGCCCGTCACCGCCGCCATGGCATCTGCATTTGTGACCGTAGCGAGCACAACCTGCGCTCCGCCCAGCTTCTGCAACTCCGCCGCAGGGTCTTGGGTCTGGTTATCGATAAACACGTCCGCGCCCAGCTTCTTCGCCAGTTCGCCTTTGTCAGCGCCGCGGGCGATCGCAACCGTCCTGAATCCCATCTTCGCTGCGAACTGTACGCCCAGGTGCCCCAGTCCTCCGAGGCCCAGCACTGCAACCACATCGCCCGGCCGAGCGCCCGTATTCCTCAGGCAATTGAAGGTCGTCAGCCCCGCGCACATCAGCGGAGCGGCCTCCACCGCGCTCAATCCCTCTGGTATCTCCGCCAGCCCGATCGCCGGAACTACGATGTACTCCGCATAGCCACCGTCGTAGGTCACGCCTGTCGTCTGCATGTCATTCGTACACGCAAAGAAATTCCCGCGACGACAGTTGTGGCAGTATCCGCAACTGCCGCCATGCCACCCAATCCCAACGCGCTGTCCGACCTTCCATCCTTTGGCGCCCTCGCCCAGCTTGTCCACGACGCCGACGACCTCATGTCCCGGCACACGCGGATATTGAATACCCTGGAACAAACCCTCCTTGGTCACGGAATCGCTGTGGCAGATACCGCACGCCTCCACTTTTACCCGAACCTTTCCTGGTCCTGGCTCCGGAATCTCCCGCTCCACCATCTCAAACTCGCCACCCGCCTTGGGAACCTGCACTGCACGCATCTTCGCCATAACAAACTCCTTATAGTTAGTCGAAAGTTGGAATCGAACGAAATCCCTGCAACCCAAGGCAATCAGCAGTTCAATTAGCGTTATACGACACTCCGATAAATCGTGCATGACGCGGCATCAGCCTGCGAGAGCGAAATTTCGTAACCCCCGGCCGGCATATTCATCCAACCTCCATGTCCGTCGAAAGCCGATTCTTCAACATCACCGAACTTGCCAGCGCACTGCCGGAAACCGCCGAAACCATGCTCGCCGATCTCCGCCTTACCGACGAGCAGGCGGCCAGCTGCCGTGTCTTTCGCGTCTATCGTTCCGTTCCAGCGCATTACCACACAAGCTGCGACGAGTACCTGTACGTTCTAACCGGCCGCGCCGAGATCGTCATCGCCGACACCCCTGCCCGCGAGCTCCGTCCTGGGGAACTGGTTTTCTTCAAAAAGAACACGGTCCACGCAGTTCCCCACATCCTCGAGCACCCGTTTACCGTGCTCGCCATCGATACACCGCGCCGACCGTCCGACGACGTGCACTTCGTCAACCCCGCCGACGGCACGGCACAGAGCTTCATCAAGACCTACTGATAAGCCATTCAGCAGGACAGGAGGTAAATGATGCCAGCAACGAATCCCGAGCAGATCTGCCATCTCTTCCGGCAGTACATGGCGGAGGGCAATCTTGAAGCTCTGCTCAGTCTCTACGATCCCGAGGTGGCCTTTCTGAATCAAGCTGGTGAAATCAAGCGAGGCAGGCAAGGCCTGAAAGGCGAGTTGGCACCCCTTGCATCATCCAAAGCGACCTTTGACTTCGACATCAAGCAGATCATCCAGTCTGGCGATATCGCCCTGATGCACACGCACTGGACGATATCTGCGTCTCAGCCCAAACCCCAGCATGCGATCGAGGTGGCGCGTCGCCAGCCGGACGGAAGCTGGTGCTGGCTCATTGGCGACCCCTTTACGGTCGGCAAGCATGCTTCTGCCTGACACAGTCCGTCTCATGCCCCGGTTGTGGGATTGGAAGGCCCAACCTCCTAGCCTATCGTCATCTTCCATACCCTCGGAGGATCCATCCATGGTGAACAGCGGAGAACACTCTCGCATACGCACTGCGGCAGCCAGCGCACTTCTCGACCGCAACACCGAACTCGTCCTGCGCCAGACCAAGCGCGGCTACGAGCTCTACGCAAACGGCGACGCGTCGCCGGTCAAGTGTGAGACATGGCCACAGGCGCGTCGCGTCCTGATCCGCCTCGGCGTGCCGCATCACCGCATCGACGAGATCAACTCCCGTCTTACCGAAGGCAAAGGACTCGTCGTCCGCCGCAGAATCTGACAACGAAGCAAGACTGAAACATCGTTGTCATGAACACGATGACTCAGCGGACGGGCCACAATCCGCTGAGTCGCTGTGCTTCTTTCGCGTCTTTCTCTAGGTCAGTTACGTATCGGGCAGTTTCTGCCGAAGTGGAACGCAATCGTCGCGAGATCCCTCTCGTCCGTGCTTCCGTCGTGGTTGAAGTCGTACCAGCTCGACGTACTGATCGTGCCGTCCGTCTGCTTGGCGCCATGCGTATTGTAGAAATACCAGTTCGCCACGTCCTCCAGATTTACCTTCTTGTCCAGGTTGCCGTCGCCCTTACACTCCGGCTCCGATTTCAGAGTCTGATCCATCGACGCCGTCAGCTGGGCGTAGATCTTCTTCTGCTCCACCGACAGGCCGCTGGGGCAAGTGGTCTTGTCCTCGCTACATAAAGCAAGATCGGTTTTATCAATCATCGGAAACGGCGATCCCTCGTCGATCATGTAGAACTCGTTCACAACCTTGGTCGTGTCCGGAACCACGTTGTACCCGCAAACCGTCTGTGTCTGCCGTATCAACTTGTAGGTGTCGTTGCGGACTGCCTGCTGGTTGACTGGCAGAAACTGCAAACTGTCCGGATCGTTCGGATTCGGATGCAACGCTACCTGTACGTCGCAACACGAGTTGTATACCGTCGTTCCAACATCCGGATTCGGCCCATACCACTGACCGCCTTCGAAGTTGCACAGCTGCTTGGTGTTGAACAGCTGGACGCATGTATTCGGGTTGGTCAGCGTGATCACGCACGGAGACGGATCGACGGGATGGATGTTGTTCGCCGTCTGCGTGAAGTTCGTTTTGCGTATGCTTGGCTGCTTCGGATTCGTAAGGTAGGCAAGCATCGGCTGCGAGTCCAGGATGTGCGACGCTGGCACGATCTTCGACACGTCTGCGCCGGCGATCTCGCCAAAGAGCTGGAATAAGTCCGTGACGTTGATCATGCTCTTCACCTCGCGGCCCGGCGACGCCACCATTGGCCCGGCGACGATCAGCGGAACCCAAACGCCGGTCTGGTAGACGTACCCCTTCGCATGGTTGTGATCGAACGGCTCCTTAACGCCCGGAGCAAAAGTGCCGTTATCGCCCACGATGATCACCATCGTGTTCGTCTCCTCCGGACGATAGTCGATGGTATTGCCCATCCGTCGCGCCAGCCCTGCCGACACCATCAGGTTGCCGATCTCCGTATCCATCGCCTCGATCATCTGGTTGCTCAATACACGAGTCGCAATCTGATTCGGCGGCGAGTTGCCGGTGCAGGCAAATCCCGTCGAATCCGGCGTCGGATTCGGCAGCAGATACTCTGGCGGCTGCTGGTAAGGTGTATGGTCGTTGGCGAAGCTCACCGTCGTCATCCACGGCTTCTTCGTCGAGTTCTGCAGCTTGATCCAGTCCACTGCCGCGCTCACCGTCGCGTCGGACACGTAGCCGCGCGCGCGAGGATCTGACAGATCGATCTGCTCGACCGAACCATCTTCCTTATTGATTACACGGTTCCAGACGTAATAAGCATTCGCCTGCTGGAAGTTGAGGGGCATGGCCTTCGCCACCGAACAAGCCTGGTTCGGTACAAAGATGCCGCCCTTCTGCACGCAAGAGAAGCCCGGATTCTCAAGGCCCGGACCCCTCGTCAGCTGATCGCACGATGCATCCGGATGTACACATGCTCCTGCGTCAGCACCGGTAAGCGGGGCCACCGTCTTGTTCGGTATAAACCCGCATGAGTACGTCGGCACTGGCGGGGGATTTGGCGGAATCGGAGGTACAACAGGAAACTGTCCTCCGAGCGTAGTGTCGATCGGATGCATCGCGCCTTCCAGGAATCCATCGAAGTAATCCCACCCAAGCACGTGCGGCGTCCGGTTGGTGAACTCGTTGTTATCCGGCCCCGCCAGATGGAACTTACCGAACATCGCGCTCTTGTAGTTCTTCGTTCGCAGAATCTGAGGCGTTGTTACCTCATACGGCGACACCTGCGAGTTCGCAAGATCGTTGCTCAGGATGGCGTTATATACGTTCGTGCGCAGAGGATAACGGCCCTCGAAGAAGATCGCTCGACTTGGCGAGCACTCCGGCATCGACCACACATTTCTGAACTTTATACCCGCATCCGCAATCGCATTGATGTTCGGGGTCAGCGGTGGCGTCGCTCCGCCATATCCGAAGGTACGCATCTGGTCGATTCCAACATCGTCCATGATGATGAACAGGATGTTCGGACGCTGCTTTCCTGCGCCTCCGGAATTCCCGGACGTGTTTAGGAACGATCCCGCAGCAAGCGAGACACTTGTCTGAGCATGTAAGAGAACAGCAGTAGTCAGACACAGAGAGACTGCAACAAGGCGGAAGATGCGGCACATGGATTCATTACTCCGGGATAAATTCACTTCCCCTGAGGTCGGCCCGACGACAACGCGGTGGCCCACTTACATGCCCGATTCAGTCTGCCATCAAACGGGTCTCCTGTCGATCAAGGCCCGATCATTTCCCTTTTGCAGCCTCCCCTCGCAATCGTTTGCCAAAAACCAGGCCCACCGTCGTGCCCACACTCGCGGAGTGGTCAGTCACGCCAAATCGCATTCCACCATCGATCCCAAATGCGTCGCTGAATTGGTGGTAAAGCCCGCCGAATATATAGGTGCCCGGTGGCGTGTTGGACTGCGAAACGTTCTGCCCGAAGACCTCAGCGTAAAGGCGCGTCTGCTTCTGCAGGTGATAGCTGACAGCAAAAGACTGCTGCCCGCCGTAAGAACATCCGGAGCGTGTCTGACAGTCAGACTGCACCAGCGAACCATTCACAATGAAGTCCAGGTCACCATTCTTGCCATAGTGATGATTCATCAGCAGGATGAATTGCTGACCAAAACCCTGCAATTCGTGCTGCGAAGCTGTCGGAAGCTCCGCCTCATATTGGACGGCGAAGCCCGGAGCGTGGCGATGATAATCCTCCTTCTTGATCTCGACCTTCCCACCGATCTCTATTGTCCCCACGCCATTGGTCACGTCCTCTCCATCCTGCTGATGATTGAACGCTGACCAGCCAAAATCCATCCGCAGCCTGCTAAGAGGCGTGTAGGTCCAGAACGTATCGGCTGTCTGCTGATTGCCGGGAATGCTCTGCGGATAAGCGTCATAGCCAGCCTCCACCTGCAGCACACCCTTGCTCTGGATGCCAGCGCTATTGGCGATCGTTGGTCGCGTAGGGCTTAGGCTGAGATCCTGCGCTCGCGCATTGGCGAGACAAGACGCGCAGACGATCGCCACGAATGACCATGTGATCCAGCGCCATCGCAAGCCTCGCTTTGTTCGTCGTTGCTTGCTCATTGCTTCACCTTCTAACTGATGGGTCGGAGTCAGTGGGCGGTCGTCTCGGAGTACGGCGACTGTAGCGCACGATGCGACCAGCCAGCATCCTTTTCGCTGCTGAACACAAACTTCAACTCACCGCCCTGCATCAACTCCTCGTGCGTCACATAGCTGCGATCGAGCGACTTGCCGTTCAGCGACACATCCTTCAAAAAGCTCTGCGGTTCATTCATGCCCACGCTGGCAACCGTCAGTGACTTCCCGTTCGGCAAATGAATCACTGCACGTTCCACAAATGGACGTCCGAGGACATACTGGTTCGAAGCCGGCGCCACAGGATAGAAGCCGAGTGCCGTAAACACCAGCCACGCTGACATCTGCCCCAGGTCATCATTGCCGACCAGGCCATCCGGGGTTGGCTTGTACTGCGAATCCACAATCTGTTTCAGGCGCGCCTGCGTGCTGCAGCGGCGCTCCGGCATACATGTATAGGTACGGCAAATGATGGCTCGGCTCATTGCCATGAATGTACTGACCAATCATCCCAGAGATATCTTCGACGTCCGCATACTTCGCCGGATCTACCTTCTGATCGAACATCGCATCGAGCTTCGCATTCAACTTCTCCTTACCGCCCAGGAGATCGATCAGCCCCTGTTCATCCTGCGGCTGATACCACGAGTACTGCCAGGCATTGCCTTCCGTAAAGCCGCTGGCAGCGCCGGCCTTCGCCGGATCGAACGGCTTGCGGTACTCTCCATTCGCAAGCCGCGGCTCTAAAAATCCATCGGCAACGTTGAAGTTGTTCCGCCAGAAACCCGCACGTTTGCTGAAGGTCGAAGCTACAGCATCGTTACCCATCGCCTTTGCCATCCGCGCAATGGTCCAGTCGTCAAAGGCATACTCCACCGTCTTCGAGGCCGCTTCGCCATCGTTGTCCACCGGAACATACCCCAGCTTCATGTACGCCCCAAGATTTCCATACGGCGCATACGTCGCGCTCGCCACCATCGCATCCAGCGCCGCCTTCGTGTCGTAGCCGCGAATGCCCTTCATATACGCATCCGCAATGATCGGCACTGCGTGATAGCCGATCATGCACCACGTCTCAAGCCCGGCAAACTGCCACACCGGCAGAATCCCGAACGGGCTCTCCTGCTGTGAAGCGATCAGCGAGCGCACCAGGTCATTCGTCCGCTGCTCCGGCTCGATCAGCGTCATCAGCGGCTGCTCTGCGCGATACGTGTCCCACAACGAAAGCGAGGACACAAAGCGGAAACCTTCGGCTCGATGAACCTGGTTATCCGGCCCCCGGTACTCGCCGTTCACATCCATGCTTATGCTCGGAGCCAGCAGCGTGTGGTACAGCGCGGTGTACAGCGACTTCTCCATCGCTGGCGAGGCGTGAAACTCCACATGCCCAAGCTCTGCCCGCCACAGCTTCTGCGTAGCTGCACGCACGCCGTCGAAGTCAAAGCCCGGCACCTCCGCATCCATATTGGCGATTGCGTTCTCTTCGCTTACCGGCGAAAGCGCAACCTTGACTACCAGCGGTTCCGCGGACGATGCGAAGCTGAAGACCGCCTCCAGCCCGCGCCCTTCTACGCTCTGCGTATCCTCAGGCGTGTTGCCCGGCGTCTTGAATCCACGATATGGCGGAGGATCTTCTTCGCGGTTATAGAGCGCATGACCCGACATCGCAGACGAAAACCGAATCGCAAAATAAAGCTGTCTTCCGGGAGCCCAGCCGCGCGTCTCACGCATCCCGGTCACCGTACCGTCTTTGCGAACGCGCACACGCGACCACAGCACCTTGCCGGGATAGTTGTAGATGCTGCTGCGCAGATCCAGCAGAAGATGACGCTTCGTGTCCGCAGGAAACGTATAGCGGTGCACACCCACACGTTCGCTCGCCGTTAGCTCCGCTCGCACTCGGGAATCAGCCAGATGTCACCGCATAGTATCCGGGCTCTGCATGCTCGCTCTCATGCGAAAACCGCGAGCGATATCCCGCATGCGTCCCCTCAGCATCGCCCGGCTCCAGAGGCACATTCTCCCCGCTGATCGGAGTCAGCAGCACATCGCCAAGATCGCTGTGGCCGGCGCCCGAGAAGTGCGTATGCGAGAACCCCAGAATCGTCTTGTCTTCATACCTGTATCCCGCCGCCCACTTGTAGCTCTGCTTGAACGGGCGAATCTGCGTATCGGGCGAGAGTTGCACCATCCCGAACGGCGCCGTAGCTCCCGGAAACGTGTGCCCCTCTGGCCCCGTTCCGATCATCGGGTCAACGAGCTTCAACGGATCCACAGCTTGCGCGAAGGCAATAGAACTCCCCAGCAGGAGAGCGACGCAAAGGCTCTTATACATCCCACCAAGTTACGATAGCCGCCTCGCTCTTCGCTATAGCACCGTCATTGTCCCGAGGGCTTCGGAATCGCCGTCTGTGTCGATACAGGCTCACCAAAGTTCGGCGTTCCATCCGCATTCCAGGTAAACGGCTGTATCCGCGGGGAACGAAATCTGCCGCACCCCTGCTGCGACTCCGCGTTGGCGTGATAAATGATCCAGTCCTCTTTGCCGTCGGGAGACTTGAAGAAACCATTGTGACCCGGCCCGAAGACACCAGCCTCCGGCTTTTGCTTGAAGAACGCATGATCGTACTTCGTCCACGAAGCCGGATCCAGCAGCTTCGCACCCGTCTTCGCCCGTACCACACCCAGCTCGTAGTAATCCGTCCAGCACGCCGACCCCGAGTACACCAGAAAGATATCCTCCCCGTGCTTCAGAATCTCAGGCCCTTCATTCACATTCACATGCGGCATCGCAGGCCGCTTCAAAAGATCGCCAACTCTCTCCCACGGATACATCGGATACGACAGCATCACGCGCTTCGAATCGATAGTCCACGGGTTCTTCATGTGCGCGAGATAGATCCGCTGCTCGCCGTCGTTATCGCCCTCCCAACCCGACCACACCATGTACTTCTGGCCGGCGTCTTCGAACACCGACGCGTCGATTGCCCACTTGTCAGTCACGTCGCCGACTTTGCCTTTGAAGGTCCACTCGCCCCGTAGCGGATCGTCGGCCTTGTTCTCCACCGCGTAAATACGGTGCGATTCGTTCTTTCCTGCGTCTGCCGCAAAGTAGATGTACCACGCTCCATCCAGCCGGTGGAGTTCTGGCGCCCATATCTCCTTTGAGTAAGGACCATCTGCCGGAGGCGTCCACACCACCTTCTTCTCTGCATGCGCCAGATCTGTAATGTCGCGGGTCTTCCACACCGTAAGGTCGCGGCCTGTCGTATTCATGTAGAAGTAGTAGCCCTTGTACGTGACCACCCACGGGTCAGGCCCAGTCGGCAGCACGGGATTGTGAAACGTTTCTACGACCGGTTGTGCCTGACTCGATACAGCGCAAAACACCACAGACAGAATCAGAAACCTGAACCCCTGAAACATCGCCACCTCATCCTGTGAACGACTAACTCGCAACTCGCTTAATCACCACCGCCGTTAAGTCGTCCACCTGCCTCGTGCCCTTCGCGAATGCCTTTACCGCTGCGTAGAGCTGCTTAATGATCTCTTCCGGAGGAAGGTGCTTAGACTCGCGAATGGATTTCGTCATTCTTTCATCGCCGAACTGCTCGCCTTCAGCATTCTCCCACTCGAAAAAACCATCGGTGGCCAGCACCACCATATCTCCGACTTCCATATCGAGGACGACTGAATCGCTGCAGTTCAACTCTGGCAAGAGGCCTAGCGGGATCGCCTGAGCGCCAAACTCCTGGAAGGCATCGCCCGCCGAGGAGTACACGAACAAAGGCCCATGCCCCGCCGACAACAGCTCCACCTTGCCGCTTTCTCCCGAACAGACCGCAGCCACGAAGGTCGCAAAACGTCCAGCTGGAAGATCCTCTCCGAAAAACGCATTGAGATGTTGCATCGCCTTCATCACGTTGTCATGCGTGTCGAAGCTCGATCTCGCATAGGCGCGACATACCGATGCAAGCAGCGCCGGTCCAATGCCATGCCCCGTAACATCCGCCAGCGAAACAACCAGCCGCCCATCCCGCAATTTCTTCCAGTCGAAATAATCTCCACCAGTGGCATCCGCAGGCAGGTTCCATCCGCTGATCTCCATCCCGTGGATCGCTGGACGAACCGTCGGCAGTAGCGACTGCTGAATCGATCTCGCAATATCCAGATCGTGCTCCACTTCCTTCAGCTGCCGCTGCGTCTCTGCCTCATGCAGCGCCGCCTGAACATACTTCCTGATCTCGCCACTCACCATACCCGCGATAAATCCGCTCGCCAGCAAAATTGCCGCGTAAAAGAGAACGGCCGTCTTGGTCACCGAATGGTGGCTAAGGTAATCGAGGCTGAGGTGCCATCCCAGGTAATAAGCGCTCACCAGATATGCAGCCGCCGACACGACTCCAGCTATCTGCGAAACACGTGGGTTCAGCCGCAGCACAGAGAGCATAATCAGCGGAAACAGCGCGAGAACCCAGGGCGTGGCAATCGGCTTGTAGTCAAACGCGAGCTGCGGGCTCGAAAAAAAAGCGATACCTATTGCAAATACCACGATCTCAAGAGGGATATTGAACAGCCACATCACACTTGGGATTCTGCTCTCGGTCTTTAACGCCTTCGTTACCTGAGACAACGTCCACAACTCGTATGCCGCCACCAGCAGCAGAGCCAGCAGGCCCGACCGACTCATCTGGGAGCCATACACAAGAATGCGAATCGCGATTGCAGCCGCGAAGACAAGCAAAAATGCTGTGACGCCATAGATGCGGCGACGCTCGCTTCTGAGAAGCGCCGTACGAAAAGCCAGGGAATCTGCTTGCGGATCGTTCATCAATCAGATGGTGGAATGCGCTCAAATTGTGAAAATTGCTATGGGGTGGAACATATCCTTATTGGCTGCAACTCGCAAGTCCCGCTCTTTCATCCTTTGACCTCCTACCGGCCTACTGTTAGATTCTCCATACCACCACGGGCCACGCTTCTCACTCTCTAACGGAGAACCACAATGAGAAAGCTCCTCCCCCTTTGTCTCGCCTTAGTTTCCTTTGTATCGCTAGGAACAATCGCCCAAGCCACCTCGCTTCCCGTCGGAACCTACACCCTGAACGCGTCCACCCCTACCTCCGGCATTCACTCCGGTTCAGATCAGGGCACGGTCACCGGCACCCTCATCTTCGATGCCGCCTCCAACATCACCTTTGCCAATCTCGCCTTCGACGACACCACATCCGGCAAGATCTTCACCTTCACAAATCCCGGTCCCGTCACGATTGACATCCCGCCCGGCCTCCTCAGCGCGACAATCTATAACGCACTCGACCCCAACCAACTCTTCGCCTTCAGTATCCGCGTCCCAAGCAATCCCTCTGGCAGCTTCACCCTCACCTGCGGAACTGACTGCGATAACTGGATGCTCGTCGATGACGGCGGCAAGGATCTCGTTTACGTTGAAGTCACGGGCGCCATCTCGCCCGCACCCGAACCATCCACCCTCGCGCTCATGGGAACCGGAACCCTCGCCGCCATCGGTTCTCTGCGCCAGCGCTTACAACGTTCGCGCACAGCCTAGATCAATCTCCCTTAGAAACACCGCCGACACCCCATTCCGCACCCGTACTCATCACGTCAGGACTGGGTGTTTCGCGTGTTCGGTTAAAACTTCTCACCGGATCGTGGCATTCCTGCGCGGTGTGATGGCCGTCACATGCCTGCCGCCAGGAACCGTGTAGCTTCACAACGCAAGCTACTTATAGTGAATGATCCGCTGACGAACACTGCAAATGAGCGTATAGTTGCAGGACTTCCCTAGAAATGAGTGAACCTGCACTGCAGGCCTCGATTCACCTCGGGTAACAGCCTCCGGTGATCGACGTGGGGACAACTATTGGCTACCATCCCTGGCCACAACCCGGTACTGCCTTCGAAGGAGACACAATGCACGTGGAATCACCTACTCGCAGTTGGGCCTTGGGACTAATGGCAATCTTGATCATCCTCCTTGCGGCCGGGGGGAACAGGGCCGCCGCCCAACTGAAACAACCCAACATCGTCATCATCTGGGGAGACGACGTCGGTCAATCCGATATCAGCGCCTATTCCATGGGCCTGATGGGCTTTCATACGACCAACATCGACCGCGTCGCGAAAGAGGGCATGATCTTCACCGACTATTATGCCGAGCAAAGCTGCACTGCCGGTCGCGCCTCCTTCATCACCGGACAATCGGGCCTGCGCACCGGTTTGACCAAGGTGGGTCTGCCCGGAGCCACGGTAGGATTGCAGAAAGAAGACCCTACGATCGCGGAGTTGCTGAAATCGAAAGGCTATGCGACCGGCCAGTTCGGCAAGAACCACCTTGGCGACCGTAACGAATTCCTGCCCACGGTGCATGGCTTCGACGAATTCTATGGTCCCCTGTACCACCTCAATGCCAGCGAAGAACCCGAACTGCCCGATTACCCGAAAGACCCGGCCTTCCTTGCGAAGTTCGGCCCGCGCGGCGTGCTGGACTGCAAGGCCTCGACCAAGGACGACCCCACCGTGGATCCGCGTTTCGGCAAGGCGGGCAAGCAGGTTTGTACCGACACCGGACCGTTGACCAGGAAGCGGATGGAAACTATCGACGATGACATAGCCGCCCGCGCCGTGGACTTCATCCAGCGGCAGAACAAGGCAGGCAAGCCCGCCTTCGTATGGGTCAACTTCACGCACATGCACTTCCGCACCCACACCAAGCCGGAGAGCATTGGCCAATCGGGACGCTGGCAGAGCCCTTACCACGACGCCATGATCGACCACGACAAGAACGTCGGTCAGGTCCTCAACGTACTGGACGAGCTCAAAATTGCGGACAACACCTTCGTCATGTACTCCACCGACAACGGCCCGCACATGAACAGCTGGCCCGACGCAGCCATGACACCATTCCGAAGCGAGAAGAACTCAAACTGGGAGGGGGCATACAGGGTTCCGGCGATGGTCCGCTGGCCGGGTCACATCAAGCCGGGCGCCGTCTGCAACGACATCATCGCTCATCTCGACTGGCTACCCACATTTCTTGCCATGGCCGGCGATCCCAACATAAAGGATGAGTTGGCCAAAGGTTACAAAGCCGGCGATATGACCTATAAGGTCCACCTCGACGGCGACAACCTTGTTCCCTACCTTACGGGGCAGACTACTAAGAGCCCGAGAGAATCGTTCTTCTACATCAACGATGATCAACAACTGGTCGGCCTGCGCTACGACAACTGGAAGCTCGTCTTCATGGAGCAGCGAGCACCCGGAACCTTGCTCATCTGGTCAAATCCGTTTACCACCCTGAGGATTCCAAAGATATTCAACGTCCGCACCGATCCATATGAAAGGGCGGACATCACCTCGAACACGTACTACGACTGGCTACTGGATCACGCCTTCTTGTTGGTTCCCGCGCAGGACTATGTGGGGCAGTTCCTGATGACCTTCAAAGACTACCCACAACGGCAGAAGGCGGACAGCTTCAACATGGATGCTGTCTTCGCGAAGCTGAAGGATAGCGGCGGGTCGAACTAACAAAAGGACGCAGAGTGGCACTTCGGAAGAAGTGCCACTCTGCTCACACACTCGGGGAAATTGATGAAAATCTCTATCCAGAAAATTCTTTTTGCCTTGCTGCTGTTTCCGGTCATAGTGTTCGCTCAATCCGTTGACCCGCTGCCGTCCTGGAACGAAGGCCCGGCCAAACAATCCATCGTCAGATTCGTCGCGAAGGTAACGAAACCGGGCTCGCCGGACTTTGTGCCACTCGCTGAGCGCATTGCAACCTTCGACAACGATGGCACGCTTTGGAGCGAGCAGCCGATGCCCGTCCAGTTTTACTTTGCGCTTGACCGCGTGAAGGTGCTCGCACCGCAGCATCCCGAGTGGAAGACCAAGGAACCCTTCGCCTCGTTGCTCAAGGGCGATATCAAGACCGCGCTAGCCGGTGGTGACAAGGCAATCCTCGATCTCATGATGGCGACCCACACCGGCATGACGACCGTTGAGTTCGAGCAGATCGTCAAGAACTGGATCGCCACCGCGAAGAATCCGAAGACCGGCATCCTCGACACCGAGATGATCTATCAGCCGATGCTCGAGGTTCTTGCCTACCTGCGGGCCAACGGCTTCAAAACCTTCATTGTCTCTGGAGGCGGCATCGAGTTCATGCGCCCCTGGGCAGAAAAAGTCTACGGCATCCCGCCGGAGCAGGTCATCGGCAGCAGCGCCAAGACACAGTTCGAGATGCGTGACAGTAAGCCCGTCCTTGTTCGCCTGCCGCAGCTGAACTTCAACGACGACAAGGCGGGCAAGCCCGTCGCGATCAACCAGCACATCGGCCGGGTGCCGATCATGGCCTTCGGCAACTCCGACGGCGACCGGCAGATGCTGGAGTACACGTATGGCGGCGGCGGTGCACGATTCGAACTTCTGGTCCTGCATGACGACGCAGCACGTGAGTTCGCCTATGGCCCTGCCAAGGGATTGCCCAACGTCAAATTGGGTGCCTTCACACCGATGCTCTACGAGGAAGCAAACAAAGATGGCTGGACCGTCGTGAGCATGAAAAACGATTGGAAGCGCGTCTTCGCGACTGAGAAATAAGTAATTCCCGGAGAAAATAACGATGAAACTCAGCGAGAACTCCTTAGCACGCCTGTTGCTCTCAGCAATCGCCTGTGTGATGGCCCTGCAGGCGGGAACTGCGAACGCACAGCACTCGTCTGCAGCCGGAGACAACACGATCACCGCCATCGACGTACTGCTGGAGCCAGATGCAACGATGCAGCAGCACGCCGCTGCCAATAACGCCCGCCTGCTCAAGGTCTATCCCAAAGGGTTTCGCCTCGACGCGACGCACACACCCCACATCACTCTGGTACAGCGCTTCGTCCATACCTCTGACCTCGATGCGGTCTATGCCGCGCTGGGTAAAGTCTTTGCCAAGGACAACGTGGGCGCCCTGAAGCTCGAAGCGTTTAAGTACTACTACATACCCACAGGAGCCACTGGCCTTGCGGGCATCGTAGCCAGGCCAAGCCCCGAATTACTTAAGTTGCAACAGGATGTAATTGATGTTGTAACTCCATTTACGGTGGAGACCGGCACCGTTGCTGCATTCGCAGCAGGACACGGCGATCCCGCTATGGACGCGCAACTGATCGCATACGTCTCCGCCTTCGTCCCCAAGTCCTCCGGCGAACACTACAATCCGCACGTCACCACCGGTGTCGCCTCTCGGGAATACCTCGACAAGATGCTCGCCGAGCCGTTCCAGCCATTCACCTTCTCACCGGCAGGCGCAGCCGTGTATCAACTCGGACCGTACGGCACAGCTGCAAAGAGACTCAAGGAATGGGACCTCAAGCACTGAAACCGTCCGCATAGGTAAATTGCCGCAGGCGACTCACGGCTTTCTCTGGCTATACTCCCACCATGCTCCGAATCCTGGCCGCCACACTCCTCTTCTGCGCTCTTTCTGCGCACGCCCAGCAGTACGATCTCGTCCTCCGCAACGGCCACGTCATCGACCCCAAAAACAACGTCGACGCCAAACTTGACGTAGCCATTCGTGACGGAAAGATCGCCGCCATCGAGCCCTCCATTCCCGCCACCGCTGCCAAGAAATCCGTTGACATCACCGGCCTCTATCTCACACCCGGGCCTCGTCGACATCCACGTCCACGTCTTCACTGGCCTGCGCCACAACGCCTGGGGCAACGGCGATCTCTCCGTTCCAGTCGACCCCATGTGTATTCCCAACGGCATCACCACCGTCGCCGATGCTGGCTCCTCCGGCTGGCGTGACTTTCCCGAGTTCCGCCGACGCATCATCGACAACGCCCGCACCCGTGTCTTCGCCTTCATCAACATCATCGGAGCCGGCATGGCCGCAAACGACGACTCCGCCGAGCAGAACGACCACGACATGGACCTCGATGCTCTCTCGAAGATCATCGAGCAGAACAAGGACATCATCGTCGGTATCAAGACCGCGCACTGGCAGCAGCCCAACTTCATCTCCGTCAAAAGCGCGGTCGCCGCCGGCAATCGCAACCATCTTCCCGTCATGGTTGACTTCGGCTGGTTCGACAACAAGAGCTACAAGGAGATGATCGAAACCATCCTGCGCCCCGGCGACATCAGCACCCACGTCTTCCGTATGCCCGCGCCGCTGCTCGGCCCCGACGGCAAACCTGCGCCCTACGTGCTCGACGCACGCAAACGCGGCATCAAGTTCGACGTCGGCCACGGCGGCGGCTCCTTCACCTTCGCGCTGGCCGAGCCCATGGTCAAAGGCGGCTTCTTCCCCGACTCCATCTCCACCGATCTCCACGTAGGCTCATCCACCGGAGTCATGCTCAACCTTCCTAACGTGATGAACAAGATCCTTGCCCTCGGTGTCCCTCTCAACGAAGTCATCCGCGAATCCACTACCAACCCAGCCTCCGAGATCGGCCACCCCGAACTCGGCCAGCTCGCCGTTGGCTCCGTCGCCGACATCGCCGTTCTACGTGTCGATCAGGGCACCTTCGGCTTCGCCGACCTTGTCGGTGGCAAGGTCAGCGGTACGCAGCGCATCGTCCCCGAGATGACCATCCGCGAAGGCCGCGTCGTCTTCGACCTCAACGCACGCACCGCTGTCCCATGGCGCGAAGGCCATCTCAAGTACGCCACGCGCTAAGCACCAAAGAGTTCCCTGTCAAACCGCGACATGTCCAGCCTCTCCGATGGGAATTTTGCCTCCCGTTACCGAAGCGGCAGCGTACTTTACCAACATCACCAGCTTCGATCCCGACGCTTCCCAGTAGTCGGCCTCACTCACCTCCACCTTCATAACAGCGATCTCCGGATCGGCCTCGCCTTTCGGAAACCACGCCTTGTACATCGGGTTCCATAGCTCCTTGATCTTGCCGCGGTCATTGCTTATCGTCGCAATACCCTTCAGCGCTATGTACTTCGAATCCTTCGGCTCCGCGAATGTAAGAGCGACATCACGGTCCGCTTCCACCTCATCCACCTTCTCTGAAGTCGATCGCGTAAGAAACCACAGCGTCCCGTCAAACGGCTTGTCCTGCACTGCCATCGGCCGCGAACTCATCGTCCCGTCCTTCGCGACGGTCGTCATCATCGCAATCCTGATGTCCTTTACCAGCTCGGAGATCTTCTTCTGACCCTCCGCTCCGCTTAGTTCTTTGTAGTGGCTATCACCGTCATGCTTTTCGCTCATGCTCATAACCTCAACCCGTTGGATGCGATCGACGCTTCCGCAGCTTTCTGCTTGCGGCCTAGCTTTGCTGCTCTTGATCTCGCTTGTCTCTCGATGTGTTACATAGGTCTTACACGCGAGGACAACTCAGTCGGTCTGCACGCCATCAGACCCCAATAGAACAGCTTTACGGAGCCGCCTCCTCTAGATCTCGCGGCCCGCAAACCGAAGACATCAAGCTTCGGGAAAGGTCTTCAAAACAACATGATTCCGATACGTTTGAAATCTGCGGCTTCCGCCGCGGCAATAGTCCTGTGTCTCGCGGCGGCACCGCTTACCGCAACAGCACAAATGCCTGACAACTCCACCCACAACAAAACGCAGCAGCAGACCGCAGATCAACAAAGCAATGCAAAGTCTGACCGTGAAACGACGGCTAAGATTCGCAAAGACATCATGGCGGATAAAAGCCTTTCCACCTATGCGCACAACATCAAGATCATTACGGTCAACGGCGCAGTAACTCTAAAGGGCCCCGTCAAATCTGACGACGAGAAGGCTAAGCTCGCTGAGATCGCAGCCAACGCCGTCTCTGCCGACAAGGTCACCAACGAAATCACAGTGAAGTAATTAGTCAGGCGCTGCCACCGCAGCAAGGAGCCACTCAATGTCCAGCAAAAACACAGCAGTCTATGGTATCTACGCAACTCCCGGAACAGCAGAGGCCGCAGTAGATCATCTTCTCGCACGCGGCTTCACCAATGCAGCTATTTCGGTTCTTCTCCCCGATGACGAAAGCACACGCGCTTTCGCCCATGAGAAAAGCACCAAAGCTCCTGAAGGCACAGCAACCGGCGCGACCACGGGCGGTGTAGTCGGCGGAACACTCGGCCTCCTCGCGGGCATCGGCGCTCTCGCCATCCCCGGCGTCGGCCCCCTGATCGCCGCAGGCCCCATCATGGCAACGCTCGCCGGAGTAGGCGTCGGCGGAGCTGTTGGCGGCTTCGTCGGAGCGCTCGTCGGTATGGGAATTCCTGAGTACGAGGCCAAGCGTTACGAAGGCGCCGTCAAGGATGGAGGTGTTCTCCTCTCCGTACACTGCGACACCTCCGAGCAGGTCGACACCGCCAAGCAATCTCTAAAGGAGACCGGTGCCAAGGACATCTCCTCCACCGGCGAAGCTGGCTCCTCTGTGAAGGCGGGACACTCCACCTACGGCGATCTCACCCCCAACGCAACAGTCCGCGATCGCACCGTCGAGGAGGAGCGCCTCGAGCGCGGTCTCCCCGAGGACGATGCCGTCGTCACAACCAATCGTCGCCTCTAAATCTGCATACAGAAATACCGGCCAAATAACAAAAGGCTCGCAGCGGCTCCAGGCGCTGCGAGCCTTTTGCCGTTGCTTACCGCTACTTGAGACCGTTACGAAAAATTCGATTAGCACTGGCCGTCGCTCGGGACTATGATTCGGAATCATCGCCACTCGAAGCAACACTGCTCAGGCATCGTGTTCTGCACTGGGCCTTGAGACCGTTGGCGAGCAATGAGGTCGCTCATGGCTTCCGCGTCCAATCCGGAGACTCCGCGTCACTCCGCACTCGTTCGCGTCACCCACTGGCTCACGCTCATCGCCTTCCTTGCCCTGCTCATCACCGGCGTTGAGATCCTCATCTCCCACCCGCGCTTCTACTGGGGCGAAACCGGCAACGTAAACACCACTCCTCTCTTCACCATCCCCATCCCCTCATCGCGAGACACAGTTCCCACCGGCTACAAGACCGTGCTGCCCGACCAGAACGGCTGGAGCCGCTACCTCCACTTTCAATCCGCGTGGCTCATCGTCCTCACCGGCCTTGTCTACGTCATCGCAATTCTCTGGAGCGGCCATCTGCGCAAAAATCTTGTTCCCGCTCGCTCCGACAGAACCTGGCGCGCCTACCGCGACGTCTGCACAAGCTATCTCCGCCGCGCGCCACCGCAGAAATCCGAAGCCCACACCTACAACGTCGCTCAGCGCAGCGCCTACCTCGCCGTCATCTTCATCCTCTTTCCGCTCGTCATCGTCACCGGCCTCGCACTCTCCCCGGCCTTCAACTCCGCCGTTCCATTCGTCGTCAATGCGCTCGGCGGCCGCCAGTCAGCGCGCACGCTCCACTTCTTCGTCTCCGGAGCGCTCTTTCTCTTCCTCATTGTCCACGTCGCTATGGTCATCCACGCAGGATTCACCAATCGCGTGCGCGCCATGATTACCGGCCGCGTCGGCGAATCTCTCGAATCCGAGACAGTTCAGGAGCGCACATGAACGACATCACGCGCCGCAACCTCATTCGTACAGGCGTCGTCGCCGCAACAGGTGCAGTCGGTCTCACCGCCGCCGCACGCATCGCCGAACGTTACGGCCTCATCCCGCCTGACCACGGCGGCCTCTACGGCCCCGGCGAGACCCTCACCTACGCCTCTCAGCGCCTCCTCACCAAACACTCCCTCGCCCGCGAGTTCCCGCGCCACATGATCTCCAAGTCGCCCTTCGCCAACCCGACCATACCCACCGGCGCCGCCCCCAAACCGCATCCGACCAACGGCTTTTCCGACTGGCGTCTCGAAGTCGACGGCATGGTCGCCCACCCCGCATCGCTCTCGCTCGCCGACCTCAAGGCCCTCCCCTTCCGCAGCCAGATCACCGAGGTCGCCTGCGAAGAAGGCTGGTCCTACATCGCCGAGTGGATCGGCACGCCCCTCATCGAAGTCCTCAACGCTGTCGGCGTCCTGCCGCAGGCGCGCTACGTCGTCTACTACTCCATCCAGCAGGACTGGTGGGACAGCATCGACATGGCCGACGCCCTGCATCCCCAGACCTTCCTCGCCTGGGGCATGAACGACGGCGATCTCCCGCCATCCTTCGGCGGTCCGCTCCGCATGCGCGTCCCCCGCCAACTCGGCTACAAGAACGTCAAGTTCATCACCCGCCTCACCGTCACCGACTCGATGAAGCCCTTCGGCAAAGGCCTCGGCTCCGCCGCACCCGAAGGCGGATACGCGTGGTACGCCGGCATCTAAGGGCGCATGCTTATCGATATCAATGACGGGAGCTCGATGCGCAGATGAAGGTGAAGAAACTCAATCCCATCGCTGCTGAATGCGTCCTGTTTGCTGCATTCGTGCCACCGCTTCTGGCTCAATTCGGCAGTGAGCCACAGAAACAGCTCCCTCCTCCGGCAGTAAATTGGACTCAGGAACAGGATCAACAGAACATGATGCAGCAGCTTGGCATCAAGTCCCTGCGGCCAGGAGCAAGCGGTAACGACAGCGACCCCAATCATTCCAACTACGACGAGTCCAAAGCTAATCCCTTTCCCAACTATCCCGACCCGCTGACCTTGAACAACGGTCAGAAGGTGACTACGCCGGAGATGTGGTGGAAGCAGCGCCGTCCCGAGATCATCGAGGACTTCGATCGCGAGATGTATGGACGTGTACCCGCCAACGCTCCCAAGGTGACTTGGACTGTGAAGGTAACCGACCATGAATTTGTTGGTCGCACCCCTGTAATCGCTCGACACCTCATCGGTCATGCCGACAACTCGAGTTACCCGTTGATCGACGTAAACATCGACATGGTGGTCGTGACTCCGGCCAACGCGCACGGTCCGGTTCCACTGCTGATGATGTTTGGCCGTCCTGCGCTTCCCGCTCCGGCCCAGCCCCCTCCGGACGATCTGCAAAAGCTCAACGACGCATTGCGTGCGCTATTGGAAAAGAGCGACCCATCGCTCAAAGCGATCCTCGATAAATATCCTGCATACCAGCCGATCGCCTCCGACCCCCCGCCGTGGCCCTTCGGACCATATCGGCCGCCCGTTCCCAGCGGACCTCCCGGCATTAACGGAACATCGAACGATCCGCCCGCGACACAACAGTTGATCGCCGCCGGGTGGGGTTACGCAACCATCAGCCCTACCAGCATTCAAGCCGACAACGGCGCGGGACTCACTCGCGGAATCATCGGACTTGTAAACAAAGGCCAGCCGCGCCATCCAGACGATTGGGGAGCCTTGCGCGCGTGGGCCTGGGGAGCCAGCAGAGGTCTCGACTATCTCGAGACCGATCCCACTGTAGACGCTAAACACGTTGGCATCGAAGGCGTCTCCCGCTACGGTAAAGCCGCGCTGCTCACGGAAGCCTACGACCAGCGTTTCTACATGGGTCTCATCGGCTCCTCTGGAGAAGGAGGCGCCAAACCCAGCCGCCGCTACTGGGGCGAACTGCTAGAAAACCTCACAGGCGGCGAGTATTACTGGATGGCCGGCAACTTCATGAAGTATGGCGCACGCGAAGCGACCTTCGGATCGAAGAACGCAGGCGACCTCCCGGTAGACGCCCATGAGTTGATCGCTCTCTGCGCTCCGCGCCTCGTCTTTATCAGCTACGGCATTCCCGAGCACGGGGATGCGAAGTGGCTCGATCACCAGGGAAGCTACATGGCCACGGTAGCCGCACAGCCAGTCTTTCAATTGCTCGGCGCTAAGACACTCGGCGTCTCAAGCGACTATCACACTGAAAAGATGCCGGCGGTCAATGTGGGTCTGCTTGACGGTCAACTAGCCTGGCGGCAGCACGACGGCGGTCACACGGATGCGCCCAACATAAAATACTTCATCACCTGGGCAGACAAATTCATTCGCCCACAAACTAGGTAGCGTCGTAACTCCGTTCGCCGCGGCGCATCACGCAGCTACAACAGGAGCCTTCGTATCCTCAGCGATCTTCTCGAACGCGCTATTGATCGTCTCCTGCGTGTTCCTCGAAGGAATATGAATCAGCCGCGTCGTCTTCGACGCCAACTGGCACAGCCGGTACTTGTTCTCAACGGTCTCTTTGGCGCGAAAAATGGCTTCCGAACGCATACATGCCTCCCGTTCCGGTACGGCGCGTCAGACTGCCTCTTTTGATCTGAAGTCGCGGGTGAACTACAAGCATCGGGGCTCAGCGATAAAGCGAACCCTGATTCTTCGAGTTTATACCCTTTCCCACCAATCAGATATGGCATTCTCCGCACTCAACAAAGGGAAATTATCTTGTCAAGCCCCTAAACCACTCAAGTCAAACAAAGTAAAAGAGATATAAAGTGCCGATTAATTACCGCTCGCTTGCTACACTTTAAATCGCAGGAAAAAAGTTATAGCCCCGGGCCGCAACGCTCGGGGCTATCCCTTTTGTTTTCTATATTTTTTCCTTTAACCCCTTTGGATGCAATGTTTTGTTCTGCAAAAACCGCGTAACCACAACAAAATAAATAGCTTTGCTCCAAAGGATACCCCCGGGGGGAGGGGGGGACCCTACTCCTCCGCTGTAATGCGGACCGGTGGATCTGCGCACGCGCTCACGGCCTTGTCGCCCAGGTAATTCACATCCAGCTGCCGTCCACTGTATGGGTCAAAGTAAGGTTCTCGTCGGATAAGGTCAATCATCGCCTGCGACTCAGGCAGTCCGCGCTTCACATACCAGACATTCACGTTGCACGGCGAAGGTCCCCAGCGCGCCGCCAGCTCGTAGTCATGCGTCACCGCATAGTTACTCATCACCTTCAGCAGTTGTGTCATGTCATGCCGCGTCGGAGCCTCGCCGCGCCACACCTCGTTGAACTCAGCCATGCCATTCTCCGGCTGAAGATAAAACATGATGATCGCCGGCTGGTTCCGGTCGAGATACTCGTTCGTCAGTCCAAGCGGATTATGAACGATCTCCTCATCGTTCAGTCCCCAGCCGTCGATCGAACGCCACCGCGAGAAGTACGGAATCACGCCAGCCTCTGTCGCCACAATCGTGTAATGCTTGTCTTCCCACTGCGCCAATCCGGTTGCGATCTTGTAAGCGCCTGAACCCGGCTCGTTCATGTCCTCGAGATAAACCGTCTTCCACCAGATGGACTCCATCGCAACCGTGCTGAGAACCAGAACAAACGCCGCGGCATTCCACGCGCTGCGATTCGCAACAACAGGCAGCCTCCAGCCGCGAGCCTCAGCCTCCTCGCTCAGCCCGCGCAGAATCAGCGGCATCGAAAGCAGGCTGATCGGCAGAACCACGTATTGGAACCGCATGCCCAGGTTGTTCTCGTTCGTAAGCAGAATCCAGATCACCGTAAACCCAACCACGGGAATCAGCGAGAAGATCGTCCTCCGCCGGGCCAGCGGAGCGAGCAGGCCAAGCGCGTACACAGGCAGTGTTGGCAGCAACATCCTCGTCACGTTGCTCGCCGACCGCTTCAGCGAGAACGGATACAAATGACCTCCGCCCTTCTTATAGAAAGGATTGGGAAGCAGATGACCGAAGTAGTGCAGCCGCCACAGAAAGTAAGCTCCGCCCAGAACCACAAAAACTGCAACCGTGACCAGCACAATCTGCTTCGCATGTCCGCGTAGCGCATACAGCAGCGCCCCAGTCATAAAAACGGCCAGCAGCACGCCATCCGGACGCGTTAGCCCCGTCAGCAACGCAAACGCCGCGAAGCCGATCGATCGCCGCAGCGTCACACCCTCGGTCACCGTGGCCAGCGCAAAGCTCCACGCCACCAAAGCCATCAGTCCGTAGAACGGCCCGCTGAAGCCGTTCGAAGAATGAACGATGCCAGGACCAGTCGCAAAATAAAGCGCGAGCGCCGCCGCAACCGCCGGATGCACCGCGAAGATCCTACGCGAAGCGCAGTATAAAAAGCCCGCGCCCGCAACATGACATGCCGTCAGCAGAAGACGTGCCGACATAATCGCGCCCAGATGAGTGATCTTGATCACCAGCGTCACGGCAATCAAAAACAGAAAATCCGTCGCCCCTTCAACCGGATGCTCTCCGACGTTCCACGTAATCCCGTGGCCAGCCGCAAGGTGATTCGCATAGCGCAGCAACATCAGCGAATCTTCCGCCGGAAGTCCGCGCCAGATAATTCTGGTCGCGGCGACGTAGAGGCAAAACAAAAGGATGGCAAACAGGATGATGAGATCCGTCGCCTCCCACTCCCGCCAGGGATTTGGGCGCGAATCGGATGAAGCAAATACAGGCATGTGAATTGACTCGAACGCAGGAATCTCGAAATGGGGTAGGGCTTGACGAAAGTATATCGACAAACCCCGAGCCAGGTATGCTGTCAGGCCGTCTGCCAGTGACCCATTAGTGTCATCACCGCGACTTGTCAAAGCGAAGATGACAAATAAGTTCACGCGATGGGAATGCGATACTGGCTATCAGCTACCTCCCTATGAATTCTTTACGCATCCGTAAGATCACCCTCATTTATCTGGTGCTGCTTGTTCTGTGCGGTATCGGCTACGCAAAGTACGACAGCTACGGACTCGACGGCGACGCCGTTTCCTTTATGGACATTGCAGACGCACTTCGCGCACACGATTTCGCCCACGTCGTGAACGGCTACTGGAATCCAGGTTATGCAGCCATGCTCGCTGCGGGGCAGGCCATCTCGCATCCTTCCCGATGGAACGAGCTGCAGACCTTTTACTGGGTGAACTTCTGGATTTATCTCGGCTGTCTCGCCGCCTGCATCTACTTCGTTCGCTCGCTCGTGCTGGTTCGCGAGCGCTGCTCACCCGACTCATCCGCTCCTTCTGCATTCTCCTCCGACGCGCTCCTGCTCGTCGCGCTCGCACTGATGTTCGCGAGCTTCCAGCGCGAACTCCACATTAGCGCCGTGCGATCCGATTCGCTGCTCCTGATGCTGCTCTTCATCGCAGCCAGCTTCCTGCTTCGCCTGCAAGCCAGCGGAGGTTTCATCTACTACCCGCTGCTTGGTCTCGCGCTAGGGCTGTCGTACCTCACCAAGTCCTTCGCCTTCCTGCCGTCGTTCCTCCTACTTGGCGCAATCTTCTTCTTCGGCCTCGTCCGCGGACGTACGAACCGCAATCGCATCGTCGCAGGCTCTGTTCTTGCTGGACTAGTCTTCGCCATTGTGGCCGGACCGTACATTCTCGCAATCTCCAAGCAGCGCGGACGCCCAACCACTGGCGAATCCGCGCGGCTCAACTACGCCTTTTTCGTTGACCAGACAGACCGCTGGCACGAGTTCCGCACCGGCAATCTCGGCCACGCAACCGCCACCTTCAAGCACCCCGAGCAACTTCTACTCGACTCGCCGCCCGTCTACTCGTACCTGCATCATCCGTACGGAACCTATCCGATCTGGTTCGATCCCTCGTATTGGACCGACACCATTCAGCCGCACGTCTACCTGAAGGGCCACCTGATACGGATCGCGCGCTGCTCCGCGCTGCTGGCGCGCTTCCTCGTCGCTCACTTGGAAGCCTTCGTCGTCCTCATTGTCCTGCTCGTGGCCGGAGCCTTCTTCAGCCGGCAATGGCGAGGGTGGCTTCCAGTCGCCTCGGTCGCGCTTTGGGGTCTCCTGATGCTCGGCATATACTTTCCCGTTGATCTGCAGGATCGTTATCTCGTCGCTCCGTTTCTCTTCGTCGTCATCACGCTGCTTGCGCTGCTTCGCCGCCCGGCGAACAGCAACGTCGGAGGCGCAGCAACTGTCGCCGCTGTTCTGCTCGCACTACTCCTGCTGGCGGACGCCACTGCCGATATCGCCCAACGCCGCCGTATCCTCAGTGTCACCGGCTATCCTCGCGGCGCTTACAGCACACAGATCTATCCTGCAGCGCTCGGCCTCAACCAGCTCGGCATTACACCTGGACAAACCGTTGCCTGCTTCGGCAGTCAGGCCTGCTACGTCGACCACTACTGGGCGCGTCTCGCCGGAACTCCCATCCGCGCAGAGATCGAAGTTCCCGACTACAGCGATCCCGGAGCGTTCTGGTCCAAACAACAGAACAAGCAGCAGGCGCTCGATGGGCTTCGATCAACCGGCGTCTCTGCCGTCGTTGGCTTCTTTGCTCCTTCCGCACACATTCCCGAAGGCTGGCGGCAACTTGGCGAGAGCAATTTCTACGCCTACGACCTCCGCTAGAGAGACCTCACGAAGACCAACAGCCCTCCATCGCAGGGGCTGTTTCACTTTGGTAGCGCCAAATCAATCTATTCGCCCTGCCATCCCGGGACCGCGAGATAGCTCATGCGCTTGACCTCTTTGCGTCCGCGAGCCACCGAGTCCAGAATCAACCCGCAGGCAAGCGACAAGAAGGACAACAAGGCCAGTCCCGTTGACAGAATCGCCGTCGGGAAGCGCGGCACGAGGTGCGTTCTGTGAAACTCCACGAAGATCGGAACCGCTAAAGCAATCGCCGTCACAAAGAGCACAAGACCGCAGCTCGCGAAGAACAACAATGGCCTCTCGTCCTTGATCAGCAATATGATCGTCCGCAGAATGCGAATGCCGTCAGAGTAGGTCCGTAGCTTTGAGGCGCTCCCTGCAGGTCGCTCTTTATACGGCGTATCCACTTCCCCCACGGGCATTCCAAGTTCAAGAGCATGGATCGTCAGTTCCGTCTCGATCTCGAAGCCGGATGAGAGCGCGGGAAACGACTTTACAAAACGCTTGCTGAAGACGCGATAGCCGGAAAGCAAATCTCTGATGCGGCTGCCGAAAGCTCTCCGCACCATTCCACTCAGCACTCTGTTTCCCAGCCGATGCCCACGGCGGTACGCCTCCACAATCTCCGTGACACGCGTACCGTTTACCATGTCCAGCCGTTCGTCCAAAAGCTTTTGGAGCATTGGTATTGCCGATGCGGCAAGATAGGTGTCGTCGCCGTCGACCAGCACATAGACGTCAGCTTCGATATCGGAGAACATGCGGCGAACTACATTCCCCTTGCCCTGCATGGGCTCGGTAAAGACACGAGCGCCAGCGTTGCGGGCGAGCTCTATCGTGCGGTCGGTTGAATTATTGTCGTAGACGTAAACAACTGCGGCAGGCAGCGCTGTACGAAAATCGGTGACAACTTTTGGTATTGCTGCCTCTTCATTGTGACAAGGAATGAGAACGGCAATCGTCGGAATATTCCTGCTCAAGCTCTCTCCAATGAAAAAAGCCTATCAGAAGTACCTTCGATTGCCGTTCGCTAAAACTTAGGCCTGTGCCGCAGGTGTAAAACCATCGCAGCCGCTGATCGGCGTCACCTTCAGGTGCAGCGACGCATGCTTGGGATGTCCGCATTCATCCACCATGTTGAGAGGAGCCTCATGGCTCTTCAGAATGGTAACCAGTGCTGGCGCTGAATGGTGGCTCTCACCAAAGTGAGTGCAAAGTCCGCATTGACCGTTCGAAAGATGTTCCATCACTGTCTCCTCTGTCTCGGTTTGAATCCAAATTTACGGGCAATGTTGCCCTACCCGCCATCGTGAAATCACAATAGCCCAGTCTTCATCGGCTGTAAATCGCGACCACCTTAGTCCGTAAATCACTCATAATTACGACTAACCGAGTCCACTATCGCGGAAATGGAACCGTCCGGGTATTTACTTCGTACCTCACATAGCAGCCGGGAGCTACAAATCTTGAACTTCACCGACCCTATCTACACCGCAGGAATGACCGACCATCAGCGCGCCTGGTTTTACGCCGAATACGAGCACGCCCGTCGTGACGAGGTTATCGGCGTCCTTCTCGCAGTTTTTCTCGGAACCTTCGGCATCCATCATTTTTACCTGCGACGCAACGGTCTGGGCTTTCTCTATCTGCTGTTCTCCTGGACCGGCATCCCGTCGATCCTCGGCTTCATCGAGGCATTTTTCATGCCCGGGCGCGTCCGCAACTACAACGCGATGCAGGCCGCGTACATCTCAGGCCAGATCCGCGCGAATGGCAGCTTTTCGTTCCAGCTATCCCCTACCAGCACGCCCTGCCCTGCCTGCGGCGGTCCCGTCGATGCGGGAGCCGGCTTTTGTCCGCACTGTGGCAACGCTATCGTCCAGCACGCTCAACCCGCCACGTAAAACTCCAGAGACATTACTGCCAGGCCAACGCACTTTCTTTCAGGTGATCGAACTCCACAAAAGCCACACCGCCTTCGCCTGTGTCTACCTTCACCGCAGTTCCATTCACCGTCACGCGACTCGGCCGGCCCGACCTCCAGCGCACGATCATGTGCGCCGCTGAATCGCCCGTTATCTTCAACGAGTTAGTGCCGCGCTCCACCTTACGTCCTTCGAAGTCCGTGATCGACGCCCCGCCCGGCCCCTCCACCAACTCGTAGACGCGACGATCGTCCATCGCCTTTACGCTCCGGTTGCCGCTCTCGGACTGCGGCACCAGCGTCATCACATCCTCGGGAATCTTCGGAATCACCGCGCCGGCCCGCGCGTACAGCGCAATCGGAGTCCACTGGCACATCCACGACCACTGACTTTCCTCCGCCAACGTGCGCGCCGGTCCAGTAGTCCACCCACTCGCCCTCCGGCAGATACACCACGCGCCGCGTGTTCTCATCCACCACGGGAGCCACAAGCAGGTCCGGCCCAAACAGATACTCATCCTTCGCCACGCGCGCACGCTCATCGTTCTGGTAGTTCAGCGCCAGAGCGCGCATGATCGGCATGCCCGTCTTCGCCGCCTCCTGCGCCGCTGCATAGCGATACGGGAAAAGACTCATGTGCAGCACCGCAAACTTGCGATAGGTCGTCAGCGCCTGATCGCCGTAGCTCCATGGCCCGAGGTTCTTCTCCGACATAATCTCCATCGCAGGAGAAAATGCTGCGATACTCCGTCCATCGCTGAAACAGCACAGGGCATCCGGCGTTGAAGGCGTCGCCTCATAGCCGCCAAGATCCGCAGTCCACAACGGCATTCCACTCATCCCGGCACCAAGCCCCGCCGTCACCACGGTCGGCAGACCGTTCTCCGGACTGAAGCTCGCCTCGTTATCGCCGCCCCACAACATCCCCAGGCCATTCGCTCCCTGCGTCACGCTGCGAACAAATAACGCTCCGTTGCCCTTCAGGTCCTTCTGGATCAGCTCCTCCATCGCGTTGTTGTAGAGCACGGCATACTTGTTTCGCATCACGCGCGGATCGCTGCCGTCTGCAAACTTCACCGGCCCGCTTACGAAACTGCCCTCAGCATCATCGTCCTTGAAGCCGTCCGCGCCCGCCGCGAATCGCCTGCCGCACCTGGTCCTGCCACCACCGCTTCGCCAGTGGATTTGTGAAGTCGATCAGCGATCCCTCGCCCTTCCACCACCGCCCGACGTAGGGGCTCCCGTCCAGCGCCTTCACAAAGAAGCCATCGTTCGCGGCCTCATCGTAGTTCTCCGACTTCGCCGAAATCTTGCCCTCGAACCCCTTCTCGTGCGGCGGGTCCGACTTCGAGTTGATCCACGGCGTGTGCCACAGCACCAGCTTGTAGCCATTACTGTGGATGTACTTCACCATCCCGGTGCATCCTCAAACTGCTTCGGGTTGAATTTGTAACTGTTGTAGGCCGTCGACCACGGCGAATCGATCATGATCACGCTCGCCGGCAGTCCCAGTGAGCGCGTCTTGTCCACATCCTCCTTCACCTGCGCATCGTTCTGGTGATAGTCCCGGCCCATCCACGGCGCGAACGCCCAGTACGGCGGCAGAATCGAGCGGCCTGCCTGCGCCGTGAATCGATCGAGAATCTTCGGAAACTCCGGCCCTGTGAACAGCACGATGCGAAGCTTCTCCGCCGCCACATCCACAATCACGTCGCGCTCGCTCGACGCATTCATATCGAACGTCGCGTCCGAAGTCGTGTCCAGCCACAGCCCATAGCCTGTCGTGCTCATGAAAAACGGCATCGGCTTGTACGTGCCCGCACCCTTCGCCCGCGCATTGTCCGTCGACGAGTTCCTGATCACCTGATGCGTGTGGTTCAGCGTGTCGAAGTGCTCCCCCAGCCCGTAGTAGTTCCCCGCATCGCGCACGCGAAAGCGCCAGTACCCCACCATGTACGCCACGCTCGAAACCTCAAAGACACCCGGCGCAAGCTGCTTCAGATGAACCTTGCTCGTCGGGACGGCCGAACCCTCAAACTCGAAATCCCCCAGCAGCAACTCAGGTCCCGCATCGATCCCCGGCGCCATGTGCTTGCCCGGCATCGTCAGGCCGATCAGGTTTTCATGTCCTTCCGCACCAGCCCTTCCACCTGAGCCTCGCCGTGCTCTCACCGCAGGCGGCGCCCCCGTCGCCGGAGAGCCCACATCCTGCGCCCACCGCTCCCATCGCCAACCAGCAACGCCGATATCGCACCAAGACCTTCCGAATCGTTCGCACCGCGAGCCTCCACTACAAAGACAAAGAAAAAGGGCCCACGCAGGGACCCTTCTCTTCCATCCTTTGTACCAGCATCCTGCACGTTTGCCGCAGCAGAAACCGTGCGCCAGACTACAGACTAGTTGTCGTTGTGCTGAAGCTGGGCCTGGTAGCCCTTCTCGAAGCTCGCGCGATAGTCGTCCTTCGCTGCGCCCTTCACCGGGGGTTCTTGTACAGGTGCGACGACTTAGCGTCGATCTTGCGCTTAGCGGCCTTGTCCAGCTTGGCTGCCTCGATGACCGTCCTTGTAGCCCTGCTGGGCCTGCTCGGTACCTGCGGGTGGAGTGTTCCAGTCCTAACCGTGCGGTCGAGCTCTGCTTCTGGGTGTTCTGGGCGAGCGCGACAACGGAGGCGCTGCTCATAAGAGCCACTGCTATCAGTGGCGTTGCAATGCGGAAAAGCTTCATTTCTTCCTCTAGGGGCAAGATTCCTCTTCTTCGGGAATCCCAAGACACACATCTCGGTGTGCCTTCATCAGCCGCCACATATGATACGCCCGAAAGCCTGAAAGGTTGCAAAGAATTTGCGCTACAACATTGGTGTTAAGCAACGTTTGTTGCTGAAAGAGTTACAAATTGAATTCTTTCAGCTGCTGATAAATTTCTTCTATCAGCAGGCGCGACCTCACAGCCGCTTGACGCTGACATCGCAACCTACATATTGGTGTGACCGGCGCGCATCTCCTCGTTGAAGGTCGGCTTGATGAACTGCAGCGCTCGCCGCCAGCTCCTGCTCGTAGCCATCGCGCAATGCCCCATCAGAGCTTCGGTCGGCGTCGCGAACTCCGTATCGGCCGCCAGCCGGATCATCCCCTCGCCCGCCACTGCCGCCGCCGTCTTCTTCAGCTCCTCGACCGTCGTGTTCAGGTACTGCGCATCACGCGGATCGGCGAGCCATACCGGCTCGCCTGCCGCCCAGCACACCCGACAGCCAGAAGACCTTCGCCGCCAGGAACTCCTGACGCTGCGCCTCCGTCGTGTCGTTGAAGATAAACCGCTTCTGCTTCGAGCTGTAGTACCGCGTCGTCACCGGAACCGGCTGCCGGTTGCCGCTCTTCACCAGCTCCAGCTGCCCCTGGTCCATCGTCTTGCGCACGGCATTGTAGATAAAGCTCTCGGCAAACGGCTGCTCCAGCGCGGCCACCACCTCGGCAAAGGTCACCGTCATCGACGCCGCCACCTTCGCGTGCAGTAGGCTCTCCTTGCCGTCCTCCAGCCGAGCCTCGCCGTGCACGATGTACGTGTCCGCGCCCGAGGTCGATGCATGGAACGGCCACTCAAACTTCCCAAAGCTCAGCGGCAGCCCGTGCAGCGTCAGATAACAGTCCGGCCGCGGATTCTTCAGCCGCGTCGCCGACTCCTGCAGATAGCTCTCGACCACGTTCTTCAGCGGCCCCTGCGAGAAATCGAACGCCGTGCTCAGCTCCAGCGTCTGCGTCTTCGCAGGATTCGAGGCCAGTCCCAGCGTAAACCGCGCCGTCGGCCCGCCAGAGAAGTCCTTGCCCTCCGCGCTCGCAACCACCACCAGCCCGGCCGCCTTCGCCGCCGCCTCAACCTGTCCTGCCAAAATCGTCTGTGCCACTGTGCTCATTGCCTGCCGTCCTAATTCAAAATTTCCGCAACCTATCTATTTTATCGCGTTATTCCCGTAAACCCGGCGAAAACCAAGCGAAACACATCAATGGACATGCGCCACGTCATCGTTCATCGAGAAGACATCTATTAGCTTCTCCTCATACGGAAAGACATGAATCATCCAATTGAACATCACGGGGAAAAACGTACCTCCCTCCGCCTGGCACGCTTCTCTGCTGTGAATTGACCCGAACATCCCGAACTTGGGCTTGTCGCCGTGGTACTCCTTCACCTTATCTGCTGGTGCCGCGCAGAAGTTCGTATGCTGGTGCCACCTCACAACGCTCAACGGAATCCGCTCATTCAACTCGTCTTCGCTCGCGTCCACACGGTCCGTAAACATCACTCCCTCAAGCTTGTATCGCTGGGTCGGCGTCCTACGATACAGCAGGGACGACGGCCTCGTCGGATCGAACCGCGTCTCCGCCAGCCGTAGATTCTCCTGGTTGTTGAAGTGATACTGCGGCTGCTCCAGCTTCGGATTCGCAATCACGTATCCGTCCGCGAGAGCGTTCCTGTAGTCCCTGTATTTCGCAATCGTCTCGCGAACCTGCGCGACGACTGCCTTCACCTTCTCCTCATCTCCTGGCTGCTTCGCCCGCAGCGGAGTGATGCACATGTGGTTCATCATCGCCATCATGCTCTCGCCCATCACACTCATATTGCCCATGCCGCTCATGTCATCACATGCATGGTTGACGGGCTTGCTGCTCGTACCCGGCATACCGGACATTCCGCCCAACTCCTCGTGCTGAAAGGCATAGCCGGGCTCCGCTACAAGCAGCTCGATACACAGCACGAGCGAGGCGGACACCAATCGGAAAAGAGACGCTCTATGCATCGACACCCCGTCTCTCGTACCACGTACATTTAGCGTAGACATCCTACACCGCGACGAATGCCAAACCCGAACCAGCCCAAACCCCAGCCCGGTAGCAAGCATATTTCGCAACTTTGCTCCGCAAGCCCCGTCCAAACCTCATCATCATGAAAATCCTCATCTGTCTCTGCCTACTAGCTTTTCCCGCTGCCGCACCCGCGCTCGCACAGTACACCGACGACCTGCCGCGGAATAACCCCGCACTCAACCTTCCGCCGGTTATGGTCTCTGGGCTCGATGGATACAAAACCAAGGGTGCCGAAGAGGCCGTCCGGCTTTGGGTGAAGGACTCACCCCTCGAGGGCAGCAACGACGGCGCAACCCAGGTGACCGCACTCCACCAGGCTGAGCAGTCTTACGGGGCCTACCAGTGGTACGAGCTCCTCAGTATTCGCGAAGTCTCACCCCGCACGATGGTCATCTATCTCGTGCTGGACTACGAGCGGGGACCCCTCTTCGCCCGCTTCACCCTGTACCACTCCAACCACCGTTGGATCATGACCTACTTCGACCTCAACTCGCGCGAAGAAAATATCTTTCCGCCTGTCTATAGGCCCTTAGCAGGCAAGAGAGACTACTAAAGGATCGGCGACGGTCCGGCGGCGTTCGCACCGGCAAACGCCGTATCTTTGTTGCTCCGGCGCGAACCGTCTCCGTCTCCTGCGAATCAGCGCCAGCCAAAATCCTGCAACGCCTGTCCCCGCCTCGATCAAGGTTGCAGGCTCCGGAACGGCAGAAACACCAACCGCGTCAATTTTGCCTAGCAACCCGTACTCCTCGCCGCCGATCCCTGCCGTGAAGTACACCGCGTTCAGATCGCTGTTTGCTCCGCCGGTCCTCGTCGCTAGAGCCCAAAGCCGGAGTTTGTGATCGGGTTTCCGTTCTCATGGTTCAACACTCCCAAATACAGACCCGTGAGCGGATCGTAGACAAGAATCTGTCCGTTGCCAAAGTCCGCAATTTATTTATCCTCAAAAAATCACAGCCACCAGCGCATCCAACGCTGAGCTTTGTGTCCCCGCATCCGGCGCGGTCAACGGCCCCGACCAAACCGTCCCAAATGTGTTCTGCTCCGTGCGGTTCTTCATCCAGATCGCCTCCGCGTTAACTGCAAACGCCCTCGCATAGCGATCCTCCGGAGCGACGTCGTTCAGTGCCCGCAGATTCCGCACAAAGATTCCCTTGAACTGAATCCCGTCCGCTCCGCACTTGGGCTCGCACTTGTCATGCAGCACGCCATCGGTGTCGGCCAGCTTCGTCAGTGCAGCATCCGCGATGCGCTTCGCGTCCGCAATCGCATCGCCATGGCCTGCCTTCGACCACTCCGCGAGTCCGCCCAGCACTACGCCCTGGTTATACGTCCACACCGTCTTGCCGTTATTCACACACGCGCCCGTCGTGTCGATGCGCAGCCCGTCGTTGATCACGTTCTCTTCATTGATCATCCCCGACGCTTTGAACCACCGCCACTCTTTCTCGGCCCACTCGCCATACTTCACATCCTTCACCCGATTAACCAGATGTGTTGCCACAGAGAGAAACAGTTCGTTCGCAATCGCGTTCTTGTACTTTCTGTCCTTGCTCCACCAGATACCCCCGCCACACGTCTCGTCCCACCCGCCGGCCATGTCCGCAAAGATAGATTGCGCCATCGCGAGGTACCTCGCGTCATGCGTCAAGTCATACGCGTCGATCCACGCCAGTGCCCACCATCCCTCGTCGTCGTAGTACTTGTTCAGAAAGCCGGGAAAGCCCGTCATCTCTTTCCCCTCCGACTGCAGTAGCTTCTGTTGATCCTTCGGCACCGGCACCTGCGCCTGAATAAGTGTGTTCTTTAATACGCCGGAGTATTTCTTCTTCCCGGTCACGCGCATGTAGTCCGTGATCGTCGTAATCGCATTCGCAGCGTTCCACCACCCTGTCGTGCGATAAAGCCCCGTGCGCGGCACATACCACTGTTGCAGCGCCTTCACTCCAGCCTCAGCGCGCTTACGCGCCTCCTTCGGCGAAGTCTGTCCCGCACAGGTCGACACACATCCCACACATAACAACAACGCAATTAGCCGCCGAAGAATCATCCCACCGTTGTATCAGCTAACCACAGCCAAGGACCGACTTCAGCGCCGCCGCGCATCGTATCCCGGCACACCAAGATGAATCCGATACACGCTGCTCGAAGCCGTAATGTAGAGCATCTGATGGTCAGTCCCACCCCATCCGCAGTTGCTCGCCCGCTCCGGCACATGAATCGTCGCGATGTGTTCGCCTTCGGGCGAGATAATCCATATCCCGCCTGGACCCGAGCCGTAGATATTTCCCTTCACATCCACCTTGATTCCATCCGGCCCGCCAACTCCCGGTGCGCCCTTCGAGTTGAGCAGTACCTTCCCCGCTCCGACCTTGCCGTCCTTCATCAGCGGATACCGCATCCACACCGGGCTCTCGGGGTCCGAGTTCGCAACGTACAGATACTTCTCGTCCGGCGACAGCGCAATCCCATTCGGCCGTGTCATGTCCTTGATCAGCAGCACCGGTTCAACGGGTGCCGAACCCGCGGCCCTCTGCGCTGCCCCTCGAAGCATATACACACCCTGAAACAGAAGCTCTTTCTTCGGGTCACCTTCCTTCTGCGTCTCCAAACCATAGGGCGGATCGGTGAAGAACAAGGAACCATCTTTCGAATACACAAGGTCGTTGGGACTATTGAATCGCTTCCCTTGATAGCGATCCGCCAGCACCGTCACCGAAGACGAGCCCTCCAGCTTGTCGAAGCGAAACACCTGTCGCAGCGCATGTCCAGCAACGTTCAGCCGTCCCGACGAGTCGAACGTCATCCCGTTCGTACCCGGCTCCTTGCCATGAAAGCTCCCATCCTTCACTCCAGCTGGTTTCAGGAAAACCTTCAAGTCACCCGTGGTCGACACCGTCAGGATCTCATTCATATCCGTATCGGTAACAAACAGCCGCCCATCCGGAGCCATCGCTGGACCCTCCAGCCATTTGCAGCAGGTAGCAATCTTTTCCAGCTTCGCATCCTGCGGCACAATCGTCGCAGCGGCGGGAGTAAGACGATCGACAGTTACAGTCTGCGAGTGCATAGTCGTGGACGCGATCATACCAACGAACACCAGTGGCAAAGTTAGTCGACGCAACAGAGACCTCCGCTTTTCCGCAGACCATAATGCCAGAAGTCGCGGGGCTTCGGCTCGCGCTGCTATCCTCACCTCAACGAGCCATGAGATTTACTCGTCCATCGCAACGAATCCAGTGCGCCATCGTCGGTGCCATCACCCTTGTCACAACAGCGTTCGCAGCTTGGTCTCAAACCACCCCGCCGGATAAACGCCTTCGCGTCGGCAAGCTTCTCTACACCGATGATTTCAGACATGGATTGATCTTCTGGAAGATGGAGATGGAGAAGCCGGGAAGGGTCTCCGCGAAGGCAGGCGTGCTCGACATTGATGTTCCCGCCGGCGCAACTGTCTGGTTCCTCCCGAAGCTGGAGGGACCGGTGATGATCCAGTACCAGGCCACTGTCGTCTCCGCTGGCGGCCCCAACGATCGCGTCAGCGACCTCAACAGCTTCTGGATGGCTACTGACCCGAAATCCCCCGATGACCTCTTCGCCAACGAACGCTCAGGAAAGTTTGCCGACTACAACTCTCTCCACCTCTATTACGTCGGCCTCGGCGGCAATGGCAACACAACAACTCGTTTCCGCCGCTACATCGGCGATGAAACCGACCGGCCGTTGCTACCTGAAAACGACATCTCCGTCGCGCAACATCCCTCCAAAGGCATCGTTGCCAACAAGACGCAGACCATCACGCTCATCGCCAATGGAAATCTCATCCAGTACTGGCGCAACGGCGAAAAGATCTTCGAAATGATCGATCCTCAGCCGTACGCCACAGGTTGGTTCGGCATACGCACAACCAAAAACCACATGCAGATTCGCAATCTGCGAATCGTGCGCCTGATCCCCGAGTAGCATGGGCATTTCGGCGCTAAGAGCATTGGGGGAGGCCCGCGAGGCGATCCGCCTGGAACCAAACCATGGGCTCTGCTACGTGAACCTCGGCCCGACTACCTCTTCCTTAACCCCTGGGCGAGGCGTAGGCAGTGCTCAATCAGGCCAGAAGAACGCCGGTTGGAGAGTGACTCGCTGCCCAAGGTTCGTTACACCTTGGCATTTCTGAATGGGGATACCGCGAGGATGGCAAGGTGTGCTTCATATTCAACTTAAATGATCTCCAAAATCAGCGAAGGTGGACAACCTCTTCAACTCACCTGCGTCTTAACCTGAACGCCGGCATTGGCGAAAGCGCACGAAGAGCGTTTGCCGGTGGTCAAGGAGTACTTCGCTATGGCAAAAAACCAAACCCAAAACCCGGCCTCTTTCCACGACGTGCTGGTAAAGGGCCGCCAAATCGCCTATGGCATCAGCAACAGTCGTGGCAGCGGACACAGTCCGCCCTCCAAAGTTTAGGCCTCTCTGGTCACCGCGCGAAGGTCAGGGATTATGTCTCACATAGTCCTCGCATGACGGAGCTGGAAGAGGCTCATTCGCCAGCGATTGCCGGGATGGTTTTACATTCCCCGGTATGCGACGCGGTGATTTTTCCACCGCGTCTTGGTTGTATGAGCGAATGCGAAGTTGCAGTTTGAATTTGTAGTTGCAGTTGAAGTTGCTGTATCGAAAGAGACCTGCCTCAGGGCCAAAAGGGGTGGGTCTCTTTTTGCTTGTCTAAACTCTTCACCGAATTCCCTCGCCATCCTTCGTGCGATCCCTCCTCGAACTTGCTTCTCCGACTATTCATTTGACAGGCCAACCTTTCCGATGCTCCCTTTGAACATGTTGTTTGGGCCAAACCGCTACCAGTTTGGAGCTCAGCATGTTCACAGCTTTTCTTTCTCATCCGAAATTCTTCCGCCAGACTCTTTTTCTACTCATTCTTTTCCCTCCGTTCTTCCCGAACAACGCAGACGGGCAACTCCTCCAAGGCATTCGGAGATTGGAACTGCCTGACCCCTGCCTCGCAAATCTTCCAACGCCCAAGGTGATACCCCCAGCGATTCGAGTCGTGCAGTTGGTGAACTGTTCTGGCCAGACCGTTCTCGGCGCAGCCAATGCCGCCAATGCCACGGGCAAGCCAATCACCTCTGTGTTTCCGGTGGAAAAGACTTGGGTCATGAAGCCGTTTCCGTCGCCCAATCATGGCAACGTTCTCACTATCCAGATCCCGCCCGAGTGGGCCGATACAAAAGGAATCGGAAGCATCGCGCCTAACATCTGGGTGCGGACCGGATGCCGTTTCGATGTCGCCTCGGACAAGGCTCAGTGCGAAACCGGAGGAGCCGGCGGCGTCTACGACACCAGCAAGGCACGCCTCGGACCGCCAGGCGCAACCACCATCACAGAGTGGACCTTTTATCAGGCCGCCACATCGACGCGTGGCACCACATACTACGTCGACAACTTTGATATCAGCGCGGTCAACGGCGTTAGTTTGACCGTAGACATCCAACAGGTCGGCGGCTCCCCCGCAGACCCTGGATCTCCGCAGAATATCTTCTGGCTCACAAACTCGCGCGTGAATCCCCCGAACTACCCCATGTCGGAACATGGGCAAGACATGCGTTCCAATAACGCTTGTCCTGCGCCCTTCCGACTCAAACGCTCCGACCTAATGTCCAGCGGAACCTACGGCAAAATCTACGGCTTTGTCATCGAAGGCGACACTGGAAAACCCGTCGGTGGTGACAGCACGGTTGCCTGCTTCTCCAACTGCGGAAAATACAAATTCCCCATCGAACCCAAGCAGGACTGCAATATCTCCGACCCCACCTGCTACAACTGGAAAACATTCTGTGCCGGCGATCCTTCGCAATACTTCCCCAACAATCCGGCGAAGTGCGAAAAAGACTCCGACTGCCCGGTTAATGGCGCATGCTGGATCAATCCCGGGAGCGAAACCGATCATCGGTGCGTGCTCCGCGCATTCGTTGCTAACAACCAGGGTAAATGCGACGGCGACGTCTGTACCTTCCCGTACGCTTACGTCAATCCCTATACCAACGTTCCCGACTACTCAACGCAACCACCCTTCGGCACCTGCAAACAAGTCGATCCCAACAACACAAACGCGCAGTGCATCGGCGACGACACCGTTCACAAGGTCTTTCCTCACGCCTATACTTGGCCGAACGATCCCCAGGTCTACTCCGCCGATGCTCCGCTCTACCGCATCATTGTTGCTCCCGGAGGCACAACGGTTACCATTACGCCTTCAGGCCCCATCCCTGCGTGCACAACTCTTCCCGAACAAGCGTACGATTACACTCTCGCAAAAAGCCTCTGCAGCAACGACATCAAAAATGGCGCGGTCTTCGGCATAGCGCGCACCGCACCGAATTCCTGGAGCTGTAACCTCGGCACAGGTGCGGGAAATGATGGGGTAATCTGCCGTTGGTGAGGTGCAAAGACGCTACGCGCCCCACTCAGGCACACACCGCACCATGTTCCACATCATCTGGTCCAGGGAGGCATCGATCTCGTTCGAAGGCTGACTGCGCGTGTTCGTCAACGCCGCCCAGCACATCCCCGTCGAGGTCCGCACCATGATCGTCGTCGACCCCGGCAGATTTCCGTTGTGCCACCAGTTGCCCGCGCCATTGTTCCTCACCATCCATCCGCGCGAATACTTCGCCTGCGCGTTCGGGTCATAAGCTGCCGCCGGGGTTGTCATCTGTCTGATCGTCGCCGGCTTCAACAACGCAGGAATCCCTGGTGCTCCCGCCACGTGGTTCAGAAACTGCACGAGGTCCGTCGACGTCGCGATCCATCCCCCGTGCGAATCCATCCGCGCTACGTTCGGCTTATATGGATCTTCGCCAAACTGCCCGTAGTACACGACCTCGTTCTGCGCTTTCTGGCTTTCTTTGTTCTCCGCGATCTTCATGTCCGTTATCCCGCAAGGCGCCAGCACATTCGCCTGTACCCACGTCGCATACGGCTGTCCCGTCACGGCTTCAATCACCCGTCCCAGACAGCAGTACCCAAAGTTCGAGTAAGCCCAGTGCTGTCCCGGCGGATACGTGAGCGGCAGATTCGCAATCGTCCACTCGATCAGCTTCTGCTGGTCCCACCCATCATGGCTGAACATAGGGTCCGTGTTGTCGTTCGGCCATCCACCCGACGTGTGCGTCAGCAGATGGTCTACCGTCACGTCTGTCACGTACTGCTTGTAAGGACCCTTCCCATATTTCGTTCCCAGCACGCCCGAAGGCCCAAACACTTTGTCGTTCAGATTCAGCTTGCCCTGCTCCACGAGCATGAAGATCGCCACCGACGTGATCGGCTTAGTGACGCTCGCAATGCGAAACAGACTCGACTGTTGTACCTGCATCGCATGCTGCCTGTCCGCCATCCCGCGCGCGGCGTCATAAACAAACTGTCCATTCCGTGAGATCGCAATCGAGCTCGCAGGCACCGAATACTGCTTGCGAAATGCAAACTCAATACGGTTCATCTCGCCCATCTGCTGGCCGGTAGGGCGTCCATTCGGCCTCTGCGCAAATAGCCTTCGCGCATCTCCCGAAGCCCCAACCGCAGCAATCCCGAGCACCCCCCGCATCATCTCTCTGCGGGTAAACGAATCCCTCATACGCTCGCATCCTCTCTTTCTGTGTACGGCTCGTGGACTGCCTATTGCAAGTGATCGACCACCCATCTCACATCCGGGCGCCCTTGATCTCGCTCGATAAGAATGCTAGCGTGACTGTCAAATATCCACTATCGGGCTCAGGAAAATGAGGTTCGCGCTATGCCCTTCGTTAATGACCTGATACAGATTGCCACGGACCAGTGGAACTTCTTCGAAAAACAGACCTACGACCTCTCGAACCGATTGATCAACGTCGGCAGGAAGGAAGGTGAGGATGGTTGGTTTCAAAGGGTGGGCAAATATTGGGTTGAAGGAACCGATACTCACGGCATCGATGGGCGAAACCATGAGTCGGCATGGTCAGCAACCTTCATCTCATGGGTAGAGAAGCAGGCCGGTGCAGGAAGCCGTTTTCGTTATTCCATGATGCATTCGGTCTACATCTCCCAGGCCATCCGCGACAAGCTGAATGGCCGCACACAGGCCGGATATTGGGGATTTCGGTTGAATGAGGTTGAGCCAACCGTAGGAGACCTCATCTGCTGGTCAAGGCAAAGCGGCATCGACTACGATCATCAGGCCGGCGGGGTCTATAAGGGACACAGCGACATCATCGTCGAGGTTCAGCCTTCACAGATCTTCGTCATCGGAGGCAATGTAGGCGATTCCGTATCAAAGCGCACCTTCAAACGCGATTCAAATGGCTTTGTCGCACCCGCACGCGTGAGCGGCGAAACACTCTTTGCACTGATGCAAAATCGAATTGCCTGATCGTTTATCTGGCGCAACCACGCCCTGAGATAGGACCCTATTCGGTCCGCAATGCAGTTAACGGTTCGACACTCGCCGCCCGACGCGCGGGCAGCGCACCAGCAATGAGCGCAACGATTCCTACTCCTAGAATGGCGAGCAGGTAACTTGCCCCGTCCAATGGTTTCACACCGTACAGTGACGAGGTCAAAGCACGCCCCACCAGAATTGCGGATGGAACTCCCATTGCAACGCCGACCGCCACGAGCAGCAGCGATTCCCTGAGCACCATCCAAACCACCTGGCCACGACGAGCGCCCATTGCCATGCGTATTCCAATCTCTGCCGTGCGATTGCTCACGCGATACGCCAGCGTACCGTACAGCCCTGTCGCCACCAGTGCGACTGCCAGCAGACCAAAGAATCCGGCAAGTCGTGCGAAGAGCACCTGATTGGAGATCGTCAGATCGTACTGGGCCCGCTGGGTCATCGGACGGATCAGAGGTAGGTTAGGATCGATCTCTTGCACCACCTTGCGCGCGGCAGGCAAAATCGCGAGCGGCTCTCCATGCACCCGCATCTCGACGTGCATCCCTCCAACCATCGGAATCTGCGCATACATATACCAGGCCATCGGAATCGGCTCTTCGTCGATGCTGCGGTATTTATGGTTCTTCACCACGCCTACAACCGCCATCTGATACCGTCCATCATCGGTCCCGATCATGTGACCCAATGGGTTCTGATTCGGGAAGAAACGCCGTGCAAACTCCTCGTTGATAATGCCGACATGTGGGGAAGTCGGGGTATCGGAATCGTTGAAGTCGCGGCCCTCAAGGACCGGCACTCCCAAGGTCCTGAAGAAATCCGCGCCCACAACGTTACTGCGAACGGTTCGTGAGCCGCCGTTTGCGACCGTTGGCAGCTTGCCGTCCACCGTCATGTCGCTGTTATCTGACCACCAGGATCCGAGGCGCTCCTCCATGACAGTTACAGCTTCGACGCCCGGAAGATTCCGCAGTCTTGCGATCAGCTCTCGATAAAACGCCCTGCCCTGAGGCAGCGACTTGATCTCAGGCTTAACGGCGAAAACAACAAGACCATCGACCTTCATCCCAAGCGGTGTGTTCTCGAGATTGCGCAGAGTGCGAATCAGCAATCCTGCAGCAACGAGCAAGACGACACACAGGCACATCTGCATCGCGACAACAATCCTGCCCATGCGCGACCTTCCTGCCGTGGCACTCGAAGATGCGGAGGAAGTCTTCAACGCGAGAGTGGGGCCGGCTGAAAGCGCGATGCGCAAGGGAGCCAGTCCAAATACAACGACAGCAACGACCAGCACGCAAACGGTAAAGCGAAGAACCGTGCCATCCGGCGACAGGCTGGACTCGATCTGCGCCCAGGCACCAAGAGCCCTGCTGGCAGAGACAGCGAAGAACCACGCAACCAGCCCTCCAACCGCCGCAAGCAAAAAGCTTTCCGTCAGAAGTTGCCGCAACAGATCGCCGCGTCCTGCACCCAGGGCCAGCTTCATGCTGAACTCACGCTGTCGAGTTGCATTGCGAGCGATCAACAGCATCACCACGTTCGTCAAAGCAATCAGCAGTACCAATCCCACCATGCCCATCAACAGACGCAAAGGTTTGCCGTACTGTTCTGCATACCCGGGGAACCCCTTTGCATCGACAACGCTCAGCACCGGCTTCCTCTCACCCGCCTGCGGAGAGCCGACGCCTTCATAAGCTGCCGCCTGAAAGATCGGCTGCAACTGCTCCACTGCCTGTGCCTTCGTAATCCCAGGACTCAGGCGTCCAACCAGCCGCATGCACCACCATGTGGGATTGGCCATATACGTCTTGCCGTCTTCCAGCGGATTGCCCCAGGCATTCAGTTCGGGGCGATTCTGCAATGGAATCCAGAAATCAGTGGATCGACCCGTCTCTAAACCCTCAAATCCCTCGGCAGCGATTCCAGCAATCGTGAATCCGACCCCGTTAACATACAGTGCTTTACCCAGCACATCGGGACTTCGCGCAAAGCGCCTCGTCCAATAGTTATTGCTGATGACTGCTATGGGCGCGTGATCCTTCTCATCCTGTTCAGAAAATCCACGGCCGCCCTGTAACTTCACACCCAACCCGGAGAAGAAGGCGCCACTTACCATATCGCCTTCCGCCTCTTCCGGCTCCGCGCCGTAACGAACTGCCACCTTGTTTCCCGACAGCGGAACGTACGCCATCACCGCGGACATTCCGCCCGTTTGCTTACGCAGCGCATCGTAGACCGGATAGGAAAACGTCTCCCTGCTATCGATGGTGCCCGTTCCATGCGGCGGATTCGACGTTCGCAGATAGACCACGCGTTCTGCATCCGCCACCGGCAGCGATCGAAGCATCACTGCATTCATCACGCTGAAGACTGCTGTATTTGCGCCCATGCCCAGCGCAAGCGTAAGCACTGCCGTAATCGTGAATCCGGGACTCTGAAGTAGCGACCGAACTCCCAGCCTGAGATCGCGCGACAGCCGATCGAGCCACACCCATCGGCCTCGCAGATAAAAACGTTCCTGCACCGCGCGCACATTACCGAAGCTTCGCTTCGCCTTCCTTCGGGCATCTGCGTCGCTCAGGCCCTCGCGCCGCAGTTCATCCGCTTCCAGTTCAAGATGAGCCTTGATCTCTTCTGCAAAGTCGTCCGTGGTGCGCTTGCGCCTGAACATCTCATGCCTCCTCAGACTGCGGCCCCTGATTTGCATCCAGGATCAGACCTACCGCTCGCGTCAGACGATGCCATTGGCTGGTCTTCTCCATTAATTGCTCGCGCCCTTCTTCAGTCAGCGAATAGAAGCGCGCCTTACGGTTGTTCTCGCTTACGCCCCACTTGGCGCTGATCCAGTCCTTGTCTTCCAGCCGCTGCAGCGCGACATACAGCGATCCATGTTCGACAAGAAAAACATCCTCCGACTGCCGTTGAATCGATCGCGCAATGCCTTGCCCATGGCATGCGCCGAAAACAAGACTCTTGAGGATGAGCAGGTCCAGGGTGCCCTGCAGCAGTGCGATACGTTCGTCGTTACTCTCTCGGGTCGACATTCTGCCCAAGTATCTGCCCGCTTGGGTAGAATGTCAACCTGAACACCTTCGACCTGTGACACAAAGCCTCAATCATGGCACCATGTTCCTCATTCCACTCTCACCAGGAGTGTTCATGAACCGTCTCACTCGCAGAGCGCTCGCCCTCACGCTTCTCCTCGCCCCACTCGCCCTCGCGCAGCAACCGCCCGGCAATCAGCCGCCAGCCAACGCCAACGGCAAATGGAACTTCTACTGTCACGACCCCAACGGTTCCACCTCAACCAAGGTCATCGAGATCCAGCAGGAGGGAGCGCAGGTCAAAGGGCACTTCAAAGGCCCCAACCAGTCCGGCGGAATCGAAGGGACCATTAACGAGCAGCACATCGTCTTCAAGACCAAGACCCGCGAGATCCTCACCTTTCGCGGTCGTATCGACGGTCCACGCGCAGATGGTGTCGTCCAGGGCAACAAGATCACCGGAACCTTCCACGACCGCGGAGGCACAGGCACCTTCGAAGGCGTCCCCGTAGGCAACTAAGCTACTCTGCCCGAAGGCCGCTAGCCGCGAACCTGACCGCGCCGCTTCTGAACCGCCGCGGCCAGTTCGCGCAGCAGCGTATGTGTCTCAGACCAGTCGATGCAGGCGTCCGTGATGCTCTGTCCGTAGATAAGCGACTTGCCGTTCACCAAAGACTGGCATCCCGCAACTAGATTGCTTTCGATCATCACGCCCATAATGTGACGTTCCCCGCCCGCAATCTGCTCTGACACCGCACGGCACACGGCACCCTGCTTGCGATGGTCTTTGCCGCTGTTTGCGTGGCTGCAGTCAACCATGATGCGTGGTTTCACGCCCGTCTTTTCCATCTGCTCTACGGTCGAAGCCACTGAGGCAGCGTCGAAGTTGGTCACCTGCCGGCCGCCGCGCAGGATGATGTGGCAATCCGGATTTCCCGATGTAAGAAGAATCGCCGACTGCCCCGTCTCCGAAGTCCCCAGAAAAGTATGTGGATGGTTCGCCGACAGGATCGCTTCAATCGCGATCTGCACGTTGCCTGAGGTTCCGTTCTTGAACCCCACCGGGCACGAGAGCCCCGACGCGAGCTGCCGGTGTACCTGGCTCTCCGTCGTCCGCGCTCCAATGGCTCCCCAGCTCACAAGGTCGGAGACATACTGCGGCGAGATCATGTCCAGATACTCCGTACCCGCAGGCACGCCCATCTCCGCGAAATCCAAAAGCAGGCGGCGCGCTATCCGCAAACCGTCGCTGATCCGGAACGACTCATCGAAGTAAGGATCGTTGATCAGCCCCTTCCAGCCAATCGTTGTACGCGGCTTCTCGAAGTACACGCGCATCACGATCTGAAGATCACTCGAAAGCTCCGCGATCGCCTCCTTCAGTAATCCCGCATACTCCCTGGCCGCAGCCGTGTCGTGGATAGAGCAGGGTCCGACAACGACGACCAGTCGGTCGTCCGCCCCATTGAGGATGTCGGTGATCTTGTGGCGCGCGTCGAACACCGTGCGCGAAGCGTTCTCTGTGAGAGGCATCTCCTCCTCCAGAAAAATCGGAGGAAGTACGAGTCGGCTGGATTTAATCCTGAGGTTGTTTGTCTGAAAGAGCATGGCTGCTTCTTCAGAATACTAGGTATGGCTCGCCCCACTCCATCGCCAGTGCTAACTTTTGCCATCGCAACCATGAATTCCCCGTGCGGCGGCTTACGCTGGTCGATGTGGCTGGTTTGAGCATCAGACATCCGAACTCGACCCGCTTTCTTAGAAAACGAGGCGTTCCGGCATCGCTCGGTGCGATCTAATTCGCACCATCCGTCTTGGCAAATGCGACTGTGAAGTCACCCACGCGCTTGCCATGCGCCTTCCCTCCCTCAATGTCCGAGCGATAGTGAATGCCGCCATAGAGCCGCGACATCGCAGCCTCCTGCATCTGCTGGTCAAAGTAGCTCGCGCCGCTCGGAAATAGGTAGCTCAACACGTCCGACGCCGCCGCCGAAAACACCGAGTGACCTGAGTCATACGAGGGAAAGTTCGGCAGACCCGTCATCGTCCTGATTGACGGGTCCAACTGCGAAGGTCGCGGATTGAAGTAGAAGAACTTCGTGTCCCAGCACGCCACCGCCGCATCGTGCATCGCCATATTCAGCAGCGCGAACGTCCGCGCAGAGCGTACCTCGCTTTGCCCGGCGCTAACGATATACGGCACCGCGATGAAGTCCCAGTGGCCGGGAGGAGTAGGCGTACTCACTCCGTCGGCCCACTTGTACACCGTTGCCAGCTGATCGCGGGTCAGATTGTCAACCGCAGCCTTTACCTCCGCGGTTTCCTGCGCCATCTGCGCCGATGATGTCGACGGCGGAGGTGGCGACCGGTTCACCACGATATCCGCAGGCGTCATCATCCACGCCCTCACCTGTCCGAAGAACGGAAGCATCGGCGGGCGCGCAGGATTGTCCTGGCTCACCCACGGAATCTCGCCGCGAGCCTTGGTGTTGTCATACAGAGCCTGCCACTGCGCCGCCGTGCCTCCGGCCGCGCGCATACCGTCGTTCGCCGCCCGCGCCGAGAACACAGCCGCCACCGCCTGTCCCAATGCCACTCCTGCTGCGATATCGCTAGGCGCGGCGCGCCCTCCCAGGATCGCTGCCTGCTGTTGTTCGGCCACCTTCGCGTCGATGTAGTCCGCAGCCGTAGGAAACAATAGCTTCAGCAGCACTTGGTTCACCGCCGACTCCACACCGTCCTCCGACGGATACGACGGAAGATCGCTCGACGGCAGCAGCCCTTGAATCGTGCTGTCGTTCTTCGAAGGGGAGCCCCGCTTGTACTGGTACTTGTAGAACCACGCCGACTTCAGCGCATCATACTGCGCGATCGAGACGTAGCTGTACGCCCGTGCCGAATACGGCGGATTGCTGAACGGATACTGCGGATCGGCAAATGGATTCGCTGGATTCGGCACCGGGTAGCTGCCATCAGGATTCGGTGCCGGAGGCAGATCACTCTTGGCCGCCAGCTCGCGCATGATCTCGTTCCAGCGCAGTACGCCACCGCCGCTCCAGTAAGTAATGCTCGCCTTCTGTGCGTCAGTCAGGCCTCCCTGCGCCGTCTTTATCTGCGTCAGCTCTGCCTTGTAGGCAGGATCGGTTACCTGCACGGGAGCTGGCACGTTAATCTGCGTTGGCCCCGAAAGCACGATCATCTTCCAGGCGCCAGCGTTCGCATCGACGCTGGTGAATATCTGTGCCGGCAAAACCTCAGTAGATTTGATGTCCTTACTGCAGCTGCTCATGCTGAATGCAGCGGCGAGCCCCATCCCTGCGAGCCCGGCTCGTCTCCAAAACCCAAAGCCCTGATTCATTTGCTCGTCGACCTTTCGCGGTGAAGGGTGATCATGAATCCCGTCGTGATCGAGCTCGACTGCCCTACGTTCCTTCCGTCGAAGACGTTGCGGTAAGCGATCCAGTATTGAAGCTCATGAACCTTCGGTATAGGAATCTGCACTTCAAAACCCGCCGCCTTGAAGTTCATCCGGTTTGAGACAAACGGCATATCCTGCCGCCTGATATCACCGCCGCCGCGAGTCTGCTGCTCCGTATAAGTGCCGATCGCCTTTAGGTCGTGGCGATAGTAGCCCACGCCGACGCCGTAGTCGAAGACGTTCGGCATCGCGACCTCGTTGCTCAGGTACAGCTGATTGTTGGTGTAGTAGTACGGGCGGTCCAGAGTTACGTTGCCGCGAAACGTATAGGCCATCGACGCATTTCCGTAGAGCCCGCGGCTGCTGAGGAAGTTCACCATGCCGCGTCCCGTCAGGGTCTTCGAGTGCAGCCCGATCGACAGAGGTTGCAAATCAGGCGTGTAGTTCGTCATCGGCAGACTTGTCGAAACCAGGGCAATTCCACGCAGCGTGCCGAACTGCCCCGTCCGCATCCTCAGCGGAACTGCCTTCACGCCAAATGACAGATCCTGAAATCCGCTCTGCCCATGCAGCACACCCTGGCTCGCGTTGGTCCATACATAGGGTACGCTGCCCAAAACGTTGAACCAGTCGCGGATTCCGTAGTTCGCCATCGCGGAGATGCCCTGCGTCGTGAGCGTGCCGATGTTGCCGTTCACGCGCTGCAGCGAGCCCTCCCAGTAGCTGTCCCACTGGTCGCGCGAATACAAAGCGCCAGCACACCACGTTCCGCGGGACAGCATCACGCCGTCCTGCATAGTCTGCGCGCTGATTCGCACACTCGGGGCAGCCAGCGCAAACAACGCGGCGCTCCCCATCCCCACCAGCCATCTCGTTCCTGGTAACAGCGTCATCGGCTCATCCCTTGAAAAACCGCGTCCAGTCGCCCTACGGCCGACGACTCATCGAGCGGTAAAGTCACAATGCGTCGAACTCTCTGTTTTCGAATCGTGAGCAGAGTAGATGGAAGAATCGAGTTTGTCGCACTGCGAAAGATGGAGTGTCTCATCCACCTTTCGATGGAGGACGCTCCAGCATTGAGAAGCACTGACGACCTCAATGCAGCTCCACCAACCACAGCGGAAATGCGATACTGCGGTAGCGAGCCACTCGCAGCAGATCGCATCCGACTCTATGGACACACCCAGCGAACTCAACGAGATCGTCCTCCCCCAGACCGTCGTCGGCCCTCTCACCCGCGCCGCCATCTTCCTCGTCGTCTGCATCAAGCAGGACCCCTCCTCTTACGCCCACCTCCGCTCCTTCTCAGCCGACCTCGCGGGCCTCGTCCGCGCCGTCGAGTTCCGCGACGTCGAGGCCGGACTCACCTGCGTCGTCGGCTACGGCTCCGATGCCTGGGACCACCTCTTCGGCCACCCCCGCCCCGCCGAGCTCCACCCCTTCCGCGAGCTTCGTGCGGGGAACCGCCACGCCGTCTCCACCCCCGGCGACCTCCTCTTCCACATCCGCGCCAAACGCATCGACCTCTGCTTCGAGCTCGCCACCCACATCATGGACCAACTCGGGGACGACGTCACCATCGCCGACGAGACCCACGGCTTCCGCTACTTCGACGACCGCGACGTCCTCGGCTTCGTCGACGGCACCGAGAATCCCCGCGGTGATTCCGCCCGCGACGCCGCCATCGTCGGCCAGGAGGATCCCGCCTTCTGCGGTGGCAGCTACGTCATCGTCCAGAAGTACCTCCATGACATGAAGGGCTGGAACGCTCTCCCGACCGAAGCCCAGGAACGCATCATCGGTCGCCACAAGCTCTCCGACATCGAGCAGCCCGACGCCCAGAAAGCCACCTACGCCCACAACGTCCTCACCAACATCGAGGAGAACGGCAAGCAGCTCCAGATCCTCCGCGACAACATGCCCTTCGGCCGCCCCGGTCACGGCGAGTTTGGAACCTTCTTCATCGGCTACTGCCGCACCCCGCGCACCACCGAAACCATGCTCGAGAACATGTTCCTCGGCAACCCGCCCGGCAACTACGACCGCATCCTCGACTTCAGCCACCCCGTCACCGGCAGCCTCTTCTTCGTACCGTCGATGACCTTCCTCGACGCTATTGACCCCGATGTTCCGCTGCCGTCACAAGCCACTTCGCAACCTGAAGCCGAACCACCTGAAGCCGAACCACCTTCCGACACATCCGAGCCCTCGCCGTCCGCCGTCAAAACCGCGCACGACACCTCGCTCAAAATTGGATCGCTAAAAGGAGAGAACGAATGAATAACCTCCATCGAGAACTAGCCCCCATCTCCGACGCTGCATGGGAGCAGATCGAAGAAGAGACGACACGTACCCTCAAGCGCTACCTCGCCGGCCGCCGCGTCGTCGACGTGCCATCGCCCGGCGGCATCGCAATGCCCGGCGTAGGCACCGGCCACCTCCGTGGAATCAAGTCACCCGGTGATGGCATCCTCGCCAACCAGCGCGAGGTCAAGCCCCTCGTCGAGCTGCGCGTCCCCTTCGAACTATCCCGCCAGCAGATCGACGACGTCGAACGCGGCTCCAACGACTCCGACTGGCAGCCCGCCAAGGACGCCTCCAAAAAGATCGCCTTCGCCGAGGACCGCGCCATCTTCGCCGGCTACCCCGAGGCCGGAATCCAGGGCATCCGCGAGGCCACCAGCAACCCCATCGACACCCTTCCTGCCGACGTCCGCGACTATCCCGACGCCATCGCCCACGCTCTCAGCCAGCTCCGCCTCGTCGGAGTTAACGGTCCTTACTCCGTCCTCCTCGGCGCCAATGAATACACCGCACTCGCCGAGACCCGCGACCACGGCTACCCTGTCCTCGAGCACGTCAAGCGCATCGTCGACAGCAAAATCGTCTGGGCCCCCGCTCTCGAAGGAGCCGTCGTCCTCACCACCCGCGGTGGCGACTTCGAGCTCGACCTCGGCCAGGACGTCTCCATCGGCTACCTCTCCCATACCGAAGAGACCGTAAAACTCTACCTGCAGGAGACCTTCGTCTTCCGCGTTCTCACCACCGAAGCCTCAGTCGTCCTCGCCCCATCCAAACCCGCATAAAGCCATCTCGCTCTTGAGATGGCTTTTGCAGACTGCGTCAGGTCGGTTCTTTACTTGAAGTATTCGGGAACTCCGTTGACACAGGCTCCGTATCGTCCATGAGGGGGTTCATCCCATGAGCCGCTTCGCTCTCTTTGCAGTCGCCCTGCTCGTAATCGCAGCCATCGGTTCTCAGCCCAGGCATAGCATGAGCCTGAACAAGTCCATGTGCGTCTGCATCCCGGCTAGGGCAGGGCTAATTCTGAAGTCGACGATTGCAAAGACGCAGGCACGATCCGCGCAGCTATTTGCCGTCAGCCAGTAAAAGCTTCATCACTCAGCGCCTGAACTCAGTCTCGTACGACGAACAACGCTACCTTGTTATGTCGTTGGACATCTACATTCTGGAACTGTCTTCTCAGCATCCTTTGCAGGTCGTCGAGTGTATCGCCCAGGTTATGCATAATGCCCTTGTCGTTATAGACCCTGAGAAGGTTTCGCCCTATTACGTTATGTCGGGCTTCATCGCCCAGAATCGTCACGCCATAGAGAACGCCGGTCTTCGACAGATAGCGTTTCAGATTGGCGATCGCCGTCTCTTTATCGTCCATCGTGCCGGGAAGGCAATGCAAAACGTGAAACAACGAGATGGAGTCGTACCCCGTGTCTGCTGGTTCAGCGGAAGGCTGCATCAGGTCTCGCATGAAAGTGCGGACTTTGGCCTGCTTCACCTGAGCCGCCGCGGCTCGCAGGCAATTTTCGTTGAGGTCCATAAGACCAACCTCATGCGAACTTGTCAGGCCGGCGCGAGAGATGAAAAAACCGGTTCCCACTCCGACATCGAGGTGCTTGAGTCCCAGATGCCTTTTGTAGAAAGGGAGAAGGACGGCATTCGTTGGACACTGCCAGACGAAGCGGTGAGAAAAACGATTTACGAAAATGTCGTAGAGCTTCAGAACGGTCGGCGAATACACTGATACGCCGGCTGCTGAATCCAGGTGGGGAGTCCCTGCTGATTCAAACGTCATTCCTCAAGCCTATAACAACAGTCCAATCCAAGGCCCTGTTCAGGGCTCCATCCAGCCCCAGTCTCATCAGGCGCGTTGAAAATAGGTAGGATTGACCTGATTTTGTTAGGGGCAAAAAATGCGGATCAAACGAGCGATCGAGAGGGTCCCCGGCGGAATGATGGTCATCCCTTTGCTGTGTGGAGCGACACTCAACACGTTCGCTCCTCATGCCGCCCCATTCTTTGGCTCGTTCACCGGTGCCCTGTTCACTGGATCTCTGCCGATCCTCGCCGTCTTCTATGTCTGCATGGGAGCGCGCATTACGCTCGCCACTCTGCCGCAGTTACTCAAGAAGGGCGGAGCGTTGATGACCACAAAGGTCGCGCTCGGCTTCATTGCCAGCTTTGTCCTCGGGCGTCTCATCGGCATCGAACCCATTCCCTCTGGATGGTTTGCGGGCCTCTCCACGCTCGCCGTCGTGGCCGCCATCAACGACACAAATGGCGGTCTCTACATGTCTCTCATGGAGCAATACGGCAAGCCCTCCGACGCGGCTGCATATGCAGTCATGTCGATTGAGTCCGGTCCATTCCTCACCATGGTCTCGCTTGGCGTGGCCGGCCTCGCAGCCTTTCCCTGGCAAGCGCTGGTGGGTGCAATCCTCCCTCTCATCGTCGGGATGATCCTGGGAAATCTCGATGAAGAGATGCGCCTCTTCCTCTCGCAGGGCGTCTCCGTCCTCATCCCGTTCTTCGCATTTGCCCTCGGATGCACGCTCGATCTGCACCGCGTCGCGAGTGCAGGATTATTCGGCCTCGCTCTCGGCGTAATTTTGGTACTCGTCAGCGCAGCCTGCCTCATCGTCGCGGACCGCGTCATAGGCGGCGACGGCACCGCAGGAATAGCTGCATCAAGCACGGCAGGAAATGCAGCAGCCGTACCGATGCTCATTGCAATCGCAAACCCCGCATACTCGGCCGCAGCTGCGCCCGCTACAGTGCTCGTCGCCTCCTGCGTCATCGTAAGCAGCCTGCTGGTTCCTCCGCTCACCGCCTTGTGGAAGGCCCGCATCACCCACGCTCAAAAGATAGCTGACCCACAGCTGTCGTCGGAGGTCAGATAGTTGCACAGACTTCTGATCCTGGCCGATGACCTCACAGGCGCAGCCGACTGCGCTAATGCATTTGCAACTCACGGACTCAGCGCCACCGTAGTCTTCGAAGAAACGAACGAAGACATCGCCACCGACATCCTCGCAATCGATTGCGACACAAGGCATCTTTCACCGGAAGACGCCGCCGCCAAAGTCGCACAAATTACACGCCAATACACCCTCCACAACCCCGACCTCTCCGTCTTCAAGAAAGTCGACTCCACACTACGTGGCAACATAGGTGCCGAGCTGCATGCCGTGCTTGAAGAACGCCGCATAACGCAACCGCGACCGCCAATCATCGCGATCATGGCACCTGCATTTCCAGCAATCGGACGAACCACACTCGACGGGCACCAGATGGTCCATGGCATCCCCCTGCATCAAACCGAGATGTGGAAGCACAATCGACTCGCCGGAGAAGCGCACATTCCCACCATGCTGCAAAACAGCGGCCTGCGCACGACGTTGCTTGCTCTTCACTCAGTCCGCTCTGGCGGCCTTCAACTGAGCGCTGCCATGCACCACGCTTCTCTGGAATCCGATGTCCTAGTCTGTGATGCCGAAAACGATGAAGACCTCAAAGCCATCGCCGAGGCATCCATCTCGCTTGGCGCAGGTGCGGTCTGGGTAGGCTCTGCCGGCCTCGCCTACCAGCTTCCGCAAGCCGTACGCTTGCCCATCAGCTCTCCTCTTCCACTTGATCAACTTGAGCTCTCAAGCGCTCCCATCCTGTTCGTCGTTGGCAGCATGTCCACCGTCTCTCAACGCCAGGCTGCGACACTCGAACGCACAGCATCTGCCACCTCCATTCACATCCAGCCAAGCACCCTGCTGAGTGGCCCCGCCTCCGCTGCATGGGTTGCTGCCTCTGCCCGCATCCACGAATCCCTCAAAGTAGGCCACGACACCTTGCTCTTGCTCGATGCGAATCAACGCGCAGACCCGTCCGAAGAGCGCCAGCTCACCCATGCGTTAGGCCTGATGCTCGCCCCTTATGCAAAAATTGTGGGAGCCCTCGTAGCTACTGGAGGCGAAACAGCCCGCGCAATTCTTAGGGGCTGGGGAGCAGCATCGTTGGTCCTGATTGAAGAAGTAGAACCCGGCCTGCCCTGTTCGTTAGCGAAGCTGAACAGTCGTAGGCTTCCCGTACTTACCAAGGCCGGTGCATTCGGAAATGACGACACCCTTATCTCCTGCAGAGAATTCCTATGCAGCCGCCTCCGGAAGCGCGATCATGCCGCAGTAAGGAAGAGTTCATGACGACGCCAATCATCGCCATCACCATGGGAGACGCCGCCGGGGTAGGGCCCGAAATCATCGTCAAAGCTCTCATGCACCCAGAGGTATACGACCGCTGCCGGCCGCTCATCATCGGAGATGCCCGCCGCCTCAAACAGGCCGCCGTCATTGTCCATTCGAACGCCACGATTAATCCAATCAGCGAAGCTCGCCTCTCCGATGCCACCTTTACTCCCGGCCACATCGACTGCATCGACCTCGATCTCATCCCACAAGACCTCCCTTGGGGCAGGATCTCCCCCATCGCCGGAGACGCCGCTTACCGTTATCTCGAAGTCGCGGCTCGCCTCGCGATGAACGGCAGCATACAAGCCATCTGTACCGCTCCGCTCAATAAGGAAGCTCTTCACGCAGGCGGTCATCTCTTTCCCGGACACACCGAGTTGCTCGCCTCGCTGACTGGCGCGGGCGAAGTCTCGATGATGCTCTCGACACCGAAGCTGCGCGTCGTGCACGTCACAACGCATATCGGTCTCCTCGATGCCATCGAGAAGATCGATGCCGCCTTGGTCGAGCGAACCATCACCCGCGCCCACACCGCCCTTCAGCGCAGCGGTCTACGAGATCCACGCATCGGCGTGTGCGGCATCAATCCTCATGCCGGCGAGAACGGTCTCTTCGGACGCGGGGAAGAGCTTGAAAAGATCATCCCTGCTGTCGAAGCCTGCATCAGCAAAGGATGGAACGTGAAAGGTCCTCTACCGGCAGACACGCTGTTCTTCCTCGCCCAGCGCGGTGACTTCGACATGGTCGTGGCTATGTATCACGACCAGGGACACGGTCCCGTCAAAGTCCTGGGCCTCGAGTCAGGCGTAAACATCACCTCTGGGGCTTCCTGTAATCCGCACCTCCGTCGATCACGGTACCGCCTTCGACATCGCAGGAACCGGCCAAGCCGACGAGCGCAGCCTGCTCGAAGCCATCAACCAGGCGATCCAACTGGCAACCGTTGCCAACACAGTGGCTTGAACTTTGGCCGTCTGCCGGGAAGAACAGCAAGGCCTAGCCGCGCTGCTTAACGAACTGGCGTGCGGCAAGCAGGACGGTCGTGCATCCCATCACCGTGAGCACCAGAGCGTTCATCCACAGATCTGTGAAGCCCGCGCCGCGCAAAATAACTCCGCGCAAGATCTGGATGTAATAGGTCGTCGGAATAAAGCGGCTGACCCCGCGAAAGAATGCCGGCATCGTGTCGATGAGAAAGATGTAGCCCGAAAGAAAGACCGAGGGCAGTACCGTTCCCATGGACAGTTGAAATGCCTCCGCCTGAGTGCGTGCCTTCGTTGAGATGAAAAGACCGAGTCCGAGGACGGTAAACAGGAAGGGAACCGACATTCCCAGCAGTGCAAAAACATTGCCGTGGATAGGCACCTGAAAGACGATTCGCATGATTGTCAGGATCAGGCAGAGTTCTCCAAAGCCCAGAACGCCATAGGGAATCATCTTTCCGACCATGAGACCAAGCGGGGCAACGGGCGTCATCGTGAGTTGCTCAAGCGTGCCACGCTCGCGCTCACGCACCAGGCTGAGCGCAATCAGCAGAATGATCATCATCTGCAGAAGTACAGCGATGAGGCCGGGAACAAAGAAGTTTGCCGAGCGCGTCGCGGGGTTGTAGAGAACAGACGGGCGGACTTCGATGGGCATCTGCGCATGGCCCAGGATGCGCGTTAGCGACTGCTCAAGGGCAACTCCCGTCGATGCATTGACAGCCTGTCCGGCCACAGATGAGTCGGAGCCATCGATCAGCACAAGGACAGTGGCGGTAGTACCGCTCTGCAACTGGCGAGCATAGTCATACGGAATCTTGATTGCCACACGCGCCTTGCCCGCACGCATGGCATCGTACATCTCGGGATTCGATTGAACAGCAAGAGTCATGCGGAAAGTGTCGGACGCTGCGAAGCTTTCGAGCAGCTGCCGACTCACCTGCGAGTGCGATTCATCGAACACAACCGTGGGAATCTGCCGGATATTCGTATCGACTGCGAAGCCGAAGAGAAAGAGCTGAAGGAGAGGAATCAGTAAAGCAAAGAAGAGCGTGCCCGGATCGCGCACGATGTGCGTGAACTCTTTGCGGCAGACGGGCCACAGGCCGTAAAAGAGCGCACTCATTTCGTCGACTCCATGATCTGGTAGGTCAAGGTAACGAAGACATCTTCAAGCGAAGGCACGATCGTTTGTATCTTCGCCTGGGGAAACTTGGCGCGGAGCGCGTCGATCTGGGTAGAGTCAACGAGCGAGTGAATTGAGCGGCCGAAGATCGTGGCTTCACGAACGCCCGATTCCTTGCGTAACGCGGCAAGGACAGTCGACGTGTCTGGGGTTTCGATCTCTACCCGCGACGTGCCCGCAGGGTTGGCCTCCGGAAGATGCTGCAGTTCGCTAATGGTTCCCAGAGCAACGAGCTTTGACATGTAGATGTAACCCACGCGGCCGCAACGCTCGGCTTCGTCCATGTAGTGTGTAGTGACGAAGAACGTGACTCCCTGCGCGGATAACAGAAAGAACAAATCCCATAGTGAACGCCGAGCGACAGGATCGATGCCCGCGGTGGGCTCGTCAAGGAAGACGACTTCGGGCGAGTGGATGATGGCGCAGCCGAGCGCGAGGCGCTGCTTCCATCCGCCTGAGAGCGCGCTGACCCTGCGATGAAGATAGGGCGCAAGGCCCGTGAGCGCGACCACCTCCTGGATGCGCTGATGCGCGCGCGAGGCGGTAAGGCCGTAGACGCCCGAGTAGAAGCCGAGATTCTCCGAGACAGTCAGGTCTTCGTAGAGGCCGAACTTCTGCGACATATAGCCAACATGCCGCTTTATAGCTGCGGCATCTTTTCGGATATCCATGCCGAGGATAGTGCCGCCGCCTTCAGTAGGGGTGATGAGTCCGCAGAGCGCCTTGATGATCGTTGTCTTGCCGGAGCCATTGGGGCCGAGAAATCCGAACAGTTCTCCTTTGTCGATGCTGAAGGAGACATCGCTGACTGCCGTGAAGTCGCCGAAGCGAATCGTGAGGTGGTCGGCAGTGATAACGGGGGTCATTGCATCCGTACCGTTGCCGACATGCCGGATTTGAGCGCGCCATCAGAGTTGTCCACGCGAACCTTGACTCCGAAGACCTGGTGTTGACGGTCGTCGCGCGTCTGTACATTGCGCGGCAAAAACTCCGCCTGGGAAGCGATCTCCTGAATATGTCCGGTGAAGGAATGGCCACGGAACGAGTCCACTTCAACCTGTGCGGACTGGCCCACTCGGACGCTGGCGAGGTCCGTCTCGGGAACGTAGACCTTCACCCACAGCTGCGACGATTCGAGCATCGTCACAACAATCTTTCCCGGGCCGACCAGGTCTCCCGTGCGCACGCTGACTGTCTGCACCAGTCCATCGGCCGGCGCAAAGAGCTCGGCCTCCTTCAGCTGCACGTCGAGCTGATTCACTCGCGCCTTGGCCTCGTCGAACTTCGCCTGCCCCGCCGCTATATCTTCCTTGCGATAACCATGCTTCATCATGTCCGCCGCTGCCTGCGCCTGGCGATAGCGCTCCTGCGCGGCCTGCAGATCTTCCTTACGTGTGCCCGCCTGCAACAGCGCAAAGCGCTGACGAAGCGACTCGGCTCTCTGCGCCGTCGAATCGCGTGTTGCTTTTGCGTTGTCATATTGCTGACGAGAGACGGTGTCGCCCCGCACGAGCGTCTCCATTCGCTGGTAGTTGGTCTGGGCGTTGGCGGCGTCTGCTTTTGCCGCTGCATAGTCCGCCTCGGCCTGCTGCAACTCCTGCGACCGCGGCCCGTTCTCAGCAGCAGCTAGCATCGCGCGCTGCTGCTCCGCTGTCGCCTTGGCCTGCGCAATCTCTTCCGGACGATAGCCGCGTTGGAGCCGTTGAAGATCAGCCTCAGCCTGCTTCAGTTGCGCCTGGGCCTGTGCGCGCTGCGCCTTCACCTCATCGAACTCGAACTGTACCAGCAGAGCCCCGGCCTTCACTGCCTGGCCCTCTTCCACTGGAACCTGGAGGACGCGTCCGCCGATCTTTGAGCCGATCTGAATCTCCCGCGTCTCTATCGTTCCGGAGTAGACAAAAGACTTCTTCGAACTCGCGCAGGAATGGATGAGCCATCCGGCAACAACGAGAACTGCCAGCGCGGCGACTCCAATCATCACCCTGCGTTTCATGCCATACCCTCCATGCCCAGCTTCAGGCGCGCACGCATGTTGTTCACGAGCCAGCTGCCCGGCTCATCTTCCCGGATAAGCCACTCAAGAGTAGTTGCCATGTAGATCGCGAAAAGCGTCTCGGCAACTAATTGAGGCGTCGCCGCCTTGTGCCGCGGAATGCGCTTGATAGCGCTGCTGAGTATCTTGATGGCTTCCTGACGGGCCGCCATCATCGGACCGTTGGTCACCTGTTGGAACCAGAGGCTCAGTAGCAATCGCCGAGCACCTCCCGCGATGCGGGTATTCTCGCGGGTGATCTCAAGAAAGAGATCGACCACGTCGTCGAAGGTAAGCTTCGTCTCGCCTTCGCCAAAGCGAGTGACGATTTCCTTCAGCCTTTCAACGCGAGAACTGGCAATCTCACGGAGAATCAACTCTTTTTGCGGGAAGTAATTGAAGAAAGTCGCTCGCGAGATTCCAACTGCCTCGCAGATCATCTCTACCGACACACCCTCGTAACCATGCGCCGCAAACAGTTCGAACGCAATCCGAACGATCTCCGCTCGAGTGTGATGCTTCTGCTTCTCTCGCAACGAAGGTGTACTGCGAGCCATATGTTGGACTATAGTCCAAAAATTCTTCCACCGTCAAACTTAGTGCAGCTTCCACGGAGCGCGATAAGGCCGTGTAAGCAGTTCACTGGCGGCGCCATCATTCAAAATCTTCTCCTGTGCCACATCCCATTGGATCTTCCGCCCCACAAGCATGGAAATCAGACCAAGATGCCCCGGAAGTGTCGAGTGGTGCGCAGTCTCCACCGGGGTGATCGTAGGTTTGCGTGATTTCACGCAGTCGAGGAAGTTGCGCCGATGCTCAGCCGACTCATAAAGCTTCACCTTGCGCAATTCTTCCGGAAGAGATTCGCCCTTTAGCCATGCGGGATTGGAGGCATCAAATCCCGCCCGGTCCACCCACACCCAGCCGTCTGTCCCAATCCATTTCGTTCCCATCCCGATCGCCGGAGAACCACCCGAGATGGTCATGGCGACATCAACCGGATAGTGCGTTACTTCCTTACGATAGGTGCACTCAACGTGGTATTTGGTGGCCGTATTCCAGGCAGCATTCGATGGCGGAAACTCACCATACCCTTCAATCTCCGACGGCCCCGTAAGATCGAACCCCAGCCCCCAGTGCGCGATGTCCCCGTGATGGCCGACCCAGTCCATTAACTGTCCGCCTCCGGTGTTGTAGTTCCAGCGCCAGTTTTGATAAACCCGCGCGTCAATATAAGGTTCAGCCTTCGAAGGACCAACCCACATGTCATAGTCCATCTCCGGCGGAGGCTGCGTGACGGCAAGGTTCCATGCCGCAGTGCCCGGAACGATCTGGTCGGGATTGGTGATCTTGTCCGGCAGCGATGAAAGTCTTTCTAGCAGTGCAGGAACTGTGCCCGGAAAGTCGTGATTGCCACCCGGCAGGCCAACCTCCACGCGAATGACATTTCCGATGAGTCCATTGCGCACAATCTCCGCTGCCTTATGAAAAGTGGGAAGCGAGCGCTGCCATGAGCCGGTCTGCCAGATAACGCCGTTCCGCTGAACAGCCTTCACGATCGCCTGTTGCTCGACAACGGTACGCGCAAGGGGCTTCTCCCCGTAGATATCCTTCTTCCTCGCTGCAGCTTCCGTGGCAATCAACGCATGCCAGTGGTCGGGAACTGCAATCATCACCGCGTCAATATCATCGCGCGCCAGCAACTCACGATAGTCCTGATAGGCCTTGCAGTCCTTGTTCCCATAGCGACTATTAATCGTATCCACGGCGCTCTGCAGATGGACCTTGTGCAGATCGCATGCCGCAACCACCTGACAGTCGCTCTGCTGCAGAAACGCCTTGGTATTGCTCGGCCCCATCATGCCCCACCCGATAACCCCCAGGGTGATGCGATCGGACGCAGCAACGCGATCTGTGCGCGCCCACGCGCGGCCGCGCATCAGCATCGCAGCACCGGCGCCACCCAGAAAGCTGCGCCGCGTCGGTCGCGACAGGAAACTTGAAGCTGTTCGAGGATCACTCATCGTTCACTCCTTACTTATTCGCGCTTCAGTTTAGCTCTCTTACGCCCATCTCAATGAAGATATGGACCCAGGAAACCAACGCGCGCGAGGCAACCTTTTTCAAGATGAAAATAAACAACAAATCGCAAAATCCATCTCGCATACGTGCTGCGTGACCTAATCGACGGTGCAAAACGCGCTCGCCGCGCCGCCTGAGAGGCTATACGTGAAAGCACTGGAAACCATCATCCAAAATAAGCTGTCCCGACGGCGTTTCATCACCGCCGCAGGCTCTGCAGCCACAGCCTCGCTCATCATAGGCTGCAGCGACAACGGAAGCACTCCGACAACGCCGACCACTCCAACCACCCCCACCATCACTGACGCGGATGTGCTCAACTTCGCGCTCAACCTCGAGTACCTCGAAGCTGAGTTCTACCTTCGCGCATCCACCGGCAGCGGTCTCTCCTCCACTGATGCGGGCGGCACCAGCGCAGGCTCCGTCACCGGTGGCACGCAGGTCAACTTCTCCTCCACCGCCATCGCCAACTATGCCAACGAGATCGCGCAGGATGAGCTGCGGCACGTGCAGTATCTCCGCAAAGCGCTCACCGACGCTGGAGCAACACCCGTAGTGCGCCCGCAGATCGACTTCACCAACGCCTTCTCCGCACTAGCCATTGCTGCAGGCATCGTCCCCGCAGGCGGCACCTTCAACCCCTTCTCCAGCAGCAACGCCTTCCTCGTCGGGGCCTTTGTCTTTGAAGACGTCGGCGTGACCGCATACTCCGGCGCAGCGCCGCTGCTCTCGTCAAAGACCATCCTCTCCGCTGCTGCCGGCATCCAGGCGGTCGAGGCCTACCACGCCGCCGCCATTCGCACGCTCATCTACGGCATGTCTGTCTCCTCCAACGATCAGACCTATCTCAAGTACGCCAACCAGGTCTCCACGCTGCGCGGAACACTTGGCGGCGGCAACGAAACCCCCATCAGCGGCTCCACCATCGTGGCGGCCGACACCACGAACGCCATCGGCTTCGCGCGCTCCACCGACCAGGTGTTGCACATCGTCTACGCCGCAGGTGCAGGCGTCCAGACAAAAGGCGGCTTCTTCCCGGCTGGCCTCAACGGAACCATCAAGGCGACCACCGCCTAAGGAGAGCGTCATGGCAACCCAGGAAACACAGCAACTCGACTCCATCATCTCTAGTCGCCGTGCCATGCTCGCCATGGGCGGCGCCGCGCTGGCCACGCTGGCCTTCGCTCCTAAAGCCGAAGCACAGACCGCCGTCACCGACAACGATATTCTCAACTTTGCGCTGAACCTCGAATATCTCGAGGCGCAGTTCTACACTCTCGCCGCCTCCGGCGTCACCATCGACAAGCTGACGACGCCCATCCCTGTCGCCGTCAACGGAGGCACAGCCGGCACCGTCACACTCAAACCCTCATTTGCCAAAGTTCCCTTCAGCAACACCGGCATCGCAACCTACGCCGCAGAGGTCGCGCTCGAAGAACAGAAACACGTCAAGTTCCTCCAGTCCGCGCTCGGCACCGCAGCCGTCTCCATGCCGAACATCGACCTCTATAACTCGTTCAACGCACTCGCCTCGGTCGCAGGTATCGGCTCCGCCTTCGATCCCTTCGCCAGCGATGCCAACTTCCTCATCGGCGCTTACGTCTTTGAAGACGTCGGTGTCAGCGCATACCACGGCGCCGCAGGCCTTATCACCGACAAGACGAAGATCCTGCCTGCGGCCGTCGGTATCCACGCAGTCGAGGCCTACCACGCAGGCCTCATCCGAACCACCATCGCCGGACTCGACGCACAGGCTGGCAACACCACGCTCAGCGGACTCACGCAGAAGATCTCCGCCGCGCGTGCCAAGCTGGCCAACCCCTCCGGCACACCCGTCGACGACGTAGGCCTCACCACCGTCTCCGTCGCGCTCAACGGCTCAAGCAACAACTACACCGCGGCAACGCTTGTAAACGCCGACAGCAACTCCATCGGATGGAGCCGCACCACCACCCAGATCCTCGCCATCGTCACCGGCGGCGGCTCGGGCAATAAGGGCGTCTTCTTTCCCGGCGGGCTCAACGGCACCATCAAGTAGCCGCAACGGCTTCTCTGGCAGTCCTTTGTTCGGCGATGCACCTCACCCGTGCATCGCCTATTTTTTGCTGGGGAACTTCTAGTTAACCCTCTCAGCCTGGATCGGCTTCATGTTCGACGGAGCGCCTATCGGATGTATCTCCGCATGGGTAGCGTCTTTCAGAGTGACAATGAATTCGAAGGGCTGGCCCCCATCCCCAATTGTCACGCGCAGCGCACTGCCCTCCAGCTTTGTCCTGCTGATCGGTGACGGCGTGCTGTCTTCTGAGGGGTCCGCCTTGCTCAGTTCTCCGCTATCGTCCAGCGCAATCCTTGATGGAGTAACGGTTCCGGTGATCCCTGAGCCGTTCTGAACCAGAATCATCGTGGAAAAACTTCGTCCATGGAACATCCAGTGCCAGGTTCCAGCGAACATCTGCGCGTTGTTGGTCGATGCAGAAACTTCTTGTAGGCTCACTGCGCGGGCAAGCACCGTGCTCGAGCCAAATAGAATGCCTGTTGTCAAAGCCAGCCCAATCAGACCGGCGCGGGATAACGAAGTTCTCTTCTCAGTCAGCATCATGATTCGATCCTCCAGGTTGTCACCGTCGAAAATGCCCAGCCCTATTGCGTTGCTGCGAGTTCCCTGCAGGCACAATGACGCCAGACGTAAGAGTGTGCGGGCATACGTGATTCGCCTTCCAAGGCGGACAGCAGCGTACTCATCGCAGGCAAGCTCACGCGTCTGCGAAATCTTCAACATCAGGTACTTCATGCCGGGGTGCCAGGCCACAGGCAGTGCGGTCAACTGACACAAAAACTGAATCAGAAAATCTCTCCTGCGAATGTGCCCACACTCGTGTGCGAGGATCGCCGAAAGATCCGTTTCGTCCAAAGCTGGAATCACTTTGCTGGGCAGAATGATCGCCGGACGAAACACTCCAACCGTGACCGGATCATCGACCGCTGTTGATTCAAGGAGGACCACGCGATGCGGGAGCGCAATCATAGAGCCGGCCATCCCGATTTCGTCCGGAGAGATCGGCAAAGCATCTGTGCGCAAGCGATGAACTCGATAGATGCCGCGGCCGAAGCGGATCAGCTGATAAAGAAAAAGTGCCTGCCAGGCAAAAAGGAGCGCTGTCTTCACGCCCGGCACCAGGATCGACTCCTTCGCCCCGGCGTCTCCGCTCCACGCCCAGAAGTGACTGTCAGAACGTTCCATCCCCTGTATCGGCTGTTGCGCCGATCGCTGCACCGCCGCACCCGGACGCGTCTGCCAGAGAGTGTTGAAGACAGGTGCAGTCAGGCAGAGCACAAATATCGCGAGATAAATGCAGTGTTGATATTTCGCTTTGGCCTTCGCGAGGAACGGTGCGAGTGCAGCCGCTAGCATCGCAAACAGTGCGATCTGCACCGATGCATTGAACAGCAAGTCGAATACGAGCTCTCGTTTCGTGCTCATTTCTCCTCCTCTTCGGCGTCCTTCGCGGTCTCCAGTTTGGCCTGCAATTCAGCGAGCTTTTGTGCGTCGAGGTGCTTGCTCCGAACCAAAGAGAGTAGAAGATCATCAACTGAGCCTTGAAACACTCTGTGCAGAACGTCCTTGATCGCGTGGGAGTCTGCTGCCTCCTGAGAGACCGTGGCGCTGTACTCAAAAGCACGCCCAACGAGCTTCCTCTTCACTCGTCCTTTACGCTGCAGGACATTTAACGTAGTCTGTACCGTCGTGTAGGCAAGTTGAGGCTCTCCCTCCAACCCCTGCAAAACCTTCTGTACATTCCCCGCGCCATCATCCCAGAGCACCCGCATGATTCGTCGCTCCAGGGGGGTCAGAACCTTGACAGTTTTAGCCATCGACGTTATCTCCTATACGCATAGGAGACTATGCCTCAATCGCTGACCGTCTGTCAACTATAGTTATAGGAGATAAATTTCCGCCAAGGCGCTTTAGGTGAGCCCCAATCTATTCACGCAAACGGTCAAGCTTCTTTTGCGGTCTTGATTGGCGGCGTCAAACGGAAGGACACGGCATGCGTTCCCTTGCCCGTTCTTCAAATTCGTCTCGCGAAACTCCTCTCATCACCACCTGACTCTGGGTTCTCCCCTTCCAATCGAAGGCTTGTTTGAAGATCTCGATCAGTGATAAGTCGCCGATGCAATCTAAAAACTCTGTCAAGCCCTATACGAGGCAATTTCTGGTGCAAGTAAAACAATCCAGGCCACATCCGGAGGAACAGAAAGTTGCCGATTAATTACCTTCAACCTGCTACGCTTAAATCAATGAAAGTTGTGAAACAAAAGGCTCCGCAAGGAGCCTTTTCCTTTGCCTTCAGGACTTTGCAGTCAGCACTGCCGCATTATCAAGGCTTTACGTAGATCCAACAAGCGAGGTCCGGACCTAACATCAGTCATTTGAGGACTTTGCGCAAAATTGACGGGAGGGGGGCCTCTTGGTTCACCATGGAACCCATGAAGGCCGCCCTCCTCCGCGCAAACGCCACCGCACTCTCTATCGAAGACGTCCCGCGCCCCACCCCGCTCCCGGCCATGTCCTCCTCAAGGTCCTCGCCTGCGGAGTCTGCCGCACCGACCTCCACATCTTCGAGCGCGATCTGCCGACGCTCCGAGACCCCCTCATCCTCGGCCACCAGATCGTCGGCGAGATCGTAGACGGAGCCACCGAACGACTACCAAAAGGCACCCGAGTCGGAGTCTCCTGGGTCGGAGGCACCGACGGCACCTGCCCCTTCTGCAAACGCGGAGAAGAAAACCTCTGCGACAACATCGTCTTCACCGGCTACTCCATCGACGGAGGCTACGCCGAGTACGCGACCGCCCGCGCCGACTTCGTCCACCCGCTGCCCTCGACGCTCTCGAACGCTGACGTCGCCCCTCTCCTCTGCGCCGGAATGATCGGCTTCCGCAGCATCCGCGTCGCCGGCACCCAACCCGGCGAGCGCGTCGGCCTCTTCGGCTTCGGAGCCTCCGCCTCGCTGGTGATCGAAGTCCTCCGCCACTGGAACTGCGAGGTCTACGTCTCCACCCGCGGCGAGCAGCACCGCAAGCAGGCTGAAGCACTCGGCGCAAAATGGGTCGGCGACGAGAACGCGAAGCCGCCCGTCCAGCTCGACCGCGCCGTCACCTTCGCGCCCTCAGGAGCAGTCGTCGTCTCCGCGCTCTCCAGCCTGCGCAAAGGAGGCATCGTCGCCATCAACGCCATCCACCTCGACCAGATGCCCGCCTTCGACTACGACAAGCTCCTCTGGGGCGAGCGCCAGATTCGCTCCGTCGCCAACATGACCCGCCAGGACGCCCACGACTTCCTCGCCCTCGCCGCCGAGATCGGAATCCACCCCAGGGTCCGCACCTTTCCGCTCGATCAGGCCAACGACGCCCTGCAGGCCGTCAAGCAGGAAACCGCCGAGGGCCCGGTAGTCATCCTGCCCTGACGACCTTCATTTTTCCGGCTGCGGCAAAGGACGCTTCCGATCACGCAGTGTATCCAGCGAGATCGCCCCGGAAGGCATGCCCTTGCCCACGTCCGGCAAATACATCTCCAGACCGTTCTCCGGAGTCATCCTGCTGTAGCCCTTCACCAGCTGCGCCCGATAGTTTGCCAGGTCCAGATCGAACCAGACATCGTTCGAAGCATCGATCAGCGTCAGGTCTGCCGGCTCCATCATCAGGTTGCCAAATCGCACCTTGCCGCCGCGCAGCCTCAAGAAGTTGTGCCACTGCGACAACTCCTTCTCATCGCCAGGCTCCGTGCTCCCGTATGTCACCACGACATCCGGCGCCTGCAACTTCACCGAAGTGATCTGACCTCGAATGTGAGGTGGAGGCAGTAGCTTCGTCGTATCCAAATAGATGTCGTTGTCCTTCACCTCAACCCCCGGTGCTGGCGTCGAGCCCACCACGTCGGCCACCTGGACGCTCAGCCCGCCAAGAAGGCCTTTCATCGGCACCTTCAGCACGTTGATCTTGTTGACATGCACGTGAACCCTCCCGCTCGGGTCCGGCGAAATCGTCCCCACTACCTCGACCGGAAGCGGGATCACCTTGTGCAGAGTTCCTGAAAGCTTCACCTGGTCGCCCTCGCCGCTCAGAGTGATATGCGACAAAGGAGAGCGCGGCGCCATTTTGGAGTTAAGGTACGTCTCCAGGTCGCCGAGGTTTGCATGAACGAGACCGCGATCGATGTGGAACACGAAGCTGTCCTCGCTATCGAGCGAAGGAGGCACGCCCGGCCGGGTGGTCTCCATCTCTCCACGCAGCCAGCGAACGTAGATTCGAAACTGCGGCCCCTTCCTCAGTTCCAGGTTGTGCGCATACACCGTCGTCGGTGTGGCTCGGCCCGAAGTCGCCGCAGAAACATTCGCCGGCACCGCCGCTGTGGCACGATCCGCCGTGTCCGCCTCCGTGACCTTGCCCGTTGAGCGCAGATGCCACGCGACAAAAATGAGAATCGCCATAAGCGCCACAACGGCCGCCGAAACAACAGATCGCCGAATATCCATAAGAAAGTCTGAGAGACCGGAGATCTCCGATCACGAACCGCCTCCATGTGATGCTCGCGCAGGCCGACTTCACTGCACGCGCAATCGCCCTTATTCACTAAGCCATTGTTTTTCAGCACCCAAAGCAGATTCGGGTTTAGATTATGGATGTACCGAGGAACCTACCCGAAAAGAGAGCTAAACGCATGAGACCAACTCCTTGGCTTCGCGCCGCCTCTGTCCTCACGCTCCTCCACGCCATCCTTCACACCATCGGTGGTGTCTACGGCACTCCAGACCCAGGCCCCCAGCAGATCGCCGTCGAAGCCATGAGGTCCAACACCTTCGCCGTGATGGGACACACGCGCAGCATGTGGGCCTTCTACCACGGCATGGGACTGGCCGTAACCATCTTCTTCGTCGTCGAAGCCGTCATCTTCTGGGTGATAGGCACCCTCGTGCGCGACAGTAAGGCTGACCTCCGCGATCTTCTCGTCGTCTTCGTCATCGGCTACATGGCGCTTGCCGCCAACTCCATACGGTATTTCTTTTATCCACCTGTCATCAACGAATTGCTCATCGCAGGCTGCCTCGTCATGGCCATCCTCTCTTGCAGAAATTCGCGGCAGTCAATATCGCAATGACCGCCCCGCCAAAACGCCGCATCGTCGATGCCCACATGCATCTCTTCGACCACGAGGCGAACCACTACGAGTTTCTGGAACAGATCGATCCAATGTTTCAGGCGCTCATCGGCGACTATTCCACCCTCCCACGGCCCAGAAGATGGCCGCGACCTTGCCGGTTCCGATGACAATCGTCGGTCTCGCCAACTTTCTCGCTCCCGATCTTGAAGCGACGCTCGATGCCTATTCGCTGTGCCCTAACGTAACCTCCGTCCGCGAGCATCTCGGATGGGACGACACGAACCCAATGCGCCGCTTCGCCAAACGTCCCGACCTGCTCCGCGACGCGCGCTGGCGCGACGGCCTCAAGCTTCTTGGCCGATATAACCTCAAATGTTCGCTCGAGCTCTTCTCCCCGCAGCTCCCTGATCTTCTCCCCGTAGTCCGCGAGAATCCCGCAACAGGATTCACCATCGCCGTGTTCGGCTGGCCCTCCTCCACCGACCGGGACGGGTTCACTCGCTGGAAGCAGAGTCTCTCTGCCTTGGCCGCATGCGAAAACACGCACATCACCATCTCCGCCGTCGAATGCGTCTTCGGCATGAATTGGAATGGTGCGCAGGTGCAACCATGGATCGATACCGTGTTCGATCTCTTTGGAACCGATCGCACCATGTTTGGCAGCCACCGCCCCATCTCACGGCTGGCACACAACTTTCCCTCACCGTACACAGGCTACGAACAGCTCATCTCAAAGCTCTCGCCTGCAGAGCAGGACGCAGTATTTCGTGGAAACGCCGCCAAGTGGTTCTTTCACGAACCTGCCGCATGACATCGTCCTATCATGGATGAGTGATGAACGACCTCAACCTTGCCACCTTGACCACCGAAGCCCGCAACCCGCGCACCACAAACATCGACCGGCTCTCCACAATGGAGATGCTCACCGTCATCAACGAAGAAGACCAGGCCGTCCCCCTGGCAGTCGCGACGCAGCTTCCACAGATCGCGCGCGCCATCGATGAGATCGCCGCACGCTTCGAAAAAGGCGGCCACCTCTTCTACATCGGCGCCGGAACCAGCGGACGCCTCGGCGTGCTCGATGCCTCCGAGTGCCCGCCCACCTTCTCCGTGCCACCTACGCTCGTGCAGGGCCTCATCGCCGGCGGCGACTCCGCGCTCCGCAAGTCCAGCGAAAAATCCGAGGACTCCCGCGAGCAAGGCGCAGCCGATCTCCTCGCCGCAGGCTTCGGCAAAGACGGCGCACCCGACACTCTCGTAGGCATCGCCGCCAGCGGTCGCACTCCATACGTCATCGGAGCGATGGAGGCGGCAAAGAAGCTCGGCCTGCTCGTCATCTCGCTTACCTGCGTCGAAGGATCGGAGATGGCACGCGTCGCCGACATCGCCATCGCACCCGTCACAGGCCCCGAGATCGTCACCGGCTCCACCCGTCTCAAAGCCGGCACTGCCACCAAGCTCGTCCTCAACATGCTCTCCACTGGAGTCATGATCCGCACCGGAGCCGTCTACGGCAACCTGATGGTCAACGTTCAACCAACCAACGAAAAGTTGGTCGACCGCGCCCAACGCATCATCGTCGAAGCAACCGGAGTGGATCGGGCGACCGCCGCCAAGCTGCTCACAGACGCGGGCAGCGTAAAGGTCGCCATTGCGATGGAGAAGCTCGCGCTGGATCGCGCTGCGGCTAAGGCAAAACTAGAAGGCGCAGGGGGCAGTCTCGCTCGGGCATTGGCCTAGCGAAGGTTGTGAACTACGCTGACCTGTCACTTCGTCGTTGCTGCCCTATATCCACCAGCACCGGCTTGCGCGCTACGTCGTCCGCAACCACACGATTCCTTCCCTCGGACTTCGCACGATACAGCAGCGCATCCGCTCGCTTCATCATCGTCGTTAGCGACTCGCCATGCTGTCGCTCCGTCGCCCCGAAGCTTGCTGTCGCTACGATCATTTTCCCGTCGTAGTGCACCCGCATCTGCTCGAAAGAATGACGCAGCCCCTCTGCAATACGCGCCGCCTCTGCTGCATTCATATTCGGCAGCAGCAGTACAAACTCCTCGCCGCCAGTTCTCGCGATAACGTCACAACTTCGGAGATGCTCCCTGGCCAGGTCCACGAAGGCGCAAAGCACAGCATCACCCGCGCCATGCCCGTAGGTATCGTTGATCGCCTTGAAGTGGTCGAGATCGATCTGCACAATCGCCAAAGACGCGCCTATCTGCTCCGTCTCCTCCAACTCACGCGACGCATATTTTCCCAAGGCCCTGCGATTCAGTGCGCCCGTCAGCGCATCCACGCCCGCCGCATGCTCAATATGACTCTGCATCTCAATCACCGTGAAGAGGACGTACATCAGCAGAACGCAGAAGCACACCAGCATGATCAGAAGCATGGAGTACATCCACTCCGGATCCGCCCACGGACGCGTCGAACTCGATGCCGAGAGCCCTTTCATCGAAAGACCCACACGAAAGAGCAGCATCCCGATATGGATTACCAACAGCGCGGCCGTTAGCCGGGCCGCCACAAAGAATCGCTCATTCTTTTGCCGCAACAGCATGACAATTGCCGCCGCGCACAGCACGATCACTGGCAGCGAGATCAGCGCGAACGACCACAGACGCAACCTCGCCAGAAACATCCACGGATAGATCGCCATCACGCAGGCCAGCGGAATGCTCCACCACCACTCCCGAAACGGCTTGCGCACCACAAACCAGTGGAGCCCCAGAAACATCAGTACGAAGACCAGAACGTTGATCTCATTTGCAATGCAAACCGTTACAAATCTCGGCAGATGTCCGTTAAGCCCCTGTAAGGTGGTCTTTAAAAAGTCCACCAATGTGGAACCAGCTAGCCAGCGTGCTCCCACCACCCTGCGATCGACGAGCGACAGCACAAACAGTGCCACCGTAAAGATGCCCAGTGACGTGGTAAAGAAAATGTGGGATGTCGTGTAATCCATACCGAGCCGTGGGTCCCTCGTGCTGAATACTCAGTAAGAATATCGTCTTAGGCGTGGATCTGGATTTGTAAAAATTTTGTCAACGCGGCCTGAGTGCCGTCTAGAACAAGCTCAGCTTCCGCGGCATCTCGATCCCCAGATGCTCATAAGCCAGCCGAGTAGCCACCCTTCCTCTCGGCGTCCGATCCAGAAACCCAATCTGAATCAGAAACGGCTCATACACCTCTTCCAGAGCATCCTGCTCCTCTGCCAACGCCGCAGCCAGCGTGTTCAACCCCACCGGGCCGCCGTCATACTTTTCGATGATCGTCCGCAGCAGCCGCCGGTCCAGCTCATCGAAGCCATGCGCATCGACCTCCAGCATCTCCAGCGCCTTGCACGCCGTCTCGCGGTCGATCTTTCCCGCCGCCCGCACCTGCGCATAGTCGCGCACGCGCCGCAACAGCCGGTTCGCAATACGCGGAGTCCCGCGCGACCGCATCGCAATCTCCGCCGCGCCGTCATGGTCGATCGGAACCCCCAGCACATCCGCCGAGCGCTCCACCACAAACCGCAGCTCATCGTCGTTATAGAACTCCAGCCGAGCAGAATCCCAAACCGCGACCGTAGAGGAGAGCTCAACAATCCGGGCCGCGTCGTCGCCGCCACAAAGGTAAACGGCTTGATGTCCATCACGTGCGTACGCGCCGCCGGCCCCTGTCCAATCATGATGTCCAGCTTGTAGTCCTCGAGCGCCGTGTACAGCTTCTCCTCGAGCACCGGCTGCAGCCGGTGAATCTCATCCAGAAACAGCACCTGCCTCTCGCGCACATTCGTCAGGATCGCCGTCAGGTCGCCCTGAATCTGCAGCGCCGGCCCGCTCGTCTGCTGAAACCCCACGCCCAGCTCGTTCGCAATGATCGTCGCCAGCGTCGTCTTCCCCAGCCCCGGAGGCCCGAACAGCAGCACATGATCCAGCGCCTCGCCACGCGACTTCGCCGCCTCCAGCGCAATCGCCAGCTGCTCCTTCGCCTTCGTCTGCCCAATGAATTCGCTCAGCTTCGTTGGCCGCAGCTTCAGCTCAAACGCTGCATCATCATCCACACGGCCAGCAGAGACCAGCCGCTCCGCATCCTCTTTCGACCGGGCGTTCAGATCGATCTTCGACTTGTTCTTCGGGAAGTCCACTCAAGGGCGATGCTAAGGCGAAACTCCGCCGGAAGCAATACGGCCCTCTTCAAACTCTGTGGAACGCACCTTTCTCTCCACCGCAAGAGGCTGCAACGCTTTTGCCCTCCGCAACGTAAGCCACAGCATGGCAGCGATGGGGAACGGCCCAACCTGCACAAAGAAACCCGTCGCCAGCGGAGCCACAAACAGCGGCAGGATCCAGCACGCCACCAGCACTTCGCGCTCGCCCGGCAGCCATCCGTCCCTCAAACCGATCAACGCCATCCATGCGATCGGGAACGCCAGCCACGCCAGGTCATAGTCCATCACATAGGGCGTCACGAGAAAGGTCGCCGTCATCAGCGCCGCGCCACGCAGTTGCCAGTCAGAGCTACGACGCCACACATACCAAACCGCCAACACCGCCGCCGCTGCTCCTAGGACTTGCACAAGATAAGCCGCAGCCACCGGAGCGTGCAGAATGCGCAGAAATGCGAAGAGCGTTGGCATCTTCTGCCACGGCAAAAGCCCCTGCTCAAGGTATGCGCGCACAACAACAACGTTCGCAAAGAAGGCCTTCCATGTATCAAGCCCCAGCACGACCGCACTGATGCCGATAAAAGCAATCGCCGTCACCGCAGCCGAGAACAAAGTTCGCCACGCCCGAAGAGCCACGAGAGCGACAGGAAAGAGCAGGAGAAGATGAGGTTTGATCACCAGCAACCCCATAAACACGCCCGCAAGGATCGGGCGGCTCTCTATACAGATCAGCCCGGCACCGGCAAGCGCGCCCGTCAGAAAAGCATTCTGGCCGTCGAACAGGTTCAGGCACAGTCCAGGGAAGCCCGCGAGGCACCACATGGCCGCCTTTCCTTTGACCACGCGCCTGAAGACCAACACATAGCAGGCCAGCGTGGAGAACATGAAGACACAGCAGGCGAGCAAATAAGGCATCAGCGCCAGCGGCAGCACAACCATGTAGAACGTCGGCGGGTACAGCCAAAAGAAAGTAAGGTGCGATGCTGGAACCGCTATCTGCTCCGCCTTGATCAGCAGCGAAGTGTTGTAAGCATCTGCGGCATGCCCCGCCAGAGCGAGATAGGAGGCAGACCAGTAGGCTAAGAAATCGTTCCCGAGCGGCTGCCCCTTCAGATCGACCTTCTGCTTCACCAGCAGGAACCAGATCGACGCAATAACAGACTGTGTTACCACGGCGAGCCGCGGATATACCGTGAAGCGCTTCTTATTCAGCCAATGCTCGCCGGGCCGCATCGCACCTCCAATCCGTGGCGTTTTTATTGAAAGCAGCATGTATCCTACCCCGCGTCAGGCTTGGTTGCCAGCACTACCGAACAAGCACGCGCCACCTCTGACAACGCCTTCGACGCGGGCCACGAGTTCACTCCGCGCAGCCGTTTCCTGTACCGTAATCCCAATGAACCGCCGTCAAATCATCACCGGCGCAGCTGCTATGTCCGCTCTCCTTACTACACCAGCTCACGCAGCCGATTCGCCGCGCAGCTTCCTTGAACTCACCACCTGGCGACTGCACAACAGCGACGAGGCCCAGCTCAAGCGCGTCTCCGACTACCTCGAAACCGGCCGCTTCCCCGCGCTCATCCGCACTTCCGCTAGACCCATCGCCGCCCTTGCGAACCTCATCGGCCCCGATGGTCCCGCCATCCTCACCATCACCCAGTACGCGTCGCTCGCCTCCATGCAGCAGGCGCTCACCGGCCTTGAAGGCGACCCCGCGCACCAGAAGGCTCTCGAAGCGCTCAGCTCCGGCACCGGCCTTCCCTTCGTCACCATCGAGAGCAGCCTGTTCCAGAGTCTCGCCGTAATCCCCGTGCCTGTCATTCCCACCGACGCCGCCACACGCCCGCCACGCATCTTCGAGCTCCGCACCTACCAGTCGCAGTCCTTCACCGCGCGCCAGAAGAAAGCAGCGATGTTCAACAACGGAGAGATCGGTATCTTCCAACGCCTCGGCATGCTTCCCGTCTTCATCGGCGAATCCGTCATCGGCGCGCGTCAGCCAAACATCACCTACATGCTCTCCTTCGACTCACTCGCCGAACGAGAAAAGCACTGGCAGGCCTTCAGCGCCGACCCCGAATGGAAAAAACTAAGCGCCCCACCCGAGCTCAAAGACGCGCAGATCGTCACCAACATCAGCAACACCATCCTGCGTCCGCTGCCGTTTTCTCCGCTACGCTGACCGCCCAATAGAACAGGAAATCCTCACACACCTGGCTTGCTCAGCACCCACAAAACGCAGCCGTGCGGCGGCAAAACAACGTCGCTCATCCCATCCTCGATGTTGCCGATGTCCTTATCGGCCCACGCATCACGCACACGATAGCTCTTGTACTTCGTCAGGCCATAACTCGCAAAGGGCCTCTTCATCACAGTCGCAGATTGCTCCCCGACATTGAAGAATGCCAACGCATGCGTGCCATCCCTAAGAGCCGAAGTCCATGCGATTACTTCGCCATCGCGTTCGACCTGCCTGCTTCCAACCGACGCTTGATCAATCCGAACCAGGTCCTTGTTTGTCAGCAACTGCGCCGTCCAATCATCCAGCTCCGTCAGATTCGCCCCTACAAACAGCGGCGACCGCGCAATCGCCCAAAGCGTCACCAGCGTCCTCTGCTCATCCTCCGTCAGCCTCGTCTTCCTCGGCGAACCCCACCCCGGCACCGGCCCCAGAGTCCCCAGCGGAAGCATGTCCGCGTCCGGCCAGTTGCCCGGCTTCACATGCGGAACCCAGCTTGCGATCACCTCGAACTGATTCTTCACGCCCTGCGGAAAATGCTCGCTGGCCGGCCTCTCCCACCGGTCCCAAACATCGTCGCTGATGCGCCAAAGCTGCGCATTCGCCGCCACCTCCGCACTCTTATCCAGCGGAGCAGGCCCCGGCGAAAGACTCAACACAATCGCGCGCCTCGTCTTCGCAATCGCCCGATGAATCATCCTGATCTCATCGCCCTTGTACGGATGCGCCGCGATGCAATCCACCTTGATGTAGTCCACACCCCACGCCGCATACTGCTTCATCAGCGAGTCGTACCATGCCTGCCCCGCCGCATCATCCTTGACCCCAAAGTTGTCCGGATTCCACGGACACGTATCGCTCGTCACCGCCGCATCCTGCGCATGGAACGCCGACCTCGCAATCGGAACGTTCTTCTCCACAGCCTCCTTCGGGATCCCGCGAATGATGTGAATCCCAAACTTCAGTCCCTTCGCATGCACGTAATCGCCCACCGGCTTGAACCCTGCATCCCCCTCCGCACTCGCGAACCGGCCCACGGAAGGCGCATACCTTCCATTCGCATCCATGCGATACACAAACTTCTCTTCCTTCTTCTTCTGCGGGTTATCGAGATACCACCCTTCATCCACCACCGCATACTGATACCCCGCAGCCTTCAGCCGCTTCGCCAGCACATCAACGTTTGCCTTGAACTGCGCCTCATCAATCGTCAGCCCATATGAATCCCAGCTGTTCCACCCCATCGGAGGCGTCAGTGCCTGCACCGCCTGCGCTTTACAAATGAAAGGCGCCAGTAGCATCGCTGCCACGATTGAATACCGCCAAATCCTGCGTCGTGGTCGCATCAGGCTCTCACCTCAGTCGGTGTCGAAACGGTCGGCTTCGTCATTTGCAAAATCAACGATCCGAGAAGAATCATCACCCAGCAAGAAAATGGGCTGGAAAAGGGCCACAACCATACGGAAGTTGGTACTACCATGGATTGCCCATTTGGAAGATCACCGAACGGATCTGAGTACTCATTGGAATTCACCAGCTCTCCAGTTTGTTTGTAGATGTAATTAACGCGCCCGCGCGCAGTGAATACCTCGACCAACAGTGGAGCAGCCGTTTCAACCTTAAAACTGCCACCTTCGGCGTTCACCTGCCAGCCCCGGATGAACTTCCAATGTGAATCGTAGAGCTGGATTCTTCCAGAGGGCTCTAGCGGTACGACATAAGTTCCATCCAGACTTTGGACTACGCCGCGAACGTACCCGGCCGGCCACTCAATTGATGGCGACAATTTCAGCACTCCGGTCGCCGCAAGCGCACTACCGAAGAAGCCGACTGCACCCGATACGATAAGAAAACCGGCGACCCATACAATCCACCGAGATCGTCGCTTTCGCCGATCTTCTTAATCAATCCTCCTATCGCCCCAGATAGCCAGACGACAGCGAAAATGATCAAACCCCAATTAAACAATGATTTCATGCGCGCACTCCAGAGATGCGTGTCCCAGTCTCGCACTTTCTAGATTCGTCACATACCCCTTGACATCTAGGCATCCAATCCCGCACACTCACCTACACCTAGACTTCGAGGCATCGACCGCTATGGCTAAAAACGATCTTCAGGGAACCCTTGAGCTCCTCATTCTCAAGACCCTCGCGCACAGCTCCTCCCTCCACGGCTACGGCATCGTCCTCCACATCGAGCGCGTCTCCGGCGACCTTCTCCGCGTCGAAGAGGGCTCCCTCTATCCGGCCCTCCACCGCATGGAGCAGAACCAGTGGGTGCGCTCCGCAGTGGGCCCTCACCGAAACCAATCGTCGCGCCAAGTTCTACTCCCTCACCGCCGCCGGCCGTAAGCAACTCACCCTCGCCGAGCGCGCGTGGGAGCAGACCGTCAAGGGTGTTCAAGCCGTCATGAAGTTCGCCTGAGGTGAACCGATGAATCTCCTCCGCCGCATCGCCGCTCTCTTTCACCGCTCTTCCATCGATCGCGAGATCGACGAAGAGATTCAGGCCCACCTCGCCATGCGCGCCGAAGACAACATCGCCGCCGGCATGTCGCCCGAGGCCGCCGCACGCGACGCCCGCCTCCGCTTCGGCAACCCCACCGTCGCCCGCGAGCGTACCGAGCACGTCGACCTCGCCCTCGGCCTCGACTCCATCTGGCGCGACATCCGTTACGCCATCCGCGGCTACGTCAACGCTCCCATGTTCGCCATCGTCGCCATCACCACGCTCGCGCTCGGCATCGGAGCCAACACCGCCATCTTCCAGCTCCTCAACGAAGTCCGCCTGCGCAGCCTCCCCATCGCGCACCCTGAAGAGCTCGTCGACATCCGCATCATCGGCGGCAACCACGGACATCGGCATCTCCGACTCTCGCTACTCCTCGGCTCACCCGCCCGCTCTGGCAGGAGATCGAGCGCAGCCACGAGCCGCTCTCCGGAGTCTTCGCCTGGCGCTCCAGCATCCAGAACATGCAGACCGGCCTCACCGCCAACGACGTTCGCCCCGTCCGCGTCCTCAACGTTTCCAGCGACTTCTTCAATGTTCTCGGTGTCGTTCCCTTGACCGGCCGCCTCATTGGCCCCGAGGACGCAGCCGTCTGCCTGCACCGCGCTCCAACGCCGACCGTCAGCTACTCCTGGTGGCAGTCGCAGATGGGTGGCCGCCCCATCAGCAATGCCGAGTCCGTCGTCCTCGACGGACCCAGTACCACATCGTCGGTGTCACGCCTCCGCGCTTCTTCGGCCTTGCCGTTGGCGAGAGCTTCGACTTCGTCACGCCTCTCTGCATCCCCGCCAAAGTGCAGCGCGAGTACTTCGACGTCGACGTCATGGGCCGCCTCGAGCCCGGCTGGACCATCGAACGCGCCACGCAGTGGTTCACCTCCGCCAGCAAAGGCTTCTTTGAAGCCGCGCTGCCACAGGGCTACAGCACCGACACCACCGAGCTGTTCCGCAACTTCAAACTCGGCGCGTTCTCCGCCGCCACCGGCGTCAGCAACCTGCGCGACGCCTACGACTCCTCTCTCTGGATCCTCCTCGGCATCACCGGTCTCGTCCTCCTCATCGCCTGCGCCAACCTCGCCAACCTCATGCTCGCCCGCGCCAGCGCTCGCCAGCGCGAGGTCGCCGTCCGCATGGCCCTCGGAGCCACACGCGCGCGCCTTCTTCGCCAGCTCCTCATCGAATCCTCGCTCCTCGCCATCACCGGAGCTCTCCTCGGCATCGCGCCTCGCACAGATCTTCAGCCGCCTTCTTATCCGCGTACTCTCCACCGCAAACGACTCCCTCTCACTCACCGTCCACACCGACTGGCGCGTTCTCCTCTTCGCTACCGCCGTCGCAATCCTCACCTGCGCGGTCTTCGGAACCCTTCCCGCCTTCCGCGCCTCCAAGGCCGATCCCATCCACGCCCTCAAGAGCGGCGACGGCCACGCCAGCAGCCGCCGCGAGCGCTTCTCCCTCCAGCGCATCATGGTCGTCGTCCAGGTCGCCGTCTCCATGGTGCTGCTAGTCACCGCGCTGCTCTTCGTGCGCAGCTTCCGCAACCTCATGACCGTCGATCCCGGCATGCGCGAAGCAAGGAATCACCGTTGCCTTTGTAAACTTTCGCAACTCCAAAATCGACCCCGCGCATGTCGAAGACTTCAAGCGCCAACTCCTCAGCGAAGTGCGCGCAGTGCCCGGCGTCACCAATGCAGCCACAACCACCATGATCCCATTGAACGGCGGAAGTTGGGGACACGGCGTCGATGTTGGCCCTGTCGAAGGGAACAGCCATTTCACCTGGGTCAGCCCCTCCTACTTCCAGACTATGCAGATCCCTGTCCTCTCCGGACGCGGCTTCAACGACAACGACACCCAATCCTCACCGCGCGTCGCCATCGTCAACCAGACCTTTGTCCGCACCTTCCTCGGCGGGCAAAACCCCCTGGGCAAGACGGTCCGCTCTCACGCCGAGCCGCGTTACCCCTCAACTCTCTTCGAGATCGTCGGCGTCATCCCCGACACCAAGTACAACGACCTGCGCGGCGACCCTGAAGCCATCGTCTTCGTACCCGCTATGCAATTCCCTCTTGAGGCTGATGGTCCGTTTGCCGGCATGGTCATCGCATCCTCGCTTCCCCCCGCCATCGCAAGCGAAGACATCAAGCGAGCCATCGCCACCTCACACCCTGAGATCCGGACTGTCGCCTTCGAACTGCAAGATGCCATCAGTAAGAGACTCCTCCGCGAGCGCCTCCTCGCAATCCTCTCCGGATTCTTCGGCGCTCTCGCGGCCATTCTTGTCATGGTGGGCCTTTATGGCGTGGTCTCGTATCTTGTCACGCGCCGCCGCAACGAGCTAGGCATTCGCATCGCTCTCGGCTCCACCCGCGCACGCATCATCTCGCTGGTGATGCGCGAGGCCGGACGCATGCTGCTCGTGGGGACCTTCGTTGGTGCTGCCATCTCACTCCTTGCCACCCGCGGAGCAAGTTCCATCCTCTTCGGCCTCAAGTCGTGGGACCCCGCCACAATCGCCTTCGCCGTCGCCTCTCTCGCCGCGGTGGCCGCTTTAGCCAGCTTCCTGCCAGCCTTCCGCGCAGCACGCCTCGACCCCGTTCAGGCCCTGCGAAACGAATAGCCGCATTTACAGCTGAGCACATCTCTTTTGAAGCGCGTCAGTCTGAGCCGTAGGCGAAGAACTCGCATTTCGCGATGCGAGAACGTTCCCATCCCATCGCAAGGGCGTCCCACCCACTACATCCGCGAAGCCACAAACAAGCCGCCAGAGATCGCTAGCAGATCCTCTACGACCGCCACCACAAAATCCGGCAGGTTCATATGCGTCACCAGTCCATGCCTGATTTGATATCCCGCAAACGCTCCCGCCACTCCACCGGCAGCGCCAAGCACAGCGCCGACTACCAGGCCCTTGCCTCCGCTCACCGACAATGCAGCTCCCGAAAGCGCTCCCGTCACAGCACGAGCAATCAAACCCATCGGAGCTGTTCTCGATGGCGTCTGCGGCAGCTTGTCCACGATCAACTCGCAGATCGCGAGGAACGTAAACAGCGACAGCGTTACTTTGCTTGTCATCCACCCAAGTGGAGTTCCCTCCAGGTGAACCCACTGCAGGTAAGCCGCGGCACATATGATCGCCGGCGCCATCAACGATCGTAATCCCGCCACGCACCCAATCAGAAAGCAAAGCAGAAGAACCGGAAAAGCCATTGCGCACGTCCTTTCACAAGAACTTGCAACGCTGGCATTGTCCTCCAGAACACCCGATTCGCGCAAAGGTGCCGGTCACAGCGTCAACTGCATCAGCGTCATATTCTGCGGCTCATCAAACTTCCACCCCACCCCCTGCAGTACGCCGACCAGCGCAAAACCCTTCGCTCTATGCATCGCGATTGATGCCTGGTTGTCACCTCCAATAACCGCCACCATCTGCCTGCAACCCGCCTCCCGAGTCGCAGCGATCACCGCCGTCAGCAGCTTTCCCCCCACACCGCGTCCCGCTGCATCGCCTCGAAGATAAATCGAGTCCTCTGCCGTGTACCGGTATCCGGGACGCGGCCGAAACGCCGAGGAATACCCGTAACCCACAATCTCGCCATCCTCTTCCGCCACAAGATAAGGAAAGCCCCGGGCCGAGTACATCCGCCATCCGCCGCGCGATCTCCGCCTCATCCGGAGGCTCCAGCTTCCATCGTCGCCGCACTCGTCAGCACATACGGACGATAGATCTCAGCAATTGCCGCAGCATCACTCGGTGTTGCGTTACGAAGTTCAACTTCAGACATGCTGTCCACTCTACCGCGTGCCGCGGTAAATCCCCGCTATGAAGAATGCTAGGCTGAAGACAAGAGCAGATGCCCAACTCACCATTACTCTGTCATCCCGATCCTGAGCCCGTCGGAGGGCCAACGGACGAAGCCGAAGGGCCTGTATCTTCATTGCTCGAACCTCCGCAAACGTTCATTGGTCGGCGACCTCGTGCACGCCTTCTCTCAATGGCCATCCTCACCGCCGTCGCCCCTCTGATTATTGCCTGCGCCAGCCCGGGCCCACCACGCCCTCCGTCGCTTCACCTCAGCGACATCCCAACCGATCTCACCGCCCAGCGCGTCGGCGAACACGTCCTCTTCCACTGGACAACCCCCTCCCGCACCACTGACGGCCTGAATGTACCTGCCCCACTCACTGCTGAGATCTGCCGCGAGACCGCTGCCGTCTCATCGGCCTCCAATCCCTCTGCGAAGCCAACCTGCACAACCGTCGCTCGCACTACCGTCACCCCGGGCCCTTCCTCCAGCGCCGACCAACTTCCCGCAACTCTCACCGCCGAACCCGCCGCCCCCCTCACCTACCGCGTCCGCATCCTCAACCCCGAAGGCCGCTCCGCTGGCCTCTCCAAGCCCGTCATTGCAGCCAGCGGAGCTATCGTTCCTCCTGTCATCGGCCTGCACGCGACCGCCACGCGTGACGGTGCACTCCTCCAGTGGCAACCTGCTCCCGATCCCGCCATCATCGAGTTCAACCGCGTCCTCATCTCCACAAAAGAACCCAAACCGAAAACGCAACCCACAAAAGCCGCTAACCCTCTCGCATCTCCCCCCGAAGCCACCGACGTCCGCATCCGAACCGGCGATCACGCTACTATCTCTGACCCCGGCGGCACCCTTGATCGGAGCGCTCACCGTGGCGAAACCTACACCTATCAGGCCCAGCGCATCCGCACCGTCGTATTCAACGGCAAGTCGTTCGAGCTGCGCAGCGAGCCTTCCTCGCCCATCACCGTCGCCCTCTCCGACATCTTCCCACCCGCCATCCCCACCGGCCTGGCGTCCATCCCCGGAGGCACCGCCACCACACCCGCTATCGATCTCTCCTGGCAGGCCAACACCGAGTCCGACCTCTCCGGCTACAACGTCTATCGAAAAGCTAACGGCGCCTTCCAGCGAGTCAACTCCGCGCCCACCCTCGGCCCTGCATTCTCCGACACCACCGTCACCCCCGGCACTACCTACACCTATCGCGTCACCGCCGTCGACAACTCAGGCAACGAGTCAGCCCCCTCCACCGAGATCACCGAAACCGCGCGCATCGCCGCCAATCCTTAAACAAAGGACAAGCCACCATGAAGTACTGCAAATTCCTCTCACCCTCCGGCACCCCTCGCTACGCCAACGTCGAAGACCGCAACGGCGAACTCTGGGCCGCCTCCCTCATGGAGCCGCCCGTCGAAGACCTCGCCACCCAGCTTGCCATCCTCGACTCGCCCGAGCCATTCACTGCGGCCCCGCTCTCTTCGCTCAAGCTCCTCCCACCCGTCACGCCGTCCAAGATCCTCTGCATCGGCCGCAACTATAAAGAGCACGCCGCCGAACTAGGCAACGAGGTCCCCAAAGAACCTCTCCTCTTCCTCAAGCCCCCATCCTCGCTCCTCGCGCCCGGCGGCACCATCAAAATGCCCGCCCTCTCCAAGCGCGTCGACTACGAGGGCGAACTCGCCATCGTCATCGGCCAACGCTGCACAAAGCTCTCGCCCGCCGAAGACCCTCTCGACTACATCCGCGGCTACACCATCGTCAACGACGTCACCGCCCGCGACATCCAGAAGTCCGACGGCCAGTGGACACGCGGCAAAGGCTGGGACACCTTCTGCCCCGTCGGCCCTATCGTCTCCGACGAGATCGACCCCCTCGACGGCGACCCCGTCACCGTCATCACCCGCCTCAACGGCCAGGTCAAACAGCAAGGCTCCACCGCCGACCTCATCTTCCCTCTCGACTTCCTCCTGCGCTACATCAGCGCCTCCATCACCCTCGAACCCGGCGACCTCATCCCCACCGGAACCCCCGCCGGCGTCGGCCCCGTCCAGCCCGGCGACACCGTAGAAGTCGAGATCACCAACCTCGGCATCCTGCGCAACACCTTCAGTCCCGAGTGAACCTTAGTCTCAACCCACACGTATGGAACTCCACCAGCACCTCACGCAACACGGAGTTCCATGCGACGACATCTCCTCAAAGCAGCCCTTGCCCTCCCACTGCTCCTCGCAGTCACTCCGCTCCACGCCCAAAGCGACAAGGCGACGCTGGACAAGGCCGCGCTCTACCAGACCGTCCTCGCCCTCGACCAGAAGCTCTTCACAGCAGCTAATCACTGCGACTACGAAACACTAAGCAGCATGGTCGACGAAAACCTCGAGTTCTACCACGACAAGGCTGGCCTCATGGTCGGCCGCAAGGCCTTCCTCGACGCCATCAAAAACAACACCTGCAACGTCATGATCCGCGAGCTAGTCCCCGGCTCCATGGAGGTCTACCCCATCAAGAACTACGGCGCCATGCAGTTCGCCACGCACCGTTTCCACCACCCCGGCCACGAGAAGGAGTTCCCCGGCGCGCGCGAACTAGGCATGACCCGCTTCCTCGATCCCGGCGCACCCGAATGGCCCGTAGGCGAGGCCAAGTTCCTGCACATCTGGCAGCTCAAAGACGGCTCCTGGAAGCTCACCCGCGTAGTCAGCTACGACCACTAGTACGCAGCGAAGCGTTTAACTTACAGCCGCAAAGATGCTGACCCGGCTCGCGGCATCCACGACACCGGCCCATCAGACCGGCATCGCCTGCAGAGTCGCTACTATCCCTTCGGGTCCGGGTAGAAAAGAAGCTCGCGCACCTCTCCGGCCACATCGCAGGCGATGGCACCCTTCTTCGCCCATCCCAGCGCCTCGTTCATATCAGCGCACTCCAGTATCCAAAATCCGCCGATGTGCTCCTTGGCCTCCGCATACGGCCCGTCGGTAACGAGCACCTCACCATCAGGCTGCTTCTGCAGCGTCTTCGCGCTGCCAACAGGTGAAATGCCGCAGGCGAACTTCCTCACCCCGGCAGCAATCAATTCGCGGTTAAGAGCGTGGATCTCCTCGATCATCGCTTCAGTTACGACGGACGGGTCGAAGTTGTCGGGGAGGTAGTTAGCGACCAAATAGTGTGGCATTACTTTTTCTCCTTAGATGGGCAGGCCGTTATCCCGCCTTCACTATGACGACGAACGGCCGAACCGGAAATCGACAGATCATCTAAGAAAATTTGCATTCACGCGGAAGGCGTGAACAGCTCTAGCTCAGCAGCACCCTACTCCTCCCGAATCACCGCCAGCGGACTAACCCGCGTAGCCCGCATCGCGGGCACCAAGCTAGCCGCCAGCGACACCACCACCATCAGCGCCATCACTGACACCAGAGTCGCCGTATCGCGCGAGCTCACTCCATACACCATGCTCGTCACCACACGGCCAAGCGCAATCGCCGCCACGAATCCCGCCGCAATCCCCACTGCCGTCGGCTTCAACCCGCGAACAACGATCACGCGGAAGATGTTCTGCTTCGTCGCGCCAAACGCCATGCGCAGCCCGATCTCCTTCATCCCGCGCCGTACCGAGTACGCCAGCACGCTGTAGATACCGACAACGCACAGCACCAGCGCCAGCCCTCCAAACACCGCCAGCAGCTGCATGTTGAAGCTGTGCTGCGTCAGCGTCTCTCCAACGAACTCCTCCATGGTCAGCACATTGTCCACCGGAGTGTCTTTGTTGATCTCGTGCACCGCATCCGTCACCGCCGTCGCCACCGTCCGCGGAGCCCCCGCCGTCCGCACCACCAGCGTCAGCGACCGCGCCATAAAGCCGCCACCCGGCGCGCCCTCCACCTGTGCCCCCGGCCAGTACAGTGTCGCAATCCCCGACGACCGATCCAGGCCCTGCTGCTTCACATCCCCCACCACCCCCACAATCGTCCGCACCTTCTCCGGATAGAACGACAGCTTCAGGTGATGTCCCACCGCATCTCCCTTCGGCCAGAACTGCTTCGCCATCGACTCCGAGATCACCACCACCTGCGCCGAATCCGTCCTGTCGCTCTCACTCAAATCCCGTCCCGCCAGCAGTGGAATGCGCATCGTCTGGAAGTACCCCGGCGTCACCACTCGCACCGAGACCTCCGGCTGCTCCGACAGCGCCATCGCCGGCTGTCCCTCCACCGCCACCGGCTGGTTCGATCCTCCATCCAACGGCAGATTGTCCACCGCACCCGTCGCCTCTACTCCCGGAATTGCCTTCACCCGCTCCTGTATCCGCTGGAAGAACTGCGCCTCCTCCGTCGCGCTCGCAAACTGCTTCTTGCCTACTTTCACCGACATCGTCAGCACGTTCTTCTCATCGAACCCCGGATTGATACTCTGCAGATTCCAAAGGCTGCGAATCATCAGCCCCGCACCGGCCAGCAGCACCAGCGACAACGCCACCTCCACCGCCACCAGCGCCGAGCGCGTCTTGCTCCCGCCGCTCTCCGCATCCGTCCGCCCCAGCCCCTGCTTCAGCCCCTCGTTCACATCGCCCCGAGTCATCGTGATCGCCGGAATCAATCCCGACAGCACACCCGTGACCACCGCCAGCCCAAATGCAAACGCCAGCACCGGTCCGTTCAATCCGATCGCGTTCGTCTGCGGCAGCCGATTCGCGAAGTACTTCAGCAAAAGCTCAATGCCAAAGTGCGCCGCCACCAGCCCCACTGCACCGCCGAACAACGACAACAGCACCGTCTCCACAAGCAGTTGCTGAATCACCCTTAGCCGCGTCGCTCCCATCGCCGTGCGAATCGCAATCTCCTTCCTCCGCGCAAACGTCCGCGCCAGCACCAGGTTCGCCACATTCGCGCACGCAATCAGCAGCACAAACCCCACCGCGCCCAGCATCATGAGCAACGCCGGACGTATGCTTCCCACCGTCTCCTCGCGCAGCGGATTGATCACCGCGCCCCAGCCCTTGTCATCCTCCGGATAAGCCTCCTCCAGCCGCCGCGAGATCGTGTTCATCTCCGCCTGGGCCTGCTCCACCGTCACTCCCGGCTTCAGCTTTCCCAGAACAAAGAAGTGATGTTCGCTCCGCACCGCCGCCTCAGCCGGCGTCAGCACCTGCGGCACCCATATCTGCGCAAACCCCGGCTTCGTCATCGCCGCACCCATCACACCCACGATCGTGTACGGCTCGCCATCCAGATTGATCGTCCTGCCCACAACGCTCGCGTCCGCTCCATAGTGCGTCTGCCAGTACTTGTAGCTCAGCACCACCTCGTGGTCGTTCAGAAATCCGCTCCCCGTCGCCAACCCGCTCGGCTGAAACACCCGCCCATGAATTGCCTCGACCCCAAGCACCGGGAAGAATTCGGGACTCACCCTGCTCCCCCTGATCGCCTCCAACTTGCCCGCACCCGTAACGTCGAACTGCCCTCCGGAGAACAACGCCATCTTCTCGAAGACATGGTTCTGCTTCTGCCAGTCCAGAAAATTCCCCGCCGAAACCGAAAACCGCGTCATCCCCGGAAAGCTCGCCTGCGGAGGCGTGTGCCACACCTGCATCACCCGGTCCACGTCACGAAACGGCAGAGGCTCCAGCAACACCGCATGCACCACGCTGAAGATCGCCGTGTTCGCCCCAATCCCCAGCGCCATGATCAACACCACCATCAGGGCAAACCCAGGATTCTTTCTCATCATCCGCAGAGAAAAGCGAAAATTCTGCAACCATCCGGACATGACGTACCTCCATCGCATACGAGGCATTTACGCAATCTAGTCCCCAAAGTTCGGTTCGCTAAACCAAGTCTTATCAGCGCCATTCGCTCTGCCCGTTGGCCCGCACTGTCCACCTGAGAGAATCGCCGTCCGTTTTCGAACAAGACAATGCCGCAGGGTCGCAAGCGGAGACCCTATCAGTCCTACTTCCCACGGAATAAAAGCAACATCCCCCGGTTAACGTCGGTGCGCATAGTTATGGCCGCCTTGCGTTCGTGCGGCGAAGCTGCGCTAAAAACTGAACACTGTGGAGGATCGGAAAAGATGCAACGTTCTCGAAAGCTGGCGGAACTCAGGAAGTTGATGCGTGCCACTCGACTGGCCCGGGCCAACCGCATGACATTGAACGAAGTTGTGCACCAGGCCGACGAGCGGCAGTACCGTGCCGCCGAACCCAGCCGGCGTCGGTTCATGAAAGACCTCGGCGCGGTTGCCGGCACAGGTCTTTTGCTCAACACCTTGCCCGCTCGGGCTTTTGAAAAACGTGCTCCACGCATCGCAATTGTGGGTGGAGGAATCGCCGGGCTGAATGCGGCGCTGACGTTGCAGGACGCGGGATTTGCTTCGACGATCTACGAGGCATCCAGCGTGGTCGGGGGCCGCATCCACTCCAACACAAAGTCCTGGGACGATCATCAGACCAGCGAATGGTGCGGCGAGTTCATCGATTCCGGCCACACCTGTATGCAGGCGCTGGCGCAACGTTTCGGTCTGACGCTCGTCGACGAGCTTGAGGCCGAGCCCCCACAATCGACAGACACTCTCTTCTTCTTCGAACAGTATTACGGCGTGAAGCAGGCCTTTCAGGATTTCCAGGCGATCGCCGACCATCTGGAAGAAGATGCCGACAACCTGTTTCCCACTACGTTCGACCCCGCGACACATCTTCCGCGCTCGGTACGCCTGGATCATATGAGCGCGTACGACTGGATTGAGAACAACGTCCCCGGCGGGCACCATTCACCCTTGGGTGCTTACATCGATTCGGCATACACGAATGAATTTGGCCTCGACACAGATCGCCAAAGCGCGCTCAACGTCGTCTACGAGATGGGATTCCAGCCGGACCCGTCGGACTTCTCCATCTACGGCGAATCCGACCAGCGATTCCACGTGCTGGGCGGCAACGACCAGATTCCCTTCGCCATCGCCAAGGCGCTTCCCAAAGACAGTATCGAGACCGAATGGTGGATGGAATCCATCGCGAAGCGATCCGATGGGACATTTGCGCTTACCTTCTTCACGCCCCATGGCATTCGCTATATCAACGCCGACCACGTGATCCTTACGATTCCATTCAGCGTACTGCGCGGGCTTGACTACCGCAGAGCGGGGTTCGATGCGCTGAAGGACACCGCCATCCAGCACCTGGGGTACGGAACCAACTCCAAACTCATCGTGCAGTGCACAAAGCGCCTGTGGGACGAACACGGGCCTTGGGGCAAAGGCGACGGCAGCATATACACCGATCTTCTTTTCCAGAACGCATGGGACTCATCGCGCGGCATTCCAGGAGACGCCGGTGTACTCGTCGCGTTCATGGGAGGTTCCGCCGGGCTGTCGCTCGATGGAGCGCACACCCCTTTTGCGTCCGCAGAGACCTCGCCACAGGTAGCGAAGTACGCAAAGCAGTTTCTGAAGGCCGCAAATCATCCCTGGCCCGGGATCGATTCTTTGTGGAATGGTCGTGCAACGCTATCGACGCCTTGGAAGGCTCCGAATCTGCTCGGGAGTTACTCCTGCTGGAAGGTCGGACAGTACACCGCTTTCTCTGGATACGAAGGCGTGCGACAGGGCAACTGCCACTTCGCCGGGGAACACTGCTCTAACGGTTTCCAGGGCTTCATGGAAGGCGGCGCCACGGAAGGAGCGCGCGCCGCACAGGAGATCATTTCAGATCTCGGGGGTAATCCCTGACACGCCGAGCGTTTAACTCTGTCAAGCCCCCTCAAATACTGCTCATACCGTAAACCAAACAAACAAAACAACATTTACACCAAATAATGTTCACCAAAAGTGCCGATCAATTTACCTCGCTTTGCTAAACTTAAACCAGAGTTGAAATAAACAATTGATGAAGGCCCCGATCAACGGATAGGGGCCTTCTCCTTTATCTTCATCGATTTGCAACAATTCCCCTTGAAAAATGGGACTTTTAGATCGAAGTCCAGATCTAAATCGAATGTTTCGAAGACTTTGCGCGAAAAACGGGGAGGGGTGCCCCCGACCCGCTGGCATCTCCGGCAATCCACCGCCGCTGCCCACGTAACCTTTCGCTGCTTGCTAAAATCAAACTGAGCAGCGAAGGAGCGCACAATGGCAACAATTCTTGAACAGCTTCGTGGCATGACCACCGTGGTATCCGACACCGGCGATATCAACGCGATCAAACAGTACAAGCCGACCGACTCCACCACCAACCCCTCGCTGATTCAGGCAGCCGCCGGCATGCCCGAGTACCAGCCCATCGTCGACGACGTACTGCAGCAAGCCCGCAAAGACGCCGGAGCCAACGCCACCGACGAGCAGATCGCCGCGCAGGCCTTCAAGACCCTCGCCGTCGCCTTCGGTAGAAAGATCCTCGATATCATCCCCGGCCGCGTCTCCACCGAAGTCGACGCCCGCATCTCCTACGACACCGAGAAGTCCATCGCGACCGCCCGCGACATCATCGCCCAGTACGAGAGCGCCGGCATCTCCCGCGAGCGCGTCCTCATCAAGCTCGCCTCCACCTGGGAAGGCATCAAGGCCGCTGAGATTCTCGAGAAGGAAGGCATCCACTGCAACATGACCCTCCTCTTCGGCCTCCACCAGGCCATCGCCTGCGCCGAAGCCAAGGTCACCTTGATCTCCCCCTTCGTCGGCCGCATCCTCGACTGGTACAAGAAGGACACCGGCAAGGACTACGTCGGAGCCGATGACCCCGGCGTCAAGTCCGTCACAACGATCTACAACTACTACAAACATTTCGGATACAAGACCGTTGTCATGGGCGCGAGCTTCCGCAACACCGGCGAGATCATCGAACTCGCAGGCTGCGACCTCCTCACCATCGCCCCCAAGCTCCTCGGCGAGCTCCAGGCAGCCACCGGGACCCTCGAGCGCAAGCTCGACCCCGCAAAGACCAAGGACCTGAAGATCGAGAAGATCCCCATGGACAAGGCGACCTTCGACAAGATGCACGCCGCCGACCGCATGGCTTCCGACAAGCTGAAGGAAGGCATCGAGGGCTTCTCCAAGGCGCTCGAGGACCTCGAAAAGACCCTCGCCAAGCGCGTCGCCGAGCTCAACGAGCCCGCTGGCGCCCGCTAGGTCAAACTCCTTCGCTCAAGACAAGACCGCGCTTCGGCGCGGTCTTGTCGTCTCTGCTCCATGATCTGCAGCGTCGCTGCTCAGCTTCCTTTACCCCGTGTAGGCGAAGCGAGCAACCGCTGCGAAAGCTCTTCAATCATCCCTTCCGGCTCCTCATCGCAGAGGCCTGTATGGACCGGCGAGACCTGGATGATCGTGCTCCGAGGCGAAACCAGCCAGTGAAACCGCTCCCGCTGCGACAGCTTCGCGATCGGACCCGCGGAGGCATCGCCCGCAGCAATCTTCGGGATCGCCTCCAGGTGCCGCCGCACCAGCTCGAGATCGATCTCCGGCCAGAGCGCCTTCAACCGCGCCTCATCCACAACAACCCGAGCCTCAAGAAACCGCCGCTCGAGACAGAACACAACGACGCCCGCGTTGATAAACTCCCCGCGCTCCACGCGAGGCACAACCCGCACCACCGCATAATCAAACGAGCTCGGAACGGGCACGCGTAGCCTCCTCTACAAACTTTGCCGAAGCCCTCAACCGGCGCGAAAAGAAGTCCGAATACACCGCACGCTTCTCCGCAGCCGATAGCCCCTCGCCCTCGCGAAGCAGCCACTTGTCCGGAACCGCCTCAAGAATCTCCGCAATCCGCCCCCGCGTCAACCGCATCCGCGCCCGCTCGTCCACCTCGCCAAGCCTCGTCGCCCAAGGCAGCAGGATGTGGTTCTTCACCTCGCGAAACGGCGACTCCGCCCGCTCCAGCATCGTCTCCCAGTCATGGTGAACATACATCGCCGCCCCATGATCGATGAAGTAAAGCTCACGATGCCAGCACAGAAGGTTTGCGTTGCGCGGCGTGCGGTCCACGTTCATCACGAACGCATCGAACCAGACCGCCATCGAAGCCGTCTCAGCGTCGGCCGCATCGCACGCAGCAGGATCGAACATCGTCGCGCCAGGAAGAAAGTCCAGCGCAAGATTCAGCCCAACGCTCGCCTTCAGCAGATCACGAATCTCCTGGTCCGGCTCGTTGCGGCCCAGCGCCGAGTCGACCTCCATAAAGACCAGCTCTGGAACGTTCAACCCTAGCTCGCGTCCGATCTCGCCCGCGACCAGCTCCGCCACCAGCGCCAGCGGTCCCTGTCCCGCACCGCGAAACTTCACGACATACAACCCAAGATCGTCCGCAGCAACGATCGCCGGAAGGCTTCCGCCCTCGCGCAGCGCCGTCACATACTGCGTCGCCCTGACCGTCCTGAGCTGCATGCACTCAAGTGTAGCGGGTGCGATCTATCTGCCAGCCGTGGCCTTCGCGGACCCCGTCTGAAACTCCTCGTTCATCCATACCTTCAGAGAATCGAGGCTCTGTTCGCGCCCGAGGAAGTCCTTCACCAACTCCGTCGCCGGCTTCGTCGCTCCCGGCTCCAGAACTGTTCTGCGATAGCGCATCGCCGTCGGTCCGCCGATCAGGTTCGTCCGGTCGAACTTCGAGAAGAAGTCCACCGCGATCACCTTGTCCAGCATGTAGGTGTAGTAGTTCGAGGAGTAGCCGGTCAGATGCGTGAAGCTCGCGTAGCCCCGGTTTCCATCGACAAATGTAGGCTTGGAGAACCGCTCGAAGTCCTCGCGCCACAGAGCATCGAAGTCCACATCTGAGCGGCGCGCGGTCATGAATCTGCAGGGAATACGTCGAGTACAGAAGCTGACCCTGTACCCAGCGCCCGCGGCCATAGGCTCCCGCGGCGTTCATCTTCTCCACCAACGCCGCCGGAATCACTGCGCCTGTCTTATAGTCCTTCGCAAACGCCGACAGAATGCCGCGATCGCGGAACATCTCCTCCAGCATCTGCGAAGGCGCCTCCACAAAATCGCCCTCCACGCTGAAGCCGCCTGCGTTCGCCCACTGCCCCTGGCTGCCGAGGATGTGATGCATCAGGTGACCGAACTCGTGGAAGAAGACTACGACGTCGGAGTACTCCATCAGTCCCGGATCGTTCGCGACGCCACCGGGGAAGTTGCAGATCAACGCGCCCTCAGGAAGCTGGCGACCCCGGATGCCCGGAACGATGGGCGCTGAGGAGAACCACTTGTCCTTGCCTTCACGCGGATGCATGTCCAGGTAGATCCGGCCCAGCTTCCTGTGGTCCGAGCCCACAGCATCGAAGACGTCATAGGTGGACACCGACGCATCCCACGTCTTTGCGTTCGGAACAGCCTTGAACTCCACGTGGAAGAGATGCGCTGCCGTCGTCAAAATCCCTTCCTGCACCTGCATGTAAGGGAAGTAAGGCCGCACGCTCTGCGCGTCGAAGTCATACTTGGCGCGGCGATACTGCTCCGCCCAATAGCCGCTGTCGGAGGCGAGGATGTTCTTCAGATCCGGCTGCCGGCTCTGCGCATAGTGCAGCAGAAGAGTCGTACTCCTTGTTCGCGATCCCCTGCGAGGCATCGTCGACCTCCTTGAGGAACGTCTTCAGATTGCTCGCCGAGCCCATCATCTGGTCGGCCATCGCGAAGTCAGCGAATGTCTTGTAACCGAGCGTCGTCGCCAGTTCCTGCCGCGCCTCCAGGATGCTCTTCAGCACGGCAACGTTCTTCGGATACGCGCGTGTGTTGTAAGCGATATACATACGCTTACGCAGATCCGCATTCTTGGCAAAGCTCATCACAGGCGTCGAGTCCGGCGAGTCTGTATTCAGCGTGTAGCGTCCCGTCAGCCTTTGGCTTGTGCCGGGCAATGTAATCCTCGGGGAGGCCGTCCAGCTCCGCCTTCGTCGCCGTAATCTCCAGCTTGCCGTCAGCAACATTGCGACCGAAGACCAGCGACTGCTCGGTAATCTTGTCCTGCAGCTGGCGCAGCTTCGCTCGCGTCGCATCATCCTTATCGACTCCCGCAAGGCGGTACTCCAGCAAAGCGCGCTCCACGTAATGCTTCGTCGCCGGATCATCAGCCGGGAGAGGAACCGCCGCCAGCGCCTTGTAAACCGCCTGGTTCAGACTCAGGTCCGTCTGGACTGACGATATCTTCGACACCAGCGCCTGCCCCTTGTCGCGTAGCGGAGCGGCATCGCCGACCGCATACATCAGGTAGGCCTCGTTGCCGGCCAGATTGATTTCGTTCAAAGCATCGTCATACGGTCTCACCGTATTTGCGACCGTATGTTCGCCCTGCACTGCGGTCACCTTGTCGATGTCGGCTTTCACGGCGGCCAGTCGCGCGTTCACCCACGTCTCCAAAGCCGCCGGATCAGCCCCTCCCGCCCAGGCATGCAAGGGGTCCTGTGCCTGCGCTGAAACTGTCGCGAGAGTAAGACAGCAATAAACGAGGATCGTGCTTCGAGAGATCGTGCGATAGGCAGCCAAGGTAGTTCCTCCAGAAAGGATTGCGAGGTAATTGTATGAAGAAGCTTGCAGACCGGCGAAGTACATCCGTCACATCATTTAGCCTTTTAGCTAAAGGACACAGAAAAATGGCTATCGCCGAAGATCTCGCCCGCGTCATCCACCAGGAGGCCGAGCTCCGCCTCCCCCGCTTCGACAACGATGACGCCTGGAAGCTCGGGGTCCTGCTCCGCGACCTCGCCATCTCGCGCAACTACACGCTTGTCATCGACGTGCGCCGCTTCGGTCAGCCACCTCAGCCTCTCTTCTATGCCGCGCTTCCTGGCACAACCCCGGACAACGCCCGCTGGGTGCAGCGCAAATCCAATGTTGTCGCACGCTTCCATCGCAGCTCCTATCAGGTTGGCCTTTACCTCGCCCACAACAACCTCACCTTCGTGGACAAGTACGCTCTGCCGGACGCCGACTACGCCCCGCACGGCGGCAGCTTTCCCCTTCATGTCACTAACGTCGGCGTCGTCGGCGCAGTGACGGTCTCCGGACTGCCTCAGCGCGAGGACCACAATCTCGTCGTTGAAGCGTTATGCCTCACCCTGAGCCGCGACCCGGGCGAACTGCGTCTGGCATAGCTACTCACCCTTCCTCGATGGTTCGTTCTCTTCGAACCTCGAACGGTCGTCCACACACTGTGCGCCCGGGGCGCACAGAGACGCTGACCTATCAACGCGCTCGCCTGAAAAGCTGCATATGGTACCGTTCAAAAATGCGTCGTTTTGCTCTTGCTTTTGCGTACCTGCTCATTCCCGCTGCCGTCGTATCCGCACAGATGCCCGTCTCCCCTGAGACGCGCTCCTCCGTCGCCCACATCATCGGCGACATCATGGTCAACGGTCAGGCCTACGAGTACGATCGCCAGATATCCGACAACATCGGCCCGCGCCTCACCGGCTCCGAGAACTACGTCCACGCCGTCGCTTGGGCGCAGCAACAGTTCAAAACCCTCGGCCTCGCCAACGTCCACACCGAGTCCTGGAAGATTCCCGCGACATGGGAGCCCGAGACTCCCGCCGTAGGCCGCATCATCACACCCCGCGAGCAAACCCTTCACATCTATTCATACGGCTGGAGTCCCTCTACTCCAGGCTCAGGCGTAAAGGGCAACGTAGCCTATCTGAATCACCTGACCAAAGCAGGCATCGACGCACAAAAGGACGCGCTCTCGGGCAGCATCGTTCTCATCGATCGCGGGAGCATCGGCGAAAACCCCGCCTTCGGCCAGTTATTGCAGGCTCTCGATCACCTCAAGACGCTGTCTCCCAAGGCGGTCCTGATTGTCGGAGGTGCGAACGGCACCCAATCCGCCAGCTCCTTCACCATCGATGGCAAGCTCTCACCCTACCCCATCGCGCAGGTTGGGTTGGAGGATGTGCTGCTGATCAAGCGCATGCTCGACCACGGTCCCGTTACAGTCGAGTTCTCGTTTAAAAATCGCATCCGTAAAGATGTTGAGGTCAACAACGTCATCGCCGAGATCCCCGGCAGCGATCTTCCGAACGAAGTCGTCATCGTCGGTGGCCACCTCGACTCCTGGCATCCTGCTACCGGCGCGCAGGACAACGGCACTGGCTCCTCCACCGTCATCGATGTTGCCCGCGCCATCAAGGCGAGCGGTCACGCTCCTCGGCGCACCATGCGCTTCATTCTCTTCGGCGGCGAAGAGCAGGGACTTCTCGGCTCAACCGCATACGTCAAAAATCATCGTGCTGACATTGCCGTCCATCGATTGCGTCCTGATCTCCGACACCGGTGGGGAGCGCGCCAAAGGCTGGTATCTAATGGGCCGCGACGACGAGAAAGAGGCACTCAAAAATGTCGAACCTCTTCTCGCCGGCCTCGGCTCCAACGACACCACGCCCTCAACCGAATTCCTCTTCCAGACCGACCACATCTCCTTCGACCTGCTTGGTGTTCCCACGCTCGTGCTCTGGACCGATGTCGAAAAGTACTTCAAGCTTCACCACAAGGCGTCTGACTCCTTCGATGCTGTCAACCAGGCCGACTTGAATCAAGGCGTCGCAACCACCGCAGCCACCGCATACGCCATCGCCGACTCCGCACAATCCTTCGCCCCGCACCAGACTCCCGCGCAAGTCGAAGATTGGCTAAAAAAGGCAAGCCAGTGGGACGACTATCAGTTCTTCAAGAACGCTGGCGTATTTCCGTAAGCCGATAACTTGTTGCGAAACTAGGGGTGCAGGCTAAACTCAATCGCAGCTTGCATCTCAGCCCTCATCCCGCCCTTCACACGCTCTTCGAGACACTCGCCTACGCGGTCGGTTACCAGTTGTACCGCCGCAGCCGCTCCCGGGCAGGCGATATCATCGCCGACGACCAGCGCTGGATCGTCATCGCCGCCGCCGCGATCGGTGCATTGTTCGGCAGCCGCATCCTCGGCGTCCTCGAACAGGCGCCACGCATCGGCATTCACTGGCAATCATTTCTGCTTCCCGGCGGCAAGACCATCGTCGGCGGCCTGCTTGGCGGCTGGATCGCCGTCGAAGTCACGAAGCGTGTCCGCGGCATCCATTCGCGCACCGGTGACCTCTTCGCCGTTCCGCTCTGCATCGGTATCGCCGTGGGCCGCATCGGCTGCCTCCTCGCCGGCCTCGCCGACGACACCTGCGGCACCCCCACCACGCTCCCCTGGGGCATCGACTTCGGCGATGGCCTCCCCCGCCATCCCACGCAACTCTACGAGATAGTCTTCCTCCTCGTGCTCGCGCTCGCTACTCCACCGCTTCAACAGAACGCCCACACCGCGAAGGCTCAACCTTTCGCCTCTTCCTTGCGGCCTACCTCACATGGCGGCTGCTTATCGACTTCATCAAGCCCCAACCCACGCTGTGGAGGCTCAACCTGATTCAGTGGGCCTGCCTCGCCGGCCTGATCTTTCTCGTATCGGACTTCATGTCCATGATCGCCCTCTATCGCGTCGCTCCTGCAACCCGGGAAGACTGAATACGATGTTCGATACCGAACCATCCCGCGGCTATCCGTCGCTGGCGAAGATGGCAGCATTCTTCGCCAGCCTCTTCATCATCTGCATCGGCGTCTGCGGATATAGTACGTCGCATGGCCAAGGCGCATTCGGCGGTGCACTCGGCTTTCTCTCATTCATTGGAATGGTGGTCTCTGCGATCAGCCTGTTCGCCATCGGTATAGCGGGGATTATTAGTTTCAGCGGCGAGCGATATTACAAATGAACGCCGAATTTCTGTGCTAAGAATAGTCTGCACACAAAGTACGAATACTTCTATGAGCACTCCGCCGGTTCTCCCACCAGCCCTTCCCCGCCACCGCCACCCCCACGCAGCACACTCGCCAAGCTGGCCATTATCTTCGCCGTTGTCGGAATCATCACCTTCGGCCTGTGCAGCGTCACTCTTATAAACTCGTCACGCGCGATGAACGGCCCGGTCTTCCCCATCTCCCTCGTCATCGTCGCCATCTGCGCAATTGGACTCTTCGTCTGCGCCGTTGCGGGGATCGCTAATAGTCTCAGAAGGCGCTCATAGATATTCCTCATGCCGATGAAAATGCCTTGGCACAATCAGACTGGGCTTGCTAAAGCCGGTGCAATTTCAGCAACCATGCTCTTAATCTCATTGGGATTGTGTGGCGGGAACCTTTTCCTATTTGCGAAATTCGGCTCTATCGCAGGAGGAGCTCCTCCTCCAGACAGACCACAATGGCCAACGGGGTTACTTATGATTACCGGGTTTCTGGAATTAACGGCGATAGCACTGTCCGCAGTCGGAGTGATCGTTGTCCTGGTAATCGCAATCGTCCGCGCCATCAAGAACCATTTCGCTCCCAACTGAGGCAACCAATGCCAGCACGCACGCGCCCCTACCTCTTCTACGACACCGCCGTCTCCATCTGCACCACCTGCTACCGGCGCATCGACGCCAAGATCGTCTTCGAAGACGACAACGTCTTCATGCTCAAGCGCTGCCCCCAGCACGGCTTCGAGCGCGTCCTCATCGCCGACGACGTCGACTACTACCGCCGCTGCCGCGAGGTCTTCATCAAACCGCCGGAGATGCCCGACCGCTACAACACGCCCATCAAATACGGCTGCCCCTACGACTGCGGCCTCTGCCCCGACCACGAGCAGCACTCCTGCCTCTCGCTGCTCGAGATCAACGACGCCTGCAACCTCTCCTGCCCCATCTGCTACGCGCAGTCCGGCACGCATCGCACCGAGTTCAAGCCGCTCGACCAGATCGAGCGCATGCTCGACTGCATCGTCACCAACGAAGCCGAGCCCGACGTCGTCCAGATCTCCGGCGGCGAGCCCACCATCCACCCGAACTTCTTCGACGTCCTCGACGCCGCCAAGCGCCGCCCCATCCGGCATCTGATGGTCAACACCAACGGCATCCGCATCGCGCAGGACGAAGGCCTTCGCCGAGCGCCTCGCCACTTACATGCCGCAAGTTCGAGCTCTACCTCCAGTTCGACTCCCTACGCCGCGAACCCCTGATGCAACTGCGCGGCGCCGACCTGCGCAGCATCCGCGAACAGGCTCTCGAGCGCCTCAACGAGCTCAACATCTCCACCACCCTCGTCGTCACCGTAGAACGCGGCGTCAACGACGACGAACTCGGCAGCATCATCGACTTCGCCCTGCAGCAACCCTGCGTCCGCGGCGTCACCTTCCAGCCCGTTCAGCAGGCCGGCCGCCTCGGCAACTACGAGCTCCGCCGAGCACCGCCTCACGCTCTCCGAAGTCCGCCGCCGCATCCTCGCGCAGACCTCCGTCTTCAAACCCGAAGACCTCATCCCCGTCCCCTGCCATCCCGACTCGCTCGCCATGGCCTACGCGATGAAGCTCGGCGGCAAAGTTGTCCCGCTTACCGGCATGGTCGAGCCCGACGTGCTCATCAACGGCGGCCGCAACACCATCATCTACGAACAGGACCCCGCCGTTCGTGCCTCTATCGAGCACAATCCCGAGCTGCGCAGCCACATCTTCAAACTCTTCTCCACCAATCACTCGCCGCAGTCACAGGCCAGCACGCTGCGCGAACTACTCTGCTGCCTGCCGCAGGTTCTCGCGCCGAAGATCGCTCGGCTACGACAACCTCTTCCGCATCCTCATCGTGCAGTTCATCGACGCCCAGACCTTCGACCTGCGCTGCATCAAGAAGACCTGCATCCACATCGCGCACCCCGACGGCCAGCGCCTCATCCCCTTCGACACCTACAACATGTTCTATCGCGACGACCTCGAACAAACACGCCTCGCCCCGCTACGCGATCAAGCCCTGGCCTTCGCATAGCCGCATCACCCAATCTCGAACACCCAACGGCCCATCACCACATCGCTAATTGTCTTAAACTGCACGCGATACAGTGCCGGACCCCACGATCGCTGCATTCCTGGATCCGCCAGCTCGATCTTCTCCACATTGAAATGGAGCGCAGCCCCGTCATACTTCAGTTTCACATCTTTTACGCCAGCCTTCTCCGAGTGAAACGTGACCTCACCTCTTCCGTCCTTCGGAATGCGAGACGACATAAATGACAGCGCGACCGGCGCGCTCTTTGCGAGTTCAAACTGCTCCGTCACGCGCACCACGCCCGTCTTGCGATCCAATGCGACCTCACGCATCCACCCCTTCACGCTGGCCTCCGGCGGATACGCAGTCGCCAGGTTCATGGTGATCCGAGCAGCCCCATCGCTCGTCGCGTACTTGACATCAGTTGCTGCATAAGGGAGCCATCGTGCTGCATCACTCCTCCGATTGTTGGCAGATTGTGATACGCAGACTGCATAGTCCATATGCTGTACCGCTCCGCACTGAAGGTCTTCGCCGTATAGGCCTCCACACCAGGATCGATAATCACAGGCTCGCCATCATGAAAGACAATGAAGCTGCCTGAGTCACAGTGCCCATGGCTGCGTCCGTTACTCGCCGCCTGAACCGCAAGGTAAAAACCATCCGTCGTCCCCGCCTTCTCACGAGCTGTCATCAGATGCAGCGCCGGATACCACGCATCACGCCCAAGAGCATCCGCTCTCTTCGCCACGCGAATATCCCGCACGCACATCACATATAAAAGTGATCGCGCCAAGGTCGGCAGCCCTGCACCAAGTGCGGCTTCCAGCTTCGCCGGGTTGCCCTCCACTCCCATGCTGTCGATCGCTGATTGGTACGCACCAAACCCCGTGAGCACAGGAAGCTTCGCTGCCACTCCGTACCGATACACCAGCTCCGGAGTCGGAGCATCCTCCATGTGTGCATCGCCATAGTTCACAAACGCATTACCCGCGATGTGCACGTCAGCGATGTACTGCCCCATGCGCTGTACAAACGGATTGCGTCATCACATCCGCCGCTCCGTTCACGGCCGAAGCCAGCGTCCGGACGCAATCGAAGTACGACCCCGGCGACCGTTGCCAGTACACCGGCCCCTCCTCGCATCCTCCATCGGGCGAGTAGTCGCTCAAGAATTCATCCAGGCTGCGACAGCTCTTCTCTATCGCGCGCTGCCTCCGCTCGGCGTTCTGCTCCAGCAGGAGGTTCGTCACTAACCAGTTCGAGTTGATCCATGGATTCCAGTTGTTCAGATGGATCCGCTTCGGCAGAACCACATTTGCACCGAAGTCGATCCACTTCTTTGATGTCTCGCGTTCCTGCTCCAGCCCCATCCACGAAAAGTCGTCCCGTTCAAGCAACGGATCGAGAATTCGCCGCTTCGCTTCCGCGCGAATACGTTGTGAGATCAGAGGTGACACGGCACCCAACCTCTCGCCAAGCAGATAGTCCGTCCACGCCAGCGTCGAGGCCGTCTCTGCCGCAAACAGATCCACGATCGGCTCCGACACATCGGGCAGTCCTACCTTCGCCTTCTGCGCACCCAAATGCGCCGGCGCTCCCCAGAAGCTCTCCTCGCAGATCAGCCACACGCCGTTCGTGATGTCGTCAAGATAGCGCCCATCCCCCACCGCACACTCGCCCAACACAAGGTCCACCAGCCGGTGCCTCCGCCCGAACTGCGCCGACTCATACCGCGTCCGATTTCCGTTGCGTTTGAAATCCAGCGCCGTCGTGGCCAGCAACGAAGGCCACTCCTTGCCCTTCCACACGTCCGCTCGCTTCACCATCGCCGAACGCAAATCCTCAGGAACCTGCATCCACGCCTCGCGCTCCGTCACCTTCGGATACGGATGCCACGCACCCACTGGCACAAGCTTCGCGCGCAGAAGTTCAAGCGTAAACGTCGCGCTCAGCAGCCGCTTCGGGGGCCCGGCGATCTCGCTTGCACCCTGACCAAATGTGCACCTTCCCGAACGCAGGAGCCAGATAACTCCCACCCACCATTGCGGCCGAGCCGCGCAAAAGCTCACGACGATTCATGCGAACCACTATCGCATTTCAGTCGCTGCTCGCGCTATCCGAAAGCTGCGCCCGCACCCGCTCCATCGTATCCAGATAAAAATGCAGATTATGCACCGAGTTCAGCGTTAGCCCCAGCGGCTCGCCCGCCACAAATAAATGCCGCAGATACGCCCGCGTATACCGCGCGCACACCATGCACCCGCAAGTCGCATCGATCGGCCCCTGATCCTCCGCATACTCCTTGCGCTTGATGTTCATGCGCACCGCAAGGCCGTCCTCGCCGCGCGCGAACACCAGCCCATGCCGTCCCGCGCGCGTCGGCAGCACGCAGTCCATCATGTCCACGCCCATCTTCGCGTACTCCTCAATCTCATCCGGATACCCGACGCCCATCACATAGCGCGGCTTGTCCTTCGGCAGCCACTCCAGCGTCCGCGCAATCATCTCGCGCGTCACCTCGCGCGGCTCGCCCACCGCAAGCCCGCCAATCGCATAGCCGGGAAGATCCATCTCCACCAGCCGCTCCGCCGACTCCTTCCGCAGATCCACGTACATCCCACCCTGCACAATCCCAAACAGACTCTGCGTCTCTCCCTTCCAGCTCCGTCAGAACCACGGCACCTTATGCTTATTCGCTTCAAAATGATCCTTCGACCGCTGCGCCCAGGCATGCGTCAGCCCCATCGACTCCTGCGTCCGCTCCCAGCTCGCCGGCGTCTCCACGCACTCATCGAAGACCATCGCAATGTCCGCGCCCAGCGCAATCTGCACATCCATCGAGTGCTCCGGCGAAAAGAAGTGCCGCGAGCCATCCAGATGCGAGCGAAACTCCACACCATCCGGCGTTACTTTCCGCAGCCTGCTCAGGCTGAAGACCTGGAAGCCGCCCGAGTCCGTCAGCATCGGCCGCTCCCAGCTCATAAAGCGGTGCACGCCGCCCATCCGCGCAATCAGCTCATGCCCAGGCCGCAGATACAGGTGATACGTATTCGCCAGAATGATCTCCGCGCCGCGCGGCGTACCGTCGGGCTTCGGCGGCCCAATCCGCTCCAGCACCCCCTGCTCCACCGCCTTCACGCTCGCAGCCGTCCCCACCGGCATAAACACCGGCGTCTGCACCACCCCATGCGGCAGAGTCAGCGCCCCACGCCGTCCACCACTTGCGGCGGTCTTCTCTATCTCGAAGGTTAGACCCATCTAGCAGATTGTATCGGCCTCGAGGGCCTTGGATCGCAGCCACACCTACTTCAGTAGCTCAGCGACGGCCTGCCGAACACTTACGGTATCGGGCAATGGCTTGAAGTCTCGATGAATTGCATGTTGCTTCTTCCCGATAGCCTTAAGGAAGATGATGCGGCCATTGATATCTGTATCCAACGAGAGTGTCTTCCACTCGTCACCATCCACGCGGCTTCGCGTCGTACTGAAGTTGCTGCCTGCGCGAATCGTTGCCAGCAACCCGTACCCTATGCTCACATCTGCAGGAAGACGGCCTTCAATCCGGTGCAGGCGCATCACCTTCTCATCCACCAGCATCGATCCCGCCATTCCATGGATTACACGCTCCTCAAGCGATTGAGGCGCATATGCAGGGTCCGGCCGAAAGTCGATCCGCCGAAATCCTTCCTCCTCACGCATCCCTTCCAGCACAAACGCCTTGGGCAGTAGGGAAAGCATCTCTCGCGCATGTTTCTCGTCGTTCTTCAGTGCCGCTGCGCTTTTTTCAAACGATGCCGGATCGTCCACGATTGTTTGCAGCCGCGCTCGTTCTGAGGCGGCGCGTTCGCCACTCAGTGCTTGTCCGTCCTCCGCAATCAGCATTCTGATCTTGCCTGCCCGCGTCTCAGCTACGCGCTCCGCCCACAGATGGCCGCCGGTACGCTCCGACCTCTCCTCCGAGACGTAGAGGAACATGCGCGGACTCTTCTCCGCAACGCCTTCATTCGCCACCATCTCATCAATTACCTGACGCGCTGTCTTTCCGTTCTGCGCCACGGCGAACGAAATCAACAACACACTCGGCAGACAAACCATTCGCGCTACCCACCCAAACCGCGATGCTCGCCACTTTACTTGTCTCAATGCACGACCTCTTGAGTAGTAGACGCGCCCTGCGGAAAAATCTTGCAGCTAGGATCCACTATCTTTCCTTCCTTGGAACTCTCTACTGTCTCGACTTGTCAGCTCGATGCGTCATTGTTGCTGCCGCGCTCGCCGCCGCGGTCACAGCTAACCCGGCCGCAATCAACGTCACCGTGCGAAAACCCGCTACGAAAGCTTCATCGATCGCGTGTCGCGCGGATTCGTTCGCGGTCTCGATCGCCCCCAGCTTCTGGCGCTGCTGTTCTACACTCTCCACCACTCTCTGTGGCACGCCAGCCAAGCTTAGACCGCGAGATAGCGAAGGCGCAAAGACATGAAAGAAGACCGGAGCAAAAACAGCCAATGCCAGCATGCTCGCAACCTGTGACATTGCGTTGTTTACGCCTGAAGCCGCTCCCGTGCGCGACCCCTCCACCGAACTTAACACCACCGTCGTCAACGGAGCCACACTGATCGCCATGCCAAGGCCCAGCAACATCATCGCGGGGAAATAGGTCGTCCAGTAAGAGCCACCAAGACCCGGCCTCGCCATCGCTGCATAGCCAGCAGCCACAACCAACGGTCCCACGATCAATGGAATGCGCGCTCCATAACGATCCAGCAGACCGCCCGACCAGCGCGACAGAAGAAACATCAGCACAACCAGCGGCGTCAACGCCGCCCCAGCATGCGTCGGCGAGTAACCCTGCACCTGGATCAGATTCAACGGCAGATAAAACAAAGCTCCGCCAAGCGCCGCATACAAAAAGAATGTCAGCAGGTTTGCACCTACAAAGCCTCGGTTCGCGAACAGGTCCAGCGGAAGCATCGGTGCGCTGCAATTCTTCTCGTATCTCACAAGCACGATCAGCAGCACAACTCCAACGATGGCGATCAGCTCAACGTGCTCTCCTCCCTGTGTGCTCTCGATCAGCGCATAAGTCACGCCACTCAATCCCCCAACTGCCAGCAGAGCACCCACCCAATCCATTCGCTTCGGAGCAACGCTTTTTTGCCTGTCCGATGGAACACGCCACATCACAATCGACACCGTAACCACAGCCAGCGGCGCGTTGATAAAGAAGACCCAGCGCCACGACCCATGCTGCACCAGCCATCCCCCAATCACCGGCCCCAGCGCGGTCATCATCGAGGCAAACCCCGACCATGTCCCAATGGCTCTGCCGCGCTTTTCCGGAGCGAAATGCGCGCTCACCAGCGCCAGACTGTTCGGCACCAGCATCGCTCCACCCACGCCCTGCACAGCGCGCGCCGCAATCAACTGTCCAATACCGTTGCGCCACTCCGCACCACATGGAAGCCGCGGCGAACAGTACCGTACCCGCGAGAAAGATCTTTCTCGGCCCCAGCCTGTCACCCATCGCCCCGCCAACCAGCAGCAGCGCAGAGAGCAACAGCGCATAAGACTCGACCACCCATTGCGCCTGCGCTCCAGTCGCGCCCAGCGCGTGCTGCATCGCAGGCAACGACACGTTTACTACTGTGCCGTCGATGAACTCCATACCCGAGCCCATTACAGTCGCAGCCAGCACCCATGTGCCTGCGCGCGCTGCTCTGTCCTGGCATTCGCCGGAGAGAATCGCAGCTTCATCGCACGGCAGCCGGCCAGTGTTGATCACAAATCCAAACTACACTAGCCACCGCTCGCAAAAGATAAGGCCGGCCGCTCTGATGGAGCGCCGGCCCTGGTTGATGGATCTCGCGCCTTAGAACAGTACCTTCGCGCCGAACTGGATGATGCGCGGATCGAACGTACTCGTAATCGTGCCACCCGTCAGACCCGACCCCGATGTTCCAATTCCACTACCCGGCTGAGTGAAGTTGGTGTGGTTGAACGCGTTGTACAACTCGCCGCGAAACTCCACCTTCATCCGCTCCAGTGGTGTATCAAAGCGCTTGTTGAACGCCAGGTTTAGCGTCGTGAAGATCGGGCTGCGGCCCGGGTCGCGTGCCATGTTGCCGAACGGGCTGACCGGCACACCGTTGACGACGCTGGTCGTTGTCGGCAGCGAGATCGCAGCAAGATTGATGTACTGCAGCGACGTCCCCGTCGACTTCGACTTATCCAGCGAGTTCAACGTCTGCCCCGCAACACGGTTCGGACGATAGAGATTCGATCCACGATAGCTCGCCGCAATACCAGACACCTGGTTGGCTGTGGGCGGCGTGTACTGGATCTGATAAGGGAAGCCGCTCATGGCCTGGTTCACGGCCGAGACCTGCCACTGACCCAGAACCTGGTTGACGACACCGCCCGTGTTCATCCAGCGCCGTCCACGACCGAAGGGCAGCTCGTACACCAGCGAGGTCGTGTTGACGATGGGCTGGTTGTACTCCGACTGCCCATAGTCTGCCGCCGGGTTGCGATAGTCCTGGAACGACGGCGTATTAGCCTCGAGCGAAGCGCCGGCGTTGTCCAGAGCATGCGACCAGCTGAAGGAGTTCAGCAGCGTCAGACCGGCAACCATGCGCTGCTCGTAACGCACCTGCAGCGCGTTGTAGTTTGAGTACGCCTCGTGCAGCGCGACCGTGATATCGCCATACGTCGGATATGGGCCGTGTGAACTTGTTGTTCGTGATCACCTTAGGATCGGCCTGGTTGAAGTTGCCGAACTGCAGCAGCTTCAAACCGTGATTCCCCACGTATGCAACGTCGAAGAGGATGTTCTTCGCAAAGCTGCGCTGCACATCCAGGTAGTAGTTGTGCACATAGCTGTCGCGATACCGCGATACCGTCGATGTACGTCACGTTTGCCGTAATCGGATTGAACGTCAGCGTATTGGTCGGGAAGCCCTTATCGATCGGCACGTAAGTCGGTCGCGCTGCCGCCCGCATTCGGTGCGGTCTGCGTCACTGTCACAAAGAGAGCACTTGGAGGATTGATGGCAAGAATGTTGCCCGAACCCGCGCGATCATAGTGCGAGAAGCTGATGCCGTAACCGCCGCGGATCGCCGTCTTGTCGTCAACTGCATACGCAAAGCCGAAGCGCGGAGCAAAGTCGTTGCGATCAGGATCGTAACCGTACTTGTTGCCCGTCGACGTCACCGGAACCATCGCCGCCGTCGGATTCGTGCCCGTTGCAAGCGCTGGATTGAAGTTCGACTGGCGGTTCTTCTCCTCCCAGTAAGGCGTCGTGTACTCGTAGCGCAGACCGATGTTCAGAGTCAGCTTAGGCGAGACCTTCCAGTCGTCCTGCAGATAGGCAAAGTTCGAACGGTTGCGGAGCTGCGCCACAAAGTAGCTCGACAGCGAGTACGCGCTCGAAGCTCCCCACAGGAAGTCGGCGAAGGTGTTGTCGCTGGTCGAAGCCTCCAGCTCGGAGTCACCTTATAGTTGCGGCTATAACCGCCGGCGAAGGTGAAGCCGCCATACAGCGGATTCGTATCCTGCACATCCATCCACACCTGCTGATACTCGTATCCTGCCTTCAGCGAGTGATTCTTTACTACCCACGAATAATTCACCTTCGGATTGAACAGCGAAGGATTCTGGAACTGCGGATTCGTCGTCTGGCGTCCCAGCGCGGAGAAGCCGGTAATCGAGATGCCGGGAATACCGCCTGCGACGGCAGGGTCGGTGGGCAGACCTGGGATACGTAAAGCCGGGATCGGTCCCGATCGACAGGGAATACTTGCCCGCACGCGTACGCGAGAAGCCGAAGCGCGCATCCAGCAGCTGGTTAGAGCTGATGACACGCGTATAGCCGCCCGCGATCTGCTGATCGAGAATGCGCTGCTTGCCATTAGAGCTTCCATCCAGTGGGAGGCCGAAGATCGGAAAGTCTGTCGCGTTCGTCTTCAAGTGCGACGCGCGAACGAAGACCGAGTTCTTCGAGTTGATCGTGTAGTCGAGACGAAGGTCGCCCTTGTCCGTGTAGTTGTTCGACCGCTGGAAGGTCGTAAAGTTGCTGCTCGATGCCGTGCCGGGATTCAGCTGCGCAATCAGACCGGCAATAGTTCGCGCCGAGGGCGAGATGTCCGGAGCATTGAGAATCGACGTACCCGCTGCGTACGGCGTGCCGGTATACGGATCGTAAACCGTCTTGGCGAACTTGCCTGCAAGCTGGTTCGGCGTCGGCAGCGTTGCCGTCGAGATCTGCTTGCGAACCTGGCGGAAGCCCTCGTAGTCGAGGAAGAAGAAGAGATGATCGTGCAGGATCGGTCCGTTGAAATTTCCGCCAAACTGATTGCGGTTGTACGAAGGCTTCTGACCTCCCGGCGGACGGAAGAAGCCCGTAGCGTTCAGGTCGGTGTTGCGGATGAACTCGTAGACGCGGCCGTGGAACTGGTTGCCGCCCTGCCCAAACGCCACGTTGACCACGGCACCCGAGGCGCGGCCATACTCCGCCGTCTCGTTGTTCGTTACCACCTGGAACTGTGCGATCGAATCCGGCGCCGGCTGAATAATCTGGTTCGAAAAGCCCTGGTTCGACTCGCCATAGGCGTTGTTGTCCATACCGTCGAGCAGGAAGTTGTTGAAGATCGACCGCTGTCCGTTCACGTTGAACGATCCCTCGCGCGTCAGTCCCGTATTCGATGTGCTCGAGTAAGACTGCGTCGTCTGTCGCACGCCGGTCGTCAGCCCGATAAGGTCTGAATAGTTGCGGCTCACCAGCGGAAGCGCTGCTGTCTGGTACTGCGTCACAATCTGTCCGCGCTGGCTTGTATCCGTCTCCACCTGCAGTGACACGCCCGTAACTTCGACCGTTGTACTCGTCTCGCCGATCGGTAGAGTCAGATCGATTCTCTGCCGCGCACCCACTGACACGGTGATATCGGTCGCCCGTGCCGGAGCGAAGCCCGTCTTTGTCACCTCGACGTTGTACTGCCCGACACGCAGCGCTGGAACCTCGTAGTCGCCGCTGTCGTTCGTCTGCCGCGTGCTCACTACACCGGTTGCCCTGTTTGTAACCTTTACAGCGGCATCAGGAATCACGGCCCCTGAGTTATCGCGAACCGTTCCAACAATACTGCCGTTCTCATACTGCGCCAGGGCCCGCCCCGGCAACAGTGCAAGGCACACAAGTGCCGCTGTCATTAGAAAGAGAATTTTGCGCATAACGAAAACGCTAACTTCTCTTTGTTTACGCATGATGTAACGATGAGATGAATAGAACGTTGCATTGGGCTCTCCCGTACAAAAAGTAGTAGTCCAGCGCGGTCGATCTGTTACTTCGTGTCGACCGTCACTCGCAGTTGCTCTGGAACCAGCGGACTTGCCAGCGAGCTTCGAAGAGCCCGTCAGGTAGTAAGTCGGAATCCTCGGGTGTTGCTCCTCCACCAGAAGCAGCGTTCTGAAATCGAAGCTCTGCACCTCTGCCCGCGACTCCATCTTGCCGTTTACGATCGCGCCGCATAGCGCATCGACAAACGCCTGTGGCCCCACCGTGTGGTTACGATGCGCCTCATCCGTCGCGATGCCCTCCGGCATGATCTTTGTCTCAATGTTGAACCGCACCCGCTCTGCGTTCGCGGCGCGTTCCTTCGCGTGGGCATCGTTCTTGCCCACGCCTGTGCGATAGTACTCGACGTAAAAATTCACGAACCGAAACAGCTGTGCCACATATGTCGGAACGTACGGGCTAATCAGCCCTTCCTTCTTTGCAAAGGCAACCGACACAGGCGACAGCGCCAGATCATTCTTCTGCTCCGCTCCAAAGTGCAGCTTGTCGCAGATAAATGTCTTCTGCGCATCTGGGCTGGAGATGTCCTTCGTAAATACACGGTTCGCCAGCGTGTAAGGCTGCCCATCCGCGCGCCTGCAACTCTCTGGGTTCAGAAACTGGTCATGCCATATCAGCGATACGCCATCCGTCGTCACGCCCGTATCCGTCTCCAGCGTCGTCACCAGCTGGTCCAGCCCGCTCTCGAACGAAGGCAGCGTGTTCTCCGGACGCAAACCTCGCCCTCCACGATGCGCCGTCACATCGAACTTCGCCAGCCGCTCACGCTCTCCTGTCGTCTTCGCACTCGCACGCTCTTCCTTCAAAACCTGTTGCAGCAGATCCGGACGATCGCTGATCAGCCCGTCAACACCCGTTCCGATCACCGCGCGAATCTTCTCCGGCTCGTTCGTCGTCCAAGCCACCACCTTGAAGCCCTTAGCCTGCAGCTCCTTCACCGGCACCGCGCCATTGAGCACCGTCGCATCGACAGGCGACAGCACCGGCGTCACCGCACCATGCTGCTTCGCATGTGCCCCCGCCTTCTCCATCAGCTGCAGATAAGGATTAGCCGCACCCTGTGCCTTCATCGACGCCACAGACACACCCAGACCCAAAAATACACCACTCAGAAATCGCTTCGTCATAAGGCGAAAGCATCCTACACCTGAGTTACGTAAGCGTTAAAGGGGCCAGAACCCAGGAAATAAACTCCTCTCATTCCACAAGGCTTAAATAGAAGACCCGTACTCCTGATGTAAGGAGTACGGGCAGCAACAGCCACGCTCCCAGGTCCGTGGCCGCAGCACCTGTAACAGGCCTAGAAGTGGTGAGACAACCCCACGATCACCGTATAGTCCGCAAAGAACGCATCTCCGTTCTTCGTGCCGTTCTGTATCTCAGGCACACTCGGCGGACGATCACGTCGCAGCGCCCACGGCCCATTCACCATCAGCGTCGTTCGCCGCAGATTCACCATCAATCCCGGATCAATCGAGATCACGCTCCCCGGCCTGCGAAATCCATCGCTGTCACCCAGCAGGTCGCGCACCGGAACACCCTCGCCCCGCACTCCAAGGCTTAGCGCAACCCCACGCACCTTCGGCACGCCTTGCGACACGCCCAGACGATACAGATACTGATCCGCCACCGACATCACACTCTGCCCCGGCTGCGACCGAAACGTTGCAACTCCATTTGTGTCCATCGGATTGAAGAGGTAAAGCCCCTGCCCATACAGATCGGCCCTGTGCCACATTGACTTGTAACCCTGCGCTCCCAGCACGAATCCCCAACCGCCATCACCCGGCTGCATCGACTGATCCGCCGTCGCCTTGATCGTCTGGCCCTTATACAAAGCCGATCCCGTCGCATTGTTGATGCCGGTCGGAATCTTGAGCGACGCACTTACGGCAACGTTGCCGCCAAACTCCGTCGGCCCACGCCAAAGCCATCGTTGCGCTCCAAGCGTGATGTCACCCAGCCCGCTGACCTGAAAAACTCCGGATGGCGGATACAGCTGATTGCGCGATCCGTCGAACACCGGCACATCTGCAATAAAACTCCACTGCGGCGTAAACCTGTACTCCACGCCAATATCAAAGATGTTCTGGTGATTCCGCGTCGCGTTAGCTCTCGGAATCTCCTCGTCTCCAATGAAATACTTATTCGAGTTAAACACTCTATAACCGATCTCGACGGTCAGGTTATGAAGCGACAACCCCTGTCTGGTTCCTCCATCAAAGGCCTGCACCAGCTCGTCCATCGAGCGCTGATTCGAGTGCGCTGCCACGCACCCCTGCGCAAGCACCCTCGCTCCAGCCAATGACCCAAACGCCACCCCGGCTACTGCCATCAAGACTTTTGTCTTTTTCATTTGTCTTCCCTTCAAAACTACGGCCTCGCAAATTCGCTCGCGCCGCAAAACAATCAGTTGTCACGAGCGACCCAAATTTACTTCCGAGCCGAATCTGTCGTCTTCCACCAAAAGGTTGAGTTTCGCTTCCACCGCATCTCACCAGTCACCGCAAAAAAATAGAGGCGCCCAAAGGCGCCTCCGGAGAGCACTACATCACGAAAACAACATTAGCCCGGCACAGCTCCTCTGTCATGAGCCATTCGGTCCAACTTTTCCTCCATCATTTGATGGATATACGAGGCGGCCTCTAGCCCTATCTCAGCGGCACACGGACCACTAGTGAGCGATGGCTGTGCCCTGGACCAATCCCGCTAACTCCTCCGGAATCACCAGTGCATCCTCCGAGTGCCCCTTGCGGAACGGCCTCAGAGCATAATCCCCGCCCGACCATGCCACCTCGAAGATGATGTGATCTGGATACAGAAGGTCCTTCACCCGTGGCCCCTGCTGACCCTGCTCTTCGCGCTGAATCTCGACAAACATCGGTGGCCGGTCTCGCCATAGTGTCTCGCGCATTCCCGCCAGCGCCTTCGTCTCGTAACCCTCAACGTCCATCTTCAGCAGCGAGATCGGAGGCAGTTTGTTCGCCGCAAAATAGTCGTCGCCGCGCACCACCGTCACCGGAACGATCTCGCTCGAAGCGTTGTCCGGAAGCGCTTCCCCCAGCGTTCCAGTCCCTTGGTTCGCTCCGGTCGGCGGATGAAACGATCCCGTCTCGTTCTGATCGCCCAGCGCGACGGGAAAGATGGTCACATTGTTTACCGCCGCGTGCTTCAGCTTGCGCTCCATCTCGCCCCGCACAACCGAGAACGGCTCGAACGAAAAAATGCGGTCCGCATGCGTCGACATGAAAAGACTGTGGTGACCGATGTTCGCGCCCACATCAAAGAAGTTCACCGGCTTCCCGTCAGCGCGCAGACGATCTGCAATCGCCGCCAGCAGTCGAAGCTCATGCACCTGGAACGCCCCGTAATAAAACACACACCAGTCGATGAAGTTTGTTAAATTGCCGACATAGGGCTTGCCGAAAAAGTCCACGGTAAACGGGTAAGGCTTCTGGCGATCAGGATGTTCAAAGGCTCGCAGCAATCTGTCGCGGCCGCGAAGCCAATGCCTGTGCCCAACAAACCGCAGAATCTCCCGCTTCATCGCTTCCCCAAAATCATGTTCAGTGGCATTGACTATCGATCATACGGAATGGGCAACTACGATTCCGCAGTCCGCGTTCGACTACTCGCCACTCACGGCCTGCCCCGCCATCCACGCGCGGGCAGCACGCATCTGCGGCAGGTCTGCATCCGCCTTCGACCACGCATCCAGCAGCCGCGCATAGTCCTGCGTCGCCGCGGCGCTGCGTTTCGCATTGGCATCCGCCTGCGCTATCCCGTAAAGCGGATAGCCCGACCGCGGCCGCTCCTTCAACGCTGCTTCGTACGCCGTCTTCGCCTCGTCGTAGCGTTTCGCGCGCATCAGAGCGTCACCCCGCGTCTCGCCCACCGGACGGATGTATGTCGGCGGCTCGCGATACCCCAGCTCCCGCTCCGCATCCGCCGCCTTCGTGAACATCGTCTCCGACTCCACACCGCGTCCCTCCGCCAGCAGCACGCTCGCCTCCAGCTCCATCGACGCCACATCCAGGAAGCTGTGCATCGGCACAGCGATCACATCCTTCGACGTCGACATCGAAGCCATCCCCGGCATATCGTCCGGCGGCGTCACTGGCTTCTCCTTCACCCGTGCCGCCAGCGCATCCGAATCCTTCCGCGCAGTCGCCACGTCGCCCTTCTCCAATGCGGCCATTCCGCCCGTGTACTGCAGCATCGACTCCCGCAGCCCCTCAAGGTTCTTCAGTTCCGCCGGCGGAGCATTCGCCTGCAACGCACTCTGTGCCGCACTCCATGCACCCGCCCGGAGCATCACCGGCAGCCGCACATCAATTCGTGTCAGCCCATCCCTCGGTACCCCGCGATAAAGCGTCGGCCCCACCTCTGCCCGCGCCTTCGTCAGCTTCGCCGAGATCGCCGTCGCCTCCGACAACCTTCCCGCCTCCGTCAGATCCGCGATCAGGTACATCAGGTTATGAACGTAGTTCCAGTCGTTCGCCACGGTTACGTTCTGCGCTTGCATGTAGTCCTCATCCACATGCATCGAGTTCTCAAAAGACAGCCGCGCCGTCTCGTAGTCTCCCGTCCTGTAGAAGATGTGCCCCGGCATATGCACCATATGCCCCGAGTTCGGCGTCAGTGGCCCCAGCTTCTTCGCGCTATCCAGCGCCAGCTCGGGATGGTTCCCCGGTTCCACCGCATGAATCCAGTAGTGGTTCGCCGCTGAGTCGTCCGGATGCTCCTTCAATATCTCCACCAGCAACGCCTGCCCCTGCGCCGTACCCGCCTTCGGCTCGCCCTTCTTGTCGAAGCCGTTCATCATCGACTCCGCCAGGTAGATCCGCGCCTGCACGTCCTCAGGCTTCATCTTCACCAGCTTGCGCAGGATCTTCGTCTCCTCCGAATCCTTGTACGCATCCGTCTTCCCCGCGCCCGCCGTGTTCGGACCATGCTTCGAACGCTCCGCCTTCTCCTTGCTGTCCGCCACCGCAGCCTCTATATAGAGACGTTCAGCCTTCGAAGCTCTCTTCTTGTCCTTCGCCAGCTCCTGCGCCTTCGTCAGCGCATTCTGCGCCCACACCACTCCTTGACCGCGAAAACTTCCCGCCTGATATAGCCCCCAGTAGCACATCGCACAATTCGGATCCGCCCGTACCGCCTGCTCAAACGCCCGCGCCGACTCATAGTCCCAGAAGTCATGGATCAGGTTCAGCCCCTGCGTAAACCACGCCCTGGCCTCATCGTTCGCAGCCGTAATCTCCATCGAACCGTTCCCGATCCCAGTCATCTTCAACGGAGCCGGCAGCGTCGCCGGATCAGCCACCCCCGTCTCCCCACCCGGATGACAAGCCATCTGCTGCGCCGCCAGAACTCCACCCATCAACACAGCACCAACCACCCCAGCCAAAACCACTCCGCCGAACCTACAACCCCAAAACCTACAACCCATAGACACCCTCTCGTCCGCGCTGTCCTTCAACCCCAGCATAGGCTCCAGACGAGTCAACGACCAAATAACCTCGCGCAGACGATCGCTACGCCACACCAATCCGCCTTCTCGCAGAAAGACAAAAAAAGCTGCGCCGCCACGATCCAGAGGAGCTCCATTCTCCGGATCGCTTGCGATAAGCGGCGCAGTGCTGTCTACAACCTTCTATACCCTTACAAATCTGCGATAGCCAACGCTCGCCACTCCCAGCAGCCCCGTTCCCATCAGCAGCAGGCTTCCAGGCTCCGGAGTTATCGCCGTCGGTTGAGGATCGGCAACGCCAACCTTGAATCCCGTCAGGGTCTGCGTAATCCCGCTATCTCCATTGAAGAACGTCGCCGAGATCGCGCCCGCCGCCGTCCCTGTCAGAGCAAGCGTCAGTCCTGACCCAATCGTGAACAGCGGCGCCGACGCTACATCCAGCCCCGAACTGTTCATCGCGAAGCCCGTCACGTCGCTGTTCGCCGTGTCGATCACAAAGTTTCCGATCGACAGAAACGTTGCGCCCTTCGTGAACGTCAACCCACCGCTATGATCGATGATCGCGTTTCCTGCGCTCGTGCTTCCGCCCGTAATCGGAAACGACGCCACCGCTCCCGACAACGTCGCGGGAGCGATCGCTGAAGGAACAAGGCCATTGCCGGTCAACAAACTGATGAATCCCGGATCCAGCGTCACCAATGTCTGGCCGCCGCCGATCGTGTCGCAAACACCTCGTGGCGCTACCAGCGCGACGAGGGCCACAAAAAGCATAAGACGCTTCATAATTCACTCCTTCTCAAAATGAGATCGCACACCGTACCTGGGCTACGATTGCGAGGCTATTCCGCAGCACTAGGCTCCGTCTCACTCCAACCGAACTCCGATTTGATAACGCGCAAAGAATGGCGAATCACTACGATCCCGCTGTAATCGAGCGCATCTCCCACGCCAGAGCTGAGTCAATTGCCCCTTTGGCATCCTTTGATACAGCGAAATCATCTTTCATGACATCAACGAGAGGCACACCATGCTCGCAGAAAAAGCTGTCCAAACACCCTTCGCCATCGCGCCATCCAGCAACATCGCACTGAAGGCCAAGACCTCTAACCTCGGGGAAGAGGCCGTCGAAGAATTCATCTCCGAAAAGCGCATCGGAGAACGCATCCGAAAACTCCGCCTCAAAAAGTCCATGGGACTCGCCGAGCTCGCAAGCCACACCGGCCTCTCCGCAAGCTTTCTCTCACAGCTCGAGACCGGCCGCGTCGTCCCCACGCTCCGTAACCTCACTCGTATCTCTATGGTCTTTTCCAAAGACCTCAGTTACTTCTTTGAGCCTGAGCCGAAGACTCTCTTTCGCATTCATCGCCGCGCAGAACGCCTCCGCCTCCCTGAAACCGGAGCCGCCAACCCCAACTACTATTTCGAAAGCCTCGGCTACCTCGTTCCCGAGCGGCAGCTTGACCCTTATCTTGCAGAGTTTCTCCCTGGCGAGCGCGAAATCCGTTCCCATCGTCACGAAGGCTGTGAGTTTCTCTTTGTCACCTCCGGTGTGCTTGAGATTCGACATGGAAGTTCAATCGAGCGACTCGAAACCGGTGACGCCGCCTACTTCGACGCCAACACAATCCATAACTACTCCTGTTGCGGCGAGCAGCCGGCAATCGCACTGATCGTTACTCTGCAGCGGCTGGTGGGAACGACGTCGCAGAACAAGTCCTCGCCCAACTCTTCGTCAGCAAACTTCCCCAGTTAATTAAGTACCCCCCCAATCGCATGGAATGTCTATTCGCAGGCAGTAGGCAATTTTCTCCCTCCGCCTTCCGAACGTAATCTCCGCTAAGTCGAAGTGGCCCCGGGAAAGTCGCCAAAGTCGCAATGGCTGTGCTCGAAGGAAGGCCTGCCAGAAGCGTCGGCAGGCCCTTCGAATCGTGTGAGTAACGACCGTTCTTTCCGACTAGCAGCACCCCGAACGAAGGATGCAGCAAGCGTTGGCGCAGATCTTTGCCGCATGTGCCACTGTTTGAGTCGTCAATTTTGCAAGTCCGGACTCTTTACCTCGCGGCTGTCACGCACATAGTGTGACCCTCGTCACAGCGTTCCGGGCCTGCCCGCAATAACCTCATCTCATAAGGAGTCATCATGCGTGTCCTTGAAGATAAGTCCATCGCCACCCTGGATCACATCCTCGTCGCTACCGACTTCGAACCTGAGTCAAGCAAAGCATTGCTCTACGCCCGAGGCATGGCCCAACGCTTCGACGCGCGGATCGATCTGCTTCATGTCATTGACCGCTCGGTTTCCACTCCCTCCGAACAAGCTCTCGTCGGTTTCCCTATAGAAGGTATGAGGAAGGACAGCTCCATTAACATGGAGCGCGCGCTTACCGACCTCGATATCTCGGGTGTTCACGCACAGGGGCACACGGTTGAGAGTCATTTACCCTCTGCGACCATCGTCTCCATGGCCTCCTCCATCCCAACCGATCTCATCGTCATCGGCACGCACTACCGGCATGGACTCAACAAGTTCATCCACGGCTCCTGCGCTGAAGGAGTCATTCACCATGCTCGGCATCCCGTGCTCATCGTGGGGCCCCACGTCGAAGTCAGGCCCTCACACCGCCCCGTCTGGCATAAGGTCCTCCTCGCCACCGATCTCAAACCAGATAGTCTTGCCCTCGCAGCCAGGACACTTCAGTTCTCTGCAGACAGCATTGACGCTCTTGAGGTTTGTCATATCGACGATCACGACAGCAATATCGCTGACGCCTTTGAAAGGCACGTGCGCACGGAATCCGCCCTCAATAAGCTGACCTCAATCCCGTCCTTCAATTCGCTGCATCCCGTCAGCACCGTCACCTTTGGCGACGCCGCAGCTGGCATTCTAAAACTTGCAGGACGGATGCAGCCTGATCTCATCGTCCTCGGCGCCCACCGTGACGTCAGTTGGTTGTCTCATCTACGCAGCGGTGTAATCGACAAGATCATCGAGCTTGCCGATTGTCCCGTGATGACAATCTGTCCCAACGGCGCGGATTGACACCTTTAAACCTTGCGCGGAGAAAGCAAAATCTAGCTTTCTCATCAGCAGTTCACGCTCTGTGACAGCGGTCACAGACACGGCCTCAATCTGCCTGTACACCTGATGCAAGAGGCGATTCCCATGACCGGCACGACATCCAAATTCCCCTTCGCCGTAACCCAGGATCAACGGATCCACGATGACGTGCGCCGGCAGATTACATGGCATCCCGATATCGAGTCCAAACACATCGCTATCGTCGTCCGCGATTCCACAGTCTTTCTTACCGGCAGCGTACTCACCTGCCTTGAGAGACGCGAAGCCGAAAAGGCTGCCGAAGCGTCCCTCGATGTCGCCCGCGTCATTAACCTCCTCAGGGTCGATCCCAGATGTCATCGCTCTGATGACGACATCGTCGCCGACGTCCGCGCCAGTCTCCTACTCGGTACCAGCATGTGGGATGAAGAACTTGTTTGTGAGGTACTCAACGGCGCCGTCACTCTCCGTGGCACCGTCCATTGGGGTTTCGAGCGGCAGCGCGCCGAAGACATGACGCTCGCCATCCTCGGTGTAACCTCCGTCAAAAACCTCATCGAGATTAAGGCCGTATCGCACGGCAAGTTCCCCGTTCTCGCGTATCCGCAGCGCAAAGCCCTTAGACCGCTCGAAGCCGAACTGCAGACCGCGTGCTGATCGCCTCTGCCCCGCAGGTAAACCGATCCATCGAAGCAGGCGCCAACCGGTACAGTTCCTACCTGCCGAGCCGCTCCAACATTTGTTCCACCGTGACGCCCAGCACCGGATGCACCCACTCAGCCGCAATCTCCTTCAGCGGCTCCAGCACAAACCTCCGCTCCTGCATCTCCGGATGCGGCAGCGTCAGCTCCGCTGTATTCATCACCCTGTCTCCATACAGCAGCAGATCCAGGTCGATCACGCGCGGCCCCTTTGCCACAACACGCTCGCGGCCCATCGCCTTCTCAATCTCCAGCAACCCACGCATCAGCTCTACCGGATCGAGCGTCGTCCCCAGCACCACCGCACCATTCAAAAATCTCGGCTGATCCAGATAGCCCACCGGCTCCGTATCGTAAAACCGCGACACCGCCTTCACCTCGCCCAGCTCACCCAGCCGTCGTACTGCCTCACGCAGATTCGCCTCGCGGTCCCCAAACTCAGACACGAGGTTCGACCCCAGAGCAATCGCCGCCAGTCCCCTCATTGCCCTGTTCTCACTCTCGAAAGTGTCATCCTGAGCGAAGCGCAGCTGCGAATCGAAGGATATGCGGTCTTCACTCCGCGATCACCTCGCTATCTGCGATCTATCGTAGTTGATTTCGGCAGACGATCAGGAAACGCACTAAGCCGTAGCCGGCCTCAGCCGCGCTCCCACCATCTCTGGCTCCGGCTCACGCACCTCATCGTACCCATGCGCCAGTTCCCACGCGCCGCGATCGCGCAGCAGTTGCTGCACCACCGCCGTGTGCATCGCATGACCGGCGCGCTCTGCAACAACTCTGCCTTCGATCCGACGCCCCGCCAGCGCCAGGTCCCCAATCAAATCCAGAACCTTGTGCCGCACAAACTCATCATTGAAGCGCAGCGGCCCGTTCACCACACCCTTGCGCGAAAGAATGATCGCGCTGTCATCCGACACCCCGCGGATCAGCCCCATGTTCCGCAGCATCGCCTCGTCTTCCTTAAACCCGAAAGTCCGCGCCGGAGCAATCAGCTTCGCATAGTCTCCCACCGCCAGGTCACCGCGAAAGTTCTCGCACCCAATCGGCTCCGGAAAATCGATCGTGTAGTCGATCGCATAACCCTTACCCGGATACACGCCGATAAACTTATCGCCGTCGCGGACCTCAACCGGCTTCAGGATGCGCATGTACTCGCGCCTGCGCCGCTGCTTCTTCAGCCCGGTCTGCTCGAACGCTCGCACATAAGGCAGCGAGCTTCCATCCAGGATCGGCACCTCGAGGTTGTTGATCTCCACGATGACGTTGTCCACCCCGTACCCAATCATCGCGCTCAGCAGATGCTCCGTCGTCGAGATCAGCACCGACCCGCGCATCAGGCTGGTCGCATAGCTCACCTTCGCAACATTCCGTCCCGTCGCCGGAATCTCGAAGTCGTCCAGATCGGTTCTGCGAAAGACGATTCCTGAACCCGCCGGCGCCGGAACCAGCCGCATCGATACCTCGGCCCCGCTGTGCAGCCCTACCCCGCTGAACTCGATCGCCGACCGAATTGTGCGTTCAAAATGAGGTTCTGCAGCCACTGACCACGTTCTCCACTAAAATCCAGCACATGCTTCGTCCGCGAGAGTATCTCTACTAAATGACGGAATCGCGGTCGAATCGGTATTCAGATTACAGTCCGGTCAAGCGAAATTTGTGTGGTAAAAAAGCCACATCTTCGCTGTTTTTATTCCAGTAACCCTAATCAAATCAATGCCCATCAACAACATACCTATGATTCCCGCCGACCTTCTCACCCGTACCCAGCAGAAGCTTCCGTGGTTCCTTAAACCCTCCGCCAGCTCGTCGAGGTCGAATCCCCAAGTGAAGACCCAGCCGCAATTAACCGCGCCCAGGAGCTCACCGCCTCATGGGCCGCGCCCCTCGGCGCCCGCATCAAGCGCCACCGCCAGAAAAAATACGGCGACGTCTACGAACTCCGCTTCGGCCCCCCGCGCTCCCGCGCAAAAACCCATCCTCATCCTCGCCCACCTCGACACCGTCTGGCCCCTCGGCACCCTCAAGTCCATGCCCTGGCGCGAAGCGCGACGGCAAGATCTACGGCCCCGGAACCCTCGACATGAAGGCCGGCGTCGTCATGGCCCTCACCGCCATCTCCATCCTCAAAGAGGCAAACCTCCTTCGCCCCATCACCCTCCTCCTCAACTCCGAAGAAGAGATCGGCTCCGAGGTCTCCCGCCCCATCACCGAAAAGCTCGCCCTCGAATCCTCCGCCGTCTTCGTCCTCGAGCCCGCGCAGGGCCTCGCCCTCAAGACCGCGCGCAAAGGCGTCGGCCACTTCGACATCCACGTCACCGGCATCGGCGCTCACTCCGGCGTCGACTTCGAACGCGGCCACTCCGCCATCCTCGAGCTCGCCCGCCAGATCGAAAAGATCGCCACCTTCACCGACCTCAAGCGCGGCCTCACCGTAAACCCCGGCGTCATCTCCGGAGGCACCCGCTCCAACGTCATCGCCGCCGAAGCCCATGCCGAGATCGACGTCCGCATCGCCCGCGCCTCCGACGAGAAACGCGTCGACCGCCTCTTCGCATCCCTCAAGCCCTTCGACAAAGCCTGCACCCTCACCATCACCGGAGGCATCAACCGCCCGCCCATGGAGCGCAAGCCCGGCACCATCGCCCTCTTCAAACAGGCAAAAAAACTAGCCGTCGCAACTAGGCTTCGATCTCGAAGAAGCCTCCACCGGCGGAGGCTCCGACGGCAACTTCACCGCCGCCCTCGGCGTCCCCACCCTCGACGGCATGGGAGCCATCGGCGCCGGAGCTCACGCCGCCCACGAGCACATCGTCACCGAGCACATCGTCCCCCGCACCGCGCTGCTAGCAGCGATGCTTGCCACCGTCGCCTAAATCGGAGTGGAAACTACGACACGTTTCACGAAGACACCCTCGCGTCGGAACCGCACACTGATACCTCAGTCGGTTCCGCGCAAAAGAGGTCCGTCTATCTATGCAACACGCTGGGGTCGGGCGAAGGAAGCCATCACGCTGTTCCCAATCGTCCGGCAACGTGGGCAGGTTCCTTTGTGATCCATGATTGCGTTATGTAGATCATCGATGATGCCGCCTGTTTGGATCTCTTGATCACTCATCTTCGTGTAGGCAGCAACAAGGCAGCGTGTAAGTTCGTCGGCTTGTGGACATTCAGAGTAGGGCATAGAGATAACCTGGGCAGAAAAATTCAACTGTCAATTCGATGCTCGCCATGCGCTCTCTAGTTGGTTGCTACTTTGGTCGTCTTCACTGTTGCTCGATGGAAGGTGCAATCCACGAGCGCCTGACCTCGTATCCATCACAATTCAAATAGCCAGCAATCACGTCGGTACAATCCCCTCATGCCCGCGATCCTCGCCGAAGCTCTCCCGCCCGACTGCATGACCGGCACCTTCAACTCCCACGGCGGAGTTGCCCTCGCCGTCACCGTCCTCGGACTTCTCTTCGCCATCTACGCACTCACCCGAGGCTTCCACTTCCTTCGCGAAGAAGCACATGCCCGCCGCACTGCGCCCGGCCACCACGCCACCAAGGCCTGGCTGCTCGGCATCTGGACTCTTCTCCCACCAACGTGGCTCTTCTGCGAGCACGTCTTTCTCTACCGAGCCTTCGGCAAGGCCGCCTGCTTCGACTTCTTCACCCACGCCCAGACCATCGTCCTCATAGGCTGGCTCGCCACCCTCGCCGTCCTCACGTTCCTCTACTTCGGCCGGGACATCTGGGGCGACTGACGCTCTTCCAGCTGGCTCTCATACGGCAGAAACAACCGAAACACCGTTCCCGCCCCTTCACGGCTCCGCACCTGCAGCGAGCCCTTGTGTCGCCTCACCACCTCGGCGCTCACCCAAAGCCCCAGCCCTGTTCCTGAATCTCCCTTCGTCGTAAAAAACGGCTCGTAGATGCGCGCAGTCGTCTCTTGCGACATCCCGCATCCCGTATCCGCCACCGTCAGCACCATGCCTTTGCGCTTCGTCTTCCAGTCCGTCGAATCATGGCTCCGCACCAGCAGCCGTCCACCCTCCGTCATCGCGTCCAGCGCATTGCTCACCAGGTTGTTCAAAACCTGCCGCACGTCGCCGTCGAAGCACACCACTGGCTTCGTCGCACTATAGCTCGCCTCCACCGGAATGCTGAGGTTCCTCATCCGCCGATCGAAGATTCCCAGCACCGACGCAAACAGCTCGTTCGCCTGAATCGCCTGCGGGCTCGAGGCCTGCCGGTGAAACCGCAATGTCTGGCTCGCAATCGCCGAGATCCTCCGCAGCTCGCCGTCCGCCTGCTCCAGGTACTCCTTCGACTGAGGCGCGGTCTCCACCGACCGAGCCAGATACAGCAGGTTCGTCACTGCCTCCAGAGGATTGTTGATCTCATGCGCAATCGAGCTCGCCAGCCTTCCCACCGCCGCAAGCTTCTCGCTCTGCAACAACGCCGTCTGCGCCTTCTTCAGGTCGCTGATGTCTCTTCCCTCAGGAACGATGAACTGAACCTTTCCGTCCGCCCCGAACACCGGCGTCAATGAGAACGCAAACGTCACCATCTCCCCGTTCGGCTTCAGCAGGGGGAGCTCAGTCTTCATCCCTTTTCCCTGCCCTGCCAGCTTCACCGCTCCCCGCACCATCTCCGGAGCTCCCGGCGTGTAAATGAACCACGGGCACTCCCAGAAGTTCTTCCCCACTACATCCTCGCGAAGCATCTCTGTGAACTCCAGCGACGCGCGGTTGGCGTCCAGCAACACTCCCGTGGCATCCAGCAGCCCCGCATACTGCAGGCTCGTATCGTAGATCGAGTGAAGCTTCGCCTGGCTCTCTCGTAGAGCCTCCTCCTTTGCCTTCCGTTCCGTAATATCCAGCGTCAGCCCATGCAATCGCAGCGGATCGCCCGCTTCACTTCGCACGCACCGACCCACCGCCATCACCCACCGCACCGAGCCGTCCGACTGCTTCACCCTGTATTCCGTCGAGAACTCATGCTCTCCCGACAGCGCCCGCTCCAGCGACACCCTCACCACATCCACATCCGCCGGATGGACCTGCGCCGCAAACACCTCTCTCGGCATCCCCTTCGCCGCGACCTCCGCAGGCAGTTCAAACAGTTGGGCGAATCCCTTGTCCGCCACCACCACGTCGCCTTCGATGTCCCAGTTCCAGATTCCCACCCCGTTCGTCGCTGAAAGCGCCAGCCGCAACCGCTCTTCGCTCTGCTCCAGCGCCCTCTGCGTGCGCCACCGCTCGGTCACGTCGAACGCATACACCATCAGCCCGCGGACGAGACCCTCTCCATCGAAGTCGGGAATGTACGTAGCCTCGAGCATCCGCTCCTCGCCCCGCAGAGTCATCGGCAGCTCGAAGTTCCGTTTCTCCCCCTTCAGCGCCGCCTGCAGCTCATGCCGCACTCGCTCGTACTGCCGCCCCATTACCTCAGCCACCGGGCGGCCCTCCACCGGGCACCCAAACAACTCCCGGTACCGAGCATTCACCCGCACATAATGCAAATCAGCGTCGACGTAGGCCACCATCGCCGGAGCGTGATCCATCAACCAATCCGCTAGACCCTCAGGCTCCCCGTGCGCCCACAGCTCTGGTGCCGCTCCCCGTCCCGTCAAAGGCTTACCGCGTACAAGCATTTCCGATGCCGCCGATCTGTTGCTTTGGCCCTTACTCCGGGACTGCCGCAGGCACCTGGCCCGCAAACAGTCCTCCGGCTACACGCAATCACGCACCAGCTTCAATGTCTCTACAGAGTTAAATGCGAAGTACGGGTAGTGATGGGATGCCAAAAAATCTCAAATCACTGCCCGAAAGACGCAATACTTAAGTAATCGCAGTAACCGCACCACAATACGCGCTGCGGCTTACACGGCGATTCGCCCAGCTCCACAGCCGCATCGAGTGGATCTATCAATTAATCACTCCGCAACTGAGCGACAACTACGATCCGTCAATCCCGCGTCTTTTTGAATCTCGCTCTCGTCCTCAACTCACGTAGAAATCCCATGGCCGATCCCTCCGCCAGGAGAATCCAATGCGCCTCTTTGCTGCCTTCGCGATCTTCACCTCTCTCGCCTCCATCGCCCCCGCAATCCACGCCGAAAGTCACAACCCTTCCGACTATCCGCTGCGCGTCCATATCTATCGCCGCAACGAAACCACCTTCTATCAAAACCACCAGACGCAGGAGGCCAAAGGCGAGGGCCGAGCCAACCTCTTCGAAGGCGGCCAGCCCAAGGGCATCGACTTCCAGTTCGAGTGCGACACCAAGTTGCAGACCTCGTCCGGTTTCGAAACCTTTCCTGCCAAATGGAAGAAGCCCGGGCAGGAACTCATCATCCTTCAGCCGCAGTTCGGCAAGAACGGCTACGACACCTGCAAGCTCAAGGTCATGGTCAAGGACTTCGTCTACGTCTCACGCAACGGCAACCTCGCCAGCGAACCAGCCGAAGTCTTCAGGCAGTGGATGGTCAAGCACGAGTACGACCCGGAACACGGCAAAAATACACCGACCCAGATGACCCCCGCGGCGGCAAACCCAACAGCCCCCGCCTCGCCCAACAGCAACACCGCATCTCCTCAATCCTCAGCGCCACCCCAGTAGCAAGGCCAGAAGGCAGTGAACGAAAACTAATAGTGCAGGTATGTCGGATATCAGACATATCAATGCCCCGCACGCTAGTAATATCTGTTTTCATTCTCTGAAGATTTGGGGACCTGTAATACGTGACCCCGGCATTCCTTATCCTTTGCTGCTAGCCGTTTTTCCGGCTGCCGATTTTTTTTGTTTGGATTAAAATTCGTTCCGAGCCTTCATAGCCCAAGGCCCTGTCTGTCCGAAGAGATGGGAGTACGTCATGAAGTTTCCTCATTGTCCGGAGATGGAGCAACTCGGCCTTCAGTTGATCGAGGCATACCGGCGTAATGAAGAACACCAGCACCCTGAGGCCGAAACTCCGCCCTTCCCCTCGGAAGAAGTGATTGCGGTTCATCACGCGATCACGCAGCATAGAGTGACCTGTCCGATTTGTAATCAGATCGATTACAACCAGGCAAACGCTCATATCGATCGGCTCATAACCAACTAATTGATTTGGCCTCTCCAATCGCATCTCTTCCGGCGAGCATCCTCAGCTAACCCCTCATACATCCAAAGTTCATGAGGAGAGATTCGGATGAGACTCGGGATCTCTTGGCAACGAGAGAGTTTTGCCGCCCCCATTTGGAGGCGATGCACAATCTCCATTTTCTTGTCGCGACCGAGGTCGAGCCCGAGTCTACGGCGGAATCCCATCTCCGCCAGCTGAAGGCCCATCTTGATTGCGTAACCGAAGCTCTGTTTCCCTGACGGTGTGTCTTTCAATCCGCACCCACCGCTCGACAACTACAAAGGTCGTCATCCGTTATCGGCAACCGTGACTGGGACCTGTCCCCTCCCGCAACCTCACTCCCGGTAAATTCCCTACGCGCAGATCTGGCAGCAGGGTCCCATTTCTCTGTCCTCTCAAGCAGATCCTGAATCAGTTTGACAGCCCAGGCAGCGCCTGCGACCCGATTCCACAGAAGCACTCCGGCATCTAAATTTGGTAGAGGGCCCGCCCGAATAGGGCTACAGCTGGGGAGCTTGCGCTGGCACCCTCGCCTCACAGCGACAGGTGCCAGGGGCCCTCTTTTGAGATCGACGAGATTAATCGCCGTCAGTTGCAGTCGCAGCTGGTGACGACAAGATTTTGACAACCAAAAGTAGCCACGGTCATGCGAGATGGTTGTGAAATCAAGCACGATCCGGAGGAAGTAGCACTGCATCAACAGTTAGCAGCCCGCAAGGCCACACTATGACGCAGCCACATCGTCCCAGCCGGGCTCGGCGCAAGGCGAGTCCTGCAAGATTGACTTAGGGGCGAACCGAAACGACCAGCCGCGCAGCGCGTCAAAATAATCGAAATATCAAGGAAAACTGTTCTATCTTGGATGCAGATCATTGCAGTAATTCAAGGCAGCCTCACACTCGCGCTCTCATCGGAGCCCTAAGTGACCTCGCCTCACGATTTGAACATTCGATCATTTAGACAATTGTTGGCCTGTAAAGTGCAGCTAGTTTGTCACTGTCATTACTGCCTGAAGTTCCGGAAAGGAGCGCGAATTATGGACCTAGATTCCCGCGAAAGTGGGCAAGCTACCGTAATGGTTGCGCTGGCGATGGTCGGCATCCTGGGATTTACCAGCCTTGCCATCGATGTTGGCATGCTCTTTCATACGAAGCGCACTCTGCAGACTGCAGCCGATGCAGCCGCAGTTGCTGGAGCGTCCGAATATCCTTATACCAACGCTACTGGTGTCCAGAATGCGGCGTACGCGGCTTCCAGCGCCAACGGCATGACCAATGGATCTAACGGCGTTACGGTGACAGTTAATAACCCACCGAAGGGTGGATCTCATACTAGCGCCGGAAATGTAGAGGTTATTGTTACCCAAAACGCCGGTACCTTCCTGATGGGGCTGTTTGGGAAGAGCTCGGTTCCCGTAGCGGCAAGAGCTGTCGCCTACAAAGGTGCTCCTTCCAACGCTTGCTTGTACGTATTGGCCCCAAGCGGAGCAGGAGCCATGCAGTTGCAGGGTTCGTTCGACGTATCCGCTCCGAACTGTGGCATTGTCATTAATTCGAACGATCCGAATGCCCTGGGCTTTACGGGCGCTGGCGGAACTCTTACGGCCGGGTCTATTGGTGTTGTAGGCGGTGCCGGTGGGCATGTAGGCGATGCCACACCCACTCCCGTGAGTGGAATTGCACCTGTATCCGATCCCCTTCCAACGATGCAGCCGCCTACATATAACCTCGCCAGTTGCGGCGGATCCACCGGGAAGAAAGGTTACACTCTTACCGGCAACAGCGTAGCTCCGGGCTGCTATAACGGCGCGGTTACGATCTCTAACGCGACGCTGAACCCCGGGACGTATATCTTTCCGGGCGATGTAAGCTTTAGCGGAACTGTCACAGGCACGGGAGTCACCCTGTATCTTCTAGGGGATCTGGATGCCTCCAACGGTACCCTGAATCTTTCGGCGCCTACATCCGGGACCTATAAAGGGATCTTGATCTATGCGGACCGAGGGGATACCTCAGGCACTATAAGCTTTGACAAGGGCAATGCAAGTGGAACTCTGGCCGGCATCATCTACGCGCCCAAAACGGCTATGGAACTCCAGGACAGCGGTGGCGATAAATCAGGCGGCCTTCAGCTGACAGTCGACCTCATTGTGTACACCCTGTTTGACAAGACGGCTACCATGTCGCTCACAAGCTATACCCTGACGAATCCGAGCAATTCCCCCCTCACAAGGACTGTACTGGTGGAATAAGGCCATGAAAGCGACATACGCATGAAAGAGTCACGGCAGACCCCAATCTCTCAGCAACAAAAGCGGCTCAGCCGTGAAAGCGGTCAATCCCTCGTTGAATTTGCGCTCTGCATGCCCTTGCTCATGATCATTCTGCTCGGCATCGCCGAATTTGGCTGGCTGGCGTATAACCTCATCGAGTTGAGGAATGCCGCAAATGCTGGTGCTCACTACGCTGCACAAACTGTGATCACTGCGGCAGACACTACCGGTATACAAACAGCGGTGAACAACGACGCCTTCGATTTTTCGGGAATCACTGCAACCTCGAGCAACGCCTGCAGCTGCTCCGATGGCACCGCAATTACCTGCAAAAACTTCGCAGCCTGCGTGGTGCCGGCAAGGATCATCCACACCGTTACGGTGACGACGCAAAAGGCGGTGACGCCACCCATCAAGGTCCCCGGTCTCCCCGCGTCCTTCACCATGCATGGCACCGCGACGATGAGGGTAGAAGAATGATCCGGTTGACGAGGAAATCGATTCCATCTTTCCTCTCCTTCCGTCGCATGGCCGATGAAACGGGAGCCTCGATGGTAGAGTTTGCCTTTGTCTTCGTCATTCTCTCCACGATGATCTTCGGAATCTACGCGTTCGGCTGGGCTCTCTACGCCTATAACTTAGTCTCCGAGTCCGCACGAGAGGCCACTCGTTATGCCAGCGTTCGAGGCTCCGCGTGCATAAATCTTTCAGACTGCAAGGTGACACAGGCCCAGATCTCCGACTATGTAAAAACTCATTATTATCCCGGAATCAACGCCAGCAATCTGACCGTTACAGCTACCTGGCCCTGCACCCCCAAGACGACCCCATGCAATGCCCCCGGTAATCCCGTTAGTGTAAAAGTCGCCTATCAGTTTGCGCTTCTCATCCCCTTTGTCCCCGCACGCACGTTGACGCTTGCGAGTTCCTCTCAAATGGTGATCTCGCAATAACAGCTAGGCACCCATCGATGCAGTTTCATCGCATGAATGGGTGCATTCGAGTGAAGCTCGAACCGCCCAAAGGCGACGCCGCTTAGCTAACGCCCGCCCAGGGCTTACTTAGCTGGCCCATCCCACTGATTCAGACTGTGAAATCTTCTGCCCACCGAGGGAAATGTTTGGCACTTCTCTTGGACAAGAGGATGCGCGTTTCAGACGGTCCTGCGGGATAAACGGCAGACAAAACCGCCAATTTCCTTGGAATCCAGCTCAGATAGCGAGTTTCACGGGTTTGGTGCCTCGGTTGCTTCTAACCAATTTGCAACACACATTGTCACATTTAGGCAGTTCGCCACCATTCCATTTTGGCAAGGGATGGCGGTGTAGCTATACCAACGGGACATCTCTGGCCGACGATCGCCAGCGACAATACCGGTCGACCGTCGCTGAACAGGAGGCGATGAGGGGGCCAGAGCGGTATTGAGAAGAATGACGGCTCATTTTGGGCTAGGGGGACGACTTGAAGAAATTTGGTTTTCTGCTTTCTGCTATCTGCCTTGTAGGTCTTTCAGCTTCCATGAAGGCCGACACACTCAAATACATCAACGCCAACGGCTCCGACGACATCGGACCATATAACCTCCAGTTGAACGGAGCGAATGTCCAGCTCTTCTGCCTCGACGATTTCCGCGATGTTTCTCCCAACGAGACGTGGACCGTCGCCGTCTACAGCGGCGACCACTTCTACACCACCACCAAGAGCGGAAACAACTTCAAATATATGGAAGAGGCCTACATCTACAGCATGCTCGGCAAGTCGAACGGCCATGGCGGCTCGTTCGATAACGAGGACGTTCAGGATGCTCTCTGGTACATCTTCGATCCGCAGCACTACAACAGCCTGTCCAATGATTCGAAGACTCTCTTGGGAAATGCTGACGACTTCAGCTACACCAAGTCGTTCCTCGATGACTACAACTTCTACATCCCGACGGATTGGCCGCGTGGCTATGGACAGCCGCAGGACTTCATCGGAGTCAACGCTACTCCCACTCAACTCTCACAGACTCCTGAGCCCTCAACTCTAATGTTGCTCGGCACAGGATTGATCGGAGCTGCAGGTGCAGTTCGCCGCAGGCTGGCGACCCGCATCTCGTAACAAACCCCGGCGAGGTTTCCTGGCCCGTTTCCTCGCCGGTTTTTTCTCCGTCGTCCTGCTCATGCAAGCTTCACTGCCTGAGCAGGGCCGATATCCTGTCAAGCCCCCTCATTTCGAAGTGCGGCGATCAAACCCTTCATAATCAGCCATCTGGACGCAAAATTAAAATCGGCCAAAAGTGCCGATTGATTCCACCCGATTTGCTAAACTTAAAACATAGGATAAGACTAAGCCCCGAACCTCCTCCGTTCGGGGCTTCCCTTTTATAATCATCAGCTTGCGTCGGTCCATGTAGAAATATGGGACTTTTTGCTCGAAGTCCAGACCTAAGGTCCATATTTCGAAGACTTTGCGCAAAAATGGGGGGGGTGGGCTAGTTCGCCCCCGCGATCAACCCCACGATCTTATCCATCGCTTCCCGGTCAGCATTCGACCGCGGAACATGCGAGGTCGACATGATCGAGAAGATCACCGTCTTCCCGCTAGCGCAGTCCAGGTAGCCGCTCAGAGCCCGGGCCTCCCCCAGCGTGCCGGTCTTCGCAAACACGTGGTCCTTCAGCGGAGCCTTCGGAAACCGCTCTATCAGCGACCCGTCCTCGCCGCCAACTGGAAGCGTCCGCCGCCAGTCCGTGAACCAAGGCTGCGTCGACGCAAACTGCAACAGCCGAGCCGTCGCCCGCGGAGTCACCAGATCGTGCCCGCTCAGCCCCGAGCCATCGAAGAAATAGAAGTCGTCCTTATCAACACCCGCATGCTCCAGGAACGACCGCACCACACGCGCACCGTTCACCGTCGAACCATCACCCAACACCGCCGCGCCAGCATTATGCAGAAACATCTCCGCGTGGAGGTTCTGACTGATCTTGTTCGTCCACATCATGTCCTCGATCACCGGCGGCGAAACATGCTTCGCCAGCACCGTCTCACCCGGCGCAGCAACTCGCCTGCCCCGGAGCGAACGTCTTCGTCCAGTCCAGCCCCGCAACCGGCTCCCTCGTCGCCTGCATAAACGGCCGCGAGTCCACCGGCGTACGATGCTTCGCCCGAGCCACCCCCGTCACCAGCACGCCGCGAGCCTCCAGCATCGACTTCAAAGCCGCCGCCGCAAACGCCGCCGGATCCTCGATCGCGACCTCCTCATTATCCGGACGTGAGTCCACTGCAATCGATCCGTAGACGCGCAGCACCCTCGACCCCACCAGCCGGTCCATCTGCACATGATTGCCGCTCTTCGGCGGCCCCGTCACCAGCGCCGTAGTGTCCAGCGTGTAGTAAGGAAAGATTGGATCGACGGTCACCACCGGCGGCTGCCCCGCAGCCGCTCCCGGCGTCACCTTCAAGGCAAGCTGGTTGTCCGTCACCGTCAGCGCCGAGATCGGCGCCCCATACCCCCACACCGCATCGTCGATCGACCAGTCCTCCGGATAAGGCTCCCACGGATAGAGCGTGTCATCACCGACCACATCACCGTTCACAACCTTCAACCCGGTCTTCGCCACCTGATCCGCCATCTCCTCCAGATACCGCAACGCCGGAGGCCCCGGCGGGGGCTGTTGCCCCGACGGCACCTTCGGCCGCAGCGCCGGCGGCACATAAGGAATCGGCCGCCCCGATAGATTCGCGTCCCCACCGCCAACAAGAATCAAATCGCCCGCCAGATTCGCCGGTCCGCCGAACGTACCCCGCGCCACCACCTTCGTCTCAAACGTCGAGCTCGCGCCCAGCACCGCCAGCGCGGTCGCCGTGGTGAACATCTTGGTGTTGCTCGCCGGCTGAAACAGCTGCCCCTCGTTCATCGAGTAGATCGGCGTTCCATCCATCGCTGTCACATCGATTCCCCAGTGCGCCCGCGACACCGCCGGATCCGAAAGCACCTCTGCAATCTTCTGCGCCAACTCCGAGCATGCGCCGCCACGCCCGACCTTCGCCATCCCATCGCAACCAATATTCTGCGACTGCGCCTGAACCACACACGCAGACGTTACTGCCATCAACGTCACCGTCAGCAATCTGTTCATATTCGCGCAGTCTAACAGGTCATCCGCCGCAGCCTCACTCCGAACTCAACGCTCCAGCAGGATGCGATCGGCAATGGCGGCAGCCTCAGCTGCGGGTTGTGTCTCATGAACGCGAAGTATGTGCGCTCCGGCAAGAATGGCGGCAACATTCGCTGCAGTAGTCGCGTTCAATCGCGCATTCACTGGAGGCGGCACACCCTCGTGTACAGCCGCAAGCAAGGGTGCCTGCGCAACAGTCTGTGCCAAGAAGCCCTTGCGCGAGGCGCCCACGAGAATGGGCTGTTCCAAGCGACGCAGCTCCGACAGATGCGCAAGAATCGGATAGTTCTCGTCCATACGCTTGCCGAAGCCCAGCCCGGGATCGAGCACGATTCGCCGACGAGCTATCCCTGCCGCGAGCGCCGCGTCCCGGCGCTCTTCAAGGCCTGCAAGGAGCAGCGGCATCACCTCGTCATGTGCAAGCGCAGGCTGGGTCTTCCACTCGTCCGGTCTGCCGCGCGTGTGCATCAGAATGACTCCGCACTCGAGCACGGCGAGCATGGATAGCATCTCGGCATCCCACAGTCCGCCACTGACATCGTTGACGACTTCAGCTCCCGCTTCAATCGCGCGCTTCGCCGTCGAAGCGTGAAAGGTATCGACGGAGATGATGGTGTGCGAACGTTCTTTGAGGATGGCCTCAAGCACGGGAAGAATGCGCGCCTGCTCGTGATCCGGGGACAGAGACACTGCGTTGGGGCGCGTTGACTCGCCGCCGAGGTCGAGTAGATCGGCGCCGTGATCCAGCATATCCAGCGCGTGTGCGACAGCTCGCTCGGGCGCGGATGCAGCGTCATAGAAGTGTCCACCGTCGGAGAACGAGTCCGGCGTGACATTGAGGATCCCCATTACGAGTGTTCGCGCACCGAGGTTGAGGCTGCGACTCCGGAGACGCCATTCGAAGATGGGGCGCGGCGCGAACGGCATGCGACGATTCTAGCCGCAGTCGGTCCGCCTTCGATCGTCGAGGACTCGACTACCAGACAACGCACCGCTCCTTCTCGTCCCGCACCATTGTCGACCCGGCCTTGCAGCTGAACGTTGCCGCAAACGGCGGATAGTTCGAAAGCGGCCCCAGAACGCGGAACTTCGCTACTGGATGCGGATCGCCCTGCGCCATCCGCTTCTGCGTCTCCGGACGAGTCTCATCGCCGCGGAACTGTCCCCACGCGATGAAAAATTGCTGATCGGGCGTGAAGCCGTTGATGGTCGGCGCGGCTGGCTTGCCCTTGAGCGACTTCTGGAAGGCGAGGTACGCGATCTTCACGCCGCCGAGATCTCCAATGCTCTCGCCCAGCACCAGCTTGCCGTTGATGTGGATGCCGTCGGCTACCGTGTAGCCATCAAACTGCTTCGCCACGCACGCCGTCTTCGCCTGGAACTGCTTCAGGTCCTCAGGGCTCCACCAGTTCTGCAAGCGTCCCTGTGCGTCGAACTGCGAGCCCTGATCGTCAAAGCCGTGGCTAATTTCGTGGCCGATCACAACGCCGATCGCGCCGTAGTTCACAGCGTCCGTCACGTCGACGCTGAAGGCAGGAGGCTGAAGAATGCCGGCGGGGAACACAATCTCGTTCAGCAACGGGTTGTAGTAAGCGTTCGAGGTCGGCGGCGTCATCCCCCACAGATCGCGGTCAACAGGCTTGCCGATCTTCGCGCGATCGTCTGCAACCTGGAACCTTTCGGCGGCGAGGATGTCCGCGAAGTATCCATCCCGTGTGATTATTACGCTGGAGTAGTCCTTCCACTTGTCGGGATACCCGACTTTGACCTTCACTGTTGAGAGTTTCTCGACCGCCTTCTTCTTGGTCTCCGGCGTCATCCACTCGGCGCCTTCGATAGTGTCGTGCATCGCGGCAAGGATGTTGGTGACCATCTCAGTAGCGCGCGCCTTGGCCTCAGGCGGGAAGTAGCGCTTGACGTACTCCTGACCCAGCGCCTCGCCGAGCAGCGCGTCGGTCTGTTCTGCACAGCGCGTTGCCCGCGGCTTCAACTCGCCTACTCCGCTTAGTTGTTTTTGATAGAAGGCAAAGTTGGCGTCGACAAAAGACGTGGAGAGATTGGCGGCGAAGTTGTGCAGAAGCTGCCAGCGTAGATAGACCTTCCACTGCGCAATCGGTGTGCCGCTGAACTGACGCTCGACCTCCTTCATGAACTCGGGCTGATCAACGTTCAAGTCCGCTGGAGTGAGCTTTGCGCCGCGATAGTACGCCGTCCAGTCGAAGTGCGGTGTTAGCTTCTGCAGCTCGGCGAAGGCCATCTTGTGATCGGTCGCGACCGGATCGCGAAGGGCTACGTTGTCGAGTGAGGCTTTCGCCAACGCCGTCTCCATCGCCATGACTGTATCCGCGCCACTCTTTGCATCGGCCGGCGAAGACCCGGCGAGCTCCAGGATGTTCGCGACGTGCGCCAGATACCCTGCGCGGGCATCGACAAAGCGCTTCTCCGGCTTCAGGTAATAGTCGCGGTCAGGGAGACCTAAGCCCGCGGCACCGACATCAGCAATCACCTTCTCCGGAGCATGCACATCGGACGTCGACAGCAGGTTGAAGGGGACCTGAACTCCAATATCCTGCAGCACGATGATCGCCGCATCCAGATCGGCAGCAGTCTTGATTGCGTCGATCTGCTTCAGCATCGGCTCCAGCGGCTTGATCCCTGCGGTATCGATCGCCTTTTGATTCGTGCATGCAGCATAGAAGTCGCCCGTCAACTGCGCAGGAGTTCCCTTCGTCGCAGGATGGCTCGATATGTCGTCGAGGATGATCTTCAGCTGATCCTTGTTGGTCTCCCCGGCCTTCCAGCGGCGGCTCCATCGATCCATCGAGTTGGGAATGGGATTCTGCGCGCGCCACGTTCCGTTGGAGTACTCGTAGAAGTCCGTGCAGGGATCAACCTTCTTATCGAGATCAGCAACCTCGATCCCCTTCAAGCTTGTTTGGCAGAACGCCAACGGAGACGCAAGCTGCGGCAAGACCGACAAGAACAGACGCGTGCAGGCACATTCTCTTCATAGGCACCTCTGGAATTTGAATCGCTGTGAGCGAAGATTATAACCAGCAGGTGCGGAGAGTTGATGATGCTCTTTGTCACAAATCTCTAATGATTTAGCGCTCGAAGACCACTTTGCCCTTGTAGAGCGTCATCGTGCACTTCATGTCCTTGAGATCAGATGTGGGCACGCTGTAAGGATTACGATCCCATACCGCGAGATCGGCCCACTTGCCGGCTTCGATGGTTCCCGTTTCCTTCTCGAGAAAGATCTGCCGCGCGGCCCAGGCCGTGTAACTGCGCAGCGCCACGTGCACGTCGACGGACTCCGCGGTTCCGAAGGGATGCGCGCCGAAGTCTCCCTTCATTGGTTCGCGAGCCACGGAGGCCCACAGTCCGAACCTTGGCGGAAACGGCGTAACCGGAAAGTCCGAGCCGCCCGCGAAGACGATGCCCCTCTTCCGATAAGTCGCGAACGGCAGTACACGCTGCGACTGCTCAGGCCCGAACGCTGCGGGAAGCGAGTCGCCCAGGAAGTATAGAAAGCCGCCCTGCACTTCCGGGTACCCTGCGTCGTACTTCTTCTGCAGTTCCTGCATGACGTTCAGAGCATGGTCGGTTGGCTCGTGCGCGTGAATGATCGAGTGACGGAGCCCGGTCTGTGGATGTTCTTTCAGCGCATCGGCATAGCTGTCCACGGCCAGGTCGATCGCACGGTCACCGATGGCGTGTGTTCCCACCGATATCCCCGCCGCGTTGAAGAGCTTCACCATCGCCGTGTACTGCGTGGGCTCAACGATTGGGTACCCACGTCCTGTGGGCATGCCCGGTCTGCGCGGGTCCACCGGATAGTCTTCGTTTCTCCATGCCGTCCGCGCCATCGCGCTTCCGTCGAGCAGGATCTTGGCTCCGCAGATGGTGAGGTCACCGCCTTTCACAGCGGCAGAGTCGGCACGGCCCTTCTGGATGGCGTCCAAAGCAGCTTCTGCCGACAACGGGTAACCAACCCACATCAGAGGGCAGACATGCGCGGTCAGCCCGCCCGCCTTCGCGTAACTGAGATAAGCAGCCCAGGTGCCGGGATCCACGATGTCCTTCACGCCGGTCAGTCCTTCTGCATGAATTCGATCCAGCGCAGCCTGGATGCCTTTTCGGAGTTGTTCATTTGTCTTCCCCGGGATCACGGCAATCGCATCTGAGTTCGCCTTCTCTTTCAGAACGCCTGTCGGCTTGCCGTCGGCGTCGTGAACGATGGTTCCCCCATCAGGGCTCTTCGTCGCCGCATCGATGCCGAGCTTCACCAGCCCGGCGGAGTTCACCATTGCATAGTGGTGCGTCACATTTTCGAGAAAGACGGGATGCCCGGCAGATATGGCATCCAACTCAACGAGCGTTGGGGGACGATGTTCCGCGATCACGCCCTCGTTCCAGCCAAAGCCTTCAACCCAATCGCCGGCAGGCGTCTTTTCGGCCCGAGCCTTGATCTTGTCGAGGATCTCGGCGACGCTGGCCGCGCTAGTCAGCTCGACCTTGTACATCGAACCGGTTACGCCCTCCAGCAGATGGATGTGCGTATCGATCAGGCCCGGCGTCACCGTCGCGCCCTGCGAGGTCGACCACTTTCGTCCCGGAGCCAATCAGCTTAGTCATGTCGGCGTCGGTGCCGACCGCAACAATCCGTCCATCACGGATAGCAACTGCCTGGGCTACGCTGTCCTTCGCGTCCACGGTCAAAACAACGCCATGCTGCAGGACGAGTTCTGCCGTCTGCTTTTGTGCATGAAGAGACAGAGATGCTGCAATCAAGGCACACACCGGGAGACTTACTTTCACGAGAGCTCCGTTCAGTTGCAGATTGTGCTGCGGAAGGCGGGCTGCGCTCAAATCGATACGGATCGAGAGTGTTTCCATAGATAACACAGCCCATTGCGAAGGAGTCTCTGGAGGTGAAATCAAAGGTGCTATCCTGTGGCGAAGGAAAGACGAAATGTTAAACGTCCTGCTTGTCGTCCAAATCGTGACATTGATTGTTGTTGTCGTGCTCTTTTTGCGCAAAACGCAGGCGCAGCCACAGGATGTCCGGTTGGCGCAACTGCCCGATCAGCTCACGCGGCTGGATGCTCGCAACCAGGCGCTCGATGAGCATATTCGCAACGCATTCGGACAGATGCGCTCTGACATCGCTACCGAGGCGCAACGATCACGCGAGGCCAGCGACACCGCATTTCGAGAGCTGCGCGGGGAGATTACGAAGAACATCGCCGAACTGAGTAATCTTCTCCAGACAGGTTTGACCGGTTTTCGCAGCGACAACAAGAGCTCTGATGATCTTCTGCGCAAGGCAGTCCTCGAACAGATGGAAGTCCTTTCGCGGCGGCTGGCAAACTTTACCTCCGAGTCGACGCAGCAGGATACCAGCCTGCGCGAGGCTATAAACACAAAGCTGAATCAGCTGATGGACAGCAACACTGAGCTGCAGAACCGTCTCCGCGAGACAGTAGAGCAGCGGCTGACCAAGCTCAACGACGATAACTCCAAAGAACTCGAGAAGATGCGGCAGACCGTCGACGAGAAGCTGAATGACACACTGCAAACGCGACTCACTGAGAGCTTCGGTCAGGTAACCGATCAGCTCAACAAGGTGCATAGCGGCCTGGGTGAGATGACCAAGCTCTCCGACGGAGTCAACGACCTGAGCCGTATCTTTACCAACGTGAAGTCGCGCGGCGGCTTCGCCGAAGTGCAGCTTGGCATGCTGCTGGAACAGATGCTCGCGCCCAGCCAGTTCATTCGCAACGCGAAGGTGAAGGATGGCTCGCTGGAAGTAGTCGAGTTCGCCGTCCGCTTTCCCGGTCACGCGGGCGAGACGCTGCTGCCCATCGACGCCAAGTTCCCGCGCGAAGACTGGGAGCGTTTGGAAGGTGCATACGAAAGCGGCAACGCCGAGCAGATCGCCGCTGCCGGTAAGTCGTTCGAAGCGGCGATCCGCACCGAGGGTGATCGTATCTGCTCGAAATACATCAACCCGCCGCGAACCACACCGCACGCCATCATGTTCCTGCCTACCGAGGGGCTCTATGCTGAGGTCATGCGCAGGGATGCACTGCAGGCGGAAGTGCAGTCCAAGTGCCGAGTCACCATCGCCGGGCCGAGCACGCTGTCCGCGATCCTCACCAGCTTCCAAATGGGCTTCCATATGCTCGCCATCCAGGAGAAGGGGGATGAGGTGTGGCGCGTTCTCGAGGGCACCAAGAAGGAGTTCGGCAACTTCGAAACGCTGATGACCAAGATGGAATCGCAGGTGGGGACCGTGCAGAACACCATTCAAAAGCTCGGCGTGCGCACCCGCGCCATCAACCGCACTCTTCGCGAGGTCGGCGAGACCGAAAGAGGACTTCCGGCCGGTGCACAGCTTATCGACTTCGATCAGGCTGCCGGAATCACAACCTTCCTCGCGGCTTCAAGCGATGACGAAGACTAAGAACCGGACAGCCCGGCCTTACTTCTCGCTGCTCGGCGGTGCAATCCCCTTTTGTCGCAGGTAGAGGGCCAATGTGGCGTACTGTTCCATGTCGTGCGCGACCGTTCCCCACGCTAATCCCACTCGCGAACGCTGCCCCTGCGGCAGCACGAACACATCCTGTAGATTCCCGTTCGTCAGCGTGCCGAATGCCTTGTCGCACTCCGCGAACGAGGCCTTCAGCGCGGTGATGATGGCGGCCTTGTCGGCTGTCTCCGCCGGAACCTTCGGCTGCGCATCGGCAGAGGTGCGATTCACTGCTCCGCAGCTCCGCAGCTGTGCTTCGCTGATGTGATTCAGAACGCGCGCGTAGGTCCTGACGTCTGCCACAGGTTTGTAGCTATAGTCAGCGGCGGGCATTTTGTCTGCCGACTTCAGGATGTTCTCCTTCACCGTCGCGTAGCTGCGCTGGACCTCTGCCGCCGGCCCTGTAGGCACACTCGTTGCAGTCTGCGCCATCACGGCACCGCACACCGTCATCCACGCCACCGCACACTGCACCGCAACTCGCTGAATCACACTTCCTCCTCGTTCCATCAGGAACGTCGAGACCAGAGTATCCGTCACTGCACGATCTCACAAGCAGTCGATTCGATGTTCTTATTGCCGATAATATCTTTGATAGGTCTCGGCTCCTGGGTCAGCCGTCTAACACGCACGAAGGAGAGTCATGGCTTCCGGTTCCAACACTCGCATCCTGGTATGGCTCGGAGCAGCCGCGCTGGCGGTCTTCGTGGCTTTGCAACTAGTCAACCCACCGATCATGAAGCCTCCCGTCACTGCGGATCTAGCGGCGCCTCCCGAGGTCAAGCGCGTCCTCAAGAACTCCTGCTACAACTGCCACTCCAACGAAACGCAGCTCACCTGGTACGACCGCATCGCGCCAGCATCGTGGCTCGTCGCTAGCGATATCTACCAGGCGAGACGCCACCTCAACTTCTCCGAGATAGGCAAGCTGCCCGCCGCGCAACAAAAGGCCGCACTCTACGAAGCGGTCAACATGATCCAACTCGGCGCGATGCCGCTAAAGAGCTACACCCTGCTCCATCCGCAGGCGCGCGTCTCTCCGGAAGACCTCGGGACTCTCAAGAACTATCTCAACCCTCCCCCGCCTGAAACGGTGCCCGATGAGGCAGCAAAGACCGCGGCTAACGCTCAATACCGGAACTGGATTAGCACGAGAGACGTGTCGCTGACCGTGCAGCCTGCACCGAACGGCATTCCCTTTATCCCCAGCTACAAGGACTGGAAGGTGATCAGCACCACCAATCGCTTCGACAACAAGACGCTGCGCGTCATCTTCGGCAACGATGTTGCGATGAAGGCCATCGCCGGACACCACACCAATCCCTGGCCTGACGGAACCACCTTCGCGAAGACTGCGTGGTTCCAGCAGACCGATGGCGACGGCGAGACGAAAACTGGGGCCTTCTACCAGGTCGAGTTCATGATCAAGGATGCCCACAAGTACGCCTCCACCGAAGGCTGGGGCTTTGCTCGCTGGCGCGGAACAGACCTGAAGCCCTACGGCAAGGACGCAGCCTTCACCAACGAGTGCACCGGCTGTCACGCTCCACTGCGGCACAACGACTACGTCTACTCCTTCCCGCTGGCAGGTCAACAATGAGGCCACGCATGAAAGCTCTCTGCTTCGCCGCCGCAGTCACGTTGCTTCCACTCGCAGGTTGCATGAGCCAGCCCGGAGCATCCACCATCAACGATCAGGCCGCGCTGACCGGCCAGCTGCCCTACAACCCGCTGGCATGGAAGGTGATTACGTCATCGGTCAATCAGCGCAGTGCGACGATGTCCACTCTCTACGGCAACGACATCGCCGTGCAATACGCGCGGACAAACGCAGATCGCGCATACCCTGCGGGCTCCGTGCTCGCGCTCGTGACGTGGGCGCAGCGCGACGACCCACACTGGTTCGGAGCGAAAATCCCCTCCACTGTTCAATCGGTGGAGTTCGTCACGATTCAGCCCGCTGCGGGCGCCAATCCCACGTACGAGCACTACAAGGGCTCTCCGCTTACGCGCACGGCTGCCGCAGATAACGATGTAAAGCGCATCGACTACCTCACCGCGCAGCGCGCTGCCGTCATGCCGTAACTGGCTTGCGGCCCTTGCGCAAGATGAGGAACACGCTGACGAGAATCAGTGCAGCACCTGCGATGCTGTGCGCTGTAATCGCTTCTCCTACTGCAAAGTAGCCGAGCGCCACAGCGACAATGGGATTCACGTAAGCGTAGCTTGCGACCTTGCTCGCCGGCATGCGTCCCAACAGCCACACGTACGCCGTGAACGCCAGTATCGATCCGCATGTAACTAGATATGCCAGCGCCAGCACGGCGCTTCGCGAAACATGCAATGAAGGGTGTTCGTGAAATGCCGGCGAAGCCAGCAACAGCGCGGCTCCGCCGATCATCATCGCGGCGCCCGAGGTTACTGCTCGCGACTTCGGCAGTTCGAACTTGCGGCTCAGCACAGTTCCCATGCACCATCCTGCCGTTCCGACCAGAATGGCCACGCACGGCAGGAGCGGTAGTTGCTGGTGCGGATCCGGCAATAACAGTACTCCCACACCGCAGAAGCCCAGCAGGACTGCCCCCACAAGGCTCCAGCGAAAGGGCTGCAAGCGAAAGATGAACATCTCGAACGCAATCGTCATCAGGGGCACGGTTGCTGCCAGGACGGCCGCGATGCCCGAAGGAACGTACTTCTCAGCCCAGAACAGCGGTCCATAGTCCACGAAGAACATCAGCACGCCGATGATCGCAAGGCTGCGCCACTGTGCTTTCGTTGGCTGCACAGCTCCGCGCAGACGCATCCATCCGAACAGAACTGCCCCGGCAAGCAGCATCCGCGATCCGGCGGCGAACAGAGGAGGAACCTCGCGGACCGCAATCCGTATTGCCAGGAACGTCGTCCCCCACAACACGTAGATCGCAAGGAACGCCATCACAACGCGGACATCGAAGCGCCGGCCTTGCCGTTCGGATGCGGCGACTTGTGTGGTGGCCTCTGCCATAGGTGCTTCTACTCTACCGATGAACTATCCTGTAGATGACACATCTTCGCGATGCGCTGCAGGCGTCGTCACAAAAGGAATCATCTCTTGCCATTGAACTGCGGAATCGTTGGACTGCCTAACGTCGGCAAGTCGACTATCTTCAACGCTCTCACCTCGGCCAAGGCCCAGGCTGCGAACTATCCCTTCTGCACCATCGACCCCAACACCGGCACCGTCACCGTCCCCGATGAACGGCTCGATCAGATTACCAAGCTCGTCGTGCCCAATCGCACGGTGCCCACAACGATGGAATTCATCGACATCGCTGGACTAGTCGAAGGCGCAAGCAAGGGCGAGGGTCTCGGCAACCAATTCCTCGGACACATTCGCGCCACCGATGCTATCTGTCACGTCGTGCGTTGCTTCGATGACCCCGAGGTCGTCCACGTCGCCGGCGGTGTGAACCCGCTACACGACATAGACATTATCAACACCGAACTCCTGCTGGCCGACCTCGACACTGTAGAGAAGCGCGCCCAGCGGGTGGAAAAACTGGCCCGCAATACGCAGGACGCAAAGATCAAGGCCGAGGCATCCGCCGTCGCCAAGCTGAAGGCCACGCTTGAGGCTGGGAAGCCCGCACGCACCGCCGACCTCACCGACGATGAGCGCATCGCCGCCCGTGAGCTCTTCCTCATCACCATGAAGCCGCAGCTTTACGTCGCCAACGTCGACGAGGGCGCGCTTACTGTCGGCAATCCTTACACAGAGGCCGTGGAGAAACGTGCAACTGAAGAGGGCGCGCAAGTCGTTCGAATCTGTGGAGCGCTCGAGAGTGAGATTGCGCAGCTCGAACCGGCGGAGCGCACGGAATTCCTCGAATCCGTCGGCCTCCAGGAGCCCGGCCTCAACCGCCTCATCCACTCGGCCTATCGTCTTCTCGATCTCATCACTTATTTCACCGCGGGCGTGCAGGAGGTTCGCGCCTGGACAATCAAGCGGGGAACCAAGGCCCCCGGAGCAGCAGGTGTTATCCACTCCGACTTCGAACGCGGCTTCATCAAGGCTGACTGCTACTCCTGTGACGATCTCTTCAAATACGGCAGCGAGCAGGCGGTCAAGGAGAAGGGGCTGCTTCGCTCCGAAGGCAAGGAGTATGTCGTCAAGGATGGGGACATTCTCTTCTTCAAATTCAACGTGTAACTTCTCGAACAAACCCCTACCGGGCAAAGAGCTTCAGTGCCACGCGGTCATCGGAGTTCTGCGTAAGAAGCTGCGAGGCTCGTACTGCCTCATTGCCTCTGCCTCCCAGGCGTCGTAAGGGCGCACCTCGACACCGGGGACGATTGTGGCCATTCCTCCCTCCGCAAGATGAAACGGGAGCGACTGTTTCTTGCCCACCGCAACCGCGTGCCCAAGGGGACCTTCTACGCTTGCGCTTCCGGTGAAGATCGTCAACTCGATCCTTTCCTGGCCGATCTCCAGACGCAGATGCGTCGCATGGTTCACATAGATACAGGTCCCGCCTGCCTGCACCCTTATCGCGCTGGCCTTTCGCTCAGCCGTGTTGATATAAACCGTTCCCAGGCCGACGGCGATCACCGACGCAAGCTCACCCGTCCGGCGCAGCGCGAGTTGATCAAAATCAACGACGGTCGATGGGGTCAGTCGAATATGCGTTCCATCCTCCAACTCCACCTCTGCGTAGCCATCCGCAGTCACCAGCTTCAATCCCTGCACCAGCGGCATATTTTGCCTCGCCAGCTCCATACCGCGTCCCTTGTGACGGTCGATGCCAACCTGATCACGAATGTGGCTGAGCACCACGCTCCGCACATGCGTATCGCCTTCCTGCGTGACAACGCACTGCGCAGGATTGGGCGAACCACTTGAATCTTTCGACTGCTGTTGATTGCGCAGGTCAGCGACGCCGGCATTGGCGACGTGCGAAAGCACCACCGTCAAAACTATCCAAGGAACGGCGCTACGCAGACGTACTCGCGTGGGACGACGACCTTCACCGCTCCCCATGGCCAAAGATTACCGCACCCGCCCTCGCGAGCTACTTTGATCCGTTGCCGCTGTTGCTGGAATGTCCGCCTCCATTGCCACCGCCGTTGCCGGCACCACCACCGCCGCCGGTATGACCCAGGCTGTTACCGGAACCAGCAGAAGCGCCACTACCGCCGGCCCCGCCGCCCCAGTTGTGACTGCCACTACCGGCATTTGCACCCTGGCCACCGCCATTCCATGTGTGACCGGCAGCACCGGCCGCGCCGCCTGCATTACCTCCCGCACCGGCGTTCCATGTGTGACCGTTCCCAGTTCCTGCACCGGCTCCAGCCCCGTTATTCCAGCTGTGCGAACCATTTGGATTCGCCGAAGCATTCGCTCCGTTCTGCTGATTCTTCCATGCCAGGCTGTTTCCATTGTTGTTATTGAGGGCTCCCGCCTGACCCTGGCGTCCTTGCCATCCTGCTGACGGGTTCTGGCTGACTCCCGGTTGTGCTCCGCGTCCAGGCCCGGTGGCCAACTGACCCTCATGACGTCCGGCAAGGGAATTGTTCGTTGCCCCCTGCTGTCGCGCCCACATTGCTTGCCGCGCCTCGTCAGGCATCGACCCGCGATGAAGCGTCAGCGGACCGTGATACACCTGGCCATCGTTCCACTGCGATGACGATCCAGCCGGAGCAATATACATGTGGCTGTTCGCCGAACCATGCCGGGCCACATCGTTTGAAAATCCGTTCAGCTTGCCCAGCGAACCGCGCGGTACTCCCAGCCCTGCCGAATCTTTCTGGAAAACAAAGCTGTTTGCCGACACTGCCTTCGAGATCGAGAGCGGCTGATTGCTCACCGTCACCATCGACGCCTTCGCACCGGCCGGAGGCCGCGGCAGCGCGCCACCTGGAATATGGGCCGGACCGTTTCGTACCGGCGCCTGCACGAGCGCGATATTGTTTACCCCCACAAACGACCCGCCGGGCTGCCATCCCCATCCGCGCGATGGGCAATATGACCATCCTCCCGTGTGAAATGGAAGCCATCCCCACGGATACGGCGATACCCAGGAATACCCTGACGCATACTGCGCCCACATGCCGGTGGAATAGGGAGTCCACGAAGCGCTGACAAAGTACGGCTGCCAGAATGTTCCGCACCCGTCCACCGTCGCGAACGCGCCGTAATAGTTCAGGTCGCTGACGCCGTATCCGCTGCCGCCCAGCAGCGAATTCCCCTTGGCGTACCGATCGTGGTATTGCTGCGCATCCTTATCCCAGCCGTCGAACGGCCCCTCATCCACTCCCTTCGCCAGTTCAACCGGGCTCTTTGCATCGGATACATCCAGCGTCAGGGTCTGCTTCTTCCCGACCATCTGCGGCGCATCGCTGGCATCAACCGCTGCGTTGCCCGAAAAGACTGCGATCTCGGCCTTGCTTCCATCCAGTTCCAGCCTCATGTGGGTCGAAGCCTGTACTGCGATCTTTTTTGTTCCCTTTGCGAGCAGCGTAAATTCGTCCGCCTTCGTGTTCTCCCGGCTAACATATACCGTTCCACGATCGACTCGCACCGTCGTTGCCTTTGCGCCCGTCGCGCGCGTCACCAGCTGCGTAAACGCAATCGCCGATCCCGGCCCCAGACGCATGGTGCTCCCGTCTTCGAACTCCACCTCGGCGTAGCTGTCATCCTTCGCCGTGCCCAGAATCAGGCCTTCGACAATAGGCATGTTCTGCATCGCCAGTTCGACGCCGTGTCCCGCGCCGCGATCCATCCCGACTTTGCCCTGCGCCTGGCTCAGACGCACGATTCTCACGTGGCTGTCGCCTGGCAGCTTCGACACCGTAACCTGCGCTTCCGTCGTCGCAGGTGTTTGCGCTGCAGTTTGCGTCGCGTTTTCAACTGCAACCGGAGTCCGTTCCGTTGATCCCGTTTCCTGCGCCGCCAAAGACCCGGCTGCGACCAGCGTCACAGCCAAAATGCTTAATCCAGCGAGTCTGTTCATAGGCCGCCCTCGAGGTGCCTAAGTATACGCCTGCCAAACTCCGGCTGTAGTCGCCCAAGCGCTCATATTGCTTTAGATGCGGCTCCCAAAGACGACTATGTAACGGGACAGTTGCTGCCGCGTAGTTAATCCTTCTCGATCACCGCCTCGGGTCGCTGTGCATACTCCGCCCATGAACCGTCGTAGAGGCTCACCTGCGATGCCCCGGCGATCTCCAGCCCCAGGGCAATCACCGCTGCAGTAACTCCCGAACCGCACGTCGTCGTAATCGGTTGATCGAGCTTTACGCCCTTCGTGGCGAAGACCTCGCGAAGGCCGGCAGTGTCTTTCATACGACAGTCCTGCGTCAGCTCCAGAAACGGAACCGAGGTAGCGCCGGGCATATGTCCCGAGCTGATTCCGGGGCGAGGCTCTGGAGCTGTTCCCGCGAAGCGGCCAGCCGAACGCGCATCTAGAATCTGGGCATTAGCCGCAATCATCTGCTGTACCTGTGCGAAGTCCTTCACCGCTTTGCGGTCGAGCTTTGAGTGGAAGGTTGCTGGCTCACGGCGCTCCTCGCCCGACTGGACCGGAAGTCCTGCCTCGAGCCACGCCTGCAAGCCTCCATCCAGCACGTAAACCTCACGCGCTCCAAAGGTCCGCAGCATCCACCACGCGCGCGGCGCCGCAAACACACCTGCCTGCTCATAGGCGACGATCGTCATCGTGTCTCCAACCCCAAGCTCCTCCATGCTGCGCGAGAACGACTCCTCCGTGGGCAGCATGTGCGGAAGCGTGGTCGCGTGATCGGACAGCTCGTCGATGTCGAAGAACACGGCGCCGGGAATATGCTTCTCAACATATTGCGCGCGCATATCGACGACAGGCGTCACGCCGACGGGAGGAAGCGTCGCGTCGAGTATGACGAGGTTGCGATCGTTGAGCCGTTCGGCGAGCCACGAGGGAGAGACGAGAGGATTCATACGACCAGCTTACAAAAGAAGCCGAAACTCAGTAGAAGTCCGCGCAGCTGAGGAAGTATCCGCACTTGCGGCACACCAGCTTGCAACGACTGTCTTCAAGCCGCGAGGAGCACGTAGGGCAGTACACCATGTGGTGCTCGGCGTTCAGCGGGCACTGCGCCTCTGCCGGCGTCTCGGTCATCGGGTTTGCTGCCTGTAACTGCTGGGACATTACGCTAGCCTAACGCAGTTCTCCGAATTTTCAACCGATGGGGTATGACCGGAAGCATCCAATCATGTACCGTCTGAAACAGCGGTTAGACATCAAAGGAGAACAACATGGATCGCAGTGCAAGCGCCGTCTGGCACGGAACCCTGAAAGAGGGCAAAGGCAGCATATCCACCCAGAGCGGCACGCTCAAAGATAACCAGTACAGCTTTGCCGCCCGCTTTGCTGAGGGTGTCGGAACCAATCCCGAGGAGCTCATCGCAGCCGCGCACTCCGGCTGCTACACCATGGCGCTCAGCGCCCAGCTCACCGAGGCAGGTTTCAAGCCCGACACCATCGAGACAAAGGCGGTCGTTACGCTCGACCTGCACGGTGAAGCTCCGACGATCACCAAGATTCACCTGACGAATACCTCGAAGATCCCGGGCATCGACAAGGCGAAGTTCGACGAGCTGGCCAAAAAGGCGAAAGAAGGATGCCCGGTTTCGCGGCTCCTGAAGGCTGCCGAGATCACTCTCGACGCGACGCTGGCTTAGCGGAGCCTAGTGCGCATGGTCGTGGCCGTGATGGTGATGGCCATGCGCTCCAACTTCTTCGGGCTCCGGAAGCGCGCTGCATCCATGTGTCGTCTCGCAGCCGGTGGTCTCAAACTGGATCGTGGTGTGGGTGATGCTGAACTTGTCCCGCAGGCGACAGTTGATCCCGTCCAGAATGCTCGCGCACTCCGACATTGGCATCTCCGAAATAGTGACGTGGCTGGCCAGCGCGTGCGACTGCGATCCCAAGCTCCAGACATGCAGATCGTGCACGTCGATGACCCCATTGACCGACTGCATGGCCTCGCGCACGGCACCGAGGCTCATGTTGCGTGGAGTTCCTTCCAACAGGATGTTCAACGTCTCGCGAAGAATGCCGATCGAACTCCAGAGAATCATCGCCGCGATCAGCAACGAGAGAACAGGATCGACCCATGTCATGCCGGAGAACAGGATCGCGGCGCCGCCGGCGATGACAGCGGCGGTTGAGAGCGTATCACCCAGCATGTGCAGAAAGACGCTGCGGATGTTGACGTCGCCGGAGAAGCGCCACAGCAGCGCCGCAACGGTTCCGTTCATGATGACGCCAGCCGCGGCAACTACCATCATCAACTTCGGCTGCACTGCCACGGGTGCGCTGAGCCTCTGAATCGCCTCGATAGCGATCCATCCTGAGAGAACGACCAGCGTTGCAGCGTTGACAAAGGCGGCGAGCACGCCGGCCCGCTGATAACCGAAGGTCTTTTCGTCGGTCGGTGGACGCGTCTGAAAGTAGACGGCGACGTAGGAGAGCACGATCGCAAGCAGATCGCTGAGATTGTGGCCCGACTCGGAGATCAGGGCCAGCGAGTGTGCTTTCAGGCCGAAGAGAAACGTCGCCAGCACATAGGCGGCCGTCAGCCCCATGGAAATCTTCAGAACCAGCTGCATGCGGCGGTTCGAACTGGCGACCATGTGCATGATTCAAGTCTATTCCCTGCAGGAACAGCGCTCAATCGCCATGGGTTGTGTGGTCGCGGTGCTCTTGCTCATGACGGTCGATGCCCAGCAGGGGCCGGGGCACGTCGGCGGAGAGGCGAAGGCCGCTCCAGCTTTCGGCAACGACGATGCTGTTGGCCGGATTGTGTGGCTCATAACGAACCTGAACGGGAAGGTCCGTACGTACGTCCCTAACCATTTCGGCGAGTGCAGTCACATCCTGCGCAGCCTCATAGCTCACACCGCCGATGCGGTAGTTATAGACGATCAGCCGCGGAACCGATACATCTTCCTGACCCATTTCCTGTCCATGGGGCGTCTCAGTGATGCTGCCGTCGGTGATGCGTCCGATTGAGGCGAGGTGAACGCGACGGGCGTGTTCCAGCTCTTCTTCAGTAGGCTTCGGCTTGCGCATCAAATACCACGCAACGCCGGCAGCTGCCGCCGCAACCGCAACGGTTGCCGCTGCATTGCGCGGAGTACGAAGAGGAAGCGATAAATATTCGGGAATCGACGTGAGCACAGGAGTCTGCCAAAAGCATAGCCCAGGTAGCCCGCCATGGGATGAGACGCTTTCTACCACGGCAGTGTTACACGAGGTTCAGGTTACGCCTCACGATCGGAGATGTGCCATGAAGTGGGTGGCGATATACTGGGATGTGCTCAAAGACCGGAAGTTTTCGTCATCCCCAGCTTCAACCCCTCGCCTGAAAGCCTCTTCCACTAGCCTTGCTCACCCGCTCGACCTGGGTGAAGGACGTCGCATCCGTTCGACCACCGTCGTTTGCGTGCGCCGCGGTGACTCGGTAGTGATGGCGGCCGATGGACAGGTCTCGCTGGGAAACACGGTGATGAAGCACTCGGCGAAGAAGATCCGCAGGCTGTACCAGGAAAAGGTGCTGGCTGGATTTGCGGGTTCGACGGCTGACGCTTTCTCCCTCTTCTCCCGCTTTGAGACCAAGCTGGAGCAATATGCCGGGAACCTGAGCCGCGCTGCAGTGGAGTTGGCCAAGGACTGGCGTACCGACAAGATGCTGCGCCAGCTGGAAGCCCTGCTGATTGTGGCCGATACCAAGCAGACGCTGATGCTGTCCGGAACCGGTGACGTCATCGATCCGGATGAGGGAATCTGCGCCATCGGCAGTGGCGGAAGTTTTGCGCTGGCTGCAGGGCGCGCGCTGATGGAAAACACAGAGCTTTCGGCCCGCGAGATTGCGGAAAAATCTTTGAAGATCGCCGGCGATATCTGTATCTATACAAACCAGACCTTCACGATTGAAGAGTTGAAGGCCGAACCTCAAGCGAACCAGTAAGACGCCGCACGCGTATCTTCTGCACGAACACAACGGAGTAATCGAACCATGGCAATTTTTCTTCCCGGAACCGCAGAGGACCAGGCACTTTCGCTCGATGAGATGACGCCGCGCGAGATCGTCGCCGAGCTGGACAAGTACGTTGTCGGACAGCACGCCGCCAAGCGCGCTGTTGCGATTGCGCTGCGCAATCGCATGCGGCGGCAGAAGCTCGCGCCTGAACTTGCCGATGAGATTATGCCGAAGAACATCATCATGATCGGCCCGACCGGCGTTGGAAAGACGGAGATTGCTCGCCGGCTGGCCAAGCTGACCAATTCGCCGTTCCTGAAGGTTGAAGCTTCGAAGTTTACCGAGGTGGGCTATGTGGGCCGCGACGTAGAGTCCATCGTGCGCGACCTGGTGGAGATCGCCATCGACATGGTGCGCGAGGAGAAGATGGAGGAGGTCGAGGACAAGGCTGAGCTTGCCGCCGAGGATCGCCTTCTCGACCTGCTGCTTCCTCCGACACCTTCGGCTGTTGCCGCCGCCGCGACCGAGGTTCCCGGAACGAATGTAATTCAGCTTCCTGCCGCCACTCCCGAGGGCCACGCTGGCGAGCGACGAGAAGCCGGGCGAGCGCGAGCATCGCACGCGGGAGAAGCTGCGGCAGCAGTTCCGCGAGGGCAAGCTGGACGAGCGCACGGTCGAGCTGGATGTTCGCGACCGCAACACGCCGAGCTTCGAGATCATCACCAATCAGGGCACTGAGGAGATGGACATCAACCTGAAGGACATGATTCCAGGGCTCTTCGGGCAGCGGACCAAGAAGCGCAAGATGAAGGTCGCAGAGGCCTTCGACTACCTGGTGCAAGAGGAGGAGGGCCGCCTGATCGATATGGATCAGGTGACTCGGCTGGCGGTGGAGCGCGTCGAGGACTCAGGAATGGTCTTCCTGGACGAGATCGACAAGATTGCCGGGCGCGAGGGCGGTCATGGACCGGACGTCTCGCGCGAGGGTGTACAGCGCGACATTCTTCCGATCGTGGAAGGAACGACCGTCAACACGAAGTACGGAATGGTCTCGACCGACCACATTCTGTTCATTGCGGCGGGTGCGTTTCATGTGTCGAAGCCGAGCGACCTGATTCCTGAGTTGCAGGGGCGCTTTCCGATTCGCGTGGAGCTGCAGTCGCTGACGGTTGAGGACTTCGTGCGCATCCTGACGGAGCCGAAGAGCTCGCTGGTGAAGCAGTCGACGGCGCTGCTGGAGACCGAAGGTCTGAAGCTCGAGTTCACCAAAGAGGCGATCCAGGAGATGGCGCAGTTTGCGTTCAAAGTGAACGAGACGACGGAGAACATCGGCGCTCGGCGTCTGCACACGATTCTGGAGCGGGTGCTGGACGAGATCAGCTTCCAGGCTCCTGACCTGATGAAGACCTCGCGGACGGATGCGACCGAGGAGGGCGTCGTAGCGCAGATTGCTGCGTCGGCTCCGCTGAAGGGGGAGGCGAACCCGTCGGCTTCGCCGCTTCCTGTGATCGAGCGGACCACCGAGACGGGCGTCGAGAAGGTGATTGTGGTGGACCCGGAGTATGTGCGGCAACAGGTGGCTTCGATCGTGAAGGACCAGGATCTGAGCCGGTACATCCTGTAAGGGGGTACCCCCGTACTTTTTGGCCCAAAGTCTTCAAACGAAGTCACTTAAGTCTGGACTTCAGTTTTCGTAAGTCTGAAAAGAAGAAAGCCCCGGCAAATGACCGGGGCTTGACTTTTCGACCCTTATTTAAGTTTAGCAAGGCGGAGGTAATTAATCGGCACTTTGTATCTCGCGTGTTTTTAGGGATTTAGCTGGTTATGGGGCTTGACAGGCGATTTTGCTGCAGTTTTTTGGGCA
>CAWCOK010000007.1:0-315943 GCA_963797135.1 uncultured Acidobacteriaceae bacterium | reverse complement strand
ATACGCGCCCGACTACACAGATTCACGGGATCAATTGTTCTGTTCAGCCAGCCGCCACAGCCGCAGAGACTGTGGGTAACTAATAGCCTCAACCGAAACGTAGGAAGCTTTATTTGTGAGCGGCAGTAACGTCATCATCCCGCCGACGGACAGCGCTAGGACGTTCGGACGCAAGCGACTTTGGCATTTGATCGCTCTCTTATTGCTTTGCTTCGAGGTGTTGGCAGTCTATCGCCGTGACAAAACCGTGGACCAATACATTACATTTGGGACCCTTTGGGCGAGCGGTAATGCTGCGAATCACGGACTCAATCCATATGCAACCTATCCGGAATCGTTTCTGAGCAATTTCACAAATTACGGCTACTCAGTTGAATTCCCGACCCAACCTAATCCGCCATGGACTCTTCCTTTTCTCCAGGCTCTTTCCTATCTGCCTCTCAACCGATTTGAGCAGGTATGGGCGCTCCTTACTGGAATCTGTCTTCTATCCGGCTGCATCATTCTGGTTCTGCGACAACCTGACCTCCAGAAACGCCAGTTACTTTGGTTCGCGCTGTGTTCTTCAACTACTGAAACTATTTCTGCGGGGCAGTTCTATGCTTGGCCCTTTCTGCTTGGCGTTCTTGCGTGGGATTTTTATAAGAAGGGCAATCTCTTCGCAACCGGCGTTGCTGTTGGAATTGTCGTTGCGATTCGACCCACGATGGGCTTTTGGGTCTTGCTTCTATGGATCAGCGCTTATCGAAGGGTCGCTGCTGTGTCTGCCGGAACTGTTCTTACTCTTTACGCACTGCCGCTCATGATCTATGGCCCAAGCATCTATATCGAATGGATCCGTGCATTTGCAGGTGACAAGCACTGGATGGCTCCCATCAACATCGCCATCATTCCTCTCTTCGCTCGGCACGGCCATCTGAAATGGGGTGTGACGATAGCGCTCGCGATCAGCGTGAGTGTGTGTTGCTGGACTAAATGGAAGCGTCCGGATTTCATCAGTACGAGTGGCATCGGTCTCTGCCTTGGGATCATCTGCGCCCCGCTGGCGTGGGTCCATTACCTTTTATTCGTAGCTCCATTTTTCATGGCTCGAAGATGGACCCTGTTGCCGACGATCGCAGCAGGACTACTTCTTCTCGATTGGACTCCGATTTCGTATGCGGCTTCCGGCGTCGCTTCTCTCATTGCTACGGTGATGATCATGATATTCTTCGCCACTTCCAGAACCCAGAGGCGACACATGGACCAACGATCAAATTTTGTTTCCAGAGTAGACGTCCACGAGAGAATCGAGTCGGAGCGTTAGAAGTGGGACGGAGGTTTGGTCACACAATCGAACACACTCTTGCCGATACCGTCTTACTTCTCGTCGCGCTTGTCATTTACTCTGCGCAAACATCGTAGCTGAACGGGTATCAGCTTGTGGTTTTGTCTACACTATCTGCTGAAAGATCTGCATGCGTCCAATTACATCTTTGCCGTAGTTTTTGCCAGTGGTGAAGATGTCGGAGTCTCCTGCGAAGAAGCCGGCTGCCTGGATGGCGCGGCCTATTCCGCAGTCTGTATCCGGACGCCGCGACCTTGAGGACATCGTTTCCGGTGAGGGCTGGCAGATTGTGCTGCACCTGGATGATGTCGGCGGCGAGCAGCTTTGCACCAAACTCAATCAGAGGGACGGGGTTTGTCTTCCATGAGCCGGAGTCGCGGGCTACGCGGGCGATGGGGTGCTGGATGTCGATTTGAATGATGCCTACACCGTGCGGGCCATCGGCCTTCGTGTCGCCCAGGATGTTGCGGCAGTTGGTCTCGCGGCTGGCGATGGCAAACAGGAAGGGTATGGGAAGGCTGTTAGCGGTGGCGGCATTTGCCAGCAGAACATCGAAGCCAGTTGTTTTAAGTCGGTCGAGCTGAACCTGCAATTGTGCTGCGGTTGGTGGGGGTGTGGGGGCCATCTTGCGCAATCCTCCTTAGAGTTGAGTTCTCAGAATCTGAGGGCCTGTGGTTTGTTGTGGCTTTAGAAGTGGGGTCGGATGACGGGTCGGGCTGGGGTTTTGGGGGGCAGAGTTTGCTGGTTATCGCTCCGCAGGGTTAGGGTGGTCTGGTTGTCGCGGGGACGGTCTTGCTCATGAGGGCGCCGGTGCGTCGGCGGCCTGGGTTTCGGCGAGAGCGTCGGCGAGGAGGGATGGGTCGAGGCGGTAGCCGGAGGGTGGGTCCTTGGGTCCGCGGAGGAGGAGGTCGTAGTAGTTGGAGTCGCCGGGCTGGGGGTTGTGGAGGGCGAAGGAGATGTCCTTGAGGAAGGTTTCAAGCTGGGCCATGGTGGAGCGGTAGCGGACCCAGCGCTGGTTGTCCCAGGTCATGGGAGTGGGCTCGCCGTGATCGGTTCCGTGGATGAAGTGTTCGATGAGAAGGTCCCCGGCCTGTTCGCCGTATTCGTTCAGGGTCTTGACCAGGTCGGGAGGCATGATGAGATTGAGGCCACCTTCTTCCTTCCTGAGAGCGATGTGAACGATGCGGTCGCGGTAGCCGGGGACGGCGGCCTGGAGGCTGTTGACCCAGTTGCGGGCTGAGTTGACGATGGCGACGGCGAGAGCGAAGGTTCCGCTGAGGCCGCCCTTGCTGATGCGTGTCCAGTTGGGAGTGAGGCCGCCACCGTTGGAGGTGGGGAGGTGGGTGCGGAAGTTGTTGTTACGGCCGTCGTCGCGGAAGTCGGTGAGGTCGATGCCGAAGGCAGGCCAGAGGGGCAGAGGAGTGTCGAAGAGGTGGAGGGGGAAGTTGTTGCAGATTCCACCGTCGGTGAACCAGACGCGTTCGGGACGGCGGGGGCCTCCGTGGGGGACGGCTGAGCCGGGGTCGGATGATGTCGCCTCGTTGGGGTCGGCTTCGCGGAGGCTGAAGTCGACGGCGTAGAGGGGGACGGTGCAGAAGAGAAGCGGGAAGCTGAGGCTGAGTCGTGCGGCGACGACGATGGGGAGGTCCTTCTGGTCGGGGAGAGGGCAGAGGCCAGTGGTATCGATGGGGAGACGGCGGGTGCGGGGTGGGACCTCGGGGTCGGCGGGATTGATGTGCGGAGGCTGGGTGAAGTCGGTGTCGCCGGAAGGCTCGATGTCGGGCGAGTTGTAGCCGGCGGCAGCGCCGGGGGTGTTGGCTGCTGCTCGCGAAGATGGATGGTCGATGAGCCACTGGACGATCTCTTCGGGGAAGTAGCGGCGGAACTCGTCGGGGGAGAAGTAGAAGATGTAGGTGGTGAAGGGGAGGGTGAAGGGCCGCTGCCAGGTGAGGCAGGTGGTCATCATGCGGAGATTGATGCCCTGCTGGAGGGGGTCGCCGGGTACGCAGGTGCTTTCGAGGTCCCCGAAGGTGAGGGGATGGTCGAGGGGAAGATTGGCGATGGCGTTGATCTTGCGATGGAGCCAGGGAACGAGGGCGATTGCGCCCTTGCCGGCGGGTTCGTTGTTACCGGTGCAGATGCCGAAGAGGTTTTTGGGAATGCGGGTGATGCGGAGCAGGAGGCCGGCGACACCGGTGACGAGGAAGCCGGCGATGCAGACGAGGGCGGTGAAGAGCAAGACAAAGACGGTTCGTGCGGTGGGATGGAGGAGGGTCTGCCAGAGAGTCAGGCCGGGTTGCTGGAGGGCGAGGTAGCCGAGGGCCAGTCCAGGGGCGATGCCGATGAGGATCTCGAAGAGGAAGAGGCGAAGCCAGGCGAGGAGCTTGCGCTTGAGATCGACGAGGAGAAAGGAGAGGGCGAAGTTGAAGAGGCCTTCCATGGCCGGCTGGGGTTGGAAGAGGGCGAAGAGGTTGGAGTTCTTTTTGGCGTGACGGGTGACGGGGATGGTTGGGTCGTCGGGGTCGGGGTCGCTGGAGCCGAGCCAGGTTGCGACTTTGTTGAGCGCGAGGAAGGGATTGGGGGCGGCGGGATTGCGGCGTCGGGCATACTCGGCGGCTGCGGTGAGGCAGGCGGCGATGGCTCCGGCGGAGGTTCCGCCGATGTTCTGGAAGTCGTAGCACTCGGCGAGTTTGGTGATGAGGCCGGGATAGACGACGCCGGAGGTGACGCCTCCCTGCATGACAATGTCGCACTTTCTCCGCTCGGCCATTGTTGGGTGGAATGGTACATCGGTTTGGGGGCCGAGAGGAGTTTTTGATTGCGCGGTTTTGCTGTGTCAGCAGGTGATGTCGCTATCGCTTGTACTCGCGCGCGATGAGGTAGAGAAGGAAGCCGACGAGAAACAGGAAGACGTAGAAACTCCAATGCATGGGTGAGTCCTCGAGGCCCTGTTGTTCTTTATTCTAGTGATGTCCGCCGCCATCGTGCGGGTTGCCGCCACCCTGACCGTGAGAATTGCCGCCCCCACCTCCCTGGTAGTGAGGTTGGGAGGGTGGGGAGTAGCTGTGCGGTTGGGATGGAGCCGCGAAGTTGTGCGGCTGCTGCGGTTGCGGGGCCTGTCGAGGCTGCGGTGCGGGGCGAGACTCGGGCACCGGGCGCGGCTGGGGTTGAGCCTGCGGGGACGGGCGGGATTCGGGATAGGAACGCTGCTGGTAATACTGCTCTGGTCGCGACTGTGGTTGAGCCTGAGGCGCGGGGCGCGACTCGGGCTGCGGGCGATACTGCTGCTCAGGCCGCGGCTGGATTTGCTGCGGTGTGGGGTTAACCTGCGCGGGCCGGGACTGGTTCTCAGGCCGCGGCTGAATCTGCTGCGGGGCCGGGTTTACCTGTGCGGGCCGGGATTGATACTCGGGACGATTCTGCTGCTGATAGCCGGGGGTAGGGCGAGTCTGCTGCTGGCCGGGTTGAACCTGTGCGGGTTGTGCCGGGTAGACGTGATAGTCGTTGGGGCGGGACTGCTGTTGTCCATTGTGAATCTGATAGTTGCCGCCGGGGTTCGACTGGTAGTTGCCGGGCTGGGACTGGTATCCGCGTTGCTGCTGCGGCGACTGGGCCACGGGCATGGGGCGCGGGCGCTGGACGTTGCGATCGGCCTGTACGGGCTGCGGAGCCGCGACGACGGCGGGGCGTCCGCTGTTTGAAGAGTAGAACTGGTTGCGGTTCTGCTGGGCCTGCTGACGCACCTGGAGCTGCGAGTTCATGGGCGCGAGACGAGGCTGGCTGCGGGCGGCGATCTCGGCGGGGCGAGGCTGGTATTGAAGGCCGTGGGGGCCGCCGTTGTAGGCGATGCGCGTGTTGTTGACGTAGGTGCGGTTGATGACGACGGGTCGCGAGTAGACGTAGGTGACGCGACTGACGTTTACGCGAGTGATGGCGCGGTTGTAGTAGAAGTGCGGGCCACTCCAGTAGCCGCCCCAGTAAGCCATAGCCGGTGTAGCCGAAGCCGTAGTTAATGCCGCCGTAGAAGCCGACGTATCGGCCCCAGTAGCCGTGATGGAAGCGGTAGTGTCCGCCGTAGAAGCTCCAGTAGCCGGGGGTCCAGAGGGCTCCAGGCCAGGGAGCTGCGACCCAGACTCCGGGGACCCAGTAGTAGCCGGCGGGAGCGTAACCCCAGTAGCCGGGCGTCCACATGTAGTCAGGGTCGGGTGCGGGCGGCTGGTCGTAGGTGGGGAGCTGCGGCGGAGGCTGGTCGGCGGAGAGCTCATCCATGGCGGCCTGCTCCTGCGCGGAGACGGGCTGGCCGTTGTCGTTGTAGGTGGGCGGCTGCTGGGCCTGATCCTGGTATTGCTGATCCTGATATTGGGGATTCTGATCTTGCGGGGGAGCCTGGTTGTCCTGCGCGGGCGCGCCTCGCTGCTGGGCCTGCTGTGCGCTCTGGATGCTCTCGTTCTGGACGTTTGAGGAGCGAGGAGGCGGGGCCTGCTGCTGGGCTTGCTGTTGATCGGGGTAAGGTTGGGTCGCGGCCTGCGAGGGATCTCCAGCCCGTACAGGAGCCATGTTGGCGGAGGCGGGATCGTAGTCTGTCGCTGGCTGGGAGGTACCTGCGCTGTGCCGATGGGGAGGAAGGTGACCGAGAGAAGAACTAGCCGGGAGAAGTTTAAGAGGGCCCTACTACGGTATTTGTCTTGTGCGTTCATGGCGCGTCGTGCTCCTGGTGTTATGAACACCAATTCATGAAGTGAGATGCGGTTTTATCTTGCTGTGGCGTAGCGATTTGGGGATAGGAAGGAAGTTCCAATGGCTGGAAGAAGTTGCCCGGGTTTGGGTAGAAAGTGCGGTGTGATTTCAGTGTTTAAAGATGCTTTTGAGGCGGAACTCAACATGGCTGAAGCGTGTCCTTCAGCTGTGGCTGGCTCGATGCCAGAGCTGACAGCAGGCGGGACATTTGTTTGGCTGCGACCTCCGGGGAGTTGAGGAGAGCTGTTTGCGAGTCGTAGAATTGTTGGCGATGGAAGGACGTTGTCCATTGTTGAAGCGCTTTCGCCACGGCCGCCCGGACCGTGGACGCTGAACGAACGTCCTGCAACGCATCCCCTTCTTAGGTTTGGTAGGCTTTCCCCGTTGGACCGGCTGCTGGTGCAGTTCAGGCCCCCTTTCAATTAGCGCGCATGCACGCGCTCCCCTTTTTGGAGAAAAAGAGATGTCGACACAGAGCATCTGATTCGTTCAAGAGCAAGGCGACGCTGAAGAGCGGGCGCGAAGAGTTATACGATCTTTCGGCTGGATGCGCTGAAGAGCGAAGGCGTGAACCTTTCGCGGCTGCCTTTTTCGCTGCGCATCCTGCTGGAGAACCTGCTGCGTCATGAGGACGGCACGAGCGTGACCGCCGATGACATCAAGTTTCTGGCGAAGTGGGATGCGAAGGCGGAGCCCTCGCGCGAGATCGCGTACATGCCGGCGCGTGTGCTGATGCAGGACTTCACGGGCGTTCCAGCGATTGTCGATCTGGCGGCGATGCGCGATGCGATGAAGGAGCTGGGCGGCGATCCGGAGAGGATCAATCCGCTGCAGCCGGCGGAGCTGGTGATCGACCACTCGGTGCAGGTGGATGAGTTTGGAACGAAGCGGGCGTATGACCTGAATGCGGCGCTGGAGTTTCAGCGCAACCGCGAGCGGTATGCGTTTTTGAAGTGGGGACAGACGGCGTTCCGGAATTTTTCGGCGGTGCCTCCGGGGATGGGCATCTGCCACCAGGTGAATCTTGAGCACCTGGCGCGCGTGGTGTTCACGACTACGCCGGTGACGAGCTCGACGCAGTGGGTGGCGCGGGAAGCAAGGCTAGTGTTGAAGAGTCGACCGCGATGGCTTATCCGGACACGCTGGTGGGAACGGACTCGCACACGACGATGATCAATGGCCTGGGCGTACTGGGATGGGGCGTTGGTGGCATCGAAGCCGAGGCTGCGATGCTGGGCCAGCCGGTGAGCATGCTGGTGCCGCAGGTTGTTGGCTTCAGGCTGACGGGCAAGCTGAAGGAAGGCACGACGGCGACGGATCTTGTGCTGACGGTGACGGAGATGCTGCGCAAGCTTGGCGTCGTGGGCAAGTTTGTTGAGTTCTACGGGCCGGGCGTGAGCGAGCTTGCCGCTGGCGGATCGCGCGACGATTGCGAACATGGCTCCGGAGTATGGAGCGACGTGCGGCATCTTCCCGGTGGATGCGGAGACGCTGCGCTATCTGCGGCTGACGGGACGACCGGAAGAGCAGATTGCGCTGGTGGAGGCGTACTACAAAGAGCAGGGGATGTTCCACACGGCGGATGCGGCTGAGGCGGAGTACTCGGCGACGATCGCGCTGGATTTGAGCACGGTTGAGCCGAGCGTGGCGGGACCGAAGCGGCCGCAGGATCGCGTGCTGCTCTCGAAGGCAGGCGAGAGCTTCAAGCAGCAACTGCCTGCGCTGCTGGGACCGAATGCAAACGCGAGCGTGCGGCAGATGGTTCGCTGGGAGGGCGAGGGCGGTCACGCTTCGCTGACGGGCGATGTGACGAGTCCGGTAGGTGCACCGGCGCCGACGGTGGCGGCGCCGGAGGTTCCGGTGACGACGCTGGGGACGATGGACGGCACGCTGGATGCGCCGGCGGTCTCGATTCGCAGCAGGTTCGGGGTCGATCCGGACAAGTATCTGGATCATGGTTCGATTGTGATTGCGGCGATCACGAGCTGCACGAATACTTCGAATCCTTACGTGATGCTGGCGGCTGGTCTGCTGGCAAAGAAGGCGGTGGAGAAGGGACTGCAGACTCCGCCGTGGGTGAAGACTTCGCTGGCTCCGGGATCGCGCGTGGTGACGGACTACTACGAGAAGGCCGGGCTGATGCAGTATCTCGATGCGCTGCGGTTCCAGATTGTGGGATATGGATGCACGACGTGCATCGGCAACTCGGGCCCGCTGCCGACGGATGTATCGAAGGCGATTGAGGACCATGGGCTGGTGGCGGTTTCGGTGCTGAGCGGAAATCGTAACTTTGAAGGGCGCATATCGCCGGAGGTGAGGGCGAATTATCTGATGAGTCCTCCGCTGGTGGTGGCGTATGCGCTGGCAGGACACATCGGACATAACTTCGACACGGACGCGCTGGGCAAGGGCAAGGATGGAAGCCGGTGTATCTGCGGGACATCTGGCCGACGCAGAAGGAGGTTTCGGATGCGGTGGCGAACTCGATCGATTCGGAGATGTTCCGTGACGAGTACAGCCGCGTGACAGAGGGCGACCAGAACTGGCGCGGGCTGAAGTTCCCGGAGGGCAAGACGTATGGTTGGGAGGGTGACTCGACGTACATCCGCAAGGCGCCTTACTTCGATGGCATGAAGGCGCAGCCGGAGCCGGTGGAGGATATTCATGGAGCGCGGGTGCTGGCGGTGCTGGGCGATTCGGTGACGACGGACCACATCTCGCCGGCGGGCTCGATCAAGCTGAATGGGCCGGCGGGCAAATATCTGACGGACCATGGCGTGAAGCCTGCGGACTTCAACAGCTATGGATCGCGTCGCGGCAACCATGAGGTGATGGTGCGCGGAACGTTTGCGAATGTGCGGTTGCGCAACAAGCTGGCTCCGGGGACGGAGGGCGGCGTGACCCGGCTGCTTCCGGACGATGTGCCGATGTCGATCTACGACGCGAGCGTGGAGTATGCGAAGCGCGGAACGCCGCTGGCGATTCTTGCGGGCAAGGAGTATGGCTCGGGCTCGTCGCGCGACTGGGCGGCGAAGGGACCGCGGCTGCTGGGAATCCGCTTTGTGATCGCTGAGAGCTACGAAAGGATTCATCGCTCGAACCTTGTGGGCATGGGCATTTTGCCGCTGCAGTTTTTGCCGGGGCAGAATGTTGAGTCACTTGGACTCAGCGGCGAAGAGGTCTTTCGCGTGGGCGAGCCGGGCGAGCTGAAGAAGATGCTCGACGGTAAGTTCGCTAACGGCAAGGAGATCGCGGTTTTCGCAGAGTCGGATCGAGGAAAGACGACAGAGTTCTGCGCGACGGTGCGAATCGATACTCCGCAGGAGATTCTTTACTACCAGAACGGCGGCATCCTGCAATACGTGCTGCGGCAGCTGGCGGCAAAGAGATGAGTGAAGATCAGGCTATAGATAGCTGAAGTCGATGAACGAAGCCGCCGGCCTATACGGCGGCTTCGCTTTTAACCGTGAAGGAGTTTGCGGAATCAACCCTGTCTAAATGCACTGCAATCAGTGCATTCGCAGTTCTTTGCGTGAGACGGCGTGAAAGATTTTGCTAGGTTCTAAGGGTACGGTTCTCTATATTTAGACTTAAGGTTCTCTGTCCTCCAGGGCTTGGAATCTTGAGCCCTCGCGACGCTTCAGCCTAAGTGTGTGCGGGGGCTTTAGCCCTGCACGCCTCCCGTCCACGACATCTATACTGAGAGGAAATCGTCGGCCTTCGGGGCTGTCGATCTCGGGTCCCTCGCGGCGCTTCGCCAAAAAGACAGCCGCGGGGGATCTTCTGCATTTAAGCGATCAGGTTCAGTGCGTGATGATGGGTTGGGGCGACGTGGCTGCGGAGCCGAGAGCGCGGACCTCGCGATCGAGGGCGACGACGGCGGTGTGACACATGCGCGCGGCCTGCACGAAGGCGGAGAGCTCCATCCGGACGGAGACTCCACCGACGTTGAGGCTGACGGTTCCGCAGGGGCAGAGGGTGATGCTGCCGAGTCCGGCGCAGGTGGCGAGGGTCTGACGTTCGGGGTCCTGATCGCACATGGCTACACTCCTAGTTTTGCGTAGTACTCGCTGATCTGGCTGGGGTCGAAGGAGAAGGGCACGTGGGCGGAGCCCGGTTGCATGCGCACGATGCCGTGGTCGGTGAGGTTTTCCTGGGCGTACTGGAGAAAGCCGGGGAGAGGAAGGCGCGGGTTTTGACGCGCCTCAACTGTGGCCTTCATGGTGGAGGCGTACTCGGTGAGGCGGACGGAGTCTCCGACGCGGAGGACGGCGGAGCCGATGGTGAGGATGCGGCCGTTGACCATGACGTGTCCGTGGGAGACGAGCTGGCGGGCGGCGGCCATGGAGCGGGCGAAGCCGAGACGGAAGACGACGTTGTCAACGCGGCGCTCGAGCAGGCTGATGAGGTTTTCGACCCAGTTGGAGGCCTGGATACGGCGGGCGTCACGGACAAAGCGGCGGAGTTGCTCTTCGCGCAGGCCGTAGTGGAAGAGGAGCTTCTGCTTCTCCTTGAGCTGGGCTCCGAACTCGGAGAGTTTTTTACGGGTTTTGGACTGACCGTGCTGGCCAGGGGGGTAGTTGCGCTTCTCGAGCGCTCCGGGCTTGCCGAGGCCGGGAAGCTCGAGGCCGAGGGCGCGCTGCATCTTGAAACGGGTGCGATTGCTCATGAATGTCGGTCCTTCCGGGGGACCGCACGCCAGAGACGTGCGGATGTCGATCTCGAACGATTCCGCAGGGCGCTTCGCCAAAAGACAGCCGTGCGGGTCGTGAACTGGATATCAGACTAACTTAGTCCTATATCGAGTGCAAGGGAGATTTAGGACTAAGCTGGAGGGGTTCTCAGGACAGGAGTGAGCGATGAGCGTTGTGCGTCCGGTAACTACGAATGGGCCGTTGGCGAGTGTGGGTTTGCCGGATGGTGTGGTGAAGGAGATTCGCGGAGTCCTGACTTCGGTTGAAGTGGCTAAGCCGAAGGGCGCCCTGTTTCTCTCGGGCGGGTTGGCGAAGGTGGCGGCGGGTGGGATTGCGCATGAGTTAGGCCGGGGGCTGTTTCATGTGGACCTGAGCAGGGTGGTGTCGAAGTTTATTGGGGAGACGGAGAAGAATCTCGACCTGGCGTTTAAGGCGGCGGAAGAACAGGATGCGATTTTGTTTTTCGATGAGGCGGATGCGCTGTTTGGAAAGCGGACGGAGATTAAGGACTGCGCACGACCGCTTCGCGAATATCGAGGTGAGTTATCTGCTGCAGAAGATGGAGAGCTTCAGCGGGCTGGTGATCGTGGCGACGAATGCTCCGGTGAAGGTGGATGCTTGCCGCTTCTGCCGCTATGTGGCGCTGGGTGCGGCGAAGTGAGGCTGAGGTTGTAGCGTTCGTCAACCCGGAGCATTTTCATTGCTCCTGGTGTCTAAATCAGAATGACATTTCGAAAGTGGGCTGTACGTCTTGTCCTCTTTGCAGGCGGATTTGTTCTGTCTCTGGTGCTGGTTGCCTTTCTGTCGGTGCAGATTCAGCAGCGTATGCTGCGCTGGCGCGCTGAGCGGCTGTTGGCGGACATGCACCAGATTCGGCTCTACCAGAGCACATGGGCGGATGCGCAGCGGTTGATGCATCGGTGGGGAGCGTGGGGCCACTACGACGGAAGCTGCACAGCAGCGAGTTGCAAGTACGAGATCGAGATGGACAGCATCGCCTCTTACAGGCGCCATGCTCCGCCCGCTTGGCTGGATTGGCTACTCAGGCACGACCGGTTGAATCTTTATCAATGGTTTGGCGGACGCGTCACAGTGTTTCATGCCTCCTTTACGGTTCACGACGGGACCATCTGGAGGGAAGGCACCTGGATAGGTGTCAGCGTTCCCAGGAGGAGGGTACGAACAGGGGATTACCTCGATTTCGATTGGACTTTTTCTGTTAGTGCAAGGAGTTATCAGAGGCTTCATCCGACACCAGAGGATACGTTGTCATTTATGGGCGGCGATGAGAGTCTGGCTGGACATCCATACTACAAAGTGGGAAGACCTGGTGGCTGCAAGATCGCCTGCCAGATAGTGTCTGTCTACTATTCCACCCGTACGCCACCTGCCGAGATTGAGCGTTTGACCTCTTATGATTTTTCCTGCTTTACCCGGTTCAACCCTTGTGCGCGGATTGTAGATTTGCTGCCCGCAGTTGAAGAATGGCACCTGTATGACGACGAATACGAATCCAGTCCCTCTGTGCCTAAGCCACCGCCGCTGCCTCCACCCTGCAGCGCAATTCCTATCTGGGCGCAGGCGCGGGATGCCCGCTACGTTCTGGCTGTCGAGGCGGTTTCAACGAAGACCGTGAAGGTTAAGGAGGACTATGGCGAGTTCCACCACGAAGTCGCCAAGGTCCGGGTTGTCAGTTCTCTCAAGGAGACGGCTCCGTGGCTGCCTGGGGCGATGGTAAGTACCAACGAACTTTATTGGGAAATAGATAGCTTGCCGTCAAGCGAAGCTGTACCCGTGATTCCCGGAAGACGATACATCGTGTTTCTCAACCTGGATGACAGCAAGCTAGAACTCGTAACCAAGGACACGCCACTCAGCTTCGGACGATGCGGTGTGCGGGAAGATACACCGGAGGTTCGGCGCGAGCTTGAGAAGGGCTTTGCACAGAACGACACGCTGAATCCTTAGTGCGGCGTAGACTCGACCACGAGAGTTGCGGATTTGCCGGACACGAAGGGGGAGCCTATGAAAGCCCAGCGCGTGATGATTGGCCTCACAGTGATCAATTTTGGAATCATGATCGTTATGTTGTTTCACCAGAGTCGAACGGTTGAGGCGAGTGCTCCTGCGTCTATGCTTCGAGCGCGTGGGTTGGAGATTGTGGATGAGCAGGGGAGGGTGCGGGCGTCGATCAAGATTGCTCCTGCAGGGCCTGCGCGTGCGGCTGATGGGAGGGTTTCGAACGATGGCAAGGTGTATCCGGAGACGGTGCTATTGCGCCTGATTCGCCCTGACGGTAGGCCTACGGTGAAGATCGCGACCTCGGAGGAAGGCTCCGGAGTCAGTCTTGGCGGGGGAGTCGATCCTGCCTATGTAGTTTTGGACGCGCAGGGCGGTGATCCATCGTTGTCGCTGACGAATAAGAATGGGCAGCGGCAGTTGATCAAGCCTTAGTCTGCGAGACGGTGATCCGTTCAGTGTTTTGTCTTCGCCTGAAGCTGGTTGAGCAGGCTCTTTTGAAAGGCAGGATCAAGTTCCGACGATTGAAGCGCAGCAGCATACTCTGATTGGGCCGATGCAGCGTCACCTGTTGCAGCCAACGCATCACCCAGAATCATGTGGGCCGTGGGATTGTTCGGGTCTAGGTTCGCTGCGGTTCGGGCTTCACGGATGGCATCTGCGAAGTTTTGTTGCCTGGCGAGATCTTCGGCTGCGGCAATGTGTTCGAGCGTTGCGACGGTGCCGAGGGTGAATTGACCTTGATAGACGTAGACTCCGCGGTCGATGGTCGCTGCGGGTTGAAGCGATACGAATGGAGCGTAGGGGTTTCCCTTGCCGGGGATGTCTGCGCCCGCCAACACGCCATCGCTGATCAGGAGCGTACCCGATATCTTCGGGTCATCACCGAAACGCATGGTATCGATACCCGTCCATAAAGCTGATCCTGTCGGAAGCACATGACAGTTGATTCCGTAGTCTCTGAAGTCGACGGGTCCTTGTGCGAAGTAGGCGAAGTAGCAGGGTTGAGAGGGGTGCGTGTCGAGGTAATGTTTGACTGCTTTGAGTTGTTGCCCCCAGTCTGCGTTCGAGTCCGAGAGGTAGAGGTGCGTCTTCGATGGTCCTCCCCACGCTTCGTTCGCATAGGCCAGCAGTCCGGGGCGCGCGGTGACTGTTGTGAGGAGTTGGCAGAGCAATAAGGCAGCAAATCCATAGATGAGTTTTGGATTCTTAGAGACGAGGTGCGCTGCGCAGCCCGCGATGAGGATGTAGAGCATGGGGAACATCGGAAACAGATGCCTGTATCCGATGCCGAGATCGGAAGAGGCCGACAGTAGGAAGATGAAGAGCGGAGGGATCGTCAAAAAGACGATCTCGCGGCGCATGGGCCAACGCCTTCGGAGTATGACAACGATCGTCATTCCGAGCAGGATGAGGAACGGCAGCGTGCTCTTAATGAGGAACGCGGCGGGAAAGTACCAGCGCGGAGCGCCTGCGTAGTCTCGGCCGAAGAGGTAACTGGGAAGACTGGCCGCTGAGATCTTGGTATCGGCTAAACCGTAGATGTAGGCCTCAGGCAACAGGTGAAGCTTACCGGCCGTCGTCGAGCACGCGACGAGCCACGGGCGAGGTGAGGCTCTGCAGGTATTGCTGGCTCGTTGGGTTCAGTTGCAGAGAGCCAGGACGAGCAGCATAGCGGAAATGATAGATCGTCCAGATGCATCCCACTCCGATGCCCAAAGCCACCACGATCGCTGTGATCCATTGCCGGGGCGAAGGAGACTGGCTCGCAGATTCATCTTTTGAACAGCCAATAGTCGATCGCCGCGATGAGGCACAATATCGGAACAATGAAGACACCGGTAAACTTGGCGGTCATCGCCAGTCCAACGGCGAACCCCAAGATGATGATTCTGGCGATTGCAGGACGTTTCAGGTATCTGTAGAACGCATAGACCGCGGCGAGCATGGTGAGCGAGGCCCCAATATCCGTGGTCACGTAAGCGCCGTGAGCGAGGAAATTGGGGTCCAGACAAAACAGCAATAGGGCAAAGATGGCCGGCTTGTCACCGAACATCTCCCTCGCGCAAAAGAAGAGCAGCGTGGCGAGGAGAGCGGTAAGGAGAGAAGCCATGATGCGGGCGGGGATCAAGGTGCGATCGATGCCATTGGCTGCGAGAAAGCGCTGCCCGAGTACGAAACCCTCTTTCTTAAGGGATCGCCGGTAAATGCCGGCTGCCTGATCTCCCGGTGCAGAAGCGGAGTTGCGTCCCACATCTTCACCAGAGGGGGAACCTCAGGGTTGTAACCGAAGTCTCCACGCTCCCAGGCGAGCCATCCTGAATAGAGATGCTGAGACTCATCCCACGTCACTGAATCAGACTTTGCGGTGTGCACACAGCAGATAAAGAAGAGGACGATGACAATGGCTGCCGAAACAGATGTGACCCGAGATACGGTACGAAAAGGCGCAATCTGAGAGTTGAGGGGTGACGTCATAGCTGTCCGTTCTTGCGCGTAGAAAAGTCAGTTTGTAAGGGAACGATACCTGATCATGCGTTTGAGTCGATTGCAGCCCTTCATGATTGGCGTTAGAGTGTGCATGTGACGGTTCGCAAGCATCTTCGCGGTCTCTTGCCGGTGCTTTTAGCCTGCTTATGGGTCACGACCGCGGTCTTTGCCGAGCACGCCTCTGCCGAGTTCCCGCTGTGTCAGCCTGAACGATCACCTTGCTGCCCGCAATCAACAAATACTCCGAACGGCTCGTGCCCGGCTTGCCGGTTGTCTGCTCCGATTGCGACAAGAAGCACAACCGAACAGGAGCGGCCAAGGTCTGTTTCACAGGTTAAAAAGACTCGAAGCTATGGGATCGGCCCGGCGGTCATCGCATCCTTTCGCGAACTAACCCCAGGCTTCCATTACCGACGTACGGTATTCGATCTCAAAGACGATCTTCGTATCTAGATCATCTCTCCTTGCACATGAGCAGCACGGCAAAGGTTTGCTGTGCCATACCTCTCACTAGCTTGCTCAAAAGGAGATCGTTATGAAATTCAAGGTACTTGCATTCGCAGTTGCCGCATTCCTTTTGGTTTCGTTGCCGGCCCAGGCCGCAACGGCCTATACGTGCTGTGACAATCCTGCCTGTTGTGATGGCAGCGGTTGCTGCAAATAACCAATAACCAATAGTGGCTGCGCCCACATTCTTTCGATGTCAGTTGAGTCAGAGAATGTGGGCCAGTCAACGTTCGAATTCTTATTGCCAGCTCACGAAGTCGGTCTATCGGACGAACCCAAATCTTCTTCTAAACATGCTTGAAGGCGACCGTGACTGATCATTCAAGGGGCTTGTATTTCGATCAACGCGCGGTGGTAGGGCTCATAAGAGATCCGAATCGGGCTCCTTGAACGGGATATCCATATCGAGCACCAGATAGAGCGATCCGGAGATCAACAGTGCGGATAGGAAGAGCATCGAAACGACAATGGCATTCTTCGGCGCGCGATAGCCGTAGCTGGCAAAGATGATGGTGAGCCAAGCGATAGCATAGCGATGATCGGTTTGGGGATAGTGCCCTCCGATTGTTCTACACGATGATCCATCTCTGACGCACGACATTTCGGTATTCGCTCCGAGCGTCCGCGAGGAGATGCTCGTGGAAGGAATCGGCCTGCCGGATGGTCTCCTCGATTGAATTGCCTAGAGCTCAAGCGCATGAGCCGCCATGTCCGACTGTTCATCGTCAGGTCTGAGCAGCGATGCGCAATGGCCTCCTCACTATAGGTCTTCCAGTGCGTTGCGGGCATTCGAGGCGTCGGCTGCCAATAGCAGCGGCCGCGATATTCATTCCAGTAAGGGATCCAGCTCGATTGCATCAGTTATGCATGATCTCCGGTCGATGGCTATCCAAGGTGCCTTAATTCGAGCGATGTGATCAGCAGCCCGAACCCGAGCGAAGTTCTTTAACGACGGTTCCTGATCGCAATCTTGACTAACCGTCGGCTGCTGTCTCAGCGATGCCGCGGTGCCTTAGTGCCTGCACAAACGTGTATGCCGGTACCTGGATAGAAAAGCGACGGCGCTCAACAATACAAAAGTGAGTAGGGAGATCGTGCCATTACTCATAAGCAGTCTGCGCGTGTCAAGATAACATCGACCGTCCTTGGCGAACCGCTACCGATGCGGCCATCACCTGCAAGCTCTGTATAGAGACAGTTAGCATCATCGGACACTGAGCCCGGCGAATTCCGAACTGAATCACTAGCCGAATGCGTGAGTGCTGCGATCCTCCGAGGGGCAGCCTATAATGGGCTATGGCAATCGCTAACCCGGCCTCCACGAAGCCTGGGACGCAAACTCCATCTGAGGGCCAGCCGCTGAATTCCATTGCTGATGCGGGTGTTGAGCTGCAAGTAGCTCCACCGGCTGAGGTTACAGAGGCTGCTTCGGGTGCGGGATTGTCTGCGCCGGTGAGAGAGTCCTCAGCTTCGTACCTGGCGTGGCTTCCGGCGAGCGAGATCAAGATCATCGACGACAAATTTCAGAAGCTGCTGGATACGGTGCATGCGAACCGGCCGGGGGATGATCTGGAGATCATTCGCAAGGCGTGGGAGTTCTGCCTGCAGCAGCATGAGGGGCAGAAGCGGGCGAGCGGCGAGCCGTATGTGATTCATCCGCTGGAGGTGGGGCAGGTACTGGCGGAGCTGAAGATGGACTCGACGGCGATTGCGGCGGGGCTGCTGCATGACGCCGTGGAAGATACGGACGTCAGCTCGGAGGAGATAGGGAAGCGTTTCGGCGAGCAGGTGGCGCACATCGTCGAAGGCGTGACGAAGCTGGACAAGATCAAGTTCGCGAATCGCGAGGACCACCAGGCGGAGAACATTCGCAAGATGCTGCTGGCGATGGTGACGGATGTTCGCGTGGTGATCATCAAGCTTGCTGATCGGCTGCACAACATGCGCACGCTGGAGCACCTGAAGCCGGAGAAGCAGCAGAAGATCGCGCGCGAGACGCTGGAGATCTACGCTCCGCTGGCGCACCGGCTGGGCATGGGCAAGCTGCGCGGCGAGCTTGAGGACCTGGCGTTTCGCTATACCGATCCGTTTGCGTACGAGCAGGTGTCGACTGAGGTGGATTCGCTGCGCGGTGCGGGCGAGGAGTTCCTGAAGAAGATCGTTGCGCGCATGGAAGAGAAGCTGCGCGAGTTCAAGATCACGGGGCGCGTGGAGTCGAGGATCAAGCGGTTGTACTCGATCCAGCAGAAGCTGCAGGAGGGCAAGATTCCTGTGGACCAGGTGTACGACCTGCTGGCGGTGCGCGTGATTACGCAGACGGTTCAGGACTGCTATGCGCTGCTGGGGTTGTTGCACTCGATATGGCGGCCGGTGCCGGGACGCATCAAGGACTTCATTGCGATGCCGCGGCCGAATTTGTATCAGTCGCTGCACACGACCCTGATTGCGGAGGGCGGACACCAGTTCGAGGTGCAGATCCGCACGGAGGATATGCACCGCGTCGCAGAGGAGGGCATCGCGGCGCACTGGAAGTACAAGGCGGACGACAACGTAAGCGCGAAGGACGAGCAGAGGCTGGCGTGGGTTCGTCAGCTGATGGAGTGGCAGCGCGAGATGACCGATCCCAACGAGTTCATGTCGACGCTGAAGATCGACCTGTACCCGGAGGAGGTCTACACCTTTACGCCGAAGGGCAAGGTTGTGGTGTTGCCGAAGGACGCGAGTCCGGTGGACTTTGCGTATGCGATCCACACCGAGGTGGGGAATACGACCGACGGGCGCGAAGGTGAACGGGCGCATCGTTCCGCTGCGGACGAAGCTGAAGAACGGCGACATCGTGGAGATCACGACGCAGGCCGGGCACACTCCCAGCCGCGACTGGCTGAGTTTTACGAAGAGCAGCAAGGCGCGCAACAAGATCAAGCACTGGCTGAATGAGCATCAGCGTCAGCGCGCGATGGAGATTGGCCGCAAGCTGCTGGACCGCGAGGCAAGAAAGTTCAAGCTGTCTCTGGGTAAGTTCACGACGGCGGATTATGACCGCGTGGCGACCGAGTATGGCATGACGAGCGAGGCGGAGTTGCTGGCGGCGGTGGGGTTTGGTAAGTACTCGTCGCGGCAGGTGCTGAACAAGCTGGAGCCGGGATCGACGATGGCGCCGGAGCCTGCGCAGTCTGAGCCGGGTACAGTCGGCAACACGTTGGGGCAGATGTCGGAGGCGGTGAAGCGCGTCTTCTTCGGCAAGGGCTCGGAGTCGCTACAGGTGGAGGGGCAGGACGATCTGCTGGTGTATCGCGCACGCTGTTGTAACCCGATTCGTGGCGAGGAGATTATCGGCTACGTGACGCGGGGTAAGGGAGTGGCGGTGCATGCGCGGAGCTGTCCGAATGTGCAGAATTTGCTGTATGAGTCGGACCGCAGGATCCAGGTGGAGTGGGCGCCGACGCCAACGGAGCCGGGGGTAACGAAGCAGCAGACTTATCCGGTGAAGCTGACGGTGATCTGCGAGGATCGCACGGGGATGCTGAAGGAGTTCACTGCGATCATCTCGGACGACGGAACGAATATACGTAGCGTGGATTCGAAGCCGCATGAAGACGGGATGGCGATTGTGGACTTTGTAATTGAGACGGTGGATGTGCGGCATCTGAACCGCCTCGCAAGAGCGTCTGCGGAGAGTGCCTGGCGTAAGAGAAGTCCAGCGGGTGCAAAAGATCTAGGTGTAGATCCCGCACCCGCCGTGCGCGCGGGTACAGCTCCCCTGATACCGCGCGCACTTCTAAGCATGGTAGTGCTGTAGATTCCCATGCAAGTTATTTGCGCAGAGATTAGCGGGGATAGTCGTGGTCGTGACTATTGTGGTGGTATTCCGACTCGCGCTGTTCGCGGTCTTTGACAGCTTTGTCCTTGCGGACTTTATTACCGATTGCTCCTGCGCCCGCACCTACTGCGCCGCCGATAAGGGCACCTTTACCGCCTCCGGCAAGAGCACCGACCACGGCGCCGCCAGCGGCTGAGCCTCCAACGATCTTGGCCCCGGTGTGATTGCGATGATCTTTCTCTGTCTGCTCGCGCTCGGCGCGATCGTGTGCGGATTGCGAGACGTGTTGAAGGAGTGCGTATTCCTGGGCTATGAGTGAGACGGGGAACGAAAGAAAAGTTCCGAGTGTTGCAACTGCTGCTACGCGGTGGAGTTTCATTATGCCTCCATGTGTTTCCTGAAGACGTTGGATTGCACATCTGCATTCAGAGGCTGGCCACGCGGCGAAAGATAAATTTCGACAACTGGGGAGATGGTTGCCTGAGAGTGGCCAGGTTGCCAATGACGCGATGGTTGCAGTTGATTCGGTATTGAGAGTGCAGGGTTTAGGATTCTGAGTGTGACGACCCGACGTGAATTTATTGGACTTGCAGGCATGGCGGCAGGCGCGTCGGTGTTGGGGAGAGGCGCCGATGAGCGCGCGGCCGCGGATTATTCGCTGACGATTGCACCTTATACGCTTGAGGTTGCTCCGAAGAAGTTTGTTAAAACCGTGGCGTACAACGGGCAGGTTCCGGGGCCATTGCTGCGAATGAGGGAAGGCGTTGCGGTGACGGTGGACGTTGCGAATAGCAGCGGCAACGATGAGGTGGTGCACTGGCACGGGTTGTTTCTCCCGCCGGAGGTGGACGGCTCGATGGAGGAAGGAACTCCGCATATTGCTTCGGGTGCGAGCGCGAGGTACACATTTACGCCGCGGCCCGCGGGATTTCGTTGGTATCACACGCATGTGATGGCGGGGAAGGACCTGAAGCGCGGCCTGTACTCGGGTCAGTTCGGGTTTCTATTTGTGGAGCCGAAGGAGAATCCTGCTCGCTACGACCAGGAGGTGTTTCTTGCACTGCATGACTGGGATGGCGTGATGGTGGGGAGCGACGACGGGTCGATGGCTCCGATCTATAACGTGTCGACGATCAATGGGAGAAAGCTGGGATTTGGCGAGCCTCTACGGGTGAAGCAGGGTGAGCGGGTGCTGCTGCATGTTGTGAATACGAGCGCGACGGATCCGCACTGGATCGCGATGGCCGGACATTCCTTTCGGGTGTTGGCGCTCGATGGAAATGCGGTGCCGACACCGCAGGTGGTGAGAATGCTGCATCTGTCGCCTGCGGAACGTGTATGCGCCGAGGTGGTGATGGACAATCCCGGCGTCTGGGTGATGGGCGAGGTGCGAAAGAGTGTGATGGCGGCGGGGATGGGGATGGTAGTGGAGTATGCGGGACGCGGGGGCAAGCCGGTGTGGCAGCAGCCGCAGACGCTGGAGTGGGACTATGTGCAGTTCGGTATAGACGGGCTTCAGTCTGGCGCAAACGCTCTGCGGCCTGATGGAGAGTCGTCTTCAGTGGGGCTTAATGTTGTTGCGATTCCATTGGTCTTTGAGGCCAAGTTTGCAGGGCATGGGGCGATGGATCGTTGGATGATCAATGGAAGGTCGTTTCCTGACACGGAGACGGTGGCGCTGCACCAGGAACAGCGCTACCGTCTCGTGTTTCGTAACAAGAGCATGGATGATCATCCGGTGCATCTGCATCGGCACACCTTTGAGCTGCGCAGAATGAACGGTCGCGAGACGCGCGGTATCCTTAAGGACACAGTTCTAGTCAAGGCGGGTACGGAGGCGGAGGTGGAGTTCACGGCGAATGCGCCGGGGCTTTCGCTGTTTCACTGCCACCAGCAGGACCACATGGACATGGGCTTCATGATGCTGTTCCGGTGTTCCTGATTTTCTTGAAGGCTTACGGGAGAAGGATTTGCCGGGTCAATGGAGACTGCTGTATCTGGTCGTGTCGGTCGTGCTGCTAGGCGCGGGCGTTGATGCGCGGGCGCAGGGCAACTATGAGATACAGGTGTATGGGTCGGACACGGTTGCGCCGAAGAGCCTGATGCTGGAGCTGCACTCGAACTTCACGCCTGAGGGTTCGACGAAGACGGATGATGGCACGTATCCGACCAACCATCAGCTGCACGAGACGGTAGAGGCGACGTTGGGGCTGAACAACTGGTCGGAGATTGGGTTTTATCTCTTTACGAGCTGGCAGAACGGCCATGGAGTGCAGTGGGTCGGAGATCATATTCGTCCGCGGGTGCGGGTTCCGGACTCGTGGCACTGGCCGGTGGGAGTAAGCGTCTCGACGGAGTTGGGGTACCAGAGGTCGCAGTACTCGCCGGATACGTGGACGTGGGAGATACGGCCGATCGTAGATAAGTCGGTGGGTCGATGGTACTTTGCAGTGAACCCGGCGCTGGAGCGCACATGGCACGGGCCGGACACGAACCAGGGCGTTGGTTTCGCGCCAGCTGCGAAGGTGGGGTACGACTTCACGAAGAAGGTCTCGGGTGGGTTTGAATACTACGGTGCGTATGGACGGGTGTGGTCGTTCAGTCCGCTGCACGATCAGCAGCAGCAGATCTTCGCGGTAACGGACCTGAATGTCTCGCCGAAGTGGGAGCTGAACTTTGGCGTGGGTTGGGGAGCGACGGCTTCGACGGACCATGTGATCGTGAAGGCGATCGTGGGGCGACGGTTCAGCTGGGGCAAGTCGCCGGTGGACTAGGGCGACTACGGAAGAAATATCTCCGGTCTTACTTCAGAACAAGCAGTTTCGTGCGATTCTTCTGGAGTCATCGGAGGTTTCCATGGCCGACCGTGCGGAGTTGCAGACGGGTTCGGGAGCGAGCGTCGCGACGCGGGTTCCAGTTTGGCTGATGATTCCCGGAATTGTTGCGGCAGCGCTTGTGCTGGAGTTTGCGTGTTCGTGGCTGCGGCGGGGAACGCTTCCTCGATTTGGGGCTGTGGTGCTGGCAGCTTCGTTGCTGTGTGTCGCGGTGATGGTGTGCGGATTTGTGGTGCGCATGATCTCCGCCAAAGCGGCTTCGGGAAGTCGGCGGGTTGCGAGTCCATTGGTGCAGTCGGCGTGTCTTGCGGCCCTGTGGATTCCGGCGTGGGTGCTATTTGTGGAGACGTGGTCGCCGCTGATGTTGCTGGCTGCGTGCGTGTGCCTGGCGAGCCTGGGAATCTTTCTCAAGCGATGCGATGTGGAGGCGGCGCCAGAGGCTCGGGATGAGTTGCGTCCGCCAGAGCATGCGGTGGGTTTTCAGTTTGAGGCGGGTGCGTTTCGGCGGATGATCGTGCCGTCGTTGCTGCTTGCGTTGCTGATTGAAGCGGCGGTGGCGATGGTGGCTGCGCGGTGGCTCACAGAGGCATCGGTCGTGTTGGGTGTGAGTGCGGCGGTGCTGGGATGGAGAGCGAGCCGGAAGGCCCAGGTATATGCCGGTTCGAATGCGGGTGTGGCATCGATCATCTCGCGCCCACGACAGGTGGGGATGGCTGCTGTTGCGTTTGTCTTTACGGTGATTGCGTTGATCCCTTATCTGCGGGTGAGCCCTTTTCCTGGCGGTCCGTGGCGGGGGTTGCATGGAAAGCCCACTCCGCTGGCCGCCGGTGCGGTACCGAACGCGCAGGCTGAAAACAACGAAGGCTATGTGGGGATCATTCTGCTGCCGTCGAGCGACGAGCACAAGAAGATCTCGCTGCCGGTGAAGCGGGAACTGGTGCCGACGTTCAGCACAAGACTTGCGGAGCCGATGGAGATTCCGTTCGACGGACAGTACTGGTTCTTCAAGGCTCCCGACAAACAGCCACGGCCGACGGCGAAGGTGGTGAAGGGCAGCACGCTGAAGACGACGATACGGTCGTCGGATCGCTATCCGCTGCTGATGGAGGCGCACCAGAAGCTGGATACGCCGATGGACCTGGGATGCTGCAGCGCGATGGACCTGGTGGTGCAGAACGGCGATCGGCGCGAGGGAACGATCGCGCTGGAGCTGTGGGTGCGGAAGCGGTCGGATGCCAACTCACCGAAGGAGCGGGTAAATGCAGTGAATGCGGCGCAGGCTCCCCACTACCTGGGGACGGTTGCGATTCCTTCGAGCGAACGGCTACCGAGTTTGAGAGGGCCGACGGCGGCGAATCCTGCGGAAGAAAAGCTGCGGTTTCCGGTTCCGGCGGCGATGGATGGTGTGATGTTCGACGAGATTATTGTGGTAGTGCATTCGGCTCCGGCGCGCGCGACGACGGGAGCGCAGGTGGCGATACGGAAGTTTGTGCTGGAACCGTGACGTGTGGCAGGTTGTGGCCCTATCTGTTTACTGATCAGCCAACGAGTTGCGGCGCGGGCGTGCTCCATGTATGGTTGAGGACAAGATGATTCGTCATTCCAGCCGATTTATTAGCTTTATTTACCGCTACTGGTATCCGGTAGCGGCATCGGCGGAGTAGGGTCTTCTGAGGGATTAGCTGAAAGCAAGCTGAAGTTCAGACGAGATTCGACATCCACACGAGCCGCGACCGACAAGGTTGCGGTTTTTGCTTTTTGGCAGAGCGAGGAGCGGATATGAGCACGGTGACAGGGGCGATAGGAAACACGACGGCGGCACTGGTGAGTCCGGCGGGTCCGGTGCGATCGGCTGCGGGGCGGTTCGGAGTGTACGGCGGGCGGTATGTGCCGGAGACGCTGATGGCTGCGCTCGAGGAGCTGGAGGCGGCCTACGCGGAGGCCCAGAAGGATGCGGCGTTCCAGACGGAGCTGGCGGGGCTGCTGAAGGATTACGTCGGGCGGCCTACTCCGCTGTACTTTGCGAAGCGGCTGAGCGAGCAGCTGGGCGGCGCGAAGATCTATCTGAAGCGCGAGGACCTGCTGCACACGGGAGCGCACAAGATCAACAACGCTCTGGGGCAGGGGCTGCTGGCGCGGCGCATGGGGAAGCAGCGCATCATCGCGGAGACGGGCGCGGGGCAGCATGGCGTGGCGACGGCGACGGTGTGCGCGCTGCTGGGCATGGAGTGCGTGGTCTACATGGGCGACGAGGACATGCGGCGGCAGGAGCTGAACGTCTACCGGATGCGGCTGCTGGGCGCGGAGGTGCGCGGCGTGAGCGCGGGGTCGGCGACGCTGAAGGACGCGATCTCGGAGGCGATGCGCGACTGGGTGACGAATGTGCGGACGACGTTCTACATCCTGGGGTCGGCGCTGGGCGCGCATCCTTACCCGACGATGGTGCGGGACTTTCATCGCGTGATCAGCATTGAGGCGAAGCGGCAGATTATGGAGCACGAGGGCAAGCTGCCGACTGCTGTGGTCGCGTGTGTGGGTGGGGGCTCGAATGCGATTGGGGCTTTCTACGAGTTTCTGAACGATGCGAATGTGCAGCTGATTGGCGTGGAGGCTGGTGGGCGAGGGACGGCGCTGGGCGAGCATGCGGCTCGGTTCATGAAGGTGGGCGGCGGTGTTCCGGGTGTTCTGCAGGGGACGTACAGCTATGTGCTGCAGGATGACGCGGGGCAGATTGCGGCGACGCACTCGGTGAGGGCGGGGCTGGACTATGCGAGCGTGGGGCCGGAGCATGCGATGCTGCATGACTCGGGGCGCGCGACGTATACGTCGTGCACGGATGCGGATGCGCTGAAGGCCACGGTAACGCTGGCGCGGACGGAGGGGATTCTTCCGGCGCTCGAGAGCGCGCATGCGGTGGCGGAGGCGATTCGGCTGGCTCCGACGATGGCGAAGACGGATGTGCTGATGGTGAATCTGTCGGGGCGCGGGGATAAGGATATGGGGATTCTTTCGCGGGAGCTGGATTTGAAAGGTGCGAGAGGATGAGCCAGATATTGCACCCTTATTTCTGACTCAGTGGAGAATTTGATCCAGATGAGATCACTCGCCTTCTAGAAATTCAGCCGAGTTGGGTGAAGCGAATCGGTGACCCTGGACCACCTGATGGGCTTGCTCAGAGACGTGGAGCAGAGTGGTGCTGGCAGTATGAGTATGACGAATGGTGCTCGTTGTCGAGCAGCTAGCTTACTTGGCCGGCTCACTGTCGTTGAAGCGTGAGACAGTCGCCGATCTGTCAAAGAAGTTCTACGGAACCTATTCACGTTTACAACCTGATCAGCGAAACCATGTGTGATTGGTTTCTTGCTGCGGACATATTAAGGCTCATTGCGGATCTTCACGTGGACATAGAGTGCAAGTAACATCCGCTTGACGCAAGACGAGGAGTTCAGAAGCAATGCCTGTTAGGTTTCAAAAAGCCCTGGCCTGGTTGTTTATCTCACCGCGGGTGATCCCGATCTGACGACGACGCGCGATATTGCGCTGGCCGCGATTGATAATGGCGCGGATGTGATTGAGCTGGGTGTGCCGTTCAGCGATCCGCTGGCGGATGGGCCGGTGATTCAGCGGGCGAGTGAGCGTGCGGTGGCGAAGGGTGTGCGGCTGAGCGATGTGCTTGGCGTGGCGAAGGAACTTCGTGCGGCGCGGCCGCAGGCGGGGCTGATTCTGTTCAGCTATCTGAATCCTGTGGTGCGGATGGGGATGAAGGATTTCTGTGCGCGTGCGGCTGAGGCTGGTGCGGATGGTGTTCTGCTGACCGACATGATTGTGGAAGAGGCAGGCGAGTATCTGGAGGCGATGCATGCGAACAAGCTGGCGCCGGTGTTTCTGGCGGCGCCGACCTCGACCGATGCGCGGCTGAAGGCGATTGCGGAGAACTCGCAGGGGTTTGTGTATGCGATCTCGCGCACGGGGATTACGGGGACGCAGACGAGCCTGACGAGCGATGCGGCGCAGGTGGTCTCGCGGCTGAAGCAGTTTACGAAGCTGCCGGTTGCGCTGGGGTTTGGGATTTCGAACGCGGAGCACGTGAAGGCCGTGGGTGAATTTGCCGATGCGGCGGTGATCGGAAGCGCGATTGTGCAGCTGATCGAGAAGACCGCGCCGGAGCAGGCTGCCGCTGCGGTCGGCAAGTTTGTTGCGGAGTTGCGCGTATGAGTACGCATTCACTTCACGGAGATTCGCCACTTTTAGGAGTGGCGATTGCGAGAGCCGGTGAGCGCATGACTGGCAGTTATGATGAAAGATGCACCCGAAACCTGCGATGTGAGGACATTCGATGGAGATTGCTGACTGGCGGCAGAAGATTGATGGGCTCGACGAACAGATTGTTCGCCTTATCAACGAACGGGCGACGGCCGCACGGGCTATCGGCGAACTCAAGCAGAAGGCCGACCTGCCGGTGTATGAGCCAAAGCGGGAGAACGATGTGTTTGACCATGTTCGACGCGCGAATCCGGGACCGCTGTCGGACGCAGAGATCGTCGATATCTATGAGCGAATCATCGACGTGATGCGAGCGCTGCAGAAACATCGTGATTAGCGGATGAAGATCCGGCACAAGTTTGAAACAGATTGAGTTACATACGAGAAAGCGAAGACGAGACGATGATCGTAGCAATGCAGGGCGAGGCAAGTGAAGAGAATATTCAACTCGTGATCGAGCGGATGGTTGAGCTCGGCTTCAACGTCCACCGCACCACGGGAGCCGCGCAGACGATTCTGGCGGGCGTGGGAACTCCGGAGCACTTCGATGTGGCGGAGTTCAAGGTGCTGTCGGGCGTGCACGATGCGTATCGCATCTCGTCGCCGTACAAGCTGGCGGGACGGAACTTTCGTCCTGAAGGAACAAAGATCAAGTTTGCGAACGGCGTTGTGGTGGGCGGCAAAGAAGTTGTGGTGATGGCGGGGCCGTGCTCGGTGGAGTCGCGCGAGCAGATTCTGCTGAGTGCGAAGCAGGTGAAGGCCGCCGGCGCGCAGTTCCTGCGCGGCGGAGCGTACAAACCGCGCAGCTCGCCGTACAGCTTCCAGGGCATGGGAGTCGAAGGTCTGAAGCTGCTGCGCGAGGTCGCGGATGAGACCGGCCTGCTGGTGATCACCGAGGTGATGGAGATCTCGCAGATCGAGACGATGCTGCCTTACATCGACGTCTTCCAGATTGGCGCGCGCAACATGCAGAACTTCAATCTGCTGCGTGAGCTTGGCCACGTGCGTAAGCCGTGCCTGCTAAAGCGCGGTATCTCTGCGACGATCGAAGAGGTTCTGCTGTCTGCCGAGTACATTCTTTCAGGTGGCAACTACGACCTGATGTTGTGCGAGCGCGGCATCCGCACGTATGAGACGTACACTCGCAACACAATGGACATCTCTGCGATTCCGGTGCTGAAGAAGCTAACGCATCTTCCGGTGCTGGGCGATCCGTCGCACGGCGTGGGGATTCGCGACCTGGTTCCGCCGATGGCGCTGGCCTCTGTGGCTGCAGGTGCGGACGGATTGCTGATGGAGATGCATCCAAACCCGGATAAGGCGATGAGCGATGGAGCTCAGAGCATGTATCCGGAACAGCTGGAAAAACTTATCGCGCAGTTGAAGCAGCTGGCGCCAGTCGTTGGGCGAGCAGTCGCATAAAGGATGGTGGCATTGCATGATGGAGCGGGTACTCATCATCGGGACCGGGCTGGTTGGAGCATCGATCGGGCTCGCGCTGCGTGCGGCCGGATTTGCGGGGCGGATCGATGGATGGGACCAGAGCGCGCTGGAGCTGAGTGCAGCGCAGGAGATGGGCGCGCTCGATAACACGGTGGAGAATCAGCTGGAGGCGCTGCAACTGGCACGGGACGCGCAGGTGATCGTGCTGGCGGTTCCGGTGCTCGCCATCAAGGAATGGATGCAACAGCTTGCTCCTGCGATGAGTCCGGGGCAGCTGATTACAGATGTGGGCAGCACGAAGCTCGAGATCACGGAACTGGCTGCGAAGCTGTACGGTGGCGAAGGCCAGGCGACGTTTCTTCCCGGGCACCCGATGGCGGGCAAGGAGTCGGGCGGTGCGCTGCTGGCCGAGGGGACGTTGTTCAACGGTGCGATGTGGCTGTTTACACCGACGAGGAGCGAGCCGACCGAAATTGAGAAAGAGTGGCGCGGCTGGGTTGGGTTCTTCGGTACCCGGATGCTCGATATGGATGCGGCGCGGCACGATGAGATGTGCGCGTGGGTGAGCCATCTGCCGCAGATGCTTTCGACAGCGCTAGCAGCGCTGCTGGAGGAGAAGTTCGGCGATGCGCCAGAGATCGCTGCGATCGGCGGGCGCGCGCTGCGAGAGACGACGCGGCTCGGCGCGAGTCCTTACAGCATGTGGCGCGATGTGGCGTTGACGAACACGGACGCGATTGCCGATACGCTGCTGGCGCTGGAGCAGCGATTGACGCATGTGCGAGAGAATCTGCGGACACCGGGGCTGCGCGAGGAGTTTTCGCTGGCGAATAGGTTTCGTTCGCGGCGGTAGTGTGGTCTGTTGAGACAGGAGAACATTTTGAGTACGACGGAGCGAGTGGTGAGCGAGACGACGATCAGCCTGGCCGATGTGGTGGCAGCACGCGAACGGCTGAACGGCGCGATCTATTACACGCCATGCGCGCACTCGCAGACGCTGTCGTCGTTGACGGGCCAGCAGGTTTATCTGAAGCTTGAGAACCTGCAGATGACCGGCGCCTTCAAGGAGCGCGGCGCGCTGAACCGCATCGCTCTGCTGACTCCTGATCAGGCGCGACGCGGCGTAGTGGCTGCGAGCGCAGGCAACCATGCGCAGGGCGTGGCCTATCACGCGACAAAGCGCGGAATTCGCGCACTGATTGTGATGCCGCTGGCGACCCCGCTCGTTAAAGTTTCCGCGACGCGAGGGTTTGGTGCCGAGGTGGTGCTGCACGGCGCAAACTACGACGAGGCCTATGAGGAGGCTCGCCGTATCTGTGCTGCGCAGGATATGACGTTCATCCATCCGTTCGATGATCTGGCGGTGATGGCGGGGCAGGGGACGATTGGCCTGGAGCTGCTGGAGCAGGTTCCAGGGCTTGAGGCTGTGGTTGTTCCCATCGGCGGCGGCGGACTGATTGGCGGTATCGGGTGCGCGATCAAGGAATCGAATCCGACGATCCGCGTGATTGGAGTGCAGACTTCGCGGCTGCCTTCGATGGCGGCTGCGGTGAAGGAGCATCAGCCGGTGACGATTCCGCCGGGCACAACGATTGCCGATGGTATTGCGGTGCGGCGCGCGGGCGAGGTGACGCTGCCTGTGGTGGAGCGCTACGTCGACGAGATTGTGACGGTCGACGAGGACGAGATTGCGTCAGCAATTCTGATGCTTCTGGAGCGCGAGAAGACACTGGCTGAGGGCGCGGGAGCTGCGGGGCTGGCGGCGCTTATCCAGAAGAAGACGTCTTTGAAGGGAGCGAAGACGGCGGTGGTGATCGGCGGCGGCAACATCGATGTAACGCTGCTATCGCGGATCATCGAGCGCGGTTTGGTTCAGGACGGACGCATGATCCGTCTGCGGATTCATCTGCTGGACAAGCCGGGTGCGCTGGCGGAGTTGACGAAGCTGATCGCGCATCATCGTGCGAACATCGTGGACACGCTTTACAACCGCGCCTACTACGGTGTGAACCTGGGCGATACGACGATCGACATTACGCTGGAGACGCGCGGGCCGGAACAGGTGAAGGAACTGCTGGGTGCGTTGAATGATGGCGGCTACGTGTACAGTCGCGTCATCTAGCGTACGGTTACTGCGGCCATAGTGTGGCGGCGTAGACCGGGTTCTGGTAAAGCACTTCGAGGACATGGTCGATCATCTCGTGGCCGACGTCAGGACCGTTGGTGAAGATGACTGCACCGATCTGCTTGCGCGGAATGAGGAAAGCGAAGGTCTTCACATCGCTGTCGGCTCCGGTGTGGTCGAGGATGATGTCGTTGTTTACCTTCACGACGTGCCAGCCGAGGTTGAATCCCGACTGCACGCTGCATCGTGCCAGCATCTTTGCCTTTTCGCAGATAGCAGATTCCTCTGCGGGTGTTGTGAGGTTGCGCGGGATAGTGAGTCGCTCCTGCGCGAGCTCTTCCGTGATGTCCTGTTTGTGCAGAATGCTCACGATGAAGGCTGCGTAGTCAGAGACGGTCGTGCGCAGCAGATCGGCACCGGACCAGCGCAGGCGATCTTCCTGCTCGATGGGTTTGGCTTGACGTCCTTTCCACCAGCCTCGCGGCGTGTATGAGGTGCTCAGCATGTTGATTCGGCCGAAGACGAAGCGGGTGGCCATATCTTCAAAGGGGATGCGTGTCTTCTTCTCCATGAAGTGGGCGAGGTAGTCGAAGCCTTCTCCGGAGTAGCCGAAGGTCGTTCCCGGCTCGTGCTGGAAGGTGAGGACGTTGTTAGTCTCGTAGCGCCAGTTGGGGAAGCCGGTCTCGTGCGAGAGGACCATTCGTGGCGTCAGCTTTTTGGTCCAGGGGTTGTCCTTGATGTCGGGGTCAACCCAGTAGGCAGCCATGGACTCATCGAGAGAAATCCTTCCCGACGAGGCGAGACGAAGCGCGATCTCGGCGGTGATGGGCTTGGTCAGTGAGGCCACGTTGTAGAGGGTGGCGGGCCCTGCGGGCGGGCCGCCGGGAACCTGCTCGCCGTAGAAGGCGGTCCAGGCGACCTGTCCCTTTTCAATCCACGCGATGGCGACGCCGGTGACGTTGAAGTCCTTGATCCAGCCGGGGACACGCTCGTCGAGCTTACGTTGTGCGGCTGTCCTGGGCTCCGATTTCGTCGGGGCATTCTGCGCGAGGCACGGTGGCGCGAGGATGGTGAGGGCGAGCATAAGTCTTCGCGTAGCTCGCAGTGCTGATCTCGCGAAGCAATCCGGCAAAGGCGCACCTCCTGCACGAATCCTTAGACAGGAATTCTTTAGATGCAGTTATGGCAGATTTTAGCTGGTGTTGCGGTTCAGCCCTTTTCGTAGTGGAAGCGAAGTTCCTGCTCGCTGGCAACGGGCTGGCCGTCACGGTTGGCGGGATTGAAGGTCCACTGGCGCACGGTGGCGATCACTGTCTCGTCGATGCTCTGCTCGATGCCCTGGACGAGCTTGAGGTCGGAGATGCGTCCGTTCTCGTCGATGGTGATGTCGAGGATGACGTCGGCTTTGGAGCCGCGCGGCATCCTGGCGAGATCGGGTTTGGGCCGCGGGAAGTACTTGGCGAGCGCGATGTTAATGTTGCCGGAGCCTAAAGCGTCGGCGCCGCTGGCTGAGTCGGGGTGATCGGAGGGGGGCGAGTTGCGGTTGGGCGAAGTTTGCGTGGGAGTTGTGGGCGCAGGCTGCTTCAGCGCGACCTTGCTTTTTATCTCGATGGGCTGCGCCTTGGGTGGCGGAGCGACGGCGGGCATGGGCGCTCGGCCGGGAAGGTAGCTGAGGACGATGTTGTGTCCGTGTTCCGTTCCGGGAAAGCGGGCTGGAGCGACCCAGTGGCGGGCGTGATAGAGAAACGTGGCCATCACGGCGGCGTGCGCGGCGATGGAGACCGCGGTCGCTGCGGGGCTGCGAGAGGGTTGAGCGACAGGTTTACCGATGGTGTCCATGTTCCTCCGGATTCCTGCGGGTTTCAGTTTAGACGCGGGTGAACTGAGTTTGCTGCTTTTCCTGATGGCGTTCGACGGCGAGCTGGATGAGGCGGTCGATGAGCTGTTTGTAGGGGAGGCCGGAGGCTTCCCAGAGCTTGGGGTACATGCTGATGCTGGTGAAGCCGGGAAGGGTGTTGATCTCGTTGAGGTAGATGCGTGCCTTCTTTCCCCTTCTTTGCGCAGGCTCCATGAGGAAGTCGACGCGGGCTAGTCCGGCGCAGTCGCAGGCTTTGAAGGCTTCGATGGCCATCTGGCGGATTTGCTTTGACTCGGCCGCGGTGAGTTTTGCCGGGATGATGGGCACGCTGGCGTCGCGACAGGTACTTGGCTTCGTAGTCGTAGAACTCGGCGCCGGGGACGATCTCGCCGACGACGCTTGCTTCGGGTGTGTCGTTGCCGAGGACGGCGACTTCGAGTTCGCGTGGCTTTGCGCCCGGGCCGCCGACGCCCTGTTCGATGACCAGCTTGCGATCGAAGGAGGCGGCGAGGTCCATTGCTGCAGCGAGCTCGCTGCGGTCGTGGACCTTACTGATTCCTACGGACGAGCCGAGGTTCGCGGGTTTCACGAAGATCGGGTACTTCAGCGCGGCTTCGATCTTCTTTGTGGCGCGCTTCGGGTCAGAGCGCCACTCGCTGCGGAGCATGGCGAGATAGGGCGTCTGCGGGAGTCCGGCGGCGGAGAAGAGCTTCTTCATCGCGGCCTTGTCCATTCCGGCGGCTGAGCCGAGGACTCCAGAGCCTACGTAGGCTATGTCGGCGAGCTCGAAGAGGCCTTGAATGGTGCCGTCCTCACCGAAGGTTCCGTGGAGGACGGGGAAGACTACGTCGAGCGAGAGTGCGGGCCGCGCGGGTGCGAGTTCGGCTGCGGCGTGGAGCTCGAGCGGCTGCAGCGACTCGGCCGGGACGGGCGGGACGATGATGGCTTCGCCGCGGCGGAGGACGGCTGCGGTTGGTGTGGCTTCGGGGTCGCCGGCGAGGCGCGGGTTTTCGGGCGGCTGCTTGCCGGTGAGGAGAGCGTGGGCGTCGGCGGCGGTGACCCAGCGGCCTTCGCGGGTGATTCCGATGGGGACGACGTCGTACTTCTTCTTGTCGATGGCCTTGAGGATCGAGGCTGCCGAGAGGAGAGAGACTTCGTGCTCTCCTGAGCGGCCGCCGAAGAGGATTCCAATGCGGAGCTTTTTCTTCATGTGCGGGTTCCTCCTCCAGTTTGGAACAGGATGCGGAGGATTGTCGCGCGAGGGTGAATCTTGAACCTTGGGGGGCACCCCTCCCCCCTCCCCTATCTCTTTGGTTCAAGCTATTTATTTTCTGTCGTTTATGCGATATCTAGATCGCAAGATATTGGTAACAAATGGCTTATGAGCCAAAATATTGCATTCACGTGAGTTAGCGGCAAAATGAAAAAGCCCTAGCGTTGAGCTGGGGCTTTCTCTTTGCTTGTAGTTCTATTTTAGCAAGCGGAGGGAAATAGATCGGCAACTTGTAAGTCAATTATTTTCATTAGCTTATGTGAATACAGGGCTTGACAAGCGATTTTGCTGGGGAATTTGCAGAGGTGTTTTTGCAAAGATTGTGGAATGAGTGGTTTGCGACATCGGTCTTCTAACGTAGGACGGCGTCGAAGGGGAGGAAGAGGTTGAAGACGGTTCCGTGGCGTTGCGGGGAGTTGGAGCTGCGGACGCGGAGTTGACCGCGGTGGCGGTCGACGATCTGCTTGCTGACCCAGAGTCCAAGGCCGGTTCCGGTGATGCCCTTGGTGGTGAAGAAGGGATCGAAGACGCGGGCGAGGGTTTGGGGGTCCATGCCGGAGCCGGTGTCGGCGATGGTGATGACGATTCCTCGGTCGCCTTTGCTCCAGTTGCATCCGAGGCGGGTTCGGAGGAAGAGGGTTCCGCCTTCGGAGTTCATGGCATCGAGAGCGTTGTTGATGAGATTGGTGAGGACCTGGCGGATCTCGCCTTCGAAGCAACGAATGGGCTGGAGGGTGCGATGGCGTTCGCAGATGCGGACGGGGGAGTTAGAGATGCGGCCCTGGTAGATGGAGAGGACGCTCTTGAGGAGCGTTTCGGCGGGGATGGCCATGGGGCTGGTGGCCTGCTTGTGGAATCGCAGGGTTTGATTGGTGATGGCGGCGACGCGACGGAGTTCGATCTCCGCATTGTCGAGATAACCGCGGACCTCTGTGATGTCGTCGCTGTGCCGGGCAAGGTAGAGGAGGTTGGTGACGGCCTCGAGGGGGTTGTTGATCTCGTGAGCGATGGAGCTGGCGAGGCGTCCGACGGCAGCGAGCTTTTCGCTCTGGATGAGGGCCTGCTCGGCCTTCTTCTGCTGGGTGATCTCGAGCGAGGCGGCGGTGATGCCCTGGATGGAGCCATCGGGGCCGTAGACAGGGAAGTAGCTGACGGTCCAGTAGCGGTAGTTGTCGGGGTCGGTGATGAGGGTGCCTTCGAGCGGGTAGTTGATGACAGGCTTGCCGTCGCGAACCTGGTCGAAGAGCTCGCGGAGACCTTCGATGGGGGCCATCTCGGTGAGGGTGCGGCCGACGATCTGCTCGGGCTGGAGGCCGAAGAAGGCGGCCTGACGATCGTTCAGGCGAACGTAACGGTAGTCGGGCAGGTCGAAGAGCGCGAGGCCGATGGGAGCGGTGCGGTAGACGGTCTCGATCTCGGCGAGCTGGCTCTCCGTCTGAAAGGTTTTGCGGCGGATCTCTTCGACGGCGAGTTTTTCCTGGGTGACGTCGCGGAAGTAGACCATGATTCCGTCGTCGGCCGGGTAGCTTTGGACGCGGAGCCACATGTTTATGGGTTCGGGGTAGAAGGCTTCGAACTCGCCGGGAAGGCCGAGATCCATGGAGCGGCGGTAGTTTTCAACGTAGGGCGAGTTGGGGTAGACGACGGCGGGGAAGGTTTCGAAGAGGTTGGCTCCGATGACGGGCTTGCCGGGGGCGAGGATCTCCTGGGCACGGCGATTGAAGAAGGTGAAGTTGTAGTTGCGGTCGAGAAAGACGACGGCGTCGGAGGTGGCGTCGAAGAACTTCGCGAGCTGGTTGCTGAGCGCGTTCTTGCCAACGATCGGTTCCGCGTAGAGAGCCAAGGGGTAGAGCCTTTCCTGGAAGAGAAGTTGTTCAGTCTTGCGGTTACAACCTCAGTTGGACGCTTAATCGAGTTGGAACCGATGCTTTTTAGAAGGGGGCGGAAGAAAATTTTGCGCATATTGAACATGTTCAATATTTCTCTTGACTCTTTAATTGAGCGCATGTGATGTTGTTGAACATGTTCAATTTCAAACAAATCCGCTGATGCCCCCCAGTCGCCTGAGAGGGCGGGGCGGGGCGAGGTTACTCGAGACGAAGATTCTCGATACGGCGGTGGGGCTGTTTCGTGAACGGGGTTTCGACGAGACGACGATGCGAGAGGTGGCGGCGCGGGCGGGTGTCGCGCTGGGGCTGACGTATCACTACTTCCCAAGTAAAGAGGCCGTGGTGATGGCTTACTACGACCGCGTACAGGGAGAGCACCGGCGCGTGGCGGAGACCCAGGTGCTTGGGGTGGCGGGGTTGCGCGAGCGATTGGGTCAGTTGTTTCACACGAAGCTGGACATTTTGAAGGACGACCGAAGATTGATGGGGGCCTTGTTCCGGTACACGGGGAGTCCGGAGCATCCGCTGTCGTTTCTTGGTGAGGGGACGAAGGCGATCCGAGAGGATTGTATTTCGTTGTTTGCGGAGTCGCTGGAGCGTGAGGAGCTTCCGGATGATCTGCGTGTGCTGATGCCGCGGGCGATCTGGGCTCTGCATATGGGCGTGTTGCTGTACTTCCTGTACGACACGAGCGAGGGACAGACGCGGACTCGTCGGCTGGTGGATGGGTCGATGGATCTGACGGTGAGTTTGTTGAAGCTGATGAGGCTTCCGCTGCTGGCGCCTGTGCTGGGACCGGTGCGGAGGAGTGTGTTGGGTTTGCTGCGTGAGGTTGAGTTGGTTTGAAAGGCGAGGTGACGGCGTGAGACGGAATTGGTTGAAGTGGCTGTTCTCGTTTGAGGGGCGGGTTGGGCGCGCGGAGTATTTCGTTGCCGGGGTGTTGCTTGCAGGCTTGAAGATCGCACTCGACTGGTGGATGACTGGGCATTTTGTGGGGAGATCGTATCTGTGGGGATACGATCTGCCGGTCATTCTCTGGAGCGATGCGCGACCGCGCGGCAGTTACGTGCTGTTTGGAATGCTGGCGATTACGATTCCATTCTTCTGGATGGGGATCGCACTGACGGTGCGAAGGCTGCGGGATGCCGGGCGGCATCTTGCATGGTCTTGTCTGTATTTTGCTCCGATTTTGAAATATGCGATGTTCGTGTGGCTTGTGATGGAACCATCGAAAGACTCGGCGGACGATCCGGCGGTGGAGAAGGGCCCAAGGGACGGTCGTGTGATGGGCGTGGTGGTGGCGTCGTTGATTGGCCTTCTGCTGGTGGTGTTCGGCACGAAGATACTGGCAATGTATTCGTGGGGGCTGTTTCTGGGTGTGCCGTTTTTGATGGGGTTCGTTTCGTCGTGGCTGTTCAATCGCAAGACGATCCAAACAGCGAACCAGACGGTGTGGATGAGCCTGGCTCCGATTGGAATACTGGGGGTGGCTCTGCTGATGTTTGGGCTGGAGGGAGTGATCTGCCTTGTGATGGCGCTTCCACTCGCGGCTCCATTTTGCATTGCGGGCGGGTTGATGGCACGAAACATCCTGATGGGGGACAGGCCACGGACTGCGCCGCGGACGTTTACGGCGTGTATTGCGTTGCTGCCCGCGATGATGGTGGGCGAGCGGGCGGCGAAGATGGAGCCTCCGGTGAATGCGGTGACGACGAGCATTGTGATCGATGCTCCGGTGGATGTGGTGTGGAGGAATGTGATTGCGTTTCCACCGCTGGCTCCTCCGGAGGAGACGATCTTCAAGGCGGGTGTGGCGTATCCGATTGCGGGACAGATTGTGGGTTCGGGAGTGGGTGCGGTGCGGTACTGCAGGTTTTCGACGGGTGATTTTGTGGAGCCGATTACTACGTGGGATGAGAATCGTTTGCTGGCGTTCAACGTGGCGGCGCAGCCACACGCACTGCGCGAGCTGAGCCCTTGGGAGATTGTGCCGGCGCATATCGAGAAGAACTACATGCGGTCGCAGCATGGGCAGTTTCGGCTGACGGCGCTGGATGAGCACAGGACGCTGCTGGAGGGGACGACGTGGTACCAGAACTATCTTTGGCCGCAGCAGTATTGGAGGGAGTGGTCGGACGGGATTGTGCACACGATTCATCTGCGGGTGTTGCGGCATGTGAAGGCGCAGGCGGAGATGGCAGTGCGTCGTGAGCGATGAGTAGGCCAGCATGAGTTTCGCTGCGGGGTTAGGATGTTTCTGACCTGATTGGCGGGAGCGTGTGCGTTATGGCGAGCGAGATGGAGAGGCCTTCCTACACGAAGTGGAAGGACATTGAGGTGGAGCAGCTGAATCCGCTGATCGGGCGGCAGTTTGTGGTGGGGAAGGACGTGATGGTGGCGCGCGTCCTACTGAAGAAGGGAGCGAATGTTCCGCTGCACCATCATCACAACGAGCAGGTCACGTACATTCTTGAGGGCGCGCTGGAGTTTCTGATTGCGGGCGAGCGCATCGTGGTTCATGCGGGTGAGGTGTTGTGCATTCCGCCGAATGTTCCGCATGAGGCGAATGCGCTGGAGGACACGGTGGATCTGGACATCTTCAATCCTCCGCGGCAGGACTGGATCGATCGCGATGATGCTTATCTTCGTCGTGGGAGTACAGCAGAGAAGGGGTGACGCTTGGATCTTGGGCTTCGTGGTAAGAGCGTGATCGTTGCGGCTTCGAGCGAAGGGATTGCTCGTGCTGCCGCGGAGAGGTTTGCGGCGGAGGGTGCGCGACTGGCGATGTGCTCGCGTGATGGCGAGAAGCTGACGAAGGCAGTGAATGAGCTGCGCATTCTTTACGACACGGAGGTGCTGGCGGAGCCGCTGGATGTGACGGATGCAGTGGCGGTGCAGGGCTTCGTCGATCACGCTGCGGAGCGGTTTGGCGGCGTCGATGTTTGCGTGACGAATGCAGGCGGGCCTCCGGCGAAGATGTTTCTTGAGACGACGGGCGAGGAGTGGCAGCGGGCGGCGGAGCTGAACCTGATGAGCATCGTCCACTTTGCTCGCGCGGTTGTGCCGTACATGCAGCGGAATAAATGGGGGCGCATTGTGACGATTACGTCGGTCTCGGTGCGGCAGCCGGTGTACGACCTTGTGTATTCGAACACGGTGCGCGCGGGTGCGATGGGGCTGGTGAAGAGCCTGGCGAATGAGTTTGGCAAGGATGGGATTACGGTGAACAACGTAGCGCCGGGGTTTACAGCGACAGAGCGGCTGAAGGAACTTGCGGCGAAGCGCGCGAAGGCAGCCGGAGTTGACGAAGGCGAGTATCTGGAACGCATGGGCGCTGATGCCGCACTGGGGCGCGTGGGCAAGCCTGAAGAGGTGGCCGATGCGATTGTGTGGCTGGCTTCGGAGCGTGCGTCGTACATCACGGGGCAGACCCTGCTGGTGGATGGTGGGCTCTACAAAGGATTGTGAAGGCGTGGTGCGATAGGTTGTGCGGTCACCGGTGTTCTGGTGACCGCTTTGTATTGCGAGCGAGGCGTTCAGGCGACTGCGGGTTCGGGCTGTTGTTCTTTCTGCGCCTTCTGCCACTTCTGGGCTTCAGCTGATTTGATCCACTCGCCGGCGATCTGGCGGGTGGAGACATTGATGCGGTTCCAGAGGTTGGTCAATGCGATGTGCAGAGTGATGACCAGGAGCTCTTTTTCGGTGTAGTGACGGGCGGCCTCGTTCCAGATCTCGTCGGGGACGGGGTCGGAGCGATCGGCCAGGCGGGTGGCGGCTTCGGTGAGAGCGAGGGCGGCGCGTTCGGCGTCGGTGAAGTAAGGTGCGTCGCGCCATGCGGCGACGGAGAAGAGGCGCTCGTCGGTCTCCGTAATGTTGAGGAGGGCGCGGGCGTGCATGTCGACGCAGACGCTGCAGCCGTTGATCTGGCTGGCGCGGAGATGCACGAGGCTGAGAGTGCGCTCAGGGACACCGTAGTCCTTTTTGGCGGCTGCGCCGAGGGCCATCAGGGCCTGGGTAAGTTCGGGGATGAGCATGGGGTTCGAGATTCGGGCCTGCATGGGTGTGTGGTTCTCCTTGGGGAAGATTCGGTTGCGTGACGGGTCCACGCCGAAGTGTCACATCGGGTGAATTTCGTTCGTCATCACCATGACGGACCTGAGGAGGAGAGTGTGACAGGCGGTCTGTGACAGGCGGTCTAAGGGACAATATTCAGACAGGTAGAGAGGTGCGATGCAGGGACAGGATTGGCTTGCGGAGCGGTTTGAAGAGAACCGCGGACATCTTCGTGGCGTGGCGTACCGGATGCTGGGGTCGCTGAGTGAGGCGGATGATGCGGTTCAGGAGGCGTGGCTGAGGCTGAGCCGCTCGGCGTCCAACCAGATTGAAAATCTTGGCGGGTGGCTGACGACGGTGGTGTCGCGTGTTTGCCTGGATATGCTGCGCTCGAAGAAGGCGCGACGCGAGGAGTCGATGGAGGCGCAGCCGGAGCCGGTGGCGGCGCGGAGCGGAAGTGATCCGGAGCGCGAGGCGGCGCTGGCGGACTCGGTGGGGCTGGCGCTGATGGTGGTACTTGACCGGCTCGCTCCGGCGGAGCGGCTGGCGTTTGTGCTGCACGATATGTTTGGCGTCTCGTTCGATGAGATTGCCGGAATTCTGGGCAAGTCGGTGATGGCGACACGACAGCTGGCGAGCAGGGCGCGGAAGAGAGTGCATGGAGGAGATGCCTTCGCGGTTGCAGCGAAGAGCGAACATCGCAAGCTGGTAGCGGCGGTGCTGGAAGCGTTGCGTGCGAGAGATGTGGAGCGGCTGGTGGCCGCGCTCGATCCGGAGTTCGTGTTTCACGCGGACGAAGCTTCGGCACAAACGGGCGGCCGGAGGGAGATTCACGGCGCGGAGAACTGGGCGCGCAATGCGGTGCAGTTTGCCGGAGCATCGCGGTTTACGAGCCTGGCGCTGGTGGATGGCGACGTGGGCCTGGTGTTTGCTCCTCACGGACGTTTACAACGCGTACTGAAGTTCACCTTTGCAGATGGAAGGATTGTGGAAGCAGAGGTGATCGGCGACCGCGAACGACTGGAGAAGATGGAGTTTGCTTTGGTGGAGTAGTGCTGAAATAACTATTCCACCGGCTTCATCAACGTCAAAAGCGGTAGAAAGGGGGCTATGGTGTCCACAAAACAACTCCCATTATTAATTGGGGTGCTCTCCATATCTTTGGCATCTTTGGCGGCGGGATTTCAGGCTATGACGCAGGCTCCACCGACAGTCGAAGTCTGGCTGAGGTCTCATGGAGTATCAGACTCAACCCCCGCCTTACGCAATGCTCTTAAGAATCCTAATCCCGAGGTTAGAAGCCTAGCGGCAGGAACGCTTGCTCTCCGAAAGGATACAGAGTCGATTCCTCTAATCAGAGAGGCACTTCAAAAAGAACAAGTTCCCAACATAAAAGTAAATCTTGAGCATGCCCTAGCAACCTTGCAGGACTGGCAAGGGAATGCAACCCTGATCGACACCTGTAACGATAGAAGGATTGAGCCATCCTTGAGATTGCAGGCAGCCAATAAGCTTCTGGATCTTGGCGGCAATGAATGTACGCCATCGGTGGTAGAAATTTTCGGAAACAAACCCGATCCGCCAAACCGAGCGTTGGGGCTTCAGTTTTTACGCCGGGTCACCACGATACCCATATTGCTGATGCCCAAGCTTCAGGCTTCCCTCGTCGAAGGACTCAAAGACCCTGCTCCGATGAACCGCCAGTATGCCAGCGAATGCCTCTCCGTTTTCGGTAATAGAGATTCGCTACGCGAGTTGGAGAATGCAGTTGCAAACGAGAAAGACCCAACAACTAGGCAACATCTGGAAGAAAATCTCCGGAGAGCGAAAGCACGGTTCGGCTAGTGCTGCGGCCGTTCGCTCCTCTGGCGTCCTTCCAGAATGGCACTGTTGAGGCAATGGTCAGGTCTAGGTTAGTTGGCGTCGTCGATGGCTCGCTGGGCCTGATCTTTGCGGAAGAAGTCGTTGAGGTCAGAGAAGGGGATGGCGTTGTCGAGGCCGGCCATGGAGTTTTCGCGGGCCATGAGGTGGGCGGCCTGGAGGAAGCCGGTCCATGCAGCGCGGGCGAGGGCGGACCCTACGGAGACGCGGCGAACTCCGAGGGCGGCGAGTTCTGTGAGTGAGAGACCGTGGCTGGAGGTGGTGAGGACGTTGACCGGCTTGGGTGCGACGGCGGAGACGACGGCTTCGATCTCGGCGCGGGTGCTCAGGCCGGGGGCGTAGAGGACGTCGGCTCCGGCATCGGCGTAAGCGGTGAGGCGACGAAGAACGTCGTTGAGCGGATCGGGGTGGTTGACGAGGAAGGACTCAGCACGGGCGGTGAGGAGGACTCCGGTTCCAGTCTGGTCGATGGCGGCGCGGGCGGCGCGGATGCGTTCGATGGCGAGGGCGAGGTCGTAGAGGGGGCGGTTGGAGTCGCCTGTGGCGTCTTCGATGGAGAGGCCCGCGACTCCGGTGGCGACGCAGAGGCGAACGTTCTCGCCGACCTCCTCGGGTTTATGGGCATAGCCGGACTCGAAGTCGGCGTTGATGGGGAGGTCGACGGATTCGACGATGGCACCGATGTGTCGAAGGGCCATCTCCCGGGAGACAGCCCACTCAGCGTCGGGGAGGCCGTTGGCGAAGGAGAAGCCGGAGCTGGTGGTGGCGAGGGCCTTGAATCCCAGCGAGCGGAGATAGCGCGCTGTTCCGATGTTCCAGGGGTTGGGGAGGACGAAAAAGCCGGATTGGTGGAGTTTGCGGAAGGTTGCTCTGCGGGCGGCGAAGGCTTCTGGATTCATCGGCTTGGACTCCCAGCTATGAGAGTCGACCAAGCAGCGGCATGGTTCAAATTAAATGTAGAAGTTTTGTTCAGAAAAAGTTGTTTTTCCGCTAGTGAGGCCGCTTTGCGGGTGGCCGGTTCCTCGTTGGCTTCGCTGTCGACGTTGAAGCGCGTGTCGTTATCTCGTAGTGGGCGGCGCCGGCGAGCTCGAGGACTCGGGCGGATTGGGAGGCGTCGGTGCCAAGACACTTTCCGCAGTCGGCGAGTCTGCCGTTGATGTAGACGTCGGCATCGCGGTTTGGCGGGGTGAAGGCGAGTGACGCTTTGGTGACTCCGCGGGGAAGGTCGAGGATGATGCCGCGCTGCTGGTCGAGGTTGACCTTGATGAGGCCGTGAGGCGTGGGCACGGTGCCGTAGGCCCATGCGAGACCGAGCAGGTCAGGGTGGATGTCGACGGTGTCGTAGCCGGGATCGCGCGGCGTGACGCCGAGGACGTTTTCCGTAAGCCATGCGGTGGGGCCAGAGGACCAGCCGTGGGCGAACGAGACGAAGTAGCCGCCAGTGTTGTCGGCCTGGAGGGTTAGGTGTGGATCGGTTTTGGGCCAGCGGAGATCGTAGGCCTCCCAGAAAGATGTGGCGCCTTCGGCGAGCATGCCTCCCCAGTACTGGCGTATCCAGTCGAGAGCTTCGCGACGGTGGCCGAGCGTGGCCATGGCGTCGATGACGTAGGAGTTGAAGTAAGGGCTGATGACCTGATCGGTGGGACTGTCCTGCTTCACATGGGAGAGAACGTTGGTCCAGAGCGGGGCGTTGTCAGGCGTGGGAATCGCCAAGGCGGCGAGCGAGTTGATCTGCCAGGTTGTTCCGTAGGTGCTGGTGTCGGGTGTCACGGAACGTGGCCTGGGCCGCGGCGATGGATTGGCGCGGCGCGAGCGTCGTACTTCGCGCTGTTGGTGGTGTCGCCCAGCCATGCGAAGAGGCGGGCTGCCTGCGAGTAAGCGCGGATGTAATGAAGCTGGGTGCCGATGCGCGTCTCAGGCGAGTTCGCGTTGAGGCCGGGAGCCCAGTCGACGAAGAGCCATGCCTGCTGGGTGTTGGTGAAGAGGCCGTTGGAGTCGACCGTCGTGTCCATACCGGCGAGGACGCGGAGGAGGCTGTCGCGCTGCCGGGAGAGAAGATCTTTGTCGCCGGAGTGGAGATAGAGGTTGTAGAGGCTCGTGACCCAGAGAGCGGAGTAGCCGGGGATGTTGTTGATGGGAGGGGTGGGGCCGGTTCCCTCGGGCACGAGGAGTCGGAGGGTCTCTTCGATCAGGCGTTGATCGGCGAAGACAGTAGAGATGACGCGGCCGGCGACGTCGAGGTCGCCCGCCCATCGGCCGCGATCGCGTTTGATGGCGTCCCAGATGTCGTCCTGCATGCAGAGATGGGCTGTGTAAGCGCCGGTTTCCCAGATGCGGTTGAGGATGGGATCGGAGGACTGGAAGTGGCCGCCGTAGGTGACGGGATAGTAGATGCCCTCGGCGCGAATGGATTTGAAGGCGGTGATGGAGGCTCCGCGAAGGAAGGAGATTCGGGCATAGCGGAAGCCGGATTTAGGGCCGCGTGCGGTGCCGTGCGCGGGGACTTCGAGCAGATTGGTGCCGAGATAGTTGCCGCCGCGTCGGCCGGTGGTGAAGCCGGTGCTCATGGCTTCGATCTCGGACTCGCCGTAGGCGATGGAGAGGGTGGCGATGCAGTCGCAGGCGGATTCGACGAGGAGGCGACCGGAGATCTCGCGACCAAAGTCGAGAAGCATGGTTGGTGCTTCGGAGTCGGTGACGCTGCCGGTAATTGTGACCGAGAAGGGGCTTGTTGATGTTCGAGTGAGCGCGTCGGTGTTGGTCAGGGTCGAACGTCCGGCGTAGACGTGGGTGACTGCCTGGGGCTTGAGGTCGATGGTGCGGAGTGGCTCGGACATTCCCATGTAGCCGGGCCAAGCGTACATGCCGGCGTCGGCGTTCCACTGGAAGAGATCGAGACTGCCCTCGATGGAGCCGAGGGAAGCGGCGGCGGGCCAGTCGCGGTCATTGAATTTCGCGTCCTGCCAGTGAGGAGTGCGCGTGACGGTTGAGCGCCAGTCGGTATTGGTGATGACGAGGGCGGGAGCTTCGACGCCGAAGGCTGCGGGAACGATCTTCGCGGCGAGGACTTCGCCGTAGGCCAACTGCCGAGTGACAACGGAGCCACTATTGCCAAAGGAACCTCCGCGACCGCGTACGGCTTCGATGGCGATGGTGTTATCGCCGAGGATGAGTGCCTTGGCCGCGTCTACGTGGAAGACACGGAAGTTGATGGGCGCGTCGTTGTTGCTGGCGAAGTCGGCGAGGAGTTTGCCGTTGAGGTAGACATGAGCTTCGCGAGGGCCGGCGATGTAGAGCGTTGCGGCATTGGGAAGAGCGGTGACGTGAAAGTGGGCGCGGAAGAAGTGCGGGTCGATGCGAAGTTGGGGATTGTTTGCGGGGAAGTCGGCGCGGTCGCGGCGCAGGGCAGTGAGGTCGCCGGAGGTCCAGAGGTATTGCTCGGGCAGCGGGGTGTGGAGTGGCTGCGCGGTGGTGATGGGGTTGCGCGTGGGGTCGAGGCGGCCGTCAGGGAAGGTGGTTTGCGCAGGGAGACCGGCTGCAAGGAGAAGGACGAGGAACCCTAGGAGAGATCGCTGAATAGTCATGGGGAGTGACTCAACGTTCTACTAACTCTATGGGAATGATATGCAATAAGCCTCATCAGTGCCTGTGACAACCTGAGCAGGAAGCACTCATCTGAAGCGGTTTGACAAGATGTCCGTAGTGGGGGTACTTTTCCCCTAAGATGATTAGGGAAGAAAATGTCGAGTCGGGCGATCTGCTGCAGGGGACGCTGGAGATGCTGGTTTTGAAGGCTCTGGCGCGTGGGCCGCTGCATGGATATGGGGTGGCGGAGTGGATCCATCAGACGTCGCAGCAGCTTTTGAAGGTGGAGGAGGGCGCGCTGTATCCGGCGCTGCACCGGCTGGAGCTGCGCGGACTGCTGGAGGCGGAGTGGGGCGCTTCGGAGAACAACCGGCGGGCGAAGTTCTACCGGCTGACGGCTGAGGGTACGAAGAAGCTGGGCGCGGAGACGCAGCGTTGGGCGCGGCTCTCGGCGGCGGTTGCGTTTGTGATGCAGGCTTCGTAGTTGTTGAGGAGGGTGCGATGAGTCCAGTGATGCATGAGTTCCTGGGGCGGATGAAGCGGCTGTTTCGCGGGCGGCGCGCAGAGCAGGAGATGGCCGATGAGATGGAGTTTCACCAGGCGATGCTGCGCTCGCGATTCATGCGCGAGGGGATGCCGGAGGGCGAGGCGGGTCGTGTGGCGCGGAGGACGTTTGGCGATCAACGCCGGTGGCAGGAGCGTCTGCGCGAGGTTTGGCAGTTTCGGTGGCTGGAGAATTTCGTTCGCGATGTGAGGTTTTCGGCGCGGCTGCTGCGGAAGTCTCCGGGATTTACGGCGGTGGCGCTGGGGACGCTGGCGCTGGGCGTGGGGGCGAACACGGCGGTGTTTTCGATGATCAACGGGCTGCTGCTGCGTCCGCTGCCGGTGCCGGAGAGCGAGCGGCTGGTGGTGCTGAATTACCAGGACAGCGGCCCTCACCTGAGCTACAAAGATGGCAGCAGCCCACAGCCGCAGTACACCTTCTGCACTCCGTTCTTTCGCGGGCTGGAGAAGCGGCAGGATCTCTTCGCCAATGTCTTCGCGTTTAATCCGGACACGCTGCAGGTGCGAGGAAGCTCGGGTAGCGAGAACGTGCGCGGCGTGCTGGTGAGCGGGGAGTACTTTGCAGCTCTGCAGGTGCCTCCGTTGAAGGGCCGCTACCTGACGCCTGAGGATGACAGACCGGGAGGAAGCCCGCAGGGGCTGGCGGTCGTGATCAGCGAGGGCTTCTGGCGGCGCTGGTTCGACGGCGCGCCGGATGTGGTGGGACGCAAGCTGGTGATCGCGAATACGCCCTTCACGGTAGTGGGGGTGATGCCTAAGTGGTTTACGGGAACGAATCCGGTGGAGCGGCCGGAGATCTTCGCTCCGCTGTCGGCCGATCCGATCATCGATGCTCCGCGAGACCATATCAACGCCGGTACCCACGCATGGTGGATCAGCGTGATGGCGCGGCTCAAGCCTGGGGTGACGCTGGAGCAGACGAACGCAGCACTCAAAACGGTCTCAGGTCCGATCCTGCGCGAGTCGACTGATGATGCTCGCTATATCCAGAACGAGGAGAAGGGACACTTCTACTTCGCTGCGGAGCCGGGGTCGAATGGGTTTGCGTATGTGCGATTTCTTTTCCGCAAGCCGTTGGTAGCGATGTTCTGTATGTGCGGAGGGATTTTGCTGCTGGCGTGCCTGAACCTGGCGAGTCTGCTGCTGGCGCGCGGGGCGGCTCGTGAGCGTGAGCTGGCGACGCGACTGGCGCTGGGCGCGACGCGGGCGCGGCTGGTGCGGCAGTTATTGATCGAGAGCCTGCTAATAGCGGTGGCGGGAACAACGCTAGGGTTGGCGCTGGCTCCGGTTGTGAGTCATTCCCTGGCGGTGATGCTTGCGGGAAATACAGACGGCATGGTGCTCGACTCCTCGCTGGATCTGCGGGTGTTTGGGTTTGCGGCGCTGATTGCGGTTACGGCGGCGGTACTGATCGGGCTTGTTCCCGCGCTGCGCGCTACGGGCGGGGAGTTGAACGAACAAGGCTTGAACGGGCAGATCAAGGAGGGTCAGCATGCAATGAAGGCGCGAGAGCACGGCAAGGTGCTTCCGCGGGTGCTGATGGCGTCGCAGGTGGGGCTGGCGCTGGTGCTGGTGGCGGGAGCGGGGCTGTTGGCGACGAGCCTGCTGCGACTCTACCGTTCAGGGGTTGGCTTCGATCCGCGCGGCGTAGTGAATATCGCTTTCAATATGGATAAGCAGCAGCTGGAGGGTGATCAGCTGATGGAGTTGTATCGCCAGATCGGCGAGGGGTTGAAGACGCAGCCTGGAGTGAAGGACGTTAGCTTTCAGTTCATCGTGCCTTTGTCGCACCGAGGATGGAACGACAACTATGCGACGCCTGGAGGAGAGAAGCACCTCATCTGGTTGAACGGCGTAGGGCCGGAGTACTTCCGGACGATGCGGATTCCGGTCTTCGAAGGGCGGGAGTTCGGTTGGAATGATACGAAGGCTTCCGGGCTCAAGATCATTCTGAATCAGGCGGCGGCGAAGCAGTTTTTTCCCGGTGGCGACGCGCTGGGGCGGCAGGTGGTGAGCTCCTTCGATAAGGCAAGCTACGAGGTCGTTGCTGTGGTGGGCGATGCGAAGTACAGAGATGTGCGCAGTCCTGCTCCCACGGCGGCGTATGTTCCGATGCAGCAGGCCCCGGAGAAGAAGATTTCGTTGAACGCGGTGGTGCGGGTAGAGGGGCCGTGGACTCCGCTGGCAACGGCATCGCGTGCGCTGGCAGGAAGACTGGCCGCGACGATTCCCGCGCCGGTGGTTCGTCCGATGGACGAATTCGTGGATACGTCTATCAGCAGCGAGCGAATGATGGCGGTACTGGGGTTGTTCTTCGCCGGATGCGCTCTGCTCGTGACCTCGATCGGGTTGTACGGGACGCTGGCGTACGCGACGGCGCGTAGGACGAGCGAGATCGGAATACGAATGGCGCTGGGTGCGCAGCGTGTACGTGTGATGGCGATGATCTTCCGCGAGAACGCACTGGTGGCGGCGATAGGATGCGGTGCGGGGCTGGCTGCGGCGGTGATGCTGTCGAAGGTGCTGGCTAGTTTTCTGTACGAGACGTCGCCAAGAGATCCGATGGTGTTTGTGGCCTCGCTGGCTGCGTTGGCGGCGGTGGCCTGCGCGGCGTCCCTGGTGCCAGCGCTGAGGGCCGCGCGAATCGATCCTATGTCGGCGATACGGTGTGAGTAGCTAATTCAGCCGCAGGACATAGTAGGCCATGATGGCTCCGAGCACGGCGAGGAGGATGCCGAGTCCGACGCCGACGAGGGAGACTCGTCCGGGCATCCATTGACCTTTGTTGAGCAGGCGGACGGTGTGGGCGTACTGGATTGAGCCGATGAGGTTGATGAAGACGCCGAGCGCGATGAGGAAGACTCCGGTGAAAGGTGAGCCTGCCTGGCTGGGGACGGAGGTGTGTGTGGCGGAGGACTCCATCTCGCGGAGGAAGAGGCCGAATCGCGCGATGGCAAAGCCGAAACCCATGAGCGCTACGCCGGTGCGGATCCAGGCGAGCAGTGTGCGCTCGGCGGCAAAGTAGACGCGGGGGTCCTTCTCAGGAGAGGGAGGTGCGGGCGCGTCGGGCATGGGCGGATTATAAAGCGGCTACTTCACAGGCCACGCGGCGAGTTTTTTCTGGGCAGTGCCAACGTTGCCCAACTGATAGATGCTGACGCTGGCGGCGTGGAAGGTGAAGGGCTTGAATGGGCTTTGTTTGAGCCTGGCAAGGAAGTCCGGGTGAGCGAGGCCGAGAGTGACGTGCGGCTCGTAGTTGCTGCCGGAGTGGACGGGAACGAACTCCGTCACCCACTGGATGGTCTTGGGATCGATCTGCTCGTGGGGTGAACGGACGAAGGCATCGGCTGTTCCTGTGGCGACGGCGAATGGCTGGACTGCACTCACGATGCGGTCTTCGAGCGCACGGAGTTGTGGGGTGAGCTCAACGTTGTAGAGGGCGATTCCGGTCTCGCCCCAGATGCTGGTGATGTAACCGGTACAGGTGAGCTGAAGAGAGCCGAGGTCTTCGGAGCTAAGAACTTTGGCGACCGCGGTTTTGACGTCCTCGAGGTCGGAGGCGCGAACGTAGCGTTGGACGAGGGTGACGTGGGGAAGGTGGGTGGCGTCGAGCGCGTAGCCCTGGGGAAAGTTCTGGCGCAGCTTGGTGTTGATTGCCTTTGCGTTGGCGATCATGGCGGAGTCCGGCTCGATGAGGACGTCGATGGCCAGAAGGGGTGTCTGCGCGTGCATGGTGAGTGCTCCGACGATGAGGAAAAGGGCAAGGAGTCGCACTTCGGGTCCTTGGGTGTCTTTGTACAGGATGACATCTTTGCCCGGGCGCAAAGTGGGAGATAAGCGAGGCAAGCAGCAAGACGAGGCTGCATCTAGCTGCATCTAAAGGGTGGCGAAATGAAAGTGCCTTGGGGATAAGCAGATGAACTTTCTGGCGATTGCGACCGATTATGACGGCACGCTGGCGTAGCACGGCGTCGTGCGGGAGAGCACGATCAAGGCGTTGGAAGAGGCCAGAGAGTCGGGACGGAAGCTGATCCTCGTAACCGGGCGACAACTCGAGGAGTTGCTGGAGATCGTGTTTCGCGGGCCTGAAGGCAGGTTGAGCCTGGTGGCGCAGAACCTGAATATTTTCATACGGATGGCGGAAGGCGTGGACGACGATACCTGGAGCCATCACCTGCAGAACGGGGATCTATCGGAGTGGTTTCGCTGGATTATGAAGAATGAAGAGCTGGCTGACCGGGTGCGGGACCTGGAGGGCGATCGTCGTCCGGCACAGGCGACCAGGCAGGCGGTGGTGGAGGCGATCCGGGAGAGGTATACGATGCCGGAGTAGCCTTGGGGACGGGCTTTTCTTGACATTGGACCGCGCAAACAGCGATGCTTAGGGGCTAGGCACTCATTTTTGGCTTCCGGGCAGAGGTGCGCCTTCCTTTCGCGCGTTCTGCATGCGTATCGCGCCGGGCCGGTGCCTGATCACCCTGACGGGATGGAGTTCAACGGATGTTCGCACTTTGGTTGCAGAATGCGCCCAGCGGGCTGGGAAGTCTGGGCGGGCTTGCTCTGCCGGTACTGTTTTTTGTGGCGCTGTACTTTTTGATGATCGCCCCGAATCAGAGGAAGCAGAAAAAGTGGCAGGAGATGCTGGGGCAGATCAAGTCGGGCGACCGCGTGACGACCAATGGCGGGATTCGCGGTACGGTGCTGACGGTGAAGGACGACGTCGTGATTCTGCGCGTGCAGCCGGACGGCGTGAAGCTGGAGTTTGTGAAGAGCGCGATTGCCGCGGTGACGACCGACGAGTCGGCGGCATAGAGACCGTGGTGGCATGGGCGAAATGCGGGGATCCTCGGTTGCGATGCTTCGCACTTCGCTCGGAATGACACGCAAAGAAGATAAGGAACGACGGCGAAGGCCGGGAGCAGGATTAGGTAGAGAGACACATGGGAAAGAATCTGGCCGGTAAAACGGCATTCATCGTTGCGGTGCTGGTGATCTTCGTCTACGGCATCTGTCGGGATTCCGCAGGGCGGGTTGAAGCAGTCGATCACCGATCGCATTCACCTGGGGCTTGACCTGAAGGGCGGAACGCACCTGGTGCTGGAGGTTCACGTGAGCGAGGCGGTGGCCTCGGCGACGGACCGCGATGCGGTGCGGCTGAGGACGACCTGCAGAAGGCGGGGATTCCGGGCGTGACGGCAGGCACGGACCGATCCGGCGCGGCCGCAAACGATCATCGTGACGGGGATTCCGGCGGCGAAGCTGACCGATGCGCGCGGCGTCTTCAATGGCGTGAACTACAACAGCTACGACGTGGCGACGACGGCTGACGGCAGCGACGACGCTGACGATGAAGCAGGCGGCGATCCGCGATCTGGAGACGCGCACGCTGGACACGTCGATCGAGACGATCCGCGAGCGCGTCGACAAGCTGGGCGTGACTGAGCCGGTGATCCAGAAGTACGGCCTGGGCGAGAACCAGATCCTGGTGGAGCTGCCGGGCGTCGACGATCCGGCGCGGGTCGAGGAGATTATCCAGTCGACGGCGAAGCTGGAGATTCACGCGGTGGCGGGTGGGCCCTATGAGACGCGACCAGGCTGCGCTGCAGGCGAACGGCGGGGTGATTCCTGCCGGATTCGATGCTGGTGCAGCGGATCGGCTTCGGCCGGTGCGCCGGAGCAGGTCTGGCTGCTGAAGCGGGTGAGCGAGGTGGAGGGCACGGACTTCCGCGATGCGCAGCCTTCGACGGACCAGAACGGCCGTCCGAACATCACGTTCAACGCTGACGACCGAGGCGGGCGACCGCTTCTACAAGTACACCGAGGCGCACTCGGCTACGAGCGCGACGCCGGGCTCGATGGCGATTGTGCTGGACAACAAGGTTCGCGAGGTTGCGGGCATCCAGTCGGCGATTCGCGACCGCGGCGAGATTACGGGCGGCTTCACGCAAGCAGCAGGCGAACGATCTGTCGCCTGATGCTGCGGACGGGCGCGCTGCCGGCGTCGATCTCGTTCCTCGAGACCCGGACGGTTGGGCCGAGCTGGGCGCGGCGTCGATCCACCAGGGCGTGATTGCGGCGATTGCGGGCATGGCTGGCGGTCATGGTCTTCATGCTGATCTACTACCGCGGCGCGGGCATCAATGCCGATCTGGCGCTGATTCTGAACCTGGTGATCCTGCTTGGCTTCATGGGCTTCACGGGATCGACGCTGACGCTGCCGGGAATCGCGGGCGTGATCCTGACGATCGGTATGGGCGTGGACTCGAATGTGCTGATCTTCGAGCGCATCCGCGAAGAGCTGCGGGCGGGCAAGACGGCGGCGGCGGCGGTGCAGCAGGGCTTTGCGCATGCGTGGGTGACGATCATCGATACGCACGTGACGACGATCGTGTCGGCGCTGATTCTGTTCCTGTTCGGAACCGGGCCGGTGCGGGATTTGCGGTGACGCTGGCGTTCGGTCTGCTGGCGAACCTGTTTACCGCGGTGTTTGTGTCGCGGGTGATCTTCGACGCGCACCTGCAGAACAAGGAGCGCGGAGCAGCGCTTTCGATTTAGTAGTTTTGAGCCGGGCGAGGCTTGTGCGTGAAGCACGCTTCGCTCGGTGGGCATGACAAGTTTGGGAAGCAAAGGATCGCAACGTGGAACTGTTTCGTAGTACGAATATCGACTGGCTGGGGAAGAAGTGGTATTTCCTCGGCTTTTCGCTGATCTTTTCGGTTGCCGGCGTGCTGAGCATGCTGTTCTGGCACGACATTCCGCTGGGCGTGGACTTCAAGGGCGGCACGCAGATCCGGTGCACTTCGACCAGACGCCGAACGAGGACCACATCCGGCAGGCGATGGATCAGGGCGGGCGTGCAGGACGCGACGATTCAGCGCGTCAGCGACCCGAGCGGCCATGCGGCGAACAAGGTGATCATCGCGCTGCCGGAGTCGACGGCGACCGATCAGGCGCATGATGCGGGGCGCGCAGGCGGTCGAGAATGCCCTGGCGGCGAACTACCACGACTCCGGCTTCACGATCGAGCAGGTGGAGATCGTCGGGCCGACGGCGGGCAAGCAGCTGCAGAAGCAGGCGTGGCTGGCGACGGTGTACTCGCTGATCGGGCATGCTGATTTATCTGTGGTTCCGGTTTGAGCTGATCTATGGCGTGGCGGCGGTGGTGGCGGTGTTCCATGACACGCTGATTACGGTCGGCGCCTTCAGCCTGACGAACCAGGAGATTACGCTTACCGTGATCGCAGCGATCCTGACACTGATCGGTTATTCGATGAACGACACGATCGTCGTCTTCGACCGTATTCGCGAGAACCTGGCGACTGAGCCGGCGGGAGTCGCTGGCGCGATGTGGTCAACCGGTCATCAACCAGACGCTGAGCCGGACGGTGATCTCCTCGGGCCTGACGTTTCTGACGGTGCTGTCGCTGTATCTGTTTGGCGGCGAGGTGCTGCATGGGTTCTCGTTCGCGCTGGTGGTCGGCATCCTGATCGGAACGTACTCGTCGATTGCGGTGGCGGCGCCGATGCTGGTGGCGTACCAGGACTGGCGGGCGAAGCGGGGCAAGGTCGGCTACGCTGCCGGCAGCAAGAAAGCGGGCTCAAGGCGTAGAGATCGTGGAAATCTGGCTGTTATCGGCGAAGCTGCAGAATCAGCTCGGGAACAAATGAAAGCACCGCGGTGTCTAAAGCAAAATAGCTCTTCTCACGAGAGAGGCTGCATATGTTTGAAGACTCATTGATGGAATCCGGCGGCAAGATCAAGACCAAGTCCAAGTACTGGATGATTGCGACGTTTGTCTTCAATGGCGCGATCCTTGCGACCATGATCCTTATTCCGCTGCTGTATCCTGAGGCGCTGCCGAAGACGGCGATGACCGCGATGCTGACGGCGCCGCCGCCACCGCCACCCCCACCCCCACCGCCGCCGCCGCAGCAGATCGTCAAGCCGATCAAGATGGTCTCGGAGATCGATCAGGGCCTGCACGCGCCGACGAAGATTCCCAAGGACATCAAGATGTTGAAGGAAGAGGCTGCGCCTCCGCCGACGATGGCCGGTGTTGCCGGTATGAGCGGCATGGGTCGCGGCTCGCGGCGTTCCCGGCGGTGTGATGGGCGGTATCGGCAGCGCTCCGGCGCCCGTGGTCAAGGTTGCAGAAGCCGAAGGGTCCGACCCGCGTCTCGAGCGGCGTCGTCGCCGGTCTGACGATCTCGCAGCCGAAGCCGATCTATCCGCCGATCGCGAAGGCGGCTCACGTCTCTGGCGCTGTTGTTCTGCACGCCATCATCTCGAAGACGGGCACGATCGAGAAGCTGCAGGTCATCAGCGGACCGGAGATGCTGCGGACCGCTGCGACTCGATGCTGTTCGCAACTGGAGGTACAAGCCATATCTTCTGAACGGCGACCCACCGAGGTGGAGACGACCGATTACGGTCAACTTCAACTTCGGCGGCTAAGTCTTTTCACCGGCGGGCCGCGCTCTTCATGGCGGCTCGAGACTACAACGAAATCTGCTCGCGAGCGTCCTCGAAGCATCGACCCGTTTGGGGAGTTTCCGGGTTAGAAATACGAAGGTTAGAGTTCCAATCAGGAGGAAAATTCCAGTGATTCTCGCTCATCTCGCACAACTTCGCTCATGTACCCACTTCGCTCGCCCTGTTCTTCCAGGAGGCGCAGGTCGGCTTCAGCCCTCTGCAGCTTTGGGGCAACATGGGCAACCTGGCCCGTGCGGTCGTCATCATTCTCTTCATCATGTCGATCTGGTCGCTGGCCGTGATCATCGACCGCGCGCTTTACTTCTCGGCTGCCCGCAAGCAGTCGCGTGAGTTTGCCCCGAAGGTTGCCGGCGCGCTGAAGGACGGCCGTCTGGACGAGGCGATCAAGGTTGCCGACCGCTCCAAGAAGTCGCACCTCGCCGAGGTTGTCACCGCCGGTCTGCAGGAGTTCCGCAGCTTCGGTTCGGGCGGCGCCATCACCGAGGAGCAGATCGAGAGCTCCAAGCGCGCCCTCGAGCGCTCTGAGGCGATCGTTCACGCCAAGCTGAAGCGCGGCCTGGGCGGTCTGGCGACGATCGGTTCGACGGCACCGTTTATCGGCCTGTTCGGCACCGTGGTCGGTATTCTGAACGCCTTCCAGCAGATCGCGACGCAGAAGACCTCCGGTATCGGCGCAGTCGCCGGCGGTATCTCGGAAGCTCTGGTAACGACGGCGTTCGGTCTGCTGGTCGCCATCCCGGCCGTTATGACGTTCAACTACTTCACCGGCAAGGTGGAGGCGTTCGACGTGGAGATGGACAACAGCTCGTCGCGAGCTGGTGGACTACTTCATCAAGCAGAGCCACCGGTAAGGCCTCGGTCGCTTCGGAGAGCGAGCTAAGCGGAAGTACTATCCTGCGAGAATCACGGCTCTGACTGCCTCCGGATGCCGCACAGCGAACGGCATCCGGAGGCAGCAGCCAGAAGCGAAGCAGGCGATGCAGGAACGCGACGATCGCGAATCCGGACGGAGCATACGTTATGGGAATCAATAAGCGGGAAGAAGGCAAGAAGGTCAACTCGAACATCAACGTGACGCCGATGGTGGACGTGATGCTGGTGCTGCTGATCATCTTCATGGTCATCACCCCGATGCTGAACAACAAGGTGAACGTCGACCTGCCGAAGGCCGATGCGGCGATCGGTGATGGAAGACGCGAACAAGGAAGATGCGGTTACGGTCGCGGTCACGCGTGACGGCAGGACGTTCCTTGGCGGCGATCAGGTAACGCTGGACGACCTGGGACCGAAGATCTCGGCGAAGCTCGAGAACAAGACCGAGACAAACAGGTCTTCATGCGCGCCGATGACCGCGCCAACTACGGCAAGGTGATGGACGCGGTCGATGGCATTCGCGCTGCAGGCGTCAGCCAGCTTGGCCTGCTGACTGAGAAGCGCGAGCAGAACGAGACGCCGGCGACCAAGAAGTAAGACAGATTTTCAGGCTTGCCTGAGCGCAGGCCAGAGTGTCAAGGAGAATTTGCTATGGGAATGGGTGGAGGAAGTACAGGCGGAGCGGTGTCGGAGATCAACGTGACTCCGCTGATCGACGTTCTTCTGGTGCTGCTGATCATCTTCATGGTCATCGTGCCGGTGACGCCGAAGGGCTGGAGACGCTGGTTCCCCAGCCGCCGAAGGATCAAGACGGAGACGCAGCCGAACGACCGCACGATCGTGGTGCAGGTGCTGTCGAACGGCGCAGGCGCTCCGTCGTACAAGATCAACGACAACGCCTTCGACAAGCAGGACATCGAACCGAAGCTGACGGAGATCTTTGCTGACCCGTCAGGAGAAGGTGATGTTCGTGAAGGGCGACAAGGACCTGGACTTCAGCAAGGTCGCCGAGGTGATCGACTTTGGTCACCAGGCCGGAGTCGACAACATCGGTCTGATCACGCCGCGGGTTGAAGCAGGACAGTAGGTCATATCAGTCAGGTGTCGCACCAGTTTTGTTTCGGGCGGTCCGGCTACGCAAGCGGCCGCCCGATGCGTTTGTTCCTGTAGAGCAGCGCTTTGCAGGTCTGAAGTGGCTCGCCACTGAGATCCATCCCTTCAGTCTGGTTGGAAACATATAAGACGCTATCCTGAGAGATAACGCACGAATAAGGCATTCGCCTCTGGTCACAGCAGGCGGTATACCGTTACAATCAACCGGCAAGCACAAATTTTCTGCTTCGCTGGTTTTACCATCCACAGACGATACGCGCCTATTTGAAGGAGATACCACGTCCCATGAAATTGACCGCACGGATTCCGGTTACGGCCGCTCTGCTGGCGCTGATGCTTATTTCTGTAACCGGGTGCAACCGCCTGAAGGCGCGTGACCAGCTGACCAAGGGCGTGCAGGCGTTCAAGAATGCACGCTACGAGGAGGCGGTCGACCACTTCCAGAACGCGATCGAGCTTGATCCCGAACTACGAGACGGCGAAGCTCTATCTTGCGACCTCCTATCCTACCAGGTGGTTCCGAATCTGGATACGCCGGAGAATCTGGCGATCGCCCAGAAGGCGCTCGATGGCTTTCAGGCGATTCTTGCGAAGGATCCGAACGATCTGACTGCGCTGAAGCAGATCGCTTCGATCTACCTCAACATCAAGAAGCTTGATGAGGCGAAGGAGTATCAGAAGAAGGTGATCGCGCTCGATCCGAACGATGCCGAGGCATACTACACGGTCGGCGTCGTGGACTGGATGCAGGCGTACAAGAACGCGACGACAATTCTTGCGGCCGATGGTCTGACCGACGACGGCAACGGCAATGTGAAGAAGAGCAAGGCCGCCTGCCAGAAGCTGCAGGAAGCCAATACCGCTCTGGTCGCTGAAGGTCTGCAGTATCTGCAGAAGGCTGTCGAGATCAATCCCAACTATGACGATGCGATGCAGTACCTGAACCTGACCTATCGTCGCAAGGCCGATCTCGAGTGCGGCGACGACAACGCCCGCAAGGCCGATCTGGCGAAGGCCGACGAGTGGAGCCAGAAGGCGATGGGCGCCCGCAAGGAAAACGAGAAGAAGAAGGAAGAGAAGACCCAGGGCGGCGTAACGATGCAGTAGTCGCTGGTCTTCGGACCATCAGGCAAGACAGAGAGCCTCCCAATACGGGAGGCTCTTCTGCGTTCGTAAGAGCGAGTTGTTCGTCGGATGGCGTGACGTCGCGGGTAGAATTGCGGCTTGCTGACGCTATGAAAAAAGTGCTGATTGCAAACCGGGGCGAGATTGCGCTGCGGGTGATGCGTGCGTGCCGCGAGATGGGGCTGGCACGGTTGCGGTGTACTCGGATGCTGATCGCGGGGCGCTGCATGTTGCGCATGCCGACGAGGCTTATCGGCTTGGGCCTGGGCCCGGCGACGGAGAGTTATCTGCGGGGAGATCTGATTCTCGATGTGGCGCACCGCGCAGGGGCGGATGCCGATGCATCCGGGGTATGGGTTTCTCTCGGAGAATGCGGAGTTCGCCGATGCTTGCGTTGCGGCGGGAGTGACGTTCATCGGGCCGCCGGCGAGCGCGATGCGGGCGCTGGGTTCGAAGACGAAGGCGCGGCAGGCGGCGGATGCTGCGGAGATGCCGCGCGTTCCGGGCAGTGTGACGGGCTTGGCGTCGGTGGAAGAGGCGCTGCGCGTGGCGGCGGAGATTGGCTATCCCGTGATGCTGAAGGCGGCGGCAGGCGGCGGCGGCAAGGGCATGCGCGCGGTCGCTTCGGCCGGCGGAGCTTGCCGCGGCGTATACGGCGGCCAGCAGCGAGGCGGAGCGGAGCTTCGGGTCGGGCGAGGTCTACCTTGAGAAGCTGATCGAGCGGCCGCGGCATATCGAGATCCAGGTGATGGCGGATAAGCACGGCAACTGCCTCTATCTGGGCGAGCGCGAGTGCTCCGTGCAGCGGCGGCACCAGAAGGTGATCGAGGAGGCTCCGTCCGCTGTTGTCGGCGAAGACCTGCGGCGAAGGATGGGCGAGGCGGCGGTGCGGCTGGCGCTTTCGGCGGGGTATGTGAATGCGGGCACGGTCGAGTTCCTGGTAGATGCGGAGCAGAACTTCTACTTCCTTGAGATGAATACGCGGCTGCAGGTGGAGCATCCCGTGACGGAGATGGTTACGGGGCTGGATCTGGTGCAGATGCAGCTTCGCGTGGCGATGGGCGAGCCGCTGGCGATTACAGCAGGAAGACGTTCGGCTGCGCGGGCATGCGATTGAGTGCCGCATCTATGCGGAAGATCCGGAGAACAACTTCTTTCCTTCGCCGGGACTAATTACGCGGCTCGTGCAGCCGGGCGGCCCGGGAGTTCGCGAGGATTGCGGTGTCTATGAGGGGTGGACGGTGCCGCTGGAGTACGATCCGATGCTCTCGAAGCTGGTGGCCTATGCGGAGACGCGCGAGGCGGCGATTGATCGGATGCTGCGGGCTCTGGATGAGTATGTGATCGGGGGCATCCGGACGAATATTGGGCTGTTTCGGCGGATCCTGCAGGATGCGGATTTTCGGGCGGCGCGGATCGACACGGGTTACCTGGAGCGGCTTGCTGGCGGGCGAAGCTGTGGCGGAACGAAGCGGAGTTCCTGAGGATGTGGTGGCGCTTGGCGGCGGCGCTGTTCACGGGCATGGCGAAAGAGCGGGCGCCAGTGGCGGTTGCTGATGTGGAGAGCCGTTGGGCTGCGGCGGGGCGGCGGGAGGGCCTGCGCGCGTGACGGTCTGGCTGGAGTTGGAGGGCAGAAGAGCACGCGTGGAGTTGCCAGCGGAGATGTGCTGGCGCGTTCGAGTGCTCGGTCGATGGCAGGGCAATGCAGGTGAATGCGCAGGCGATGGAGCCCGGGGTCCTCTCATTGATTGTTGATGGGCGACAGTATCGATGCGTGCTGGATGGCGACGCTGTGGTCGTTGGTGGGCAAAGGTTTGGGTTTGTGGTGGATGATCCGCGATCGTTGCGTGCGCGACGTGGCGCAGGAGAGGGCGCTGCGGGGCCGCGGGCAGTGAAGGCTCCGATGCCGGGGCGAGTGGTGCGGGTGCTGGTGAGCGAGGGAGACGAAGTCGCCGAGCATCAGGGCGTCGTGGTGATTGAGGCGATGAAGATGCAGAATGAGTTGAAGTCGCCGAAGGCCGGGCGTGTGGTGCGGGTCGCGGTTGCGGTCGACGGAACGGTGGGCTCGGGAGATGTGCTCGTCGTGATCGAATAGCGCTCCCTTGACATTCGACAGGAGTTGGGTGGACTCTATTGTCGAACTTCGAGGGGAACGATGCCGCCAACTTCGGACTTACTTCAGGGAACTCTGGATCTGCTGATCTTGAAGACGCTCGCACATGGGCCGATGCACGGCTGGGGTGTCGCGCAGCGCATTCAACAGGTCTCGCGAGATGCGCTGCAGATCGGTCAGGGCTCGCTGTACCCGGCGCTCCACCGATTGGAGTATCGCGGTTGGATTCAGGCAGAGTGGGGAGCTTCTGAGAACAATCGTCGCGCGAAGTTCTATTCGCTGACGAGTGCAGGGCGGAAGCAACTGAAGACGGAGCTTGGCGATTGGGAGCGGCTGACAGCGGCGATCGCGCTGGTTCTGAAGCCGGTGCAGGAGGGCTGATGCTCAAACGCTTGATGGCACGCCTTCGCTTCCTTGCGAATCGCAGAACCTACGATGAGGTCGACGAAGAACTGCAGTTTCACCTCGAACGGCAGACCGAGGCGAACATCGCAGCGGGTATGCCCGCAGATGCGGCGCGTCGGCAAGCCTTGCTTGCGTTTGGCGCAGTGGAAGGGGCAAGAGAGGAGTGCCGTGAGGCGCGACCCGGATTCTGGATCGAAACGGTTGTTCAGGATGTGCGGTATGGCGTCCGCGGGTTCCGGCGCAATCCGGTCTTCGCGCTGACAATCATCGTGACACTGATGCTGGGGATCGGAGCTACGGCGGCAGTGTTCAGCGTGGTGGACCGGATTCTATTTCGTGCATTGCCGTATGCGCATGGCGACCGGCTGGTTTCGGTTGGCCTCGTGCAGTCGCTGGAGACGCAGGAGTTCATGTTGGGCGGCTTCTACTACGACTGGAGAAGAAACCAGACTCCATTTGAGTCGATGACGTCGGAGACCGCCGTTACGAGGGAGTGCGATCTGACGGAGGGAAGCCCGGCGCAGCTGAGCTGCCCGACGGTGGAAGTGAATTTCCTGCCTACGCTTGGCGTTGCGCCGCTGGTCGGAAGGAATTTTCTTCCGGAGGAGGGAAGGCCCGGTGCGCCGAGGGTAGTGTTGATTTCCTATGGTCTATGGCTGACACACTACAGCCGCGATCCTAGTGTGCTGAACAAGATGGTTGAGATCGATGGCAAGTCTACGCAGATTGTCGGCGTATTGCCGAAGGATTTCGAGATGCCACGGCTGCAGGCTGCGGATGTGATATTCCCCATGACGATGGACGAGGCCGCGGACCGCAAATCGAATGAAGGCATCGGGTCTCCGAAGCGTGTCTTTGCGAGGCTGAAGCCGGGCATAACTGTGGAGCAGGCGTATGCGCAGCTTATGCCGATGTTCGAGCAGACGCAGAAGTGGATTCCGGCGCAGATACGCTCGAACTTCCGGTTGAAGGTGCGATCGTTGCGTGACCGCCAGATGCAGGATGTTCGCATGACTGCATGGCTGCTGCTGGGCACGGTGCTTGCAGTTTTGATGATTGCCTGCGCAAACGTGGCCAGCCTGCTGATGGCGCGTGGAGCGGCGCGGCAACGGGAGCTTGCGGTACGTTCAGCGTTGGGCGCGAGCAGAGCGAGACTTGTGCGGCAGACGCTGACCGAGGCGTTCCTGCTCACGTTTGCTGGTGCGGTGGCAGGAATTACTTTCGCAGAAGGGCTGCTGCATCTCTTCCTCAGGATGGCTCCGCCAGGCATCCCGTATATCGCTAAGGCGCAGTTGGATCTGCGGATCGTCTCCTTCACGGTGTTGCTCTCGTTTGTGTGTGGAGCTGTGTTCGGACTTATGCCAGCGCTGCAGCGGCCGCGTGAGGAGATGTTGACGGGGCGTTGGCTGGGCACGATCTCGCATGCAGGGATTCGTCAATGGCTGGTGGTGGGACAGATTGCGGCAAGCGTGGTTCTGCTGACGGCGGCAGCGCTAATGCTGCGCAGCTTCTGGAGGCTGGAGCATCAGCAGCTCGGAATGCGCGAAGATAATTCGATGACCGCAAGTATCACGCTGGGCGCGCGCAACTATTCGAACGGTGCGAATAAGATGGCGTTCTTTCAACAACTGGCGACCCGGTTGCGATTCGGGCCGGGAATTGAGGTGGTCTCGATCAGCGATTCGCTGCCGCCCGCGAACGGCCACGAAGCTGTGCGATTCGGAGAGATTCTTGTGGACGGCAGACCGCCATCGAGCGGGGGAGAGGGCGCAGTTGTGACGGCACGGTCGATCTCGCCGGAGTACTTTCGCGCACTGGATATTCCGATCGTTCGTGGTGAGGGATTCCGTGACGAAGACCTCACGTCAAACGATCGTGTCGTCGTGTTGAGTCAGCGCCTGGCCGAGATGCTGTTTCCCGCAGGCGATGCGATCGGCAAGCTGGTGAACTTCGATCATGTTGATTTCCCAACTCGGCCAACGTGGTTCAGAGTGGCCGGAATCGCAGCGAATGTAAAGAATGGCGGGCTAAGCGGAGAGCAGACACCGGAGTACTATCTGCTACGGAGGAATCGCGCGGAGGATTGGGTGGGCCGAGGTGTGTGGGGGCAGACTTCGATGCTGGTGGTGCGAAGCTCACTGGCCGAAGAGGAGATGGCGAAATGGATTCGCTCGCAGGTGACAGCGATTGATCCGACATTGCCTGTCGATATTGCAACGCTGACGCAGCGAGTAAACAAGCTGGCTGACCAGCCACGGTTCCAAGCGACGCTGGTCGGTTTCTTTGCTGCGATCGGTCTTACGCTGGCAGTCATCGGCCTCTATGGGGTGATTGCTTTTCTGGTGGCGCAGAGGACGCAGGAGATTGGCGTGCGCATGGCGCTGGGGGCGCGAAGGGCCGACATTCTGCGACTGGTCATGGAGCGGAGTTTGCGATTGATTGTTGCGGGCTTGGCGGCGGGATTGGTGGCCGCGCTGTCTGCCTCGCGTTTGTTGTCGTCGCTACTGTTTGGGATTGGGCCGAGGGATCCGTCGACGTTTGCGGCGGTAACGTTGCTTCTGGTGGCCGTGGCGCTCTTGGCCACGGTGTTTCCTGCGCGAGCGGCAAGCAGGGTCGATCCTGCGGTGGCGCTTCGCAGCGAATAGTAGAGAATTTTACTGCTCGCTCAGGCTGCGCGAGCTACAATCCGGCAGCGCTGTTTTTTCACAAACCTCTGCAGGAGAGTGCAATGAGCGATGCGGTTGTGGAGCAGGGAGCAGGGTTGAGCGAAGTGGAGCGGGTAGTCGACGTTTTTGTGGCTCCTTCAAAGACATTTACAGACATTCTGCGCAAGGCCACTTGGTGGCTGCCATTTGTGCTGATGGTGATCGTGACGATGGCCGTTACGGTGGTGGTCGACAAGCAGGTCACGTTCCCTCGTGTAGTTGAGAACCAGGTTCACCAGAGCCCGAAGCAGGAAGAGGCTCTCAGCAACCTGACGCCGGAGCAGAGGGCGCAGCGAATCCGAAGCATGAGTGTGGGATACCGCTACTCGAGCTACGGTTCTTTCCTCATCATTCTTATCTTCGTCGCTCTCGCGGCCCTGCTTTATTGGGCGAGCTTCAACTTCGGCCTTGGCGCGCAGACGACGTATGGCCAGATGTTCGCGGTTTGGATGTATGCCTCGATGCCGCGATTGATCTCGGGTCTGCTGACGATTCTGACGCTGATGTTCGGCGGGAACGCAGACGCGTATGACATGAAGAATCCGGTCGGAACGAACCTCGCGTACTACATGCCAGACGCAGCGCCTTGGCTCAAGGCGTTCCTGGGCTTCTTCGATGTGATCGGATTGTGGGTGCTGGTGTTATTGATTATCGGCACGTGCGATCGTGGCGAAAGTTCCCAAGGGCAAAGCTGCGATTGTGGTTGTTGGATGGTGGGTGTTTGGCCTTGTGCTGAGCATCGGAATCGCCGTGGCGACCGCGTAGCTTCAGTCGCAGCCTTATGGCACCGGATACGAGGTGAATGTGGATGCTGGCAGGCCCGCTCCGTTGAAGAGATTGTTCGCCGGGAAGTTGGGCCATGCGTAGCGGACGTACTTCGGCTGAGCGACCGCGGAGCTGCTTGCGACCACCGTCCCGCCTTCGATCCGTGCAGTTGCGGTGACGAACTGGCCGTCCGCGCCAGCGACCTCGAAGCCTTCGAGCGTCGGGCCGTGTGCGCTGAGGCCTTCAGCGTAGTCGAACATGACGTGCATCGCATTGGCCTCGGGCCACGCAGTTCGGAAGAGCGGTCCTGAGGGTACGACCTTCTCTCCATAGACCTTGTTGCGAGCCAGAACCGCGAGACGCCCGCCGACTGTCTCCTTGTCGGCAGGGTGAACGTTGTGCTCGTTGCCAACGTCGGTGGTGACAGCCATACCTGTGTTGGCGAGCGACAGCGTACGGCGCTGTGCGTCGCGTAACAGACCCCAGTTCTCTTCAGGCGTACTGGCATAGGCCGAGATTTGAGCGAAGAGGAAGGGGAAGTCGCCCTGGCGCCACTGGCGTCGCCAGTCTTGAATGAGCGCGGAGAAGAGACGGTTGTAGAGCTCGACGGTGTTGAGCTTGGAGTTGGTCTCGCCCTGATACCAGATGACGCCTTTGATCGGCAGCGGGGTGAACGGCGCGATCATCGCGTTGAAGAGCGCGGCCGGCTGGTAAGAGAGAAGGTTCGGGTGATAGCTGCGAGCCGGTGTTGTCTTGCCCTGCGCTTTGGCTTCGCGGTCAAGTTCGTCGAGGCGTTGCGCGGTCGCTTCCGTGGACATGCGTGTAGCGCGGGCGGCGAAGACAGGCATCAGGGCTGCGTCGGAGCTGATGCCGGTGAGCGAGACCCACGCCTCGGCCGGAGTTCCGCCCCAGGTGGAGTCGATCAGGCCGATGGGCACGTGCTGGTGCTCCTGCAGATCACGCGCGAAGAAGTAGGCGGCGGCGGAGAAGTTGCGCGCGGTCTCGGGTGTGCAGACGGACCAGCCCTTCGCGCCTTTGACGTCGGCGAGCGGATACTCGGAGGTATCGCGATCGACGAGCAGCAAGCGTATCTGCGGATGATTCGCAGCGGCGATCTCCTTCTCGCCGTCTTTGAGCGGAGCGTTGGAGAACCCGGCCAGCGGCATCTCCATGTTCGACTGGCCGGAGGCTAGCCAGAGGTCACCGAGAAGAATGTCGTCGAGCGTGACGGTATTTGTGGCGCGCACCGTGAGGGTGAACGGGCCGCCTGCAGGTTGTGGCGGAAGGTAGACGGTCCAGCGGCCTATGCTGTCGGCTGTGACGGACGCGGATGCGCCGTGGAACTCAACCGTGACCTGTTCCGCGGGCGCGGCGAATCCCCAGACGTGGATAGGCATATCGCGCTGCAGGACCATGTGGCTGGAGAATACTTTCGGAAGCGAGACTTCAGCACGGGCGAAGAGTGAGGAGGCGGCGAGGCACAGAGCGAGGCGGAGGCGAAGGTTCATGACGAGAACCTTTATATCGCGCTCTGCGGATTAGCGGATGGATCGTTGCAACAATAGGTTATTGCTTGAAGACGAGTGGTGGCCCGCTGACGCGTTTTGCGTGGAGGTCGATAGTCACCTCAACCCGGTCGGCGATTTTGATGAACGGGATACCGCTGTTCATCCCGTAGTCTTTGCGGTCGAAGGCCATCGTTCCCTTAATTGTGCCTGCTCCCGTTCCTATGCCCTCAGCGGTAAAAGTGAGGGTCTCGGGCTTCGAAACTCCGCGAATCGTAAACGTGCCCGGCATGTCAAAGGTATTCGTGCCGGTCTGAACAACCTTCGTGGAGTGGAAGGTGATCAAGGGATCTTGATCGACGTTAAAGAAGTCTTTGCTCTTCAGCTTGCCGTCCTTCATGCCGCTTCCCGTATTCACCGTGGCAGCCTGAATCTTTACGTCCAGCACTCCTGTCAAGGCATCCGCCGAGGCAAATTTCAGGGTTGCCGTCCATTTTTCGAACTTACCGGTCAGGTCGACCGAGGCTTTTACGTGAAAGGTGATTGAGCTGTTTTCCGGAGTGATGACGAAGACAGGAGCCTGTGCCCGGCTCAAAGATGGCAGCATCGCAGATGCTGCAAGACAAAGCACGGCTAGTCGCATACCCGCGAGTTTGGGCCTTTTGCGGAGCGATGTCAATTTTCCGGGCTCAGAGCCTGACAGCTTAGCGTAGCCGCTTTAAGAGAAAGCAGAGGCAAAGCCTGTTGCTGGCCTCTGCTCTTTGTCCTGGTGCGAGCTACTCGGTCCAGCGCTTGAAGACGAGCGAGCCGTTGGTTCCGCCGAAGCCGAAGGAGTTCGAGAGCGCGTAGTCGATCTTCGCGGCCTGGGGCTTGTTGGGCACGTAGTTCAGGCGGCACTGCGGGATCGAGCTCGACGATGTTCATCGTCGGGGGAGCGATCTGGTTCGAGCATCGCCATGATGGTGATGCCGGCTTCGAGGCCGCCGGCGCCGCCGAGCAGGTGGCCGGTCATGGACTTGGTGGAGCTGACGAGCAGCGTGTGGTTCTTGGCGCGCTCGCCGAAGACGTTCTCGATGGCCTTGGATTCCAGGGCGTCGCCGAGCGGCGTCGAGGTGGCGTGGGCGTTGACGTAGTCGATCTGGTCGGGCGAGATGCCGGCGACCTTGAGGGCGGCGTTCATGGCGCGGAAGCAGCCTTCGCCCTCGGGAGCCATGCCGGTCATGTGGAAGGCGTCGGCGGACATGCCGTAGCCGATGACCTCGGCGAGGATCTTTGCGCCGCGGGCCTTGGCGAACTCGAGCTCTTCCAGGATGAGGATGCCGGCGCCTTCGCCGACGACGAAGCCGTCGCGGTCCTTGTCGAAGGGGCGGCAGGCGTGGGTGGGGTCGTCGTTGCGGGTGGAGAGGGCCTTCATGGCGGCGAATCCGCCGACGCCCATGGGGGTGATGGCGGCTTCGGTGCCGCCGGCGATCATGGCGTCGGCATCGCCGCGCTGGATGATGCGGAAGGCGTCGCCGATGGAGTGCGCGCTGGAGGTGCAGGCGGTCGCGGTGGCCTCGTTCGGGCCCTTGGCGTCGTACTTGATGGAGACGTGGCCGGCGGCGAGGTTGACGATGGAGCCGGGAATGAAGAACGGCGAGATCTTGCGCGGGCCGCCGGCGAGCATGGCTGAGTGCTCGCGCTCGATGACGTCGAAGCCGCCGATGCCGGAGCCGATGTGAACGCCGAAGCGGTCGTGCGATCTCGTCGGTGACCTGGAGGCCGGAGTGCTTCATCGCCTCGTCGGAGGCGGCCAGGGCGAAGTGGATGAAGCGGCCCATCTTGCGGGCCTCTTTCTTCTCCACGAACTGGAGCGGGTCGAAGTCCTTGACCTCGGCGGCGAAGCGGACGGGGTGGCCGGTGAGATCGAAGGCCGTGATCTCGGCCATACCGCTCTTGCCGGCCATCAGGCCTTCCCAGACCTCAGGCGCGGTGTTGCCGACCCCGCAGATAAGTCCGAGGCCGGTTACGACGACGCGACGCTGCAAGCATTGTTTACTTTGCCGCTTTCTGGTTCTTCTCGATGTAATCGATGGCGTCCTTGACGGTCTTGATCTTCTCGGCGTCCTCGTCGGGGATCTGGATGTCGAAGGCTTCTTCGAACTGCATGACGAGCTCGACGACGTCGAGGGAGTCGGCGCCGAGATCTTCCTGGAAGCTTGCGCCCGGGGTGACTTCGGCCTCATCCACCTGAAGCTGCTCGACAATAATCTGCTTTACCTTTTCATCCACTGCTGCCATGTGTTCTCCTGTCTTACGTTCAAGGGCGAAATCCGAGTAAGAGGGCGCAATGCCCACAAAACTCAAGAATACTGAGCGCCTTTGTGAGTGTAAAGCAAACCGCGACGCCTGTGGGGTACGGTGCAAGTTAATGAAAGTAGTAGTTTGTGGTGGATTCAGCCCTGTTTCGCCGCTGCCGAAGATGAGTCAGCGTATTCCCCTGTTTTCGCGTAACTTACCGCATGCACTTATTGAGATGCAGGTCCCAAAGGTTAGACTCCTGTGCGAGGTGCCACCGTGGATGGGATGCGAGATCAGTACGGGTTGGAGCGGTTTGTGCGGGCTCAGGACGGTGTATATGACCAGGTCTGCGCGGAGCTAAGGTCGGGTAGAAAACGGACCCACTGGATGTGGTTCATCTTTCCGCAGATCAAGGGGCTGGGATCGAGCGAGATGGCGGTGCGTTTTGCGATCTCCTCGATCGAAGAGGCGAAGGCATATCTGGAGAATCCGGTGCTCGGCGAGCGGCTCCGGGAGTGCGCCCGCATTGTGGTGGGACTGGAGGGTCGAACGGCGGAGGAGATCTTCGGTTATCCGGACGACCTGAAGTTCCACTCGTCGATGACGCTGTTTGCGAAGGCGGCGGAGATCTCGGAGGAGGATCTGGTCTTCAGCCAGGCCCTCGACAAATATTTCGGCGGACGAGAAGACGCGGGGACCGTGCAGCGGCTCTAAGGATAAGGAAGCTGCGCGGATTCAAGATGCGCGTGGGTTCGGGAGCTGCACGCTCATGTTCGATTCAGCAAGATTTGCAGGACTTGGTCTGGTTGTTGCTTTTACAGTGCTGGTCGCCGGTTGTGGGAAACGGGAGGAGGCGCATGCTACGCCGCCACCGTCGGGCCCGGTGGCTCCTCCGATGAAGCCTGCGCCGGCGACGCCGATTCTGGCGAAGAAGGCGGAGTTGGGTCAAGAAACCCACTGGAACATCGAGTGGGACAAGATCGTTGAGCTGGCGATTCCGCCGGAGATGGTCTCCCAACAGGTTCCGCGCGATGTCCGGAGGTTCTGCCCGCGGTTTTACCAGATGCAGGAGGCGGACAAGCGCGCCTTCTGGGCTTACTTCTTCCAGGCGCTTGCGGGCGCGGAGGCCGGGCTGAAGCCTACGACGCGCGTGCGACACACGCAGCCTGAGGTTGCTGTAGTGGATAAGGTGTCGGGCCGCATGGTGCGCAGCGAGGGACTGTTGCAGCTGACATATGAGGATCAGCAGCGCTATGGCTGCGACTTCGATTGGCAGCACGACAAGACGCTGCCGGCAAACGATCCGGGCAAGACGATTCTGCAGCCGAAGAACAACCTTGAGTGCGGAGTGAAGATTCTGGACAACCAGATCATCGAGCAGAAGAAGGCGCTGACGTCGCAGACGAGCTACTGGTCGACGCTGCGCCCGGGCACGGTGAGCTACCGGGTCTTCGCGAAGCAGATGACAAACGTTCCGCTGGCCTGCAAGAAGGGTCCGCCGCAGGTCGCGAAGCGCTGAGTTTAGGCTAGGGCTTCGCGGAAGCCTTGCCTCCAGCTTGACCATTTGGGAGTCCATCCGAGTTCGCGCTTGGCTTTTTCGTTTGAGACTCCTCGGATGTCGTTCATCATGGCCACTACGTGCTCGCCGACGAGGAACTTCGCGGCCATGTTGGGAACGTGCATGGGCGGCTTGGCTCCGACGCATTCGGCGAGGTAGGGGAGCCAGTCGGAGACGGGGGCGGGGTCGTCGTCGACGATGTTGTAGATTCCCGGCTTTGCGTGGGTGAGCGCGGCGAGGGTTGCTGTCGCGGCGTCGTAGAGGTGGAGGAAGGACCAGACTCCGGTGCCCTGGCCGACGATGGGGACTTTGTGGGCGCGGATCTCCTCGACCATCGCGCCGTTTTGGGCGAGGTTGCTTCCGGGGCCGTAGAGCGGGCCGTAGCGGAGGACGATTCCGGTGAAGCCTTTTTCGCGGAGGACGGTGTGCTCGAGGGTTTCAATGGCGTCGAGCATCGCTTTCAGCTTTGGTGCGGGCGAGGGGTCGAGGTCGTCTTCTTCGGTTTTGAGGGTGATGCCGCGGGGGGCATAGGGCCAGCCGGCGAAGCTCTGGGCGATGAAGATCTGGGTGCCTGCCTTGACGGCGGCGGTGGCCAGGTTGCGGGTGCCCTCGGTGCGGAGGCGGTTGGTCATGCTCGAAGTCGCGGTCGATGTGTTTGAGGTCGAGGTTCGCGGGGATGGCGGTGAGCTGGTGGATGATGGCCTGCGGTTTTGTTTCGGCCACTGCTTTGGCTACGGCGTCGGCGTCGAGGGCGTCGAGGACTAGCGGCGTGGCACCAAGGCTGCGGACGCGATCGGAGTGAGCGGGGTTGCGGAAGGCTCCGACGACCTCGTGCTGCTGGGCGACGAGGAGAGGGACGAGGTGCTGGCCGATGGCTCCGGATGCGCCAGCGAGGAGAATCTTCATGAGGCTCCTTTCTGCCACGTGGGCGGGAGGGGTATCCCCCTACCTTTTGATGCAAAGTCTTCCATCAACGTGACTTAGGTCTGGACCTCGTTTGCCCGCAAATAATCAAACTGTTTCCGGCGTTAAACTACGATGCCCCGGGGCTGGCCGGGGCATTTCTCAATCCTGATTTAAGGATAGCAAATCGGAGGGAATTAATCGGCAACGCAGAAGTCAAGCCGTTACAGAGAGTTAGGCCAAAATGGGGCTTGACAGGATTTTGTGTGGAAAACGGGCATCTCCCACGGCGTGATGAGGGAGTTAGAGGACTGGACTACTTTCTTTCGGCGTCGAGCTCGAGTACGTGTCGTGCTTCTTCGAGGTTGAGGAAGTTTCCGTCGATGATGAGCTCCCACTCGCCAGCGTTGGGAGGAACCTGGTGGACGCCTTCGACGGTGTGACCCCGGTCTCGAAGCTGTTTGACGAGAAGATCGATGTCTACATCCATGGCGACCAATATACACAAGGGTTGCTGGAGGCAATTTGAGAAATTTCTGGCCCGCCAGAACCGGATTCTTCGCATTAGATGAATAGAGCTGGTTGATTGCCAGATTCGAGGGCCGGCAACGACACGGCCAGAGAAGTAACAGCTTCCGATTCCGCGTGGCTGCCGAACGCTGTACTCCGTCGAATGATGGGGGGCTCGTGCCTTGAGGGCTTAAAAGTCAGGCGGGCGGCGGTTTAGCGCAGAGCTGGCGGCATTTGTTACACCTGAGGCCATCGCTTTACTATTGCCGTCATCGGGCTACGGACGACGGAGATTTCAGGGACCCCACCAGATCTCAGGAGGCCTACCCATGGCACCTCGTAAAGAAGTATCCCAGAGCAAAACTTCCGCCCATCCTCTAAGAATCGCAGTCAAGCTTGTCCGACACGCCGCGAAGGGGCTGAGCGAACTTGCAGGCAGCGAACGATTGCTGGAGGAGAGGCTGGGACGGAGAATCGGTGCGTTGCCGCTTCTACCTTTGATCGAATCGGTGGATTCGAAGAGGCTGGATGAGATGGTGGATCGAGCGCGCCGGGCCGACTCCGCCCTCGCACTCGAAGATCTGGATTTTTCAAACTGGTACCAGGTTGTCACTCCCGAGGGTGTTGACCCGGATGAACTGGCGAGAGCCCTGAGACAGCTTGAGATGGTTGAGACGGCCTACGTCATGCGGCCGCTGCCGCCACCGGTCGATCCATCGGATGATCCCCGTTATCCAAATCAGGGCTATCTGGATGCTGCACCCAACGGCATCGATGCGACCTACGCGTGGGGATTCGCCGGAGGTGATGGTGCAGGCATTGGCGTCGTTGATATGGAGCAAGGCTGGAATCTGAATCACGAAGACCTGGCTGCAGCGGGCATCACCCTAATTTCGGGAATCAACAACGCCTACTTCTTTCACGGCACCTCTGTGCTCGGCGAGTTGAGGATGGTCGACAACTCCAAGGGCGGCGTTGGGATCGCGCCGCAATCGACGGTTCGGGTGGTTTCGCAACAACGCTCCGCCTCCAGCTACAACACCCCGGACGCGATTCTCAACGCGGTGTCTGTGATGGTATTTGGCGACGTTCTGCTTCTCGAAGCGCAGGAGACCGATCCCGTGGGCGGGCTGTACTACTGGCCTGTCGAGATCGCGGATGCGACGTATGATGCGATTCGGCTGGCCACGGCTCTCGGCATCGTTGTGATCGAGGCCGGCTGCAACGGCAGCTACGATCTGGATGCCTATATCAATCTTGCCGGCAAGAAGATCTTCGATCGGAACAGTGCGGACTTCCGCGACTCCGGAGCGATTATGGTCGGCGCGGGGTCTTCGGCATCGCCTCACAGCCGCCTCGGTTTCTCCAACTATGGCACACGCATGGATTGCTATGCGTGGGGCGAAAACATCGACACAACGAACACGGATGGTGCAGGCACCAACAACACGATGTATACGACAGGGTTCAACGGAACGTCGGGTGCGTCTCCGATCGTGACGGGCGCGGCCGTGTTGGTGCAGGGTATGGCTCAAGCCCAGCTTGGCTACCGATTCAGTCCGCTGGTGGTGCGCAGAATCCTGACGGCGAACGGAACTTCATCCGCAAATCCTTCCAGCGACAAGATCGGCGTGATGCCGGATCTTCGAGCGATTATTACGGGTACGCAACTCAATCTTGCGCCGGATCTCTATCTGCGCGATTACGTGGGTGACGTGGGAAACCCTACATCGGGTACGGTCTCGAAGAGCCCCGACGTCATCGTGAAGCAGGCTGCCGTGGCGGATCCCGAAGGGAGTTACGGTGAGGGAAGCGGCACGGAGAACAACAATTCGCTGTCGGACGATGTTGAGACGGGCCATGACAACTTTGTCTATGTGCGTTTGCTGAACCGTGGAGGTTCGCTGGCGGCAACTGTCTCAACAGACGTGTACTGGTCGCCGCCTTCGACGCTTGTCACGCCGAACCTATGGAACCTGATTGGTTCGGTGACGATTCCTTCCGTGCCAACGGGCGATGTCCTTACCGTCTCGGATGCGATCACGTGGCCGAGTGCAGAGATTCCTGCACCGGGGCACTACTGTTTTGTCGCCGTGACCGGGAACCTCAAGGATCCCAAGCCCGGGCTCGCATCGATGAGCACTTTCGACCAGTATTTGACGCTTATCGAAAACAACAACAATATTGCGTGGCGCAACTTCAACGTTGTGCAGGGGCCACCATCGGCAGGATCGCCTCCCGGCTACTATCGCCTGCCGTTCCTGATCGCGGGAGCCTTCGACACGAGCCATATCTTCAGTTTTGAGACCATCTCGCGACTGCCGGGGAAGAGCCGCGTGTTTCTGGAGCTTCCGCAGTGGCTGGCGGAGTCGTTGCGTTCGCGATCTGCGGAGATCGAGTTCGATGCGAAGACGCAGACGGCGCGTATTCCAATCACCGCCTCAGGGATTCAACAGCTGGGCACAGCGGTATTGCATGCCAAGAGCACGGCGAAGTGCAGGATGCTGGTGAAGATTCCCGACGCCGAGAACAAGAAGAGTGCCTATGAGATTGCGATACGCCAGATTTACAAAAAGCAAGAGGTAGGTCGTGTTACGTGGCGGGTGGGCGGTCCGAAGACGGGTTTGCGGAAGTGTGTAATTCAGTAACGTCGCTTGCGCTTCAGAAGATGCTCGTGGATGGCGTGCCTCTCCTCCGCAATATTGGCGACGTAGGCTGTTCGATCTTCCTCATTCGCGAGTCGAGGCAGAAGATCTCAGCTCTGCTGAGAGCCGCTAAGTTCTCCGACATTGAGCTAGGTAGCCATGGTAGTTCATGCGTTGCATAAGAAATTGACTCAGCACACGATGACGAGCTCTTAGCGCAAGGGAGTCCGCTGGGTCGAGTTGAATGGCTTGTTCAAGATGTTGACGCTGCCAATCCAACGATGCGGCTCAGGATCGCTCGGTTCCGCCATTGTCCATTCCAGCAAGGTTGGCTCGCATGCGTTAGCAAGCGGATATGGCACGAGCATTGACTGCCGTCCTGACGATAAGACGTCTTCATAAGCCAGCTCGCGAAGCTTCGCCGCTCCATAAAGGTTCACGTTCCATGCGCGAGATAAATCGTCCAAGGATTAGAAACGCCTGGCTACGGAGGCCGTGGTCGTACTCTGCAGAAATCGGCATACTCCTTCCAACTCGCCGATTCGCGTATCGCGTCGGCAGCAGCCTTTCTCAAAGTTTCAAAGTAGCCTTTCGCCAGTAATGCATCTTCCCGTAGCTGTCGAGGATAACGAAGAGTCTGAAAACTTGGTTTTAGGCAGTTCATCGCCGATCTCACGATTCGGCGCATCGATTCCATCGCGATCAGTCGGCTTATAGTGTCCTTGCTCCAGGTTCTTTCGCGTCCTACTGGGTTACTTCCGGCTCCGGCAACTGCATCTTTTTCATTCGTCGCCGGTTTAGGCAATAATTAAGAACGATATGTCCAAGCAACAATTTCAGACCGAAGTCTCCCAGCTCCTGCAGCTGATCGTTCATTCTCTTTACTCACACCCTGAGATCTTTCTCCGCGAGTTGATCTCGAACTCGTCGGACGCGCTCGACAAGCTGCGGCACCTCAGCCTCACCGATGAGACGTACAAGGCGCTGGTCGGTAATGGGATCGACTCGCCGCGCATCGACCTGGAGCTTGATGAAGCTAACAAGACCCTGACCCTCTCCGATACCGGCATCGGCATGAACGAGGAAGATCTGATCTCGCACCTCGGGACCATCGCTCGCTCCGGCACCAAGAACTTCCTCTCGCAGCTTTCCGGCGATGCGCGCAAGGACTCGAACCTTATTGGACAGTTCGGAGTGGGTTTTTACTCGGTGTTCATGGTGGCGGACAAGGTTGAGGTGATCTCGCGCAAGGCGGGTGAAGAGAAGACCTATAAGTGGACGAGCGACGGCAAGACGGGCTTCGACATCGAAGAGGTGTCAGGGGCCGATGCGCGCACGGTCGCCGGAACCACAGTGCGGATTCATTTCAACGATGATGGCGCGCAGTATGCGAATGGCTGGCGCCTGCAGGAGATCGTCAGGAAATACTCGAATCACATCGCCTTCCCCATCTTTCTTACCTACGACAAGAGCGACTGGGACGCGGAGAAGAAGGAGTCCGTAAAGACGCGGACGACCGAGCAGGTGAATGCTGCCAGCGCGATGTGGCGACGCTCCAAGGGTGAACTGAAGGACGAGGACTACAAGGAGCTGTACAAGTCGATCTCCGGCGATTGGGAAGACCCGCTGTTCTGGTTCCACACCCGCGCCGAGGGCACGCTGGAGTACACGACTCTGTTTTACATCCCGGCCAAGGCGCCGCTGGATCTGTATCAGGCCGACTACAAAGGCGGCGTCAAGCTATACGTGAAGCGCGTCTTCATCATGGACGACTCGAAGGACCTGCTCCCGCAGTACCTACGCTTCGTCCGAGGCATCATTGACTCGGAAGATCTGCCGTTGAATGTCTCCCGCGAGATTTTGCAGCAGAACAAGGTGCTCACCAGCATCAAGACCGCCAGCGTCAAAAAAATACTCTCCGAGATGAAGACGATCGCCACGAACGATCCTGAGAAGTATCTGCAGTTCATTACTGAGTACAACCGCCCGCTCAAGGAAGGTCTCTACGGCGACTACGCCAATCGAGAGACGCTGCTCGATCTTATTCGCGTCAAGTCCACCAAGGTGGAAGGGCTGACGTCGCTGGCAGAGGTGAAGGAGCGCATGCAGCCCGAGCAGAAGGCGCTCTACTACATCACCGGCGGCTCGGAGTCGATGCTTCGCAAGTCGCCCTTGCTTGAGATCTACAAGAAGAAGGGCATCGAGGTTCTTATCCTTGACGACGACATCGACGAGATTGTCTTCTCGGCGGTAACCAAGTACGGCGACATCGACCTCAAGGCCGTCAACAAGTCCTCGACCTCAGAGGACCTGAAGGAAGACTCCGCGCCTGAGAGGGCGGAGGAGCTGAAGCCTCTGCTGGAGAAGATCAAGGCCACGCTGGGCGATGCGGTCAAAGAGGTGCGAGCGTCATCACGTCTCGCCGACAGTCCCTCGGTCATCGTCTCCGACGAGGACGAGCCCTCAGCCCGGATGCGGCAGATGATGCAGGCAATGGGCCAGAAGAATCTGCCCGAGTTGCAACCGACACTCGAGATCAACCCTGATCACGAGATCATCAAGAAGCTGCTTGCTGACTCCGGCAACGGCAAGATAGAAGACGCCGCGTGGCTGCTGTTTGACCAGGCGCTGCTGCTGGAAGGCGTGCCGCTGAAGGACCCTGCTACCTTCGTCCAGCGCCTGAATCGGGTGCTGAACCAATCCATCTAAACCAAGCAGCAAACCGGAGCGCCTCCCGCAAGGGAGGCGTTTCTGACTTTGTCCAAACAGAATCCTTTCGGGGATACAAGCGCCGTCGACTACCCGACATCTGGCTGGTGGCTAAGGGCTTTGCGAGTGTAGGACACCGCCGCGCATTCCTCTATAATTTGGGGTCACCACTTCATAATGGGTATTTACCAAGGCCATGCAGACGATCCACAAGCGGTTCAGCGTCATTCTTGGTTTTCTCCTTCTTCTGCTGCTACTGCTCGTTGACGGATTCGTCATTCGACGCCAGCTTCAGACACAGGATGAAAATCAACGGTGGGTCTTTCACACACAACAAGTTCTGCTTGAACTGGGTCAAACGGAATCTCTCCTGAAGGATGCGGAGACGGGCCAGCGCGGTTTTCTCTATACAAACGATCCGAAATATCTGAGGCCGTTTCGCGAGGGCGCATCGCAGGTCGAGAAGCACATTGACGCCTTGTCGAACCTGACTTCAGACAATAAGCGGCAAGTGGGACGCATTCAGGAACTGCGGCAACTGTCAGACGCGAAGATAGCCGAGCTGGCCCAAAGCATTACCTACCAACAATCAGGAAGGCCAGAAGACGCGAAAGCGCTTGTTTTATCCGACAAGGGCCGGCTGCTTATGGACCGGATTCGTATTCTCCTCGGAGAGATGGCGGAAGAAGAGAATCATCTCGCCTCGGCACGATTCGCTTCTTATCAGAAGAGTGTTCGAGTAACAGTCGCCTGCATTTATGGTGCGGGCGCTCTGGCTGCGCTAGGGCTGATTCTTTTGGCGTACTACATTCTGCGCGAAATCGACATACGGGAGAGGCATGCAAGACAAATTGAAGCGCGAGAGGAATGGTTTCGTACGACGCTGACGAGCCTGGGAGACGCCGTGATCGCGACGGACCAGCAGGGGCTGGTGACGTTTCTGAATCCGATTGCCGAAGAACTGATCGGGATTCAGATGGTGCATGCTTTGAGAAGACCGATTGAGGAGGTTTTTCCGATCTTCAACGAATCCACTCTTGCACCCGTAGAAAACCCGGTCAAAAAGGTGGTGGAATTCGGGCGAATTGTAGGGCTGGCTAATCACACGGTGTTGCAAAGAAGCGACGGCGCATTGATCCCGATCGAGGATAGCGCAGCTCCCATTCTGGATAGCGATCAAAAACTGGTGGGAGTTGTTCTCGTATTCCGCGACGCTACGTTCGAGAGGAAGCAGCAGGAACTGATACGCAAGAGCGAGAAGTTATCCGCAGCGGCACGCCTGTCGGCAACGGTAGCGCATGAGATCAATAATCCGCTGGAGGCGATTGGCAATCTTCTCTATATAACAAATGGCATGGAAGGCCTGCCTGAGGAGGCACGCGAGTATTTAGCGGCAGCCGAACTGGAGCTCGAACGGGTATCGCATATCACGAAGCAGACGCTTGGATTCTTCCGGGAGTCGAAGGTGCCAGACAGGATCGATGTGCCGGCTCTTGTAGAGTCGGTCCTGAGATTGCATTCGAATAAGTTGAAGACGAAGAACATCAGCCTGGTAAGGCATTTCACGGATTGCCCGTCGATTCGAGGGCTGTCGGGCGAACTAAAACAGGTTGTGGCAAACCTGATTTCAAATGCGGCCGATGCCGCGCCCCAGGACGGTACGATTGAAGTCCGCCTGTCATGTCTTGAAACGCCGAATGGCCAGCTCATCGAACTGAGTGTTCATGACGATGGACCCGGAATTCCGAGCGAGCTTCGAGAACAGATTTTCGAACCCTTCTTTACAACGAAGAAAGAGGTTGGGACCGGTCTGGGTCTATGGGTCTCCAAGGAGATTGTGAGTCGCCACGGAGGAAGTATTCAGGTGTTGTCGAATGGCGAAGAGACGCACACGGGTACAGTCTTCAGCGTTCAACTGCCTGTGACGCACCTATAGGCGTCTCGATACTGATGCAGTAAAGCTAGAGACAATCCTGCATATCGCTGATCTCGTTTCGTAGAGCTGTAAGTGAATCAGGTGGAATCTGTGCGCGATTGATCTGGACTGCGATCTTGAAGGTCTCGAGGTGGATATTTCCAAGGATCGTTTGTCCGCCTTGATAGGCGTTTCGAGCAGCCTGCAGAGGAGTAAGCAATTGTTGTTTCACTCCGGTGGGGGCTGCCATCTTCTGGACATAGGCGATCAGGCTCTCAGTCTCCGGCAGAGGATCGATGGTCACACGGACGCTCGCCAATGTGCGGGCTGGAGAGATTGATCCGTCCAGCGGCAACGCGCGGGCGAAGATCTGATGCGTTCCGCAGGTCTTCGGAGTGAAGCTCGCCTTGTCGATGTAGCCATTGCCAGAGGGAATGCGGCCAATCCTCTGGATGTCGAACAGTTCGCCCCCATTGTCCGGATTGCCGTCGTAGTAAAAGACGTTGGCGGCGATATCGGCTCCGGTGGAGCGCAGCTTCGCAAGAATGGGTGCGGGCTCGTCGCGCAATGCTTTGGCTCCGTCGCGAAGGCTGAGATTTGATAAAACCAAGATCGGCTTTATCTTCGATTTCGCCGGGGAAGAGGTATTGGGGGCGGCGAGGACGGTGAACTCCTGGTTGAAGTAGCCAAGATTGTTTGAGTAGGTTTCGACGGGAACATCGGCCAGCGAATTGTATGGTGTCGTGGGTGCGGGAAGCGATGTGAGGCCATGGCCCGGTATCTCGGCCACCAGGTTTCCGTTGACTTCAGCCCAGGCAACGACCCAGAACTTCCAGGTGCTTCCGGCTGTGATGCCGTTCTTGCTTGTGTCCCAGGCGGCGTAGGCGTACTCCCAGTTTTGGACGGCCGAATTAATGCACGGATCACTGCCGTTTACTAAGCCGCCGCAATAGGCCGGAACAGGGCCGAGAGAACCGCCCTGAGCGTTTGTCCCTTCGCCGATGAAGATTGCGGGTTGGAATCGCGTCGGATCGCCTGGAACATTTGCGAACTGACCATTGTTCCACGGCTGGGCATAGAACTGTACGTGCATAACGGCGTTGGCGGGGAAGTTGATCGCGCTGTAGTTATAGAGGCGCGCGCGCAGGTTTACCTTGCTCCCGAGATTGGTCTCGGTAATCTGGGGACCGTCAAATGTGTCTCCAGGTGTTACAAAAAGTCCTTTCATCTGGTAGAACACGGCGTCGGCGACGTTTGCGGGGGTAGGCGATACTGGCGTGGATGGCTTCGTGCAGGCGGGGGACGTTTGCGATGACGTATAACCTACCGGGCAGTTGAACCAGACCAACTCGTCATGCGTGCCCGACGGTGTCTTTTGCAGCCAGCGCTGTGGATGGTTGAGCGCAAGATCGGGCATAGCGCCGTAAGCCTGCTGCCAGAAATTTCCTGACGTGATTCCACCGTTACTGCTCAAGCTAAGAACATCGACGACGTGTCCCGCAGCGATAAATCCCTGCGCCTTGACCGGCGTGTCGGGAGTTACGTCTGACTGGATTGTTCCAGCAGGCGCATTCTGCCCGAAGATCAATGATGTTCCCTGGTAGGCGTAGTCCTGCTTGCTTGGCTCTCCACCGCCTACTCCTCGATGCAGCGTGATTCCTTGAGATTCAGACAACGTGCTGGTGGATTGATTGAGAGTGCTGGCCGAGGTGCTCTTGTTGTAGTCGAAGCCTGCGCTGGCGCTGGCGCCGAACCCATCAAAGCCTACGGACCCTGAGACCGAAGCGGATACGTCGAAGGTGTGGTTCGATACAGAACTGCTCTTAACGCTGCTTCCCGAGCCGGATGTCCAGTTGGCCGATACGGTCGACGTGCTCTGTGAGCCCCAGAGATTGTCTGATGGAGTTAATGGCTGCAGTGTGGTTCCTCCAGCCAGGTTATTCGCCAGTTGCTGCTGATTCGCGGGGTAAGAGAAGAGGTTGCCCGGCTCCTGTACAGGCTGATACCACTCGATGTTGCGGCCTTCTGCGTTCTGGATGTATGTCACATTGTCCGGGCCCGAGAACTGCACATACATTGGTATGGTGCCCGCGGCGCATCCCTCAGAGGCTGGTGCATTCGCTGACGTAACGCATTGGCCGATCACGCGGTAGCTGTAGATGTTCATGGAGCTCGTGGTGGCGGCGACGATATCGTCGAAGACGGTTTGCGTGCTGAACCCGGTGGTGATTCCGGCGTATGAGTTGTAGGCCTTCGCCACGGTGTTCTGATGCAACTGAGTGGCCGCCTGCGCGCTTTGCGCAACGCCACTGGCAATTCCGGGCACGCCGTAGGAGACCTTTTCGCTGGCCGTCTCTTTTGTCGCGACGGTATAGCTCGTGGTGGCGGAGCGGTTGACCGATACGCTCTGCCCGCTCTGAGTGGTGTATGCGGTGTTGAACGTCACAGGGAATACGGAGACATTGAGGACTTCGGGTTGCGTCTGGCCGGCGGGAGGAATCCAGTCGACATGCATGGGCGGCATCTGCAACACCATATCGGGCTGAACGTGCCCGGTCACTGAGGCTTTTTCTGCGGGTCCCAGCAATAACGAGCGACCCTGAATGTCGCCCGCTCCGACGCTCATCGCGAGCGCGGTTTGAATCGCGCCGCTGGTGACAGGAATCTGCGGACTGTCTGGAAAATTCAGCGTGGCATTGATGAGAACACCGGTGACGGTGTAGTCAGGGGCAATCGGTGAAACGGAGTATACCGACTGGATAAGCCCGGAGGCATTTGAATCGAACTTGCAGTTGGTTGAGATGTTGAAGAGTGCTGGAGGAAGAATGGAAGGTTCAGTCGAAGATGGTGGAGTTGGAAACTCATAGAGCCGACCGGCCGCTATCCCAAATTGACATGGAAAGAACGACACGGGAGCCGTTGGTTTGCCGGGAATTGGTTGCATATTCTGATCGAAGCTTACGATTTCTATCAGACTTCCTGCCTGCGATGCGCCCGTTGCAATCTGAAGCGCTACCTGGTCGGTGTTGCCAAACCAGTTGAATCGCTCTTTGGCGAGCCATACTGCACCGCCGTATTCGTTGGGCGCGAAGCCTAACATCCTGACGTTTGTGTTGTAAGTAGCTTTCTGAACGGGCGCTCCGTTCGCAGCAAAATCCACGGTAATCAGGCCCGCCGTGCCTCCTGCTCCGGGAACCCCTGCATATGCAATCACCAGCTGATCGTGCGCACTTCCAGTGAAGCGTCCTGCGGCAATCGCCAGGCTCTGGATGGCAGTCACGCCGGGGGGAAGCGTCAGATTGAGGATTGCATCCGAGGGAAAACCGAGATTCGAACTCATGCCGTAAAACGACAAGACGAGGCCGGCGCCTGTAGTTGGGTTGCCGGAGACGACCGCAATCTGCGCCTTAGGCTTCGGTTGTCCGGCCTGTCGATCGATGAAGACGCCGGACGTGACCGCGAGAACAGACGACGCGTTATTGACGCCACCCGACATCGGTCCTGTAAGGAAACCCGCACTAACATTGTTCGGGTCGCTCGCCACCAGCGCGTCAAACGCAATGACCTGGTGTCCGGGAGGGTCCTGGCGGAGGCCAACGATAACGACTTGATCGACCCCGTTCCCTAAAAAGTCGTTGGCCGTGCCATAGATCTGGCTCGATCCGTCGAGTACCTGCATCGCTGGAATCTTGATCTTTGAACTTTCCACGACGGCATTGCCTGAACCCCCTGAAGTCGTACTGATCGCGCTTATGATCTGGGGTGCAACCTGGTTGAACATCTGGGCAGAGATTTCAATTGGATTGGATTCAGGAGGAAGACCCTGGATACCGGAGGCAAAGAGTGGCAGAACAGGCATATTCGAGAGGATGTAGCCACCGGCGGTTTGGACCCCGGAGTTGGGTATGGCAGTAACCAGGCCGCTGAAAGCAGAGTCCTGAGCCGGTAGCAGGGCTTTTCTGCCGTTGAGGATGTCGAAGTTATTGGTGAAGCAGGGCGCAGTGGCATCGTTGCCCTGGCACTGCGCACGCAGTTCTGCAGAAGAAAACGGAATTAATCCAAAGCAGAGTAGGCAAAAGAAACGCCAGATATTCATCGATCCCTCTCCTGGTTCCACTGGGCCCGGTGTCGCGCGGTTCTTGAAGAACCGCTAAATCAATTTGGGGGCCTATAGAATCCATGGCTTTCGCGGGATTCATCCGCATCGGCAAGGATCGTTTAACGAAAGTGCAGGGAGCACAGAATTGCATCGCTATTCGTTGATGTCAAGTGGGTTGGAGGTCCATGAAAAATGGAACTCTGCTCCGCTAAACTAGAGCCTGGACTCACGGAAGCGAATGCCAGCCGAAATCATCCACAAGCAAACTCCGGACGATCTTGCCCTGCTCGACAGACGCGAGCAGCTTGCGGCGGTTCGTACGCGGCTCGCCGAGCGCGAATCGGAGCTTGCTCAGCTGCGGGCGCAGCTGAAGACTTTTGAGGGCCGCTATCTTCGCCAGGTCGGGATTCTGTACGCGGAGCTCGATGACATTGAGGCACGGATCGCCGAGCGCGAGGTTGATCTCTATGACTCGGACTCGGCCCGGAGCCGCGCAGAGGAGGCACGCAGGCAGGCGCAGGAGACCCACGAGGCTGCATTCGGGGAAGCTCGCGAGGCTGAAGAGTTCGATCCGCCCCCTAGTCTCAAGACGCTCTTTCGCGAGGTTGCGAAGCGCATCCATCCGGACTTTGCGCGCGATGAGGCCGAACAAAAGCACTTCACGCTGCTGATGGCCCGGGCTAACCAGGCTTATAGCCGCGGCGATACGGAGACTCTTGAGCGCATGCTGGACGATCACCGCGAGATCAACGCGTCTATCGCCGGCGAAGGTGCTGCTGCGGAGTTGCAGCGCATCACGCGGCAGATTCAGCATGCGGAGCGCGACATCGCGACCCTTGATGCGGAGGAGCACACGCTGCTCTCCAGCGAGATCTCGCAACTGCATCTGGACGCTGAAGCGGCCGGTCGCGAGCATCGCGATCTGCTGACTGAGCTTGCTGCTGCTCTGCGAGAGCAGATCGCTGATGCAAGGCATCGGCTCGAGTTCGTCAACCGGCAGGTGAACGCGCAGCGATGAACGACAAAGCCCAAGGCGGCCTGCAGCATATACCCACCGGCGCGCCCTTTCACTGCATTCGACGCGGTCCAGCATCATCGCGCGTGGCCGACGCGATGCCGCTAATGCGGCCTCGAACCCGCACTACAAGCAGGCCGTTTCTGATTACAACGCAGGCAACTTCATCGAAGCTGCCGCTGGGTTTCGGCTGGCTGCTGAGCAAGGTCATGCTGAGTCGCAGTATCTGCTGAGCACGATGTACGACGAGGGTCAGGGCTTGGCGAAGGATGCAACCGAGGCCGGGCTGTGGGAGCGCAAGGCCGCAGAGCAGGGCCACGCCTACGCTCAGGCCAATCTCAGCTTTCGTTATTATTCGGCGAACGACTTTGCTGAGGCCTTCTCATGGTGCCAGCGCGCTGCTTACAGCAATCTCGCATGGGCGCAGTACAACCTCGGCCTGATGTATCGCAAGGGCGAAGGGGTGCAACAGAGCAATGCTGATGCGGCGTACTGGTATCGTCTGGCGGCGACGCAGAACTTTGCTGAAGCGCAGCAGAAGCTGGCCGATCTCTACTACTTTGGGCAGGGCGTTCCGCTCAGTTATACGCAGGCGGCTGCGTGGTATCGCAAGGCTGCCGATAACGGCAATGCAGAGGCGCAGTTTCAGCTAGGGCATCTTTATGCGACAGGGCAGGGTGTCGAGCACGACTACACGCAGTCGCGCAGTTGGATTCGCAAGGCGGCAATGCAAGGTCATGAACAGGCGCTCGGCGAACTTAAGCGACGCGAGTACCGCGATCCGTAGTCTCACGCGTCATTGAAGCTGATGCGCTACGTGGAGATCCAGCGTTCGTCGGCGAGCACGACGGAGGTTTCGATCTGGCGTTCGGGGACGGTCCAGTAGCGCTTGAGGAGCTGGTTCTTCTCTTCGGGAGAGACGGTGCGGAAGCCGTGGCGCTGGTAGAAGCGGATGGCCCATGAGGCGTCGGCCCATGTGCCGATGAGGATGGGGCGCTGGGTGAACTCGCGCAGGTGCGAGAGGAGGAGGGCGCCGATGCCCTGCTTCTGGTTGGCGGTGCGGACGTAGGCGTGGCGGATCAGGGTGACGTCGAGCACGTGCTGGATTCCCATGACTGCAGCGAGTGCGCCGGGTTGCGCGGCGTCTTCATAGCCGTAGAAGATGACACCTGAGTCGATCTCGTGCTGGAGATGATCGCGGGACATGTAAGGCGAGGAGAGTCGGTCGGTGGGAATGACGCCTTGATAGGCCTGGGCTCCGTCGTTGACGATGGCGTGGATCTGATCGAAGTCTTCTGCTGTGCAGGCGCGGATCATTGGGCGGCTCCGAGGCTTCATAGCAAAGATGAGCGCCGGGTGGCGCGCGATTCAGAGGTTTCGTTGCAGGAGATTCGTGGCAAGGCATAATCTGGGTACCCGGAGGTGAGGTGATGGTCGATCCGGTTGCAATGGGTGGGCGTGCCGTGGGTGCGTGGGGACGTACGATCGCCACGCTCTACATGGTCTGGTACACGGTCTTTGTCGTAGCGAATGTGGTGGTGTTGGGGTGGATCAGCGGAAGGGATGCGAAGGATGGCACTGCGCTGCGAAGTGTGGGCGTGTTGTGTGTGCTGCTGAGTGTGTTGACGCTGGGGTCGACCACGATGGTGGGTTGGACGTTGCACGCGGTTGCGCCTGAGCCGTTTGGGACGCTGATTGTGTTTGCGGCAGTGGCGAACGGGGTGGGATTGCTGGGAGTTATGTGGGCCTGGATGCGGGTGATGCGCGGAGGCAAATGATACTCTCGCGCAGAGATGTGTGAGGGCTCACAGCCCGGGGAGAGATATTGATCTCGAAGAAGACGGGCCTGATGGTGTTGATTGCGCGACTGTGATTCTGGTTGTGGTGAATCTCTTTCTTTCGCCGATACCGCAGCCGCAGTGGTATCACGCGTTCGCAGACCAGAGAGGTTTTCTGGGAGTACCGAACTTTGGCGACGTTATATCGAACCTGCCGTTTGCGATCTTTGGGGTCTGGGGGCTGGTGTTTCTGGCGCGGCTGAGTCCGCAGGAGCTAAGCGCCCGATTCGCCGATCCGCGAGAGCGGTGGCCTTACGTGATCTTCTTTGTGGGTGTGCTACTGACGGCGTTTGGATCGGGGTATTACCATCTGCATCCGGACAACGCACGGCTGGTGTGGGACCGGCTGCCGATGACGATTGCATTCATGTCGCTGGTGTCGGCGTTGATTGCGGAGAGGATCAGTGTTCGGGCGGGACTTTGGTTGCTGCCAGTTTTGTTGGCAGTGGGAGCGGCGAGTGTGCTCCAGTGGTACTGGAGCGAAGTGCATGGGGCGGGCGATCTGCGTTTTTACGGCTCGGTGCAGGCGTATGCGGTTATGTTTCTTTTGTTGATGATGCTGTTTCCAGCTCGGTATACGGGGACGAAGGATCTGCTTGTGGTGGCGGGGTTTTATATTCTGGCGAAGCTGTTAGAGACCTTTGACAAGACGGTGTTTGGTTGGGGGCATATTGTCAGTGGTCATACGCTGAAACATCTTGCGGCGGCGATGGCAGGGTACTGGGTGCTGCGGATGCTTCAGACGCGACGCCGGCTCGTTTGCTGAGGCGTTCTTTCTGCTTGTTGCGCAGCTGGCGCGTGGCGACGAAGAGAAGTCCGGCAAAGGTGGCGGCGAGCAACAGGATGGCGTAGATGCCGTGAAGCTGCGGGACTTCGTTGTAGAGCATGGCGAGGCCTACGAAGACGAAGAGCAGGTGGGTGCAGAAGACCTCCATCGAGGCGGCGCCGAGGGTGAGGAAGGGCTCACGGGAGACGAGGTGCTTGACCGGCTTGCGTGCCCAGTAGATGGCTCCCGCACAGGCGATAAGGTTGACCATACGGAGCGGGCCGATGCGCCACTTGTCGAGCGAGTACCCGAAGGCCTGGGGAGTGACGTGCGGGCCGAGCCATTCATGCCGCACTGCGATGAAGAAGATGCAGAGCGCAACGCAGAGGACGACCCATTTGCCCCGGATGTGAGCGAGAGGATTCTTACCTTCGTCCGCGCGAGTACCGATCCATAGACCCGCAATCCAGATCCACTGCCAGCTGAAGAGGTCGAAGGCGCCGGTCTCCTGCAACGGGATGGGAAGGTGCGTGATTCGGACAACGATGTTGTGGATGAGGATGCGCAGGCCGAACTGCGCGGCGATCCAGGTGGCGAAGCTGGCGATGACGATTCGCTTCCATCCGCGTTGGAGCGCGGCGTAGAGAATGAACGGCGTCGCAAGGAGGAAGAGGACATACATTGGCAGGATGTCGAGCAACGGCGGACAGTAGATGAGCAGAAGCGATCCGACGATGGCGACGGCGGGATGCGCGAGGTAGAAGTCCAGCAAATTGGAGAGTGCGTTGTGGTGGTGACGCACGGCGATCGCCGCGATGACGGTAAAAGCCACTGTGAGCATGAAGACGTGGTAGAGATAGAGGCGCGCTGCGCGTTTCCACAGGCCGGAGCGGAGACGATCGGGGTCGCCGCCGGCGCGGCGGATGTAGACCTGGCTGACGAGGATGGCGGAGAGGAAGACGAAGCCGTCGGCCGAGGTGACGTAGCCGAAGGGAGTGTTGACGACGTCGCTCATGTGGGTAGGGAGGTGAGTGAGCGTCATCCAGACGAGAAAGAGGCCACGGAGAGCGTCGAGCTCCGGGCGGCGGGGCATGGCGATGGTGTGGAGGATCTCCGTCGATGAACTTTTGACGCTCATAGCGACGGCCCCCTGCCGTATAAGACGCAGGAATCGGCCGACGGGTTGCGGGGCGGAGGTTGAAGGGCGTGGTTTCTTGGGTCAGATGTTAAGCTTCGATCTATGGGTATTCGTTGGGGAGTAGCGGTGTTGGTGGCGGCGGCGAGTTCGGTGTGGGCCGCGCCGGTGACGTTAGTGTGTGGGAATGCTGCTTCGGCTCGGTACAGCGCGACGGCTGCGGGGTTTGACCTGATCGCGCCTCCTGCGAAGCAGACGAAGGCGGGGTGCGCGAGCGATGCGGCTTTCTTTGTTTCGTTTCCGGCGACGGATGGGAACTATCGCGTGACGGTGGAGCTTGGTGGGGATGTGGCGGCGAAGACGACGGTGCGGGCGGAGTCTCGTCGGCTGATGGTTGAGCAGAGAGAGACGAAGCCGGGCGAGCATGTGGAGGAGAGCTTCGTGGTGAACGTGCGTACGCCGAAGATTGGGAGCACAGGCGAGAGCGTTCATCTGAAGCCGCGTGAGATTGGGGCGCTGGACTGGGACGAGAAGCTGACGCTGGAGTTCAATGGCGATCATCCTTCGGTGAGGAAGATCACGGTTGAGCCGGTGAGCGATGTGGCGACCGTGTATCTGGCGGGTGATTCGACGGTGGTGGATCAGGACAAGGAGCCGTGGGCGGCTTGGGGACAGATGCTGCCGCGATTCTTCGGCCCGAATGTGGCGATTTCGAACCATGCGGAGTCGGGGGAGACGATACGGTCGTTTGAGACGGAGCGCCGGTGGGCGAAGGTGTTCTCGACGATCAAAGCGGGTGACTACCTGATGATGCAGTTCGCGCACAACGATCAGAAGCCGGGTGCGGGGTATGTTCCTGCGGAGACGATGTACACCGAGATGGTGAAGGGGTACATCGCGAAGGCGCGGGCGATTGGAGCGCATCCGATTCTTGTGACGAGCATGAACCGCAGGACGTTCGATGATGCGGGAAAGATCAGGGACACGCTTGCGCCTTATCCGCAGACGTTGCGCGCGATTGCGAAGGAGGAGGGGCTGCCGCTAGTCGATCTGAATGCAATGAGCAAGACGATGTGGGAGACGATTGGACCGGAGGGAACGCTGAAGGTGTTTGTTCACTATCCGGCGAACACGTTTCTGGGGCAGACGGCGGAGTTGAAGGACGACACACACTTCAACAGCTATGGAGCGTATGAGCTGGCGCGGTGCGTGGTGGAATCGTTGCGCGAGCAGAAGGTTCCGCTGGCCGAGGAACTGCGGCCGGGGATTGCGGCGTTCGATCCGGCAAAGCCAGATGCGGTGTTCGAGCTGCCGCTGAGCCCGATGGTGGATACCGCGACGCCTTATGGGCGCTGACTATTTTGTTGCAGGAAGCTCGCGGATTTTGATGTTGCGGAAGTCGACGGGGAAGCCGTGGTCCTGCAGCATGAGGTAGCCATCGTGGGCTTCGCCGAAGTTTGGCCAGACGTGATATTTGCTGTCGGCGACGATCTTGCGGAACTGCGGGGTGAAGCGCTCGTACTCGACGACCTTGACGCCGTTGAGCCAGTGTTCGCCCTGGGCTCCGTTGACGACGATGCGTGCGGTGTTCCACTGGCCGACTGGGTGGATGGGTTTGTTGGCTGCGGCAGGAATCATGTCGTAGAGCGAGGCTACGGTGCGATCGCCGTTCTGGCCCTTCTTCGCGTCGGGATGCACGGCGTCGTCGAGGATCTGGTACTCGAAGCCGATGGCGGAGCCGGCACCTTTGTTGAGGTCGGGGTCGACGAAGTACTTGATGCCGCTGTTGGCTCCGGGCGTGACGCGGAAGTCGACGAGAAGCTCAAAGTTTGCGTACTTGCGCGTAGTGATGATGTCGCCGGCGTTGCCGCCTTCTTCGCCACCGTGTTCGGTGACGGAGATCATGCCGTCCTTGACCTGCCAGCCGGTGGAGGGAAAGGCAGAGCCGTGAGCGCTGCGCCATCCGTTTGAGGTATTGCCGTCGAAGAGGAGATGCCAGCCCTGTGATTTTTCCTGAGCGGTGAGGGTGTTTGGAGCCTGGGCGAGAACGGTCGACGTGAACGCTGTGGTTATCGCGGTGAAGAGAATGGCACGGATACGCATGGGAGAACACGATACTCGTCCGAGGAAACATCTGTCGTCCGCAGCTGGATTTTGCATATGAGTTGCGGCTAGAATGGCAGCCTCACCGGCTCTCCAACCCATCAGGCCACGCACGTCTTCGGGCTATTTTCTTCGGGCTTTCGCATCGGGCTCCGTAACTTTCCAGCACGCTCAGGCGACATGCAAGGCACGACCTCAGCGTTTTCGCGCTGTTGTTGACGCGTCGTTTGCCGGTCCAGACCACATACATCCGAATGGAGAAGGCTATGAAGAAGCTATTAAAGGCGGCCTGCATGGTTACGCTTGCATCTGCCATTACTGTTCCCGGAGTTCCAGGAAACAGCCAATCAATTGAAGACATTCAACGGCTCTTTCCCGGTGTCGTGGCCGACGGTGTTGTTGCATACATCTACGGCTACCCGCTGATGATGTTCGGCGTGACGGGAAGAACGGGAACTGCTGTTCCGAATGGAACGACGAAGCTGGGTGGGGCTCCGCTGAACCAGTTCGGCAAGGAATCGAGGCTGCCGGACTACACGTTTACGACGGTTGTGCTGCCAAGCACATCGACTCTCTATGCGTCGTCGTTCATGAATCTTTGCAATGAACCGATGGTGATGCACCTTCCGAACATGACTGGACGGTTCTTCATCATGCAGATGCTGGATGGATGGACCGAGGTGAACAAGGACTCGCCGGGGTCGAACAAGGGCGACAGCGATGGCGGAGACTACGCGATTGTGGGGCCTCCATGTAACGGACATACGACTCCGCCCATTCCGGGAGGGATTCGAAAGATACTGAGCGTTCCGACGAGCTCGCTGTGGATCATCGGTCGCGTGTACACGGATGGTACTCAGCCCGATCTCGATCAAGTCACGAAGGTACTGTTCCCGCAGTTCACGCTGACTCCGCTGAGCAAGTATGTTGCCGGGCAGCCGGCGAACACGGATGATCAGCCGGTGCAGCCGTATGGCGACGTAGCGACATCTCCGCTGAATCAGGTTGCTTCGATGGATGGATGCGCGTTCTTTCAGAATCTGGCGTCGATGATGAACTACAACCTTCCGATTGCGATACAGGACGATCCTGTGTTGCCTGCTTTACTGCGGCTGGGAGTTGTGGCAAAGAACCAGAACGGCGCGGTTGTGGGAACGAACCTTGATTGCACGCAGCTGCGTCAGGACAAGATGGCATCGATGCAGAGGGCGGTTGAACTGGCGCAGAAGCTGCTGTCTTCAGTGAACGCGACGCAGCCCGGATCGACCGGGTGGGTCGTATCGCTGGATGTGGGCAGCTACGGTCGGCACTACTTCCTGCGGGCTGAGGTGGCGCAGGATGCTCTGGGTGCGAACCTTGCTCAGGATGCAGTCTACGGATACACACAGAACGACGGCAGGGGAGCACCACTGTCAGGAAAGAGGAATTACAAGATTCACTTTCTGCCTCCGGGCAACAACCAGGGCGGAATTCCACCAGTCGTTCAGGGTGGATTCTGGTCGGTGACGATCTATGATCTGCAGGGCAAGCTGATCCAGTCGCCGGATCTTGTGAATGCGAACTGGAATGCAGTAGGAATGCCTCCAGTGAACGGCCACAAGGCTTGGCCGAACAACGACGGATCGCTAGATCTTTATCTGCAGGCGAGCGCGCCGGGGGCGGTTGATTCGCAGCAGTTCAAAAACTGGCTACCGACACCGTCTTCCGGCGGGTACATCGTGTTTCTGCGTATGTACTGGCCGGGTCCGGATATCACGAGCGGGGCGTATGTTCCTCCGCCGATTACTCTGCGGTAATGAGAATGCCCCGGCATCTAGCTGGCATTTTTAATTGGAGCTGTTCATCTTGGATGAATGTTGTCCAACTCGGGCAGAAGAACGACGCTCTCCTGCTCGTTGGGGTCGGTGCGTGCGATGACAGCAGTGACGGTCTCGGTGGCGCTGGGGTTGTAGGGAAGGTGCGGGACGTCGGCGGGAATGTAGAAGAAATCGCCGGGGCGGACGATGGTGTGGTGCTCGAGATGTTCGCCGTGCCAGACGCCGGATTCGCCGGTGAGCGCGTAGATCGCGGTCTCGTGGGTGGCGTGTTTGTGTGCGCGGGCTCGTCCGCCGGGAGGAATGGTGACGAGCTGCATGTGGATGGCTTGCGAGCCTACGGATTCGGCGGAGATGCCGACGTTGTATTGCAGGCCCTGCTTGCCGGTGAAGGCTTCGCCGGCTTGCAGGAGGCGGCAGGCTGATGCGGCTTGAGAGGTGGAAGTGCTCATCGGAGAGCCTCGCAGAGTGGAGTGATGTCGCTTATTTTACGTAGGTGAAGGTACCGCACTTGTCGGTGGAGTTAGAGATGGCGTCGAAGGTGAAGATGGGAGGCTTGTCTCCGGAGAAGAAGGCGAGCTGGAGCGAGTTTCCTGCGGCGTAGGCGACCATCCACTGGACGTTCTCGGATCCGCAGAGGCTGTTTTTGTGGAGGAATTTTTTGGCCGCGGGGATGTTGACGCGGTAGAAGCTGCCGGTTCCTGCAGAGGCGCTGTCGGTGTCGAAGACAGAGCTGACTTCGGTGGGTTCGAGTGGGCGAACTTTGGAGATGGTGGTGGTGGAGAAGTTGATGGTGAGTTTTTCGTCGCCGAGGGAGACGTCGCCGGTGACGTTGCGGGCGGAGTTGGATGCGGCTCGCCAGTAACCGCGTTCCTCGGCGTGGATCGCGAGGGTGAGGAGGAGGGCTGCGGCGAAAAGAGAGACACGCTTCATGGTTCAAGGATGACACCATGAAGCGTGTTTGTGAAAGTCGCGGAGTGCAGGGTTAGTTGCGGCTGCGTCGTCCGCCCATCAGCTGGAGGACGGCCATGAAGATGTTGATGGCGTCGAGGTAGATGGAGAGGGCGAGCGAGACGGCGGAGGCTCCGTTGCCGCCGGCGCGGATGCGGGCGAAGTCGCCGACCGTGAGCAGGGTGAAGATGCCGAGGGTGAGCCAGGAATAGGTGTCCGGCGAGAGGAAGTGGAAGAACATGCTGGCGATGCCGGCGATGATGAGCAGCAGCAGCGCGGCCATCCCGATCCCGGAGATGCGGCGGTAGTTGATGTTGAAGAGGTACGCGACGCTGGCCATCACGGCCATTCCGCAGCCGGTGGTGGCGGCGGCGTTGAAGACGAGCCCGGTGCCGAAGTTATGGATGTAGCGCTGGACGAGGGGGCCGATCTCCCAGCCCATGAAGTAGGTGAGGGTGAGGAAGAGGCCGAGGGCTACGGCGGGGCTGGCCTTGCGGCTGAGGTTGATGGCGAAGACCAGGCCGATGACGACGATGAAGCCGACGAAGGTTCCCCAGGGAGGGGCGGTGGCTACTCCGATGGCGGTGATAAAGAAGCCGAGGGAGGTGATTCCGAGGACCTTGGCGAGGAGAGAGGCGGTCTCTTCGCGGGGGACGTCGATGATGGTGGAGTAACTTTAGTGCGGTAGTCGTTCATTTCCATGGCTTGCTGTTCGCTCCGTGTGCTTCCAACACTATGAGACGCCTTTGCGGGCGGTTTGTCATGTGGGGCACCCTACCCCCTCCCCCTCTTTTTGCGCAAAGTCTTCCAAACAGGGCGCTTAGGTCCGGACTTCGGCCCTAAAGTCCTGAAAATAAAGGGGCGGATCTAAAGTCATGAAAGTGAATGGCTTATTGAGTTGCATGGAATAAGAAAGCCCCGGCTGGGTGCCGGGGCTCTTCTCGTCTACTGTTTCTATTTTATCGAACTGAAGGAAATGAATCGGCGCTTTTTCGAGGTTTATTTTTCGCGATTACGGCTTTGGTTTGTGTCGGTTGAGAGGTGTAGCGATTTAAGGAGGGCTTGACAGGATCTGGAGCGCGCCAAGACTGCCAGCCGATTACACGAGCCTGATGAAGGTATCGACGTGTTCGGTGAGGTGCTTGCCCAGGAGTTCGCCGAGTGAGGGAGCGCAGTCGCGATAGCGCTTGTCGAAGTTGTCGAACTCGCCCTGCATGGCGATGGTGGAGTACTCCTGAGGCGTGGATGGGCGTTTGCGCGGGCGGCTGTCAAAGAGGCGGGTGGCTTCCTCGAGCACGGTGCGTTGATCTTCGGCGCCGAGGAGTGTGAGGGCGGAGAGGGTTTCCTGCAGGTACTGTTCGCGGCGGTTGAAAAAGTACAGGAGATGGCCGCCGTTCTGGACTTCGGAGTCGTAGATCAGCACAAAATGTGCGGGGCGTTGTTCGGGATCGAGGTCTTCCAGATAGCCGGAGATGAGATCAATGAAGGTGTTCCAGATGATGGTGGGGTCGTTGACGGCTTGTGATCTCTGAATCTCTCGCTGGGGCATGTAGGGGTGACGTTTTTGAGCGGAGTTAAGATTCCGATTTAGGGCGATTAGATTTGTTAGGTCTTTTCTGAAGGGTGGAAGAGATGCGGTTCGCGCTTTCGCGCGAATGCCCACCTTAGCCGCTTCGCGGCGAAGATGGGGCACCGATTCGTGGTGAGTTTGGATTTTTAGTGGCCTACCAGGTGAAGCCGCCGGAGGCGGGAGGCCATGCTCCAAGGAGTTGGCGCAGAAGGACGATGCGGCCGAAGTGGTAGGCGTTGTGGGTGGCGAGCGAGATGAGCTGGTCGCCGACGGTCATGGTGCGGATGGGGTGCCCGGGACGCGAGGGGCAGCGGATGGATTGGTCGAGGAGCGTGGTGTCCTGTGCGGCTGCTGCGGCGTGTTCTGCTCCGTGAAAGAAGCGGTGACAGAGTTGTCCCCATGGTTCCTGCGGGGGTTCGGTCGAAGACATCTGGGGAAAGCCGTCGGAGGGTTTGGTGGGGTAGGGAATCTCGATGCCGGCGATCCAGTGGAGGGTGATCCTCTGCCAGAAGGCGATGTGCCAGAGCTCGCCGTAGATGGTGTGGGGAACGTTGGGGAGTGAGCGGTGGACGAGATCGTCGGTGAGGCCTTCGAGGATGTGGGAGGGTGCGGCGGCGTAGCTGTCGGCGACGATGGCCTGGGCGAGTTCGGACATGATGGGCGCTCCTTAGCGTGCTTGGGGCCGTAGTTCTAGATGCCGGAGCTGGCCTGGGGATGCGCTGTAGTTTTTGATTTGTGACCATGCCTCCTGCCATCCAAAGTGATATCGTCGATGTATATCACTAGAGGTGGCGAGATGCGGACACTCGTGGATTTACCTGAAGGAGAGCTTGAGCAGCTGAATGTGCTGAGCAGGGCGCGACGTGTCTCGCGGGCTGAGTTGATCCGGCAGGCGGTGGCTGGGTATCTCGAGCAGAACAAGGCCGGGCTGGAAGACTCGTTCGGGTTGTGGAAGAAGAAGGCCGTGGATGGGGTGAAGTACCAGGAGCGGCTGCGGGGCGAGTGGGAGCGGTGAGCGATTTATTCGATACGAATATCCTGATCGATCACCTGAACGGAGTTGCAAAGGCAACGCGAGAGCTGAAGCGGAGCAGTCATCCGGCGATCAGCATGATTACGTGGATCGAGGTGATGACCGGGGCTTCTTCTCCTGCCGAGGAGGCGGTGCTGCGGTCGTTTTTGCTGAACTTCGAGTTGCTGCCGGTCTCGAGTGCTGTCGGCGAGCGTGCTGCGGTTGTGCGGCGGCAGATGAAGATCAAAATGCCGGATGCAATTATTCTGGCGACCGCCGAAGTGGCTGGGCGCGAGTTGGTGACTCGGAATGTGAAGGATTTTCCGACGGGGATGCGCGGGGTGCGGGTTCCTTATAAGGTTTGAGGTTCGCGCTTTCGCGCGAATGCCCCATTCATGCGATGAGACCGCATGAATGGGGCACCCGATTTATGGGTGGGTTTGATGTACGGGCCATCGACCTATTTAGGATTCTTGAGTTCGATGGAGAGGACGTGGAGGGAGGATTCGCCGACGTTCTCCAGGGTGTGGGGGGCCAGCGGTTCGGACCAAGTCGTGGTGCCTTCGGGTGGGTGCTGCGGGTTGTTGCGTGTGTCGACGGTGATGGCTCCGGTGTGATCGCGGCGGATGAAGGCGCTCCAAGTGAGGATGTAGTGGACTGCAGGCCAGCGGTGGGTGTGGAGAGGGACGGTGTGGCCGGGCGGAACGGTGGTGTCGAGGACGCGGACTGAGTCGTTTTCGAGTTTGACGGAGTGGTAGGCGGGTGCGGCGATCAGAGCGTCGAGGTCGTCGGGCCAGTCTTGGGGTGTGGTGGATGACATGGGTTTCTGCACGCCGAAGGTATCACAGCCGGAGGAAGGGGTTCGGGCTTCGCGCGAATGTGTCCCACTCATGCGATGAAGCCGCATGAATGGGGCACCCGGCGGACGATGTATGGCCGAGGGAACTGTGCTGTGAGGGCTCGGAGATCAGACTTCTATCACTTGTTCCCAAATGTCCAACTGATTCCGGAAGTGGAGCCGTAGTCGCTGCCAGAAAGCCCTATCGGGGGCTGGCTGTCCCAGTTGCCGTAGAACGAAGCGTTCCATGACAGATTGCCGGTCAGCTTGAAGTAATAGGTCGCGTTCATGTTGAACTTCACACGGCCGGGGTCGTTAAAGATCGGCAGCAAAGTAGCTGTGACGTTCATATTGGTTTTATTGAAGCGAAAGAATTGCAGGTTTGTACCAATCAGGCCAGACGTGAGGTTTTGCGCAACAATGTTTTGCTCATAGTTGGTGTTCTGGATGCCTATGCCGCCGAGCAATGTGACTTTTGCCCGGCTGGTGTTCTTCAGGTAGCGTCCGATACCACCGCCGATCATCGTTTGGTTGGTAATCCCCTGCTCGGAGCTTTGCAGCCAGCCGCCGAGGCCCTCGTAGAACCAGTTGTTCCAGCGCAGGAGACGGAAGACATCGGCGGTAAATTGGTTGCGTGTGGAGGTTGTAACCCCGGTACTGGAGGACAAATTAGAGTTGTAGCTAGCAGCGGCTCCCCAACGTGGTCGCGGGTAGTCGACCATGGAACTAACGTTGTATTGGGTTGATTGGTTGCCCTTGGAGTAGATGATTCCCGTATTGACGCTGCCGTTGAATCGCTTGAGGAACTTCGTTGCGGTCTCGTCCATTTCGGCGATCCGGGGCTGTGCGATCACTACTTCTCCTGCCATGCCTGCGATTTCAATCTCCATCGGGCGGTCATCCTGCTCGGGTTTTGTGGTGTTGAGGGTCCCGGTGTGTACGTAGCCGTTCTCTGTCTTCACAATGAACAATTGCTTGCTTTCCAAACTCGCGACTTCCGACCATTGAACCGAGCTTGTTCCCAAGATGTATTTCATGCTGACGTAGAGCACGCCGCCCTTCAGACCCTTGATCTCGCCTGTGAGATGGTCGCCATTCTTCATCACAATCACGTCGGTGTTTTCTCGCGCGAATAGATGCGAAGTCAGAAGAAATACCCAACACACGACGACGCCTGACTTCCTGACTGGTTTTGAGTTCATGTAAGTCACTCTCGATTGTGGTCATTTGGGACAGAAGCAGGGGCCGGGCATCCAAAGGGGGCCAAATAGATGGTTACGGCAAGAGGATACTCAGAGATTTCATCGCCCTAAGGCTAAACGCGGTTCGCGCTTTGCGCGAATGACCCCTTCATGCGATGAGACTGCATGAATGCGGCACCGTCGTTACCTTTTTGTAGAGGTGGCGAGAATTGAATCCAGTTGTTTCGCTTGGACGCCGAAGGGGTTTGGCTTTCCCTTTACGTTCCAGATGACCGCGTAGTCTTCGCGGGATTTTGGACCAGCCCAGACATAGTGCTGCTCGTTGTAGAGCTTCGACTCCTCGAGGGAGTAGTTAGCTGGGAGGTTTGGCTTGACTACATAAACGGAGTAAGGATCGTAGGTGGTGGCGTAGGGCCTCTTGTCGCCGTTGTAGCCCTCGCCTCCAAACACCTCGGACAGATTCCGCTTCCCGATGATCTGTGGCGGGTCTTCGTCGTGCTGCTCGAATGCGTACATGTTGTACTCGTCGAACTCGAGCAATTTGTAAGAAGTTCCGTCATCGTGGAAGCCGACGACGAAGAGGGGTGAGCCGTTTAGGCCGGTGCTACCCACAAAGACCAGCACGGTGTGGGACTTGCTTTCTGCGCTGTAGTGACCTGTGAAGAAGAGGCGTGAGCGATCGACCACAAGCCCTCGGATGGGATCGGCGGGCTGATTGCCGGCTCCCTTGATCGGAGCTCTGAGATAGGAGAGGCCATAAGTCGCTACGAGGCGAGACGTATGGCCCCCGGATGTGAAGACGAGTGTGCGGAACTCTTCCTGGCCGTTGCGCACTAGGGAGGAGCATTGAATGCGGACGTCGGTTTCGGCCTCTGGGAGACGCAGTGTGGCGGAGTAACTCTTGCCGGGAGTGAGTTGTGGCTGGGCAGTGCTACGTCCTGCCTCGGCAAGCACCACAAAAGCGAGAGTCGCCCATACTATTGGAGCTCGCATGTGGCTAAGGGTAAATGCGATTGAGGGTTCTGGCGAAGGGGATGGTTTCGCGGACGTGGTCGAGGCCGCAGATCCAGGCTACGACTCGCTCGATGCCCATGCCGAAGCCGGCGTGGGGGACGCTGCCGTATTTGCGGAGGTCGAGGTACCACTGGAAGGCGGCGAGGGGGAGGTTGTGGTCTTCGATGCGCGCTTGAGGAGGTCGTAGCTGTCGACGCGCTGGGAGCCGCCGATGATTTCGCCGTAGCCCTCGGGGGCGAGGACGTCGACGCAGAGGGCCTTGGTGGGGTCGAGCGGGTCGGGCTGCATGTAGAAGGCCTTGATGGCGGCGGGGTAGCGGTGGATCATGACGGGCTTGTCGAACTGGCGAGGAGATGTAGGTCTCGTCGGGGGAGCCGAAGTCGTCGCCGTATTTGTGGGGGTTTTCGATCTTGCCTTCGGCGAAGGCCTTTTCGAGCATGGCGTGGGCTTCGTCGTAGGTGAGGCGGGGGAATTTGTTGGTGGGGGATGAAGTGTAACAGCAGGTCCCTCCACTTCGCTGCGCTCCGGTCGGGATGACACATCAGTGGCTGGGGCGAGAGTTTGTGGCGCTTCGGGCGAAATGCGGGGATTCCTCGACTCCGCGCTTTGCGCTTCGCTCGGAATGACACTTGTGGTGGAAGCGGAAGATGGGGCGATGACGGCTTCTAGTTTGGAGATGTCGCGGCCGATGACTTTGAGGTCGGCGCGGTGGTAGTTCGAGGACGCGGGTGACGATGTGGGTGATGTAGGCTTCGGCGAGGTCCAGGAGGCCGTCGAGTTCGAGGAAGGCGACTTCGGGTTCGATCATCCAGAACTCGGTGAGGTGGCGGCGGGTTTTGGATTTTTCGGCGCGGAAGGTGGGGCCGAAGCTGTAGACCTTGCCGAGGGCGAGGGCGGTGGCTTCGATGTAGAGCTGGCCGGACTGGGTGAGGTAGGCCTTGTCGTCGTCGAAGTAGTCCATCTCGAAGAGCTCGGAGGTGCCTTCGCAGGCGTTGGGGGTGAGGATGGGTGGGTCGGTGCGGATGAAGCCGTTGGTGTCGAAGTACTCGGCTGCGGCGCGCATGATGGTGGCGCGGACGCGGAGGATGGCGGACTGGCGCGGGGTGCGGAGCCAGAGGTGGCGATGCTCCATGAGGAAGTCGACGCCGTGCTCTTTGAGGGTGATGGGGAAGGGGTTTTCGGCGGAGACGGCGGAGATGACGTGGACGTCTTCGACGTCGAGCTCGTAGCCGGAGGGGGCGCGGGAGTCGGCGCGGACCTTGCCGGTGACGGTGAGGCTGGATTCGAGCTGTGAGGTTTTTGAGGGTCTCGAAGACGTGCTTCGGGGACGGCGGCCTTGGGGACGATGCCCTGGATGGTGCCGGTGCCGTCGCGGAAGATGGGGAAGAGGAGCTTGCCCGAGGAGCGGAGGTTGTAGAGCCAGCCGCGGAGGGTGACGGTCTGGCCTTCGTGGGCAGCGAGGGAGGCGATGGTGGCGATGGGGGCGGTGGGTGTTGCGGATTCTGACATGGCAGGTAGTAGTTTAGCTGGTTTGGATTTGGGTACGTGGTTACTCTTGCAGAATGAAGGTTCTGTTTATCTGCAGTCTTAACATCATGCGCAGCCCTACTGCCGAGGCGGTGTTCGCGGAGTATCCGGGAATCGAGGCGTCCTCGGCTGGAACGAGCGCCGATGCGGATAATCCGGTGTCTGCGGACCAGATCGAGTGGGCTGACATTGTTGTCGCGATGGAAGAGGTACATCGGCGGAGACTAACGAAGAGGTTTCCGGATCAGTTGAAGACAAAGAAGATCGTCGTACTTGGGATTCCGGATGAGTACGGCTATATGAATCCGGAGTTGGTTGAGCTTCTTCGGGAGCGCTCGTCGCGATTTCTCAAAGAGTGAGCACGCGACGATCAGTGGGTTGAAAATATCAGTGTTATGCCGTTTCCGATTAAGACGTGTGCTGTTTGTGGTGAGGAGTTCGAGCTGAAGCCGGGGAAGCCTGGGTTTGCGAATCGTTGTCCTGAGTGCAGTGAGCCGGAGGCGGATGTTTCGGCTGGCGGCTGGCGATGCGTTGAAGGGTGATCGCGAGGCAGCTGCTGCTCGGCGGGATGCGATGAAGAATCTGCTTTATCGCAAGGATAGCTAGCGGCTGTCTGCGAATTGTGTCCTCGCGATGACCGCGGAGAGCTTCTGGGTAGAGAAGCGGGTTTCTCCACTGCGCGGCTTACGCCGCTTCGGTCGAAATGACACTTCTAGTAGTTGAATGGCACTTCGACAACTGATGATTGCCTGCGCTTTTTTATGTGCGTAGGAAAGACGCTAGTTCTTCGCGGAAGACTTTCCAGGCGGGTTCGTCGGCTAGCAGGAGATGGTTGCCGCTGGCGAGGGGGACGAAGCGAGCGTTGGGGATCTCGGTGGCTACGATGCGGCCTTCTTCGGGTGGGGCTACGCGGTCGCCGTGGCTGTGAAAGACGATGGTGGGAACGGTGACTTGCGGAAGGAGATCGCGGATGTTGATCTCGTCGCAGGCGCGCATGAACTGGACGAGGTTGCGTGAGGAGACGGAGATGAGCTGGAGGTTCTTGAACCACTCCTGCTCTTCGGGTGTGGTGGTCTCGGGGATGTAGAAGCTGGTGACAAAGTGGAAGAAGGATGGGTTGCTCTTGCCGAAGTTGAGGTCGACGAGTGTCTCAAGTGCGCGGCGGGCTTCGAGGACTTCGCCGCTCTCGCGGTAGCAGGCACCGCGAGAGTATGCGCCGCAGAGGACGAGGTGCGAGACGCGCTCGGGGTGGCGGACGGCGTAAGCGATGGCGACGGAGCTGCCTTGCGAGTGGCCCATGAGAGCGAAGGTGTCGAGGCCGGCGGCGTCGACTACGGTTTCAAGATCCTGCACCCAGGCGTCGAGGGAGAAGTTGTCGACGTCGCGCTGTGAGAGGCCGTTGCCGCGGCCGTCATAGCGGAGGATGCTGTGGCCTCGGGCGAGGTCGCGAACCCAGTGACGCCAGATGGGGCTTCCCCATTCGAAGTCGAGATGATTAAAGCAATTTGCAACGCGGACGATGGGCGGCCCTGAGCCGACGGTGGCGTAGGCGAGTCGTACGTTGTCGGGCGTGACGCAGAAGCGTATCTGCTGGCGCGTGGAGAACTCGCGGTCTTCTGCGCGGCGGCCCATGAGGCGAGGCGTGGGAAAGGTGACCGGAGCGACGAAGCGATAGCCGACGCGGGGAACGGTTTCGATGAAGGGCTCGCCGGAGTCCTGTTCGCCCAACGTTTTGCGCAGGGTGGAGATGTTGCGGTCGAGGTTGTTTTCTTCGACGACGCTCTCCGGCCAGACGGCCTCCATGAGGTCCTGTTTTGAGACGAGCTTTCCATGTCGCTCCAGCAACACACTCAGGGTGTCGAATGCTTTGCCGGGGAGGGGGATGGCACGGTCCTCGCGCAACAGGCGGCGCTCGCTCTGCTCCAAACGGAAGGGACCGAACTCATAGACGACGGACGTCAAATCTGAGTTCACTGTCAGAAAAATAGCAGAAAAAAGTCAGTCGCGCCAAAGGACGCCGACGGCTTATGCGCGCGGTAATAGAGAAGCGGGAGACCGGTCTTTACAAGGCTTTTACAAGCGGTGACACCGCAGTGACAAAGACGGGAAGGACAAACAGATGTTGAAGCGAAACATGGGACTTTGGTTCGTTACGGTTTGCTACCTCGGTCTGTGCGGCGGCTTGTGCGCGATTCCCTTTGTAGAGGGGCTTGTAGCTCCGGTGGCTGCGGATCGGGGAACGCAGTGGCCAATGATGCATGCGTCAGCAGTTGAATTCATGTTGCAGCCCGCCGCTTCGGCGAGCGTGAAGGAGTAAGTCAATGTTGGGACGAATCACAGCATTTCTTTATGGCGTTCTCTGCTACCTGGTGTTCTTTGCAACGTTTTTGTACGGGATAGGATTTATCGGCAACCTGTGGGTTCCGAAGTCGATTGATTCAGGACCGCAGATGCCTCTGACAGATGCACTTGCGATCAATCTTGCGCTGCTGGCGGCATTTGCGCTGCAGCACAGCATCATGGCGCGTCCGTGGTTTAAGAACGCGTGGACGAAGTTCGTACCGAAGGTTGTGGAGCGCAGCACGTATGTGCTGTTCTCGAGCCTTGCGCTGCTACTGCTGTTCTGGAAGTGGCAGCCGATGGGCGGCGTGGTATGGAGCGTCGATAACCTGTATGGATATTTCGCGATTCAGATGCTGTACGGGGCTGGCTGGCTGCTGGTGCTGGTTGCGACGTTCCTGATTAACCACTTCGACCTGTTCGGACTGCGGCAGGTGTGGTTCTACCTGATCTGCAAGGACTACGAGCCGCCACAGTTCCGGACGCCGTGGCTTTACAAGCAGGTACGTCATCCGCTGTATGTAGGTTGGCTGATGGTATTTTGGTCGGCTCCGGTTATGACGGTCGCGCATCTGGTGTTCGCAGTGATGACAACTGCGTACATCCTGATTGCGATCCAGTTTGAGGAGCGCGACCTGGTTAAGATGCACGGCGAGTATGCGGAGTATCGCAAACAGGTTCCGATGCTGATTCCGATTGGAAGAGCGAAGCAGCCGGTGAAGGTGCAGGTACACAGTACTCGGTAAGACCGAAGACTAACTGGCTTTTTCGAGGAGTACGCGCTGGCGCAGGAGGTGAACCAGCGTGTGCTCCTCTTCGCGGAGGGCGTGAACGTGTTCGGTGATCTCTTTGTCGAGTTGGCGCTTTGCGGACTGGATGGAAGTGCCGTTGAGGTAGTGTTCGAGGATGGCGGGGTGGACGTAGCATTTGCGGCAGACGGCGGGAGTGTTGCCGAGCCGTTGTGCGACGGTGCGGATTGCTTCGACAATGTTCTTCTTCGCCTGGGTTGCTGAGTCGAAGGGATCGAGGGTGGCGAGGAGCTCGCAGGCGAGGACAGAGCCAGCCCATGTGCGGAAGTCTTTGGCGGTGAAGTATTGGCCGGTGATGGACTGCAGATAGTCGTTGACGTCGGCGGAGCCGATATTGTGCGGGGTTCCGTCGGGGTCGAGGTATTGGAAGAGATCGTAGCCGGGAATGTCGACGCAACGGCGGATGATTTTTGCGAGGCGGCGGTCGTTGAGGTTGACGGTGTGGTGGACGCGGCTTTTTCCCTGAAACGAGAAGGTGATGCTGGAGCCGTTAACGTCAACGTGACGGTTGCGCATGGTGGTCAGGCCGAATGACTTGTTCTCACGCGCGTATTCGGCATTGCCGACGCGAATGAGGGTGGACTCCATGAGCGAGACGATGGCGGCGAGGACCTTCTCGCGGGGGAGACCTGGGAGAGCGAGGTCGTGGTCGACGCGTTCGCGAATGATTGGGAGAGCTTCGGCGAAGAGAGTCATGCGCTCGTACTTGCTCTCGTCGCGAACTTCGCGCCAGCGAGGGTGGTAGCGGGACTGTTTGCGACCGCGCGCGTCGCGTCCAGTGGCCTGGAGATGGCCGTTCGGTGAGGGGCATATCCAGACCCCGGTCCATGCTGGAGGGATGACGAGGGACTTGATGCGGGCGAGGGTTTCGCGGTCGCGGATGAGCTTGCCTTCTGCGTCGGTGAAGCTGAAGCTTTTGCCATGCCGTTTGCGGCGGATGCCGGGACGAAAATCGGTAACGTAACGGAGGCCTGCGGCGCGGGCTGATTCGGCGGGATCAAGGGGCGAATCGGCGACTACCGAAGGCTTGCGCTTGGTGCTAAAGTGGCCGGACCTTTTGCGAGGCGAAGGCATGAGCAAGTGAGATGCCGCCAATGGTTAGCGCGGTTTTTATGTGACGATTTTTTTTGATGAACCTACTGATTTCAGTAGGTTTTTTTTGCGGCTGTTCATCTTTCGGGAGATGTGAATCTGTTACATCTGAGTCGATGTTGGAGCGTGTGACCAAGGAGGTTCGGCCAGAGATTAATTCTCGGTAACATGCTTGACATTCGACTTCTCAGTCTTCTAAAACTAGGCGCCCCAAAAAAGTAACCGTAAGCGGTAACTAAACGAACCGTCACGGCAAACATATGCAGCAACAAAACTCTGGAGGCTGAATTGAAGAGGCTCACGTCACTCCCCATCGCACTCGCGCTTTTGGCTGTCTTAAGCGCAATTCTTATGTGCCCAGTTGCGTTTGCACAGGACACATCGTCACTTTCGGGAACCGTTACCGACCAGACTGGCGCGGTAGTGGCGAACGCAAAGATTCTGGTTCATAGCAATGACACTCGTACCGAGCATCAAGCGACAAGCAGCGACTCGGGCGCATTCACGATTCCCAACCTTGCTCCGGGCAGTTACAGCGTGCGCGTGGAGGCGGCCGGCTTTCAAACGACAACGCTGCCTGATGTTCGCGTCGATCCGAACATCGGACGCCGCATCGACCTGACGTTGAAGAACGGCGACACGACCACGACGGTGACGGTGGAAGCCTCCGCCAACAGCGTGCAGACGGAGAGCGGAGCTGTAGGCCAGCTGATCACTCAGGAGCAGGTAAAAAGCATTCAGCTGAATGGACGCAATCCTCTGTATCTCGCGCAGATGGAGCCGGGAGTCGTACGCAACAATTCGATGGCAGCGCTCGGCTTCGGACTGGATAATCCTCTCAACGTGAACGGCGCTCGCTCGCAGGAGAGCATGCAGACCTTCGACGGCGCGCCGATGGTGCGTACGCGTTCAAATGGAACCAGCGTCGGCACGGCCGACGTGGATTCGACTTCGCAAGTGCAGGTACTCAGCTCCAACTATCCGGCTGAGTACGGCCGCACCTCCGGTGGTCTCATCCGCCTAGTTCCCAAGAGCGGCACGAGCTGATTTCCACGGCAGCGCTTTTGAGTACTTCCGCAACAACGCGCTTAACGCCAACACCTGGAGCCGCAATCTCACCGGTCAGAAACGCGCAGCTTTCCGCTACAACCAGTTCGGATGGAATCTGAACGGGCCGATTTACATCCCCGGCCACTTCAATCAAGACAAGAGGAAGCTATTCTTCCTGGTTGGGCAGGAGTGGGTGAAGTACAACCACGACGACTTCGCGCAGCAGAGGGTACCGACGGCCAAGATGCGCACCGGCGACTTCAGCGAACTGCTTGGTCCGAACATCTTCTACAACGCCCCCAAGCAACTCGTAAGACCGGGCACCAATGTGCCGTATGTCAACAACATCATTCCAACGGCGGAACTCAGCGCTAACGGCATGGGTCTGATAAGGGCATATCCGGCGGCAAACAACACGGTGGGTACTAATAACTGGATTGACACGGCTTTGTACACGGAGCGACAGCGCAAGGACTCGGTTGTGGTGGACTTCGTTCCAGCGGATGCGCACCATTTCCGGTTCAGCCTGCTGAACTATAACTACGACGACTACGAGCCGCACTTCGGCAACTACAACACCAACCCACGCATCTTCCACCGGCCGAACCAGATCGGCGTCTTCCGCTACACATGGACGATCAGCCCGACAATTGTCAACGACGCGTTTGTCTCGGCTGCGGCGGACCACGTAGATATCAACATCGACACCACGTCGGGACTCTATGACCGCACCAAGTACGGCATCAACTATCCGTATCTCTTCGGTGCGGCCAGCAAGGTGGTTCCAAACAAGATTCCGACCATCCAGCCCACGGCCGGATTCGGCACTCTCGATGGAGGACCTTATCCATCGCGCTCCGGCGGTATGGTTTACGACGTGGGCGATTCTGTAACCAAGTTGTGGGGCAGGCACACGCTTAAGTTCGGCATGGTTTGGGAGTACGCCGGCGAGAACAACTACGACCAGATCTCGGTCGATAACACGCGTCCGGGAACCACGAACAACCAGAATGGCCTGTTCCGGTTCACGGATGGACGAGCCGGCGGCTCGACTGCTGCTGTAGCCAACATGGCACTCGGCCTGTTCGACACGTACGGCGAGATCGGCACCCGCTCCTACACGCCGTTCCGTGGCAACATGTTCGAGTTCTTTGGGCAGGACCAGTGGCGCGTGAACTCGAAGCTCGTGGTTGAGTATGGCATCCGCTACAGCATCATGAACCAGTATCATTCGCTTTGGGGAAATCAGTCCTTCTTCAGTCCAAAGGACTACAGCACGTCGCTGGCTCCGGTCGTCAGTCCGACGACTGGCTTCCTCACCGGTGGCGATCCCTACAACGGCGTCGTTATCCCGGGCTCCGGCTTCCCTGATGCAGCCAAGGGTCACGTGCCTGATGCCATCCTTGCGAACGGCTATGCGCGTCTCTTCCGCGGCTATAGCCCTAACTACTCGCCGACGGTCTACTCGAACATTCAGCCGCGCTTCGGCTTTGCCTACCAGGTAGAGCCCGGTACGGTCGTCCGTGCAGGTGTTGGTCGTTACATACAGCGGCTGGGCATCAGCGATACGGTCCACGTAGGCGGTAACTCGCCATTCCAACCAGCTTCCTCAGTGACGAATGGCAGCGTAGACAATCCGGGTGGCATCGGGCAGAACCAGCTTCCGCTGGCCTTCACCTCGCACGCGTACACCTATCCCAGCCCCGAATCCTGGGCCTGGAACCTAAGCGCCGAGCACGAGTTCGACAAAGTCGGCGTCTTTACACTCGCCTATGTCGGTCGCCGCGGTTATCACCTGGAGCAGCTGGCGAACATCAATCAGCTCCAGCCCGGAACTGCCCCCCCTGGATCGCCCAACAAGAACGTCAATGCTGACTCGCTTCGTCCGTTCAAGGGCTTTTCGACTATCATCGAGGCCCAGAACACGGGTGGATCGTTCTACCACGCGATGCAGGCCAACGTGAGGCGGCGTCTGACCAGAGGTCTGCTCTTCGGAGCGGCCTATACATGGTCCAAGTCGCTCGACTATGGCTCGTCGAACGGCACGAATATCGTCAACGCATACGACAACAGCATCATGTTCGGGCCAAGTGACTTTGACACGCGGCACGTGTTTGTGGGGAACTACGTTTGGGATATTCCCTATGGAAGCCATGCCTCGAACATCTTCGTCCGTACTCTGCTTGGTGACTGGCAGACCTCTGGAACCATCCAGATGCAGTCTGGTCGTCCGATCAACGTTTCGACCGGAAGCTTCGATCAGGCTGGCGTAGGCCCGGGTTCGGGTAACCAGTACTATGTGAAGACCGCCAGCCCGGCGCTGCCGCATGGGTTCGCGGGAGCCAGTGGCACGGCGCAGTACTTCGACAGAAGCGTTTACGTACAAGCCGCACCTGGAACATTCGCAGGACGCGGCACACGAAACTCCGTCTATGGGCCTGGATTCTCCAGCTTATCCGCGGCAATGCAGAAGGCCTTCCACATCATCCCCAGCCATGAGAACCATCAGCTGATCTTCAGGGCTGAGGCCTTCAACTACCCCAACCACCCCAATTGGAATAACCCGACCGGCGACCCGACAAGTGGTAGCTTCGGCCGTGTGACGGGGAAGGGCGATACCTACGCCTCAGATCGTCAGTTCCAGTTCAGCCTTCGCTACGCCTTTTAGGCAAAGCGAGAATAGACGCATAACAGCAACGCCCGCCTCCATCGAGGCGGGCGTTGCTGTTTGATCTTCTACAGAAGATCAGGCTTCTAGTTGCTCTGTGAGGCGAAGCTGTTGATCGAAGGCAGCTGTGGCCTTTGAGGTGACGGCTTCTGGAGTTTCGTTGAGATCGTAGGCGATTTCGAGGATGCCAGGGACCTCGGTTGGAAGCGATGATGTGAGTTTGGTGACTTGATTCCAGTCGATGGAGCCGGAGCCGGGCCAGAGGTGCTCGTCGCGAAGGCGGTTGTTGTCGTGGAGGTGCAGCTCGCGAATGCGGGGTTTCAGAAGCTCGAAGGCGTGATCGAGGCCGGTGTCGCTCAGGTGAGCGTGGCCTACGTCGAGGTTGATGCCGACGTTGTCGAAGTGACCGATCTGCAGGATCTCGAGGATGTGCTCGGGAGTGGTGACGTCATTTTGAAGATTTTCGATGAGCACCTTTACGCCGAGCGGGTGGGCAAAGGCCTTGATGTGCTCGATGGCGGTGAGGGAGTTCTCGATGGCGCGGCTATCCCAGGGATCGTCTTTGAGGCCGAGGTGAAGGGTGATGGCGGAGATGGGAATCATCTCGGCGGACTCCAGGGCGCGCTTGACCTCGTCCATGGCTTCAATGCGTTGGGACTTGTCGGGCGAGATGAGCGACAGGGTAGCGGAGACGTGGCGGGACCAGCGCTCGGACTGCTCAGGACTGAAGATGGGTTGATGCATGGTAGCGGCAGTGCCGTTGTCGCGGAACCATGTTGCGATCTCGCGGACGACGGTGCGGTCGGTGTAGTCGAAGTGGTGGCGCGCGGCGAAGAGCTCGATGGTGCGGGCGCCGCTATCGCGAAGAGCGTCCAGCAAGCCGGGATGAAGTCGTTGGGAGAGGAAGACGTGGGTGGAGATTCCGGGCTGCATGGTGAGTTCAAAAATACAACAGTGGAGGCTGTGGAGGTTTGTTTGGTGGTGTAGATGCGATGTCGAGCATATTAGGATGGGTGCCGTGACACCGAGAGGAAATGAGATGCGGCAAATATGTGCGGCAGTGGCTGCCGGGCTGCTGAACGTTGCGCTGTGGGGGCAGGGCGGTTCCGTGCAGACTCAGGCGCCACCGCAGGTAACGGCACAGCAGCGTGTCGAGACGCTCGAGAAGAAGCTTACGGACTGGGGACAGCTGGGCTACTACAGAGAGGCCAATGCGAAGCTGGCTGCTCCGACAGCAGGCGAAGAGCGTGTGGTGTTTTATGGGGCCTCGGTCGTGGAGTACTGGAAGACGCGAGGAGCGTTTTTTCCGGGAAAGCCTTATGTCGACCGCGGCATCAGCGGACAGACGACGCCACAGATGCTGGTGCGTTTTCGGCAGGATGTAATAGACCTGCGTCCGAGAGCGGTGGTGATTCTTGGCGGCTCCAACGATATCGCGGGAAATACAGGGCCTATGACGCCTGAGATGACCGAGGCCAACTGGCAGTCGATGGCAGAGTTGGCGAAGGCGAATGGAATCGCTGTGATCTTCGCGTCGCTGCCGCCTTCGACGGACTTTCCGTGGAAAAAAGGATTGAAGCCTGCAGAGAAGATTCGTGCGTTGAATGCATGGCTGAAGGAGTATTGCACACGGGCTTCGCTAACCTATCTGGACGTTTACAGCGTGCTGACCGATGTCGATGGTGGCATGAAGGAAGGCATTAGCCTGGACGGCGTTCATCCGAATGCGAAGGGATATGCGCTGATGGAGCCGCCGACGCAGGTGGCGATCGATCGGGCGCTGGCGAGCGCACAGCAACAGTGAGGAGAGAGAGAGACGATGATGGATGTGCGAAGAGTTCTACTGGCATCGATGCTGTTTACAGCGGCAGCGGGATGGGCGCAGGTCGCAACTCCTCCCGCGCCTCCGGTGGCCCCGATACCACCTGTGGCTCCGGCTCAACCGGCCGCGGTTGACCCCGCGAAGCAGATTGCCACGATGCAGGCGAAGCTGAATGACTGGCCGCAACTGGATCGGTATCGCGTGGCGAATGCCGCACTACCGGCACCTGCGGCAGGAGAGAAGCGGGTCGTGTTCTATGGCGACTCGATTACGGATGCGTGGGCTAGAAAGCCGGAGCAGTTCTTTCCGGGCAAGCCGTATGTGGGGCGCGGAATCTCGGGACAGACAACGCCGCAGATGCTGGTGCGGTTTCAGCAGGACGTGGTGCACCTGAAGCCTGCGGTGGTGGTGATTCTCGCGGGGACGAATGACATTGCAGGGAACACAGGGCCTTCGACGCCGGAGATGATTGAAGACAACTTCATGTCGATGCTGGTGATCGCGAGAGCGAACAACATCCGGTTTGTGGTGTCGTCGATTCTGCCGGCGGACCACTACAACTGGAAGCCGGGAGTGCAGCCTGCGGAGCAGATTCGGGCGATGAATGCTCGGTTGAAGGCGCTATGTGAGCGCGAGCACCTGGTTTATCTGGACTACTACTCAGCGATGACGAATGCGAACGGTGGGCTTGATCCGGAGTTGGCGGTGGACGGGGTGCATCCGACGGCGAAGGGTTACGCGATGATGTCCCCGCTGGCAGAGAAGGCGATTGCGGAGGCGCTGGCGAAGTAGATCAGCGATGTGCCACTGGCACCGAGAAGATCTCCGAGATGATCTTGTTTCGGTACTCGAAGATCTGCTCGACAGACCGACGCACGAAGAGTAGGTGCACGATGGGAGCGAAGAGCGGAAAGGGCAGCTCATAGTCGACGCGGTCGCGCATCTCGGTGCCGCCGGGAACTTCGAGAAATTCGTGGTGATGGTGCCAGCGACGGTAGGGGCCGGAGACTTGAACGTCGGTAAAAGAGGATGGCGGATCGAAGGCAGCAATCAGGGTGCGCCAGCGCAGGGGGACGCCGTGAAGGCGAAGTTTGTAGTCGATGATGACGCCGGCCTTCATGTCGATGGGGCCGGGCGTGATGATGTGGAAGTTGAGGAACGGCGGGGTGATGCGTTCCAGGTTGGCGGCGTCGGAGAAGAAGGCGAAGACCTCTTCGCGGGGCCGGGGCAGGAAGAGCGATCTTTCGAGACAGTAAGCCATGGCACCTCGCGAGAGTCGATGAGAGTGTGATGCTGCGGCGTCGAATCCGGTGTAGAGTAGGGGCGTCGTAATGAAAGTCAAAGGGGGCACAATGGCCGACGCGCCGGTGAAGCTGGTACCTCCCTTCACGCGCGATACAGCGGTGAAGAAAGTTCGGGCCGCGGAGGACGGCTGGAACTCGCGCGACCCGCAAAGGGTATCGCTGGCGTATACGGTTGATAGTAGGTGGCGGAACCGATCGGAGTTTGTGAACGGGCGCGAGGCGATCGTTGCGTTTCTGACGCGCAAGTGGCAGCGCGAGCTGGAGTACAGGCTGATCAAGGAGCTTTGGGCGTTCGACGGCGCCAGGATCGCGGTGCGGTTTGCGTATGAATGCCATGATGCAGCGGGGCAGTGGTGGCGCAGCTACGGGAATGAGAACTGGGAGTTCGATGAGAACGGGCTGATGAAGGTCCGTCATGCGAGTATTAATGATCTTGCGATCAAAGAATCGGAACGGTTGTATCACTGGCCGATTGGACGGCGGCCGGATGATCATCCGGGGCTTAGCGAACTGGAGTTGTAGTGCTTGGGTAACTGTCTCGTGGAAGTGAATCGTTGCAAAGAAAACGACACGCGAGGAGAGAAACGGGATGCCGTACCTGACGGTTGGGCGAGATGCGGGCAACATCGATATCTACTACGAGGATCACGGTGTAGGAAAGCCGGTGGTTCTGATTCACGGGTTTCCGCTGAGCGGACGGGAGTGGGAGAAACAGGTTCCTCCGCTACTGGAGACGGGACACCGGGTGGTCGTGTACGACCGGCGCGGGTTTGGGCGGTCGACGCAGACTATCAAAGGGTATGACTTCGACACGTTTGCCGAGGATCTGCGCAAGCTGATCAAGCATCTTGATCTTCGGGATGTGGCGCTTGTGGGGAACTCTATGGGAGCGGGCGAGGTGGCGCGCTACATCGGGCGTTATGGGTCGCTGAATATCAGCAGGCTCGTCTTTATCGGCGGATCGGTGCCTTACCTCACGAAGTCAGAAGCCAATCCGGCGGGCGTGGATATAGCGATGCGAACACAGCTGGAGACTGCGTTGAAGAAGGACAGGCTGACGTTTCTGACGCAGTTTCCTGGAGAACATGTACAACGCCGATGCCCTGCTGGGCACACGCTTGACGGAGGAGGATCTGCGCTATTCATGGCAGATTGCGGCGATGGCCTCGCCGATTGGGACGCTGAAGTGTATCTGTACGTGGTGGTCCGATTTTCGCCCGGACGTCGCGAAGATCAACATTCCTTCGCTGATCATTCATGGCGAGGCGGACAGGAGCGTACCGCTGGAGGGCACGTCGCGGCTGCTGCAGCAGTCGATTCGAGGAAGCAGGCTGGTAATGATTGAGGGGGCGCCACATGGTCTGGTCCGGACCCATGCGGACAAGTTGAATCCGTTGCTAGTGGACTTTCTGAAGTAGGTATCAGAACGAATAAGATCGGAGTTTTTGGTGAGCGCAAACAGTGAATTGCTTGATCGATTTGTAGAAGAGGTCATCAACCAAGGACGTTTCGAGGTTGCCGATGAGATAGTCGCTCTGGACTTCGTGGAGTTGGATCCATTGCCGGGACAGCGTCAGGGGCGCGAAGGTCTGAAGGAAGTGATCGCCATGATGCGCGCGGGCTTTCCTGACATCCATTGGGTGACCGAGGAGACGATCGCAGAGGGCGAAAAGGTGGTTAGCCGCTTTACCTGGACCGGAACGCACAAGGGAACGTTTCTTGGCATTCCGGCCACGGGCAAGAGCGTGAGCGTGAAGGGTGTGGTGATCGACCGCGTCGTTGGCGGAAAGATGACGGACAGTCGCATCCTGATGGACACGCTTGGGATGCTTCAGCAACTCGGCGTTGTCCCTCCTCCGCAGTGATTACGGCACCGCGTTGACGAGATCGCGCAGCGGATCAATGAAGGTGAAGCGGATGAGAGCCTGCTGCTTGCGGGCTGCCTCGATCTCATCGAGCTTTGCCTTCTTCCATCCGGCGGGTACCTTTTTCGCACCGGAGAGATAGTCGAGCGCTTCAAGGCCTGTACGCGAAAGCGCGGTGAGCTGCTGTGCTCGTGGACGTGCTACTGCTAGCAGGGGCGACTGATTCATCTGTGCCTCGACCGGGGAGACCGAGTCAGACCAGTTCTGGAAGATATGCTTCAGCTGTGCGCGGGCGTTGCTGTTTGTCTTTGGCGATTTGAGCAGATCACGAACAAGCATTGCAGTCTGATGGCGGATGGGCGGATCGGGGCGGACGGCGTCGACGACGTTGTCGAGCGGAGTGAGCTGATCGGTGTGCTGTCCGCGGTAGCGCTCGCCGAAGGGAACTGGTTGTAGTGCCGACGAGAAGACGCGGAGTGCGTTGATGTCTTCGGTTCCGGCGAGTTCGCGGAGGGCTGCGCCTTCGTGAGTGATTTGAGTGAGTCCGAGGGCTTCAATACGGAGATTTTGCACCCAGAGGCGACGGTACATGTCGTCGATGTCAGTGACGGTTGCGGGCGACCAGAAGCGTTCAGCGATGGCAGCGGTACGGGGCCAGATGCGAGAGTCGATGGAGAGCTGGTTGATGTGCTCGCCCCACATGCAGACTTCGCCGCCAAGGACGTGCTCGCGTTGTGCGGGGGTTAGGGTGGAGGTGGCGGGCAGTGGGTCTGCAAGGTAGTGTTCTTCGGCGGACTTCATGCCGTCGAGGTAGTAAGGCTGCGAGAGAATACCCTGGTAGCCGCGCTGTGCCGCGTCGTAGAGCGACTTGGCTCCGCGCCATGAGTGGATGATGGCGTCGGTGGGAAGCGTAGGTGTGAGGATCTCATCCCAGCCGACCATGTGCTTGCCGTGCTTCTTGGCGAGTTCGAGCACGCGCTGCGAAAAGTAGGTCTGGAGCTCCTCGGTGGTGTTGAAGTTGTGCTCCTTCATGAAGGCAACGACTCGAGGGTTGTTCTTCCACTGCGTGCCGGGCGTCTCGTCGCCGCCGAGGTGAAGGTAGGGGTCGGGGAAGATGGTGGCCATCTCGCCGAAGAAGGCGTCGAGGAGCTGGTAGGTGCTCTCCTTTGTGGGATCCATGGCGACCGCTTCGACGCCGAACTCACGACGGATGGTGTAAGGGCCGGGATCGCTGGAGAGCTCAGGGTGCCCGACGAGCCATGCGCGAGTGTGGCCGGGCATGTCGAACTCAGGCACGACGCGGATGCCGCGGGCGCGGGCGTAGGCGACGATGTCTTTCGCCTCCTCCTGCGTGTAGTAGAGGCCGTCGGAGCCGGAGCCGGCGAGCTTCGGATAGAGCTTGCTCTCGATACGGAAGCCCTGGTCTTCGGTGAGGTGCCAGTGGAAGACGTTGAGCTTCACGGCAGCCATGGCGTCGAGGTTGCGCTTGATTACGGCGACGGGCTCGAAGTGGCGTCCGACGTCGATCATCAGGCCACGCCAGCGGAACCGGGGCGAATCGTCGATCGTGACGGCGGGAACGACGAAGTTGCTGCCGTCGGTCTGGATGAGTTGCAGCAGCGTGGTCATGCCGCGCATGGCGCCGACCACGGTAGCGGCGTGAATGGTGACGTTGCCGGATGTGGCGGTCAGGGTGTAGGACTCGTTCTCATCGAGCGACTGGATGGCCTCGCCTGCGCCGTCAACGTCGATGACGAGCGTGGATGCGGCGCTGGTGGTGATGCTGCGCTGGCGATGTACGCCGGTCTTGCGCTCGATCTGCTCAAGGGTGCGGGCGATGGCGTCGTCGAGGCGCTGATCGCTGAAGTGCGGAACGCCGACAGTGATGGCGTCGGTCCAGGGAAGCGAGCCTGGGCCGGTGGAGAGGTGCGCGGGCTGCGGCATCAGGGTGTTGACGAAGTTTTGCGCGGGAAGCAGCGAAGACATAAGCAGCGTACAGGCAAGGGTAAGGGCTCGGTTCAAAGCGTGTGCTCTCCAGGGGGATTGTCTGGACAAGCATACAGGCGAACGAAGCAGGGGAGCTAGAGGGAGGTCAGGGGTTCTTCTGCAAGAGCGTGTCCCCGTCGGCGAAGGTCTGGACCGGAGTGTAGGAACGGGCAAGGTAGTCGCGGAGAGGCGTCAGGTAGTCCTCGCAGCGTTGGTCGTGCGGGCAATGGAGGTCAAGCGCGGAGGTCCAGAGAACAAGGGGCACGGGGATGGTTTCTAACTGGCGAACAGTGTCGTCAATGTCTTCGGGCCGTGCGGCTTCGAGGTAGGAGACGGTGGAGAGAAAGAGCGGATCGCGTAGCTGCAACGGAAGGTAGAGGCCGGGCCAGCCGGCCTGGAAAAAGTGGTCGCCGGGATGGGTGCGCTGGGAGATTGCGTTCAGCTTCCGAAAGACCTCGGGTGAGGTTGCGAGACGGCCTCCGGGAAAGGTCGCGGTGATGGTTCGACCGGCCCGGTTGGCGTGGGTCTGGCGTGCGGCGACAAGGATGACCGCGAGACAGATCAGAGCGAAGACGTAGCGCGGTAGTCGAAGGAACGGGCTGAGAATCCAGACGAAGAGAATGATGCCGGGAAATGCGATTGCGTAGAAGCGGACGAAGTTGACGTTGCGCGCAACCTCGGCACATAGGAGAGTGCCGGCAAGGCTGAGGAGAAGAACGCGGTCGAAGGGGAAGCCACGGTTGTTTCGCTCGCGCCAGCATTGCCACAGTCCACAGAGACAAGCGAGAGGAACTACGAGGTAGACGGCGAGATATTGCGAGAGCCTGGGCAGCGTATGCAGGCTGAGCTCACCCGGCAGGCCAAGGAGTGATCCTTGTGAAAGCTGCGAGGAATAGCGCATGACATACGTGACCTGGAAGTACCAGAGGCGTTCGATGCCGGACTGAAGGATGAAAGGCATGCTGAGCAGAAGGAATGTGACTGCGTAGACGGGAAAGAGGATGGCGAGATTGCGTTCGGGAGACGCGGGGGTGAACGGTCCGCGCCGTGTTCGCAGAAATAGGAAGAGTGCGAAGGCGAGGAGGGCCGCTGCCCCGTGCGCCTGATTGAAGAAGGTGGCAAGTGCGAGGAAGACAGCTGCGGCAGCAATCCTTGCGGGTGTGACGGCCGCGAGCGTGACATTGATTGCTACTGCGATGGCAAGCCCGCTGAACCAATGGTGGGTGATGCTGAACGATTTTCCGAACAGAAAGATGAGAAAGACCGCAGAAGCGAGCGCGGCCAGGCGGCGCGACATGAGCTTGGAGGCGATGGCGTAGCACTGCCAGGTGAATGCAAGACCGATCGCGAAGACTGCAAGGTTGGTGATCCAGACGCGTGGACCGAAGAGCTTGAACAACGAGAAGAAGAAGACGTCGGTGCCTGGAGGAGTGAAACGGAGGAAGTCGATGTAGACACGCTCGCCGTAGAACATGCGCTGTCCGCCGAGCCAGAAGAAGGTCTGGTCGCCGCCGAGGAGATACGGTGTTGTAGGTGACGAGAAGAGATTCAGCAGGAGATAGAGTGCGGCTGCGAACAGAAGGAGGGCAAGCGTTGAGCTACCGTCGGCGTTGCTCGCGGAGTTCGCGGCAGTGGCGGTCGGAGATGCCTGTTGCCGCTCGAGCAGATTCTTCATGCCAGCCCAGCTTAGGCTGCATGTGTCGAGGCAGTCCACGACTTCGCGGCTGAAGTGACAAAACTATTGCATCTTCAGCGATGAGGGAAGCGATGCCGCGACTACACGAGGGTGACCTTGCCTGTGGCCAGATCGTAGACTCCGCCGACAACCTTGATCTTGCCGGATGCGACGGCGGGCGCAACGATCGGTCCGAGAGTGTTGAGGCGCTCGACTCCCCTGCGGACATTAGCGCGGATGGCGTTCTCGAGCTTGTCGCCGGGCTGGTGTTCGCTTGCGGTTACGGCGGGCTTGATGGCGTTTACTAGATCGTTGATGGCGCCGGGCAGAGCGTCGTTGTCGTGGATGTGCTGGATGGCGGCCTTGATGGCTCCGCACTGGGAGTGACCGAGGACCATCACGAGCGAGACGCCGAGTTCGGCGACGGCGTATTCGATGGAGCCTTTGACGGTGGGGCCGGCGCCATCGACGTAGTTGCCTGCTACGCGCACGACGAAGAGTTCGCCGATGCCGAGGTCGAAGAGGATCTCAGGGGTGACTCGTGAGTCCGCGCAGGCGACGACGCAGGCGATGGGACTTTGTCCAGCGGCGAGAGGTTTGAAGTCGGCGGGTGTGCGGCGCGGGTGCGTCGAGGCGCCCGAGGCGAAGCGCTGGTTGCCGGCCTGCATGAGCTTGAGTACCTGATCGGGAGGTGGCGCGGTTTTGGGTGTGGGGGCAGCGAAGGCGGTTGCGTGCGGCAGAGAGGAAGCGGCGAATGCGGCGCTGGCAGTTGAAGAGAAAGTTGCGACGAGTGGTGCCCTGCATGAATGGAACCTCCGAAATGATCGGGCCCGGTGTTCGCTCAGCAGGGGCCATCATAAAGCCCGTTGCGTGCAGTGACACCGAAAAATCGGAGGAGGTTGTTAGAAAGCTCCGTCCACCATGTGTGCGATGGGCGGAGCCTATGAGCCGTGCGTCAGTAACCGGCGGCCTTGCCGTAGTTGCGGCGCGAATCGTGACCGCCCAGCAGCTCGCCGGTCTTTGGGTCGACGGCGATGAGTTCGCTGTCGCCCCAGACTCCGGGGTTCTTCTCGTCGGCGACGGCGAGGCGGTTGATGGTGTAGCCCATCGCCTTCAGCTCTTCGGCTGGAGGCGACGGGGAATTTCTTCTCGAGGTCGAGGCGGTCGGGAAGGTACTGGTGGTGGAAGCGTGGGGCGTCGGCGACCTGCTGGATGTTCAGGCCGTTGTCGATGGCGCTGATGATGTTGTTGGCGACGGTGGTGATGATCGTCGAGCCGCCGGGGGTTCCCATGACGTAGGCGAGCTTGCCCTTGCGCGTGATGATGGTTGGGGTCATCGCGGAGAGTGGGCGCTTGCCGGGCTCGATGGAGTTGGCTGAGCTCTGGATGAGGCCGTAAACGTTGGGTACTCCGACCTTCGAGGTGAAGTCGTCCATCTCGTTGTTCATCAGGAAGCCGAGGCCTTCGATGGTGACTCCGCAGCCGAAGCCGCCGTTGAGCGTATAGGTGCTGGCGACCGCGTTCCCGTCTTTATCGACGACGGAGAAGTGGGTCGTCTGGGTGGACTCCTTGACGGTGGTGGCCTGCGGGGGAGGCGGCATGAAGCCTGCGGGGCGAACGAGGTCCTTGCTGGGTGTTGGTTTGGTTGGGTCGATCGATGTGCGCCATGCCGCGGCGTACTTCATGTTTGCCATTTGCTTCAGCGGGAGCTTGTTGAAGTCGGGGTCGCCGAGGTAGTCGCCGCGGTCCATGTAGGCGCGGCGGAAGGCCTCGGTGATGGTGTGGACCTGCGGGGTGCTGCGGTCGGCTCCAAGCTTCGCGAGGTCGAAGCCGGAGAGGATGTTGAGAATCTCGACGAGGACGATGCCGCCGGAGGATGGTGGCGGCGCGGTGACAATGTCGTATCCGCGGTACTTGCCCTTGATGGGTTTGCGTTCCTTGACCTGGTAGGCGGCGAGGTCCTGGGCGGTGATGAGGCCGCCGCCGGCCTTCTCGAAGTCGGCGATCTGCTTTGCCATCGCTCCCTTGTAGAAGTCGCTGGGGTCCTTGGCGATGCGGCGCAGGGTCTCGGCGAGCTCGGGCTGCTTGAAGGTGTCGCCTGCGTTGTAGAAGTTGCCGTCGCGCTGGAAGATCTTCGCGGAGACGGGGAAGCGGGTGAGGTTTCTGCTGTGCAGGTTGCGGGCTTCCTCCTCGGTGAGGACGAAGCCTTCGCTGGCGAGGCGGATGGCTGGGGCCATGTCCTGCGCGAGGGTCAGCTTGCCGTAGTGCTTCTGCGCGTAGGTGAGGCCGGCGACGGAGCCGGGAACTCCGGAGGCCTTGTAGCCGACGAGCGACATGCCGGGGACGACGTTGCCCTGAGCGTCGAGGTACATGTCGCGGGAGGCGGCGGCGGGCGCCTTCTCGCGGTAGTCGAGGAAGTGCGTTTTTCCGTGCTTGTCGCGGATGAGCATGAAGCCGCCGCCACCGATGTTGCCTGCCGCCGGGTAGACGACGGCGAGTGCGAATCCGACGGCGACGGCTGCGTCGACTGCGTTGCCTCCCTGCTTGAGGATCTCAACGCCGGCGTCGGAGGCGTCATGGTGAATGCTGACGACCATGGCGTGCGCTGCTCGGGTTGGCTCGAGGCCGGGCTGCTGGGCAGCGGCAGAGACGGCGGTTATCGAGAGGGCGGCGAGAGATGCAGAGATGCGAAGAACGGCTGAGCGCAATGCTTGCTCCGACAGAGGTGAGTGGGTGCTGGTGACAGCATAACTTGACCCGGTGCCCGGTGTTGGCACCCCTCCCCCCTTTTGTTGCAAAGTCTTCAATCTTTTAGAGATAGGTCTGGACCTGCGATTTTGGCCTTCTGTAAAGTCCTGATTTTACTGAGTGATGCCGCTTTGTTCTTGTAAAGTCCTGATTAGTAATGGGAAATGCCCCGGAGAGGCTCCGGGGCATTTCTTTGATTGACTGCTTTAAGTTTAGCGAAACAGGGGTAATTAATCGGCGGTTTTGGAGGGTTTAATTTTCGAGGGTAAGGGGTTTTATTTGTTGAGGTTGAAGCGCTTCGGCTGGTTTTGAGGGACTTGACAAGTGTTTTCGGGCTCGTGCCTGGGGTCCTCAGAGATCGGCAGCGAGTTGGCTTACGGCGCGGTTGGATACACGCGCGCTAAAGCGGGTTCTGAAGAAGTCGCTCGCAAGCGAACAGCGTAGCTTCAGCGTTTATTTGTGTTGACGCCCTTGGCGGCCACCTTGCTCGCCGATGGGGCGCCTCGCTTCGCCATCTTCGCCTGCCCCGCCTTGGTCATCAAGCGCGATTGCTCGTACATCTCGATCCACTTCTCGCTCGGAATCGCCGAGATCAGCTTGCCAATCGCTTCGAGCGGCAGATCGTCGGGTGACTGGAAATGAACGCAACACTTCCCCATGTCGAGCTTCTTCCCTGCCGCCTTGAAGGCAGCCTTCAGCTGCTCGAGCTGACTCTCACTCCAGAACGCGCCCATCAGGTAGAGCGAGTAGAAGTTTTTCTGCGACGAGAGCGCGACGTAGGTGATCGGCTGTTTGTTGTAAGTGTCTGGATATCGAGAGAGGGGGATTGTCCAGCCGATCGTGCCCCAGACGAGGCACTCATCGTAGCCGCGCGGAATGTGCTTGTTCACGAGTGCGCGCACTGTTGAGATCGTCTTCGCACGATCGGCGGGGAGTGAGGCGATGTATTGCGCGGGCGTCTTGACGCTCGATGGGGGTTTCATGGATTCGTCGTCCCTCCTCACTTCCTCTGTTCGATCATGTATGCCGCTCAGTTGCTAGTCGGTTGCCGATTGAAGAATTGCGGCATTGTCTTCTACTGGAATAGTTCTTCAAACGGGTTCTCTGCCCGGCCTCACTATAACGTCGAACGGCAAGACCGGAATTCGACAAGCCGTGGAAATTAATTTGAACGGTTTTGAAGTTAGGGCGGTCTTAGGGGTAGAAGCGGCGGATTGATGGTGATGGTCTGACCCGGAGCGAGCGAATGCTGGACGCGGTTCTTTTACGAAGGGACGGCAGAGACGAGTTGCAGAGTTCCTTCGGCGGGCAGGCGCTTTCGCTTGAGGCCGAGGAGTTTGCTGCCCTGGTGGAACGCAACTCGGCGCGGATGTTTCGGGTGGCTTACAGCATGCTGCGCAATGCGCATGATGCCGAGGACGCAGTGCAGGAGGCGTTCCTGAAGCTCTTCCGGACCGATGGCTGGCGGCGCATGGAGAGCGAGCGGGCGTTTCTTGCGAAGACGGTATGGAGGGTGGCGCTGGACCGCGTGGCTTCATGCAATGCGGCGGTAGATGTTGCGGAGTTAGAGATTGCTGCTTCGGGGGCTACGCCTGAAGAGGATGCTGCGGGAGGGGACGAACGCCAGCTGCTGCGGCAGATGATCGAGTGTCTGCCCGAGGATTTGAGGCGGCCGCTGGTGCTGTCGGCGATCGAGGAGATGACCTCTACGGAGGTCGCCGAGATTATGGGGATTCCTGAAGGAACCGTGCGAACGCGAGTGATGCGCGCGAAGGCGGAGTTGAAGAAGAGGTTTGAGGCGATGAAGGAGGTGCAGCGATGACGGACGATATGCAGTTCGATGTGCTTCTGGATTCCGTGCTGCACGAGGCGGCGAATGTGGCACCGGCAGAGGGGATGGGGCAGAGAGTTCTGTCGAGGATGCGGCCGGAGCCGATTGCCGGGGTGCTGCTGGCTGCGGGTGAGATCTCGAGCGAGGGAATCTTTGCTTCGCTATGGAATGGAGTGCGCGGGTTGCTGTGGCCGGTGAAGCTTCCCCCGCTGGTGCTGGAGTCGGAGCCGATCGCGGTGGTGGACCGGATGGCGGTGGAGAGCAGTCGCTCGTCGACGGCGTACGCGGTGGCGGTGCATGCGCTGGCGATCTTCCTGATCGGGTTTGTGGTGCGGGCGCAGATTCGCGAGGTGGAGCAGGTGCACAGCAGCATCCGGCTGGTGGATCCGGCGATGGAGATGGTGTCGAAGAGCGCGGACCGTGCGGGCGGGGGTGGAGGGCAGAAGGGCGATGCTCCGGTGAGCAAGGGGCATCTTCCGAAGATTGCGGAGCAGCAGGTGGCGCCGCCGATGAATCCTCCGCTGGTGCAGCCGAAGATGGCGGTGGAGCCGACGATCGATCTGCAGCAGGAGGTGAAGATGGCGGACAACGTGATGCCGAACGTGGGGATGCCGAACTCGCCGCTGGCAGGTGTGTCGATGGGAGATGGGAGAGGCACGGGAATTGGTTCGGGCGATGGTCCGGGAGTTGGGCCGGGGCGCGGAGGCAACACGGGCGGAGGAGTGCGGCGTGTGGGCGGAGGTGTGAGCCAGCCGGAGGTGATCTATTCGGTCGAGCCGGAGTTCTCAGAGGAGGCGCGGAGGGCGAAGGTTTCGGGCGACGTGGATGTGTACCTGCAGGTGGATGAGCATGGGAACCCGACGCACGTGCATGTGGCTCGCGGGATGGGAATGGGGCTGGATGAGAAGGCGGTGGAGGCGGTGAAGCAGTACCGGTTCAAGCCAGCGATGGAGAATGGAAGGCCGGTGACGGTGGAGATGTATGTGGTGGTGAACTTCCAGATCTTCTAGAAACGGACGTACGTTACACTGACCCGGGAATTCAGGGAGGTCGGGATTGAAGTTAGCTGAAGCGCTTGCAGAACGCAGTGATTGTCAGGTTCGCGTCGAAGAGCTGAAGAAGAGGATAGTTCGGTCTGCAAGGGTGCAGGAGGGCGAAGAGCCTGCTGAGAACACATCGGAGCTTCTTGCTGAAATCGAACGTGTCTTCGCACGTCTTTTGGAGCTTGTCAGCGCGATCAACAGAACGAATGCGAATACGGCGTTCTCAAGAACGGAGACGATTTCCGATGCGATTGCCTCGAGGGACATCTTGGGCAAGAAGAGGGACGTGCTGGCCGGGATTGCTGAAGCGGGAAGTACTCGGCAGGATAGGTATTCGAAGTCAGAGGTCAAGTTTGTAGCGACGGTCCCGGTGGGACAGCTTCAAAAGCAGGTTGATCAGCTTGCCAAACAATTTAGGGAAGTGGATACACGGTTACAGGAGTTGAACTGGAAGACTGATCTGATCTGAGGCAGTTGGTAGCTGCATTCGTTGAGGTGAGCACAAGCCCAGCCAGGGGTGAAGCTGGCACTCATGGTGGCTCCGAAGAGCCGGAGCCAGCGGGTTCGACTCCCGCTTAGTACAGAGTAGGCTCCGCACTGTTACAAGGGTACGGCGCACAGAGTACGGCTTACTACCATGTGCTGATTAGCGAATGCGGTGAGGGCGGGTACGGGGACTCCTCAGATATTTGTAGCTCGATGGGTTCCACTCGGCACCTAAAATAGGTGTTCATGTCTACGCTTGTTCGCTCCTATTCGAAGATCAACCTTGGGCTGGCTATTGGGCCGGTGCGGCCTGATGGCTTTCATGGGTTGACGACGCTTTACCAGACGCTGGAGCTGCATGATCTGGTGACGGTGTCGGCGGTGCGGGCGAGCGCGACGAAGATTTCGCTGACGATCGAATGATGGGCGGGTTCCGGTGGATGGTCGGAATACCTGCTGGAAGATGGTTGAGAAGGCGCTGGGGCGGATGGGGGTGGCGGCTGAGGTCGCTATCCATATAGAGAAGCGGTTGCCGGTGCAGGGTGGGATGGGGGCGGGGTCGGCGAATGCTGCGGCGGCGTTGATTGGGTTGGAGCGGGAGTTGGGGGTGGCGCCGGATTCAGGAGGCTTGCCGGGGCGGAGCGGTTGCGGCTGGCGGGTGAGGTGGGGTCGGATGTGCCGCTGTTTCTGCTGGGTGGGTCGGTTTTGGGGATTGGGCGGGGGGAGCAGGTGGTTCCTCTGCCGGATATGCCTTCTGTTTTCTGTGTGGTGGCGGTTCCTGAGGTGGGGGTGAGTACGCCGCAGGCTTTTCGGGACTGGGATGCGTTGGTGGCGGGGACCTCAGGGGCTAAAGCCCCTTCCTCTAATAGAGGCGATAGCGGCACGGCTGAAGCCGTGCCCTTAACAAGACCAGACTCTTCCGGACATCCTGCGAAACCCACATCTGGCGGTGAGGCTGCCAGATGTGGGGCACCCGGTTTGGGGGCGCAATTGACCTCCGGGGCCAAACCCGATAGACTAAATGAGTTGAGTCTCGCTTACGCATCGTTATATGCGGAGCCAGGCACTTCCGGTATCATCCGTGGCTCGAACCCTGGAAATGAGCAGGGAGGCCCTGATAAGCATCAGGGCGGTCAAGTGGATGATCTGGCGGAGAATACCCTTCTCTCGCTTGTCCGCACCGGGGTTGAAAACGACTTTGAACAGGTCGTCTTTCCTGCTTATCCCTCTCTGCGTGAAATCAAGCGTCTTTTGATGGGTACCGGTTCCGGGTCTGCGCTTTATGCTGCACTCTCGGGTTCGGGTTCGGCTCTGTTTGGACTTTACCGGTCCGAGGCGGATGCAGAGGCGGCTCAACAACGCGTCCACGACGCTGGGACCAAGGCCCTGATTACGAAGACCTTGCCCCGCAGCTTGTACTGGACGAGAATGTTCGCAGGGTGACCTGGCCGGGTTGCAACAAGACACGGCTGATTCGTGTGGTTTCACTGGGCGATCGACTAACGGTAGGTCAAGTGCCTTTGACGCACTTTGTCTAGGTTCGAATCCTAGTCGCCCAGCCAGAAGTCTTTCGCCAGCGATGAGAAGTGAGTTTAGGGTTTTTAGCGGCAGCAATATGCCGTTGGAAGTAGATTGAGTTTGATTCCTGCGGCCTGCAGACAAAAAAAGAAGAAACAGGCCGATGAACAGGAAACGAGCAGTTTGAAAGAACAGTCTTAGGTAGTTTGAGAATTCGCAACAAGAATTTTTGAAGGAACGGAGTCGCAACAAGGCTCCGGTAAGACAAAGCAGCAGGAACTATTCAAGGTCAACCAACCTCTGGAGGTTTCAACGTGAACGAACAAGACACGACTGCAGTTCTAACCCCTATTCAAGGGCAGGTTGAGGAGATTGAAACCAACTCCCAGCCTGTGCCGGCACTCTCCGCGCAGGGTCACCCCGGCGGACAGGCCAAGCCAGCGGAGAAAAAGCGCGCTCCGCGACAGAGTGAGAACAAGCGCATGAAGATTTTTTGCGGATCGTCCAACATCGCTTTGTGCGAGGAGATCTGCAAGTTCGTTGGAGTGCCGATGGGCGAGAGTCGCCTGCAGCGGTTCTCTGACGGAGAGGTTCACTTTCAGCTGCTCGAGAACGTTCGCGGTGCGGACGTATTTCTCGTGCAGCCGACGTGCTTCCCGGTGGATCAGCATCTTGTTGAGCTGCTGATCATGATGGACGCGCTGAAGCGCGCATCGGCCGGGCGTATTACGGTGGTGATTCCGTACTACGGCTATGCCAGGCAGGACCGCAAGGACCGGCCTCGTGTGGCGATTACGTCGAAGCTGGTTGCCGATCTGCTGACGACTGCCGGTGCGAACCGGGCCTTGTTGGTTGATCTGCACGCGGCGCAGATTCAAGGGTTTTTCAATATTCCGGTGGATCACCTGTTCGCGAGCCCGGTGCTCGTGAGCTACTTCCGGGATTTGAACCTGCCGGACCTGACGGTGGTTTCACCGGATGCCGGCGGTGTGGAGCGGGCGAGATTCTTCGCCAAGAAGCTGGATGTGCCGTTGGCGATTGTGGATAAGCGCCGTACGGACATCAATGTCACCGAGGTGATGAACGTCATCGGCGATGTACGCGGCCGGACGTGCCTGATCCTTGACGACATTATCGACACGGCGGGAACGCTGGTGAAGACGGCGGATGCGCTGCTGGAGCAGGGCGCGAAGAAGGTTTACGCATGCGCGACGCATCCGGTGCTCTCGGGCCCGGCGATTGAGCGGATTGCGGAGTCACGGCTGGAGCAGGTGATCGTGACGAACACCATCCCGCTGGGCGAAGAGGCGCAGCGGCTGGGCAAGATCAAGGTGCTGTCGATTGCAGGGCTTCTGGGCAGGGCGATCGAAAGCATCCACATGGAGACGAGCGTCAGCTCGCTCTTCAACTAGTTGTAGGCAGCAAAAAATCTAGCGGCAGAGCCGCGAAGGGAGCGAGGCCAGAAACCTCGTGCCCGAAAGGAAGAAGCAATCATGGCAGCAGGAAAAAACATTGAAGCAGTTGTCGCCACTCCGCGTGAGGGCAAGTTCAACAAGAATGCGGCACGCCGCGTTCGTGTCGCAGGCAAGATTCCCGCGGTTGTTTATGGCGCAGGCCAGGATGCGGTTGCCGTAACGGTCGACCCGAAGGTGATCACGAAGATCCTTCACTCGGAGTCGGGCCACAACACGATTTTCGATCTGACGATCGAGGGCGGCGCGGCCACGAAGGCGATGGCTCAAAGGCATGATCGTCGACTGGCAGAATGAGCCGATCAAGGGCAAGTTGCTGCACATCGACCTGAAGCGCATCGCGATGGACAAGCTTATGCGCGTCTCGGTTCCGGTCCAGCTCATCGGCATTCCGGCGGGCGTGAAGACCGGCGGCGGAATCCTCGAGCACGTTATGCGCGAGGTCGAGATCGAGTGCCTTCCGGGCGACATTCCGAGCCACATCGATGTGGACGTGACGGGCGTGGAGCTGCATGGCGTTGTTCGTATCGCCGATCTTCCGCACTCCGGTTCGATCAAGTTCCTGGGTGAAGAGGATGCGACGGTTGCACACGTCACGATCATCAAGGAAGAGGCTCCGGCTGAGGCTACCGAGGTTGCCGCGACTGAGCCTGAGGTTGCGAAGAAGGGTAAGACTGATGCTGCTGAAGCTGCTCCGGCTGCTGACGCGAAGAAGAAGTAATGCAAGGGCAGTCCTGATTGCGATCGGGACTGCCTGTTGTAATTTTTGTAGCTCTGTACGGAAGGAAGCGCTGGCGTGAAGCTGATCGTCGGACTTGGAAATCCAGGGATCGAATATCAGTTCACTCCGCACAACGCCGGGTTTCTGGCAGTGGATCGCATCGCAGATGATCTTGGCGTTGCGGTGACGAACCGGCGGGGAAGAGCGCTGACGGCGAAGGCAAGGTTTGCAGGACAGGAAGTTCTGCTGGCCAAGCCGGAGACCTTCATGAACCTGAGCGGGCTTTCGGTTGCCGCGCTGGTTGAAGAGTTGGGGATTGAGGACGTCTCGAAGGACGTCATCGTTCTGTACGACGAGCTGGCGTTTCCGCTGGGGCAGTTTCGAATTGCCCAGCGCGGTTCGGCGAACGGGCACAACGGAGTGAAGTCGGTCTCCGGTGTGCTTGGGACGGAAGAATGGATTCGCGTTCGTATCGGCATCGGCAAACCGGCGCTGGAAGACGGACGAGAGATTAAGGCGGGAGGCAGGGATTATCTGCTAACGCCGATGCGCAAGCAGGAGCTTGCGGTGATGGATGAGGTGCTCGATCGCGTGAAGCTTGCGGTCGAGGCGGTGTTGACGAAGGGCGTCAGCGCCGCGATGAATGAGTTCAACCGTCGAGGCGAGCCGGAGAATGGCTCGAGCGAAGGGAAGTAGCAGGCGCAGTAGATTCCATACCGAGTGAGCAGCTGAATGCTTGCCGGTGCGAAGCAGAACTTCGCAGAAAGAAGTGAAACGCATGAACCGTACTTATGAAGTGATGTACATCGTCCGTCCGGACGTGGAAGAGGCAGATCTCGACAAGCTGATTGAAGGCTTTGAGAAGAACGTCACCGATGGTGGCGGAGAGATCAAGTCGATCGAGAAGATGGGCCGCCGCCGGCTGGCTTACACGGTTCGCAAGTTCAACGACGGTTTCTACGTTCTGATGACGATCGTCGCCGCCGGTTCGCTGATTGGCGAGATCGAGCGCCGTCTGCGCGTCTCGGAGCAGGTGATCAAGTTCATCACCGTTCGCATGGACGAAGAAGAGAAGCGCCTGGCGAAGGTGAAGGCGATCCGCGACACCAAGGTGAAGCGCAGCGCGCAGCCTGTGGCTGCTGCTCAGGCCCCCGCCGAGCCGGTTGAGGCTCATGTTCCCGCGGAGCCGCCGGCAGCTGAGTCCGCAGCGGTCTAACTGCTGCGAGCGAGAGATATTTGCGGGGCCGATTTCGGCATCGCGTAATGCAGTATCAATCGCCTGAAACCGCTTCCGTGCTTCCGCTGACGCGGAGCACGTCCAGAGACTCCACAGTGTGTCTGGAGCGGATGACGGCACCAAACGAACGAGAGAGGAATTAACAATGGCTGACGAGACGAACAGCACGCAATCCACGGAGCAGTCCGCTCCTTCACCTCGCCCCGCAGGCCCTGGCGGCCCGCGCTCACCGCGCCCTGCCGGCGGTCCCGGTGGCGGACCTGGAGGACGCAAGTTCTTCCGCCGCAAGAAGGTCTGCAAGTTCTGCACGGAGAAGATCGATGCGATCTCCTACCGCGATGTTCGCCTGCTTCAGGGCTTCGTGGCTGAGCGCGGCAAGATCGTTCCGCGCCGCCTGACCGGTGTTTGCACGCGGCATCAGCGCCGCCTTTCGCTCGCGATCAAGCAGTCGCGCAACATCGCCCTGCTTGCGTTCGCAACGCGCTACTAATTTGCTCCGCTTGCATGCGCGAGCGGCGAGAAGAGATTGGAGAAAGTTCCATGGAAGTCATTCTGAAGGAAGACGTACTGAAGCTCGGTCACCGCGGCGATGTGGTTAAGGTCGCTGACGGCTACGGGCGCAACTACCTGCTGCCGGAGAAGCTCGCGATTGAAGCGACGCCGGCGAACAAGGCCGTTATCGAGCAGATGAAGGGCTCGGCGCTTCGCCGTTCGGCGAAGGAGAAGGTTACGGCAGAAGAGCTGGCCGCAACCCTGAACGACGTCGAGCTGGTGTTCGAGCGCAAGGTTGGCGAGCACGATCACCTGTTCGGATCGGTGACGTCGAGCGACATTGCGCATGAGCTGGAGTCGAAGGGCTTCACGGTCGATCGCCGCAAGATTGCTCTGGACGATCCGCTGAAGTCGATCGGTGAGTACCACGTTCCTGTGAAGCTGCACCGCGAGGTGACGGCTCACGTGAAGGTGACGGTCAAGGGCGATCAGCCTGAGGCCGAGACTGTCGCTGCGGCTGCTGAAGCCGAATAAGCTAAGTCATATATATATATATATTAGATAGATTGATAGATCCGGTGGTGAGGGCTGTACGCCTTCGCCCCCGGATTTTTTTTGGTGTCATCCCTGCCTCGAAGATTCGCAATTGGTGAATATACCTGCGCGGTGAGTTCCCAATCTAAGTTTTGAAGAATGTCGGCTATCAGGCGGATTTCCTATGGATGGTGGGGCCAAAATCACACACATGGACCATGAAGTTTTTCCGCAGATAATCGCCGTAGACAGAGTGAACCATGGCACGTGTATCTACTTCAGTGATGGAAGCCAAGGGTTCTATTCGGATGCATTGCTTTATTCCATTCTGAATCAGACGGAGCCTCTGCCAGAGGAGTATGCGGCGGATTGACCAGGCGCGTCGGAGAGTGCGGAACGCTTGCGTGCGTTCGGTTCCCAGGTTGTTCATTTGAGAGAGTAATGACCGACGCCTTGTAGGAGATTTAATTGGCGCATAAAACTGTTTTTGCGTATGGTTTGTTTCGGGCGCGCTGAAGGTATCGTCTGCGGTGTCCCGACTCTTTGCAAAATTTTCGAGAAGGTGGGCGTGAGGTGATCTGCGCCCCCGGAGGCAGATAGTGACTAAGCAAGCGGGTCCGAATCCGGACCATATTCTGCAGATTGGTTTCGGCTTCTGGGCGTCAAAGACGCTTTTGAGCGCGGTGGAGATGGGTGTTTTTACGGAGCTAGCGGATGGGCCACAGGAGTTGAAGAGCCTGGCCGGGAGGCTGGGACTGCATGAGCGGTCATCGCGGGATTTTCTGGACACGCTGGTTGCGCTTGGCTTTCTAAAGCGGAATGGGACGACGTATTCCAATACGGATGAGGCGGACCTGTTTCTGGACAAGCAGAAGCCGAGCTATCTCGGCGGCATACTGGAGATGGCGAACGCGCGGCTGTTTGGTTTCTGGAGCACATCTGACGGAGGCGCTGCGGACGGGACGGCAGCAGAACGAGGCGAAGACGGAAGCGATGGCGCCGTACGTTCGAGGCGTTGTATGCAGATCCGGCGCGGCTGAGGGGATTTCTGGCGGCGATGTCGGGGATAAGCCATGGGGCGAACATGGCGATCGCGAAGCAGTTTCCGTGGGCGAAGTACAAGACGTTTGCGGATATGGGCGCGGCGCAGGGAGACCTGGCGACGCAGATTGCGCTGGCGAATCCTCACCTGAAGGGCATCGGTTTCGATCTGGCGGAGTGCGGACCGATCTTTGAAGAGTATGTTGCGGCGAATGGCGTGAGCGACCGGGTGCGGTTTCAGCCGGGGAGCTTCTTCACGGAGGCGATGCCGAAGGCGGACGTGATCACGATGGGTCACATTCTGCATGACTGGAATCTTGAGGAGAAGAAGATGCTGGTGAAGAAGGCGTTCGATGCGCTGCCCGCGGGCGGTGCGCTGGTGGTGTACGACGCGATCATCGATGACGACCGTTCGAAGAATGCGTTTGGGCTGATGATGAGCCTGAACATGCTGATCGAGACGGAGGGCGGATTCGATTACACGGGTGCGGATTGTATTGGGTGGATGAAGGAGGCCGGATTCAAGGAGTGCTACGTGGAGCACCTTGTGGGGCCGGATTCGATGGTGGTGGGGTTGAAGGGCTAAACAATTTGCAGCTATTCGAAGAGGGCAAGGGCGAGGCGAAGCTCGTCGGCGAGTGCTTCGTATCGAACACGGATGTTGGTGAGGACATCCAGCTGGTCGGCGTTGTCCCAGCTCTTCTCGGCGATGAGAAGTCCGAGTGAGTCCGAATCAGAGGTGGCAGAATTGAGTCGTTCCGTCAGCAGTTGAACAGTAGTTTTTTCCGAGAACATGGATAGATGCGGGCCCCTTTGCAACTGTTGGATGCCTTTGATGCTGCGTAAGGTTTCCAAGATGCCGGAAGGTGGTTCCCATTTTGGGAATGGGGCTGATGGTTATGGTGCGATACGACGAGAAAGCTGATTTCCATCAGGCAGTGTCGTGGTGGATGAACAGCGCGTCGGCTTCGGGATAGCCGGTGGGAAGGTCGATGCCGGTGGTGGTGGCTCCGGCTTTGAGCAGGGCTTCGATGGATTGGGTGGTGCGGCGGTACTTCCAGTAGGAGTCGGTGGCGGCGAGGATGGCTCGTTGCAGGGCGGTGTGTCCGTTGCCGTCGAGTGCGTTGATGGGGGTGCCGGCTTCGATGAGGATGCGGACGGCGTCGTGCTGGGCTCGCCATGCGGCTACGTGGAGGGCGGTGCTGTTGGCGGGGATCTCGAAGTAGCCGTCGCCGTGGTAGAGGGCGGAGGGAGAGACGCCGAGTTTCAGTAGACTGCGGATGCCTTCGGCGTTGTTATTGCCGGCGAACTGTGCCAGAAGGGTTCCTCCTTGTGCGAGAAGCTCGTTGCTGAGGTTGGGGTGGGTTTGCGTGAGGGTGAGGATGGCGGCTTCGTTGTTCTGCGCGCTGGCGGCGATGAGTTGATCTAACGGTGAAAGATGCTGTGAGGGCGTGAGGTTGCGTTGCTGGAAGGCGTCGAGCGCGTCTTTGCGGCCGCGGTGTGCGGCGATCTGGATGGCGGAGATGCCGTCGCGGGTGAGGATGTTGGGGTCGGCGCCGTGGTTGAGGAGGAGCTCGATGATGATGAGGCCGTTGTCGCGGCGGAGGGCCTGATGCAGGGCGGTGAAGCCCCAGCGGGTGACGTGGTTGGGGTCGGCGCCGTGTTCGAGTGCGAGTTGCATGCCGTGTTCGTCGTGCCGGTCGGCTTTGCGGAGGAGGATGGTGTTCAGGCTCGTCTGGTTCAGCCTGCCGCTCTCGAGCATGAGTTTGAGCACGCTGTTGTCGCGGCTCTCCGGGACGTGGTACGGGGTCTCATCGTCGTTGGGGTCGGCTCCGTGGGCGAGCAGGAGTTCGGTGAGACCGGAATGACAGGCGATGGCGGCAGCGCCGTAGATGGCACTCTCGAAGATGGGATGAGGGGTGGGGTGGTCGATCATCTCGTACCAGCCTGTGGAGGCGCTGGCTCCGGCGGCGATGAGGGTTTGGGCGGTGCGGAGGAAGGCTTCGGAGCGTTGCTCGTCGAGGCGGAGGTAACGGGAGAAGCAGAGATGGGTGAGGGCGTCCCATCCGTGTGGGCCGCCTTTGGCCGTGGCCTGCGAGGGGTCGCGAGAGAGGATGGCGCGAATGGTGGGCTCGTCGGCGAGGATTGCGGCGGTGTGGATGCTGGCGGTGGCGACCTCGGGATAGCGGGCGAGGATGAGTTGCGCGTGCTCGAGCGTGCCGGTGGTGTGGCCGTCGTGGCGGGGGACACAGGCTACTTCGATGAAGGCGGCGACGGGATCTTTGAGTTCGGCTACGTCGCGAATGAGGGTGAGGGTGGTGATGTGCGCGGCGAACTTTGGCCAGGACTCGAAGGAGTGTTCGCGGGCGAGGATGAGTTGGGCGTCGGTGAGGGAGAAGGGAGCGGAAGCGAGTTGCGCGAACGGGAGTTTGTGGAGTGTGGGGTGGTGGCGGTGGATGCGTTCGAGCGCGGAGGGGTCGGCGGCGCGGTGCGCGTGTAGGAGGTCCTTGGCTTGTTTGCGGTATTGCTCGAGGGAGGGGCGGGCGGGTAGCTGTTTGGACACACGAAGCTCCTTTCGGGTTCGCCTGGAGTCCGCGCGAGGTCAGGCTGGAAAGAAGATTCGTCAGATATTGAAATGCAAGGTGGGCACTGCCCTTTCCGCGGACTGGATGCGCCCTTCGCGCTGAGAGAACGGTAATGGGTAGCGAACGATCAAGTCAACGCGATGACTTGCAAGTGCGGCGCGATGCAAATTATGTGCGATTTAGCGAATTTTTCGAGTGCCTGTAAGTGTGCAGAGATGAGGAGGTTACGGGAGGGCGGCGGGAAGAAAAAATCTTTTGAAAAATGTGCAGGAAATCTTATTCCGAAGATCGCCGGCGATGGATTAACAGTACGAAGCTCGGATGTGATTCCGGCTTGGTTTTGATTCGCTGAGTGTTTTCGAGAAGGAGGCCGGCGGTGAGAAGATCCGCTGGCCGCATGGAGAAAGAGATGAGTGCACAAGCAGTAGTGATGACTGAGGTTGCTCCTACGACGGAGCGGATTATGCAAGTTGGTTCCGGGTTCCTGGCGTCGAAGACGCTGTTGAGCGCGGTTGAGATGGGCGTGTTTACCGAACTGGCGGACGGGCCGCAGGAGTTCTATCAGCTGGCTTCGCGGCTTGGACTGCATCCGCGTTCGGCGAGGGATTTTCTGGACACTCTGGTGTCGCTGGGATTTCTGGAGAGGAAGAGCGGCAGGTATCGCAATAGCCCGGATGCGGATTTGTATCTGGATAAAGGGAAGTCGAGCTATATCGGCGGCGCCCTAGAAATGGCGAATGCGCGGCTGTATCGGTACTGGGGCAATCTGACGGAGGCTCTGCGAACGGGGCGGCAACAGAATGAGGCGAAGGATGATGGAGGCGGGTCTCCTTTTGCAGCGCTGTATGCGGAGCCGGGGCGGCTGAAAGGATTTCTGAGTGCAATGTCGGGGCTGAGCCGGGCGTCGAACATCGCGATTGCAGAGAAGATTCCGTGGGACCGTTGCGACACGTTTGCCGATATCGGGACGGCGCAGGGAGATCTGGCGGTGCAGATTGCGCTGAAGAATTCGCATCTGCGTGGGATTGGCTACGATCTGGCGGAGGTTCGTCCGGTGTTTGATGACTACACCGAGGCGAATGGAGTATGCGAGCGCGTGCACTTTCAGGCTGGAGATTTCTTCAAGGATGAGTTGCCGCGCGTGGATGTGATCACGATGGGTCATATCCTCCACGACTGGAACCTGGAGGAGAAGAAGCTGCTTATCCGGAAGGCTTATGACGCTCTGCCTTCGGGAGGGATGCTGGTGGTGTATGACGCGATCATCGACGATGAACGGCGGGAGAATACGTTTGGGCTGTTGATGAGTCTGAACATGCTGATCGAGACCCCGGGAGGGTTTGATTACACGGGGCGCGAGTGCATGGAGTGGATGGAGGAGGCCGGGTTCTCGAAGGCGTATGTCGCGCACCTCGTGGGGCCGGACTCGATGGTGGTGGGGGTGAAGGGCTAGAGGATGGCGGCTGGGTGGTGAGCTAGATCCAGCCGCTGATCTGCTTCTGCTCGACGTAGCCGGGGAAGTTAGGGCCGGTGTTCTGGCCTTTTGGTCGCGGGATGAGCTTGCCGTCCTTGACCCATTCGGGGCCGCGGACGGCGAGGTGATCGACGAGGCGCTTGCGCCAGCGCTCGAGTTCGGCGGAGTGGGCTGGGTCGGCGGCGACGTCGTGCAGTTCGGAGGGGTCGTTCTTCAGATTGAAGAGCTGTTCGTCACCGTTGTGTGCGTGGAAGATGTATTTCCAGCGGCCGTCGGTGAGGGCGTTCCAGTGGTTGGTAGGGTCGTAGGCGATGTTGTGCTCGAGGTCGATGTAATCGCGCCAGCCTTCGCCCTGGGTTCGCAGGAGGTGGAGGAGGCTCTTGCCCTCGATGGATGGCGGGATGGTGGCGCCTGCTGCGTCGAGGAAGGTGGGGAGGAGATCGCGAATCTCGACGGGTTGTGATGCGACCTGGCCTACGGCGTTGAGCGACTGCGAGCGCGCGGGGCGCAGGAGCATGGGGATGTGTGAGGACTGCTCGTAGGCGTAGGTCTTGCGCCAGAGGTTCTGGTCGCCGAGCATGTCGCCGTGATCGGAGAAGAAGACGATCATCGTGTCGTCGAGCATGTGGCGTTCTTCGAGAACGGTGAGGATGCGACCGACCTGTTCGTCGACGAACGTGACTCCGGCGTAGTAGCCGGCGCGGGAGCGATGAGTCTCTTCGGCAGAGAGCTTGCCGTGCCAGAGGTCATCGGCGGAGCTAGAGCGTTTTTCGTAGCGGCTGGCCCAATCGGCTACCTCTGCGGCGGGAAGCTGTTGGTTGATGTAGGAGTCGAAGAGGCGCTTGGGCGGATCGTAAGGGCTGTGTGGACGGATGAAGGAGACCTTGAGGAAGAAGGGTTCTTCGCGATCGTACTGGGCGAGGAAGCGCTCGGCGGTTGTACCGGTCCAGTGTGTGGCGTGAAGTTCTTCGGGATAGACGAAGGGGCGTGCGGGCTGATCGTTCCAGCCGAGGCCAGTGGCGTGGGGATCGGCGTCGGGTATCTGCGACCAGAACCAGCTTTCGTAGTCGCAGCGTGGCTCGTAGGACTGCGGCTGACCGGTGCGCTTGTTGTGGAACCAGTAGGAGCAATGCTCGTCGGTGACGGTGTGGTGGTAGCCGTGGGGATTGGTGATGGGGTAGTAGTGGTTTTTGCCGATTGCGGTGGTGTAGTAGCCTGCGGCGGCCATGGCACTGGCCTTCTCAACGGGATATGGTTTTGTGGCCATGTTGGCGTAGCCGAGCATTCCATGACCCCACGGGCTCATGCCGGTTAGCAGGGCAGATCGGGCGGGGGTGCAGCTGGGCGTTGAGGTGTAGGCGCAGTCGAAGCGAACGCCTTCGGCGGCGATTCTGTCGAGATGAGGGGTGCGGATGGAGCGATTGCCGTATGCGCCGACGCAGTCCTGGCGAAGCTGATCGGCCATGATCATGAGGATGTTCGGTTTCTCGGAGGAGGGCTTGCGCGGCGGAAAGGTGCGCGAGGTCTGCGGGACTTGTGCGGCGGCGTGGGGCCGCAGCATGGCCGCTCCTCCGAGATGTAAAAAGCTTCGACGATCCATCTGGAGAATCTTATTTGATGGAGTCGAGGATGGCTTCGACCACTTCGGCCCAGCGTTTTTCGGTAGCCTCGCAGAGTGAGTCGAGCTCGTCGATAGCGGTGGCGCGGATGCCTTTGCTCTTTAGATATTTTTTGAGGATGGCGATGTCGCCGCTGAGCTGATCCATGCTACTGTGCTGGGCGGAGACGAGACGCTCGTGGACTTCGTCGACGTCGATGGCGGGCTTTGCGGGTTTGGGTGGCTGGCGCGGCGTCGGACGCTCGACGAAGTTGAGGTCGGAGACGGGGACACGAAAGCGCTCGATGTTGGTGCCTGCGAGGTGGAGGTCCACCTGAGTGCCGGTGTGGTTGACGCGGGAGATGGTGTAGACGGTGTCGGATTTGCCGACGGTGACGCGGTCGCCTACACCGGCTTGCGGCGGCTGGTCGAAGAGGTTGCCGGTTTCATCTGCAGACTTCTTCGAGAGCGCGCTTGCGAGGCGCAGTTCGACGTCCTCGGTGGAGCGTGAGGACGTCTTTTTGCTGGACGAAGTGGACTTTGCCATTGCGATTGCAGGTTATCAGCGATGCAGCATTATTTGTGAGCGACGACGAGGGTGCTGATTCCTACCTGTGCCGGCGTCGGCTCGATCGAGGAGAAACCAGCATCTTTGCAGATGCTCTCAAGTTCAGCAAAGGTGTAGGCGTCGCCAGCGGGAGTTGTTACGAGCATCATCATGCTGAAGGCTGCGGGCGAAGGAGGAGAGACGCGGTCCGGGTTGGGGACGAACTCGATGATGGCGGCGCGGCCTCCGGGACCGAGCGCGGCATGCACCTTGCGCATGAAGGTAGTGCAGGTAGCGGGGTCGAAGTGGTGGAGGAAGTTGGGTATGAGGACGAGATCGTATCCGGTGCCGAAATCGGTTTGGAATGCGTCGCCGGGGAGCGGGTGGTAGCGATCGGCGAGTCCCATTGCCGCTGCGTTTCGGATACCGACTTCAAGGACGTTCTTCCAGTCGGAGGCGTAGATGTGGGCGCCGGGATTCTGCTGGGCGACGGAGATTCCGTATATGCCGTGGCTGGCGGCGATGTCGAGAATCTTTTTGGACTCGCCACCTTTACGGAGTTCCGCTGCGGCCATTTGCGCGGGCATGAACATGAGAGGCATCATGGCTTCGGCGAATTTGACCCAGTCGGGATTCTCGGTCTTCAACGTTCCTTCGCCCGTGGCTGCTCCTCCCCGGCGCACGGCATCGGTGAGCAAGCCGTTGGCCTCGCGGATATGTGGGGTGAGGAGGAACCCAATTGCGCCACCGAGGTAGGCCCGGGATTTCTTGTTTAGGAACATTTCGGCGTCTGGGGCGAGAGCGTAGGTAGCGCCGTCTTTGCGTGAGGAAGCCGTGGATGGCAAGGAAGTCGCAGAGGATGCGAGCGCCGCGCTCGGCGGTCTGACAACGGGTGGCGATAGTCTTAGCGGTTGTGTTGCCTTCGGCGATGGCAGTGAAGAGCTCCAGCTCAATGGCCGCTTTGATGGCTTCGGTCTGCTGGTAGGCGTTTATGGCTTTGAAGAAGCGTTCAGGCGTGGGTGGTTGCTGCGACGGATCGGTCGTTGTCGTCATTTTCGTTCCTCAGGGGAGGAACGCAGTGTATGTCACCGACATGACTTCGCGACAGATAAATTTCAGCAACAACAGGTTCATTCGTATTTGAGGGTTTGAACGGGATCGAGGCGGGCGGCGCGATTGGCGGGGAGAGTTCCGAAGAGAACGCCGACGAGCACGGAGGTGCCCAGGGCGATGATGGCGGACCAGATCGAGACGGGAATCTTGAAGGGTGTGAGGAAGCTGACGGAGAGCGGGATGGCGAGGCCGAGGACGGTGCCGACGATTCCTCCGCAGAGAGACAGGAAGACGGCTTCGGTGAGGAACTGCAGGCGGATCTCGTGACTGGTGGCTCCGAGCGCCTTGCGGATGCCGATCTCGCGGTAGCGCGACTGCACGTTGGCGAGCATAGAGTTCATGATGCCGACGCCGGAGACGATGAGGGTGATGGCCGCGGCGAGCGTGAGCACGATGGTGAGCATGGTTGCGATCTGCGACATCACGTTAAGAACCTGGGTGAGGTTGAAGGCGGTGTAGACGGAGGAAGGCCGGTGGCGGCTTTTGATGATCTCGAGGATCTCCGCGGAGGCGGGAATGACGAGGGAGGAGTCCTTCATGGTGAAGAAGATCTGCTTCACGGTGTTGGTTCCGGTGAAGTAGCGGGCGACCTCGTAGGGAATGAGTATGGTCTGGTCGGAGATTTCGGACTGGCCGAAGGTTTCGACGCGCTCTTTGAAGACACCGATGATGACGAACGGAATTCCGCTGATGCTGATAGAGTGGCCGATGGCGGCGCGGTCGCTACCGAAGAGTGCGCGGGCGAAAGGCTCGACGATGACGGCCACCTTGGTGTGAGATGTCGCGTCCTGTTCGTCGAAGAAGCGCCCTGCGAGGATGGCGAGGTTGCGGACCTCTTTGTACTGGGGAGAGACGCCCAGGATCATCGTGTCCTTAACGATGCCGCCGCCCATGCTGACGCGGTCATGGGTCTCGAGCATGGGTGAGGAGGCGATGATGCCGGGGACCTGTTCCATGACGGCCTGCATGTCGTCGCGGGTCATGAAGTCGGGAGTGGTGGTGTTGTCCGGTCCGACGCGGTCGCCGCCGTTGTACATCATCTCGATCATGTTGGGGCCGATGGAGGAGATGAGGTTGAGGGCGTAGTCCTTACCGGTAAGGCCGAGGGTGTAGACGAGGATGATGGAGGCCGACCCGATGATCATGCCGAGCATGGTGAGAAGGAAGCGGACCTTGCTGGCTTTGAAGCAGTCGACGGCGAGTTTGACGACCTCGCTGAACATCATGGTGGAGCGGGCGCTCTGAAGCGTTCGCTCGAAGGTGCTGAGCCTCTGCTTGGATACCGGTTTGGGGAGGTTGGCGGTCGCCATGGGTTTGTCCCAAGAGATTAGACGCCTTTAAGTATCTCAGTGGTGCGGGAGTTTGCGCCATAGCGGACGAGGGACTCCCAGGCATAGAGGGTCAGTCGGCGACGCGGTCGAGCGAGAGCGCGGTGCGTGGCTGCCGAGAACCGACGAGATACCAGAAGAGCACCGCGGCCACAGTGGCGATAACGGCAATCGAAAGCATGGGAGTGGGGTAGCCGAAGCGGGCGAAGGCGGCTCCGGCGAACATGGCGGCGAGAGCCTGCGAGGCAGAGCTGACGAGGCTGTTGGAGGCGGCTGCACCTTCACGCTGCTCGGGTGGAACGCGGTCCATGAGGAGGCTGTAGAGGCCGGGTTCGTTCATCCACTGGAAGGCGGTAAAGGCCATGTAGCCGACGGTTGCGGCGAATGGAGAGTGAATGGAGGCGAGGATGCAGAGAAGCGTGGCTGCTGAGAGTTGGGTGAAGACGATGCCGGTGACGAGTCCGAAGCGACGGAAGAGGAGAGGCGCGGCGAGGACGGCTGCAACCTGTGCGATCTGTGAGAGCGAGAAGGCGTTGCCGATCTGCGGGAGCGACATCTGCATGTGATGGGCGAAGTAGACGTTGGCGAAGGGGCTGAAGGATCCGGTGACGAGGCTCCAGAGGGCGATGGCGGGGAGAAAGCGGAGGAGGAAGGGGGAGAGGAGAGTGGGCCTGGCTCGTGTGGGGAGAGCCGGCCGTTCGAAACGGAGGTAAAAAACGGGCCAAAGGCCAAGTGCGACGAGCGCGCACGAGAGGAGGAGAACGACGCGAAGCGGGTCGGAAGCGAAGAGAGCATGGTGGGCGAACCAGCCGGGAAGGCGTCCGCCGAACAGTCCGCCGAGGGCACCGACTCCGATGCCAAGGGAGAAGACGAGTGAGAAGGCGAAGGGGCGCTGACGCTCGGTGGTCATCTGCGCGACCGCGGGGGAGATGCAGACCGCCCAGATAGAGAGCGTGATGCCAGCGACGAAGGCGAGTACTAGTTGTGCAGGCAGCGCGAGTAGGAGAGCACGTGCGGAGAAGATAGCGATGGCGAGGAGAAAGGCGGCGAACAACGCAGTTCGAAGACCGAAGCGGCGGGCGAGTTGGCCTGCGGGTAGAGCTCCGGTAAAGCCACCGGCCGCCATGGCACTGGCGAGGAGGCCGAGGGATTTTTCGTTGTATCCGTGACCGACGAGAAAGAGATTGAAGAGGAAGAAGTAGATGGACAGACCGAGATCGAAGAAAAATGACGCCGCCAGGAAGACCCAGAACTCGCGCGCCATGCGATGCCTGGAGAGCTGCCAGCCCATGCCGCGTGAGAGCGCCGATGCATTCATTCGTATGTGATCGAGCCCGCGAGTGGCGAGGTAAGAGAGGTAGCGGCGATAAGGATGCTTGTTTTCGGGATCGACGACCTTCTTGTTTTGCACCGTCACTCGATATGAGTTCAACCTTGTGGTGACCTGCGGGAGAAAGGAACGCCAAAGAAGTGCCGCCTTCTCCTTCCGTCCCTCAAGCAGATCGAGATGCAGCCACACTGTGTCCTTGTTGGGGTGAGACATGGCTTCCAGGGCCGACCAGTTAAAGTGCGATAGCCAGTCCAGCTGCGACGGCGGCAGAGCGGCGATCTGTTGTTCCACGGCAGGATGCAGATCGCACGCGAACCATGCCGCCGCATGATGAAACGCAATCGCCTCCTTCGCACGCAGTGATGCGGAGTGCTTTGCCTGCCAGCTCTGCCAGAAGCCGTCATCTCCGGCGTGCGTGTGCAGGAAGGTCGCCAGCTCATAGACGTGATGCACAATCGTGTCGCGGAGCATCAGGTTGCGCAGGATGTGAAGCGCCAGGTATCCCAGGTGGTCTTCCGGGCAGAGTGCAAAGAATTCGAGTCCGTCGAGTTCGCGCCGCGTTCGTCGAGCAAAGAACTTTTCCGTCTCCGGAACGGCGATTCGGGAGATCCGCTCGTTCCAGAGGCAGAAGTGTAGTTCGAGTGAGAGAGGCATGGCGGGATCGAAGGCGTTGCCCTTCCACTCCCAGTCTCCGCGGCGGGTCATCGCCGGCGTGTGGTCGGCGTTGCGCGGGTCGGAGTGCTGATCGGGCCGATACCCGATAGCCTCAAGCGCGGCCTGCGCCAGGTCGATCTGTTCTGCGCGACAGACAAAGTCAATGTCCGATTGCACGCGCAGCCGTGGGTCCGCAGCATAGTCCGGAGCCTGCGTAAACCCTTTGATGACGAGGTAGTCCACACCGGCCCGCTCGAGCGCGTGGACGGCCTCGCGGTAGGTCACCTTCGCGCGTTCGAACCGCTGCGCGTTGTCGGCAATATTGCGCTGGAGCCGCTCCGTCACCCACGCTGGTGCTTCTTCCACCCGCTGTGCCAGAGGAAAGGTGAGGTGCGCATATTCGCAGAACTGAAGCAGCGCGCCCCACTCTTCTGCAGTGAGCGTGCTCAGGCCGTCGGTCTGGTGTCCGCGAAACCGCAGCGCAGCAACAAGCGCGCCCACCTCGCGCGGGATCTGCGCTGGCGATGTCTCGCGCGGAAAGGAGTGCAATCTCATCGCGACGCTACCTTCCTGTCAGTGCAAGCTGCTCGAGCCGTTCCACCGCCCAGTCAAGGTCGGTATAACGGAGTTCGTAAATCGGAACCTCGAGCAGGTTGCGCAGCGCCGTTTCTTGTACCGCAGTCGCGGTCGCGTCGAGCAAAGGTGATTCGCGAAACCAGCGAAATGCAGTTTCGCATGGGAAGGGATGGAGGCCCGGCGTGGCGGCGTTGCGACGATTGAGGAAGACGACGTACTCGATCTGCGCTGAGTCCCGTGTGACGAGCTCGGGAAACTCGAGCGTAGAGACTTCGATGGAGGGCTTGCCTGTTGCTCGAGGCGTAATGGAGCGACCTTCCAGTTCGGGGAAGAGTTGAACTCCGGAGTCGCGAAAACGGATCTGATGCGAGTTGCCGATGACGGTGCGGTCGGTGCAATGAAGGGGGAGATAGCTGGAGTCGTCGCTGACGTAGGTCCAGCCGGCACGTGCTCCTGCGAAGGCGAGAGAGGATTTGCCTGCCCCGGAGTCTCCGCAGAGCAGCATGCCGCGGTTGTAGGGGGCGACACAGGCTGCATGGAGCGCGGTTGCACGCAGAGTGGACAGCATGGAAAAGGCGGCAGCCTCGAGGAAGTGAAAGCGTGTGTAAAGTGGCGTTCTCTACGACGGATCGTGTGACCCAACCGAAGGCGTAGCCGTTTTTCAGGTCGCAGTTGATGAAGTTACGGCTGTCGGCAATATGAGTGAATAGGTATTGGCGGACGTGACATACGGGGGTTGGGGGAAGTTCATCTTCTTCTGCCACGTCGTCGTTGACGCCAAGTTCAATGATGAGCGGCGGATGGGTGAACTGCGGGCGGAAGAGGCGCCAGCTCTGTTCGGCGGCCGCGAGGATGGCAGCGGAGTTGGACGCGACCTCCACGGGGAAGCCAAGAGGGTAGTATGTGGCGCGCAGCGACAGGTCAACGTTCGAGAGGATGGAGTTCGGAGTTATGGTGTTCGCGGCGGAGATCGTATTTGTGGCCCTTACGTCCTGCATTTGGTTACCCTCGAGAGGTCACGATTCACTTTGCATACTCCTCTCCGCTGTATGCGCGCGGCTCGCCGAGACTGCCGGCGGGTGGAAGGTTGCGGAGGTAGATGACGATGGTCCAGATGTCGTCATCGCTGAGAATTCCTTTCGATGCGGGCATGCCCGAGGGCGAGATGCCGTTCTCGATAATCCATTTGAGCTGGCCGTCGGTGTAGCGCTGCACATCACCGGAGGCCAGGGAGGGAAGCGGCGGAGACATGCTCTTCGCGAAAGGGACACCGGTGTTCTGGCCGTCGCGGCCGTGGCAGACGACGCAGTAGAAGCCGAAGGTCTGTTTGCCAGACTCGATGTTTTCAGCGGTAACTTTGATGGGATTTTTGTCGTTCTTTCCGCCGACGGTGATATTGTGTTTGGTCCATTGCATGACAGCGGTCTCGGCGCCTCCCGGAGGTGTGACTCTGCAGCCTGCGACGGCGAAACAGAGGCAAAGTCCGGAGACAACGAAGAGAGCGTTCATGCGCATGTTCTTACTCCTGTACGTGGGCGGTGAGAGCCATTGAGCCGTGGCCGCTGCCGCAGAAGCGTCCGCACTTTCCGCGGAAGTCACCGGTCTTATCGGGTGTGATCGTTATCTCTTGGGGGTGGCCTTTGGAGAACTCTTTGTTGACACCGAGCTCTTTGATGACGAGGCTGTGGGGGACATCGTCGGAGTAGAGTTTGATGGTTGTGGGCTGCCCTTTTTTTAGGGTGATCTCCGCGGGCGAGAAGTCGAAGCGCTTCGCGTGAATTTCAATCGTTTGACCTGTGCCCTGTGCGTTGCCGACGTGCATCATGGTGGTTCCGCCAAGCACTGCAAAGGCTGCAAGAGTCATGATCCGGTGCATCTATTCCCTCCATCGATTGGTTTGGGTGCTGGTTTACTGAAGATTAGGGAGCCATGAACTTCAGCAGTTGAATTTCGTCTTCGCGCGAGAGCCGTGCGCGAGCTCGCATGTGCATGATCACGGTTCCTGTTGTTCTCTGCGAGATGCTCATCGGGGCTGCGTGGCAGCGCCCGCAGTGGGTAGTAAAGATTTCGTCGCCGTCGGGTCGCGCCGCAGGGGCCTGCTTCGTTGCAGGCTTCTGTTTTTCGGCCTTTGTTGTAGCTTGAGGATTCGAGGCGACGCATAAGGCTGCAGTCGAAAGCGTGGCGAGTATCAGCAGGAAAGAAGAGTAGATTTTCATGATTTTTTCCCGGGCCAGAGCGGAAACAGGAAACGATAGGTGAAACCGACGTTCCACACGTTGGCGTTTCCCTGCGAACTGAAGCGGCGGCCGTAGCTGGAGATGAAGCGCAAGTCGTCGCGGAAGTAGTAGTTGAGGCCGAAGTCGAAGCGCTGGGTGTCGACGCGCGGCAGACTGTTGCCTCCGCCGTTGGATGGGAAGAACTGCTGCATGCGGCCGACGACCTGCGTCTTCCGGACAAGGCGCGGGACGGGAAGCTGTGTGAAGTTGTAGGCGGTTTCGAGCCAGTAGCCGTTGCCGTTGTGGCTTCCGTCGTACTCAGCCTTGAGGTCGATGGGGACCTGTCGCGGCTGCCATGAGACGTAGGTACCTACGCTATTGATGTGGTTGGACTCAAGGAAGCGCTGATAGGAGGTCCCGATCTCGAGGCGCTGCTTCGGAAGGAAGACGCTTATGTCGTAGCCCGCTGCGCGCCCTGACTGCAACTGTTGAATGCCGCTGTGTGCGGAGAAGTAGGCGGTGTACTGGACCGCATAAGCCGGGCGTTGTATTACGGTTCCGCGCAATTCGAACCCATCGCCCGAGCCTGAAGAGCGAGTGCCGATGGCTGCGGTGATGGGGGCGTCCTGGAGGTTCTTGATCCAGATGGGGGAAAGGCGCTCATTGTAGAGGCCGAAGGGGAGGAGGAAGCGGCCGGCGACAATGATGAGGTGTGTATTGGCGAGCCAGTCGATCTGGGCGAACTCGACGTTCTTGAAGACCTTACCTTTGAATGGTCCGTTTGGTAGCGGTTTGCGCTGGTAGAAGCCGGTAAAGTCGGTGCGCGATTCGAGCAGAACGTGCGAGCCGAAGGGAACGAGGAGGACTGGGCTCGCGAGTGGCTGGACCGTGGTAACTCCGCCGTTGACGTTGTGCACGTAGCCAAAGCCACCCGAGATGACAGGGACGAAGCCGGCATGGTCATCGCGTTTGTCAGGAGACGTTGCGCTTTGGGAATGCAGCGTACTGCACAGTGTGAAGCAGAGCGCAGCTGCTGCGAGAAAGAGTGAGAGATCGCGTTGTCGCTTCGGCATCACGAGGCCGAGTATAGGAAGGCTCGTGGACGCACTTGTCACGGAGATGTCTTTCAAGTGTCAAATCATTCTTGACTAGCTGGTTGCGGCCAAAGAATGACGAGGCCGTGACGAGACGATGACAAACAGACCCTTCGCAGTGGTCAATACTCGGACTCAAATCAGCACCGCTGACATTGTTCGAGGACCACGTCATGAGAATTTCAAGAGCTTCTCTCCGTATCGTTCTGGTCGTTTCGCTTGGGCTCGCAGGCCTTCGCACGGGAGCGCAGACGCCTGGTACAGGGGCGATCGCCGGCACTGTGATGGATGCTACGGGAGCCGTAATCGCCTTAGCCGGAGTCCATGTAGTGAATGAAGACACTAAGGCCGCTCGCGCAGTTGCAACCGCGCCGGACGGAACATTTCGTGTCTCGCTACTTCAGCCGGGAATGTATTCGGTTTCGGTAGAAGCGCAGAATTTTCAGACGAAGCAATTTCGAGGTGTGCATATTGTAGGTAGCGAAACCTCGACGATGGAGGTGAAGCTGGCAGTAGGGGCAGCGGCGGGCGAAAATGTACAGGTAAGCAGTGTTGCGGACCTTGCCCAGACGGAGAGCTCGACGCTGGGTCGCGCGATTGACCAGAAGACGATTCTGTCTTTGCCGCTGGCAAATCGTAACTATACGCAGATCCTGGCGTTGTCGCCGGGTGTCGTGGTTGAGCTGCCGAGCGCGACGGCGCTGGGACGTAATACGCAGAACGTATCGTCGAATGGAAACAAGACGACTTCAAACAATATTCAGTTCAACGGGATCGATGCGAACAACCTGGCACAGAACTCTGCTTCGGGGTATCAGTCGGAGGTTGGAACCGCGATTCCTGCGCCTGACGTGATCGAGGAGTTCAAGGTACAGACGGCGGGCTTCGACGCCGGCTACGGCCGCGGCGCTGGGGCGAACGTCGACTTTATCAGCAGAGCAGGCGGAAATCGGTTTCATGGGTCGCTGTGGGAGTTCTTGCGTAACGATGCGTTGAATGCGAATGATTTTTTTGCGAAGCGCAACGGGCAGGCGCGGCCAGTGCTGAAGCAGAATCAGTTTGGAGGATCGCTGGGCGGGCCGATTCGCAAGGACAAGCTGTTCTTCTTTGGGGCGTATCAGGGGTCGACGCAGAGGAATGGCGGGTCGAATCTTTCGCTGGTGACGGCGATTTTACCGCAGCTGACAAACGATCGCTCGGCGCGTGCGCTGGGGACGCAGTTCTGTCCGGACAATCACCCGGGCAATGCGGGCTATCTGACCGTCGCGGGCGGCAACCAGATTCGCTGCGATGGGTCGAATGTGAATCCGGCGGCGCTGGGCCTGTTGAACTTCAAGTTTCCGAACGGGCAGTATGCGATTCCCACCCCACAGACCTTGTTGCCGAGCGCGCCGGATCAATTACCGATTGGCGAGTCGACGTTTTCGATTCCGGCGAAGTATCGCGAAGACCAGTACACGGGAAATATTGACTCTATTCTTTCTGCGAAGAATCAGGTGTCGGCCAGGTTTTTTTATTCGCGAGGTTCGACGGATGAGCCTTTCTCGCCGTTTGGAGCGAATGTGCCGGGATGGGGAACGAATGAGCTGGATCAAAATACGATGTTTGTTCTTTCGGATACGCATGTTTTCAACCCTGGGCTGGTGAACGTCGCGCGATTCGGCTACATGCGGTTCGATGGCTTCGCGGTGATTGCGCAGCCGATCAAGGCTGCTGATGTCGGCATGTCTACTCCCTCGGGATTGCCGCAGACCCCGGGACTGGTGGTGAATGGCCTGTTTACTATAGGCACGGCCGGACAGCCGTTCTATTGGCAGAACACGAATACGTATGTGTGGCAGGACACGGCATCGCTGACTCGTGGCGCGCATAATCTCCGTTTTGGTGCGGAGGCGAAGCTTCATCATGTGGATGTGAATGTGCCCTATGTGAGCGATGGATTTCTGTTTCTGCTGAGCCTGCCGGATTTCCTGCTTGGCCAGAGCGCGGCACAGAACGGAAGCAGCATCAGCAACGTGTATTCCTCGACGGGTTCCTCAGGCATCTTCCGCAAGGCGGAGCGCTACAGCGATTTTGCGGGTTTCGCGCAAGACGATTTCAGGTTCAGGCCTTGGCTGACAATCAACGCGGGTTTGCGGTATGAGATCTTCGGGGCTCCTTCGGACACGCTGGGCCGGCTGCCGACGTTCGATCCTACGATCGCTTCGCCCGGTGCTCCTCCCAGTGGAACGCTGAGTGGATTTGTGGTGCCGGGGAACTACACGGGGCCGCTGCCTACTGACGTTGTGAAGTCTTCGCACGATGGGCTTTGGCCTACTCGATATGTAGATGTCTCACCCCGTCTTGGCTTTGCTGCACGGCTGCCGGGAAGCCGGCTCGCCGTGTTGCGGGGAGGATATGGGATCTACTACAACCGCATGTCGGGCGATCTGGCTGAGCAGACTGTGGGGCAGCCGCCGTTTTCGTTCAAGCAGTCGTTGCAGGCGGTTCAGAACGCGGGCGCGACCCTGCAGAATCCTTACAGCCCTGCGCTTCCACCGAACTCGGCGTTTCCGATATTTCTGCCTCGTGTGCCGGGAGGAACGTTGTCGCTGGCGGCGATCTCGCCGCACCTGGTCGATCCCTATGTGCAGCAGTACAACCTTAATGTGCAGTATGAATTCACGCCTAACGTACTAATGGAACTCGGCTACTCGGGTGCGAAGTCGACCCATATACCGGGCTGCTACCAGTTCAACCAGGCTTTGTTGGCGAGTCCGTCGAATCCTGTGAACGGTGAGACGGATAACACGGTGGAGAACGTGGTGCAGAGGCTTCCGTTCACCGGCATCGCGCAGGGCTCGTACAACTGCAAGACGAGTTTTACTTCGAGCTACAACGCGCTGCAGACAAGCCTGACGAAGCGGCTCTCGCATGGGCTGCAATTTCTTGGCAGCTATACATGGTCGAAGAACCTTGATTCGCTGAGTGGATCGGGTGGGCAGTCCAATTTCGAGCTTGGCTTTCTCACGAACGATCAGACGAACCCGCGTCAGTCACGCGGGCTCAACGATTTTGATCGGGCGCAGCGCTTTGTGTTGAGCCTGGTTTACACGACGCCGGGACTCGATGCTGCGCCGCGGCCGGTGCGAATGGTTGCGGGCAATTGGCTGCTTTCGACCGTGGCGACGGCGCAGTCGGGCTCTCCGCTGACGGTGCTGGATACATCCGCAGGCAGCGTGTACGGCAATCTTTCGGGATTTATGCGGGCGGAGTGTACTGGAGCAAATCCGGCGTCGACTGGGTCGATGTTCACGCGGATCAACGGGTACTACAATCCGGGGGCGTTTACTTCAGCGCCGGTGATTGGTGACGGGACAGGTTTCGGCAACTGCGGCGTGGGTATTACCCGCGGACCGAAGCAAAGGACCATCGATCTCGCGCTGGAGAGGGTGTTTCCCATACGCGACTGGAGTTCGTTGAAGTTCCGCGCGGAGTTCTTCAACTTTACCAACACGGCGAACTTCGGGAACCCGGTGAACGATGTGCAGGCTGGGGCGGCGTTTGGGTTGATTACATCGACGACGACGAATCCACGGATTATTCAGTTCGCGCTGAAGTATTCGTTCTAGCAGAGGCAAGGGCGCTTGGGGTCGAACTTCCATCCGGGTCGGAGGTACTGCATCGCCATGGCGTCATCGCGGGCGCCCAGGCCTTCCCGCAGATATAGTTGGTGAGCGGCTTCAACCTGCTGCATGTCAAGCTCGATGCCAAGGCCTGGTTGTTCGGGAACGGTGATTTGACCGCCTTTTATCTTGAGAGGCTCGCGTGTGAGGCGCTGGCCGTCCTGCCAGATCCAGTGTGTGTCGATGGCAGTTACATTTCCGGGGGCCGCGGCGGCCACGTGGGTGAACATGGCGAGCGAGACGTCAAAGTGGTTGTTGGAGTGCGAGCCCCAGGTGAGCCCCCATTCGCGGCAGAACTGGGCGACACGAACGGAACCCTGCATGGTCCAGAAATGCGGGTCGGCGAGTGGGATGTCGATGGCGTGGATATCGGTGGCGTAGCGGAGTTGCTGCCAGTCGGTGGCGACCATGTTCGTCGCGGTGGGCAAACCGGTGGCACGGCGAAAGTCGGCCATGATCTCGCGGCCTGAGAAGCCTCGCTCGGCACCGCAGGGATCTTCGGCGTAGGCGAGGACATCTTGTTTTCCTGTGCAGAGACGAATGGCTTCGTCGAGGGACCACGCACCATTAGGGTCGAGCGTGATGCGGGCGTTGGGGAAGCGTTCGGCGAGTGCGGTGACGGTTTCCATCTCAGCGTCGCCGGAGAGGACTCCGCCTTTGAGCTTGAAGTCAGAGAAGCCGTAGCGGGATTGCGCTGCTTCGGCGAGCGCGAGGACGGCTTCGGTGGTGAGCGCTTCTTGTGGCGCAGACGGAGCCAGTCGTCGTCTGCGCTGTCTTCGCTGCGGTAGGCGAGGTCGGTCTTATTCCTGTCGCCGATGAAGAAGAGATAGCCGAGCGCCTGCACGCTTGAGCGCTGCTGGCCTTCGCCGAGGAGCTCGGCTACGGGGACGCCGAGGAACTGGCCGAGGAGGTCGAGCATCGCCGATTCGATGGCTGTGATGACATGGACTGTTGTGCGCAGGTCGAAGGTCTGGAGGCCGCGGCCTTCGGTGTCGTGGCCGGCGAATTGTTCGCGGATTGCTGCGAAGGGCGCGCTGGTAGCGGCCGATCTGTTCGCCTATGACGAACGGCCTTCGATTCTTCGAGGATGGTGCGAATCTTCTCGCCGCCGGGGACTTCGCCTACGCCGGTGTGGCCGGCGCTGTCGGTGAGGATGACGAGGTTGCGGGTGAAGAAGGGCGCGTGCGCGCCGCTGAGGTTCAGAAGCATCGAGTCGTGGCCCGCGACGGGGATGACTCGCATCGAGGTGACGCGCGGAGAGCCCTGTGATTTCGGTCATGCGGACTTGCCTGCGGGTTCGGCGGGCGTCAGGTTCACGCGCTTGATCTCGCCGACGATGACGACGTAGCTGAAGATGGCCATCAGCGCTGTGACGCGCGACGAAGACGAGCGCGCCGTTGAAGGAGCCGGTCTTCTGAACGATGAAGCCGATGATGATCGGCGTGGTGATGCCGGCGGTGTTGCCGAAGAGGTTGAAGAGGCCGCCGTTGAGGCCGATCAGTTCCTTGGGGGATGTGTCGGCGATGACTGTCCAGCCGAGCGCGCCGAAGCCTTTGCCGAAGAAGGCGAGCGACATGAGGAACATGACCACTGCCTGCACGTTGGTGTAGTTGCAGGCGATCATGGTGACAGAGAGCAGCATGCCCGCGATGATGGGCGCCTTGCGGGCGAAGGTGAGCGAGTGGCCGCGGCGCAGGAGAGCGTCGGAACATATGCCGCCGAGAACTCCGCCGATGGAGCCGCAGAGGGCGGGCAGCGCGACGGCGAAGCCACCTTTGAGCACCGACATGTGGCGCGCCTGCACGAGGTAGACGGGGAACCAGGTGATGAAGAAGTAGGTCAGCGTGGTGATGCAGAACTGGCCGATGTAGATTCCGACGAGCATGCGCTGCTGCAGAAGCTGCGCGACGCCAGACCAGGTAAGCGGATGGCTGGTCGGACTTTGCGCCTGCGGCGCGGTCGATGTTGATCGAGGCCGCCGCCGCGTTCGATGTGCTCGATTTCGGCCTGGGAGATGAGCGGATGGTCGGGGACGTTGTAGACGGCCTTGTACCACGCGAAGACGAGCACGAGGCCGAAGAAGCCCATGAACCAGAAGGTCCATTGCCAGCCGTAGCGCTGGGTGAGCCAGCCGAAGATGGGCGCGAAGGCGACGAGGGCGAAGTACTGCGAAGAGTTGAAGATCGCGGAGGCGGTGCCGCGCTCCGCAGTAGGAAACCATGCGGCGACGATGCGTCCGTTGCCGGGAAAGACGGGCGACTGCGCGAGTGCCGGAGAGAAGGCGAAGGACGAAGATCGTGCTGAAGATGTATGCGGTTGGAAGGTATCCGGCGAATCCGATGAGGAAGGCGCAGATCGTCCAGCAGGAAGATGCTGATGCCGTAGACGCGCTTGGAGCCGAAGCGATCGAGCAGGCCGCCAGAGGGAAGCTGGCCGAGCACATAAGCCCAGCTGAAGCCGGAGAGCAGAAAACCAAAGCGCACGGGATCAAGCGCGAGTTGCTTCTGCATGGCGGTGCCGGCGACGGAGAGGGCGACGCGGTCGCCGTAGCTGAAGGAGCTGGCGACGAAGAGCATCAGGACGATGAGGTAGCGAACATGCGTCGCGCGCTGTTCCGGTGCCAGCGCTGTGCCGGGTGCCACGGCGCATCAGCTGCGATCTCCGATAAGTTTTTTGAGTTCTGCGAGCTCCTGTTCGGTGAGGTCGATGAGGGGAGTGCGCACCGGGCCTGCGGGCCGTCCGATCGCGTTCATGCCGGCTTTGACGATGGAGACGGCGTAGCCCTTGCGGCGGTTGCGGATTGTGATGTAAGGAAGGACGAAGTCGCGGAGGCTGGCATAGACGCGTTTCGCGATCGCGTGCGCGCACAGCGGCAGTAGAACTGCTGAGCAAAGTTTGGGAGGAAGTTGAAGATCGCGGAGGAATAGGTAGTTACGCCCATCTCGAGGTATGGGAGCGCGAAGGTCTCGGCGGTAGGAAGGCCGCCGACGTAGGTGAGGCGATCGCCCATGCGCGCGTAGATGCGGGTCATCAGCTCGATGTCGCCGACACCATCTTTGAAGCCGATGAGATTGGGGCAGCGCTCGCAAAGCTGCTCGAGCGTGCGATCGTCCATGATGGCGTTGTCGCGGTTGTAGAAGATGACGCCGAGACTGGTGGACTTGCAGACGGCTTCTGCGTGAGCGAGCAGTCCGGCCTGCTCGGAGTTGAGCAGATAGGGTGGCAGGAGGAGAATGCCGTCGGAGCCCGCGGCCTCTGCAGCTTGCGCGAACTCTTTGGCCATGGCGGTGCCGTATCCGCAGCCGGCGAGGACGGGGACGCGGCCTGCGGTTTCGGCGACGGCCGCTTTGACCACCGCGGAGAACTCGCTGAGCGTGAGCGAGAAGAACTCTCCTGTGCCTCCCGCTGCGAACAGGCCCGCGGGTTTGTGCTCGATGCAGCCAGGAGATGTGCTGGCGGTAGGGAGATTCGTCAAAGGCGTGATCGGCGGTGAAGTGCGTTACGGGAAAAGAGAGCAGGCCTTCGCCAATCGTCTTCGCCATCTCTTTGGGACTTAACTTCGACATCTGTCTCCTCTGTGCCCGCGTTTGATTCACAAACTATATCGCAGGTACTCGCGCTTGAGTTCTTGAACGGTGGCCGCACGTGTTTTGCGATGTGAAGCATCGGCGTCTGCTAGATGGCGGATTGCGTGAGCTGGCCGTCGACAGTGCGCCACAGATTGCGCGGGTTTGCGTTTTGTAACTCAGGCGGAAGCAGCGCGTCGGGGCAGTCCTGGTAGCAGATTGGCCGAACGAAACGGTAGATAGCAGTGGCTCCGACGGAGGTGAACTTGGCGTCGGTGGTTGCGGGATAAGGGCCGCCATGGTGCATGGCATGGCTGACCTCCACACCGGTGGGGTAGCCGTTAAAGATGATGCGTCCGACCTTGGTGCGGAGGACTTCGATTAGGTCAGCGTACTCTTCGAACTCTTGCGGAGTTCCGTGAACGGTGGCGGTGAGGTTGCCCTCGAGCGAGTTCGCGATGGCGAGCATCTGGTCGCGTGAGTTGCAGCCGATGGCGACGGTGGCGGGGCCAAAGATTTCGCCGTGCAGCGCGGGGCTTTTGAGCCAGGTCGTGGAGTCGACGGAGAGAAGATGCGGGAGAGCTTCGACCTTGCCGCTTGTGTCGATCACCATTGTGGTCGCAGGAGTTACGTCGGTCACGTCCTTCACCTGGGCGGCTTCGGTGACACGGTGCCGGAAGGCATCGCGGATGGAGCCGTAGAGCATGGTTCCGGCGGGCGCGTTGCGGACGAGCCCTTCGATGGTGGAGCGGACCGCTTCGAAGGATGTTCCGTCTTCACCGATGATGAGGCCCGGCTTGGTGCAGAATTGGCCGACTCCGAGGGTAAACGAACCGAATACGCCTTTCGCAATTCGTTCCGTGTCGGCGGCGGCGCTGGGGAGAAGGAAGACAGGGTTGACACTACCCATCTCGGAGTAGACGGGGATGGGCTGCGGACGGCGCCCCGCGGCGTCATAGAGTGCGCGTCCCGCTCGCTCGGAGCCAGTGAAGCCCACCGCACGGAGGTCGGGATGAGTGACGAGATCGATGCTGACGCGTGGAGCGGCGCCCTGCACGAGCGAGAAGGTACCTGCGGGGAGGTTAGAGACTGCGACGGCTTTTGTGATCGCAGTCGCGACCATCTCGGACGTTCCCGGATGTGCCGGATGTCCTTTGACGATAACGGGGTTCGCTCCGGCGAGGGCGGAGATGGTGTCGCCTCCCGCGACGGAGAAGGCGAGGGGGAAGTTGCTGGCTCCGAATACGGCGACCGGGCCGATAGGCAGGAAGGTGCGGCGAAGATCGGGCCTGGGAAGGGGCTGACGGTCGGGGAGGGCACGATCGATGTAGGGCTGTAGCCAGGAGCCGGTGCGTACGAGATCGGCGAAGAGACGGATCTGGTTGAGGGTACGGGCGCGTTCGCCGGTGAGGCGTGCAACCGGCAGACCGGATTCGGCGGCGGCGCGTTCGAGCAAAGCGTCGCCCAGTTCGCTGATCTGATTGACGATCTCAAGCAGGAAGTCCGAGATCTTGTCGGGTGTGCATCGAGCGAACGGGAGTGTAGCGGAGGCGGCGAGGGAGACGGCTCGATCGATCTCGGACGTAGTGGCTTCGAAGAAGGCTGGGGACAGGTCGGTTCCTTTGGAGGGATCGCGAGCGATTACGTTGCGATCTCCCTCTGCTGAGAGTTGGCCTGCGATCAGGTTTTTGCCGTGCAATTCCATTCTGTTACCTCCGCAAAGCAAAGTATTGCATCTTGACATTGCATTCCCAAAGGGCGGAAGATCGAGTTCCTCCCCGTAAGCCGTTTTTGGGCCACAAGTAAGGCGAAATTCCGGTTCGATCAAGGCATGGCATTTGGTGTGCCTCGGAATGAAAAGGGGAATCTATGTCAAAGAGCATGGTGCTGGTTTGCGTTGCTGCGGTTTCGTCCGCTTTTCTTCCAGGGGCCAGTGAGTACGCCTCGGCGCAGAATGCCGTCAAGCTCTTCGGGTCGACGCATGTGCGCAGCTCGACGGATGGTACGTTGCTGAGCCAGCCGAACGCATTTAACAGCGCCACGGTAGCGCTGACCTGCGAAGCGGGTACGCAGATTCGTGCGGTGCTTTCCTCCACCCCCGATGGCAACGGAAATGTGCTCGTTGACAACTACATCAACGTCACCGTGAGCGGCGCGACGACGAGCGGACCGGCGAACGTGTGTCGCGGTGGCAACTCTGAGCAAGGGCCGTCGGGAGTGCAAAATAATTGCTTCAACGAGACCTATCGTGGAGCTGCGAACGGCCTGGTTGGACAGGATCTGGACAGCTTTGCCGCGGCGGGAGGTGTGCCTGCGATCGACATAAGCAACCTCTTCGTGCTCGGAGCGCAGCAGGCGAAGATCGACCTGGCTGATTCAGGAACACTGCTGACGAACGCGTCGCTTTACCTGGTGACGAGCTGTGCGCAGGCAGGTGTGACGGGACCAGCGAAGATTACCGGCAACCCGATCTCCGGAACGAATCCGTCGCCGGATTCGCTGAATCAGGATTATGACTTCAACTCGACGCCTGGCCAGATCGTTGGCTTTTCGTACGATCTCACGACTTCGCAGCAAGGTGGTCATCTCGCGACCGCGGACGGTACGATTCCGAACACAAGCGATTCCCCGTTGGATCCGGATCTATGGCAGAGCAAGTATGCTGTGGGAACGTCATTCGCCACTTCAAGCTGCCTGCCTCACAAGGGTGAGCAACTGAACGGTTCACCGGCGTGCAAACTCTACACCTTGACGTGCCAGGTAGGTACAGGAGCAACCGAGAAAGGTGCCCTCTGCCCTGTCTCGCAGATGCGAGATGAGGTTTTTCACGAAGAATTCACAGGGCCCGTTTTCACGTTGCCCGACATCCTTGGGCCCAATGGAAAGACGTACCACCAGGGCGTTGGATTCCTGATGGCCGGAGAGGGCTGGACAGGCGGACCGTGCGGATTCGATCCTGCGTCGGGATTACAGGCTGAGGATTGCCCGCAGAATCTGCTGACGACGTTCTCGTCGGCGGGAATTCAAGAGGCCCCGACATCTGCCAGTGCATCGCTTTCGAAGCCGCCGTTTTTTGAGCTCAGCTTCGTGCAGCCCGAGGAAGAGGCGGTTGGATTTTTCAGCATAGCCTTCGACTTCGCGGAGGAGATGGACTTCGACGGAACAGGAACGCACCCGAACTCAACGTTTATCTCAGTAGCGCAAGTTCCTGAAGATCTGACAACGGTGATGGTGCAGGGCGCACACACGGGCGGATGGGTAAATAGCCACAACATTAACGTTGGGCTGTCCAGTGAACCGCCGGTGCTTCCGGACACGATTCCGAATCACGAAAACTTCGTGGCGTCTCCGATCAAGAGCATTACGTACGGCATTTCGGCTGCGAATGCTATTCCGCCCACAAAGTTTGCAGTGCCGGGAGATGTGACGCTGACGAACTCGAGTGGGTGCCCCGTACCGGGTGCGCCTCCGCAGCCGGCTTCGCCGTTCGCCCCACCGGCGCAGGCGATCTCGGTACCTGCGGACGGAAAGTATGCGCTGCATTACTTCGCGCAGGATTGCGCCGGAACAGAGGAGCTGAAGTTCGTTGCGTTTGGAAACGGTGGCTGGTCGACTTTGTTCTATACGGTTCCCATCAACGTAGATACAGTTGCCCCTTTGATTCCAGGCGGACTGACGCTTTCTGCCAAGCTGAAGACGATCAATGGAACGCAGAATGCCATCTTGCAGAATCAGCCACTGACCGCAAGCTATCGATGCACGGACGATCGGGCGGGCGTAGCGAATTGCGGGAGCTCAACATTTGGCGCGCCCGGAAATCTGAACACGGGCGTTCTGACGAGCACGCTTGATACCTCGACCGTGGGAAGCAAGACGTTTACGGCGCAGACGACGGACTTTGCAGGAAACCCGGGAACTCCCGTGACTGTGACGTACAACGTAGTTCCGGCTTCGGCAGACCTCGCAATTCTTCAGCTTGCGCCACGGACGGTGAAGTCAGGGTCGTTGATGACTTATGACTTGCTGGCCGTGAACTTCGGGCCAAACACAGCCTCCGGGGTGAAGATCAAGGACACTCTGCCTGCAGGCGTGACGTTCGTAAGTGCGGGGTTCGAAGACATCACCTGCGCCCTGTTTGGCGGCTGCAAGGCTGTTCCGCAGTCGAGCGCGTGCTCACTTTCGGGGAACATGGTGGTGTGCGATGCCGGTGATTTGAAGGCATTGTCGCTGTCGTCGCTCGACGGTGTAGGTGTGCAGATCGTAGTAAGAGTTACTGCCCCGGCGAACAGGGTGCTGTCGAATACAGCAAATGTTTCGGGGTCTACTTCGGATCCCAATCCGGGGAACAACACCGCGACGGGGCAGACGCAAGTTCGGTGATAGTCAGCCGCGAAGGGCTTTAGCCCTTCGCGGCTGCAGCGAGCTGATTACAATCCTGATAGACAGCGCTGAGGTCAGCACGCTGGAGAACCTTGTCGCCCCCTGGTTCGTTGCGCATTGCATCGATCGTTTTGATTGCCTGACGCCCATAACTTGCCGCCTCTTCCAGATTCCCGCCGGCCTTTGCTGCGAGTGCGAGGGTGTAATAGATAGCGGCTGCGCGGGGTCGCATCCCGGCCTTCTCGACATCGCCGAGGTTGCCCAGGAGCATCTGCCGCGCACGAGCAGTATCCTTGCCGCGAATAAGTGCTTCGGCGTAGGCCGTCGAAATCTGGATCGATAGAGAGGCTGTCAGCTCATTCTTTTTGTTCACAAGAGGAGCCAGATTCTTTGCCGCTTCTTTGTCCCTGCCTTGTCGAAGCGCAACTCGTGCCAGCCCAAGCTGAGCGGGAACCGTTACGCCTCCGTTGTCCTTGCGTCCAGCCGTCTGAATTGCCTTTTGGTATTGCTGGGCTGCACCGGTGAGATTGCCACGGTAGAAGTAGATGTCGCCCTGCGTAGTAAGAAGAGCAGCGGACAGTGGATCGCTTCGCAGCTCTTTGACGATGGGTTGGTCGCTATCAAGGGCGGCTTGTGCTTCATCCAGACGTCCAGAGCGAGCCAGGGCCATCGCGAGATCGTTTTGGATGACGGCAACATCCCGGCTCTTTTGTTCGCCGAGAGCTGTGAGACCCTTGAGCGAGTCCTGCATGGAGCTTACGGCTGCGCCATAACGACCGCGATCGACGAAGATGATGCCCATCTCGTGCGAGATGAGCGCGGCTCTGCGGGAGTCGTTTGCCTTGCGGGCAAGCTCGATAGCGCGCACGTAAGCTTTGAGCGCTTCATCGTACTGCCCGTCGCGAGCATAGATCTTGCCCATGCCGTAGAGAGTCTCCGCGATGAAGCCCGGGACGCCGAGTTTCTCGCGAAGCTGGAGAGCCTGCTGGTAGTAGGTCAGGGCGCTGCCTGAATCTCCGCGTGCGCCGTAGACGTCGGCGATGTTGCTCAGGCAGAGCGCCTCGAAGTTCTCGTCACCGTTCTCTCTCTGTGTGCGAAGAGCCTCCTGGTAGGCCTGTAACGCCTGATCGGTCTGGCCGCGATGGTAGAGCGTGTCGCCCATGTCCATCAGGGTGTCTCCGACCTCCTTGTTCATTCCAATCTCGCGCAGCAGCTTGAGTGCTTTCTGGTAGCTCGCGAGCGCACCGTCGGTGTTGCCTGAACTGGTTTGAACCTGCGCCATCTCGGCCAGTCCGGCGGCGACTCCGCGCTTCTGTCCGAGCTTTTCGTTGATGGCGATGGATTCCTGGTAGTTACGAAGAGCGTCGTCAGGCTTATTGAGCAGCCTGTAGGAGATGCCGATTGCAAGGAGGACGAGAGCCTTGGATTCCTGATTGTCGGTCTGGATGGTGAGGCTGAGCGCCTGATTGAGGGGATCGAGCGCGGCCTGAGGATTGTTACTGGTGATTTCGATTACGCCCATCTGCCAGAGGCCGCGGATGCTCTTTGGGTCGTCTTTGAGGAGGCTGCTGGTCTCGGCCCGTGCTTTTTCGTAGTCGCTGGTCTCGATGTAAAGACTGCTGAGAACGTACTTGAGGTCTTCGTCGCCTGGAAGATTGCGTTGTGAGGGCTTGGTAGGCTTCGATGGCTTTGTCGTTTTGCTGTGTGACGCGAAGATGGTTGGCCTGAATGAGCTGCTTGGCGAGTTGAGGAAGGTTCTGGCTGTCGGCCAACTCGATTGCGCGGCGGGAGATCTGCTCCGCCTCGGCCTGATAGCCGAGTTCGGATTTTACGTGGCTCAGCAGGGCGTAGGCGAGAGCAAAGCGGGAGTCCGCGTCGACCGCGGCGGAGAGGCGGCTTTGGGCGTCGATGTTTCTTCCGGCGCGTGTCATTGCCAAGGCCTGGTTGTATTCACGCAGGGCATCGACAGAGTCGGAGGTGGGCTGAATTGATTGAGCCTGAACCGTCTTCAGATCAGCCGAGGAGAGCGCGAGGTTCTTGCGGATGGAATCGGCTAGCTCATTGATGGCGGACGGCAGGTTCTTTTCAGGCGACTGTGCCTTGAGTGTAGTGGAACGACCGTTCTTAAGATCGGAGATGGAGACTTCGATGTAGAGCTGGTCACCAATGCGCGTGTACTGCCCGGAGACAGTAGTGTCGGCAGATGCAAATTCAGCGAGCCGACGAAGAGTGGAGTCGTCGATGGTGGATTCGGGGGTCAAGCGCAAGTCAGAAAAGATCTGCCGCATCCGCTCTGGCGAGACGGTGCGGAGATGCGTGGACTGACCGACTGCAGTACTGATCATGTCTGCCAGGCTTGAGCTCATCCAATCGATGCTGGAGATTCCGGAGGCGTTTCGCAGAGGGAAGACGGCCAGGGAGATGTTCGACGCAGCAGCGGACGCAGGTGCCGATGCTGGCTTTCCGCTCTTGCCGCGATACAAGATTCCGACCAAAACCAGGAAAATAACGCCGACTGCTGCAGCGGGCCACTTCCACGGAGCAGCGCGAATCTGAGTGAGCTTTGACGCGGGACTTGAGACGGACTGGAAGGTAAGGCTCGCGGCAGCTCCACCGCTTTCGTAGGTATCGAGGTCGGCGCGCAGTTGTGTGACAGTCTGATAGCGAAGTTCGACATCGCGTTCAAGGCATTTGGACACGATGGCCGACAGGTCTGGGGAAACGGAGGGATCGAGCTTGGAGAGCGGTTCGACACTCTCCTGGGTACGAAGGATGAGGCTGGCGACGGCGCTGTGGGCCTGATAAGGCGCTTTCCCGCTGAGTAGTTCGTAGAAGATGATGCCCAGAGCGAAGATATCGGAGCGCTGGTCGATCTCCTTGGCGAGGGCCTGCTCGGGCGACATGTACTCCAAGGTTCCGACGAGGTTGCCGGATTGGGTGAGGCCGTTATCGTCCATGGTGCGGGCAAGACCGAAGTCCATGACCAAGACTCGGCCGCCCGGCTCGCACATAATGTTCTGAGGCTTTAGATCGCGGTGAATCACGCCGACGGCATGGGCTGCCTCGAGCGCGTAGCAGACTTGACGGATGACCGCGATGGCTTCCTTGGGGTCGAACTTGCCTTGATCCGTGAGGACGGCACGAAGGTCGCGTCCGTCAACGAACTCCATCGTGATGAACTTCATGCCGTCGGCTTCGCCGAGGTCATAGATACGGATTACGTTTTTGTGAGTGACGTTGCTGGAGAGGAGAATCTCCTGCTTGAATCGATCGATGATGGCAGGATTGCGGGCCAGTTCGGGGCGAATGACCTTTAGCGCAACCAGACGGCCAAGTGCGAGGTCCCGGGCTTTGTAGACCTCTCCCATTCCCCCAACGCCGAGCATCTCGAGGATCTCGTAACGATCAGCGATGGTGGTTCCGGCTTCAAGAAGCGGCTGGCTAGGTGGTGGCGAGGAACCGAGGGATGAACTCCCGTAAACCGTTGGTTCCGACGGAGGAGTTTTGGAGTAGATCTGCCCGGCGTCGACGTTGATAAGGGTAGGCTGATCGGAGGAACTCTCACCCGAAGGAGTGCGAACGCCCGCGTTCCCATTTGGCCTGGGCCTGTCTTCGCGTCGCATTCCTCCATCGTCTCTCATAGATGGGGCAACCACAGGCGCAAAACTATGCGCACATGAACCAGCACAATGGAATCAGAGCTGCTACCATCATATGCTTTTGATTGCTGATTTATAAGTGCGGATTCGTGTGCGAGCGAGTTCCATCCCCCGGTCTACGGCGACTTCAGTGAAGGATTGATTAGCCTGAAGTTGGATTCCATCCTGTACGGTTATCGCTGCCGATTTTAATCGCTAGTCGGTATGCCCTCTGTCATGGAACGAGAGAACAATCGTCGGACTTGTCCATAGACGTGGCAAAAAACGTGCACAATTAGCGCCAACTCCAAATAAGTTGGTGTGACGGCTGAGATATAGACGTGGGCTGTTTGCCTTGGGTGAGCGTGATGACTGGTCTCGCTCCATGTAGGCAGTTACAACTTTGAGACGGAACAATCTCAGTTCATTTGCGAATGCCAGTTGCCATTCCAATTGATCTGATACATACTTTCTAGCGGTGCGAGGCTGGTGGATCGCATCGAGGCGAAGGACAATGGACCTTTGGCCGCTGGCAGTTTATCTCGTCATCGTTCTCGCGCTGGTCGTCGCGATGCTGGGCTTGTCTTTTGTGCTGGGTCAGCGACATCACGAGCGAGCAACAGATTCCCCCTATGAATCAGGCATCCTCTCGCAGGGCTCTGCGCGAGTGCGGTTGTCGGCCAAGTTTTATTTGGTTGCGATGTTCTTCGTGATCTTCGATCTCGAAGCAGTGTTCCTTTTTGCATGGGCAGTCTCGGTGCGCGAAACCGGATGGCCGGGTTACGCCGAGGCCTCGGTCTTTATCGCGGTTTTGCTTGCGACACTTGTCTATCTATCGCGCGTAGGCGCTTTGGATTGGAGACAAGGCAGCAGACGAACCGTGTGAAGTAGAACGGCGGTGCATGATGCGCTGGTCGATCAATCGACCTGGTGCTCAGCCAGGCCGGACAGAACGGTGAACATATTGACGAAGCCATTCGCCGAACGCTGATTCTGTCTCGCGTGGAAGACCTTGTGGCATGGGGACGCAAGAACTCAGTCTGGCCGTTTAACTTCGGCCTCTCCTGCTGTTTCGTGGAGATGGCCACAAGCATCACCAGCAAATACGACATTTCAAGATTTGGCGCGGAGGTGATACGCGGTACTCCGCGTGAAGCCGACCTGATGGTGATCGCGGGAACAGTCTTCATCAAGATGGCGCCGGTCATCCAGCGCCTTTACGAGCAGATGATGGAGCCGCGCTGGGTGATCTCCATGGGATCATGCGCGAACTCTGGCGGCATGTATGACATTTACAGCGTCGTGCAGGGCGTCGATAAGTTTCTTCCCGTCGATGTCTATGTGCCGGGATGTCCGCCGCGACCGGACGCATTTCTGGAAGGCGTCTTGTTGTTGCGGGATGCAGTAGGAAAAGAGAAGCGGCCCTTGAGTTGGGTTATTGGACCGCAGGGCGTGGAGCGGCCTGATATGCCTTCCATGCGGGATGTGAAACACGACCAACGGCAGTTGCTGACAGTACTAAGGAGTCCTGACAGCGTGTAGTGAACAGGCGGTGTTGCATGACGAGCGGCCTCGTTCTCGAGCAGGAGCTTCAACAGGAGTTAGGCGCTACTGCTATACCTCAGCTTGTTGGCGACGATATCCCAACCTATTGGGTCTCGAAAGACGAGATCCATCAAGCGATACGCTCCCTTCGTTACAGCGTGCCTCAACCGTACACGATGCTGTTTGACCTTACTGCGATCGACGAGCGTGGGCGGAAGCATCGCGACGGTCAGCCCGCGAGCGACTTTACAGGCGTCTACCACCTCTACTCGTTTGATCGGAACTCTTACCTTCGCCTGAAGGTCGCGCTCGACGGAGCTCAACCTTCACTGCCTACGATTACGGACATCTGGCCCGCTGCCAACTGGTACGAGCGCGAGGTGTGGGACATGTTTGGGATTGTCTTTGACGGGCACCCGCACTTAGAGCGCATTCTGATGCCGAAATCTTGGAATGGGCATCCACTGCGCAAAGACCACCCCGCGCGCGCGACGGAGATGGGTCCGTTCAGCCTTACTGAAGCAATGGAAGACGCTGAGCAGGAAGCGTTGCGATTCCATCCCGAAGAGTGGGGAATGTCGAGTGAGCGCGAAGGCTTCGACTTCCTCTTTCTGAATGTAGGGCCGCAGCACCCGGGCACGCATGGGGTTCTTCGCATCGCCCTTCAACTTGATGGCGAAGTCATTGTCGATGCGGTCGCCTGATATTGGCTTTCATCATCGCGGCGCAGAAAAAATGGGAGAGCGCCAGACGTGGCATACCTATATTCCGTACACCGATCGTGTGGATTATCTGGGCGGGGTGATGAACAATCTCGCCTATCTCACCGCGGTGGAGAAGCTTGCTGGTATCACCGTTCCGCCGCGCGGGCAGATGATTCGCGTGATGATGGCGGAACTCTTTCGTATCATCAGCCCACCTGGTCTGGTACGGAACGTTCGCGCAGGATTTGGGCCAGATGTCGCCGGTGTTCTATCTCTTCAATGACCGTGAGCGAGCTTTTGGCATTGTCGAGGCGATCTGCGGAGCGCGTATGCATCCGAACTGGTTTCGCATCGGCGGTGTCGCGCAGGACCTGCCAAACGGCTGGGATCGAATGTTCCGAGAATTTCTGGACTATCTGCCGTCGAGGCTCAATGAGTACGACCGCACGGTGATGCACAACCAACTATTCAAAGCACGTACGAAGGGTGTTGGCGGCTGCACCATCAATGAAGCGATCGGACTGGGGGATGGTGGGGCCAAACCTGCGAGCGTGTGGACTGGAATGGGATGTCAGGAAGAAGCAACCCTACGCGTGCTACGACCAACTCGAATTTGATATCCCCACAGGCACCTCTGGCGATTGCTATGACCGCGCGGTGATTCATATCGAAGAGATGCGCCAAAGCCTTCGCATCATCCAGCAGTGTGTCGACAATATGCCGGGAGGCCCCTGCAACGCGGAGCATCCGCTGACTACTCCGCCACCCAAAGCGCGAACGATGCATGATATCGAGACGCTGATCCATCACTTTCTGGGCGTGAGTTGGGGCCCCGTGATTCCACCGGGAGAGGCGATGGCAGTGATTGAGGGAACGAAGGGGAGTTACGGCTACTACCTCATCAGCGATGGAGGCGTGGGCTCGTACCGTACTCGAATTCGCACGCCATCGTTTCCGCATATGCAGATGTTGCCGACTTTGTGCCGGGGTCTCATGATCCCGGATTTGCTGGCGATACTCGGAAGCCTGGACTACGTTCTGGCAGATATCGACCGGTGAGAGGAAAGGAGAATCGCAAAGCTATGTTGACCGTCGAGGAGCGCCAAGAGATCGCGACGAAGCTTGCCGAGTACCCGACCAGGCAAGCCATGAGCATCGAATCGATGCTGATCGTGCAGCGACATCGCGGCTGGGTCTCCGATGAAGACCTGCAAGACCTCTCGGAACTTCTCGGACTTTCCGTTGCTGATTTTGACGGGGTTGCCACTTTCTACAACCTGATTCGCCGCAAGCCGGTTGGCCGCCACGTTGCGCTGATCTGCGACAGCGTCTCCTGCTGGATTATGGGGTGCGATCGTATGCGAGATCACCTCTGCAGCTCATTGGGTACACCGATGGGCGGAACGACATCAGACGGACGTTTTACGCTGCTGCCTATCGTCTGCCTGGGAGCGTGCGATCATGCGCCGGCCATGATGATTGACGGCACGCTGTATGAAGACCTTGATGAACAACGGATCGAAGAAGTAGTTGCGCAATACGAATAGGGGCGCCAATGGAGAGACCTCTGACCAAGAACTTCCGGCCCGACAAAGAGGCGGTCAGCCTTGCGGAATATGAACACAGCGGAGGATATGAAGGCCTTCGCAAAGCGCTGCGGATGGCGCCCGCAGACGTTTCCGAACGAGTAAAGAGGTCTAAGCTGCGTGGGCGGGGAGGCGCGGGTTTCCCGACCGGCATGAAATGGAGCTTCGTCCCAATGGGAAAAGAAGCTCCGCACCCCAAATATCTCGTGGCGAACGCCGACGAGATGGAGCCGGGTACGTTCAAAGACCGTGCACTGATGGAGCGCGATCCTCACCAGTTGATTGAGGGCATGATCGTCGCGGCCTATGCGATCGAGGCGGACATCGGCTATATCTTCCTGCGAGGGGAGTACGAGTGCTCGCACGAGCGACTTGCGCGCGCCATTGCGGAAGCGCATGAACGCAATTATCTCGGGCAAAACATTCTTGGATCGGACTACAACTTCGAGTTACATCTCCACGCCAGTGCGGGCCGCTATATCTGTGGCGAAGAGACCGCTCTGCTCAATGCGCTCGAAGGCAAGCGGGCGCATCCACGGACTAAGCCTCCGTTCCCTCAGGTATCAGGTCTCTGGGGAAAGCCGACGATCGTTCAGAACGTCGAGACACTCTGCAATGTTCACCACATTGTGAATCATGGCCCGGAATGGTTCCTTGGCCTGAGCCTGACTGAGGACGGCGGAACAAAGCTCTATGGAGTCAGCGGCAAGGTAAAACGGCCGGGACTCTGGGAGCTTCCCATGGGAACGCCCATGCGGGAGATCATCGACGACTATGCCGGAGGAATGCGCGACGGGTTGCGCTTCCGCGGCGCTCTGCCAGGCGGAGCGTCGACAGACTTCATGGTGGAAGAACATCTGGATACGCCCATGGATTATGACCATGTGCAGAAGGCAGGAAGCCGCCTGGGCACTGGGACCATGGTTGTGCTCGATGACCAGACCTGCCCGGTAGGCATGGTCTGGAACCTGGAGCACTTCTTCGCGCAGGAGTCCTGTGGATGGTGCACACCGTGCTGGAGCGGGTTGTCGTGGACCGAGAAGATTCTTTGGGCGATGGAGCAGGGCAAGGGGAGCGCGAACGACCTGGAGACGCTCAAGTTCCAAACGAATGTTCCTCGCTCCGGGGAATACGTTCTGCGCGTTTGCTCCGGGAGCGGTGGAACCCCTGCAGAGCGCCTTGAAATACTTTGCGGATGATTTTCGAAGACACATTGATGAACATCGTTGTCCGTGGAGGAGTTGACCGTGGCGACTATCTTTATCGAAAACGAGCCGAGGCAGGCGAACCCCAAGCAGAACCTCCTCCACGCCTGTCTTTCGCTGGGCTACGATCTTCCGTATTTCTGCTGGCATCCGGCGCTGGGATCGGTAGGGGCATGCCGCCAATGCGCGGTAAAGCAATTCCGCGATGAGCGGGACGCCAAGGGAAAGATTGTGATGGCGTGCATGACGCCTGTTGCGGAAGGGGCACGCATCTCGATTAGCGATTCTGACGCGACATCATTTCGTGCGGCGGTCATTCAGGGCCTGATGCAGAGCCATCCGCATGACTGCCCGGTGTGCGACGAAGGAGGCGAGTGCCATCTACAAGATATGACCGTGATGACCGGTCACCGGTCGCGCTCCTACAGCTTCGGTAAGAGAACGTTTCGCAATCAGTACCTTGGCCCACTGGTGAATCATGAGATGAACCGCTGCATTCAATGCCAACGCTGCGTGCGGTTCTATCGCGAGTATGCCGGTGGACAGGATCTGAATGCCTTTCATTTGCGTAACAGCATCTACTACGGCCGGCACGAAGACGGGATTCTCGAGAGTGAGTTCAGCGGAAACCTCGTGGAGATATGTCCCACGGGCGTATTTACCGACGCCACTCTTAAGCAGCACTACACACGCAAATGGGATCTGCAGATGGCGCCCTCGATTTGCGTTCATTGCGGCCTTGGCTGCAACACTTCCGTTGGTGAACGCTACGGAATGCTTCGCCGGGTGGTGAACCGCTACAACCATGAGGTGAATGGATACTTCCTCTGCGATCGTGGCCGGTTTGGCTATGAGTTCGTAGAGAGCTCTGCGCGCATCCGACATCCTCTCGTTGACGGTAAGGCTGCCACAAAGAGTGAGGCGCTGGAACGGTTTGGCGCAATCCTTCGCGGGGGCAATGCAATCGGCATCGGGTCGCCGCGGGCGTCCCTCGAGTCGAACTTTGCCTTGCGTGCATTGGTTGGCGCGGAGCGGTTTTACGCAGGAATACCGGACAGTGAACTCCAACTGCTGAACTCGATGCTTCGCATCCTGCGCGAGGGGCCGGCTCGATCTCCTTCGCTGGAAGAGATCGAGCACTGCGACGCGGTGTTTGTGCTTGGGGAAGATCTGACGAATACTGCCCCGATCATGGCGCTGCGCCTGCGTCAGTCCGTTCGCCAGGCGCCGATGCGCATTTCTGAAGGCCTGCACATACCCGAATGGCTCGACCATGCAGTGCGAGGGGCGGTACAGGAGACGAAGGGGCCGCTCTTTATTGCTTCTCCGTATGCTACAAAGCTTGATGAAGTAGCTACCGCAACCTATCGTGCTGCGCCCGACGATCTGGCGCGACTGGCATTCGCCGTCGCGCATGCAATCGATCCTTCCACTCCCCCGCTGATGGGAGCCTCGAAAGATGAGGAGGAAATGGCGGCCAAGATAGCGAAGGCCTTACTGGAGGCAGAGCGCCCGCTCGTAGTCTCCGGGACAAGTTGTATGAGCCAGAGCATGGTTGAAGCATCCGCTCAGGTCGCATGGGCGTTGTGCAAAGCAGGCCGTTCGGCTGTCCTCAGCTACGCCACGGCAGAGTGCAATAGCTTCGGCTTGTCTCTATTGGAGCCGCGTCCTCTTTCGCAGGCTTTTTCAGCAGCAACGGATAGTTCGGATACGGTGCTGGTCGTCCTCGAGAATGACCTGTTTTGTCGAGCGCAGGCCGATGAAGTGGAATCGTTGTTGCGCGGGGCACGGCATCTGGTCGCGTTCGATCATCTTTGCAATGCCACAACAGAAGCTGCCGAGCTCGTATTCCCCGCAGGCACCTTTGCAGAGTCCGACGGCACACTGGTGAACAACGAAGGCCGCGCGCAGCGTTACTTTCAGGTCTTTGATCCCAGCTCGGAAGTGCAATCAAGTTGGAGATGGCTTGCTGAAGGTTCGATAGCCGCGGGTCTCGAGAACCAGGCTCTCGGGCACAATCTTGATGAACTTACCGCCGCCATATCCAAGTCTCTCCCTGCGTTGGCGGTCCTTCCCACTGTTGCTCCTCCGCGACGTGCGGCAGGAAAGATTGCGCGTGAGCCGATTCGTTACAGCGGACGAACGGCGATGCTGGCCAACATCAGTGTGCATGAGCCGAAACCACCGGATGACCCCGACTCCGCATTGGCTTTCTCGATGGAATCAGGACTCGGTGTGGTTCCTCCTGCGTTGCGTCCCTTCTTCTGGGCCCCGGGCTGGAACTCTGTGCAGTCAGTAAACAAGTTTCAGGAGGAGGTCGGAGGTCCACTTGGCGGACATGATCCAGGTGTTCGCTTGATCGAGCCATCGTCGGGCCCAGGCTGGAAGTATTTTTCTGCAATGCCTCACCACTTCTCGCCGCAAGCCGGTTCGTGGCTTCTTGTGCCTATCTTTCATATCTTTGGTTCGGAAGAGTTGAGCCGTCATGCGCCTGCAATCTCTCAACTGGCCTCACAGCCCTACCTGGCTTTGAATCCTGCCGAAGCAACGTTGCTTGGAGTAAAAGCGGGCGAGCAACTGAGGGTATCAATCGAAGAGTCGCAGCACGAATTGGAGATTGTACTTCGCGCCGATCTGCCGCGTGGCGTTGCTGGTCTCCATTCAGCGGGGTCGCCGCTGGATGGAATTCCATTGCCAGTTTATTGCCGGCTGGTTCCAGTCGGTTCCGAACTTTCCGCCCGAGGTGCGCAATGAGAGCAGCATTATTTCCTCTGCTGGTCATAGCCTCCGTCCTCTTTGTCGTGCTCAATTTATCGGCTGGTCTCATTTGGGTTGAGCGGCGCTTGCTTGCGCTCTGGCAGGATCGCTACGGCCCAAACCGCGTAGGCCCGTTTGGCCTCGGACAGATTGCTGCAGACTCGATCAAGCTCTTTACCAAGGAAGACTGGATTCCCCCGTTCGCCGATAAGTCTGTCTTTGTCCTGGCACCTGCCATCGTGGTTGCCACCGCGCTCCTCTCGTTTGCCGTGGTTCCGTTTGCGCCGGGCTTCGTGATCGCGGACCTCAATATCGGGATTCTGTTTCTTCTGGCCATGTCGTCCCTGGGTGTTTACAGCGTCGTGCTGGCTGGGTGGTCTTCCAACAACAAATACTGCGCTTCTGGGAGGAATCCGCGCTGCCGCACAGATGATGAGCTATGAGGTCTTTATGGGGCTGTCGCTCCTCGGCGCTGTTGTGCTGGCCGGTTCATTCCGCATTACAGACATCGTCGAGGCCCAACGAGGGCTTTGGTTCGTCATTCCACAGTTTCTCGGTTTTGTTCTGTTTCTCATTGCCGGCGTAGCCGAAACGCAGACGATTGCCCTTCGACCTTGCCGAAGCAGAGAGCGAGCTTGATCGCAGGCTTTCATTCGGAGTACTCGGGAATGAAGTTCGGAATGTTCTTTGTCGGCGAGTACATCGGAGTCATCCTCGTCTCGGCAGCCATCTCGCTGTTGTTTTTTGGCGGCTGGTTAGGTCCGATACTTCCGCCCGCGATCTGGTTCGCTGCAAAGACCATGTTCTTTATCTGCTTCTTCATCCTGTTGCGGGCGGCGCTTCCGAGGCCGCGTTTCGATCAGCTCATGTCCTGGGGCTGGAAGGTAATGTTGCCGCTCGCACTGGTAAATCTTCTGGTGACTGGTGCCGTTGTGTTGTTCCGGAGGTAGAGGGAGGGTTCCGTGCTCAGTCTTGTGCGCTCGTTGTGGGAGGTTCTTCCGTCACACGTTTGCAAAACGCGTGACGGTGCAGTACCCAGAGCAAAAGGCCTATCTGTCGCCGCGGTACCGCGGTCGGATCGTTCTTACCCGCGACCCAGACGGAGGTGAGCGTTGTGTTGCCTGCAACCTGTGCGCCGTGGCGTGCCCTGTCGCGTGTATCTCGCTGCAGGCAACGGAAGATGAGCATGGCAGAAGATACCCGGAGTTCTTCCGTATCAACTTCTCTCGATGCATCTTCTGTGGCTATTGCGAAGAGGCCTGTCCTACTTACGCTATTCAGCTGACTCCGGATACAGAGATGGGTGAGTACAAGCGAAAGAATCTCGTCTACGAGAAGTCGGATTTGATGATCGACGGTCCAGGAAAGTATCCCGACTACAACTTCTGGAAGGTCGCCGGAGTGGCTATCGGCGGCAAAGACAAAGGAGAGTCTGAGAACGAACTCTCACCCACTGACATCCATAGCCTTCTGCCCTGAGGAACTACCATGACTCTGCTCTTCTATCTCGCAAGCACTGTCGCCGTCATCGCTACTCTGCTTGCCGTCACGCGACGACATGCGGTTCACGCTCTGCTTTATCTCATTGTGTCTCTGCTCGCGGTTGCCGCGGATTTCTACGCGCTCGGCGCGCCCTTTGTGGCGGCGCTCGAAATCATGATCTACGCCGGCGCCATCATGGTGCTCTTCGTCTTCGTGGTCATGATGCTCAATCTTGCCGAGCACGCGATGGAGGTGGAACGCGATTGGCTAAAGCCGAAGCAACTGGCTGGGCCCAGCCCTTCTCGCGCTGATTCTGTTGGGAGAGTTATTCGTTTACTGTACCTGCACTGCCGCCCACGTCGGCTCCGGCGGTCACGGTTACGTCCAAAGCAGGTCGGAATGCGCTTGTTCGGAAGTTACTGGATAGGAGTGGAACTCGCATCACTGCTGTTGATGGCCGGGCTGGTCGGCGCATTTCATCTTGGACGCCATGCCATTGCGGGAGAGGAGAAACAACATGTCACCGGTACCGATACAGCACGTCTTGATTCTCGCAGCGATCTTGTTCACGCTGGGGCTCGCGGGACTTCTCACGCGGCGTAATCTCATCTTTACGCTCATGTGCATTGAGATCATGCTCAATGCGAGCGGCCTCGCGTTTATCGCAGCGGGATCACGATGGGCGCAGCCGGACGGCCAGGTGATGTTTCTGTTCATTCTCGCCATGGCCGCGGCTGAGGTCTCGGTCGGATTGGCGTTCGTGCTGCTCTATCACAAGACGCAGCTCGCCCTGGATGTCGACGCGGCCAGTGAATTGAGAGGCTGATCATGCTTCATCTCCTTTGGCTCGTCGTTGCTATCCCCTTCGCCAGCGCAGCCGTACTCGCTCTGTTCGGATCCTGTTTTGCCGCGGCGGGTCGTGGCGGTTTTGGGTGCCGGCTCCATCGGTCTCATCGCAGCACTGGTGATGTTGATCGCCGCCTCGTTCATCACGATCTCCTCCTACCGGTAATGCATTCAACCAGCATCTGTGGACATGGATGGAGAGCGGCGGATTTCGCCCCGACATTGCTTTTTATCTCGACTCTGTCTCGCTCATCATGCTTCTGGTCGTTACCTTTGTTGGCTTTTTGATTCACCTCTACTCGGTGGAATACATGCATGACGACGAAGGACTATCCCTCGCTTCTTTGCCTACATGAATCTCTTTGTGGCATCCATGCTCACGCTCGTGTTGGCAAACAATCTTCTTCTGCTGTACCTGGGGTGGGAGGGCGTCGGTCTGTGCAGCTTCCTGCTGATCGGATTCTGGTACCGCGAACCTGCAGAATGTGCGGCTGCCCGACAAGGCCTTCATCGTTACGCGTTGCGGTGATACGGCATTTGCTCTGGGACTCTTCCTCTTGTTCACTCACCTGGGAACGCTTGACATTCAGGACTTGATGCATCGTGCGGCGGCACAGTGGGCCCCGGGACAGGGCATGGCTGTTGCGGCAGCCGCGCTGTTGCTGGGCGGGGCAGTCGGAAAGTCCGCGCAACTGCCTCTTCAGACATGGCTGCCGGACGCTATGGCCGGCCCGACGCCCACCAGCGCGCTGATTCACGCGGCAACGATGGTTACCGCGGGCGTCTATCTCATCGCACGCACTCATACGCTGTTCTCGCTGGCCCCTTCTGTGCAATTCGCAGTCGCAATCATCGGCACTGCGACGATGTTGCTCGCTTCCTTCAGCGCACTTGCCCAGCGCGATATGAAGCGCGTACTGGCATACTCCACCATCAGCCAGATCGGCTATATGTTCCTCGCGCTTGGACTTGGGGCATGGTCGGCTGCCATGTTCCATCTCATGACGCACGCCTTCTTCAAGGCGCTCCTCTTCCTCGCTGCCGGCGTAGTGATCCACGCTGTGCACGAGCAGGATCTGTATCGCATGGGCGGGCTCCGCTACCGAGCTGCCGCTGGCGTTCTGGTCGTTCGTCATCGGTGGTTCGGCGCTTGCGGGGCTTCCGCTTATAACGGCGGGATTCTTCAGCAAAGATCTCATCTTGTGGCAGTCGTGGGCTGGCCCGAACGGCAATGTGTGGTTCTGGCTCGCCGGCATGACGGGCGCCATGCTCACGTCGCTCTACACCTTCAGAATGATTCTGCTGGCATTCTTCGGTCCACAGCAGTTGCATGTTAGAGCCAGAAGCGGATTCGCGGTGCGCAGTGCACTTATCGTTCTCTGTGTGCTGTCAATCGTTGGGGGATATGTCGATACGCCTCCTCACTTTGGCGGCTCCCCAGCACTCTCCAATTTTCTCGGCAGCGTCCTTCCTCCTCTGGAAGAGGTTCACGTGGGGCCAATTACCGAGACCATTACCGCGCTTTCGGCGATGCTTGTGTTCACGCTTGGGCTTGTGCTCGCCTATCTGCTCTTTGGACCGCAACGCGAACGGAAGCCAGCGGAGAATGTGGTTGAGCGCCTTTGGCTCGCGGGCTGGGGATTCGACTGGATTTACAACGGTCTGTTTGTTGTGCCCTTTCAGTGGCTGACCCGGAAGATGGCGAGCGACCCAGCGGACCTACCGGTGCAGGGAATCGCACAGGCCACCAACCTCGGTTATCGTGCCCTACGGTCGCTTCAAACAGGACAGGTGCGCTGGTACGCAACCGGCCTGGCAATGGGCACGGCTGTCATTCTGGCAATTGCATTCTTCACGCGTTGAGGTGCCAAACATGATTCTTCTCAGCCTCATTCTGGTCTTGATCGCAGGTGGCATCGCATCATGGATCGTTGCGCGCCGGAGTGTAGTTGCGGCGCGCTGGATTGCTGTCGCGAGTGTTGTGACCGATCTGGCGATGTCCCTGGGCATTCTTGTCGCTCGCGCGGGTGCGCCAGTCTTCGTCGCGATGGTTTGTGGAGTACGACGCCGCGTGGATTCCTCAGTTTGGTATTCGGCTGCATCTCGCTGTGGACGGACTGAGCCTGGCGATGCTCCTGCTGACGTATTTCCTTGGCGTCATAGCGGTTCTCGCTTCCTGGACGGAGATTCAGGAGCAAGCAGGATTCTTCCACTTCAACCTGCTTTGGGTGTTGGCGGGGATTACGGGCGTTTTTCTATCAACGGACCTGTTCCTCTTTTATCTGTTCTGGGAACTGATGCTCGTGCCGATGTACTTCCTGATCGGGATATGGGGGCACGAGACGACGGATTTATGCGTCCACAAAGTTCTTTCTCTTCACGCAGCTCAGTGGCCTGCTGATGCTGATTGCGATTGTCGCGCTCGCGGTTCTTCACTACCAGTCCACCGGCGTTTTTACCTTCGACTATCGGCAATTGATTCAGACGCCGATGGCTCCACGGGTTGCGCGCTTGCTGATGCTTGGATTCCTCATTGCCTTCGCCGTAAAACTGCCCGCGTTTCCTTTCCACACTTGGCTTCCGGATGCGCATACTGAAGCGCCTACGGCAGGCAGCGTCGTGTTGGCCGGGCTTCTATTGAAGACCGGGGCCTATGGAATGATTCGCTTCGTTCTTCCCATCTTTCCCGGGGCCGTCGCGCGAGATCGCACCCTACATGATGATTATTGGTGTGATCGGAATTCTGTATGGCGCGGTGCTTGCCGTCGGTCAGACCGATCTGAAGCGCCTGGTCGCGTATACCAGCGTCAGTCACATGGGCTTTGTGCTGCTTGGCATCTTTGCCGGAAACCAGATCGCACTGGAAGGCGCCGTGATTCAGATGATCAGCCACGGAATCAGCACCGGCGCGTTGTTCATGATCGCCGGGTTGCTGCAGGAGCGGATGCATACTCGCGAGATCTCAGCGATGGGCGGGCTTTGGGAGACCATGCCTGCGTTGAGCGGAGCAGGAATGGTCTTCGCCATGGCTTCACATCGGGCTTCCGGGGCTCGGCGACTTCGTCGGAGAGTTTCTCGTGCTGCTGGGAGCTTATCGCGCGAACGCAAAGCTCACCGCGTTTGCGACGCTTGGGCTGGTTGTTGCCACGCTCTATGGTTTGCGATTCGTGCAGGGCGCGTTTCAAGGACCAAACAGCCATCATTGGAAGCTTCCAGATCTTAGGCCGCGCGAGTGGACGGCACTTGGCCTGTTGATGATCTGTCTCGTGTGGATCGGCCTCTACCCGCAGCCCATTCTGCGTGTGGTTCGCCCGGCACTCGCTGCCTCGCAGCAGACCACAGTTCCCAGGAAGCCAGGAGATAGCGATGACCAACGCCGCCATTTTCGCGTCCTTGCCGTTGCTGATTACTCTCGGCGACCGCTGTGATCCTGATGCTTGCGATCGCTGTCCGGCGGAGTCATTTCGCCGCCGTGGCGATCTCCCTTGCCGGGCTTGGCTGCTGCGCTTCTTAGCCTGTTACTAGGGCCGGCCGCCGCGATCGCATGAGGTCGGTTCGTTTCTTCATCCTCGATTCATACTCTGTGCTCTATATGGCGATCCTGCTGGCTGCCGCGGGCTTTGTGTTTCTGTTTGCGTATGACTACCTGGATCGCAGGCAGGAGCATCGTGAGGAGTTTTATCTTCTGGTGCTTTTGGCGACCACAGGATCGATGGTTCTGGCAGCCAGCCGAAATTTCGCTTCACTCTTCCTTGGACTGGAACTGCTGAGCGTGGCGCTGTACGCCTTGATTGCGTATCTTCGCCATGAACGAGTCTGCATTGAGGCCGGTATCAAGTACCTAGTTCTGGCAGCATCGTCGTCGTCGGTTCTGCTGTTCGGTCTCGCGCTTATTTATTCAGAGACGGGTTCCATGGACCTGTCGCAATTTGTGACTATATCGAACTCCGGGCCGGGTGGCTCGGTGGTGCTGCTTGCTGGCACGATGCTCGCTTTGGTGGGAATCGGCTTCAAGCTGGCGGTAGTTCCGTTCCATATGTGGACGCCGGATGTGTACGAGGGCGCTCCACTGCCGGTGACGGCGTTTGTTGCTACGGTGTCGAAGGGCGGCATGTTTGCGCTGGTGCTGCGCTGGTTTCATCCCGCGGCGAGCGGTGGTCTGCGAGGCGCGACGGGCGCTGTGCTAGCTGTGATTGCGATTGCTTCCATGCTCTCAGGAAATCTTCTTGCCCTGCGGCAGATGAACGTGAAGAGGATTCTTGCTTACTCTTCGATCGCTCACATGGGCTACCTGCTGGTGGCGCTCCTTGCAGGCGGAGCGCTGGGGTTGGCTGCGGGAACGTATTACCTTATCGCTTATCTCGTAACGATTCTGGGTGCGTTCGGCACGATGACGGCTCTCTCGGGCGCGCGTCGGGAGGCTGCTTCGATCGAGAGCTATCGCGGGCTTTTCTGGGAGAGGCCGATGGTCGCGGGCGTTTTCACCACGATGCTGCTGTCGCTTGCGGGCATTCCGTCTGACCGCGGGATTTCTCGGGAAGTTTTACGTTCTGACGGCGGGCGCAGCGCAGTCGCGTTGGATTCTTCTGTTCACGTTGGTTCTGAGCAGCACGATCGGGCTCTATTACTATCTGCGCATCGTGGTCGTGATGATCGCGAGGCCGCAGGAGGCGGTGACCATCAGCGGCGCCGACACGGTTCGTGTCCCGCTTGCGGCTGCGGTTGCGCTGGCTGCGTTGACTGGTCTGGTGTTCCTGCTCGGGGTCTACCCCTCTGTGCTGTGGAACATCATCGTCGACGCGACGCGAAGCCTGGGTTGATCTTCTGGCACTTCTAGCAGGGATACTTGCCTTCGATGTAGTGCTCAAGCTGCTCGATGGTCTGGTCCTGCGCGAAGGAGATCCACTGCACGAGGTCGCCGATGGAGATGAGACCGTGAACCTTGCTGTCGCAGAAGACGGGGAGGTGACGGATGCGGTTGGTGGTCATGAGCCGCATTGCCTCGTCGACTGAGGAGTCAGGCGTGATGGTGATGAGTGGTTCGGACATAATCTCGCGAACGGCAGTGTCCTTGGAGGAGCGGCCCTGCAGAATGATTTTCCTTGCGTAATCCCGCTCCGTCACAATGCCTTCAAAGTCTGCGCCGTCCATCACGAGGAGGGCGCCAATATCTTTGTCGGACATTATTTTCATGGCGTCATAGACAGTCGCAGTCGGGGGGACACTAAATACGTCCGTGCCCTTTCGGCGAAGAATGAATAGAACGGGGTCGAAGATTTTCATTAGCAGCACCTCGGGCGCAGTTGCACCGGAGAGTGGCCTTCATGGGAGGGGCGAGGAGAGCGCCCAGTGTCAGGTTTGGGGTGTGACCCCGCTCTACCCGTTGAAGCAGAACGTCACTCGGTGCCACATCATACGCTCAATACACGAGCGTTCGTCCAGCGGTTTTTTAGGTATTTTTCCACCTGTCCTGCGGGGCGAAACTGCCTGTCGCGGAGACCCGACCCCTCCCCCGGTCATTTTGCGCAAGATCCTCAATTAATTGAACTTAGGTTCGGATCTATGAGCGAATAATCTCGATTTTGACGGCTATGAAACGCAAAGTCCTGATAACAAAGAGAATGCCCCGAGGCCTAGGCTTCGGGGCATCTATTTACCTACTCCTTTAAGTGTAGCAAGCGCGAGGTAATTAATCGGCACTTTATATTCTCTTTGGTTTCATAAAGTTAGGTGATTTTGGGGCTTGACAAGATTTTGGGCGGCTCTTGGGGAAGACGGCTATTAGGGAATGTCTGGGGACCTATGATTAACGATGCCGAATGAACGTCTACCTGATTGCGCTCTTGCTGTACTCCATCCTGCTGATGGCACTTGGCTTTGTGATGCGGAGGCGGGTGAAGAATACCTCCGACTTTCTGGTGGCGGGCAGAAGCCTGGGGCCGGGGCGATTGTTTGCGACGTTTCTGGCAGCGAACATTGGGGCAGGCTCGACGGTTGGGGCGACGGGACTTGGATACCGGTTGGGGATGTCGGCATGGTGGTGGGTGGGCTCGGCGGCGATCGGGACGTTTTTGCTGTCGCAGTTTCTTGGACCGAAGCTGTGGAAGATTGCGAAGGAGCATGGCCTGTCGACGCTGCAGGATTTCCTTGAACTTCGCTACGGCAAGGCAGTGAAGGCGGTCATCGCGGGGCTGTTCTGGCTGGGGGCCCTAGCGATCCTGGCAGGACAATTAATTGCGATTGCCTGGATTCTGAACACGGTGGCGGGGATTCCGAAGTGGCAGGGTTGCATGATCGGCGGCGCGGTGGCGATTGTGTATTGCGTGGCGGGCGGACTGATGGCGTCGTCGTTCGTGAACATGTTCGAGCTTGCAGTAACGATGTCGGGATTGCTGCTGGCGGTTCCGTTTGCGCTGCATGCGGTGGGCGGCTGGGGACACTTGCATGAGCTCGTGCTGGCGCACACGGGCAGCGAAGAACGGGCAGCGGCGATGTTCAGCATGACGGGTGCGGGGGCGAAGCAGATATTGGCGTGGCTTGCGATTCTTGTGCCTTCGTTCATGGTTTCGCCGGGCCTGGTGCAAAAGGTTTATGGAGCGCGGGATGTGAGCGCCGTGCGGCGTGGTGTGGGAATGAACACGTTGGGGCAGGTGGTGTTTGCATTTGTTCCGCCGGTGCTGGGGCTATGTGCGTTTGCGGCGCTGCCGCATCTTGCTAATCCTGAGCTGGCTCTGCCGGAGACGATGAAGGCGCTGCTGCCGAAGTGGCTGGGAGTGTGGACGCTGGCCTCGATCTTTTCTGCGGAGCTGAGCGCAACGGACGCGATCCTGTTCATGCTTTCGACTTCGCTGGCGGTGGATCTTTACAAGACGTTTCTGAATCCGGGGGTTTCACAGGAGAAGCTGTTGCGCGTGAGCCGGGGCGTGCTGGTGGGGGCGGGGATTGCAGGGATTGTGCTGGCGGCGCTATTGCCTTCGATTATTGCAGCTGTCTCGATCTTCTATGGGCTGATTGCGGTGGCTCTGTTTGTGCCTGTCCTGGCGGGGCTTTATGTGCGGCGCGTAATGTCGGCGGCAGCATTGAGCAGCATCTTTGCGGCGCTTGCGGCGACGTTGTTTGCGATGAAAAATGGAGGGGGCATTGGAGTGTTGTCTCCGCAAGCGATTGGAATTTTGACTGCGGTGGTGGTGATGACTTTGTTTCGTATATTTGCGCCTGCGTTGCCGAAGGCTGCTCGAGAAGAAGTATTAGAGAAGAGAATGCCGTAGGGAGTTTTGCGAGATGAAGCGTCGTGAGTTTGCACGGAGTCTGTTTGGTCTTCCGCTGATGGCTGCACTGCCGGCCGCAGGCGCGCCTGCCGCGGGGATGGGGCCGATCGAGCTGCCGGAGGGTGGGTCGATTACGGATGTTCCGGGGCTGAAGGTGGGGCAGTACACCCTGAAGGAGCGTCCGACGGGATGCACAGTGATCATCTGCGAGAAGGGCGCAACGGCGGGAGTGGATGTGCGCGGATCGGCTCCGGGGACGCGGGAGACAGACCTGCTCTCGCCTCTGAATACCGTGGAGCATGTGCAAGCAATTCTGTTGTCTGGCGGAAGCGCCTACGGGTTGGCGGCGGCGACGGGTGTGGTGCGCTGGCTCGAGGAGCACGGGTTGGGATATGGGATCGGCAAGGGTGTGGTCCCGATCGTGCCGGCGGCGATTCTGTACGACCTGGGGGTTGGCGATTTCAAGATACGACCGGGAGAAGATGCCGGATACAAAGCGTGTGAGGCGGCGACGACGGGGTCTGTGGAAGAAGGAAATGTCGGTGCCGGCGCGGGTGCGACGGTAGGAAAGATGTTTGGGCAAGAGTTTGCGATGAAGGGCGGCGTGGGGACGGCGAGCGCGAAGGTAGGCGATACGGGGATTGTAGTGGGCGCGATCGTCGCCGTGAATGCGGCGGGGGACGTGGTGGATCCGCGCACGGGGAGAATTGTTGCGGGGGCGCGCAATAAGAACGGCAAGGGATATCGCGATTCGATGGCAGAGCTTATGAAGGGTTATCAGGTGTTGTCGGAGAGTGCGACAAATACGACGATTGGAGTTGTGGCGACGAACGCTGCGTTCGGCAAGACGCACATGACGAAGATTGCTCAGATGGCACATGACGGGCTGGCGAGAGCGATCAATCCGGTGCATACGATGTCGGATGGAGACACGATCTTTGCGATGTCGACGGGGACCATAGAGGCGAAGGCGCATGCGTCGGCGATTGGAGCTATTGCAGCGACGGTGCTGTCGCGCGCGATTGTGCGAGCGGTGATGCAGGCGAAGGGCCTGCCAGGGCTGCCGTCGTATCGAGAGTACGGGCCAAAGTAAAACCCCGCGCCAGGCTGGTAGCGCGGGGTTATTGCAGAAAACGTGAGAGAGAACCAAAGGCAGATCAGTGCGTCAGATTCGGAATCACGTTTACGGCAACTTCAGTCCCATTGAGCAGGTTTAGCTCGCGAACGAGCTCCTTCTCCTGCTTGCCAGTCGTCCAGGAGTAAGCGATTTCGCTGTCGGAACTGGAGATCTGGTGAAGGAAGTAGTGGTCGCCATACTTCGCGAAGGTGACCCTTCCAACTGTCTGAGTCCTGGACTCGTTCTGCGGCAGAACCATGGAGACGATTCGGTTGCGTGCATCATCGCTGCTGAGCAGCATGACGTGCTCGCCCTGCTTAGAAAACGTGTAGGTGCCGGCGGGCATGACCCTGGAGCCAACCTGGAATGCGAAGGGGATGTTTGCCTTGACGCCGGACGAAGTCTGGGCGAGCGCGTTGGACGGAGTGGCTGCGATGCCAATGGCAAGAGCGGAAGACACGAGACCAGAGGCGAGAAAGGAAGTGATTGAGCGTTTCATGACCTGTCTCCTAATCTGAAGGCCATCTCCACAATTGCCTTCACTCTGATAAGCGGAGATTTGGGAGGAAAGGTGCCATGAGTGAAGAGATTTATTTTTGCTTGTTCTGCGGTCCTGTAGTTATGAAGCGCAAAATGGAGGCCCCGCGCTGCATAGTCAGCGCGGGGCTTGCCGTTCGAGTAAATCCGGAGAGTCAAGGCAGATTAGCGAAGGCTCGGGATTACGTTGACGGCTACTTCGGTGGGCTGCTGGCTGCGCAGCTCGCGGACGATGTTCTTCTCCTGCTTCGTGGTGGTGCAGCGATAGGAGGTAGTGCTGCCGGCGACCGAGACGTTGTGCAGGAAGTAGTGATCACCATACTTATTGAAGGTGACTTTGCTAACCGTGGCGGCCTTTATGCCGTTGTCGGGCAGCGCAATCGCCATGGCCTGGGCATGCTTGCCGGAGCCGTTGAGCCGCATAATGCCGCCGTTCTGCTGGCTGATGAGATAGGTTCCGGCCGGCATGAGCTTGCCATTCGCCTGAAACGCAAAGGGAATATCAGCCTTGACGAGCGGGCTGGACTGCGCGAACGACGGGGTTGCCGCGCCAATAGCAAGGGCGCACGACACGAGACCAGAGGCAACGAAGGAAGTAATTGAGTTTTTCATGACCTGTCTCCTTATTCTGGAAGGCCTTCTCCGCAATTGCCTTCTATCTGGATAAGCGGAGTTGGAGGAGAAAAGGTGCCATGAAGTCGAAAAGTTTATTGCTAACTCTGCGGCGTGGTCTTCTGTATCTCTTCGAAGAGCCACATACGGGCGAGGGACCAGTCGCGCTTGACGGAGCGGGGGGCAATGCCCAGGACGCCGGCGACTTCTTCTACGGAGAGGCCGCCGAAGTAACGCATCTCCACCACTTGAGCTTGGCGGGGGTTGAGTTTCTCGAGGCGGGTGAGCGCGTCTTCTAATAGCAGGATCTCGGTGGAGGTCTCTTTGGAGATGGCGATGCCTTCGTCGAGATCGACGCGGACCTGCTTGCCGCCGCGCATGGCGGCGTTGTGCTCACGGGCGTGATCGACGAGGACGCGGCGCATGACATTGGCGGCAAAGCCGATAAAGTGGGCGTGGTTCTGCCACTCGACGTTCTCCTGCTGGGCGATTCGGAGGTAGGCCTGATTGATGAGGGCTGTGGGTTGCAGGGTGTGGTCGCGACGCTCGCGGGACATATAGCCCCTGGCCAGGCGGTGAAGCTCGGTGTAGACGAGGGGGAGGAGCTGGTCGGCGGCGGACTTGTCCCCCCGGTTCATCGCCTTCAAAAGCAGCGTGACTTGACCCTCGGGTGAGGACATAGGTAGCTCCTATGCTTGCCGTGTGAGCCATTCTACGCTGAACGGGTGTGGTTGAGGCACAAGGAGTTGGCCCTTTTCGGGGACCGAATACGCCTTATATAGGTGAGAGCACTGGACGTTAGATAACGTGATAAGCTGCTCGCGAAGAATTGGCCGGAACTTTGAGCGCCCCGCGCCGTCAAATTGACATAGGTGCGGAAGGCGTTTTTATCTCATGGTCTGCAATGCTTGCTTTCCAAGCCTTTGCAGGCGCTGATGCACCTGTCCGGTTCTATCTGGGGCCCAAGCTGAGGAATCGAAGTCCTTTACCGACGTTTTGATCGGTAAGGAGGATGAGGCCATGGCTGGAGAGCGTGAAACCGTTGAGCAGTTGTTCGCCACTGCGTTAGAGCTGGCGCCGGAGGAGAGGTCTGCCTTCCTCAAGAAGGCCTGCCGCGATTCTCCTGAACTGGAGCCTGTCGTCCGGCAGATGCTTGATCGCGAAGAGGCGATGGGAAGCTTCCTGGAGCAGCCGGCATTCGTAGCCCATGGAGCGGCGGCGCAGTTTGCTCCGTTAGAGAACAAGGAAGCTGTTGCGCCTCAGTATCAAGTCGCGCCGCGCGGGACGACTGGGCCTCGGTGGAAGGTTGGCGATGTTCTGAATGACCGCTTCGAGATAGTGCGGTATATCGCTCGTGGGGGCATGGGCGAGGTGTACGAGGTCGAGGACCGCAGGCTGCAGGGCGTACACGTCGGGCTGAAGACACTGCTATCGCATTCAGCGGAAGACCCAGGGATGCAGAAGCGGTTCGAGCGCGAGATTCTGCATGCGCGCGAGGTGGTGCATCCGAATCTCTGTCCGATCTACGACATTTATCAGAGCGAGCAGACGGGCCGTCCGGTCACGTTTTTGACGATGAAGCTGTTGAACGGAGAGACGCTGGCCAGCCGCCTTGCGAAGCAAGGACCCCTGAAAGTTCCGGAGGTCGCAGGTATCATCCGACAGGTCGGTGACGCGCTGATCGCTGTGCATGATGCGGGTATTCTGCATCGAGATATCAAGGCCAGCAACATCATGTTGGATGGACACGGCGCGGGAGTGCGTGTGTGCCTGATGGATTTTGGCCTGGCGCATGCATATCAGGCGGGAGCGTCGATGCTTTCGACGATTGGCCTGGCAGGGACGCCGGCCTACATGGCTCCGGAGCTGTTTCGTGGGGAGCAGCCTTCGACGTCGACGGACGTGTACGCGATTGGCGTCGTGGCGTATGAGATGCTGGTCGGCCATGTGCCGCGGTTCAGTCCAGGCAATGAGCTGGAGACGGGACGCGATCCTATCTTCGACAAGCTGCCGACGGAGTGGAAACGGTTTATTCGAGGCTGCGTCGAAGCAGATGTTACGCGGCGGTTCGCAAATGTGCGCGATGCGATGGCCGCGCTCCAGACGGGATATGTTGCGTCTCTTCCGGTCGGTACGGCGGGAGCGGAGAAGCATGGCATCTCGCGGAGACAGATGCTGGGGATGGGAGCGGGAGCATCGCTGGCTTTGGTAGGAGGTACCTGGTACGAGTGGCCGCGAATCGATCAGTGGATGCATCCGTTGCCGGACAGGCGATTTGTTGCGCTGATGGCGTGGCCATCAGAGACGGGCGACTCTTCGGCGGTTGTTTCCACAGTTCTGGACTCCATTCGCAATCGTCTGGCGCGCGCTGAGGCGTATGTGAAGAACCTGCTCGTTATCTCGGCGAGGGATTTACAGGGGAGTAATGTGTCGGTCGTGGCTCCCGGCGAGTCGGTGAGCCTGCTGGGGGCGAATTTGGTGCTGGCGGCATCGCTGAAAACGGGTGCAACGGCGGTTTCGTTGCTGCTGCAGGTGATGGATCCCGCGACCCAGAGGACACTTCGCAAGCATCTGGTTGTGGCACGTCGCGACCAAATGAATACGCTTGCCGACAGAGGATCGGAGGAAGCAGCGAAATTGCTCGGCTTGCCGCTGAGCGAGAAGAAGCTTAGGGATGAGGAGGAGTTAAAGTCGATTTCGTCGGAAGGATATCAGTTGTATGCGAAGGCTGAGGAACTTGCGAATCAGCCGAACAATGCTGATCTGGACGCGGCCATTCTGAAGTATGGAGAGTGCCTGGCGAAGGAACCACGCTTTCATCTGGGGTATGCAAGGCTGGCGATGGCCTACATCAGGCAGTACCGAAGGACGCATGATCCAAACCTGTTGAGGCTGGCCGGCCAAAATGCGGAGAAAGCTGCGGATGACAATTCGATTTCCGCTGCGGGTCTATTAAGTCGTGCTCAGGTTTACCTTTTTTCGGGGCAGACGGAGAAGGCCCTGGACTTTATCGCCAGATCGCTGCGTGTTGATCCTGGGAACCCGGAGACCATGCTCTACAAGGGGCAGGCTTATCGATACCTGAACCGGTTGCCGGATTCCGACGCGGTTTATAAGGCGATAAACCACGACAGACCAAACTACTGGCCTGCCTACAACGAATTGGCGTTGAACCTATCGCGGCAAGGAAAGTATGCTGACGCGGCCGATACCTTTGACTCGGCGGCGAATGTTGCTCCCAACGCCGCGCTGCCGCTGGCTAACATGGGTGCGATGTATGTGGCAATGGGCAAGCATGACGAGGCGATCGAAGCTTCGAAGCGAAGCCTTCAACGAGGAAAGAATGAGGAGGCGTACCGCAACCTAGGTGACGTTGCCTTTGGTGACAAGCAGTACAAGGACGCGCTGGCATATTACCAACAGTCAGCGGAACTTGATCCAAAGTCGCACAAAGTATGGCGCGACATCGGCGACTGTTACACCGTGATGGGGAACGATGCGAAGGTGCGCGAGGCTTATCAGAAAGCGGCGAAGTATCTGGGGGATTTGCTTAATACGAATCCGCGCAATGGAGCCAGCTGGATGACGCTGGCATTCTACGACGCGAAGGCGGGCGATGCGGCTGCAGCGGAAAAGGATATGACGAACGCGGATAAGTATGGCGCTAGCGATGTGCGAACGAAGTTTATGAAAGTGCAGGCATTGGCAGTGCTGGGGAAAAAACAGGAGGCGCTGCCGCTGTTGCTTGAGTGCATGAAACAGGGCATCACGCAGGTTGACGTCGATTTTGCACTTGACCTTAAAGATTTGAAACGTGATCCGAGATATCTGGCTGTTGTTCCAAAGACTCCAGGGAAGCAGTCTGCGGCTACGTAAAGATTCAGCAACACTTATCTCTCAGGACTGAAAGGAAACAATAGATGTCTAATCGAGGTTTGTGGCTACTGCTTGGTTTGCTAGCCGGTGTACTTATCGGTTACTTCCTTATCCCTCACACTCCGCCTCCTCCGCCCATGCACACAAACACCGTTGCTTTTAACATTCTTCCCGGGGGCGTGCAGGTTGCGCCGAATACAGGGGACAAAGTTGAGTGGCGGAAGGATGGCAAGGTTCTTGACGATGTTCATATCCATTTTTACGGAGAGAGTCCGTGCAAGGAAGGTGAGGACGGACACACATGCACCATCACCGCCGCCAAGGGCCAGTTTCTATATTTCTGTTCCGACAAGGCGGATCCGAATGATCCCAACGCAAAAATCCTCTGTCAGGATCCGGGAATAGATCCCAACAGTAGCAGCGATGGTACGGGAGGAAAGTTGCGGTTGCCGGGAGAGAGTGTGGTCTTTGCTGCTCAGAAATCGAAGTCGCCTGAATCAAAGGCGCCTGCGAAGAGTGAGGGGATGGACGTGCCGCAGGTGCCGCCTACCAATCTGGCTGTGGTTTGCAGGAATAACACTGTTGTGGTTTTGAATCCAAGTACGACACCTCCAAACACAAATCCACCGTCAGTCAAGGTCGGCGCCTTGATTCAGTGGAACTCCACATTGAATCCAAAGATCAACATTGATGCCAGTAAGTGCGGAGACGACCAGCCAGGCGTTCATCCACCGTCTTGCACAGTCAAAACAGCCGGAGACATCGAATACACCATCGCGGTGGATCAGAATAAGTGCGCTAATGCTGCGCCAGCTCCTTTCCATATCAAGGCGAACACACCAATGAAGAACTGCGATTTTTAGGTTCTCTCAGGCTCCCACGAACGTTTGTGACGAGAAGGACATAGCGATGAAGCTATTTGCTGGAACTGTGTCGATTGGGCGCTGTTTGCTGTGGAGATTGATTTAGCTCTCCTGAATGATGAATCGCCGGGAAGAGATTAGAGGTGAAGTCCGAAATCAACGATTTGACTCATCGGGCCACGCAACTCAAAAATTCCTTACGATTGAAAGGACAAAGCGATGGCATCTTCATTATTTCGCAGTGTCGGCATTCCCGTACTGGCGTTAGCTGCAGGCGGACTCGCCGGTTTCTCAGGTGCGATCGAAAACAAGCCTGACCATATTCGCTTGATGATTGTGCAAGATACAAACGAGATTTACGTCTCACCTCAGAAGGGCGACGTAATCAGGTGGTTTATTAAGACTCCGGACGGCTCAGTCATCAGGCCTACCACGGCGAAGCTGAAAGTTCACTTCGGCAAGAACAGCCCCTGTCAAGATGCAAATGGCACCGGAACGGTTGACGATATCGTGAAATGCACGGTTAACGATCGTGTTGGGACGGCGTACTACATCTGTGCGGATCTAAGCGATGCTGCTCACCCGAAGGTGATTTGTGATCCGGGCATTGATCCCAATAGCACAACAGATAATGGGTTTTTGGCGAAGCTGGAAGAGTTCAAACAAGATTTAAAAGAAACCTTGTGGTCAATATTCAGCTCGCATTCCTATATCAACACGGAGAAGGAGAGCGAATCCATCCTTCATAGAGGTGCGGGTGGCGAGCCGATAGCTCATTTGACGCCAACGGTATCTCAGGAAACCACCGGCAGCGTTTCGTCCATGATGACCGTAGGCGCGACGACCGACGCCGTGAAGAACCTGAAGGTGGTGTGTGATGGGTCGGGTAAAACAACGGTGGTCGTTCCAAGCTATCCCAATGATGTACCAGCAGATGGAATTGAAGTTGCGAATGGCTCCATTCTTAAATGGACTTCTCTGCCGTATGGATATGACCTCACGTTTACAGCCATAGACCCAGCAGGGGCGACTCCGTTACATGTATGTGCGGACAATCAAACCCTGGCATCCAATGGTTATACGACGTGTAAGCTGGATATCAAATCCACACTGCCAGCGACCGTCACTTATAACGTAACGACGACGAACCATTCCGATACCGAAGAACAGGCGTGTGGCACCGCTGCGTCAGGTCCTTTGAAGTTCAAAGTTAAGTGATTGGACTATGAGGATTCATCGAACCTGCTGAATAACCTAATGAGCCTCGAGTCGCCACTCGAACTCGATCGCTGACACGGGGCGGGGTGTGGTTACTACCACGCGCTCGCCTCTTTGTTCGAGCTTGCCTTTATCGACGGAGCCGGGGATTCCGGGGCCCATGACGACGTTGGGCTCGATGGCGGTCTTCGCGTCTTGCGGGGAGAGCAGCTTCGCTGTGAGAGTGGCTGTGCTGTTGCCTACCGGCTTCAGCACGAAGGTGCGGTCGGCGACTTGTTGGATGGAGCCGTCGGCGTGGAGGGCTTCGGTGAAGGTGTGGTTGCCTTCGGAGGCGATGGTGTCGGTGATGGTGATGCCGGTGTTGGGGTGGAGGTCGATGCGGCGCGTGAATTGTTTGAGGCCGAGTGAGGCGTCGTAGGCCCCTGCTCCTTCGCCGATGAGGGTGAAGCCTGTTGCGGTGAAGTCGGCGCGGGAGATGTGGGTTTCGTTTAGGCGTGCGTAGTCGTACTTGGCCCAGGCGTCGTGGCCGTTGCCGTCGTTACCCTGGCCCTTGCCGTCGATCAGTAGCGTGTTGTGGTCGATGGTCTTGGGTACGCCGGCATAGCCGGAGTCGCCGGTGAGATAGGCGCCCTTGGCCCAGACGATGAAGCTATTGACATCGGGATGAGCGTGGCCCTGCTCGAAGTGCCAGTCGGGGTATTTTGTTTTTAGCTCTGCGGCGGCATGGCCTTCGGCAGGGCCGCACTTGAAGGCGACGGCGGTAGCGTTGGCGGTCCAGTCGCTGCGCCAGAAGGCAACGTCGTGGTCGCGGAACCAGTGGTGCGTGGGGACCTGCGAGATGGGTGTGGGTTTGATGGAGTCGTCGCGCCAGGCGAGCGTCCACCATTCCTCCTGGCCGGTCTGGCCGAGACTGCGGAGGTGATCGGCTACGCCTTGGATCTGTGGGTCGTGGAAGCGCGCGGCGAGGTCGTAGAGGAGGTTGTAGTTGGTCTCGAAGTGTCCGTTGGGGTGGCTGCGTTCGTAGTCGTCGCCCTTGCGCGAGCGTGTGATGGGGCCCTCGAAGACGTCGCCGAAGTCGAACATCATCTCGCCGTCGGGAGTTACGCTGTGTGCCACGTAGAGGTGCGACTGATGCAGGCCGGGCTGGTCGAAGAGGTCTTCGCCGGTGACGTGGCGTTGCGCGTCGAGGTAGTGGATGATCCACGGGGTGGAGAAGATCCAGTACTCGAAGCCTTCGAAGTAGTAGCCGTCCTTAGAGTAGGTGGCGAGGACCCGGTCGTAGATCGCACGAGAGAGCGCCGCCCACTTTGCGGCTTCGGGTGTCTCGCCGTAGAGAGCGTACGCGGCAACGGCGAGGCCGGTGACGGGGATGAAAGTGTGGTTCTGGCTAAAGGACCATGTGCGGCCGGGGCGCGGTGCGAAGTACTCGTAGAGAAGATGGGCGTGGTGCGCGATGGAGTCGCGGTATCGGGTGCGCTCGGCGGGAGTGAGGTCGTTGTAGAGAAGGTCGTAGGCGACGCCCATGCCGTAGAGGAGATGGCCGGCGGCGAGATCGACGTTGGGCTTGCTCCAACTGTAGCCCCAGACGTCGTAGCTCAAGGCGGCGTCCATATATTGTTTTGCGGCGGCGAGGACTTTGGGGTCGTGGTCGATCTTGTAGGCGAAGGCGGCCTCGGCGATGGCTAGCGCGACCTCGTTCTGCGCGCGGCGCTTTTCAGCCGGCGGTGGCGGAGGTGCGCCCTGGAAGACACGCAGGTGCGCAACTCGCTCGTTCCACCACTGCTGTTGCGGACCGTGGGCCTTGGCGCGGAGTTGATCGAGTTCGGCCTGAGTAAAGTAGACGCGCGGATGGATGCTGGCAAACTCGGGTTTGGGTGTGGAGCGCAGAGTCGCCATCTCGTGGAGCAGATAGGTCTTCTTGCCGCCTGTGTCTTTTGGGCCGAGCGATTCGTCGGCGCTCTGCGCGATGGCGGTGACAGAGCAGGTAAGAAGAACTGCGAGGGCGGCGGCGCTGGGGCGGGGGAATAGGATCAATGGTCAGTCTCGCTCAAAGGATGCGAATTTATGTTAGCGTTATCACAAAGAACGGTACATCATTTGATGTGCGACCGACAAGCGTGTGATTGATGGCGATGCCTCTAGCGAGCGACAACCCGGGTACGCAGATGTCTGCGAGCAGGCGGCGCGGAGTGATTCACGGTCTACGCTGGTACATCATCGGACTCGTTTTTATTGCAACATGTATCAACTACATCGATCGCAGCAGCATTGGCCTGTTGTTTACCGACTTCGGTCGTGAACTCGGGATCTCGCGCGAGCAGTATGGATGGATCGGCGCGATTCTGCTCTTTGCGTATACCGTAAGCCAGAGTATCTCGGGAAGGCTCTACGACCGCTTTGGCGCACGCATCGGGTTTACTGTCTCCATTGTTGTGTGGTGCCTGGCGGCGATGGCGCACGCGGCCATTATTGGATTTGCGAGCTTTGCCGCGGCGTCTTTCTTTCTGGGATTGGGCGAGGCAGGTAACTGGCCGGGTGCTGCGAAGGTTGTGGCTGAGTGGTTTCCGCAGCAAGAACGCGCGATCGGGATGGCGATCTTCAACGGCGGCGCGTCGATGGGAGGAGTGTTAGGCCCTCTGCTTGTTGCTGCTCTTCTCGATCCGCTGATCGGATGGCGCAAGACGTTTCTGGTGGTCGGGTCGTTGGGTTTCTTCTGGCTCGTGGCTTGGCTAGCGATTTACAGGCCACTCGATCAACATCCTAGGGTGTCGGAGGAAGAGCGGCGCTACATTCACGAAGGCCAGATCAAAGTCGTGAAGGAGCCATCGCCTCCACTGCGCGTCCTGCTTAGTTACAGACAAACATGGGCGATTCTGCTGGCGCGTTTCATCGTTGATCCGATCTGGTGGCTATACATGCTGTGGCTTCCGACTTATTTGAAGGATGTCCACCATCTTTCATTGAAGGACATCGGCATCTTTCAGTGGGCTCCTTTTCTGTGCGCTGCTTTGGGAGCGCTGTTTGGTGGCTGGCTGGCTGGCAAGCTTATTGCACGCGGGCAGACCGTGAATCGAGCTCGCAAACTTGTGGTTGGAACTGCTGCGTGTCTAATGCCATTTGGAATTCTCGCGGCCAGATTTCATCAGCCGTATCCCGCACTGGTTTGCATTGCGGTTGTGCTGTTCGGGTTCCAGATGTGGATTTCGAATGTTCAGACGCTGCCGAGCGATCTATTCCCGCAGTCTGCCGTTGGTACGGTCGCGGGCATGGGTGGCACCGCTGCCGGAATCAGCAGCCTGTTCTTCAATCTGGGCACCGGCTGGATTGTGACCCACTTCGGCTACAGCGTTGTGCTGATTCTGGCTGGGTTGCTGGCTCCTATCGGAGCGCTGGTTTTGTTTCTTCTGGTCGGCGAGGTTCGCCGCATCAACATTCCCGTTAACGCGATTGATTAGAAAAGGAGAGATGCATCATGGCAGCAGATTTTGAGAATCAACTTGCAGTGGTTTTTGGAGGAGGGCGCGACATCGGCGGCGCGATTGCGGTTGAGTTGGCGCGGCGTGGCGCGCAGATTGCGCTCAGCTATGGAAGCTCCGATCCCGCAAAGGTGCTGGCAGATATTGAGGGCACAGGAAGAAAGGCTTTTGCGCAGAAGGTGGATGCGTTGGACACAGCGGCCATTCGTGGCTTCGTAGCTGCGGCGGCGAAGGATGCGGGAAAGCCGATTGGTGTGCTGGTCAATGTTGTCGGGGGACTGGTCGCACGAAAGAAGATGGACGAGATGGATGATGCCTTCTGGGACCGCGTCTTTCAGTTGAACGTGCGTTCGGTCTTTGCAGCGACGCAGGCGGCGATTCCGCTGATGAGCGATGGCGGCGCGATTGTGAATCTGTCGTCGCAGGCAGGCCGCGACGGAGCAGGGCCGGGAGCGATCGCGTATGCGGGAACGAAGGGCGCATTGATGTCTATTACGCGCGGACTGGCCAAAGAACTGGGACCTCGTCGCATTCGCGTGAACGCCGTTTGCCCGGGAATGATCGCCACGAAGTTTCATGACGATTTCACGAAGCCCGAGGTGCGGCAACGTGTTGCTGGGATGACTCCGCTTGGGCGCGAGGGCAAGGCGGAAGAAGTAGCGACGTTGGTTGCCTTCCTCGCCAGTGACGACGCATCGTTTGTGAACGGAGCAAACGTCGATATCAACGGCGGACTGCTCTTCAGCTAGACGAAGAAGGGTGACATGACGGTAGGCAACAAAACTCGGCGGACGGCACGCGTCGCTGTAAGTGACCGCCCGGCCACGCTTGCTGATGTGGCGCGCCTTGCGGGAGTGGTTGCGATGACGGCGTCACGCGCGATCAATGGTACTGACTATGTCAGCGACAAAGTTCGCAAGCGAGTGCTGAAGGCGGCGGCGAAGCTGAACTATCGCCCCAATATGGTTGCGCGACAGCTGAAGAGTCGAAGGCTGAATGCAATCGGAATTCTGCTTCCTGATATTGCGAATCCCTTCTCAGCCGAACTGGTGGAGGGACTGAAGCGGGTTTTTGATAGCGAGGGCTATACCTCATTCATTGCAACCAGCAACCGATCCGTGGAGCAGGAAGAGGCGAGCCTGCAGTCGTTTCTCGATCATCGAGTGGATGGGCTTGTTGTGGCAACCCGCGGTACGGCGATCGGAGACAAGGCTCTTCGCCGCATCGCCCAGCAGAACGTTCCACTGGTGACGATTGGCCGTCCTGTCCACTTTGCTGGAGTCGATTCGGTCACGGCGGATCACTATCAGGGCGCCTTTGATGCGGTGACGCATTTGATTGAACTGGGGCATAAGCGCATTGGCTTTCTGGGCATCTCTCCTGGTGACGGCAGGCTGCTCCGACGGTACGAGGGTTACGTTGCGGCGATGGAAGCGGCAGGTCTTGGTGCGCCGGCCGAATACACAGTGGGTCCTGCGGATACACCTGCGTTTGCAACTCAGGAAGACGGCTACGATGGGATGCTGCGGTTGGCACAACTTCGACGGCCGCCCACGGCGGTCTTCGCCCGAAATGACTTCACGGCGATTGGGGCCATGCATGCGGCTCGGACGTTGGGACTTTCAATTCCTGGAGATCTGGCGATTGCGGGATTCGACAACATACCGCTTGCGGCGTTCACGGCGCCTCCTCTGACAACTGTCGAACAGCCAATTGCACGGCAGGGAATTAAGGCCGCGCAGTTTCTGCTCGAGCGAATCCGCGGTGAGGTTTGCGGCTCGCGGAGCAGCATTATGGAGTGCCGTCTCATCGTACGCCAGTCTACCGACCCGAAACTGATGGCGCGATGAAGCAGACGTAAGCTTCGGCCATCGTTGCCAATACCTTTAGCGATTTCCGTTGAGCTCAAGAAGCGATCAGCCTGTCCCTGGCACTGATCCGCGGGCGTCGCGGGAGCGCAGGCGATATTCACGTAAAATCCGTGTTGCTGTCATTCACGACGTCGGAACAGGAGATGGGTATGGTCAAGTCATTGGCGATCCTCCTCGTATCAGGGCTTTCGTTGCTCACAGCTCAATCAGTGCTCGCGAGCAGTCGCGTCAAGACGGACGTTGTGTACATGCAGAATGGCGACAAGATTACCTGCGAAATCAAGTCGCTCTCACAGGGGCAGCTGACTGTGAGCGCCGACTACACCAGCGGGTCCATTGTCATCGACTGGAGCAAGATAGACCGCATCCAAAGTTCTCAGCAGTTTGTTGTCACCGACCCGGAAGGAGTGGTCCACACCGGTACGCTGGAGGGCGATAGGCAGAAGAAAACGCTTACGGTCACGGGAGAGGCCGGGCCTAGTACGATCTCCGCTATCAATGTGGTTGAGATCGATCAGCTAGGCACGACTTTTGTGAAACGCCTTCGAGGCGATGTTGACCTCGGCCTGAGCTTCGCTCGATCCAACTCGCAGAGAAACCTCACTCTGCAAACCGACCTTGGATATCAATCGGCCGAGTATCTCTTCGGGCTCAATACCTCCACCCAGTTCTCGACCCAGCAGAAAACTAACGACACCAATGAAACCAGTATCAAGAGCTCCGGCTTCAAGCAACTCCGAAATTCGGCCTGGTATGGCGGCGGCATTGGGAACTTCCTCTCCAGTACTGAGCAGAAGATCGATCTTCGTACTACCATCGGGGCCGCGATCGCCCGACGACAGATATTCACCAACAAAACTCACCTGAACTTTATAGGTGGTTTGGCGTATACGAAGCAAAAAGATGCAGCGAATACCACTTCAACCTCACAAAACAACTCTCTGGATGGTGCTTTCGCCGTACAGTACTCCACTTTCCGCTTCGATTCGATGACCTTCGACACGACGGCCTGGGTGTACCCAGGCATTACATCGGCCGGGCGAGTCCGAATGACCTTCAATCAGAACATCTACTACAAGTTCCTGGGTGATTTCTACGTTCGATTGAGCTTCTACGACAACTACGACAACCAGCCAGTCGTCGGTGCTCCGACGAATAACCTCGGTGGCACGTCTACGCTCGGCTGGTCGTTTCATTAACGGCGCAATCTAGCTGGCTACCCGGCGGCTCATTACCGCGACGGAGGTCTGTGGTGTCAGCACCGGGTGTAGCTCCGGTTCGCGGCAGTCCAGCGCGGAGCGAGCACAATCCATCACAACCTTGCGAAAGATCCTTATCGATGCGGAGTCACTGCTCTCCATGGCGGCCAGACCTAGTTGCATCTGCGGCAGCGATTCCGCAAACGGCAACGCTACGACATGAGGAAAGGCGCAGGCGGCCATGGACGAAGTGGTGATGGCCACACCTTCACCCGCGGCCGCATAGGCAAGCTGCACCGAGCACGACTGCGGAGACTCGACGATCTTTGGGGTGATGCCGTATGGCGCAAGGAGTTCGTGCAGGAAGGGCTGGTGGAATCGGCAGTCCTTCAGGCGCGAGGCGATGATGCTGGTGTGCCGCAAATCTTCTACTGAGATGTTGTCCCGCTCAGCCAGCGGGCTTTGCCTCGAAACCATGGCCACCAGCGGCTCGCGAACGATGGGATCGAAGCGCAGTCCCTTGACCGGCAGCGAGCCTACCATCAGAAGCGCATCGATCTTGCCTTCTGACAGGCGCGTCATCTGCTGCTCCGTCGTCAGTTCGCTGACCTCGAGTTCGAAGTCCGGATAATCGGCTGCCAGTGCGCGAATGACCGCGGGGAGCAGGATGAACTGTCCTACTGGGCCACAGCTAACCCGCAGACGCAAACGTGTGTGCAGGCCTCCGAGGCACTCCTGCGCGGCATCGACGGTGTCCATGATGCTCTGGGCGTATTCGCGGAAGGCGCAGCCGGCGTCTGTCAGCCGAACCTGTTGCCGATCACGCTCGAAGAGCTTTACACCGAACGCCTCCTCGAGCGACTTGATCTGGAAGGTGATCGTCGGCTGGCTCATGTAGAGCGCACGGGCGGTCTTGCCGTAGTTCAGCAGGTCCGACAGCGTGAGAAAACACTGAAGTTGTCTGATTCTAAAGTCCAAAGTAGGCCTCGGAATAAACCTTGTGCTCTGCTTGCGGGCTGTTTAGAAACAACAGAATGTCTATGAAATTGTGTGGGGGCACGGCGTCATGGCCGTAGTTCCATCTTAGGCACAGTCGGCGCTTTGTCAATGCTTTGTAATTGAGTGCAGATTCATTCACTGCGGACGAATGGAATTTCTATCAGGCCCGAAAATCTTTCAATTAGACAGTCTGAGAAATTGCCACTAGTCTCCAGAGTATTCAAGGCAAATTCACGGTAAGCCGGTGTTCGCCACTCGTTCGAGCTGCAACCGGCCGCAGAGTTGTTCACCGGGATAGATTTTTCTCCCGCGTTTGCTCGCTATTCCGACTTCCTTCGAGTTTTCAAGAAACCGGAAGCCGGTGAATCGTTTCGCAGCCACGATACGCTGCGCAGCCTAACAATCCTCCGTCAGTCATCACGCGCCACACCGGCTCTGCAGCCGGCGCAGGCGATCTCTATTTCAACGAGGTTTTCAATGAAGACGGTATATCGCGTCGTATTTGCTCTCCTTCTCTCCCTAGCTGTGACATCCGTTTCCCGCGCACAACAGACCGGCATCTCGGGTCGCGTCACCGACTCCCAGGGAGCCGTGATTACAGGAGCAATGGTCGAGATCAGGCAGATTGGCGGTGGCGGTTCGACTACAAAGACAAACGATGCTGGCACCTATCTTGTGCCGTCGCTCCCAGCGGGCGACTATATCGTCACCATCTCGGCTTCCGGCTTCACCACGGTGCAAACCAAGGTCTCCATGCTCGTCGGGCAGACGCCGGAGATCGACACGATGCTTCCGCTGGCGAGTACCAGCGAAGCCGTGGTTGTTCATGCTGATGAGATCGCCGTTGATACCACGTCCTCAACCGTGGCGGGCAACATTACTCCCGATGATGTGAAGGACATGCCGATCAACGGGCGCAACTACATGGAGTTGTCGCAGCTTGTTCCTGGGAGTGCGCGTCAACGCGATCACTAATGACACGCCGCTGGGATCGAATAACTCCGGCAAGTTCCAGATCAATCTCGACGGTCTGCAGGTGACGCAGGACACGGCCGATGCCAGCTTCGGACAGCCGCGCTTCTCGCCTGACGCGATCTCGCAGTTTCAGGTCATCACTAATCGCTTCGACGCAACGCTCGGCCGCTCGTCGGGCGTCTATGTCAACGTGCAATCGAAGACTGGTTCTAACGACATGCACGGTTCCGTCTTCGGTTACTTCCGCAACGACGCCTTCAACGCGGCTGACCCGATCGTCCACCAGGTCACGGCGTTGTCGGATCAGCAGTTCGGCGGGACCTTTGGTGGACCTATCAAGAAGGATAAGCTCTGGTACTTCGGGTCCTACGAGGGCGAACACCAGTCCAGCAGCGTTCCCACGACGCCCGTGGCGACCAACAGTTCCATCATCGTCCCTCAGACCATTACGGTGAACGAGTATTTGGGCCGAGGTGACTGGCAGCCTTCGCAGAAAGATCGCGTCTTCCTTCGTGGAAACGGCTTCACGTTCAAGAATGACCAGGTCGTCGCCGCAGGTAACACCGACCCATCAAGCTTCTACTACGCTACCCGCATGAACTACGGATTTTTGGGCAGCTGGAACCGCCAGATCAGCTCGAAGATGGTCAATGAAGTTCGCGGCGGTCTCAGCCACTTTCAATGGCAGAATCTTCCCGACTATCCCACCCAGGCCATTACCTTCGCCGGAGTCAGGAACCGCCCCGACGGCTCTACAGGAGGCGCGCTCACGATCGGTGGACCGTACAACTATCCGCAGATCTTCTATCAGAACGTGCAGCAGTACCGCGACGACATCTACTACCTTACGGGCAAGCACTCCATCAAGGCCGGCGTCGAGTATATGCACACCGGCCACTCCGGGTACTTTCAACAGAACGTGCGTGGTACTGTCGGCTCGGCGAACTGCACAGTCGTCGACTATAAGTTGGCCTTCCCCAACGGAACCACCGACCCCAGCAGCTGGAACTACACCGAGCTCAATCGCGCCTGCGCCCAGGCGACTATCACCCAGGGTTCTGGAAACTTCAACGTCGACATTCCGCGCAATCAGATTGCGTTCTGGGTGCAGGACGACTGGAAGCTGCTCTCGCGCCTGACCGTTAATCTGGGCCTCCGTTATGACAACGATCTTGGCGCCTTTGCTCCAAATCTTGTGCTCAACAACGGTCTCCTCACTCCGAAGAACGGCGACAATAACAACTTCGCCCCACGCATCGGCTTCAACTATGACGTCTTCGGGTCGGGGCGCACTGTTGTCCGGGGCGGCGCTGGAATCTACTTCGCAGATATTGCAGCGAACCAAACTATCGATATGCAGATCTTCAACGGAGTCACGTCGCTGCAGAAGTCGGTCACGGGAACCGCTGCTGCGCCGCTCAACCTGCAGAATCCCTTCCCCAGCTCAGTGGCTGCTCCACGCCAGGCTGTGCAGCCGCTTGGCCCTAACGTCATCACGCCTTGGTCGCTGCAGATCACGGCCGGTGTCCAACAGCAACTCGATCGCAAGACTGTTCTTGCTGCCGACTACGTTCACACACGTGTCTACAACGAGTGGGTTCGACTGAACTCCAACCTGATCCAGAATCCCAACAGTCCGCAGATGAACCTAAGCCCCAGCTCACCTTATGTTCCCGGCACGCCACTCACCTGCCCTGCTGGCGGAGTTGCACCGGACACCAATCCTGTCGCTGGGCGGCCTAACGTCTGCACCGCGGCTTTCACCAACGTGAACCAGTTCTTCACTCCCAGCGAGGCGGGCTCTATCTACGACGCGCTGCAGATGGGCATTCGCCACTCGCTCTCGCATGGCCTTGTCGGCGGGCTGGCTTACACCTACTCGCGCTACAAGAACAACTCGGAGTCGCCCTTCTACTATCCCAACAAGCCGTTTGTGAACGGATTGCACGACGAGTGGGCGAATGCGCAGGACGACCAGCGCCATACCCTCACGGTCAACGGCAATTATGAGTGGCGTTACGGCCTCTCGCTTTCGGGACTCTTCCACTACGGCTCCGGCAATGCCTTTCCGACCGCGGTTGGTACGGCACAGCCCACCGGGTATGCTCCGAGCACAAATCGGACCTTCGCGGCGGGCGTAACGCCAGTGCCTTATACGGCGACGGGCAATCCGGTTACGTCGTCGACCTGCGCCACGACTGCAACCAACTGCATTCGCGTCTATAACGATCCGGCAAACAACTTCCTCGACGGCACTGGCTATTGGATGACCAAGCGCAATGCTCTCTACGGCCGCAACGTCTACCGCATGGACACGCGCCTACAGGAGCGGCACAAGTTCAGCGACCGCTATTCCGCTGTGGTTGCAGTTGAGGCATTCAACCTCTTCAATCACTCCAACTACGGGAGCTATGTTGCTACTGTTACCGCAAGCAACTACGGCTCGCCCACGCAGACCACCTCCGCTGCGACTGGTGTGCCGGTCGAGTGGCGGCCGCGGTCTCTGCAATTCCTCGCACGCTTTGAGTTCTAAACGCGGTATTGTCATCTTCAACCAAACGACGCGCAGAGCCTTAACGCTGCGCGTCCACCTTTGAGGAAACTTCATGGATCGCGCTTCACTCCGCCATAGTCTGCCGGCCTTCCTCCTGCTCTCCTCCTTCGCACTCGCTGCCCCGGCCTCGAAGACTCAGAAAACAATCACAGTCTCCGAAGGCACCGACATGCAGGTCACCGTCTCGCCCGACCACAAGACCATCCTCGCCGACGTCCAGGGACTGATCTTCTCCATCCCTTTTAGCGGAGGTGCAGGGAAGCAGCTCACGCAGCCCATTCAGGAGGCCTCCCATCCCGACTGGTCCTCCAAGGGCGACCTTGTCGCTCTGCAAAGCTATGCCGGCGGAACTTTCCACATCTGGACGATGAAGCCTGATGGCACGGGCCTGAAGCAAGTCACCGACGGCCATGGCGACGACCGCGAGCCGCGTCTTTCGCCCGACGGAACAATGATTGCCTTCGCCTCGGACCGCGCCTTCAAGGGGTCTTATGACATCTGGACGGTGAAGACGGACGGCACCGGCCTGAAGCAGGTTACATCTGCGCTGGCAGACGAGTATGAGCCCAATTGGTCGCCCGACGGCAAGCGCCTCGCCTTCGTCTCCGGCACCGGAATTCAGGGCAAATCCATCGAGTCCATCGACCTCGCCAGCGGCAAGCAGACGACCATTATCAGCGTCGATCCAGCTAAGGGGCGCGTTGACGTTCCCAGTTTCTCGCCCGATGGACAGAGCATCGCGTACGTGCGCTTTGAGGGAGCAGGCCTCTTTGTCAACACCTCACATCTCGTCATCGCTCCGTTGTCATCGCCCACAAGCGCGAGCTACACGGGCAAGACTGAAGACGCCTTCCCCTTTCCCGCCGTCTGGCTTTCCAGCTCCGAGTTGCTTTACACGGCTGGAGGCAAGATCGTTCATACAAACATCTCCGCTGCTACCGAAGCACCAATCTCATTCACCGCTGCGATCCCCAGCATTCGCCCGCAATACGCGCATCGCACCTATAACTTCGATGAGACCAGCGCGCATACGGTTAAAGGCATCTACGCGCCCACGCTCTCGCCCGATGGCAAGCAGGTCGCCTTTGTTGCGCTCAACCAGATCTACCTCATGACCATCGGCCAGAAACCGGTCGCGATTACACACGACGCGTTCTACAAGCAGGGCCCGATATTTTCCGCTGACGGAAAGTATCTCGCCTACATCTCCGACCGTGATGGCATAGAGAACATCTATGTCCACGAGATGTCGAGCACGGATACTGCATCCGATAAGCGCATTGCGCCCAGCGAGAGCGCGCAGATCATGCCAGCCTGGTCACCGGACGGCAAGCTCATCGCCTTTCAGGACCAGACCGGAGCCACGCTGCTCGCTGATGTTGCGACAGGCAAGATTTCGCCGCTTGCGCCCTTCACCTTCTTTCCCGGCCGCGCAGCCTTCGCGCCTGGCGGCAAGACAGTCGCCATTGCCACAATCAACCCGTACACCAAACGATTCCGCGAAGGCACCAGCGACATCCTCATCGTCGATCTGGCTACGAAGGCGACCAAGTTTTATCCGCCTGCGCCGTATAAATCCGTCACAACGCGCACTGAAGACGGACCCGTCTACGCACCCAATGGCAAGGAGATCGCCTTCGTGATGGAGGACCTCCTCTACACGATGCCGGTTGATGCTGACGGTCGACCCTCTGGTGCTGCCGTCAAGCTCAACGACGAGACGACCGATGCTCCCTCATGGTCTGGAGACTCGGCGCACCTGCTCTATCTCTCCAACGGCAAGCTGCGCATGATCGATCGTGCTACAGGCAAGATCACTCCTGTGCCGGTCGACCTCACCTATACCCAGGCAAAGCCGCAACAGAAGCTCTTGATCCACGCGGCGCGATACTGGAAAGGCAGTGGAGCCGACGTCCAGAAGGATGTCGACATTCTCATCACCGACAACCGCATCAGCAGTGTGACTCCTCACACAGCCAGCCCGCCGGCTGGAGTCACCCGCACGGTCGAGGCTCCCGACTCGACCGTGCTTCCGGGTCTGTTTGAGAACCACGTCCACGCCGACTCCGACAACGGCATCTACTATGGCGATCGCATGGGCCGCCTCTGGCTCGCGTATGGCATCACTGAGCTGCGCGGCATCGCCGATAACGCGTATCGCGCCGTCGAACACAAGGAGTCCTACATCGCAGGAGCCGCAACTGGCCCGCGCGTCTTCAACACCGGCGAGGCCGTCGATGGCGAGCGCGTCTACTACCCTATGATGATTGCGACGACATCGGAAGAACAGCTTCACCGGGAGTTCGACCGCCTTAAGGCGCTCGACTTCGATTTCGTAAAGCTCTACGTCCGGCTGCCGTACGCATGGGCGAAGCAGGGAATCGACTACGCACACACACAGATGGGTGTCGAGACAGCATCGCACTATCTGCTTCCTGCAGTCGCACTCGGTGAAGACGGCATGAGCCATCTCTCCGCCACGGCACGTACGGGCTGGGCGTACTCGCGCTCGCTTACGGGCCACTCCTACAGCGATGTCCAGAAACTATTGGTCGATTCGGGCATGTGGACCATTACCACCACCTTCTCGCAGGCCCCTTACGCCGATGACCCCGGAATGGCCACCGATCCGCGTCAGCAGGTAGCGCCTCCGTGGGAGAACAAGCGTCTTCGTACTGCGGTGGACACCGTCACACACACCGACATCACCGCTGCACTCGAACATCTCAAGGACGAGGAGTCGGTCGTCGCCAACACGTACAAACAGGGCGGACTCATTCTTGCCGGAACCGATTCGCCACTCGACGTTCCCGCGACGAGCCTTCACGTCAACCTTCGTGCGCAGGTGAAGTACGGTAACCTTGCACCGTGGCAGGCGCTTGAGACCGCAACCAGTCTCGCTGCGAAGGCCTATGGGCTCAGTAAGGATCTCGGCACGCTTACACCGGGCCACCTTGCCGACCTCATCATCGTCGCCGGTGATCCACTCACCAACATCAACGATCTGACCCGCGTTCAATGCGTCGCGAAGAACGGCAAGTTGCAGTCAGTCTCGTCCATCATGGCCCCGTTCGCGAAGTCGGATATAGGTGAAGAAGTCTGCCCGACACACTAGAACTCCTCCGCGCGCCCGGAGCACTTACTGAACGGGCGCGTCTTTCTTTTCATCCTCCACGGCGTGCGACAGCGCCGCCGCCGGAATTTGTCCTTGTGGAACGCCCGGACCCTGCCACAACACTCGAAATCCATCCGGCCCGGTAGGATGCGTCATGGCCACGTGAATCATGTGCTTGCCGGCCGCCAGCGCGATGCTGCCTCGCGCAGCCTGCACGGCGCCCCCCGGTGAACCGCACACCTGAGCCCAAGGCTTCGGACTCGACGCCACAATAACGGAGTCGATCTCGAGCGACCCGCCATCATTGCCCATCAGCGTGAACGTGTATCCGCCATCAGCGGGAATATCCAGGAAACCATCGAAGATGATTCCGTATTGATCATCTCCTTGTCGGGGCGTGGAGTCGAACATCGGCGCTATCCCCCGCGCCGTTGCGTTCTGCGCAAGTGAATCCAAAGTCAGCCCGCTTCCTTCGGCGTATTGATATCGAACCCCGCGCTCTGACGCGATTGCATTCACCGCCGACTGAATCTTCTTGGCGACAACGACGGGTTCATATGCCCACCTGCTGCGTCCGTTCGCATCAACGGTCCGCAGCAACACGCGAAACCTTCCGGAGTGGTCCCACAATGTTCCTTCGGCATCAGCAAACGAATGCTGCACGACGCGTCCTGTAGCTCGTGTGCCATCGCCGAAGCTCCATTCGTACCGCACCGCCGCTGGTTGGGTCCGCGCCGCAAATCGTATCTTCCTGCCCGGAGTAATCAAGCCGCCCGAATAGGTAAATCCATTACCGTCATCTCCGCTGTATGCCGGAGCGCTTGCTCCATCCAAAACCTCCAGCGGCAGATCCTCATCTTTCTTCGCGACTTTGTTAGCGAGTGTCACGTTGTCAAAGCTCACTTCGCGAACGCTGCCTTTCAATACCGAGGGCACGGACGATCCGGACTCCAAACCTGCCACGTCGCGGAATCGAATATCTTCAATACCAGCCGCAGGCTGCCGAAGTTGCACCAGCGAGTACCAATCCTCCAGCCGTACGTCATCAAATAAGTAGTCAGAGTGTGTTCCGTGTCCATTCGGATCGGCCCATATCTCCAGCAAAGCAAAAGGAACGACGCACCCACCCAACCCCATATGCAGCACATCTACGTTATGCATGGTGAAGTGATGGCTGTCGAAGGTCTTCTCCGGCCATGCTGCGCGCACGATGTTTGAGATGCTCGTCGACACTACGCTGTCTTCAATGGTGATATTGCTTACCTCGTGGCCGGGAATCGCCATCGCCTCTGGTGTATATCCCTCCCAGTTGCCCTGCATGGCAAACACATCGTCGGCTGCACGAAAGAAGCTGTCGTGCACCAGCGTATCGCCGCCGCCTAGCCAGTCCATGCCGTCCTGGTTTGCGTTCCCCGAGCTTCCGCCAATCACTTTTACGTTGTCGAAGCGAATGTCGCGCGAGTCCTTCATCTGGATCATCCAGGTGCGGCTTCGCACCACACATGTGATTCCTTCGATCGAGATATGCCGCGCCTCGTCCATTACGATCGCATGCCAGTCAGGTTTATGAATCCAGCCTGTATCGTCGTCAGGATTCTGCGGCCCGTCGTAGAGAACTATCCCACGTCCAAAGACACGAACGTTCTCCACCTGCCATAGGTTCACACCACCCAGCACGACCGCGCCCGGCGCCAGATAGATAACATCTCCGCTTTTTGCATCGATGCCGCCACGGTGCAAGCCCGGTCCGTAGTACCGCACTCCGGTCGCATTGGGATTGGGTGCGTCGCTCTCCAGTTTGTTGCCAAACAGAAATAACATCTCAGCATTCGCCAGAAAATCTCCCGGCCGCGTGATCGAGATCTTCGCCGGCTTATCCAGGCGAAAAGAGATCGTCCTTCCACTGAGCTTCGGCCGAATCCCCAGTCGCCACGGCTGTACTTCAACGCCGTGGGCCCAGTAGTCGTCGGTAGGAGCCGTTACCTCCACGGTGACTGCCCTAGGCACATCGAAGTTAGCAAAGTAGTAGTTTGCGGCCGCATGCGCGACAGCGATCTCATGTCCGTTAATCTTCAGAACAAATCGTGACGACGCGATCTCTTCAGGTAGTGGAGCAGGTCTCACGCCGCTCCGCCGCTGCATTGCACTCGCCTCATGAGGAATTGCGATACAGCTAAACAGGACTACCACGAGTAGCAGCGCGCCGGTTCGGCTCCCACGCAGGCTCAAAACCTTGGCTGTCGACATGCAGCCTTCACTATAAGCTGTGGGGCATCTTTCTCTGTCGCGATCGCCGGCCATTACTTCAGAAAAGCTTAGAATGCTTCGCCAATGCCGACGTAGGTCGCCGTCGAATCATGTCCCCAGGCGTAGTCGATTCGCAGATTAATGTGGTTTTTCTTCGCCAGCAGAAAGCGCAGGCCCGCGCCTCCGCCGGGCTGTGGGTCGCTGCTCCCGAAGTCGCCCCAATCGTGCGCCACGGCACCCGCACCTGCGAAGGCTACAACGCCGACTCTCCAGAACAGTTCGCGTCTGAACTCCGCCTGGCCCACCAGCATGCGGTCGTCGCGGTACTGGCCTATCTGGTAGCCCCGGAGATCCTTCGCGATGCCAAGCATACACACGTCATAAAAGGGGGCCTGGTCCGTCACCATACACATGGAGCCTCGAATCGCCAGCACGTTCTTAGGTCCGAAAGACAGGTATTTGCTGTAGGAGATCGTTACGTTCTGATAGTTGCGTTGGCCTCCCACGCCTGCACCAAAGAAATCCACCAGCGTGTCGAAGACGGAACCGGTGCGCTGGTAATACGGACTGTCGCTTGTGTCGCGTTGGGCACGGATTCCCAGTGCGGCCGTCCGTAACTGCAGGTCGCTGGGAAGGGGAACAGGCAATTGGGCTAAGTTGAGATTCGGATCGTTCAGCGTTACGTCGTTGGAGATGATGTGGTATCGCGGTCCCAGGTACCAATCGCGGAAGACCCGCATCTTTGGTTCGATCAGGAAGCCCTTCGAGCGCTGCGACAGGGGAATGCTCTTGGCCGCATTGCCGGCGGTGTTTCCTTCGCCGAAGTAGTTGTAGTTAAATTTGCCCCCGCCGACCGCTGCCGAGATCCGGTAACGATCATTCTTCAAGTACATGCGTGCGCCTGCTCCGAGCGCCCAGCTTCCGTTGCCCGTTCCAAGCCCTCCACCCCCAAACGCTGATGCAGGCGAGGTATCCTCCGGCCCACCAAGCTTCCTGGCATACAGCACGCCGCCACCGGCTCCATTGCCTATCGTGGGGTTCACAACAGGAATGGGAGCCGCGGCGAACTCTCCCTTTTTCGTTTTATCGGAACTCTTCGAGGGGTTTTCTTCGGCTTTTACCAACCCTAGTTCAGATCCCTTCGACGGAGCCGCCCCATCCACATCTATACCAGTGCCAAAGAGAATCGGATTGTCGCTGCCTGCTGACGGTGCGGATGGGGTCTGCGCTTGCGATGGACGGAATGACGCAGCAGCAAAGATAGAAACGAATAAGAGAAGCTGGCGTGGCCGAAGCAATCGGGGCAGCATCAGGAACTCCTAACGCAAAATCGCAAAACGATATATTCAAAATCGCAAGGGCCCACAAGACAAGAGCGGTGAGCATTTGACACCGCACGCAACAGCCTTCGAATGAGGCCGTCTCTGCTCCATCATAACGAATCGAACGAGGCAAATCAGCAACATAGCTCGACCCGCACGACCCGCCAATAATTGGCGATCCGTCCAGCATCGGCGCAGCGGGTAATTCGTTGCAGACGTTGTGACAAATCCGGTCAACCTGCATACGATGTTTCTACCTCTAAAAATGAAAATTCAAACGATGGACCGCCGCGACTTCCTCAAGACCACTGGAACTCTTCTTGCCGCCACTACTCTCCCTGCAGCCGCATTCGCTGACGAGCCCGCAGCGGGTCGCGTCGTCCTTCCGCTGAATCGCGGCTGGCGCTTTCATCCCAGCAAGGTTGCGGGTGCGCATGAGGCCGGCTTCAACGACGTCTCTTTTGAGCGCGTCGTGATTCCGCACACCAACAAAAAGCTCCCGTGGCACAGCTTCGACGACAAGGATTACGAGTTCGTCTCCACCTATCGCCGTCACTTCCGCACGCCGGCAGCGGCCAAGGGCAAGCGTGTCTTCCTCGATTTCGAAGGGTCGATGACCGCCACGACGGTCTGGATTAACGGAACCTCGCTAGGCGAGTACAAAGGAGGCTACACCCCATTCTCCTTCGACCTGACGCCGCACCTCAAAGCGGTAGGCGAGAACGTCCTTACTGTCTACGTCGACTCCACCGAGCGCGCCGACATCCCACCCTTCGGCAACGAGATCGATTACCTCACCTTCGGCGGTCTCTATCGCGAGGTCTCGCTCCGCATCACTCCTCAGACCTACCTGGACAACATCTTCGCGCGGAGCAAAGACGTACTTTCCTCACCCTCACTCGAGGTCGACTGCTTCCTCGCGGGCGCGAATTCCTCCGATCTCAATCTCGAAGTCGAGTTACGTGACGGCGACCACACCATCGCGAAATCTTCGGACAAGTTCTCATTTGCAAGTGCTCCAGATCCCAACGCCGCAGCCAACCCCGAGACCTCTGCGCCGGTCCACGCCAGTACGCAGACTGTCAACGACCCCGCGCGCCACACCGTCACGCTTTCCGCACTCAAGAACATTCAACTCTGGAGTCTCGATAGTCCGAAGCTGTACACCGTTCACGTGCGCCTGCTCGCCGGCGGCAAGCTCATCGATTCAGACACACGCCGCATCGGCTTCCGCGAGGCAGTCTTCACCCCGCAGGGCTTCTCGCTCAACGGCAAAGTCATCAAGCTGCGCGGCCTCGATCGTCACCAGACCTTTCCCTTCGTCGGCCAGGCGATGCCCGCACGCTCGCAGCGTAAGGACGCTGACATCCTGCGCAAGAACCTTCACTGCAACATCGTCCGAACCTCGCACTACCCGCAGTCGCGGCACTTTCTCGATCGCTGCGATGAGATCGGCCTCCTCGTCCTCGAAGAGATTCCCGGCTGGCAGCACATCGGCGACGAGTCATGGAAGCAGATCTCCATCGACAACGTCGGCCGGATGATTCGGCGCGACTGGAACCATCCCTCCGTCATCCTCTGGGGCGTGCGCATCAACGAATCGCGCGACGATCACGACTTCTACGTCCGTACCAACAAGCTCGCGCACCTGCTCGATCCCACCCGCCAGACTGGCGGCATACGCAACTTCGAAAAGTCAGAGCTTCTAGAAGACGTCTTCACCATCAACGACTTCGGCTTCCCCCTGCGCAAGCCCAACCACCCTCTCTACCTCAACACCGAGTTCGTCGGCCACACCTTCCCTACCAAGACAACCGACGACGACGAGCGCCAGCGCGAGCACACGCTACGACACGCACGCATCCACAACCAACTCGCGTCTGACCCGCAATATGCTGGCGGCATCGGATGGTGCGCCTTCGACTACAACACCCACTCCAACTTCGGCGCCGGCGATCGTATCTGCTATCACGGCGTCACCGACATCTTCCGCGAGCCCAAGCCCGCCGCAGCATTCTACAAATCGCAGTGCGATCCCGCGGAAGAGATCGTGCTCGAACCCGCCTTCCACTGGGCCAACTCCGACGAGTCCGACCATCTGCGCCGCGCCGTCATCTGCTCCAACTGCGATCACCTCAAGCTCTTCTTACGCGCCAAAAGCGATCCCAGCGCGCCGTGGGAGCCGTATACCGAACTCGACCCCGACCGCCAGGAGTTCGCGCACCTCAAGTACGGCCCCTTCATTCTGGACCGCGACAAGATCCCCGGCCACCGTCCATGGGGCGACCTCCGCATCGACGGTTACATCAATGGCAAGCAGGTCATCTCGCGCACCCTCTCCGGCAGCGGAGCCGATCGCAAGTTCACCATCGCCGCCGATGACACAAAACTCGTCGCCGACGGAGCCGATACCACCCGCGTCGTCCTGCGCGTCACCGACGAGTTCGGCAGCATCCGCCCCTACGCGAACGATCCCATCGTATTCAAGCTCGAAGGCCCCGCAGAACTCATTGGAGACAACCCCTTCGCGCTCATCGGAGGCACGGGCGCTGTCTGGCTCCGCGCACGCGAACTCGCAGGCACCGTCCGCCTCACTGCGACCCATCCGCGTCTCGGCAAACAAACCATCACGGTCACACTTACCGCCAGTCAGCCCGAGGCGGTATAGACCGGACTTGAAGTGCCTCGTCTGAGCGAAATGCGGCGAACTAGATGACCGCCCGCGTTTCGCTTGAGCGAGTCTCAGCGTGAGCACGAACATGAAACAATCTCATTAACCGTGCCTCGCTGGACGCCACTTCCGCCACACCTTCGCACGCTCGCGGCAACATCCCCCAACGCCGTGCTGCTCGAAACCTCGCGCTTCGACGAGCAGAACTGCCGCAGTTACCTCTTCCTCAATCCCACAGCGATCATCTCAGCGCAGGCACTCGACGAACTGCCTGCACTCTTCCTCAAGCTCGAAGAGGCGAATGCTGCGGGCCTTCATCTGGCTGGCTACCTCAACTACGAGTGCGGGTATCATTTCGAGCCCAGCCGCTTTGAGCCCTTCAACAACTCACAGCAAGAAACGCCACTGGCCTGGTTCGGTGCCTACCAACAGCCTTTCGTCTTCGATCATGAAACCGGCGCCTTCCTGGGCCCAATACCACCGCAGACGGGCACCGAACCAACGCCGGCTGGCTTTACTCCCGACGTCGCGCTCGATATCTCCCAATCCGAGTACATCGAAAAGATTGAACGCATTAAGCGTTACATCGAAGCCGGCGATACCTACCAGGTCAACTTCACCGATTCAGTCACCGTTGCTGCGCCGCACTCGACGGCTGCTTCGTTCTCTGCGCTCTCTGCTTCGCAGCCCGTCGCTTACAGCGCTCTGCTCAACATTGGCGAACACCACATTCTGTCGCTCTCTCCCGAACTTTTCTTCCGCATGGAAGGCAGTCGCATCACGACGAGCCCAATGAAGGGCACAATGCCCCGCGGGCTCGATCTCGCCGAGGACGATGCCCAGGCCGAGCGTCTCAAGGCCGACGAGAAAAATCGCAGCGAGCACGTTATGATCGTCGATCTTTTGCGCAACGACCTCGGTCGCATCTGCCGGAGCGGATCCGTCCAGGTCGAAGAGCTCTTCACGGTCGAGCGCTACCGCACGCTGCTGCAGATGACTTCTACTGTCTCGGGCGAGCTTCGAGCCAATCTCTCTTTCTACGAGATCTTCCGCGCGCTCTTTCCCTCCGGCTCCATCACCGGGGCGCCCAAACTTCGCACCATGCAGATCATCCGGGAACTCGAACGCCACCCGCGCGGAGTCTATACCGGAGCCATCGGCCACATCGCGCCGTCCGGCGAAGCGGTGTTCAATGTCGCCATCCGGACTCTCGTCCTTCACAACGGCATGGCACGCATGGGAGTAGGCGGGGGAATCGTAGCTGACTCGGACGCCGCCTCCGAGTATCGCGAGTGCCAGCTCAAGGCATCCTTCCTCACACGCACGCATGTCGACTTCCAGCTCATCGAGACCATGCTCTTCGACGGCACCGCGATGCCGCTCCTCCCGCTGCATCTCGACCGCCTCGCCGCCTCCGCTCAGTACTTCGACTTCGCTTTTGACCGCGCCGCCATTGAAGCTCGTATCGCCACGCTCACAGCTGTCTCTCCCGCCCGAGCGCCACAGCATCCGCCTCCTGCTCGATCCCACCGGCGACATTACCCTCACGCACACTGTGCTATCCAACGACCTTCCCAAGCTATCCGTATGCATCTCGCCCCAACGCACAAATTCCGCCGACCTCTTCCTCCGCCACAAGACCACGCAGCGCGATCTCTATAACAGCGAGCTCGCCCGTATCCGCGCCGAGGGCTACGACGAAGTCCTGTTCCTGAACGAACACGGTGAGCTTACTGAAGGAGCCATCAGCACCCTATTCGTCCGCATCGGTGATCAGCTGCTTACGCCCCCGCTCTCTGCGGGAGTGCTCCCAGGGGTCCTTCGCCGGAACATCCTCTTAGCTGACCCCACCGCGCAGGAACGCACTCTCACCCTCAACGATCTCGCAACTGCCGAAGCCGTCTATCTCGGCAACTCCCTCCGTGGCCTTCGGAGGGTCGCGCGTTTCGATACCGGCGAACACAATCCCGCCCGACTTTAACCGCAGGTTGCTGATTCCGCGTCCCCGCGCGAATTACCATTTACATAATCGCGTTCCTTGACGATCATGGATGGTCGCGCCTCCACGATGCGGCGCGAAGGGAGTCAGAAAAAATGAGCTCGCAAAACGGCGTCCTTTGGCAACTTCTTGAATCCATCACCGGCGACGATCGCACCAGCCGTCTCTTCCGCGTCCTTGTCATTCATCCCGAAATCTCCTCCGATCCCGGGCCCGGCGTCTCTCGCGCCGTGCTTGCCCAGGCGCTCAACATGCTCCTCTTCGACGACCTTCTCAGGCGCGTGCCCGCCGCTGCTCTCTACGTCGACCGTTGTTTGGAGCAGGGCCGAACCGTCCTGCACGACCACGGCGCAGTTCGCACCGTCGCGCTCAATGGCATGGGCACGCTCGCGGCAGGACAGGAGGCCATCACTCGTGTCCTTCGACCGCTGGGATATGCGCTCAACGGCGTCTATCCGCTTGAACGCCTCCGCATGACCGGCCGCTCTCACGCACAGGCCGACTATCCCGAGGACATCGCCCAGTTCTTTATCAGCGAGCTTCACCCCGAGCGCTTCTCCCCGCAGTTCCAGGACGCCGTCAAGCGCGTCACCGTCTCCTCAAGAGATCCGGTCACGCCCGAGGCTGCAGCACTCCTCAAGAAGCTCGAGGCCGAAGGCTCGCTCTCCCTCGAAGACTCCGCGAAAGCTCCTTCCTGTCCTTGTCCGGGTCTTCGATCGCCAGCACTCCGAACCTGCTCTCGCCGACTACGACATTCTTCTCGCCGAATCCCCCGAGATGGCCTGGATCTCCACCGAAGGCAACGCCTTCAACCATGCCACCGACCGCGTCCCCGACGTCGATCAGCTCACAGTCGAGCTCAAGGAGCTGAAGCAGCCCATCAAGGATGTCGTTGAAAAGTCCCAGTCTGGCCGCGTTCGCCAGACTGCCTTCACCGCCGCCCGCGTCAAGCGCAACTTCCGTTGCAGGGACGGCAGCACCATTGAGAAAGAGGTTCCCGGCTCCTTCTACGAGTTCATCACACGTCTGCATATGCCCGAAAAAGACGGCAAACGGGCCCTGGACCTAAGCTTCGACAGCTCCAACGCACAGGCCATCTTCAAGATGACGGCCAACGCGAAATAACGACTGTCCCTATCCTCCAGGGACTATTCCGCGGCGAAGCGGACCAGATGGGGAGTCGAAAAACCTCTGCCGTCTGTCCTGCTTCGCCCGGATTTGTTTTGTATTCCCATCTTCCCGGCAGCAGGATGCTGGAAGAAACTAAAATGGTTCGCATATAGACATGTCGGCCACTACAACCCCCACCTCCGCGCCTTTTACCATCCTTCCCAGTTCGCACGCCCGCGCCCACGAGACCTTCCCCGCCGCCGCCGAACTCGAACAGGCCCTTCGTCAGAAGGTCCGCGGCGAAGTTCGCTTCGACAGCGCCTCCCGCGCGCTCTACGCCACCGACGCGCTCCAACTACCGCCACATCCCCATCGGTCTCGTCATCCCGCTCGATGAAGACGACGTCATCGCCACGGTCGCCGTCTGCCGCCAGTTCGACGCTCCCGTCCTCTCTCGCGGAGGCGGGACCTCGCTCGCCGGCCAGGGAACGCAACTTCGCCGTCATCCTCGACTTCTCGAAGTACATGAACAAGATGGGCGCCGTCGATCCCAGTGACGCGCACCGTCCACGTCCAGCCCGGCATCGTGCTCGACCGCGTCCGCGAGGCCGCAGAAAAGTTCGCCCTCACCTACGCTCCCGATCCCGCCACCCACTGCCGCTGCACCATCGGCGGCATGATCGGCAACAACTCCTGCGGCATCCACGCTCTCATGGGCGGCAAGACCGTCGACAACATCCACTCGCTCGACATTCTGCTCTACGACGGCACCCGCCTGACCGTCGGCGCCACCACCGACGACGAGCTCGCCGCGACACATCGCCGCAGGCGGCCGCGATCGGCGAGATCTACGCCGCGCCTCAAAGACCTCCGCGATCACTACGCCGACCTCGTCCGCGCAAAAGTTCCCCGACATCCCCCGCCGCGTCTCCGGCTACAACCTCGACGAGCTGCTCCCCGAAAACAACTTCAACGTCGCCCGCGCCCTCGTCGGCAGCGAAGGCACCTGCGCCGATCATCCTCGGCGCCACGCTCAACCTCGTCGAGTCTCCGCAGTTCCGCACCCTCGTCGGTATCGGCTTTCCAAGACATCTTCATCGCCGCCGACCATGTCCCGCTCATCCTCACCCACAAGCCCATCGGGCTCGAAGGCGTGGACGGTCTGCTCCTCGACTCGCTTCGCACGCAAGCAGAAAGCCCTCGACGACATCCCTCTGCTTCCCGAAGGCGACGGCTTCCTCCTCGTCGAGTTCGGCGGCAACACGCAGGCCGAGGCCGACGAACAGGCCCGCGCCATGGTCGCCGCTCTCAAGGCGACATCGCCGACGCCCGCATCTACAACCACGACGAAGCCCACCGCGTCTGGCACCATCCGCGAATCCGGCCTCGGAGCCACCGCCTTCGTCCCCGGCAAGCGCACCGGCTGGGAGGGCTGGGAAGACGCCGCCGTCGAGCCCCGACAAGCTCGGCTCCTACCTGCGCGCCATCTACGCCCTCATGAACGCAGTACGGCTACTGGAGCCCCATGTACGGCCACTTCGGCCAGGGCTGCGTCCACATGCGCCTCACCTTCGACCTCGAGACGCGAGAAGGGCATTCTCGACTTCCGCCAGTTCATGGACGAAGCCGCCGACATCGCCCTCGCCCACGGCGGCTCGCTCTCCGGAGAACACGGCGACGGCCAGGCCCGCGGCGCGCTTCTCCCAAAGATGTTCGGCCCAGAGTTGATGGACGCCTTCCGCCAGCTTCAAGCGCATCTGGGACCCCGCCAACAAACTGAACCCCAACAAGCTCATCGACGCGCACGAGATCCACGAAGACCTCCGCCTCGGCGCCGACTACACGCCCTGGGAGCCCAAAACCCACTTCGCCTTCGCCGAAGACAACGGCTCGCTTCGCCTCGCGCCACCCTCCGCTGCGTCGGCGTCGGAGCCTGCCGCAAGACCGACGCCGGAACCATGTGCCCCAGCTATCATGGCCACCGGCGAAGAGCAGCACTCCACCCGCGGCCGCGCCCATATGCTCTGGGAGCTCATGCAGCGCGAGGTCCTCCCCAACGACTGGGACAACGAGCAGGTTCGTGAATCCCTCGACCTCTGCCTCTCCTGCAAAGCCTGCAAGTCCGAGTGCCCCGTCTCTGTCGACATGGCCACCTACAAGGCCGAGTTCCTCGCCCACCACTACGAACACCACTCGCGCCCGCTCTCCCACTACGCCTTCGGCCGCATCGACCGCTGGGCCCGACCTCGCCTCCATCGCCCCCGGCCTCGTCAACGCCATCAACAACACCCCCGGAATCTCTCACCTCATCAAGACGCTCCTGCACATCCACCCCAACCGCAGCTTCCCCCGCTTCGCCAGACCCTTCACTCCCGACCGCCGCCTCGCCCGTGACGCCCGCCGTCGCCGTGGAGAGCGCCGCACCTCCCCGCCTGTCGAGGCGCCCAAGGTCTTCCTCTGGGCCGACACCTTCAACAACTACTTCCACCCCGCCACCCTGCGCGCCGCGCACAAGGTCCTCACCGACGCCGGCTTCCGCGTCACCGCTCCCCAACCGCCACCTCTGCTGCGGCCGCCCGCTCTACGACTTCGGCATGCTCGACACCGCCAAGCAGTACCTCCTCAAGATCCTCGACGCCCTCACCGCCGCAGACTCAACGCCGGCACCCCCATCGTCGTCCTCGAGCCCAGCTGCGCCTCCGTCTTCCGCGACGAACTCACCAACCTCTTCCCCAACGATCCCCGCGCCGCAAAAGCTCCGCGACCAGACCTTCCTCCTCAGCGAGTTCCTCGTCAAGTTCGCTCCCGACTACCAGCCGCCGCAGATCGAACGAGAAGATCGTCGTCCATGGCCACTGCCACCACAAGGCCATGACCGGCATCGGAGAGCATGGCCTGACCGACGAGATCGAACTCCTCCGCGCCACCGGCGCCGAGGTCGAGCTTCTCGACTCCGGCTGCTGCGGCATGGCCGGCCCCTTCGGCTTCGAAAAGGACAAGTACGACCTCTCGCAGAAAATTGGCGAGCGCGTCCTCCTCCCCGCCGTCCGCAACAACCCCGAAGCCATCATCGTCTCCGACGGCTTCAGCTGCTGCGAACAGATCACCCAGAACACCAACGCCAGACCGAAGCACCTCGCCGAAGTTCTCGCGGAGGCATCTGACAATGCTTGACCTATACCTTCGATGAGGAATGTTTTGGCCCGGGACCCGGATAACTTGTTCAAACAAGTTCTCAAAGAGTTGAGACCAGTACTAAAGGAAGAAGGCTTTCGCGCTTCGAGTCAGAACTTTGTGCTCGAATCCAATGAGTGCTGGGCCATCCTCAACTTTCAGAAGAGTCGCTGGTCGTCGCCTGATGAGAAGACCTTTTATGTAAATGTGGCAATCACGGCAAAACGGTTATTGAGTTTCGACGATGAACCTGTCGAAAAGGCTCCCGCATATTATTCGTGCATCTCGCAGGCTCGTGCTGAGCAATTTGACCCTGGTTGCAGGGTCGGGCAGTGGACCGTTCGTAACGATGACGACGTAAGTGAAGTTGTAGCGCACCTGACAAATTTGCTGAGACGCTTCGTCATTCCATCGGTGAAGTCCACGATGTCGGAAGCGTCGTTGTTATCCAAATGGTCTGGTACGGACTATCGGCAACTCAAGGCTCGAACTGTTCTCTTGGCTGCAGATGGCAAGCTCCCTGAACTTCGCGAAACGATCTCTACGCTCGTTGAGCGCTTTGGTAATGGGGTAGTGTCACAGGGAGTTCGGGATCATCTTGATAGGCTTCGAAGGAGGTTCCCAGCTGCCATGCGACAAATCTGAAGTTGGTGTCTCTTGGCTGGCAAAGATTAGTAACACCTCAAAGTCCATCGAATGGCCCAAACAGGGCATGGCGCACTCGCATCGCCATCTGTTCTTCTTGTTCTCAAATGAGGCCCCCGCAAAGTGATGAGGAACGCAGCAGGCGTATCTGGTTGTTCGCTCCTCTCAGAATCTTCTTCGCCGACGATTGCGTCACCGAATCGCCAGGAGCCAGCCGCATGAAGAACATCCCCGAACCGGCAGAGACTAAGATATCCGTTGCAGATCGCCGCCGCCTCTCCTCCGGCTGCGTGCTCATCACCCTCAAAGCAACGGAAAAATACCCGGCCTTTTCCCTCAGCAAAGGAAAGTAAACTCCCCGACATCCGACTGCTGCCCCAGTCTCCCACCCGGAGAGCTGGCCCACAAAAGCGAAGGGCGGCCACTCTTGCGAGTGTCCGCCCTGTCTTCCGATTTTCGAAGATCCGATTCGGCACCGGACCGCAGCGTCTTGTCATCTCAGTCCTGCCCGGTACTTGCAAAGCCGTGAGGCCCCGCCTTTCCCGAACCAACCGTTACGACCGTCGCTACGAAAGCTCTCTTGACTCTATCGCCCTGCAACCAGCGTCCTGATCACTTGACTCGATTCTCTCTGGTTGGTGTCTTCTGACTGCCCTTGCGGGCCGCCTGATTTTTCCTTCCAGACCCTCGCGGATAGTGCCTTGTTTGCTCTCTCCTTCTGGAGGATCGCTCCCCCGGTGAAATGAATACTACTCCGCTGCGCGCGCGATGCAAGAGGCAATTTCATTGATTTTGCTGTGTAAAAAGCCATTTTCTGTGGAAGCTGTGGAACACTCCCAATGGCATGTATGAAGCGTTCAGAGCGAGCGCATATGCCGCACTTCAATCCTGGATTTTCATTTCAGTCCGACACAAAAAGTGAAGGGCGACCTCTCTTGCGAGAGACCGCCCCTTCTTTCCGAGTTTCGAAGATCCGGTTCGGAACCGAATCGCAACATCATGTCATCCCGAATCCGTCCAGTACTTGCGAACCGAAGCCCGCCTTTCCTGTACTTACCCGTTACAACACCCGCTGCAAGAGGTCTCTTGGTTCTATCGCCTTGCTCTCGGTTGCCCGATCGCCTGGTTGATTTCCTTCCTGGTTCATCCTGACTTCCCTTGCGGGTCCTCCGATTCTCCTCTCAGGTCCTCGTTGATAGCTCCTTGTTTTCTCTCTCCTTCTAGAGGATTGCTCCTCCGGTGAAATGAATACTACTCCCGAATGAAAACGGCGCAAGAGCTTTCTGCTTGTGGAAATACACCACTTCTGTGGATTCGGTGGAAAACGAAATCGCCAATAACGACGCACCGATTCCGCTTTCGGCAGCTAATTGTTTATGCAGCGTCATTAGGCTCACCGATCGCAATATGCTGGCCGTGCAGGACTCGGGTCATGGAAGCAAGTCTGTGCAATTCGGCAAGGTCTGCTGCGGAATGCTGAACTCGATCAGCCTATTTGCGAAGTAGGTGTGTCCCGCTGATGCCCACTGAATGTTACTGGGAAATCAATCTGATACATCACTTCCCGTGACGCTCGAAAACTTCCAAAATTCACGAAAACGGAGTATCGTTCGTGCGCATAGAGTAAATGGGATGTACGCCTGTTTATTGCTTGGCTGATTGACTCTCCTGGGGCCAGCTTGTACGAGGACGGCGTACTATGTACGGCAAAGTTACGCCCAGAACGATGCTGCTCCGCTCGATTGAGCGAATACTCCTTTCCACAGGCTTGATTCTGATTTGCGCCTACGTGGGGATGCGTCTGTACAGCTATGTCGCGTCACGCACGGTGATGGCAGCATTTTCGCAGGCGCAGGCAGGTGTCGCCTCCGCGCACGGCGGCAGCGATACCGGTGCGGGAGCGTCCGGTGTTGACACCAGCCTTTGGAGCGAAAAGCGGATTCGTGCATACAACGAGAGCCTGAGTCATGTATTCGGCACCCCCTTGGCTATATTGAAGATTCCGAAGATTCATCTGGAGGTGCCCGTCCTTGAAGGCACCGACGACGTTACTCTGGACCGCGGCGTGGGACGCATCGTTGGAACGGCCCATCCTGGCCAACCTGGAAACCTTGGAATTGCAGGACATCGGGACGGTTTTTTTCGCGGCCTTAAGGACATCGCTCCAGGCGATGAGATTAAGCTCGTCCTTCCCGATTCGGTTGCAACCTATGTAGTCGATCAAATCACTGTAGTTACCCCCCAGGATGTCTCCGTTCTTCAACCCGGGCCCGTATCCTCACTCACTCTGGTGACGTGTTTCCCGTTTTATTTCATAGGGAGCGCACCGGAGCGGTACATCGTCTCTGCCTCTTTGCGAGCAGATGCGCATCCCGCCGTAGCCGGAAATGTGCGGCCGAACCCCTAAGGAGGAAGTATGGCAGGTGCAGGTTGGAATATCAGGAACAGATGGATCGTTCGCGCAGCGCTGTGCACGTTTGGCTGCGCCATGTTGTCCTCGAGTGTCAAAGCCCAGGATACGAGTTCCTCAACAACACAGAAGGACCCATCGACCTATGAGACACAGATGAGGAGTGGCACGGTCGTCTATGTGTCCGGCAACGACCTGGTGGTCAAGGGAGTGAACGGAGAGGTGAAACACTTCGTCGTCCCGGACAGTCAGAGGTTTGACGTGGACGGCAAGCAGCTATCTGTCCACCAGCTGAAGCCGGGCACGCATCTGACGCGAACGATTACGACGAAGACGACGCCCACGACCGTGAAGACGGTTAGGACGATCGAAGGGAAGGTGTGGTACGTCAACCCGCCGAATAAGGTGATCCTCACGCTGCCGGGCGGAACCAACAAGGAATACAACATACCGAAGGGCCAGATGTTCGATATCGATGGCCAACAGCAGTCGGCCTTCCATCTGAGGAAGGGAATGAACATCAGCGCGACCGTGGTGACGGAGGAGCCGGTGACATACGTCTCCCAGAGCCAGTCGTTGACCGGAGTTGCGCCTGCTGCCACTCCTCCTCCTGCGCAACCGATGCCGGAGACAGTGGCGGTGCTGCTGATAGAGAGCCCGAATCCGGCGCCTCAGCCGACGCAGACTGCCGCAGCCGAACCGGCTCCAAAAGCTCTCCCGAAGACAGGCAGCGAGTTGCCGCTGATTGGGCTGCTCGGGCTCGGCAGCCTGGGAGCGGGGATGCTGACACGCAGGATTCGGATGGCGTGGAAGTAACTTCATAGCGCACGATGACAAACAACCACGATCACAAACAACAAAGAAGGCCGCCAGTTCTGGCGGCCTTCTTTTTCTCAGACTCCTATTTGATCAAGATGGGCTTAGGATTCGTCGCCGTACCATGCCGATCGCACCCACGATTCCTGTTCCCAATAGCGCGAGCGTCGAAGGCTCTGGAGTCTCCGCCACAACGTCGTACCAGATAAAGGGATCGTTTCCGTTCCAATAATGTCCTGCGACAAACTCCGGATGATAAGGACTGTTGCGATCAAACGGCAGCGGTGAGTTATATACATGAAAACCGTTCGGCAGCGCGATTCCGTCCCACCAGAATGTCACTGTGCCGATGCCTGTCGACTGCGACAACACGACGCCATGCAGCGTCTCCGTCATCGTATAGGGAGTGTTGTAGTAACCCATATCCTCAAAGAACGGAGGGGCTGGAGGATTGTTGTCGATGCCGACGAAGTCCGGTACCTGTCCTTGGGTCAATGAGAAGGTTCCGCTGCGGTAGGTGAAGGTCGAAGAATCGTTTAGGTCGACGTACGATTTGATCTGGGTAATCGTGAAGTCATAAACAATTGGGTCGGCATGCGCTACAGCCGGGAACACAAATACAGACATCATCAGCAATCGAACAATCATCTTTCCCATTGCGTCTCCTCGGGCCCTGTAGTCCCACAGCTTCCCCATTAGATATCCTGAGACGGCGACGCTGCCCCTTGGGATGCCCCGCAGTCGCCCTCTGTTACGCTATCTTCCAACGCCACACACGAGGTTCCGACGGTGCTCGACGTCCACCCTCCTCACGGAAAGATGCACGGTATTCGCGACTTCTTTCTCCATCTATTCACCATCACGGTGGGTCTCCTCATCGCCTTGGGTCTGGAAGGTTGCGTCGAACGCGCACATCACCGGCATCTGGTTCATGAGGCCGAAGCCAGCCTTCGCACCGAAATTCAAAATAACGCCAGGGCAATCCCTCAGGCCTTTGCCGAGTTGCACAAACAGCAGCAATCTCTTGAGCACGACGTCGAAATCCTGAAGTACATCGCCCAGAACCACAAAGCTCCCGCAGACGCGAGGATGGAGATCAACTTCCGCGTTCATGGGCTTACCGACGTGGCTTGGAAGACCGCCCAGAGCACATCGGCAGTCTCTTACATGCCGTATGCCACCGTGCAGGAGTACGCCGACATCTACTCCACCCAGGACAAGTTCAACGCCGCAGAGCTTCAAGCCGTGCGCGACGCCAGCGTCAGCCTCGGACCCTTCCTGAGTGGCAAAAAGGGAGACGCCGATCCCACTGCGGGAGAGGCAAGTGCCGTTCGGGAAAGAATCGAGATCCTCGCTGGCCAGCTCTTTTACGTCGACGCGCTCATGAAGTCACTTGAGGTCCAGTACAAGAAATTCCTCTCCAGCCATCCGGAATAATTCTTCCTGCGCGCAAACCTGTCAAGCCCTATGATTTTGGCTCTCGTCCGCAAGTAAAACAAACAACGATACTTACAGGTAAAAATAAGCTCGCAAAAAGCGCCGATCTATTACCCCTGGTTAGCTAGAATAGAAGTAGGCCAAAGAAAAGTTCGCCAACCCCATCAGGCCAATCTCCTTTGCAATCAATATCTTTGTACTTAAGTCCCGCAGAATAAGTATCTTGCGTTGTCCAAATTCCGCAAACGACACAAAACGGGTCACTTAACTCTAAAGAATATGGGAGGGGGAGGGGCCTGTTATTGCTCAGAAGGCAAAGAAAGGCCGCCATTGCTGGCGGCCTCTGTGTTTTGCGCTGAAAGCGCTGGGACTACTAGTCGCCGGAGACGGTCTCTTCGACCTTCGCGGGCGCGGGAGCTGCCTTGATCTCGCCGAGCGAGATGAAGCCTGGCTGCTCTGCTTCCTTGAGGACTTCCTTGCGGTAGAGCTTCGCCATCTTGGCGTTCTCTGCGTCCTGCTTGATCTTCGCGTCGCGCGCCCGGATCTTCTCCTCGCGGGCGTTCTTGGCGATGCCGGACTTCTCGAAGGTATCGTTGGCGGCGGAGTCGACGTGAGCCTGGTTCAGCACCAGGTCATACTTCTCCTGCTTCTCGATACCAACCTTCTTACCGCCGGCGAAGATCTCATGACGGCCGTGCTCCTCGTACCACTTGGTGAGGGTCGCAGTCATGTGCATCTTCTCGATGATGTTTCTCCAGCCAACGCCGGTGTTGTAGGCGCAGAAGCTGATCTCGCCTTCCTGGGTTGCGTAAGGAATGATGCACTGCTCGGTGCGGCGGAAGTCGTAGTTGAAGAGGTCCTGGAACCACATGCCGGCGATGAAGAGGAAGTTCCAGCGGTCAGCGCGGCGCTTCTCGATGTCCGCCATGGTGCGGTCGCCGGTCACCTTGCCGTAGTTGCGGCCGGTGGCGCCGAAGCACTTGTCGAACTTCTGCAGCAGGTCAACGATCTTGAAGTGCGTAGGAGCGTTCGAGGGGTTGTAGTTGCGCAGCAGCGCGAGCGAAACGCCGACGATGGAGAGGAACTTGCCGCGGGCGGCGTCGTTGATGCGGGCGACGTCCTTGGCGAGCTGCACAGCGTCGAGGAACGCGGTGACCGGAACAGCTTCCTTGGTCTCCTTGTCGATCATCAGCGCCATGCCGATACCGCAGTTCGGGTGGCATCCGCAGGAGAGCTGGCCCCAGTCGTGATCCGGTCCGTGAACCAGGTCGGCCCAGTCAGAGAAGGTGGACATGAACGAGATCGGGAACCAGTCGCGGGTGCTCTCACCGAGGCCGGTCTGGTTGCGGACGTCGTGCGCGAGATGCGACAGCGTGTAGCGCTGCGCCATGCGGCGCTCGTCCGAGACCTCTTCGTCGCGGCCGGTGAAGGACACGGGCTGGAAGGAGAGGAAGTTGATCTTCTTCGGGTTGTCGAGGGCGAACTCGATGATGCGTCCAACCTGCTCGTTGTTGATGCCGTTGATGATGCAGGTGACGGGAACGATGTCGACGCCGGCTGCGTGCAGGTTGTGGATGGCCTGGAGCTTCACGTCGAACGAGTTGCCGACCTTGCGGTGCGAGTTGGCGGCGTTGCCGATGCCGTCGAACTGCAGGTAAGCGTAGCGAAGGCCAGCCTCAGCAGCAGCCTTGGCGAACTCCTTGGACTTGGCGAACTCGATGCCATTGGTCGCGGCCTGAACGGAGTTGTAACCAACCTTGCGGGCGTAGGCGACGGCGTCGAGGAAGTAGGGGCTCAGCGTGGGCTCGCCACCCGAGAACTGAACCGACATCTGACGACGCGGCTTGATGGTGATCGCGTTGTCGAGCATGGTCTTGATCTCGTCCCATGTCAGCTCGTGGACGAAGCCGACCTGGTTGGCGTCCATGAAGCAGGGATCGCACATCATGTTGCAGCGGTTGGTCAGGTCGATGGTCAGAACCGAGCCGCGGCCGTGCGTCACGGTCGAGGTGCCGTGGTTGTGGAGCTTCTCGTCGTTGTGGGCGCGGATGTCGCGGCCGGGGAAGACGTCTTCGAGGTGCTTCATCATCGGCGGGTCGATGGACATGACGTCCTCGAAGTGGCCGTGGATGGGGCAGTCCTTAACCATAAGGATCTGGCCGTCGCGCTCGATGATCTGGGCCTTGATCTCGCCGACCTTCTCGTTGAGCAGGATCTCGTGGGGCAGCTTGCCGTCCACGATCTGCTGGCGGATCTCAGGGACGCACCTGGGGCAGAGGGAGTCGGTCGTGCGCGGCCAGCCTAGCGGGGGCTTCTCTTTCTGGTAGCTCTTCAGCAGCGGCTTGTCGCTCCACTTGGGGGTGAAGCTCGGGTTGGGCGAGATCGAGTTCAGTTTGTCGAACACGGCCCAAGCGGCCTTTGCTCCATACGTGAGAGCCTTTTCGGCTAACTTCGCGGACTTTGCCATATGCGTTTCTGTCTCCTGATGGATTCCGTCTTAAAAGTCTTTGCAAGCCTGAACGTAATTCTTCGATCGTACCGGGCCCGGGGCGCCGCCGGAAGTAGACACCCTGATTCGACCCCATGGGCTCCGCATCCGGATAAGTAGATGCAGGGAAATGGGTTCGTTCGTTATTAACACTACCCAGAAGGGGGTCCGAATCGAAGTCCCGGCAAGCGAACGGCGAAATTCTGCATTGAATGGCGACACATGACGGCTAAGCGGATGCACGAAGAAAGGTGCAGAAAAGTAACCCAAATCGAAAACCGGTGATTTACGGCAGACCGCCCTGGGTGACGGCAATGTTGTTCACGAACTGCTGAACGAAGATGATTCGGACGTGAACGTGTTTGGCAACGTCGGGCAGAAACTCATTAATGATGTTGTTGACCGGATCCAGCGCAAGCCCGATGGCAATTCGTTGCGCAGTGGAGGCGCCATCCGTCTCTAGGCCAGGGACGTAAAGATTGCGAGAGCTCAGCGGTGATAGGGTAGGCGCCAAGGACACCGTAGTTGGGGATCGCCTTTCCGGAGTCGCTGCGCGAGATGTAGCTGCGGGTGATGGAGTAGATAAGGCGTTTGCGGAAGGGTTTGTCAGGCATGCGGAAGTACCGCGGGTCCTGGTGGACAAGTGCAGGGATCGCGAAGGTGCCGAAGAATTCTCCGGTTGTATTTTGCAGCAGGCTGACCCCGGCCAACTCTGCGAAGCCTCCGAATCCTGGCCCATAGGCCGTATGCGAGTCGGCTGCAATGCTTATTGCAGAGATTCCGACGATCGTCCCTAAAGCGCCTGGATCAGTAGCGGCGTGAAGCGCCAGATAGCCCTTTTGCTTTCGGGTAAGAGGAATCGTGACGTTGGTCTCGAGAAAACGCTGATAGGGATAGACGAGCTCGCTGCATCGCGGCGGAATCTCACCCGTTTTCTTGGGGTCGTAGGCGATCATGCCGACGGCATGCCAGGCATCGCAGTGGTGTTCCTTCTTGCCGCTCGACCTGATTGAGGTCTTCCCGACGGCGACCACGTCTTCCTGCCGTGCGACGGCGCCGGGCGAATCCGGCAAGCCGTCGGAGGTAGAGCTTTTGTTGTCGGGAGGTGCTCCTGTTTCTACCGGCGCCGAGGCATCAATCGGTTGAACCGCTGTCTGGCCCACAGCCGTTCCCGTAGAGATGAGAAGCCCCAGAATGAAAACCCTGTACATGATCACCAGTTCTTCCCTGTCAAGGATTCTGACCCAGAACCGGGGACGATTACTTGGGTTTCGTGATGTGAAGCTTCTGGATTACTTCGCCACCAAATTCGCTGACGAGATAACCAAGGGAGGAGCCACCCAGCGAGGTAGCCCAGGTCTGGAAGAGCTGACCGGTTGTCGTATTTCGATCAGGGTAATAGGTCTTTGTGAGCGCCGCGGCCCCCCCGGTTCCAAGGATAAAGGCATAGTTGGGGATGGTCTTACCACCGTCGGTACGTCCAATAATAGGCCGAGTCCCCGCATAGATCGCACGGTTGATGAACTTATGGCCGTGGCCAAGCTGGTAGTAGCGAGGATCCTGATGGAAGATCGGCGCCATGACGGAGTCCGAGAATATCTCCTTGCTGGCGCCGAGAGCCGCTGCGGCTCCGAGGCGCTGGGAGAAGGCCTTGCCATTGGTGCCATAGTTCGGGCTGCCGTCGATCAACTGCGCCCACCCGGCAGAGAAGACCCACGCGATCATGCTGAACGGCGTGATGGACTCTCGCAATCCCAGGACTACTTTATCCGTGGCCGTTTGCGACGGTGCCGTCTTGCCTGCATAGACAAACTTCACTCGGGGAAGGGGTTCAGTTCCAACGCTGGCTGTCGCTGTCGCCCCCGGACCGGTCTTCGCCGTCGCCGCCTGACCATCAGCAGACGAAGCACTGTCGTTCGAGCTGCTGAAGCCAGCTGAAGCAGCGACCAGAGCCCCTGGAGAATCTGGCAGCGAAGCCGCGGCCGCAACGGGGGCGGGTGGCTCAGTGGAATCGGCGAAAGCGTAGTGCGCTGGAGCGCAAAGGAGAGTGGCAATAAGAAACAGGCGCTGCACCGAAGGGAAAGACACTGGAAGCGTCACGAAAATACCTCGAAGAACTGACTTACGGTCCCGGCGTCTCTCGGAAAGAGGCGGGCACGCTGGGTTGACGCTTTCTTAAGAAGACGCATCCCTTGTGAATCACGTTGCTTAGCCCAAGGAGTGATTATCCGTTGTAGAAACGACGTTACCACCTCGGCACCACAATGTGGAATCGCTTTTTGCCTCATTGACCGACTCTTTTCCACCTTCCGATAATGAACGGTGGAGATGTGTCGGTTATGGCAAATGAGAATCCGAAGGGTCCTTGGGAGGAACGGTTGCACGAAACCAGCGCTCGCATCGAAGAAGATGTGCGCGATTTCGTTCGCTACTTTAATGACCAGGTCGTTCCCGACATCCGCAAGAATGGCTCCGAGGCCCTGCGCGCCGCGGCACGAGAGCTGAACAAGCTGGCCCAGCGCATGGATGAGCGCGCCGGCCGCACTTCGCCTCCAAAGGAAGCGCCCAAGCCGTGACAAAGTACCGCCTGGGCTACGCGGCATTGCTGGCGGCCCTTGCGCTGGCAACCAACGGCTGCCACAAAAAGACCCAGCGGGCGTACAAACCGCCTCCGCCACCAGCCGCGGGATCAACGCCAGCAACACAAGCCAGTCGCAGTTCGCGTCCACCTTCAGGCAACTCATCTGGAGCTGCGGTTCCTTTGCCGGCTCCGTTGCCCCCCGATATCCACGGAAAGCCTTCGCTGGTTGAGACCGGCCTGGCGAGCTGGTACGGCCCCCCCTACGCTGGTCGCAAAGGTGCCGATGGCAAGGTCTACGACCAGAACGCCATGACGGCGGCGCATCTGACCCTGCCCCTGGGGTCGATGGTGCGCGTAACCAACCTGACTACCAGCCAGTCGGCGATGGTAAAGATCACAGATCGTGGGCCGTTTGTGAGCGGAAGAATCATCGATCTGTCGCTGGCTGCGGCCAAGGCGACCGGTCTCTATCGCATGGGTGTAGCGAACGTAAGGGTAGAGGCCTGGACTCCTGGCCCCAGCGCCAGTCCCACCGCCATCCCCGGAGGCCGGTGGTGCGTGCAGGTGGGCGCCTTCCAAAAGGAGAAGGATGCGGTGAAGCTGAAGAACGACTTGATCCGCCGCTACACGACCGCGAAGGTGATCGAGTTTCCCGGCCCCACGGGTCATTGGGTCCGGATCAACCCGGCGAGACCTGACAAAGCCCACGCAACCGAGGTTGCCGGCAGCATCCACGTTTCGGGAGCCGCACCCTATCTCGTTCGCACTGACTGACCGGCTAGCGGATTACGCGTTTTCCCGTGCGCGCTTCCAACTCCTTGCGAAACTGCTCTGAGGCGCTGTGGTTCCAGGTGTGCGTGATGCTTACGCGATTATCGCCAAGCACGCGGGTCATGCGTCCGGCGCCGATCATCTGGATACTCATCACTTCGTTGTACTGGATGGTCTTCGTCCCGCGCAGCCAGAACCGCTGAATCAGCGCCGTGGGCGTCAGCACGATGGTGCCGGGCATCTGATAGAGCACCAGCGCCATCAGCGCAAGGATGAGCAATGGCAGCCACAGTGGAATGTTGTGGTGAGCCTGCCACATTGGCCACGCAAACAACATGAAGTAGAGCGGAAGTATGATCGCGCGACTCCACACGACGAGGGGCTTCAGCGGGAAGGCGAGGCCCTCGGCAGTCTCGCGCGGCGATCCCTTCACCATGCGTCCTAGATAGAGCATGGCGAAGAGAGCGGCGAGTGTGAACAGCTGCAGCGTCTTCAGATCGAATTGCATCTCTTAGCGTCCTTACCTGTTTCGCGCATTACTTGGCTGGCGGCGGAGGATAGTACGGAAGCTTCTGCTGCTCCTCGGTAGAGCGCTTCACGCCGATGTCACCAAACAGCAAGCTTGGCACAATCGTGGTCTGCGGCAGAGTTCCCAGAGAGTCGTTGACGTAAAAATCGTCACCGGCTGCCACAATCTCCGAGCGCAGGCTACGGTTGTCCAACTCATCGAAGACCGCGCCCCGCACCAGTTGACGGCTGCCATCGGGATGAACGAGGTAGAGCAGCCGCGGAATATCCCCGCCCATCGTCTCCACGGCGTAGACATCGCGCTTCTGCTCCTGCGCCATCGCCAGCAGCTTCTTGTTCATCTCGGCTGCGGGCACCGGAGTGTTGGGCTTGAAGATAATTACGCCGCTGCGCGAGTGTGAGGGCGCGCCGGGAGCCGCGCGTCCATGCCCGTTGGAGTTGGGGAAGTCCTTCACTGGCTCGCGACCAACCAGATAGTTGTCCAGTCGCCCGTTGTCGACGATATGAACTGCCTGCGCCGGAACGCCTTCGTCGTCGAACTGGTACGCACCAACCACGTTTTGGCCTGCGAACTTAGTCTCCAGCGGATCGTCGATGACGTCCATGAAAGATGGAAGGACGCGCGCCTTATAGCTCGAGTTGTAAGTCCCCGTCGTGCGTGCGGTGGTGCCCATCTCCGGTCGGTCGGCCTCAATGTTAGGCACGAAGAGCCGGTTCATCACGTCGGAGGCTGCATCACCCGAGAAGAGTATGGGACCGTGATAGTCCTCGGCACTGACGACTGGAGCGTTGCGCAGTGCGTCGAGGCTCTTCAGGTCGTCGATTACGCGCTTGCGGAATGAAGGCCAGCTCTCAAGCTCAGCCGCGGTTACGGCGACTGAGCCGTTGTCGCGTCCCAGGCGCATACCGTCGGGGGCCTGACCGCCGACACTGATGGCGTTGTTGTATGCGCTGATGCCATAGCGCAACGTCGTACCCTCTGTGTTGACGAGATAGCGGTTGATCACCATGGCGCGGAGATTTCCGGTGGAGTACTGTATCTGGTCCGCGAAGCCCCGAACCTCCGGCGCGGAGGCGTAGAGCCCGCTGGCTTCAACGATACGGCGCTTCCACTCCGCGCGATCGATCTCCAGCTTGCGCAGAGGCTCGATGTGTACGACCGGCTTCTCCTGCGAGAAGTCATTCTCATCGCGCTTCTGCTGAAAGCGTTCGAGAGTAGCTTGCTTGCCTGAGAAGGCCCTCAGCGCGTTCTTGTACGCATCGTCTGTGGCGAGCCATAGCGCGCAACGCAGAGCCTCGGGGTTGTTGTCCTGCGGGCCAAGCTGCACAGTGCCGTCGCCGCGGCCAGTGCTCGAATCAGAGGCGTAGTTGCCGATGCGCACCGTTACCCGAACGATTCGTCGTTGGCTCTCCTCCTCGCGAGTCAGAGCACCGTAGTTGGCGACTGCCTCGTAGGTGGAGAAATCGTCCAGGCGGTACTCGATGAAGTAAGGATGCTGCATGCCGGGAAGAACAAGCTGCGTCTTCTCGCGTTCCAGCTCAGCCTGCATGGCTTTCAAAAGCGGATCGTCTGTCTGGGCCGCGCAGACTCCGGAGACCGAAAGGAACGTAAGAAGCGCAGCGCCGCAAATTGTGGATGAAAGAAGCCTCTTCATTATTTGGCCTCCTTTCCGGAGCCCGTCACAGGCGGTGGCGGAATTATGGGCGGACGCGCCGTGCCCTGTGCCTGCCGCTGCGTCTCGATCTCCCTGACCAGCATCGCGGGAGCGACTGCACTGACCGGAATGCTTCCCGATTCTGCGCCGCAGATGCCATTGAAGACATCCTGTTTGTTGCCTGTCGCAACGATGCGATTCAGCGCCGCCTGTGGTGTTCCGACAATAGAAACGCCGCGCACCAACTCATCGGGACGCCCATCGACGAAGATGCGGTAGACGACCAGTGGTATCACCTGGAAGGCCTGCGGTGATCGGCGTGTCGTGACCGCGAAACCTGACGAGATGTCTTCGAAGTAGAGCCCATAAGGTTTGCCCTGCTTCTTCGCCTCGTCGATGAGCATCTGGCGAAGCTCCTTCTCGCTGACGGTCTTTGTTGAGGTGACGATCAGGTTGCCCTGTCGACCCGTCGGCATGCGTCCGGTTTCGGCGCGCCCATGCCCGTTGGAATTCGAGAAGCTGGCGATGGGAAGCCGCGACATCAGAAAGGTCTCGAGCACACCATCTTTAATCAAATCGACGCGGCGGGCCTGCTGCCCTTCATCGTCGTAGTTGTAGTGCCCGCTCAACGGAGCACCATCAAAGGTCTTCAGCGTGGGATCATCGGTCACGCTGATAAAACTGGGCAGAATCTGCTTGCCCAGGAGCTTGGTGAAGGTCTGGCCCTCGTCGTCGCCACGTTGCCGTTGGCCTTCCAGCCGGTGACCGAGCACCTCGTGAAAGAACACAGCCGACGCGCGCCCGCTGAGGATCGCAGGTCCGTTGAATGGCTCGGTGACAGGCGCGGAACGAAGATCGACGAGATTCTTCGCCATCGCCGTTGTCTTCTCGTTGAGCGTCTTCTGGTCGGGCAGATGGGAGAGTGTGTCAGCCTCAAAGGTCTCGGCCCGGAACAGATCCATGCCGTCCGCGGCACGCGTACGAGCAATGATGATGAGCCGCGCAACCTGGTTCGGCGTCGCCACCTTTGTGCCGTCCGACGAGACGAAGTACGCCGTCTCCGTCGTAGCCTGCAGAATCACATTGTCGAAGAAGATATCCGGATACTGGCGGAACACTCCGGAAAGTTCGCGCAGACGTTTCTCCCATGCAGCCTTCTCGACAACCAGCGGCGCTGAAGAGGGAAGTATGGCAGTCTTCGGCTCCTCCTTTGAGAAGTCGCCCGAGCCGTCTTCTTCCTTTGCGCGTACCTGCTGTTCCGTCTTCACGGTACGGAAGCTATCCAGCGCCTTGGCGTAGCCACGGTTGGTTGCAAACCAGAGGCTCCGCTCGATCGCCTCACGGTCGTCGGTCAGGGGCAGGGGAATAGTGGTCAGCGCACTGTTGCGATGGTCGCCATGTGTGTTGTCCTGCTGCGGCAGACCCACACGCAGCTGGACGTCGGCTATGCGCCTTCGGCTTTGATTAGTAGCCGAGATGGCTCCATACTGCGCCGTCATGGTGAAGCTATCGGAGTCGGAGACAGCGTAGCTCAGGAAGTAGGGCTTCATCTGTTGGCTGGCATCGCCGCTGGTCCCCAGCGAAGACAAAGCCCGATGCAGTTCCGCATCCATAGCGTCGATCAAAACGGTGTTTGTCTGGGGCTTGAGGGCATCGGCCCAAAGCATCCGGCCTGGAAGAGGGGCGAGAACCAGGGCAAGTCCGGCCAGACCGGAAGATACTGCGCGATATCGCTTCATCGAAAGAAAACTCGTTTCACCTGCGGGAATCTGACTGAGCCGAGTGTATCGGAAGTGCGCCGGATTGGTGATGCGAGCTTCTTCGGTCCGTCCAGTCTGTGCCATTGGACGAAACCGATGCTGATTTAGCTCAGCAAACGCCTTCAAATCCTCTTCTTAGGCTCATGTAAGGATTGCGGCTACGCCAGCAATCGTGCAAACTGACTCAACCCCACGGAGCACCGAACCTCAGGAGCAGCAACCACGCCTATGCGCCTTCGTATCCTCCTTGTTCTCTTCCTTATCTGTGTCGCGGCACTCTCGACCCTGCAGGTTCAGGCCCAGGCTCCTCCGCAACCAAACCCGCCATCCCAAGGCGCAGACGGAACAGCAGCAACCCTCATCGGCCAGTCCGGCCTACTCGCTGCCGCCGGAGAAGCTCCAGCGAGCCATCGCCTATTCGCGCATCCGCGTCATCCTCGACTTCCTGGGCAGCGCATGGGGCATCCTGCAGCTGATTCTGCTGCTGGCGCTCGGCGTCGTCGCTCGCATGCGTAACGTCGCGGTCAACCTCAGCAAGAATCGCTGGGCGCAGGGATTCGCCTTCACGCTTCTTCTATTGTTGGCCAGTACTGTCCTCGATCTACCACTCGACCTATATGGGCATCACGCCGCAGTCATCTACGGCCAGTCCGTGCAGGGATGGGGGAGCTGGGCCTGGGACGCGGTGAAGAGTCTTCTACTCACCTTTGTCTTCGGTGGACTTCTGGTGATGCTCCTGTTCTGGGTCATCCGCAAATCGCCCGCCCGCTGGTGGTTCTGGTTCTGGATTCCGGCGATGCTCTTCGTGTTAGTCGCGGTCTTCATCGCACCCGTCCTGATTGATCCGCTCTTCAATAAGTTCGAGCCTCTGGCGAAGACCAATCCCGCCTTGGTTGATCGCCTTGAACAGGTCGTGTCACGCGGCGGCATCGAGATCCCGCCCGATCGTATGTTCCTGATGAAGGCCAGCGAGAAAGTAACGACGCTGAATGCCTACGTCACTGGTTATGGGGCATCCAAGCGCGTCGTCGTCTGGGACAACTCCATCACGAAGGCCACGCCCGACGAGATCAGCTTCATCTTCGGCCATGAGATGGGCCACTACGTGCTCAGTCACATCCCAAAGACGCTCATCTTCCTCGGCGTGCTTTTGCTGATCGAGTTCTACCTGGGATTTCGAGGCGTGCGGTGGCTTATCTCACGATATGGCACAAGTTGGCGCATACCTTCACAGAACGACTGGGGAGCGTTAGTGATCCTTCTACTGGTGCTCGCCGTACTCTCATTTCTGTCAGAGCCCATCGTCAACGGCTACAGCCGAATGCATGAACACGACGCAGATGTTTATGGCCAGGAGGCAATTCACGGCATTGTCACAGATCCGCAAACTGTGGCACAGCAGTCTTTCCAGTTGCTGGGCGAACTGTCTCTCACTGATCCCAACCCGAAGCCCTTCGTCGAGTTCTGGACCTTCAGTCATCCGTCAGTTTCCAGCCGTGCCGCCTTCGCAGCTGCGTACAACCCATGGATTGAAGGGAAGCATCCAAAGTACTTCGCGAAATGACGGTCCAATGAAAGAAACGGGTACGACGCCAAGAGCTCATTCCGATTGCCTGTTCTGCAAGATCATCGCAGGAGAAATTCCCGCCAACCGCATCTATGAGGACGAGCACTGTATCGGCTTCCCCGATATCAATCCACAGGCTCCCACTCACCTGCTGATCATTCCAAAAGAGCACATCTCATCGCAGGCGAAGGCTGCAGCGGAGCACAAGCCTCTTCTCGGACACCTGATGACGACTGCCGCTGATCTCGCGCGTCAACACAAGCTGGACAAAGGATATCGTGTCGTCATTAACACTGGCGATGACGGCGGGCAGACGGTGCATCACCTGCACCTGCATCTGTTGGGTGGTCGCCCCATGGACTGGCCTCCGGGCTAATCCAGGCGGCGCGCACGTTTGTATAACATGTTGGCGAATATTTTGTAACGTCTTGCAGGCACGATCTTGCCCCATAAGGGCCATCTACAAAGCGACGTCACCGCGTGCTGCATGTAACGCGAGTCGTTATGGTGTCTAAGTTCGACCGAAAGCTCATGATGAATGCGGGCTTCGATCCTCCGCTTCCAGAAGAGGCGCTTAAGCCCGGACAGATCGGTCACGAGTGTCTGGTCTACCAGCTCCAGCATGCCGTTGGCGTATTTGACGTGGCTATTGGTCGCATTGCCATCCCACCGGCGATACAAAACCAGGCTCTCCGAAACGTCTTGAAAGGCAGCCGCTGAATGGATTCGGATCAGCCGGACCCAAAGGTCCCAATCTTCAATGAAGACTTTGCGAAATCCCCCCACCGCCAGCGTGTCGCTCCGGCGAATGGTCGTCGTGGAAGGCAGTATCGGCGAACGATAGCGCAGTGCAGGCCAAAGTTCATGTGCAGGAAATGCAGCACAGAACCGGCGTTTGCCGTCTCCGTACAGATAGTCAAAGGCCGAATAGACGACTACAAGTTGAGGGTTTGCCTCAATTGTCTCCGCGGCTCGACGGAGACGATCGGGCAAAAAGAGGTCGTCACTATCGAGCAATGCAATCCAGTTTCCTGTCGCAGCTTCGATACCGGTGTTTCGCGCACATCCCTGTCCCTGGTTCTGTTGCCAGAGATAGCGAACCGCACCGCCGTATTCGCCAACGATCTGCGCTGTGTCGTCGGTCGAACCGTCGTCGACCACGATAATCTCGTGGGCGGGCCTGCTCTGAGCCAGTGCGCTATCGAGAGTCTCTCTCAGTAGTGCGCCGGCGTTGTACGACGGGATGACAACGCTGATCGTGACAGAACGTTGGTCCTTCGCCATCAATTCGCAGACCTCGTCGTGCAGGTATAAAGTCTGGTCCTACTGGTTGTAGTTGTTTTCGTCCTCTTCGGCGGTTCCGTAGCGTCGTAGAAGGTTAGGCAGGTTCTGTGAAAACGCCGCGCGCGGCATCACCGTGTCGCAGCCCGCCTCGGTCGCCTTGGCCTTCAGGTCACCCTGAATGTGCTGGAGGAAGCCGATGATCGACGTTCCGCGCTTCAGCTTGGCCTTCAGTTTGGGAATCAGGGTCAGTGGCTTGGCGTTCGCGTTATTCAGGTCGAACACGATCAGCCCCGGACGATCCTCTTCCTCGCCGGTGGTCAACTGTGTGAAGACTTCCTTGTCATTCTTGACGAAGGCAACCTTCACTCCCAGCTTGCGCGAGGTCTCCTGAATCTTCGCCACGAAGAAGAGGTCTTCGATAAAGAAGAAGATCTTCGTTGGCGCGTCCTCAGGAATAGGAATGGGGCGACCCTGCGAGTAGTCGATCGGCTGGGAATCGCTGACGTACTGACGACCGCCACCGTTCGAGCGACGGAAATTGCCGCCTGTCTCAATGGTGGAAGGTGGAGAGTCGGCGAAGTTGCCATTCACCTCGCGGTAGCTATGGTCCATTGGACCAACGAAGCTGCGTGGTCCGCGCTGCTGCTGCTTTCCGCCCTTGGAACGCTTGTAAGCGTTGTTGCCCGGCTGGTGTGTGTCGCTGCCGCGGTAACCGCCCCCATTGCTGTTGAAGTCGGCCGAGTTTCCGGGATTCTGCTGCGAGCCGCCCCGCTGCCGGTCGCGATCGCGAAACTTCTTCTTCCAGCGCTTGCCTCCGCCGGAGTTCTGCTGCTGGCCGCCGCCCTGATAGGGCTGCCCTGACGGCTGCTGAAATCCCTGCGAAGGCGCTGCCGCCTGCACTGAAGGAACCTGGCCGCCCTGCTCGGCTGCCTGTGGTCCGTCGCCTTTGCTCTTACGCTTCCGCCGCCGGCGCCGACTGCTCTTTGATTGGCCCATGCCATGCGGAATCTGGCCGGTATACTGCGAGTCCCCATCCTGGATGGGGCCTGCGGAGGAACCCTGGTGCGACTGCACCTCGGGCATATTCTGCTCTGAAGTCATGCTTCCACTTCCTGTTGCGCCGAAACGCAATTAGCGATTTACTCCCACGACAAAGAGTCCATCCGTCTTCGTCGTAAGAACGAAGCGCGAACCAAACCCGTATTGCAGCGTCGGAAAAACCGGTCTCAAGTTGTACTCAAAACGGACGTCTATATTGCCGCTACTCGCTGCCGGCTGGCAACCTGCCAAGCCTGGGCAGCACGGAACGCCTGAACCGGGCCGTTCCAATCACCCTCTCATCCTTTGCAACATTGCCCGGTCGCGCCGGTGCACTGTATCGAATGCCTCCACCACTCCCAAACCGCTTCGTCGGTGGTTACACAGGATCGGCACCCACAGCCGGTTCTCGAGGCAAGACACAGGGTACGCGCAAAGCCATCTGCTTTGCAAGCACTCTATTTCGGTGTCTCCTAAATTTTACATGGAAGCCTGCAATCCGTCCATGCGGTTCTTGCAAACTGCAATTTCGTCTCCTTCGCCTATGTTGAAGGAAGACAGCCGCTTCCAGTGCAGAAGCGGCTTGTTTCTCAATGGCCAGTCACTGGCCTCCCAGAAAAAAGATTCCCGAAAGGGAATCCAACCATCGACTCTCGGTTGTCCATCAATGGGAGCAACTTCTTTCTGGCCGATGGCTGGTACTGCGAGCTGGATCCCAAACGGTTCCCAGATACGCGACCTGCCAATCAAACGTGCAATCCTGAGACCAAACAAAAAACGCCATTCTTCCGCGACTTCCCGACTTTTCCAGGGTTGGGTCGTCCAAAAACCGGAGACCCGTCACGCCAAGGCTCCATATTTTGGGATTTTGCAGCGATTGCAGCGCGGTTTTGTTTGACCCGTCTCTGGCGCAGACCTATAATCGGACTGTTCTGGCAGCCCTCTCGCTCCCTGCCGGCGATATGTTATTCGCCGGATGGTCGAGGTACAGATGATCACTCTCGTAAAGTGCATCATCGAGCGGATGCAGGGCCATTGGCTCGGAAGGTCGCGATGTGCGCCTACGGCTGGATGATCTCTTGAGCGGTCCCCGAAGGAGTACCACACACTACATGAATCGCCACGTTGCACTAGGCTCCGCTCTTGCTGCGGTGTTGTCCACTGCGTCTCTTCAGGCGCAAACACCTGCGGCAGCCGCTCCGGCTCCCGCTGCCGCACCTGCCACTGTCGCACCCCAGGCGATTCCGGCCAAGATTGCAATCATCGAGTATGAACAGGTTGCTGCTGCGACCAACGAAGGCCAGCGCACACTCCAGGAGTTGCAAAAGAAGTACCAGCCCAGGAAGACCCAGCTCGATGCGCTTGCCACCGAGATCGATAGCCTGCAGAAACAGCTTCAGGCTGCTCCCGCCACGATGACTGATGACGAGCGCGCATCGCGAGCACGCACCATCGATACCAAGCAGAAGCAATACCAGCGGGATGGCGAAGATGCCACGAACGCATTCAATGCAGACGTCCAGGAATCCATCGGCAAGATCGCCCAGAAACTGGGACCCGTCGTCATCAAATACGTACAGCAGAATGGATACACCATGCTGTTCGACAACAACTCACAGCAACAGGGCGGATTGACGTTAATGTGGGCGCCCGGAGCGGACATCTCGCAAGCAATCATCGATGCCTATAACGCATCCTCGGGCGTTGCGGCGCCAACGCCATCAGCACCTTCGGCAACACGTCCACGGCCTACGGCTCCGGCGGCGAAACCCGCACCGTCCAAGTAGCCATACCGTCATCTTTAGGATCTCGCGAAGGCAGTTTCGCATGTCCCTCAACAATCTTGAACGACCCTCGAAGGAGTACTAACACCGCATGAATCGCTCCCTTGTTCTCGTCTCCGCTCTCGGCGTGGGACTGTCGACTGCCGCTGTGATGGCGCAGACAGCTGCAACCCCCGCCCCGGCCCCTGCTGCGCCTGCGACCGCGGCTGCCAACACGCCGCCGCCTCCGCCGCAGGCCATTCCCGCGAAGATCGCGCTCATCGCCTTCGAGCAGGCTGTCTTCGCCACCAATGAGGGTCAAAGGGCCGTTCAGGAAGTGCAGAAGAAGTACGAGCCCAAGAAGGCCCAGATCGATTCGCTCAACCAAGAGGTCGATTCGCTCAAGAAGCAGCTTCAGAGCGCACCGGCAACCTTGAGCGATGAAGAGCGCGCTAACCGGCTGAAGGCCATCGACACCAAGGAAAAGCAGCTCAACCGCGATGCCGACGATGCGAACAACGCCTATCAGGCCGACCTTCAGGAAGCCTATGCCAAGGTCGCGCGCAAGGTCTCCACAACTGTGCAGAGCTACGTTGCGCAGAACGGCTACACCCTTCTGCTCGACGTCAGCAATCAGCAGAACAGCAACGTTATGTGGGCCAGCCAGAACCCGAACATTGATATCACGCTGGCTGTCGTGAATGCTTATAACGCTGCCTCAGGCGTCGCGGCTCCTCCACCTTCGGCTCCCTCAGCAGGTGCGCCGTCTGCGCGCCCGCGCCCGACGACTCCGGCTACGCCGAGACCTACAACCCCCAAGCAGTAAGCCATCAACGTTTGCACAAACCGGAGGCTTCTTTTCTAGAGCCTCCGGTTTGCTATTTAAATTTCCTGCATCCATGCCATTTCTGTGGAAAACCTGTGTATCCCGAGGACGCGGCTTTTTTCCTGTGCCGATCCGGCTGGCTATTTGTTAAGCCCGAAACAAATCGTTGATGTCTAAGTAAAAGGAAATAAAACAGCTTATTGAGGGCGATTTACGTTCCTCTGTGATCTGGACTTTCATTTCAGTCAACTGAAGCAGTTTCAGGGGTTTCCACAGATAAAAGTTACTGGCGGGTTAAGACACATTATCCGTAACAGCTGAAATCGAGCCGTTTAGAGGATTTTGCCCTAGCGTTCTGGTTACTCTTCGCCCACCTTCAGAACAGCTAAAAACGCCTCCTGCGGAATATCAACCTTACCGATTCGCTTCATACGCTTCTTGCCTTCTTTCTGCTTCTCCAGCAGCTTGCGCTTACGGCTGATGTCGCCACCGTAGCACTTGGCAATAACGTTTTTGCGGATCGCAGTGACGGTCTCGCGCGCGATAATCTTCGACCCGATCGCCGCCTGAATTGCCACCTCAAACATCTGGCGTGGAATCAGTTCGCGCATCTTCGAGACCAGTGCCTTGCCGCGTTCGTAAGCAAAGTCACGGTGCACGATGATCGAAAGCGCATCTACAGGCTCGCCCGAGACAAGGATGTCCATCTTTACCATCGGCGAAACCCACGATCCCGCCAGGTGATAGTCCAGCGAGGCGTAGCCGCGCGAGACCGACTTCAGCCGGTCGTAGAAGTCGAGCACAATCTCGTTTAGCGGAAGTTCGTAGGTCAACATCACGCGCGTCTCGCTCACGTACTCGAAGTTCTGCTGCCGTCCGCGCTTGTCTTCCACCAGCTTTAGGATTCCGCCGACGTACTCTTCATTGGTCAGAATCTTCGCCGTGATCACCGGCTCTTCAATCGTCTCAATCTCGCTGGGGTCAGGCCAGCGCGAGGGGTTGTCGACCTCAATCACGGATCCATCCGTCAGCGTGATCTTGTAGCGCACGCCCGGAGCCGTCGTGATCAAGTCGAGGTCGTACTCACGCTCCAGCCGCTCCTGAATGATCTCAAGGTGCAGCAGTCCGAGGAATCCGCAGCGAAAGCCGAAGCCCAAGGCAACCGAGGACTCCGGCTCAAAGTTGAACGAGCTATCGTTGAGCCGCAGTTTCTCCAGCGCATCCCGCAGCATGCCGTGTTCATGCGAGTCCACGGTATACAGGCCAGCGAAGACCATGCTCTTGATGTCTTCAAATCCCGGAAGCGCCTCAGCGCAAGGCCGCTCGACATCAGTAATCGTGTCGCCTACCTTCGTATCTGCGACATTCTTGATGGTCGCGACAAAGAAGCCGACCTCGCCCGCTGAGAGTTCTTCCAACTCAACCGGCTTCGGAGTCATTACACCCATGCTCTCAATGTCGAACACCCTGCCGTTCGACATCAGCTTGATGCGCTGGCCCTTGCGCATCCGTCCGTTGATCACACGCGCCAGTACGATTACACCGCGATACGCGTCGAACCAGCTATCAAAGATCAACGCCTGCAGCGGAGCATCTGCGTCGCCCTTTGGCGGAGGCAGAAGATGTACGACCGCCTCAAGAATCTCTTCGACATTTTGTCCGGTCTTCGCGGAGACAGGAATCGCATCGTCAGCAGGCAATCCCACCGACTTCTCGATCATCTCCTTCGTGCGTGTAATGTCAGCGCTCGGCAGGTCGATCTTATTAATGATTGGAATAATTTCAAGGCCGTTGGAAATGGCCAGATAAGCGTTCGCCAGGGTCTGCGCCTCGACGCCTTGAGACGCATCGACGACCAGCAGGGCGCCCTCGCACGAAGCCAACGAGCGAGAGACCTCATAGCTGAAGTCCACATGGCCGGGCGTGTCGATCAGGTTCAGCTGATACGTGTCGCCGTCCTTTGACTTGTACATCATGCGGACCGTGTGGGCTTTGATGGTGATGCCGCGCTCGCGCTCGAGATCCATCGCGTCCAGCACCTGCGCCTGCATCTCGCGCGAGGTCAACGAGCCGGTCAGCTCAAGCAGCCGGTCCGACAGCGTGGACTTGCCATGGTCAATATGCGCGATGATCGCGAAGTTTCGAATGTGACTTGGATCCATACGGTGTGACGCAATGCCTCAATCCTTGATGATAACAGCGTGGACTCGACTCCCGCTCTCCTCCCTTCGAGCACCAACTACTACGGTTTCTGCGCCCCACGCGTCATACAATGAGCAGGAACGATGTATCAGCGACCTCGAAACAATCTTGTCCGTCAATGGACGCTCGCGGTAGCGTGCATCCCGCTGGCCCTGCTGACAGGTTGCCCGCACGACACGGCATCACAGGCGGCGCCTGGAAAGATCCCCGCGCAAGCCACCGCTCCCGCGCCAGGCGAGCCAGCCTCCAGTGGATCGCAGGCCAGTCAGCGCACAACTGCGCAGAGTGTTCAGGACGCGGCCGCCGCATACAAGTCGCAGCAACTCATCAACCGCGTCGAGCAGACATATCGTAGTGGCGTCGACAATTACCGTGCAGGACATCTCGAAGCCGCGCGTGCAGACTTCGACTCGGCCGTCGACCTCATGCTGACTAGCGGCCTCGACCTCAAAGGCGATCCGCAACTCAGCGATGAGTTCGAACATCTGCTCGACGCAGTCAATTCCCTTGAAATCGCCGCGCTCAAGCAGGGCAACGGCCTCTCGCCAACCATTGAGGCCGCGCCCCTCGATGCCGCCAACGACGTCACCTTCAAGCCCGATGCCGCGCTGAACGCTCAACTCGCTGCCGAACTGAAGACCACCCAGTCCGACTTTCCACTCGTCGTCAACGACTACGTCGCAGGCTTCATCAGCTACTTCTCCAACTCACCCGGAGGCCATGCGCATCTGCTGCGTTCGCTCGAACGCGCCGGTAAGTATAAGGACATGATCTCGCAGTATCTTCGCGAGGAAGGCGTTCCTCAGGACCTGATCTATCTCGCCGTCGCCGAATCCGGATTCCAACCGCAGGCGCTCAACGCACGCTCCGGTGCAGGAGGCATGTGGCAGTTCATGCCCACTGGCGCGTACGGCCTCGCGCGCAATGGCTGGTTCGATGAGCGCTTCGATCCCGAGAAGTCTTCCCGCGCCTACGCTCGTTACATGAAGACGCTCTACAACCAGTTCGGCGACTGGTATCTCGCAATGGCCGCCTACGACTGGGGTCCTGGCAACGTACAACGCGCTGTCATGAGAACCGGCTACGCGGACTTCTGGGAGCTCTATCGTCGTAATGTGTTGCCGGGCGAGACCAAAAACTACGTCCCAGGCATCATCGCAGCCATCATCATGGCGAAGAATCCGACGCGGTATGGTCTCGACAAGCTTGCGCCAGACTCGCCCGTACTCTCCGAAACCGTGACGATCGACTACGCAATCGATCTTCACCTTGTAGCTGACGTAACCAATGCTTCACTGCAGGAGATCGTTGCTCTCAACCCAAGCCTGTTGCGCATGAGTACGCCGAACGATGTGTCGTTCGATCTGCATCTTCCCCCTGGCACTCGCGAAGCATATTTGGCCCGCATCAAGGAGATACCAGAGCAGAAGCGCTCCAGTTGGCGTTTCCACGTAGTCCGCGCTGGAGAGTCGCTGGAAACAATCGCATCCATACTCCACGCCCGCGCCTCCGAGATTGCCGAGACAAATAGCATTGCTGCCGGTGAATCACTTGACGAGGGCGACGAGCTTGTCGTTCCCGTTTCTACTGCGGCCAGCGTGCATCCGCAGCGCTACACCGTGCATCGCGGCGACACGCTCATCACCGTTGCCGATCGCTTCGGCGTATCAGTCGAAGAGCTGCGACGCTGGAATCATCTCTCCTCAAATTCCATCGTTCCGGGGCATGCAATTACAGTGGCTGAACCGGTTAAGCTTGCGCCGGGCATGCGCGTCCGTGGCAAAGGTTCGAGCAACAAGAGCACAAAGCACACAGCATCTTCGTCAGCGCACGCTAAGACAACCAACACCTCTGCGAAGCAGTCGACGAAGAAGTCTTCGAGCAGCGCACACGCGAAATCGACCTCGACAAAGTCGAAATCTTCCTCTTCCAAATCCAAATCAAAAGCTGCACGATAAGCTTCCCGACGAAAAAGAAAGCTTGCTATCGCTGGCACATAGAGGCATCCTGTTGCTAGAATCTCGTGCCGGGACTGAAACACGATTCCTGGTCGAATCGAACTGCACGAAGCAATACAGACGGTGGGCCGAGACAAGCAATTATTGCGAAAGTCAAAAGCAGCGCCAGGGGATAAGCGATCATGATGTTTGACGACGAGACGATCAAGTTCCACGCAGCGGCCGCAGACGATCACGACTTCGAAGACGAAGATGATCTGAGCCATCGTTTTCTTGAGGACGAGGATGAAGAAGAAGAGGTCCTGATGTCTTCCGATGACGATGATGCTCTCGACGATGGAGACAATAACGATTCCTTCGGAGGTGCCGTCGTGGAGCGCGCTGAAGAAGCGAAGATCTTCGCTCCTCCGCCCACTCCTGTCACGCCGTACACGCCGCCCACCAGGGCATCAGAGGTTCCGGTAAGCAGTCCGGTCGCAACTCCGGCTGCTAAGAAGCCTGCCGCTCCAAAGAAGGCTGTGAAGAAGGCTGCGGTCAAAAAAGCGATTAAGAAGGCTGTCGTCAAGAAGGCGATTAAAAAAGCCATCGTCAAGAAGGCGGCAAAGAAAGCCATCGCAAAGAAGGTCGCGAAAAAGATCGCTGTAAGGAAGGCATTGAAATCTGCCGCGAAGAAGGGTAGTGCCCTGCGCGGCGGTAAGGTCGCCCCTAAGAAGGCGGCCGGCAACAAGGGCACCGCAAGCAGTAAAAAACCAACGAAGAGAGGTAACACCTTGGCAACGAAGAAAGCAGTGAAAAAGGCAGTAAAGAAGGCAGTAGTCAAGAAGGCCATCAAGCGCGCAGTTGTGAAGAAGGCCATCAAGCGGGCTGTCGTGAAGAAGGCCATTAAGCGGGCCATCGTCAAGAAGGCCATCAAGCGCGCCATCGTCAAGAAGGCAATTGCAAAGAAGTTGGCTGGCAAATAAGGCTGTACAACAGTTGTAAGGGACCCAATATTTAGGCAAGCAAAAAGGCCCGGTCTGCTTCTCGTGAGCGCCCGGGCCTTTTTGCGTCTGTAGTTAATTTCAGGAAGTTGTCATGCCACCGAAAGCGTGAACAGGAAAATCTACGAACTACTTCTTGTTCGCTGCGATCTCCGCCAGAACCTCTTCACTGTGAGTCTGCACGTCCACCTTCGGCCAGTACTTCACTACTTTGCCTTCAGGCGAGATCAGATACGTCTGTCGTGCTGCGAACTTCATGTCGCCGCGCGAAGCCACTGGAACGCCGTACAGATCGACGACCTTGTGATCGGGATCGGCCAGCAGTTTGAAGCTGAAGGTGTCCTTCGAGCACCATGCTTTGTGACCCTCAACCGTATCCAGGCTCACACCCAGAACAACGGCGTTCGCGGCATCATACTTCGCCATATCGCGTTGGAAGTTGTGTGCTTCAATCGTGCATCCCGTCGTCTGGTCCTTGGGGTAGAAGTAAAGAACCACCCACTTGCCCTTGTAATCGGTCAGGCTTACCGGTTTGTCCTCTTGCGAGGGCAACGTGAAGTTTGGCGCCGCCGAGCCTACTGTCGGTGCATCTGAAGCGGCCTTTGCCTTCAGTCCAAAGCCGCACGCCATTACCATCGCCAGTACAACCGCAGTCCACATCCCTTTGCGCATCGTCGTTCCCCTTCTTATTTAAAGCTTGCTCTATATACGAGTATCAGGCCGCTAAGACGCGTGCCCCGTTGACGCAGGGCAATTTTACTCCGCTGAAACCTTCTCTGGACAAAACCGTGACATCGTCCTCATCCAGCGACGATTGCGATCCCAGCAGCGTCAGCCGCCGCGATAATCCCCTCCGGATCGAACATCAAGGTTCTTCCTGCCTCCAGAGCGAGACACGTCGCACCCGCACTCTGCATCGTGCGAATCGTGGGTACGCCAACCACAGGTACATCAAAGCGCATGTCCTGATTGGGCTTAGCGACCTTCACCACAGTCAACGCACGGCGTAACGTTGTCGCTTCACTGCCGTTGTCGCGCGTCGAATCCTCCACATCCAGTGTGCGAAACAACTGTCCCGCCCGTTCAATCGTCGCGTCGGTGCCTTCCATCGCCTCCACGGCAACGCAGGCCTGCCCCGCGATCACCACCGTCTGGCCCAGGTCGTAGCCCGCGATCGCTCGCGCCACGGTGCGGCCATACGCGATGTCCTTCTGCTCCTGCTCATCCGGCTCGCGCTTCGTCAGTACGCCAGCCTTAGCCAGAAGAGGCTCAAGAAACTGCGTCGAAGAGATCAGCTCGATTCCCTCATCGCCCAGTACCTTTGCCACCGCGCCCAGCAGCACATCAGTGGAACGTGTGCGCAGGTTCAGCAGCAGCTTCGCCAGTCGCCAATCAGGTCTTATGCTCGAGAAGATCTGTTTGTGCTTCACCTGGCCAGCCATCACGGCACGGGTCACGCCTTCTTTCTGAAAGGTCTCGATCAGCTTCGACAACTCACCCAGCGACATCCAGTGCACGTGCACATTTGTGTCCGCCTTTGCGCGTACGTCAATCTCAGGCTCGGTCTCCTCTTTGATTGCCGCCACGACCACAACCAGGCCATGCGCTCGCGCCGCATCCAGCAACAGAAAAGGGAAGCGCCCGTTCCCCGCAATCAGTCCGAGTTTGTCTCCGTAGTTGAGGGTCATCGTCGCCGCGCCTACTTGATCACGCCGCGCTCGCTCTTCGCAATGAAGTCGGCAAGATAAGCTACCTTCTCTCCGAACTCCCCTGAAGCCACCTTCTCGCGTATCGCGGCGACCGCCTCAGTAGTGTTCAGCTTGGAGTGTTGCAGCAGCCTGTAAGCCGCCCGAAGCTGCTTGATCTCCTCCGGCGAGAAGCCCTTGCGCTCCAGCCCCACCTTGTTGATCCCATAAGCGTGATTGTTGCGCTCAATGCTCGTCAGCGAGTAGGGAAGCACGTCCTGCGTAATCGTCGTCCCTCCGCCGATGTATGCGTATTTTCCGATCGTGCAGAACTGATGCACTGGATTCAACGCACCCACTACGGCATAGTCCTCAACCGTCACATGCCCCGCCAGCGTAGCCGCGTTGGCAAGAATCACGCCATCGCCGATCACCGAGTCATGCCCAATATGCGTATAAGCCATAATCAGGCAGCCAGACCCGACCCGCGTCACGCCGCCACCACCCGCAGTCCCGCGCGAGATCGTCACGTACTCGCGAATCTCATTGTTGTCGCCGATCACCAGCTGCGTAGGCTCGCCCTTGTACTTCAGGTCCTGCGGAGCCATCCCCAGGCACGCAAAGGGAAAGATCCCATTGTTGTCGCCCATCGTCAGGTGCCCGTCCAGCACAACATGCGACACCAGCACGCATCCTTCGCCGAGGACAACATTCGCGCCGATGGTGCAGTAGGGACCCACCGTGCAGCTTGCGGGAATCTTTGCGCCCTCGGCAACGATCGCTGTAGGGTGAACGCTCACGTGCGGCTAGCCCTCGGCCTTCTGCGCCGCGGCATCAGGTTTTTTTGCCGCTCGCGGAACCAGCGCGCACATCACAGTAGCCTCGCACACCACCTTGCCCTCAACCGTAGCCGTGCCCTGCATCCGCACCGCCGTCGAGCGCCAGTTCAGCACCTTAACCTCAATGCGAACCTGGTCTCCCGGAACCACCGGCCTGCGAAACTTCGCGCTGTCGATGCCGGTAAAGACCATCAGTTTGTTCTCGCGGTCCGGAATCTCCGTCAGCAGCAGCGCTCCGCCGGCCTGCGCTATCGCCTCCACCATCAGCACGCCCGGCATAATCGGATAGTCCGGAAAATGCCCCTGAAAGTGTGGCTCATTGAACGTCACATTCTTAATGGCGACAATCCGCTGCTTGCGCTCAATCTCAACCACGCGGTCGATCAGCAGAAACGGATAGCGATGCGGCAGGATGGACATGATCTCAAGAATGTCCATCGTCTGCTTCACGGCAGGTGTCTCAGGCGCCGGCGCGGCAACGGCAATGCTTTCAGTCGATTCACTCATGACAGCCCTGAGTATAAACCGCTTACACCCGGCGCGCCCTTGGCCCTACTTCTTCTTTACCGGCAGCACATCCGGATTGAACAGGTCCGGCGACAGATCCTGGTTGTACATCACCTTCGTCAAAAACTTCTGGTTCACGACCTCGCCGTTCTTGTAACGAGTAATGTTGTACGCCGTCGGCAGCCCGTCCACCAGGTGGTAGTCGTCGTACGTCTCCGAGTCCTCGTCCAGGTCCTTGAACTGCTCGTTGCGCCACTTGAACGATCGTTTTGTCGGGAGGTGCGTGGTCGCATCCATCTCGATCGTCACGGCATCATTGTCCGCGCTCAGCACCGTTACCTTGTCAACGACGCGGCGGTCCACCATCGCCGTACCCTCCGACAGAATCATCACTCCCGGCGCCTTGATCCAATCCTTGATCACCGTCTCAATCGAGTGCCGCATCCTCCGGTCGTAGTCCGCCACAATATCCTTCGGAATATCTGTTCGTCCCTTGAAGGTCAGCTCATAGCCGTGTCCGCTGGTCCATAGCTGAATCACATCGATCTTCTTCCCCGGCAGAATCATGCTCTTGTCTGTCAGAAATCCAATGCGCTCCGCTCCCACCTGCGTCGGAGACTGAAATCGTCCGCCATCCCGTGTACTCAATACCAACACCGTTGGGCTGTCCCTGATAGAACTGCGCTGTTCGACCCCACACCTGCACATTGTGGCGGTCCAGCCACGCCGGCCCACCCAGCGCATCCACCATCTCGTCCAGCAGCCTTTTCCCTTGCTCCTCCGGAGTGCCCTTCATCTGCGTCGGCGCCGCGCTCGGAATATCCCGCGCCTGCGCCCATGCGCTGTTCGCGCTCACTCCCATCAGCACCGTCAGCAGACAAACCAATCGCTTCATCGCAACTCCCATCATCCAACCAGCACAGCGCCGCCGTTCACGTTGAATATCTCACCCGAGACAAATCCCGCCAGCGGAGTGCACAGAAACAATATAGGACCGGCGATCTCTTCCACCCGTGCCGCTCGGCCCAGCGGTATCGTCGCCAGCACCTTCTTTGACGTCTCCGGGTCATTCAGGGCAGCGGCCGACATCTCCGTCACCACCCAGCCCGGAGCCACGCAGTTCGCATAGATCCCCTCACCTGCCAGCTCGCTCGAAAGGCTCTTCGTCATGCTCACCAGCGCGCCCTTGCTCGCCGCATAGTCCGCATGGAACGCCTCTCCCCGCTGTGCCGCCGTAGACGCGACCAGCACAATGTGCCCCCGCGCACCGTCTACCCTCGTCTGCCGCTTCATCTGCGCGACCGCTGCCCGCACCAGCCCGAATACACTGTCGAGATTGATCCCCAGCGTCGAGCGCCACTGCTCGTCCTTCATCTCACTGATCGGCGCATCGTGCGGAGGCCACACTCCGTGATTCGCCACCAGGCAGTCCAGTCGCCCAAACGCCGCAATGGCAGCCTTCACCAGTGCATCGCCATCATCAGCCGTTGCCAGGTCCTGCTTCACCGCGCGGCAAACGTCCTCGCCGCCGCACTCCGCAACCAACGCGTTAGCCTGCGACTCAGCAGCCCGATAGCTGAAGACCACTCGCGCACCAGCCTTGCGGAACATCTTCACCGTCGCTGCGCCAATCCCGCGCGACCCTCCGGTTATCAGCGCCACGCGCCCCTCCAGCGACAGCGCGATCCCACTCCCGACCGTATCTCCCATAGTCTTGACGCTACTCAATCCACTATCATGGTGCAACTCTAACTGGAGTCTTACGCACGCATTCCCCTTCTAAAGGAGAAACGCTCGTGAAGATCGCCGTACTCATCGCCCGTATCCTGTTAGGCCTCATCTTCACCGTCTTCGGCCTTAACGGCTTCTTTCATTTCCTACCCATGCAGCTCCCGCCCGGAGACTCGGGAACCCTCTTCACCATCATGTTCAAGTACGGATGGCTCACCTTCATCAGTGCGCTCTACGTCATCGCGGGCGTGCTTCTCCTCATCGGTCGGTATATCGGGGTAGCCCTCACCATCCTCGGCCCCATCATCGTCGTCATCCTGCTCTACCACGTCACCATGATGCCGCAGGGACTACCCATGGCTCTCTTTGTGGCTCTATTAGAAGTCTTCCTCATCTACGCTCACTGGCACCACTTCGACGCCGTGGTCAAACACCGCTAGGCCGCGGTTATCGAGTCTTCCCCAGCGCCGCCAGCTTCTTCTTCCTCGCGGCGATCAGCTTTTTCGCGTCCGGCATCGCCAGCACATCGCGCGTCCGCTTTGGCAGCTTCGCATAGATAAGTGCATGCGCCGCCTCCAGCTCGCTCTGCCACTCGCTCGCGCGAAACACATCCCACCGCTCCACCGCCACCCAGTGCGCTCGCGCCAGGTAAGGAGCAGGGATTATGCCGTCCCGCTCCACCAGCTCCGCAAACCGCTCCGCCCCCGCGGCATATGAGATCACCGGCCCGCCCTTGCCATCCAGGTCCACCACGGCAAACATCTTTCCGCCAATCGCCTTGTCTCCCGCCCAGAAGACAAGGTTCGCGCCCCACTGCATCGTCTCCGCCACATGCGGCAGCTTCAGCAGCATCGCGCGCATCTTCTCAGCATCCATGCGCAGCAGTATAGAAGCCTCCTACTGACAACGTGCCGTCAAGATCACTAACAATCACCACCTAAAGTGTCATCCTGAGCGAAGCGACCAACGCGAGCGCAGTCGGGGAACCTGCCCTGAGCGAAGCCGAATGGGACAGGCGTTTCGCCGCGAGAGACGATACCTGCTTACATGGCACGATGGCCCACAGAATCACGGTTTGGTAGTGGTCAATTTGGAGTGAATGACTGAAGTTTCCGAAAAGCCGACTTTGCGGGTGGTGGCGTTCAGCACGTTGGGCGTTCACGGCACTGCGGTGTTAATGAGCGGGAATACTGACCATCCACGACTCCCAGAAAGCACGGTCGAAGTCAAACTCGCCTTTGAGATTTTGAGGCATCGGGCCTAACATCGTATGGGATGATTCGAGGGAGTAGACGTTGACGCCACACTCCGAACGCTGTTGTGGTACTGCCCGTGACTCGCGACGATAGCATTTGATCCAGCACATGATTGATTGCGCGAAGCGCTCCCGAATCGGATGAAATCGTCGGAAAGCACGACTGCGGGCCTGTGAGCGTCTGTGGCCGTACATGCACTCGACGCCCGCGAGAACGAGCAGTATGGCGATGGCAGGTCAATCCATGAGTTGGCGCCGCTTGATATCCCTCTCCATGCGACGACGCCGAGATCAGCGACAATGCGAGAAATGTCCGTACATAGAAGACGTTCGTCGAATTCACAACTCGGGACGCGTCTGAACCTGTGCCTTGAGTTGAGCCCAATATACGCCGATGCAGATCTTCATAATGCACCGCAAGTTCAACACGTCACCGCTCCGACGAGCTGTCGCCTGCAAAACAGGGTTATAGGTAACTTCGGTTGCACCGGAGAGTTAAAACTGGCCCACTAACCCACGGTTTACTTGTATCCCAGCCGAATCGCCCCCTTCGCCTTCTCCGCATCCACCACCCTGCCGTTCTGCATCACCACAATCTTTCCCGCCTTCACCAGCCTCCGCGCCGCCTCACGAGTCGGCTGCATCAGCCCCTCCCAGTCGCGCCGCGCGTCCGTCCCACCCACACGCTTCGCCGCCTCTGAAGGACATATCGTCTTCCCCTCACCTCGCTCCGCCAGCAGCTCCAGAATCGCCGCCTCCAACTCCGCATCGCGCTCTCCCTTCGCATACCCGCTGCAAGCCTGGCTGCAGTACTTCGCCACATCCCAGTCCCGCGCCCGCGCCTCACTCCACGCAAACGTCCTCCCGCACGTCCTGCAGATCTTCTCCTTCTTCGGAGTCTCCTTCTCGCGCTTCTTCACCCTGTCCGGCATAGCCGTCTTTATACTGAAATGACGACCATGCCGACATTCCCATCGCTTGAAGACCAGCTCGACCTCATCACCAAGGGCACCGCCGAGATCCTCCCCCTCGACTCCCTCAAGGAGCGCATCCAGCAGTCCATCGCCTCCGGCAAGCCCATGCGCATCAAGGCCGGCTTCGACCCCACCGCGCCCGACCTCCACCTCGGCCACACCGTCCTCATCCGCAAGCTGCGCCACTTCCAGCAGCTCGGCCACACCGTCATCTTCCTCATCGGCGACTCCACGGCACTCATCGGCGACCCCACCGGCCGCAACGTCACCCGCAAGCCCCTCACCCCCGAGCAGATCGCCGCCAACGCCGAGACCTACAAAGAGCAGGTCTTCAAGATCCTCGACCCCAGACTCACCGAGGTCCGCTACAACTCCGAGTGGCTCGACAAGCTCTCCTACTACGACCTCGTCAAGCTCCTCGCCCAGTTCACCGTCTCCCAGATGCTCGAGCGCGAGGACTTCCACAAGCGCTTCAACGACGAGCAGCCCATCGCCCTGCACGAGATGATCTACCCCATCGCCCAGGGCTACGACTCCGTCGCCCTCTGCTCCGACGTTGAACTCGGCGGCACCGACCAGAAGTTCAACCTCATGCGCGGCCGCGACCTCCAACGCCACTTCTCGCAACCCCAGCAGATCATCCTCATGATGCCCATCATCGAGGGCCTCGACGGCGTCCAGAAGATGTCCAAGTCGCTCAACAACGCCATCGGCATCCACGAGCCCGCTGCCGAGATGTACGGCAAGCTCATGTCCATCTCCGACGAACTGATGTGGCGCTACTGGACCCTCCTCACCGACCTCCGCGGCTCCGAGATCGCGCAGATGCAGGCCGACGTCGCTGGAGGGCGGCTGCACCCCATGCAGGCCAAGAAGAACCTCGCCCGCACCATCACCGCGGACTTCCACTCCCAGTCCGCCGCCGATGCCGCCGCCGAGAGCTGGGCCAAACAATTTCAGCAGAAGGCCGTCTCCGAAGACGTCCCCGTCGTTCAGATTGCAAAGTCCACCGAAGGCCTCTCCACCGCGACCGACGGCCAGCAAACCACAGCCCTGCGAACCCCGAAGCTTCTCCAACTTGCCGGCCTCGCCGCCTCAACCGGCGAAGCCACCCGCAAGCTCGGCGAGAACGCCGTCAGCATTAACGGCGAAAAGTTCTCCGATCGAACCATCGACCTCAGCAAGCTCGGAGACTCCCCCATCCTCCGCCTCGGCAAACGTGCTGTTCGCGTCGAATGGTCAGACTGATCTAACCCGCCCTCGCCCGCTTGTTCTCTGCCGTACCTTAGCCCCTGAGGTCTGCCCGACAGATTCAGGTCAACCGCATCGTACCGGAACGATCACGTACTTAAAGTAGCTGATAATAAATGTCTTATCTCGCTTGTACGCGAATTTCTCAGTGAATCCACTACCATGAGGGGCGACTATGGTCAGGAAGGCTTCGAACCGACTCCGCGTGCAACCAGCCCCAACCACCTCATCGCCCAAACAATCCCCGCAGTTCGGAGAACCATCCCTTCGTCCATACCAAAACCGGCTGCCCCATAATGTAGGCTTCAGCCCCCGAGGTATGTACCCTCCTTCTCGAATCCAATCCAAAAATTCTGTCAAGCCCAAATACCGCTTAACTCCCTGATTCTAAAAGAAATAAAAGTGCCGATTAATTACCTCCACTTTGCTATCCTTAAATAAGGGAATAAAAGAAAGGCTCGGTCCTTCAGAGCTTATCCCTTTTGTAATCAATATTTTTGTACTTAAACCATTTAGAACCAGAATCTTGCAATACGATCCAACGCATAAGTTTATATAAATCAATGGTTTGAGCGAAATAGATAGGGAGGGGGACCCACCCCCTCGTTGACGATTCCTGGCCCGTACGCATCCAACTGACAGAACGAGGTCATGAAGGAATGAGATCTGGCTCGCTCGGCTGCACCATTATTGTGTCGCTTCTTTCCGCCGGTCTGCTCGCACAAGCGCAACAACCCCGACAGGATCAGCGTGCGCAGGCAATCGTGCGCACCGCCGTGCAGACCGAACTGGCAGCCGACCGTGACGACCACTCTCGCTGGCGCTATCGCGACACCGTCCGCAGGCCGGAGGGCAATTTTGTATACGTCGTCGTCGAGACCGACCACGGCTCCGTAAGGAAGAAGATCCAGCAGGACGGACGCCCACTCGACTCGGTCGGCCTCAACGAGGAGATGCAGCGCATCGAGTCCTTCGTTCACGATCCCTCACAGCAGGCCAAACAGCGCAAGGACAGCGAGCTCGACGACAAGCGCGCCGAAAACATGCTCCGTCTCCTCCCCGACGCCTTCCTCTGGAGCACCAGGAACGACGCTGCCGACTCCACAACTCTGGCCTTCACGCCCGACCCGAACTTCGAAGCACCCTCGATGGAGGCCCGCGTCTTCGCCGCCATGGCTGGTGAGATCGTCGTCTCAAAACCCGGCAATCGCATCCAGACCATCAAAGGCCGCCTCATTCACGAGGTGAAGTTTGGTTACGGCCTCTTCGGTCACCTCGACGAAGGAGGAACCTTCAACGTAGAGCGCCGCCAGCTCGCACCCAACATCTGGCAGATCACCGAATCGCACATTCACATCCTTGGCAAGGCGCTCCTCTTCAAGAACATCGGCGAGCAGGAAGACGAGGTCAAGACCGACTTCCGCCCAACTCCTCCATCCACCTCGCTCGAGCAGGCAGCCAACCTCCTCCGCCCCGAGCCCACATCGCTCAACGCACAGCGATAACACCCCTCGCGTATCCTTGGTTGAATGTCCGGCCACCCTTACAAGTTCACCGATCGCGAACTGATCAACCGCATCGAGCGCTCCGCCGGACAGCGCGCCGGTTATAAACAACTCATCCGCGAACTCGGCCTCGGCGGAGGCCGCGAACGCCGCCTGCTCCTTGAACAACTAGCCCGCATCACCGCCCGCGGAGCCCTCGTCAAGATCGACGACGACCACTGGAGTATGCCTTCTGCGGTTCCCGCCAAAACCGCACGCGCGCCCCGCAAGAGCAGCGCCATCGAGCAACACCCGACCCGCGAACGCCTAGTCGCCGGGCGCATCGACATGCACCGCGACGGTTACGCCTTCGTCCGCCCGAATGGAAGCAGCAACCGCGAAGACGACCTCTTCATCCCGCCGAACGAGCTCAACGGCGCAATGCAAGGCGACGAAGTCCTCGTCGACGAAGCCCCGCGTGGCCGCGACGGACGCCGCTCCGGCCGCGTGGCCCGCGTCCTCACACGCCGCAACCCGACCGTCGTAGGCATCTTTCACTACGCCCGCTCGCACCGGCGCAGCCCGTGGGAAGACCTTCCACTCACGAAAGGTAACTACGTCACGCCCTTCGACGAACGCATGACGCAGCCGATCCTCATCGCCGAAGGCGACGAGATCCTCCCCGCATCCTCAGCATCGCCGCACCGCGTGCTCGGAGAAGAAGCCCAGGAGCTTCAGCGGCGTTGGACCGCGGCCGAAAACCCAAACACTCCGCTCGAAGGCCTGGCCGTAGACGTCGAGATCACCGGCTTTCCGTCACCCGGAAGGCCAGCCCGAGGCCGAGTCATCGAGGTGCTCGGCCCCCCCGACGCCTTCGGCGTCGACGTCGAGATCGTCATCCGCAAGCACCATCTGCCGCACGTCTTCCCTGCAAACGTTCTAGCGGAAGCAGCAGATTCAGCACAGCAGACGGTCGATAGCCTCGCACCGAAGGAGCTGGCAAAACGCCGTGATTTCCGAGGCTTGCCAATCGTCACCATCGACGGCGAGACAGCACGCGACTTCGATGACGCCGTCTACGTCGAGCCGCTCAAGAACGGCAACTGGCAGCTGCAAGTCCACATCGCCGACGTCAGCCACTACGTGCGCCCTGGAACCGCGCTGGATCTCGAAGCACGCCTTCGCACGACCTCGGTCTACTTTCCCGACCGCGCAATTCCGATGCTTCCCAATGACCTCTCCAGCGGTATGTGTAGCCTTCGTCCCGACGAGGACCGCCTCGTTCAAAGCTGCCTGATGGAGATCGACGCGCGCGGAGAGATCATTGGCTTCGAGGTCTGCGAGGGCATCATCCGCAGTGCGCGCCGTATGACCTACACGCAGGTGCAGGCAATTCTCGATGGCGATGCGAAGACGCGCGAGGAGTTCTCATCGCTTGTTCCAGAGTTTGAGCAGATGCATGAGCTTGCCCTTAAGCTCAACGCTAAGCGCAAGCGCCGAGGCTCCATCGACTTCGACCTCCCCGAACCGGTCGTACAGTTCGACCCCGAAGGAAATATGCAGGCGATCGTCCGCTCCGAACGCGGCTGGTCGCACCGTCTCATCGAAGAGTTCATGCTCTCGGCTAACGAGTGCGTCGCGCATTGGATTGAGGCGCAGGGCATTCCCGGCATCTACCGCATCCACGAAACGCCCGACCCCAAGCGCATCGTCGAGTTTGAAGAAACCGCCTCGCAATTCGGCTATACGCTTGGATTTAGCAACCTTCCGGTAAAACGCGTGACGACTCGTGGAGATCGACGGGATGCGCGCAACTCGGGCCGCAAGCGCGCAGACGCACGAAATCCCTGACCCGATTCCTGTGACACCGCAGATGTATCAACGGCTGACGGCGAAGATTCAAGGCAAGCCCGAGGAACGCATCCTTTCTTACCTGATGCTGCGCTCACTCAAGCAGGCGCGCTACGCAGAAAAGAACGCAGGCCACTTCGCGCTAGCTTCGCCAAGCTACACGCACTTCACCTCTCCGATACGCCGCTATCCGGACCTGATAGTGCATCGCCTTCTGCGTTATCTGCTGCAGGCAGGAGCAGATCCCAAAGGCTTCGCAATCCCAAGCACAGAGCCGCAGCCGTGGGGAGAAAAGGCGACCAGTCACGCACCGCATGGACGAAAGCAGAATCAGGAAGGCCCTCTGCCTGACAGCGAACTTGACTCGATTTCCTCGGAATCAAGCCAGGCGGAACGTCGTGCCGATGATGCAGAGCGAGAACTGATCGAGTGGAAGAAGATTCGCTTTATGCAGGATCGCGTAGGCGAGGACTTCACCGGCATCATCCTCTCCTGCACCAAGTATGGCTTCTTCGTCGAACTCGACGAACTCTTCATAGAAGGGATGGTTCCCATCGTCAGTCTGCAGGACGACCGCTATTTCTTCCGAGATACCGACCGCACCATCGTCGGAGCGAGAAATGGCAGGGTCTTCAAGATTGGGCAGAAGGTGCATGTTCTTCTCGACCGGATCGACCGCCAGCAACGGCGGCTGCAGTTTGCCCTGATGCCTTCGGAGTACGAGAATTCATCCGCACCACGATCGCTGCGAAGATCGCGAAAAGATCTCACGCACGCGAGTCCGGATCGTTCCGGCAAACCCAAGCCGAAGGGTAAGTCAAAAGCTCGAGTCCGGAACAAGAAGGCAAAGGGCAAGCGCCGGTAGGATTAGATAGAGACGCCCGCCCTCGGGCGCAAAGTTCGGCAAATTCTGGGAAGCGTCGTAAAATGAAGACTTCTGAAGGAGCTCATTCGCATAATGGCGCACATGGTGTTTTGCACGAAGTACAAAGCCGAGATGGAGGGTCTGGACGAACCGCCGTTCGACTCCGATTTCGGCCAGAAGATATATAAGAACGTGTCGAAGAAAGCATGGAGCGAATGGGTGGAACGCCAGAAGATGCTGCTGAACGAGTATCGTCTCCAGCCCTGGACGCGCGAGGCGCAGGAGTTCCTGGTTGAGCAGATGAACGAGTTTTTCTTCGGCGAGGGAGGCCAACTGCCGAAGGAGTATGTTCCCCCAGCCAAGTGACGCCGCTCGGTGTACACTTAACTAACAAACCCCGCCGTGGTCCGCCTGGATCGCGCGCAAAGAGTCGGGACGTGGCTCAGCCTGGTAGAGCGCACCCTTGGGGTGGGTGAGGTCGCTAGTTCGAATCTAGTCGTCCCGACCATTTATCTCAATCGATTAGCAATTGATTTAGGGGAGTGTGACTAACTCAGGGAACATTTGTATGTTTCGGTATGTCTCGCCTCTGCCTTCGCGTTTTCTCGACATTAGTCGCCGCACACTAATTTATCGCGTGGAAAAACACGACTTATCCTCCCATTCTTAAGGAGATTAGTTTGGTCACCATTCAAGTTTTGAAATGTGGGAGAACACCGGTTCGTAGTTACTGCATTCCCAGATCAGCAAGTTGCTTAGGATGCACTTCATCGACAGCCAGCAGATTGTGGCAGGTAGAGCAGTCGTTGCCGATGCTCTTTCCATCTTTCGTATTGTGGTTTCCATCGTGACAGCGGAAGCAGCCAGGATAGTCGTTATGTCCGGAATTATTCGGATGCGTGCCCCAGGTCAACTTCATAAGTGGAAACACATTCTCACTATAGATCGCGCTCAGCACTTTACCAGCTTCCTCAATCTGAGGTTTCTTCTGGCTCCAGGCATCCGGATACTGAGAGCGATAGAAGCTCTCCAGGCCAGTCGTAATCTTGGCCTCCGCATCTGCTTGCGAAGCATAGTCGGCTTTGCATCAAAGCAAGGCCTTCCTTGTGCAGGAAAGGCAAAGAAGCATTGAGCCGTCCGCTGGCCATTGCTTTGTTTAAGGCATTCACTGGTGTGTCAAAGGAGTGCGCGGCCCTATTGTGGCAATCGATGCAATTCATTGAATGCTTTTGGCCACCCTCGGGGACCTTTGTGTCCGGGGATACGAATTCCCGCACAGAACCGTCATCATTTGTGATGGCTACCCAGGGAATCGTTTGATTTTCATTGTCGGTGGAAATGAATTCTATATGACCTAGATGAGCGCCATGGATTCCGCTGAGGCGTCCGGCCATGTCCTTGCCTCCCACATGGACCAGTACGAGGGAATGGGTAACGGAGTTGTTTTCATCGTCACCAAATGAAGTCTTTACGACCAGCTTGTCGCCGAGGAATTTATCCGGATTGTGGCAGTGGATGACAGGTGCTATTTGCGGCAGGCACTTTGCCGTCCGCCATGATCGGGCGCGAATAATTGCCTAGCGCAAGATGTATAAGCTGCCTGCTGCCGTTCAACTTTGCATCGATGTAGCCGGACACCCCCGAGACAACATGACATTCCGTGCAGGCCACGTGCGCGTGGGACGACACCTGATAGGCCGTCCACTCCGGTGCCATAACGTGACAGGACTGGCCACAGAACGACGGCTTATCCATATGTTGCGACTCCTCGATAGCTTGCCGTACCAACAATGACAAAGTTGATTGCCGTTCGCCAGAAGGATAAATCCTAGAGTACGGCGAAAAACAGGACTGCGAAGGTCGACTGCAGGGTATTCGGCTGGAAGTTGCCCGGCCGTCTTTAGGCTTCGCTTCTTCCACCAGATACCGAGTGGAATGAGGCATAGCCCCAGGACAAAGAGGGCAGGCAAGCAGAGGTCGAAGATAATACCGACATATGGATTTGCAGATCCGCCGTGGCCAACGACTGCAACAACCCAGAAGCCGATAAGGATTAGGGCAGACGCAGTAGTGAGCCCGATCCCGATCAGGCTGATTGGGTTATGCGCAAGAAACACAAGTGGCCTGATTCGCCTCTTGCCGAATTCTCCAGATGCAGTCATCGCTCAGCGTCTCATCTGTTTATTTTTTCTGCAGAGTACGGATGTGAGCGACAACGTCGGTGATCTGCGCATCAGTGAGCTTGCCAGTGTAAGCAGGCATCTTACCCTTGCCATTCTTAGTAATGGCGACAAGATCTGCGTCCGATTTGCTTACGACGTCTGGCGAACTGAAGGGCACAACCTTCGTCGATTTGCCTGCCGGAGTGTTGCCGCTTCCGTCCGCCGCATGGCACATCTGACACTTGGATTTGTAGGTATCTGCACCTGACCCCTGAGCCACACACATCGTGCTGGCAGTTAGCAGGCTGATAACGCAAAAGCGAACGGATTGTCTCAACATGTTTCAGGTTCCTCCTCTTTGAATGACGCTGAATCATACTCCAACAACAAAAGAGCTAGAAAGCATAGTGCACTGCCAAGCGTAATGATATTTCCGTGAAAGTTTCGTGGCAGTGTGGGACCAGTTGGCAAACCTTCGCCGTAGCCGTAAAAGTTGTAGTCCGCCTTCCACGTCCACTGCCGCTCGAGATCCCATGCCACCCCAGCGTAAGGCGACTGGAAGTACGACTGCAGGGAGCCGTTCACTTGGCGGACATTCATAAAGTCTGTCGTGCCATTGACGGCGCTGATCCGATAGCCGACGTTCACGTGGAAGCGCTCGAATGGCGAGGACACAACTCCAAAGGATCCATACTGGGTCGGCTGCATTGTAATAACCGTCGCTCTTATACGGTGTACCGGCACTGACACAGATTGGGGGTGCCGTTCCTGCTGTAGGTGGAGGCGGAGTGGAGGCGTAGCACAAGAGCGTCGTGGAGTAGACATCGCTATAGCCATAACTCATATCGAGCTGACCACTTCTCGCCGGGCGCGATCGATGTCCCGAACGAAAAGCTGCGATTGTGATCGAGGTGATTCACGTTCGTTACGTTGTTGCGACTTTCGAGGATGTTGGCACTGCCTGAAAATGAGAGCCAAGGCGAGGCTGGTAACTAGCACGAACCACATAGTGTTGAAGTTGGCGCGGACTAATACGCGTGAACGCATTATCCGCATACATCGCATCAAAATTGAAATTGATGCGTAACTGTGGAGTCGGACGGAGGGCTGCGCCAAAAAGCCCCCAATTTTCGTGGATGGGAATCACGTCTGCAAGCTGGGTAATTGTGCGGCTACGATAACGATAACCGAGGGAGAGACGTGCATGAGACAGTCACATCCCATGCAGTCGTGATCGTATTGGCGTTTGTCTTCTGGTTGAGTATTTGATAGCCCGCCGTCGTCGCAGAAGTTGGATTGCCTGGGGGCACCAGCATTGAGGCTCCGGTGTAGTTTGTGTCGGTGAAGATGTTAGTGCCGGATTGCCGGAAGTACCAGTAGTCATAAACATCAGAGACAAAGAGCTTGGGAGTGATCCTACCAGGTGACTCCGAAATCTTCCGTTAACATTGACGCGCTGCGCCTTGCGAAGATCCCGTCGTAATGGACTGGCGCACTGGATGCAGCGCGAACTGAAACCATTGAAGAGTTCGTAAAAGTTGTTGCCGTCGCTCGTCGTATCGTTGTAGAGGAGACGGCCATTCATTGTCAGCTTGGACATCGACGAGGTCTGAAAGCGAAACTGTTCAGTTGGGAAAAGTGTGCGAATTGGTTGATAGCGTCTGATATGCGAGATACGCGTTGCACGTGGGATTCACCGTTCCATTGGTGTTGAATGGTGACGTAACAAGGAGTTCCCCAAACAGACGGAGCAGATTGACACCCTAGACTCACGGGTGTCCCGTTTGAGAGCAGAGTAATTCAGCCCCGCAAGCTGCCAGTTGGTATCACCTTTGTAGTAAGTGATGAATTGGTCATAGCTGAAGGTCGTTCGTGGCTACCGGTTTCCAATCCACTCCAGCCGTCCACGTATCAGTAGAGTTGCGCCAGTTCTGTAGCAACAGAGCATCTGTATCCTACGTGAACTGAACTGTAAGATGGGCCTTGGTTGATGTTATGGTTGTAGCCGAACCGTGCGCTGAAGCGCGATAACGGAGCCATATGTGAGATTGAGATCGGTGACGCGGCGTACCGTGTTGAACAGATGCGGGGAGGAGAGAGCAGGAACGAAGGGATTCGAGTTAGGTGGGATTAGGCGGATTGGCTAACAGGTTGTAATCGAAGTATTGACGATTCTCGACGAAAGCTTCCGCGAAAGTCGTAGAGTCGTCCTTTCGAAACATTGAGAACACTTATCGTTGATGGGATCGCCGCCATAGCCAAAGCTGTTCGTCGAACAGATGTATCGAAGAACTTCGTGTGCGAAGGATCTTGGGTGCACGCATCGTGAGCGACTGGCTGAGAATACGCGGCCCCGGTGGATGTTCACCAGGGTGTTGTACATCGGGCCGCTGCCTGATTGTTCCACGATGTGTCCTCCGAGCTCAAGAGACTGATGGGTAACATATCCGCCTATAACCTTTTCTTCCGACGCTGGCGGCGGGAGCTGGTGACGGTGCTTGTGGTTGTGCCTGCGGCGGAGCTGGTGACGGTGCTTGTTGAGCACGTGCCACGGTGCCGACCGCAACGGCGAGTACTATAGCAGCCGTTGCTCGGAGGCCGTCCCGAAAGATATCGGAGCGGAGCCCGGATAAACCTGACAGGAGCGGAAAGGCGCTTGTCATGCTCGGCCACCTTTAGTGGAAAAACGCAGCGTTACTGTTTGAGCCGTGGATCTGTGTATGGCAAACCGTGCAAGCCTGGTATTGATTTGCCATGTTGTGAAATGAAGGAGTGCCGGGCGCAGTAAAACTCTCATTGAGAGCAGAATGGCACTGGAGGCACAGCGTATTCACGTTGCTGCGATTCAGCAAACGCGCATTTGGTGAACCGTGCGGGAAATGACATGATGTGCAACCCTCAGTCTTGACTGGAGGATGCTCATAGACGAACGGACCGGCAGTCTCGGTGTGGCATTTCACGCAAACCGCATCGCCGTCGACACTGCTACGCGGTTTGATTCTGCTTGAATGTGCCGTGGGGGTTGTGACAATCGCTACAGCTAACCAATCCCTCATCCACCTTGTGATGGAAGGGCTGCGCAAAAGCTGGCTTTATATCGGTGTGACAGGTGTAGCAGAGTTTTGGTTGCGAAACCTTTAGCAGCTTCTTCACTCTTGAACGCATGGACACTGTGACAACTTGCGCATCCCACGTTGGCCTCCCCGTGGGCGGAACGCTCAAAATTCGGATGCGCTCCGCCATGGCAGCCAAGACACCTCTGGTCCACAATCTTTGGTTCAGCCTTGCTGAACTGGAAGATCTTCGTAACATCGCCACCCGATTCCACATGTTCCTTGCCGGCTCCGTCGGCAGGCTTCACAGGTGACGCCTTTGCCCTCATGCGCCAGCGAGTGTTTCCAATGAGGATTGTCAGCAAACTTCTTCACGGCATCGGCGTGGCAAGTTTCACAAACTTCCCAACCGACATGATCGTCCGTACTAGCAGCTGCAATTTTTAGGGTGCGACCCAGTCTGCTGCTTATCGTCGACAGCACCGCTCACACGGCTAAATCTCCACACTCCACTAAGCAGAGTAAGGAGCGTAACGAGCGTCGCACTCAAAAGCAGCCTTCTCATCTGTTTCTCCAAAACCCGGGGTCAGCGACCTGGGGGCGATGGCTTCTACGACAAGGGCCCTTGATCTTGAGTCATTTTCAGTCGGCTTGGGCACGCGTTACACCGCCCATACATCCTAACCGTTTCGCCTCTTCATCATTGAATTTGAAGGGGCCAGTTAGCGACGACATCTTATTATGTGCTTTTTATCACAAGTAGGTGAATCCGTCTCCCTAGGGATTTCCCTCATTGTTTTTGCCATCTCCTCAACAAACGTTCGACCGGCGACGAGAGGTTTCGAAGTTTCTAGTTATTGGGATAGGTTGCGAAACACATGCTCCAGAAAACGGGCAACTCAAAAGGGGAGTTGATATATCGGAGAACGCTATTGAAGGTGATTTCCGATTCCAGGAAGCGCGCGTGGAGGCTGTAAAAACAAGTGGATCCGGGATCCGTGGACCAGCGCCAAGCACGAATTCCGCACGGTAAGCCGTAGGCACTTTGGGTTCTCCGCTTTAGCTGTATCAGCAGGGCTCTTATCGAGCCGGATCCTCGGAATTCGCAACCTATGGAAACAATTAAGTTCCTGACTAACGCCGACAGTGCCGGGTTAGTCCTTGGCGCGAGGTACCGATCATCTTGACTAGCCGGGCCGATAGCGTGAGGTCACGAATTGCAAGTTACGCCGTAGCGATGCTGGCCGCGCATGCTCGCCGAACAAAACCCTAGGAATTAGATATGGACGATTATGCATTCTGTTCAACGCTCCGGATCCAATCTTAAGTCTTAACGTCTTAGCCGACGACCTACGCCAAGACTCCTTGCGAGTCGCGACACGTGACCAGATGAGGGTATCGGTATTTCTCTCCGCATGTCTGGCAATGATGCCCAGAGTGTGATTCTTGCAAATAAATCCTCGACGCTGTTTTTGATAAAACGCAAATATTCGTTGTCTACAGGCCGTATCGTCGTTTTGCGGGTGTCGTTGCGCCCTATGTAGAAGTGTGGTTACGATTGATTGATGCACTCCGCATCTATCGAAGTCTGCGTTATAACTATCTCGCGGAGAAGCGTGTGAATCACATTGATCTAAAAGGTCGCCACGCAGTTATTACTGGTGGCGCACAGGGACTTGGATTTGCCATTGCGGAGCGTCTCGCGGCGTCTGGAGCCTCCATTTCGCTGTGGGATAGGGATGAGACAATTCTGCAGAGCGCGTCAGAACAACTGGTGAAATCTTGCACTGTAACTTTGGAAGTCGTAGACGTTTCCGACGCAGTGAGCGTGGATGCCGCTGCGGCACGTACGATCGAGCGTCATGGCGCCATAGACATTCTCGTCGCCAGCGCAGGAATCGCAGGACCAAACTTCAAGACCTGGGAGTATCCCATCGACGCTTGGCGACAGGTAATGGAGATAAACCTTACAGGTGTCTTTTTGTGTTGTAGGACGATTGTTCCCCATATGATTAGGCGCAACTACGGGCGCATCGTCAACATCTCCTCGATTGCGGGCAAGGAAGGAAACCCCACAGCTTCCGGGTACAGCGCGTCGAAGGCGGGTGTTATCGCATTGACGAAGTCTCTCGGCAAGGAGACCGCGACTTACAATATTGCGGTAAACTGCATTACTCCGGCGGCCGCGAAGACCCGCATCTTCGAGCAGGTGAGCCAGGAGCACATCGACTTCATGCTTTCGAAGATTCCCCGTGGACGTTTTCTCAAAGTAGAGGAGGTAAGCGCCATGGTGGCGTGGCTTGTATCGGAAGAAAACTCATTCACTACTGGCGCAGTCTTTGATCTGAGCGGTGGGCGCGCAACGTACTAGTTCCTACTGGAGCGTCTGCTCGGGAACATCTATTGGTTGAGCCAGGCTATTCATAGGATCGACCAGCAACCACGACAGTGCACCGACAACCGCTAGCCCAGCGGCAGCAAAGAACGCTGTCTGCCACCCGAGACGTGCAGCAAGGAACGGCGTGAGAGAAGTGGCGACAGCGCCTCCAATCTGCGCTCCCATGTTCATAATTCCAGAGGCGACGCCGGCGTACTCGCCTGCAAAGTCGGCGGTGATTGCCCAGAAGCAGCTTTGCGCGACATAGAGAACGCCTGCCCCGAGCGCGAGGACGATGCCGGCCGTGCTTGCCTCTTCCGCGCGTGATCCCACAATGAGCAAGCCCGATGTAGTGGCCATCGCGAAGAAGGGAAGAAGACAGCGTCCGGTGCGCAGACTGAACTTCTGAACTAGCCAGTCACTGGCGAAGCCGCCCCCCATCGCTCCGATGGTCATTCCGACGAAAGGCAGGATGGAGTAGATGGCGCTGGCTTTGAGGTCGAGGCCGCGAGCCTGGGCAAGATAGATGTAAAACCATCCGAAGAAGACCCACGCGACATATCCGTAAGCAAGATAGCTGAGGGTGAGAGCCAGAATTTCCTTGCTTGAGAAGATGCGTCGCCACGGAACGCGGCGCGTGGCCGAAGGGGTGTGTGCGGGACCGCGGCCGGCACGAATCAGAGCGAGTTCACTCTCCCCGACATACGGATGTTCTTCGGGAGTGTCTCTGGCGGACAGGTACCACACGACGCCGGCAATAATTCCGCAGATCGCACTGAACCAGAACGAGGCTCTCCAGCCGAAATGGAGGATGATGGCAGTGACGATTGGCGGAGTGAAACCGGAGCCGACTCCCACTCCACCGAAGATGATGCCATTGGCCTTGCCGCGCTCGGGAATCGGAAACCAGCGCTCGACAAATTGGCTGGCTGCCGGATACATGGTCGCTTCTCCCGCTCCCAGCATGAAGCGCACAAGAATAAGAACGGCGACGGCGTGGCTGATGCTGGGTGGGACGAGCGTGGTGAGAACCGTGAAGATGCCCCACCATATAACTGCGAAGGTAAGCAAACGTCGCGACCCGAAGCGATGTGCCAGCAGGCCCGCTGGAATTTGGAAGACAGCGTATCCGATCAAGAAGGCGCTGAATATCCAACCCAGGCGGGTGTTGTCAATCGCATACTCGTGGCCAATCTGAATACCCGCAATCGAAATGTTGGTGCGATCGAGATAAGCGACAGAGCTGAGTAAAAAAAGAAGCGAGACAAGAAGATAGCGCATGGGCAGAGCGGGTGTGGGTTTCCGGGTCTGTGTCATGCGCTTTCTAGTCTCATTCTTGCGGTTGTAGTTGCACGTCGTTGAGATCTACCAGTTGGTGATAGAACCATCCGGACGGAAATAGGTTTGAGCGCGTGCGGTGACGGGCTCCGTGATCTCAGCGATCTGAGTCAGCTGTTTGAAATCCAATTCAACTCCAAGGCCGGGTCTTTCATTCGGAAACAACTTTCCGTCTTTGAAGTCCAGGCAGACGGGGAGATGGGGCAAAGTACGACCCTGATAGTTGTATTCCATCAGGACAGGTCCTGAATAGGTCCCGAGACAATTGACGAGCGCAGCAGTAGCGATCGGGCCGGTGAAGTGAGGCACGATTCCAATGAAATGAGTCTCGCAAAGAGCGGCGATCTTCATCATCTCAGTAATGCCGCCTACATTAGGCAGCGTGGCACGCACATAATCGATGTCATGTTTTTCGACAAGCGGGTTGAAGTCCCAGCGATTTCCCCACTCTTCGCCTGCGGCCAACGGGACATTGACCTTGTTGCGCAGAATGGGAATGTCTTGCAGAAAGGCTTCTGTACGGACTGGGTCCTCGACGAAAAGCGGGTTGAATTCCTCAATTACGTTGCATCCGCGTATAGCATCGGCGAGATCGAAGCGTTGATGGAAGTCGATGCACCAATCGCCATTCTTACCAACGCCCTCGCGAACCTGCGCGCACTCGTCACGCATGTGGTTGATACGTTCGCGTGTGTTGAACGTAGTATTCGCCGGCGTGTCGGCTGCGCCGAAGCGAAAGGCCCTGTAGCCAGCCTCGACCGTGATACGTGCGCGATCCTTGACCGGCATTCCCTGCGTGATGCCAGGGATGATGCCAGCGGTGTTATAGCACTCCACGTGCTTGCGCACCATGCCACCGAGCAGCTCATGTACGGGCAACTTTAGGACCTTGCCCTTGATGTCCCAAAGAGCGAGATCGAGTGCCCCGATAGCGTCGGTCTTCTCGCGGCCTGCGGGATAGAAGAAAGCACGGTTCATGTCCTGCCACAGTTGTTCGATGTACTGGGGGTCTCGCCCGATAAGGCGGCCGGCGGACTGTGACAATGTATCCTTCGATCCGCCCTCGCCAATACCCATGATGCCCGCGTCGGTCTCAATTGTGACAACGACGTCGCTCTGATTGAACAAAGGGTTGGGGTTTGGTGGGAGATAGGCTCGCACGCGCGTGATCTTCATCTTCGGAATTGAGCCGAAGGCAGGAAGGCTCCCCGCTGCTACGGAGAGCATAGAGGCCGAAAGGGATTGAAGGAAAGTTCTTCGGTTCATGGAATCATTGCTCCTGCTGGTTACGTGGTTTTCGTTGGAAAGAAAAGATGAAAGTCAGACGAGCACTCCCTGCGCGGTGCCGCTGCCTGCCTCGACTACAGGGGGGCGCATGCCCGTTTTCGCCAGAACAAGATAAATGATGAAACCGACGACGAAGGAGTACAGGCTGGCAGGATTGTCTGCTTTAAGGAGCGACACGGGCAGGCCGGGGATGTGTTCAGGAACTCCTACGAGGAAGCCGACTAACCACGCAATATATCCCGCCCAGTTAATGCCGAGACGAGGGCCAGTCCAACGGCCGCCTGCAAGCAGATAATCAGCAGCCATAGCGCCGCAAATCGGTCCAAACGACGCTGCGACTAGGCTGAAGAAGCCTACGAGGTTATTTGCGACACCTGTTGCCGCAAGAATGACGCTTATCGTGAGAGCGATAAGTGTTGAGACCACACGAGGAATCTTTGGAAGCATGGTGCTGAAACTGTTCGAAGCGATGAACGACGAAAAGCAAGTGGGCACCATGGAGGCTACTGCGAAGAGAAAGAACATAACTGGAGCAAGAGCGCCAACGCTTGCAATCGCAGCCGTGTAGTCGTAACTCGCCGGCCCGATGCCGCGTCCGAGGTAGCCGGCGACGGAGAGAAGTGGAAGCCCCCCGGCAACTAGAGCACCTCCGACGATTCCAAGCGCACCACCAAGCACGATATCTTTTCGATTGCGGTTGTTCATGCCGAAATCGGCACCTGCGGCTCCTGCAGTAGCGAAATAGCCAATGACGATACTCAGAACATTGAAAAATGCCGCCTTTGTTTCCTGATGTGCTGGCTGGTAGTGTGTGATGCCATCACGATTAGCCCAGAAGACAAGAAGGATCATGAAGAGAGGAACCCAGTTCAGGATCTTTGCCACGCGCGCGACATAATGAATGCCTTTTATCGCAACCCAACCGAGGCTGTAGATCCAAACAACGACCAGCACGCAATATAGAGTTCGGGATGTGAGGTTGAGACCTTTCAAGATGAAGTCCGCAGACACGGCGCCTATCACGGCGACCCAGCCAATCTGCAGAAAACCCATCATGAGTCCCGGAATCAGGTAGCCACCAGAGGTTCCGAAAGTCGACGTGCCAATTACGTAAAGCGGGCGTCCGCTTTGCATACCAAGCACCGCTGGTGCCCAATAATACAAAGCGAAACAGATTAGCCCGGCTACCAGAAGGCCGAACAGGCAAACGCCCACATTCGCAAACCCGATTGTCGGCTCGGCGAGCTTTAGATAGAAACCAACCCAGAGAAAAATGCCGAAGTACGTGGGAAAGGTGCTGCTGTACCAGGGTACCCGGGCGGCCTGCGGCACCGGAATCGAACGAGAGACATAGTCGGGAACTGCAGGCTCCATTGGAGGCCTCACCTTTGAGGTACGCATTTCTAATGCGGTTATTACACGGCAGTGTAGCCTGCAACAGAGAAGTTCTCGCACTGATCTGCAATGAGTGGCCAGACCTCCTGATGCAGATCAGTTGCCACCCATTTCTGCTGCGAGGCCTGCTGATCGAAGCTCAGACACAAACGATAGTTGGAGTCGTTGTCGTTCGACCGCAGAAGTTGCGCACCCACGAATCCTCCCTGCGCCGACACCGCCGCATAGAAACGATCGAGGAAGGTTTTTTCGAGGCTTGCCTGTGAACCGGACTTCGCCTTCAATTCGATGTGCAGAACGAACATGGTTCTCCTTACCACTTCAGGTTGAAGACGTCGACGGCGGTCTCGCCCATCACCTTGTTGTAGACCGCGGGCTCAAGATCCAGTGCGCGGTACTTTGCAAACTCCACTGGGACATTGCTCGGAAGGTCGGCGCCCATCATTACACGATCGGGACCGATGGTGTTGATCATCCAGCGAATATCTTCTCCGAGACACCAGGAGGTCTCAAGATATAAGTTCCCGCAGATGGAGGCGGCGACTTGCGCCTCTGCAGAAACAATGCCTCCGCCAGCATGTGCAAGAACAATCTTCAGATCGGGGTACTTGTTCGCTGCCGGGATGCAAAGCGCCGGCAGCGAAAAGGGGATTCCTGCGCCCGTATGGACCATGCATGGAATACCAAGCGCGTGAGCCGTCGCGAAGACTAGATCGCCGTCTTCGGTCAAGGGGTTAACACCATGACCGATGGTGTGCAGCTTTACGCTGACGAACTTCAATTCCTTGATGCATCGTTCCACCTCACGCTCGTACTTGTCGCGGCCGACGTGTGGGCTTAGACTTGCAAGTCCGAAAAACCGCCCGGGATGCTTGGCGCACAACTCCGCAATCTCGTCGTGCCGGTGAACGTAATCTCTGGCGCCAGGAAAGGGCTGCACGATAGTGGCATCTACGCCGCATTCGTCCATGCGGCGAATCATGTCTTCCTCGGTTCCATAGAGACCGAAGACGCAGCACTCACCGAGATGTGCATGGGTGTCGATAACCTTGGGCATTGAAGGCTCCTTTGTTCGTTTGGGCTTATTTTCTGGCTGTTGGGATGAGGCCGGTCATCCCGATAGGCGAAGTCATGTACGCTTCCTTGGCCGTAAGATCGCGTGCGATTCCGAAGATCATGAACTCGAGGGGACCGGAGCCGGTGCTGGCGAATGATTTGGTGTCTCCGAGCCCTGCCGGGATAGCGTCCCCCGCATGGATCGCAGCTTTCTCGCCGTTGAGTGTGACCGTACCCTCGCCGGATAACACGTAGTAGACCTCACTCATATCCGGTTGCGCGTCGGGGCCAACCGACGTGTCCGGTGGAAGTAGAAGATGATCGACGTAAGACCAGGTCGAAAAAAAGACGCTAGGGTCGAGTGCACGCCGATATTGGACCGTACCGGTTCCCCCGTGCATTCCTTGAACCGGCTTGAGTAGCGCACGGTCGAGATGCATCGTAATGAAGGTTGGAATCGGATCAACCGGGACACCGACGCGGGGATCATCAAGGTTGAAAGCGTCGTAGAAGCCCTTCGTCAGTCCGATGTTGATGTTCATCCACTGTACGGTCTTGCCCGAAGTATTTGAGATCGCGTGCGAATGGCCAAGCCGAACGGGCGCTCCGGCTGGCCCCTTCAGCGTCGAGGTCCGACTATCAATGGTGAACTGCGATTCTCCATCGAGGATGATGAACATCTCCTCGCAGTGGTTGTGGAAGTGTGCCCCGATTCCACCGTTGGGTGGAAGTATCCCACGGTGCAGAAAAAAGAGGTTTGCCCCAAGATCGAACTGCGCCGACTGTGGATTTTTGACGTCGAACAGGGGCATGTAATCCATGGGGCCGGACCCGTTATGCACTGACGGTAGATGTTGATACTTAGATGGATCGGTATGGGCAATGCGTCGGGCGAGCGGAACCTTGGTCTGCGCCGAGGCCGCGATGCCAATGAGAGAGACGAGTGCGATTTGGGCAAGACCGCTGGTCAGCATGCTTCCTCGTTTCCTGGAAATCTCAGCGTGCCGGGGGAGCACCAAGCTCTGTGTCGAGCGCATTCTTCTGCGTCGAGACGCCAACGACCATCAGCTCAAGATCGCCTTTGCTGTTGTTCATCAACGAGTGGGGTTCGTTCAGGCGAACAGGGATGCCGTCGCCCTTGTGGATATCAGCGGTTTCGTCATTAACTCGTACTTGCCCGTCGCCGTTGAGAACGTAGTAGATCTCCTCCACCCCGCGATGGCGGTGCAGTCCTTCGGATGCGCCCGGGGGAATAAGCAGATGATCAACATAAGCCCAGTTCGTCAGGAAGACATCAGGATCAAGGGCGCGCCGATAGCGCACCGTTCCCTCGCCTCCGTTATAGTTCTTGATCGGAGCAAGTGTGGCTTTGTCGAGCTTCATCGTCATGAAGACAGGAATCGCATCCTTGGGGGCGCCAACACGAGCATCATCCAGGTTGAAGGCATCGTAATGGCCCTTAATGGAAGCGATGTTGATGTTCATGAACTCGACCGGCTTGTCGGAAGGGTTATAGATCGCGTGCGAGTGCCCCATTCGGACTGGCGCGCCGACTGTTCCACTTAATACCGAAGTACGACCGTCAACAGTGAACTCGGCTTGACCGTCGAAGACAATGAACATCTCTTCGGTCGAGTTGTGGAAGTGATGGCCGACACCTCCACCGGGCATAATCTGGCACCGGTGCATGAAGTTGAGATTGATGTTTAGCGCCGTGGGGGGAACTAGTAGCTCACAGGCCATATCACCCGCGCTATTGTGGGAGCGGCTGTGCTTGTACTTGCTGGGATCGGTGTGGCCGATCCTGGAAGCAAGAGGTGTCTGAGCGATGAGGCTCGACACGGTGAATGCAGAAACGGCAAACAAAGCGAGAGACCGACCGGACATCCGCATCACCTTTGAGAGCAACCCTTTAAAGATGTTCGCGAGACGTGATTTCGCGACAGCGGGACTGTATAGGCGATGAATCAGGAACGTCAAGAGAAAAACGCAATAGAATGATAAAAAATGAAATATCGTTCAGAATATGAACTAATCAGCACGGCAGAGGATCTTTGGCAAATTCGTTTCCTATGCGTTCTGTAGGTCCCGAGCGAGAGTCGCGGCGGTCTCTCTTAACGCGGAGATGATCGAGTCTTCATGCTCCGTACCTCGCAGACGGAACTTTGGCATCGACAGACTAATCGCAGCCGATACCTCGTCGTCCGGTCCAAAGATAGGCACCGAAAAACAGATACCGTCGTTCGCGCACTCTTCGCGATCCACGGCAAATCGCTGTTCCCGTATGCGCGCATATTCATTAGCAAGGTCACGCGGATCGGTGATGGTGTGGTCGGTAAAACGATAGATCTTGAAACTGCGCAGCAGTCTCTCTCGTCCGATAGCCGGTTGAAAGGCAATAATGGCTTTTCCCAGGGAACTGGCATTTGGCGGCAGAATATGGCCCACAACGTTGCTCATGCGAATGACGTGCGGGCTCTCGATGACAGCGACAACCTCGATTCGGTTTTCGAAAAGCGCCGCCAGGCTTACGGTTTCCGTCGTTTCGTTAGTAAGCGCTTGCAGGTGAGGCACAGCAACCCGCACCAGTTTGCCGAGCCATTGAGTCGGAGTTACAGCGTGAATACCCGGTGCCAGTTTGTACTGTCCGCGTCCGTCCTGAGCCACGTATCCAGTTGCCTCAAGCGTCTTGAGCAGGCGAAAGGCAGACGTCTTGGAAAGCTGCAATCGACGAGCGATCTCATTCATAGACATGGAGTTCGCTTCGTTTCGCAGGAACTCCAATGCTTGTAGGGCCTTGCTTACCGCGCGGGAAAAGTACTTTTCGTTATGACTGGAGTTGTCTGCGCGTTTTGTCGCTACTAACTTCCTGGCCGTCTTGGGCTTCACCATAAAGGACGCTCGTTCCGCTTTTACATCTTATCCCGAACCAGGTGTGCGGTTCGTTTGGAGGCGTACAGTAGGCTTTTTAGTCCACTCGTGTCAAATTGTGAAACAAATTTCAAAAATTGTTTGATTTTTTTGTTTTTCACGCTATAGAGTGATCGGCGCACTGAACTCAGTATTCACTGGTGGTACGAGATGAGGAGAGCCGAAGTGTTAAAAACTGCGTGTTTATTGGCATTAGTCACCTTGATGAGTCTGCGCTGTGCGGCCCAGGCAACGTCGGCGGAGATCAGCGGTTCCATAACCGATTCATCGGGAGCGGTGGTGCCCGGAACGACCGTGACTGCTACCAACGTGGAGACCGGCACGTCGCAGAACACCAAGAGCGAGGACAACGGCGATTATGTTCTTACCAACTTACGGCCAGGAACCTATTCGGTTACCGCTGAGGCGGCAGGGTTCAGCAAACTGGTTCAGTCTGGATTGAACTTGCAGGTGAATCAGCAAGCGCGCCTAAACCTGGTTCTCAAGGTTGGGCGAGCTTCTGAAACTGTAGAAGTGACCGCGCGGCCCCCGCTGCTCGAAGGCGAAAGCTCCTCGATTGGAACAGTGGTGAACCAGCAGATGGTAAATCAGCTTCCATTGAACGGACGCAATTTCACGCAGCTCGCAACCCTGAGTCCTGGGGTCACCGGTGTCGGCTCATCGGCCACCGGAACGATTCAGAGCGGAACCCGGCCTGACGATAAGCGCCCCGGGTCAGAAATCTTCTCCAACGGCAACCGCGAGGGAGATAACAACTTCCTCTATGACGGTGTGGATGACAATGAGCGTCTTACACTCTCCGTCGTGCTTCGGCCCGCGGTAGAAGGCGTGCGTGAGTTCAAAATTCAGACCAATCTCTACAGCGCTGATATCGGCCGCAACTCCGGAGCCGTCATCGATGTGATCTCCAAGTCGGGAACCAATTCGCTCCATGGCAGCGCGTTCGAATTTATCCGCAACTCCGCAGTCGATGCACGCACTTACTTCAATAGAGCGCCTTCAGCCTTCCCGTCCCTCAAGCTCAACCAGTTTGGCGGTTCCTTTGGCGGCCCCATCGTAATTCCGCATGTCTATAACGGCCGAAACAAGACATTCTTCTTTGTCGACTACGAAGGCTCGCGACGGAGCACGCAGGCCTTCATCTTGGGCAACGTGCCCACCGTACGTATGCGCAACGGAGACTTTGGCGAAACAGCAACCATCTACGACCCGCAGACGACTGTGCCTAATCCGAATGTAAGCGGTGGCTTCCTTCGTACTCCCTTCACAAACAACGTCATTCCGGTTGGCCGCCGTGATCCGATCGCACTGAAGATGATCAATGCATACCCGCAGCCTACAGCCTCGGGCAGATTCAATAACTACTCATCCAACCAGACGATCATCACGAACTCTGACTCCGGCGATGTGCGGGTGGATGAGCAGCTCACCCAGCGCGACATGCTGTTTGCCCGCTACTCTATCCAGAATTCGCTCAACGTCGCCCCCAGCACTTATCCAGTAACAACGATCCCGGGAGTTTCAACACCTGTTCACCTCAGCGACGAGGCATCCTTTGCCGGTAGCTCAAGCGCCCCGGTCCAACATGTGGCCACGAGCTATACGAGAGTCTTCACGCCTACGATCGTGAACGACTTCCGTTTTGGGTTTAGCCGGTACCGCTTGGATTACACACCGGTAGACTTTGTCGCTGGCGGCGGACTGGGCAATCAGCTGGGCGTTCCGAACTCAAACGTTACGCCGCGCGAGCAGAATCTCCCGATCTTCTCTCCAGCGTCATATCTCGGTATCGGTCAAACGCGTTCGCTCCCACTCTATCGTCGTGAAAACACCTTCCAGGAGTTGGACAACCTGACCTGGACGCATAATTCGCATACGCTGAAGTTCGGTGGCGACTTCCGCCGGCGGCAACTCACGATTTATCAGACCAACCAGGGTAATGGAAGGTTCAACTTCAGTCCCGCTCTAACGGATTCGCGCAATCCGGCCGGTACAGGTGGCGACAGTCTCGCGAGCATGATGCTTGGCCTGCCGACCCTGATTGCGCACGATTACACATTTCCATTCCCGGGTATTCGCCTCAACGAATATGGATTCTACGCCGCAGACGACTGGCGCATGACAAAGAAGTTGACGGTTAACTATGGGCTGCGCTGGGACTACTTCAGCCCGCCGAGCGAGGCGCACAACCAGTGGTCAAACTTCAACCCAAAGACTGGCAAGATGGACATCGCAGAGCGGAATGGCGTCAGCCTGACCGCCGGTGTGCTGCCATGGAAGAAAGGCTTTGGTCCACGGCTGGGCTTCGCTTATAAGATCTACGATACGACAGTGATTCGCGGAGGCGTTGGGTTGTTCTACAACGCGTCCGGCAGCGAGAGTCTTAACATGCGGCTGGCCCGCAATGTTCCGTTCGGGTTGACCATCAGCAACTCGCAAAGCGACATTACACCCGGCGGAACTATCAGTCAGGGATTCCCTCCAGCTCCGACGGTGGACTATACCTTGGCAGATAATCCGAGCGGGGCCCAGTCATCGGTCGATCCCAATTTCCGTCCCGGTTATGCGGAACAGTTCAACCTTGGTATTGAGCAGGAATTTGTCCCACTCGACATGGTGCTGAAAGTCGTTGGCGTCGGGAATCTAGGCCGGGCGATATACCTGCCATATAACGCCAACCAGGCGATTCCGGGTGCGACTGCGCTCAACACAAGGCGTCCCCTGTTTGGGATCAACCCCAATCTAAGCGATGTGAACTTGGCGACCTCGCAGGGAAGCGCAAATTACTATGCGCTGCAGGTGACTTTGGATAAGCGCCTCAGTCATGGTGTCAACTTCCTGATGGGATATGCGTGGGCGCACTCCATCGACAATGTTCCGCTCGAGTTCGGTGGCGGTGCTGCAGGATCAACACCCCAGGATCCACGTTTTCTTTCAAGGGAGCGCAGCAATTCCATCATCGACCAGCGTCAGCGACTGACGTTGAGCTACCTTTGGATGCTCCCATTTGGCAAGGGTCGCGAGTTTATCGAACGTCAGCGGACCTGCCGATTGGATCTTGGGAGGATGGCAGACCAATGGCATCTTCTTCACTCAAACAGGCTTATTTTTCTCGCCGGTGCTCAATACATCAACAACGAATACTGGTACCGGCAGCAGACCAAACCACATTGGTCCGGCAATCTATCCGAAAACACTGACGAATTGGTTCAGTCCATCCGCCTTTAGCATCCCCGCGCAATATACATACGGCAATGCCGGACGTAACTCGCTGATCGGCCCCGGAAGGACAAATCTTGACATGTCACTGTTGAAGACCTTTCCGGTCCACGAACAGATGTTGTTCCAGTTCCGTTTCGAGGCGTTCAATATCTTCAATCATCCGCAATTCGGATATCCGAATGCGAGTATCGGAAATGCGCAGGTCGGCCAGATCACCTCGATCGTAGGTACTGCCAGAAATCTGCAGGCCTCGTTGCGATTCCAGTTCTAGTGCATACAAGACAGCGGAGGTCAGGAATTAAGCCTCCGCTGTTCTGTTGCATAACTTATCTATCAGATAGACCTAGCCCTGAAGGCGGAGCGCAATGATATCAACCAGCCCATTGAGAAAAATCCTTAAGTCTTTTCCTGTTATCTGTGCGCTCGGAGTGGCAATGGCTGCACCACAACAGGCATGGTCGGCGGACAAGAACGATCTTCAGATTTACTTTGTGGACGTAGAAGGAGGTCAAGCTACTCTCTTTGTTACCCCGGATAAACATTCTCTTCTCATCGATACTGGATGGCCCGGCAACGATGGCCGCGATGCGGACAGAATTCTCGCTGCTGCAAAGCTTGCAGGGATAAATCGCATCGATTATGTTCTGCTGACCCACTACCACGACGACCATGCCGGAGGCGTTCCTCAACTCGTTGACCGCATTCCAGTCGGGACGTTTCTCGATCATGGAGAAAACATCGACACCAAGCCGGGCGGCCGAACCATTGAGGTTTGGAACGCTTATCAAAAGGTGATCGCAACCGGAAAGTACAAAAGAATCTCGGCACACCCGGGCGACGTATTTCCGATCGGCACCATGAAGGCCACAGTGGTCAGCAGTGACGGCAATGCGATCGATCACAACTTACCCGGAGGCGGAGAGAAGAACCAGTACTGCGACGTTGTCGAAAAGAAGCCAAACGATCGCAGCGAAAACTCTCATTCCTTGGGCGTGCTGCTAACTTCGGCAAACTAAAAATCCTCGATCTCGGCGATCTCACATGGGAAAAAGAGTGAATGTTCATGTGCCCTGTTAATCGCATTGGCAAAGTGGACATTCTGGTGGTCTCCCATCACGGCTTCATTCCCAGCTCGAGTCATGCTCTCGTCGATGGCATTCATCCGCGGGTGGCCATCATGAATAACGCAGCAACCAAGGGTGGCAACATTCCCGTGCTTGATACTGTCCGCAATACGCCGGGATTGGAAACGCTATGGCAACTTCATTACTCCGAAGAGGGCGGCGCGGATCACAATACCTCCTCTGAGTACATTGCTAATCCGCAGGGGCCCGATCAGGGAAATTACATCGTCGTGCAGGCAAGCCCGAAAGGCAGCTTTACCGTTTCCAACTCGGGAAACAAGCAAAGCAAGACCTACGCTGCTCGATAATGTTAGTTCGTGGTCTAAATGAGAACTACGACGTTGAGGGTTACTCGAGTGTGCGTTCTCGATCGTAAGCGCCGCCCACTCCTTATTGGGAGCACACCGCTTTGAAGATCGCCGATATCAAGACGTTCATCGTGCCTCCCCGTTGGCTCTTCGTAAAGATCGAGACCGATGAAGGAGTAAGCGGCTGGGGCGAAGCCGTGCTCGAAGGACGCGCTCATACAGTAGCAACTGCAATCAGCGAATTGGCCGACTACTTGATCGGTAAAGACCCTTCTCCGATCGAAGATCACTGGACAGTCCTCTACCGCGGCGGCTTTTATCGGGGAGGCGGCATTCACATGAGCGCGTTGGCGGGAATTGATCAGGCGCTATGGGATATCAAGGGCAGGACACTCGGGCTCTCAATTGCTAAGCTCCTCGGCGGTCCGGTACGCGACAAGATCAAAGTCTACTCATGGATCGGGGGAGACCGACCTGAACATCTCGTTGAGAATGCAAAGCAGGCCGTCTCGCGTGGATTTCAGGCAGTAAAAATGAACGGTTGTGAGGAGATGCAGTACATCGACTCCAACGCGAAAGTGGACGCCGCGGTCGCAAACGTCGCTGCAATTCGCGAAGCTTTAGGATACGAGGTTGGAATCGGTATCGACTTTCACGGACGTGTGCACCGTCCAATGGTAAAGACCTTGTTCAAGGCGCTCGAGCCATTTCGGCCTATGTTCATCGAAGAGCCACTGTTGAGCGAGCACGCCGATGCCTTAAGAGACGTTGCAGCGAATACAAATATCCCGATTGCGCTCGGAGAAAGACTATTCACCCGCTGGGACTTCAAGGACATACTTCGTGACGGATGCGTCGACATTATTCAGCCCGACCCATCGCACTCTGGCGGCATCACCGAAACGAAGAAAATCGCCGCCATGGCGGAGTGTTACGACGTTGCCTTGGCGCTCCACTGTCCACTCGGACCTATCGCCTTGGCGACTTGTCTACAAATCGACGCAGTGTGTCACAATGCGACCATCCAGGAACAATCGCTCGGAATTCACTACAACGAAACCAACGACCTGCTGGACTACCTGGTCGAACCGAAGGTTTTCGAATACGTTGACGGATACGTCTCCATTCCGGACGGCCCCGGACTCGGAATCGAGATCAACGAGGAATACGTTGTCGACCGGGCAAGCCTAGGACATCGTTGGCGCAATCCAGTCTGGCGTCATTTCGACGGGAGTTTCGCAGAGTGGTGACGTTACCGGTAGAGGCGAGCAGGCAACGATTCGTCGTTGTGTTGATGTTGTTTGTCGTCGTCGTCATCAATTTCCTCGACCGGACAAACATCTCAATCGTCGCACCATCGCTCGCAGCCGATCTCAAACTAACGCCATTTCGTATGGGATTGGTCTTCTCCGCCTTTGGTTGGAGCTACGCACTGCTGCAGATACCTGCGAGCCGATTCGTCGACCGTGTCCATCCACGCATTCTCTATACCGTTGTGCTCGGCGCGTGGTCGCTGGCCACCGTGGCACTTGGGTTGGTTCACAGTTTTGTTGCGCTCGTTGCCTTGCGCATCATCATAGGCGCCTTTGAGGCACCCTCCTATCCCATCAACAATCGCATCGCCGCTACATGGTTTGGCGAGAATGAACGCGCCGGAGCAATTGGTTTCTATACTTCGGGCCAGTTTGTCGGCATTGCATTCCTTGCTCCGCTACTCACGTGGATATTGGCCGAGCACGGGTGGCGAGCAGTATTCATCTTTACCGGCGCAGTGGGGTTGGCATGGGCGGCGGTCTGGTTTACGTTCTATCGCAATCCCAGGGAGTTTCCTGGCGTAAATCAGGCCGAGATCGAATGGATTCGCAGTCATGGGGGCATGCCGGAACTGAGTGACCGCCCTCCCGCAAAGAAGGGCATTGTGTGGACCGACCTCAAGACGGTGCTGAGCAAACGTTCATTGTGGGGAATGTATATCGGCCAGTTCGGTGTTGTGTCTACTCAATGGTTCTTTCTTACATGGTTTCCCACCTATTTGTTCAACTCGCGTCATCGAGAATTTGCGAAATCTGGTCTACAGACCGCAATACCGTTTTTCTTTGCCTTCATCGGGGTGCTTGCAGGAGGTTTCTGTTCCGACTGGATGCTCCGGCGCGGCATGGGCCTGACCACGGCGCGCAAATTCCCCATCATCGCCGGCCTTTTGCTCTCTACCAGTATCGTGGGAGCAAACTACGCTGAAAATCAGGTATGGCTGATCGCATTTTTCTCTTCTGCTTTCTTCGGAAGCGGGTTTGCCTCCATCACTTGGTCTTTGGTCGCCACCATGGCACCGGCGCACCTCATCGGCCTCACGGGAGGAGTTTTTAATTTCTTCGGCAATCTCGCGGCAATCGTAGTCCCGATCGCCGTCGGTGCACTGGTGCGCGGATCGGATTTCACGCGGCCATTAATCTTTGTAGCGGCGACAGCTCTTATTGGGGCGCTGTCATACCTTGTACTTGTAGGAAAAATCGAACAAGCGCCCGCCACAAGCGAGCCGTGATACGAACAGACTCTTTTTGCGATCGTGGGTTTGTTTCAATTGAGAAGGTTACGGGAGGCACGAATTGATCGGGGTGGACTGGGGCACAAGCAACTTCAGGGCGTTTCGTCTCGATGCTGCCGGCAGGGTGATCGAACGCCGGTCCTATCCCACTGGTGTTCTCAAGGTCCAGGAAGGAAAGTTTGCTGAGACCCTGCAAGCGCAGATTGGGGATTGGATCGCAGCGGGTGAGACACGCGTGCTTCTTTGCGGCATGGTGGGAAGTCGTCAGGGATGGGCAGAAGCAAACTATCTACGTTGCCCCGTAAACATCGAGGACTTCGCCCAGGCTGTTGTCAGGCTCCCCTTCGCTGGAGCGGAGGCGGTGCTGATTCCAGGTGTTATTGGCGAGGATTCGACCGGAGTCCCCGAAGTGATGCGCGGAGAAGAAACAGAAGTGATGGGAATTGTGGATAGCTGTGAAGAGCAAGGTTTGGTATGCCTCCCCGGCACACATTCAAAGTGGATTGAACTTCGCAGCGGCTCTATCGTTCGTTTTGTGACATGCATGACCGGCGAAATGTTTGCTGCCCTGCGTAGGTGCACCATTCTTTCTAAGCTGATGAACTCAGACCTAGCCATAGACGACGCGAGTTTTATGCGTGGCGTTGCGCGCTCGGCGGAGATCGGCGGTCTGTTGCATCATCTGTTCAGCGTGCGCACACTGGTCTTGACCGGCGAACTGAAGGAAGAGAGCTCCGCATCCTACCTCTCGGGCTTGCTGATTGGGCACGAAGTGCGCGCCGCGATGCCGGCCAACGCGAATGTGCACCTGGTTGGAGCGGCGCAGTTGTGCAAATTGTATGGCACGGTAATCGCAGCCTGCGGCGGTACGTTTACTCTCGAAGACGAAGATGCGGCTGCCCGCGGTCTTGCAGCGATCGGAAGGAGAATAAATTGGCTGTAGATACTGTCGACATGCGGGCTTGGATGGAGCGCTGCCCGTTGATAGCCATACTTCGCGGAATTAAACCGGCGGAAGCCGAAGCCATCGGTGATGCGCTGGAGGAAGCGGGCGTCAGGATCCTGGAGGTGCCACTTAACTCGCCTGATCCCCTCCAAAGCATCAACAAACTGGCCCAGGCTTTTGGCGACCGCATGCTGGTTGGTGCGGGCACGCTAACCGATGCCACACAAGTTGCGCAGGTAGTGGACGCAGGAGGAAAGCTGATCGTAACTCCTCACGCTGAGCTGTCGGTTGTGCGCGCCGCAAAGGATGCGGGACTCTTTGCCGTGCCAGGCTTTTTTAATCCTACCGAGGCGTTCGCTCTTCTGAAGGCAGGGGCAGATGCAATCAAGCTGTTCCCAGCTGAAGTCCTGGGGCCACCTATGTTGAAAGCTCTGAAGGCTGTATTGCCGAAAGATACGTTGGTCGTCCCTGTAGGCGGAATCAACGATAAGAGCATCCCTCAGTGGATCGCCGCAGGTGCGAACGGTTTCGGTGCGGGTTCATCTATATATATGCCGGGCGACGATGCCTATACCGTGTCGCAGAAGGCAAAACGATTGCTCGACGCTCTGAAATAACTGCCTCTTTCGTCCACGGTGAATGGTTCCGAAAAAGAGACGCATTTATTACTAAAACGTGATAATTCAAGGGTTTTGTACCTAAATAGCAAACCTCTCCTCTTGACAGCCGTATCTCCTAGGCTTGTTAATTGTTGCCGCTTGGTATTAATGCGTTTCTTCCTTGCGAACGATCGCCTTTTCCATCCGCGCCCGCATTTTCGTCAAATGAGCGCATATAAGTTCGGGGAGATTGCAACAGAAAGCACTGCAACTCTCACGCCAGCAACTCAACTGCACAGTTTTGGAGGTATCTCGATGCAACACAATTATTGGAGAAGCTGGAGCGTTCTTTCGCTTGCAGTCGCACTCCTAATCTCTTTCTCCGGTTCGAACGCGTACGCTCAGAGTAGTTTCGGTCAGATCTCAGGAGTCGTGACTGACCCCACAGGCGCCGCAGTTCCCCAGGCAACCGTCACCATTACATCCAACAACACCCAGGCGAAGCGTGTGATCCTTTCCGACGCGGAAGGAGACTTCATTGCCACTAATCTTCCCATTGGCGACTATTCCATCTCTGTCTCAAAAACTGGCTTTCGCACGGCTCAGCAGGCTGGCGTAACGATCACCGCCGACGCCAAGATCACCTCCAACTTCATCCTTCCTCTCGGTCAGGCCACTGAGGTCATCGAAGTTCAGGGCGGGGCCATCGAGTCGCTCAACACCACCTCAGGCGAAGTTGCCCGCGTCATCGACTCCAAGCAGGTAGAAAACCTCGCTCTCAACGGCCGAAACTACACCCAGCTCCTCACGCTTGTACCGGGCGCAGTCGTAACCAACCCTGATATCTTCTCCGTTACTACGTCGCTCGCCTCGACCAACCAGACGATCAACGGCAACCGAGGCGACACCGGAAATCTTACCGTCGACGGCGCATATAACCAGGTTGCTGGATCGAACGGATCGCTGATGAACAACGTCGGCCCCGACTTCATCCAGGAGGTCAAGATCGACACCTCCAACGCCTCGGCTGAATATGGCCGAACCTCGGGCCCTTCGTTCAACATCGTCACCAAGTCCGGAACCAACTCTTTCCACGGCGGTGCCTTCGAGATCCTGCGCAACAACTACCTCGACGCCACCAACTACATCGCGCGCAAGAAGACCCAACTCATCTTCAATGACTTTGGCTTCTTTGTAGGTGGTCCAATCATCAAGGACAAGCTCTTCTTCTTTGTTGGTGAAGAGTGGAAGCGTCTTCGTCAGCAGGCAACGGCGACTACATTCACAGTGCCGACAACTGCGATGCTCAACGGTGACTTTTCCGCAGTCTGCACTGGTGCCGGCGGAAGCTTCAACTCAGCCGGCCTATGCTCCAATACGGCAGGTCAGCTGTACGTTCCCGGAACCGCGACCCCGATTGCAAATAACAATATTGCATCTCGCATCACAACCGACGGTCGCGCGATCGCCAATGTCTACAAAACCATCTCCGCCGCTGGTCTCAGCTTCCGTGATGGTGGTCTTCCCAGCAACAATCTCACTCTCGCCCCTCCCAATCCGCTGGACTTCCATCAGGACCTGATCCGCTTCGATTACGTCATTAACCAGAGACACAGCATCTACGGCCGCTGGATTCACGACCAGAACACTCTCACCGATCCCTATGGAACCTTCTCAAACGCCGGAATCCTGAACACCACCCCGACGATCCGCAATCGCCCTGGACAGAGCTATCTGCTCTCCTATACATGGGCAATCAGCCCCACACTCATCAATCAGGCTCAGGCAAACACCAGTTGGGCGGCGCAGCGCATCCCGCCAGCAGGCAACAACTGGAAGCGTGAGACCTTCGGCTTCCAATTCGCCAAGATCTACCCGAACGCTGGAACCTATCCCAATGGCATTCCCCAGGTAAACATCACCGGCTACGCGGGCATGCAGGGACCGAACTTCGCCCTGCTCTCCCCATCAACTGACATTCAGGTGGCCGACAACATCACCTGGATCAAGGGAAATCACACCCTCAAAGCTGGTGTCGTCGTCATCCGTGACCGCGTCGACCAGAACGGTCGTGCAAACTACACCGGCACTGCCAACTTCCAGCCCGCTCAGCGGAAACTGCAGAGCCACAACCGCAAACACTAGCTGCTATGGCTTGTCCGACGCGTTTCTCGGAAACTTCAGCAGCTACTCCGAAGCCAGCGCCGATCCCATGGGCCACTTCCGCTTCACCCAACCCGAAGCATTCGTTGCCGATTCATGGAAGACTACCCGCAAGCTTAGCCTTGAGTTGGGACTTCGTTGGCAGGGCGTGTTCCCCTGGTACACCCAGGGCAACAACATCTCTAACTTCGATCCTGCCGTCTACGCGAGCTCGACCCCTGTCACGATTCTGCCGAACGGAAGAATCGACACCGACAAAGGGCGGCAACCCATATGCTGGCCTCGTGCGCGCCGGCGACGGTGTTCCCGCAGACCAACAGATTCGTGTTCCAAACGTAAACACCGCTCTCTTCCCACTCATCCCTGCTGGCGCGCCCCGCGGCTTCTACAAGATGCATGGAGCATTCGGTCCTCGATTCGGGTTCGCCTACTCGATGGACGAAAAGACTGTTATCCGTGGCGGTGTCGGCTTGTACTACTACCGTGCACAAGGCAACCTGATCTTCAGCCAGCTGAACATCGCGCCGTTCCTCTCCAATACCAACCTGGACTTCGGTAATCTGTCGACACTCAACAGCGTTCCTGCGGCTGCCACTACCCAGGGAGGCATCAACGGCATCGACCCACTGACGAAGAACCCTTTCACCTACCAGTACAGCTTCGGAGTTCAGCGTCAGGTCACCCGCACCGTGTTGCTCGAGGTGAACTATGTCGGCAGTGTTGCGCATCACCAGCTGGCCACCCCGAATATCAACTTCCCCAGCCTGTCGGTTGTCGCGGCGAACCGGACCGCAGGCATCACCAACACCACCTACTCCAATCCCTATAGAGGCTTCACCTCTATCGGCATGAACCGCTTTGCTTCGAACTACAACTACAATTCGTTGCAGATATTCGCATCCAAGCGTGCTGGCCGCATTACTTCCACTCTCGCCTATACCTTCTCGAAGGCCCTCGGCGACTCCAACGGAAACAATCAGACGCTCGAAAACTGGAGCAACCTCAGCTACAACTACGGCTATCTCTCCAACGATCGGAGGCATGCGTTTGTTGCTACCTTCGTCGTTCAGGGGCCGGACTTCAACGGAAGCAATATCGTCGTCCGTCAGGTCGTGGGCGGATGGCAGGTTAGCGGCGTCGCTCGTCTTCAGAGCGGGGCATACTTCAACGTTCAGGCGAACTCAGCTCTGGGCGTTGGCAACGTTCGTCCGAGCTACACCGGAGCTAAGATCGTCGCCAACAATCACGCCGGACTCAATGGCTACGTCTGCGGTGGCGGTGCGAGCGGTTGTCCGAACCCCTTCACCGTTCCGACCGGCGCAAACTACGGCAACGCTCCGTATGGCGCTGTCGAGGGCCCGGGGCTCGCACAGACCGACGTCACCCTATCGAAGTTTTTCCCGATCACTGAGCGTGTTCGCGTAAAGTTCCAGGCTGACGCATTCAACGTTCTCAACCGCACGAACTTCAACGGTCTGAACCTGACAACCACTAATGCTAACTTCGGAACGATCTCCTCAGCCTTCCCGCCGCGGCAACTTCAGCTCGGCCTGAAGGTTCTGTTCTAAACAACCTGTTCTTCAACAGAAGAGGGGAAGCAGCCTAAGCTGCTTCCCCTCTTTCTTTGCATCGAACCGATTACTCAGCCTTGCCTACGGTGTGCTCCTTGTACACCTTCTGGAACTGTTCAAAGGCCAGCTTCTTCTTTCCGTCTTCTGAAATCAGCCCCTTACGGTTATACCCATCCTGCAGTTTGGGAATGTTCCGCGTCGGAGAGCGGAAATCCATTAGCACCCACGGAATCAGACCACGCACCTGCGGAATCTTCTGGATCATCGCAAACTGGTGCTCGTACACGTTAACCTGCTGCTCCTCAGTCCAGCGGTCGGTCTTTCCTCCATGATTGCCATACTTCGCTTCTGCGCCAAACTCCGACATCAGAACGGGCTTTTCAGGAAACGTCCAGTGCATGGTGTCAGCATCATCCGGCTTCCCTTCGTACCACCCGATGTACTGATTCTGCCCAACTATATCCAGAGCCTTCATCAAAGGATCATCCTGCACCATCTGGTTTCCCTTCGGATGTGGCCCAATCAGCGCCGAAGTAATCGGTCGGGTCGAATCGAGTCTGCGAGCCTCGTTAGCCAGATCAGTCAGAAACTCCGTACGCGTTGGGTTGTTCGGAGTCTCATTCGAAACCGACCACATAATCACTGACGCCTTGTTGCGATCGCGCCGGATCATCTCGCCCAGCATTCGCGTCGCCTTCGCATATACCTCAGGCTTTTCATACGAGATACGCTGCCATATCGGAATCTCCGACCACACCATCACGCCTTCGCGATCGGCCTCACGCTCCATGCGTTCGTCGTGAGGATAGTGACACAACCGTACAAAGTTGGCATTGAGGTCCTTCAAAAACCCGAAGATGTTCTTGACGTCCTCATCCGAATAGGCCCGGCCCCCACGGTAAGGAGCTTCCGCATGCATGTTCGCGCCTTGCAGAAAGACTGATCTTCCATTCAGTAGAATGCGTGTCCCTTCTACGCGAATATCCCGGAAACCGATGTCATCAGTCAGCCTGTCGTCTCCCGCACTTAGCTCCACCTTGTATAACTTCGGTTGCCTCCGGCGACCATAGTGTGAGTTGCTTCGCCTTTACCTCAAACGCCGCTTTACCTTCCGCATCCGTCTTTACGGTTGTGTCGACGCCGGCCTCGGGAATCCGCAGTGCCACATTGGTGCCCGCTGGCGCTCCCTCTACATGCACATAACCCGCAAGCGTCGTAGCATTCGCAGCGTTGAAACTCGGCTCGCGCTTCAGATGAACGTCATAGTCGTCCACAAACATCTTCGGCACTGTCACCAGCGAAACGTCACGTGTCAGGCCACCATAGTTGAACCAGTCGATTCCAACCGAAGGAATTCCGTCAACATCGCGCGTCGAATCCACAGCAATCACAACAAAGTTGCTTCCGGGCTTCAGCTCCGCCGTCACATCGCAGTCGAACGGCGTAAAGCCCCCTTCGTGATCGCAGATGTGCTTCTGGTTTACCCATACAAACGACTTGTAGTTAGCAGCTCCAATGTGGAGAAACGTTCGCGTGCCTGCCTTCGGCTGAAAATCAAAATCCCGCTGATACCACACCACGCCTTCATAGCGAAACAGGGTTGGCTCCTGCGTGTTCCAGTCTCCGGGAACCTTCAACGTCGGCGCTGTCGCAAAATCATATTCCTCGTTATGCGGCCCGCTGCTGATGTTCGGATGTGTATTTAGCGCATAGCCATTGTCGCGAACCTTCCCGCCCGCCGCGTACAAGCCTCTCGCTGGCGGCTGGTCGACAAGATAGTGCCAGTCTCCGTTAAGCGAAGTGGTCACACGATGATCGACACCAACGAGGAGCGTCTTCTGAGGCTCCTGCGCAATGCCGGATATAGCGACAACGCCCCAGGTAAGAGAAGCGAACGCGGCACTACGAAGTAGGCTTCCACCTGCGAAGATCGGGAAACGTGTCATAACTGCACAACCCTCTCTGTATCAATTGTGGGAATTTGGAGCGAAGGGCATGATCAAATGCAGGTGCGCAGTAGAGCTCTTAACACTGCCCCTCAGGACTTTCCAAGCAATCCTACCAGACCACCGATAGCATGAAACGCTCGCCTTAACTCAGAGCTGCTTTGGAAGCTGCGAAGTATCCCACCCTCCGCCAAGCGCCTTGATAAGAAGGACGCTGGCCTCCAGGCGTCGCCGAGTTATGTCGATATCGTTTCGTTCGTTCTGAAGGAGTGCCGTCTGTGAGGTGACTACCTGCAAGTAGGTATCCACCCCTCCTTCATAGCGGATGTTGAACAGATCAAGCGATTGCTGTGCCGATGCTGTGGCGGCACGTTGTTGCGAAGCTTCCACTTCCAGGCCGTGCAATGCGTTCAGATTATCTTCCACCTGCTGAAATGCGGTCAGCGTCGTCTGTCGATAAGACGCGATGGTCGAATCGTAGTCTGCCAGTGTGATGTCAGACGCGGCCCGTCTGCGCCCATGATCGAAGAGAGTCTGAGAGAGCGTCGGCCCAACCGCAAAGAATCGGCTGGGCCACGTGAACCAGTTCACCGCTGACGTTCCTGTGAAGCCCGCGACCGCCGAAAGTGACAGCGTTGGATAGAAAGCAGCCTCAGCAATTCCGATCTGCTCGTTGGCCGCAGCCATCCGCCGTTCCTCTGCGGCGATGTCGGGGCGGCGCTCAAGAAGCTGAGAGGGAAGTACGCCGGGGATCGATGGGAGAATTGGGCTGGACGTAGTCACGGGATTGCGAGGAAGAGCCAGTTGCGCAGGAGGCTTACCAATCAGAATCGCGATTGCATGCTCATAGTTGGCGCGGAAAATATCTACATCGGTCGCCTGTACCTGGGCTGTTTGAAGCTGCGTCCGCGCTTGAGTTACGTCTGAGAGTGGCGCAGCGCCGCCGTTGTATCTGTCCTCGGTCAGTTGCAATGCGTTTTGAAAGGCCGCCACCGAATCGTCGAGCAACTTCCGCTGCGCATCAGCCGAGCGCAGGTTGAAGTAGTCAATCGCCAACTCAGCGTGTAGCGAGAGTCGTGTCGTCTCTAGGTCGGCCGCCGATGCTTGCGCCTGCTCCTTCGCCTGTGCGACGCTGCGGCGGATACGCCCCCAAAGGTCGATCTCATAGTTCAGGTCAAACGGAAGCGTGAAGTCTCCCGTAGCGTTGTTCGCAGCAGATTTGTTGAAATAAGGTTGATTTGCGGAATCGCGAATGACACCGATGCTCGGTGCAACGCCGATGGTCGGTGCCTGGGATGCCCTATAGAAGCGGACTGCAGCCCGCGCCGCGCGAAAGTTGGCGTCCGCTTGTTGCAGCGTTTGATTAGCGGGGTCAATCTGGCTTTCGAGTGAATTGAGCTCAGGATCATCGAACAGCGTCCACCACTCGCCTTTCAGTTTCGCATCGTTTGGCTGAGCTACCTTCCACCCGTCTGAATCCTTGAAATTACTTGGGAGAGATTCCTTAAACTCAGGCGCAAGCGGCGCTAAAGGCTTCGAGTATTGCGGACCCACTCTGCACCCCGCAAGCAGCGCCGCGAAAGATGCGGCTAAAACAAAACCAGTACCGGACAGAGGGCGTTTCATGACTGCCCCTTCGTGGCTTTGTACTTCGGCCGAACCTGCATGCCGTTCGCAAGAGAGTCCGACGGATCAAGAATGATCTCGTCCGCCTGGCTGAGCCCTGAAATCACCTCAACAGTGCTTCCATAGTCGTGGCCGATGGTTACAGGAACAAGCTGAACATGATCGCCACGAACAACTCCGACGCGCAGGCCTTCAGACCGGAATAGCAGCGTGTTCGACGGAATCGTCACAGTGTTTGCTCCGGCTGGCAGATGAAGGTGAACAAAAACATAGGTACCCGGAAGCAGCTTGCTTTCTTTGTTCTCGACATCGACCTCGACGTTCAGTGTCCTCGTCGTATGGTCGATAGCGCTCGCGTTGCGCACGATGGTTCCCGCGACCGCCACTCCCGGGTTCGAGTCTTGCGAAAGCGTTGCCCCGTCACCATTGTGAATTGAATCGGCATACACCTCGGGCACAGCAACATAAACCCGCAGCTTGCCTGTAGCAGCAAGGTGGAAGAGCTCACGAGGATTTGCAGATCCGGAACCCGCATCGATAAGGTCGCCGATATCCGTGTTGCGGGCCGTAATCACGCCGTCAAAAGGAGCGGTGATGCGCTCGTAGCTCTGCAGTTGCTCCAGGCGGCGAACGTTGGCCCTGCTGGCATCAACTGCTGCTTGCGCCGCTATGTAATTACTGCGTGTCTGATCGGCTTCCTGCTGTGAGACCGCGTGCTTGGCAGACAAACTCTGCCAGCGATTGCTCGTGACCCCCGCCAATTCCATATTGGCCTGCATCCGTTCTAGCTCAGCGCGCGATTGCTGAAGCTGCTGGTCAATCTCGGGCGTCTCGATCTCCGCAAGCAATTGCCCTTTACGAACGTGCGATCCAATATCGAAATACCATTTCCGCAGATAGCCGTTGGTGCGGGAATAAATCGGAGTCTCTGTGAACGCCTGCACATTGCCCGGGAGCGCCAGGTCCTGCGTTGATGATCCGAGCGACGGACGGACGACATTGACTGTCAACACAGCCGCTTCTTCCGTCGTGTGAATCAACTTCTTCTCGTTGGCCGCGCGTGTATGCAGTCCGTATCCAATCGCGGCAAGAATCGCGATAGCAAACAGAACCCCAATCATCCTTCCGCTGCCGGGTGTTTCGGTCAACTCCGCGGAATCTGGGTGCGCAGGCACGACGTCATTTTGAATGCTCTCTTGAGTCTGCATTACGTTCTCCCGATCAGTGCTCATGCATGCTCTTCCACAAGCAGTTTCTTCGCGCGGCCGCGTTTGCTGCGCTCGCTCCCGTGGATCAGCGCAAAGACGCTGGGAACAAAGATCAGCGTGGCCACGGTCGCGCATAATAAACCGCCAATCACTGCTCGGCCTAGCGGCGCGTTTTGCTCACCGCCGTCGCCCATTCCCATCGCCATTGGCACCATACCGATGATCATCGCCAACGCCGTCATAACGACCGGCCGGAAGCGCGTCGTGCCGGCTTCAATCGCCGCTTTGATTGCATCGCCATGTTCTTCCAGACGTATCTTCGCGAATGAAATCACAAGGATGCTGTTGGCCGTCGCCACGCCCATGCACATGATCGCCCCCATCAGTGCAGGCACACTCAGAGTCGTGTGCAGCAAGAACAGGAACAGCACAATCCCCCCAAGCGCCGCCGGCAGCGCTGTAATAATGATGAACGGATCAACCCAGCTCTGAAAATTAACCACGATCAGCAGATACACAAGCACGATCGAAAAGAACAGCCCCCCAATCAAACCGACATAGGAGTTGCGCATTGTGTCCACCTGCCCCTTTAGCGTTACGAATGTGCCTCGGGGAAGAGTCTTGCGACTGTTGTTGAGAATCTTCTGGATATCTCTGCTCACGGCGCCAAGATCCCTGTCTTGTACATTGCCGTAGATATCGATAACGCGACGGATGTTGTAGTGATTCAAAACGGCCATTTCATGGCCACGTTCGACACTGGCCAGGTCGCCAAGAATCTCCGGAGTCGTAGCCCTGTTCGTCGTAGATGCGGCAGTCGTGCGATTGATGGGAATATTGCTGAGATCCTGCATCGACGTCATCTTGTACTGCGGCGTCTGCGCCACGATGTTGTAATTAACATGGTTCTTCCAGTTAAGGAAGAACATCGGGGTTACCTGAAAGCTTCCGCTCAGCGTGTTCAGCACGCTGGTCGCAACATCGCGCTCGCTGTACCCGCCTTGAGCGGCTTTTGTCCGATCGACCGCAAGCTGCAGTGTTGGATAGTCAAACGGCTGTTGAATCCGAACATCGGTGAGGCCCGGAACTTTGCGGAGTTCGGCAAGGATCTTGTCAGCCTCAGCTTTACTGGCTTCCACATCATTGCCCTCCAGTTGAATGTCGATCGGCGCAGGCACCCCGAAGTTCAGTATCTGCGTCGTTATGTCTGCTGGCAGCGTGTAGAAAGTGGCATTCGGAAACTCGCGCGGAAGTTCGCTTCGCAGCCTGCGGACATACTCTGCAGTTGGATGGTGATGCTCTTTGAGAGTCACCATGATGTCTCCATCGCTTACGCCAAGGGTTCCGTTTGTAAGATGCTGCGTGTTCATGGCGCTGTAGGGCAGGCCGATGTTGTCCAGAATGTTATCGAGCTCTCCACCTGGTATCTCACTCCGAATCTTGTCTTCGACGAGATCAAAGAGGCGTGCGGTCTCCTCAATTCGCAGGCCAGATGCTCCACGAACGTGCAGGATGAACTGTCCGCTATCCGTGTCTGGAAAGAAGTCTTCACCGAGAAACGGCAGCAGCAAAAACGCGGACAGACAAAGCAGAAGAAACGTCGGAATAAATACGCGTCTCTGCGACACTAACTTCTGCAGCAATCCGTGGTAGCCACTGCGGACACGTTCGAACGCGCTCTCAAACCTCCGCTGAAACCGCGCAAATACGCTCTTGCCCGGCAAGCCGTGCCCGTGTTCTCGGAGCAGGTACATCGCCATAGTAGGCACAAGCGTGCGGCTAAGGATGTAGCTGGCCAACATCGCAAATACGACCGCTTCAGCTAAAGGCACGAACAGATATCGCGCAACGCCGCCAAGAAAAAACATCGGCAGAAAGACAATGCAGATGCATAGCGTAGAAACCAGCGCGGGAACGGAGATCTGCGCGGCACCTTCCAAGATAGCCTCACGCAGCGGGTAACCCTCTTCGAGAAAACGCTCGATGTTCTCGATTGTGACAGTGGCATCGTCAACAAGAATGCCGACGGCCAAAGCCAAGCCTCCCAGTGTCATTGTGTTAATCGTCTCGCCCATCAAGCTGAGCACGATCACCGACGTGAGAATCGAGAGCGGAATCGAGACCGCGATGATGAGCGTAGACCGCCAACTACCGAGGAACACCAGAATCATAATTGCGGTCAGCGCAGCCGCAATAATTGCCTCTCGGATAACCCCTTCGACGGCGCCGCGAACAAAGATGCTCTGGTCCGACAGCGGCGTCATCTTCAGCTCTGGTGGAACGGTCGTGGCAACACGGGGCAGAATGGAGCGAATGCCCTTCACCACGTCGAGCGTTGACGCATTGCCATTCTTAAGGATCGAGATCAAAACGCCGCGGCGCCCATCCTGGCGCACTACATTGGTCTGCACCTGAAATCCATCGCTGACGCTGGCTACGTCGCGTAGATAGATCGTCGTGCCATTCACCTGCCGCAGCGGGATACGTGCAAGCTCATCGACTGTGCGCGGTGTCCCGTTAGTTCTAACGTCGTACTCCGATTGACCGATCTTGATGGTGCCCGACGGCATAACGACGTTCTGTTGCGCAACGGCGTTCAGAAGGTCGCCCGGGGCGATGCTCTTCGACTGCATCGCAGCCTGGTCCATGCTGATGTTGATTTGCCTTTGCTTGCCGCCGTAGGGAAGTGGAATTACCGATCCCGGCACGCTAACCATCTGCGTACGGATGAAGTTCGTCGCATAGTCGTTCAGCTGCGACTCGGAAAGCCCTTCGCCGGAGATTCCAAGTTGCAAAATCGGAACGCTGGACGCGGAGAAGTTGATGATCTCCGGTGGAAGAACTCCCGGCGGAAGTTGGCGAAGAAGATACTGCGACGCTGCCGTCACCTGCGCATTTGCCGTATCCAGAGAGGCGCCCGGCTGCAGAAATATCTTTACGACGACTACGCCGTTATAAGTTGTCGACTCGACATGCTGAATATTGTCGACCAGCGTCGTAAGCGCCTTCTCATATGGCGTGGTCAGGCGGCCTTCAAGTTCTTCGGGATTGAGTCCCGTGTACTGCCAGCCGACCGAGATAACCGGAATATCGATGTTAGGAAAAATATCTGTCGGAGTCCGCAGAATCACAACAGGCGCCGCGATAAGGATCAGGAGCGCGAGAACAATGAACGTGTACGGTCGATTCAGCGCTACCTTAACGATCCACATCCGCTTCGGCGCCCTCGTTTCCGCAAAAAATCCGCAATATGTTCAACATCCAATTTGATTCCTTTTCCGCTCGAATGTCGCGCAGTTCTTTCCGTGGGCTTCCATCGGAAAAACCGATAACATAAAGTCATGGAACTGAGACATCTGCGCTATTTCGTTGCTGTCGCAGAACACGGAAGTTTCAGCGGAGCTGCCCGGCGCCTACATGTCGCTCAGTCGGCCATCAGCGAACAACTCTCCAATTTGGAGAGCGAGATCGGCGTCCCCCTCTTCGCTCGCTTCTCGAAGAACGCGACCCTCACCCAGGAGGGCCTTCTCTTTCTCGATGAGGCCCGCCGCGTTCTCAGTGCCGCAGATCATGCCGTTCAGGTAGCACAGCGAGCGCACCGCGGCGAGATCGGTACCCTCCGCATAGGATTCTTCGCGGGAGCAATGGGCGTCAGCTTCCCGAAACTCATTCGGTCTTTTCGAAAGCAGCAACCTCATGTGCAGCTCTCTCTCGTCGAGATGACATCAACACATCAATGGGAAGCGCTTGTAAAAGGTGAGATCGACGTTGGCTTTACCCGTCGCATCGAGCCGGAGTTTCGCGGTGAGCTGCGATCGGAACTTGTCCAGCAGGACCCCATCGTTGCAATCCTGCCCAAAAATCACCCAGCCGCGCCCGGCCCAGTGGATCTGCGGGATCTAGCCAACGACCCATTTGTGCTCTCGGCCCGCGAGGTCTCGCCCGCCGTATTCGATAAGGTCATTGAGCTCTGCTCGGAGGCTGGCTTCTCGCCCCGCATCGCCAGCATATCCTCCGTCTGGGCAAGCGTCGTACTCATGGTTCAAGCCGGTGAAGGAGTCTCTCTGTTGCCCCTGAATCAGCAGCAGTTTCGTACACCCGAGTTGGCGTTCTGTCCTCTCAAGTCAAAAAGCGCATTTGTTGAGTTTGTCATGGCATGGTCCCCCCGGCACGACAGCAATCTGAACCGAAGTTTTCGTAGTCTGGCAAAGCTCCACGCAACTGCCGGCACTACCAAGCGATAATGGCACGCTATTTGCCGACGGCGTTCTATATATAGCTCTGCCCGAATTTGTTCTTTTCGTGGGAACAAATTTCGCTCCAGCTTGTAAAAAGCTCCTATCTCTTCCACGCGCAATCATTTGCCAAAGAGCACGCGCTACGTGCTTGAAACGGTGCAACTTTCGAGTAATATCTGCGCCCAAGATGGGGCGGGTAGCTTAAGCACGCGTAACAAATTGTCCGGCCGTGCCTTAAAGGAACCCGAATGACCTCCCCAAAGTCTCTTCGTTCCGCACAGACCCATGTTGCATCTCTGATTGCAAAACGCGCGATCTATATGTTGCTGATGGTCGCAGCGATCGCGTTTGGGCGTTCAGCCTATGCAACGACAGCAACATCGACTGCGCTGAGCATCTCCTCAACCAGCGTTCCTTACAAAACTCCGATTACGCTGACCGCTACAGTTACAGCGAACGGATCGCCGGTAACCTCGGGCCTGGTGCTCTTCTGTGATGCCGCGGCAACACATTGCGAAAATAACTCTTCGCTACTGGCAATGGTGCAGTTGACGTCTTCAAGTGCGACTGCTGTGGTCAAGATTGGTAGCGGACCGCAGGGTATCCATAAATACAAGGCTGTCTATCGCGCTAACAATACTTACGACACCAGCACATCGAACACGGTGAGTTACACGGTGCAGGGAACCTATGCGTCGGACACGGCGCTCGCTTCCTCGGGCTCGGTCGGAAGCTACACGCTTGCTGCCACAGTCACTGGTATTGGATCAGTTCAGGTTGGCCCCAGTGGCACAGTCTCGTTTCTCGACGTTAGTGTTGGAAACAACGTGCTTGGCACGCAGACCCTCGGACCTCCCGTACTTAGCAACGCATTCACCCAGGCGCCGAACTCTCCGTTCGCCATTGGCGATGGCCTCACCGCAATACGCACGGTAGCTATCGCCTCTGCATATCTAGACGGCGACAACAATCTTGACATCATCACAGGTGACGCCGATCAGGTCATTACTGTGCTGCTCGGAAACGGCGACGGAACCTTTCAATCGAAGGTGAACTACACCGGTTGCCAGACCGGAAGGACACTCAAAATACAACTGGGCGACTTCAATCGCGATGGAACCACTGACATCGCGCTCGGCTGCTCTAACGGCAATAACGGCGGCATCGCCGTTCTGATGGGCAATGGCAACGGATCCTTCCAGACTCCGGTCTACTACTCCACCGGCGACCTGGCCGGCCTGGCGATGGGTGACTTCAACGGGGATGGAATTCTGGACCTCGCCGCGACGGACAAGGCGCAGCAGGATCTCAAGATTCTTCTTGGCAATGGCAACGGCAGCTTCCAGTCTCCCGCGACCGCACTCACCATGCCGAGAGCTGCTCATGACCTCGTGGTTGCCGATTTCAACGGCGACGGCAACGACGACTTTGGCTTACGCTGTAGCGACATCTGGCAGTGGAAGCACACTCTCTGACCTCTACGTCGCACTCGGTAATGGAAACGGCACGTTCCAGACCGCCCAGCTTCAGGCGTCGGACATCGGCGAGTTTCTCACCGGCGGTGACACCAACGGCGACAACATCGTCGATATCGTATCGTCCACCGTCACGCTATCGGGTCCCAATCCCACGCCTCACATCGCCAACAGCATGTTTGTGCTGATCGGCAACGGCGATGGCACCTTCAAGCCCACAGTAACCTATGTATCGGACATCCCTTCCGATCCGCACCTGACTGACGTCAATGGTGACGGCAAAGCCGATATCATCGCAGGCGGCAGCTATGGTGCGCTCGTCTACAAGGGCAACGGCAATGGTACATTCCAGGCTTACTCGGAGCCCATCATCGGCGGCTTCTCGCTTACTTACGCCGTCAACGCCGGCGACTACAACAATGATGGCAATGCCGACCTTATCGGCACAGACGCCAACAGTCCCCGAGCGGCCGTTGCGCTCAGCGAAGTTCAGCAGTCGGCCGATGCTGCCGCCCTCACGGGAGTAGCCGTCTTCCCGCTAGGCAGCGGCATTCACAATGTGGACGCAAGCTACAGCGGAGATGCTGTCTTCCTCTCCAGCCTCTCGTCGACGGTCCCTCTGCGTGCAGCTGCCGTTCCCACTGCGCTCACACTCTCTGTTTCGCCATCCGACGGAACGCTCAGCGGGCAGTCGCTCACGCTCACTGCAACCTTGAGCCCGTTCAACGTAACTGGTCCCCCCAGCACCACGACTGATGGAAAAACGATCAATTTCTACAACGGCGCTACGCTGATCGGCACCGGAACCTTGAACAGCGGCGTCGCTACGTTCACTACCAGTTCGCTTCCCGCCGGCACCGATGCCCTCAAGGCTGTCTTCTCGGGCACGGTGGACTACGGTAGCAGCACTTCCGGCATCGTCAGCGTCACCGTCTCTCGCGCCTTGCTGGCAAGCGCTCCCAATCCCTCTGATTACGGCCAAAGCGTTGCCCTCACTGCAACAGTATCGACCGGTGCAACCGGCACCATCACCTTCAAGGATGGCGGCACGACCATCGGAACAGCGACCGTATCCAGCGCATCGGCAAGCATGTCGACTTCGACACTCACTGCCGGGTCGCACTCACTCACCGCGGTCTACAGTGGCGACGGTAGCCATACAGGCGGAAGCTCCGCGGTTGTCACGCAGGTCGTCAACAAGATCACTCCGATCATGTCTGTCTCCACCGCGGGTCAAAGCACCTATCTTTCCCCGGTAACGATTACTGCGACTCTGCCCTCTGACACGACCGGCACCGTCACCTTCACCTCAGGTGCGACCACGCTCGGCACCGCAAACGTCACTGGCGGATCGGCCTCCATCACCACCACGGCCCTTCCCGTTCAGAACGACAACCCCATCACGGCCACCTACGGCGGCGACACCAACTACAAAACGGCATCCGCTTCGACTACTCGTACTGTAAGCAAGGCGAGCCCGTCGTCAAAGCTGACCTCCTCGGCCAATCCCTCAGCCTCCGGAGTCTCGGTCACCTTCACTGACACGCTTCCCACCACCGTCAGCGGAACTGTCACCTTCACCTCCGGAAGCTCTGCCGTCATCGGTACCTCGCCCGTCGTCAACGGTCTGGCCACCATCAGCACCTCATCGCTCCCGGTCGGCCAAACCACAATCACCGCCACCTACAACGGCGACGACAACAACAATACCTCCGTCGATTCGCTTGTTCAGACCGTCAAGCAAACGCCGTCAATCGCCCTTACCTCCTCGGCCAACCCATCCTCAGTCAACCAATCGGTGACCTTTACAGCCACTCTGCCCAGCGCTGTCACCAACACCGTGACGTTTACCGACGGCGCCACGACGCTGGGAACCGTGACCGTCACCAGCGGCGTCGCGACAGTTACCACCTTGTCGCTCACCGCCGGCAGCCACACAATCACCGCCACCTACAACGGTGACGGAACCTACGGCCCCGCCACCACGAACCTGACCCAGATCGTCAAGGGCACGCCCACCATCACCGTCGCCACGTCCGGCCCGAGCACCTTCGGAAATAACGTCACCATCACCGCCACTGTGCCCTCCGGAGTCACCGGAACCGTCACCTTCACCAGCGGATCCACCTCGCTCGGCACGGCAAACATCAGTGGCACCACCGCCTCCGTCTCTACCTCAACCCTGCCCGTCGGCTCGAACACCATCACTGCCACCTATAACGGCGACACCTACAACAACACCGCCACCGCAATCACCACTCAGGTCGTCTCTATGGCGTCGACCACGACGACGCTGGCGTCCTCGCTCAATCCGTCCATCAACGGGCAGTCGGTCACCTTTACCGCGACCCTCAGCAGTTCCTCGGCGACCGGAAGCATAACCTTCTCTGACGGTGCCTCCGTCCTCGGCACCACCACTGTCTCAGCCGGAGTCGCGACTTTCTCTACCTCCACGCTCAATGTCGGCGCCCACACAATCACGGCGGCCTACAGCGGCGACACCAACTGGAGTGCATCCACTTCTGCCCCGCTCACACAGAACGTCAACAAGGTCGCACCCACGGTGAACCTGGCGTCTTCGCTCAATCCGTCGTCCTCCGGACAGCCCGTCACCTTCACCGCGACCCTCAGCAACTCGTCGGCGACGGGAAACATCACCTTCTCTGACGGTGCCACCGTCCTCGGCGCCACTGCTGTCTCGGCCGGAGTCGCGACTTTCTCCACCTCCACGCTCAACGCCGGAACCCACATCATCACCGCGGCCTACAGCGGTGATACCACCTGGGGCGCAGCCACCTCCGGTCCACTCACCCAGACCGTCAAGGGCGCACCCACGGTGAACCTGACGTCTTCGCTCAATCCGTCGTCCCCCGGACAGTCCGTCACTTTCACCGCGACCCTCAGCAGCTCCTCGGCGACGGGAAACATCACCTTCTCTGATGGCGCCACCATCCTAGGCACGGCTTCGGTCTCTGGCGGGTCAGCGGCCATCTCCACCTCCGCTCTCAGTGCTGGCAGCCACACCATTATCGCGGCCTATGGCGGCGACACCACCTGGGACGCAGCCACCTCCGGTCCGCTCACCCAGACCGTCAAGGTCTCACCCACGGTGAACCTGGCGTCCTCGCTCAATCCGTCGACCTACAACCAGTCCGTCACCTTTACCGCGACCCTCAGCAACTCCTCGGCGACGGGAAACATCACCTTCTCTGACGGCGCCACCGTCCTCGGCACCACCGCTGTCTCCGGCGGGTCAGCGGCCATCTCCACCTCCACGCTCAATGTTGGCAGCCACATCGTCACCGCTGCCTACAGCGGCGACCCCACCTGGGGCGCAGCCACCTCCCTTCCGCTCACCCAGACTGTCAACAAGATTTCACCCACTCTTCCGCCTCCCGCCGTCTCCAACCCCAACATCCCCTCCGGCACCTCTGAGACCATCACAGAGACCGTACCGCCTGGAGTCAGCGGACCTGTCACTTTCTACAACGGCTCCGATCCCATCGGCACCGCGCCCGTAGTTGGTGGTACAGCAACGATTACTGTTTCCAACTTGCCTGTTGGCAACAACCCCATCACTGCCAGCACGCCCGGCGATGCGAATAACAACCCCGCCACATCGCCTGCAACGACAGTCACCGTGACCAAGTCCACTCCGACCGTCACTCTCACCTCTTCTAAGAATCCCTCTGCTGCAAACGAATCCGTAATCTTCACAGCCACTGTGCCCACCAGCGCAACTGGAACCATTACCTTCACCGATGGTGCGACCGTCCTCGGGACGGCTCCCGTGACCAACGGCACCGCCGCTGTCACTGCGAACTCGCTCACAGCCGGAACCCACACCATCGTCGCGACCTATGTCGGCGACTCAAACTACAACCAGGCGACCTCCGCACCGCTCACCCAGATCGTCGACAAGGCGACTCCCTCGCTCCCGCCGCCCTCCGTCTCTAACCCAACCGAGCAGTATGGCGGCACTGAGACCATCACCGAGACGGTACCCCCTGGGGTCAGCGGCCCCGTAACGTTCTATAACGGTTCCGATCCCATCGGCACCGCCCCCATCGTCAACGGCACGGCCACCATCACTGTTCCGAATCTTCCCGTTGGCTCCAACCCCATCACCGCGACTACACCCGGGCGATGCCAATAACAACCCTGCAACCTCGCCCGTGACTGTCATTACCGTCACCAAGACAACGCCGGTGCTCCCGCCGCCCGCTGTCTCTAACCCTAATCCCGCGCCTGGAACTTCTGTGACGATCACCGAGACCGTCCCTCCCGGAGTCACCGGTCCCATTACCTTCTCCAACGGATCAACCCCGCTCGGCACAGTGCCTGTCGTCAACGGCGTCGCGACCATCACGGTCCCGAGCCTGCCCATCGGCTCCAACCCAATCACGGCCTCCGTTGCAGAAACTGCGACCAGCAACGCTGCCACCTCGCCCGCTACTAACGTTACGGTCGCGACGAGCGCTCCTACGGTCACAGTCGCCTCTTCACTCAACCCGGCACAGCTTGGCCAGGCCGTCACCTTCACGGCTACACTCAGCGCCACCGCCGCGACCGGAACCATCACCTTCCGTGACGGCGCAACTGTCCTCGGTACTGCCAACGTAAGTGGCGGCGTAGCGATCCTCACCACTTCAACCCTTGCGATCGGAACGCACACCATCACGGCAACCTACGGTGGCGACACCGCCTACTCCACCGCGACATCTGCTCCGCTGTCACAGGTCATTGGCAAGTTGCCCACCAGTACAGTGCTCTCGCAGACTGTCGGAGCGCAGCTGACGAACAGCACTGTCACCTTTACCGCAACCGTCTCAGCCACTGTCCCGACTCCAACCGGCACCGTCACCTTCCTCGACGGCACAACGGTCCTCGGCACAGCGGCTCTTAACACGAACGGTGGAGCGGGCGGCTCCCAGCTCACTGGAACCGCCTCGATCACCATCAGCACTCTCGCCGGCGGCTCCCACACCATCACCGCCGTCTACTCCGGCGACAACAGCTTCCTCACCAGCACCTCGGACCCGCTCAACAACGCTGTCCACGACTTCACCATTACCAACACCACAACCGGCGTCAACAGCCAGGGCATCTTCCCCGGCGACTCCACCAGCTATAAGTTCACCCTTACTCCCACGGGAACGACCACATTCATCAACGACGTCAACCTCACAATCAAAGGGCTCCCCGAAGGAAGCACCTATACTTTCTCGCCTTCCAACGTCGCCAACGGAGCAGGAACCACTGCCATCACCCTCAACCTCAAGACCAGCGATAAGCTTCAGGCTCGTAACTCCGGACCGCAGAGCCCGGCCTCCCATGGCAGCACAATCGCTCTTGGAATGCTCGGCCTGCTCGGCCTCGGAACCGCTCGTCGCTATCGCCGCAGAATGCCGAAGATCGTACTGGCACTTCTGCTCATGGCAGGCTCCCTCCTCCCGGTAGCTGCACTCACCGGCTGCGCGGGAGGCTACTTCACCCTCAAGCCAACTACCTACACGGTGACGGTCACCGGCACCGAGGGCACGATCCAACACTCAGCCACTGCAACCCTGGTAGTGCAGTAGGAGAAAACGCGATGCATCTTCGAAGAACATTATTGCTTGTTCTCATGATTGCTTGCCCGTGGGCTCTCCACGGGCAGGCCATTCCCATCAGAAGCGAAGGCGGCAACATCTCCCGCCTTGAGGTTGGAGGCAACTACAACTTCTTCCATGCCAACGCCCCCCCGGGACAGTGCGGCTGCTTCAACATGAACGGCGGCAGCGGCACATTTTTGATGAACATTACGCCGCGCTGGAGCGTTCTCGCCGACATCGCTGTGGCACATGCCGGCGAGGTCAATCACACCGCGCAGAATATTCTCATCATCAACTACTTCTTCGGTGGCCGCTATACCTATCGCAACCGCAGCCGCTGGGTCCCTTTTGGAGAAGCCCTTATCGGAGGCGCGAAGGAAAACGTCAACTTCCGCTTCGATATCAATCGCCAGTCACTCGGCTTCCTCGGCGGTGGTGGCGTCAGCACCCGCATCAAGCGCAAGTGGGGAATCAACGCAGTCGAGGTGGACTACGTCCACACACGAATTCCCAACGGAAACAACAACAGCCAGAACAATCTCCGTATCGCTACAGGTGTCACGTATCACTTCGGCGGATAATCGTTCGGGCTCCTTCGTCCTAGTGAATCGTGTACGCCACGAGCGTCTGCGCCGCGGCGCGCGCATCGCGAATCAGATCCGGCAAGCCCACGCCGCGATATCCATTGCCCAGCAGCCACAATCCGTCCAGCCTGCGCACGCGCTCGTCCAGTTCAGCCATCCGCTCCAGATGCCCCACCCCATACTGCGGCAGCGAGAGCGGCCAGCGCCGCACGACAGTCACGCGCGGCTCCGGCAAGCGGCCCCAGAATCCGCGCCAGCTCCATCCTCGCCATCGCCGCGGTCTCATCGTTGCCGCAACGCATCAACCGCTCCGCGGCCTGCCCGCCGAAGAAAGCACGCAGTCAACCGTCCGCCTGCAGGAACACGCTCATCGAACTTCTGATCCATGAATGTGCACGCCAGCAGAAGGTTGTTCGATCCCGGCGGCACAAGAAAACCAAACCCTGGCGGGACCTGCATCTTCGCCGCATCATCAAAACCAAACCCCACCACAACCGCAGAACTCGCCTCCATCTGCATCAGTTCCGCCGCGCGCTCATCCAGTGGCGCCAGCAGCGCGCGCGCGACTGCACCGGAGCCGCCACATCACCGCATCGAACCGCTCCTCTCCAACGCTCGTCTCCACCAGCCACTCTTCGCCATCGCGTCTAATAGAAATCACCTCCACGCCCAGATGAATCCACTCCTCGGGAATCGCCGCAACCATGCGATCGATCAGCGTTCCCATCCCGCTCCTCAGTGTCGTGAAGATCGACGCCTTGTCTGCAGCCTTCCGCGCCTGCAATGCGGCAATCAAGCTGCCATGTTCCCGCTCCATCGCCACAAACGGAGCCATCACCGCGCGTACGCTCAGCTTCGTCACATCGCCGCCAAATACGCCGCTCAGCAGTGGAGCTCCAATCTTCTCCAGCACTTCCATCGCCGAAGTGCCGTTGCACAAACTCCGCAACGCTCTCATCACTCGTCAGGCGCCGCTGCTCGCAACTCCTCCGCCCGCCTGACCTCTTCGCGAAACGCCTGCTTCGCCTCTTCGCTGAAAAGCTCCGACGCATCCAGTGCAGTCAGGTCAGTCGGAACCATCATCCGCATGCCATCCGGCATCGCCTTCAGCTTGCCATCGATCAGCACGTAGGTCTTGCGCCCCGCGTCGTTCGAGTAGATCAGTTCGTCGCTCAAGCCCAACTCCACCGCCAGCTCCCGCGCCCACGGCTTCTCGGTCATCCACCCATCCGGTCCGCCTTCGATGACAAAACCACCCTCGCGCACCGTCTCGACAATCCCGCCCAGTCGCGCCGAAGCCTCATACAGCGCTACCTGCAGTCGCTCCCCACCGCTCCGCAGCTTCGACAACTCATACGCTGCCGCCAGCCCGGCTACGCCGCCACCGACAATCGCAACGCGCTTCACCAAAGCTCCTGGCACGCGGTCATCCCGCCACCCTTGTCGCAACCGTCTCGTCTGTCGCCGTGTTCTTCATGCCGTTCACGATCTCCACCAGAGCTCGCGTCAAAATAGGCGAATCGTTCAGGCTCTCCGCTCTCCACAGCTTCAGCCCCAGCTCGTTTGCCATCTCTCGAAATGCGATGTCGATGTCGTAAAGAATCTCTACGTGATCGCACAGAAATCCCACCGGCTGCATCACGACGCCCACGTGTCCTTCTGCTCGAAGCGCCTTCAAGCGTCTCTTCCACCGTCGGCCCAATCCACGGTCCGCCGCTTACTCCCTGGCTCTGGAACGCAAAGTACCAATCCTTCTCGCTTAGCCCACGACCGCCAGCCGCTCCGCCACCATCGCCGCCGTCCGCTTCGCCTCTACCGGATAAGGATCCGGCGAATCCTGCATCGGCGTCCCCGGCCTCGCTCCAGCAATCGAAGCCTCGCCCGTCATGATCGTTCTGCAAGGAACGCTGTGCGCTGTAAACAGCACCGGCACGCGCCGTCCCGACTCTCAGCACAAGCCTCCGCCCAAACCGGCCACAGCTTCTCCGCGAACGCCTGCGCCAGCAACGGATGCTCCGCCCACCCCGCAACAAACTCCACATCCATCCCGGTCGCCGCCGCCATCAGCGCCCGACGATAAAGCCCCACGCTCGTTCGCGAGTTCTGCGGTGCCAGGCAGATCGCCTTCACATGCGTCACGCCATCCGCGCGCATCTGCTCCACAACATCTGCAATGTATGGATGCCAGTTCCGCATCGCCACATAGACTCGCGTCCCACCCAGAGCCTCTTCCAGCAGCCGCCCCTGCGCCATCGTCCACTTCGTCAGCGGAGGAGCCTCATCCCCCGGCGTCTCCCCCAGGCCAATCTGCGCATAGCGATGCTTCAGCTCCTCGACAACCTCGTCCGGCAGCGTCCGTCCGCCTGTCACCTTGCTCAGATACTCCGCCATCTCGCCCAGCACGTTCGGCGTTCCATGCGCCAGCAGCAGCACCGCGCTCGTCATCGCGTCGCCGAACTCCTTCACCCACTCCACCGTCTTGATCACATTCTCCACCGGAGTCCCCGGCACAATTCCATGCCCCAGATTGAAGATGTGCCCCGGCCTTCCTGCCGCCGCGTCCAGCACCTCGCGAACGCGCTCGCTGCAGCACATCCTCCGGCGCAAACAGCGCAATCGGATCAAGATTTCCCTGCACCGCGCAGCCCGCACCCACTGCCTTCCATCCCTCATCCAGCGGAACTCGCCAGTCCAGCCCAATCACATCCGCGCCCGTCTCGCGCATCGTCGGCAGCAGGGAAGCCGTGTCCACGCCGAAGTAAATCACCGGAACCCCCAGCGCCTGCACTCCGCCGCACCAGCTCCGTCGTCGGCCCAAGACAGTACTCGCGATAGTCCGTGACGCCCAGCGCTCCCGCCCAGCTATCGAAGATCTGGATCACGTCCGCGCCCGCCTCCACCTGCTGCCGCGCATACGCCACCAGCACCTCCACCAGCTTCTCCATCAGCAGCGGCCACGCCTCGCGGTCGCCATACATCATGCGCTTCGTCTCGATGTAGTTCGCGCGACGATCCGCCCTCGATCATGTAGCTCGCCAGCGTAAACGGAGCCCCGCAGAACCCGATGATCCCCAGCTGATCGCCATCCGCGCGCGGGGCAGAGAAGTGTTTCGCCACTCGCTCGATCGCCTGCGCAACATAGCTCAACTCATCGACCCGATCCGTCCGCAGCGCCCGAACCTGCTCCACCGTCCGCACCGGCGCATGCACCACCGGTCCCTCGCCTGCCAGAAACTCGAAGTCCACACCCATCGGCGTAAACGGCAGTAAGCAGATCCGCAAAGATGATCGCTGCATCCACGCCCAGCCGCTCCGCCGCCGTAATCGTCACCTCTGCCGCAATCTCCGGCGTCCTGCAAATCTCCAGCAGCGAGTGGTGCTTTCGTACCGCCATGTACTCCGGCATATAACGGCCCGCCTGGCGCAGCAGCCACACCGGCGTCCGGTCCACCGGCTGCCGCAGACACGCCCTCACAAAGCGGCTCACAGCCGCCCCCGGCGCAGCGGGATATATCGTTTTTCGTTCAGTAATAATGTCGCTCAACAGGAAACTCCCCTATCGAGCCTAGCACCAGCCGCCTGACGCCTTCTAGTTAGGCTTCCCGCCTGCGCTTTTGCCTACCGGGTTGGAATTCGGTACACCACGCCAAAACTCCACATCGTCGGCGACAATGAAACCGGCGTATACCCACCCAAACTCCAGTTCTCCGCCTGGAACTCCCCTCGCGCTGCGAAACGCGGCGTCAGGTCGTAATCCAGACCACCACCGTACCCGTACACGACCGAACTGTCCGAGAGGTATGGCTTTCCATTCGACATAATTGGTGGAGTCCTGAAGTGGTAGTCGATGTAGCCCGCACTGATCATAAACATGCCGTACGGATGAAGGCGGTTCCACTCGATGCTCCAGGCGGATACCACCTCCGTAAGTCTTCTGATTCACCGTCTCACCGTTCGCAATCTTCACGCGAAACTCGACTGCTGGCGTCAGCAATTGAAACGCATGTGAATAGCCCACACCGAACGTCGCCCCATTGTTGTTCTGTGGGCCGTAGTCCGGCGTTAGATGTGTGTAGGTGCCAAAAGCTGTGAGCTCTGCCTTCCTTTGGCTGGTTGGAAGCGCCTGAGCGTTTAAGTTTGCCTTCCCCCTGGAACGATCGCCATAACAGGTGCGAACAGAATAAAAGCAAAAAACAGCCGTGCCAACGACGGGATCTGCATCCGTGCCTCCACTTTGTATGTGTCTGATCTCGCTCCCGTGGAGGCAGCCCGTCTACACCATCTGGGCCCATACTGGCGTTCAGTTCACACACCCCAATCCTCTGCGCGGTCGGGTGCTGGGTAAGATGCCGCCAACTGCTGTCCGTTTGCTCCACTAAGCCACGGAAAACAGCTGCCGCATCGAACGGATCAGCTCATTGGGGATTCACAAGCCCCCTATAATCAGTCCTCTAAGCGAAAGGTGCATTCTTCAATAACAGGATTGGTCAGAACCTCGCGAGCGATCCGCGCCACCTCGGCCTCTGCCTCTTCTCGCTCTAATCCGTCATCCAGCGTCAGTACAAAGTACTTTCCCTGCCGCACATCGGCAACTCCGCGATACTGCATCCTGCCGCAGCGCATCCGCCACCGTCTGCCCCTGGGCATCCAGAACGGTTCGTTTCAACGTGACATAGACATGAGCCTTCATCTTGCTTGATTATAGACAAGGTGCGGTTTTCAGAATTGGACCATGATCCAGAGCCCGTCACCCAGACGCTAAACCGGCCATACCAGGCCACAGCTAACGCGACACTTTCGCAACAAGAGAAGAGATTCCACTCTATGCCGAACTACCTTGAGCTCCCCGTGGGCCCCAACTCGCCCGAGGTGATCAACGCTGTCATCGAGATTCCACTCGAAGGAATCAACAAGTACGAGTACGACAAGGAACTCCACGTCTTCCGCCTCGACCGTAATCTCTACTCCCCGGTCCACTACCCCGGCGACTACGGCTTCATCCCCTCCACCCTCGCCGACGATGGCGACCCCCTCGACGTCCTCGTCCTCGTCGACGCCCCCAGCTTCCCCGGCTGCGTCATGGAGGTTCGCCCCATCGGCATGCTTGAGATGCTCGACCAGGGCCTCGGCGACGAAAAGGTCCTGGCCGTCGGCAAAGGCAACCCCCGCTACAAGGACGTCTGGAACTTCTCCGAGATCTATCCCCACATGCTCAAGGAGATCACCCACTTCTTCTGCCATCTACAAGGACCTCGAAGGCAAGCGCGTCGAAGTCAAAGGCTGGCGCGACGCCTCCTTCGCCCGCAACAAGGTCATCGAAGCGCAGCAGAGCTTCCTCGACAACAAGGCCGAAACCGAAAAGAAGCTGGTCGGCGCCTCCAAATAAACTTCCCGTCTCAACATTCAGGACAAATAGAACGCCTCCTTCAACCGAAGCTCAAGTCTTCGTCTTGAAGGAGGCGTCTGTCATTCAATAAGAACGAAGCTTCCGTGAACTTCCTCTTATTTGCTATTTCGCGATCGCGGTAATGCTTCTCTCCTCTGCCGTCTGGCCCTGTCCAAGTCTGATCGCTCGTCTCTCGACGTCACGCTCGAGGAGATCCTTCTCTTCGAAGGCTCCGTTCCCCTGAATCATCCGCGCGATGCATCCCGTCCATCCTGTCTGATGGCTCGCCCCGACGCCGGCCCCGGTGTCACCGTGGAAGTACTCGTAGAAGAGCACATTATCGCGCCAGTGCGGATCCGTCTGAAATTTCTCCGCGTCTCCAAACACAGGTCGCCTGCCTGAGCTGTCTTTGACGAATGTTCCGATGAGCCGCTCTCCCAGTTCCCTGCCCACCTCGAACAGCGTCATCAGATTTCCCGAGCCCGTCGGGCACTCGATCTTGAAGGTGTCGCCGTAGTACGCCCCCAGCCGCATCAGCGACGTATACAGCAGGAAGTTCACCGGCATCCACACCGGCCCCCTCCAGTTCGAGTTCCCTCCGAACATCCCGCTGTCGGAATCTCCCGGAACATATCCAACCGAAGACTTCTGTCCTGCCATCTCGAACTCAAACGGATGATCCTTGTGGTAGAGCGACAGCGCGCGAATCCCGTGCGGGCCAAGGAATTCGTTCTCGTCCAGCATCTTTGTCAGAATCCGCCGCAGCTTGTCTTCGTTCACCGTCGACAGCAACCGTCTCCCCGCCACTCCCGGCGTCGCCGGCATATGCAGGTTCGCCGCCAGCTCCGGATGCCTCATCAGGAACTCCCTCGCATTCTTTGCGAAATGTCGGCAGCTTCTCCAGCATATCTTCCTCGAAGATCGCCACTGCCGTTAGCGGCAGCAACCCAACCATCGATCGCACCTTCATCCGGAACGACTCGCCATTCGGCATCCGCAGCACGTCGTAGAAGAAGCCATCCTCGTCATCCCACATCGTGTCCTGCGCCTTGCCCATCCGATCCATCGCTCCGGCGATCCACATCGTGTGCTCGAAGAACTTGCTGGCGAACTCCTCGAAGACCGGATAGTTCAGCGCCAGCTCCACCGCAATCCGCAGCATCTGCTGGCTGAAGAAGACCATCCATGCCGTTCCGTCCGCCTGTTCCAGATGCCCGCCGCCCGGCAGCGGCGCGCTTCGGTCGAAGACCCCGATATTGTCCAGGCCCAGAAACCCGCCTTCAAACAGATTGTTCCCTGCGCGGTCCTTTCGGTTCAGCCACCAGGTAAAGTTCACCAGCAGCTTCGAAAACGCATACGTCAAAAACTCCAGGTCTCCCTTGCCGTCGTTCCTCTCCTTGTCGCTCATGTAAATCTGCATCGTGGCATAGGCATGCACCGGCGGATTCGTATCGCCGAAGTTCCACTCATACGCCGGTATCTGTCCGTTCGGGTGCTGATAGTCGTTTCGCAGCATCAGCATCAGCTGCGTCCTTCGCAAAATCCGGATCCACCGCCTGGAAGGCCAGCATATGAAACGCCAGATCCCACGCCGCATACCACGGATACTCCCACTTATCCGGCATCGAGATAATGTCGTCGTTGTACATGTGGAACCACTCGCCGTTCCGCACTCTCTGCCTGCTGCTCCGGGCGAACTCGTCGGCCCCACCTGATGCTCTCTCAGCCACACATTCAGGTCGTAGTAGAAATACTGCTTGCTCCACAGCATTCCCGCCATCGCCTGGCGCATCACCATCGCGCGATCGGGGTCGGCCTTCACCTTTGCCGGCGTGATCCCGTCGTAGAACTCGTCCGCCTCCTTCAGCCGCGCGGCAAACACCTCGTCGAAGTGTTCAAACGGCTTCGCCGTCCCGCTCCGCCGGCCGCGCCCAGGCGCAGACGCACAACCTCCGTCTTCCCGCCCCAACATTCAGCGTGTAGTGAGGCAGCCGCCTTTGTGCCCTCCATCGCGGGATTCACCGCCTCCTTGCTTGCCCTGCATCAGAAATGTGTGGAAGGCATCCTTCACGTAAGGCGAAGCGTTCTTCGTCCCAAACAATCTCTCGTTGTTGCTCTCATTCTCCGTAAACAGCAGCGGCGCATCTCCCTCGCAGTACAAGCTGTAGTCGGCCAGCGACTCCTGAAAGAGCGGGTCCGTATGATGCGCCGAGATCACGCTGAATCCCTTCTTCTTCGTTCCCTTCAGCACCGGCTTGCTGCCCGCATCCGACCACATCCATGTATTTCGAAACCACAGTGTCGGCAACAGGTGCAGCGTCGCCGCCTCCGGCCCCCGGTTGGTCACGCTTATCTTGATCTCGATGTCCTCCGCGCCAGCCTTCGCATACTCGACGAAGACATCGAAGTAACGGTCTTCGTTGAAGACGCCCGTATCCAACAACTCGTACTCCGGCTCTCCGCGCCCGCGCTCCCGGTTGGTCTTCACCAGGTCCTCATAGGGATAAGCGGCCTGCGGATACTTGTACAGATACTTCATGTACGAGTGCGTCGGCGTGCTGTCGAGGTAGAAGTAATACTCCTTCACATCCTCGCCGTGGTTGCCCTCGCTGTTCGTCAACCCAAACAGCCGCTCCTTCAGGATCGGATCCTTCCCGTTCCACATGGCCACCGCGAAGCACAGAATCTGGTGGTCGTCGCTGATACCCGCCAGCCCATCCTCACCCCAGCGATACGCCCGCGACCTCGCCTGATCATGCGAGAAGTAATCCCACGCGTTCCCGTCCGCGCTGTAGTCCTCTCGCACCGTCCCCCACTGCCGTTCACTCAGGTAGGGTCCCCACTTCTTCCAGGGGACGAGCTTTTCTCTGGCTTCCTTGAGTCTCTGCTGTTCTGCTGCCTGTGCCATTGATGCCTCCAAGGCTTTATCCGACACAACAACGCCCATCGAACGGGCAATAGCAAACCATGCTAAACCACGGCGATTGCCCAGAGGTTTACCGCTACATCCGCGAGAGGTCGAAAAAGAGGGACTGCGTCAATGGAAGCCAAAAATCTTGTCAAGTCCCACATCTACGTAAATCGCTCACAGCAAACAAGATATAAGGTGCCGATTAATTACCGTCCATTCGCTACAATTAAAGAAGGTAAGAAAAGCCCCGGACCACTTCGGGGCTTTCCTGTTTCTGCTGTCCAAGTGAAGTACCAACCTAACTTCAATTTATTGAATACTTTGCATGATTAGGTATGGGGGGAGGGTACCTCATCGTCCTGCAGAACCGACCTTCGCGACCTCCATCACCGCCGCTCCAAGCGGCCGTTGCGCCGAAGCAATCGGCAGCCTCCAGCTCTTTACCGGAGTGTCGTCCAGCTTGATCTCTCGCGTAAACCGGATCAGCCGCTCCGTATCCGTACCCACCGCATCCGTCGCCCGCTCGAACAGGTAGTAAGGCGGAATCGACTGGTAGTACAGCGTTGCCCGCACCGAAGCCGCCTTTGCCGTCTGCTTATTCATCGGTACCTCGTACCGCACCACATTCGTCCCGCTTCCGTCCGCGTAGTTCGGATCGCACTCACCGCCGTCGCGCCTGCTCAGGCACGTCCCCACAGGCCCCATGTTGTGCCGCGTCGATACCCTGGACGAGGTCGACTACTACCGGCACGGCGGCATCCTGCAGTACGTGCTGCGGCAGCTGCTGCACTAGGCGCACGGTTTCCGGCGGCCCGATAGCCCGCGGTCATCGCTCCGATACGGGCTCGGCATTTCCGGCAGCCTCGTCGCTGCGCCATTCCTCGGCTCGCGGATCGCACAAGGTTGCGCGACCTCGAACGGAGGACGGCGATGAACAGGACGAGGTTCACAAAGGTTACTGTAGTCGGGTTGCTGGCGCTCGGCGCATCGACCGCGTCGCAGGCGGCGTCCGACATGCCCGCCGACGACGGTTTGGTGGCGGTCAAGAGTGCTTATCCAGTGGGTGAGACGGTGGCGCGCTTGAAGGCCGACATCGCCGCCAAGGGCATCACCTTCTTCGATCAGATCGACCAGGCCAAGCTGGCGCAGGCGGCCGCCATCGACCTGCGCCCCTCGACATTGCTGATCTTTGGCAACCCACCGCTGGGTATCCAGTTCCTCACCTCGAACCCGCGCAGCGGCATCGATTGGCCCGTCCGCCTGCTCGTCACCGAGGATGCGGGCGGCCAAGTCTGGGCAGTGTACAGCGATTTCGAGTGGATCGCGCGCCGCTACGGCATCACCGATCGCGGGCCGCAATTCGCGATGGCCTCGAAGGTGATCGGCTCCATCACCTCCAGCGTCGCAGAGCCGTGAGCCGGTTCCGCGATCAGCGGGCGAGTTCGGGCATTTCCGTCAGCAGGTCGTCGGAAATAGGCGATCGTGCGGCGCAGGCCCTCGTCGAGCGCGATCGTGGGCTCCCAGCCGAGCATCGGCCGTGGCCTTGCGTGATGTCGGGCTGGCGCTGCTGCGGGTCGTCCTGCGGCAGCGGGCGTGTGCACGATCTTCGAGCGTCGAGCCGGTCAGCTCGATGACCTTCTCGGCCAGCTCGCGGATCGTGAATCTCGTCGGGATTGCCGAGGTTGATCGGGCCGGTGACGTCGTCGCCGGTGTCCATCAGCCGCATGAAGCCGTCGACCAGGTCGTCGACGTAGCAGAACGAGCGCGTCTGCTTGCCGTCGCCGTAGATGGTGATGGCTCGCCGCGTCAGCGCCTGGACGATGAAGTTCGACACCACGCGGCCGTCGTTCGGATGCATGCGCGGGCCGTAGGTGTTGAAGATCCGCGCCACCTTGATCGCGCAGCTTGTGCTGGCGGTGGTAGTCGAAGAACAGCGTCTCGGCGCAGCGCTTGCCCTCGTCGTAGCAGGAGCGCGGGCCGATCGGGTTGACGTTGCCCCAGTAGTCCTCGGTCTGCGGATGGATCGTGCGGGTCGCCGTAGACCTCGCTGGTCGAGGCCTGGAGGATCTTGCGCCTTCACGCCGCTTGGCCAGGCCCAGCATGTTGATCGCGCCGATGCACGCTGGTCTTGGTCGTCTGCACCGGGTCGTACTGGTAGTGGATCGGCGAGGCCGGGCAGGCGAGATTGTAGATCTCGTCGACCTCGACGTAGAGCGGGAAGGTCACGTCGTGGCGCATCAGCTCGAAGCGCGGGATTGCCCAGCAGATGCGCGATGTTGTCGCGCCGCGCCGGTGAAGAAGTTGTCGACGCAGAGCACCTCGTGGCCGTCGCGCGAGCAGCCGCTCGCACAGATGCGAGCCGAGGAAGCCGGCGCCGCCGGTCACCAGGACACGCCTGCGGATCAATCCCTGCCCTCCATCTGGCGCGCCTGAGGGGCGGCACCGGGCCCCGCCCCTAGCTCTAGTGCCGTTCCCGGCGACGGCCAAGGGCGACCTGCAGGAGCCGGTCCTGCGTCCCTCGGGGTGCAAAAGCGACGAACACCGGCAGGAGCCAGCGGAATAAGGCTGACTCCTTCCGCGTCGCAAGGTAATTGGACGGGGTGAAGGAAACGAGACGTCGTCGCCGGTGGCCGTCGAGCCGGGGTCGAGGGCGTGGTGCGGTGGCAGAAACAAAGCCGACGCTGTGCATAGTCAATTACAATGGCGCCCGGTTTCTGCCGGGCACCATTGGTGCTGCCGTAGAGCTATCCGAACTTTTCGCTGAGATCTTGCTGATCGACAACGCTTCGACCGACGACAGCGTGGCGATCGTGCAGAGCAGCTTCGCGTCGGTGCGCATCCTCCGCCTGAACGACAATCGTGGACCCGGGGCGGCTCGCAATGCCGGATTGCGCATCGCCGTCAGCAACCTCATCCTGTTCGTCGACAACGATGTCACGATGGACCCGGAGTGCCCGGCGACGCTGGTCAGGGCGTTGGCGGACAACCCCAACGCAGCCGTAGCGGCACCGCGGATCCTCTATGCCCACAAGCCGGACACGATCCAGTACGATGGCGCCGGCAGCCATTTCCTGGGCGTCATGACGCTGGAAAATCCCGACGCGCCGGCGGCCGGCACCGACCAGAGCGTGCGCAGCACCCAGTCTGTCATCACCTGCGCTTTCATGGTGGATCGCGATCGCCTGCCGGAGAAGGAGCCGTTCGACGAATCCTTCTTCATCTATCTCGAGGATCACGACTTCGGGGTACGTATGCGGGCGCTGGGCTCGGAGATCCTGGCAGTGCCGCGGGCGGTCTGTTTCCACGGTGAAGGCACGCCGGGCCTCTCCATCCGTGCCGAGGGGCGCTATTCCAGCATGCGAGTGTTCTGCCTGATCCGGAACCGCTGGCAGTTCATTCTCAAGAACTATTCGGTGCGCTCGTTGATCGTTCTGCTGCCGCTGTTCCTGCTCTACGAGCTGGCCCAGCTGGTGATCGTCGTGCGCAAGGGCTGGTGGCGCGAATGGGCGCGTGCGGTCGGCTGGATCTTCAGCAATTGGTCCGTCATCATGGCGAAGCGCCGCACCCTGCAGACGCGACGGCAGCGGCCTGATCGCGACCTGCTGAGCGGCGGCGCCATCCCGTTCCGCGACGAGCTGACCAATGGTCCTGGGGAGCAATTCCTGCGACAGGCCTTCAGTGCACTCGCCTCCGCGTATTGGCGCGGGGCGGCGCATTTGATCTGAGGGCTTAACGCTCCTATCCGAAGACGGCAGGGCTGCTTGGCGATCACCGCATGAGTTTGCGTGCGCCCGGAGCGGGTGTTTCCAGCACTCCGCGAGCACTGCTCATCGAGCCGCAACCATTCTATTCCGATCGCGGCACCCCGATCGCCGTCCGCCACGTCCTGTCCGCCTTGAGCGAGCTGGGCTGGCACGTGGACGTGCTCACCTTCCCGATCGGCGAGCCGGTCGACATCCCGAACGTCGACGTCGCCCGCGTCGGCAACCCGCTGAGCTTCCGTCACGTCAAGGTGGGGTTCTCGCTGCCGAAGCTGCTGCTCGACGGCATGATCGCGGCCGACCTGCCGCGCCGGCTGCGACGGACCCGCTACGACGCCGTGCATGCGGTTGAAGAGGCGGCGCTGATCTATGCGTCAATCGCCGGAAAAGCCGGCGCGCCAATGATTTACGACATGGCCTCGTCATTGCCCGAGCAGTTGGCGCAACACAAAGCCTTCGCCATCGGCCCGCTGCAGCGTGGCTTCGTCGCCGCCGAGCGCTGGCTGCTCAGGCGAGCGGCCTGCGTCGTCTGCAGCGCCGGCCTGAGCCGTCGGGTAAGGTCCATGGCGCCGGCGACCCAGGTGCGCGAGTGGCGCTTCCCGGCCGACTTCGAGATCGCAACGCCGACGGCCGTGCAGGCGCTTCGGCAGGAGCTACGACTGGCGCCGGCTGCGCCCGTGGTCGTCTATGTCGGCAATTTCGCGAGCTATCAGGGCATCGACCTGCTGCTCGATGCGGCACGCAGCGTGCTGGAGCGATCGCGGGCGGCCGCTTTCGTCTGCGTCGGCGCCGCGAGCGACGCCGAGGCGGCAGCGGCCATGGCCGCCTTCACGCCGGATGTCAGGGACCGTGTGCGAGTGCTCCGCCGGCAGGCCCGCGAGCGCGTCGCGGCTTTTCTCGGACTCGCCGACATCCTCGTCTCGCCGCGCCGTTACGGCGCCAACTTTCCGCTGAAGCTGTTCGAATATCTCGCGGCCGGCAAGGCCATCGTCGCAACCGATATCGAGGCCCATACCTGCGTCCTCGACGGCAGCCTCGCCTGCTTGGTGCCGCCCTCGGCCGAGGGCTTGGCGGGCGGCATTCTAGGTCTGCTCGGGAGTCCCGAGCGCGAGACGGCCCTGGCGTCGGCGGCTGCCGGCTATGCCGCCACCGAGCTGAGCTGGCCTGTCTTCAAGTCTCTCGTCGGCGACATCTATGCGACCGCGACGGGACGGGTCGCCGCCTGAGCATGCGCCGACGTCTGCGTATCCTCTATCTCGTGCCGGGTCACGGCCTGATGGCGACGGCGGGGCCCTCCCGCAATGTGCTGAGCCTCGCCGCCGCCATGGAACCTTATGCGGACATGGCGCTTGCCTTTCGGCACGTCATCGATGAGCGACCGCCTGCCGGGTTCGACGTGCACGAGATCGACGGCGGCGCCGCTCGGGCCGCAGCGCTGGACGACAGCGCGATGCGCGGGCTCGGCTATCGGGAGTTCGCGCACTATGTCCGGCGACTGCACGCCTTCACCATCCGGGCGACCCAGGAGTTCGACGTCATTCTCGAGAAGAGCTGGCTTCTTTCCGGCTGGCTGAGCCAGGTGGCCGAGCGCCGCGGGAAGCTGGGCGTTGCCATCGAGAACGTGGTCCCCAGCCCGCGACGCCACGCCGACGCCGGCGTGATGAAGCAACTCCGCGTCCTCGTGGGTCGGCAGCTGGGCGGGACGCTGCCTGCAGGCGATCGCGGCTGGTGATCGCCGAAACGCCGCAGCTCGAGGCCGACATCGTTCGCGTCTGGGGCGTGCCCGCCGATCGGGTCAAGGTCGTGGGTCTCGGCGTCGACCGCGCGCGCTTTCGCCCGATCGAGCAGGCGGGCGCCCGGGCAACCCTCGGCGTCGCCGCCGACGCCACCGTGCTGCTCTATGTCGGCCTGCTGGACGAGACCCACAATCTGGCACCGGCGATCGAGGCTGTGGCGGCGACCGAAGCGCCTCGGATCGAGCTGCACATCGTCGGCGACGGGCCGTCACGGCACGCCTATGCGGCACGCGCCGCGGGATCTGCACGGATCGTCTTTCGCGGTCGCGTGCCTCATGATGCTGTGCCGCAACATATCGCGGTTGCCGACCTGTGCCTCGCCCCTTACGACAGTCGCGCGTTCGCCAGCGGCGCACTTGGCTATTCGACGATGAAAATCCCGGAATATCTCGGAGTCGGCCGACCGGTCGTGGTGTCGCCGGGGGATCGGGCACGTGAGCTGATCGAGGATGGCGTGACGGGCTTCCTAGTGTCGAACGATGCCACGTCCTGGCGAGAGTTCCTGGCGGCCATGCCCGATCGTGTACGGCTGGCGGACATGGGGCGGCGCGCCGCCGCTGTCGACCTGCCGTCTTGGGACGACACCGCCCGTGGCTACCTGGAGGCGATCGAGCGGGTGCTCGCCGAGCCGCCGACGTGACCGGCTACACATTCCTCGTCTGGCTCCATCTCGTCGCGAGCGTGCTCGTGACCGGCCTGGCGCTGTTCTGGGCGATCATGGCGCGTGCGCTCGGCCGCACTTCATCGTCCGGCGAAGCGGCGCGGCTGCTCGGCGTTGCCGCCAGTGCCCGCTGGCCGCACACGATCGTGCCCTGGAATGCCCGCCTGCCTTTATGGCTGCTGGGCCTCGTCTTGGTGGTGGTGGCGGCGGTGACCGGCCTGGCTCTGGGACTTCCGTTCACGGCCACGTTCGCGGTCAAGCTGGTGCTCGTGCTGGCCCTGGTCGCGGCCCTGGCCGGCCTGCGCGGCCGCGGCGCCGGCTAAGCTCGGGCTCGCCTGTCTCGTGCTGGCGCTGGCGATCACCGCCGTCTCCACCCTGCTGCCGCGGTAGCCGCCGATGCTGCTCTATCGCCTCTGCGTCATGCTGCATTTGCTCGCGATGTCGCTGTGGATCGGCCACATGCTGGTCTGGTCGCTGCTCACCGGCCCGGCGCTGAAGCGCGTCGAGCCGGCGGCCACCGCCGAGCTGCTGCGCGAGCGCAGCCTCTATCTGGGCGGACTTGGCTGGCCGGCTCTGGTCGGTGCTCGTGGTCACCGGCATCTATCTCCTGAACTGGCGCGGCATCGGTTTCGGCGACGTGATCACCGGTGCCGGCGGCTGGCCGCTGACGCTGAAGCTGATCTGCGTCCTGGGCATGATCGCCTACCAGGCGTTCGTCGGCCATCGCCGCTCGACCGTGGCGCTTTACGGCAACATGGCACTGGCCCTGGTCGTGTTGGCCTGCTCCGTGCTGATCGTGCGGGGCGTCGCATGAGCCGCACGCTGGTGATCGGCCTCGAGCTCGGCGACGGGCCGTTGCTGCTGGCGCGGCGCCCGCTCCGGCCGGCTGCCGCGGCTGCGCGCCCTGCTCGACAAGGGCATCCACGGCGAGCTGGCGACGACCGCCGACCAGCTCCACGTCTCCGCCTGGCCGTCGCTCTACACCGGCACCGGCCCCGGCGAGCACGGCGTCTACTTCACCTTCCAGCCGGCGCCCGGCGTCCAGGGCCACCAGCGGTTCCATGAGGGCCTCTACGGCCGGCCGACGGTGTGGCGCCATCTGGCCGAGGCGGGGCGGTCCTGCACGGTGCTCGATGCACCCTATACCCACGCCGAGCCCGGCTATGCCGGCCCGCAGGTGATCGACTGGGGCTCCTGGGCGCAATACCTGAAAACGCAGTCGCAGCCGCACGAGCTCGTGGCCGACCTGCGGCGCGCCGTCGGCGACTATCCGCTCGGGCTCGAGGCCCACGACATCGGCCTGGCGGCGCAAGACCGCGGCCGACATGGAGGCGCGAATCCTGCGGGCCTTGCCGGCCAAGGCGCGCGCCGCTTCATGGCTGATGCGCCAGAAGCCCTGGGACCTGTTCTTCGTCGTGTTCGGCGAGACGCATCCGGCGGCGCATTATTGCTGGGCCGGCGACGATCCTGCGCAAGCCCGGCTGATGCGCATCTACGAAGCGCTCGACCGCGCGATCGGCGAGGTCGTCGACGCCGCCGGCGACGATGGCGACGTGATCGTCGTCTCGGGCGATGCGGTCGGCGCCGAACCACGCCGGCTGGCACCTGCTGCCCGAGGTGCTTGGCGAGGCTCGGGCGTCTCTCGAGCGCCGAGTTCAGGACGGCGGCGGCCGCCGCGGCACAGGCCGGGTTCGACCCGGTCAAGGCGGTCCGCGACCTGCTGCCCAAGGATTTCCGCAAGTCGCTGGCGCGCATGCTGCCGACGGCGATGCGCGACAAGCTGGCCAAGCGCGTCGATTCGGCCTCGATCGACTGGCGGGCCACGCGGGCCTTCTGCCTGCCGACCGATCTCGAGGGCCTGATCCGCATCAATCTCAAGGGCCGCGAGCCCGAAGGCGTCGTCGAGCCGGGTGCTGCCTACGAGCACGAGCTCGACGAGCTGAGCCTGCGGCTGAAGGAGCTCACCGATCCGGCGACGGGCCGACGGGTGGTCGCCGACGTGCTGCGCACGGATGCCCGCTTTCCCGGGACCCGCCGGGCGCATCTCCCCGACCTGATCGTGCTCTGGGACCGATCGGCCCCGATCACGGCCGTGACCTCGCCGGCGATCGGCACCGTCGCCGGCAGCTCGCCCGACGGCCGGCCCGGCACGCACACCGGGCCGGGCTTCCTGATCGCCAGCGGCCCGGGGATGCCCGCCGGAACGATGAGTCGGCAGCGGCGACATCCTCGACCTCGCGCCGACGCTGCTGGCGCGCTTCGGCGTGCCACAGCCGAGCCACATGCCGGGCCAGCCGCTGGCGCCGCTGCTCGGCGCCCAACCTTCGGAGAGACGTCCTTGACGCTCAGCATCCTGCAGGTGGGCGCCGGCATCCGCGGGCGGCAATGGGCGCAGATCATCAAGGATCACCCGGAGGCCACCTGCGTCGGCCTCGTCGAGCCCGACGGTGGCAACCTGGCGCAGGCCAAGCCGATCGTCGGCGACGGCTGTCGCACGTTCGACTCGCTCGATGCCGCGCTCGCGGAGGTGCAGGGCCGACGCCGCGCTGATCGTCAGCCCCGACCGCCTGCACGCCGAGCACGCCGGGCAATGCCTCGCCGCCGGGCTGACGCTGCTGATCGAGAAGCCGCTGGCACCCACGCTGGCCGAGGCCGAGACCATCCTGCATGCCGCGGCCGCAGCCGGTCGGCCGGTGCTCGTCGCCGAGCAGTACCGCTTCTGGCCGGCCGAGCGCACGGTGCTGAAGCTGTTGCAGTCGGGATCGATCGGCCGGGTGGACCACGCCACCGTCGTCGACCGCCGCAACCAGCCGGCGCGCGGCGAAGGCCCGTGGTTCAAGAGCCTCGAATATGCCCATCTGCAGGACATCGCCGTCCACCATTTCGACTCGCTGCGCATGTGGTTCGGCCAGCCGACGTCGATCTTCGCCAGGGCCTGGCGAACGCCCTGGTCGGACTACGAGCGACCTGCAACACCGAGGCGGTGCTGACCTTCGGCGACGTCCACGTCCAGTATCTGGGCACCCTCGCCTCGCACCGCTTCGCCTACTCGCTGTGGATCGAAGGCGAGCAGGGCGCCATCTGGACCAACCGCAAATACGTCTTCACGCGCAAGCGCGGCGGCCGCTGGTTCATGCCGGTGCGCAACGTGGCGGTGCCCAAGGGCGACGAGGCGCCCTACCCGAAGGGCGGCACGACCTCGCTGCTCGACAGCCTGCGGCAGCGGTGCGCGACGGCACCGCCCGAGACCGGCGGCCGCGGACAATATCTGGTCGATCGCCATGCTGGAGGCCGGCAAGCTCGCCGATCGCGACCGCCGCGAGGTGCGGATCGACGAGATCTACAGCGGGGTCGCCCCCTCTTGAGCGGACGCGTCCTCCTCATCGGGCTCGACAGTGCCGACGCCGAGCTGATCGAGCGCTGGGCCGATGCCGGTCACCTGCCGAACTTCGCGGCGTTGCGGCGCGAGGGTCTGTGGTCGCGCCTGCGCACCACGGCCGAGATCATGCACGTCTCGGCCTGGCCCACGATCTACACCGGCGTCAGCCCCGGCCAGCACGGCCTCTATCATGCCTATCAGGTGCGGGCGGGCGACCAGCGGATCCAGCGGACCTCGCCCACCTGGTGGCGCGACCGCCGTTCTGGAAGCAGCTCGACGCCGCCGGCCGGCGCTGCATCATCCTCGATGCCTTCATGGACAGCCGCCTCGAAGGCTTCGGCGGCATGCAGGTCCTCGAATACGGCACCTGGACCTGGTTCGGCGAGCCGGCCTCGACCCCTTCGCCCCTTCTGGGGGAGATCAAGCGTCGCTTCGGCGCCTATCCCGGGCCGGAGCACCTGGAGGTCACGGACGTTCCGGCCGACCCGGTGCGGATGCGCGACCGGCTGGTCGCGGGTGCCGCCCGAAAGTCCGAGGTGACGCGCTGGCTGATGCGCGAGCACGCCTGGGACTTCCTGTTCGTCACCTTCGGCGAGCCGCACGGGGCGGGGCACTATCTGTGGCACCTCGAGGATCGCGACTACCCGACCCATCCGCCCGGGGGCGTCGCGGCATGCCCACGCCCATGACGGACGTCTATGCCGCCGTCGATCGTGCCCTCGGCGAGCTGCTGGCGGCGGCCGGCGACGACACCACGGTGCTCGTGATATCGGGTGACGGCATGGGTCCCAACTATTCGGGCTGCCATCACATCCCGCCGATGCTCAGCCGCATGGGCCTGCTGCGCTCGGCCGATGCCGGCAGCCAGCGGCCGGGCTGGCCAAGCGGCTGCGCGGCATGATCTCGATCTCCCTGCGTCAGGCGATGACGCGCTGCATGCCCAAGCACCACCGGCATGGGCTGGCCACCGGCTGGATGAACCAGGGTACCGACTGGGGCCAGACGCAGCCGTTCCTGATCCCCGATTTCAACGAGGCCTATCTGCGACTTAATCTGGCGGGCCGCGAGCCCCAGGGCATCGTGCCGCTAGCGATGCGGCGGCGCTCCTGCGCCGGCTGCAGACCGAGCTGGGGCTGCTTCACAACCCGGAGAACGGCCAGCTCGCGGCCGAGCGGGTGACGCTGGTCGACGACGTGTTCCGCGGCCCCGAGCGCCAGCACCTGCCCGACCTCGTCGTCTCCTGGAACAATGCCGCCAGGGTCACCGGCGGCTGGCGTCGCCCTGTTGCGGCGAGGTCCAGGCCAAGCCGGGCTATCAGACCTCGCCGTTCTACACCGGCAACCATCGCGGCCTGGCCTTCGTCGCTGCCAGCGGGCCCCGCCTGCGCAGCGGCGGCTTGCCGGACGCTGCGCATATCCTCGACCTGCCGGCCACGGTCCTGGCCTTGCTGGGGGTCGATGCGCCAGCTGGTTCGAGGGCAGAGCCTGGGACGAGCTGCTGCCCGCAGTCGCCTCTGCAACGGGATGACCGGCTGATGTGCGGTATTGCGGGTCTCATCCGCGTCGACGGCTCCTCGGCCGGCCAGATCGACGAGGCCGTCGTTCGCGACATGTGCGAGCTGACCGGTTACCGCGGCCCGGACGATGAAGGCGTGGTCGCGGTGGGGTCGGCCTGCCTCGGGCTCGCGCCGCCTCGCGATCATCGATCTGTCGCCGGCCGGCCAATGCCGATGGCCGACCCGTCCGGCGGTCGCGATCACCTACAATGGCGAGATCTACAACTTCCGCGAGGTGCGCGCCGAGCTCGATGCTCGGCGTTCGCCGGTTTCGCATTCCGACACCGAGGTGCTGCTCCGGGCCTGGATCCTGGGGGGACCGGGTGCTCGACAGCTTCGCGGCATGTTCGCCTTCGCGATCTACGATCGCGAGCTCGACAGCCCGTTCTCGTGCGCGACCGCTTCGGCGTGAAGCCGCTGTATTGGACCGAGGACGGCGGGGCCTTCTGTTCGCGTCGGAGATCAAGGCGCTGCTGCGGCACCGTCGCCGCAACCGCCTCGATCGCCAAAGCCTCGCCGAGTGGTGGCTGTACCGGAACGTCGACGCGCTGACGCCCGACACGCTGGTCGATGGCGTTGTCCAGCTGTTGCCCGGACATCTGGCACGGGTTCGCGGCGGCAAGGTCCAGGTTCAGCCCTGGTACTCGGTCATCGACGCGGTCGACGGCGAAGCGTACCAGCGCCTCAGCGGCCTCAGCGAGAACGGGATCGTCAACGAGATCGAGCGCCAGCTCGATCAGTCGATCCAGCTGCGTCTGATCAGCGACGTTCCGGTCGGCACGCTGCTCGTCGGCGGGCTCGATTCCAGCCTCGTGACCGCGATGGCGGCGCGCCATACCCAGGCGCTGACGGCGTTCCATGTGTCGGTCCACCGGCCACGTCGACATGGACGAGCGCCGTTTTGCCGAGCAGCTGACGGCACGGTACAAGATCCCGTTCGTGCCGATGGAGCTGACCGGGTCGCTGTTCCGGTCGACGCTGGCGCACGTCACTTGGCTCGAGGATCTGCTGCTCACCCACGCCAACTCGGTGGCCTACCACCTGGTCAGCAAGGTCGCCCGGGCGCACGGGGTGATCGTCGTGCTGTCGGGCGAAGGTGCCGACGAGCTGTTCGGCGGCTATGCCTGGAACTACCGGCGCCGGCTGCGCCTCGCCCGGCTGCAGCCATGGCTGCGCCGGCTGCCGGCCGCGGTTCAGGATGCCCTGGCGCTGCTGGTCTACTCCCAGGCGGGGCCTGCCGGTGACGCTGCGCCGGTTCCGCGAGCTGTTGCCGCCGACCATCGGCGTGCTCGATCGCTTCGCCCGCGCCGATGCGGTCGAGCGTTGCACCGAGGCCTACGGCTTCGTCGGCGACCCGGTGCAGCGAGAGGTCCTGGGCGCCATGCTGGGCGATCTCGGCGATTTCCTGGCGCCACTGCTGCGCAGGCTCGACCGCAAGATGACCACTGGAAGCGTCGATCGAGTGCCGCGAGCCGTTTCTCGACCACCGGCTGGTGCATACGGCGATCAACTTGCCGCTGCAGTGGAAGGTAGGGCAGCGCGCCGACAAGTGGGTGCTCAAGCAGATCGCCCGGCGCCACTTGCCGCCCGGCCTGATCTGGCGCCGCAAGATGGGATTCCCGCTGCCGCTGGCCCACGACATCGCTCCGCTGGCGGTGCCGGCCTTCTTCACCGGCGGCTTCTGCGAGAACGAGCTCGGGCTCGGGCGCCGCGGCATCGAGCGGCTGCTCGCCGACTGGCGTCGCTGGACGTTCGGCGTGTTCGGGCTGCTCGACGCTCGAGATGTGGGGGACGGATGCTCGCCGATGGGCGAGACCGTCGACCACGTGGCCCACCGCATCGCCAAGCTCGAGCGCGCTGCAGTGCCGGGTCGGCCGGTGAGCGTCCCCGCCAGCGTACACTGATGACGGCTCGCGCGCCCAATTTCGTCGTCATCGGTGCCGCCAAGGCCGGGACCACGTCGCTCCACGGCTGGCTGTCGCAGCATCCGGAAATTTTCGTCCCGGCGCAGAAGGAGCTGCATTTCTTCGCCGGTCCCTGGCTGCGCGAGAACAGCAACGGGCCGGGCGACGAGCGCGTGCTGCAGGATCTGGCGCCCAGCTGGGACGCCTATCTCGCGCATTACAAGGAAGCCGGCAGCGCCAAGGCCGGGGCGACATCTCGCCCTCCTATTTCGCCTGGTGGCCCTCGCGCGACGCGATTCGCGAGCGGCTGGCCGATCCGAAGATCATCCTGTTGCTGCGCGATCCGGTCGAGAAGGCGTTCTCGCAGTACACGCATCTGCTGCGCTACGGGCGCGAACGCTGTCGTTCTGGGAGGGGCTGCAGGCCGAGCCCGAGCGCAGGGCCAAGCATTACGGCGCCTTGTGGCGCTACCTGGAGGGCGCCAGCTACGTCGTGCCGACGCAGCGCTACCTGGAGACGTTCGGGCGGGACCGGATGCAGGTGCTGTGGTTCGAGGATCTCGTGCGCGATCCCAGCGACGACGCTGCGCCAGATTTTCACGTTCCTGGGTGTCGATCCGGAGGTGCCGATCGATACCAGCGGCGTGCGAAACCGATCGGGGGCGCCGCGCTCGCGCCGCTTGGCCGCCCTGCTCAACAATCCGGGCCTGCGCCGCCTCGCCCGCCGGCTCCTGCCACCGGCGCTGGTGGCGCGCGTGGGCACTCGGGCGACGACCGCTGAACACCGGCGGCAAGCCGATGCTGGACGAGCGGTCGCGCGCCTGGCTGGGCGAACGGGTGGCCGGTGAGACCCGGCAGCTCGAGGCCTTGCTCGGCAGGCGGCCGGCATGGTCGAGCTGACCAAGCCGCGCCAGCAAGCCGACCTCGGCGGCGATGCCGCGCGGTCTGCGGCGTGGCAGATGCTCGGCTTCGTCTGCCTGACGGGCTCCAGCTACGTCATGAT
>CAWCOK010000006.1:0-654079 GCA_963797135.1 uncultured Acidobacteriaceae bacterium | reverse complement strand
CGGTGAGGACGGATTGCTGTGGCGGGCGCGCAGGCGGAAGCGCTTGTGGCGGGGGTTGCGAATCCAGAGGCCGAGCCGAACGTTAAAGATGGTTAGCAGGAAAGCCATGGTTGGGTTGGAGTGGAAGCCCCAGTTAGGGCTCATGGCTGCTCCGGAGGTTGCGACGGCGGTGGCCATGCGCGGGCCGCCGTCCTGATAGGCGAAGCTGCGCGTGGGAGTGAAGCCGTTGAACTGAACGCGGTCGGAGTCGGTCTCGGTCCAGCCTACGTCGTAACCGCAGTAGAGCGGGGTGAAGATGAAGGACGCTCCCTTCCGCTCCTGATAGGCGAGGTCCTGGCCGAAGGAGAGATTGAGCGTGGTGTTGAAGATGGGGAAAGGACCTTCGTAGGTGGGAGCCTGGGGTGCGGGAAAGCAGGGGTCGGGACCACAGCCGGGCGCCCAGAGGTCGCGGAGTGCGGGCGAGTTGAAGCGTTTTGGCAGCAGATCCACGAGGCGTAGTTTCTTGTCGCTGGCGGCAAATCCAGTGAAGGGATTGGCGCGACGATCGGGATTACTGGCTCCGGCATAGCAGCGCGCGATGCGGTCCCGATAGAAGGAGTGCAGAGAGAACTCATTGATGTCGATTCGCCAGCCGAAGACGATGGCGGTGGCGGCGAGGATGAGGAGAAGAACGACGAAGTCGGTGTGAGGCAAAGTCGAATTGCCGAGACGAGCCTCGATGACGCGAAGCGACTTCTCAACGACCCAGGAGAGTGAAAGGACAAGGCCGGCGATAAAGACCGGCGGTCCGATCAGCACGAGGCCGTCGAGCACCATACTGGTCTTCGATTTCTCCGCACCCGGTTTCCCGTTCACCAGGGAACTCTTGCCTGCCAGAACACTGGCGAGCGTGGTGCCTATCCAGCCAAGCCATAGTGGCTTGCCGATGTCGGCGACGCGGAAGAGCCATGAGACGAGTGCTGGCCCAAGCAAAGAGCTGGCGGTGAAGGCGAACCAGACGATGCAGGTAAGGAAGCTCCAGGCGCGCAGGCGGGCGAACCATTCACGAACCGACTCGTCGACGAGGTTGCCGACGAGGCCTCCGGCGATCTCGATGGAGACGAAGACAACGGTGACTCCGGCCCAGGGGAGCAGAGGAATAGCGGCGCGGGTGACATCTTCGAGCGGAAGGAAGAAGGACGCGGAGAAGATGACGAGGCGCGAGAGATTGAGCAACACGTATCCGCAGCCAACGGCGCCTGCCATGCCGAGCAGGACAATCAGACGCCTCCAGTTCTGCGGGATGGCGCGGGCTGCGGAGAGGACGAGCAGCGCGATGCCGGCGAGCATGGAGGTGAAGACCCATGAGGTAGAGGTGTCTTCATCGAAGTGATGGATGGGACTCCACCAGTGGAAAGAGTAGGCAGTTTGCCAGGCGCGGAGGTTGTCGAGACCGGCGGGGTCTCCCGGCGGAGGGATTGAGGGCTTGGCCGCGTCGGCGGGTGGCGGGGAGGGCTTGGGGGCAAGGCGATGAAGGCGGCTGATGTAGAGACGCGTGCTCGCCGGAACGATACCGGTGTTGGCAGGCCAATCGACGATCCGAACGACATTAGAGTCAACGCCAGGAAGACGCACGCCGCTCCAGAACGATGAGCGGTAGAGATAAGGGCACATCGCGAGGACGGCGATGACGATGGGGATATAGATGAAGACCATCACTCCCGTCTGCCCGAGTCCGGTCTCCTTCTCTTCGGTAGGGCCGCAATGGGCCGAGGGAGGATGCGTCATCTGAGTGAAGAAGATAACCGCGGACGAGACGAGGAAGCCGGCGAAGATGATCGACGCAGTAAAGAAGCCATGGTTGAGCAGGAAGTGTGCGATCTGACCACGTGAACTGAGATAGAAGTGTGGGATAAGCAGGATGAGGAGCAGCGACGAGATGAGGACGATCTGGTTGAGGAAGGTGTTGCGCAGCCAGATGGCAAAGGCGACCCAGGTGTCGGCACTGAAGAGACCGACCTTGGGAGTGAGGTAGTTGGAGTAACGCCGCAGCCAGCGGAGAGGCTCGGGCCAGAAGGCGCGTGTAGATGGAGGACCGGGCAGAGGCTGTAATTGATGCTTGACCTTCTCGATGTCCTCGCAGGAGATCCATGAGGCAAGAAACTGGTGGATGTAGCCTCCACCGGAGACGGTGGAGAGATAGTCGAAGGATTTGAGGCGGTCTAAGGTGGCAAGGCCCTGAAGGATGCCGAGGTTAAAGGTGGCGCTGCGAATTCCACCGCCGGAGAAACAGATTCCGCTGAGTTGCAGGTCGGCGGCGACGGCGTAGGCGTCCTTGGAGGAGTCTTCAGGCGGCCACTTGCCTCGTGCGGCGAGCTCCTGTTCGAGCAGCCATTTGCCGGGCGGATACTCGATGAGCGTGGCGATGCGTGCCTGCGCGTGCGGATTGCGGTAGAGCAGAACAGCTATCTGTTCGACGGAGGCAGTGGCCTCGACGGGTTTTTCCTGAAAGGCGCGGATCCAGGCGGAGGTGAAAGACGTCTTCTCTTCGGCGGTGAAGAGCTTGTAAGCCTCGTGGGTACGAATCTCCTGAGCCAGACGAATGCAATAGGCACGCGCGGCCTCGTCGCGGAGCTGCTCCTCGAGGATATTGGGATTAACCTTTCGGCCGTTCGCCATGAACGCTCCTTGACGTGGAAATCATGCTTCCTGTGCGCGAGGATCGACAAGGAGGCACAGGGGAGTGCTGTGGGCCCGGGAGAAAGAAGAAATGTTAAGGAACGATAACAGAGGCAGAGGCTGCGGAAGTAGAGACGGTATCGGTGTGGTGACCTCTGTCAGCGGGAGCATCGTTGCGTTTGAGACGCGCACGAAGCTGCGCCGTCGCTTCGCGATGGCAGAGCAGGCAGAGTGTGCGAATGTTGTCGATGTCGCACTGGCCACCGCCTTCGGCGACGGGAAGGATGTGATCGGCGTCCCACAGGCTGCGGCGGCTGGTGATGGTCTTCATGCCGTAGAGTCGGAGTCCGGCAGCGCGAGCAGGGCCGCGAGCTCGCCTGAGTGCGGCGTATGCGGCAACGGTGTCGATGTTACAGGCGGAGCAGCGGCCGCGGTCACGGGCGAAGACCTGGTCGCGAAGATAGCCAGGGTCGGTGCGCAGACGCCACTGATGGACGCAGTAGTCGCTGCAGAAGGTGCGGCGGCGCTTGGCGATGATCTCAAGATCGCACCAACGGCAGAGAGGCAGACCATTAGGGCCAGTGGGGAGATCGTGCCGTGAGGCTCGGCCACCAGCGAGTGTGCGGGGGAGACGCATGGAGTTCAGGATAGAGTCAGACTTCGAAGTCGACCTCAAGAGGATCGATGAGGGGCATCAGCCAAGCCAGCAGCTTCTGGTGGACGGGATGGTCGTTGTAGGCTTCGAAGACGGTGCGGTCGGCGAACTTCATCACGCCTCCAAGCTCGTAACCTTGCGAGCGGGGAGAGATGTTTTGGCCGACGAGGGTTTCGACGAGGCCGGGAATCTGACCTTGAAGGGCCCGGATCTCGCGAACGACGTGCTCTTTCTGCTCCTGGGTAACCTCGGGTTTCCAGCGAAAAGAGAAGGTATGAATGACCATCAAGCGAGTGTAATGGGCTCCGCTTAGAATGGGGCGAACGAATTCTTGAGATGCAGGGAGGCCCTATGTCGAGGACACAGTCGACGATGGTGGAGTTGGGAACGGTGGCTCCGCCGTTTGAGCTGATGGATGTGGTAACGGGTAAAGCCGTGGGGCGTGACGACGTTGCGGAGGGGATGCCTGGGCTGCTGGTGATGTTTCTTTGCGTGCACTGCCCTTATGTGAAGCATGTTGAAGAGGAACTGGCCCGGATTGGGCGTGACTACGAAGGCAAGATCGGCATCGTCGCGATCTCGTCGAACGACGTTGTGGAGTATCCGCAGGATTCGCCTGAAGAGATGAAGAAGCAGGCTGAGCGGCTGGACTTCCGCTTCCCTTACCTGTACGACGAGACCCAGGAGGTAGCGCGCGAGTACGAGGCGGCGTGCACGCCGGACCTGTTTCTGTTCGATGGCGAGAAGAAGCTGGTGTATCGCGGACAGCTGGATGACAGCCGGCCGCGACGCGGGGATTATGGCAACGATATACCTGTAACCGGCAAGGACCTTCGCGCGGCGATCGATGCCGTGCTTGCAGGAAAGCGACCGGATCCGAATCAGCGGTTTGCGGTTGGATGCAATATCAAGTGGAAAGAATAGGAGCAGCTCATGGACGAAGTTCTCGACAAGCTGAAAGAAGGCATCCGCCAGTTTCGGACTGAAGTGTATCCTGCGCAGTCGGAGATCTACCGTAAGGCTGCCAGCGAGCCTCAACGACCTGCGGCGCTGATTGTTACGTGCGCAGATTCACGAATCGATCCGGAGACAATTACGCAGTCCGGACCGGGCGATCTGTTTGTGACGCGCAACATCGGCAACCTGGTGCCCGCCTATGGTGAGATGCTGGGCGGCGTGAGCGCGGTGGTGGAGTACGCGGTGAGCGCTCTGAAGGTGAGACACATCGCAGTGTGCGGGCATAGCGACTGCGGGGCGATGAAGGCACTGCTGCATCCGGAGAGCCTGGAGTCGATGGCGACAGTGAAGCGCTGGATGCGGAATGCGGAGGCGGCGATGAGCGTCGCCGAATCGCTGGGCGACAAGGACGAGAAGCCAAGTGAGCGGCTGCGCCGTTTGACGGAAGAGAATGTGCTGCTGCAGGTGCAGCATCTCAGGACACATCCTTCGGTGGCGGGCGCGGTAGCACGCGAGCAGCTGACACTCTCAGGCTGGGTCTACGACATCGCGACCGGCGAGGTGCGAATCTCTGAGAACGGTGAGCGAGCCTTTCGCCCGGTGTCGAAGGAGAGCGCGAAGGCATGATCGTCCCGCAGACCAGGCAGCTCGTCCTGCAGACGGTACTGTACGTCGGGCTGCCGCTGCTTGGCCTGATTGGGTACGATGTGGCGATCGTGCTGTTGTACAAAGCCGGATATTTGCAGTGGGCGGCGCTGCGAGCAGATTCCGCTGTCGCTGTTTGGCTCTGTGATCGGCGTCATCCTTGCATTCCGCAACAGCACTTCGTATGCGCGATGGTGGGAGGCACGGACGCTATGGGGCTCCATCGTAAACAATTCCCGCAGTTGGGCCCGCACGGTGACAACGGTGATGCGGTCGGATGGCCATCAGACCGAGGTTGCGCAGTTCCAACAGCGGATGGTGTATTACCAGATCGCCTGGGTTCACGCCCTGCGCCAACATTTGAGACGCCTGAATCCTTGCGAGGAGATGGCGAGGGTGCTTACTCCAGAAGAGTTTGGCGAACTGCGTGGACAGAAAAATATTCCGGTCGCGATCCAGCAGTGGCAGTCTCTGCTGCTAAGGAAGGCGTTGGAGGAAGGGTGGATCGACATGGCGCAGTGGCACGCTATGAATCAGAGTCTGGATGATCTGGTCGATGCGCAAGGCGGAGCTGAGCGCATCAAGAACACTCCCATGCCGCGCCAGTACGACTTTCTTCCGCAGATTTGCGCGCACATATTCTGCTTTCTGCTTCCGCTGACGATGGTATCGGGCCTTGGGTGGTTCACGCCGCTGGGATCGACCCTGGTGGGGTTCATCTTTCTTGCGCTCGATAAGATCGGTCGCGACCTGGAAGATCCGTTCGACAACAAGAATAACGATATTCCGCTTACTGCAATTTGCACGACGATCGAGATCAATCTGCGCCAGATGCTTGGCGAGACGGAGCTTCCTGCCGACCTGAAGCCGGTGGACGGCGTTCTCTGGTAGGTCTCAGAGCCATTTCATGCGGCGAAGAACGACCAGGAGAAGGACGGTCGAGAAGACGATGAGAGCTCCAACATAAAGCGCCGCGTGCGGGGATTCCTCAAAGGGCAAGCCCTTGAGGTTCATGCCATAGATGCCCGGAGATAGCAAGTGCAGGAATGGCGATCGTGCCGAGCACGGTGAGCACCTTCATGACCGAGTTGGTGCGATTTGAAACCGACGACAGATAGATGTCGAGCGTGTTGTTGAGCAGGTCGCGCTGCGTCTCGACGGAGTCCAGCAGACGCGCGACGTGGTCGTAGGTGTCGCGGATATACATCTGGTGCTCGGCGTCGATGATGGTGTTGGGGTCGCGCTGGAGGTGCAGACTTGCATCGCGAGTGTTCACCAGTACGCGACGGAGATCGATGAGGTCGCGCTTGATGGCGAAGACCCGATTGAGAATCTCGGGGGAAGGCGAGTCGAAGACCTGGTCCTCAAGCTGATCGATATGTTCGTCGAAGTGGTCGATGGCAGTGAAGTAGTGATCGACGATGGTGTCGAGGATGAGATAGAGCAGACGTGCCGGATGCTCGTCGTCGCCGTCGCGGCGGGCGCGCTCAAGCGCTTCGCGAGTGGCCGGACAATCTGGATCGTCTACGATCGTGATCAGAAAGTCCTTACCGGCAAAGATATCGATGGTCGAGAAGGTCGGCTTATCATCGCCCGGATTGTCAGCGTCAGGACGCAGGAAGACAGGCTTGAAGACTGCAAAGGTGTAGTTAGGACCGGTGTCGACCTTGACGCTTTCATCCGCGCTGCGCACGTCTTCGATGTGCAGCGGATGAAGGTTGTACTGGCGGGCAAGTTCATCGAGCCTGGGATCCTGAGGGTCGTCGAGTTGATACCAGGGCATCGCGAGGGCCTCTCGATTCGTCATTGGTCAGCCATGAACCAGCTGTGCATCCATCGTAAACGGCGAATGCCGCGGGATCAGGACCGCTCGCCAATGTTGTCGTCTTGCGCGTCTGGATCGGCGATATCGTCCTCGACCCATCGCAAGTCGCAGCTGCCACAATGCCACGACTCCGTGCCGCGCGGCAGAGGCACTGCGAAGAGATAGAGCGAGAAGAGTGCAGCTTTGCGGCCACGCCGCTCCCATTTAATGTCCGTCGAGGTGCATCGCGGGCAACGCGGCTGCTTGAAGTCAGGCTGGTCGGCGACAGCAAAAGAGTCCGGGACCGGCTGCGAGAGGACAGCTTCGGCTGCCTCTGCATCGGCTGCGGGAACCTGCAGCCGAATGCCTCCGAGGAGGTTCGACATCTGCCAGTCCAGCCGGACGAAGTTTTCATCTTTCAGAAAACAATAGATGCCTGCGGATTCGACAACTGCACGCGCGACGATGGCTTCGGAGAGATCACGGTAGCGGCGAAGCGTAACCAGATCGCGATATTCGGATTCTGGAAGTTCTGCCGGCGTGAGGTCATCCATGCGAGGGCGATGATAACAGGATACGCACGCAGGCTCGATCAGCCCTCGTGAACGACGACTCCCCGCCCCTGCTCGATGTGCGTGATTTGACCATCGCGCATATGCAGAATGCGATCCGCGATCTGGGCTGCCTCTGGATTGTGCGTGATCATCAGGACGGTCTGGTTTAGCTCGCGGCTGGATTGGCGCAGCATATCCAGCACCGCGTCGGAGTTTTGGGTGTCGAGGTTGCCGGTAGGCTCATCGGCCAGGACGATTGCAGGCCTTGAGATCAGGGCGCGGGCGATGGCGACGCGCTGCTGTTCTCCGCCGGAGAGCTCGTTGGGCCTGTGGCCGAGTCGGCCCTGAATTCCGAGCATCTCGGTAAGGTGGTCAAGCAGCGGCTTATCAATCGGCTTCTTCTGCTCTGCACCGAGATTTGCGATGTCATGTGCGATCTCGATATTTCCGAGAGCCGAGAGCGTAGGTAACAGATTGAACCGTTGGAAGACGAAGCCAATCTTGGCCCGGCGCATACGCGTGCGCTCGATGTCGGTGAGCCGGGAAAAATCTGCGCCACCGATAATCAGGGAGCCCGAGGTGACGGAGGTCAGTCCGCCAAGCGTATAGAAGAGGGTCGATTTACCCGAACCCGAGGGGCCGACGATGGCCACAAACTCTCCCGGCATAACGGAGAAGCTAACCTTGCGGAGGGCCGGGACCTCAAGCTTTCCCGAACGGTAGGTCTTTCCGACCTCACGTGCGACGATGATGGGCTCTGTTGTGCTTCCGGCATTGGGACTATGAGACGGGGTGGGGGTTGCCATGAGTTACTTTGAGTTTATCGTGAGTGGACCCGCAAGATGATGATGGGAATGAGTTGGGGAGAGGTTTTGCTGCTGGTGCTCGCTGGCTGGACCGCACTTGGCGCAGTGGGCGTCGCGGTGTCATGGTTCCGTGGAGAGCGCGGCAAAGCAAGGAGAGACCTTGGATGGGTCGCCGCCATCTGGCTACTCTATTTGGCGGCATTGGCGACGGTCTCGCTGACGGCTCGTCCTCGCAAGATCGCGAATGGGGCAGGAGCAATGCTTCCACCAAATGTGTTTCACGGTAGTGCGGGCGGAGGTCACGCCAGGATATCTCTCGCAAAATGGAGAAAAACTGATCCGTGTGACAGTGCTGGTGACGAATCGTTCGACTGGGAAATCACGCAGTGATCGCCACCTGCGTGCTTATCTGGTCGATGCGCGGGGCCGAAGGTGGCAGGAGATTCCGGGCCTTGGAGGCGTACGACTAACGACAACACTCCCGCCCCGCACCTCAGCAATGAGCGAACCTGTGTTCAAAGTGACCGGAGATATGTCTGGTTTTGCCCTCGCGTTCACCCATGGTGGAGGTTTGCCGGAGGCACTGATAATGGGTGACAGAGACAGCCTGTTTTACCCATCGGTAACCGTGCCGCTGATGACCGACAAAACCAACGACATCAGGTAGTTCCGCTGACATCTCGGAGACAAAATTCATATTCACAGCCTGAGATTTCTTACTTAGCGTGCAAACTCTTGCGGTGTACCTAACCCCCTACCCGTATCATGCAGATTTCAAAGGGCAAAGATTGGCACACCAATTGCATTTAATGGTGCCCGTTGAACGGGCCCTTTATATATCCGCGTGCATCAGGCTGGATGCGACGCGGTAAGACACGAAGACGAGTTTGAGGGCTGTCACGAACGACTTGGATTACGTACGCGATTGATTCTTTGTTGTTGATCTCTCGCCTGTGGTTATTTTCTTTTTTCGTTCTCTCCATGATTGTGTAGCCCTGAATTGACCCGAACGTGATGCCTGGGCCCCGTGTGTGCCGGAAAGCTGAATGCACTCTTCTCGGGCATCGATTGGCCACTGCGCAGCGCTTGTTGCGCAGACGGTGAAGCTTCGTCAACCAAGCCCTGGAGGCAGAAGTGAGAAAACTCGTAATCACCCTTGTAGCAGCCTTAGTCGTCTCTGGCACCTCGTACGGTCAGAGCAGTAAATCGAGTGCGGCACCTAAGAAGCAAACCAAAGCTCAGGTACTGCGTGACAATCAGATGGATCGTGTAACCGCGGCTGGCGAGGAGAACTCTGCTGCTGCTGCAAAAGACTCCACCGTCACCGTGACCAACAGCGGTTCCGTTACTGTGGGCTGGCAGCGTGTTGAATGGAGCTTCCGGTGTAAACATCGTCAACTCCGCCGACGCGGCAGTTGCTCAGGGAGCGAACGTTATCAGCGCTACCGCAGGTGGAGCTGATATCAAGCAGAGCAACGACATCACGCAGAACGCCTCGCAGACTGCGACGATCGACGATTACAGCCGCGGTGCCAACATCTCGGCAACACTCTCGACCTCGTCGGACGTCACCAAGAGCGGTTCGAGCAGCAGCAGCCTCGATACCTCCCTTGATGCTTCGAAGTCCAGCGACAAGAGCCTGACGCTGAACCACACGAGGACCGATAGCCTGTCAACCAGCGCAACGGCAACCCACGACTCTACGCTGGACGCAACCTCCAGCAAGTCGGCTTCACTCTCGACGAGCGCAACCTCCAACAAGGCGTCGAACCAGTCTCTGTCGGCTGCTGAACAGTCCAGCAAGTCGTCGGATAAGTCTTTGTCGGCTTCTGAGAGCTCCAACAAGGCTTCGAACGCTTCGCTTTCGACCGCTGAGCAGTCGAGCAAGGCCTCGCAGGGTTCTCTCTCCGCTTCTCAAAACTCCAACAGTGCCGAGCAGGGTTCGCTATCCGCCTCCGCGACCTCGAGCAAAGCTTCTCAGGGTGCTCTGTCCACAACCGGATCGAAGACCTCTAGCTCTTCGCTCGATGCCAGCGCTTCCAAGTCGGCTTCGGTCGCAGGCAATGCTTCGGCCACCGATGCCTCCACCAGCAACAATACGAGCAACACCAATGCGACAGGCAACACCATCGCCGCTCCGGTGGGTGGTTCTGCTTCGAACAACAGCAACACTGCTAACAACACCAACGGCACCAGCGGTGCAGATCACTCTGCTTCGACTGGCACCACTGCTGACAACATGACCGCCACCAATGGTGGTTCGGGAACGAACGGAACCAGCACCACAGCAGGAACCTCTGCTGGAACCAGCAACTCGAGCGAGAGTGCTGCTGCGCAGGCAAGCAAGTCTTCCGATGCCAGCCTGTCGGCAACCGACTCCAAGTCTGCGAACGCCTCGCTGGACGCTTCAGCCAGCAAGTCGAGCGACAAGTCCGCCTCGCTGGACGCTTCAGCCAGCAAGTCGAGCAGCGACTCCGCCTCGCTGGACGCTTCCGCCAGCAAGTCGAGCAACCAGTCGGCTTCTCTGGACGCCGCAGCCAGCAAGTCGAGCAGCCAGCAGGCTGCACTGGATGCTTCGTCCAGCAAGTCTGCCAGCCAGTCGGCTTCTCTGGATGCCGCATCCAGCAAGTCGAGCAGCAAGTCGGCCTCTCTGGATGCTTCGGCTTCGTCCAACAAGTCCTTGTCGTTGACGGACTCGAGCAGCAAGTCGGCTAGCCTGACTGCCAGCACGACCACCACCGACAGCGCGGTTGCGACGGACAGCAAGAGCGAGTCGCTCTCTACGAGCCTCTCGAAGTCTGATTCGAAGTCGTACTCCAATCACTCCGTCAATAGCCTCGACGCCAGCCTTGACGTCCAGGGTGCAGTTGCAATCGGCTCCATCAGCGGCAAGAACGTTGCCGTGGATGGTTCCACTGTAACCGCCAACAATACCTACACCGTTGATCTCGCAGGCAGTGCAATGCAGAATGCCTCGGCGCTCAACATCGTCAACGCAGCTGGTGGAATGGTTGCAAACGGCGTGAACGTCGCTCGCACGGCGAACACGAACGTCTCTCCGTCCATCACCCAGATGAACACCATCAACCAGGTCCGCTAAAGCGAGCGGGTGTGAGAGCAAACTCTCTCACACCCCTTCACTGCTTCTCACTGGATTCAAGGAGTGGGTTATGCAACGAATTCTTGTGATAGCGGGCATGATGCTTCTGAGCACGGTAGGTGTGGCCCAGAACGCGACCCCAACCAGGGCGCGGGCTGTCCCAGCACCTGCGAAAGCTAAGCCTTTGAACGACGATGCGCTGGACAAGGTAACGGCCGGTTCGGTTTCGGCTGGATTCTCCAATGGCGTAGTGAAGTTCCAGGGATCGACACCAACCCCCAACGGGCTGGTTTCAAGTACCGGTTCGCTTGCTGTTCAGAGTGCTCCTCTGAATAGCAATACGATCGGAACGCTCAGTCTAAGCGGCAATGCGCAGCAGAATCTGAATTCATTGGTGAACATCACAGCGGTGAATTCGAAGGTCAATGTTCTGCTGAACCTTAATGTCAACATCAACTCGAATGTGGGCACGCTGACACAGTCGAACCTGAACGGATTGCACTAATGCACATTTCTGTTCAATCGTTCAGGAGCTGGATTGGGGCGCTCGCCATCTTATTGGCGAGCGTCTCTCTCTTCTCTCTGCCGGCATCTGCTCAAATACCACTTAATACAGGACCTGAGGGAGCGAGCAAGAGCATTCGCACCCTGAAAGAGATTCGCGGGGAAGACGTAGTTCGACAGAAGTGGGACATGAGCTGCGGAGCAGCGGCGCTGAGTACGCTGCTGACCTACGACTTCAAAGACAATACGCCGGAGACGGCGATCGTGGTATGGATTCTGCATCGTGTGGATCCGATTAAGGTAAAGGCGCGCGGCGGCTTTTCGTTGTTGGATCTGAAGCGATTTGCTCAGGCCCGCGGATATCAGGCGGAAGGATTCACCGGCATGTCGCTCGAGGAGCTGGCAACCCAGAAGAGCTCCGTCATCGTGCCTATCCGTCTAAAAGGATTCGACCACTTCATCGTTGTTCGAGGCTTCGCGGATGGCCGCGTGAACGTCGCCGATCCTGGCTTCGGCAACCTGACTATGAAGGTCGACCGTTTTCAGCAGCTCTGGAAGGAAGGAATCGTCTTCGTCGTGCATCCGCCGAGCGAACTGATGATGACCACTCAGAAACCGGTTTTGGCATCGAAGACCGTGCCTGACCAAACCATCATTCAGCGAGGTATCGGTACAGCGATTCCCGCGAACTCTCTCTACTAGCAATGCGAACTGTGGGGCTCAATGGTTGGGTGCAGTCTTCAACGGGGAAAGGCGGGCTCGATGTGGTTTCAAATGTTTAAGAACATGGTGCGGCAACGCTGTGTGCCGTGGCGCTGGTAGGGGTGGCAAGCGTTGGGATGGCCGAGCAGCCGGGAGAAGACCCGCAGCAGCAGGTCCAAACACAACAAAAACCCGCCGCCGCACAGACAAGGCCAGCCGCGCAGCCTGCCCAGACGGTCGCTCGGCCGGACTCCCTCACCATAGCGGTGAACCAACGACTGCAGGAAGAACTGCGTTCTCGTGATGCAATCATCCGCAATCTTCTCGAGCGCGTGCAGGAACTGGAGTGGCGAGTCAACGGAGGCTTTACTACAACGCCGAAGGACATGATCGCCGGCGGCGCAAACGGCAGCGCGCCCGCATCGGCCGTACGTGTGGGATCAACCTCTTCGGTGACCTCGGTAGTCACGAACTCCGGATACGATGCAGAGGAGAGGCAGGCCAGCCAGGCTCTCGATCAGGCTCTTCTCGTCCGCGGCGGTCTGTTGCTATCTCCAGGGACTATGGAGATCGATCACTCGACCTCGTACTTCAGTTCATCGTCCGATCGCATCAACATCAATGGCTTCGCTCTGCTTCCCATCCTCGTTGTCGGTGACATCTCCTCACAGCGCGTGCGCAAGGACCTGCTGCTGCCGACTTTGAGCACTCGCATTGGATTACCTCACCGGTTGCAGTTTGAAAGCTATATTCCGTACGGATACGAAGTATTTCGTACCGTTGATGCAAATAACGTGCAGACATCGCAGAGCACATTCGGTCTTGGCGACCTCACCTTCGGACTCTCGCGGCAGCTCACCATCGAGCACAATAAGATGCCAGACCTGCTCGCCAACGTGCGCTTCAAGACAACGACAGGCGTCGACAGCTTCAACCTCACCAGCAGCCAGACGGCCCTCGGAACAGGATTCTATGCCGTGCAGGGCAATCTAACCGCAGCCAAGTCCAACGACCCCGTGGTCTTCTTCGGCAACCTCTCGTACACGGCAAACCTGAAGGGTACTCATTCAATATCCGCCAACGATCCGAATAATCCTGATCTGAAGGTCCCCGGTCACTTCGATCCAGGCGATGCCGTCGGATTCCAACTCGGCTCCATCCTTGCGCTCAATCCGGAGACCTCGATGACCGTCGGCTGGGATCAGCGATTCACGCGGGCAACATCACTGAATGGCAAGGAGATTCCCGCCTCTTACCTGGTTGAAGGCTCATTGCGACTTGGTATGTCGTATATGTATGCACAGGGCAAGACTGTCGATCTGAGCTTCGGCGTAGGTCTGACACCCGACACTCCGAACCTGCAGTTCTCGGTGGGTCTGCCCTTCCGCCACACGCTCTGGAAGCCAAAGCCGAAGGTCTACTAGTCACACCCTCAATCGGATCTTGTCGCTTGGGAAAAATCACAATCTCATGACAACTCCATGACACTTGCAGATTGCGCTGGGGCTACCTTGGTCTCGGGCGATGGGTAACGCAGCTTCCTCCTCCCCATTGCCGCGAGAGCGTGCTTCTGCGATCCACAATGACTTGCGTCGCATGCAATCGCTCGAAGTTTTGTGACATCTTTTGGCGATGGAGTATGCATTGGGCGATGCTCCATCGCCCTTTTTTGGTCTCACGCCGGTGCACTGCCGACTGCCAGCAGCGAGTGAAGCGTCAGTTCTTCAAGGAAGCTTATCTCCAGACGCAGTGTAATGATCTGTCCCAGATCGGCCGCGGTCGTCACGTTCTTACGGCAAGTACACATGTCGGTGAGAGCGAGGTGCGACGAGCGCGTCAGTTCCAGACCTGCGGCAATCATCGAACCATAGAGATCGAGGATCGACCTCAGTTGCACTTCAACGCGAAGCTCAACGGTTTTGGCCGACATCGTGCGCCGGTCGAGCACCCATCCGCCGCAGTCGGCCAGCGCCGAAAGCAGCGCTGGAAGCACGCTGGCGCGGTCATCGTAACTGAAGCTTTGCAGGTCGAGCGATGGCATCGACTTCTCCCGGTCGGGTATGGACTCTAGCGTCATTACGCTCTTCATCGGAGTGGCGGGCTTGTAGCGTGATGCGCGGCGCGGTACGGTGGTCATGTGACGGATGAGCGCCGCTGCGCGCACGGGAGAGGCGAATGGTTCTGGGGCTGGGGACAGACCTGATCGAGATCAGCAGAATCGAAGAGAGCATTCGCCAGTTCGGCCAGAGGTTTCTGGATCGCATCTACACGCCGGACGAGATCGCCTACTGCCAGCGCAAAAAGAAGCATGCCGCCGAGAGCTTCGCGGCCCGCTTCGCCGCCAAGGAGGCTGGAGCCAAGGCACTTGGCACCGGCATCAGTCGCGGAGTCAGCTGGAAGGAAATCGAGGTCCGCCGCGAACCAGGCGGTCGACCGACGCTTCATCTCAGCGGCCGCGCTCAAGAACGCGCCAGCGAACTCCGCATCACCAGATTTTCGCTATCACTTACCCACAGCCGCGACATCGCTCTTGCCGTCGTTATCGCAGAAGACCACGAAGGCGAGGATGCCATAATCTCCGTATAGGAGATCCTCTCTCGTTTGACCGGCCAGCAGACTCTCATAGCACGTGGAGCCCTCGGCGTCCTCGCCGGAGTTGCGTCATTCGCTGCCGTCTACAATCCACGACTGCGGGAACTCGCGAGTGCACCCTTCGACCGCCTCGTTACCGTGGCCTTTGTCATCAGCCGCCTTGGACTCTTCGGGCTAATCTTTCTCGTTTTCCGCATCGCACCCCGAGGCGACATCCCTGCCTACTACTGGCCGGAGGCGCTCTCCGTGCTCCATGGCCTTCTTCCCTACCGCGACTTCAACTCAAGCTATGCTCCGCTGCATCCGTACCTCGACGCACTTTCCGTCGCACTGTGGCACTCGCCCCTTGCCATTATTCTTTTGGCCATCCTCGTTGAGGCGATGCTTCTTCCACTATGGCTTCGCTTCGGCCGCGAACTGCTCTCTGAGCAGGAACTGCGCACGGGGGCACTGCTCTATCTGACCAGCGCCATCAGCCTGCAGTTCGTCGCCATCGACGGCCAGGACACCGTCATCATCTCCGTCCTGCTAACTCTCGCTCTCTTCCTTCTGGCCCGACATCGCGTCCTCCGATCCGGCGCCGCTGCGGGCGTGTCAGTTGCGGCTATCAAATTTCTTCCCCTCATCTGTGCTCCGGCCTTCTTCGTTGCCACGCCTCGCCGCTGGCGCTGGGCAGCCGGCTTCGCCCTTCCCATCGTCGCCGTCTATGGAACCTTCGTCCTCATGCGACTCCCCATCCTCACTCCGCTGGCGCAGGAAGGAAACCTGAAGTGTGCCGGCAATGTTCCCTTCCTGATCGAGTCGCTGCTTGGAGTAACCCTTCCCTCCCGGCTTTGGGATGCTCTCCTCGTGGCCGCCTTCGCACTGATCTACTTCCTGGTCCTGAGAGCTAGCCGTGGCACCGCACTACCCGGCCGGCTTCGAGCTATCACCTTTGCCGCCGCCGCCCTGACCCTCGCGCTGGTTCTCTTCTCAAAAAAGTCCTGGCCTCCTTATTTAATGTTGTCTCTCTTCCCCATCTGCCTGCTCGCGGATTTGCGTCAGCCGCATACAAGTTATTGCATTGGCATCATTTAGCTTAATTGCCGTAGTGGAACACAGCTACTGGTCCACACTTCTCCATCAGCTCACCGCACAGGAGTTTCATCAGGGACTCCGCTCCGGCCAGGCGACTTATTTTGTCTTTCTGGCCCTGCAGCTTCTCCTCCTCGCAGGATATGGATGGCTCCTGGCCGCCTCGCTCCGCCGAATTTTCTCCACACAAGCGGTTCCAAATGAAGCGCCTTCGACTGCGTCTCGGATATCGTAAGTCCCGTTATTCCGCAAGAAACTGCGTTGACTCCCCCTCAGGACTGGGCTATTCTTAAGACTCGCGCAGTCTCGCGTCTTCACGTCTGAGGAGCGGTACGCTTCCAGTTGTCAGCGAGACATCGTGGTGGATCCACCCGGGGTAGCAGCAATCTTCCCCCAAAGCACCCACACCTCAGGCCCAGAACCAGGCTCTGTGCGCAATCCAGGCGGTCGGCGTACTCGCGTGCGGAGATATCTCCCCTTCGCGGTCACCATCGCATGGGCAGCTTATTGGTTCCAATGTTTGGTTTCAAAGCGCATCACCCATTCGTTCCACGATTCTTCCCGCACCACGCCGACCAAGGAAGACGGCAGAAGCAAGGAGTAACTCAAACGATGTCCACCACGATTCCGAGCGGCAAAGATATCCAGCGCAAGTGGTTTGTCCTCGACGCCAGCGGCAAGACGCTCGGCCGCCTCGCCACCCAGGCCGCCAATGTCCTCGCCGGCAAGCTCAACCCGCTCTACACGCCCTACATCGATATGGGCGACCACGTCGTGATCATCAACGCCGAGAAGATCGTCCTCACCGGCCTCAAGGCTGACCAGAAGCTCTATCGCCGCTACACCGGCTTCCCCGGTGGCCTTCGCGAAGAGTCCTTCATCAAGCTGCTCGCCCGCCGTCCCGAAGCCATCGTCGAGCAGGCCGTCAAGGGCATGCTGCCCAAGTCCAAGATGGGCCGCCAGATGGCGACCAAGCTGAAGGTCTACAAGGGCGAGAAGCATCCGCACCTCGCCCAGCAGCCAGCAGCCGCTCGAAGCGACCGCCTAAGTTTTGTTAAGGGCACGGCTTCAGCCGTGCCGAGAGAATTCGAATCAACGATGGGGCTTTAGCCCCTGAGGTTCTAGAAGGTTCAAGGAGCATCATGGCAGATCTGGTTCAGTACTACGGCACCGGCCGTCGCAAGAGCTCGATCGCGCGCGTCTTCCTGCGCCCGGGCAGCGGCAAATTCACCGTCAACAGAAGGACTTTGACGTCTACTTCGTCACCGCGCAGCAGCGCGCCGCCGCCAAGCGTTCGCTCGGCATCGCCGACATCGGCGAGACCTTCGACGTCATCACCACCGTTCAAGGGTGGCGGCGTCATGGGTCAGGCCGACGCCGTCAAGCTCGGCATCGCCCGCGCGCTCATGGTGTTCAACCCCGAGCTCCGCAAGGCGCTCAAGACCGAAGGCCTCGTCACCCGCGACTCGCGCGGCAAGGAGCGCAAGAAGTACGGCCAGAAGGGCGCTCGCGCTCGCTTCCAGTTCTCGAAGCGCTAAAGACGCTTCGCAGCAAGATTCTTGCTGCTGTCGTTCCGCCTTTCGAGAACTACCGCTTTGGCAGGAGCCTGATCCACGTGATCGGGCTCCTGTTCGCATCACCCTCGGGACGGGCCACACCTGAGGCAAGGAGTTAAATCTCCCCTACGGGGGATCAATCCAGGTCCCGGATGTGCACACTCCGACAAGGCCTCAACCAAGGAGCTCAATTTGGCAAACATCACGATGAAAGAACTGCTCGAAGCTGGCGTTCACTTCGGGCATCAGACCAAGCGCTGGAACCCCAAGATGAAGGAATACATCTTCGGCGAGCGCAACGGCATTTACATCATCGACCTGCAGAAGACCCTCAAGATGTTCAAAGAGGCTTCCAAGTTCGTCACCGACCTCACCGCCACCGGCAAGCTCATCCTCTTCGTCGGCACCAAGCGCCAGGCGCAGGACGCCATCGCCGAAGAAGCCAACCGCGCCGGCATGCCCTACATCAACAGCCGCTGGCTCGGCGGTCTGCTCACCAACTGGGTCACCGTGCAGAAGTCGGTCAAGCGCCTGCAGGAGCTCGACGACATGTCGACCGACGGCCGCTACGAGCTGCTCACCAAGAAGGAAGTCATCAAGCTCGAGCGCGAGCGCAAGCACCTGTCGACCAACCTCTCCGGTATCAAGAGCATGAAGCGCCTTCCCGACGCGATCTTCGTCGTTGACTCGAACAACGAAGCCATCGCCGTCGCCGAAGCCCGCAAGCTCGGCATCCCGGTCGTCGCCGTCGTCGACACCAACTGCGACCCCACCGTGGTCGACTACGTCATCCCCGGCAACGACGACGCCCTCCGCGCCATCCGCCTCTTCACCACGAAGATCGCTGACTCGGCCTACGAAGGCGTCCAGATGGTCTCCGAGCAGGCCTTCGCGACCGAAGTCGCCGACGTCCAGCCGGCTCGAAGTCGCCCCCGAGTTCATCGGCGAAGAAGGCGAGTCGAGCCCGGGAGATTCAGGCCGCAGCCGAGCCCGCCGCAGCCGACGCCGAAGAAGACGAGAACGTCGACCTCGAAGCCGTCCTCGGCGGCAACATCCGCAAGGCGCCGGCCGCTGCCTCCATCGACGAGCCCGACACGGCGATCGCCGAGACCGGAGCCTCAGCCCCACGCACGCGCGTCTAAGCAGTGCACGTAACACGTCATCTAGTGGCAGCGTGGCGGCCCGCGAAAGCGAATCCGGCGCCACGCTCTTTCTGCGTCAACGACCATTAACACTCACGCTGTATCATCAACAGAAGGAAGAACATCAACAATGTCTACTGACACCGCTGTAAAGATCGACGCAAAACTCGTCAAGGAACTCCGCGAAAAGTCCGGCGCCCCCATGGGCGACTGCCTGAAGGCGCTGCAGGAGGCCAAGGGCGACATGGAGGACGGCGTTCGTCGTCCTCCGCAAGCGCGGCATGGCATCGGCCGCCAAGAAGGCCTCGCGCACCACCAACGAGGGCGCAGTCGGAACCTACATCCACGCCGGCGGAAAGATCGGCGTCCTCGTCGAGCTCAACTGCGAGTCCGACTTCGTCGCCCGCACCGACTGACTTCCAGGAGCTGCTCCGCGACATCGCCATGCACATCGCCGCCGCCGACCCGCGCTACGTTCGCCGCGAGGACGTCACCGCCGCCGACCTCGAGCGCGAGAAGGAGATCTACCGCGCCCAGGCTGCAGCCTCCGGCAAGCCCGCCAACATCATCGAGAAGATGCTCGAAGGCAAGATGGCCAAGTTCTACGAAGAGGTCTGCCTGCTCGACCAGCCGTTCATCAAGGAGCCAGTCGCAGACCATCGCGCAGATCATCGCGCACCAAGGTCGCCAAGCTCGGCGAGAACATCAGCGTCCGCCGCTTCGCCCGCTTCAAGGTAGGCGACCCCAATTGGACCGTCGCCACCACCGCCCAGACCTCCTCGGAGGAGCCGTCGGCATAGGCCGAGCTTCAGACTCCGCAGGATCATCGAGCCCGGGCGACAGCCCGGGCTCTTCTTTTTGCTCTGAACGCGATGAGCGCCGACGGAGCAACACAGCCCGGCTATCATCGGCTACAACCAGCCGACAGCCAGAAAGGAACTACGTAGCACCATGCAGTACATCGACAACATTCCCGTCTGGGGAACACACGAAGAAAACACGCTCGAGCAGGCACGCGTCTGCGCCCGCTCTGCCGATTACATCGCCCTGATGGCCGACGGCCACCTCGGCTACGGCGTGCCCATCGGCGGAGTCATCGCCGCGGAAAACCGCATCAGCCCCACCGCCGTCGGCTTCGACATCGCCTGCGGCAACAAGGCCGTGCGTCTCGACATCCCCGGCAACGAAGTGCGCGCCAACATCACCCGCATCATGGACGATGTCTGGAACACGCTCTCCTTCGGAGTCGGCCGCAAGAACCCCGAGCGCAACGACGACTCGCCCTTCGTCACCGACGACGCACGAAGGCTGGAACACCGAGGCCGCAAAGCCGCTGCGTCACAAGGCGAACGCGCAACTCGGAACCATCGGCAGCGGCAACCACTACGTCGACATCTTCGTCGACGAGCAGGACCGCGTCTGGGTCGGCGTGCACTTCGGCTCGCGTGGTCTCGGTCATGGCATCGCTACGTGGTTCCTCAAGGCAGCGGGAGCGAAGGACGGCATGATGGTCGATCCCGTCTTCCTCGACGTCATCGAGCGATCTCGGCGCGCAGTACATCGCAGCCATGCAGCTCGGTGGTGTGTACGCCTACGCTGGTCGTGACTGGGTCTGCGCACGTGTCGCACGTCTGCTGGGAGCGACGATCGAAGAAGAGGTTCACAACCACCACAACTTCGCCTGGCTCGAAGAGCACGACGGACGCAAGCTGTGGGTCTGCCGCAAGGGAGCCACACCGGCCTTCCCCGGCCAGCGTGGCTTCGTCGGCGGAACCATGGGCGAGCAGTCTGTCATCCTCGAAGGCGTCGACTCTGCCGGAGTCGAAGACGGCGCTCTACAGCACGGTTCACGGCGCAGGCCGTGTGCTGGGCCGCAAGCAGGCCACTGGCGTCACCGATCGCAAGACCGGCGAGGTCAAGCGCGAGGGTCTCATCAAGCCGGAGATGATGCACGAGTGGCTGACCAACTCCAACGTCGTCCTGCGCGGCGGAGGAGTCGACGAATCGCCGCACTGCTACAAGCGCCTCCCCGAGGTGCTCGCAGCACACGGCTAGACCATCCGCGTCCTGCACACGCTTACTCCGTTGGGAGTAGCCATGGCAGGAGCCAACGAGTTCGATCCCTACAAGGATTAACTCTTCCATAGGAGTGGCCAGGCATCGCGCCGGCCACTCCTTTCCGTTAATCCTCAGGATCCCGAACCATCTGTCCTCATCCAGTCGATGGCAGCGATCACCGAGACACCCGCCGACCCTGGTTCACAGGCAAGAAAAGCCCCACCAGTCCTGCGCGGGAACCATGTCGCAGTGCATCTCGCTCTCCACATGTGCTTTAGCTCAAGATCTCATTGACCCATTAGTTGGGCATAAATAGACGCAAGTTACTTTGACTAAGTTTCAACATTAGTCAAATAATCGATAAATTTGCCCATTCGTCGGCTATAATCAGCTATTCACATACAAAAATTGTCATTTCGTCCCAGATGAGGAAATGGCAGGAACACTCCGCGGTGGCACCATCACCACGAAGCGAGGTACTTTTATGCAATCTTTTTCCGAGAAGTTGGTCAGATTCGTCCGTAACGGCGCGCTCATCTTGACCTTTGCTGCCATGGTCACCACTGGTTACGCGCAGTTGGCAAACGGTGTTGTTACCGGAGTCGTCCAGGACTCCTCAGGCGCGGCCGTTCCTGAGGCTGAAGTCATCCTGACCTCCACTACGCAGGGCACCAAAACCGTCGTCAAGACCAATGGCGCTGGTATCTACCGCTTTGATGGCGTCAACGTGGGCGACTATACCGTCGTCGTCACCTCGACTGGCTTTTCCAAGGCCCAGGCATCCGCCACCGTCGTCACCGGCGCCACCGTCGGCCGCGACTTCAAGCTCACCGTCGGGTCCACTACCGATGTTGTCGAGGTCTCGAGCCAGGGCTTCGAACTCCAGACCGAGGACGCCGTTCGTGGCGGAACCATCCCGGCCCAGCAGCTCGCCGAGCTCCCCATCGTGGGCCAGAACTCGCTCAACCTCATCCTCACTGTCCCCGGCGCTGTTCGTTCAAACATGGGCGGCTCGCTGGATAGCGGAATCGGGGCCATCAACGGCGCGCGCGCCCGTTCCAACAACTTCCTGCTCGACGGCATTCTGAACAACGACATCTCCGTCGCCGGTCCTCAGTACACCCTCACCAATAACGACGAACTCGCAGAGATCAACTTCCAGACCTCGAACTTCAGCCCCGAGTTCGGCCGCGCCGGTGGCGCTGTAGTCTCACAGATCACGAAGTCCGGAACCAATCAGTTCCACGGCACTCTTGCCGAGGTCTACCGCAGCCAGATCTTCAACGCCAGCACCCAGACCCAGCGCAACGCATACGCCAGCGCCCTTGCCACCTACCAGACCGCGGTGATCACCAACCCGAACTATCCGGTCCCCGTTCTCAAGAACAAGTTTCACGAGAACATCCCGGCCTTCACCATCGGTGGCCCGGTCATCCTTCCGCATCTCTACAACGGCCGCGATCGCACCTTCTTCTTCGGCGGCGGTCAGTGGGATCGCTACTCCGCGAACTCCCTCACCACATTCTCGAACGTTCCTACGGCCGCAGCCTACACCACGCTGAAGGCGCTCGCCGCTACCGGCAAGTGCGCCAACGTCACCAACTATCTCAACCTGCTTCAGGCCGCTGGCAACCCTGTTGGCTCCTCGACTGGCGTCGGCGTCTCCACTCTCAGCATCGCGGTCCCCACAGCCCTCGCGTCTACAACCTGCGACGGCAGCCCCACCGGCCGCGCCGGGCAGACGCTCCAGGTTGGTCAGTTCTATCGCACCGCAAAGGACGTCCAACTCGACAACAACCACCTGATCCGTATCGATCACCATGCGTCGGATAAGCAGAACATGATGTTCCGTTGGCTTTACGACGACACGACCCAGGTGCTTGGCGGCAACATTGGCCTCGGGCCGCAGTTCGACGTTCCCTATACCGGCCGCACGATGGCCGCCGCGTTCAGCGATAGCTACCAGATCAAGAACAACCTGGTAAACGAGTTCCGCTTCGGCTACACCCGCGCGAACTTCCAGTTCAACCCGGCATCGAACGCCATCGGCGCAACTCTCCCCGCTACCTCGGTCACCACACTGGCGGTCCCCTCCATCAGCTCGTCGTTCCCGCAGGGACGCGTCTCCAACAGCTACGAGTTTGAAAACAGCCTCACCTGGGTCAGGGGACGTCACGCCTACAAGGGCGGCGTCGAGTTCATGCGTCAGATTGCCGTTCAGGTCGCTCCCTTCAACGGCCGCGGAACCATCGCCTACAACAACATCACCGCAGCGCAGGGCTTCAACAGGACTGCCATCGCTGCGGCCGCCAACTTCATCGACGACTACGCCGGTGTCAGCGCCGCTCCGGTCAACATCCTCTTCGGCAGCGGGCGCTATCGTCCCAACCTCTTCGCCTGGTCCTTCTACCTGCAGGACACCTACAAGCCCACCTCCGACCTCACGCTGACCTACGGGTTCCGCTATGAGAACTTCGGTCAGCCGGCAAACTACTTCAAGAACCCCGCCTTCGTCGGCTACGGCACTAACGATTACCTCGCCACCGACAAGGTCAACCATGACAACAACAACTTCGGACCCAGTCTGGGCTTCGCCTACAACCCGCACATCGATCTTCCGCTGTTGAACGGCCGGACCGTCATCCGCGGTGGTTATCAGGTCAGCTACGACTCCTTCTACAACAACCTGCTCTCCAACATGGCCGGTGCCTCGCCCAACGCGCAGGCCAACCTGGCTACGGCGAGCACGGCCAGCACCGCTGCACTCCCGCGCGGCACGTTCGGAATCTCTACCGCACTTGCCAGCGCGACACCAACGCTTAACCCGTACACAACGCAGTCCTCGGTGTTTTCGAAGAACATTCGTAACCCCTACTACCACCACATCTCCTTTGGAATCCAGGAGCAGCTGCCCGGTAACATGGTTCTCGACATGGCCTACGTCGGCTCGCTCGGACGTCAGCTCTTCTTCACCAATCCCATCAACCCTGGCCTTCCCGGAACCGGTGCTGCAGCCACACAGAGCACTGCCTATGGAACCCAGACCCTGCGCGTCTACGCCAACCGCGGCAACATCCAGATCCGCGACAGCGGCCTCACCTCCAACTACAACGCGTTCCAGGTGCAGCTCCGTCATAACGGTTTGAGCACGCCGGCAGGACGGGTCTTCTTGAGCACCTCCTATGCTTTCTCGAAGAGCATGGACGTACTGACCGAGACCTTCGCCAGCAACTCCTCCGGCCAGAACCCGTCACGCTCGGTTCTGCTTGGCGGACCGTATGGCTACCTCGACTACGGCCCGTCTGACAACGACCGTCGGCACGTCTCCAGCACCGTCATCAACTGGAGCATCCGCGGACCGCAGCAGGCATTCCTCAGCCGCATACTCGGCGGCTGGTCGGTTGCACCTATCCTCACCGTCCAGAGTGGAACGCCCTACACCGTGCTGAACGGCACCGATCGCGACTTCGACGGATCGTCGCTAGGCGACCGTGCAGACATCGGCAACAAGCGTGCTCCGTTTGATTCGCGCGCTCTCATCAGCACAACATGCGCCAGCGGCCTGTCCGATGGTGCTACAGGAAACTGCACCACGCGTGACGCAGTCAAGTTCGTCCAGGTCACGGCCTACAACACCAACCAGACCCAGGGACGCAACTCCAACTACACCACGCGCTACCTCAACCTCGACACCAACGTCCTGAAGAAGATCGCCATCACGGAACGCTGGAAGGCTGAGCTTCGCGGTGAGTTCTTCAACATCACCAACAACCAGAACTTCGACACTCCGTCCACCTTCAAGGACATCACCGTGTACGGCGGAACCACCAACTTCCTTAACACCACGCTGCAGACCGGTGGGTCCCGCACCTTCCGCGTAGGCGGCAAACTCATCTTCTAAATTTGCTGTACCTGAAACACCTTCAAAAAGGGCCGCTCAATTGAGCGGCCCTTTTATTTTTGCCACATCAACTCATAAAAAGGTGTTCTGAACGGCCTCACTGTTTTGCAGAGTTTGGTACTTTCCAGGCTTCGCCCCGAGTGCGCACAAACTATTGAGGTTACAAGACCAGTATGGTGCTACTCGCTTCTCATCCCCGTCCTTTGCCCCGAGTTGCAAAATCCGGAACAACCATTTCTGTCCCCACCCCACTAATTAAGGTATGAAAAGTTTCCGAGCAGCTTCATCTCTCATCCCAACCCTTGCTCTAGCGGTACTTACTTCGCCGATGCTCGTCTCCGCGCAGACCGCTGGGCAGGATGTCAAGAACGCCGGTACCGACACCAAGAATGCCGCGAAGAGTACTGGCAACGCCGTCAAGAAAGGAACCACCAAGACTGCAGACAAAACCAAGGAGGGAGGCACCGTCGCCGTCGATAAGACGAAGGAAACCTCAGTGAAAGCCTACGACCGCTCCGAGGAAGGTGTTAAGAAGGTCGTAGATCCCGACTCTCACGCCTCCACCAAGGCTAAGAATCGCGCCAAGGAATCCAATATGGAGACGAAAGACGATGCCAACCGCGCCAAGCAGAAGGCAAAGGACGATGCCAAGCCGCAATAGCCTGGCTGCATGCTTTTCCTGAAAAGGTCCGCTCTGTGCGGGCCTTTTCATTTTGTACAGACCTTCTGCCCATGTTGCAGAAATTCCGTGCCAAGAGTAGATTTCCCCATACGCTCGCATGGCTTCCGACATGCCGAACGAATCGGGCTCTTCTTTTTTTGTTCTGATTCCGCCTCCTCGCACGATTAATAGCGATGAGCGGGTTCGCTCCCGGGCCCATCCTTCGGCCACTCATCCTATCGTGGAGGCATTATGAGCACGCACCCCAAGATCTGTTTTGACCGTATCGTTCCCGCACACGACCAGCCCGATGGCGGTAAAGCTCACGCGGCCGCTATGTCTGCCTATAACGAAGAGGTAAAGAAGAAGCTGCAGGCGGGCGGCGTCCCAACCGGCGCCCACATCACCCACGAGGACGCCGGGAAGCTTCCCCCGCTCGATGCCAACGACCCCATCCATGCAACGCGCATGGCGCTCATCAATCTCAAAAAGTGGGACAAAGGCCACAAACTCAGCTGCCGCTTCCTGGATGGAAGTGCCACCCAGAAGAAGAAGGTTGAAGAGAAGGCGCACATCTGGGAGCAGTACGCCAACCTCAAGATCGTCTTCGGCAACGATCCTCACGCCGAAGTTCGCATCTCGTTCGTAGCAGATCCGGGCTCATGGTCCGCGGTAGGCAAAGACTGCCTCGTCACCAAGTTCTTTCCCAAGGACCAGCCCACGATGAACTATGGGTGGCTCGACGACAATACCGATGACACCGAATACGAGCGCGTCGTCGTTCACGAATTCGGACACGCCATCGGCTGCATCCACGAGCACCAAAGCCCTAAGGAAAAGCTGAACTGGGACGTGGCAGCCGTCTACAAGGCCTTCTCCGGCCCGCCCAACAACTGGAGCAAGGCAGACATCGACTCCAACATCCTGCAGAAATACTCCCCCAAGGGCATCTCTGCCACCATCTTCGACAAAGACTCCATCATGCTCTATCAGTTCGACGCCTCCCTCTTCACCGACCACAAACCGACGCCGCTCAACACCAAGCTCTCGAAGAAAGACGAAGGAATGATCGCCAGGATGTATCCCAAGTAGGTGCAGAACCAATCCCCGCCTTGTGGAAAAATCTTGTCAAGCCCCATTCTGACTTATCTACCACAAAGCAAAAGAGATGCGAGTTGCCGATTAATTACCCTCAACTTGCTAGACTGGATATAGAGATCAGGAGAAGAGATATCCCCGGCCGTATACGTCGGGGATATCTCTTTTAGAATCAATATTCTTCTATTTAAGTCACCGAGAATCAGGATTCTGCACGTTCCATTTTCGGAATACACCTGAAAATAATAGGCTTACCGCTAATCGATACCCCCGGGGGGTGGGCGCTCGATCATCCGGTGGAGCCTCCCGACGGCATCGCATGGTAAACCTGTTCACGGCCCGAAAGCTCCCCGGAGCGTGTCGGCACCTCGAACAAGGACCTCGCATGAACCGGTTCCGCCGCACAGTACTCTGCACGCTCCTTGCTGCGCCCGCTCTTTCCCTCGCACAGACCGGCTCGCAAACCGATCGCCCGCAGGAAGGCGGACAGCCTCCAGCACGCGGAGGAGTCAATACCGGTGCCGCACACGCCGCAACCTACGATCAGCAGCATCGCCCCATCACCGCAGGCGGCTTCGTCAAGACCGGCCCCGTCGTCTTCGAGGACATCTCCGAAAAATCCGGCCTCACCACCTGGACCCACAAGATGGGCACGCCCGAGAAGCACTTCATCATCGAAACCAACGGCTCCGGCGTCGGCCTCATCGACTACGACAACGACGGCTGGCTCGACATCTACCTCGTCAACGGCTCCACCTACGAAGCCCTCGCCGGCAAAGACCACCCGCGCCACACGCCGCGCTCTTCCATAACAACCACGACGGCACCTTCACCGACGTCGCCGCCAAAGCCGGCGTCACCAACGAACGCTGGGGCTTCGGCGTCGCCATCGCCGACTACGACAACGACGGCTGGCCCGACATCTACGTCTCCAACTTCGGCAAGAACCGCCTCTACCACAACAACCACGACGGCACCTTCACCGACGTCGCCGAGAAAGCCGGAGTCACGCTCGGCAACTGGTCCACCGGCGCCACCTGGGGCGACTACGACGGCGACGGCCGCCTCGACCTCTTCGTCCCCGGCTACATCCACTACGATGTAGCGACCACACCCGCCCCGGACAGAGAAGGACGCCAGCAACAGCTTCTGCCAGTTCCGCGGACAGGACGTCATGTGCGGCCCGCGCGGCCTCAAAGGCGAGCCCGACCATCTCTTCCACAACAACGGCGACGGCACCTTCACCGACGTCAGCGAAAAAGCCGGAGTCGCCGACAAGAACGGCTACTACGGCCTCGCCTCGGTCTTCGTCGACGTCAACAACGACGGCAAAGCTCGACCTCCTCGTCGCGCAACGACTCAACGCCAAACTATCTCTACCTCAACAAAGGCGACGGCACCTTCGAAGACGCCAGCTACGCCTCCGGCTACGCCCTCAACGAGAACGGCCGCGAAACCGCCTCCATGGGAATCGCCGTCGGCGACTACCAGAACAACGGCCTGCGTCGATGTCTACAACACCACCTTCTCCGACGACTACAACCCGCTCTATCGCAACGACGGCGACGCCAACTTCACCGACATCAGCTACCAGCTCGGCATCGCCGAAGCCAACGTTCCCTTCCTCGGCTGGGGCGATGCCTTCCTCGACTACGACAACGACGGCTGGAAAGACCTCATCATGGCCAACGGCCACGTCTACCCGCAGGTCGACAAGATGCCACTGGGGAACAAGCTGGGCGCAGCGCCCGCTGCTTTTCCATAACCTCGAAGGCAAGAAGTTCGAGCAGGTTCCCGCAGTCGAAGGCTCCGGCCTTGCGCGTGTCGTCGCCGGGCGCGGCCTCGCCGTCGGCGATCTGTTCAACGACGGCAAGCTCGACGCTGTCATCAACGTGCTCGACGGCCACCCGCTGCTGCTACGCAACGTTTCGAGCCTGACACGCATCACTGGATCGAGCTGAAGCTCGTCGGCGGCCCCAAGAGCCCGCGCGACGCCGTCGGCGCAGCGGTCTACCTCACAGCGGGCGGCAAAAAGCAGCGCGGCGACGTCATCGCGGCGGCAGCTACGCTTCAACACACGACCCTCGCCTGCACTTCGGCCTCGGCGAGGCAACAACGATCGATTCCGTGGAAGTCCACTGGCCAAGCGGCGCCGTTGAGAAGTTCTCCATCGTCAAGCCCGATCAGATCATCACCGTTACCGAAGGCAAAGGCACGAAGCCATAGCTTTAGCCAGTCGTCTCAACCTTTTGATGGATAGCCAACTCATACCAGGCTTCAATAAAATCGGCACGTCATGAAACTCAGGTCCCTCCCCCAGCGAATTTGCCGCGTCCTCGTTGGCGCCCTGCTGGGTGGCAGCCTTGCTTGCTTCGTCCTCGGCGCGCGGACCTCAACCGCTCATGCAAACAACGATCCTGCACAGCCATCGCAGCGCACGACCTATTCGAAGTCCGTAGCCGAGCACTACAACACCCGCTTCGGCGCCGACCACCCATTTCTGCCTTCACTTGCGACCACAGACAACGGCGAGTTCATCAACTCCAAGTCCTTTCCAACGGCAAAGTACTGCGGCCACTGCCACCAGGAAGCGCACGCCGAGTGGCGTCAGTCCGCGCACGCCAACTCGTTCCGCACTCCGTGGTACACACGCAACGTGAACCTCCTGATGGCGGAAAAAGGCGTCGAGTACGCCCGCCACTGCGAAGGCTGCCACAACCCGACCGCGCTTACCTCCGGAGCCATGACCAAGGGCTCGCCAATCAATCGCAAGTTCGATGAGGATGGCATCACCTGCTCGGTCTGCCACTCCATCCAGAAGGTTGATACGCGCGGCACCGGCAGCTACGTGCTCGCGCAACCCGCTGTCTTGGTCGACGAAAGCGACAAGCCGATCTACGGCGACGTCTCCGACAAGGAGATCCTGACGCACCTCGACCGTCATTCCAAGGCGGTGATGAAGGACTTCTACCGAACCAGTGAGTACTGCTCCGCCTGCCACAAGGCCGCGCTCCCGAAGCAGCTCAACGACTACAAGTGGCAGCGGGCCATCTTCCTCTACGACGAGTGGCAGCAATCCAGCTTCGCCAAGCAGTCGCCGCTGCCGTTCTACGTCAAGGACTCAGTCTCAACCTGCCAGACCTGCCACATGTCTCGCGAGCCGCTTACGCTCACGGACCCAGGAGCAAAGGAAGGCAAGTTCGCCAGCCATCGCTGGCTCGGCGCCAATACCATCATGTCGCAGTTCTACAACTACGACGTGCAGATGCAGAAGACAGTCGCCTTCCTGCGCAACAACGTCTTCAACATCGACGTCTTCGGTTTGGAGAAAAATGGCGGCAACATGACCGCGCCTCTCGGTGCCGAGCCCGTCAGCATTGCTGCAGGCGATACGCTCACGGCGTCGATCATCATCCAGAACAAGGGCATAGCTCATAGCCACGTCCCCGAGCAGCGCGACATGTATGAGAGCTGGGTTGAGTTTGAAGCGAAAGATACCACTGGCCGTGTGCTCTCGCACTCAGGCGAACTCATGCCCAACGGCGACCTGGACCCGCGCGCCCACAGCTTTACCAACCGGCTCGTCAACGTCAAGGGAGAGATCAACGATCTCCACCAGGTGTGGAACAACCGCGTCGTCGCCTACAACAACACCATCGCCTCGGGCCGCTCTCAAATTGTGCGCTACCAGTTCCGCGTGCCCGCCGATACGAAAGGGCCCATCAGCGTCACGGCGCGGGTGAACTATCGCCGCTTCGACCAGCACTTTATGGACTTCGCCATGGGCAAGGATCACTATCCGATGCCCGTCGTGGAGATGGCGGTCGCGCACTCGCACCTTTGAGCTGGGCGAGAATCCGGCCACTAAGCCTGACCCTGTCGACAATCCGCTGTGGATGCGCTGGAACAACTACGGTATCGCAATGCTTGATGCGCAGCAGTACGCTGAAAGCGTACGCGCCTTCGAGCAGGTAGCCAAGCTGCGGCCAGACTACGCCGATGCTTACACCAACATAGCGATTGCCAACTTCCAGTGGCAGCGTTATGACGACTCTCGCACAGACCTCGACAAAGCGCTCAAGCTCAGCCCGCACAACGCGCGCGCTCTCTATTACCTTGCCCTTGTAGAACGCAACCAAGGAAATCTTGACGCTGCGATCACTGATCTCCGCGAGGTTATCAAGCAATTCCCGCGGTCCCGCGATGCCCATCGCGAACTAGGGTTCTCTTTCTATCAGCAACGGAAGTACAGCGATGCTCGCGACGAGTACGAAACGCTCCAGACGATCGACCCGGACGATCTGGCCGCGCATTACATCCTCTCCATCGTGTATCGCCGTCTTGGCATGACGGACAAGGCATCGCGCGAGGCGGCGATGTTTGCCGATCAGAAGGACGACCCGACGGCCAGCACCTATGCGCTTGAGTTTCTGCGCCGCCATACGGATGTCGCAAACGAGACTGTGCCGTGGCACACGCACTCTGACCTCACATCACAGGCGCCACAACAAGCCAGGCAAGGTGGATCACCGGCCCAATGACCCCGCGCCTCTCGCTGGTTATTCTGTTCGCACTCGCATCGTTGTTCGCCGCAGCTCAGGCATCGACCGATGCCGCGCCTGGTTCCGCGACCAAAACCGCCGCGCCGTCCACTGCCGTCGTCTCGAACGATCCCCGCGTTCGCGGTGAACACGTCTTCGCGGATAGCGGTTGTCAGCAATGCCATACCATCCGTCATAACGGAGGCAAGAAGGGACCCGATCTCTCAGGAGTAGGCCGCCGCCTAAACGAAACCCAGATTCGTACCCAAATTCTCAACGGTGGAAAGCAGATGCCTTCATTCGCTGATGTTCTTCAGTCGACGGAGGCTAACGATCTCGTGGCGTATCTCCACTCGCTACGCGACAAGGAGAAGAAGAAGTAGCGCGTAGAAAGACCCACGACCATCCATACACAACGGCATGAAGATAACACTCCATCGCGCGCTTTGGATTTTATTCTTTCTCTTCGTCATTCCGTTCGTCTCCGCCGCACAGCCTTCATCGAACCTAGGACATCAGTCATGGTCCACCGAGAACGGCCTACCGCAGAACAGTGTTCACGCCCTGTTTCAATCTCGAGACGGATATGTGTGGGTCGGCACCGAAGGTGGAATTGCCCGGTTCGACGGTATCGAGTTCAAGGTCTTCCAGCACGAAAACACTCCGGCGATCACCAGCGACGATATCTGTTGCTTCGCGCAAAGCGACACCAACACGGTCTGGATCGGCACAGCCGATGGCCTGCTGCGATACGAGGGGGGCTCATTTCACCGCTACACCACAGCCGATGGTCTTCCATCGCAGAACGTTCTCTCGATCATTGCAGACAATAGCTCCACTTACGTGCTTACTGGAGGCGGTCTCGCCCGATTCGACGGCAAAGTTTTTGTACCGATTTCCCTGTCCGCACCTCCGATTGCCATCGCGCCGGCTGCTGGCGATGGCATCCTGATAGCAACCTCTTCTGGTCTGCTGCAATACAGGCAAGGAACTGTCTCACGGTCCTATTTGCAGCTTGCTTCGTCAAGAGAGGCTATTCAAGCCTTTGGCAATCTTCCCGACCGCACTTTCTGGCAACGAACACGCTCGGAGCTTACGCTTATCTCAAATGGCAATCCGCGAACGATCGGTCCGCGTTTGCTTGGCGACGCGCGCATTGAATCGTTTTTGCCAGGATCGAGCGGTGCGCTTTGGGTTGGTACCAACAAAGGACTTTACCATCTCGATGATTCTTCCTCGCAGCCAAATCTTCAGCTACAGCTTGGCAGTGAGAGTGTTCTGTCGTTGCTTCAGGACGCGGAAGGCAATCTGTGGGTTGGCACGGAGGCCAGCGGTCTGCATCTTCTTCGGCATCGAAACTTTGCTACGCTGCCCGCGCTCTCTGGTCGCATGATTACCGCAATCGCCCAGACAGACGATGAAGCCATGTGGCTCGGATCAAACGGCGATGGAGTCGACCGCTGGCTTAACGGGAATATCCATCACTTTTCTACGCGCGATGGACTGCTCAGCGACGTGGTACTTTCTCTTGCGCCAGGCAACGAAAACGATCTATGGGTCGGCACCGCGGACGGTCTCAATCACATTCAGGGAAACCGCATATCGTCTTATACGTCTGCGGATGGGCTGCCTGACGACTTTATACGCTCGCTTCTACTCGATAACGGCGACACTCTCTGGATAGGCACGCGTCGAGGCCTGGCGCGTCTTCGCAATGGCATTTTTACTGCCTTTACCCGTAGCAATGGACTGCGGAGCGAGCTCGTCGGCGCGATGCTTCAGCCTGCCGCGACTGACGACCTCTGGATAGCCACTCTCGACGGCCTCTCGTTGATGCATAACGGAATCATCAAGACCTTCACCACTGCAGATGGCCTCTCGGGAAACATCATCACTGCCCTCTTCGAAGATGCCAGTGGGAATCTCTGGATTGGTACGCGAGGAAACGGCCTCTCTCTCCGCACGCGCGACGGACGCTTCGTCGCTTTCAATCGCAGTGACCTGCCGCAAACGGTCGATTCCATCGTAGGCGATAATATTGGGTCTATCTGGCTAGGCTCCTCGAGGGGAATTGTGCGTGCGCCAATTCTCGAGTTGCTTGCGTGCGCTTCAGCTCCGTCCTGCAATCTTCACCTCAATCATTACGGGACCTCGGATGGTATGCCCACCGAGGAGGTCTCTGCTGTAGGCCATCCCTCAGCCTGGGAGACAGATCAAGGCTCTCTATGGTTCGCCACGCGTAAAGGCGTGGCCATCGTTGATCCCGCGCATCTCTTTGTCAACCACGTACCACCGCCGGTAGTGATTGAGCGGTTTACCGTCGATGACGCGGATCAACGAAACGGTGCGCGCATTCCACCCGGCCACGCTCGCCTCGCCTTTGAATATGCGGGCCTCAGTTTCGTCGCGCCATCACGCGTCCGCTATCGATATCAACTGGAAGGCTTCGACAAACAGTGGACTGATGCGGGTTCGCGTCATACCGCCTTCTATACGAATTTGCCTCCAGGCCGCTACCGATTCCACGTTCAGGCAGCGAACAACGACGGTCTGTGGAACGAGGCAGGCGCGGATCTCTCGTTTACGGTCCGCCCCCCTTTCTATCGAACGGCGTGGTTCCTGTTACTTACTTTGGCCACCGCGGCATCATTGATCCTTCTGCTTTATCGTTTGCGGCTCCGACGTCTTCAGTCTCAATTCGCCGCTGTTCTTGGTGAGCGTACTCGCGTTGCCCGCGAGATCCACGACACGCTGGCTCAAAGTTTCGTCGGCGTCTCCGTACAGCTTGAACTTGCGACACAGCTTCTCGCGCATCAACAAGTCGACGCAGCCCGTCAACAACTCGAACGCACTGGCGGGTATGTCCGTGAAGGAATTGCGGAGGCTCGGCGCACAATCTGGGATTTACGCGCGGCCACCGCGCAAAACACTCTGCCAACACGTATGTCGCGCCTCGCGGAGCAGTTCAGTGCGGATGGCGTTGTCCTTCAGATCAACATCGGAGGAACCTATCGCGCGATTGACGCACAGATTGAAAACGAAGTTCTCCGAGTTGCACAGGAAGCGCTCACGAACATCGCACGTCATTCTCAAGCTACTGCCGCAGCCATCGATCTGCGATACGATCCGTCACAGCTCACACTTACGGTCACAGACGATGGCCGTGGCTTCTCCCTCGATGGTGCAGGCGTAGCCCAGGGCCACTTCGGCCTGCAGGGCATGCGCGAACGAGCAGCCCAGATCGGCGCTACGCTCACCGTTATCACTGCGCCGGGTGAGGGGACGCGCATTACACTGAATGTTCCTCTTGCACCACAGAAGGGTACGCACGCGCATGTCTGAAGCAATCCGCATATTCGTGGTTGATGATCACCACGTCGTCCGTCAGGGCCTCGTTGCACTGCTCGGTATCATGCCGGGACTCGAAGTCGTCGGCCAGGCCGCGGACGGAGTCGAAGCCATCGCCCTCTATAGCTCACTGCGCCCCGACGTCACGCTTATGGATCTTCAACTTCCAAAGCTCTCCGGGGTTGAAGCCATTCGCAAAATCCGCGTCGAAGATCCTTCTGCACGCTTTATTGTCCTAACCACGTTTGACGGAGATGAAGATATATTCCGCGCGCTTGAGGCCGGAGCAAAGGCCTACCTCCTCAAAGGGATGACCGTTGACGAGCTTACCTCCACAATTCGCGCCGTGCACTCCGGTAAAACGCGCCTCTCACCCGCCATTGCGGAGAAGCTCGCCGAACGCATGAGCGGACAAGCCCTTACGGTGCGCGAGCAGGATGTACTCGAACGCATTGTCGCCGGCCGCTCCAATAAAGAGATTGCCTCCGATCTCAGCATCTCGGAAGCAACCGTAAAGACCCACGTCAACAATCTGCTCGGCAAACTCGGTGTCAGCGATCGTACTCACGCTGCTACAGTCGCGATTCAACGCGGTATTGTCCATCTAAAATGAAACGGCAATTCACCATGCGCTCAACTAATCTCGTTCTCACTCTCGGCCTGGCGCTCACGTTTGCGCCCGGAAGCGTCACGGCACAGCAGAAATCTGTCTGGCGAGCGGCCACGCCTGCGGAACTTGCGGCCGCGCTTCCGGCGCGTGCTCCGGTTGAGAAGGAGCGTATTGAGACGGAGATGCGCACGGCCTCAGGCATCATCGATTCGCACGGCAAGCTCATCGCCGGCGTTGTGCTTATCACCGCTGGTTACTCAGCCGACGGTAAGTATTCGCACTACTTTCTGGTGCAGTCGCCTATCAATATTGGCGACGCCGCGCTTGCACCTGGCTCGTACGTAATCGGATGGCAACGAGGGGAAGACTCGCTCGCAGTCACTTTCTACGACGCGGCCACCGGTACTAGACGCGGTACGGCAACTGCCCATAAAATCTCCACTGGCTCAAGAGTCGAAAGCTTCCGACTATGGCCACCGGCCGAACATTCTATCCTGCAGATTGGTCGATTCTCACTGCCCTATACCCTAGGGGAGTGACCCTCGGAAGACGACGCCTATCGCGCTTGCTTCGGCTCTCCAGAGTCCTGACCCTTGCGAATTTCTTCGCCAAGGAGAATTGCTTCCGCAATCTCCAGCATTGACTTCCGGCGCTGCCTGCTCTCCCTCTGCATCATCCGGTAAGCCTCTTCCTCGCCCACACCCAGATCGCGCTGAAGGATTCCCTTAGCCCGCTCGACTGCCTTGCGAGCCTCCAGTCGTCCGGCCAATTGCGCGTTCTCGTTCTCGAGCCGCGCACGCTCAACCTCGGCGCCAACAAGAAAGCCTATTGTCGACAGCAAACGCACCTCATTCGCGGTGTGCTGGTACGACTGGCGATGCTGCAGATTCATTACCCCAACCACCTTGCTTGCGCACAGGATAGGCGTTGAGAGCATAGCCTCGAACCGATCCTCCGGCAGATTCTTGAATAGCTTGAACCGCGGATCGTCCGAGGCGTTGGCAGCAATCGCCACAGGCTCCCGATGTTCCGCCACCCATCCCGTAATGCCCTGACCGAGTTTGATGCCGAGATGATCGACCACGTCAGCGTGCGGGTTCTTCGAAGCGCGCAGCACGAGCTTCTCTCCCTCGAGCACGTAGATGAAGCAGGAGTCGCACGGAACCACAGTGGTAACAAAGTCGACGATCCTGCCCAGAACTTTGTGAAAGGAATCGGCTAAGGCGATGCGGCTGGTTATCTCGTGAAGGAAATCGATCGGCGCCATGGACGATCCGGCAGGCGCTTGCAAGCTTGCAGACGGCAGTTCTGCTTTGTTGCTCTGGGCGATTGAGACACGCAGTCCCGCCTGTCGTGCACTCAGGCTGCGAGAGCGATCGTTCTTCTTTTCTTCAACAAGTTTGCCCGCGTTCCCCGCAGCCTCATTCACAAGAAAACCCATCTTTGGATGCGAAGGCTCAAAGTCCGGCGTGATGCCATGCTGCGCCAATTCTTCGCTGGTTGTGGGTCCGATTGAGGCAACGACTAACGACCGCAATCCCGCCCGCAGATCATCGGCAGACTCCATCTGCGTCGCCACCTGAAACAGGTGAACCACCTGAGCTGCCGTCGTAAACAGAACGACATCAATACCACCGCTTGCTACCGCAAGTACTGCCTCGCGCAACGGCTGTAGATCCTCAGGAAGCGCCCACTGATACACCGGAACCTTGGTCAGTTCGGCAACCCTCTCGCTCAGTGCCTGCAATAGCTCCGGGTTCGACACCCCATACTCCTGTACTGCCACACGGAAGCTGCTCAGGGAATCACCAAACTCTGCATCGAGCGAGGCAATCATCTCGCGCCAGGTATTCGGCTCAGGGGCCACTACCGCAATCGGCACCTTCAGTTCTTTCAGCACGGCCACCGGCTTAGGCCCTCGAGCGGCGACCGGCACCTTTTTGAGCGCGGCCAGAAATTCGTCTGTTCGACCCGTGGTCTCCACGATACTCATCAGCGCCCGCACACCAACACCCGTCAAAAACACGACCAAGTCGAACCGACCTGCGACGAGCCGGTCGGCAAACTCGAGCGCCAACCGGTTCGACTCGAGCGGAACCTCGCGCATCGCGGGAACTACAAATGGCTCCCCGCCATAGGTACGGATCAGCTTCGCCATCTCATTCGATCGTCGCGACTCGAGCGATAGAACTCTCAGCCCATCAAAGTTTGCAGGTGCCATCAGGAAACTCCCAAAAGAGTCAAAAAGTGGTGGGTTGCATTACCAGACGATGAAATTGTTCTTAAGTGCTGGTCTGTTGTTCATCATTCTACAGACTGTCCCCAAATCGACCAGAGCCGAAGTGACACGTGCTAACTTGTCCACACAGCCGGAACAGGGCACTCCCTCTTTCTCTTGATCTGAGGAGCGCCACAGAACCTTCTTATGATTGATGCTAGACGCTGCCCTACTGTTTTGCTCCCTTGTCTCCTCGGGCTCCTTCTTCTCGTTGTTGCGCCTGCGTTTGCGCTAAACAGCGGCACCTCCACATCAGGCTGCGAGCTGGAGGCCAGCCAGACTGTTAGTGGGAACCGCTCCGGCCTCACACCTGTATTGTCAGGCCGATTCGCCGACCCGGCGCTTGGATCCCAGCTTGTCGCCGCTTATCGGACGCTCTCGCTGCCTACGAAGTCTCAGTCTTTGCGGAACAGCCTCCAGGCTACCGTTGCCTTGGCCCGTTCGCACTCCAACCGGTGCGCTGAAGCATTGGGCGCCTATGGACTTGGCGTATTCTTTCGCAACGAAGATCTCGCTGCCTCACGCGACTGGTTTCTCCATGCCGAATCTGGTTTTCGAGAGAGCGAATCTGCAAGTGGCCTCGCGCACGTTCATTTCGAACTTGCAGCGGGCTCGCACAACGACAGGTCAGAAGAAGAAGCCACTGCCAGTTTCGCCGCCGCAGCAGATGAGTTAGAACGTATCGGAGATCCGCTCGACGCGCTCTCTGCACGGATTCATGCCGTCAATCTCTCTGGCCCAGATGCTGCCCAACAACTGGACGACTTGGCCAATCGCGCGCGTGCCCTGCATTCAGCCTCTTTGGAGGCACGCATCCATCAGATATGGGGAGACTCGCTTTTCACAAAGGGAGAGTACGACCAGGCGATGCTTCATTACCGTCGCTCGGATGAGCTATACATAAGCTGCCGCTGCGACCCCGATCAGCGCGCCTATGTTCAAACCAGTATGGGTCGACTTGAACGCACTCAGGGCCGGCCTGAGGCCGCGATTCCGCATTACAGGCTTGCCCTTTCCCTGCAAAATCTCGCCCACGATCCATCCTTCGTTCCCTCAGACACTCAACGCCATTTCAGTTGCTTACGAGACGATGCATCAATATCCACGCGCCATCGCCTACGTTCAGCAGGCGCTTGACAGCCGCCCGCGCGATCCACTCCCAACAGTTCATCCCGTTCCTCGAAGCGAATCAGGGATATTTATATTTCCAATCAGGCGATCCCCGCCGAGGCCTTCCGCTTCTCGAGCACGCTACCGCCAACCTCACCAATGACTATCAGCGCTGCACCCGTTATGCGCAGCTTGCCGAGCTTTACCTCGCTCTCCACGATCTCTCCCAAGCCGAGACGACGATAACCCGTTCCATCGATGCTTGTGAGCGTGACCATAACAACCGTAGTCTCGCCGATTCGCTTGAGACCCGCGCCCGGGTCCGGCTCATTGCCAACAATGGCTCGCTCGATGCTGCTCTTGGCGACGCGCAGCGCTCCCTCGCGATCATTGAAGAGATTCGTTCCCATGTGGTTCCGGAAGATGCCCATAAGCGCGGATATAACGAGGCGTCCATCCAGAGCTACGAAACAACAATCGCCATCCTTGCTCGCCTCAACCGATATTCTCAGGCTTTCGAGGTTACCGAGCAATCCCGTGGCCGCGCATTTCTCGATCTGCTTAGCGACCCCCGCGCTCTCCTCAATGCACCGGCAGACTCCGCCTCAACTTCCACCACCGAATCTACGAGCAACCACGACCGATCTTCATCCTCACCAGCCGAACTTCTTCTCGAAAGCGAATCTCATGTCCAGGCCATGCAGCCCCCTGAGATTCTCGCCACCACGGCGCGTCTCCACACCACCCTGCTTGCCTTCTGGATATCGAACGAGCCCTCACCGCGCATCTACACCTGGGTCATCCGGCCCAATGCCGCTCCGTCTTCCCCTGTCATCTTTGGGACATCACAAGCAATCCACCTCTCCGAGCTTAAATCGCTCATCCGCGCTACTAATCCATCCCTTTATCGAACACCCGTAGGCCCTGCCGGCGGAACTCACTCTGCTGCCCAGAACCCTGTCGAACTTCACGTTTGGCGGCGCCTCTATCAAATCCTGATCGCTCCGATCGCCTCTCAGCTTCCAACTGAGCCCGGGTCGCTTATCACCATCGTTCCTCACGGCCCGCTCTTTCAGGTCTCCTTTGCTGCCTTGCTAGACTCCGGCAACCACTATCTGGTCGAGCGCTACGCCATCAACACCATACCCGCCGCTGGTTTGCTCCGGTATACCCAACAGAACGAAGCTGCTGCTGAGGAACTCCCACCGCATTATGTTCTAGTCGCTAATCCACGCAATCTCCCGCGGTTCCATGGAGTTCCGCTTACGCCTCTGCCTGGAACGGCCGCTGAAGTCGCCTCCATCGCCAAGACACTACCCCCTGATGAGGTCACACTTCTGGAGGGTCCGCGAGCCAGTGGGGAAGAACTCGTTCAGGCGATCCCGCGGGCTACTGTCCTTCACTTTGCCACACACGCCATTGTGAGCGGTACCGACCCATTCGGCTCGTTCCTAGCCCTCAATCGCAGTACGAAAGGCGTGGCCCGCCCGCAGGACCCTGCGCCTGACGGCCTTCTGACTACGGCGTCCATCTATTCGCTGCACCTGCACACCCGTATGGTGGTCCTCAGCGCCTGCCGAACCGGTCTCGGCCCCATCTCTGCTGACGGTGTGGCCGGGCTCTCTCGCGCCTTCTTCTATGCAGGTTCCGCCTCTGTGCTCACTACGCTGTGGGACGTCGCGGACCAGCCGACAGCGATCTTGATGCCGCTCTTCTATCAAAATCTGGCACATGGCCAGTCGAGGGCGCAAGCGCTTCGCTCGGCCCAACTGGAGCTTATTACCCGCCTCCGAGCAGGCCGTCTACGGGTTCCCGTCGGCGGTTCCCTCCAACCCCTGCCGGAGCGCCCTGCCTACTGGGCGGCATTCTCCCTTTCCGGGCAACCGTGACTCCCGATTTATCTGTCGAAATCTTTCGGCGAATCGTCTAACCTATTCAGCGAGAAGGCCAACACGCTCCGAGTCATATCAGGCGGCACAACAAGCGGCGTCCAGACCGCAAACTAGTTTCTTCCGTTTTTTGCGCCCAAACGATGATCTCTTTAGACGAGTTCAACGGCATCTACGATCAACACGTCGACGCCGTCTTCCGCGTCACGCTGCGAGCTGTTAGCCGTCGCGAAATCGCTGAGGAGATCACAAGCGAAGTGTTTCTTACGCTCTACCAATCTGCCGATACCATTACGCGCGATCAGCTTCCGGCATGGCTGTTTACAGTAGCCAAGCGGCGCGCCGCCGACTACTGGCGTCGCTGGTATCTCGAGCAGCGCTGGGCAGCCGATACCGTCGAGCCCGAGATTCCGGCTCGATCTCAGTCGCACCCCGAGATTCCGTTCGATGATCTCCTGACCCGCTGTCCAGCACTTAAACCCGTTCATCGTGTCTGTCTTATCCTTCGCTTTGTTCAGGGCATGAACCGCGAAGAGATCGCCGGACAGACTGGCCTCACTGAGCTTCAGGTCAAGGGTCACCTTCAGTACGGGCTCAAGCTGCTTCGTGAAGCTCTCGCTTCGCCGCGGTCAAATCTCTCCGTACAGGAGCTCTCCGCAGATGTCTGATTTCTTCTCGAACGAACCCGATACCCTTCCCGCGGGCGTGTATGCCTCTCAGACCTGTCCGCCCCTCGCGCTCCTTCGCGCATGGAAGGAGGATGTCCTCACCGCGGAACTCGCACGCGACGTCGCATCCCATGCAGGAAGCTGTACACACTGCAATACTCTGGTCTCTGATCTCGAAGACCTTCCCCAGCCAGGCATGACCGCAGCTGAACGAGCCCGCATTCGTCAAAAGCTTCCTCTCATCGCTCCCACTGCCCGAACCGGAGGCTGGCGCTGGTATACGGTTGCAGGAGCCGCCGCATCCCTTGTCGTCGCTGGAGTTCTGCTTGCCATCAATCAGACCGAGCACCCTCGTCAGGCTCATATAGACGACCCCGCAGTCACCGAACCTATCCCCACGCACGCTGTTACCTTACAGCCCATGTCTCCACCCGCAGAGCCTCAGGTCGCCAAGCTGGAGCTGCCCATGGATCTCTCCCCTGCGCTTGTGCTGCGCGGCGAAGCAGCCACCTCAGAGCCTACCGCTCAGCAACTCGCTCCCGCCTTCGACGCCTACCAGCGCAACGACTTCCCCCTTGCCGCAGAGCGATTCTCGCAACTGGCCAAGCAGTTCCCTCGTTCCGGCACTCCGTTCCTTTACCTTGGCGTCACTCAGTTGCTTGCCCACAACAACGCCGACGCGCTTTTCAATCTCACCCGCGCCGAGCAGTTCGTCTCTCCCACCCAAAAAGATGCTGCCTCCTGGTACCGCGCCCTCGCGGCCCGACGCACCGGTGCCTCGAACGCCTCAGAGCTTCTAGACGCTATCTGCGGTCGAAATGGCTCGCCATATGCTCAGCAGGCCTGCCAGCTCAGACAGATGCCTTCTTCGAACTAATCTGATCGCATCACGTCTTATCCCAGCATCGCGCGCCGCATCGTCCTGCCGGATGCTTTCCATCGTCTGACGGTCTCGTACACCAGAACCGTCGTAAAGGTCACAGCCATCCACAGCACAACAGCTTCGATCGGCAGCGCTGCCCATGCCGTCACCCGCAATCCCATCATCTGGCGGCCTTGGTATCCCCACCAGCCATAGGGCACCGCAAGGGTCGCCTCCCACAACAGGCTCATTAGCAAGATGGTGAAGAAAGTTAGGCTGAATGCCCTCCAGTTGATAACGTCTCGCGTCTCTTCAAACAACACTGACGATGGCACAAGCGCACCGCAGACAAGAAACGTCCAGTAGCCTGGAAAGCCTTCGGGCTCCAACGAAAAATATCTTTTGTATACAACCGCGGCCAATAAAAGCGTTATACCCAACAACGCCGAAAACGGATGAAACCTCAGCAGGCGATCGAACTTAACCCGTTCCGAAGCATCTTCGCCAATTGCGTATGAATGCAACCAATACCCGTCCAGCCAGATGTACATCAGGAGAACGGCGACAAAACCAAGAAAGTAAAATACGTACTCTTCTACTGGAACGCCGCCGTGCAACGCAGGAGCCGTCCATCCAAGGGTGGCCTTCGAGTTCGGAAACGTGAAAAAGAGGTGCGCAAAGAAAAAGTCAAGCGCCGCCCCAACTGGAAACAGTAGCCCAATCGTCCACCAGAACGCCTTCTTCGAGATCTGCAGACCCTCCTGGGGAACGAGCCAGAACCCGATACCGACAATTGGAATCGCAAATATTAAGAGACTGACCGTATATCCATACGGCGACGGATTCTTCGCTGCAGCATCCACCACTGAAGAGATCGTCACGGTGTGAAGTGTAAGAGCGGCTGGCAGCGCTACCATGGCAATCATCGCAGCAACCAGCCCGAAGCCCGCCTTTGGAGTGGTCCCGTTGTCCCGGGAACTTCGCGCCATCTCTAACCTCCAGATCCGGGTCCCCGATCAACGTTTATTTGGCACCTACAGTCTCTCCGGGAACCAACGCCTCAGTCGCCGCTACAGGTTGTTGGTTCAGCAGCGATCCCGTTCCTTCCCTCAGTACGTCTTCGCCCTTCACACTGCCGAAAAGTTGCATGAAGCGAGCCACCAGACCCGTCCACCCTGTCTGATGGCTCGCGCCAATACCGGCACCATTGTCGCCGTGGAAGTATTCGTAGAACAGGATGTAATCTTTCCAGTGTGGATCGGTCTGGAACTTCTCCATGGCCCCATACACCGGCCTTCTGCCATTCGCATCCACACGGAAAATCCTAGCAAGACGGTCGGATATCTCATGCGCTATTTCGAACAGATTTTTCTCCACTCCAGAGCCTGTCGGGCATTCCACCTTCAACGAGTCGCCGTAATACTGGAACAGCAGCAACAGCGATTTGATGAGAAGACCGTTCACCGGCATCCACACAGGGCCTCGCCAGTTTGAATTGCCTCCAAACATCCCGGTCGTCGATTCCGCCGGCTCATACGCCACCGTGTACTTCGCTCCATCCATATCGAACTCGAAGGGCTTCTCGTGATACTCCTTCGAGATTGCACGGATTCCGTGATCTCCAAGAAACTGCTTCTCATCCAGCATCCGCGCAAGCACTCGCTTCAGATTTTCCTTATCTAGAACAGACAGCATGTACCGGCCATTTTCCCCAGGAATCTCTGGGTTATGAAGATTGCACGCCAACTCCGGGCGCCTGGAGAAAAAGGCCTTTACACGTTCCATCAAATGTGGGCAACGCTGAACAATCTCAGGCGTCATGATGGAGACCGCGGCCAGGGGCAACAGTCCTACCATCGACTTCAATTTCAATCGGCATGCCGAGCCATCTTTGTGGTTCAACACGTCGTAGAAGAACCCGTCCTCGTCGTCCCATAGCTCGTTTGCGTTATCTCCCTGTGGATCCATCGCTCCTGCGATCCACAGGAAGTGGCCCAGGAACTTGACCGCAATCTCATCGTAGCCATCGGCGTACGCTACCAGTTCCAGCGCGATGCTCAGCATGCTCTGGCAGAACATAGCCATCCACGCCGTACCGTCCGCTTGCTCCAGATAAGCGCCGCTGGCAAGAGGTGCGCTTCTGTCGAAGATTCCGATGTTGTCCAGGCCGAGGAAGCCGCCTTCGAAGACATTCTTGCCATCGCGGTCCTTGCGGTTGACCCACCATGTAAAGTTCAGCAGCAGTTTTCCGAAGCAATTCTTCAAAAACTCCAGGTCGCCCGTGCCACGAATGCTCTTCTCAGTCAGGTAGACGTAGATCACCGCCCAGGCATGCACCGGCGGATTCACATCGCCAAAGTTCCATTCATACGCCGGAATCTGTCCGTTTGGGTGTGCGTAGGCCTCGCTCACCATCAACTCCAGCTGATTCTTCGCGAAGTCCACATCAACCATCGCCAGCGTCGCCGCATGAAACGCTAGGTCCCAGGCCGCATACCATGGGTACTCCCACTTGTCCGGCATCGAGATAACGTCGGCGTTGACCATGTGGTACCACGGCGAGTTCCGGACATCCTTCTGTCGGCCGCCCGTCGGGTTGTAGCCATGTTCCCGGAGCCATAGGTCTACGTCGAAGTAGTAGAACTGCTTGGACCAGAGCATTCCGGCTAGCGCCTGCCGCATGATCCTCTTATCGTCGTCCGTCGTCTTCGGGGGAAAGATTCCCTCGTAAAATTCGTTTGTTTCGCTAATCATCTCCGCGAAGACATCGTCGAAATCGGTCCCTAGGCCCTTCAACTTTGCATCGCGAGTCAATCGAAGGCGCACGACAACTTCTCCGCCTGCAGGGACCATCATTTGATAGAGTGCGGCAGCCTTCGTTCCGTTCTTTGCCGGGTTAACAGCTTCCTTAGCCGCATGAACGATGTATTCGTTGAAAGCGTCTTTCACGTACGGCGAAAGGTTCGACCCTCCCCACAACCTCTTCTCATTCGATTCATTGTTGGTGAACAGCAGATCTTGCGCGCTCTCACAGTGCAGGAACATCTGTCCTGTTCTGGCGTCAGAAGCGGACATCACCAGTTTGCCTTTGTCCGCCCTCGTCTGCTGAATCTCAGGCGGCGTTGGTTTCTCATCGCGGAACCATGTATTGCGGAACCAGAGCGTCGGGAGAAGATGGATCGTCGCCGCCTCTGGCCCGCGATTTGCCACCGTGATTCTCGCAAGTACGTCCTCAACATCTGCCTTGGCGTACTCAACAAAGACATCGAAGTATTTGTCCTCGTCAAAGACCTTCGTATCGAGCAGTTCGTACTCAGACTCAAACTTCGACCGTTTCGCATTTGTTTTGACCAGATCCTCATACGGAAAGGCCGCCTGCGGATACTTGTACAGATACTTCATGTACGAGTGCGTCGGCGTCGAATCAAGGTAAAAGTAATACTCCTTCACATCTTCGCCATGGTTGCCTTCACTGTTCGTCAGACCGAACAGCCGCTCCTTCAAGATGGGGTCTTTGCCATTCCACAAAGCGAGCGCGAAACACAGCCGCTGTTTGTCGTCCGAGATGCCTGCGATCCCATCCTCGCCCCACTTATAGGTCCTTGAGCGTGCCTGGTCGTGCGTGAAGTAGTTCCACGCATCTCCGTTTGGAGAGTAATCCTCTCTAACCGTTCCCCATTGCCGCTCGCTCAGGTAAGGTCCCCAGAGCTTCCAGGCCTTGACCCCGTCCCTCGATTCCCGCAGACGAACCTGCTCAACGCCGGCCATACATCACCCCATCGGACGTATCTATGGACCCGCTGCCTTTTAGCCCTGGCAAGCCGAACACTTGTATCTAAAGATATATAGGGCTAGCCAGCTACCTCGTCAACCAAACCTCACTCTTCGTGCATCGAGGGTGGCTAAACTAATCTCCCGACGATCTCCCGCGTACAATCGCATCCGACAGAGGTTTCCGCTGCGATGCCCAATCCAACCCTGCTTCTCGCCGTCATCATCATCCTCTACCTCATCAGCTCCATCAAAATCCTCAAGGAGTACGAGCGCGCCGTCGTCTTCCGCCTCGGCCGCATCTCTCCGGCAAAGGGCCCCGGCATTATCCTCGTCTTCCGCCCGCTCGATCAGATCGTTCGTGTCTCCCTGCGTCAGGAGGCCATGGAGGTTCCCGCCGCAGGACATCATCACCCGCGACAACGTCACCCTTAAAGTCAACGCCGTCATCACCCTCCGCGTCATCGACCCCACCAAGGCCGTCATCGAGGTCGCCAACTACATCTACCAGACCAGCCAGTTCTCCCAGACCACCCTCCGCTCCGTCCTCGGCGAGGTCGAGCTTGACCAGCTCCTTGCCCACCGCGACCAGCTCAACTCGCGCATCCAGACCATCATCGACGGCCACACCGCCCCCTTCGGCGTCAAAGTCGTCTCCGTCGAGGTCAAGCAGGTCGACCTGCCCGAGACCATGCTTCGCGCCATGGCCAAACAGGCCGAGGCCGAACGCGAGCGCCGCGCCAAGATCATCCATGCCGAAGGCGAGTTCAACGCCGCCCAGAAGCTCGTCGACGCCGCCGCTCTCATGGCCACCCAACCCATGACACTCCAGCTCCGTTATCTCCAGACCCTCACCGAGATAGGTGTCGAGAAGAATACGACCATCGTTTTTCCCCTTCCCATGGAGCTGATGAACTTGTTGAATAGGACAGTCCAGACTGCGGATTTATCCAATCAAATCCGCAAGCCGACCGAATAGACAAGGGGGCCTTCACGCCGGCTCCTGCCGACATGAAGGACCGATCGTGACCACCCGCTACCTCGAAGACGAAGACCTGGACTCCGCCACACACGAACGCGAGATCTCGCTGGGTGCGACCACCCTGCTTGGAATCTTTCTCCTTCTTGCCCTCGTCTGCGCTGTTTTTTTCGGTTTCGGATATAGCATGGGCCGCCGTTCCTCAGTCGCAGCCGTTGCTGCTTCCGAGAGCGTTCCGTCCACTAGTCTGAAAACAACGGGAGCGGCAAAGCCCACTCCTGGTCTTACCTCACCGGTAGACACTTCTCGCGAGTCAGACGAAGCGGCCTCCAATGAGGCCACCGCACCCCAACTTCCACAGCCGACGCGGGCCCCTGCAGCCGAGCCTTCGCCGTCTCCAGGACAGAAGCAGCTCGCACCCCTAGCAGCGAATACATCTGCCACGAACTCGCTCTCTGAGCAGCTCACATCGGCCGGCGCTAGCAAGAACTCGCTTTCCGCAGTCGCGCCGCGCTCGGCAGCACCTGTTGCTCCCGTCGGCCCGCCGGCAGTCGTCCAGGTCGCAGCAGTCTCGCATCAGGAAGACGCGGACACGGTCGTGAATTCTCTTAGACGCCGTGGCTATGACGTTGCAGTACGCCATGAACCGCAGGACAAGCTCTTCCACATCCAACTCGGTCCATTTCCAAATCGTAAAGAGGCCGATGACATGCGCAAGCGTCTTCTCTCCGACGGCTACAACGCGATCGTCAAATAGAGCAGAACGCTATTCCAAAGGCTTCATCTCAGTTGGCAATGCATCGGCAATCACTTGTCGAACCGCCCTCAACAAATCTTCTCTCGTCGCAAACGCAGAAGGCTCAATCACTGGCAGTAGTTTTAACTTCGCCACTCCGGGAATAATTGCCCAGCTCCCCTTCCGCATCATCCCTTCCGTTCCCGACACTACGACTGGAACGATGGGTGCACCTGTCTCCATTGCCAGGTAGAACGGCCCTTTCTTGAACGCCGAGAGCCTTCCATCTTTCGAACGAGTTCCTTCTGGGTACACCAGGATATTTAGCCCCTTTGCGAGCGCTTTCCCGGCAGCCACTACACTTGCCTGCGCTGCGTCCCGCTTTCCTCCGCGTTCTACAGGAATAAAGTCTCCCATCCGCATCGCACGTCCCAGAATCGGAATGCTCATCAATTCCCTCTTCAACATCACGGAGCTTCGCCCTGGCAGCATCGGCAACTCGACGGGCGGATCAAGGTTCGAAACATGATTGCTCATGAAGATGCAAGCGCGCCCAGCAGGAACGTTCTCAAGTCCTGAGACTTCAATGCGAATCCCAGCGGCCCGCACTCCTGCGTTCGCGATCCACATCGCGGCGCGATAGAGCAAGCTGATATCGCCTACCAATAACGTGTAAGGAATTCCAACAATCCCCGTAAGAGGACCCAGCGCTGTGTACACAAATAAAAGCTTTAGCGTCGCAAACATTCCACTTTGCAGAATAACGTATCGTTCCTGTTGCAAATCCTCATGGATCAGTGACGACCGGAAAAATCTTCCGCATATAGGGCAAATAATTCGGCTAACTTTCAATGAATTCAGGCTAATTTCAGGCATCTCAAGTGCCGCAACTGGCCTATGAATTGCATCTAACCATGTGGAGAGTTTCTGTCCGAACGAATGAGATGCTACGCCGTGTCGTAGGCGTCTCGACAGAAGCCTCGAACGAGGCCAGATCGTTGGCCGAATCTTACATGTCAGTATTTGCGGAGTTCCAGGAGAATCATGAAACTCTTTAAGCAAGGCTCTGTCTTTGGGGCGGCGCTTCTTATTTCAACCGTCCTCGCGTCGGCTGAGACGATCCAGCTAGGAAGCTACCAAACAGGTGGCCCAAACCTCGGCAATAACAACACGGCAGTTGCTTTTGTCGGATCTCCAACTACAACCTACGCTCTCGATCCAGGCGTACTTTGGGCCGCAGCCGGGCCAAATTCCGTCTGGGTTTCTAATAACCCGGGTTCAGGCCCCGGCGGAGGCGTTGTTCAGGCCGCCGGAAACTACTCTTACACCACAACCTTCAACACGCTGACAGGCAGTGCATACACCGGCTTCATCTGGGTGTTGGCTGATGACACAACCGCGATCACCTTCAATGGTCATACACTTCAAGGCGTCGGTGCGCTTGGGTCAGATGTCCACTGCGGAGATGGGGCTCCGAACTGCAGAACCCCAACGTTGATTAACCTCCCGTCAGCGTTCTTTCTCACCGGCCTCAACACCTTGCAATTCGATCTAGAGCAGACGATCGCCTCCTCTGGACTCGATTTTTATGGATCCGCTAACGGGGAAGTCGGATCAACCTCTTCTGTTCCCGAAACAGGCACGCTCTTCCTTCTAGGAACTGGCCTGATCGGATCTGCCGGCCTGCTCATGCGTAAAGCGCGGGTCTGAACCATCCACACCGGGAGCATAGACAAACGCTTAGGTCTGGGACGATTTGTGCGTCCCGGCCTAAGCGGTTTCTATTTATAACGTAGAAAGTAAAGTTAGGAGAATCTGCCTGCAAGCCTTCCCGCAATTGCTGCTTCTGTAATACCGCGAGGCAGCTTCTGATAGATTCCACCGAATCCGCCATTAGAAAGAATGGCTATCACATCGCCGCTGTGGACTTCAGGCGACAGCGCCGAAACAATTACATCTGCATCCTGATAAAGCGCCGCCGGAATGCCACGTTCCCTCAGGCCGCGGACTACGTGCGATGGATCGAGACGCTCATACTCAGGAATGCTCTCTGACTTGAAAACTCCGGCCAGAACCACCATGTCGGCTAGCGCCAGACTCTCCACAAGAGCGTTCTGAAATATGTTTCTGCGCAATGTGTTCGATCGCGGCTCGAGCACAGCAATCAATCGTTGACCGGGATAACTTTCCCGCAACGCACGCAACGTCTCACGAATCGCTGTCGGATGATGGGCGAAGTCGTCGATGATCGTCACACCCTCGGCGACGGCCTTTACCTCGAGCCTGCGTTTCACGCTGCGAAATGTCTGCAGCGCCTGTACGATCGCAGCCGCCGGAACACCCTGCCCCGCGGCAAGCGCAGCAGCCGCTGTAGCATTCAAAGCATTGTGTTCGCCAGCCATCGGAAACGCTCAGTTCTGCAAACTGCTCACCGCCGCGCCAGAGCGTCCATCGCGTCAACGGACCGTCGTGACGCAGATCAGACATCCGCCAGTACGAGTCTTCGCGAAAGCCATAGCGCTCCACCGCACAGAATGCCTTCGCCACGCACTCGCTCACATTCTCGCTGCCGTCATAAGCCACCACGCGTCCGCGACGCGGAATCAGATTTACAAATCGCTTGAAGGCCGTCTTCACCGCATCAAGATCAGCATAGATATCCGCATGATCAAACTCGACATGCGTCAGAATCGCCGAGTCCGGAAAGTAGTGCAGAAACTTCGGCCCCTTATCGAAGAACGCCGTGTCGTACTCATCGCCCTCGAGGATGAACGGCTTCGTTGGCCGCACCATAAAGCTCGTGCCGAAGTTCTCCGCCACGCCACCGATCAGAAACGAAGGCGCAAACTGCGGATTCCGTGCTCGAAGCCGTCTCGTAGATCCAGGCAAGCATGCTCGTCGTCGTCGTCTTTCCATGCGTTCCCGCCACCACCAGTGGCTCGCGTCCCGCAAGAAACTCGTCGTGCAGCATCGAAGCCATCGAGCAGAACGGAATCCGCTCGTCCAGCACACGCTCCAGTTCTACGTTGCCTCGCGAGATCGCGTTGCCGACGACTACCAGATCCGGACGGCGATCCAGGTTTCGCTCCGCATACGGCTCATGCACCGTGATGCCCAGCTCACTGCAGAAGATCGCTCATCGGCGGATAAGCCGCCGCATCCGAGCCCGTCACTTCGTGGCCCTGCTGCTTCAGCATTCCGGCCAGCGAAGCCATCGCCGTGCCGCAGATTCCGATCAGATAGATGTGTTTCTGCATTGCGCCAAGGTAAGACTAACCTGAAACCGCAGCCTCCAGAAAAGTTAGTCGCGGATTCGTGCGCATCGACCAAGATCAAGTCTCACCTCAACGCCCAGCGGAAGAGTGAGATTCGGCTCCATTCACGTGCCCGCAGCGCAGGCCGATCGCAACCGGCCCTCTAAATCCGCGCAGGCCGTGCAGGATCGCCCGCTCCAGCAGATCCTGCTCCTCTGCAGCAGACGCACTGCTCCATATCGCCAAAGACAATTCCGCGAACATCCTCCAGCCTGCCCGAATACCGAAGATGCAGCAGCATCCGGTCCCATTGGTATGGCTTCGTCCCGATGTCCTCAAGAAACAGCACGCTTCCCCCAAGCTGCGGAGCGTATGGCGTTCCCAAGGCCAGCCGCAAGGATGGAGATGCAGCCTCCGAGCAGCTTACCCTCCGCAGCTCCCGGCTGCAGCACACGCAGGCCATCTGTCGCTCCGAGCGACCAACGCATCCTCGCCGCCAAAAGTATTGCGCCAGCTCGCCAGATCGACCCCTTCTTCGCGCGCAAAGTCGGCCGCCACCATCGGCGCATAAAAGCTCGTGAGATTCGCCTCGTTCTGAAACCAGCTATGCAGCGACGTGTGATCGCTATAACCAATAAACGCCTTCGGGTTGGCGCGGATCAGCGTCCGCATCCAGATGCGGCAGCAGTTCCGCCGAACCCCAGCCGCCGCGAGTACAAAGGATTCCATCGATCGATCCGGATCGGCAAAGGCAGCATGGAGATCCTTGAGCCGCTCCGCAAGCGATCCCGCATAGTACAGCGGCCCGCTCGCCAGACGCATGACTTGCCCAGCTTGACATCGATATCCGAGCGCCTCCAGCTCTGCGACCCCGCGTTCTACCAGCTCACGCTTGGGCGTACTCGCTGGCGAGATCACAGCCAGAGTCGCTCCTGGACGCAGGGCGGCTGGTTTCGTAAAAGGCCGCGCCGTCACAGGCCAGCGACCTCGCCACGGCAGATGATCTCGGCCGGTCCCGTGAGCCGCATCACCTGGTCGTTGGCCGCCCACACCGTCCGCTGCGCACCGCCCTCAGCCACCGCCTTCAGCTCGCGATTCACGCCACGCAGCGCCATCGCCGCCGCTGACGAAGCACACGTGCCCGTTCCCGACGATGTCGTCGGCCCGCAGCCGCGCTCGAAGATGCGAAAGGCGATCTCGCTCTCTGAGACGACCTTCACGAACTCCACATTGGTGCCGTGCGGAAACAGTGGACTCGTGCTGATCTTCTCGCCGAGCGTCTGCCACGCCAGACCGTGCGCGCTGAAGTCTTCCGTATCGACAAAGATTACAAAGTGCGGATTGCCTACGTTGACCATCGCACCAACAACATTGCCCACGCTCGGGAACCTCGATCGTTCGCGGCATCACCCGCGGAACTCCCATCTCGCTCTCAATCAGGTAAAGCGGATCAGCATCTTCGACGACATGGCAGATTCGGGGACCGCCGTGCGTCCCAAGCACAACGTCGTCGAGCCCTTCTGAACTCGCCAGCCATGCAGCGACGCAACGGGTACCATTCCCTGAAAGCTCCGCTTCGCTTCCGTCAGCGTTGAACAGCCGCAGAAATAATTCGCCGTTCGGCTTCCGCTCCAGAAACTCGATCCCGTCGGCTCCGATGCTGGTATTGCGGCTACATAGCTTGCGCGCCAGCGCGGCGTGCTGCCGCGTGGCGAATCCTTCCTCAATAATCAGAAAATCGTTGCCACAGGCATGTGCTTTTACAAAAGGAATCATTGTATCTCATTCTTCCTCAGTATCGCGAAAGACCACAACCTGGTCGGTTGCAGTCACTGGCGCGGAGAGCCTCGCAGTAGCCGCCCGTGACGCTTCCTGGTTGCGAAGACGGTAAACGTGAGTCGTTCCAACCCCCCAACGCTGTCCCTATCATGGATATTCAGGCGGATCCCCATCCGATCCAGAACGCTAAGGACGGCGACATATATCCTCTTCGCGTCATCGCCCCGAACCTCATACAGCATGTGATAGTGCTTCCACCCGGCAATCGATTCCAAATAGCCAATGAACGTCAATGCAATGAGCGTAATGAGCGTCGCCAATACTGCTTCGATATACAGTCCCGCGCCGCAGGCCATTCCGATGGACGCAATCACAAAGACGGTCGCCGCACTTGTCAGCCCTACAACGCGAAAGCGCGTATGCAGGATAATTCCGGCGCCAAGAAACCCGATACCCTGCACGATATTGGCCGCCACGCGTCCCTTGTCAGGATTGGCATCGCCCGCCAGCACCGCCGACAGCATCGTAAAGAACGCGCATCCCAGGCAGAGCAGCATGTTCGTCCGCAGCCCCGAAGCCTTGTGCCGCCACTCGCGCTCGAAACCGATCGCACCGCCCAGCAGCGAAGCAGTCAACAGCCGCGCCGCTGTACCTGTCGACAGCAGTTCCTGGTCGATCTGGCTGAAGTGAAAGTAGGGGACGTGCATAGTCTGCGAGGAGATAGTAGCATTGCGCCTGATCGTTTCACCTAACAAACTGCGCGCGGGAATCAGAATCGATCCGACCGGTATACACGCGCGCACGGCTGGCCAGTCGTGCAGAGAACCACCAAGTTCCGTCAAGCCCCTCCGGATGGTCTGTTCACCGCTGCCGCCACAGGATCTCCAGCAATCGCGATCACGTAGGCAGCATGCGTCGCCGGAGCAGGCCAGTGCTGCCTTCCAGCTGTCATAGTCGCTCTCGCTCAAGGTCTGTCGTAGCGGTATTCCCGCCTGCTGCAGCGCTCCAACATGGTCGGAGTTGTACATCAGAATCGGTGCACCCGGCGGAAATGTCGCAACTGCGTTGCGATGGACGCCTCGAAAGGCAATCGAGTCGTCGAATTCACCATCGCTTCCTTCAGCACCAGCGGAACGTGGTACATCATCGCGATAACGTTTGACCGCCACCAGCAGCAGAGCAATCGGCTGCATCAGTCTGCGCTCGCTAACGGCTGCGACGCTGCCCAGCGTTGCTGCAGCCACGCCAAGGCGATAAAGGCGAAGATGGCAAAAGCGGGCAGCATCTCCATCCCATACCGCGAGTTGTAGTACGAGTGCGGCCAAAGCGGCGGAATAAAGATCGGCACCGAACCATACGCGATCGAGTAGATGTAGAACGGCAGCGGGACCCAAAGCAGAGTGGACGCCAGCTCGAGCCGACGACGAATGGCAAGAACAAGCCCCGCAACAGCCAACGCCTGCCACAGCAAATCCCGTCTCCCACGCCGCCGTATCGAGCTGCGCGGTCCGAAGGTAAAGTACATCGCAGCCCAGCAACGGATTGTGCCATCCGGGATAGTGGCTCGACCCCGGCGGCGAAGTCCTCTTCTCGATCGCCGCCGCGGAGTATGGCCCCCGCATGAAGTCCAGCGGATCATGAAAGAAGTGCTGGTTGTAGGCCAGCCAGCGATCGGCCCCGCAAGCGTCAGGAGCGTGAAGAGCGCGAAGCCACGGCAACTCGACGACGCATCATTCTGCGCGAACGTGCTACCTGCCAAGCAAGCGACACACCACACTGCCGCGCCAAAGATCCAGCCGTCGTAGCGCGTAAGAACTGCGGCAAGAATCAGCAACCCGATCGCAATCAGTCGGCGCTGAACCGCGTACCGCCCTGCCTGTGCGGAGTCGCGCGACGCACTCCATCGTCAGCAGAGTCGTCCAGATCAGAAGCGCGAGAAACAGCGGCTCCGTCATCGCCGTGGTCGACAGATAAAGCAGGTTCGGATTCAACCCATAGAACGCCGTCGCGACCAGCGCCCACCGCGGCGCCATCATGCGGCGCGCCAGCCGATAGAGCCCGGCGACACTCAGCACGTAGCACAGCAGCGAAGGCCACGCCCCGGCAAGCCCGTTCTGCCACCACTCCATCTTCTGCACAAACGGCAGCATCAACAGATGCGGCAGCGGAAGCCACACGCCGCCCAGCTGAATCAGTCCCGGATTGCGCGAGTCGAGAATGCGGCGCGCGATGCCCAGGTGCGCCACCGCATCGCCGTAGAGCAGCAGATAGCCGCGCGATACGCACACGATCAACGCGACAAACGCCAAAGCCAGCGCGGCCAGCGCAACCGGCATCACCTCTTCGCGTCGGGCAGGACGCACCTCGAAACTCAATGGAGCAAGTTCAGGCGTGGTGCGTTCCCCGCCGCCCTGGTTCGAGATGCGGCCTCGCCTCCTACGCCCCCGTGTACTCAAGGTGCGAGATCTCCCGGAACAGCTTGAACCGCTCCTCGATCTCCTCGCGCGTCACATTCTGCAGGCGCTCGGTTCCGAACCGCTCCACCGCAAACGATCCCATCACGCCGCCGTAGAACATCGCCGTGCGGAAGACTGCCGGCGTCAGCTCCGGCTGCGACGCAAGATAGCCATAGAAACCGCCGGCGAACGAGTCGCCCGCGCCGGTCGGATCCACCACCTCGGCCAGCGGCAGCGCCGGCGCGCGGAAGGGATGCAGCGCGCGAACTCCGCGCCGGAAACGACCGATCGCTGAAGAATGCCGTCGCGCCATACTCGCCATGCTTCACGACCAGCGTCTTCGGCCCCATCGCCAGCACCTTTTGGCGGCCACCACCAGGTTGCGCTCGCCAGCCAGCATCCGCGCCTCGCCATCATTGATCAGCAGCACATCCAGCTCGCGCAGCACCTTGGCGAGATTCTCGCGCGTGGTCGGCAATCCAGTAGTTCATCGTGTCGCCGCACACCATGCGGACCTTCGGCATCTGGCTGCGCACACGCGCCTGCAGCACCGGATCGATGTTCGCCAGAAAGAGATACTCGCTGTCCTTGTACGCCTCAGGAATCTTCGGCTCGAATGTCTCAAAGACATTCAAATCCGTGCCCAGCGTCTGCGCCTCATTCAGGTTGCCGACATACGATCCCGTCCAGTGAAAGCTCAGCCCATCGGCACGCTCGATGCCCCGCGTATCGATCCCGCGCTTCGTAAATACCGCCTCATGCTCAGCGGTGAAATCCTTGCCCACCACCGCGATCACACGCACATCGGTGAAGTAACTGGCTGCCAGCGCAAAGTGCGTCGCCGCGCCGCCCAGGCAATGGTCCACCGATCCGCTGCGGCGTCTCGATGCTGTCGAACGCCACCGATCCTACGACGAGAATTGACATAAACTCCTCTTTCTCAACTCTTAATTGCTTAAGTGTTGTAACACGCCAGCGCTGGAAAACAGCCAGCCGCACACAGTCTCTGTTACTGAAGATACTTGTCCAGCAAAAGACCCAGCCTCTTACGCGTCTCGCCGGAATCGCCTTCCGATCCGTCAGAATCGCGTACTTCAGCGCATCTCCGCAGGCGCAGCTTCTTCTCTGTCGGCATCGCCGCCACCGCGGCGCGAACCACCTTCGCCGCGTTCGTCCGCAGTTCTGATGCAGCACCGCAACGATCTGGTCGACCGTCACGTCGTCATGGCCTTCGCGCCAGCAGTCGTAGTCGGTCACCATCGCCATCGTGGCGTAGCAGATCTCCGCCTCGCGAGCCAGCTTCGCCTCCTGCAGATTCGTCATGCCGATCACATCGGCGCCCCAGCTGCGGTAAAGATTCGACTCCGCACGCGTCGAGAACTGCGGCCCTTCCATGCAGACATACGTGCCGCCGCTCTTGCCGACCACGCCAACGGCGTCGCATGCCTTCTTGAAACACTGCCGACACCGTCGCGCAAACCGGATCGCCGAAGCCGACATGCGCCACAATCCCTTCGCCGAAGAACGTCGAAATGCGCGCAAACGTGCGGTCGATGAACTGGTCCGGCATCACGAAGTCGGTAGGCTTGTGCTCCTCTTTCAGCGAGCCCACCGCCGAAACCGAAAGAATCCGCTCCACTCCCAGCATCTTCATCGCGTAGATGTTCGCGCGAAAGTTCAGCTCGCGTCGGCAGCAGCCGGTGACCGCGCCCATGCCGCGCCAGAAACGCCACCTTGCGGCCCTCCAGCTCGCCCAGAACAAACGCATCCGACGGATCGCCAAACGGCGTCGTCACCCGCTCTTCGCGCACATTCGTCAGTCCCGGCATGGCATACAAACCGCTGCCGCCGATAATTCCAATCTCTGCCTTCTTCAAACCTTGTCTCCTCTTAGCTCACTGCCGGACTCATACGTGTGAACGCCCTTCAGAAGTATATCGTTCCAGCGCGCTTGCGTTGACACGCCAAACGAACGCCAGCAGCCGTGACCATCCGAAAGAGCGCAGGCTCTGCGCCATCGTTAGTGCAGGTCGTGCACTGCTCCGCAATTCGCAGCGGCCCCTCCGCCTGCACACTGGCAATGCTGTCTCGCAAGCTTGCGCGCCAGCGCAAGATCGAACCCTTCGCTCACAAACACGCCTCGTTCCAGAGATCGAAAGCAACACATCGCCCTCACTCGTCGTGAAAACCTGCTCGTTGTCATCCGCCTCATCCTTCTGCCGCTCGCGCTACATTCGAGTACTTCCGCGGAATCTGCGCCGCATAAATACGCATGAACGATCTTCGCCGAATCCGCATTCTTCCACCGCGAGTAGTAGAACAGCCCCAGCGACGCCGTCGACTCCTTCTCCGCCGGCGTACGCAGCCTTCCGCTGCGCCGCATAGTAGATGCCGCCATTCCATGCCGGCGCCAGCGCCTCGGCCATCTCGCGCCGCCAAACAGCTCGGTCAGAATCCGCACATCCAGCTCGCCCATCACGCCCATGTCATACGGCTGATACTCCGCATCGATCAGCGGATGAATATCCGGCAGCCGCAGCACCGGCACCGGAGCATGCGCCAGATGTATGCCTCCGGATGCAGGATCTCGAAGCTCGACGACGGCGGATTCGCCAGCACGCCCGCGAACGCCGCGTCCTTGCCCGCCCTTCACCAGACACCGCCTGCTCAAAGCTCAGCCCCTCGCTGTAAGGAAACAGCAGCGACTCCTGCAGCAGCAGCGGAGCCCGCGCCAGCACCGGCGATCCGCTCGTATCCGCCGACCGTGTCCTTCAGCCTTGACGCCAACTCGGCGGAGCATCGGCCAGCGTCTTGCCGGTCGGCGCAGCGTGTAGTCGATAAACACCGCCATCGCCTGCCCCTCGGCCACCGCCTCGCGCGCCGTCTCGGCCTCATCCACCTGCAGATGTCGGTTGTCCTCCTGCACATTGTGCGACGTGTCGTTCAGGCTCACATCCGACCACTTCGTCAGATCCACCTTCTGGTCCTGCAGCGCGTGCGTCAGCTCGTGCGCCAGCACCGGCTTCTGCTCATCCGGCTCAATCCAGTCCAGCAGGTTCACCGTCTTCGTCTTGTTGTCGTAGAACCCGGCAATCTGCTCCGTCAGCAGCGACAGCAGAAACGGACGCAGATGAAAGTCGCGGTCCAGCAGGCCGAACTTCTTCAGCACCATCTCGGAGCGCTCCATGCGCTTCGCGCCCTCGTCCTCGTCAAACTTCTCCTTCAGATAGTTCGTCACCTCATCGCGCGAGATCAGCTTCCGCTTCACGGTATGCTCGATCGGCAGCTTCGTGTCCGTGCTGACGAAGTTCAGAATCTCGTCAACCGACGAAACAGCTCCTTCGCCTGCTCCTTCGTCATCGGAGCCTGCGGCGCTTGTTGCCTTCGCCGCTCTGACCGGTGCTGATCTGCGCGCCGGCTACGGTGCCGCGCAAGTAAAACCGCTCCCGCAGTGCAACAGCCGCACCCACCCACTACCTTCCGTCTCCATCCGTCGCTCGCAACAACCTTGCCTCTCAATCCACCGCTATAATCAAGTGTACGCAGAGTTTCTGCGCCGTCGCGCCTTACGCTATGACACCGGCCACAACATCCAACACGGCTCCGACAGCGATCCTCGGCACTCAGGCCTCCGACTCAAACCAGCAGCTTTACGCGGTCCTCAATAGCGCCGGTGTCGCTCGGCTCGACAGACGTGGCTGGATTCGCGTTACCGGTGAAGATCGCGTCCGCTGGCTCAACGGCATGGTCACCAACTCCATTCAGGAGCTGGCGTCCGGACACTGGCTACTACAACTTCTTTCTCAACGCGCAGGGCCGCATCCAGGGCGACGGATACATCTTCGCCTATCCCGACGAACTCCTCATCGAAACCGCCCGTCAGCAGGTCGCCGCGCTCATCCCCTACCTCGACCACTTCATCATCATGGACGACGTCGAGCTGGCCGACATCAACGTGAATCTCGTCACGGAATCACCGTCATCGGCCCCTCCGCAACCTCACTGCTCAACCAACTCGGCCTGCCGGTCGAAGACCTCGGCGACCTCGAAACCCGCGGCTTCGCGTGGAACGCCGCTAGACGTCACTGTCATCCATACGCATAGCCCCCTCGTCCCCCGCTTTGAGCTCTGGGTCAACACTCCGCAAGCGCGTCGAACAGCTCCTCGAGTGCCGTGCAAGCCGCCAGTGCGGTTCTATGCGATGCCCACCGCGCTCGAATCGCTGCGCATCCTCGAAGGCACGCCTCTCTACGGCACCGATATCCGCGACCGCGACCTCCCGCAGGAGACCAATCAGACCCGCGCCCTCCACTTCGCGAAAGGCTGCTACCTCGGCCAGGAGATCGTCGAGCGCATCCGCTCCCGCGGCAACGTCCATCGCACCTTTACTGCCTTCCGCCTCGAAGGCGCCCTGCCCGCATCAGGAACGCCAATTGAAGTCCGACGGCAAGCAGGTCGGCGAACTCACCAGCGTCGCCGCAATCCCACTTCGAAGAGCGGTGCTCTACAGCTCGCCCTCGGCTACGTCCGCCGCGAGGCCCTCGATCGCGGCGAATCCGCTCCAATACGCCGGAGGAACGGCAACCATCGCCACTCCCTTTACCGCGGTCAAAACTCCGCACTATAGCATCTGATTCTCCAGACAGAGTTAACTCATGTCCGAACAGAACAAGCCCTTCGTCGTTACCGATCGCCGCAAGTTCACCTTCGACGGCGAACTCCGCCCCGACGCCGAACCCTCACACGCTGAGCGAAGAGCGCGAAGCGGCTACGCCGGTCGCGGTACCAGCTGAGCCGCCGCCCTTCCGCGGCAGAGACTAGTCCGGAACCTCAGTTCGAAGCCGATTATCCGCCCCCACCGACCGCCGAGCAGACAGAGCAAGCGAATGCCGCCTATCAGGCGACCGCCGAACGCCTCGACACCGCCATCCGCGCCGCCAATCCCGGCATGGACCATCCGCCTGCGATGACCTTCGAGCCGCTCGTGCAGTCCGTCTACATGTCGGCCATCATGCAGCTCGGCGGAGCAACGCCCGAGGGCCAGCAGCCCCAGGTCGACATCCTGGGCGCCCGCCAGAGCATCGACATGCTCGGCATCCTCGCAGAAAAAACCAAGGGCAACCTCACCGCGAGTCAGAACAGCGCCTGCTCGACAGCGCCCTCTTCGAGCTGCGCATGGCGTTCCTCGAGATCACCCAGGCCCTCGCCCGCTCCGCCGCCGCCAAGGCGCCCGACCGGCCGCTCCCGGCCCAGCAGGCCCGAGCATCGTCCGCTGATCGATGGAAGCAACCCTCACCTTCCTCGGCACCGGCACCTCCATGGGTGTCCCGACGCTGGGCTGCGACTGCGCCGTCTGCGCCTCTGCCGTTGCGCCAAATGGAGACCCGCGCAATCGCCGCACCCGCCCCTCGCTCCGCCTCGCCTACAACAACCACATCGTCCTCATCGACACCGGCCCGGACTTCCACGCCCAGGCCATCCGCGAGAACATCCGCCACGTCGACGCCGTCCTCTACACCCACGGCCACGCCGACCACATCCTCGGCTTCGACGACCTTCGCCCCCTCAGCTTCCAGATCCCGGACGGCCTTCCCATCTACGCCGACGACGAGACCGCAGACACCATCGAGCGCATCTTCGACTACACCTTCCGCACCGACAACCGCTACCCCACCAGCGCCCGCGTTCAGCTCCACCGCATCGACGACCACCCCCGGCGCAGGATTCGACCTCTTCGGCGCCTGCTTCCAGCGCATCCCCGTCACCCACGGCCGCCAGACCATCACCGGCTACCGCTTCGGCTCCGCCGCCTATCTCACCGACATGAGCGACATCCCTTCCGAGAGCATTCCGCTCCTTCAGGACCTCGACATCCTCATCCTCGATGCCCTGCGCCGCCAGCCGCACCCCAGCCACTCGCACCTCGAGCAGTTCGCTCGACTATCGTCGAGCAACTCAAGCCCAGGCGCGCCTTCTTCACCCACATCAGCCACGACCTCGACCACGACGCCACCGAGGCCGAGCTGCCACCCCACATCCGCCTCGCCTACGACGGCCTGCAACTCACCTTCGAGATCGCCTGATGCAGTCATCTACCGCTCACTCGCACGAGATTCCCGCCAGACTTCGGCCCCACCGTCGCCACCATCGGCAACTTCGACGGCGTCCATCGCGGCCACCAGATGGGTCATCGCCGAAGTCATTCGCCCGCGCCCGTGACCTCAGCGCCCGCTCGCTCGCCATCACCTTCGATCCTCACCCCGCGCGCGTCCTCCGTCCCGAGACTGCCTTCCCCTCATCACTCCGCTCGCCGAGAAACTCGAACTCCTCGCCTCCACCGGCATCGACGCCACGCTCGTCCTTCCCTTCACCTCAGAGCTCTCGCACATGACCGCGCGCGCCTTCGCCACCGAGGTCCTTCGCAACAAGCTCGGCGTCATCGAGCTCCATGAAGGCGAAAACTTCCGCTTCGGCTATCAGGCCGAGGCCGGCATCGACACTCTCGAAGCCCTCGGCCGCGAGCTCGGCTTCCACGTCTCCGTCTACGCACCCCGCATCCCTTCGCGGCCAGCGCCATCTCCTCCAGCCGCATCCGCCAACTGATCGCAGCCGGCGACGTCAGCCACGCCCGCGCCCTCCTTGGCCGCCCCTTCGCCATCCTCAGCACCCCGCCTCGGGCCGCGGCTACGGCACCCGCTACACCGTCCCCACCATCAACCTCGCCCCCTACCCCGAGCTCATTCCCGCCATCGGCGTCTACATCACCACGCTCACCGTCGGCTCGGCAGAGACCTTCGACGCCGTCACCAACGTCGGCAACCGCCCTACCTTCGGAGCCGACTCCTTCACCGTCGAATCCCACCTGCTCAACTTCCACCCCATCGAGCTCACTGAGAACACGCCACTCACGCTTGCCTTCCTCACCGGCTCCGCGATGAGATTCGCTGGCCCTCCCCGAAGCGCTGCGCGAACAGATCGGCCGCGACGTCCGCCGAGCCAGCGCTACTTCACTCTGTGTCGGTCTGACTGACTTCGTCGCCACAGGAGCGGCACTCCCGCTCGGCGCCTTCGCCCCTGTAGGAGCCGCCGCCGGCTCGCTCGGACTTCGGCGCATCGCGCCTTAGGCGCCGTCAGGCTGCATCCGGTCGCATCCGAGTCCTTCGACTCAGCGCGGCTTCGGCTGAACCGCCGCACTCCTGGCTTGCTCACCGGGACATCCAGCACCTTCTTCGGCGCTCCCGCCGTCGGGAACGCCTCATTCGGCTTGCCCGCAATCGCCGCCCGCATGAAGTCCATCCACATCGGCAGCGCCGCTCGCGCGCCAGTCTCCTTCTCGCCCAGCGACTGCCGGTCGTCGTACCCGATCCACGTCCCGCACGTCACCGACGGCGAAAACCCGATGAACCACGCATCCGTGTAGTCGTTCGTCGTTCCCGTCTTGCCGCCCAGCGGATGCTTCAACTGCGAAGCCCGCGCACCAGTTCCCATCCGCACCACCGCCTGCAGCAACTCCATCATCGTCCGCGCCGTCTCCACCGAGATCACCTCACGCACCTCCGTCGGCTTCTCATCCAGCGGCAACCCGTCCGCCTGCGTCACCTTGCGGATGTAGTGCGGCTCAATCCGTATCCCGTCATTCGGAAACACGCTGTACGCGCCCACCTGCTCGTACAGCGTGATGTCCGCCGCACCGATCGCCACCGGCAGAAACGCCGGAATATTGCTCGTAACGCCAAACCGGTGCGCCGTCTCGATCACCTTGCGAATCCCAACGCGCGCAGCCAGCTTCAGCGCCGGAATATTCCGCGACTCCGCAAACGCATCCAGCAGCGTCATCGCCCCTTTGTAGTCGCCCTCGTAGTTATGCGGCGTATACGGCCCGCTGGGCGTAGGAAACGTCGTCGGCCCATCCACGATGATGTCCGTAGGCTTCGCGCCGGCCTCAACCGCCGTCGTATACACATACGGCTTGAACGACGACCCCACCTGACGCTGCGCCTGCGTCGCGCGGTTGAACTGCGACAGCGCAAAGTCGCGCCCGCCCACCATCGCCAGCACCTCGCCGCTCGCATTGTCCACCGCCATCAGCGAAGCCTGCGCGCCCGAGTCCTGCTGCAGCGATGCCTTCCACGTGCCATCCGCTCAACGGCCCTGCAATCTTCACGTAAACCACATCGCCCGTCCTCAGAAAGCTGTCCGCCATCCACATTCTGCGTCCACTTCCAGTCCTCGGGAGTCAGCACCGACCTGCTGTGAGCCCAGCTTCACCACAACTCGCTTCGGCGCGACCTCCGTCACCACCCCATGGACGTAGCATCCTTTGTCCACCGGCTGCGCCCAGTCCGGATGCCTATAGCTCTCAACATCCTGCCCGGCAAGCACAACGTTCTGCAGACTTCCCTTCCATCCATGCCGCCGCTCATACGTCAGCCGCGCCATCCAGCACAGCCTTGTTCGCCACCGCCTGCAGATCCAGGTCGAGCGTCGTGTAGACCCGCAGCCCCGCACCATGCACCTCTTCGACGCCATACTCCTTCTCCAGCTGCCGCCGCACCTCTTCCACAAAATACGGAGCCACGCTGTTCGCCGGCGGCTCGATATGCAGGCCCAGCGGAGCCGCCTTCGCCGCCTCCGCCTGCTGCCGCGTGATCTTGCCTGTCCTCCAGCATCTCGCTCAGCACCAGATTGCGCCGCCTCAACGCGCGATCCGGATGCCGCACCGGCGAATAGTACTCCGGCCCCTTCGGCAACGCCGCCAGCAATGCCGCCTCCGGCAGCGTCAGGTCCTTCACATGCTTGCTGAAGTAGTACTCCGAGCCCGCCTCGAACCCATACGTCCCGCGGCCCAGATAGATCTGGTTCGCATACAGCTCGAAGATCTGGTCCTTCGTAAACCGCCTCTCGATCTGCATCGAGAGAATGACCTCCTGGAACTTGCGTCCGAAGGTCTTCTCGTTCGACAGAAACAGATTCCGCGCCAGCTGCATCGTGATCGTCGACGCTCCCTGCGTCCGCTTCTTGTCATGCAGATCGCGATACGCCGCACCCACGGCGCGGAACAGGTTCACCCCCCAGTTGCGCTCGAAGCTCTTGTCTTCGATCGAAATAATCGCCTGTCTGCAGCACCGGAGGAAACTCCGTGTACGGCACCACCACCCGGCGCTCCAGCGCAAACGATCCAAAGACCTTCCCGTGAATGTCTAGCAGCTCAGTCGTCGTGTTCGGACGGTACCGCGTCAGGTCGTCCATCTGCGGCAGGTCGATCGAGTAGACCAGCATCAGGCCGCACATCGCCCCGAACACAGCCGACAAACCCAAGCAGCGCATAGAAGGTAACCCGCCGTGCAATCCGGCGGCTCGGATACTCCGGCCCTTCAGATTACACGACGGACGATGCGCTGCCATCTGCGGCTCTGTCTCAACCTTCGTCGGCTTCTTCGTCGCGTCTGAATAAGCTCTGCACGGCGCCTTCACACCAGCATGTATCCTTCAGCAGGCAGAGCTCCCATCGCTGCAATCGCTAGCTCTCGAATCAGCACATGTAACTTGAAACGGGCCTTAGGCAGCCTTGCTCTTCAACAGGTCCAGCGCCTTGTTAGCTGCTCGTCGACCGACACACCGGGCTTCTTTGCATCAGGCTGCGTCTCCGTCGTCGGAACCGCGTCCTCGTTGCCGTCGCCGCCCGGTCCACCGTCGTCGATGTTCGAAGCCACCAGAACGCCCGGCGTCACACCCTCGTCCTCAAGCTTCTTGCCCGAAGGCGACTCATACTTCGCCACCGAAAGAATCAGCGCCGCGCCGTCCGGCAGCTCAAACGTCTTCTGCTGCGCACCCTCGCCAAACGTCTTCTCGCCCACCAGGTCAGCCCGCTTGTTGTCCAGCAGCGCCGCAGCAACGATCTCGCCGGGCCTGCCGTTCCGCGATTCACCAGCACCACCACCGGCGCCGTCGCATTGACCGCCTTCGATGGATCAGCCGCAAACGTCTGCTTCGCGACCTTCTGCCCTTCCAGCGTCGCGATCGTGCCCGTCTTCAGCAAGAAGTTCGCCAGCCGCATCGCCTCGGGCATATCACCCGCCGCCACATCGCGCAGGTCGAGCAGAATCTTCTTGTTGCCCGCCTTCGGCATCCCCTTCAGCTTCGCTCTCCATCTGCTGCACGTGGTCATGGTCCAGCACCACCGGCTTCAGATAAAGAATCGACGAGTTCTCGTACATCGTCTCGCTCACAGGCGGCAATGCACGTCAGTACGCGCGTCATGCGTGATCTTTTCCGGCGCAGCCTTGCGCGGACGAACCACCGAAACCGTCAGTTCGCTGCCCGGTGCTCCCTCCAGCATCATCTGGATCATCGCCAGCGAAATGTCCCGCGTATCCTGCGTTCCAATCGCCTCGATGATGTCGCCATCGTTCAGGTTCGCCTTGTCCGCCGGGCTTCCCGGAACAACCGATACCACCGTCGCATAGCCATAGCGCTTCGAGACGTTGATCCCCACCTGCGCCTTGCCGCCCTTGTCCGCCTTGTAAGTCTTGTAGTCCTCCGGCGTCAGGTAGCTCGAGTCCGCATCCAGCGACTCCAGCAGACCGCGCAGCGCGCCATTCGTCACCGCGGCAATATTCGGCTCTTCAACGTAGTCCGTCTGGATGTGCCGCAGCACCTCGCTGTAGACATTGATCTGCCGATACGCGCCATCCTGCGGCTCGCGTCGCCGCACTCACGCCGCTCGAGTTCACGCCCAGAAATACCGTCAGCACCAGAACAACCGAAACGGCGAGCAGCAGAATCTTCGAAATCTTCGGCATAGGTTAGAAAAGTCTCCAAAGCACCGTGAGGCGCCCAACAGGCGTTAGACGAAACCCGCTGGCAAAATGATACTCTCGTACGGAGATTCCGCGATACAGGCAGGAACTACAACATTTTGGTGGCGGTGGACAGAATCGAACTGTCGACCTACGGGTTATGAGTCCGTCGCTCTAACCATCTGAGCTACACCGCCGATGTGTGAGTGACCGTGCCTTTGAAATCATCGCGGATCCAGGGAGAATCGCCGCGGCACAGCCAGATACCATCATACTTGATTCCCACGGCTCCGAAAAGCTTCGCGTCCTGGGTGTCATTCCCGCCCGTCTCGCCTCTACCCGCCTGCCCCGTAAAGTCTTACGCACCATCGCCGGACGTCCCATGCTCGCCTGGGTTTACGAGGCCGCACGCGCCTGCCCCCAGCTCAACGGCTTGGTCGTCGCTACCGACTCCGAGGAGATCGCCGCTCTCTGCCGCGATAACAACTGGCCCTGCCAACTGACCTCACCCGACCTGCCCAGCGGCACCGACCGCGTCCACGCCGTCTCCCAGCTCATCGACGCCGACATCTACGTCAACATCCAGGGCGACGAGCCCCTCCTCAAACCCGAGCACCTCACCGCCCTGCTTCGCCCCTTCGCCAAGCCTGCATGTCGAGGTCTCCACCCTCAAAGTCCCCTGCACTCCCGCCAACATCCATAACCCCAACGCCGTAAAAGTCGTCACCGCCGCCGACGGCCGCGCCCTCTACTTCTCCCGAGCCACCATTCCCTACAACCGCGACGGCAGTCCGGCACAATACTGGAAACACATCGGCCTCTACGCATACCGAAAGTCCGCCCTCCAGCGCTTCCCCACGCTCCCCCACAGCACCCTCGAGCACACGGAAAGACTCGAACAGCTACGCTTCCTCGAAAACAACATCATCCTTTACGTCGAGCCCACCGACTTCGACACCATAGGCGTCGACACCGAAGAAGACCTGAAACTGGTCGAATCTATCTTGCTCAAACAGTAGTCGGCGTAAAGCGCAGCTCAAGCCCGCCATCTTTCGGCTCAGCAACCAGCCCCTCCAGGGACTTAGTCACCCAGTCGGCCGCCTGCAACTCCTCCAGCGTGTGCGTTCCCAAAACGCCCAGCACCCGCGACCCCGCAGCCTTCCCGGCACCCACTCCCGAAGGTGCATCCTCCACCACAAGGCAATCCTCGGAATGCAGCCCCAAGCAGCTCCGCACCACGCCGATACGGCTCCGGATCAGGCTTACCCCGTTCCACCATATCCGCGCTGATCAAACGCTCAGGAAGCGGCAACCCCGCCACCTTCAGCCGCTCCACAGTCAACCGGTGCGTCGCAGAGGTCACAATCGCCCATCGGTCCGCAGGAAGGCTCTCCAGCAATCTCTTCACCCCCGGCAGCACCTTCAAATCATCGGTATCTGCGACCTCGATGTCCTCAATCACCCGCAGACCATCTTTGGCATCGATGTCCGGCCGCAGGCTCTTCACAATCTCAATCGCCCGCATTCCATGCGGAACCTCGTAGTTCTCCGCATCAGGCACGCCATACATCTTCGCCCACTTTCTCCACGAACGCCTCACCGACCCGATCGAACTGATCAGCACTCCATCCATATCGAACAGCAGGCCCTTCGTCTCCACCACAATCGATTCGCTCAAGCCGCCGTTCCCTTCAGCACAAACTCCTGCGCTACTTTCAGGATCTTTTCTACCGACTCCTTCGAGCAGCTCTCGCAATAAACCCGCAACAGCGGCTCCGTTCCCGAAGCCCGCAGCAGCAGCCAAGTCTCCGCCGCATTCTCTTTGCCCGCACAAGCCGGATTCTCAAGAAAGAACTTGATCCCGTCCAGCGTCTCCACCCGAAGCACCTTCATCCCTGCGATGTCCGCCACACCCGCCTTCGCCCGAGCAATCGCCGATTGCTTCAACTCCTCGTTGATGTGCATATCGACGCGTCCATACTGGTGCTCGCCGAACTCCGCCTGCAAGCGCAGCCACAAGCTCACCCAGCGTCTTCTTCTCATCCGCCATCACGTTGGCAATCAGCAGACTGTTCAGCAATCCATCGCGCTCCGGCAGATGCTTGCTGATGCCTATGCCACCCGACTCTTCGCCACCGATCAGGATCTCCTTCTCCAGCATCAGGTCCGCCACATACTTGAACCCGATGCCATGCTCATTCAGCTTGCGTCCGTACTTCGCGGCGATACGATCAATCATCTTCGTGGTGTTGAATGCGCGCGTAACCTCGCCGGGCCACTTCTTCCGTTCGAGCAGCCACCACATCAACAAGCTCAGAAGCTTGTGCGCGTCCACCACATTGCCGTTCTCGTCCACAGCGCCGATGCGGTCCGCATCGCCATCGGTAATCAACCCGGCATCGCACTTGTTCGCAACTACAGCCTCTTGCGTCGCCTTAATGTGCGGAAGAATCGGCTCTGGATTGATCCCGAGAAATGTCGGGTTCACTTCATTGCGAATCTCGACACATGGAATTCCCGCCCGCTCGAAGATTCCGGCAATGACGCCACGCCCCGCCCCATACATCACATCGATCAAAAACTTGTATCCGCTCGCCTTGATCGCCTTCAAGATCGACAAATTTCTCCAGCGCCGCAATGTACTCCGGCGCGAAGTCGACCTCCGTAATCTCCCCGGCCTTCTTCGCTGCCGGCACCGGCTTCAGCAGATAGCTCTCAATCAACGCCATAATCGACGGCTTGCCCGAGCCGCCATAGCTCGCCTTATACTTCACGCCGTTCCACTCCGCAGGATTGTGGCTCGACGTAATCATCACGCCGCCCGCGGCCTTCCGTTCACGCACCGCATAGGAGAGAGCCGGCGTCGGCAGTAATCCCGCTCGCAAGCTGCACCGGAATCCCCGCGCTCGCCAGAACCTCCGCTACCACCTTCGCGAACGATCGCGAGCCAAACCGTGTGTCCCATCCTATGCACACACCAGCTTTTGGATCCTCGTGCGCCAGCACGTAATTCGCAATCGCCGCCGCCGCCACGCGAACATTCGCATACGTGAAATCATCGGCGATCACACCACGCCAGCCATCCGTGCCAAACTTCACAACCGTCTTCGTCTCTGCCATCGCCTCACTCTAGTTCTGCTTAAACCAGGTCTTCTCGTCCCGCCTGCTTCAACTCCGCAACCACCTTACCCACATCCTGCGACCGTTCGCGCGTTGTGATCAGCAAAGCATCGTCTGTCTCCACCACCACCAGATCATTCACGCCTACCAGCGCCACAGCCTTGCCTGGCGCATACACGTAGTTGCCATGCGAGTCGATGTCCACACAGGGCTGGTCCGTCTTTTCGAAGACATTCTTCTCCGCCAGATCCTCTGGGCTGCAGTGCGCCACATGCTCGTGCAACGCCGACCAGCATCCCAGATCGTTCCAGCAGAAGTCTCCTGGCAGGCAGTAGATCTCCGAAGCTTCTTCACCCTTCGCCGACCGAGGCTCCAGCACCGCATAGTCGATTGAGATGTTCTCGCACTGCGGATATAACTCAGCAAAAACGCCTTCAAACTCCGGCGTTCCATAAGCTGCGGCAATCTTCTCCAGCAAAGGCGCCATCGCCGGCGAATGTTCACGGATCGCACACGCAAGAGTTCTCGCGCTCCATAGAAACATGCCGCTATTCCACGCATAATTCCTCGAAGCCACAAACGCCTCAGCCAGCGCCTTGTGCGGCTTCTCCGTAAATCGCTTTACGCTGCGAACCTCAATGCCGCCTGTCAGTACAGAAGCCTCTTCCACCACTCCGCCGCGCTCAATGTATCCATACCCCGTCTCGGCCTTCGTAGCGGGCACTCCCAGAACCACAATCTTCTCGCCGTTTGCAGCCAGCCTGACTCCTGCCCGCACTACTTCGGCAAATCGCTTCCGATCGTCCACTACATGGTCCGAGGGAAAGATCCCGATCACTGCATTTGGATCTTTCTTCTCAAGCAGGAACGCGGCCAGCGCACATGCTGGAGCGGTGTTCCTCGCCGCCGGCTCACTCAGTATGTGCTCCCCGCGCAGTTCAGGAAGCTGATGCACAATCTCGTCACGCAGCAGATCATTCGTAATCACCCAGATGTCTTCTGCAGCTGCCACCGGCAGCAGGCGGTCCATTGTCTGCTGGATCATTGTCCGCTCGCCATCCAGCGCAAGCACCTGCTTCGCCCGCGCCCTTCGGCTCCGTGGCCAGAATCGCGTTCCGCTTCCACCAGCAAGAATCACCGGCACAAATCGTGGCTCCGCGGCTCCCGCCTGACCACCTGACTTACCCATGTTTCTCCATTCCAAAGGAAAACCGCATCGGCAACCCCGATGCGGCTCTCTCCCTGATCTTTCTAGCCAAGCTTTGCAAAATACTCCCGCATCCGCTTGACGCCCTCATCCACAACGTCATGCGACACGGCGTATGAAAGCCGTATGTGGTCAGAAGTCCCAAACGCCTCGCCTGGAACCACCACCACATGCGCCTCGCTCAGTAGCTTCGCCGCAAGGTCCGTCGCCGACTTCACGCCGCCCTTGCCGATAAAGCTCTTGATATTCGGGTACACGTAAAACGCGCCCTGCGGAACCGTGCAGGTCAGCCCCGGAATCGACTTGAATCCCTCAAGAATCCGATCGCGCAGCTTGATGTAATCCGCGCGCATCTCCGCAACGCACTCTTGCGATCCGCTCACCGCCGCAATCGATGCCTGCTGCACCATGCTCGCGGTGTTTGACGTCGACTGCGACTGTAGCTTGCTCATCGCAGCAATAATCGCCTTCGGCCCCAGCGCATAACCAGCGCGCCAGCCCGTCATCGCGTACGTCTTTGAGAGCGAGCCCAGCACCACAACATGCTCCTTGCAGTCCAGAAAGCTGCCGCCGCTCACAATGTTGCCCGTGAAATTCAGGTACACGTAGCACTCATCTAGCAGCACGAAGATGTCACGCTTGTGCGCCATGCGAACGATCGCTTCTAAATCCTCCGGCGAGACCACCGCACCCGAGGGATTTGAAGGCGTGTTCAGGACGATCGCCTTCGTCTTCGGCGTAATCGCGTCCTCGACCATCTTCGCCGTCACGCGGAAGTTCTCCGCCTCGCTCGTCTCAAGAAACACCGGAGTGCCGCCGGCATACTGAATGATGTCCTTGAACGACACCCAGTACGGCACCGGCAGAATCACCTCGTCGCCATGGTCCACCAGCACCTGAATCGCATTGAACAGTGCCAGCTTGCCGCCCGTCGTAAACACGCACTCGTCAGCCGCGTAGTTCGACCCAAAGTCAGCTTTGTGACGATCCACGATCGCCTGCCGCACTCCCGGCGTTCCCGCCACGTTCGTATAACGGGTGAAGTTCTTCTCAATGGCCTCAATCGCCGCGTCCTTAATATGACGCGGAGTGTTGAAGTGCGGCTCGCCCGCGCCAAAGTCCGCCAGGTTCACACCCTCAGACTTCAGCTTCAAAGCAGCCGCCGTAATCGCCATCGTTGCTGAAACTTCAATGCGGCCGATCCGGTCCGCAAAAACCTTGGTAGCAGTCGCTGTGCTCATACCTCTAGTTTGGCAGATTTGCCCCCCAAGCGAAAGCCGAGCCACCTCACCCGAACGGACTATAGTAGCCTTCCTTTCGTCAGTAGGAGACTCTATGAACCGAATCCTTCCCGCCGCCTTCCTTTTCTGCGCCTTAGCCGCCCCACTCGCCCACGCCCAGGTCAAAACCACCCGCGAACAGATCCTCTTCTACACCTCTGACTGGAAAGGCGAGCGCTTCCCCGACGGTCGCCCCAAGCTCCCCGACTCGCTCCTTACCAGGGCCCTCGATGTCTCCCTCGAAGACGTCTGGGACTTCCTCCGCGGCCACAAGTACAACAACCAGTTCGAAGCCAACTGGCAGTCCCTCCACCCCGACCAGCCCTTCGCAGGCCGCGCTCTCACTGCCCAGTACATGCCCTCTCGACCTGACATGACCAAAGCCATCGACGCCGAAGGCAAGGCCGAGAAGCGTCAGAGCTTCAACAACAGCTGGCCCATCAATGACCTCCAGATGGGCGACGTCTACGTCGCCGACGGCAACGGCAAGATCTTCGAAGGCACACTCATCGGCTCCAACCTCGGTTCAGGCATCGCCGCCCACACCCACTCCGGCTTCGTCTTCGACGCCGGCATTCGCGACGCCGAGGAAAACCGCGAGATCGCCAACCTCAACGGCCTCTATCGCGGCTACGACCCGTCCTTCCTCATCGGCATGACTATGACCGCCATCAACGCTCCAGTCCGCATCGGCCACGCCACCGTCCTCCCCGGCGACCTCGTCCTCGCCAAGCGCGACGGCGTCATCTTCATCCCCGCCATCCTCGCCGAAGAAGCCATCACCACCGCCGAGTTCACCAAGCTCCAGGACGAGTTCAACTTCGAACTCAACCGTGCCGGCTCAAACGGCGGAGCGTTCGAAGGCGGATGGACCAACGCCAAGTTCGACGCCTTCGCCAAGTGGATCGACGCCCACCCCGACAAGCTCAAGATGCCCCGCAGCGAATTCGATGATCTGCTCAAAAAGCATCACCGCGACTGATTCTCTACCGGCTATTTGCTCTTCAACGGCTTCACCGAAAAATGATCGAACTGCACCGCAAAGCTCTCCTTCCCAGGAGCAGCCGCAACCATTCCGATCTGCACCGTTCCACCCGGCGGGAAGTAACCCAGCCGCAGCATCTCGTACTTAGTCCCATCGAAGGAGTACTCGATCTGCACAAAGTTCCCTTCCCTCTTCAACCGCAGCCAAACTGACTCCGGATTATCCTTCCGTGGCACCACCGACCAGTCCGAGAACTCCCTCGTCACCACCGCGCTTACGTTCTGCACGCCGTTCACATACTCAATGCCCGTCTTGATCCAGTTCTTCTCATCCACCCGCACCATCAACCCGGCCTGGTGATACAGCTCCCGATACTTCCCCGTCACATGGACCGAAGCCTCGAAATCACCCGTCTGCTCCTGAAAGTAAAACGGCCCGTTGTCGCGAATAAACCCGTAGTGCGTCACTCGCCAGAAGTCCGTCCCAGGATCGACCGTCGCCGAAATCACACCATCCTTCGCTGACCACTGCTTCGGCTCGTTAGACCAGCGCATCTGCGCCCCACACGCCGTCACCGCAGCGAAAACAAACACGGGCAATAGCTTCATATCTCTCTCCTTCAACTGACCAAGCGCCAATCGCCATTTTCTTTACGGCCTGCCTTCCTTCTTACGCTATCCTTCCGCCGTGACTTCAACGCGAAAAATCTTCATCGCAGGATCAGCCCTGCTTCTTCTGGTCCTTCTCGGCGCCTTCGCCTTACATCGCAAACCCAGCCACACCGATTGGGCCGTCGCCGGCGGAACTCCCGAGAACTCACACTACTCCTCCCTCGACCAGATCAACCGCTCCAACGTCGGGCAGCTCAAAGAAGCCTGGCGCTTCGACACCGGCGAGACCGGCGGCATGGAGACCACGCCCCTCGTCATCGACGGCGTCCTCTACACCTTCACCCCCACCCAGAAAGTCGTCGCGCTCGATGCCACCACCGGAAAGCAGCTCTGGAAGTTCGACGCCGGAATCAAGACCAGCGGTCCCGTCCGTGGCCTCACCTACTGGAGCAGCGGCAGCTGAACGCCGCATCCTCGCCGGAGTCATGAGCTTCGTCTACGCTCTCGACCCCGAAACCGGAAAGCCAATCCCCTCCTTCGGCAACAACGGACGCATCGACCTCCGCGAAAACCTCGGCCGCGACCCCGAGAGCCAGTCCATCGCACTCTCCAGCCCCGGCGTCATCTACAAAGACATCTTCATCGTCGGCGGCCGCTGCCCCGAGACTCTTCCCGCCCCTCCCGGCGACATCCGCGCCTACAACGTCCGCACCGGGGCCCTGCGCTGGTCCTTCCACACCATTCCCCACCCCGGCGAGCCCGGCTACGAAACCTGGCCCGCCGACGGCTGGAAGAACTCCGGCGCTGCCAACAACTGGGCCGGCATGTCGCTCGATCCCGACCGCGGCATCGTCTTCGTCCCTACCGGCTCCGCCGTGCCCGATTTCTACGGCGCCTCCCGCAAAGGCGACAACCTCTACGCCAACACCCTGCTCGCCCTCAACGCCGAAACCGGCGAACTCATCTGGTACTTCCAGGGCGTCCATCACGACATCTGGGACCGCGACTTCCCCTCCGCCCCAATCCTCGTCGCCGCCGAACGAGACGGAGTCCTCCTTCCCGCCATCGCTCAGACCACCAAGCAGGGCTTCCTCTATCTCTTCAACCGCGCCACGGGAGTTCCCCTCTTTCCCATCGAAGAGCGTCCATACCCCACCACCAACGTCTCCGGCGAAACCACCTCACGCACCCAACCTTATCCGGTTCTGCCTGAACCTTTCGGTCGGCAGATCATCACCGAAGACACCCTCACCAACCGCACGCCCGCCGCCCACGAATGGGCCGTCAAGCGTCTTCGCGAGGTTCGCAACGAAGGCCTATACATACCCCTCTCGGTAGAAAAAGACACCCTCCTCTCCCCCAGCTTCGAAGGCGGTGCAGAGTGGGGTGGACCCGCCATCGATCCCGAATCGCGCGTCCTCTACGTCAACGCCAACAATCACGCCTCCCTCGCAGCTCTCGCCCATCAGAGCGCCGATTCGCCTGGCCGCCGCACCTATCTCGCTCAGTGCGCCGTCTGCCACGGCGAACATCGCCAGGGCGCGCCCCCGACCTTCCCCGGGCTCATGGGTGTCACCCATCGCCTCAGCATCGACCAGGTCACCGCGGTCATCCATGACGGCAAGAGCCGCATGCCGCCCAATCCCATTCAAGGCAAGGCTCTCGCCGACCTGCTCACCTATCTCAAGACCGACAACGATTCGCCCGACCGATCCGCCAGCGCCGCGCCGGAGCATCCTCCATTGCAAGTGGCCGAAAGCCCCATCTACCAGGCAAGGTGTGCCTCCTGTCACGGCAATAACCGCGAAGGTTCCGCAGCCAAGCTAGCTCCGTCTCTTCAGGGAGTAAGCACTCGCTATCCCGATACCCTCATCCGCGCCACCATCCAGAACGGCAAAGGCCGCATGCCCGCTGTCGTCGGAATCTCCCCGCAGGACATCGACTCGCTCCTGAAGTTCCTCCACTCCGACGCTCCGCTCCCCTCCACTGACAACGGCATGCTCTACACCATGACCGGCTACCGCCGCTTTCTCGATCCCGATGGCTATCCAGCCACTGCACCGCCGTGGGGAACCCTCAACGCCATCGATCTCAACACCGGCAAATATCTCTGGCGCCAGCCATTAGGCGAGTACCCCGAGCTCACCGCAGCAGGCATCACCAACACCGGCAGCGAGAACTACGGTGGTCCCATCGTTACTGCCGGTGGTCTGCTCTTCATCGCCGCCACCAACTTCGACCGCAAGCTTCACGCGTACGACAAGGCCAACGGCAAGCTGCTCTGGGAGACGACTCTGCCCTACGCCGGCAACTCCACGCCCGCCACTTATATGGTCAACGGACGGCAATACGTTGTCGTCGCTGCAGGCGGCTCATTCCTTAATCCCAAGAGCACCGGAGGAGCGCTCTACGTCGCCTTCGCGCTTCCATAAGACGACACTTGAGGTCTGCCCGCTGACAAAATCTCTACCCAATCCTTACTCCGTCGGGACATAATGAGGCATTCCACTCTTCCATGCTGAAGAAGGCCTTCCAGGGCTGAAGCAGGCCTCTCCAAAAATCCCTTTCCGTACGGAGCACACACCATGAGCTTCACCCGGCGCGCTTTCATCCAGCGCATGGCACAGGTCGGCGGCTACTCCGCGGCCTTCGCCTCCATGCAGGCCCTCGGCCTTCTCCCCGCTGCTATCGCCTCCACTCTCCCGCAGCTTCCCGCCGGCTTCGGCAAGGGCAGGAAGGTCGTCATCCTCGGCGGCGGAATCGCCGGCCTTACCTCCGCCTACGAGCTCCGCAAAGCCGGCTTCGACTGCACCATCCTCGAGGCCCGCAACCGCCCCGGCGGCCGCTCCTGGACCGTTCGCAACGGCAGCAAAGTCGAGCTCACCGACGGTACTACCCAGGAATGCACTTGGCAGAGCGGCTACCTCAATCCCGGTCCCGCCCGCATCCCCTCCATCCACACCAATCTCCTCAACTACTGCCAGGAGCTCGGCGTCCCCCTCGAGGTCGAGGTCAACTCCTCCCGCTCCGCCCTCATGCAATCGCCCGCCGTCAACGAAGGCAAACCCGTCCAGGAACGCCAGGTCGTCTACGACACCCGCGGCTACCTCGCTGAGCTGCTCACCAAGGCGATCAACAAGCACACTCTCGACGACGAACTCTCCAAAGAAGACCTCTCCCGCCTCCTCGACTTCCTCGAATACTTCGGCGACCTCAACGACAAAGGCAAGTACACCGGCACCATGCGCGCCGGCTTCATCACTCCCCGCGGAGCAGGCCCGGCCCAGCACGTCCTCCACAAGCCCCTGCCGTTCACCGAGCTCCTCGCCGCCGACTTCTCCTACGGCGAGTTCTACGAAGAGCAGATCGACTGGCAGGCCACCATGTTCCAGCCCATCGGCGGCATGGACCGCATCCCCTACGGCTTCGCCAAAGCCCTCGGCAGCCTCATCCACTACAACTGCGTCGTCAAAGAGATCACAACTACCGACAGCAGCGTTACCGTTGCGTACGACGAAGGCGGCGAAGGCCACGGCAAATCCGCGAAGACGATCACCGCTGACTTCTGCATCTGCACGATGCCTATCTCCGTCCTCGCGACCACCAAAAACAACTTCTCCCCCGAGACCCAGAAGGCATTCACCGGCATGCCCATGACCGCTCTCTACAAGATCGCCTGGGAGTCGCCACGCTTCTGGGAGAAAGAGAACAACATCTACGGCGGCATCTCCTTCCTCAACGACATCATCAACCTCGTCTGGTACCCCACCGACAAGCTCTTCTCTCCCTCCGGAGTCCTCGTCGCCGGCTTCGGCTCCGAGCGCGAAGACACCGCCGGTGGCGGCATGGGTGGAGTTGCAACCGGCAAGCCCACTCCCTTCGGCGCTCTCCCCTCCGTCGAAGCCAAGCTCGCCGCCTCCCGCTCCGCTGTAGAAAAACTCCACCCTGGCAAGTCGCAGCTTCTCGCCAAACCCATCTTCGTCCCGTGGAGCAAGGTCCCCTACTCGCTAGGCTGCTTCGCCAATGTCCACCTCTCATCAAGCGAACCCGCCTACAACCAGCTCGAGAAGCCACAGGGACGCACGTACTTCGCCGGAGACTATCTCTCCCACCTCGTAGGCTGGCAGGAAGGAGCCATCCTCTCAGCGCACCACGCCATCGAGCGCATCGCCAGACAGATCCAGGCCTAGCGCGCTGGTTGAACTACGGGTTCGATTGCAGGTTTACGCAGCGCCGACACGGTCATTCGGCCCACGTCGTAGGCGCCATAGATAATATTCGCGCGCAGCATGTCGTTGCGAAGCGTCAGAATCTGTCGTCGCAAAAAACGAAAGACATGGTTGCCCGGCCTGTAATTAACGTTCCTCTTCGGCTCCAGCGAGCCCGGAGCTTTGCACGTCTGCAACCGGATAACCGCCACCGAGCCGTCCGTATGCATCGCGTCTCCGTTTGCATTATGAGTCGCCGTCGGAACGTCAGGCCGCGACACGTAATTCACGGAACTAACGCATCCCGCAAAGTCCAGATCGCGAATGATCGTCGAGCGCTCATCGTCGATCGCAGGTGCAATGTGATGCACAAAACCTAGATGTTTCAGCGCGAGAACCGCCCGGGTATCGTGGGTCGACGAGCTGATCCATACCGATTCTTTGCTCTCTTTCGGCTCCCACTTCCAGATACGAAGATGATCCCGGCGGTCGTAACTGTTCAGGCTCTTCTGCCAGTTCATGTCCTGCGGTTTGCCGTTCATGTAGAACGTCATCATCGGCTGCTGCGCGTAGCCACTCTTGTTCAACAAGGCGTAGAAGCTCTTCATCGCCGCATGCTTCGACACCGGGTCCGCGCTGTCCCAGCCCGCAACACGAAAAGCTTGCGTCACCGTCTCCGCCGATCCCAGAAAAACAACATTGATCAGATCGGCATTGACGTCCTTATCCGTCATCACCCGCGAAGGCAGCTCGCTCACCAACTGTTCCAATGCCTCCGAATCCGCCTTCACCAACGGCGAGAACTCCCGCTCCGTGCTCACCGCCGACGCTGGAACCGAAATCCCGTTCGTCGTCTTAAGACGGATGTCCGTCCCCGCCGGAAAGTAAATCTCTGGCTCCGGGAAGATCGGAAACACAACCTTGTAAGCCAGCAGAACCGTATCCGGGTAGGGATTCCACGTCGGAAGGTGAATCAACTTGCTGTTGATATTGCCCTGAAACGTATCCGAGCTGCGTATGCCCTGGATGACGCCTTTGCGAACAGGCTCTCGCGCATTCTCAACCTCTTCCACGCGCGCGGTGAACTCCACCGGCGCCCCGGAGCCATCTTCTGCCTGGTGGAACTCCAACTCCAGCGCAGCCGTCTCATGCCGGATGCCCCAACCGACCTTGCGCTTGCTGCGAACAACTCCATCCACCGCAGAACCCATCGGCAGAACAACCTCGTTCTCGCACACAAGGTCTCGCGTCAGCACCGCATGAATCGGATCACCCACCTTCGCCGTATAGGTCGTAACAGGCGCCGTAAGGCGAACCCAGAGAGATTGTCCCGCTGGAAGCTGATCGCACGCGAACGCCAGGGGCGCAGCACACACGATCCACAAGCAGACGAGCCCACGCTTTGCGCTAGAAGGAATCCTCATGGGGAGGTAAGAAATAAGGGCCCGCACCACAACAATAGCAAACACGCGGTCCACTCACCGCATTGTTACCGAACAACGTCACGAAAGAGGTACCACTTTAGTGCATCCCTGCCATCACTTAGCGACGCCCACCCACCGCCCCTCGCCTCTTTAGCTCAGGCGTGCACTCCTCCGAAAACGGATTCACCAGGAACGTCCCCGGCATCCCCGACACCAGCACCGTCCCATTCGAATTGAAGTGCGCCGAACGATACTCCCCATCCGGAAGATCATTCAGCCGCCTCCACGTGGCACCCTTGTCCTCGCTCACATACACGCCCGTAATCGACGTCACGATCTCCCGCTCAGGCCGCAACGAATCGACCTCAATCCCGTAAGCCCGCAGATTCGGACCAGCCTCGTCCGACGTCGGATGCAGCAAAAACTTCGCATTCGTCACCCGTCGCACCATCCCCGGCCCCACCGGGTTATACACCCCCCAGCACGCCGCCAAGTGCAGCCCATTCACGACCGTCATCCCATGGATCGCCGAGTCCGGCCCCACACCATCCACTCTGCTCCACCCCATCGTCCGAAGGTTCAGCAAGTACACCTGGTCACCCGTCCCCACATACAAAAATCGCGAGCTCACATTCTTCGGATCGTCGAACTGCAATGTCAGCAGATCCATGTCCGTCGGAATGTTCTCAATCTGCCCATCCTCCACCCACTCGCCACTTGCATTTTTACGATAGCGAAACAACTGCGGTGTCTTATCAAAATACCCATATCCCACAATTAAGCTGTTCCCATCCGCCGTCATCTCGACCACATTCGCTCTCACCGGCTCCCCCGGCTTCTTCGGAATAGGAATCTTCGGCGGTGTATCAGGAACCAGCGGTCCCGCAATCGGCTTCACAATCGCATTCGCCCCAGCCGGCTGCGGAATCACCTGAAAGGCTCCCTTCTGTGTCGTAATCACGAAACGAGCTTCCACCGGGAGCCGCAATAAAGCCGTTCCGCAGTCCCTCGCCAATCCTCGCGTCGAAGTACCTCGAATCCACATGCGCGACCTCCTTCCAGGTCGCCCCGCCATCCGTCGACTTCGAGATATACATCAGCCGTTCGCGCGCCGGAATCGCCTCGCTCAAATCCGTCGTCAGCCCCCACACCACATCCGGGTCACTGGCATTCGGAGCAGGATCGTTCGCTATCGTCTCAATAAAGTCGCCCGCAAACTCATGACTCCCCGGAAGGGTCGTCACCTTCACAACACGGCAACTGTCCAGATCGCCCTGCGCCCGCTCACTCTCTCTGGGAGTCTGGGCCCGCAACACGCACCCACACACCCCTACCCAAACAAACAGCAACAGGCCAGGCGCGCTAACACCAATAGATCCGCGACGAATGTGTGTGACTGCCATGACCGGAACACCTCAATCCGCTCGAGCACTCACCTCAACTTTACTGCATCGAGAGATACATACTCTCTGCCACCGACGCCTCACGAGTCTGCCTTCTCATGAACCTCTCCCGCCGCCGAACTAGCCCAGGGAAGAGCAAAGATGTGGTGAATCTGAAAACCGAGCATCAGCATTGCCGTCGCCAGCAAACCAATCCTCACCCCACGGGTCTTGAATCGCTGGCTGAGCGCAATAAATAACAACACCGTCGCAAGCGTGACGCTTACCCTCACAAATTGGTCCGAGTGCTGTATTGCGTCGCTGCCCTCTTCAAATTTTTTCGTAGCTTGCGTATCCAGCGCTACCGCCGCTTCGGTCTTCGCGTTCCTGTACTCAGTCATCGACTGAGGACCAGCCGGGGCATCGGGATTATGAAGTGGATCCGTCTTCTTCCACGCCAGGAAAGCAGGCCGAAACTCGGGAAGCAATCTTTTTTCAAAGATGTCCGCCAAAACTTTGTCGCCGTGCGCCTCGGCCTTTAGCCACTCGACTACGGTCGCTGCGTTGTACACACGTTCCTGATTGGCGAACGCCTCGGCCCCCTGGGATTGAATCCGCAGTTTGCTTGCCTCGCTATAGAGCTTCGCTTGATGCCCCGTCCAAAGCGACGCCTGATAGCCGCTCCACGCCGTTGCAATCGCAACAACTGCGAGTAACACCGCCTCCAGAATCTCCACAATCGGAAGCTCCGCCGAGCCTCCTGAATGATGATGCTCGGTCAGGTGCTTCGCAATCTCGACGTTCGCTCCCCCGCTCTCTCCCATCTTCTTGACCTCTCAGGTGATAAGCCATACTAACGTCACAAAGCGTCTCCACAGCCGATTTGCGACTACAACTCCACCACAACCTTGCCCAGCGCTCCTGCCTCCACCCGCTCATGCGCAGCCGCAATATCCGCGCCTGTAAATCTTCGCTCATTCATCAGTGGCCGCATCTTCCCCGCATCGACCAACTCCGCCGCATCCCGCAAAATCTCCCCGTGATGCTTCCGCCCAAACCCCGTCAGCAGCGGCATCAGCGTAAACACGCCCGAGTACGTCGCCCCGCGAAACGACAGCGGAGCCAGCGAGTGCGTGCTCCATCCCAGACAACTCACCGCATGCCCCGTATACCGCTTCACCGCAATAAACGAAGCATCAATCGTCGCCCCGCCCACCGTGTCGTACACCACATCAAACCCCTCGCCACCGGTATGCCTCGCCACATACTCCTCCGGCGTCATCGCCTTGTAGTCGATCGCCGTCGCTCCGAATCCCTCCACAATCCCTGTCTTCTCCGCCGAGACCGTCGCAAACACCTCAGCGCCGCGAGCCTTCGCCAGCTGTACCGCGATATGCCCCACGCCGCCCGCGCCCGCATGTACCAGCACTGTCTGTCCCGTCTCGCACATTCGCCCGATCGACGATCCCCTCCCACGCCGTAATCGTCACCAGAGGCATCGCCGCCGCCTCTCGCATCGAGAGCGTCTTCGGCTTCAGCGCAAGCAGCTCGGCATCCGCCGCAACAAACTGAGCCAGCGTCCCCTGCAAGCCGCCCACTCCGCCAACCATTCCATACACCTCATCGCCCGGCTTGAACGTCATTACTCCCGCGCCAATCTCCTCCACTACTCCCGCCATGTCCAGCCCAAGCACCGCCGGAAGAGACTGTTGCGCATGCCCAGCCTTCCCCGCTCGAATCTTCGTATCCAGCGGATTCACACCGCTCGCCACCACGCGAATCAACACCTGCCCCGCAGCTGGCACCGGTCGCGCAATCTCCCGATTCTCAAACGCCCCACCCGCCCGCTCTACGACGTAAGCTCGCATCTCTCTCCTTCGACATTCACTCCGCGCTGAACAGTACAAACAACATCAGCGCAGCAAACGCGGTACAAGGTATTCGTATTCGGATGCTAAAGCGAAACTCGTGGCTCTCGTCGCAGCTTCCTTGTTGGCAGAAACCAGGTGAAGCAAGAGCGTGGATGACGATGCATCCCTTCTTCCATTGTGCAGGGCCTTCACCGCCTACATTCACACGTGAGTTTCGCGGCCTGTGATATGCTTTGCGCGTTATCCCGGCCCACTACTACTGAAGGTAAGTCCCTGTCCTCGGGGACATGCGGTCTTACTGCGCAAAGGGTGGAGTTGCATGTCGAAAACGAACGGAATTGCGAGAACTACCGCAAGGTTATTCATCTTCGCCGCGCTGATGTTCGGCGCATCGACCACCATGCTGGCTCAATACGGCTTGGGTGGAAGGCAAGAAGAACACAGCGAAGGACGGGACAAGGGCGACCGTGGCGGAGCAGCAGACAAGGTTCTGTATATCTGGGCTCAGGACCAGGCCCAGGTTGCACCAGATTTCCTTGCTGTCATCGATTTTGACGAACAGTCTCCCAAATATGGGGAAGTCCTCAACGTCGTGCCTGTACCGCCTCCCGGTAACACCGGCAACGAACCGCACCACTGCCACCTGAATTCAACCAGAACCATCCTGGGATGCGGTGGGCTGCTCAGCCTCTTAAAAAATCAGAACGGAATCTTCTTCTTCGACGTCACCAATGCGAAGAAGCCGCGGTTTCTGTTCTCTGCCAAAGCCGTGGAATCAAGCATGACTGACGACTTCCTTCCGACGGAAAACGGCGGCTTCCTCATCACACAGATGGGCTCCGCCGACGGCATGGCGCCCGGTCGGGTGGCAGAATTCGACGGCAGCATACATTTCGTTGCGAACCACTTTGGCACCATCTCGCTGTTCGAGGAGTGGCCCTCGAGACCGCCGCTGGACGGGTTCAATCCCCATGGCATCTCCGCGCGTCCGGATCTGAACCTGATGATGACCTCGGACTTCATCCTGCCCAGCAGCACGTTGATGCCTTCGATGGAGCCGGTCCTGCGCGGTTCAGTGCGCATCTGGAACTACCGGGAACGAAAGATTACCAAGACGGTCAACCTGTTTGCGCCAGACGGCACTCCCGCGCAGGGCACGATGGACGTGAAGATGCTCCCCCGGGATCCACATGGCTACGGGTATACATCAGGCATGTTCGACGGACACATCTATCTGATCAATCCCGAACGCGGCACAGGCACTCCTGTGTTCGATCTCTCCACCGTGACGCCTCATGTAGACACACCGGTGCCCGGCGGAATGGGGCAAATCATGGCGACGCCGCAATCTGGCGATCGGCTGATCGTGGGTACGTTTATGGCCGGGCAAGTCGTCATGCTGGATACCACAGACCGCTTTAACCTCAAGCAGGTATCTGTTGTCAGCTTCGGCCAGAACGCCGGATCGCACAACATCGTGCTGAGCAGTGATGACAAGCGCCTTGTGGTGACGGACTACTTCCTCAATGAAGATTCAGAGGGCATTATTCACTTTGAAGGCGACCACAAGGTCCACGTCCTCAAAGTCACGCACGATACCCTCACTGAGGACAAGCGGTTTAAACTGGACTTCAACACAGCTTTCAAAACGGGCCCGGCGCGTCCCCATGGCATTGCAATGAAATAGCTCCAATGCACAATTCCTTGTGCGCCTTCGATGAGAAGATGAATCTTCCCACGATCAGCGTTGTGCCGCGCCACCCCGGCCCATGATGGGCCACACGTCCACAATCCTGTCACCTTGCGCAACATAGTAGCGATCGAAGACATTCGTGCTCATATCCAGACTCGTCGGGTAGATCTCCACCAGGTCTCCCAGCTTCGGATGCTGCTCGCCGTCCTTCCACGTCAGAGCGCCGTACTCCGCGCCGCCATTCCCCACGCCCAGCCACGGCATCCCCTTCACAACATCACTCGACCTGGCCATGGCCTTCGCTCCATAGTCGGTCGAAATAAGGTTCGGATGGTATTGGCTGTCGACCGTCGTCAGAACCGTCAACGCAGGCTTGAAGTCGTTGTACCGCTTCATATCTCCATCGCTTCCACCAACACTGAAGTAAGCCGTATCCATGAAGACATACGTCGCCGCCTGCAACTCACTCAACCCTGTCTCATGATCGATGTTGTACGTTCCCGTCGAACCGCCCGACATGATCTTCACCGGCAGGCCCGACTTCAGCGCAAGCTCCTTGCTCTCGCGTACTCCCGCGAGCACTTCCATTGAGGCCTTCTTGCGCGCCTCAAACCCCTTAACATGTGCCGCATTTCCCGAGTAGGCCATGAACCCCTCAAACTGCATGTGCTTGGAGCCATCAACCTTCTTGGCCAGATTCAACGCAGGCTGACCCGCCTCAATGCCCTGCCGCGCCAGCCCCGCATACACCGAAACCAGAACCCTCACCTTTGCCTTGTTCGCAGCCGCGGCCTCTTCCACCCAATCCAGCACCTGCGCATCATCGCTCACAAACAGAAACGTGGGATCTTTCTTCGAGAGCGCAATCGCACGCTGCGTATTGTTCTTCCCCACCGGCTGCTTGGTCCACAGCATCCCTTTCAGCCCCGCATCCGAGAACAGCTCCGCCTCGGCAATCGTCGAGCAGCTCAGACCGATCGCCCCCTCAGCCATCTGCTGACGCGCAACGTTCACGCTCTTGTGAACCTTCACATGCGGACGCGCCTGGATACCGTTGGCCTTCGCCGTGTCCGCCAGCTGCTTCACGTTGGCGTTGAACAGATCGAGATCGAGGACAAGGCACGGCGTCGGCAGCATGTCCTTGGTGATATCGCGAAAATCGCGCCGGGCAATTCGGTCATTCAGCTCCGTGATGGAGCAGGCATCCGAACAGGACTTCGGCGCCGATTTCGAAGCTGTCCCCAACGCTGCCCAGCCATTTGTGGCAGCAAAAACCCCCATCGCAGCACCGGCAGACAAAAACTCACGACGTGACTTCATCAGGCTTCTCCTACCGAGATACTTACATAGGTGCCCTTCGAAGCTCCTGGGTATCGTGTGCCCATCTTCGCCGCGGCGGTATCGCGACTAAGGTGGGTAGGGTGCCGGATGCCCCACGTCTCGATTCTGAGATGTGGAGTCATTTCGTACGAAGCTCGAACCTCGGGGTACGCCAATTCTTCAGAGGACCCTGAAAAACTCGGTTTCGCTTAAGGGCACGGCTTCAGCCGTGCCGTAAGTGTCCTTCCAGGAACGCGGCTTCAGCCGCTGAGGTACGCCTGTCGTCGGCGAGACATCATCAGAGCCGCCCTCTTCCGACTTGACCTCAAGCCGACCGCGAAAGCGGTTCACCGCACTGCCGTAGGCCTGAGTGAAGCCGAAGGCGGAACAACACATAGTCCGAGCGAGGCAAAGATCGCCGTTCAAAGAGACCAACCGAAAAACCTGTCAAGCCCCCTCAGCTCTACGTCAACCGATCAACTCCCTTAAAATCAACCACCTGAACGAAAAAATAAAACATTAGAAAGTGCCGATTGATTCCACCCGATTTGCTAAACTTAAAAGCATAGAGAAGAGGAAGCCCTGAACCCGCCCGTTCAGGTTTTTCTTTTTAAATCAACCGCTTGCAGACATGACCGCGAAAATATGGGACTTTTCCGCTTCGGTCCAGACCTAAGTCACATATTTCTAAGACTTTGCGCAGAAACAGCGGGGGGGTACCCTAGACCCGGCTTGGAACCTTGGCCTTCAGCCGCTCCACCACCAGCGGAGGCACCAGCGCCGAGACGTCACCGCCCAGCTGAAAAACACCCTTGATCAGCCGCGAGCTGACATACGTGTACTTCTCCGCCGGCATCATGAACAGCGTCTCCAGCTCCGGGTCCAGCTTCCGGTTCATCATCGCCATCTGGAACTCATACTCGTAGTCCGAGATAGCCCGGATGCCACGCAGCACCGCCTTCGCACCCTGCTGCCGCGCAAAATCAACCAGCAGGCCATCGAAGGTCGCGACCGACACGTTCTCAAAGCTCTGGGTTGCTTCGGTAATCATCTCCTCGCGCTCAGGAACGGTAAACAAAGGAGTTCCCTTCTCCGAGTTGCGCAGAATCGCCACCACGAGGTGATCAACTATCTTCGCCCCGCGAGCGATCAGGTCCATGTGACCGTTCGTCAGCGGGTCAAACGTACCCGGATAGATTGCCTTGACCGTATGCATCCCAAAGCAGCATACCTGTCTCAGGGAAAATAATCTTCAATCTTGTAGTCCTCCCAGGCCAAAACCCGTCTGTCTGGATAGTTGAAGCCAAGCATGTCTACTGACGCCCTAGCAACGAATCTCCTCCCCGACATGCAGCCGGTTGCTGCCGTTCAGGTCACTCCCTTCGACGACCTCGACTCGGTCGTAGCCACGCACCAGAAACGCATCTTCCGCTTCCTCCTCTCCAGCCTCCGCGAGCCCGACCTCGCCCACACCCTCACTCAGGAAACCTTCCTCCGCGCCTGGACCACACGAAACGCCTTCCGCGGCGAGTGCTCCATCGCCACCTGGCTCACCCGCATCGCCCTCAACCTCCTCCGCGACCACACCCGCACCCAGCGCTTCCGCTTCTGGCGCCGCGTCTCCTCCTCCGCCGTCGACGCCACCGAGATCGCAGCCTTCCTCCCCCACCCCGACTCCTCACTCGACTCACGCCTCATCGCCTCCGAGCAGATGGCCCTCATCTGGCAAACCGTAACAAAACTCTCTGAACGCCAGAGGTCCGTCTTCCTCCTCCGCTTCGTCGACGAAATGGAGCTCCCCGAGATTGCAATCGCAACCGGCCTCCCACTCAGCACCGTAAAAAGCCACCTCTACCGCGCTCTGGCCGCCATCCGCGCGCGCCACAACGCCACAAGGGAAACACCTATGACTCCACATCTCACCCACGAACAGCTCTGCGACCTTCTCCTCGATAGCACTCCGCAGGAGATCCACGAATCCGGCCGGCTGGAACTCCTCCGCGAGCACCTCCGCGACTGCAGCATCTGCACGGCAGACTTTGCCTCCCTGAGCGAATCGCTCACCGTCTTCCGCTCGACAGCCACCGCCTGGTCCACTCGCGAATGGAATCGCGCCGAAGCTGGCAATCGGTTCCACCGTCTCGCACCCTCTCGCCCGCGCTCTCTTATGCCGGCGGCCCTGTGGACCGCCGCTGCCGCTCTGGTCTTCTCAGCCACGCTCCCGTTCGCTCTGCACCGGACTCCGCCTGCAACTTCCAAGGCTCCGGTAGCCGTGGTCCATACAGCAGCCCCCACCGCTCAATCCGACGAAGCTCTTCTGGAAGAGGTGAACGAGACCCTGTCCTCCTCGATCCCCTCACCCATGGCACCTCTCGATGACCCCACTGCCGGCCGTCCAAACCAGTCCAATAATCAAAGGAAAAACTGACATGACACGAAACCAAGTGCTCCCCATCGCCTCGCTCCTTCTGGGCAGCTGCTTTGCGCTCGCCCAGCAGGCACCCCCGCCTCCGGCGGCGCCTGTGTCGCCCGACAGTCCTGCTTCTAAGGCTCACGCAAGAACCATTCACGATACGCGGAACGTCCAGTACCGGGTCATCACAACAGGCGAGCCCGGCCCCCGAGCCGATCTTCGCATCGCGCCTCCCGGCATGTGGTGGAAGAACCCCGACCTCGCTCAGAAGATCTCCATTACCGCCGACCAGCAGAAGCGTATGGACGATATCTTCCAGCAGAGCCGCATCCAGTTGATCGATCTCAAGGCGAACGTCGAGAAGCAGGAGGTCCTGCTCGAGCCTATGCTCTCTGCGAACCCGCCAGACACCAACAAGGTGCTGGCGCAGATCGATCACGTTGCCGGCGCACGAGCCGAACTGGAAAAGGCGAATGCCAAGATGCTTCTCGGAATCCGCGGTGTACTCTCCGCCGATCAATGGACGAAGCTTCAGGCCGAGCAGCGCGAGAACCAACGATTCATGTTCCGCTACAAGACTGGTCCCGGAGGACCGGGCGGCCCTGGTGGACCAAGAGGACCTGGAGGTCCGGAAGGCTTCGGTCCCGGACCGGGTGCCAAGAGTCTAGGCCCCGGCCCGGGCGGTCCACTCAGTCTCATGACCCCGCCATTTCCAGAACGCTTCGCTCCCGAGTCGGGTTTCTCGATCGGGGGCGTTGTCATTGGCGGAACAACTCTCGACGGGCCGGAATTTGAGATTCAGCCCCTCATCATGGATGAAGACGACATCGACATCTAGACGAAACCTGGTTGCGTTTAGAGGCCCGGCACAAAGCCGGGCCTTTCTGTTGTGCAAGAAACAAGAAAATCCACACGACGCGCTCTCGACTCGACGGATAAGATGGGGCCGCACTTTCATACTCGATTTCAGGAGCAGGCATTCGCCTATGGCATCTTCCGAGCTTGTCGCTACAGCTGCGCCCAAACCCCTCGCCAATCCAGGTCCTCTGGGGCTTGCAGGCTTCGGTCTTACCACCATCGTGCTTAGCTCTATCAACGCCGGACTGCTGCCTCATGAAGCCGTCCCGGTTGTGGTGCCACTGGCCTTCGCCTACGGCGGAGTCGCGCAGATTATCGCCGGCATCCTTGAATTCCGCACCGGCAATACCTTCGGCATGGTGGCCTTCACCTCCTACGGACTCTTCTGGTGGTGGTTCGCCTTTTTACAGTGGACCGTCGGCTCCGGCTGGCTCAAGGCTCCGCCTGCATCAGCGGTCGCGGTAACGTTGCTAGCCTGGGGAATCTTCACCTTCCTGCTTTGGATCGTCACCTTCCGCTCGAACAAGGCCGTATGGAGCATCTTTCTGTTGTTGTGGATTACCTTCTTCCTGCTGGCGCTGGGTGACTTCGGTCTCTCCCTCGGTAGCTTGCGCCTCGGAGTTCTGGGTGGATGGCTCGGCCTTCTCACAGGCATTGATGCGCTTCTGGTCGCGTTCATCGAGGTTCTCAATGCAACATGGGGACGCACCGTCATCCCCCTCGGCGATCCTATCCTTCGTCAGAACTGAGCACGGAAAGTGCAACGGCCGCCCACGTTCACGGGCGGCCGTTTCTGTGTCAAAAGCTCGGATACTACGATCGGCGGCTCTTCACAGCCTCAGTCGCCGCAACCGCTCCGTTCACTGGAACCTCGGGAACCTCAGGCGTCCCAATTGCCGCACCAATACCGAGCTTCTTTCGAACCTCCGCGTCGATGCGACCGTAGACGTCCTTATTGTCCTTGAGGAAGGTGCGAACGTTCTCGCGCCCCTGTCCGATTCGTTCACCTGAGTAGCTGTACCAGGCTCCGCTCTTCTCCACGACGTTGTGCAATACTGCCAGGTCCAGCACGTCACCTTCGCGCGAGATCCCTTCACCATACAGAATGTCGAACTCAGCGTCGCGGAACGGAGCCGCAACCTTGTTCTTCACGATTTTCACTTTGGTGCGGGAGCCGGTAACAACATCGCCTTCCTTTACCGCGCCAATGCGGCGAATGTCGATGCGGACCGAGGAGTAGAACTTGAGCGCGCGTCCGCCGGTCGTCGTCTCGGGATTGCCGAACATGACGCCGATTTTGTCGCGGATCTGGTTGATGAAGATGAGGCAGGTGCGCGACTTCGAAACCGTTCCGGTGAGCTTGCGCAGCGCCTGGCTCATCAGGCGGGCCTGTAGACCCATATGCGAGTCACCCATCTCGCCGTCGATTTCGGCCTTGGGCACGAGCGCCGCCACCGAGTCCACCACCAGACACATCGATCGCGCCCGACTTCACCAGGGCATCGACGATCTCAAGCGCCTGCTCACCATAATCCGGCTGCGACACCAGCAGGTTGTCGGTATCGACGCCAAGCTTCTTTGCATACGCCGGATCGAGGGCATGCTCGGCATCTACAAAGGCCGCCAGGCCGCCGGCTTTCTGTGCCTCAGCGATGATCTGCAGCGTGATGGTCGTCTTACCCGAAGACTCAGGGCCGAAGATCTCAACCACGCGTCCGCGAGGTACTCCACCCACTCCAAGTGCCGCGTCGAACGAGATTGAACCGGTGGAGATGACCGAGATCGGGACAATCGCCTCCTTGGCTCCGAGCCTCATAATCGAGCCCTTGCCGAACTGCTTTTCAAGCTGTGAAAGCGCTGTCTCTATTGCCTTGGTACGGTCATCTGCCACTGAAAACTCTCCTCTGGTAACGTCAAAGCGGATTCTAGCATTTAAATAACGGATAGCAAAGAAAAAGCGAATACAACTATGGCGGCAGAATCGTCCGGATCAACGGCTTTGAGGCGGCACAACACCATTCATCCGACCGTAGATCACCAGTTGTCCGTAGTGATCCATGGTGTGCCACGCAATCGCCGCAGCCAGCGCCGCGCGAGTCCTGGTCTTCTGCGGTCCAAGTGCCTTCGAAGGCATTCTGAGGCGTAATGGCCGCCGCAGCCTTTTCGGCAGCCGCGAACGAATCTTTTAGCGCCTGCAATGCTTCTGCCTTCGTCGTCAGCTTCTCGATGGCAGCGAAATCCTTATCCTTCTCCAGCCCCATCCCCTGCAGATATTCATAGTTCGACGACGCGACGTGCGCCACCTGCTGTGCGAAGGTTCGTACTCCTTTGAACTCCGTGCTCTGCCCCGCAGCAAACACGCCGGCCGCCGGAGCAAAGCTGTACTTCTCCTCGGGCATCGCCTCCGCCAGACCGACAATAGCGCGTTCGGCCGTCCGGATCATGTTGCCGTAGACCCGCGCTGGATCAACATTCACAGGCGCGTCCGTTGCCGGTGTAGCCGCAGTTTGAGCTGCGATGGACATCGGCAGCGTGAGAGCGAGAAGCAGCGCACCAAAGCGAGTGATCTTCACAGGTCCTCCTTGCGGACACTAGCGTTTCAGCAGATCCACCGGCTCGTTGACGTCCTCGATACGAAAATGACTGGCCAGCGCCGGATGCCGCTCCGCAACAGCCTTATACATCTCCCAGGCAACGCGACGATAGCTAAAGTGACCAGCAACGCCCGAACGGAGTTCGGAGATATACAGCGCCTGCGCAAAATCCATCTTGAACATCGACCGACACCGCGTTCCCAGCGGCAGCACATACTGCGCCGACTGCTCGGCCTCTGGAACGTCCGAGTCTCGCAACGAGCGATACGCCGCAAACGCTGCAGCCATCGCCGCCTTGTACTCGGCATCGAGGCCCGCCTCGGTAAGCGTCGGCTGCCCAGGGCATCCGGGCTCATCGTAGCCATGCATGTCTGTGTACCCCTGCAGAAGCTGCACGCAGCGGCGATGGCGGTGCATGTCGCGGAAGCCTCCGATGTCCATCAGGATGTCGAAGCGGAATCCATGACCGGCGTGAAAACTGCGCAGCAACTCGTCATGGCGTCCGCGATGCTTCGCTCCCAGCGCGATCAGCTCGTCGCGACGAGCCGCCGATAAGCGCAGCCACATTCGCACGCAGCTGCCTGTAAGAATAGTGGCACTGCGGATAAAGCAGCGAGGTCGCCAACTCCACCTCGAGTGGCTCGGCATCGTCCAGCAGATCGACGACAGGTGCGGGATCAATGGACTGGCCCCTCATCAACTCGGCCGCCGCGGTCGCGAGTTCCTTGCGGCTCTCAGCCAGGTAAGGATTCGGCGTCGCGTACTTCACCAGCGTCGGCGCCGTCGAGACAGGCCGCATCAATACTTCCGTCAGCGCGCGCGCCACATTCACCGTCGACCGAGCCAATCTCTTCGCAAAGCACCTGCGCCATCGCGTGATGCACATTCCAGGCTGGCTCAGTCGCGGCGCGGCGCAGCTTCTCAGCGATCTGCACGAATCTCGGCAAACGGGCTCGTGAGCAACCGCGAGACCTGTGTCTCCAGCGTGCGCGCGTTCACGATCTGCCCCAGCGACGTATTCGTAGCGAGCGGAAGAAGATAACGCGCCACATCGAAGGCTCGCGCCTTCAGCGTCCGCTCATACGATTCCTGCTTCATCTCCTCCGGACGCGGAATCGCTCGCTTCAGTGCCTTCGAGCATCCCCGCGCTCAGTTGCTGATAGGCGAGAAACAGTGCTTCTACCGCCGCGGTAAACTCCGGCGTCTGGGCACCCAGGTCAGGCGTGAACCAGCCGGAGCGGCGAAAGTCCTGGTAGCGCGTCGAGCGTTCCTGCCCGTCCCAGCGCTGTTCGTCCACAAGCTCGATCGCCGCAAGAAGGCTGAGCTTCTCAATTGCAAAGGGAATGTGTGCAAGGTCGGCGATCGAACGATGACCGTACTGAAAATAAAAGGTATTGAGGAACTGCTCGGCGCGCTGCGAGCTGATCTCCGACAGCGACTCCTTCATGCTCAATGCAGAGCGGGAGTACTTCGCCATGGCATACGCCAGGACCTCCGGATCGGCTCCGTGGATTGCGTAGACGTCGGTTTCGCTGGGTGCTGGATTGCCTGCAGAGGGGAGTTTCTTCGTATCGCCTGACATGGTGAGACTCAGAATACGTCATCGAGCTTCGTATAATGCGAATGGTTGATTTAACGGAGGTTCATGAGCACTCTCAGCGGTCGCATCGCATTGGTAACAGGAGCTTCGCAGGGGATCGGACGCGCCGTGGCGCTGGAGTTGGCGCGTCGTGGAGCGCACGTCGCCCTTGCGGCACGCAACGTTGAAAAGCTGGCTGCGGTGGAGGCCGAGATCGCCGCTGCAGGTGGAACCGCGAAGGCGTTCGCACTCGATGTTGCCAGCGAGGAGTCGATCAAGGAAGGCGCGAAGGCGGTCATTGCTCACTTCGGCAAGGTCGAGATCCTCGTAAACAATGCCGGAATCACCCGCGACATCCTGTCCATGCGGATGAAGCGCGCCGACTGGGATGACGTTCTGAACACCAACCTCACCGGAGCCTTTCTTCTGACCCAGGCCCTGATGATGCAGATGGTAAAGAATCGCTGGGGACGGATCATCAACATCACCTCGGTCGTCGGCGAGACCGGGCAGGCGGGACAGGCCAACTACGCTGCCTCGAAAGCCGGGATGATCGGGCTCACCAAGTCTCTGGCGCGCGAGTTGGCGAGTCGAACCATCACCGTGAACGCCATCGCTCCCGGCTACATCGAGACGGCGATGACAGCCGTACTCACCGACGAACAGAAGAATGCAATGACGCAGTTCATCCCGCTGGGGCGTGTAGGCACGGACCTGGACATCGCTCACGCCGTCGCATTCCTTGCCTCCGAAGAGGCGGGCTACATCACCGGTCACACGCTCGACGTGAACGGTGGGATGTACATGGGTTAGGCCCGTGCCAAACATTGCCATCAGAGAGACCCACGGAGATGAGGACCTCGCAGCCGTGCGTCGACTGATGCGAGAGTACGGCAGATCACCTCGCGAACAATCCCTCCGGAGCCGCAAGTATTTGCCTTCAGGGATACGAACAAGAGTTGGCGCGCCTTCCTGAGGGATACGCGGTCATTTTGCTCGCCGAAGTGGAGGGATTGCCGGCGGGGTGTGTGGCGCTCCGCGAGATCGAACGTCCGGAGCGCGCCTGCGAAATGAAAAGGTTGTGGGTGTCTGCCGGTGCTCGCGGACTCCAACTGGGTCGCCGCCTCGTGGAAGAGGCTCTTCGATGGGCTGAACAAAACAGATTCGAGTCCATGTATCTCGACACAGTCCCATCGGCTATGCCCGAGGCGAACAAGCTGTATGCAGGTTTTGGCTTCCGCCCTGTAGAGCGCTATAACCAGAACGACGTCGCTGGGGTGGAATTCTTCTCAAGGCGGGTCAGCCCTGCGTCCGATAACATGAGTTAGTTTGTTGCCGTAACAGGTTCCTGACAGCCCCCGGGTTAAAGTAAGGCTTCAGGTTTTTGGGACCATCTATCTCAGGATGAACCTCGGCTGGTACAGAAGTGCTACTGTTACCCAAACTTAGCCATTGACCGACCTTCAAGACCTGTTTACTTTGTGGCTAATGGCCGACATGCAAACACTTCCTGCCGAGATTGAGAACGAGTCACCTGAGGCTCTTTCGATTGCAATGAACATTGGCAACACAATCCGAGGCTACCGCCTGCAAAAGGGCATGTCGCAAGGCGACATCGAGAAGCGGACCGGACTGCTGCGCTGCTACCTATCAAGAGTGGAAAACGGCCACACCGTCCCGTCGCTGGAAACTCTGCAGAAGATCGCCCGCGCGCTCGACCTCCAGTTGGCCGAGTTCTTCGCCGAGGAGATTGTCAGCAAGGAGATGTCGTCCCTGCACCTGAACGAGGACGAGATCCGCTTTCTCACTCAAGTGCAGCGCTACTCGGCGCATCTGGGCGACAGCGACCGCAGATTGCTGCTGGCCATGGTGAGGAAGTTTGCCCAGACAACACTAAGCTAGCGAATGACGAGAAAGACAGGGAGGCTAAACGGCCATTACCTGTCCCTTCATTTGGCTGCGCCGCCACATTCTCTATCTGATCTGAAGCTGGGCGATCCAATACCCGAAGAGCGACAGCAACAGAGCGGCGGCAGCGAATGTGAGCTTCTGGCGATTGAGGTAACGGACTCGACCGCTGGTCATCTTCGGAACGAGGGGAACCCCCAGGGCCAGACCCGACAGAAAGCCGCCAACATGCGCCGAGTTGTCGATGCGAATGACTGGAAGAACAACCGTTGCCAGACCGATGATGAGATTGAGCCCTGCAAACTGGATTACGGAACGGCGCAGGCGATCGAGTTCGAAACCCGGAATCGGTAGCTTCTTATTGGATAGCAAGACGATAAGTATCCCTGCGATCCCAAAGACCGCGCCCGAGGCTCCGGCCCCCACCGACACATAGTCGTGCAGAAGTATGTTGACCAGCAGGCTTAGCAGATTACCGGCTACCCCAGTGAGGATGTAGACCGCAATCATTCCCCAACGGCCAAGCAATGGTTCACCGAGTAGTCCAAGGTTCCAGAGGCACCACATATTGGTTGCAATATGGATTAGGCCAACGTGAACGAAGGTTGCCGTTATCAGGCGATACCACTGACCCTGCAGGATGAGCCGGGCGTTGGCTGCCCCAAAATGCCTAAGCTGTTCGACAGTTGGATCGCTGGGTGACACACCATGAAGCACCATCCACAGGAAAACAGCGCAGTTGATTCCGACCAGAACATAGGTACCGGGTGCCGCGAGGATGCTGCGAGGTTTGCGGCGCGGCGGAGGAGGAGGTTCCGCAACATAGGCACCTTGGGGATCGATCGGCGGAAGGAGTTCGCCTTCCTGCTGAGGGGAAGATGACATGGGGGGTCTCTTGTCTAAGCTATCAGGAATAGGTTGGAGAAACGTGAAGGAAGGCCCTTGGCCTTCCTTCTTTGGTTCTGATTTCGTCCACTACGAGTGAGTTCGTGTGATGTCTCTTCAGGCCGCTTTGGTGAAGCGCTCGCGCACCTGGGCAGGGAGGCGCTGCTGAACAATCTCACCTAGGAACCCGGGAAGTGGCGTCGCGATGGCCACCAGCACCCAGAGCATTGTTGAAAGCACCAGCCCGGTTACAGCGACAGCTTCAAGTGAGACGGCAACTGCATGGGTGTGATTGATATGAAGCTGAACCTTGCCGATATGCGAGATCAACTCAACCCGGTGGATGATGACAGCCGCAAGCAGGAAAGCCACGATGGAAAGTGTGCTGATGCAGATCAGGAGGACATCAATGGTTCGGGCTACGCGCTGGCGACGACGGCAGTGGCCACAATCCGACAGATGCTGCTCGTAGTCGGTGCGCATCGCCGGAGAGAGACCAGAGATGTCGTAACGCCAACCCGAGAGGATGTCGCCGACTACCTGATCAACGCAGGAACCGGAGCGCTCGCGGCGATTGGCAAATGAATCTAAGGCTGCTCTTTTCATTGTTCTATGAGACTTCATTCTAATAGGTTTGATAGCCCGGGGGGAAGAAAAGATTCCTTTTGGCGGTAGCCCGGAAGGTAACCAGGGTAACTGGCGTGGTTACGTCGTTTACAGCACTGGACTTAGAGACAGATCGATTCTAGGGGTGCGGTTTGTTCTGCCAGAAGGACCCGGTTGCCCAGAAGCGAGGGATGGTTGACCAGGGCCTGTTCGGCCGCGAGGCGGGCCAATTCAGGCGCGTTGTTCGACTCCGAGAGATGGCCGAGGACGATATACGATGCCGTGCCGTCGTAGTCGCGCTCGAGGAACTCCGCCGTGGCGAGGTTCGAAAGGTGGCCCACGCGTGAGAGCACGCGCTGCTTCACGCTCCAGGGATATGGTCCGTCCTTGAGCATCTCGAGATCGTGGTTCGACTCAAGCAGGAGAACGTCGATGCGCTTTAACGCAGCTTTGACATTCGGCGGCATGTAACCGAGATCGGTGGCGAGCGCCATGCGAACGCCTTCGGCGGAGAAGACGAATCCGCAGGGATCGGCGGCGTCGTGCGGAATAGTGAATGGTGTGATCTCAATGTCGCCGATCGAGAACTGCCGGCCGGAGCGGAAGTACTCGACTGCAGGCAGGAAGGTTGGGTCGAGCTTGGCACGGGTTGCCGGTTCTGACTCGTCCGGATCTTCGAGAGTCGTTGAGGAGTCAGCTTCCACGGCGGCCGACATGCTGTCGCAGACGCCGGGAGCGGCGAACTGGTCCGCTGCAGCGCTCGCGCGAGCTTCTTTTTCGCGCTGGATGTGATCGAGCCATGCCGCGTAGGACATCGTCGTGCGTGGGGTCAGCATGCGGACCCAGGCGCGGTGGGTGGATTCTGTGAAGTAAACCGGGATTCCGAGGCGGCGAGCGAGAACGCCGAGCCCGGCGACGTGGTCCTGATGTTCGTGCGTTATCAGGATGGCGTCAAGAGCGCAGGGGTCTTCGCTGGCTGCGTTCATGCGACGAATGAGCTCACGGCAGGAGAGACCCGCATCAACGAGGACGCGCGTTCGTGACGAGGAGATGACTGTGCTGTTTCCCTTGGAGCCGGAGGCGAGCACGGTCATGCGCATCATCTCCCTAACATACGCCGACGATCTGTGGAGATATGGACAAGAGGGTATATGGGATGGTTCGGGCTAGGTAATCCAAGGGGAAATGGTTTTCCCTCTAATGTGGCGAACTTAAGCCACTTTATGTGCTGACAATTGCAGAGAAGGGTAAGTGACCCGCTCATCAATGTAAATTTGCGATGTCTGACCTCTCTAACTTATTGATTGCCAACAGTTGTAAATTTAACTGCCCTCTGCCCGGATATGGACATCCAAGTGCAGTAATCATGGCAGAGCTCAATATAAGTTCCAGATTAAGCGCCACTTGCGTTGTTCTGGTCACTGCTTTGAGCCGGTACCTCCAATTTAGAAGGGCTTTCCATAATAATGAAACGGGCTATTCTCCTTGGTTCTCTAGCAATTCTCCTGGGCTTGGGTTCATCTTCAGCCTCCGCAGACACGATCTTTACACTTACGCAACAAGCCTGCTCGTCCAATTGCGGCGTCGGGCCGTTTGGCACCGTTACCCTTGCCCAGGCGGGCAGCAATGTCGATGTGTCATTTGTACTGAACACTGTCGGCAACGAGCGCTTCGCCGGCACTGGGGCTGGTGAGTCTCTGGAATTCAATGTACTGAACGCCGTCAAGGCCGACATCACCAATGTCAGCTCAGGCTTTATCGTCGGACCGGCACCAGCGAGCGCTTCCGCATTTGGAAGCTTCCTGTTCTCGATTTCGTGCACCGCTTGCCAGGGTGGCCAGGCCGGCAACACGAAGGGACCTCTGTCCTTCACGGTTCAGAACGCTTTGATCTCTGATTTCGTTGCGAATGGCGGCGGCTATTACTTTGCCTCCGACATCGCGATCGACATCGGCGGCTCAACCCGGACAGGGAATGTTGCAGGAAATACAGCCGGAACGCCTGGTGGTACTCCCACCCAGACGGGCGTAACACCCGAGCCTTCGTCGCTGATGCTGTTTGGCACTGGCGTGACTGCTCTTGGTGGCCTCATCCGCCGTCGCATGACTGCATAGCCAGCTCGTTGGACAACAGGAAGCCAACGATCATAGCCCTGAAGAGCCTGAGCGTTCCTTACCGGAGCGTTCAGGCTTTTCGATTTAAGGCAACGGAAACGGCGGGGGCGGCTGCACACTGACTATGTCGGAGAGCAGGATGGAGTGGGTGCCGTTGGTTCTCTGGACGTAGCCTCCACCGGCTTGGTCGACTTCGACGCAGAAGAGGTCGGGAGTCTCGCCTTCGTCGACAACGATGAGAATCTGAACGAGAAGGCTGTCCCCCTGCGCGGTCTCGAGGACGACCACCTCGTCGAGGTGGGTTTTGAGATAGGTACGCTCGGCGTCGGTCACGGCTTTACGGTTTGACGCAGCGGCGCAAGGAAGTTGACGGTGGAGCGGAGGACTACTTCGTTGCGCTGGTTGAAGGCGAGGGTGCGGGTGCGGACGACGCCGTAGTCCTTGCGTGAATTGGATTGGCGGACGCCGACGACCTCAATCTCGGTGCGGATGGTGTCGCCGGGGCGGACGGGCTCGGTCCAGCGCATCTCCTCGACGCCAGCGCCGATCATTCCGCCGAAGACGGGGACGGACTGGACGCGGAGGCGCATGACGATGGCGGCGGTGAGCCAGCCGGAGGCGGCGAGTCCCTTGAAGAAGGAGCCTTCGCCGGCGGCTTCGTCGAGGTGGAAGGGCTGGGGATCGTACTTCTGGCCGAACTCTTTGATCTCTTCGGCGGTGACCTTGTAGCTGCCGACCGAGTTCATCTTCTGGCCGACGTAGAAGTCTTCAAAGTACATCTCTTTGGGCATCGGAACGGTTCCTTGGTGTATGGTTGCGACGCTCCAGTGTATCGGGTTATGGCCGTCCGGGTGACCCCCTCCCCCTGAAATCGCGCAAAGTCTTCATTGCAGATGCTTTAGCCTTGGACCTCGCCGACAAAGTCCTGCATTCAAAGAAGTTAGTCTCAAGCGGCTGAAAACAGTGGGCTTATATGTCAGCTGCCCAGAAGGATCAAATTCCCCCGTCCGTTATTTGACCCTGTTTAAATTGTAGCGAAGGGAAGGTAATTAATCGGCAACTGGCCTGTTTGCGTAAGTCAATATTCTGCAATGGCTTACAGGATATAAAGAGAGTTGGGGGGCTTGACAGGACTTTTGCCAGGCTTGTCCTGGCATTGGCGCGGCAAGAAGGAAGAATGCTATTTCACCTCTTCAAAGTCTCCAGGTTTCCAGCTTCCGTCGAATGCAGCTTTTTCCGGTCCGTAGATGCGGATGTAGGCGAACCAACCACGGCCGGGAGCAGTCTTGATCCATTGGCTTTCGTGGCCGGCAGGCGCGGTGGGTCCGAAGTAGAGTTCGGTGGGTTGATTGGTGGGAACGTTCTTCAGCTCGAAGAGGGAGCGAAGGGCGGCCTTGTCCTGATCGGTCTGGACCTCGGAACGGGTCTGGGCGTCGTAGGCGGTTACGGACCAGAAGAGTTTGAAGGGGACAGGCTGCGGCATGGAGAGCTTATAGGTCTTGCCTCCATCGAGGTAGGCGCCGGTTGTGTCGCGATTGCCGAGCCAGTAGAGCGAGCCTGCTCCCTCAGTGCGCTTGAACATGGCAGGCGAGGTGACGATGGCCTGGGCGAACCAGCGGTCGCGAGCTTCGGTGTCGAATCCCATGGGGGTCTGGAAGTTGGCGACGTTGGGGACGAGGCCTGCCCACTCCCACTTGCGGTCGGGCCAGGCGAAGCGGTCGGGACGGTTGGAGGCAAAGGCGGAGACGAGCATCTGATCGCGGCCGACTTTGGCGGCACGGGTGAGGATGCCGGTCATGCGCGAGTCAGGCTGAAAGGGTTTGCCCTTCTCTATGCCGAGGGAGGCGAGCAGAGCGTACATACCGGGATAGCGCGGAGAGACGGGCTCTTCATCCACGATTTTCTTGAGCACCTGCCAGTACTGCATGTTGTCTTCCCAGCGGAGAGAGGAGGAGTCCATCTTCTGCTGTGAGGTGTCGACCCAGGAGATGAGCTTGTCTTTGGCGTTGACGGGGTAGATCTTGATTTTGGTCAGCGACTGGAGTGCGGCCTGCTGGTCGCCACCGACGGGAAGAGCGCGGACAGCGACGAGAACCTTGTTGGTATCAGAGCGGCCGACCTGATAGCCGGAGGGCGTGGGTCCTTTGTAATCGGGAGGAAGGAGGAGAACTTTGTCGCCTTTGCCGGCGTTGGGGCCGGGGAGGCCCATGTCAATAATCCAACTCTGATTGTGGTCGTCAGCGAGGCCGATATAGGGGCCGGGAGGAACTTCGATGACGAAGGGGCCCTGGGATAGGTCAAGGGCTAAAGAGCCGTAGGGCGTGTCGGAGTTGAGGGTGAAGCCAACCTGGCGCGGCCCGGCGGCGCCCATGCTGGCCTTTTCGTTGTCCGGAAGGCCGATGTCGCGTGCACCCTGAAAGATGCCTTCAGCGGAGACCGCGGGGTACCAGAAGCGATAGGCCTGCACGGCGCGCTGGAAGTCGGTGTCGTCGATGGCCTGCTTGGCAGCGTCGGCGGTGGGATAGCCCTGAACGAAAGAGTAGCCGGTGTCGGTGGCGTTTGCCGCGGGGGTTACGGGCTTTTGCTGTTCGCAGCCGATCACCGATCCCGCTATGACGACGGTCCCCGCAATGACGGATATACGTTGAAACTTGCGCATTCGGTTCTCCTTCGAAGAACTACTTCTGCATGATCAAGTTCAGTGGGGCAGGAGTCCTGCGTCGGAAAATTGTAACTCTACCTGTAGGAATAGATACCCGCGGCGGGATTTGGGGCCACCAGATGGCGACAATAAGCTTGCCGACCGGAGACGAGCGGAGTAGCTTGCAATCTCAAAGGACAGAAACCGCATCCATTGAAATGACAATGGGTATAAATAAAGTATCGACTGAATACCCACTGAGGTGCATATAATCGCTGCCCAATGAGACGGTTGCTCCAATTCGCGACGCTAGTTCTAATCTTCGTCGGATTGATTGCGCCGATCGTCGAATTCTTTGATTACTGGGACCCGGAGGGACTCGGGGACGACACCGAGTTCGGAGTGTTCGCGCTCATCTTTGTTCTGTGTCTTGTTCTGCTGGTATGCAGGCTCATCTCCTTCGCCGCCTTGCAGTTCTCTTTCGGAACGTGCCGTCTGCTTTCGCGCGATGAAGGACGAGAGCATGGCGACGGGCGCATACAGCTTCATCTTTGTAATACCTCCTCTGTTCAACCCTCCACTACGAATTTGATGTTGTGAGCGACGCGCCGGTGGTGCGCCCCTAGTGGCGTGCCCGGCGGCCTTGCGTTGCTGCGCTTGGGCGTCACGAATTGTTCCTCTGCAAGAGAGCTTGGTTGCTGCGCGACAGCGCGGATGAAGACCAGCAGAGGTCAGAGCGTGGTGCGCTCGATAACGCACAGAACGCTGTCGATTCCTCACAACAGACTTGAACTACCAGGAACTATCTGATGATTTCTTCTCCCGGACCTCGCACCAATGGGCGGTACACACTTAGCGCTGTTGCTGATTTGCAACCCAAGGCGGGCGAATCGCCGCGGTTGCGATCGATTCTGTTTATGGCCTCGAATGGAGAGGATGGCCATACGTGGAGGGCTTCGAATCTTGGAACCTTCGTTGCCGACTTCGCATTGCTGGTGGATGCGGATGAGGCGTACAAGCTCTATCAAAAACTTTGCCGAGGAGAGAAGGTGACTTTCCCCGGCTTATTCGATCTCGCGATTTTGAAGGACCGCCTCGGAGGCTAAGTTACTCGGGAGATCAGGAGTAGGTGTAGAAGCCGCGGCCGGATTTGCGGCCGAGCCAGCCGGCGTCGACCATGCGGATAAGCAAGGGGCAGGGACGGTACTTGGGGTCGCCGATTCCCTCTTCGAGAACGCGCATGATGTCGAGGCAGACGTCGAGGCCGATGAAATCAGCCAGGGTGAGCGGACCCATGGGGTGGGCCATGCCGAGCTGGAAGACCTTGTCCACGGCCTCTGGGGTGGCGACGCCTTCCATGACGGCGAAGATGGCCTCGTTGATGAGCGGCATGAGGACGCGGTTGGAGACGAAGCCGGCGGCGTCGTTGACCTCGACGGGAGTTTTGCCGAACTGCGTGGCAAGGGCGTGAACGGTGTCGAAGGTGGCCTGCGAGGTCTGGAGGCCGCGGATGACTTCGACGAGCTGCATGACGGGGACGGGGTTGAAGAAGTGCATGCCGATGACCTGCTGGGGGCGCTTGGTCTGGGCGGCCAGTTTGGTGATGGAGATGGAGCTGGTGTTGGTGGCGAGGATGACTTCGGGCTGGAGGATGCGGTCGAGATTCTCTGAAGAGAGCCGACTTCACGTCGAAGCGCTCGGTAGCGGCCTCGATGGCGAAGTCGGAGGCTGCGAGGTGGCCGAGGTTGGTGGTGGGCGAGATGCGGGCGCGGGCTTCGTCGGCCTGCTGCTGGGTGAGTTTTTCTTTGGCGACTTCGCGGGAGAGGTTCTTCTGGATAGTTGAGAGGCCGCGGTCGAGCGCGGCCTGATCTACGTCGTAAAGGATGACATGGAGACCCGACCGCGCGGCGACGTGGGCGATGCCGTTGCCCATGGTTCCGGCACCGAGGACGACGATGGTCTTAATGGAAGACATGGGGCGAAGTTTAGCAGGCGGGGTGCAAAACCTTCGACTCCGCGCTCGCCTTCGGGCAATGCTGCGCTTGAAGGTTATGCCACGGTTGGGATGAGGGCGACGAGCATGACCGTGATGTTGTCGGCACCGCCGCGGGCGTTGGCGGCTTCGACCAGCTTTTTGCAAGCGGTGTGCAGGCTGGCTTCGGTGACAGCGGACACAGCAGAGCAGAGGATGTTGGTGATCTCTTCGTCGGAGAGCTCGCGGGTGAGGCCGTCGGAGGCCAGGAGGTAGACATCGCCGGGATGAGGACGGTAGCCATGAATCTCGGGGTCAACGGTGGCCTGTGAGCCGACGGCGCGGGTGATGAGATTGCGCATGGGCGATTCGGCGGCCTGCTCAGCGGTGATCTGCCCGGCACGGAGCTGCTCTTCGACCAGCGAGTGGTCGCAGGTGAGTTGCTTTAAGTTTCCGCGACGGAAGAGGTAGCCGCGACTATCGCCGACATGGACGAGCCAGAGGGTTGGCGGGTCGGTGGAGCGGGCGTTGGTATGGTTGCGCGGAGTTGGCTTCGGACTTGCGTCTTCGGCTCGGGTGGGGATGGGTGCGTGCAGCAGGCCGACGAGAGTAGTCCCCATGCCGGAGAGCTGAGGTGTCTCGCGCGCCTGCTGGAAGACAGCCGTGTTGGCCGCCTGAACGGCAGCGTTGATACGGGTCTGGATCCGGGCGGGCGGCGTTCCGTTGGGAGCGAGTTGGGCGAGAAAGGTTTCAGCCGCGAGATGGCTCGCGACTTCGCCGCCGGCAGCGCCTCCCATGCCGTCACAGACGACGAAGGCCCCGGATACTGGAGCGGCAGCGCAGGCGTCCTGATTATTGCGACGAACACGCCCGCGATCCGACAACATTGCGTAGATGAGCTTATTGGCTGCCACGAACAAGAAAAACGATACGCACAAAACGATACACGCAAGTCGGTCGAAGGCAAAGGCTAGGTTAGTGTTAGGAGACACGAAAGGAAGTGGGATGGACCAGGGCGGAAACCGCGTGCTGCTGGCAGATAATCTTGAAGCACTCCGGAAGATGGCGAGCGGATCGGTGGAGCTGATCTATATCGACCCTCCCTTCAACACAGGACGTGCAGCAGAAAAGGCCGCAGATAAAGACGATTCGCGACGAGGCGGGCGACCGCGTGGGCTTCGGCGGACGGCGTTATCGGACCGAGAGGGTGACAGGCGAAGGCGGCGGGGCCGGGTATGGCGACCGCTTTGATAATTTTTTGACATTTCTGCGGCCTCGCATGGAGGAGGCGTATCGTGTGCTCTCGACGACCGGATCGCTGTTTTTCCACATCGACTACCGCGAGGTGCACTACTGCAAGGTGATGCTGGACGAGATCTTTGGCGCGGGCTTAACGAAAAACGGCAGAGATTGTTTTCAGAACGAGATCATCTGGGCGTACGACTACGGGGCGCGCTCGAAGAAGAAGTGGCCGGCAAAGCACGACAATATTCTCTGGTACACGAAGGACCCCAAAAACTACACCTTCAACCTGGAGGAGTGCGACCGCATTCCTTATATGGCTCCGGGGCTGGTGGGTGAAGAGAAAGCCGCGCGTGGAAAGACGCCGACGGATGTGTGGTGGCACACCATCGTTTCTCCTACCGGCAAGGAAAAGACCGGGTATGCGACGCAGAAGCCCCTGGGGGTGCTGGAGCGGATCGTGAAGGTGCATACGAATCCCGGGGAGACGGTGCTGGACTTCTTTGCAGGAAGTGGCACGGCGGGCGAGGCTGCGGCAAAGAATGGCCGCAGATTCGTAATGATCGATGAGAATCCCGAGGCGGTAAAGGTAATGCGGCGGCGGCTGGGGAGGTATCTTTCGCCGGACGCTTGATGGGTAACGGTTAGCCGCGAGCCTGCTTTTCGGCGAAGTCACCAATGATGGGCAGCTTGTAGAACTCACCTTTGTAGGCCTTGATGATGGCGATGAGCCAGCCAATGAAGAGGACCAGACCGACGATGCTGCTCAGGAGAGAGTAAAGCATCCAGCCGAGCGGCAAAAAGGCGAGCCCGAGCCTGAGAATGAAGGCGACGACGCAGAGACCGATGGATTGAAATGCGTGAAAACGGACTAGCGGGATGCGGTTGTAGGGTTCAAGAACAAGGAAGATGATTGCTGGAACCACGGTGACGTAGGCAAGCATCGCTGCGATGTTATCGGCGAGACCAGAGGTTGCTGCCGGCACGACATAGGTGGGTGGGGGTGGAGTTGGCGGAATCGGGTCCTGCATGGGTTCAGACATGAGACCTCCTGGGATTACGGCTTGATGTGGTAACTGAGGGAAGACGCACCCAGCATACCCCGGGAATCGGAAAAATCAGGCCATTTCTTTCAAGGAGATCGTTGGAGTGAGAGATTTGGAATAAACGAGCACCGCGGCGCCTGCGCTAGGTGTTGTCTGGAGCGACGGCCTTGAAGCCGTAGGTCTCGTAGCGAGTGGTCATTCTGCCGTTGGCGACGTTGACGACGGTGAAGCCTTCGGGCGTGCCCATGCGGGTTCCCTTCCACCAGTTGCCGCAGATGGCTCCGCTGGTGACGTAGTTGACGCCCTTGTATTCCACGTTCTCGTTGATGTGGGTGTGGCCTTGCAACACGCCAATGACGTTGTGGCCTTCGAAGAGGGCGAGGGCCTCATTGGCGTTGGCAACGGTTAGGGACTGGTGCTTCGGCGGAGCCATCAGGGCGGGGACGTAGGATGCGAAGGCCGAGACCAGCGGAATGTGCACGGTGACGATGATGGGGGTTCCCTTGGGCAAGGCTGCGAGGTCGGCGGTGAGCCACTTGAGCTGCTCGGCGTCGATGCGGCCTTCGTAGGCGCGATCGTCGGTGATGCCGATTGAGTCGAGCACGATGAAGTGATGGCCCTTGTGGTCGAAGGAGTAGAAGCGCTTGCCGAAACGGTCTTCAAAGAGCTTCTTGCCGTACTGAGGGTCAGTGGGCGCGATGCCGCTGGCAGGGTAGATGCCGAGGACATCGTGATTTCCGATGGTGTGGTAGACCTTCAGGCCGAGGTCCTGCTCCGTCTTGTCGTAGAGGTCGAAGAGACCGAGGGCACGCTGCTTGGGGACACCTAACGCGTCGAAGACATGATCGCCGCCCTGGATGGCGAAGTCTGCCTTGAATGTGCGGGCCTTTTTGAAGGCCATGCTGGTGCCGACTGCGCCGTTGAGTTCAGGCTGGAGGTGGGCGTCAGTGACAAAGAGGAAGGAGAACGACTCGGGCGTGGCGGCAAAGATGGAGTTTGGAGCTGCGGCTGCGAGACCAGTGGCTCCGAGAAGGGTGAGAAAGTCGCGGCGAGTGGTGTTCACGGGGTCATTTTATCGCTTGAGTAACTTTGGGATGTAACGGCAGGAAGAATGCTCGGGGTGGCGCGAGGTGCGGCCATCGTAGAATCAAGAGGATGAAATACCTGGTGGCTCTGCTGGCTGTGGTGGGAATTGTCGTCTCGGCGATGGCGCTTCATGTCCATTACATGGACCCTTCGCAGGCGCCGCCGTGTGCGGTTACAGAGAAGTTCGATTGCGGCGCGGTGAATCACAGCCGGTTTGCCGTGTTTCCGCCGCGAACCTTTGACGAAGATCCCCAAGGCGGCAAGGTGCATGTTCCGATCGCCACGCTGGGGATTGTGGCTTATGTGACGATTGCGGCGCTGGCGCTGCTGGGATGGTGGTGGCTGGCGTTCCAGGTGTCGCTGATTGGATTTCTCTTTGCCGGCTTCCTGAGCTACCTTGAGGCCTACGTGTTGCAGAAGTGGTGTATCTATTGCCTCTGGTCGCAAGGAATCATCACCGTTATTCTGCTGGCGACGGGCTGTGTACTGGTTGCGCGGAGAATGCAGACGCGCAAACTGGCGATAGTGGAAAGGTAGGCTTCACGACATGTGGCCAAAGGTTCTGATGCAGTTGGTGGAGCTGTTGCCTCACGCGACACGGTTGATTCCGGTGGCAGACAGGTACTTCGCGTCGAAGCAGGCCGGTGAAAAGGCCAATGAGGCTGCGTTGGTGGCCATGGCCGAAGGCGTGCAAGCTGATCTTGGACAGGTGACGAAGGCGCATGCTGGGCTCTACCGGAAGCTGCAGGAGCAGGAGGCGCAGCTGGCCGAGATGCGCGGCGACCTGCGGCAAGCGCGGGAGGCGGTGGAACTGCAGGGACATCGTGTAGAGGCGCTGGAAGCGAAGCTGGCAGCCGCGAGCCTTTGGATCAGGATCGGGATGAGCATGAGCGTGGTGATGCTGATCATCATCCTTGGGCTGCTGCTGAGGAAGTAGTCGTCAGCAGCGGTAGAATGAATCTATGGGAATCAGCCGCGAACAAGCGCTTGACTGCTTCAGAAGCGACGATCTGATCGGGATTGGCATGGAAGCCGATGCGGTGCGCCGCCGTCTGCATCCTGAGGGAGTAGTCAGCTACATTATCGATCGGAACATCAACTACACGAACTTCTGCACGGAGTACTGCACCTTCTGCGCGTTCTATCGTCCGCTGAAGGGGAAGATGGCGAGCGAGGGTTACATCCTCGACTTCGAGACGATCTACGACAAGATTCGCGAGACCGAGGAGATGGGCGGCACGGGTGTGTTGATGCAGGGCGGACTGCATCCTGATCTGAAGATCGATTGGTTCGAGAGGCTGTTTCGCGGGATCAAGGAGAGATTCCCGAATATCTGGCTGCACTGCCTGAGCGCGAGCGAGATTCTGGCGATTGCGGAGTACTCGGAGCTGAGCCTGACGGGACACGATCATGCGCCTGCGAGATGCGGGTCTGCAGTCGATCCCGGGTGGCGGGGCAGAGATTCTGGACGATGATGTTCGGCACAGGATTGCCCGGCTGAAGTGCAAGACACAGGACTGGGTGGATGTGCATCGCACGGCGCATGAGCTTGGCATGCGGACGACTGCGACGATGATGTTCGGGGTAGGCGAGACGTTGGAGCAGAGAGTGAACCACTTCGACGTGGTTCGCAATCTGCAGGAAGAGACGGGCGGATTTACTGCTTTTATCCCGTGGACATTTCAACCGAACAACACTGCCCTGGGTGGACGCGGATGGGATGAGGCGACGTCAGTTGAGTACCTTAAAACGCTGGCGATCAGCCGGATGTATCTCGACAACATTGAGAACGTGCAGTCGAGTTGGGTGACGCAGGGCCTTAAGGTGTTGCAGATGGGCCTGCGGTTCGGCGGCAACGACGTAGGCTCGGTGATGCTGGAGGAGAACGTCGTGAAGGCGGCGGGAACCTCGAACTGCACGACCGAGGAAGAGTTACGGCGAGTGATTCGCGATGCCGGCTTCAAGCCGGTGCAGCGGGATACTCTGTACCGGACGATGTTTCTTAATTAGGTAGAATCGGTTCGAAATCAAGTACAGCCCCGCTGGAGCACCGCCTGCAAGCTTCTCTTCCATCTCTGTTGTCATCTGTGACGTCGGTCCTCGGACTGGTGCTGGCTCCGCATGGCTTGAGCCATTACTGGAGGACGCACTATCTCGACAACACGTTCAAGGGGCTGTATCGGTGGAATGCCTTCGATACGTGCGCTGCTGATTCCCTACTTCATCGTGATGGTGATCCTGGCGTTCTACGGCATCCATCGGTATCAGCTGGTGTGGCTGTATTACCGGAACAAGAAGAACGCGGCGAAGTGGGATGAGCCGCCCGCGCGCTGGCCTGAGGGCGAGCTGCCGTTTGTGACGATTCAGCTGCCGATCTTCAACGAGCAGTTTGTGATCGACCGGCTGATCGATGCTTGCTGCCGGCTGGATTATCCGCGTGACCGCTTTGAGATCCAGGTGCTGGATGATTCGACCGACGAGACGACCGTGGTGGCGCAGCAGATCGTCGAACGCTATGCGCGTGGATTTGCCGGGATGGATCCGCAGCCGATGACCTATATCTGCATCGCACGAACCGACATGGGTACAAGGCGGGTGCGCTGGATGACGGGCTGAACTCGGCGAAGGGAGAGTTTGTCGCGATCTTCGATGCGGACTTTGTGCCTCCGCCGGAGTGGGTGATGCAGGTGATCCATCACTTCGCTGAGCCGGAGATCGGCATGGTGCAGACGCGGTGGACGCACCTGAACCGCGACTACAGCTTCATGACGCAGGTGGAGGCGATCCTGCTGGACGGCCACTTTGTGCTGGAGCAGCGGAGGGCGTTCGCGCGCCGGGGTCTTCTTCAACTTCAACGGCACGGCGGGCATGTGGCGGCGCGAGACGATCGGCGAGCGCGGGCGGCTGGCAGCACGACACGCTGACCGAAGACACGGACCTGAGCTATCGCGCGCAGATGGTGGGGTGGAAGTTCAAGTACCTGCAGGATGTGGAGTGCCCGGCCGAGCTGCCGATTGAGATGACGGCGTTCAAGACGCAGCAGGCGCGCTGGGCGAAGGGGCTGATCCAGACGGGCAAGAAGATTCTGCCGCGAGTGATGAAGAGCGACGCAGCCGTGGCATACGAAGCTGGAGGCGTGGTATCACCTGACGGCGAACATCAGCTATCCGCTGATGATTGTGCTGAGCGTGCTGCTGATGCCGGCGATGATCATTCGCAGCTGGCAGGGGTGGATTGCAGATGCTGCTGATCGATCTGCCGCTGTTTATGGCGAGCACGATGTCGGTCTCGACGCTTCTACCTGGTGAGCCAGAAGGAGCTGTATCCGAAGACGCTGGTACAAGACGGTTCTTTATGTTCCGTTTCTGATGGCGCTGGGCGTGGGGCTTGACCATCACGAATACCAAGGCCGTGATGGAGGCGCTGTTTGGGGTTCAGTCGGCGTTTGCGCGCACGCCGAAGTATCGCGTGAACAAGAAGGGCGAGAAGAGCCAGGCGAAGAAGTACCGCAAGCGGCTGGGTATTGTCCCATGGATTGAGCTGGCGATTGGATGCTACTTCGCGTGGACGGTCTGGTACGCCTTTACGACGGAGAACTTACTTCACCGTGCCGTTTCTTGTTCTGTTCGTGTTCGGCTACTGGTATACGGGTCTGCTGAGCCTGCTGCAGGGGCGCTTTGAGCGCTTTGGGACGGCAGGGCAGGAGTTCCACGAGAAGCCGTACCCGATGGGAATTTAAAGTTTTCAGGAGTAAGCCGTGAAAGCACGTATCCGGATCTTCGCGGCGCTGTTGGCATTTGCCTGTAGCGTTGCCCACGCCCTCGATTCTGTTCCAAAGGCCGAGTACCGCCAGCGTCGCGTTGCGCTTGCGGCCAAACTGGAGGGCGGCGTTGCGGTTCTGTTTGCCGCCGAAGAGCCGGTGCTGGACTTTATGCCATACCGACAGGACGAGGACTTCTACTACCTGACGGGATGGAACGAGCCGGGCGCGGCACTGGTAATCATCGGGGCTGGTCCTGAGCGGGTGACACGGCTGGGTGACACGGTTCCGGCGCATGAATACAAGGAGATTTTGTTTCTGCCCACGCGCGACCCGATCGTGGAGAAGTACACGGGCTTAAAGATGGATGCTGCTACCGCCGGAGTTGTGCAGGCGACCGGCGTTGACGCTGTGATGCCGATGACTTCGTTGCCCGAGGTGATGACGAAGTTCCTGGGAGAGGACCGGCGACGGGGACAGACGCTGTGGTCGCAGCTGGACAGCCAGCAGTCGAAGGCGGCGGTGGACTTCTCGGCGGCGGCGCTTGGGATTGGTGCTGGGCTGCCGCTGCATGACGTGCGCACGCTGACGATGCCGTTGCGGACGGTGAAGAGCGCGGCGGAGATCGCACTGCTTCGGAAGGCGGCAAATGCATCGATCGCCGCACAGCTTGCGGGGATGCGGGGGATTAAGCCGGGTGTGCGCGAGCGTACCGTGGCGGGTATCGAGATTGCAAAGATGATGGAAGAAGGTTGCGAGCGACCCAGTTATGCGCCGATCGTCGGGTCAGGTGTTAACTCAACTACGCTGCATTACGGAGAGAACTCCGCAACCATGAAGGCGGGTGAGGTTGTGGTGATCGACGAGGCAGGCGAGTACAGCATGTACGCCTCTGACATTACGCGCACAATGCCTGTGAATGGACGCTTTACTGCGCGGCAGAAGGAGATCTACGACATTGTTCTGGGCGCGCAGCGCGCGGCGGCAGAGGCGTTTGTCGCCGGCAAGACGAAGATGGGCAATGTCTCGCAGCGCGGACCCGAGGTGCACGACACGCTCGATAAAGTTGCCTTCGACTACATCAACACGCACGGCAAAGACCTGCACGGCGCGCCACTGGGCAAATACTTCCTGCACGGCCTCGGGCACTCTGTCGGAATCAACGTGCACGATCCCATGGATTACTCCAAGCCGCTGGACAAGGGCATGGTCTTTACGATCGAGCCAGGGATCTATATTCCGGAGGAAGGCATCGGCGTACGGATTGAAGACACCTACTACGTGGATGCGGATGGCAAGCTGATTGACCTGGTAGCGAAGCTTCCCCACGAAGCGACCGACATTGAAACGGCTATGCGTAAATAGAAGCCGATTCTTTCAACGCGAAAATACCCGCGCCGTCTAACCGGCAACTCATGGTCTGATAAGGGGACCTGCTCGCCTATGATCTCCGTCATACTGATCGCCGTTTCCCTGATTCTTGGCTATATCGTGGCGGTCGGCCTGTCGATAGTGTTCGTCTTTGGCGTGGTGCGAATGTTGTCTTCGCTGGTGCGTCAGGATCAGCGATTGACCGGCATCTATTTGCTGCTTCAGGACGGCATTTGGTTTGTCAGCGCGGCCGTCGCCGGTTATGCAGCCTCGTGGATCGCAGCGGAGAGTTTGGCGCCCTGGGTCGGCGCCGCTCTCCTGGGTGTGGTGCTGATTGGCGCAATGTGGCGCAACACCGAGGAGGTCATGCAGCGCGGGCTGATTCATATGTTGCTTGCCAGCGGATGTGCGGTTGTCGGGGTCGCTGTGGGATTCTGGCTTCACCTATCCTAAGAAGCGTTCAGCGCATAAAAAGCCCGGCGCAATGCCGGGCCTGATGGACGGGCTGAAGCTGAGCTACCAGCGTATTCCGAAGGTGATTGGGAAGTAGCTGGTGCGCTTGTTGTTCTCCGGATAGAGGCCGTTAATGGAGTTGCTGCTCTGCGAGTTGGCGACCCAGACGTAGCGGGCCTCAGTGAAGAACTTCTCTGATGCGAAGCGCGAGAAACGGTACGTGAAACCTACGCCACCATTGAAGCCGCCGGCGTTGTTGGAGTAGTGATCGAAGGTTTGGTTCTGCGTGAAGGTATAGCAGAAACCGAAGAAGTCGCAGTAGAAGCCGGTGGTGGGCAAGGTCCAGTTAGTGACCTTACGATAGAAGCCACCTCCACCGATGACATAAGCGCCCATCGATTCGCCTTGGTAGAAGTGATAGATCGGATTCAGTGTGATTGACCAGAGATGGGCATTGCCATCGAGCCCGGCAAAGCTGACGCGCTGTCCGTTCTGATCGACCAGATTCAGACTGTTGTATCGGATGAACTGCCTGTTGATGTTGCTACTGGTCAAGGAAAACTTGTCGTAGTCGTATTCCAGCAACACGCCGAACTTCTTATTGAAGTTGTATCCGCCTGCGCCTTGAAACTTCCAGCTCACGCCCAGGTCCGAGGCTGAAGATCCAACCGGAATGGTAAGTCCGCCGCCAGCTGCGAAGGTGAACTTGTTGGAGCCATCGGCGTTGTGCGTGCGGTCGGAATAGTTGGGCCGGCGGCTGTAGGGGCGCCGCGGGGGTGGCTGCTCCGCACCTCCGCGCAGATCGAAGTTCTCGGCCGATGCGGTCTCCACGGCTCCTGCGCTTGAACTGTATCCAATCTCGGCAGGCCGAGTGAGATCAATGGGCGCGTTCAGAATTGCCTTGAGATCGACTGGCTTGCCCGGCTGCGAGGCAGGAGCCTGGGCATAGAGGCATAGAGTGCCGGCAGCGCCGCAAAGAGTGACGGCAGCAATGCGAAGCAACGGTGTGACGAAAGTGTTTCTTCTGATCGAGTGCATCCTTGAAACTCCCCCGGACGGTTACAGAACTTTTGACAATCAGAACACTGATTCGAATTGCTTGTTGTGTAGGACGCAGAAAATGAGACTTTGGATTACAGTAATCCACTTATTTTGTGACGCTTGCAAGAAGACAAGGGCATCCCGATACCGGAATGCCCTTGATGCGAGGATAACCTCAAAGGTTAGTGAATATCAAACTGCTCCGGGTGGAGTGCGGGGTCTGATTTGACCAAGATGGTCTTGCCGACGATCTCCTCCATCTCCTGCAGCCACTTTGTGGACGACTTCAACTGTTTGACGACGTCAGGATGAACCCGCAGCATCACGTCGCCGCGGTCGAGGTGGCGGGACATCTTGCGCATCTCGACGTAGATGTCGTTGCATACCGTGACCGGAGACTTCACCATGCCGGTTCCCGTGCAAACGTTGCAGGTCGTGGAGAGCGTGCGCTCGAGCGACTGCTTGACGCGCTTGCGGGTAATGGCAACCAGGCCAAAGTCGTTGAACTGAAGAATCTTCGATGGAGCACGATCGCTCTTCAGCTCTTCTTCGAGCGCCGCCATGACGCGGTTGCGGTTCTTGCGCTCGTCCATGTCGATGAAGTCGATGATGATGATGCCGCCGAGGTCGCGCAGGCGAATCTGGCGAACGATCTCGGGGATCGCATCGAGGTTCGTCTTGACGATGGTGTCTTCGAGCCGCGCCGTCTTGCCGACGTACTTGCCGGTGTTGATGTCGATGGCGACGAGAGCCTCAGTCTGGTTGATGACGATGGAGCCACCCGACTTGAGCCACACCTTGGAGCGCAGAGCCTTGTTGATCTCCTCGGTGATGCCGAACTGCTCGAAGAGCGGCGTCTCCTTGGTGTAGAGCTTGACGCGGCGGATGAGCGAGGGCTGGAAGCGCTGCAGGAAGCGCAGTACGCGCTCGTACTCGCCCTCGGTATCAACCCAGATGGCCGAGAACGTGTCGGTCACCTGATCGCGCAGGATGCGCTCGACGAGGTTGAGGTCGTGATAGATGAGCGCCGGAGACTTGGACGACTCGGAGCGCTGCTTGATGTCGGCCCAGAGGTTGAGCAGGAAGCGCAGGTCGCGAGCGGAGCTCTTCTTCGCTGGCGCCGGAGGCGGCCGTGCGAACGATGAAACCACCCGAGGCATCGCCCTTCTCGCTGAGAAGGATCTCCTTGAGGCGACGACGCTCGGAGTCGGACTCGATCTTGCGCGAGACGCCGGTGTGATTGACCGTAGGCATGAAGACCAGGAAGCGGCCGGGGAGAGCGATGTGCGAGGTGATGCGCGCGCCCTTCTTGGCGATGGGCTCCTTGGCGATCTGCACCAGGATCTCCTGGCCGGGCTTCAGAAGCTCGCTGATGGCTGGGAGATTGGTCGCCTGCATGGAGCTGCGACCACGGCCGCGGCCACCGCTGCGCTCGCGATCTCCACCACCTCCGGCGTGACGCGAACGATCGCGTCCGCCGCGGCGTCCGTCGCGACGACCTCCGCGCCGGCGATCGAAGTCACGTCCGCGATCCGGTGAGGGAGCCGCCCCGTCGACTTCGCCAGCGGGAGCTGCTTCTACGCCCTCGGCGTATTCGTCCTGCACCAAGGTGTCCTCGGAGTCTTCTGACTCCTCGAGCGGCTCTTCGTCCACGCTCTCAAAGCTGTCGTACGTGGCATCCTCTTCCTCGAAGTCTTCGTCCTCTTCTTCCGCTGCACCCTGACTCGTGATCTCGTCGATCGACATCTCGCGGATCATCGTTCCCAGATCGGCCGCGCCTTCGAGAGTCTCCTCCTCATCCAGATCGTCGAGCTCTTCGACCGAGCTGGCGTGAAGCATCGCCGGGTTGTAATCGTCGTCGTCGATCACCTCTTCTTCGACCTCGCCAACACCCGGCTCAAATGCCTGGTGCATGGCCTCGGTCTCCACTGGATCAACGATTGGCGCGGGAGGAGCTTCCATCTCTCCGCTCGCGTGGATCGAGGTAACCTCATGACCTGCGACGGCCTCAGGGGTATCTTCGATCGCTGTCTCGCTAAATACCGGAGCATGGTCGTGTTCGGCCTCGGTACGACCAAGCTCAAGCTGCTCGATCTCCGCGTGAGGAAGCTCGGAGTGCTGCTCGATTACTTCCTCGACCTCGGACTCCATCTCTTCAACCGGAGGACTCTGGCGAAACTCGCTGGGCGGGATGGGATCAAACCTGTAGGATGCCGATGCCTCTGTGGGCTCGTACTCAACCGGCTCTATAGTCTTGACCTGCTCCTCAACGAAGGGCTCTGCTACCTGCGCCGGCACTTCAACCACTGCGGGCGCTGCAGCAGCTGCCGGTGCGGCAACCTGCTCGCGCGGCTCCGGCCTGCGGCGACGTGAGAGGGTCTCGCCGGGAAGCACAAATCCACCATCCCAGCCTGCAGGAATCTCATAGCTAGGCACGGTGGGCGCGGCGGCGACGGGTGCCGCGGCCTTCTGGTCGCTCGCAGGCTCTTCTCCGCCGGTGCGGTACTTCGAGAGCGACTCACCGGGAAGAATTATGGGCTCGGACGCGGGTGCATCCTGCGCAGCGGTCTCGTCGTAGGCGCTTTCGATGCCATAGAACGAGGTCCGGGGCGCAAAGCCTCGGGGAACGCGACGTCCCCGATCACGGCCTCCGCGGCCACGATCGTCACGGCTGCGATTATCACGATCGCTGCGTTCGCGACGATTCTCCTGGGGATACTCATTTACGCCGGAGGCCAACTTCAGGAGCGGCGGGGGTCTGCGGCTCGGCTGCTCCGTCGATCTCAAGTGACGACTCATAGGGATCATCTGCTGGTGTCTCGGTCTGCGGCGCCGCTCCGGCCTGCTGACGCGCGTCGTCACGCTGGCCACGACCACGACGGCGTCCACGGCGTCCACGCCAACGACGGCTGCCATCGGCCCCGGGAGCGCCTTCTCCGACGTTCTCAGAGCGATCAGCTTGCAGCTCTTCGGTTGGCTCTTCGACTGCGTAGTTCTCGTCGACCGGGTAGCTGACTGCGTCAACAGGGTCCGGCGTCGAGGTGTTCTCTGTTCCAGGCTGGCGTTCGCGGTTGCCACCGCGGTCGCGACGGTCACGCCGTCCACGCCCACGGCCTCGGTCGCCGCGATCTGAGCTACGACCGGTTTCCTCGCCCGCTGGGGTGCCCTCAAGGGTGACCGGCTCCTGGGCTCCACGATCGCGATTACCGTTTTCGCGGCGTCCGTTGCGCTGTGCGCCGTCGGCTTCAAAGTCGGCGGAGTCGCCGGCCTCTTCCATAAAGTCGGTGATGTACAGGAACGCATCGCGCTCCAGGCCTATGTCCACAAAGCTGGACTGCATGCCCGGCAGAACGCGGGTTACGCGTCCGTTATAGATGGAACCTGCAAGGGTGTATTCGTTCTCGCGTTCGTAGTAAATCTCCGCGAGGGCGTCGTTTTCGACGATGGCAAGCCGCGTCTCGTGCGGCGTGCTTGAAATATAAATTTCCTTCGACATTTGCTCTGCTCTTTCCGCAGGCAAGACGAGGAGGATCGGGAGTTCAACCTTGCTGAGTTGCTAGGTAAAGCTCACCGGTGTGTCGGACAGGATACGGGACCAGCTGAAACTCGAATGGACGACCGGATGACCGTTCATGGGATGGGTAAAGAACTCTGCCCGCGGCAAGATCCCAGGATCGGGACGCGGCGGGATAATAGAGATCGGATACACCAGGGGAACCTTCGAGCAGCTGCTGCCGGCATGCGGACTTGGTGACCGTAACAACTTCAAGATCAATCGCTTGAAGCGGGGCCGTTTGCCATCCGGATGCACTCATCTTCCCTGAAACCTGTCCGGCCAACGGATTCGATGTCTCTCGCCTGGCCGGCCTTTTCTTCAAATCTTGTTAGCCGCTTCTCGGCGCGTGCGCCTGGCAGGAGCGGGATAAAACGCTGACTTGGCATCTACAGCCGGTGTCAGGTTGCTGTCCATAGTATTGCACTAAAAGCGCAACCGTCGCCACTCCGACACAAAAACCGCAGGGGAGCCTAGTTCACAAACCGCCGCATCCGGACGTTCATTACGATCCCCAGCGCGAGGAAGGTGAACAGAATGGATGATCCGCCGTAGCTCATTAGCGGCAAGGGGATTCCCGTCACTGGCATCAGACCCACGACCATACCTATATTGACGGCAATCTGAAAGATGATCACCGCCACAATGCCCATGACGATAAAAGTTCCAGATAGATCAGCGGCGGTCTGGGCGTTCTGGATCAGCCGCATCAGAATGAGGAAGTAGAGCAGAAGAACCCCGAGCGCGCCCACAAAGCCGTGCTCCTCGCAGAAGGCCGCAAAGATGAAGTCGGTATAGGGGATTGGCAGGAAGTCGCCCTGCGTCTGAGTTCCTTTATTGGCGCCTTTGCCCCAGATTCCACCCGAGCCCACGGCGATCAGGGATTGGCGAATCTGGTAGCCCTTTCCCTTGGGATCGGCGTCCGGATCGATAAACGAGGTGAGGCGGGCCTTCTGGTAGGGCTTCAGGAGCTTGCCACTCTTCCAGGCGCCTCCGATCAGCACAGTGAAGATCAGCAGAAGAATCGCCGCCTGCTTGAAGCGGATGCCTCCCAGGAAGAGTCCGCAGAGCAACACGGGAAAGTAGGTCAGCGAGGTGCCCATATCGGGCTGGGTCAGCACCATCACCATGGGGATGCAGACCAATGCGAAGGCTTTGCCGATGTCGGTCCAGCTGAGCTCACGGCCGCCAAGATTCCAGAAATAGCGAGCGACGGCGATGATCAGAACCAGCTTTACCCACTCCGAGGGCTGGAAGTGAACCCCGCCACCGAGGTTGATCCAGCGCCGTGCACCCAGCACCTTCTGCCCCACCAGCTTTACCGCGAGCAGCGCGAGGATGCTGATCCCATAGGCCCAGGGCACGATGTCGAGCAGCCGGTGGTAGTCGATCATCGAGATCAGGAACATAAGGAGCAAACCAACGGCGAGAAATTCTATTTGCTTGGTCTCGAAGCCATGAAACTTGGTGTGCAGTGTGGCCGACTTGATCTCAAGAACGCTGATAACGGACAGAATGCCGACGAAGCCGAGAAGAACCCAGTCGAAGTCGCGATAAGAGGAGAGGCGGAACATGGTTAGTTCGAGGCCTCCGTGCTCTTCGGAATAGCCGGAGCGGGTGTTACCTGGGCAGTCGGTTGTCCCGGCAACGCCGGAGCGGGAGTAGCCGGCTTCTCCGCGATTTTGATGTTGTTCTCCCGCTTGCGCTGCTTGGTCACGAAGGCGTTGATGATCTGCGCGGCGACGGGCGCGGAGCCGGCCCCCCATCCGCCGTGCTCCCAAAGCACCGCGACGGCGATATCCGGATTACGCCGCGGCGCCATACCGACGAACCATGCGTTTGCGCGCTCTTTTCCAACTCCCAGGCTGGTCATACCTGCGCTATGGCTCACCACCTGCGCCGTGCCGGTCTTGCCGGCAAAGTCGATGCCTTCCATGTGCGCCGGAGCCGCCGTTCCGCTCGTCGTCGTCGCAGCCATGGCATCGGTGATCAACTGCCAGTTTGCGGTCGAAAGCGGCACCGTCTTGTCGCCCGATCCTGGGAAGGTCTCGTGAATCGCCTCCAACTCCTCTGGCGGGACTTCATCTGTAAAGACAAGATGCGGCCGCTTCAATGCTCCGCCGGAAGCGATACCCCCGATGGCTCGAGCCAGTTGAATAGGAGTTAAGGCCACAGCGCCCTGTCCGATGCCTACAGAAATTACCTCGCCTGCATACCACTTCTCATGGAAGTTTTTCATCTTCCAGGAAGTCGACGGCATCGTTCCGCTCGCCTCATCCGGCAAGTCAACGCCTGTGCGCTGAGATAAGCCCAGGTCTGTCGCGTACTTCGCAATCGTATCGATTCCAAGCTTGTTGGCCAGGGTGTAGTAGAACGTATCGCACGACCATGGAATCGCATGCTCAACGTCAACCATGCCGTGACGTTTATCGCAGGCAAAGAAGTGTCCGTAGAAAGATGCCCCGCCGCTGCACATTACATGCATGTCCTGTGCGGCATTCTCCTGCAAACCGGCATACGACATGATGATCTTAAACGTGGATCCCGGAGCCAACTGCGCCTGAATGGCTTTGTTCAGCAACGGATGGTCGGGGTTGGTCAGGATCTCATTCCAGTAGCTCTTCGAGAGACGTACCGCGAACTGGTTCGGATCAAAGGTAGGCCTTGAGACCAGAGCAAGGATCTCCCCCGTATGTGGATCCATAGCAATGACCGCGCCTGTCTTCCCTTCCATCGCTCGTTCGGCGGCCATCTGCAAGTCGAGATCGATAGTTAGCTTTAGGTCCTTGCCGGGCTGAGCCATGGTGTACCCCAGCCGTCCGATCTCCTTGCCATGCGAGTTCACGATGACGTCGCGGCTACCATCAACACCGCGCAACAGCGAATCGTACGTGGCCTCAACGCCCGACTTTCCGACAACATCACCCGGCTGGTAGAAGGCGTACTTGGATTTATTGAGGTCATCCTCGGAGATTTCGCCCACGTAGCCGATAAGGTGAGCAGCAAAGCCATCGCGCGGATACAGCCTGCGCTGTTCATCCAGTGTCTCCAACTCGGGGAGTTCGTTGCGGTGCGCCTCGATGAAGGCCTGTTCGTCAGGAGTGATGTCCTGCTTCAGCGGAATGGGCTGGTACTTTGGCGCCGCCTGAAAGCGCTTAAGCGTCGCCTGAATTTGTTCGCGGAGTGATGTGCAGACCCGGCGGCGATGAGCGGCAGGTCCGCATTGAGATCCTTCACTTGCTCCCGCAGCAAAAAGCAGGAGACAGATGGATAGTTATCCACGAGGAGCCGTCCTTCACGGTCGAACAATCTGCCACGCGGAGCCAGCACAGGAACCTTGCGTATACGGTTGGCCTCGGCAAGTGCGCGGAAGTTGTCGGCGCTTACGACCTCGAGCCTCCACAGACCAGCCGCCAGAATCACCAGAATCAGCGCGATGATGTACTGGGCAGCATGCAGCTTCGCCGTAGGCAGCTTCTCTGCCTTGCGCAGCGCCAGCTCGCTTTGTGGTGTTAGTTCCATGCTTGTTCCTGAACAAAGATTAGACGTTTCATCGCATTATTCGGGGCGTTTGGTGTAGTCGAGAAGAAGAAAGATGGGAAGCGCGACCACCGTATTCGCTGCGGCACGTACCAATTCCGGGACCCACTGCAGATGAATCTCCGCCTGCCCCAGCAGGCGACGGTTGATAAGAAAAAGTATCAGGCTGTTGAGAAGCGAAAAGCCGAAGTTCATGACCACGCGCGTGGTCATGTTGTCCACATCCACCTGTACGCCGATGCTTGCTGCGATATAGCCAATCACGGACTTCGCCATCCCGTTCACGCCGATGGGCCGACCCGTCAGAGCATCCTGCACCAGGCCAATCGCGGCCCCGGTCAGCGTTCCGGCCGCCGGGCTGCGTCGCGATACAGCGAAAAAGATCGCCACAATCAGCGGAAGATCCAGATAGGAGAACCGCCAATAGAGCTTGGAAAGCAGCACTTGCAGCACAATGGCCGCCACCGGCACCAGCAGCGTTACTGCGGGCGTAAAGCTGTGCTCTTCGAGTTCTCGGCGTGATGTGTAACTTAAGCTCGGCATATATCAGTTGTTCGGAGTCGAGGTCTCGGGTTTTGCTGCGTCCTTCTTTGGAGGACCAGACGGCGCGACCCCATCGTCAGTGGAGGTCGCTGCAGGTGCGTGGGGGGCTGTCGGCGGGTGTCCGGCACCGGGTGTCAACGATGATGCGGGCGGCGTGGTCCCCGGAGTATAGCGATCCGGACGCAACGTCGGCAGTGGCTTGGGTACGGTGGTGGCGGGATTGGTGGGCTTTGACGCATTCGCGGCACCAGGAGGAGCGTTGGGATTTGTCGCTGTCTCGGCCTCATGAATACTTGGCAGCCGTTCGGCAACGATCTGCGCGGCGGACTGCGCGGCCGCCTCGGCAGCAGCTTCATCGGCTGCAGCCTTCGCGTCAGCCATCTGCTTCGCTGTAGCCGCTCCCTGCGCGAGGTCCTTCTGCGCCAGAGCCGTCAGATCACTCTGCGTCGCCGTAATCACCAGCACCTCTTCAAGCTGGAAGAGATTCGTTGCGGGCTTCACGACGATAGACGTATACGGCTGGTGCTCAGGGTCCGGCGCAATGGATTCGATGGTCCCTACCGCCAGCCCTCGCGGATATACCTGATCCCCGCCAGACGTCAGCACCTGCTCGCCCGGTTTGATTCGCTCGTCCGGAGTCAGATTATTAATCACGATGCGTCCGCCCTGGCTTCCATGCAGAATCGCCCGGATTCGCGTCGAAGCCAGCAACACACCGGCGCCTGAACTCTGATCGTTGATCACCAAAACCTGCGCCGTATGCGGAAACACCTCGCGCAGCTTGCCGACGATGCCATTCGGCGTGATCACCGCCTGGTCGACCTTCAGGCCATCGTTCGCTCCCTTGTCGATGTAGAGCACGCGCGACTGGTCCGTGCCGCTGGTTCCAATCACCTGCGCGGCGATTGTCGACGCCACATAGTGCTGCTGAAACTTCAATAACTCCTGCAGACGATGACCCTGCATCGCATCCTCAGACAACTGCGCCTGCTCCAGCCGTAGCCGTGCAACCTCGTTTTTCAGGTCCTGGTTCTGCTGCCTTGTATTGCGCAGATCAACGTAGTTCGTCCACCCATAACGCACGTTGTATCCGATGCCATGAAAAAAGCGCTCAAACGGGGTCACCACCGCGACCGCCCAATGACGCAGCAGCGTCACTTGTTCGCTGTCGGGCGCACCCGACTCGACGGGCCGTCGTACCTGAATGGCCAGCCCGATGGTCTGCGCCAAAAGCACCGCGACCAGGACAAGCACGTTCTTAAACCGAATGAAGAAGGATTCCATGCGCTACTTCTATTATCCCGCGAGCAGGCGCACCTTGCAGGTTGGCACCGTTGGTGCATTTTGCGGCTTTTGTGTTAGGCCCGCCAGTCCTTAGCCTGATGCCCGCCTAAAGATCAGTTGTGCAAACCGTACCAACCCTTCGCGCCAGACGATATAGCTGTGCGTCCCGTCCGGCTCCTCGAAATCGACGGGCTGCCCCTTCGCCTTCAGCCACGCCGCCAATCTGCGGTTGTCCCCGGCAAGCTCATCGTCCTTCCCGCAGACCATCCATACCAGACGCCGTTCCGAGGCTTTGGGATTGAAGCCAGCCAGGAGTACTGAGAAGTCCTGATGCTGCAACGCCGAGCTCTCGCCACCCACCCACGCAAACGTCTCTGGATGCAGAAGCCCAACGGCGAGACTCTCCAGCCCACCCATCGACGCGCCTAGAATCGCTCGGCCTTCCGCGTCTCGCCTGACGTTATATCCCTGCTCAACCTGTGGCATCACCTCCGCGAGTAGAGCCTTGCTGAAGAGGTCGAGGTTCCGCGCCACCGCACTCCGGTCATTCCACAGACCATAGTCCTTCGAGAAGCTCATCTCGCCGTATCCCAATGGCATCACTACTACCATCGGGCGCGCTTTGCCCTGAGCGATCAGGTTGTCCAGAATCACATCGGCCTGCCCAAACTCCACCCAGCTTCCCGGCTCGTCTCCCCATACATGCAGCAGGTAAAGCACGGGATACGGTCGCGCCTTCGGATCATAGCCAGGGGGCGTGTAGACCACGAACTCACTCCGGTTCTCCGGCAACCCCACCACCGTCTTTGTGACGTAGTTGTGATGCGTCACCGCACCCCGCGGAACTGCAGCCAGTTCCCATGGTCGTGGCGGGTCTCCCGGAATCACCAGAAGGCTATTGCCGTAGCGCTTCGCAGGATTCTGCGGATCACGGACCGTCGCCTTGCCGTCCACAGAAAAACGATAGCCATAGATCTCCGGTGCAAGCGGCCCGGTGGTCGCACTCCAGATGCCACTTCCGTCCTTCTGCATCAGCAGTCTCGCAGCTCGGTCTTCCAGCACTAACTCTACTTTTGCCGCCGAAGGAGCAGCAAAACGAAACGTTACACGCTTGTCGAGATGAACCTCCGTCGAACGAAACCCTGCAGGCTGCTGAGCCGACGCAATGATGCCCACGCAACAGAGCGCTGCAAGCCATCGCGTTGCGAAAGCCGTCCTCACTGGGCTACTTCGCCTCAAACAACAGCGGAGTGAACTGGATCAGATTGTCGCGCCACACAGGCCATGCATGACGTCCTGGGGTCTCGATCTGGGTTACAGGAATCTTCTTCGTCTCCAGCCACGCGACGAACCTGCGGTTCGCCGCAATCAACCCATCATCCACCCCGCAGGCGACCCAGAGCACCTTAAGGTTGTCCGTGGCGGGGTTCAGTCCCGTAAACACCTGCTCTGGTTTCAGCGCATGGATTGCGGAACTGAAGCCTCCCACATACGCAAACATATCCGTATGAGTCAGCCCTGTGCTCAGCGCCTGTAATCCTCCCATGGAAAATCCGGCGATCGCCCGTTCCTCTCGCTTCTTCGAGACCCTGTACTGTGCTTCGACCTGCGGCAGAACTTCAGTCAGCAGGGCCTTTTCACACAGAGAGACGTTGTGGTCGATCTCCGGCGGCCGCTGCCACACTCCCCAGTCCTTCACGAAGGTCATATCGCCGTAGCCCAGCGGCATTACAACCACCATCGGCTTGATCTTGCCCTCGGCCAGCAGATTGTCCAGAATCTGTTGTGCCTGCCCTACTGCGGTCCAGCCTGAGGCACCCGCTCCCCAGCCATGCAGCAGGTAGAGGACCGGATAAGTCTTCTTCGCGGTCGCTTCATATCCCGGTGGCGTGTAGACAAAATAGTCGCTTTCATTGTTCTCGAGGCCGACCACAGTCGCCGTCTTGTACTGGTGATGATGCACCACGCCATGAGGGACATCCTGCGCGTCCCATAGTTGAGGCCCTTTGCCCGGAACCTCAACCATGTTCGAGAGGTTCGACAGGCTATGGACAACGGTCGGGTTCGAGGTGTCCGCTCGCGTGATTCCGTCGACTGAAAAGTGGTAGATGTAAATCTCCGGCGGCAACGGAGGTGTCGTCACCTCCCACACACCGTCCGCGTCTTTCACCATCGGCAGAGGCTTGGCGTTCACATCGATCACTACAGCGGCCTCATGCGCCAGCGAATCTCGGTACCGGAACGTGATCGTCCGGTCGGCATGCACCTCAGGCGAACGAACCGCCGCCGGAGGATGGACTGCGGGTTCAGCAGCGCGAGCTGTCTGTGCCGAAACTCCGGAGGGAAGAATCAGGAGTGATGAAGCCAACAAAAGATGCCGAAGGGCGTATCTCATACGCGAGCAGTTTAGCCTAGAACATCTTTCCACTCTTGGGACGAATGGAGAACGATTCGCCGATGGCATTCGTATAATCCTCCCACCAGCACAATTTCTGTCTCTCCGAGGACACCATGCTCTGTTCGCTCCTGCTTCTTTTCCTGTTCGCGCCACCGCAACACGATAAAAAGCAGTCGACGATAGCGCAGGCGACCGACGACGGCCCCGCCTACACTCCGGCAGGCGAGCTCAAAATGCCGGAGAAGTATCGCGAATGGGTCTTCCTCACCGCCGGAATCGACATGAGCTACTCGGCCACGGCTAGTCCGGACCACTCGGTCTTTGACAATGTCTTCGTAAACCCCAGCGCCTACCGATCTTTTCTCCAGACCGGCACATGGCCTGACAAGACTGTCATGGTTTTGGAGAATCGAGGAGCCGAAGGCGCCGCCTCAATCAACAAGCGCGGCCATATCCAGTCCACCAAAGTCACCGGCCTTGAGGTTCACGTCAAGGACAAGTCGAAGGAAGGGGGCTGGACGTTTTACGGTTTCGACAATCCTTCTACAGGAAAGCCCTTTCCTCGAACCGCCTCCTGCTACTCCTGCCATCAACAGCACGGCATCGTCGACACGACCTTCGTGCAGTTTTATCCCACGCTGCTCGGCATCGCGAAGGAGAAGAACACAATCAACCCCGATCTCCTCAAGGAACTTGATCCACCTCAGCAAAAGTGATCCTGAACGCGAAAAGCACGAGCCTGTCCCTTTACGGCGCATAATAAGAATCAATGGCATTTCGCTCAGGTTTCGTCTCCATCATCGGCCGCCCCAACGCCGGCAAGTCCACTTTGCTGAATGCGCTCCTCGGCCAGAAGCTCGCCATCGTCACGCATAAGCCCCAGACGACGCGCACACGCATCAATGGCGTGCTGGAAGTGCCGCTGCGCAAAAAGACGAAGACCGACGCCGGTCGCTCCGCTGCCCAGGTCGTTCTCGTCGATACGCCCGGCATCCACAAGCCCGCCACGCAACTTGACCGACGTATGATGCAGGAGGTCCAGGACGCTCTCGAATCGCGCGACGTCGTCCTCTTCATCGTCGACGTCACTCACCGGCTCCCACAAGCGACCGATGGGACCAATAAATCCCCGACCGCGCAGAAGCGTAAGCTCTCCGCCGCAGAAGACGAATTCGCGCTCTCCTTCGTGCGCAAGCTCACCTGCCCCGTCATCCTCGTACTAAACAAGATCGACGCCGTCGCGAAAGCCGACCTACTGCCGCTGATCGCGCACTGGAGTTCGCTTCACAACTTCGCCGCTGTCATCCCCATCTCCGCGCGCAAGAATCAGGGCCTGGATCTCCTGCTGGACCAGACCGTGGCCAAGCTATCCGAAGGACAGCGCTACTTCCCGAAACATCAGCTCACCGACCAGCCCGAGCGCTTCCTCGTCGCCGAGATCATTCGCGAAAAAATTCTTCTGCTTACCGGCGAAGAGGTTCCGTACGCCACCGCCGTCGTCATCGAGAGGTACGAAGAACCCGCCTCCCTGCGGAAGATGAAAGACGGCAAGCTGCCCGTGACCAAGATCGCCGCCGCCATCTTCTGCGAACGCGCCGGGCAGAAGGCCATCCTCATCGGCAAGGGCGGCGAGATGCTCAAACGCATCGGAACCACGGCCCGCAAGGAGATCGAACCCCTCCTCGGCACGCGCGTCTTCCTCGAGCTCTTCGTCAAAGTCCACGAAGACTGGCGCAGTTCCGTCCACCTTCGTCGAGGACCTGGACTGGCGGCGACAGCTCGAAGAGATCGCTGCCAAGCAGGGCAACGAACAATAGTTCCCTGCTACACTCAACGCCTGCCTATGACTGCCTGAATCACGCGCGTCCTGCTCGAACCTGCACTCGCTCTCGAGCCTGTCCACGCCTCCAAACGATTCAGGAGATCCCTGCAATGTCATCGCCTCTCACGCAAGAGATTCATACCGCGCGCCTCGCGCTCATCGCCATCACGCCAGAAAGCATCCGTGCCGAGCAATCCGCCAACGGCGACTATCACCTGCTTGGGCAAGCCATCGGCTGCACGATCCATCCCGAATGGCCTCCACAACACTGGGAGCCGCACGTACTCATCTTCATCCTCGACCAGTTCGCCGCTAACCCTGACCAGATCGGTTGGCACCGCTATGTCGCGCTTGTCGGACCCGACGGCAAACGCACGCTGATCGGCTGCCTCGGCGCCTTCGCCAAACAACCCCTAACCTGCGAGATCGGGTGGGGCATCCTGCCATCGTTCGAAGGCCACGGCTACGCCACGGAGGGTATGCGCGTTCTGATCGATCACCTTCGTTCAGACACGCGTATCACCAGCTTCATCGCCCACACATTTCCGTCGCTGCCGCGATCCATCCGGGTGATGGAGAAGTGCGGGCTCGTCTTCGATGGCGATGGAGAAGAGACGGGAACCATCCGCTATCGCCTCAACCTTCGCCCCTGATCGAGGATTTCTCCGGTCGGCGCAACACGCCGACCGAGAAATTCGCTCCTCTTGACGGCACCTTAACGCAGCCCCTATCCTCCTCGCATTGCAGAATCTTCGGCTTTCCGTTACCGCTAACGGGCAAAGTCGCCATCCCCACCCACGCAACGAAAGGCGGCGAAATCTTGCCTATCGAATCACCCCGGCGCGGTCAGACTGACCGGCGCGATTTTCTAAAGCTTTCCGCAACGGCAGCCGCAGCGCTTGCGCTCGAACACACCGCCCTCGCCCAGAAGATGGGGGCACCGACCTACAAGCCCTTCGCGCTCGGCCTCCTCATCAAGCCCTCACCCAACCCCGACGAGAAGATCGCGGTCGTTCAGAAGCTCGGCATCCCCACCTGCTTCCTCTCGCTCGACAGCTACATCGGCAAGTTCACCCCCGCGCTGGCCTCCACCATGCGAGACTCCCTCAACAAACACCAGGTCATCGCCACCACCGCCGAGGTCGTCCGTCCCGAACCGCTCAAGTGGAACTTCATGGAAGGCCCGTCAACCATCGGCGTCGTTCCCCGCGCCTACCGCGCCGCACGCATCGACGCGCTCAAGCAGACCTCCGACTTCGCAAAGCTCCTCGGGATCGCACAGATCCAGACCCACTGCGGCTTCATCCCCGAAAATCCTCACGACCCGCTCTACGAGGAGACCGTAGCCGCCATTCGCGAACTCACGCTCTACTGCGCCAACAACGGCCAGAGCTTCCTCATGGAGACTGGCCAGGAGACGCCGACCACGATGCTGCGCGTCATTCGCGACGTCAACCATCCTGCACTTGGCGTCGGTCTCGACACCGCGAACCTCATCCTCTACGGCAAGGCCAATCCGGTCGATGCCGTCAAGATTCTCGGGCCATACGTCCGTGCCACACACATGAAGGATGGCAAGTGGCCGACGAATCCCACCGAACTCGGCGAAGAGGTCGTCATCGGCAAAGGTGACGTCGACTTCGCGAAGGTAGTCGCTGGCCTTCGCGCCGCAGGCTACAAGGGCGCCCTCACCATCGAGCGCGAGACCTCCGGACCGCAACAGATCGAAGACGTCCGCCAGGAGAAGCTCTACCTCGAGCGCATCCTCGCCCAGACCAAATCCGCATAACGCAACTTACGGAGACTCTTTCTCAAATGGACAGACGCAAATTTATACAAGGCGCAGCCACTGCCTCCGGCCTCCTCTTCGTCAAGCCTGAGACCGCATTCGGCTACGCCGCAAACTCTCGCGTGCGCTATGGCCTGCTCGGATGCGGCCGACGCGGCACTTCGGTCGCAACATCATTCGCAAAGAACGCAGGCGTTGAGATCACCGCGCTCGCCGACATCTTTCCCGACCAGCTAGCCAAGGGCAAACAGCACTTCGATGCCGTCAACGCCTCGCTCGGTCTTCCTGCGATCGACAGCAAGCGCACCTTCACCGGACACGACGCCTCCAAAGCCATCGCCGCCTGCGCCGACGTCGATGCCATCCAGATCTCCACGCCGCCGTTCTTCCACGTCGAGCATCTCGACACCATCACCGCCGCAGGCAAGCACGCCTATTGCGAAAAGCCCGTCGGCGTCGATATCCCGCAGACGCGCCATGCGCTCGAGATCGCCGCCCGCGCCAACGGCAAGGTCAGCATGGCCGTCGGCTTCCAGATTCGCTCCGCGCCGCCGTTCGTCGAACTTGTTCGCCGCATTCATGAGGGACAGATCGGCAAGATCGCGCAGATCGCCGCCTTCTACAACGCTCCTCCAGCGGTTACCGTCGACAAACCGCGGCGCATCTGCCGACGAACTGCGCCTGCGCAACTGGCTGCTGGTATCGCAACCTCTCCGGCGACATCCTGCTCGAGCAGAACATCCACGTCATCGACGTCTGCAACTGGGTCATGCAGGGGCACCCGATCGCCGCCTATGCAAAGAGCAGCCGCAAGGTCGTCAAGAATGCAGGCGACACCTCCGACAACTACGAGGTCATCTTTACCTACCCCGGCGACGTGCAGCTCAGCTTCTCTTCCACGCAGTTCAACAAGAACAACTTCTTCGACGTCTCCGAGCGCTTCTTCGGAACCGAAGGCCTCGCCGAAGCTCCTTACAGCGGCGCGCTCCGCATCCTCGGCAATCAACCGTGGGAGTGGAACTCCGGCGCACCTGCCGCAACCGGGCAGTTTGCTGCCAATGGCGCCTTCACCGACAACCTCGCCGAGGCCGACGCGATGAAAGATCGCAGCTTCATCGAGAGCATCACCAGCGGCAAGTTCCAGAACCAGATCGCAGCCGGAGTCGAAAGCGCCCGAAGCTGCATGATGGCTCGCAAATCCGCACAGACCGGCCGCGCCGTCACCTGGGCCGAGATCGAAGCAGACAACGAGGCTTATTCACTGGGGATGAATCTTGCTCAGTTCGGCTGAGCAGAGCTACTCCTTCACCGTCACGCCCAACGCCTTCATCTTGCGATACAGATGACTGCGCTCCAGCCCAAGCCCCTCCGCCGCGCGGCTTACGTTGCCGTGAAACTCATCCAGCTTCTTCAGGATGAACTCACGCTCGTAGGCCTCGCGCGCCTCCACCAGGCTTGAGAACTCCTCGCTCTTCGTGTTGATCCGCCCGACTCCGTCAGCTTCGGTCCGCGATACACCAGCATCGGCAGATGCTTCTTCTCGATGCGCTGCACCTTCGGGTTCAAAATCAGCACGCGCTCCACCAGGTTGCGCAGCTCGCGCACATTGCCCGGCCAGTGATACTGCCTCAGCGCGGCCAGCGCATCCTCGGTCATCTCCACATGCGGCCGTCCGTAACGCGGCCCAAACTCCTCGAAGAAACTCCTTCACCAGCAGCGGAATGTCTTCCTTGCGATCGCGCAGCGGCGGAACGAAGAACGGAATCACGTTCAGGCGATAGAACAGATCTTCGCGAAAATTCCCGCGGGCAATCTCTTCTTCCAGATCCTTGTTCGTCGCCGCAATCACGCGCACATCCACGTGCACCGGATGCGACGCTCCCACCGGCAGAAATCGCTGCTCATCGAGCGCACGCAGCACCTTCGCCTGCGTCTTCAGGCTCATATCGCCCACTTCATCCAGAAACAGCGTGCCTCCATCGGCGCGCTCAAAGGTCCCGCGCTTCTCCTGGCGGCCCGTCCCTGCACCGCCCCATGGCGATAGCCAAACAGCTCGCTCTCGATGTAGTCCTCAGGAATCGCCGCGCAGTTCAGCTCGACAAACGGCCGGTCCTTGCGCAGGCTCGCCGCATGCATCGCCCTGCCGATCAGCTCCTTGCCCGTGCCGCTCTCACCGAAGATCAGCACGCGCCCATTCGTCGGAGCCATCAGCTTGATCTGCTGGCGCAGCGCCTTCATCGCGACGCTCTGCCCGGTCACATTCGACCGCGAGCCGAGCTGCCGCGCGAACTCCGCGTTGTCCTCGCGCATCTGCCGCGCGCGCATCGCATTCTTCACCACAATCAGCGTGCGCTCCAGCGACAGCGGCTTTTCCAGAAAGTCGTACGCACCCAGCTTCGTCGCACGCACCGCAGCCTCGATCGTCCCATGTCCGCTGATGATCACCACTTCGGGAATGCTCGCGTTCTCCAGCCGGCGAATCTCTCCCAGCGTCTCCAGCCCGTCGCGGTCCGGCAGCCAGATGTCCAGCAGCACGACGTCATAGTCAGCGTCGCGCACCAGCTCCAGCGCTTCTGTCGCCGTCGCGCTGGTTGTGACCAGGTAGCCCTCCTCGCGCAGAATACCCTCAAGCGATTCGCGAATCTCCGCTTCGTCATCGACGATCAGTACGTGGTTCAAGCCGTCACTCCCCCATTCGCCGTGCACCGCTGTCGCAGGCGTCTCCGGCTCACCGTCCGCATTCGCCGCGGCCCGCAACTCGATGAATGAACTTCGCCCCGGCAGGAACATTCTTCTCCGCGCGAATCGTTCCCTGGTGCTCCTGAATGATCTTCGCGGCAATCGCAAGACCCAGCCCCGTGCCGCGCTGCTTGGTCGAAAAGTACGGCAGAAACAGCCGCTCGCGCATCTCGTCCGTCAGCCCCGAACCCGTATCCGCGACGGTCAGCTCCACCATGCCGTTCTCCAGCAGGCGCGTCGTAATGCGGAGTTCGCGCAACAGGCTTGACTGCATCGCCTCCGCCGCATTGTCGATCAGATTGCCGAGAGCGCGCTTCAAAGCCTCGGGATCGGCCATCACCAGCGGCAGTCCTTTGCCCATCCGCTTCACCACCGTGATCGTCTGCATCCGGCCTGCAAACATTGCCAGCGAGTTCTCAACGATCGTGTTCAGGTCCGCGGGCCGCGGCTGCGCAGTCGGAAACTCCGCCAGTGCTGCAAACTGGTCCACCAGCGATCGCATGCTCTCCACCGAACTCGAAATCACTTCGCTCGACCGCCGTATCACTGCTGGCGAAGGCGAATCAACCTGATGGAACTGCAAGCGTCTCCGCCAGCCTGTCGATATGCCGCCGAATCTGCTCCGCGCTCAGCGAGATCGGCGTCAGCGGATTCTTGATCTCATGCGCAACTCGCCGCGCCACTTCCTTCCACGCCGATTGCTTCTGCGCCCGCAGCAACTCCGTCGCGTTCTCCAGCACAATCACGTATCCCTGATGCTCGCGCCGCATGCGCTCATTGCCGATGGACGTCTCCAGTAGAGCGACTGTCGCCAGCAGGTTCACCGTGCCGCCGAACTCTCCCTCTGGCGGAGCCATCTCGATCTCGCTCGATGCCGAACCCATGCGATGGCTTCGCTTGATCAGCCGATCGAGCACCTCCGCGACGTCCTTCGGAAAGACCTCTTCCATCGCGCGGCCCAGAAATGGCCTCTGGCCACCCGGGTCCATCATCTCGCTCAGCGCGCGGTTCGTCAGGATGATGCGCCGCTCCGATCGAGCGTCGCCACGCCATTCGGAATCGTCTCCAGCATCGTCTCCAACTCGCCCCTGCGCGCCTCAAGCGCCGAGTTCGCCGCACTCAGCTGGACCGTCGACTCCTCCACCGCCCTGCGGCTGCCCTCAAGATCGGCGGCCATGTGGTTGAAACTCCGCACCAGTTCGCCCAGTTCTTCGGTCGCGCTCTCCTTCACGCGATGCGCATAGTCGCCCGCCGCGATGGCTTCCATCGCATCGGCCAGCGATTCGACAGGTTTCGTCACCTGCTTTGAAAGATGCAACGCCAGCCAGCTCGAAGCAAACAGAGCCAGAGCACGTCATCATCAGCAACAGCATCATGTACAGATTCCGCAGCTGCCGCCGGCCGCGAAACAGCGTCCAGTACTGGTCCGCCGCAGAGCGCAGCCGCGTCATCGTCGCCGCCATGCCATGCGGCATCGGAAGCCCAACCACGACCTTCTGGCCCTGTTTGCATCGTGGCAGTGCCAAGCGCATAATCCGTATCACCCACACTGAAAACCGGCTCGTCGGTGCGCTTCGCCGCCTCCAGAACCGCAGCATCGGTGGGACCTTTCAACGGCTGCCCTTCCGTCAGCTGACCTTCGCGCGCATGCTCGAGCCACTTACGCTCACGCCACCTTGCTCAGGAAGCCAGGTTCTCACCTGCGCTGTGGCTCCATCGCTCCGAGGCAGATGAAACGAAGCCGTCGTGCGCCCATCCTCGATACACCACTGCGAATCCGTTCTGCAGCGTAATCTCGTGCTGGCGCAGCACGTTCTCCATCTCGTTGCGAGACATTCGCTGTCGCCGGTCGCGCATCCTTGCTCTGGGACGTCGCCAGTCACCAGCCGCGATGCAATCGAATCCGCCTCAGCCCGCGCGTTCGCCGTCGTATATCGCGCCAGCTCAAACGCCATGCGGTTCGCGTCGTCACGCATCTCCGTCACCGGCTGCGAGAACCACCTGTCCACCGCACGGTTCAATAGCAGATAGCTGAACGCGAACATGAACGAGATCGGAAGCAAGCTCACCAGCACCGCTCCCCACAGCATTCTGGTCCGCAGCCTGGTTCCCATCACGCGGCTGCGTTGGTCCGCATACAGTCTCAACACGTTGCGAACCAGCATCACCAGCACAGCGACAAACAGCAAAAACGCTACGACCGATAGGCCGGTATAGATAAAGATCTGTCCAGTAGTATCCGGATCCAAAAACCGCTTATTAAACGCATTCAAAGCAGCGAGCGCGACAAACAGCACGAGCAGGCATGTCCCCAGCACAAGGGTCTTTCGCCTGTTCCCCATCATCGCCATCGTCGCGCCTCTCTTTCAGCGGCTACACCAGCTCCGTTACGGCCTTCCACTCGCGCTTCTGTGCCGCAGCCACTGCCTCATACGTCAGCACTCCGTCGTGAGTATTCACGCCCTCGGCAATTCCCTTATCTTCCTTGATCGCCGCCTCCGCACCCATCTTTGCCAGCTTCATCACATAGGGAAACGTCGCATTCGTCAGCGCCAGCGTCGAAGTATTCGGAACCGCCGCCGGCATATTCGTCACGCAGTAGTGCACTACGCCATCCACCAGGTACGAGGGATCACTATGCGTCGTGGGGTGCGCCGTCTCGATGCACCCTCCCTGGTCGATCGCCACGTCCACAATCACTGCGCCCTTCTTCATCTTCGACACCATCGCCTTGGTCACAATCTTCGGCGCCGCCGCTCCCGGAATCAGCACGCCACCCACCAGCAGGTCCGCCTCGCGCGCCGCGCGCTCGATGTTGTAGCTGTTCGAAGCCATCGTAAACACGCGCCCGTTGAAGATGTCGTCCAACTCACGCAGCCGGTTCAGATTCAGATCCACCAGCGTCACCTTCGCGCCCATGTCCCAGCGCCATCTTCGCCGCATTCGTTCCAACAACGCCGCCGCCGATAATGCACACATTCCCCGGAGGCACCCCCGGAACTCCGCCCAGCAGCAAACCACGGCCGCCATGCTCCTTCGTCAGATACTCCGCGCCTACCTGCACGCTCAGGCGTCCGGCAACCTCGCTCATCGGCGTCAGCAGCGGCAGCGCTCCCAGCACGGTCCCGCACCGTCTCGTAGGCGATCCCCGTGACCTTCTTCTTCAGCAGCGCATCCGTCAGCTCCGTCAGCGGAGCCAGGTGCAGGTACGTAAACAGCACCAACCCCTCGCGGAAGTGCCGGTACTCCGACTCCACCGGCTCCTTCACCTTCACCACCATCTCGGCGCGCTTCCACACCTCATCGGCCGACGCCACCATCTCCGCGCCGGCGGACTCGTACTCATCATCCGGCATCGCCGAAAGCACTCCCGCCCTCTGCTCCACCAGCACTGTATGTCCTGCCTCAACCAGCGCCTTCACGCCGCCCGGGGTCATCCCCACCCGGCTCTCGTGGTCTTTCACTTCCTTCGGCACGCCAAGAATCATCGTTGTTTACTCCCGTGTCTCTGATTGTATCTATTTGCGAACGCAGGACGCCCACGGCTTCGCCTCTGACACCCGCTCTGAACAGCTACCTCTTCCTACAAAATTGGCCTATCGCCTCACCTTAACGATCCAGTCACCCTGCCCTTCCTGTCCCACTCTCGTGGGACAGACTCGCGACAGGAATCTCCGTAGCCTTGAGCACGGACGGGGCCGTTCACGAAATCGGCTCCGCCAGTTCGCTCCGAAGATCCGCACGCTTTGCCTCCTTTTTCTCCCTAGGCCTTGCCTCTGCTGAAACCGCACTTCGCACGATTTGGCCCTGCGATATGAGACAACCTACTCACGTGAGCCGCCCTACCCGCGGCTACCTGCCGACGCTCGACGGGTGGCGAACCCTATCCATCGCCGCCGTGGTGCTCTGTCACGACAGCCTGCACCACTTCGGCCCTTTCAACACAATGTGGCTCTATCAACACGGCAATCTCGGCGTCGACATCTTCTTCGCCATCTCCGGCCTGCTGATCTGCACACGCCTCCTCGACGAAGAACGCAACGATGGCTCCATCTCCATCCGAAACTTCTACCTCCGCCGCGCCTTTCGCATCCTTCCTCCTGCCATCGCATTTCTCGCCGCACTCGCTCTCCTCAGCCGCCTCATCCACCTGCCTGTCGGTATACCCGAGATTCTCGCGTCGCTCCTCTTCGTTCGGAACTACACCTTCTCCTTCCAGCACTTTCAGACGCTCAACCCGTTCTATACCAGCCATTTCTGGTCGCTTGCCGTCGAAGAACACTTCTACTTCCTGCTCCCCGCCCTCCTCGTCTTTGCTCCCAAACGCTGGCGCGTGCCCGTACTCTTTCTGCTCGCCGTGGCCGTCGGCATTCATCGCTTCGTTCTCGGCGCGGAGGCTTCGGTCATGCACACCGATACCCGGCTCGACGCTCTCGTCATCCCCGCCGCGATCGCCATCCTGTTGCAGAATGAGAGCCTCCGAACACGCTTAATCCCGTGGCTCCGCTTCTGGCCCTTGCTCGCCCTCGTCGTTTTTGGTCTTGTGATCCTGGGATGGACCCCTCGCCTCCAGTCGTTGGCTCTCGCATGGTCCTGTCCGTTCCTGATCCTCGGAACGATGCTGCGTCCCCACAGTCTCTTCGCTCGCTTCCTTGAGCTTCCTGTTATGCGTTACTTCGGAAGGCTCTCCTACAGCATTTATCTCTGGCAGCAGCTCTTTTTTGTTGCCCACTTTGGAGGTTCAAATCCTGGCTGGAGCATATTCCAGCGCTGGCCGCTCGCGCCGTTGATGACCATCGGCTGCGCCCTGCTCAGCTATCGCTTTATCGAGCGTCCAGCCATTAAAACCGGCCACCTAATCGTCGCCAAACTCAAAACCCGGAAGCAGTCACGGATTCTCGAATCTGAACTGACAACCGCTTAGATCCTCTGAAAACGCCCTCTGCGCGCGACCAGCATGCGTTGGCCGTACAATAACGGTAATATCCACCCCTAGGAACGAAACCAGCCGAATGTCTTCGAACAACTTTCAGACGCGCTACTCCCGCATCCATAACATGCGGTCACTCTTCAGCCTGTTTTCCAGCGATCTCGCCATCGATCTCGGCACGGCCAATACCCTCGTCTTCGCCGCCGGCAAAGGCATCATCGTCAATGAGCCCTCCATCATCGCCGTCAATAAGGTCACCAACGAGGTTGAGGCCGTAGGCAAAGAGGCAAAGGAGATGCTCGGCCGGACGCCCGGCAACATCGTCGCCATCAAGCCCATGAAAGACGGCGTCATCGCCGACTTCCGCCACACCGAAAAGATGCTGAACTACTTCATCCAGAAGGCGCACAACCGCAAGATGATGGTTCACCCCCGCATCGTCATCGGCGTGCCCTCTGAGATCACGCAGGTTGAAAAGCGCGCCGTCATGGACTCCGCATACCGCGCCAAGGCCTCTGAAGTTCATCTTGTCGAACAGGCCATGGTCGCCGCCATCGGCGCAGGTCTTCCCATCACCGAGCCCGGCGGAAACATGGTCGTTGACATCGGCGGCGGCACCACCGACATCGCCGTCATCTCGCTCGCGGGCATCGTGTATTCACGCTCCGTCCGCATGGCCGGAAACCAGATGGACGAGGCGGTCATCACCTACCTCAAGCGCAAGTACAACCTTCTCATCGGCGAGCGCACCGGCGAACAGATCAAGATGCAGCTTGGCTCGGCCTATCTGCTGGACAAGCCACTCTCGATGGAGGTCAAGGGCCGCAACCTCATCGAAGGCGTGCCGAAGACCATCACCATCGACGACTCCGAGATTCGCGAAGCTCTCTCCGAGTGCATCTCTACGATCATCAACGCTATTCGCGTCGCACTCGAACGCACTCCGCCTGAACTCTCCGCCGACATCTCCGATCGCGGCATCGTCCTCACCGGCGGCGGCGCACTCATCAAGAACCTCGACAAGCGCATCCGCGAAGAGACTGGCCTCCCTGTCTCCATCGCCGACGACCCGCTCGCCTCAGTTGTTCTGGGAACCGGCAAGATGCTCTCCGACTTCAAACTCCTCCGCAAGATATCCATCGACTAAGCTCGTTCCATCAGACGACAAAAAGCCCGGCAAACGCCGGGCTTTTTCAATTCCTTCAAAACACGGCGACATACAGCCGACAAACAAACCAAAAACAAATGACTCGCGCGGGAAAAACGTCTGACAACTCACGGCGCTGCGTTACTTACGCTTCATCTCAGATTGCGGTGAGGTCCTCGCGTTATCGCATGGACTCTCAAATGAAGCCGCGATCCGGGAGCTTTCACTATGCAGAAGTCTCAAAGTCCATGCCTCTCTCGAGCCGGCATTGGCTCCTCGCCGTTGACCTCCTCATCTCGCAGTAACGCAATCCGCAGAAGGTCGCGACTCTCTTTCCTGGTTTCGGGCCTCTCCATTCTTCTTCCCACCGCAGCACTCGCGCAATCCACCAGCTACACCCAGACCAATATCCTCTCCGACGGCTCCGTTCAAGCGCAGAAGACCGACCCTACCCTCATCAACCCGTGGGGAGTCTCCATCGGACCCGAGTTCTGGATCAACACCGCAGGCACCGGCTTCTCTCTCGTCGACGACGCCAGTGGCAACAAAGGCTTCGCCGTATCCATTCCGCCAGCGTCCTCTACATCGCCGAACGGTTCGCCAGCCGGCACCGTCTACAACCCCGACACCACCGCCTTCAACATCCCCAATCGCGGCTCCGCTGTCTTTCTCTTCGGCACACTCGACGGCACCATCGCAGCCTGGAATCCCAACACGCCGAACGCCGTCACTGTCGCAAACAACTCTTCCACTCACGCCGTCTACACCGACATCGCAATCGCCAAAAACAACACCGGGACATTTCTCCTCGCTGCCAACTTCTCCGGAGGCACAGTCGACGTCTTCGATACCAACTTCGCTTCAACACACCTTGCAGGGAACTTCTCCGACTCCACGCTTCCCGCTGGCTTCCAGCCGTTCGGCATCCACACCATCGGGACCAACGTCTATGTCACCTACGCTCAGGTCAACGATCAAGGCCGCGAAGCTGTTGGTGCTGGCCTCGGCTACGTCAACCAGTTCGACCTCAACGGCAACTTCGTCAAACGCGCCATTAGTCAGGGCAATCTGAACGCACCCTGGGGAATGGCACTTGCTCCCGCAGGCTTCGGATCGCTCGGAGGCTCACTGCTCGTTGGCAACTTCGGCGATGGTGTCATCAACGCCTATGACCCCACCAGCTTCGCGCTCAAAGGCCAGGTCACCAACTCCACTGGCGCACCGCTTGCCAACTCCGGCTTGTGGGAGATCGTCTTCGGCACCGGCACCACGACCGGAGGAACTATAGCCACCTCTGGCGATCCCAACACGCTCTACTTCGCTGCCGGAATCAACGGCGAACGCGGTGGCCTCTTCGGCTCCATCGTACCCGCCGCACCCGCCGGCACCGCCGACTTCACCATCAGTTCGTCAACTCAAACCGTCACCGTAACCAACGGCCAGATCGGAAATCTCTCCCTCAACCTCACAGGAACCAATGGATTCACCGGCACCGTTACCCTCTCCTGCACCGGCCTTCCCTCGGGCGACAGCTGCAACTTCAGCCCGGCATCTGTAAACGTCTCTGGAACGACGGCGACCATGGTCGGTGTCTCAATCGCCACAGCTGTCTCACCAACCAGCCCCGCTCCGATCGGTTATATGGCTGCCCTCACCAGGCACGGTCTCGTGATGGCAAGCTTTCTCCCTCTCGGCCTGCTAAGCTTCGCCGGCCTCCGCAGACGCTCCCTCGTTCGCGGCTCCATCCTTGCCATCGCCTGCATGTTGACCATCGGTACGATGACAGGTTGCAGCAGTGGAAAGATGGCCTCCCCAACGGCGCCCTCCACACCCTCTGCTCCAGCCACCACTCAGATCACCATCACCGCAACCTCCGGTGCGCTCTCTCACAGCGTTCCCGTCACCCTGACCACCAACTAACTTGTGCAAAACTCTTGTCAAGCCCATTAATCACGTAAGTGCTTGATTCAACATGAAATATGAGTTGCCGATTAATTACCCTTCGCTCGATACAATGGATGTAGTCAGTAAAAAGGCTCCGGTGATAATCCCGGAGCCTTTTGTTTTGAGTCAGCTAAATAGCTATTAATAAATGACTTATAGTAAGTGTTTTAGATTGAGCACTTACGCAGGTACGCCGCTAAGTCACCTGAAATCATCATTTACGAGTATTTGGTAGGGGGAGGGTCATGCAGGATGGCCAGCAAGACTGACCCGGACCCGATCGATGCGCCGGTCCGTCGATTCGATCACCTCAAGCCGCAGCCCATTCTGCTCCACAACCTCGCCGGGCGCAGGAATGTGCCCGGCGATCTCGGAGACCAGTCCGCCCAGGGTCGTCGATTCGTAGCCTTCCGGCATCCGCAGCGTATCAGGCGCCTCTTCGATAGAAACACCCTCGTCGGTCGTCTCACTGTCCTCTGCCGGCCGCGACTCAGCCTGCTCCATCTGGTCGGCAAACAGCTCTTTGAGCCGTGAGACCTCAAAGTTTCCCGGCACCGTATAAGAGCCATCCGCTCCGGGCACAGGAGCCTCGTCCGGCTCCGGCTCGTCGTGCTCATCCGCGATGTCCCCCACGATTGCTTCGAGCAGATCTTCAATCGTCACGAGGCCCGCGACGCCGCCATACTCGTCGATCACGATGCGCATGTGCTGCTTCTCGCGCTGCATCTCGCGTAGCAGCTCGGCGACCTTCTTGGTCTCAGGCACAAACGCCGCAGGGCGCTGAATCTGCGCCACAGTGCGCGTACCCGCTTCGATGTCCAGAACCTTCAGCAGATCGTGCGCGAACGCAATTCCGGTCACATGATCCAACGACCCTGCATAAACCGGAACCCGCGAGAAGGCGTGCTCGTTGATCTCCGCCGTAAACTCCCGCAACGTCAGGGTTCCCGGAACCGCGAAGATCTCCGGCCGGGGAGACATCACCTCGCGCACTACCTTGTCGCCGAATTCAACAACCGAACGAACCAGCTCCCGATCCGACTCCTCGAGAATTCCCTCTTCTTCGCCAGCTTCGAGAAGAGCGTCCATCGCCTCCGAGGGATGCTCCTCCTCCTTCGCGTCCTCCGGCTCCGCCAAGGCAGCGATCGACAAAAGCAGTTGCAGCACGATCGTCACCGGCAGGATGAGGTAAAAGAGGACCTGCAGTACAAAGATGATCTTGCGAATCCACAGCCCGCGTGTGCGAGCGAAAAGAATCTGCGGAATCAAACGGTCGAAGATAAGAATCAGCAGGATCAACTCTGCGATCGCCCGCGCAATCGCGCCATTACCGGGAATCTCCACCAGCCCATTCGTGTGCCGGTAAAGATGCAGGCCCCAAAGCAGCGCCATCGCAGCCAGCGTCAGCTGTCGCAGCACCGAAGCCGAAAGCGCGATGGATTCTCGCCCGAGCCGCAGCTTCGGCTCAATCGACTGCTCCCACGCGTCGATGTTGTCCTGGTATTCGCGGGCAAGAAACTTACCCATCTCCGAGTAGACACGGTCAACGTAAGCGGCCAGCGCCAGCACAACCAGCAGCAACGTAAGCATGATGAAGTATCCGAGGTTCACGCTCGCCTCCTCGTGATCTGCTTCGCAGGCCGCGACGCGCGTTCGATGAGCGTAACCGGCAGCCGCAGCTCGCGCCGCAACTCCGCCTCTCGCGCAGCCATCTCTCCGGAGTCGACTTCATGGTCCATTCCCTTGAGATGCAGCAGGCCGTGAAGCATCAGGACACGAACCTCATCCCCCAGTGAGTGCCCGAAACTCTCCGCCTGGCGCGCCGCCGTATCCAGCGATATAGCAAGATCGCCAGCGTGCTGCCCGGCAATCTCCTCAGGAGCAGGAAAGCTGAGAACGTCGGTCGGCTTGTTCTTGCCCCGGAAGTCGCGATTCAGCCGCTTGATCTCGGCGTCCGAAGTCAGCAGCACCTCGACCTCACCCGCAAGCCCAACCGCCTCCCGCGCGCGGCGAAGGAAGCGCGTCAGCCCGGACTTAGCCGGCACCGACGGGTTGGAGCCGGTACTTGGAGGTTCGATCGTGATCATCGCTTGGTGGTGGTGATCATCGCGCAAAGGGAAACGTCAGCAGAGAGCGCCATACGCACACTCTCTGCTGACGATAGTATCTCACTGCAACTACTGCGGCTTAGCTACAGGCTTGTTCTTGTCGTTTGCAAGCGAAGGAGGCTCCGCGATCCCATTCTCGCCAATCGAAAGCGGAAGCTCCTGCTGTGCGCGTCCGTAGCTGTCATATGCGCGAACGATCCGCTGTACGAGGTGATGCCGCACAACGTCGACATCCTCGAAGTGGCAGAAGCGAATTCCTTCGACGCCGTCGAGCACATGCAGCGCCTCGAACAGGCCCGACTTCTTCGGGTTCGGCAGGTCAATCTGTGTGAGATCGCCCGTGATGACCGCCTTGGAGTTGTTGCCGAGACGCGTGACGAACATCTTCATCTGCTCGTTCGTCGTGTTCTGAGCCTCGTCCATAATGATGAAGGCATCGTTGAGCGTGCGGCCGCGCATAAAGGCCAGCGGTGCAACCTCGATGACATTCGACTCCAGCATCTTGTCGACTTTCTGCGGGTCGAGCAGGTCATAGAGCGCGTCATACAACGGACGAAGATACGGATCAACCTTCTCCTGCAACGAACCGGGAAGGAAGCCCAGACGCTCACCGGCCTCAACCGCCGGACGAACCAGAATGATGCGGCTGACCTTCTTGGCTACTAGGGCAGAGACCGCCATCGCGACTGCGAGATATGTCTTACCAGTTCCCGCTGGACCAAGACCGAACACCATATCGCTCTGCTCAATCGCCTCAACGTACTTGCGCTGATTGGGCGAGCGCGGCTGAACCATCCGTTTCACGCCGCTCGAGCGCTGTCGTCCCGAGTCCACGAGAGACTTCAGCGTCACCGCCTGGTCGGCGATCACCATCTTGAGCATCCCGTGCAACTCCCCGTTATGCAGGTTCACACCGGCCTTGCGCAGCGACTCGAAGTCCGCAAAGACGCGCTCTACCCGTGCAACACTATCGGCGTTGCCGGTCACATGGATCGCGTCCGATCGGAGGTCGATCGTTACGTGCAGCCCGTCTTCCAGCAGGCGTAGGTTTTCGTCGTGGGTTCCGTAGAGGGGTTCGATACCTGGGGTAATCTCAATGGTTTGTCTGATCAAGTGTGTGGCTGACCTCCGTCAGGGAAAGCGGGGTTATCTTCTGCTTTATTGGATACAAGGGATGTGGATGAAGTTGCGGCCCGACCGAAGGACAGCACAGAGAAGGTTCTTTGTCTGGGAGCTGCGACCGGGATGGCGAGATTTGCCAATCGTGTGCCGAAGATGGGCACAGAGTAGCCCCGGACGGAGCCTCAGTCAAGAGGTCTGATGTTAAGAAGTGAATCTAAAGGGGTAACTGCGACAATTGTTGGATTTCGACGCTGTCGAGCAGCCGTTCATCGTTCTTTTGGTTGACCTTAGCTCCCGTTTTCCGTAGACTTAGAGATTGCAGAGGATGGTTCAGGCTGTGTTTCCGGCCAGCCTGAGGTCTGCATCCGAAAATTCCCCGACAGCAACCGGGTTAAAGAGAGATTTCTGAAATGGCAAATCATGTTTCGTCCCTGAAGCGCGCTCGTCAGACTGAGACCAAGACTGCAGTCAATCGCGCTAACAAGAGCAAGCTCCGTGGAACCCTGCGCTCGCTGCGCGAGGCGATCGCCAAGGGCGACGCCAAAGACCTGAAGGCTGCTTACAGCTCGACGGTTTCGGTGCTCGACAAGAGCGTCCAGAAGGGCGTCCTCCACAAGAACACCGCGAGCCGCTACAAGAGCCGCCTGAACGCCCGCGTGAAGGCTGCGACGACCAAGAAGGTCGCGTAAGAATCTCTTCGCCCTCATTCACAAGTAAGGCCGACTCCTCGGAGTTGGCCTTTTCTATTGCTGTGGAGTGGCCTTCTGATTCGCTTCGCCGGGCTTCTCTCCCGGCTCGTTGTAAAGCGTGGGTGGTTTGCGCGGTGACTCAGCCGGACTTACCTGCTTCTGATCGCCGCCAGTTGGTGCTGACCTATCGGACGGATGTTCGGACGTGGCGGCTGCCGGGGGCGTCGCTTCAGGCGCAGCTGGTGGCGCTGACTGCTGCGTCCCCGTCGCGTTCGCAGCAGCAGCCGGAGGATCGACAGGCGGGGTGCTTTGCGACGCAACTGGATTAGTCTCTGCTGGCCTCACAGCAACTGCGTCAGTTGTCGTCCCCTGCTCACCAAACGATACAGGCGCACCGCCATCGTCATTCGGAGCCGACACCTCAGATTTCTGCACCGCGTCTCGTTCCTTCGGCGTCAGCGGCGGCAAGGTATGGATTTCTACTGCATTATCGCGAACGACGGCGAGACTCAGTCCATCTGGCGAGAGCGAGAAGTTCTGCCCCGCACGCACCACAGGCGTGGCGTCGATGCGCAGTACCTGTCTTCCACTGTCGGTTTGGTAGACAACGATGCTCTGCCCGGAGACCAACTCCGGCATTAGGATGTCGCCCCCCTGCACGACAGAGCTGTGCGTCAAGACGCGGCTCATCACGAACCGGCCGGCCCTCGGCGCGTAGTCGAAGGTGGGAGCGACATAGGTTTCCGTCATGTTTTGCTCCCACATCTCCTCGCCACTCATATTGAATCCCGCGATGACCTGTGGAGTGTGGCTGAGATGACAGCCGAAGGCGATGAACTCTCCCCGGCTAACCAGAATTGGAGTCGGCCTGCAGGTCGACTCAAACGCCGACAACTCCTTCACTTTGCCGCTGTATGTGCGAAAGTCGAAGGCCCAGCGCTGATGTCCCTGATCAACGATAGAAACGTAACCGTTAGCGTTTGCGGGGATGCGTCCCGGGACGCGGGTTCGAAGCGCGCCGCCAGGACGAGCGACGACCTCCTCGCCCGCCTGCTGCAGTAAGCGGAAGAAGTTGATCTGGACCGGAGATTCAAGCCGCACCCTCTGCTCCTCAGGAGACAGTGTTGCTGCCGGCTGAACAGAATCCGAGGGCAATGGACGAGGCTCCAAGGTCTGGAGGATCATCAGGTCGGCGTCAGGTGACAACAGCACACCGCCGATTCGGCGCTCAGTAGTGATAAAGGGCAGTTCCTTGAAGGCGTCGCCCTTGACAAGGTTTGCCATGGGAGCAAAGGTCGTGAGGGTATCGCGCATGCGAAGCATGAAGTGCCCGTGTCCGAGATTCCACAGATACTGGCCTCGGTCATGCGTGCGCCAGGAGGTACGCGCCAACACTTTACCGGTTGGAACCTCAAGCAACACGCCGTCGACGATGCGGTCTTGATCTGTGGCCGGACACTCCGCCAGGCGCTTCAGCAACTTCTTGGTGCTGAAGGTCACCAGCAGGTGCTTGTCGTCTACAAAATCGACCGTAAACATGGAGCTGCCGGAGAGCAGGAACTGATTCGGAAGTGTCGGAAAACCAAGAGGTTCCAAGGGAATTCGAGCCAACGGGTCAGGCCCTTTGGCAAACGCGCCCTTCGTCACAAAAATGAGCAGAAGCAGCCGCAGCAACTTGCAGAGGCTGGGACTCGCGTCGATGATGCTTGGAACCGCCATGATGATGGGCGCGTACCCCAGAGGGCGCGCTAGGTTACTACTCTTTCACAGACGAACTATGCTCGCCAATGGGAGCATGCGCCCGTCCAACCAAACCGTAAACCATTGCCTCCCGCAGTGATACAAAAGCAGATGAAATACCGAAGGGACGAAACAGGATGAATAGACAGAAGATGGTTTCGCTGCGCCTTGGCAGCGGAGCAGTGTGCAGCATCGCGGCTGCCATGCTCACAATTACCGCCTATGCGCAACAGAGCCAGGGCACAGATGGCAAGACGGTCAAGGCTGCCGAGGTTTACAAAGCGATCCCCGGTTTCGACTCCTCTTCCATCGATGTTGCTGTTGATCCCTGCACTGACTTCTACAAGTTCGCCTGCGGCAAGTTCGCAGCTAACCACCCCATTCCTTCCGACCAGCCTGCGGTCGACGAGTTCTACGCGCTCTTCAACGTCAACACACAGTCGCTGGACGGCATCCTCTCGAAGGCAGCGGTAGGCGGGGCAGGCCGCACAGCCAACGAGCAGAAGATCGGCGATTACTACAAGAGCTGCATGGATACCGACGCCATCGAGGCTAAGGGACTGGCGCCCTTGAAGCCCTTGCTCGACGAGATTGATGCTGTTAACGACAAGAACGATCTGGGAGCGCTCGCCGGCAAGCTGCAACGCAATGGCATCGACGTATTCTTCGGCTACGGCGAGCAGCAGGACTTCAAGGACGCAAGCAAGCAGATCGCGTTTGTCGACCAGGCTGGCCTCGGACTGCCCGAGCGCGACTACTACATTCGCACTGGAGCCAAAGACGAGACAGTACGCAAGCAGTACGTTGATCATGTGGCGAAGATGCTGACACTCGCCGGAAGTACGCCGGAGCAGGCCAAGAAGGATGCCGAAGCCGTCATGGTCTTTGAGACGGCTCTGGCCAAAGCGTCCATGCCTGTCACCGAGCGGCGCGATCCCGAAAAGATCTATCACCTGCAGACGATTGAGACCTTCAACCAGACCTTCCCTGCCCCGGCGTTCGAGATGTTTCGCACTGCAATCAGCTCCCCCGACATCAAGGAGATCAACAATGCCAATCCGGCTTTCATCGGCGCAATGATCTCTGAGGTTCAGGCAACGGACCTCGACACGCTGAAGGCTTACATGCGCTATCACCTGCTTACGGGTGCGGCGAATCGGCTCCCGAAGCGTTTCGATGACGAGAACTTCGACTTCTACGGTCGCGCACTGACCGGCCAGCCGCAGCAGAGCGCGCGCTGGAAGCGTTGCTCAAACGCGGTGAACGGCGCTCTGGGCGAAGCATTGGGTCAGGTTTACGTGTCGCAATACTTCGCCGGAGACAGCAAGACGAAGATGCTGGAGATGGTCCACGACATCGAAAACGCGATGGATCGCGATCTTGACCAGCTGGACTGGATGTCCGCCGAGACCAAGGTGCGCGCGAAAGAGAAACTGCACGCTGTCGCAAATAAGATAGGCTATCCGGACAAGTGGCGCGACTACTCGAAGCTCGAGGTCAAGGCAGACGATGCTCTCGGCAACAAGTTCCGCGGCACGGCGTTTGAGAATGACCGCCAGCTCGCCAAGATCGGCCAGCCGGTCGACCACAGCGAGTGGGGGATGACGCCGCCTACCGTCAACGCCTACTACGACCCCAGCATGAACGACATCAACTTCCCCGCCGGCATTCTGCAGCCTGCCTTCTACGACCCCAAACAGGATGACGCGGTCAACTATGGCCACATCGGCGCCGTCATCGGCCACGAGCTAACGCATGGCTTCGACGACGAGGGCCGCAAGTTCGACGCCAAGGGCAACCTCAGCGACTGGTGGACCGCAGACGACGCGAAGAAGTTCGACACTCGCACCGACTGCCTGGTGAACGAGTACGGCTCCTTCACTGCCGTCGACGACGTGAAGGTCAACGGCAAGCTGACGCTAGGCGAAAACACGGCCGACAACGGCGGCCTTGTACTCGCATACCTCGCGTACCTCGAGCGGGCCAAAGATCAACAAGGTCGACCTGACCAAGAAGATCGACGGCTATACTTCGCCGCAGCGGTTCTACATCGGCTTACGCGCAGAACTATTGCGAGAACTCGCGGCCTGAGGTGATTCGTCAGCAGGTCCTCACCGATCCGCACTCGCCCGACCACTTCCGCGTGACACGGAGCCATCGTCAACCAGCCCGGCTTCGCCGCGGCCTTTAGCTGCAAGAAAGGCACACCGATGGTCCCCGCAAACAGCTGCCGCGTCTGGTAGCTGATCAACGAAACAGCAAGATGCGGGTGCGGCTTCGGCTGCGCCCGCTTCGTTTTGTGCGACAGTGAAGATATGCCTTCCACTCACAAGCGGCGAGCTCTTGGTTTCGTGGCGTGCGCCATCGCAAGCTCGCTCTGGGGCTGCGGATTCTTCTTCGGCAAGATAGCGCTGGCCGAGATGTCGTTCGCGCACATGGTGCTCTACCGGTTCCTCTTTGCGATGGTCGCTCTGGTGCCGCTGCTCGCGACCCATCGCCCGGGTCTGACTGCAAAGGAGTGGGGCGTTCTCGCCGCCGCCTCGTTCCTCGGCGTTCCTGTCCAGTTCCTGATCCAGTTCTACGGACTGTCGCTCACGACCGTCTCACACGCGGCTCTGATGGTGGGCACTATGCCGGTGATTCTCGCCGTCGGAGCGACCCTGTTCGCGCACGAGCGCCTGGACGCAGTTGGATGGCTTGCGCTTGCCGTTTCGACTGCAGGCGCTGCTCTGATTGCTCTTGGCCGTCATGGCTCGGGAGCAGGCGAGCCTTCGCTTAAAGGCGATCTGCTGATCGTGCTGTCGCTGGGGATTGCGCTGGGCTGGATTCTGCTGAACAAGCGTCTGATGGACTGGCATTCGCCTATCGTCGTCACGGCCTATGGCCTGTTGCTGGGTACGCTTATGCTGCTGGCGTGGGTTCCTGCGCGTTATGGCCTACCTCCGGTCGCACATGTCAGCATGAAGGCATGGCTGGCGCTCGCTGCCAGCGGCATCCTTTGCACCGCTACGACGACGCTGCTCTGGAACTGGGGCATGACGCAGGTTCCGGCGTCCCAGGCGGGCGTGCTGCTCAACATGGAACCTCTGATCGGCAGCCTGCTCGGAGTCTTCGCGCTCGGCGAGCACCTCGGGCCCAGCGCGTGGACCGGCGGCGCGCTGATTCTCGCTGCGGCCGTTACATTGACGACACACTCAAAGGCTCGCACACGTGAGCACCAGCCTGCGGGCTGACAGCAGCTAAACTCTCAACATGCCCTCATCCGCAAGCCTGGCTGCCACGCTACGGCGGCTTCACTGGACGCGCGGCCTGCGGGCAGGTATCGCTGTCGCGGCCGCGATGATCGTCTGCATGTACCTCGGCAGACCGATGGGCGCGGCGGCGCTGGGCGGCTTCGAGGTCATCCTGGTCGATAATGGCGGCCCATATCGCAGCCGCCTCACCACGATGCTCACAGTGATCGTGGGCGGCGCCATTGCAAGCATCGCGGGATCGATGGCAACAACGCCATTGTGGATAGCGGTCATCATGACAGCGGGCTTCTGTTTTGCGATCACCTTCGCGCGCGTGCTTACCAAAGAGCTTGCCTCGACCTCAGTGATCATTCTGGTGATCTACTTCGCCGGTTACGGCGGCTTGACGCACACGCTCAGTGGCGCTCTTGCGAATGCGCTGGCCTTTGTACTGGGAGGCCTGTGGGCTGCAGCGCTCAGTCTCTTCCTTTGGCCGCTCGATCCTTTCCGGCCGGCACGACTCGCCGTCAGCCAGTGCTACACCTTGCTCTCCGGTTTCACCGCCACTGTGCAAAATACAACGCCAGGCAGCGAGGATCGACGGCAACAGCGGCATCGTATGCACGAACTGCAACGAAGCATGCGCCTGCAGATGGAGGCCGCACGCGCGGCCATCGGCACGACGGGAGCGCGAGTCACGGCTCGAACCATTCGTGCGCGCTCACTGACAGTGCTGCTGGAGACAGCCGATATCCTCTTCGCCGGAACAATTCGCTGGACCGAGCTCTTCGAGACCGCGCCCGATGTGGAGTCGCAACAAGCCATCGCGGATGCGCTGCAATGGCTTAGCCGTGCTGAGCGGGCTATCGCCAACAGTCTTGGCCATCGGCCAGCAGATGGCGCGGAGTCCTTCACTCCCGAGGGTTCGCACTCAATCGACTACGTGCGCAAGCGGGAAGCGGCAGTACGAGCGTTGGACGCTCCAGCAGGATCGCTGATTGCGCTTCTCGCGCAGGATCAGCGCGACGCTTTGTTGAATGTCGAGGTCGCATTTGAGGCGATAAGGGCGTTGTGGAGCGGCGTCGAGTTCCGCGTCTCGGCGGGCGATGCCGACCGCGCGACTCGCCAGGCGCTGCTTTCCAACTCCGGTGCCGGTTCCACTCTACGTTCCAGCTGGCTGACCATGATCGATGCCGCGCGAGCAAACTGGACGACGCGTTCGGTCATGATGCGACACGCTCTCCGGATGCTGATCGTCGGGGCAGTGGACGTGCTGCTGATGCGGACGGTGCACGTGCGTCACGGAGCTTGGCTGGCGATGACGTCGATCATTGTGCTGCAGCCTTATAGCTCAGGCACGCTGCGGCGCGGCGCACAACGGGTCGGCGGCACAATCGCGGGCGGCGTGCTTGCTGCCATTCTCGCGGCAGCGTTACACAGCGAAGCCGGGTTGATCGCTGCCATCACAATCACCAGCGTCCTGACGCTTGCCACCTATGCGATCGACTACGCCTGGTACTGCTTCTTCCTAACTCCAACGTTCGTCCTACTCAGCCTGCCGCAACTGCGCGATTGGCGCTTCGCAGGCGTACGAATGGGTACAACACTGCTTGGCGCGCTCGTTGCGGTAATTGCAATGCGGCTGCTGTGGCCGGAGCGCGATAAGCCTGAGTTGGGTCGGCTGCTCGCTCGAGGCGCCTTGGCTGATGCCGAGTACGTGCGCGCGATGCTTCGGTTCTGGGACGTGAAAGGATCTGCTGCAGACCGGGTCGCCGCAGATCGAAGCGTCCTCGCTCCGGCGCGCCGGGCGTGCGGACTGGCGATCAACGACGCTGAGGAGACGTTGGACCGAATCATGCTCGAGCCGCGTGTTCCGCTCTCCTCCGGCACGCGCTGGGAAGAGGCGCTGACGTTTGTGACCTATCTGCGCCGGATGACGCGTGCCGTAACGACACTGGCGGTGGTTGGAAACTCCGAACCTGATACCCGCACCCGAGCGGAGCGCGTTGCAGACAGGCTCGAGAGGCTCGGCGATGGCTTACACGCGGCCCTCGATGAGGGGGCATCCCCCATTGATAACGGGTCGAAGAAGGCTGCTTCGAATGATGACCCGTCCGCGCGTCTCCCCGAAATCAACCCCGCCGAGCAACAACTGCGCCGGATGGAACGCCAGGCAGGCGTGCTGGAGCGAACGGCGGAGCAGTTGGCTCGCCAGTAGCGTGTTATGCTCCGCCCATGACGAAGATATCGCCAGGCATGACTCTGCGGATTGTGGGAGCGGTGTCTCTTGCGGTTGCTGCCTCCACACAGGCGCAACGGCTGAATTCCACCGAATCAGCAATGGTCAAGACGGTCGACTCAGAGACGCCCGCTGCCGTTGCGCTGCTTGAGAAACTAGTGAACATCAACAGTGGAACGATGAACCTGGCGGGCGTCATTGCCGTGAAAGATGTAGTTGAGCCGCAGATTGCGGAGCTTGGATTCAAGACGCACTGGGAGCCGATGCAGTCGGTGGATGGGCGGGCGGGGGATCTTGTTGCTGAGCATGTCTGCCCTGCCGGCGCGGGTAAGTGCGGCAAGCGCATGCTGCTTATCGGCCACCTCGATACGGTCTTTGAGCCTTCGAGCAGCTTTCAGCGGTATTCGATTGTCCCGGGTACTAACAGCAATGTCGCGACGGGTCCGGGCGTCAACGATATGAAGGGTGGACTGGTCGTCATGCTGACGGCGCTCAGAGCTATGAAGGCTGCGGGCGTTCTGGACAAGGCTGAGATCAGGATTGTGTTGAGTGGCGATGAGGAACGCCACGGCGAGCCATTGTCTCTGTCGCGCAAAGACATGATCGATGCGGCGAAGAAGAGCGACGTCGCACTGGAGTTCGAGTCGGGCGGACGAGTGGATGGCAAAGACGCACAGAGCATCAGCCGCAGGAGTGTGAGCTCTTGGCGACTTGAGACAAGCGGTCGAAGCGGTCATTCTTCGCAGGTCTTCGGAGATCATCTCGGCGACGGCGCGATTTATGAGCTTGCGCGAATTCTGGATGCGTTCCGGAAGGAGCTTAAGGAGCCGGGGCTGACTTATAACGTCGGCCTTGTGATGGGTGGTTCGACGGCGAAGCTCAGCGAGAACGGAGTGGAGGGCGCTGTCACCGGCAAGAACAATATCGTGTCACCTATTGCGATCGCGACAGGTGACATGCGCACTCTCGACAACGATCAGACAGCAAGGACACGGGCGAAGATGGAATCCATCGTTCGCGATCATCTTCCGAGAACCGGAGCGACGATCGAGTTTCAGGATGGCTACCCTGCCATGGCTCCCACCGATGCGAGTCGCGCGGTCCTGAAACAACTCAACCAGGTAAACGAATCGTTGGGTCTGCCGCCGATGAGCGAGATGGATCCGATGCTGCGCGGCGCGGGCGATATCGCGTTCGTCGCTCCCTATGTTCCGGGCCTGGTAGGAACCGGAGCGACGGGAGGAGGCTCGCATGCTGAGGGCGAGACGATTTTTCTGGACTCGATTCCGCAGCAGGCGAAGCGCATGGCGATCTTGATGTACCGGCTGTCAGAAGACAGGCCGAAAAACTGACACCTATGAGCTGATCGAGTCTTCGTGCCTTGCTATGGGTTGAAGCAGTGCGAGATTGCTGGTGGTGCGGCGCCAGACCGTCGTCAGTGCGAGTCCAGCGACGATCAGACCGGCGCAAAGTCCAAGCCAGAGCCCGACCGCCCCGTGGCCCATGCGGAAGCCCAGCCAGCAGCCGACGGGCAGGCCGATGATCCAGTAGCCGATGATGTGGACGATGAGGCCGGCATGGGTGTTGCCAGCTCCGCGCAGAGCGCCGGTGGCAGTGATCTGGAGACCGTCGAAGAACTGGAAGGCAGCGGCGACATAAAGCAGCGGAACGGTGGCTGCGATAACCGCTGCGTCCGGGGTGAAGGCTCGTGCAATGGGGTGCGCGAAGACTGACAGCACCAGGGAGAACGTTGCCATGACGATGGCACCGAGGAGGATGGCTGTCCAGCCTGCGGCGGCGGCTTCGTTGGGTGCCTTGCGGCCAATTGCCTGACCGACGCGCACTGCTGCGGCGGCGGAGATGGCAAAGGGGACCATGAAGGTGAAGCTGGCGCAGTTCAGTGCGATCTCGTGGCCTGCGAGCTGAAGCGGCCCCATGGTTCCGATAAGGAAGGTGACCGTGGCGAAGATGGCGATCTCGACGAAGATGTGAGCGCCTGCGGGAGCGCCCAGGATGGTAAGGCGCTTGAGGCGGGAGGTCTCGATGTGGCGCAGTGTGGAGCGCAGACCGTAGTTGTGTTTGCGCTCGACGTACCAGATGGACCCAGCGATGAAGAGGGCGAGGTAGACGCGCGAGATGGAGGTTGCGAGGCCGGAGCCGACGATGCCAAGCGCGGGGATTTTGATTGCGCCCCAGCTGTGTCCGTAGATGAGAATCCAGTTGAAAAAGACGTTGCAGAGGTTTGCGGTGACGAGAGCGAAGGCTATGGGGCGGACGTGATTGAACGCCTGCAGGTACCGACGGAGGGTGAAGTAAAGGAACAGGGTTGGTGTTCCCCAGTTGAGGGCGTGGAGGAAGCGGATGGCGCCCTCCATGACCTGCGGGCTGATGGGCATGCGACGCATGCCGATCGGGGCGAGCTCAATGAGGCCGAAGAGAGCTGCTGCGAGCATGGCGGCGAGGATGACACCGTGATAGAGCCAGCGATTCGCTTCTTCGAAGCGACCGGCTCCGTGGGACTGCGAGAGGTAGGTATCCAGCGAGAGCAGGACGCCGGCGATGCCGAAGGCCAGGGTGTTGTAAAGGACCTGGCCCAAGGCGGCGGAGGCGATGTTGATGGCCGGGTTCGCCATGTGGCCGACCATGATGGTGTCGACGATGCCCATGGCCATCCAGCCGAGCTCGGCGGCGATGAGCGGGAGGGCGAGGGTGAGAACGGGCCGGATTTGCTGCCGTATTGACATGACCCCTCCCCCTTAAATCGTGTAAATGCTCAAAATAAAAAACTTAGGTCCGTACCTCAGGGACACGACCATCAGTTGCGCACAAAGAAGAGAGCCCCGGCTACACCACCGGGGCTCTTTTTGTTTTCTACTTCGATTATAGCTGAGTGATGGTAATTGATCGGCACCACGTATCTTGCTGAATTGATGTAACTTATCGCCGATTGGGACTTGACAGCATTTCCGGTGGAAATCTGGTCAGAAACTACCGGACGCGGCTGTTGTGCTTATCGCGGTAGATGCGTTTCGACTCCTGATTCTGCTGATGACTGATGAGCTTTTTGTCGGCCGTAGTGAGGTGGCCGTTGTCCTGAGCGCGCATGGCCCGCTCTTCGTGATTGATCGCCGACTCCTGCTTTTCGATGTGGGCGGTCTCGCCGGCGGTGAGCTGGCCGCTCTGAACACCCTGACCGATACGGTCCTGCTGGTTTACTTTGCGCTGGTTGATAGAGGCATTGGTCTGGGCCACGAGGGAGGCGGCGGGGAGGGCAAAGAAGAGCGCGAGTGCTACTTGAGTGATCTTCATACAGGGTCTCCAAGTGTTCGATATTTTCGTTGGCCTGAGCGCTGCAGGCCAACTTCGTACGGTGGGAGTAGACACAAGGAGTTCGCGCGTGTTGCGCGAGTTGCGAGAACTATCTTTTTTGCGGGAGACACGACTTTTGCAATTTGCGAGGGTTGCGGATGCGACGCCAGCAGCCGTGCCTGTGCGCAAGAAATGCAGGTCCTTCTACTCCGCTGCGCTTCGCTCAGGATGACAAGGGGTATGTTTGTTGACTAGCTCGTGGCCGATGGCGAGGTGTAGTCGGGTGCGACGATGACCTGCAGACCCGGCGTGGTGACGAGTTGCTGGTCGATCAGAATGACTGTGCTTGCGGAGCCGCCGGTGTAGGTGATCTGTGCGCCCACGTATGTGGCGATGGTGTCACTGGCGGGAATGGTACCGGTGGGAACCATGACGAGCGTGTAGGTTCCGGTAGGGATATTGAGATACCCGGTATTGGTGCTGAAATTGATGTTGGTTACGACCGGGGTGACGTCAGTGAGTTTCTTTCCAGCCGGGACGAGGTAGATGTCCAGGGGTGTGATGCGCGTGGCCTGATCGATGAAGCGCAGGGCAATCTGTCCTGAGGGAGCGGCTATGCTCTGGTCCTTGAGGGTGAGTTGCTGCAGGCTGGCGGAGACATTCCCGATGAGCACGGTGTACTGAGTGCCGGTGACAAAGGTGCCCTTGGAAGAGGACATCACCTGTTTGGTGCCTGCCACCGTTGCGCTGGTCGTGTAGGTTCCGGGATCGATAGGAACGTATGACGTAATGGTTCCGAAGCCGAGGTTGTACGCGATGGCCGCGTTGTTCTGATAGATGTCGAGTCCCGGAGCGTCTGGGGAGGCGTCAATGATTCGGACCTGCGAGCCACTCTGCGTGGCGACGATTCCCTGGCAACCAGAGAGCATGATGGCGCACACCGCCGCAGCCGAGAGAGAAACGATCTTCCTGGCGAAAACATGAAGCGACATACGCGGCTGACCCGGGTTGAGCATCTTAGTTTGGGGAATCAATATGAATCACTCTAAACGATTTCCAACTGCCGAGCGACGCTGGAGTAGAGCGCTGCCGATAGCGGTACTGTTGTCGATACTGGTTCTGGTTAAGACCGGCCCCATGGGGTACGGCCAGTCGAATGCAACGGTTCCGGCGGCTCCTCCGGTGACGACCCCGATTGTTGCTCCGGTTGCCGCTCCTGCAGTGACACCGACGATAGGGCCGCGCGTGGAAGCGATCGTAGGCATGCGCGACAAGGACCCGAAGAATACAACCGCCATTCCGGCACATAAACAGAGCTACGATTTCACCGTGAAAGACAGCGACTGGTTGGATACCGGCGTGGTGGTGGCCGCCGGTGAGTCGGCCAACTTTACCGTAACCGGTGATGTGTCGATGGCCGATGGTCGCAAGGCTTCGGCTGACGGGGTTGACCGCGGATGGAAGGACCTCATCCGGCAGTTCCCGTTGAACCAGGCGAAGGTGGGTGCATTGATCGGCCGCGTAAGCGATATGGGAGCCTCCGTCCCCTTCTCTATTGGAGCCTCAGGACAGGTACCTTTGCCAACTACAGGAAAGTTGTACCTGCGGGTAAATACGAGCAGCGACCTGACCTTTACGGGGGAGTACAAGGTGAAGTTGAAGTTCACGCCAGCCCCGAAGGCTGACGCAAAGAGTGCATCGGGAACTCCAGTGGCTGCGATCAATACGCTGATCACTCCTGATGTCTTTGCAACGATTCCCCGGAGGGTTTCGGACAGCACGACGGCAGAGGCAAACCCCGGAGACATGGTGAACTTCGCCCTGGTGGGGACGAAGGAGCAAGTGGAGGCGGCATATAAGGCCGCGGGCTGGGTAGCGGTGGATAAGTCGGTACAGGATGCAATTGTGAATGGATTGCTGAAGACGCTGAACAAGGAAGCCTACACGGAGATGCCGATGAGCACGCTGTTCCTGTTCGGCAGGCCACAGGATATGTCTTTCGCGCGCGCCGATCCGTTGTTGGTGGCAGCGGAACGGCATCATCTGCGAGTGTGGCAGACGGACAAGACGATCGATGGGCGACCGATGTGGGTGGGTTCGGCGACGCATGATATTGGCTTTGAGAAGGACCAGCGCAATGGCAAGGTGACGCACAAGATCGACCCTGAGATCGACAAGGAGCGGGACTACCTGCTGAATAGCTTCGATGCGGCAGGGGTGTACTCGAGCGCGGCCTATGTGACACCGACGAACCCGATGACGGAGGCTAGGACAGCGACCGGCGGAAGCTTTCATTCAGACGGACGAATTGTGGTGATATCGCTGAGGTAGTGCTGGATTTTATACTTGGAAGATGGCCCGTACGCTGCTGCTCTTTGATCCGACCGCGACTCCCCAAAGCTGGAACGAGCGCATGTCGCCGGGAGAGTATGCGGTTTTGTTTTCGGGACCTCAGCCTTTGCCTGAGGGCGATCCTGAAGATTTGAGGTCCGGGCGAGAGCCTGCGTGCGTGATCTTTACCTCGCTGGCAGAGACGGAACAGTTTGCGACGCGCTGCGTTGAAAGAGATCCTACGATACGCTGCCGCGTGTATGACCACGAGGGGATGGCGCATGCTCCGGTGCGGGAGATGCGCGGCGGAGAGTACAAGGGCGAGAGCGAGATCACAGCACGCTTTCGGAGATGGTGCGGGTCGATCCTGTTCTTCGGAGGCATCGGCCTGTTTGCGATGGATTGGATATCGGGTTTCAGGATGAACTGGCCAGGGATGCTTGGCTCAAGGATGTTTCCTGCGGGGCTGGTGTTGCTGGTGATCGAACTTGTGATCGTGATTGAGGTCCGAAAGGCGAAGCATCGGGCAGCGCAATGAATTTCACGTTAGAGCTACTTTTGATTGCGATCCAGATTGCGGTGATCGTTGCGGTGACTCGGTTGTGTGGATGGCTGTCGCAGCGGCTGCGACAGCCACTCGTGGTGGGAGAGATTACTGGAGGGCTGCTGCTGGGTCCTCTGGCGTTTGGACATCTGCTGCCGACGGCTTCCTCGATGTTGTTTCCGGCGGGACGGCTTGGTGGACTGGAGATCGTAAGCCAGGCGGGACTGATACTGTTCCTGTTTTTCGTGGGGATAGAAGTTGATCTTGAGACGGTAGGGCAGAATCGCGGTGCCACGCTTGCGATTACCGTTGGAAGCATTGCGGCTCCGTTTTGTTTGGGTGCGGCGATTGCACCCGCTTTACTGGCGCGGTTTGGCCACCCGCATGGGTCGAAGGTGGGCTTCGTGCTGTTCGTGGGAATTGCGATGAGCATCACTGCCCTGCCAGTGCTGGCACGAATTCTTGCAGAGCGGAGGGGGACCGACGGAGCTGTTGATGCGGCAACAGCTTCGGTAGCGTTGATCTGCGCAGCAGGCAATGATCTGGTGGCGTGGTCGCTGCTCGCAGTGACGCTGGCGATAACACATGGCGGCGGCGCCGGAGAGGCGGGATTACGGCTAGTGCTGCTGGTGGCGCTAACTGCGTTGATGCTGCTGGTGGTCCGTCCTGCACTTGCGCGACTTGCTGTGAGATGCAAATCGAGGACGTGGATATGGATTCCAGCGATGGTTATTCTGGCATTTGTGGCTGCGCGGGTCACCGAGGCGCTTGGCGTTCATGCATTCTTTGGAGCGTTCCTAGCAGGAGTTTGTGCGCCGCGGCGGCAGGTGCTCGTTGAGATGCTGGGACGTGCACTTAGACCGGTGGTGTGGATTGCGCTTCCAGTCTTCTTTGCGATGACCGGGCTTCGCATGCAGCGAGAGATGCTTACAAGAGCCGGGCTGGAGTGGCTGGCGGTTGTTTTGCTGGCTGCAGTAGCGGGAAAGATTGGTGGGGCCGCGTTTGCCGCAAAGACAGGCAGGCAGTCGTGGAAGAGAGCCGTTGAGATTGGGGTGTTGCTGAACACGCGGGGGCTGGTGGAGTTGGTCGTGCTCAATGTTGGGTTACGCGAGGGGATTCTGGGGCCGGTGCTGTTCACAGTCTTTGTTCTGATGGCAATTGCGACAACCGCGATGACAGTGCCGCTGTTGGATCTGTTGGACCGAAAGAGCTAGCGGATCTTGCAGATAAGAAGTGTCATGTCGTCGTGTTGGGGAGCGCCGGCGGTGAAGCGATCAGCAGCGTCGATGATGCACTTCACCAGTTGGCCACAGTTAGGGACGCCATTCGGCTGATTGAGCAGAACGCGGGCAGCGGCGACCATGTTTTCCTCTCCCCATTCGTCATCAGCGGAGTTCATGGCTTCGGAGACGCCGTCTGTGAAGGCGACGAGGGTATCGCCGGGGTGAAGGAGGACATTGGCGCGGCTATAGGGGACGTCTGGGAGCAGGCCGATGACGGTTCCCGTGGCCTCAAGCTGGATGGTCTCGTTGCCCCGAAGAATGACTGGCGGGTTGTGGCCAGCATTTACATAGGTGAGGATGCGGGTGCCAGGATCGTACTCGGCGTAGAAGAAGGTGGCGTAACGGTTGGAGGTCGAGGACTCGTAGACGAGGCGGTTGACGTGGCGCATCAGCGTGGCGAGATCTCCGGGTTGCAGGAGCGCTGCGCTACGCAGGCTGGCGCGAAGGCTGGCCATGAGGAGGGCGGCGGAGATGCCCTTGCCGGAGATGTCGCCGAGAGCGAGGGCGAGGCGGGACTGGTCAGGGCCACCAGAACTGCCCGGGAGGAGGAAGAAATCGTAGTAGTCGCCGCCGACAGCCTGGGCGGGGCGGCAGTAACCGGCGAGATCGACACCCTCAAGATGGGGATAGACCTGCGGGAAGAGGCGCTCCTGCACCTCGCGGGCGATTTCAATTTCGCGGGATACGCGCTCGCGGTGAGCGATCTCTGTGGAGAGATGTTCGAAGAGCTCGGCGTTTTCAAGCGCGAGGCCGGTCTGGGTGGCGACGGATTGGAGGAGCTGGCGGTCGGTGCGGGAGTAGGGCTCTTCAGATCGCTTGGGGCCGAGCGCGATGACGCCGGCGAGACGGTTGCGGCCGGGGAGAGGAACGAGCAGCTCCGTGGAGAGATCGTTGAGCGCAGCACGCTCGGAGTCCGAGGCATCCACGAGCCAGCTGGAGGGGTCGTCGCGATAGACGTTGGCAGGGGCCCGGCCGCGGGCGAGCGTGGTGATGGTGGTTGAGGTTGCCGGGAGCGAGAACGATGAGGAGAGCATTGGGGGTGCGGGCATTCCCGTGGCGAGTTGCAGGCGGTAGCTGTCGCCGGAACGCAGGAAGACGGCGATGCGCTCGATGTGCAGGGTGTCGCCGATGCGCTGGGTGATGGTCTTGAGAAGAGGGTCGACTTCGGTGAAGTTGCGCGCCTCTTCGGAGAGTTCGGAGAGGACCTGCTCGGTGGAGTATGCCTCGCGGAAGAACCGCTGATCGAGGCGTTGCTGCAGACGCCGCGAGAGCACGAAGCGAAAGGCGAAGAAGATTCCAATGATGGCGAACATCTGGACGATGTCGACGTTGCGATGATGGCCCGGCCCTTCGCGGATAAATTGGCGGAGCGACCATGCCATCCATAGGGCGAGGAAGGCACCAATAATGCCGATGGAGCGGCGGGCGAAGGCGTACTTGGTTCCCTGACGAATGAGGATGCGAAGATCCAGCGCCCTCTGCACGACGACCACGTACGCGAGGGTGAGCGGGAAGAGAAAGAGGATGCCGACGGCAGTGAGGACGACCCACTGCGGTATGTCCTGGCCGACGTCGGTCTTACGGACAAGTGAGATGACAACGAGGATGAAGAATGGCGTGAGACCTATGCATGTTCCCGCGTAAAGGATTCGGAGGCGGCGGCGAGCATCGCCGGTTGCGGTGCGGATCTTTGGTGCGAGGGAGATAAAGAAGTACGAGATGGCGAGAACGCCGATGATGGTCTCGATCGTGTTGAGTGTCTGGGCGTACGGAATAGTCCAGTTGGAGAGTGCAAAGTTGTAAGGACGGGCAAACTCTTCCAAGAGATCGATAGGGAGCAATAAAAGAATCGGCGCGATGAAGAGCCACTTAATCCAGGGGTAGCGTATGTCAATCTCTGAGCGCTGAGGGAAGTAGACGCCAAAGGCCATAAGACAGAGCGGCATTGCGGTCTGCGAAAGCACGGACCACAGCAGGGCAATGGGTTTTAGCGGATCGACGAGATAGTAGACCGAGGTGAAGAGCGAGTTGAAGTAAGCCAAGATGCCGAGAATGAGCCAGGCATGCGGGCTTCGCGGCCGGGCAAACACGACATACAGTCCGGTGACGAGACAGAAGAATGCCGCGGAGGTAATTACAAACCAGACGATCCAAGCCCATAGCGGAGTGGACTGTGTGTGAAGTGGACGCAAAACTACGGTTGCGTTGGATGGGCCACGCTCTCCGGGACGAAGGTAGCCGAAGGCCATCGTCTGGTTGGGGCTGCTCCGACGCAGTTCTTCTACAAGGACATTCATTCCTGTATAGCTGCGTTGATTTACCGAGACGATGAAGTCTCCGACACGAAGCCCAGCGTCTTTCGCTTCGGGCAGCAAGCTACTAACGGTGTTGTTCCGAAAGCCGTTGAAGAATGGGGAACGGGCAAGCGATATTCCGTTTTTCTGCGTGTTGAAGTTCTGTCGCGTGCCCAGGACGAAGTGGGTGAGCGCGAAGAAGGCCACGAGCGCGAGAAGCAGGTATTGGAGCCGTGCGGATCGCTGCAGCATAGAGAAGAGAAAAGGACTGGCTGCATGGTAGCAGTCAGCCCCTCGATTTTCAGCAGCGATGTTCGCCGGCGGCCAATTACTTCTTAGGCTGGGTGGCGATGACGTGGTCCTTGATCTTGTTGTAAGTGGCCTGCGGGAGGATTCCCCGGGAGACAAGTTGATTCTTCGCGGTGTAGGGGCGTCCGTCGATAATGCGCTTGGAGTATGCATCGCCGATGCCCGGGAACGCCTTTAGCTGGTCGGCTGTCGCGGTATTGATGTCGATCTTGTCGGTTCCAGCGGCGGCGGCAGCGGCTGAGGCCGATTTAGCGGTCGTAGCCTTTTGCGCGGTCATCGACAGCGGCAGCGTGAGCAGGAGTATGGCGGCAAGAATGGTACGGGAGAAGATTCGCATAAATCGGTTGGATCTCCTTATTGGATGACTGCTGTTCCACGGGAAGAGTACGAGAGCGGTAGGGCGTCGTCAATCGACCTGATAGCTTGCCGTGTTGACTTCCCGGAGTCGGAACGCTACTCTGAAGATGCGATGCGTTCGCTGAACCTCCATCACGGGCATCATCACCATCATCATGCGCAGAGCGTGTTGGCGGCTGTGTCCGGTGTGGCGAAGTAACAGAAACGCATACCACAGGATTCTGAAAGGCCCGCTAACGCGCATACCGCGAGCGGGCCTTTTTACGTGCAACAAACGAGAACCGGAGAGATTGAGAATGGTTGAAGCTGTAAAGATTGACTTTGCAAAGATGGATGGCCTGGTCCCGGGCATCGTGCAGGACTGCGAAGACCGGCGAGATGCTGATGCTCGGCTTTCTGAACGAGACGAGCTACGCAGAAGACGCTGGAGACAGGGTTTGTCACTTTCTGGAGCCGCACCCGCAGAAGCTGTGGATGAAGGGCGAGACCAGCGGCAACCGACTGCGCGTGATCGAGGCCTCGACCGACTGCGACAACGATGCGCTGCTGTTCCGGTGGAAGTCGAAGGCGATGGGCTGGTGTGCCACGAGGGCACGGTGAGCTGCTTCACGAAACCGATTGTGAAAGGAACGAAGTGATGAGCGACTCACCGAAGAAACTGAAGCTGGGTATTCCGAAGGGCAGTCTGCAGGATGCGACGATTGCGCTGTTTGAGCGAGCGGGATGGCAGATCTTCGCCAATGGCCGGAGCTACTTCCCTGCTATCGACGATGCCGAGATTGAGTGCATGCTGGTGCGCGCGCAGGAGATGGCGCGCTATGTGGAGCACGGCGCGCTGGATGCCGGCCTGACCGGCAACGACTGGGTGCTGGAGAACGAGACGGACGTCGAGTACGTCACGAGCCTGACCTACTCCAAGCAGAGCCGGCAGAAGGTGAAGTGGGTGCTGGCGGTGCCGGAAGATTCGCCGTTTCAGAAGCCGGAGGACCTGGCGGGCAAGATTATTGCGACCGAACTGGTCGAGTTCACGAAGCGCTACTTCGCCGCGAAGAATATTCCGGTGACGGTGGAGTTCAGCTGGGGCGCGACCGAAGTGAAGCCGCCGACGCTGGCAGACGCGATCGTCGAAGTGACGGAGACGGGAAGCTCGCTGCGGGCGAACCGGCTGCGGATCATCGAGACGCTGATGGAGAGCGAGACGCAGCTGATCGCGAACAAGACCGCCTACAAGGACGAGTGGAAGCAGGCAGAAGATCGACAACATCTCGCTGATGCTGAATGCGGCGATTGCAGCGCAGGGCCGAGTTGGACTGATGCTGAATGCGCGCAAGGCTGAACCTGCACGAGGTAATCGGCGTGCTGCCGGCGTTGAACTCGCCGACCGTGTCGCAGCTGAGCGATGCTGAGTGGGTCGCGCTGAACACGATTCTGGACGAGGCGCAGGTGCGCGAGGTGATTCCCAAGCTGAAGGCGGCGGGAGCCACGGGAATCGTGGAGTATCCGCTGAGCAAGGTTGTGCTGTAATGCGACGGGAGTTCGTTGATGAAGCTGGTAAAGACGTTTGGCCGAACCGCGAAGACTGCGGCTGCGCTGATCGCCGACGCTCGAGCAGCGCGGCGCGGTCTCGACGGCGAAGGTCGAGCCTGTGGTGCGGCGGATTCTTGCGGACGTCCGCAAGGGCGGCGATGCTGCGCTGCGCAAGTATGCGGCGAAGTTCGACGGCCTCGCGAAGGCGCAGTCACTGCTGGTCTCACGCGAAGAGATGAAGGCCGCGTGGGAGGCGACTGCGCCGGAGCTGCAGGCGGCGATGATGGTGGCACGCGGCAATATCCTGGCGTTCGCCGAAGCGCAGATGCCGAAGGAGTGGACGATCTCGCCTGCGGATGGCGTGAAGACCGGACAGATCGTTCGTCCGCTGGGAAGCGTGGGCTGCTATGTGCCCGGGGCCGCTATCCGCTGCCTTCGACGCTGCTGATGACGGTGACACCCGCGCAGGTGGCGGGTGTGGAGCGCATCGTGGTCTGCTCGCCGAAGCCTGCGAAGGAGACGCTGGCCGCGGCATGGCTGGCGGGCGTGACGGAGTTCTACCGCGTGGGCGGAGCGCAGGCGATCGCTGCGCTGGCTTATGGCACGGAGACGATTGCAGCCGGTCGAACAAGATTGTCGGGCCCGGGAATCTCTATGTCACGGCAGCCAAGTCGCTGGTCTCGGCTGAGTGCGGCATCGACATGCCCGCGGGGCCGACGGAGATTGTCGTGACCAGCGAGACGTGGCTGCGGCGCGGGATCGCGGCCGACCTGGTCGCGCAGGCAGAGCACGATCCTGAGGCGCTCGCGGTGTTGATCACCAGCAATGAAGCACTGGCCGAGCGAGGTTGCCGCTGAGGTGAAGGTTCAGGCGCAGGGACAATAAGATTGCGAAGCAGTCGCTGGCTGCGCAGGGCTGCGATCTTTGTAACCGACACGGTTGCAGAGGCGCAGGAGCTGACGAACCGGCTTGCGCCGGAGCATCTGACGGTGGACTCGGCCGCCGATCTGAAGTGGGTCAAGAACGCGGGTCAGTGTCTTCGTCGGCGACTATTCGCCGCAGTCGATGGGCGACTATGTCTCCGGGCCGAACCATGTGCTGCCGACGGGGCGCGTTGGTCGTGTTCGCGGCGGCCTGAGTGTGATGGACTTCGTGAAGATCATTACCGTGCAGGAGTACACGCGCAAGGGACTGAGGCAGACTGGGCCCGCATGCGATCGCGCTGGCTGACGGCAGAAGGTCTGACAGGCCACGCCGAGAGCGTCAGCGTAAGGATGAAGTGCGCGTGAGGATGAGGTGAGCATGAGCACAGCGACTGAAACAGCAACCGTCAAACCGCGACGCGCGGTGCTGGCGATGCCGGAGTATCATCCGCCGCTGGCAGGCCGCGATGCGCTGCGGCTGGACTTCAACGAGAACACGTTTGCGCCGTCGCCGCGGGTGATTGAGCGGCTGCAGCAGATCACCGCAGAGGGTCTGACGAAGTATCCGGAGCGCGAGCCGGTGGAACGCATTGTCGCGGCGCACTTCGGACTGCGAGCCGACGCAGGTGCTGCTGACCAACGGCGTCGATGAGGCGATCCACCTGATGTGCTGCGCGTTTCTCGAAGAAGACGATGAGGCGCTGATCGCTACGCCGTCGTTCTTCATGTACGACGTCAGCATCGCGGATGATGACGCCGCGATCTGCGTGAAGGTGCAGGCGGATGAGACGCTGGAGTTTCCGTTCGAGCGCTTCCTGGCTGCGATCACGGAGCGCACGAAGCTGATCATCGTCGCTTCGCCGAACAACCCGACGGGCGCGATGGTGAGCCGGGAGCATCTGCTGGCGATTGCCGCGGCGGCTCCGCAGGCGGTGCTGATGGTGGATGAGGCCTACTTCCACTTTCACGGCGAGACGGTGCTGGACGATCTGGCGACGATGCCGAACCTGATCGTGGCGCGCACGTTTTCGAAGGCGTATGGACTGGCGAATCTGCGCATCGGCATGCTGGCCGGCAATGCGGAGCTGATGAAGTATGTGCGCAAGGTGAGCTCGCCGTACAACGTCAACGGCGTGGCGCTGGATTGCCTGCCGGTGGCGCTTGCGGATGACGCTTATCTCGCCTGGTATGCCGAGCAGGTGCGCGTCGGGCGCGAGCGCATGATGGATGGGCTGCGCGAGCTGGGTGTTCGCTTCTTTCCGAGCGCAGCGAACTTCGTGCTGATGAAGATTGGGCCGAAGCACAAGGAGCTTGTGCACGGCGATGCGGGCGCATGGCGTGCTGCTGCGGGACCGCTCGACCGATCCGGGATGCGATGGCTATGTGCGCATCACGATTGGCGTGGAGGAGCATGTGACGCGCGGGCTTGAGGCGTTGAAGGCGTCGCTGGATGAGATTGGCTGGAAGCCAGCAAGTCGGCGTTCAGCGGCAGCAAGTCGGCAATGACGTGACAGGGAGTTCGAGTAGATGGCTAAGCAGTATGCAAGGCACGCACGGCGACGATCAAGCGCGATACGACGGAGACGCAGATCGCGCTGAAGCTGAACATCGATGGGCACGGGCGTCTACAAGGTGTCGACGGGGATTCGCTTCTTCGACCACATGCTGGAGCTGTTTACGCGGCATGGCGGCTTCGACCTGACGCTGAAGTGCAAGGGCGATCTCGATGTCGATCAGCACCACACGGTCGAGGATGTGGGGATCGCGCTGGGCGAGGCGTTCGACAAGGCGCTGGGCGATAAGAAGGGCATCCTGCGCGCGGGATATTTTGTGATGGCGATGGATGAGACGCTGGCGGTGGCCGCGGTCGATCTGGCGGGCCGCGTGGCGTATGTCGTCGATGACAAGGTGAAGGTGCGGCTGGTTGGGGATTTTCAGAGCGAGTTGCTGGCGGACTTCTTCGATGGCTTTGCGCGCGGAGCGAAGGCGAATGTGCATGTGAAGACGATGTATGGGCGCTCAGAACCATCACAAGATCGAGGCGATCTTCAAGGCGTTTGCGCGGGCGCTGCGCGGGGCGTGCTCGCGGATGAGCGGATGCGCGGAGATTGCTGCCGAGCACGAAGGGCCTGTTGTAGCATAGAGCTGATTCCGATGAGTTGCAGTGATTGACTACAAGCGGGCAATCTGACCAGCGTGCGTTGAAGGCGCTTGAACTATCTTGGCGCGGAGACGTCTGAGTGCACGCAGTGACTCCGGACGGATGGTGCGTGCGAAGGCGGACGAAGATTGTGCTGCCGGGGGTGGGGCACTTTCAGGCGACGCAGTTGCTGCAGGATCTGGAGCTGACCGAGGCGACGCGGGAGAGCGATGGCGCGAGGGCGTTCCGTTCCTGGGATCTGCGTGGGGTTGCAGTGGCTGTATGAGGGGTCGACCGAGGCGCCGAGAGACTGACGGGTTGTGTCACTTTGCGGCGAAGTGCGAGCGCTTCCCTGCCATCTTCAACGGCGCGGAGTTGAAGTCGCCGCATGTGGGTTGGAACTCGCTGGAGGATATTCGTGCAGGATTCGCGGCTGCTGCGCGGAGTGGAGAACGGCGGGTTTGTGTACTACACGCACTCGTGGCGCGCGCCGGTCGGCGCGGACACTGCGGCGACGACGGAGTATGGCGGGGCGTTCACGGCGGCGGTGGAGCGCGACAATGTGATGGGCGTGCAGTTTCATCCGGAGAAGTCGAGCGCAGTCGGCCTGCAGATTCTGAAGAACTTTGTGGAGTTGTAGCGATGCCTTTTGTCTATGAACTGACGCTTGCCGAAGAGACTCCGCAGCCGGAGTACACGCTGGTGCAGCAGCTTGTTCCGGCAGGAACGCTGGTTGGCACGGGACAGAATGTCGCCGTGCTCTCCGAATGGCGCGATGGAGTTTCATCTGCGGGCGCCGCTGCAGGGGCTGCTGGTCGAGTGGTTCGTTCAGCAGCGGCGAGATGGTTGATCCTGACGACTCGCGTTGCGCGCATTGTCGCTGAAGGCGCTGAGCGTGCAGTGCCTGCCGTGACTGCCCGTGAGGTTCGCATAGCCATGCTGACGAAGCGGATCATTGCCTGTCTGGATGTGCGCGACGGGCGCGTGGTGAAAGGGGTTCAGTTTGTGGACATCGTCGATGCGGGCGATCCGGCGGAGCTGGCGCATCGCCATGCGGCGGCGGGAGCGGATGAGATTGTGCTGCTCGACATTACGGCGACGCATGAGGGGCGCGGGACGCTGCTCGATACGGTGAAGCGCACGGCGGCGGAGCTGTTTGTGCCGTTCACGGTCGGCGGCGGGATTCGGTCTGCGGAGGATGCTGCGGCGGTGTTCGATGCGGGGGCGGATAAGGTGAGTATCAACTCGTCGGCGATTGCGCGGCCGGAGTTGATTGGCGAGATTGGCGCGAGCTTTGGCGCGCAGGCGGTGATTGTGGCGATCGATGCTCGGCGCGCGAAGGAATCGGCTGACCCGGTCGGCGATGCGGAGGTTTATGTTGCGGGCGGGCGAAGCCGACGGGCCGCGGGTGGTCGAGTGGGCGCGCGAGGCCGAGCAGCGCGGGGCGGGCGAGATTCTGCTGACCAGCATGGATACCGATGGCATGCGCTCGGGCTTCGATTGCGAGTTGACCGCGCGGGTCTCTGAGGCGGTGCAGATTCCGGTGATTGCCAGCGGCGGTGCGGGAACGTGCGGCGCACTTTGCTGAGGTCTTCGGCGGGGCAAGGCGGATGCTGCGCTGGCGGCCAGCATCTTTCACTTCGGCGTCACCGACTCGCGCGAGCTCAAGGCAGAGCTGCAGCGCGCAGGTGTGCCAGTGCGGCTGCCCTGCTGAAGGTCAACATGCAAGAGCAATGCAGGTCCTTCGACTCGCGCTCGCATGCTAGGATGACACTTTGTTGGGAGAGAATGATGTTGATTCCTTCGATTGACCTTATGGGCGGCCGGATCGTCCAGCTTGTGCAGGGCGAGAAGCTGAAGCTGGCCTTTGATGACTTTGACTACTGGATCGAGCGCTTCTCGAAGTATCCGCTGGTGCAGCTGATCGATCTTGACGCCGCGATGCGGCAGGGATCGAATGCGCGACCTGATCTCGCAGATCACGTCGAAGCTGCCCTGCCAGGTGGGCGGCGGTCTCCGCACGGCGGAGGACGGCAAGCGCATGCTCGATCCCGGGGCGAAGCGCGTCATCTATGGGTCGTCGCTCTTTGGCGGCGACAACGACGCTGACCGCAAGCGGCATCCGCTGATTAATCTCGATTTCGCCGGCAAGCTGCGCGATGCGCTCGGCGAAGAGCAGCTTGTCTTCTCGGTCGACACCAAGGGTGGGCAGGTGGCGGTGCGCGGGTGGAAGGAGTCAGTCGCGCTGACGCCTGAGGAGGCGGTGACCTGGCTCGAGGATTACTGCGCGGCGTTTCTCTACACGCACGTCGATACCGAGGGCACGATGACGGGCTTTCCGATGGATGTTGCGGCGATTCTGCGCGCGACGACGGCGAAGCAGCTGATCGTCGCGGGAGGCATCAAGGAACGGGCTGAGGTCGATGCGCTGGATGCGATGGGCGTGGATGCCGTGGCGGGGATGGCGGTGTATTCGGGAGCGATGGAAGCTTAGCTACTGATCGTTCGCGCCGTCCGGCATGGCGTAGTAGCCTTTGCGGGCCTGGACCTTCATGTCCTTGCCGCAGTTGATGTTCAGGGTGCGGAAGGTGCCGTCGGCCTTCAGGTTGGTGGGGGTGTAGCTGGCGAGGTACTGGGTGCGCAGCTCGTCCTGAATCTGGTCGAAGGCGTCCTGGAGCTTTTTGCCGTTGTTGCCTACGTTGATGACGCGGCCGCCGGTCTCTTTGGCGAGCCGCTCCATGTCGCGCGCCGCCGGTATAGCCGAAGCCGCCGTAGAAGCCGCGGTCGGCGATGAGGATGACGTAGATGATGGCGTTGGCCTTCTGCGCGGCCTCGATCGCGGTCTTGAGCGTCTCCTGCGAGCCCTGGTCGCCGCCGTCGGTGAGCAGGACGAGGATCTTGCGGCCGGCCTCCTGGCGGAGCTTGTCGTGGGCGGCGAGGTAGACGGCGTCGAAGAGCAGCGTTCCGCGAGGGGTGCCGTTGCCGGTGACGGAGCCGGTGCCTGCGCCGGTGTTGATGCTGGCCTTGTTCAAGGGCGCGCTTGAGTTCGCGCGGGCTGTTGGTGTAGTCGGCGAGCAGATCGACGTTGATGTCGAAGGAGATCAGGAAGGCCTCGTCCTTGGGGGTGAGGACGTCTTTGAGGAACTCGGCGCCGGCGTCCTGCTCCATGGGGAGGACGTTCTGCTGGCTGCCGCTGGTGTCGAGCAGAATGCCGATGGTGAGGGGCAGGTTCTTTTCCTGGGTGAAGTTCTTGGTCTTCTGCGGCTCCTTGTCCTCGAAGATCTGGCAGTCGTCCTTGTGCAGGTTGGTGATGAAGCCGTTCTTGTCGCGGACGGAGAAGTAGACGTTCACCAGGTTGACGTTGACCTTCAGGGTCTGGACGTCGCCGATATCGACTGGCTGCTGGCCGGCGGCGGAGCTGGCTGGAGGGGCGCCACCGGGCGAGGGGGCTTCCTGGGCGCGCAGGCCCGGAGTGAGGGCGAGACAGAGACAGGTGCAGAGCAAGGCCGCTGAGGTCGTGACAAGGGAACGCATGCGTCTATTAGACGGGCGAGGGCGGGTCGATGTCAGCGAAAATCCACCGGAGCGCCCATTTTGCCGGAGGTAGTAAGCGCGCCAGCACAACGTCCGGCACGCCTGATTCGTCTTACCATCAGCGCCAGTCCGGGATGGCGGTTATCCTTCTGAGGCTGGTACTCTGTTGTTTGGTAAGCTCAGTGCTGCATTCGGGCTGGGTGGAAGATTGTACGGGGGTATCGAGTGGTCCGCGAGAGCGTATTAGCAGGGGCACTGGCGTTTATGGCGCTGGGCAGCAGGCACAGAAGGCGACAGAGGATGCGTCTGCACAGCAGATCCCTGATTCGCCTCGGCCGCAGGTTGGCTTGCCTGCAATGAACACGCTGAAGCCGGGCATGGGCACGAGCCGAACCTCGAATGGCGACCAGCAACAGCCGCCTCCGGATCAGGCACCCGTTCCAGGCTCCGCCTTCGCCTCAGGTCACGCCGAAGGCCGATGATGGACCGCCACCGGAGATGGGGGCCGACGCTTTCAAGCTGCGGGTGCAGACCAACTTTGTCGAAGTGCCCTTTACCGTAAAGGACAGCAAGCAGAAGCCGGTCCCAGGACTTCAGTGGCGCGAGATTCGGGTGTACGAGAACAACGTGCCGCAGCGCATCACCAACTTTACGGTCGATCCGTTTCCGCTATCGGTTGCGATTGTGATCGACCAGAGCCTGACCTTGACAATATGGCCAAGGTCAACAACTCGCTGGCCGCGTTGCAGGGAGCGTTCGCTCCGTATGACGAGGTGGCGGTTTACACCTACAACAACGGGCCTCAGCTTCGCACGGAGTTTACTGGATCGCAGAGTGCGCGCCTGAACTTCGCGCTGACGACACTAAAAGCAACCGGACGCGAGCCCTATATGAATATGGGCGGACCGCTGGCGCAGACCACGGTAATCAACGGACGGAACTTCGATCCGAACACCGCCGCCGTTCGTAACAGCCCGTCGATCGAACTGAAGGTTCCGAAGGAAGTCCATACGCTCAACGACGCGATTCTGGAGGCCGCGAAGGCGACGGCCAAGGCAGGCAAAGGCCGCCGACGGATCGTTTACGTGATCAGCGACGGTAAGGAGTACGGGTCCAAGGCCAAGACCAAGGATGTGATCCGCTATCTGCAGACCAACAAGATCTCGGTCTACGGCACGCTGGTCGGTGACTCGTCGCTGCCAGTCATTGGCTTCCTGGATAAGATTCACCTTCCGCTGACGATGCGCGACAACATTCTGCCTGCCTACACGAACGAGACGGGCGGAAACCTGGACGCGGAGTTCCGGCAGAAGGGCATCGAAGAGAGCTTCCAGAAGATCTTCGAAGAGGTCCGCACCCAGTACACGATCGGCTATTACACGCACGAGCCGTTTATCGACGGCAAGTACCGTTCGGTCGATGTTCGTGTGCTGCGGCCGAACCTGACTGTCATCGCCAAGAAGGGCTACTATCCGACGGCGAGCGACTCGGGTCCGACCAACGTTGTGCAGCCCAATAAGCCTGCGACGACAACGACTCCGCAATAAGCGCAACTGATGCTCGAAGCAAATGCACTGCTGGCGCTGGCGGCTGCCGTTCTGTGGGGCGGCGGCGACTTTTCAGGCGGCATGGGGGCCAAGCATGCAGGCGGGACGATGTCCGGCGCGCTGCGCGTGGTGCTGACGAGCCATCTCGCCAGCTTCATTGTGCTGTCCGCGATCGCGCTGCTGCGGGGTGACTCGTTTCCCCATGGAGCTCCGCTTTACTGGGGGCTGTTGGCGGGCGTGATGGGCGGGCTTTCGCTGACCGGTTTTTATGTTGCGCTGTCGCGGGGAGCGATGGGGGCCTCGGCGGCGGTGAGCGGGTTGCTGGCGGCGGCGATTCCTGCGGCGGTTTCGATTGTGCATGAGGGGTCGCCGGGGTGGCTGAGGATTGTTGGGTTCGTGGTGGCGGGGTGCGCGATCTGGCTGATCGCGGCGGGGGAGAATCCGGAGGCGGTTCCGGCGTCGGCGGGGACGATGTGGCTGGCGGTTGGGTCGGGCGCGGGGTTTGGGGTTTACTTTGTGGCGCTGAAGTATGCGGCGGCGGGTGGGCTGGTTTGGCCGATGGCTACGGCGAGGATCGGGAGCCTGACGACTTGCTCGGTGATTCTGGCTGGTGGTGACGCTGGTATCGGGTAAGGGCGGCGGGGGGTGGCTGCCGCGGCGGGCGGTGGTTTGGTCGCTGGCGACGGCCCTGGGGGATACCACCGGGAACCTTCTGTTTATGGCGGCTACGCGGGCGGGGCGGCTGGATGTGGCGTCGGTGCTGGCGTCGCTCTATCCGGCTTCGACGATCCTGCTGGCGGCGTGGACGCTGCATGAGCGGCCGACTCGGCGGCAAGGGATTGGGATGGGTGTGGCGGCTGCTGCGGTGGCGATGATTACGCTCTGAGGGCCACCCCCCCGTTTTTTGCGCAAAGTCTTCGAAACAAGGATGTTAAGTCTGGACCTCCAGGCGCAGTTTAAATGCCAAAGGCCCGAGATTGGTTCGGGCCTTCTCCACTGCTGAATTAAGTATACCGAGTGGAGGGGAATTAATCGGCACTTTTAGATTTTCGATTAAGTGGTTATTTTTGTTTTGTTTGGGGGGTTATTCGGAGAATTGGGGGCTTGACAAGTCTAGGCGCTGATCGGGCTTTGGGTCGTTCCGTCCTTCGGACTTCACTTCGGCCTACGGTAGTGCGGTTAGTCGCTTCGCATGTGGATCGGACAGAACAGAGGTAGGGCGAATCAGCTGGCGGACCTGTTCGTGCCGAGCCACCAACCTGCGATCGTGAGAAGGGCGAAGAGGCCGACTACGACGAGATTGGGGTAGATCAAGACACCGTTGATGTGGGGTTCGTGGCCGGGGATTCCGGCCCAGTAGGAGGAGATAGGCAGGAGGGTGGGGACGTAGAAGAAGGGCGTCCAGTAGGAGAGGGAGAGGAGGGCGGCGGCGGTGAAGGCGGCAGCGGGCTCCTGGGTGGGGCGCCAGAGGAGCCAGGTGGCGGTCGCGGCTACTCCCGCGAAGAGGAAGAGCAGGATGGCGGAGTGATAGCGGGCATGGGGGTGCCAGAGGGGATTTAGAAGGTGGTTGCCGCTCCAGTCGAGCAGGAAGGACATGACAGCTCCGCCGAGGAGGACGAAGGTGAGGAGGAGTTTGCCTGTAAGGGTTCGATTCATGATGGTGCCTCGCTTGGTGAAGCTAAGTGAGTAAGTGCTCACTTTACTATGACGACATCAAGCTGGCAAGATGATCTTCGTGAAGAGAGAAAAAGAGAACCAGACAGTTCGGCGCGGTGGCAGGCCGAGCCGGCGGGGAGAGATCGTCGCGGCGGCGGCGGGGTTGTTGCGGGAGCGAGGGCTGCAGGGGGTTACGACGCGAGCGATCGCGGAGGCGGTTCCCTGCTCCGAAGGGGCGATTTATGTGCACTTCGAGGACCGTCTGGAGTTGATTATGGCGGTTCTGGAGGCAAGCTTGCCGGAGATGTTGGTTCCTCTGCACGCGCTAAAGGACAGGGTGGGTAAGGGATCGGTGGAGAAGAACCTGATCACCGCGGTGGAGGGTCTGGTGCGGTTTCAGGAGAAGGTGGTGGGGATGTTGTGTTCGCTGGTGACGGAGCCGGAGTTGCGGGCTCGGTTTCGCGAACGACTTGGGGCGGAGGGGCGAGGGCCGGAGAGAGGGATTCGTACGCTGGCAGAGTACTTCGCGGAGGAGCAGGCCCTGGGGCGGGTCTCGGGCGACGTGGATGCGATGCAGGCGGCGCGCGGGTTGATGGCTGGGGCCTTCTTTCATGTGTTCACCGAGGAGTTGTTCGGACGTGGGGAGAGGCTGGATGTGGCGGGGATGGTGAGACAGGCGATGGGGTGAGGTGGTTCGCGCTTTCGCGCGAATGAAATGTCTTGGCGGATCTGAAGCGAGTGGCGTTGATTTGGCGATTGGTCGTTCCGTCCTTCCGACTCCACTCCGGCCTACGGCAGTGCGGTTGCGCCTTCGGCACGGCGATTTAAGCGCGGGGCTAAAGCCCCGCTCTACCTGAGGCGCAAAGCAAGTCGGCATAGGATCATCTTCAAGTTGCGCTGCTGTAAATGCTCCTGAGAGCATAACGGCATGATTCCTCGCCCCTGCTGCGGCTTTCGCACGCTGAATGAAAAGGCCGGATTTGAGATATGTCCTGTTTGCTATTGGGAGGACGATGGGCAGGATAGTCGCGATGCCGATACGGTGCGCGGTGGGCCAAACAATCTCCTGAGTCTTTCGGAGGCTCGTAGGAACTTTGCGGAAATTGGTGCCTCCGATCTCCTCTTTGTCGGTATGGTAAGGCCGGCTTCGCCAAGTGAGCGGTGAAGGTAATTAAACCTGAGGCACTACAGCGATGCGATCCAGGCGGCGAGGGCGTTGATGGCAGAGCGTTCTTTCATGTGTTAAGGGAGGAGTTCCTGAGGCGCTAATAAATGTACCGACGATTGCAGAGGGTCCACTTGGTGAGGTGCGGTGCGATTCAGATCTTGTGACAGTTCGAGATTTTGATTGCCTTCGGCAGAGCGGAGCCCACCTTAGCGGCTTCGTCGCGAAGATGGGGCACCCGATCTCCGGATGCTGATAGCCGGTTCCGCGGCTGTTACGGAACTCGCAGCCTCACCGCTTCTGAGCCTCGATGGATACTTCCCGAGAAGCCGACTTGTGAGGACTAATTCCGGATCGGTAAGTGACTTTATTTGATAAATCGTTCGTTGAAGGCTTTTTAAACCGACTTCCCAGACGGTTTCGAGGGCTTTGTGTAAAGCTACGTCTCCTTCTGAATCTCCATGAACTCGCGGTCGAGCGAAGTAAACCAAAACACTCGGTCAAACTGAAATGGGACGACCCATGTCTCAATCCCGTGCGGGATCGGCATACTCCGGGTGACTGTCACCCCTGAATAGAGCAGAAGCCACAACTCTGCATCTCGGGGTAGATTCGATCGGTATCTATCAACTAGTTTGTCTTTTGCGGCAATTTGCATTTCTACCTGAGGACGTATATCTCCCACTGTGACGCCGCCGACTTCGCCGCTCCACCAACCTCTTGGGTCGGAACCTGCCGTAATGACAACTGAATCGAAACCATCCGGATTGTCTTTGCATGCAAATGATACGAACGGGTTCGCGCGATCAACGTTTCTTCGAACAAATTCTGACAGGACTCGAGCAAGGTCGAACTTATTGCTTTTGTTGCCCCGTGCGTTTGTGAAGTACACACTCACATGAACTGGCGTAGCATTTGCATCTGTGTAGTACTGCTTTTGCGCCATTTCGATGATCTCTTGATGAAACGATTCCTCCTCAACCGGACGGATGCCGTGGTTACTACTTGCAGGTCGCAACACCTCTGTCAATTCGATTCCTAACGCTCTGCCCGTCATCTGAAATCTAAAATCTGGTTCTTCGTCGGAAATCTCTTCAAGAGGTATCGGGACGCCCGCATTCCGGGGCTGCCGTAAGGTACCAGCGCTCGATTTCCTTTTGTTGATCAGCGCGGCTTAGCATTAGAACGAGTCTACCTATGGGGAAGAATAGTTTTTAACTTCGCTACGTTGTCGTTGGTGACGATAAACGCGTTCTCGTCACCTGAGCGGATCGCCTGTAAGCCGACTTCTGAGGACCGATCCGGCTCAACATTCGGATAGCTATCGTGCATCGCGCTTAGTTGAGTTCCTGGGCGAGGCCGATGAGAAGCCCTTCAGGCCCGCGGATGTAGCAAAGCCGATAAGAGTCCTGATACCGGACTACTTCACCTACGAGCTGTGCACCGCGTTTGCGGAGCCTGCCAAGGGTCTCGTCGATGTCGTCTACGGCGAACATGACGCGGAGGTAGCCTAAAGAGTTCACTGGGGCGTTGCGGTGATCCGCAACGACAGGCGGCGTGAGGAAGCGGGAGAGCTCGAGACGACTGTGGCCGTCCGGTGTGCGCATCATGGCAATCTCGACGTGCTGGTCGCCAAGTCCGGTGACACGTCCTGCCCATTCTCCTTCGATCGTGGCCTGCCCTTCCAGCACAAGGCCGAGCTCTCGGAAGAACTCAACCGTCTCTCCGAGGTCATCGACGACGATTCCTACGTTATCCATCCGTTTGAGCGCCATGCTTCAAATCTAAAGGATGTCGCCTTGATGCAATATTGGGGGCTCTGCAATAGGGGAGAATCACGGGCATCCGGAAGTGATCGTAGGATCAGTATCGATAAACGCTCTCCTCGTGATTTGGCCTTGCGCGTACTTGGAATGTTCCGCGTCGCGATTTAGACGCTGGACTAAAGCCCCGCTCTACCTGAAGCGCAAAGGCAACTGCACCGACAACTACAAAGGCCCTACCTGGTGAGGCGCGGTGCGATTTAGGTCTTGTGACGGTTCGAGATTCTGATTTGCCGCGCACACTTCACAGCAGGTTGAGAGTGTTCAGCACGACTCTTTTGACTCGGATCAATCTCGATTCAACGCAGCAGCTTAAACTACTGTGAATGGTTATCATGTCCCGTCGTATCGTCCCCGTAGTATCCCTGTTGTGGCGCGCGATGGGAGCATTTGTCGTTCTTCATCCCCGCTATAGAGCGTTCGTCACGAATAGCTTTACGCGCGATTTTTGCGACTGCTAGGGTGAGTCCAGTTTTGACCAGTGCCCGTTATGAAGTTATAGCCCTCAATAGGAGCGTGAGATGGATCGACGACGATTTCTGGCGAGCGCTGCGTCTCTAGGAATCATTGGCGTTTGGGCGACGCGATCGGCTGCCGCGCCGTCGCGAGTCGTGTGGCGGGAGGACCGTGCGTCTTTTCCCCAGGGAGTCGCATCTGGCGATCCGGACGATCACAGCGTGGTCCTGTGGACCCGACGGCCATTCGACCAGGGCGAGCGGCAGGCGCTGACAGTCGAAGTGGCGCGAGATGCGGATTTCCACAGCGTCGTGGCCAGGGCACGAGCGCCGGTGCTGGCGGCGGCCGACTGGACGTGCCGGGCGCTGGTCGGCGGCCTCTTGCCGGCGACGACCTACTGGTACCGCTTCACCGACGACAGCGGCGCCGGCAGCCGGGTCGGGCGCACGATCACTGCCCCGCGCGCCAGCGACCCACGCCCGGTCCGCTTCGCCTTCGTGTCGTGCAATAGCGTCAACGAAGGCGCACAGAACGCTTATCGCCGGATGATCTGGGAGGACGAGCGCGCGCCGGCCGATCGAAAGCTCGGCTTCGTGCTCCATCTGGGCGACTTTATCTACGAAGTCGTCGAATATCCCGATGAGGTGTCGCACCGCTATTCGCGGACCGTCTACGATCTTGGCCGCATTCCCGACGGCCGCAAGGTGGGCAATTTCCACGTGCCGACCAACCTCGCCGGCTATCGCCATGTCTATCGCGCGCATATCGACGATCCCGACATCCAGGACGCCCGCGCGCATTTTCCGTTCGTCTGCATCGGCGATAACCACGAATTCTCGTGGCAGGGCTGGCAGAGCTTCATTGAATACGGCGGCAAGATCGAGCCCGCGCAGCCGCTGCGCGTCGCCGCCAATCAGGCGTGGTGGGAATATATCCCGTCGCGCGTCCGCAAGGCCTCGGGCTCTGGGCTCGACCAGTTCGGTCCGCCCGCCGTGACGGTGGCACCGATCGACACGCTCGACGATCACGGGTTCGGCAACGAGCCCAACAACCGCACCGCCGTCGGCAGCATGACCGCCTATCGCGCGCTGCGCTACGGCAAGCATGTCGATCTGGTCCTCACCGATTTCCATAGCTACGCGATGCGGAATCCCGGAGAGCGGCACGAAACGGATGTGTTCGACTCCAGCTTCCCGGTGGTTCCGCAGGAGTTGATGGAGATCATCGACGGGGGCAAGGACTATGCTGGCGGCAATCCCCCCGCGACGATCACCATCGGCGACAAGAGCGCGCCCAATTTCCGCAAGGACGAGCCTGCCTACACCATGCTCGGCCGCGAGCAGAAAGCGTGGCTCAAGGAGCGGCTAACGCGGTCGACCGCGACCTGGAAGATCTGGGGCGCGACCAACGGCACGCTAGACATGCGGACCGATCCGCAGAACCTGCCCGCCGGACTGGCGAAGGACAAATGGCCGGGTAAGGATTTCGGCACCTTCGGCGGCGGCGATTTCAGCGGGGCGTTCAGCGAGCGTGCCGAAATCTATGACACCGTCCGCGATCACAAACTGTCGGGGTTCGTCACCATCTCGGGCGACCGCCACAGCTTCTGGGCCGGCTATGCCGCCTCCAAATTGCCGCCAGCCGGGTTCGACCCGGTCGGGCTGAGCTTCATCACCGGTTCGATCTCGGCGCCCGGTCTCGCCGAAGCGTCCGAATACTACAAGGCGAGCTTCCCGTTTCTTCCGCTATACGTGCGCAAGGTGCCGGGAGCCGCGCCCGAAGCAACGATCAACCTGACGATCAAGCACGGCGTGCGCGCGGCGCTCGAATATGCGGCGAGCGGCGACATCGTGAAGGCGCGGGCGGCGACCAATCCCGACGTCGCGCCGCACCTGGAATTCGTCGACATGGCCGGCCACGGCTATGCAGTTGTCAGTGCCGGCCCTGATGCGATCGATACCGAATTCATCTGTATCGTCCGCCCGATCGCGCGCGCGACGACCCCCGACGGCGGTCCGCTGCGTTACCGTGTATCGCATCGGGCGAGGCTGTGGCGGCCCGGCACGCCGCCGAAGCTGGAGCAGCGGGTGCTTGAAGGGGATGCAAAGCTGTCAGTTTGATGACTTGTCGTCGCATAGGCAGCAAAGCGTCGCACTCTCGGCAATGGGGATGAGGTTTTGCCGCTGCCGATATCTTTGCCGCTGTCGCCGCTGCAGGCAATCGCACGAATAGCATGATCTCGAAGATCAACGGGTTCTCACTCAAAGTCGCAGCACAACGACTGTCATGTCATCGTGCTGCGGCGCGCCGGCGGCAAAGGCGTCGGCCGCATGAAACAAGCGCTGCAGCAGCTCCTCGGCGTTCAGATCCGCGTGCGCTTGCGCCTCGGCGATCATTCGGTCTTCGCCCCACTCGTCTTCTGAGGCGTTCATGGCTTCGCTGATGCCATCAGTAAAGGCCAGCAGAATATCGCCGGGAAGTAAAGGAAGCCTCTGCTCCTTGTAGACCGCTCCGGCAAGCAGCCCGATGACGGGGCCGCCGTCACCCAGGCGAAACACCCTCCAAGCGCCGTCTTCTTTGCGCAGCACCGCAGGAGGATTGTGTCCGCCATTGACGTAGTGCAACGTACGCGAGGCGCAGTCCAATTCAGCGTAGAAGAACGTGGCATAGCGGTTGGAGTCGGACGCGTCGTAGAGAAGGCGGTTGACGTTGGCCATCTTGGTCCCTAAATCACCAGCGCCACTCAGCACTTGACCGCGCAGGCTGGCGTGAAGGCTTGCCATTAACAGGGCGGCGGACATCCCCTTGCCACTCACATCGCCAATCGCTATCCCCAGGCGGTCGCAGCCGTGCGTCGTTGTTTCGCTGGCGGAGACGTCGATGAGGTCGTAGTAGTCGCCGCCGACTGCCTGAGCGGGCCTGCAGTGCGCGGCCATCTCAACGCCCGCAACGTTGGGAAACGCCTGCGGGAATAAGCGCTCCTGTACCTCGCGGGCAATCTCGAACTCACGTTCCAGCTTGGCGCGTGACACGGCCTCCTCGGCCAGCGTGGGAATAAGCTTGTAGATGTTGACGAGAATGCCTGACGGCAAAGACCTGGTGCTGCCCAGCGCAAATCCACGCGGCAGTGATCCGCCCTCGAAAAAGCGTTTGCCTTTGCCCAGCACAATAGGATTGACCAGCAGAATCACTTCGTCGGCCAGTCCGTGATCGAGCAGAACGGAAATCAGTGTCGAACTTCCCGGGACGATGAGATCAGGGCCTTTCCTGGCCTTAATGCGTCGAATACTATCCACGAGGTCCGCTCCGAGGGCCTCGAATGGACCCCATTCCAGACTCTCCGGTCTGTGAGTTACGACGTACTTCGTCGCCGCATTCAGGCGGTCCGCCATCGGACTCTTCGGCGCTTTCGGCCAGAAGCTCGCCAGCAAGTCGTAGGTTCGACGGCCAAACAGCAGGTCGCAGGTCTTGCCGTAGAGCTCATTTACTACCTGTAACCCAGCAGGCGAACGATATGGCGCTGTCCAGTCGCCGTATGGGAAATCGTCGTCCGGACCGCTGGTCATCTGGATGACGCCATCGAGCGAGATATGCTCGATGATTTTGAGCTTGCGCATGTCGATCTCCTAATAAATGCTCGGTCTGCGTCTTCGCGAGGGAGTACCTCGGACCGAATGAACGAAGAGCAGAGCCGGCGAACAACAGTTCGACGAGACTTACACCGCCAAACGCGGCAATTGACAGATTGTGCGAACTGAATCCAGCGAACATCGGAACAGTAGCTTTATCAGCAATTAAAGTTCGTATTGCTTTGCAACCATCGTACCGCCGTCTATTTTCCGGGCTGACGTACGTCGGCGGCGGATGCGCGTCGACGGATCCAAGGCGAAGGCCGACATTAATAAAATGGTACAGAAGCGGTTGGAAAGTAGCATGTCTTGCGGGTAGGCTTGGGGCGAGGTTTGAACGGAGGCTCATGTATCCGGAGTTACAGGCACTCGAAGACCAGTTGGACGCGGCTCAACAGGACGCGCAGGCGGTAGCACTCGGGCTGAGCGAGGAGCGTGGACGCTGGCGGCCGCAGGCTGGCTCGTGGAGTGTCAGCGAATGCCTGGACCATCTTGCGATCACGAACCGCGTCTACCTGGAGGCTATGCGACCAGTGGCCCTGCGTGCCCAAACGCAAGGACGCAAGCGCGGTGGGCCGGCTGTGCCGGGCGTTATGGGACGTTTCTTCGTGAGTAAACTTGAGCCACCTGTGAAGCCATCTTTTCGAGGGCGCGCACCGCGGAACATTCAGCCGCGCAGTGAACCTCCTCTCGGCGAAGCGTTAGAGAGTTTTCTGATTTCGCAGGATGAAGTGCGAGCTTTTTTACGGGAGAACGAAGGGCTTGATCTGGCGCGGGTAAGCTTTCGCAATCCGTTTGTGCCGGTGCTTCGTTTTAGCCTGGCGACAGGTCTGCACGCTATTCCTGCGCATGAGAGGCGTCATTTGTGGCAGGCATGGCGGGTGCGTCGTGGCGCGGAGGAAGCTGGAGACAGGCCATAAGAGCGAGCGTCGTGTCAGAGCTAGATCTGGCTGGTCGTTGATGTCGGCGCTCTGATTACAAAAAAATTATCGGATGATTCTCTTCCTTTGCCTTCTCTATCAAAAGAAGCATCGAGTCTAGGAAGTTCTTCAAATCCGTTGGAAGTGGATCTCCACATATGCTAACGAGTTTTACTTCTTGCTCCAGAGGAACGATATTCCAAACGGCCACAAAATCACCCGAGTGGCTTCCGTTATACAGAACGAGCTCCAAAAGCAATGAACATGTGGGACATCTTGATCGGATCTCTTGTGCGAGCCACCAAATCATGGAGGCATTTCCCAACCTAATACTCGCGGCCGTCAATGCTTCCACGGAGCGGGTCACTCCAGACTCTGAACTTAAAAAGTGCATCTCTCCCGTTTCCGGGTCAACGCGCTCGACTTGAGCACGCAGGCTTTCAGGGAGATTAGTTAGATTTCTGAAGACGACGGCATCTAGTCCCATAGACGTTTGGATATTTAACCGTGCTCAAAGTTCGATCTTGCTGGGATCCATGGTGGGCTTGGGGTATTTGAGCTTTAGATCCTTCATGACGTCGACGAGGATCCGGGAGATGGCGACGTTGCGATAGCCACTTGTGGTCGGAGGGGATGACGAACCAGGGGGCGTGCTTGCGGCTGGTGGCGGGGAGGAGGTAGTTCGTAGGCTGTCCGTGTACTCGAGCCCAGAACTGGCGCTCCTTGAAGTCGGACTCGGAGAGCTTCCAGTGCTTGTCTGGATCGTCGATGCGGGACTGCAGGCGGCGAGTCTGTTCCTCGTGGGAGATGTGGAGGAAGAACTTGAGGATGAGGACGTCGTTGTCGGCGAGCATGGACTCGAACTCGATATGTCCTCGAGGTGCTGGTGGACCTTTTTGCGCGAGCATGAGCTTGTGGACGCAGGGGACGAGGATGTCTTCGTAGTGGGAGCGGTTGAAGATGCCGATCATGCCGCGCGGGGGACCGGCGGCGTGGGCGCGCCAGAGGAAGTCGTGACGAGCTTCGAGCGGCGTGGGGACTTTGAACGGCGGCGACGTCGCAGCCCTGCGGGTTGACTCCGGAGAAGATGTGGCTGATGGCGCCGTCCTTGCCTGCGGTGTCCATGCCCTGCAGGACGATGAGGAGCGCCTTCTGCTGGCTGGCGTAGAAGACCTCCTGCAGATCCGACGAGCTGCTTGCGGTGGTTCGTCGAGGAGGTTTGTCGGCTTCGTCGTGGTTCTTGAAGTCGCCTGTGATCGTCGGTGGAGCAGCGCGAGAGCTTGATCTTCGCGTGCGGCTTGACCAGATAAGGCGACTTTAGCTTCATGCAATGGTTGGGTGTATTGCGGGACGAAGCTTACGGAATGCAGAGCGAGAGCGCTGAACGAGTCCGGGCGCTCCCGCGTGAGTTGAGGTTACTTGACTGACTCTTCGGGCTTGGGCGTGACGGTGTGCGACTCGTCGGGCTTGTTCACTTCGTCGGTGACGCCCTTCATGCCGTCCTTGAAGCCACGAAGTCCTTCGCCGAGGCCCTTGCCGAGCTCAGGCAGCTTTTTGCCGCCGAAGAGAACGAGCACGATGACTGCGAGAACGATGAGATGCGTCGGTTGAAATAGGTCGCCCATACGGTTGTCTCCCCTTGCGCCGCCGTGCTCAAAGATTTTCGGGAGCTAAACGGCGGTACGGAATATTGTCGCACATGGGTGGGATGACTGGCTGCCAGCGTTTGCGGCTACGATCGAGATTCTTTGCTTCGTTCGGGATGGCGAGGGGAGGGGAGGCGGCAGACCGGCTCCGGACGTTATATCTTGGATAAGTAAGCGAAAAGCAGGAGTGGATGTTGGAGAAGAAGACGCAGGGATTTTTGTTGCCGCAAAAGACGAGAGAGTCGCGAGGGCTTGGCCGTCGCGTAATGATGGGAGCAGTTTCCGCAGCGGTTCTGGCGGTTTCCGCAGCGGGCGCGGTGGCGCAGACGGCTCAGAGCACGCAGGTTCCCCGGAGCACACAGGTTCCCACAGACGCTCCGATGCCGACGCCGAAGAAGAGCAAGATCGGGCCAGCGGCGCCAGTGACCTACGACAATAAGTGGGAGGTCTACGGCGGAATCAACTTCATGAACTTCCAGGGCGGGCCAGGACCTTCCGAAGCGCATGAATATGGGCGGCGGCGAGTCTGGGGACCTACTGGCTGACGCCAAAGTGGGGCCTGGGCGCGGAGTGGCGCGGCGAGTGGGGAACGACGCCCGTCAAGCCGAATATTGTGTTCAATGGACAGGGCGCTGGCCTCGCTGAACGGCGGTCTATTGGGAGCGCAGTACCGCGGGCCGAAAAACCAGTATGCGGCGCTGAACTTCCACGCTTATGCCGGCGCTATGTATGGCAAGTTCGACTACACGGCGAACTCCGCACGCGTGATGGGCATGTATACGAACCGGACGAAGCCGATGGCGGCGCTGGGTGGAAGCGTGGACTTCAACCGTACGAAGAACTGGGCGATACGGCTTTCGCCGGATCTGATCCTGGAGCACTTCGGAACGGAGACGCGGGAGTTTTTTGCGATCTCGGGTGGCGTGGTGTATCGGTTGGGAAGAGATAGAAAAGCAATAGGTTAGTGGTTAGAAACGCAGCGGGCACTCCAAAGAGTGCCCGCTTTTGTTGTGCGAGCTAATTTTGGTATGCTGATTGCTCAGCTGCCGTTGCCCTGCTGGAGGAAGCTCGGGGGAGACGGGGTTTTCGTAGACGGAGTAGTCGCGGGTGACGACGGTGAGGCCGCTGGCGGAGACGAAGTAGTTCTTCTTGTCCTCGTTGGGGTCGTAGCCGATGACGGTGCCGTCGGGGATGTGGACGTCGCGGTCGATGATGGCGTGGCGGATGCGGCAGTGGCGGCCGATGTTGACGTGGGAGAAGATGATGCGAGGAGTCGACGTCGGCGTAGGAGTTGACGCGGACGTCCTGCGAGAGGACGGAGTTGCGCACGACGGCTCCGGAGACGATGGAGCCGGCGGAGACGATGGAGTTGATGGCCATGCCGGTACGGCCGGGCTCGCCGAAGACGAACTTGGCGGGCGGGTACTGGTAGGGGCGGGTGCGCATGGGCCAGGACTTGTCGTAGAGGTTGAAGGTGGGGGTGACGCCGGCGACGTCCATGTTGGCCTCGTAGTAGGCCTCGAGGGTGCCGACGTCGCGCCAGTAGAGGGCCTTCTGCTTGTTCTCGTCGACGAAGTTGTAGGCCGTGCATCTTGAAGCGGCCGAGGAGCTTGGGCAGGATGTCGTGGCCGAAGTCGTGCTTGGAGTTGGGGTCTTCGGCGTCCTTGATCAGTTCGGGGAGCAGGACGTCGGTGTTGAAGAGGTAGATGCCCATGGAGACGTCGACCATGTCGGGATTGAAGGGCGAGCGGATGCTGGTCTCCTTGGGCTTTTCGATGAAGCCGGTGACCTCGCCGTTGCGGGCGACCTCGACGACACCGAAGGCGGAGACCTCGTTGGGGGCGATGGGCAGGGTGGCGAGGGTGACGTCGGCGCCGGACTCGCTGATGCTGCTCGAGCATGCAGGGCGTAGTTCATCTTGTAGATGTGGTCGCCGGAGAGGATGAGGACGTAGCTGGGCTCTTCGGAGCCGATGGAGTAGATGTTCTGGTAGACGGCGTCGGCGGTGCCCTGGTACCAGGACTTGGAGACGCGCTGCATGGGTGGGAGGATCTCGATGAACTCGCCGAGTTCGTTGGCGACGACGGAGCCCCAGCCTTCGCGGATGTGGCGGTTGAGGGAGAGCGCCTTGTACTGGGTGAGGATGTAGACGTGACGCAGGTCGGAGTTGATGCAGTTGGAGAGGGTGATGTCGATGATGCGGTACTGGCCGGCAAAGGGAACGGCAGGCTTGGCGCGATCGCGGGTCAGCGGGAAAAGCCGTTCGCCGGCACCACCGGCGAGCAAAACACCAAGCGTATCTCTCATCTTCCTGTTACCTCACGGCTGGTCCGTCAGGACCTTATCCCCTGTCGGATGCACAAAGCAAGGCGCGTGTCCGAAGAGGAAACGCGAGTCTATCACGCTAAGGTTGATTTTGTGTCTGATGGACAAGAAGGACATACTGCCATGGCGGCAGGAGGCTCGGCGGGGCGGGCGGGAGACAGCTAAGAGCTAGGCTTCCGGAGCGTCGTCGGTCTCGTTGACACTGATGCGCAGCGACTTCAGAAAGGTAGGTCGCTGGTGGTGAAGGGCCCGTCAGTTTTCGACGGTATCTTCTGCGGCTTCCTCGGCTCCGGCCTCGACCTCGTTCAGGCCGATGGTGGCCTCAAGCATGAGGAGGACGTCGAAACCCTGTTCGCGGATGTTTTTGACAACGCCAGCGATGTCCTCCGATTCGGAGACGGTCTCGTGGATCGCCTCGCCAAGTTTCTGGATTAGGTTTTTGACCTTCTGATTCAATGCCACCTCCGGGCTGCCTGGATATTACGAATCTGACCGCGCATCGGGTATTCCCGGCTAAGGAGACCGGCGGGAACGGCATTGCGGGGATACGAATTCTGCTACAGAATACGCCGAGTGGGACGCCTGCCGCAACGAAATTGAACCAACGCAGATTCGGATTGAGATAACACTTTTAGACGACGGTGTGATGATCGGACCAAGCGACTTCGAGCCGGTGTGCAAGATCCTCAACGGGACGTGTGCGATGCGGCGCCCAGACCAACAATCCCACTGCTGCCGCACAAAATCCAGTGACCATCCAGAGAAAACCCTTCATTGAACCTCCGCAACATCTCGTCCTGGCTTTCTAGGATGCAGTTGACCGGTTGGGCGTTTGATGGATGTTGTCTTTCGCAGAAGGGGGTCAAGCGGCTACACTTTTGCATATGGACTCGGTACGTTTCGGCCGTGCGCTGGGAATAGGGGCGCGCGCAGCCGCCAAGACGCTAATAACGGCTGTGGATGCAGCAGCCTCTCCGAATCCTTCGGGGACGACGGCGACCGGTGCCACAGCCAAGGGCGACGGCACAGAGCGAGACCAACGAGTGGCGGCGACGCAGCAGGTGGCAAAGGCAGCAGCACAGGCGATTCAGACCACCGAAGGACTAGCCCGTGGAAGCAAGCAGTTAGGCGAATCGGTATGGCGGCCCTTTTTGAGGTTATCCGGAGTGCTTTGGCTGGAGTTCACTGGAGTGTTCTTCGGGATCTTCGCAGTGTTTGCGGCGAGCGGGGCCTGGAAGCTGCGCAGTGAGTTGCATGAGACAGCTACGAATCATGATGCGCACATGCATCTGCTGTTGGCGGGGGGCATGGCGCTACTGTTTGCGTATTTCTGCGTGAGCAGTTTTGTGCGGGCAAGCCGCAAGGGCCGGGCGCGATAGCGGGTTACTCCGGCTGGCTGCTGTGGAGGACCATCTCGGCGATCTCCTGCGCGCGCTCAAGGGTGATGCCGTTGCGCTGCTCGATGGCGAGAGGATGATTGGGGTCAGCGATGGTGAATCTGTGGCCGTTCACCAACGACCTGAGTCTGGACGTTGACCTGAAGGTTGATGGTATTGCCGAAGATAAAGATCTCCGAGTCGAGGTAACCCGGAAAAGGCGGATCATTTTCGCGGCCGGGCGTGTGCCATCGATCGTTGACACGGATGAAGTCGGTAGGACCGACCTCGGCCCAGACACCCCAGACGAACGGATCGTCGAGGCCGGTGATGGGGATAAGGATGCGGCCGCGGAGATAGAAGCTGCTGTTGTCGATGACGCACTGGTCGGGCGTGATGACGATGCGCTGTTCGCGTTCGACGGGCGGAACGTCCATGATTGCCCGGGGATGCTTGAAACTGTATTGCAGGGGTAGCTCGTCGTGCCACTCGCCGCATTCGGTGCAGGCGAACCCGCTGCGCAGTTCTGTGCTCATGGTTCTATTTTTTCACAGAAGCCGGGTGTTATTTCGAAGCGGAATGGCTTGCGGGTACACTTGTCCGCCTATGGCGAAGACGCCCGAAAAAGCATCTGTGAGGGACGCAAAGACGAGTTCGGGCATTCCGGTTGAACTTGTGTATGGCCCGGAACGGCTGGAAGAGTTTGATCCTGCCGTAGACGCTGGGGCAGCCGGGCGAGTTTCCATTCACGCGCGGGATTCAGCCGACGATGTATCGCGGGCGGCTGTGGACGATGCGGCAGTACGCGGGCATGGGGGACGCAGAGGAGTCGAACCGGCGGTACAAGTTTCTGCTTGCGCACGGGCACAAAGGGCCTGAGCGTGGCGTTCGATCTGCCGACGCAGATTGGGTATGACTCGGACTCGCCGCTGGCGCTGGGCGAGGTGGGCAAGGTTGGGGTGGCGATCGATTCGATCGAGGACATGGAGCGGCTGTTCGATGGGATTCGGCTGGATGGGATCTCGACCTCGATGACGATCAACGCGACGGCTTCGATTCTGCTGGCGCTGTATGTTGCGGTGGCGAAGCGGCAGGGCGCGGATACGAAGAAGCTGAACGGGACGGTGCAGAACGACATCCTGAAGGAGTACATCGCGCGGGGGACGTATATCTATCCGGTGAAGCATGCGATGCGGCTGGTGACGGATATCTTTGCGTGGGCGGCGGATGAGGTTCCGGAGTGGAATACGATCTCGATCTCGGGCTACCACATGCGGGAGGCGGGCTGCACGGCAGTGCAGGAGGTGGCGTTCACGCTGGCCGATGGCATGACGTATGTGCAGGCGGCGATCGATGCGGGACTGGATGTAGATGCGTTTGCGCCGCGGCTAAGCTTCTTCTTCAACTCGCATAACAATCTGCTGGAGGAAGTGGCGAAGTTTCGCGCGGCGCGGAGGATGTGGGCGCGGATTATGCGCGAGCACTTTGGAGCGAAGAATGAACGGAGCTGGATGCTGCGGTTTCATACGCAGACGGCGGGGTCGACGCTGACGGCACAGCAGCCGGAGAACAATATTGTGCGGACGACGGTGCAGGCGCTGGCGGCGGTGCTGGGTGGGACGCAGTCGTCTGCACACGAACGGGTTCGATGAGGCGCTGGCACTGCCGACGGAGCAGGCCGCGAGAATTGCTTTGCGCACGCAGCAGATTCTGGCGCATGAGAGCGGAGTGGCAGAGACGGTGGATCCGCTGGCGGGCTCGTACTATGTGGAGTCGCTGACGAACGAGATTGAGCGACGCGCGGAGGAGTACCTGACGACGATTGCGCGGTTCGACCTGGGTGGGAAGTACGGGATGCTGCGGGCGATTGAGCAGGGATATGTGCAGCGCGAGATTCAGAATGCGGCTTATGCATATCAGAGGGCGGTGGATGAGAAGAGCGCGATTGTGGTGGGAGTGAATGAGTTTGTGAGCGAGCGGGAGGCTGCGGTGCCGATCCAGCGGATTGACGAGGCTCTGGAGCAGAGGCAGGTGGAACGGGTGAAGGAGCTGCGGGTGCGGCGCGATGCTGGGGGTTCATGCGGCTGCACTGAAGGGTGTGGAGGATGCGGCTCGCGGTGGGGAGAACCTGATGCCGCGGATTGTGGCCGCAGTGGAGAGCGTATGCGACCGTGGGCGAGATTGCGGATGTGCTGCGCGGGGTGTTTGGGGAGTATCGGGAGACGGTAGTGGTGTAAGGGCTTCACGGTCTAGTGATGCGCGGGCCGTGGATCGGTGCTGAGGTCGGCGCGGTAGCGCATGATCCAGGTATCGCGGTGTTCGATAAGGCGGCCGAGGGTTTCGGGGGCCAATTTGTTCAACTCCGTCTCGACTGCGTCTGGCTGATCGAGCACGGCATAGTTTTTTAGGCGCGTGACGATGAGGACACGGTCCGGGCTTTCGCCGACGGTCGTGGTGAAGACCTCGAACTCGAGCTCGCCGGCCTTCTTCGCAGCAGGGAGCAGGGATTTCTGGATAACAGCGAAAAAGTCCTTGCGGGCGCCGGGGCGGAGGCGGTACTCGGTGAAGTGGTTGATCGGATATTCAGCGTTGGTGACGGTAGGGAGGATGGATAGCTCTGGGTGAAGCGCGATCGCCGACTCGTGGTTGGAGGCTATCGGCGGGACGCGGCGGGCGCTGAGAGCTTTGGCTTCGTCGGGGGTGAGGCCTTTGTCGGTGTACTTGCCCTGGTCGTAGTGGATGAACGAGGCGAAGGGCAGGACGGTAAAGTAACGGTCGGACTGGCCGAAGGTTGCGGTGGAGAAGATGAGGCAGGCGGGCGCTCCGCCTTTGACGACAGCGGCGCAGTAGTCCTTCTGGGCGGACTCGAACTGACCTCCCATGCCGGCGCGGATGTTGGTCTCCTCGAGGAGCGCGTTCATGGGGGCTTGGGCGACAGCGGGAAGCGTGAGGGCGAGAAGGACGACGGCGAACGGGCGCATGAGATGTATGGTGTGGTCTGCGACCTGCCGGGTCAAGGAATTTGCGCGGCGTAGGTGCTATCGTTGAAGTTTGCGGGATTGATGCTTTTGAAGGGTGGAATTATGGCGGAAACGGGAACACTTCGGAAGACAGCTTTGAATGCCGTGCATCGCGCCGCGAAGGCGAAGATGGTGGATTTTGGCGGCTGGGACATGCCCGTAGACTGCTGCGGGCTGACTGCAGAGCACATGGCGGTGCGGACGGCGGTGGGCGTCTTCGACGTGTCGCACATGGGCGATATTCAGCTGCGCGGGCCGGGGTCGCTGGCGGCGGTGCAGAAGCTTTGCATGAACGATGCCTCGAAGCTGCAGGTGGGGCAGGCGCATTATTCGGCGATGCTGTATCCGAATGGCACTTTTGTTGATGACGTCGTCGTCCATAAGCTTTCTGACAATGACTACCTGATCGTGATCAATGCGGGGACGCGCGAGAAGGACGTGCAGTGGGTGCGGTCGCAGATTGGGTCGATGCCCGGCGTGCATGTGAACGACTTCAGCGACTACTACACGCAGATTGCGATCCAGGGGCCGCGGGCGGCGGAGACGCTGCAGAAGCTGACTCCGGTGGACCTGACGCCGATCAAGAACTACTGGTTTACGTGGGGACAGGTGTGCGGGCTGCATAACGTGATGATCGCGCGCACGGGCTACACGGGCGAAGACGGGTTCGAGATCTACATCCCGAGCGACGAGCCTACGAGCGCACGCGTTTGGGGCGAGGTTCTGGAAGCCGGTGCGGAGTTTGGGATTCTGGCGTGCGGTTTGGGAGCGCGGAATACGCTGCGTTTGGAGGCGGCGATGGCGCTGTACGGGCACGAGATTTCTGACACGATCAACGTTTTCGAGGCGGGGCTGGGACGCTACGCGAAGCTCGACAAGGGCGACTTTGTGGGACGCGATGCGCTGGTGAAGATTCAGGAAGAGGGCGGCCCGAAGCGGAAGCTGGTCGGGCTGGAGATGATTGAGCGCGGAATCGGGCGCGATGGGTATCCGGTGTTCTCGCTGGACGGCAAGCGGATTGGCGAGATCACGAGCGGATCGCCGGCGCCGTTTTTGAAGAAGAACATTGCGCTGGCCTATGTGCCGGTGGAGAGTTCGACGTTGGACACCGAGGTAAACGTTGAGATTCGTGGGCAGATGGTAAAGGCGAAGGTTGTACCGACGCCGTTCTACAAGCGGCCTAAGAAGTAAGAGGAAGCAAGGAGCGACGTGCAATTTCTTGCTGTGAGCAGGCGCCGGACGGATGCGTTTCCGGCTGAGGCGTGGACACCGGAGTTGGTGGCAGCCGAGGGCCAACGTGTGCGCGAGTTGTATGCGGCCGGTGTCGTGCGAACGATCTGGCGGCGTAAGGATATGCCTGGCGCGGCGATGATTCTGGAAGCTGCAAGTGAGGCCGAGGCGCGGGCGGCCTTGGAGAGCCTTCCGCTGGCGCAGAAGCGGGATGCTGGAGATTCGTGGTGTTCACGGAGTTGGAGCCCTATCCAGCGTTTGGGCCTCGCTGAAACGCCCGAGTATCGCACAGTTTTCCGGCCTCAGACACAATTACAATGGAAACGGAGAGACCCCCAAGATCATGGCTTATCCTGCGAATTACAAGTACACGAAGGAACACGAGTGGATCGAGCGTCGACGGCGCGAAGGGCACGGTCGGCATTACGGATTACGCGCAGAACTCGCTGGGCGACATCGTGTTTGTCGACCTGCCAAAGGTGGGCGACACGCTCGAGGCCGGAAAGATCTTCGGATCGGTGGAGTCGGTGAAGGCCGTGTCGGATCTGTACTCGCCGGTGAGCGGGACTGTGACTGAGGTGAATGAGGCGCTGAAGGATGCGCCGGAGAAGATCAACGCCGACGCGAACACGACCTGGATGCTGAAGTTGGACGTGACGAATGCTTCTGAGCTTGACGGGCTGCTGTCGGCTGCCGATTACGAGAAGTTCATCAGCGAAGAGACCGGACACTAAACGATGCGTTATTTGCCGAAGTCCCCTGCGGACCGCAAGGAGATGCTTGCGGAGATTGGTGTGGCGTCGATCGATGACCTGTTCTCGACGATTCCCGCGGAGTATCAGTTCAAGCGCGATCTTGCGATTCCGCGCCAGCATGGCGAGTCGGAGATCATCGACAGGTTTCGCGAGTACGCGAATCAGAACGCGACGGGTTATGCGAGCTTTCTGGGCGCGGGCGTGTACAAACACTACCGTCCGGTGCTGATCGACACGATCGTCTCGCGCGGCGAGTTTCTGACGAGCTATACGCCGTATCAGCCGGAGATCTCGCAGGGCACGCTGCAGGCGATGTTCGAGTTCCAGACGATGATCTGCGAGCTGACGGGCATGGAGATCGCGAACGCGTCGATGTACGACGGCTCGACCGGCGCGGCTGAAGCGATCATGATGGCGGTTCGCGTGACCGGGCGCGATGGCGCGGTGATTGCGCGCACGGTCCACCCGGAGTATCGCGAGGTCGTGGCGACGTACGCGCAGCACCAGGATATTCCGCTGGCCGAGGTTGGCTATACGGAGAATGGCCGTGTGGATCTGGCAGCTCTGGATGCAGCGATTACGAGCGATACGGCCTGCGTGCTGATTCAGTCGCCGAACTTCTTTGGGACGATTGAGGATGTTGCGGCGATTGCCGATATGGCCCACAAGAAGGGCGCGCTGCTGATCGTCTCGATTGCTGAGGCTGTCTCGCTTGGCATTGTGAAGCCGCCGGCGGAGGCGGACATTGTGTCGCTCGAGGCGCAGAGCTTTGGCGTGGCTCCGAGCTACGGCGGGCCGTTCTGCGGCGTGATTGCGTGCAAGGAGAAGTTCCTGCGGCAGATGCCGGGACGCATCGTTGGCGAGACGAAGGACATGGATGGCAAGCGCGGCTTCGTGCTGACGCTGTCGACGCGCGAGCAGCATATTCGGCGCGAGAAGGCTACCTCGAACATCTGCACCAACCAGGCGCTGGTGGCGATGATGACGACGGTCTTCCTGACGGTGTACGGCAAGGAAGGCATGAAGGATCTTGCAGTTCAGAATCTGGCCAAGGCGAAGTATGCCGCAGATACGCTGGGCAAGGCTGGCAAGGTGCTGTTTGGCGGAGCGCCGCGTTTCCATGAGTTTGTGCTCGATCTGGGTAAGGACGCAGATGTCGTAAACGCGAAGCTGCTTGAGAAAAAGATCATCGGCGGGCTTCCGCTGGCGAAGTGGTATCCGGAGTTGGGGCCGAATGCGAGCCTGTGGTGCGCGACGGAGCTGACGACGAAGGTGCAGATTGATGCTGCGGCTGAGGCTTTGAAGTAGGCGTGGATATCTCGGAGATCGTCGGCGAGGAGTTGAACGCGGTGGAGTTTGTGCAGGACTATCTGCAGCTTCGCTTCGACACACCATTGCTGACGCTGTATGCGTGGCCACATGTTTTGTTGAGTGAGTTTTCGATTGCATACGGAGAGCCGGAGTATCGGAATGCGCTTTGTTCTCTGATTGGTGAAAAGGTCGAAGAGGCAGCGCTGGAAGAGGGCGATTCGTTGACGATCAAGTTTGAGAACGAGACGGTGATTGCGCTGTCGCTGCGTGAAGAAGATTTGGATGGGCCGGAGGCGGGAGCGTATTCAGCAACTGGTTCGACTACAGATCAGATGGAATTTTGAGGAACGTTGATGAGTGATGCAAAGTTTGTCGGAACACCGAAGAAGGTAACGACGCACGTCAACCAGAACGAAGACCTGATGTTTGAGAAGTCTTCGCCGGGCAAGAAGGCTTACCGGCTGGCGGAGCTGGATGTTCCTGCGGTGGATGCCGCTTCCCTGCTGGGCGATGCGGTTCGCACGGATCTGGGCGTGATGCCGGAGTTGAGCGAGATTGAGATTGTCCGGCACTTCACGCGGCTTTCGACGTGGAACTATGCGATCGATCTCGGAATGTATCCGCTGGGAAGCTGCACGATGAAGTACAACCCGCGTGTGAACGAGCTGGTGTCGCGGCTGGAGGGCATCGCCGAGGCGCATCCCTATCAGCCGGAGTCGCTTGTCGCAGGGCGCGCTGGGCATCATGAAGCTTCTGAGCGAGTGCCTGATCGAGATCACCGGCATGGACACGATCACGCTGCAGCCGGCGGCCGGCGCGCATGGCGAGTTTACGGGCATCCTGCTGGCGCGGGCGTACCACGAGGCTCAGGGCAATGCGCGAAAGAAGATCCTGATTCCGGATTCGGCGCACGGAACGAACCCCGCGACTGCGGCGGTGTGCGGCTACCAGGTGGCGAACCTGAAGTCGAACGCGCAGGGCATGGTCGATATCGCGGAGCTGGAGCGCATGGTGGATGAAGATACCGCTGCGCTGATGCTGACGAATCCTTCGACCATTGGCGTCTTCGAGAGCGAGATTCACAAGATCGCCGACATTCTGCATGCGAAGGGCGCGCTGCTGTACATGGACGGCGCGAACATGAATGCGCTGGTGGGCAAGACGCGGCCGGGCGACTTTGGCGTGGACGTGATGCACCTGAACCTGCACAAGACCTTCTCGACGCCGCATGGAGGCGGTGGCCCAGGATCGGGGCCGGTTGCCTGCAAGAAGATTCTCGAGCCGTTTTTGCCGAAGCCTGTTGTTGTGACGAAGGCGGATGGAACGCTGGCGCTCGACTACGACCGTCCGCAGAGCATCGGCCGCGTGCGGGCGTTCTATGGCAACTTCGGCATGTTCGTTCGTGCGCTCGCGTACATTCTGGCGAATGGACCTGATGGGCTGCGTCAGACGACCGAAGACGCCGTGCTGAACGCGAACTACATTCGCGCGAAGCTTGAGGACACGTTTGAGCTGCAGTACAAGACGCGGTCGCTGCACGAGGTTGTGTTCTCAGACAAGCGGCAGGCGAAGAACGGCGTGAAGACGGGCGACATGGGCAAGCGGCTGATCGACTACGGCTTCCACGCCTACACGGTGTCGTTCCCGATGGTGGTGCAGGGCGCGATGATGATTGAGCCGACGGAGAGCGAGAGCCGCGAGGAGCTTGATCTGCTGATCGACGCGCTGAAACAGATTGCGCGCGAGGCCGAGGAGAATCCGGAGATCGTCACTACCTCGCCGCAGACGACGCGACTGCGGCGACTGGATGAGACGACAGCGGCGCGTAAGCCGATCTTGCGGTGGAAGCCTGTGCCGAATGGCACGGCTGATTCGTCCGCTTTGACTCCGGATACAGCTGCGAAGGAGTGGTAGCGGTGACGGACTTCCGCTTCCTGGGCGACGACAGGCGGGTTGAACTCGAGAAGTATGAGTTCATGATGGGCGAGGCGAGGGGAAGGCTTGCCGCGTCGATGGACTGCCTGACGGATGCGCTGATTATGGTGGGGCAGCACGGCGTGTACTGCACGAGCAACCGGAACCCGACGGTTCCGGCGCTCGATCTGCAGGCTGTGATGATCAATTTGAATGGGGCGAAAGAGCTGGTCTCAGCGGTGATGGAGCGACTGCGCGCCGAGCGTGAGGCTCAAGAGAAGCAGTAGCTTACTGAGCCATCACGGGAACTGAAACGTCAGTGTTCTCCCACTTGATGTGCAGCTCAGTGGAGTTGCCGCGGGTGTTCTCAAAACTGATGGACATCTGCTCCTGCGGCGATGAAAGCGTCGCCGATTTCATGGGGATACGGGCGAGGTCCTGTTCCTGGTGATACTCGGTTCCCCACTGTTTGATCTGCTTGTTGATGATGAGTACCCAACGAGTGGCGCTGGGTCCTGTGTAAAGCGTGTAGGAACCTGCAGGAACGGTAGTTCCGCCTACTTTGAGTGCGACGTCCGTGGTGAGGCTGGTGGCGTCGTTGGCTCCTGTGCGCCAGACTTTGTCGTACGGCACGACTCCGCCCATGATCTTGCGGCCGCGCATAGAGGGAGCGCCGTAATCAATCGTGACGTGATGGCCATTGAGCGAGACGGATGCTGTCTGGGCAGGGCTGGCGACGGGCTTGTTGCCCTGAGCGAAGCTGGATGCGGCGAGCACGAGTGTACAAGCGAGCGATGCGATGGAGCGATGCAGCATGGGGCAAGCCTCTCTTTCGGTATGTAAGTGTGGCAGCTGAATCTACGACTCTTCGATGCTGAACCCTGCGTGTGTGGCTGTCAAACGCAGGTTAGGACGTGCTAGGCTAAAGGTACGCGCCCGTAGCTCAGCTGGATAGAGCGGCAGCCTCCGAAGCTGTAGGTCAGAAGTTCGAATCTTCTCGGGCGCACCATTCCAATCTCACATTCTGAAAGCGATTCAAGGATTCCGGACGGCCCCATGGTCTTTGCTGTTGGGCGCGAAATAAAAAGAGGCCCGAGCATCCGGGCCTCTTCAAGTTTGGTTTGAATCGTTTAGAAGAACAGCTTCGCCGCGAACTGGAACTGACGCGGACCGTAAAGCACGCCCGTGGTCTGCGTGGGTGTGCCGAAAGCAGTAGCAGTGAAGGGGACGATGCGCGCATTGCCGCCCGTGGCGAGAGGTGCCGCAAACGAGTAGGCAAGATTCGATACTCCGAGAACCTGGCGCTTGTTGACGGCGTTGAAGACCTCCATCAACACCTGGAACTTGATCGATTCGTGAATCGGGAAGTCCCGCGAGATGCGAGCATCGAGGTTGCGGACGCCGCCGTAGACGTAGGCATTGCGGCCGAGGAACGGCGCACGTCCGAAGGCACCACCCGGTGCGTTATTTAGATTGACGCCGAGGCCGGTCGCTGTACCGTCGAGACCAGAGAACGCGGTGCCAGCAGCAGATGGATTGTTGGACATGAACGCCGTGAGAGGAACTCCAGACTGCGCTGTGAAGGTACCTGAAAGCATCCAGCCGTTGATCAGATACTTCGAGTAGTTCTGGATCGCAAAGTTCGACGTCGTGATGAGGCTTCCAACGAAGCGAGAGCGCATATCGAGATCGGAACGGGAATACTCGCGCGTCATGTTGATGTTGCTGGGGTAGCTGTTCTTCAGGTTGAACGGATCCATGATGACGTTGGTTCCGTTGAAAGTACCGTTGACTCCGGACACCTGGCTATTGTCCATCGCCTTGGACCAGGTGTAGTTGAGGAGCAGTTCAACGCCATGGCCCATGGGCTTGCGGACGGTGGCCGCCAGCGAGTGATACCAGGAATTGAGGCCGCTGAAGCCGGTCAGGATGCTGCCGTCTGCAGGTGAGGGACGAGCCGCAGTAGCGGGAGAGAACGGCACCGTGACCTGCTGCGTGCGCACGCCAGCGGTGTTGTAGACGTCATAAGTCTGCGTCCGGCTCGGGGCGGGTTGATTGGTATCGATGAAGTAAGGCAACCGCAGACCGCGGGTTCCCACGTAAGCAAGCGAGAGCGAGGAGTGGAGCGGGAGTTCCTGCTCGACGCCGAGATCCATCGAGTGCGTGTATGGGTTGGAGAAGGTTGGGCTAAGGCCTCGGAAGGAGATCGTCGGCAAGGCAGCGTTACCGAGGCCGACCGCCGCGGGCGTAGCAGCGCCAGCGAACGGAGCCGCGAGACCTGGTCCAGGGGGAACGAACAGAACGTTCGGTGCAGCCGGGGCTCCGGAAGCGGTGGGGCTGGCGAAGTTGTACTGCTGCTGGAAGACGCCGTTTTCTACGCGCAGAGCGTAGAACGTGGAGTTCGAGGTGAGGCCGTAGAACATGCCGTAACCGCCACGAACGACGGTGCCGGGCATCGGCGACCAGGAAAAGCCGAGGCGCGGCTGAAACATCTTGTAGTTGATGTTGATGGTCTTGGTATAAAAGAGGCCGAGCGGGCTGGGCTGACCGTTCGCACTGGTGGTATAGGGACGAGGTGGCTGGGGAACCAGCTGCGTGTCGTAACGGATGCCTGCTGAAAGCGTGAGCGCCTGAGTCATCTTCCAGGTGTCTTCCACGAAGCCCGAAAGATTCTTGTTCCAGAAATCGTCGCTGCCGGGAACCTTGCTCAGAAGATCGGCGACCTGCGTGTAGTTCTGATAGTGACGGGCGCCGTTCAGGCCGTAAACGTCCTGCACCCAGTTACCAAATGCCCCTGCGGGCGTGCCGGAATAAGTGTAGTTTCCGTTGCCCTGGAACAGATTCGCGATGTACTCGTGAATGAAGTTCAGGTCTACACCAGCTTTGATGGAATGCCTGCCATGTGTGAGGGAGAAGACGTCAGCAGCCTGCCAGCGATGCTCATCGGGGAAGGCGGGACGCGGGAGCGCAAGGTTGCCGCCGTAGTTGAAGAGGCCCGAAAGAGATGTAGCCGGTCCAGGGGCGTTGGAGCCCGTTGTCTCCAGATCGCGTGACCACTGGAAGTGAAGCGCATTCGCGGCAGCGCGCCGAAACGACGGACTCCCAGTTTGCGACCAGGAAGCGCTCGTGAAAGTCGTTGCGACCATTCGCGGTGTTGGAGTCGTTGTTCCGGGTATTGTCGGTTCGATAGCCGTTGGGCAGCTTGAAGTTCTGCCAGTTGAAGCTGGCGGAGAGGTGATTCTTGTCGTTGAGCTGGTAGTCCAGACGGGGGAAGAAGATGTCCTGCGTGGTGTTGCGTTGAAAGGCCGTCAGGCTGTTCACGATGTATTGCGCCGCGGCGAGGCACTGCTGATAGGTAACACCCGCCGGGCAGGTCGCGCTGGGCGTAGTGGTGGCGTAGCTGAGGATGGTGGAACTGGATACCGATGACGTGAAGAGGATCGGATTCACCTTGCGGAAGCCGTCATAGGTGAAGAAGTAGAAGAGCTTGTCCTTGATGATGGGACCGCCGACCGAGCCGCCGAACTGCTGCTGCTGGTGCACAGTGGGCTGGAGAAGGAACGGCTGGTTGTTCTGCCGACCGGTGAACTTTGCGAACGGATCGAGCGCGTTGAGCGAGGGATAGCGGAGGTAGTAGAACAGGTCGCCGTGGAGCGTGTTGCGTGCCGGTCTTGGTGATGGCGTTGATCTGGCCGCCGGCGGCCTGCCCGAACTCGGCCGAGTAGCCCGAGGTGGAAGACTGAAACTCCTTGATGGAGTCCTGCGAGAAGACGTACGGAGCGCCGAAGCGAGCGGCCGCGAGCCTCGGAGAAGAAGGCCTGCTGGTTGTTGGCGCCGTCAACCAGGTTGGTGTTGTAGAGGCCGGAGATACCGCGATAGGAGATCAGGCCGGTGTTGCCGTCGGGAACCACGTTCGGCGTGAGCAGGACGAAGTTGTCCCAGCGCCGGCCGTTGACCGGAAGATTGGAGACCAACTGCTGATCTACCGTCTGCGAGACCTCAGTCTTCTCCGTATCGATCAGCGGGGAGATGTCGGTGACAGTGACCTCGGTAGCAGCGGCGGCGTTCGGCAGAGCCGCATCGACCGAGAGCGTCTGGCCGACGGTCAGATACGAGATTCTTGCGATCAACCTTTCCGAAGCCGGTGCCAGCAAAGATGACCTCGTAGTGGCCGGGCTGAAGAAAGGTCGATGTAAACTCGCCATCGCCACTGGTCGTCACGGAGCGAGTCGCTCCAGTGTCGGTGTTGATGACGGTGACGGTCGCGCCGGGAACTGCAGCGCCGCGTGGCGTCGGTGACCGTACCGGTGATGTTTGCCGAGCCAGCAGTCTGGGCGCAGGCAGGAAGCGCGGAAGCGACGGCCAGAAAGCCGCAGCGGCAACAATGGCGAGCGAGACGCTTACAGACGGATGGGTATCTCATGAGTACTGGCTCCTTGAAAGACGACACCGATGAAAGACGGCGGTGTGTGAAATGAAGAACTAGGCCAGATGAGCTTCGACGGTCGTGAATCAATCGAAGATCGGCTTCAGTTTGGGCCCAAAAGTGATATTGTTGTATTACTTCTAGGTCAGGCCTCTGGCGCGACGCCTGTCAAGCGCTCTTGTGTCAAAAGTCTGTGCAAAAGACGAGACCTCGTCGCTGGAGTCGTCTGCGGAATCTGTGACTTAGTGAAGCGTGTCGGGAATGACAGCGTACTGGATCAGGATTTCGAACGGCACGATGGCCAGCGTGGCCTCGTGGGTGGCTTCGAGCACGATGGGACAGGCTGCACCGGCCTGCTGGACCTGAAGCCAGCGCGCGGCGCAGACGCACCACCGATCGCCGGGCTTGAGTCCCGCAAAGCCAAACTGCGGCATCGGGGTGGAGAGATCGTTACCCAGACGCTTGGAGACGCGCAGGAACTCCTCGTTCACGATGCAGCAGATGGTGTGGACGCCCAGGTCGTCGGGGCCGGTCTCGCAGCAACCGGTGCGGTAGAAGCCGGTCATGGGCTCGCAGCCGCAGACATCCAGTGGCTGACCGAGAACGTTTCTCCCGCGGGCTTTGACAGGTTCTTTGACAGGTTCAGTGCTGGGCATCGTCTGGTCGTCTCTGAATTGCGATTGTATCTCGGATGAACTACAAGTATCCCACTTTCGTGAGGAGTCTGCGAAGGTGCGCACCATGAGATATTAGGCCGGGTACCTGAGTTACATCGCATGAGTTACCGTTCTGGCCATGAGACCGACGAGCTTCGGCTTCGATGATTCGGTAGGCTATTGAGGATGACGGATTTGAAGAAGCTGCGGATTGGAATCGTCGGCTGCGGAAAGATCGCCGACGGGCACGCCGAAGTAGTGAAGCATCTGGCGGGGGCAGAGCTCGCCGCGGTATGCGACCGCGAGCCTCTGCTGGCCGAGCAGCTTGCGGTTCGCTATGGCGTGCCAGCCTGGTATGGCGATGTTGGCGAGATGCTCGCGCGGGAGAGACTGGACGTCGTCCACATTACGACTCCTCCTGGAGTTCATCTGCCTCTGACGCGCCAGTGCGTTGCCGCGGGCGCTCATGTGTTTCTGGAAAAGCCTCTTGACCCTAACTGCGCCTGAATCGCGCGCGTTGATTGATGCGGTAGTCAGCGGTGGTCGGCAGATGACAATCAACTACTGGCCGAACTTCGATCCTCCTGCGATGGAGTTCAAGAAGATGCTCGCGAGCGGAGCGCATCGGCGACCCTGTGCATGTGGAGGCGTTTATCGGCTACGACCTCGCCGGAGCCTACGGACAGGCGCTGATGAGCGACGCCGGGCACTGGGTCCACCGGCTTCCGGGGAAGCTCTTTCAGAACATGATGGACCACATCTTCAACCGCATCGTTCCGCTCTTTCCTGATGTGGAGCCTGAGGTACATGCGTTCGCATTCAAGCGGCGCGAGGCGGTTCGTGGCGATGCAACGGACGCCATGCTCGATGAACTGCGCGTCTTCATGCGCGGTGGAGGTGTGTCGGCTTATGGAAGTCTTTGCTCGCATGCGCGGCCGGTTGCGAACACGCTGAAGGTGTATGGGACAAAGGCGACCGTTGAGGTTGACTTCAACAACCGCACCGTAGTGACCACAGCTTCGCAACGGTATCCGAGCGCTGTTGGACGGCTTGTTCCTCCGTTCCAGATGGCGGGGCGATATCTTCGCTGAGGCGAAGAAGAATGTCGGATCAGTTCCGCAAGCAGCGAGTTCCATTTCTTCGCCGGAATGTCGAGGCTGCTGGAGGTGTTCTACGCTGGGATTCGCAGCGGAGGCGCCGCCGCCAATTCCCTATGCGGAGATTCTGCGTGTCGCGGAGGTGATGGATCGCGTCATCGCGCAGGTTTATCCGGCTGCGGTCACGGAGGTCACACGATGAAGATTCTGGTGACCGGCGCAGGCGGATTTCTGGGCAAGGCAATCGTGGAGCGGCTTCTGGCGCACGGGGAGACAGACCTGCGCTGCATGTTGCGCGATACGTCGAAGGCGCGAGGGCTTGAGGAGATTGCGGCGCGATATCCGGAGGCGAAGCTTGAGTTCGTCACTGTAAACCTGCGCAATCTTGCCGAGATCGGACGGGCAGTAACTGGATGCGAGATTGTGATTCATGCCGCAGCAGCGCTGAAGGGCTCACCAGCGGAGATGTTCATGGACTCCGTCGTGGCATCGCGCAATCTGCTCGAGGCTGTGGTCAACGAGGTGCGGCCGATCCGCGTGGTACTCGTCAGCTCCTTTGGAGCCATGGGTGTCGCTGAGCTGCGACGCGGCGCGATGATCGATGAAAGCACGCCGCTTGAACGGCATCCCGAGCAGCGCGATGTGTACTCACACTCAAAGCTGCGGCAGGAACAGCTGTTCTGGGAGTACCGCGAGAAGTACGGCTTCGAGTTGGTCGTTTTGCGGCCTGGCGTCATCTACGGGCCGGGAGGAGGGCACTTCTCCAACCGCGTAGGCCTGAGCCTCTTCGGACGTTTCCTGCACCTGGGCGGAAATAACCTGCTTCCGTTGACGTATGTGGACAACTGCGCTGAGGCGATCGTCGTCGCGGCACTTTATCCCGAAGCGAACGGACAGGTCTACAACGTGGTGGACGATGATCTCGTCACGTCGAAGCAGTACCTGTCTCTCTACAAAGATCAGCGTCAAACCAGTGCGTTCCATTCCGGTTCCCTACTTCGCGCTGATGTGGGGTTCGCGCATGGTCGAGCGCTACAGCCAGCGTTCGCGTGGGCAGCTTCCGGCGATCTTCACGCCGTATAAGACACGAGCGATGTGGGGCGGCAATCAGTTCAGTAACGCGAAGCTCAAGAGCATCGGCTGGCGGCCCCTAATCTCGACGCGCGAGGGGCTGGAGCGTGCGTTTGCTGCCTTCAGAGTAGAGCCCGAAAAAGCCAAATAACTACGCGGTCTCGAGAACCTTCTGAACGCGATCGCAGGCCCAGAGCAGGTCTTCGCGCCCGATTGTCAGCGGAGGAGCCAGACGAATGACGTTGTCGTGCGTCTCCTTGCAGAGCAGCCCTTCGCGCATCAGAGCCTCGCAGATGGGCCGCGCCGGCCCGTTGAGTTCAATGGCAACCCAAAGCCCCTTGCCGCGAATCTCGCGAATCTTCGGGCTACGGATCTGGCGCAGACGTTCCATCAGTACAGCGCCGAGTTCAGCGGAGCGCTCCGCTAGCCGCTCCTCGACGATGACACGCAACGACGCGCGCGCAACAGCGCAGGCCATAGGATTGCCCCCGAAGGTGCTGCCGTGGTCGCCGGGATGCAACACACCGATAACCTCGCGTGACGAAAGCACAGCCGATACCGGATAAAAGCCGCCGGCGAGCGCCTTTCCAACGATCAGCACATCGGGCGTGACGCCTTCGTGGTCGCATGCGAAGAGTTTGCCGGTACGTCCGAGGCCAGACTGAATCTCGTCCGCCATGAAGAGTACGTTGTTCTCGCGGCAGATAGCGGCGGCGGAACTCAGATAGCCATCCGGCGGGATCAGAATGCCCGCCTCGCCCTGGATCGGCTCGACGAGGAAGGCCGCTGTGTTGGGCGTAATCGCCTGTCGCAGCGCGTCGGCGTCGCCAAACGGGATGATCTTGAAGCCCGAGAGATAGGGCCCGAAGCCTTCGCGATATTGCTCTTCAGTAGAAAAGCTGATGATCGAGATCGTGCGTCCGTGGAAGTTGTTGGCGCAAACGATGATCTCTGCCTTACCCTCCGGAATGCCTTTGACCTGATAGCCCCATTTGCGCGCAAGCTTCAGCGCCGACTCGACGGCCTCAGTACCGGAGTTCATCGGCAGAACCATCTCGAAGCCAGTCAGATCGGTGATCTCTTTGTAGAAGAGCGGGAGTTGGTCGTTGCGAAAAGCGCGCGAGGTCAGCGTGACTCGCTGCGCCTGCTCCTGCATTGCTTCGAGGATGCGAGGGTGGCAGTGGCCCTGATTGACAGCCGAATACGCGGCAAGGAAGTCGAGATACCGGCGGCCTTCGACATCGTAGATCCAAACGCCGGAGGCACGCTCGACGACCACATCCAGAGGCTTGTAGTTGTGCGCGCCGTACTTGTCCTCAAGCGCGATCAGGCGCGAGGTCGTGCTGTTGTGAGAGAGATCGTCCGCTGTGTCGCTGTGCAGAACAGAACTTGCCATATCGACCGCCTGGGCGTGATTTGAGAGTTTGGAGCGCTTCTCTTTCTCTCTATTATTCCACGACATCGAACGACAACCGCCACAGCAGGGGCGATCGTGCATAAGCGATGCATAAATAAAGAATGCACGGCAACAATGCCGTGCATTCTTCATAACGAACTGCATAAATATTCGCTTACTTGGCTGTAAGAGCTAGCTGCTGCTGGTACTCCTCGTACGGCCCCTTGTGGTCGGTGATGTGGAAGTCGTCGGGGCCGCCTTCGAAGTGCCAGATGCGCGTGCCGGCCTCTTCGATCAGGTCCTGGTCGTGGGTGACGAGGAAGACCGTGCCCTCGTACTTCTGGATCGCCTGGTTGAGCGCGTTGATGCTCTCGAGGTCGAGGTGGTTCGTGGGCTCGTCGAGCACGAGAACGTTGGGCTTCTGCAGCATGATCTTGCAGAAGAGCAGGCGCGCGGCCTCGCCTCCGGAGAGAGCGTCGGTCTTCTTGATGCCCTTCTTCGCCGCGGAAGAGCATCTGGCCGAGGATGCCGCGGATGTCTTCCTTGGTGGCCTGCGGGTCGAACTGGTGCAGCCAGTCGGCGGCGGTCATGCCGAGTTGGATGGAGCCCTTGTGGTCCTGCGCGAAGTAGCCGATCTGCGCCTCGTGTCCCCACTTGACGGTGCCGGAGTCGATGGCAGACGTCCTTCTGCTTCATCCAGCCCTGCGTTGGCGAGCAGCGCCTTGAGCATCGTGGTCTTGCCCTGGCCGTTGCGGCCGATGAGGACGACCTTGTCGCCGCGCATGAACGGCGGCGGAGAAGTTGTTGATGACGTGCTCGGTCTTGCCGTCGGGCTGCGTGTAGGTCTTGTTGACGCTCTCGAACTCGAGCACGTGCTTGCCCGAGGGACGCAGCATCTCGAAGCGGATGTACGGGCGCGGAATGTTGGAGCGCGCGAGCTCGCGTGGTTGCGAGGCGCTCGACTTCCTTCTTGCGCGAGTTCACCTGCGAGCTGCGCGTACCGGCGGAGAAGCGGGCGATGAAGTCGTTCAGCTGCGCGATCTTCTTCTCGCGCTGCTCGTTCTGGCTCTCGATGCGGGTGCGGATGCTGGGTCTTCTGCAGCACCATGTCGTCGTAGCCGCCGGTGTAGGTGATGATCGTCTCGTAGTCGATGTCGGCGATGTGCGTGCAGACCGAGTTGAGGAAGTGGCGGTCGTGCGAGATGGTGATGACGGTGCCGTTGTAGCGGTTGAGGAAGTCCTCGAGCCAGTGGATGGAGTCGAGGTCGAGATAGTTCGTGGGCTCGTCGAGCAGCAGGGCTTCGGGGTTGCCGAAGAGCGCCTGGGCGAGCAGCACGCGAACCTTCTGGCCGCCCTGCAGCTCGCTCATCTTGCGCTCGTGGAGCTCGTCGGGGATGTCGAGACCCTGCAGCAGCACGGCGGCGTTGGACTTCGGCTTCGTAGCCGTCCTCGTCGCCGACGATGCCTTCGAGCTCGCCGAGGCGTGAGCCGTCTTCGTCGGTCATCTCGGGCTTCTCGTAGATGACGCTCGCGCTCTTCGAGCGCCGCCCAGAGGGCCTTGTTGCCCATGATGACGGTGTCGATGACGCGGTAGGCGTCGAACTCGTACTGGTCCTGCTTGAGGACGCCGATCTTCTTCGGGCGGACGACGGTGCCCTTCTGGGCGTCGATCTCGCCGGTGAGCACCTTCATGAAGGTGGATTTGCCGGCGCCGTTGGGGCCGGTGAGGCCGTAGCGGCGGCCCGTGGTGAAGGTGACCGAGACATCCTCGAAGAGGAGCTTCGAGCCGTAGCGCATGGTGACATTGGAGACTGAGATCATGTGATTCCTTCTATTTTATCGAGCTTTCGATTGCGGCGCGGTGAACATGGAGGCAGTTCTCAAAGCCAACCGAGCTCATTCCGGGCAAAGTCAGGACGTCGACAAACGAAGCTCCGCACCCGGCCGGTTAGCCCAAGGGTGCGGAGTCTTGCTAGACGTTTTAGCGGCCGCGATTACCGCGGGTGGGACGAGAACCTGAGGTTCCGCCACGCGGGTGCGAGGCACTGCGGCCCGGATGCGCGTTGTTCCCGCGACTTCCGTGACCCTGCCCCTGCGGGCGTCCAGCCGGGCCCTTACGGCGGCCGCGGAAGCTGGGACGACCATTGCCGGCAGGCGCGCTCTCCTTTGCCTCAGAGCCTCCACGCCAGGAACGAGTCTCGAGTGCCAGCAGGCCGTCGAGACCTGAGGCATTGGCTGCCGGAAGAGCATTGAGATCGAGGGGCTTGTTGCGCTCCTCTTTCTCGAGGTTCTTATCGGCTTCGCGCCAGTCGAACTTTACCTTCAGCTCGCGCTCGAGCTTGCGAGCGTCGTGGCGCTCCTGCGGCATGACGAAGGTGGTCGCCACGCCCTTGGCGCCTGCGCGGCCGGTGCGGCCGATGCGGTGAACGAAGTCGTCGCTGGCGTTGGGCAGGTCGTAGTTCACGACGTGCGCGATGTCGGAGACGTCGATGCCGCGGGCGGCAACGTCGGTCGCAACCAGTACGCGGTGCTTTCCGGTTGCGAAGCCCTTCAGCGCCGCCGTGCGCTGCGACTGCGAGCGGTCGCCGTGGATGGCGTCGGTGTCGTGGCCGAGCTTCTCGAGCTTGCGCGCGATGCGGTCGGCGCCGTGCTTGGTGCGCGAGAAGACCAGGAAGGTTCCCTGCTCTTCGTTGAGCATCTGGTTCAGCAGGCCGAGCTTCTGGTCCTGCATGACGGTGTAGGCGCGCAGTTCCACGCGGTCCGAAGGCTTCGAGGTGTTGCCGATCTCGATGCGAATCGGGTTCTTCACGTAGTCGCGAACGATCTCCTGGATGTTGGCGTCGAGCGTGGCCGAGTAGCACATCGTCTGGCGAGTCTTGGGCACTGCGGTGACGATGCGGCGGATGGCGGGCAGGAAGCCCATGTCGAGCATGCGGTCGACCTCGTCGAGGACGAGCATGTCGACCTTCGAGAGATCGATCTCGCGGCGGCGGAGGAAGTCCTCGAGCCGTCCGGGAGTGGCGACGACGAGGCGCGGGCCACGGTCGAGGTTGTCGAACTGTGTGTTCTCGGACAGGCCGCCGCAGACCAGCACGGCATCATGCTTCGCGGCGGGCACCAGCTTCCAGTAGGCCTCGAGCACCTGCATGGCAAGCTCGCGGGTGGGAAGAAGGATCAGCGCGCGGATGTGGTTGCGCTTGCCACGGGTGCTGGGCACGGAGGTCGCGTCCAGCCGCTCGAGCATGGGGATGAGGAAGCTGAGGGTCTTGCCGGTGCCGGTGGAGGCAGTGGCGAGAATGTCGCGGCCTTCGAGCGCGGGCGGGATGGCTCCAGCCTGCACGGGCGTAGGAGTGATGAAGCCGGCGCTGGTCAGGCGGTTCTTCAGCGAGTCGGAGATGTTGAAGTCGGTAAAGAGTTCGAAGAGGTTTTGGGGAGTGTAGGCTGTGTCGCCTGGATATCAGCCTGCTCGGCTGAGTACTGCTCAAGAGTTGCGGTAGTCAAAAGATGTCCTTTGTAGTGAATCAAACGCGGAGAAATGCAGAGGCGCCGTGGGCGCCGTGAAATTATGAATTCAGCATGGCTCTCGTACGTCCGAAAGGGCTGCTGCTGCACGGCGAGACTGCGTCCCTTGACGCGGCCTCCAGCCAGAGCAACCAACGCAGCTTCCGATTCATTATGGGAAGACAAGCGGTGGAGATAAGCGAATCGCAGTCTCTGGCCAGATCTCCTGGAGTTCCACGGCGGAGTCTTTGCCTGCGATGCTGTCGCGCGGCGATTGTTTTCACCAGGCGCAACACTAGGATAACACATCCTGGCACAACACCGCTTGGATGTGCCCTTTTAGCCACGGTTGTGACACTTCAGAAACCGCCCATTTCGACAAGTTTTGGCCCTCTGCGCTGCATATGCTGACGCCATCTCGAATCTCAAGGAGGCGTAAATGCGGAAGATCTTACTGATGGGATTGGTTTTGATGACGGCAGTGGCTTCTCTGGCGGTAACTCGCGACGAAGTCGCTTATCTCGGAGGAACATCCAGTGTGATGAAGGCTGGTGATGTAGGAACTCTCGATACGGCGAACGCGACTGACCTGGTCTTCTCGACGTTGAATGGAAGGCTGGCTATGCCCTATGAGTCACTGCAACGAGTGGAATATCGAAATGAAGTGGCATATCACCTGGGCGTCGCTCCGGCGATCGTCGTGGGCCTTCTCAAGAAGCGCGAACGACGGCACATGTTTACCCTGACCTACTCCGACAAGGACGGTGTCAAACAGGTTGCGAGCTTCGAAGTCTCCAAAGATTCCGCACCCACGCTGCTCACCGTGCTCGGTGCGCGGGCCCCAAAGGCATGCGTCGCTGCGGAGAGCTATCACGCTTGCCCGGCAACAACCAGTTCAGTCACGCACCGGGGAACCCCATAGCGTCGGATCGCTGACGTAAGGTCCTCAAGGCTGGCCTGCGTCAGCAAGGGATAAACGATGACGCGCACCCCTTTGGGGATAAGGGCCGCCGTCCAGCTATCGCAAACGACGGCCGCGGTCGCCTCCAAACCCTTTGTCCAGTCAGGCTTTGCCGCGTCGTAAAGCACCAGGGCATCGGCTGAAAAGCCGGCGGCGATCAGCATCGTGCGTGCGATTTCCAGAAACTGGGGCCACGCGGACGCGATTCCAATGAGAGCATCCGACGGCGCAGGCAGCCACTGCGCAAGCGAGGCCGAGGCCGAGCGCACCTGCAACGTTATGAGTTCCGAACCCGCAGGCAGGAAAGCCCTTACTGTCTCTGCCTTGCTGGGAAGCGCGAGCACGGTGGTGCCAGCAATCTTCTCGGAGAGAGAAGGTTCGTCCAGAGAACAACTGAGGATAGGGACAGCGATCACCTCTCGAATCTCGGTCAGGAGGATCGCCGTCAACGGTTCGCTCTGTTCAATCAGCAGAAAGGAAGTGGCTCGCGCGGCTTCTACCCAGCGCCGGAGACGATCCTTCAAATCGGACGGCGGAATCCCGATCTTTTGCGCGGAACGTAGAAAACTCGAGAAGAGATGATCGTAGGCCCGATCCACGGAATACCCGTTTGGAGCCTCCGCTGAACGACGGACGCGATGTACGAAGACACCGCTTCCGCGCTTCGATTTCACCCAACCCTCGATCTCCAGTTGACGATAGGCCGCACTCACCGTGTTGGGATGAAAATTGAACCGTCGCGCGAGTTCACGAGTACTGGGAAGCCTTTCTCCCGGTGCAAGCTCCTCACTCAGGATTCCGAGAGTGACCTGTGTCACGATCTGCTCGCGAATCGGAACTTCACCGGAATGGACAAACCAGAACCGCATCGATGGGAACAGGATATGGGGCTGAGACCCTATTGTGAGGGCAAAAGAAAGGACACCCCTTTAGGAGTGTCCTTTCTTCATCAAAGACGATCACCAAATCTAGATGTGACAGCTCACCATGCCGCGCTTCTCGAGGTAGCGCTGGTGATACTCCTCAGCCTTCCAGAAGGTGTGGCTGGGACAGACCTGTGTCGCAATCGGGTTTCGATAAGTACCGGAGGCATTTAATTCTGCGATACGCGCTTTTGCTTCCGCGGTTTGACGTTCGTTATGCGTAAAGACGACGCTGCGATACTGAGAGCCCCAATCCGGGCCCTGTCGGTTTACCTGTGTCGGATCATGCAATGAGAAGAAGGCGTCAAGTAGCGCCTCGTAGGTCAGACGGGAATTATCGAATGTGACTTGAACAACCTCCGCATGGCCTGTGCGGTCGGTACAGACGTCCTTGTAGGTTGGGTGCTCGAGGTCTCCGCCTTCGTAGCCTACAGTTGTGTCGATCACCCCTGTGATCTCGTTTAATCTTGCTTCAACTCCCCAGAAACATCCTGCTCCAAATGTTGCTTTTTCGATTGCCACTCGTGTTGCTCCTTTGCTGCTACTACCCCGTATTTCGAGTACTGCTATTGGCCTGAGGCCTCTTACGGACCCTGCCTATTGGATGCTCTTCGAAGGTGGTTTGTCACCACCCTGAAGATGAACAGCGGGAGTATTTTGGGCGCGAGAATCCAGATGTGTCAATGGTTCTGTGGAGAACTTTTGTGGGATGTCAAAGAGGAGTTACCCCTCCCGGGAAAAACGTCTCACAGTACCCGATCTCAGGTCACAAGACCGATATCCTTCGAGACCGGGAAACGTCTAAGCGCACTCTCCAGTACGAACCAGCAGATCGCCTTAGCCCCGGCGGCGCGGCCCTTGCTTGGAAGCAAACGGTACGCCGCTTCGGCGCCTTCGGAGGCACAGGCTTCTTCAGCTGTGCAAACTCCGGCGTCTTCTGCTTGGGAACCACCTTCTGCCCCCGGGCCGCCCGTTCCGAGCGCCGTGACCTCGCCCGGGGTCAGCTCACGGAAATCACCCGGCGGCACATCCAGCCTCAGAGCGCCGTAGCCAATCCGTCGGATCTTCTCGACGTGGTGGCCGATCTCTTCGAACATCTTGCGGATCTGCCGGTTACGGCCTTCCGTGAGCGTCAGTTCAAACCACGGGTTATCTCCGCCACGCACCTGCTCTATCTTGGCCGGTGAAGTGATTACACGGTCGCGACGGCCACTGCGGACCTCATTCAACCGGCCGCGGTCGATCATGATGCCGCGCCGAAGCTGATCGATGGCTTCGTTCGTCGGAACTCCGGCAACCTTTACGAGGTACGTCTTCTCAACACCAGCCGCAGCCTTGGAGAGCTTATTGGCCAGATCACCATCGTTGGTCATTAACAGCAGGCCCTCGGAGAGATAGTCGAGGCGCCCCACTGGGTACAGGCGCACGCGATCGCCGTGCGGGCCCCGCTTCGTCTCCATCAGCTCCATCACCGTCGGGCGCTTCTCGGGGTCCGAGATTGTGGTGACGTAGCCGCTCGGCTTGTTGAGCATGTAGTAGCGCTGCTCTTCGCGTCCATGCAGCAGCTTGCCGTCGACGCGAATGTGGTCGCGGTCGAGACTGGCGCGTGTGCCCAGCTCGGTAACCACCTTGCCGTTGACCTGCACTCGGCCTTCAAGGATCAGCTCTTCCGCCTTGCGGCGGCTCGCGATGCCCGCCTGCGCGAGGATCTTCTGCAGACGCTCGCCTATGGGTGCTTCAGGATTTTCAGGGTTGCGGACGGGCTTCGACATGATTGCCGGCTTTCTGACTGCGGAGTTGCTCATCGCGGTCGGGGAATACTGCTCTTTCGAGTGTACCGGCACGTTGGTCCTACGCGCACCACTTAGAGCCTCAGGCTCACTCGTGAGGCGACTCGACAGTCTCGGCCTCGACCTCAGGCTCTTCGGGCAGTTCGTCGTCCAGCGGATCGTCAACCGGGTCAGGGCTGCCGTCTGCCTGCGGAAGATGCGTGTGCCGCTCGGGCTGAAGCTCATCCGCCGTCTCGGGCGGCGTGTGCTCCCGCTCCTGCTCCATCGGAATCTCCTCCTGCTCGGCCAGCTCGCCCGCCATCTTTTCGAACTCCTCAATTGACGGCAGCTCGTTGACGTCCTTCAGACCGAAGCGGAGCAGAAAATCCTTGGTCGTCTTGTAAAGGATCGGCCTTCCGATCACCTGCTTGCGCCCCGCAGTGGTCACAAGCTTGCGCGACATCAGGCTGCCCAGCACGCCGCCCGAATCGACGCCGCGAATCTCAGAGATCTCAGGCGCCGTCACTGGCTGCTTGTACGCGACGACGGCCAGCGTCTCCAGCGCCTGCAGCGATAGCTTCAGCGGCGGCTTCAGCGACTTCACAAAGCCGCGCACCGCATCGTGGTACTCGGGCTTTGTGGCAAGCCGGTAGCCGCTGGCGACCTCGCGAATCTCCAGACCGCGATCACCGTTCGCATAATCATTGATCAGCTGATCGAGGATGGTGCGGAAGTACTCCCGCAGCTTGCGAGCCTTGTCCTTCTCCTCGCGAGAAGCCTTCTTTTCCGCACCGTCATCGGCGGCGGCAGCAACTGGAGTCTCTGGTTCTTCCGTACTCGCTGCCGGAGCGTTCGACGGCTTCCGCTTCTGCAGGAGTCTCAAGCACCTCGGCGTTCAAGCCGTCTTCGTCAGCTTCGCTCGGCTCATCCTGGCTCAGCGCCAGCGCTTGCTGAGCTTCAACGATCTGGTCGAGCTCGGCCTGGGCCTCCTGGCCCAGCAAACCCATAAGCTGCGCCAGCGTGACTGGTTCTTCCGACGCGTAGATAACGGCTTCGATCTTGGCTTTAAGACTCATTCCCCTTCGAGTGTATAAGAAATGCTCGGCTCCCATGGGCAGCAGGAGCAAGGGTTTGAGCCGCGTTTTGCACAGTTACCGCTACTTCGCAAACATGTTGAAAAGCCAGTACAGCGCGCCTGACAACAACGCTGCGGCGGGCAAGGTAAAGAACCAGGCCAGTGCGATATTGCGCAGGGTCGACAAATGCAAGCCGCTATTGTTCACCACCATCGTGCCCGCCACGCCTGACGACAGAACATGAGTCGTACTAACCGGAAGCCCAAAGTTATCGGCGGCTAGAATCGTGCACATCGCCACAAGCTGAGCCACCGCTCCTTGTGCATAAGTCATATGCTCTTTGCCGATCTTTTCGCCGACCGTAACCACGATGCGCTTCCAACCCACCATGGTTCCCAGGCCCAGAGCCAGCGCCACTGCCACCTTTACCCACGAGGGAATAAATTTGGTCGAGCGGTCGAGAAATCCCTGATAATTTGCGAAGATCTTTTTGGCGTCGTCTGAAACCTGCGGCCCGAACTTCGGGATCAACCGCATCGTCTCGCCCACGAGGTACATCTGGTTGCGGACGTTGGCCTGCATTTCAGCCGGCACCTTGTCCAGTCTGCCGTACCGTACTACCTCATTCTGAATGTCGTTAACCGTTTGGCGTAACGCCAACATCGTCCCCGGCGTCCATTGACGCGTGGAGAGGAAGTGCTCCAGCTCAGATTCGGACTCAGCGATCACAATATTCGTATCGACGTAGTTCGCGATGGTGTCCTCCACCTGGTGAGAGACCGCGACAAACGTCGTCACCTCCGAGTTTGTTATTGCGTGGTTCAGCGCATAGGCCGTCGGCACCGTCCCTACCAGGATCAGCATGATCAGCCCCATGCCCTTCTGCCCGTCGTTGGAGCCATGCGCAAAACTCACGCCCGTGCACGTCAGTATCAGCAGCGCGCGGATGTAAAACGGCGGCGGAGCTGCGCCTTTGGGAGCCTCATAAAGCTGCGGATCACGCAACGCAATCCGGAACAAAAGAAACAGAAGCGCCGCTCCAATTAAGCCAACGACCGGAGAAAACAGGAGCGCCTTGAAGACCTTCATCACCTGTTCCAAGTCAAGTCCGCTCACGCCGCTTGCTCTGTGCAGGAGCTGATTGGTGATGCCTACCCCGATGATCGATCCGATCATCGTGTGCGAGCTCGAAGTCGGCAAGCCTAGATACCACGTCGTCAGGTTCCAAAGAATCGCGGCCACTGAAAGTGCAAATACCATCGCAAAGCCGGATCCCCTGCTCACCTTCAGGGTCAGCTCCACCGGCAGCAGCGTAATCACCGAATACGCAACCGCCCCCGAGCTCATCAGCACGCCGATAAAATTCCAGATTCCCGACCACACCACGGCGACATGCGGCTCCAGCGAATGGGTGTAAATCACCGTAGCGACCGCGTTCGCCGTATCGTGGAACCCGTTGACGAATTCAAACCCAAGAGCCATCAGCAGCGCGATGCCCAGCAGGAAATAGGGAAAGATTGATTTCGTATGGACGATCGCAAGGTCAGTTGAGAGTCGGTGAACGATGTAAAGGACGCCGCCAAACAGCAAAATTCCAAAGGCGACTCCACCAATGCGCCCCGGCGAGGACTTCTTCAGCTTTTCATCGAGTATTGATTTAGAAGCTAGCGTGGCAGGAGTCGCCATCAGTCACCAAATAAGAAAGTCCGTGAGAAAGACGATGAATCGCAATCGAAAAAGTGTTACCGACCTATTGGAAGCCGAGGCGAATGCCGCTCAACACTCTATCGCAATGGGAGTAAATCCCACCACAAGAGCCTGAAGTTATTTGCACAATTATCGTTGCAAAACTCAGAGCTTTCGCAAATTCCTTCCAATATTCGCGGCTCCTTCTCTGGCCACAAAAATGCAGGCGTTTCTGCAAATGACCATCAGGCCCTTTGTTCTCTTCGCGGCAGCGTTAGCTGCCATCCCATCTGTGTGCAAAGCCGACGGAGTGGCCCCCTTCGGTATTGCGAGCGCTTATAACCTCGTGGCCCTCGGTACTGTCGATGCCAAAGGCAATACCTTGATCGCAGGAAACATCAGCACCAACGCTGACGTCACCGGGCGCATGGCAGCAGCAGGCATGGTGCTTACTGGAACCACCATCGGAAGCTCGCTCAATGGTGATCCCTGGGGTTCGCTCGCTACCTATGACCTGGTTTCTACCGGAGGGCTGAACCCTGGCGAACAATTCAACATCAACAGCCACGGCAATGTTTACGCCCCCGGCGCCAATGGCTCGTTCAACTTCAACGGCGGGGGCCATCGCGATACCTGCTGCTCCTCCGGCATCGACTTCGACGCTCTGCGGACGACTCTGGACGCGCAATCGCTCGGGCTGGCCGCTCTCACGGCTACGGGAGATGTCCTCGGCACCAACCAGCCCGGCGTAAACCCGTCCTTCTTCGTACTCAAGGGAACGAGTTCGACGCTGAACATCTTCACCATCACGGCCGCGCAGTTCGGCGACACCAATCACCCACTCGACATTCAGGCACCTGCCGGCTCCACTATCATCATCAACGTTACCGGCGCCAATCCCACGCTTGGTACCGGCATCTATTACAACGAGAGCCAGAACGCCGGAGACAACAGTCTCAACGACGATATCCTCTTCAACTTCGCCGATGCCCAGACCGTAACCATCAACGGTCAGTTCAACGCATCTCTTCTCGCGCCCTTCGCTGTCCTTACCGGCAGCGCGCAGATGGGCGGTAACTTCATCGCCGCCGCAATCGGCCAAACCGGCGAAGTACATAACAACGAGTTCACCGGGACTCTCGATCCCACACCAACAACAACGGCCACCGCTCCAGAACCCGGCAGCTTTGTGCTCATGGGTTCAGGACTAGCGGCACTTGCCGGTGCGACGCGTCGCCGCTTCAAGCACTAAGCATCGTATGTTTCTGTCTCACGATCGGCCCTGGCGCCCGCAGCCAGGGCCCCACTTTCTTCACGCAGGTTCAAAGACCTGCGACCACCCAGTTTGCGATGGATCAATCCGCCGCCTATCAGCAGGCCAATCCCAAATAGAGCCAAAGAAGATGGCTCCGGCACCCGACGCAAATCACTTTGCTGAGGTCCGGAGTCTCCCCCTTCGTACATAGCGAGTAGGTCACCACCGGTGTTGACCGGAACGGGACCAAGCTCAAACGAGGTCGGAGTGAATGAAACAGACGTCGGCGAGCCCGCCAAGCCGGTCGAGGTAACGCCATGCGGCGTCGCGCTGATGACAACGTCATACGCCAATGGATCGGCGTGGCCTGCAATAGCGGCAGGAATGAGTGCAGCAGTCCCTAAAACAATCCTTGCCAGCAAATGCATAAGATCTGCTCCTTTCCATGGAGCGCATGTCACGTTCGGCGTACTCCGTAATCAAACTCCCGGAATAGCGCTATCGGAGACACCCGTCGTGGGGGGTCAGAAGATGAGTCTGTAATTTTGGCGTTCTGCGTATCGGGGTCGGCCTGAGTTTTGAGTCGACTCTGTCTAATCCAAAAGGCAGAGGAATATAGGAAGATGCGTCCGACCGAACTCGCGTTGCTGGCGCACGCCGGTTTTCACAGTCCTTTCTCATGAGACCGCGAAAATAAAGGACTTATCGCCAGTCGTCGCGGGCCTGCTGCTGGTCCGCAAAGACCTGGTCGAAGTTTTCTGTCTTCTTGATGAGGATGTCGCCCTGCTCGACCGGCTGATGCAGCAGCACTGCCTGCAGCCGCACCAACTCCAGCATCGCCAGAAACATGCAGATCAGAGCGCGCTCGGTGTGGGTGTTGTGCAGCAGCCGGCGCAGGGAAACGGGCTTGTCTTCCATCACCAGGCGCCGCTTCACGTAGTCGATCATCTGCGCCACGGTCACCGACTCCTCGTCGACATCGAGCACAGGACGCTCGCGCAGGCGTCCCAGAATGTCCTGAAAGACCCGCACGAGATCCACCGTGTCGGCGGCGATCTCACGCTCAGCATCTGCCGACGTCGCGAAACTCGCGGATCCCCGGATTCGTCCACGTCGCCTCTTCGATCTGCTGCTTCTGCAGCAGCATCTGCGCGGCGGCCTTGAAGCGCTCGTGCTCCAGCAGCCGCTCGACCAGCTCGCGCCGCGGGTCTTCGGCATCCGCGCCGGTCACATCGGAGGGATCGCGCGGCAGCAGCATCTTCGACTTGATGTGGATCAGCAGCGAGGCCATGTAGATGAACTCGCCCGCCGAGTCCACGTCGGTCTGCTTCAGCTGATGCGTGTACTCGAGAAACTGCTCCGTGATGCGCGCAATGGGAATGTCGTAGATGTCGATGTTCTGCTTGCGGATCAGGTCGAGCAGGAGATCGAGCGGCCCGTCGTAGACCTGGCCCACCGTGACCGAGAACGGAGACTGCGACGCCTCCTCCTTCTCTTTGTCCTTCACAGGCGCGCGCTTCGGCTCAGGCGCAGCCGCAGGCACCGGGTGCTTCAGCTCAAACGGCTCGTGTGGCTCAACGCCAGCCTCCGGCGCTTCTGCCTTGATCTCTTCCGGCTCAGCGGAAATCTCGGGATTGAGTCTTCTCTTCCGCCATCATTACTCCAGTCCCACTGCGCAGCGTATCTCGCGCATCGTTGCATTGGCGCGCTCATTCGCGCGTGCGTTTCCGTCTTCCAGAATCGCATCGACCTCATGCTGGTTTGCCTCAAAGTGCGCACGGCGGTCACGGATCGGCGCCAGCTCCTTCACCACAGCATCCGCCAGCCAGCCTTTGCATTCGATGCAGCCGATGCCTGCCGTCGTGCAGCCCTGACGCACCTGTTGTCTGCGTCTCTTCGGTTGAAAAGACCTTGTGCAGATCGAAGACCGGGCACACATCCGGATTCCCGGGATCATCGCGGCGTACGCGCGCCGGGTCCGTCACCATCGTCTTCAGCTTCGCGCGAATGTCCGTCTCAGGATCCGATAGCAGAATCGTATTGCCGTAGCTCTTGGACATCTTCCGGCCATCGGTCCCCGGCAGCTTCGGCGAGGGAGTCAGCAGAACCTGCGGCTCCGGCAGAATCTCCCGCGGCCAAACGCCGAGATCTTCTTCGTCTGCTGAGCGGCCTGGTACAGCTCATGCGCCGAGAAGCTCGTCTTCTTCGGGTCGTTCGCCAGCTTGCGAGCCTTCTCCTCGATCGCCCCCATCTCCCAAGGCTTCGCATCGGGGTGCAGAAAGAAATCGCCCGGGATAAAACTGGTTGAAGCGCCGCGCAACCTCGCGGGTCAGCTCAACGTGCGCCTCCTGGTCCTGCCCCACCGGAACATACTCGGCTGGTAGATCAGGATGTCCGCCGACTGCAGCAGCGGATAGCCGAGAAAGCCATAGGTCGCCAGGTCCTTCTCCTTCAGCTGCTCCTGCTGATCCTTGTAGGTCGGCACGCGCTCCAGCCAGCTCAGCGGCGTAATCATCCCCAGCAGATCGTTCAGCGCAAAGTGCGCCGGCACCTCGCTCTGCACAAAGATCGTGCACACCTCCGGATCGAGGCCGGCCGCCAGAAAGTCCAGCGCAACCTCGCGAATGTCTTCCTTCAGCCGCGATGGTGTCGGCATAGTCGGTCGTCAGCGCGTGATAGTCGGCGATGAAGAAGTAGCACTCGTACTGGTGCTGCAGCTTCACCCAGTTGTGAGCGCGCCCATGTAGTTGCCCAGGTGCAGCTTGCCCGTGGGACGCATGCCGCTCAGGACGCGCGGACGTGATGTGGAAGAGGTCTGTTCAGTCATTTACGTTCAACTAGAGATGATACGGGAAGCGCCCTAGAGCGCAGCAAGGATGCTGTCAAACGTCGACTGCAGTGGATAGAGGAACGTGCGAAAGATGAACCCGCCCGCGACCAGCATGAAGATCCACAGCGCAAAGATTCCCATGCGATCGTAGACATCCAGCGCGCTGGACGGAAGATAGTGCCGCAGAATCCGGCTGCCGTCCAGTGGAGGAAACGGAATCAGGTTGAAGACAAACAGCAGCAGGTTGATCAGAATGATGAAGTAAAGCAACAGCGCGATGGGAAACAACGCTGGCAGATTCTCCGTCGAAACGCCCGGATAGTGCATCGCCAACGCCATGGCCGTGAACACCGCAATCGCTCCGCCAGGAATGGCGTGCTTGATCACCAACAGCAGAATCAACGCCCCGGTAGCCAGCACAAGATTGCTCGCTGGCCCCGCCAGCGTCACCAGGATGTCGTCGCGCCTGTAGTTCTTGAAGTTCCTCCCCGTCACCGGAGTCGGCTTCGCCCAGCCAATCAGCGGCCAGTGGTACACCAGCGCAATCAAAGGCATCAGTACCGACCCAAACGGGTCGAGATGCTTGATCGGGTTCAACGTCACGCGGCCCAGCATCCGCGCGGTAGGGTCTCCCAGCTTCCAGGCCGTCCACGCATGCGCACACTCGTGCACGCTGAAGGCCATAATCAACGCCACAATCTGGAAGAGGATAAGGACAATGTCCTGATTCATATCGTTCAAGTTTACCGGACGCTGACGCTCTCCGCCCCGAGCTTACATAGCTATCTCCTGCTCCGGCACTAGTTGCCTGTCGGAGCCGGGCGGTCCTTCTTCTCCACCTTCACCTTCGCCGGGATCCCCACCGACACTGTCCCCGGAGGCACCGGCTTCGTCGCCAGCCCCATCGCGCCCAGCATCGCGTTCTCGCCCACGTTCGCCCCTGCCAGCACCGTCGCATGATACGTGATGCGCGCCCGTGGCCCGATCTCCGTCGGCTTGTTTGTCACATCCGCCTGCACGTTGATGTCGTGCGTGTGCGAGTAGATGTTCGCGTAGTCCGACACGCTCGTCCCCTCGTGCAGAATGATCTCTCCGCGATCGTCCAGCATCACGTTCCTGTGGATCGTGCAGTTGTCTTCGACCGTCAGGTTGTACCCGAACGTGAACTCGACATTGTGAAAGATCTTCACGCCCTTGCCCATCTTCTTGAAGATGTGCTTCGCCAGCATGCAGCGAAACTTGAATCCCAGCCAGTGATTCAACCCCAGCGGCGACCGGTCGAACATCTGCCAGAACCAGATCAGCGGCTTCCGCACCGCGTACTTCTCAGCATCCATATCGCCGTAGTACTCCGGCTCCAGCGTGATATTGCGCGGGTCGAATGACTCCACCAGAACATTCGTCGCCAGTTCGCTGTCCAGCGAAGCGTTCATGCGGCCACCATGGGGCTTGCCCAGGTACATCTGGTAGAGCTCATCGCGAACGATGTCCGCCCGCCGGTCGAACGACTGGTGCCGCGTGAACTCCTCGTTCAGGTGCGCCAGCCAACGGCGAAAGATCGCCTCAGCCTCCGGCGTCGGCTTCAACTCGCGATACTTGTACTGGGCCATGGAATCTTCTCGCTTTCAAAACCTGGGTGAAGCTGCCTGCAAATCTTACTCGATGGCAAACACCGCATACACCGTAGCCGACTTCTCAATCTCTCGTGGATTGATCGCCAACGGCTCAACCTTATCCATCTGCATCGGTGCAGCTGCAGCTCTCGCATACATCACCGGCCGAGGCCCTGCCTCCACCTGATTGCTGGCATACAGTAGCGCGCCAAGCTTTGCGTTTAACCCCGAAGCCATCTCCTCCGCCTGCGCGCGCGCTCGCTTCAGCGCCTTCGCCGCAGCCTGAGCCTCAGGGGCGTTCTCATCCTTGAACCCCCAGTCGATCTGCCCTGACTGATTCGCCCCAGCCTTTACTGCTACATCCAGCAGTTTCGCTGCGTTATCGGCCGACGTCTTCACCGTCCAGCTCTGCGTCACCTGGAACTGCCGCATGGAGCGCTTCTGGCCGGAGTAAGCTTCTCTACCTGGTATGGTTGCACCGGCGAAACCTGCTGGTTCTCGCTCTGGATCTGCTCCTTCGCGACTCCCGCCGCCGTCAGGGCCTTCGCAATCGCATTCGATATCTTCGAGCCATTTGCATAGGCCGAGTTGCTGTCGACCCCGTACGCGATGAATCCGATATGCAGAGTCGCCTGGTCTGCGATCGCGGTCACCTTGTCGGTCGCCGTAATCGCAATCGTCCGGTTCTCTTTATTCACCTGGATCGTCTGGGCAAAGCTTGCCTGCACGCCCACAAAAACCGGCAGCGCCGCGAACACAACGGCGATTGTCTTCATGCGAAACGGACTCATGCTTCTTCTCCTGTCTTGTCGATCAGATCGGCAAGTGTCTCTTTATGCTTTGGCTTCGTTGCGCGCTTCTGCTTCGGGTCCGGCAACACCTGCGCCGGCGGAGGTGTTCCCACGCGATCGCGCGCGTTTGACTTCACCGCCGTTACCTTTGAAAAAACCTTCTTCTTCGACTTTGCCATTCGCCGCCCCTGGGCACAGCCATAAGACTGCTGCGAAGCCCTCTGCGATTATGCAATACTCTTCTTCGCGTGGTCCGGTAACCGCCGGACCCATAGGGATGCGGCCCACACACCAACCGCATCCCGGCGAGGTGCAGGATGGAAGAGCGTGATTTTTTCGATGAGCGCGCAGAGCAACGCACGCACACGATGACCTGCCCGCACTGTGGACAGCAGGGCGAGTACGAACTCAGCTGGATTGTGCGCAGAAAAAAGGCCCAGCTTCCCCGCGGCGCCGACGACCGCGATCGCGCCCGCTTCGCCAAGGCCCAAAGCTACATGGTCCGCCGCGACGACCTCGTCGGCTGCAAAAACGTCCGCTGCCGCAAACGCTTCGAGGTCGCTGGCATCCAGTCCGTAGCCTTCATCTAAGTCAAGCCTCGGCTACCCAGATTCTTCGACCGAAGCGCAGCGAAGATTCATCCGTTTCAAGTCACGCTTTACGAATGAATGACCATTCATTTATGCTTCCGCCTGCTGGACGAAGACCACATCTCTTCGAGCTGTGCAATCCGGAACGAAGCGGCAGCTGTGATTTAATGGATGCTGAAGCCAACGCCCTCGGGCATGCGGCCTTCTCGAACCGGAACAATACGCAGGAGATAAGTACTTACAGACCATGGCAAACACGCTGCTGCCCATCGAAGAACGGAACCTGACCCCTGAAGAGGTCGAACTCCTGGACAAGCGCCGCCGTCGCGGTCAGCTCTTCCTGGTGATCGGCTTCCAGTGCCTTATCGTCTGCACGCTCGTGACGGTCTGGGCTGGGCAGGACTTCACGCTCTCGCCGGGCTGGGCGCACCCCATGTTCTATTGGGACTGCATCACCGGCGTGCTTGCCGTGTTCTTCCTGCTCACCGGTCTTCGTCTGCGCCGCGGCACCAACGAGTTCATCAGCTACTAGACTCGTGCATTCGCGCCTCGGAAGATTGTTCGAAAGAGCGGCTGAGCGCCAAGCGTCACTCGCGGATAGGTTCGGATGGTTGCAGGGGCTGGCGTGGCGGTAGCGAGTACCCGTTCTCTGACGGGCACGATTCTTTTTCTTCACATCACTTGATCTCTCCGGCCACTCTGGCCGAGCCGACGCCCTTTTCCGCGCTCGAATCGATCGCTGCTCATCGCTCTGCGTTCTCGCCTCGGCAGGCACTCTTCTTCTGGCGCTTCGGCCCCATCCTCCGCAACATCCTCCACTCAAAAAAAGACGCGGACTTCTCCCTCCACCCCATCGGCCGCCGCGTCTGGGACTTCTTCTGGGAGGTCCTCTGCCAGGGCAAGGTCATCCGTCAGCGCCCGCTCCCCGGCCTCGCCCACGCCTTCGTCTTCTGGGGATTCCTCGCCTTCGCCCTGGTCAGCCTCAACCACCTCGCCACTGGCTTCGGACCTCGGCTTCCTCTCACCCACAAGCATCATCGGCAGCTTCTACTTCTACTTCGCCGCGGCCTGGGCATTGCTGGTCGCCGTCTCCATCGCCGGACTCTTCATCCGCCGCTTCTTCGTCCGCCCCATCTGGCTCGGCAAAAAAGTCTCCTACGAATCCGGCTTCATCGCCTTCCTCATCTTCCTGCTGATGGTCACCTACCTCGCCGCCTTCTTCGTCGACGAAGGCAGCACCGCGGTCAAAGCTCTCTGGTGGACCCATACCCTCGCGCTGCTCGTCTTCCTCCCGCTCATCCCGCACACCAAGCATCTGCACCTCGTGCTCTCAGCCCGATCACCGTCTTCCTCAAGCGCGACGGCTTCTCGAAGATTCCGCCGCTCGCGGGTGACGAAGACTTCGGTCTCGTCGCCGGCAAAGACGTCACCCAGCTCATCTCGCTCGCAGACCTACAGCTGCGTCGAGTGCGGCCGCTGCACCGAGCACTGCCCCGCCTCCACCACCGGCAAGGTCCTCAACCCGAAAGAAATCATCCTCGGCATGCGCAGCTACCTCAACGAGTTCGGCCCCGCCTCCGACACCCCGCTCCTCACCGAGCAGCGCATCGCCTCACCCGACAACCCGCCAGCCAACTACCTCACCATGGAAGCCGCCTTCCAGTGCACCACCTGCGGCGCCTGCGAGTTCCAGTGCCCCGTCGGCATCCAGCACGTGCCCATCATCGTCGGCCTGCGCCGCGGCGCCACCAACACCGGCGCCTGGGAAGACAACTACGGCACCAAGCTCTTCCTCGCTCTCGAAAAGAACGGCAACGCCCTCGGCCTCAGCGCCACCGAGCGCGACAAATTCATCCAGAAGCAAGCCTTCCCCATCTTCGACGGCACGCAGGAGTACTGCCTCTGGCTCGGCTGCATGGGCGGCTACGACCCCAAGGGCCGCGAGATCATCGCCGACTTCGCCCGCGTCATGCAGCACCTCGGCACCAGCTTCGGCGTCCTCAAGAAAGAAAAATGCACCGGCGACCCCGCACGCCGCCTCGGCAACGACCTCGTCTTCCAGACCCTCGCCGAGTCCGGCCTCAAAGCCTTCGAGACCGCCAAGGTGAAGAAGATCGTCGCCATCTGCCCCCACTGCGTCCGCACCATCGCCACCGACTGGCGCGAGTTCGGCATCGCCCCCGAAATCGAACACCACTCCGAGTTCATGGCCCGCCACAAAGACCGCCTCCCGAAGCAGCAGCGGCGAGAGCATCGTCTACCACGACCCCTGCTACCTCGGCCGCTACCAGGACATCTACGAAGAGCCCCGCGCCGTCGTCGCAGCAGGCCGGCACGCTCGTCGAAGCCCCACGCTCCCACGAGCGCAGCTTCTGCTGCGGAGCAGGCGGCGGACTCGCCTTCCTCGGCGAAGAGACCGGCGAGCGCGTCAGCCACGTCCGCGCCAAAGAACTGGCAGATACCGGCGCCCAGATCGTCGGCACCGCCTGCCCTTCTGCAATACCATGTTCCGCGACGCCCTCACCGCCGTCAGCGAAGCCCCGCCTCAGCTTCTCGACATCGCCCAACTAACCGCGCGCGCCTTGCCGGCATCGCAACCACCAGGATCTCAGGAGGAACGCAATTGAAGATCGTCGTAGCCATCAAGCAGGTCCCCGAGCGCGACGCTCCCATCCACATCGCCTCCGATGGCAAGTGGATCGACGAGGCCGACCTCAACTACACCATCAACGAGCCCGACGCCTACGCCCTCGAAGAGGCCCTGCAGCTCAAAGAGAAGAACGGCACCGGCGAAGTCATCGTCGTCTGCGCCGGCCCCGAGCGCGTCCAGTCCACCCTGCGCGAGGCCCTCGCCAAGGGCGCCGACCGCGCCATCCACATCGAAGCCGACGATCCTCGCCGCGCTCGACACCCTCGGCGTCGCCCAGATCCTCGCCGACGCCATCAAGCCCGAGTCCCCGGACCTCATCCTCACCGGCCTCCAGTCCGACGACCTCGGCCTCGGCCAGACCGGCGTCGTCCTCGCCGAACTCCTCGGCATCCCCAGCGCGACCATCATCATGCACGTCGAAGCCCACCGGCAGCGGCCTCAAGGTCAAGCGCGAGCTAGAAGACGGCTGGTTCCAGCACGTCGAGATGCCTCTGCCCGCACTCCTCACCATCCAGTCCGGCGGCAACAAGCTCCGCTACGCCACCCTCATGGGAATCAAGAAGGCCAAGACAAAGGAACTCAAGACCGTCACCGCCGCCGCCTCCTCCACCACCCCCGCCATCACACTCGAGCGCGTCTACCTCCCCGAAAAACAAAAGAAGACCGAGATGCTCACCGGCTCGCCCGCCGAGGTCGCCAACAAGATCGTCGAAAAGCTGAAGTTCGAAGTGAGGGTCATATGAGCGGAGTTCTCGTCGTTCTCGAAAAAACTCCCGGCTCTGCCGCCATCAATCGCATGAGCTTCGAAGCCCTCGCCGCCGCACAGCAACTAGCCGACAAGCTCTCCACCACCGTCACGCTGGCAGTCCCCGCAGGCAAAGAGTTCGGCTTCGAGGCCCACGGCAAATCCGCCTCCGCCTACCTCCTGCAGCACGAGCTCCTCGAGCCCTACACCTCCGACGCCTACGTCAGCGCCCTCGAGCAGTTCATCAAAAAGCTCTCCCCCGACTACGTGATCTTCCCCCACACCTATCAGGTCCGCGACTTCGCTCCTGCTCTCGCCACGCGCTTCAAACAAGTCCTCATCTGCTGACGTCATCGCCATCCACGACGGCCCCGTCTTCGTCCGCCAGCTCCTACAGGGCAAGCTCAACGCCGACTACAAACACTCAGGCACCGGCCCTTGCTTCGTCTCCATCCAGGCCGGCAGCTTCCGCGCCGATGAGTCCACCACCACCATCAAACCTGAGGTCTTCATCCCCGAGCTCTCCGCCTCGCAGATCCGCAACAAGCCCGGCGAGCGCTTCCGCGAATCCTCCCAGACTGTCGATCTCTCTGCCGCTCCAGTCATCGTCTCCGTCGGTCGCGGCATCGGCGAGCAGGACAACCTGCCCATCGTCGAAGAGCTAGCCGAGGCCCTCGGCGCTGAACTCGCCGCCTCGCGCCCTATCTGCGACAACGGCTGGCTCCCCATGGAGCGTCAGGTCGGCTCTTCCGGCCAGACCGTTACGCCAAAGTTGTACCTCGCCGTCGGAATCTCCGGAGCCATCCAGCATCTCGTCGGTATGAAGGGATCGAAGGCCGTCATCGCCATCAACAAAGACGAGAACGCCCCTATCTTTGAAGTAGCAGACTACGGTGTCGTCGGCGATCTCTTCGAAATCGTCCCCGAGCTTACCAAGGCAATCCGCGCCGCAAAGAGCTAACGTCATCTACCTGACATAACACGCCAAAAACAGCGCCGTTTTCCCTCGCATCCTTATGTCCCTCATTTGGCAGCCGGTCTATACTGTGAATACTGCTTCACTGCTCCACTTCTGCCAGCGCAAAACGCCGTCATCGACGAAAAAGGGCCATGGCAACCATCTCTCCTCCTGTGCCAAGCAGCGACGAGCAAATCGAGGCACCCACGCACCTAGGGCGTCTGCGCGACTCTCACGGCCGCGCCATCACCGACCTCCGCGTCTCCGTCACCGACCGCTGTAATTACAAGTGCGTCTACTGCCGCACCGGCAACGAGGGTGCCCAGTTCACCGAGCTTGCCATCGAAGACTACCTTCGCATGGTCCGCATCTTCGTCTCCCTCGGCATCGAAAAGATCCGTCTCACGGGAGGCGAGCCGCTCCTCCGCCACGGCCTCGTCGAGATGGTCCAGGAGCTCTCGCAGTACCGCACGGCCTACACCCCCGAAGGCGATCCCACGGACAACGGCCACCCGCTCGACATAGCCCTCACGACCAACGGCCACCTGCTCGAATCCCTCGCTCAGCCCCTCAAAGACGCTGGCCTCAACCGCATCACTGTCTCCATGGATGCCGTCGATCCCGAGACCTTCTCCGCCATCACCCGCGTCCCGCGCAGCTTCCATCGTGTCCTCGCCGGAGTCCGCAAGGCCCGGGAAGTGGGCCTCGCGCCCGTCAAGGTCAACTGCGTCCTCCTCCGCGGCTTCAACGATCACGAGATCGAGCGCTTTGCCCAGTTCTCGCGCGACGAAAACCTCATCGTCCGCTTTATCGAGTTCATGCCCCTCGAAGAGGGGCGCACCTGGCGACCCGACATCGTCGTCCCCATGGACGAGCTCGTCGCCCGCCTCAACGCTTATCGCCCGCTCGTGGAGCTTCCCCCACACGTCGCCAGCGAGACTGCTCGTCGGTTCACCTTCGACGATGGCCTCGGCGAGATCGGCATCATCGCCCCCGTCTCCAGACCCTTCTGCGGCCACTGCAGCCGCGTTCGCCTCACCTCCGACGGCAAAATCCGCACCTGCCTCTTCTCCCAAAGCGACCACGACCTCTACGGCGAGATGCTACGTGGAGGAACCGACCGACAGCTGGCCGCGTATGTCCGTAAAATCGTCATGCGAAAAGAGGCACGTCACCACATCGGTGAGCCCGATTTTGAAAAACCGTCACGAAATATGGTCCATATTGGGGGTTGACGCAACTTCCCACACTGAGTTCGAGTTAACTCAGACTCAGCAACTTCATTGGATTCCAGCGCCGTACAAGTAACTTTGCTTCGCGATTTCACTTGCTGAAACTGTCTCTTAGGATCTGCGTTTGAAGGATAAGCAAAAATTCGAGGTCATTGAGAGCCGTCAGATGGACCACCTCCGTGTGTTCCACGACGTCGCGCGTGCGCTCACCGCCGCTCTCGAACTCGAAGAGATCCTCTCCACCATCATGAACAAGATGGCCCAGTTCTTCGGGCCCGAGCGCTGGTCCATGCTCCTGATGGACGACTCCGGCCAGCAGCTCTACTACGCCATCGCCGTCGGCGAAAACGCCGAAAGCCTCCGCGGACTTCGCGTTCCCCTTGGCGAAGGCGTCGCCGGCTGGGTCGCCAAGACCGGCAATCCCCTCGTCGTGCCCGACGTTCGCCTCGACCCCCACTGGTCCGCATTCGCCGCCAAGCACCCCGATCTCAACATCCAATCCATCGCCTGCGTGCCTGTCCGCTCCGGCGAAAAGACCCTCGGCGTCATCCAGCTGCTCAACAGCAAGCTCGATCTGCTCTCCGAGTACTCCATCTCCTTCCTCCGCATCCTCTGCGACTACGCCGCCATCGCCATTCAGAACAACCGCTCCGTCACCCTCATTCAGGAACTGACGATCACCGACGACTGCACCGGCCTCTTCAACGCCCGGCACCTCTACACCATGCTCGACGAGCAGGTAGCCAGGGGCAGAGAGTTCAGCCTGCTCTTCGTCGACCTTGACCGCTTCAAGACCGTCAACGACACGCATGGCCACCTCGTCGGCAGCCGTCTGCTCGCCGAAGTCGGCAACCTCATGCGTCGGTCCCTGGGCCCCGCCAACGCCGCCTTCCGCTACGGCGGCGACGAGTTTGTCGCCCTCCTCCCCGGTATGGGCAAGGCAGCCGCCACCGGAGCCACCCTCGCTCTCTGCGAAGACCTTCGCCGCTCCCGCTTCCTGGAAGGCGCCGGCCTCTCCCTCTCGCTCTCCGGAAGCTTCGGCCTCGCCACCTTCCCCGAAGACGGAATCACCGTCCAGGAGATTCTCCGCTCGGCAGACACCATGATGTACGAGGCCAAGACCACCCGCGACAACGTAGCCGTAGCTGGCCGCGGCCTCCTCATGGACCGCATCCCACTCGCCGGCTCCCGTTCCGGCCGCTAGGTCGACCGTCATCCGCCCATTTCCAACGGTCATTCTGAGCGGAGCGAAGACCCCCGCATCTCCACCGCTTGCACCCGACTTAAAATCTGTCAAGCCCAGCGCACAATCCAAGTCAGTCTCAATCAGCACAAACAAAATGACTTAGCCTGCAAAAATAAACCGCAAAAAAGCGCCGATTAATTACCCTCAAACCGCTATCCTGAAAGTACGAAATCAAACAGAAGAATCCCCGACTTTATGCCGGGGATTCTTTAATTAACCCGAAACAAATCAGTGGTTTGCAGCAAATATCCTCTAAAATCGGGACTTTTGGATCGAGGTCCAAACCTAAGTCCCATCGTTCTAGGACTTTGCGCCAAAACGGGGGGGAGGGTACTACTCGGAGTTGGGCTTCCGCGGAGACAAGGCAAACGGCCGCTTCGGCTGCGGAAGAATCGCATCCCGGTTCGCCGGGGCGGCAGGATGAACCCCAAAGTCCCAAACTCCGACGTTCACCTCTTTGTCTGAGAGAACCTCCATCAGCGCATACTCGCCAAAGCCCAGAGACTGCTTCGGCGTCAGCTTCATCCAGTGGCCGCCGGGAAGCATCTCCCGAGTCGTCTCGACGACGTCCTCCTGCCGCTGGACAGTACCCAGAGCGCTGATCTTGAAGCTCGACACAATGCGCGCGTTCGTCCGCACATCCGCCTGGACAATCACGTAGCGGCTCGCCGCAGGGTCGCCCGGATGCTTGTCCGTCATCGCCTGCGAAGCACCGTGGGTGTCCACCGTCATCGGCTCCGAGCCGTTTGGAGCCACCGCGGCCTCGCCGATGCGTATGTAAATCACCGGCTGGTCCACATGCAGCTGCACAATCGAACGATCACCCTTCAGCTGCACCAGCTGGTGCGAGCTCGAGAGCGGATTCACAACGGCCTTCACCACGTTGTGCGCCCGTATTGTGATTCAGCTCACCCTGCGATTGCGGCACCGGAACCAGCTGCGGCTGGTCATGAAAGGTATCGAGCGCCAGCACATTCTCGAGCTCCGGAAGCCGAAGGTCCTTTGCAACCTCGGGAGTCAAAGCTGCCCGCTCCGCCTCCTCCTTCAACAGCTCCGGATCGATCACCGGGAGCCGCTCCCCTCCGGCTGCGCCGTATGCTTCTGCTCCCAGAGCTTCGTCGCCTCAAAGTCCACCAGCGCCGCGGGAATCTCCTCCTCCGCGCCACCACGCTCAGCGGATACATAACGAACAACATCGCCGACCACGCGATAGCTCATCACCAGCTGATAGCTTCCATCCTTCAGAATCAATCGCGTACGATGCGGCGTGCTCGCATCTGCTGAAGGCAAAGGCTCTTTGCTGAGCCAGTTCGCCAGTCAACTGCCGCCAAACAAAAGCAGCGCCAAGGGCAAACTTTGCAAGCATGTGCTTCGTCTTATCCATAAGGACTGATTCCACAAGTGTAAGCTGCCAAAGCTCCGCAGTGCATTAGACGCACCAGCCTTCAGAACGAAGGCACCTTCCGCAGACAGCTATACTTGAAGCAGCGCCGATAAAAGTCAATGCAGAGACTCTTCCAGCCAGACCCTCGCGAGCGCCGGCCCTTGTGGCTGCAGATGCTGGCTCTGGTCTGCCTGCTGGTCGTCACCGTGATGAGCACCGCGCAGGTCTCGCACACGCACGCTGAGTTCTCCGCCCTCAAGCAGCAAAATCAGAACCATAACAGCCCGGCGCCCGACGACCACTGCCCGCTCTGCGTGGCGATGCACTCGGCCCTGGCTGTGCCTCAGCACTTCGCTCCTGAGCCGATGCTCGAGACGCAACGCCTCGACTCCGTCGCGGCTGAGGCCGCAACGGATCTTCCGGTGGCGCTTTGAGATGGCCAGCCGTCCTCCACCCGCGCAGGAAGCCTCGTCTAGTCCCGCAGGTATTTGGAAGCATCCGGAAGAAAGCATTCCTGAAAATTTCACTACCTGTCACGCAGCGGAACCTCGCTGCAATCGCGCACTTTCAGCAATCTCGACAGGAGTTTTTCTTAATGCGCAGGCCCGTTTTTCTACGACTTCTCTCGCTCGCTCTCTCGCTCGCCGTCGTCGCCGCGTCTCGCTCTGCGCGAACGCCCAAAGCAACTCCGGCACCGTCTCCGGAACCATTACCGATCCCAGCGGCGCCGTCGTTCCCGGCGCAAGCGTGGAGATCAACAATCACGTCAGCGGCTACACGCGCACCGCCAAGACCGACGCCTCAGGCCAGTTCCGCTTCTACAACGTTCCCTTCAATCCCTATCGCGTCACAGCGACGATGCAGGGATTCGGCGCAGCTACAAAGTCGGTCGACGTCAACACGCTCGTTCCCATCGTCCTTCCCATCAAGCTCAGTATGGTCGAAGCCTCCACAACCGTAACGGTCGAGGCGGGCGCCGACCTTATTGAGAACGATTCGACCTTCCACACCGACGTCGACCGCTCCACCATCGACCGCATGCCGCATCGAGAGCCAGTCGTCCTCGCTCAGCTCCATCGTCACGCTCTCGTCGCCCGGGCGTCACAGCCGATTCCAACGGCCTCTTCCATGGCCTTGGCGATCACGCGGAGAACTCCTTCTCCGTCGACGGCCAGCCCATCACCGACCAGCAGAGCAAGGTCTTCTCCAACCAGCTTCCCGCCGACGCTGTGCAGTCGCTCGAGGTCATCGGCGGCGCTCCTACAGCCGAGTACGGCGACAAGACCAGCCTCGTCATCAAAGCCACCACGCGCTCCGGACAAGGCATCACCTCGCCGCACGGCTCCATCGCCTTCGACTACGGAACCTTCGGCACCACAAGCCTCGACGCCAACGCTCGCCTATGGCGGACAGCGTTGGGGCAACTTCGTCGCGGTCAGCGGCCTGAACTCCGGACGCTTTCTCGACGGCCCCGAGTTCCAGACGCTGCACGACAAGGGCAACCAGCAGAACGTCTTCGACCGCGTCGACTATCAGTTCAACGACGCCAACTCTCTGCACACCAATCTGCAGTACACGCGCTCCTGGTTCCAGACGCCGAACTCCTTCGACACCATGAATGTCTTCGACCAGTTCGGCAATTCCGTTGGCGGCACGGATCAGCGCTCGAAGATCGAGACCTATCAACATCGCCCCAACCTGGACGCACGTTCTCAACCAGGACACCGTCGCCAACTATCGGCGTTTATGTTCGCCGCGACGGTTACAACTACTTCCCCAGCAACAATCCGCTCGCCGATCTCGGCCCCATCCAGCAGGAGACCGTGCAGCAATACCGCACCCTCACCAACACCGGTGCCCACGCCGACATCTCATGGGCGAAAGGCATTCATAACGTGAAGGTCGGTGGCTCTGTATCAGCAGACCTTCCTTCGCGAGAACCTGCACACCGGCCTTGTCGATCCCGCGCTCAACGCTCCCTGCGTAGATGCAAACGGCGACCCCGTAAACGGCTTCACCGATCCCGCGCAGTGCGCTGGCGCCGGCCTCAATGCCAAACGACTGCCTTCAATCCCATCCTGCTTCCGCATGACCTCACGCGCGGCGGAAGCAACTACTTCTGGCACGGACAGACTGACGTCAAGCAGCTCGCGCTCTACGCGCAGGACCAGATCACCAAAGGCCCATGGCTGCTGAATCTCGGCATCCGCGGCGACCTCTACAACGGCCTCGCCATTCAGCGCATGGTCGAGCCTCGCGTCGGCATCTCCTATAACTTCAAACGCACCAACACCGTCCTCCGCGTCTCCTATGCACGCGTGCAGGAGACTCCCTTCAACGAGAACCTGGTCCTCTCCGTCAACGGCTGCTACGACCCCGTTATTCAGGGCATCTTCCAGACGCTTGGCGACTGCACGCCCGCGCCCTTCAACCCCGGCATGCGCAACGAGTTTCACGCCGGCTTCCAGCAGGCCTTCAGCAAACACCTCGTCGTCAGCGCCGAGTACATCTGGAAGTACACGCACAACGCCTACGACTTCTCAGTCTTCGGAGCTACACCAATCACCTTCCCCATCGACTGGAAAAACTCGAAGATTCCCGGATTCGCCCTTCGCGCCAATGTTCCGGAGACGCACGGCATCAGCGCCTTTGTCGTGATGTCGTCCGTCGCAGCCCGCTTCTTCAATCCGCAGGTCGGCGGTGTCGGCGCAACTCCCGGAACTCCCGGCACGAACTTCCCCTTCCGCATCGATCACGACGAGCGCTTCAACCAGACCACGCACTTGCAGTACGCGCTCCCGCTTCCGCAAGACCACATGGTTCGGCTTTAACTGGCGTTACGACAGCGGGCTCGTCGCAGGCTCAACGCCCTGCTACAACGTCACCGATCCGAACAGCGGCTGCGCGAACTTCTCCTTCGACAACAACGGCAACCCGCTAACGATCAACGGACAGCCCGCAATTAATCTCAACAGCCTCACTGCCGACCAGCAATTCCAGGCCGGCCTCGCCTGCGGAGGGGTTAGCGCTACGCCCACCGGTGCGCTGCCCGGCCTCTGCCTTGCGTCGCAGCTTACCTCGAGCTTGTTGCATATCCCCGCAGCCAACACAGCCAACAACGACCACAATCCGCCGCGCATCCAGCCGAGAAGCCTCTTCGACATCGCTATCGGCGAGGACAATCTCTTGCACGGAGACAAGCGCAAGGTGGGCTTGCGTCTGACCGCAGTCAACGTAACCAACAAGTACGCGCTCTATAACTTCCTCTCAACGTTCTCGGGAACGCACTACGTCACCCCACGTTCGTTCACCGGAGAGGTCAGCTTCACCTTCTAATGAATGACAAAAAGGACGCGGAGAGCATCTCGCTCTCCGCGTCCTTTTTTTGGACTAAATCTTCCGCGGAACTTACTTTCGCGTCGCGACCTCAATGCACTCCTCAAGAATGTCAAGCGCAATATCAGCCTCGTGTTGATCGACGATCAGCGGCGGACACAGCCGTATGCTCGATTCACCGCAGCCTAAAATTAGAAGTCCGCGTTCAAACGCAAGATCGACAACGTGATCGCGGAGTTCGCCCGCCGGCTGCTGCGTCTTTTTGTCCTTCACCAATTCGACACCAATCATCAACCCGCACCCCCGCACGTCGCCTACGTTCGCATGCCTCTCGATCCACGACCGCAGCCGCTCCATCATCTTCGCGCCCACCGCAGCGGCATTCGCGATACCCTCGCGCTCCAGGACATCCATCGTCGCCAGTGCCGCAGCAATCGAAATAGGATTTCCGCCGAACGTGCTCGCATGCGAACCCGGAACCCAATCCATGATCTCCGCCCGCGCCATGCACACGCCCAACGGCATTCCACTCGCAATGCCCTTTGCGCTGCAAACAATATCCGGTTCCACGCTCGTGTGCTGGATCGCCCACCACTTCCCAGTTCTTCCCATACCAGACTGCACTTCATCCGCGATCAGCAGAATCCCGTGCCTGTCGCAGATGTTGCGTATCTCGCGCAAGAAGTGATCCGGAGCGATGACGTATCCCCCTTCGCCCTGAATCGGCTCCAGAATGATCGCCGCAACCTCCTCGGGTGGAAGAATCGTCTTAAACAGCCGCTCCTCGATGTAGCGCGCACATCCGAACGCATACGCCTCCTGTTCCGCTTCATTGCGGCACCCGCGATAGACATTCGGATAGGGAATATGGTGCACGCCGGGAACGAACGGCGCGAAACGCCGCTTTTGCTGCGGCTTCGAAGCGGTGAGCGACAGCGCGCCCATCGTGCGTCCGTGGAATCCGCCCAGAAAAGCGATGATGTTCTGCCGCCCCGTGTGATAACGCGCCAATTTCAACGCGCACTCCACCGCCTCAGCGCCGGAGTTGCCATAGTAGAACCGATGCGGACCGCGCATAGGAGCCACCGCTGAAAGCCGCTCCGCGAGCCCCGCCATGCTCTCGTAGTAGAAGTCCGTGCCCGACATATGGATCAGCTGCGCCGCCTGCTCCTGGATCGCTTTCACCACCTCAGGATGGCAATGCCCGGTCGAGTTCACCGCAATGCCCGCAGCAAAATCCAGAAACTCGTTGCCGTCTACATCGGTGATTCGAATCCCCCGGCCCGACTTCACGACTAACGGATAGCTACGCGTATAACTGGGTGAGATGAGTCGGTCATCATCGGCGATCGCCTTCGTGGCCAACGGCCCCGGAAGCTGTGTCTTCAGTCGTGGGCCGAACTTCGTAAGCTCTGCATCCGTTGCAATCCGTGTGTGCTCCTGCGTCATGATGCTCATCTTGTCTCCTCAGGTTTTCATCGTCCGAGACGAGCCATCTCCGCTCAGAAATAATGAGCGCGACTAGAAGTAAAGAGATGGCGATTAGGAGGCGAGACGAGCCGCTAGTCGGCGAACAGACCGGGCCGCGTCAGCGAAGGAAGCGCACGCAGTTTCCCGGCAGGCGCAGAGTGCATCCAGAAGGAGCGCCGTGCCTTAGCGAGGTTCGTAGATGTGATTTCGATCACCATAAGGAAACCAGTGTCAGCGAGTATAGCTGGCAGCCTGCACCGTACATAAGACGCTATCGCGCAGATTTTTAAAGTCCCCAAGTCGGGTGATTCATCAAAATTACGGCTAAGTTCAATCACAGCCAACAGATGTCGGCAACAACGCTACAGTCGTCATTGCATCTTCGACACGCAATCCCACATACCATCGGGAGCCCTGCATGAGCCGGCGTGATATTTTTCAGCTTCTTCTCCTCTCTGCTGTGTGGGGAGCGTCATTCATCCTCATCGAAATCACCGGCCGCAGCTTTCCGCCTGCTTGGGTTGCGCTGCTGCGCCTCAGTTTTGGGGCCGCTTTTCTCTGGAGCGTTCTGCTTCTGCGCCGCCGCACCCTGCCGCCACGCAGCCTCATCGTCCCGCTGCTCCTGGTCGCGTTTTTCAACAACGCAATCCCGTTCTGCCTCTTCGCCCTCGGCGAACGCACTGTCCCCAGTGGAATCGCCGCTGTGCTCAACGCAACCACGCCCATCTGGACGCTGCTTCTCACCCTTGGCCTGCAAAGCACCCGCCCGACGCGTTACACGATCGCGGGCGTTCTTCTCGGCTTTGCAGGAGTCATGGTCGTCGTCTTCAGCCACGGCAACGAATCGCACGGAGCTATCACAACTGGCCAGTTTTACCTTGGCGTCCTCTTCATCGTGCTGGCCAGCCTCGGATACGCCATCGCCACGGTCATCGCCAAGATCAAGCTCAAAGGCCTCGACCCGATCGGCCTCGCAACCACACAGCTATCGCTCGCCTGGCTGATGATCCTTCCCGTCGCCAGCTTCGGCCCGCATCCAGGAACGATCGCTCGCAGCTCCATCCTTGCCGCCAGCCTTCTCGGAGTTGCAGGAAGCGGTCTTGCCTATCTCCTGTACTACGATCTGCTCAGTCGCATCCCATCCACCCACGTCACCGCAGTCACGTATCTGCTCCCGATTTGGGGACTCTTCTGGGGATACATCGCACACGAGCCCATCCTCTGGACCGCATACCTCGGCGTGCTCATCGTCATTGGCGGCCTGGTTCTGATGAACCGCGCCTCTACGCCTGCGCCTATGAAGGTAGAAGCTCCCAAAGAAGCCGTGGCCTGCGACGCCGGCTAGTTACTTACGCCGCCAGCGAACGCCGTCTTTCGAGTCTTCGATCAGGATGCCCTTTGCAAGCAAATCGTTGCGAATCGCATCGGCGCGCGCGAAGTTACGAGCCTTCTTCGCCTGCGTGCGCTCCTCCACAAGGGCGTCGATGTCGGCATCGGAGAGCGCCAGATTCGTTACCAGTTCAGGAGCAGCTTCCCCGATCCTTCCCTCCGCCTCCGCCCACTCCAGCGCTGCACGTGTAACCTCTGCATCGTTGTCCTTCAGCACAGCGAAGACACCGTCGAACAAGTCCATCACCTTCAGGACCTCATCGACGTTCTTCTTCAGCAAAGTGCCCGCATCCGCCGCGCTGTTCACCACGCGAACCATATCGAAGATCGCCGCACGCGCCTCGGCTGTATTCAGATCGTTCGCCAACGCTGCCGTGTACTTCGCCTCGGCCTCATGAATCAGCTCCGTCAGGTTGTCGATCGCGACCTTGCCCGGGGGCAACTCCTGCGACCACGGCCCCTTCAGCATTCGCTGGTGAAACGTCCTCAGCCGCTCAATCGCATTCGTCGACTCCGTCAGCGAGTCGAACGTAAAGTTCATCTGGTTCCGATAAGGCACCGATATCAGCAGAAACCGAATCGCGGAAGCGCGGTAGCCCTTCAACAGCAGATCGCGCAGCGTGTAGAAGTTTCCCTCGGACTTCGACATCTTGCGCCCTTCAACAAGCAGGAAGCGCACATGCATCCAGTGCCGCGCAAACGCATCTCCCGTAGCCGACTCCGACTGCGCAATCTCGTTCTCATGGTGCGGGAACATCAGGTCCTCGCCGCCGCAGTGCAGATCGAACGTCTTGCCCAGGAACTTCATCGCCATCGCCGAGCACTCGATATGCCAGCCCGGCCTTCCGCAACCCAGCGCCGTCTCCCAGCTCTGCTCGCCAGCCTTGCTGGCCTTCCATAGCGCAAAGTCTCGCGCTGCATCCTTCTCGTACTCGTCAATATCGACGCGCGCGCCGTCCTCGATCCCTTCGAAGTCCTTGCGCGAAAGCTTTCCGTACTCAGGGAAGCGAGCGATGCGGAAGTACCAGCTGCCGTCCTCGGCCTTGTACGCGATATCGCGCGAGGCGAGCTCTTCGATCAGCGTCACCATGTCCGGAATGCACTCCGTCGCGCGAGCAACGATCTCCGGCCGCTCAATCCCCAGCGCATCCGAGTCCTCAAAGAACGCTATCTCGTACTTTGCGCGTGTACTCCGCGATCGGCTTTCCCGCAGCCGCAGCATTGCGGATGATCTTGTCGTCGACGTCCGTGATGTTCATCACGAACTTCACCGGCATGCCCTGCTGCCTCAGAAAGCGGCGCAGCACGTCGACATGCAGAAAGGTGCGGAAGTTTCCGATATGGCCATAGTCGTAGACCGTCGGTCCGCAGCAATACATCCGCAGTTCGGCAGCGCCGTTCGGTGACAGCGTCTCGACCTTATCGCCCAGGGTGTTGAACAGTTCCATCGTTGCCACGTGCTCTTGTGTCCTGCCGCAGCCGAGCACGTAGCGCGGTGCAGACCTCTCTCGCAAGTGATTTCCTTGTCGATTTTAGCCGATACCCCAGCAAATTCCGGCTGCGCAGCTAACCTGCCCCCAACCTTAGCTGCGGGGTCGCGCCCAGCGCGTCGCAAGCAAACTGGCCCGTAACAAACTTCGGCCACGCCGCCGCCGCGATCATCGCCGCGTTATCCGTCGAGAGCGCAAGCGATGGAAACGCCACCGGCAGACCGCGTTTGTCAGCCTCCGCCTGAAACCTGCGGCGCAGCTCGCTGTTCGCCGCCACCCCGCCTGAAACGACAATGCCCCGCGCCCCGTACGCCTCTGCCGCAGCGAACGTCTGGCGAAGCAAGTTGCCCACCACCGCGTACTGAAACGACGCAATGAGATCGAGCGTCTGCCCATCGCACAGCGCAGCCGCATCCTCTGATCCCGGCTTCCACTCCGGATGCTCCGCCAGCGTCCGCACGCCGCTCCTCGACGCCCTCGCGCATGTGATTCGTCTCGATGTAACGCAAGACTGCTGTCTTGATGCCGCTGAACGAAAAATCAAAGCTAGGCGCGTCTTCGTCCTTCTCTTGCTTCGGCGGTGCCTTCTTGTTCGTTGGAAGCGGCCCATCGCGATGCACACGATGCTTGATCTGCGCAAACCGAAACGGCACTGCCTGAGGATTGCCGCGTCGCGCCAGCGCATCGATCCACGGACCTCCTGGATATCCCAGCCCCAGCAGCTTCGCCACCTTGTCGTACGCCTCGCCTGCCGCATCGTCTACAGTGCGACCAACGTTGCGATAACGCCACGCGCCTTGTTTGCCCTGCTCCGCGAGATCCCGCGTTTGTTCTGCTAGATAAAGATGCGTATGCCCACCCGAAACCACAAGCGCCAGCAGCGGCATCTCCATCGGCACATTCGCTCGCTTGCCGGGCCTCCATCAGCACAGCATGGATATGCCCCTCCAGGTGATTCACCCCGATCAGCGGCTTATCCAGCCCAAGCGTCAGCGCCTTCGCGTACGTAATCCCCACCAGCAGCGCCCCCGCCAGCCCCGGCCCCTCCGTCACAGCAACCGCATCCAGATCCTCAAACCCAACGCCCGCACGGCTCATCGCCTCACGCACCACCGGCACGATGTTGCGCAGATGCTCGCGCGAGGCCAGCTCCGGAACCACGCCGCCGTAGTTCGCATGCAGGTTCATCTGCGAGGCAACAACGTTCGACAGCGCCTCCGTACCACCGCGCACCACTGCCGCCGCCGTCTCATCGCACGAGCTCTCGATGCCCAGAATCAGCCCGCTCAGCCTTGTGCCCGCATCGTCACGCATCTCTTTATCATAGGGGACAGTGATGGCCGAGCCAGCGAACCCCGCGTCTTCGAACCACAGCTATGAGGCTGCCCGCAATATCGCGCAGACTCTGCGCACCGCGGGCCATGAAGCCTACCTCGCAGGCGGCTGCGTGCGCGACCTGCTCCTCGGCTTCGAGCCGAAGGACTACGACGTGGCCACCAGCGCCACGCCCGAAGTCGTCCTCCAACTCTTTCCCGAAAAGAAAGCCCTCACGGTTGGGGCGCACTTTGGGGTCGTTCTCATATGCGAACCCGACGGCATCTCCACTGAAGTCGCCACCTTCCGTCACGACGGCTCGTACTCTGACGGCCGACGCCCCGATTCCGTGCAGTTCTCCACCTCACCCCGCGAAGACGTTCTCCGCCGCGACTTCACCATCAACGGCATGCTGCTCGATCCCGCCATCTACGATCGCACCGGCGACGCCGCACAGGCCACACTCGACTACGTCCGCGGCCGCGAAGACCTCGCCGCCCGCATCATCCGCGCCATCGGCGACCCCATCCAGCGCTTCACCGAAGACAAGCTCCGCATGCTCCGCGCCGTTCGCTTCGCCGCTCGCCTAGGCTTCGCCATCGAACCTGCAACGGCAGCAGCCATTCGACAGCTTGCCTCGCAGATCACCGTCGTCAGCCCCGAGCGCATCCGCGATGAGCTTACCCTCATCCTCACGGAAGGCGGCGCACGACGCGGCTTCGAGCTGCTCGACCAGCTTGGCCTCCTCCCACACATCCTTCCCGAGATCAGCAAACTTCACGGTGTTCAGCAGCCGCCCGAGTACCATCCGGAAGGCGACGTCTGGATCCACACCATGCTCCTGCTCGAAAAACTTCCCGCCAACGCCTCACCCACACTCGCATGGGGCGCACTGCTTCACGACGTCGGCAAGCCCGCAACCTTCCGCGCGCCCGACCCCAAAAATCCCCACGACCGCATCCGCTTCAATGGTCACGTCGAGGTGGGAGTGCGCATCGCCGAAACCATCCTCTCCCGCCTGCACTTCTCCAACGAGGAAGCAGACCAGATCGTCGACCTCGTCAAAAACCACATGCGCTTCGGCGACGTCATGCACATGCGCGAATCCACGCTGAAGCGATTCCTGCGCCTTCCCCACTTCGACGAGCACCTCGCGCTCCACCGCATCGACTGCCTCTCCTCGCACGCCGACCTCAGCCTCTACGACTTCGCCAAAGCAGAAATACGAGGCCGCCCCGATCGAAACCCTCCAGCCCAAACCCCTCATCACCGGCCGCGACCTGATCGCCGCCGGCTACCGTCCCGGACCAAGGTTCAAGGTGATGCTTGAAGCCGCGGAGGATGCCCAGCTCGAAGGCACCGTATCCACCCCCGAACAGGCGCTCTCCCTGCTGCGGGAGCACTTCGGCAAGCCGCCCGCAGCGTAGTCCTGACGAGTCTTTCTCTGTGCCTCATCCGTCGACCCACCTGACGCCTTCCTCCATGTCCTATCGACCTCTGCTACTCGCACTTTTCGCCTTCACGACCCTCAACGCCTCCGTAATCGGAACCAGCAAGCCTGCCGACTCCATCACGGCGGACCGTATCGCACAGCTCCCGGCGAACCAACGCGCCGCATGGACCAGCTATCTAGAACGTTCGCAAAGGCAGATGCAGGCCGATCGAGCCGCGCTCGCTGCCGAACGAACACCCAACGCCCCCATCCCTTCGCTGCCCAAAGAAGGCCGCGCCGCCAGCAGTATTCCGCTTGACCGTCCCATCGCCTGGTATAGCTCTGCACAGGCTCAACACATCGCCGACGTCGTCGTCAGCTTTCAGACACCCGCCGGAGGCTGGAGTAAGAACCTCGATATGAGCGGCGACGCTCGCGCCCGCGGCCAGAGCTACGCTCCTGACAACCTGAACAAGCATGCGAGCCCGGGCGACTTCGACACTCCTCGCGATCCCGACTGGAACTACGTCGGCACCCTCGACAACGACGCCACAATCAACGGAGCTTATCTTCCTCGCTCGTGTCGCCGAAGCCGCACCCGCTACATCAGCAGCCACTTATCGCGCCAGTTTTCTTAGAGGTGTCCGCTATCTGCTCTCAGCACAGTTCCCCAATGGCGGCTGGCCGCAAGTATGGCCGCTCGAGGGTGGATATCACGACGCCATCACCTACAACGACAACGCCTTCACCCACGCCGCCGAGTTGATGACCGCAGTTGCCTCCGGAGCACCTCCATACTCCTTCGTCCCGTCGAGCCTCCGTCACCAAGCCTCCGACAGCGCCGCACGCGCCCTCGAATGCATCCTCAACACCCAGGTCATCGTCAATGGCACACGAACCGCGTGGGCCCAACAACACGACGCTCTTACGCTACAGCCCGTCGCCGGCCGCAACTACGAACCCGCATCCCTCTCCAGTGGCGAGAGCGCCGACCTCCTCCTCTACCTGATGCGCATCCCCAATCCTTCGCCGAAAGTCATAGGTTCCATCGAGGCAGGCGTTGCATGGCTCAGATCCGTTGCCATCGAAGGACAGGTCTGGACAGGATCGCGCAGCGACCCCGGTGGCCGTCACCTCGAACCGCATCCTGGAGCAGCCCTAATCTGGGCGCGCTTCTACAGCATCACCACAAACAAACCCCTCTTCGGCGATCGCGACAAGACCATTCATGACGATGTCGTCGAGATCTCACTCGAACGCCGCAACGGATACGCCTGGTTCAGCTCCGCACCACAGCAGGCGCTCGACGCTTACAGCACATGGCGCAAGCAACATTAAGCCGCGGCTCCGCGGCTACTCGCATCTAACCCACAATGACGAATCCCCAAAGCGAAGTCCTCGTCATCGGCGCAGGCATGGCCGGCCTCACCGCCGCGCGTACTCTCGCCGAAGCCGGCCTCAGCGTCATCGTCCTTGAAGCGCGCAACCGCGTCGGCGGCCGCATCCTCACCCAGCGCATCGGCGACGAGACTATCGAACTCGGAGCCGAATTTATCCACGGCCGCCCGCCGGAACTTTGGGCCCTTATCGCCGAAACCGGTCTCAGAACCTACGAACGCGATGGCACACAAGCATGTTTCACCAATGGCTCGCTCCAGCCCTGCCATCAAGACGAGCGAGCCTTCCATCTCCTCGAAGGACTTGAGGACTACACCGGCCCCGACGCCAGCTTCACCCAATACCTCTCAACCCTCAATGCCACCGACTCCGAGCGCATCTCCGCCCGCAGTTTCGTCGAAGGTTTCAACGCCGCCGACGCCAGCCAGATCAGCGCCGTCTCTCTGGGAGTTCAACAAAAAGCCGAGGACGCCATCGAGGGCGACCTCGCCTTCTACCTTCTAGGTGGCTACGATCAGCTGCCCCAATACCTCGCAAATAGCATCCGCGACCGCGCCGGAACGATCCAGCTTGACAGCCCTGTTCGCCATCTCGGCTGGAGTCCCGGCAACATCGAAGCGACAACCGATACCCACACCGTAACCGCCAGGCGAGCCATCATCACCATCCCGCTGGGTGTCCTCCAGCAAGAATCGCTCGTCATCGAGCCGCGTCCGGACGCCATTCTCAACGCAGCGTCCAAGCTCCGCATGGGCAACGTCTTCCGCATCACGCTCCGTTTTCGCGAACCCTTCTGGAAGACCCTTCCGCCCCGGCCAATCGACGACCTCAGCTTCCTCTTCAGCTTTGGAGAGATGCCTCCCGTCTGGTGGACCACTCATCCCCATCCCAGCCCTCTGCTCACCGGCTGGGTCGGAGGTCCGCGCTCCGCGGCGCTCGCGATCCTCTCATCCTCTGCGCTTGAGGACCGTGCCTGTTCCACGCTCGCCCACATCTTCGGACTCCGTACCGCGCAGGTCCGCGAACAGTTGCTCGACTGCTACATCCATGACTGGCGCAACGATCCTTACTCGCTCGGCGCGTATAGTTATGTCGCCGCCGGAGGCCTCAACGCTCCCCAAATCCTCTCCCAACCAGTTGAGGAAACTCTCTTCTTCGCCGGCGAGCACACCGACACTACCGGCCACTGGGGAACCGTCCATGCCGCCATCCGCTCCGGCCTGCGCGCTGCCCAGCAGATTCTCGATCTCCCCGCCTGACTTCTGAACGAAAGCAAACGCGCAGGCGATAGCGCTGCATCTGAACGCCTATGTCCCAGCCGCGCCCTCTTCTCAATACGCCGCGCTCTCACTCCTCCGACACCAGCATCACTCTCGATGGTGTCACCATCCCCGCCCACGCTGGCGACCTGCTCATCGACGTCATCAACGACCATCGCAGCGCGCAGCAGCAAAAACCTCTCCCCCAGGTCTGCTACCACTCTCAGATGGGCCCCATCGAAAGCTGCGACACCTGCATGGTTCAGATCGACGGAGAACTCGCGCGAGCCTGTGGCACCCAGATCACCGCCGGCATGAACGTCGTCACAACCAGCGACCTCGTCGATATCGCCCAGCGCGAAGCCTTCGATCGTATCCTGCAAAACCACGACCTCTACTGCACCGTCTGCGACAACAATAACCAGAACTGCACTATCCACAACACCACCGCCGCTCTTGACGTAAAACATCAATCCCGGCCCTTCACCCACAAGCCCTACGAGCAGGATCATTCCAACGCCTTCTATCGTTACGACCCCGACCAGTGCATCCTCTGCGGCCGTTGCGTCGAGGCCTGCCAGAACGTCCAGGTCAACGAGACCCTCTCCATCAACTGGGAGAGCGAACATCCGCGCGTGCTCTGGGATAAGCAGGATCCCTACAAGACCAATCAGATCGACGGCTCCTCCTGTGTCTCCTGTGGCCACTGCATCAATGTCTGCCCGTGCAACGCGCTTATGGAAAAGTCCATGCTCGGCCATGCCGGCTATCTCACCAACCTTCCTCCGAAAGTCCTCGACGACATGATCGACGTCGTGAAAGCCATCGAGCCCCCCATCGGCTACACCCCTATCCTCGCCCTCTCCGACATCGAGTCCGAGATGCGTCACGCCCGCATCAAGCGCACCAAGACCGTCTGTACCTACTGCGCCGTCGGCTGCAGCTTCGAAGTCTGGACGCGCGACCGCCACATCCTCAAGATCCACCCCGAACACGGCCCCGCAAACGGCATCTCCACCTGCATCAAAGGCAAGTTCGCATGGGGACACATCAACTCCGATGACCGCCTCGTCAAACCCCTCCTCCGCAAAGGAGACACCTTCGTCGAGATCTCTTGGGAAGAAGCCCTCGACCTCATCGAAGAAAAATTCACTGCGATCAAAAATCAGCACGGCCCCGACGCTCTCGCCTTCATCGCCTCCTCCAAGTGCACCAACGAGGAGAGCTATCTCATGCAGAAGCTCGCCCGCGCCGTCATCGGAACCAATAACATCGACAACTGCGCACGCTACTGCCAGAACCCCGCCACCAAAGGTCTGCAACGCACCGTCGGCTACGGCGGCGACTCCGGCTCCATCGCAGACATCGAGCGCGCCGGGCTCGTCGTCATCGTCGGCGCCAACCCTGCCGAAAACCACCCCGTGCTCGCCACCCGCGTCAAGCGTTCGCACAAGTTTCACGGCCAGCGTCTCATCGTCGCCGACCTCCGCAAGCACGAGATGGCTGAACGCGCCGACATCTTCATGCGCCCCAACCCGTCCACCGACGCGGTCTGGCTCAACGGCGTCGCGAAGTACATCCTCGACAACGACCTCCACCAACCGAAGTTCATCGAACAGTGGGTCCATCACTTCGACGAGTACAAAAAATCCCTCGAGCCCTTCACTCTCGAATACGCTGAGCGCGTCACCGGCATCCCACAATCCACGCTCGTCACGGTCGCCAATGAGATCGCCGCAGCCGACGGCGTCTGCATTCTCTTCGCCATGGGTGTCACCCAGCACGCTGGCGGATCTGATACCGCCACCGCGCTCTCCAATCTCCTGCTCCTCACCGGCAACTACATGCGCCCCGACGCAGGCGCCTATCCTCTCCGCGGCCACAACAACGTCCAGGGTGCCAGCGACTTCGGCTCCATGCCTGACGTCTTCTCCGGCTATCAGAAAGTCGACGACGAAGCCGTCCGCGCAAAGTTTGAAGCCGCCTGGGACGTCACCCTTCCAACAACAAACCGGCAAAGATAACCACCAGATGATCGATGCCATCCTCGAAGGCTCAATTAAGGCGATGTACATCAAAGGCGAAGACACCATCACCTCGGACTCCAACGCCAACTACGTCGGCAAAGCCCTCTCCGATCTGGAATTCTTCGTCGTACAGGACATCAACTTCTCCGAAACTTGCCTCTACGCCGATCTCGTTCTTCCCGCCTGTCCTTCTCTCGAAAAAGAAGGCACCTTCGTCCACACGGAACGCCGCATTCAGCGCATCTACAAAGCGCTTGAACCGCTCGGCGAATCGAAGGCCGACTGGGAGATCATCCAGCTCATCGCCAACCGCCTTGGCGCAAAGTGGCACTACAAGCATCCCTCCGACATCATGGACGAGATCGCGTCTGCTCACTCCGCTCTTCGCTGGAGTTACCTACGAGCGCCTCGAAGGCTTCAAGAGCCTGCAGTGGCCTGTACATGCCGACGGGACCGATACACCTCTCCTCTTCACCGAGAAGTTCAACTTCCCCGACGGTAAGGCGCGCTTCTATCCCATCGACTACGTCCCGCCCTCAGAAGAACAAAACGAGACCTTCGATCTTCACCTCAACAATGGTCGTCTGCTTGAACACTTCGAGCAGGGCTCCATGACTCGTCGCACACCCGGCATCCATGCCATGACGCCAGATAACTTCGTCGAGGTATCGCCCGAACTCGCCGCCGAGCGCGGCATCACCACCGGAACTCACGTACGCCTGCGTTCTCCCTACGGCGAAGTCCGTATTCAAGCTCTCGTTACCGACCGCGTCCATGGCAGGCAACTCTATATGTCACTCAACTCCGTCGACGAACCAGTCAACGCACTCACCGGAAGCCATACCGATCGCGCCACCCACACCCCCGCCTTCAAGGAATCTGCCGTCTACATGGAGATACTCCCCGATCAGGAGGCTGAACACCAGGCCCAGGCGCGCAAAGGCAAAAAGAACCGCAGTCCACTCGGCCCGGGCAACTTTCGTCTTGGAACCCGGACACCGCAGAACGGAGTTGAGATCGAACGCAAGTGGGCTCGCTCTGACTACACACTTCCCGGAACCCGCTCTGGCGACAAGTTGATTCAGATCAAGACATCCACTGTGTAACCTCACCCGCGCTACTCTCCGCGAAATTAGCGACGACACATCTCTTGTTTGCAGCATCCTAGCTACTGGTGGCCCCGTGCCGAACGAAGTTCGTGAAGTAATAAAACCTGTCGGCAACTCGCTCCTGACGATCTTCCTTGTCATGGCCGCACTGTACTTTGGCCGCGAGGTATTCGTTCCCCTCGCACTCGCGGCTCTGCTCTCATTTCTTCTCGTCCCAATCTCTGCCCGACTCGAGCGATGGGGTCTGCCACGTGCCTTCGCTTCATTGCTTGTTGTCTTTCTCTCGCTCGCCGCCGTTGCAACGCTCGGCTGGGTCATGCTCAGTCAGGTTTATAACCTTGCGATCGAGCTTCCCCAGTACGAACAGAACATCACTCAAAAGATCGATGCGCTCCACCTTCACTCCGCCGGAAGGCTCAGTAATACGCTCGCCATGCTCTCCAACGAGATGCGTCAGCTCCGCGGCGGGACAACTCCGACGGCGACAGTCCCTCTGATCCCCGAAACGCCACGACGTCGCACCCACACAAAGGTTACGACACCGGGAAATACATCTGACCCGAAGGCTCAGCTCTCCTCCACAAACGATCAACCCGTTACAGTCCGCGTTGAAGAGCCGGAAGAATCCGTCGTCAATCTGGCCAACCGCACCCTCACTCCGCTTATCCATCCCGTCGCCACAACCTTCGTCGTCGTCATCTTTCTTGGATTTATGCTGGTCGGCCGCGAAGATCTCCGCGACCGCTGCATTCGACTCGCCGGCCGAGGTCGAATGCAGGTCACCACCTCCACCATCGAAGATGCAGGCCGTCGCGTCGGCCGCTACCTCCGCATGCAACTCGTCGTCAACATCACCTTGGGCGGGGTCGCCGGACTTTTGCTGTGGGGCCTGGGAGTTCCAAACCCTCTCCTCTGGGCACTTCTTATTGCCCTGCTCCGATTCGTTCCCTACATCGGTATTCTCCTGGCCGCAGCCGGCCCGGTTCTCCTCGCGATCGCTGTCTCTCCGCATTGGGGAACCTTCCTTTGGACAACTTTCACCCTGGTAGTGCTGGAGTTCGTCACTGGCAACATCGCCGAACCACTTCTCTATGGCTCCTCCACTGGCCTCTCGCCAATCGCCGTCCTGATCGCTGCCATCTTCTGGACTCTGCTCTGGGGCCTGCCAGGTCTCCTGCTCTCGACTCCGCTCACCGTCTGTCTCGTTGTCATAGGCCGCCAGGTGCCCCGGCTGCAATTCCTCGAGGTTCTCCTCGGCGACGAGAATGCCCTGCCCCCTTCTGAACGCCTCTATCAGCGCCTCCTCGCCTCAAACACTCAGTGAAGCGCGCGCCCTTCTCGAGTCACAGCTCGCCACGCAATCTCGCGAAGCGGTCTTCGATTCCGTTGTCATCCCCGCACTCACGATGCTCGAAGAATCCCGGCACGCCGACGAACTCACGAACACACGCGCAGAAGAGCTGCTCCAGTCGATCGAAGAGATCGTCGAGGACATCGTCAGTCGCGCGCCGAAGCCCGAATCCCCCGTCACTCACGCATCCTCCAGATTCATCGCCTGCATTCCTGCCCGCGACTTCGCTGACGAGATCGCCTGTGGCCTCGCCTCACACGTCCTCACACCATCCACCATCGTTCGCGCTTTTCCTGCCGAATCGTCCGCCTCCGATATCTTCGACGCCCTCGACATCGTTCGAGCTGATGTCATCTGCGTCGTCGGCGTTCCACCCAGCTCACTTCGTCACATTCGCCTGCGATGCCGACAGGTTCGCGCGCGCTTTCCCGATGCCATCGTCTTCGCATGCGTTCTCAGCGAGCAGTGCGATCTTCCTAATATCCGCGCTCGCATCCCCGCGGAAGATGCTCAGCATGTCGTCTGTTCGTTGGCCAAGCTGAAGGAATACCTCTCCTCGCTTCTCAATCCCTCTCTTGCTCCTGCTGAACCTACCGCCTCTCCCGCCAAGGAAGCTGTGGACGTTCAGGAGGAAAGCCCCGATCCGCTGTCAGAGGTGCAACATATCGATGCCATCGACGAGTCCAACGAGGTTGTCTTCGAGCGTCTGACCGCGGACCTCGCCCGAGCCTTTGAAGCTCCCATCGCTCTCGCGACAGCCGCAGGCGGAGAGCGCCTTTTCTGGGAGGCCCATTGCGGCCTTCCCGACGAAGCTCTCTTCAACGGCGACAACACCCGCATAGCCCGAAGCTGCGCCCGTCTGACCAGTGCAGAGCCCCTGCTTGTCATCCCCGATACTGCCGAAGACCCGCGCACCGCACGCGATTCCTTCTTCGTCGAGCGAGGCATTCGCTTCTACGCCGGAACTCCACTCAAATCTCACGACGGCTCCGTCATCGGAGCGCTCTGCGTCCTTGATACCAGGCCGCGTCAGATCACCGACAAGCATAAAGAGCTTCTCGTCTGGATCGCCGAGGCCGTCACCACAGCCATCGAACTCCAGAACGCCGACCCCGAACCCACCGAGCCGGCGCCCGTCGAACCTGTTCCAACCCTGCAGGCCGAAACCTAAACAAAAAAGGTGAACCCATGGCGAACCCACTCTCCTTCCGACCCCAACCTGTCGACCCCCACCTCGAACTTGAGCGACGCCTCGCGAGCGCTCCGCGAACCCACGCCGAAGCCCTCCTTGTTGTCTACGACATCCTCGACGCTGCGCACGAGAACGGCACACTGGACGCCGTTCACGGACTCATCGCCGCGCGCGATAAGATCGCCGGAAAACTCGCCGAGTTCGCGCGAACTCCCGAAGGCAAGGACGGCCTGCTCAACCTCATCGAGATCGGTAAGGTCCTCGTCTCAGTCGATCCACAAGTCTTGGACAAATTCTCACGTGCCATGCAAGAGGCCTCAACCCAGCACCAGCAGGAATCCAGTCCGCCCTCGACCTGGCAACTCTTTCGTCGCGCCACCAGTGAAGATGGCCGCCGTGGTCTCTCATTTTTTACGTTTGTCCTCACCACTCTCGGCCGGTCCCTCAAACACTAGCGGCAACCGCTTTCTTGATACTTGACAAAGTCCACTATTTACAGGACGATGTCCACTATTGAGGAAAGTATTATGGCCTCCGACACCTCCGCGATTGCCTCCATCCGCAGCTTCAACCGCTTCTACACCCGCCTCCTCGGCACCTTGAACGAGCATCTCCTAGAAAGCCCACTCTCGCTCGCGGAGGCGCGCGTTCTCTACGAACTCGCACATCGTCTCCAACCTACTGCCTCCGAAATCGCCGCCGACCTCAGCCTTGACCTCAGCTACCTAAGCCGCATCCTTCAGGGCTTCACCCAGGCAAAACTCATCCGCCGCCAGACCTCCAAAACCGACCGCCGCCAGAGCACCATCGCCCTTACCACCGCAGGCCAACGACTCTTCGAGTCCCTCGATCGCCGCTCCAGCGACCAGGTTCATCAGATGCTCGCAACCCTCACTCGCGAACAGCAGACAAGCCTCATCGCCTCCATGACCACCATCGAATCTCTCCTCGGCGCCAACGCCGCAAAACCCACCACCGTAATCCTTCGCGAACATCGCCCCAGCGACATGGGCTGGGTCATCGAACGTCACGGCGCCCTCTACGCGCAGGAATATGGTTGGGACGAGCGCTTCGAGGCCCTGGTCGCTCGCATCGCCGCCGACTTCATCGATAACCTCGACCCCACGCGCGAACGCTGCTGGATTGCCGAACGCGACGGCCAGCGTCTCGGCTGCGTCTTCCTCGTTCGCGATGCTGAATCCTCCGAACCAAACCAGACCGCTCGCCTGCGCCTCCTCCTCGTCGATCCCGCAGCACGCGGCCTCGGCCTAGGGCGCAATCTGGTCCAGCAATGCACTGCCTTCGCCCGCAGCGCTGGCTACCGCCGCATCGTCCTCTGGACCAACAGCGTCCTCACCGCAGCGCGTCGCATCTACGAGGACGAAGGGTATCGGCTCCTTCGCGAAAAGCCGTACACTTCCTTCGGCAAAGATCTGGTCTCACAGGATTGGCAACTCGATCTATAGCAACTCGATCGCTAGTACCGGAAGGAGCGTCATATGCTTCCACAGGCTGAACTCATGGGCTTCATCCCCACCATCGACGCAGACCGCGCGCGCAAGTTCTATGTCGACACGCTGGGGCTCACCTTCGTCTCCGACGATCAGTTCGCCATCGTCATCCGCTCAAACACCACCGACATCCGCATCTCGCGCATGGAAGCCTTCAATCCGGCACCCTACACCGTCCTCGGCTGGAAGGTTCCTTCCATCGCAGCCGCCGCGCAACAACTCACGGCAGCCGGAGTCACCTTCGAGCGTTATCCCTTCCTCGAACAGGACGCCAACGGCATCTGGTCCGCCCCTGATGGAGCCGCAAAAGTAGCCTGGTTCAAAGACCCCGACGGCAACATTCTCTCCATCTCCGAACACCACTAGTCGATCGCTCAGCGAACTCGCACAAACTTCGTAAATGGACCCGCGGCACTTGGTCCCGATCCGCTCTCAATCGAGTTCCCATCCACAGAGAGTTTGCCCGCCCACGTGCGTGCGCAACACACGGCGGAGTAAGCACCAAACTCAAACATCACTCCTGCGTCTCCGGCTCTCTGTACTCTCACTCGTTCTCCATAAATCTCAAACAAGCGATGAGGCGGCACCGAAGGACCTGATCTAACGACGCCAGGAATCTGCAGAACGTCCGCCCATCCCGCAAACTGCCCCGGTGCCTGCTCTCCGACATGAACCACGCGGCTCAAAAATCCAACTGCCCCCCACGTGCCCGCGACCTTGTTATACGTCTTCAACCCTGTTCCCGGCCTCTCCAGCGTTACCTGCTGGTCGAAGCTCCCGCGATGAAATCTCCCCACCCACCGGTCACCCTGCTTCACCAAATCCAGGTCCACAGCCGAAGTCACCGTCGCGTGAGAAGCATAATGCAGTTGCAGATGCCCGTCGTCGATTCTCACCGCAGCATCACTCGAAGCATCTGAAAAATATCCTTCATCGCCGAAGGCAAACTCCGACCTTCTCTGTTCGTACACGCCCAGGTTCAGATACTCCCACCGCTGTTCAACTCCATCGAGCGTCCCACCGTTAGGCTTCGCATCTGGTGCCACCGAAGTCCCCAGCACCATGTGTATCCCCAAAAACCCACCATGGCCGTTCGACGTCTCCCACAGACCTGAAAGCCCCTCCGGATCCGCCACAGGCTTGCCCCGATATGGACTTGCATCCTGTGAACCCGTCGTCTGTGCGGAAACCCATGAAGCATTGAAGGAGACAACAATCGCACACAGAACCGCGACAAACCTCCACCCATCGCAAAGCTTCATTTCTACACAGACACCGCTACCCGTTCTTTCGTTCCCCCGCTCTCGCCACGGCCCTCGTCATCGCCTCCAGGCTCGACCACATCGCCGTCCACTCCCGCTCACTCATCCCTTCGCGAAACCTCTCCCCTGCCCTCCGCCAGGCCGGCTTCGCCTCGCGCAGCCGCGCTCTCCCTTCTGCTGTCAACGAAACGCATCGCCTTCGCGCATCCTCCGCCGCGACCGACTCCGCCCATCCCTTCTGCCGCAGCACCTTCAGGTTGCGCGAAACCGTCGTCTTATCCATCCCCAATATCTGACCTAGCGACGCCTGTCCTTTGTCCTTCGCCGTATCCAGCGCCATCAGCAGCGCAAACTGCGCCGCCTCGATGCCTGCCTCCGCCAGGCAGGCATCGTAGAACTGCGTCATCAACCGGGCCGTGCGCCGCGTCGCCGCCAGTGCGCACGATATCCCTCCACTCGTGACGCTCTCTGCCTCTCTTCCCTTCATCGTTTAACCCTACTTTGTACCTGCTTCGCCCGTCTGCGGCTTCGTCAACAATCGCATGGGAGACAACGGTCCCACCGGAATAAACTCCAGATCCACCATGCCTGCCTTGTCCAGCGGCAGGCTTCCCATAATCGCCTTCGCCTCGTCCACGGTCTTGCAGCGCAGAAAGAACACGACTCCCTTGCCATCGGCGCGCGAGTACCACTGATCGATCTTGCCATCCAGATAAAGCAGCATCGTCTCCCGAGCCTCCTCCGGAAGCACCTTCATCAAATCGGGCATACTGACGCTCGGCTTTCGTGTAAGCATCACCATCACATCCGTAACCGGTACAGGTGGAGGTGTAGGAGCAGCAGCACCCTGTGCCTGAGCATGTATTCCCACACCTAGAACGAGAGCAGAAAGACTGAGAAGACTCATAAACACTCCTTTAAAGTTGCATGTGCAACTGTTTTAGTTGTAGATGCAACTTTATCAGGCGCGGGTCCAAAACTTTCCTGCGTTTCTTCTACGTGGTCAAATATCCCTTGTGAGCAACGCAACCAACCATCCCTTCGACATCGGCAACATCTGCCGTCGGTCGCGGCAAGCTCTTCCTCATCGCCGGCCCCTGCGTCATCGAATCCGAATCATCACGCTCGCATGATGGCCGACTCCATCCAGCGCATCGCCTCCGACCTCGGCGTCCCCTATATCTTCAAAGCCAGCTACGATAAGGCCAACCGCACCTCAATCCACAGCTTCCGCGGCCCCGGCCTGGTAGAAGGCACGCGGATCCTCCGCACCATCGCCGAATCCACCGGCCTTCCCGTCCTCACCGACGTCCACACCGCCGAAGACTGCCGCATCGCCGCCGAATCCGTCGACGTCATGCAGATCCCCGCCTTCCTCTGCCGCCAGACCGACCTGCTCATCGCCGCCGCAGAGGCTGCAAAGGCCAATGACTGCGCCATCAACATCAAAAAGGGCCAGTTCGTCGCCCCCGCCGACATGCGCCACGCCGTCGAGAAGGTCCGCGAATCCGGCTGTCCGCGCGTCTCCCTCACCGAGCGCGGAGCCTCTTTCGGCTACAACAACCTCGTCGTCGACATGCGCTCGCTCCCCATCATGCGAGCCTTCGCTCCAGTCGTCTTCGATGGAACGCACTCCGTCCAAACTCCTTCAGCCGCCAACGGAGTCTCAGGCGGCCAGCCCGAGTTCATCCCAGTCCTCGCCCGCGCCGCCGTAGCCGCCGGAGTCGACGGTGTCTTCCTCGAAGTTCACGACGACCCACCTAACGCGAAGTCCGACGGCGCCAATGCACTTGCATTTAAATCATCTTCAAGGCGTCCTGGAACAGCTTCTTGCAATCCACAGGATCGTCGCCTAGCATCGCAACTACCTCCCCGTTATCTCTCCCTTGGTTCGTGCCTCTACTTTAAAAACTTAAAAAAAACGGCCCCTCACTAGAGGGGCCAATCTGCCTTGGTTCTCTCTGGTTAGGAGAGTCTATTGCGGGAGTGATCTTTGTCACTGCCCGGCAAACTTACTAAACTTGCGGGCGGCATTGAATGAGTCTCTACTCGAACGATGCCGCCCTTTGGGGGGAGGGCCTACTAACATCTAGTTCTTACTGGTTGCTCTCGGGTGGTGCACTCACTCCCGTGCGGGAGGTCTTGGGGGCCGTCGGTACAGTATTCGACGCCGAGTCTGCGTTCATCGTTGCCAGACTGTTGTGCAGCAATGTTACGCGCACACCATTATTCATTGCTTTTTCGCCATTATCAGTCGTCTTGACGGTGTTCTTACCCATGCCCGTCCGGTAGATCCGGTAAACCGGAACCTGGTGCTCGGTCACGAGATAGCGAACCACGGAGTCCGCCATCGCCTGCGAGCTCGACACGCCCGAACGGCTGTAGCCCTGTACCTCGACGATGTAACCCTTTTCGTTAGCGAGCTTTGTAGCCACGTCGTCCAGCTCAGCCTTCGCCTTCGGACCCAGCGACGTGCGGCCTGAAGCGAACGGAACCGAGGTTGAAGCGATCTCCTGATACTGGTCCAGGTTGCTAACGGTGGTGTTCAAGGATGTTGCACGGTTGCTGGCGTTGCTTGCTGTTTGCTGTGCCGCATTTGCTTTATTTGCAGCATCTGCTGCGTGCTGGTCGGCGAGATCGGCCGCGCTCTGGGCCTTGTTGATGCCTGCCGTCGCGCGAGAATCTACGTCGCGGATGTCATTGGCATTCTTGGCCTGAAGCTGATCCAGCTCGTTCGTACGATCCTTGATCGGATCAACCTGCCTGTGTACCCACTTCTTGCGGGCCAAGGGGTTCATGTGACCCCAGAAGCCTTCCTTCGACTGCGTCTCAAGCGGCTTGCCAGTCGCGTACGTCGACTTGTCGTCAACGCTCATCTGGCTTGAAGCCGGAGCCGCTGTTGCCTGATCCGGATTAGACTGCGTGGCGGACTGAGCCAGTGCGCTCATGCCCATCGCTGTGCCGAGTACTACAACTGAGAGACCAAATTTAGTTCCGGTATTCGTCATTGTCTTTAGCTCCTCATGCACTGCATCTGCCGTTTCAGACGCCTGTACACCGGGAACTAGAGCATGTGCCATGCCAAACTCGATAAGAGCATCTTTCGGCTGAAAATACAGGACTTGAGAGATCCGTACCAGAAATCCTCAACACCGGCTGAGAGTTCCCTCACGCAAAATATTCCGGCTCGCCGGTAAGTATTACTTTCCCGCTTACTAAGACCCGTCGGCGCGCCGTTATTTCAGATCCACCTGAACCACACGAATGTCCGGCATCTGCATGTTCCAATTGGCCGGAATCGACTCGAAGATCAGCCGAAACTCCCGCTCTTCCCCAGCCTTCAGCGGAGCCGCGCTCACTGGTTGCGTGTCCACATAAGGCTCCCTCGTCCTGATCAAAGCGAGCGGCACGGTCTCCACCTGCGGAGGCATCTGCTCCTCGTTCCGGAAGAGCACCTGCACCGTGATGCCTGTCACCGTCGCTGGACCGGCATTTCTGATGTGGCCATCGATAAACGTCGACTTCCCGCCCGCGAGGCTCGTCGACTCGCTCATCGCTAATCCCGTCAATGGAAGATTGATCGCATAAGCCGCCGGCGGCTGAATCCCCGTGATAACAGGAGCCTTCTTCCTTCCGGCAAGTATCAACCCTACGACGATCGCCAGCACAACTGCGCCCGCCACCATCCAGGCCGAAAGCGGCATCCCTCCCTCTTTCACCGGTGGCGGACCAAAGATCGCGGGAGCGTCGCCCCCCTTCGCCGGGCCGCCGTCTTCGATCTTCACCGGCTCCGCCTGCCGGTCAATCTTCTCGTCTGGATTCAGGTCGCTCATAGGGCGAGATTCTATACCTCAAGCCGCTCTCGAACCTCCACTCTCGTCGTGCAGGATTCGGCAAAGCACCTTTGACGGCAACTTAGCGTGATTTTCATCACCGCACCGGAACATTCAGGTGCATCATCACGTCATATACAAACATCTACTGCTAAAGAGCAGGAGAGGCAAAGCGATGAACTCCCCAATCGGCTTCCGGACCGGCAAAGACAGCACCGATGGCTCCATCATGGAGATCCGGCCCGCTGCTGCCATTACCGATGCCGTGTCTCCGCACGTTGGGATTGGATCGTCTACATCGCGCATCTCTGACTACGCCTACCGCATCGCCGCCCTCACCGCCGGTATCGCGCTTCTCGCCAGCATCTGGTAAGCGGCACACCCTCAAGCAAAACTTGCGCGTTTTACCTTCTGCCGGAAGTCCTGCCCCTGCATCTCCACCACCACGCACATCTCCTGCAGACGCGACCGCATGCGCTCGCCAATCCGGTCCCCCAGAGTCTCCTCGCGCAGCCTTCCACCATCTCCCGTTACTGATACCAGAGGCGCCAGGTTCGCGTAGTTAGTCGTAATGATCGTCGTCCGGCGGTCGTTATAACGCGTGTTAAGGATGTGCGCCACGGTGTCCCAGACCCAGTCCGTCGGCTTCGCCGCACCCAACTCATCCAGCACCAGTACCTCGGCGTCGAATACAGGCCGCAGAACCTCCAACTCCGTCTCGCGAACCTGCGCGTTATAGCTGTTCTGAACCTGCTTCAAGAGGTCGCGATAGTCGTAGAACAACCCCGTAGCACCCCGCTCGCTAACAAGCGCCTGCAGTATTCCCACAGCAAGATGCGTCTTCCCCACACCGATCGACCCCGTCAGCAACAACCCCGTGCCGTCAGTCTCCAGCGGATAACTCTCCACAAACTTCTTCGCCCGCAGCAGCGCCGCCCCGAGCGAACGATGCGACGAAGGAAAGTTCGTCTCATAGCTCTCGAGCGTGCAGTGCTCATACCGCCGCGGAATCGCCGCCCGGCCCATCCGCCGCGCCGCCCTCTCCTGCACGCGGCACACGCACTCCTCGGCAAACTGCCGCCCATCACGCTGCACCACGCGCAGCCCGGCACCCTCGCAGATCGAACAGACTTCAGCCATCGGTACTTCCAGTATCGCAGCACACATCGTCTCACCGGCCTGTGCGAATCCCGCCCGAGAAGAAGGAAAACTTCGTCCCCACCCAATCGCGGCTACTTAGCCGCGACCGTAGTCTTTTGCTGCAAATCCATCACCCTGATCTTCTGATCCGCGCCCAGCAGCAACAGCTTCTTGCCTCCATCCTCGAACCTCGCAAACCGCACCGGGGTCCCCGGCTGAAAATGAGCAACCTCTTTACCTTGAAGGTCGTACACCAGCGCTTCGTCCCTTCTGTTCTTCACACAGAACAGTCCTGCCTGCCGGTCGATCCCAACGACATATCCAAAGACTTGCTGCATCATCGCGCCGGTCTTCGCCGAAAACAGCAGCACCCGATTGTCCTCGGTGTTCATCAGCACTACGTCCTGAACCTGGTCCACGCCGTCAGCGTCAAAAGGATTCAGGTGTTCCAGCACTACCGCCTTCAGCACTTCTCCCTTATCGACCGACACCACCTCAACCAGCACTCCGGCATCTTTGTCCTTCAGTGCCGCTAGCTGCGAGGCCAGTTCAGGCCGGTTCTTCAACTCCGCCTTGCCGCCATTCGAAGACGTCCTCCAGATAAACAGCAGATTGTTGTCCGCGAAGCTTCTCGTCCACGCCGGCCTGCTCTTCTCGAATGTACGGTTCCACTGCTCTTTCCCTGTCGACGGATCGCGCACCGTAATAAGAAACGTGTTCTTCCCCTGGTCCTTCCACTCCACCATGTGTCCGGCAATCATTGCCATGGAGTCGTTCAGCGCATAGTCCAGCTTCACGACCTCAGTCTTGTTCAGGTTGACGCGTCCTACCATCCTGTCTGTCTTGTCATGCTTCGCAAAGTCGACGTACAAAGTGCCGTCAGGGGTGAACGTCGCACCGTTGAATCCGCGCACATGGTAGAGCCGCTGTCCCGTCTTCAGGTCCCATATCGCGCCGCGGCTCTTCCCCGACATGGCGAGATACCGCCCATCCGGCGACAGTTCAATCACCCTCAACCTGCTCAAAGGACTCAGCGGCAGCGCCTGCTTCGCGTCCACTTGCACCGGCTGGCCGTCCTTGTATATCACCAGACCAACCGATCCGTCCGGTGTCTCCACCGCAATCGAGCTTTGCCATGCATCCAGCATCTGCACATTGGAAAGCTCTCTCGCCGTCATCGTCTCCATGTCCAGTACAAAGATATTGTTGTGCTCGCCCCCGCGAACGTAGACTCTATTGCCCTTCGACACACCCCGCAGTACATCGAAGGCCAACGTCGTCTTGCTCAGCCGTCTTCCATCCGGGAACGAAAATACCCCGGAGTCTTTTGGCGTAAACGAGTCCTCCCCGACAATTCCCTGTTCGTCAAAAACAAACCAATTCGAGGATTGACGTGCGAATTCACCACTCAGCTTAACGAGCGTTCGCGTCCGCCAATCCACTGCGCTCTTCTGTGAGCCCACGCCCAGCACCAGATAATTGCCATCCTGCGACATCGCGCTGCACAGTGGGTCACCACTAAAGCCTGCCTCGCGTCGCAGCTCCCATATCCACATGTTGAACGCGTTCGTATTGAAGAAATTCTTCTTCAGCAAAACCACCTGGCCGCTCTCGACATCGATCAGCGAAAGGTGGAGGCCAATAGTCCCGTAGAGCGTGTCGAGCTCTCCTGTGCTAACGCACGCCAGCGTACGCCCGTCCGGCGACAGCACCGTCTGCAGGCAGCCATCCTTCACCACCAGTTCATGCGCCGACTGCAGCTTCTGCTGTGCGACATTCCACTCCTCAACGTGCAGCTTCCACGTATGGAAGACAATCTTCGTCGAATCCGGACCCCACTCCGCGGGATACGCACCCTCTGCGTCGAACCGAAACAAAAACTTCAGCGGATCGCGCTGCAAAACAAAGACCGAACTCTCGTCCTGCGCCATCAGGTACTTTCCGTCAGGACTGAATCGCAGCCGCTGCAAATCCATCCTCAGCGCCGGCTCCAGGGCACTCGCCTTGGTCCCCGTATCTGCCGTCTCTACTGCAGCGACATGCTGATTCGCAGTCACAGCCACCTGCCATCGATGAAACTCCGCCGTGGCATTCCGCTCCGTCGCGCCGCACCCCTTCGGCAACTCCGCCACCAACTGCCTTATCTGCCGCAAACGCTTCTGCGACGGAGTCGTCATCCCAAAAAAATCAGACAGCGCGCCGCCAGTCTTTCCCTGAACGAAGAAGCTCCGGTCCCAGAACTCCGAATACGCCGTCGGCGAGTATCCCGCAGCCGACATCGCATACACCGCCACTCTGTCGGCTACATTCTGTTCTGCATCCGAGTCCGATTCGTGATGACGCTTCTTGTCGTTTCGCTCCGCATCCATCAGCCTTCGGAACTTGTCGTACACATCGGCCCTGTCGGTGAACGACGTCACGCCCATCAGGCGTTTCATCTCGTCCGAGATCTCCGCCGCCGACTGGTGCGTCACAATATGCCCGATCTCATGTGCCAGCACACCCGCGACCTCGTCCTCGTTTTGCGCGCTCGTCACCAGCTTCCGAGTCACGTAAACGCGGCCGCCCGCCAGGCTGAAGCCGTTCACCCCGCTCGAATCGATCAACACAAACCGAAAACGAATCTTCGTAGGCGGCAGCACAGCCAGCAGCCGACTCGCAATCTTGTCCAGGTAAGCATTCAGCGCCGGGTCTTTCACCACCTGGTACTCATGCTCGATCAGGTCGGCCATCGCATCGCCGAGCCAGACCTCCTGCTCCTCGGTAAACGAATCGCCACTAACCGGCCTCACCCACCCCGAAGACGCCAGACACGCCGTCTCAGCCGGGGAACCTGTCGATCCGGCAATCGCGAAAAGGCAGAAAACAGACACAACAATGCGCACAGGGAAATCAGGAGCCCAAAACTTGCGTGACATATGTGGCTGAAATATATCAGCCGCTCCCCGGATTTCCAGTCCCCAATCTTCTACCCCCTTTGTGGGACAGAACCCACGAGCCTGCGGATGAATCCCGCCCGCGAGAAGGAAATCTCTACTCCGTCCTCAGCGCCTCCATCGGATGAATCGACGCCGCCCGCTTCGCCGGAATCAGCCCCGCTACCGCCGCCGCCAACCCCAGCACTCCCAGCGCCGCCAGCAGCACTCCCGCATCCACCTTCGTCACCTCGTAGAGCTGCGATTTCACAAACCTCACGCACACCAGCGCCACCGGAACTCCAATAGCCAGCCCCACCACCGCCTGCACCATCGCTCCGCGCAGAATCATCGCTACCACGCCAGCCCTGTCTGCCCCCAGAGCCATCCGTATCCCGATCTCCTGCGTCCTCCGCACCACCGAGTAAGCCGTCACTCCATACAGCCCGATAGCCGCCAGTAATAGTGCCAGCACGCCGAACATCATCGTCAACCGCGACAACATCCGCTCTTGAGTAAACCGGTCGGCGATCTGTTCATCGAACGTCTGGAACTTCACCACCGTTAAATTCGGGTTGATTCCGGCCAGCGTTCTCCGCGCAATCGTCTCCATCTCGCTCATCGGCCTGTCTGTCTGGATCACAATCGCACCGGCGTACAGGCTCCCATCCGTCTCGATCGGCCCCGCACTCGACGGCCGCTGCATCGTGGGAACGAACACCATCAGATGATCCGCCCACCGCACGCTCGTATAAACGGTGTCCGCTACTACACCCACAATCTCGTAGTCGCTCGGATTGACGGAGCCGATCCGTCTGCCGATCGGATTACTGTCTCCAAAAAACTTCTTCGCAAACGCTTGGTTCACCACCGCAACCGGTGGTGCCGTTGACGTGTCCCCAACCCCAATGCCGCGTCCCATCAACACCTTCGTCCCCACTGAATCGAAGTACTCCGAATTCGCCCTCAGGGTCGACGCTCCATGGCTCACATTCGGTATTCCCTGTACCCTCCATCCCCAGCCATTGTTGTTGTCCTCCATCGGCGTGTAGCTCGTCGTCCCCACCTTCACCACTCCCGGAACCGCATGAAACCGCTCCTCGATCACACGAACCAGCGCCTCGAGTTGCTGCGGCTTATAGCCCGCCGCCTGGGGATTGATGTGCACGATGTATCTGTTCCGCGAATCCAGCTTCATGTCGATCGACTCAAGCTTGCTCAGGCTCTGCGCAAACAGCCCCGCTCCCACAAGCAGCACAAATGACAGACTTGCCTGCAAAACCACCAGTGCCTTCTGCAGCCGCGAAGCTCCACTCGTCGTCGTCCTCGCCCCGCTGCGCAACACATCAGCCGGCTCAGCCTTCGCCGCCATCCACGCCGGAGCCACGCCAAACAACGCTCCCGTCAGCACGCTCAATCCAAACGCAAACCCGATCACCTCCCACGATGGGCTCGCCGCAATCGGCACTGCTTGCTCTCCCGGAAACGCCAGCCCCAACAGCATCCGCGTTCCGCTATAAGCCACCGCCAGCCCCAGAAGTCCTCCCAGCACAGAGAGCAGCACACTCTCCGTCAGGAGCTGCAGAACGATCCTTCCGCGTCCCGCTCCCATCGCCGTCCGTAGCGACATCTCCACTCTTCGCCCCATGCCGCGTACCAGCAGCAGATTCGCAATGTTGGCGCACGCCACTAGCAATACCAGCCCCGCAATCCACGTCAGCAGGCGAAGCTGCTCTCCATACGCTGACTGCATCCACTGAATCCCAGCGCCGGCCGGAGTCAACACCACATGCGCCCGCGCCAGTAGCTCCTTGCCATGCTCCCCACCGAAGTTGTCCTTCATCGTTGCAAATGACTGACGCAATACAGCGCTCAACTTCTCCTGCAACGGAGCCATCGCCGTACCGGGCTTTACCCTGCCCACGATGTACAACCAGTTTGTGTACCGATCATGCACATACGTCACACCCATGACCTCCGGCATCGTCTCAATCGGCAGGTAATAGTCCGGGGGAGTAGACACCAGCCGGTCTCCATAAAATCCTTTGGGCGCCACACCAACCACCGTCACCGGCTTCGTATTCACCCAGAACGTGTTCCCCACCACCTTGGGATCGCCGCCGAAGTCCCGCTGCCACGTCGAGTAGCTCATCACCGCCGTCATCGGCGCGCCTTTCGCATCGTCCGCATCGGTAAACAAACGACCCACATACGGCCGCAGTCCGAAGGTCCGGAAGTAGTTCCCCGAGACATACTCCCCCATCACCGACTTCGGCAGCGTATCCACCCCATCCCTCCGCACAGTCACCGGCCTGAAGGTAAACCCCGCCTGGATCGCCGCCACCTCCTCGAACTCCGGCGAGCTCTTCTTCATGTCCTCATACGCCTCGGTCGAGAACAAAGAGTAGTCCCCATTTTCTTGCGTGCCCGAGCCCACACAGCATGCCTCGGGATCATCACCCACCCGCACCAGCGCAGCCGGATCCACCACCGGCAGATTCCGCAGCAGGACGCTGTTCACCAACGTAAAGATCGCCGCATTCGCCCCAATCCCAAGCGCCAGGGTCAATAGCACCGTCACGGTAAAGGCAGGAGTCTTCCTCAACTGCCGCAAAGCAAACCGCACATCCTGGGCAAAGCTGGTCATGGCTGTGTCCTCCGTCCAAATCTAAGAACCTGAATCTGTCTCAAACACATTCGCACTTGGAGTGCCAAGACCCTATTCACATAACTCCAATAGATTCATCATTTGCATTGACTGAAAAGTGTCCGCCCTGTCCAAGAACAGCCATCGCCGTCCGAACACGGACAACAGCGGCCGCCTCGCCTGCAAAATCCTGTCAAGCCCCTGCGATCTGGAAAGCGATGGTTTAATTTCTAGCAAACCGCTATCCATCAGTAACTTACAGGCGAAAATCTATTTTCCTGAAAAGTGCCGATTCCCTTGGTTCGGCTTAGTACAATAAATACAGAGTTCCCCAACTTCCCGACTCATTCGCGCTGAGCTCACCCTCAAAACTAAGGTACGGACCTAACTCATCTGAAATGAGCATTTAGGACGAAACCGGGGGAGGGGGTAGGCTACCCGGCCCGTGCTGGAACGTGGTAGAATAACAACAGCTTGCGCATCGCGACAGGCACATCGATGTGACGTGACCATACCGTCGCAAGCGATCCGCGAATCGGTACAAGCAAATCTCAAACGCCGGGGCAAAGAGCCTCCGGCGAAAGGAATCGATATGCCAAAAGAAGGAATTCACCCCAAGTACGAGACCATCACTGTGAAGTGCGCCTGCGGTAGCAACTTTCAGACGCGCTCCACTCACAAGGGCGACATCGTCCTCGAAATCTGCTCCGCCTGCCACCCGTTCTTCACCGGCAAGCAGAAGCTGGTCGACACCGCCGGACGCGTCGAGCGCTTCCGCCGCAAGTTCGCCCAGTCGGACGCAGGCAAGGCAGCCGCCAAGTAAGCGGGAGCCAGAAACCATCCAGGGGCCTCCGCCAAAGCGGGGGCCTTTGTATTGTTGAACCGGAGAGACCGCAACGATGAAGCCTCGCCAGCAGCTCGCAATCGATCTCGGCAAACGGATCTCCGGCTCCGTCGTCGGCGTCGACTTCGGTCACGGCTGCCTCATGGTCGACAACAAAATCTTCGCCTTCACACGGTCCGACGAAAGCGCCGCCCTTAAGCTGCCTGAGCCCCGCATCGCCGAGCTGATCGTCGACGGCGAGATACAACACCTCACCATGGGCAAGCGCACCTTGCGCGAGTGGGTCGTAGTGCCCAACATCATCGCGCCCGGCAACCTGCCCCTGCTGCTCGAGGCCAAAGCCTACGTCGCCTCCCTCCCGCAGGAAAAGCGTCGCAAGTCCGCAAAGAAGTCATCCAAAAAAGCAGCGAAGAAAACCGCCGCGAAAGCAGCAAAGAAAGCTACAAAGAAGGCACGAAGAAGACGATGAAGAAGCGCTACACGCTCGAGCAGAAGAAGTGGGACTCGCCCGTCGAACACGCGATGCCCGCGCAGGCCCGCGTACCCGCCAGCTTCAACATCGGCAACGTCACCATCGCGCCCGCCACCGTCCTCGCACCCATGGCCGGCGTCACCGACACCGTCTTCCGCCGCTTCATCAAAAACGCCAGCGTCTTCTCCTCTCCGCAGAACTGTCATTCCGACCGCAGCGCGCAGCGCGCAGTCGGAGGACCTGCTTCTCTGACAACGGCTGTCGAAGCAGTAACCACCAACCAGCAATCCGGCTGCGGCCTCATCATGACCGAGTTCACCTCGGCCGACGGCCTCTCCCGCATGCGCGAGACCAAGCGCAAGCGCTACCTCACCTACTACGACGACGAGCACCCCATCGCCGCGCAGCTCTTCGGCTCCAACCCCGAGACCCTCGCCGACTCCGCCCGCATCGTTCAGGACGCCGGCTTCGACATCGTCGACCTCAACCTCGGCTGCCCCGCCAAGCGCGTCGTCGCCTGCAACGGAGGCTCCGGCCTGCTCAAGGACCTGCCGCAGATCGAGCGCATCTTCAAAGCCATCCGCTCCGCGGTCACCATTCCCTTCACCGTCAAGTTCCGCATGGGCTGGAACGACGCCCACATCGTCTGCGTCGAGCTCGCCAAGCTGGCCGAAGACTACGGCCTCAACGCCTGCGCCCTCCACGCCCGCACCCGCGAAGACGGCTACACCGGCCAGGCCCGCTGGGAGTACATCGCCGCCGTCAAAGACGCCGTGCGCATCCCCGTCATCGGCAACGGCGACATCCGCACCCCCGAAGACGCCGCCGCCATGGTCGAGAAGACCGGCTGCGACGCCGTCATGATCGGCCGCACCGCCCCCGCCAACCCCTGGATCTTCCGCCAGATCGCGCAGTACACCGCGATCGAAGGAAGCCACCGGCGTCGGAACCTACGACCACCCGACCAACGAAGACCGCTACCGCATGATCCGCACCTACTTCCAGATGCTGGTCGACGAGATCGCCCTCGAAGAGGCCGCCGAAGCCGCACGCGCCGAGGCCATCATCGCGCAGGGCCAGATCGCCCGCGAGAAGCGCAACCGCGACGCCGTCGGCAAGATGAAGCAGTTCGCCGCCTGGTTCACCCACGGCGTCCCCGGCGGAGGAGCCCTCCGCAAGCAGATCTTCGAATCAAAGAACGGCAACGCCGTCATCGCCGCCGTCGAGCACTTCTTCGAGACCCATCAGAACCTGCCCGACGAGTCCGACACCGACGCCCGTTCAGTCCGACGCCGCGCTTCTCACCGAAGCCGCCTACTGCGACTGACCCTCGCGCGAGTACACCCGCACATAGTCCACCAGCATCGTCTGTGGAAACGCAGTCGAAGCATCCGGGTACTTCGGCCAGTACCCGCCAACCGCCAAATTCAGAATCACAAAGAACGGGTGGTCATAAACCCACTTCGCTCCCGCAGGCAGGTCCTTCGGAGTCCGCTCCACGATCAAAGCATCATCAAAGAAAAACCGTATCCTCTGCGGCTCCCACTCAACCGCGTACGTATGAAACGCATCATCCACACGTTGGCCTTCACCTAAATTGAACTTTGCCGAGATCGCATGGTCACCGCTGTATCCCGGACCATGCAGAGTGCTGTAGATCCTCCCCGGCTCACCGATGTTTTCCATCACGTCGATCTCGCCGCACATCGGCCAGCCGACCTTACTCGCATCATCGCCAAGCAACCAGAACGCCGGCCATATTCCCCTTCCCAACGGAAGCTTCATCCGCGCTTCGAAACGCCCGTACGCCTGCGAAAACCGTCCCTTCGACTTGATACGCCCCGATGTGTACCACCTCGTAATCCCGTCACTACCGGTATAACGCTCCTTCAAGGCAGTCACGACAAGATTTCCGCCTCGTTGCTGTACGTTCTTCAGCCTTGACGTGTACGTCTCAAACTCGTCGTTGCCAAATCCTCCGCCACCAACATCAAACGCCCACTTCGCAGGATCAGGACCCGTTCCGCCAGCTCCATCAAACTCGTCGCTCCACGTCAGCTTCCATTCCTTGCTGGCACTCCTCGCGGAAACGACTGGCTGTGAATACAGGCACAACACCATCACTCCAACCGAGGCCGCACAACTCCACCGCATCCAACAAGCTCCTTAACGGCTCTGCGAATCCGAGCTACGTTTACGCCAAACCACTTTGGCCTTCTTCCGCCATCGTTCATCGAGCGCAACCAACTCCCAGTCCACGCGCGGTGACAGATATCTCAGCACTGTCTCAGTCGCCGGATGCACTCGCAGGGCAGGCGCCACAAGATAGAGCTTCGGAGTCTCCTGCGACAGCATCACCCCATCAAAGTACCCAACCCGCTGGAACTCACCCACCCCGGTTCCGTGGGTCACAGAATCGCTCTGCAGATGATGCCACCGCACGCGAACCCAGTAATCGAGGCCCTGCAGGGCAAGATGCAGATCCTCATCCGCTTTCAGTTCGATCACCGCGAGCCGTCCATCGCGCAGCACTCCCAGCAGGTCGAGCATCCCGCGATCTCCCGCAGCGAATGCCGGCACCTGTGTATAAACATGCGCCGCATTCAGGTGTGGATCAAGCGCCTCAATCTCAATCCTGAGCACGCTCTCGAGCCATCGCTCCGGCTGCATTCGATATAACGGATCGCGCTTATCGCCATCTGCCTGTCGGCGCTCGAACAACCGCGCCACCAGCTCACGAAGTGCATCTTCGTTCCCAGCCTCCAGCGGAGTCTCGTTCGAGCCCGCGCCAAACGTAATCTCCTCCCGCGCATTGAACGAGTTGCCCGCATAGCCCGCACGCACTCGCGCGAATTCCAGCCCGTGCAGAAGAAAGGCTATCTCCGCTCCACTACGAATCACCTGCTCCACGTCGCCGCGCATCGGCTCTGGCACCATCGCCATAACCCGCGCTATCGCATCGGCAAAGCGCTCCCGAACGGCCGCGCGATTCGGCGCATGAACCAACCTGGTCGTCACATTGCCGTGGTCGGCCGCATCGCGCTGCTCCAGTTCTTCACTCCGCGACTCGAGCTCCCACAACTCCCACTGCGCCGCCCTCTCGTTGAGCCACGGCAAACGGGACAGCGTCAGTGCCGCAGTGCCACGCGGAACAATCATCCGCAAACCCTGAAAGACTCGCTTTCCGTCAGACGACTGGCGGCAGTGTTCGAGCCACAGGATGCCCACTGTCAAGATGCCGTCGATGGTCGCCTGTGTCTCCTCCGCATTCACCGCAATCACGGCCCAGGCTCGTTGCCCTTGCACCTGCACTCCTCGAGCATAGGCTGGCCCAAAGCTTTTCTCCAGGTCCATCGCTGTACGCAGACGATCCAACTTCCACTCAGGAAAAGTGCGGCCCAGCACCCGCTCCAGCAACTTCAGATATTTCGTCCTTGTCGCCTCGCGAGCGGAGGGAGTTCTGCGATCGCGGTCAGCCACAAGCTCAAGCACCTGCGGCTTCGTCTGACCGAACCGCAAGGTCGCAAGACGAAGCGCGCCGTTTCTAACCGTCGCTGCAGTGACTCTGCGGACAAAGTTGGCCTCGTCGCTCCAGAGGTGCAGGGTGCAGCGACCATGCTCGCTCGCCAACCTGTATTTGGCCGAGCGCATGTCAAAGGCCACCCTGCCGTCATCCAGCACCGCCGCCTGCGGATGCGAGGTCAGAAACTCCTCAATCGCTGCAGCGATTGTCTCCGGGGCCTGTTCGTCCGCCTGCTTCTCCGCTGACGAACTGCGTGAGCCGGGTGCTGGGCCGCAAGTAAAAGGCATAGCCGAACGCTAACACAGCACGCGGGAAACTCGAGCTACAGCTGCTTCTGGAAGTGAAAGTCAGTGATACGAAGTCCCTGGCGGAAATAAAACGCATGTGCCTGATGCCGATGCGTCCCTGAGTCGAGTGAAAAGGTCTCGCAACCTTCGTCCCGCGCAAGGTCCATCAACCACATTAGAAGAGCTTCTCCGAAGCCTCGCGAACGCATTGCCTCGTCGGTTACAAGATCGTCGACATACATCGTCTTCCCGCTCCAGAGCACATGCATGATGCGAAAGCCCGCCACCGCGACTACGGCACCCTCGTGCTCCAGAAAAGCCAGTCGATAGCCCTCACCCTGCTGCACCTCGACACGGTCGGCGAACTCTTCTGCGGACAGCTTCGGCCGAAGCTGGCTCATCACCCCAAAGCAACGATCAATCTGCTTGCGACCTTCAGCTATTCGCACTACAGGTCTTTCAGACTGTGAAAAAGATGCGCTCAAAGTCGCTCCGATTCCTTCTGTGTAGGTAAATTTGCGACTTACTCGGGATGATAGGAGCTATTTCCCCACGAAAACCTGACCTGAGGCGCACATTCCGGTCCCTTCAATCGTATCGTCGTCGTGCCCTCGGTCTTTCCTCTTACCTGAGGCATCACCAGTGAAACCAGTTCGCCATGCTCATTGACATCCCAACTTGCCGACGCTACTTCGCCGGCAGAATCCGATGTCATCGCGAGCACCGCGTTCGGAGGAAATCCCTTGCCATGAATCATGACCGCTCTATTATCCGGAATCACCCGCAGCGCCTCCAGTGTGCAGCTACCATCTGTGGCGATATTGGGAAACGCCACCACGGTCGCCAGCGCCTTCCATTTCTGATCCTCCGAAATCACGCCGAAGCGCTTCGGCTCTCCTTTGGCCGCGGTAATTGCCATGTCGATCACGGGGTCGGCATCTGGCCGACTTGGAGCGCAGTCGGCTTTCGTCTTTGCCGTACAGATCAGCCTTCCGTCGTCAGTCAGGGTGATACCACTCTGTACCGGCTGGATGGTGCCGTTCAGCGGCCATATCACCAGGGTGTAGTGCAAGTCGTGCGGCAATCCCTGTGTTACAAGGTCATAGCGAACCGCTGTGCCCTGCTCTCCCTTGGTACGCGACCGCTCCTTCGCAATCAGCTTTGTGGCAGGTCCGGAGCCGGAATCCCATAACGCTTGCTGAGTCATCAATTTTTTGGCTCGGTCGACGTCCTGAATGCTCTCGGTTGATTGCTGCGGCGCGCTCTGGCCGTAAGCCGACAGCGCACCGGCGATCAGCAACCCAAAACCAACGATGGAAGATCGACCTTCACCGAATTTCTTTCGTTGTGCCGGCATTACCAACCTTCAGCCACCCGTAGATGGGTGATGTGGGCCACGTGATGACGTGAGTGCCATGCGTACATTAGCGTCGCATCTTCGACTGTTTGAGGGCCGTTCTCCGGATGCCGGTAGCCACGCTGCCACTGCTCATCGGTCAACGACTGCAGCATCATCACCCAGCGAGCATGCAGGCTTTCGATCAGTTCCAGCGACCATTCGATCGGCGCGGCGGAATCGTGCAGCGTCGCCCACGCCTGCTCATCATAGGGTTTGATCGTCGGCCAGTCTTCAGTCAGTGCCAACCGCACCCGGATAAAGGCATTCATATGGCTGTCGGCAATATGATGCACCAGCTGCCGAACCGTCCATCCACCTTCCCGATAGGGCGTATTTAGCTGCGCCGAATCCAATCCATCCGCTGCATTACGCAACTGCTCGGGCAACTCTGCAATCGCCGCAATCGCATTCAGCCGCTCTTCGACCGAGATTCTCTCAGGTCGTTCAAATTTGCCGATTGGATACCGCGGGTCCACTATACTCACGCTCATCCGGAATCGCTCCTTCTAATCATCTCTTACGAGCAACTTAGCATAGCTGGCTGTACTCTGAGAAAGACTCGCCATGCGCCGAATCCTTTCCACAGCCATCGCTCTCGCACTCAGCAGCATTGCAGTCCGTGGTTTCACCCAGATGCCTGCAGCCGGTTCTCATGGCTCATCGACAGAGATAACCGGGCAGCACCTGGGCTTCGACCGAAATCTTTACCCCGGAGACACTGTTCTTCCTGCGTTGCGCCAACACTTCGCGTTCACCGGCTACTGGCTCAACAATCCACCCGGTGAAACAACCAATACCTGGCGCGGCAAACGTGACACTCTCCTGCGCAGCGGCTTCGGCTTTCTCGTTCTATTCAACGGGCGCCTCGACGCGGAGATCCTGAAAGCGAAGCGGCGTGGCACGACTCCCGAAACCCTCGGTCGCCAGGACGCCGCCGCCGCCGTTGCTGCTGCACAACGCGAACAATTTCCCGCTGGCACAATCCTCTTCCTCGATCAGGAAGAAGGCGGCCGCCTCCTCGACGAGCAAGCCGCTTACCTCTTCGCCTTCACCGAAGCCATTACTGCCTCTTCCTACAAACCCGGCGTCTACCTCAGCGGTCAACCCGTCGAGGACGACCCAGGCAAGACCATCACCACCGCGCAGGATGTCCGGGAAAAAATAGTCTCGAAGCACCTTCACCCTGTCTCCCTCTTCGTCTATCAGGACACCTGCCCACCCTCAAACGGATGCACTCTCACCCCGCCACCCCTCAACGCGGCCGGAACTCTAGATATAGCTGCGTGGCAGTACGCGCAATCTCCCCGCCGCCCCGAAAACACGCGCGCCTGCCGCAAGACCTACGCCACTGACAACAACTGCTACGCCCCAGGCGTTCCAAAAATCTATCTCGATATGAACGTAGCTATATCAGACGATCCTTCGCACGGCCGCTGATCTCAGCAAGCCTCAACCTTGGCAACCGGAAGCGAGACGCGAAATTCTGTTCTACCGGCCTGCGACTCAAACTCGATCACACCGTCGTTATGCCGCACCAGCCGTTGCGCGATATCCAGTCCCAACCCTGTGCCCTGTCCCATTGGCTTCGTCGTGAAAAACGGGTCGAAGATGCGTGAGCGAATCTCCTGCGGAACTCCCGGGACCATCATCAACGATCCGCACCACTACATGATCCGCATCCCGGTGGGCGTTTACCTCAACCCGTCCACCGCTCGACGCGGCATCCAGCGCATTGTCCAGCAGGCTTCCCCATATCTGATTCAACTCTGCGGCAAAGCCATATACCTGCGGCAGATTGTCCTCCAGATTCACCGCCACCGTCACCGACTTCTCCATCGCCTTCGCATTCAGAACCGTCACTGCGCTGCATAGCCCAGGCTTCGGATCAACCGGCTCGGCCACCATCGCCTGATCCATGTGGGTGAAACCCTTCACCGCTGTAATCAGGCTCGAGATCCGCATCGAGGACCCCTGGATCTCCGATGCCAGATTCCGCACCGCACATCCCGCCGCCGACCACCGCAATACCGCGTTCAGCGCCTGCCCTTTTACTACTTCCGCCAAAGCATTCAGCGCCTCAAACGTCACCTCCGTCTCGGCAAGCATTGGTGCGTTCGCCAGATCCAGCCTATGTGCAGTCAGCCAATCCGCAATCGCATCTTCGCGGTCCACCTGCTCGAGCGACGACCGCTCCTTCAAAGGCTTCTTCGCCAGACAAGCCTTCCGAATCGCATCCACAGCGGCAAGCTGTGCATCCGTCAGCCTCGCCGCCTCCAGCGCACGCGCCGCATTCTCTGAGTCTTCCAACCGGTCCGTCAGCAGGCAGACGCTGCGCTCAATCGCCGACGTTGGATTTCCCAGTTCGTGCGCCAGCCCCGCCGAAAGCTTACCCAGCGAGATCATCTTTTCGTTCTGCAGATCGCTCGAGGTGAAGGCCCGAGCCCGATCGAGCATCAGGTGCACCAGCCTCGAAGTGATCTCGAAGCACACGCGAGTCATCTCAGGAAGACGATCCCGATGGAGCGAAAAAATCTCCGTTGGCTCCTGCGCGATCACCGTGCCGGGAGGCTTTACCAGCCGCGAGTACGGGAGAGTGCCAGTCACGTCCCCCGCTTTCCACTCCATCGTCTTTTGTGGGCCCGCGCCGCGATCAACAAAGATCGCCAGACGCCCCGACAAAACCGGGTACATTCCTTCGACGGCCTGCCCCTTGTGTGAGAGCACGTCCCCCACCTTCAGGCTTCGCAGCACGCCATGCTCCGCCAGCCAGGCCAACTCCTCACGAGGCGCCGTGCCAAGAATCTTGTGCTGCGCAAGGCGTTCTATCAGATCCGTCGCTACCACGTGGCTGAAATCTCTCAATCTGGGCTGTTTTCGCTTCCAGTCACGGTATCAGATGGAGCCGACAGGATGCACTCAGAAGACAATCAGGTCCCGCGGAGGTGCATCTTTCAGTGTCTTCACCCGCGCATCAAGATCCGAGACATGAATCTCCAACTTGTGACCATTCGGATCAAGGAAGTAGAACGAATCCCCTGGACTCCGGTTCTCCTGCCAGCACTCCACCTTTGCTCCCTGAAGCCTCTCAACGGCTGCCGAAAAGTCCGCTTCGTCCACCGTAAACGCCACATGCGTGTACTCCGGCAAACTCCCGCTTCTCGCCGCCTCGTCAAGACTCAGACATACCCAGTCCCCACCCGCTTCGAGATAAGCACCTCGATACCACTTCGCCACTGGCCGGAGGCCAAGCACCTCTGTGTAGAACACAAACGAAGCCTCAAGATCCCGAACCGCCAGCGTAATGTGATTGATCCCGCGAACCATCAGAAATTATCGCCCGAACGCGATCACCCCAAACAGGCATTGCCGCATCCTCCCTGCGCCCCTATCATCAAAACAAGATGACCATCCCCGCACCGGACCACAAGCACTACTTCACCACGAAGCTCGGCGTCTCCGAGCGCCTCATTGAGCGCTGCCTCGCCGAAGCTCTCTCCGCCGGGGGCGACTACGCCGACCTCTACTTCGAGTCCGTCACCTCCACCTCCCTCGGCATCGACGAGTCCCTCGTCAAATCCGCCTCGCCAGGGAGTCAGTCTGGGCTGCGGCGTCCGTGTCCTCTCCGGCGAGCGCACCGGCTACGCCTATACCGACGACCTCTCCTCCGACGCGCTCCTCAAGGCCGCGCGCACCGCCGCCCTCATCGCCTCCGGCCCCGCCAAGGAGCTCATGCAGGGCTTCCGCCACACCGAGGCCGACTCCCTCTACCCCATCACCGGGGCCACCTCCGACGCCGAGATCGCCCAGAAGCTCGCCCTCATCCAGCGCGCCGACGCCGCTGCCCGCGCCTACGACTCCCGCATCACCCAGGTCCGCGCCAGCTTCTCCGACGAGCTGCGCCGCATCCTCGTCGCCGGCTCCGACGGCACCTTCGCCTCCGACACCCAGCCCCTCGCCCGCCTCAACGTCTTCGTCATCGCCAAGGACGCAGCAGGAAACGATGGCTCTGGCTCGACCGCCCGCGGAACCTCCGGCGGCGGCGGCCGCATCACCATGGACTTCTTCGAAGGTGACAAATCCCCCGAGCACTTCGCCCGCGAAGCCGCCCGCACCGCCATCCTCCAGCTCGGAGCCGTCGCAGCCCCCGCCGGCGAGATGGAGGTCGTCCTCGGCCCCGGCTGGCCCGGCGTCCTCCTCCACGAAGCCGTAGGCCACGGCCTCGAAGCCGACTTCAACCGCAAGAAGACCTCCGCCTTCGCCGGCCTCATCGGCCAGCAGGTCGCGTCCTCCAAGGTCACCGTCGTCGACAACGGCCGCATGCCCAACCGCCGCGGCTCCATCAACGTCGACGACGAGGGCAACCCCACCCAGGAAAACGTCCTCATCGAGAACGGCATCCTCAAGGGTTACCTCTCCGACAAGCTCTCCTCCCGCCTCATGGGAACCCCCAACACCGGCTCCGGCCGCCGCGAGAGCTACCACCACATCCCCATGCCGCGCATGACCAACACCTACATGCTCAACGGCGACGACATGCCCGAGGACATCATCAAGTCCGTCAAGCGCGGCCTCTACGCCGTCAACTTCGGCGGAGGCCAGGTCGACATCACCAACGGCAAGTTCGTCTTCTCCGCCTCCGAGGCCTACCTCATCGAAGACGGCAAGGTCACCCGCCCCGTCAAAGGAGCCACCCTCGTAGGCAACGGCCCCGAAGCCCTCAAGTACGTCTCCATGGTAGGCAACGACCTCGCCCTCGACGAAGGCATAGGAACCTGCGGCAAATCCGGCCAGTCCGTCCCCGTAGGCGTAGGCATGCCCACCATCAAGCTCGACAAGATGACTGTGGGCGGCACCGGCCAGTAATCGTTCAAAAATCCACCCATACTCCTTTCCTGCAACGAAACCTCTCTCCCGAACGTATCCTCGGGCAAGAAGTTCCGTCGTCCAAAGGAGTGTCAGATGGATGCTTTACGCCAAAACCTGAAATTTGCACTACGACAGTTATGGCGAAATCCAGGCTTCACGCTCGACTGTCATCCTGACACTAGCACTCTCGATTGGCGCGAACACCGCGATCTTCTCTATCGTCAACGCCCTCATGCTGAAGAGCCTGCCCTACTCGCACCCCGAGCGCATGGGAACGATCTACACGCGAGTCACCGGCTCCAAACCCTCCGACGAACGCCACAAACTCAATGGCGAGCAGTGGGAACTGCTCCGTGACAACGTCCCTTCCCTGGTATCGGCCATCGCCAGCGGCAGAACCTCTGGCGTCAATCTTCAGACCGGCTCCCAGGTCCAGTATCTCCACGCTGGCCGCATCTCGGCGCACTATCTCGACGTGCTGGCAGTTCATCCCTTTGCAGGACGAAACTTCTCCGAGGTGGAGGATCGCCCTTCCGGTCCAAAGTCCGCCATCCTCAGCTACAACTTGTGGAAAAGCACCTTCGGCGCAAACCGCAATGTTGTCGGGCAGTCCATCCTGTTGAAGGGCGAGCCGTACACGGTCATTGGTGTTCTGCCCGACGGCGTTACAACTCCCTTGAACGCCGACCTGTATACGCCACTTCAGGAGAGTCGAAAGGGTGAAGGAGCCGGAACAAACTTCGAGGCCATCACCCGTCTCCACGATGGAGCAACATGGCAGCAGGCCGACGCCGAGATCAGCCACGCCTGGTCTCTTCGAACCAATCACTACGAGTTGCAGGACAATCCCGGCGCACAGGTAACCTTCTACTCCGTACCACTCCAAAAAGGCGCGACGGATAAGCTGCGCCCACAGGCCTTGGCGCTGATGCTCGCAGCGGGGCTCATCCTTCTCATCGCCTGCGCCAACCTTGCTGGTCTGACGCTGGTGCGCATGCTGCGGCGTATTCCTGAGGTCGCCACGCGAATGGCGCTCGGCGCGTCGCAATGGCAGATTCAAAGACAGCTTTGGGTCGAAAATCTCCTTCTTGCATTCCTTGGCGGAGCCGCTGGTATCGCCGTCGGCTTCCTTGCTCTGCGCGGCCTCCTCCTGCTACTCCCCGAGCATTTTCTCCCTGTCGCAAATATTCCCCTCGATGGCCGCGTGCTCGCATTTACCCTTACCCTCTCTCTGCTTACGAGTGTGCTCTTCGGCATGCTCCCCGCTCTTACAACGCGAAAACTCGACCTTCGTTCCACCCTCGCCAGTCGTGGGACAAGTGGCGGCGACCGTCTGAGGTTGCGCCAGGCCTTGATCGTGAGTGAAGTTGCTCTGACGGTCGTCTTGCTCGCCGCCTCCGGCCTGCTCATTCGTACGCTCATTCACCTTCAAACCCTGCCGCCGGGATTCAACCCAACCGGAATCATGACCGCAAAGGCGTCCTTGGACGACGTGCGTTATCACGACCCCGCAAACCTCAGAAAGCTGCTCAATGAAAGCGTTGAAGCCATGCGGCAGATTCCTGGCGTACAGCAGGCCGCTGTGGGCCTGAGCCTGCCGTATGAACGTTCCCTGATCATGGGTGGAATAGCAATCGCTAGTGGAAAAGAAACCGGGAAAAAGGTTATGGCGGATGAGACATACATCACCCCCGGTTACTTCGAAACACTGCAGACTCCTATCCTCAAGGGGCGCTCCTTCAATGAAGGCGACGGGCCGGACGCGCAACGTGTCGTCATTGTTAACCAGACATTCGCGCACAAATTTCTTCACGACGAAGATCCGGTTGGCCAATATCTGTTCGACAAAAAACTGATGATCGTCGGTTTGGTGGCAGACGTGGCTATGGCACCGGGAATCGATGCGATCGCTCCTCTTACCGGCGAAGAGATGATCTATATTCCAGCCTCTCAAACAGAAGGCCAGATGCTCACCATGGTTCACACCTGGTTCCAGCCTAGCTGGATCGTTCGCACCACCGGTCCTGTCGAAGGATTAACTGCCCAGATGCAACGCGCGCTGGCGAGTTCCGATCCCAACATACCCTTCTCGGGCTTCTACAGCATGCGCGATCTGCAGGCAAAGACCCTGGCGACACAGCGTGTCGAGGTTGCTCTTCTGAGCGCAATGGCCGCTCTGGCACTCCTGTTGAGTGCAGTAGGAATCTTTGCTCTTGTAGCAAACATCGTGACACAAAAGACACGCGAAATCGGCATCCGCATCGCCTTGGGATCCACCGTCCGTCAAGCCATGATTCGTATCGGATCGCCGGGAGTAAATGCCGCTGCATTGGGCCTTATTCTTGGCCTGTTTTCATGCGTGGGAGTCTTACGCGCGATGCGCAGCGTTCTATACGGAATAGACGTTTATGATCTGCCCTCCATCGCGACCGTCATAGCAATGCTTGTGATGGTCACGCTCATTGCATCCACCGTCCCTACCTTGCGGATTGCGGGGATCGATCCCGCAAAGACCCTGCGGGAAGAATAATCATCGCCTCCTTCAGTCTGCCGCTCTTCCGCAGGCAGCAATGATCAGCGAACCGCAATTGCTGGCTGATACATCTGAATCAAGTTCCCGCACGTATCCGAAAACACAGCAAGCTTCACCGCGCCGGCATCAAAAGGCTCCGTCACAAACACGACGTTCTGCGCCTTCAAGCGCCCGTGCTCTTGCTCAAGATCCTCCACTTGGAACGCCGCCACCGGAATCTTCTGCGCAAACATCGCCTCCTGAAACGCTCGGCCCGCAGGATTTGCATTTGGCTCCAGCGAGAGTTCAGTACCCTCCGGCTCCTCCGGCGACACAACTGATAACCAGCGATACGGCCCCATCGGTATCTCCTGCTTCTTTTTGAAGCCGAGCACGTTCGTATAAAACGCCAGCGCCTTGTCCTGGTCGTCCACCATCAGGCTCGTCAATCTGATCCGCATCCATCACCTCCACGCCAGATTCTACGAATAGGCGAGGAGGTAAGCTTCTTCAAAATTGCGAAAACGCAGAGGCTGGCAGATTCGCCATCATGGTCAGGCAGCCCGGAAAATAGACCGGCGACAAAGTCCCCGGTACTGTCACTGTTGCGCGTACACAGCGCCGATACTCCGACGGAGTAAGCCCCAGCCGTCTCTTGAACAGATAGCTGAAGGTCCCTACACTCTCAAAGCCCGCGTCCAGACAGCTCTCCGTCACCGAATATCCGCTCGCCAGCCGCAGCCGGGCATGACGCAGACGAGCGTCAATCCTGTACTGATGTGGCGTCGTCCCAAACACCGCCTGAAACCGCCGGATGAAGTGAAAGTGCGAGATGCCTGCCTCCCGCGCGACTCTTTCGATAGGCCAGTACGGTTCGCTCAGGTCAAGCAGCCGGTCACGAGCACGGCAGATGTGCGCGAACTCCGTATCGGTAAACGGCATACGCCCATCTTACCCGGAGTGCTTTGGCGGCGGCGCCTTCCACAAAAGCAAAGCGAGGCCTAAGCCTCGCTTCACCACCAGCAAACTTGCAACCGCCGTAATCGCTAGAGATTCAACGTCACCGCTGCATTATCCACAACCTTAGCCCACCGCGGATCGTTCCCAGCCCCATACTCGTCGTGCCAGTTCCACCACTTGTAAGGCGGCGTCTGCGGATACCCCTCCGGCGAATCCTCCCACTCCTCCTGTCGTCCCATCGGAGTCAGGTCGAGATAGCTCCAGACGCTTCCCATCGCCTCATCGCCGCGATTGTTGATGAAGTAAGTTCGAAAGATGCGGCCATCGTCATCACGATAGAAGACGTTGTGTCCGTGCCATTGGTCCACACCGAAGTCTTTATCGAAGTCGCTCGCGATCGTGTACCACGGTATCTCCCACTCCATCCGTGCCTTCAGACGCTGAATGTCCGCCTGCGGCGCACGCGATGCGTAAGCAAGTGTCGTGTCCCGCGCATTCAGGTGCGAGAGGTGAGACACCTGGTCCGCGCCCAGCGAACACCCGCGGCAAGCATGGTCAGGCCATCCAAACACCCCAGGTTCAAAGAACGCGCGATACAGAACCAGCTGACGCCGCCCCTCGAACAAATCGAGCAGCTTCACCTTGCCCTGAGGCCCTTCGAACTCGTACTCCTTCTCGACGGCCATCCAAGGCATCCGCCGGCGCTCGGCAGCCAGCGCATCACGCGAGCGGGTAAAGGCCTTCTCCTTCACAAGCATCTTCTCCCGCGCAGCCTCCCACTCCTGCGGCGACACAACCGGAGGCGTCTTCACGTTTACCTGCATCTCATTGCTCTTGCCCATGTCTCTCTCCTTTTACTGTGATTGGAATGACCGGCGAGCACAGTTCTGCTGGCGACATTGCTGCCGATCGGACGTTCCTTAAAAGTTTGGGGGTTCGTCCGCGCTGGGTCCCCAGCTTGATGGGACAGCAACGTTCAGCATGCGTAAATAAACACTGAACTGGCCGCGGTGCTGATACCAATGATTCAACATAATGTCCCGGACAAACTGGACTCGAGGCATGGCTGCGATCTCCCGATCGCCTTGCATCAGCCGCCATGTCTCCTCCATCTCGGCATCGTCGAACTGGGGCAACACGCTCTTTACTGTCGCGATGCTTTCCTCAAATCTTGTAAGGACTTCCTGAAGAGTCGAGGGTTGCGGTATGTTGCCGAAATCCGGCGCCTGTGCCGGATTCTGTTGTGCGCCACGCACCACGCCTCCCGGCACCGTAGCGATATGCAGGGCGAGTTGTCCGGCAGACATGGATCTGTCATGTGGCTTCCAGGACAACTTACTCTCAGGCAATCGCTCCAGAAATCTACGGGTAATGGGCGCCTGAGTCTCAAATTCACTGAGTATGGATTCTGCGACCGACATAGCGATTCTCCTCAAAACGTTCTTTGCTGCGATCTCTCTCTGCTGCCGGTCGAATCCGGCTCATCTCTGTTCCCGGTCGTCGGTTTTTGCGAAGAGTATGTACCACCGCCGCCGAGACACCACCCGTCGATGCGATACCCGCGGCAATCCAGGCCACGCTTGCAAGACAGAACGGGCACATGGCTCACCTCCCATTCCCGCGCTTCTCAGCCGCCGCGCGAATGCGTGTAATTAGATCTGTCCATCCGGCATCGACTCCGCGCTCGGCTTCTCCTATCCAGCCCATCGCTCGATGCACAAACCGGACGCGCGTCGCTCCGTTTTCCTCAGTCAGCCGGTACTGAATGTTTGAAACCGCCGGCGACGACATAAACAGCGGTCCGGATATCTCCAGCAGCGACGGTGCCTTGATCGCCTGTACCAGACCCCAGAAGTGTCCCGTATCGTTGCCCAGATCGCGAAACCATCGTCCACCCGGCCACGCCTCCAGCTTCATAGGCATCGGCTTCTCGGGGGTCGAGTTCATGGGCCCCATCTGCTCCAGAATCGTCTCGAACACAATGTCGATCGGTGCCGCAATCTCCTCATCCTTCACAATCTCGAAAGCCTGAACCACCTGCTCGTGAACAATCGCTGCCATTACTCCTCCTTGGTTCCCTTGTCGGTTGAAGTCCCGTCGAATGAAATCATTCGTTCCAAAGCCTTGCGCTCTGCCCGTACCTTGATCTGGCTCAACTGGTGCGTCCAGTACCGCTCAAACGTCTTCACCCAGTCATGCACCGGCTTCAACTCTGCCGCATTCAACCGATACATACGATGCTGACCGCGCTTCACCACGGTCACCACGCCAACCTTCCGCAGTACCCCAAGATGCTTCGAAACGGCTGGCTGCGGCATCCGCAATCGCAGCACTACCTCGCCCACGGCATACTCCTTGCCATCCGCCAGCACACCGATGACCTCGCGCCGTCGAGGCTCCGCGATTGCGTTGAAGACATCCGTCGTCGTTGCCGCTCGTGCCATGGTGTAAATATATTCTTATATAGGAATATGTCAAGCCGCGAACGTGCCTCATTGCTGCCACTCGTCACAAAGACCGGTCAGAATGAAGGGCTGAACCGAGAGCCAAACGCGCCCCCGAACCCCAAACCTTCAACCAATAACTGAGTTCAATAGCAGAGAAAAGATGATCGCCGAGACCACCGTCACCATGCCCGGCAACATGAAGCTATGGTTGAACAGGTACTTCCCTATCTTGGTTGTTCCCGTTTGATCGAATGAAACTGCCGCGAGCAACGTCCCATAAGTTGGGAGAAAGAAGACGCTGTTAGCTGCCGGATAAAACGCAATCAGGTGACCCGGTTGCATACCCAGCAACAAGCCAACCGGCATCAATATCGCAACAGTCGCCGCCGCACTGAACAGCAGCGTCGATAACACAAACAGCCCGGCCGCAAAGGCCCACGGATGATGCTCGATCACCCCTGCAATGCCACTAACGATAAACGTTCGGTTCGCCTCAAAGAACGAAGAGCCCAGCCACGACACTCCGAGAATTGAGATCATCGCCGTGATGCCGCTCTTCATGATGCTTCCCTTGAGCGTCTCTTCGGCGGAGGCTTTGAAGACGATCATGGTGAGTCCTGCAATAGCGAGCATCAGGATCATGATCGCCATCCCCATGCTCACCTGATCCGAATCTACGACTCCATTTGCAATCGTCTGGTAAACCGGGCGTAGATTGGGAAACATTCCGATGATTACGATCAGGACAATACCCACCAGAAACAGGATCGTCGACCCTCGCGCATTGAAAAGTTCGCTACCCTTCAAAGTCGGCAACGGCTGCGGAGGCTTCAGTTCCCCGGTAGCAAGGCGACGTTGATATTCGGGATCTTCATCCAGGTTCTTTCCCCGCCAGGCGACCGACAGTGCGCCCACCAGAACAGCAAGAAAAGTCGCAGGAACCGTTATCGCGAGCAATCGCGGCAGGGAGACCTCTTTCGCAGCAAGAACTCCGATCATCGCCACCGTGGCTGCCGAGATCGGAGATGCGATCACTCCCTGGAAGCCTGCAATCACACTGATGGAGATAGGCCGCTCTGGTCGAATACCTGCCTTGCGCGAGACCTCTGCAATCACCGGAAGCAGAGCATAGATGACGTGCGTCGTTCCTGACGCAAAGACGAGCAGATACGTCACAACCGGAGCGACGAATGTGATGTACCGTGGCTGCTTCCGCATAACCGTATCGGCGATGCCGACAAGGTAATCAAGGCCTCCAGCAGCTTGCATCGCAGCCAATGCAGTAATCACTGCAATGATCATGCCGATTACAACCTGCGGTGGACCGCCAGGAGGCATGCGGAAGAGAAACACGTAAACAACCAGTCCAATTCCAGCCACCGTGCCCAGCGCGATTCCACCCAGCCGCGCTCCGATGATGATGCATGCCAGCAGAATGCATAGTTCGACCCACACCATGATCGTTCACCTTTAGGCCAGTCGCCGCAATTGCCGTGTCGTCAGGTTCAGTAGCTCTGGAACATCGTCTGGAGTTCCGCAGTCGTCCGTGGCTTCAGCAACGCAAGCATCAGCAGGATCCGCGACTTCTGTGGATTGAGCTCGTCTGATGCGACGAAGCCCAACTCGTCGTCGTTCACCTCAACATTTCGTCCCACGGTGCCCGTTGCCACTCGGCTGCTTCTCACAACGACAACGCCCTTCTTCGCAGCCTTTGCTGCAGCGTCCAGCGAAACCTTGTTTACATTGCCGTTCCCAACACCGGCTAAGACGATTCCCTTAGCGCCATTCGCAACCGACGCGTCAATCAGGTCGGCCGGCATATCGGCATACGCATAAAGAATATCCACGCGCGGAAGCTTGGTGACATTTGCAATATCGAACTCACTCGATGTCGTGTGCTTCCAGACCGGCGTGTTGTAGAAGTCATTCTTGCCATAAGTGCAGACACCAACCACGCCGCGCAGGGGAGACATAAATGTCTGGACGGCCGTTGTATTCGTCTTAGTCAGCGAGTGCGCCGCGTGAATCCAGTCATTCATCACCACCAGCACACCTCGGCCTTTCGCATTGGGGTCGGCAGCCACTCCTACAGCGTTGTACAGATTCAGTGGCCCATCGGCGCTCACAGCGGTGGAAGGACGCATGGAGCCCACCATCACCACAGGTTTGTCGCTCTTCACCGTGAGGTTGAGGAAGAAAGCAGTCTCCTCCATGGTGTCGGTTCCGTGGGTCACCACGATGCCATCGACCTCAGGTGTCGCCAGCAATTGATTGATACGCTTGGCCAGCGCCAGCATGATGTCCAGGGATATGTCCTGCGAACCCACATTGGAGATCTGCTCGCCTTTGATGTTCGCCAGCTTCGTAATGCCCGGGACAGCGGCAACCATGGCATCAATCGTCACTGCACCGGATTTGTAACCCGCTTGAGTTCCCGTAGCCCCGGCTCCTGCAATCGTTCCGCCGGTGGCGAGGATGACGACGTTAGGCTTCGCCTGTGCGAAAGACAGCTTGCAAGCAAGAACAAGAACAACCAGCAGGCATGAGAACGATCTTCGATTGGCTTTCATGAGGCCGTTTCCTCTCAATCAAGAATTCACTTCTTGTTCACGTATTGGCTCTTGTCCAGGCCAGTCAACTTCGCCGGATCGAGCAGATCCTTGATCTGCTGTTCCGTAAGCAGTTTCTTTTCGCGAATGATCTCCAGAATTCCCTTGTTGGTCTTGTAGGCTTCAGCCGCCAGTTCGGTCGCCTTCTCGTAACCCAACACCGGATTGAGCGCGGTCACAATTCCCACCGTCGTCTCCATGTAGTGCTCCAGTTGCCGGTTGTTCACCGTAATCCCGTCGACACACTTCGTCCGAAACGCCATCGATCCGGTGTACAGAAGACTCTGGGACTCGATGATTGCCAGTCCCTCGATCGGCTCATAAGCATTCAGCTGCAGTTGCCCGTGGGTGCCCGCAAAACTAACGGCAGAGTCGTTTGCGATCACGCGGAAGGCAATGAGGTTTATAAGCTCAGGAATGACCGGATTAACCTTGCCCGGCATGATCGACGAACCCGGCTGCAGTGCCGGCAGGTTGATCTCGAAAAGTCCCGCGCGAGGGCCCGAAGCAAGAAGGATCAGGTCATTCGCAATCTTCGAAAGCTTTATCCCCACACTTCGCAGAGCAGCGGAATACTCCACGAATCCCTGCTGATCCCACGTAGCCGCGAGCATGTCTGACGCGGGAACGATCGGTTTCCCGGTCAGCTGGGCAAGATGAGCCGCGCACTTTTCCGCATATCCCTTTGGTGCATTCAACCCCGTACCGATCGCCGTCGCGCCCATGTTCACCGTGTACAGGGCCTTCTCCGCCTGCTTCAGCAATTGAATCTCGCCTTCTAAAGACGCGGCGAATGCATGGAACTCCTGCCCCACGGTCATCGGCACGGCGTCCTGCAACTCTGTGCGGCCCATCTTCACCGTTTCGAGGTAGGTGTTGCCCTTTGCTCGAAAAGCGGACGCGAGCTGCTCCAGTTCAGCCACCAGCTTGCCGTTGCGCAGGATCAGCGCGATCTTGATCGCCGTCGGATAAGAATCATTCGTCGACTGCGACATATTCAGATCGTCATGTGGATCGAGAAATTGATACTCGCCCTTCTTGTGGCCGGTAAGTTCCAGGCCAATGTTGGCGAGCACCTCGTTGGCGTTCATATTCGTCGAGGTTCCGGCCCCGCCCTGGTACCAATCCACAACGAACTGGTCGTGATACTTGCCTTGCATCACTGCCTGGGTCGCCTTCTCGATAGCGGCCAACTTCTCCGGCTTCATCGCCCCGACATCGGTGTTCGCCTGCGCCGCGGCCAGCTTTACAATCGCCCACGCCTCCACGAACCCCGGATAGTGGTTGATCGTGACACCGGAGATCTGAAAGTTTTCGAGCGCCCTCGCCGTCTGCACGCCGTAGTAGGCATTCGCAGGGATCTGTTTGTCCCCAAGGAGATCCCTCTCCGTTCTTGTCTCCTGAGCAGAAATCGATACGGCAAGAAACCCACAAAAAAGACCGGCGAGTATTCGGGCACTGGTTTTCATGACTCTCCTAAGAACGTTCACATCTCGAAGTCAGCTGATTGCAACAGAGTGAACGAGGCGTACCGAAGTGAAATGAATGTCGGATTTTGATCACGCTGCCACACTCCGCATCAAATTCGCGAAAGGACGCAGTAAACCGATAGATACGTTCAGGTCAGTGTCTTTTTAGCTGGCGGATGAGCGTTGCGACAACTAGGGAATCCCCTAATCCGGTTGGCTGGCTTCGATCGTCAAATCAAGCCCAGGCAGCACTGTCTACAACCTCCCAGTCACAAATCCCCCATCCGTTCGCCTAACAATTGCGACTTCCCTGCCGTCCAATCATCCGTCCCTGTACGATAAATATCTGTGGCCTCTAACCAAACAACGCCGGAAGAAGCCCTTACGCCCCGAACGTCGCGCAGTCCAGAGTTCTTGGCACGCATCTTCAGAGCCTTCCGCTACCGCGACTTCCGCCTCATGTGGACCGGCGCCTGCGTCTCCACCATCGGAACCTTCGTTCAGCAGTTCGCTCAGTGCTGGCTCGTCTACGACCTGACCAAGGACGCCTTCTACCTCGGCCTCGACCTCTTCCTCGGCCAGCTCCCCATCATGATGTTCTCGCTCTTCGGAGGGGTCTTCGCCGACCGTCTCGACCGCCGCAAGATGCTGCTCGCGTCGCAGTACATCCAGATGGCCTGCGCCTTCCTCCTTGCACTTCTCTTCGTCACCCATGTCGTCCAGGTCTGGCACATCCTCGCCCTGTCCTTCTTCGTCGGAGTCGGCCAGTCCTTCGGCGGTCCCGCCTACTCCGCACTCCTTCCCACCCTCGTCGAAGCCAAGGACCTCTCCAACGCCATCGCGATGAACTCCATCCAGTTCAACCTCGCGCGCATCATCGGACCCACCATCGGCGGCCTCGCCTACACCACCCTCGGCGCCACCTGGTGCTTCACCCTCAACGGCATATCCTTCGTCGCCGTCATCATCTCGCTCTTCATGATCCACGTGAAGTTCGTCCCCGCGAAGTCCACTGTCTCCGTCCTCAAGAGCATGAAGGAAGGCATCAGCTTCATCCGCTGTCAGGACGGCATGAGCGCCCTCGTCATCCTCGCCTTCTGCACCACCCTCTTCGGCTTCTCCCTCAACAGCTTCCTTCCCGTCTTCGTTCGCACAATCTTCAACAAAGGCCCCGAGACCTACACCCTCCTGCTCGTCTGCTCCGGCGCCGGATCCATCACCGGAGCCCTCTCCGTGGCCGCCGTCGAAAAGATGAAGGGCCAGGGGCGCCTCACCCTCATCATTCTTATCCTGCTGGGCCTCGTCATCGCAGGCTTCGCCATCTCCCGATGGCTGCCCGTCTCCTGCGTCCTCATGTTCCTCGGCGGAGCCACCATGATGGCCTCGGCATCTTTCATGCTCTCCCTCGCCCAGCTCATCACCACCGACGCCATGCGCGGCCGCGTCATGAGCGTCTATAACCTCGCCTTCCGCGCCGGAATCCCCCTCGGCTCCCTCCTCATCGGAAAACTCATTCCCACCATCGGAGTCTCAAAGGCGGTCGCCGGAGCAGGCCTCGCCCTCGTCGCCATCTCGCTCTACTTCCTCATCACCAATCGCGAGTCCACCTTCCGCCCCGCCTCGCAACAGATCTAAAAGAAGAGATTCAGCACGATCCCAAACTGGTTCAGCTGCTGATTCGGCCGCTTGCCTGTGTTGTTCTGGTGCTCGTAGTAAGGGTCCAGCTGCACATGCTTTCTGATCGGCAAAAGGCACCCCGCGTAGATCGCCGTATCGCTCCACTTACCGTACTGGCTCTGGTAAAAGGGCTCCACGCTTACATACGCCTTCATGTGGTAACGGCGAATTGGAAACGGCCCCTCCAACTGAACGCGGTTGCGATACCGCCATTCAAAACCGCCGCTCTTCCAGTCCAGGTCGAACCTGTTTCTATCCGTCAGCAGAAGTCTCTTCGTCACCGGAAAGCGCATCGTGAGTACCGGCTCCATTCGATTCGTCGCCGCCCCTCCATTGGCCTCCGGCAGGTAGCGGTATCCCACCGCCAACGTCAGAAGACGCGGCTTGCTGTCGTCGAGATCGAACTTGTTAACCTCCTTCAGTCTGATCCATGGATGAAGATAGAAATCCACTGTCGGTCCAATCTCAGCCTGGACCGGCTCACCCGCCTCTCGCGTCTGCTTTGCCTGAAAGGTAAATCGCACACCATCGTGCACCTTCGTGTAGAAATCGATCTCCGGCAGGAACTCACTTGACTGCGCCTGCGCCCGCAAGCACGCGCAGATGAAGCCGGCCGCAATCACCTGCCCCCACCTTCTCGTTCTGTGCATGATTAGGGTCAATATAAAATTCGATTGTCACACGTGCGCTAAACCTACCCGAGGTGGGGAGATGCCCAATCTTCCGCAACAATTGCTCCTCATCCTACTCTTCCCGACGTTCCTCCCAGCACAGGAAACGCACAACCATCCCGCGCCCGAGAAGCTCGGAACCGTCTCCTTCCTCATCTCCTGCAAACCCTCAGTTCAGGACCAGTTCAACCGCGGCGTGGCCCTCCTTCACTCCTTCGCCTATACCGAAGCTGACGCCGCATTTCAGAACGTAGCCAAACTCGATTCGCAGTGCGCAATCGCCCATTGGGGATCAGCGATGACCTACTTCCACCAGCTCTGGGAACCGCCCGTTCCGCCCTCGACAATCTCCGCCGCTCAAAAAGAGATCCAGCTCGCGCAACAAATCAAGTCCGGCTCCGAACGCGAGCGACAGTTCATCGCCGCATTGAGTTTGATCTACAAGAACGCCGACACAGTCCCCTATCGCACGCGCGCAACGAGCTATGCACACGCAATGGGCGACATTGCCGCTGCCAATCCGACCGACATCGAATCCCAGGTCTTCTACGCTCTCGCACTCCTCGCCACCGCTCCTCCCACCGACAAGACGCACGCCAATCAGAAGAAGGCCGCGGCCATACTCGAGCCGCTCGATTACGCCTACCCGCAACATCCCGGCATCCCCCACTACCTCATCCACGCCTACGACAACGGCGAACTTGCGCCGCAAGGCATCCAGGCCGCCCGCGCCTATGCGCAGATCGCGCCCTCCGCACCTCATGCCCTGCACATGCCCTCCCACATCTTCACGCGGCTAGGCATGTGGGACGACTCCATCGCCTCCAACCTCGCCGCCAGAAAAGCCGCGCATCAACAAGGCGACACCGGCGAAGAGCTTCATGCCATGGACTATCTCGTCTACGCCTATCTACAGAGCGGGCGTGACCAGGACGCAGCTGAAGTCATCCGCCAGCTCAAAGAGATGCCCGCCCTCAACACGCGCGACTTCAAGGTCTCCTACGCCGCCACTGCAATGCCCATTCGCTACATCGTCGAGCGCGGACAATGGAGCGAAGCCACCGCGATCGTTCCTCCCTCCGAAGCTCCGCCACACGTCGTCGCAATCGCAGTCTGGGCTCAGGGCATCGGCCTCGCACGCAGCGGACACGCAGCCGAAGCCCACACCGCCGTCGACCGCCTCCAGCAGATCGAACAACAGCTTCGCGCCGCAGACAACGACTACTGGGCCAGCCAGACCGCGATTCTCAGGCGCGAAGTGTCTGCTTGGTCCGCACAGGCGCAGCACAAGCCCGAAGAAGCCCTAGCCCTCATGCGTGACGCCGCTGACAAAGAGGACGCAATCGAAAAACTGCCCGTCACACCCGGCCCCATCATTCCCGCTCGCGAGCAACTCGGCTCTTTACTCCTCGAACAGAATCAACCCTCTCTCGCTCTGCAGGAATTTCAGACTGCGCTCAAAAACTCGCCCGGACGTCGCGGAGCCCTGGCAGGCGAAGCACAAGCTACAAAACTCGCGAGCGCAAAATAGCGACCTATCGCGCCTGGTCCTCAAATCTCTCCTGGTTAATCGTCATCATCTTCACATCGGCTTGAGGTTGATTGTTCAAAATCCCCTCCTCATACACCTTCGACCATCGCAGCCGGAACAGAAGCCCCTGGATCGCCACATTCGTATCCGCAGCTGTGCTCGCCAGCCTCTCCGCCTGCTCCGGCGTCATCGTCCAGATATCACTGCCGCTGTGGTTCGGATCAGGTTGAGCAAAACGCCTCCTCATCGCGACGATCGACTGACACCCGTCGTACACATGGTCGCGCACCACTGCCAGCAAGTCGTAGTTATGCGCCAGCCTCGTCTGCATGCGCGCCTGTTCCACAGGAAGCAGTTCGACTAAGCTTCCCTCCTTCGCCGTCGTCCACACCGCCTGCGATGGAGCGAAGTAACGCACCTCCGCAGTCCCGACAGAACCAGCAAGGCAAGGCGGCGCGGGAAGCTGTATCTGCAGCTTGCTCTTCGGCACTTCCGTCGGAGCCCCCTTGCGAGTCGCCTCCTCAAACCACGGCTCGAGGTCCTGCATCTTCAGGTCGCGATCTATCACCTGCAGATTCTTCTCGGCCTCGTCATGCAGGTCCTCCTGCAACTGGTGACGCTGGTGCCGGTGATGGGCCCACTCCACCGTCTGCTCAAGACCGACTGCGATCAACAGGCCGATAACTATGGTTGCAATATGAACAAAGAAGTCGCGCAAGCTGTTCGCGGCGTGGTGAGGCGGATGAACATCGAGCATAGGTTCAGGATTCCGTTCGGTTGAAGGAATTTCTCCAGGCGCCGAATCTGTGCCGCTTGTGTCAGGCGCAGCCGGATCGGTGACGTCGGCAGATCGGTCGTTCTGATCAGGCACGGCTCGCTCAGAGGAGGTTGGGATACACCGAAGCTTAGTTCAAGCCCGCGATAAGTCAAGCTTCCCCGCCTGCAACTCAGCAGCGCACGAGATCGGGAACGACACCCTCCCCAGCTTCTCTGTAGACTCCGCGTGACTGTGGTGTCTCCATGCCGGGCATCGCAGTCGATGACTTAAGGCTATGCCCGGAGAATATACCTCATCAAGTGCCTTCAAATCATGCACATACAAATGTGACTCGTCAAAACTCCAGCGAAAACACTTGTCAAGTCCCAGAACGGACTAACTGCCTGAAATAGATGGAGATATCGAGTGCCGATTAATTTAGTTCGAGTCGCTACAATAGAAGTAGTTGGAAAAGTCAATCTGACTGCTGGACGGATCTCCTGTCCAACCCCATATTTTTGAGCGCTTTACACGAAAACCACTCAAAATACGGGACTTTCAGACCCAAGTCCAGACCTAAGCTTCGTGGATTGAAGACTTTGCACATATTTGGGGGAGGGGGAGGAGGTGCAGGTATCCTGTACTCACGATGCCCGAAACCCAGCAAAAGACCGACCTCCGCCAGTTAGCCTCCGACGTCCTCAGCCGCGCCCTCCGCGCCGGAGCCACCGACGCCGAAGCCGTCGTCGACGAAGGCGATGAGTTCTCCGCCCGGGTCCGCCTCGGCCAGGTTGAAACCCTGAAGGAATCCGGCTCCCGCGCCGTCGGCCTCCGCGTCTTCCTGGGCCAGAAAACCGCGAACACCTCCTCCTCCGACTTCTCCGAAGACTCGATCGACCGGCTCGTCGAAGGAGCCATCACCCTCGCCAAAATCACCAGCGAAGACCCCTTCGCCGGCCTCCCCGAGCGCGAAGAATTCGGCCAGCTCGAAGGCGACCTGAAGCTCTACTTCGACGACGTCAACGAACTCCCGCCCGCCGAGCGCATCGAGATCGCCCGCCGAGCCGAAGCCGCCGCGATGGCCTTCGACACCCGCATCCAGAACTCCGGCGGCTCCGACTTCGACACCGGAACCTCGCACAAGATCCTCACCAACTCCCGCGGCTTCACCGGCGAGTACCGCCGCAGCTTCTGCGGCTTCTCCGTCTCCCCCATCGCCATCGATGAAAAGGGCGGAATGCAGCGCAACTACTGGTACTCAAGCTCCCGAACCGCCTCAAAGCTCGAGTCCCCCGAAGAGATCGGCCGCATCGCCGCCCAGCGCACCCTGCGCCGCCTCGGAGCCCGCCGCGTCCCGACGCAGAAAGCCTCCGTAGTCTTCTCGCCCGAGATCGCGCGCGGCATCATCGGAAACATCTTCGACGCCGCCAACGGCGACGCCATCTACCGCCACGCCACCTTCCTCGACGAGATGCTCGGCAAGGAGATCGCCGGCAACAACATCACCGTCGTCGACGACGGAACCATGATGCTCGACGGAATCGGCGGCTTCGGAACCGCACCCTTCGACGGCGAAGGTCTGCCCACGCGCCGCACCGTCCTGGTCGACAAAGGCGTCCTCCAGACCTACGTAAACAACACCTACACCGCCCGCAAGCTCAACATGCGCTCCACCGGCAGCGCCTCCCGCGGCCTCGCCGGAAACCCCGGCATAGGCTCCCACAACTTCTACCTCGAACCCGGCGAGTGCACCCCCGAGGTCCTCATCGGCGACGTAAAAAACGGACTCTACGTCACCGAAACCATGGGCTTCGGAGTCAACCTCGTCACCGGCGACTACTCGCAAGGCGCAGCAGGCCTTTGGATCGAAAACGGTGAACTAGCCTATCCGGTCGAAGAGATCACCATCGCCGGAAACCTGAAGGACATGTACCGCAACATCGCCGCCATCAGCAACGACCTCGAGTTCCGCAGCTCCGCCGCCGCCCCCACCATCCGCATCGAAGGCATGACCATCGCCGGCTCATAGCGCAGCTACAATCTCAAACGTGGCGCAGGACTTCCACTTCGATAAAAGCATCGCCTTCTCGCCCGAGCAGGCCGACGAGATTCTGCGCTCCGTTCCCGCACTCCCCGGAGTCTTCGCCCTCTATGGCGAGCAAGCGAACTCCGAACCATACCTGACACGAGCAGCCGACCTTCGCCGTCGCATGAAGCGTCTGCTCGCTCCACCTGAATCGCAATCCAAGCGCCTCAACCTGCGCGATCGCGTTGCACGTATCGAGTACACCATCACAGGCTCCGAGTTCGAGGCGACACTCACTCTCTACCAAGCTGCTTCGAGCATCTTTGGTCACACCGAAGCGCGCCGCAGGCTTCGCCTACACACGCCAACCTTCCTGCGCTTCACTGCGGACAACGAGTTCCCTCGCGTCTACGCCACGAACCGCCTCTCCAAACGCGGACTCGCCCAGATGTACGGACCGTTTCCCTCACGAGCTGCTGCCGAACGTTACTGCGACGCCGTGCTTGACCTCTTCAAGCTGCGCCGCTGCCACGAGGATCTACATCCATATCCGGAACATCCCGGCTGCGTCTACGGCGAGATGAAGAAGTGCATCGAGCCCTGCAAACAGGCCTGCACAACGGAGCAATACGCCGCAGAAGCGGCCGCAGTGAAGGCCTTCTTCGATACCCGCGGAGAGTCGATGCTCTCGCAGATTGCAGCCGATCGCGACCGTGCATCCGAAGAGATGGAGTTCGAGCGCGCGGCTCAGCTCCACGAGCAATTCCAGAAGGTGAAAGCAGCCGCATCGCTCGCTGACGAGATCGTTCAGCCAGTGCCGAAGCTCCGAGCCGTCATCGTCCAGAAGGCGGCCCGCAACCGGCGAACGCGAGGACGAAGCAGCGATCTTTCTGCTCGCCGCAGGCTGCGTCGTCGGACCGGAACAGCTCTCGACACTCGGCGTTCGGGCCGTAAAGGAGCAGACCAGCGTAGGAAGTTCGCTCTTCGCGCAGCCTCTGATGCTGCAGGCGGTTCCGCTCGCAGGCGAAACAGAAGTAGCCGAAGCTAAGGATAATTCCAACTCACCGGAAGACCGCGCACGCGCCGCACTCGAAGCCCTTGAGTCTCGTGTGGCTCCGAGCTACGATCTGACGACGCTCAGCGATCACCTATCGTTATTTCGCCGCTGGTACTACAGACCGGAAAAGCAGCGCACCGGCGAAGCCTTCCTTCCAAATCCTGACGGAAGCTGGCCTGTCCGTCGCATCCTTCGAGGCGCTGCCCGACAGGTTCTCGGCGAGCCCAAGCCGCTACCCGACGTTCAGCGAGAGGCCGCGAAGAAGGCCGCCAAGGACGTCAAGACGCGCGTCCTGCACGAAGGCCGACCGGATGTGGAGCGAGTCGTACCGGTAGTGACAAAACTTACCTCCGATTCGGAGTAACAACCCTGCGGTTCTGCGCTGGTAAACTCACACCAAGGAGCGCGACCCTTGATTGAACTCGCATTCTCGATACTGGCCTCGGACTTCGCCCACCTCGCCGAAGAGGTAAAGGTCGCCGAACGAGGCGGCGGAAGCATCGTCCACGTGGACGTGATGGACGGACACTTCGTTCCGAATATCACCTTCGGCCCCCCCATGGTTCAGGCGCTGCGCCCTGTCACAAATCTGCCGCTGGATTGCCACTTGATGGTCGAGAATCCGGACGACTTTATTCCAGCCTTCGCCGAAGCTGGAGCCGATCTTTTGAGCGTTCACCAGGAGGTCTGCCCTCATCTGCACCGCACGCTCCAGCTGATCTCAGACAACGGAATGCTTCCCGGTGTGGTCATCAATCCGGGAACTCCGGTCGATACCCTGATCGAAGTCCTTCCGATGGTGCATTATGTCCTCGTCATGAGCGTGAACCCAGGCTTCGGCGGCCAGAGGTTTCTGCCTCTCGCTGTGGAAAAGATCGCCTATCTGGCCGCGCTTCGTCAGGAGATGGGACTCAACTTCCGCATCGAGGTCGACGGAGGTATCGCTCACGACACCGTAGCCCAGGTCGTCGAAGCAGGAGCGGAGATGCTTGTGGCCGGATCGGCCGTCTTCAGCAAGGGCAAAACCGAGCAGAACGCCAAAAGATTGTTGAAGCTGGCACGGGCGGCGGCACCGGACAAGGCAGCAAAGAAAGACTAGAATAGAGGCGAGCCTTAAGCGCTGCGGCGCGAGGCGGATGTGAGGTCCACGGCTGATGAATTATCGTTCTTCTTTCTTCCCAAGTGTCAGGGCTGGCGTACTGGCCGGAGTCGCCGTTGCTGCCCTGATCGCAGGCTCCATTGGCGCGCGTGCGCAGGTCACAGGTTCAACCCAGACAACCACTGATGCAGCCGGACAGCCACAGGAAACTGTGACGATGTCGGCCGGTTCCTCAAAATCGTCGAAGAAGGACGAGAAGGTCGTCCCGTCGAAAGACACCAAGAAGCGCATGCAGGAGACGAAGAAGGCAGATGCCGTCGCGGAAGCCGACGCGAAACTTCCTGATCGCATGCTGTACGACAAAGCCCTGGCGGCAACCAAGAAGGGACACTTCGATGTTGCGCGTCTGGATCTGCAGACCCTGCTGAATACCTATCCCGATTCGCAGTACCAGATGAAGGCCAAGCTGGCGATTGCGGATAGCTGGTATCGCGAAGGCGGAAGCGCCGCGCTGACCCAGGCGGAGCAGGAGTACAAGGACTTCATTACCTTCTTCCCCAACGCGCCTGAAGCAGCCGAAGCCCAGATGCGCGTCGGCGATATTTACTTCCGACAGATGGACAAGCCGGACCGCGACTATTCCAAGGCGATTCATGCTCAGGAAGAGTACCGCCTGATGCTTCAGCAGTTCCCTGACTCCACTCTGGTACCGCAGGCTAAGCAGCGGCTGCGTGAAGTGCAGGAGGTTCTGGCTACCCGCGAGGCTGATATCGCCTCCTATTACGCATCACGCGAGAACTGGCCAGCAACGATTGCGCGCTACCAGACCGTTGCCGATACCTATCCGCAGTTCAGCCACATGGATGACGTTCTGATCGCACTGGGCGACGCCTACGAGTCCGAAGCCCGTATCGTCCGAGCACAGAGAGGCCTGCCGGAAGACGCCAAAGGCAGGCTGGAGAGAATCTACGACGATCGAGCGGCCGAGCAATATCGCAAGGTGGCAACCGAGCACGCCGCCTCTCCGCATGTGGAAGATGCGCGTGACCGACTCGCTGCAATGAACCTGCCAATTCCGACGCCAACGCCGGCCCAGGCTGAGGCAAGTGCTGCGCTGGAGAACAGCCGCGGACAGTACCGCCTGCAGGATCGTGCACGACTGATGATCTTGCGGCGGCCAGACGTGGTTATGGCAGCACACTCGGGTGAGCCGCCGATCACAGACGCGAAGCCCACGCTGGCGCCAGCGGTGACTAAGCAGATTTACCAGGACTACAAGGACGCGTCGAATCCGAACACAACGGCTGCGCCCGCGACTGCGCCCGCTTCGGGTGCGGCCGCAGCTACCACTGACGCCGCCACGGCTGCACCAGCGCCGTCCACAGCAGCACAGCCTGCTGCACCAGCAGCTCCGCTGGCGTTGCAGGAGATTCCTGCAGCCGAAGCAGGCAGCGGCTCAACTGGCGCAGTCATGACCAATGTTCCATCCGGCTCCAGCGCAACGGGCGCAGCCAGCACCGGCGGAACGAATGCCATGGGAGTCGAGGTATTGACTCCCGGTGCAAACGGACAAGCTCCAACAGCCGATCCGAACGGCGGCCTGAAGGCGGTTGGCCCCACGAACACAACGGCGGCACCGCCGGTCGAGAAACCTGCGGCCGCTCCGGATGCAATGAACGATGTCACCCCGGGCGCCCAGGCTCCTGGACAGCCCCCACCGACGACCGCGAACGGCAAGAAGACGCCCAAGCCCACGTATGATAAGGACGAAGAGTCCTCAAGCAAGCACAAGAAGAAGAAGGGTCTGTCGAAGATCAATCCTTTCTAAGCCATCAAGGAAGCAACAGAAGAGCCCCGGAGATTCCGGGGCTCTTTCTTTTAAAACAGACTTGTCAGGCCAGATCGGGACGTCGTCGCGGAAGGAACAGGATCGATAGCAGAAGAAACGCAGCGACCGCAATCGCCGAGAAGAAGATTGGCCCAAAGGACGCGCGATGCGTAGTAGAACGCGCTCGGCCTCCTACAGGCGAAAGATGGCCGCCGATCACCCACGCGTTGCCGGAGATCGACTCGTCGGTTTCATAGACCGCATTGCCGCCAACTACTAGTGCACTGCCCCCCAACCGAGCCTGTGAATCGACGACGGCATTGCCGCCGATCACCGTCGCCTGTCCGGAAATGCGTCCGGTGACGTTGAGATTGCCGAAGAGGACGAAGACGCGTCCTGTAACATCCCCTTCAACCTGTACCGAGCAGAAGATGCACGTAGCATTGTGAATCTGCTGCCCCTGGGCGACAAAGATATCCTGATTGAAATAGGTACGCGAACCGACACCCTGAGCACGACCGGCCACCGAGGACAGCAGAAGGAGCAACATGACGCCGAGGGAACGCGTTGCGCTGGTCATCATAGCTCTTCTCCCGTTGAGTGTGATTGTTCGCGGCCGCCGATCTACAGGCACGCGTTCGAACCGCTATCGAGGGCTATACGCAGAACGTGTACGGGTAGTTCCGTAGCTTTTTAGTGCAGGGCTTTCAGCGCGGTGGAGGCGGAATACCTCTGCCCCTGCGGATAAACCGGGAAACTGTACCGCCTGCGACGAATGAGATATACGATGAGCCAGATAAGGCCGGCCAGCACCAGGAAAGGTGAAAGCAGGATTAGCGTTCCGATAGGCGGTGGAACTACTGCGCGAGAGCCGTGAATTGCGGCGCCCTCGGCGAGATTGGCGTTGCCCGCCATGATGGCAAGGTCACCGCTAACGGTAGAGCCTTCACCGAGGTTCAGATCACCGCCAACGATCGCCGTATCTCCGGCAATGGAGTGCCCGGGCTCAACTGTTACCGATCCGAAGGCTACGGCGACGTCGCCCGTCACATCGCCACGCAGGTGAACGGAGCAGAATGCGCAGGCAACATCGCCTACGGTCTCACCTTCTGCAACAGTGATATCGGAGCCAAAGCTGGCGCGGTCATTACCGCCATGTGAGCCCTTCGCGAAGCCGGGCACCACGAGGAGAAGAAGCAGTGCGGCTGAAAGAAGATACCTTCCGGGCTGTCTGCGCATGCATGAACCTCGATGGGTAGTTTAGTCGAAATACGCAAGGCGTGAAGGGCTGCATCAGCCGAGTCGTCCTGTGCGCATGAGGAACAGGCGCGTGAATGCTACGCTTAAAGGACATGAGCTACGAACTGCCGAAAGCATATGATCCGTCCGTAATTGAAGAGCGCTGGGCCGAATACTGGGTCCGCGAGCGCCTGTTCGACGTCGTCACACCAGAGGGTACGGACGCAGATAGGAAGAAGTTCACCATGCTGCTGCCTCCGCCAAACGTCACTGGCAGGCTGCACATGGGTCACATGCTGAACCAGACCGAGATGGACATCCTGACGCGCTGGCACCGAATGTGCGGCGAGATCGCGGTATGGGTTCCCGGCACAGATCACGCAGGTATTGCAACGCAGATGATGGTGGAACGTCAGCTGAAGAGCGAGGGGACCTGTCGGCAGGCACTGGGACGCGAGGCATTCGTTGACCGCGTATGGGAGTGGAAAGGCGTCTACGGCGGCGCAATTCTTGACCAGATGAAACGGCTGGGCGCAAGCGTCGACTGGAGCCGCGAATACTTCACCATGGACGAGCGCCTCAGCACCGCCGTAAAGGAGTGCTTCGTTCGCCTGTGGGAGCAGGGTCTGATCTATCGCGGTGCGTACATCGTGAACTGGGATCCGGCGCATTCAGACAGCGGTCAGCGACCTTGAGGTAGAGCACGAGGAGCGCGTCGGCAAGATCTATCACGTGCGCTATCCGCTGGCGGACGGTACGGGCTCCATCGTTGTCGCAACGACTCGACCAGAGACGATGCTGGGTGACGTCGCGGTTGCCGTCAATCCGGAGGACGAACGCTACAAAGCGGTGGTCGGCAAGATGGTGAGGCTGCCCCTGAGCGGCGTAAACGGTGGCCCCGATCGCGAGATTCCGATCCTCGCCGACGACTGGGCGAAGCCGGAGTTTGGCACTGGAGCCGTAAAGGTGACGCCGGCGCACGACCCGAACGACTTTGCCATCGGTCAGCGCCACGGTCTGCCCAACCTCTCCATCCTGGACGAGACAGCGCATGTGCTGCTCCCTGGCTCCCCGTATCACGAGATGGATCGCTACGCCGCGCGCGAGAAGATCGTCGAAGACCTTCGCGAGCACGAGCTGCTAGTCGACGTGAAGGACCACACGCTCGCAATCGGACTCAGCCAGCGAACCGGCGTCGTGATTGAGCCTCGGCTCTCGCAGCAGTGGTTCATTAAGATTCAACCGCTGGCTGACAAGGCGATTGAAGCCGTCGACAAGGGCTACATCCGGTTTACTCCGGATCAATATCGCAAGACCTACGACGAGTGGATGAAGAACATCCATGACTGGTGCATCTCGCGTCAGCTATGGTGGGGACACAGAATTCCAGCGTGGCACTGCGCCAAGTGCAACGAGATCACGGTGGCTCGCGAAACACCACAGACGTGCACCAAGTGCGGTTCGAGCGAACTTGCGCAGGAGACCGACGTGCTCGACACGTGGTTCTCCAGCGGTCTGCTACCCTTCACGGTCTTTGGTTGGCCGGGCGCTCAAGATGGTCTAACGGCGGATCTCGCGCAGTTCTATCCGACCGAACTTCTGGTCACTGGCTTCGACATCCTTTTCTTCTGGGTGGCGAGAATGATCATGCTAGGCTGCCACTTCATGCTGGATGTGCCGATGCCTGACGGATCGAAGCGCACGCTGAAGGATGCCGTGCCGTTCCGCGAGGTCTACATTCATGCTCTGGTGCGCGATGCCGACCGGCAGAAGATGTCGAAGACCAAGGGCAACGTGATCGACCCTATCGAGGTTGTCACGAAGTACGGAACCGATGCTGTGCGCTTCACGCTGGCGAGCATGGCTTCGCCGGGAACCGACATCGCCTTCAGCGAGTCGCGTACCGAAGGCTATCGCGCGTTTGCGAACAAGATATGGAACGCTGCACGCTTCCTCTTCATGCAGATCGACCGTGCGAAAGAGGCCGGCTACAAGGTGTCGATGCTGGCTAGCGGCACCGTACCGGAACTTCCGGCGGATACCCCGCTTGAGACGCGATGGATCTTCGGAAGGCTGAACGCAGTCTGCGCCGAGGTCGAAAAAGCGCTCGCCGACTATCGCTTCGACGAAGCAGCAGCAGCCGTCTACCAGTTCTTCTGGGGCGAGTTCTGCGACTGGTACCTTGAACTTGTAAAGCTGCGGCTCGAGTTTGGCGAAGGCGTCGAGAACAACCCAACGACCGCACTTACACTGGCCTCGTTGGTGGCAGTATTCGAAGCAGCCCTTCGTCTGCTCAGTCCCTTCATGCCCTTCCTGACCGAAGAGCTTTGGCATGCGCTGTACGAAGGCAATCCGCCAGCGAAGTCGATCGCTCTGACCAAATATCCTCAAGCCGAGCGACTTCGCCGCGGATGAAGCGTCGGTCGCGGCCATGGCAACTCTCCAGGAACTGATTACGACGGTTCGCGCACTTCGCAAGGAACTGGGAGTTCCGGAGAAGGAAGCTGCACCGATCCGCCTGCATGCGGATAATCGCGTGCTGGCGCTGGCAGATGCAAACCGCGACATGCTTGCGAAGATGGCGCGTGTATCGGATTTGGAGTTTGCCACAGAGCAGCTCTCGGGCGGCAACGCCCGAGCAACGGCCAACTTCGACGTCGCCGTGGTGTACGAGCGTCAGATCGACGTGGCAGCCGAACGTGAGCGGCTGAAGAAAGAACTCGCCAAGCTGGAGAAAGGGCTGGCCGCCGCGGAGAAGCAGCTTGGAAACGAAGCCTTCATGGCCAAGGCGCCGGCGCATATCGTCGATGGGCTGAGGAAACAGGCCGCGGAGACAAAGATGCTTTACACGAAAACGAAGGCTGCCTTGGACGCGTTGCCTCCGGAGTAGAACATCACGATTTGCTGCTGGAGGCTGCGCCGTCGCCATCGCACCCTTGTCTGTTCGACGGCGATGGCCACGTTTTCATGCTTAATATCGAGCCGCAACCGGTTGAAGAAGCTCATGTACACGTTGGCAACCCATACCAGCGCAAACCAGGAGATCAGATAGCCACGCCAGCCCACATAGAGCATCTGAAAACCCGTAATGGCGAGGAAAAACGCGGCAACGTAGTGACTGAAACAATATTCGCAGGTGAAGAGATAGAAGAATTTGCGCGGGATCAGGGAGCGGCAACTCTGGCTGCGGTCCTTGCACCAGTCTCTGGGCTCGCGAAAGACCTCTTCGTGGGTAATCGTCCACGCTACACAAGCAATAGGCAGCGCCAAAAGGAAGAGATAAGCGAACTGTGCGCGAAGTGGCATCAACATAGTGTGTTCAATCGACGTGCTTACAATGAGATGCGTCCCGGAGGTTTAGGATTACAGCATGGACTGGAAGAGCAAACGGATACGAACAATTCTTGAGGCCGCACTCGCCGAAGACAAAGCAGGCAACGACGTAACAACGAGCCTGACAATAGATCCCAGGATGCGGGCCTCCGGCACAATTCTCGCCAAGCAGGCGTGCGTCGTCTCGGGACTCGGTTGTATTCCAGTCTTCCTGGACATCTTCGGCAGGATGAGCAGCTCCCCTGTGGGCCGGTTTGAGGTAGTGAGCCACCCCGAGATCTTTGATGGAGTGAAGGTGCGGGCAGGCCAGCCACTGGCTGTCATCCGGCACAACGCTGCTGCTTTGCTGTCGACGGAGCGGGTGATTCTGAATCTTATGCAGCGTATGTGCGGCATCGCAACCCTGACCAATGAATACGTAACGACTCTGGCCAGAACGAAGACGAAGGTGCTGGATACGCGCAAGACAATTCCGGGGCTGCGATCGCTGGACAAGTACGCCGTATGTTGCGGCGGAGGCGTAAACCACAGGCTCGATCTGCAGGACGGAATTCTGATCAAGAACAACCACATCTCTCTTGGAGGCGGATTGACGACCGTGCTTGAAAAAGCGCTGAAGGGACGCAAAACAGGCCAGCTGGTGCAGGTGGAAGTACGCACTCCCGCAGAGTTGGAACAAGCAATCGCAGGTGGCGCGGAGTCGATTCTGCTAGACAACATGACTCCGGCGCAGGTGAAGAAGGCCGTGAGGCAGATTCGCACGGCGCTTCCAGGGGTTCCGATTGAGGCCTCAGGCAACATGAACCTGAAGACGGTGCGGAAGTATGCGCTCGCGGGTGTGGACTTCGTCTCCGTTGGCGCGCTGACGCACTCGGCAACCGCCGTAGACCTGAGCATGCGAATCACCGCGGACGTCTATTAGGTTGTGCGATGACGTTTGACCTGAAGTCCGTCGAAGCGGGTATCGCTGGCACAGAATTCGCGGGCCGGGTGACTCACCTTCTCTCCGTCGACTCAACCAACACACTCGCGTTGGAAGCCGCTCAGGCTGGCGCGCGCAACGGTGTTTGGATAGCCGACGAGCAAACAGCAGGACGAGGACGCGGCGGACACGTATGGCATTCCGCCGTTGGCGATGGGCTTTATATGAGCGCGTTGGTCGCGCCTTCGCTGCCCATGACGACAGCGCTGATGATCTCGCTTGCAACCGGACTGGCGGCAAGGACTGCTATTGCCGAAGGTACAGGACTCGAGATAGACATTCGCTGGCCCAACGATCTCCTCGTTCAAGGTAGGAAGTGTGGTGGCATTCTTGTCGAAACCGCCGTCGCACCATCGGTAATTCCAGATGGCGAAGCCATGCTTCGTTACGCGGTCATCGGCATCGGAATCAATCTCAACCACGAAAATTTCCCTCCTGAGATCACGCCACTCGCGACATCGCTGCGGATCGCGAGTGGAAAGACTGTCTCACGCGAAACAGTGCTGATCGCACTGCTTCGTGCATTGTCGAACGAACTGTGGCTCCTGAGTGAAGAAGTTCAAGGAAGCAAGCAATGCGACAGCCTGTTGCATCGCTTTGCTGATGCTTCAAGTTGGGTGCTCGGCAAGCGGGTACGAGTAGACGAGGGCGGCGGATATACTGGCCTGACGGCAGGGCTGGATGCCAGAGGATTTCTGCTGGTGGACAGCGAAAATGGCCTCAGGCGTACGGTGCTCTCGGGCGGCGTGCGCGAGTTGTGAAAAGCAGGAACGAGGCGGGAGAGCGACGATGCTACTGGCACTCGATGTTGGAAATACGAACGCGGTCTTTGGCCTCTACAAGCTCGGTGCCGATGGCGGCAAGGCTGAGGTAGTAGCAAACTGGCGCATCACCACGCCAACCGATCAGACAGCCGATGAGTTCGCCATCCTGTTACGAGAACTGTTTGCGCTTCGGGGACTGCAAACAGACGTCGTTACCGGAGTAGCAATCTCCTCTGTAGTCCCTCCACTGGACTCCATGCTGCGCCAGGCCTGCGAGATGTACTTCGGAGTGAAGCCCCTGTTCATTGAACCAGGAGTGAAGACGGGGCTGCCGATCCTGACCGATCATCCCAGCGAAGTAGGTGCCGACCGCATCGTGAATTGTGTGGCGGCATTTGAGGAGTACGGGGGCCCAGCCATCGTAGTAGACATGGGCACCGCGACGACCTTCGATGTGGTTTCGAAGAAGGGTGAGTTTCTTGGCGGAGCAATCGCCCCAGGCCTGGGAATCTCTGCAAGCGCGCTCTTCTCGCGTGCGGCAAGGCTGCCGCGAATCGATATCAAGCGGCCTGCGAAAGTCGTGGGCACCAACACCGTCGACAATCTACAAATCGGCCTGTACTACGGTTACATCGGACTTGTGGATGGGATTCTGGAGAGGATGATCGGTGAACTTGGCCCTGAGACAAAGACGATCGCAACCGGTGGCCTCGCCAAGCTCATCGCGGGGGGATCGAAGTACATCACTGCAGTAGACGAGATGCTGACGTTGAACGGGCTGCGGATCATCTACGAACGAAGCCTCGAAAAGAGCAAAAAGCGTGGTGTCTGATTGCATGAAGGCAAATCTGTAGGATGCTGAACTACTTCAACTACTTTACGGAGATCGAAGAACGCTTCCAGCAACGTCGTGGTTCGCTGCTGATGCTTTCGACGCTCGATTGGGCGCTGATTGAAACTTGGCGCGAGGCAGGAATCCCTCTTGAAGCTGTCTTGCGCGGTATAGACAACGCCTTCGATAAGCATGACGTTCGCGCGCGCCGAACATCGGGACGAGCGCGCAAGGTGAACGGGCTGGCATGGTGTGCCCAGAGCGTAATGGAAGCAACAGAACAGGCAATGGAAGCGGCGATCGGAGCTTCTTCGGAATCGACGCCCGCGAACGTCGACAGCGGGTTCGAGGGAGAACGCGTGGCCAGGTATCTCGAAGAGAATGCGAGCGCGATGGAAGCAGCGAAACTGAATCCGCCCGCCGAACCTGTCGTGGCTGAGGTCGCCCGTCGTCTGCGCGCTCTCGCCGTTGGACTTCGCGCAGATCCCTCTGGCTCTCTTGAAGAGCTGGACCGCACCTTGACCATTCTGGAACAGAAGATCTTCGCCGCCCTGCTCACCGCATCGGACGAAGAGACGCTGACCGTTCTGCGCGAGCAGGCCGACCGCGAACTAGCACCCTACCGGGGTAAGATGCAGGCGGTACAGATCAAGCAGGTGCAGCAACAATTCCTGCAGAAGAAACTGCTTGAAGCGCATAACCTGCCGAGGCTCAGCCTCTTCTACATGAGTCTCGGATGACCAGGACCGAGCCCCAAGCAATGAAGTTACGCATCGAAAAAGTTGTGTACGGTGGCAACGGCCTTGCACATTTGCCGACGGCACGGAGGCCTGGACCCGTCTTTGTGCCCTTCACTCTCCCGCAGGAAGTGATTGAGGCACGGATCAGCAAAAAACATGTTGGGTTCAACGAAGCTGAACTCGAGTGCGTCGTCCAGCCCTCGATTGATCGCGTGGAGCCGCATTGTGCGCACTTTGGTTTGTGCGGAGGCTGTCACTATCAGCATGGCTCCTATCAGGCGCAGCTTCGGCTGAAGCAGCAGATTCTCCAGGAGACACTGGAGAGAGCCTCTCTGACATCGTTGCCGAAGATTGAAGTGCACGCCGCCGAACCTTGGGAGTACAGAAATCGCATCCGCCTGCGGGTCGCCGAAGTCGATGGCACGATACGAGTGGGATACCTAAGACGAGGATCGGCCGAGTTTCTTCCAATAAAGATGTGCTCAATCGCCGCACCGGTGCTGTGGCGAGCTGCCGACGCATTGCTGAGCCTAAGTGAAAGCTCGCCTCATTGGATAAGCTCTGTGGAAGAAGTTGAGTTCTTCACTGCAGCGGATCAGCACACCGTGCAAATGACTGTCTTCGTTCGGAAAGAGCCAAAGGGATTCTCTGCACTCTGCGACGACCTGCAACAACAACTGCCCGAGCTTACCGGTGCCGGTGTCGCTGTCATAGAAAGCGAAGCAAGAGGACGAAAGTCATTCCGGATCCGCGCTGGGTCAACCTGGGGAAAAGATGGGTTGAACTACATTGCCGGCGTCGAAAGCTACTGGGTAAGCCGTGGCGGATTCTTTCAGGTCAATCGCCATATGATCGATCCCCTGCTCGACCTGGTCACTCACGGAAAGAGCGGCGATCTTGCCTGGGACCTCTACGCTGGCGTAGGCCTGTTTTCGCGCGCACTAGCCGGGAACTTCAACGAAGTTGTCGCAGTAGAAGCCGCCGCAGAGGACCTGATGAGAAGTTTCCGCGGCGAAGGTCGGCGCGCTGTCGCGGCAACGACACTGGATTTCCTTCGGCAAGCAGTCCTTCAGCGCGAGCGCCCGGATCTTGTCGTCATGGACCCACCGCGAGCGGGCGTCGGAGCCGAGGTTTGCACGCTACTCACTCGAGTGCGGCCGAAAGAAATCGTCTATGTCTCGTGCGATCCCGTGACGCTGGGGAGAGACCTTCGAGTGATGGTAGACTCCGGCTACAAGCTGGACGAGCTGCATATGATGGACATGTTCCCCCAGACCTTTCACCAGGAGACCGTTGCGGTGATGAGGCGTTGATGCAGGCGTCTGCCGAATAGGAGTGAGATCTGACGGGCCACGCAGAGCAGTTTTGGGCCAACGAAGAAGCGACGCGTCTCCGGTTTCGTAAAGCACCCTTGCTTGCCACCGCATGCTGGTTCGCAGTTGGCATAGCCATGGCGCGGAACTGGCAGCCCGCGCTGATTCTGTCCATCGAAGCGATACTCCTTGCGGCACTCATTATTCTTGCACTACGCCGCTCTCCGCGACTCACACTCCTCCCGTTGGCGGCTTTGTGGATCGCAGTCGGATTCTGGTGCTGGCAGCTGCGCCCTGTCCCCTCGCAACAACATGCTTTGACACGGTACGCCGACGGCCTCAGCCGCAACGTGCGAGGCCATGTCGTCCGCGTGCGCGAATTGCCTCCGCAAAAAAACAACAAAGATCAGGACAACGATCCTGCGTGGTGGATCGAAAGAGAACCTGAACCCGCTGCGGCACTGGCCTTGGACATTGCGGTCGAAGCAGTGGAAGAAGTGACGCCCGACGTCTCGCGGATGTTGCCTGTAGCCGGCGGAGTAAGAGCGATCGTCGTAGCGAAGGACGCCGTTCTGCCACCGCTTCACTGCGGCGATGTACTGGAGATGCCGATGCGCCTCCGAATTCCCGAACGCTACCGTGATCCTGGCGCCTGGCAGTACGCAGACTATCTTCTGCAGCAAGGAATGAGCGTCCACGCGACAGTGCGCGCAGCAAAGGTCCGAACGGTCAGCACACGCCAATCGAGCCTGCAATGCCGATTGTTTGCTGCACAGAGTTGGGCAGCGGCTCAGATACTCAAATACCAAAGTTCCAAAGCCAATCAGCGATTGCCCAGCTGGATGCGCTTGACCAAAGATGACGCGGGCATGCTCAACGCGATGCTCTTCGGTGACCGCACCCTGCTGAACCACACACTCCGTCTCGGCTTTGAGCGAACGGGTTCGTTTCACCTCTTCGTTGTCTCCGGCATGCATGTTGCTCTGCTTGGAGGAATTCTTTTCTGGCTTTTACGCCGGCTGAGGATTCGTGATTGGCTCGCAACACTCATTACGCTCCCACTGATGACCGCCTACGCTCTCCTGACGGGCTTCGGAGCGCCGGTGCAGCGAGCGCTCTTTATGACGGCTGTGTTTCTCATCGCGCGTCTGCTTTCGCGCGAGCGCAGCGTGCTCAACGCGCTGGGTGCCGCAGCACTCGCAGAGCTGGTTTGGTCGCCGGCAAGCTTGTTCGAAGCAAGCTTCCAGATGACCTTTCTTGCGATCGTTGCAATTGCGGGCATTGCTGTGCCACTCGGAGAACGCAGCTTCATGATGTATTCACGCGCCTCTCGCAACCTCAATGACCTGTGGCGCGACCCCGTGCTCGCTCCCAACGTCGCGCAATTCCGCGTGATGCTAAGGATTTGGGGCGAGGCAATCTCCACAATACTCGGCCAATGGGCCTACGGTCTCCCCGCGCTCCTACTGCGCACCATCCTGTTCGCCGCAGAACTAGCCCTCATCGGCTTCGTAGCCGAGATGGTCATGGCCCTGCCAATGGCAATGTACTTCCATCGCGCAACCATATTCGCTCTTCCGGCGAACATGCTCACCGTGCCGGTCGTTAGCCTTCTCGCTCCTATGGCCGTCATCCTCTTCTGTGCTTCGCTCGTTACGCCATGGGCATCTATCTTTCCTGGCGCAGTGACGGCGATGCTGCTCCACGGCATCGCATGGGTGATTACGCGCGTGAGCCACGTTCAGGCCGCTGACCTTCGAGTTCCTGCCCCAGCATGGTGGATTGCATTGCTGGCTGTCGCGGTCTGGGCGTTCTGTTCGTGGGCAGTTCGCCAGTCGCGAGCATGGTCTCTCGTCGCTGTAGTTCTGCTGCCTATCGTGACGGTCATCGTGCTTTGGCCAGAGCGGATCCTCAGAACACAGGGTGAGCTTGAGGTGACGGCACTTGATGTAGGACAGGGAGACTCGCTTCTGGCAGTAAGCCCGAACGGGCAGACGATGCTCGTTGATGCAGGAGGCCCTGTCGGCGGTCCGACCGAAGCAGCGGCGACCACCAGCGCCTTCGATGTCGGTGAAGAGGTTGTCTCTCCCTATCTCTGGTCACGGCGCATCCGTCGGCTGGACGTAATCGCCCTTAGCCACGCGCACAGCGATCACATGGGGGGCATGGCAGCCGTGATGCGCAACTTTCGTCCTCGCGAATTGTGGGTCGCAGTCGACCCTGATTCTGAGGTCTATCGCCAGCTTCTTGCAGAAGCCGCCGACCTGGGTGTGACCGTGCGCCATCTGCGTGCCGGCTCCAAACTGGCATGGGGTGGAACAACCGTGAGAGTTCTGGCCCCCGAGGTGAACTATTCCAACTCAGGTGAACCGGTAAACAATGACTCGCTGGCAATGCGAATAGAGTTCGGCGAAGCGTCCGTCTTGCTTGAGGGCGATGCCGAGGCTACCAGTGAGCAGGCGATGGTTGCCCACGGACTGTCGCCCGTAACGCTTCTGAAAGTTGGCCATCACGGCAGCCGTTCATCGACGACGCCGGATTTCTTCGCCGCCCTCGCGCCAAAGGACGCCGTTGTCTCCGTCGGGAAAGGGAATACCTTCGGGCACCCTCGATTCGAAGTCATCGAACGAATCGCAGCGCGCGGCACACGGCTCTACAGAACGGATGAGTTTGGCTTGACTACATTTCTACTAAGGCATGACGGGACGATTACGGAGATCACCGGCGAGACCGATTAAAACGTTGCCTACGGCTTCAGACGGCAGGAGCCGTCCATGATTCCGATGCCTGAATTCTCCCTCCAGTAAACGTCCGTTTTGGAGTACCGTGAGGAAAGCGGAGGTTCGGCCCCATGGAATTGAAGCGGGAATCGGAGCAGGAAGACAAGCAGATCGTCTTAAGCCCTGAGGAAGTTGCAGAAGAACAAAAGCTCATTCGGCGCATGCAGATGATGATGAATATGGTGATGCAAGTGATCGCACAGGATGCGACGCTGTCGGTTGATGAAGCATCACAGATGATCGCCGACTCTCGTAAAGCCGCGCTAGCCATGTTCCCCGGAAAAGAACTGGCATACGACCTGATCTGGAAACCGCGATTCCAACGGCTGATGCGAGAACGATTCCGCATGATGTAAAGTTCGCCCTGCAAAGCTTAGAGCCCCTTCGATGCGATAGGCTCAAACCATGCAGATCAGGCTCGCAACCCGGGAAGATCTCGCCTATCTGACAACATTGGTGAGTCGAGTTGTGCCGCTGATGCGAGCCGAAGGTAATCTGCAGTGGGACGACACCTATCCCAACCCTGAGGTCTTTGGTCGGGACATCGAGCGGGAACAACTTTGGGTTGCTGAGATCGGTGGCAGCATCGCAGGGGTCGTCGCCATCACCGGCGATTCTGAGCCCGACTACCTGCAAGCGGATTGGGATCATACGGAACCTGCCCTCGTTGTACATCGTCTTGCAGTCGATCCTGAGTTTCGCGGAGTTGGAGTGGCCCGCGCTCTCATGCAGCAAGCTGAAGACATCGCTCGGTCACAAGGCATCCGCGCCATCCGTATCGATACCAACATCGAAAATCAGGCGACGAAACGGCTCTTTCCCGGTCTGGGCTACCGCTTCGCAGGCGAAATCGCGCTGCAAATGCGCCCCGGCCTGCGATTCTTATGTTACGAAAAGCGTCTCTATTGATGCCGAGCGAGATCGGCGCGCAATCGCTTATTTTCTTCTTCAAGTTCGGCAAGCCGTTGACGAATCGGAGTCATCACTTCAACAACCTGCTCTTCTGTGAAACGTGGGGTGATGTATTGATGGCAGTTCCAGTCAAACGCTTCAATACGAATCACAATCACGCGCTCCACTAGCGCGCGAACTCCCGGGCCGCTTAGCTCACCGATCAACTTTTGTGCATCGGCTCCTTCCCGCACTTCCGCGTGGCCAAGGATCTTTAAGCGGCTGCGCGAAGGATAGTCCATCAGGAACAGTGCCACCCGATCGTCGTGTTCCAGATTGCCTATACTGATGTACTGCTTATTGCCGCGATAGTCGGCAAAGCCGATCGTACGATCATCGATAACGTGAAGAAATCCAGGTTCGCCCCCTCGATGCTGAATGTAGGGCCAACCCGTTTCGCTGACCGTCGCCATGTAAAAGGAGTCGCGTGAAAGGACGAATTCCTGTTCTGCGTCCGTAAGAGCATCGCCAGCGCGAGACGACTGCTCCACTCGCTCGTACTGGGAGCGGCTGCCATGAAGCTCTTGCTGCTTCTTGACGAGCGGAGTAAAGGCAATTTGCGCGAAGCTCCTGCCCATGAAAACTCCCTTCTTGTTTTGTATTTTAGATTCGCGAGAGATTCGATGTGATGCGAAAGTATCGTTTCCAGCGCAAAAGAGCACCGCCGCGCCGGTTTGCGGGCAATTCCGGGGGTCAGAATTGAATCAAGTTAACTATGGAGCCTGCGGAGGGCCGTTTAGTGGGGTTCGCACGGGCGGCGCTAATCCGATCACTTCTGTGATGGTGTTGTTCCCCGAATTTGAAATCCATAGATTCCCGCTCGCATCAATCGCAAGGGAGTAAGGAACCAGCATCCCTGCATCCGCAAGCCATCCTCCTGGTGGCGAGAGAGCCCGCCCAGGCGACGACGTCGCGGACCCGGAAAGCTGCGTCAGACTTGGATTGGCCGCACCCGCGGAACTTCTAACATTAGCCACCCATATGGAACCGGCGCCATCTACCGCAATACCCTGTGGATGGAAGAGTCCATCTGCGGTATAACCTCCTGACACAATCGTTCCCGTCGCAGACAACTGACCCACGCTATCGCCGTAATAATTGGATACCCAGACATAGCCACGCTGATCGATTGCGATTCCCCCGGGCCCATTGCAGCACGAGATTCCATTGGGCTGCGATCCGTCCGCCTGAATGCGCGTTACTCCACTGTCGTTTTGATTTCCAACCCAACCATTGTGATTTGCATCAAGCGCGACCGAGACGGGAAATGCCAGCGTCGGCGCAGCATAACCGGCAGCGCCGGAAAGCGGAGCTCCTGTGCTCGACAGCAATGTGACTCGGGCGTTGCCGTAGTCCACAACCCAGGCTGTATTGTTCGTATCGATGGCAACGGCAATGGGAGCATTCAACCCTCCCGCACTGAACCCGTTGGTTCCGGAAAGAGGCTGGCCGCTCGAATTTAGCTCCGTAACCGTACCGAGCCCTTTATTCACGCTTGAAGCGCTCTCGGTGTTAGCAATCCAGACGTTGTTTTGGCTGTCGATAGCCAGCCCATACGAGGACCGCAGGCCTGACCCCGTAATACCCGAAGCAAATACTGGTGATCCTATGGGCGTGAATTGCGAGGCGACACCAACATAACTGGCCACCCACACATTACCCTGCCCGTCGACACCAATCCCTGTCGGAGTATTCATGCCTCCGCCGGAAAAAATAATCCAGACAGTCCAATCCGTGGGCGCGCTCGCAAGCGAAGGCTTGAAAGCCGTACTTAAGAGCGACTGTGTATAAAGGGCGGAAACATTGAGACCCGGGTTCCGAGCGAGATTGAGAGCGGCGTCAAGCGTATTCGTCGGAACAGATGATCCGCTGGAACCTGTCAGGCTGAAAAGCTTGTCGCAGGGATTCGAAGACCCCGAGGCGCCGGAGTAGACGACGCAAGCATTCAGAAGATTCGCCAGCGCATTAATCTTTCCGGCCGGCGACTTACCTGTGACCGGGAATCCTGTTCCCGGCGAAACGCCCGCGGCGGGGTCTGCAAGATTCGCGGCGGTGGCGAACGCGTTAGCAAGTCCCTTCGCATTCGTCGAGGACGCTCCAACGACGCCCCCTTGGGCCATAAACTGCGACAAGGCCCAAACCGAAGCGACGGTTGTGACTTCGTCAATTGTGAATTGCGTCGTGGTGCTCGTCGATAGCTGGCTACAGACTCCGATTGCAGTCGCAAGTCCAATCCCGGAATTTGCAGGCCCGGAACCGACCTGTCCGCCACGAGCGACCAGATACAACATCGATGATGATGAACTGCAGTTCAACCCCGAGGAGATCGTAAAGACGCCACTCGTGTTCGTAGTCACAGCGGATGAAAGCAGTGCAGTCGCTCCTGCTCCGCTGCCTCCCGTTCCAGCCGCATATACTTGAACGCTGGCCCCTGAGATCGGCTGCGTTCCTGCCAGCACCCTTCCTGACAACAACAAGGACGGCGTGGACGGTGGTGGCGAAGTCGGGGGAGTTGTGGTTGGTGGTGTCGTTTCCGGAGGTGTCGGGTCAGGCGCAGTACCGGCAGCACAGCCTGTAAGAACTACAATCAGCGACACCGCAGACATACAGAGGAGGACAGAAAATCGGTTCGTCATGGGACGGCGGACTCTCACCATGGCACACACCGCTATCTGCTTCTATATGGTTGGAGAAGAGCGTCTAGATCGACGACGGAAAGAAACGTAGTCATCTCCGCGGACAGCGTCGTCTGCGCCACATCCGGCAACATCCTGGCATCGAGAGACTCCGCTTTTAGCAGAATCGTAATCGGACGCTCTGGATCTTGCGAGAACAGTGCGTGTGGATCGGGCTTACTGTAAACAAGACCAAAATGCTTGCGATCGCTGGAGTATTCGCCGCAGTGCGATCCACTGCAGATCGTTGTCGCCTCCAGGTACTGAACTGCGCCGTTGTTGTACAGTGATGCGCTAAAACTAACCGGAACTTTGTTTGCCATATTCACGTTCAATTGGTCACGCCATAATGGATCTTCGCCACGGGCGGAGTGGCAGATCAGCGTATCGTGGCTTCCCATCAGTGGAGAAATGCCCAATGAGATGTGCGCCCCCTCATTCGCAGCGGCATACTCTGCCCAGTGAAATAGCAGCGGACCAGTGCGGAGGGTCTCGTTCCAGGATCGAACGAGCTTGTATGTCCCAATGTGATCAGGAAAGGCTCCGAGAGAGTTTGCGGTGTTGATCGTCTGCGCAGGATCGATACTGATGTTCTGAATGGCCGCGCGAGCCGCGCCGATGCAACCAAAGATCGCGATCATCGCGATTGCTGCCAGACGCAGTCTAAGGAATGAGCTCGCATTGGGCGAAGACTCTTCGCTCTCGGGTGCTTGCTCTTTAGGTCGACGTGCCGTGTCGCCAAAACGGCGAATGACGTGAAAAAACAGAAATGTTGCTAACAGAAAGAGACAGCCGCCGATAATGTAATCGCCGAGCTTTGCTTTGTTCTGCATCCACGGAATGTGCAGTGCGATGATGTAATACACCACCAGCAGGCAAAGCCTCGCAAAATTGAATACATAGCCCAGGAGCACCGCTCCAGCAATCACGGCTGCATGGACCTACCAGCGGAAACGACAAACATAGCCGGCCACCAGGGCGATCATGCCCATCGTCACTGCTCCGCGAATGCCATTGCAGCCCGGAGCAATGAACATGCCCAGCGATGGCGTGAACATCAGCCGCATCTGGTCAGCGGTAAGCGGCTGGCCCAGCGCCATGGCAAACGCTCGTGCAACATGTGCCGAGACACGCTGGAGAGGAAGGTCCACCAGGACGTTGAAGACATGGGGTACCGGATTGACAAACCACATCAGAGCGATTGGAAAGAATGCCGCGCGATACAAGCGCTTTCCGCCGAACAGCAATACAACCCCTGACCCATAAGCAAAGGCCACCAGCGAATGTGGAGGCATATAGATATTCCACTGCGGAGAAAGGACGAAGATGACGATGGCCTGATCGCGAATATGCACAGCAGCGATCGTGACGGTCAGAATTGCCAGGCCTAGCCAGCTTCCCTGCATCTCCCAGCGAAGCGTTCGCCACACACGAAGAATCAGAATGAAGCTGACCAACGGAACCATCATGCCGATTGACTTCAGAGCATCCGTCGTCCACATATCCCAAAGAAAAAAGACCGTGGACCAGATGCTTGACACACCTAGAACCGCGAGACATGCTGCCAGTCCCGCGACTTGCGGCGGCGAGAGCCTGGCGGCCGACGACGAGAATTGAGGGCGAAGATCGGTCGCCGGAAGAGTAGACATAACGATTCGTAGAAACGGGTAAAGAGCGGAGCCTGGACTACGCTGCTATTTGGAGGAATCGCGACGAGCTTTCATGCGCGTCCGTGCGGAGGCCAGGAAGGCGCCTGCCGAACCAACGACTGCAAGAATGACGGTCGGATTCTCAGGAGAATCTGTGCAGTCGCCGTCCGTAATGATCGTGCCACCTTGCGCGTGAAGCGGGAGGGCTGCCGAAAGGAAGAGAGCGAAGCCGAGAAACAGGAGGGATTTCTTCATGGTGTCCTCATTTGGGAAACTATCGGCGCACCAATGCAAAGTCAACGCACCTTAGGCCTTGCTGCATAACACTTTTGTGGGGTATGGCATGCAGTTTTTGCGTGCGTTAACGCAACAATTTGTGAATGCTCGCGTCCCGAATCACACGTCCGTCTTCACGAGTGGCCCGCAACTTGCCTTATCGACAGGGCCCGCCACAGCATCGTTCCCAAAGGCGGAAGGCACGCCACGAGCCAAAACGTTGCTCCGTAGCGCGCATGATCAAACAAGTGCCCGATCAATGGCATCAGCAGTCCTGTCACTAGGGCCCACGCAGAGATGCAGATACCCGCAAGAAATGCCGAATGCTCCTTCGGCAGAGTCGCCATGCCATCAGACAGTGCGAAAACGACAAAGCCGCCCGCGACAAACATCTGCAGTACGAACAGAAGCATGGTCGTCACAACCGGTTCAACGCTCCGAACCGCCAACGGTGTAAGCGTGATCAGAAACCCCGCAATACAGAGCAGAACAAAGATCGAGGCCGGGCGTCGAGTCTCTCCTGAAACTCCATCGCGTCGTCGTCGCCGATCTGCCAGGCGCCCGAAGAAGAGGTACCCCGCCTCCCAACCTGCCGGTGGCAACCACAGGAGATGGCCCAACGAGGCCTGGCTGAGGTGCAGAACCCGCGTGAGATAAAGCGGGGCGGCATACAGCCCGAACGCCAGTGGCGCCGCTCCCAGACCGTACGCGCAGGCTGCGGCAAACAGATTGCGATTCCAGCGCGAGTTCTTCGGCAAAGAAGATACAGCTTCTTGCGACGCCTCGGCCACATCCTCCGACTCAAAAAACCAACCGGAGATTCGCAGAAACAACCACAACAATATCCATGCGAGCCCCAGCACCGCCGTCACCCCAAACGCCGCCCGCCAGCCCCAGCGGATAGCAATCGGAGTGATCAGCAGCGGGGTAAGTGCGGCCCCCAACGAGCTTCCGCTGTAAGCGATGCCTAACCCGAAAGATCGTTTCTCTGCCGGCAGCGTCTCGGTTACCGTCTTCAGACCCGCAGGAAAGGTCGCACCCTCGCCAAATCCCAGCACCGCACGCGCCGCACACATGCCGACAAATCCTGTCATCAAACCGTGGCTGCCCGATGCGAGAGACCAAACCAAAACCGCGACCATCGTTGTGATCCACAGCCCTGCGCGATCCATCCAGAAGCCCCAGACAGGGTTCGCCAGCATGTAGCAAAGGCTGAACACTAGAATCGCGTAGCCATACTGCGTTGCAGAGAGATGCAGCGCGGCTAGGATCGTTGGGCTCAGAATCGCGAGCACGCTGCGGTCCACGTAGCTCAATAGCCCCAGCAGCGTCATCGAGACCGCCGGAGCCCACTGACGCACCGCCGATCGCCGCTCGACACCGATCTCTGTTCGTGCAATCACGGCTTCGTCTGTTTCGCGAGCCATTGGTGCAGATTCGGCTCCTGCGCATCGCGTAGATTGAACGCAGTCGTTGATGTTGTCGATCGCCTTTGCCAACGTACGCTGCGCAGCTTCCACCTTATGGGTCGCAAAAAAACTTCGCCACCTCATCGCGCTTCTCGACTGAACAGAACGAACCTGCCGCTGCAACGATGCGCGAACCGGAGTTCGTCGTCAGCTGGGCATGGACTTTGTCCCAGTTCTGCTGGATGTAGCTCCATGTCTGCTCGCGAGTATCCCGTCCCGACAGCAGAATCGAGATCGGAATCCAGCTGTCCTGATTGCGGACCTGTCCCGAGACCGCGTAGTCAAGCGTGCGCGTCACCAGTGCAGGATCGTGGAAGTAGGCCAGCGTGCGCAAAGCATCAGACTGCAGCACCGGGATCGCTTGCATCCTTGCTGGCCGCCATCACCTTGTCGTAGAGCGCAGCGTCGCCGTTCGCCGCTGTAACCGTGATGGCAGTGTCCGTCAGGATCGGATCCAATCCCCTATCCTTCCGCGTTCCCGTTGCATAGCGAACGCTCCGTTAGCTCCTTCGCTTCCGCAAGAACAGCAGGATCCTTGGCTAGCGCCAAGTATCTCCAGCAACTCCGCGCGAAGCTCCTGTCGATCGTACGACTCCCCACGCGAAGGATGTCCCAGCGCAGCATAGACCGGTCCGAATTCGCGACGCAGCACCGCCGCCAGCTGTGTACGATCTTCCTCACGTGGCAATGCGTGCGTTGATCGACTTTACCTTATCGAACGCCGACTCCATCACTAGCCCGTTGGGATCGTTCTTTAGCGCGAGCACAAGATTCAGATAATCTCCCACCATTCCCTGGCCTGACCGCACCAGTGCCCAACGATCACCAAGCAGGCTGATGCGCTCGGACGGAGCCAGCATCGTCTCAGCCTTCGCAGTGATCTCGTCCAACTGACTCTTCGTGTAAGCGGTGCGGTAGTAACCCTTCGCTCCTGCATTCGCATAAAAAAACGGATGTTTGACGTCCTCAGAAACCGGGACGACACCATCTTCAGAACTTACAACCCGGCAGACAGGCTTTCCGTCCGTCTTTCGGCAAACGGGAAGCGTCCACCTGCTGCTGCGTGTCTCCAGCCTTCGGCGAAAGAAAGAACCGGCTCTGCTCGACAGGAACCCCGCTCCCGCGCTGTTGCGAAAACGTCAGCAGAGGCACGCCAGGCTGCGTCACAAAGCTCTGCATGATCTTGTCCACCGGCTGGTGCGAGTTCTGCGTCTGCGCGTTCCAGAAGTCCTCAGCCGTAGCATTCGCATACAGATGCGCCGCAAGATAGTTGTGCACACCCTGTCGGAAGACCTCTTCGCCAAGATAGTTCTCCACCATGCCCAGTACCGCACCGGCCTTGCCGTAGGCGATGCCGTCGAACATCTCGTTGATCTCTCCGGAGTCTCCGCCCTCGCACGAATCGTGCGCGTCGTCTTCTGCGAGTCGAGATTCAGCGTCGTGTCGAGATCGCGCGCGTCATCCTGCGGGAAGTTCCACTCCGGCTTCCACTTCGCAACCGGCTTCGACTCCATCCAACTTGCGAAGCCTTCGTTCAGCCAGAGGTTGTCCCACCACTGCATCGTCACCATGTCGCCGAACCACTGGTGCGCCATCTCGTGCGCCACCACGATCGCAACGCGCTTCTTCGCCGGAATCGGAGCCGGTCTTCGCATCCACCAGCAGGTCCGTCTCGCGATAGGTGATGCAGCCGAAGTTCTCCATCGCGCCCGCCTCGAAGTCCGGCAGCGCGACCATATCGAGCTTCGGCATCGGGTACTTAATCCCGAAGTACTTGTTGTAGTACGGCAGAATGTACTCCGCGCTCTCCACCGCGAACTTCGTCATCTCCACCTTGTCCGGCGTCGAGCAGCCGCGGATCGGCACGCCGTCCGCCTTGCCCGTCGTGCACTTGAAGTCACCAACGAGAAACGCCACAAGGTAAGTCGACATCTTCGGCGTCGTCGCAAACTTAACCGTATGCTTGCCCGCCGCCGGCCCGGACGTGTCCGACACAATCTGTGTGTTCGAGATCGCGGTATCGCCTGCGTCGATCACCAGCGCAATGTCATAGGTCGCCTTCAACGCCGGCTCATCGAAGCTCGGATACGCCCGCCGCGCATCCGTCGGTTCAAACTGCGTCACCGCATAGTTTCGCGCCTTCGTCTTCGAAAGATAAAACCCGCGCAGCTTGTCGTTGAGAATTCCCGTGTAGCTGATGCTCAGCGTAACCTTGCCCGCAGGCAACGGCTGCGCAAACGTAAATGTCGCCTGTTCCTTCGCGTCATCCAGCGAAACCTGTGCCGTCTGCGACCGCTGACTGGAACCACTGACAGCTGCCTTCACCGACAGAAACTTGATCTCCGCCGCATTCAGCGTGATCGTCGTGCTCGGACGATCCAGCACAACGTCGATCGTCTCTTCACCGGCAAAGGTGGCAGCCTTCAGATCAGGCGTGAGCGTAAGCGAATAGTGCTCCGGATGGACGCCTCGGGAAGACGTTGCGCATGCAACGCCGGAAGTGCGATAAAGACAGCCAGAATGGCGGGGAGAGTGCGGCGAAAAGCGTTCAAAAGCATATCCTTCAAGGATACCGGACGCCGCCTCCGGGCCAGCGCAAACCCGCTTGCAGGCCGAGATTTTTGTGATCAACCGTGAAAATCGAGCGATCTCGTGGCCTAAGCCCCCTGCAATGATGCCGCCCGCTCCGAGGATTTGCCTCGCTCCGCCGCCCTCGCCTCCGCATAAGCCGCTGCGCCCAGCAGCGCGCAAGTGTCATCCAGAATCACACGAACCGGAATCGACTGCAGCAGCGGCGACATACGGCCCTTATCGAGAAACGCCTGCATAAAAAAGCCATTCTGCATCGTCTTCAACCGCTTCGGAGCAATGCCGCCGCCAAGATAGATTCCGCCCGTCGCCAGCACCTTCAGCGCGAGGTTGCCTGCCTCGGCGCCATAGGCAGAAGCGAACGTCTTCATCGTCTCAAAGCAGATCGAACTTGATCCATCCTCGGCGCACTCGCCGATCACGGCGTTCGGGTCTTCGCCGGCCATGCGCTCGCACAGCCACTTCGGCTCGTCCATCTTCTCGACATCGCGCAGAAACTCGTAGACGTTCTTGATGCCCAGTCCCGAGACGACGCGCTCCAAGCTGACGCGTCCCTTCAGCGTCCCGCGCAGATACTCCAGCATCGCAATCTCGCGATTCGACCGCGCCGCAAAGTCGCAGTGGCCACCCTCCGACGGAATCGGGGTGATGCGTCTTGCCGTCCCAGATCAGCAGCGCCTCGCCCAGCCCCGTACCCGCCGCGATCAGCCCTCGATGTCCCACTGCATTCTCGTCACCTTCATGCAGCGTGAAGATCTTCTCTGGTGCAAGTTCGGGGATGCCATATCCGTTCGCTTCCAGATCGTTGATCAGAAAAACGTGCTCAATCGCAAGAGATCGCGACAGATCGCGAACATCCAGCGTCCACGGCAGGTTCGTCAGCTTCAACCGCCCATCGCGGACCGGGCCCGGGCACACCGAAACAAGCTGCCATGATCTCGGCCCTGGGAACTTTCTCGCGCATCAGAATCGCCCGTAAGAAACGTATTCACGACATCGTCGAGCGTCGCGAACTGGTGGGCCGGAAACTTCTGGTCGCGAATCGGCTGCAACTTCCCACTCGTGAAATCGTAAAGTGCAAGATGAACCTTTGTTCCACCGACATCGCCAGCCAGAATCATTTAGTTAAGCTCCAGGATCCCGGCCGAACCGCCATCTGCCGGTGCTGGCAGCTTAGCTGCTGCCGCCGCATCGAGCAAGAGCGTCAGCTTCCCGCTCGCCGGACGAATGATCTGCGAAGGATAGGTCTCCGGCTGATACGGCCCCAGCAGCACATCGTGCAGCACCTGCGCCTTCTTCGCGCCCTCGATCAGAAACGCCACCTCCCTGCCCTGATTGATCACCGGCCAGGTCAGCGTGATGCGCCAGGTATCCTTCTGCGGAACATGATTCGCCACCACGATATGTGTCATATCGTTCAGCGCCTCGGTGTGCGGAAACAGCGAGGCCGTATGGCCGTCGTCGCCCATGCCCAGCAGCACCAGATCGAAGGTCGGGGTCTCCGCGCCCTCCAGCCTGAAAGCCATTGCGGATAGCAGCCTCGTACCGTGCCGCGCCTCCTCCGGCTCCAGCTCGCCCTTCCATCCGATGAATCCGCTCCGCCGGCAACGGCACCTTCGACAGCAGCGCCTCGCGCGTCATGCGGTAGTTCGACTCAGCATCGTCCGGCGGAACGCAACGCTCATCCACCCAGTACAGATCCAGCTTGTCCCATGGCACCTGCTTCACAAACGGCTGCGCACGGATCGGCCAGCAGCGCGAACATCGCCTTCGGCGTCGTTCCGCCCGAGATCGCCACGCGCGCAATCCCGCGCGCATTCGCCGCAGCAATCACCGACGAAGTAAAGAGCTGCGCAGCGGCCGCAGCAACCTCGGCCGGCGTTGAGTAGACGCGATAGGTAACTGTTGTTGGACGCGGCATAGTCTCTTCTCTATTTAGTTGTTTCAAGCAGCGATGGGCACGGTCGCTGATCAGCAACCGTGCCCATGTATAGCTTTTATAGCTTGCGCCACTTGCGGCCCTCGGACTCCAGCAGCGCATCGGCCGCCGACGGTCCCCAGGTTCCCGCAGCATAGTTCGGGAAGTCCTTCACCGGATTCTCCGCCCAGGCCTTCAGGATCGGCGTCATCAGCGCCCAGGTCGCCTCCACGCCATCGCGATGGGCGAACAGCGTTCCGTCGCCCAGCATCGCATCCAGCAGCAGACGCTCGTAGCCGTTCGCCGACGACTTGCCAAACGCATCCGCATAGCTGAAGTTCATCTGCACCGGGCTGATGTCCATGCTCGGCCCCGGCACCTTCGCGCCAAACCGCAGCGAGATTCCCTCGTCCGGCTGAATGCGCATCGAGATCAGGTTCGGCTTGATCGCGTTCGCAGTCATGGCACTCGCTGCCCTTGAACAGCAGCAGCGGCGGCTGCTTGAACTGGACCGTGATCTCGGTCACGCGCTTTGCCAGCCGCTTGCCCGCGCGGATGTAGAACGGCACGCCTGCCCAGCGCCAGTTCTCGATCTCCAGCCGCAGCGCGGCATAGGTCTCGGTCTGCGAGCGCGGATGCACGCGGTCTTCCTGCCGATAGCCCGGAACAGCCTTGCCGTCCACGATGCCCGGCCCATACTGCCCGCGCACCGTGTCGGCAGGATGAATCGGCTGAGATCGCCTTCCACACCTTCACCTTCTCGGCGCGAACCGCATCCGCCTGGAACGAAACCGGCGGCTCCATCGCCACAAAGCTCAGCAGCTCCATCACGTGGTTCTGCACCACGTCGCGCAGCGCGCCGGCCTGCTCGTAGAACGGCCCGCGGCCTTCGATGCCGATCGACTCCGCCGCCGTAATCTCGACGTGGTCGATGTAGTTGCGGTTCCACACGTTCTCGAAGATGCCGTTGGCAAAGCGGAAGACGAGGATGTTCTGCACCGTCTCCTTGCCCAGGTAGTGGTCGATGCGGAAGATCTGGTCTTCGTTGAAGACCTTGTTCACCTCATCGTTCAGCGCGCGCGCCGACTCCAGGTCGTGGCCGAACGGCTTCTCGATGATCGTCCGCACCCAGGCGCCTTGCCGTCCTCGCATCGGGCTCAGGCTGCGCCATGCCGTGCTTGCCGAGGAAGTTGATGATGTCGGAGAAGTACTCCGGCGCGGTCGCCAGATAGAACAGCCGGTTGCCCTTGGTATTGAACTTCCATCCAGCTCGGCCAGCTTCTTCTTCAGCGCGTCGTAGCCCGCAGCATCGTCGAAGTTCATCGCGTGATACTGCACGCGATCGACAAACGGCGCCAGCTTCGGATCGTTGTCTTCCACGCCGCCGCCAGCGATGATGCCTTCCTTCATGTCCGGAGCAAAGCTCTGCTCCAGCGGCCGCCGCGCAACGCCGACAACGGCGAAGTCCTTCGGCAGCAGCCGCCTTGCTCCAGGTGATAGAGCGCGGGCAGCAGCTTGCGCTTCGTCAGGTCGCCCGACGCGCCGAAGATAACGACGATGCACGGATCCGGCGTGCGCTCGGAGCTCCGTGCCGCAGCCGCTGTATCCGGCGAAACTTGAACTTGTGTAGTGGCCATATCGATATCCTCTCTGTACATAAACTTCTCTGCAGATTTAGTCAGCCTTCTTGACTTCGTGCCCGCCAAAGGCGCCGCGCATGATCGAGATCATGCGATCCGTAAAGTTGTTCTCCTCGCGCGACCGCAACCGGCGAATCAGCGACTCCGTAATCACCGGCGCCGAGATATTCAGGTCGATCGCCTCAGTCACCGTCCAGCGGCCTTCGCCCGAGTCCGGAACCCATGCCTCCAGCCCTGCCAGCGTCGGATTCTTGTCCAGTGCGTCAGCCGTCAGATCCAGCAGCCATGACCGCACCACCGAACCCTTCTGCCAGATCTGCGCAATCTGCGTCAGGTCCAGATGCAGCGGCTCCTTCGCCTTCATGATCGAAAAGCCCTCGGCATACGCCTGCATCAGGCCATACTCGATGCCGTTGTGGACCATCTTCACGAAGTGACCCGCGCCCGAAGGCCCGACATGACCCCAGCCCTCGGTCGGCGAAGGTGCCAGCGCCTGGAAGATCGGCGTCAGCCGCTCGACCGGAGCCTTGTCGCCGCCGATCATCAGGCTGTAGCCCTCCTTCAGGCCCCACACGCCGCCCGACGTCCCGCAGTCGACGTACTCAAAGCCCTTGGGCGTCAACTCGCGCATGCCGCCGCTGCGTGTCCTTGTAGTTCGAGTTGCCGCCATCGATGATCGTGTCGCCCTTCGACAGCAGGCCCTCAAGGCTCGCAATCGTGTGGTCTACCGGATCGCCCGAAGGCACCATGATCCAGACCGCACGCGGAGCTTGCAGATTCTTTACCAGGTCCTCCAGCGAATTCACGCCCAGCGAGCCAGTCGCCGTCAGCTTCGCAGTCGCATCTTTGTTGAAATCGAACCCGACGACCTTATGGCCGGCCAGCTTCAGACGCTCCGCCATGTTGAAGCCCATCTTGCCGAGTCCAATGATTCCAAGTTCCATCGTCTTCCCTTTCTTGCTAGACGGCGATGCCGTGTTGAATGTTCTGCGCGCCCAAACGGCCTTCAATCCAATACGAACGGCAACACCACAAAGACCTTCAAACTTGGCCCAGCAGAAAAATTGCCCCGATCGTCACGAATTCCCGCGCGGCAATCTCGTCAGGGAACTCCGGCGCCGTTCATTGGGCGCTCTTTCGTATGCTTCCGTTGGATGCGCACCCCTTATCGCTCGATGCGCTCCCGGACAAAAACAGCGGGCGAGAGATCAATTCCCTCGCCCGTTCTCTTATTTCTTCACCAGCTTCTTTGCCTCTTCAACCACATGCGTAACGCTGATGCCCAGCTTCTCCAGCGCAATCGGACCCGGTGCCGAAGCACCAAAGCGGTCCAGGCCAATCACGCCGCCGTTGTGGCCGACGTACTTGTACCAGCCCATCGTCGCTCCCGCCTCAACCGCAATCTTCGGCGTGTTTTCCGGGAACAGCGCGGTCTTGTACGCCGCGTCCTGCTCATCAAACAGCTTGAAGCTCGGCATCGAAACCACGCTCGCGTTGATACCCGCAGCCTTCAACTCCTCCGCCGCCTTCATAATCAGCGAAACCTCAGAGCCCGTCGCGATAAGGATGATGTCCTTGCCCGAATCATCCAGCGCATACGCACCCTTCCTCACGCCCTCGGAGACCTTGTACTTCGCTGCGTCCAGCACCGGCAGATCCTGCCGCGACAGCGCCATAAAGCTCGCCGACTTGCGCTCCAGAGCAATCTGCCAGCACGCCGCCGTCTCGTTCGCGTCCGCCGGACGGAAGTCCGTCAACTGCGGAATCAGCCGCAGCGACATCAGCTGCTCGATCGGCTGGTGCGTCGGCCCATCCTCGCCCAGGCCTACCGAATCATGCGTGAAGATGAACAGCGAGTGCACGCTCATCAGCGCTGCCAGGCGAATCGCGTTACGCGCATAGTCCGAGAAGACAAAGAACGTCGAGCCGAACGGAATCAGCCCGCCATGCGCCGCCATTCCGTTCACCATCGCGCACATGCCGAACTCGCGCACGCCGAAGAACACGTTGCGCCCCTTCGGGTCCACGTGGAAATTCGCAGAATCCTTGAAGATCGTCTTCGTCGAAGCCGTCAGGTCAGCCGCGCCGCCGAACAACTCCGGCACCACACCCGCAATCGCGTTCATCACCACCTGGCCCGCATTGCGCGTCGCAACCGGCTTATCCGTCGGGAAGGTCGGAATCTTCTTCTCCCAGCCCGCCAGCAAGCTCCGGCTTGATGACACGCAGTCAAACTCGGCCGCCGGCTCTGGATACGCCTTCGCGTACTCGTCAAAACCCTTCTGCCACTCTGCGTGAACCTTCTTGCCCTTCGCCTTCGGCCTCAGCCCAGTTCTTCGCGGCCTCTTCCGGAACGTAGAAGCTCTTGTCCTCGGGCCAGCCGAGGTTCTTCTTCGTCTCCTTCACCGCCTCCGCGCCCAGCGCCTCGCCGTGAACCTTGCTCGTGCCGGCCTTCGGGCTGCCGTAACCGATCACCGTGCGCACGCGAATCAGCGAGGGCTTCGTCGTCTCCGCCTTCGCCGCCTTGATCGCCGCTTCGATAGCCACCAGGTCATTGCCGTCGTCCACCATCTGCACGTGCCAGTGGTAAGCCTGGAAGCGCTCCGTGACGTCCTCGGTAAAGCTCAGCTCCGTCGGCCCGTCCAGCGAGATCAGGTTGTCGTCGTACAGCACAATCAGCTTGCCGAGCCCCAGCGTTCCCGCCAGCGACGCCGTCTCGTGCGAGATGCCTTCCATCAGGTCGCCGTCGCCGCACAGCGCATAGGTGTAGTGGTCGATGATCTTGTGCTGATCGCGGTTGTAGACCGCCGCCAGGTGCTTCTCAGCGGTCGCAATTCCCACCGCCATCGCGAATCCCTGGCCCAGCGGGCCGGTCGTCACCTCAACGCCCGGCGCCTCACCGTACTCCGGATGTCCCGGCGTGTGCGATCCGCACTGGCGGAACTGCTCCAGCTGCGACATCGGCAGGTCGTAGCCCGACAGGTGCAGCACGCCATACAGCAGCGCCGAAGCATGCCCATTCGACAGCACGAACCGGTCGCGGTTGATCCACTTCGGATCCGACGGGTCGTGCTTCATCAGCTTGTGGTACAGCAGGTAGGCAATCGGCGCGCAGCCCAGCGGAGCGCCAGGATGCCCTGAGTTGGCCTTCTGCACCGCATCCACGGCGAGAAAACGGAGGGCGTTGATGGAAAGCTGGTCTAGGGCATTCTGCTGATCGATCTGCTGTTCGCTCATTCTTTTCCTTTTTCCTTGAGGCTCAGGCGCGCGTGAGTGCTGCGTCGCTCGATCTCGGTATTTTTTCGTTTTTGGACGATCCCCTCTCAGTGTACAGGCGGGAACCGCATCGCTGCATCCTCAGGACCCTGCGGCCAGTGGCACAACCGCAACCTCAATATTCCTTCCCAGCCACCTGTCTGGCCCGCCTTCTCCCGGCCAGCACAGAGTAAAAACAATCGTTCCCGCTTGCCGTGCTGTGGTCGTGATATCCACGTACGCTCCCGATGGCCCAACCATGTTTGCTACGGCCTCGTTCACCGTCTCCCAGTTGTCTGTCGAATACACCACCCGGAAGTGCCCGCGATCAACAATACGCAGCGTATACCCCGCGCGAATCGTTGAGATCGGACGGCCCTCGGAATAAATCTCTAAGTGATTCTTGAATCGCCGCTTCTCCGGCGGAACCGCATACCGCTCCTCAACAATCGAAATCCGATCAAACACTCGATCATCTGACACCGAGCGCAACAGCTTCAGATACTCCGAGTGCGCCCATACCAGTGGCTGCGCCGCCCCCGCCGATCTGCCCAGATACAAACTCTCCGACGGAATATCCGCCGCATCCCAGATCTGCTCCGGCAACATTCCGCCCTTTGAACTGAACCGCTCCATCGCGTCCATCAGCGATGTGTAGATCGCCTCCCGCCGCCAGCTCATAGTGCGCCCGCTCGCCTGTCAACAGAGGCCACGCCCGTCCCTGTCCCCATCCGTCGAACGGCCCGCCGTCCTTCCTCTGCCCATAGCCATCGTGGTTGTAGCGCCGCCAGCACGGCCCGTACGGCGTGTCGATCTTCAACAATGATCCACCACCTTCAGCGAATCCACGATCAGCGGGTCGTCCGCCCGCCGGATCCCATATCGCACCAGCTCCAGAAACCCCGCGTCGATCACCTCTCGCGCCTCAAACACCGATCGCTCGTCCGGTTCGCGATTCGCAATGCGGAACATTCCCAACGGCACCGTCGGATCGTGGAACGGCTCCCCTGGACACGGCGGCGATATCCGCATGTAATGCCGCTTCACATCACTCAGCAGCACACCATCGGTCGTCGTCGTCCACTCATCCAGGTGCGACTCGATCCAGTCCGCGTACGACTTCCAGAAACCCGCCAGCTCAGTCGCGCCATGCGCCCTCGCAATATCCGCCGCGCAGATCAACCCCGCAATCACCGCCGCCAGCGTCGACGGCGAATATCCCGCCGTCTCCTCCCACCGCTCCTGCTGCGTCACCGGTGCATACTTCACCAGAAACGCACGCCGCCCGCTCCACAAACGGGAAGACATCAAAACTCCCCAGCCCACCTGCCTTCCACAGCCGCCACGCCAGAATGATCGGAAACGCCACCTCGTCCAGCTGAATCCCCTGCCAGTACGGCGTCCCGTCAATCCAGAAGTTCTGCGCGAAGCTCCCATCCGCCCGTTGCGTGCAAGCCAGATACACCAGCGCCCGCAGCGCTGTGTCGATCCTCCCGCACGCCAGCAGCGAAGTCGCCGTCTGCACCATGTCCCGCGTCCACACCAGGTGATACCCGCCCAGTCCGAATCCCCCTTCGACGCTCCCCACGGAATCGAAGCCGAAGCTATAAACGCTCCCGAAAATATCTTGTCCTCGTGCGTCAGCAGAACGTTGTGGCTGATCCGCATCAGCGTTCCGCCATCCGTCGCCGCCACCGCCAGCCGCTCCGGAGAAGCCGCCCTGCTCCACTGCAGCAGAAACCGCTTCAGATGATCCGAAAACGGAGTCGCCAGGCTCTGCATCATCCCCGCCAGCGCCGCATGATGACCATCGCCAAACGCCAGCGCCATCGTGAACTCCGGATTCCGCCCAAGATCGATCTCGCCCGTCACCGCGATGTTTCCGTCCAGCGCCTGCCCGAACTGCCACGTCATCTTCATGTCGTCGAACAGGTCCTGGTACCCATCGCTCGCGCCAACAAACCCGCACGAAGACCGCGTGAATCCGCAGTCCGCTCCCATCGCCAGCGAGGTCCCGCCCTTCCACGCCAGCAGACACCGCTTCCCCGCAACATCAATCGACCGCGCCGAATTCCCCGCGCCTCCACCATTCAAATGCGGAGCCAGCAGCGCATAGCACTTCATCCGCGACAGAAGCTCGCTCGTCGCCCTCGATCTTCACGTGCATCAACACCGCAGGAAAATGCGGGTTCGAAAGAATCACCTTCGTCACCTTGTAGCGTCCGCCCGTCTCATGAGCCACCAGCCTCACCGCAAGCGCATCGCCATCCACATACTCAAACTCGTACTCAAGATCGCGCTTCTCTTCATGCACAAACGTCTCGCCGTCGCTAAACAGCAGCTCCATATCACGCGTCTGCGGACGGTCGATCGTCGGGTAATAAATCTCGTTCAGCGTGCCGTGCGAAAGCGTGTACCAGACGTCGGCTCGACGCAGAATACGCCGTCCCCACCGCATCCTTCCGGCTCGACGTCCATCGCGGCTCAAGCCCCGGCGCGCCAAACGCCGGTCCATCATCATCCAGCCAGCGATAGTTCGCGGAAAGTTCGCTCATTGACGACATTAAGAACGCAAATCCCCCTTCGACGTATTACCCGTACGAGGTAAACCCCATGTCAATGCTTTCGATTGCGCTATCATGGCCGGGGTCACACATCTTTCTTCCGTTCGCCCGGCAGCCCGAATGCCCCATTGCATCGCGCCAGCCGCCGACGGCATCTGAACAATCTGAACGCCCGGCCCTCGACCCCCCGTCCGGCCGGCCCGGAACACACAGGAGAAAAAAGTGGCATACGAACTTCCCCCGCTTCCCTACGACTACGCCGGACTCGAGCCCCACATCGACGAAGCGACCATGAAGCTCCATCACGACAAGCACCACCAGACCTACGTCACCAACCTCAACGGAGCCGTCGAAAAACACCCCGATCTCGGCAGCAAGTCACCCGAAGACCTCGTTAAGGACCTCAACGCCATCCCCGAAGACGTTCGCAAAGTCGTCCAGAACAACGGCGGCGGCCACGTCAACCACACCATGTTCTGGCAGATCATGAAGCCCAAGGGCGGCGGCGAGCCCACCGGCAACATCGCCCAGCAGATCAAGGCCGACTTCGGCGACTTCGAGTCCTTCAAGAAGCTCTTCAACGAGACCACAGCCAAGCAGTTCGGCTCCGGCTGGGGCTGGCTCATCTTCAAGGGCGGAAAGCTCGCCATCGTCACCACCGCCAACCAGGACAACCCCCTCTCGCAGGGCTCCTACCCCATCCTCGGCAACGACGTCTGGGAGCACGCCTACTACCTCAAGTACCAGAACAAGCGCCCCGACTACCTCGCCGCCTGGTGGAACACCGTCAACTGGGACGAGATCAACAAGCGCTTCGAAACCGCAAAGTCCTACAAATAGATTTCATCTCATGACACAATGAAGGGCCGTTCACAGCGGCCCTTCTGTATTTCCTTCCCAAAATCTGTCATCCCGACCGGAGCGCAAAGCGCGAAGTGGAGGGACCTGCTTCTCCTCATTTCGTTATGCAGAGGATGCATCATTCACTGCCGAAGGTATGGTTGCACATTCGAGCGAAGCTCGAACCTGTCTGCGTTAAGGGCACGGCTTCAGCCGTGCCACAACCGTTACCGAAAGAACAGCGGCTTTAGCCGCGGAGGTTCGTCACCGCTCCGCATGCAAATGCCCCACCAGAAACTCCACATACACCTGCCAATCCCCCGGAACCATCCCATGCCCGCCGTCATGCATGTAGTACCCGATGTCATGAAACACCGGCGTCTTCGCCTCAGGCCACTGGTCCGTCCCCAGCCCCTGCTTGCCGAGCAGCTTGTACACCGGCTCGGCCGCCTCCGCAGCTAGAAACTCACCCTTCGGATCCGACCAGAAGTCCGTCGTCCCCGTCTGCAGCAACACCGGACGCGGCGCAATCAGCGCCACCAGCATATTCGCGTCCATCGGAGCCTTGTCCGGAAACCCTCCCCACTTCCCATAGTTCTCCGCAAACTGGTACGGATAGCGCGTCGGCGCCGTCAGGTGCGCAATCGTCTCCCCATAATCCCTATGGCTCAGCGCCGCCCCTCCCTCACCCGAGCAGCTAGCAATCACCGCCGCAAACCTCTGGTCATGCGCCCCCGCCCACATCACCGTCTTGCCCAGTCGCGACACGCCATGGATCGCCACCCTCTTCGCATCCACATCCTTGTCCGTCTCGAAATAGTCCTGAACCCTGCTCATCCCCCACGCCCACGCCGCAATCGAGCCCCAGTCCTGCGGCCCGCGCTTCTTCTGCCCCGGCCTCAGGTAGAACTTCCTGATCCCCTGCGAAAATCCCTCCGCATAATCCGGCTCCACATCGCCGTAGTAGAACGTCGCCACCCCAATCCCCGCATCCAGAAAAGCCGCGACGTTGATCTTCCCGAACGCTCTCCCCGTCTTCGCCGAAACCTTCGTCTTCGTCTTCGCGTCCCATATCTCGTACTCCGGCAGCCCCGGATCGTCGATCATGTTCGAAGGCGCCGTAAAGCTGATCGTCAGCAGCATCGGCACCGGTCTCTTCAACGCCGACGCCGGCAGATACTCCACCAGGTGAATCACCGGGGCCGTCTTCTCCGCGCGAAGATGAATATCCACCCTCTTCCGAATCGCCTTCCCGCCCAGAGCCTCCGTCCCCTTCTCCACCACCTCGAAGCGCTCGCTCGCCGGTCGCGCCGGAGCAACACCAAACTGCTGCGTCTCAAATATCCGCACCACCTCCGGCCGCCGCCGCAACGTCCACGTCTTCGCATCCTTCACCGGCTTGCCGTCATTCATCACCAGCGGATCAGGCAGCGTGTACGTCCCCACCTTCGCCTCGTCGTAGTTAATCGGAATCCCCGCCACCTCGCGCGGCAGGCTCGCCGGAGCCTCAGGCCTGGGTGCCTGCGCCACCACAACACAAGAAGCCATCAGCAAACCCGCAGCAATCTCTCGTCTCAAGGTTCCCTCCTACGCCTCACCCATACTACGAACAATCCGTTTCAATCGACTGCTGACAGCCTAAAATTGCTCCTGCAAAAAGACAGCAGAGACTCAGCCCCGTCCGGCCCCGTCTTCCATGGCAGCCAAATGAACCGTCGCCAACTCCTTCGCAACTCCGCCCTACTCGGCGTCGCAAATCTCCTGCCAAAGGACCTCCGCGCCCGGTCCTGTCGGCGTCCCATCGCCACAACATCCTTCGGCAAAGTTCGCGGCATCTTCGATCAGGACGTCCACATCTTCAAAGGCATCCCCTACGGTGCCGACACCTCGGCCACTCGCTTCACCCCGCCCACACCGCCAAAGCCATGGACCGGCATCCGTGACGCTCACGCCTTCGGCCCACAGGCCCCGCAGCCCATCCACAACCGCGAAGGCCGCTCCACCTTCGCTCCTCTCGACGAGCCGAACCCCGTCAACTCCGAAGACTGCCTTCACCTCAACGTCTGGACCCCCGGCATCAACGACAATCGCAAGCGCCCCGTCCTCGTCTACATCCACGGCGGAGCCTACTCCTCCAGCTCTTCCAACGGCCCCGTCTACGACGGCGTCCGTCTCGCCCGTCGCGGCGACGCCGTCGTCGTCACCCTCAACCACCGCCTCAACCTCTTCGGCTACCTCTACCTCGCCGAACTCGCACCCGCCTCGCTCCGCGATCTCTTCCGCGACTCCGGCAACGTCGGTCAGCTCGATCTCATCCTCGCCCTCCAATGGGTCCGCGACAACATCGCCGCCTTCGGGGGAGACCCATCGCGCATCCTCATCTTCGGCCAGTCCGGCGGCGGAGCGAAGTGCGCCACGCTCATGTCCATGCCCTCCGCCAGCGGCCTCTTCCATCGCGTCATGACCATGAGCGGACAGCAGCTCACCGCCACCACGCCCGAGCACGCCACCGCTACCGCCGAAGCCGTCCTCAAAGCCCTCAACCTCTCCCCCGCAAACCTCGACGACATCCGAGACCCAGCAAAGATATCCATGGAGCAACTCGTCTCCGCCATTCGCGCCGGAAAATACTTCGGGCCCGTCCACGATGGCCGCACCCTTCCCCACGATCCCTTCGACCCCGAAGCCCCGGCCATCTCCGCTGGGATCCCCATGATCCTCGGCAACACCCACGACGAGACCCGCCTCCTCATCGGGGCCTCCGCCCCCGAACTCTTCTCTCTCACTTGGAACGCTCTGCCCGCACAGCTCGAACACTACCGCCAGTTCCTAGGAACCCTCTCCACCGAATCCATCGTCTCCGACTACCGCAGCTGGTACCCGGCCTACTCTCCCTCCGATGTCTTCTTCGCCGCCACCACCGCCTTCCGCTCCTGGCACGGCATGGTCATCGAGAGCGAACGCCGCGCCCAACAACACGGTCCCACCTGGGTCTACAACTTCACCTGGAAGTCCCCCGCCGACGGCGGCAAGTGGGGCGCTCCTCACACCATCGACATCCCCTTCGCCTTCGACAACCTCGAGCTCGCCGCCTCCATGGTTTCGAGCGACGGAGACCACCCCTCCGCCTCCGCTCAACAACTAGCCACCACCTACAGCCAGACCCTCCTGGCCCTTCGCTTCCACCGGCGACCCCAACCACCCCGGCCTCCCCACCTGGCCCCGCTACAACCTCACCAGCCGGCCCACCATGCTCTGGGACACCCCACCCCACGTCGAGAACGACCCCCGCGGCAAAGAACGCCAACTCATCGCAAAAGCTCCCTACATCCAGCCCGGCACCTGACAGCCAAGGTGACCCCATTGATAACGCGAACACAAAAATGGGTTCTCTCAGCTGAAGACGAGATCTTGGTGAACCCGATCCCTCCACGCCGGGTCCCGCAAGCATGTATGGAACATTCGCGCGAAGCACGAACCGCCCCGCTTAAGGGCATGGCTTCAGCCGTGCCAAAAAGAGTTGCTCGCAAAGCGAACCTCCGCTCTGCCGAAGGCCCGCCTTAGCGCCGGGCAGAGCCCGGCGCGTTCCACCAAGCCGGAGCGAAGCGAACGGGATACCCTGTCAAGCCCCCACGAGTCTCAAAACGCCCGCAAACGACACATTCCAAATCACTAATCCCCGCCTCTTATGTTGCCGATTAATTCCATCCGCTTCGCTATACTGAAATCAGTCCTCAAAAAGAGGAGAAGGCTCCCCAACGGGAGCCTTTCTCCTTTGCTTTGAATACTTTGCACAGCCGCATCTTTATTTTCAGGACTTTACAGCACTCAAAAATTGGAGGTCCAGACCTAACTCCAATCTTTGTAGGACTTTGCACAAAAACAGGGGGAGGGGGTAGCCCACTTCCGCGAAAGCGTAAAATCACACCAAATGGTCTTCGTCCTCGACAACTACGACTCCTTCACCTACAACCTCGTCCAGTACATGGGCGAGCTGGGCGCCGAGATGATCGTCCGCCGCAACGACGAGCTCACTCCCGAAGAGGTCGAAGCCCTCAACCCCGAGCGCATCCTCATCTCCCCCGGCCCCTGCACCCCCCAGGACGCCGGCATCAGCATGGACCTCATCCGCCACTTTTCCTCCTCCGGAAAACGAGTCCCGATCCTCGGAGTCTGCCTCGGCCATCAGGCCATCGGAGCCGTCTTCGGCGGCGAGGTCATTCGCGCCCCAAAGCTAATGCACGGCAAGACCAGCGAGGTAGAGCACGACGGCCGCACCATCTTCGCCGGAATCCCGAAGACCATGACCTGCACCCGCTACCACTCGCTCATCGTCAGCCCCAAAGGCCTCCCCCACGAGCTCGAGGTCTCCGCCCGCACCACCGACCCCATCACCGGCGACGAGACCATCATGGGACTCCGCCATCGCGAGCTGCCCATCGAAGGAGTACAGTTCCATCCTGAGAGCGTGCTCACCTCACACGGCAAACAAATCATCGAAAACTTCCTGAAGATGTAGGAGCAGACCCCCTGATGCGCCGACCGACCCTGACCCGGATTGTGACCATGGGAGTCGTCTGCGCCTCTTGCGCCCTCCACGCGCAGAACCAGCAATCCATCGGCTCCGTAGGCATCGCCGACGCAACCGTGTCCGGCGCACTCGAAGTCTCCAACGGCCGCGCCCAGCTCCTCGGAGCCTCCACCGTCACAGCCCGCGACCACACCGCCGACGTCGCTCTCAATCGCGGCGGAAGCGTCCGCGTCTGCGCCACCAGCGGCCTCCACCTCAACGCAGGCAAGGGCAGCATAGACGCTCCTCTGATGATCGCGCTCGACCGCGGAGCCATCGAGCTCGCGATCCGCGCAACCGCCAACGACGTCGTCATGACCCCCGATCTCCGCTTCACCCTCAAAAGCCCCGGCTCGCTCGACCTTCGCCTCCGTGTCGCACGCAACGGCGACACCTGCGTCGAGAACCGCGGCGCAGCCGCTCCCGTCGCTCAGCGTCGCCGACCAGTTCGGCGAATCAAGCTACGAGCTTCACCCCGGCCAGCACGTCCTCTTCGAACACGGCAGCCTCAAAGAGGTCGTCGACAACGAGCACGAGCCCTGCGGCTGCCCGCCAGAACCCGTCGTCTCTGTCGCAGACGCTGGCATCACCGGGGCAACACCGGCCGCTCCGGGAACCATCGTCGCGACCGAGCCTTCCAAAGCGGCTGCCGAACAACATCCATTCCCTGCGGCGGTAAGCGCAGGCCTTGCTCCTGCAAGCGCGCCTCCTCAAGCTCCAGCAGGCGCAGTGCACACACAGGTCTCGACCACGATGAGCTATGGAACCGGCGGCGCGAGCGACGGCACAGGCAGCGACACCGCAACGCCCGGAACCTCAGCCGCCCCCACCCCCGCAAAGAGCACCGCAACGCCTTCGAACGCTGCCGTAAACGCACCCAACGCCGAGCCCGCAACACCAACCCCGACGGCGCGCGCTGAAGCCCCCCCACCGCCACCTGCACCCTCCTCAAGCAACGTATTTCACTCCATCGGACACTTCTTCAAGAAGCTCTTCGGCGGCCGCTAACGCGGCTCCTCAGAGCCTCGCTGCTATACAATAGAAAGAGGTTCGGATGATGGGCTTCCATTCGGGTGCGCCCGCCGGACAAACTCTCAAACAGCTGAAATTCAGCACAGATTAGAGGTTTTTCTATGTCGATTCCCGCAACGCAGATGCGCCCGGGCATGGTCATCAAGTTCAAGGACGACCTTCACCTCGTCTTCTCGGTAGAGCACCGCACGCCGGGCAATCTCCGCGCCTTCATCCAGGCCAAGCTGCGCAACATCCGCACCGGCGCCATGTTTGTCGAGCGTTTCCGCTCGCCCGACCCCATCGACCGCGTCATCGTCGACGAGGTCAAAATGGAGTACCTCTACAACGATGGCGACGACTACTACTTCATGGACATGGAGAGCTTCGAGCAGACGCATCTGAAGCGCGAAACGCTCGGCGATGCCGTCGATTACCTCCTGCCCAACCTCACCATCGCGGTCAGCTTCCACGACGGCAAGGCCGTCGGCATCGAGCTTCCCAACGTCGTCGAGATGACAGTCGTAGAAACCGAGCCTGGCATCAAGTCTGCGACCGCATCGTCGGTCACCAAGCCCGCCAAGCTCGAAACCGGCCTCGTCGTCCAGGTCCCGCCCTTCATCAACGAAGGCGAGAAGATCCGCGTCGACACCGCCGAAGGCGCTTACATGAGCCGCGCGTAGTCTGAACGAAAGTGCGAAAGGGCAGAGCACTCGGCTCTGCCCTTTCGCGTAATGGCGAGTTAGCTTGCGTGACGTTGAACGCTCTGCGAAACTGAAGCCTCCATGGTGCGTTACTACCTCGTGAAAGGCCGCGTGCAAGGCGTTGGGTTCCGCTGGTTTGTTCAGCGTGAAGCCGCAGAACTTGGACTGCGCGGTTGGGTCCGAAACACTGACGCGGGACATGTGGAGGTTGTCGCCTCCGGAAATTCCGAAGTTCTGGCGGAATTGAGAGCGGCGTTAAAAAATGGTTCACGCGGAAGCCGCGTGGATGCGGTGATCGAAGAGGAATTGGCCGACAGCGAGGACGCAAAGCTCGGACCATTTGTGATTGAAGGAGCCTGGTAAATCCAAGATGCAAGACCCAAGACTGCTGAACTGTGAACCCTTGAAGGCGCTGGTACGAACGGTGCCGGATTTCCCCAAACCGGGAATCCTCTTCTACGACATTACGACGCTTCTCAAGGACAAGACAGGCTTCGCACAACTTATCGATGCCTTCGCTGCCTATTACATCGGCAAGGAGATCGACCTCGTGCTCGGAATCGAAGCGCGCGGATTCATCTTCGGACCGGCGCTGGCCTACCGTCTCAACGCAGGATTCGTTCCTGTGCGTAAACCGAAGAAGCTTCCCGCTCAAACCGCTCGTGTCAGCTACGACCTCGAGTACGGCACCGACTCGCTCGAGATTCATCTCGACGCGATTCGGCCCGGACAGCGCGTAATCATCGTTGACGACCTGCTGGCAACTGGCGGAACAATGCAGGCGACAGTGCAGCTCGTGCGACAGATGGGGGGCATAATCGCAGGACTTGGGTTCGCCGTGGAACTCGACTTCCTGAAGGGCCGCGAGAAGTTTCCTGAGTACGATGTGTTGAGCCTGTTGCATTACAACGAATAATTGTTATCGGCTCTCGGAGATGCGGAGAGAGTCTTCGGGACCGATGTAGTTCTTGCGGCGGAACCAGTCTTCCATGCTGCCCATGCAGGCGATCTAGCGGGACGCGGTTGCCGGCCTCGAGAAGACCGTCTCCGACGGGAAGCGTGTCGTCGAAGATGGCATCGTTGGTGAAGTTGCGCATCGCGAAGCTGTCGATCCACTTGATCGGGCATGGATGAGCGACGCCTGTGGAGTCGATGCGTTCGATGCGCAGGGTGCGGGCGAACATGCTCAGGCGAAGAGGGTGAACATCGGCGAGTCGACGGGAACTGTCTGCACCGGACCTGCGAGCTTGCCGCTGCCTTGATCGCGGCGGAACGTTGTGATGGAGGCAGAGTCCTGGTTGCCACAGAGAATCCATTGCGCGGCGGGATCAAAGGTGAAGTGGCGCGGTGTCTTGCCTCCGCAAGAGATTCTTTGGATCTCGTAGAGCTCGCCCTTCTCTCCGATGGAGAAGACGACGAGTGTATCTTCGCCGCGATTGCTGGCGTAGAGGAAATTTCCGTCCGGAGAGATCATCACTTCGGAGGCTGTGTTCTTTGCCACGGGAAAGTCGGCCGCGATGGTCTTGACGGGAGTATTTGTGTGGATCAACAACCCTTGCGGGCTGGGGGGCGTCTGGCTTTGCGGATGTGGGTGGCTGTGGGTCGTGGTCCACAGCAGATGATCGATTGTGGAATCGAGTTCGTTGATGCAGTAGAGCCAGCGTCCGTTGGGGTGGAAGGCGATGTGTCTCGGGCCCGAGCCGGGACGCATTGTCGTTAGCAGCGGAGTTGAAGGCGTGAGCTGCGCCGTGATGGGGTCGATGAAGAAGACCGAGAGCGCGTCGTTGCCGAGATCGTTGACTATGAGGAAGCGGTCGTCGGGAGAGATGAAGACGGAGTGCGGGTGCGTTGTGTCCTGTCGTCCGGGAAACGGGCCGTGGTGGCCGAACTTCGGGTCTTTGTAGTCGATCTTGTCGATGGGTTCTGAGAGCGTTCCGTCGGGTTGAAGCTTGTAGGAGGCGATGGTTCCGCCGACGTAGTTGGCGACGAAGGCGGCGTGTCCGGTGGAGTCGACGGAGACGTAGCAGGGGCCGGCTCCGGCGGAGCTCACTTTGCCTTTTTGCGTGAGCACGCCGTTCTTGGGATCGAGGTCGAAGGTGGTGACGGTTGCGGACGGATCGGCGACCGCATTGACGGCGTAGAGGGAGCGGCGTCCTGTGTGCGGGGGCGAGAGCGCGAGATAGGAGGGTCGAGGCGTCTCGGCTGCGAGGATGGGAACGCTGAGTTTCCCGGTGGCCCCATCGAAGGTGGCCTGATAGATGCCTTTGCTGACTCCTCTGGTCGTGTCGGTTCCGATGTAGACGCGGAGGGGGGCGGGGGGCGGAGGAACCTTCTTTTTGAAGGGCGAGTGAAGCTGGGCCGAGGCTACTCCGGCAGGAAGCAGGACGAGGAAGCGTCGGCGCGTAAAGTTCATGGCTTCAGGCAGGCTCTCCGGGAAGGTGGATGCTCATTTCGTCTTCGGGCCGAATGTTTTCATTGATTACGGGCAGGCTGGGCAGCATGGTTGTGTTTCCTGCTTCCTTGACAACCTGTTCGGCGTGGGCGAGGACCTCGTCGACGGTCATGGTGTACATTTCGCGGCCGTTATCGTAGCCGGACTCGATGGCGAGCTTGAGGTAGCGGCCGGCGATCTGAGCAGCGAGATAGTCGGTGATGACCTTGCCGTTGCGGCGCTTCTGCTCGACCCAGGCGAGATTGGGGAGGGCGATCCAAACTGGACGGCCGTTGACAGAGAAGCGGATATCGGTCGCGTCGGCGTGACGAGTGGCGATGGCGACAATGGTTCCCTTCCACTCGCAACGGAGCTGGTCGCCGGTCCACCGGTCGGTCACTTTGAAATCTTCGTACATGGTTGCCATTCTAGCGCAGAGGGGAGGGGGGGACCCCCCCTCCCCTATTTTTTCGCCAAAATCCTGATTCTTATAAACTTAGACTCGGGCCAGCCACACAAGATCCTCGATCAAAAGGACTTATCTCCAAAATATTCCAATATAAGGAGTTACCGGTACGACTGCACCGGTGCCATTTTCCATCTCTAGTTTAAGTTTAGCCAATTGAAGCAAATTAATCGGCGTTTTTTGAGAGATTATTTTTGCTTATAAGCTGTCTATTTTTCAATCATTTAAGTGAGGGGTGCGGTTCAAGCGGGGGTTGACAGCCGTTTTGCCGCACTCGGGCCACATGGGCAATGACTCAGGGTTTGGCGCAGGCAAAGTTGGCCGCATCGTCGGTGCTCCCCGAGCCTTTGTACTTTGCGACCTGGGGGTAGGGGCAGAGTGGGCGGGTACGGTCAGGGTGGAGTGGCGGCCCGGGCGGGTAGTGAGAGGCGGGGATGGATTCGGGGACCTTGTGGTCTTCCACCCAGGCGGCAAGAGGCGCGTCGAAATCAAAGTCGGATGGTCCGTCGCCGCCGAAACAGTGCTCCATACCGGGGGCCAAATACAGACGCATGGAGTTTGCGGCTGCGGGGCCGCTGGCTTTGAGGACGGCGTTGTAGTAGTTGATGGTGTTCTTCGGTGCGATGAGGGCGTCGGAGAGACCGTGATAGAGGATTAGTTTGCCGCCGTGTGCAAAGAAGGGTTTGAGATTGGGATTGGTTGCGGTAAGGATCCCGTTCTCGACCTTCTGTGCGATGGCGATGTCGCTGTCGAAGTTGAGGGTGCTGGGGTCCCATTTGGGATCTTTGAAGATGATGTATCTGAAGTGCGAGGCCGCAATGGGAAAGACCGGCTCGGCGAAGGCGTACCAGGTGATCTCGCTACCCGGCTCGAGCCCGGGAAAGATCTTTTCGTGAGTACGCGGGTTGACTGGGCCAGCGTAGATTTTGCGTGCGGCCTCGACCTGTTCGGAAGAGAGACAGGCGGATGTATCCGCACCTTTGCATTGAGTAACTGCGGGATCGAAGCGGCAGGAGAGGGGGTCGCGGATGACGCCATCCTTGACGCCGTCGGAAGAGTCGCAGGCATCGAGAGCGGCTTGATGGAGGATGGCCAGCTTCTCTTTCGGCAGACGGCTGGCGGGCGTGAGATGAGTTGCGTGCTCGATCCAGATAGAGCTGGCAAGGAGGGGTTCCCAGTTGTTGGCGGGAGCTCCGGCGATAATGCCATCAAAGTCGTCGGGATAGCGCTGGGCCTCCATCAGGCCCTGCTTGCCGCCTGAGGAACAGCCGTCCCAGTAGGATTTGGCGGCGGGTGTGTCATAGAAGGTGGCGACCACCACTTTCGACTTGACGGTCATCTCATGGACGGAGCGATATCCGAAGTCGATGAGCTTTTCAGGGTGGCCGAGAGCGAAGCTGGCGTCGGGTACAGAGCCTTCGTGACCGGTATCCGTGGCGGCGACGGCGTATCCCTGCCGAACGGCGCCCGCCATGAAGTGATACCAGAGGCCTCCGGAGAAGCCACCGTTGCCGACCGCCATGAACCTGTGATTCCAGCCGGAGACGGGCATCCAGACTTCGAACTTGATGACAGAGTCGGGAACAGGCGAGATTGTGCCGGCGACGCGGCAGAACGCGGGCAGATGGTTGAGTGGACCACCGGGAGTGCCATTGTCGACCGAAGAAAGATCACCCTCTTCAACGCGGGCGATGGTGATGGTGGTGTGGGGGAGTTTGAGACTGGTGAGACTTTCGCAGATTTCAGCGTGGGCTGATGTGGCTGCGAGAGGAAGGACAACAGAGAGGGCATAGCTTGCGACTCGCACACGTACAGCGAGTGACCTCAGCGGCATGGTTTCTCCAGTTGGCGAGGATTGTAGCACTTGCTATTTTGGCGAGTCGTCGACGGCAAGCTGTTGGTTCCATCATCAGATGCGAGGTCGAATCAGCTGTAGGTAAATAAATAATTTCCATCGTGAAATATAGATTCCGCTACGGATAATCGAGTTTTTTCATGAAAAACTTCGATTTTGGTATTGACATACAAGAACAGTAGCGCCTAAGGTTTCGAGTCGCTGGATTTTATTTGATACGAAGATAAAATCCGATCCACCATCGATCCGACGTGAAACACGGAAAGATTGGCTGTAAGAACTCTCCCTCCCGGTCCTAGCGAGCCTTTGCCAGAGATGCGTTCGTCTGGCTGTAAACCAATTCCTTATCCGCCGCTTGAGACCCTTTGAAGTCTCAAGCACCGACTTCTGACGCAGCATGCAAAAGGAGAAGTCTCATGAGATTTTCAGCAGTTCATCGTACCTGGGCAATCGCGACTGTTTGGGCTGTGGCCTTGTTCGCGGGCTCGCAGGCAAGCGGTCAGAATTGCAGTCTGCCCGCTACCCCTGACGGCACCGTCACCACGACTCAGGACCGTGACCACTTGTTGTGCGTGCAGGGCCTGAAGCTTCCTACATTGCCGGTCCGGCAAGGAACGTCGTGGCCATGGAACGATCCTACGGCGCCGACGAATGCGTGGCCGAGGGACCTGTCGAACCCGGAGGGCAACTGGACGGATGCGCAGAGCCACACGATTGTACGAACGGCGTGGGGCAACTGGCATACCTACGATGCCGACCCGCGCTATGAACCCTCACCTTCTGTGCACTACCCGGACCCGAGCATTCTTACGGGGTCTCTCAATGGCGGTGCATTGAGTGGTGTAGGAACGTATGGCCCGGACACCCCAGGATATTCCTTGCTGCCGGTGTTGAAGGCAGACAACGGAAAAACAATAAAGGTGAAGGAGGACTGGTGGCTGAAGCGGCGACCGCAGATCTTTGAACACGTGCAGACAGAGCTGTACGGCGATACGCTGATGGATTTCAAGCCGAACATCACGTGGACTGTAAGTGCCACCACGACGGGCACGCAGACTGGAAGCGACGGGCAGACCTACAGCTATCGCGACAAGATCTTTACTGGCGTCGTGGATGTGTCGGCCTATCCTGCATTGCGCAATGTTCCGAGAATCGTGATGGACTGCCGCTTCCCTGCTGCTACGGGACGGAGTTACCCCTCGATTATTCACTTCGGCGCGAACAACACGTTCCAGTACACAGCGCCTTATAACTACGGATCGTGTGGGTATTCGAATGCGCTGGTTGCTCCGGACAGTGGTGGAGCGAACCTTTCGAGCTATGTCATCGGTCTGAAGAACCAGGGGAACTGGAGAAGCCCAACGGACGCAGGAGCGCTGGTGGAGTGGGCCTGGGGAATCAGCCGGTTTATCGATTACCTGGAGAGCTCGAACGATCAGGATGTGGATGCAGACAAGATCGGCGTCGAGGGCCATTCGCGCTACGGTAAGGCGACGCTAGTGGCAGCAGCATACGATTCGCGAATTGTGATTGCCCTGCCGAGTTGTGGAGGGGCGCTGGGAACGGCTCCTGCACGACGGGCCTATGGCGAGACGCTTGACTTCGTGACGAGCAGCACATCGGAGTATCACTGGGTAAACGGGAAGAGCATGACGTATGCGGGACCGATTCATCCGTACGACGGTAATCCGGAGCATACCTTCCCGAGGAAGGTGCAGTATCTCGATGTCGATGCGTACTCGACGATGTCGCTGATCGCTCCACGTGCGGTGATGACGAACGGCGGAACGGACACACCGCAAGGCAATGGCGATGCGTGGCAGGATCCGACGGGAATGTTCCTGACGGGCAAGTATGGATCGCCTGCGTGGGAGTTCCTGGGATGGAAGGGCCAGATCATTCCTCAGGGAACAGTGTTTACCTCGCCGGGCGATCCGGGTCCGAGAACATGCGTCACCTGCGGGCCGGCGGAGGCCGTGAATGGGACGCCCCCGTTCAACGTGGCCTTTACGGATGGGACCGTAGCATACCGGCGTCATTCGCAGGGCCACACCGATACTCCGGATTGGCCGACGTTTGCGCAGTGGGGCGCCCGCTACATGAATGATGGGCGTCCTGTGATCGCTCCCGGGCAGAGCTTTACGCTTGGCGAGGCGCCGGCCGGAACAGCAGGAAAAGTCAGCGCTAGCGACCCGGATAGCGATCCTCTGCAGTCCTGGCAGGTGAAGGGAGGAACGGGGGCTTATAAGTTCACGGTTGATCCGGACACCGGTGAGATCGTGATCGGTGACATCAAAGGGGTCGACCTGTTAAAGGCCTCAAGTTATACGCTGGTCCTGATGACCGGCGATGGAAAACTCCCCAGTCATGATGAAACGGTCACGATCAATATTCCGAACCGGATCAACGTGTGCCATCTGGGAATTAATTTGCAGCTGCCGAAGGTAGCAGCTGCGTCGCTGGTAGACATGGGAGCCGAGATTGGGACCTGCGACCGCAGTCACGGTCATGGCCCCTTTGGAGGTTTCTTCGGTAGCAACTAAGGCAGAGAACGGACGCGGAAGGGGCCACATCGATGGATATGGCCCCTTTTGTTGTTTGCGGAGCTGGAGGCCGAACTCGAAGCGGATTTGCGATGAACTTCAGGGCAGCTATCGAGCGCCGACAAACCTGATCACGAAGAAGCTGCGTTCGACGCCGAACTGGATGCGATGGCGGCCGGCTCGATGACGGTCTCGATGGTTTTGGAGCATGCGAGGGGAAAGGAGACGCGGAAGCGGGTGCGCATGCCGTCTTCGAGGTCGCCACTTTCGACAACGATGGTTCCACCGTTTTTTTCAATGAGCTCACGGGTGACCCAGAGGCCGATACCTGTTCCCATCTCAGCCTTGGTGGTGAAGAAGGCGTCGAAGATACGGGACTTATCTGAGGGCGGAATTCCGTGGCCGTTGTCTTCGACGAGCAGGACGACTCGTTCATTGTCGACGGAGGTTTCAAGCCGGATGCTGCGCACGCTGCCCTGCACTGCGTCGATGGCGTTGGCAACGAGATTGATGAGGATCTGGCGGAGTTCGTGGGTGGGGATATCGATTTCCAAGCCGGGGACATAGTTACGCTTGACTTCAATTTCGAGGACATCGCAGCGGTGCTGATAGAGATCGAGCACGGAGTCGCAGGTTTCGGCGAGTGGAACCGTCGCGATGAGGGTACCGCTGCGAGCAAAGGAGAGCGTAAGGCGCGTGATGTTCGATAGTCGCGAGAGCTCCTTCTCAGCCAGGGAGAGATAGGAGCGGGTGGTGGAATTCAGGGTCTCGTCCTTGTCGATGAGGTAGAGAAGGTTGGTGACGGACTCGAGGGGATTGTTGACCTCGTGGGCGATGGTGGATGCGAGACGGCCAACGGCGGCGAGTTTTTCGGACTGGATGAGGGCGGATTCTACGGCCTTGCGGCGAGTGACATCGAAGGTGGTTCCGCGCCAGAGTTCGGATGAATTAGTGACCCGAGAGCCGCGGGCTTCGAGCCAGTGGATTTCGCCGTTGGGCCAAACGACGCGGTATTCAATACGCAGAGGATGACCGGTTTTGATGGCGTTCGTGACGCCTTCGGTGAGGTGCTGGCGGTCGTCAGGTAAGACGAACTCGAGTGGAAGAGCTTTGCGGTTGAGGTCAGAGAACGGGCGGCCGAAGATTTCGGTGGAGCCTTCATCCCAGAGAGTCTCCATGGTGCGCGAACTGAAGACCCAGGTAGCGAGATCGCTGGCTTGCTGGGCCTGGGTGAGCGCAGTGGTGCGTTCGCGGAGGGATGCGAGGGTGGAGCGAAGCCTGCGTTCGGTGGAGCGCTGTTTCCAACTGAGGAGCGTGATGAAGAATGCCGCCGCGATGAGGATGATGAAACGCTCGTATTGCCCGGTGGCTAAGTTGCTCTGCAACGCTGAACTGAAGAGGAGAGAGAAAGAGATGATGGAGACGCAGATAGAGACCAGCGCAGGCCCAAAACCTGCGAGGGCTCCGAGCCCGCAGATGATGGCGAAGTTAAGTGCGAAGGGGATGCCATGAAGCGTCGGCGTCCTGAGAGTAAACCATGTCGCGAAGACGGGAAGCACTACAGCGCAGGCGTAGGCGATAACCCGGCGTAGTCGCGATTCGTCTGCGATGTGATCAGGAGCCAATGTCAGTTCCCCGTTCTGTGGAAGAAATCAAAGTCCTAGTTCGGAGCGGATTGCGTTCGCAATTGTGTCGGCGTGATGGCGCATGAGGGGTTCGGATTCGGCTTCGATCATGACGCGAGCGAGAGCTTCGGTTCCGGAGTAGCGGATGACGACGCGGCCCGAGTCTGCAAGCTCTTTTTCGGCAGCGGCAATGGCAGCGGCGACGGTGGGGATTCCATCGAGCGGTTTTTTCTCGCGAACCTTGACGTTGACGATGACCTGGGGGAAGACCTTGAGGTCGGCGATGAGTTCGGAGAGAGATTTGCCGGAGCGGTGGACGATGTCGAGGAGGAGGAGCGCGGTGAGGAGGCCGTCGCCGGTGGTGGAGCGGCCGGAGAAGATGATGTGGCCGGACTGCTCGCCGCCGAGGGCAGCGTTTGGTGGCGAGCATCTGCTCGAGGACGTACTTGTCGCCGACGGCGGCGCGAAGCATCTGGATGCCGGAGCGCTTGAGCGCGGCTTCGAGGCCCATGTTGGACATGGTGGTGGCGACGACGGTGGAGTTGGTGAGAAGGCCGCGGGCCTGGAGGTCGCGCGCGGCGAGGAGGAGGACGGCGTCGCCGTTGACGACGCAGCCGTTCTCGTCGGCGAAGAGGGCGCGGTCGGCGTCGCCGTCGAAGGTGATGCCGAGAGAGGCTTTGTGGTGACGGACGGCGCCGGCGACGATCTCGGGGTGGAGCGCGCCGCAGTGCTCGTTGATGTTGCGGCCGTCGGGCGAGGCGTGGGTGATGACGATGTCGGTGCCGCCGAGCTGCGCGAAGAGCTCGGGGGCGACGGCGGAGGCGGCTCCGTTGGCGCAGTCGATGACGATGCGGCGGTTGTCGAGGGAGAGGCCGGGGACGGCGGCGAGGAGGAAGCGGATGTAGTCGGCGCGGTCGGCTTCGTTGACCTTGGGAGCGGCAGGGTTATCCGCTGCGGATTCGCGGATTGCCGGTTGGAGACGACGAGATGCTTGAAGATTTCGTCTTCGATGGCGAGCTCGGTGGCGTCGGGGAGTTTGTAGCCGTCGGAGCCGAAGATCTTGATGCCGTTGTCCTGCCAGGGATTGTGCGAGGCGGAGATGACGATGCCGGCAGAGAAGCCGTGGGTGCGGGCGAGATGCGCGATGGCGGGGGTGGTGATGACGCCGGCACTCTCGACGGTTGCTCCACCCGCGTGAGGCCTGCGGTGAGCTGGGCGGCGATAGCGGGGCCGGACTCGCGGGTATCCATGCCGAGGAGGACGCGGGGCGAGGAGCCGAGATGATGCGCGAGGGCGAGACCGATGGCGTAGACGGTGGGCGCGTCGAGGGGATACTTGCCTGCGACGGAGCGGATGCCGTCGGTTCCGAAGAGCTTCTTCATTTGGTGCTGGTCTCCGTAAGTTTGATGCTGGTGACTTGTGCGGTGAGCGAGCCTTCTGCGAGGCGAGCCTGGATGGTGGTGCCGGGAGAGGACTCGGCCGCGGAGCGGAGGAGCGTACCGTCGGCGTTGTAGACGAGGGCGTATCCGCGGGCAAGGACGTTGAGAGGAGAGAGCGCCTGCAGGCGCGCGGCTGCTGCGGAGAGACGTGTGCGGCGACGGGTGATGGTGTCAGCGGCTGCACGGTCGAGACGCGTGTCGGCACGCTCGAGGCGGCGATGGATGGCCGCAAGGCGGAGGGAGATGTCCTGGCGTCGAAGGCGGTCGGTGAGCAGGCGAAGACGGTCGGCCTGGAGGCGATGACGACGATGGACGGCGCGATCGAGGCGGTTCGAGAGTTCATCGATTCGCTGCCCGCGACGATTGATGGCGTGGGTGACGGAGCGGAGAACCTGGGTGGCGGAGAGGCGGTTGTAGCGCTGGCGCGCTTCCAGCAGATGAAGGCGGATGGCGCGGTGGACGCGGCGGTCGAGCTGGTGGACGCGCTCTTCGATGCGGTGCTGGGCGGCGGTGATGATCTCGGCGGCGGCGGAGGGAGTGGGAGCGCGGAGGTCGGCGACGAAGTCAGCGATGGTGAAGTCGGTCTCGTGACCGATGGCGGAGACGGTAGGGATCCTGGAGGCGGCGATGATGCGGGCGAGGGCCTCGTCGTTGAAGCAGGCGAGGTCTTCCATGGAGCCTCCGCCGCGGGCGATGAGGATGAGGTCGGCGAGGGCGGGATTGCTGTTGAAGAACCGGATGCCGGTGGCTACCGAGGATGGGCTGGATGCGCCCTGCATAACAGCCGGATAGACGAGGAGATTGAGAGGAGCGTGGCGTCGGCGGACGACGGTGACGATGTCGCGGATGACGGCTCCGGAGGGCGAGGTGATGACGCCGATGCAGCGGGGGAAGGCAGGCAGGGGGCGCTTGCGAGCGGCGTCGAAGAGGCCTTCGGCGAGAAGGCGAGCCTTGAGCTGTTCGAAGGCGAGTTGGAGGGAACCAGCGCCGCGAGGCTCCATGGTGTCGGCGATGAGTTGGAGCTGACCGCGAGACTCGTAGACGGAGATGCGCCCGCGTACGAGGACGGCGAGGCCGTCTGCGGGGCGAAAGCGAAGGAGCGAAGCTTCGCGGCGGAAGAGGACGACCGGGAGCTGCGCATCGGCGTCCTTGAGGGTGAAGTAGATGTGACCGGAGGGTGCCGGGCGGCAGTTGGAGATTTCGCCTTCGACCCAGACACCGGCGTGGGAGGTTTCAACGTGCTGCCGGACGCTGTTGACGAGCGTCGCGACGGTCCAGATGCGCCGAGCGGGTTTTTCTGGAGTGGAGGCTGGTGGTGCCGGAGTGAAGAGCAAGTCAGCCTGGCGCTCGATGGAACGAGCCTGGGAGCGGCCAGTTCGGAGACTGGCCAGCGTAGGCGGATTCTCCTGTCGTGGCGCCATATGAGGTTGAGTCTAGCAGGATGAAAGAGGAATGGTCGGGCTCTGGAAGGCCGGTTGAGATGAGCGAAAAACTGTCGAATTATTTTTTGATCAATGTCCCCGAAGGGGATTGATTCGCAACCTTTTGCGGGAAAAAACGTGGGGGTATCCGGAAGAAAAGTTGGTTAGCGCCGGAAACGGCTGATGGCCCAAAGGAGAAGGCTAAGGACGACGCTGATGAGGATGGAACTGGCGAGCGGCACGGAAACGCTCCAGCCGCGGCCTCGCCAGGAGAGATCGCCGGGGAGGCGGCCAAGGGGAACGTTGAATCGGCTCAATAAGATAAAGGCGACGCCTATGGCGACGAGGAGAAGGCCGAGATAGATGAGGATGCGGCCCAGGTCGGACATGGGAGAGGCCTAAGAGAGGCTGAGCATTGCGTTTGCCTCCCGCAGCAGATCGGAGGGCATGCAGGGCTTGGTGAGGATGCCCATAGGCCTCGAAAGTTGGCGGGAGTGTTGTAAGACGTCGTCGAGGTGGGCGTAAAAGCCTGTAAGTACAAGGATTCGGCAGTCGGGTAGCTCCCGGCTGAAGTCTTTGACGAGGTCCAGGCCATCGCGTCCGGGCATCACTAGATCGCAGAGGAGAAGATCCGGCCTGAACTCCCGAGCGCAGAGGAGGCCCTCATTGGCGGAGTAGCAGGACCGCGCCTCATACCCTCGCTGTTGGAAGATCAAGGCAAGGGTGTTGGCAACCATTGTGTCGTCGTCGACGACTAAAACTTTTTGAGTTGCAAGCTCCATAAACGTTCTCACTACCTGTGGAATGCATTTCCAGTGCCAAACCGTTTTTGGATGTACCGCCAGAGTAACCCCAATGCCTTTAGGATCGAATGAATTGTCGGAGAATCAACAACCTTTGGTGACGGAAGGGCGGAGGCAATTGGCCTCTGCTAAGGTGGAGCCGGAGCCCCGTTCGAGTGAGTTATTTGAAGGCTGAACCCTTGCACATTGTCGCGTCAATAGCCGGAGCGTTGTGCCTTGCGGCAGTCTTTGTCGACGCCTTCCAGACGATTCTGCTGCCGAGGCGACCGACCGGACGGTACAGGATTACTCGTGGATTCCTGATCCTGACGTGGCGGCAGTGGAGCGTGCTGGCTTCGCGGACGAAGGACTCAAAGGCCCGGGAGCAGCTTTTGAGCGTGTACGGGCCATTGTCACTGATCCTGCTGCTGTTTCTTTGGGCGATGCTGCTGGTGTTCGGCTTCGGCCTGGCTTACTACGCGCTTGGCACGCCGTTTACCGATGTGATGGGGGTACAGTCGGCGCATGGTTTGTCAGAGTTCCGGACGGATTTGTATGTGAGCGGAACGACGTTGTTCACGCTGGGACTGGGGGACGTAGTTCCGCACAGCCTTGGAGCGCGGACGCTGATTATCTGCGAGTCGGGCGTGGGACTGGGATTTGTAGCACTGGTGATTGGATATCTGCCGGTTTTGTATCAGGCGTTTTCGCGGCGAGAGGTGAGTATCGCGCTGCTGGATGCTCGCGCCGGCTCTCCACCAACGGCTGCGGAGCTGTTGCGGCGACATGGATTTGAAGGGGGCGAGGAAGCTCTGATCGAACTGCTGGCGGAGTGGGAGCGTTGGTCGGCGGAGATTCTGGAGTCGCACATCTCATACCCGATTCTTTGCTACTACCGGTCGCAGCATGACAACCAGAGCTGGCTTTCGGCGCTGGTGGCGATTCTGGATACGTGCGCCTTGCTGATCTCGGTGATGGAGGGGCCGGCGTCGCGACAGGCGCAGCTGACATTTGTGATGGCTCGGCATGCGCTGATTGACCTGGGGCAGGTGTTCCACATCAAGGAACAGAGGGTGTGGGCTGAACAGGCTGGCCGGGAGAGGCTACCGCAGGGCGACTTCGACCGGCTATGCGGAGTAATGGGGGAGATGCAGCTGAGGCTGTGTGGAGATGCGGCTTCCGGGGAGCGGTTGAGGACGATTCGGGGGATGTACGAGCCGTACGCCGGGGCGCTGTCGGATTACCTGATGATGCCGCTACCGGCGTGGGTTCCGGTGACGAAGGAGAAGGACCAGTGGCGTCTGCTAACGAAGTTGCGAACAGAGGCAGAGGCGGTGAGGAATCCCGCGCGGGTTGCGGCTGTGCTTCATGATGATCATGGACACTGAGTGTCGCGGCTGAGTTGGTATTGAGCGCGAAAGCAAAACACCTGCAAGGCTAACCTTGCAGGTGCTGGGCGTTGCGTTTCCGTTGATTGCTACTGGAGAGCAGGTGCGCCTGCCCCACCGGCGGGAGCCGGATTGAGCTTCTGCGCGGCGATCATTCCGGCAGGTCCCTTGGCGTCCTTGTCCTTCAAGGTGGCGTAGATCTTCTTTGCGAGTTCAGGCTTGTTCTCCGCCTCGTAGAGGTCGGCGAGCTGAAGCTGTGCGGTTCCGGCCGGGACCGACGTGGAGGGGTGTGCGGTGAGGTCGTTATAGACCTCGATGGCCTGCTGGTCGCGGTTGGTCTGGCGATAGAGCTGGGCCAGAGCAAGCTTCGCGAGCGAGGCAAGGTCGCTGTTCCAACCGGACGCAACCTGCTTGAGGGTGCTTTCGGCAGAGGTACTGTTGCCTGCGTCGATTGCGGTGAGGCCAGCGAAGTAGCGGGCGAGCTTTCCGCTGGGTGTCATGCCATAGGAATCGGCCGTCTTGAGAAAGAGCTGATTTGCGGCCTTGGCGCGCTCAGCGCCTGAGGTGAAGGTCTTGACGCCAGGGGGAATCTGTTGACCGGGCGCGGCCACGGGAGTCTGATAGGTCTGCATGGCCTCACCAAAGGCAACGTCAGCCTGCTCGCTGCGGTGGTTGTATACGAAGGCACCCACGGCGAAGATGACGATGAGGGCAGCAACGATAGCCCCGGTGCGAATGAGGGAGCTGCGATTCTGGCTAGCCCACTCGAGGCCGTGCTGGGTAGTGTCGACGAACTGGTCGTGCTTAAGGGCTTGGCGGGTTTGCTGGTCCACTGGGTTGAATCTTCCTTTGGGGCTTCGAGCGGCGAGGCCGCACGGAGGGATCACGCGCGAACGAGTGCCGGACGCGGAAGTTTAAGTTTATCAGCCTGGAGGGGTTTCCGGTCTATCGTCTGTAAGTTGCAAACCGATTTTTTGCACCAGGCGGGCGGATCATGGAAGACTTCCCGCACGGGGTCATCCACAAGGGTTTAGGTGCATCTGACAGGGGACGGGCAGGCACTTTTGTACCGCCTCCCAATCGGCCAATCGCTGAACATGCATGGAGGGCGGTCCGATAGCAGTCAAAAGTACAGATACGTCTTCAATGCAGATGAGCCATCCAGTCCAGATCGATGCCGTCAACCGCCAGATTCGCAGGCTTTCGGGGTTGCGTTTTCAATGGCTGACGTTTCCGCGTGAGTTGGAAAATCGATTTGAGGCCGACACCTCGGAGCGACGATGCAGGCGACTGTGGCTTGAGGGCCTCATTGCGATCGTCTTGTACGACCTGTTTCTGATCGCCGATTACTTTGGCGCTCGTCCTCAATTTCGAGAGGCTTTTGCCATTCGGCTACTGATGATCACGCCGGTATGTCTGCTGGTGAATGCGTGTATGCTGCGGCGGCCGGGAAGAGTTTTTCGGGAGTCGAGCATAGCGTTTGCGGCGTGCCTTGCCGGATTGTCGCAACTTTATCTGGAGTCGAACCGAAGTCCCGTGGTTTCGGCGTACGTACAGCCGGCGGTGCTGGCTGTGATCCTGTTCACCAATATGGTGATGAGACTGCGGCTTCCTTATGCCATCGCAAGCTCGGTGGTGATGCTGAGCGGCGATGCATTGTTTCTATCGCGCGATCATATGCTGAGTCGCGCGGAGGAGATCTTCGGATTTGGGCTAGCCATTTGCACGACCGCGATAACGCTGGTGGCCAACTACAGCGCGTGCCGTGAGGAACGATTGAACTACCTGCTGACTCTGCGCGGAGAGCTGCTGGTGGGGGATCTGAACCGGTTAAACGCGCAGCTGCTGCACAGATCGGAGAGCGACGCGCTGACGGGACTGGCAAATCGGCACGCTTTCGATGCGCAGTTCGCGGAGCTTTGGCGAAGGGCGATGGTGAATGGAACGGCGCTGTCTGTAATTGTTGTGGATGTCGACCGCTTCAAGCGCCTGAACGACCGCTACGGTCACCTGTACGGCGACGAGGTATTGAAGAGAATCGGGTCGTTGCTACAACAAGCTCTTCGCGCCAAAGACGACTATGCCGCAAGATTCGGAGGCGAGGAGTTTGTGATTCTATTGCCGGGAACGCACCAGGCTGCGGCGATTCAGGTGGCGGAGCGGCTCCGCAAGATGGTCGAACTGGCAGGATTCCCAGCGCTTGACCCGACACAGCAGCCGTACGACGCGAGCATCAACGCGACGGTGAGTTGCGGAGTGGCGACCGCCTATCCAACGGCGCAGGACTCTGCTGAGCGCCTGTTGATGGCAGCGGACAAGGCGTTGTACGAGGCTAAGGACACTGGACGCAACCGGGTGTGTTCCGCGCCAGGAAATGCGGGGCTAGGCGTTACTTGATGTCGCGCCAGTTCTGACCGATGCCGACCTCAGCAACTATGGGGACGGAGAACTCGGCGACGTGCTCCATCTCGTGCTTGACGAGGGCTTCGACCTCTTTTGATTCCTCCGGGAGGACGTCGAAGAGGAGTTCGTCGTGGACCTGGAGAGTCATGCGAGAGCGGAGCTTACGCTTTGCGATCTCGGAGTCGATACGGATCATGGCGAGCTTGATGAGGTCGGCCGCGGTGCCCTGGAGCGGTGTGTTGACGGCGGTGCGCTCGGCGAAGCCACGCATGTTGGGGTTGCGCGACTGGATATCGGGGATAGGACGGACGCGTCCGAAGTATGTACTGACGGCCTGATTGCGGCGCACGGTAGCGAGAGTCTGGTCGATGAAATTCTGCACGCCGGAGTAGCGCTCGAAGTAGCGCTCGATGTACTCGCGAGCGGTCTTTTGGTCGATGCCTAGCTGCGCGGCGAGGCCGAAGGGCGAGATGCCGTAGACGATGCCAAAGTTGACGGCCTTGGCGCGGTTGCGCGTCTCCTTGTCCATGGTGGCGGCGTCGACTTCGAAGACCTCGGCGGCGGTGAGGGTGTGGATGTCCTTGTTGGTGCGATAGGCGTCGAGGAGGAGGGGGTCCTGCGAGAAGTGGGCCATGAGGCGCAACTCGATCTGGGAGTAATCGGCTGACATGAGGACGTTGCCTTTGGCGGCGATGAAGGCGGCGCGTATCTCGCGACCGACAGAGGTGCGAATGGGGATGTTCTGAAGGTTGGGGTTAGTGGATGAGAGGCGCCCTGTGGCAGTGCCGACCTGGTTGAAGGTGGTGTGGATGCGGCCTTCGGAGTCGGCGAGCGATGGGAGAGCGTCGAGGTACGTGCCTTTGAGTTTTTGCAGCTGACGATGCTCGATGACGAGGGCTGCGATGGGATGGGTCTCGGCGAGCTCTTCGAGGACGTCCTGAGCGGTGGAGACGACCTTTCCCTTGCCGTACTTCATGGGCTTGGGAAGGAGCATTTTGTTGAAGAGTACGTCGCCGAGTTGCTTGGGCGAGTTGATGTTGAAGCGGTGGCCGGAGTCGGAGTAGATCTTTTCGGCGAGGTTGTCGATCTCGACGGCGAGGCGCGTTGACATATCGCGGAGAAAGCTGGGATCGATGCGGACGCCGATCTGCTCCATGCGGAGGAGGACGGAGACGAGGGGCTTGTCGATGGTGTTGTAGACGTTGATGAGCGGCGAAGTGGCTGACGCTTTCGTCGTGGGTTTGCTATCGGCGAAGAGCATCTCGGTGGTGACGGCTCCGCCGAGCGCTGGATCGTCGGCGAGAATTGCGTGCTCGGTGGGAGCGTAGTCGGCGACCTGCTGGCTCAGGATGGTGGCGAGGCGAACGACGGCAGCGGCGGCCTCGGGGAGTCGCTTGGGATCGTTCGGATTGTCTTTTGTCGGTTGGTGGACGAGCGCGCGGCTTGTGCTGCGGGCGGCAATGTCAGGCAGTGTGTGCGAGCCGTGGGTTGGGTTGACGAGGTAACTCAGCAGCATGACGTCGTTGCGGACGCCTTCGAAGGTTAGGTCGTGCGGCTCGAGGGCGCGCATGATGGCTTTGAGATCATGCACATCTTTGGGCAAGGTGAGGTCGGCAAGAGCCTCCTTGATTCCGGGCTGGTCGAGCGAGACCTCGATGGCGAAGTGGTCGTTGGCAGCGATGCCGAGCCGGCAGGCGGGATCTTCTTCGGGTGTTGGAGAAGCTGGCTCGGGAGCCGGCGCCGCTGATGTACCGCCGAAGAGAGACATATTTTCAGCCGGTGGGGGTTCGGGTTCGATCGCATCGTCAGACGATTCGGCGGCGACCTCTTCGGCGATGGCTCGCGCGTCTTCGAAGATGGCGATGGCGAGGCCGTTGGGTCGCTTTGTCTCCGGGTTGATGGCGCGGGCTTCTTCAAGGAGATGCTTGATCTGGACGGCAGTGGGTTTGAGTTCGTAGGTGATGACGACGTTGTCGGCGGCGGGCGCGAGCTCCTTGAGGAGTGTGGTGAACTCGAGCTCGGAGAAGAGATCGCGGCAGGCGGCGAGGTCGGGCGGCTGCGTGCGCATGGCATCGAGGGTGTACTCGATGGGAACCTCGGTGTGGATGGTGACGAGGTCTTTGGAGAGCAGAATGTTGTCGCGGTTGTTGGCGAGGGATTCCCTGTAGGTCTTGCGCTTGATTGCGTCAGGCGTGGCTGTAGCGGCGTCGATTGCAGCTTCGACGGTGCCGAACTGCTGGATGAGTTCGACGGAGCCTTTGTCTCCAATGCCGGGGGCTCCGGGGATGTTATCGATGGAATCGCCACGCAGGGCCATGACGTCGATGATGCGTTCAGGAGGGACACCCATATTGGCTTCGACGCCGGCGGGGTCGAGGATGAGGTTATCTTTCGTCGGGTTGAGGATGGAGACGTCTTTGGTGACGAGCTGCATCATGTCCTTGTCGGACGAGACGACGTAGACGTGGTGACCGAGCGCGGCGAGCTTGTGAGAAAGGGTGCCGATGACGTCGTCGGCCTCGAAGCCTTCGTAGTAGAGGATGGGGATGCGGAAGGCCTCGAGCGCGCGGCGGATGTAGGGCTGCTGCTGGATGAGGTCGGGGGGTGTCTCGGTGCGGTTGGCTTTATAGCCGCCGTACTCGATGATCTCGAACTGCTGGGTCTTGATGTTGAACTTCTTGACGTCTTTCATCTGCGCGGCCATCTCGTTGCGATGGACGGGAGCGCCTACGTCGTAGATTGCGGCGAGGTACTCGGGCTGGAAGTCCTTGCGCAGCTTGTTGATCATGTTGACGAAGACATAAGTAGCCGCGGTGGGTATGCCGGTACGCGTGGACATGGGGCGGGAGCGCTGCATCGCGTGATAGGCGCGGAAGATGAAGGCCATCGAGTCGAGCAGATAGATGGGAGGCTTTGCGTTCTTGTTCTCGGTGGGCTTGGTGGGGGTCTTTGCCATGGCCTTTTGATGGTAGCGCGTTGGAGAAAGAAGCATCGCCAAGGTATGGGAGATAGTCATTCAACCCGGATTTGTTAGAGTGCAAGCATGACGGGCTCAATTGGATTGCGTTTGGTTTTAGTCTTGGTGTCGGGAATAGGCGCAGCACAGGCACAAGCAACGACTGCAGGTTGCACGGTAGTGAAAAAGGTTGCGACTTGCAATTGGGATGCGTTTCGTAAAGAAGTTGCGTCGGCACATGCTGTGAGAGCGGAATACAGCCAAATGGATCGAAACACCGGATCTCAATTGAAAGAACTTGCGAAGGAACTGGGCAAGACGGTAGTCAACGGCAGCGAAACAGCTGACCTGACATTTGCAGTGGTGCCCGCTGACATCTCAGGCATGGATGTAGGACCAGCGGATGCAGAGATCCTGGAGCTGCGAATTTATTCCGGTAACAGCAGCAATGACAGTCTGGTTTGGGTAGAGACCTATCGTGGACAGAAAGACAGATCATGGCCTGCTAATGTTCACGCAGCGATTCAGCAGTTTCGTGAGCGGCTAGTGAAGCAGTAGAACGCCTTCAGAGGATCAACATGCAGTCGCCATAGGAGAAGAAGCGGTAGCGCTCGCGGACGGCGTGGGCGTAAGCGGCGAGAATGGCCTCCCTTCCTGCAAAGGCGCTGACGAGCATCAACAGCGTGGATTGCGGAAGGTGAAAGTTGGTGAGGAGGCCGCTGACTACCCGAAAGCGATAGCCAGGGCTGATGAAGATGTTTGTTTCGCCGGAGTGTGGTTGAAGCCGGACACCGGCATGTGGTTCGAAGGCTGCGGTGGTCGCGTGATGGGCGCAGTGTTCGAGGGTGCGGGTGGTCGTGGTTCCGGCGGCGATGATACGGCGCTTTTCGCGGAGGGCAGTGTTGATGGCCTCGGCGGTCGCAGGGGGAAGCGTATAGCGCTCGGCGTGCAGGTGGATATCTTCCACGTTGTCGGCGCGCACAGGCTGGAAGGTTCCGAGGCCTACGTGGAGCGTGATGGTTTCGATCTGAATACCGCGAAGGCGTAGCTGATCGAGGATCTCTGGCGTGAAGTGGAGACCGGCGGTGGGGGCCGCCGCCGAGCCGGATTGCTGTGCGAAGACGGTCTGGTAACGTTCGCGGTCGTCAGCAGTGTCGTCGCGGTGAATATACGGCGGCAGCGGCATGTGACCGATGCGCTCGATAATGGCGCGAAAGTCTCCGTTGGGCTTGAAGCGAAGTGTGCGTTCGCCGTAGTCGGCTGCGGCGATGACCTCGGCTTCGAGTAGAGGCGTGGGGTTGTCGGGTGATGCGAAGTGGAGGTGTTCTCCGGGCTGAACCTTGCGGCCGGGGCGAACGAGCGCGTTCCACTCGTACTCGCTGAGTTTCTGGGTAAGGAGGACTTCGATGCGGCCGGTTGGATCGGGCGAACTGGCTTGTGTGTTCGCTCCTCGTGCGCGGGTGGCGAAGAGACGCGCGGGAATGACGCGGCTGTCGTTGAGGATGAGGAGGTCGCCAGGATGGAGAAGTTGGGGCAGATTGCGGAAGAAGTCGTCGCGGTACTCGCCGGCGTGGCGGTCGAGGACGAGCATACGGCTGGAGCCACGGACAGGTGGCGGGGACTGTGCGATGAGCTCTTCGGGGAGATCGAAATGGAAGTCGGCTACGCGCACGGCTTCTTTGATTTTAGTGGGTTCAGTTCATGAGCGGGACTCGGCGATCTGCACGGCGCGATCGAGCGCGGCTTGAACCGCTTGCTTCTCTGGGGGTGCCGGAACGGACCAGCCTACGGTGACACGGGAGAAGGGCTTGGGGATGAGGAAGCGGTCCCATGACCGCAGAACCCACGCGCGGTGAGGATGAACGTAGATTGCGCCGACCGGAGCATCGACGAGCTGGGCAAGTTGTGAGACACCGGGCTTTGCAATCTGCGACGGTCCTCGGGGGCCGTCGGCGGTGATGGCGATGTATTGGTTCTCCTGATAGGCTCGCTGCAGATTGCGCAAGCCGACCGCGCCGTCGCGAGAGCTGGAGCCCCGAACGGCGACGAAACCGAGGCGCTCTACGGTGCGTGCGATGAGCTCGCCGTCGAAGCTGCGACTGATGAGAATGTGAAGATTGCCATTACGAAATCGCCAGGCGCAGGCGAGGAGACATCGATGCCAGAGCGCATAGATTAGTGGGGGAGGCGTGTGGTAGGCGGGCACGGCGCCGGGTTCGGCGATGTCTTCGTAGCGCAGCGTGACTCCGAGCAGACAGATGATCATGTAGGCCAGCGGTGGGACGATGGCCAGGATGAGGCGCTGCTTGAAGGAGAAGTTTTGTGACGGCTCGAGCACGTGGATGAGTTTACTTCCCTGCCCGCCAGCGAGTGACTGGCAGGGATTTCAGCTTAGCTGTATTTGAGCCACCGCATAATCTCCGGCAGGTTGGGGCGCTTGCCGTACATGAGGATGCCGACGCGGTAGATACGGCTGGCTACCCACAGGATCGCGTAGATGGTTGCGATCATGAGCACAACGGAGAGAAGTAGTTCCCACATGGGGGGTGGGGCCAGCGAGATTCGCAGGTACATGACCAGAGGGGTGCAGAACGGGATAAGCGAGAGTATTCGAGCGAAGAGGCCGGTGGGATTGGTGATGACAGGGCCGATAGCGAACATGCAGCCAGCCAGCGGCATTACGAGGAACATGTTGAGTTGCTGCAGCTCCTGCTCGGAGTTGACCATCGCCCCCAATGCGGCGGCGACGGAAGAGTAAAGCAGGTAGCCGAGCAGAAAATAAATGATGAAGAAGATGATCTGCATGGCGCTGAGCGAGACATGAGCAGAGTTGCCGGCAAGCGCCGTAACCATAGAGCTCCCGGTAAGGATCAAGGCAGTCGCGAGCCACACGATGACCTGTGTGAGACCAACAGCGCCGACGCCGATGACCTTGCCCGCCATCATCTCTTCAGGCCTGATGGTCGCCAGCAGCACCTCGAAGACGCGTGAGGTCTTCTCTTCAATGATGGACCGGGCGACGTTCATGCCGTAGAGCAGGATGACCATGTACATCAGGAAGAAGAGGACAAAGGCAGCGACATAGTTGGAGGTGGTGTCGGTTTTCTTGCCGGCCTGGGTTGTGTCGATCTTGATGGGCTGCATCAGGGAGTCGACATCGCCCGCGACCATGCCTTGATGAGTGAGCCGCTCGCGCAGCAGCACATTGCGAAGCGCGGTCTTGATGGTATCGCTGGTGCTGATGTCTGCGGCAGAGCGCGGGACATAGGAGAAGCTGGGAACCTTGTTCGAGTCAGAAGCAGGCGTGATGACAAGATAGCCGTCAAGCTGGCTGTCGAGGAGCATGGAGTCGAGGGTCGCACGCGTCGCACTATTGCCGGGCGAGATGACGTCGACCGTCATGCGGCTGTCCTTGCCGGTCTCGAGCTCTTTCTTGAGGTCGAGGGCAAGCTGCTGGTCAGGTGAGACGACCGTAATATGGGAGGTCGGCTTTGACTTGCGGGTACTTAGCGTGGAGAAGATGATTCCGCCACCCATGAGCAGAGGGATCATGAGGGTGGAGATAAGGAATGCCTTGCTGCGGACGCGCTCCAGGTACTCGCGTTTGGCGATGAGCCAGACGTTATGCATCGACTCTGTCTCCTACGGTTTCGATAAAGATCTCTTCGAGGGTGGGCTCCATGACCTCGAAGCGGGTAATGCGCGCTTTGGTGATTGCCTCAGAAAGCAGGTGCTGGGCATCGGCGCCATCGCGAAGCTTGATCTCGGCCATGCCGTTGTAGTTTTTGAAGCTTTCGACGGAGTTGTTGTTCAGGAAGGAGGCGTCGCCTTCGAAGACCATCTGGACGCGATTCTTCGGGTAACGAGACTTGATCTCCTGCATTCCACCGGAGAGGACGAGGTGTCCGCGGTGAATGAGGCAGATGGCGTCGCAGAGCTTTTCGACCTGGTCCATGCGATGGGTGGAGAAGAGGATGGTACGGCCCTGCTTGCGAAGGTCGACCAGAGTGTCCTGCAGTAGCGTGGCGTTGACGGGATCGAGGCCGCTGAAGGGTTCGTCCATGATGATGAGTTCGGGCTCATGCAGGAGCGCGGCGATGAACTGGATCTTCTGCTGCATGCCCTTGGAGAGCTCTTCGGTCTTCTTGGGAATAGCTTCGGTAATCTCCAACTTTTCGCACCAATGATGAGCGCGCTTTGTCGCGACGGCGGCGTCAAGACCATGGAGCTGCCCGAGGAACGCTAGCTGGTCGATGACCTTCATCTTTTTATAGAGACCGCGCTCTTCAGGGAGATAGCCGACGCGGTGGAGGTTCTTGCGATCGAAGGGCTGATCAAAGAGCTGGACCGAGCCCGAATCGGGCACGGTGATGCCAATCATCATTCGGATGGAGGATGTCTTGCCGGAGCCATTGGGGCCGAGGAGGCCGAACATGCTTCCGGGCTCAATTCGGAAGCTCAGGCTATCAACGGCGATTTTGGTGTCGTAAGCTTTGCGGACCTGCTGAAGTTCAACGATGGCCATGGAATCTCGAATGGTGTAGGTATGGCCAGTTTAGCAGCGGGCCAATGGAGCGCTTACAGGTGCTGGTACATAGACGGGAAATCGAAGTGATTCCAGCCCTCTGCGAGTTTGCCGTCTTTTATCCGGGCCACGCACAAGCCAGTGAACTTTATCGTCTTCTGTTCGCGTCCATCGGTTGCCGGCAGAACCGCCGTTACTTCGCAGGCAGCAATGTCCAGATCATCGACGGTGATGGAATGCTTTACGTCGATGTGGATTTTGGAGAAGGTGGAACATAACTTCTTATGAAAGGCCTTGAAGGCTTCCCTGTCCGGTACTTTGTCTCCCTCAGGATGCTCGAGACCGTGGGTTATGGCGTTGGGTAGCGCCAGCTTGTCGATCGCGGCTTCATCACTCTTGTTCCAGACCTCATCGAACCACTGCTCCAGAAACGCCATGAATATCCTCCGTCGAACTCTACTTACTTGGCCCGGAAGAACGTTGCCCTGAATTATAGGCCGGAAACCTACTGCGTTTGTGCCTTGGTAGCATCGATCTGTGCTGGAACTTTCGACTCCGATCAAGTTTGTGAAGCGCGTAGGGGAGCGCGTTGCTGAAGCGCTGGTAAAACGCGGGGTCGAGACCGTCGAAGACTTGCTGTATCACCTACCGTTCAGGTACGAGGACCGGCTGAATCCGATGCCGATCAGCCAACTGAAGGCGGGGTCGATGGCCTCGATCATCGGTGAGGTGCGGGGTTCGGTGCTGCTGCGCACACGATCCATGCCAATCTTTGAGATGACCGTTGGACAGGGATTGGATACGGTCAAATGCATGTGGTTTCACGGCAGCTATCTGAAGGACAAGTTCAAGGCCGGTCAGATGGTGGCGCTGTACGGCAAGCTTGAGGCTTCGCGATCCTCGGTGGGCAAGTTCAAGATGATTCAGCCGCAGTTTGAGATACTGCCCGGCGCCGATTCGGCCGAGGCCGAGTTTGTCTCGCTTGAGGTGGGCAGGATCGTTCCGGTGTATGAGTTTTTGGGCGGAACAACGGCGTGGGGAGCAAAGCTGACCTCGCGATGGCTGCGACGGGTAGTGTGGGGTTTGCTGGAGGAACTGGCGGGCTCAGAGAATAGCGTGCCTGAGACGCTGCCCGCGGCGATGCTTGAGCGACTTGGGCCTGCCGGTAAGGCTCGATGCGTTGCGCGGGGCGCATTTTCCGGAGGCAGGAACCCCCGTCGCCGAACTGATGTCAGCTTCGACCCCGGCACATCAAACGGCTCATCTTTGAAGAGCTTTTCTACCTGGAGCTGGGGCTGGAGTTGAAGCGCAGGCGATTGCGCGAGCGCGAGGGCACAGCTTTTGCGACGGATGAGCGGGTGCGGAAGGCGCTGAAGCAGATACTTCCATTTCATCCGACGGCGGCACAAAAGCGTGTGCTCGGGGAGATTGCGGCTGATATGCGCAGGCCGCAGCCGATGCGAAGGCTGCTGCAGGGAGATGTGGGATCGGGCAAGACGATCGTCGCGATGCAGGCCGCCCTGGTGGCGATTGAGAACGGCTATCAGGCTGCGCTTATGGCGCCTACCGAGATTCTGGCGACGCAGCACTATCTTTCAGCGCGCAAGCTATTGGGCGATGCGATCTCGCCGCGCACCGGGAGGCCTTATCGAGTGACGCTGCTTACCGGATCGCTGGATGATGCGGCTAAGCGCGAAGCCAGAGGCAGGATCTATCGCGGAGAGACTGAATTGGCGATCGGCACGCACGCGCTGATCGAGGAGAAGGTGGACTTCGACAACCTGGGACTGGTGATTGTGGACGAGCAACATCGCTTTGGTGTGCAGCAAAGGTTTCGTTTAATGAGGAAGCCGGGTGCCGACGGACGCTCAGCGGAACCGGATGTTCTGGTGATGACGGCGACTCCAATTCCGCGCACGCTTGCGCTGACGCTCTATGGGGATCTAGAGACCAGCGTGATCGACGAACTTCCGCCGGGAAGGACTCCTGTAGTGACGCGGCGAACGACAGAGGAGCGCGCCGAGGATGTGTGGGCCTTCGTTCGCAAACAGGTTGCCGGAGGGCAGCAGGCCTACATTGTTTATCCCGTCATCGAAGGCGCGAAGGATGATCAGCCGGAGCTGGATTTTGCTCAGGATGAGGAAGCAGCAGCAGAGAAGAAAGCGGGCACCTCCACTCCACTTCGTTCCGGTGGGGCTGACAAATTGAAGGGGAAGAAGACCAAGACTGCGAAGAGCGGAGAAGTTATTTGTTCCCAAGAGAGCGTTACGTGCGGCGACCGACATGTATGAAGAATTACGTTCGGGAGCACTGACGGGACTTCGGCTTGGGATTGCTGCATGGACGTTTGAGCTCGGACGATAAGGAAGTTGTGATGCGGCGGTTCCAGCGCGGCGAGATCGATGTTCTGATTGCGACGACCGTAATCGAGGTAGGCGTGGATGTACCTAATGCTTCCGTGATGGTGATTGAACACGCCGAACGCTTCGGGCTGGCGCAGATGCACCAGCTTCGCGGGCGCGTAGGACGAGGCGCGGCAAAAAGCTACTGCATCTTGATGACTGGCGGCCGCGTGAGTGAACCGGCGGAAGCACGGCTGAATGCAATGGTCGCGACACAGAATGGCTTTGAACTGGCAGAACTCGATCTGGAACAGCGCGGGCCCGGCGAGTTCTTTGGAACACGCCAGGCCGGAATGCCTGAGTTTCGGGTGGCTAATCTCCTGCGCGACCGCGCGGTACTGGAGCTTGCGAAGGCAGAGGCTGCGCGATTTGCCCAGCAACCTGACTCCGCCATGACAAAGGAAGAGCGGGATGCTGTGTGGGCGAGACTAAAACAGCAGTGGCAGCGCCGTTATGGACTGGTTGAGGCTTAGGAGTGATTGCTAATAGTGATTGTTAATTAAGTCGGGGAGCGGTGCTCGGCTCCCCCCGGATCTTATGAGGCCACTGCTGAGCTGAGTACGGATACGGATTGAGTTGTGTGGACCTTCTTGGGACCGCGCTTGCGAGCTACCAGGACACGGATTCGCTCGATCATCTCGGCGGGAGAGCTGGCCCCCTTAGGAAGAAATACGTCTGCAGAGCAGGCGCGGTCGAACGATGCAATGGTGCCGGAGATGATCATGGCAGGAAGAGCCGGGTGCAATCGCTTGGCGCGGCGGACGAGTTCATTGCCATCCATCTGGGGCATGTGGAGATCGCTAAGGAGAAGGTCAAGTGAGCCTGGGGTGGACTGCTCAATGACCTCGAGGGCGTGATTCGCTGAGAGGGCCGGGATGACGCGGTAGCCGCGCGTTTCCAACAGGAAGGTGCGGACAGAGAGTACTTGTTCGTTGTCGTCTACGCAGAGAATCGTCTTTTTGGGCCGCAATGCAGTCTCGCTTCTGCCGGTGGGCCGCCGTAACGACGGCTCCGGCCGATGGGCCAGGAACACAGATCGGTTGGTTTGCCGCTCCATGATCCCGGTGTTTCAGGTGCGCCCTGCGCATCCGGCCGAAGTCTACTCGGCGCGTAGTGGACCTGCCGCTCCCGGAGGGGAGCAGACTGAGAGACAAAGCTCTCCAGCCTGCTCCGAATGGGAACAGTGCCACCATCCGGCAAATGCGGCCGGACTGCAGGGTGAGAGAGATGCTCGCGCCGGCGCAGGTTGCCTCGCGAGAGCCCGGGAAAACGCAAAGGATCAGCCTGCCGCGAGTGCGGTCGGTGCAAAGCCGAAAAGGCGGCTTGCATCCAACTGCGTTTGCGGGCAGCGATGATGCGCATCAGGAGTCACGACTGTGCAGCAGTCGAGCTTCTCTCAACTCAAATTGTCAGTAATACAGGCGAAAGACTCATCATCGATGATGTCGCACGTTGCGTGCGAAAGCATCGTTAACGCTTGCCAAGAGTATGAAGAGTTGGGCGGCTTGGCAACGGCGAAGCAAGAGCGAAAAGCGCAAAGATTAGACCTTGCACATCCACCGGTGAGTGAAACAGCGCGAATTCATTAGCGATTCACATGGCGTGCTTGTTGAAATCGCGTGCATCACGGCAGGAAAAAGCGTCCGGTTGCAACGCAAATGGTGCGCCCACCCACGAACACTTCAGTGATCTTGTCATCCACGAGCTTTGCAGAGACGTACAGACGACTGGGTCGAAGCATCTCGACTCCCTGTTCGATGATGATGTTCTCGCCACTGCCAACCTGGCCATGGCGTACAAGGTAGGCGATTGCGGGACCTGCGGCGGATCCGGTGGCAGGATCTTCACCGTTGTAGAACTGCATTCTCGCGTGCCAGTCTGCTTTGCCTTTTTCAGCACGCGTGATGAAGTAGAAGAATTTTGCGTCGTGTTGTTTGAGATAGTCCTTCACCTGCGGGGTATGCGGAACAACCAGGCGAGTTGCAGCATCCATCGACTTCAGCGGAACAATGATGAAAGGGTTGCCAGTTGTGACTGTCTGGATTGGGAGAGCGCGATCAAGATCGTCAATCGGAAGACCGAGCACAGCCGCAAATGCAGAATCATTTTGGATGGATCCGAACGTTGGATCGTTTTGCCGCATCGTGCCGAAGACGCCGTGCCGTGCGGGATCGGATGGAGCGAATCGAACGGGAATGGGGCCAACGTTGAGATCGAGGGTTATTGTTTCTGCGCCGCGCAGCGATGGATGGTTCCAGTAAAGCCAGCTTGCCGTGCCGAGCGTGGGATGGCCTGCAAAGGGAAGTTCCTCGCTAACGGTGAAGATACGAACGCGCACTCCGTGCTTCTGCTCGATCTCGGCGGATCGAGGAAAGATGAAGGTTGTCTCGGATAGGTTGGTCTCGCGGGCCAATGACTGCATGTCTTCATCGGAGAGGCCGCGAGCATCGGCGAAGATAGCCAGCTGATTGCCTTCGAGTGGATTCTCAGCGAAGACATCAACAAGGGCGTAGTCGAAGGCGACGTGGGCGGTAGAAGGCGGCTCGGACGGCAGAGTTGACATGGCAAACTCCTCGAACTATGGTTTTGTGTAGACCGCAGTCAAGTCAACCTGCTTGATGCTAGCCGAGCTAGCCGCGGTACAAAAGATTTGAAGCGATGACGATGACGCCCAATTCAACCTCGATGTGCTGTTGCTGTAGCCCAGCGAGGGTGTGATTGAGCGAATCGGAGTAGACTTCGAGAAACGCAGAACCCACCCAAAGCTTTTGAGCAGGGTGGGTTTCCTCTTGTTGGCCCAATCGGAACAAAAATTCGAACGTGGGGTGAATCCCCGGAAAGCATAACGATCATGGCACTCCGAATCAACGATGTGGCTCCAGACTTTACCGCAGAGACAACGCAAGGCACGATTCACTTTCATGAGTGGATCGGCGACAACTGGGCCGTTCTCTTCTCTCACCCGAAGGACTTTACTCCTGTCTGCACGACGGAACTTGGCGCGGTTGGTTCACTCGAAAGCCAGTTCGCGGCGCGCGGCGCAAAGGTGATCGGCCTGAGCGTCGACCCGGTCGAGAACCACGGTAAGTGGGCAAAGGACATTGAAGAGGTTACCGGGTCGCCGGTGAACTTTCCCGTGATTGGCGACACCGAACTGAAAGTGGCCAAGCTGTATGACATGCTACCCGGCGATGCGGGCGATAGCTGCGAAGGACGTACTCCTGCAGACAACGCGACTGTGCGTATGGTGTTCGTCGTCGGGCCCGATAAGCGCATCAAGCTGACACTGGCTTACCCGATGACCACAGGACGCAACTTCGATGAGATCATCCGTGTACTCGATTCCATGCAGCTGACCGCGAAGCACAAGGTGGCGACGCCGGCGAACTGGAAGCAGGGTGAGGACGTTATCATCACCGGAGCTGTCTCAAACGACGACGCGGCCAAGATCTTTCCTGGCTATAAGACGGTGAAGCCGTACCTTCGCACGACGGCGCAGCCCAAGTAAGGTAATCTGTTTCAACTGCACTCCGCCGCGCAATGCGGCGGAGCCCAGAGCACCGATGGCGAAGTGGCTAACGCGCTGGTCTGCAAAACCAGTATTCGTGGGTTCAATTCCCACTCGGTGCTCCACTCCTTCTTCTTTGAAATCCCCTCCCAATGCACGACGAATGTGCTCGTCTCTTAGTGCTCCGCAGGATGTCAAAATTTCGTCGAGTTGCAAGAACCATTCCTGCATCAGGATGGCTCTCGCTTTGGACGGAATAGAATGGGTTGAGAAGCTGGATTTTATGGAATCCTGAGGGTACGGAGGCAGGTGCTGGTGGCAATGACGGGCTTTGGGCGATATCCGCGGATATACAGCGTGATGGTTGTCTGGCTGATCCTGGCTCTTGCCGGACAAAGCCAGACGCAGTCGAGTAGCTCCTCTGCTGACAAACAGAGCCCGAAAACCAACCAGAAAGATTCTGGAACCACACCCGCCCAGGCTGCAAATCTGTCTCCAGCGGAGCGCAAGCGAGCAGAGCTATTAGCCGATACGGAAAAGCTTTACCAACTGACACAGGAGCTGAAGGCCGAAGTGGCGAAAAGTAACAAGGACACGCTTTCAGTTTCAGTCGTGAAGAAAGCTCAGGAAGTAGAACGGCTGGCCAAGAGCATCAAAGAACGATCGCGAGCCCAGTAGCTGCTTGAGAACACAGACCACAAAACAGGGCGGGCAGTGTGAACAGCACTGGTATGCTGGTCTTTACAGTCTTCCGGCTTTTTGCATCCGACGACCCACCAAGTACGCGACCCTGTTCCAGCGAGATACTGTCACGTGACACCGCTTCGCGCCCAGAATGATTGGCCACCTGTAGTTGTTGCAAGCGTCTTCCAGACGGGTCTGAACCTGATGCGCGACCTGCTGCGCAGGGGCGTGCGCGTTGTCGGAATCGACTGCGACGGCAGTCACGAAGGTTTCCGGTCCTCTTACGGCAAGTCGTACCTCTGCCCCAATCCTGATACGAATCCAGACGAATGGGTCGCATTCATGATCGACCTGGCCCGGCAGCTCGGGGCCAAACCAGTGATCATCCCCGCGGCAGACATCTTTGTTTCAGCGCTGGGGCGGCACGCTGATGCGCTGCGGGAGCACTATATCTTCTCGCTGGAGTCGATTGCGGTGCAGGCTGCGCTGGCAACCAAAGAGCAGCAGTATGCGCTTGCGGCACAACACGGGCTACCGATTCCGCGGACGGTCTACATTCAGTCACGCGCAGATCTGGACCGTTTTGTGGCGGACGCCCGCTTTCCCTGCCTGATTAAACCTCGTCACCAACGTGAGTGGGACGCTCTGCCAACGGGGAACAAGCTACGAGGCCTCAAGCTGAGCACCTCAGACACTCCCGAGCAGATGTTGGCAGACTACGCGCTCACGGAACCCTTTCGCCCTGAGGTCGTAGCGCAAGAGATCATTGCAGGCGGCGACGATGCCAAGTACTGCTATCTCTCGGTATATGGCACCGGTAGCCGGCGCTTGGGACACACAGTCGTGCATGAACTGCGCGCACACCCGATTCTCTTCGGGAGCGGATCTATCGTGGAACCCGTTGTAGACCAGGAGATAGCCGCGGTCTGCGATAAGTTCTTACGCGGTATCGGCTATGTGGGCATCTGCGAGATCGAAGTGAAGCGAGATACGCGCGATGGTGTCGTGCGGATGATCGAGGCAAATCCGCGCTACAGTGTTACCGCTGACGCATCCGTCTATGCTGGCGTGGAGATCGGCTGGCTGCATTATCTCGATCTCATAGGCCAGCCTGTTGAGCCCCTCGAGGCTACGAAATTTGGCTTCCGTCATATCGTTCTTCGACGAGATATTCCGGCGCTTCCGCGATACGTTGAGCGCGGCATACTTACCTGGGGCCAGATTCGAAACACATACCGGGGCAAGCTTGCCTTCTTTGACTTTGACCTGCATGACTGGCGTCCAACGGCAACTACTGTGAAGGGGTGCGCGCGAGTTGTTGGCGGGACGATTCTTCGCTCGCTTGGATTAAGACGCCAGCTTGACTAGTTTTGCGCTCAAAACTCTGAGTTGAAGTTGGCATCAAACAAGACCAGATCATCGTACGGAAGGTTCATCACATGTCGAAGAGACGGCTATTCGCAACGACGCTGCAGAATTTAGGGCTGTTGCGTGTTCTCGAGATGGTTCGGGCAAAGCCCGGAATTCTGATCATCAATCATCACCGTGTGGGCAATGCGGCCTCGACGCGCTTTGATCGCGGAGTATTCAGCGCCAGCGCAGAACAGTTTGACTTGCAACTCAAATATTTCAAAAAACATTTCAATGTTGTTTCCGGCGAAGAGTTGGAGGCGTTGGTTTCAGGTAAGGCTCCGCTGAAACGGATGCACATTGCCATCACCTTTGACGATGGATATCGAAACGATTACGCTACTTCGTTCCAGGTGCTAAAGGCCAACGACTGCGCCGCCGCTTTCTTTCTGGTTCCAGAGTATGTTGGCACATCTACAGTGCCCTGGTGGGATGAGATAGCGTACCTCGTTCGCAACAGCCCGAAGTCACAGATCACGCTCTCAACTCCGGTGCCGTTAACCCTGACTCTTGAGGCTGACCGCGAGCCGGCAATTTACGCAGTCCTGCGCCACTACAAGCGCAAAGACAACGTACACGGGGACAAATTGTTGGCGGAACTGCGTCAGGAGGCTGGTTGTGAAGTGCCGGCAACAGGCCGCCGCTTTATCAGCTGGGAAGAGGCCCGCGAGATGAAGGCCGCGGGTATGACGATCGGATCGCACACGCAGACACACGGCATCCTCGGACAGATGCCTCCTGAGACCCAGCAATGGGAGCTCACCGAGTCGAAAAAGAATATTGAGACAAACCTTGGGGATAAAGTCGACACCCTCGCTTACCCTGTGGGAATTCGCGGGAGCTTCACTCCAGACACGGAGAAGATCGCACGCGCAGCCGGATACAAGATGTGCTTCTCGTTTTACGGCGGGATCAATACTCCGGAGCACATGCAGCCCATGAACGTGCTACGTATGGCGACAAGTCTCGACAATCTGTTGTTCCGATCAGAGACGGTATTACTTTCAAGACTTGGAAAACTCCCCTACTAGCGCCGCAGCTAAGCCTTGATAGAGTCGCGTTCCTCTTTGAGAAGAGGCGGTTCCACGTCGACTCTGGGTTCATCCGCAGGTACGGACGAAGACGGCTGCAGGGATCTCCGCCGGCTGTACAACCGGACCAGTGCGGAGGGTATAGCCGGCATACGTCTCTTAGGATTGTATGGACCACTGCGGTCGCGCCATCCATCCCACAAACCGGCGAGGATCGCAGCCTGGCTCTCGGGCCTGCTGCCCAGACGATTGAAGTGACGTAGAAAACCATTGCAGCTGTACCACGTGAGCTTGAGGCTTTTTGACAGGCCCAAGTGCTTTTTCCAGAACCTGCTCTCGTTCCGAGCCATGTAATACCAGTAGTGTGGCTTGATCTCCAGCGGTTTCGTGTTCCGATTCTTCTCGAAGTGGCGAACAACTGAGTTCGAATCGACGACGTTGCGGAAGCCTGCTGCCACGCTTCGAGCAGAATAGTCGATGTCTTCGAAATAGGCGAAAAAGGTTGTGTCTAACATCCCAATCCTTCGCACAAGTTCCACTCGCACCAGCATCGCCGTCCCGATTACAAGGCCGGCTTCGGGATACTGGGCAGCCCATTCCGCTGCGACCACAGGATCATTCGTCTCGTTATAGAACGCCTTCTTTGTGGAGATGACGCCGCCCGCGAAGGTGATTCTTTCGCCATTGAGAGTGGCAATCCTTGGGGTTATCAGACCGATTCGCTTGTCCTGCTCGGCGGTGACGACGAGCGATGACAACACGTCCCGCTCCACGACAGCGTCGTTGTTCAGCAGCCAGACGTATTGCGCACCTATGCTGAGTGCCTGCTCAATACCAAGGTTGCATCCGCCGGTGTAGCCGGTATTTTCCCGCGATTCGAGAAGATTTAACTCGGTCGCCAGTAATCTCTCGAAGCTGAGAGACTGAATGATCCTTTGATCCGTTATCAATGATCAGGACTCGAAAATTGGGATAGTCCATGCGAAGCACAGACTCTACTGCGGCCTGCGTCTCTTCGAAACTGTTCCAATTGATCAGGACGATCAGGACGAGAGGCGCACTATCTCGGTCAGCCGGCGATGGGGTCCAGGAGGTCATTTCTTTGAGAAGCTTTTCCTTACTCCTGTGAGATGCTTTACCGCGGCAGCTGGGCTGTCCAAGGAAAACATCTTACCGACATTTCATATATTTACAGCTGCCTACGAATCACACATACTGGGCACCACTCACATCTGGCGAGGAACCCGATTCGAATCACTATTTTTAGCCTAGCATCTGCCACTCAATCCCTGATTAGCGTGCATACGCTATTTGGGACAAGCCTAGCGTGGCCACAGAGTTACAACCCAGCAGGCCATTGGCTGCTCTCTGCCGCATGCGCAGCATTGCCACTGGCTGTGCTGTTGATCGCCATGGGAGGTCTCCGCATCAAGGGGCACCTCGCAGCTCTTGCCGGACTCGCCACCGCTCTCGTCGTAGCGATAACGATCTTTCATGCGCCTGCTCGAGTGGGCCTACTGGCGGCGGGCTATGGCGCGGCATATGGTCTGTTCCCCATCTGCTGGATCGTCTTCCCTGTGCTTTTTCTTTATCAACTTACCCATCACTCGGGTAGGTTTACCCTGCTTCAGGACGGCCTGGTTACTGTGACGCAGGACAGCCGTCTTCAGCTACTGCTAATCGCATTTGCCTTCGGTGCATTCTTCGAAGGATCCGCAGGATTTGGAACTCCCGTAGCCGTCTGCGGCACAATTCTTATTGGCCTCGGCTTCCGACCGCTTCAGGCGGCGTCGCTGTCACTGCTGGCAAACACCGCACCGGTAGCCTTCGGCGGACTGGGCATTCCGATTGTCGCACTGCATGGCGTCACTGGCCTGGATACGGTGTTGCTATCGCGCGTGATCGCTCGCATGATTGCTCCTTTTTGCCTGCTGGTTCCCTTCTGGCTCGTGTGGGCCTATGCAGGTTTCGCCGCAATGCTAGAAGTATGGCCTGCGATCCTCATCGCGGGTGCCACGTATGGGCTCACATTGTTGCTGGTGGCGACGTTGCATGGTCCGTGGCTGGTCGACATTCTCTCGTCGGGATTCACGATAGGAGTCCTGTTCGTCTTCCTTCGCTTTTGGAAGCCAAAGCGCATTCTCAATGCCTCGCTTGAGGAGGTTCCGCCACGTTCCGAAATCAGCGTGACGAGGGCGGACGGAAGTGTCGCGCGTGCCGCACTGCCGTGGGCCATCCTCTCGGGCTTCGTCGTGCTTTGGGGTATTCCGAAGATCAGCAAACTACTCGACTCCATCGGCAGCGTTCACATCGCCATTCCGGGCCTGCATCAGGCGGTTCTACGTATGCCGCCAGCCGTTCCGGTATCTGTCGCCGAACCGGCCGTATTCAACTTCAACTGGCTTTCGGCGACCGGCACCGGAATCTTTTTTGCAGCTCTGCTCGCGGGGTTGGCTATGAAGATCCGACCACGTGAGATCGCGAAGGCTTTTTTCGAAACCATGGTCACGATGCGGTTCACGTTCATCACTATTGCCGCGTTGATGGCGATTGGATTCGTCACCCGTTACTCGGGGATGGATGCAACCCTGGGGCTGGCCTTTGCGCGCACAGGTGTCTTCTACCCTTTCTTCGGAACACTCATAGGATGGCTGGGAACGGCCTCAACGGGTTCCGACACATCGTCGAACGTGCTATTCGGAAGCCTGCAGAAGCTCACGGCGCAACAGCTTGGCCTCTCGCCCTATTTGATGACGTCTGCCAACTCCGCCGGCGGGGTCATGGGCAAGATGATCGCTCCACAGAGCCTTGTCGTTGCAACGACAGCCACCAACAACTATGGGAACGAAGGAACATTGCTGCGGCTCGTGCTGATTTATAGTTTGGCGCTCGCCTGCCTGATGGGATTGTTGGTCTCGCTGCTTGCCTACGTGCCGTGGCTTACGCGGCTTGCTCTTCGCTAGGCCTATGAAGCGAGTAGAACACGGAGGTCGCGCAGATTGTTTTGCGTACGCCCGATCGTAATTCCATCTTCGAGCAGTGAAAACAACGAATAGCTGTCAAAAATAGCCAGCGCCGCGTCAACTGGGTAGCCTTCACGGGCAGCGCGGGCCATCGTCTCGCCATTTACCACAGCACCGGCCGCGGGGCTATTTCCATCAATACCGTCGCTCCCGGCACTGAGAACCGTCACGGAGTCGGCGGCTATCAGTTTGCTCGCCAACAGAGCGAAGTGCTGATTTCTACCACCCTTGCCCGTAGCCTCGCGAGGCACTGCAACTGTGATCTCGCCCGCAGAAAGAAGACATACCCGCCCATGCTTGCGACGCAACACACGAACGCGTTCGACTAGGTACTCGGCTGCTTTTTCCGCGCTCCAGTCGTCGCAGGTATCGTCTATCTCGACGTGCCATCCCAGCTCTTCAGCACGCTTCGCAGCGGTCGCCTCAAGCGAGGAACTATCGAGCAACACCGACCAATACGATCGGCCAAAGATGCTCTCCCCTGGCTTCGGCGTCTCCGGCAATGTGCGGGCCGTAATCTGCTTGCCAATCGTAGGAGGCAGCCGTTCGACGAGTCGATACTCCTCTGCAATCTGATAAACCTCCTCCACCGTGCTGCGGTCGGGTGTGGTTGGGCCAGACGAGATCGCATCGAGAGCGCCTACAGGAACATCGGAGATGACGATTGTGAGCTGCTCAGCCGGGGCAGCTACGGCCGCAAGCCTTCCTCCTTTTACGGAAGACAGGTGCTTGCGGACTGCATTCATCGCGGTGATGGGCGCGCCGCATTCCACAAGCGCTTTATGAGTCTGCGCGATCGTCTCCAATGACGTATTTGGTGAAAGAAACTGTTCGACCAAGGACGATCCGCCCCCGCTAATAAGAAAAACGACGAAGTCATTCTGCGTAAGCGTGGAGAGCAGTCGCAATATCTCTTCACCGGCCTCCATTGAGGCAACGTTGGGTGTGGGATGGCCACCACAGAACGTCTTGAAGCGCCAGGAAGGTGGGTCGAAAGGTTCGGGCGTTACGATCACTCCTTCGAACCGCTCTGCGGCCTTTTTGCCGTGACGAAGAAAAGACGCTGTCATCGCCGCAGCCGCTTTACCTAAGGCAATAAGGATGCATCTTCGATACTCGCGCAACCCGTAGCGACGGTCGTCGATCTCCATCGTGCCGTTGTCGTTGAAGCGAACGCGCTGCTCCATCGCGCGTTCAACATTGGCACTTTTAAGCGCGTAGGAGAATATATCGATCGCGTCTTCGTGCGGCGTACCCATCGCTAGAGCGCCGCCATCGTGCGAATGTCCGGAGCAACAATTAGCCTGGCCTCGGTTCGGGCCTGGACCTCAGCCGGATTTACTCCCTCGGCCACCTCAGTCAGGACCAATCCATCGCGCGTCACCTTGATCCAGCAAAGCTCCGTCACAATGTCGTGCACGACGTGCGTTCCAGTCAGAGGCAATGTGCAACGCTTCAAAATCCGCGACTCCGCCATCCTTCGTCTGGTGCTCCATCGCAACGATCACGCGACGCGCTCCCGCCACGAGATCCATCGCCCCGCCCATTCCCTTCACCATCTTGCCGGGAATCGTCCAGTTCGCCAGGTTGCCCTGCTTCATCCACCTGCATCGCTCCCAGTACGCTCATATCCATGTGGCCGCCGCGAATCATCGCGAACGACTCCTCGCTGGCGAAGTACGAGCAGCCCGGCAGCTCCGTTACCGGCTGCTTGCCCGCATTGATCAGATCGGGATCAGCCTGCTCGTCAGATCGGCGGAGGCCCTACGCCCAGCATCCCGTTCTCCGACTGGAACATCACGTCGATCCCAGCCGGCAGATACGACGCGATCATCGTCGGCAGCCCGATGCCGAGATTCACATAGAAGCCATCCTTGAACCTCTCGCGCGATCCGTCGCGCAATCCTCTCTTTGCCGTCATGCCGCACCTCCTGCCTGCGCCTTGATAAACTTCGACTCGATCGGCTTGCAGGTATCGCTCACCGACGACAATCCGCTTCACATAGATCCCCGGCGTCACGATGTGGTCCGGATCAAGCTCCCCCGGCTCGACCAGCTCCTCCACCTCCGCGATCGTCAAGTCCGCGGCAGTCGCCATCACCGGATTGAAGTTCCGCGCCGTCTTGCGATACACGAGATTTCCCAGCCGATCGCCCTTCCACGCCTTCACTAAGCGCAACATCGGCACGCAATGCAGTCTCCAGAACATAGGTCCGCTCACCAATCTGCCGCGTCTCCTTGCCCTCAGCAACGATCGTTCCCAGCCCCGTCGGCACATAGAAACGCCGGAATCCCCGCGCCACCGGCGCGAATCCGCTCCGCCAGTGTTCCCTGCGGAATCAGCGTCAGATCCAGCTCGCCCTTGAGCACCATCTGTTCCAGCCGCCGGTTCTCACCCACATAGCTGCCAATATGCGAGGCGATCATCCCCGCTTCGAGCATCAGCCCCATGCCGAAGCCATCGACTCCCATGTTGTTGCTGATGGTGTGCAGCCCCGTGATGCGACGCTTCACCAGCGCCGCAATCAGGTTCTCCGGAATACCGCAAAGCCCAAAGCCGCCCAGCATGATCGTCGAACCAGCCGCAATATCCGCAGACCGCCGCATCCGCTGACGATACAACCTTATTCATGCCTCTGCGTGTCCTTGCGACTCTACTTCGCCTGTGTCGAGAAGGTAAACGTCGTCATGCTGTGCCGCGTCTCGCCCGGCTTCAACTCCGTCGTCGGGAACGAAGGATGATTCGGCGAGTCTGGAAAGTGCTGCGTCTCCAGACACAGGCCAGCGTTCTTCACATACGGCCATCCGCCCGCACCCTTGAAGCTGCCATCGAGGAAGTTGCCGGTGTAGAACTGCACGCCCGGCTCCGTCGTGGTCACCGTCAGCACGCGCCCGCTCGCCGGATCGTAGACCCGCGCCGCCGTCTTCACCTCTCCGTTCGCGCCGCGCAGCACCCAGTTGTGGTCGTAGCCACCGGCGATCTTCAACTGCTCGAAGTTGTCGTTGATCCGCTTGCCGATCACCGTCGACTTGCGGAAGTCCATCGGCGTTCCTTCAACCGGCGCCAGTTCTCCTGTTGGAATCAACCCGGCATCCACCGGCGTGTACTTGTCCGCCGGAATCATGATCTCTTCATTCAGAATCGGCTTGGATTGCTCTGACCGCCAAGGTTGAAGTAGGCGTGGTTCGTCAGGTTCACCACCGTTGCCTTGTCCGTCGAGACGCTGTAATCGATCCGCAAAGCATTATGGTGAAGCGAGTAGCGCACATGCACCGTCAGCGTTCCCGGATATCCCATGTCGCCATCCGGGCTGACCAGCGTCAGTTCCACACCCTCCGCAACCTCACGCGCCTTCCATACCTTCTTGTCGAATCCCGCCGTGCCGCCGTGCAGCGAGTTCGCACCGTTGTTCATCGGCACATGGTACGTCTTGCCCTCAAGCGGGAACGTCCCCTTCGCAATCCGGTTGCCGTAGCGCCCAACGATCGCGCCAAAATGCGGGCCCGGATCGTCCAGATAGCCCTCCACCGAGTCGTAGCCCAGCACGACATTGGCCATCTTGCCGTCGCGGTCCGCTGTCTTGCAATCGAGACGAGACGCGCTCCGTATGTCATAATCCTGGCCTCGATCGCATCGCTCTTCAGCGTGTAAACGTCGACCGCCGTTCCGTCCGGCATCGTGCCGAACGACGCCTTTGTCACCGATCCATGTGCTGCCATTCGCAGTCGTCATGCTAAGCAGCATAATCCTTAGCCATCGCATCGTCATTCATCCCTCTTCTGTTTCTCTGGCATCGCCAGATACGAAACCCCACTTACACCCCGGATTTCGTCCATTAGCGCAACCCCGCCAATATACTTCACAGCGCTATCGTCGCCAAACAAACGGTAATATGGAGCGTCGCTTCAATCCACATCAAAGGAAGCTCATGATTCAACGCGGCCGATCACTCCCCTTCTTCGCTACTCTGCTGTTCTTCATCGCTTCTTTCGCACCAACTCCGGCGGCCGCCGCTCCGCCTGACCACTGGGTCGGAACCTGGGCCACCTCGCCGGTCGCTTTGCCTAATACGGACAAGAAGTACGGGGCCGACGAGACCACCTACCGGGAAATCGTCCACGTCTCGATCGGCGGCGACACCTCCCGCGTGATTCTCACCAACGAATTCGGTCTCGACCCCCTGATCGTCAGTTCCGCCTCAATCGCGCTGCGGACCACCGGCAGTGAGATCGACACAACAACCGCCCACCCGCTCACCTTCGGCGGCCGGAGTTCCGTCACCATCCCTCCGGGCGCACTCGTCGTCAGCGACCAGACTGGCGTGAAACTTCCGCCGCTCTCCGACGTGGCCGTCAGCATCGTCATTCCGGTCCAGACTATCCAGCAGGTCACGCATCACTCCTTCGCCAATCAGACCAGTTACGCCGCGCCCGGCAACGTCGCCGGAGCAAAATCGCTGGACTCACCCACAGAGATCACCAACTGGCCGTTCCTGAAAGGAATCGACGTTCGCGCCGATGGCGACAGCGGCGCCATCGTCACGTTCGGCGACAGCATCACCGACGGAGCGCGCAGCACCCGCAACGCGAACATGCGCTGGCCCGACGTACTCGCTCGTCGCCTGCAGGCCGACAAAAAGACGCGCAACCTTGGCGTCCTGAATGAAGGAATCGGCGGCAACCGTGTCCTCCACGACAACACCGGTCCGAACGCACTGGCACGGTTCGACCGCGATGTCATCGCGCAGGCAGGGGTGAAGTACCTCGTCATCCTCGAGAGCATCAACGATATCGGCCACGCCATGGACCCCAACAGTCCCTACGATATCGTCTCCGCCGACGACCTTATCGCAGGTCTCAGCCAACTCGCCACACGTGCCCACACACACGGCATCAAGGTCTACGGCGCTACCCTGACGCCGTACGTCGGAGCCAAATACGCCTCCCCGGGGGGCGAGCAGATGCGCCAGGCCGTGAACCAATGGATTCGCACGACGAATGTGCTCGACGGCTTCGTCGATTTCGACAAGGCGACCCAGGACCCGGCGAACCCATCCGTCTTCTCCACAACCGCCGACGGCGGCGATCATCTTCACCCCAGCGACGCCGGCTATAAGTCAATGGGCGAGTCCATCGACCTCAAGCTTTTTACAAAATGAAGATGTAACCGGAAAGCGTCGCAGTGTCTCTAACAAGGCACTATGCCCGATCCGCTCATTCGACAAGCTAACCTCAGCGACTCCGCAGAGATTGCGGAACTGTGCGCCCTGCTTTGGCCTGACGCCACTGCTTCTTCGCATCAAGCCGAGATTGAAGAGCTTATCGAAGCGAAGATATGCGGCGGTCTGCCCTTCACGATCTTCGTCTCTTCCGACCAAGAAGGTAGGCTTACCGGCTTCCTCCAGGTGGATCTCCGCTCCCACGCCGACGGTTGCAACCCTTCACATCCTGTGGGCTACGTCGAAGGCTGGTTCGTCCGCGAAGAGCATCGCAGACAAGGCATCGGAACTGCGATGATGCGGGCGGCAGAAGACTGGGCTCGCGGCCTTGGCTGTCGAGAGATGGCGTCCGATACCTGGATTGACGAGCGCAACTCGCTACAGGCCCATCAGGCACTCGGCTTCGAGGTAGTCGACCGCTGCATTCACTTCAGGAAATTGCTCTAGGGTCCCAAAACAAGAAGGCAGCCGCCAAGGTACTGGCAGCTGCCTCTATGTTCATAAACCCTACTTCAGTTCAAAACCAGCAAAGAAGTAGCCGATCTCAAATGCGGCCGTCTCCTCGGCGTCAGATCCGTGAATGGCGTTCTCGCCGATCGAAGCCGCAAACTTCTTGCGGATCGTTCCTTCTTCCGCCTGTGCCGGGTTGGTCGCGCCCATCAGCTTGCGCAGATCGGCGATGGCGTTGTCCTTCTCGAGGACCATGGGGAAGATCGGTCCGCTGGACATGAACTCGGTCAGCTCGCCGAAGAACGGGCGCGCTGCATGGACGTAGTAGAAGCCCTCTGCCTGGGCCTTCGAGATCGAAACCTTCTTGATCGAAACAATCTTGAATCCGGCCTTTTCAATCTCGGCCAGGATGGCGCCGGCGTGTCCCTTACGACCGCGTCCGGCTTGATGATGCTGAATGTGCGCTGTGACAACGTAGTTCTCCCTTGCTGTTTTCTGCTGATTCCAGTGTAAAGCAAGCACCCGAACGGGTCATGGCGCGCTCAGCCGGGCAGACGCATCCTACCTCCATGCGGAACTTCGCATGGATATGGTTTGTCGGCTTCGCAGCATGGGTCGTGGACGGAGTAATCAGCCTCCATTTCCACTCCATGCAACACGCCCAACTGGCTTTCCTAGTTGCGATGGTCTTCCTCGCCGCCGGCCTCTTCTACCGGCGGCAACAAAGATAGCCTTAAGCCTTTCCCAGCACCTTCGCCATGGCCTCGCCGATCTCTGCCGGCGACTTCACCACGGTGATCCCCGCCTCGCTCATCGCCTTCATCTTCTCGGCAGCCGTACCCTCGCCGCCTGAGATGATCGCGCCCGCATGGCCCATCCGGCGTCCCGGAGGAGCCGTCTGCCCCGCGATAAAGCCGACCACCGGCTTCTTCACGTTCTCCTTGATGTACTTCGCCGCAGCCTCTTCCGCCGAGCCGCCGATCTCGCCGATCATGATGATCGCCTCGGTCTCCGGATCCTCGTTCAGCAGCTTCAGCGCATCGATGTGCGTGGTCCCGATAATCGGGTCGCCGCCGATGCCGATCGCCGTCGACTGCCCAATGCCGCGCGTCGTCAGCTGGTACACCGCCTCATAGGTCAGCGTGCCCGACTTCGACACGATGCCGACGATGCCTTCCTTGTGAATCCGGCCCGGCATAATGCCGACCTTCGCCTTACCCGGCGAGATCACGCCCGGGCAGTTCGGCCCGATCAGCCGCGACTTCGACTGCTTCACGACCTCCCACGCCTTCACCATGTCCAGCACCGGAATGCCCTCGGTGATGCAGATCACCAGCGGCAGCCCCGCAGCCGCGGCCTCAAGAATCCCATCCGCAGCAAACGGCGGCGGCACAAAGATCACCGACACATTCGCGCCCGTCTCCTTCACCGCCTCTTCGACCGTGTTGAAGACCGGCCAGCCCTCATGCGTCGTGCCGCCCTTGCCCGGCGTAACTCCACCCACAACCTTCGTGCCGTACTCCGCGCAGGCCTTCGCGTGGAACGTGCCCTCACGCCCGGTAATTCCCTGCACGATCAGCCGCGTATTCTTATCAACCAGAACTGCCATTACTTACCACCTTTCGCAGCGGCAACGGCCAGATCAGCAGCTTCCTTCATCGTTGCGCCCACCTCGAACTTCAAGTCCCGACTCCTCCAGAATCTTGCGGCCCTCTTCCACGTTCGTGCCTTCAAGCCGCAGAATGATCGGAATCTGCACATTCAGCTTCTTCGCCGCCGCCACAACCGCCGTCGCCAGCACATCCACGCGCAGAATGCCGCCGAAGATATTGATGAAGATCGCCTTCACATTCGGGTCGCTCAGCAGAATCCCAAACGCATTCTCAATCTGCTCCTGGTTCGCGCCGCCGCCCACATCGAGGAAGTTCGCCGCCTTCCCGCCGGCGTACTGGATGATGTCCATCGTCGCCATCGCCAGACCGGCGCCGTTCACCATGCAGGCGATCGTGCCGTCCAGCTTGATGTAGTTCAGCGCAAACTTCGACGCCTCCACCTCCAGCGGATCTTCCTCCGCCAGATCGCGCAGCTCCTTCAGGTCCTTGTGCCGGAACATCGCGTTGTCGTCGAAGTTGATCTTGCAGTCCAGCGCCAGCAGCTTGTCGTCCTTCGTCGTGATGAAGGGATTGATCTCCATCAGCGTCGAGTCCGTCTCGATGAACGCCTTGTACAGCCCCAGTCATGAACTTCACCGCATCGTTGATCTGCGTCGGCTTCAGCCCCAGCTTGAACGCCAGCTTGCGCGCCTGGTACGGCTGCAAGCCCGACCGCCGGATCGATGTACTCCTTGTAGATCTGCTCCGGAGTCTCATGCGCGACCTCCTCAATCTCCATGCCGCCCGCCTGCGAAGCCATAAACACCAGCCTTCGCCGCCGCGCGATCCAGCACGATGCCCGAGATAAAGCTCGCGGTCGATCGCCGAGCCCTCTTCGATCAGCAGCCGCTGCACCTTCTGCCCCTGCGGCCCGGTCTGGTGCGTCACCAGCTGCATCCCGAGGATCGCCTTCGACGCCGTCGATCGGCATCGTCCAGCGACTTCACCACCTTCACGCCGCCGCCCTTGCCGCGGCCGCCGGCATGAATCTGCGCCTTCACCACCACCACCGCGTTGCCCTTGTCGAAAAGGTCCTTCGCGGCCCGTGTCCGCCTCTTCCAGCGTCGTGCCATCTCGCCGCCCGGAACCGGCACGCCATACTTCCGCAGAATCTCTTTTGCCTGATACTCGTGAATTTTCATAGGTGTCTTCGTGAATTTCGCCCGCGCGAGAAGTGTAGCGGAGCAAAACGACGACTCGCAATGCGAAACGCGAACAATCGTGCGGTTATCGCAGTCTACCCGCTTTATTTTGCGGTTCTTCACAGGTAACTGGACGCCTGCTCAACGGCTTCCCAAGGTCCAGACAGAAGTTGCTCCTTACCGCGGCCTGCTAACCTTGATAAGAATGCCCCCACAGCCACATCTGAAGCACGTCATCGAGGGGCGCACTTCCCTCAGCCGTGAGCAGGCCCGCGATCTGCTTCAGCAGATTCTCTCGGGCTCACTCAGCGACATAGAGATCGCCGCACTTATGGGGGCCCTGGCCTCGCGCGGAGAAACCCCCGAAGAGGTCGCGGGTTTCGTGGACACCATGCGCTCAGCCGTCACGCCCATCTCACTCAGCGTGGCGGAACAGGCAATTCTCGTCGATACCTGTGGGACAGGCGGAGACGGCAGCCGAACCTTCAACATCTCCACCGCGGCCGCCCTGGTCGCCGCGGCCGCCGGAGCTTCCGTCGCCAAGCACGGTAACCGGGCCATCACCTCACAATGTGGATCGGCCGATGTTCTTGAGGCTCTTGGCGTGCCCGTAGACCTAACGCCTGCTGAAGCGGCAGACTCTCTCCGCCGGCATCGCTTTGCCTTTCTGCATGCGCCTAGCCTGCATCCGGCAATGAAGGCAGTCATGCCTGTTCGCAAGGCGCTTGGCGTCCGCACGGTATTCAACCTTTTAGGTCCGCTCACGAACCCTGCCGGAGCCTCCGCGCAGGTCATGGGGGTCTATGCTGCACACGCCGTCTCTCTGGTCGCTAAAACCATGGCTCTTCTGGGAACACGTCATGCCTTCGTCGTCCACGGAACCGCCGAATATCCTGACGGCACAACGCGTGGTCTAGACGAGATCTCCATCTCCGGTCCTACTCAGCTGGCTGAGGTGCACAACGGAGTAGTCACCCACTCCATATTTACGCCGGAGGAGGCTGGCCTCTCCCGCGCTCCGATCGAAACCCTGATTGGCGGCGATGCCCAGACTAACGCGGCTATTCTTACCGATGTCTTCGCAGGCGCACCCGGGCCTCGCCGTGACATCGTTTTGCTCAACGCTGCAGCTGTCCTCGTCGCTGCAGATCTCGCTCCCACCATTCCTGCAGGCGTAGATCTGGCCGCGCACGCCATCGACACAGGCGCAGTTACAAATCTCCTCGACCGGCTTCGCGACAAGGCATAGAATCGCTCTGCCCGCAGACACACACTAATTCTGCATAACGGAGCAACTTCGATATGTCCTCGTATCCGCCAGCCCCGGCCGTCTTCGATGCCACTATGGTCACCACAGCGCTCGAACTGCCCGGCTATCGGGTAGTTCGCAATCTGGGTGTCGTGCGCGGGATCGTCGTCCGCTCGCGCTCGATCTTCGGCACCATAGGCGCCGGCCTCCAGACCGTCATCGGCGGCAACATCACCATCCTTTCGCAGCTCTGCGAAAAGACCCGCCAGGACGCCTTCGCCATGATGATGCAGCACGCCTGCAGAACATGGTGCCAATGCCATCATCGCCGCGCGCTACGACGCCAATGAGCTCATGCAGGGTGTCACCGAAGTCCTCGCGTACGGAACCGCGGTTATCGTCGAGCGGGCGTAATTCGCAACCGAAATAGGAACAAATCTTTACTCTGCAAAAAGAAAACGGCGCGAGGACTGAACCACGCGCCGTTTCTCATCTCTAGCTTGGTTAGAAAACGTACTTCGCCGCCAGCTGCGCCCGTCGAGGCGAGCTGTTCGTTACGCCGTCGGTCGCCGCATTCAGCCGTGCGAAGACTGTCGACGTAATCAGCTGCGAACCCATCGTGTCGTACGACCTGGTGTTCATCACGTTCTGCACTTCAAACCGAAGCTGCAGATACTGCTCCTTCCATGTCCTGAACGACTTTGAAAGGTTCGCATCCATGCTCCAGGTTGCGTTCTGGCGAAGCCAGTTGCGTCCCGTGTTGCCGAACTGCCCCGCCGCCGGAATGTAGAACTTCGCACGCTGTTCCGGTGTCAGGAAGAACGTCTGCTGAACTCCGCCTACGATCTCCGTATGCACGTGGCCCATGTGCGCGTCGCAGTGATCGCACGAAGCAGGCGACTGCACGGAGCTTCCGTAGGTATTGGATCCCGCGAAGATCGTCAGCGGACGGCCCGACTGCCAGTAGCCGTCACCCGAGACCTGCCATCCGCCAGCAAGCCAATCCAGCCCACGATTCCACTGCGAGCCGAACTTACGTCCATGCCCGAACGGCATATCAAGCACGTAATAGCCGTTCACCACGTGAGTGTTGTCGAAGTCCGCGGCACCATAGTTCAGGCTCGGCTTGCGGTAGTCGAACGGTGTGCCCGCTGCCGACTGCGAACTACCCGTCGCAACCAGCGTAAACGCCGGATCGTACGAGCGCGTATCCAGCGACTTCGAGTAGGTGTAATTCACCGTCATCAAGAAGCCTCTTGAGAACCGCCTTTCCATCTGCATCTGGAGGCCGTTGTAGTTCGAGTAGTCTCGCGACTGCAGGACATACATGCCGCCCAAGTACTGTGAGTAGGGTTTGAAGAAGCTCGCGGGTAAGCCCGAAGAAACCACGAGCGGCACCCCGTTCGGATTAGCCGTCGTCGCATTCTGCAGTCTCGTTGCCAGCGAAGTAGCCAGTCCAGCAACATTATTGGTGCTCAGATTCGACGCGTAGTTGCGCTTGATGAAGGCCGTTCCGCTCTCGCCTGCGAGGCGACGCGTATCCGACGAGATGATCTGCGTCATCAGCGGACTATCCTGGTTCGCCTGAACCTGCTGGAAGGCTGTAAGGAAGTTGTTTGAGAAGATTTCAGACTGGTTGCTGTCGTAGCCGCCATACAGATGGGTCCCGTGGTTGCCGATGTAGGTCATCGTGAAGACCGTGTTCTTGATCAGCTCTCGCTGGATGCTCAGGCCCCACATTGCAACCGTTGGGGTCTGCATGCTCGGATCCGAAACCGTCAGCGTATTCAAGCTGTAGGCCGGCGGAGTCGTCAGAGCCAATGGAGTTGCCGTCGGAGTCGGAGGAGCCCAGCTCGACGCGCGCATGCCTGCCGTTCCAGTCGTGAAATTGTCCTGGCCGATCGTCGAGTTTGTAACCTGATACGTCAGTCCCGGCATGCCCTGGAAGACCGACGACGAGAACGAGAACGAATTGATGCGATCGAACGCCATGCGGAAGTTTCCGCGGACTGACGTCTTACCGTCCTTCAGCGGATCCCACGCAAAGCCTATCGAAGGACCGAAGTTCGTCCAGCGATTATCCATGAATGGCCCATGCACGAACTGCAGAGTCTTGGTAAGGGCCGTCCCGTAGTTCACCGACTGATTCGGGACAAGTCCGGGGAAGCTGTGCAGATTCGGAGCCTGTCGCGCATCCAGCCGCAGTCCGAAGTCCAGCACCAGATTTGGCAACGCCTTCCATGTGTCCTGTACGTAGAAGTCATACTCCGGCCAGCGGTGATCCATATTGTTGACCGTTCCAGCCGGCTTGAACGCCGCCAGGTCTGGCTGCGCCACGTAGCCCGCTTGCAGCGAGCCCACACGTCCAAGCATGTCGTTGATCGCGCTGTAGAGGTTTGGCTGATCGTTGCTGGTGTTGATGCCCGTCGCGGGCGTCTTGTACTGCGCCGTGTTTACCGGGTTCGACCCCGTTGAGAACGTCACCTGCGGAATCGCATTCAGAGAGCCGACGGAGCCGCGCTGATCGATCTCGCGCCCATAGCGGAAGTTGATGCCCGTCTTGAAGATGTGGGCGCCCCGCACCATCGTCACATTGTCCACCAGCTGAATCGTCGTAAGGTAGCGATTGTTCCCAAGGTAGGAGTTCAGCGGAGCGGTTACGAGGTTTGGGTTGAACGGCGTCTTTTGCGCAGTAGCGCCTGCCGGATTCTCAAATCGATAGCCGAACCGGTTCATTCCCACGACAAACTCATTCGTCAGCCTCGGCGTCGGGCTCCAGCGGTAGTTGAAAGCAAAGTTACGTGGCAGCCGGAACGTATTTACGACAGCCGGAAGCCCCGGAAAGGTCTGCAGACCAGCGTTCGTCGAATCGGCGTACGTGTTCTGATGGCCTGACATCCAGCGAAAGTAAAGTGCATTCTTATCGTTGAACCGATAGTCGATCTTGAACGTCAGGTCCACCTGCTTATCAGTCGAGGGAGCGACGAACGAATAACCGGCGTAGTTCAAACCATCACCCGTCTGGAAGGTATTCGGCAGCGGAGCCAACGCAAGAAAGTCCTTCATCGACGGGTCCAATCCCTTGTGGAAGGGATCGTTGGCAACCATGTCATAGGTGCTGTACGGAACAATCGGATTGCCGTTGGGGTCGACGGATGCACCCGAGGCGCCCGACGGCTGGTTGCGGCTGCCGGCGCTGGAGGCGTAACGGAACAATCCCTGCCGTGCCTGCGACGTGTAGACCGTCCGGGTTGTCAATGTGCTCGTGGACGCATGCAGCAGTTCCACGTTCGCGAAGAAGAACGCCTTGTCCTTCCAGATAGGCCCGCCAAGCGATCCGCCCGGAACGTTCTGCACATACTGCGAGCGAGGCGTAATAGGAGTCGTCGCCTTGTTCTGAGGCGTATTCGCACGCAAAAACGGTGATTGATAGAACCAGAACAGATTGCCGTGCCACTGGTTCGTTCCCGACTTCGTCACCATCACGACCTGCGCTCCGGAGTTGCGACCATACTCTGCCGTAGGAGCCGATGTGATCACGCGAAACTCTGAGAGCATGTCAGGATTCTGGTGCGGCGGCGACGTGTTCGATCCGCCCGAAGAGCTCTCGTTCGCGTCGATGCCGTCCATTACGTAATTCCACGCGCGATCGCGCGATCCATTCACGTTGATGCCGCCGCCGGTCGCGTTTGCTCCGTTCACCACGACACCCGGAACATACTGCACCAGGCCGAGAGGGTTGCGACCGCGCGTTCCCACAATCGGAAGCTGTGTCAGCGTAACGGTGTCGATCATCGCGCCGAAGTTACCAGAGGACTCCGTCTGCACAAGGTCGTAACCACCTTGGACTGTCACAACCTCGGTTCCACCGCCGATCTCCAGCTTCGGATTCACGCTCGTCGGAACGCCAATCGCCAGCACGTTCCCCGTCGAGATGAACTGCTTGAATCCTGGGGCTTCTGTCTTGATCGTGTAACGTCCCACCTGCAGTAGGTCAAAGGTGTAGGTGCCTCCGCTCGAGGTCTTCATCGCATACACCGAGCCGGTACCCTCGTTCACGGCCGTTACAGTGGCATTGGCCACCACGGCCCCGCTCGCGTCCGTCACAGTACCGGAGATGCGGCTTGTAGTTCCCTGTCCAAGGGCGAGTGAAGTTATCAGCAAAACGACGCTACAGAGCGATAACAACCAACGATATGACATATGCCTCCAAAGTGATCCATTTAATTCGAGCGAACGATTCTCTGCCTCTTCTCTTGCAAGAGACTAAAACGGTAGAAACGGCGAGCACGCATCACATATGCACAGCAGAAATTTGCACGAAGCCGATCTCGTGGGAAGTAAGAATCAATAAACGCTAAAACTGTCGCTCGGTGGTGTCAAGCGAAGCTGCATGTTCTCGGCTCGCCGAGCAAAAACCACTCCACTCTCGCTCATATTTCACCCACGATATCCACCGTTATCGCTTCTACTGCCCATGTACGATAACCAAGAATCCACCGCAAGACGAGGCTGCACCAGCACCATGACCACTTCCGCACTAGGCCGCATCGAGATCATCACGGGACCCATGTTTTCCGGAAAATCCGAGGAGCTCATCCGCCGTCTCAAGCGAGCCCGCATCGCCCGTCAGCGCGTCGCCTGCTACAAGCCCGACATCGATCTTCGCTATCACCGCACCGCCATCGCAAGCCATAGCTCTCAGACCCACGACGCCTCAACAATCGCACCCACCAGCGATCAGCTTGCGTGAGGACCTCTTCTCCACCGGCAAGGTTCACGAAGTCGATGTCATCGGCATCGACGAGGTCCAGTTCTTCGACCACGACATCATCCCGCTCGCTCTCGAACTCGTCCACCTTGGCAAGCGCGTTATGCTCGCCGGCCTCGACACTACCTTCGCCAACGAGCCCTTCGGTCCCGTCCCCAACCTTATGGCTCTCGCCGACGAGGTCTCCAAGCTCTCCGCCGTCTGCATGACCTGCGGCCAGCCCGCTATCCACACGCAACGTCTTGGCCAGAGTCAGGAACTCGTCGTCGTCGGAGCAGCCGGTCTCTACGAAGCCCGCTGCCGCGCCCACTTCCAGCCCTACGTCGACGAACACCATTCAGAGCAGCTCGAGCTTCCGGCAGTCAGCTAGTTTTTGAAAGGCGCGGGGCCTAAAGCACGGCAATAATCTGCTGAGCGTTTGCGATCAAGGCATCGGCAGCTGACGCAGCAATCTTCTTTCCTCTCTGCGCACTTACTTCGTTGATAAACGCTCCCAGTTGCCCCTTTGCACTCCCTGTATTGCCGCGATTCACCGAAGCCTGAGCCGCATTCAACTTCGCCAGCAAGCTATTCTCGGTACCCCGCGGCAGGCCCAACGATTGCACCTGCGCAATCAGGCTTTGAATGTCTCCTGACACCGGCGGAACGGTGACCGCAACAGTCACACTGGCCGGAGCGCTGTCTGAAGCTCCATCGTTCACGACCAGAATAAACATGTACGTTCCCGACACCGCCGGAGTGAAAGTCGGCATCGCTGTATTAGCGCCCGCCAAGCGTAACGACAGGCCCACTGGTCTGCGTCCACAAAAACGTCAGAGCCGAAGGACCGTTATCCGGGTCAGAGCTGCCGCTGCCGTTTAGAGTAACCAGCGCCCCCACGAATACGTTTTGATTTGAACCTGCATTCGCGACTGGCGGCTGGTTTGGAGGTGTAGTTTCTGTGATGCTGGCACAAGCCGAAAATGCCGACGTATTACCGCCAGCATCCGTCGCTGTTGCCGTCACGGCATCGTTGGCGGAAAGGTCAGCAGGCACTGTTGCGTTGAAGCTCGCATTCCCTGAGCCGTCCGTCGTCACATCCGTCGAGCCCAGGTACGTCTCTCCCTCGCCGGAACCCGAAGCATCACAGCTATGGTTCCCGTAGAAGTCGATCTTCAGGTCGACGTTATTGCCGCCGTGAACCGAACCCGTCACAGTCAGATCGGTGACATTCAATACCGTTGGAGACGTTAAGGATGGTGCCGGCTCAAGATTGTTGCCGCTGTTCGTCAAGGCGATGCCCAGTCCACCATTGCCAACAATCGAGTTTGCATGGATGAGGTTGCCAGTCGCGGCCGAGCCCTCTACGGAGACTCCTGCCGCTGCGTTACTTGCGATGACGTTCCCCTCTATCAGATTTGAGGGCATCTGCGAGATGTGGATTCCATCGCCACCATTCGGCATCGGAATCTGACCTGTTGGATCAGTCCCGATTAGGCTGTCTTCAACCACATTGCTTCCACCAAACGGGCTCCCGCTTTGCCGTATCGAGATGCCGTGCGAGGGGAAACTGTGGATCACCATTCCAAGCACCGTGCTCTTCTGTCCCACCAGATCAAGCCCCACGATCGGACTTCCTCCAATGTCCTTCGCAGACGATTGACTCCCATCCACCTCTACCTGTCCAGCAGGCTGAGTGGTCCCGTCAACAATCACCTGTTGCAGTGCTCCCATACTTCCAAAGTTAAACGTCGTGTTCGACGACATCACAATCTTCGGAACGCCGGAGCCCGCGATGTTAAAGTGGATTGCCGTTATAACCGGCTGCTGATCGGCCTCGGTCAGGGCCGCACGCAGCGTGCATACTCCGGTGAAGCCGATGTTCTGATTGCCGGTATCGCAAACCCCGTCTCCCGGCAGACCGTCAGCAAGGTCGGCCGTCGAGTTCACGTCCAACTCCCGGTCGTACGTGTACCCCGCAACTACGGCACTTCCCGGCATCACGATCCTGTCGTGCGGCGCTATGTCAAACGTCAACAGCGCTCGCACCTGTGTCGCGCCTATGGCCAATACCTTGGAAACATCCGGGGGATTGAACCTGACTGGCCTCTGTTTGTCCTTTGCGGCAGGCACCGTAATTGTTCCAATCGGCAAAGCGGCTGGCAGCACAACGGACCCATCCAGCGTGATCTGCGAGTTCGTAATCTTCACACCGGCCTTGTCGGTTGAGTAGGCGCCATCAAGGTGGACTCTGCCCGTAAAGGGAGGTCCGACTGCCGGAAAAACCACACTCCGCGCTTCGATCGTAGTCATCAGCACCTGGACTAGGCTGGGATTGTCGAGTTGAAGGTGGTCAAATCGCACCTCGAATGATTTGGCCGTGATGCTCTGCACGACGTGGCCCACGGCATTGAAACTAGCTCCGCCCCCGACAGCAATTAACTGATTAAAGCCAATTCTGTCCGGTTTAGGATCCGTGTCACCGACACCGTTATCTGTAATGGTGATTGCTCCCGGCGAACCAGAAGCAAGTACAACCTGGAACTGAGCGCTGACTGGAACCGCGCACAGGAACAAAAGCCCTGCTCCAATCACGATAGAAATAACCAAGGAGTAGCGTTTCATGGCAACCCTCCTTACTAGGTGCAACGCAAGGGCCGGGGCCTGTGGGGGCATCGTTCTACGCCTGAGTGCTTACAAGCGTCAATAGAGTTCTCAACAATTGTGATCAAACGAAGCCGACGAACGCCTTGGTAACTCCTGGCGGTCTTTATCTCCTGCGTTATCCTTATCCCGCACAAGCTTCAAAGCATCTAACAGATTTAGGACCATCAGGAGAGAAGCCGTTATGCGTCTTACCGTTGCCGCCCTCGCCGTCAGTCTCCTCGCCGTTCCCGCTCTCGCGAAGCCTGCCAAAGGCACACTTACCGTTCCCCTCAAGACCGCTGACGGCAAAGACGCCGGCACCGCCACCTTCACCCCCGGCAAGGACAACAAACTCACCATCAAGGTCGACCTCAAAAACCTCCCGATGGGCGAGCACGCCGTCCATATCCACCAGAAGCCTCTCTGCGAAGCCCCTGACTTCAAAACCGCCGGCGGCCACTTCAATCCCGACACCAAGCAGCACGGCTCCGCAGAATCCCATGGGCCACCACGCCGGCGACCTGCCCCAGAACGTCACCGTCAACGGCGGCGGTACCGGCTCGGCCACCTTCAAGGTCGACTACCTCTCGCTCGACCCCTCCGCCCCCGACTCGCTCTTCGCCAACGGCGGTACCTCCATCATGGTCCACGAGAAGGCCGACGACATGAAGACCGACCCCACCGGCAACGCCGGCAACCGCATCGCCTGCGGAGTCATCACCGGCCCCAAGTAACTCAGCCTCAGACTTTTCAGAAACTGTTTCAGCTCTGTGAACAACTCTCGTCGCCCATGCGTATAGACACGCATGGGCGTTCTTCACATGGCGATTCCGGTAGCAGGGCAGGGCCTCACTGGCCGGACCACTCGCAAGTCTGCCACCCGCCCGCAAGCCGCTCGTTCTACTCCGGATAACCCTATTCGGCACACTCCTTTAACAGCCCCCCAACGCGGTACACTCGTACCACCGTCGAAGTCATTTGAGGCCAAGTTGGAGCGCACCCCGGAACAGGAAGCCGCACAGGAAGCCGCTCGCCAAGCTGGTTCGCCAGTGCATCGCCGGCGACGCCCAGGCCTGGCAGCAACTTGTCGTCTCCCAGCATCGCCGCATCTACGCCATCTGCTACCGCTTCACCGGCTCCTCCACCGACGCCGAAGACCTCACCCAGGACGTCTTCCTCAAGCTCTACAAGAATCTCGCCAGCTTCGACCTGCAGAAGGGCAGTTTCCAGACCTGGATCACCACCCTGGCCCGCAACCTCCTCGTCGACCACTTCCGCCGCACCCGGCTCGACCGCGCATCTGACTCCCTCGACGCCACCTTCGACGGCGAAGAAGACGGCCCCACCATGGCCGACCGGCTCGCCGACCCCCGGCCCTCCCAGGAGCATCATGTCGCCGGCCTCGAGCTGAAGAGCCGCATCCAGGACGCGCTGAAACAGCTCTCGCCCGAGCTCCGCGAAGCTGTTATCCTTCGCGACCTCGAGGACATGGATTACAAAGAAATTGCACAGGTTCTACGCATTCCTGAAGGAACCGTAAAAAGCCGCATCAGTCGCGGTCGCGGGGAACTTGCAAGGCTTTTACAACGTATAGAAAGACAAGCGTAGTCGATAGAAAGAGAGGTGGTTCCAGGTGGCAGACTTCAACCAATTCGGTAGCGCAAGCCCGCCCGGTCTCCGGACCCGGCACACTGCGCCCAGTGCGAGGCCATGCTGCCCGACGCCTTCGACGGCACCCTCTCCGCCGACGAACAGGCCATCTTCGATCGCCACCTCGTCGATCTGCCCCGATTGCTCCAGCATGTTCATCGACGCCCAGCGCGGCGCCGCCTGGCTGGAGATGCTCGAAGTCTCCACGGCCTGAGCCGCCCGCCGACCTGCTCGAGCGCATCCTCGCCTACCACCGGCCCGGCTGCCAGGACCTTCCGGCTGTCTCCTCCGAGTTGACGGCCAACACCCTCCTCGGCCAGCCCGATGCTCGTCCCGGCCGCGGTCACCGTTGCCCCCGCACGCCTACGTCTCCGGCAAGGTCCTGCCCTTCCGCAGCGCTTCGCCAACGCTTTCCGCGTTCAGGCGATGCGCCACACCCTGCATGCAGCCGCGCCTGGCCATGACCGCCGCCATGGCCTTCTTCTCCATCGCCCTCACCCTCAACCTCACCGGCGTTCGCATCACTCAGCTCCGAGCCAGCGACTTCACGCCCTCCAGCATCAAGCGCAGCTTCTACGACGCCAACGCCAAGGTCGTCCGCTCCATCGATAACCTTCGCGTCGTCTACGAACTCGAATCCCGCGTTCACGACCTGCAGCGCGACTCCGACTCCAACACTACCCCGGCCCCCGAAAGCGCTCCCGCTCCTCAGAACACTCCTTCCGGCGATCAGCAACCTGACGACCAGAAGACCCCCGAGCAGAAGAGACCAGCAGAAGCAGACAAGCCCGCGTCCGCGCTCCGGCTCCAGCCGCAGCGATCAGCCGCAGCGCTCGCTGCAGTACACTGCATCGCTCGTCCCAGCCCGGCTCCTCCCCCGAGACCGGTCTTGAGCCACGGAAATCCTTTGTTGTCTTTACTCCCAATGTCTTCAATAACGTACGTCAAGGGGGACTGGTATGAACTGCGCCAACCATCCAGAGCGTGAACGCGTCGCCTTCTGCCAGAACTGCGGCAAGCCGCTCTGCCAGGAGTGCACCCGCACCGTCGGCACCGCCGTCTTCTGCGAGCCCTGCCTCGCAGCCAAACATCGCCGGTGCCGCCACGGCCCTTCCGCTGGCAGCTACCGCCTTACACGGCTCCCGCGAGCTGTCCATGCCGCCGATGCCGTCCGCCGCCTTCGACCGGCGAGCCGAACCCCGGCCTCGCCGCTCTGCTCGGCTTCATCCCCGGCGTCGGAGCCATGTACAACGGCCAGTACGCCAAGGGAATCGTTCACCTCATCGTCTTCGCCATCCTCGTCTCGCTCGCCGACGAACACGGCATCTTCGGCCTCTTCATCGCCGGCTGGGTGTTCTATCAGGTCTTCGAGGCCTACCAGACCGCCCGTGCCCGCCGCGACGGCACCCCCCTTCCCAACCCCTTCGGCCTCAACGATCTCGGCGAGCGCCTCGGCTTCGGCAAATCCTGGGCCGCCTCAGGAAGCCCAGTTCCTCCGGCAGCGAGAGACCGTTCCTCCACCGGCAACGCCCTATGGCGCTCCGGCAGCCGCATATGCTCCACCCGCAGCGCAGGCTGGGGCTCCGCGTGGGAGACCTACACCCCTCCTCCCGCCCCGCAAGCCGCATGGGACTACCAGGCCGCCACGAACCCGTACATGAACACGCCGCCCTTTGACCCCAATCTGCCTGCGCCTCGTAACCGCTTTCCCGCAGGAGCCATCTGGCTCATCGGACTCGGCGCCTCTTCCTCATCGGCAACACTGGCCTCTTTCACGGCTTCCCGTCCACCATCTGATCCCGTTCTTCCTCATCGGGCTTGGCGTCTGGCTCTTCGTCCACAAGATGACCGCCACCGGCAGCCAATCTCGCCGACGACGGCACCCGCCTGCTACCGGTTCGCCTCTTCAGCGCGCTTCGCGGCTCCGTCTGGGTCATCCTCGTCGGAGTCATGTTCCTGCTCGCCAGCTTCAACATCCTCTGCTGGGGCAACAGCTGGCCGCTCTTCATCATCGTCGCCGGTCTGATGACCTTCTTTGAACGCACGGCCTACAACTCCTCCACGATGCCCCCGGCTTATCCGGGCTCCCCCACACCGCCTCCACCGGCGCCACCGGTCACTACGACCTCCATCGTCCCCGCAACTCAACACGACGAACCGGGCCAATACAACCAGGAAGGGCGCTAGATAACGACCATGGCAAACCAACCACCGCCCTATCCGCCACCTCCCGGCCCTCAATACCCTCCTCCGCCCCAGGGCGACTGGCGCTATCAGCGCCGCGTCCTCAAAGAGCAGGCCCGCATGCAGCGCGATATGCTCCGCGCCCAGCGTGAGGCCTATCGCGCACAGACTCCGCGGCATCGCGCCGCAGCTCCATCGTCGGCCCGCTCTGCTCATCACCGTCGGCATCGTCTTCCTGCTCATCCAGACCGGCCAGATGTCCATGCCGCTACTTCTGGGAGCTGGTATGGCCGCTGGTGGCCCTGCTGCTCATCGGCGCCGGCATCATCATGCTGCTCGAGTGGGGATGGGACCAGTACTTCCACTCCGGCGAGCCCATCCGCCGACGCTCGCTTGGCGGAGGCGTCTTCGCCCTGATGCTTCTCTTCGGTATCACCGGCATCGTCTTCAGCGGCATCCACAACGGCGGCTTCGGCCGCCACTTCAACATCAATCCCGACAACATGGACGAGTTCCTCGGCGACAAGCACGAGAGCGATCAGACGCTCGCCCAGGCCTTCACCGACGGCAACACCCTCACCATCGACAATCCCCGCGGCGACGTCAACGTCTCCGGCACCAGCGACGACAACCAGATCCACGTCGAAGTGCACAAGCAGGTCTACACCCGCTCCGACTCCGACGCAGACTCCAAAGCCCAGCAGCTCTCGCCCAAAGCTCGAACACCGAAGGCGCGAACATCAAAATCTCGCGTCCCTCCATCGAAGGCAGCCGCGCCGATCTCACCATCACCGTCCCTGCCACCGCGCGCCGTCACCGTCATCTCCAACCGCGGCGACGTTCGCATCGCCGCCGTCAAAGGCGCCTGTCTCCGTCACCGCCAACCACGGCGATGTCACCTTCACCGCCATCACCGGCCAGGCCAACGCCCGCATCAACAACGGCGACTCCTCCTTCTCCGCCCACGCCGTCACCGGCCCCGTCTCCGTTCGAGGGCCACGCCCGCGACCTCTCCTTCTCCGAGATCACCGGCCCCGCCTCCATGAACGGCGAGTTCTTCGGCACAACCCACCTCCAACACATCACCGGCAACGTCCTCTTCCACACCAGCCGCACCGACTTCCGCCTCGCCCGCCTCGACGGCGAGATCGAGATCAGCCCCAACGCCGACCTCTCCGCCGACCAGGCCGTCGGCCCGCTCACCCTCGCCACGCGCAACCGCAACATCACCCTCGACCGCGTCGCCGGCGATGTCTCCGTCACCAACCGCAACGGCTCGGTCGACCTCACCAGCGCGCCGCCGCTCGGCAACATCACCGTCGAGAACCGCAACGGCTCCGTCAACGTAACGCTGCCCGAGCAGGCCGGCTTCTCCGTGCAGGCCGAGACCACCAACGGCGACCTCGAGAACGACTTCTCCATCGCGCAACAAGGCAGCGACGACTCCAATCGCAAGACGCTACAACGGGGTCGTCGGCAAAGGCGGTCCGCTCGTCCGCGTCACCACCAGCCAGGGCGATATCGCACTCAAGAAGGCCTCCATCGCCCCACTTCCCCCAACTCCTCCTGAGCCCCCAAAGATCTCCATTCGTGGCGATAACGGAGCCTCCGTCTACGTCGGCAAGGAAGGCGTCAACATCACCGGCGACGACGGAAGCCGCGTCATCGTCGACAAAAACGGCCTCCGCATCAACGCCAACCCGGATGGCTCCAGCTTCTACACCAACAAGGGCACCAAGCTGACCACCAACGTCGACGGCTCGCTCGTCTACATCGGCGCCGATGGAACCCGCTACACCCGCAATGTCGACGGCTCCAAGACCTACAAGGGCAAGGACGGCACCATCATCAACCTCAACGCCGACGGTACCCGTTTCTCCAAGAGTCCCAGCGGCCGCTCCCTCACTGACTCCGAGATGGACCGGCGTCTAGCCGAAGCCCAGCGCGACGCCGACCGTGCCGCCGCCGAACGCGACGCCCAAAGAGCCTCGCGAAGCAGATAAAGACTCGTTTCACGTATACCAAGGTCTCCATTCGTGGAGGCCTTGTTTATTTGCAAAATCCCACCTCTTGACATGCAACCAAATGGTTGCCTAATATCCTTCCATGGACGACGCTGACCTGGTCTTCCGCGCTCTCGCAGATCCTAATCGCCGCCTGCTTCTCGACCGGCTATTCGCCCAAAACGGGCAGACACTCTCGGATCTCTGCGAAGGCATCGAGATGACACGTCAGGCAGTCTCCAAGCACCTCCGCATCCTCGAGGAGGCCAACCTTATTGCCACCCGCCGCCGCGGACGCGACAAGCTCCACTTCCTCAACCCTGTTCCTATCCACCTGATCGCCGACCGCTGGATCAACAAGTACGAGCGCGTCCAGCTGCGCGCCCTCACCGACCTCAAGCAGGCCCTCGAGACACCAGAAGGAGAAGACTGATGAGCACTCGAACCCAGACCAAAACCGCCGCGCCCGCACCCATCGCCACCACCCCTACCGGCGAGCAGTTCGTCTACACCATCTACATCCGCACCACCCCAGAGAAGCTCTTCGCCGCGCTCACCCAACCCGAGTTCACCGCCGCCTACTGGGGAGGCGTCACCCACGACACCACATGGCAACCCGGCTCGCCCTGGTCACTCAAGCTTGCCGACGGTCGCGTCGCTGACTCCGGCGAGATCGTCGAGTACGAGCCACCCCGCCGCATCGTCCTCGCCTGGCGCCATCAGCTCTCCTCCGAGCTCAATGCCGAAGGCGTCTCTCGCTGCACCATTGAACTCGAACCTCTCGGCGACTCAGTCAAACTCACCATCGTTCACTCCATCGACAAGACTGGCTCCAAACTCCTTCAGGCTGTCTCCACCGGCTGGCCCGCGATCCTCTCAAGCCTCAAGAGCCTTCTCGAAACCGGCAGCCCTATTGCCCCGCCAAGCAAGTCATAAAAAGCAGCTAAATATGTAACCTTATCCGGCATAGACAGAACGATCCGCAAAAGCCCTCCGTCTATGCCGGAGTTTGGTTAGTATGGCTCCCGGCAGGATTGCGATAAAGACATGGGTGTGAAGCGCAGAGATCTATTGAAGACGCTTGGTGCCGTAGCAGCCGCCTCTGCGCTCGGTGGAAATGCAAGCACCATCGGCGATTCGAAGAAGCATGCCACTCCCGCAAAACCAAACATTCTCGTCTTCCTCACAGACGACCACGGCCAATGGTTGCAGCAGGCATACGGCAACTCCGAGGTCCACACCCCCAACATGACTCGCATCGCGCGCAACGGCGTGCGCATGGCGAATGCCTTTACAACATGCCCCGTCTGTTCTCCCGCGCGAGCTAGCTTCTTCACCGGTCGAATGCCCTCGCAGCATGGAATCCACGACTGGATAGAAGAGACTAAACAGGCCTACGCCTACCCCTGGCTGAAAGGACAACCCTTACTCTCCGAGCTGCTGCGCGACGCCGGATACCACACCGGTCTTGTCGGCAAATGGCATTGCGGCGAAGAACGCATCCCCCATCCGGGCTTCGATTCCTGGTTTAGCTACTGGGTCAACCAGTACCCTCACTCTGGCAAGCAGCAATTCTCCGACAATGGAAAACAAGTCAGCCCCGAAGGCTTCCAGTCCCCTCTGCTCACCGACCAGGCCATCCGTTTTCTTCGCTCCCATTTTTCCAACAAGAGCACTACCACCAGGCCTTTCTTTCTCTTCGTCGGATATACCGATACGCACTCGCCTCATACGCAAATGCCCGACGATCTCGTCTCCCAATACAAAGACGCAACCTTTCGCGACATTCCTCACGAGACCTTCCCCAGCGTTCACGGCAAGACACTGCTTCCTGTCTCCACAGATCCGGCTGTCGAACATACGAAGCGCCAGCAGTACTACGCTGCCGCTTCCTCCATCGATCGCGAAGTCGGAAGAGTCCTCGACGAGCTCGAGTCCACCGGTCAGTTGGAAAACACGCTGGTCGTCTACACAGGCGATCATGGCCTCAACGCCGGACACCACGGAATGTGGGAGAAGGGCAACGCCACCCTCCCTCAAAACTTTCTCGAAGAATCCATTCGCGTCCCATGCACCATATCCTGGCCCGCAGGGCGCATTCCCAAAGATCTCGTCTCCGATCTGACTGTTAATCATTGCGACCTCTTCGCCACATTGCTTGAAGCAGCGAATGCGTCTCCCAGCCCCGAACCCGAATCGCAAATCAAGTTGCCCGGCAGATCGTATCTCCGCCAGCTGCGCGGAGAAGCAACGCAGGACCGCGACGACACTGTCTTCTGCGAATATGGCAATGCGAGAATGATCCGAAGTGCGGGTTACAAGCTCATCCTTCGCTATCCTTTTCGAGGCGTCAGTCTCCCGAGCGAGTTCTATGATCTGAAGGCAGACCCTCGCGAGACCGAGAACCTGTTCGGCAGTCCGAACTACACCGGGCTCATCGAACAGATGAGCACGCAGTTGAATGTGTTCTTTGCAACCTACTCGCTGCCCGAACATGACGGTAAAGATCCTGACAAGCAGCCCTTAGCGACTCCGGCTAGCCCGTGGCTGCAGACACCGAAGGCATAGAGAAGGGGGCGCCGCGACACTCCTTCAACCGCCCACCGAAGACAGAATCCTTACATCCACCTGACCTGCTCTATGCGATCATCATCTTTCTAGACAGTTCCTCTTGGAGAAGACCCGCGTGCGCCGTCGTTCCTTCATCGCAACCCTGCCCCTCGCCGCAGCCGGAAGCCTCGCCATGGCCCAAAGCAACCAGCAATCCTCCCCCGGTTCCCAAAGCTCATTGCCCAAATTCCAGCCCGAAGGCGCGGACCACTTCAATCGTCCCGATGTCCACCCAGGCGACCGCGTCAACGGAGCCAGCTTCGCCACGCGCTCCACCGTCTACGGCTGCAACGGGGCCGCCGGCACCGCGCATCCCTTCGCCACCCTGGCCGCCATCGACATCCTCAAGCGCGGAGGCTCCGCGGCCGACGCTGCCGTCGCCGCAAACGCCTGCCTCGGCTTCCTCGAGCCCGTCAGCTCCGGCGTCGGTGGCGACTGCTACGTCCTCATGTGGGACCCCAAACAATCCAAGGTCATGGCCCTCGCCGGCTCAGGCCGCTCCCCCAAAAACCTCTCGCTCGAAACCGCCCGCGCGCGCGCCAAAAACGGCGCACTGCCACCCCTCGGCGCCGTCGCCGTCTCCGTCCCCGGAGCACTCGACGCATGGTGGAACCTCCACCAGCGCTACGGCCGGCTCAAGTGGGCCGAGCTCTTCGAGCCCGCCATCCACATGGCCGAGACCGGCGTCCCCGTCCCGCAATGCATCGGCGTACTACATCCGGCGCAATCTAGCCGCCTTCACCCGCCCCACCTCCGGAGTCGAAGAGACCGCGAACGCGCTTCACACCTGGGCTCCCAGCGGCAAATCCCCGGACGAAGGCGAAGTCTTCCGCAACCCCGACCTCGCCCGCACCTACAAGCTCATCGCCCAGGGTGGCCGCGACGCCTTCTACGACGGCCCCATCGCCGACACCATCGAGGCCTACTTCAAGCGCATCGGCGGATGGATGACCCGCGAAGACCTAAAGGCCCAGCACGCCGAGTGGATCGAGCCCCTCACCACCACCTACCGCGGCGTCGATGTCTACGCCATGGCCGCCAACACCCAGGGCCTCGCCACGCTGCAGATGCTCAACATCCTCGAAAACTTCGACCTCCGCGAGATGGGCTTCCAGTCCACCGCCTCCATCCACACCCAGATCGAAGCCAAGCGTCTCGCCTACGAAGACCGCGCCCGCTACTACGCCGACCCGCACTTCTCCAAGATCCCCATCGACTGGCTCAACTCCAAGGAGTACGCAAAGGAGCGCGCCAAGCTCATCAAGCCCGACTCCATCCTCACACCCATCTATCCCGGCCAGGCACCCTCGCACGGCGACACCACCTACTTCACCGTCGCCGACTCCGACGGCATGATGATCTCGCAGATCCAGTCCAACTTCCGCGGCATGGGCTCCGGCCTCGTCGCCGACGGCCTCGGCTTCATGTTCCAGGACCGCGGCCAGCTCTTCTCGCTCAAGGACGGCCACCCCAACATCTATGCCCCCGGCAAGCGCCCCTTCCAGACCATCATCCCCGGCTTCGCCTGCAAGGACGGCAAGCCCTGGATGTCCTTCGGCGTGATGGGCGGCGACATGCAGCCGCAAGGCCAGACCCAGATCATCGTCAACCGCGTCGACTACGGTCTCGACATCACCGCCGCCGGCGACAGCCCGCGCTGGCACCACGAAGGCTCATCGCAATCCATGGGCGAAGACCCCGCCAACCTCGGCCCCAAAGGCATCCTCCGCCTCGAAGCCGGAGTCCCCGTCGCAACCCGCAAAGCCCTCGCTGACCTCGGCTGGCCCATGGGCCCCTCCGACGGAGGCTTCGGCCGCTACGAGTGCATCGAAAACCGCCTCTCCGGCACCCAACGCGTCTACGGAGCAGCAACCGAGATGCGCTGCGACGCAATCGCCCTCGCTTACTAGAAACCATGCGCTCCGCTCCCATCCCACAAGACCTGAAGCGCCGCATCCTCAAAGAAAGTCTCCGCAAAAACGAGCAGCGAGACGACGCCTTCCGTCGAATAATCCGCTCCGTGCCCAAAGGCAAAGTCTCCACCTACGGCAAGGTCGCCGCTGCCGCCGGTTATCCGCTCTACCACCGTGCCGTCGCCCGCCTGCTCCGTAACGCTCCAATGCAGGGCCTCCCCTGGCAGCGCATCGTCGGGGCTGGAGGCGAAATCAAACTCCGCGGTGAAGCCGCATCCGAGCAACGCCTCCGCCTCACCATGGAAGGTGTAAAGTTCCGTGGCAAGCGCGTCAACATGGAGCTCTACGAACACGCACTCCGTAGTTGGGAGACGCTCGAGTAGCCGCCATATGGAGAAGTCTCTCATTCGCCCCGCAGTCGTCTCAGAACAAAGAGCTCTCGAGGATCTGCAGAGGCGCGCATCTCTCACCAACGCTGGCGACCGCGACTCGTTGCTCGCCCATCCTGACGCTATCGCGTTGCCGTTCGAACAGATTGCGGCTGGAGCGGTCTTCGTGTCGGAGCAGAACGGCGCAATCGCAGGCTTTGCAGCCCTGTTGCCGAGAAGCGACGGAGGCGTTGAACTTGACGCTTTGTTCGTCGAGCCAGGCATGCGCCGCTGCGGTATTGGCCGGACGTTAGTCGATCACTGCGCCGAAGTAGCTCGCTCGCAGGGTTCTACTTTCCTCCACGTCGTTGGGAATCCCCACGCCGAAGACTTCTACAAAGCCTGCGGCTTCAGTTTGACCGGGACAACGGAAACCCGCTTCGGTCCCGGTCTGCTGATGCGCAGACTCTTGTAAATCGCCCGCGCAGTTGCTCACGAATCTCTCCCCGCATGAAGATCTGGTCCGGCAACCTTCGCGCCAACTGTCATCGTCATGCGTCGTGAGTAACCCCTCGCCCTGAAGCGCGCCGACCTTGCTGGTCTACGCCATCGGCGGTACTTTTGCTTAATGAGAACCCTTCGGTATTCCATTAACGTCACGTTGGACGGGTGCTGCGATCATCGTGCTGGGATAGTGGACGAAGACCTGTTTCGAAACGCAGTCGAGAACCTTGAGCAGTCCGATGCCCTCCTCTTTGGCCGGGTGACTTACGAAATGATGGAGGCAGCGTGGCGGCTGCCGGCGCGTCCGGGAGTGGGGGCTGATTGGATGGAACCCTTCGCCCGAAGGATCGATGCGGCAAAGAAGTATGTCGTGTCCAGCACGCTGGACCGGGTGGATTGGAACGCGGAGCTCGTCCGCGGGGACCTAGGGACGGCCGTTCAGCAGCTCAAGCAGGAGCCGGGTAAGCGACTGCTCGTGGGAGGCGTAAAGCTCGCGCTGGCGTTGGCGGAGTTGGGATTGATCGATGAGTACGAGTTCGTGGTACACCCCATACTCGCGGGCCACGGGCCGACGTTGTTCGCGGGGCTATCGAAGCGTATCGACTTGACGCTCGTGAGCCGGCTGGAGTTCGGCTCGGGGGCAGTGGCGATGCGGTATGAGCCGAGAAGATAGCCATTGGGCTTGTTAGCCCCAGCCGGCTCACCCTCATGCAGCGAGTCTCAGGAAGCCCTTCATCGAGGTCCAACGCAGGGCTTCCTGGCGCATGCCGAACCGGTGGCCGATTTGTAATCGGTCGCCGGGTCTTACTTCGATCCCGCAAGACTCGCGCGCCGGAACAGCAGACCTGACGCTGCGAACAACGCCACGAAGACGCCATGCCCGATGGCCATATTCCGCCCAAGGTTGGGCGGGGCGCCCGAAGGCAGCAACACAGCAATCAGCGCAAGCGTCGCCGCCATCGCGAACAATGTGTAAGCCAGACCTCGCGCCTCCAGCCGCGCCAGCCACGCTCCAACAACACCCACCGCGAGCACGATGAAGTACAAGAGGTTCGCCGGATTCTCCGAGTCCGAGACGTGGACCATGTTGGACCACCCCAAAGCGAACCCGGCCACCAGCGCCACACCAACGCCCGCCTTGTACGCCCACGAGCCCATCTTTCTCGCGATCAGCGCATACGCCATCGCCGTTCCGAAGAACAGGACATACGTGAACACAAACGCGCCGGGGGGCCAGTTCCATCCCTCCACCACCCGTGATGCCACCAACGGCACCATCAACAGGCCCAGCGCCACCAGCGCCGCACGCAGCATCGTCTTGCTCATTTGTGTCATATGAGTTGTGTTCTCCATGATGACTCCCTTCGACGTCTCGAAAAAGATCCACAATACGAATCCCGAACAATCCACGATTGGCGTTTCGGCGCTCCCGGCATAGGTCATGAAATGTCTGCGCCATCCCCTCGCCGAACCGCTCACGGTAAGGTCGCGGATACAGCCGCAGCAGCATCGCATACCAAGTCCGGTAGTTCCGGTCCGCGATCTCACTGGCCATACGCCAACCGTCCTTCCGCCACCGCCACAACGCCTCGATACCGGTTCAGCTCCGCTTCCAGCGCCGCCCGCCCCGCGCCTGTGAGCTCGTAATAGATCCGCCGCTCGTCGTCCATCTCCGGATCCACCCGCTTATCGCTCTCCCGGATCAGCCCGGCCTCCATCATCCGGCCCACTGAGCCATACAGTGTTCCCGGGCCCATCTTCACCTTGCCCTGCGAGTCCGCTTCCACCTGCTTCATAACTCCGTACCCATGCCGCTCCCCCGTCGAAAGCGCCAGCAGGATGTGCAGCACTGCGGGAGTCAGTGGAGCTTGCGCCGTGTCCTTCATCGCCATGCTCCAATACATATATCCGTTACGGATATATGTCAAGACAAACCGAGTCTTAGGTGGGTGGGAAATTTCGCTGTCAAGCCCCTCCTCCCGATCAAAACCTTCATAATTAGAACAAAATAAAGGCTTAATTTGAAATTCGAAAGTTGCCGATTAATTACCTCCAATTTGCTAGCCTTGTATTAGCTCAGAAAAACGGAAATCCCCGGCGTGCATTCGCCGGGGATTTCTCCTTTTAGAATCAATATTTTTGGACTTTACCGACCTGATTGCAAGAACTTGGCATTCAGAAATCTTCTAATGCATTGCAATCAAGCGATTTATCTCAAAACAATACCCCCCGGGGGTCCCCCCCACCACAGGAGAAAGACGTGACGGTCAATATCCCGCTCTGCCACCACATCAAGACAAATGGTATTCAATGCCAGTCGCCCGCGCTCAAGCGCAGCAGCTATTGCTTCTTCCACGATCGACTCCACGACCGCCACAGGAACGTTCGCACCAACAGGAACACTGCCCGCAGCCTCCATCGCGAATACGACATCCAGCTTCACAATCTCGACGACGCCGAATCCATCCACTTCGCCCTCTCCCAGGTCATAACCGGCCTCGCATCCGGAGATCTCAGCTGCGAACGCGCCTCCGCACTCCTCTACGGACTCCAGCTCGTGGCCTCAAACCTACGCAATCTCTCCCTCCAGGCGTGAGCCAGTTGGCCGGTGATTCAGTGACGAATCGCCGGCCAAAAAGAACTCCTCCATCGAATACTCGAGCATCGAATCGTTGGGACGAAGGCACGAGAATTCAATGGCGCAGAGATCCATCTGCCACCAAGGAGAACTGAATGGCCGACAAAACCACCCTCCCTCCTGCAACAGAACTCGCAGCAAAGAACAAAGCCCACTTTCCCAACGAGACCGCAGAGTATCGCAAAGCACGCAACACCCTCCTCGCCGAGGAGATTGAACTTCGCCGCAACATCGAGCGCGTCGCCGCCCTCCGTCGCGCACTCCCACTCGGCGGCGAGGTCCCCGAAAACTACACCTTCGAAGGTGAGAACGGGGCAGTCCGCCTCTCCGACCTCTTCGGAGACAAGCAGTCTCTGGTCATCTACAGCATGATGTTCGGCCCCGAACGCAAGCGGCCCTGTCCGATGTGCACAGCGATGCTCACCTCATGGGATGGCACAGCCAGAAATCTCCGCGAACGAGTCGCCCTCGCCATCACCGCGCGCTCTCCTATCGATCGCATCCTCGACTTCAAAGACGAACGCGGCTGGCAGAACCTGGAGCTGTACTCCGACGGAAAAGGAAACTACACGCGCACCTATGTCAGCGCCGACGACGGCGATGTCCCCGGACTCAACATCTTTACTCGCCGCGACGGCAAGATCTATCACTTCTGGGCTGGCGAGATGAGCGGCGAGATGGCCGATCCCGGCCAGGATCCACGCGGCGCTCCGGACGCAGATCCGCTCTGGAGCATCCTCGACCTCACCCCCGAAGGCCGCGGAGGCGACTGGTATCCCAAACTCGAATACGCACACGCCGAAGCCGTGGGCACGAGATGAGGCTCCACAAAGCCCCTGCAAAAGAAAGGCCCCCGTCATTTGACGGGGGCCTCTTCCTTAGAGAACATCGCAGGGTGCTTCGCCTGCCATAGAAGGCACAGTAGACTGAATCACTTGTGTTTCAGGAGATGCGCTTGTTATGAAGAAGCTCTTCGCCTTGTCTGCCTCTGCCCTGCTCGCAACTGCTTCATGCTCCCTCAGAGCGCAGGAACTCCGACCCGGAGTGGACCTCACCAAGCCTCAGAACTACACACTGCATCGCGCATCCAGCACCGATCCGCTCGGCGGAAACGCTGACTCGCGAGTTCTGCAGCCCGCAGCAACGATGACGCTCCTCGAAGCCGACGGCCCAGGCCTCGTCTCCCACATCTGGATCACAATCAGCGACCGCGAAAAATATCACCTCAAGCGCATTGTGCTGAGAATGTATTGGGACAACGAAACCTCACCAAGCGTCGAAACTCCAGTCGGCGACTTCTTCGGCCTCAACCTCGGCGACTATCACAACTGGGAATCGGCCGTTCTCTCAGTAGGCAACGACCGAGGTATGAACTGCTTCTTCCCCATGCCCTTCCGCAAACACGCGCGCATCACCCTCACCAATGAAGGCAAGATCGCAGCACAAAACGTCTACTTCAACATCGACTATCGAACCGGCCCGAAGACCGCCGACAACGACTCGCTCTACTTCCACGCCCAATACCACCAGGCGGTGCCGAATCAACCATGGACGAGAGACTGGTACGCGAACAACGATCCGTCGATCAACCTCAAACCCAACAAGGACGGGAAGGATAACTACGTCTTCGCCGAGGCTAACGGGCGCGGCCACTACGTCGGCCTGACGCTGGGCGTGCTGCAGAACCAGGACGGGTGGTGGGGCGAGGGCGACGACATGCTCTTCATCGACGACCCCAACACGCCTGCCATCGTCGGCACCGGCAGCGAAGACTATATTCTCGGCGCGTGGGACTTCGGCGGGTCGCGCTTCTCCTATGCCAGCTATGGCGCTCCAATCAAGGGCGATGAACTCGCCGGCAGCCGCTCTATCGTCTACCGATTTCACTTGGACTCGCCAGTGACGTTTACCAAGTACTTCAAAGGAACGATCGAGCATGGCCACGCCAACCACCGCGCAGACAACTACTACTCGGAGAGTTATTGGTATCAGACTGAGCCGCACACGCCTTTCGCCGCCCTACCACCGGTCGAAACGCGGCTGCCTGCACTGATGGCGACGCAGGGCCCAGGTAACGGCCCGCAGCCCAACATCGCTCCGCCACCCCAGCCTCCGCCGATACTAGTCCCGCAGGCCCCAGGCTCGGTCGCTACTCCTCCCGGCGGCAATAACAGAACGATGGATCCGACAACAACGCCTGCGACACCTCAACAGCAAACAACCCCGCAGCAGCCCGCCCAAACACCGCGATAGATTGCGGTGCACGATAAGAGTCACTCTGCAAGTGAGAATCGAATTAAATAGAAAAGCCCCATCCGAAGATGGGGCTTTTCAAAATTATGCCGGCGATCACCTAATCTCCCACACACTTACGCGTGCAGTACCATCGGCCCAACGAGGCTTAACTTCCGTGTTCGGGATGGGAACGGGTGTGACCCTCGCGGTAAACTCACCGGCAAACTTGTAGAAATCTCGCTCGCGCGATCTTCCACAACTGAATAGATTGAGCAGACATTTACCAAAACGTATTAGTTATATCTCGTATAACTACAAAGCTTGTGTTGAATGAACTCTAGAACAGTGAGCAAATGCTGCTCACTGCGCAGAGTAAATTCTATGGACAAGCCGAACGGGCGATTAGTACTGGTAAGCTACACGCATTACTGCGCTTCAACCTCCAGCCTATCAACCAGGTGGTCTTCCTGGGCCCTTCATTTCCCTTACGGGTTGGGAGATCTCATCTTAGAGCGTGCTTCCCGCTTATATGCATTCAGCGGTTATCACAACCGAACTTCGCTACCCAGCCGTGCCATTGGCATGACAACTGGAACACAAGAGGTTCGTCCATCCCGGTCCTCTCGTACTAAGGACAGCCCTCTTCAAATCTCCTACGCCCACAGCAGATAGAGACCGAACTGTCTCGCGACGTTCTGAACCCAGCTCACGTACCGCTTTAATAGGCGAACAGCCTAACCCTTGGAACCTTCTACAGCTCCAGGATGTGATGAGCCGACATCGAGGTGCCAAACCATTGCGTCGATATGAACTCTTGGCAATGATCAGCCTGTTATCCCCGGCGTACCTTTTATCCGTTGAGCGATGGCCCTTCCATACAGAACCACCGGATCACTAAGGCCTGCTTTCGCATCTGCTCGACTTGTAGGTCTCGCAGTTAACCACACTTATGCCTTTGCACTCGACGGTCGATTTCCAAACGACCTGAGTGTAGCTTCGCGCGCCTCCGTTACAATTTAGGAGGCGACCGCCCCAGTCAAACTACCCGTCTTACTATGTCCCTCTCCCGGATCACGGGAGGAGGTTAGAATCACAACAATCGCAGGGTGGTATCTCACCGTTGGCTCCACCAAACCCAAAAGTCTGGTATCAAAGCCTCCCACCTATCCTGCGCAGCAATTGCCGTAACTCACAGTAAAAGTATAGTAAAGGTGCACGGGGTCTTTTCGTCTAGCTGCGGGTAACCGGCATCTTCACCGGTACTACAAGTTCGCCGAGCAACTCGTTAAGACAGTCGAACGATCGTTACTCCATTCGTGCAGGTCGGAACTTACCCGACAAGGAATTTCGCTACCTTAGGACCGTTATAGTTACGGCCGCCGTTCACCGGGGCTTCAGTTCAAAGCTTCGCCTTGCGGCTAACCTCTCCCTTTAACCTTCCGGCACCGGGCAGGAGTCAGCCCCTATACGTCGTTTTTGACTTTGCAGAGACCTGTGTTTTTGTTAAACAGTCGCCGTTCGCGTTTCACTGCGGCCCCCCTGGGCTTGCACCCTGGGGGCGACCCTTCTCCCGAAGTTACGGGTCTAATTTGCCGAGTTCCTTAACAAGCTTTCACTCGAGCGCCTTTGGATATTCTCCTCGTCTACCTGTGTCGGTTTGTGGTACGGTTCCCAATCTCTCTCCTTAGAGGTTTTTCTTGGCACCATGAAATCAGCAGCTTTCAGCCATTCGGCTTACTGCTTTGCGCCTCACTGTTAAGTCTCTCCGGATTTGCCTAGAGAAACCAGCTTACGCGCATCGAACCCCATAGCCATAGGAGGTCCTGCTTATCCTTATGCGTCACCCCATCGTGATAACGAAAAACTGGGAGGTCCGGAATATTAACCGGATGTCCATCGCTTACGCCTTTCGGCCTCAGCTTAGGGACCGCCTAACCCTGAGCGGATTAACCTTCCTCAGGAAACCTTAGACTTTCGGCGGGAAGGGTTCTCACCTTCCTTATCGCTACTTATGCCGGCAGGGTCTCTTCTCTAATGCTCCACGTATCTTCTCAGTTACGCTTCATCCACTGAGAGAATGCTCTCCTACCACGCACACTTAAAAGTGTGCATCCGCTGCTTCGGTATACAGTTTTAGCCCCGTTGTATTGTCGGCACCGGACCGCTTGACCAGTGAGCTATTACGCTTTCTTTAAAGGATGGCTGCTTCTAAGCCAACCTCCTGGCTGTCTGAGCGTTCCGACTTCCTTTCCCACTTAACTGTAATTTTGGGACCTTAGCAGGCGGTCTGGACTGTTTTCCTCTCGACTGTGAAGCTTAGCCCCCACAGTCTGACTGCCGGGCTGGTTGTAATCGGCATTCGAAGTTTGGTTGGATTCAGTAAGCCGGAAAGCCCCCTAGTCCATCCATGTCTCTACCACCGATCCAAATCACCCGACGCTAGCCCTAAAGCTATTTCGGAGAGAACGAGCTATCACGGAATTTGATTAGCCTTTCACCCCTACCCTCAGCTCATCCGAGCTTTTTTCAACAAACACCGGTTCGGTCCTCCAGTGGGTGTTACCCCACCTTCAACCTGGCCAAGGGTAGATCATCCCGCTTCGCGTCTATTCCTGCCAACTTAACGCCCTATTCAGACTCGCTTTCGCTGCGGCTCGCTCACGCTTAACCTTGCTGACAAGAATAACTAGCCGGCTCATTATGCAATAGGCACGCGGTCAGACATTCCCTTACGGGCATAGTCCTCCCACTGCTTGTAGGCACACGGTTTCAGGTACTTTTCACTCCCCTCAATGGGGTGCTTTTCGCCTTTCCCTCACGGTACTGGTTCACTATCGGTCAGAAACGAGTATTTAGCCTTACGGGATGGTCCCCGTGGATTCAAGCAGGGTTTCTCGTGCCCCGCCTTACTCAGGTACCTGCTTCGAGTCTGGATCATTTTCGTCTACGGGTCTGTCACCCTCTATGGATCTCCTTTCCAGAAGCTTCGGCTATCGACCAGATTGGTAACTCTACTGTTGCAGGCCCTACAACCCCCGATACACCGAAATGCTACGGGTTTGGGCTGTTCCGATTTCGCTCGCCACTACTATCGGAATCGAGGTTTCTTTCTCCTCCTGGAGGTACTGAGATGGTTCACTTCCCTCCGTTCGCCTGTTCCCACCTATGAATTCAGTTGGACATACCTAGGTTTTGCCTAGGTGGGTTTCCCCATTCGGAAATCTCCGGATCAACGCCTGTGTGCGGCTCCCCGAAGCTTATCGCAGCTTGCCACGTCCTTCATCGCCTGTTTCTGCCAAGGCATCCACCGTGCGCCCTTAGTAGCTTGACCATAGAATTTACTCGCACGCAGCAGAGTAACTACCTCTGCAACTTACTAGAGTAATCTACGTTTGATATTAGTCCACGCCTGTGTCGCTACAACCATCTCCTCAACTTACTGAGATTTAGACTGCTGACACGAATTATTCTAAAGACACTCAACACTGATTGACAGCTTTCTCCGGAAACTACCCGAAGACATGCTGCTCAGCCTTGTAGTTATATTTACCCAATCTATTCAGTTGTCAAAAATCGTTGCGATGCGATTACTTGCATCGCTTCGCGCCCTGAGGCGGCTCGAGCATTCCTGCTCAAGGTTCAAATCCGCGACTGTTATGCCACGCGGATACTCAACCTCAAGCAGATTCGCTTCGAACATGCCTTCGAGAGAGATGGTGGAGCTGAACGGGATCGAACCGTTGACCCCCTGCTTGCAAAGCAGGTGCTCTCCCAACTGAGCTACAGCCCCATCTCTGCTGTTCAGTATAACTGACCATGGAGCAGATAAAGTGGTGGGCCTGGGTAGATTCGAACTACCGACCTCACCCTTATCAGGGGTGCGCTCTAACCAACTGAGCTACAGGCCCGAAGTAGCAGCCCTAGCGCGCAGCTTCTGCACTTAGCTAAAAGCTAACGGCTAGAAGCTACTAGCTGGTTTCTCTCGAAAGGTTTCGAGGACACAGTTGAACGTGCGTAGCAGCTACGCCGCTCCTGACCATCGATGTTGATAGATATCGACAAAGAGAAGGTTTAGTTCAGGCTCATCTGCAGCTCACTTGAAGCTCATGCAGATGGTACTTGGCAACGTCACTTCGAAGCTCGATCAGTCGTGAAACCAGAGCTGCCCGCAATCGCGGGGCGTCTGAAGTGTGCCGAGACGTTCTCTCTTAGAAAGGAGGTGATCCAGCCGCAGGTTCTCCTACGGCTACCTTGTTACGACTTCACCCCAATCATGAATTACACCTTGGGCGGCTGCTCCCTTGCGGTTAGCGCACCGACTTCTAGTGCAACCCACTTTCGTGATGTGACGGGCGGTGTGTACAAGGCCCGGGAACGTATTCACCGTGGCATGCTGATCCACGATTACTAGCGATTCCAGCTTCATGGAGTCGAGTTGCAGACTCCAATCCGAACTGAGGCCGGCTTTTTCCGATTAGCTCCCCCTCGCGGGTTTGCAGCGGTTTGTACCGGCCATTGTAGCACGTGTGTAGCCCTGGACATAAAGGCCATGAGGACTTGACGTCATCCCCACCTTCCTCCCCGTTATCCGAGGCGGTTTCGTCAGAGTGCTCAACTAAATGGTAGCAACTGAAGATAAGGGTTGCGCTCGTTGCGGGACTTAACCCAACATCTCACGACACGAGCTGACGACAGCCATGCAGCACCTATATAGCGGTCTATTGCTAGACGCCGATGTTTCTACCGGATTCCACTACATTTCGAGCCCAGGTAAGGTTCTTCGCGTTGCGTCGAATTAAACCACATGCTCCACCGCTTGTGCGGGCCCCCGTCAATTCCTTTGAGTTTCAGCCTTGCGACCGTACTCCCCAGGCGGATTGCTTATCGCGTTAGCTTCGACACGGCAGGATTGGGTACCTGCCACATCAAGCAATCATCGTTTAGGGCTAGGACTACCAGGGTATCTAATCCTGTTTGCTCCCCTAGCTTTCGTGCATCAGCGTCAGTTATGGTCCAGTGAGCCGCTTTCGCCACAGGTGTTCCTTCCGATATCTACGCATTTCACCGCTACACCGGAAATTCCACTCACCTCTCCCATACTCAAGCCCGACAGTTTCTGATGCAGACTCTGGGTTGAGCCCAGAGATTTCACATCAGACTTGTCAAACCGCCTACGCACCCTTTACGCCCAATAATTCCGAACAACGCTTGCCCCCCTCGTATTACCGCGGCTGCTGGCACGAAGTTAGCCGGGGCTTCTTCTATCGGTACCGTCATAATCTTCCCGATCGAAAGGAGTTTACATCCCAAGGGATTTCATCCTCCACGCGGCGTTGCTGCGTCAGGGTTTCCCCCATTGCGCAAAATTCCCCACTGCTGCCTCCCGTAGGAGTCTGGACCGTGTTTCAGTTCCAGTGTGTCCGTGCGCCCTCTCAGGCCGGATACAGATCATCGTCTTGGTGGGCCATTACCCCGCCAACTAACTAATCTGCCGCGAACTCCTCTCCAAGCGCATTGCTGCTTTGACTCGTAAGTGTTATGCGGTATTAGCTGAGATTTCTCTCAGTTATTCCCCACTCGGAGGTAGATAATTCACGTGTTACTCACCCGTGCGCCACTGTACTCAGGTATTGCTACCCTTTCTCGTGCGACTTGCATGTGTTAGGCACGCCGCCAGCGTTGATTCTGAGCCAGGATCAAACTCTCGTTTAATCTTGGTTTGCTCTGCCATCACAGGACGGAGGTCCGGGATGGATCAGGCGCCTCCGCTCGCTCGAAAGGAGCGGAGGTTATAACTAGTGAGAATGACTAAACCAAATTCCGTATCATCTCACGACTGGCACGTTCAACTATGTTGTCAAAGATCCGAACTGCATCCGCACTAAGCGGGCAGCTTTGGATCAAGGACCTATCCGGCTCAAAGCCAGGATCGTGTCCTCGAACTTGATGCGCTGTTATTCGTCTTGGTTTTCGCTGCGTTTCAGGCGTTTATCCTCAGCCTTACTCTTTACCACTCAGCAGCGTCCGACGTTTTAGCGAACTTTCCAAGATTATCGAAGTTTCGATCTCGTGTCAACTTGTTTTTGAACTTTCTTTTGAGATTTTCTCTCAAACCGTTCGGATCAGGTTGATCGTCCACAAAGCGCAAAATGTCAAAACATCCATACGGCACAAAATCTACCGCGAAGCCTGAGCTTCTTCTTTTTATATGCAGTGGCTTGGGTTTGGATTCGGCTGGCCCTTGGCTCTTTGCCGCGATCAAACGCTTGGACTGCGCTCCGTCTTCCCTTTGCTCGCCTTTCGGGGCGAAGGTGCGAAGCTTTTTACCACTCAGCTAAGATTACCGTGCTTTTCACTTCCGTGCAAGCCAGCAGCTCACTGCGACTTCCTGAGAGTATCAACGGCTGCGCAATCGTGCAACCCGCTGAGCCTGTTAAAAACTTGCAATTCCTGTTGAAAAACAGCGATTCGATCAATAAAGACGCCGTTTTTACTTCACCCGAAAACTTTGGATCATTGATGAAAACAGCGGCTTCAGTGTCTGGTAGTCGGGTTCTGGCGCCACAAAAACGATGTAGCTCACCGCCCCATCGGGACGCGCCACGGTTACCAGCAAATCGCGCTCCGAGAGTGCTGAGCCCCCATCGGCTACCGGCGAGCGGCCACGTAGTTCGATTGCGTTGGCTGGCTGCCCTCCTACCGTAAGCGTCGCGAGATCGCTTCCCTGCTGCATCCCGCCGTTTTGCTCGCTGAGCTGCCGCGCGATCGCCGAAGTAGCCTGGGCCAATGAATTTGCATCCTGAACTGCCGTTTTAAACTTGGCCCCGTCAACGATAGCTCCGTACGCGATCCCCGACTGGCCCACACCGTTTGGAGGGACGAAGGCCACGCTGCCACTCTTGCTCTCGCCCTTCTGCCAACTGGCGGGGTAACTCATTGAAAACGTGGAACCTTGATAGGCGACCATTTTGTCGTCGAGTCCTAGCGATGTCCGGCTTAACCTGCCTGCCACCTGACCTCCGCCTTGCCCTCCTCCGCTTGGGGCCGCTGGAATGACCTGCGCGGGACCGCCAGCGATGAGAGCGTATTTCCCGCTCTGCCGCCATGCGCCGGCCTGAACCTCTTTGGCGTTATATGTCTTCTCCTTCTTCGCAAGGTCTCGAGCCTTCGTAAATTCGGCCGAAGTCACGCGCGGATTTGCTCGCGGAGGGAACGTCGCGATCTCCTGATTCACGTACTGCGTCCTGTTACCTGGGTTTGGGTGATCGCTGAATATCTGCGCCTGTCCCTCGCCGTACTTCGCCTGAATTGTCTCGAAGAACTGCGGCAATCCGCGCGGATCGAAGCCTGCGTCATACAGAATCCCTGCTCCCAGCAGGTCGGCCTGCTTCTCGTAGTCGCGCGACATTCGCAGAAAGCCCAGCCCTGTCGCCATTCCGATTCCCTGGCTCGCCATCGATCCAAGAGCTCCATTGCCCAGAGCGATCGCCGCGCCCAACTGGCCCAACGCGGCCCACGTGCCGATCGACTGCTGCTTGGTCAAATTGCAGGTCGAGTGCCGCATCACCACGTGCGAAAGTTCGTGAGCCATCACGCCTGCGAGTTGAGCCTCTGTCTCTGCCGCCTGGATCGTACCGAGATTCACGAACATTGCTCCGCCAGGCAAGGCAAAGGCGTTGATCTCCTCGCTCGCGACGACGTGAAAGTTGAATGGCCAGCGATATCCTGGGGTGACCGCTACCAGCTTCGCTCCCAACTGCTGGATGTACCGCGAAACCGGCGATCCGTCCGGCAGAACAGGCATTTGCTTGAAGACCTCTGCCGCTACCTGAGCTCCTTCGGTCTGCTCCTGCTCCACGGTGAATTTGTTCTTACACGGCGGAGGAACCTGGAATCGCGCCCACGCCACGGGCCCAGAGATCACCATCAATCCCGATACAGCGACAAGTGCCAATAGGAATTTTCGGATGCCCACAGCCTACCTCCCGCCCACACCTTACCACTGCTAAGATGACCTCTCCAAGGTCCGCTTCCTGATCACGAGGGCTTGGCGATCACGCCGAGATCGGCCATACCATTCACAAAATACTGCACTGCCAACGCGACCAGCAGCAGACCCATGATTCGAACCAGAATACGGATTCCAGTTTCGCCCAAAGCCCGCGCCACCCGGTCTGAGTTCCCTAGTACGAAATAGCAGATCGCCGCGGTGATGAAGATCGATCCCAGGATCGCCGCCATCTGCCACCTTGTCTGCGCCTGACCCACCAAAACCATCACGCTGGCAATTGCGCCCGGTCCAGCCAGCATAGGAATTCCGAGCGGGACGATTCCGGCATCTTCTTTGCTCGCCGCGGCCTCCGTGTCGCCACTCGCCTCTTGTGTCGCTGAGCGTTTTGCCTCAAGCATGTCCAGTCCAATCAACAGCAAAATCACTCCGCCCGCGATCTCAAATGCCGGCAGCGTTATCCCGAACATCTTGAAGATGTACTGACCTGCGACTGCGAAGGCGCTCAGGAAGATCAGGGCCGTAAGCGACGCCTTCCTGGCCATGCGCTTCCGCCGATCCGCGTCCGCTCCCGCTGTCACCGCAAGGAAAGTCGGCAGCGCAGCGAAGGGATCGACCAGAAAGAAGATCGAGCTCAACGCAAGCACAGAAAAATGTACGTAGACCGAGTGCTGCAGGCCAGAGAGGCTCATGGAATGGGGATCGAAATTCACCCCTTATTCTCTCATTCCTTCGTCACAAAACCACGATCAGCACTATAACCGCCCTTACCGATAGTGGCTGAGCCATTGCACCGCTGGCTATAATGAAACTTCCACGCGAGGAGCGCACATGCCTATTCAAACCACCGCGAACATCTGGCACAACGGACAACTGATCCCCTGGGACAAAGCACAGATCCACGTGATGAGCCACGTCGTCCACTATGGCTCCTCTGTCTTCGAGGGCATTCGCTGCTACACGCAGGGAGCTGGAGCCGGTGTCTTCCGCCTGCAGGAACACATGCAGCGCCTGATCGACTCCGCAAAGATCTACCGCATGCCGCTTCCCTACGACGTCGAGCAACTCTCGACCGCGGTCGTCGATGTGATCGAAGCCAACGGCGTCGCACCTTGTTACATTCGCCCCATCGCGTTCCGCGGCTATGGCGAAGTCGGTGTCAATCCGCTGAAGTCGCCCGTCGAGGTTTATGTCGCGAACTTCCCCTGGGGCAAATATGTCCCCGGCAATGAAGGCGCTGATGTCTGCGTCTCCAGCTGGTCGCGGCTCGCTCCCAACACCATGCCCTCGCTCGCTAAGGCCGGCGCAAATTACATGAACTCGCAGCTAATTCGTATGGAGGCCGAGGTCAACGGCTACTCAGAGGGTATCGCGCTCGATGTAAACGGCTACCTCTCCGAGGGCTCCGGCGAGAACCTCTTCCTGGTCCGCAACGGCGTTCTTTACACGACACCGCTGGCTAACTCCGTGCTGAGCGGAATCACTCGAAGCTCGGTCATCACGCTTGCCCGTCAACTCGGCATCGAAGTCGTCGAGCAGGCGCTGCCTCGCGAACTGCTTTACATCTGCGACGAAGCTTTCTTTACCGGCACCGCAGCCGAGGTGACGCATCTCCGCTCGGTCGACCGCATTATGGTCGGCGATGGCACGATGGGACCGATCACTACTGCGCTCCACGACGAGTTCTTCTCGATCGTCAACGGCATCAAGCCCGACCGTTACAACTGGCTGACACCGGTCAATGTCAAGGTTGCGGAAACCGTGGGCGCCTAAACGGAAGCAAGTAACAAGTAACTTGGTGAGGGCGGCTCTTCGCAAAGCCGCCCTTTTCATTTCTGGATCCAACCGAACCACTACGAGGTTAAGTTGGGATTGGGCTACGACATCCTTGAATATCAGCATCCAAGCCAATAGGGTAACCATCGACAACGGTGGCCAGATCACACTTTTGATGTAGCAAACACACTTATCATCGGCGTTCAGCCTACGATAGTCTTAACAACAGGGCAGCCCGATCGCCGCGTGTTTCACCGGAGGCTCATGTCTACTGTTCTTGTTACCGGCGTTGCCGGCTTTATTGGGTCGAGCATTGCACGCGCACTTCTGTCAGAAGGCGCTCGCGTTCGCGGTTTGGATAATCTTTCTACAGGCTCTTTAGCCAACATCGAGGAGATTCGGTCGCGAATCGATTTTCGCAACGCAGACATACAGGACGCGGAGGCTGTTCGAGAGGCATCGGAAGGCGTGGACTTTGTCTTCCATGAGGCCGCTATTCCATCCGTACCCAAATCTGTCGACGACCCAATCGGCACTAATGGTCCGAATCTTACCGGCACTCTGAATGTTCTCGAGGCTGCCAGAAATGCCGGAGTCAAGCGCGTGCTTTACGCTGCCTCTTCCGCGGCATACGGCGACTCGCCAGAACTACCCAAGACTGAGACGATGTGCCCCGGCCCGCTCTCGCCGTATGCGGTGCAAAAGCTCGCCGGCGAACATTATCTGGCAAGCTACTTCCGCGTGTATGGGCTTGAGACCGTCTCATTGCGGTACTTCAATATCTTTGGCCCACGGCAGGATCCTACGTCGCAATATTCAGGAGTACTCGCGCGGTTCATCTCTCTGATGCTCGCGGGGCAAACGCCTACTATCTACGGGGATGGGCTGACGAGCCGTGACTTCACCTACATCGACAATGTAGTGAGCGCGAATCTTCTCGCCGCAAAGGCGCCGGCTGAAAAAGTGGCGGGCCGTGTGTTCAACGTCGCAACCGGAAAGCGTATTACGTTGCTTGATGCTTTTGCGGAGGTCAAGCGCATCACTGGCTACGAGGGTGGCATAAATCATGCGCCAGAGCGCGAAGGGGATATTAAACACTCCGTCGCAGACATCTCGCTCGCTCACCAAGCTTTCGATTATGAGGTAGTCGCTGACCTTGCCTATGGCTTGGAAAAGACCATCGCTTGGGCCCGCGAGTCCGTCGCAGTTTAGGACAAAGCGATCGACTCAGATAGCGTGAAGATTCTTGGGCGGGTTGCGCATCCCAAGGACGTGAAAATCCTTCAATCCGCTCTTGTTGACATACACCAACCGGTTGTTACCGTTCGGATCTGTCGGTATCAGAAAGAATCCATCCTCTAGAACGAAGTCGCGGGTATTACTGATGATGCCCTCGATCATCTCGTTGTCGTAGAAGTGGACGCGCACCCATAATCCGGGAACAATGGGTGAGTTTTCATGAAAATGAAGGGCCTTGTGACGATCGTCGCCGTCGAAGGTCTTGACGAAGAAGACAGCCTTCGCCTCGCGAGTAGGAATCTCTTCAACCTCACCCGTTTCGATCAGATTGAGCCTGATCGTATCTAGAGGAGAGTGCGGATCGTTGCGCAGAAGCTGCTCGATCGGTCCAAGCTCACTAATCAACGCAGTCCCGCGGACAGCCCGGTCTTCAAAACGAACTACGATTCGATAGACTCCCTCGGCCGCCGCGGCTGCCACCGCAGCAATCTTCGCGGCTACGCGCGATCTTGCGGAGACAGATCGTACTGCTTGATCTTGTACAGCAGAGCCTTGTAGCTGATCTGCAGATCGTTTGCCGCTGCCTTGCGGTTCCATCCAGTCCCCTCCAACACCTGTGCAATCGCAGCCGCCTCGGCGCCGCCCTTAAGGTTTTTTACCAAGGCTTTCAGTCCAGCGCCACTCGCCGCCTCGGCGGGAGTAGCCGGAGTCAGTCCTTGAGCGGCCGGCGCCAGTTCCTCGAGGATAGCCCGCTCGTCCGCCAAAACCAGATAGCGATTGACGACGTTCTCAAGCTCGCGCAGATTACCAGGCCAGTTATGCCCTGCCAGGGTGTCGAGAAGTCGTGGGGAGAACGGGAGTGGCTCACGGCCGTAGCGGCGCGCGCCCTTGCGCATAAAGTATTCCGCCAACACCGGAATCTCTTCCCGGCGCTCCCGCAGGGGTGGAATGTTCAAGGTGAAACCATTGAGGCGATAGTACAAATCTTCACGGAACGATCTTGTTCGCCATGGCTTCCTTCATGTTGATGTTGGTGGCTGCAATAACTCGCACGTCCACCTTCATTGGCGATCGGCTGCCCAAGCGTGAGAAGGTACCATCCTGCAAAACCTGGAGAAGCTTGGCTTGCAGAATCGCCGGCATTTCGCCGATCTCGTCCAGGAAGATCGTTCCACCCGAACAAATCTCGAACTTGCCGGGCTTGGTCTTTACAGCTCCGGTGAATGCACCCTGTTCGTAACCAAAGAGTTCGCTCTCAAGAAGATCTGCCGGAACAGCGGCGCAGTTGACCTTCAGGAAGGTGTGCTGGCTGCGAGCCGACATCTTGTGGGTATAAAGGGCCAGAATCTCTTTGCCGGTTCCGCTCTCGCCCAAAATCAGCAGCGGGATATCAGCGCGAGCCACAAGCGCAGCCTGCGACTCGAGATCACGCATCCGCTTGCTGGAGCGAACAAACGAGTGAGTCTCGTTGAGAGGAATCTCGCGCGGCGAGTCCACAACGACCGCCTTCTTGTCCGGAGTGGAAAGATGCTCCTCGATCGCCTCCTCGATATCGCTGCCGACGAAAGGCTTCATAACGATCGCGCGCACCCCGAGACGGATCACCATCTCCAGGTCACGAAGCTCAGCCGAGCAGGAAAGCACGATTACGGGCAGCTGTGGCCGAGCGCAGCGAATATGCGTCAGCAGCGGCATCGGGTCACGGCCCGAGTGAAGAGCGAGCAATAGAAGGTCCGGCTCGTCGTTCTGGTCCAGGCGGTCCAGCAGGGACTGCTCTTCGGAGAAGAGACTCAGCCCATAACGATCGCCTAGCGTGAGACGGAGATAGTCAAGAACAGCGAGATCTGGCTCCAGAATCAGAACCTGCGGACGCGTCTTTGACGCCTTCAAAGCAGACACCGGATAGGACAGCGAAGCGGACATACAACACCCCTAATATTGCCGGTTCAGATCTTTCGTCCAAACCTTGCGAGACATACTGGTATTCAGATTCTGCTTCTGAAGCGCCAAGCCTTTAAATCTGATAATCCATCGGCCGCGAACTGGGGAGAGGTCTCACGGCTATCTACAAGCGAATTTTAGTTCGGAATGTGCAAAGTGTGACACAAAAATGTTAATAATTTTGCCTTCACAAGAGAAAAACGTTTACCACTCCAATGGGAAAGTGCCCTTACTTTACTTTCCTTCTGAAGGTGACAGAAGGCAAAAGAGTTGTCTAACAACTGGCATTACCATAGTAAGTCAACTGTTGGTGACCTCAAAAACATACCGTAAACAAGGGGTTACACGTCACTTCTCGCATGAGCTTCAAGCGACATTCCGCCCTCTCAAGCCCCGCCTGTGGAAAAAGTCGGCACGATAGGGGAATTGGCTCTCGACGTGCAATGTGAAGAGTATTGCAACTATTGCCCTACTCTGCCCTGGACGTCCAAAGACGGGAAAATGACCTTGGTTCATAATGCTGAGTCCGCTACGCCTCTCAATCTGCCGCCGATGGATATCCTTTTCGGCAAAACCGCAGCCATGCAGGCTGTGCGTAACAAAATAGAACGCGTAGCAGAGACCGATGTACCGGTATTGATTCAAGGAGAAAGTGGAACCGGCAAAGAGATTTGCGTGCAACTTCTGCACGCTTTATCCCTACGAACCCGAGGTTCGCTGGTTAAAGGTAAGTTGTCCTGCGATTCCCCACTCACTTCTCGAAACCGAACTCTTCGGGTACGAGAAAGGCGCGTTTACAGGCGCCATGAACACAAAACTGGGGCGCGTGGAACAGGCTCACTTGGGGACTCTCTTCCTCGACGAGGTGGGTAGCCTTGACCTCAATGTTCAGTCGAAGCTGCTGCAGGTTCTTCAGGATGGAACTTTTGTTCGTGTCGGTGGCCACGAGTCGCGTTCCATCGCTACCCGTCTGGTGTCAGCTGCCAACGGTGACCTGCGAAATCAAGTGGAGGCTGGAACCTTCCGGCTCGACTTTCTCTTCCGCATCAATGCGGTAACCATCAACCTGCCGCCCCTACGGGAAAGGATCGCCGACCTCCCGATCCTGATCGACTACTTCATCGATCACTATTCAAGAATCTTCCATCACACGCCGGAGTTGCTCTCTAAGAGCGCCGTTCGTCTGATGCAGAACTACCATTGGCCGGGAAACATCCGCCAGCTCGAAAACCTGATTCGCAGCTACGTTCTGATCGGTAGCGAAGAGGCTCTGGTAGCCGAACTAATGCCAGAACAGCCACGTGGGGGGATCACCACCGACATTGACCTCAGCGAGCCTATCTCTCTGAAGAACATCACACGTCAGGCCACTCACGACCTCGAGCGCCAGATCATACTCAAGGTTCTGCAGGCAAACAGCTGGAACAGGCAAAAGACTGCAAAATGGCTTCAGATTAGCTACCGCTCGCTTCTATACAAGCTAAGTGAGGCCGGCATGCCTGAGGTTCCTCCGCGTCCACTTCGCGTGCCTGGGGCCAGGAAGACTGACGAGCGGCAGATACGCCCCACGATGCCCACATCTGTAACGCGGACAAGAATCTACTAACGCAGGACCGAGTGGCCGCTGTGTCTGTTTCCAAACCGACACGGCGGCTTTCTTCATTAAAACTGCGTAGCAGATTTTGTAGATCGTTCAACGGTGGCCCTTAGAATCGTTTCAACATCGTCGCTCACGTCTGACCAACTTCGGCTGTGCCGGCCGGCAATCGCCTCTGGCGACCATGGCTGAGCAAGAACTTGATCGAGAGCCGAAGCCAAGGCCTCAGCATCCCTGGGTGGAACAAGCCTGCCACTGGTGTCATCCATCAGCTCTGGAATACCCCCGACGCGGGTTGCAACCACAGGCCGACCGGATGCCAGCGCTTCGATAACTACATTGGGACACCCTTCCCGGTAACTGGGCAACGTAATCACATCGGCGGCTGCCATCCAGTTCGCAACCTCCTCGGTGGAACACGATGGCTTCAGCGAAATCTGCTCAGTTGCGTTCTGCGCGGCAATGGCCTCTTCCAACGTTTGCCGAGCCGGACCGTCGCCGACGATGTAACAGCGAATCCGGGGTCGACGACTACGAAGACTGCTTACCGCGGCAATCAATTCTCCAAGCCCCTTCGCCAGATCGAGACGTCCGACGTAGACGATGGCCTCCGTGTCACCGGGAATTCCAATCGTGATGCGAGCGTCCTCACGGTTACGTGGGCGAAAGATTGTGGTATCGCATCCGTTGAGGATGGCAACGCTGCGCTCTTCACGAGCCCCGAGACTTCGCGCCTTCCGCAGCAGATCGCCGCTGACAGTGATTGTGAAGTCGGCCTCACGGAGGACACGTCGAGTCAGCCCTTCACACAGCGGTGGGATGACGTTAAGATCTGAGCCAATAGCGGTGACTACAAATGGAATGCGAAGCGCTTGAGCCACGCGCAGAGCAGCATCACCATCCGGATAGATGATGTAGTTCAGAATAATATCCGGCTGCCAATCGCGAACCCGATCGAGGATGCTCCGTGCCGCCGACCAACCATTCAGCGGTCGTGAGATGGCTGGAAGGGCTGGGTAAGCGATGTACTCTACATCGACCCCGCTAGGACGATGATTGAAGTCGAGCTGTCGGCCCGCGCGGCTCTTAGGAGTAAGTAGCGGCGGATACCTAGACTCCGGGTAGAAGACCTTAAGTTCGCAACGCTTCGCCAAAAAACGAAGCGTCTGATAGGCGGAGTGACCTGCCCACGGCTCGTGAGAGGTAGGAAAGTACCGGGTGATCACCGCAACTCTCATCCTCTTGCGGACTCCTGTGTAGTTTTACTAACGACCCCGGAAACGTCGCGAAGCAACTCAGCATATCGTCGGGCGAGCGGGCGGCGGTGATATCCAGCGATGCGCTCAAAATCGGGCGGCGCGACCACAGACGAGGAGCCCTCAATCGCTTCGATGAGCATTTGGCGAATCGCCTTTGGATCATCTACATCGGCCCATCGTCCGGCTCGCGTCTCTTCAAGCAGACGCCGCACATCGCCCTGCGGATGCACCGCACCGAGAATTGGCTTGCCACCGCCGAGATAGTCGTAGAACTTGGCTGCGACATTGATCCGATCGTGCGTTATGAGCAGAAGGTAGTCGGTCTCCCGGATTGTTGCCAGGGCTTCCACCTGTGGGACAAAGCCCTTCAACTCTACTGTCTCGCCCAGCGAGAGCAGGAGTTCCCGATAGGCAGGGCTCTCAATGTGCCCGATGAAACGTACCAGGAGGCGGGTCCGCACCTCCTTCGGCAGTCCGAGGACGGCTTCGACGAAGGCTCCTGGCGCAGTTGAACCGTAGATTGTGCCGATATAGGTAAGAACGGTCTTGTTGTGGGGAACGATTTGTATGTCTGAGGCTGAGTTTGCGGTGGGTGGCGGAGCATCATAGCCATTTGGCACACAGACAAACCGCTCCTGCGGCACTCCTGGGTAGCGGGACTGAAGTTCGCGGCGCGCGGCCTCGGTTACCAGCACAACCGCAGTCGCGTCCCGAACCGCTTCGGCCTCCGCCTTATGAGCGACCATGCGAGCACGGCTATTGCTGTTGAAGCTCACCAGATCAAGAGTCGTCGTGAGCCATTCATCGCGGAAGTCCACTAGAAGCGGAAGTTTGGGAAAGGTCTTCCGTAACCGGGATATCAGGCGAACACTCGAAAATGGAGGAACGGTCACAATGACCGCGTCGATCGCTCGTTCGCGAATAATGCGCTCTGCCGCAGGCAGAGCAAACGGAAGCCAGCCAACCTGGGGATCGGGCAACAACAGATTTCCGATGAACTGTTTTATCGGATTGCCTGCTCCTGGCTGCATAGCAGACGGAGTTGATTTCGCTTTACCACCCGTCACGACCTTCTTCACGGCCTTGCGAAGCCAGAACGGAAGGTCGAGGGTCCAGGTACGATGTACCTTCACTTCGGCAGGTACCTGCTTAAGAAGCGAACGGTCCTTACCTACCGCAGGAGCGTTACGCGCGGTCAGAACATCTACTCGGACACCGTTTTCGGGAAGATATTTCGCCAGCGACAGCGCGCGCAACACACCAACGCCACCCGCTGGAGGAAAGGAAAATGTGATCAACAAAAGATTCACAGATCAGCGGACTCCAGCAACAGAATCGACTGCGTCAGAGACCCGTGAACGTAGGTTCAAAGGGCCGGTGAGAGCTTCAACAGCGGTAAACATCTGATACGCACTGGCCCAGTGAACTTCAATCTCTTTTTCTTCAGCGATCTCGTGGAGCCAACGAAACATCTGCTCAAGAGCTCCAGCACTCGTTGGCGTTCCAAGCAGAGCGTCGGCATTGTCTTCGCGGGCCCCATGAGTGTAAAGCTTCACAAAAACATCACCGCCAATGCGCGGTGCAAGATCGATCCAGCGGCGAACGCGGTACTCGGTCGGAAGGTCATTCGCGGCGATTTCCCCCATCTCGACGCGTGGAACCAACCTGCCTGCATAGCGTAGACCGACCGGGCCAGTAATCATCAACAGGTCGCCCTGTACACCGCCGCCGATCGTAGCCTCAATGCCACGATCAAAGGCCTTCGGCTTGCCGGGGGTTCCGGTACACCAATAAATCTTATTAACAATTCGCCCCTGCGTTGGCGAGGGGAGCGATGGCATGGTGAAGTCGGCATAGCAACCAAGATCGCGCAATAGCTCGATTTCGCCTGTGAGGCCGCAATCGACACCGACCGGGTGAGAGTTATCGAGCGCCCAGTTCCCATGGATAAATCCAAAGACCATTTGCCCGTTATGGTCGTGAAGCAGACCATGATCATTGCGAAGACGCCGACAGAATCCGCCAATCTTCTGAATAAAGCCCTCGGCGGTCTCGCGGTCGTGATGGATGTGAACCTCGACATCACCAATCCCCTGCCGCGTTATCTCCGCGAGCGGCTCCAGTAACTCTGAACGGTATTCTTCCTGGGGGTAGAAGAAGCTGTAGCAGGGTTTACGGCCATCGGCGTCCCGGGGTGCTGCGTCGGAGATGCGAGGCCATGCCTCTTGCCAACGAGCGACGCGCCGAAGTGCAGTCTCAATGGAGACACGTCCCCCCAAGGGCTCGTAGTGGTCGGTGATCGACACCCAAAGCCGCTTTGGCTTCTGTGCGAACAGGCTACGAGCGCGATCGCTCAGGTAGGACGGGAACCATATTTCGGCGTGGCGGGGAAGCTTCATGACCAGTTCGTGTTACCAAGGGTGTAGTCGAATGCAATAGTATTGCATCAGTTGCATCACAGAGTATTGTATGGGACTTTTCCTCACGCTTCTGTACATCTTTACGGCGTATATGGGTCCCCAAACGGTGTGGGGACCAATCGCCGAGTTTCATATAGAGATCATTCTCGCAGCTTTGGCGTTGGTTGCTTCGCTGCACGGGATCCAGCGATCATCCGTGTTCACGATTCCGCAGACATATGCACTTCTGGGAATGTGCAGCGCCGTCATCATCTCCGGCGTAATGACCGGATGGCTGGGCTCCATCCCCGAATCTTTCTTTGGGTTTATCCCGAACGCGTTTACTTTTTTCCTCATCGTGGTGAATTGTCGGACCAAAAGGCACCTTCAGTGGGTGATCGCCACCTTTTTCATCGTGAGCGCCCATGCGATTCTAAGGGGTTATGCCGCCCTACATGCTGGCGACTATCTGAATCCATACCTGATGCCGCAGGGCGAAGAAGGTTCGCTGTCGCGCTTTTACCGGCTTCGCGGAATGGCCTTTATCAACGATCCAAATGACTTCGGTCAGGTGTTGGTCAGCCTTGTGCCTTGCATGTTCTTCTTCTGGAAGAAGGGCAATCCTTTGAGGAACTTCTTTTTCGTCGTTCCCGCGATGGCATTGCTCATCTTTGGCATGTATCTGACGCACTCGCGCGGCTGCATGCTCGCGCTGTTGGCTGTGATCCTGTTCCTCTCTCGACGCAAAATCGGGACAATACCTGCCGTCATCATCGCGGGGGCGGGTTTTGCTGTTTCTAGCGCTCTCAACTGGTCGGGCGGTCGCGATGTTTCCGTGGAAGCCGGTGCCGGTCGTATGGAGGCCTGGGCGGTTGGCTTGGACCTAATCAAAAGCCATCCTTTTTTCGGAGTCGGATTCGACCGCTTTGGCGAGTTTTTCTTTATCACCGCTCATAATACGATCATCGTCTGCGCTGCAGAGCTAGGCATGTACGGCCTCTTTTGGTGGGTAATGTTTGTTCTTCCCACGATCCGTGACTCTATTGTGTGCTCGGCTTCAAAGGTCAATACGCCAACCGAAGACGATTTTTCCTACGAGCGGTCGATTGGTGTGCGCCGCGAGGACAAAATAGATCTCACTTGGCGCGAGTCGCGTTCTATGGAGGCTGATTCTGCTTCTACCGTCGGTATAGCGGTCGCCGAAGATGCGCCTGCACGCGCGCTTGCTGTACCCGCCCACCTAGTTACTGAAGTTGAGGATGAGAAGCTTCCACAGGAAGAGATTCAGAGAATCTCTGGGCTGATGCTTGCATCAATCATCGGATACTTCGTTGCGGGTTGGTTCCTTTCGCGCGCTTACATCATGACACTCTTTATCTATGGCGGCATGGTGCAAGTGATCTACAGAATGGCGCTGGCGCAAGAAATGGTCCCCCCGCGGATGAAGGTTCCCAAGATCGTTCAGTATTCATTTGTCGGAGCAATCGGACTGATCATTGTTGTCTATATTATGTTGCGAGTTGAGCACATGATGGGCGTTCATTAAGTGCATCCGTGGCGAATGCCTAGAAGGTGGGTCGCGCCATTCTTTGGTTGCTCGTCCGTTCCAATGATCGGCGGCCCACTACATGGGACGGAAGGCGCCGAAGATGAGCTTTAGACCGCGCATCGAATTGGCTACAAGAATGAGTCCCAGCGCGAAATAAGCCAGCGTCACAGCATTGGCGACGTGAAAAATAACCCGATTCTCTCGGTACTTCGCGTAGCGGACCTTCCCCAGGCGCTTCTTCAGGAAGAGGGTATAGTAGTGAACCGCAACGACTCCGACGGCGTGCCAGAGACCGTAAAGTACGAAGTTCCAACCGGCTCCATGCCAGATACCCATCAGGATAAAAACGATTGCGATAGCGGCAGCGATGCAATGAGGAGCTGACGCCGGGCCGAAACGGCGAACGAGCGTCTTCGACAGTGGAACAAAGACCATGTCTCTCATGTAGTTGGTAAGAGTCATGTGCCAATGAGCCCAGAACTCCTGCAGGTTACGCTTGGAGAAGGGGCGATCAAAGTTCTCCTGAACGTGAATGCCGAGCAGCCCCGAGACGCCGATGGCGACGTCGCAGAAGCCGGAAAAGTTCAGGTACAGGTAGGCGCAATAGCCAGCGACGGCGATAGGAAAGTCGATCCAATGATGAGGAAGGCCATCAGCAAGCAAGCCGTCGTATGAGAGCTGGTTAGCGAGATTGCCAAGGAAGATGTATTTGGTGAGACCGATCAGGATGCGCGCCCAGCTACGGCCTACAGGGGTGAGACTGCGGTCCGGCTTATGCAGCGAATTATGGAATGAGCTGTAAGGATTGATGGGCCCGATGGACAACGTGGGGACGAAGAACGCGAAGGACAGGTACTCGGAGAAAGTCGGCAGAGGCACTATCTCGTTGCGGATCTCGTGAACCATGTAGGTAAGGCGGAAGGCCATGTACGAGAGGCCAAGAAAGAAGTCTCCGAAGACCTTGTTCGAGAACGGCGCGGGAACCAGTCCCTGAGTCCAGCTGCCGGGCACGTACTTGACAACTGCGAGTATCAGCAGCGGAAAGAACAGCGGTAGCCAAGAGCCGAGTTTCTTCTCCAGCAGCAGGTATTGGACAGCGACCAGGACGACATAAACCGCAAACATCGCGGTGGTGAAGATGAAGTACTGCCTAACATCGTGCAGGCGTACACCATAGGTCCCGCGTGAGATGCAGACGGCGAGCGCGAATACGAGATTGACTGCAGCAAAAGCTGCCATGCGCAGGCGACCGGTCGGTAAGCGGAGAACGATCCAAGCCGCCATCGGGAAAAGCAGAAATGGAACCGCGAGGGTAACAAGCAGCAGCGAGCTGGACAGAAAATGTGTGAGGCCGGGCGGCATTGCTTGGCGGTTCCTCCGGGATCAGAACGCTTGGTAAACGAGATTGACCGAGAGCGAGTCGGGCGTGATGAAGAACGTCAGCGTGATGGCAGCAACGCAGAGAGCGAAGAGCACTCCGACGAGGATAGGGCTCGTTTTCGAGGCGGGTTCCGTCATTTAGTTCTTCGCCCCTTTCGCGTAGACGTCAAGAATGATGGGCGTGATGGCACGGGTGAAGAACTCCTTGCCGTTGTCGTTGAAATGCTGGTCGTAGTAGTAGTTCTGGACTTCTGCCGCAGGAGTGTCACGAAAGAGCGCCGCGGAAGGTATGCCAATCATCGGTGTCGAAGGACGTCCGATAATCTCAGGCCAATACATGCGCTCGGGCACGCGCGCGCTTCCCTTCTCCGTGTCCTCAGGGACGTGGATCATGACAAAGGGAACGTTGTATTGCTTCGCAAGATTACCAATCTCACGGGCCCAATGCTGATGATAGGGACCAAGGGGAAGACCGTCGAAGTCAAAGTTCGGGTCTGACGCGCCCTGCGAGAGGATCGACTCAGGCGCGAACTCCGGAGGTGTGCGGGGTTCCTGAACGAATGGCCCACCGTAGTAGCCGACATTGCCATACTCCGACTGCGAACCAAGCTTCTGCACAAGAGCCGGGGTCTCGACCAGCCGGTTGGGACGGAGGTAATTGACGAGCTGCCTTGGCGCTCCAAGGACCTGGGCTCCATAAATCGCCATGCGGCTGCGGAAGGAAAGTCCGGTCGTAGTCTGGGGGAATTCACCCCAGCGCATCCAGCGATAGGCCTGGATATGCGGCGAGTCGCCAATAAGTGCGTTCGTAGGCATGTCCATGATAACCATGCCTGTTTTGCGGTGCTCAAGAAAGTCCTTCATGAGCATGTACTGCATGTCGAGCCCCTGCCATTTGAGCGAGAGACGTCGGACACGAGCGGGACGGCCCAACTGCTGGGACAATTGCTGCTCGATGTAGCCAATATCGATGCCGCGAACGAGAAGCGAGCTGCCAATGAAAACAATGTCGACAGGCCCCTTCTCCTCAAAGATGTTGTGTTCATCGAGCGGGCCAGTGCCAGTCTCCACGCGAATTCCGGAATAGACGCGATCGCGTGAAGGTAGGCCGGTGACCTGCATAAGTACCGGCAGGGTAAGCAGAATACTGATAACGAGGATCAGCGCCACGGCGTGGCGATTCGACCAAATGGCAGGAAACATTATGCCTTTGCGGTCTCGGCCATGCGGCGCTGGATAAGGTTGGCGAACTCGCCGAGGTTCTTTGTCGCCTCGACCTCGCCTACACGAAAGCGAACGCCGAATGCCTTTTCGACCCCCAGAACGAGAGAGATCTGAAGAAGGGAGTCCCACTCCTCAACATCGTTGGCGCTGAGCTCGGGCGTAACTTTGACGTCATCAAGAAAGACGTCGTCAAAGACGGTCTGCATCTTTGCAAGGATTTCAGTTTGAGTCATTGGATTGATATGCTCTCCGGTCGATCTGAATATGTGTGTAATGTGGGGTGAAGGTCGCGGTCTCGAGCCGCCAGGTGGTCTGCTCTGGAGTCTCCTCGATAAGGGTGTAGCCCATGCGTGGGAAGAGATCGCGCACCATGCCGTTCTTCTCAGTGGGAAGGTAGTTCCCGATAACCTCAGTGCACCCACGGAGGATGGCGAGGCGGACAATCTCGTTGGCGACCTCTTCCTCCATTTGACGCTTGAGAACACGACAACTCATAAGCCATGTGTCGACTATGGCGGAGGTGCCTTCAATGCGGACAATAACAACAGAGATGAGGCCGTTATCGCCGAACTTGTCCGCAAGGCGGACGCTGAAGGCATAGTGAGTCGAGTCAGCCATCAACGCTTCAACCTCGGCCTCAGTTCGGCGGCGGGTGGTGACGTTGAACTGGTTGCTTTTGTTGATGAGCTGAGAGATACGCGGCACGTCGACTGGTGTGAACTCGCTGATGATGGAGTGCATGCCGAGCGAGGTTAGGTACGACGCCATGTCTGTGCCGGAGGTGCTCATAGCGGCGACACGTGCAGCCTGAGCCTGATACTGTTCGCCGCGCTGTAAATCGTCGGCCGTGATAGAACGCGGCTCGAAGTGGCGGCAGTTGAGCAATACAGACGCATAAGTGGAGGGATCGGGGCCGAGATGAATTGTTGTGATCTCAGGCACGAACTGATTGACGATCTCAATCTCGGCTGGATTGTCGTCGACGAAGACAATCGAGTCCAGGCCGAGATTGAGTTCCTGAGCGATGCGGCGAAGGTTCTCCGACTTTGGCTCCCAATTGGCCTGGAATGAGGCGATGTCTTTGAGCTTGAGAACCATCTCGGGATGCTTCTCAAATGGCTCGGCGGCGTTCTTATAGTCGTTTTTGCTGCAGACGGCGAGAACAACACCTCGCTTTGCAAGTTGAGCGATGGCAAGCTGAAATTGTCTGAAAGCCTCACCGCGTGCGTGAGTTCCACCTATTTCGATTCCAGTCATGCCGTCGTCACCAATAACTCCGCCCCAGAGTGTGTTATCGAGATCGAGAGCGAGCACCTTCTTTGAGGGCTTGTGGAGCGAGGCGACGATTGATCCAACCTCGCGCGCGACGTCCACGGCGAAATCAGATGAATAGAGCTGCTTGGTCTCGAACCACCCACGCTGATCGTAAGCTGACGCAGTACCGCGACGTGTTGCGAGGAACTCGGCATCGAGAATATGAACGAAGGACGGCGCGTTAAGGCCCAGCTCCAGGTTTACGAGCTTGCGGAAGCTCCAATCGGAGCCGAGCGAACGAACACGGAAAGCGCCGGGATCAAAGTCCGGCGCCGGGAGGAAGTTGGCGAGGATGATCTCAGCGCCGGAGCGATCCCGGGCTGCGCGGGCGAGGGTGAGGATATCCTCGGCAGCGGTAGCTGCGGCGGCACGCTGTTGGTCGGGGGAATCAGTTAGCGAACCATGATAAATACAGCGCTGGCTATTAGGGATAAGAAGGATTACATCTGGTGAGAAGCCGTAAAGATCGCTCGTAGGATCAAGTATTTCGGAGATGTAGTTGTCGTAGTCGCCTTTGAAGAGCTCAACCTGCCACCATCCCTTGGAGGACTGGGCGCCAACGAACTGTTCGACAAGCTCGTGCAGTGGATAAAGACTGGAACCACCAACCATCGCAAGCCGAATTGTCTTGTCCGCGCCTCCCGGGATATTGGCCCGAATTGCCTTCTTCCGCATCGTGGCGAGCGAGAGAACTGTCGAGAAATCCTCTGCGCCGAGCGTAAGACCGCGAAGGGCTGGCCAGAATGTGGGATCTTTGGCCGCAAGCAACTCTCGCGCGCCGTCAACGGTGACATCGTGGCGAGACGGTGCGGCTTGTGTGTCGGTGCTCATCCAGTACGACTCCTGTATCTTCGATTCTGCCATTGGAGCAGGAAGGGTGATCTAACACCTGCGGGTGACCCTAACAGGATATCGTCTATGGGTTTGTTCCTCATGTACTTTGATGTAAATTCGACTTTGAGCCTCGTATTCATCGCACATTTTCTTTAACCCCTTTCCTCGCCAAAAGCATGAAGATCGTACACGTTGTCTACAGTCTGGAGATGGGTGGGGCCGAGATCCTGGTTGCACAGCTATGTCGTCTTCAGCGGGCAAATGGGCACGATGTATCGGTAATCGCTTACAGCAACCTGGGATCCCTGGGCGAAACTCTTGTTGCCGACCGGATTCCGGTGCTGGTTCTTGGCGAGGCGCCTTTCATCAAGACGTTCAGGCGATTCTGGACCGAGTTTAAGAGGCTGCGGCCAGATGTGGTGCATTGCCACAATCCTGCTCCCACGCTCCAGGCGGCCATCCCTGCGCGGCTGACAGGCACCCTACGCGTTATCTCAACGCGCCATAGCTTAGTGGCTCCGCCATATGACCTAAGAGAGGAACGATCGTTCAACTTCGCAGCATGGTTCTGCGATTGGATCGTCGGTATCTGTGACGCCACCTGTGAGAACCTGCGGCACACCCCGGGAGCGCACAAGGATAAGATCGTGCGGGTATACAACGGTGTCGACCCAGTTGAGCCTGCGCCACCCGAGGAATGGCCCGAGAAGCGCGGTTTCACCCTGCTATTCGTTGGAAGGCTAGCCCCGATTAAGAGCCTGCACACGCTGATACGAGCAACTACCCTTGCAGCCCTAAAGGTTCCCGGCCTACATCTCTGGATTGTTGGACAGGGTCATGAGAGACAGCATCTCGAAGATCTGGTGAAGGAACTTGGAGCGGAAGATTTGGTTACCTTCTGGGGCGAGCGCCTAGATGTTGCTGGATTCTTCTCTGTGGCCGATGTGTACTGCATGTCATCGACCTCAGAAGGCCTGCCGATGTCATTGCTGCAAGCGATGTCGCTTGGACTGCCAGCAATCGTTACGGACGTCGGTGGCATGGCTGAAGTGGTGAAAAATGCACACGCTGGGTTGGCGACCCCTGTGGGTGATGCGAATGCAATGGCAGAAGCAATCGTCCAAATGGCCAGTGATGAGAAGCGCCGCATGGTGTTTCGCGATAACGCACAAACGGCCTACGAGGAACTGTTTACGCTGCGGCGAATGGACGCGGCGTACATGGAACTATATCGGCGAGCGCGTTGAATCCTAGGACGTCGCCGGCTCGGTAGCATGTCCCGTCGGCGACCAGATCTTCCACAGCGGGCCATTTGTAAAGAGAAACTTGTAGAGTCCGGTGATTGCGGCGGCGTTGAGTACCAACAGCGCACTGGCCGCCGCAGCGAAGCGATGGATAACAGGAAGCTTCACCCGCAATGCAGCGAGCGCGGCGAGCCAAAAGGCCCATTGAGCGAAAGCGATGACGCGCCAGGCAGGCGAGCCGACTCCAAGCCACGTAGCGCTGATTAGCATCAGTAGGAAGAAATAAGGAACGACGAGCCGCAGCAGCTTGTGAGAGATAAGCTGAAATAACACGCGATTGTGGGGGCTCAATATCCAGGGAGCAAGCGATAGGAGCTGAAAGTTCCCCGCCAGAGTACGCACCTTGCGCTGGAATTCACCGGCGGCCTTGCCAGGCCAGGTATCCGTGACGATGGCTGAGCGGTCGAGCACGCTCCGATAGCCCTGCCGAAGAATTGCAAGCGGCTGAAACATGTCGTCAAGAATCGTTCCAGGGGGAAACGGCTGCACGAGCGAGCGGCGCGCTGCGTAAAAACCGCCGTAGACGCCTACAGGAGAATCAAAGGCGGCCTCGCAATTGCGAATCCACTGTTCGTAGCGCCAGTAGACGCCGCTCACGGCGGAGGAAGTAGCGTCGTGATTATCTGTATTGAGCACGAGTTCTCCGGCGACACAGCCAACTCTGGGGTCGGCGAAATTGCTCATCAACTCGGCGAGAGCACCGATGGCAATTTTGGGGCGGATATCAATGAAAAGAAGGATCTCTCCCGTCGCCGCGGCGATTCCGTGATTGAGTGCGGCCGCCTTACCACCCTGCTCGGAAAGAATGATGGAACGGAGCCGAGGATTGTTAGCCTTGTCCAGGATCTCAGCGAGTGCCGTCCGTCGAGCCGTCCGAGACGATGATTACCTCGCGAACTCGCTCAGGATCGAGCGAGGTAAGGTGTTCGATCTGCTCAGCCAACCGAGCAGCACCATTGTGCACAGCCATTACGATGCTCACCGGCGCATTGAACGGCGCCTTACGCCAGGGATGCGAAGCAAATCGCGCAAGCAAAAACATGATCGCTGGGTAGCCAACGTAGGTGTAGGCGATGACTGCGAACGAGAGCCAGAAGATGAGGCTCATTGCGCACCTCGCCGCCTAAGGATCGTCTTTACCGTCTCGAACATGATTAGCAGGTCAAGGCCAAGTGTCATGTGCTTGATGTAGTAAAGATCGTACTCAAGCTTTTCGCGCGCCTCCTCGAGAGTCGCGCCGTAACCGTAGCGCACCTGCGCCCATCCCGTAAGGCCTGGGCGAATCATGTGACGAAGGTCGAAGTAGGGGATGTTCTCTGAGAGCCACGGCACAAATTCAGGCCGCTCTGGACGCGGACCGACAAAGCCCATATCTCCGCGCAGGACGTTCCAAAGCTGCGGAACCTCGTCAAGCCGAACCTTGCGCATGAAGCTGCCAACTCTTAGTAGCGCGGGGATCGTCCTTGCTTGCCCACTTTGCTCCAGAGGCCTCCGCGTCCGTACGCATCGTGCGGAACTTGAACACCGTGAAATTGCGGCCTCCCATACCGACGCGGGTCTGGCGAAAGAAGATCGGACCGGGAGATGAGAGGCGCACCATCAGTACAACGAACGGAAAGAATGGAAGAAACAACAGAAGGCCGGTGGCAGCAGTCAGGGTAGAGACGATACGGCGCGCGATCTGCTGCGACGGGCTTACACGGAAGCCTTCACTATAGATGAAGTTCGAGGGGCGAAGACCGTCGAGGTAAAGTTTGCCGGTAAGCCGCTCGAGCAGGCTACCCGCCTCTTCGATGACTACCCCATCGAAGCGCAGCTGCAGCAACTCGCGCAAGGGAAGCTCTCCGCGGCGATCTTCGAGGGCGACAATGACGCGGTCGATGCCCGGGGTCCGTCCGCGAAAGGATTCGAGTGCCGTAGCCGAAGGCCTCCTTGCGTTCTGCCTTATCTGTAGGAACTGCGTCGAAACCGATGACCTTCATGCCTGCATCCTTGCGGTTACTGCAGGACTGTCGACGATCATCCGCGCGCGATCACCGCCACCAAGCACGTAGACACGCTCGCGAAAGATCTCTCGGCCGATAATCCACTCATAGGCGCTGCGCCAGACCACCAGGCCCAGGGTAAGAAACATAAGCCCAAGCAAAAGAACATAATGCGCGATATCGACTAGACGGGAAAGAAGTAGATGATTGCCGAGAGCAGAAACGACAGAAATCCGAGGACCAGAAGAAGACGGAAGTAGATCTCCCATCGCGCGGAGATGCGCTGCGGCTCGTAGAGATCGAAGTAGTATGAAAATAAGCAGCGTTATAACAGTTAGGGCAAGAATCTTGAGCGACGCCGTACTCGTAGTTCAGGCAGATGTAGGTATCGGGCCCAAGGATCATCACGGTCGCCAGCAGAAAAGACCCGCTGACGATCAGCGCCTCGCACAACAGCAGAACTATGGTGCGGGTCGGATAGTACACATTGAAGAGCCGGATCATCGCGCGCGGTGCTCCCTGTTACTCCTTGCTGGCGTTGTATCCGTAGTAACTGCCAACTTGGGGTGCTTCATGCACCGCATTGAGCACAAACCCGAGAATGTTGGAGGCTCGCAGCTCGCTGGCAGCGCGCTGGGCGACGGGATACTTGGTGACGCCGCTGCGCGCGACCAGCAGAACGCCATCGCAGGAGCGAGCAAGGTTGACGGCATCGGAGACCGGCAGCACCGGGGACGAGTCGATGATGATCCAGTCAAAGTAGGGCGCAGCCGTTCTGCAGCAGCTCACCGAATCGCGCGCTGCCTGAGAGGTCGGCGGCCTTGTCACCTCCGTTTCCGCCGGGGATAAAGGTAAGGTTCTGAGGACACGACTCGTGCCTGCGTGCATTGGAATCGCCCGTCTCCTCGGGGCGCTGCATGATCTCCTCGGCGGTCGACTTTCCGGCAAGATAATCGGCCAGACCGGGGTGAGACGTCTGTGCCGAGCATCTCGTGAACGGTATAGCGACGCATGTCACCATCGATCAACAAAACCTTGCTGTTCTTATGGCGGGCCAGGCTGAGCGCAAGATTAGTCGAGATGAAGCTCTTGCCTTCCTGCGGCAGGCCGCTCGTAACAAGAATCGACTTGATCGGACGGATGTCTCGCGCTTCATAGATGCGCGACCGCAGGCTGCGGAACTGTTCGACGGCAGGGCCGCGATCGAGCAAGGCCGGAAGGCGGGCGATGGACAGGTTCCATGGGTAGTCGCTGAATGGCACTCAGGTTCAGGCCGCCGCTGCATCGGAATTGGTGCATCGCTTACCCCATCCGCCAGTCTGGATTCTGCGAACGACGGCTCGGTCTCATAGTCGGCAATCGCCGGTATGCACCGGTAACTCATCGACGGTCGTCGCGCAGAGTCGCGGCTCCTCTCTGCGCTCCAGCTTTCGTTCCGATCTCTGCCTTCTGGAGTGCTTCGTAAATGCGGCTCATCGATCCTGCCTTCCCTTCGTGTCGCCATCAAATGCTGTCATCAAACCAGAGATCTCCGCCGCCAGCGGTACCGCGCGAACTGCCTGCCGCCCATAGCAACCGAGGAGATCAAAAAGGGCTGGGTCTCAAGCTCGAGTTCCGCAGCCACACCTTCAACAATCGGTGCTGTTACCTGGGGCACCTGTTCCACGTACGCCACGATCAGGGCGTGCTCGCAGAGCAGATTGATTATGCGCGGAATTCCTCGGCTGTAGCGGTGCACCAGTTCCAGAGCTTCCGGCGTGAAAGATGGACCAAGCGGCTCCTGCAAGCCTCAACCGCTCCGCAACGTATGCGTGAGTCTGGGTCTCAGTCAGGGCCTGCGTACGGCACCACAGCGCCACACGCTGGCGAAGTTGCCGCACGCTGGGATGGCGAAGCTTCTCTTCAAGCTCCGGCTGTCCGGAGAGCACGATCTGCAGCAGCTTCTCTGAGGATGTCTCAAGATTAGTGAGCAGACGAATCTCTTCCAGCAGCTCCCAGGAGAGATTCTGCGCCTCGTCGACGACGACAACGCAGGTCTCTTCCATACGAAAGCGCTCGATCAACCAGCGGTTGAGCTGCAGCAGCATGCCGGATTTGGTCCGAGTCGCCGGAACGATTCCGAAATCGGTCAGAACGAACTCCAGGAAGTCCAGCACTTCAAGCCGCGGATTGAAGACGAAAGCAGTGGACACACGACGCGTGCTGAACGAAGCCAGAGCTCGCCGAAGCAGCGTCGTCTTGCCTGTACCGACCTCGCCCGTCAATACGGTGAAGCCCTTTCTGGCAGAGATGCCATACTCCAGGCAAGCAAGCGCCTCCCGTGTATGCGGCATCATGTAGAGAAACCGCGGATCGGGACTGGTGCCAAAGGGACTGCTATGCAATTTGAAAAAGCTGTTATACATCGTCACCCGCCAGTATTGACCAGCGGCTTACTCAGCCGCGTGAATCTCAGCCCTGCGTTTTCCAAAGCGCCACCTTTTCGTGTTCTTGGCTGGCTCCATCACTCTCACCGGAGAAGGAAATTACGCCAAGCGTGGGAAGCTTTGGTAAAGGCCCATACATCGCGCTCGCTGCGCAGCGGCGTGTCGCGATATTCTCTCCAGGCCACCAGCATGATGCCCAGAATCAGACCAGCCGGCAAACCCAGCGCCTACAAAGACGCCGCGCTTCGGAAAGGTCGGACCCTCGGGAAGATTCGGCTGATCCATGACGCTGAACTGCTCCCCCTGCTGGCGCCGCTCGAGATCGGTCGCCATCTTTGACTGATTCATCTTCTTCAGCAGATCGTCGTAGAATGCCTGGGCCGTCTGATAGTCGCGCGTGATGTTCTTATACTCCTCCTGCACCATAGGGCTGGAAGAGATGCGGTCCTGGTAGATGCGGACCTGGTTCTGGATCAATCCCTGCTCATGCTCGTTTCGCCTGTAATCCCCTGATCGATCGAGCGAAGCTGCGCACGGAGCTGCTGCACCGCCGGCGAGTCGTTACGGCTTGGCGTCGAACTGGATGGCGTCGCTGCGGCAGTCGGAGTCGGAGCCGGAGCTGGTGTCGCGGCCATCTGAGCTCGAAGTTCCTTGATCCTTCGCCGAACCGCGACGACATCCGGATAGTCGTCCGTGTAGCGCTTCGTCAGATCGGCCTCTTCGCTTTGTAGAGCTTGCAGTTCCGACTGCTGAGCGCCTGGGGCTGCGATCCTCCGTGTTCGACGGACTGAGCGTTCAAGCTCTGCTGCTGGGCGAGCATCGCCTCTATATAGCTCTTGTCCTGTTCCATGCGGGCCAGTGCCTGCGTCGCGGCGTCGAGCTGCGTATTCAGGCTGGTCAGCATGTTCATGTTGGGCGACTCTTCGCCGGGAAGACGACCCATGTACTTCGACTGGAACGCAGCGAGCTTGGCGTCCTGATCGTCGAGGGTGCGCTTGGCGTCGGCCAGCTGGCCTTTAAGGAAGTCCGTCGTTCCCTCAGCTGACTGCGCCCGGGCATTGAGGTTAGCGGTCACAAACAGCGATGCGATCTCGCCGCAGACCAGCTGCGCGGTGTGGGGATCGGCGTCCTTGAATGAGATGAAGAATCCCGGCAGGCCCCCGGTTCGCGCCATCTCGGAGTGAATCGGCTTGATGTCGATGTTCTTTCTCGTCTGATCGATCCGATCATCCATCGACGCTTTCTTCGCCCGCGCCGTAGAGGTTGAACCTCTCAATAATCGGCTCAAGACGCGAGCGACTGAGAATCTGCTCTTTCATGGATGCGAGCCGCGCTGTAAGATCTTCTTCGATAACCGGCTTTACATACTCATCCGGAACCTTCTGCTGCTCAACCAGGATCAATGTCTGCGACACATATTGCGGCGTGACCACAAACGTTAATCCAAAGCCGAGGAGCGTCAGAAGGATTGCCGGAACGGCTATCATCCAGCCCCTTCGCTTCAGTATGCCGAAGTAATCGTCCACAGTAAGCGTGCGATGTCCTAACATATGCGACTCCTTAAAACTCTCCGAGACGCTTGGACTGCGGCGCCCATGTAACTCCAATACCAAATGTGTGCGACAGACCGTTGAACGCATTCTGCGTAGAAAGAACCTGGTTCAGCGACTGGTTCGCGCGGTGTAGCTCACATAGCCCGAGATCGCTCTCGTAAAGCCATGCGTCACCTGAATGGAGCCGTATTCTGTGTTGGTAGCTCCATTGATCCCCGATCCAGCATTGGGGAACAAGAGGAGCAGTCCAGTCGTGCGCGAGTACGAAAACGAGGCTGAAGCAGCCCAGTCACGGCCAAAATTGCGCCCAACCGAAGCGTTGAAATTATCGGCGATAGCGCCCGGCTGAACCCCGGAGCCGCCGTTGACACCATGCGTGTAACGGAGGCTGTAGTTCATCAATTGACGGCTGTAACCGAGCCCGGCGTTGGCGTAAAAGTTCAGCCTGTTCGGTATCAGCTGTGCGGCGGAACTTGAAATCCATTGCGGCCCCGCCGAGAAATCCGTCGCCAACGAGCGTGTCCACTGCCGCGAATACGACACGTTGATCCCCTTCGTCTCGTAAGTGACAGTGTTGTTCGGGAATCCGGGGGGTAAAGCCGCATAAATGCCGGTCGTATCGTACGTCGAATAAACCGCGCTCACGCTGACTGTGTTGCGAGTATTGATGCGGTGATTGATCGACACATCTCCAGAGATCGTTTTGGTGTCCAAACCTGCGTTCTCATCCAGAAAGTGCAGGAGTGACCACGATCCGGCACCACTGATCGATGTTTGCCCGTCAGTCGCCGCTCGATGTCGCCGGTCAGATAGTTGGCTATGCGGTTTCCAGAATATGTCAGCACGCCGCCAGCAGGACCGCCTGACGGCCCCGGAATCGGCACCGTCCCGACATCACCAACACCAGGAATGCCCGAGAGGCCAACCGTGGGTGACTGAGGCAGGAAACTGAAAGAGTCAGAGACATTGAATATCCACTTACCCTTGATCAGCCCTTGAGAGACGGCTACGTTCTGATACGTGGAAGTTCCTTGCCCGCTCTGACCAATCAATACGCCGCCGGAAAATAGCAGGGTGGTCGGATGCACCTGGCTCATGGAAACCCATGCAACATTTCCCGATAGCCCCGTTGAGCCGGAGATCGCCGGAGCCGTAGTAGCCAGATTGAATAATTTGTGAGGCGCTTAGCGCGTAGTGCACCGTCCCGTCGACCCAGGAAACCCTGGGTCCCGTACCGGAAGGAGAAGGCGTGACAACTTCAGTTGCAGTCGGGAGTCGCCTGGCCAAAGGCCCGGGCACCCAGGACGACAACCATCATCGAGATGGGAATCCACGTTTTCATCGGTAACCTCATGGAACGACGATCGTGTCTCCCGGCTTAAGTGCAACACTCTGGGTCTCTTCTCCCTTAAGTGCTTGCTTATAGTTGAAGGGGATCTTCTGCTGCTTCCCCGCCTCTCCCCGCAAAATATAGATCTTCTTCGAATTCGCGTACGGAGTGAGCCCCCCTGCGGCAGCAATAGCCTGCAAAGGACTCATCCCTGGCGTCATCATGATTGGGCCTACATGTCCGACTTCACCTACCAGAAAAATCTTCTGGCTGTTTACTCCCATTACCAGTACGGATACGTTGGGATCCTGAATGTACTTTTTGAGCTTCGCGGTAATGTCATCGGAAAGCTGCATAGGCGTTCTTCCTGCCGCCTGAAGATCACCAACAAGAACGAGTGAAATCATGCCGTCAGGCCGCACCGGGATCGTTCCGGAGAGCGAGGGCTCCTTCCAGACAGTGACCTGCAGCGTGTCCTCGGCTCCAACGATGTAATGCGCATTGTCGACTCCGGCAGAGCCGGACGCACTGGGGGCCTTAGATGTAACCTCCGCTGGAGCCGGAGTTACGGTACTTGGAACGGTCTGCGTGGCAGAAGGAGGTGGGAGTACCCGCCTGCGGATTGGGTTTGCTTTGCGAAGCCTGAGAAAAGCCGTACATCGAGATTCCAGCCAACAAAAGTCCAGTTTGTAAGTGCCTCATAAGATTGCTCTTTCTCTGCCAGTGGCAAGCGGCATGGCTCTTTCCATTGTCACTCATCCGGCTCAGCTCTGCTCCCTTCGTTTTATCGACGATGATTCGAGTCGGTTTATTCTTCGTCAGAATCCAAGGGCGTCACTGCCTGATCTCCGCCCATCCTCTATCTATATGGATGCAAAATCGGCGGTGCTTTTTAGGCAAAAAACGACAACGAATTGAAAATCTAAGTCAGTTGGAAGCATTGCGGATGCCAAACAGCTCTGGGATAGAGTTTTTTTTGCAAATAACCAGTCTCCAACGGCAATGTGGACTGACTCTCGACGCTCCTGCATCGTCCAATGGAAGTATACTTCGTTTCAGCCCGCGAGGGTAACCACTATGGTATGCAGAATGGCAGCCGATGTGGGAAATGATTTTCCCTTTTCCCTACAACTATGGTCGACTATCTTCCCTATGACACTGCTTCCATGCTTAAATCTACGCCTCCCGAGGACAAGCGTGCGGCACGTGAATTGCTTGCAGGTGATGAGTGAAGTATAACGCCATAGAGACGATGACCCGCAGTATGCAAACCGAACCCTCCGCTCCGGAGGTATTTTCCGGCCGCAATGAACCGATTCAATCGGCCGATCGCCCCCTTATCACGTTTCAGCGCCGCTTTGCCTTTTCTCGTCATTGCAGCCCTGCTGATCGCTTTGTATTACCGGATCGGAATCAAGCTTGTCGTCGACTGGTACAACATCGCCGACTATTCGCATGGGTTTCTTGTCCCTTTCTTCTCGCTCTTTCTATTGTGGGACAAGAGAAAACAGATCGCAGCTACTCCTGTGCAACCGGCCTGGGCTGGCCTGCCTCTGGTACTCTTCGGACTCCTTTTCCTGATCCTGGGCGTGTATGGCGCCGACCTGTTTACGTCACGCCTGTCATTTGTCATCTTGTTGACGGGATTGGTCTGGACGTTTTTTGGCAAGTTGATCTTGCGCGAGGTCATCTTCCCGATCCTCGTTCTTTTATTGGCGATTCCGTTTCCGGCGATCGTCTTTAATCAGATCACCTTTCCCGCTCCAACTATTAGCCTCGCAAATGGCCAGCATGATTCTGCCGCTCCTTGGAGTTCCCGTGCTCCAGGAAGGCAATGTTATTCAGCTTCCGGTGATGAAGCTGGAGGTAGCTGAGGCATGTAGCGGAATCCGATCGCTGATGAGCTTATTTACTCTCGCAATCTTTTACGGGTATTTTCTTGAGCGCACGACGCGCCGCCGTATCATTCTTGCGCTGGCCAGCATTCCCATCGCAGTCGCGGCCAATGTTGCACGAATCGTTGGCACAGGCCTGTGCGTGCAGTACTGGGATCCCGTCAAAGCCCTGGGGTTCTTCCATGAGTTCTCGGGGTGGGTGATGTTTGTTATCTCGCTCGCTTGCCTTTATCTCATCCACCGCCTCATGAATCTGTTCTCTCCAAAAAGTGATGCAGGGAAGGAGAGAGCCATATGAAATCGCCTCGTTTCTGGACCGTCGTACTTCTTATGGTGGTAACGCTCACGCTGCTGCTTCACCGCGGAGACGCCGACAATGTGCCTCCGAGCCAACCGCTCAGCATGATGCCGGGTACGATCGATGGCAAAGTTGCCCAAGACATCCCTCTCGAGGAAGATGTTCTTGCCGTTCTCGGGAAGGGTGACTTTCTAAATCGCCTATACACCGTTCGAGACTCGAAGAAGGTTGCCTCTGAGCCAGGCGCTGCTCTTGGATCCGCATACCCCGTCGGCCTCTTCATCGGTTATTTCGCTACGCAGCGTACGGGCCAATCCATCCATTCGCCTCAGCACTGCTTGCCGGGAGCAGGATGGACATTCGAGTCATCCGATTACGCCGACCTGGACGACATTAACGGCAAACGTTTCAACGTCGGCGAATACGTCATCAACAACGGGGATTCACGGCAATTCGTCATCTACTGGTATCAGGCACACGGCCGCAGCATCGCAAACGAGTACAAAGCAAAGGCGTATATGATTGCCGATGCCATCCGTCACAACCGCACCGACGGCGCGCTGGTAAGAGTGATTACTCCCATCGCCGGCGGCGAGCCGGTTGAGGAAGCCAGGGCTCGCGCTGTGCACTTTACTGCCCGCATGACACCTTACCTGTCGCAGTTCATCCCGAACTGAGGCCGTACCGCGAGCCGGAACACAAACCGGCATTGACGAATTTCAACGCAATCTGTTGGATGGAAGGTCGATTTTGAGGAAACGTACGATGAGAATGACACGGGCTACTGCAGTGCTACGCCTCTCCGTCGCCGCCTTAGCGGCTTCGCTCGCCTTGGGTTTCACCACCGGCTGCTCACGCGACCCGAACAAACAGAAGCTGAAGTACCTCGAGAGCGGTAAACGGTATGCCGACGAAGGCAAGCTGAAGGAAGCGACCATTCAGTTCTCCAACGCCCTCAAAGTGGATCGCAACTTCTCCGACGCTCACTATGAATTGGCGAAGGTATACATCAAGCAGGGGTCGATGCTGCCTGGATATGCCGAGCTCCTGCGTACCGTTGACCTGGCTCCTAACAACGTCAAGGCTCGTATCGATCTCGGCAACCTTCAGTTGGCTGGCAATGCGCCCGATAAGGCCGCTGAGCAGGCTCGCGCCGTACTTGCGCTCGATAGCAACAATGCTGATGCCTATGCTCTGCTTTCGAACATCGCTGCCCGAAAAGGAGACGTTGCCGAGGCTACCAAGCAGATCGAAAAAGCGCTTTCGATAGATCCCAAACGCGCTGCTTTCCATACTGCATACGGTCTGCTTCAGAGCACCAACCCTGCGAGCGCAGGTCAAGCCGAGGAACAGATGCGCCAGGCCGTCGCACTGGACGATAAGAATGTAGCCTCTCACATCGTGCTAGCGGTCATGCTGCAGAGGAAGGGAGATGTCGCCGGAGCTTTGAAGGAGATGAACGCTGCGGTGGTCGCCGATCCCAAGAATGTAATTGCGCGTTCGACTCTCGCCGACCTCTATTTGCGCCAGAACGACGCTGCCAAGGCCGAAGAGACGCTTCGCAAAGCTGCTGATGATCTGCCCGAAGATTCGACTGCAGCGGATCTACTGGCTGGCTACTACATCCGCACGAATCAACTGGACCGGGGTGTGTCAAGCTACGCCGATCTCGTCGGCAAGTATCCAAAGAGCGCTCCCTTGAAGCTGGCGTATGCACGCTTGCTCATCGCCAAGAGGGATTTGCCTAAGGCCCGCGACTGTTGCCCAGGATCTCGCCAAGAACAACAGCGGAATCCCTGAAGTCGCGGTTCTAAACGGCATGCTGATGTTGAACGACGGCAAGGCGAATGAGGCGTTCGACATGCTGCAGAAGGCTGCAAAGGCCAGTCCTGAAAACGTCCAGGTAAAGATATGGCTGGGTCGCGCCGCACGCGCAAAGGGCGACATCCCTGCTGCGCAGCAGGCCTTCCGTGACGCAACCCGTCTCGCTCCAAAGAACACCGAAGCGCAGGAGGGCCTTGCGCAACTCTCGCTTGATCGGCAGGACTTTACAACGCTGGCGCAGCTTGGAGAGGCAACAATCGCCTCAAACCCGCAGTCCAGCAATGGATATCTGTGGCGCGGTATGGCCGAAGGAAGCCAGAAGCAATTCGATCGAGCAGAGGCGGACTTCAAAGAAGCAATCAAGGTCGACCCCAATAACGCAAACGGTTACTTTGAGCTCGCGCAGCTGCGGCTGATCCAGAAGAACATCCCCGAAGGACGTAGCCTGCTCGAACAGGTCCTTGCCCGCAACCCAAACTCGTCGCGTGCGCTGCGGCTCATAGCCACGACCTACATGATTGAAAAACAGCCGGCCAAGGCGATCGCACGGGTTCAGGAGCAGATAGCAAAGGTGCCTCAGAACGGCGATATGTACAATCTGCTATCCCAGACTACAGGGAACCACGGGCGACACCGCCGGTGCTCTGGCCTCGTCTGAGAAGGCCATCCAACTTAACCCCAACGATCCGACCGCGGTGGTTGCGTACACACGCGCACTGCTTACCAGTGGGGATGCGAATAAGGCTTTGGCGAAGTGGCAGCAGTGGACCGTCGACCATCCAAATGATTCGCAGGCCTTTACCGTACTGGGTTCCCTCCAGGAGGCACAAGGCAATCGCGATCAGGCCATGGCCTCCTACAAGAAAGCCCTGCAGATTCAACCTGAGCAGCCCATCGCAGCCAACAATCTTGCTTACCTGATGGTCGAGACGGGCCAGAATACGGACGTAGCGCTATCGCTTGCACAGGTTGCGCGCCGTGCCATGCCTAATGCTCCCAGCACTGCTGACACGCTCGCCTGGGCTTACTACCACAAGGGAAACTTCTCCTCTGCTCGCGATCTGCTGGAAGAAGCCGTCAAGGCCGATCCCAACAATGCTGCGCTGCACTATCACCTCGGCCTGACCTACAGTAAATTGTCCAACTCAGCCGACGCCACGCTGCATCTGAAGAAGGCCGTGGCGCTTGCTCCGAATAGCCAGACGGCGAAGGATGCCGAAAAGGCGCTGGGCCAGCTCAGCTAATCGTCGCCTCCATGCCCTTCCGCCCGCCCCGGCCCAGAACGGCGGGCGGAAGCCAACTTCCAGGGAGACGTGTGAACAGTAAAACCATCGCCCGCAATACGGCCTGGTATGGCCTTGAAAACCTGATCGGCTTCGTAACGTCGCTGATCACCTCCATTGCGATTGCCCGTACGCTTGGGCCGGCGAAGATGGGCTACATCATCTACGTCACCTGGCTCACGGGAATCGTCAGCAGTCTGGGCTCCGTCGGCATCCCCACTACCACGCGCAAGTACATGGCGGAGTTCCTTGGCAGTGGCGACTACTCCACTGCGCGCTTCATCTATCTCCGCACTTTCTTCATCCAGACCGCCCTCGCCGTTGTCGCAACTATCTTTGCCGTCATCTGGGTATTGCACGACGCTCCTGCCGACTACCGCGTCGCTGCGCTTCTTCTGGTGCTGGGAATTCTTCCGGCCATGTCTAATTTCATCTCCGCGCAAGCGAATGTAGCTGCTGAAAATCTTTCAGCCAATCTTCCTGGCTCACTTGCCTGCACTGCTACGTACTTCGTGCTCACTCTGGCTGCAGTTCTGCTGCACTGGGGTGTCATCGGCATCGCCTTCGCGATGTTTGCTATGCGTGTCGTGGATTTTTTGGTCCGCCTGGTCCCTACGATGAGTCGTATCCTCGCATGGGACAGCGGCCATGCTCACCCGCCGCCTGATCTGCGTGCGCGCATGTTGAACTTCGCCACGCAAAGCGTCATGGGCATGCTCCTGACCCTGGTTGTATGGGATCGCTCCGAGCTCTTCCTGCTGCGGCATCTCTCCCCTGACATTCGCCAGCTCTCGTTCTATTCCGTAGCGTTCAATCTCGCTGAAAGACTACTGATCTTCCCCACCATCTTTGCCGCGGCAACCGGAGCCAGCATCCTGGCGCAATACGGACGCGACCGTACTAAACTCCCATCTATGACAGCGGCATCCGCGCGTTATATTGCGCTGATCTCGATCCCGATCCACACCATCGCGGTGCCTCTTGCCGCGCCTGCCCTCTTGGTTCTATACGGAAAGCAATATGTAGGAGCCTTGGTGGTAGCAACCGCCGCGCCGCTCCTCTGCCTTCCCAAAGCCTTCCTGGGACCGATCCAGAGTCTATTTGAGAGCGTCGATCGCCAGAAGTACTTCCTTGTCACGACCGTAATCGCATCCTTCGTCGATATCGCAGTCGCCTGGTATCTCATTCCCGCGCATGGCGCGCTCGGAGCCTGCATTGGTAGCGGAGTCGCCCAGGTTACCGCCGTTGGCCTGATGTGGATCATCGGCATTCGCCAATACAAGATTCAGCTTCCTTGGGGATTCGTTTGGAAGGTTACCGCCATTAGCGCCTCGGCATCGGCTGCCGCTTATGTCGTCATCTCGCGCCTGGGGCCATTGGCCGGACTCATTGCCGGCATGGTAACTGCATCCGTTGTATTCCTTATTCTCGCCTATGCGTTTAAAGTGCTCGAACCCGAGGACTGCGATCGATTCAAAGTAGTCTCGAACGCTTGTCCTCGGGCTCTTGCTGTTCCGATGAATTACCTGCTGGACCGTTTTACCCGGCGCCTCGCAGCCGACTCAACGGCAGTTTAGGTAACGGGTGTTGTTCCTTCCTGTCGTCATTACCAGATTGTTCTGCGTTGCCGTCTGTGCCGCCGTATCCGTCGCACCTACATTAGGTGTCGAAACGCGCGGAACAGCATAACCCAGGCTTGGAAGGTAGGCGTAGCGTGTCGGCATCTGGCAGACTGCCGATGGAAGCGCCGTGCTTCCCGCGTTGTTTCCGCCCAAAATCCAGGTCGTCGCATCGAACGGCATGGTCGACGCAGTCGTCAGGTTAGTGCTGGTGAAACCGGTCAGATGCGAGCCAAGGTTCGCAGCGCCCTGATAGCCAAGTGAATTCGGATCGGTGTTCCATCCCGTTCCAGGTCCGCCGGTGGTGTCGTTGGTTCCCCACTTTGTAGTCAGCAGGTTCTTTCCAGCTACGCCGATGAAGGTGTTGAAGTTGTTCCACTGAAAGATCGGTTTGGCCGGATTGTCCATCCAGATGATGTTGTTGTACGCCTGGACGGTCTGCCACTCAACATGCGATGAGAAGTTACCACCGCCTGCGGACGTGTCAAACAGAGTCCATTTATCGCCGGAGCAGTTTGCGCACAGCCTCTCGCGGAAGGTGTTGTTGTACCAGAACAACGATCCCTTGCGCGAAGTCTCGCCCCCATCATGATCTTCGCTGAAATGAATCGGGGCGCTGGATGTGCCGTTGTCGTAGATGTTGCCATAGACAAAGTGCCAGTTCCACGCCTCTTGCTCGGCGGCCATCATGTCCGCTGGGTAGTTATCCGATGCGTTCACTGCCTTGAGAGAGTTCGCGCCGCCGCTAAGGAAAGCCTCGAATGACATCAGAGGGCTGCCACCCTGGACATCAACCAGATCCATCTGACGCGACGCGCCGTCGCCCAGATAGTTGTAACGAATGACGCCTTGAATACCGCGGGACTTCAGATTCGACCCGGTTGCCCCGGAGGCGTACTGCTCGATGCGGTTGAATTGAACTACCTCACCCCATGCCTGCAGGTTGAGTTGGTGCGAATCGGACGATCCCGGCGCGCCGTTGTTCCGGAAGTGGCTTCCCTCCCATAGGGTGTTTATGTCCGTGCCGCTCCAGCTAACACCAGAGTTATTCGCCGATAAAACCCCGTTGCCGCAGTTTTCGTAGTCGTTGCCAACGAAGGCATTGTTCTGCCCCTGGTTTATCGCGACGCACGCCGTGGAGTCACCCCACTGTCCCGGAGTTCCATCGGGCGCTGTGTAGTTGAATCCCTTCTTCGCATTGCGGAAGTGGATTCCTTCTACAAGAACATATGCAGCTCCCGGGAAGTCCGGCCAGAAGCTCGTTGACTTCGCATCGTGCAGTGTTACCAGACCCTTTCCAATTGCGCCGCTGTCGGTGTCGTTACGTCCCGTCGCGTTGGTTCCGTCAATGACCGGCAGATTGCCGGCAGAGTCAGGCACACCGCACATACGGAACGGCTGGTCGGCCGTGGCCTGTTGCGAGATCTGAACGTACTCGTGGAACTCTGTCGGACGCAGACCTGTAGTGTCTTCGTTATGCAGCCGCACAGTAGAACCAGCCGTCATCGTTGGGAATGGAACCGAGGCAAGTGTCTTGTAGGTCTGCGAGGGACCAACTTCATAGACTCGTCCGAGCAGGCTTGGATCAACTGAGCAATCCACAGGTTCGGTCTGGTTCGGCGTCACTCGGTAAGGCATCTTGTGGCCGGTCACATAAATGGTTGCCGTTGCGGTCTTCCGCGAATCCGCATTGCTCGTCGCGGTAAGGGTATACCGTCCCGGTACCGAAGCAGTGAATACCGTATCGCGTGCAGTGGTGTCCGCCAGCTCTCCATCTCCATCCGTTGGCTTCTGAGTGATCGCCCAGTGAACGGTCTGATCAACCGCACCTACAACAAGACTCTGAATATCGGCTGCTTGGTTTGCATAAAGAGTGCGATAAGCAGGGACCGTCGACACCTGGACCGGAGGATTGCAGACGTTGAAGGTAACATCAGATACTTTGCTTGTGTCGTCGACTGAGATCGCTTCGATCACAAAGGTGGTCGATGACTGTACGCCATAGTTCCCGTTAGCAGGACCGGTGTACGAGCACGTGGATCCGTTTGCAGGCGCCGTGACATCAACCCATGGCCCAGTGCTGGAGGAGATCTTCCCTGAACCGGACTTCACTGTCCACTTCACTTGGTTCGTGCTGCCATTTGTCACTGTGGCAAAGATTCTTCGTGTTGCGCTCGGGATGAGGTTGAACCCGAATGGCGGCTTCGCAACGGAAATCCCCACGCCGGTAGAAGGAGGCGTTGTGGTTGGTGGATCGGTGGTCGGAGGTGTGGTCGTCGGCGGATCGGTCGTTGGAGGCGTTGTCGTCGGAGGATCAGTCGTTGGAGGCGTTGTCGTCGGAGGAGCGATAGCTGCTGTGACATTCACAGTAATGCCGTTGCAGTTAACTCCATTCAAGCTGCAGGAAACTGTACCCGCCCCTGAAACATTCAGGCTTGTGACCAAACCTCCAGTCGTGCCTGAGTTGATCGTGAAGAAAGCCGATCCCCCATTGGACCAAGTCACTGCCTTGCTGCAGTCCGTAACGCTCGAGTCGGAGTATTTGCAGGAGGCCGTCATTTGAGCGGTCGACGGAAAAGTAACAGACACTGGGCCTGCGGGTGTAATGCTGATCGACGTAAGCGTCGCGGCGTTGGCCGGATCATACGCTCCTACCGTGGTTAGATCCGCCCTCGGCGTGAAGGGGCTCATCGCCGCATCCACTGCATTGAAGCGCGGAGGATAGAAAGCGAGTTGTCCTGTCGGTGCCGATGCCACTCCAACAGCTGATGAATTGGGGGCCGGAGCCAACGATGCAGTATCGATCGGAAACGTCTGTATACGGAACGAAGTTAGCCGGGGTGAAACCTCCGAGATTACGATTGATCGGGTTCAGACTCCATCCGTCGATGTAGCTATATCCCGTGTTCACGCCGTTCTGGAACACGCCTCCAGAAAACCATCCCATCGGAGCAATGTTGGGAGAAGCTGTCACCTGACCGGGTGCCACCAGATTGGTCTGGAAATTGAGCAGCACGTGGCCGTACAAACCAAATGGCGCGCATGTGTAGGCGCAGTTCGTGTTGTTCTTCCACGGGAAGAATGTTGTTCTGCAAGAATCCACGCGGCCAGACAGACGGAAGATACTGTTCATCGGGATTGTCGCGCCCCCCAAGTCGGGTGTCCTCGAAGAAGAACTGACCGCCCTGGAGTGCTGTCGGTGTGACATAGAACGTGTTGAAGCTGTAAAAGCCTTGCGACGAATTATCAATGCCCGTTGTGTTATGTGTTGTCGCTATTCCTAGGAACTTGGCTCCCCCCGAATCTGACACGTACGCATTACCGATAGTGAACTCGGAGTTGGAGTGCTCTTCCGTCACTGCCGCAAACCAATCCTCGCCGCCGTATGCTCCTGAGCATCCTGGTGCGGTTGCGTACGCCGTATTGCAGTTCGCGGCACCTTGATAGCCCCAGTACTCGTCGGGAAGAATGTAGTTGTAAGCGTCCTGAATCTCAGAGTGTCCGCCCGGTCCCGACGCAGTGTTGAATCCAGGCTGTGGGACAAGCCGGTTGTACATATGGAAACTGCGCGTACCGCGGTCTGAGTAGGCCGAAGTACCCTCACCATTCGGCACGACACCGTCTTGCAGATTCAGCAGCACCGTGTCCCGGAACGCCTGCAGGTAAAACATGTGCTCGGTCGGAGCATGCGCGACGCCGTAGCCGATTGCATGATTACCTTCATAAAAGGTGTCCAGGGTACAAGCAGACCACCCGCTCTGCTGCGAGTTGCAGTCGTCGAAGTACGGAGTCGCAACATTCTCCGAATACGTGCCGATGACCGACCAGTACTGCACGCCGTAGGGGCGAATACCCATCGATGCGCCCCACGTTCCCGATGTTCCGTTCCTATCGGTGTAGTTGTAGCCCAACGTGACATTGCGGATATGAATACCCGCGATCGTGATGTGGTGGAACGGTTTGACTTGACCGTTATTGAACGTCTGACCCCCAGCGATTCCGTTGACTGAGAGGATGCCGTACGGAGCGACGATGTACGGGCTCGTCCACGAGTTCGTGTTGGCATTAGCTCCGTCAATGATCGGGAGTTCGCCAGTGGTCGGATTCGGAACGCCACACAGAACGAATGCGGGATGCCTGTGGTCCCAGCTTCCCGAAGTCGGCGTGTTCACCTGAGTCTGGTTGTGATATTCGGTCGGGTGTCCTGCTGCTCCTTCGTTATGAAGTCGTACTAACAGCGGAGCAGCGTAGCTCTGCGGAATGCTCAGAAGATCGCGGTATGACTGGCTCGGCCCAATGTCCATCACAGTAGGATTCGCCGTCGTGTCGACGTCGCAGGGAACCTGCTCGGCCTTGTCCGGATTGGCGAGTGGCGCATCGTTCGGCGAGACCCAGACCGCAAGCTTGTCGCAAGCTCCCGCCGAATGATCTACCGCAGGACAGCCCGTGATCTCGTACTGCCCGCTCACCGTGCCGGAGGAGAAGATGGGCTGCGGATAGGTTGCGAACTGAAGCGTCGCATCACCCCCCGAGGGCTTCGCCGTAATCGTCCAGTCCATCATTTGGTTCGTATTGCCAAAGACCTGGCCCACGAGCGGGATGTAGCGATTCCTGAATACCTGGCGATATCCGGGAGACACGTGTGCCACACCCTGATAGGCGCTGCCTCCACCATTTGCGGCAACCACGTAGTGGAAAGTAGCCGTCTTGCTTGGATCTGTTGCCAGCGTGAACTTAACGTCGAACTCAATCGTCGAGTGAATGGCAAAGTCGCCGGTCGTGATCGATCCTGCAGTGGAGGTCACCCCGGGCGTCGGACCGACTACAAAGTTGACATGGCTCGGTGCCGAATTAAGCACCGGATGCGACACCATGCCGGTGTCTTGTGATCCATCCTGCGTGTACAACCGGAACGTCTCGGTGCCGGTCGTAGTCACAATCTCCCACTTACCGTCGCCGGTCCAGTTCGGCCCTTCAATCTTCTGCAGATATCCTGTCGTCTCAGTACCCGAGCCCGTGTTTCCATCGCTGATCGTAAAGCTTGTAGGGGTGGCGGAAGTTACCTTCCACACGTTCTGCGAGAAGTACTGACCAGCCGACGTCATCTTGCGGATGTTGATCACATCGCCGGCCTCCAGATGATTGTTAGCCGTGAAGGTGACCGTATTGCCGTCACCGCTCCACTTCGTAATGGCATCGGTCTCGGCAATCGGAGTGACGTAAGCCATACGATCCGAACCGGCAAGTGCCGACCAGGGATAGCCGAAAGCGCTCTGCTGAGGGACCATGATGGATGCCGTCTGGGCAAAAGCAGCCGCGGCAAGGGAAGAGACAAACAGGGCCGAAAGAAGACGTTTTTTCATTAGCAGTTCCGCCCCGCGCCTAGAAATCCATTCGTGGAAGCGCTGCTCAAACCGCCGAGCTTTCCTGACTCTTCCTCAGTTCTCTGGTGTATCTGGCGTGGTACGCCGGGAACCCATCCCGGCAGGGCGGATAACATCACTGCTAAACAATTCACAACAATCTCCTTAGGCGAGTGGTACATTGCCTGTCTCTTTGGCCATTTCGTTCGGCATCTTGCAGACATTCCCCGAAGGAGAAGCGAATGCGTGACCCATAACCCGAACCGTGCCTGGGATGGTTTTGACCTTTCAGAAACAACCCTGCTAGGCCATCTTTCAAACCCGAGTCGAACAAGGCTCTTGTAATGCCAGTCCTTCATGCGCCACTGCGAGAGGAGCTCCTGGGGTCTTGCGCCCCTCTCTGCCGAACCAGGTGCCCTTGATGGATGTGAGTCTAGAGACCCCATCCCCAAGCGTTAATTGCACGAAGGTTCGACAGCTTCCTCAAAAGTGGCAGGCAGAGAAAGAACAGAGCTACGCTAGGCCGCTCAAGCAGCTCGTTAGCCCCAAAACGATCAATGATCGAAAGGAGGTCGCATCAGAACTCGGATGATTTGGAAGGGAGGGACCAGAAAAGAAGGAGGGATCTGCCGGGTCGTACCTCTAAGCTGTTGACTCAATCATCGTTGCTGATGTGATTGAGACGATTATTGCACTGTTCTTTGTGAAAGAAATTCGGCCCAAGCACTCGTGGCCTTGAGATAAACCCAACGGCACAAAAAAAGAGTGAGGAGATTAATCTCCTCACCCGCGATTTGGATCTGATTGAGTGGTCGCAGTCATGGCTCCCGACGCATGACTGCAACCAGTTCAATGAACCAATTCGTTACTTGGTAGCACGCATACGGCGCAGCAACGATCCTGCAGAACCGATGAGTCCCGTGCCAAGCAGCAACAGGGTTCCGGGCTCAGGAACAGCGCTCGGGCTGGTGGCGGTCGCCGTAAAGTCAAAGCCGAACGCCCTCAGCGCTATCTGGGAAACGTCGAATACGAGGGTGTGGGGTCCTGCCTGGTTCAAAATCAACAGGGCGAGCGGACCGGCGTTGAAAGTCGATACCTGGGTGCAGTTGGGTGTGAGGTCCTGGCAGGTATTATTTGGACCAGGGGCCGCTTGGGCCAACAGGCCGTTAGGAACAGCGATGCCGTCGATATAAACCGTCAGGGTATCGTCAGCGAGCAGATTGATTTGGAAAGCGGTTATCGGTTCAGGAAGGGTAAACGCTGTCCCGAAGAAGTAATGTCCATTCGGCACTACCACTCCGCCGCCCACGTCGGTATTAGCCGCGCTGGAGACCCAGCTTGACGTCGCCGTCAAGGAAGCGTTCCAGGGAGCAGTCGGAGGAACGTTGAACGCGGCTTGCGCGCCCGTGCAGCCGCCTGAGGTGCAACCACCCGCAAAGTAAACCACGGGCGTATTGATGTTGCCAAAGTTCGTACCACTGGCATAGCTTCCCAGGTTGTAAGTAGTTGCGGACGCGAAAGCGGTCGATAAAACCAGTACCGCTCCAACGGCAGAGAGTCTCGAAAATAACTTCATGAAAATCCTCCTATTGCATTACCGCAAGAGCGGTTGAATACCAAAGCAAAACTCTTTCAAGAAGCTCCTCGACAGTCCTCTCTCCAGGTTTTCAGGCGATGACGACGTCTGTTCCCAAGGATGGATTGTTAAGGTTTCTTGTCTTTCATTATGCAGATCGAAGGCCAAATTCAAATCTATTCGAATCAACCACTTGAAAAGCCTTTTGGAACACCTGTGTGCAAACTTTTTCCTATTTCGGATGAAGAGTTACTCTCCACGGGGTGATTTGAACATCTGTAGGGTGCTTTAAAAGGCAGCAGGAGGCGCCCGCGCCTCCTGCATTACTATGGTTCAGTTGATCTTATGCCTTACGCATCCGGCGCATCAGCGTGCCCGCAGATCCGAGCAGACCGCTGCCCAGAAGAAACAGCGTGCCCGGCTCGGGAACAGGATCAATCGACCGTGTGCTTACGGTAGCGATTCCGCCGTAGAAGTCCAGTCCGTGGTAAACGAGTCCGGTCTGCTGAACGTTGAAGGTCAGGGTATGAATTCCGCCAGTCAGCGCGTAATTGATGAAATCAAAGGATGCCGGGTGAAGGCAATTCGGCGTTCCATCGGCGCAGTGAGTATCAAGACCGATCGTGCCCGCAGAAATCAACATTGTGGTGTTATCGAGAATGACGTCGGTTGTGTCGTCAGCCAGAACACTAATGATGCCGTTGTAATCGCCGCCTGCAACGGTAAACGTGGTGGTGTAGGTGTACACGCCGTTGGGGGCGATAACATTACCCGTCGGTCCCGTTGGGCCGTTGTACGATACCCAACTGGAGTTGACTCCAGCCGGAGCCCAGACATTAGGTGCACCGGAGCCGATGTTGAAGGTAGCATTGCCACCGAACGTAACGGCCGTGTTCTGATCGGCGGTAGGAACGACTGTTGCGCCGCCTGCACCGACCGAGGTGCCGAAGCTGCCAAAGGTGACTGTATCAGCCGCAGCGAATGCGGAGCCTAGAACCAGAATCGATCCAATTGCAGACAGCCTGGAAAATAACTTCATTGAAATTCCTCCTATTGCAATACCGCATTAAGCGGTTGAATCTTTGCTAATGCACATCTTGTACAAAGCTGAGATTCACCGGGATATTGCGAGGGGGAACAACAAACAGTCATCGTGGCCCACACTGATCACCAGTGTTTCTTGTTAACGATAGATGCAGGTGGGTGGCCAATCCGTAGTATGCAAAAAATCAGCTATTTAGAGGGAAAAATTAAGAAACAGTGTGCAAATCTTTGCCCATTAAGAAGAAAATTGCACACATATGCACTGAGGATTGCATATACGAATAAAGACCCCACCTCAAGCGCTCCCGACGCTCTTAGTGGGGTCAAATTGATTGCTTCGAAATTGCAGTTACGTGCGAGTAGCGCGAGCTTTCCGAAGCAGTGCTCCGGCCGACCCGATCAGTCCGGTTCCCAGAAGCAGAAGCGAGCTGGGTTCCGGAACTGGACTTCCGGTTGTAACGGTAGAGGAAAAGTCGAGTCCCATGTCGATGCTTCGGATCTGCTTGACCTCAAACGTCAGTGTGTGTGCACCGGGCGTTAGAAGAAGAAGAGCCAATGGAACGTCCGCCTCCGTCACCGTCTTCACGTCCTTACAGTTCGGCGTATCCGTATTGCAGATGACGTTGTTGCCCGATGATGGACCGATCAGTGCATTTCCCGTTTGCCCATCCAGAAAGACACCTAGCGTATCATCGGCTAGCACGCTGAAAGTAAAGGCCGTGGCCTGAGCATCCAGCGTAAAGGTTGATGTGAAGAAGTAACTGCCGTTTTCAGCGAAGTGTCCGCCTGGCTGCGAGCCTGCAGGAGTCGTCGGGCCGGTCTGGCCGAACGAAACCCATGTGGAGTGCGCGAGTGGGCCGCTCCACACGGTCCCTGGATCCACGGTCACGGTGGCAGGGCTATAGACAACCCCAGCGTTCGGCTGGGAATTGACCGTATCAAAGACCAATGCCGAGTTCTGGTTTCCCATATTCGGAGCACCGGTAGCATAACTTCCATATTGGTAGGTGGTTGCGGATGCGATAGCAGTCGAAAGTACTGCCGCCACACCCAAAGCAGAGAATTTCGCGAAACACTTCATTGAGTCCTCCTCCAGCTTCCGGGATAAAACGGTTGAAGAACCTACGGGACAACGATCGTAGGCCAAGAGTTGCGCGCTCGTCTACGCGTCTGATGGCATCTACATAAAAGCATCTGAAATGCCAAACTAACTGCAACAATCTCAAATACTTGGTAGAAGTCTACTTAGGATAATGTGCAAGCGATTGCAGCTTAAATTCTGTGGGAGTACTCTCTGGCCTCTCCGAAGTCCATGGCGGCAGGTCTTTACTCCGGTACCTTTACGTCAAAACTAGGGGTCCGGAAATCTCTGCCCCGAAGTACAGCATCAAATCGCAGCTAAACTAGGTTAGGAACCCCGAATGTATCCGTTGTCCCGACATACCTTTCTCGCGCGTCCATCCCTACGCCATCTCGGGTTGACCTGCGCCTTTTTTTTGATGCTGACTGCCGGAGTTAAAGCAGCCTTTCCAGCCTCACTTCTTGGTGGAAATCCCTTGGACGACGGCTATCGCGACATGTACAACCTGCGATTCCTGGACGCCCATATCAAATTTAATGACTGGATGAAGGCCCACCCGGACGATCCGATGGGTCCTGTCTCTGACGCCGCCGCCTGGCTGTTCAGTGAGTTCGAGCGCCTTCATATCATTGACGTTCAGCTCTTCGCCAATCAGAGCAAGTTCGACAGCCGCCATGCCCTTAGTCCCGACCCTAACGTCCACAAGTCCTTTGAAGACAGGCTGAACCTGGCCTCAAACCTCGCCGATGCCGCCCTGAAGAAAAACGCCAAAGACGCTCGTGCGCTCTACGTCAAAACGCTGGTCAGCGGCATGCGCTCCGACTACGCCTTGATGATTGATAAGAAGGATCTTAACGCGCTGAATTACAGCAAAGAGGCCAGTGCCTGGTCGAAACAGGCCCTTGAAGCCGATCCGCATATGTATGACGCCTACCTTGCCTCGGGCGTCGAAAACTACATGCTCAGCCTGAAATGGGCTCCGCTGCGCTGGTTCCTCAGCTTCACCGGGGCTGGGACTAATCGCGAAGAAGGACTTCGCCTCCTCAAACTGACCGCCACGCAGGGACACTACCTTGCCCCCTTCGCCCGCATGATGCTGGCCGTGGCAGCCCTGCGCGAAAATCGGCCTCAGGAGGCCCGCTCAATTCTTATCGAGCTCAAGAAAGAGTTCCCGAATAACGCCCTCTACGACCGCGAGCTCGCCCTCATCCACTAAAAGATTCCCTCTGCGGGTTCTCCTGAGATCCAACTTTTCAGAGCGCAATGCATGCAAAGCATGTAGGCTGATTGCACATCACAACTTGAGCTACACACGGTTCCAAATCAGGACCTCGTCACTTTCACGAAAGCAAAGGCCTCTCTAAAGCATGCGCATCTCCTCTGTCGGCACGGCGTATCCTCCTCATCGTTATCAACAAAGCGTTATCGCCGAAGCCCTTCGCGGTCGCTGGGAACACAAGATGGAGGAGCCCCGCCTGCTTCCCCGACTCTTTGCAAACTGTGGCGTCGAATTCCGCAACATCGTATTCCCGCTTGAGCAATATCCGGCGCTCGATACCTTCCGCAAGACCAACGACGCCTGGATCAAGGCCGCCGTCGATCTCGGACAGCAGGCCATCTGTCGGGCACTCGACCATGCAGGCGTCGGCCCCGAGGAGATCTCCGCGATCTTCTTCGCCTCGGTAACCGGCATCTCCAGCCCAACCGTTGATGCCCGCCTGATCAACCGGCTTCCCTTTCCCGTCAATATCAAGCGCACGCCCATCTTCGGCCTCGGATGCGTCGCCGGAGCCGCCGGCATCGCGCGCGCCTCCGACTACGTCCGCGCCTTCCCCAATCATTACGCTCTTCTTCTATCAGTCGAGCTCTGCTCTCTCACCTGGCAGGACGACGATCAGTCCATCGCCAATCTCATCTCCTGCGGCCTATTCGGCGACGGCGCCGCGGCTGTCCTTGTCGCCGGTGCGACACCCCTCTCGGCCGCGAGCAGCGCGGTCCCCGAGTACTCGACACCCGCTCTACGTTCTACCGCCACACCGAGCGCGTCATGGGTTGGGACATCGTCGAGTCCGGCTTCAAGATCGTCCTCTCGCCCGAGGTCCCAAAGGTCGTCGAAGAGAATCTTCTCGGCAACGTCGAAGGCTTCCTTGCCGACAACAACCTCACCCGCGACGACATCTCCACCTATATCTTCCACTCCGGCGGCCCCAAGGTTCTCGAGGCCATGCAGACCGCGCTCGATCTGCCCGCGGATGCACTCGCACCTTCCTGGAAGAGCCTCCGCGAGGTCGGCAATCTCTCCGCCGCATCAGTCCTTGCCGTCCTGGAGGACTACCTCAAGTGCATCCCGGCAAGCCCGGCAGCTACAGCATCCTGGCAGCCATGGGTCCAGCCTTCTGCTCTGAGCTAGTGCTTCTTCAGTGGTAACCGCGTCTAATCCTTAGCACTTGGACGACGAACGGCCTTACTTTTTGAACGCTCCCGATCTCTTCATCGCCGGTGCCGGCCCTGCCGGCCTTTCTACAGCCATTGCAGCGGCACGCCGGGTCTCTCCGTCGTAGTCACAGACGCCCATCGCCCCTCCATCGATAAGGCATGCGGCGAGGGCCTGATGCCGGCCGCTGTCGAAGCGCTCGGTCGCCTCGGCGTTGACCCCACTACAACCGAACACACTCCTTTTCGTGGGATCCGTTTTCTCGATGCGGAGGACCCTTCGTCCTCTGCCCAGGGCCTGTTTCGCTCCGCACCTGGACATAGGCATCCGGCGAACACGGTCTGCATCACCTCATGCTCGAGCGCGCCATCGGCCTCGGAGTCCGCTTCCATTGGCAGACGACCGTGCAGGCAATTCAGACCGTCGGCACGGATCTCCCAACCGTCTCCACCACCTCAGCTCTTCCACCCCAGCTACATCGTTGGAGCTGACGGTCTGAACTCACGTATCGCGCCCTGGCCGGTCTCGATCGCAGTTCCACAGGTCGCACGCGCATCGGCCTTCGCCAGCACTATGCCATAAAGCCGCATGACAGACCTCGTCGAGGTCTACTGGAACAACGTGGGACAAGCCTACGTCACGCCGATCTCATCCTCTGAGCTCTGCGTCGCCTTCGTCTATCGCAAGCGGCCGCCCACTCTAGACGATCTGTCTCTGTTTCCCGCTTTGCAAGATCGACTGACCACGCAACACCAATCGGCGCCACACGCGGAGCCATCACGCTCACCCGCACGCTCCGGCAAGTCACACGAGGCAACATCGCCCTCGTCGGCGACGCCTCCGGCTCCGTCGATGCCATCACCGGCGAAGGTCTCGCCCTGTGCTTTCAGCAGTCGCTGCCCTAGTCCAGGCGCTAGAAACCGGAAGCCTCGCGCCGTATCGGAAGGCACATGCGCGAATATCGCGCCGTCCTCGCCTCATGTCCCACCTTTTCCTCCTCATGGACCAGCACCCAGCACTCTTTACTCGAGCTCTGCACGCCTTCAGCCGGCGACCCTCCCTCTTTCCCGACCTCCTCAGCATGCACGCCGGCGAGGAGCCGCTCCGCCTTCTCGGATCCGGCGGCCTTGTTGCCTCGCTGCTCTGCCTTCTCGGAAGCTGAACGATCCTCGTGTCGCCTCAAGTACTCCCGGTAAAAATCTCCGCACATCCCACATCGCTCACGCAGCCTGCCTTTACACTGGCTCAGGCATCCCTGTAAGTTGAGCTAACTACAGAAAGGTGGGAGCCATCATGAACGACATCGCCAAGCGCTGATCGACATCATCGCCAAGGCCAAGAACATCCCCACCGACACCATCACGCTCGCCAGCACCTTCGAAGAGCTCAACATCGACTCCCTCGACAAGATCAACATCTCCTTCGAGGTCGAAGAGGCCTTCGACATCGAGATCCCCGACGATGCGCTCGGCTCCCTCAAGACCGTAGGCGACGTGGTCGTCGGCGTCGAGCAAGCTCGTCGCAGCCAAGCCGCCGGCTACCGCTCCTCCAGCCGCAGCCGCCTAGCGTCGTATAGCTAGAAGGAGCCTGCATCGCGAGCAGTGAATCGTGTCGTCGTCACCGGCCTGGGCTGCATCACCCCCATCGGCAACTACCGTCGCAGACTTCCGCGACCTCCCTCTTCAACGGCACCACCGGCATCGCTCCCATCTCGCCGTACCCCGAACGCCCCACGGCGATACCCAGGCTTCCGCTTCACCCAATCCGCCGCAGTTCAAAACTTCGATCCCACCCAGCACCTCGACTCCGGCATCATCGCCGCCACCGACCGCACCACTCAGTTCGCCATCGTCGCCGCCCGCCAGGCCGCCCTGCAGTCCCAGCTCACCGCAGCACCACGCCCCCGACGACATCGCCATCATCGTCGGCTGCGCCTGCGGAGGCCGCTCAGGCCGAAGAGACCGAGACCATCAGGCTCTACACCCGCAACGCCCGCGTCCATCCCCTCACCGTCATTCGCACCATGGCCTCCGCCGGAGCCAGCAACATCTCCATCGAACACAACATCACCGGCCCCACCCTCAACATCTCCACCGCCTGCGCCTCCGGCACCCACGCCATCGGCCTCGCCTTCCAGATGGTGCGCACCGGAATGGTCGACGCCGCCATCACCGGCGGCCACGAAGCTCCGCTCACCTTCGGCTTCCTCTCGCGCCTGGGACTCCATGCGCGTCGTCTCCCCCACACACTGCCGCCCCTTCTCCGCCGACCGCGACGGCATGACCCTCGGCGAAGGCGCCGCCATGTTCACCCTCGAAACCCTCGACTCCGCCCAGGCCCGCAACGCCACCATCTACGCCGAGATCGTCGGCTTCGGCATGTCCGCCGACGCCAGCCACATCACCCAGCCCCACGCCGAAGGCGCCGCCACCGCCATGCGCCAGGCCATCGCCGACGCCAACGCCTCACCCGACGAAGTCGGCTACATCAACGCCCACGGCACCGGCACCCAGGCCAACGACGCCACCGAAGCCGCCGCCATCCACCAGGTCTTCGGCACCCGCGCCTCGCAAATTCCCGTCAGCTCCACCAAATCCCTCCACGGCCACTCCATCGGAGCCAGCGGAGCCCTCGAAGCCCTCGCCACCATCCTCGCCCTTCAGGAAAACCTCCTGCCGCCAACGCCGGCGTCACCACATCGACCCCATCGCTCAACCTCGACGTCATCCTCACGAGCCCCGCCCGCACAGCCCCACCGCTCGCCCTCTCCAACTCACTCGCCTTCGGTGGCCTCAACGCCGTCCTCGCGCTGCGTTCGTGGGAAAAGTAGCAAAGCTCTTTTGTTTCCCAGTGCTGATCTGAGAAGAAGACCGTCCTGGGGAACGACTCACCCCTCAGTTCGGCGCATCCATTCCCACCCAAAGATTCATCGTATTCAACTCCTCGCGACCGCTCGCCTTGAGATAAAGAAACAGCTGCATGCGGTACGCAGTGTAGTGGTTTAGTACCAGCCGAACGATCCACAAGCCTCGGCTGGCGGTCTGGCCAAACATCTGCATCGGTGCGCGAAGATCAGCGTCTGACAGCCCTCCAACCACCTCTTCAAACATCTTCGCGAGACTCCCAATCTCCTGCTTCGCCTGCTCCAGGTCTCGCGCATCCGCAATCTTCTCCTGGGAACGCCACCTATCTCGCCACGCATCCATCGAGAACGTACCGGAGGCAATCGTGCCCAGATGAATCGGGCCGACGATGGTCAAGTACTGCAACAACTCCAGCGTGCTCCGCTGCTTCGCCGTCGGACGATAGTCCAACTGCTGAAGATCGACTTTGGATGCGAGGTGGAGCAGAATTCTCACCTCGTCTTTGAGCGAGCCAATAAGCTCGGCCTTCGTCAAAACCATCGTGCTTCTCCTTTTCAAACACCCCAGTGAGTAACGTCTTATACGACCGGACTTCGCTGACGACGCATCTGCCACAGCCATCCGCCAACCCATGCACAAGGCAGCGCAGTTACTGCCAGCAACACCGAATACCAATGCGGCCCCAGGTCCTTGTTCCAGGTCGTAATCGCGCCAATCGTCGAGACAATGAGCCCCAGAACCCCGCCCACCATTGCATGTTTCATCGGGTTCCTAGGCGCCAACCACGCAATCACGTAGCTTCCGAGAACACTGAACACCAGCCTGTAAGCCGTGGCCAGCACAAACAAACCATCTGACATGCGCTCGAGCCACGGCGGATAGACCTTCAACAAGTGCAGAAGCTCATCCATCCCCAAACTGAGAGCAACTCCAACGAAGATACCCGCCACTACCGCAAACACACTCCGGCCCAATCTGCGCTGCTCTCCCATCGTTTCCTCCTCAAGACAAACAACAATCGGCTCCGGCGTGCGCAACAAACAACCACGCCGGAGCCTCCACTCGTTCAGGCAAAGTTCTCCGCCAGCAGCTTCTCCAGCCGGTCGTAGCCAAGCGCAACGCCACTCTCCATCGGAGAACGCAGCACGCCATCGCGCGCTTCCTTCGAGTCATACGTCACCGTTGTCTCGACCGTCGTTACACCACCGCCCTCACGAAAGGCCGTCGTCACAATCGCGCCGCCCGGATACCACGACTCATCAAACTTCTCCGTCACCGTCAGCCGCTCGTTAGTCACAATCTCGCGATAGATGCCGCCCATGCCCATCTTCTGCCCGTTCTGATGCGACCACTCGTAGCGATAAGAGCCTCCCTCCTGCAGATCGATCTCGCACACCGACATCGTCCATCCATCCGGACCCGAAAGCCACCGCTTCACCAACTCGGGCTTCGTCCATGCATCGAAAAGTAGTTTGCGCGGCGCGTTGAACTCGCGCGTCATCACCAGGGCGCGATCGCCCGATTCTCCGACCTTCAGTTTTCCTGTCTCTTTCGTAGGCATTCTTCTAAATCTCCTTTTCTCTCGGAAATTTCCCGTTGCTATCGCCGTGCGTGCGTTCGTCTCTTCTGTCGTGTCTTCACGGCCTTCCCTCGGCCGTCTTGCGCCTTCAACTCTTCGAGCAGAGCATCCAGCCGCTGAAAGTTCTGCTCCCAGCACTCGCGATAACGCTCCAGCCACTCATTAGCCTCGGCCAGCGGCTTCGCCTCCAGCCGGCACGGCCGCCGTTGCGCATCGCGTCCTCTCGAAATCAGTCCTGCCCGCTCCAACACCCTCAAATGCTTTGAGATCGCAGGCTGGCTCATTGCGAAGGGCTCTGCCAACTCCTGCACAGAGGCTTCGCCGCGCACCAGCCTCGTCAGGATCGCCCTCCGCGTAGGATCCGCCAGCGCCGCAAACGTCGTATCCAAATGCTGTGGAATCGTGCCGCCGATCTGCATTCCATAACCCATAAGTTTTATAACCTTATGGTTATATACAAGTCCCATCGATCGAATGTCAAGCATCACCCAGAAAATTCTTTTCCACGTCTTCACGCCCCTTTGAAGCCCACCCTTCAAACAATGTAGGGTGGAGAGATGAAGGCGTTGCGCAGACTCACCATCGTTCTTCCGGCCCTAATCCTCATCGCAAGCCTGATCGGGATTTATCTCACGCGCGGCGCTACCGCCAATCTTCCTTTCCTTCGAAGCAAAAGCCGCAGCGGAGGGCGCGCCTCCTCCGACCTTGTCGATCAGCGGCCCTGGCAGACCATCGAGGCCCTAGCTCCTCTCGCCGTCTCCTCGGAGGAGAAACGTCGAGCGCGCGAGGCCCAGCGTCTCGCCGACCATGAGGTCGATCAGGCATTCGCTCAGGCGCTCCGGCAAGCCAGTCTCGAAACCCGCACCCTCACCGGCGAAGCCCTTACTCTGCAACAACGAGTCACCATATTGCAGGCGACAGTCAAAGATGATCAGGACAAGTTCAATGCCCTCACAGCAGCCTCGAAAGGCGTAAACCCTCCCGGCACCGACGATCTCGACATCGCCAAGGCGCAGCTTCAGCTCGACACCGATCAGCTCAGCGACGCAAATGAAGATCTCGCGCGAGTAAGCGGCGATAAACGAGGCGAGATACAGCAGGAGCTCACCGCGCGCGAAGCCGCAATGAAGAAGTTCGACGAGCAGAACGATGCTGCTGCCTCGGCTCCCTCTTCTGTGCAGTCTGCCAAACGATACGGCACACTCGCAGGACGCATCTCCGCCTTCTTCGACCAGCGAACCCGCATGGACTCAATCGCGCAGGCTCAGGCCCAGGCCAACACCGACGCAGCCGCGCTATCCGCGCAACACGAAGAGATTGAGAAAAAGTTAAATACCGCGAACGCAAATAACGCCCAGAATGCCGAAGCAAAAAGCAGGGTCGCCCACCTTACTCAGATGCATTCTCTGGCGCAGATCCACTCCATCATCGACGATCGCGTTGAGACCCAGAAGCAGCTCAGCACCGTCTACGGTCAGTGGCTCGATCAGGTCAGGCGTCAGCATGGAATCGTCACCCACCTGATCCTTCAGTCCATTGCCTTCATTGCATTTCTGCTTCTATGTTCAGGACTCATCACGGCGGGTGCGCGCAAGCTGATCGATCGCCTCAAGATCGATCGTCGAACCATGCACACGCTGCGAACCATCGTCACGCTCGGGCTCCAGTTCCTCACCATTCTTTTCGTCCTGCTTGCCATCTTTGGCGCGCCCAGCCAGATGCCCACCATCCTTGGCCTCGCCACCGCCGGCCTCACCGTTGTCTTCCAGGACTTCATCCTCGCCTTCTTCGGCTGGTTCGTCCTCATGGGCAAGAACGGCATTCGCGTCGGCGACTGGGTCGAGATCAACGGCGTCGGCGGCGAAGTCGTCGAGATCGGCCTCTTCCGCACCGCGCTGCTCGAAACCGGCAACTGGACCGACAAGGGCCATCCCACCGGCCGTCGCGTCACCTTCATCAACAACTTCGCCATCACCGGCCAGTACTTCAACTTCTCAACCTCCGGCCAGTGGATGTGGGACGAGATCACGCGTCAACATCCCCTCCGGCCCGAACAGCTATCAGACTCATCGACGCCATCCACACCGCCGTGACACAGGAGACCGACAAAAGACGCCAAGCTCGCCGAAGCCGAGTGGCAGCATGCCACGCAACAGCATGGCCTTAGCCAGTTCACCGCCGAGCCCACCGTCGACATGCGCCCCGCAGCCTCCGGCATCGATATCGTCGTGCGATACGTCACGCGCGCAGGCGACCGCTTCGCCATGCGCAACCGCCTCTTATCAGGACGTCATGAACCTGCTCCAGGGAGAAGAGAAATCCGCCGCCATCGGCGCGGGAGAGAAGAGCACTTAGAACGAACTCGCATCATCGGAGGAGGCAATTTGCACCTGCTCGTCATCAACAGCGGATCGTCCTCAATCAAGTTCTCGATCTTCGCTGCGGCAAACAGCGAATCGCCCCGCCCCCTATACGAAGGCGAAGTCACTGGGATCGGCTCTGGTCGCGCGGCCTTTCGTTTCCACCATCTGGATCAGGACCAACCTGCCTCCTCCATCAAGGCCGAGAACTCTTCAGAGGCTCTCGGACATGTCGTGGCTTCCATAACGCAACCGGACATGCCGCAGATTGACGCCGTCGGCTACCGCGTCGTGCATCCCGGCCCAAAGCTCGATAACCACGCGCGAATCACAAAAGAAGTCCTTCGCGATCTCGATGAGGCCGTGAACTTCGCTCCTCTCCACGATCCCTCCGCCATCAAAATCATTCGCGACACCATGGCGCGCTTCCCCAACATCCCGCACTTCGCCTGCTTCGATACTGTCTTCCACCGCACCATGCCTGAGACCGCTTCCACCTACGCCATCCCGCTCGAATACCGCAGCCAGGGCGTGCACCGCTATGGCTTCCACGGTCTCTCCTTCGAATCCATCGTCACCCAGATGCGCGAGGCCTCCGTCTATCTCCCGCACCGCATGGTCATAGCGCACCTCGGCAGCGGATGCAGCATCACGGCGCTTCTCAACGGCCAGTCGGTCGACACCACCATGGGCCTCACTCCCAACGGAGGCGTCGTCATGGGAACCCGCCCCGGCGACCTCGACCCCGGCCTCGTTCTCTACCTCCTTCGCCAGCAGCAGGGCGATCTCACAAAAGCCGTCGACGCCGTCGAGCGCCTTCTCAACTTCTCCTCTGGGATCTCTGCTCTCTCCGGTCTCCCGAACGACATGCGCTCCACACGCCAAGCAGCGATAGACGGCAACATAAATGCCAGGCTCGCCATCGACGTCTTCACTCGCAGTGTCCGCAAGGCCATCGGCAGCTACGCATTTCTCCTCGGCGGCCTCGACGCCCTCGTCTTTACCGGAGGTATCGGCGAGCACGACTCCAAATCCCGTGCTGAAATCCTCGCCGGACTCCAGCCCCTTGGGCTCAATCTCGACGTCAAGTTAAATGACGCTGAAAAAGCAGACCGCTCCTCCCAGTCATGGCAAATTTCGACATCTGACTCATTTACAACTATCTTTGTTATCCCGGCCCAGGAAGACTGGATGATCGCCCGGCATGTTCAACACATGCTGGCTGCATCCTGAAAAAACTTCAGCACGCTTGTCGCAGGTAGAACCATCGGAACGATCCCCGAAGGAGGAACACCATGCCGGCACCAGCCTCTCCAAAAACGAAGAAGCCAGCCACCACCAACGCAGCCAAGACAACGTCAGTCCTCACCAAAGAAGAGCTGCACAAGATGGACGCCTATTGGCGAGCCTGCAACTACCTCAGCGTCGGCATGATCTATCTCACGCAGAACCCTCTTGTGCGACAGCCTCTCAAGCCTGAGCACATCAAGAACCGCCTGCTCGGCCACTGGGGCTCCGATCCCGGCCAGTCCTTCGCATGGGTGCATCTCAACCGGCTCATCAAAAAATACAATCTCGACCTGATCTTCCTCTCCGGTCCCGGACATGGCGCTCCTGCCACCCTCGCCAACTGCTACCTCGAAGGTGTCTACTCCGAGGTCTACCCCGACAAGAGCGAAGACGAAGCCGGAATGCAGAAGTTCTTCAAGCAGTTCTCATTCCCCGGAGGAATCGGAAGCCACTGCACTCCCGAGACGCCCGGCTCCATCCACGAGGGCGGCGAACTCGGTTACTCCATCTCTCACGCCTTTGGCGCTGCCTTCGACAACCCCGACCTGATCGTCACCGTCGTCGTCGGCGACGGCGAAGCCGAGACCGGCCCGCTAGCCACTAGCTGGCACTCCAACAAGTTCCTCAATCCTGTCCACGATGGCGCCGTCCTTCCCATCCTCCATCTCAACGGATACAAGATCGCCAATCCCACCATCCTCGCGCGCATACCCCACGAGGAGACTCGAAGCTCTCTTCAAAGGCCTTGGCTGGACACCCTACTTCGTCGAAGGCAGCGATCCCACCGAGATGCATCAGAAGATGGCCGAGGTCACCGAACGCTGCATCATCGAAATTCGCGCTATTCAGGCCAAGGCGCGCAGCAAAGCGTCAAAGACCGTCGAACGTCCACGCTGGCCCATGATTGTCCTTCGCACCCCCAAGGGCTGGACCGGCCCCAAAGAAGTCGATGGCCACAAGGTCGAAGACTTCTGGCGCGCACACCAGGTCCCCATCCTCGACCCCAAAACAAATCCGAAGAGTCTTAAACAAGTAGAGCAGTGGCTCAAGAGCTACAAGCCCGAAGATCTCTTCGACAAAGCTGGACGTCTCATCGAAGAGTTGCGCGAACTCGCACCCACCGGCAATCGCCGCATCACTGCCAACCCGCATGCCAACGGCGGCCTCCTGCGCAAGCCGCTGGAGATGCCCGACTTCCGCAAGTACGCCGTCGATGTCAAGAAACCCGGCCAGATCGAAGTCTCCTCCACCTACACGCTGGGCTGCTTCTTGCGCGATGTCATGCGTGCCAACATGACCAGCTTCCGCGTCTTCGGGCCCGACGAGACTGCGTCAAACCGTCTCCAGGCCGTCTATGAGGCCAGCAAAAAAACATGGCTCGAACCCATCATCCCCGCCGACTCTGATGGCACCGAGATAGCTCACGATGGCCGCGTCATGGAGATGCTCTCTGAGCACACACTCGAAGGCTGGTTCGAAGGCTACGTCCTCACCGGACGCCACGGCTTCCTCTCTACCTACGAAGCCTTCGTCCACATCATCGACTCCATGTTCAACCAGCACGCCAAGTGGCTCGAGAAGAGCAAGCTTGAGCTTCGCTGGCGCGCACCCATCTCCTCCGTCAACCTCCTCATCACCTCGCTCGTCTGGCGACAGGACCACAACGGCTTCACCCATCAGGATCCGGGCTTCATCGACGTCGTCTCCAACAAGAGCCCGCACGTTACCCGCATCTATCTTCCGCCCGACGCCAATTGCCTGCTCTCCGTCGCCGACCACTGCCTCAAGAGCACCAACTACATCAACGTCATCGTCGCCGACAAAGCACCCCACCTGCAGTACCTCAACATGGACGAGGCTATTCGTCACTGCACCAAGGGCATCGGCATCTGGGACTTCGCCTCTACCGACGCCGGTCACGAGCCCGACGTGGTCATCGCATGCGCCGGCGACATTCCTACCGCCGAAGCGCTCGCCGCCACCGCCATCCTCCGCGAACACTGCACCGATTTGAGAATTCGCTTCATCAACGTCGTTGATCTCTTCCGTCTCATGCCAGAGTCCGAGCATCCCCACGGCCTCTCCGACCGCGAGTTCGACTCGCTCTTCACCGTCGACAAACCGGTCATCTTCAACTACCACGCCTACGCCACGCTCATCCACAAGTTCACCTACCGCCGTAAAAACCACGCCAACTTCCACGTACGCGGTTACAAGGAACAAGGCAACATCAACACGCCGCTCGAACTCGCTATCCTCAACCAGATCGATCGCTTCGACATCGCCATCGACGTAATCGACCGAGTCCCACGTCTTCAGGCCACCGCATCCCATCTCAAGGATCGGCTCAAGGACGAGATCATCGACAGCATCAACTACGCCCACGAAAACGGCATCGATCGTAAGGAGATCACCGGCTGGAAGTGGCCCTTCTAAGAGCCTGCAACTTCACTATCTTCTATGGGCTTCCCGTGCGAATAGGAGGCCCATTCACTGTCCGCTATTGCAACGCATCGTCCATAAATGAACACCTGCGGCGTTTGCGTTCCTTCCATCTGCGAAGCCGCTGCCGCCCATCCCCTGTGAAATCAGGTGTTCCCTGAAGACGGCGATCAGGCAGATTTGGATATTTGATTGCTCCCATAAAACATTGACCATGCATAGATGGGAGGCAACATGAATCTCCTCACTCTCGGTGCTGCCCTCGTGTACACCCTGCGCACTCTCACACAATCACCTCCGCCGGCAGTGCCAATTCAGCTGACGCCCCAACACATCCTCGAAGTCCACAACGTCATAACCAAGCCAGTGCAGTATCGCGGCAAAACTGCTCTCGAGGTTCGAGATACCGCCCCACAGCTCCCTGATGCCACACCCCGCCTCGTCCTCATCAAAGATGTCTTCCTACGCAACGGAGCCATCGACCTCTACCTCTCAGGAGACACCGCAACCGACGCACCCGCAAACCTCCGCGGATTCGTAGGACTCGCCTTCCACATCGGCACTGACCGAACTCGCTTTGAATGCATCTATCTCCGCCCCAAGAACGGACGCTCCCCCGACCCAGTGCAACGAACCCACGCCACCCAGTACGTCTCCCAACCAGAGTTTCCGTGGAACAAGCTGCGCGCCGATACACCAGGCAAGTACGAGAGCGCCGTCGACATCATGCCCGGCGAATGGATTCACGTCCGCATCCAGGTCTCCGGCAAACACGCCGCACTCTTCGTGAACGATGCAAAGGAACCGACACTCGTGGTCAACGACCGCCTCGGCACTCTGGACGAAGGCCCCATAGCTCTCTGGGTTGGACCCGGCACCATCGCAAACTTCGCCGACCTGAAGGTCGCCACTCAGGACTGACCGCTAAGCGCCGCCGCGCTCCAGCTCCCGCGTCTTCAGCACAATCATGTACTCATAGAACGACTGCAGCGTCGCATATGCCAGTCCCGCCGCGCCATCCAGTACAGCACCGCGAACGAACATCATGTACACCCACTTGATCAGCGGCCTTCCCGGCATGCGATAAAACAAAGCCTTCTGGTGCAGCCGTCGCACATGAAAGTCAGGATCGCGCATCGCCTTGCTCCACGAAGGATCCTGCAATCCTTCCTGCCGATAGATAAGCTCCGCCTCCATCGTCGAGTAGATATTGTGCTTCGCCACCCAGTGCGCCAATCCCCTTCGAGAACGGATAGTGATCCAGCGGATAGCTCAACTCCGCCACACGCCCCTTCACCTCCAGCACCTCGTTGATCGCCCGCATATACCGCGCGCGCTCCGGCCGCACCAGCCGTATGTAAAACGGTGAAATCTGCGCATGCTTCAGCCAAGTCCCAAACAGAAAATCTCTCCTCCGCAGCCGAAACCCCGACACATCCTCCGTCACCGCCAGCACCACCTGCTGCATCTCACGCGCTAGATCCGCCGTCGGCCTCTCATCTGCATCCAGCAGAAACACCCACTCGTTCTTGAACCTGATCTCGTCCAGCGCAGCATTGCGATGCGTCGCATAGTCATCGAACACCCGTTGATGAACCTCCGCCCCGCTCGCACGCGCAATAGCCACCGTCTCGTCCGTTGAAAACGAGTCGAAGACATGCACATCGTCCGACCACGCCACCGATTCCAGACATCCCGGCAGGTCGCGCTCTTCATTCTTCGTCAGGATCAGGACCGAGATCATCTCCCTCGTATTACACCATCTCACTCATCGCAAACCTCTTCCATCTCACCCAAAAGTCTCACAACCTCTGGTCATCCAAAATCCACACGCTGCATCTAAACTCAACTCATGTGCGGAATCGTCGGATACATCGGCCCCCAGCCTGTCGTCCCTGTCATCATCGAAGGCCTGCGTCGTCTCGAATACCGCGGCTATGACTCCGCAGGCATCGCCGTCGCCGGCAACGCCACCGGCCTCGAGCTCCGCCGCGCCCCCGGCAAGCTGCGCAACCTCGAGACCGTCATCGCCGACACGCCCATCCACGGCACCTTCGGCATCGGACACACCCGCTGGGCCACCCACGGCCGCCCCACCGAAGAGAACGCCCACCCACACCGCGACTGCACCGGCACCCTCGTCGTCGTCCACAACGGCATCGTCGAAAACTACCTCGCCCTCAAGCGCGAGCTCACCGCCGCGGGCCACAAGTTCGTCACCGAGACCGACACCGAGATCATCGCCCACCTCATCGAGCAGCAGATCAAAGATGAGCCCGGCATCCCCCTCGAAGAAGCCGTCCGCCTCACCGTCCATCGCCTCACCGGAGCCTTCGCCATCGGCGTCCTCTCCGCCAACGAGCCCGACAAGCTCGTCGCCGCCCGCATGGGCCCGCCCGCCGTCATCGGCCTCGGCGACGGCGAGTTCTTCCTCGCCTCCGACGTCCCCGGCATCCTCCACCACACCCGCAACATCCACTTCCTCGCCGACGGCGAGCTCGCCGTCCTCACCCGCGACCGGCGTCACCCTCTCCGACTTCCAGGGCAACCCCTCTGCCCCTCAAAGTCCAGCGCATCGCCTGGGACCCCATCCAGGCCGAAAAGGCCGGCTACAAGCACTTCATGCTCAAGGAAATTAACGAGCAGCCCCGCGCCATCCGCGACACCACCCTCGGACGCATCTCCTTCGACACCGGCCACGTCTTCCTCGACAACCTCGACCTCTCCGCCGAAGACATCCGCCGCGCCTCCCAGATCACCATCGCCGCCTGCGGAACCTCGTGGCACGCCGGCCTCGCCGGCAAGTTCATGATCGAGCGCCTCGCCCGCCTCCCCGTCGACGTCGACTACGCCTCCGAGTACCGCTACCGCGACCCCATCGCCAACCCCAACGCCATCGGCCTCCTCATCACCCAGTCCGGCGAGACCGCCGACACCATCGCCGCCCAGACCGAGCTCATCGACAAGGGCTCCAAGACCCTCGCCATCTGCAACGTCGTCGGCTCCGCCATCACCCGCCGAGCCAACGGAACCATCACCACCAACGCCGGCCCCGAGATCGGCGTCGCCTCCACCAAGGCCTTCACCTCGCAGCTCACCGCGCTCTTCCTCCTCGCCCTCCACCTCGCCCAGACCCGCAACACCATCACCGCCGAGCAGTCCCTCCACCTCGCCACCGAGCTCTCCCGCTCCCCTCCAAGCTCGAGTCCCTCCTCGCCCTCAACTCCTCCGCCACCACCACCGGCATGTCCGAAGGCGTCGCCGCACCCTCATCCCTCCGCACCAACCTCACCGCCGATCCCCTCGCCCTGACCCTGCCTCGAGCGCCGCCGCGCCCCCCGCCTCTCCCTCGACGAGCAGTGCCAGCACCTCGCCCGCCTCTTCCACGCCGCCAACGACTTCCTCTTCCTCGGCCGAGGCATCCACTACCCCATCGCCCTCGAAGGCGCACTCAAGCTCAAGGAGATCTCCTACATCCACGCCGAAGGCTACCCCGCCGGCGAGATGAAGCACGGCCCCAACGCCCTCATCGACGAGTCACTCCCCGTCGTCTGCATCGCCACCAAGGACCCCAACGACCCCGCCAGCGTCCTCAAGTACGAAAAGACCCTCTGCAACATTCAAGAGGTCACCGCCCGCAGCGGCCGAGTCATCGCCATCGCCATCCAGGGCGACGAAGAGATCCGCAACCTCGTAGAACACACCATCTACATCCCACCCGCCCCCGAACTACTCCTACCCATCCTCGAAGTAGTCCCCCTACAACTCCTCGCCTACCACATAGCCGTAAGAAGAGGCTGCGACGTAGACCAGCCAAGAAATCTTGGCGAAGAGCGTGACAGTGGAGTAAATCGGTATGGAATATTGGGCTCTACCAGTCCCAATATTCCCGAAAAAATTGAACGTATATTTGTAAGATCCGGATACATTGTGTGACCGTGCCTCATTCCGAGCGTCGCCAATTGACCTGAGAACTTTGTCTTTATCGAGATTTATCGCTACGATGTTACCTTACAGATAATCTTTTCATGATCGGTTGCTCTTCTCAACAATCCTATTCTAATCTCGGACAACTTCACCAGTTGGCGCTTAGTTCCGTGAACTGTAAAGCTGCCAGAGCTATGCTGCGCTGAAATCATTCTTGCATTGTTTTTTTGAGGCACGACTAAAGCGCTCTTCAGATCTGGAAGGGAGCTACTCGTATATGCCGCCAACCCGTCCGGCAGCATCGGAATTTTTTTTTCTGGCTCCTTCCCAATTTGGTGGGGTAACCAGTTGCCTAAGGGTCTCAAATTGTTCTGGAGCAATAAGCCCTTCCCAACCGATCGAAATTCGATTGATCACATTCGCGGCCTTACTACCGCAAATTTGCATCGTGAGTACTTCTACCCTTCCAATTATCCAATGCAAAGAACAATCGCTCGCTGAAAAACTCTCGCTCCAATCTCTCAACAACACTGGTTGGAATTCCATGGTGCTGGGCCAAGTAGTAAGTTTTCCACTCTCTAAGATTTCCAACGGTGGTGAAAGCTCCGCCTCCCTGTACTAAAATCAATCAGCGGACCAAATTCCTCATATGATGAGCGCCAATATGCTCCGGGCTCGAGTTCCAAGCGAAGAGTCTTTTACTCCACGAAACCAGAAAATACCTCCATCCTTTACTTGCGTCGTCCACTTGAGAGTTAGCCTCAAATGCCTCAGCTCAGATTGCGGCATGAAATTGGTTCGACTCTGTTACCGACACTGGTCGATGCCTCTTCATCCATCGAATTAGATTGTGCACGCGACGCAAGCGGGTCAACAACGTACTTCGGCGCGCCAATAAAACGGCTATTGTCTGCACGGGTACCTAGGGACGGGTGGCCCACATCTGACTCGCTCCGCAAGAATCGGGTGCCCCATATCTCGATTCCGAGATGTGCGGCATTCGCGCTACGCGCGAACCATCGCCATGCTAATCTTCCTCCAACAATACAAGAGGTGAAAGAAAGCATGTCCGCGGGCCTCAGTCTTTCTTCAGCAGTCCAGGTATTCCCCTGTCCCAATTGCAACCAGACCATCAACACTTCGATGCAGCAGTGCACCTTCTGCTCCTCCCCCATCGACCCCGCCGCCGCACTCGAATCCGCCGCAGCCACCTCAAAGATCAGTCGCGCCTGCAGCGACGCCAGCTACCTCAAAATCATGGCCGGCTGCGCTCTCGGGTTCTTCGGCCTCCGATTCGTTCCCCTGCTCATGCACATCGGCTGGCTAGGCTTTACCTTTCTTGAGTTCGCGATCCCCTTCATGTGCATCCGCTGGTGGTTCAAATATGGACCCATTCAGACCGACGACCCCGACTTCGTTGATGCCAAACTGTCAGCTTCGTATGTCACCGGAGGAGCGATCTTGCTCGTCTTCTTTTTGCTGGCCGGTAGAATCTTCCTTCATTTACTTCAGGGCCGAAATCCATAGCTAAAAGCCCGTATGCAGCCCTCGGCGGGTGGCTCATGCATAAACTCAATCCAGCGAAGCTCGAACCGCTCTCCCAAACCCCAGCTAAAATCCCACCATGCCCCACGGTCTCGAGGAGCAGTGCAGCCCTAGGCGTTAGCGTCCACAAGCGGTGCACCGGGGCACGAATCGGGTGAACCGGGCCAATTCGAGCCACGGTATTTACCTAAGATGCGCCCTATAAAAAGAACGACGGGGAAAAGGATCCGCTGAACGGCTGGAGGCGGGACCGCAAGCACCTGTGTGTCCCGATGGCGCCAGAGCACGTGCGCGAGATAGAAGAGCGATGGCCGGCCGTTGGGGCTGGCGTTGAGAACGGCAAACAGTGCCTGGAGGTAGCGATCCAGGTCTACCGCTGGAACTACGTGGCCGCTAAACTCCAACAGATCGTCGCCCGCGTTCCACCAGTGATGACGAACGCCTGCGGGCAAGACTACAGTGCCCCCGGTTGGCACGACGATCTTTTCCCCTCCCACTCGAGCGCCGAGAGTTCCCGCTTTCACAATGCCCTCCTCCCGTTCACGAACGTGCATGTGCAAAGGCGGGCCGTCCGCTTTGGGAGGCAGCGTGCCATCGAGGTAGAGGACGATTCGTCCCTCCGCGTCACGCCTGCGGTGCATCCGCAAGATCTCTCCGGTACGGCGGTTCTCCAACGTCAGAAAGTCATTCACGATTCAATCCCCTTTTGGGGCCTATCAGCTCCGGAAACAACTTCGTACGAACCTTATCATTGGGGACGAGTCGCACCATACACAAATCCAGCGGCACTTATCGCGACATGATTGGGTCATTCGCGCTACGCGCGAACAGGTCTCCTCGAAAGCCGAGATTAGAGAACCCCCCGAACACCGTACCCCGAATTACATTGCCCCTGCGTGTCACAACCCATATAGTGGGTCGCACTTCGGTCCCGCCTCAAATATTTCATAGGACTCCCAAGGAGAGCCCATGTTCACATCTGCCCGCCGTGTTGCTGTAATTATTCTCTCGTCCGCACTCACACCCTTTGTCTTCGCCGCACACACCCATCTCGCCACGCCCAGCACCTGGACCCTCAACCTCGCTGAATCCGACTTCGGCGGCGGCCCTTCCATGAAGAGCGACGTCTTCGTCATGGTCACCGACACCGAAAAATCGGCCAAATGGACCGACACCATGGTCGACCCCGACGGAAAAACCTGGAAGTCCTCATGGAGCGGCCCCGCAGACGGAACCTCGCATCCCTTCACCGGCATGCCCGGCTCCTACAGCAGCAACGCCGCCACCGACGTCAGCGTCCTGACCGCTCCGGACGGCAGCGTCTCGACCTGCAGCTTCTCGCTCAGCGCCGATAAGAAGAAGTTCACCAACAAGTGCGTCACCAAAACAAAGGACGGTAAACAGTTCAACCAGACCACCGTCTACGACCGCACCAAATAGCGCCGGGTAGCCCACATCTCGATTCTGAGATATGGGCATTCGCGTTACGCGCGAACCCTTCGATAAGCGAATCGCCCCCTGGCAATCCGCCTCATCTGCGTACCAAGCAGCGTAATGCCTGATGCCATCAGCAGAAGCGACGGCGGCTCCGGGATCGTCGAAGACACTTCGAGAGTTCCTGGAATGCGATTTATGTTGGAGCCGGTGCAAGGAGAACTGCCGCAGGCAAGTAACACGTAGCCGGTCTGATCGTGGATTAAGTCGTAATAAACAATTTGGCCCGCAAAGAAACTGATCCCGAAAGAATCGACATAAGGCTCGTTGATATAAAGCAGGTTGTCGTTGTTAAGCACTCCGTTAAATTCCCCGGGATAAACGTAATTTAGCTCGTTGAGTGGTGGCTCTTTGCCCGGATTGATCGTTCCCGTTAAGTTGCTAATGAAGTACACGCCCGGACTGACCAGATTCCCGTAGAGGGTCCCGGACACGGTGAAGTTACGGCTCACAAATGAAAAGTTGAAGCTGTCAGCTCTCGCACTCACGGTAAGCAACAGCGCAAGCCCAATCCTGAAAAGAATACGCATGAACTCCTCCGAGTTTCGGTTGAAGTAAAGCTGTCTTAGGGGGCCACGCGAAGACTATCAGGTTGCGGAGGCGCGTGTGGGCAGGTGACCCACATTCTGACTCACTCCACATAATCGAGTGGGCGGGTGGCCCACATCTGAAATCGGATGCTCATCTTTAACAGCACCGCGACTCAAGCACTATTGACTGAAAGCGTAGCTATGAATCGTCGGGCTCCCGGTAATCGTCACGGACTCCACCACCAGATCGGTATGAAAAGTCGCGCCGACAGAGCCCGAATAAGTCAGTGCCGCATTGGGTGCGTAAATAATCCCCTGAACCTCTGAGCCCGTAGAACCGCCAAAACTCATCCCTTTGAAATCATTCCGTGACTGGAAGAGCAGAAGCCCGTTATAAGTTCCCGAGGTCGGCGCTGAGAGCAGAAGCACGCGGCTGTTGGCGATGCGTGTAGTGCCCGTCGTATAGAAGGTCACTCCTGTCCCGATCACAGCCCTCGATCCACCAAGATTCAGCGAGCCGTTGATGATGTACAGCCCCGGCTCCAGAGTCAGGTTCCCCGACCCGTTCAACGTCAGCCCGTTATAGCAACCAGGACTCAAAGAGTGTGTCGCACTCCCCGCAAAACGAGGATCCGGCGCGCAGTCACCCGGAATCACCGGCTCCGGAATATACGACAACGGATCGCTGATAGCCGCCACTCCCGTCGTCGGCGTAGGCGAATACGCATTCGGCATCCCCTTATAGCCGCCAACAATCGCAATCGACTTCGCAAGTATCTTCGCGCTTCCACTTATGATCGCCGCATCGCTGCTCGACGAGTTATCGAACAGCCTGCAGCCAGGCGCAGCTACATTCGCCGACCCGCCAACAGAGATGCCCTGCCCCGATCTGCCCAGCGTGTAGATGCATCCATCCGCACCCAGCGGCGGCGCTGTGTTGCAAGTCAGGTTTGTCGGCGAGAAGACAATATTGGTCGTCGCCCCATCCAGTGTCGCCGTCCCCGAGAAGTTGAAGCTGCCATTCAAAGTCGGAAACGTACCCGTCACCGTCTCGTCGAACACCTCGGACTTCCCCGTGTTAAAAGGAATCGACCCCGTGATCGAAGAACCGCCCGACGCTGGCGACGGATCGATCTTGTAATCGATCTGATAGTTCGTCGCCGTCTGCAGATCCGATGCGCTCACCGAAAAGATATACGCGTTGCAGGTCACCGCGGCCTCAGCCGTATTTACCTGTTGTGCCATCGCATGGCCAGCGCAGAACAGCAACGATCCTAATAACGCGGCATATACAGTTCGACAACTCTGAACCATGGACATGTCCTCTTTCCGTGCTCCGTGAAAATCACGGACACGTCCACTGTGCAGTTCCCATCTAGTAACTGCACTAACACTTTGTGGTGATGCCACCGTGAAACGGGTGGTTCGCCCGCAAAAACAAAAGGGGAGGGCCGCCTCATGCGACCCTCCCCTCTGCCAGCCATCTACATCTTGTGCAGCGTAGCCGTCATCTTCGAAGGCGAAGGAGCCGGCGTAATATCCGTCTCCGAGATCGACTTCCCATCTGCGCTCAGCACAAACGTATTCTCCCTAGCCGGCTTACCGTCCGTGTCGTTGTAAGTCACCTTCAGCGTATGAGCATCCGCCTTCTTCACCGAGATCGACCCCTGATCCGGAATCTTCGTCGGCGTTCCATCCAGCTTGCACACCATCGGCGTCGGCGTGTCCGTCTCCTGGAACGAGATGCTGTCCCCCATCACCTTGATGTGCATCACGCCCGTGTCCTGGGTCTCCTGAAAGTCAATCTCGCGCCAAACTCCGCTCACACCCGGACCGCCCGAGAGCCGTTCCGCCGTCGACGTAATCGTGTACGGCTTCCCGTCCGAAGGAAAGCGCTCCGTCGCCCGCATCTGCTTCTTCCCATCGGCCGACAGCGACACCGTCGTCTTCCGGATCGTCTTGCCGTCCTTCGTCGTCGTGATCGCATAGCCTGTACCGGCCTTCATGCACGTCACCATTCCAGCGGGAGTGCTGTGCGCCTTCCCGTCACAAACCACCTTCGGCTGCGCCACGCCGCCACGAGTGACCGTGTAACCATCCGCGGACGTCGTCACCGAAAACGTCGCGCCTACATACTTAAGCGAGGAACGGTCCATCTTCCACGCACCGTCCCAGGGACTGGCCTGCGCACTACAGTACTGACTAGCCGTGCCAAGGCACGCAAAAGCAAACACAGCGGAGTAAATGAGTTTCATCGCAAATCTTCCTTTTGAATGAATTATGTTCCGGAGCAACAAAGACACACCCTGCTCACGGGGAGGAAGATCTAAAGCAGATTGCCGCTAATCATCCCCGCCACCCACCTGCAAGTCAACAACAAAGCATCCTGTCGACATCAGTAAGTCATTTGCGCGAACGCCTTCCCGCAATCCCACCCTGTAAACTGGTCCCCACCAAACCCGGCCCCTCAAATCCCTCCCCCGAGGCAAGCCCGATGAGCACTCCCCCAACTCACCCTCCCGTCACCGTCTACACCGTCACTCTCGAATACCTCCGCAACATCGAAATGATGTGCACTTCTATGGGGACACTGATAGATCGATGTAAAACAAAACTAGAACGTAATGCCGAGGGGAAGCGCCGTCCGGTCACGGTCGAAGAGAAAAAACTGATGGGGCCTCCAACTCAATAACGCGTCTCGAGGGGGTGGCCCATACATAAATCCAACCCACACATCGGACGCTGGACTCATCGCAAGAGCGGGCGGTGGTGCTCCCACACGAACCCTCTTCGCAACCAAAAATTCGCACCGAGTTCGCAAACAGAGCCGCTATACTCGTCGCTAACCTCAAGTCCCAGTGGAGATAACTTGCGCCGGCCCCTCACCTTCCTTGCCCTGTTTCTAGCCTTCCTCTTCGCCCCCACCGCCCACGCCGATTCCTTCCAATACACCATCGTCTGGGGCTTCCCGCACGTCGCCAGCTTTGACTCATCCTCGTTCCTCGGCACCTACACCTTCACCGTCGACACCTTCATCGACGGCGAGGCATTCGTCTACGGCCCAGGGTTCTCCGAGCCCGAATATCCCTATCCCTATCTCTATGCCGCGGACTTCACCGTCCCCCCAGCCTCCAGGGTCTCGCAGATCATGGTCAGCTACTTCCCCGACTACACGCCCTACAACAACCTCGGCATTCCATATCTCTACGGCTTCGATCTCTACCAGAAGGACGGAGCAGTCGTTGCCACCTCCCTGCTCCCCGACCCCAACAATCCCAACCGCTACTTCGGCGACTACGGCGACCACACCGGCAGCATCTCCTCGCTCGAGATCACCCGAATCCCCACCTCAGCCCCCACCCCGGAACCCTCGACCATCACGCTACTCGGCACCGGCGCCCTGGGCATCGGCACACTGGTCCGTCGCCGACTGACTGGCCGCATCTGAAATCGAAAAATCCTTCACCAAAAATTGCCGCCTGATGTCGAAACACCAGACCGCAGGCGGCAAAATCATGTGCGCGGGATCAACCCCACCGCACCCCACAGCCGGCACCCGACACCCGGCACTCGGCTACACTGGCACCAAACCTACCAAACATGCCTTTGAACCTGAATCTCCCACATAAGCCAAGCCTTTCAGGCTTGGCTGAATCCGCCGCTCCGAAAGGCGCAACCGCACTGCCGTAGGCCGGAGCGAAGGCGAGGCCGCAGCGACCGAATGCGCGAAGGCCGAAGGCACAAGCCCGAAAAATCCACAGCAAATCTTGTCAAGCCCCATTTCCCCGCATCTCCAACATCCCAAAGGAGATGGGGGTTGCCGATTAATTACCCTCAATCCGCTAGAATTTAACTAGCTCAAAAAACAGTCCACCAAAGCCACACCCGAATTGCCTTGTACCTGCGCACGAAGTCCAGACCTAAACCATTTTTTTAGAAGACTTTGCGCAAATAACAGGGGGGAGGGGGTACTATACCCCCACCATCGAATTTCGGGCCCAGTCCATTCCCTAGGAGGACAAGTACGTGGCAGAGCCGATCTCGAAGAACGACCACATCCAGCGCGCCCTCGAAATCACCATTCACATCGGCCTTCTAGCTCTCCTCACCGCCGCCTGCCTCCTCATCCTCAAACCATTTATCCCCCTCGTAGCCTGGGGGATCATCATCGCGATCGCCGTCTATCCCGGATACAAGAAGTTCCGCAGCCTCCTCGGAGGACGAGGAACCCTCGCCGCCGTCGTCGGAACCCTGCTCTTCCTCGCCGTCCTCATCATCCCGGTCGCCCTGCTCACCGAGACGACCATCGAAGGTGTCCAAACCCTCTCCACCCATATAAAGGATGGAAGCCTCAGCATCCCCCCGCCCCCCGCGAGCGTAGCCACCTGGCCCCTGGTCGGCGCCCCCCTCTTCCGCACCTGGACCATGGCCTCCACCAACCTCACCGGCCTCTTTCAAAGCTTCGCCCCACAGATCAAAGCAATCGTCCCCGGCCTGCTCGCCGCTACCGCCGGACTCGGCTTCGCAGTCCTCCAGTTCGTTCTCTCCCTCCTCCTCGCCGGAGTCCTCCTCGCGAACACCAAAGGCTGCATCGAGGTCTCGAACACGCTTGCAAGACGCCTCTTCGGCGATCAGGGTCCCGAGTTCGAGAAGCTCGCCGCATCCACGGTCCGAAGCGTCACCAACGGAATCCTCGGCGTCGCCGTCATCCAATCCGTACTCGCCGGCCTCGGATTCCTGGTCGCAGGACTCCCCGGCGCAGGCCTCTGGACCCTGATGTTCCTCTTCGCCGCGGTCCTCCAGGTCGGACCCGTTGTGCTCGTCCCCGCCGTCATCTATATGTTTGCCACCGCCACTACGACGAAGGCCATAATATTTCTGGTCTGGTGCGGCTTCGTCGGCCTCATCGACAACTTTCTCAAGCCCATGCTGCTGGGCCGCGGCGTATCAGTTCCAACAGCGGTGGTCTTTCTGGGAGCAATTGGCGGGTTCATTGCGATGGGTATCGTTGGCCTCTTCGTGGGCGCCACCGTCCTCTCTGTCGGCTATAAGCTCTTTCTCGCGTGGCTGGAAGGCCCTGTAACCGCAAAACAAGGAATTGGCTGATGGCGCGATAACAACTGCCCATTTCCTATCTGTAGAATTCACGCATGCCCGAAGCCGTTGCTCCCAAACCCTTCTCCCTTGAGATCGAAGACCGCGGCACGACTGCCCTCGTCCGCTGCCACGGCAAACTCACCGCCGGGTACACCGATCTCTTCTACCTTCCCGCTTCAAAGCTCCTCACCACCCACAAGCGGGTCATCTTCGACCTCTCCGACCTCACCCACATGGATTCGATGGGCCTCGGCGCTCTCGTCCGTATCTACGTCTCTTCCAAAACCCACGGCACCGATCTCGAGCTACGCAACCTCGGCCAGAAGATTCGAGACCTCCTCATTCTCACGAACCTTCTCCCCGCCTTCACCATCACTGGCGAACGCGATATCCGAATGTGACCAAACAATATTTCTCATAACCTTTGGGCCACGACCTGCAAACCTGCAGTGCCAAGCCTACTTCACAACTTTGCAACTTGAATTCATCTTCGGCCCCGGAAAGTCCGAGTAGAACGTCACCGCTCCCTGCGCCTCCCACCACGTAAACTGCCCCGACGCATACTTCGCTCCCGAACCCGAGGGCACAGTAACAAAGATCTGCGAGTTGCCCTTCACCGGAACCACCACGAGGAAGTTCGGCGCGCCGTTCAGGTACTCCACCGCGAACGGCCCCGTCGGCAGGCCCATCTTCGCCCCCTGCGCGTCACATTGATACTTCACCGTCTTTCTCTCCACTGTGCCGCTTCCCTGCAGGTGAATCGTCAGGTCGCTGGCCCCAGCAACCGCACCGCACAACATCATCGACACTCCGGCCGCCAACTGCATTCCTCTTCTGCTCACGCTCTGCGCCTCCTTGTCCTGATCTTCGCGTCATACGCTAACACACATATACGGCGGCGCTGGGATATAGTCTTCACACGGGCCCGCTTCCTACTTTCAATTGATCGAGGCGCTCTAAATGTATCTGCGCTCCACGAATATCCTTCTCGCCCTCACTCTTACTTCCGCATCCAGCTTCGCCTTTCAGGCGCCCGATAAAGCCGCCCTCCAGGCGCGTGTTGCCGAGCTCAAGGAATCCGTCGCCGCCAACAAAGCCAAGCTCGCCAAATACCAATGGACCGAGACCACCACCATCCTTCTCAAGGGGGAAGTCAAAAAGACCGAGACCAGCACATGCGTCTACGGCCCAGACGGCAAGGTCCAGAAGACCCCTGTCGGCGCACCTGCGCCGGCACCACAGCAGGAAGGGGGACGACGCGGCGGTCGAATGAAGGAAAAGATCGTCGAAAAGAAGGTTGACGAGCTAAAGGACTACGGCGCCCGCCTCAAGTCCCTCATCGGTGAGTACGTCCCGCCCGACCGCGACAAGATTCAAGCCGCCTTCCAGGCCGGCAACGCCAGCGTCACTCCTTCCGGCGGCGTCACCTCTCTGGTCCTCAACAACTACTACAAGCCCGGCGACAAGATGACCTTCGCCTTCGCTGCAAAAAAGATCAGTAACATTAACGTCAACACCTACCTCGACGATCCTAAGTCCGATATCGTCACGCTCGCCGTTACCTTCGCCAGCCTCCCCGACGGCACCAACTATTCAGCCAGCACCGATCTCAAGGCCGAAGGCAAAAACATGGAGATCAAGACCCAGAACTCCAACTATCAGAAGATCGGTCAGTAGCCGCGTTCGACTCTTTATCTACGCCGAGTGCCCATTCACTCACGAATGGGCACTCGTGTCAGCCTGTCCACTGCTACTGACTGTCGTCGTCCTGCTTTCCGTGCCGCAACGAAGCAATCGCTACTCCGCTGCGTCCATCCTCCAGCGTGTACTGAATCGCCATCTCAAAATGCTTATTCAGTGCAAACCGTCCAATATCCGCGCTTGTCACAGTCGAACCAAAGAGCGCGTCCCCAGTTCGAATCACTGGAATCGGAGACGCTCCCTTGGTCAGCTCGATAAACACACCCGAGTTGCCATCCACCTCGAAGGCCAGAAACGCCACTGCATCCGAATCGTTGATTGAAGGGTGATCGAACGCAACGAACTCCGCGCCGGTAATATCGGTACGATCCGTTACGCCTCTTTGATCCGCACTCAGTATCTCAATGTTGAAGTCGTTACGAAATACGTCGTTCGCAATCGTTCCCGACTTGTTGATTACCGGATCTCCGAAGCCGCCAAAATCCGAGCTGTTCGTATCAATGGCGAAGATCGGCTGGTCTGATGGATGTCTGCCCGCCTGGACCACAAACATCTTCGAGCTTCCATCGGACCTGTTTCCAACAATCACAACCTCATCCGAAGCATTGATCGCCGCATTTTGAAAGCTGATGAAATCCGAGTTGCGCGTCTCGGCAACAGGAGTCAGCGGTCCGCCATCACCCACAAAAACCGCCCGCGAGGTATTCCCAGTACGAACGCCTAGAAAAGCCACGCTTCCTGACCGATTGATCGAAGGCGAACCCAGAAAGCGAGCTACAAGACCCTGATCGATCGTGTTGACGATCGTCTTCGTCGTAACACCGTCGCTGGCAAAGATCACACGAGCTCCGGTAGCAAGGTTCGCCTCGTACACTACCGTTCCACTTGCGTTGATCGCTGGATCACCGCCAAACAAGCTCAGACCGCCAGTCGAGCTCTTGGCGATCTGCAGCAGATAGCCATCTTTCCAGCGATAGATTCCTTCGTCAATACCGGGTCCATTGGCTTCAAAAGCAACCACGCCATGATCGTTGATCGCAGGAAACGTCGCGAAGCCCGTGAAGCCCTGCGTCGTGTCCGCCACATTTACAAACTTGAAATCTGAATGGGTTTTGCCCTGCCCCAGCGCATAGCCCGTGCTCGCTGCCAGTAGAACCGCCATCGTAAAAAACCGGCTCAATATAGATGTGTCTGTCGTCCTTCTCGAATTCATTGCATCGCGCCGTGAGACGCCAATTATGTTTTTCTTTGTTCCTTCGTTTACTTCGTACATTTCGTTTTCGTCCTTTTTCGTTTATGTCATCTCGTGGCCCTGTACCTATAACCAAGGCTGCGCCGCAGACGTAAACCGGTTGTCATTCCAGAGTTCAATGGATGTCAACATTTCGTAATCTGGGACCGTTAACTTACAGATAAAATGCATCCTTGCCCCATGTCGCGCATCCGTCATCCGTCTGAAAAACTGGCTTCCACAACGCGCTAAAATCCCCCATGGCTTCCAACGTTCCCACACTCTACGAATGGCTCGGCGGTGCCGAACCACTGCGCGCGCTTATCTCTCGCTTCTACGAGAAGGTCCCCGCCGACCCTGTGCTCGCGCCGCTCTTCGCGCGCATGCCTGCCGAACACTTTCAGCACGTCGCCGAGTTCATTGGCGAAGTCCTGGGCGGTCCTGCTGACTACTCCGCACACCACGGCGGACACGCCAACATGATCCGTCACCATCTCGGAAAAGGAATCACCGACGAGCAGCGCAAGCGCTGGCTCCAACTCCTCCTCGAGACGGCGGATGAGCAGGGTCTTCCATCCGACCCGGAGTTCCGCTCAGCCCTGGTCGCCTACCTCGAGTGGGGCTCGCGCCTCGCAGTCATCAACTCTGCTCTCCCCTCCGACGCGCCGGTCGGTGACGCACCAATGCCCGCATGGAACTGGGGCGTGCCCGGCGGACCGTATCAGCCTGACCCCTCGGACTCCAACGCCTGATAGCCTGTTGCCATGAGCGGCCCTACACTCCAGCAGAAACTCGATCACCTTCTTGAAAACCTCGCCGAGGCCGAACGCGAATATGCCGCCGGCATTCCCTATCCCGACCACACAGGCGGCTCTTGGCCTGAAAAGATCGAGGGAATCAAGAAGCGGGTCGCCACCATGCGAGAGATGATCGCGAACGAATAGCTCAACTTCGTCAGAAGCACACTTGCATCTCAACTGACCCGTCGTAACGCATAAGATTTTGCATCTCATTCAACCTGTACTCCTTTGGAGGAGCAAATGGTTGAAGCTGTGCTCTGTGACATCGACGGAACCCTCGTCCAAAGTAACTGGCTCCATGCTGAGGCTTGGCAGAAAGCATTTGCCGTCGCCGACATTCAGCTCGACATCGAGACCATTCGCCGCCAGGTTGGCAAAGGTGGCGACGAGCTCATACCCGTCTTCGTACCCTGGTGGCGACGTCGTCAACTCGAGGAGCCCCTTACCTCGTACCGCAGCTTTCTCTTCAAGCAGGACTATCTCGAGAAGGTTGAAGCATTCCCCAAAACCCGCGAACTCTTCCACCGCATGAAGAAGTCAGGCATCAGGACCGCCCTCGCATCCTCGGCGAAAAAAGAAGAGCTCGAAAGCTACAAGGCGATCGCCCGCATCTCCGATCTCGTCGACATCTCCGTCACCGCCGATGATGTCGACCGGTCCAAGCCACATCCCGACATCTTCGAAACAGCCCTTCGCAAGCTGGGTGCAAAATCTTCGAACGTCCTTGCTCTCGGCGATACGCCATGGGACGCAGAATCTGCCGGTAAGGCCGGAGTCCGCACCGTCGGGGTCACAACCGGCGGCTGGACAGAACAAGAGCTATACGATGCCGGTTGCATCGAGGTCTATAAAGATGTCGGCCATCTCCTTGACTGCTTCGATCACAGCGCCCTTAGCAAGCTGGGCTAGAGATATTTATTCCGCGTTGCACTTATTCTCGATTCCTCGGTCCAGATTAGAATTCCTTCCACAGGAGAAACTATGCATACACGCACTGGTTCCGCCATCCTCGCCCTTACTGTTCTCTGTGCTACCTTTCCTGCCTTCGCCGCCAAGGTAAAGGGCACCGCCAACCTCAAAGATCTGCAACCCGCAGGCATGAAGGACAAGGACCAGAAGCACCAGGCCTACGACCTCTTCTTCGACGCCGGCGGAAAGAGCTATACGTGTCGCACCGACTCCGACAAATCCATGGACGCCACCCACTTTGTCGTTGGGTCCTCCCTCAAGTACGAACTTGACGGAAACAAAGGCAAGCTTGAATCCATGGAAGGCAAAAAAGTCGAGTGCAAGATCGTCCGAGTCGAGATGACTCCCACGTCGCCGCGATAAATCTAAAGTGACCGCAAACGCAGAAAGGCCCGGCAACACGCCGGGCCTTTGTCTGCTTCACACAATCAATGATTGACGGCTGCATTGACCAGATCAAGCACGTCCGCTACGACCCTGGTCGTCGGGTCGTATGCCACAACATATCCATCCGAGTACCCGTACTGGTATCCAGGAGGCGGAGGAGGCACATTCTGCCAGTACGACCGCGGTACCGCCTGGACGGTGTACCCCCGCGGAATAGCCTGGCCTCTCACGAACACCGGCCGCTTCTTCCCCTTCCAGTGGTCCGCATCATGCTGGTAGTGACTATAGAAATGATCGCGGTCCTCCTGCCGGAACCTCCAGTCTTCGTGCTTGTTCTCGTGCTTGGAGGACGTATCCCCGTTCCACTTCTTCGCCTGTCCGGGAGGCGGCTGGCCGTGCCCCGGCTGAGCCATCGCCGGTCCCGCCATTAATGCCGTTCCAATTGCTGTCGCAAACGCAAGCCTGGTCAAATGAGCCATCTTCATGAATGATCCCCTTTATACTTTCCACTTCTAAATCAGTTAGATGGCGAAAAACTCCCCGTGGCTGGCTGCACCTTATCCACAGCTAAACGCTTGACCCGCACGATAGAATGAACTTAAGAAACAAAGAAGGTCCGGCGCTTTGCCGGACCTCTTCTTTTGATATGCGGGCTAACCAAAGTACGCCGCTATCTATTTTAGATTGAGCACTTACACAGTTTTCGCCCGGGGCCTCAGGAGGCAGCTTGTTTGCTACCGTGTCAGCTCTCGCTCTGCACGGAGCCAGTCCTGCTCATGATGCCCGTGTCTCCACCCACGCTCGACGAAGTAATGGTGCGCGAGTTCCGCGATCTGCTGATGCGTCGGTCGCACAACCGTCCTGGTGGCGGAAACCGCCTCCGGAATACCGGCAGCCTCTGCCGATTTGGCCGCAGTCTTCTCCTTCGGAGCCGCCTTCGTTGCTGCCGCTTTCGGTGCAGCTGCCTTCGGAACAGCTGCCGACTTTGTTGCTACCGCTTTCGGTGCCCCTGCCTTCGGAACTGCTGCCGCCTTCGGTTTCGCGGCTGCCTTAGCCTTCGTCTCCGTCATTGCAGCTTTCTTCGCCGGAGCCTTCCCAGGCTTCTTTTCCTTCTCATTACCCATTTGCCAAATCTCCTCGCCTGATTCTCGCCGCCATCGTGCGGGGCCTATGTTTCTAGTCTAGAAGACTGGCGGAGAACCCGCATCCACAGCCTTAACGGTCGAAGACCACCGGGTGCCGCTCGACCCACCAGCACGGTCGCGCTCCCACTTGCGGAAAGCCCTCCGGCAGGGCCGACCGAGTGCAACGCACCTCAACCCTCCCGTCCGGGTAGTACTCCTCCTTGTTGTTCTTCAGCGGAGCCACAACGAACCGGTCCACTGACACCACCCCGTAGCCCCCACCCCCAAGCATCCTTCCCTGCCACAGCAGCCAGTCCGACGCCCACAGCCCCGCCGCAATCAGCACCAACCACATCAATCCGCGAACAAAAATCCTTCCCAAAGTAGCCTCCCAAGCCTCACCTTACTCTCTCCATCGTGCCGCGCAACGAAAGAGAAATCACCCGTCTCGCCTTGACAAACCTGACACATACAGATTTCCTAGCTGTCATGCGCCAATACCAGATTGTCCCGGGCGCCCTCTGCGCCTGTGTCCTGCTGCTCGCCGGCTGCTCGCTCTCTCCGCTTGCGAGCCGCACCGCTGCCTTCTCCAGCGCGACCAATTTGGTCGTAAACAACTCCGAGAACGCATATCGCGCCGCCGTCCGTCTCAACGACGAGGCCCAGGCCTCCATGCTGGTGGCACGCTACGACTCCCCGCAGCCGATGGACCCGCACGCACTCAAGCACCTCATCGACCCCAAAGGGCTCGAGGCCCGCACCGCAGTGCTGAACGGCCTCCGCACCTACGCCCGAAGCATCGCAGATCTCGCCAGCGGAGTCTCCTCTTCCAAGCTCGATTCCGCCGCCAAATCAGTGGGCGCCAACCTACAGAAGATGGGCGACGCCATCAGCGCCTCTACCCCCATCGGCATCGACATCACCCCGGCGGAGGCCAACGCCACCAGCACCGCCCTCAAGGCACTGGGCGAGTTCCTTATCGCACAGAAGGTCAAATCCTCCGTTCCGAAGATCGTTAATGACATGGATCCCAACGTCGAGACCATCTGCAATCTTCTGCTGAGCGACATCGCCATCCTTCGCGATCAGTCCGGTCGTGACTACGAGCAGCTACTGGCACAACAGGACTCGTTCATCCGTCACGCAGGTACTTCGCTGTCACCTACCGAACGCCGCAGCGAGATCGAGCGTCTTCCGCAGATTCTGCTGAAGAAGGAAGCGACAGACGACATGCTTGCTGGCCTCGCCGACTCGGTGAAGCAACTTGCGCTTACCCACCACGCCTTGGCCGTCGCCGCAACCACCAAGGATGCTCCCTCGCTTGATGCCCGCATCGCAGACCTTCGTGGAGCCGGGGAGCGGCTGGCCGACTACTACCTCGCTCTGCCGAAAAAATAGCTGAACTCATAAAGCAGGAGGACACATGCCGTCACAGAAGCCTTCGAAGTCCGCAGCCGCAGCAGCTCCGGCCAAATCCGCACCAGCCACTGCGCCTCCTGCAGCGACTGCACCACCGGTCGCGCCCCTTGAGATCCCTACCACGCCGCCCTCTCTCGCAGACCCGGAAACCATCGCGATGTATAAGTCGCTCTACGACACGCTGGGCCGTGCCTACTGGGAAGCCTCCGACATCAATGCCAAGGACACAATCCAGGGCGCGCGCGACGCCATCTCCGACATCCTCACCGACCTCAACATCGCCCAGCTCAAGGCCAACACTGCACTCTACCTCGCCGTGATGCCAAAAATCCGGCACACCAACGCTGCCCTGGGAAAGATCAAGGACGACATCAGCTCGATCACAAAAAACATCAATACCGCGGCTACAGTGATGGCCTCCATTACGAAGGTCCTCACCATCATCGGGAAGATATAGTGTCCGTCTTAGAGGCAGTCTGAAAAACCGTTCCCCACTTGTAAAAATTTGTCGTTCTATATGATCTGCGTTGTCCGTTCGCCCATCTAAGAAATCGTTCCGAATATGGAGTCTTACCTGAAGCAAAGGAGATACTTCACAATGGCTCGACTTTCCGCCTCATGGTTCGCCGCAACAATCCTCGCTCTGAGCCTGTTCACGGCACCAGCCGCGCAGGCACAACAGCAACAACAGCAGCCCGAGGCCACCTGGTCCCAGGAAGACATGGGTCGCATCGTAAAGCAAGTAAGATCGAAGCTCCTCGGCCTCACCAACTACAGCGTCTTCGACTGGATCACCTTTGGGGTCCACGGAAAAACTCTCGTACTCAACGGCTACGCCTCCCGGCCCATCCTCAAGGACGATGCCGGTAATGCCGTAAAGCACATTGAGGGCATTCAGAAAGTTGAGAACGAGATCCAGGTCCTTCCGCTCTCCACCTTCGACGACCGCATCCGCGCACAGGTCTATAACCGCATCTACACTCAGCCCGCGCTGAGCAAATACAACGCAAACCAGGGATCCCTCGCTCGCGCCATGGGTCCCGGAGGGGCCAGATTCGGCATGATGGGAGGCGGCATCACGAATAATCCCCCCATTGGCTACCATGCCATTCACATCATCGTGAACAACGGCCGCGTCACGCTCTACGGAGTCGTCCTCAATCAGAGTGACGCTGACATTGCCTACATCCAGGCCAATGGAACGTCCGGCGTCTTCGGCGTGCAAAATGATCTCGTCGTGGAAGGTTCCGCGCCGGGCAAACCGCCTAGATAAATCACTCGGCCCGCAGCGCCTCGATCGGGTTCACGCATGAGGCCCGCCACGCAGGCGCTGCGGATGCCATCGCCGCAACTACCACCAGCGTAGCAACCATCGCGACGAATACCGTCGGATCCATCGGGCGGGTTCCGTAAAGTTGCGATCGAATCACATAGCCTATGCCCGCACCAACTCCCGCACCAACCAGCAGCCCAATCACGACCGGTCTCATCCCATCACGCAGCACCATCCCTAGCACCTGCCCTCGCTGCGCTCCGAGCGCAATACGAATGCCGATCTCCGGCACCCGTTGCGTCACCACATAGGACAGCACCCCATACAATCCAACGCCCGCCAGCACCAGAGAGAGCGCGGCAAAGATCAGAACCAGCGAAGCCGCAAAGCTCTCGTTCACTGTCGACTCGCCAACGATCTGAGAGAACGTAAGCACATCCACAACAGGAAGCTGCGGATCGAGACTACCGATCTCCTTTTGGATAGCGACCGCGTAGTTCAACGGATCGCCCGATGTCCGCGCCACCAAGGTAAGCCTCTGACCAGGATCGCTCGTAGACACGGGATAGTACATCGTCGCCTTTGTCGGTTCCCCTACGTGATACAGCGTGTCGCCAACCACGCCAATAATCTCGTAAGTCCGCTTCTTGTTTGTGATGTCTGTCCCCATCACTACTGTGCGGCCGAGCACGTTCTCGCCAGGATAGTAGCGCTTCACAAGCTCTTGCGTGACGATGACCTTGTTCGATTGATCGAGATGATCGTGTTCGTTGAAAGCTCTTCCGGAGATCAAAGGAATTCCGAGCGTCGCGAAGTACGTCGGATCTGCATATCTCACCATCGCGTCGGGCTGTTTATTGTCTTCATAGTGCGGCCGCTCAGGAATGATGAACACCTGGTCGCCAAACCAACCGGAGCCAGGCACGCCGCACCCAACCCAACAGACTCCACTCCCGGGATGCGCCTCACCCGTTCCAGCAGCGACTGGGCAAACGCAATGTTCTGCTCCGGCTTGCTGTACTGCTCCTTCGGCAAGCTATATCCCATCGTGATCACATGATCGCCTGCGACTCCAAGATCCGAGTCGTTCTTAGCTGCAAGAAGCTCTTCAACAGCAGACCAGCTGTTATCAGCAGCACAACCGTCAGAGCGATCTCAACGCTTAGCAGCACCTTGCGCAGTCTTGCACGCGACACACTCGCTCCCGCTGCACGCGAGGAATCTTTCAGCGCTCCAAGAAGTCCCTTCTGCGTTGCAGATAGTGCCGGCAGCAGGCCGGCAAGAATAGCGGCCACGCAGACCACACCGAAGGTAAAGAAAACGATAACCGCATCAACATGGATCGACTCCGCCCGCGGCAACCCATGCCAGTGAACTTTGAGCCAGGCCGTCCCTGCCAGCGCCAACAGAAGCCCCGCCGCACCGCCGCACACGCAAAGAATCGCCGTCTCCGACATCTGCTCACGCAGTAGCGCAACACGCCCGGCGCCCAGAGCACCTCGAATCGCCATCTCCTTCTGCCGCGCCGCGCCTCGCGCGACGAGCAGGTTGGAGACGTTCAGGCACCCGATCAGCAACATGCAACCCACCGCAGCCATCATCATCAGCAGCGGAGTCTTCACATCCTTCACCACATCATCAATCATCGGCCGCGACATGGCATCCTCAGCTACCGGCTTGCCCAGGTATTGCATATGCATCCGGTACTGCAGCGCGCTCACCTCCTGAGTAGCCGTCTTCAGGCTTACGCCCGGTTTCATGCGCGCAACAACGAGAGGGTAATGATTGTCGTGCTCTTGCAGTCGCTTCAGTTGTCGTCTCATCGGAGTAAGGGACCCATAGCTGCGTCCGGGCGCTCGGGATAGACAAACCACTTCGGCAACACACCAACGATCGTGTACGGGTTGGAGTTCAACCGGACAGTCTTCCCCACAATCGACGGATCACCGCCAAAGCGCCGCTGGAAGAAGCTCCACGTCAGCATTGCCACGTGACCCTCACCGACCCTGTCTTCGTCTTCACGAAAAGTCCGACCCAGCGCCGGCTCAACGCCTAAGCAGAGGCAAGAAGTTCCACGTCGCCTTTTGCCCTTCCGCCACCTCCGGCAGCTCGCCATGATCTCCGCTCACGTTGTAGCTGGAGTTGTGGTACGAAGCCATGTCCTCAAATCCATGCGTACTGTTGCGCCACTCGTAGAAGTCTCCCGGAGCGACCGGGTTATACGGATTGCCACCCGTGTTGGCGCGCCAGTGCTCATAGACCATCACAAGCTTGTCCGGATCGCGAAACGGCAGCGGCTGAAGCAACACTGCTCGAACCACCGTAAAGAGTGCAGTCGTCGCTCCGATGCACAGCGCCATCACCGCAATCGCTGTCAATCGTAAATCCCGGCGACCTGCGCAGACCGCGTGCTGCATACCTCACGTCGCGCGCAAGCGTATCCAGCCAGCCCCAGCTCCACCCGCGCCGAGCCTCCTCGCGCAGCACGGCTGGATTTCCAAACTCGCGCATCGACGCCTTGCGCGCCTCATGTGGTGAAGCTCCCGCTGCGACGCGCTCGGCTGATCTCCTGCTCCAGGTGGAACCGCATCTCTTCATCCAGCCGCGCCGTCTCCTGTTCACGCCGGAACAACGTCGCCACGGTCTTTCGCATCCTGTCCATCCAGCGCATAGCTCCTCTTCTACCTTCGCTACTAGCTCTCCACCACCAGATCGATCGCCGCCGAAAGTCTCGACCACATCTCGCGCTCCTTCTCGAGCTGCGCCCGCCCTGCCGCCGTCAGCGAATAGAACCTGGCCTGCCTGCCCGTCTCCGTCTCCGCCCACTTCGAGCGAATCCAGCCTTGCTGCTCCAGCCGCTGCAGCGCAGGATAAAGCGATCCCTGCTGCACCTGCAGCACGTCATTGGAGATCTGTTGAATCCTCTTCGCAATCGCCCACCCGTGCTTCGGCTCAAGCGATAGCGTTTTCAGAATCAGCAGACCCAGCGTTCCCTGCACCAGATCATTCGGTTTTCCCATACTATGTTTATCTACACAACACCGTTGTAGATAGTCAAGGTATCGATACGCAGATCGGTTTCATATGGTTCAAAAAAAATTAGAGGTTAAAAAGTTCTCGCAGCCGCTTGGTCTGCGCGCGGCTAACCGGAATCTCCGTCTTCTTCGGATCATCCATCCGCAGTTGGTAGCTCGATTTGAACCACGGCACCACCTCGCGGATATGCTGAATATTCACGAGATACGACCGATGCGCACGCCAGAACGCCTCGGGATCCAACTGGTCCTGCAGCTCTTCGAGCGTCCGGCAGTTTGAATGCCCCTCCACCGTCGGAGTCATCACCGTGATCGTGCCCTCCTCAATCGTGGCGAAGCAGATCTCCTTCTGGTCCACCAGCAGCAGACGGTTCTGCGCACGCACAATCACCTTGCCGGTGTGAAGCTTCGACGCTTGTGCGACAGCAGGAACTTGTGCCTGCTCCTCAACCAGCTTCAGTAGCGCATCGAGCTTTGCACCTGTATCCGCACCGTAGCCCTGACGCATGTTCGGCCTCGGTTCGCTCGGCCTGCGCGACCAATCGGCTCTGCGCCTTCTCGATCGTCTGCATCACGCGCTTCCGATCGAATGGCTTCAACAGGTAGTCGACTGCGTTCACTTCAAACGCTCGAACCGCATATTGGTTATAGGCCGTCGCAAAAACCACCTGCGGCAGCGGAACCTTGCGATCCAGCAGCTTCTTCAACACGGCGAAGCCATCCAGTCCGGGCATCTGCACGTCCAAAAACACTACGTCCGGCTTGTGCGTTCGGATCAGATCCACGGCTTCGATTCCGTTGGTTCCCTGCGCGAGAACTTCCACACCCCCCGCGCGCTCCAGCAGATATTGCAGCTCCTGCCGTGCCAGCGGTTCATCGTCAATAATCAGTGCTGTGAGTGGCATTTGGATCAGTCGCTTACGCGGCGGTCAAACAGCGTAGCCACTAGTCACTATACGCCCGCAGCCTCGCGGGAGCCTGATCCTCGGCCAGGTCATGGCCACACGTGTGCAATACACATCGGTGATCTGCACGCCGCGGAAGCACCGCCCACAAACCGGAGCCATCTGGAACTGGCACTGTGGGCAGAAATGAAAGGTCGACATCATCTCGGTCCGGCAGTTGCGGGCACGGGCGCAGCAGCGGCTGACGCAGCAGGAAGTACACCACCGCGCCGATGCCACCCGGCATCAGCACCACAATCAGCATCCACAACGCGGCCGGCATGCGGCGCCGCTTTACATCGCGGCTGACGTAGCCCACCAGCAGAACATAGCTGGCGAACGCCGTTCCCCACGAGTAGCCCATCAGCAGCCGCATCGGCAGCAGCTCGTGCTTGTGGTGCGGCATCACGCCATGAAAGAGGTACTGAACCGCGCGCGAAGACGATGATTGCCAGCACGACCGACCAGCGCGGAATCAGGCTCAGTTGATCTTCGCCGGTCGACTCCTCGGCTCTGACCTCGCTCTGATTTCCATTCTGTATCCACGGCATGTTCATTACGCCACCTCACTGCCGCTGCGCTTGGTCTGCGTACGTCGTCACCCACACCATCGCCAACAGAGCACCGGAGACCGGAAGGAACCAGAGCAACAGAACCGCAAACTGATCGCTCGCGTCCGGCATCCCTGTCGGGTTCAGCTCGTACTCGTCGAACAGTCGTCCACACGGCAGTCACCAGAATCACCAGCAGCGACGCGCACACCGCCAGCGGAGCCCACAGGCTGCGCATGCGGCTTCTCCGCGCCGACATCGCCTTGGCTCGCTCCCGCACTACTCTGTGCGTGCGATTCACCAGCGAGGCCCGCGCACTCATATTCAATGAAGCGAGCGATTCTGCTACGGAACGGTCGAGCTCACCCTGGCTCTCCCTTCCAACCTTCTCGAAGACGTCCTTCATCCCCTCGCCTCCGCCACCAGAGTTCGACCACTCCGCAATCTCTCCAGCTCGGGCTTCAGCGAAGCCAGCCCCGGTACAGACGCGACTTCACCGTCGACAACGGCGCCCGCGTCATTCCCGCAATCTCTTCAAGCGACATCTCTTCGTAGAAGCGAAGCACCAGCACCTCGCGGTACGGCGCATCCAGAGTCAGCAGAACCTCGCCCACCTCCGCGGAATCCTCACGCGAGGTGAACTGTTCCAGCGGCGACGGACCCGTCATCGCAACCTCGAAAGGGCGGTCATCCTCGCTCGAGTCGCTCATCTCATCCAGACTCGCCATCGTGCGCTTGCGCGAAAGATCAATCACCAGGTTGCGGGCAATCGTAAACAACCATGTGTCGAACCGAGCCTTGCCGTTGTACTGCGCGCCGCGAATCAGCACGCGCATCCACGTCTCCTGGAACAGATCCTCGGCGACTTCGCGACGGCCCGTCAGGAACAGCAGGTAACGCAGCAGGCGGTGCTGATACTGTTCGATCAGCTGATCCAGCAACTCCGGATCCTGGCGCTTCAGCCCGCGCGCAATCGAGGCATTCTCGGCCTGCGTCATCGCGGTCTGCGCCGCGGAAAGTGTCATAGCTCCGCTGTTCACAGAGATAGAGACGCGATCTCCACCCGAAAAGTCTCGGTCCGGGACCTCACGTTTCCAAAAGCTTCGTTTTGGTTCAGAATGGCCCATCCACCGGTTACCTTTCACCAGCCACGATTTTGGCCCTGTCTCATCATTTTACGGTGCTAATCCCCACTTCTCCTAGTGTTTTCAGCAGGTAAACTCAATCTATGGAAGTTCTATACGGGCTTCACCCGGTCGAAGAGGCCATCCGCTCCGGCTCGGGCCGAATTGACCGCATCTCCATCTCCCGCGAGCGCCGCGACGCCAAGCTCGAACGCCTCTCTTCGCTCGCCCGCTCCGCCGGCGTCCGGGTTGCAGTCGAGTCCCGCGACCAGCTCAGCCGGGCCGCCAAAACCGAGGCCCATCAGGGCGTTGTTGCCTTCCTGCGCGAGCGCGCCTTCCTCACCATCGAAGACCTGCTCGCCCCTTCTCCCGACGGCCGCCACCGCTTCTTCCTCGCCCTTGACGGCGTCGAAGACCCCCACAACCTCGGCGCCCTCCTCCGCACCGCCGACGGCGCCGGTGTCGACGGCATCCTCCTCCCCGAACGCCGCTCCGCCCCCATCACCGCCGTCGTCGCCAAAACCTCCGCCGGGGCCTCCGAGCACGTCCGCATCGCCCGCGTCACCAACCTCGTCCGCTCCCTCGAGCAGATGAAGAAGTCCAACGTCTGGATCGTCGGCCTCGACGAGCGCGGCACCCCCGACTACACCGACTTCGACTTCGCAACCTCCGACTGCTGCCTCGTCCTCGGCCGCGAAGGCGCAGGCCTCCACGATCTCGTCAAAAAAACCTGCGATCACCTCCTCCGCATTCCCATGGCCGGACAAGTCTCTTCCCTCAACGTCTCCGTCGCCGGAGCAGTTGTCATGTACGAGGCACTGCGCCAGCGCAATGGCTCATCCGTCCAACCGAAGGCGGCCACCTCCGCGAAACCTGCAAAGAAACCGAAGGGCCTCGGCAGCCTCTAAATGATTCGTTCCACAATCCTGACTACGCTCCTCGCAGTCGCAACACTCACGGGTGCCCAGGAGCCGCCAAGCTCGCAACCAGTCCACCCGGACCATCCCCAGCCGCAAGGCCAGATCATCTTTCAGCGCAGCGAAGACCAGCCCCAGGACAGCAACAAACCCACCGTCAAGCAAACTCCTGAAAAAACCATCGCATCCATAACCGAAGCCGAGCGCTCCGCCATCGCCTTCACCTCCTGGGACCTCGACCTCCACATCAACCCTGCCACCTCGCACCTCGCCGCCTTCGCCCGCCTCACCATCCGCAACACATCAACTGCGCCGATCAACCGCATCACCCTTCAGCTCTCCTCCACGCTTCACTGGGAGACCATCTCAGCACCCTTCACCGAACACACACTCCTCACAGACGCCGACCATACCGGCCAGGCCACCGAGGCACTCGTCACCCTTCCCCACCCGCTCGCCCCCGGAAAGACCGTCACCCTTACCGCGATCTACTCCGGCACCATCCAGGCCTCCGGTCAGCGCCTCACTCGCATCGGTGCCCCGCCCGAGCAGGCCTCCCACGCCGACTGGGACCAGATCTCCCCGCAGGTGACCGCTCTTCGCGGCTTCGGCAACGTCCTCTGGTATCCCGTCTCCTCGCCGCCGCTTTTCCTCGGCGATGGAGCGAAGCTCTTTCAAGCCGTCGGCCTCGCCCGTCTCAACCAGGCGCGTTCCGCGTTCCACGTGCGCCTCACCGTCGAGTACCTCGGTGAGCCACCGACAGACGCCTTCCTGAACGGCGAGCGTCAGCCTCTCGCTCACGTCACCGAGGAGCCCGACGCCACCGTCGCCGAATCCCACGGCGTCGCCACCGCTGACTTCCCCACCGGCCCTCTCGGCTTCCGAACACCAAGCCTCTTCATCTCCGCGTTCGCGGCCCACCCATCCGATAACCAGTTGCTCTCCGTCTTCACCGGACGGCCGGAAGGCATCGCCCCGTACACCACGGCCTCTACCGATGTTGCCCCGCTCCTTCGAGACTGGCTCGGCCCGGCTCCCCTCGTACCGCTCACCCTGCTCGATCACACCGGCCAGCCCTTCGAGGACGACGCTTTTCTCGCTATCCCCATCACTGCCACCGACGCCCACCAGATCACACCGGCCATGGTGCATTCGCTTGCCCACGCATGGTTCCGCTCCTCGCTGCCCTGGCTCAATGAAGGCGTCCCGCAACTCATGTCACTGCTTCAGACCGAATCCACCGACGGTCGCGACAAAGCGCTCAACGAGCTTCGCGCCCTCATCAACCCGCTCACCCTCGCCGAGCCCGAAAATCCCACCGACGTTGGCTCTTCTGAAGCTGCTGCTCCAACCGCAACTCCGCCTCCTCGGCCCTCGCCCAAATCGCCTCAAACTTACTCCAGCTCACAGGAATACAGCAGCAGTTCTTCCAGCTCCTCCAATCCACCCGAACCCAATAATTCAGCCCCGCCAACCCCGCTGCCGTCGACCCTTCCTCCACCCGCAGCGCAATCCGGCCAGTCCCTTATCGCCGCCCACGACGAGATCTACTATCGCGCTAAGGCCGCTGCAGTCTTATTCATGCTCCGCTCTATCACCGGCGATGCCGCGCTCAAACAGGCCCTGCAGCTCTATCGCGACGAAGTCCGCCACGCCGACGCCGCCACCCCCGAAGATCCTCGCGCCTTCCAGCGCGTTCTCGAGGCCGCCTCGCACAAAGACCTCACAAAACTCTTCGACGACTGGGTCTACCACGACCGCGGTCTCGCCGACCTCTCCATCGTCAACGTCACCCCTCGAGACCTCCCCGCCCGCAACGGAGTCGGCGTAAGCTGGCTCGTCGCCGTCGAGATACACAACGCCGGCTACGTCGCCGCCGACGTCCCCGTCACCGTTCGCTCCGGTACCCTCACCGCCACAGAGCGCGTCCTTGTCCCGGCTCGCTCCAGTGTCTCCACCCGCGTCCTCTTTGAAGGCAAGCCCCAGGAGATTCAGGTCAACGATGGGACCATTCCAGAAACCGCGACTCCCATCCATGTCCAGCAACTCACGCTCACTCCTGGCCTTAAGTAACTGCGCGGTCAACCACTTCCGCCCCGACCTTGCCCCTTTGTCCGCCGCTCCCCTAAACTCCTCCCTTAGAGTCCAATAACCAGTGCCTTTTTCTTATAAAACCCACGCTGCTCTCCTTCTCGCAACCACGCTGCTCGGCCCATCGCTGCTCGCTCAGCAACCCTCTGGTTCCTCCAGCTCCTCAAGCGCCCCTTCGCCCGACACCACCCTCGAGAACCGCCAGCCCGTCAGCCGGCCACGCGTCGCACAACCCGAGGCCGGCGGAGCCGCCGTCACCCTCGAGACCTCTGAGTCCCTCTTCGATCTCGCCGCCGCGCTAAACGCCTGCGGCTACGACTCCGATCTCGATTCCTCCGCGCCTGTCCGCAAAAAAGTTCGCGAAGAGATCAACCAGGCGCTCGCCTCGGCCCCGCCTGCCGCGCGCGATCACCGCGACGCTCTCTGCAGCTATATCACCGATCACCAGCTGGCCGATCCGAGCCTCAGCCTCGCGCAGTACATCTCGCTCTCGCTCTATCTCAACCCTCCGCCGCAGCTCACCCCGTCCGTCGGTGAGACCGAGCTTCCACCCGACTCCACGCAGGTTGTCAACATCCTTCCCCTGCTTCGCGACTTCGCCGAGGACGTCAACCTCCACGCCATCTGGGTCGCTCACCGCTCCGAGTACGAGGAGTTCGTTAACCAGATACACGATCCGCTTACCAAAGCCGTACTCAACTCGAACGTCTACCTCCGCATGCCCGTCTCCAGTTACGATGGCCGCCGCTTCATCGTCCTGCTTGAGCCCATGCTCGCCCCGGCCGTCACCAACGCGCGCATCTACGGCAACGACTACATCGTCGTCGCATCCCCCTCTGCGAACGGGTCGGTCCACATGGACCAGATTCGCCACACCTACCTCCACTACTTGGTCGAGCCGCTCGTCTACGCCCGCGCCAGCGCCATGGACCGCCTCCTTCCTCTGCTCAAGCCCGCGCAGAACGCTCCGCTCGAGTTCACCTACAAGTCCGACATCTCCGCCCTGCTCGCGGAGTGCATCATCAAGGCCATCGAGGCCCAGACCATGGACGTCGGCGTTCCTCGACCCGAAGCGTCCCGATCAGGTCAAACAGCGCACCGACATCACCACCTACGAGGCCAACGTAACCGCGTGGGAACACGAGGCTGAGATCGTCCGCCGCAAGCAGGTCGACCTCGACATGCGACAGGGCTGGATTCTCACCGACTACTTCTACGACAAGATCGGGGCGATGGCGAAGGAGGGCGTCAGCCTCCGCGAAGAGATCGCGCCGATGGTCTATGGCATGGATGTCGAACACGAGCGCCACCACGCCGAACAGATCGCCTTCCTGCCAGAGGGCAGCCATGACAACGTCAAGCGTGCGCCCCGCCAGCTCAAGGGCATGGACCTCGCCGAGATGAAGCTCGTCAAAGGCGACACCTCGGGGGCAGAGCAGATGGCCGATGACGCCCTGAAGGCCAATCCCAACGACGCCCAGGCTCACTATCTCGCAGGCCGCATCGACCTCATCCACGGCGACCCAAATGCGGCAGCCGAGCACTTCAATAAGACCCTCGCTCTTACCAAGGACCCGCGCACCCTCGCGTGGACCCACATCTACCTCGGTCGCCTGTACGATGTAGCCCGCGATCCTGAGCACCCGGATGTCGATCATCCCGAGCGCCCCAAAGCCATCGCTGAGTACAGAGCCGCCCTTGCCGTCCGCGATGCCCAGCCCGACACTAAGGCCGCTGCTGAAAAAGGCCTGAAAGAGCCGTTCCTTCTCCCCAGGCGCCAGCAGAGCACCGACGAAGATAACGCGCCTCTGGATCCCAGCGGCAAGTCTGAAAAGGAAGCATACCGCCCCTCCACGCCCCCGAAATAAGCGGTTGCACTATCGAATCAACGCCACAAACAGCTCTTGTACAAACAACTCGCCTCGCCGGAGCGTCCAACACTCCGGTAAAGTAGATGCCCAGAGGGTTAGCATGACGACGCGCCGAAAGCCCGCACGAGTTGCATCGAGCGATGCTCTCCCTGCCCTCTTCGAGCATCGCTTCCGGAAGCCCGAGCTTCTTACCCTCGCGCTCACCCATCGCTCGCTCGCCTACGAATCCAATCCCGACATATCCCCTCCTCCCACAGCCGACAACGAGCAACTTGAGTTCGTGGGTGACGCCGTCCTCGGCCTTGCCGTAGCCGACAGCCTCTTCCGCCTCTTTCCCCATGCTCGCGAAGGCGAGCTTACCCGTCTGCGAGCCTCGCTCGTCAGCCGTCGTCATCTCGGCTGCGTCGCCGAGCGCATCGGTCTCGGCTCCATGCTCCGCCTTGGTCGTGGAGAGGAGCAGAGCGGCGGCCGCAAGAAGCCGGCCCTTCTCGCCAACGCCCTCGAAGCTGTCATCGCCGCGCTCTACCTCGACGGCGGTCTCGACGCCGCACGTCCCTTCATCGAGCGCCACATCATCGAACCTTCTGTGCCCCAACTCCACGGAGCTCTCAGCTCCGGCGACACCTTCTCGGGAGCCATCGGCGACCACAAATCTGCTCTCCAGGAATACCTGCAGGCCGCTGGAGCAGGCCAGCCCCAGTACGTCCTCACCGCGCAGAGTGGCCCCGATCACCAGAAGCTCTTCCGTGTCGAAGTTCGCATCCCCGATGGCAACGGGGGTACCCGCGCTCTCGCCGAATCCGAAGGCTCCACCAAAAAACAGGCGCAGCAGCAGGCTGCGCGCATCGCGTTCGAAAGCCTCATGGCGGAAAAGCAAACTTCCCGCACCCAGGCCGAGCAACAGGCTCTGGCCCATCCCGCTCGTCCACGCGAACACCGCCGCGCCCGCGCCGCTGCAGCCGTCGGAGCCGCACGATGAGCACCCCCACTCTCACCACCGGACCCCGGCAAGCAGCCGAACCCCTCGCCGGCTCCGTCATCGCCTCAGGCCGTCCGGCTCAACCGCTCGCACCCGAACCGCCTTTGCGCTTGCAGATGCAAAAGCCCGGCGTCCTTACTGCCGTGCAGTCGCTCCTCACCATCATCGTCGTCGCGGTCTTCATCGTCACCTTCAGCGTGCAGCCCTTCCGCATCCCCTCCGGATCCATGGAGCCCACGCTTCTCATCGGCGACTTCCTCCTTGTCGACAAGCAGGCTGCGGGGGACGACGTCTTCCTTCCGTCCGCCTCCATTCACCGCGGCGACGTTATCGTCTTTCACTTTCCCGTCGACCCCGCCATTCATCTAGTCAAGCGGGTCGTCGGAATCCCCGGCGACCATATCCGCCTTCGCGGCGGCCACGTCCTCGTTAACGGACTCTCCCTCACAGAGCCCTACGCCATCTACCGCCCCGCCGGACGCGACAACTTCCGCGACAACTTCCCCCGTCTCCAGTCCGCCGACCCCGAGATCGACTCCCGCTGGTGGGTCCGCATGCGCAAGCTCATAGACAACGGCGAACTCATCGTCCCCGACGGCAACTACTTCGTCCTCGGCGACAACCGCAACGACAGCGAAGACAGCCGCTACTGGGGATTCGTCCCCGCCGAAAATATCGTCGGCCGCCCTCTGCTCGTCTACTTCTCCCTTCGCCAGGAGCCGGACGGCGACCCCCTCGCCCTCTCCACAACGACCGCAGCCGCCTCCACCGGACTGCAGTTCGCCCGCTGGGATCGCACCCTCCGCATCATTCACTAAGTGCACTTCCATCCACCGCGATACACTGGTCTGAGCATGGCAGACACCACCACCAGGACGATCGAACCCACCCCCGCCGAAGCAGCTGTCCCCGACGAGCAGAAAGAAACCTTTCTCGAGTCCGTGGCCTCCATCGCCAGCGTTTTGGCCGTCGGCCTCTTCGTCATGACCTTCGTCTTCCAGAACTTCGAGATCCCCTCGGCGTCCATGGTCAAGACCCTGCTCATCGGCGATCACGTCCTCGTCGATCGAATCTCGCTCGCCCCGCCTGCCAAGTGGGCGCCCTTCACCTTCTACCGCGACGTCCACCGCGGCGACATCATCGTCTTCCTCAAGCCCGGCGAGCCCGACCTCTTCCTCGTCAAGCGCGCCATCGGCATCCCCGGCGACCGCATTCACCTCCGCAACGGAGTCGTCTACCTCAACGGTGTCGCCCAGAACGAGCCTTACGCCGCGATGCCCTCCAACGACGGTGATCCCCAGCACGAGTACAACCCCTACCGGGACGACTTCCCCGCCATCCCGCCCGACCCCATGTACCAGGTCACGGCCTCCTGGCAGTACGATCTTCCCCAGAACATCAAGGACGGCGAACTCGTCGTTCCCCCCGGCAAGGTCTTCGCCATGGGCGACAACCGTCCTGACTCGCTCGACGGACGCTTCTGGGGCTTCGTGCCCCGCGAAAACATCGTAGGCCGCCCCATGTTCGTCTACTGGTCCTTCCAAACCCCGGCTGATCAGATCAATAAGCAATCCATCGGTGAACGCCTCGCCTTCATGGGCCACATCCTCATCCATATCTTCGACCAGACACGCTGGTCGCGTACGCTTCACGTCATTCGATAAGACTCGAGACCGGCCGCCGGCCGACACCATCCATGCAGCAGACTGATCCATTGCACGCAACGGCGCACGCTGAGGCCCCCGCGAAGGCCGCGCCGCTTGCCGCTGCAAACCAGCGTCCTCGCGCCTCGCTCCGACGCCGCCTCGTCTACGTCGCTCTCGTATTGCTTGTCGTAGCTGCGCTCATCTTCGGGCCTCCGCTTGTAAACATCAGCCGCTTTCAGCGCCGCATCGCCACCGCCATCGGTAACAGCCTCGGCCGTCCCGTTCACCTCGACCGCGTCTCCCTCACGGTCCTCCCGCTCCCCGGCTTTACCATCGAGAACCTCGTCGTCGGCGAAGATCCCGCCTTCGGCGCCGAGCCCATCATCCGCGCCAACCTTGTCCACGCCAGCGTGCGCATCTCTTCCCTCTGGCGCCGCCAGATCGAGTTCGCCACCATCAGCTTCACCGAACCCAGCGTCAACCTCGTCCACACCTCCGACGGCCGCTGGAACATCGAGGGCATCCTCCTCCAGGCCTCGCGAATTGAGGCCGCCCCCACCGGCCAGCGCAGAGCCGGCCCAGCTCCCCGCTTCCCCTACATCGAGGCCACCGGCGCTCGCCTCAACTTCAAACAGGACACCGAGAAGCTTCCCTTCTCTCTCATCGACTCCGAGTTCGCCCTCTGGCTCCCCGACCCCCACCAGTGGCACTTCCGCCTCAAGGCTCGCCCCACCCGCACCGACGCCTCCGTCTCCGACACCGGCATCATCGAGCTCGAGTCCACTCTCAGCGCCGCGTCCGCCACCAGCCAGATCCCCATCAACCTCCAGGGCCAGTGGCGTGATGCTCCCCTCGGCGAGGCGTCCCGCGTCATCTTCGGACATGACGCCGGCTGGCGCGGCGACATGAACCTCTCCGCCAACATCCGCGGGACCCTGGGCGAGAGCGCCGTCACCACTCGCCTCCGCCTCACCGGCGCCCGCCGTGCTGACTTCGTCCCAGACCAACTCCTCAACGCCGAGGCCGAGTGTTTCGCAACCGCCACCCACATCTTCCACTCCTTTGAAGACCTCCGCTGCTCCTGGCCACCGGCGGATACGGCCAACACACCCACCATCGCCCTCACCGGCTCTATTCCCGACGTTCGCAATCCCCGCGAAGCTCGCCTCCAGGCCGGAACCTCAGGAATCCCCGCCTCTACTCTCATCTCCTGGCTCCGCGTCGCCAGCCCGCATGTGCCAGACGATCTCAAGGCGACTGGAAGCCTCTCAGGCAGCCTCACCTACGACGGCAGATGGCAGGGAGATCTCACCCTTCGCGACGCCGGCCTCACAACTCCCGCAACGGGAGCCTCCTCCCTCGTCACCGGAGACATCCTCCTGAGTTCGACCGTCCACGCGCCAGACACCCGTCAGCGTCGCCGCAATGCCCAACCAGCGACGCAGAGCACTCCGGGCTTCCGGCTCGCTCCCGCCTCGCTCGACCTCGGCGGCCACGACCCCGCCGCGCTTGAAGGACACCTTGACGCGCAGGGCTACACACTCCATCTCTCGGGCATGGTCACCGACGACCGCCTCGAAGCCCTCGCCCACGCCATACCCGCACTCAACGAAGTCCTAACACAGGCTGTGCCCGATAATCACCCGACCGGCCCCTTCCACGTCGACGTCACCACCACACGGCCATGGCAGCCGGCAGCGATCCCACACGAGGCATCCACCAGTCAGCCTTCAGCTCAACGTCAACGCCACCCTCGTTAGCCCTTGAAAAATTAGGCCACTCTTCGCAACTGCTCATGGCCCAAAGCTTAGCGAACTAGCCGCAGAATGGCACGGATAAACCATGCTCTTTTCCGTGGAGGAACGGGCACAAAAACTCGCAGTAAATGTCGGGTATGCGACATACAAATATTCAGGATCCGACTTATTTTTTTTAAATCCGCAGGGCACTTGCGGAACGAAGCAATACCGCTTTGACGTCAAGGCAGAGCGGCATTTCCCAGGGTAATGCCGCTCTCCATTTTGTTCTGGGATGCGTTGAAGTAGATAACTTTCGCTCATCCACTTACCTCACACTGCCTCTGTCTTCGCCGACCCTTCATCTTCGATGACCGGAGCTTGCCATGAAACTTCCAAACTGCCCGCACCTCGATCGTCTCGGTCATGAGTTGATCGAGGCTTATCGCCGCATGGATGACAACGAAACATTCTGCTTTACCTCGGACCCCGACAAGCCGGATGAAGTCACCAGGATTCATATGCAGATGGCACAACATCGCAATGCTTGTGCCATCTGCCAGCAAATGGGACGGCCCATCCCGCAGGCGACCATCCCGCACCGATATGCGTCAAGGTAGCGCCGGCGCCCAAGCCATCTCCGTGCTCAGCGGAGCCCTCCCGTGTTCTTAGGGCCGTCAGGAAAAAGAAACACCGCGCGGAATCAGCCGGTTTTCATATGCCTGCCGTTCCAGCTCCTCACGGAAATCAGGATGCGCAAGCGAGATGATGGCTTTGGCCCGTTCCGCGACTGACCTTCCTTTCAGGTTGACCATCCCGAACTCGGTAACCAGATACATCACGTCCGAGCGCGGCGTTGTCACGATGTTGCCAGGAGTAAGGCTAAAGACAATCCGGCTGCGGCGCTCGCCTCGCTTCTCGTAGGTCGACGAGAGGCAGATAAACGACTTGCCTCCCTTCGATGCGTAGGCGCCGCGCACAAATTGCAGCTGGCCTCCGGTGCCGCTGATGTGGCGGTGCCCGTCTGATTCCGAAGCTACCTGTCCCTGCAAATCGACCTGCGTGGTGTTGTTGATAGACACCACTTTCTCATTCTGCATGATGATGGACGGCGAGTTCGTATAGTCCACCTGCTGGCAATACCAATCCGGGTTGCGGTTTGCCGTCGCGTAAAGCGATTGCGAGCCCAGCGCGAACGTGTAAGTCACCTTGCCCGGATCCAGCGTCTTCCGCGATCCGGTTACCCGGCCGGAACGGTAAAGCAGGCCGAGGCCCTCGGTCATCATCTCCGTGTGGATGCCAAGATCCTTCACTCCGCTTTCGAGCAACAGGCAGCATACGGCGTTCGGCATGCCGCCGATCCCGATCTGAAGACAGGAGCCATCCTCGATTTCGGCTGCGATGCGCCCAGCTACCATGCGATCAATCTCGCCCGGGTCCGGGCTAGGCAGCTCCGTGCACGATTGATGATCTCCTTCAATAACGAAATCGACCTCGTTCACATGCACGCCGTTCTCTCTGCCGAATACGTATGGCATCTCACGATTGATCTCGACGATCACTACCTTCGCGCGTTCGACGACGGCCCGTTGCCACATATTTGTCGGGCCAAAGTTGAAATATCCGCCGTCGTCCATGGGGCACGTTTTAAGGATGGCGATGTCCACGGGATCGAGAAAGCGCCGGTAATAATCAGGCACCTCTCCCAGATTCAGCGGTACATAGTTGCAACGGCCCGCGTCGTGTTTCTTGCGATCGTAAGCTGAAAAATGCCAGCTGAAGACGTGGAAATGCTTGGCCTTCGGGATCGTCTTCGATCACAGCGCGGGGGCGTAACGACAGGCAGGAGCGGATCTTGACGTTCTCTAGTTCGTCTTTGCGTGCAGCCAGCGCCTTATCGAAAACATCGGGCTGGCAATGCGACACGCCGTAGTCCAGCCACATGCCGGATTTGACCAGGCTGGCTGCGTGCTCCGAGGAGATCGTTTCACCAGGCATCTGTGAGCCCTTTGCCAGTGCGATTCGCGTTTCGGAGAAGAGTGTACAACGAAGGCTGCCCTAGACCCGGAGTGAAGACCGAGGGCGATCGGATCTCTAAGAAGCCACAGCTCCCTGATCAACCACCCTCCAAACCAGATATGGCAAAGCCGCCAGCACCATCAACCCCGCCAAATATGTAACACTCACCGGAGCAATTGCCAGCCCGACACTCCCCGCCGCTCCCACCCGCACCTGCGCCATCGCCCCCGCCACACACGCGAGCACAATCCCCGCCACAGGCCATATCGCCTTCATGCGCTGTCGTGCCGCAATCACTCCCAGCCCCCACCCCACGAACACAGGTGCCCCGTAGTAGATCAACCTCCCGATACCAAAGTAAGGAACCGCCAACCCCTCGACCCGTACAAACGGAGTCGAACTCCCTGGCAAAAAGATCCTCCAACCCGACCACAGAACCAGGCAGGCAATCCCATAAGCTAGCGCCAACGACACAAGCCCACCCAGCCCAAACACCGCCCACGGCACCCTCCGCGACCAGGCCTGAAGCTCGCTCCTCGAGATCATCGCCCTTACAAGCTCATCCGACCCGCCCAGCCGAATCAGCGCCGCTGCCTCCGCGTCCTTCTGACCTTGGCCCGAAAGCTTCTCCTCGGTCGTCAGGTCCGTAAGGTGATCCTTCAACTCCGCCAGGTAACGCCGCACGTGACGCGGCGCGACTCCAGACCGCAACAATCGCTCGCGAAGCTCCTCAAATAGCCTCTGCATTCTGGCCTCCTTCTAACATCGATTGGATCGCGTTCGCCACTCTCTTCCAGGCACCCGACATCTCCTCCAGTCGCCGCCGCCCCGCTGGCGTCAGCGAGTAATACACTCTGCTGCGACCATTCACTGCCTGCCGCTTTGACCGCACCGCACCCTCGCTCTCCAGCCCGTGCAGTACCGGATACACCACGCCCTCCCCAGCCGTAATCACCTCAGCCGTCCTGCTTCGCAGCGCCTGAACGATCTCGTAGCCATACATCTCCTGCTCCTCCAGCAGCCGCAACACCAGCAGCTCCGGCACGCCATTCAGGAAGTTCGGATTCGTCGATCGTAACGCCATGGCAGCTACGATACCTCACAGTTCAAGGTATAGCAACCCTGTCAAGCCTTCTAATGGCCTAAGTCAAGCAAAATAAATGAAATACCAAGTGCCGATTAATTTATTCCAGTTCGATAGAATGTTCTAAGAGCTAATAGAAGCCCCGGAAATCATCCGGGGCTTTGGCCTTTAAGTCCTTATAAATCAATATTTTTATACTTATCCCCTGCCGATTCTGGACTTTACATCTGGGTCGACCATCTAAACCCTATGGATTCTATCGATTACCGGATTTCGATAGGGAGGGGGGTAGGGTGGGGGTATACCTCGCACGGTGCTACGATCGCGTCATCTGATCCAAGGCGAGGAGGTGCCATGAACTCAGCGTTCCCCGGTGCGGTCCCCGAGATACCCGTCAGCAAGATCGATGACGCGGTGCGCTACTACCAAAACAGCCTCGGCTTCACCTTGGACTGGGGCGACGAGGACCTCGGACTTGCCGGAATCTCCCGGGGCAACTGCCGGATCTTCCTCGCAAACTCAGAGTTCCGAAAACACTACGGGAACGTGGGGCCAACCATGACATGGCTCAATCTGGACAGCAAAGAAGAAGTAGACGAGTTGTACCGGGAGTGGACCAGAACCCAGGCGAAGCTGCTCTCGCCACCCGAGTCGAAGCCCTGGCGACTGCACGAGTTCACCGCCTCAGATCTGGATGGAAATCTGTTTCGTGTGTTCTACGACTTCGGCACGCCAGCTGACAACAGCGCCTGAACAAATGTCGTTATGGAAGAAAAACGCAGGTCTGGAATTATGCCTGGACCGAGATACCTGAAAAGGTCATAACGACCCGTCCGCGAACCGGCGCGCCAAACACCTTGGCTGGCTCGAATACGCTGAGCATCAGCTGATCCACCACCTGGCTCTGCACCGCAGCATCCTCAGGACCCGAGACGATCTTGTAGTCATATACCTGGCCGTGATCGTTCACCATCGCCTCGACGATGATCGCCGAGTCATGGTTGGTCACAATCGGCCGAGGCATCACGGCCGAGTACAGATAATGCGGAGCCGTCATCGCGCCCAGCGGCTCGTCGTTCGCCATCACCGGCTGCGGAGCGGCAAATAGCCCCAGCCCGATCATGATGCTGCCCACCAGCGCAACCGAGCACGCAGCGCCAGCCGAAACCTGCACTACGAACGGACGAATCGTGTTCTCCCACTTCAATGCCAGACGATCGCGCCAACTCGATCTCTTCTGCGGCAGCCTCGTGCGAGATCGCAAGCCGCAGACGCATCGCAAGATCCGCAGGAGCCTTCGCCGGCCCGAGCATCGCAAGCGACCGCTGCATCGCGCGCAGACCATCAAACTCCTCGCGGCATCCTTCGCAGCCATCCAGATGGTCCGCGATCAATCTGCATCTGCTTGCCGCTGACCGCGCCGTCGAGATACGCCGAGAATGAGTTTTGCGCCTTGCCGCACTGCGGGGAGTTCATCGCGTCACCGTCTCCGGGCGATCTCCCGGTCTGAACGTTGGATGGAACACTGGCCGTCGAAGAAGCAGAATTCTTTATTGCGGTATCCGCAACCAGCAACGCCCGAAGCGCTGAACGGCCGCGAGTAAGCCGGGACTTCACCGTGCCGATGTTCACATTCAGAATCTCGGCAATCTCTTCATAAGCGAAGCCCTCGATCTCGCGCAACACAACAACCGTTCGGAAGGCCTCGGGAACCTCGCGAAGCGCGGCCTCGACTCGCTGCCGAAGCTCGGCCTGCGCGGCGTGATCAAACGGTGAGTCGCCTGGTCAGCAAGCGTCGCCGCCAGCGTCATGCCCTCGTCGTCCGAGTCCGCCGACTCAGCCGGCGAATCGATCGTAAGCTCCTGCTTCTTGTGCCGCGACCACCAGCGACGCTGGTTCGAAGCCTCATGCAGCGCAATCCGGTAAAGCCAGGTCCGCAGGCTCGATTCGCCATGAAAGCCGCGAATGCTGCGGAAGACCTTAATAAAGACTTCCTGCGTGATGTCGGCGGCGTCGGCAGGATCGTTCAGGCTGCGGGCAATCAGCGAGAAGAGCGGCTGATGATATTGCGCGATCAGGATGGCAAAAGCGTCCTCGTTGCCGGCCTTCAAATCGGCGACGAGCGCTGCCTCTTCTGTCGTTATTCCTATCGCGCTTGCGAGATTTCCCACGGCCGTGCCCGCCTGCATATCGGGTGTCCTCTACACTACGACTTTTGTGTAACGCGTGGCAAATGCACCATTTGGAGTGCGCTAGCAGCAGCAACTGCGCCGCCGGCGGCCGAGTGCTCGCTCACTCTGATTACTTAGACACCAGTAACTTGCACGATGTTCCCGCAAGGTTTGACGAATCGCAGCCCGTAGATGAGAATAGACAGAGTCCTTCCTAAAGAGTGGGCCTGTGGCGCAGCTGGGAGCGCGCTTCCATGGCATGGAAGAGGTCATCGGTTCGATCCCGATCAGGTCCACCAATCATCTCCAACTCAAAGTGAGCTTCGGAGACGAACTGAGCCAGTTCTTTCTGGATTTGTCCTCAAGAGCGCCGCTCCGGCGACTCGACCTGTTTCCTGCAGATTCACAAGTCACTGTAACTAAAAGGTGCTATAGTTTCCGCCCAACAGGCGAAAGCTTCTTTGAAGGCTCTTGCTGGTCCCGTCTGGCTTAAGGTGTTCCTCTGCGATGCCGGAGGTTCCTTTTGTCAGGCATGCGACATATAAAGCAGCGATAGCTCTCAATTGCCGTATCTTCTGCACTCTTCTGGGCCAAACACCACTTCTGTTCGAAGGCCGGCACGATATGGGTCAGAAGAGGGTTCACCGTCACATTCCAACTCTCAGATACGGATTCCTGCTGCTCTGTCTCCTTGCCGCAGCCACCGCTCTGATCGGGCAGACCAATCCCTATAGCATCCCTACCGGATCGGTCCCTACTGCACTGGCCATCAATCCGGCGACAAACAAGATCTATGTCGTCAACACTCAAGGGGATACACTCACTGTGGTCGATGGAGGAAACCTGGCCGCTCCGGGGACCCGTGTGATCGTGGGGACCCTTCCCGTTGACGCGGCTGTCAATCCGGTTACCAACAAGATCTACGTGGCCAATAGCGACAGCAAATCCGTCAGCGTGATCGATGGGGCGAATCTCGCGGCTGCCCCTGTCAATGTGACCGTAGATACAACGCCCGTTGCCATCGCGGTGAACAGGATTACGAACACTGTCTACGTCGTCAATAAGGACAGTAACTCCGTCAGTGTGATTAACGGCACGACCAATGCTGTCGCAAACCCAATTACCGTCGGACTAGCCCCGTTTGCGATTGCGTTGAACCCGGTGACCAATAAGATCTACGTCGCCAATAGCGCCAGCGTGAGCGTGATCGATGGAGCGAATCCCGCTACCGCCCCGGTCACAGTACAGACAGGTGCGGCTCCAGTGTCAATCACGGTGAACCCGGTGACCAATAAGGTCTACGTGGCCAACAAGGTCAATACCGTAACTGTGATCGATGGCGCTACCAATGGGGTCGTTACGAGCGTAGCAGTAGCAAATGGTCCCGATGCAATCGCTGTGAACACAGTGACCAACAAAATCTACGTACTCTGTAGCTTTCCCAGCAATACCGTCTCCGTGATCGATGGAACGAGCAATACCTTCAGGACCAACGTGCCGGTGGGGGACACACCGGTTGAACTTGCGGTGAACTCGACCACAAACCAGATCTATGTCGCGAACTCGGACCAAACGATGAGCTGGATTGATGGTGCGACCGATACAGTCAGGACAACCGTCAATGTGGGCGCAAACGGGTTTGCGATTGCGGTGAATCCTGTGACCAACAAGGTGTTTGTCACCCACCCGTCTAATAACACTTTGTCTGTGATCGACGGTGACATCAATGTTCCCAGTACGCTGGGCCCGGCGAGCAACCCGATTGGGGTGGCGGTGAACCCGGTAACCAACAAAATCTATGTCACAAACACTGCTGCCAATGGCAACCTGCTGGTAATCGACGGGGCGACCAACACGACGACCACGGTGCCAGCGGGGAACAATCCGTTTGCGGTAGCGGTGAACCCTGTAACCAATACCGTCTACGTGACCAACTCTCCTATCAACACCAACGGCAGCGTGACCGTAGTGAATGGCGCGGACAATTCCATCCTGGCGACAGTGACTGCGGGGCTCAGCCCCAATTACGTGGCGGTGAACCCCGTAACGAACAAAATCTATGCCTCGAATTCGTCCGGCAACACGGTGATCGTAATCGACGGAAGGAACCCTGCGGCCCCCCCGACTACAGTGACCGTAGGGCGGCGTCCCAACGGGATTGCGATCAACCAGGTCACCAACAAGGTCTACGTCACCAATATTCAGGACAACACAGTAAGCGTAATCGACGGTACGACCGATACCGTCACTGCCACGGTGCCCGTCTCGACCGTCAGCCCTTTTGCATTAGCACTCAACCCGGCGACCAATAAGCTCTACGTCGGCGGATCCGGCAACGGCAATATCGTAACCGTGATCGACTCCACGAATAACAACGCAACCAGCACAGTCACCGCAGGGAGCGGCGCCTACAATCTGGCAGTCAACGCGGTCACCAACAAGGTCTATGTAGCCAACCAGTTCGACAACAGCGTGACGCTGATCGACGGTGCAACCGCCGCTCCAACCAGAATTCAACTTCTTCCCGGATCACCTTATGCCGTGGCAGTGAACCCCGTAACGAACAAGATATATGTCACCGAAAGAGGCACCTCCAGCAACGTCATCGCCGTGATCGATGGCTCAAGCAACACTTTATTAACCAATATCCCGGCAGGAAACAGCCCCTATTTTGTCGATGTGAATCCTGTAACCAACCGGGTCTACGCTGCGAATTACCTGGGAAACAGCGTGACCGCGATCGATGCGGACGGACACCAGCGAGTTCCTCTGACCACGGTGATCACCGGGGTCGCCGATTCGGAGACCATCGCGCCTCCGCCGGGAGATCCGGCGTTCCGAGTCTTTCAGACGCTAGACGTCACGCCAAGCTTCACCGTGAATGTGACCAGCGCGTACACCGGAACAGGCCCTTACAGCGGCATCACGGCGACCAATCCACCGCCTACGCAGCTGTACTACCAGACGGATGGCCCCAGCCCATCCTTTCGAGCGCTGGTGACCAGCACGGGCGGCGCAAATCCCGGGACCTACACAATCAATCTGCCCCAGCAGCAGCTGGGACTGCACGTGCTCTACGGCTACGCAACCTATGGGAATGAGGGTGGCCGTAACAGCTCTCTCGGCGCTGGCGGGGACTCTCCGGATATCGGGAACCTGACCGCTTATCCGTACCTGGTGACCAGGCCCTCGACGACGACGACCGTCACCTCAAGCAAGAATCCGCAGACCACCGGCACCAGCGTAACCTTCACTGCCACAGTCGTCCCAATACCTGTACGCGCAACGGGGCCTACGGGAACGGTCTCGTTCTTTGACGGGGCGACGCTGCTGTTTACCCAAAGTCTCTCCTCCGGCAGCAATGTCGCGACCTACACGACGACGTCGCTTGCCCAGGGCTCGCACCTCATCAAGGCGACCTACTCCGGCAATCCCGTCTATACGGGATCAAGCGGAAACCTTAACCAGACGATCACTCGCCGGCCCACCAATATTGTCGCCAGCGGAGGTGGGGGCCAGACAACGGTATACGGCACGCCGTTCACTAACCCCCTTGTGGTAACGGTGAGGGACGAGACCGGGGCCGGGGTGCCGGGCATAACCGTGACATTCACCGGTTCCGGATTGAGCTTCAATCCTCTGACTGCAACGACCAATGCGAGCGGCGTGGCACAGGTGTCGGCGAGCCCAACGGCCACCGGATCGCTAACTGCGACGGCCAGCGTGAGCGGTATAACCACACCAGTTACCTTCTCCTTGACCGCGACCAAAGCTGTGCTGACGGTTAAGGCAAACGATGCCACACGCAGTGTAGGACAGCCTAATCCGACGTTCACGGCGGTAATCACGGGATTCGTCAATGGGGATACACAAAGCGTCGTCTCCGGTTCAGCAGCTCTGTCGACGACAGCGACGCAGTCATCTCCGGCCGGGACCTATCCCATCGTCCCCGCAGCGGGGACGCTCGCCGCAGCCAACTATACGTTCAATTTCGCTAACGGAAATCTCGTAGTTACGCCAAGCACACAGTCATCGACGACGTTGAGCATCGCGCCTGCGACGTCGATGTACGGCGACGAGGCGGTGCTGACGGCAGTGGTTGCGCCCTCCGGCGCAACCGGCCTGGTTAGGTTCTTTGACGGCGCATCGAACCTCGTGGGTTCTGCCTCGGTCGACGGCGCGGGCAACGCGGTGCTGCCGGTCACCACACTGCAAGCGGGCATACATAACATCACAGCTGAGTACGAGGGAGGCCCGAACGCTCCGCCAAGCACGAGCAACACAGTGCAACTGACCGTTACGAAGCGGACCGCGGCTGACGGGAGCGCAGGAATGACCGCCAAGGTCAATGATGCAACACGCACAACGACGCAGGGAAATCCTCCGTTTACATATTCCTCATCAGGCGCGCTGGTAAATGGAGACACGTACGCCACCGCCATTACAGGCACACCGACCTACTCGACATCAACCGGGAGTTTGCCAGGGACCTTTGCGATAACGGTGTCGGGGCTTACGTCGGCGAACTACACTCTCCAGACTCTTCCTGGAACCCTGACGGTCGTGGAGACTGCCACGACGACGACTGTGGTCGCGGATCCTGCCTCCATCCAGTACGGAGACACGCTTATGCTGACGGCAACAGTGTCACCTGCACAGGTAACCGACATCGTGGTGACTGGCAACGTCAGCTTCTTTGACGGACCTACATTGCTTGGTCAAGCTACAGTCTCCGGGGGCCTGGCAACTCTTTCGACGTCAACTCTGAATGCCGCAACCCATGCAATCACTGCCGTATATAACGGCGACGGAACCTACGCCACCAGCGTAAGTGATCCGCAGACGGTAACGGTCGTAAAGAGAACCGCGCCTGACGGCGGTCCCGCGCTGCTTGCCACGGTGCAGGACGAGAGCAGGCCGGTCGGTACGGCCAATCCACAGTTCACCTATCTGTCTTCCGGCGCGCTGGTGAATGGAGATACCTACGACACCGCGATCACAGGCGCACCCGTGTACTCTACGGCGGCCACGCCCGCCTCACCAGCAGGCACGACCTGGCCCATCGACGTGAATGGATTGGGCAGCCAAAATTATGTCCTCGGGATTGTTAAAGGAACTCTCACGATTGTGGCGAATTCCACAACTACCGCGCTTACGGTCAATCCCACCTCCTCGCAGTATGGCGACCCGGTGACTCTGACCGCAACTGTGACCCCGAGTGCGGCTACAGGGACAATAACCTTCGTTGACGGCTCGATTGTGTTGGGCACCGCTACTCTCTCCGGCGGTATTGCAACACTGACGACGACAGCGATCCATGCCGGGGTCTATACGATTAAGGCGGACTATCTCGGCGATGGAAATTACGGCGACAGCACAAGCAGCCCCGTAACGCTTACCATTCTCCGGAGAAGTGGCGGAGCAGGCCGCGTTCCGGCGCTTAACGTAACTGTAGGGAATGCCACACGAGCCTATCGGGAAGGAGATCCCGCGTTCAACTACACCGTCTCCGGAACGCTGGTCAACGGCGATACATATACGTCGGCAGTCGTGGGCGTCCCAGTGTATTCGACCACGTCTACTGTGCTTTCGCCTCCCGGAAGCTATTCCATAACGATTGCCGGCATCAACTCCCGCGACTATTTATTGGGCTTTGTCGCCGGAACGCTGGCTGTAACCAAGGCGACCCCAACTGTCACAGTGACTTCATCGCTAAACCCATCCACTCCAGGCAGTCCGGTGACCTTTACAGCAACGTTGCGCTTGGATGCCACAGGGACTGTGACCTTCAGCGACGGCGCGACAACTCTGGGCAGTGGAACTATCACTGGCGGTAAAGCGACACTAACGATAAGCACACTCGCGATCGCGACTCACGCCATCACAGCGCAATATGCCGGAGATATCAACTACAACAGCGCGATCTCGGCGTCGTTGTCGCAGGTAGTGAATAAGGCTGCTGGCACCCCCACAGTGACGGTCTCGCCTAACCCTAATCCTTCCGGGAGCACTGTAACCATCACGGCTACCCTTCCCACGGGAGCGACGGGAACCGTCACGTTCTACGATGGAACAACTGTTATCGGAACGGCGCCTATCAACAACAGCACAGCGACGCTTGCCGTGCCCAGTTTCTCGCAGGGCACCCACTCCATTACAGCCAGCTATAGCGGCGATGCGAACTTTGGTTCGGGTGTGTCTGCTCCCGTCTCGCTCGCCATCACTGCTCCGGCGGACTTCGCGGTAGCCAATAAGACTGCCGCACAGACCATTCCCCCGGGAGCCTCGGCCAGCTACAACATTTCCGTCACCTCGGTGAATGCACCGTTCACTAATCCAGTGACGCTGACAGCAACCAACCTGCCACCTGGCGCTACCTATACCTACTCCCCAGCGACGGTGACACCTGGATCAGCAGGCGCAAGCACCACTTTCACCATAAGCGTGCCGAAGCAAACCGCCGCGCGGCACGGGTCGAAGGCGCCTCTAGTCCTGGCAGTGATGCTCGTGCCGTTTGCCCTGCTTCGAAAAACGCGTGGCATACCGCCACGGCTGCTTGTCTGGCTATTGCTCACACTCACGTCAATTGGAGTCATCACAGGATGCGGCGCCGGAGGCTACTTCTCCCAGTCCGAGAAGACGTATGTCATCACCGTAACTGGCACGAGCGGAAGCGTAGTTCACACAACAACCGCAACCCTGACGGTCGAATAGGAGGAGCGATGAGTCGATGTGTTCGCATTTTCGTCGTCGTATTGCTGTCATCGCTCACCCAAGCAATATCGGCACAGCGGCCTGACAATTCCATTGACGCCTACGCGGTGTTCAGCGAGATGTATGCAAACGCGCCAGTCGGCGGCTGTGGCTGCTTCTGGATGACCGGTGGTCACGGAGGCGTCTCCGTACCTGTCTGGCGAAACTTCTCCGCCGTGGTCGAGGCAGGAGGTCACACTACTGATCACATCCCGGGCTTCAATGTAGGCCTTAGCGTCTTCTATGGAATGGGAGGCATCAGAATGCGTGTCCCCAACCACACACGCTTCCAACCTTTTGGACAAGCTCTCTTCGGAGGAGTACATGGCTTTGATAGCTACTTTCCCGCTCCCGTCGGCAAGCTTCCCACTAGCTACGACACATCCTATGCGTCCACCGTCGGTGGAGGCCTCGACATAGCCGTCTCCAAATACATCTGGATTCGCGCCGTTCAAGCCGACTACTTCTATTCCGAACTCAGAAACCTTCAGGGAGACAGGCAAAACCAACTCCGTATCGGCGCAGGGATTGTCTTCCGCGCACCCAATTATCATTGGGGCCACTAACTAATTCGGAATTGCTCCTCTGCTCTTAGCAGCGATCACAAAAAGTCCGTCGCCAAACTAGTGAGTTAGGTTAACTCTCGTTAGTTCCAGTCGAGCAACTAAATCCAAGCGGCGCACATCACAGGATTTTTAGATAGAGCTATTGTTCGACTAGAGCCCCAACGGACGCGAAATATAAATAGCGTATCCTAACGAGCCACTTATCGAGTCGTTCAGTCAGCTGTACCCACTTCCCTCCCAGTTTCTCGATCCTGTGAGCTGCGCTAATCGTTCAAACAACTGTAATTGCTTATTTTGAGCTGTCCCTTAGGGCACCTCGGGTAGGCGACCCTTGCCCCATTTTTTGGCAACTCGATTGGGTCGGCTGCGCCTATACCGATAAATCTGCTAGGGATTTCCCTCATTGTTTTTTTGAATTGCTCCTCCAACACTGATTGACGGAAGCCAGCTTACTGCAGTTCAGAGATTTGACAGGATCTCGCACAGGAGCCTTTATGAGATTGAATTCTCAGATCATCGGGAAAAATCCCGGCGCCGCCACGCTACTGCTATTTGCACTCACCCTTGGCATTCAGCCAGCTCAAGCGCAATCCCCAGACCGACAGCGCGAAATACAGCAGTTGAAAGAGAAGCTTCAGCAGTTGGACCAAATGATGGGGGAGGTCAGGACGGAGCTCAACACGCTGGAGCGCGAAGGCCAGCCATCAAACCTGAGCCCTTCTCCGGCTCCCGTCCCCGCAGCCGCAGCTGCACCGGCAGCCGCAGCGCCAGTAAAGAAAGAATCGGAGAGCACCTTCAATGTCTACGGATTCGTGATGCTTGACTCCGGCTACAACTTCGGGCAAATCGATCCGAACTGGTATGACGTCGTACGGCCAACGAAGCTGCCGGCTTATAAGAACCAGTTCGGAGAGAATGGGAGCGTCTTTTTTAGCGTCCGTCAGACGCGATTCGGCGTTAAGAGTTCTAACCCGACGCCGCTGGGAGACTTGAAGACGTGGTTCGAATTCGAACTTTTCGGCACAGGAGTCGATGCCGGCCAGACGACATTTCGCCTGCGTCAGGCCTACGGGGAACTTGGAAAAGTAGGCGCGGGCCAGACCTGGAGTCCGTTCATGGACATCGATGTCTTTCCGAACTCACTCGAATACTGGGGGCCGAGCGGGATGGTCTTCTTTCGCAATGTTCAGGTTCGCTGGATGCCTATCAAAGGAGACAGCCACCTGACCATCGCAGCAGAGCGGCCGGGAGCCAGCGCTGACGGTGGCCCTTATGCCGGCCGTATCGAACTACAGGGAGTAAGACCGAAATTTGATGTACCGGACTTTTCGATTCAAGGTCGTCTCGCTCGGCGCTGGGGATACGTTCAAGGGGCGAGTATCTTCCGAAAGATCAGCTGGGTGGATATCAACAAGACGCCAACGCGCGACCTTAGCCGGAATGTCTTAGGCTGGGGAGTTAATCTGAGCTCAAACCTTAAATTGGGAGAGAAGAGCACCGCAAAAATGTCGGTTATATACGGCAGAGGCGTAGAAAACTACATGAACGATGCGCCGGCGGATGTTGCAATTCGCACCTCTTCGAATACGACAGCTGCGGCAAAGGGTGTGCCCTTACCAGTGTTAGGTGTTGTCTCATTTCTGGACCACAACTGGAATAAGAAATTCAGCACAGCGGCCGGCTACTCCCTCGTAAATATATGGAACACTAACGGCCAAACCGCGGATTCGTTCCATAAAGGGCAGTATGCGCTCACCAACCTGCTGTACTACCCCGCTAAGGACGTCATGATGGGGGGAGAATTCCAGTTTGGCCGCCGCTCTAACTACCTGGACGGCTTCAATGTGAACGACTTCAGGTTGCAATTTTCGTTCAAGTACAACTTCTCGAAAGTGTTCAGCTACTGACGCTCAGACAGGATAAGCGGCTATCTGAATCTGCTGATTTTATAGCGAATTTAGGAGATATCACGATGAAGACGAAACGAATGCCTTTAGCACTGCTTGTTGTAGTCGCAATCGTAACGGCCGTCTTTCCAGTTCAGGTTCCCGCTCAAAAAGGGGGATCAAGTCCAGTTGCCCCCCGACGCGAACTCGTGGCCTCAGTCATCCAGGAGGCTTACGACAAATTCAAGAATGAGAAGAATGGAAAGAACGCCGATTACATTCCTTACCTCGCAAAAGTAGATTCAAACCTCTTCGGCATAGCAATTGTCACTACGGACAATCAAGTTCTTACGAAGGGTGACGTAACGTATTCCTTCTCCATCCAATCCATCTCCAAAGTTTTTACGCAGGCGCTTGCCATGGAAGCGCTTGGGCAAGACACCGTCTTTAAGAAAATAGGATCCGAGCCTACTGGGCGCCCTTTTAATTCTCCTGAAGCAGTTGTGGATATGAAGACACACACCGGCAATCCATACGTCAATGCGGGTGCAATTGCCACAACGAGCCTGATTGCCGGTAAAGACGCAGATGAAAAGTGGAATAAAATTTTGAATTTCTACAGCAAAGCCGCCGGAGAAAAATTGTCGCTTATTGATGAAGTCTATAAGTCGGAAGCAGCGACAAATACCGGCAACAAAGCTCTTTCCTGGCTCTTGGCCAAGTATGACCGGATTTACGCCGATCCGTTTGAGTCCGTAGACATCTATACCAAGCAGTGCTCCGTCGGTGTAAATGCGACTCAACTTGCCCGGATGGGCGCCACACTTGCCAACAACGGGATAAACCCGGCCACAGGCGAGCAGGTGATCAAGGCCGAAAATGTTCCTTACATCCTAAGCACTATGACGATGGCGGGCCTTTATGACGGTTCGGGTGGCTGGGCATGGCACGTGGGACTTCCTGCAAAGAGCGGGGTAGGCGGAGGAATCGTAGCCATCGTCCCTGGAAAGGGTGCCATAGCCGTTTTTGCACCTCCTCTGGATGAGGCCGGAAATAGCGTCAAGGCACAAGAAGTAATCGAATATGTGTCTGACAAGCTCAACTATAACCTCTACTCACCAGCATCAGTGGGTTGGAAGTAGGGTAAGTCGAATCGATCTTATTGGAATTAGGAAGTACGAACAGGTCGACTAATAACCTCCTTTCATTTTTGCGCGCGAGTTGCATTCGCGAGGTAAGCCTTCCTCTCAAGGTCTTTCGCACGATCTAAGGAGAACGACCTATGAAGCACGGTATATGGCTCGCAACACTGCGGTCCGCCTCTGTGTCACTCGCCGTAGCTTTGTTTGCGTGCTCGATCTTCGCAAATGGCCAAGGCCCCCTTGATTCCGCGGAATCCAAGACGAGGATCAATTCTCCGACGGCCGATGAAATGCTGAAAAAAGTGGATTCGCTGGTTCAACAAAACGAACAGCTTGAAAAGCAAAATCGCGAGCTGATAAGTGTGATCTCGGCTATGCGCCGAATGTTGGACGAACAGTCTCATGCTTCGAAGGCTGACGCGACACAACGCATAATTGAACCGGCTGTTGCGAAAGAAACCCGTCCAGACGAAGGCCGCCATTCTCCGAATGAAATCTCGTCAACGACAACACCCGCAATTAAATCGCTCCAGTCTTCTTCGAGTACTCAAGCAGGCACGGCGGGACAGACGACCAATGTCGTCGCCGGTGAGGAGACAAGCAAAACTAAGTGGGGCAATTACACTCCCAATTTTGGCTACAAGCTGGCGAATACAGAGTATGGCGACTTGAATCTCAGCATCTATTCTTACGCGCGCTATCTGAACCAGCGAGCACTGCAGCCAACCTACACGAGTTCATTCGGTGCCGTTACAAATCTTCAACAGCGCCAGGACTTCCAACTGAACAAGGTGCAGATCAAGTTCCTGGGTTGGGTCATGAATCCAAAGTTCCGCTACTTTCTCTACGCCTGGACTTCAAACGCTTCGCAGGGTCTTGGCGCCCAAGTAGTACTCGCCGGGAATTTGAACTATACCTTCAACGACCATCTCACCGTAACGGCAGGAATCATGTCGTTGCCGGGCACGCGGAGTGTCGAAGGCAACTTTCCGTTTTGGTTAGGGGTGGATACACGTCTGATCGCCGATGAGTACATGCGCCCGTCGTACACCTCAGGCGTCAGAGCCAGCGGCACTCTGGGAAAGAGATTTAGCTACCAGACAATGATCGGTAATAACCTCAGCACACTTGGAGTAAGCGCAGCCCAACTGCCGAATTATTTTCAGACGAATGCTACTGCGCTGGTCTGGATGCCGACGACGGGTGAGTTCGGCCAAGGTTTCGGCGATTTTGAGAATCACGATAAAGTGGCCACCCGGCTGGCCGCTCATTTCACCTACAGCAAAGAGAACAAGCAAAGCCAACCGAACACCGAAGAGATTGAGAACACCCAACTCCGGCTCTCTGATGGCAGCATTATCTTTACGCCCAATCTCTTCGGGCCGGGAGTCGCGATCACGGACGCGGTCTACAAGATGTCATCGATCGATTTTGGTATTAAATATCACGGCTACGCACTAGAGGGTGAGTATTACATGCATCGGCTGAGCAATTTCCAAGGCAACGGCACATCGAGGCTGCGGCCCAACTCTGATCTCGGCTATCAACTTCAGGCGTCAGCGATGGTAATACCCAAGACACTCCAGGGATACGTCGGTGGATCGGAAGTGATCGGCGACTATGGGCGACCATGGGATTTCCGTGCAGGCGTCAACTATTTCCCTTACAAAAACAGAGTTATTCGGTGGAATAACGAGTTTCTTTACACGTACAGATCCCCAGTCGGCTACACGTCCGTTCCCTTCGCGTTCGGTGGCACGGGACCAATCTTCCACACAAATCTCGAACTGGCGTTTTAGAGGGACGGGCGTCTGAATTTGAAAGGCATTTTTGAGGGATACGTCGATGAAAAAGAAATATGGATTCCAGCAGCGTAGAGTGAGCCAGTTTATTTCGAGCCTTGGCCTGTCGTTGCTGCTGTATTGCACTTTTTCGCTCGCTCAGACCACCTCTTCAGACAAGTTTGAACTGAATGACACCCACTTTCATCTCACTAACTACATCCAGGAAGGCACCGACATCCACGAATTCCTGAAGATAATGGGCACAAAGGTCGGACGCGTGGCATTATTCGGCATCCCTTTGCAGCAGGACTGGTCGTACCAGAACTCCGGCGACTTTGCTCCCACCTATTATCTGGCGACGGATGCCCCGCTCTACTACTACTCCTTCACCGATGCTTACATTGCGACGGCGTACCGATCCCTCTCGGAAGAGGAGAAAAAACGCTTCGATCCCGATGATCACTGGCTTCAACCCGGCTGACATGTACGCTACTGATCACATTCGACGGGTGCTTCAGACTTTTCCAGGCGTGTTTTCAGGCATCGGAGAATTCACGATTCACAAGGAGTTCGTGTCCGCTAAAGTGGCGGGTGAGGGCGCTAGTCTGCGAAACCCGGCGCTGGACCGAATTCTCGATTTTGCGGGAACGGTAGGCCTCGTAGTGCTCATACATAACGATATGGATGTGCCGTTCGCGAAGGAAGGATCGCAACCGGTCTATCTCGAGCAGATGAAAGTCGGTCCTCAAGAAGCATCCGCACACAACCATCATCTGGGCACATACAGGGATGGGCAGGGTTGTTCGTCCTGTAAAGAATCACGCCGCTCAACTGGCAGAGATCCTATCTGATCCGCAATTCAGTCATGTCTACTTTGATATCTCATGGAACGAAGTGGCGAAGTACCTGGTAGCGACGCCTGAGTCGACTCGATTGCTGCCGATCTCATCAATCGTTATCCTGACCGTTTTCTATTCGGTACGGATGAGGTGGCGCCATCAAATCAGGAACAGTATCTAAGGGTCTACTACCAGTACGAGCCGTTATGGAAACTCTTGGACGAGAGAACCCGGGAGAAAGTGCTCAAGGGTAATTACGAACGAATTTTCGATGAGGCTCGACGCAAGGTAAGAGCGTGGGAGATTGCCCAAGATTTCACTCCTCCAGGGCATCCACACTGATCGGAAGCGCAGTTGCGGAGTAGTGGTTTATGACTCGAGAAGAGGGCTTCCGCGGCGAAGGCGGTTTATTCGAAGCGAACAGACCTAAGAAATTCGAGCGGAGTGCTGCGCTTGGCCGGCAGAGGTCTGCGCGCTACAACAAATGTGGATTAAGGTGTTCGGATCACCCTAGGGTTCACGGCCATTTCCACCAAACAAGTTTTGCTGCTAACCTTAACTTATGACCGCTGGAGCCCGCGGAGGGATGTGTGAGTGGTTGAAACAGGCGGTCTTGAAAACCGCTTTGGGCGAAAGTCCAACGGGGGTTCGAATCCCTCTCCCTCCGCCATTTCGTCTTATCTCTTTTGCCTTTGACTGAGAATTGCCCGAGAATCGCGCCTTGAAGCGAAGTCTTCAGTCTCAGAGAGCGGTGCAGGGACTCAATCCTCAGGTTAGATTTTTTGATCTCTCTGTAACTGAGATAACGCTTAGTTTTGCTCTATTTCGGAATCGGACTCGGTTAGGTTGATTGAGTGGTGATCTCAGTGAAGGTGACCTCGTCATCTGGCGGATGTACACAACCTATAGAAGTGCCAATCGTGGGTCGTCAAGTGGAGGACAAAATGGAAACGGAATTCAGAGCTCAAGGGATTGGAATTCGTTGTCAAAATCCATATCGTAAAGCGACCGATGCGGACCAGCACAGCATCGTCACGAAGGTCCCGATCGAATGTCTGTAGAAGTTGCTCTAAATACCACATCCAAGATAGAGATGGGCTAATTTTGCCGACGGTTAGGGCTTCCATTGAAGGCGATTGAGTAAAATCTCCGATGGCTCCCATTCACTGATTGCGGGATATAGAAGCATAGCTTTTCGAATATCTCGCTTGGATCCGGTTAGAGCGGCATTAATTGCAGCGCGCTCGTAGGCTTTAACCGCTAAGACCAGACCTCGAATGGCTTCGGGGAGTGCGCCAATCGAAATCGGCGTAATGCTGTCGTTGCTGATTTTGCAGGTAGCTTCAATAATGTCGGCGGCGTCGATTTCGGGAATAGTGTGTCCGTTCGTTGTGTTCACAATAACTTCATGCTCGTCAGTACTACAGAGTGCATTCATTACTTGGAGAGCTATGCGATGGTAGCCACTGGCGGCACGAAACGGATCTTCCTGCGGGACTTCTCCATCAAATGCGGATACTCCTTCACCCTCTAGCTTCATGTAGGATCCGGAACGGAGATTGAGATAGTCAATGTATGCCTGAAGCGCGCCGGAATCATCATTGTCCCCATGCAACTTGAGGAGGCGATGCGCCAAGGCTTCATTCATCTGTGCAATCTGCTCGCCACGGGTGCTGCCTTGTTTGCGCTGGTTTTTAAGAGCACGCGTGCGCGAATAATAAAAGAATAAATACTCCGTCGGTATAAGTCCAAGCGCGCGGATAAGTTCGTGATCGAACAAAGGCGCTGAGTAGAGTTGGGACAAGATAGCGTCGTCACTCAACACTTTGCCTGTCACGTCTTCGCCACAGAGCGAGATTTTACGTATCCATCCGAGATGATTCAGGCCGACATACTCACATTTGACTTCATCCGGCTCGGCCTTCAAAGCTGCGGTAATTCGATGGATCATCTCGGTGGGTGTATCGCATATGCCAACTATCTTTGCATTGGAGTTCTGAATGATTGCCTGCGTGATAAGGCCAGCGGGATTGGTGAAATTGATTATCCAAGCATGGGGGGCAATACGCTCTACAAAACGAGCTTGTTCGATCGCAACCGGAATGGTGCGCTGTCCCATTGCTACTCCCCCCGGACCTGTAGTTTCCTGACCTGGATACCCAGAGTCAATGGAAGCGCGTTCGTCGTGTGCGCGCGCGTTGACTCCACCAGCCCTGATGCTATTTAGGACAAAGGATGAACCATCTATTGCTTCTTCTGGTGTCTTTGCAACTTTGACTACAAGGGAGCCTCCCTCGCGTCGAATGACCTCTCGGCTGAGGCGAGCGGCCATCTGGGCACGTTCGGAGTCGAGATCATACAGAACAAACTCTTCTGCATCGAGGCCTCTTATCGATTCATTGATGCCAAAGGCCACAAGAGGCGTGCGAATACCTCCGCCTCCCAAAAATGCGATTTTACGCGGCATAATGCTCCTCAAGAATAGTGCGCAGTTCTTCCCTGCTTAAGAGCGTACTGAGCGCCCCCAAGGCGCGGGTCGACATGGCACCGCAGATACAGGCTCGTTCGAGTATCTGTTGAGGCGGAGCACTGTCAAGTAATGCATCGATGAAACCCGCATTGAATGCGTCTCCCGCACCAGTTGTGTCGATCACTGACACAGAAGGAGAGACAGCTTTGAACTCGACTTTATCGAAAAGCATGACCGCTCCTTTAGGGCCGAGTTTAACGACAGCTAACTTCACCCCGAGGCCACGGCATTGGGAAAGATATTCCTCCGGACTTCCGCTAAACATCGTTGCCTCTTTTTCATTAGGCATCGTGTAATTGATAGCACGAAGAACATCAATGCTGGCTTCGTCGCACAACCACCCAACATGGTGACCGACGTCCAGAGAGGTCGTCGCACCTTTTGCTGTAATAACGGGAAGCATCTTCCTGGCAAGACTGGTCGTTAGTGGAAACGCCAGATGGATGTGGCGGGAATCGGCAACTCGCGCTAAAAGCTCCAGGTCGTCCATCAAGCGATCTTGCAGCTCAACGTTCGCTCCACGATACGTGAAAAATGAACGATCCTGCTGTGTAGAAATACTGATCGACACGCCGCTGCGCGACTTGCTTCTCATAATTCCATTTGTATTGACAGCGAACTGAGAAAGGCGCTCTTCCATACGCGGCATGTCTGATTCGCCGGCAACGCCGATGAGCTGAATTTTGCGACCAAGACGCGATAGTGCGCACGCGGTTGTAACCGCACCTCCTCCCAGCTCCCACTCATATTGATTCGTGAATATCTCCTCGCCTGGCAATGGCCAGGCAGAGAATCCACTAAACACATGATCCTGATAAATCTCTCCAATGACCGTGACGTCGTATTTCATAGTTGCGCGAAAGGCCACTCCTGTTGGTTGCGAGCACGGAGTAAAAAGACAATGACACCCAGGAACCCGAACAATAACGCGATAGCAATGTGACGTATCTGACTTGTTGCGACAATGTACGCCCACCCTATGAGGGCGCGATAGCAGGCAAGGGATACAAAGGCATGCGGAACACCTCAGGGGCCCGCTCGCGGTGTTTGCGGCGGAGAAGGATTACCGCAACGCATTGACCTATGAACTGAAGCAGCGTCTGAATGACGATAAGTACAGAGATAAGCTCGGCCAGCGATACAAGACAAAGAACGGCGGATGCAAGACCCATGTAAAGCAGGGAGATTGTTGGGAAATGTTTCTCGGGATGAATGCGTGCGAACACTTTTGGAAAAGCACCGTCTTGTGCTGCCGTGAAAGGCACTCGTGAGTATCCAAGCAGAATGGCATATGCTGATCCCCAACTGGCGATAAGGATAAGAACAGAGACAGTCTTCGCCGCCCATCGACCATGCACCACCCCCATAAAATCCGCCACGATGGCTTTGGAATGTTGCGCAGTTTGCCAAGGTAGCGTTCCGAGGATCGAGAGATTCATAGCGAGATAAAGCACCGCAATGACGATGATGGAAAGAATCACTGCACGTGGAATGTTTTCACGCGGGTTGCGAACCTCTCCGCCAAGAAGACACACATTGTTGTACCCACCGTAGTCGTAGATAGCGATCAAGGTCGCGGCCCCTAGGCCGCTCCAGAACCCTTTCGTCAGATGGAACGCGCCAAGTGGAAAGTTGAATGCCATTGAGGCGTCGAAGTGTTGCATTCCGCTGATCACAATCCATGCGCATGTCGCAAGAACTACTCCCATCACTGCGATCGAAAGCGCCGCCACAGACTGAATTGAACGGTAGAGCAAAGCCATGTTGAGAACGCAAAGGACCATTGCGATCAACTTTAACTGTGCCGCTGTTGCAGGATGGAGGGCACCAGCGTATTCTGCAAAGCCGACTGCGCCGGACGCGATGGATAGGGGGCCTATGAGCAAAGATTGCCATAGAAAAAGAAAGGCAATAAGCCGGCCATATTTGCTCGGATCGTACGCCTCTAATAGATAGTGGTAGGGTCCTCCAGAACGTGGGAAGCGTGATCCCAACTCAGCCCAAACCATGCCGTCGCAGAGTGCGAGCAACGCGCCCAACACCCATCCGACCATTGCCTGAGGCCCCCCCATCGCTGCTATGGCAAGGGGGATGGTGAGAAATGGCCCAACGCCAACCATATTGAGGATGTTTGTTGCGATCGCTCCTGGGAGCCCTATACCGCGATCGAGCTGTTCGGGCTTTATGGCCGTTTGCGTCATTCGCTGCTCGCCGTCTATCTCTTAAGATCCGGATTTTGAGGAAGGCTCAACATGTTGGCGAAGAGGCGAAATGCACCTGGAACACCCAGGGGAAGCTGACGATAGAAGGCGTACGCGTTATAGATATACACGCCCTTGCCGTACCGCGCGTAAACAAGGCCTCCCTTCTGTTCCGGCTGTCCTTTATCGTGCGTCTCGATCAATGGTGTATATTTTGCATCCCACGATGCCAGAAACTTGGACCCTCGTTCTTCAATCCAGCCTTCGAAATCTTTTTCGGTGATTTTGTTGGGCCATGTAAAGACAGGATTGTCCGGAGCGAGGATTGCGACCTTCGATTTCTCGTCGGTCACTTCTTCCGGATCGCCTCCCATCACGTACGGATAGGGGCCATAGTTATGGTCGTATTCTGGAGTGTTGTACTGCACAATTGCCAACTCCGCCATTCTCGACGAATTGAAGGAGCCGAGCATTATTTGTAACGAGATCGGGCCGCACAGCGTAAGCACGCACACCGAGGATAATAGCGTTGTATTTGCTCAGATCTGAGTTCGCCAGATCTTGCGCGGATAGATAGGAGACGTGAACGCCAATCTGTTCCAGCGCCTGCGGGTACGTCGTCTCCACTCCCCTCGATGTAAGCAACATTCACTCCAGGTGCCACCTTCACATCAGTACCGGTTGTCACGTATGTAGAAGGTGAGTAAAGGAAATATGGCCGGAGTCCAACGTAGCCCGTCGTTACGTAACCCTCTTCATACTTCTGCCCGTCAAGTTCAGCGACCGCAGTGACCTTATACCGTTGGCCTTCGGTGACCTTCGGCACGACAGTAAAATTCACGGTCTGCTCTTCTCCCGCTTGCGAGAAAGTGACCGGAATGGAAGAAGGCTGTGCACTCCAGCCCGGCGGCAGTGCGAGATGTACCGTTGGTTTGACCGTACCCTCAGTGGCATTATTTTTCAAGCGGACGCTGATGTTAATGGATTTGCTATCGAGAGGAACTACGCCGGCCGCAGGGGAGAGTGCCACCGATAACGCAGGCCCAACAGGCATCGGATAGCGAAGTCAGGCCAGGCCCATTGATTTTGCTGACAACCTGAACGACGGTTACTGCATCTAGCGTAGCTCCCTCATACTCAAACGATGCATGGGCTTGTAGCGGATAAGGAGATAGGGGAATGTTATTTTTCGCTTTACGGTCGATTTCATAGAATGCGTTCTGCAAACCTTCGCGCCTGAAATAGGGACGAGTGTAGGGCTCGCCAGTTGGAACCTTGACATTGAACCTAAGGTCGATTGACTTAGAAGGTGCGAACGTGGACGGAACCGTCACTCGCTCGATCCCCCAATCGCCGCCCGACGTGGCTTCTAGAATTACACTATTGACTGTAATTCCCGCACTTGTGGGCTGATAAAGGTGTACCGCGACCGGAAAGGATAAGCCGGGAGTTGCCATTTGAAAGGTTGGCCGCGCCCCTCGGAACATCGCCATCATTGGATCGTCTTTGCCGGATGGGCTCACATCGGCGTTTAGAGAAATCTGCAGCGCCGCAATGAGAGCGTCGTTGAACTGACGCTGTTTCACTTCAAGCTCATGAAGAACGTTGTATTTCGCTTCTGCAGACATCGAGCTACTCTTTACACTCTTGATCAGGTCTTCGACAGCGAGTTTTCCCTTTGCAAGCTGTGGGGCAATCGCGGAAGGCTGTTGGGCCGAGAATTGTGAAATTAGCAGTTCGATAGAGGAATTGATTTCTTTCAACTTCGTAGATAAAAGAGGCTGATCCTTCGCGTCAGCAAGGAATGCGATACCGGTAAGGCCCGTATCGATTCCATCGAAGAAGCTCTGCTCAGTCGGCTCCGCCTCGATGCGCGAGCCGAAGCGATGGTATGCGCTTGGCTGAGCCTGAGGGAGAGGAACGCTTGGGCCGCCATTTTGTGATGCTTGATAGCCAAGACCAGTTCGCGATACTTGAGAGTACGTTTCACCCATTGTCGCGTCGTAGGTGCCGGACGGAATTTCAACGGTCACAGAAGGCTTTCCTGGTTCCCATTTGCCAGTAACATGATTAGTGACCCCAACGGGACCCCATGTGTGATTTGCGTAGTCGTACATACCCTTTTCGGAGACCCTGAAGAAAGGTGCGCGGCCATAAGTTTTAGCTGGTGCCCATGGACGTAACCCTTCCTTAATTTGCTCGGGAAACATCTTGGGATCTGCAGCCGCATTGAAAACCTCCTGTGCCATCAACCCTGCGGTTGCGTGCTGGCCGTGCCCATCTGTAGGGCCTCCAACAAAGACAGAGCAGACGATCAACGGCCGGACGGTTCGGACAACGCGAACAACTTGTTCCAGCACTCGCTCGTGTCCCCACTGGCTGAGTGCCTCGTCGAGCGCCTTGGAGAAGCCATAATCAGCCATCGACGTGAAGTACTGCGCATCGAGCCCGTAATAACGACCTGCTTGCAAAAGCTCTTCAGTTCGAACAAGGCCGAGCGCATCCCAGTAGTCGGCAGACATGACATTCGCACCGCCCTCGCCACGATCAAGAGTCAGGAGTGCAACTCGTACGCCCTCTCCTCGGCTTTCATAAGCGAGTGTGGCTCCGTCCTCGTCATCTGGATGGGCAACGATCATCAAGAGGCTTGCGCGAGTATGCAGCTTCTTGAGGGCCTGCCAGGTGGCCGCCGCTCCTCTATCGGGTGGAATGGGAGTTGCATCGACAATCGGCTTTGGGGCTTGGGCGAAGGAAGGAATACCCGAAGAGACAAGAAAAGCGCACACTGCAATCGTGCAGCCTGACTTTTTTAGGAAATGGAACATGCGCACCTCGTGACAAAGCCCAGCAGTGTGAGATCAGGCTTCACCCACTTCGAACTAGAAATAGAACTTCGCAGCAAGTTGCACCTGACGCGCTGCGTTGGTTACGCCGCTGATGCGACCAAACGTGCCTGGTGTCGTAATCGCGGCGGCGGGGTTCGCAAGATTTGCGTGGTTGAACACGTTGAATCCTTCAAGCCGGAATTCCAACTTGCGAACGTCGGTAAATGCAAACTGCTTGAAAAGGCTCATATCAAAATTTCTACGTCCTGGACCTGCAAAAGGACGAGGGCGGCAGGAGCCAAATGTACCCGCCGTTGGTTGTGTGAATGCTGTTGGGTTGATATACCGTCCGGTTCCGTTAATATTCGTCAGCGCATCGCGGTCGTGCGTGGTGTTTGTAGTTGCGCCGGCGAGGCAGTTTGCATAGGCGGCATGGTTTCCGCCAGTCTGGCTGTTGTCAGCTGCGGTGACGTTGAACGGATTTCCCGCCTCAAAGCTTGCGATGATGTTGTACTGCCAACCGCCGATTAGTTTCGCTGCGGTCGAGTCATTATTCAGCACCAGACCGTTTTTCCCGATCGGCAGTTTCCATTGTCCACTCACGACAAGACGCTGACGTTGATCGAAGGGAGACTGCGAGTATTCGTGCTCATAGTCATAAGCATTTTGAGGCGTGGACCCCGCCGTGAGATTGTCTGCATAGTCACTAAAATTATGGGCCCACGTATAACTGACCTGAAAGGCGAGCCCCTTGCTCATCTGCCTTCTAAGGCTTGTAACGAGTCCGTTGTAATTTGTGTAGCCATCATTCGTCGCCTGCTCAAGAAATGCATGGGTTCCGCCGCTGTTAAGGTTGGCGTATGGAAAGGTGACATTCGGAGTTGCCCCCGTAAAGCCCGTCACTCGTCCTTGGTTTGCATTACGCAAACGATTCATCTTATGGCCGAGGTTGCCGACGTAGATGACTTCGAGAATCATGCTGCGGCTCAATTGAACCTGCGGACCAATGCTGAACTGCTGAACGTAGCTGGTGCGCTGATTCTTGTCCTGCCAGTTGGTTTTCTGGATATATAGGGGTGTCGTCGAATTGGCATAGGCCGGCCCTGGAAAGCCATTCTTCAACTGAAAGATCGTTCCTGACGCAACAGTCGTACGCGCATCATTCACAAACTTTAGAAATGGCTGATTCTGAGCAAGCTGCGACTCAGAGCCGACACGGTTTACGTATTGGTAGAAGACTCCGTAGCCCCCACGGAGCACCACGCGATCGTTCGCCTGATAGGAAAAGCCTATTCGTGGAGCGAAGTTATTTTTATCCGGAATAGTAAGGCTGCGCTGCGCCCAGTCGCCATCGGTCGCAACGATAAGGGCACCTGCTCCCGAAGAGTCAAAGTTGGCTAACGAGTTTGTCCGATTGAGCAACGGAGTGTAAAGCTCATAGCGTGCGCCGTACGTGATCGTGAGGTCAGACGTTGCACGCCACGTATCCTGTCCGAAAAAGGAATTGCCGTACTGATAGTTATGAGCAACTAGATAGCTGTTGTAAAAGGTTTGGTTGACATTGCCGAGCATGAAATCGGCCCAGCCGAAGCCATTGGTATTAGTGAAGATTCCCGAGAACCCCATATATCCCTGCGGTGCTGTGAGGTCAAGGAAGTTGGTTGTGGTGCGGTGATACTCATAGCCGAACATCAGACTGTGAGTGCCCTTCAGTTTGGTGAAGTTATCCAGGAACTGCCAGACACCAGCCGCCTGAAACTGCGGTCGGAAGAGGTCAACGCCTATGCGGCGAAATCCCCCGCTGATATTGAACGGCGGAAGACCGCCGGACTGTGGTGTAACAGGAATGCCGCTCAACCCGACACTCGGAGCAGCTGAGGTACCCAGCGTCACCCCAATCGGATTGCTGTGTGCGCTATCACGGCTCCAACCAAAGCGAAACTGATTGACCGCCGTGGACGATAGAGTCGTCGTGAGTCCAAATGCTACGCCCTGATTACGAATCTTGTAGTCGGTCGCAAATCCTCCGTTGCCGATATCAAAATTCGAAGTCCATGGTGGATCCTGACGATGTTGGTCAAGAAAGCTATACCTGACAAACAGTTGATTATGTGGATTGACGGTGAAATCCGTACGCACATCGAAGGAGTTCACCTGCTGAGGAAGTTGATATTGGAAGATATAGTTCGGTGTGCCGTTCCACGGGCCAGAAGCGTTATTAGGATCCGGTAGAAGTTTTGCTACCGCTAATGCGACCGAGTCGATGCATCCCGCTTGTACAACTTTATTCACGATGCAGCCTGTTTGACCGGCCAATTGAGGAATGGGGTTGAAGGAAGTTTCGCTCATGTTGCCGGTCTTCATCGCAGCTGACGGTACAACTGAGTTGACTGTCGTCGACTGCGTCGAACGAAGCCCTTGATAGTCCCCGAAGTAAAAGAATTTGTCGCGAATAACATGGCCGCCGATCGTTCCGCCAAACTGGTTTTGACTGAAATTGCCTTTCGGTAGCGGCGCGCCTACTGTGTGTTTATTGGCCCAGCTGTTTGCATCGAAGACGCTGTTGCGCGCGTACTCCCATGCACTTCCATGAATGCTATTGGTGCCGCTCTTAGTGGATGCATTCACAATGGCCCCTGCCGATGTACCGAACTCAACAGAGTAGGTGCGTGTTTGCAGGCGAAACTCCTGAATTGCATCAGGGGGCGGCTGCACGTTCTGTACAGAACCTTCCTGCAGATTTGTGGAACCAGAGTTATTATCCACGCCATCCAACGCAAAGTAATTTTGCGTCTCGAGATTGCCGTTCGAGGAGAAACGATCCGGCGCGGGGTTTGCAGCACCGGGATTCTTAAATATCCCCGGCTCCAGTAATGCAAGGTCCGCATATCGGCGCGCATTCAAAGGGAGATCATTGATCTGCGTCGTACCAATCACATTGCCAACGTCGGCTGTCTGCGTTTGCAATCCTTGAAAGTCAGAGCGAACCTCGATCATATCTGTGGTTGCACCCGGCACAAGATTGAAGTCGACCTCGGCGCGAGTCTTCACATGGACCTCTACCGTAGCGTTCTTCGCCGTGCTGAAACCGGCTGCAGAGGCTTCGACGGAATACGTGCCAGGAATTAGTGCCAGAGCTTGATACGTTCCGTCACTGTTGGTCTTAAGAACAGTGGTAACTCCTGTGGCCACATTCCGAATAGTGACCGTTGCGCCAACGATGACTGCGCCACTGGGGTCGCGCAGCGTGCCCGTAATAGATCCTGCATCGAGTTGGCCGAGAGCAGACTTTGCCGCACAAAGAAGGAATAGGGTCAGCGCGATGCACATAATTGACATACGCGACGAACGAAGTGGGGAAGAAACGGGAGTGTTCCTGAAACCCATCTGTCTGCCTCCTGAGAATGATGCGAACCGTCAGAGACGTGCTTCCATTCAGAAAACCTACAAAACCTTTATCGTTATCGGTAACGGAATGAGATTGAAAGTAATCTGCAAGCTCCGGTTATGTCAATAAAGAATTAAACAAATCCGCAAATAATTGCGATCGGGTCTAACGCTTCCGGGGGTGCCTTGGGGCCTTCATCGAAGCTAGATGTCGACGAAATTCTTTCGATTCGGGCAGACCCTGTGATCCTCCGGGGCAACTTGCGGAGAGACTTCCGCAGATATTGCCAGCGCGAAGGCAATCATCCCAATCCGCACCGTGAAGAAACGCATGCAAGAAACCTCCGTCAAAGGCATCTCCAGCTCCCGTGGCATCAACGATGCCAAGTGGAAGCGCAGGTTGTCGATAGAGGCATCCATTCGCCATGAGCATGGCGCCACGTTTGCCAAGCTTCATGACAGGAATACGCACCCAATCCTGGAGTCGCTCCAAAGCTCTGACGGCGTTCGGCATACCGGTAATGGCCTTGCCTTCATGTTCATTGGGAAAAATAAACTCGCAATGCTTAACGATGGAAAGCAATTGCCGAGGCGACAAATCAGGATTCCAGCCGAAATCAGCAGAAATCGTGATTCCTGACTCTCGAAGGCTCTTCATCACAGGAATCCATTTCTGGGGGCGCCGCAGCGCGCAAGCAAAATGTACATGACGCGCCTTATGAAGTTTGGAAAGGACAGACTTCTTCGACAACATATCTTCAAGATTCTGATTTACCGGGTCGTGCGTAACCATCATGCGGTTGGCCTGAAAGGCGATCGACACGGTGAGTGCGGTCGCCCGTTCTTTGTAGATTTCGCATGCACTCACATCTAATCCTTCCCGCAAAATCTCTCCCCATGTTGGAAGGCTTTCAGCATCACCGCCAACTCGGGTGATGATCGCGGTTGAGCTCCCCAAACGACTGGCTGCCAGCGCCGATGTCGCGAGGCCACCACCCGGTGCAATAAGAAACGAGCCCGTCTTTACCTCTTCCCCAAAACGCGGTTGATTGCGCAACCCGTAGAAAATCATGTCAGAGAAAAACTCTCCAAAGACGACCAGATCAAATCTGGTGGCGGTCTTTCTATGGGGTCGCATGAGCCACTCTCCTCTTTTCTTCTTTCTCAGGCTTCAAGAATCTTCGTCGTCGCGCGTTGCACGAGCCGCGGCGACACGACAATGCTTTGTGGAGCGTTGTCCTCTTTCTTTTCAATAGCTCTGAGAGCAAGGCGCGCCGCCCGCACCCCAATCTCTTCTGAAGAGAGATCGACACTGCTTATGCCATGTCTCAAAGAGCAAATCCCTGGGTCGTTTCCGCAGCCGAGGATTTGAAATTGACCAGGAACGCGGAACCCTAGTGATATTGCGGCGTCGTACGCCCCCGCGGCGGTCAAATCAGAATGAGCTATTACGGCGTCGGGGCGCACGCGTGTCTGGAGCATGGCACGTAGCGTTTCGAAAGCATACGAATACTCACTATCGCCACCCTTTGCCTCCACGACCCATTCCTGGCGCATAACGATCGATGCTTTGCGCAATGCCTCTAAATATCCGCTGAATCTCTGATCAGCTACTGCTGTTCGTGGACCACGAAAGTGGGCTATGCGGCTCGCCCCACGAGTGAGCAGATGATCCGTTGAGATACGCCCTACTTCACTCTCGCGTAGATTGACGGTCATTGCCGCATAGCGGCTTGGCTTCTGGCCAAGATGTACAACCGGTACACTCGTCGTCTGTAAAGCTTCGGGTATCTCCGAGGCATCGTCACGTCCACAAAAGAACAGAGCATCGACCTGTCGAGCGAGATGCAACTCGACCTCGCGTTCCTCCAAATCGGGATTGCCGTCTGCCGAAGACACCACAAGGGCATAGTTTGCGGCACGAAAGACTTTGTTGAGACCAAGACAAATGGCTGCAATTCGCCGATCGTCAAGAGATGGCACAACAAATCCAGTCATGTACGTCTGCCCCGTACGCAAACTACGTGCTGAAATATTTGGCCTGTAGTTCAATTCGCGAACACGTTGAAGGACACGCGCTTTAGTCTCAGCACTAACGTCGGTCTGACCGCGCAGCACCTTCGAGATCGTCATCTTGGAAAGATTGAGATCGTCCGCGATGTCTTGAAGCCGAATTGCCATAGAAGTTGCTATGCTAGCGCATACCTGTCCCTACGTCTTCCGATCCTGGTACCAGTAGCTTGACCTGCGGCGATGAGGGATCAATCATCCATTCGGGAAAACATATCGATTGGTATCAGGAGGAGCGCACCACAATAAGGCTAATATTGATCCCGTTGTAGCAAATGAAATTCCTAATACCTACCTGAACCAGTCCGGATAAATTTTTTAGGTGTAAGGTGATACGACGATTTTCTCTCCACGCATTTGACCTCAAAGCCACCAGGATTCCCTGCATTTTCCCTTGTGTTGGAGAAATAACCGCAGAGAGCAGTTCGATTGAGACAGCATCCACCGCCATTTCGTCTTCACCTTCCCAGAGGTCAAGAGGCGAGAGCGAGAGCCTACTAAAAGATACGGATCTCCCTCTGAGTTACGTTATGCGGCGGGAAGCTATGTGTTGGCATATCGATCTTCACTGCGAGGCAGAAATTAGTAATATTTGGGATGAGGCAACAGAATCAATGAAAGTCATGTGACTGGATTGACAATGCGCGGCCTGATAAGGCGGTCACGCGCATTGCTTTTACGTGAATCACGTTGTCTTGCTTCTGAACTGGCCCCTCAACCACCAAAAACTTGCTTTGAGTGACGACCAAACGGTCTTTGTCATAAAGATCTGGCGTAACGATTACGTTGGCAATACCTGTCTCATCCTCCATTGAGATGAAGATTAATCCTTTCGCTGTCCCCGGCCGTTGGCGTGCGATAACACAACCCGCTACTCTAACGAATTCTCTGTTTCTGCAATCTTTTAGCTCCTCGGCTGATCGTATACCTTGACGACGCAATTCAAGGCGACGATAAAACATCGGATGTCGATCTGTGGTAAAGCCAGTGCCGGCATAATCTGCGACTAATCGTTCCTCAACTGTCATTTGCCGCAATGGGGAGATCGGTGAGTCCTCGTGCAACGATTGGTTGTCTTGTCGCAGCAACGGACCCTCTATCTTTCCCGCACGCTCCACTTGCCACAGTGCATCACGGCGATGTTCGATTCGGTCCAGTTTGTTCAATGCTCCGATACTAGCCAGCCGAGCGAGTTCTTTCTTATCGAGTGACGGGACGCGCAGCACCAGATCCTCTGTCGACCGGAACAAGCCATCTCGTAGACGGGCTGCAACAAGATCTTCTGCCGACTGTCGGCAAAGCCGTTTGGCATAGCCAAGCCCCATGCGCAACGACAGGCTCCCGTCGGCTTCGCACTCCAACGTACATTGCCAGTTTGAGACCTGAACATCGATAGGCTTCACTCGTAAGCCATGCCTTTGCGCGTCCTTTACAAGTACAGCCGGAGAATAAAATCCCATCGGCTGGCAGTTCAGAATTGCGCACGTGAATGCCGCGAGATACTTCACTTTGAAATATGCGGAGGCATATGCAATAAGAGCGAATGAGGCAGCATGTGATTCGGGAAACCCATACAGAGCAAATGAGCTGATGTTCTGAACGATAGTGTCTTGTGTTTTTGTATCAATTCCATTTGTTGTCATGCCTGCACGGAGTTTTCCTTCGAGGTTCTTCATGCGCTCCCATGACCGCCGCATCCCGACTGCGCGGCGCAACTCGTCGGCCTCTGCACCGGAAAAATTGGCCACCGTCATCGCCATACTCAGGAGTTGCTCTTGAAATAGAGGCACACCAAGCGTGCGCCTTAGCACTGGTTCCAACGAAGGGTGAGGGTAGGCGATTTTTTCTTTCTTTTGGCGGCGCCTCATGTATGGGTGCATCATTTGCCCCACAATGGGCCCCGGACGAATGATCGCTACCTGTACCACGAGGTCGTAAAATTCTTTCGGACTATTCCGTGGCAACGACGCCATTTGTGCGCGACTCTCTACTTGAAACATCCCGACTGTATCGGCTTTTTGCAGCACTCCGTAGACTTCATCATCTTCCGGCAGTTGTGCCAGATCGACCCTTTCTCCGTAATACTGAGGGATCAATTCTAGGCAGTCGTGTAATACCGCCATCATCCCAAGCCCTAAAAAATCTACTTTTATAATGCCAAGATCGGCACAATCTTCTTTGTCCCATTGAACTACATAGCGATTTGGCATTGAGGATCGTTCCAAAGGAACAACTTTATCTAGTTGTCCTTTGCAGATGACCATCCCTCCACTATGCTGCCCCAGATGACGCGGAAGACCCTGAATTCGCATCGAGAGTTCCAGGTACTTAGCAATGCGAGGATGATGAATGTCGAAGCCGGCATGCATGAACGAGTGAGCCATCGTGTCGGTCTTTCCTCTCCATTCCCATTGACCGACTAAGCTCGATAGGCGCCCAAGTGTGTCCTTATCAAACCCCAATGCTTTTCCCGTTTCGCGAGCGGCAGATTTTCCGCGATATGTGATGACGTTTGCCGTCATTGCAGCCCCAAGTTCGCCATAGCGTTGATAGACGTACTGGATAGCTTGTTCCCGCTTATCTTCAGAGGGCAGATCAAGGTCAATATCGGGCCACTCATTGCGGCTTTCGCTCAGGAAACGCTCAAAGAGTAGTCCCATGCCAACAGGATCGACGGCCGTTATCTCTAGCGCATAGCAGATAACCGAGTTGGCAGCACTCCCCCTTCCCTGCACCAAAATTCCATGATGCTTACAGAAGCAGATAATGTCCCAGACAATAAGAAAATATCCAGCGAAGTTTAACCTCTCAATTAGTGCAAGTTCACGCTCGGCTTGCTTCTTTGCTTTTTCCAGAAGGGATCGAATGCCTTTAGAACCATATCTTCGTTGGACCCCTTCCATGACCCGTTTCTTTAGAAAACTGTCCCTCGTTTCGCCATTCGGCACCGGATAGTGAGGAAACTCATAACCAAGATCATTCAGCTCAAAATCGAGGCGCGAAGATAGATCTACAGTGTTTTCAACCGCACCAGGAACATCACGGAAAAGCGTCGTCATCTCACGTCCACTGCGTAGATGCCGTCTGCTGTTGACGGTGAGCAGTCGGCCAGCCTGATCGAGTTCGACGTGATGCCGGATCGCAGTAAACAGGTCCTGAACCTCTCGCTCATATGCGGTGGCATAACGGACTCCATTAGTAGCGATTAGCGGCAGGTTTAATAGACTGAGCAATGCGAATCGCAGCCTGATTTCTCCACTCTTCCTCTCGCTCCTGATGACGCTGTAGCTCGACATAAACATTCTCACGTCCGAAGATGCATAGCAGTTGCTCAACGGCCTTACGCCCTTCGTCTTCTCCACCACGGACAAGTGCAGCCGCAAGGGGGCCTTCGTCACCTCCCGTGAGACAAATCAAACCAGATGCACATTCCTGAAGATCTTCTAGAGTTGCAGCTCCAACAGCTTTAGTAACTTCACGCATTTTGAATTTCGTAATGAGCTGGCATAGGTTTTGGTAGCCTTCGCGTGATGCGCAGAGCAGTGGAAGGCGCGCGGGTTCTGCTATGTGCTGGTGCGGGAGCCAAGACGGGGGAGCGAGCCGTGCTCCAAAACTAGATACGGAAATTTCAGCTCCAACATGCGCTTTTATAGCGTTCATTTTGCCGCTCCTATAAAAGCGTGCTGAGCCGTAGAAGCCATTGTGGTCAAGTAATGCCATCGCCGGCATCTCTAACTCGACGGCGCGTTCAATCAGCGTTTCCGGCAGCGAAGCTGCCTCAAGAAAGCTAAACGCGCTGGCAGCGTGCAGCTCGATGTATCCGCTAGTCATAAAGTGCCACCATTCGCCAGTCGCTCTGCATCCGGTCGCGCACAAGACAGCAACACAGAACATTCCCGCCAAGCGTGCGCGCTATCAAGTCCCATTGTTCGCATCCCCAGAGATTTGGCGACCACCATTCGCCACTTGTGAGCCACGGACCATATGCATTCTCGACCTCGTAGCGATTCCCCCTGAAGATAAGGAGCTTTGGGCGGTGACTCTCCAGCGTGACGAATATTGCCTCTGCTGGCCGCAGCATCCGCATGGCAGGACGGAAGGAATTTGGAATAATGTCAGCCGCTTGCATAGTCGGAATGCAGAACGGTCTCACTACGAATCCATCTATTTGATTCGTATCCTTCAGCGCAGGACAACCAACATTGCCATCTCCTACAAGAGCACGTATGCGAGCCAACGTGACATCAAGACGTGAGTGCTCGGGCATCTGTGGAGAGAACAAGCCGAGTTGCACTTTGCTTGTGCTGCCAGGTTCTGCTTCGAGCGCAACAGCAAGAATCGCTGCTTGTGGTGGATGCGCTTCTAGCTTGAGGCGAAGCAGTCTTAGCCAAATCTGTCTGTCTGTAGTTGGCAGAGCGGACCGCACCATTGAAAGATGCGCTGTACCGTGCTCAAGGGTTAACTTGACTGTCACAGAAGCGAGCGCCAAAACACGTGCTGTTGCACGAAGAATAAGCTGTTTGAGCATGACGTTCACGACGAACATCAGTGCGTCTAGTAGCTCGACCGGCGATTCCAACTCCATCTCTTCTTGAAGCAAGAACACCGGTTCCATTGGTTGGAATAAATGTGGCATCTCGCCTCTGGCGAGTTGACGCAGACGTTTACCGGATTGTCCCATTCTGGCAATCAATTCCTTTTCTGGTAATACAGCGAGTGATCCGAGCGTCCGAATCCCCCACAGTGAAAAGGTTTCTGCCTGCTCTTCCGTAAGATCAAGCACCGATAGAGACAAAGGGGCTAGTTCGACTGCTTCCTTACCAATCGGGATCACTTTGATGTGTCGCGCTGCGATTCCTTTGGCGAGCGTAACGGCGGCACAACGGTTTCGGCTAACAGCAATGCAAGCCGCAATGCCAAGGGCTTTTAGACGTGCGAGCAGGCTCTTAGCCAGCGTCTGTGGTTGCCCGAAAAGCTTTTCGGTACCAGCGATATCGATGACACAAAGAAACACTCCATCTTCGCTGCAGTCCTCGATACGAGGAGAAAAGCCACCTGCACATTCGAGCAGAAGCCTTTCTTGTAGAGTTCTCTTCATCCAATGAGCGGCGTAGCACTACAACGGTCGGAAAGGTATCAACTTCGACTTTTGTCATGCCGTGCGCTATGCCGAGTGAGTTCGCCCTTACGTTGAGTGACGCAACCTGCTGCAGTGGTGGTTCTCCTTCCATTACAACGCAAGGCTGACTGCGTAATTCATTTCGCAGGCGAAGCAACGCCTGAGCAGGAAACTCTCTTACCAGTAAAGCGGCAAATAAATCACTGCTAATGCTCATCTCGCACCCATCCATGTCGATTGACTGTGCCAGGAAGCGATGCTCTCTCGTTGTGCCGGCTTCTTGAGCGGAACGACATTGGACATACTCGGTACAAACCGTCTGTCGCTCTACTTCGAGACGATGTTCGATTCCTGCAAATACAGTCTTCTCATCGCGACGGGCTTTGCCAGCATGAAATCTAAGCAGTAATTCTCCAGCACTCTTTGCGCATGGATGTTGTGACAGCAGTAATAGACTCCCCTGCGTCCGTTCTACTGCAGCACGATAGCGGAACCATATAGATAGTTCCACGCGAGAAACATACTCTGGATTGATCCCCGCCAGGTCGAGCACAATCGCACTGAAGCCGCCGCCCTGCAAAAGGAGATCAGTTGCTTCCAATGCCTGCTCAATTCGTGACCAAGGCTTTCCTGATCGCCCTCGAATCCGGCTTTTTGGCGTGACAGACGGCAAAATGGATTCAAAGCTGTTTCGTCCTGGTTGTCTCCGGGGTTGAGCCTCTGAACAACACGAGGCGTTAAGTTCCGATCTCAGCAGATCGCTAATGGCAGTTGAAATTCCTTTCGTCTCTTTGCTTGGATGAGAACCGAACCCTCCACCATGTAAACCCCGTTTTACGGGACGCGGAACAAGATATTTGTCCGGGAGAGAAAACGAATGATCGGTTGCCTGTTGAGATAAAGTCGTTGCACCACATCGCACCCACAGCAATCGAGAGAGATCAACGCCAGCGGCAGCTGCCGATTCCACATGCAATGAATCGCATCCATCTATCCATGCGCAGACTCCCCCTTTTTGGACAACCCGCGCAATGTACGAAAGTGCAAGCGAAGTGCGTCCACTACTCTCCGGTCCTGTCATCTCGGTAATTGCTCCCACAGGCAAACCTCCATCCAGCAATTGATCCACTGCCGTAATACCAGTTGGCATAACTGGCCGAATCATCCTCTGCGCAGGAGTCAGCGCAGAGGGAAATTTTCGAGCGAGTCTCGATTCAACCTGGAGGCGAATTGCAGAGGCGAGAGGCATTTATTCGCCTTATCTTCGCCTATCTTTATCAGCGCGGTCAAAATCCATTGCCTCACGAATGAGGCATATTTTTCAATAAGTTATTGGGCAACATGGTTTTGCCGTGTCCTAAATAAACCGTGCGGATCGTTCCAGTTCTACGGCGCAATGCAATCAGACAACAAATAGAGTCAATGATTTGGGCTGGCGAATTGAAAGCGTACGCAACTCCTCAACGAGCCACTACGGTGAGTAAAGACGCTCCACTTCCCTGATAGAAGCTGTACCCGCACTCGTCAAAAGCTGTAGACGACAATGTAGGGTTGCGTCCTTTCCTGTCGTGACCGTATAAATAGGCGCACCACTTAACGCTGACAATCGTAGCGATGAGGTCGCTTAGGTGAATCTGGAAACTACCCGCAGAAGATTTATGCAGCTGGGTGCTGCGACATTCCCCTTCTTTCACAAGAGTGCACAAGCAGCAAAACATTTCAGCGGATATGTCGAGATCAGGCTGGACTCCTCTGCTGAGATTACGAAGACACCCTCTGTGACATGGGCCGTCGAGCAATTGCGATCTTCCCTCAAAAGTAAAGAAGTACCCACTCAGGGGAGCGGCGAGCCTGCCGCCATCGTTGTAATAGCTCCTTTTGAAAGCACGCTTACAAAAGAGTTCACTTCTCCAGCAGAACGCAAGCCGGAGATGACCGCCATAATCCCGAGCAAAAGCAATGGCAAATCCATCCTTATAAGCGGAGTTGACGCGCGCGGAATTACTTACGGTCTTCTGGAAATCACGGATCGTGTTCGATCAGCCGACGATCCGATAGCTGCACTCAAGTTGCGCGCACCAATAGTAGAAGTCACACCAAATCGTATTCGGAGCGTCGCCAGGGCATTTTGCTCAGAGATTGAGGATAAGTCTTGGTTTTATGATCGCGATTTCTGGAGCCAGTACCTTGATTCACTCGCCTATGCACGTTTCAACCGATTCAACCTCACGTTCGGAATCGGTTATGACTTTCCAACGGGCGTTACTGGCGACTATCTGCACTTTGCGTATCCCTATCTGGTAAAGCTGCCGGCATATCCTGATGTTCGCGTCGATCCGCCCCTTGCCCCAGGTGAACGCGAGAAGAATCTCGAAACGGTGCAGTTCATTGCTGCCGAGACCGAACGCCGGGGGCTCGATTTTCAACTAGCCATTTGGACACATGCCTATGCATGGACAGCAAGCCCAAACTCTGACCATCACATCTTGGGCCTTACGCCAGAGACTCATGCTCCCTATTGCCGTGACGCGCTCGCTGAATTGCTAAAGGTCTGCCCTCAGATCAAAGGCGTAACTCTTCGTGTCCATGGTGAGAGCGGCATTCCCGAAGGGAGTTACGACTTCTGGAAAGTTCTGTTCGAAGCATTTCCCAGCGCTGGTCGCCCTATTGAGATCGATATGCACGCCAAAGGGCTCGATCAACAGATGATCGAGATCGGACATAAAACAGGTATGCGTTTGACAGCCGGCGCAAAATTTTGGGCAGAGCATCTTGGCATTGGTTATCACCAGGCCGACATTCGCGCCACCGAGTATCCACGCGAAAATGTGACGGGCACCTTTGCCGTCTCAAACGGCGCAAGAAACTTCACTCGCTACGGATATGGGGATTTCTATCAGGAAGGAAACGGTATCGAACTCTTGTTCCGAGTCTGGCCTGGCACACAACACCACTTGCTGTGGGGAGATCCAGCTCTCGCCGCTGGCTATGGTCATGCCGCGAACTTCTGCGGAGCGCTGGCATGGAACTCTGCGAGCCTCTCTTCTTCAAGGGGCGTGAAGGTTCAGGTCATCCCACTGACCGAAACGCCTACGTAAATCAACAACTCAGTGCCTCGAAGCTCGACACTAGGTAAGTTTGACCTGACGTATTTGTATTGGGGACGCCATCTCTACAATCCTGAGACCTTGCCGGATGCCTACCGCGGTTACTTGCGGAGGATATATGGGGATGCAGGTGAACATCTTGAAGTAGCCCTAGCCAACTCAAGTCGAATTCTGCCACTGGTAACCACGGCGTGGCTACCTTCGGCGTCAAATCACGCGCTGTGGTTTGAAATGTATACTCCAACGTCGATTCTGCCGGTCAAAGGCAAGCCCCTCTACAGCGATTCGCCAGCACCACACAATGTAAGCAGCGTCAGTCCGCTGGATCCTCAGCTGTTCATCTCAATAGATGGTTATGCGCAGGCTCTCGTCCGTAAAGAATTCACTCCCCGCTATCACCCAATCGAAGTTGCGCAATGGATTGACGAGATGGTGTCGCAATCGACAGCTGCTCTATCTAAAGCTAAAAAGTCTCTCGCGGGACGCATGGCATCGCCTGCCTTTCGACGCGCCGAAGAAGACATTCTCATCCTCAACGGTTTGGGACGTTATTTCGCTTCGTTATTTCGGGCTGCGTTGTGCTATTCGCTATTTGAGAGCACTGGCGACAAGCAGATTGCGGAAAAGAGCCTCGAGTTCTATCGCAGTGCACTCACATCTTGGAGAGAGATGGCGACGTTAGCGAAGTCTGTCTACGCCAGCGATGTCAGCTATGGTTCTACGCCGGTACGCCGTGGTCACTGGATGGACCGAATTCCGGAGATCGAAAAGGATGTCGCTGCGCTCGAGGCGTATTTTTTCACCGCGAACGTAACGAATACAGGAGTAGATGCAGTAGCTCTAATTGCTTCTCCTCCTCGCAAACGGCCCAACTTCACAGCAAGCCATACGCCCGCACAAACATTTCGTCCTGGCAGCGATCTCACGCTGAGATTACAGGCTGCCGATCCGATCACTGAAGTTGTTCTTTGGTATCGTCACGTGACTCATGCGGAGCGTTGGCATTCAGAACAGATGGCGCGCAACGGTCAGGTATTTACAGCTTCTATTCCGGCCGCATATACGCAGTCGCTCTTTCCGTTGCAGTACTACTTTGAGCTTCGAGGTGAGACCGATGCCACTTTCCACCCTGTGTTGAATGGAACATTGTCGAATCAGCCTTATTTCGCTGTCTATAAGAGGATGTAGGCCGCCCTCACTGGACGCGTCTCAACTCAAGTTTCTCTTATAGAGTGCCGTCAACTCTGCCCATGCGCGCTCCGCTCCGGCTTCGTTGTAGACTTGGCTTCCTCTCACCGTCCATCCGTGGTTGCACCCCTCATACACTTCGACCGTCGCCTTTAGGTGCGCCGCTGCAAAGGCCTCCTTCAATTTGTCCTTCGCTGCCGGATCCCTCTTATCGTCGTTGTCGGCAACACAGCACAGCACCTCAGCCTTCATCTTAGGAATCAGCAGGTGCGGACTTTCCGGCTTGTCCGTCACCAGGCCACCGCCATGGAAAGTAGCCGCGGCTCCAATACGATCCGCTTGTGTTGCCGCAGTGCGAAACGTCAGCGGACCTCCCATGCAATAGCCTTGCACACCCATCTTTTTCTTCTTGTCCGTCTGAGACTGTTGGTCCAGGAACACGACATACGACTTTGCATCGTTGATGTTGGCCTCGGCCGTTAAGGCTGCCGCCATCGGCATCACCTTCGCGCGGTCCTCCGGCTTTGAGAAATCAAACGAACCATCCACTATCGGCGCCTTTGCGTTGCGGTAGAACGGATTTGGCACCAGTACCACGTAGCCCTCCGCGGCGAGCCTCCGTCCCATCTCCCGAAACACGGGTCGCAGTCCCAGGATGTCAGTCCACACAAGCACCCCTGGCCAAGGCCCTTTGCCCTCCGGGTAGAAAAGAGCTGAGTCCGACACTCCCGAAGCCATAGGCACATTGACATCTTTTTCCACCACCTTCGCCTGCGCCGCTGCTGACGCCGAGCTGAGTACAGCAGTGGCCGCCGAACTGACGACAAACGCCCTTCGCGAAACGGCAGGGTTATGCGTCAATCCCTGGTGAATAAAGTCATCGCACATTAGGTCTCTCCTCTTTGAATCAGAAGTATGGCCGAAGTGGTGGCTGGTTGTCGATTTCAATTACGAATCGGGAGATGTTCGCTCGCAAGATACGTATTATGGATGCGAGTCGGACCTATCGCATGAATAGACGAAATTTTCTCGTGAATTCGATGGCGGCGGCCACCGCTGCTGTCCCGCTCTCCGCATGGTCGAACCCGCTCCTTTCGAGCACTGCTCCCGCCGGTGATCCTAAGGTCGCAGTCTTGCTCGTCGATACCGACAGGGTCGCCGTTCCAATCGACCAGCGGATCTACGGTCAGTTTCTAGAGCACATCAATCACTCCGTGGAAGACGGACTCTTTGCCGAACAGATTCGCGGTGCCGGGTTCGAGGGCGAGGACTTCAAAACCTATTGGGAACCCTTCTCCGACCGTGGCCGAGTCGAGATTGCCGATATCGACTTCCAGAACGGTAAGAAATGCGTGCGGCTGCGCGTTGAGAGCGGCCGCGCCGGAATCAGGCAAGGGCGTCTCTTCCTCGACAACGGCATCAAGTATGACGGCTCACTCTGGGTCAAACGCGAGAAGGGCTCACCAAGACTGACGCTTCGCGTTCAAAGCTCCAAAGGAGACTCCATCGCGTCCGTACCGCTCACGCTCAAGGACTCCGACTGGCAGGAAGTTCCCTACTCCTTCACCAGCCCTGTGCGCGATACGCAGGCCTCGGTAGAGATCGCCGTTACCGGCAATGGCACGCTCCTGCTCGACTTCATCTCGATGATGCGCGCCGACGTCCGTCGCGACGGCATGTTGCGACCCGACCTGTTCGAGGCCCTTCGCGGTCTCCGCCCGACATTCATTCGCTGGCCAGGCGGCTCGTTCGCTTCCACCTACAGGTGGAAGGAAGGCATCGGTCCGCTACGCCTCGCGCGGCTACCATCCCAACACCTTCTGGGGAGGGTACTCCGACTACTTCGGCTTCGGCACGGACGAGTTCATCGGCCTCTGCCGCAAGCTCAACACTGAGCCTCTAATCGTGTTAGCCGCGCCTGACACTGAAGCCGAACACATTGACTACGCCATGAACTGGGTCCACTACCTGAACGACCCGCCAACGACCGAAATGGGGCGGCTCCGAGCATCCAACGGACATCCCGAGCCTTACGGCGTAAAGCTCTTTCAGATCGACAACGAACCCATGAATAACGCTTTCAAACCGGAGTCGTACGCCGAAATCGTCAACGTTTACGGCAGCCGCCTGCGAGCCATCGCTCCCAATGCGCGGATCGTAGCCTGCGGACAGAAGCGTTCCAATGACATGATCTGGAGCGAGAAAGTAATCGACCTCGCCGGAGCCAACTTCGACGTCCTCGGCTGCCACAACTACGAGTACGAGCCCGAAAACTTTGAAACTGGTCTGCGACGTATCCGCGATTACCTCACCAAGCTCCGCGACTACGTGCGCGTCTCGAAACATCCCAATATCGAGATCGGCGTCCTCGAATGGAGCCTACAGCACACCTACGACTGGCGCGCAGGACTTCATGCCGCCGGCAGCCTCATGCTCTACGAAGAACTCAGCCCAAACCTGACGATGACCTGCCCTGCTCTGCTGATGCGAAACACGACGGACGATCCCACCTGGACATCCTCCATCTATCACGACCACGTCTCGTGGTTTCCCGGTGGGAGCTATATGGTCGAGAAGCTCTTTCGCGATCACTATGCGGAGCGATACCTCGCCGCGGCAACCGGATCCTTCCACGATCTCCCTGACCGCAAGCATCTGTTCGACCAGATCTCCACCATAAAGCCGGAAGAGTGGCTGCCGGGTTCTGTCGACGCCATCGCCACGGCAAGCGCTGACGGCCGCCGTATCGTGATCAAGGCCGTCAACTACCGCCCGCAGCGCAACACTCTGCTTGTGAGACTCCAGGGCGTAGGCGCCCCGGAAAAGGCAGACGCAAGATTGCACACGATTACCGCAGGGCTGATGGATTCTGCATCACTCGAGCATCCAGGCGCGATCGCTCCGGTGACCCGACCGCTCAACTACGCGAAGGACTTCTCCATTGACCTAGATCCCTACACAGTTGCCGTGGTCGAGATCCGGGCGGAATGAACCTCCAGAACAGTGCTGCAACATTCTGCTTTAGCCGTTCGTACTTTGTAACAAGAGCGCAGCGATGTCAGATAGCTTGCGGTGTTCGGAGGAGTAATAGCGGATGGGGTTCTCACGTTCTGGCATACAACAACGCCTAACTATCAGCCGTTTTTTACTACCAACTTTCGTCTCGTGCCTGCTCATATCGTTCACTTGCTTCGGACAGCAAAGCTCTTCCCGACGCACGACACAAGAGCCCGGGCTTCTCTTTTACCTTTCTGGCGATCACGGATTCAAAGCCGACTACGCGGCAGGAAGCATACCCGACCCCAACTACCTCTATGACGTGAAGATCCTGCCGGACGGCGCCAAAGGCTCCTACCTGCAATGCGGGAACAACCAGCTGCTGTCTTACTGGGCACCCGGAAACATCTACTCGCAACGTGGAACACTCTCATTCCACTGGCGACCTCGCGATCCCGTCGACGAAACGGAGTTCCCCGTCTTCCGTGTCGGCTACGGCGATCACTCCAGTTGGGACATGGTTTGGCTGCGCATCGACTACAACGGGCACGGCTTCGACGCCTTCGTCACCGACGTGAACCTCGGTCGCACTCGCGTTTCTGTCACAATGCCCAATTTCCCCAAGCCGAACACATGGATCCATCTCGCGCTTGCCTGGGACGAGAACACTGGCATCCGCTTCTACGTCAACGGTAAGCTGGCTGGGACTAAGGCCGCTACCGGCCAGTTCGATGCCGCGCTCGATCAGTTCGGGCCGCACTCACGCATCATTGCACCAACCGGTGTCGAAAGCACTTATAACTACGACCGTGGAGGCGATATCGATGAGCTCCGTATTTACGACCGGATGCTCTCCGACGAGAACATCGCCTCGCTTGCGAAGGGTGAAGTCCCGGAAAATATCCCCTCCGTGCTGCGAAACGACTCTCGACCCGAGTGGCAGCAGGAGTGGTATTCCCGCTATGGCTGGAGTAACCCACGGAATATTCCTGCGCCTTTGCCAGCAACTGAGACCACCATTCGCAAAGTCGAGATCCATGACGCCTATGACATGAAGCGCTGGTGGTGGAAGGGCACAGACGGCATCCCTGAAACCACATGGCCCGGCGTGTACAACCGCTCGCGCCTCGTCGGTCGTCTCGACTACTTTCAACTTCCCGACTGGGACTGCTACTCAGTCTCCGGCAAATCCGTCACCTTCTCCTTGCCAGATGAAGCCTGGAATCATCTCGAGACGCGCGGCGGTGCCTGGGGCAGGTTCGATCTTCTAACTCCCGGCGCTGGCCAAGCCGGTGCAGTGGCCGACCCCGACCAGCACGATACGTCACCTGTGTTGGCGAAGACGCTCTTTGAGAAGTCTCGCGACTCCCAACGCACTACATTCGATCTCAAGCAACCGCTGCGCGGCGAGAAAATTCGTTTCACTAACGCTGAGCAGGAGTGGCCTATCCAAGAGTTCGCAGCCTACTACGTTCACGCTGGCGCAGAGCCAAAGGGCGCTGCAGTTCTGAGCTATTCCATCAAGACCAATCAGGACAATGACAATCCTTCGCTTACGCCCTCAACGGACTTCATTCGCGGCCGCTTCGCTGCAGACGAGCGTAACACCATGGTTGCGACGCCCTTCGTTTCCACCAGCGGAGGTACTCCCTCCCCTAACCGCGGCTCGACCACCACTTCTCCATCGGGCAACGAATCCTCACTGCCCATCGTCCATGTCCTCATCCCAGCCGATTATCGCGGAGTCCAGGCAAACGTCGGACACGGTGTTTCCTATGGCTGGGACAACATGAACGCCGGCCTCGATGGCATAGCGATTGACTTGCCCCCGCTCAACGTCAAGCCAACGCACGGCGAGTTGATCCCGATGAACATCCAGATCAAGGATCCGATTTGGCCGATGCGCAACATGCTCGATTTCAACTTCTCGGTAAAACCGGGACAAGGTTACACGCTCTGGCTCGACACCCGCGATCGCATCCTGCCCAACGGCAAAAGCCTCTACCTCACCATCGCGTCAGCCAGTCCGGAGTTTGGTACCCAATCGGTTGAAGGCATGCACCTTCGACTCATCTTCAAACCTTATAAAGACGCCCTTGCGGAGCACATCTCCGACCGATTAACGCAGGTCCGCGACAACTACGCCAACCTCGTCGAAGAGTCCGTCAACTCGCGCAAACTTAATATCTTCAACCGCTACTATGCCGACATCACCGATCTTCTCCGCGTCGACCCTGAAAACGATCTCGGCCGCAAGTATTGGAACGAGACAAATCATGAGCAGCTGAAGCCACCTTTCACGCGGCCCCAGGCCCCGCCCGGAGTTCCACAGTGGGCTTTCCTTCAAGTAGAAGACCTCCGCCAGCTCAAGAGCCTCATTAACTGGTACATCGACAACCGCCAGATCTCCAACGGTGAGTTTGGAGGCGGTCTCTCAGACGATAGCGATTTCCTCAACTGGTGGCCTGGTCTCGCTCTCATGGGCGCCGATCCCGATAAGCTCAAGACCTCGCTCCTCAAGACCATGGAAGCGATCTACGCACAACAGATGTTCTCCAACGGCCTCTCCAGTGCACAGTATGACGAGTTGCACAGCTACGAAGATGGGCTCAACGTCCTCGGGCAATCGCTGATGCTGGACTACGGCAGTCCGCGCATGTTGGAGCGAGCCATGGAGACGTCGCGGCGCCTTGAGTGGCTCACCGGCTACAACAGCGCCGGCCAGCGACAGATTCGATCTGTCTACTTCAGTGGCACAAAAATGGCTGAAGGTGGCGTTTGGGGCTGGGGCAAAGATCGCTCCTACATGGTCTTCCATCCAGCGCTCCAACTCGTCTCTTTCAACGGCGCGCCTCGCACCCGAAAAATGGTCGAGGAGATCGCAGATGGTTTCCTCGCGCATCGCCGTCCCGACGCCAACGGCAAAATGACCATGCACTTCTCCGTCAACTTCCATACCAACGAAGACCTGCCTAGCAACGGAACGATGACTCCCTGGTTCATGCTTTGGGCTGCGTACAAGTGGACAGGCGACAACAAATACATCGCTCCCTTCAATGACAACGGCCCCGACTCGCTCCGCACCATCAACGCGGATGCGCTCGACATCCTGCATGTTCGCGACACCTGGGGCAAGCAACTACTTGCCACGAATGCGCCGAACCGCCGAACCGATTCCGGCAACGCGGGCGAGACCAACGAACAACTCGCATGGCAGCTCACCGGAGATACGACCCATCTCGAGAAGGTCTACGCAACGCAGATCGAAACCGCCTATGGCAGGCAGTTCATCAACCGCGAAGGAAGCCTCTGGATCGATCGTGTCTACTTCAACAACGGCGAACTCCAGCGCTCTCGACTGGGCGGTGTCGCACTCATGCGCAATTACATCTATCCGGGGAACGTCGTAAGCTGGCGGTTCGCCGCACCTGCCAACGATGAGAGCGTCGCTATTCTGGTCCCTGAAGGCACACCCGATCACATTCGTATTCTTGCCTACAATCTGGACGACAAGCCCGTAAGCGCGCAGATGACCGGATGGGAGATCGATCCCGGCCAATGGGAAATCAGACAAAGCACTCAGACCGAGTCAGGTGCTTCGCTCGGCAACGCAACCACTCGTACCGAAACCTTTGAGCGCAGCCATAGTCTCGACATCACCTTTGCTCCACGGACCACGACTCTGCTTGAGCTCACCCTTAAGCAGAAGGGAATTCCGTACTGGAAGCGTCCGGACCTCGGCATCGACCCGGAAGACATCAAGATCGAAGGAACCCGCATCGCCGTTACCATTCACAGCCTCGGTGCTGTGGATTCTCCGTCTGCCAAAGTCGTTCTACGTGACCGGAATGGCGTAACGCTGGCGTCGGCAAACACCCCCGCCCTCAAAGCCCCCATCGACCTTCAGCCCAAATTCGCGACCATTTATCTCCAGCTACCCCCAAGATCAATCATCGAGGGCGGCTCGATCACTATCGAATCCAATGGCAGTGTTCCTGAGATAACTCAGATGAACAACACTGTGCATTTGACGCCTAACCTGGCGATCGCATCTCCAAAGGCCCAATCTCAGCCGGCAAACACGAAGTGAAAGTCCGTGAGTGAAGCAACGATAGCCGCCGGTTTTCCGGCGGCTATCGTTTGTAATGAGAGTTGGCTAGAACTCGATACGACCCGAGAGTTGGGCGGCTCTACGTGTGTAGGATGCACTTGATGTAACTTGCCCGAAGTTTCCAGTACCCCAAACTGTACTGGCAACGCCGAAGAGAGTGTGGTTCGTAAGGTTGTACATTTCGGCGCGGAGGTTCAGTCTGGACGATTCACCGAGATGCAGCGGGAAACTGCGCGCCAGGGCGATATCCAACTGATAGTTACCAGGGCCATAAATGTTGTAGGGTGCCGTGCGCGACGTGTTGCCGAATATGTTGTTTGGCGGGGCAACGAACGAACTCACATCGATGAATTGGTTGGCCGATGTTTGCGTAGTCGAAGAGTTCGACGTGTTGAAGTTGGCGGTCGTAACCCCTTCGCCCCATTTGCCATGGATGCGTGCCGGGCCCACGAAGGAATTGTTATAGGTCGGCATACAGGAGCCCGAACCTACGCTGCCTTGCGCAGGATTGAAGCCGCAGATTGAGGACGTAATCGCCAGTGGAGATCCGGAGTATACCTGGAAGATCTCCGAAAATTTGAAGCCTCCAAGGATTGCACGCGACCATGCATTGCCCGCGAATACTGTCTTGCCAAAGGGCATCGCCCATACGCCGGTAACGACCAGGTGATGCGGCTGGTTTGAGGTTGAGACGGAGCGCTCGATGCGGCCCTGCTTCCAGGCCTGGCCGTTTCCTGAGAATGCAGCCGGGATGTCGTAACCGCTTCGGAAGGTGCCCCCATTATCGATGGAGCGCGACCATGTGTAGTTAACCATTACGGTCAGTCCGTGGTAGGCACGCATATTCAACTGCGTCTGAAGCGCGTGGTAGTTGGAGTTCGCAACATTACCCAGGAAGTCGGTAACGCCCTGGAACGGGAACGGCCTCAGAGCAGTGGCGAGACTCTGGCTTGTCGTAAAGTTCGCCGGGCAGGGCAACTGATTCGCCTGGCAGAAAGCAGTCGCCTGCGCGCCGCTGAGAGCAAGATTGTTAGTGGTGGACGTGTTATACGCGAGGTACTTCGGATCGAGTTGGTTGGCCCAATAACCGCGAGCATTGCCTGCGTCGGCGATCAGGAAATGTCCCTGTGACCCGACATAGGTGATGTTTGTGGTGAGACCCTCAGTCCACTGATGCTGGAAGCCGAAGCTCCAATTGATGTACTGCGGTGCGCGCCCGCCTAGATAGGGATCATAGTAGGCGACATTCTGCGGCGTCCCGGTAAACCCTGCCGCTGTCGTGAAGCCCGTTCCGAAGGAAGGTCCGGCGCCGCGCCCCACGGGGGGCGCATATGCCGGGAAAGCATTGCTGGTACCAGTAAGTGGAAACGTCGTCAGGAACGAAGAGTTAGCAGCGAAGGCTGGGCTGGCTGAGAATCCAAGTGTGTTGGTTGCTGCGCCCGCGATGCCGGCACCGCCGCCAACTCCGTTGCCGTGGGTGTACATCACACCGTAGCTGCTGCGGATGACTGTCTTTGGATCAACCTGATAAGCAAGACCGATGCGCGGGCCAAAGTTCTTGTAGTAGTTGTTGACGGGCGACTGGCAGTTGCAGGTGTTAGCTCCGGTGCCCGCAAATTGCAGTGCTCCATTTACGCCTGTGGCAGGGTTCGCCAGCGTGGGGACGAAGAAGCTCATGTTGTCGTGCACCTCGCGAACCGACGGGAAAAAGTCGTAGCGAAGCCCCAGATCAAGCGTCAGTTTCGAGGTGACCTTCCAGTTGTCCTGGACATAAGGCGAGATAGCGCGGAACCGCGACCCGTATGCCTGAACGAGGTTCTGGGTAAGGGTGCCACGATCGATCTGGCCAACCAGAAAGCTGGCATAGGAGTGGCCAGTGTTTGGCGCAATCGCGATAGCGGTTGAGTTCTGAAATCCAGCCGTCTCATTCACTGAGTTGGCAATCGTCAGAGCGCTCGAACCTCCTGTGTTGGGGGTCACGTTATAAAGCAACCACGCGATCTGACCGCCGAAGGTGAAGGAGTGCTTGCCTATGTTCCATTGCACGTTGTCAAGAAGCGTGTAGTTTTGCGCGAGAGTGACATTTGCGGTTTGCCCCGACCAATTAGTCGGAGCATTAGTTCCCGTAAAGGTCACGATCGGGAAGGCTCCAGCAGCCTGCCCCGCAGGAAGCCCCGTAATCCAGTTCGATCCAGCATAGGGAGCAGCCTGGTTGGGCTGAATGGTTGGACCATCGTACCGCGCATATCCATACTTGAATTGGTTAACGATATGCGAGTTGAAGATGTGGGTCTCTTCAATTATGCCTACGGCGGTCTTCGGAGCGAATGCCTGGCCCCAGTTGTACGGCACAGGACCGATGTTGCGTCCCGCCGTGGTCTGGCCCTGAGGCACAGCGCTGGCCTGACGGCCGATGGCGCCCATAAACGTCAGCGTGTCCTTCGAAGTGAAGTTGTAGTCGATTCGATTTGTGGTGGACCAGTTGTTCAGGCTGGTGAAATTGGGCGAGATGTAGTTATTGGTCGCCGACGTTCCAATGCCTCCCAGGCAGGAAGCTCTGGAGTTTGAGAGCGACGGCGGAAAATTGGCTCGCCGGGATAATGTCCTGGCAGCTCGTGGGATTCGTAGGACACAGCGAAACCTGCGGAGAAGAGGCGTTCGCTCCGCGGGTGAAGCCATAGCGATAACGGCATGGCCGGCCATAAAAGGCCGTGCACTGTGTCTGACTGAACGGATCGAAGATGCCTCCACGTGACGAGACCCTGGAAGTTTCCGGCCTGCTCTGCAGCCGTGGGAAAGGTCATGGGTGTGGGGGTCTGGCTCGTATAACGGAAGCCGTTGTAGTTGCCGAAGAAGAACAGCTTCTCTTTCAAACTGCCGATTGGAACGAGCGGGCCGCTGAGGTGAATTCCGTACTCGTTGCTGTGCTCGACGGGCTTTGAAGGCTTACCGGTAATGGGGTTGACATTCAGAGGGCCGAAGAATCCCCATGTATCGAGCGCTGTGTTGCGGAAGAACTCGTAGGCAGCCCCGTGATATTTGTTGCCGCCCTGCTTGATGTTGTAGTTCTGAATTCCCTGGCCCTCATAGATGGCGGAGTAGCCGGTGGTCTGCACCTGGAACTGATCGACCGCATCGACGGAGATGGCAGTCCACACGAAGCGCGGGTCGCCGTTGCCGCCTGCACGTACGAAGGGAAGACCGTCGATGTAGACGGCGCTGACAGCTCCGCGGCTGCCCGAGCCATTGACGATACCGGTATTCGTGGTTGCGTTGCCGTTGGTGTTGTTGGCCTGCACGCCAGGCATCAGGAACGCGAAATCGGTGGCGCGGCGCTGGTCGGGCTGCCCATAGGCTCCCATCTCGATGGGCAGAGCGGAATACAGCTCGTTCTCCATCGTCCCGCCGAGCGTGGCATTGCTGGTTTCGATCTCTGGAGGAGCGGACGAAACCGTAACAGTCTCGTTCTCTGAGCCGACATTGAGGGCGATGTTCACATCGGAAACCTCAAGGGCGTTGACGTGAACGTTCTGCTGCGTTGTCGTGGAGAAACCAGCAGCCTTTACCGTAACCGTGTAGATGTCGGGATCCAGTGGTGAAAGATTGTAGTCGCCGGCCGCAGTGCTCGTGACAGTAAGCTTTGTTCCGCGAGTCGTAGACGTTGCGGTGATGGTTGCATTGGGAACAACGGCTCCCGTGGGGTCCGTCACGCTTCCCTTGATCGACCCCTTGCCCGCGAGTTGGGCACTTAGGGGGATGGTGCTAAGAAGAATCGCGATTCCGATAAGGAGAAGCCTTGGAAACCGGGCTAATCCGCTTGCTTTGCTCTTAGGACTTAGATTCGTACGCATCGTTCACTCCCTAGCCTCAAAGTCACACTCAACCTGGTCTGGCCGCGTCGACAAAATCGCCGGTATCTTTTCCTCGTGAGGTCAGACCAATTTGGAACGGGAGTAAGCTTCCTCCTTAATGGCAAGGGTTGTCAAGACTATCTTTCAAATACAGATCATCCAACGAAATTTATTTAGACAAGGTATCCACAAACTCTCATATGCCCCATTCGACGGGCTACTTTCATATGAATAACGCCCTATCTCAGCCATGAAAAATTTCTTCCACCAGCGGAAAAAGCACCTGCCAAAGAAACGCTTTTGTGGAGAGATTGGTTGACCTCTTGCACACGATCGAGAAGGATTGGGACCTCTGATCTTGAGGTTTGTGGACCGAACCTCGATATTCGCGAGAATAGTGTGAGAAGTTGCAACAACTTCTGTAACTGTGGTCTGGGGCAAAAATGATTCGAATCGGAGTAGATACAGGCGGGACCTTTACAGACTTAGTGCGCCTTGACACTCGAGGCCTTACCGTCCACAAGGTGCGCTCGACCCCGGACAACCCGGCACGAGCCATTCTCGCCGGTATTCAAGATCTACGAGAGACCGATGCGATCTCCGAAATAATTCATGGTTCAACCGTTGCCACGAACGCGCTTCTCGAGCGCAAAGGCGCTCGCGTTGCGTCGGTCACCACGAAGGGTTTCGAAGATGTCCTTAAGATCGGGAGACAAACCCGGAGCGAGCTCTATAACTTCCTGGTGCCAGGCAAGCTGCCATTGATCGAACCGGGGTTGACCTTTGGAGTTACTGAACGACTCGACTGTCACGGAAATGTGCTTGAGCCTCTACAGATACCGGAACTTGACGATCTTACAGAAACGCTGCGCGAGGCGAGCGTAGATTGTGTGGCCGTCTGCCTTCTTCACTCATACGCAAATCCGCTCCACGAGCAGAAAGTTGCGTCGCATCTTCAACAAGCTGGCTTTACTGTCTCCACCTCGCACGCTGTTCTCCCGGAGTATCGCGAGTACGAGCGTTGGAGCACCACCGTAGTCAACGCCTACGTAACCCCAATCATGTCACGCTATCTCTCAGCGCTTAAACAGGGGCTCGATGGCACGCGTCTCCACATCATGCAGTCGAACGGAGGCGCCATCTCCGCGGCCATAGCCAGCAACTCTGCCGTTCGTACCATCCTTTCAGGCCCTGCAGCCGGCGCGATAGGAGCGCACACGGTCGCTCGCGCCTCTGGTTTCGACCGAGTCATTCTCTTTGACATGGGGGGCACGTCCACCGACGTAAGCCTGATCGACGGCCAGTTGAGCACGACGAACGAGTCCACCGTCGGCGACTTCCCCGTTCGTCTACCCATGCTCGACATCCATTCGGTCGGAGCCGGAGGAGGCTCAATCGCCTACCGCGATAGCGGTGGATCGCTGCGTGTAGGGCCCCAAAGTGCTGGCGCCGAGCCAGGCCCTGTCTGTTATGGCAAGGGAGAACAACTTACTGTCACTGATGCCAACCTCCTGCTAGGCCGACTCGATCCAAAATATTTTCTCGGTGGCCGCTTGAGACTTGATGTCGAGCGCACCTCAAAACATGCCGAGATCTTCGCGGACAAACTTGGGATTACTCCCACGCGATTGGCGGAAGGAATCATCCAGATTGCCAATGCCAATATGGAGCGCGCAATACGAGCCGTTTCGGTGCAGCGCGGCTACGATCCACGCGACTTCGCTCTGCTTGCTTTCGGCGGAGCAGGGGGCATGCACGCTTGTGAGATTGCTGACGCTCTCGAAATCCGCACCGTGATTCTTCCCAAGCATGGAGGCGTCCTCTCAGCGCTGGGCATGCTTCTGGCAGACGTGCGAAAAGATTATTCGCAGACCATCCTGAAGCTATCGAACACCGTTAGCTTCTCAAATCTGCAGCAACATCTTGCCCCCTTGGTCGACAAGGCCCAGATAGACCTCGCCCGCGAGGGATTCGAGACGCAAAACATCGTCATCGAATGCTCACTCGATATGCGCTACCAAGGGCAGTCATATGAAATCAACGTGCCCCTCACTGCGGGGTTCAATGAAGAGTTCAACAACCGGCACCTGCGGCTCTACGGTTATTCAAATCCCTCTCGCATCACTGAAGTCGTCAACGTCCGGGTCAATGCTGCAGGCATTACGCAGAAGCCTGTTTTCCCCTCTTCAACCGCAGTCAGCATGCACTTGCCTCAGCCTGCGAGCAACCGCAAAACGTGGTTTGAAGGTCAATGGCATGAGACTGCGATCTACCATCGCGAATCATTACTCCCTGGCATGGAGGGAGAAGGCCCGGCAATTATCGTTAGTGGTGAATCCACAACCGTCATTCCACCGCATTACCATCTCCGGATCGACAGCGTTGGTGCCCTCGTCGCTACGCGAGCCAGAGCGCGGGGTCACAACCCGCTCAACGGAATCACCGCAACGAAGGATAGCGGCTATTCGGATGAGACGGTTGATCCTATTGAGTTCGAGATATTCAAAAGCATCTTCATCTCGATCGCTGAGGAGATGGGAATAACGCTCCGCCGCACCGGGTTTTCCCCCAATATCAAGGAACGGCTTGACTATTCCTGCGCCATCTACGATGAGCATGGCCAGACCATCGCACAGGGCGATCACATGCCTGTACATCTTGGCGCTATGCCGCTCTCTGTCGAGGCTGCCATCCGCCGGGTACCGATGGAACCTGGCGACATGGTCATTCTTAACGACCCTTTCCAGGGTGGCACTCACCTCCCTGACATCACTCTCGTGCAGCCCATCTTTCTCGATGAGGGATCAACACCTGCGTTTTATGTCGCCAATCGCGCTCATCACTCCGATGTAGGCGGCGTCAGCCCGGGCTCAATGCCGCTTGCCCAGGAGATCTTTCAAGAAGGGCTCATCTTACCCCCAATAAAACTCGTGTGTCGCGGTGAGATTTGCAGCGATGTAATGGCACTGATTCTCGCAAATGTGCGAACTCCCATCGAGCGCGAGGGGGATCTCAGTGCTCAAATTGCATCAAACCGTGTCGCCGAGACGCGGCTTCGGCATTTGGTGACGCAACACGGGCTTGGACAGGTTCGAAAGCACGCTCGAGCAGTGCAGGATTACGCCGAGCGCATCCTTCGCCACACGATATCCGCTATTCCCGATGGCGACTATAGCTTCGAAGACGCAATGGACGACGACGGCTTCAGCCGCCAAAACATCGGCATTCACGCGACAGTCCGCATCGCCGGTGATCAGGCCGAGGTAGATTTCACCGGCACAGACCTTCAAACCACTGGTGGTGTCAATGCAAACTTTGCCATCACCCTTTCCGCCACGCTCTACTGCTTTCGATGTCTGATCAAGGAGGACGTCCCATATAACGCCGGCATTTCGCGTGCTATTCATGTCACCGCTCCACAGGGAACAATTGTCAACGCCGTGCATCCGGCGGCTGTAGCGGGTGGAAACGTGGAGACTTCTCAGCGGATTACAGACGTCGTCCTCGGCGCGCTTGCGAAGGCGCTCCCACACATCATTCCCGCCGCCAGTCAGGGAACCATGAACAACGTTACCCTGGGTGGAAAGCGGCCTGATGACGGCTCTCCCTTCGCCTACTACGAGACCATCGGTGGTGGTATGGGCGGCCGCAATGGCATGCGCGGTCTCGATGGAGTGCATACCCACATGAGCAACACGCGGAATACGCCCATAGAAGCGATCGAGCATTACCTCCCCATTCGTATACGCCGCTATGCACTGCGGAAAGATAGCGGCGGACCCGGGCGATATCCAGGGGGAGAAGGAATTTTGCGCGAATATGAGATGTTGACCGAAACCTCTATTACATTGCTCAGCGAACGTCGCGCCAGCCACCCATATGGAGCGAATGGCGGTGAGCCCGGCGCTTGTGGAAGGAATGAAGTTATCCACGCTGATGGTACTGTCGAAAAGATATCTGCTAAAGCACGGCTCGAACTTGTGCCCGGCGATCGACTCCGCGTCGAAACACCAGGCGGAGGCGGATTTGGACGAGCCAATACCGACAAGGGCATCGAATGACCGAAGCGTCACACGTAGCCGAAATCTCGCGACCCAGCCGGTTCGATTGGTGGCGTCAATCAACGCCCGAAGCTCGGCGCGCTCTCGCCGCAGCCTGTTTCGGCTGGATGCTGGATTCCTTCGACGTGATGCTTTATGCGCTCGTCCTGGCCTCGCTGATAGTGGATCTCGGAATCACCAAACAGATGGCCGGGATCCTCGGATCTATCACACTTCTCTCAGCGGCAGTGGGAGGACTGGCCTTTGGTGCCATCGCTGACCGCTACGGCCGCGTCCGTGCTCTGATAGGTAGCGTTCTTATCTATGCGATCTTCACTGCGGCATGCGGTTTCGCTCAAAACATCATCCAACTTGCAATCTTCCGGATTCTGCTCGGCATCGGCATGGGGGGCGAATGGGCGAGCGGTGCCGCGCTCGTCTCTGAAACGTGGCCCGATAAACATCGCGGCAAAGCGCTCGGAATCATGCAGAGTTCATGGGCCATCGGCTACGCACTCGCCGCTCTCGCTGCCGGCCTCATCCTCCCCTGGAAAGGTTGGCGCGCGGTCTTCTTCGTGGGGATTCTTCCTGCCTTCTTTACGCTTGCCGTGCGCCGACGCGTACAGGAACCTGAGTTGTGGCAACGCAGAACAACGCGTGACAGCGGCTTCATGCATGGATTTCGCCGTATCTTTAAGCGCGACCTCCGACGAATCACCATCGCCATTACGCTCATGAACTCCTGCACGCTCTTTGCATGGTGGGGCTTCAATCTCTGGGTTCCCGCCTATCTCTCTTTGCCTCACGATCGAGGTGGCGTCGGACTAACCGCCCACGCGATGTCCATCACTGTCATCGCGATGCAGGCCGGCATGTGGCTGGGTTACATCAGCTTCGGTTTTCTGAGCGATCTGTTCGGACGCAAACGCTGTTATGTTGTCTATCTTGTATTAGCCGCGCTGCTCATGTTCTTTTATTCGCGCGTTCATACTCCGTGGATGTTGATAGCCCTGGGTCCGCTCGTGGCATTCTTCGGAACCGGCTACTACACCGGCTTTGCCACCGTGACGGCAGAGATATACGAAACCCCGGTCCGTGCCACGGCACAGGGTTTTGCTTACAACGTCGGCCGCGTGGCAAGTGCAGCTGCTCCGTTTGCCGTTGGAAGCATGGCTCAACAGCACGGATTCGGCATTGCGTTCGCCATAGCAGGAGCCGCCTTCATTCTGGCGGCCCTATGTTGGTTCTGGATTCCCGAGACGAAGGATAGGCCGCTGCTATAGCGCGTGTCTTTATAGCTCCGCAGAAACCCTAGAACGAAACCCTTCCGCTGAATTGGAACTTCCTGGACGAGTTGCCTTGATTGGTATAAGTTCCGAAGCCTGTAGAACTCAGAGTTGTGTTCGGGGCTCCGAAGTAAGTTCTGTTTGGCAGGTTGAAAACATCTGCCTGGAAAAGCAATTTGACCGACTCGTGAATAGGAAATTCTCTACGTACGCTCGCGTCAATGTTCGTTACGTGGGGTGCAAAAAGACCATAAGGCGCATTACGCGCTGCATTGCCGTAAGTAAATGCAGCGGGATTCGTAAATGCAGCTGCCTTAATGCGCGGCGTTGTCGTAGCGTCCTGTTGGGTATGCGGCTTTGTATCTACAGTCACTGGACCCGTGAATCCTGGCGTCAGATTCGGGTAGCAAGCCGCGTCAATGATGCCGCCCCCGTTGCAGGTCCCGACAACCGATAAAGGAGCGCCGGATGATCCCGTAACGATTCCCGTAAACTGGAAGTCGCTGACCATTGCGCGAAGGATCGCATTGTCCGGATTAAACTTCCGCCCCTTGCCAAATGGCAACTTATAGACGAACGTCGACTGAACCACATGACGTCGGTACAAAGCGCCAACGGTGTACTCAAGATAGTTCAACCCTGGAACACGTACGTTGGCGAGGTCGTCCATCTCCTTGCTGAAGGTGTAGTTGACCATGTAGGTGAGACCGTTCGAAACCCGGCGGTTGAACGTCATCTGCAGAGAGTTGTAGGACGACTTTCCAATATCGCCCCAGGGATAGCTGATGCTGTTGTATTGCGGATAGGGTTTGAGCGCCTGGCCGACTGTTCCCGTAAAGTTCGGAAATGGAGTGGGGACTGTGAAACCAAGCGCTGCTGCTTGCGCCTGTGTCGTTGCATTCAGCGTCTGGGTCAGAAGCGAACCTAGCGGAAGGTATTGCAACGGAATTTGATTGGTGTACTGATTCGCGATTCCCGCTCCCGGAAGATAGCGAGCGACGCTCCCGCTATACGCAATACTGAATGTCGTATAGTTCCCAAACGAGTGTTGAACGTTGAGGAAGAAATTCTGATACTGAGGCGGCTGCCCGTCTCTCTGCCGATCGGCATAACTCAGAGTCTGAGCCGTGCCAGGGCCTGCACCGATTGCAGCGGCCCCCGGCGCCGAAGCAGAGATGAACCCGATCCCGTAACTTGGGTTGAAAAATGGTGGAGTCAGCGCATTGCCAGGAACACCCGCATCCCAGTAGTAGGCTGGCTGCCCCGTAACGGTGCCAGTCGAAGATCCGCTGTTATTGAATCCTATTTGACTGAGACCCTGGCGTCCGTTAACACGGCCACCCACAGCACCTGCATGTGCGTACAGAATTCCATAGGCAGCTCGAACGACAGTGTTGTTGCCAACCTTCTGAGCGAAGCCAATGCGCGGACCAAAATTACCGTAGTGAACATTCACGGGAGTGCGGCAATTGCATCGTCCCGCACCGTAACCAGAAAAATTGAGAGCTCCCAGTCGTCCGCCAGCCACTGGGTTCACAAGAGTAGGGTCAAAGAACGTCTGGCGGTCGAGCACCTCTTTGAATGGTTCCCAGACGTCATAGCGAAGGCCAAAGTTGACTGTTAGGCCAGGATTCACCTTGATATTATCCTGAAAATATCCAGCATGGGTTTTATAGCGTCCCCCCGTCTCGATAACGGAGTTATACGTTACCGAGCTGCTGTCCACTGCACCCAATAAGTAGCTAGCGTACGCATTTCCAGTAGCCGTATTCAATGCAGCCGATGCGTTGAAGTTCGATGTCTGATTTGGACCAAAGTTGAAAACCGCCATGGTGCCCGTAAGCGGATTATTAAAGTTATCCTGCAGCGCCTGCCACTGATACCCAAAGGTCATTGAATGACGACCCTTGTTCCACAACAGATTGTCCTGCACGGTATAGCTGGTCTGCGCTTCCGTGTTCACGCGAGAGTTGGTTCCTAGCCAACTCACCGGGATATTGTTCCCAGCGAAGGCAACCTCAGGAAATGCTGTGCTCGCAATACCCGGAGGCAAGCCTTTCAGTCCGGCTTTGGACGGGTAGTTGCCATCTGCTGTATTGCTGACAAGAGGGATATACATTCGGTTTAATCCGTAGCCAAAATCATTTACAAGATTCGAACTTATCGTCCAATCCTCATGTATCTGAGCGACCGTCGCATACTCGATCACACTTCGTGATGCAGGGTACGGTACCGGCAACGCAGATTGTGTGGTCAGCGTCCCTGCGGCAAGACTTCCAGTCAAGGGGTTGGCATACTTGCCCCGCGCGAAAAGGCCATAGATCCGGTGTTTGGGCGAGAAAGCATAGTCGACCTTCGCCGTTCCATTGTCATTCGAAACTCTGTCAGGCAACGATGAGATGTAGTTGGCTGAGATATTGGAGTTAATCGGCGCCGGCAAATAGGACTGAAAGGACTTTGCTGCGGCAGAAAGACGACTTGGGGGTATGACATTCAGAACGCCGTTATACGAAAACTGCTGCCGCGAAGTACACGCTCCACTTGCGTTGGTGGTTAAGCATGTCGTCGGATCGTAGATCGCCTGGAATCCTGGCGCGCTGAAATCGCCGTTCCGCTCCGCAAGTGTAGGAATGTTCTGCGGCGTGGGAAGCGTGGCCGACGAATAGCGATAGCCGTCGTAGTTCACAAAGAAGAAAAGCTTGTCTTTGAAAATCGGACCGCTAAAGCTTCCGCCAAATTCATTCTGATGATCGGGCTGACGGCCCGTCGAGAAAAACGGCTTCGCGTCCAAAACTGTGTTGCGGAAAAACTCGTAAGCGCTTCCGTGAAACTTATTGCCTCCTGTTTTGACGATGAAGTTCGACACGCCCTGGCCTTCATACGTCGCTTCGGATCCGGTCACGGCAACCTGGAATTGCTCTACCGCTTCTACAGAAATACCAAATGCCAGATTGCGCGTATCGCTCTGCGTTCCGGCACTCGTCATCGGAATACCTTCAAGGTACGTCTCGTTTTGATAGGTCTGTCCGCCGTTGAAGGAAGCAGTCGATGGACCCGCCGGTTGCACACTGAAGCTGTTCACTCCCACAGAAAGCCCAATGAAGGCTGAGGGATCGCGAGCAGATTTATTCTGCGCCAGCGGAAGAGAATCGTAGGTCTCGTTCGTAATCGAGGAGCCCAGTCGAAGGTCTTCTGTCTGCAGCGCGGCCTGTTCCCCTGTAACAGTGACAACGTCGGACACCGTATTCGTCGACAGTTTCGCGTTCACCGCCACAGCTGCGAGCGCATCGACGACGATATTCTTCTGAGTCAGGACAGCGAAACCGGCGGATGTAAACGTTACGTTGTAGGGACCGGGCTTGAGCAACGGGATAACATATCGACCGGCCTCGGTCGTAGTTGCTTCAGAACCAACACCGGTGAGCGCATTCGTCGCTGTGACCCTCGCCCCCTGAACCACGGCGTCCGTAGGGTCAGTCACAATGCCTTGTATGGAGCCCGTGCCGCTCGTTTGCGACCACGCGTTAGTAACAATCAGCAAAAACATCGTGATCCCGAATGTGAACATACCTCTCACCGTTCGGCCTGCGCACTGCCTCGTAGTCAAGTTTTGCTTTTTCATTGTTTTTCTCGCACACAAATGAAGTGGGCTTGCACCGTTTCTGGGATGCTTCTCGATGGCGCTGAATTATGCTCGTCTGTTGGAATATTTGTAAAGAAATAATTTCAACTGGGATATTTAGGGCTCTCATCATAGACCGCCATCCGTGCCGGAAACATCTTCTGCTGAAGCGCATACGCAGAATTCTCATACCAAAACCTACGACAGCCGCGGCATCAGAGTTGAATGTGAAACGCTCGTGATTTATCGCCTTGAGGGTTGGAGCAACCCTCTTCCTTCCTGACTGCCGCATCTCCGAGTGACTCAGCAAGCTGCCGAAGAAACAAGAAGACTCGCATACTCCGGCTCTGACGCACCCCGCGAAAATCACCCACACGCGCCTTCTACGTCACCTTTGCCAATAAGGAATACCCATGCGAACGAACAGCAGGTGTATTCTCCTTACTCAACAACACATTTAAGGTCGCGGAATACAGCGCTGCTGTGAATGCGCATCCGCAATTTGCTCGACTATTCGCTCTCCTGGGTATCACGGGCTCCCGTAAAAAGAGTTCCAAAGGGACAGTCGATGCTAAAGTCCGGCGAAAAGCTGAGGAAGTTGCTGATGCTCCTGGCAACATGGGGGCTGCTCCTCGCATTCTTCATCGCCTATGAGCGGTATTTCGTCATGGGTCAAAGGGATTTTCTGAAAGAAGATGGGTTTCGAGCTCTCGCCACCCTTTCCGGAGAGCTCAACTCGCAGATCCAAAAGGCACAGAAGTCGACCGAGGCTTCTCTCAAACTCGCCGCTCCAGTTCAAAAGCAAGATCTTTCACAGCAAGAGAGCACGCTCAGGAACTTCCTGCGCCTTTACGTCACCGATTCATCAATTTCGCCCAAAACTCTGCAGGGGATTAAAGACTGTTCGCTCAAAAGCCGCGAGAATGCGGTAACGTCTCCGACGAAAATCCGTCCTGTTGGCCAGACGCTGGCATTGTCGATCTCGTGCTATGACTCAGACCAGGCTCTCTATACCGTTGATCTCGTCAAGGGAGTAGGCAGAGCCTTCGAAAAGCAGCGTGGTCACTTCGATGACGTCCTGGTTGCGGAAGAATCTGGAAACGTGATCTTCCAAAACTCGGTGACCGGAGCAGATCCTTCACTCTCCAAATCCAGTACGAAGCCGCAAATCACGAGTTTGAGTGCGCTGTTAACCGACAGCACTACTATCGAACCTAAAAAGCAGGCAGATAGAAAGAGCACGTCGGATAAGGGCAAAGAAGTCAAAAGTGCCGATTCAGGAGAGAAACAGAAAGAACTCTCAAATACAGCGCTGGATGACAGATTTGGCAGACTCCTCGGTGCAAGCGCTTTCACCGAGATCACTGCCGCGGGAAAGGTCTACGAGATGTTCTCTAGGCCAGTACCTATTCAGTTGCCCGGCGGAAAATCATGGAACATCATCATAATTGGCCTTCGGGATGCCAGGCAGTTTGATGAGAGCAGTCGAAGAATCCCCTACTCCACACTCATCTGGGCAGGCCTTATCGCTGCCGCTCTTCTTAGTCTGAGTTGGCCTCTGTTCAAGCTTCGCTTCATGTCCAAGACGGAGCGATTCACTCCCGCGGACGGCTGGTATCTGGTTTTTGCGCTCCTCCTTGCCGCTACCTCAATCATGCTCATGCTTCTCAATGCAAGTTACAACGGGCATGAGAAAAATCGATTGGATCAAAACCTGCAGAAACTCACACAGCTGATCAAATCCAATCTCAAGGACGAGATCGAGACGTCTGTATCACAACTCGATAAATTGTCTATTCCTCCGAAAATTCTCCAGGGCGATTCCCCTGTCCTTCAGGGTGACTTCCTCATCCAGCAGGAACTATTGAAGGATTCCAGCGGGTTTCCTCCGAGCAATTTTCCCTATCCTTACCTCGATAGCGCCTTTTGGGTAAAGGAAAATGGCTGGCAACATTACAAGGTCGACGTTAGATCGACTCCGACACCAATCATCTATGTTGGAAATCGGCCCTATTACAAAAGAGCAGTCACTGGGAAAGCACAACCCATCGATGCTCATTATTTGCAGCCAATCCTGACGAGAAGCACCGACGAGTTCGAAGTAGATGTTGCAGGGTTGTACTTGCATCACGATCAGAAGGAACAAGCGTTGCGCCGCGACAAAATGGGAAATCCGCTCAAGAGTAATGAGCAGATTCAAGTCGAAGTCCTCAGCTTCCGGCCCATGTCCCTCGTAGACCCAATATTGCCGCCCGGCTACCGTTTCGTCGTGATCGATGCCGATTGCAATGTGCTCTTTCATTCGGAGTCATACCGAAACATGAGAGAGGATTTCTGCGAAAACTCCCTGGACAAGAATGAGCTCAAGCCATGGCTCTTTAGCGGAGTCGATACGGCGCTCAACATCTCATACGAGGGAAATACTCAACGGGCTTACCTCTCCACTCTGGAAGCGCCGCAGTTCGCACTGGAAGGTACTACAGCCGAGTCCAACACCACACAGGCATTCCTTCTGGTGTTTCGGAAGCCCGAGATCGCTTTGACTCTCAACCTCGCTATCGTTCTCGTCTGCGCAGTTTTGATTGGGAGCTACTTTGTTGTAGTCCTGCTAATTGCTGCAGGTTACCTTCTTGCGCGAAAAGCATGGCGATGGGTCTATATGCCGCGATTTCTCTTTCCTCAACGAAGGAATTCCGTCGCCTATCTTCAACTTTTCTCCGCGAACCTTGTGATCCTCCTCTTGTTCTGGTGGTTTTATTCGAAATTGTATGAAGCCCCTCTACTGGGGCTCAGCGTAGTAGTGGCAATTGTGTCGCTCTTGTTCTGCATCTCAAAACTTGCCTTTCCAGATCGAGGACCGCTCGTTCTAGCCGCACTCCTGGCTACAGTCCTGCTCATATCATTACTAGCCATCCCTTCGCGCGCCGCAAACGACCCTCGCGATTGGGAATATGTATGGGTTGTATTAAGTTCGGCCTGCGTCCTTGCAATTTTGCTCTCAGACAGGATTTCAGGAAACCTTACCGAAAAAATTTCTTCTAAGCTCGGCCTTTCCTCAAATCATGTCGAGAATCACTTCAGCACGACCTACGTTCTGGCCGTGCTCAGCGTGATCACCGCCGCCGGACTTGTTCCGTGCGTTGGCTTTTTTAAGTACTCCTACGATGCCGTTACCGAACTCGCTTTGAAGAGAGATGAAATTGAGGTCTCAGGCCAATTGATTCGGAGAGAGGCGGCCATTCGCGAATACTACAGCGATCTTAAAGTTGGCGGACGGTTACGGCGTTAAACTGCCCGCCGGATCAGAAGAGCTGATCGTGAAAAGACGAATTGGCGAACATTGGGATCGCTATGATAACGACCCGCCGCAGGTCGGGGCACCATTCTTCGAGGTGCGCGATGCTTCAACCTCAAGTCCCTGCCAGAACGATGACCCTTCCTCCGGAAAAGAAAAGCTCACCCGCGACGACCTCAATGAAATGATCGAACGAGTGGTCGCGAACGCTGCGCTCGCACTGAGCTTGCCCACGAACTCGCTCGGCGCGCAAATGAGTAAATTGGGCGTAGCGTCAACGGCGGATGCCAGACACAACTGGGAACACTGCTGGATAGAGCCCGCGCCAACCACCTTCCAACTGGCTTGGAAATCAACATCGAGATGGCCCAATCAAACCGTAACCGCAACCTATCCAGACTGGAAAGGATTGCGGGATCGCGAACGTCTTTTCCTGGTACTTCTGTGGATAGGCTTGGGAATCTGGCTCGCCATCGTGCTCAAGGAAGTTTTGCTTACCAGCCTCGAAGACGTGACGTCCTTTACAGACCTAGGTTGGACCACCGTCACAGACATCGACGAACACTATTTGGTGATCAATCAGGCAGAGTCGGGGCGCAAACTATGGAAGCAGATCACCGATTTGCCTCCCACCAACCGCCTCGATCTGCGAATCGAATTGAAGAAGATGGCTGAGGACAAAACATACTGGCCCAGTTGGGACAAGTCAGTGCGAGTCTTGATACTGGATCATTTTGATTTCAACATGAAGGACGACAACTACAATCAGGCAAGGCTCAGTCTTCTTGAAAATCTGCTCTGCGAATCGGATCTCAAGCTCGTAATTATCTCCGCGATTGACCCACTCTATTCCCTTACCGACGACGCTACGGACGCTCTTGCCGAAGGTAAGGACGGTACGACCCGCCGCCTTCTGGGCCGCTGGGCGGCTGCTCTCAGCAAGTTCAGAAAGATGCACTTGGCAGACCGATCGCAGCCCGAGTTCGAGCGTGCACTCCATAAGCATTCAAACGACCCTGTCTTTGTCGCTCGCGTTAAACAAGAGTGCGACCACACGTCGAAGCTGCGCGAAATAGGCGAGACGATTCTCGACGAACATTCAGGCGACGATTCGCCGTCACGCGAGTGGGTCGTCAGCAGAGTCGTGGGTCTTGCGGACTCCTACTATCACGCATTATGGACACGTTTGAGCTCTACCGAACGTCTTGCGCTGTACCAATTGGCACGGGATGGCTGGTCCAATCCCAAGAACCTTGCCGCCATCCAACAGCTCGAGGCCAAGCAGTTGGTCTGCAAAGATCCCATGTACAAAATCATCAACGAAAGCTTCCGCCGCTTCGTGCTGTCTCCTGAACACGCTGACGACATTGCACAATGGGTCAAACTCGAACAGCAAAGCACTTGGCATGCTTTGAAGTTCATTGTTATTGCCATCGGAATCGGATTCGCGGCCTGGCTGTTATACACACAGGCCGCGCTCTCCCAGCAGGTCGTTGGCTATATCGCTGCGATCGCCACGTTGCTCACCGCGGCCGGCAGCTTGTTCGGCCGATCCATAAAATCAGCACAACCTAAGACTGAAGGCGACTAGACCGGCCGCAGCTCTACTACCTTGCGCCTTCCTTTGCTTCTTGCTCAATATGCAAAATGGCGTTTTGCGAATGCAGTTTTTCCTGCAGCGCCGCAATATCAACCTTACCCACCGGCATTCCTGATTTGACCGCGAGAGCAGCCGTATCTCCCGCGGCCTGCCCAATCATCATGTACTGTGGCTCCATCCGAACCGACGAGTAAGCCACATGCGAGGCGGAGAGACACACAGGCACAAGAAGGTTCTCCGTCTGGTCCGCCTTAGGAATCATCGTTCCAAAGGCAATCTCATAAGGCTGCACCGAGACCTGCACGTCGCCCTCGTTTCTTACATAACCATCAGATGTGGCAACGCGCTGAATATTGTGCGAGTCGCTGTTGTATGAGCCCATAGCAATAGAGTCGGCCTTCGTTCTGTTTGTCTGAAGATCAGCCTGCCGCATCACGTACTGGCCAATCATCCGCCGGCCTTCGCGAATGTAAAGCTGGTTAGGCCATCCGTCAGAATCCGTGAACTCATCCTTCGCCCGGCCCCACGAATTCACCTCGTCCCTTAGCGACTTCGGAACCCGGGGATCCGATGCAATAAACCAGAGAAATGACTTCGTATAAAGAAGGTGCTCAACCCATATCTTCTTGCGGTCTGCATACGACGCATCTGGATAGCTCCAGCTCTTCCCGATGTAGTCACTTGAAAACGCACCGTTGTTGTTGAAGTCCGCCTTCTTGTTCGGAATCTCAACCGGATTCATCACGTCATGAAAGTTCGGATCGCGATGCATGTGCGCGTTCCACTCCTGCAGATACCTCGCAAGCAGTTCGAAGCGCGACGCGTCGTAGCCCGCCGGTTTGGTCCACGGCATCTTGTTCGCCGAATCATTGGTCAGGATCATCCGGAAGTTATAGGCCTGGACCTTCTTGTCGCCGGAACCATTCGCCGCCATCGGCCCGGGGTCAACCTCCGGCATCAGCTTGTCTTTTGCATCAAACGGCGAGACGTTCCACAGAAACTGATGCTTCGGTGTATCCACTCGCACACCGGCGAGGTCCTCTCCGTAGACATCCATTCCTTCGCGGCCAACCATGTATTTCACGCCTGCTAGGGCCATCACGTCGCCCTCATAGGAGCAATCGGCAAAGACCTTGGCCTTCCACACCGAACCATCTTCGGTTGTGATTGAAGTCACCCGCGTGCCGCTCTTCGCCACTCCACCTCTCTCTTTCAGGCGTTCATGAAAATGAACCTCTACACCTGCCTTCTTCAACCACAAATTGAATATCTCTTCACCAACATGGGGTTCGGAAAGCCACGCATCGTGAGTGTCAAGATTGTGCACGCCATAGTGCGCGGCCGCTTCACGATAAAAATCTCGCGCATATCCACCGATGATCTGAAAATGAGCCACGTCGGTCGCCGAAAGGCCGCCCGTTACCATCCCGCCCAAATGGCTCCCAGGCTCCAGCAACACAACATGGAGTCCTTCCTTCGCCGCTGTATAAGCAGTCATCACACCGGAAGCAGTGCCGCCATAAACCACCAGGTCCGCCGTTGACACCGAGGCTCCAGCAGCAGTGAGAGAAGCGAATACGCAAACAAGTAGACCAGCAACACGCATGATCCGAATCATCCAACCATCCTGCCATCGTCTCCGTACAAATTGCACGCTTCTCAGTTGCAGAGCAGTTGATCAAATCGATGCGGCCTTCCATCAGTAAGCCAAAGCACAGAGTTGAACGATCGATCCAAATGGTACACTCAACCCCACCACAACGAGGGCAGCACTCAGACAGATTACGGTCGCAAGTGTTGGCTCAGATCTCTTCATTTGATTCGCCGGGCTCTTTAGCAAGAAGAAGTTTTATGTCAGCATTCTCTCTCTCGGTTGCCGCTTGTGAACCGAGATTGTGCTTCTGCTAGATCGAAGCCGCCGCAAATCAAATGGAGGCATTTCCGTTGGCTATCAGGCCCCGACTGGCTGTACTTCTGTGCACTCTCGCTCTCATCGCGACTCCGACTTACGGTCAGCAAAAAGGCCAGTACCTGCCCGGACAGCAGGGCCTGAATGCAGGCGTGCTGCCGGATCCCGGCATCACCTACGCCAACATGAGTATCAACTACGCATCCGACACCCTCAAGGATTCAAATGGCAACACTCTACCGTTGACGGGCTCCTATGACGTCTGGGCGCTTGAAAGCATCTTCTATTACGTCGCAAAGCCGAAAATTCTCGGCGGCAAACTCGCAATGATGGCTGCGATACCTACCTTTGCAAATGGAGCGGTCACCCTTGGCTCCCTCAACTTCCCAAACGTCGCGCTCAACGCGGGAGGCTTTGGATTCGCAGATAGTTGGGTCCAACCAGTAACACTGGGGTGGAATCTGAAACGAGTCGACACTTACGTCGCCTACGCGTTTGTCGCTCCCACTGGACGCTATACACCCGGCGCTTCAGACAACATCGGTTCAGGATATTGGGGAAACGACATCTCCACCGGAACCACTGCCTACATAACTAAGAATAAGGCGACCACCGCGAATCTGTTTACTAACTGGGAGGCTCACGGAAGCAAGGACACAGGTGCTGGAACCAAAATTACGCCGGGCCAGGCTTTCACGATAGAGTGGGGTCTCGGACAGGTTCTTCCAATCAAGAAAGACTTTAGCCAGCTCGCGCAGCTTGGAGTCATTGGCTACGACCAGTGGCAGATCACCGAAAACGGCGGACTCCTCAGGCCCAATGTTCCCGCAAGCGCGGTGCCTTTCTACTCAGCTCATGCCATCGGATTTCAGGCGAACTATCTTCTCCCGCCCAAAGACCTCACGTTCTTCTTCAAGTTCGAAAACGAATACCGCGACTTTGCGCGTCCTCAAGGCCGGAGCATCGTCTTCGGGGGCACCTATACATTCAAAATTCCGAAACCAGCCCCGCCGCCGAGACCTTAGAGCTCATCGCGTCAGTCATCTCGCTCGATCTGCCGCGATATTTAAATCCCGCTCTCTCACTCCAATCAGATAGAGCAGGCTGTCCAGTCCTAGAAACGAAACCGCATGCCCGGCCGTCTGTCGCACAATCGGCTTCGCTCGAAATGCAATGCCCATCCCGGCAACGCCCAGCATCGGCAGATCGTTCGCGCCATCCCCCACTGCAACTACCTGCTCCAGCGAGATATTCTCCTTACGCGCAATTTGCTGGAGTAACTCGGCCTTGCGTACACCATCCACAATCTGCGTTCTGACGTGCCCGCTCACCTGGCCATTCGCAATATCCAGATCATTCGCGAACACGTAGTCGATTCCCAGTTGCTCCTGCAGATGCCGTGCGAAGAACGTAAAGCCACCGGACAGGATAGCCGTCTTATACCCAAGCTTCTTCAAGGTGCCAATCAGCTGCTCCGCTCCCTCTACCAAAGGGATCGTGCCCAGCAGCTCATAAACCTTCTGCTCCGGGAGCCCGCGCAACAGCGCCACACGGCGCCTGAAACTCTCCTGAAACTCGATCTCTCCTCGCATCGCCGATTCTGTAATCGCGACAACCTTGTCGGCGACTCCCGCCATCCGCGCCAGTTCGTCAATTACTTCGCCCTGAATCAGCGTCGAATCCATGTCGAATGCAAACAGCCGGCGATTGCGACGGAAGATGCTCTCGCGCTGAAAAGCAATATCGATTCTCTGATCATGAGCAGTCGCAAGAAAAGCCGCGCGCATCGACGATTCGGCCGTGGCACGCCCGCTCACCCGCAACTCAACACACGCGTTCGAAGTCGAGGTATGCACCGCCAGCGATCGCCTCCCCGATAAACGCTCGATGCGATCCACATTCAGGCCATGCTCCGCGATAATCGCACTCACCTGAGACAGATGGTCGGCCGAAATCGAACGTCCGAGAACAGTAATGATGAAACGGTCTTTTCCCTGCGAGTGGATCCAGTGTTGCAACTCCGACTTGGTGACAGGCGTAAAGCTCACCTGCAAACGCACCTCACTGCACTTCGTGGCGAGAGCGTTTTGCAGACCAGGAAAGTTATCGGGCGGAATCTCGATCAGCAGGCCAAGCACCAGCGTTTCATGGACCACCGCCTGCCCGATATCAAGCACGCAAGCGTCATAGTTGGCCAAAATTGCCGTTAATACCGCAATCAACCCAGGTTGGTCTGGGCCAGAGAACTGAAGCAGGACAGTTTGGTTCATTTAGGGAAGGCTCTGCTCTAGCCTAGCAGGTAAATCGCGCTATCTCGGTACAGGCACCGGCGGAGGCGCCGTTGACGCCGGTGTCGGCTTCCCTGTCACCGTCCTCGGCTCCATTATTTCAACTCGCGTCCCATCCGGATCGAAAAGATTCACCTGCCGCTTCTGATTCACTCCCGTATTGATCTTCAGCGACTTGCCATACTCCTTGAACGCCGGCCGAGCCTCAAGTATCCCCACCGCCTTCGCAGCATCCGGCACCACCAGCGACACGTGATTTCTTCCACCCCAGGTACTTATGTCCGGCATCGCTCCGTACAGCATGAACTCGATATAGTCGTCGCCATCCGGAACTTTCATATTGATCCAGCTAAAACCTTCGGATCGCCGCCCCCGCGCCACGTCTCGGTGAAACCAAGAATCCCTCCATAAAAATCTAGCGCCTTCTGGCTGTCTCCCACCAGAAACCCAACGTGGTAAATGCGCTCCGCAATCCGTGTATCCGGCAGAAACTTCCCTGCCGCCTTAGCCTCCATCCCCGTGGGCAACGTCTGGACAAACTCCACCAGCGTCCCATCCGGGTCTTTTATCTCAAACGCCAAATCTCCCGCGCGCGTCTTCTCTGCCTTCGCCGGCACCGCAATTCCCTTCGACCCCAGATACGCGCGCATCTGCTCAATGTCATCCACCGAGAAGCAAAGATGACTCAGCATATTGTGCGGAACCCGGGGCGGCTCGTTGAACAGCTCCACATGCTGTCGATCATTGAGCTTGATAAACGCGATACGCACTGAGCCATCCGGCTTCTTCAGGTCATACGCCTCGTCATATCCCAGAAAGTCATGCCAGAACGCAATCGCCTTCGGCAAATCCGAAACATTGAACGCCACATGAGATATCCCGGTTATCCGGGGCCGCTTCACCTCCTGCGCCCCACTCGCGACCGCAGCCAACATCACAACCGCCGCAAACCCCAACTTCATACCGCATCCACGCATCATCATCTGCTCCCGCACGCCAGTATAGAGAACCACTCACCAAAGCCCTCACCCATTGTCTACACTCGAAACATGGTGCGTGTTGGCGTCGATGAAAACCTCTCTCCCGAACTCCTGACCGGCTTTCCTCCTGAAGTTGAGATCGTCCGTGTCCCCCGCAAGCCCTCCAAAACCCTCGATGTCGACTTCTGGTTCCTCGTCTTCGCGCGCCGCGACACCTCGGAGACCTTCCGCTCTCTCCGCGGCGTCCAGGTCGTCCAGTCCCTCATGGCCGGCGTCGATTGGATAAGGCCGTGGCTCCCGCCGGAGATCACCCTCTGCGACGGCCGTGGAATCCACGACATCTCCACCTCAGAGTGGACCCTTACCGCCATCCTCGCCGCGCTCAAGCGCTTTCCTGTCTACCGCGATCTTCAGCTCCGCCACGAATGGGGAGGGCAGGCCGCCTTCAAAGATGACTTCCTCAACGAGACCGGCACCAACGTCGGCCAATATCGCGTCCTCGGCGAAGACCTCGCCGGCAAATCCGTCCTCATCGTCGGCTACGGCTCCATCGGCGCTGCTATCGAAGCCCGCCTCACGCCCTTTGGCGTCTCCATCACCCGCATCGCCCGCACACCCAAACAGCAGCCACCCGTCTTCGCCATCTCGCAACTACACGACCTGCTCCCCACGGCCGACATCGTTGTCCTCATCGTCCCCCTCACCGCCGAGACCCGCTCGCTCATCGGCGCACGCGAGATGGCCCTCATGAAGCGTGGCGCGCTCCTCATCAATGCCGCGCGCGGTCCCGTCGTCGATACCGATGCCCTCGTAGGAGCCCTCAACGCCCACCACATCCGCGCTGCCGTCGATGTCACCGACCCCGAGCCACTGCCCTCAGAACACCCACTCTGGTCTGCCCCCAACTGCCTCATCACCCCACACGTCGCCGGCTCTACACCCGAGTTCATCCACCGCGCCTTTCGCTTCGGAGTCGACCAGGTCCGCCGCTACCTCGCCGGCCAGCCGCTTGAAAACGTCGTCAACGACATCGGCTACTGAAAACGGAAGCCGCGCCTCAATTGGTCAGGCGCGGCTCATTGTTCCTTCTTACCTGTGAGACTACTCCGGCGATCTGCTACATCCGGCGAGTACGAGGCATCCTCGGAAGATCATCGTCGTACTCTTCCTCCTCATCGTCGTCCTCATCGTCATCGTCGTAGTATCCCTCGTCTTCTTCATCCTCTTCTTCTTCGTCGTCGTCCTCATCCTCATCATCTTCGTCGTCGAGGTCATCTTCGTCATCGATGTCGTTCTCATCGTCATCGTCTTCTTCATCCTCGTCCTCGTCTTCGTCGTCCTCATCCTCATCTTCTTCGTCGAGGTCGTCATCATCGTCGACGCTGCGCGGTGAGGCAAAAGCCTCCTCGCTCGGAAATGGATCAAATGCGGCAAATGCGCTCGGATCGAATAGGTTAAGGTCGATGACTTCGTGCGTAATCATGAACATGTCTCCTGTTCGGACTATTGTATTGGGGTAGGATGCAACAGATTGAAAAAGGTAACTATGAAAATCCGCAAATCCTCGCCCTGTTAAATAGCTAAAGAACTCGCAAAAAAATCTTCCCTCATCTCTCCCCTTTTTTCATCTGTCTCCGATAAAATCCCGCGCAACCTCCCGCCTTAATTGCGGACAAGCTGTTTGAGCTGACCTGTTTCAAAACAGGTCACGTGCATCAATCCGGGTCACTCTGACGAAGAAATACGTGTGACTTCCGCTCACACGACATGTAATCTTCCGCGCGCAGTAGCCCTCCTCGCTCTGGCTCCGATACTTTGCACCATCGCGCACGCTCAACAGATCACTCCAGCCCAGACCATCGAAGATGCCCTTCACCAGATGTCCGACTCTGCAGGCGTCATCTTCGTTGGCGAAGTCACCGCGATCCGTTCCGTAAATGGGGCCAACGGCGCCTCAGGCATCGTCGAGGTCGACTTCCGCGTCGACCAGGCCGTTCGCAACTGCACTTCCAACTCCACCTACACCTTGCGCGAATGGGCAGGTCTCTGGGCCGCAGGCGATCAGCGCTATCGCACCGGCCAACGCCTGCTCATGCTCCTTCATGCGCCCGGTCCCTCGGGCATCTCCTCTCCCGTCGGCGGCATGGCTGGCGCCATCCCCGTCCGCGCCTCTACAACCTCTCCCGATACAGCCTCAGCCACCACCGCCTCCGCACCTTTGATCGCAGATCTCCGCTGGGTAGGCACGCACCTCCAGCGCCCGCTCCCATACACCTCCTCCATCCTCGTCACCGCGCAAAGCTTCCCCTCCGTCTCCGACACCTCCACCGCGGCTCAACAGGCTCCCGTCTCCGTCGTCGTCGGAATGCTCAACTCCTGGCAGCGGGCCAACCAATGAGCCTCCGCACTCGCGCGCGCACCCTCATCTCCACCGCGCTCTTCCTCTCCTCTGCTAACGCTCTCGCCAGCGGCCCCCGCTGGGTCACCGGCGATCCCTACTTCTACCCCGCCGGCCGCATGATGGTCTGGTACACCGACACGCCCCTCTACTTCACCGACCCCGGCGACCTCAGCCCCTACGTCAACCATGCCCAGGCCGACGCCATCGTCGTCGCCGCGGCTGCCGTCTGGACCATTCCCACCGCGCGCCTCATCCTCTCCTACGGCGGCCCGCTCAACGAGCATGTCACCTCCGCCAATGTCTACGCCTCTTCCACCGGTATCGTCTTCCCCACCGACATCCAGAGTTCCAACTACCTCAACAAGCAGATCGCCGTCCTCTACGACTCCGATGGCTCCATCACCGATCTACTCCTCGGCTCCGGAGCCAGCAGTCCCTCAAGCTGCCGCCAGAACGCCGTCACCGAATCCGTCGACCTCTTCACTCACTGGGGCGACATCCAGCACGCCATCCTCGTCCTCAACGGCCGCTGCACCGGTCCCGCGCCCGAGCAGCAGCTTCAGCTCCAGTACCAGCTCATGCGCGCCTTCGGCCGCATCCTCGGCCTCGGCTGGTCTCAGACCAACGACAACGTCTTCACAGGAAACCCGCGTCCCACCTATCAGCAGGCCCTGCACTGGCCCGTCATGCACCCCATCGACATCATCTGCGGCCCCTACACCTACCAGTGCATGCCCAATCCCTTCACCCTTCGTGACGACGACATCTCCGGCCTCGGACTCCTTTACCCCGTCTCCTATTTCGCGCCCCCCGCTCCCCCCGGCAAAACCGACACTCTCGCCCGCGGGGGCCGCCTCCACGGCACCGTCACCTTCCCCAACGGACAGGGCATGCAGGGCGTCAACATCGTCGTTCACCGCCTCGAACCCTCCTGGAACATCCCCGAAGACTGGGAGTCCACCTCCGCAGTCACCGGTTTCCGCTTCCGCCGCAGCGGCTCCAACCCCGTCTCCGGCAACCCGCCCCTGCTCCCTTTCGCCAATCAGGGCGACACGAATCCCTCCGACGAGGGCGCCTACGACATCGCCAGAACCCCCCTCTACGATTGGGAGACCTGGCAGAACTACGTCATCTACACCCAGCCCATCAACCCGCTCTACACCGGCGCTTACTCCGTCGGTCCCTATGACTCCAACGCCGTGACCCCCTCTGGCTCCGTCACCCAGCAGCGAGCCTGGGTCATGGGAACCTACGCCGACCTCACCCTCGACTTCACCATCCCCGATGCCCAAAGCACCTGCGATACCTCCGCTGGCGGAACAGCCGGCTCACCCACCCCTATTCCCCCCTCCGGCTGGTGGACCGGCAACCTCTGCTCCTACGCCCATACCGACTGGTCATCCTTCACCATCAAACCCCATCGCACCTACACCCTCGAAGTCACCGCGAAGGACGAAAATGCCGCCACTACCACCTCCAAGCTTCTCCCCGTCCTCGGCCTCTGGAACACCTCCGACCCCACCAACTCCCTGCCCACCGTCGCCACCGCAGCCTCTGCCTTTAACAGCACCGTCGCCGGCGTGACCATCCTCACCGCGCAGTCCACCGAGTCGCAGCAACTGCGCCTCGCCATCGCCGATCAGCGCGGTGACGGACGCCCCGACTACGTCTATCAGGCCCGCCTCCTCTACGCCGAGACCGTCACCCCCGCCACCGTCCCCTCCATCGGAGGCCCTATCACCATCTCCGGCTCCGGCTTCCGCCCCGGAAACACCGTCACCATCAACGGCCTCCCCGCCACCATCACCAACTGGACCTCCACCACCATCACTGTTAACGCTCCCAACCTCCACTCCACCACCAGCGTCGCTGCCGATGTCACCATCCGTGACCTCACCACCGGCGGCAGCACCACCATGACCTCCGCCCTCAACTACGCCGCGCCTCAACCCATACTCATTCTTGTGTCCGCCCCTTCTGGCCTGCTCTTCACCAGCTCGCCCGCCGCCGCTCCCTTCACCGTCAAAGCCCTGCTGGCCGACGGCGTCACCCCCATCGCCAACATCGCCATTACCTTCTCCGCCAGTTCTACCGTTAGCTTCGGCGCCTGCGCTTCACAAACCTGCACGCTCTCCACCAACGCCGCTGGCCTCGCCTCCACCACCATCACCCCACTAACTCCCGGCCCCATCACCCTCACCGCAGCGAGTGCCATCGGCTCCGTCACGGCCAGCCTGACCGCCATCACTCACATTCAGACCATCACCGCCAACAACTCCACTCTCTACATCGCCGCTGAAGCCCCCGTATCATGGCCCCTCTCCGTCACTCTCGCCGACAACGCCGCCTCCACATTCAACCTTCCCGTTCGTTGGAGCACCCTCTCCGGTCCCTTGATCCTCGACCCCGTGGTCACGAACACTGACTCCCAATCCGCCGCCCACGTCACGGCGTCGCTCGGCCCTTCCACCGCCGACACCCAGTTCGCCGCCCAGGCCTGCGCATGGGCATCTGTTTGCACCTCCTTCACCGCTACTGCCGTCGGCCCCGCTCAATGGCAGATTGAAATCCTCTCCGGCTCCGGCCAGTCCCCCAACGCCGCCGCCGCGCTCGCCCCTCTAGTCCTTCGCGTTCACGACCCCGCCGGCCACCCAATCGCCGCCGCTCCCGTCGCCATCCACCAAACCGTGGAACCTTGGACTCCTTGGACCCTCCCCTGCCCCGATCAGGGCCGCTGCCCCATCGCCCCCACCTACAACTCGTCCACCACCAGCCTCACCTCCGCCCTCGACGGAACCATCACAATCACTCCACTCGAACTCACCAACCAACCCGAAGTCACCCACATCGTTGCCGCTACCGGCACTCAGGGCTTCATCTCCCTCTCCCTCCAGAAGCAGCCATGATGGAATCCCGATCCCTGATGTGGCTTATTGAACCCGTTCGAATCTGGCCCGTCCTCGCAACTAGGCTTCACCAGGCTCTACCTCGCCGCCGTCGCGAAGCGACCACTGCACTGCCGTAGGCCGGAGTGGAGTCCGCAGGAAGGAACGACCCAAACGCGAGGGCCAAAGGCACGAGCCCGAATCCGACCCACAACGCCAGATCGCTTCGCGCCTGAAATCCTGTCAAGCCCCTACAAATCGCACTCATCTGCCCAACTGCCCTGATTAAAATAACTTACAGCGAAAAATAAACGCCGGAAAACCGCCGATTTAGTATCCCCAATTCGCTAAAATAGAAGCAGAGACAAACAAAAGGCCCGGCGATCACCGCCGGGCCGTTACTTTTGAGCCGGAGCACTTCGCGCGACCCCGAAGTCCGGACCTAAGTCAAAAAAAATGAATACTTTGCGCGAAAATGGCGGGGGGGGAGGGGGTCTAGAAGAACTTCTCATCCGCCGAAGGCCCGTAAAGAGCCGGAACCGCCGCCTCCTTCAGCCGCAGATAAACCGTCAGCTGCCCGCGATGGTGCGCCCAGTGCGTCAGCATCCCATGCTGAATGTTGATATACCGCGGTTCCTCCGAGATCAAATGACCCGCCGCCTTCAGCCGCCAGGTCGTCTGCAGATGTTCATCGGTTGTGCCCTCAAGCGCCGCCCGAGCCTTCTTCATCGATTCGTCGAACGAAGCCAGAAGCTCCGAGGTCTTCTGCCACTCCTTCGGCTTGTCTCTGTTCTCACCCACAGGAGCGAAGTCCAGTTCATCGCGGTTGATCATCATGTCGATCCAGCTCGGCATTGTCGCCACCAGCGACGCCAGATAACCAAGCTTCATCGACTTCTCATGCGGAGCCCAGTCGTTCTGCCCCTCGGGAACCCGCTCCAGCGCCTTCCGCGTCCCGGCCTCATCGCGGGCCAGCGTCTCCAGAAACAGCTGCTTCATTGACACACTCATCTCGAAATCCTCCTTATCTTTGGAGAGCCTACAGACAACCTGCTGACACCCTCTGTCAGCAGGCCTTGCAGTCCGAGAAAACATGAAGCCGCACCCGCCGCGCATCACATCGCACAGTGGTTCAGCACAATTTTATTGAAACCCTCGTCACGTTCCCGGCAGCAACTGCGACGTCATCAGGCCATTCTCGTTGCCCGGACCCGAACCGTTGTACAGCAGGTAAACCGTCTTCTCGGTTCTGAGGATTGTCGCGCAGTTCTGGAAGTCGCAAAGGTGATAGTTCAGCTGAGCCTGTCCGCCAATCTGGTTGTCCGGAGGCAGCGGCATGCCATCGGGATGAAAGATCAGCTGCCCAATAAATTTTCCCGCATGAACCAGCCAGATCCGCGGCGGAAAAGTATTCGAGGAGTACATTACTTCGTAGTCGTTGATCAGAGTAAGTGCCATCATAGGCCTCCACTTCTCTCTCCGGCAGCGGAGTGGGAGCATTATAGGCGCATGCCGTCTGCTGAGCGCCACCAAGTTAGAACTGCGGCCCCGATTCAAAATAACGATAAGGAGCAGGCACGATGCCAATCCAGATCTACGCAACGGTTACTGGAGCCAAGCAAGGAGCCTTCAAGGGAGAGACCACGCAGAAGGGACGCGAAGGCAAGATTCCCGGCGTTGGATTCAGTTATGGAGTAGCGGTTCCACGCGACGGCACCTCAGGACAGGCCACAGGCAAGCGCACGCACCGTCCCGTCGTCTTCACCAAAGAATGGGGAGCCTCGTCGCCGCAGTTCTACACTGCAGCATTCACCAACGAGGTTCTCTCCACCGTCCTGTTCGAATTTTTCGTAACCGCGGCGAATGGAACGCAGGTCGTCGACCGCACCATCAAGCTCACAAACGCCATCATCGTAGAGAGCGACCAGTCCCTCCTCCTGCCTCAGGCAGGAGGACCCGTGATCGATTCTCGCGATCTTCATGTCATCTCTTTTACTTTCCAAAAGATAGAAATTACAAGCCTGACCGGGGGAACTGCTGCCACGGACAGCTGGAGCATTGCGGTGTAAAGTTCGCTATGCATTCCAAGAGATATTTGACCCAGCCTGTGCAAAGTCCTACCCTTAAACCGTGCTCATTACCCCCATTCAGCTACTCGACGAACCGCTTCAGATCGACGAATCCATCGCTCCGGGTGTCCTAAACTACGGCGAAGACACCCGACAGGTCTCCCCGCTGCCCGTGAAGGGTCAGGCGGACCTGATCATCGAGCATCACAGCGAACAGCGTGGCTCCCACTCGCAGGTACAGGACATCCGCCTCCGCGCCTCCTACAGCGGCGAGTTTGAGATCCTGTGCGCCCGGTGCGTCGAACCGGTCCCTCAGTCCCTGTCCGGTGATTTCGACCTCATCTTCCGGCCCGCCGGGATCGATGCTGCGACCGGAGAGCATGCAATTACCCCCGACGAGACCGAAATCGGGTATTATGAAGAGAGCGGTCTTTTGCTGGAGGATGTGGTGCGCGAGCAGGTGTTGCTCTCCCTGCCGACCCGAACCCTCTGCAAAGACGGACTGCCAGGGCCTCTGCCCTCGTTGTGGTCAGAACCGGAACCTAGCCACCATGCTCCTGCGATCAGACACCGTCTGATCCGCGTTGGAATGCGCTTGGCGGGTCTGGCTGACAAGCTCGAGGTTAAGCACTAGAAAACAAGTTTCTGCTCCGTCTCCCGCGCACGTGCCGGGCACGGAGGATCGAAAGGGATACTGCAATGCCTAATCCAAAACGGCGTCACTCCAAACAGCGGACTGCCAAGCGCCGCAGCCATGACTTCCTCACCCCCACCGGACTCTCCGAGTGCCCGAACTGCCATGAGCGCAAGCTGCCGCACCGCGCATGCCGCAAGTGCGGGACCTACAAGGGTCGCGATGTCCTTGCAGTCAAGGAAGCCAGCTAGTCAAGTTTCACACAATTTCAACCCTGTTATCGTTGCTTGATGCCGATTGACATCGTCGTTGACGCGATGGGTTCCGACAAGGCCCCCGAGCCAGAGGTTCGCGGGGCCATTCTGGCTGCGCGTCATTATGGCGTGCGGGTCCATCTTGCTGGGCCCGAAGACATTTTGCGTCCCATCGTTCGACAGCACCTGCGTCATCAACAGCACCTGCCAGTCTTTATCACTCCGGCATCGGAGTGGATCACCATGGACGACAAGGCCGCACAGGCAGTTCGCGCCAAACGCGACTCTACTATGCGCGTCGGCCTGAAGATGGTCCGCGAAGGCCTTGCGTCGCACCCCACACAGAAACACGGCCCCGGAAAGGCCGCCGGCTTCTTTACCGCTGGCAATACCGGCGCCGCGATGGCGACAGCAAAGATGGTCCTGGGTATGCTTTCTGGAGTCGATCGCCCAGCGCTCGCCACCATTCTTCCGACTGCCCGCGGTGCACCTTCCCTTCTGCTGGATGTGGGAGCGAACGTCGACTCGGACCCTGACAATCTCGTCCAGTTTGCCGTGATGGGCCATATGTATGCCCAGAACGTCCTGAAGATCACGAATCCGCGAGTCGGCCTGCTCTCAATTGGCGAAGAAGACTCAAAGGGGAATGCACTCACTCGCGACACGCTGCCTCTGCTGCGCGAGCTCAAGGGAATCAACTTTATTGGCAACGTTGAAGGCCGCGATCTTCTGAACGGCCACGCTGACGTCGCGGTCTGCGATGGTTTTGTAGGCAATGTCGCGCTGAAGAGCATCGAGGGGGCAGCGAAGCTCTTTACCTCATCGCTACGCGAGGCGCTGAAATCGACCGTCACTTCGCAGGTCGGCGCGCTTCTGTCACGACGAGCCTTCGATGACTTCAAGAAACGACTCGATTACTCCGAATATGGCGGAGCGCCTTTGCTGGGTGTGCGCGGCGTCTGCATCGTGGGCCATGGATCGTCGAACGAGAAGGCCATCATGAACGGCATCCGCGTCGCGGCAGAGTTCGCTCATGCAGAGGTCAACTCAGGCATCGAAGCTGCCCTGCAGGACTCGATTCCGGCCGACTAGTTCCGATCAGGAACCATGCGTTAGACCGAAGCCCAGCACTACGAGCACGAATAAGCTGATCGCCACGTAGAGCCAGTCGCGCTCCAGCAGAAACGCGAAGACAGCAAAGACGACTCGTGCGACTGGAGTGGCGATGAGGAACAGGATTCCGACTTGGATGATGGCTGCGGCATCGCCATGCGAGATTCCAGAGAGCAGTTGCTGGCGATGCTCGATGCTAAGTGGATGCGGGACGAAGTTGCGGTAATTTACAGGCTGGCGGGCATGGTCTACGAGAAAAAAGAAGATGCCGGCGAGCACGAGCGTGGAGGCCATGACGACGCCGAAGCGTAGCAGCATGCCCATGGTAAGTTCCATTCGCTTGTCGTCGATTTGAAGTCGAATCAGAGCCTCCCAAGCCAGCCATTGACGATCATCTCCACGCCGAGGACGAGCACAACCACGATAAAGATATAACGCAAGACCGCAACCGAAGAACGCGAGAGCAGGCGCGCGCCCGTCAGCGACCCTGAAAGTACACCGAGCATGACAGGAGCAGCAAGTCCGGGATCGATATATCCACGGCTGAGATAGATTCCGGCGCTGGCGGCGGCGGTGACACCGATCATGAAGTTGCTGGTAGTGGTAGAGACCTTGAAGGGGATCTTCATAATCTGGTCCATTGCGAGCACCTTCACGGCTCCAGAACCAATGCCGAGCATGCCCGAGAGGACTCCTGCGCCGAACATGGTAGAGAAGCCCTGCGGAATGTTGGCGACCTTGTAAGGGATGAGTTGACCCGCCGGTCCGGGATAGTTCCCGGAAAGACGAAGGCGATCGGAGAGAGGGTCGTCTATGATCGTCATTTCATCGCGCCGTCCGCGGCTCTTCCAGGAAAGCCACGAGGAATAGAGCAGGACGATCCCGAAGAGAACCGCCAATGCTCGCGTTGGAACGCGAGCGGCGAAAAATGCTCCAAAGATGGCTCCTACAGTGGTGGCAACCTCAAGAAACATACCGATGCGAACGCTGGAGTAGCCTTCGCGAACGTATGCCGCGGCCGCGCCGGAGGAGGTGGCAATGACTGAAATCAACGAGGCCCCAATGGCATATCGAAGGTCGACATGAAAGACGAGCGTCAGCAGCGGAACCAGCAAAAAGCCTCCGCCAAGACCGGTCAGCGCGCCGAGAAGTCCAGCGACTGCAGAACCAGCGAAGACCAACAGCGTGAACACGAGCACCGTCATTGCAAACTCATTCTAGATGGCAGGCGGCGCGAGGCTACACAAGGAATGGTTTGCGTCCACTATCGCGCAACATGCATCCTAACCACACCATGGCCGAATCCTGGAAAGCAGAAGATATTCCGCTACAGTCTGGCCGGCGATTTGTTATTACCGGCGCGAACAGCGGTATTGGTTACCATGCGGCGTTAAAGCTGGCGCGTAAGGATGCAGAGTTGGTACTCGCGTGCCGCGACCGCAGCAAAGGTGAAGCTGCGCTGGCGCGGCTGCGTGAAGAGGCACCTGGAGCACGCGCTGAATTAGCCGTGCTCGATCTGGCTTCGCTGGCCTCTGTCCGAAACTTCGCTGCAGAAGAGCTCGCACGCGACCGTCCGCTGCACGTGCTGATCAACAATGCGGGCGTTATGGCAGTACCTCGCCGCACTGAGACGACGGACGGCTTCGAGATGCAGTTCGGTACCAATGTACTGGGACATTTCGCCCTCACCGGATTGCTACTACCCGCACTGGAGCGAACAGCCTCGATATCTCCTGAACCTCCGCGCATAATCACGATCGCGTCGATCGCTCACAAGCGAGGTCATCTTAATCTCGAAGATCTGCAATCGCTCAAGGCTTATTCTCCGATGGGGGCGTATCAGCAGTCGAAGCTGGCAAATCTGATGCTCGCTTTTGAACTCAGCCGAAGACTGCGCGCCGCATCCTCCCATGTGATTAGCATTGCGGCTCATCCCGGCGTCGCGGCTACGGCGCTTTTTCAAAAGGGAGGCGGGTCTCCGGCTGCAAAGGCACTCAACTCTGTGATCAGCCATGCGATAGGTATATTTCTCAACACCGACGCGGAGGGCGCTCTACCGACACTCTATGCGGCGACTTCACCCCACGCCAAAGACGGCGGGTACTACGGGCCGCAGGGCTTTCAGGAGATGCGCGGGGAGACGGTCGGTCGCGCCGCAGTTGCCAGGCAAGCTCGGGACGAAGTGGCTGCTCAACGTTTGTGGGAGATCTGCGAAGATCTTACGGGAGTGAGATTTCTGGATTAGACGGCTCTTCTGCGCCGCCGGGAACACAAAGCATCTCAATCAGTTGGATTAAGGAGGTGTGCATGAGACAAACTTTTAATAAGCAGCGCGCTATCGTGTGATCGTTCTAATTCGTCTTGTAATGGGATTGCGAAATCTCTTTGTCAGCGACTTCTCATAGGTTGCTCTGGTAGCGCGCGATTAGGGCGCGGATGTAGAGTGTCCATGTCGAAGTTTTGTGCCCTCATCCTGTTCATTCGATCCAACCCGTAGTCGGATTTCGAAAAGGCAATCGCTATGGCAGACACACCTAATCCCAAGTTTTCTCGTCGAGGTTTTCTAAAAGGCGCCGGTGTAACTGCGGCGACTACCGTCATCGAGTCGGCCAATGCGCTTGCACGCGAGACAAAAAGCGCCTTGGAGCATCAACAGGCAGTCGGGCCTGATGCTCTTCCCATAAAGCTGAACGTAAACGGGCAAGAGCACTCTGTGACGATTGAACCCCGTTATACGCTGGCCGAAACCCTGCGTGACAATCTGAATCTCACCGGAACCAAGGTGGTGTGCGACCGCGGCTCCTGTTCGGCGTGCACAGTGTGGATTGATAACACTCCGAAACTCGCGTGCATGACGCTGGCTATCGATACTGTAGGGCACAAGATCACCACAATTGAAGGCCTGTCCCACGGCGACACGATGCACAAGGTGCAGGCGGCTTTCGTGAAGCATGATGCCCTGCAATGTGGATTTTGCACCCCTGGGATGGTTATGAGTTGCGCAGCGCTGCTCGAGCGAAATCCTAACCCTTCTCTGGCCGACGTCAAACACGCAGTGAGTGGTAACCTGTGCCGCTGCGGAACGTATCCGAAGATATTCAAGGCGACGCTGGATGTCGCACACGAGCGCAACAAGACTGCTGGACTGGTCTCGCTGGCCAGTGGAAGGGAGGCATAGGATGGCACTCGATTCTCTGATACCTGTGAACGATGGCGAGCAGTCTCCTGGAAATCCCGCAAAACCAGAGCCTCCAACGCGCGATGAAAATCTGATCTGGGGCATTCCGCAGGATGGTCTTCAGCGAAAGGCACGGAAGGTGCCGCTGGATGAGCCGCCGCCGCTTCCCCAAAACTCAGAATTGACATACATTGGCAAGCCAACTCCTCGCTATGACGGGCCAGCCAAAGTGATGGGCAAGGGAAAATACACGGCAGATATTCACCTGCCGGGCATGTTGTACGCGAGCATGGTCGACTCTTCTGTTGCCCACGGCCGCATCGTCGGGATCGATACCAGCGCTGCGGAGAAACTGCCGGGAGTGCGCGCGGTACATGTAATTGAACATCTATATGGTGTCGCCGAACTTCGTGATCCCAGCCAGGAAACCCCTTCGCGCTATCCTGTGGTGCGCTATGCAGGACAGCCCATCGCGGGCGTTGCGGCAGTCTCTCAGCAGATTGCGAACGATGCTGCGAAACTGGTGAAAGTTCAATACGACACAATGCCTTTTGTGGTCGACCGTTCCGACGCACGCGCAGAAGACGCTCCAGTGGTCTTTCCCGGTCCGGCAGATGCTGCAGGAAGCGCCGGGGGAGGGGGTGGACCCAAGGATGTTCCGCAAAAAGGCAATGTCCATGGGCCTCAGCGAAAGATTGTCGGCGATGTACAAAAGGGCTTTGCCGAAGCCGATGTAGTGGTGGAAGGCGAATACTTCACTCAGGTTCAAACCCACTCCGCTCTGGAGACACATGGATTTGTCGTTGATTGGAAGCCGGACGAGGTCACGGTATACGCCTCGACTCAGGGCACCTCCAGCGTGCGCGACGAGTTTTCCGAGGTGTTCAAGCTGCCTAAGAGCAAGGTGCGCGTGATCACCGAATACATGGGGGGCGGCTTCGGAGCGAAGTTCGGAGCAGGTAACGAAGGCGTGGTCGCCGCAAATCTTTCGCGCAAGGCGAATGCGCCAGTGAAGCTGATGCTCGACCGGCGTCAGGAGCATATGGTGGCGAACCGGCCGGACTCACACCAGACGCTCAAGATCGGGGCGAAGTCCGACGGGACACTAACGGCAATCCAACTGATCAGCTACGGCACAGCAGGAGTAGGGACTGGAGCAGGAACAGCCGGCCCGGCCGTGAATTTATATAAGTGTCCGAACCTTCTTGCCGAGGAGTACGACGTCTTCATCAACGCCGGGCCTGGTGCAGCGTTTCGCGCACCTGGCCATCCGCAGGGTTGCTTCGCGTTCGAGCAGGCCATCGATGAGTTGGCCGTAAAACTCAATATGGATCCTATTGCTTTTCGCGAGAAGATCGACGAGAGTCCGGCGCGAAAGGCGGAGAGACGGTTGATCCTTGAGCGAACGAACTGGAAGAACCGGAGACCTGCCGGAGCCGACACTGGGCCAATCAAGCGCGGCATGGGGATTGCGCAGTCGGTCTGGTATCGCTTCGTCAACATGAACTCGTCCTGCGAGGTGAGGGTCTCTCGCGATGGTTCCGTGGAGCTCATGTCGGCGGTCCAGGATTTGGGGACAGGAACCAAGACGATGCTCGCGATCGTTGTCGCCGAGGAGTTCGGCATTCCCCCCTCCGACGTCGTGATCCGCATTGGTGATACACGCTTCCCGATCGGACCGGATTCGGGCGGCAGCGTAACAACTGGATCGATCTCTCCAGCGGCACGTAACGCGGCGTATCAGGCAAAACAGCAGTTTTTTGCGGCGATTGCTCCGCAGTTTGGAACTACGCCGGACAACCTGACCTTGCGAGAAGGCCGCTTGGTGCTGAAGAACGATGCGTCGCGCTCATACACGTTGAAGCAGGCCGCAGCAAAGCTTCCGACGGCGGAAATTTCGGCGAAAGCGACGCGGGTGCCTGAGTATGCGAAGGAGCGACTTACTTACGGCGGTGTGGACTACGTCGAACTCGCCGTGGACACCGAAACCGGAAGAGTTCACGTCGAAAAGGTTTTCGGTGCGCATGATTGCGGACGTCCCATTAATCCACTTGGAGTAATCAGTCAGATCAACGGCGGCATCCTCCAAGGCATCTCTTATGCTTTGTTTGAGCAAAGAATCATGGATCGCAGTGGCGGCTATATGTTGAATGCGAATCTTGAGAATTACAAAATTCTCGGAGCTCGCGAGGTGCCGGAGATTGAGGTCGAGTTGGTAGAGAATTACATCGCACAGAGCTCGACCGACGCGGCGGGAATCGGCGAATCGGCTGGCATTATCACGCTCGCTGCAGCCATCGGCAATGCGTTCTATAACGCAACAGGAGTTCGCATGCGAAAGATTCCCATGACCCCAGCCAATGTGCTCACCGCGCTTGGGAAGGTGCAGGAGGTGCAGGCATGAACAAGTTCACGTTCGTCGATTGCACAACGGTCGATCAGGCCCTTGGCCAATTCAGCGATGGAGCCAGCTTCAAAGCGGGCGGGATCGATCTGCTTGACCTGATGAAAGACGACATCGTGTCGCCACCGAAGCTCGTCAATCTCCTCAACATTCGTTCACTTCATGGCATCAGTGCCGGGAAAGATGGTCTGCATCTGGGTCCGCTTTCCACCCTTAGTGAGATTGCAGCTCATCCTGAGATCCAGAAAAATTACACCGCGCTTTCGGATGCTGCTGGTCATGCGGCGACTCCGCAGGTACGCAATATGGCGACACTCGGCGGAAATCTGATGCAGCGGCCTCGATGCTGGTACTTCCGTTCCAGTGACTTCGATTGCAAGAAGAAGGGCGATACCAGCGATGCCTGCCACGCACACGCAGGCGAGAACCAGTACCACGCCATCATGAATAACAGCACTTGTGCGATGGTGCATCCTTCATCGACAGCAGTGCCATTGCTCGCAATGAATGCACAGGTAGAGCTTACGTCGAAACAAGGTAAGCGGACGGTTGCGATGAACGACTTCTACGTCCCGCCGGAGAAGAGTCTCGTCAATGAGACGGTCTTGAAGCCGGGCGAGTTGATTACTGCGGTCTTTGTGCCCGCTCCAGCGAGCGGCACACGCTCTGCCTATCAGAAGTACGGCGAGAAGGAGAGCTTCGACTGGCCGATCGCGGATGCCGGCGTCGTTCTCGTCATGGACGGCAATACGTGCCGGCAGGCTACAGTTGCGCTTGGTGTGGCCGCGCCGACTCCGATTCGTTCTGCCGCAGCAGAGAATCTGCTGGCAGGTAAGACGATCGACGAAGCTACAGCGCGTGCGGCGGCCAAGGCCGCAATGGAAGGCGCCACGCCGCTATCACAAAACAGTTATAAGATGCAGCTCTTTCAGACTGCAATTTATCGCACGATATTGCTGGCTGCAGGACAGATGGACCGAGATCAAAGCGCCGTCGGTTAGGAGACCTATATGTCAACAAACCTTGTACAGCTTAAGTGCGCTTCACTCCGCAGCAAGTCTTCTTATGCCGCATTCGGTGAGTTTCATGAGGATCATGCTGAACTGATGGGCGCGACGGCGACCTACTGGTGCCTGAAGACCATGGGTAAGGCTGGGCCGGACGATCATTTCGTTCATGGCTCCGTATGTCAGCGAGGACGATCCTGCTGGCAGGAACAGGAGTCTTAGGGTCATATGATCCAAGCGCTTCAGTGGGTGATCTGATGGAAGCAACGCAATAGGTTGCCGCCCCAGAACTTTCGAATGCGTTCTTCGGAGTAGCCCCGTCTCAGCATTGCATCGGTAATCATCGGCAGGTCACGTACATCGCGCATGCCTCTTGCCAACGTAGGCCCACCATCGAAGTCAGTTCCTAGAGCAACGTGGTCCTCTCCCACCATCTGGATCGCTCTGTCCACCACGCCCACCCAGTCATCGACCGCCATCATGACGGAATCGGGCACGTTAGCGCCGCGCATCGGGAACTGTGACGCCATCAGCTGGTCAACTTCATAGATCGTTTTTCCCTTGACCTTGTCGGGGATGCTGGTGGTGTCGAAGAATGTCTTGCCTCGTTGCGCCGTCAACCACTCGTATTCCTTAGGATAGGCAAATTCGCTGCCTATCTGGAAGCCGATCACGCCTCCCTTTGCCGCTAGTTTCTTCAGGAGAATATCGGGCATGTTCCGAGGAATATTGTTCACACTGCGCAGGCCGTGATGCGTAGCGATAACTGGAACGTCGCTGACGTCGACGACTTGAGAGATGGTTTCATCGGACGAATGGGAGACATTGATAACCATTCCAAGCCTATTCATCTCGCGAATCAGATCGCGCCCGTGGCCCGTTAGGCCGTTCCACTTCGCTGAAGAGCAGCACGAGTCCAGGTAGTTCTGATTCCAGTTGTGCGCGGAAAGCTGCGCTGAACGCAAACCCATTGCATGCAAGTCGCGCAGAATTCCGAGGTCACCATCCAAGTCGTAGCTGCCTTCTATATCCAGCACCGCGGCCATCTTGCCTTTTGCACGTATTCGTTCAATGTCGTTGGCGTTCATTGCCAACTCGACTAAATTGCGATTTTCCTGGAGTTGGCGGAGTGCTTGATCGATTCGACGGAACGCCTGTTTGGTTTCAAACCTGCCGGGGTAGTACTCCTCGGGGACGTAGATAGATAGAAAAAAGGCGCCTTCCCCGCCTTCGCGAGCACGGACCAGATCCCACTGCCCATCGTTATAGCGTTGACCCATACTGCCCCCGTTGTAAAACTCCCGGTCGAGTGCGTGGACGTGTGCGTCAAAGATGAAGGCGCGCTGATGGATCGCCAACGCGCGAGGCGAGATCTGTGGGGCTGGTCGCTCGCCTGATACCTGCGATCCCTCCAGCGTCCAAGCGTAGGGTCCTAATACACCTGCGAACGCGGAGTATTCCAGGAATTTGCGGCGAGTCAGCAAAGGACGTCTCCCATTGTTAAGTGAAGTCTGATTGAAGGATGCTTCATCAGCAAGCGAACTGCCGGGAAGTATATCTCAACGCGTTGGACTCGCTCTCCCTGGCAGGCAAGACATTTGCCCTATAGGAAGAACCGTTTCGATAGGTAAGATTCCGCCATCGCAGATCGCCGTGAAATTACGACCGTGAAGGAATCCCATGGCTCCCAACGAAACACCTGCCAAACGTCCGCGACTAGCCGGCGTCGTCACCTCGTACAAGAAGTTGCTTCATCCGCAGCAAGTGATCGATCGCTTTTTGGAGGGGTATGGCTGGAATGGTACCTATCACCGGCCTGCGATGGACATGGTGTCGCTCTATGTGGATCAGCATGGCGAAGGAGATCTGTTCCAGGAACGGGCGGACCGTCATCCCGGAATGAAGCTCTGCTCGAGCATCGAGGAAACCCTAACGCTCGGTACCGGAAAGCTAGCCGTCGATGGAGTCGTCGTGGTAGCCGAGCACGGTGTCTACCCACTGAGCCCCAACGGCATCATGATGCGGCCCCACTACGAGTTCTTCGAGCAGATCACGAAGGTCTTTCGCGAGAGCGGTCGCTCGGTTCCCTACTTCAACGACAAAGAACTCTCCTGGAACTGGGACTGGTCGAAGAAAATGGTTGACGTCTCGCACGAGTTGAACTTTCCGCTCCAGGGCGGTTCAAGCCTCGCCGTCACTTGGAGAGTGCCTTCAGTCGAGTTTCCTCTAGGCGCCGTCGCCAAGGAGGCAGTCTCTGTTGGCTACGGGGGCATGACCAGCTACGACTTCCACGGCCTGGAGACCATCCAGTGCATGGTGGAGCGGCGCAAGGGCGGAGAGAGCGGCGTGGAGTGGATCGAGGCCTACCAGGGCGACAAGTTCTGGAAGGCTTATCAGGACGGCGTATGGTCGCAGGCGCTGATGAAAGCCGCGCTAAGTCGAAGCTCTACTCTGCGTCCCGGCGATCCAACTTTCACTGATATCTTCCCAACGATGGAACAGATGAAGTCCATGGTGCCGGAACCTCTCGCCTATCACTATAAGCATCGTGATGGTCTGATGAGCACCATGATCCTGATGAACGGAATGGTCCGCGACTTCACCTTCGCTGCAACGATCGAAGGCCACGCCAAGCCATTCTCCACACAGATGTATCTGCCAATGCCGGACGGTCGAACAACACTGGCAAGTTTCTTCAGCCCCCTCGTCCACAACGCTGAAGAGATGTTCATGACGGGCAAAGCGCAGTATCCGATTGAGCGGACGTTGCTGACGAGTGGCCTGCTCATCGAGGGCGTCGACTGCGCCAGGAAGGGGCTTCAGCGGAAAGAAACGCCGAACCTCGCTGCCGTGACCTACCAGCCCAACCCCAAGTCCACCTTCTGGAGGAGTTAATGCTCACACGTCGCCGTTTTGTAGGCTATTCTGCGCTTTCGTCCTCCATGCTGGCCTACCCGTCGTTGGTTCGTACTGCCTTTGGTCAGACACCGTCAGCACAACCGATCCGCCTTGCGATCCTTGGCAGTACATATCGTCGCGGATCAAACATGCAGACGATCGCTGACCGTTTTCTCGCTGGTTTCCCTTACGAGGGCGACTGGCACATGCCAAACGTGAAGGTAGTCTCCGTATACGTCGACGAGCGCATCCGTAAGGCCAGCGCAGCTTCGAATGAGTTCGAGCTGGCCGCTGCGGGCAGGGCAAGACCCAGGCAGCAAACGCCGCCCCCACCGGCCCCGACTGCTTCCGCTGATCCCAAGCGCGCTCCCGCCGAGCGCTGGGAGCCGATGGCTCCTTCCTCCGAGGAACAGGGCCTCACCAGCGACCTCAGCCCTGCGCGAGCTCAGCAGTTTGGCTTCCGCCTGTGCCACAACATTCCCGAAGCACTACGCTGTGGAGGCGATAGGATTGCTGTCGACGCGGTTCTTACCATTGTCGAGCAGTGCAATGATTTCCCCTACCCGACGAATGACAAGGGGCAGGTCTTGCTGCCGCAGTACGACTTTTTTGAGCAGTGTGCACAGGTCTTCGAGACGGAGAAGCACTCGGTTCCCTACTTCAATCACAAGCAGCTTTCGTTCAGTTACTTCGAGGCGGAGGCCATGGTAAAAACCGCCGAACGTTTGAAGTTCCCACTCATGGCCGGATCGTCGATGCCGGTCACGTGGCGCCTGCCCGACGTGGACGTTCCGCTCGGTGCCCGCGTGCAGGAAGCGGTAATGGTAGGAGTTGGAGTACTGGGCACCAATGATTTTGACGCGCTCGAAGCCATGCAGTGCATGCTAGAACGTCGTAAGGGAGGCGAGACTGGTGTGAAGTCGGTTCAGTTCCTGCAGGGGGATGATGTCTGGGCAGCGGAGCAGGCCGGGCGTTGGTCTAAAGAGCTTCTGAGTTCTGCGCTCTCGCGCAGCGATACACCGCTGGGACTAACGATACTGGACGGACGCAACCAAGATCTTGTTGGAGATGGAGTCCTTCCGCAATTGGTCAAAGATCCCGCCGCTTACTGCATTGAGTACGCAGATGGGACGAAGGGGACGTTACTGATGCTCAATGGGGCTATCCGAGATTTCAATATCTCTGCGAGGCTCACGGGGCAGGAGATGGTATCTACACAATTCTTTATGCCGCCCTCTCCGAACGAGACGTATTCAGCATGCCTGGCTGCGAAGATTGAGCAATTCTACGACGCGCGAAAGGCACCCTATCCAGTTCAGCGCGCTCTACTGACCACAGGTGTTTTAGAAGCTTGCATGAATTCACGACGCCGACTGAATCAAAGATTAGAGACACCTTACCTAGCCGTAAATTATCAGCCGCCAACGGAATCCCAGTATGCTCGCAGTTGAGCAACAACATCTGAACGTCACTTTAACCGACTCGATACATTACCCATATTCCGCATGCGGTAATATCAACAAACTTGGTGCGGAGATTAGAATGCTGCTGTCTTTGATGGAATAGAAGTGCGGCAATTTCGCCCAGGAAACTTCAGGAATGATCGATCCGAAAACAGTCCTGCGAGATCTAGATGAACTGCGTACGCTGACGGCCGATGATAACGGCGCACAGAGGCTTGCCTGGTCGCCGATTTGGCTCCAAGCCCGGGCTTGGTTCGAAGAAAAGATCAAAGGTCTCCCCATTGAACATCACTACGATGCGGCTGGAAATCATTGGATTACTTTGGCTGGGGAGTCCAAGAAATCTCTGGTTATTGGAAGCCATCTTGATTCCGTGCCGAACGGAGGCTGGTTAGACGGTTGTCTAGGCGTTCTGGCAGGTCTTGAAGTTCTTCGCGACTTGTCGAGGAGATACAGCGGGAACCCACCATGTACGGTAAGGTTGGTTGACTGGGCTGATGAAGAAGGTGCGCGATTTGGACGCAGCCTCTTTGGATCGTCGGCGTTCGCGGGCACCCACACAATCGAAGCTGATAGAAGGCGCACGGATCGAGAAGGAATCACCCTGCAAAGCGCATTGGCGAACTGCGGTGTCGATGTCGAACGCATTGGAGATGCAGGATGCGAAAAAGAAAATATCGCCGCATATCTTGAACTCCATATCGAACAGGGTCCCATTCTAGAGAGACTGGAAAAACCATTGGGTGTCGTATTAGGGACTAAGGGAGTAGAGCGCTGGGCCATTACTTTCCAGGGACAAGAGGCACACTCCGGATCTACCCCGATGGAAGCAAGGCGTGATGCGCTGGCGGCGGCTGCAAAATTGGCATTGGAGATTCGGCCCATAGCACGGAGACATACGCAATCGGTCGCCACGATGGGCAGCGTCAAGACATTTCCGGGAATCGTGACAGCTGTTGTCGGGCGGTGCGAGACAACACTGGATATGCGCGATCTTGATGCAGATGTCCTTGCCGGAATGCTGCGCGAAGCGCGGGAGGCAAGCGAACGATTCGCGAGCGAGGAGCGGTGCACGGTCGACTGGTCAAAGATCTGGTCGATCGAGCCGATTCCGTTCCATCCGGAGCTGACCGCCCTCTGCGAGAACGCGATTATTGAGACAGTCGGTATCTGCGAGCGGCTTCCTTCAGGACCGCTGCACGACGCCGCTGAGGTGGCGCGCACGGGAATTCCGACGGTAATGATGTTTGTTCAATCATTGCAGGGACTTAGTCATAATCGTGGCGAGAATACGCTCCCTGAACATCTGGAACAAGCGGTTGTCGCCTTGAGCCGTCTCGCGGATAAGACCATCGACTGGATACTTCGCCACTAACCCGGAGGTTTTCCGTTCCGCTTTACGTCGGGAGTGTTGCATAATCAGGACTTCTAATGAGAGGCAAGCCGATGGCTGCACTCACTGGTATGAAAGACGCGTCTGCAAGGCAGGCAATAACAGGAGATATCCAGCGGTCGATGAGCGAAACTACCCCCTTCTTCGCACAGGCACCCAGCACGCCGGAGATCGCCGAACGTTTCCCCGATCTTCATCCGCCCCTAAGTCCCACTGCGGCCATTGCAGAGGCAAATCGTTGCCTGTATTGCTTCGACGCACCCTGCACTGGCGCATGCCCGACTCATATTGACGTTCCACGATTCATCAAGAAAATCGCAAGCGGGAATCTTGAAGGTTCGGCTAAAACCATCCTGGACGCCAACATTCTAGGAGCCAGCTGTTCGCGCGCATGTCCCGTTGACGTCTTGTGCGAGGGGGCTTGCGTCATGCATGGCTACAATAGACAACCAATCGAAATTGCAAAGCTACAGCGGTTTGCAATGGACGCTCTGCACGAAAGAGGAGGTTCGCTGCCCTTTTCGGCTGGCGAAGATACCGGCAGGTCGGTTGCCCTAATTGGCGGGGGGCCGGCGTCTCTGGCCTGTGCTGCTGAACTTCGACGACGCGGAATAAGGGCGGAGATCTTCGATGCGCGTCCGTTACCTGGCGGCCTGAATACTTACGGTATCGCAGAATACAAGCTACCTCTGGCGGAGAGTCTACGGGAGATCGATCTCTTAACCCAACTGGGTGTCGTGTTTAACTTCAACGTTACTGTCGACGACACAATGTTGTCTGATCTTGAGGCGTCGCACGACGCTATTTTTCTTGGTGTTGGCCTCGGTGCAATCCATCAATTGGGAATCTCGGGTGAATCGCTGCCAGGCGTCAGGAACGCACTCGATTACATCGCCGACTATAAGAGCGGAAAGATAACCGATGCACCCAAGCGCGTCGCCGTCATTGGTGCAGGAAATACTGCCATCGATGCCGCCAACGCATCAGTGCGCTTGGGAGCGGTCGATGTGCACTTGATCTATCGTCGCGGTCGCGAGCAGATGTCCGCTTTCGCCTTTGAATATGAGCATGCGAAGCAGGAAGGAGTGAAGTTTCTGTGGCACACACAGCCAATGGGCATTCGTGGGACTGATGCGGTTGAGGTTCTCGATCTAGTCACTCTAGAGTCGCCCGTGAACGGGTCGTCACTCCGGCCCGGAACGAACGTTCAGCTATCAATTGATTTGGTAATCCTGGCTATTGGCCAATCCACACACACTGACTTCCTAAGAAATGGCCAGATCGGACTCGAGGGCGGACATGTTCTTATTGATCGATCGACCGGGCAAACGACGAACCCTAAGTATTTTGCAGGAGGCGACTGCACCAACGGTGGACGCGAAGTAGTGGATGCCGTCGCCGACGGCAAGCGTGCGGGAATCGGCATTGCGGCCTGGCTGGAGGGACAACGTGCCAACACTTAAGACTACGTTCGCAGGAATACCCTGTATCAATCCCTTCTGGCTCGCGTCCGCACCGCCCACCAACTGCGGCGAACAGATTATGCGTGCATTCGACGCCGGATGGGGTGGCGCGGTCTGGAAGACAATAGGCGAGCCAATAATGAACGTAAGTTCCAGGTATTCCTCAATCGACTGGAACAACCAGAGAATGATGGGGCTTAATAACATCGAACTGATCAGCGACCGCCCGATCGAGGTAAATCTTAGAGAGATTTCTGAAGTGAAACGCCGTTATCCGCAACACGTCGTGATCGCGTCGCTCATGGTCGAATCGAATCGTCACGCCTGGCATGACATTGTGCAGCGGGCAGAAGATGCTGGCGCAGACGGACTAGAACTGAATTTTGGGTGTCCCCATGGAATGAGTGAGCGCGGGATGGGTTCTGCTGTCGGACAGGTCCCGGAATATTGTGGCCAGATCACCGAATGGGTAAAGGAGAAAGCCCGGACACCCGTCATCGTAAAACTAACCCCGAACATCACAGACATTCGCCTGGCTGCACGTGCGGCCAAGCGGGGAGGCGCCGATGCGCTCTCCGCAATCAATACGATCAATTCAATTACCGGGATTGATCTCGACACATTGGAACCTCGCCCCAATGTTGACGGCAAAAGTTCACACGGCGGATATTGTGGGCCAGCAGTAAAACCTATTGCGCTAAATATGGTGCAGCAGATCATGTCTGACCGACAATCTGAGTTGCCACTGTCCGCGATCGGAGGAATTGGTTCGTGGCAGGACGCGGCTGAGTTCATGCTGCTCGGTGCAGGCACCGTTCAGGTGTGCACGGCCGTCATGCACTACGGCTATCGAATTGTTGAAGATATGTCGGATGGCCTGTCGACATGGATGCGAAGCAAGGGTTTCGAGACACTCGATGATTTTCGGGGTCGTACAGTCTCGAAGGTGACGGAGTGGAAACACCTTAATCTCAATTACAAGATCGTCGCGCGCATTCACGAAGAGTTATGCATTGGTTGTGAACTCTGTTACACGGCATGCTGGGATGGTGCTCATCAGTGCATACACCTGGACCGTGCGTTACCCGCCGCGAATACATCACGCACTCCGGCTATGGTTACCGAAGAAAGCCTTAGCCGCATCAGTGTGACACCAATCACCAAACTCGACCTGGATAAAGTGATTGAGACTGAGCTTCATCCCACTCCCCTTTCACGTATCCCACGCGTAGACGAACAGGAATGCGTTGGCTGTAATTTGTGTTCGCTTGTATGTCCTGTGCCAAACTGCATCACCATGGAACGGGTCGATAGTGGAATTCCACCAGAGACGTGGGAGGAACGGGTGAGCGCCGGTACGGCGGTGACCCCGCTCGTACACACAAAGCTCTAAATACCATGACTCTTTTAGAGTGAGCATTGGGAAGATTTTGAGGTGGCTACTTATCATGGGAATCTTGATCAGGAACGGCACTGTGGTCAATGCCGATGGTTCTGAGTCGGCGGATGTACTGATTGAAGGTGAAAAGATTGCTCGCGTAGGAGCGAATATCCCTTCGAGCCCACACACGATTGTTGATGCTGACCGGTTTACTCGTAATGCCTGGCGGCATAGATGTGCACACCCATCTGGATATGCCTTTCGGCGGTACCGTCTCCGCAGATGACTACACGACGGGCACCCAAGCTGCCGCTATCGGCGGCACAACTATGCTTATCGATTTCGTACTGCAGTCCCAGGGTCATACGATGCGAGAAGCACTTGATGTCTGGAAAAAGAAGTCGGACGGCAAAGCCTGCGTCGATTTTTCCTTGCACATGGCCGTGACCGACCTCGGTCCTGGTGACGGCGCCCGTGGTTTGCGCGAGATGGAGGAGATGGTCGAGGAGGGCATCTCAAGCTTTAAGCTTTTTATGGCCTATCCCGGCGTGCTGATGATCGATGATGGCTTGATGTTTCGCGTTATGCAGAAAGCTGCCGAACTGAATGCGCTTTGCTGTATCCATGCCGAAAACGGCAGCGCCATCGATATCGTAGTCGCGCAAATGCTTGCCGAAGGCAAAACCGCGCCGCACTTCCATGCGCATTCACGTTCTCCAAAGGCAGAAGCCGAGGCGACTCATCGGGCCATCGCTCTTGCCGATATGGCAGGAGCTTCGGTATATATCGTTCATCTTTCGAATGCATACGCGCTAGATGAGCTGAAGCATATGCAAAAGCGCGGCGCGAAAGCGCTAGCTGAGACCTGTACACAGTATCTGGTTTTGTCGGTCGAAGACCAAATGCCCGGCAAAAGCTGGGATGAAGCAAAGTATGTCTTCACGCCTCCGTTACGAGAAAAATGGAATCAAGAACACCTGTGGAAGGCCCTCGTAGATGGATCGCTATCGGTAGTTTCGACTGATCACTGCCCATTTCGCTTTGCCGATCAGAAATCTCTGGGACGAAATGATTTCAGCAAAATTCCGAATGGAGGGCCAGGGGTCGAAAACAGAATGCAGATACTCTGGCATTTCGGCGTAAACTCTGGCCGATTCACACAAGAGAAATTCGTTGAGCTTTGCTGCACCGCTCCAGCACGAATATTCGGCATGGATAAGGTGAAAGGAGCGATCAAAGAAGGTCTCGATGCGGACATCCTGATTTGGGATCCGAGGGCCAAGTACACGATCTCGGCCGCAACACAGCGTATGGCTACGGACTATTCGATGTTTGAAGGCTGGACGGTCCAAGGAAATGCAACTAGGGTTTTTTCGCGGGGGGAATTGGTAGTAGACAACGTTGATCAACCTGGCAAATTCCTGGGTAGTGTCGGGCGTGGACAATTTGTGAAACGCGAAGCAAATGGGGGAGGTCTAGTTTGACGCGAAACGTCGCTGAGATCACCCCTGATCCGCGCCTGTTCAACGAAGATCTCGCGCCTACAAAGCCTGAACGTCGCACATGGAGTACGTATAACTACATCGCGCTTTGGTTTTCGATGTCGATGGAGGTGACAACGTACATGTTAGCGTCGTCGCTGATAGCCGGAGGAATGAACTGGAAGCAGGCTATCTTCACCATCCTTCTGGGCAATTTAATTGTTCTTATCCCGATGCTGCTAAACGCACATGCTGGAACGAAATACGGAATCCCATTTCCAGTCTTTGTCCGCGCTTCCTTCGGTCCGGTGGGAGCCAACATTCCTGCACTGCTTCGGGCGATTGTTGCCTGCGGTTGGTTTGGCATTCAGTCATGGCTGGGCGGCCAGGCGATTGCCGCAATGGTGGCAGTTATGCTACCGCAGACAACCCACATGCCTTGGGTTCTGTGGATTTGTTTTCTTGGATTTTGGCTTTTGAATATGGTCGTCGTGTGGTGCGGAGTCGAGTCAATACGTTTTCTCCAAAGCCTATCCGCACCCTTTATGTTGATCATGTCTTTGCTTCTATTGTTCTGGATGCTGCACAAGGCCGGAGGCTTCGGGCCCATGCTCTCCACCCCGAGCCGCTTCTCATCAACCAGCAGTTTTTTGCATTTCTTCATTCCTTCACTGACAGCAATGGTCGGTTATTGGGCTACTCTTTCGCTCAACATTCCTGATTTCACTCGTTACGCAAAGAACCAGGACGCACAAATCATTGGACAGGCGATAGGCTTGCCGATAGCCATGACTCTCTATTCTTTTATCGGCATCGCTGTCACGTCAGCGTCACAGGTCGTTTTCGGCGAACCAATATGGAGCCCTATCACTCTCCTTGGCCGTTTTCATCAACCACTGATTGCATTTATCGGCCTGATTGCGCTGCTTGTCGCAACGCTCAACGTCAATATTGCCGCCAACGTAGTTTCGCCATCCAATGACTTTTCGAACCTTGCACCACGGCTGATCAGCTTTCGTGCAGGCGGTATGATCACCGGCTTTCTTGGTCTAGCGATGATGCCGTGGAAGCTAATGGAGACATTCGGCAGCTATATATTTGGATGGCTTGTAGGGTATTCGGGCTTGCTTGGACCGGTCGCCGGCATCATGGTGGCCGATTACTTTCTGATACGACGGACAAAACTTGATTGCTATTCGCTCTACCGTCGAGGCGGAATCTACGAATACCGCCGCGGAATCAACCCGGCGGCTCTTGTAGCTCTGGTTGTCGGGGTCGTTGCGGCCTTGATCGGCCGCATTGTCCCGCCCTTATCCTTTCTCTATGACTACGCATGGTTCATTGGCTTTTTTCTGTCAGGTGCGCTCTACTTTTTAGCCATGTCCATCAACGCCGATCGATCGACAATCGTTACCAAAGAAATCGAGATAACCAAATGAGCCCTCAAGAAGTGTTAGCAAAGCCAACGGCAGACTTAAGTTCCGAAGAAGTGGTCCGTATTACCCGAGAGACAAACTACGGCACATGGCGTTTTCAAAAGGGCTGGAATCCGCTCCACATTGTTGATGCAGACGGCTGTTATATCGTCGATGGGGCCGGCAAACGCTACCTTGATTTCTCCGCACAGTTGATGTGCATGAACCTGGGGCATAAGAACCAGGCGGTCATCGATTCGATTGCAAAGCAGGCGCAGGATCTCGCTTATGCTTTGCCCGGCTACACGACGACAGCACGCGCTGAGTTGTCGAAGCTTCTATTGGAGATTTTGCCCGAGGGGTTGAATAAATTCTTCTTCACGACATCGGGCACTGACGCAAACGAGGCTGCCTTCAAGATCGCGCGGATGTATACGGGGAAATCAAAGATTATCGCGCGCTACCGTTCTTATCATGGGTCGACCGCAGGATCTATCGCAGCCACTGGGGATCCACGCCGGTGGGCTATGGAACCTCGCGGCAAAGGTCCGGGCATCATCTTCTCACCCGAGGTTCACTGTTACAAATGTCCAATCAAGCACACATACCCGCAATGCGGAATTGCCTGCGCAGACTATCTTGAACACATGATCCGAAATGAGTCGGATGTAGCGGCCATCGTTGTCGAGCCAATCGTTGGCACGAACGGTGTGATCGTTCCCCCTCCGGAATACATGCCGAAACTGCGGCGAATCTGCGACGAGACCGGCGTACTGCTGATCGCTGATGAGGTTATGAGCGGATGGGGAAGAGCCGGGGAATGGTTCGCCATGAACCTGTGGAATGTTACACCGGACATTCTTTGTACCGCTAAGGGAATTACTTCGGCGTATGTTCCGCTAGGCCTGTGCGCTACCTCAGAGAAGATTGGAGACTTCTTTCAGGACCATTATTTTGCCCACGGTCATACGTACGAAGCGCACCCAATGACACTGCTTCCGGCGGTCGCGACGATCCAAGAGATGCGTCGTATGGGGCTCGTGGAACGGGCGCGCGAGCTTGGACCATTTGTCGAAGAGAAATTGCGAGCGCTCAAAGGCCAAACACCGCAGTGTAGGAGACGTGCGCGGAAAGGGGCTCTTCTGGGCGGTTGATCTTGTGAAAAATCCTGACCTCGAAGGAGCCTTTCAACACATATGCCGACAAAGTGTCAGGTAAACCCCTTGTCGTAGATCAGATCGCCGCTAAAACATTGGCCGACGGTGTAATCCTACAAGCTTGGGTCAGCCATTTTGTAATCGCCCCGCCGCTGATCATTACGAAAGAAGAAATTGAACACGGAATTGATACGCTCGATCGCCATCTGCACATCGCCGATGAACAATGCATGGATTGAAAACTCAACGGACTACCCTAGCGTGGGCATAGTAGTGTCTACACCTGTACGAATTCCAGTGGGCCACCGGGCGGTCACAGTCTTTAGTCGAGTATAAAATCGGACTCCTTCCGGTCCGTGCACCGCGTGATCGCCAAAGAGAGAACGTTTCCACCCTCCAAAGCTGTGGAAAGCCATAGGTACGGGGATCGGTACGTTGATGCCGACCATGCCAGCTTGGACACGTCGCGCGAAATCACGTGCTGTATCGCCGTCACGTGTAAATAACGCCGTGCCGTTACCGTATTCATGCTCATTAACCAGTTGTAGAGCTGTTTCGAAGTTATTGACGCGAACTACGCCCAATACCGGTCCGAAGATCTCCTCTTGATAAATCCTCATCTCAGGTTTTACGTGGTCAAACAGACACGCTCCGAGGAAGAACCCTTCGCCGCGAGGAAGTGCCCCAGTCCGTCCATCCACTACTAGCTCGGCGCCTTCACTACCGCCAAGTTCGACGTAGTTGGTGACCTTACCTAAATGCTGCTTTGTGATTAACGGACCGAGATCTGCCTCATCCTTGGCTCCGTCACCCACTCGCAATGCAGCAATGCGTGTCCTCAATTTATCTATCAATCGATCGGCCGTTTGATTTCCTACTGCAACCGCTATGCTGATCGCCATACAGCGTTCGCCAGCCGAACCGTAGGCAGCTCCGGCCAGAGCATCAGCGGCTTGGTCCAAGTCGGCATCCGGCATCACAATCATGTGGTTCTTTGCCCCACCCAGTGCCTGCACGCGCTTTCCGTGCTTAGTGCCCTCACGATAAACGTATTCGGCTATTGGCGTGGAGCCGACAAAGCTGACCGCCTGGATTGTCGGATGCGCAAGAATGGCGTCAACGGCCATCTTGTCACCATGAATCACATTGAATACCCCATCAGGCAGGCCGGCTTCCTGCAACATCTCGGCTAGCAGAACTGATGAACTCGGGTCTCTCTCACTCGGCTTCAGGACGAACGTGTTTCCGCATGCCAGTGCGATCGGAAACATCCACATCGGCACCATCGCTGGAAAATTGAACGGCGTAATACCCGCGACTACACCGAGCGGCTGTCTCATTGACCAACTATCAATGGCCGATCCTACTTGCTCCGTGTATTCACCCTTTAGCAGCTGCGGTATTCCCGTCGCGAATTCGACTACCTCAAGGCCTCGAGTCGCCTCTCCCTTCGCATCCGACAAGACTTTGCCATGTTCGCGGTTGATGAGAGCTGCAACCTCATCTAACCTGCGCTCGTATATCTCTCGAAATCGAAATAACACTCGGGCACGACGAAGCGGAGGTTGCGATGACCACTCAGGAAATGCTGCGGAAGCTGCAGCCACAGCGTGATCGACCTCGGCTTCGTTCGCTAAAGGAACGTGAGCCTGTACGCTGCCTGAAGCTGGATGATACACATCTGCAAAGCGCTCCGAGACACCTTGAACACGGTTCCCACTAATCCAATGAGCGACTTGTGGCACATTCATTGAGGAATGTTTCGAGGAGGAGGAAAGAGGAGACACAGTAGTTGATGACATCGGCTTGCTCCTTCGCAGCGGCCTCAATGATAGCAGGGGAGCAAGAGAACGGGAGTGGCTAAGCAGGCAATCGCGCTCAATCGGCTTCGCTAGACAGTTCTGCTAAAGAGCGAGCCAATACCTCAACACCGGCACCTATATCGTCGATCGCCGCAAACTCATCCGGTCGATGGCTCACACCACCACGGCAAGGAATGAAGATCATCGCCATCGGCGCAATTCGGGACATGAAAAGCGAATCATGATAAGCCCGACTGACAAGTTCTCGAAAATTTACTCCTGCGGCACCACAAGCAGCGCGGATCGCCCCAAGCAAGTGCGGCGAGGACGAAGCAGGGGCATCGGCGTTGAGCACTTCAAAAAAAATCTCAACTTGCCGCTGATTTGAGATTTTTTTGGCAAAGCTCTTGATCTCTCCGAAAATGTGATCACGTCGTGCACTATCGATATCGCGCAGATCCACGCCAAGCTTAACTCGGTTAGGAATGCTGTTGATAGCGCCGGGATGGATTTCACAAGTTCCTACCGTCGCCACGGTATCGACAGCCCCGGAGTTTTGCGCCAGCATTTCAATCGCAAGAATCATCTCTGATGCTGCACAGAGGGCGTCCCGCCGTCCCTGCATTAGAGTTCCACCTGCGTGGCCGCCTTGACCAACGAGAGTAATGAAGAAGCTGGCGGGAGCAGCAATCTCAGTTACTAATCCGATTCTGATTCCGTCCCGTTCCAGAATTGGACCTTGCTCAATATGCAGTTCGACAAATGCCGAATATGCGCCCTCGGATAGACGAACCGACGCAAGATCGCCGACGAAGCCGGCTTGGTTGCGCACAAACCGTAAGGTCTCTCCACTGCTGTCACGTAGTTTTTCGTCATATTCTGGCGTAGCAGCTCCCGACAATAGGCGGCTCCCAAGGCAGCCAACACCAAAGCGGGTAGGCTCCTCTGAGGTGAGTTGGATCAGCTCGATCGATCGTGTCGGACTAAAACCGCTTGCCTTTAGAGCTCTAATCGCCTCTAATCCGCCAAGAACGCCTACAACGCCATCGAATTTGCCCGAATAGGGAATCGCATCTATATGCGAACCCGTAGATACAGCAGGTAATTCAGGGCGCGATCCTTCCCAGCGAGCAAAGGTGTTCCCCACAGCGTCTACCCGCACCACCAGACCAGCCTCGTCGACGAGACCCTTCAACCAGCGTCGCGCACGCAGATCCTGCTCGCTAAATACGATCCTTGTAACGGCGGGGGCCTCGACATCGGAGAAAGCTGCGAGAGCTTCGAGCTCCTGCGCGATGCGCTCTTTATCTATGCGAATTTGCATATCAACTTAGCGGATGCCGATTCCAATCTTTGTAGATGAGATATTTCGCCTGACTCTTTCCGATCGCCCCAAACCATTGTGGACAATATGGCGCCATCCAGATGAAGTCCCCTGCAGTCACCGGATACCATTCACTATCCAATCTGTAGATTCCTCCTCCCTCTAACATCAGCAGACCGTGCTCCATAACATGCATCTCGACCATGGGCAAACCGGCACCCGGCGCATAAGTCATTGTGTTCACTGCAAAATCGAAGGACATGGTTGCGGGCAAAAGAGCGCGCACTAGAAGGTCTTCGTCGCCCATCAATGGTTCGGCTTGGATAGATGGCTCGCGTCCAACCAGCAGCGACGGAGGGGAGATATTGGCGACAGACTGATATCGCTGTTCGATCACAGCAGCACGTGCATTTTCAGAAGCGTAGAAACGGTGCTCGGCGTCCTGCGGGATATAAGCATAGTCATTCTGTAAAAGGGTATGGCTTTCTGGGCCACTCTCAAGCGTGATCGAACCATCAAGAACGTAAAGAAAGCGCTGACCTTCTGCCGCTCCTAGCGAACCGCCGGCTTCAAATTCAACGGAATACTGAGTGAATCGAGCCCCTAGTGCAGGTGAAGCATGCACAATTACATCTACCTTGGAACAACCAGGAATCTGGGTACGAATAAAAGCGTCAGGTGTATGAATTGCGTGGCTCGAGCGTCGAATACTCCGCGTTAACCCCAGTTTATGCAAGTGGATTGCTTCCTCCTTTCTCTAAAAAGAATGCGAATTCATCCAGAAAGCAAAGTCCTGCCTGGATCGCCGCCTCAACATCTTCAAACAGCACACTCTCATCGGGATGATGACTGATTCCACCTGGACTACGAAGGAAAATCATGCCTGTTGGCAGACGGGAAGCGACCACCATTGCATCGTGGCCGGCACCACTTGTCATACGAATATAAGTGAGACCCGTTTCCCGAACCGCCTTTTCCGCAAGCGAAATTATTTCCGAATCAAAGTGCACCGCAGGCTGGGCATGATACTGATTGGTCTCAATTTCCAGACCACGTTCAGCCGCTATCTCACGGGCCTCTTTCATCATGGCTTCGACAGCATCGATTCGAACTGCATCGTCCGCGTGCCGCACATCCAGACTGCAAACCGCCGTTCCTGGAATAACATTTGCGGCGCCAGGCTTAACCAGAATTTGCCCTACTGTCGCCACCAATCCATCTCTTTCCGCTGCCATGCTTTCACACCGCGTGATCCAAAGGGCTGCGCCCGCCAATGCATCGCGTCTCATTGCCATCGGTGAAGTACCGGCGTGTCCGGCGGTCCCATGAAAGGTGACGTGGCAGCGACTCTGTCCAACTACTGATTCCACCACGCCTAACGGAAGATTTTTGGCTTTCGAGGACTGGGCCCTGTTCGATGTGGAACTCTAAGTACGCCGCCGTTTCCGGGTTGAGAGTGCTCGGTATCACTTCCGGATGAACCAAACGGTAATTCGCCAGAGCTTGCCGAATAGTAACTCCCGAAGAGTCCTGACTCTCCAGAAAGCCCGTTTCGGACGGCTCCTCCGTAAGCAGTCGGCTACCGATGAAAGGGAATCCAAATCGCGTGCCCTCTTCATCGGAGAAGCCGACGATTTCGATGGAATAAGGCAGGCGCCGACCACCAAGTCCTTCAACCAAAGCTAGACCAAGCAAGACACCCAGGACACCATCATAGGCACCAGCGTTAGGCACTGTATCCAGGTGTGAGCCAATGATGAGGACTGGTGACGACTGCCCTGTCTCTGACGTATATACCGCTCGAAGATTGCCGGCAGCATCGACGTTCACCTTCATTCCTATTTGTTCGAACCATGGGCGCATGACGCGCATGAGCCTCTTCCATGGCGGGGGATAGAAATGTGCGTAGGATTTCGCCAGGCTTTTCTGTGCAAGAAGCTACGGTGGCGATACGCTCCAATACGCCGGCCGCCAATCTATGGGATATCGGTGCTCGACTTGAAATCACCGCATTGGTGCTCATGGCTGTCTCCGCAGGCATGCTTCGATAGAGCCATGAGGTTCATCGATCGGCACAAAGATTTGATTTGGATTGTCCTGTCCAAAAGCAGACAGATCGACAAGATTGCAATGCTTGTTCGGCATCTTCAGACATATCTCTTCTACCGAAGGTTCTTCCTCAAGAACGGCTTTCCCCATGGCATACAGCGTGTGTTGAACAGACAAACTGTGATGGAGCGCAAACGTCTCGAGCAATGCGTCGGTGATACGCGACCGTAGAGCGCCAAAATTTAGATTGGAAGTTGTGTATTTCCATTCCGCGGTCGCGAGCGTCCCCATCAATCGATCCTGGGTCTCCTTTAGCGTAGTCAGACGATCGCGAATATATCCGGTAAATGCCGAGTTCGCAGTCTTCAGGATTGCCAGGTCAGTTATTCCAGCAACAATGGTCAACGGTCCTTCACGCGGGTACACAACGGTCGCGGTTTCCGACGCGGGGCCTGATTGGGCGAAGGCAGTAGCATATTCCTTACCTCGAGCGTGAACATGGTTCCATCGAGAACTTCGAATATGAACACCGGCCTCTTCAACCTGCGGCTGGCTTGTGATGAAGTACGTCACTATCTCGCGAGCAAAATCCTCGATGGTATCAGCGGTAGAAGCGCGAGCAAGCGAATACACCGTGTTTTTTATTGTGTCCGTGGGAAGTATTCGGCTGTTGTCCCCGCTTTCGAAACACTCGACGAAGTCACCTTTTAGCCATATTTCTATGGCCCACTCGAAGACGCGGTGTTGAAGCCCGTTCCGCTCCACCTTCATCACTCGAACCCTGGATTTTCCGTAACGATTTTCGCCGATCGTAATCATCTTTTCTCAGCTTCCACGATAGGTTGAATAACTATGCGGCGTGATCAATAACGGCACATGGTAATGTTCCTGGGGGTTTCGCACTTCGAAAATAATATCGATGAACGGATGAAAACTCTCTATCTCTTTGGCCCGGAAGTACGCTCGCGCGCCAAATCGCAGCCTGTAGAACCCACGCTTCAATTCTTCTTTGCCACCCAATAGATCGGGTACCCTGCCGTTATCATCCGTCCGATGCGCGACGATGGCACGCCACGAACCATGGTCGTGACGATGCAATCGAACTGCGATCGCGGCTGCTGGCCGCCCGGATACGAGATCAAGCACATGGGTTGAGATTTTCATACGTCGAGCCATTTTCTCAGACGCAGACGCGTAATCTGGCGTTGCTGTTCGACCGCTTCAGCCAACTCCGTTTCGGCATCATTTTTAAGTCTTCGCTGCAAATCGGCCAGTATCGCCTCAGCTGACTTTCCGGTAGCGCACACAATGAAGATGCGTCCGAAACTCTGTTCGTAAAGATGATTTGCTTCCGCCAGTGCCACACGAAGTTCCAGACCAGAAGTGGATACACCTAGTTGCTCGCCGCGTGACCACTCAACCGACTGCTGGGTAGTCGCTGCTAGAGCTTTGCGCTCCCCAATCTTTGGATGACTCCTGAAAGCCTCGTCCCAGTCCTCTAACGAGAGCGATCGCCAAACTGCATCGGAGCGTTCAAGCAATTCTGACTCATTGGCAATGGGACGCGCCCGGCTCAATTCGTAAGCCCACCGGCTTGACCCGCAGCATGGCAAAACCTCAGCGATCGCAGACTTCTCATCCATCTCGTTCCACCCGAAGAGAACCTCACTAGCAGTTGTCATTCCCCGTGCTCCGAAGCGGCAAAGGATTGCAAGAGATCTTCGAGCAGGTTAGCAGCAACCTGCCGACGGTACTCAGCGGATGAGCGGATGTCTTCGATAGGAGAGATCTCACTGGCAAGGGCCCGTTGGGCTTCTGCTATGGTGTGTTTTGTTAGTTCCGCACCTAAGAGCACCTTCTCGGTTTTCCTTAGACGCAGCGGAATCGGAGCTACTGCGCCGATAGCCAGATGCATAGCTTCTATTCGGTGCTTACGAAGTTTGCCAACTCCTGCGACACACACCTTGGAGATCGCCTGCGCGTTTCTGGCTCCAGTTTTCTGACAATAAGAAAACCACCCCACAAAGTGCTTGGGGAGATGTATGGCGAGTAATAATTCATTTGGCTTCAGCACGGTCTTCTTGTATGCCAAATGAAAGTCGCTATACGGAAGCCTTCGTGTTCCCGTAGCAGAAACTAATTCCAATTCAGCTTCATAAGCCAGACAGTGCCGGCGGAGAATCTGCAGCAGGCGACGCATTCACGATGTTCCCGGCGATTGTGGCGCGATTCTGATTGGCGATGCTGCCAGTCCAAGACGCCGCTCTCGCCAGCAGCGGAAAGTATCTCTGAACTGCGGGATGTTCACGCAACTCAGTAAAGGTACAACCGCCGCCGATACGCAGAGAATCTGCGCTTTCATTGATTTGCCTAAGCTCTCCAATATTCCAGAGGTTCAATAGGCGCCTTGCGCCAAGCCGCCCGGAACTGTATTGCACCATGATTTCAGTACCGCCCGCCAAGGGAAGCCACATCTCCGGCTCGACGATGTAGCAGGTCCAACGCACCCGCCAATGTGCCTGGAGATACAAATGTGTACTCTGCCGGATTTGACCTCATCGTACTGATCCTGTCGCCGCTGCCTTCTCCACGGCTTCGAAGATGCGCATGTAGCCGGTGCAGCGGCAGAGATTGCCGTTCAGGCCTTCACGAATCTGATCAACCGTCGGATGAGGGCATTTGTCGAGCAGATGCACAGTAGCGATAATCATGCCTGGCGTGCACATCCCACACTGCGCGCCCCCGCACGCAAGAAATGCACTTTGGGCAGGATGCAGATCATCGCCTCTCGCTACCCCTTCGATCGTCACAATCTCCGCGCCATCAACTTGAGCAACGGGAACCAGGCAGCTATTGACGAGTTCACCATTGATGAGAACACTGCAGGCTCCGCACTCTCCTTCTCCGCAACCTTCTTTCGTTCCGGTCAATCCCACACGTTCGCGCAGCACATCCAACAGGCGCTCCATCGGATACGCTTCCACCTCGCGATCTTGCCCGTTGATCCGCAATGAAAAGGAGCTGGAACTCATACGGCAACAGCCTCCTCTGAAACTATTCTCGCGTTTAGACTCGCGCATATATCCTCGGGCATCAAGGGAATCGCATTGAAGTCCTTTCCCGCTGCGAACGAAACCGCGTTAAGGATCGCGGGGGCCGGTCCATCCATCGGCAATTCGCCAATACCTTTCGCACCGAATGCTCCCGCGGCGAAGGGCAGCTCTTCAAAATGCACCCGCATGGACGGAATATCCTGTGACGTCGGAATGATGTAGTTCGTCATCTGCCCATTAGCCATGCGCCCTTTCTCCCACTGCACTTTCTCATACAGCGCATAGCCGATGCCCTGAGCGATGCCGCCTTCGATTTGTCCCTTGGCCAATACCGGATTCAGAACGCGACCGACTTCCTGTACAGCGACAAAGTCGTCGACTGTCACTCCATACGACAGCGTGTCCAGCGTTACCTCCGCAACATACACGGCCCACGCGAATGCCGGGTAAGCGTCGCCGGAATACTTCTCATCGTCCCAGTAGACATCCGGCGAGGCCTCATACTTGCTATCCGAACGTAGCGAACCATACTTAGCAATGTGCGCCCTTACAGCTGCGAAAAACTCTCCCGTCGTCCACTTTGCTGCCAACAGACCACCTGCCTGCAGAGTCTGTCTCAGGCCCAGGGCGGCAGAATGAACCAGCTTGCCCACGATCATTGTCGTGCGTGAGGCGACTGTGGGCCCGGAGTTAGGAACTACGCTTGTGTCGGGCGGAGCAATCTCAACTGCGTCATAGTCAATCCCCAAAGCTTCGGCTGCAATCTGGCAGAGGATCGTATTCGTCCCTTGACCAAACTCAGTGCTCGAAACTAGTACACGCACTCGCCCTTCCGGGGTTCCGTCCATCGCGGCCACCGAATTCAAATAGCGCTCGCCTGAGCCGGTGAATCCTGCCCCATGGAGAAATGCGGCAAATCCGATTCCCTTTTTCTTCTTCGCTGTAGGATTTTCGCGACTGAACCGCTCCCGTTTTGATTGGTAGTCGGAAAGTTCAAAAGCGCGTGCAAGCAGGTGATCGAGGTCGACTGCCTCGCGAATTTCCTGGCCTGTCGCTGTTGTCAGACCCTGGCGGAGAAAATTCCTGCGGCGCAGTTCCTCCGGAGGAAGCCCCAAAGCGTTGGCAACGCGATCCATGTGGCGTTCCATCGCAAACAGGCTCTGCGGCGCTCCAAACCCGCGAAACGCTCCATGCGGAGGACAATTGGTTGCGAAGGCCTTCGATCGCACGCGAATGTTCGGCCAGAAGTATGGACCGCCGGCATGAATCGTCCCCCGGGAAAGCACCGTGGAAGACAGCGTCGAATACGCTCCTCCATCCAGAGCAAATTCGATATCGGCGCCGAGAAGCTGACCGTCCTTGGTGACTGCCGTGCGAATGCGCGTGCGCGAAGGATGGCGCTTGGTGGTTGCCACCATGTCTTCCATGCGGTCATAGACAATCTTCACCGGGCGACGCGCTTTCATAGCGAGTAACGCCGCGTGAGCTCCGATCATCGAGGGATAGTCTTCCTTGCCGCCGAAAGCACCGCCGGTTTCAACCTGGATGATGCGAACCTTGTCTTCCGGAAGAGCAGAGATGGCCAGCAGAGACTTGTGGACATAGAAGGGGCACTGCATCGACCCCCAAACTGTGAGACCTGCGTCGGGCGTGAAATCCGCAATCACACCGTTGTTCTCGATGTAGAGGTGTTCCTGAGCACCCGTTGTGTACTCCCCCTCAACAATGAAATCTGCATTCGACCATGTCTCGTCGACGTTGCCTTTATTGATCTGAAAGCTCTTGAATACGTTGTTCTCGCCCCAGACAACAACATCTCCGCGTTCACTCGCTTCGATGGAGTGGATCGAGGGCAAAACTTCGTAGTCGATGGACACCGCGGCGACAGCTTTAGCCAGCAGATGTCGATCGCTATGAGCGAGGAGCAGAATCGGCTCCTCCGGATGGTTGACGAACTCGCTCGCAAGACAGGGCCAGTCGCGGTTGATCAGGGCGATTGTGTTTTCACCTGGAATGTCCTTCGCGCTGACGATCGTGAACTCGTTCCAGGGGATGCCGTCGTCGAATTTGATGTTCAGAATGCGGCCGCGTGGGATTGTGCTTCGCACTGTCGCGCCGAAGATCATGCCAGGGAACGAGGTGTCGTCGATGTAGCGCGCCGTTCCTCGCACCTTCGCAACGCCTTCTTTGCGAAGGACCGAGGTTCCGACGATCCGCTGCGTTTGCAAGCAGTCTCCTCATTCCGAGCGGCGTCTGCCGGTGACAAAAAGCGGCAAAGACTCGCTTAAATTTCCTAATGTTACTACGCTCCATCTCATATGCAAGAGCGCTTCGTTGACGCGAGCCGATCGGCGCGGCAAGCTGATTGCTTTCAACGAACTTCGTGGCCTTCGCGGATCGCAGTAAAAGAGCCGTCCCGAAAGACTTCTTGTCCGCGCACCCAGGTCGCAATGACCTTCCCACGCAAGGTTTCACCGACATACGGGGAGATCGGATGACGGGTGTGCAGATCAGAGGCTGTCACCTCAAATTGTGCGTCCGGATCGAACAGCATGAAGTCGGCGTCGTGTCCTTCGGCGATCGCGCCTTTACGGTCATCGATGCCCGCCAGCGCTGCTGGCTTGCTGCTCATCCAGCGGGCAAGATGGTCGATGGTGAGTCCGCGTTGTCTCATGCCGGTCCACACGACCGGCGCTGCAACAGGGAGGCTGGCTATTCCGCCCCACGCTGTCTGGAAGTCTCCGGACTCCAGATGCTTCATCGACGGCGGGCAGGGAGAATGGTCGGTCGCAACCAGGTCGATGACACCTTCACGCAACGCCGTCCATAGCTCTTCGCGGTTCTCGGCGGAGCGGATGGGTGGGGCGCACTTGTGCAGGGTGCTGCCATCAGGGATGGTCTCCGCTGCGAAGTGCAGATAGTGCGGGCAGGTCTCAACCGTCACGGGTAGGCCCTGGTCTCGCGCTGCACGCAAGTACGGGAGCGCCTTCGCGGTGGCCAGATGAACGATGTGCAACCGGAAGCGATACTCTTCGCAGAGGCGCAGCAGGAGCTGGATCGCTTCCACTTCTGCCTCGTCGGGGCGAGACGCAAGCCAGGATGCGTAGCGGCGCCAGTCTGCGTGTGAGGCGGCTTGGGCGGCCGAGTTGAGCGCGGACGGCAGCTCAGCATGCGTGAGCAGAGGGAGTCCGGTTGCGGCGATGTGGGGTGCGGCAGTCCTTAACTCTGCTTCATCGACCTGGGCGAAGCCATCGAGGCCCGGATCGGAGAGAAAGCACTTGAATCCGCGAACTCCGGCTGCAGCGAGCGGCTCGATGTGAGCGGCGTTCTGTTCACAGATGCCACCCCAGGCGCTCCAATCGACGGTACACTTCCCTTTCGCTGCTGCGCGCTTAGCTTCCAGAGCGGCGACAGTCGTTGTTGCGGGAAGACAGTTCAAGGGCATGTCGACGAGAGCAGTAAAGCCTCCCGCTGCCGCTGCTCGCGTTGCTGTCTCGAATCCTTCCCATTCGGTTCGGCCCGGTTCGTTGATGTGCGTATGCGCGTCGACCAATCCGGGCATCAGGACATGAGTCGAACAATCGGTTACTGGAGTATCCGGAGGAATCTCGCTCACTCCCTGCACGGCCACGATCCTGCCATCTTCGACCAGGACGGAGGCTGGGCCAACGCCTTGCGGTGTGACAACCTGCCGGGCGACAAAGATGCGACGCATACTCGATAGTCTCACTTTGAGTGGAGCGGATGACAAGTTCATGGGTGGTGGCGACGGCTTGAATTGTGGGGAGCGTTTCGGGTTCTGGCGTTGGTGGTAGAGAAGCGGGTTTCTCCACTCCGCTGCGCTCCGGTCGAAATGACACATCATGGGTGGGGCTGAGCTCCGGTCGGGATGACACATTATGCGTAGGGCTGCGCTCCGGTCGAAATGACACATTGTGGGTGGGGATAAGCTCCGGTCGGGATGACACATCGTGGGTAGGGCCTTCCGGTTGAGATGACCCTTCATCGGCGGTGTTACGGCGGTCTTCGGGTTTGCCGGGGAGTGGGTTGTCTTTGCTGTGGTGGCGGCCTAGTTGTTCGAGGAGGAGTCGTCCGGTTCCCTGCTGGAGGCGGTGCCACTTTGCGGGTGGCGGGGTGAAGTCGGGGGCGGAGTCTTCGCTTGGCTTGGTGGTCGTTTGGATGGTGGAGATGGGGTCGCCGTTGGGGGCGAACTGCGGACGCGGGCCGGTGCCGTAGTGCGGGTGTTCGGGTTGGGCGGGCTCGGCTTCGGGTTGGTTTTTCCTGGGGTGGCGCTGGTGCTCGGTGAGGTTGGTGGAGGCTAGCTGGAGGGCGTAGAGGAGGAGGCCGGCGCGGCGGAGGTCGATGTCGTTGCCGGCGACGCGGTCGATGATGCGGCCGAGGGATTCCTGGATCTCGGCGCGGGAGTTGGGGGTGGGCATGTCGAAGGCGTTGCGGCGGGCCTGGCGGAGGCGTGCGTCGGCGATGGGGCGGCGGGTGAGGTGATGGTGGTAGCAGAACTTCTCGCCGCGCATGGCGGGTGAGCCGCAGCGGCTCGCCTTCGGGCTTGGTGTGGCGGCATTGGTGGCGGCGGAAGGTGTCGGTGCTGTTCTTGATCCGGGTGATGAGGTCTTCTGCGTTTTTTGTTGCGTCGTCCATGGATGAGGGCCCCCGTATGTTTTTGCGCAAGATCTTCGAAACAAGGAAGATAGTGGGGTATCTCTCTGCTTTCGGATCTGCGGGTTAATGGAAAAAGCCCGGCTCCATGAGCCGGGCTTTGGTTGATGTCTGATTTAAAGTATAGCGAGTGGAGGGTAATTAATCGGCAACTTGGATCTCTTGTGGTTTGTTGGAGTTGCGGGATATTGGGGCTTGACAGGTTTTTGGGCTATTCAGGTTGTGGAAAAAGGGCAAGGGATCGGTCGCTTCGTCCCTTCGGACTCCGGCGGGTTCGCTCTTTAAAAATGGTTCGCGCGTTGCGCGAATGCCCACATCTCAGAATCGAGATATGGGGCACCGATTGGTGGCTGGATGGGCAGATGTCGGCAAAGGCCGACCTCAGCGGCTAAAGCCGCATTCATAGCACAGGACGCATGCGGCACGGCTAAAGCCGTGCCCTTAAGCAAGGCGGGCCTTTCATCATTTTCTGGAGTTTTTCATCACCTTGGAGGGCGCGGCTTTACCTCAGAAACGACGCCGAGTCAGATTCGCAGGAAGATCTTTTGGCGATACATCCAGTAGAGCGCGTACCAGTAGATGAGCAGTGTGAGGCCACCTAGCACGAGGGGCTCGAGACCTGCGCCGAGGAGGTAGAGAATGCGATCCCCCAGATGCGTGTGGAGGGAGGACTCGACGAAGTCTTCCCACAGATGCGCGATCAGGTATGCGGCGATGGAGTTGATGCCGATGACGACGAGCGGGAAGGCGAGCCGGCGATGGCCTCGCACATCGATGAGCCATGAGAAGGCCGCAAGAAGATAGAAGCACAGGCCTCCGCTGAAGAGAGTCCATGCCGGTGTCCATATGCGCTTGACGATCGGGTTGATGCCCAGCACGTGAAGCAGGATGCCGCCGGCCACGAGAGCTGTCCCCGCAATGAGGAAGCGGCGGAAGGGAATTTTAGATGGGCTCTCGATGAGCCATCGGCCGGCGGCGAGGCCAAGCAGCATGGTTCCCAGCGTGGGGATGAAGCTGAGAGTGAGATAGCCGCCACCGTTATAGAGAAACGGTGAGGTGCGCGGGAATAAGTTGAGGAACCAGACGTCGAATGCCTGGCCGAGGTTAACGTTCTTGTTCCAGTGCGCGGCGAATCCGTGCAGAAGATGATTGTGCCAGTCCTGGGGAACACCGACGGTGGCGTAGTCGAAGTTTGCAGGCGGCAGGGGGTAGAGCGCCCACGCCAGCCAGTATCCGAAGAGAATTACGCCGAAGGCCGCCCACTGCCATCGCGGACGGCAGAAGGCGAGCAGGAAGGCGAAGGTGTAGCCCATGCCGATCTGAGTGAGCGTGTCTTCAAAGGTGAAGTAGGTGATGGGCTGGTGGATGGAGCGCAGGAAGATTCCCAGCGCGATGAGAATGATGCTGCGCACGATGGTGTGCGCGAGGCTGTGGGCGAAGGGCTCGCCCTTTTTCTGGCGGCTGCGGATGGAGTATGGAAGGGCCACTCCGACGAGGAAGGTAAATGATGGCTGGATGAGATCGTGCAGTCCGAACCATGTCCACTCGACGTGTGTCTGATTGAAGGCGAGGATGCGCCAGAAGGTGCTGTGCGGATAGGCACGCGCAACGTGGGAGAAATGCAGAACCTCGGCCATCATCAGCAGCATGACGAAGCCGCGGTAGGCATCCACAGCGACGTTGCGTTTTGGTTTTACCGGGTCTGGCGCGGAAGAGTCGATGTCACACCGCCTGCGTTTGCACGCAAAGGATTCTGTACTTGCCTCTGGTAACTTTAGGCCACATTGGCTTTCGAGCAAACAGAATAAGAGCGCTGCCAGCACGGCTTCGATCTTTCGGGCTGGCAGTCGCGCCTCGTTCTATGATGATCTGCGATAAAGAACAAGCCGGAGAGAACCTGATGAAGAAGAACGATGACGGACTGCTGTCGCGAAGAGGCTTTCTGCAGCTGGGCGCAACCACCGCAGTCGCAACGCATGCGCTGGCAATGGCTCCTGCAGCGCCAGCGTCGCAAAAGACGATGGCAGAGGTGCCATTTCGTAAGCGCGAGCCTCGCCTGGGCCTGATTGGCACTGGTGGCCGGGGAACGTCACTGCTGAGGAACCTGCTCGGAGCGGATGCGCAGGTTGTGGGGCTTTGCGACGTGGTTGCTGAGAAGGCAAAGGCGGCTCAGGCACTGGTGACCAAGGCGGGGCAGAAGAGCCCGGAGCTTTACACCGAAGGGCCGCACGCCTACCAGAAGATGCTGCAGCGTGAGGATATCGACTTCGTTGTGGTGGCGACTCCGTGGAGTTGGCACGCGGAGATGGCGCTCTACGCCATGGAGCATGGGAAGGATGTCGCTGTAGAGGTGCCCGGGGTCACGACAATTGCCGACTGCTGGCGCATCGTCGACACGTCGGAGCGAACGCGCCGTCACTGCATGATTCTGGAGAACTGTTGCTACGGATACAACGAGACGCTGGTGCTGCGGATGATTCACGCAGGGTTATTTGGCGATCTTCTGTATGGCGAGGGAGCTTACCTTCACGACCTGCGCGAGGAGCTGTTTTCCAACGCGGGAGAAGGCTTGTGGAGGCGCACGGAACACACGCTGCGAAACGGCAACCTGTATCCCAGCCATGGATTGGGGCCGGTGGCCAACTATATGGGCATTCAGCGTGGCGACACGTTTGCTCACATGGTTTCAATGAGCTCGCCGCAGCGCGGGCTGGATGTGTATCGCACCAAACATTTGAAAGCCGGCGATCCTCGTCTATCGGAGAAGTATGTGACTGGCGACATGAATACATCGCTGATCAAGACGGCGAAGGGTCTGACGATTACGGTAAAGCACAACGTATCGACGCCGCATCCGTACGATCGCATCAACCAGATTGCGGGCACCCAGGGAATCTTCGAGGACTATCCGCCGCGGCTCTACCTCGACGGCCAGAACGCGGACGAGTCATGGGGCACGCTCGACAAATGGAAGGAGCACGAGCATCCGCTGTGGAAGAAGGAAGGCGAGGTTGCGCGCAAGATGGGCGGCCACGGAGGCATGGACTACCTCATGCTGTATCGGCTACTCCAGTGCGTGCGCGAGGGGATGGCTCCTGACATGGATGTGTACGACGCAGCGGCGTGGTCGAGCGTCACGGAGTTGAGCGTGAAGTCAGTGAGCCAGGGAAGCGCGCCGATGCAGTTTCCGGACTTTACGCGCGGACTGTGGCGGTCGCGACCCTTCTCGGCCATCGGCACGATGGTCTAGCTTCTGCACAGAAGATTTGCCGGCCACCTTTCTAGTGGCCGGCTTTCTTATCCTCAAGCGAATCGAACATCGCCTCCACCGGCTTCAGCTCCGGGTTGTCGTTTGCGACAGAGATTGCAAGGATGCGAATCTTGTCGTTCTTCGGCAGAGTGAGAGTCTTCGCGTTTCCAGCCACTTCGATGGGGTAAGCGAAGACGTAAGAGTACTGGTAGGGCTGATTGAGCCCGTCGGCAGTGTGCACGTGCGATGCGTACCATGCGAGGTCAGCCGACTTGATATAGCCCGGCTTCAGGCCGACATAGTCTTCCGGATATCGCGGCGATACGGGGCGCTGTTCCCTCTGCTGAAGGTCCGCGGGCGGCCACGCGGCATGATTTGCTGAGATGGCCCAGTCGCGCTCCTGTCCGTTCTTCCATAGGCGCGTGTCCCACTGGCCGATGAACCCGGTCCAGTCCTGAACATTCAGGTTTGTACTGCTGCTGCCAACGCGGAAGGTTGCGCTTTGGTCGCCGCCAGTTGCCGCGGCAAGAATGTAGACCTTGTTGAAATGCCCCTCAGGCAGAGCGATTGTTTGACCGTTCGCGACGAGCGCATTGGCGCTGCCGGTCTTGGCTGCCGCAAGATCGAAGTCCACACCGCGATATTGAATCTTGCCGGGCAGCATCTCTGCCGGCATGGCTTTGCCTGTGCCGTCCATCCCTCCGCCGGAGGCCTTCGTGTCGTCGTTGCTGGCGATGGCGAGATCGTACTTGATTGCTACCGGCTGCGACTTCACTACGGCCACCTTGGAAGCGGCGGGGTTCAAACGGAGAGCGAAGGTCCTCGGCTGGTAGGCAGAAAAGGTGACTTTGAGCTTTCCATCGACCACGTCCGCGGGTCCGATCGGCTGTTCCTGCGCATTGATCTCACGAGCAGCAGCAACGGGACCGGCGAAAGAGACCAGAACATCTGGCGCGGCTTTTCCGTCCAGCTCCACCAGGCGCAACACAACCTCATCGCTGCCCTCAGCCTTCTTCAGCGCAAGAACCTTGACGCGGGAGTTGCTGAGATTGACCAGCGAAAAGCGCTTGCCAAGCGAGCCCTTGTGGGCGGTGGCCTGGAACGCCATCAGCGGATCGTTCAGGCGATAGGCCTGCCAGTCCGTCTGGGCAGTGCGCCAATTACCATCATGGCCTGCAAGACCGAAGGTAAATTCGTGGTGTCCCCAGTCCTGATTCGCCTGATCGGTATAGCCGGAGGGACGGCCGTTGGCCGCGGGCTCGATGCCCGGCGAGCGCATAAGGGTTAGGCGGATCGTGTTGTCGTCCCGCTTGTCCGATCCATTCTTGTAGTCGGTGAGGATCGTCGCTCCGAACGCGCCGCTTTTATCCGTGAGGTCGATCCAGCGATGAGACGCCACTTCAAACTGGCGATCGAAGGCGTTCGGTCGCTGAACGGTGCCGATATCCCAGTTGTACGTTGCGTTCTCGTTCGATGCGCTTAGAGGAAAGACCGCCTTGAGATTCGCCGACAGTGTCTTCCAATCGATAGCGTTGCCAAACTCGACGCGATTCCCTGCATCGCCCGCCGAGAGGCTTACCGTCTGCACAAACTTTGAGCCTTCCGCTTCGCGCGCGATCTCAAGCGAGACGCGCACTGGGCCGCTCTCCTTGATTCGAATCTGTGCAGGGCCTGCGACATAGGCCCTCGGCGCAGCCTGCTCCTGATCGAAGTCCATGTTCCATGCCGGATAGACCTTTGGCTTGTCGTTGGAGATCGCCAGACGCATGGGCGCCGACAACAGCTCTTTGTTCAGCTTCTTGTCGAAGATGCTGGAGACGTCACCATCTGTATTCACCTTGACGAGGTAGCGGGCATTTTCGACGGATGAGTTTGTGATCTTCAATTCAGATGAAGCAGCAGCGCCCTGGCCGGGAAGAACATGGAAGACGGCATATCCGACCGATGGCGTCTTCGCCACAAACAGGACCTTGTCCCCTTCAACCTGCGAAGGCACTTCCTTGCCATCGGCATCCATCACACGGACTTGCTTTGGTGTAGCTCCACGGGCAAAGGACAGCTTTGCTTCGATCAGATCTTCGCGAGCGATATTCAGTGGGTTGAAGACGACTAGTGGAATTCCGCTGCCTTCTGTATCTAGCTCGGAGGCGATCGCTTCGCTGGCGTTCGTAAAGACTCCCGCGAACTGGTTTGCCACAATCACGTCATCGTTCCACGCAAACTCATATGAGCGTGGCGTTGCCGTTCCGGCGCCGGTGTCATGGAAGTGGCCTGCCAACTCCAGCATCCACGCGTCGTTGAGTCTCTGCTGCGGATATGTGATGCCACCCATCCATGCAGCCGCCACTGATGCCTTCTCCGCCGCATCGGCAAGCAGTTCGTTCCTGATGATCCAGCGTTTGTGATAAGCCTGCGAGGTCAGCGACCCTGCTGAATGGTTGATGAGTTCGAGGTCGCCGGAGTACTGCGGCAGTCTCGTGGACATCGCTGGCGTTATGTCCTTAAAGAGCTGATCGGCTGCCGACTCGACGACGTGCACAGGACCGTCTCCGACTTTTACTTCCGCGCCAGTTCCCTCGGCCTTTGGCGTCTCACCCATGGCGAATGGGGCGCGCGGAGGCGTCGGTAAAACAGTATCGCTCTTGGTAACGATTGCCTCGAGCAGTTTGACTGTCGATTCCTGCGTAGCACCACCGATGTCACCCGTGCCGACGTAGTGATAGTCGGCGAAGACGCCTGTGGCTTTGCCATTGATATCGATTCGCTGAACCCAGTTCTGCTCCTGAGCCCTCTGTCTTCCGACGGCTGCAGCCTGCTGCGGTGTAAGCCGCGCCCTCTCTTCGCTGGTGAGCGTTGGGCCTGTGGTGGATGCCTGGGTCGGCTCCTTGCTGATGTCGGTGTAGACGTTGCTTCCATAGCCACCAGGATTCAGGGCCGCGATTACACCTTTGCCATCAGGACCGAGCCACATGCCGACGTTGAATGGGATGCCCTCGGGAGTCTTCTCCGGTGAATCAGGGCCGCCGATCTTCGGGGCAGGCTGCCATTGCGCGTTCAGCTTCTGCGTCGAAAATCCTTTGACTCCGGCATGCGCAAGGATGCTTGGCAGCGATGCAGGAAAGCCGAAACAGTCGGGCAGCATGTATTCGGCGCTCGCCTTGCCAAAGTCTTTCCTGAAGTAGTCATTGCCATACAGAACCTGTCGGAAGATTCCCTCTGCCGATGGCAGGTTCACATCGCCTTCTTCAATCGAAGAACCAGCCGGGTACCACCGCCCTTCCGCGACATACTTCTGCATCCGGGCATAGTCGGCGGGAAAGTACTCCTTCATGAGGCGATAGCGATTCGCTCCGGTCCAGTTGAAGACATAGTGGGGATAGCGATCGATGTAATCGAAGTTCACCCGCATGGTCTTGAGCAGATATTCGCTGATTGTCTGGGGAAACTCCCACCTCCATTGAGTATCGAGGTGAGCATAGGGAACCACATAGAGCGTTGGCGTCTTTGTGATATCCGGAGCCTTCATTGTTTGAGAGGATGCCGTTGAAGCGGAGTAACACTCGACAACCGCAAGACAACAGGAAAGCAATACTGTTCGGGCCCTCAATTTCGGACTGGAGGAGAGTTGATACGTCGAGTCCGATGAAAGGAACCGGTTAGCTTTTTTCATGCGTCATCCCTCAAATGTTCAAAAAGTTATTTGGGTTTATATTCGGTCGTCGAAATGATACCGTCCCAGTTGTAATGCCAGATCAATCGTCATGTTTGCGACGTTGGTTCGACTTCAATCAGGTGTCGAATCAATTTGACGTTGCGCATGGCGACCGATTTTAGTTTCGTCGATGTTTTGTATGCTGTTGAGGGTTATTGCGAGCTACAGAAGGCTCTTGACATATTATCTTTGTCCCGTATAAATTGCGGGCAACGACTAAACAAAGTCAGAGTTCGGCCCCCAGCGCCAGTTTGCACATTTCGTTTTCCGGAAAGGCTGAAGACCTAGTTCGTCGATATGTACAAGGTCGTTACAAAGTCGCGTGACAGGACAAAGGGGATTCAGCGTGTGGATCTCGCTTACGCGGAGCGTGCCTCGAGCGAGGTGGCACGCGACATCAACCGCGATGTTGTGCTTGAACTGATCCGCACCAAGCAGCCGATCTCGCGCGCTGACCTGTCCCGTCTTTCCGGTTTAAGGCCGAGCACGATTTCAGCGATCGTTGGACAACTGCTGGACGAGAAGTGGATCAGTGAAGGTCCGGTGATGCGCCTTCCACGGGGAAGACGGCCGACGATGTTATCGCTCAACGCTGAGAGCGTGATTCTGGTCGCGGACATCAGGCCGACCCAGGTGATTATTGCCGTCGTAGATCTCAACGGCCGGTTCCTTTCCCGAGAGACGCTGCCGCTGGTAAAAGATCCGGTTCGCGGTGTCGAAAACATTATTGCGGCGATGCAGAAGATGATCGCCAATTACCCTGACCGATCGTTCGAAGGAATCGGGCTCAGTTTACCGGGACGGGTGGATCCGACTACGCAGCGATTGATTCTTGCTCCGAACCTTTCGTGGTCAAACTACGACATAAAGGACGCGATCGAGCAGAAGATTCCGCTGCAGATTGAGATGGATAACGCTGCGAACGCCTGTCTTCTTTCGGAGTTATGGTTTGGCCACATGGATGGCGTTCGCGAAGCTGTCCTGGTCACAATCTCGGAGGGAGTTGGATCTGCGATCCTGGCTAACGGTCGACTAGTTACCGGCAAGTCGGGACTTGCTGGCGAGTTTGGCCATGTGCCGATCGATCCTGCGGGACCACAATGCGGGTGTGGAAGACGAGGTTGCTGGGAGGTATTCGCGTCGTCTCGGGCAGCCATCAATTTCTACGCTGACAGTGCTCCCGATGCGAATCGGCCAACCATTATGGAGCTGCTCAATCTTGCCGAGGACGGTGACGAAAAAGCGCTTGCAGCTCTCAACCGGCAGGCCGCTTATCTTGGACAGGGCCTCAGCATAATTACGTCGGTGTTGTCGCCGGAGGTAATTCTGCTGACTGGTGGCCTGACGACGTCGTGGAAGCGTTTTGGCCCGATTGTGGAGAAAGAACTAGCTAAGGATCTGCTCGCTGGGACGGCACCGCGAATCTCCGTGATGACCGATGTTGAATCAGATCGTCTTCGTGGCGCTGCGGCTCTTGTATTGCAGCGACACTCAGGTGCAAATCGTCAGGCGAAGAGTGAGCCGTGATCTACGTGACGACCTGGTTTTCCTGAAGTAAAACTCGTGGTTTGACAACCCTGAGAGGAAGAACATGTGAGGAATCGACCGAGCCTCGCATCATCGATTCAGGAGCCTGGTGTCGTGGATGGTGGAGCGGCGACGTCATCCATACGGTGGCTTGTATGTCTGCTGCTCTTTCTAGCGACGACGATCAACTACATGGATCGCTCGGTGTTCTCCTTGATCGAACCGGTGCTGCATACGGTTTCGTTCATGGGATGGAATCAAGCAGCGGACAGATTTCACCAAGAAATCTTCGATAACAACTTCGGCAATATCGTCATCTCCTTTCAGATCGCGTACGGTATTGGGTTACTAACCGCTGGACGCGTTATCGATCGGCTGGGGACGAAGCGGGGATATGCGCTGGCCATTCTTATCTGGGCGGCGGCCTCGATGTCGCATTCGCTAGTGACTTCGGTGGCGGGTTTCTTTGTTGCCCGCATTTGCCTGGGGCTGGGCGAGGCGGGGAATTTTCCCGCGGCTATCAAGGCTACTTCGGAGTGGTTTCCGACAGAAGAGCGTGCTCTGGCGACTGGCCTCTTTAATTCAGGAGCAAACTTTTCGTATTTTGTGGCTCCTCTGCTGGTGGCCGGTGTCACCGCGCGATGGGGATGGAGATACGCTTTTGTCGCGACGGGCTCGATGGGCTTGGTATGGCTGGTTTTTTGGCTGCTGTTTCCATACAACCAGCTGCGGCGCAGCTCCTCGACGGTCACGCAGGCGCGGGTTGCACTTCCGCCTGAAAAGCAGAGCTATCTTGCCTTGCTGAGTAGTAGACGCGCATGGGCATTTGCAATCGGGAAGGGGCTGACGGACGGAGTCTGGTGGTTTTATCTCTTCTATCTACCCCAATTCCTGAATCGCAATTACGGGCTGGAGCTACGAGCGCAGTATTGGTTTCTGGTAACTGTGTACCTGGTGTCGTCGGTCGGTTCGATCTTTGGCGGGGGTCTTTCCGGATTTCTGATGAAACGCGGTTTTTCGATCAATGCAGGACGCAAATTCGCGATGTTAGCGATGGCAATCTGTGTCCTGCCGATCGTCTTTGTGCCGCATCTTGGTCAGATGTTTCCCAGCAATCCGTGGCCTGCGACCCTGCTGTTGGCGATGGCGGCCGCTGCGCATCAGGGCTGGTCTGCAAATCTTTTTTCAACGACGGGGGATATGTTTCCAAGCACCGCGGTTTCTACTGTTGTGGGATTTGGAGGCGCTATGGGGGCTGCAGGCGGCGCGATCTTCACCACGATTGTGAAGCACACTCTGTCTCTGCATCCGCTGTTTGTGTTCGGTCTTTCAAGCCTGGTCTACTTGGTTGCGCTCGGCATTATGCATCTGCTTGTCCCACGTCTGGGAGAACGGGTGAATGCGTGAGTTGAATTACCAGTCGGTGAGAGTGCCGTCGAGTTTGCGGGCAACGGGGAGATAAGCACGCTGGTAGGGATATCGGGCGGCGAGCTTCTCATCGATCTCCACTCCGAGGCCAGGTCCTTCTCCGGGATGCATATAGCCGGCGTTGAAGGTGTACTGGTGGGGGAAGACTTCGTCGGTGAGCGTGGTGTGGGGCATGTGCTCCTGAATTCCGAAGTTGTGGATCGCAAGCCCGAAGTGAAGCGCTGCGGCCATCGTGACCGGTGACAGGTCTGTCGCGCCATGAAAGCCTGTCCGCACCTGATAGATTGACGCAAAGTCTGCAGCCTTCTTGAGGGCGGTGATGCCGCCGCCGTGAACGATCGTCATTCGCAGGTAGTCGATCCACTGGTTTCGGATCAGGTCGTGAGCATCCCAGAAAGAATTGAAGACTTCACCTGTGGCTATGGGTGTTGTTGTGTGTTCGCGGATAAGCCGGAATGCGTCGGGATTCTCCGCGGGTGTCGGGTCTTCCATCCAGAAGAGATGAAATGGTTCCAGCTCTTTGCCGAGGCGGGCTGCTTCGATGGGAGTGAGGCGGTGGTGGACGTCGTGGAGTAGGTGAAGATCTTCCCCGCAAGCTTTGCGAACGGCCTCGAATAGTTTGGGGGCGAAGTTGAGGTAGCGTTCGGTGGACCACAGACCCTCGCTGGGTAGCCCACGCTCTGCGGGCTCGTAGGCCTTGCCTCCTTTGGGGACACCGTAGCTGGAAGCAACACCTGGTACACCGCTTTGCGCGCGGACGGCGAGATAGCCGAGATCGACGTGCTTCTGGACACTGTCAACCGCTTCTGCGATATCCGCCGCCATTCGCATGAGCGTAAACGAGAACACCTTCTCTGCTTTTGCCTCCGAGAAGGTTGTAGAGCGGAGTATTAAGCGCCTTTGCCTTGATGTCCCAGAGAGCGACGTCAACTGCGGCGATGGCGCTCATAGTAACCGGCCCGCGGCGCCAATAGGCTCCGCGATAGAGGTACTGCCAGATGTCTTCGATTTGAAAGGGGTCGCGTCCGATGAGGCATGGGATCACGTGCTCTGTGAGATAGGAGGCGACAGCAAGTTCTCGACCGTTGAGGGTTGCGTCGCCAAGTCCGTAGATGCCTTCATCGGTTTCTACTTTCAGTGTGACGAAGTTGCGGTCGGGGGAGCAGACGATCACTTGTATTCGTTCAATCTTCATCGGATTCCTATTGGTTTACGCCGCTCGCCATCATACCGCCATCGACCGTAATGATCTGGCCGGTCGTGAAGCTCGTTTCGCGGCTGGCGAGATAAATGGCTGTTGTCACCAACTCGGGAGGCTCCCCAAAGCGACCCATAGGAGTTCGCAGCAGTAACTCGTGTCCGCGTGGACTATCGATAATTTTTCTGTTGAGAAGCGTGGGGAATATCCCCGGAGCGATGGCGTTGACCGTTACACCATGGTTCGACCACTCCACCGCGAGAGAGCGAGTGAGAGAAGCCACGGCAGCTTTGCTGGCGCCATAGGCTGCAACCTCCTGAAACGCTACGAAGCTGGAGAGACGAAGCGATATTGATGATGCGACCAAATCGCTGCTTCAGCATATTCTCGCCAAAGATCTGGCACGCTCGAAGTGTTCCGGTGAGGTTTACGTTGAATATCTCGTTCCAGGTTGGCTCGTCCATCTCCAAGGTGGGAATTCGACGTGTGACGCCCGCTGAGTTGACGAGGATATCGATTGTGCCAAATGACGCGACAACGCTGTCGCGTAGAGACTCAAGGGAGCCACGGTCGCAGACGTCGCTGCAAACGCGGAGGCTTGCAACCCCGAGAGATTCGATCTCGTCCGCGGTGGAGTCCACCGTCTCGCGCGAACGTGAGGAGGCCACTACGTCTGCGCCAGCGCGCGCCAAGCCAAGCGCAAGCGCCTTCCCTATACCGGAGGTTCCACCAATCACTACGGCTTTCATTCCTGTAAGGTTCAAGGGCGGATCCCAGGGTGAATTGTGCGATTCCAGCATGAGCAACAAAGTAATTAGTTCACAGCGAACATAGATTCAAACATGCATCACGTAGGGTTCTCTTTGCGGACGGCTCAGTCGGCGATTGGCATCATCGTCGTTCTTGAATTGCTCCTTGACCGGGTCCCAATGAAGGCGACGGCCGGTCTTCATTGCGATGTGGTGGAGGAGACAGGTGGAACAGGCCCGGTGGCCGACTTCAGCGGGCGCAATCGGCTCCTTTCGTGAACGGATGCAGTCGAGCCAATTCCCGTGCTGATCATCGCTGTAGTAGAGGTGGATCTCGTTCGGACCGATGACGCTATCCAATATCTTCGGATCGCTCGCAACAAGAGGTTGTATTGTGGACTTCTCGCCAGCGGCCGCGGTGGGTGTCGCCTGCTCGTCTCGACAGACGAAGATCCAGCCCTTGGTGCCGTAAAACTTGATTCCGTTCTGGAATTCGCCGCTGATCGTCATGGTCACGCCATTCGCATAAATGGCATGCGTCTTGAAGGGTCCGTGGACATCCCATAGCCCACTCTTCGGGAACTCAGCTGTGCCCCATATCTCGACGGGGCCGGTAAGTTCGGTGTTCATTCCCCAGTGCGCAGTGTCGACATGATGAGCGCCCCACCCAGTGATCATTCCGGCACCGAACTGTTCGCAACGCAGCCAGCCTGGACGGTCGAAGCCTTTCGTCGGCATTACGCGATCCACGGTGTAAGGAACGACCGGTGTTGATCCCAGCCAGGCATCGTAGTTGAAGCCTGCGGGTACTGGCATCGGTGTCGAGTTTCCGCCGGAGGGGTCGCCGGGTAGTCCGATCTCAACGTGTTTGATTTCTCCAATTCGTCCGTTGCGAACCAGTTCGCATGCCCGACGAAATTGCTTCCATGACCGCTGCTGCGAGCCTATCTGCAGAATACGGCCCGATTGTTTTACAGCATCTGCCATTGCTCGACCTTCAGAGATGGTCAGCGAAGCAGGCTTTTGCAGATAGACATCCTTACTTGCGCGGACGGAGTCTACGGCGAGAATCGCATGCTGATGATCGGGTGTTGAGATGACAACTGCATCTATATCTTTGTTTGCGAGCAACTCACGGTAGTCGCTATAGCCCAAAGTGCCGTTATAGTTTCCGCCGGCTTTCTTGGTATAGACGCCGTTCAAGAGCGCCTTGCCTTCCTCAACACGGCTTGCATCCAGATCGCAGACTGCGATGATTCGAGCCTGATCGTACTTCCAGATGCCCGGGAGATCGTGCCCACGAGAGATACGGCCGACTCCGATCGCACCGATGTTGATGCGGTTCGACGGCGCGTTTTGTCCAAAAACCGTTATAGGTACTATGGTGGGAAAACCGAACGTCGCGGCTAAGTAACCGGAGCCTTTTAGGAAATCGCGACGGGTTTTGAAGGGACCGGTTGAGCCTACTCCGGCAGGAATCTCACTCATGTGAATCTCCTGAATCAAATCCGGACGTGCCCAAATCTTGTCTCACAACGTCAGCAGCCCAGGATAGATGCCAAGAGGATTGAATCATAATTTATTGTGGTGCACAACTATTTTTCTCAATTGAATTCAAGAAGCGAAGCGCTATTTTCGTGCGAGCGGTGGCGACTCGATTCTGCTCGGCTAAAGATACTTCATTTCACAGCTTTGCCCGGGATGAGGGGGCCCGGCGACGCCATCAGCCGCGTGAGAAAAAACTTGGACGGGAAGAAATAGTTTTTGACTTGAAGGAAACAACTCTGGATAATTTCCGGCGGGATGGCGAAGCATGCGTAAAGTATTTTTGTGTGGAGTAGTGCTACTCGTCTTCGGGTCGCTCTTCGCTGAAGCGAGGTCGAAGCATGAGCGGCCCTGGGTGGGAACCTGGTCGTGTGCGCCGCAGAAGGTGGAAGTACAAAACTTGCCTCCCTCTCCTGGTTTGCAGGGCAATCTATTGCGACAAGTTGTACACGTAACAGTTGGCGGCGATGAACTGCGTCTACGCTTCTCCAACGAGTTTGGCGACTCGCCGCTCGCACTCGAGTCAGTTCATGTAGCACTTCGTCAGTCAGAAGGGGCAATCGTCCCCGAGAGCGATCGCACTATTTTGTTCGACGGCAAGCCTTCAGTGAAGATTCCAGCCAGCGCGTTCATGTACTCCGACCCTATACAGTTCGCGGTTCAGCCCTTCTCCGATTTGGTGGTGACGATCAAAGCGGGCGAAGTTCCAAAAGACATTACAGGCCACCCTGGCTCGCGAGCGACCTCCTATGTGGCGACAGGTGACGACAGTTCTGCAGCATCTCTCTCGAATCCAGTAACTACGGATCATTGGTATCTGCTCGATGGTGTTGAAGTACGCGGCAAGAATGCGGAGGCCGCGGTTGTTACGCTTGGCGATTCAATAACAGACGGACGTGGCTCCATAACAAATGGAAATACACGATGGCCGGATTATGTGGCTCGGCGATTAGCGGAGAAGAAGAAATCAGAGAACATTGCTGTGCTGAATCAAGGCATCGGAGGCAATCGCATTCTGCGCGATGGATTGGGACCCAGCGCTCTTTCGCGATTTGATCGCGATGTGCTCGGTCAGGCTGGTGTCCGATGGGTGATCGTATTTGAGGGAGTAAACGATATCGGTGGAACCCGCACTGAAACGAACCCGAACGAGCAAGATATCGTTGTCGATGGGTTGATTCAAGCGTTCGAACAGTTCGTCCTTAGAGCCCACACGCACAATGTTCTAGCGTATTGCGCGACGATTACTCCATTCGGTGGATCGTTTTACTTCACTTCATCTACAGAAGCCAGTCGTCAGGCTGTCAACCGTTGGATCCGAACCAGTAGTCAATGCGATGCTGTGCTCGACTTTGACGAAGCCGCCAGAAATCCTGCGAAGATCGAGGAACTCGATGCAGCGTTTGACAGTGGGGACCATCTGCATCTGAGCAGCAATGGTTACCTCAAACTTGCATCGATCATCGATCTGAAACTATTCAAGCAGTAGCCTATTCCCTATTCAGAAGTTTCGTATCACTGTGGTGTTATGGGGCCGTTGGGACCAAGTTCGATGTAATCAACAGGCGCGAACTCGCGATAGTCATGCTGCGGGTTTTCGGTTTTTAACTCCGGCCTCAAGTCGGGAATACCGCGCAATGAAAGAACGTCTCCTGGCTTCAGATGAACGCCATGAGCGATAAAGCGGGTTGAGTCCTGTCCATCGGGGTGGGGATCGAATTGCGCTGGTGGCAGAGTGTCATCAGCTATCCATTGGGCTATAGGATGCCCATTTACACTCAGCTCATAACGAGATACACCGCGCCATGTATCGAAGTATTGCACTGCCACGTTGTATAGCCCAGCAGGGTGTTGGATCGTCGTCTTCAGCGTGCAACCCGATGCTATGTGACATGCCATCGCCTTTCCGCCAGAAGCAGTCTCTGATGGAGAAACATCGACCGCCTCGTAATCGGATGCAGACATCGCTTCGGCTTCGATTCGGTTTGGATCGTGGCCGACGCGGCCCCTATCGGGAATGCCTGAGGTGCGTGCAAACCAGGTATTAATCGCGTCGCGCCAAACCAAAGCATGACCCGCCTGAAACTCAAAGAGTGTTAGCACCTGCTGAAAACGTTCGTTATCAATCTTGCTTTGCAACGTTTGCCATTGCCCAACATACTCCGCAGCGGTACGGGCGCTGGCGTAGTGGGTATCGTAGATCGATTGGATGAGTGTCTCGCCCGAATGCAGCTTGTAGTCATAAGGGACGTGATGGAAGAACAAGAGCAAATCGTCGGGACAAGTATCAAGCGACTCGTAACGCGTAGCCAATTCGGGGGGATATTGCTGAATAAATCCTGTTCCTGTCGAGGTGCGATCCATGCCGATACCATGTTCATCTGCTCGGAACCATTGACCCCAGCCGTTGCGCTCTGCCGATTCGATTCCGGGCCCGAAGTGATAGCCAAGTATGTTCGTCAGCGTACCCATACCATTGGGGCCGGTATAGCCCTCGTAGGTCGCCCAACTATTCGTCTGCATGGCACGGATCGTCTTGTTCACCAAGGGATCGCTACCCCAGGTTAATCGAGTCCAAGTGCTGATCATGTCGTCCAGAGAGCTATCTGGATTCCATGCCAGTTTCCCAAAGCTAAAGAGATTAGCGAGTGCCATAGGATGATGCAGCCAATTGCTTTCCATCCCTACATTGGTTACAGAGACAAAGCCAGTCAACTGCGAACTGCCGTCCGGCGAGGTACGACGACCTGTCACCACATCCTTGACAGGTGTGGCGTGACCGTCGATTCGTAGATCTGTATCGAGCACCCACTTCCACATTGGGGCCAGCCATACCATATGCCGCTGCTGTCCTGTGTACTCCTGTGTTGTCTGGAGTTCGATCGCCATATTTGTGTGTCGTAGTGCAGCAAATAACGGGGAGACCGGTTCCCGCGCTTGAAAATCGATTGGACCCTCTTTGATTTGAATTACGACGTTCGGCTCAAATGAGCCGTCGTACTTCGCGAAGTTGTCGACACCGGCGCGGGCGCGGTCTGCTTTCAAGTTGCGCCAGTCGAGATGGTTGTCATAGACGAAGCCGCGATAAAGTACTACTCCACCATGTGATTTCAGAGCACGCGCAAGTACGTTCGCAGCATCGACCGGTGATCGGCCGTACTGAGAAGGCCCGCGGCGGCCTTCGCTGTCGGCTTTCACTGTGAAGCCGGCAAAGTCGGGGATCCGCTTGTATATCTCGTCAGCTTTTTCCTTCCACCACGCAATCACAGCCGGATCGAGGGGATCGAAGGTGGGTAAGTGTCCCACGGTCTGCGGACTGGTCAGATCGACACTGAGGGATAGCCGCACACCCCATGGCCGGAATACATCGGCGATGCGTGCAAACTCAGCCAAGTGGTCGCTCGTCAGAAGATCGAGGTTTGCATTTACGTTATTGATATTGCAACCGTTCATGCCGACGGAACTCAGTAGGCGCGCATATTCGGATGCTCGCGTCAGATCGTTACGGACATGGCCATTTTCAAAAAAGATGGACGGCCCAGCGTACCCGCGCTCAATGGTGCCGTCGAGGTTGTCCCATTCGTCAGTCCAGCGAATCGCGACTCTTGGTGTTTGGCTCTCGTCGAGTGGAATTGGTCTTTCCATCGCGATCTCTTCCAAAAGATGAAATACGGCGTAAAGTTCAGCGCGTGATGAGTTGCCCTGCACCACGATTCTTGTTCTGTCGTGGCTCATCTTCAGTGACTGAATATGGAAGCTATCGGCATTCACCCCAGGGATCGGTCTGGTTGAAGAAGTTGGAGCGGCTGCGTTATTGGGCTTAGCTATTACGATCGCGCTTTGATCATTCATGCGGGCCGCGTCCGGTAACACTCGGACTGTAAAAGTACGACCGAGCATCGATGCGAGGCCCCGCTGCAATTCGGCCGCCGCCGCCTTTTGGACAGCATCGCCACCCTGTACAACGATGTCGGAAGGCAGGGCACGATAGAGCGCGGCATTCTGGATTGGCGCATAGCGTAGCCACGCAGCGGACCCGTCCTCCGCATGAGCGTTTGCTACGTAGAACGTGCAAATCAAGAATAGTCGTGCCAAATTCCTAAAAGCCCTGCACATGCTGCACCCTCACCAACGCAAACGGATACCGACCCACACCTGGAACTCTCATTGCTGGTGTGCGGGATTCTGCAATGGGGTTCTCTCTGCGGCAAACAAGACGACGTGATAGATGCGTACTTGATTTGGAGCCATGGAAAGCTGGCGGCCCTGATTGCTCTGATCCCCGTTTAGTACCCGTGTCGTCTTCCATCCATTTTCAGATCGAGCTACCTCTTCGATACTCGATATTCCACCCAGTTTGTTGTCGAGGTCGGGGTCGCGAGCGAACGTCACTGTGAGCCCACAACCTGCGATGTAGAACTCGTTCGGCGCAGATTGCACCACAAGCATCGCTCCGTCCTGCACAAGCAGGGTTGCTGCAGGCCATGATCGGGAAAGTGTGGCTGTCATCAAATACCCTCCGATGGCCAAGGTCTTTGTTGCGCGAGGGCTATTTGAATGCAGCACAAGGCCATCGCTTCCTCCGCTGGTCTGTGCTTTGACTAACAAGTCTTCCAATGCGCCGATTGCAGCGTACGTCTCGACCAGATTCGGGCGCGCGCCAGTGTCATCTGACGAGACTCTCACGCTGTCGACTCCGAATGGAGAGAAGCCGATGGCCTTTGCGGCGCCAAAGGCGTAGAGGGCGTTGAAGGGAGAAGCTTCGAGTCGCGCCTCGGGAACGAAGACTGCATTGCCCGGCAATCTGTACCGGTTGATCCAATACTCGAAGTCGGGCCAATAGATGTCTGGAGTGAAGAAGTCGATAGCGGGGGCCGTGATGCGGTAAACCTCCAAATAGTAAGGATGAGGCCCACCACTCGGATACTCGCCTGCTCGCTCGCCGGGCGCTGGGAGCTGGCAGTTCACAAACATTGGAAGTGGATATTCGCGCTTCCCTGCTTCAGTAACAACCTGGATATACCTGGCGTAGTTCCATGCCATGAACACTTCGTCGGCTGTGTCTCCAAAAGCCTCGCGCCATGTCTTTCCTTGCGGTCGAAAGTTCGCGGCAAGCTCAGCAGACCAAAACCCTTGTCGATTGCTAAGCTTCTCCATCAATGCAGAAGGAACTGCGCTGGAAAACAAGCGATTGGCAGCAGCTGAGCGATCCCGTCCGCGGCCCAGATAGCCCACTTCGTTCTCGACCTGCACCATGAGAACGGTGTGCTGATCCCCATCTTTCTCCTTCACATGCTTCATTAGCGCTGAGAAGGCCCGCGCGTCACACCGCTGCGTTTCCGTCCCTAGCGTCGACAATATCTCGGTATCGAGTCCCTCCGCCGAGATCGCTCGCGGAAAGCGTTGGGTGTCCTTCCTAACCCATGCCGGTGCGTAGCTTGAGAAGCCATTCTTCCAACTGCCGAACCACAGAATGGTGAGATGTAGATGTTCGTTACGTGCGACATCAATCCAATGATCCAGAACGTTGAAGTCAAAATTGTTTTCGACGGGCTCAATCTGCTCCCATGCCACCGGGATGAGGGCAGTATTGATGTTCATTTGCGCGAGTCGAGGAAGAATCTCGTCTGCTTGCGCGGAGGTGCCGGAAGAAGAGTTTCCTATTTCGCCCCCTCGAATAAGATACGGTTTGCCATCGACGATCAGTTGGCCTCCCCCGCTACTCTTGACGATCTTAGGGGCCTCCGCTTGCGCGGTGTTTAGGAAGAACAGACACCCAATAAGATGGAGCGGGACAGACTGCCAGATCTTCAACGATGGTCCCCCTGCAGGTAACGCATAAGCGTAAAGCGTTCGCATGACGACGGCAAGCTAGAGCAAGTCATGCCAGCGTCCAGGATTCGGAGCCTAAACTCCCAAAGCTGCGGCTCGCGACTTTGGGAGAGGGAGAGCGCAGAGATCCGGGGCGTTTCGTTCATCCAGCCTAAAACTTTACGCTGCCCCCCAGCCAGAAAGATCGGTTGCCAGGATCTGGACCGAAGAAGCCACCGGGTTGGGCACCACCAGTGGTGACCCCGAAGTTGTTGTTGGAACCGGTACTGCAGAGCCCCGCGCTGCCCGCAACAGGACCGGCGACGGTTGCACTGGCAGGACAGGTAGCATTCGGGTTGGCGAAATGGGGCGTGTTCGTCAAACTGAATGCATCTGCTCGCACCTGAACGGTGACCCTTTCCTTAATTTTGAAGTCACGTAAAAGAGTCAGATTCATGTTGAAATAGCCGGGACCGCGGAACTGATTGCGTCTTGTATTTCCATAGTGCGCATTGGCGGCGCTGGTGATCAAAGGGGCTGCAAAAACTGCCGGATCGAAGTAGTGGCAGCTGAGGTCGCCTTGAGCGCAGGTTACGCCTGTGCGCGGCGGTTTTCCTTTAAGAATCCGGAAGTTGCCCACAAGATCGGCAGTTTGACCTGAACCGTTTGCGTTGAGATTGCCACCGGCACTCACCGTAAACGGTATGCCGCTCATGTAGCTGATGATCGGGTTGACCATCCAGCCGCCCAAAATCCACCTACCAACTCCCTCATGCAACCACTGTTGATCTTTTCCAAACGGGAGCACAAACACTCCCCATATCTCGGTGTTATGAGTGCGGTCAAAGCTCGCGAGGCTGCGATTTTTCTCCCAATAGGTTGGATACGGAAAACTAAGGGAGCTAAGGTCTTCGTTGTCTTCGTAGTTGATTGCCTTAGACCACGTATAGGCCAGTCCAAGACTCGAGCCCTGATTGAAGCGCTGGGTGACCTTGGTTTGCATTGAATTGTAGTAATTGTTTTTGAATGGAACCAATGCATTGATGTTGCCGGTGTAATTCTTGCCGAACTTCTGGCTCAGCAGTCCCCCGGCACTGCCGGTCCCCGGCGCTGAGGCATTGACGTTCATGTTCACAAGTGGACGAACAGCTCGCGTTCCCACATAGCCAACTTCAAACACCAGATTTCTAAACATCTGCTGCTGGACCATGAGGTTGAAGGAGTTGATATATCCACGCCGGAACGGATTTGGGATGGTTGTCGTGCCGACATTGGTTGGAAGCGGGATTGAACCGCTACTGAGATCTGGCAGGGGCGACAGGACGATACCTGTCGGAACGGAATATCTTCCACCGCCTAGTCCAGTCGCATTCAAACCCGTCAAGCTTGCAGCCGGAATGAAATCCGCAGTATTTGCTGGGGTGTTTGTATCAAGCAGCACCGCCGGGTAGGCATTGCGGAAGTAGCGCCAGTTGTTCGGATCGGCGCTTTGGCCGTAGCCTGCGCGGACGACTGTGGAAGGAGTTACGCGATAGGCAACGCCCAATCGGGGCAAGAACCTTCCACTTCCCACGTCGATACCATCGTCTCGAGGAACATTGCCGTAGCCGCCGAGCAGAACGTTGCCGGTGTTGAGATCGAGGTAACGAAGACCCTTATCGTTATCGCTATATCCGAATGGGTAGTATTCCCATCGAACCCCTAGAGTGAGAGTAATGCTGGGGGTAATTTGCCAATGATCTTGTGCGAACCATGCCCATTGTGTCCATCGCAGGGCGGTCGGATTGAATAAGGCTCTCGCCTTGCCGGTCGTAGCTGGCAAGCCAAACAGGAAATCGGCCCACGAATTGAACCACGTCGGGGCCGGGGCACCCGAAACATTATTCGAAGTGACATATCCATTGAATGCGAAGGCGCCGCGAGGCTGCTGGAACGTGCCACCCTGCGGCTGGAAGTGGTTGATCTGCGAGTGATTCCATTCAACGCCACCGCGGAAGGAGTGTTTTCCTTTGTTCCAACTCAGGTTTGCGCCAGTCACAAACTGCTGATCGCGGAACAGAAACGGATTGGCAGGCTGGGCATTTCCCAATGCAGCCTGATTGTTTGGAACCGTCGACCCCGGAGCTGCTTGATTCGTGGGAAAGATGAAGCCTGGATAGCCGTAGTAGAGGGAAGGATCACCAGCAGCTCCTACATTATTGGTTCCAGGAATGTTCAGCTCGCTGATTCCGCGCGCAGACGATAAGTCAAAGGTTGATCCCAGCCGCTGGCGCGTGAAGCCAAAATTCCAGTCGAGTAACACTGAGGGAGTGAAGGTGTGAGTCGCTCCAAGGCCAGCACTTTGAACCAAACCAGGAGCCTGGCCGAGCTGACCGCCAGCGGTCGCATCGCCGACTGCGTCCCCAAGCAGCGGCGGATCGAACACCAGCGTCTTTGAGAAGCTATATCGACCAAAGATCATCGTCTTTGTCGTAGGAATGTAGTTGACCTTGAAATCCGCATTGTCACGATTGAACTCTGCCGTTCCGCTTCCAATAAAGTTGTTCAAACCATTCGCTGTCGTAAAAACTTGCGAGATCTTTGGCTGAAGCAACTTGATCATCGTCGCTGCGGCGGGATCAATACGGCTCGGACATATAACATTCAATACGCCATTGCAGGAAACCTGCTGCTTGTTCGCTCCTCGAGCGTCGCCCGTCGCGGGATCATAGATGATCGGATTCCCCGGTAGACTGCGGAAATCACCTATAGCCATGGTCGCAGTTGGCAGCGTACGCGTATCGGGTCCGGCGAGTTGCCGTTGCGTTGTTCGTTCGTAGTCGACGAAGAAAAAGAGCTTGTCTCTCTTGATCGGACCGCCAAATGTCCCACCAAATTGGTTCTGATTATTTCTGTTCTTCTTCGGGAACAATACGGGATCGGTATTGAAGTAGTTGCGAGCGGCAAAATTCTGGTCCGTATGATATCCGTGCGCAGTGCCATGAAACTGGTTCGTACCGGATTTGATTTGCACGTTGACTGCGGCTCCACCTGCCATGCCCTGCTCTGCGTCGAAGGAGTTCGTGACCACATTGACTGTTTCGATTGCGTCCGCAGGTGGAACATACGCCACATTCGCTGGCAGCCATGGGTAGGCATCCTGCGCGCCGTCGAGTCGAGTGTTGACTGTCTGGTTAGATTGCCCGTTTACGTTCGCGTTGATCGCCCTCTGAGGGTTACCGGCCAGCGAGTTCGTTTCAGCAGTGAGCCCAACACCCGGAATGGTGCGCAGGAGCGACTGAAAGTTTCGTCCCTGCGACCCGGCCGTTGGCAGATATTCAATTTGTTGCGTCGTGAGGTCGGTATGGACATCGGCCTTGTCAGTTTGCAGGAGCGGCGCCTCGGTTGTGACAGTAACGCTTTGTGCCTCGCTCGCCGTCCTAAGAGCTCCATTTATTCGGGCGATTTGATTGGCGTGCACCACTACCCCGAGAGTTTCCTGAGTGGAGAATCCCTGCGCAGTGATCGTTACCTTATATGTGCCCGGTAAAAGTGAAGGAAATCGATAGATGCCGCTGGAATCAGAGTCCGCGGTCTGGCTGACGCCGGTCTGGGTTTCCAATGCGGTTACGTGAGCCCCGACGATTATGGCGTCGCTTGGATCCGTTACCGTTCCTGTCAACGAGCCATATAAAACCTGTGCGAATGAATGTGTTCCTGTTTCGACGAATGCCAGAAGCATGGCCAACAGGATTGCAAGTCTCAATCCCTGGTTCCGCTGCACCCGTAGACGGCTAACTCTTTGCATTCTCCGGTCTGGCAAATAGGAGGAGACTGGGGCCGATTTGATTCCACTGATGCTCAATCTGTGCGTCATATTTCTCCTCCAAAATGAATTACATCTAGCAAGAAAATCGCCTTTTAAGCGACATAAGCACACGTAGCTTGCTGAAAACTCTTCTTTAATACGCGACACGAAATATAAGGAACTAGCTCGACAGGTGACATGGTACAGATGTACTATCGGTGCCAATTCATTGGGGTGCCGGTGTATGGCCGGCAGCTCGGCTGAATGCCAGGCTAAGACTCACTTTTGCAAGCGATTCCGGGATGATTCGCATGTCACTACACGGTCAAGACCCTCAAAATTCAGGGCCGAGTTACGCGTCCACGGTGAACGCGTATGACAAAATCCGGTTGCTCATCGTTGACGATCACCCGATTGTTCGTTTCGGATTGACCGCGTTGCTTAGCATCCAGGACGGCATTGAGGTTGCGGGTGCGGCTGAGGGGGGACGGCAAGCGATACGGTTGCTCGAGAAGGTTCCAGTGGACATCATCCTTCTCGATCTCCGCATGCCAGGGTTCTCGGGTATACAGACGCTGGAAAGGCTTCAGGTAGTCGCCCCAAGTATTCGAACGGTCATCCTATCAAGCTTCGAATGCGATGAAGAGATCTATGCCGCGGTTAACGCAGGAGCGCGAGGCTATTTGAACAAAGAAGCAACCGCCGATGAAATCGTCCAGGCAATTAGATTGGTTCGTGACGGCCATCAGGCCTTTCCCCGTCGTATCACGGAACGACTTTCCAGCAACAGGATGACAGCAGGGTTAAGTTGCCGAGAGCGTCAGGTCCTCGAATTGGTCGCAAAGGGCCTCACCAATAAAGAGGTAGCCAACACACTTCAAATAAGTCAGTTCACCGTAAGAAATCATCTGAACCACATCACAGAGAAACTGGACGTCAGCGACCGTACGGAAGCGATCTTCATCGCAATACAGACTGGCATCATCGCGGTTTAGCTAGGCTACCTAGACCCATACCTTCGATACGATGGACGGCTCTTTGTGATCCACCTTCGGTACGGAATCGGTCTCGTTTCCGGGGTAGGCGGGGGGCGGACCTACACGATTCATCCGTGCGTAATTTGGAACCGCCACAAATTCGGAGCCGTCAGCCCACTGGCCATCAATAGTGACGACACCACCGAGCAAGTCGGGGCGCCACTGCGAACGAAGCGGGGCGTTACCAAGTTTTCGATCGATGTTCTTATCGTCGATTGTTTCCACGTTGTAAACCAAGGGCCCGTACTTTAAGGCTACAAGGCCTGTATTCGCCTTGATACGTGAGTCCGCGACCACGCGTTGGGGCACCATTGGCAATTCCAATTCGATTCGATCGCCAGCTCGCCATTCGCGTGTTACTACGGCGTACCCTTTCTGAATCTTCGGCGTGAGTTCCTGGCCGTTCACCGCGAAGCGCTTAACTCCACTGACGTTCGGGGATTCCGTGTAGAGCTTGCTTGTCGTGCGATTGGGAATCCGAACATATACGGAAAACGTTTTGGCTTGATCAGGATTCACGGTGACTGAAACTGTTCCCTTCCATGGGTATTCGGTCTTTTGCACAATCTCGACGTTCGTGCCGTTTACCTGACCAACTTGAATCCGACTGCCAACGAACATGTTGACGTAGAGGCCGGACTTATCTTTCACGTAGGTCCAGGTGGGAATCATCAACAGGGTGCGAGAGAGATTGCCGACACAGCACGGACACACATGCCATAGGGCCCGCTCCGTATTGATCAACGGATTCGTATAGCAATAGCTCTTCCCATCGAGAGCGACACCGCCGAGCAAGGCGTTGTACATCGTCTGCTCGTAGAGGTCTGCGTACTTGGCATCGTGATAAGCGAGGTTCAGCTTGTACTGAAAGAAAACCAGGCCGCAGCTCGAACATGTCTCACAATAAGCATCATTGCGAAGCGAATAGTTTGGCCCGAAACCTTCCGAAGTTTCGCCACTGCCGATTCCGCCGGTCAGGTAGTACTTCTTGTTGACCATGTTGTCCCAAAGGGAGATCACCGCGCTCTGATAGTCGGGATCGTGCGTCTCTGCGGCGATGTCTGCCATACCCGAGTAGAAGTACGTGGCGCGCACTGCGTGGCCTACGGCTTCGTACTGTTGGCCTGGTGGCAAGTGGCTCTGGTCGTACTCTGAACCTCCGCGACGGGAATCGAGAAGAAACTTTGCGAGCGCGATATAAGCATCGCCGCGATGATTTCCTTCCTGGTCGTTTACGAAGCGGCCAAAACGCACCAATGCCTGCTCCATCTCCTGGTGGCCGTCGAACCATTCTTTCTTTCCCGGACCAATGTTAGCGACCCAGCAGTCAGACAGCTTTTTAGCAGCGTTATAGAGGCGCAGATCCTTGCCGTTAGTGAGGGTGTAGTGATTGATCGCCGACTCAATAAAATACCCGGCAACATATCCTTCGTGGTTGCCGCGATGGTCCGGGGACCATCTTTCAGGCCAACTCGCACGGTCGGCAAGGCTGTAGGCTGTCTGCAGATATCCGTCCGGCATCTGCGCGGCCAAGATGATCGGGATCCATCGTTCCAAAGTCGCCCGCATAAGCTCTTGCGCCTGCAGAATCTCCGGATCGCCTTGTGAATCTACCATCAAAGCAATGCACATCGACTCAACAGTCTGATGCACCCAGGCGTTAGAGAACACGTATCCCTTGTGCTTGCCGTGCGGTTCGCCGCGGTTTGCCTTGCCAGCCTCGATGAAATTGTCGATACCACCGTCGCCACGCATCGCAGGGATATCCATTCGTTCACACATGCGAACGCAATGAGGAATCCAATTCACGATAAGTGTCTTGGCGCGTTGGTTCCAGAACTGGCTGTCAATGGAATAGTTCCGCGTGTAGACGACATCCAGCCGATCTATCGGCGGCTCAGGTTCAACGTGCACTGCAATAGTGTGCGATCGGTCATTGGAGCCTGAGGCAGCCAGTGTAAGGACATAATCCCCCGGCGCCGAGAATCGAGCCGTCGTCATTGGAGACGTTGTCTTGGCAAAATCAACTGTTCCGGGTCCGGAGGTTTTGCTCCATCGCGCCACATTCCTGGGTGAGTCCTCCAGCCAAGTTACCTTTCCCGCGAGATAGGTTCGGGCACCCAATACTACCGAACGATCAACGCCGGCATCGATCACCGGTGGCAGGGATGGAACAGGGCCGAAGTTAGAGACTCGCCACTCGAGGATGGCCGCCGGCTGATCCTTCTGAAGAGTTACCTCTAGGCGCAACTTGTTTGTCTTAACTGGCGTGAAGGTTGTGGCGTTGAAGACGTCTGGAGCCACACCGAGGCCCTCGGGCTGCTTCACTGGAACGAAGTCACTCCCATTCCAGTAAGCGATGCTGTAGCTCTGGGGCACTTGCATTCCGCGTAGACTGCTGCTGCCTGGCAGTGCCCCGGGCTTCGGTCGATCCACACCCCAATACACCTCTATGCGGTTGATGTTGACCTGCTCGCTCCAGTCATACTGCACCCATGATTTGCGGCTTTCGTTCTGCCATTCTCCGTGGAGAGCGTAAAGTCCGTGGGAGCGATCGAATGAACTCTCTGGAACAAAGCCGTCGTTGAGGGCGGAGATCTTGTTCTCACTCACGATGGTCAGGCTCGAAGGAATAGCGACCCGAGCAATATTCAGCGCATGATCCGAGGTTTGCGCGATTCCGCTCTGGCCGGTAAAAGCTGCTACGGCCGCAGTTCCCGTCAATCCCAGGAGAAACTCCCGTCGATTCGCCTCAACCGTGGAACGATCTCTGTTCGACTTGGCGGCCAAGGTGGCTTCCGCAATTCGCTGCTTGCTGCCCATGGAAATTGCTCCAGTTCTCGCGGTTGGGTCAAACTGCTCCTCAAATGAATCGCAGGGTTCCACAACTAACCGCAAGCCGGATGGTATTCGAGGATGTGTTCGGTCGTAAACCTCTATCGGATGACAGCGCTGAGAGTGAACTCACAAGCCTCGGCGTGAAAATGCTGGACTCGGAGAGATGCAGCTACTTGTCGTGTGTTTCCGCGCTTCCTGTCGGATAGCCGGAAACTGCAATACTACCTTCGTTGCTCAGCAATACATGGAGCTTCGGATCGCGCAACACCTGTTGATACTGCATGTCTACGTCATCCACTTTAATTGTGGCCTTGACCGGCCGAATGCCGTGGCTGTAATCGACGTACCAATCGACGTGAACTGTTGTGAGAGGCTGAATTGCTTCGCCACTGGGAAATTGCCAACCGTAAATCGCAACACGTTTGGGCTGTTCGCTCAGACGGTTGGTTATTACTACGTCCTTCTTGTGACCGGCCCGCAGTTCACCGAGATACTGCCCAGCCAGTTGCTGCTCGATCATTCGGTTGTGCGTAAGGAATGTCATCGGGTCTTCGCGTGACTGCGTGAGCGGCTGAGGAACGGCCTTGGAAGTTGCCGCCGACCATATGTCGTTGACCATCTTCGTGGTCGGCAGGACGAAACCAAAAGCATCGCAAAACGCCTGTGCTGTATGAGGATTCATTGGCACGCGGACAAAATCGCTGTCAGAGCCGACGGCAAGGTAGTCCGGCATTACCTGGTACACGGCTGTATGCTTGTGGCCTTCCGCGTCCGTTGCTGTAACGGAGATTGGGGCTAATCGGCGAAGGAAGTCCGGGATATTTCCCCTCATCAATTCGCGCGACACTGCGGCCTCTCGCGCGTCGCGGTCGAGTCCGGCAAGCGACTGCATGAACTCAGCGCCGTCAGGCGCGTCAGGAGGACGGTGAGGAATTGAGGCTACGACCCGGCTTGAGAAGATGGGCGCTGGCCGTTCGATCCAGCCTGTATAAGCACGTGGTCCTTCGAACGATGCCAAGGGCTTTTCCCAGCTCTGGCGCGGCCCTGGTTCCAGATCGGACATGGCGCGTATGAAGCCGTTGAACTCGCCGACCAACATCGTGTGGAGAATCTTGTTGTCAGGATTCTTGTGGATCATCATCTCCACCTGGGGCGCTTTGAAGCTTGTATAGCTGCCTACCAGACCCTCCTCAAGATGCATCTCCTTCTGAAAGGCATCAACCATTCGATAGGTCGCCCGGTAAGTGCCACCTGTGTCCGAAACGACCTTCTTTCCGTCTAGCTCGATATTGCGATCGTCGTATGCGATGACAATTAAGCGGCGATCACCATTACCGCGCAACCACGCTATGAGTTTCGCGCTGTGGCCCGGATCGTCACCAAATGCGTAGTTGCTATCGAGAAAAGCGATTCGGCTGACGTAGTCGGGGAGAGCGTCGAATGCATTGATGAAGCCGAAGGTGAAGCTGCCACCGCCGCTGTGGCCGGTGAGATAAACGTTGGGCTCGCCGCCAGGAATTGCCGACCGAAGCGCTGAAACCATGCTTGCAATGAGGTGCGCATTATTTGTATTTGCCCGCCGCCATGCGGGCCAACTTTTCTGAGCGGTCTCAAGATACGCGATCACCAGGTTTTGGCCCGGTTTTGCTACCCGCAACAGCCGCATCTGAGCACCGATATGTTGAATGTCAAAGTGCCAATCGTCCCCCGGACCCAGAGCTTTTCCAATGGTCTGTTCTGTAGTGTTGCCGTTCGGCAGCGCATAGATGATCAGGGTGGTTGGTAGCCGGGGATTGAAGTCACTCACCGAAGGGGCAATCATCGTGGCGGTAACGTCTGGCTCGAACTTGAAGACGCGAATCTGTTCACGGAACTGCCCTGTAACAGTGAAGCCTTCAATACCTTCCGCAATCGCTCCAGCTCCACTCGCGACAATTACGACCGCCAAGAGGATAAGTCTGTTTAGGAAATGATAGGGGGAATAACGTTGAGATTTTCTGGCGGTGCAGGCAGTCTTGAGCGAACCGCTCTCCTGCTCAATTCCCATTAACAGGGAAAAAGACTGGGATTTTCTGACACCTTCTATCACGAAATGCCTCCCCTACGCCTATACCCTATAGGGTTCACTCGGTTTATACCGCTTTCACACCCGATCCCTACCGCAATAGAACAGGGATTTTGCCTTTAGGTATCAGGGAATTCTATTTGGCAACCTGGTTGTTCAGCGCCCAAACCCGAGTAAAGCCGCAGACGTTTCGGGCTGTGCCGCTTAGTTTGGGCGCAAGAGAAGGTTGTCACTCAGCGGGGTTACCTCGGCGCGTTCGATCGTGTAACCGGCTTGTTGGGTGAGAGGACGGAAACCCTCGATACCGCGTGGATGCAGGGCGAAGCGTATGGTTTTGATCTGCTCCCGACGGATGGGAAGGTTGCTGGTGACGGAGCCGACGATTAGTTTTACGCGGGAGCGGAGTGCCCGCAGGTTGGCGACGATGGCCTCGTCGGAGCCATACTCGAAGAGAGCGCCCTCGGAGGAGGCACCGACGATGGCGTTGGACTCGATAGAGGCGAGGAGATCTTCGAGGACCGAAGTATTGTTCCAATCGTAGGTTCGTCGATCAAAGTTAATTTCGAGTTTATCGAGAGGTGCGCCTGGGGCCTGAAGAGCGCCGACGGCACTGGCACCGAAGGACGGTCCATTGGTATCGAGGTCGCAGACGTGGATGGCTATGGGACGGTTGAGCAGAGTTGCGTTCCGTCGAGAAAGAAAGAGGAGAGCGTTGAGGCTGTCCATCGCGGGACCGCCGCCGATGTTGATGAAGTGCAGCGGAGCATTGGGGGAGGCTGCTAGCAGCGGCTCGAGACCCTCGGCCAGCATGGTTGCGCAGTGCTGCAGGCGCAGACGCACGAAGCGGGCGTGCGGCGAGCCGGCGACGCGCTGGTCTAAGGATGAGGTAAAGCCCTCGGGCAGATTATCGGGACCCAGCTTCATGATGTAGGTGGTCAGGCCGCCGAGGAATGAACCTGCGGGTTGAGCTAGAGCACGCAGCAGCTGCGACTGTCGCGCTCCGAGCTTGATAAAGATGCGGCGCAGGAAGACAGGGCCTTTTGCGTTTTTCTCCTCGGTCAACTTGTACTGCTCGGTGAGTGCGGCTCGTGAGGCAGGGTCGTCCGCAATGGCGAAGGCGGGGTTGGTGAGGTCGATGACGGGGAGCTCGAGGCCTTCCGGTGTAGTGGTGTAGACGATGCCTGGTCTGTGAAGCAATAACCCTCCTCGGCACGCGATGAAAGACGGCCTTGAGGATGATAAATCCCCCAAGGCCGTCGGCTAACGTTTGCTCGTCACTTTGTAGGTCTCTCCGGCTTTTGGTTCAAAAGCGACGGCATGGCCAAGTGTGGTGGTGGCGATGGCTTTGCCTGCATTGTCTTTCACGACCAGCGAAGGTGGTTGCGTGCCGACTTCTATGTCGGAGACGTTGACCGTAATGGGCGTTGTGCTCGCAGGCAGGGTGAGTTTTGCGGTGGAGGTCTTCGCTATGGGATAGATGCAGAGGTAGAGCTTGCCCTGCTGCTGTTCGAGCGTGAGGCCGGAGCCTCCGATGAAAAGCGGTGACTTGTCGGCGGGCAGCGCGAAGTCCTTCAGCGTCTGCTTGCCGGGATAGATCTTTCCGGTCTCGAAGTCCATCCAGTTGCCGGCGGGCAGATAGACGTCCCGCGACTGTGCGGTCTCGTAGTCGTTGCCATAGAGAGGCGTAGCGAGCATGCTGTCGCCAATGAGCCACTCGTAGCCACGCGTGGTGGCGTTCTCACGGCCATAGACGTTGGGATCATCGGGGAAGGCGATGGGGAGGGGGGTCATCGTCCAAGGGTAGCCGTCGTTCGCGAAGCGCCGTGCGTTGGAGAAGAGATAGGGCGCAATGCGCTCGTGGAGTTTCGCGGCCTTGAGCATGATGGAGGCGGTCTGCGCGGAGAAGGTCCATGGCGGTTCGCCCATGCCCATGCTTGAATGCATGGCAGCCCACATGGCGTTGCGCTGTATATAGGTCTCCATGCGCGTCGTGCGGCCCGTGCCGAAGCGATTTTCACCAAAGGTGCCGCCGACGATATCCGGGTAGACAAGTGGGAAGCCAGAGTAGGCGAAGGCGAGCGCGTTGACGGGGCCTCGGTCCTGATCCTGGTTGTAGTTGAAGTCGTTGATACGATGCAGATCGCCGTTGGAAGAGAGGTAGCCGTTGCGCTCGATGATGAGTTGGTGCTGCGCCATCAGGAGGTCGTTGGTTGGGTCGACCTTGTCGTCGCGCAGGTCGTACTTGCCGTAGCCGTAAAAGTCTTCTTTCCAACCAGAGATACCGTAGTCCTGCCACTTCTTGACGAGAGCCATGTACCAGTTGAGGCCCGCGGGGTTGTGCGCGTCGAGCAGATAGTAGGGCAGCTTGGGCCAGCCTCCGGTGAAAGATTGCGCTTTGCCGTCTTTGTCTTTGAGGAAGTAGCCCTTGGCGACGCCTTCGTTGGAGTAGGGGCCATCGGTGATGAAGGTGATGCGGAGGCCGAGCATGACGGTTAGGTCTTCCGAGCGGAAGTGGGCGATCATGCCCTTGGGATCGGGATACTTGTCGTGATCCCAGAGGCCGAAGCTGGTGGTCTCGTGCATGGAGTCAGGTTTGGCGGGCCAGAAGCCGGAACCGATGACGACCCACTTGAGCGGATAGCCGAGCTTGAGGTAGCGGTCGATGGAGTCGGTATCGGTCTTCTGATTGGTGTCCCAGCCGAGTGCGCCGAAGGCCTCCCAACCGACGCCGAAGGCGTCGTACTTTGGCATGAAGACGCGGTAGCCGGAGGTGTTGCGCGCGTCGAGGTACTGCTTGTAGATCTGATGTGGGTCGCCGAAGAAGTAGTGAAGTGTAACCTTGCCGTTGTAGAGCTGCTGCACGCCTTGAACGATCTCATCGGCGGAGGTGTGAACGATCTTGCGGTGGGGATCGATGAGCAGGACGGCGAAGCGTTGTTTCGGATAGATCATGAAGTTGCTGACGAGGCGCGAGATGCCCTGCCCGGAGAGGAAGGCGTCGTTGGCGAAGCCGGTAACATCGGTGTTGAACTGCTTGTTTGCAAGAGTAGAAAACTTTGCCTGCTCGACGGCGTGGTCGGCGAGTCCATAGGCTGGTGTGTCGCCCCCAGTGACGAAGCGAATGTCGGAGAGTGGCTGGGTGGAAGTCAGTGTCAGCGTGGCGTGATGAGGCGCCAGAGCGATCGAGATGCGAAGGGGAGCTCCGCCCGTTGTAGTGGCGTCGAGGATGCAGGGAGATGTGGAACAGTGTTGCGTGCCGGCGAGCCGGATCGGTTCTCCACCGACGAGAAGTCCCGCATTGGCATCGGGCGCAACAACTGGCTTGCCATCGACCGCAAAGCCATAGCGGAACCTTGGCGCTTGTGCGGAGAAGGTAATACCCGAGCCCTGAAGGTGAATCTGGGCGGTGCCGGAGATGCTGGCGGCAAGGAGGGACAAGGCGAGGAATGCTCTTTTCTGCAAGACTCGAGGATCCTTTCGGTGACTGCGTTAGGCTGGTCTTATGTGGTCATAAATCATCAATTTCTGGACAGGTTTAGCGCTTAACATGTACTCTTTCCCGTGTTCTTTTGGCAAGTCATAAAATTCCGCGGGTCTGTGCCCGGTTCCGTTTTATTACAGAAGATGGCTGGCCATACGGTGAACCAATTGAAGCAGGATATTAATGAGCGATAGCGGCAACTTCGGGAAGGCCAATGCTGTGCCAGTAACGCGAGACCTTCGGGAGGAGAAGATTAGGGCCGACCTAGTGGTGGCAGGCGGTGGCCTGGCGGGTGTCTGCTGCGCGATCACGGCAGCGCGCGCAGGGCTGAAGGTGACGCTGGTGCAGGACCGCCCGGTGCTGGGCGGCAATGCGTCGAGCGAAGTGCGGCTGTGGGTCCTGGGCGCGACCTCTCACATGGGCAACAACAATCGCTGGGCGCGCGAGGGCGGCGTAATCGACGAACTGCTGGTCGAGAATATGTGGCGCAACCCTGAAGGCAATGCGATTGTTCTCGATTCGATCGTGCTGGAGTTTGTGCTGCGTGAAGAGCGGATCCGGCTACTGCTGAATACAGCGGTCGATGAGATCGAGACTGCCGAGGACGGCGCGGTCAGAAGTGCGACGGCGTATTGCAGCCAGAACCAGACGCGCTACCGTCTGGAGGCACCGCTGTTTGTGGATGCAACCGGCGATGGCCTGCTGGGGTTTCTTTCGGGTGCGGCGTTTCGCATGGGTGCGGAGGCTCGCAGCGAGTTCGGTGAGTTGCTGGCGCCAGAGACGGAGCAGCACACGTTGCTGGGCCACTCGCTCTACTTCTACTCGCGCGATACGGGTAGGCCGGTGAAGTATGTGCCGCCGGCGTTTGCGCTGAAGGACATCACGCAGATTCCACGCTATCGCGAGCTGCGGGTGACTGATTCGGGTTGCAGGCTATGGTGGCTGGAGTACGGCGGTTCGCGTGACACGGTGTATGAGACCGAAGAGATCAAGTGGGAGTTGTGGAAGGTCGCCTACGGTGTGTGGAACTACATCAAGAACTCTGGCGAGTTTCCTGAGGCGGAGACGCTGACGCTGGAGTGGATGGGGACGATTCCGGGCAAGCGCGAGAGCCGGCGCTTCGAAGGCGACGTGATGCTCACGCAGCAGGATGTCGTCGAGCAGCGGCAGCATGATGACGCTGTGAGCTTCGGTGGATGGGCGATCGATCTGCATCCTTCCGAGGGCGTGTATAGTGCGCAGCCGGGATGCACGCAGTGGCACAGCAAGGGCGTTTTTCAGATTCCCTACCGCACGATGTACAGCCGCAATGTGCCGAACCTGTTTCTGACGGGACGGCTGATCTCTGCATCGCACATCGCTTTCGGCTCGACGCGTGTGATGGCGACATGTGCCCACAACGGTCAGGCAGTAGGTATGGCTGCCGTATTGTGCTCGGGCGAGGGACTCAGGCCGCGTGATCTTGTTGCACCAAAGATGATGGGTGAATTGCAGCAGAGGCTGTTGCGCGCTGGACAGTTTATTCCCGGGGTGATTGCCGAGGATGTTGCAGACAAGGCTCATGCAGCTAACGTCATGGCGACCAGCGAGTTGGAGCTGGGAAAATTAGAGGCTTCGGGCGAGTGGGCAGCGCTTGATAAGCCGATGGCTTTGCTGCTGCCGTTAGCTGCTGGACGTGTGCCGGTAGTGAATGTGTCGCTGCGAAGCGAGCACGAGACAACGGTACGTGCGGAGCTGTGGGGTTCTTTGCGTAAAGGCAATACAACTCCGGATGATTTGCATGCAAAGAAAGATTTGACTCTGCATGTGGGTGATCAAACTGCAGCGCTTGCATTTGACGTGACATTGGACGCCGCACAGCATGTGTTCTATATGTTGCAGGCTGCGGAAGGTGTCTCAGTGGCGCTTAGCCACGAGCAGGTGACTGGCGTACTGACCTTGTCGCAGAAGATGAATAGGGCGGTAGCGAAGACCCTTGTGCAAACCCCGCCTAAAGGTTCGGGCATCGATACGTTCGCCTACTGGTTGCCGGAACGTCGGCCTGCCGCGCGGAATCTTGCAGCAACAATCGAACCGGCGTTGAAGCTCTTTGGCGGAGAGAGCGTGGTGAACGGCATTGCGCGTCCGTGGTGCGGTGTAAATGCGTGGGTACCGGCGCGTGAGGATGCGCGGCCTTCATTACGTCTTGCATGGAGTGAGCCGCAGGCGATTCATGAGATCGAGATCAGCTTCGATACGGACTTCGATCATCCGATGGAGTCAGTGTTGATGGGACATCCGGAGCGAGTGATGCCGGCATGTGTGACGGAGTTCGAGGTGTGTGCGTCAGGCACAGGTGTGCTCGCGCATGAGACGGAGAACCACCAGACGCGCTGGCGACTTCGGCTGGAGAACCCGGTCGTTACGAGCGATCTCTCGATTGCCATACTTGCACATGGCCCGGCCCTTCCCGCGATCTTTGAAGTACGCTGTTACTGATTTCGAAGGAGCGGCATGAACGAGTGTGAAGGAAGGATCTCCCGGCATCAGTGGGTGATTATCGCGCTGCTCTTTACGGTTTCGCTGATTAACTACTTCGACCGGCAGAGCCTATCGGTTGTGGCGCCGCGTTTTCAGGCCGAGCTTCGTCTAGACGATGCGGGCTATGCGCACATCGTTAGCGTCTTTTTGTTTGCGTCAGCGGTAGCTTACGGCATCTCGGGGTTTATCTCGGACTGGCTGGGGACTCGGCGATCCATGATGCTGTTCGTGGGGTGGTGGTCGCTGGCGGAGGCGGCAACGGCGTTTGCCTCCTCGGTGTGGATGCTGGCGCTGGCGCGGTTTTGCCTGGGGCTGGGAGAGCCGGGATTGTGGGTTGCGGCGCCAAAAGCAGTGGGCGAGACGTTCGACAACAGGCAGCGCGGACTTGCGGTGGGAATCTACACTATGGGCGCAACCGCAGGCGCCATCATCGCACTACCGGTGATCGTAGCTGTGACGACGCATCTTCCGTGGCGGTCGATCTTTCTGATCGACGGCGCAGCGGGGTTGCTGTGGATTCCAGTGTGGTTGTGGTTCTATCGTGAGCGTGTGTCGAGCGGCGCGGTCAGTAAGGCTGTGAGAACATCGAACACGCGCGAGGTGCTGCGTCGAAGCTCAACTTGGAAGCTGCTGATCGCGCGCAGTCTAACGGACCCGGTGTGGTACTTCTTTCTGTTCTGGTTTCCGAAGTATCTAAACAGTGCGCGCGGTCTGCCGATGACGCAGCTGGCGAAGATCGGTTGGATGGTGTATCTGGGCGCGGGACTGGGCACGATTGCGGGTGGCCTGCTGTCGCGGCGGCTGATTCGCTCGGGTATGAAGGTTGCCCTGGCGTATCGCTACACGATGCTAGCCGCGGCTGTGCTAGTGCCGCTGAGTCCACTAGCGGCGCTGGTTCCGTACTACGCGCTGTCGGTGCTGATAGCGTCGGTGGTGGCGCTGGCGCATATGGCATGGCTGGTGACGCTGACGGCGACGGTGATTGAGCTCTATCCTGCGAACCAGGTGGGCAAGGCAGCGGGATTGATTGCGATGGGCTCAGGGTTTGGCGGCATGATCTCGAGCGAGATTGTCGGCTACCTGGTGACGCATGGGGGCTATACGCCTGTGTTCTTCCTGATGGCTGTGCTGCACCCCATTGCGATCGTTCTGCTGTGGCCAGTGTTTCGGCAGAAGCGGCCTCTGGTGGATGTTCTTCCTGTCGAAAATCCCGCGTGAGGAATGTTGCTTTCATTAGCGCTGAGGACTCACGCCCGCGTGATGTGGGATAGCTGCAGTGCGTTCGCTGTGGCGTGGCCGAGCGCGGTGTTATCGAAGATGCACCAGACCGTAGCAGAGGAGTGCTCTGCAATCAGCGAAGCTATCCTTTCGAGAAATGCATCTCCGTAGCTGGAATAGTACATGCGCGGCGAGCCGTGGAGGCGGAAGTAGACGAGGGATGGATCGCCGATGGGCATCAGTGACGCGGGACAGACGGGTGGATCGGCTACGACGCGCGCGATGCGGAGATTCGAAAGCAGCCGGTCCGCTTCGGAACTGAACCATGTAATATGCCGCGGCTCGATCACGAGCTGCCCGTCGGGAAACTCCGCGCGGATGGTTTCGAGGAAGCCAGGAGCGAGTTTGGGGTCGTAACTCTGCGAGGGTGGCAGTTGAATCAGCCCAGGACCGAGGCGCTCGCCGAGCAGGCGTATTTGATCGAGGAACGGCAAAAGCTGCTCACGATGACAGATGAGGCCAGAATCGTGCGTGAGGGCACGAGGCATCTTCACGGAGAAACGAAAGTCCGCTGGTGTGGATTCGGCCCAGCGCGTCCATGTCGCGTGGCGATGAGGGCGATAGAACGATGAGTTGATCTCGACGCAACGGAAGGTGCGGGCGTAGCGTTCGAGGTGCGTTCCTTCGAATGGGAAGCTTGCGGCACACGCTGTAGGGACTGACCATCCTGCGGTGCCGATGAAGATCTGTCGCATGCTGCCTGCTTGGATGCAGGCAGCATGCGATGGGTGTGGATAGCGGCGTCAGGGAAGCTCAGTTTCGAAGAGCTTCTGTACGACCTTCCAGCTGTCGCGGTGTTCGCGGTCGATGTTGACGACTCCCCAGGAGCGGATGCCGTTCGCCGGCGTTCCTTTGATGAGGGAACGGTAGTCGTTCCAAGTCCAGAGTGAGCCGCCGATCATGTAGGGGCGCTCTTTCATGGCGTTGACCGCAGTGGTGATGTCCTTGATGCGCTCGGGGTCCTGCAGACCGGGTTCGCCCATCTTGCCGAACTCGGTGACGAAGACCGGCTTGTTGGGGTAGAGCTCGTGGACGTGATCGAAGCGCTTGGCGTAGCCGCCGTATACGTTGATGGAGACGAAGTCGGAGTACTGGCTGGCCTCATCGACACCGGTCTTTACTGCGGGGTCACCGGTGTAGCGCGAGGCGAAGGTGATGAGGCGGGTGGGGTCGAGCGAGAGCGTATAGGCGCGCATGTCGCGGGTCCAGTCACGGCCTTCCTTTGTGTAGGACTCGTACTCGTTGCCGACGCTCCACGCAATGACCGAGGGGTGATTCCAGTCCTGCTCCATCATCTCCTTCTGCTGTTGTTTGAAGCGCTCGCGGACTCCGGGGTCGGCCATCTGCCAGGAGCTAAAGTTCCAGTTGCCAGCCTCTGGGATGATGAGCATGCCGTGTTTGTCTGCGAAGTCGAGCAGGTATGGTGGCTGTGGATAGTGCGCGATACGCATCATCCGCATGTTGTCGGCGAGCATGTCGGAGAGGTCGCGCTCCAGGATGGCGTCGGACTCTCGGAGGCCTTCCTTGGGATCTTCGCCGACGCGATTGGCGCCGTAGAGGTGGACGGTCTTGCCGTTGAGCTTGAGCTCGGTTCCTTCAACGCGAATGTCACGCACGCCGATGTTGGCCGTAAGCTCGTCGTTGGGGATCGTGAGTTTAGCGGAATAGAGGAAAGGATCGCGCGTACTCCAGAGGTGAGCGTTCCTCAGCGTCCCCACCCATGTGACTTCGGCATCACCATTGGTGGAGATGCGCGTCGGCTTGACGTGGACAGGCAGAGTGGCGATCTCACCTTGAACGGTAGAGGTCGCGACCGATGTGCCTGCGTTGTGAACCCAAGCGCGAAGATGGATCGTCGCAACACCAGTCCTGAGATCGGGCTTGGCTTCGATCTTCATGTTACGCAGATAGACCGCGTCGGTGATGACGATGCTGGCGGGGCGGACGATGCCCCCGTAAGGCATCCAGCCGACGATGGTAATGCGATTTGCGGTGCCGTAGGGGCCGGGGTGATCGGTGGAAGGAACGCCGGCGGCAAGCGCCGGAATGGAGGTCAGCGTGGGTGTGTTGTCGACTTCGATGCTGAGGTGGTTGACGCCGGGCTTAAGTAGTTTCGTAATGACGAACTCGAACGGCGTGTAGCCGCCTTCGTGCGAGCCGATGTGTTGACCGTTGAGCCAGACCTGCGCGACGTCGTAGACGGCCTCGAAATGGAGGCGCGCGATCTGTCCAGGCTTGACCGCGGCTGCTTCAAAGTCGCGTTCGTAGAGCGCATGGCCGATGTAGTGGCGGTATTTCTCGTCGGCGGGCCAGCTGTGTGGCACAGTCACTGGCTCGGCTTTCTCAGAGAGTGTGGTTTTGAAGGTCCAGCCGGGACCGTCGAGCGAGATGCGTTCGGCGGCGTGCGAGGCGAGCGAGAGCGCGGGCGCGACAAGAAACGCAAGGGCGATGAGAGAGCGTCGGTTCATTTCGTCCTCAATTGAGCAGATGCCACAGATGAACAGAAGGGCAGAGCGAGAGGCTCTGCCCTTCAGGGTGTGCGATTGGTTTAGAACATCAGCTTCGCAGCCAACTGTAACGAGCGCCCGTCGGCTGCACTGGTGATAGTTCCGAAGGCGCCATTGGTATTGCCGCCGCCACCGACACCGTTGCCGTTGACTACAGGATTTGCCGCTGCGGAGAAGGTCGTGTTCGGAAGGCCGAAGTTGGCATGGTTTAGAACGTTGAAGGCTTCGGCGCGAAGCTGAATCTTCCAGCGCTCGGTGATCTCCGTTGTCTTGAAGATGGAAAAGTCGAAGTTCTGCGTCCCCGGACCGCGAACGTTGGCGAGCGTGCGCGGCACATTGCCGAAGGTGTAGTCCGAGGGGTTCTGGAAGGCCGCTGTGTTGAACCACTTCAGCGGGGTTGGGCTGGAGAGCTTGACGTTCTGGCCGGGTACGAAGTTGGGACGTGTCGCGGCATTGGCCTGAGAGTTCGCACCGGTGATGGTTAGAGGAGTACCGGTCTGGAAGACCGCGATGAGATTAAGTTGGAAGCCGCCGATGGCGCGGTTGACCCAGGCGTTTCCGGAAGAGAACTTCTGGTTGCGCCCGAGGGGCAGATTGTAGAGAGCGCTGACGGTGGCGCGTTGCGAGACGTCGGCCGGGTCGAGCGAGTACTCCGCGCGGCGGTTATAAACGTTCTGGTAGCCGTTGTTGGCGGCGATCCCGTTGAGGTAGGCGAGAGGCGAGTTGACGCTGTCATCAAGCAGCTTGCTCATGGTGTAGCCGAAGAGCAGGAGCAGGCCGTTGCGCGCCTGACGTTGTGCGGATAACTGAAGCGCATCGGAATGTAGGTTGCCATCGTGCGGGTTATAGACGGAGATCGAGCTGTAGTAAGGGAAGGGCAAAAGCGACTGGGCCCGTGTGATGGTGGCGCCGCCGAGCGAACCAGGAACACGACCAGCGTAGGGATTGGGCACCGACGCCTGGAGCGCGGTACGGCCAAGGCTGAAGTATTGGGGATTGAGTGAGTTCATGTTGTAACCGCCCGCAGGCACGTGAACGCCGTGGTTGCCGACGTAGGTGGCCTGCACCACGACGGAGTAAGGGATCTCACGCTGGATGCTGAGTGTGTACTGCTGTGACATTGGAGATTTCCAGCGAGTGGGGTCCTGATATCCCGGCGACTGACCAAGAAAGCCGAGAGGACCGAAGGCAGACCCGAGCGGTTGAAGTGGATCTGTCGGGAAGCCGTTCTTGAACTGGAAGGCGACGAGACGAGTATCGTTGCCTGCGGGGTTGTAGTTGGTGTTGGTAGAGGAGAAGCCGTTGGTCTGTCCGGTATAGATGGAATTGAAGAAAAGCGGATAATACATGCCAAATCCGCCGCGAACGACGGTCTTGCCATCAGCCGTGGCCTTGTATGCAAAGCCGATGCGTGGCCCGAAGTCGGTAAAGCTTTCAGGAACGAAGTTGCGTCCGATACCACCGGTGTTGGCGTACTGCATGGTACCGGTGAAGCCGTTGGAGGTCGCGGAGGGATTGAAGTTGCTGTAGCCGTTGTTCTGCTCGAATGGCTGCTGCTGGTAGTCGTATCGCAATCCGAGGTTCAGCGTTAGACGATCGCTCGCCTGCCAGTCGTCCTGGAGGAAGAAGGAGGTGCTGATGGCGCGGTCGGTCTCGCCGGTGTTGGTGGTGATAGCCGCGGTGCTGACGGCCCCGGCGAGGAAGGTCGCGTAAGAGTAGCCGGTATTCGTGGAGCCCGTAGGAGCTGCGGCACCGGAGGGGTCGGAGGTAAGACCGGCCGCGAAGGTGAAGTTGCCGGATGGCGTGTTGCGCTGAAGATTGGAGCCAATGTTGTAGCGCAGGTCTGTGCCGAAGATCAGTGTATGACGCTTAATGACCTTGGTGATCGTATCGGTAATCTGCGGAAGGGTGTAAGTCCGAAGGCCGATGGTCTGCACGGAGGCGGGGAGGCCGTTTCCTACGGTCGGCAGCGCGAAGTTGGGAACGTTGGACGGAAGACCGAGCTTCGATGGCCAGTTGCCGCCTGCGCTAACGGCCTGGAAGGGGAACTCCTGACGTTCGACGGAGAGGCGAAGGTCATTGATCAGCGAGGAGGAGAAGGTGTGGGTGTTGCCGGCGAGGATCTCCTTGGCTACGTAGGTGTCGTAACGGTTGGCCACCGTGGGATCGGGATAGTAGGTGCCCCCACCGGTGCCGCCGTTGGTGAAGTTGTTGTAGTAGGCATAGCGAACGAAGAGTGTGTCCTTGTCAGTGACACGATAGTCGATGCGGCCGAGGGCGTTGTACATGTTGCTGATGCCCTTGTTGGCGAAGAGGAAGTTGTTCGTGTTGGTGAAGGCGTTCGAAGGCGCGACGTTGGGCAGCGGATAGAAGGCGTTCTGGTAGTTGACGGCTACGGGATCGAGGTTCGTGATCTTGTTGTTCGCATATGGCTGACGAGTCGCTATGCCGTTGGCGATGGTGGTGGTGTAGGGGTTGTAAAGTTGGATCTTGTTACCGCTGGCGTCGGCCAGACCGGAGAAGTCACCTGTGCGCTGTGCGGGCGTAGGGACAGAGAGATACTGCGGGTTCGACTGAATGAAGCGGTAGGTCTCAAAGTTGCCGAAGAAGTAGGCGCGATTGCGAATAATGGGGCCACCAACCGCACCGCCGAACTGGTTGTAGCGTAGGACAGGCTTGGCAAGTGGCGGACGGGCGAAGTAGTTCCGTGCGTTGAAGATGTCGTTGCGCAGGAACTCGTAGACGGAGCCATGGAAGGAGTTGGTTCCGGAACGGCTGACAAGGTTGACGACACCGCCGAGCGTGAAACCATACTGCGCAGAGAAGGAACCGCTCTGCACTTTGAACTCCTGGATGGAGTCTGTGTTGGGGTTGACTGCGATCTCACCGGTGGTGGTCGAGAGATTGCTCTGGCCGTCAAGGATGTAGGAGTTCGAGCCAGTTGGCGAACCGTTGATGGAGATGGCAGAGAGGTTTGTACCGCGATTGGCGAAGCCGGATTGGCTGACGGTGGTGTTGATGCGCACACCTGGCGTCAACGTTGTGAGAGCGATCGTGTTGCGTCCATTGAGCGGCAACTCCTGAATGGACTTCTCGCTGACGACGGCGCCGAGGGTCGCAGAGGTGGTGTCGAGCACGGCCTGTGAGGCATCGACCTGGACGGTCTCGGTGGTGCCGCCTACCGTAAGCTGCACGTCGACTTCAACGCGTGCGCCGACAGTGAGTGTGACGCCCTTGGTGACGGAGGTTTGGAAACCCTGGCGCGTGACGATGACGCTGTAGTTGCTGCTGGGAAGAAGCGGAGGTGAGTTGTAGAAGCCGGCATCGTTGGTTGAGAGCGTGAACTTGTTCTGTGTATCGACGTTCTGGATGTCAACCGTGGCGCCTTCGACAGTCGCTCCGGTGGAGTCCTTCACGGTTCCAATGATGTTGCCTGTGCCCTGCTGCGCGTCTGCGGTGATTGCTGTTCCGAAGGTGAGCAACAACAGACTGAGCAAGAGGTACCGACTAAGTTGCGGACGTCGTTGGCCATTCCTCAAAAAGTCAAACATGCGTGCTCCTAGCGATTCTTTCTGGGTTCTCATCGATCTTGTAAGCCGAAACTCGAACAGCTGCGGGTACCGAGACGGTAGATTCCGAGCTCCGTAGCCTGTCCATTGCGCGCGAGACGGACCGTATGCCGCTGAGGAAGAGGCAATATGGGGGCTGGCTTGGAGTTGCGAAGACATCGTTTGAATTTCATCAAAGTTAATCGGTTAACGTACGGCGGGAGAGTAGATTCGTCCGTTGACGATTGTCAAGTGGTTTCGCGAAGGGGTTCTCACCCGAGATGGGAAAGTCGATTCAGCTCTCGTCGTAATGCTGTGCTGGCGGAAGTCCTAAAAGTCGCAAGGGATGCCGCGCGGAGTAGCGTTGTGGTGTCGCAGAAGAACGCGCGTTTAGGCCGTCGTGCCTTGGAAGAAGGTAAAGGGAAGAAGAATGCGTCGCGGCTTCTGATCGGGCAGCTCGATGGAGTCGATAAGCATATCGGCGGCGAGTTGACCCATCTCGAAGGTCGGAATGAAGAAGGCAGTGGGGCGTGGACGAAGGCCTCCAGCATTGGCCGAGTTGGCGCGAGCTAGGATCGCGACGTCGCCGGGAATGCTTAGATGCCGTGCGTCGATGTAGTCGTACATGTGGACGAGTAGCGAGTCGTCGGCGGTGAAGATGGCGGTAGGACGGTCCTTCCGGCGCAAGAACCACTGGTCAAGGATGGTGAAGGCCTGCGTTTGATCGTAGTTGCAGCAGCCGATGTGTTCGGGCTTTAGCTCGAGGCCCGCCTCGGCCATGGCGCGGCGAAGGCCTTGCAGCAGGTGAATGTGTGTGGGCAGGGTAGGCAGCGAGCTGAGGAACGCGATCCGGCGATGTCCGTGATCGACCAGGTAGCGGACAGCCGCTTCGGCGAGCGCCGCGTCATCGACGCCGACATAGTTGATGGCGGCGCGGCCATAGTAGGAGTTGATCATGGTGAAGCGGATTCCGGCGGCATCGAGCTCGTGGACGGTGTCGTTGATGTCGCGGGTGGTGCATGATCGCGTGTTGATGAAGATCAGCCCGTCGGTGAATTTGCTCTCAAGGATCTGATCGCGGGTGGCTCGTCCGGGGCGGCCGGAGGGCGAGTAGATGAGCAGATTGTAGCCGCGACGCATGACGGCGGCCTGAATGCCGGAGAGCGCCTGCGCGATAAACTGGTTGAAGAAGATAGGATCCTTCATCGGCACCATGAGGCCGAGAAGTCGGGTGCGGCGTTCGGCGAGTGCCTTGGCAAGCTCATTGGGGGAATAGCCGAGGTCCTGCGCGATCTGGCGGATGAGTTCGCGCTTTGCGGCGCTGACACGCGTGGTGTCCTTATTGTTTAGCGCAATGGATACAGCAGCAACGGAAACTCCTGCCCGCCGTGCTATATCGGAGAGCTTAGGTGCTGGCATGAACGATGTGCTCCGTATGCGATGGACTGCTAGATGGCTTCAAGTCTAAAGACATTTCATTTCACCGGATATTTGTTTTCGTATATTCAGCCGCACTATGGGATCGCACTATGGGATTTAGCGAAGCGGAACGGCTAATTTTACATTCCGGTCTTGGCGAGGGAGACAACAGGATCGAAGCAAACAATTGCCTTTGCATGAGTATTCTTATTCCTCCAATAACTTTTCCTTGCCATGCAGCTTATTAACCAAGTACATTTCCGGAGATTCAAGTTAACCGATTAACTTACCTGAGGGTTTAATAGCGATATGACACTTCTTCGCCGATCCGTCTCGCGCCGCAACGTTCTTGCTTCCATCCTGGGCACGACAGGCTACGCCGCCGCGCAGAGCTTCCTCCCCGGCATTCCCAACGTCGGCCTCAAGTCCGACACTGACCCTCATCGCACCGAGTGCGGCGTCGGCGCGCTGATGCCCTGGGCGGACGGACTCTACGCCTCGACCTACAACTCGTCCGGGCAAAAGAATTCCGGCACCGGCCTTGGTCTCTACCGGATCGATGACACTCTCAAGCCAAGTCTGCTCGATGTGCATAACGGCGTATACGCCAATCGCTTTATTCATCATGCCTCGAACCAGTGCATCATCGGGCCGTACATCATCGACTCCGACGGCAAGTGGCGCCGCATTGAGGAGCTCGTCCCCTACCGGCTCACCTCCACCATGCCACACCTCACCGACCCCGAGAACCGCGTCTACTTCCAGTCCATGGAAGGCCACTTCATCGAAATGGATATCGCCACGCTGAAGACGCGTGTGCTCAATGAGCTTACCAAAGAGATGGGTATCAACCTGCAGCCGCACTTCAAGGGTGGTTACACAGCGCAGGGCCGGGTCGTCGTTACCAATAACGGCTTTTTCCAATACGGCGAAGACCAAGGCGGCCTCTTTGAGTACGACGGCAAGACGTGGCGGCGCATCTCCAGCAAGCCGCACATGGACGTCGCCGCTCGCCAGAACATGGGGAATGTCATGTTCGCCACCGGCTGGGACGAACGCTCTGTGCTCTTCCACGCCCTCGTCAAAGGCGAGTGGCAGAACTACCGCCTGCCTAAGGCCTCCCACGCCTTTGAGCAGGCATGGCAGACAGAGTGGATGCGCATCCGCGAGGTCGAGACCGAGCACTACATGATGGACATCCACGCTATGTTCTACGAGCTGCAGCCGTTGGCCTTCGAGGACCACATCTGGGGCATCAAGCCCGTCTGCCAGCACCTGCGCATGGTGCCCGACTACTGCAGCTTTCGTGGCCTGCTCGCCGTTGGCGGCAACGAGACTACGCCTAATGTCGACAACAACGCCGTGCTCGGCCAGCCGCAGAGCGGCGTCTGGTTCGGCAAGACCGACGACCTGTGGAGCTGGGGCAAGCCGCAAGGTTGGGGAGGCCCGTGGCGCAATGACATGGTCACCGCCGGTAAGCCCTCCGACCCCTTCCTCTTCACTGGCTTCGACAGGAAGGTGCTGCACCTCATCGCCGAGAAAGCCGCTTCCGTTACGATCGAGGTCGACTTCCTCGGGAACGGCACCTGGGCCAAGTACGAGACCGTCAGGCTCACTAGCGGCGAGTACAAGCCCATCGTCTTCCCCGAAGGCTTCAGTGCGCACTGGTGCCGGCTAACACCGTCCGCGTCGTGCAAGATGACCGCCGAGTTCATGTTCACTTAGGTGAACGCTTCGGGCCGTCGCAATCAGATTCTCGACCTTCGCTCAACATCCCTTACTTTTACTAACAGGGAGATGCCGGAGCTAGCTGAGTTGTACCACTCATGTCTTCGAGCTGAAGTTCTGGGGGAACGTTCTAGAGAACTCCGCGCCCATCGACTCTCCAAATATCTATCAATGTGTCTCTTGAGCGACGTGCAGGTAGTCATGCAGGTTCACCGTCGGGTCGCAGTGCGGCGTTTCCAGCTTCACCACGCTGCCAACTGGCAATTGGTGCGTCATCTCAGGAAAGGTAAGAAGCCCAAGTTCATCGACAAAGAAGGCATAGGTTGAAGCCCCTGCCACGAGAGCCCTTTCGTTTTTGAGATGGTATCAACTAGGCGCAGCACGGAGTCAACATCACGAACTCAGTCCGGCCCATTCCCAGATCGATATCGATGAGAACGTTGAGTACATGGCCGACAGATGGCGATGGAATCTGTTCAGGATGTCGTTGATGCCCTTTTCGGCCAAAGCCTCGGCT
>CAWCOK010000005.1:0-78414 GCA_963797135.1 uncultured Acidobacteriaceae bacterium | reverse complement strand
CGAGGCCGATAGAAATTGAACGAGCCTATATTTTCGTTCGTCAATTTGGATTCTGGGTGTCAAGACTTGAGGGGGTGGTGAGTCACCCGCGACCAAGTACGGTAAAACTGCCGAATTTACGAACCCTTGCAAACTGAGATTCATTAGCAGTAAACCTAAGCTAGCTCATCACACAGGGTCCTTAGATTGGGATCTATGGGTGAGAAGGGCCAGCCATGCCGCAATGTCCTAGATGACCTACTTATCCGGCTTCGTGCGAGTGGCGTAGATGGCCAGAACTTCGGCGACCGTATCAAAAAGGAGTTCTGGTCCCCCAACCTTACTGATAAATTTGTCAGCATAGACGGCGTCCGGCGGAATCTCGTTTACACCAGAAATTAGAATTACGGGCATCCCCGGATTCGTTGATTTGACTAATTTCGTAAGCTCAGTTCCCTTCATGCCAGGCATTAATTGATCAGTAAGCACTAGGTGAATGCCTCCGCGCTCGAGCACCCCCAATGCCTCTTTTCCTGAAGTCGCGGTTATGACCTCATAGCCTTGCTTTTGCAGGATCAATTTCCGAAGTGTCCGGGGAAGGTCTTCATCATCGACACAGAGAATTGTGACGCCTTTACGATCGCCGGCCATTCGATCCTCCCGCCACTACCTTGATCGGATCAGCTTGTGGAAACGCCTGGGCTGGCTTTTCCATGCAGCGAAAATAGGCGTCTGGTAATGAGACCTGAAAGCAGGTGACGTGACCCCCCACTATAGGCATGCTTCGAAATCGGATCGATCCGCCGTATTTACGAATAATTCCCTTACTAATCCAAAGTCCAAGCCCCGTTCCTTTGGTTGACTTCGTCGTAAAAAATGGCTCGAACAAATGCTTGGCGTGCTCTGGATCAATTCCAGAGCCCGTGTCGCAGATTGATATGCAAACTAATGACTGATCATCGCGACGGGGCCAAGGCTCAAACACGCGCAGACGTAATCTACCGCCCTCAGGCATAGCCTGAATTGCATTCCCTATGAGATTCAAAAATACCTGTCTCAATTCCACGGGGAAGCCTTGAATTGTACCCTTGTCGCGGTATTTCTTTTCTACTGCTATGTTGCCGAACTCCAGGCGGCGCGATTGCAATTCGAGAATTTCATCAAGGAGCGAAGCAATAGAGACTTCAACAGGCCGCTCAGATTCGCGGTAAAAACCGAGGGTCTGGCGGGTTATATGGGCAACACGACGTAGCTCCTGTTCGCCAAGCTGCGCGTAATAACGCGCCTCTTCGTCAAGGGATGGGTGATCGCGAAGTAGATAAAACGTATTCGTAATACTTTCCAGAGGGTTATTGATCTCATGCGCAATAATTCCAGCCACCCTGCCCATCGCTGCCAGTCGTTCATTCTTCCGAAGAGCATCTTCCGCCTTCAGTTGAGCAGTGATATCTCGATTTATCTCTAAAACCGCGTTCCCTCCCGCTTTAAGCGCTTTTCTAGATGCGACGACTAGCTCTCTTCCCTCGCGAGTAATCTGCGTAAGATTTCCGTTCCACGTCCCTGTCCCTGCGAGCTCACTTTGAACACTTTGATATCCGTTAGGAAATTTAGTCTGGAGGACTTCGTGAAGAGACTTTCCAAGAACCTCATCGCGCCGCCAGCCGTAAAGCGCTTCTGCGCCGGAGTTCCAAAACTGGATGATGCCTTCCAAATCGCGAACCATGATCGCTTCGGTTGCGAGTTCGAGCAAATCCGCGCGTTCGCGGAGAAGCTCTTCGTTCTCTCTCAGCTGCTGCGTCCGCTCTTCGACCCTGCGTTCCAGGTCGCTGTTGAGCCGCTCAAGCTGTCGATTAGCACGATGGAGATCGACAAACACACCTACCTTGGCTCGGAGTAATTCAGGAATCACGGGGACAGAGATATAGTCGACTGCCCCGCTTTGATAACCCTTGATGCGGTCTAGATCGGACAAGTGGACGGCCGAGATGAAGATGATTGCCGTCTTTTGAAATCTTGGGTGTTGACGCATCATATCGGCAAGCTCGAATCCGTCTATCTCCGGCATGCTTACATCCATAAGAACGACAGCGATATTGTGGCGCAGCAATTGATCAAGCGCCTCTCTTGCGGAGCGGGCCTTGATCAGGTTCTCGCCCAACGAAGCAAGGATTACCTCATAGCTCAAAAGCTTGCCCGGCTGGTCATCCACCATCAGAATGTTTGCGGGATCGTGATCGATCATTTTTTCCCTTTTTCGACTAGGTTTTGCACTCGAACCTTTCATCTTGCTCAGTCTGGCGTCCTACCGATGCAGCCACATCCGAAGCGCCGACAGAAGCTGTTCTGTGTTGACCGGTTTTGCCAAATATTCTGAGGCGCCGGCTTCAAGGCACTTTTCGCGATCCCCCTTCATTGCCTTGGCCGTCAACGCAATAATTGGTAAGCGACGAAACTCGGGATTTTGTCGAATCACTTGCATCGTCTCGTAGCCATCCATCTCAGGCATCATGATGTCCATGAGGACGATGCATAAATCATCCGTAGATTCGACGGTTTCAATTGCTTCGCGCCCGGTGCCGGCAGTAAGGACAGTCATACCCCGGCGTTCCAGGACGCTACTAAGGGCAAATATGTTTCGAACGTCGTCGTCGACTACCAGGACCTTTTTCCCAACCAGCGCTTCGTCGGAACGATGGAGGCGATCCAGCATCTTCTGCTTTTCAATAGGAAGGTCAGTGACTACGCGATGGAGGAAGAGGGCAGTCTCATCGAGCAACCGCTCCGGTGATTCGACGTCTTTAACGATTACGCTTCGCGCGAGCATGTGAAGCCGAGCATCCTCTTCTGCAGTCAAATCTTTTCCTGTAAAAACAACGACGGGTAACTCGTTTCCTCGGTCCGTTTTGCGCAGTTCTTCTAACAAGTCAAACCCGGTCATGTCGGGTAGTCGCAAGTCGAGGACGGCGCAATCATATTGCGTTCTTTCTATCTCAGCGAGAGCGTCTCGTCCCGTAGCGACTACAGTGACGTCGATATCATCGTGGCCGAGAAGTGCTTGAATACTGAGTTGTTGTGCTGGTTCATCCTCAACCACCAAAAGGCGCTTGCGACGAGGGCTTGAATACTCTCGGATACGACTGATGGCTGCGTCGAGGCCTTCGGTCGTTGTAGGTTTTGTTACAAATGCGAACGCTCCATGCGAGAGTCCGTGATGCCAGTCCTCGTCTATCGTCAGCATTTGCACGGGAATATGACGCGTCGCCGGGTCTTGTTTCAGATGGTTCAAAACAGTCCATCCGAGCATGTCGGGAAGCGCGACATCGAGTGATATTGCTGTCGGATGAAATTCCCGCGCTAATGCAAGCCCTTCGGCTCCGCGGAGCGCTATGAGAACTTTGAAACCCTTCTCCCTAGAGAGGTCGCAGAGAATACGGGCGTAGTGGACGTCATCTTCCACGATAAGCAGAATTGCATCGCCCGGCTGGATTGCGCTGCGGTCATCTTCAATTAGCTCGGCTGGTGCTTCGATTGCTGTGATGACTGCGGATGGGAGTTCCAGACGTGTTCCGTATTTGACATCGCCGGCAACTGCGAGATTCTGTGTTGCTGGCCCGACGTAAGTTTGTGGCAGATACAACGTGAAGGTACTGCCTTTGCCCGGTGTGCTTCTCAGTTGAATCTCGCCTCCAAGGAGGCTTGCGAGTTCCCGGCTGATTGCGAGACCCAGACCCGTACCGCCATATTTGCGGCTGGTACCGGCATCCGCCTGTTGAAAAGCTTCGAAGATTATCCTTTGCTTCTCGGAAGGAATACCAATGCCGGTGTCAGAAACCTCGAACGCAATGACCGATCCAGCGTTGCTCAAAATCTGGTGGCGCTCAGTCCAGCCGGCGGTCGCGGCCGAGATCGACAACCGCACGCCCCCCTGTTCTGTAAACTTGAACGCATTCGACAGAAGATTCTTCAGAACCTGCTGCAACCGCTTCGAGTCGGTCACAAGACTGCGAGACAGATGGCTATCCGAATCCACTTCGAAGGTTAGTCTTCTATTCTCCGCCTCATGTCGGAAAGGACGCGCGACCATTTCAATCAGAGATCCGAAGAATACCTCCTCTGCTTCAACGGACACGGTACCGGACTCAATCTTCGAAAGGTCGAGAATGTCGCTAATGAGATTGAGAAGATCAGTTCCGGCTCCATGGATCGTGCGAGCAAACTCAACCTGTTTGCCACTCAAATTGCTGTCTGGGTTGTCTGCAAGTTGCTGGCCGAGAACAAGAATGCTGTTTAGCGGTGTGCGCAACTCATGCGACATGTTGGCCAGAAATTCAGACTTATACTTTGAAGTAAGTGCTAGTTCCTTGGCCTTTTCTTCCAATGCTCCACGCGCCTGTTCAATCTCCTGATTTTTGCGTTCAACTTCAGCGTTCTGCTCGGCCAGCTGTTTGGCCTTTTGAGCAAGCTGCTCATTTGTCTGCTGCAGCTCCTTCTGCTGCGTTTGTAGCTCGACTGCCAATTGTTGAGACTGTTTGAGCAAACCTTCTGTCTGCATCGTTGCCTCAATACTGTTTAGAACGATGCCGATGCTGGCAGTTAATTGTTCGAGAAACGCCAGATGTGAAGTGGTAAATGCATTGAGGCTGGCTAATTCAATGACCGCCTTGACCCTGTCCTCGAACAGGACTGGAAGGACGATTACATTCTGAGGAACGGCCTCAAAAAGTCCAGACCGAATGGGAGTAGTGTAATTCGGAAGATCGGAGATGAGCATCCGCCGCTTCTCCAATGCGCACTGTCCCACCAGCCCCTCTCCCATCCTCACTTTTTGAGGATGCCCATCAAGGGAATCCGCGAAGGCGGACAGGAGGGTCATACTGCTTGAATCCTCAGACTCCATCTGATAGAGAACGCCCTGCTGCGCGTTTACCAGAGGAGCCAATTCCGAGAGGAGCATACTACCGACGGTGGTCAGTTCACGTTGACCCTGCAGCATGCCGGTAAACCGCGCTAGGTTCGTCTTCAGCCAGTCCTGTTCCGTATTGCGGTCAGTGGTCAGGCGAAGATTATCGATCATCGTATTGATGTTGTCTTTGAGTTCGGCGACTTCGCCGCTGGCGTCCACTTGAATGGAGCGCGTCAGGTCACCCTTTGTCACCGCGGTTGCAACTTCAGCGATTGCACGCACCTGATTCGTCAGGTTATCCGCCAGAAGATTTACGTTACCCGTAAGGTCTTTCCATGTACCCGCCGCCCCAGGTACATTTGCTTGTCCTCCAAGACGTCCTTCGACTCCGACTTCACGAGCGACAGTGGTCACCTGATCGGCAAAGGTGGCGAGTGTGTTTGTCATGTTGTTGATGGTCTCGGCCAACGCTGCCACTTCGCCCTTCGCATTTACCGTGAGCTTCTGCGTCAGCTCGCCGTTTGCCACCGCCGTCACAACCTTCACAATGCCGCGTACTTGCTCAGTCAGATTTACTGCCATTACGTTAACGTTGTCAGTCAGGTCTTTCCATGTACCGGCGACGTCGGGTACTTGCGCTTGGCCACCAAGCTTTCCTTCCGTTCCCACTTCGCGGGCGACACGGGTCACTTCGGCGGCGAAGGCGTTCAACTGGTCGACCATCGTGTTGATGGTGTTTTTCAGTTCGAGAATCTCGCCCTTCACGTCTACCGTAATCTTGCGCGATAGATCGCCTCGGGCAACGGCAGTTGTAACCTCAGCGATGTTACGAACCTGACCAGTCAGATTTCCTGCCATGGAATTGACGGAATCCGTCAGATCTTTCCATGTACCGGCCACTCCCGGAACATTCGCCTGCCCACCCAGCCGTCCTTCCGTACCCACTTCACGGGCAACGCGCGTTACTTCGCCAGCGAAGGCGTTAAGTTGATCCACCATTGTGTTGATGGTTTCTTTGAGCAGCAAGATTTCGCCGCTAACGTTCACCGTGATCTTTTTCGATAAGTCACCGCTGGCTATCGCAGTTGCGACCTCTGCAATATTTCGAACCTGGGCCGTTAGGTTTCCAGCCATGAAGTTCACATTGTCTGTGAGGTCTTTCCATGTTCCGGCGACACCCGGCACCTGAGCCTGTCCACCAAGTTTTCCGTCCGTACCAACTTCGCGGGCGACGCGCGTAACTTCTCCTGCAAATGACCGAAGTTGATCGACCATCGTGTTGATGGTGTCTTTCAGCTCAAGAATCTCTCCGCGCACGTCTACAGTGATTTTGCGCGACAGATCGCCACGGGCAACGGCGGTCGCGACTTCAGCGATATTACGGACTTGAGCCGTCAAGTTACCTGCCATGAAGTTGACCGAATCTGTGAGATCCTTCCAAGTTCCGGCAACACCAGATACTTGCGCCTGACCGCCGAGCTTGCCTTCGGTTCCCACTTCGCGGGCGACGCGCGTCACCTCACCTGCGAACGCGTTCAGCTGGTCAACCATCGTATTGATGGTGTTTTTTAGCTCCAGAATCTCGCCTTTTACGTCTACCGTAATCTTGCGTGAGAGATCGCCACGCGCGACGGCAGTTGTTACTTCCGCGATATTACGAACCTGTCCAGTCAAATTCCCTGCCATCGAATTCACGGAATCCGTCAGGTCTTTCCATGTGCCTGCAACGCCCGGAACGTTCGCTTGTCCACCGAGGCGTCCTTCAGTTCCGACTTCGCGAGCCACACGAGTCACTTCGCCAGCGAAACGATTAAGCTGGTCCACCATCGTGTTCAGGGTTTCTTTAAGCTGCAGGATCTCGCCGCGAACGTCGACCGTAATCTTGCGGGAAAGATCGCCGTTTGCGATTGCGGTAGCAACCTCAGCGATATTGCGAACCTGCCCCGTGAGATTGCTGGCCATGAAATTGACGTTGTCCGTTAGGTCCTTCCATGTGCCTCCGACACCCAATACCTGAGCTTGGCCTCCAAGCTTTCCTTCGGTACCGACTTCGCGAGCGACACGCGTCACTTCTCCTGCAAAAGCATTGAGCTGGTCCACCATCGTATTGATGGTGTCCTTCAACTCGAGGATTTCTCCCTTGACGTCTACCGTGATCTTGCGTGAAAGGTCGCCACGTGCAACAGCCGTGGTGACCTCGGCGATATTGCGCACCTGCGCGGTCAAGTTGCCGGCCATTGCGTTCACGGAATCCGTGAGATCTTTCCATGTGCCGGCAACACCTGGCACAACCGCTTGGCCGCCCAACTTGCCGTCGGTCCCTACTTCTCTCGCTACGCGAGTCACCTCAGAGGCAAACGACCGCAGCTGATCGACCATCGTGTTGATGGCCTCCTTCAACTGGAGAATCTCCCCGCGAACGTCGACCGTGATCTTACGGGAGAGGTCTCCACTCGCTACAGCCGTCGCAACCTCAGCGATGTTTCTGACCTGACCAGTAAGGTTGCTGGCCATCGAGTTGACCGAGTCCGTGAGATCCTTCCATGTGCCGGCAACACCAGGCACCTGCGCCTGCCCACCGAGTTTTCCGTCGGTGCCCACCTCACGCGCAACGCGAGTCACTTCGGCCGTAAAAACACCGAGCTGCTGAATCATCGTGTTGACGATTGTTGCGGAACGGAGGAATTCGCCTTCAAGCGGCCTTCCGCCTACGTCTAAACGCACAGTCTGCGCCAGATTGCCCTGGGCAACGGCGGCAATGGCTCTAGTCACTTCGGTCGTAGGCCGTAATAGATCCTCGACGAGTGTGTTAACAGAGACTTCCATCCTGCCCCAGGCCCCCCGCGACTGCTGGAAGCGGGTGCGCTCGCGAGTCTTTCCCTCCTTGCCGACGGCCTGGCCCACCCGATTGAGTTCACTGGCCATCTGTTCGTTCGCCGCCGCAATGTCATTGAAGGTATCGGCTATCTTTCCTTCCAGACCGATCCACTCGACGGGCAGCCTGACAGAGAAATCACCATCACGCATGGTTTGAAGACTGGCCAGAATAAGAGAAAGATCACCCTGTGCCGATCTGGTCTTCGACCTTTTCGAAATGCTCGCGGCAGAGGGACGTGTGCCCTTGCCCTCATTTGCAGTGACGGTGGGGGGTGGAACCATAAATATCTCCCAAAACAGATTTGTCTAATCGAACCCACGTACAGGATGCGAGAAGGTGTTCAGCAGAACGATGGCTATTCTAGAAAAGATGAGTTCATAAGTAAATTGCGTTTTCTAAGGGACCGTAGCGCGTCTTCGTCGCGATCAGGGTTTGATGGTCGTTTATCGTTGAATGAAGGTTTCGATGGATTTCCGGTTGTCGTTCGCGTCTGTCGGATACCGGACAGAACGGTTTTCGGGAGTATTCATTCGCCAAGATGGGCCTCAAAATATCGTCCGAACCGTAGGCTCCTGTCCCCAAATTATTCCGTTAGCGGTGGCGATGAATGTATCGAAGTCGTTCCGACGATCACTCCTTCATCAGGAACGACTCCTGCCGCATCGAGAAAAAGTTTCGCCTCACTTGTCGCTCCAATGACCTTACAGTGAGCGAGGGCCTCGTGGCCCGCGCAACTGCTGCAACTTCAGTGGAGAGCTGATTCGCGCCTTCTGCCGAAAGTGCGTTGAAGACCGGTGTCGAACAAGGCAGAGGATGCGCCTGCCAGTTGGAAGCCCGCAGTCAAAAGTTGACCGCCGTCTGTTATGGCTCCTTCCATTTTTTGCGCAACTGGAGCGAAACCAGGCTCGGATGCAGCCTTATATAGGACTTTCGAGATCGCGCTATCCGATCTTCTGTCTATCCAATTCCCCCGAGTCAATCACTTCACCTGTAGCCGACACCGCCTCAAAATCAAGTTTGTCGCCTGTGATCTCCACCAACAGAAAGGTGCGGTCGGTATCGAAGCCCACGACGTCTATGTCACTTGGGTGCCGAATGTTGTGAAACCGGAGTTCCCCTGAGTTTCCTATGACGAAGAAGTAAATACCACTCTGCGGCTTGATGCGCTCATATACGTGCTCGTGGCCACTCATCACTACATTAACCCCATACTTCTCGAATATGGGCATGAGCTGTTTTCTCAGATCGATATCGGAGCCATGAAATTTCGCGCTTGTGAAGAGGGGATGGTGAAAGAACGCAATCTTCCATTTAGCATCAGAGGATTTGAGTTGGCTTTCGAGCCAATCCAATTGTTTGGGATCCATGTAGTTGCTGTCGAGAGCGAAAAATTGAACATCTCGTTTGCGAAACGTGTAGTACCGGTCTCCTCCCATGTTGTAGGGCTTATAGTTTCGCTCAAGATCGGGATCGTCGTGATTTCCCAATGAAGCATAAAATTTCACGCTTTCATCAAGCAGTGGCTTATATGGCACCTCAAATTTTCTCTCGAAATCGGCGGGCTTATGGCCGCCGTAGATGTTATCGCCATTCATCAGAACGAAATCAAACTTTACAAGAGTCCAATAGCTTTGCATCTGTTCAGCGACTTGGAACTGCGGTCGCTCGCCGGTCCCGTTGTCTCCAATCACGGCGAATCGCACTGATCCATTTTTCAATGGCAGGCGTATGTCAGGGGCCCGTGACACTTGAGGAGCGAGCTGATCCCCGGTTAGACCAGGGAAAAACGCCAATAATAATGGCAGAACAAGAAACTTTGCAGCACGCATGAGAGCCTCTCTGCTATGGAAGAGCATCGGGAATATAGTCGACGACGATGTTCGCATCCACATCTCTCAAGGCCAGAGCTTTCCCAGCGAGGCGATACTCCAATCCCTTGGGTAGCTTTGGAAGATTTTGCAGGAGGCTCGCAGGAACCGATTGCATCGGTTGACCACGTTCGTTCGGAAATGGTGCGTTGACCACAAGCGCAGTGGGAACGAAGGGTTCGGCGTGCTTCAAACTGGCCGCAATCTTCGCTCCGTCAGGTCCCGATAGTGTCTGCTTTAGGAGCCTTTTAAAGGCGACCGCCGAATCTGGAGTAAAAATATCGCCTCGCTTTGCGTTAGCCCTGATATGCTGCACTGCAGTTCGCGCTTCGTTTCGTTCCTTCTCGAGCGTCGACACGTCGGAAGCCTGTTTCATCGGCTTACCCGACGGAGATTTGTGGATGGCCTTCATATAGTCGGTTGCTCGTCTACCAAATTGTTTAAGCGCCGTTTTATCTGCTGCTGTAAGATCTTGCGCAATCAGGAGATGGCTGCTCTGAACGACGGTAATTGACAAGAGGAGCGCTCCTTTGAGCGCTGCTCGACCGATCCGTGAATTCACAAGCAGTCGGTCAGTTTTCATGGTGACCCCCTCTCGGGGCAGGTCTCTTATTTTCGTCAGCCACCGTCGTCGCGAGATTTCGAAGTGCGTTTACGACTGCGCCTTCCACTTCATCGCGAAACGCATCACGCACGGTCTGTGCGATTTCCTCTGGCTCCAAAGCCGCGTCACTGTTCTCCACAATCCTATCGACGGCATCTTCGACCACTGGCTTGACCGCGATCTGTTTCGCAACTTCCTTAGCCACTTTTTTCGCAGGAATCCGCAGGGTTGCCGCAAACGAGTCGGCTTCAACTAACGGCTCCGACTTCTTCCAGTCTTTTTCGAACACGCTCTCCATCTGCTTAACGATAGATTTTGAATGAAAGATGATTCCGATTTCGCGCCGAGCTTCCAACTCCAGTTTTCTGAGGCTCTGGCTCCCAATGAACGCTTCATCTCCGTCGCGAATAATTGCACGTAGATGTAAACGCCCAGATAGACGCCTCACAGGAATAGTTCGAGTATTAGCTGCGGTACGGGAAAGAATCTTTATATCCACTCCTGCCGCGATCTTTTTGTCGAGACACTTGATAAAATCGCGATCGCTGATTTTCATTTCATAGATGAGTAGGCGTTTCTTGGCGCCGTCTACGAACTTAGTCAGCTTTTCTCGAGCGTTCACGGGACTTACGACAAGGTCTCCCTTCGCGCCCTTATACGGCGTTCGCTTGCAATCAGAATCGAACAGTCGAACTGCTTCCGTGACAACGCTGCTCTTTGTTGTCTGCAGCCCGAACGATCTGCTCAGATCAACATCCATGTGTGTGAAGTTGAAGCCAAAGACATACAACTCTCTGTCGTCAACGACGATCATTTTTCCGTGATAACGAACTAGATCGTCAGCAGTTCGACAGACTGTCACGCCTTCAGCCAGGAGTCGCATCTCTAAGCGGCGGAGATTCTTCTCCTCTCCACGATTCGTATAAGCGATCAAGGCCTGTACGGATACGCCACGCTGAACCGCAGCGACTAACGCCTTCTCGATCTCTACTCGGTCAAACCGGAAGATAAGAATTCGAATGCTTTTCTTTGCCCTGTTGAGCCCCAGGAGGATTGGCTTGATGCCCCCGTCTGGTTGAATGAGCAGTTTCACGTCATCCCTTTCGAACGTTTCATTCAATCGACTTCACTCACTTGAAGATGCAGATTGATCGTTGAGGGATGTTTGAGAATTGCGGCCTACCATTTACCTGTATAAAGCTTCTAACCAAAACGAAAATAGATACTCCCGCTGAACGGAGAGAATATGTGCTTCTATCGACGTCTTTTTTTGCAGAGCATTCTTTTTATCCTCCCAGGAGTAACCCATCCGCTTTTAGCCTCTGAACTCGACCTTAATCTAACCGACGCAGCATCACCGATTACAGCAATTCAAGCCGACGCAAGTGTGCAACCTAAAAAAGACGCGCCCGTTCCTTCTGGCCTTTTTCGAAATCCGATTATGTGGCAAGACCCAGGCAACATCGTAGAAAAAGATCTCTATTACGGTCATGGAGGAAAAGAGTCAGCACCCGTCGGGCCCTTCATCTTTGAGTCAGAGGAACGTACCGGAACGAATCCAAAGTTCGACGTGCGCGATGCGGCAGGGAAGAAATGGCGTGTGAAATTGGGAGTCGAAGCTCGCCCTGAGGTCGTGGCTTCGCGACTTCTCTGGGCAATTGGGTATTTCGTAAATGACGACTATGTCTTGCCTTCGGCTGATATCCAGGAACTCGGCCTCAAACGAGGTGCCGAGCAAGCAAAAGGTGGGCACATCGTCGACGCTCGTTTCGCTATGAAACCTGAGGGGCAAAAGAAAATAGGCTACTGGAAATGGACCGACAATCCTCTTTCGAACACGAGAGAATTTAACGGTCTTCGGGTAATGATGGCTGTTCTGAACAATTGGGACCTCAAAGACGTTAATAATGCCGTCTACGACGACAAAGGTAACAATCGCCAAATTCTTCTGGCAAGCGATATTGGAGCTACGTTCGGGACCAATAGCTTAAGCTGGACCATCGCCCGCTCGAAGGGTAATGTCGACAGTTATCAAGGCTCTGGCTTTCTTCAACGAGTCACCGCCACCGATGTTGATTTCGCAACACCTAAACGGCCGAATGCCCTTTTGGCAGAGACTGCCGGAACTGGCGCCAAACAATACGCTATGCGTAGCGGAATGGACTGGATCGGCAACAATGTCCCACGTAAAGATGCCCAGTGGATCGGCGCATTACTCGGACAGTTGAGTCATCAGCAACTCGTGGACGCCTTCCGTGCGGGTAATTTTCCACCCAAAGATATTGAGATTTACGTAAAGGTTATTGAACGTCGAATCTTGGACCTGAAGGGCCTCTGATGAAGCGACTAACTGCCTAACGATTCGCCGCGCTCACTATCTCTTCCTGCGAGAATTGAATTTCGTGAAGCTTTTGATAGGTACCATCCAATTGCATAAGCTCATCGTGAGTCCCGGATTCCACGACTCCGCCGCTGTCAACAACGTATATGCAATGAGCCCGCCGAACCGTAGAAAGCCGATGCGCGATAACCACCGAGGTCTTTCCTTCCATGAGACGGTCGAGCGCATCAAAAACCAATTCTTCGGATGCAGCATCCAGACCGGATGTCGGTTCGTCGAGGATCAGGATGCGGCGTGTTACGAATGATCGCCCGAGCGATCGCGATTCTTTGCCGCTGACCGCCAGACAGTGCAATTCCACGCTCACCGACATCAGAGTCGAAGCCCTCAGATAATTTCTCGATGAACTCCATCGCGTTCGCCGCCTTTGCCGCCTTGACGATCTCCGCATGCGATGCATCTGGCCGACCGTAGGCGATGTTGTCCCATATCGTCCCCGAAAATAACACGCTGTCTTGTAAAACAAAACTGATTTGCGTCCGGAGCGATTTCTGGCGGAACTGCCTTATGTCCACATCATCGATCTTTACGCTGCCCGAATCTGGATCGTAGAAGCGGGCAATGAGGTTTACTATCGTTGTCTTGCCGGACCCTGTGGGGCCAACGAGAGCCACCATACTTCCCGGTTCGACATGTATGTTGACGTCGTTGAGTGTCGTGTCCTTTCCCTCATATGCAAAACTCACATGATCAAAATCGATCTTACCTTTGAGTTGTGGCACGTTCCGCGCACCTTTTTGGTCGACAATTTCTTCATCACTTCGGAGAACATCTTGAATACGGTCGAAGCCGACTTCTGCTTTCGAATAAGCATCCATCGTTTTTGAGATCTCCTGCATGGGCTTGTACATCTTGCCTAGGTAGAACACAAAGACAACCATCGAACCTGCTGACAGGTGGCCCGCAAGCGCAATTCGTGCACCAAACCACAACACAAGGCAGGTTCCGACTGCCGTAATGACATTCACCAGTGGTACGAGTTTGGCCTTCAGCGCTCTGGCTTTTAGAGCAGCCTCCACTGCCTCGAGGCTTTCTCCGCGGAAACGGCGCACTTCATAGTCTTCTCGAGCGAAAGCCTTGACCACGCGTATCGAAGAAACCACCTCTTCCACCACCGAAATAAGGTGCCCCTCTCTTTTTCGTACCTCGCGAGAAGCCTTTTTCACCCTTCTCGTGTAGGAGTACACGATGAAAAATAGCGGTGGAACGATTGCGAGGGCGATAAGGGTGAATTGCCAATTGAGGTAAAACATCACGACGATCATCCCAATGAGCGTGACAATATTGACGATAATCCCGAGAAGGCCGGACACGATAAACGTCTGAATGGAGTCGATATCACTGGTGACGCGACTGATCAAATCGCCAGTAGCTTGATGGTCATGATACGAAAGAGATAACCGATGCACTTGCGTGTACACGCGCGTCCTAAGGTCATGTGTGATCCACTGCCCAACGCTCGTCGTTAGATACTTCTCCGCATAGGAGCATAGAGCATCAACTAAGGCGATGATCAGAACAGCTGCGCAGGCAAATATAAGCGCATTGCGATGACCAGTTCCCGCCGTCTGCTCAATGATTTTATACAGCCATCCATGGCTAGCCTTGTTCTGGATTACGTTATCCAGAACAATCTTCAGAGGCCACGGCTCTAAGAGGCTGGCAATACTCTCCCCTGCGATGGCTAGCAATCCGAAGGCGAGATGGCGCCTGTAAGGATGAAGCAGTTTGACAATCGTTACGCTTCTATTAGCAGGTCGATCGATAGTCCGCATAGTCTCTTTCGTTGAAAACGGGCGTCTTTCTAGAAAACCGTCACTTGTCAGTGTTTTTATGGCGGATCTTCGACATTACATCACCTATAAATTCGTGCATTTCATTGCTCACCATTGACATCCCAAGACTGACGCCTATGCCACTCAATGTGTCTGCTACATCGCGATCCCGTTCTGGATAATAAGTTAGGGTTAGCGCACTCGAGCTCGCAACGCCCGCCATCTTGGCCCAATTGATACTCGTCCCGCCTGCGTCTGTACGCGTAATGAAAACTCGTGTCGCGGAATAAATTGCGCGGTATTTTATTCCACAGTTGCAGGTTTGGCCGAGCACGTAGTAGTGAGGATCTTCACGAAAGAGGCTTGCGTACACGCCGTAACTCAAGACTTCCTCTGAAGCCTGTTTCAGCGATGCAGCGCCCAGGCGTTCTCCAAAGCCAGCCTTGTCTGTGCCGTAGTGTGGCCGGCTATCCGTCAAGTGGCGAGTCCCGGCTCCAAACAATGCCGAGCCAAAAGCGGTGAGACTGGTTGCGCTGCGAATAGATAGCTTGAGCTTTTCGGACGACGTCAGCGGTGGCACGATGATTCCCGATCGAATGACACGATGGGTTAATTCCAGCCGGTTCGGTTGAGTCCGAACAGCCTCAACTCCTTCGACGGAATTTTCTGTGTCCTTCGAGACTTGGCTTAGCTACGGCACTTGGAGCGTTGGGCAATCCTAGAAACGATTTGGATTGTTTCTCTTCTTTAGTTTGCCCCTCGATAGGCCCGCAACACAAAATTGTGACTAGGGAAAAAGCTATCAATGACTTCATATTGTTTAACACCTAATAACTTCATACCTACACTCCAAAATCGTTGAGTGGGATGGTTCAGGTTGCGGGAGAGGTTGCTCAATAACAAAATTGGTCTGCGGACAACCTCTCGCTGAATCGAGCTGCTGCTTAGGAGGTGTTCACTACCATTTCGTCATCACTATTGCTTGCCTTCAGCATCAACTGCGACACCTGATGCACTTAGGAGCAGGCGCGATTAAATCGCCAGTGACCAACTTAAGACTGCGGGGTCACCGGCGAACTTGCTCGCTGGGGTGGAAAGGGCGAAGCGATTCACAAACGCGAAGGCCGAAGGCAGGAGCCCTCGCCGCGACCGACCGGGAGGGTGCCACGGAGCGAGGACTACTGAAAGCGCTGACCTCGGAGCGTCCTGCACGCAGATCAGGTTGCGCTCCTCGTCGAGCACATTCCGTAAGCAGAGTGCGCGAATCTAACTATTTAGAGAGCGGATAGAATGGCTGCCAGAATCCTCGTCGAGGCATCTGACCGCTCCAGTCGAGTAGTTCACCGTTGAGCACTCATGCAAAGCTCGTTAGCGAACACTTTATCCGCTGCGCATTCCGTACTCGAGCGTATGTAGGACAATCTTTATATAGATGGCTGCCCAAGCCAGGATGTTGAAAACCGTAAACTTAGCTGGCCTCCAAATCACAACCCCTTGCGCTTCAAAATCCATCCACAATTAGGCATTGAGTCATGTGTATTCCCGCTAACTACTGCACAGTCAGCGTAATTGTCGCCGTGTGTTGAACCGCGCCACTTGTCGCCGTCACGGTCACTGCATGGTCCTGCGGCGCCACATCGACGATACCCGACCCGCAGCCTGTCATCGCAGCCAGCCCCATACCACCAGTAATTACCATTGCCGTAAGCAACAGTCTTCCTAGCACACGATTGGTCCGCACCGTTCGGTGTATCCGACGCGTCCCTGCAAGCGGCAGGAGCAGCAGGACCGACCATCCCGCGTCCTCCCGGCTGTGCCCCGGCCATTTCGCTGTCTGCACTGTCAGCATCACCGTCTGCGCTCCTGCATTGGCCGAGAGGCTCGACTGAGACATTGTGTACTTCGCCTGGGCCGGAAGCCCCGACACCGCAAGCGTTACCGTACCGGGATAGCTCCCAAACGTCGGGGCAATCGTGTACCCAACGGTCACCGAACCGCCCGCCACTACCGTCACGCGCGACGCAGGCCCTGTAATCGTGAAGTCGGACGGAGCCACCGTCACCGCTACACCAGACACACTGCTTACGCTCGTCAGAAAATTAGCGTCGCCTGAGTACACTGCCGTCACAGAGTGCGCTCCGGTCGCCAGCGTCACCGTAAACATCCCTCCGCTTCCCACCAAGGGAGCCGTTCCGAGTGCCGTACCACCGTCGAAAAATGTCACCGTCCCCGCCGGAGAAGCTGAAGTGTTTCCGAGCGCCGCAGCCACGGTTCCGGTCAGCGTCACGGTCTGATTCGGATTCACCGACATTGAGCTCAGCCCCAGCAAGGTCGTGGTCGGAGCCTTCGTCACTGTCAGCGTTCCTTTCGTCGCCGTCACCGTGTAGTTACCCGTCCCCGAGCCCGAGACGCTCGGCACAATCGCATACAGGCCAGGAGAAGATCCCACCACCGCCGTCGTCGTAAAGTTCTCCGGGATGCTGTCGTTATTCTTCAGTCCGGTCAGAGTGCCGCTAAACAGAGGGTTCGGCGCTCCATAGAAGCGGTTCGCATTATTTGCCGTCAGCGTCAATGGGGCCATCGCCACCACAAAGCTCGTCACCGCCGTCGCCGCCGCGAAACCTCCCTGCGCCGTCCAGTTCGCCTGCAGTGTTACGATCCCTGCGCCCTTGACCGTCACGATGCTGCCCGCGATCGTTGCCGGTCCGCTCTCCACGCTGTACGTCACCGTTCCACCTGAGGTCGACGTCGCGCTCACCGCGAACGGAGCGTCCCCATACGTCTTCCCGGCGATCGGCAAGAAGTGCACCGACGGCACCGGCGCCGTCACGTTGAAGCTCGTCGTCGCCATTGCCGCGGCGTAGCTCCCCGCAGCGGCCTGGCTCACCTGCAACACCACCATACCCGTGCCAGTAATCGTCACCGTGCCACCCGAAACCGTCGCCGGTCCGCTCACAACGCTGTACGTCATCACACCCGTCGAGTTCGACGTCGCACTCACCGCAAACGGTGCGTCCCCATACGTCTTCCCGGCGATCGGAGCAAACGAAATCGTTGGACTCAGTCCTGCCACGTTGAAGCTCGTCGCCGCTGTCCCTGCGACGAAGCTGGACGTCGCCGCCTGGCTCACCTGCAACACCACCGTACCCGCCGCCGTAATCGTCACCGTGCTGCCCGCAATCGTCGCCGGTCCGCTCACAACGCTATATGTCATCGCCCCCGTCGAGTTCGACGTCGCGCTCACTGCAAACGGTACATCCCCATACGTCCTCGTCCCAATCGGCACAAACGAAATCGTCGGTGTACCCACTCCTGTTACCGTCAGGATGAAGCTCTGCGTCCCGCCTGCATGCAGCGCATCCTCCACCGTCACCGTGTAACTTGTCGCTGCGATCGGCGCAGTCGGAGTTCCCGTGATCGCGCCTGTCGCTGTGTCCATGCTCAAGCCCGCCGGCAACGCAGGAGCCACGCTGTAGCTCAGCGCAGGTGTGCCCCCTGTCGCAGTCACGGGCGTAAATGGTGTAACCGCATGGTTCGTCGTCAGCGTCGTTGATGCGATGGCCAGCGTCACGATCAGCTGCGGATTCGCAAAGCCAGTCAGGCGGATGGTCTGGGTCGTGCTCGGGCTTGCATCCAGATTGTTATCCGTAAGCACCAAAGCGCCGTTGATCGTTCCCGGGCTCTTCGGTGTGAAGTTCACCGGCAGCGTGCAGCTCTCCCCCGACGCCAGCACGCCTGGTGCACCGCTCGTGCTCCCTGTAAGTGGACAATCCCCCGGGCTCTCGTTGTTCAGAGTAAAGTCCGTCGAGATGCTCGGATTGTTCCCCGACCCCGGAATCGGAAAGCTCAGATCCGCATTTCCATTATTCTCAATCACCACCGTCGGTCCGCTTCGCGTAGACCCCACATCTCCTGTTCCCAGATCCAGCGAAGGCGGCGTCACTCGATCCACCCGAATCAACTTCCACCCATTGAAGTCCGCCAGAAGAAGGTTCCCGTTTTGGTCCACCGTCACCCCAAAGGGATAGTCCACCGTCAAGCTCCCCAATCCCACCACCGACGCCACTCCGTTCGGAGCCACCTCCACAAACCGGTTGTTGCTGCCCGCGTCCGCGATAAAGAGATCTCCCGCCGCGTCCACCGCCACACCCTGTGGACTCGAAAGCCCCCCGGGAACATTAGCGATCACCGCTGCAGCATTCCCGCCCGGAGCAATCTTCAACACGTTCGTCCGGTTGGCGGCATACACATTACCGAGACCATCCACCGCCACTCCTGTAAGCCTGCCCGGGCCGAGAACAGATCCGGTATTCACTTCGGTCCCCACACCGCTCGGCGAAGCCGTTCCGAGGCTCGACGCCGCAATCTGCACCTTCATGATGCGACCCCGCGTGTTGTCTGCGAAGTACAGGTTCCCCGCGCCGTCCAACGCCAGCGACATCGGTGTGCCCATCGTGGTGCTCAGTCCGCTGATGCTCAGGACCCCCGCCACGCCGTTGGCCCCAACCACCACGATCCGACTGTTGGAGTTGTCCGCAATAAACAGGTTTCCCGCGCCATCCACAGCCACGCCGGTAACCGAGTTCAAAACAATCGATCCCGTGTTCACCACCGTCCCCGGACCGCCGCCCGCCGGAAGCCTCTGTACCGAACCAGTTCCCCCTGTGTAGTTGGCGACGTACATATTCCCCGCGCCATCCAGCGCCAGTTGGAACGGACTGCCTTGACCCACTCCCGTCACATTGATCACGCTCGCCGCACTAGGCGAAGTAAACCCAATCTGCGGTCCCGTGCCCGTACCCAACACATACGCCGTCGCAATCGCGTTCCCGCCCGCATCCTTCAGCACTACCGCGCCCTGCCGCACTCCCGGAAACCGCGGCGCAAACGCAACATCCACCGTGCACGTCTCGTGAACAACGTAGTGATGCGTCGTGCCATTCGTCGTGCACGTACCCGTTCCTGCATCCGCAAAGTCCAGCCCTGCCGCCCCCTGCGTCAGGACCGCCGGAGCCGCGATCGTCCCCGCTGTATTCAACATAAATATCAGCGTCTGCACCGCGCTCGTCGCTCCAACCGCAACCGTCGAAAAATCTACCCCGGTGATCTTTACTTGCAGAGCGCCACCGCTAAACAGATCGGAGATGTAAAGCGTCCCGACAGCATCAACTGCCACTCCGAGCGGAGTAAACGGACCCTTGCCGGTCCAACCAAGCGACGTATATCCGCCTGAGCCGTCAGGACCATACCGAATAACTTCAGCCGCATTATCATCCCCAACATAAACAACCCCATTAGAATCCAATGCCACATCCAGAGGGTGGACCGTACCATTCACCACATCTGTCTGCTGCGTATATCCCCCCGAACCGTTCGGCATATATCGGTGTACCGCCCAGTTACCTCGATCCGCCACATACACCGCGCCAACTTTGTCGATAGCTATCCCAACTGGGGAGTTCAGCCCTGTGTTCACCACATCGCTCTGCTGCGTAAATCCACCCAAACCGTTCGGCGTATACCGTCGCACCGCGTTGTTATTGGAGTCCGCAACGTAGACCGTTCCGCCACCATCAACCGCGATACCCAGCGGGAAGTTCAGACCAGTCACAGCATCGCTCAGCTGCGTAAATCCACCTGAGCCATCCGGCGAGTATCGGTGAACTGCATTGTTGGCAGTATCCGTTACATAGACTATTCCCGCGCTGTCCACGTCCACTGCATACGGCACCCCTGAGACAGTCGCCACATTGCTCTGTGGGGTAAACCCGCCTGCACTATTCGGCGTGTAGCGGTGTATCACGCTGGTTTGACGGTCCACTACATAGACCGTTCTGTTGCTATCGACAGCCACACCTGCGGGAGTGCCCAATCCACCGCCCACGACCGTCTGCACCCCGGCGAAGCGTGCGGTCTGCGCTCCCCCGGCCAGCGTCATCCATCCAGCCATCGCCAGTACGCCAGCGAGGGACGCGCTTCTCTTGCGAAAGAGACCCTGAATACCCAAACCAGAAGCCGCAAAACGGAACCCGGACAACGTCATGCAGACAGTCTTCCTTCACAAACCCACAAAGGGGGAATGTGTGGAGAATAGCAACTGCAAAAGTTCACTTGATGACTCTTATGGGGGAGTGACACTTATTCGCCCATTCATTCGCGCCTTTACCGCTGCCTGCGGTCGCCTGCACGCGATACTCACCCATGTATCCCAGGTGAGGCTAGACGCGATAACGGTGTAGTCGTTCACGGAGAGGATCCTGGCATCTCCGTGCCGCCGTAGTCCCAACGCACAAGGTTCACACGATGCCGTGGCGACTAACGGTGAACGGCAGCATGGCGCTTTATTTTGTAGCCAACGACCGCGCCTGACCTGTTGAGGATGCGCTCCGGGACGGCCTGCGCTTCGTTATCGACGATTGTCTTGACGGATTTGGACCGCGCGTACGGACCCGATTCCAGGCTCACCGAAAATTTGTCTTCGGGGATTGGAGTCTTGATCTGCTGCCAGCTGTGGTCGCGCACCAACGTCGGGATCTAGACGCGGTCCGCATAGACATGCAGCGTCTTAATCTTTTCGTCGGGTGGCGTTCTCAAATCCGCCGGTTTGGACACCTCTGCTGTTTTCGGCTGCTCCATCGTTTTGGAAAGTTCGATGGATCTCGTCCCGTCGACAGCGTCCGCGAGGTTATTGGTGTTGTAAAAAGCTTGTCCTCCGGTTGCCTCCGCCATCCTGCGCATCGCGCTCTGCTCCGCTGAGTTATCGGAGTCGGTCTTGGCTGCGTTGTAGGAGTCGGCATTGATTGCGTCCTCGGTTATCTGACCGGGAATACGGGTGTACTTGCGTGTTGTCTCAACATCGAAGGATGGTGATGTGGCAATGCCATGAGCGTCGATGGGGTAAATGGCAACTTGGCTGCGTGCGAGTAGGTCGACGGTTTCGCGAAGCTCCTTTTCGTAGTCTGCGACAGTGTCGAAAGGATTTATCGGAGCCGCAATTTTGTCGGGGAGGACATCGATTGGAAACGAACCGGAGAACCAGATGAGATTTTGCGGCCGGGAATATTCGACAGGTAACGCCCCAGCTGATTCATCGCGTCCAGCGTGTATTTCATTCTTACATTGAGTTGAAATGACTGTTGACGTGCTTCGAACTGTCGGAGTTCATTCACCGCGGACTGCGTCATTCCCATCTCTTCCATCTGGTCAGCGACCGTCTTCTGGATGGATCCGCTTCCCCGAGAGTCCTGAAGCATGGGCGAATTCTTTACGGAGGCTTTGGCTGCAGCCGCCCTAAGCAGGGCAGCGTTCTCGGTGAAGCCCTGCAGCATAGTCAGTTTCGTGCCGAGACCGAAGATTGCGACTCTGGTCCCGGGCTGAGCGGCCTTCAGATAATTGAGCAGTTGCCGACTAACGAAGTTCTGATCTTTCACGGAAGTGTTGAGGGTATCGAGCAGCAGGATGCTGACCGCACCGTTGACAGGCCCCGGGACATAATCGGTGAACACGCCGCCGGGGAGTTCGGGGGGCGGAAGAAACTTTGTGGCATCGGGAAGCGTGGGCGAGGAGTGCTCTTCGAAATTCTTAATGGACTGCGGCGCGTTGTCCTCCGTGAGAACGAAGTCTGACGCTTTCAGGTTTTGGACGGGCTTATGGTTTTATCCGTTACAACAACATCGACCACGACTAGTTGCGTGCCCAAACGGATGGTTGTGACGTTGGTTTGCGGGAGTTGCTGGGGGACTCTGCAGGAGCCAACGGCGCAAACAGGAATGCGACAAAAGCGAAATACGAACTGTACCTAAGACCACACGACATACCGTCTCCGCAGAACGAGACTAGTTCAACACATGATAAAAGGCCCTGTCTTTTGTTTTTTCTTGAGGGATTCAACTTCCCCGAAATGTATGGTCCGCCGCAGGACTGCGAGGGAAAGTTTGGGCGGGAAGACGCCGACGTAGACGCTCACTGAGTCAGACAGTCATCCGACCAAGTTTAGTTGATCGAACAGCCTCCGACGCTGCGCCCGTTTGGCCTCTCCGCTTCTCTTCTCTAAGCCTTGTTCCCACCTGGACGCCACCCTCGAACTCGCGTGCGTTGCTTCTCGGAGCTCTGCGGGAATAACTGTTGGCAACGCGATTTTCATTGAGACATTCGCTGAAGTTCATTGAACTTCACAATTTGTCTAGGGCGACACGATGACTATACTTTCGCCTGTTGGCTAAACGTGTTTCTTCGTTGAAAGAAAACCCGTCAGCGACGTCTACGGACTGAGCAGCTTTTCGAACAGAAATCATAAGTTGGGAGTATATCTACATGTCGGTTGTCCGCCTTCGTTGGACCCTTCTTTTATTGCTTGCCACGGTAGAAACCACCTGTGCCTATGGCCAAGCAAATACATTGACACCGAAAGAGTTTAAAGAAGGCTGGGCGCTCCTGTTCGACGGAAAACTAATGGATCAGTGGCGCGGGGCTTACGCGACATCGTTTCCCGCACGCGGCTGGGTCGTCAGAGACGGCGAGTTGCACGGCGAGTTCTCGAGCGGTATGGAGGCAGGAGATGGCGGCGACATTGTCACTAAGAAAACCTACCAAAACTTTGAGATGGTCTTCGACTGGAAGCTCGGCTCAGATGGAAACAGCGGGGTCAAATATTTCGTAGAAGAGCGGCAGCCTAAGCCGCTCGGATCGCAACCTGGCTATGAGTACCAGATTATCGACGATGCGAACTATATCTACGAAGGGAAGCACCTCGATCCTGTAAAGAAGACGGCAGCGCTTTATGACGTAGTCCCCGCCCACAAGCCAGACACCGCAATGAATGTATGGCACACCTCTCGTATCCGCGTCCGCGGAAATCACATCGAACATTGGCTAGATGGCAAACAAGTGCTGAATATAGAGCGGACTTCTGCGGCATTCAAAGAGGGCGTCGCAAAAAGCAAGTTCCGCGACTATCCAAACTTTGCCTCGCTCACATCCGGCCATATCCTGCTTCAGGATCACGGACATAATGTCGCCTTTCGGAATATCAAGATCAAGGAACTGGAATAGCGCCAGAGAGGAGAAGCATGGATCGAAGGGAATTTCTTGTGAAGTCTGCCTGCGCTTCGTCAGCAACGATTCTCCCTGCGCGTGTCTTTGGCAAGGCTGCTCCAGGAAATCGGATCAACGTAGGCTTTATCGGTACCGGCCGCCAGGTCTTCGGAGCAAATCTTAAGCAGATGCTCGCTGTACCCGGCGTTCAAGTAGTTACCGTATGCGACGTGGACAGCTGGCGTATGGCGGAGGCACAAAAGTATGTGAACAACTTCTATGCCACGCGCGATAATCTATCTTCGTACAACGGATGCACCACACGCTCCGACTTCCGCGAAGTCATTCACGACCCCAACATCGACGCTTTAATGATCTCGGTTCCCGACCATTGGCACACCACAATGGGAACGATGGCGGCTAAGGCAAAGAAGCATTTTGCGATGGAAAAACCACTCAGCCTAAGCGTGCAGCAAGGCCGTCATCTATGCGATGCAGTGAAGACCTATGGCGTGACTGCTCGAACTGATAGCGAATTCCGCTCGGTCCGGGTACAGAATCACGCAGTCGAACTTGTCCGCAACGGACACATCGGCAAACTGCAGCGCGTCGAGATCACCTTCCCATCGGACCCGCCTCCTGTAATTGACGCACCCGACATGCCTGTGCCGCCAGAACTCAACTATGAGATGTGGCTGGGGCCATCGCCCGAGGTTCCCTATACCGAAAAGCGTGTACACGACGCTAAGCAAACAAACCTGCGGCCCAACTGGATGCGCCTGAATGCCTATGCGCAAGGAATGATCAGCAACTGGGGGGCACACTACTTCGACATGGTGCAGTGGGCCAACCGGTCTGAAGAATCGGGCCCGGTCGAGGTCGAAGGTCATGGCGAGTTCCCTAACGCGCTTTGGGACACTATGATCAATTTCAAGGTGCACTATCGTTATGCAAATGGACTGGAGATGACCTGCGAGCAGACCCCCACGAGCACGCCGGCAATTACCTACTTCGGCAGCGATGGTTGGATCAAGGTGGACAAGTACCCTGGGGTGATGACCAGTAGTAAGGCCGCGCTTGTAACTTATGAGCCCGAAAAAGGCGAAGAAGACTTTTCAAAGATCTTGTGGGACAAGAATGACTTCGTCGCGAGCATTCGCGATGGACGCCCAACACTTATTCCGATCGAGGTAGGCCATCGCGATATTACGATTTCGCAGATTGGTTTGATTGCCTGCCAGACGCAAAAAAAACTCACCTGGGATCCCGCACGAGAGATGTTTAAGAACAGCAACCGAGCCAACGCCATGCTGGCCGCACCCATCGCTCGTGGAGAATGGGCCAACGTCTAGTGACGAAACGATGCCTAAGATACTGGAAACGGGAAAATGAATCGTCGAAAATTTCTATTGACCAGCTTCGCTGCAACTGCGTGTCCCGCCGGGGTTAGACAGGCTTTTGCCTATAACGCGAAACCAATTATCCGGTTGGGTATGGCCAGCTACACCTTCCACAAATTCGACATGGCGCATGTGATCGACTTTATTCACCAGCTAAAGTGCCCCTATCTGAATGTGAAGGACGTTCATTTACCCATGGCGCCGCTCTCCGACGTCCCGCACCTTGCCCAAGCAGTATCGCGCAGCTGGAATTCAGCTTACGGACGCGGGTGCTATCTATTTCAAGGTGGACAGCGATGAAGACGTGCGGCCAAAGTTCGAATACCTTAAAGCCGCTGGTTTGAAGTCTTTTGTAGGTGCGCCCACTCATGCAGTGCTTCCGCGGGTGGAGCGCTTTATAAAGGAGTATGACATTCGCATGGGATTGCACAATCATGGTCCGCAAGATGTCGAATGGCCCTCTCCCTACGATGTTCAAAAAATAATCGACAAGATGGACCACCGAATTGGCTACTGCATTGATATTGGTCACACGCTGCGCATCGGCGTAGACCCTGTGGCCTCCATTCGAATGGCGGGCAATCGTCTTTACAATGTCCACGTACGCGATCTCACGGCCGTCGATGCCGGTGGAGGGCGTACAAGCGTACCGATGGGCGATGGCGTCATGCCCATCCGCGAGATATTCCGTGCTCTCGCTGAAATCCGTTACCCGTACTTTGTAGATCTCGAGCTTGAAAGCAACTATGACAACCCCATGCCAGATTGCATCAAGAGCTTCGCATACATGCGCGGACTGATCGACGAGATGGGCTATCGCGAAGGCTAAAGCGCGTATCTACGAGCATCAGAACTCGTCATACGCAATCTGTGTGGACGGCACTCCGAGTTCGTCCAGCATCCTAGTGCAGGCCTTGATCATCATCGGCGGACCGCAAAGATAATACTCCGCCGCCTGAGCGTTGGCGTGATCGATGAGGTATTTATCCCGCAACACGTCGTGAATAAAGCCAGTATGGCCGGACCAAACGTCGTCCTCTAAAGGTGACGACAGCGCAGGCTGGAAGGTGAAGTTGTGATGTGTCTCCTCAAGCTCGCGGAAGTAGTCATCGTAGAAGATCTCCTGCCTCGAACGAGCACCATACCAAAAACTTACCCTGCGAGCTGTCTTCTCCGTCTCCATCAAGTGCGACAGATGAGCGCGTAGCGGCGCCATGCCCGCGCCGCCTCCAACGTAAACCATCTCTCGCTGCGTGGGCCTAATATGAAAGTCACCAAAAGGACCAGTACCCGTCACAATATCGCCTGTTTTCAAACTGAAGGCGTAGCTCGATCCCACTCCCGGAGCACAGTCCTGCCCCGGAGGAGGAGTAGCGATGCGAATGTTAAATCGAAGCGTGCCTTCCGTTTTCTGGTTACTGGCAAGCGAATAGTTGTTGCGCCGCGCAATATCGGGATTGCGTGCAACCAACTCAAACAGATGCTGACGCTTCCAAACCGAGCGGAAGGGCTCATCGATATCGAAGTCACTAAAGGGAATCCTGTCGTAAACGGGAATGTCGATTTGCAGATAGTCTCCTGGAGTGAACGCCAACTCAGCGGAGTACATCGGCTCCAGTACCAGCTCCTTAATGAAGGTAGCGACATTCTGATTGCTCACGACACGAAACTGATAGGTCTCATGAGACCGCTCGCCAGCCCCTCCGGGCTTTACGATGTTTATACGGATGAGGCCGTCCTGCTCCTCCACCAGATAAGTTGCAAGGCTGCGACAGACAGGTGTGCGTGCCGGCGATCCGTCCGCCAGATTGAACCTCCCATTGTGCTTCGGGCACTCAATGATGCCTCCTTTCACCAGACCGCCGGAGAGATGCGTGTTCCCGTGGGTGCAGACACCATCTGTCGCGAATAGTCTGCCTTGCTCATCGCGTATCAGAGCAAAAGTCCTTCGGCCATAGTCGAAACGCGTAACATCGGCGTGGGCAAGAACGCCAGATTCACACGCTGTCACCCACCCAGCCTCATCGGCCCTTATCTCAACTAGATGTTCCTGTCTCACTGCGATGGTTCTTTCTCTCCGGCAATCTCCTCTTCACGTGATACTCAGGATCGCTCACCTGCTTCAGCACGGCAGGCACAATTTCACGCCACGCAGCGAATAGGCTGGGATACGGCTCCGGGCAGTCGTCCTTTACCATTTCATGGAGCGCGGGGAGTGCGTGAAACGGCACCAGCGGATACATGTGGTGCTCGATGTGATAGTTCATGTTCCAGTACAGAAATCGGTTGATCGGATTCATGTATACAGTGCGACAGTTCAGCCGGTGGTCGAGCACATTCTCCGCCAGTCCGGCATGTTGTGTCATGCTGTACACCACCATCAGCCACGCACCAAAGAGGTTCGTGAAACCCACAAACATAAGAGGTAGTATGCTGCGGGTGCAGATAGCAAGCACTGTGACCGTCGTGTAAATCGCGACGTAAACACGTGCCTTGCGATAGATCCTAGGAAACTCCGATTCCGGAATGTAGGTCCGCTCATCCGCAGCCATTCGTCCGAAACAATGCTGCGGGATCGCTTTGAAGTACTTGGGGTAAGCACCCAGGCTGGCAAACTTCTTCGCAATCGCGCCGAGATCGGCAGGGCGGGGCACGGAGATCTCCGGGTCGCGACCCACGATGATCGTATCGCTGTGATGCCTTGTATGACTCCAGCGCCATACCGTCGATTCCCGCATCACCATGAACGACGCAATCTCGTACAGCGCATCGTTCATCCAGTCAGTCCTGAAGGCAGTCCCGTGACCTGCCTCGTGCCAGCGAGCATCTGAAGTTGACGCATAGAGCGCGCTATAAAGAACGTAAGGAAGCACGGCCCACCACGAGCCCCACAATCGATACGTTGCATACCCGCTTGCGAAGATCAGCGTGAACCACAACAAGGTATTGCGCAGCGCAGGGCCATCGCGCCGTTCAAGCAATCCGCGCATGGTCTCTCGCGGGACAGCGCATTGATACCAATCAGCCTCGGCAAGCCCTTTTTCCACAGCCAACGTGGCATTGACGCCAGTGAGGCTGTAGTCGAGCTTCAATGACGATTGCGCAGCGGACGGCGCCGAGGTGCTCATGAATGCGATACCTGATGCAGCAGTTGATGCTTGGCACGCGCCTCACTCCAGGCCCGCCGCGCAAGATCAGTAAGAATGAGGGTCTCTTCTGTGCGAGAAAATATCTCGGCGCCGGTGCGATCCGTACAGGCATAAGGAGGAGGCCCCACCTCTGGCTCAAAAACAAACACCGCATCCGCAGGAGCATCGTACAGCCAGAGCTCCATTGCCTCCTGCCACAAGGATTCGAGTAAACCGGTGAACGCGAAGGCGTCGCTCGCCGCAACCTGGATAGTTTGCCCGTTCGAGATGCGGCCATGGATCAGGCCAGTACGCGACAACAGCGGCGAAAGACTTGCGCGGAAGAGATCTTCCGAACCGCCCAGCGTTTCACCGGCAACCAAATAATGCGCCAGGTCGAGCGTGACCACCGTGCCCGGTCGTAGCTTCAGCAACTCCGTTGTACGGAACAAATCCTGTGTCATCCGTCCACGATGGGTCTCCAACAGCAGAGGAAGCCCATACACGTCGGCCATCCGATACACTTCATCCACCATCAACGCCGCTTCATCTGCGGTAAGGTACGCATGTCCGAGATGAATGTTGATCGCTACCGCGCCAAGCTCTGCGGCGCGTTCGAGGAAGACTCTCGCCTCTTCCGCCGTAGCCGCCCAACCCTGCGCGATTAGCTTAAGTGGAAACGCTTTTAGGAGGCTAGACGTCTCAGCCAGTCGATCTTCGCGAAGGCCAACTTCAAGGTACTCAAAGCCGTCTGCGCAGGCTTCCTCCAGCGATTGCGCAAGCGAGATCTCCCGTTGGCCTAAAGCCCAGAACGACTGCGCCAGCCCCAATGAAGGCGCTGCGGCATCGGTTTTGCGAAAGGGAAATCTTGAACGGAGTGACGGATGCGGCATACAACGGCGTCCCCTTGCTAGACCTAGCTTAACGAGGAGAGAACATTGAGGACACTAGGTAATTTCAATCAGCCTAATCGGTCATTTCAATGATTCGGCCGTCCGATTTTGTTGTCTGCGCGGTTCCGAGAGCACGCAGTATGCGCCGTGCCAGACGTCTTGTGGCCGGCGGGTGAACCCGCCAGTCAGTCACGGCCAGCAGCAGGCTTCGCGACATCGCGAGCCCGCGCACCTTCCTGGCTACCAGGCCCCGGCCATATGTTCCTACAACACAGCACAGGGGAAGCAGCGCCGCACCCATACCCGCCCGCACGAGGCTTTTGATAGCCTCCATGTTCTCCATCTCCATCGCAACGCGCGGCGTTACCCCCATCTTGTCAAAATACTGCTGCTGCACAGTTTGCATCGCCGTCCCTCTCAGATGGGAGATGAAGACAAGTTCATCCAGATCATGGGGCGTCAGTGCGGACTTCTTCGCTAACGGATGATGTGTGGCCAGCACAATAGCCAACTCCTCATCCATCAAAGGCACGGTTTCAACAGACGCGAGCGCAGCGGAGGGACTCATAACGACAGCAAGATCAATCGTGTGGTCCAGCAGAGACTGGAGAAGCACCTCGGTAATTCCAGTCGTCACCAGAACTTCGATCTGCGGATAGCGCCGTCGGTACTCCGCCAGTACCGACGGCAACAGATAGATCAAGGTGGAAGCACCTACTCCTAGCCGAATAGTCCCACGCTGTGAAGTAGAGAACTCCCTGACGGCCAACTCGGCGTTTTTCAACTCAGCAAAGGTGCGATCGACATATTGCAAAAGAATACGTCCGGCATCTGAGAGAGACACGCGCTTGCGCGATCGCAAAAACAACAGGCAGCCGAACTCTTCTTCAAGCTGCTTGATGTGTAGTGAAACAGTGGACTGCGACAGGGACAATTCTCGCCCTGCCGCGGTGAACGAAGAAGTCCTAGCAGCGGCCTGAAACACTCTGAGGTGATGAAGATCCACGCAATGGGCTCCTAGGTTGTGTCCATTGTAAAGTCCGGAATATTTCGCGTCAGGAGATGAAATACCACCAGCGACACGGGATAGGCCAACGCGGCGCAGAAGAAAACGATGGTGTAGTTGCCATGCGTCAACTGCAGCACGTGTCCAGTAAATTTCTGAAAGCAGACGCCGCCGAATGCGCCGGCAGCACCTGCAATTCCAACTGAGGTCGACAACGACGAACGGGGAAACAGGTCCGAGTTGGCGGCGAAGAGATTTGCCGCCCAGGCCTGATGCGCTGCCGTCAGGATGCTGAACAGTGCGACCACCGATTGAATCGTATTGAGGTGCGTCCCCGAGATGAGCAGCAACGACAGAACCGCGCAGCCTGCCAACACTCGCTTCCTCGCATCGATCACCTTTACCCCGCGACGAATCATCGCGCCCGACAACCACCCTCCCACCACTGCACCGCATGATGAAAAGCAGTACACCGTTGCGAGCGGTACTCCAATCTGAGCCACACTCAAGTGAAACCGCTCCTGCAAGAACTTTGGCAGCCAAAATAAATACAGCCACCACACAGGATCGGTCATGGCCTTTATCGCGACCAGAGCCCACGTCTGCCGCATGCGCATCAAATCCTGCCACCGCATCGGCTTGGAGGGTGCTACAACCGTCGTATCAAGGCGAGCATCATTCCGTATGCTCCGACGCTGCAGTCGATCGTACGGAAAGACGAGCCAGAAAACGAGCCAGATCAAACCCAGGCCTCCTACTCCAAGGAATGCGTACCGCCATGAATGAAAGCGCGCAAGAATGGCCGCAATAAAGAAGGGAGCTACGAGCGCCGCGGCATTTGAACCCGAGTTGAACAGGCCCGTCGCCAGCGCCCGCTCCTCCACGGGAAACCACTCGGTGATCGCGCGAATCGCCGCAGGAAAGTTGCCGCTCTCAGCGAATCCCAGACTGAAGCGGGCCACCCCAAAGCCGAACACGGAGCTGACGACAGCATGCGCCATAGCGGCCAATGTCCAAAGGAAGACGAAAAGTGCGTAACCCATCTTTGCGCCGATTCGGTCAATTACGCGGCCGGCAACGAGATAGCCGATTCCATAGGCCAGCGTGAAAGCCACCACAATGTTGCCGTAGTTGTCTTCACTCCAATGCAACTCCAAGTCCAGAGTATGGGCGAGAATGCCCAAAACTGAACGGTCCATATAGTTGATGGATGTGGCCGCGAACAACAGAAAACATACGATCCAGCGATAGCTGCTGCTATGCGAAGCTTGTGAAGAAGTTGGATTCGGCACGGGCGCCAGTATCTCATCCAATTAAGTTCTTCTCAGTGATGCTGTGACATGAAGGGGTGCATGTCCTGTTGCAGATGGTTGTACGGATTGTCGACAAATCGAACATTATCGGCCAGCAATTTCAACTTCGGAACCGTCGGGCTGTCGACGGTCTTTGTGCTGCTGGTGTTGTATCCCGCGGCCGTTATTGGCGGGCGCGTACCTCTGCTTGTCTTCGCGCGGGCCAGCGCACCGGCGCAGGCGGTGGCCTTCAGTTCGCGCTCTTCGCTGGCACTTTGCCGGCCATGATGCAAGGAACTGCCGAGAAACTCTCCTCACCGCCGGTGATCACCGACTTCTTTATTCCCCTCGCAGCCTCCACTTATCGGGTGGGCGTGGCTATCGCATTGCCGGTTGGCGTTCTGTTCATAGCCCGGCTATATGGCATTAGCATTGGCCCGGCACAGTTGGTCACCGTGATTCTCACGGTCGTAGTAACCACCTTCAGCGTGCCCGGCATTCCCGGAGGCGGCATTCTGGTCATGGTTCCAGCTTTGCTCGCGGCAGGGGTGCCGGTAGAGGGCATCGGTATCCTACTCGCGATTGACACGATCCCCGATATGTTTCGCACCACTACTAACGTCACTGCTGACATGAGCGCGGCCGCCATCCTTGGCCGCAGCTCTGCCGCAAAAGCCATATCAACGGATTGACCGAGCTTCGCTCCGTCGAATTCTTGCAAGCAAATTGAAAGCACGACCGGTCATTTTGGCACTTTCTCCACTTTCTTCAATATTTTGAGTGTATAAGTTACAGATTCTTAAAGACCAAGAGACTCCGATCCCGTCTCTGGCCACCATTTAGAATCAATAATTTATACGTGTTAAATCCTCAGCTCTCCCATTCGAGAGGCTTTCACATATTTTGACCAACTACCCTGTTTGGAACAAGATATCTCTTTTCGAATGCGGTCATGTATTGGTAGTTCGATGCCTTACTGGTGAGAAGCGGCGTTCCAACTCTATTGGAATGTGCAAGGGACGAAGACCTTAGAATTGTCGACGCCAGCCTATTTCAAGATCGCTTCGCTGTTGGTCGCTTGTGTTCTGTGAGCTGAGCTTGATCGCAGAAGAAACCTCTTCCAGAAAGTGCATGTCCTCTACAGGAAGTCCGATAGCCACGCCAAGACTTTCTTTCAATCGTGAAAGCTTGGTGGTGCTTGGAATCGGACCGATGCATGGTGCCTTAGCTAGCAGCCTGGGCGCAAATCTGCGCCAAACTTGCCTCCGTCCGCGCTCCCTGCCAACGAACCAAAGGCTGAGGGGACACCAGCGGTTGTCGCCGACACGCGGAGCAGTAAACGGTGTCCCTTTGAAGATCGAAACATTTCCGTCGGTCACGCCGCGCACAGCTCCATTGGAGGTTTGAACCACCAGAGCATCCATCGCAGTGTTGGGGCCAGGGCGTTTTCCCGTCCAGTCTACGCTGACACACACGGCACACTCACCAGCAAACGTGACCCGAGTGTTGGCATTTTGAGCGTCAGGTTTGTAAGCCTTTCTTGCCGTCAGTCTGCGGCTGTGAATGAGTCAGTACGGCAAGGAAAAAGATCCGGCTACCGTCCAGTCATCTTGAGCATGGCCTCCGGCAGGCGAGCGCCTTCGAGCGATAGCTTCGAAGTGGCGTCTTCAATCTGTTTGAGGTCACTCCCCGTCAAACTGAACTTCGACGGCTCCAAGGTTCTCTTGCAGGCGGGAGATCTTCTTCGTGCCAGGGATGGGAGCGATCCAGGGCTTCTGGGCCAACAACATACCAACGCAATCTGTGCAGGCGTAGCATCTTTGCGTTCGGCTTCTGCCTGCACGGCATGAACGAGCACCATGTTCGCTTTGCGAGCCTCGGGCGAGAAGCGTGGCACGTGGTTGCGAAAGTCGCTCGGATCGAACTTGGTGTTCTCGTCGATCTGACCTGTCAGGAAGCCTGCACCAAGAGGGCTAAACGGAACGAAGCCGATTTCAAGCTCTTCGAGCACGGGCACATCGTCTTCCGGACCACGCCAGAGGAGCGAGTATTCGCTTTGCAGGGCGGTGACTGGCTGCACGGCGTGAGCTTTGCGGCGTAGCGAAATCAGAAAAGGCCCCCTCTTGCTCTCCAAGGGCCTTTTCACCTAGCCTTGTCAGTCTTTCAGATCCCCTTCAAATCTCGTACCGACGGAACTGCCACAGCCATTAGCGATTACGTTGTCATTAGTATCGAGAGTTTGGTTTGTTGCCTTCGTCGTAAACACGTCGCCATTTGCTTCGACGTGCAAGGCAGCCTTGACTCTCTGCGATCCAATCAGAACACCGCTCGGGTCATAGAGGTAAAACGTAAAACCGATCGAGTAATTTTGCCATCCGCGGCCACGCTGCCAAACTCCATGGCCTGGACCGCGCACAGCCGGACTCTGCCCTGGGCCTATGGTCCACTCTGACATTGTGCCGCCTTTGTTAAAGGTGAATAGACCTTTCAAGGTAACGAGCGGATCTCCCGTTTGGCAGTTGCGCGCCGTTACTACCGTTCGCCACACCCCCACGATGGATTTGTCGTTGTCGTCTGACCAATCATTCCCTTGTCCGAAAACGATAGGAGCCGTCATGGTGAGAGCCAACATTACGGCTAATCTTATTACTGACGTTCGTTTAGTGAGATTCATTCTGTCTCCTTCTAGGAATGCACACTTCTCCTCTGCCCGCGAGCGCGCATCCATACAGCTTCGCTGCACTCTCGTACGAGACAGATTGGTTCAATTGTGTGGTAGATGGATCGCGGCCCGTGTCGTCTGGACTAGTACCGGTAAACACTGTCATCGTCATAAGTTCCCCTCGACGAGATGACTATGCCCCTTTGTTTCCCCAACGGTCTTGATGGTTGGCGTATCTTCTTGTGAGAGGAAGATGATGTTTTTGTGATGGTCCTCTAAGTAGGAGAAACCGGGTGATTTACCGCTTCGACGAGTTCGAGGTAGATGACCGGGAGTTTCGCTTGTCTTCGGGTGGAGCGCCTGTGCAGCTGGAGCCGAAGGTACTTCGGCTGTTGCTCTGCCTGATCGAAAACCGAAACCGGCTGGTGCGCAAGCAGGAATTGCTGGATATGGTATGGCCCGACGCGGCAGTGACCGAAAATGCCCTGACCCGTACGATCGGCTTACTGCGCAAGGCGCTGAACGACGATAGTCACCTGCCGCGATTCCTCGAGACAGTGCCAACCGCTGGTTACCGGTTTATCGCCAAGGTGACGGTTGTAGAGGACAACACGATCGCCCTGGAGCCGATCGCTACACCGAAACCAGCCTCCACAGCCGCAACAAATGTAACGAAACGCAGAGTGCGGATGAGATGGATGATTGCGTGTGGCACCCTCCTGCTCGCCGCAGTCGGCACGGGAGTATTTCTCTTCGTGCGTCACCACAAACCCGTTCCCACCGAGAAGACTCTGGTGATTCTGGGTGACTTCGAGAATTCGACGGGCGAGCCGATGTTTGACGATACCCTGCGCCAAGGCTTGGAAATGCAGTTTAATCGGCCACCTTTCACGACCATGTCGGACGGGCATATTAAGACGATGCTGCGAATGATGGGCCAGCCTGCCAACGCACGACTGACTCCCGCCATCGCTCGTGAGATCTGCGTTCGCACTTCAAGTGCTGTTGTGTTGGTCGGTTCGATTGCGCCGATCGGAGCACAATATGCGCTCGGATTGCGCGCGATGGATTGCCGCAGCGGAAAGATCATCGTTCAGGAACAGGTGCAGGCAACGAGAAAAGAAGATGTATTGGGTGCTTTGGATCGGGTCGCGATTAGTTCAAAGCCTCGGATTCGCGAATCAGTCGCCAAGGTCGAAGACCGTGATACCCCGCTGTATGAGGTTACGACGCCTTCCATCGAAGCTCTGACGTTTTACAGCATGGGAAGGACGGAATTGTATGCTGGGCGAAACGCGGCCGCATCGCTCTTCTTGTCGCGAGCTGTAGAGCTTGATCCTGACTTCAGTTCGGCTTATACGCTCATTGCGCTTATCGACAGCAATCGTCAGGAGCCGGAGCGAGCAGCCGAGGCCATCCGCCAGGCCTACGCTTTGCGAGATAAGGTCAATGAAGGGGAGCGGGTCGTCTGCGAGGCCAACTACTATGTGCTGGCAACTGGAGAACTGGAGCGAGCAGAGCAGATACTCCAGATGGTGAAGGGCCGCGCACCTAAGGCACCCCAACCTCGCAACAACTTGGCAGGCATCTATCTAAGGCTGGGAGATCCGCAGAAAGCAACGGATGAAGCCAGCGAAGCTATGCGACTGGAGCCAACCAATCCGCTCTACCGTCAAAACCTCGCGGCGGCCTATGTGAGCCTTAATCGCTTCAACGATGCCGAAGCACTGTACAAGGAGGCAGAGGCACGTGCACAGGTGACCGAGGGAGATGCCAGAGCACGTTACTTGTTGGCCTTTTTTAACGGGCGACGAGTCGCAGATGACTCACTATGCTTCGTCTACCGTCGGAAACCCAGTCGACGAATACGCAATGCTCGCCGCACAGGCAGAGACCGCAGCCTGGTACGGAAAGCTGAACGACGCACGTGACGTAACTGCAAGAGCAATCGATTCAGCACATCGCAACGGTGTACAAGAGACCGCGGGAGCGTACCAGGCAGAGTTAGCGCTGTTCGAAGTGGACTCTGGCGACTTGAAGCAGGGACGCGCCGATGCCTACATAGCTATAAAGCTGTCCCCGACTCGCAATGTGCAGGAGATGGCGGCATTGGCGCTGGCTCGCGCGGGTGACACAGCAGCGGCGGAACAGCTGGCGACGGAACTTGTCAAGAGCTATCCCGCAGATACCTTGCTCCAGAGGTATTGGGTTCCTTTGATCAATGCAGCTATCGCTTTGCAGCACAAAGATCCGAGCCGTGCGGTGCAACTGCTTCAGACCACGACTCCAGTTGAGCTGTCGCGGCCCGGAATGTTTCCAGTTTATTTGCGTGGAGAGGCCTACCTTACACTGCATGATGGCAAGCATGCGGCGGCCGAGTTCCAGAAGTATATTGACCATCGTGGATTGGTGCGGAACTCGCCATGGGGCGCGCTAGCGCATCTGGGTCTCGGTCGCGCCTACGCGCTTGAAGCGCAATCCACGGAAGGGGCGGACGCCGACTACGCGCACGCAAAAGCTCGCTCAGCCTATAACGATTTTCTCACCCTCTGGAAAGGCGCCGACCCCGACATGCCAGTCCTAAAGAAAGCCAAGACGGAGCGCGCGAAGCTGCAATAAGTGCGCGGCCCGGTTGTTGGCGTTCGAGCTTCGGTCAGATTAGGGATTCTCGATCCGAGAAGCCACGCTATTGTTCCCTGATGGCCGACGATTCAAAGTTGACCTCCGTTTATCTCTCAGTTGACGCCAAATCGCCAATTCACTCATCGACGAAGGCAGAGCCGTCAGGCTAGATTCCTGCAGAGTCGGATTATCGGAAAGGTTCACCGGGCGGGTGGGTTCGGCGAGTTGAACCTACCATAACCCCCGTTTCCACGGAACCTCGCTCCTCCGACGTCTTCCGACGGTGAGGATGCAAGCGGTGTCCAAGAAGCCTGGCCTGTCGGTCGTGGAAAGGAATATCTCGGTGAGTTGCTCGAAGGTGGTGACCGAGTACCGGGGCGGCGGCGATGGCAGCGGCACCGGTGGGATGGCGCGATGCATCGCCCAAATCTGCTCGTCGACCTCGGCCTGCGCTGGATTCATGTGTGATTGGATGCAGTGATGACTTCCGAGATTCCGGTACGCCTCTGGCCTCTCCCTTGTGGCGAGGCACAATGGGTGTCACCACGACTGGATCTTATTCTGAAGCATCGCCTTTGACTGTGACCACAATCTCACGAGTGCTTGGATCGAGTCTGCGTACCAGATTCCCCCCAGCATCAGGTTTGTTTGTTCGGAGTCCATAGAGTCGCCAACACCCTTCGACGGATGCTGCGCCTCTTGCGGCCAGAGGCATCGCTCGAGTAATTCCGAAAACAGAATGTAGTCTCCGACAGAGTCTTCTTTCAGATCGTTATTCTCCCAATAGAGACCCGTTGACAACGGCACTACTGATTCCGAAGCGAAACAGGCGAGCAGAGTGCGGGGTCCTTCGAGATCTATGCGGCCCATTAGTATTGGAAGGCAAAAGCAGAGATGATTGGGTAGTCCTGTAGGGTCAGGATTCGCGTAGGCTACGACTAGATATCGCCGCGACCATCTTTCATTCTGAAACTGAAGATCATCGACAGGATGAGCAAGCCACTGATGGGCGCTGACGCTCAAGGCGCAAAATTCGCCTCATCGCAGTCATAAGCTCTACGCAATGATTGCAACCCGGCTGGCCGTACCTTAGTTCGCTCTGTCTTTGCCCTAGTTCACGAAGCCGTTCAATGAACGGCTCAGGGTCGTCGTTAGCTTCGTTCATATATCTGTCTCTCTCTAGCTCAACATTGGGAGTGCACGCGATTTTATGTTGCTGCTGAACAGGCCCCTGTCGTCGGGGCACTGAAGGGTATATCTCTGTCGCGGCGATGGAGCCACTCGCGAGAAGTTCCATATTCCCGAAGCGTCGCTGCCCTTCGTAGATGTTCGTATGAACTCAACATCGAGTCAGGCTTGGTTGAGTTTCGTTTCCCATCTGCGCATAACCTCCGGATCAGCAAAGCAAAATGTGTAATTTAGCTGAAGAATTCTTGTCTCAAATTGCACAATCCGCTTTCTAGGTACCGAGATTACGGGTAATGGCCGTTGCCAGCGAAGACACCCATGCGAGCCTAGTACCCGATAGCCCAATTTGACTGGGATTTCCGTGGTAATACTTTTAGCCCGTGGTAATGTTTTTTGGGAGAAGGATGGGAAAAACGGGGCAAAAGAGAGAAAATTTGAGACAAGGCTAGTAAGCGATAAGTCTCTATTTATCTTTTATTTAACTGATTTTGAAGGATTTAGCAGTATCAATGGCGGAGAGGGAGGGATTCGAACCCCCGATAGCCTTGCGACTATGTCTGATTTCGAGTCAGGTGCATTCAACCGGGCTCTGCCACCTCTCCGCGTGCATCCAGTTTACCCTGAATGTGGCGTCGGAATAAAGTGGCGCCGAGAGGTGGGACGTGGCAGCCGAGTGGACCACGGAGTTGCAGGCGTGGTTGAAGGAGCAGGCCCTCAGCGCGGGCTTTGATGAAGCCGGAGTGGCTGCTGTAGCAGAGGTTGGAAGCCAATCCGCAAAGGTCGACTCTCAGCGCTTCTCTGCATGGATCGAGGCAGGTCGCGCCGGTGAGATGGAGTATCTGAAACGCCGTGGGGAGGATGGAGTTCTTCTCAGAAGCGGCGTTCAGGTGGCAATGCCCTGGGCACGTTCTGTCGTCGTCTGCGCGATGAACTATAACGCAGCGGCTCCCCTTTCAATCGCAACAGCACCTCCTCGCACCGGATGGATTGCGCGGTATGCGTGGAGCGGACGCACTGGCGAAACCGTCGATGACGGGACGATGGTCCCTACCGACTATCACGATGAGTTGCTCGAGCGATTACGCCGAGTTGAAGCCGCAATAAAAGCGCGTGTGACATGTGAGACCCGGTGTTATGTCGATACCGGACCCGTCGTCGAGCGCTCGGTCGCTGTGCAGGCGGGAGTGGGTTGGATCGGCAAGAATACGTGCGTCATCAACCAGCAGCTCGGATCGTGGCTTCTGCTCGGCATTATCATTACGTCTCTGCCGCTTGCGAACGATGCCGTGATAGAGATCGCAGTCGACCGTTGCGGAAGCTGCACGCGCTGCATCGACGCCTGTCCGACGGACGCGCTTGTGGCTCCCCGCGAGATGGATGCGACGCGCTGCATCGCCTATCTGACGATCGAGAAGAAGGGTACGATCCCCGAGGAGTTGCGGGAGCCGATGGGGCGGCAGGTTTTTGGCTGCGATATCTGCCAGGATGTCTGTCCGTGGAACCGGCGCGCTCCGATTGCCGTAAAGGAAGGAATGGAGCCGCCGGCAAGAGTTAGTGAACCCAGCGCTTGAATGGCTCGCGAGTTTGGACTCGCCCGGATTTCGCCGTTACTTCGCAGGTTCGCCGGTCGAACGCACCAGGCGCAAACGGCTGCACCGGAATGTTGCGATTGCCATGGGCAACAGCGGTGATAGCAGCTTTCTGCCTCAGCTTGAGGCATGGAGTGCAGGTGACGATGAGGTACTTGCCGAGAGCGCTCGCTGGGCGATCGGCAAGATTCGCCGTTGTCAGGACGTTGGAAATTCTTGAACTGCTGCCTTAGATGAAGCTGTTACTTCGTGAGCCGCGACTCTCTGTGCGGGCTCACGCCACTCTGCTAGCATCGAAGTTGGATTGCGGAGGGATGCTGGCTCTTTCACTAACCTCGCCGGCCCTCGGTCCTTCCTATATCTCTATGGTCTCAATCGTTCCGCCCAGGACAAACGCAGAGACAACCGCCGCGATCCCATCGGCAGCCGGTGTTGCGGTGACTCGCGCGGAGGTTCCGCTTGAGCAGGTGCAGCCAGTCGTTCCACAGCGAGGTTTGGGGCCGCAGGTAGCAGCACTGGTGCGCTATATGGCGGGAACAGAGGTCCACACCTATGCGTTCAGCGTGGCGGCAAATGCCATCCTGTCGCTGTTTCCGTTCATTGTCCTCTTGCTCACGATCTGCCGTAGCGTCTTTCACTCTCGTGCCATGGAAGCGGTCGTCGGGGACCTGATGCGCAGCTTCCTCCCGGTGGGGCAGGACTTCGTAATGCGGAATATGGAGCTGCTCGCCCATCCCCGCAAAGGTGTCCAGATATTCTCGCTGGTGATGCTGCTGGTCAGCTCAACCGGCGTCTTCCTTCCGCTTGAGGTGGCACTGAACAACGTCTGGGGCGTAAAAGAAAATCGAAGTTATTTGCGTAACCAGGCGGTTTCGCTGGGGTTGGCGTTTGCCGTAGGCCTTCTGGCCCTGGCTTCTGTGGCGTCGACTTCGGGCTCAAAGACGGTGCTGGCGTGGGCTTTCTTCGGTCATACAGAGAACGCGGCGTATGACCTTGCAGCATCGTGGTTTCTGAAGCTCTGTGCCGTGGGCGCCAGTATTCTTCTATTCTTTCTAATTTATTGGATACTACCGAATCGAAGAATTCCCGCGCGCGCAGTGATTCCAACGGCTTTGACCGTGGGTCTTCTCTGGGAACTGGCGAAGCATCTCTATGTGCGGGCGCTACCGTGGCTTGATTTCCAAGCGGTTTACGGACCATTTTATATTTCGGTTGGGTTGATGATGTGGGCATTTCTCTCCGGTCTGCTGGTGCTGGCCGGGGCCCATGTATCGGCAACTCGGTACACACTACGCCTGGCCCGGCAGGCTGAGCAGGAAGAGGCTGCGAAGAACGATGCAGAAGGCTAGCGAATCACGACGTCAAGAATTGCTGAAGAAGATTCCTACGGGACTTCCTGGAGCGGTCTTCTGGCTGTCCGTGTGGTTTTGCCTTCTGTTAGCGCTGCGCCTTATTCCTGGCGCAATCGGTACATTCTTTAGCCTCGTTCAGGTCCTGGTGGGAATTGCCTTGGCTGCGACAGCAATTCCACTGCTGGTACGGATAATCCGCAGAAAGATGCTTTGGAGTCTGCGCAACAAGCTTGTGCTCACCTACCTGCTGATCGGACTGGCTCCCGTGATCTTGTTCGTCACGCTGGTCTTAGTCTCGGCATATATCGCCGCAGGTCAGTTCGCGATCCATCTCGCCGACTCACGTCTACTGGAAGAGTTGTCGCAAATGAGTAGTGACAACGCCCATCGTATTCAACCAATTGAGCGCCTACTGGAAGGCGAACAGATTCCCCCAATCGTTACCCAGCCAGAGCAGGCGGCAGGAGTCGACTTTGCTCGCGCAAGGCTTACGCGGGTGAGTTCGGCCTACGTCAACGGCGCCCCGACCGCCCTGGGCACTGTCCACGGCAAGACTCCACTGGGACTTCCGCCATGGGCAGCAGAGCTGAAAAGCGGCCGGTTCGAAGGGCTTGTCCTTGATGGCGGCGAACTTTTCCTTACAGTCGTCGACCAACGCAGACTTGAAGAATGGAAAACTGCTAAGCCTGGTTACAAGTCTGCAGGTGGACAGTCAGGTTATGGATGTAATCGCGAATGGTCTGGGCCGCGCGCAGCTATACGCGGAGAGACTTGGCAGCAACGAGCCAGATTCACGCTCCGGAACGGCAACCCCGCAGACCAGCGTGAAATCGCGAGCTAGAGACCGATCCAGGCGAGACAGCTCTGTGACTGGCGGAACACAGCCTGCGAAATTGAATCTCGCTGACGTTCAGGTGACGTTTCTTTCCACGGTCGGCGTTACCGATTGGGACACAGGCGAACACGACAATATTCCTATCAAGGTCGATTCGCGGCCTTCTCTGCTCTATCAGCAGTTGTTCGGGTCGTCCCTCGGCGGCATCGTCACCAGCGCTTACAGAATTGGATTAATCGCGCTATGTGTACTCTTCGGGCTGATCGAGTTGCTGGCGCTCATCATGGCGATCCGGCTCAGCCGGACGATGACTGCATCCGTTGCGGATCTATATGACGCGACACAGAAGATCGACCGAGGCGAACTGAGCCACAGAATTGGCGTGACGCGCGAGGACCAACTGGCAGAGCTGAGCCGCTCGTTCAACAAAATGACCGGCTCGCTGCAGCGTCTGCTTGTGGAGCAACAAGAGAAAGAGCGGCTGCAGAACGAACTTTCTATCGCGCAGGAAGTACAGGCGAACCTGTTCCCGCGGCAGATCACGAGCCTTCCGACGCTTGAACTCCACGGCGTCTGCCGTCCGGCGCGCTCCGTCTCAGGCGACTACTATGACTTCCTCGTCTTCCACGAGTCGTCCAACAACGGACACCCCAGCCGCAAGGAGACTGGCGTCGGTATCGCGATCGGTGACATCAGCGGAAAGGGAATCTCCGCTGCGCTGCTGATGGCGACCTTGCACTCAGCCGTTCGGGCGTACCGGTTCGCAAGCGAGGAGCTCGTCTTCAGTGAGTCGGCAATCGATGGGCTCCTCGCAAGCCGAGACGAGCGCGGCGGAGATTGCGACGAGCTCTTCCAGTCCCCGGGCAGAATTCTTTCCTTGTTGAATCGGCACCTCTATCGCAGCACCCAGCCCGAAAAGTACGCGACTTTATTTCTGGCGCACTATGATGCCCGGTCTTCAATGCTGACTTACTCGAACGCTGGTCAGCTTCCTCCGCTGGTACTAGGTCGCGATGGTGTCGTACGGCGCCTCGATCGTGGAGGCACCGTTGTAGGGTTGATGGACGGAATGCGGTATGAGGAAGATCGTTTCCAGATGCGCTCGGGTGACATAGTCGTCGCATACTCGGACGGCGTAACAGAGCCAGAAAACGACTTCGGGGAGTTCGGCGAGGAGCGGCTAATGGAAGTCGTAAGCCGCTATCGCGATCAGCCACTGCATGTGATCTCCAACCAGGTGATGCAGGCCCTGGATGCATGGATAGGAGCAGAAGAGCAGCCGGACGATATCACGCTGGTGCTGGCGCGACAAGTCTGATTCGCCGGCACCTGACTTACGTACGATCTGCTAAGGACGGACAGTCTTTCATTGCAGCACGATGGTCCAGCTGGAATCGGGATCGAACTCGGTCATGGCAGTTGCGATCTCCGCTGTGGTCTTTCCCAGATCCTTTTGAAGCAGCACGCCATCCTGGTTAATGATGAAGGTCATCACTCCCGAGTTGCCGTACTCGGCCGGATAGGCGACGAAGGCGAATCCACCTGTCATCTTGCCATTGACCGCATACTCCTTCGCACCGCCAGGCGCTTTATCGGTTTGCCCCTTCAGCATGTGGAAGTAATAGCCGTGGAACGCCGTGTGCCCTTCGGGCTTAGCGCTGTATCCTTCAGCGGTTGCAAATGCCGCCAACGGCCCCAGTGGGCTTGCGGGCTGTCCATCGAGCGCCTTCCAGTACAAACCGTTTTGCTTGCCTGGATCGCTGATGAACTTTACAGCATATTGTTTCGCCTTTTCGCCATCGTGCGGTTGGGAGTAGTACTGCTGCCTGCGCATCCGCCACCGCGCCGCAAGCCTCGATGATTGCCAGTTCATTCCTGCCAATACGGCGGTTCAGAATCTCATCCTTTGCCCGCAGCCGTATCGAAGAACCACTTCCCATCGAGCATTCTTCTTCAGCGGAATCGGGAACGGGAAGTTGTCAGCGCCGACCAACAAGGATCTGGCCGCCATCCGGCATCTTGCGCCAGCGGTGCATCACTTCGTAAGCCGTCGACGAACGCAACGCCTACATTCTTGTCCTGCACGGGATCGCCGGAGAAGACAACCTCTTTCGAATCGGGGCCGAAGATATGCCAGGAGCACTTTTTGATCGCCCGCCTTTGCCGCCGCTAGCAACGCATTACCGGCGTCGTCGGGCGAAGCAAAAACGCCGATCGAAGGTTTCTCGGGATCTTCAGATTTCTTGCAAGCGGCAAGGGGAAGGATGATTGCCAAGAGCAGGAGCTGGATCGTGAACGCAATTCTGCTGTGTTTGCTGCGACATTCCATCCTCCAAAAATCCATTTCAAATTCATTACCAATCTGGATCACACAGATTGGCTATATCTGCGGCGCTGAAGCGTCACCTGCGTCGCCCGCCCCCGCCCCATCCACCGCCACCGCCACGGCTTGCAGAACCACGCGCACTCTCCTGCCGTGATTCCCAGCCGCCTCCTCCGCCGCCACCAAAGGCAGGTGACCCGCTGCTCTTTTCCTGCCCTCCATAGCCGCGAGCAGCAGCAGAATTGGCTCCGGAATATGTGGAAGTGTTATGTGGGGTACCCTGCGTCTGCTCCAACCGCTTCCGGTGTTTTTGTAAACATTGCCGTTTGCCGCCGCGTACTTGTTGCCGTTTGCGGTTTGCGCCATGCCCGCCGCTATTGCCATACGCGCCCGACGCAGCACACCTTTGCCACCCGCCGAAGTCTGTACCGTTCCGACAGTCCTGTTCGCCGTAGTCTGATGCTGGGTGTACGCAGTGTTGCCGTTCTTGGAGACAACCGAGCTGCCATAGCTTCCATATGCGTTGGAGGCTTGATGCGTGGCGGCATATGCTCCGGTGTTTGGGTTGTATGCCTGGCCAACCGCTTGGGAGCCATAGGCGTTTGAAGCCGACGCGCCGCGCGCATAAGTCCCCGTCGAAGGGTTGTAGCCAGCGGAAGCGTGAGCGCTGCCATATGGTCCATAAGCGGACACGCTCGAGCCATAGTAGCCGCCATGCCATGCAGCGTTTCCGTAGTAGACCGCTGCTGTGGTAGACCACTGTGCCGCCGTGCCAGTTGCAGTTCCAGTAGCTGTATCCCCACGCTATTGTTCATCGCGGCGCCCACCGCGATACCGACTCCGAATGCAAGCACTGCAGTCGTCACTACTGCCGCAGTGCTATACCCCGGCGTCGTAACCGGAGCGCCGTAAACAACCGTCGGGTTGTAGGTCGGCACATACACCACCTGCGGATTAGTAGGCTGAATCACGATCACTTGGGGCGACTGTTGCACGACCGTGATCTGCGAACCAGATTTCAGATTTCCGGCAGCCTTTGCTTTCGCCCGCAACACCTGCACCGCTGACATCACATCGGCGGCCTGCGTGTGGTACGCCTCCCCTAGTGAGGAGGTCCAGCTTAGGTTCTTCGCCAGGTTGTCGAGCACAGAAGGAAACTGTGTCAGCGCCTTCACGCTCGGATCCCACTGCTGCCCATCCACTGCCTTCGTCAGAGCAGAGCCAGTCAGGCTTTTGTTCTGCTGAAGCCAAACATCAGCGGCAGCAACCTGGTCCGGAAACGTCGCGGCTCCCAGGATCTGGGCAACCAGGGCATCCGGGTACAGTGCAATCGGCGCCACCAGCTGTTGCAACTCCTCAGCAGACAGAGGCGCACCTTGTCCCGAATATCCTGGCGCAGCGGCCGGTGTTGACTGTTGGCCAAAAGCTTGATTTGAATGACCGGGAAATACCAGATAGAAAACTTAATGTAGTCGCCAAGAGCTGGTTACTGAACTTCCTGGGCATATATTCTCCGTTTCGAGAAAACTATCGAATTCTTACATCATGGGAAATGAGCTTGGATTTATGGCAACAACAACTTCTGGAATGGGGCCTCACCTGCTGACTTCATAGAGCCTGGCCCACAGCATTTCTCGCTACTAGATCCGAAAGCTTCTGCCACCGCTTACTTACGGGAGTCCCAAGTAGTGCAGTTATTCGAAGGATTGCCCGAATTTAAACTCTGGCAGGTCGCGACACTATGCTGCTGCACATTCTTGCCACCAAACGGCATCAATGGGGGAGGACCTAATATGCCCATGGCCTTCGAATCCCAGGCAGTCGGCGTAAGAGTTCCATGCTTCATCTCACAGACCAGCGGGTCGATGCCTGGCTGGTCTTTGACGGGATCGAACGTAATCCGCACCTGCTTGCCATCCTTGACCCAGCGCGCATGCCATATCTGCGGGTCTTTTCCCGTCCAGACCTGTTGCAGAATGGCAGTGCCATCTTCGCCGAACTCCACCATTAACACTCGGTGAGCCTCCGACGTGAACCCGCCGCTGCCCGAGTACACGCCCTTGAGCTTCTCCGCTGCATTAAGTGTGGAGACGAAGACGAGCATCACGGCCACAAGCATTACTCGGTTGCGCATAGTGCTGCCATCCTACACAAAAACCACATCGAACTGCGAGGCGCCATTACTGCGCTACAATCGTCCCATGCGCCGCCTGCTGGCCATCGTTCTGCTGTGGGCCTTGGGTCTTCCCATGGCCACGCCGCTCTTTGCGGCCGCACTCAATCAGGACACCGGCCTGCCAGCCTGCTGTCGCCGTAACGGAGTCCACCACTGCTCCTCGATGACAACGGGCACGTCCGCGCTCCCGGGCGGTACGCATGTCGCGGCAGCACGCGAAAAGTGCCCCGCCTACCCCGCTGCCACGACATCCATTCGGACAATGGATGCCTCTCTCGCAGCGTCGCCGCTCTTTGCTTATCTTCCTCGGCGCGCAGCTGAAACAACTGTAGCCGCAGTCCGGGCAATCTCTGCTCTTTCCCGTTCACAGCATGAACGCGGCCCCCCTCTCCAGCACATCTAGCTCTCGATACAACCCTGGGCTCTCACTCCGCGTAATTCATTTCGCAATCTCGGCAATTCGCGCGGGGTTGAGTTCGTCCAGGATTGTTCAACCTCGCTCCAAGTTGATTCCGGACCATTTCGCAGGCACAGACACGCCTGCGATGCAGCAGATCGCTGCAAGGGGCCTCATGAAACGCTTTCGACATTCCTGTCTGTCCGCAGGCGCGGCTTTCATTCTTCTCGCCGCCCTTCACGCGCAGCAGACGATCAACAACGCTTCTCTCAGCGGCCGCGTTACGGATCCGTCGGGCCGTGTCGTGCAGAACGTCACCATCACCGCCACTCAGCTTGCGACCCACAGCATTCACACCACGGTCAGCGACGCCGATGGCCGCTTCCGCTTTCCCTACCTTTCAGTTGGTTCCTATCAAATCACGGCCGCTGAATCCGGATTCGCTCCCGCTACTCGTGACCTCTCGCTGACCATAGGCGGCGACTTTCACCTCCCCATCGCGCTCGCAGTCGCGGGTACCGAGACGTCGATCAGCGTAAACGGTTCCGCTCCTGTGCTTGAAGCAAACCGCAGCCAGATCGCTGAGACAATCTCCTCGAATGAAGCCCTAAACCTCTCCCTGCTCGGCCGCAACTTCCTCGACCTCGCGCTTCTCGCGCCCGGCGTCTCGCCTACCAACACCGCCAGCACGCAACTCTTCGCAGAAACCTCCGCCGTCACCGGCCAGGGGTACTCCGTCAACAGCCAGCGCAACTTCTCCAATAGCTTCATCGTCGACGGCCTCTCCGCCAACGACGACGCGGCCGGCCTCACCGGCACCTTCTACGGTCTCGACGTCGTCAGCGAACTACAGGTCGTCACCTCCGGCGGCCAGGCCGAGTTTGGCCGCGCACTCGGCGGCTATGTCAGCGTTGTCACGCGCAGCGGCACGGACCAGCTTCACGGAAGCCTCTACGGCTTCCTCCGCAATCAACGCCTCAACGCCAGCAATGCTCTCTCGCAGAGCAAGCTCCCACTAACGCAAGCGCAATACGGTGTAAGCATGGGTGGCCCCATCGTGCACCAGCGCACCTTCTTCTTCGCCAACTACGAAGGCAAACAACTCAACCAGAACGGCATCGTTACGATCGCGCCAGCTAGCATCGCGCTCATTAACGCACGGCTGCAGAGCGTCGGATATCAAGGCCCAAAGATCGCCACCGGCATCTACCCAAACCCCGTTCGCACCAACAACGCCTTCGGCAAGATCGATCATCGCTTCAACCCCAACGACGAGTTCAGCCTCCGCTATAACCTCTACACTGTCGATAGCCAAAACTCCCGCGGCGCTGGCGGCCTCAGCACCGTCACTGCTGCTAGTGCGCTCAACGACACCGACAACACCGTCGCCGCTAGCAATATCGCCACCCTCTCAGCACATACCGTCAACGAGACGCGAGGGCAGTACACACACAGCAGTCTCAAGGCGCCGCCGAACGACCCCATTGGCCCCGCCGTTAGCATCTCTGGCGTCGCTACCTTCGGCACGCTTTCGGTATCGCCGCAGGGCCGCCTCAACAACCTCTACGAACTAGTCGACAATCTTTCGCATCAGTCGGGACCACACTCTCTCCGACTCGGCGCAGACTTCCTCTACAACGCCCTGACAATCACTTTCCCGCAATCAGCGCGCGGCGCGTACTCCTTTTCATCGCTCGCGAATTTTCTCAACGGCAACTACAACAACTCCGGCTTCAGTCAGTCCTTTGGAAACCCCGTCGTTAAGCAGGGCAACCCCAATCTGGGCCTCTACGCGCAAGACGAGTGGCGGCCCTCCCCTTCCCTAACCTTCAACGCCGGCCTCCGCTATGACCTGCAGTTCCTCAAAGCGATCTCTACCGACACCAACAACCTCTCACCGCGAGTCGGCTTCGCATGGTCTCCATTCGCAACCGGTCGTACACTCGTGCGCGGCAGCTTCGGCCTCTTCTACGACCGCGTGCCACTGCGTGCGCTTTCGAATGCACTGCAATCGAGCGGCAACACAACCAACATCAACTCGCAAACCTTCGTCACCGTCAGCCTCTCACCCACGCAGGCAGGTGCACCGCTCTTCCCCTCGATCATTAACACGCTGCCTTCCGGAGTCCTCGTCAACTTCACGACTATAGATCCAGGCATGCAGAATGCTTACTCGCAGCAGGTCACACTCCAGGTCGAGCAGCAGTTCTCTGACAAAACCACTCTCGGCATCAGCTACCAGCGCGTCCGCGGACTCCACCTCATCGCATCCATCAATCAGAACACGCCCATCTGCGTCGCCACAGGAACTAACAACGGCTGCCGCCCCAACTCTTCCTACGGCAACAACAGGCAATACCGTGGCGCAGCAGACTCTTACTACGACGGCCTCTCCGTCTCCTTCGTGCAGCGCCCCTCGCGCTGGGGAAGCTATCGCGTCTCATACACATGGTCCAAGGCCATCAATGATGTTGGCGAGTTCTTCTTCAGCTCCCCTATCAATAACTTCAACATCGCCCAGGATCGCGGCCGCTCCGACGACGACCAGCGCCACCGCGTCGTCTTCGATGGCACCATTCACACACCCACCGACGCACCCACCACGCCATGGACCCGCATCCGTAACGGCTTCCTTCTCAGTGGCATCCTGCAGTACTACTCGGCGCTACCCTTAAACGTCACCACCGGTGCAAATAGCATTCAGGGTACAACCATGCGTCCCTGCGTATCGGGCATCACGAGCTGTACCGACGTTCTTCCCGGCACAGTCATCGGCCGCAATACCGGCACCGGCTTTGACTCTTTCACGCTCAATGCCCGCCTCAGCCGTACCTTCCGCCTCGGCGAGCGCTTCCGTCTCGAAGGCATCGCCGAAGCCTTCAACGCTCTCAACCATCGCAACGACCTGATCCCCAACGGCACCTTCGGCACCGGAGTATATCCCACGTCACCATCGCCGTCCTTCGGCCGCGCCACGGCAGTCGGCGATCCTCGCCAGATTCAGCTAGCCCTGCGCCTGACCTACTAGCGCGGGATAAGATGATCCTCACGAAACGTGGAGGCCGCCATGCCAACGCAATCACTCCCTTGGCCCGAGCTTCGCTGGGACGACTGGAAGGACACCGCCGCAACGCTGCACATGTGGACGCAGATCGTAGGCAAGACGCGCCTCGAACTCGCTCCTCTCCAGAATCACTGGTGGAACGTCCCGCTCTATCTCAGCGCACGCGGCCTCACTACCTCCGCCATGCCTTATCGTGGCGAGATGCTCGAGATTGAATTTGATTTCGTCAGCCACGATCTACGCTTCCGCATGAGCACCGGCTCCATACTCTCCGTCCCGCTGCGCCCGCAATCCGTCGCAAGCTTCTACGCCGAGTATCAACGCTGTCTCGCAACCCTCGGCATCGACGTCACCATCAATGCCGTTCCCGTCGAGATAGCCGATCCCATTCCTTTCGCCGAAGACGAGGTCCATCACAGCTACGACCCCGTCTACGCGCACCGCTTCTGGCGCATCCTCTCATCAGTCGACCTGCTCTTCACCCGCTTCTCCTCCCGCTTCATCGGCAAAAAGAGTCCCGTGCACTTCTTCTGGGGAAGCTTCGACCTCGCCGTCAGCCGGTTCTGCGGACGCCCCGCTCCTCCACGTGACGGAGCCGATGCAATCACTCGCGAGGCCTACTCCCACGAGGTCATCAGCGCAGGCTTCTGGCCCGGCAACGGCGGCTTCGGCGCCGCAGCCTTCTACTGCTACACAGCACCCACACCGGCCGGCCTCGACCAGCAACGAGCACAACCCGAAGCAGCCTACTTTGATCCGAAATTGGGCGAATTCCTCCTCCGCTACGACGACGTACGCTCATCTGCATCCCCAGAAGACGCCATCATGCAATTCCTTCAAAGCACCTACGAAGCCGGCGCTAACCTCGCCAAATGGGACCGCGCCTCGCTCGAACGTCCCGCCGCCACAGCGTAGTTCGCGTCCCCGTCTATAGTCTTTCTATGACGAACACCCTGCTGCGCGCGCGCATAATCGCCATCCTGCTTCTCTTCGTTTCCCTTCCCGCGTGGTCGCAGCATGAACCGTCCATCCTCTGGTCACCCGCAAGTCTCGCAAACGGATCCCCTTGCCTCTTCGTAGTACAAGCTCCGAAAGCCTCTTCAGTCTCAGCCGAGTGGCAGGGACACAAGCTGACCTTCTTCCGCTCACGAAGTTCCGCCTCCTGGTACGCGCTCGCCGGAATCGACATCGAAGTCGTGCCCGGCAGCTACCCACTCACGGTTGAGTTGACCGCCGCCAACGGCACCGTCACCACGCTTCGCCGCGACATAACTATTGAAGCAGCGCCCTACAAGCAGGTTCCCCTCACCGTCCCAGACAAATTCGTTCAACCCGACGCCGCCGCTCTCAAGATCATCGCCGCCGACAAGATAGTAAAAGACAAGGCATTCGCTGAAACCGCATCCCATCCCACATGGTCCGGCCGCTTCTCGCCTCCGCTAGGCACTGCGCCGCGCACAGACTCCTTCGGCACTCGCCGCGTCTTCAACGGCAAACTCGACAGCATCCACCGCGGCCTCGACTACCACGCGAAGCCCGGAACCCCCGTCGCCGCAGTCAACTCCGGACGCGTCGTACTCGCCCGCCCCCTCTATTACGAAGGCAACTGCGTCGTCATCGACCACGGCCTAGGCCTCATGACGCTTTACATGCATCTGTCCAAATTCAAAGTCGCAGAAGGAACAACAGTCAAACGCGGTCAGATCATCGCGCTCAGTGGGGGGACCGGTCGCGCCACCGGACCGCATCTCCACCTCGGCCTCCGCTGGCAGGGAGCCTACCTCGACCCGGCAAAGCTCTTCAAACTCGATCTGCCCGCGCCCGCCACGCGTTAGCCTTGGGGCTTCTCCGCTGCGCGCGCCTCTTGCTCCAGATCAGGCCGAAACACCTTCTGCAACGGCTTCTGAATCGCCCGCAACAATGCACGTGCCGCAAGAAACGCCACAATCAACAACGTCGCGGCCATCGTCGCCGCAATGATCGGATGATGCGTGGCGAACCACGTCAGACCAATCGCCAGCACATCCTCGCTCGTACTCAGCGCAATATTCGAGATCGGCTCCGGACTCGGAGTCACCGCTGCGCGCACAGCCGTCTTCGAGCCATGCGCCGCAAGCGCAATCCGCCGCACCAATCGTCGTCGCCAGAATCTGCATCTGCGGCGAAAGTTGCGAACTCGCATGATACGCAACCAGTCCCGCCACCGGAACCCGCACCACCGTCTGCAGGCCGTTCCAGATCATGTCGAAGCCGGGAATCTTATCGGCGACAAACTCCATCGCGAACAGCAACGCGCACGTCACAATCACCCACGTACTTCCCAAACCATGCAGCCCCGGCGGAAGCGCCACCCACTGCGTTCGCTCAAGAATTCCCAGCGTCAACACAGTGGCATAGATATTCAATCCACCCGCGAAACTGGCCGCCACAATCAACGCCGTAATGTTGGCCGGGGAGAAGTTCATAGTGGTCGAATTTTACTCTCCGTCAGGTCTAATTAGTCAACCCGGCCCATCAGCGACGAACCGCCCGCTTGATCTGCGCGTACTGCTGCAGGATGAAGCTGTCCGTCATGCCCGCGATATAGTCCGCCACCACGCGCGCCAGCCCCTCTGCCTCGATCTCCTCGAAGTAGCTCTGCGGGCAACTCCTCAGGATCGCTGATCCAGTAATCGAACAGCGCCGTCACCACCTCTTCGGCCTTGTCGTGCTCTCGCTCCAGGTGCTCGACACGTATAGAGCGTGTCGTACAGTATCGCTTCTCCTCCAAGCCGCTCCGCCTCGGCCTGCGGCGAGAAGACCGCCAGCCGCGACGGATGTCTGCGAATATCTTCCAGAGTCTCTGCGCCAATCGCCTTCACATTCGCACGCGTATTCGCAATCAGGTCATCCGTCAGCATGTTCTGCATCAGTTGCAGCGCTTCGTGAAAGAGATACTTCTCCTCCACACCGGGATGTCGTGCCTCAACCACGCGATAGCATCGCCCCAGAATCGCGACGTTCTCGCGGATGTGCCCAATCTCAAGCAGCCCCGACTCAACGCCGTCATCCAGATCAGCAGTTAGGTAAGCAATCTCATCGGCCAGATCGATCAGCTGCGCCTCCAGCGGAGGCCGCTGGTCCAGAAAATACTCCGCCAGTTCCGGATGCTTATCGGCATTGTAATCGCGCGAGTGCTTGATGATTCCCTCGCGCACTCCCAGCGTAAGGTTCAGTCCCGCGGTGCGCCGCATACCGCTGCTCGAAGTGCTCCACAATGCGCAGCGCATGCAGGTTGTGGTCGAAGCTCCGTCCATGCCGTCGCAGGCACCGGTCCAGCGCCCGCTCGCCTGCATGGCCAAACGGCGGATGCCCGATGTCGTGCACCAGCGCCAGCGTCTCCGCCAGATCCTCATTCAGCCCAAGAGCACATGCAACCGCTCGTGCAATCTCCGCAACTTCGATCGTGTGGGTCAGCCGGCTGCGAAAGTGATCCGACGATCGGCTTGTAAAGACCTGCGTCTTCCCCGCCAGCCGGCGAAACGCGCGCGACTGCACAATCCGCTCCCGATCGCGCTGAAACGCCGTCCGGCTCGACCGCGCAGGTGCAGGATACGACGCGCGCCATCAGCGCATCGTTCCGCATCTCCCATCACGGCGCAGCGTCTGAGATCGTTCGCCATACTCAATCCTGAGTGTACCGGAATGCCCGTGGCCGCCCTTAAACGCAACAGGCGCGCCGCTCGCACAGGAGCAGCGCGCCAATCTCGTTTTTGTTACTTCACCGTGTCGTGTTCAGCTTCGACAGCTTCACCCGCGCATTGTCCAGCTTGTGCTGCACCTTGGCCACGTCCTCAGGATCCGCATCGGCCGGCAGCGACCGCGCATACTCCGTCATCGACCGCTCCCACTGCGCCACCGCCTGCTTCAGCTTGCCGGTCTTCTCGTAGACCTCGCCCAGATGGTCGTGCATCGTCGGATCGCCGCTGTTGCGCTCGTTCGCCTTGCGGATGTTCTCTTCCGCCAGCGCATACTGCCCTGACTTGTAGTACACCCAGCCAAGCGAATCCAGGTACGCGTAGTTCTGCGGATCGAGTTCCACTGCCTTGCGGATCATCGTCAGCGCTTCACTCAACCGCACGCCACGGTCCGCCAGCATGTAGCCCAGATAGTTCAGGATCGTCGCGTTCTGCGGATCGATCGCCAAGGCCTTCCGGAACTGCGCCTCGGCAACGTCGTACTGCTTCTGCCGGTCTGCCAGGTTCCGCGAAGGAAGTAGACATACAGCTTCTCTTCAGGCTTCGTCGACAGCGCCTCGCCAGCGTTCAGTTCCTTGTTCGCATCTGGCCAACGCTTCAGACGGATATAGATATTTGCCAGCGCCAGGTGAACTTCACGAGTCGTCCGCTGGGCTGTCCGTACGCGAAAGCTGCGCCTTCGCCAGCGCAACTCCCTCGTCTGCCTTGCCCGTGTCTGCCAGCTGTCCGGCGTACATCAGTTGGACCGTCTGGTCCTTCGGCAGCGCCTTCGCAGCCTCGGCAGCCACGTCTGTCGCTTCCTTCCACTGGTGCGCATCGCGATAGGCATCGACCTGTCCCTGATAGCCGCTCTTTACGTAGTCGCCGCCCAGCGGGATCATCTGCTTGTAGCCTCACCGCGTCGGCAGTCTTGTTCTGTTCGCGGTAGATGATTCCCATGCGATCCAGGAAGATCGCGCGGTTCCCCTTCTCCTGCTCCGTGTACTTTCCGTCAGCATGCGCCGTGCCGTCCAGCAGCGTCTTCAGCGTGCCGATCGCCTCGTCGTAGCGGCCCAGCGAGTCGTAGATCAGTGCCTCGTTGTAGTTCAGTTCGACCGAGTCCTGCGCCAGCGGCTTGGCCTTCTCCAGCGTCGCGAGCGCCTGGTCGTAATGTCCCTGCCGCCGCTGAATCTCCGAGATGCGAATCTGCGACTGCGCGTCCTGCGGCTCTGCCGCCACAATCGCTTTGAAGACCTTCAGCGCCTCATCCAACTGGTCGTCCGCCAGCAGCGCATTCGCCAGCCCGCGCTCGCTGTCCAGATTTCTGGATCGTCATCGAGCGCTCGGCGATACGACGCAATCGCCTCCTTGGGCTTCTTCAGCTGGTCGTAGCGTGGCACCCAGCGCAAACTCGATCCGCGAGCTGCGGTCATCCGCAGGAACCGAGTTCAGCACCTCGGCTGCGCGCTGAAATCTCCCTGCTCGGTGTAGAGCCGGGCCATGTTCAGCACCACCTCTTCCGAGCCGCCATCGATCTTCTGTGCCGCCTTGAACTGCGCCTCCGCCTTCGCCGAGTCATGGTTCAGCCCATACAGCTGGCCCAGCAGCAGCCTGCGTCTCTACATCGTTCGGCTTCAACTCTGCCAGTCTTCTCGTACTCTCCAATGGCCAGCTTCAGCATCTGCGCTCGACTGCTGGCTCTGCATATCGCCCAGCGACCGCAGGTAAACCTTGCCCAGCAACTCGTGCGCGTCAACATCGTCAGGGTTCTTCTTCACCTGGTCCTGCGCCGCGGTCACCGCCTCGCGGATGCGCCCAATCTTGAAGTAGAGTTCAGCCAGCCCATCCTGCAGCAGACTGGAGTTCGGGTCGGCATCCAGCGCCAGCTTGTACTCCTCCACCGCCTGGGTCGCATAGTCCGGCCGGCCCGCGCTCACAGCCATGTCTTCGTACATATGCGCCAGGCCGTAGTGGTAATAGGCGGCCGCGCGATCTACCGGAGCCTTGTCCGTAGAACGATCTACCGAAGCCTTAGCCGAAGGACTCTGTGCAGACATTTGTACGGCAGCAAAAACTACCGCGGCGGGAAGCAAGCGGAGAGTGGAGGCACGTAAAAAATGGGCTCATGTTCAATAAGTTCCTGTGCCGCCGAGATAGATGGACAACATCGAGACAAACAAAAACACAGTCAAGACAAGTCACTCCCTCATTTAGACGACGGCTGTGGCCGTTTGGCTGCAAGCAGCCCGATTCACAGCCCATCCAGAGGCATGGCCGTGATTATAGCCTTCCCGGCCCGTCATCCGTGCCGGAAATGCCGGACCCCCGTAAAGACCATTGCCACCCCTAGCCGGTTCGCCGCCGCAATCACCTCGGCGTCCCTCACCGATCCGCCCGGCTGAATCACCGCCGTCGCGCCGGCCGCGGCAATCGTCTCCAGCCCATCCGGGAACGGGAAGAATGCGTCCGAGGCCGCAACCGTCCCCTTCAGCGGCAGAACCGCCTTCATCGCGCCAAACTTCGCCGCATCCACCCGGCTCATCTGCCCTGCGCCGATCCCTACCGTCTGCCCGTGGCCGTCCGAATACCGCGCATACACGATCGCATTCGACTTCACGTGCTTGCACACCCTCCACGCAAACAGCAGCGCCCGCATCTCCTCGGCTGTCGGCTTGCGTTCCGTCACCATCTTCAGCTCCGCCTCGGTAATCCGTAGCCGGTCCGCATCCTGCACCAGTAAGCCGCCCGAAACCTGCTTGATCACCCGCGGCGTCTCCGCCGGAACGATCTTCACCAGCCGCAGATTCTTCTTCGCCGCAAACCGCTCCAGCGCCTCCGGCGTGAATCCTGGCGCCACGATCGCCTCTACAAACAGCTTCGCGATCTCCTCAGCCGCCGCTCCGTCCACCTCGCGATTGATCCCGATCACGCCCCCAAACGCCGAAACCGGGTCCGCCTCAAGCGCCCGCCTGTAAGCCTCGAGCACCGTCGCTCCCGTCGAAGCCCCGCAAGGATTCGTGTGCTTGATGATCGCCACCGCGGCTTCTGTCGCAGCATCAAACTCGCTGCACCAGCTCCCAGCAGGCATCCAGATCGACGATGTTGTTGTAGCTCAGCTCCTTGCCCTGCAACTGCTCGGCCGCGGCGACTCCTTTGCCGCTGCCATCCACATATAGCGCAGCCTTCTGGTGCGGATTCTCCCCATATCGCAGCGTCTGCGCCAGCGGGTCGATGATCCGCACCGTCTGCGGCAACTGCATCGGCAGCAAATACCGCCGCGCCAGTAGGGGCTTCAATACTCTCCAGCGCCGTCGCAATCCCCGCGTCGTAGGCCGCCGTCACGGCAAACGCCTGCTTCGCCAGCCGCCAGCGCGTCGCCCGGCTCAGGCTGCCGTTGTTCGCCGTCAACTCCTCCGCCAGAGTCGCGTAGTCCGCAACGGAAGTCACGATCGCAACATCTTCAAAGTTCTTCGCCGCCGACCGCACCATCGACGGCCCGCCGATATCGATATTTTCAATCACATCGGCAAACGCCACACCCGGCTTCTGCGCCGTCTTTTCAAAGGCATACAGGTTCACCACGACCATGTCGATCGGCTCGATCCCATGCGACTCGACCGCCGCCACATGCTCCGCGTTGCCGCGCATGTGCAGAATCCCGCCATGGACCTTCGGATGCAGCGTCTTCACCCGTCCATCCAGCATCTCGGGAAACCCAGTCAGCTCGCTGATGTCCTTCACTGCCAGCCCGGCATCGCGCAGCGCCTTCGCGGTCCCACCGGTGGAAACCAGTTCAACCCCATGGCCAGCCAGCGCCTGGGCAAACTCAACAAGACCGGTCTTATCCGTAACAGAAAGAAGAGCGCGGCGAACAGGACGAAGATCGACGGAGACAGTTGCAGGAGCACTATGTGAGGTCATCACTCACCATTTTATGCTGCCCGCACCCAACCCAAAAACTGCCGCAGCTGGCACAACAATGGCTACAAGCAGTGCCGACCCTGTCAGATTCCACACCTGGTCCACTTGATGCGAAACGCACCACTTCTTCATCCCATTCGCGATATTCTCCACCGCCCGCGGATCCGCATAGCTCGCCGTGCCCACCTGCACCGCCGCTCGCTCCCGCCATCATGAACTCCACCGCATCCTCGGCCCGCACAATCCCACCCATACCCACCACTGGAATCCGCACTGCCTTCGCAGCCTCATGAACCATCCGCACTGCGATCGGCTTGATCGCCGGCCCGGACAGCCCGCCGGTCACATTCGCGATCCGCGGCTTTCGCGTCTCCACATCAATCGCCAGTGACACAAACGTATTCACCAGCGACACCGCATCCGCCCCCGCATCCGCCGCCACCTTCGGCCATCTGCCCGATGTTCGTCACATTCGGCGACAGCTTCACCATCAGCGGCCGCAGCGAAGCTCCCTTGCGTCCGCGTCACCAATTCATACAGCAGCCCCGGATCAGTCCCGAAGACCATCCCTCCATGGCTCGTATTCGGGCAGCTCGCATTCAGCTCGTACATCGCGATGCCTTCGGCGTCATTCAGTACCCGGATCACCTCCAGGCAGTCCTCCACCGTGAAGCCGAAGACATTCGCGATCACCACTGCGCCCTTCATCGTGCGCAGCTTTGGCAGCTTCTCCGCCACAAAGGCTCGCACCCCCATGTTCTGCAGCCCGATCGCGTTGATCATCCCCGCCGCCGTCTCAATAATCCGCGGCGTCGGATTCCCCGCCATCGGCTCGCGCGACAGCCCCTTGGTCACGAACGCGCCGATCTGATCCAGCGAGACGATCTCCTCGAACTCCACCCCATACCCAAACGTTCCGCTCGCCGCAATCACCGGCGAACGCAGCTCCACCCCAGCCACGTTCACCCGCATATCCGGCCCCTTGCGTGCTCACTGTGGCACTGCCGCTTCCCTGCGCCGCTAGGCCGCTGCCATCGCCCGTATCCGGCTTCATCACCTGCGTCAGCACATGCCCTTCCACGCTCGAAGGCTGGTTCACTCGCAGAATCGAAGCAAACGTCGCCGCAATATCCACCGGCGCTACACGATCGTGATACGTCCCCGGAATGAACATCGTGCCATAGAAGTCCAGCGGAACATGCCGGTCATAGGCAAACGAAGAGTAGTGCGTCGCCCCCTCCTCCGTTCCCGGAAACTCGAACGCTGCTGAAGTTCAGCCAGATCGCCCATCCCACATACGGCGAATAGCTGTGCAGAATTCTCCGGCCAAGCTCCGTATCCGGAATCTCTCCGGTCCGCATCTTCGCCACCGGATACACGCTCCCCAGTGCCAGCGGATTCATCTGCCGTCCGGCAGGGGTTGCCTGCTTCGCACTCGTCACCGCAAATTCGTCGCCACGCTTCGCCAGCAGATCCTTCAGCGTCTCAGCCGCAGCCGTCTCGGCCTCAGCTCCGAACGATGCGCCGCTTCAAACGCCTCCTGGTTCAGCTGAATGTACGGATACTCTCCGCTCAGCACATACTTCTCACCTTTTTTGCCTGGCCACTTCTTTTGAAGCTCCGCCTCCAGCGCCTTCAACAGAGCCGCACTCTTGATTGCTGACGACGTCATCTGAGCATCGTTCGCCGCGCGCATCGTCGGAGCAACACCATGGTCTCCCGACAGCGCCACGATCACATTCTGCAGCCCCACCTGCTTGTCCAGGAACGTGAAGAAGTCGTTCAGCGCAACGTCCACGCAGTCGATCATCTCCCGCTGCCTCGGCGAATCCGGCCCAACCTTGTGCCCCAGGATGTCCGTGTTGCTGATCGAAACCGTCAGCATGTCGGTCACGCCGTTCTGACCCAGCTTTTCGTTCGTCACCAACTGCCTTCACAAAGTCGAACATGTACTGCACCGCGGCCGGCTTCTGCCCCACCTCTTCATAGAAGTTCGCCGCCTCCGGCACACCAGCCGTCTGCGCGAGCCTTCGCCCGGGCATCACTCGCGTTGAACGCCTTCGCCCACGCCGGCAGCTCCGGCATCCAGTACGTCGACGTGACAAATGCACCCGAGTCATGGTCCATCCAGAACGCCCCCTTCGTCGCATGGCCCGAGGTCAGAATCGCTGCGCTGTCCTTGAACGAGACACCAAACACCTTGCCTTGCCCTGCGTCGCCAGCACCAGCTCATCGCCCAGCGTCGACGCCGCCTCTCGATGTGGCGAAGCTCCCGGAGAAACTTCGCTCGCCCTCCGGCATGCCCACCAGCTTGTACCGCTCGTCGCTCACCGACGTCACCGCGTGCAGCTTGCCGTCCGCTCAGCTCCCACCACTCGTTCAGCGGAATCTTGTGCCCGTCCGTATAGCTCCCCGTTCCGATCGTCGAGTGTCCCGCCGCCGTCATCAGGTTCGCGTAGTCGTAGTAGCAATCCGTGAAATGGACGCCCTTCTTCAGAAACAGGTTGAACCCGTTCGGCGTCTTGAAGTCATCGCGATAACGGTCCAGATAGTCGCCCGCGAAACTGGTCGATTACCAGCACCACCACCAGCTTCGGCTTCGCATGGTACGCATCAGCATGAGCAGGCACAGCACCGGGCAGAAGAAGGGCAAGAACGAGAGCAACAGCAATAAATGCACGCATACTTCAAGAGTAACCGCTTTCGTCATCCTTACATCAGAGCTATCTCTGCATTTCGCCGGAACCGGTAGTCGCGTAGTGGAGACACCTGCTTCTCATGCGGATTTCCGCGCCACGCCACCAAACCCGCTAAAATAAAGTCCAAATGATCGACTTAGCATTTGTCCGGGCCAACCTGCCCGTAGTAGAAGAAAAACTGCGCGCCCGGGCATGGACCCAGCCGCCGCCCTCGGCGACTTCGCCGCCATCGACCGCGAACGCCGCGACGCCATCACCCAGGTCGAAACCCTCAAAGCCCAGCGCAACAAGCTCACCGAAGAGATCGCCCGGCTTCGCAAGTCACGGCGGCGACGCCACCGCGCGTCACCGAGCAGACCACATCCCTCAAGACCGAGGTCGAGTCCCTCGAAGCCCGCGCCACCGCCGCCGACGAGCGTCTCCGCACAATCCTCCAGACCATCCCCAATCTCCCGCAGGACAGCGTCCCCGTCGGTCGCGACGAGCACGGCAACCGCGAAGAGAAAACCTGGGGCGAGCAAGCCTACGTTCGACTTCACCCGCCAAGCCCCACTGGGAGCTCGGCGAGGCCCTCAGCATCCTCGACTTCAACCGCGCCGCCAAGATCTCCGGCTCCCGCTTCGTCGTCCACTTCGGCGCAGGGCGCGCGCCTCGAGCGCGCCCTCGCCAACTTCATGCTCGACCTGCACACCCGCGAGCACGGCTACACCGAGGTCCTGCCGCCCTACATGGTCAACTCGAAGATCGCTCTTCGGCACCGGCCAGCTCCCCAAGTTCGCCGAAGACCTCTTCCACTGCGACGACAAGGGCCCCTACGTTCCCGGCGAATTTCAGGACAGCGACCACTGGCTCATCCCCACCGCCGAGGTCCCCGTCACCAACCTCTTCCGCGACGAGACCCTCGACGAGGCCCAGCTCCCCATCTCCTTCTGCGCCTACACTCCCTGCTTCCGCAGCGAAGCCGGCTCCTACGGCAAGGACGTCCGCGGCATGATCCGCCAGCACCAGTTCCAGAAGGTCGAGCTCGTCAAGTTCACCACGCCCGAAGACTCCGACGCCGAGCACGAAGCCCTCACCCGCCACGCCGAGACCGTGCTCGAGAGCCTCGGCCTTCCCTACCGCCGCATGCTCCTCTGCACCGGCGACATGGGCTTCGCCTCCTCCAAGACCTACGACCTCGAGGTCTGGCTCCCCGGCCAGAACCTCTACCGCGAGATCAGCTCCTGCTCCAACTTCGAAGCCTTCCAGGCCCGCCGCGCCAACATCCGCTATCGTCCCGCAGGCGCCAAGAAGTCCGAGTTCCTCCACACCCTCAACGGCTCCGGCCTCGCCGTCGGCCGCACCTACCTCGCCATCCTCGAAAACTACCAGCAGGCCGACGGCACCATCAAAGTTCCCGACGTCCTCGTCCCCTACATGAACGGCCAGACCGTCATCACGCAAGCAGTCGAGCAAGAGTCTAAACATGTTCAAGACTCTTCGCAGCTACTTCTTCTGGACCTACGAACGCGGCAGCTTTCACTACGACGTCATGGTCACGCTCATCCTCCTCTTCATGTTCGTCGGCCCGCACTTCATCGACTTCAAGGACGCCCGGTCGAGACCGTCGCCCTCCACTCCTCCGAGGTTCTCGTCAAGGAAGCAGGCACCACGGAGGGCGAAGCAGCCGCTTCATCTACCAGATCCGCGCCGACGACATCGATCGCGCCGCCAACGGAGCCACCACCGACGCCGCCATCCGCGCCGCCATCCTGCGCATCATCGAACCCATCGCCGGCGAAGTCACCCTCGAGCGCTACGAACCCGTCCGCGACGCCCAAGGCCACATCATCGCCTACGACGCCTGGATCACTCGCTGATTGAGGCCAAAAATTTTGCCCGTCATTCTGGGCTGGAGACGAAGAACCCCCGCAGTTCTTCGCAAGATGCTCATGGTCACCCGATATCCTCCTCTAGCTAACTGCATCTAACCTAAGCGTGAGAAAACAAAGCATGACTCGCCATCTCGCCCTCCTACTCCTCATAGCGCCGCTCGCCCTCCCCGCCCAAACCAAACCGGGACAACTCGACGCTGACCTTCGCGCCCTCGACGCCTCCAGCGCAAAGTTCAAGACTGCAGAGGCCGATTTCAAGTGGGACTTCTACGAACTCGTCGTCAAAGAGACGACCACCCAGATCGGCTCAATCTATTACAGGAAGAACGGCAACAAACTCGACATGGGGGCGAAAATCAATCCGCCCTCAGCCAAATTCATCTCGTACAAAGACGGCAAGCTCGCCGTCTTCGATCCCGGCACAAAAGACCTTAAGCTCTACGACACCGGCAAAAACAAGGCCCAGACAGAGTCCTTCCTCACCCTCGGCTTCGGCGGCTCAGGCTCCGACCTTGGCAAAGCCTGGACAATCACCGACCTCGGCGCCGAGCAGATGTCCGACGGCGCAGCCACCGTTCCCGTAACCAAGCTCGATCTCGTCTCGAAGGACCCGGGCGTGCGCAACATGTTCTCCCACATCGTCATCTGGGTAGACCTCAACCGCGCCATCTCCCTCAAGCAGCAGTTCTTCACGCCGGCAGGCGACTACCGCACGGCAATCTACACCAACATCCGCTACAACCAGAACGTCAACACCGCACCCTACCAATACAAGAAATAGATCCCGCCGATAAAACGGCATGCTTCAGAAGGCTCTTGGCTCTCCGAGCGTCATTCCGAGCGAAGCGAGGAACCCCCGCATTTCTTCGCAGGATGACACTGACCACCGGCCTATCCTTTGTAATCTTGAGCGGCGCAAGCCGAAGAACCTGCGGGTCCTCGCGATCAGCCCGGCACTAACCCCATCGAGGTACTCCAAAAACACTCCATAGAGCGATGCGAACGAGCGTCCCCGCGCCTACTCTCAACCTATAAATCAACGAAAGACAGCGACCCTGGGCGTTGGAAGTGGGATTCCCACTCACCAACGCCCCATTTTTTCCACAGAAATGCTGTCAAGCCCCCTTTGCCCTTAACTGCAATCCTTTCAAACACTTCCATTTGCCGATTAATTACCTCAGGTTTGCTAAACTTGTATCAGTGATTAAGAAGGAAAACCCCTGCGGATTCGCAGGGGTTTTATCATTAGAATCAGGATCTTGCAGGAAATAATTGATATTTATGGGACTTTAGATCGAGGTCCGGACCTAAGCTTTTTGTAATCAGAATCTTGCGCAAAAACCGGGGGGGGACTACAGGTGAATGATACCCCGCCGGACTCCTATCGAGACGGCCTGCGTGCGGTCCTTTGCATCCAGCTTCTCCATGATGTGTTTGATGTGCACCTTCACCGTCTCCTCCGTGATGAAGAGCTTGTCAGCAATATCTCGATTCCGATTTCCGCTCGCAACCTGCGCAAGCACCTCAACCTCCCGCGCCGTCAGAGCGTCGCCGTCAAAGTGTTCCGCCAGCCGAGCCGCGACCTCGCTCGGAATGCGCTTCTTCCCCGCATTCACCTGGCGAATCACCTCAACCAGGTCTTTCGGAGGCATGCTCTTCAACACGTAACCACGAGCGCCCCCCGCAAGCGCCCGGCTGATCTCCGCGTCACCCTCCACCGTCGTGACCACGATCACGCGAGCCTCTGGAAACTCCTTGCCGATCGCAATCATCGCATCGATCCCGCTGATGTCCGGCAGCCGCAGATCCATCAGAACAACGTCCGGACGATGCTTCCGAAACTGCTCAATCGCTTCCTGCCCTGTCGCGGCCTGCGCCACAATCTGCATGTCCTTCTGGCTGTTCACAACCGCAACGATTCCCTCTCGCAGCAGAGGATGATCGTCCACACTCATCACCCGAATCTGCTTCTGCTCATCCATGTCAATCTCCTCGTTCTCCTAACCTAACCCTAAACCAACGCATTCACCCAAACACGTTGCAAACCCGCGCCGCCCGATGCAAGCTGATAATCGATGCCGGAGCTCCCCGATATCGCCGCCTACATTCACGCGCTCACTCCGCGCATCGTCGGCAAGCCGCTCGAACACATCCGCATCGCCAGCCCGTTCCTGCTCCGAACCGTAAAGCCACCCATCACCGATATCGAAGGCCGCAACGTCCGTGAGATGCGCCGCATCGGCAAGCGCATCGCCATCGGCTTCGACAACGACCTCTGGCTCGTCCTCCACCTCATGATCGCCGGACGCCTTCACTGGCGTCCACGCGACGCCAAACTCGGCGGCCGCAACAACCTCGCCGCCTTCGACTTCCCCGACGGCTCGCTCGTCCTTACCGAAGCCGGCTCCAAACGCCGCGCTTCCCTGCACCTCATGGCCAGCGAAGACGACCTTCACTCCATCGATCCCGGAGGACTCGAGATCTTCTCAAGCGACCTCGAGTCCTTCCGCAACGCGCTCACCGCCGAAAACCGCACCCTCAAGCGAGCCCTCACCGATCCCCGCATCCTCAGCGGCATCGGCAACGCCTACTCCGACGAGATCCTTCACGCAGCGCAGCTCTCGCCCATCACGCAAACCCACAAGCTCAAACCGGAAGAATGGCAGCGACTCTACGCAGCCACTCGCGAAACCCTTCAGCTCTGGATCGACCGCCTGAACTCCGAAGCAGACGCAAGCTTCCCCGAAAAAGTCACCGCCTTCCGCAAAGACATGGCCGTTCACGGACGCTTCGGCGAGCCCTGCCCACGATGCGGCGAAAAGATCCAGCGCATCCGTTACGCCGACAACGAGACCAACTACTGCGCACGTTGCCAGACCGGCAGGAAAGGTCCTCGCAGATCGCAGCCTCTCTCGCCTCCTCGGCTCCGACTGGCCGCGCACGCTCGACGAACTCGAAGCCCTCAAGCAACGTTGATGTATTCGCAACCGCCTCTAAAACGTCTTCAGAAACTCGATCAACGCACGCTTGTCGTCATCGCTGAGCGGAGGCTCTTCGGCAAAAGCAGCTTGTTCCGAAGTAGTGACCGCGGTTCACCACAAGATCCGGACACTTGTTCAGTTCCAGCAGCGGCTCTTTGAGATCGGCAAACGCCTTGTTGACCTCATCGTCCGATGCGTTAGCAGGAAGAGCTTCCAGATGGTGCTTTACGCTGACGAGGAGATCGAGGACCTTCTTCTGATACGCCGCTCGCTCCGCAGGATCGCGAGTCTCCGGAACGACGTTCAGATTAGATAGCAATCCAACCGGAGTTCCCTTTGGAATTGGCCCTATCTGTATTCCGGATTCATTGAAGAGCCACGGGAACAGCCGTCCAACCGGGCCATGGAGAGCATCCAGAAAGTCGGGAAGATATCCGTTGGCGACGCGAAGATAGCTGCGGTCCGTAGTGCGATCAATCGTTCCAGGAATCTTGTCTCCCAGCAGTGAATCATACTGCCTCTTCTCAGGCCACAAGAGCTGCTCGATCGAATTCTGGAATGAATCCAGACGAGCCTCCACGGAAGGACTCGAGTTGAACTTGCCCAGGCTGTTGTTAAGAAGAAATGGAGCAGTCGACCACACGCTGATGAGCGACGGAGGACGAGTATATCCGCGACCTCCCGCCGGAAGCGTGTACGGCTTGGGTTGGCCCGTGTACGGATCGTAGATCGTGATCGTTCCAGCGGACGGAAGCTCCTTGTAGGACTGCGAAGAGAAGTTATCCCAGATATTTCCGGCGAGAGCGTTCGTCGCAAGCGGGCTGCAGGCGTTTGTCTGCAGCAGCGTCACCGGCACTCGCAGCTCAGTCGAAAGGTAGTTGCCCTTGCGTGAAATCAGGAGCCAGAACGATCTGACGCATCTTGCTCTTGAAGTCTTCCGTTTTGGTCCACTCCCAGTAACGGTTCCAGCAATCCATATACCCCGAGCCAGCGCAGCTGGCCGGATCAGCATTAGGCGGCGGCGTTGGACATTTGCTTGAGTGGCACCGTGCGCAACGCTCTGCAAACGCAATCTTCCCGCGCTTCAATACAGCTTCATCATGCGTGAGATGGGCAGCTCCTCCAGGAGCATCTTTGAGCAGATGCGGGTCCGTGCTCTTGAGGAAAAACAGAGCCATATCCACAGTCTGATTTTCGGTAGCGGCGAAGTAGCTGGAGTTATCCCTCGAGCATCTTCACCTTGATCGGAGTGATCTCCTTGCCGCCGACAAGCGCGTTGAAATGCAACAACCATTCCTCGCTGAACGTTCCGATGTTCAGATACACGCGGTTGAGCGCAGCCAGAGCTCCAACCGAGTCGGATCCGTCCTTCAAGACACGCGGCGTCTGGACGATGTCTGGCGCAGTGTAGAAGCGGGTAAGCGGACCGGAAGAGACGTAGTCGTTGAACTGCTTATTATCTTTTTGCCCGTCGGCTAGATGCTCCTTACCCCAGCTGCAGCGCCTGGTCAAGTCGCGGTCCGAGAGAATACACGGCGTTCATCGATCGCGGATTGTTGATGTTGTCAGTGGAGATTAAGGAGGTATCCAGAGTGCCCGGCCGCGAGGTATGGAAGAGCTGGAAGATATAGCTGCTGCTCTCAGGATTCCAATCGAAGATGCGGTCGATCCAGAAGTACTGAGCGCCTACATTTGAACTGAGGTTTTCCCACTTGGGATTGTTAGGATCGTCAGGCGGCTTCACTGGATTCGGCCCCACATGGCAGAAAGCGCACGACATTCCTACGCGATATGGGCGTACGAGATCCTTCGAGAGGTAGTATTTCGGATCGGTGTAATAGCGCTCCGGGTCCCACTTCTTTGCTGCGCTTCTCATCAAAGTCGGGATTTGGAAAGAGGCGTAGACCAACAATACCTGTCGCGTATCCGTAATAAGAACCGGCATCGATGTTCTTGCCTCGAGCGCCGATCTTAACTCCGGGATACTTCTGCTCATTCTCGAATGGATCGCCGGGGCAATTGGGATCACGCTTGATCGAGCCAGAGGCCGTAGCGCTTCGGATCGGGACCGGTTGCTTTCGTAAAGCAAGGCTCGTTGACAAGGCCAAGATATTCCCAACGATTGTCGCGACTGGCCTTCAACCCCGGATAAGAAGACAGAGTCTTGATGAAGTCGAGATTTCCCACGCTTGTCTTCGTCAGAAGATCCCACAGACGGTCATTTCCAGCCGTCCACACGAGCCATGTATTGCGACCTTTGACTTCACCCGTAGAAAGGGCAATGCCCCCATCCATGTCGTGAAAGTAGTCCTCATCAGCTGCCGGAAAACTACTCGGAGGTCGATTAGAGAGTTTCGCCTCATCTTTTACCAGACCGGCGATGCCAGGAGCTCCGATCGTTCTATGACAGCCCTGCGGCGTGAGAAGCATCGCGGCAACAGCGGTGGTGACAGCGACACGAGCAAGCAGTCGCAACTTTGGCGTGTCGATAATTGAAATGACTCTGCTTCCAGGAAAAACGTCGCATCATGTCTCCCATGTAGCTCAAACTCTGACGGCGCGTGCCAGATATCGTAGCGCACGTAAACCGGGCATGAAAAAATAGGCTCCGCCGCGCACTGTGACGAAACGCGGCAGGTTGTTAAGCTCGTCGGCGCACCCCGGCAGAATCGGGAAGCGTAAAGCTATCGGTTGGAGCGCCGGCAACGGGCTCACGGTTACCGAGCAACGGATCGCTCTCGCCGCTAAGTCCATCGAACTTTGCATCCATCAGCCACGCGCTCTGGATAAATTCAAACTGCCGTCCGATGTTCGCATTCAGGCAAATGAAGTGCAGACCGGTAGGCTGCTCGCCAGGCTGTGTGGGTTCGAGTCGTTGACTGGCGACAACCTCTGGACCATACTCTCGACCGCGACGAAGCAGACGATGAAAACGAGTAGAGGCGACCATGTCTTTCGGCGCCTCACTCTCCTCTGCGAGGCGATTGAGCGCCAGTATATGCACAAGGCGTTCAATAATTCCTGAGGGCGTGCCTGGAGGCAGATCAGCATTACGTGGATTCGCTCTGCGGATGTGCGCCCCAAATGGGCACATGACACCATTGGGATCTGAAGTGAAGGTAAAGTTGTTGCGGGCGCGGTCTTCCGGATCCGGTCCAACGCCATTGACGCCTGCTTGAGAAAGCGGAACCAAAGGATTGCCCGACATCTTGCGGCCTACGATTCTCTCGGCGAGCTCCTCGCTGCTGTGCGGGATCGCCCCCCGAATACGCATTGAGAGATTTCCAGAAGCCGCGGACGTCTTGTTCCAACTGGCGAATGACCACGTAGCTGCCATTTCGTCCCAGATCTCTCAGACCGGGCGAATCTTCAGCCTCCGGAAGGTCGGCGACCGTGTCGGCAATGAGCGGTCTTGTCGTGTACTTGCCGTATTCGTTCGGATACCCAAGAACGAACTCACCGAGCATCACGACATTTTCGTAGTCCAGCTTATCGCTGGACGGGTTACGCTTCCGCTCCCAATCCAACGTCGGGCTACTCACTCCATCAACAAAGCCGAATGGCTCAACACCGTCCATGTCAGATGTGGGAAGGCACGCGAGCAGACTGAAGCCGGAGTTCTTCAACTCTGATTGAAGGCTGTTTTTCCACGTCCCGAACAGTTCTGGTTTCGCGTACATCATTACGACAAGGTCGGGCGTCGCTTCCCTTGCTCCCCATTCCCAATATTCAGGCGCGTTCGCACCAACGTCGCCGAGGCGACGAGAGCGGTTGTCATCACCGGTCATACCAGAAAGAAACTCGGCCGAGAATCCATTGAGAATCTCATCGGAAATGCCAAGCCGGCGGAGTCCGCGCTCTGTGAATGCGACCTGGAGTGACTGCGATGGTGGAGGATCCTGCACCTCGGCGCTCGTTACAGCAACCTGAGAAAGCCACCGGCGCGCGGCAGATGCATCGTCGATCCGCAGCAACTGAAAGCACGCGGCCGTGAGTTTGCCGTACCCAAAGCGCAGCAGCCCCTGCATGTCGGGGTAATCGGCTTGTGTGAGCGGTTGCATCTTGCTTACTGATCACTCCTGTTGTCTAGGGCTATTCAAAACTACCCAAATAGGCTGATCCATTGCTTCAACTCGATATCGCTAATTCTGTCTTTCTCAAGCCCCTGCCGGATACGTGCGTTACGTTCTTTGTCGTGAGCCGTAACGCCGGGAGTTGCGTTGTACCAGACCTGCGTCGGCAACTGATGTCGACGCAGGTAGTCCTTGAAGGTCAGTTCGTCTTTGGCCCCGCCGGCTATGAGCCAATTTGTTCTCGGATAACCAAGGCCGTTGCTGAAGACAACGTTGAGCCCCCATGCCACTTTGTTGATGAAATCGCCCATATAAGCTTCGAGACTGCCATCGTAGTTGCTAGCGAAGAAGGCGCGGGTATTGTTGTCAAGAAAAACCCAGCGAGCAAACTGGATCGTCACAACGCGAGCCAGAAACCCTCGGTTGAATATATGGCGCGCCGTATAGTCGATGGCGAAAAAGACAGCGGTGATCGTCCACCTGCGAAACGGTCCAGGCTTGATATTTCCATATGCGCTGAACTGATTCGTAATGACGCGATCCTCAAGCCTAGCCAACTGATATGCGTGCTCCACACTAGGGCGCGGCGCAATCACCGGATCACTTATTTCGTGAAGGCGAAGTTGAATCAGAAAGATCGGCAGATAGAGAAGAATAAGAGGGAGGAAGAGCAGTAGGAGCAAAGGCACTCCAATGCAATGCAACAGGTTCTTGATCTGCCAGGATACCGGCGTGGATTCCGGCGGCGTAAGCAGGAGCCGCCCCGAAGCCTGCTCTTGCTTAACATACTGACGCATCTCGCTCCACACTTGCCTCGCACTCATCTGCCGGCTCACGCTGTCCATTCGAGGAACCAGGGCAGCATAGAGAGCGCTCTCCTCGCGCACTTGCTTCACCGTGCGGCCAATCCAGTTCACATAAGCCGCCGACGCTGGTTTGTCATTTGCTTCCAACCAGCTCAACAAATCCGTCCCCGGCGCCGGTTCGCAACATGAGAACAAAGCCCGCAAGCCGGCGTCGGTATGCGTGGTGAGGTCCCGCAGAAAGATATCGCGCGATCCATCGAAGTCGCAGAGAAATGCGAGAGACTTTGTAGCGCTGGCAGGTTCCGATCCATATGCGGTGAGATCGTCCCTTGTGTTGTCTTCGAGAATGACGAAGCGTGCAAAATGCAATGTTCCCAGTTGAGAGAAAGGCAGGAGAGAGTTTTCAGGATTAACCACACCAGGCTCGATATTCATCGTTGAGAGCATCCGACGGAGTTCTGCCTTCCCGGCTCTCAAGAATGGGTACGACGACCATAAGATTGGATTGGGGAGTCATGTTTGCTTTACAACGACTCAAGTCTTGATATCGAAAACCAGCCGACTCTCGAAAACTCTATAACCCGGAAGAAGGGGCACAACACATTCAGACAGGCTCTGGGATGCTGGCTTATGCAGTCCGCCGTCTCCCTTTTACATGCACAAACTTTGATAACGGGGCCCGGAACGTATTGAGGACAAAAGATATCGTTGACCGCGTACCTTGTCAACGCAGTTTATTCATTCATCACAACTTACGGGCATCCGCCGAGATAACGTCCGCCGCTTTCTCGGCAATCATGTAAACCGCGCTCACGATAAAAAAGCCCGGTATTCGCGGGAAGACCGAGGCGTCTACAACACGCAACCCTTGCGTCCCATGGACGCGAAAGTCGCTAGTAAGCACACCGCCCTGTTCTCGCCGTCCTATGGCACAGGTGGACGAGGCGTGATGGCCCCACGCACGAGCGCGAGCAAAAGCCTTCAGTTCCTCGTCGCTCTGAACGGAATCTCCCGGCAGCTCTTCTTGAGCAATGAGCTTCTTGTCCTTGAAGTACTGTGTGATCTTACGAACAAAGCGGATTCCCTCAACAACCGCTGCGATGTCCTCGCCCCGATCATCGTTACCTTCATCGAAATAGTGGAAGTTGATGATTGGTGTATCCCGAGGATCGGATGAGCGTAGCTTAACCCGACCCGCGCAATTGTTGGTATGCGCCTTCAGCACAACCCATGTCAGATAGTTCAGGTTCTCCGCAAACAAGGCTGAGTAGTTCGGGAAATAGCCGCGGAATAGACCAAGCAGCGCAAGGCAAAAAATATCGGGGGTCTCGCGATCGGCAAATGAACGACGAAAAGCAGCAAGGACACCTCCATTCGTAATATAGGGCCCCTGACGTAGACGCTGCCATTGCTTGAATAACGGGTCGTCCTGGGCAAAACGCGCTCCGCGAAAAACTCGCCACTGCGGAAAGTTCATACGGTTTACGACAGGGATCTCATAGCGATCCTGCAGATTTCTACCCACTCCCGGAAGATCTACACGCAAAGGAATATCATGCGTCGCGAGTTCATCCCCAGGCCCGATTCCCGAGAGCATCAGAAGTTGGGGGGTATTGAAAGCTCCGCCACACAGGATGACCTCGCGCGTGGCAAATGCAGCGCGTATCTCACCGGCATTCGCGTCAGCGTCTTTGTGGGCTCTGTAGAGACGTCTCCCCTTGAGATACTCGACTCCAATCGCTCGATTGGAGTCGTCGAACAAAACACGCGTCGCAAGCGCATCGAGTTCTACATGCAGTCGCTGCGTTTGTTGCCGCGACACCGCAAGGACGCGTTCGCGAGTCCCCACACGAGCATGCCGCTCAGTTGTTAGAGGGAGATACCGTACTCCGCCGGCATTCTCCTTTACCAATCGCCAATCATTTGGGTCGAATCCGCCCTTCCATAGCCAGCGCAGGTGATCACGTCGGCTGCCAGCATTCGCGAACGCCTTCCATGCGGAGAGAATAACTACACGTACCAGCGTTCCATCAAGGAGCGATGATAGAGGAATAGCCTTTTCCGTATTTAGCCATCCACTCCAGCCGTGTCGCGTGGGGTTGAACCCTAACTTCGCAAGCACACGATGAAACCACCGGTAGCGGCATCTCTCAAGACGCTCGAAGTAGCTTCGCATATGCTCCGCCCTCCACGAGTCATCTCCAGTCAACTCCGCAATGCCATCCCAGTCCGCATTGTGTGGGTAGACCATGATCATGGCGTTGTGAGCAGTGCAGCCGCCAAGAGCTGAGGATCGCGGGTAAAGGACGCCATCAACCCGTTGTCCTTCGAAATTTTCTACATAGTTAGGATCCTTCACCTGCTGCTCGTCATTTGCATAGTGACGCACAAAGAAGTTCCACGCGATAGCCTTGTTCTCCGATGAATACCCATGGAAAACCGGGACGTCATAGTCGTTCGGAAGTCCGCCACTGACCCCACGTGGCTCCGGCTCAGGAACGGCCTTCGGGTCCCCTCCCGCCTCCAGCAGAATCACGCTATGTCCAAGTTCGGCAAGACGCGCGGCCAGTGTGCCGCCCCCGGCTCCGGAGCCGACGACGATAAACTCGGCAGTCATCCTTTGAGGGTCCGCGTTCTTCACTCTTGCGTCTCCACTCCAGCTGAAACTAATTGCGCCTTCAGGCTACCGCATTGACAAAGAAAGCTAACACCGTCATAGTTGGCGATATTCACCTGGGCCCCAGGACCACATCAAAGATACTTCGCGCCGAAGGAGAACGGGCTATGGCCTACACCGCTGATCAATTGCTGGCAATGTCTGAGAAACAGCTTGATGATCTATTCTCAAACAGTCCTGCCGGAGATATTCCGAGCGGAGAGGCACAGGGTACCGCGATCATCGCTGAGGGAACAAAGTTTTCTCCGGAGATCGCCCACCTCATCAACATCTTCACTTGGCAGGGCAAGAGCTTCGACGCCGCGCACGGCACCCTAACCAACCGCATTCTCTCCTTTGGAGTTAATGCCATTGTCGCGCAGGTCTATAAAACACAGAGCTTATTTGACGGCAAAGAGTGCATCGTCCTTGACTACTCCAAAACGTCGTTGCTTGCGAAACATATCCGGGACGAGATTCGGCAGATCGGACCCGGCTTCTATCTAGGACTCGTCTACTGGGATAAGAAAAAAACGATACACTTCGCGCTGCAGTTTCCGGCTTCTTAGTCCTTGAAAGTCGTACCTCCAAGAGGAGCAGCTTGACTGCAAACCCGGATCGCCCCATTCCGAAGGCAAACACCGGTTCAGCGCTTCTGAACTTCCTTGCGAATCTGTCCACAAAACTGGTTCAAATCGAACGCCGCTTCGATCCTTTTTTTCGTCCGGCATTCGATGCAGTGTTACGTGAACCGCTCACGCAACTGGTAACCAAACTCATCAATCTCCCTCGTCCAAACGAAGGTCTGAAGATCGCCGAGGAGAAATTGTTACCCAACGAAGAAGCGATGATCGATTCGATCATCACCAGCTTCCGGGCACAGATGCAAGACCTTTGGAAGCCGGGGGCCTTCGAGCGCGGCGGCAATACAAAGACACACGGCATCGTGCGCGCAGAGTTCATTGTGCATGACAATCTTGCCCCCGAGCTTCGCCACGGCATTTACGCAGAACCGCGTACCTACAAGGCATGGGTACGCTTTTCAGGACCCGGGCCTTACATCACTCCTGATATAGATGACGTTGGCTTCATGAGTATCAGCGTGAAGCTCATGGGCGTTCCTGGGCCGAAGCTGATGGAAGAAGAGAAGTTTACACAGGACATGTTTGGAGTCTCGCCCCCAACCTTTGTCACTCCCGACACCATCGCCAACGCACAGTTGCAGGTGCAAAGTCTCAAAAACGCGCAGATTTTTTACTTCCTCAATCTGCATCGACCCCACGTGCTCGACTTCATCATGCAGGGACTCTGGATCAAGACGCAGAGCAGTCCACTCGAAGCTCCCTACTTTAGTTGTGTTCCCTATCTGCTTGGCGAAGGTCAGGCGATGCAATATTCCTTCTGGCCAATGACCTCACGTCGTACTCGGGTACCGCGTCTTCCCCTGCGCCCACCAGACGACTATCTCCGCCAGGCCATGGCAAATACGCTCGTAGCGGAAGATGCATTCTTCGATGTTCGCGTGCAGTTGCAGACCGACCCTCACCTCATGCCAATCGAAAACGCAGGAGTGTACTGGCCCGAAAAGCTTTCTCCGCGGCGCTCCGTTGCGACTCTCCGAATTCCCAAGCAAACATTCACTTCGCAAGCACAGATGGACTTCGCGAGAAAGCTCTCCTTCAACCCATGGCATGGCGTCCCGGAACATCGTCCGCTCGGCAATCAGAGCCGCGCGCGGCGTCGCATGTACGACACTTTGTCAAAGTATAGGCATTCGATGAACAACGTCCCGCTGTACGAACCAACCGGCGACGAAACCTTCGAATAGGGGATGATCATCCGTAAGCAGCCGAGAATCTCAGTCATGCGAAGCGCATTATCTGTAACTTCTTGAATGTGCCACCTTACGGAATGGCGGGGACGACGGGGCTCGAACCCGCGACCTCTGCCGTGACAGGGCAGCGCTCTAACCAACTGAGCTACGTCCCCTAAGACGTATATGGCTACCACCCGTAGCCATGTCACAGTTCCCTTTGGCGTCTCGAAATCCCTTTCGATTCTCCGCTGGCAACACTATTGAGTGTATCAGAAGTTCCCGCTCACTCCTAATGAAACTTGACCTAGTTCACCTCAAACCTGTCGCCTCGCTTTGGGATAATCACATCAAGTTTGTAACGAGCCTCAATCTCCTCTTTCAAAGCCTGCTGAGCCAATGGCTCTCCGTGAACAAGGAAGACCTTCTTCAACGTTTTGACCGTCGGCTCCATCCACGCCAACAGTTCGTTCTGGTCGGCATGCCCGCTCAACTCACCGATGGAATCAACCTCGGCGCGCACCCGCATCGGCTCGCCGAAGATGTTCACCTCCGGAAGCCTGTCCACCAGTTTGCGTCCAAGCGTATTCGCCGCCTGATATCCAGTGATCAACACCAAATTGCGTGGATCTTCAATTCCGTTCTTCAGGTGATGCAGAATGCGTCCCGCTTCACACATACCCGAAGCCGCCATCACGATCGACGGCACATGCAGATCGTTCAGCGCCTTGCTCTCCTGCACCGTCTGCGTGTACTTCAGCCGCTCCCACCCAAACGGATCGTTGCCCTTGTGATAGAACTCGCACGCCTCCTTGTCCCAATCCTCCGTATGCTTACGAAAGACTTCCGTAACCTTCGTCGCCAGCGGGCTGTCAACAAATATCGGTAGCTCTGGAATAAGCTTTTCATCGGTCAGCTGATGCAACAGCAACACCAGTTGCTGTGTCCGCTCCACAGCAAACGCCGGCACAATAATCCGTCCTCCACGAGCCGCCACGCGCTTCACCAGCCTCGCCAGCTTCTGCTTCACCGGCCCAACCGGCTGATGCAGCCGATTGCCGTAGGTGCTCTCCATAATCAGATAATCGGCCGCAGGCGCAGCATCAGGATCCTGAATAATCGGCAGGTTCTTCCTCCCCACGTCGCCGGAGAAAAGCAGTCGCGTCTTCTGCCCGTTCTCCACCGCCTCCACCAGCACGCAAGCCGAACCCAGCATATGTCCCGCGTTCGTCAACGACATACTGAACCCTGCATCCTTCGTCGAGCCCTCCAATAGCTGCGGCTCATGCAACTTCACCGGCTTGAACTGACGCATCACCTGCGTCGCATCATCCTGTGTATACAACGGTTGAACGGGCTCCGCTCCCGGCGGCACTCCAATCATCTTCCGACGGCCGCGCCGACGATTCATAAAATCTGCATCGCCTTCCTGAATATGCGCACTGTCCTTCAGCATCGGGTCGCACAGATCGATCGTCGTCGGAGTCGTGTAGATCGGGCCTCGATATCCCTGGTGAATCAGGCCCGGCAGATTTCCGCTATGGTCGATGTGCGCATGCGACAGCACTACCGACGTCAATCCCGCTCCGCTCTGGTCACTCAGCTGCGCCGGATCCAGCGCAAGATGCGTGTTGATCTCCTGCGCCTCCTGCCGCCTGCCTTGAAATAGTCCGCAGTCCAGCAGAATATTTCGCCCCGCGCACTCAAGATGATGAGACGACCCCGTCACCGTCTGCGCCGCGCCCCAGAAATGCAGCCGAATCCCCATACGCGTCTTCCCTCCATTACTTCCCTGCGGAACCACATTTCGCATCACACACAATCAATGACGATACCACCCTCGCTCGCGGACCACGACTACCGCCCCACCACCTCAACCAACTCAGTTTCGGCCTTATCCGACGCCTTAGCACCCTCCATCGTCAGTCGCCCGGTCGCGTTATTCCAGTGCAACGTTGTGATGTCGGAATCGCCTCAATGGAGCCTGGACCTTCACTGTCTGGCTGCCAAGCACCTTCTCGTTCGTCCGGTAGTTGTACCAATCGCGTCCCGCCAGCAGATACACATCAGGCGTCGTCGCACACTGCTCATCACCGGAGCTACGAGCAGCGAATCTCCGCCACTCGCTCTTTCCAATATCGGCAGCGCCTGCGACCCATGGCTCCGCACTTCGTTGTATCGACGTCTCCCATTCTTTAGAGAGGATATTTGGACGGGGCGCCGAGCGGCGAGGACACCTATATCCCACCGATTCACATTTCCAACTGGGCGCAAGCCACCGCGCAGCTGGTTCTAGTCGAGAATTTAGTAGGAGCGCAGTGGTCGACTAGCTGACGAGGTGGCCCATCTTTTCGCGCTTGGTCTGGAGGTAGCGCTCGTAAGTTGGCTCGGTGGGGACGATGGCTGATATGCGCTCGGCGACGGTGATTCCGGCGAGTTCGAGTGCCTCGACCTTGGCAGGGTTGTTGGTGATGAGACGGACAGAGTGAACGCCGAGATGCTTAAGTACTTCGGCGGGGAGCTCGTACTCGCGGCAGTCGGCCTTGTAGCCGAGCTCGAGGTTGGCCTCGATAGTGTCGAGCCCCTGGTCCTGAAGTTCGTAGGCGCGGAGTTTAGCCATGAGGCCGATGCCGCGGCCCTCCTGCTGCTCGTAGAGGAGGATGCCTGAGCCCGCTTCGGCGATCATGGCGAGGGCGAGCTCGAGTTGCTGCCGGCAGTCGCAACGGAGCGAGTGGAAGACGTCTCCGGTGAGGCACTGGGAGTGGATGCGGACGATGGGCGGCGCAGAGTGGACGTCGCCCATGACAAGGGCGACGGCGCCTTCGATGCGTTTTAGGGGGACGGGGAGGGCGTCGTTGCAGGCTTCGGGATTGTCGATGATGCCTTCAAAGCCGAGGATGCGGAAGTGTCCCCAACGAGTGGGGAAGTCGGCGTCGGCTACCTTGTTGACTGCGGAGAAGGGCATCTCTTTTTGATTATACGTTTGAGTGCTCACGGAGATTAGATTCGGGCGGGGCCGGGTGCGATTCGTGGCAGGCGGCAGAAGCGGCGTGGAGCGTAAAGTAGGGGTGTGGTGCATATCTCGCAATCGCTGATTCTAATAACGCTGCTGGTAGAACTGGGCGTGGCGGCGGCGTTATCGAGTTCGCTGGCGCGGTCGAAGACGTTCAAGGACCTGCTGTTGGAGCCGCGACGGACGCCGAGCCAGACGCTTGGGCTGGTTGCGATGATCTGCGCTCCGCTGGTGCTGGGCGTGCTGATCCGGGTGAAGGTACCGAACTTTCTGGCGGCGGACCTGTCGTTTGAGACGACGATTCTGTTGGGGATTCTGTTTGGGCCTCTGGCTGCGATGGCTGGGGGTGCGGTGCTGGCGGTGCCGGCGATGGGGCATCACGAGTACTGGACGTTGCCGGTGAACCTGATCGTGGCGGCAGTGGCGGGATCGTTCGGGAGATTTGTGGACCCGGAGGAGGTTTGGTCGTTCTCTCCGATGATTGACCTCAGTATCTATCGCTGGGTGACGAGGAACCTCCGGCGGCCGCATCTGGACCGGCAGGTTCTGCTGCTGGTGCTGATCGCGGGAATGCAGTTTTGCACGAGCATGCTGGCGCGGTTTTATCCGCGAAGGTATTTTGACCTGCACTCGGATGAGTGGTGGGTGGAGCTGTTGATCTGCGCGACAGCGCCGATTGTTGTGGGGATTCCGCTAAAGATATGGAATGCGATCCGAGTGGAGCGGAAGCTGGAGGAGCAGGGGCGGCTGTTGCTGGAGGCACGGCTTGATGCGTTGCAGCGGCAGATCAATCCGCACTTTCTGTTCAATACGCTGAACTCGATTACGTCGCTAGTGCGATCGCAGCCGGAGCTGGCGCGGGAGATGATCGTAAAGCTCGCGAACATTCTGCGTGTGTTGCTGAAGGACCGCGACGCGTTTGTTCCGTTGAGCGAAGAGCTGGCGTTTACGGACGACTACCTGGACATCGAGGTGGTTCGGTTTGGCGAGAAGCTGAAGGTGGTGAAGGAGATCGCGGAGGAGACTCTGGATGTGGTGGTGCCGGGAATGTTGCTGCAGCCGTTGATCGAGAACAGCATCAAGCATGGGCTGGAGCCGCGTATCAGCGGAGGAACGGTGACTCTGCGGAGCAGGATTGACGACGGGATGCTGGTGGTCGAGGTGGAGGATGACGGCGTGGGTCTGCAGGCGAACAGAGAATTTTCACCGTCGGGAGCGGGGATAGGGATGCGGAATGTGCGGGACCGCATGGAGGTGCAGTACGGCCGCCGTGCGAGCGTGGAGATAAACAGCAGGCCCGGACGGGGAACGAAGGTGACGCTACGGATGCCGGTGCTGGAGGCTGGTGCCGCCCTGAGTGGACGTCAGGTGCTGGAGGCGGCGACGAGCGCGGTAGACGACGTGGTGCGAAGGATGACTCAAGCCAGCGGATTGAGAGATTAAGCGGTGCGGTCGAGGATGCGGCGGTAATAGTGCTCGTAGAGCGGAATAATG
>CAWCOK010000004.1:0-67240 GCA_963797135.1 uncultured Acidobacteriaceae bacterium | reverse complement strand
TTTTCGGCCACTACGATTCCGGTTGTTTCCGAAAACCCCGTTTTTAAGGAACGGGCTGGTCGAGCTGCTGTCGTCGCTACCCGAGCAGCCGACTTCGGTACGAGCAGGTGCTGGAGGAGTGCATTGGCGACTCCAAGCTTTCTGAGTACTTACGCTTGGGCTATCTACTCAAAGTTCACATATTCAGCTTGGGCTCGCTTCAGGATTGGTATATCAGGGTCTGCGTCCTTCCACAGCGTCAGAAAATCCTGATATGCGGTCCGGGCTTTTGTGCTGTCTTCCTGCATCGCATAGGCACGCGCCAGGCCGAGGCGGGCCAGCGCGCCCCATGGCGAGTTCCGCACTAACCCACGATGGTCAATATACTTCTGGAACTCCGCCGCCGCATGTTTGCCATCATGCAGCATGAGGTAGGCCTCTCCGCGCAAATAAACTGGAAACATGCCGGGCCGCGACAGCTCAACGGCGCTCGTGGTTCTGAAGCAGTTGCACCGCCCGGCTTGGGTCTTTGTGCTGCAATGCGACAGCAGCCTGGATCAAAGGAAGCCAATACCTATGGAGCAAGGTATCCGCAGGGTAGGTCTTGGCGAGTTCTGCCGCCAGCTTTTCTGCCGCTGCCGTGTCACCCGCGCGGGCGAGCGCCAATGCCGCCATCTCCTGCACATTGCGAGTCGGGGACAGCTTTATTGCTGCATAGGCATCTGCGCGTCCCTGTTTCAAGTTGCCGGAGTCCACCTCGAACAACGCTAACTCTGCCTCATAGGCGCCGGCGGGTTCCGGGAGATCGTTGCGATGGGCTGAATCGATTGCTCGTGCAGTCAGGTCGCGTGCGTCGTTCAACTTTCCGTACCAGGCTGCGGTGTCTGCCTGCGCGGCGAGCATCGCGTCTTCGTCGACTGGCTTTCCGGCGGTAGACGAAGCAAACTGAGCCATCTGCGCTTCGTCGCCCTTCAGGAAGGCCAACAAGTAACGGGATCGTGCGCTTCCCTCAGTCAGCAGCCCGCGTGCTTCCGCCTGCTTGTACAGTGCGTCCGCTTCATCGAAGCGATTGAGGCTCACATAGTCGGCGGCGAGATTTTCATAGTTGAACGGATTGGTCGGCTCCAAGTCGTAGCGCTTCGCTGAGCTTCCTCCATTGCCTTCTGCGGATCTCCCAGCCTTCTATAAATACCTCCCAGGTTGTTGCGAGGTTGGGGTGCCTGGGGGTAAGCCTCCTTCAATATCTTGAGTGGCTGCTCTGCTCTCTCCAGTTCTCCTGTCGCCAGCACGTAATAGTTCACCTCGCTGACGCGCCGCTCTCTCTCATTTAACCCTATCTCGCAGCCCGTAAGACTTGCGGATAGCCTCGGCTGCCCGCTCTGGCTCCTCGCGATCGCTGTAGACAAGCGCAATGGACGTATAGGCCGAGGCGAAGTTCGGATCAAGTTCTACCGCTCGCGACAAGAAGAGCAATGCGGCGGCGGTCTGCCCCGCATACGCCTTCTTCCTTCCCAGGGTGTAGAACGTCAGGGCTTCGATAGAAGGCGTTGTCGCCTCGAAGATCCGGAGTTGTCATAGATTTTGCCGTCGGCGAGCGAATCGCGGATTCGAACTCTTGAGCTACGGGCAATGCGATCCAGAGCACCCAGTACATCTTCTTTTCTCGCCGCCTGCACCTGCTCCTGAGCGATGATTTTTCCGCTCGCGGCAGTCCGTTGCGCGTAACCCGAGCACGTACTGAGCGCCGATGGGTGCAATCGAACCGTCCAGGGCAACGGCGCTTGAAGTGCGAACGCATATCTCTCGAGCGATCGCAGGAGTCACTCGCGCACCGGCGGGCTGACCCATCATTCGCAGCACTCCCTGAATACGCTCGTCTGTCATGGTCACGAAAGGTGGCTGGTCAAACTGCGTTGCCAGGCTCTGGCGCAGGGTACTGTCAAACACTGGCTCGCCCGTCGAATTGTCGAAGTCGGCCAGGACGACCGTCGCCTTCTCGGTGGGAACCGGTTTGCGGTGACGCACGAAGAGAAATAGCCCGGTGCCGACGGCGACGCAGCACGAGGATGCTAGACGCAATCACCCATCTCCTCGATGCGCGGAATTTCGTTGCGCCTGTCGCGGTAGTTGAGGTCGGTTTCGGTGCGGCGATCGGTTCAAGGACCGAGTTGTTGCCCTCCACGACAGTCACGTTGGCGATGAACCGGTAACCGGCCGTGGGCACTGTCTCGAGGAATCGTGGCATGTGGCTGTCGTCGTTCAGCGCTTTGCGGAGCAAACCGATCGCCCGGGTCAGGGCGTTTTCGGTCACTGCCGCGTCGGGCCATACCTTGTCCAGCAACTCCTGCTTCCGCACCAGCCGATTACGGTTTTCGATCAGGCATAACAGGAGCCGGAGCACCTTCGGCTCCAGCTGCACAGGCGCTCCACCCGAAGACAGGCGAAACTCCCGGTCATCTACCTCGAACTCGTCGAAGCGGTAAATCACCCGGGTTCTCCTACTTAGAGGCCCATCACAAAAACATCATCTTCATCACACGAAGATACCGCCAACCGTCAAGACCATCAGGCGGCAGAGGCGACATAGTTCATCCCCTCGAGGTGAACCTTATGTCGTCCATTCGTCATTTCGGCCAGCGACTTCGTACTTTTCATCATTCTTGTGCAGCCTTCCGGCCATTGCCGCTCCGGAAAAAACAGGGGTTACAGCCAAGTTCAGGATCGTGAATGATTACATGATCGTCGTTCCGGTTACGATAAACGGCTCTGGCCCGTACGATCTTCCTGCTCGATACCGGTAGCAACACACACCATGCTAGACCAGAAGCTGGCCGACGAACTTGCGCTTCGTCGTGGAGGCGAGGCACCAATCGTGGGAGTTTAGGGGCTCAATGACCTCTTCGGCTGTTTACGCAGACTCGCTTTCCATCGCCGGAGCCACTGTTGCAGGCAAAGACCTCTTTCTCTTTAGCCTGTGTTAAGATCGTGGCCTTCCCCCGAAGGTGCGTGGACTGCTCGGCGAGGACTTTCTTCAGAAATTCGACGTCCTGATCGACTATCGCGATCAAGTCATTCGACTGGAACCGGGTCCGGGCTCCATGGTGGAGATGCTGAAGGGGGAGCGCCTGCCCATTCAACTGAACGGCACCATGTCGGGAGAACCGACCTTCCGACGGCTCATCGTGACCGGCCAGGTAAAAGACCTTGGAGGTAATTCGCTCTCCTTGCTTCTGGACTCCGGATCGAAGCACCTCATCCTCTTTCGGGAAGAGCTGGGCTTTGGCTCAGAGCAGCGCACGTTCTTTGACCCCAGCAGACCGAGATCATCGGACGCCACGGTAGATACACGAACCGTCCGAAGTCTGAGTCTTGGAAGGAGCGAGATCAACGACATTGTTGTGATAGCAATTGGCCAGCCAACAACGTCTAGGACGTGGATGGCCTTGTGCCGACATCACTCTTCCACTCGATCTTCATCAGTCACCAGGGGAGATTTGTGATCTTGAATCCATCCTTTTCCAAGGCTCCGGCGGAAGAACGTGCGCAGCGGGTTAGCCGCGCAACCGCTCGTGATCCCTCCTGACTTCCCAGAAATGTTGCCGCCGACCAGGCGCTAACGGGCCCGAGTACAGACCGATCGCGCAAGCGACCACCTCAATTCATTCAAGGAGAATAAGTATGCAAACGAACTATCGGAAGATGATGTGCATCCTGGCCCTGACGGCCGCGGTCTTCAGCCTGTCAGCAACCAAGTCGTTCGCTCAGTGGAACGACCGCGACGATGAGGGAAAAACTCTAGAAGGGACCTGGGTCACCGAAGTGACTCCGGTGGATTGCCAGTCCCGTTTGGCCTTGGCTCCCCCTTTCCTTTCCCTGGCCACCTTTAACAAAGGAGGAACGTACACGGAAACCACCTCAAGCCCGGCGTTCTTTCCCGCGCAACGAAGCCCCGGCCACGGCGCATGGATCCGCACTGGTCCTCGGTCCTACAAAGCCAGCAGCATGGCGCTGATTACGCTCAATGGAATACTGGTACGAACGCAAACAATCACGCAGACGATCGAGGTGAAAGGTCCGGATCAGTTTGTGACTACAGCAGCGACGATCGAATTTGCTTTGCCCGATGGGACACCAATCCCTAATTCCGGATGCGCGACGGCAGTACGGACTCGGTTTGACCTGCAACGATAGCTCCTGTCGCGGTCAATAATGTGCAACCTAGAAGTTGAGGTCAGTCAGTGATAAGTGATATCAGGCCGCAGGCACTCACTGACCTCGCATATTTGGCCGGCCAGGGCAATTGCCGCTAATCGCTCTTGTATTTAACAATCAGACTGCGGTTCCCGCAAAGTCGAGTTTTCGGCAAGTTCGCGCCAAGCGGACACTGATACCCTGCTTCCTATGTGCGGCCGTTACTATCGGAAGTCCGACAAGCAGAAGATCGCCGAAACCTTCCACGCCACCCGTGTCGATGACTTCCCCCTGCCGCCGTGGGACTACAACGTCGCCCCTACCTCCATGCAGCCGATCATCCGCCAGAGCCGCGACACCGGCGAGCGCGAACTGGTCCAGATGCGGTGGGGTCTCATCCCTTACGGCATCAACCCCGAGGCTTTCAAGCGCCTCTCCACGGTCAACGCAAAAGCAGAGAACGTCACCACCGGCATCTGGGCGCGGCCGTTCAACAGGCATCGCTGCCTCGTCCCCGCCTCGGGATTCTACGAGTGGAAGAAGGTGACGGCAGCCGAGCCTGTGAACCTCCAGCCCTCTCTGATGGATGTTTCGGCCGAGCATGGTCCCGCAATCGAGGCACCCGATGTAGGACGGACCCGCGTCCGCAAGCCGGGTGTGAAAGCAGCCATCGACAGGGTGCCCTTCGGCTTTGACCTCAGCAACGGCGGCATGATGGCCTTCGCCGGTCTGTGGGATGCTTGGAAGGACCCCGCGAACGGCCAGTGGCTACAGAGCTACACCATCATCACGACCGAGGCGAACGAGCTGATGGCGACTGTCCACGACCGTATGCCCGTCATCCTGCACCCCGGCGACTTCAACCGCTGGCTCGACCGCGAACCGAACGAACAGCCGCCGATCGACCTGCTTCGCCCGTTCCCCGCCGACGAGATGGAAGCCTTCGAGGTCTCTAAGGACGTAGGCAACGTCACGCAACAACTCCCCGGAGCTGCTCAATAGCGCCTAGACTTGGCTCGAACGCTCGTTACGTGCGACTATGCGACTCTGGGAATCAATGGCAGCCCGGAGTCGGCCCTCCGCGATAACGTGAAGGGAATCATTAGAGGAAAAAGAGATGGCAGAACCCTCAGAGCAGCCGCGCGACCCCGCGCTGAAAACGGACAATTTGAAGCCCTTCGTGAACTACCGCAATCCGCAGGACGACAAAATCCAGTTGGCGATTCAAGAAGCGGAGCGTCGACTCCGGGAAGCAGGGAAGCCGCTGGTCTAGGACTAACTAGCTGTCGCAATCAGGCGCACATGGGCCATAAGTCTTTCGCCAACTCAAGCGAGCAGTGGGTGTAGCAAAGAAGCTACAGGATGAGGTCACGAATGATGCCACAGCTACGGCAGTATCCAACCGACCAGCAACTCAAGGACTCGATCGCCGCGTACAAGAGCGGCAAACTCGGCGACTACTTGAAGGACGCAGCGGCGAAACGGGCAGCGGCGAGAGCGGAGTTGGAGAAGGGGTGACGTATCTGAGGGCACCTGCATGGCCCAAGACATGAAGAACGAAATCCCAAGGAGGGTCAACGAACTATGGCAGGTCTACGGCAGTATCCAACCGATCAGGAGATCAAGGACTCCTACGACGCCTGCCTGAAGGGCGAACAGGCGCTCGTGGAGTTCATCCGGGCGCAGCGGGTGAAGAGGGCGGCGGAGAAGACGGAGGCAGAGAAGGCATCCTTAAACAAATCCGAGCAACGCCCCAGGTCGTAAAGAGCCTGTGGGAGAAGGATGTCGAGTCGGGATGGTATCCCTGGCGAGAGCATCAAGGAGGCGATTCGCGGGTGGAGTAGCGGGCGACGATGCCCGCGGCTCGGGGAATACCGAAGACCTCGAGGAAGCCAGGAACACTCCCGGAAGTTCGAGGTCTTCAGTTGCGGTGCGGCCTCGCAATATCGACATCCCGCTCTCGCACAGCGGACGGCTGCAAAAAGGAAGGCCAAGTGTCGTTTCGATAGTTCAGGTCTCTGAAAGGATCATCCATGGCTAAGAAGATCACGGACGAACAGCGCGCAGCAGTTGCAGAATGTGAGCGTCGGGGCTGGAACATCAGACACCGCAAAGACAAGTATGAGATCGCAGTGCGTGGCTTACGCAATCTTCAAAAGCTCCAACCCCTGACGGATACGTTTTTTATTCGTCGCCGGAAAAGGAATTACTGGATTGAAGATCGCCGCATTGCGCTTTTGCGTGACGTGATCGAGACGCTGATGACTGACGACGAGCAGTATTTTGACAGGTACAAGATCAACGAAGACGGTCTGCGATTGCAGTTTATCGTCAACATTCGCAAGAAGCCGACGCGCAAATCGCGGCAGCATCGCACTAAGAGGTGAGCATGAAACGCGGACGCGCCATCCGGCACGCATTAGGCGCAGAGGACGACATGGTGCGGCAAAACTGGCCGGAAAGCGGTTCTCATAGACAAGAAAGCGTAGTACACAGGTGGGAAATGGTCTTCGGACTGTATCCCCTTTCCCCTACACCACTCTCTTGAATGCTGTTCGGTGCAGACGTGCGATATATCGATCGCGGCTCGTTCATCTCCGACGCCGCATGAGGTTTCGGTCATTGACGTGGAGCAACGACAGAGGACCAGGAATCAGTTCAAATCGTAATCGGAGTCCCATACCTGATTCTCAAAGAGGTTCGACCTACCGATGTCTGAAACGGAAATCCTTGACTACTACGAACTTCTGGAGATTAGCCCTCAGGCTACTCAGGAGACGATTCATCGTGTCTACCGGTATATGGCGGCTCGGTATCATCCTGACAATCTGGGAACTGGGAATCTGGAAAAGTTCGCCCTACTAACGTCGGCCTACAAAGTTCTCTCCGATCCTATTAGAAGGTCTGAATACGATGCGCAGCGAGTGAGGCGTGAACCTACGAGTCGGAGTCCGATGTCGAGCACGGTTGATTTTATGGACCAGGTGGAGGGTGACCTGAACCGCCGACTCGCGGTACTTACGATCCTCTATTACCGTCGGCGTTTATATCCCCATAGCCCGGAAGTATCTCTCGCCGAAATCGAACGACGGATGGGGTTCCCACGCGATTATCTTGACTTCACGACTTGGTACCTGACCAAGAAGGGGTATATCGGCAGGGCGGATAACTCGGATTTCACCCTAACGATTGAAGGCGTGGACTTCATTGAAACACAGCGTGCGACCATACCAGTGCTGGACAAGTTGCTTACAACCGGAAGTCACCCCGATGGTAACGAAGTAGGTAGCGTTTTGCTGGTTCCTGAACCGCCACCTCCCGCATAGTCCAAGCGACTAGGAAATTCGGGGGTCGCTTCGTTCTACGGGTAGGCAGCAACCCTGTGCCTTAGCCGGAACTGCGACAACCTTCTGTTATTGAGTAGCCCCCCGATTCTCCATTCATCACCGACGCCACCACGACGCTTCTGTGGCCAGTACGAGGCACTCTACGATGACCTTGCGTCGCTCTTCTTGGACACTTAGGGGACGAACTGAGGCATCGTCCTTCGCGTCTGTGTAGTCGAGTCGTATAACCTTCCGGCCACAACCGTAGAAGCGTATTCTGTCTCCTACGCCGTCAGGGGGTCCGTATGGCACTCCGAACCCGGTTTCCCTTCCACCCTTCATATCGCATAGTTCGATGGATCGTGCTCTTGGCTGGTGTTTGTACTCAGACCTGCCGGGCGGACCTCATTGTCGGGAACGCCAACCCCATGGATCGAACGGTCTCTGAACACGGCCAGCCCGGAGCTGTTACCTTCACCGTTATCAATACGGGGATAGATCCTGTCAGGATCACTGGCTACATAGCGAGAGCAAGCCCTCGGTTCGGTCCAGATGATTCTGGCGACATAGCATTAGACGCCATCCAAGTGGACCCCGGTGTGCAACTGGTGTGCGATAAGGGCACTTCGCTGTCCGGCCTTGTTGGAGCATCCCTCAACCGTCAGGAATCTTGTTTGACGTACGTTCCGTTCTACATCATCGACGACGATCCTTTTGATGAGTTCAACCCTGTTTCCGATTCTGCAGACTGGGCTGTCCTCCTCCAGGTCTCAGCCGAAGATGTCTTTACCTTCCGTCCCGTCCCGGACGAGATTGGGCACGCGTATGTACATGTGGTTGACGATCCTGTACCGGAGCCTGAACCGAACCCTGTACCGGAGCCTAGGACCGCTACCCTTGTCTCGTCAGGTGTCATCGTTCTTTCGCTGCTCTACAGACAGCGTGGACGCAAAGGGTCCGCCCGATAACCAAACTTGTCGCTGAACGACTTCCGCAGCGGGAGGTTAGCCCAAACGGAGTTCGCTACCCGATATCTCGAACCGAAGAGTTTGGGCACCGTATGTTGCAGCATGTGCAAACCCGATTCTAGGCACATAAAACTTGTGGGGTAGCAGCGCAGAGATTGAATCCTGTGATGCGCCCACCCTTCATAATTCGGATGCAATTGCAAAGAACCCTTGTGACAGCGGTGTACCACAAAACGGTGTGTTTCTCCGAGCCGATTGGCGTGAGGTTCGAAGGTTTAAATACCCGTGACAATTTACGGTCGTTATGTGTTACTTTCCTCGAACTATGACAAAGCGAGTTGCACTGTATGCACGAGTCAGTACGAAGGACAAAGGACAGGACCACGAGAATCAACTGCTCCAACTCAGAGGATTCGCTAAGACGCAGGGTTGGAACGTTTTCCATGAGTATGTCGATAGGGCCAGCGGAAAGCGAGGAGACCGGGAGCAGTTCCAGAAGATGTTCGCCACTGCCTCACGAAGGGAATTTGATACGTTGCTCTTCTGGTCGCTCGACAGACTCAGCCGCGAGGGCACGGTGGAGACGCTGAACCACCTCCAGAGGCTCACAGGCTACGGTGTGGACTACCGGAGCTTCACGGAGCAGTACCTCGACAGCACCGGCATCTTCAAAGAGGCCGTGATCGGTATCCTCGCTGCGGTAGCCAAGCAGGAAAGAGTGAGGCTGAGTGAGCGGACGATAGCTGGTCTTGAACGTGCGCGGTCACAGGGACGTATCGGCGGTCGTCCGAAGGCCGAGGACGATCCTTCCACGCTCAAGATGTTCGCCAAGCTAAAGCGGGACGGGCTGTCAGTGCGGAAGATCGCGGCGAAGATGGGCGTGTCGCCTACGACGGTGCAGAAGCTCACCCGAGTCACAGCATAGCGTCCGAACCTGTTGAGTTGTATCTAAGCGGCATCGTTGGAAGACGGGACGGCTCAGGGTTTGAGAACGATTACTGGGCGACGGTGGTGGTGGCGAGGGTGAGGATTGCGGCGAGGGTTTTGTGCATGGTTTGGGCAACCAAGAACAGCGGGTTTACAGCTACCTGCAATCTGGCTCTCATCGAGACTGGATGCGCGATGCAAGCACCTTACAATTACCCTGCACTTACCCTGAAAGTGCTTAGACCGTTGCACCGGGAGTTCGATGGCTAAGCGGCGGTATGAGTGGCGGCAGTGGATGGAGTTCGACTGAACGCCGTGCCGACTTCCGACGACATCTTCTGCATGAACGGCGACGACTTCTTAAACTACTTCCTCCTGCTCCTGAATCAGTACAAGTTCGAGAATGGCGATCCGTGCTACTGCGTCGCGGTGACCGGAAGGTTGATGGTGTGGGTGAGGCCGTTCTGCACTCCGCTGGCACTGATCTTCACGCTACAGACGCCGGGCACGGTTGAGTCGTACTTGCCGGAGCAATCGGAGGTTCCTGCGAACACCGCGGCGGCTGGGGTGGGGGCGAGAAGCGCCGTGACGCGGCGGCGACGCCTGAGGGTGATGGTCGCGAGGATGAGTGCGAGGGCTGCCGCTAGGGCCGAGATTTCCGAGACCTGTCTGAGTGCATCCAACTCCTCAGAAGAGGATCCCATGCCATTCAAGAGCGAAGCACAGCGTCGTTATTTTGAGGCCAACAAGGCAAAACTGGAGAAGCAGGGTGTCGACGTGAAAGAGTGGGAGCAATCAAGCAAGGGCGTGAAGCTTCCGGAGCGGGCACCAAAACGAAAACCAAAAAGAGCCGATAACAAACTTTGTACGGTGTTCTGCAGTCAGGATGTCGGTATGGCAGTCCAGTCTCGGTTCCTCCTCTTAGCTGGTCTTTTGACCCATATGTGTCAGGCGGAAGTGATTGTTGGAATGCCCAACCCAACGGATCAAACAGTCTCCGAACACCAGCTACTGGAGCTGTTACATTCACCGTCCTAAACGCGGGATTGGCAGTCCAAAGTCGAATCGTCGGTCGGCAGGATTGTTTCCGAGTTGCCGACCGTCCGGGAGCAATCCTCCGACGAGGAAGAGGAAGTTCGGGATAGCTCCCAAGAAGTCTCGTTGGATTGCAGCTTACTGGAGTCGCACCACCTGATCTACGCAGGACTGCGACCGACTATGCCATCAGGCTGGCGGGGTGCTCGGGCAGATTCAGTTCCTCCTCGGCCAATATCCGTCCAGACGACGGAGCGATACCTTAGCAGCAAACAGCGCCTCGGCAACAAGTCAAGGACAGGGTCGCGCTTGAGCCGGGTGCTTCCTGACCGGTCTTCCCTCCAAACTGGCTACTTATCATTTAGTCCCACTTGATGTTGAGATCATAGATTTCCTGGGTGCCGATGTCGCGGGTCAATACGGCGGAGCCGTCTGTCGCCACACCCAGCCACTCTGTCACCATACCCAACCACATACCAGTATCCTCATCTAAGAGGGGACGGGAACTCTTCAAACTTGCCACGGTATCGAGTGTTCCGTTAGACAGCCGAACGCGTTGAATCTTTGGATCCTCGCCCATTGTCATCAAGTAGAGATATTCGTCGTCGACCGATGTCATCCAATGCTGATAAAAGCCTTTCACGAGTGACGACCACTTCTGTGTTTTGAAATCAAAGGTTGCAAAGCCCTCCTCCCCAGGCTTCAAAGTCGGCGCGACAAGCATGTCGTTCGAAGGCCAAAAGGCACCTCCCATTTCCCGGGAGTCGGGGATTGAGGTGATCTTCCCGGTCCGCAGATCTATAGTTTCAAGTCTCTCAAAACTGGTGACGGAACATATCTTTTTAGGGTCTTTACCTTTGAATGTTGCGACCAACAGGCTACTGTCCGGAGACCAGCTCGCCGCGAGGGCATGTTCTGCGACTTTCGCTGGCGTCCCGCCCTCCAACGGGAGCACATAAACACACCAAGAGCAGCTGACATCCCATGAAGAATAAGCCACCCTTGTTCCGTCGGGCGAGATCCGTGGCCAAGCGACCAAGGTAGGCGCGTAGGTCAACTGAAGCCTCTCACTGCCATCCGTACGGCTGCGCCATAGATTGCCGTCAGGATATGTGGTGTAGGTTACCCATTTTCCATCACGGGACACCGTCGCATCCAGAGCAGAGATACCGGAAAGATAAGGGACAAACTGCTGCGAATTGCTGTCAAAACGGACTAGTTCCCCACGCGGCTTAACTCCCATCGCGAAGATGTGCTTTCCATCCGGACTAGGATATGGAAGTTCATAGGAGAGCGGACCGTTGGTCAAGCGCAATGGGGATGAGGAGCGTGCCGACCACCGGTTACCCTCTCGAATCGCCCATAGATCTGTGCGGCCCTGGCTTCGGCTTTGAAAGACAAAGTATTTTCCATCGGAAGTCCACCGTCCGCAACAGTCCGCGCCTTCTCCCTGCCAGCCCGACAGTAAGGGATGTGCGTTGTTTCCGTCCGAGTCCAGCTCCCAGAGAGACTTCGTATGCTCGGTCTCGACAGTCAGCCTGATCCTCTTTCCATCCGGAGAAACTACCGGAAAACTAATATGACTCGGCAAATCGCGAAGCTTGCGAGGATTGGACCCATCCTTTTCGGCAATATACAGCGAGGCGTCCTTGCTGAAGATCAGATGTCCATCCGGGGTGAAGCTCGCGTTCTGTGCGACGACATTCCGTAGTTGACGTGGCTCCCCCGCGGGCAGAGGAAGTAACCATAAGGGACCGACGAAATACGATTCTCCGAGAGCTAAAAGGCTCGACGAATCCATCGCTAATGCGGCGAGCGTCGGGCTCGGAATTCTAGAGACTATCTGTCCTGTCTCTCCGCCATTCACAGCAACCTGAGCGATGACCAGGCTTCCGGCTCGCAACTCGTTGAAGTAAATGCGATAACCATCGGATAGCAGCGCACTGCTCAACAATTTCGGATTGCCGTCATCCGTCAATTGCAATGCGCTCTCGATCTTTGGTCGGCTCAACAAAGACCGCCACGCAAATAAGGCCATTAGAACAACGAGAACAACCAAAACTGCAGTGGCGGGGGCTAACCACGAGGGCCGGCCATTAGGAGCCTGGCTTGGGGCGCTTTCTGAATTGGCGGAGGTGGGAAACGCCACTAACCCACCGGCTGGCTCATTTGCAACAACAGTCTGACCAAATGGACCATTGGAGCTGCTCTTAACTCGTCCTGACACTCAAATCCATTGCCGTTATCAGGTTGAGGCAGATCAGCCGCATCCAGTCTACGGAAGCCATCTTCCGTTGCCTCCACATCGCAAAGGAAGCGATAGCCGACGGTAGGCACTGTGGCGATGTAGCGCGGCTCATGAGTGTCGTCTCCCAACAAACGCCGCAGAAGCGCAATGCTCCGCGTGAGTGAGTTTTCCGAGACGGCGCAATCGTTCCAGACCGCATTCAGCAGTTCGTCCTTGGTGATCAGTCGATGCGGACTCCGAAGCAAAAAGACCAGCACTCGAAAAGCCTTGGGCTCGACCGGCAACACTTCTCCGGCTTTGACAATGGAGAACTCGCGCTCTCGAACCTCCACATCCGCGAAGGTGAAAACAGAAGACTTATGCTCAATCACGAATTCATCACCCCCATTCAGGGAATGATCATGACCCCATCATGACCATGTAGAGCCATCGCTCCAGAGTTCTCCTAGCAATTCGGCTGAGGAGATCTCCAATGCCTATCTTCAAATGGCTCGCTTCCATAACCCTTGCAGCGGCGATCCTTCCAGTTCTTCAGGCAGAACCACGCTGTCCCGGAAATGTCGAAAGTTTACGCTTCCGTCTGGTTCGGCGCTCCCAAATAATTTCGCCGGTCATGATCAACCACACCGGCCCATACGACTTTCTGGTCGATACAGGCGCTCAGGTCACTACGATCGATCCGGCGCTGGCCGCTGAACTTCACCTGACAATGGAAGGTACGATAGAGTTGGTCGGCGTCGGCTTCCAGACGTACCCTTCATTCGCGCACCTGGACATCCTCGAAGCTGGCTCCCACGCTACAGTAAACCCGATGGTTGTCGTTCACGACCTCAAATATCTGCAGGTTGATCCCCACATTCGCGGAATTCTTGGCGGGAATTTCCTTCAGCATTTTGACCTGCTTATCGACTACGCCCACGGCATGCTTTGCCTCGACGACGCAAAGGTCATGCGGCAGGAGATGAAGGGAAAGCATATCGCGGTAATTACGCCGTCCCATTCTGAGGGCGGAGTCTTGTCCACCGAACCACTCATCATTCCGGTCTATTTGTCCGGAGTTGCGGCCCGGTCGGTGCTGCTTCTCCTTGATTCCGGTGTAAGCACCCCCTTCCTGTATGACGTTGGCAAAGACATTGCCGGCGGATTCTCCGCGGGTGCGCCAATCCGCGAACCCGGTCCAGACGGAATAGAACGAGTGTTTTCCATCGTGCCGCCTCAGGAAATGGAAATCGGCAGACTAACCTTTCATCGAATATCTTTCGTAACTCCCGCAGCCACGAGGAAAGATATCCCCAAGGTAGAGGTCGACGGGCTACTGCCAACCGTGCTCTTCCGGCGCCTCTATATCAGTTATGCCGATCGCTTTGTCGTCCTTGAGCCGTGGTAAAACGGAAATCCTCATGGCGTCGGGGTCAGTCAACTGTTGAAAATCGTCTTCTCAGGAATTGAACCCAGGGAGAAAGGCCCGGCTGAGGAGGACATCCGGCTACTGCCGATAGTTCCCGAGTGACGGGCTATCCGGGAACGTCGGCGGAGTCGAGCTGAAGTAATACATCGGTAGTTCGGAAGTTCTGCTTTCACCAATCGAATTCGGAAAACGCTAAGCGCAAAATGCGTGTGTCAAGCTGATCATCGGCCTAGACTTAGCCCGATACCGAGCTCAGGCTTCCTAACGACCCTTTTTGCTCTTCGTTTTTGGTGCACGCTCGGGAAGCTTCATGCCCTTGCTTGATTGCTCCCACTCTTTCACGTCGACACCCTGCTTCTCCAGTTTTGCCTTGTTTGCTTCAAAATAACGACGCTGTGCTTCGCTCTTGAATGGCATGGAAATCCTCCTCCCGTGAAGAGTTGGATGCACTCAGACCAGTCTCGGGAATCTCGGGACGGCTGGCGGCACCAGCACCACCTCTACATCGACACTGACGCTGTTATGGGTTATATGAGCCGGGCCGTGAAAGAAACACTTAATGCCTACTACCTGTTACGTCGGTGCGATGGAACAGTAAGCCTGGAGAGGAAATCGCTCTGACGGCCAGATTCCTTTAGCTGACTCTTCTCAGCGATCGCGTTGCGAACGTCGGCGGCCAAGGTGCCGTGGGCGTGAACGAGCTCGCGAAGCTGCGGCTCGTCGACGCCCAGTTCCTCAATCCAATAGGCAAGTTCGTGTTTTTCGTTGACGTTGATCCGCAGCCGGTCGTGTTGGCCTCGTTTCGAGAGATCGTCAGCCATGGGAGTAGCCTCCAGGCTTGCTTGGATGCGAAGAGGGTGGTGTAGGTGCTCACTCTGCACGGCTGTCACGAAGTCGGCAATACTCGAGGTTGCAGCCCGGCGAACTCGCGGAGGTTTGCTGACCGCGTCGATGAACTCGTCCTGACTTGCATCTCATGAAGTTGGAGGTGCTGTATGCGAGGTGGATTGGCGTTGTTACTGGCAGGTGGTGCGATCGGTGCGGCGGTTGCGATTGTGATTTTGAACAGCGAGAGCGAGCCGCAGTATGCGACCGGACACGACGGGATCGAGCGCGCGGCTGGAAAGACCTTCGGCTGGGGCGCAAAGCAGAGGACGAAGGGCAAAGTGCGAAGCGTCGCTGGTGCCGTCAAGGAGGGCGTCGGGCGACTTACGGGAGATGCCGACCTTGAGGCCGAAGGCTCAGTGGATCGTGTGGTGGGCAAGGTCAAAGATGCTGCCGGTGAGGTTGGGACGGCGGCTGCGCAGACTCTGCACGATCTAAATAAGTAGATAGCCTACAGATCATTTACAACTTCCCGTCCTGCTCGTCGGTCAGCTTGCAGCAGTTACTCCCTCGCGACCTGGCGCGCACGCGTGCTCGAAGTCAGCCACTTCCTCGACAGCAGCGCGAGACGAACGCACGGACCTTCTTCAGTTGCGGAAGGCAGAGTTCCGGCGCCCTTGGTAGTTTGCGGTCGGACTAGAGCAAGTGTTGTTGATTTGCACTCGTGGTTCGCGGGTTCGTCTGATTCCTCGAGGACAACTCATCTTTTCTGCATACCATCAGAGGTCTCTTAGAACGCTAGACGGAGCCGTGTCCGTTCCGTGTTCGCGTCCCGATGAACTGAAGCCACTGCCTTCGGGGGAAGGTCCCACCATATGATCCCGATGCGTTTGATACGTGCTGCATCGTCCGCAATAGTATGTGTATGTCTCACGGCAGGAAATCGAGTCGCTACGGCACAAGCACCCGACAATTCCAACCAAAACAAAGATCAGCCGCAGACATCCGATAACCAGAGCAACGCGAAAGCCGACCGTGACATAACCGCAAGGATCCGCAAAGACGTAATGGCGGATAAAAGTCTTTCAAGCTATGCGCACAACGTAAAGATCGTCACCGTCCATGGTGCGGTCACCCTTAAAGGTCCAGTCAAATCTGAAGACGAGAAAGCGAAGATCGCTCAGATTGCAGGGAACACCGTCCCTGCCGACAAAATCACCAACGAAATCACAGTGAAGTAGGAAGCAAACGCTGCCACCTGGCGAAGGAGCATCAAATGTCCAGCAAAAACACCGCAGTCTATGGCATCTATGCCACTCCCGGAACCGCAGAGGCCGCCGTCGATCATCTCCTCGCTCGCGGCTTCACCAATGCAGCCATCTCCGTCCTTCTCCCCGACGACGAGAGCACCCGCGCCTTCGCACATGAGAAGAGTACCAAGGCGCCCGAAGGTACGGCGACGGGAGCCACCACTGGCGGCGTTGTCGGTGGAACCCTCGGCCTTCTCGCTGGTATCGGCGCGCTCGCCATCCCCGGCGTCGGCCCGTTGATCGCCGCAGGTCCCATTATGGCAACGCTCGCTGGATTAGGTGTCGGCGGAGCCGTGGGCGGACTCGTTGGAGCCCTCGTCGGTATGGGCATCCCCGAATACGAAGCCAAGCGTTACGAAGGCGCCGTCAAGGGTGGAGGTACTCTCCTTTCCGTTCACTGCGACACTTCCGAGCAGGTCGACGCCGCCAAGCAATCCCTCAAGGAGACCGGAGCCAAAGACATCTCTTCGACCGGCGAAGCCGGCTCCTCTGTGAAGGCAGGGCACGAGACTTACGGTGATCTTTCCTCCGATAGGAGCTAACAGTTGGATTATTGAACCATGAAAAGCCCACCGAAGAAGCCTGTAAAAACATCCAAGCCGGGGCTGCCGAATAAGCCCAAGATAATTATGACCATAGGAAAGCAAAAGGTATCTAAACGGGAAGGCGTGAACCGAGATCCTCCCGGATCATCGGGGGAAGAGACAGAAGACTAGCTGCCGTTCGGAAACGAAGCGCCAGTGCCGGTGATTCAAACTGCACCACTACCCAACAGAGTCGCGGAATCAACCAGGCTCGGTCCAAAATGGCCTTGCTGAAAGTCTCGGAAACAGATGGACAGTCGCCGATTCCAGCTGCTCGTTGGGCAGCGGGGTGCTGGATTGTGGCATTGCTCAAACGCTAGTAGCGTCAAGCGTGTGGATCGCCATCCTCAGCTTCTTGGTCGCCTATAGGAACAGCTCAAAGCCCTGCACTCAACCTCTTGCACCCGCTTTGACGACGGCGCCACGGTAAAGACGTGGTTGAGATAGGGGCTACGTAGTCCCACACCGGCAGCGGGAAGCCATCGAGCTTTGTGGCCTGGAACGCTTCGGCGATCTTCTGCTTGTCGGACTTCCGATAGTAGCGGCCGCACATAGGAAGCCAGAGTATCAGTGTCCAGGCGGCCCGAACTTGCCGAAAACCCGACTTTCAGGAGCTTCCTTGCTGCAACAATTGACTTCCTCAGTTCTGAGCTTGGCAGCGTTGGTTTGGTGGCCTTTCGAGTCGGCGTAGCCCTTTCGGCGGCGAGCGTGGAAGGCAAGAGGGTAAAAGACTATATCGGCGGCGCAGCAATCGTACTAAAGTGCTAATTCATGCAAGGATTTGTTGCGGGTGCGATCGCTGTCGCCTGCTGTCTGCTCCTGGGGGCATCATGCGCGAGGGCGGGCAGACTCATGTCTGACGCTGCCAACGACAGTCCAAAGCCGCTACAGGTGAGCCTGCTCATGCCATTGGACGTCGGAAAACTGACGGACGGCGCGCCTGTCCTCGCCAAGTCGCTTGTCACCTGGCGAGAGGGCGAATGCTCGATTGTGCCGGGTGGTGTCGTCTCAGGCCATCTAGCCCACGTTCAACGAAAGTCACCTCAGGACAGAACATCCCGTGTCGAGGTTGTCTTCGATACGGCCGACTGCAGCGGCAGATCCATGCCGGTCGCGCTAACGCTTTATGCCGTAATCGTGATCCGTGAGGAAGCTCCCAGCACAACGCTTGGAGATTCTGGCTTGGCTGCATCTGCGAGTATCCAATGGGCCGGTCGGCGCATCGGGCGCCGTTCAAATGGCGGCAATGGACACTCGCAATGCGATTTACGACACTGCTCGATCAGGAGCAGCGGATCGGGGCAAGCTGCCCCCCGTTGTTAAGTCAGGACAGGTATTTGGCAAGTCGCACCTATCACTGGCTGTCGACAAAGGAGCGGAGGGGGGCTCTGTCCTCTCCTATGAAAAAGGAAATTTGCGACTTGAGGCAAAGACAGAGTTCATTTTGATGAGGAAGCCCCGGGTACAGGGACTCGAGGCGAATGCGAGATCCCTCTGCGACACCGGCGGTTGTGGAGCCGAAGTCGCCGCCGCTCCCTCAGCAAGAGGTCGCTGCCAATGGGCCGGCGACGAGCGAAGAGATCGTCGAGGTAGACAAGACACAACTATGCTCGTCTTCGTGCGGGGTCGTGGACACCAACGCGCCTTCTGAAGTTCATGACGCTCCTCTGGCCTCGGTAGGCTTTGGTTATGTTCCCCGCGAAATAGGAGCGCGCATTGGCTTTAGTTATGAAGCGGCGATTGTCTTTCTGGACGCAAAGACATTGTTATTCACCTTCGAGCCGCGTCAACTGCTCCACCATTTTCGCGAAGGGCACAGGATCGAAACGGAAAAGACCATTCGTGCTGTTCTCATTGACGTTCAGACCCACGCACCGATCCGCGTTGTGGACTGGACGGTACGGGTACGGGGCGACGGGCAGTATCTCTGGCCTGCAGGCCCCGGTCGTATTCTGGTGCGTCGTTCCCATCGCCTTTATCTAATGGATGCCAGCTTGAATGATCTGCGATCGATCCCGCTCCACGGCTCTCTGGCATTTGTTTCCGTGGCTCCTTCGGGGAATCGAATTGCTGTCGGGACGGAACGTGAGCGATATACGCCAAAGCAGTACGCTCAAATCTATGAAGCAACCCATGTAAGTCCGGAAGAAGACGTGGATGTTGAGATACTCAATGAGCAGCTTGAGGTCCTGGCAACGGCAAGACAGGACAGCACCGCTCCAGCCCCGATCCTGAGTGATCAGGGAGAGCTACGCATCGCAGGTGTTGGCCGAAACCGCTGGCAAATTTCGCTTCTGGAATGGGCGGGCGAAAGACACACGGTTGCGACTATTCACTCCGCGTGTCTTCCTGAGTTGTCCACACCGTCCCCTGAAGCAATATTTGTGGTGGGTTGCGAAAGCTCTTTATCGAGTCGTTGGTACCGTCTGATTCGATATGACGGAACGGCGATCTTAATGAGCCGAGGATCGAGTCGCCAGATCGGACACGAGTCTTTGTCAGCGTCCGGCTCCGGGATTAGCGTCAGGGTCATTAACATGACGCTAAGTCAGTCGAAAAGCGATTCGTTTGTGGTGAGCGAACTCGTGGATCAAGAGATTGCAATGTATCGCCCGGCTGACGGCAAGCGATTGTTTCGAATCAGTGCGCGACCGGTTTTAGTTCATCAGTCTTTTGCTGTCTCCCCCTCGGACGATCTGATTGCCGTACTAGCCGATGGAAAGATCTGGTTCTATCCAGTCATTGCAAAAGACCAACAGTGATGTTGGATGTTTTGAAGGATCGAAAGAAGCCGCCTGCCGAAAAAGTTATTTTTGATGACGGCGATTCTGATCTCTTCGACACTAAAGCGAGAAACGTCGATCTCTTGCTGACCGTACCACTTACCGAAAAACGGGGCTTTGAGAAACAATCGTGATTTCTGAAAATCAGATTTTTGGGTACAGTTCGCAGTGAAACTGGTCTTTTAGTCACTAACCCGGAGAAGCGCGATAGAGTCGAGGGCTTCGCCGGGGTAATTTGACACATAACGATTCAAGCATCCGACGCAAGGTGAAGAGATGAAGCGCAGAGATCTGTTGAAGAGTTTGTCGATGGCCGCAGGGGGAATGCTATGGACCCGCAATCTCGCCGGCCAGAGCAACCAAGGGGAGAGCAAGGCCAAGGCACGATTGGCGACCCCGATTCGAGCGCTCGCTCGGAAAAATGGTCAGGTCTATCAATCACTCGAAATCCACCTCGAAGATACGGCTCTATCGGGTGAAGCAGTCACAAAGCTGGATGGCGTTGAGGTCGATCGGCGCAACGTCAAGACGGGATCGCATACCTTCGATATTTACCTCAAGCCGGTCAATCAACCCAAACAGTCCACTGTGACGGTTGAGATCAACGGCAAGGCATTCACCGATCAGGTTGAACTGAAGCCGGTGCGGAAGATGCTGGTCTATGTATTGCCGCATTCCCATCACGATCTGGGCTATACCGATCTCCAAGCGGATGTCGAACAGAAGCAAATTCGCAATATCACACGAGGTATAGAACTGGCCCGGAAGACGGCAGACTATCCGGAGGGGTCGCGCTTCGTCTGGAACCTGGAGGTGTTGTGGGGTGCTGATCTCTACATGCGACGAAGCGACGAATCTGCGCGCCGCGCTCTCATAGAAGCCGTTCAGAAGGGGTGGATCGGAATCAATGGCTCCTATGCCAACGAACTCACCGGCCTCTGCCGTCCCGAGGAACTGCTACAGCTGTTTCGCTACTCGGGAGAACTGGGCAACACCTGCGGGGTTAAGGTTGACTCCGCCATGATGAGCGACGTCCCGGGCTTCTCCTGGGGAACGGTGACAGCAATGTCCCAGGCGGGCATTCGGTATTTCTCCGCGGCCCCTAACTATTTTGACCGTATTGGCACTTTCATGGTGACATGGCAGGACAAGCCGTTCTGGTGGATCTCACCCTCGGGCAAAGAAAAGATCTTGTTCTGGGTTCCATGGACCGGATATGCGCTGTCGCACGTCATGAAGCTCGGTGATGAACTGGTCTCCAAGTATCAGGACCGCATGGATGAAGTTCACTACCCCTATGACATCTCGTACATTCGCTGGTCCGGCCACGGCGATAATGCCGAACCCGATCCAGAGCTGAGTGACTGGATCCGCGACTGGAACCAGAAATACGAATGGCCCCGCTTCTCCATCGCCTCGACCAGCACCGCTTTTTCCGCCTTCGAAAAGCGGTACGGCAATCAGTTGCCGCAATATCGTGGTGATCTCACTCCTTACTGGGAGGATGGAGCCGGCTCCTCTGCACTTGAAACGGCAATGAGTCGTAATGCTGCCGACAGGATCAATGAGGCCGCGGCGTTGACCGCACTTGGCAAAATCAATGCTTACAATCCTTCCTCATATGCCGAGGCGTGGCGAGATGTTCTTCTGTACTCCGAACACACCTGGGGTGCATGGAACAGCGTCTCTGACTCGGAAAATCCTTTTGTGAAGAAGCAGTGGGACGTAAAACGGGCTTTTGCTGTAGACGCGGACAAGTTGTCGAAGGACCTTCTCGCCCAAGCTGGCGGAGCTCAGGCTGCCGAATCGAGTGCCAATGCGATTGAGGTTCACAATCCCTCGTCGTGGAGCCGGACGGAGATCGTCTATCTTTCGCATGAGCTTTCCAGTGCCGGCGATCGCGTAACGGACAGTCGCGGAAAGCCGGTGCCGTCGCAACGGCTCAGCACAGGCGAACTCGCTGTGCTGGTAAAAGATGTTCCTGCTTTCGCTGCAGCAAGCTACCGTATCTCCCCAAACAAGGCGCTCGCGCCAAATACCCCGGTATTGTACAAAGACCACCGTCTCTCTAATGGCGTCCTGGAGTTATCGATCGATCCATCCACGGGGGATGTCTCTGCGCTGCATCTTCACGGTGAGCAGCAAAACCTGGCAGACAATCGCAAACACAGACTGAACCAGTTTCTGTTTCTTCAAGGTAAGGATGTAGACCACCTGCAATCCAGTAGTACCGCGACCATCGTTGTCGAAGAACAGGGACCGCTGCTTGCATTGATTCGCATCGAGTCTTCAGCACTGGGCTGCAAATCCCTGGTTCGAGTAATTCGACTGAGCGCGGGTGCGGATTATGTGGAGGTAGCGAATACCGTAGACAAACTCCGCGCGTCACTCAATCCCCATCCCGGCGTTGGCGGCCCTGGCGATGAATTTGCCCAGCGCGGATCGAAGGAGAGCATCCAATTCGTTTTCCCATTTGCAGTGCCAGATGGGAAGATGACCCTCGATATTCCACTCGGCAACATGCGGCCGGAGGCCGACCAGCTTCCCGGCTCCTGTAAGAATTGGTTACCGGTGGGCCGCTGGGTTGATGTCTCCAATGAAAGCCTCGGGGTCACCTGGATCACTCAGGATGCCCCCTTGGTGGAGATTGGTGAGATCAGTGCGACCATGCTCGGGTCACAAAGAGATCCAAGCGTGTGGCGCAAGCACATCGATGAAACTCAGACGTTTTACTCGTGGGTGATGAACAATCACTGGGGTACCAACTACCTCGCCTACCAGGAAGGGCCGACGACTTTCCGGTATGCCCTCCGGCCCCATCGCAAACATGATGCTTCCGCTGCAAGCCGTTTGGCGATTGCGTTGTCCGAACCACTTCTCTCGCGTCCGTCCGATTCTGTAAGCCAGGAATCCGAATCGCTTCTCCGTATCGAACCTGCCGAAGTCATCGCAATTACTCTCAAGCCAAGCGAAGACCGAAAGGCATGGATTGTTCGGCTGTTTGAGTCCTCCGGTCAACCTCGAAGTGCGAAGCTAACGTGGGCAGCATCGCAAGCTGTCCAGAGTTGGAAGAGTAATCTGGCGGAGGAAAAACTTGGGCCCGTCGGAAATGAGGTCCATTTGGATGGGTGGGAACTTCTTACATTGCGAGTTGAGAAGAAGGCACCATAGGGAGTGGCCACTTCTCAAACAACGAGGATGGAAGAGCTCAGCTCTTCCATCACAATTTAATTCAGGCTGGCGTCGTGTTTCTTTGAACCCGCGAAGTTCCCCACACCGCTTCAGCGGTACCGATCTGTCACATTGATGTCAATGTGTCCTTAGCCCTGTTGTCGGTAAGTGAACCCAACTCTTGGGTTCACCTAAATAAGATCACTTCGCATGGGTTTAAAAACCGAGGTAAACGACGATCGTCTCTGCGTTTACCTCGGGTTTTCAAGTTCACAATCGAGCGGTCTATCACCATATGGGAGCAGCTCGGAACGCGTGCAATTCGGTACAAGCCGGCATCACACAACCCTGCCCAGTGATCTCTCCGGCCTCGTTGATGGATTCAGCAAACAGCAAATGCAGTGGCGAGTTCGTCGGGATGAGGGAGTTGAGGTCCCTGATCACATTGTCTTTCCAGAAGAATGCGGTTGGCCCGTTTCCATCTATCGAAAAGCCAACCACTTCGTCTCGGTTGTTGATGGTGTGGCAGCAGGGGGCTATTGTCGCGAAGGCTCCGGGAAGAGTACCGATGTCCCGCATGCCCGTCTGCTTCGTCCATAGGAAGGAGTGAATGGTGCCATCGATATATTGAGAGGTTCCTACTACTTCGCCCAGATTGTTGATGCTGCCAGCGGCGTTGAACATCGTGTTGTTCGCGTCTCCGAGGGTTCCGAGATATCGCGGTGTGCCGTCTTTTTCCCAAAGCACTGCGTGCTGCCCGTTCACGTAGACAGGTGGAAGTCCGACTGTAGAGCATGTGCCTGACGTACCGACTGTCTGTCCGCGGTCGTTTATTCCGAAGGCGAATGAGACGGTATCTCCCTTGCTCTTGAGCGGGGAGAATGCGCTGATGTCGCCGTTCAGCTCCCACTTGACGGCCTGAAAGCGGAGGACCTGAAAGGGTGTTGCGGTTGCGCAGGTGGGGTCCTGGACGCCAGTCTCTGCCCATCCGACCATTTGCCCCAGATTGTTGATGCCGATGGGAACTGCGTTGTTGCCGCCGGGCAGATTGCGAAGGGCGGTGAGTTTGCCGAATCGCCAGATGGCCCCGCGGCATTGAAGGTGCGAGCCGAAGCCGCAGAAGTCTTCGCCGTTTGGGTCGGCCTTTGAGATTTCGGAGATGATGGGAGCTTCGCCGAAGCCGTTAGGGCCGTCGGCTGCGCTGTTGCAATTCGGGCACGATGGCCCGCTGAGTGTGCCCAGGTCTTTCAGTGGGCCGAAGCCATACCAGAGGAAGGCATGTTGCGGTCCGCCGGGAGTGAGGTTTGACGATCCTCCTACCCAGCCCACCTGGTTCATGTCGAAGCCAGAAGCGTTGTTTCCGCTGCCGAGCATGCCGAGATCGGTGACGGTGTAGTGGGGTTTTTTAGGCCCCTGGGTATGAGCGTGAGGAATGGCTGTTAGGGCAAGAGCGGCGAACAAACCTGTGACTTGAGATGATGCGTAGTGATTTGGATTTCATATCGGCTCCTTTTTTGGTTGGAAGATGTGAATGTCGTAGTCAGGTGGTTTTTGTCTTCTGCCCTTGAGCGAGAAGGGAGTTCCAGCAGATCCATGTGGAACCAGAGGCTGTTTGTAACCGATGGAGGTTTCCGGAGTTAAGCCACTCCTCGAGTGCCGACCGTTCGAGGTTTGAGATCACGCCGATGTCTTCGAGAGCGATCATTTCTCTATTCGTCGCGCAGACCGAACACCACGCGCGAGTCATCGTGCGTCCCCGCATGATCACCAAGGATTCGGTTTCGATCGTGATCTTCGTCTGCTTTGCCATGACGTCCTGCTTTCTGGAAGGCCCGGCGTATCTAAAACGAATGCAGCTTGGCAAAGAGCGTGGCGATGAAGTCCTTCCAAAGTGTTTGAAAAGTTCTGATAATTTCTCGCATTGCTGATAACTGGCGTAGAAAGAGCAACTTGTCTGGGCGGGAATCGGGCTGCGGTTTTGAGCGATGAGAGCTAGAAAGCTGCTAGACTTCGTGCTTCAGACACAAATTTGGGAAGGTCGGTGCTCAATGTCAGCGAGCATGAGCCATGGGGCCCAGGAACTCTATGAGTTTGGTCCCTTTCGGATTGATCCGGACAAGGAGATCCTGCTGCGGGCGGGTGAGCCGGTTCCGCTGACGCCGAAGACCTTTCAGATCCTGTTGGTTCTGGTTCGCCACAGTCAGGAGGTTGTCACCAAGGACGACCTGATGAAGATGGTGTGGCCCGACACCTTCGTGGAAGAAGCCAATCTGAGCCGCAATATCTTCATGCTGCGAAAGGCGCTGGGGGAGAGTGCGCAGGATCACCGGTACATCATTACGGTGCCTGGCCGGGGATACCGGCTGGCGGAGAATGTCCACCTTGTTCCGGGCAGCGATCTTACTATCATCGCGGCAAGCCACTCGAAGGTGCAGGTCGACATCAAGGAGACAAAGCCCTGGAGATGGGTGGCACTGACCGCGATAGTGGCGGTTGCGGCAAGCGCATCGTGGTGGATGCTGCATCGTAGAGCCAGCGGCACGGGGATGGCGGTGCTGGGTGCAAAGGACACGGTGGTGCTGGCGGACTTTGCTAACTCCACCGGGGACTCTGTGTTTGACGAGACGCTTCGCCGAGGCCTTGCCATCCAGCTTGAGCAGTCGCCATTCCTGAGCCTCGTCTCAGATGAGCGGGTTCACCAGACCTTGAGCATGATGGGACGGCCCGGAGATCAGCGGCTGACGCCTGAGATTGCACATGAAGTGTGTGAGCGAACCGGGAGCGCTGCGATTCTCGAGGGCTCAATCAGGCCGATGGGAGATCAATATGTGCTGGGGCTGCGCGCGAGGAACTGTCGCAACGGTGATGTTTTGGATGAGGAGCAAGTGCAGGCGGCGAGGAAGGAAGATGTTCTGAAGGCGCTGGATCAGATGGCGGGAAACTTTAGAACACGCGTGGGCGAGTCACTCACGACGATCGAGCAGCACAATACTCCGCTGGCCGAGGCGACGACGCCCTCGCTCGAGGCTCTGAAGGAGTACAGCGCTGCATGGAAGGTGGTTTCTACGTCAGGCCAGGCTGCGTCAATTCCGCTTTATCGAAGAGCGATTGAGATCGATCCCAACTTTGCGATGGCTTACGCGATGCTCGGGAGAGTGTACGGCGACATCGGAGAGTCGGCACTATCGGCGGAGAATACGAGCAAGGCTTGGCAGTTCGGGACCACGCAAGTGGATCAGAAAGGTTTTTCATTGACGCCTCGTATGACATGCAGGTGACAGGAAACATAGAGAAGGCGCGACAGACCTGCGAGGCATGGGCGCAGGCCTATCCGCGGGATGCCAGGCCATATGGGTTTCTGGCAGGAATGATCTATCCGGTGCAGGGTCGATATGATCTAGCAATCGCAAGGTCGAGGGAGATGATCAAGTCCGATCCCGATTTTGTCTTTGGATACAACCTGCTTGCACTTGCCGATATCGCTACCGGAGATCTCGAAGATGCAGAACGCGCGCTTGACGAGGCGGATCGGCGGAAGTTGCAGATACCGGATCTGTTCGTCGATCGGTATGAGATTGCGTTTCTGAAAAGCGATCAGGCTGGGATGGATAAGGTGGCGTCGATGACTCCGAGAGAGCCGGGGGCTGAAGACTGGATGGCGCACCTTCAGTCGACGGTACTTGCTTATGGCGGACGTCTTCGGCAGGCGACGGCGATGTCACAACGCGCTGTCGATCTGGCTAAGCATTCGGGTCAGCCGGAACGAGCGGCGCTGTTTCAGAGCGCGGAGGCGATTCGCTCGGCCTTTTTTGAAGATAAGGCAGCTGCTGTGCGACAGGCGGAGTCTGCACTTGTGCTTTCGCACGGAAGAGACGTGGAGTATGGCGCTGCGTTTGCGTTGGCTCTATCGGGGAATCTTCCGCGCGCCAGAGTTCTCGCCGATGATCTTGAGAAGCGGTTTCCGGAAGATACCGCCGTGCAATTTATTTATGTGCCCGAACTTCGCGCGGTGATGGCTCTGCAGCAACACGCGCCGGCAAAGGCGATCGAACTGCTTCAGGTCACGGTTCCCTATGAGGAGGGAGAGCCTCCGAGCAGCTTCTTTGGCTTTTATGGGATGTACTACTCGGCCTATCTTCGTGGCGAAGCCTATCTCGCAGAACGCCAGGGTCTTGCCGCCGCGGCGGAGTTTCAGAAAATTCTTGATCATCCGCGGGGTCGTAATCAGCGACCCCATCGGCGCGTTGGCGCGTCTGCAGCAGGGTCGAGCGTTTGCATTATTGGGAGACAAGGTCAAGGCAAAAGTTGCCTACAGGGAGTTCTTGCAACTCTCGAAAGACGCTGACCCCGGCGTATCAGTTTTCGAGCGAGCCCGTGTTGAAGATGTAAACCTCGACTAGCGATCTTTTCGCAAGTGTGCAGATGCCATTGTATCGAGACATGATTAGACGTTGCGGCGACGAAACTCCTGAAGCGCTGCGAACCGGAAGTTGGCGTTGTGTCTAGCCTCAACGAGCGATAAATGGCCAATGCTCTCATCGAGAAATCGATTAGTACCGAGGTGTCGGATTAGCGGAAGTGATCGTCGACCCTGCCTTTGGTCAATTGCCTAAAAACGGTGTTTTGGGAAACAACAGAGACCTAGTTTCCGCAAACCGTACTTTACGGGAACTCCTCGAGGATCACTCCTTCCGCACACTCAAGGCTCAGTCTCTTACCTGTCACCTCGCCTTCTCTGCGTAAGCTGGTGCAAGCGGATATTAAGCCTTGCTGCGTAAGGACATGCCGCTCCCCCTCGGCGAGATTTATCGCAACTCGGAACTTCTTTTTGCCGTCGGATCGGACGAACTGAAGTACGCCGCCGCCAGACGAAATCTCCGAAAGTTGACCCGAAACAAGCACGGGTTGTGCGCGACGCAGCGCCAGCAGACGTCGGTAAAGCGCCAACATTGAGTCCAACTGCTGAATGGAAGAGCGCATGTTGACAGCACGATTGGCTTCTCCGACCGGTAACCATGGCTGGTTAGTAGTAAATCCGCACTGTAGCGAATCATCCCAGGGCATCGGGGTACGCTCCGGATCCCTTCCCATGCCAATCCCAGGTTGACGTCTCTCGGCGGGATCCTGCGCCTGATCGGGCCGAATCGGTACGTCCTGCATGCCCAGTTCTTCACCGTAGTAGATAGTTAGAGTTCCGGGAAGGGAGAGCAGCAGCAAGGCCGCGGCACGAGCCTTTCCGAGGCCGATGCGCGAGGCGATCCGCGACTTATCGTGATTACCGAGCACCCAATTAGGCCACGCGCCGGCGGGCAAGGCCACAACGTAGTCTTCGATGGCATGCGCCAGGTCATCCGCGGTCCACGGACACTGCAAGAGTTGGAAGTTAAAGGGAAGGTGCGCCCCGCGAAGTTGAGGCCCGTAATAGTCCATCAGCCGAGGAACAGGCAAATATATTTCGCCGATAAGGACTCGATCTCCAAACTCTTCCAGCACACTCCTCATTTCGGCTACAAGCTCATGGATCTCGGGCCGGTCCGCATCATAAATGGGCAGAAGACTCTCGCGTGAGCCCTGACCGACGTTATATGCCGGATTTGGCGGATTGTTTCGGAACAGTTCGTCCTTGATCATCAGCCACATCACGTCGACACGAAAACCATCCACCCCTTTGCGCAGCCAGAAGCGAAGAGCATCGAACATTGCCGCCTTCACTGCGGAGTTTCGCCAGTTCAGATCCGGCTGTTCTTTCAGGAACTCGTGCAAATAGTATTGTCCCGTATTGGCGTCGAACTCCCATGCCGACCCGCCGAAATGACTTTGCCAATTGTTCGGATGGTCGCGCCAGATGTACCAATCGCGCTTCGGATTCACGCGAGAGGATCGGCTCTCAAGAAACCAGGGGTGCTGATCGGATGTATGATTCGGGACAAAATCCAGGATCAGCCGAAGTCCGCGACGATGTACTTCCGCTAGGAGCAGATCAAAGTCTTCCATCGTGCCGAAGATGCGATCGATGCCACAGTAGTCCGCAACATCGTATCCAAAATCGGCCATGGGAGAGGGATAGATCGGCGAGATCCAGATGGAATCGATGCCCAGATCGACCAGGTAGTCGAGGCGGTTGAGAATGCCGTTCAAATCGCCGATGCCATCCCCATTGCTATCCTGAAACGAGCGCGGATAGATTTGATAGACGACGGCATGCTTCCACCAAGTCAGATTCTGCATCCCACCTTACCGCTCCCTCGGATAGCAAAAATGATCAACGATCTCTGGTATAAGAACGCGATCTTCTATTGTCTTTCTGTCTCCACCTATATGGATGCAAATGGGGATGGAGTGGGTGACTTTGAGGGCCTTACCCGGCGGCTGGATTACCTGCAGGGTCTAGGAGTCACGGCTGTTTGGCTTATGCCATTCCAGTGCTCGCCCGGTCGAGACAACGGCTACGACATCAGCGACTACTACGCCGTTGATCCTCGCTACGGAACTCTGGGCGATTTTGTGGAGTTCACGCATGGGTGCGCACAACGCGGGATGAGGGTGATCATTGATTTGGTTGTAAATCACACTTCTAACGAGCATCCCTGGTTCAGGGAGGCATGCTCGGACCCGAGTCGAAATATCGCGACTGGTATGTATGGTCTGAGCGGAAGCCCGCGGACGCAAATAAGGGAATGGTCTTCCCAGGAGTGCAGAAGACAACATGGTCTTACGAGAAGACAGCGCGCCGATGGTACTTTCATCGGTTTTATGACTTCCAGCCTGACCTGAATACATCTCATCCTGACGTACAGGCTGAGATTCTCAAGATCATGGGATTCTGGCTCCAGTTGGGGGTTGATGGTTTTCGCATGGACGCGGTTCCTTTTGTCATTGCTCAAAAAGGTCCGGATTTGAAGCGTCCCGTCGAGCATTACGACATGCTACGGTCGTTCACGGAGTTTCTGTCATGGCGAAAGAGCGGGGCGATGATTCTGGGTGAAGCAAACGTCACGCCAAAACAAGACATGGAGTATTTCGGCGAGGCGGGCGAACGTCTGCAGATGGTCTTCAACTTCGATGTGAACCAGCACCTGTTCTATGCTCTTGCAGTCTGGCGATTGCCGTAGCCTGATGAAGGCGATGGATAGACACCAAGCCGCGGCCGGCTTCGGCGCAATGGGGTCATTTTCTACGCAATCACGATGAGCTTGATCTGGGCAGGCTCACCAGTCTGCAGCGCGAGACTGTCTTCGATGCCTTCGGCCCGATAAAGATATGCAGCTCTACAACCGGGGCATCCGGCGTCGCCTTACTCCGATGCTCAAGGGCGACCGCCGCAGGCTTGAGCTGGCATACAGCCTTATGCTTACGCTGCCAGGCACGCCGGTCCTTCGTTACGGCGACGAGATCGGCATGGGAGACGATCTGAGCTTGCCGGAACGGCAATGCGCGAGGACGCCGATGCAGTGGTCGACAGAGCCGCAGGGTGGTTTTACGAAAAACAAGAAGCCGGTTCTGCCCGTTATCAACGAAGGGCCTTATGGCTTCGATCATGTGAATGTGGCGGCGCAGCGTCGTGATCCGAACTCTCTGCTCAACTGGATGGAACGCATGATTCGGATGCGCAAGGAAGTTCCAGAGATTGGATGGGGAGACTTCACTTTTCTCAAGGTAGAGTTCGCCTCAGGTTCTGGCGATGCGCTACGAGTGGCGCAACAACTCCGTCGTCCTGTTGCACAATCTCGACGCTGCACCATGCGAGCTGCGGCTCAAACTTGACCGGAAGAACGCTCGCAGATCAGGGACTGATCAATCTGCTTTCAGAGGATCACAGTCTGCCGACGAAAATGGAACGCACGGCATCCTGCTCGAACCTTACGGGTATCGCTGGTATCGAGTCGGAGGACTCGACTATCTGCTGAAGAGATCCGAATCTTGAGCGACAGAGATTCCGTTCCTCCGAAACAGAAACGACAGGATCGTTGTTGCCGAAAATGCAACTTTCCGGGAACTGCCGTCAACTACTCGCCAGCACACCTACGCAGCCCACAGTTTGCGCAGCCCAACACATTCCGATGCGGCAATGTGTCCTCCGAAGAAGATCGCGTAACAAAGCTCCTCGCACTTGACTTCCGATCGGAGTTGGAGGCGGAGAAGAGTCTGGCGCTACTCAAGGGTCAGGTTAGGATCGTTCACTAACTGTAGTTCCAGTGCTTCGATAACGCGCTCTTCGCGTTCGAGCAAACCTGTCAGAAACGAGCGGCCCTGGCGGACCTACCAGTCGTTGTGTGGACCACCGATCCTGCCGCGAATCCCCCCGACCTCAAAGGTTCGTGCAGCTTTACGGTCGCTGCGCACGGGGTCGTTTACGATGAGATAGCAGCCCGGCTTACAGGGAGCGAAGAAATCCGATCTTTGTCCCCATCTCGACCCTCCCGTTACTTATCTTCGGGTTGCTTCATTCGGACTTCAACCTGCCAGCGTGCGCCCGCATGGCCAATCTCAAAAATCTGTGGAATCAAACCTTCAGCCCATACGAGCTCTACGAGAGCTCGCGCGAGACCATATTGTGCTTCATCTAAGCTAAGCAGCTTCGGAAGTTCTGGGGAACCCAGACTTACAGTAGTCGCAGTCATATTTCTTGGATGCACGGCACACCTAACTGAGGTTGCATCAAAGTTTGCAGAGACATCGGTCAGGGGTACCTTCTTTGGCTTCTGCATCACGCCGTCGTTCGTCAAAGTAGTTTCGTGCATCTCACACATGTGTAGGGGGGTGCTCCGATGCGAACCGCTTTGATCTTGCTGGTCTTCACACTACTTTCGTGCGGAGCGGCTTTCGCTCAATCCTCAGTTCCCGACAAGACTCCTCAACACCACGAGAAACCGAGCCCGGCGAAGCCCGATTCCAAGGGGAGTACAGACGCGGATAAGGCTGCCAAGAAGACCGACAAAGACGCCGCCAAAACGGCCGCTAAGAAATCGGAAAATGCTCAGAATAGCGTTTACTCGCAGGCATATAAGACAAGCGTTCCCAAACCCTAGCCTACAGTTCCTGTAGTTCGCTCCTATTCGTTCCCTTGCCCGTCGAACTGATGCAGGAGTTGGTCCAGCTCAAACAGTCTTGAGAAGAGAACCGTTTCACCGCGCCGCAGCTGATCGAGGATTTCTTGAGCGTTGCCGGAACCCACTATCTTCTATCTTCACGAAGTCCTTATCGAACGTGCCGGTAATGAACCATTTCTGGTGTAGCCGCCGTCGGTTGCGATGAAGGTGACGTACTCGAGGTGGCCCTTGTGCTCGCAGTCGGGGAACAGCCACGGGATAGCGGTTAGGGCGAACGTTCCGACCGTCGCGGGAGTCTCGCACTCCAACCTTTAGACAAAACTGAAGATTGGTGACGGGCACGCGGAAGCGTTTGACGTTGGTACCTCGCAGGCAGAGGTCGACCTGGGTGTGATCGTCGCTGACGCGGGTGATCTCGAAGACCGAGTCGGAGACAGCCGATTACACGCACGACGACAGAGAAGGCGGGTTCTGTGATGGGTTTCGCCGGCGGTTTCTTCGCGTTCCCATGCGGGTCATTCCTGTTCCCTGATGGCCGTCACAGGGATTCGTAGACGCCTTCGAGTCGTTTTGTGCAGGTTGATCAGACTGGTGCGTTGCTCTGGCGTCACTTGCTCCTCGAACAGCCGCTTCTCAATCGCTTCGACGGAGTTTGCCTCGCAGCAGCTCGATCAGGAACTTGGACACTGCAGTCGACATCTTAGTCGCTCCTCGCGCCGCCGAACTTCAGGGTTTCTGTGAGAGCTACGGCACGCGGCAGTTTTACCGTCTCTCCGTTGCGAAGGCGCTCAAGGATGCGCGGTCCCCACTCGCCGAAGATGGCACGGAAGTCGGCGTCCAAGGTGCGGGTGTTGACGCTCCACCAGTTGTGCAGGTGAGTTCCATCGGCCGCGATAAAGTGGAGGGAGTCGAGGCGCCCTTGCGCTCGCCTTCAACAAGAAATCTGGGAGCGATCGTTACTGTGTATGGTGCGGGGATCACAAGAGTGCCTCAGGAGGTGGTCATTCACCATCCGGCGGTCTATTACCACGTATGACTAGCTCGGAATGCATGCGATTGGGTACAGGCCGGCATCACACACCCCTGACCAACGATCTCTCCAGGTGATGGAAATGCGCCGGGGTATTTGACCCCGGCCGCTACTAAAACCGATCGTCCGTATCCTTGATCTTCTTGCCGATACTGGATGTGAGATTCCAAGGCGGGATGGGATTACCGTTTGGCGTGGGTGTCATCACTACGAGGTTGATCTGATCACCACCGTCCACGACCACGATCCAGAGCCGGAGTGTGACCGGGGTCGGGCGCCCGGTCAAGTTGAGGGTCGCCGTTCCAGAGCAATCGGGGTTGATCTCGTAGGTTCCGGAGCCAGTATCGGTCGTAGAGTCGCCGCTGATCGAACCGTGGCTCGTTCCATAGGTCTGGGTGAGATTGCCGTGACCGTCATAGTTCGTGATCGCGAGCCCGATAAAGTTTTCGATTGGGGCGGGAGGAGGACCGGTGGGCCGGGTTCCCGCGATCGTGAAGCCGTAGTTGCCTTTGAGGGTGGCGTTCGTGCAGCGACGTTCGTGGCCACGATCCTGAGCGAATGCGCAGGCGGAAGTCAGTAAGAGAAGGGCGAGTCCGACTTTCATTATGTTGTCTCCAAGGTGAGATTTTGCGAACACAAGCTCTTCGCATGAGACACACAGTGGTGGGAACTCACGGTTTCGGCAATGGCGGGTGAGTTCTCTCTATGTGGCGAGTGTGTTCCCGAATAAATCATGCGTTATGAGAGAGATGGTGGCGTGGTCTCGATGGGCGGGAAGGCAATGCTATGCTCAGAACACTTTAAGGAGCCTGCCACAAGTGGAGTCTCGGTCGAGGTCCTTACGGTTCGGCGACTTTGAAGTAGATCTTGCGGCGGGTGAACTTCGCCATCTGGGTTCCAAAGTAAGGCTTCAGGAGCAGCCTTTTCAGGTGCTAGCGGCTTTGATCCAGCGCCCTCGTGAGGTGGTTACTCGGGAGGAACTCCAGAAGCGGCTGTGGCCCGGCGATGTCGTTGTTGATTTTGACCGTGGATTGAACAAGGCGGTAAATCGTCTGCGCGAGGCATTGAGGGACGATGCAGATGATCCTCGCTTTATTGAGACGATCCCGCAACGAGGCTATCGGTTTCTTGTCCCTGTAGCTAAATCCAGCCAAGATCCGCCAGTTGAGGAAGCGAAGGTTGCTGCGACGGCGGAGCGACATTTTCCTAGTCGCCGTTTTTTCCTTGCTGCAGGTAGTGCGGTTGGCCTGGCAGCCATTCCGACCGTCTGGTTTCTGCGTAAGGAGTTCGTCCCGAGTCAGATTCAGTCCATTGCAGTGTTGCCACTGGAGAATCTCTCGGGCGATCCCGAACAGGAGTACTTCTCGGACGGTATGACGGATGAATTGATCGCCGGGCTAGCTCACATCAGTTCGCTCAGGGTGATCTCGAGGACATCTGTGATGCGGTTTAAGGGACAGAGGTCGCGATCCCTGCCGTCTATCGCACGCGAACTAGATGTAGATGCGGTCGTTGAAGGGACAGTATCGCGGGTCGGTCAACGAGTTAAGGTAACCGTTCAGCTGATTCGAGCTAAGGACGATCGCCACCTGCTATCGGAGTCGTACGAGCGTGAACTGACGGATGTGCTGCTTATCAGGGGTGAAGTTGCGAGCGCTGTCGCGAACCAGATCAGACTCAAGCTGTCGGAGCAAGAGAAGATTGGGCCGGCGAGTAGGCAATCTGTCGATCCGAAGGCTTATGACGCATACCTGAAGGGCAACTTCTTCCTTCAACAAGGAATTCGAGGTGTCTTGAAGAGCATCGATTCCTTCAGGCAATCCCTAGCAATCGATGCATCTCAGGCGGACGCTTACGTTGGGCTTGGTGAAGCTCTTTCTTACGCTGGCATCTTCGGCTTTCGCCCGTCAGCGGAGACTTATCTCGAAGCTCGAACGATGGCTCTGAAGGCTCTCGCTTTAGATGGATCCTCAGCGGGAGCGCATAACGTTTTAGCTGATGTCAGCAAAGGATATGACTGGGACCTGTCTATTGCCGAGACCGAGTATAAGCGAGCGCTTCAGTTGAATCCGAGCCATCTGCTAACCCGTCTCTGGTACGCCGATTGTCTTACCCGTATGGGTTTATTTGATCGAGCCCTGGAGGAGTCTGCTCGAGCGATTGCGTTGGATCCCGTCTCTCCTATCAGCCACAACAACAGGTCGATGCTTTTCTATCGTGCTCGTCGATTTGACGAGTCAATCGAGAGTGGCGGACAGGCACTCGACCTTGAGCCGAGCTTTGTCAACGCCCTCTGGTGGCAGGGACTCTCGTTTGCGGGTAAGGGGAGATTTCCTGACGCAATCCGGTGCCTGAAGAAGGCGCTCGAGATGCATGGCGGGCCCCTGTTCCGATCGTCCCTTGGATATGTCTACGGATGTGCGGGCGACAGAAATGCCGCACTAGGCAGGCTGGACGAGATAACGATTTTGTCGAAGACCAGTTTTGTCTCGCCGATCGATTTCGCCGTGATCCATGCCGGATTGGGCGATGCGGATTCGGCATTTCGCTGGCTCGAGGAGGCGTATCGAACTCGCGCTACAAGAATTCATGAACTGCACTCCCCCTACTTTGACGCGATACGTGTAGATGCTCGCTATGCCGATCTCGAACGCCGTACAGGTCTGCCTCGGAACCCATCGAATCCCCAAACAGCATGACGGTCAAGCATCGTTCCCAATGGTTTGCATGGTCGTAGACATCTGACGTGAACCTACCGATGATAGTTCACTGAAAACGGGGTTATCGGAAACTCAAGACCGAAGTTGCCGATAACCCGACTTTGTAGGAACAGTGTTCGACCTGGTAGACACCGGATCGTTATTCGGTCCCGATTCGGTCAGATTGATGTCAATGAGTGAATTGCCCTGTTCTCGTCAACGTACGATCCATATAACCGCGGCCCTTACAGGTTTGGATGCAGGTTGTGCCAGTTGGTCGCGTGTTCATAGGCATGAGCGATGCGGCACAGCGTCCCCTCACTTAGTCGACGGCCCGTGAACTGGATGCTGTACGGAACACCCTCCGCCGCGAACCCACATGGGAGACAGATTGCCGGCACAAGGGCGAGGTCCATCGGCATCGTGAACTCTGCGCTCCGCGGCGCGGCGGCAGACCAGGCCGCATGGTAAGCCGGCAGCGGTCCGACCTGCAACTCGTGTGTGATGGGCCACGCCGGATCGCCACCGGCAGGTCCGGCCATCGCATCGACCGAATCGAGCAAAGCGGCAAATTGCGCTGTGAGCTCGGCACGCCGTTTACGAGCGTCCGAGAGTTGCTGCGCGGTCACGCGAGAACCGGCTTCGAGGAACTCGCGCAGGTAGGGACCATACTCGCTCGCACGCGACGGATAGTTCGCGGCGTGGGCCGCCACCATCTCTGAAGAACAGATCGTCATCCAGGCCCCGACGACCCCTGTAAGATCCGGCATCTTTATATCGACGATGCGCGCGCCGAGGCCCGCCAGGACCTTGAGCGCCCCTTCGAGAGCCGCAGCCTGACCGCTGTCAATGCCCTTGAGCGCGTATGTGCGGTCGACACCAATTCGTAGATTTCTGACGCTCTGGCCGGTCTGGCCAAGCACCTTCGATCGCGTTTCGTTTAAGGAGGTAGGATCCTGCGGATCGAAGCCCGCAATCACGTCGAACATGATCGCGGCATCGGCCACGCGGCGCGTAATGGGTCCTACATGGTCGAGCGATGGTGCCATCGGAAGGACCCCGAAGCGGCTCACGCGGCCATACGTCGGCTTCAAGCCAACAACGCCATTGGCCGATGCAGGATTCCGGATCGATCCCCCGGTATCGGTACCGATGGAGCCAAAACAAAGGCCCGCCGCTGTAGCTACGCCTGAGCCGCTTGACGACATGCCCGGCCATCGATCGGCGCGCCACGGGTTCAGCGGGACATCGAACGAAGGGTTGTACCCGGCTGCGGCCCCTTCCGAAAGGTTCAACTTTCCAAGCACAACCGCGCCCGCAGTTCGTAGTCTGGCCACAACCGTACTATCGAAAGTCGGCACAAAATTCTTCAGAACGGCAGTGCCGCCCATAGTTCGAACGCCTCGGGTGTAGCAGAGATCCTTGATCGCGATGGGAACACCGTGAAGTGGCCGCGATATCGTCCTGCTTGGATCTCCTTGAGAGCCGCACTGGCGTCTGCCAGAGCTTGTTCGCTCATGACGGTGGCATAACTCTTCAACCGGGGATCAACCTTTGCGATGCGATCCAGCATCATCCGGGTCAGATCGACAGGCGACAGGTCGTGCGACTGGATTCGCCGCCCGACTTCCTGCAGGCTGGCGTAGTAAAGGCTCATCGTGGATCTTCTGTCTGTAGAGAATGCGGAAGACATCGACATTTTGAGCCCACGGAGCGGAGCGATGGCGCCTGCCCGCGAGCAGAGTCACGGCACGGCGGCGAGTGAGCTTGTGGTTATTCACGTCGGAATCCAATTGGAACACCTCAAAGGTTGGCGCAGCCAACAGTCTCAACCCAGAGGTACGTTGGCCGGTAGAGCCGCCCATTCTACCAAACGAGTGGAATGGCCTTTTGTTCGTGATGGAGTCGCGGATGACACGCCTAACCCGGTGACTGGTCGATAGAATTCGCCAGAAATGATTCCGGCTTCATGCAAAATCGCCCAGTCACTCATCGACGCTGGATCGGTCCTATGAGATCGATTGGAGAAAGCGATCTGGACCTGTGCGGATGGCCCGTTTCCGCAGAACGGGGTTTTCGGAAAGTTCACCGGTGTAACGCCCGCAGCCTGAAAAGTTGGTTGTTATCGTCCGTTTCCACTGCCCGGTTCTGCTCAGCTTATCTGGCGAAGTTCCGTATTTGTCCTAGGGTGGGGGCCACTCGCCACACAGCGCTCGCTCAAGCGGATCAATACCATCTCTATTGCCTTCGTCAAACGCTTCGATTCTCGATCTCGAGCTAGGGGTCATTCCGAATTCGCGGAGTTGAGTGTTCAAGAGTGTCATCTGTTTGTTGATAATGCCCAACAATGGTGATTGTTGGACATAGCCGGTGCCGGTTTTAATCAGAAGCCCGGATGCGCCTGCTTTGATTTGCTTATCCATCATCCGCTGCGCCGAGATGAGCGTTGCGTATGTTTGACATAGGTTGGCAAGCGCGATGCCGTCACTTTCACTGAGTACCCTCATAGTGAGTAGAAGAGGAACGAGTCGTCTCCACTCTCTCCTCGCGTCGGCATTGAGGTGCCGCGGCATCGCTGGCGCGCCGGCGAGTGCTATCGGCTCACGTTCGTTGAAGGGGCGCCGGCCGGGATTGCCCTCCAACATTCGAATTGCAGTCGGCTTTGGTGCTGGACCTCGAAGTCCCATATACCCCCCTGTCTAAAACCTGCGAAAGTTTATGCGATGGCAGCCCGGGGTTTACCTGGGAGTTTTTTCTGTGGAGAGTTGATCCGCCCCCCACTGTTATGGTGCACCTCAGTCATCACCGCCCGACACCGTCATCAGAACTGTAAGAGCTAGATAATCGGCTCGCCACAGGTGCCGTGCCCTATTCCTTTGCTAGTTCCGTCCGTAGCCGCCTTCGTAATGTCTTCCATCACTGCCTCCCTTTGAATGTCAACGTCTTGTCGTCGTACTTCACCAGAACAATGCCAGTGAACCCTTCGCGCTGTTTCTCGATGATGATTTTCGTCTTGACCGTTCCAATCGCCGCGGTCATCCTTCGGGCGAAACAGGAAGAAGGCGTTATGGCAGTCCTGTTCGAGGTTCCCGCTCTCGCGTAGATCCTGGAGTGTCGGCCTTCTATTGGGGTTTGCATCGCGCCTGGCAAGCTGCGAAGCCACGATGAACGGTTTATTCAACGCCTTGCACGTGTCCCGCAGAGAGGCCGAGACACGGTTTATCGCCTCTCTTCGATCCGAGCCGTCTTCCCGAATGATCTGAACGAAATCAAGGAAGATGGCCAACGCGCCGTCTTTCACCATCTGTCGCGCCAGTGCAGCAATCTGCATCGGCTTCAACCCCGACTGGTCGCAGATATCAATCGGCAACGCTCTAAGTGCGTCCATGCCCTCTTTGGCGCGCGCCAGTTCGAGGTCGCCCATTACGCGGGGATCACGCCATCTCTGCGCTGCGATTCCTGAATTTCAGAATCGCTAACCGGCGCATCAACTGATGGGACCGCATCTTCCAGCGAGATAACTCCTACGCCATAGCCGGCTTTCGCCGCGTTCAGCACACACTGGAGCATGAAGCTGGTTTTTCCGCGTCCCGGCAATGCGCCCACGTAAGTCATCTCGCCATTGCGCCAACCGCTTGTCGCTTCGTCCAGGTGCTCGATTCCAGTGGGTATCCCGAGAACCTCGCCAAGATGCTCGCGCTGGTTCATCACCTCTTCCCAGGCCGGATCCACTAGCTGGGAGATGTGGCGCTTTTGGGACCACCGCGCTCTTACTGGAGATTTCCTGCAGCGGGTCTTGGTGAAGGCGTTGGGAGCGGCTCGGATCGCCTTTTCTTCGCCCTCATCAGATGCTCGGGACATCCACCCTCGCAAACCGCCATAAGCAGGCGCATCAACTCTTGTCACGGACGATGCGAACACGTTCCCGATGCTCAGTTTGCACGGCGGAAGACCTAGCTAGTAACGCGAGGTATGGCACCCCGCCGATGGTGTCCAGCTCTGCCTACGCAGTTCCTCGGCAACAGTGACGATGTCGACCCCCGCGTCTGACTTCGAGAGTCGCGGCGGCGACGTCAGTGCGACGATGAGAATCGATCGAGAAGTCGTCGACCTCGAGCTTGATCCGATCAGTTCTCGATCGACGGCTCGACGAGCGTGGCACCAGATCATCGTCTCGGCATAAATCTTTGCTGGCCGTTCCGTAAAACTCCGATCGCGCTTAATACTTCCACACTCATTCACCCCCTCAGTTTCTGTGGATGGTAGTCGCTCAATACGGCGCTGCACGAGCATTGCAGTGGGAGGAAACAGACCTATACAAGGAGTCAGTCATCGAGTTCTCAAGCACAGAATTCGGCGAGTGACCCGCGTTCTGAAGTGCCTCGAGCTTTTTCAACAAAAGACGCTTCCATCTTCCGTGACAGGTCTCCTCAATTTTTTCCTCAGCTCGAGGAAGCTCTTCCAAAGAGAAGGATCAATGGAATCCGGAAGCACGAAGTGCTTCTCTTGTTCTGAAGTTGAAGATGAAGATGAAGGGGTTGATTTTTGCTTATCTCGGGTGGTTGACTTTAACCAAAACAGGATTTCCACCCAACTTGCCCGACTCCTGTCGTACTATTCGCAGTTTTTCATCGCGGACCATACGCCTATTCATTAGCGCTCCGGAAGCAGGGTCTTCGCGACCCCTTAGTAGAAGAGTGGTTATGGTGGTGGTTAGAATTTGCTTATCCAAACCGAGCACGCGGGCGAGCGCCTCTTCGGTCATCGCCTGGCCATTCAGGATGAGCAGTCCGCGCCGTTCGGACTCGTGCATCAGCATCAGGATCTCGAACCAGACACCGCGGTCTTGAAACGAGAGCGATTGAACCCCGATGTCCTTGCGCCAATCGGCCGGGTAGAACTCGATCGCGGGAAGCTTCCCCATGGCCGTCCTACCGCGCGCTTTCTACAGCGCACGAGGGCACGCCGGCGCCGCCCGTTGGTAGGCCCTTGATCCAGGCCTCCAAGTCGGCAACGTCGTACCGGACCGCCTTACCAAATTTCCGATAGATTGGACCGCGGCCTAAACCGCGCCAGTTTTGAAGGGTCTTTGAGTATGTCATGGCCTGGGCACCTTACCTCGCTCAGGAAACGCTTCCCCCGAACACTCTTAGCAACCTGTGAACTCTCCGGTACGCCCATTGGCTACCCCCTAACACTCACGATAGTGCGCGTTCAAAACCTAGATCAGTACAGGACAATTCACGGACATCACACAGACATTTCGTAATCCATGCTCTTTCAGGGCTTCCTTCTAGAAACTCGTCTGGGGTGATCTTCATCGCACCCGCAATCTGAGCAAATTCTTTCCGTTGTCATCGAACAAGATTGAAAGAACCGGCGAAGTGACTTGTCTCTGATTTCCACTTTCTCCGCAAACTTTTCCTGATTCAAAGAGTGAGTTGCCATATAGGCCTTTACCCGGGCAACTGCCGATGGACTGTAGACGCTTCTAAACATCAACCCCGAGCCTGTCGGTCCGTCCGACCAAACCGCCAGACTCGATTTCATCCCTTCCTGCCTCGACATGTTGAATGTCGACGCAACTATGTCGACCCTAGGCCGCACAATTTCACGGATCAACACAGAGGAAGGTCATGCCTAAAATATTCTTCAGCCTCTATCCTCAGGGCAAGTAACCATGCTTCCATGGTTGTGCTAAACAAAAAATCAACCTGCCCGCGTTGAGTCTCGGAAGTCCAGAGGTCAATACCCGATCGAGCTAGCTCGGTGATGCGTTCGGCTCTGTCGAGATACTGCTTGATCCGGTCTATCGACCAAGTTGAGAGTAGCCTGTATGGATTTTGGCTCCAGGCTTTTAAGTCGCGAAATTCAGCCATACTAAATTCAGGGTTCGGGCATACTCCCCCTGCCAGCACTGTAGCAATTTTGTAGCAGGACTGTAGCAGAAATGAGGGTAAAATAGGGTATTTGGAGGGAAAGGAGCCTCTTGGAAGCGGCCAGCTAAGTTGTTTACTTTAGGGATTTTATTGGCTCCTGAGGTAGGACTCGAACCTACAACCCTTCGGTTAACAGCCGAATGCTCTGCCATTGAGCTACTCAGGAGTGTGTGTGGAGCACGTCTTTGGAACGCACTGCGCTGAATTAGTTATAACAAATGCCCGCATCACGGTCAAAGGGTTACGCGAGCAATTGAAGATGGGCAAGCGGCTCGCGCTTAGGTTAGAGCGCGAGCCGTTTATTATGCCTGTGGTTTAGGCGTTAGGCGGACAAAGGCCTGCGAACTGGCCTCCCAGTTGGCAAGCATCGCCTTTGCGAGACCGCTGTCTGTGAGCGTAACGTGCTGCTCGATGAGCGCCTTGAGGCTCTCCTGGAAGGTCGCATCGGCAACAGCAAAGGGCTCCGGGATAATGAAGTCCGGGTGGAACCGACCTTCGAAACGAAGCTGCCATCAGCGTCGTAGACCCACGCCAGCCCGCCCGTCATGCCCGCGCCGAAGTTCATCCCGGCCTTGCCGAGAACGACCACCACTCCGCCGGTCATGTACTCGCAGCCGTGATCGCCAACGCCTTCGACGACCGCCGTCGCGCCCGAGTTGCGCACCGCAAACCGCTCGCCCGCGCGCCCCGCCGCAAACAGCTTGCCCGGAGGTCGCGCCATAGAGCGCGACGTTGCCCAGGATCACATGCTGTCCGCTGTCCTTCGCCGCCAGGCCGCGCGGCCGGATGACAATCTCGCCGCCCGACAGCCCCTTGCCGACAAAGTCGTTGGCCTGCCCGTCGAGGATCAGCTTCATGCCCTCAACCGCAAACGCTCCGAACGACTGCCCTGCCGTTCCGTGCAGATTGAAGGTCACATCCGCATGCAGATCGCCCTGCGCGCGACGCAGAGCAAGTTCGCCCGACGAGCCGCGCGCCAACCGCACGATCGCAGTTGGCGATCGTCGACTCGACGACGATACGGCTTCCCTGCCTCGACCGCTTCAAGCGCCGGCGCAACCCACTGCTCGTCCAGCGGAGGCTTCGGCAGCGGCTGATCGTTCCGCACGCCCATCCAGCGGCGCGGGCCCTCGGCCACCTTGCGCCAGCATCGGCTGCAAGATCGAGGTTGCCGTCGAAGCGCACCTGCTCCAGCAGATCGGAGCGGCCGACCGCAGCCTCAAGCGACGGCAGACCATAACGAGCCAGCAGATGCTGCAGGTCCGCCGAAAGCTGCTCGAAGAAGCGCACCACGTGCTCCGGCTTGCCGCGGAACTTCGCCCGCAGCTCCGGCTTCTGCGTCGCGATGCCGGTCGGGCAGGTGTTCAGGTGGCACTGCCGCGCCATATCGCAACCCAGCACCACCAGCACCGCGGTGCCGAAGGCGATACTCGTCCGCGCCCAGCAGCGCCGCGACCAGCACGTCGCGCGCCGTGGCCAGGCCGCCATCGGTACGCAGACGAACGCGTCCGCGCATGCCGTTCTGCATCAGCACCTGCTGCGCCTCGGCCAGGCCAAGCTCCCACGGATTGCCCGCGTACTTGATGCTCGAAAGCGCCGCCGCGCCTGTGCCGCCGGTGTTTCCGGCGATCACGACGTAGTCCGCGTACGCCTTCGCAACACCCGCCGCGACCGTACCCACGCCGCAGCCCGAGACCAGCTTCACGCCAACCGCAGCCTTCGGATTCACGCGCTTCAGGTCGTAGATCAGCTGCGCCAGGTCTTCGATCGAGTAGATGTCGTGATGCGGCGGCGGCGAGATCAGCGAAACGCCCGGCTGCGCATGACGCAGCCGCGCAATCAGCCCGCTGACCTTGTGCCCGGGAAGCTGTCCGCCCTCGCCGGGCTTGGCTCCCTGCGCAACCTTGATCTCGATCTCCTCAGCATGCGCCAGGTACTCCGCGGTGACGCCGAAGCGGCCCGAGGCGATCTGCTTGATCTTGTTGTTCAGCGAGACATGCACCGCAGGCGCCTCGACGACAGGCTCGGCCACCGCCACACCGCCCTGCGCATGCACGCGCCGCAGCTCGCGCCGCCCGTAGAAGGCCGCTGTACTCGGCGCCGACAGGATGCACGCGATAGACAGCCGAATCCTCGCCGCCCTCACCCGTGTTCGAGCGCGCGCCGAGCATGTTCATCGCGGCCGTGATCGTCTGGTGCGCCTCCGGGCTCAGCGAACCCAGCGACATCGCGCTGGCGACGAAGCGCTTGCACAGACTCGACGGGCTCTCAACCTCGTCCAGCGCAAGCTCAGGCCCAGCCGGACGAATCTCCAGCAGATCGCGCAGCACCGCCGGATCGCGAGCGATCACATCGCGCGTAAAGATCGCAAACGCTCCGGCAGGATCGGTCGGCTGCGGCACGTTGCGCGCGCTGCCCACCACCGACTGCAGCGCCTTCACGGTCGGCGGCTGCCAGGCATGCGGCTCCGCCACATCAGCCTTGCGGAAACGCACCCAGCCATAGTCCGGCAGTTCGGCGCGACAGCTGCAGCGTCGCCTCGGCGGGCTGCCAGGTCTGGCGAAGCTGACGCTCCACCTCAGCAAACCCAATGCCCGAAAGCGGCGCGGGTGTGTCGGCGAAGCAGCGGTCCACCACGCTCGAGTGCAGCCCGAGAATGTCGAACAGATGCGCGCCGCGATAGCTGTCGACCACCGAGATTCCCATCTTCGACATCACCTTCGCCAGCCCGGCATCGAGCGCCTTCAGCATCTTCTTCTCAGCAGCATCGGCATCCGTTCCCGCAGGCGCAAGACTGCGTGCCGTCTCCAGCGCAAGCCACGGACACACCGCACCCGCGCCATAGCCGATCAGCACCGCAGCATGATGAATGTCGCGGCAGTCGCCGCCTCGACCGCAAGGCCTGCCAGTGTGCGCAGACCAGCGGCGACCAGCGCCTGGTGCACCGCGCCAGTCGCCATCGCCATCGGAACCGGAAGCTTCTCCGGGCTGGCCGAGCGATCGGTGAGCAGCAGAATCCGCGCTCCGTTGCGCACCAGCTCGATCGCCTGCATGCTCAGAGTCATCGAGCGCCTGCACCAGCGTCTTCTCCGGCGCGAAGACGCAAGGCAAGCTCGGCGAGATGCAGCTCGTCTGCATGCGGATACTCGCCGCTGCGCAGCGCCTCAACCTGTCCCAGCGACAGGAACGGCGAAGGCAGCGAAACGCCCGGCAGCGGCGCATTCTTATCCAGCAGGTGGGGCCACGGGCCAAGCCGCGTATGCAGCGAGACCACGCACGACTCGCGCAGAGGATCGATCGGCGGATTCGTCACCTGCGCAAAGCGCTGCCGGAAGTAGGCATAGACCGGCCGCGGCGTACGCGCCAGAAAGGCCAGCGGCGTATCGTCGCCCATCGACCAGACGGCATCCTTGCCCTCGGCAGCCATGGGCTGCAGGATCATCTTCACGTCTTCGCGGGTGTACCCGAAGCCCTTCTGCAGCGCGGTCAGCGTTGCCGCGTCACCGTCCGATGGAACGTCAACCGGCACCAGAGGCGTGTCTTCGACCAGCTTGGCGTAGGTCGCACCAGCATCGAACAGCTCCAGCAGCTCCTCGTCCTCGTAGACCTTGTTCTTCTCAAGATCGACGACCAGCATCTGTCCCGGCCCAAGGCGGCCGCTATGGGTCACCTCGTTCGGGATCGAGATCGACCAGACCCGCCTCCGATCCTGCCACCACGAGGCCGCCGTTCGTGATGGCAAACCGGCAGGGCCGCAGGCCGTTGCGGTCGAGCACGGCACCGACCAGCTGCCGTCGCGAAAGCAATCGCCGCCGGCCGTCCCAGGGCTCGGCGCAGTCGGTGTGATAGCGCAGAAACGATGAGGTGATGTCCCGATGCCGCAGCCGGCGGCAGCAACATGCGCATCGCCTCGGCCAGCGTGCGGCCATTTTGCGAGATCAGCTCGACCGCCTCGTCCAGGCTGGTCGAATCGGTTCCGCCCTGCGTCAGGACAGGCTTGCACTCCACCGGCAGCGTGGAATCGCGCGCCGCCATGCGGGCGCGATTTCCCCACACCGTATTGATCTCGCCGTTGTGCCCGAGCGTGCGGCCGGGCTGGGCGCGATGCCAGGTGGGAAGGGTGTTGGTCGCGTAGCGCTGGTGAAAGACCGCGAACGGAGTCACGTAACTCTGCCGAGGCCAGATCCGGATAGAAGTGCGGCAAGATCCTGCCCGTACACATCGCCTTGTAGACGATGGTCTGCGTCGACAGCGAACAGATGTAGCCTGTCACATCGCCCCGCTCGTGCGCGCGCTCAAACTGCTTCCGCGCGAGATAGAGCCGCCGCTCCATCGTTCCCGGCTCGGCATCGTCGGCATCGACCACCAGCACCTGCCGGATCTTCGGCATCGTGCGCGAGCGCCATCTCGCCCAGGTACTCGGTCTTGACCGGAACATCGCGCCAGCCAAGCACCTTGAGGTCCTGCGAGTGCAGACAGCGCTCGAGCAGAGCCTTCAGCGCGTGTCTCCTCCTTGGGGATGAAGATCATGCCGACGCCAAGCGCTTGTCCTGTGGGATAGCGAGATCTCGTGGCTTGAATCAGAAGCTCGCGCGGAACCGCCGCGAGAATGCCGACACCGTCGCTGCTCTTCCCGTCCGCGGCAGTCGCGCCACGATGCGCCAGCCGTCCAAGCGCCGTCAGCGCCTGTCTGAAGAATCGTCATGGGTAGGCAATCGCATCGACGGAGGCCACAAACCCGACTCCGCAGGAGTCATGGTCGAAACGCTCATCGATCAGAGATGGCGAGCCGGATGCAGGGCGCAGACAGGGGCTCAGATGTAGGAGCAGAGACGAGGGCGCAGAGACCGTTCCATGATTCACTATACGTCCGGCGAAGGCGAAAATTCACCGGAAATACCTTTCCGTCAAGGTTGGGAAGCGCTCGGCGGGGAGCGCCTTTGCATAAATATACATCATAATGTATATTTATGCATAGCCACGAGGGCTAATTACCTGCGCCGGAGAAGAAAAACGGCATCCGGTGAAGGCGGTAAAAATACTCATGAAACAACAACGTCATACCGTAATTCGAGAGCTGCTTGGGCAAGGCACCGATCGCCAGTCAGGACGAGTTACGGCGAAAACTTGCGGGGCGTGGTTTCCATGTTACACAAGCAACGCTCTCTCGCGACATTCATGAGCTGCAGATTATCGAAAGGGCCCGACGGATACTCGCTTTCGCAACGGAACGGATCGACGAAGATGATTCCTTGCCTGGAATTCGTGAAGTGCTTGAGAGCTTTGGCCTGGAAGTGCGGCAGGCGATGAATCTGCTGGTCTTGATTACAACCACCGGCGGCGCTCAACCGATCGCCGCCGGTATCGACTACGAAGACTGGCCCGAGGTTGTAGGCACGATCGCAGGCGACGACACGGTTCTGATCATCTGCCCCGACGTGGAGCAGGCAAAGCAGCTGAAGACGCGAATTGAAGGATACCTTGGCTAACTCAGGAGTACATGAACACATCGACAGAGACTGCTTCGTGAGGGCAGTGCACCCAGTGCATCGCGCCCCGCATGTTGCGGTGGCGGGCGTCAGCGGCTATGCCGGCGGAGAACTCGCGCGTCTGCTGCTGCGCCATCCCGGCTTGAGCGGCATCACGCCACTGTTTCTGGGCCGTGCAGGCGAGACGGCAGCGGGCGACTGCGACCACGATCGAGGAGCTCCATCCGCAGCTCGCGATGATCGGGACAGACCATGCGCACGCCGTCGAGCCCTTTAACTGGGACCGGCATCGCCGACGCCGGCATCGAGATTCTCTTTATGGCCACTCCGCACGAGCAGTCGCGCGAGTGGGTTCCCGAGGCGATCGAGCGCGGCATCCGCGTGATCGACCTGAGCGGCGCCTGGCGCCTGAAGGAAGACCGCAACCGCGCCGTCTACAAGCTGCACGATGCCGACCCGGCGCTGGCCGCCGAGCTTCAGGCAGAAGCCGTCTATCGGCTGCCCGGAGCTGCATCGCGACGAGATCCGCACAGCGCGCCTGGTTGCCAATCCCGGCTGCTACTCGACCTCGATCATCCTCGCGCTGGCGCCGCTGGTTCAGGCCGGACGTCGTCGATCTCGATCACGGCATCGTCTGCGATGCGAAGTCCGGCGTCAGCGGAGCAGGCAAAGCTCCGACGTCGAAGACCCACTTCATGTACGCGGCGGACAATCTCTCCGCCTACGCGGTCTTCGGTCATCGCCACACCGGCGAACTGCTGGAGCAGCTGCATCTCAGCGCCGATCAGATTCAGTTCACGCCGCATCTGCTGCCGATTCCGCGTGGAATTCTTTCGACGATCTATCTCCGGCTGAAGCAGCCGACGACTGCGACGCAGATCAGCGCAGCTGTTCGACGAGTTCTACGAAGACAGCCCGCTGGTCCGGCTGCACGCGACGCCGCAGCTGCCGCAGATTCAGCACGTCGTCCGCACCAACTTCTGCGACCTTGGTTTTGCGCTGGCTGAGGATGGCAAAAGCTGATCGTCGTCTCGTGCCTCGACAATCTGCTGAAGGGCGCAGCCGGACAGGCAGTACAGAACATGAATCTGATGTGTGGATGGAAGGAAGAGGAGGGCTTGCTGTGAGATTTGTCGTCAAACTTGGCGGTGCCGGCCTCGAGAACCCGAAGCTGCTGCACGCCTGCGGCAAGGCCATCGCTGAGCTGGTCGCCGATGGCAACCAGGTTGCCGTCGTCCATGGCGGCGGCGTGCAGCTCACCCGCACCCTCGCGCAGATGGGCAAGAAGAGCGAGTTCATCTCCGGCCTGCGCGTCACCGATGCCGAGACGCGCGACGCTGCGCTGATGGTCCTCGCAGGCCGCGTCAACAAATCGCTGGTCGCAGCGCTCGGAACCCACGGCCAGGCCGCCGTCGGTCTCTCCGGCGGCGACGGACACGTCTTCCGCGCGCGCAAGAAGAAGACCAACCCCGACCTCGGCTTTGTCGGCGAGATCGCCGCCACCGACCCGCGCTGGCTCGAAGCCATCTGGACGATGGGCGCGGTTCCCGTCATCTCCTCCATCGCGCTCGGCTTCGACGGCGAGTACTACAACATCAATGCCGACGAGATGGCCGCCGCCTGCGCCATCTGCGACCAAGGCCGACGCGCTGGTCTTTCTCACCGATGTACCCGGAGTCAAAGGAGCCGACGGCAATGTAATGCGCTGGCTGACGCTCGCGCAGATTCCCGCTGCTCGAAAAGCAGCAGGTCATCTCCGGCGGCATGCTGCCCAAACTGAATGCCTGCCGCGAGGCGCTGCACGCATGGCGTCAAGCGCGTACGTATTCTTCCTGCGGAGGCCGCGGCGCTGCTGCCGGACCTCTGCTCCACTCGAGTCAACGACGGAACGGAGGTCATGGTCGCATGAACCTGGCATCGATTCAGGCAGCGGAGAACAAGCTGCTGCTCAACACCTATGAGCGGAACCCCTATCTGTTTGTCAGCGGAAAGGGCGTCTATCTCCGCGACGAAAACGGCAATCGACTACCTCGATCTGCTCAGCGGCATCGGCGTCTCCGCGCTCGGCTACGGCCATCCGGCCATCGAGCAGGCCATCGCGCATCAGAGCTCGCGTCTGCTGCATACCTCGAACCTCTTCTTCCACGAGGGCACGGCCAACCTCGCGCTTCGCCTGACGGAGATCAGCGGCATGGACCGCGTCTTCTTCTGCAACAGCGGAACCGAAGCATGGGAGGCCGCGCTGAAGCTCGCCCGCGCCCACGCCGACCAAGGCTCGCGCCGAATGGCAAGCGCATCGGCACGAAGTTCCTCGCGCTGGAGCACAGCTTCCACGGCCGCACGATGGGCTCGGTCGCGACGACGCACAAGGAGAAGTACCGCCTACCGTTCGCTCCCGTCATGCCCGATGTCGAGTTCGTTCGCTTCAACGACGTCGCCGATCTGCGCGCGAAGTTCTCAGACGATGTCTGCGGCATCTGCATCGAGCCGATCCAGGGCGAGGGCGGCATCCATCCTGTCTCGCAGGAGTTCTTCGCCGCGGCGCGCGAACTCTGCGACTCCACCGGCGCTCTTCTGCTGGCCGATGAGATCCAGAGCGGCCTGGGACGCACCGGCAAATGGTTCGCCTACCAGCACTACGGCATCCAACCTGACGTGACCACGCTTGCCAAGCCCATCGCCAACGGCATTCCCATGGGAGCGATGCTCTGCACCGAGAAGCGCGGCCGCGGCCTTCACGCCCGGCATGCATGGCACCACCTTCGGCGGCGGTCCGCTGGCCTGCGCTGTTGCCATCGCCGTGATCGACACGATGCAGCAGCGAGAACATCCTCGCACATATCGCAGGACGTCGGTAGACTTCTTCAAGTCGGAGCTTGAAGGACTTGCAAGCAACGCCACGATTGCATCACAGACGTTCGCGGCATGGGCCTGATGCTCGGCATCGAGCTCAACTCTGCTGAGCTTGCGAAGCGAGTCGCGGCGCAGATGATGGAGCGGCGCATCATCATCAACCGGACCAGCGAAACAGTGCTTCGCTTTCTGCCGCCTTTCATTCTCGAGCGGAAGCACGTCGAGACTCGCCATCAGCGCACTCGATGAACTGCTGAAGGCAAACACGGAATACGCCGGCGCAGCGCCGGCCGGAGAAAAACTACATGGGTAGCAAAACTGTTGTTATGAACTCGAAGTCGCCGGAGATGCTGGTGAAGAGATTCCGTCGCGCAAGCCGGCAGTCGACCTTGGCATCCAGTCGGACACCGCCTTTAACGAGGCCGCCAAGCGCCTGTGCGGACGCGATCTCTGCTCCATCAGCGACCTCACCGTCGAGGAGATGGCCGCCATCATGGAACTCGGCCACGCGGTGAAGAACCATCCCGAGGACTTCCGCCACGCGCTCGACGCCAAGCAGATGGTCATGTTCTTCGAGAAGGCCTCGCTGCGCACCCGCCTCACCTTCGAAGCCGCGATCAACACGCTCGGCGGCAACGCGATCTTCGTCGACCAGACGCAGTCACCTCTGGGCGAGCGCGAGTCGCTCTCCGACATGGCGCGCAACCTCGAGCGCTGGATGAGCGTCATCGTCCTGCGCACCTACTCGCACGAGACCATCACCGAGATGGCGGCCTGCTCCAAGGTCCCCGTCATCAACGCACTCTCCGATCTCGAGCATCCCTGCCAGGCCATCGCCGACTTCCTCACGCTCGAAGAGCGCTTCGGCTCCGCCGAAGGACTGCGCTTCACCTACGTCGGCGACGGCAACAACGTCTGCCACTCGCTGATGCTGACCGCAGCGCAGCTCGGCGCTCACTGCACGATCGCCACGCCGAAAGGCTTTGCGCCGAAGCTCGAGATCATCCACAAGGCCATCGAGATCGCCGAGACAGACCGGCGGCAGCATCACCCTGCTGCACGATCCCGATCAAGGCCGTCACCGGCGCGGATGCCGTCTACACCGATGTCTGCACCAGCATGGGCTTCGAGCACGAGGCCACCAAGCGCGCGCCGATCTTCAAGCCCTACCAGGTCAACGAAGCGCTGATGTCGCACGCGCAGCCGGACGCCGTCTTCATGCACTGCCTTCCCGCGCACCGCAACGCCGAGGTCACCGACGCTGTGCTCGACGGCCCGCAGTCGATCGTCTTCGACCAGGCCGAGAACCGCATGCACGCGCAGAAGGCTCTCCTGCTGATGCTGCTCGGCGGAGCGAAGCGCATCTCCAGCAGACGCGGCCGCGGAACCCAGGCACGCAAGCGGCCTCGTCTGCTCGCCGTAAGCACTCAGCGTCACGGATGCGAGAAGGAGTTGGCAAGTGAGCAAGATGTGGTCGGGTCGGTTCCGTGAGCCGCTGGATCCGGCGTTTGAGTCGTGGCAGCGTTCGTTTCCCTTCGATGTGCGGCTGCTTCCGCAGGAAGTAGCCGCCTCGAAGGCGCACGCTCGCGCCATCGCTGCGGCAGGCATCCTCACTGATGCCGAGCTCGCAACGATGCTCGACGGCTTGGACGGAGTCATCCCGCTCTGCCCTAGAAGAGGCCTCGAAAGCCGTCGGTGGAAATGCTGGGTGGGCGAGCCGATCGAAACGCCGTTTTCGCTGCCGCGCCCGCAATTGTCGCGCTCAGCATCCTCAGGCCGAGGACATCCATCACTTCGTCGAGCTCACGCTCACCAAGATCATCGGCGATCTCGCCCTGAAGCTGCACACCGGACGCAGCCGCAACGAACAAATCGCGACCGACATGCGGCTCTTCGTTCGCGACGCCATCGACGAGACATTGCGTGGGCTCCTTGCATGGCGCGAGCGCTTGTCGAACAGGCGCGCGCGGCAGGCGATGCCGTCATGCCCTCCTACACGCACCTGCAGCGCGCCGAACCAGTGCTCGTCGCCCACTGGCTGCTGGCCTATGTCTCGATGCTCGAGCGCGATTTCACCCGTCTCGAAGACTGCCGCGCGCGGCTCAACCTCTGCCCGCTCGGCTCCGGCGCAATCGCCGGGGCGACGCTGCCGCTCGACCGCACGATCGCCGCCGAGGCTCTCGGCTTCGACGGCCCAACGGCGAACAGCATGGACGCCACCAGCGACCGCGACTTCGCGCTCGAGTTCACGCAGGCGCTCGCTACGCTGGGTCTGCACATCTCGCGCTTCGCCGAAGAGCTTACGCTGCACTCCACTGCCGAGTTCGGCTTCCTCGATCTGCCGGAGCGCTTCTCCACCGGTTCCAGCGCGATGCCGCAGAAGAAGAACCCTGACCTCACCGAGCTGATCCGCGGCAAAGTCGGGACGACTGCAGGGTGCGGCGATAACGCTGGCAACGATCGTCAAAGGGCCTTCCGCTCGCGTACAACAAGGACCTCCAGGAAGGTCAGGAGCCAGTCTTCGACGCTGCCGACACGATCGCCGGCATCCTCGCCGTGCTTCCCGACTTCACGCGTGCGCTTCGCTTCCGCTACAGATGCGATGAAGACTGCCGCCGAGAAGCGGCTATCTGAATGCGATGGCCGCCGCGACCTACCTCACCCACAAGGGAGTTCCCTTCCGCAAGGCGCACGAGAAGATCGGCAATGCGGTTCGGCTGGGCCTTGAGACAGGTCGCGAGTTGAACGAGCTCTCGCTCGAAGAGCTTCGCGAGCTTCGGCGATGAGTTTGAAGACGACTTCTTCGATGCCATCACTCTTGAAGCCACGCTCGACTGCCACGACGTCGTCGGCGGAACCGCACGCGGCCGGGTGAGGGATGCCATAGAAGATGCCTCTCGGCGAATTGCGTCCGATACAGCCTCGCTTGCATCCAAAAAGTCTGCGAAACTTGGCGTGGAGCGCAACGCACTTGTCTAACTCGTCCCTGATGCCTGTAAGCGAATCGACCTCTTCCTCGCGTCCGCGCGTGGGTGGGGCGATCGTGCGCAAGGCGAAGCTGCCGGATGCAGTCAACATCTTCGAGTTGGTCAACTCACTCTCCGGCGACGGCACGCTGCTGCGCCGAAGCTACGCGGAGATCTGCGAGAACGTACGCGACTTCACCGTCGCCGAAAGCGAGAGCGGCGTCTTCCTCGGCTGCGGAGCGCTGCACCTCTACGGTCCCGCATCTCGCCGAGGTTCGCTCGATCGTCGTCAAGCCCGAGGCCAAGGGACAGGGCGCCGGAGGCAAGGCTGCTCCGCGCTCTCCTGGAAGAGGCCGAGGATCAGGGCGTGACCTCGGTCTGCCTGTTCACGCGCATTCCCGATTTCTTCTTCCACTTCGGCTTCCGTGTCGTCGACCGTACGGTTCTGCCCGACAAGATCTACAAGGACTGCCAGACCTGCCCGCGCCTCTATGCCTGCGACGAAGTCGCGATGGTGCGCGGACCCGTCCCTAAGATCGCCGTGCTTGGGCCAAGCAAATTCGCCACAGCCTGAACTGGTGAAACTCCAGGCCGGATCACTCACCTCCAACACTGGAAAGTAATTTCCGCGATCACGACCCAACTACCCCGCCGATTCAAAGTACTCGCTAAGGCTCTGGACGAGTGCTGGAATTGTCGCTTCGGCAGCCTCCATCGTCGGTCGATAGCCAAGCTCACGCAGCGCCTCTGAAGTAATGGGACCAATCGACGCGAGCACAACCGCCACAGGAAGTCGCCATTCCAGCCTGATCGAGCAGCGCCATGAGATTGCGTACGGTTGAAGCACTCGTAAACGTAATCGCATCCAGCGCCACATCCGACGCAGAAAATATGTCCCGGATCAGCGCAATCGATGATGCGGGCAATTGGTTACGGTATGCCGGCGCAACAAACACTTCAGCTCCAGCAGCGTTCAGGCCCTCAGTGAGGACGTCACGTGCCTCCTCTGCGCGAACGAGAAGCATCCGTCTACCAGGTGCGACAGGAAGAAGAGACTCGGTGAGCGATTCTGCAACATAGCGCTCGGGAATAAGGTCAACCGCAAATCCCTGAGTTTCGACCGCCCTTGCTGTGGCCGGACCGATGACTGCAATCTTCGGCAAGGTGTCCGGCGCATCCGGCCCACGAAGCCTTAGTCTCGCCGCAAACGCCTCCACTGCGTTCGCGCTGGTAAAAATAAGCCAATCGAAGCTGTCCAGACGAGCTAGCGCCTCGTCAAGCGGAGCGTAGCTCGCCGGAGGCACAATCTCGATAGTCGGGATCGAGATCGTGATAGCGCCAAGGGCCTCCAGCTGCGCCGCGAGGTCGGATGCCTGCTTCCGTGTTCGCGTGATGAGGATGCGCCGTTTGTGAAGAGGAAGCGTCACTGGAGGATTGTATCTGGGTACACAAAAGCCCCGGCTAGACCGGGGCTCTGTTATTCAGGAGTTCTGCGAACCGCGCTCTTGCGAGGCTTTTTGATGGGCGGCGCCGCACTCGGAGGATGAGCCTTACCGTTGCCGTTCCCGGCGTGCTTCTGGTCCGGCGTCTCCACCACACCGCGCATCCAGTAATTGCCTTGCTCATCGACTTCGATGCCGTGCACCTCGCGCTCGAAGCCGGGAAAGCGCTTGCCGAACTCCTCAATCGCGAGAATCAGTCGGATGACCGGGCTGTCGGGTCCGCCAAGCCGCTCGCCGGGCATGCACATCGGAATTCCCGGAGGATAGGGCACCAGCATCACTGCACCGATTCGCCCGGCCATCTCGGTGAAGCGAATCTTCTCCGTCTCATTGCGAAGCAGCTTCTGATAGGTCTGCGCAGGCGTCAGAACCGGATCGAAGTCCTCGTCGCAGGCATCGTCCACCAGCGTCGGCAGATTCAGCTCGACCATCGCGGCATGCATCTCGTCGGAGAGCTCCTTGAGCGTGACGTTGCGGTAGCGGTGCAGGATACTTCGCGACCAGCTCCGGCAGTGCCTCTTCCAGCGGCGCCTCGGTGTCATAGAGCCGCTTGAACTCGAACAGATTCTCGAGCAGCGAGCCCCACTTGCCCTTTGGACGTTCCGACCGAAAACAGCACCAAAACCGTGTAATCGCCGGTGCGCGCAATCTCGACGCGGCGTGCATCGAGAAACTCCGTCAGGATCGCCGCCGGAATGCCCCACTCGCTCACCTCTCCTTGCGCATTGACGCCCGGCATCAGAATCGTGACCTTGGTCGGGTCGAGCATGCAATAGTCGTCGGCAATGTCTTCGTCCTTGAAACCGTGCCAGTCCTCGCCCGGCTTCAGCGTCCAGCAGCTCGGGTTCGAGCCGAGCAAATCATCCGGCGTCTCTTCAAACACGTTGACCTCGCCGGACTCCGGATCGGTGACCTGATCGGGCTGGTAGAGCCGGAAGAACCAGCCCTCCCCATTCTCTGCAGCCCGCAGACGGTGCGCGACCGATGACATCGCCTTGCGGAAGCTGATGGCGTCCTGAATCGTCTCGTACATCAGCGTCGGGCCGGCGGGCTCGTCCATCATCGCCGCGGCGACGTCGAGCGATGCGATCAGCGGATAGAACGGCGACGTCGTGCCATGCATCATGAACGACTCGTTGAACTGGTCGAACTCCAGCGGAGCGCGCGGACTCAGCTTGATGTGGACCATCGAGCGCCATCGAAAACGCCGCCAGCATCTTGTGCGTCGACTGCACCGCGAAGATCGTGCGGACGGTCGGGCATGTCGTCCGGCACATCCATCGCAAAGCGGCCGCGGTAGATCTCATGGAACTTGGCGTACGCGTACCAGGCCTCGTCGAAGTGGATGCGCGGCACGGACTTCGACAGTTCCTCGACGACCCGATTGACGTCGTAGCAGAGACCGTCGTAAGTGGAGTTGGTCACCACCGCATAAGTCGGATTCTGATTGGACGACGCCTTTGGTAAGCGGGCTCTTGTCGATCAGCCGCGGATGAACTCCGGGCTGAAGCGCTTCAGCGGAACCAGGCCGATCATGCCATAGCCATTGCGGGTGGGCTTCAAGTAGACCGGCCGCGCGCCCGTGACCGTCAGGGAGTGGCAGATCGACTTGTGGCAGTTGGCATCGGCCAGCACAATGTCGTCCTGCGCGATGACGCCGTGGCCGACGATCTGGTTCGAAGTGGACGAACCGCCAAGCACGTAGAAGGTCCAGTCCGCGCCGAAGATGCGCGCGGCATTGCGCTCCGATTCGCCCGGAGGCCCGAGATGGTCGAGCCACGAGCCAAGCGGCGAGGTGGAGATGCCGAGGTCGGAGCGCAGCAGATTCTCGCCGAAGAAGCGGTGAAACTCCATGCCGACCGGATGCTTCAGGAAGGCAACGCCGCCCATGTGGCCGGGCGCGTCCCAGGAGTAAGCGCCCTGATCGGTGTACTTCTTCAGCTCGCGAAAGTAGGGCGGCAGCAGCTGCTCGTGGTAGCGCTCGACGGCGAAGTCGACGCGGTTGGCGATGAAGGCAGGAGTATCGCCGAAGAGGTGGATGTACTCGTGGACCTGCTTGACGACTTCCAGCGGAAGCTCGCTGACCAGCGTGCGGTCGGCGATCAGGAAGATCGGGATCTTCTTATTGCGGCGGCGAACGGCGCGAAGAATCTTCAGCGCGGCGCGTTCGTCAAACTGTGCTCTCGCCTTCGAGGTCCCAGTCCAGCAGGATCGCGCTAGTGCGACGGATCGGATGTAACCAGCGACAGTCCATCCTCCGGAGTGGACGTGCGGACGACCTCGTAGCCTTCTTCGCGTGATCGCCTCGACCAGGCGCTCCATGGCCCGGTCCGATACCGAATCCGTTCCACCCACTTCACTCGCAATCAACAGTACCCAACGACCTTCGTTCATTCCACCTCACAACTTCCAATTAAGCAGTTTATAGCGATTTCCGACGCGCGAATGTAAACGCCGCGAGTATTCCTTAGGAAGAAGACAGTGCGCCCTACACGGCAGAGGAGGCCAGAAGATCCAGCGCACCCTTGGATTTGAGATCGTCGGCCACCCAGCGACCCAGAGTCTCGGCATCGGTTGAGAGCGACGCCTCGGTATCGATCTGAACCATGGATTCTCCATCCGGAGCAACCACCTGGGCGAACATCCGCCACTTGCCGTACTCAGGCACGCAGTGGGCGCCGATAGGAAGTGAGCAGCCGCCGCCGAGCGCATCCAGCGTGATTCGCTCAGCCTCGACACAGAAACGCGTCTCAGCGTCATCAAGTTCTGTAACGGCCTGACGAACATAACGGTCACGAGCCTCATCCAGAATATGGCCGCTACTACGCGTCTCGATGGCGAGCGCTCCTTGACCGGGAGCTGGGCAGAGCTCGTCAGGAGAAAAGCGATAGTGGACCCACTCAGTGCGCCTCAGCCGGTCCAGGCCCGCAGCACGCCAGCACGAGAGCATCGCACTCGCCCCCCGCCAATTTCTTTAGGCGTGTGTCGATATTGCCGCGTAGGTCAACAAACTCGATATCGGGTCGCAGGGCCAGAAGCTGCGCCTTGCGTCGCGGGCTGGTCGTGCCAACGCGGCCTCCCATCGGTAAGGTGTGCAGCCCCCAGTACGGCTCGCAGACCCATGCATCACGAGCATCGGCGCGTTTGGGAATCGCGGCAAGCGTGAACAGCGGTGAAAGCTTGGTCGGCAGGTCTTTGAGCGAATGCACGGCCAGGTCGATACGGCCCTCGGCAAGAGCCTCTTCAATCTCCTTGACGAAGATCCCCTTACCATCGAGGTCCGGTGGCGCAACGAAACCAGGCTGCTGCATCCGGTCGCCGGTCGTGCGGATTACCTCGATCTCGGCTGCGTGGCCGGCACGACGCAGCGCGTCGAGAATGTGGTTTGCCTGCCAGAGCGCGAGTTGCGAGCCGCGGGAGCCGATGCGGATGGTTGGGGTCATGGCTGTCGTTAGTTTAGTCGAGCGCGATGTGGACAGGGCAGATTACTCACTTCGACCCCGTGGGGTCCGGCTTCCTGCGTGACTGGTTCGTATAAAGAGATTCGAGATCCGCCAGCGCCCGGGGGTCGCCGTCACGAGCGGCGTCGCGAAGCGCAGTCATCGGTGCATGGAGAAACTTGTTGGTCAGAGAGCGGGTCAGGGCGTCCACCGCAGCCTGCTGGTCCGCGGTTAGTCCGGTTAGCCGTGCTGACGTACGACGAAGCTCCGCCTGCCGCAGTGCCTCGGCGTGCTCCTGCAGGCTTCGGATAGCAGGCGCCGCATCCAGCGATTGGACGCGCTGCTGATATTTGTCTACCTCACGAGTAACGATGGTCTCAGCCGCAGCCGCTTCCCTGCTCCGGTTGGCAAGGTTCGCCACAGCCACTTGCTGCAGATCGTCGATGTCGTAGACGAAACAACCCTCTACCTCGTTCATCCGAGGGTCCACGTCGCGCGGCACCGCAATGTCGATGAAGAACATCGGCCGATTGCGGCGGCTCTGCAGAAAAAGCTGGCCGTGCGACCGGTCAAACAGCTTCTCGCGGGGCGCCAGTGGAGGTGATCACGATGTCCGCGCGCGCAGCCTGATCGTACAGAGCATCAAACGGGATCACCTCCTCCGTTGAACTGTGCGGCAATCTTCTCCGCGCGCTCCTGCGTGCGATTGGCCACCAGAATCTTCGAGGCTCCCTGCTGGATCAGGTGGCGCGCCGCCAGTTCCGACATCTTCCCTGCTCCGACCAGCAGCACCGTCTTGCCCTGCAGCGTGCCGAAGATCTTGCGCGCAAGATCGACCGCAACCGAAGCAATCGAAACCGAACTGGAACCGATCTGCGTCTCCGAACGAACCTTCTTGGCAACCGTAAAGGCCCTCTGGATCAGCGTATCGAGCGAACCCGAGACCGCGCCCACCTCACGGGCGACCGTGTAGGACTCCTTCACCTGGCCAAGAATCTGCGGCTCACCAACCACCATCGAGTCCAGCGAACTCGCCACACGGAACAGATGGCGCACGGCCTCGCGCTCGCGATACTCGTAGAGGTGCGGCGTGATTGTGGCTGGGGCAACCGCGAAATACTCCTGAAGAAAACGGAGCAGGTCCGCGCCACTGCTCGCACTTTCCTCTTGCAGAGTCAAAAGCTCCACGCGATTACAGGTAGAAAGAATAATTCCCTCGCGGATACCCGGCTGATGGGCCAGCGTTCGGATCGCATCCGCAAGCCGCCCCGCGGGAATAGCAAGCCGTTCACGAACCTCAATAGGAGCCGTGGTGTGGTTGATGCCGATGAGCACGAGATGGTGATTTTGGCTCATGGCGTCGTGAACCTGTGCACTGCGGAAAATTGATTGGCCGACCACACAGCGAGCACCACCAGAAAAACAAAGGCCGACAGATAAATAGCACGTCGCCCACGCAAGCCAGCGTGACGGCGAATGTAGATCATGCCAACATAAGCGATCCACATCGCAAACGAGAGCAACACCTTCGGATCGAGAAAGTAGCTTGGCCCATAGTCTGTCTGCGCGATCAGCGAACCGATCAGCAGACCTGCCGTCATGCACGGCAAGCCGAAGAGCAGCGACTTCAGTGCGATCTGGTCGGTCGTCTCGAGCGGCGGCAGCCATGCGGCGGTTGGCGTCGCATGCTTCGACTTCAGGTTGCGCTCCTGGATGAGATACAGCACCGATGCCAGCAGCGACAGCAGAAGCGCCGCATACGCCGCAAGCAAAAGCGCGATATGCAGGAAGATCCATCCCGTGTGCAACAGCGGAAAAGGTGTCGTCTCCTGCCCTGGTAGCACCGCCGGCACCAGACTCAGCAGAAAACTGATAGGCAGCACAAAAACTCCCACCGACACTGTGCGATAGCGCCAATAGACGATGAGAAAGGCCCCAGCCAGCAGTAAGCCCAGCAACGACTGCGTCTCGTGCGTATCGACAGGAAGGCGATGATGGGCTGCATTCAGCATCTCGGCCAGCGAGACGAAGTGAAACAGCAGCCCAGCTACCGTCGCCGGAATCGCAACATGCCGCCACCGCGGACGGTCATAGAGAGCAGCCGGCAGCACCGCCAGTGCGGCGACGCCGTAAAGAAGCACTGCGACTCTGAGCCAAAGTAGAGACATGCCAGTAGATTTCACCGGCGCAAATACGCCGAATCTTCAGTATATCGGGTACGCCCAAACCCGGGAGCCCGATTACGGTATTCTGCGGTTCTGCAATGACACAGGAGACCATAACGAGCCTGGGCACCGACATGGCCAGCCTTTCCCCGGCGATGCGGCAGTATCGGGCGGCAAAAGACGCGCATCCGGACACCCTGCTCTTCTTCCGCATGGGCGACTTCTACGAGCTGTTCTTCGAGGACGCCATCGTCGCCGCGCGCGAACTGCAACTCACCCTCACCGCCCGCGACAAGGCCAAGAGCGTGCCCATGTGCGGCGTTCCTTACCACGCCGCCGAAACCTATCTCCAGCGCCTGCTGCGCAAGGGCTTCCGGGTCGCCATCTGCGAGCAGATGGAGGACCCAAAACAGGCCAAGGGTGTTGTCAAACGCGAGGTTACCCGCGTCCTGACGCCTGGCACCGCGATCGACCCGCCCTCGGAGCCGAGCAGAGCAACTACCTCGCCAGCGTCGCCCTCACCGGCTCAGGCGCCGCGGCCATCTGCGGACTCGCGCTGCTCGACCTCTCCACCGGCGAGTTCCGCGCAACCGAGTTCTGCGGCTCAACCGCATGGTCGCAGATGGCCGACGAGCTCGGCCGCGTACGCCCGGTCGAGCTGCTCTACGGAACCGGCCTGCTCGGCGGCGTAAACCTCGCCGGTGAAGCCGAGAGAAGACACCGCCGGCTTCGATGCAATCCGCACCCGAACGCCCGATCGACGAATGGGTCTTCACCGCCGACTACGCCCTTCCCCTGCTGCGCAGTCACTTCAAGCTCCACTCGCTCGACGGCGTGGGCCTCGGCGGTCATGAGACAGCCGCCATCGCCGCGGGCGCTCTGCTGCACTACATGCAGGCCACGCAACCAGGGCGGCCTCGAGCACGTCGACGGCCTTCGCTTCTACGAACGTCCTCCTGTCTCGAACTCGACGCCGTCAGCGTGCGCAATCTCGAGCTCGTAGAGCCGCTCTTCTCCGGCGAAACCACCCAGACCACACTCTTCTACACGCTCGACGCCTGCTGCACCCCGATGGGAAAACGCCTGCTGCGCGCCACGCTGCTGCGCCCGTCCAACGACCTCGCCGAGATCGAAGCTCGCTCGATGCCGTCGCCGAAGCCGCAGTCCGATCTCCGCCGTCGCGAGGCCGTCCGCCACGCCATGGATGGAGTACTCGATCTCGAACGCCTGCTGGGACGCATCGCTCTGGATTCCGCAGGTCCACGCGAGGTCGTCTCACTCGGCGCAACCCTCGCCTGCCTCCCCGGCCTTCTGCAGCGCCGTGCAGAGAACTCCAGCGCGCCGACGCTGGAGCTCGCTCGCATCAGGCTTCGATACCCTCGAAGACCTGCACGAGATGATCGCAACCACGATCGCAGAGGAGCCTCCGGTCACGCTCGCCGACGGCGGTGTCATTCGCGCAGGCGTAGACGCCGAGCTCGACGAGCTACGCGAGCTCAGCCGCAGCGGCCGTCAGGCGCTCGCCGCGATCGAAGAACGCGAGCGCGAGCGCACCGGCATCGGCTCGCTCAAAGTCCGCTTCAACAACGTCTTCGGCTACTACATCGAGATCACCAAGGCCAACGCCAAGGCCGTCCCCGCCGACTACGAGCGCAAGCAGACCCTCGTCAACGCCGAACGCTTCACCACGCCCGAGCTCAAGGAGTACGAGACCAAGATCCTGACGGCGCAGGAGCGATCCGGCGAGATCGAGCGCCGCATCTTCGCCGAGCTGCGCCGCCACCTGCTCGATGCCGCTGCACGCATGCGCGAGACCGCGCGGCGCGTCGCAGAGATCGACCTGCTCGCCTGCTTCGCGCACCTCGCTGCCCTGCGCGGATGGACACGTCCGCAGGTGGACGCCACCGGGCTCCTGGAATTCATCGCCGCGCGTCACCCTGTCGTCGAGCGCCGTCTGGAAGAGTCAGGCGCCGGAAGATTCGTTCCCAACTCGGTCCATCTCGACGCCGATGCTGGACCCTCGGTCCTCGCTCATCACCGGCCCCAACATGGGCGGCAAAAGCACTTATCTGCGGCAGGCCGCGCTGCTCGTCATCATGGCGCAGTGCGGCTGCTTCGTACCCGCGGAGCAGATGCGGCTCGGCCTCGTCGACCGCATCTACACCCGCATCGGCGCCAGCGACAACGTCGCGCGCGGACGCTCCACCTTCATGGTCGAGATGACCGAGACCGCCGCAATCCTGAACACAGCCACCGATCGCTCGCTTGTCCTGCTCGACGAGATGGGACGCGGAACCGCGACCTACGACGGCCTCTCGCTCGCCTGGGCCACGGTTGAGCATCTGCACAATCGCATCGGCGCGCGAACGCTCTTCGCCACCCACTACCACGAGCTCACCCTGCTCGCCGAACGACTGGAACGCCTCCGAAACCTGCGCGTCACCGTCAAGGAAACCGCAAGCGGAATCGTCTTCCTCCACTCCGTCGAGGCCGGCCCCGCAAGCAAGAGCTACGGCATCGAAGTAGCGCGACTCGCCGGACTCCCGGCTGCAGTCATCGCGCGGGCACGCGAGGTGCTCAAGCTGCACGAACGCGCCGAGACCCAGCAGGTCCGCGAGGCTGTGACGGACGAACGCTCCCGTCCATGCAGATGACGATGTTCACTCCGCTCTCGCAACGCATCGTCGATCGCCTTGCGGAAGTCGACGTAGACGGCCTCACTCCGCGCGAGGCCTCAACCTGCTGGCCGAGCTGCAGCGGGAGCTGAAGGGATGAAGAGACCGAAAGCATGATCGTCGCCGGCGTCATGAGCGGAACCTCCGCCGACGGCGTCGATGTCGCCCTCTGCAAAATCACGCCAAGCGCGGATGGCAATCCTCGCATCAAGTCTCATCGGCGCTGCAGGCTTCGACTATCCAAAAACGCTTCGGGCAGCAGTTCTCGCTTCGATGGACGCCAAGGCCATGTCTGTTGCTGACATATCGCGTCTCCACTGGCGACTCGGCGAGGTCTATGCCGACGCCGTAGCAGTCCACAGCACAGCAATTCGGGGTAAAGCTCGACCTCATCGGCTGCCACGGCCAGACCATCTACCATCAGGCAACGCGCGTCGAAATATCTCGGCAGCAAAGTCCGCTGCACCTGGCAAATCGGCGAAGCCTCCGTCATCGCCGAGCGACTGCGCGTCCCGGTCGTCAGCGACTTTCGCCCCGCCGACCTCGCCGCCGGCGGTCAGGGCGCCCCGCTCGTTCCCATGCTCGACTTCTGCATGTTCCGCTCGACCAAAGTCAGCCGCGTGCTGCAAAATCTCGGCGGCATCGCAAACATGACCGCAATCCCCGCGGGCGCCTCCATCAACGACGTCATGGCCTTCGACACCGGCCCGCCAACATGGTCATCGACGCCTGCATGGCAAAGCTCTTCAGCAAAACGTTCGACCGCAACGGAGCCGTAGCCAGACGCGGCAACGTACTTCGCAACGTCATCGACTCGCTTCTCCGCGAGCACTACTTCCTCGCCCGTCCTCCCAAGAGCTGCGGCCGCGAAGAGTTCGGCGAGGCGTTCGTCGACCGCTTCCTCGCCAGCTGCCGCAACAAAGCCGCCACAAACGAGGACATCATCGCCACCGCAACCGCACTCACCGCCGAATCCATCCTGGACGCCTACCGTCAGTTCGTCGAGACACATCTGAAACAAAAGGCGCCCGATAGCACGCAGCGTCGAATTCATCGTCGCCGGCGGAGGAGCAAAGAATGCAGTGTTGATGGCGATGCTGCAGGCAGGTCTGAACCCGCTCGGAGTTCGGCTTCGCACGATGGACGAGCTTGGCGTTCCTTCTCAGGCGAAGGAGGGCGTCGCATTCGCACTGCTCGCGTGGCTCACATGGTCAGGTCTGCCGGGCAATGTTCCCAGCGCTACCGGGGCCCTTCGGCCCGTCGTCCTCGGGAAGGTCACCCACGCATGACTCGTCGCTCGGGCCTTCGCGTCCTCAACACAGCACTCTTATTTCTTTGGCTTTTCACCGGCTGCCGCACTCACCCGAGCGACCCGCAAACCGTAGTCTTCATCATTGAGAGCAGCCCCAACAACCTCGACCTGCGCCAGGGCACGGACGCGCAATCCGAGCGCGTCGGCGGCCAGATCTTCGACGCGCTGGTAAAGAAAGATGAGCACTACAACCTGCAGCCGTGGCTCGCCACCAGCTGGGAGCAGCCCGACCCCCTCACGCTCATCATCCATCTGCGCGATGGTGTCCATTTCCACGATGGCCGTCCACTCGAAGCCGAAGACGTGGCCTGGACCATTCGCAGCATGGTCGACGGAACCCTGATCACCGCCAAGGGCGGAGCATTCGCCTCCGTCGATCACGTTGAAGTATCTGGCCGACTCGATCTCGTCATCCATCTCAAACATCCCGATGCAGGACTTCTCTTCAACATGAGCGATGGCCTCTTCGGTGTCGTCCCCCGCGGCTCTGGACGCGACTTCGGCCTCCATCCCATAGGCTCGGGACCTTTCCGTTTCGTTAGCGCAGTGCAGGACAAAGAAGTTCTCGTAACTCGAAATCCCGATTATTGGGCAGGTCCTCCAAAGATCGAGCGCGTCCGCTTCACCGTCGTTCCCGATGCAATCACCAGCGCACTTGAACTGCGCAAGGGCTCAGCCGACCTCGCCAGTAACGTCTTGACCTTCGACATGCTACACGCTCTGCAAAACGCTCCAAACGTCGGCATCGAGTCAGGCCCCAGTTCCGTTGTCATCTACACAAACTTCAATGTGACCGATCCTCTGCTGCGCGATCGCCGCGTGCGTCAGGCAATCGCCTGCGCAATGAATCGCCAGGCCATCGTCGACGCAATCTGGCGCGGTCAGGCTCACCTTGCCGACACACTTCTGCCCGAAGGCCACTGGGCAGCCGCCAACGCCTCAGAACTCGCACAATACCCGCATGACATCGCACGCGCTCAGCGCCTGCTCGACGAGGCGGGCTTTGCCCCCGGCTCTGATGGCGTCCGCCTGCGCATCACACTCAAGACCTCCACCGATGAAACAACGCGCGTTATGGCCGCCGTACTGCAACAGCAGCTGCGCGCAGCCGGAATTCGCCTCGAGATACGTTCAGCCGAGTTCGGAACCTTCTACTCCGACGTCACTCGCGGAGCCTTTCAGATGTATGCGCTCCGCTGGATCGGCTCGAACGAGGATCCCGACATCTTCCGCTACACCTACGGAACCAGCGCCTTCCCTCCCAAAGGAGCGAATCGCGGGCGCTACTCCAACCCTCGCGTCGATTCCCTTCTCCAAAAAGCAGCTGCCGAAACCGATCAGTCGAAGCGTCGCATCGAGTACATCGAGGTCCAGAAGATTTTGGCCGACGATCTTCCCGGCATCCCGCTCTGGTATCCGAACAACGAAGTCATACACTCGCAGCGAATCCATGGGGTGCATCCACAAGGTTCAGGAACCTTCGATTACCTGAGAGAAATTACGGTAGAGCCGTAGCGGTCAAATAAGGATTTTTGCCGCGCAGCGGAATCGATTGGTTGCCTCCCAGGCTGTCCTAATTTCGGCACCCCACATTTCCCTTATGCTCCGTCCACCTCGCACGTTCCACCCGCCCAAAGAGGGCATTCATTTCGGAAACTACACACCGAAGTTGACGAAAACCCGACTTTGGGGAAGTTCGTCCCCGTTGATGGATAAGCTGGAGATACATGCCATCGCAGCTAGACTTTGTTGTTGGGTTACGAAGATGCGAAAGATTCAGTACGGTGGCGCTGTCAGTGCGCACGGGGAAGCAGATTGGATACAGATTGATCCGGAGATCGATTTCTATGCAATCTGGTCAAGTTTGACACTCTGCTTATGGGGAGGCGGCAAGCCTTTGATTCCTCTTCCCATGCCCCAACGAAGTCGTATTGCTGACTCAACGCGCGTATACAAATCGGGAACCATCTCGATTACTTAATGAGTTGAGTTGACGTCCTAAAGGCAACGAGTAGACAGCTAAACGGTTGCAGCGCGCGAAAAACGGGTCTACCCCAACTTCATCCTACCGCCCCTACCTTTCCGTGAACCAGGATTTGCAGGAAAAACGCCCTAGGGCATTGTGAGTGGTTTGTCGCCGGCTCTTCCGACTACTCGTTTCTCCAGCCAGTCTGGACCAACTTGGCATCACCTTTCCGTGAGTGCCATGAGAGGATCACTCAATGAAAAATTGAACGGTAAGGTCGCTGTCGTCACCGGTGGAACTTTCGGCATTAGCCGCGGCATCGCAAGCGCGCTCGCTCCATACGGAGCGCGAGTATTCGTAACCGGGCGCTGGAGCAAGGAAATTGCGAGCAGCGGACGTGGACGTAGCAATCGCAGACGCCCTTAACTGCGACGCGGTTGAAAGAGTACTACGAGCCTCTCATGCGGAGGTGGTGATCGATGAACTGACAGCGATACCAAGAACGCCTTCAGAGCTTTCGGCGCATGCCCACGTTGACCAGAGGCTGCGCATCGAGGGCTAGAACAATTTGCATCGCGCGGCTATTGCCTGCGATGTGCGGCGATACATCCAGCAGTCGAGCGGCTTCTTTCTCGATGAGAAAGAAGCGCTGGCTAATGAGAGCTCCCCGCTTACTTTGAATGTGAGCCCTGGCATCGCCAAATATGCGCCAATGTATGCCTATCTGGAGCAGAGGGCACTTGAGTCATCGATGGCGTCGCCCTGCGTTACGGGTTCTTCTACGCGCCTAACACCTGGTACAACCCGGACGGAGGAGCAGCCGATGAGATTCGCAAACGGCTCTTCCCGGTGATTGAAAGGGGCAAAGCGAAATGGTCGTTCGTTCACATTGAGGACGCGGCACGCGCGACGGTTGTGGCTCTCACGGCTGAGCAAGGTAAGTATGTGAAGATGCCGTCCACTACCAGACGAAATTGTGCGGAGCCTCAAATGCAAAGGCAAAGCGTGAGCTTCACTTCGCACCGCGTAAGCGCGAGTGGTTCATCGAGTGATCCAGAAACGTTCCTTACGTTGATGCTTCAGGCTACGCTCTGAAGCATTTGCTGCCACAGACCTATGCATTTATCGAGCGGGCCGCTGATAACTCTCCTGGGTGAGTCCGCTGCGCCGATCAGAATTCTCTGCATCGCTTCTGGCAGGCGTGACCTGACTCAAGCGGGTCTCTTGAGTCACTGCGTCCTGCCACCCAGGACTCTACAATTCAGCTGAACTTTAGCAAAAAAGTCCCGTTTAAGCATAATCGCCAATGGGCTCATCGAGACCGAATAATCCACATGAAGTCGGCTTTCTTGGAGGTGATGCTCACCGGAGAGTCTGAAAAACAGGTTTTCCGACTACC
>CAWCOK010000003.1:0-73672 GCA_963797135.1 uncultured Acidobacteriaceae bacterium | reverse complement strand
CCTGATCGCGAGGAGCGCCAGAGTCGCTATGCCCAGACGATAGCTCAATCGCGCTTCGTCCTCTGCCCGCGAGGAGCTGGCTCGGGAAGCATTCGCCTTTTCGAGGTGATGCAGGCCGGCGTGGCACCGGTGCTTATTCCGATGACTACCTGCTTCCTCCTCACGTTCTCTGGGATAGCTTCCTCATCCGAATTGCTGAACGAGATATAGCGCGACTGCCTTCGTTGCTCGAACCTTATGCTTCAAGTGCTGAAGAACGCGGACGGCTTGCGCGGGAGGCGTGGCTTAATCACTTCGCTCCTGAGAAGGAGTTCGACTCAATTGTTGAGTCGGCATATGCTTCGCTAAATCATGCTTTTCCAGAGGAAACGTACTTCCGACGTGGGCAACGCGCTCTCATCGCGAGGACAGCGAGAAAGCGATGGCTTCGGACTTTTGCACGAAACGCAGTGCTCAAGGCCCTCAAAGCTTTTCGGATTAGGTCGCCGTATCAGATGAATCGGTAATCAAAGGCTGCGCCGTGAACGCTTAATGGCCGCGAGGAATTGCTGGCAGCAACAGATCATGCGTTGCCAAATTTATTACGTTTGCTTTAAGCAATACTTCGAAATGTTCCAATCATCACTGTCGACCAATTGGAGCGACAGGAAATGATAGAAACAATCTTCACTTTTGAAAGCTCACGTTCTCGCCAACGCGCAGCGCCTCTTCTTCAACTTCGAGAGGATTTTCTTGCTTACCTGCATCGCGAAGGCATCAAGATCCAACGATTGCGTTCGATAGCGGGAATGCTCCTACAAATCATCAGAATAATGAACCTGACGGAGCCCCGCATTGTGGAAGCGTCAGAGATCGTTTGTGCTTCCCACCGTTGGGAGCTTGATCCTGCACCGATTCATGGAAGAGATCGTAAGTCTTCGGAGTCATTTGCGGGTTTAGCGAAACGGTGGCTTCGCTTCAGTGGACTCATCGGTCCAACCAGTTGGGTCCAAAGTGAAAATGAATGTCTAATTCAAGACTTCGTGACATATCTGAAGACCGAACGAATGATGGTGACAGCAACGATTAGAAACTACAAATCGCGGTCTCACCAATTCCTAAGATGGATGAGTAGTCAAAAACGTCCTCTAGCAACTGCTCGACGCATGGACGTCGATAACTACTTGAAGCATTGCCAACAGCTCGGCTGGAAGCCAAGAACGATCGCCTCTGTCTGTGCAGCTCTCCGGGCTTTCTTTCGATATCTAGAGAGACTTTATCCAGATCATAAAGGGATAGCTGTCAATATCGAGGGCCCCAAAGTGCAAAGGTACAGTACGGCTCCCAAAGGGCCAGAGTGGCGAGATGTGAGAAGAATGCTGGATCAACGGAGAGGTCAACACCCCGCAGATCTACGGGGTGACTCAGTCTTAGCTCTCAGCGCCATCTATGGCATGAGAAGTTCAGAAATCGCTGGTCTCCTTTTGAGGGATTTTGATTGGTTCGGGGAGACGTTAACGATCAGACGAAGCAAAACCGGAAGAATACAGCAGTTTCCGCTTCAGTATGAAGTCGGCGAGGCGGTATTGGGTTATCTTAGGCACGGTCGACCCCGATGCGCCTGCCGAAATCTTTTCGTTACCTTGAACCCCCCATACAGGCCAATGCTTGCCTGCGTAACATGGACCATTATTTCTAAACGAATGAAATCGTTAGCAGTCAGGTCTCAAAACTTCGGTGTGCATGCTCTACGTCATGCTTGTGCCACGGAACTCCTGAGAAGGGGATCAAATTTGAGAGATATAGCGGATTTTCTCGGGCATAGAAGTATGAATTCGGTGAGCATATACGCCAAACACGATTTCAGGATGCTTGAGCAGGTCGCTGCGTTCAATCTAGGCGGAATGCGATGAGATTGACTGCGGGCGTCGAAGAGTACATCCAGAGCAGGCGCGGAAAAGGATATGTCTTCGAGAAAGGCGAATGCTACCTTCTTTCGTTCTTGCGCCTGACGGGAGACTTGGACATAGGTGATGTCGAAGTGCAGGACATTGAACGCTATCTTGATAACACTCAAACTTCTGTAATCACTTGGCGGCTTAAATATCAGATTCTGACCCGGTTCTTTGATTTTTTGAGCGACCGGAGCGGATCGCTGAAACAGCTAATGCCACCCGCCAAACGTCATGTCCGTCAAACGTTTGTTCCCTATATTTACAGGAGAGCCCAGATTCGTTCGCTGCTAAAGGCAACGACGCTTAACGACAACGGCAGAAGCAAGATTGATCGCCAAACGATGAGAACTTTTATTCTTCTCTTGTATGGTACCGGTGCATTGACTAGCGAGGTGTTGGGTATAGAGCATTCCGATGTTGATCTGCAGAACAGCCGTCTCCTTATCAAGAGTAGATATCCTCTTCGGTCCCGAATGATTCCCCTCGGAAGAGATCTCGTAGAGATACTGCGACGATATTTATCGTGGCGTTCTCGTAAAGGCTATAGCAATATGCTTTTGCTGGTTACAAAGAAGGACAAGGTCATCCGAGGGCGCTCTGCGTGTCAGCATTTTAGAGAATCCGAACAATTGCCAAGGTAACTCGCAACGATGCGGGACGGGTTCAACCTCGGATGGACGATCTGAGGTATTCCTTCGCCGTCCACCGAATAACATCTTGGATACGAACAGGCGCGGACTTAATCGGATGCTTCCGGCACTCGCTGCATATATGGGACAGACGGGTTTGGGCGCAACCGAGCGATATCTTCGTATGACCCCTGAACGTTTTCGAAAGCCGCTAAGTTTATAAGCCCGGCCCGAAAGAAAACGCATTGGAGAGATGATCCTGGACTCATCAGTTTTATCGAAAGTCTGTAAACATTACCAATTGCGTAGAGCAAGGCTTAAGCTTAAGCGAGAGCGATACTGCGATTGATTGCGACTAATTTCTCTTGATCTTATTCTGCGATTTTTTACTTGTTTTGGCTTCGGAATAGATCTCACCGAACCGATTGGTCGCGGCCCTTAGAGTCTCGTCCTGCAAGTGAGCATAGCGCATCGTTGTTGCTGCTTGAGTGTGCCCAATAATTTACCGACGATTTGGAGAGATACCCCATTGGAGACTAAATGAGAAGCGTAGCTGTGCCGTAAGTCATGGATACGGACGGTGGGGCGGTATCGGGTTGTAGGGCCGCGCTTGCCCACGGCGGTCTCAGCTACGACTAGACCTGAAGCTTTGCAGGTCTGAATCCAAGGCCGTCGCAGTGAGACACGCGCTCCGCCATTCGCTCCGGGGAATAATGGCCCGGTCGCAGCTACTGGCTTCATGGATTGGAGAAGCTTGATCGCCGGTGCGCTCGGGGGATGTGCTCTACCCGCTTTTGCTTGGTATTGTGGCTTGGCTTAGTCCAAACCCCGCGCTGGAAATCAAATTGTTTCCATTCGGCCTTGAGCACTTCACCTTCGCGTGAGCCAGTAAGCATTAGCCTCAGCGCGTTGGCTGCGTTTTGGTCTGCATAGGAGTCAAGCGCCTCGCGAAAACGCTGGATCTCTTGCGTCGTGAGCCAGCGTTCGCGTTTGCCCTCTTGGAATCGTGGAACGCCACGAGCGGGATTATTTGCGGCCCATTTCCATTGAATCGCGAGGTTAAACGTCTTTTGACAGGAGAGCCAGAACTCGATTGGCGAGGTAGGGGGTGCTCTTCATTGAATTATCGAAGACCTCGATATCCAGCCTTCCGATCGCCTTGAGGCGAAACTTGCCGAACTTCGGATTGATAACGCTGTCGATCATTTGCGCGGTCGTCGCGCACGCTGGACGCCCGTTTGTTGGGGATCGGTGACGCTCTAGATACTCTGCCGCCAAATCTCCTAGAGTCGGTTCCAAGCGACTGAGGTTTCGCTCTTCCATGGGATCGTGTCCATCCCAAATCCTTTGCCGGAGTTCGCCCGCTCTAGATGCGGGCAGCCAGCTACCGTTAGTTCAGGATGCCTGCCAATGGTGTAGCGCCGCTGGCGGCCAGAAACCCGATAGTCCAGGATGAAACTCGTGACGCCATTAGCAGTCCTTCTGTACTCCGAAGCCTGGAATTTCCGAATCCCATTTGATTCTGTTCCCGTGTTCCGGAATATCCATCTTTTTGATGGACTTCTCGACTATTCGCGTTCCCATATGCTCCCTCGTGCTTGGCGACTTGATTGATATCCCACGATCTGCACCCTCTGACGTGTCAACACTGTGTCAACATAAATTGCGCATTCGTGTCGGTCGGTGTCTTCGATTGTCGATTGACTAATCACTATATGTCAAAATAATAAATGGTTTATGGAATAAGAACTTGATTCCGTGCTACCAGCAGATTACTAGAGCAACTGATTCGTAATCAGTAGGTCAGCGGTTCAAATCCGCTCATCGGCTCCATTCTCTTCGCCAAATGACCAAAATTGGCCCGCAAATCGTCGAGCTGTCAGATACATGCACGTCGCCGTTGCGCGCATTCCTCATCGAGTGATCTCTGCCGGGACACTACGAAGATACCGAACTGCATCTTATGGAACAGGATTGTCTGTCAAGAATTCGAGGTCGGCATCCGACTCAGACGATCCAAAATTTCCCGTTACCGATTTGAACCAGAACACGGAGGACCGGGTTGATCGCAACAATTGGGCCCAAGCAGCATTACGGCAAAGTCGTGGTTTTATCGACACTCGAACGCCTGGAGAAGATGGCAACAGCGATCGAGCAACGAGGCGGCTTCTGGCCTCTCCTGTTATTTTTTCCAATCTATCTTTCGATTGCAGTGATCACTGCAAAACACAAACTGATTTGGGATGACGAGTTCTTCACTCTCTATATCTCCCGGCCGGAGAGCATGAGAGGGATTCTGGATGCTCTGAAGACAGGAGCTGATCAGCATCCTCCGCTCTTTTACTATCTGGTTCATCAGGTCACATCTCTTTTCGGCACAAGCCATCTGACTTTACGTGCGTTACCGATCGCGGGTTATGCGCTGATGTGCGTTTGCCTGTTTTACATGCTTTACCGACGCACATCGGTGTTGTGGGCATTTCTTGGCATGACCCTTCCGTTGGCCTCGAGCGCCTTCTACTACGCGACCGAAGCGCGCGGATACGGCCTTGTATTGGGTTTCTGCGCTCTGGCTCTTCTGTCGTGGCAAAGAGTGACATCTCTATCTGCAAGGCGGGGGTATTGGTTAGTCACTCTCTTCGCGGCGTGCGCAATGGCTGTATCAAGCCACTACTATGCGGTCCTGTTTGTATTTGCTCTCGGTCTGGGCGAACTTGCCCGGACGATCCAGCTCCGGCGAGCTGACATTTTAGTCTGGTTATGTTTTTGCGGAGGCGCGGTCCCTCTGGTCGCCTTTTCAAAGACCATTCTCAGCGCGAGAACGTACTCCAGTCATTTCTGGGCGACTCCGATTTGGGGAAGCCTCATGGATTTTTATCCGGGAATGTTCGGCGGTCTTGCCAATGTTCTGGTTCTCGGATCGATCGGGTATCTGGTGGCCCTTCTGCGATCCGATTCTTATGAAGACAATTACAGAAATGAGATCTGCCGCTTTTCAACCTATGAGGTAGTGGCATGGGGCAGCATAGCGGCTGTTCCGTTGTTCGCAATGATACTCGCCAAGACAGTGACTCACGGCTACATCGAACGATACGCCTTATCGGGAATTATTGGAGGCGTTGTGCTGCTGTGTCACTTTGGCTTCGCGGCTGCTCCCAGGCCTCGCAGTTTTCCTCTGATTCTGTCATCCGTTGGGCTGCTCTATTTTGTGTTCCACAGTATCTGGATTATTCGGATCCAGGGGCTGAATGTTTCAGCACTCGCGGAACAGATGCAGTTACTTGATTCTCACTCTTCTTCGCCGATCGCTGTCTCCGATATAACTCTTTTTCATCAGACGTCGTTCTATGCGCCGAGGAGGGTCACAAAGAACGTTGTGTACGTTACAGATGCTCAGGCGTCCGTCGAGTACATCGCCAAGGACACGATCGACAGGGGGCTGTGGGAACTGCGTCCATGGTTCCCTCTGCATATCGCGTCTCGTAAGGCTTTTGTTTCACAGCATCGCGAGTTTCTGGTGTACACGTACGTCGGATCCTGGAGCTGGTTGACGTACGTACTTGTTCCGCCTCAGTACCAGACCACTTTGCTCGATCGACTTCATGACGATATTCTTCTGCGGGCGCGCCGGATCGGAGACGAGCCCGATAACTCTGAAGATGTAGCCCCTTCATCAGAATCCGGCGAGAGCTTGTTCGATAAGACAAGCAAGGACGGACCTTCCCTGTGTAAGCAATGGATGCCCAAAGATGATCTTTGCGATGTCATCGAGCAACGCCGTGAGAGAGTTCCCGTCGAGCGAAAACCAGACGGCGGAAGCAAATAGTTTTGTGGCGTCTCTTCATAGCAGAACACCACTCTTTGCTGCTCATTTGTCCCTGACGCTAGGTCTCGCAGTGAGCGTCGGGGTCGGCGTGCTGGTCCATCATCCATCGGTCCATCAGAGTTCCGGCGCAGCGAGCACCGCATAAGTGCTTCACTCCGTCGGTGTGTGAGTGATAGCCCTGCCACCGGGTCAGCTTAATCAGGGGCTGACTATCCTCGGGCTTAGGGCCGGGGAAACAGTCCACCCAGGCGAGCCACCAGCCCTCTGATTCCTTCTTTTTGCCGCACACATCACACGAAAAGCTCTCGGTGTAAGCCATGATTCCTCTCTCGCTGTTTCGGAAAAAATATCACACTCGCGTTAGCGCAGCGCGACAGGGTCGACGCGACCGGAGTCGGCAAGCATCTGCCAGTCCGATTCGTCGACCGCCTCGAAGTCTTCACCCTTCAAAGTCTTGAGTTTTCCGAGATCGGCGTCGCTCCAGCGCTTGTCCGGCTCGCCGATGATGAACCATGGTGCACCGTTATCTGTGAGGAACATTCCATACTTCTTCAGCCCCTTGAGGATGACCTGGTTCTCCTTGGAGAACTTCGAGATGTCGTAATCGGCCTTGAGGCGGAACCGCTCGCCCATAGGCGGATAGCTGGGGTCTGTGAGCCTGGAGGCAAAGTGCCTCGCGGGCCAGACGTAGGCTCGCTGGGTCTTGGGAGTTGTAAAGCGGATGGCGTGCTTCACCTCACCTGCCGCGACTTCGTCGTAACGCAACAATCCGGGAAGAACTGGAAGGCCTGCAGCGTCGGTGGAGGTCTTGTCAGGAGCGCGCAGAGCATTGCTCGTCATATCGATCTTGATGCCTGCGCCACCGGCCCAGCTCCCGTCTTTCTGCTTGATCATGCCGCCGAGCTCAGTGAGAAGGCAGCGATCTTCGTCGACCATGAGGATGTGCCGATCGGCGTCCTGGGGAGAGTTCCATCCGCCTTCGACTAAAGCACCTTCAGGAGTGGGGTAGTGTCCGGGGTCGCTCTCGTCGCCATAAGTAAAGCTGATGGGAAGCCGCGCACGGTTCGACTTGATGATGGTGATCGGGATGCCGTTGGTGGGATCGGAGCCGAAGTTGGGATGAAGCGGCAGAGCGGGCCCCATCCGCTGAACGTAGTCGTCGGAGTGCTTGTCCTTCTTGAGCGTATCGATGGGGGTGTTCCAGACATTGTCGGCGGGAAGGATCGGACATCCTGCGATGTGCGGACCGGAGCCGGCATTGGGCCCCGCAGCTCCCGGAACTCCTGACCCTACGGCCGCCAGCTTCGATGACGCCATAACAGCGTCGGATTCCGAGGGCTCCTTATAGTGCCAGACGAGAACGGTGACCCCTATTCCAAACAGAATCGCTCCGAACAGCTTCTTCCTGCGAGACTTCATTGATCCCTCCGCCGAACGTTCTTCCGCCCCGAACTTGTCTGCACCATCATATCCTTCCGGTGCCGACGTTCACAGGAACGACGGTAACGCTGATATGAGAAACAAACAAATCCATCTCGTTACGTTCGACGGCTATAGTCGGGCGGAGTAAGGGACGCAGGACTAACTTCTCCGCGCCCCATGAACTCCGCAGGCCAACTATTGAGTCATCATCGTCCTAAACCGAGCCCAAGATCCAACCCCAAGTCCGCCAAGAGGAGACTGCGCCACCCGAGTCGGATCAGCCCGCGCTGAATCCGGAATCATCTGCAGTGCTGACTCGTCCACCGCCTCAAACGCAGACCCGCTGATCTGCTGAAGCTGATGAAGATCATCGTCATTCCATCGAGGATCAGGCTTGCCCGTCAGAAACCACGGGCTTCCGTTGTCAGCCAAAATCATTCCGTAGATCTTCAGAGCACGCAGAATGATCTGGTTGTTCCGCGAAAATCCGCTGATGTTGTAGTTCGCCTTGAGGCGGAAGCGTGCCCCCATCGGGGGATACGTCTCGTCGGTGATTGACGACGCAAAGTGTCGCGCCGGCCACAGATACGCTTTCTGTGTCTGCGGAGCCGTGAACCGAATGGCATGGCGAATCTCTCCCTGGGCCACCTCCTCGTACCGCAGCAATCCCGGCAATACCGCGAGACCCGCCGCATCCGTCGTAGTCATATTCAGCGGTCGCAGCATATCGACAGTCAGATCCGCCTTGATCCCCGCGCCTGCCGACCAGCTTCCGTCCGGCTGCGGATTCGCCCCACCCACCTCGTACAACAGACAGCGAACGACATCCACCATGATGATGTGCCGGTCGGAGTCAGACGGCGCAGTCGCTCCACCTTCAACGCGCACGCTGGTTGGAATCGGATAAGGTCCCGGATCGCTGTCATCGGCATACAAAAACGACACCGGAACCTGCGGTACATTCGGCCCGATCAGATTCACCGGGATTCCATTCTCCGGCGTAGAACCAAAGTTCGGATGCACGGGGTTGCTCGCTCCGATACGTGCCACATAGTCATCCGAATGGACATGCCTCGGAAGCTGGATCACCGGCGTGTTCCAGATATTCTTTGTCGTGAACACGGGGCAACCTGCGATATTCGGCCCTGTGTCGAAGGCACCCGTGAGCACTCCGGCTATGCCCTGCGCGAAGACTGTATTCGGTTGAAGAACAAGCCCGATCGCGGTTACGAATCCAATCAGGCAGACGATGAGACGAAAGATCGACGAACGCGTGCGCATAACGACAGCCTCCTTGAGCTTCCACTAGGCCCGGGAGATTGTGCATTGCCAGGTGCCGTTCGTGCCTGGGGCGACGGTGCGCGTCCAGGCGAGCGTAGCTACATTACACCCTGCGCTAAGGGCTCATCCAGCGTCACTTGTAACTCATTTGTAAATAATGCTGGCCGGCATCCCCGCCTGGCGGACAGCCAGCCGTCCCGACTATGAGCCCACCGTCGGGTCCGTGCGTGCCGACGACGGAACGATCTCCCAGTCCGACACATCTACAGCCTCAAAGTTCGAGCCGGTAATCTGCTGCAGCCTGTGCAGATCGTCATCGTTCCATCGACTGTCGGGACTCCCAATCAGGAACCACGAGCTTCCGTTGTCTGCCAGAATCATTCCGTAGCGTTGCAGCGCACGCAGAATCACCTGGTTGTCGCGCGAGAAGCCCGAGATGTCGACGTTCGCCTTCAGGCGAAATCGCGTGCCCATCGGCGGATAACTCTCATCCGTAATCGACGACGCATCATGTCGCGCCGGCCACACGTGCGCCTTCTGCGTCTGCGGAGCCGTAAACCGGATCGCGTGTCGAATCTCTCCCTGCGCCACCTCATCGTAGCGAAGCAGTCCGGGTAGAATCGGCAGGCCCGCGGCATCCGTCGACGTCCATGTATCCGGCCGCAGTGAATCAACCATCAGGTCCATCTTGATGCCCGCGCCTGCCGTCCAGCTTCCGCCCGACTGCGGCACCGCTCCCCCCACCTCGTACAGCGCGCAGCGAACCTGATCGACCAGGATGATGTGTCGATCGGTATCCGCCGGCGCATTCGCACCACCCTCGATCAATGCATTCGCGGGAATGGGATAGCTTCCGGGATCGCTCTCGTCCGCATAGATAAAGCTAACCTTCACCCTTGGCGTTTGCGGGGTGATCAGAGTAATCGGAATGCCATTATCCGGAGTCGAGCCGAAGTTCGGATGCACCGGCCTGCTCGTTCCGATGCGGTTCACGTAATCGGCAGAGCGCGAATGCACCGGCCTTGTCGTAACCGTCCGATTCCACACGTTGTTTGCGCTGAAGATGGGGCACGCGCCAATGTGTGGATCGGCTGAGTTAGTTGCCTGCGCCGAAACAGACGCTGGCCGTTGCTCGCCACATGCAAGCAGAAGATGTGCAACGACACATAGGGAAACCGTATAAATCGACGAACGCAAATGCATGGCGGCAACCTCCTGGAGCTTCAACAGGCAGGGAGACTCGCAAATGTAGAATGCATCGTTCGTACCCGGCGCGACGATGCGCATCCAGGCTCATACAGCCGTAGCTACCTTACACGCTGCGAAGAGATTCATCCAGCGCTCACGTGTAATTTGCTCGCAAACTGAATCAAGCCGCCGGCTCGTTGTGCTCGAAGTACAGATACTTGCGCCATGCGGCATCCGCGCTTCCGATCATGCGCATGATGTGACGCGACGTATGCAGCGAGAACGGACGAGGCTCGCGCTTGAGCCGCATGTCAGTCAACTCATGCAGCATCTGATTGCCCTTCCTGCGATTGCAGGAGTGGCAGCAGGCGACGAGATTCTCCCAGGTTGAAAGACCGCCACGCGAACGCGGGATCACGTGGTCCAGCGTGAGTTCCGCCGCGGTGAGCACGGTCTCGCAGTACTGGCAGCAGTTGCGATCGCGAAGCAGGATGTTTTTGCGCGAGAGGGCGCGGGTCTGGTGAGGGATGCGACGGTACTCCAGCAGGCGGATGACGCTGGGCATGGCGACACGCATACGCGCAGCATGCAGTATCTGCCCTTGTTCTTCCTCAGTGCGTGCCACGCCCTTCAACACAAGCACCAGCGCGCGGCGCGCTCCGCAGATGTTGATCGGCTCATAGGACGCATTCAATACCAGCACCGGCGTCTGCATCACCGGTTGTCGAAAGACTCCTGCGCGTGGATCTATCTCGGCCACGCGCATGGCGTGGCCCGGCAGGTGTCCCGCGTGTCGCTTTCCGCTCAGCCCTTGCTTCCGCATCTTCCCCGATTGCATCTTGACTGCCCTCCGGTCCAAAAACTTTCGCACTGCGCCAAGTTTGCTTTCCTTGCCACTGTTGGTGGCTTAGCCTGCATCCCATGCCGCGGTCTGCGCCGCGTGATCATGTGAATCCCATGTCGTGACCATCTCTCGCTGTGCTCGCGAGACGGTTGCGACCCAAACTCTTTCCGCGCCTGCCCGCCGAAGAACGCGTGCACACTCTCGCGCCGTGGCTCCCGTGGTGTAAATGTCGTCCACCAGCAGGACATCGCGTCCCGTAATAGCTGCGGGATCGATGACGTCGAATGCTCCGCGCAGGTTTCTTCGTCGGCCACTGGGCGTCAGCTCGAACTGGCTATCGGTATCGCGTGTGCGTTGCATTGCGGCGTGCGCGGCCTGCAGATTCCATCCCGCCTTGTTCCGCATGAGATCTCGAAGCGCTACTTCAGCCAGCAACACAGACTGGTTGTAACCGCGCTGCCTCAGTTTCGACGGAAACAAGGGCACAGCGATCATCACAAGATCGCGGCTCATTGCCACACTACTTGATTGTGTTTCTTCGGCGAGCGTCTCGATGGTCCGCGCCAGCAGCCGTCCAAGGGGCTCAGCAGCGGAGCGCATGCCTTCGTACTTCAGAAGGTGAATCAGCTCGCGCATCTGGTCTTCATAAAGACCCCAGGCTGCGGCACGCTCAAACTCGGGTGGGGCCAGACGGCATGGAGCGCAGCGAAGACTGTCGGCGCCAAACTGGCCGGCAAGTCGCGGAGCATCGATGTCCAGTGCCTCGCCGCAGCGAACACATAACGCCGCAGTCTGCGCGCGCAGGCTATCTAAACATGAATCACAAAGAGGAGAAGACCCAGCTCTGAGCAACGGCCCCCCACAGGCTTTGCAATCGGCTGGAAAAAAGGTTGTTACCAGATCGTCGTATGCGGCACGTGCAAGTTGGACCGGACTCTTGAGCACGCGTGAAACAGCGCGCCATTCCTCCACTCTGCCGGCGTTTTGCCCGGCGAGACTGCCGGGCGGACCGGGCGGAGCTCCGGTTCTCCTATCGAGCGAATTGTCATTCCAGCGTTGGCTGAAGACTCACCTCACTCGGGGTATGGGCAATTTCCACACCAATGAACGCAGTATAGTCCCGCCCTGCGGGAGCGCGTCAAGAATTGTGCACCATACGAGATGCGCGCGTGCTAAACCTTATTCATGTTTCGAGTTGTCACCTGGTGCTTTAAGTGCCTCTTCCTTTACATCATCGTGGCCGTTCTCGCAGTTAAGTTTGCGTGGATCTTTGTGCTGCCGGTCTGGGCTGTTGCAACCAAGCTGCAGTGGACGACAGCGAACCGTCTCGTCTTTCTTCTCAACTACTTCCTTCCCATCTTCGCGGCGACGGGCTTTCTGTTTGGGCTGATTCCATTCGGCCGTCTGGGCAAGGCGCTCATCGATATCGCTCCCGGTCTCGCCCGCTTCGTCGAACCGGACCCCATCCCTCCTGTCTATTGGGCATGGCTTCCCGTCAGCGTCGCCTTCCTCATTCGTTTTTTTACCTGGGAGTCGCGAAACGCCAGCGTGCTGGGTGGAAATAACACGGTAGGCCGGGTTGCGCGTTTCTTCGGGAAGCTGGACGCGCAGACGCCGGCACTGCTCGACAGCCGCTGGGCGCAGGACCGCTTTCTGTTCACCGGTCCAATGTTTTTTCTGATGGCTTGCGCGGTAGCGGTCTTCATCCGGCATAAACTCACGCGCAAACCCACCGCATCGTTGCCCGAGGTTGTTGAACCGTAGTCGATCTCGCTTGAACTCGTTTTCAGCAGCACGGACGACTCTCGCAGACGACCCACTGCATCCCTTCCACTAAAACCTCGTCCATGTGGACGCTGCCGAAAGAAGTCCGCCGCGTGCGTTTCAGCACCCTCAACGCGATAAAGAACTCGTTCTGAGGCATAAATGGGTTCAGCTAAGCCATCCAGCTATGACGATTGATCCGCTAGGGCCTGTCAAGTCCCTTCGAATCGAAAAATCCCCGCAACCGCAACAAATAAAGTCACTTACACGCAGAACGCGGGTTGCCGATCAATTCCCTGCTATTTCTTACAATAGAAATAGGGAGTAAATGCACGACGATACGGTCGGGATCTTCGCGGTCTATGTAACTCAAATCAACCGAAGACTTTGCAACGGACCTTTGCAAGAAAACAGCGATTTTCAGTGCATTTCACGAAGATCAGATTCGGTGGTCCGAACCTAAGTATCTTTTTTAGAAGACTTTGCACAAATTTGGCGGGGGGAGGGGGGGAGGTCGGAAGGTCGTAACAAACGCACGCGCACATCGCAACCAGCGCTGTTACACTCCCTTGCAGTCGTAAACCCAACATCCGACGTGCAAAGAGAGAACCGCCCATGGCCACCGTCACACGTCCCACCTTCAGCCCCTTCGTCCCGGCCACGGAGTCGCGCCCTGAACTCACCGCACGCGCCCTCATCCTGGGCGGCCTCTTCGGAGTCCTCTTTGGCGCCGTCACCGTCTACGTGGGACTGCGCGCCGGGTTGACGGTCGCAGCCTCGATCCCGATCTCCGTTCTCTCCATCTCGATCCTCCGCGCCTTCGGCCGCGCGAGCATCCTTGAGAACAACATCGTCCAGACCACCGGCAACGCCGGCCAGTCCATCGCCTCCGGAGTCATCTTCACCCTGCCCGCCCTGATCTTCCTGGGCTTCGATCTCGAGTCCACACGCATCTTCGCCCTCGCCCTCTTCGGCGGATGGCTCGGCGTGCTCTTCATGATCCCGCTGCGGCGCCAACTCATCGTCGAGGAACACGGCACTCTGACCTACCCGGAAGGCACAGCCTGCGCGGACGTCCTGATGGCAGGAGAGCGCGGCGGCTCCTTCGCCAGCAGAGTCTTCCTCGGCCTTGGACTCGGCGGCCTCTACACCCTCTTCCAGAACGAGAACCTCTTCGGCCTCTTCCCTTCCACCCCGAACGAGTCCTTCGATCTCGGCTCGCAGCACCTGCTCAAGGGAGGAGCCATCCGCGCGGATGTCACCTCGGAGTACCTCGGCGTCGGCTACATCATCGGCATGCGTGTGGCGGCGGTGATGCTCGCGGGCGGAGTCTTCTCCTGGCTGGTGCTGATGCCGGCGATCTACTTCTTCGGCTCGCATCTCAGCACGCCGCTGTATCCGGGCACGACGCTTATCAAGGACATGTCACCGTCAGACCTCTGGCGAACCTACGTGCGGCCCATGGGAGCGGGAGCCGTTGCCTGCAGCGGACTGATCACCCTGCTGCGCACCGGCCCCACCATCCTCGCCGCTCTTATCGAGGGGTTCCAATCCATTGGCAAAAACAAAGGCGAAGCGCGCGGCGCCACCTCTGATGTATCGCGCACGGAGCATGACCTTCCATGGTCCGTCGTCATCGGGGGGTCGGTCCTCCTTGTCGTCCTTCTATGGTTCTTCCTTCAGTTCAAGCCGGTACCCGGCGCGCAGGTGGGAGCGCTTGCGAACTTCGCCGCCGCCATTCTGGTCGTCATCTTCGGATTCCTTTTCGTAACGGTCTCGGCGCGCATCGTCGGCATCGTCGGCTCCTCAGCGTCACCGGTCTCCGGAATGACGATTGCAACACTGATGGCGACCGCAGCCATCTTCCTCGTGAAGGGTTGGACCGCACCCGCCTTCGGAGCGCTCGCAATCACCATCGGAGGTATCGTCTGCATCGCCGCCTCCAACGCGGGCGACACCGCGCAGGATCTGAAGACCGGTTACCTGATTGGCGCGACGCCGTGGAAGCAGCAGCTTGCGATCATGATCGGAGTCATCATCTCGGTCTTCTCCATCGGCACTACGCTGAACGCGATGAACAAGGGCCTTGAGAGCTTTCAGCGCATGCCCAAGCCGATTGCCATCTCACTGTCTGCGCTTCCCGATGGCGTGCAGAACCAAGGGAACTTCACTCGCGACCGCAGTCTCTCTCACCGACAGCTCCAATCCTTCAGCCGCGCATAGCGAGCTCACCAACGCACGTCAGTACCTCCTGCTGAACGCTATCGGCTCCGCCACCCTTGCCGACGGCAAGTATCTCTACAACCCTGCCACCGGCGAGATCGAAGTCCAGTGGACACAGGGCATCGGCAGCGAGAAGGCCGCAGCGCCGCAAGGCCGACTGATGGCCACGGTCATCAACGGCATCCTCAGCCGCAAGCTTCCGTGGTCGCTCGTGTTGCTCGGCGTGGCGCTGGTCATCATGGTTGAGCTGCTTGGGATCCGCTCGCTGACCCTGGCAGTGGGAGCCTATCTGTCCATCGGCACGACTCTCGCGATCTTTGTGGGTGGGGTGATGCGCTGGATTGTCGATCGCGCCGCGCAGAAGCAATTCGAGCGCGAAGCTGTGATTGAGCATCAGGAGTCGCTGGAACTGTGGCATCGCGATCGCGAACGCCTGGCTGGCAGCTCATCCGGAGTTCGACCCCACCGATCCCGCGCATCTCAACCCGACCACGGGCCTGCCGAACGAGATCACTCTGCGGAGCCCGGAGGTCGAATCTGAGATCAGTTCGGGTTCCCTGTACGCTTCGGGCCTGATCGCCGCCGGAGGCATCGTCGGCCTCCTCGGTGTCGGCGTGAAGCTGTACGAGGCCGCGACGGACAAGTCCATCCCACGCTTCAGCGAAAACAACTTTCTGCACCACGATGGCGTCAGCGTCATTATGTTTGCGCTGCTGGCTTACTCGCTGTATTACTTCGCACGCAAACCTCTCGATAGCAAATAAGAAGGAACACCCGCAGTGAAGTCTCCGATCTCTCGCAACACCTCACGCCGCAGCCTGCTCAAAGCAGCCGCTCTTAGCGGAGCGGCCGCGTTTCCCCGGACGCTATTCTCTGAGGCTCTTCCTGTCGACGCTCCGCAAAGCGAAAACAACCGGGAGTACTGGCTTCGCACGGTAGAGCGCATCTCCTCTCCGCTGCTTGAAGCACTTGGTAGAGATCAGCTGCGCGCCACCATGCCAATCGAATGCGCCGCGGGCCAGATCGAGTCGCGTCGCGAGTGTTCGCACCTGGAGGCGTTTGGGCGGCTGCTGTGCGGGCTGGCGCCGTGGCTCGAGCTGAGCGGCTGCACCGGAGCCGAGGCTGCACTTCAGACGAAGTTCCGCGAATTAGCTCGCAAGGGTATCGCCAACGGGACGGACCCGGCGTCGCCGGACCACATGAACTTTGGGACGAACCAGCAATCGCTGGTCGACACAGCGTTTCTGGCGCTAGCTATTCTGCGAGCGCCGGAGCAGCTATGGCGCAAACTTGACCATCAAGTGCAGCGCCGCGTCATCGAGTCGTTCCGAGCGACGCGAGTGGTCACTCCCGGCCACAACAACTGGCTTCTATTTTCCGCGACTATCGAGGCCTTCTTCTGCTTCGTGGGCGAGGACTGGGACGCGTTGCGCGTCGACTATGCGATCGAACAGCATCAGCAGTGGTACGCGGGAGACGGAGCTTACGGTGACGGTCCGCATTTTCACTGGGACTACTACAACAGCTTTGTGATTCAGCCGATGCTGTTAGCAATCCTTGACGCGATGCAGGCGCAGACAGGTCATCGCAACACTGACCGCTGGAATAGCCTTCGCACGGTCATATTGGAACGCGCCCAGCGTTACGCAGCGATTCAGGAGCGCATGATCAGCCCTGAAGGCACCTTTCCAGCGATTGGCCGCTCGCTCGCATACCGCTTCGGAGCCTTTCATCATCTGGCTGAAATGTCGCTTCGCCATCAGCTTCCAGAAGGTGTTACACCGGAGCAAGTTCGCCCCGCCTTGACCGCTGTGATGCGCCGGATGGTTGAGGCGCCGGGTACGTTCGACGGGAAGGGCTGGCTCACCATCGGCTTCGCAGGCCATCAACCGTCCATTGGCGAGACTTACATCTCGACCGGCAGTCTCTACCTGTGCAGCGCCGCATGGCTTCCACTTGGTCTTCCTGCCAGAGACCCATTCTGGTCTGCGGCTGCGAAGCAATGGACCCAACAGAAGGCCTGGGGTGGTGTCGATCTCGTTGCCGATCACGCGATTACCACCTGAGAAAAGGTCTCAGTTCAATTGTTCCCTACTGATGGCTTCGTCGTGCTTCTCAATCTCGTCCGACTCACGAGGCTTCAGCTTGCGTAGCTCCTCGAGCAGCTTCGCCGGCTGAAAAGATTCCAGCTGTACATCGGCGCTGGGACAATCCGCAAAACCCGGTGGGCAGATCACGAGGACTGGAAGCTTCGGCGATATCGTCTTCAACTCCCTCGTCAGATACTCCGACGGGATATCGTCGAGCTCTCCATCCATTACTACGCCGTCAATCGCCGGAAACCGCCGCATCATCTCCAGCGCTTCGTTGCCGCTATATGCAGTTATTACATTGAACTTCGCGGTCTCGAGCACGAGCTTTCGCGTCGAGATACTTCCCGGGAACTCGCGGTCAACTACCAGAAAACAAGGTCTAACCATCTCGCAAATCTCCTAAGCGCGGGCTCCGCTTCAATCAAGCCCCTACCTAAGATGCAGATTTGTTCAGTGGCAGACAGAACGTAAACACCGATCCCTGTCCGGACTGGCTGGTAACCTCGATCGTCCCACCATGCGCCTCTACAATCGCCTTCGCAATCGCCAGCCCCATGCCTGTGCCCTGAACGCGATAGCGTTGCCCCTGGCCGCGATAGAACTTGTCGAAGATCATCATTTTTTCGAAGTCGTCCACCCCAGCGCCGCGATCAGACACGCTTGTGCACAATCTGTTTTTCGCGACCTCTGCACTCACGAAGATGGGGCTTCCTTCCGCAGAGTACTTCGCAGCGTTCTCCAAGAGGTGCTCGAGCACTTTGGCAATTCGTTCCAGATCGATCTCAACTCTCGGCAGGGAATCAGGGATCCTGATATCAACTGAATGCGTTTTGAGAGCACCATCCGCATTTGTTATTGCCTCTTCCACCGCTTCGCGCATTGCGTGCGGCTTTAGATCCAGATGTACTCTCGCGCGCATCGAGCTCGGCCATCTCCATTGCCTGCCCAACCAGACGGTCTAGCCGCTTGGCCTCCTGCTCGATGACCTCAAGCATCTCGCTGCGGTCAGCCTCGTTTAGCGGAGCCGTCTGCAAGCTGGTTACGGCAGCGGTAATCGCAGTCAGCGGTGTTCGCAGCTCATGCGCGACTGAGTCCAGCAGAGCATTTCGCAACCGTTCACTCTCACGCGAAGCCTCGACGCGCGTCAGCGTTTCGACTGCTCCAGCCCGCTCGATCGCAATCGCCGCCAGTCCGCAGACAGCGTCCAGCGCCTCCGACGAGACGCGCGAGCCGGTAATTCCCAACGAACCGATTGGCCGGGTTCCCAGCAGGATGGGAACAAGCGTGACATCACGCTCTTCTTCGCGTCGGTGTTCGCGGGAGAAGGCCGCATCGCGCAGTTCCGAGGCCGAGACATCCATATAGTTTGGGCCGGAGCGGTACACGCGATCCTTCTCACGCAGATAGACCGCGGCTCCGATCAGATTGAAAACTCCCGCAATCATTGCCGGCAGATCGTTCACCAGATCGATTACGTTGGCTTTCACGAGCATCTGCTGGCTGAACTCATAGAGTCTTTCGGCTTCGCGCTGCCTTCGGCGGGCAATCTTCGCCTGTTGCCTTGCGCGTTCCGCGAGTTGGCTGGCGGTGATGCCGGTCGCCAAAAAAGTCACCAGTGCCACCCAGTTGCGGCCATCGCGGATGGTAAGCGTGAGAACAGGCGGGAGGAAGAAGAAATTGAAAGCTGCCGAAGCTAGAAATGAAAGATAAATCGCGTGGCGAAGGCCCCAATTCGCCGAGACAAGCAAAATAAGGATCAGCAGCGTCAGCGCAACGGTTGTCTCGTTGACATGCCCCCAGTGAAAGTACACCGCTACAATGGCAGCTACAGCCGCCGTTGAGATGGCGTAACGAATCAGACTCCACTTGACCGATCGTCGCACGGAACTATCCTAACCCCGATGCCTACGCATGAACCCTCTATTCCCGGCGCCAAGACTCCAGAAGAATGGCTCGAGAAGGTCTCTCCTGAAAAGACGCGCGGCACTTTCAAGCTGTTCCTGGGTTATGCGCCGGGAGTTGGAAAGACCTACAGCATGCTAAGTGAGGCTATTCGCCGCCATCAGCGTGGCGAAGATGTCGTGATCGGCGTCGTTGAATCGCACGGCCGCGCGCCGACCGCCGAGCTTGCCAAGGAGATTGAACAAGTACCTCGCCGCCGTATCGACTACAAGGGCGTAACTTTTGAAGAGATGGACCTCGACGGAATCCTAGGGCGGAAGCCTCAGATCGTCCTGGTAGACGAACTTGCTCACACCAACATTGAAGGCAGCAGACACCGTAAGCGTTACGAGGATGTGCTCGATCTGCTGGCCGCGAATATCGACGTGCTTGCCACGATGAACGTTCAGCACATTGAGAGCGTCGCTCCAACGGTTCAGAGCGTAACGGGCATTCAGATTCGCGAGACGGTTCCAGACTGGTTCTTGCAGCGCGCTGATGAGATCGTCATGGCCGATCTGACACCGGAAGCTTTGCAGACCCGCATGCGGCGTGGAGATATTTACGGTCATGATCGCGCGGAAAAAGCGCTCGCGAACTTCTTCCGACGCGGCAATCTCATCGCTTTGCGAGAACTCGCGCTCCAGCACGTCACCAAGGCCGTGGACCGCACCCTGACCGCTTACATGGATGCGAAGCGCATTCACGACAACTGGGCTGTGCGCGAGCGCGTGCTGGTGTGTATCAGTTCGAACAGCGCTTCGCAGATGCTTATCGCGCGCGGAGCGCGAGTGGCGGAAGGCGTTGGGGGAGAACTGTATGTGCTGCACATCGAGACCGATCGCGATCGTGACAAGGATGAGCAGAGCACACTTGACGCGAATCTTCAGTTTGCCCGCAATCTCGAAGCGCAGATCTTCGTTATTAAAGGAAAGAACATCGCCCACACGACCGCCCAGTTCGTTCGCGAGAAGCGGATTACTCATGTGATCTTTGGCCGAACTGCGGTCAGCGGCCTGAAGAAGTATCTCTACTACTGGGCCATTCAGCACTTCCTTCGCGAGGCCCCGAACGTGGACGTCCACATTGTTACGCAACACACGGAGCGCGAATGACGACGTACGAACGGGAGCCTTCGAAGATTCTTATCGTCGACGATGAGCCGCAGATCACTCGCGTACTACGAACATCCCTCTCGACACAGGGCTACACGATTCGCGTGGCTGGCAACGGCGTGCAGGGCCTTGAGATTGCACATGAGTGGAAGCCCGACCTGGTGATCACCGATCTCGCCATGCCCGAGATGGATGGCGTAGAGCTTTGCCGCGAGTTGCGCGCCGTCTCCCAGGTTCCAATCATCGTGCTCTCCGTCCGCAATCATGACCGCATGAAGATCGAAGCCCTGGATGCCGGGGCGGATGACTACGTTACGAAACCCTTCTCCATTCAGGAGTTGCAGGCCCGCGTACGCGCGCAGCTGCGACGCTCCACCGCGGCCGCCGAAGATAAGCCTGTTATCGCTCTCGGCGACTTTGTCATCGATCTCCCGCAACACCGTGTCATCGTCCGCGAGCGGGAGATTCACCTGACCCCAAAGCAGTTTGATCTGCTTGTCGTTCTCGCTCGACACCCCGGCCAAGTGTTGACCCACCGGGTATTGCTCCACGCGGTGTGGGGAACCAACGCCGACCAGCCCGAGTATCTTCGCGTGAACATCGGACAACTACGCAAGAAGATTGAGACCGGCGAGGAACCGCGCTACATTCTCACTGAACCGTGGATCGGCTATCGTTTCCGTCCAACCGGAACCGACGAACTTTAGAAGATTCCGAGCCGCCCTTTACGACTTCTTTACGAATTCCCTACCCACTCTTTATGCCCAAACGCTTTCCATAGGGATTGGCGAGCAAAAGCACGCCTGAACGGGAGCACAACAACATGTGGGATACAGGATGCCTGTGCGCAGCAGTGGCTTTCTTCCTCATCGCAATCGCGTACATCGAGGGGTGCGATCGGCTGACAGGAAAGGATGCTCGCTGATGTCGGAGCTTCTCTTTCTCGCTGCCATCGTTACGGCCCTTCTGGCCTATCTCGTCTACGCCCTTCTACGGCCGGAAAAGTTCTAAGTCTCTTAACGACGGAAAGTCTCATACAAAATGACCGCCAACGGCTGGTTTCAAATCTGCTTCTTCTTCCTGCTCGTGCTCGCCTGCGCAAAGCCGCTCGGCAGCTATATGGCGAAGGTCTTCGAGCGCCAGCGCACCTTCGCCGATCCAGTCTTCCGGCCCATCGAGAAACTGCTCTACAGAATCGCCGGCGTCGACGAGACCCACGAGATGCGCTGGACCGAGTACGGCGTTGCCATGCTTATCTTCAGCCTTGTCACGATGCTCGCGACATACGTGATTGAGCGATTGCAGAGCATCCTTCCCCTCAATCCGCAGCATCTTGCCGGCGTCGCTCCTGACCTTGCGCTCAACACGGCTGCATCGTTTACGACAAACACCAACTGGCAGTCCTACGTACCCGAGACGACGATGAGCTATCTCACGCAGATGCTCACCCTCGCGTATCACAACTTCTTTTCCGCAGCTGTCGGAATAGCGCTGGCCATCGCACTCGTTCGCGGTATCTCACGTCGGGAGTCGAAGACGCTCGGCAACTTCTGGGTCGATACCACGCGCGCCTCGCTCTGGGTGCTGCTTCCTACGTGCTTCATTTACGCACTGCTTCTTGTCTCGCAGGGCGTTATTCAGAACTTCCGCCCATACGACACCGCAAAGCTCGTCCAGCCGCAATCCATCACGACGACAGGCCCCGACGGCAAAGCCGCCACGCAGACTATTACCACGCAGACTATTGCGCAGGGTCCCGTCGCTTCGCAGGAAGCCATCAAGATGCTCGGCACCAACGGCGGCGGCTTCTTCAACGCGAACAGCGCGCATCCGTTTGAGAACCCGACGCCGCTCTCGAACCTGCTCGAGATGTTCTCCATCTTCCTGATTCCCGCAGCGCTCACCGTCACCCTCGGCCGCATGACGCGGTCCCCCGCGCACGGCTGGGCCGTCTTCGCCGCGATGTCTGCGCTGTTTGCTGCGGGCGTCGCAGTCGCCTACTACGCCGAGGCGCAGCCAAATCCGCTGCTGCATTCAGCCGTGCTGCACATCGACCAGAACGCATCTCCGCTGCAGGCGGGCGGAAACATGGAAGGCAAAGAGGTCCGATTCGGCATCGCCAACTCGGCTCTCTTCGCGACTGTCACGACGGATGCAAGCTGCGGCGCAGTCAACAGCATGCACGACTCCTTCATGCCTCTTGGCGGCCTGGTTCCGCTGGTGAACATCATGCTCGGCGAAGTCATATTCGGCGGAGTCGGGGCGGGGCTTTACGGCATGTTGATCTTCGTCGTCCTCGCGGTCTTCATCGCCGGTCTCATGGTCGGTCGTACTCCGGAATATCTCGGCAAGAAGATCGAGGCTTATGACGTGAAGATGGCCATGCTCTACGTGCTCATCTTCCCGCTCTCCATCCTCGGCTTCTCCGCTGCCGCGCTGATGACGCCAAACCTCGGGCTGGCTGGTATCAGCAACGCTGGACCGCACGGCCTCTCGCAGATCCTCTACGCCTACACCTCAGCCACCGGCAACAACGGCTCCGCCTTTGCGGGGCATTGGCGCCAACACGCACTGGTACAACCTGTCGCTCGCCTCGGCGATGCTCATCGGACGCTTCCTGATGATCGTGCCCATGCTCGCCGTCGCCGGATCGCTCGCGCAGAAGAAGTACACTCCGCCTTCGCCCGGAACCTTCCCGGTGCACACGCCGCTGTTCACCGTGCTGCTTGTCGGAGTCGTCCTCATCGTCGGCGCGCTCACCTTCTTCCCTGCGCTCTCGCTCGGTCCGATTCTCGAGCACCTCCTCCTGCAAGCGGGCAAAGCCTTCTAGTCAAAAGAAAGAGTTCTGAGAAACAGCATGGCACACACGCAAAAACGCTCGCTCTGGGATGCAAACATCGTCCGCCGCGCTCTCGTCGACGCGCTCGCAAAGCTCGACCCACGCAGGATGATGAAGAACCCTGTCATGTTCGTCGTCGAGATCGGCAGCGTCATCACGACCATCTATCTCTTCCGCGATCTAATCGCGCACAAGAACACCCTCAGCTTCGACCTTCAGATCACTCTTTGGCTCTGGTTCACGGTGCTCTTCGCTAATTTCGCAGAGGCCATGGCAGAGGGCCGCGGCAAGGCTCAAGCCGACGCCCTGCGCCGCGCCAAGGCCGAGACGACGGCGGTTCGTCTGCGTGCCGACGGGACGACTGAAGAACGTCCCCAGTTCCGACCTTGCGCGTCGGCGATCTCTGTCTCTGCATTGCCGGCCATATGATCCCGGGCGACGGCGAGATCATCGAGGGCGTTGCTTCGGTTGACGAGTCCGCAATCACCGGCGAGTCCGCCCCAGTCATCCGCGAAGCCGGCGGAGATCGCTCAGCCGTCACCGGAGGCACGCGCGTCCTGTCGGATCAGATCAAGGTCCGCATCACCTCTAATCCCGGCGAGACCTTCCTCGATCGCATGATCGCGCTCGTCGAAGGCGCCGAGCGCCAGAAGACGCCGAACGAGATCGCACTCAACATCCTGCTGGCCGGGCTCACGATCATCTTCCTGCTTGCAGTCGTCACGCTGCAGCCCATCGCGATCTACTCCACCGCACCGCAGACGGTCTTCGTGCTCATCTCGCTGCTCGTTTGCCTAATCCCGACGACCATCGGCGGCCTGCTGTCGGCCATTGGCATCGCGGGCATGGATCGACTGGTGCAGCATAACGTACTGGCGATGTCTGGCCGCGCAGTTGAGGCAGCAGGCGACGTAAACACGCTGCTGCTCGATAAGACCGGGACCATCACGCTCGGCAACCGCCAGGCTGCAGAGTTCATCCCCGCGCCCGGCGTCAGCAAAGATCAGCTCGCCGACGCCGCGCAACTTTCTTCACTACCCGACGAAACTCCCGAAGGCCGTTCGCATCGTCGTTCTTGCAAAAGAGCTCTACGGCCTGCGCGGGCGCGAACTGCACGAACTCAGTGCCGAGTTCGTTCCCTTCTCCGCGACCACGCGCATGTCTGGCGTGAATCTGGACGGCAGCAGTCATCCGCAAGGGCGCGGCCGACGCGATCGCAGGTTTCCTCAATGAGAATGGCGGGAAGCTTCCCGATGAGGTTCGAATGCGCGGTCGAAATGGTGGCTCGCAGCGGTGGCACACCGCTCGTTGTTGCGGAGAATCGCCAAGCGCTCGGTGTCATCCACCTCAAGGACATCGTGAAGGGTGGGATGAAGGAGCGCTTCGCATCAGCTGCGCGCCATGGGCATCAAGACCATCATGATCACCGGCGACAACCCGCTCACCGCCGCCGCCATTGCGCGCGAGGCTGGCGTCGATGACTTTCTCGCCGAAGCAAAGCCAAAGGACAAGATGGATCTCATCCGCCGCGAGCAGGCTGAAGGCAAGCTCGTCGCCATGACCGGCGACGGCACTAACGATGCGCCCGCGCTCGCCCAGGCCGACGTAGGCGTCGCCATGAACACCGGCACGCAGGCTGCGAAAGAAGCCGGCAACATGGTCGATCTCGACTCCAACCCGACCAAGCTCATCGAGATCGTCGAGATCGGCAAGCAGCTTCTGATGACGCGCGGCGCGCTCACGACCTTTTCCATCGCCAACGACGTGGCCAAGTATTTCGCCATCATTCCGGCGATGTTCGCTGCGACCTTTCCTGTGCTCGGCGCGCTCAACATCATGCACCTCAAGACGCCGCAGTCCGCCATCCTCTCCGCAGTCATCTTCAACGCGATCATCATCATCGGCCTTATCCCGCTCGCGCTGCGCGGAGTCGGCTACAAGGCGATGTCCGCGGAGGCCCTGCTGCGCCGCAACCTCGTCATCTACGGCCTCGGCGGCATCATCGCCCCGTTTGTCGGAATCAAGCTCATCGACATGTTCATCACCGCGATTCACCTCGCATAAGGAAAGACCAAGATGATCCGTCTGCAAAGAAGCGCTACCATCCCCAGCCCATCCGAGAAGCCTGACTTCTTTGTTTCTCTGCCCGTGACGCCGGAACCGGCCAAGAAAACTCCCATGCGGCGCCACATCACCACAGCAGCGCTCTACACCGTTGTCACCACTGTCCTCTTCGGGCTTGTCTATCCGCTCGTTGTCACCGCTGTGGCGCAACTCCTCTTCCACGACAAGGCGAACGGTCAGCTCATCTACAAAGAGGGATCTGTAATTGGCTCGCGCATCATAGGCCAGAGCTTCACTGGTCCCGCATACTTTCATTCGCGACCATCGGCTGCGGGCACTGGCTACGATGCAGCCAACTCCTCCGGCTCGAACTACGCGCCGACAAACAGGAAGCTCATCGACCGCATCTCGTCAGATGCCGCCACATTGCAGTCTGACAACCCTAATGCAGAGATTCCGATTGATCTTGTCGCCGCATCCGGCTCCGGTCTTGATCCGCATATTAGCCCGGCAGGCGCAGAGTTCCAGGTCGCCCGGATTGCCCGCGAGCGCAAACTGTCAGAGGCGACTGTTAGGCAGTTCGTTGCGAAGCACACTGAAGGCCGGCAATTCGGCTTTCTGGGAGAACCACGGGTCAACGTACTGGAGCTTAACCTCGATCTTGATCGCGCGGCTTCATCGTCCGCGCGGTAGTGGTCGTCGTTGGCCTTACCGGCTGGAATTCAAAGACTTCGGCCCGAAGCCTCTTTCTGGTCGGACCACTACTCTGCTACAGTGGCATGGCTATGGACAACATCAATCCTGCCCGCCGCGAACTACTAAAACTTGGAAGCATTGGACTCGCCGCCGCATCGATAGCTGCGGCCCCTTCAGCGTTCGCCGCGCCTTCAAAGACCTCCGCTGCGTTTCCTGGGGGAACGATCTTCGATATTCGTAGCTTTGGTGCGGTGGGTGACGGCAAGACGGTCGATTCCCCTGCGATAAACAAGGCTATAGAAGCAGCAGCAGCCGTCGGCGGAGGCACAGTCTTCTTCCCCGCTGGAACCTGGCTCAGCTTCTCCATACGCCTCAAGAGTCACGTGTCGCTCTATTTCTCTCAGGGCTGCATCCTCGAGGCGGCCGCCTCGCCGCTTCCTGGCCAGACCACTGGCTACAACGGGGGAACCTACGATGCCGCCGAGCCCAACACCGCATGGGATGCCTACCAGGACTACGGCCACAATCACTGGAAGAACTCGCTTATCTGGGGCATCGACATCGAAGACGTCTCCATCATCGGCCCTGGCCTCATCTACGGCAAAGGACTCAGCTACGGCGCTGGCCCCGGCCGTCCGCCAAACCAGGCGCAGAATAACCGCGGCTTCGGACCCGAGCGTCCCGCCAACGCTCCTCCACGAGTGCGTCCACCGCGCGGAGACTACCCCATGTACCAGGCCGAGCAAGCCGGCGTCGGTAACAAGGCCATCGCCTTGAAGAACTGCCGCAACGTGATCTTCCGCGACTTCTCCATCCTCAAGGGTGGACACTTCGGCTTCCTCCTCACCGGCGTCGATAACATGACCATCGACAACATCACCATCGACACCGACCGCGACGGCATCGACATCGACTGCTGCCGCAACGTCCGCGTCTCCAACTGCTTCGTCAACTCACCTTGGGACGACGGCATCTGTCCCAAATCCAGCTATGCTCTCGGCTACGCGCGCGCTACTGAAAACGTCACCATCACCAACTGCTACGTCGCCGGCTCCTACCAGCTCGGCACCATGCTCGACGGAACCTATAAGAAGATTGCGCCCGATGCCCCCTTCGTCGCCCACAACGGCCGCATTAAGTGCGGCACGGAGTCGAATGGCGGCTTCAAGAACATCACTATCTCCAACTGCGTCTTCGACAGCTGCGAGGGGCTTGCGCTCGAGAGCGAAGACGGTGCGCTTTGCGAAGATATCGCGATCTCTAACATCACCATGCGCGATGTGGTCAACGCTCCACTCTTCTTCCGGCTGGGCTCGCGTCTGCGCGGGCCCAAGGAAACTACAAAGGTCGGCACGTTGCAGCGCATCCTCGTCGACAATGTGGTGAGCTACAACACGGCGCCGCACATCTCCACCATCCTTAGCGGCATTCCCGGTCACGCCATCCAAGACATCAAGCTTTCGAACATCTACATCCAGCATCTGGGCGGAGGTACCGCTGAAGATGCAAAGATCGTGATGCCCGAGAAGGAAGACGGCTATCCCGATCCGCCGATGTTCGGCAGGACAACGCCATCGCAGGGCTTCTTTCTGCGCCACATCAACAACTTGGAGATGAGCCACGTCGAAGTCGCTCCGGCCGCCCCCGACGCGCGGCCCAGCTTTTATCTCCAGGACGTCAACCGTGCCGACTTCATTGCCGTCACAGCACCGACGACACCAGCAGCGTTCGCGCTCAACAAGGTTACGGACCTGCGCATCGCTATCAGCAGAGCAGCAAAGGACACACAACTTGCAACTGCAGACAACCAGACCCTCTAGACATTCGTAGGAGAGAATTTGCTTCGGTGAAGCACGAAGTACATCATCTCCTGCAAGTTTCCTGCCGGCGTCTGATGACTGTCGCGTCGCGACTCAATGATTTGGAAGCGATTCCCCACTATGTTTTTCAAGCCAGCCTCGTTGTATCGCGACACCTCCAGACCGCTGCAACGCTCCGGCCCATCGAGCGCAAACGTCGCGAGGATCAGCCACCCCTTAGGCCGCAGAATGTGTGCGGCTTGTTCGATATACATCGCCCTCTCCTCCTCCGTCTGCAAAAAGTGAAAGACTGCCCGATCGTGACAGACGTCATACCGTTGCGGTTCGAGTTGGGCGTTAAGAAAATCCTCAGTGATCCATCTCACTTTCCTGGCTGCTTGCCCCAGCCGATGTTGTGAGGCACTCAACGCCGCCTCCGCAATGTCGAGGACTGAGAGATCATCAAAGCCTGCACCGAGAAGGTCGTCCACCAGCGTTGAAGCTCCTCCGCCGATGTCGAGGATGGCCGCCCGCTTCGTCTCCGCCACGCGCTCGATCAGTTCGAACGACAGTTCCAGATGAGGACGGTACCAACTCAGCGCTGTCGCTGCCTTTTCGCGATAGACACCTTCCCAGTGCGCTTGACGATCCATCGGAGCCCTTCCGTTGCCGTCTCTATCCTAACGGCGGTCGATAGTAGTTGCTTCATCCCTCTTGTGCTTCGCTGTACTCCGTGTTTTCATCGGTTTGCACCCACAGGAGCCAGCCATGCCCTATCACATCTCCCGCGAAGGCCAGACCTACGGCCCCTACACCTTTGAAGACCTGCAGCGCTATGTCGCGAGCGGCAATGTCCTGCTTACCGACATGGCTAAATCTGATGAATCTCCTGACTGGATTCCCGTGGCACAGATTCTGAATCCTTCCGCTGGCGCGGCTGCTCCTTTCGATGCGGCGGTTTCGGGTGTAGGGACCGCCGCCTACGTTCCTCCGGTAACACCTTACGTCCAGCCCGCGGCGTATGCTGCATCTCCATACCCAGATCCTCCGAATCTCCACTGGGGTCTTGTTCTTCTTATCGGCATTTGTACGTGCGGAATCTTTTTTGTGATTTGGGATTTGGTGCAGGTGATGTGGATGAAGCGTGTTCAGCCTCAGACCAAGGCGTTTCCTTACTTTATCGGCTATGTCATCCTCTCGGTTCTCAATGTGGGAGCTTCGATGGGAACGAGCGCTGCGATTATGCAGGGAGGTCACACGCATAACTCTCCGCTCTCAATCCTCGTCAGCCTCGCGTCGCTCGTGCTCCTGATCGTCTTCCGCTTCGCGATGAGGAATTCGCTCGAACAGCACTTCAATGGCCCGGAACCGGTGGGACTACGTCTCGGCCCAGTCATGACCTTTTTTTTCGGCGGACTCTACTTTCAGTACCACTTCAACCGCATCAATGAGATGAAACAGGCGATGCGCTACAGAGGATACTAGCCATGATCGCTACCCGACGCGCCGGTCTCGCCGACCTTGCGCGGATGGCGTGGCCTGTAGCTTTCATGCTCCTCGGCGCCGCTATGCTCTTCGTGTTCCCACCCACACAGGATAGCTTCTATCCGCAGTGTCCAGTCCACTACTACTTTCACATTCTCTGCCCGGGATGTGGCGGTACAAGAGCTCTTGCAGCTTTGCTGCACGGCAGGTTCGCAGAGGCCCTACAGCTCAACGCGCTTGTTACGCTGCTCATGGCTATTGCTGCGGTCTATTCCGGAATGTACAGCTATCGCATTCTGTCACGCAGACGAATGATCTGGCCGCAGCCTTCGCCGACAGCGATCTATGCCATGCTCGCTGTATCACTGGCCTTTACCGTCGCTCGCAATCTTTGAGGGCACCAGAAACGCGAAACGGCCTCGGCGTAAGCAGCCGAGACCGTTCGTGAATTCCTTCGCTCGATTAGGCTTCGACCGCCACCGGCTCCGGGGTGCTGATGGGCTGTGCTGATCCGCCCTTCAGGTCCGTGCCGCCTGGCTTGCGGATGTCGATGCCACCCTTGAAGAATGCACCATCCTCAATGGAGATACGCGCCGCAATGACATCGCCCGTGAGCGAACCTTCGCTGCGGATATCTACACGATCACTTGCCTGGCAGTTGCCGCGTACTTTGCCCAGTACTACGACTTCGCGAGCAACGATGTTGGCTGCGACTTGGCCGTTGCGGCCGACAGTCACGCGGTTTCCGGGCAGATTGATCGCCCCTTCCACCTTGCCGTCGATGTACAGCGATTCGGAGCCAGTCACTTCGCCTTTAACTACCAGCGATTTTCCAATGGTCGCCTGTTCGCCCGTCGTAGGCGCTGCTGCGGTCCCTGCGCCGGGCGCCGCCGCACGCGGAGCTTCGTAGCTCGGCGCCGGGGGAGTCGGCCGCGACGGTTCAGGAGTTGAGGGGCTATTGCTACCCGGCTGATTCGGTTTCCACATATTCGTTTGTATCCTTTCCTGACTGCTGGAGATGACCCCTCTGCGGGCTACACTCGAAGCGCCGCCTAATGCAGGCAGAACGCTCTGTTTTCACGATACTACTCCGCACTGCATCACGACTTACCTGAGATTCACAATGAATTCCACAGCCTTTGAACCTTCTTCAATACTCCCCCGAAGCTCTTTCCCTCCCTCCTGAAATTTCTTCCACACTTAACCCCTTTTGTTCCACTCCACAAAAGTGCCACTGCGCTCCCACACACGTTTCGTCTGCTATTCGATAGCATGGTTGGCATTCCAATGATTCAGCCGCGGGAACCTCCGTGGCATTCTTTCCACCCGGCCGGCTCTTTCGAACAACACATCGCAGAGCCGGTCACACTCCCTCCAGAGTCATCCGTGAAATCCCAAGCCCTTCTTCTTCTGCTGAGCATCCCCACGTGCATCTTCGCCGCAACCAAGGCACCCAAAACCCACACCGTCACTTTCGGTGCCGTACGCCGCGTTCCCTACACACAGCCCGACGCCACTCCTGACGAAAAATCCGATGAGACCTCGAGCATCAAGGTTCGGCCACTCTATGTCGACGACCGTCAGAAGGAGTGGACAACCGGCGAGCTTCACGAGATCACCGACCGCACCTTTGCGATCCGGCGCGCAATTCATGTCAATGACGCACTTCCCGCCGATACCGTTCCACACTGGATCTGGCAACCGGGCCCCTGGATTACTGTCGATCGCGTCAGTGGTCACATCACGGCATTACATCTTCCAGACTTCGACCCCGTCGTCTCCAACGCCGTATGGTTCCGCGACTATGCCGCCTACTGCGGAACTGCCAACACATCCAAAGGCGCGAGCCTTTATGTCATCGTCGCGCAACTGGGAACTCGTCGTGCCGTCGTGCAGAAACTCATCGGCAAATGGCCTCAGTCCAACCATTTCATCCCAGTCTGCCAGCCAGCCAAATGGGAAAGGCTTCCCTTGCGCGTCACCATCCAGCCAACCGGTAGCGAAGCCTCAACCTATGACGTAGTGGGAACCTCTTCCATTATCGAGGAAGGAGATAACGACGACGGGAACTGAACTTCGTAATATCCCGCGTTCCTCTCCGGTGTAGCATCGTTGACAAACGCATTCCGGAGATGACGAATGAAGGTCATGCAACTGGCAGACTCCGCGCAGCCCGCCCAGTTAGTGGAAGCCTCCATCCCACAACCCCTGCCCGGCACCGGTGAAGTCCTCGTCCGTGTAGCCGCTGCCGGAACCATCCGCACAGAGCTCGGATGGTATCCCCACACCCACGACAAGTCCGGTAATCCACGAAAAGGCGCCGTTCCGGCGCATGAATTCGCCGGCAGCATCGCCGCACTCGGCGAAGGTGTTACAGAGTTCACGATCGGCCAGCACGTCTACGGTATGAACGATTGGTTCTGCGATGGAGCGCTCGCGGAGTATTGCCTGACTACTCCAGCAGCCATTGCTCCCGCTCCGACGACGCTCACGCCCATACAGGCGGCAACGGTCCCGATCAGCGCGCTGACGGCGTGGCAGGGGCTGTTTGACCGCGGCCATCTCCACCCAGGAGATCGCGTCCTCGTCCATGGCGCAGCGGGATCTGTGGGCCTTTTCGCTGCCCAGCTCGCGCACCTTCACGGAGCTCACGTTACAGGTACTGCCGGGGGCCAGGACACTGCATTCGCAAGGCAACTCGGCATAGCGCAAGTCATTGACTATCACACCACGCGCTTTGAGGATGTCCTCACGGAACCATTCGATATTGTCTTCGACACCGTAGGCGATGACATGCTGGTGCGTTCACTTCCACTTGTCAAACCCGGCAGATTCGCGATTACGGTCTCGGCTGCTAACGAAAATTCGACAGATGAACGCATCAGGGACGCCTTCTTTATCGTCGAACCTAACCAGCGACAGCTGATGGAAGTTGCTGCGCTTATCGATACCTACAAGCTCCGGACCTGGGTGAAAGCCACTTTTCCACTCGCACAGGCGAACAAAGCGTACACAACCATTCCGGGCCACGGCAAGGTCGTTGTCGCGGTTGACCCACGCACGGTATAGGTCTCAAGCGTGACGGCCGATCAAAGGCTTCAATAGCGCATCCAGCCCGTTCCATGCAATCTGCACCCCAATGCAGAGCAGGATAAACGCGATTACTCGCACGATGCCTTGTACCGTTGATGGAGCAATCTTCCTCGTAATCTGCGGGGCATATGCATAACAGAGATACACCAGCACAGATATGATCAAAACCGCAATCATCAACCCCGCGCGCGCCAGAAGATTCTCTGTGAGTGTCATGCCTCCGGCGTGAGCGCTCAGCGTAATCATCACCACCAGGCACCCCGGTCCAGCCGTTATCGGGAACATTAGCGGATAAAAGGTCTTCGCCGACCAGTCAGAAGACGTATTCTCGCTGGCCGCTTGTGCTCCAGCCGACTCCTTCGATTTATCGTTGTCCGGCTGGTTGAGAACAGACCATCCAATTGCTGCCACCACGATGCCACCGGCAAACTGAACGATCGAGATTGATATGCCAAAAAAAGTCAGCAGATACGATCCGATCAGTTCGATCACGGTAAAGAACAGCACCATGTTAATGGCAATCTGTCGCGCCAGTGACTTATAAACCGAAGGCGGTTGAAACCCCACTAATCCAAGGAACACCAACGCCGAGCCCAACGGATTCACTACCGGCAACAAGTGCGCTGAAGCCCAGGGCAAGGTGTCTCCATAGTTGTTCCACCGCTCTCCTCCGGATTGTCTGGTGTGCACGATAACCCTACACTACAGGGCTATCATCATCCCATGGAGCCTTTTGACGACCTTCTCCGCCAAGCCGAGCTTGCACACGGACATCTCTGTGCAGGGCAAATTTTGGGGGTTCGGCTCGCCATGCTCGGTTGCCAGCAGCTTGGCATCGGCGAGCCTCGCACTACCGATCGCAAACGCCTCGTCACCTTCGTTGAAATCGACCGTTGCGCCACCGACGCCATCGCCGTCGTAACCGGCTGCCGCCTAGGCAAACGTGCGCTTAAGTTCCGCGACTGGGGAAAGATGGCCGCCACCTTCGTCGACCTGAGTTTCCCTCTAGATCCTAGTGGCAACGCGCCGACCTACAAAGGTATCCGCATAGCCGCGCTCGAATCGTCCAAGCAGCGAGCCCGTGAACTCTATCCGGAAATCGAAAACAAGAACGAGCAGCAGATGCTCGCCTACCGCGAGCTTCCCGACTCCGAACTTTTCAGCGAGCAGTGGGTGCGCGTCCCCATTCACCCGCGTGAGATGCCCGGCTACAAATCCGGGCGCATCGTCTGCGCCATCTGCGGAGAGGGCATCAACTATGATCGCAATACAAACGGCGCGGGCGGAGAGATCCTCTGCCAATCCTGCGCCGTTCCCGAAGCACGTTATTACCGGCGGCTCTAGAGACTGTTAACCTTTGCCATGTAGGCCTCCAACCGCCCCACGGTCTGCTTCAATCCGATATCCGCCTTGAAGGTCTCCACCGTCCAGCGCTTCTTCTCCGTCGTATCGAAGATCATCATGAATGTTAGCCTCGTCCGCCCGTCTCCCAGGTCATCGAATATCACCGTCGTCCGGTGATGAGGCGCTGAGATATGGTCATAGACCAACCGCGACGGCTCAACCACCTCGCGGTAGACGATGTGATTTGGATAGTCCTTCCCATCCGGCCCGTGCATCGTATGAATCCACTCCCCACCCACGCGCACGTCCATGGACTTCGTACTGTTGGTGAATCCATCTGGTCCCCACCATTGCACCACGTGCACAGGCTCAGTAAAGACCTTCCATACCAGTTCACGCGGAGCATTGATTACGCGGGTGTCAGTGATCTCCCGCTCTGCAGTATTCTCTAAGGTACCCTGTGTCATCGCCTTCTCTCCTTTGTAATCTCTCTTCACGAGCGTCTGGATCAGCGCCGTGTCCTGAAACGCTTCTTTGAAGCCGTCTTTTTAGCTTTCTTCGAACTACGTTCCGACTCTGCGCTTGCAAGCGCTCAACATAGCTCTGCATCCTGTCGAGCCTCTCTCCCCAGATGCTCCTGTACTCCTCCATCCACTCCGCGACATCCTTAAAGCCCTGGGCCTCAATCCTGCACGGCCTCCACTGGGCCTCTTTGCTGCGAGAGATCAATCCCGCTCTCTCCAGCACTTTGAGGTGGCGCGAAATCGCTGGAAGGCTCATCGCGAACGGCTCCGCAAGCTCCGTCACCGAAGCCTCACTCAAAGCGAGTTTTGCCAGGATCGCCCGACGCGTCGAATCCCCTAGCGCCGCAAAGGTTAAAATCGAGAGACTGATCATCATGGCTCATTGTTATTTAACCCTTAGATTAATTATCTAATGTGTTAAATACAATTTCTATTGCAACTTTGTCAATGCCGTCAGGACCTTCTAATGATGGGTGTATCCATCGACCCCCCCGGCGCGTCGGTCCGACTTTCAGCATCCAATTCGGCATGAGCCACCTCCTTATCGTCGCGCCGCTCGCCACGCTGCTCGTCTCCACTTCATGTGCGCAAGCGCAAGCTCCGGTTCAGCTTGCCCAGGATCAGCCGTTTGGCCAGCTTGAGCTCGTCGCAACCTTCTCTGGCGCGATGCCTACCGGGGTCGCTGTCTCCCACAGCGGACGCATCTTCATTAACTTCCCACGCTGGGGCGACGACGTACCGTACACTGTCGCCGAACTCGTCAACGGCAATACCGTGCCTTACCCCAACGCCGAGATCAATGACTGGCCAGGCCGTTCGCTGACCGATCCCACCACTACGACAGACGAGTCGGTCAACTCCTCTCACTTCGTTTCCGTACAGTCGGTCGTCGTCGACCCCGCCGACCATCTCTGGGTCCTCGATACTGGTTCCGCCCTTCAGAAAGGGGCCACCCCTGGTGGCCCCAAGCTCGTCGCCATCGACCTGACCACTAACAAAGTGATCAAAACCATCTTGTTCTCACCCGCAATCGCCGGCCCCACAAGCTACCTCAACGACGTTCGCTTCGATCTGACCAAGGGAACCGCCACCGTCTCCGGCACCGTTCATGGCATCGCCTACGTCACTGACTCCTCCAGCAGAGGACCTAACGCCATCATCGTCGTCGATCTCGCAACTGGTCAGGCGATACGCCGCCTCAACAATCACCCCAGCACACGTCCCGATCCAGGCTTCATCGGCTTTGCCGAGGGCCGCCCGCTCTATCGCACCGAATCTGGCAAGCCGCCGCAACGGATGCTCAGTGGGGCAGACGGCATCGCCATCAGTGCCGACGGCAGCAAGATCTTTTATTGTCCGCTGAGCTCAAAAAATCTCTACAGCGTAAATGCAGCCGCATTGCGCGAGGGCGTCACACCCGACAGCCGCGTCGCGGAGACCGTGCAGCTTGTTACAGGCAAAGGTCCGTCTGATGGACTCGAATCTGATGCAGCCGGCAACATCTACGCCGGCGATTACAGTACTAACAGCATCATTCGCATCACCCCTGACGGCACCATCGAAACCATCCTTCACGATCCACGGCTGCTGTGGCCCGACACCATGAGCCTCGCCGACGATGGCTATCTCTACGTCACTGCCAACCAGCTGCACCGTCAACCATCCATGCAAAACGGAAAAGATTTGCGGGTAAGGCCCTACGCACTCTTTCGCATGCAAGTGAATGCCAAGCCAGTCCGCCTGAAGTAATCGCTACATCTCAGCCCAGCGGCGTAGCAGATTGTGGTAAACACCGGTCAGTTGCACTCCCACGGGACTACCGGGCAAATCTACCGCCAGTTTTTGAATCGACTGATCGAGATCAAAGAGCACGGACCTATCGCCATCGCTTCGAATCATGCTCTGAATCCAGAAGAAGCTCGACACGCGCGCTCCACGCGTTACCGGATCTACCCGGTGCAAACTTGTCGCCGGATATAACACCATATGCCCGACCGGAAGTTTGACGCTGTGCGAACCGTAGGTGTCTTCCACAATCAGTTCACCTCCGTCATAGTCCTCCGGAGCGGTCAGGAATAGGGTCGCAGATATATCCGTTCTTATTCGCTGGCCTGTAGTCGCTAGCTGCCGGATCGCGGTATCGACGTGTGTTCCAAAGTGGCCACCGCCTGTATAGCGATTGAACATTGGAGGAAATACCCGCAGTGGAAGCGCAGCCGACATGAACATCGGCGATCGTGCGAGTCCACCCAAGACAACTTCTCCCAACTCCACCGACAACGGATGACCCTCTGGGAGCTGATGATTTTCTTTCACGCGCTGTGCCTGATAACCGGCCGTTACTTTGCCGTCCACCCAACCGGCGGCGTCCAGTTTGGAGCGCATCTGCTTGACTTGCTCAGCAGTCAAAACATCAGGAATCGTAAGCAGCATAGAAACTCTGTCCTCTCCTTCTCTCGCACCAACAACAAAACGCAGGGCGAGGAGTATTCCCTCGCCCTGCCTTCCAGCATTTCCCATTAGAAGTGCGCATTGAAACCAAACTGCGCATTGAAGCCTTCGCCTGGAATCAAGTGGTTTGGATGCGGCTGATCGATGTAGAACTTGTTCGTTAGATTGATCAAGTTTGCCTGGAAGTCCAGCCGGTCGCTGATCGGCCTGCGAACCATCAGGTTGAATATCCAATATCCGTTGATCGATTTGAAGGCCAGCGGCGTGGTTGCGATTGGAGCCACATTCGCTTGCGGAATTGCAGTCATCGCCGTCGAGCTCGCTCGGCGCGCTCCCACAAAATTTCCTCCGAATCCACCCACAAAGCGCCACGGCAGGTCATGCGTGATCCATGCATTGCCCGAATTCCTTGGAACGTTCGCTAGTGGGAAATTGTTTGGCGAGATGAAGTACGGATACATACCAAACACCGGATCATTTGCTTTGAACAATGATCCGAACGGCGATGCATTCAGCACGCTCTTCGTTACAACTCCATCCAGGTACGCATAGCCAAGGATCACGTCGAAGTGCGAAGCCAGGTGTCCAAGTGCGCCGACCTGGAATCCCTGCACCCGTTGGCTGCCCACATTCAGAACCTGCGTCGTATCCAGGGGATTCGTCTCGTAGACGTTGTCCTTGTTCGTCCGGAAGAACGCTCCGCTCACATTGAGCCGATCGTGCATCAGGTCCCACTTCGTACCCGCCTCGTAGGTCTCATTTTGCTGCGGGTCTTGCAGAGCATTGTTGGCGCTCAGCGACAATGATTCAGCCGAGGGATTGAACGACGTTCCGTAATCGAAGTACACGCTTCCGTTTCGCGCCGGCTTGAGGACGATCGCCCCACGATAGGTCGGCTGCTGGATAAGCTGCGAGACCTTCCCCGCCGAAGCTGTCGGATCCACAAACGTGTTGAAGTAGTCGAAGCGCACGCCGCCCGAGAGCTGCAGCCACTGCGTCACTTTCAGAGTATCCATTCCCGATATGCCGTACGCATAGGAGGTCACATACGTCCGCGCACCAACCGTAGGAGACGGCAGCACGTCATCGGCATTCGGCGTCAGCACAGGCGTGAAGATCGTCGCCGGGTACGTAATGCTCTGCGGGCGCGAACGCTCCCGACCACCTTCAACCATTGCGACGAAGGTGTTGTCCAGATGTGCGATCGTCGCGTGGCCAATCAGCTGCGTCTGTCCCCACAGAATGTCTTCCGTAGAGTTGCGTGTGATCACATTGCGCCGCGCCTTGACCTGGCTCAGCGGCGTGTTCACGTTGTAGCACGGTGTCGAAGCCGTCGGCGAGCACGTCGCAACGCCCACACCGTTTACCACGGAGAACGTCGGCGTCGTATTTACCTGTGGCTCGACCACTCGTATATTGCGCGGATAATTTCCCCAGCGGCCTGTCGTTCGGAGCACCATGCCATTGGAAAAGTCATGCTCGATCCTTCCCGTCACAATGTCGGGGTCAGTCTGCAGCTTGCTCTCGTTGGCATAGCCATAGAATGTGCTCCGGTTCACCTTCACCGCACCTATTCCAAAATAGGGAATACCGTAGTCGGGGATGCTGTCCTCGCTCTCGTGCAGATACGACACGGAGCCATGAGTTGGCTTATTGATCCCAAATGCGATCGACGGCGCCACGCCATAGCGGCTGACCTTTGCGTAGTCGCGCTGCGCCACATTCGACTGCATCCCCATAACGTTCAGCCGGAACGCCGAGCCCGGAATAAAGTCATCCAACGGCGCGTTCACATCAGCCGTCACCCGGCGCATCGCATTCGTTCCCACTTGCAACGAACCCCGAACGAAGTCATGGTCCACCGGCATCTTCGATTCCTGGTTGATGACGCCACCCGTCGAACCACGGCCAAACTCTACTCCTGCCGGTCCCTGCAGTACCTGGATCGCCTCATAGTTGAACGTATCGCGGTAATACGATCCAAAGTCGCGAATGCCATCAATAAACATATCGTTGCGCGCCGAAAACCCGCGAATCGTCAGGTTGTCGCCCTGGGCGCCGGCCTCACCAGCCGCTATGCTGACGCCCGGAACATTCCGCAGGCTGTCGCGAACCGTCGTAACTGCCTGCTCCTGCATGATGAACTGTGGAACCACGTTCACCGTCTGCGGCGTGTTCGTCAACGTCTCGGTAAACTGCCCCAAGGGAATCGAATTTGGCGATGTCGTAACATCCACCGACTCCTTGGCGCGTAGATTCACCACCATCGTCGACGTTCCCTGCGCCGCGTAGCTCAGCCCCGTGCCTTCCAACAAAAGGCGCATTCCCTCTTCTGTCGTATGCAACCCGGTCACGCCTTTGGTCTGAAATCCAGCCAGGGTGCCAGCGGGAAGTTCCACCCGCACCGACAGTCCAGTCGCTCGCTCGTACGCTTTGATCCCGTCCTCTAACCCACCTGCAGCAATATTGAAGGGCTTCACTGGAAGATTCGCGGTAGGCCCACCTGCACCAGGAGTACCATCGTCGACCGGTTTGGTTGCACCCAGAGCTTGCTGGGTCGATCCCGCAACGGTGTACGCTGCCGCCAGCGTACCCATTGCCACCCAACTCCGTGATCCCGCAAACCTCTTCCGCAGGCTCTCTTTTCTCGCGCTCTTCTTCATTACTATTCCTCCACGTTCAATCCCTGTCGGCCTCAAAAAAGCGCACAAAGGGGCAATAACCGCTCAAAGCCAACTTGATCCGGCGGCTAATGCCGCAGGACACAACCGGCCAATCAGGATGTATGGAATGAATCGAGGACGATTAAGGCATTCGCTTTGAATCAGCCGAACTGCACCCTATAATCGCAGACAAACCTACGGTCGATCGCGACTGTAGATCCCAGGTCCCTGCGGTCTCCGCCAAGAGATAAACCCGCGGGGATCTGCTCTTTCTCCATCCCAGGCCTCGCTTGCATCGAAAATCGCTGCAACAAGCCTTCGAACTTCTCGATGTTTTGAATATAAGACAAGAACAGTCCTATATCAATAGAAATCTCGGACTATTTTGGTCACAATTCAATAAATCGTCCGCAGACCGGATCAAATGCGACGCGTCCAATAGCGTAAGAGGGGTTTTCGATGCGGTTCACGGTCGTCAAAACCGGCTTATACGTGCTTGCTTCGTTGGCTATTTTCCTCTTAGCAGGGCCGTTCCTTCATGCCCAACGAAATGATTCGCACGTTATCGCAACCTCCGGCAGAAGCTACGATCTGACGGCCTCAGACCTTTCCATACCTCTAACGCCGCAAACTGGCGATTCAGTCAAAAAAGAGTTCGACGCTCTTCGCTCCGTTGCCCGGCTCTCCCTTCGCGTTTCACATCTTCAAGCCGCTCGGCAGCCCGGCGTTTCGTATGCCATCTATCTCGAGCCCTTGGGCACAGTTACTCGGTCCGACGCTTTTCGTGTTGGCTATATCAACTTTTTTTCTGTGAGCACGGGTTCAAAGGGAAGTCCGTTCGTCTTTGAAGTGACCGATTTGGTTCATGGATTACTCCATGCAAGTCCGAACTTACGGGGTCTCCAAGTCAGCATCGTTCCCGGCGGACCACCAGAGTCCACCCCTTCTATCGGCAGCATCGAACTCATCGCCAACTGAGATCTTGTCGGGTAGCTGTCGATTTTGGAGCAGAGTCCAGAGTCGTGCGGGTTAAATTGCCGCTTGACATCGCCGCGTCGGAGAGCAATCATCCGGCTCACAACCCCGAACTCGAAGGAGACAGGCATGCCCGTCAGCCGTAGAGATTTCGTCCGGGCCTCCGCAGCAATTCCTTTTGCCACCTGGTTCAGCCAGTATGGCTTCGCGCAAACAGCCGCTGTCCGCTTCGAAGTCACCAGCCCGCAGGGTCAGGCGATGGTGAAGAAGTATGCGACCGCTGTTGCTAAGATGATGGCCGCTCCTAAGACCTCTCCACTTAGCTGGACCTTTCAGTGGTACACACACTTTATTCCCAATCCCAAACCCGCGACCCTCACTACAGTCTTCGGCGCTTCACCAAGCCCACAGAAATCGCTTGCCAACGAAATGTGGAACACCTGCCAATCCCACATGGGACAGCCGGAAGACTACTTTCTTCCATGGCATCGCATGTACGTCTTCTTCTTTGAATCGATCATCCGAGCTGTGCTCGCCGATGACTCATTCACGCTCCCGTACTGGAACTACTCCGTCAGCGGCGCCTCGCACGGCATACTGCCCGCTGCCTTCCACTCGGCGAGCGATCCGATATTGAAATCGCTGTTCCTCGCAAACCGCAACAGTGGCGTCAACAGCGGAGTTGCAATCGATAAGGGGCAGCCCGGCATTCTAGGCCTCGATTCGCTCGCACAAACGACTTACTCTCCCAGCGGACCAAAGCCGGGCTTCTGCTCAGACATCGACTCGAAGCTGCATGGCGCAGTTCACGTCTCCGTTGGAAACTCGAGCAACATGGGTAGTATTCCTTCTGCTGCCGGCGACCCCATCTTCTGGATGCATCACTGCAACATCGATCGCCTTTGGGCCAGTTGGAACAAGGGCGGCAACGCAAATCCCAAAGGAAACGCGTTCCTCTCGAAGACCTTCGTCTTCGCTGATCACACTGGAAAACGAGTCGTCGCGAAGATCGGCGACTTTCTCGATATCGCTCCGCTGCACTACACCTACGATCGCTTCGAATCCGTCCCGGCGCGGCCTCCTGTTGCGCATGCGATTCCCGGGCCACCCAAGCCTGCCGCCACCGTAGCATCGGCAACAGCGGTCTCGCTTGCACCCAGAGCAGTCAGAGTTCCGTTGTCGAAGCCGACCCGCGGAGCGGCTATTCCACAGCAGGGTGCAGGCGGTCCCGTGAGCTACTACGTCGTCATCGAAGGACTCAACGTGGACAGGCAACCGGGCGTTCTCTATAACCTCTATCTCAATCTGCCGGACGCGGCCTCCGACGCAACAACCGCCTCACACCTCATCGGCTCGCTCAATTTCTTTGGATCGATGTCGCACGAGATGGGTGTCGGTTCACATGCCACGATCAACCGATTCGTCAGCTTTGACATTACATCTCTCGTTCAGCGACTTGGCACGCAGGCGGTGAGCGGAGATCTTCACGTCACTGTTGCTCCCGCAGGCGCACCGCAAGCAGAGGCGCAACCGAAGCTCGCATCGCTTAAAATTGTCAGCGTATAGTCGCTTCGCGACATTTGTCGGCGACGAATAACTCAAATTATTCGAGGAAATCGCTTGCTTTTAAAAAGCAATCATGGCACTGTAGTTTCTACGTAGGAGTTAGCCCGATGAAAACAACATCGCACAACACGATGCGTAGGTCGCCGGAGACGATTCAATTCGTCCTCCTGGGTGATCGCCGGGCGCTTTATCCTACCTGGCTATAACTCATTAGTCGGCTCCTACGTCAGCCAAACCCGTATTCCAACTTACTGAGTGGTGAAGAGAGCAGTTACTTCGACTGTTAATCGATCACGCTTCTGTTCTCACCGATTCCCTCAGTAAATCCTTCCGGCGTATAACTGCGTCGGCACGATGCGCCAGCCCGTGCAACCGCGAACCTGCGTCTGCGTAGGGCAAAATCGCCAGTGGTGATAGAGCAGAGTTACTTCTTCTGCCCGAAAGGCGGGGACAGAAACCCCGCAGAGCAAAGACAGAAGGGATAGAGGCGTCGCCTCGACTTACAAGGTTCCTTATTGCACTTACTCCGAAACTCTCTCGATAGTTCCCTGGCGAAGCATCGTTGCAACTCACAATTCGGCCGGTGGTGTAGATAGCAGTTACTTCGTGACACGAGAGGTCGCAGGTTCGACTCCTGCTGCGGACTCAGTCGCATAGCTCAATGGGTAGAGCAATCGAAATACTGCAATCGCCCGTTCCCCGGCCAAACCATCCAGCCACTCGCTGGTTAGAAAGGAGCCTCGCCATGAGCAGGGCATACATCAAGGGCGGAACCCCGGTCGGCTCAGAGTCGCTGTGCCGCACTTGTGTCAACGCGCACATCATGACCGGCTACCGCGAGTCGGAGATGGTCACCGTCTGCACCAACGTCGGCCCGAACGTCGTCGTGCCGTTCAAGATCTACGACTGCACCGGCTACTACGACAAGAACCGCCCGTCCTGGGAGCAGATGCAGAAGCTGGCAATCCAAGTCTCACCGGGACCCTCAAGCCGGTCGGGTTCAAGGTCGGTGCCGGTTTTCTGACCGACAACGATGAAGAAGATGAAGACGAAGAAGCAGTTCTCAAAAACGTTCGAGGACGGCTCCTGTAACCATTCGCCGGTGGCGAAGACTGCGGCTACTTCAATCGGTGCCCTGGAGTGCAGGTTCGAATCCTGCCTTGAGCCTCCTCAGGCTCATGTGGGAATCCGCGGTCGCCTATTCCCCGGCGAATAACCAAACGCACTTGAAAGGAGGTGCGAGATGAAGTTGAACGTACTGAAGCTGAGTCTGCTGGCGCGGCCCCGAACCCACGAGGGAGCGCCTGCCGCAACCATCTCTCCGGAAGCCGCGCTGCGGCGCAGCGTCCTTGCCTGCATGCTCTGGGAAGACGAGTTCTACGAGTCCGGCGAGACCATCGCCGCTCGCATCCGCGAACTCGTCCCCCAGGTCGCACCCGATACAGTCGCTGCGCTCGCCGTCGAGGCGCGCACCGCGATGAAGCTGCGTCATGCGCCGCTTCTGCTTGTGCGCGAGATGGCTCGCTACGCCACGCACCGCGCTCTCGTTGCGGAGACGCTCGTGCGCGTCATCCAGCGTGCCGACGAACTCGCCGAGTTCGTCGCCATCTACTGGGCCGACGGCCGCACGCCGCTCGCCGCGCGGTGAAGAAGGGCCTTGCGGCCGCCTTCACCAGCTTCGACGAGTACGCGCTTGCGAAGTACGACCGCGCCGGTGCTGTGCGTCTGCGCGACGTCCTCTTCCTCTGCCACGCTCGTCCTCGCGACGCGGCGCAGGCCGAGCTGTGGAAGCGTCTCGCGCCGGCGAGCTCGCCACTCCCGACACCTGGGAGGTTGCGCTCTCCAGCGGCGGAGACAAGCGCACGCACTGGGAGCGGCTGCTTGGTCGAAGGACGCCTCGGCGCCCTCGCCCTTCTGCGCAACCTTCGCAACATGAAGGACGCCGGAGTCAGCGAGGACTACATCGCCGCTGCGCTCGAGACGATGCGGACGGACCGTGTGCTTCCCTTCCGCTTCCTCGCTGCGGCGCGTCACGCTCCGCAGTGGGAGCCGAGCGCTCGAGCGCGCAATGTTCCGCTCGCTCGAAGGAATCGCGCAGCTTGCCGGGCGACACCGTCCTGCTCGTCGACGTCTCCGGAAGCATGGTCGCTCCGCTTTCGGCTCGCTCGACGATGCTGCGCACCGACGCTGCATACGGTCTCGCCGTTCTGCTCGCGCGAGATCGCGGAGAAGGTAAGCATCTACACCTTCTCCGACACGTGCGTTGCGCATCCCGCCCCGGCGTGGATTCGCTCTGCGCGATGCGATGGAAGTCAGCCAGCGCCACAGCGGAACCCGCCTCGGCGCTGCGCTCGACTCCGTCCGCGAGCCGTACGACCGCATCGTCGTCATCACCGACGAGCAGTCGCACGATCGCGTCGGAGCACCGCGCGGACGCGGCTACATGATCAACGTAGCCAGCGCCCGCAACGGAGTCGGCTACGGTCCGTGGACGCACATCGACGGCTTCAGCGAAGCCGTCATCGACTACATCCGCGAGTTCGAAGGAACTCGCCTTAACTAGCAAAACAAAGCGGCGGAGATCAAGGGTTCTCCGCCGCAAATTTCTGTAAGAACCGTCTGTCGAACGCGGTGGCAGATCGAGCCACTCATCCATTGAAGGGATCGAATACCCTGAACAAGCCATCGCGCTTTCGATTGTCTCGTGGTACTTTGAGCGTCGACTCCGCTATTTTACGAGCAGGTATGACGGCCCCCAAACATCGCTTCTCTGCAATTTCGCTCACCTACCCTCTTTTTGCTTTCGTCGTAACCTTCGCAAACGCCACGACAGTACGCGTACCTGCGAACAAGCCGACAATACAGGCGGCAATCGACTCTGCATCCACCGGGGATACGATTCTAGTAGCTCCTGGCACCTATCACGAAAATCTTGTGATCGACACGAAAGAGATCACCCTGGCGAGCGAGCAGGGCGCAAGCAAGACCATCCTCGATGGCGGTGCGAACGGAACCGTCCTCACGATACGAAATACACATTCTTTGTCTACCACCATCAATGGCTTTACGTTTCAGGGCGGAAATAATCTCGATCAGGACATCGCCGGCGGAATTTACCTATCGAAAGGCGCCGCAACGATCACTCATTCAGTCTTCGGTGCGAATTCCGGTGGCCAGATTTTTATCGAAAAAGGCAGCGCCATCGTCGCGTCGAACACTTTAACCACTTCACCGTTCCCAAACTGTGGCGCCAACAACAACGGCGGCGGGTTTGCGATTAAGATTTGGGACTTGTCGACCGTCACTGACACCAAGGGAAGAGTCGTTCCCAACGACATCCTCGACAACCTGATTGAAGGAAACAGCGCATGCGCCGCCATTGCTATCGAGGTTACGACGACCTCTTCCGGTAATGCAGATATACCCGGGTCAGTTAAGATTGCCAACAATATTATTCGCAACAATGAGTCCGCAATCAGCATCTATTCGACTCAAGCTCTTGTACGGCAAAATCTGATTTACGGCAATGTTGCCGGGGCACTTACCCTCATTCATCCCGTATCAACTACGCCCACGACAAATCCCACCGACTTCACCGATCCTCCCGACTACTTCGTGATCAACAACACCATCGCTAATAACGCATGGAACGTCAACGGCGGCTCCGTTCAAACAGTGTTTCTCGCTGGCAATTATGCAAAAATTGCCTTCGTCAATAATCTGCTGCTAAGTAGTTCCTCAGTTCCGGTCTTTGAGTGCTATTCGTTCAACTACACTCCCGTCATTCTCGATCACAATGACATCTACAACAGTAATGGCCCAATCTTCGACGGCAATTGTCTCGCCAACGCGACCGGCAATGGGAATATCTCTGCATCTGCGCAATTCGTAAGTGCAACCGACCTGCACCTCAACCCGGGATCACCGGCAATCGACGCAGGAAACAACAGCTCCCCCGGCCTTACGACCACCGACATTAATGGAGCCCCTCGCATTCAAGACAGCACAGGAAAGGGCTTCGTTATCGCGGACATGGGGGCCTATGAATCCTCCGGCGTGCAAAATGCTACCCCTTCAGTACTAACTCTCACAGCCTCGGCGTACTACACCTACCCGGGTGTGGTCACGCTGACAGCGGCACTCCCTACATCCGGCTCTCCCGCTCGGCCAGTGTCTTTTTACCAGGACGGGAGCTTTCTTTCCTCAGTCGTTCTGGATCCTTCTGCTCCAGTGTCGACAGATGTCACGCTCAGCAAACCCGGACTCTATAGCTTTACTGCAAAACTGGATGCCGCTTCAGGATTCAGCCCCGCTACAAGTGTCGTCATCTACGTTTATGTGGCAGCCGGGCAGTTCACGTCTTCAACTTCGCTGACCGCCACACCCAACCCAGTCGATGTCGGTCAACCGCTCACGCTCTCATCGGTCGTTACTGGACCAGGTACATCAGCTGCTCCCAGCGGCATCGTCACCTTCTACGATGGCAACACACCATTGGGAACCGCTACTCTCGACGCAGGCGGCCATGCAACCTACACTACTTCCGCACTCAGCGCCGGCATTCACACATTGCACTCCGTCTATAGCGGCGACACTACATACTCCCAGAGCAACTCGCCCAACGTCACTGAGACCATCCGACTTCTCCCTTCCATTACGACATTCACTATCGCACCCAGCGCTGTCGTTGCGGTTCAGCCGGTAACCGTTACTGTCAACGTCGACCCCATCACTAAGGCGCCATATTCTTCGCAGTTTTGCTCTTGTACTGTGACCGTCAGCATCGGCGGACTACCGCCCGGCGTCGCTCCCACCTACACCATGCCTGTACATAACGGCAGCGCCACCTTCAGCTTCGGTCTTGGCTTCGGTGCTGGCACCTACACCTTCTCCGCCACGTTCAATGGAAGCACCGTCTTCGCGTCCAGCAGTTCTGCGCCCATTCAGCTGAACGTCGCTCCTGCTCCTACGGCCATTACACTTACGGCTTCTCCAAATCCAGCGACCCAAAACCAGGCGGTAAACTTCTCCGCAACTATCACTGCTCCACTCTCAGGCGCGGTCGGACCCGGAGTAATCACCTTCTTCGACGGAGCCACCCTCATCGCCTCTGCTCCCTTCGGCTCTGCCGGACCCATCCCTGCCAATCAACTCACCAACACAGCTACGGTCACGGTAGACACCAGCGCGCTCGCGGCTGGTACCCATCTCATCACCGCAAGCTACTCGGGAAACAATAACTTCCTGCCCGCCGTCTCATCCACCCTCATCCTTACCATCAAGCCACAGGACTTCTCAATCACCGCCGCCGATCCTGCAATCACCATTCAAACGGAGCATCATCGTGCGACCCGCGTGACCCTCACCAGCATCGGCGCCTTTGCCGACCAGCTTTCGCTACATTGCGACAACCTTCCCGCTCACGCCACCTGTACCTTCGATCACTCCACTCTGCAGCTTCTTCCCAATGGAGCCGCAACCGTCAATCTCGTCGTCGACACCGACGATGTCCTCGGCTTCAAAGCCGATAGCTCAAGGCACGACTGGACGCAGCAGGTTTCCTTTGGCGTGCTTCTTCTGCCCGCAGGACTTCTTGCAATGGCAAGGAGGAGCCGAGCACTGTTCTCTCGGCTTCTGCTCTCGCTGCTCGCGACCCTTGCGTTGATGTTGCCTTTGACTGGGTGCGATGGCTTATATCCGAAGTCCACTGCTCCCGGGACCTATACCATCAGCGTCACCGCAAATGGATTCGCAACTAAGCTCAGCCACTCTGCGCCAATCACCCTCACCGTCACCAAATAGCCAGGTTGAGCAGACACAAACAAAACGGCGGAGAGCATGTAGCTCTCCGCCGTTCCTCTAACCAGAGGAAACAACCAATTTAGAAGTTCAACTTCAACTGGAACTCCGTCGTACGCGGGGCGCCAGAGGAGAACGTTCCCGAGCCACGCTGTGTGCGCAGACCGTTCTGCACCTCAGCGTTGTTCGGACCGTTCAGGTAGTTCTCCGTCGTTCCTGGCCCGTTGCCCTGTGCAAGTACACCTGCCAAGCGGCCGAAGTTGGCCATGTTGAACACGTTGTACATCGACACCGCAGGAACCAGGCTCACACCCTCGCGGATGCGGCTCAGCTTGATCGGATACGACAGCGTCGCATCGAACGAGCGGAACGCAGGGTTGCTCATCGGGTTGCGCGGAGCGTCCGCGATCGACTGCTGCACCGCATTCAGCGACTTCAGCTGCTGCGGAGTCATCAGGCCTGAGTTCACGAGTGCCTGACCAGCCGGTGTCAGCTGTCCTGCGCGAGTGGAGTTGTAGTTGTTGATCAGTCTCTCGAGTCCGGCGCCCTTCACGTCGTGCATGTAAGCACCCGGAAGAGTTCCTGGAACCAGGTCACCCGTCGAACCATCGCCCGTCACGTCCGTGCGGAAGATCTCGCCCGGTGCGCCGGAGGTGTTGTCCAGCGTGAGCGAAGTCGCGCCAGCCGAGTAGAAGTGACCTGCCATACCAACATTGAGGCCATACTTGACGGCAAGTGTGCCGCCGAAGCTGATCTGGTTGGAGTGATCGAGCTCCGACCGTCCCATGTACTGGTTCGGATCGTCGTAGTCATACGGATACGAGCTGAAGAACTGGTCGCCCGAACTCGAGCCGCTGATCGGGTTCACCGCCTGCGACAGCGAGTACGATACCTGGAACACCGAGCTGTTGATGCCAGGCGCCGGGTGCGAGATCTGCTGCTTCAACACAACCTGCAGAGCGTCGTAAGCTGAGCGCCCCTTGGGAAGGATGAACAGACCAGTACCAACGTTCGGATTTGCTCCGCCGAAGGCAACCTGCGGAATACCAGCGTTTGAAGCCGAATAGCCGCCGGTGACCTGGTTCAGCGAATCCAGACCGTTGCCTGCGAAGTCCTCAATCTGCGCGCCGGCGTTGATAGCGCAATTGATTGCTGCTGCCGTAAATCCGCCGCTGCAACCAAACTGCGAGGTCGTCGCAGCGATTGCTGTCTGCGCCGCTGACTTGTTCAGGAACCGGGCCGCGCCGACGTGGTTCACGTCGATCAGCATGGGAACCTTCAGCGTTGCATTGTGTACGTAGTCCACGCTCAAAATGGTTCCACGTGCAATTTCACGCTGGATACCACCGTTGATCTGGATCGAGTAGGGGCTGACAAACGGAGCGCCGTAGATGCCGTTGGCATACAGACCGCCACCGTTCGAACCGATGTACGAAGGATTTGCGCCACCAGTCTGAGAAGCCGACTGGTAGATCGCCTTCAGCTTCGCAATCTGCGGAGCAGCCTTTGCGATCGGCTCGCTGCAGATCGTCGAGAGCGAGACGCCGTCCACCGAGGTGATGTTTGTTCCGTCCGGAAGTGTTACGACATTGATGCCGCCGCACACCCGAGTATCGTTCCAGTAGTTGCCGTTTGCGTTGACAACCGAACTACGAGCATTCGACGTGTTGTTGAATACATCGTTCTCATAGAAGATTCCCATGCCGCCGCGGATCGACGTCTTATGATCTCCGGGGCTGAACACGAATCCAACCTGAGGCCCAAAGTTGGCCCAGGGCTGGTGCGTCTTTTTGCCAAGTCCCTGCTGGAACTGGTCGAACAACGGAGTGTCACCGGTGCAACCGGCGAACTGCATCGAAGGATCGACGCTCGAACACAGAGGCGTGGGAACGTCCTGGTTCGCGCGACCGGTGTCAGCGCTCCAGCGCACACCGGCGGTCAGCGTCAGGTACGACGTTGCCTTCCAGGTGTCTGCGATGTAAGCGCCTGAACGCCAGTCCTCCATGCCGCCACCCTTCAAGCCAAAGCCAGACTTCTCGGTGAAGAAGCCGTTGCCGTTGCCGAGGGTGAAGTAGCGTGCAGAGTAGCCGTTGATCGGATCGCCGGCGCACGAAGCAGCGCCGGTAACACCGCCGCAATTATCAAGCAGGTTGGCCGAGCTGAAGCGCGTGAACAGAGAGGCTCCGTAGAACTCTGCAAAGCCACCGCCCAGAATCCGGTTCATGCTCGCGCCGAACTTCAGCGTGTGCGTGCCCTTGGTCCAGGTGCCGTCGTAGCGAAGCTGCTTATCCGACTGGAACGTTCCCTGAGGTGCGAGGTAGTTCGGTCCAGCATAGAAACCGTCTACGGAGTCGTACAGCGTTACGCCGCCTCCAACGGTCGGAAGTGGATTGTAGATCGAGGTCAGGCCGCCCGTTCCATCACCAAGCAGGTTGTGGAACTTCTCGTAACCACCGCGGATCGAGTGCGTGAACCGGCCGGTTACGAAGTCAACTCCGCCCACGAATGCAGGGGTGTTGTTGCGCGTCTTGTACAGCGAGTAAAGCTGAGTGTAGTTCGATGTGTCGGCGTTCACATTGTAGGTTCCGCGCACAAAGAAGTGGGCTCCCCTGGGTCCGTTCCAGTCGATACGACCGGTGCTGTAGGTATCGCGGAAAGGAGCGGGAGAGAAAGGATACTGGCTCTGGATCGCCGAAAAGATCGGGCTGGTCGTCGCCGAGGCCTGCTCGTCCTGCTTCACGCGCTCAACCGCGCCGAAGAAGAATAGCTTGTCCTTGATGATCGGTCCGCCAAAGCTGCCGCCAAACTGATTGCGCTGGAACGGCGCATCGAAGCCGTTGGTCGTGCGGGCGAAGCCTGCGCGATGATCCTGGAAGTTGTAGAAGAGCTGACCGTGGATGCTGTTGGTTCCTGAGCGCGTCGCCATCAGAACCTGACCGGTCGAAGTGACTTCGCCGGAGACGTCCTGCGTGGAACGGTTGAGTTGGAACTCATCGATTGCGCCGGTAGGAATGTTGAAGATCGTCGTGCCGACGGTCTCGTCGGTCACGTCCTGGCCGTCGAGAAGAATACGAGTCGTGCGACCCGAGACTCCGCTGACCGAGATCGCCGAAAACCCGGCCTTAGTCGGATCGAAGTTGTCGCCGCTTTGCAGAATGACGCCGGGCTGCAGTTGAGCTGCATCCAGAACGTTGCGACCGTTGATCGGCAGCGACTCAATCTGCTCACGCGAGATAACGTCGGAGACGCCCGCCTGGTCCGTGTTTACCTGGACTGCGCCAGCATTCACTTCAACCGTCACGTTCGACTGGCCGATAGAAAGCGAGTAGCTTCCAGCCGTCACCGTTCCGGTTTTGACAACTGTATTTACGGAGAGTTTCTGAAAGCCTCCCGCGGAGAATGTTAGGGAGTAGTTACCGGGATTGAGGGGACCAACGCTGTAATAGCCTGATGCATCGGTCTTGATTTCGCGAATCGACCCTGTATCCGTTGCCTTGATCACTACGGAAGCGTTCGGAACAACGGCGCCACTGGCATCCGTAATAGAACCCTGAATCGCTCCTCCATTTACCGATACGGCCTGACCAAAACTCAAAGCCGTTATCGAGCACAACACCAAAACAAGACCCAAAAACCTTTTAATCAACTTAAAGAGCCCCTTGTCTGCCGCTCCTCCTGACTACAACCCAACTCACCAAAGAGGAGAAGCAGATCATGGCCCGGATTCATCTCGGCATTATCCGTTAGGGCAATTTATATGCCATTTATTGAGCGTTTCCAAAAATGTGACAAACTGCTCTTATCAAGTCAGTTCTTGGAAGGAGAATCGATCTTCTGAAGTTGGTTACTTTCCTGTAAATTCACATTTCGGGATAGCTTTATACCGAAATACATATACTGGCTAACTCTATGTATATAAGTCTTTATCCCAATATGTTTCTCGAGAAAAGTTGCTGTGGAAATCTTCCGTCGTAAGGATGACTCGGAAGTCCCTGTTTATATAGTAGTTATTGAAAATATTTCTGCCTGCTTCAGCGGACACAGCTGATATCCACAGCAAAAGCCGCATTCTCGCATGTGATGAGAAAGCTGGCCCTCCCCCTCCCCGATCGTTTTCCATCAAGCCATTTATTTCGTTTAGCTTATGGGATTTGCGCGGAGTAAGATGTTGATTCCATTTATCTTATCTACAAAGATATTGAATCTAAAAGAGATAAAGGGGCGAGCAGATCTGCTCACCCCTTTTTAGACTTCTAGTTCTATTTTAGCGAGTTGAGACAAATCAACCGGCGCTTTTTCAATGTTTATTTATCGGTACTAAAGTTTTTATTTTCTGATGTTTATACGGAAAATCCATTCGCGCAGGGGCTTGACAGATTTAGCAGCAGGTCGGTTCCTGATGGACGGAGAGAATGGCTCTTAATAGCTACGCTGATACATCCGCGAGATCCGATCATGCCACCCCATCCTGTCGTCATCGAGGAGAGACCATAGAAGACCGAGGCCGAGCGGTGCAGTAGAGAGGACAAGAGCTAAGATGCGGCGGCGCATCGCTTCGCGCGTGGGGTTGTCGTCGGAGAAGGAGCAGAGGCCGATCCGGGCGTAACGCATTCCAGGAGTGGCATCGGAGAAGGTGAAGAAGACGTATTGATAGAGCATTCCGAGCAGGACGATGATGCCGAAAGCTGACATGGCGGCTGTCTGAAGGCTCATGTGAAGACCGTCGGGGAGAAAGCGCGAGACCGCGAGGCCGAAAGCGCCGGCAAAGGCGAGGAACCCAGCAAGGACTGCGATGGCATCCACTGCGGCGGACATAACGCGAAGTTGCAGCGGGGCTACCTTGAATGGGGCGGCATAGAGGTGCTGTGTCTCCGGCGTGCGATACAGGTGCTGCGCTTCGACGGGAGTAGGAGCGGTGCTGTATTCGACGGGCTGGTATGCCGGAGCATAGGAGGACGCGTAGCCAGTGCTGTGACGGAACGATGCAGGATCTTCGTGCAGTTGGCGGGGATGCGCATCGAGAAGAATGGAGGTCCATTCCGGCGCGGAGGAATCTGCGGCTGGCGCGGAAGATATATGTTCGGCCTCTACTTCGAAGATGCGGAGCTGAGTGGGGTCGTGATCAAGCTCAGCCTCATCGCGTAAGGGGCCTTCGGCCAGACGAGGACGGGCGCGGCGTGGAGCTACGAGCTGCCTGGGAAACTCGATAAGGTTAGCCGGAATCTCGACGGGCGGTTCGACCGGCTCAAAGACGGGCGCTTGGCGGAAGGCGATCTCCTCATCGAGCGAGAACGCCTCGGAGGGGTCGGCGATATCCGGTGCAGTGTCTTCGATAGGCTCATGCGCTGGTCCGGGTGAAGCGGTGCGACGAGCGCGATGCGCAGTGGGAGCAGGTGCCGAAAGGCGAATCTCATCGGCAAGCCGGACGGTGAGGTCGGCTGCCGTGAAGGACGGTTCGGGGGTGAACTCGAGTTGAGCGGCAGACTGTGTGGGTGTGCTTTGATGATGGCGCGCTGGCCTAGGCACCAAATCGTCGGAAGGCGGGACGAGCGCAGATGCCATTTCGCCGGCGTACTCGTTGAGTTCGGCGAGCAGGTCGTACTGTACCTGGGCGACTGCTTCGGCGTTGCGGGCAGCGACTTCGGCAGCTGCTTCGGCCTGACGAGCAATGGCATCGGCTTCACGGACGGCACGCTCGGCTTCCTCAGCGAGAAAGGCGCGATAGCTCTTGGACTGGGCATAGCGTTCGGCGACAGCGGCGGCAATGCGGGCGGTTCGTTCGCGTGGTGCGGCTGAAGGCATTGCCGCGGTCGTGCTGGAAGACCCGCCGCGACGTGCCCGGTGAGCCGCGAGGCGTTCGGCGACCTGCTGCTTGAGGGCGAAGGGCTCGAGCGCTGCTTCTGCCTCGCAGGTGGCTTCGTCCATTGTGTGTAACTTTCGCTCGGCGCTCATGGTGCTTGTAAAACCTCGGAACCCGCGGAGGGTGAAATTCGGTTAGCCTCAATAGAGTGGTGGCACGTCTGACACGTTGCGATTCAAATGAACCGGATACAAGGGCCCGGGAACGATGCCAGGCCGGGAACCGCGGCTTGCAAGGCGGCGACGAAACTGGCGTCCGCAGAAGCCGATGGGCGCTGGGTCAGCGGAGCCAACGAGTCCTGCGCAATGTTTACCTTTTGACAACTATCACGCTGGGGGCAGCGAGTCATCCACAGTTGATGTCTCAGGAGGTGTCGAATCAGGCACCTTCAGTCGCAGCACAACTTCCGGAAGGTCCGGAGGCGAATACGCCGCATTATCCAGATGCGATTGTGCTGGCCGCGCCGGATGACGGATCTACGGTTGTGATCGAAACCTCGGGACCTCAGACGAAGACAGGGAGCAAGTATTCGCTGGACGGCGATGTGGTGATTACGTACAAGGACCGGCGGGTAGAGGCCGACCATATCGACTACGACAGCGACACGGGTGACCTGAATGCGATCGGTCATTTGAAGGTAACTGGCGGAGAGAACAACGAGAGCATCTCGGCCAGCCACGGAACGATGAACCTGAAGAACGCAGACGGGCAGGTTCTTCGACGTGAAAGGCTCTGTTGGTATACGGCCCGGCGGCAGAGCCCGTGTATGACAACGGGCAACCGTTTCTGTTTGAGGGAAAGGTAGTCGTAAAGACGGGACCGCAAGAGTACGACGTCTACGAGGGCTCGGTGACCTCATGCCAGCTTCCGCATCCTGACTGGCAGTTGTTTGCGGGCAAATTCAGCGTGACCAGCGAGAAGGCGACGGCGCACAACACGGTCTTCCGCGTGATGGACGTTCCGCTGGTCTACCTGCCGTATGTGACGCATCCGGTAGGGGGAGACGAGCGGCAGAGCGGATTCATGATTCCGGTGATCGGGCAGTCGTCGACCAAGGGATTGGTGCTGGGAGAGCAGATTTACGTGGTGCTGAGCCGCAGCGCGGACATGACGGTAGGAGCGGAGTATTTTTCAAAGCGCGGATGGCAGCAATCGGCGACGTTCCGTTATCGCGGGCTGGGAAACAACTTCGCCCTGGCGCATTACAGCGGGCTGCTGGATCGCGGCTATGTGACCGGCGGCCAGTATGTGAACCAGGGCGGAGAGGATGTGGTGTTCTCCGGCCGGTACGACTTGAGCCAACAGACGCGACTTGTTGCGGACATGGAGTACCTGAGTTCGTACGCCTACCGCGAGGCGTTTACGGAGAACTTCAACCAGGCGGTGTCGAGCGACATTCTCTCCGTTGGGTACGCGGTGCACCAGGTCGAGTGGCTATTCGTGGTCGCTGTGGGCAGACCGATATCAGGGACTGAAGCGAGCGGGTACACCGACACTCTCCGAGCAGCAGATACGCATCTTTCATGCGCCGTCGCTGGAACTGGAAACGACAGAGCACAAGCTTGGAAATACTGCGCTTTTGTGGAATGTGCAGAGCACTGTGATGGGGCTGAAGCGAGTGCAGCCGAACTTTCAACGACAGGGCTGACGGAGCGATTCGATCTTCGTCCCGAGATCTCTCTCCCGATGAAGGCAGGAGGGTGGAGGTTCAGGTCGTCGGTGGCTGCAAGGGAGACCATCTACTCCAGGAGCCGTGAGAACGGGACACAACTGCCGCCAGTCGAGAGCGGGGAGGCAGTGAACCGCGCCGACGTGGAGGTTGGTGTGGAGGCGCGCGCCCCGGTGCTGGAGCGGACCTTCACTGGCACCGATGGTCGCGAAGTTATTCGGTACGGATGCCGTGAAGCACACGATCGAGCCAGTGGCTGCATACCGGCTCGTGCGCGGGGTGGATAACTTCAGCGATATTCTTCGCTTTGACGATGTGGATGTGGTGAGCAACACCAATGAGGTGGAGTACGGTGTCACGCAACGGCTTTTCCTGCGGCAGAAAGAGGGACGAGCCGTGCGCGACGCCTGATACAGACGTCGCGATGGGAAGCAGTGCATGGACCGGTGCGGCGGCTCCGGGCGCGATGGGCGGTGTAGGAAATAACGTAGCTTCGGACGCTGGATATACATCGCCGACGAGTTCCGGAGGATGCGGACGCGAGCTGCTGACCTGGAGACTGACGCAGAAATACTTCCTCGATCCAGACCTTCGGCGGCGCCGTCGTGACCCGAAGGAGAAACATCTTTGAGACGACTCTGGCGCTCTCGGGAATCGCTTTCTTGACGGAACCGCGGGAGATCTCTCCTCTGATCTCAAGGCTGCGGTGGCAGACTTCAGATCACTTCGACGTGGAGTGGGACTTCGACCTCGATACCGGCGCGAAGAAGTTTACGTCGAACAATGTGCTGATCAACTTCCACGAGGGAAACATCTTCTCGGGGTTGAGCTATGCCCGGCTGAATGCTCCGGGACGATTCAACGTTGCCGGGTTTTCATCGGCGGTGTCGGACTTTACACCAGCTGAGGGTCCTGCTTGGCTACGGAGGGCCGACAAAGCGGGACTGGGAGTGGCGGCGAATGCGGGAGTGGATCTGAATCGCGGACCGAGGTGCAGTATGGCGCGCTGCAGGTGCAGTACAACTGGGACTGCTGCGGGTTCAGCGTGGAGTACAGGAAGTATGAGCTGGGTTCGGTGCGCAACGAGAATGCCTACCGGTTCAACTTCACTCTGGCGAATATCGGGACGGCGGGTAATCTGCGCAGGGCGGAAAGGCTTTTCTAGAGACAGGACTTTGACGAGGCATCCGCCCAATTGGGGCTGGAACCATGCGTGAGATAATCGGGGGTATTGTGCTGAATGCGGTCCGTCTGTTTCGTCCCTTTGCTTTTGTCCTGATGCTGGCGGCGGTTGGCTGCCACGCCCAGGCCCCTTCGGCCGGCGGAGGTAAGCTTCCGCCCGAGCTGGCACGACGGGTTGAGATTCTTGATCCGGTCAAAGGCGAGTCTGCCTCCAAACTACGACATCGTCATCGGACCGCGGACACGCAGTGATGTTCCGGGATACGACGAGATCATGGTGCTGTTTACGGCGGACGGCAAGACGCTCGAAGCCAATGTCATTTCTTCTGTCGACGGACGGAAAGACAGCTCGCGCAGTTCACGCAAGTTCGATATCAGCAAGGATCCGAAGGAGTTGGTAAGCGCTACCGGCAGGCCTGCTCGTGGCGGCCCGGCGAATGCTCCAGTCGTAATTGTGGGGTTTGACGACCTGGAGTGCCCGTTCTGCGCGAAGATGCATGCACAGCTGTTCCCGGCGCTGATGGAGCGTTACAAGGACCAAGTCCGTATCGTGTACCGCGACTTTCCGCTGGATCAGCATCCGTGGGCGATGCGCGCAGCGATCGATGCGAACTGCCTTGCAGCGCAGAGCGCTCCCGGGTACTGGAGCCTGGTCGACTACATCCACGCCCACGCTGCAGATATGGGTGGAACAGAGAAGACGCTGGCGAAGGCGAACGAGACGCTGGATACGCTGACTAAAGAAGAAGGCAAGCGCCAGAATGTGAATGCAGACCACGCTGAATGCCTGTATCGAAAAGCAGGACGATACGGCGGTGAAGGCCTCGGTAAAGACGGCGAACCGTCTGGGCGTGGATTCGACCCCGGCGCTGTTCATCAACGGCGAGCGTTTAGAGGGTGCGGTTCCTATGGAGTATGTGTACCGTATGATCGACAAGGCGCTTGTCGCGTCAGGCCAGACGCCTCCGCCGCCGGCTCCCGGCTCCGCAGAGCGCTCCTTCCACCGGCGCGCCAAGTCCACCGGCCAAGCTAGCCAGCAAGTAGAGATGAATCGTGAGGAAATGGTTGAGGAGATTTTGCAAGTGACGAATGTGTTGACTGCGAACAGAGCGTTTTGTTCCGGCGCGCCGGCTATTTCGCGCATCGCGCCCGGCCCACCTGCTGGCTGATTGCCGCGCTCGTGGGCTGCAATCATGCGCAGCAACGCCGACGTCATGGCGACGGTGAACGGCAAGGCGATCATGAAGGCCGAGATGGACAAGGCCTATCAGGCGCAGCTTGGAGAGCTCAGCAGCAGCAGCAGCAACCGACCTCTGAGCAGGCGGACTCCCTGCGGCTGAATGTTCTGCGTCAGCTGATCGACGAAGAGATCGTAGAGCAGCGCGCAGCCAAGATGAACCTGACCGCGACCAATGAAGAGGTGGACGCGAAGCTCGCCGAGATGAAGGCTCCTTATACCGAGGAGCAGTTCAGCGAGAAGCTGAAGGCCAGCAATCATACGCTGGACGATGTGAAGCACGACATTCGGCGTTCGCTGACCATCAACAAGCTGCTCTCCAAAGAGATCGACTCGAAGATCACGGTCACCGATGCCGATGTGGCGAACTACTACAACGCGCATAAGGCTGAGTTCAACCTGCTGGAGACGCAGTACCACCTGGCGCAGATCCAGGTGACGAGCGTGCCCTCCGAGCAGCCGGGCAACCTGCAGAACAGCAAGGCGATGAACGACGTCGAGGCGAAGAAGAAGATTCAGGCGCTGAAGAACCGGCTGGACAGCGGCGAGGACTTTGGCGCGCTCGCGATGAACTTCTCCGAGCGCCAGAGACCTCTTCGAGCGGCGGCGACATCGGGTTTGTGTCGGAGTCGCAGATGAAGGCCGACCCGGCGATCTACGCCGCCATCACCAAGCTGAAGCCCGGACAAGTGACCGAGATTCTGCCGCTGCTGGATGCACAGACCAAGAAGCCTGCAGGATACGCGATCTACAAGCTGATCTCACGCGAACCTGCGGGACAGCGGGAGCTGAGCGATCCGCGTGTGCAGCAGGCCATCCGGCAGCAGCTTCGTGACGGCCGCTCGCAGTTACTGAAGAGCGCGTACCTGGAGATGTTGCGCGATCAGGCCAAGGTGGAGAACTTCTTCGCCGAACAGATCTTCAAGAACGAAGCACACTAGTGCGACAAGACAACAGAAAGTTCCTTCCCGCGACTGAATGAACGCGGCCGCGGCGTAGACTGCTTCCCTAACCGGTTTTGAGGAGACAGCGCATGACCGCGCCTGTGCGTTTTGCGATTCTCGGCTTTGGCCACCATGCGGTTCGAAGGCTTCTCCCAGCTTTTGCCCGCTCGGAAAGGACGCGCCTGGTGGGGATGTGGCGGCGTGATCAGGCGGCTGCCGAACAAAACTGTTCGGAACATAACATTGCACACTGCTTCAAGACTGCGGAGGAGTTGTGCACCTCGCCCGAAGTGGATGCGGTATTCATTACGTCGCCGGACGCCATGCACCGCGCAGACACCCTGATGGCTGTGAAGGGGCGTAAGGCCATCTTGTGCGAGAAGCCGGTGGCTATGAACGCAGCGGAGGCGCGCGAGATGTCCGATGCCGCCAACGCGGCTGGTGTTCTTTACGGAGTAGCGCAGAACTTTCGCTATAACCGCAGCCTGGACTGGATGCGTGAGCAGATTCGAGCGGGAAAGATCGGAAAGCCGCAGTTGGCACACGCCGAGTTTGCCTATCCCGCCGACCGTTCACCACGCAAGTGGATTATGGACCCTTCGCTCGCCACGGGAGGACCCATCGCTGACGTGGGCGTTCACTGTATCGACGCGCTGCGTTATGTTCTGGGCGAGGATGTCGAGAGCGTGAGCACGCTGGCGAGTAAAGCGCGTCCCGAGGATGAAGTCGAAGCCACTGCATCGCTGCAGATGCAGATGACGGGCAGTGTGCTCGCCAACGTTACAGTGAGTGCGCGGGCCCCGTATCGAACACACGTCGAGGTTACCGGGACCGACGGAGTCCTGGTCGCGGAGAACGGCCTAACGGTAGATCGTCCGGTAGAACTCACGCTGCGGAGGGCCGGCGAGGTTGTCGAGACCGTCACGCTGGAAAATGCCGATGCCTACACGCGAATGCTGGACAGCTTTGCGCTTGCATTGCGTCAGGGCGCAAGCTTCGCCGCAACGGGCGAGGATGCCGTGCATAACATGGCTGCGCTCGACGCTGCATTCCGCAGCTGGCGGACAGGAAGGCGCGAGCCTCTCCAACTTGTGCCCTGAATCTGCGTCGATGCATGCGCGCTTTAGCGGATAGCTGTTGCGAGCGCTGTGGCGTTTGCGTGGTGCGGCGTAATCTCGCGGCGGGGAGTCGGCGTAGACGGCATGTATTTCTTATAGACACTGATGTGGAAGCAGGACTGCTGAAACTCCTCTTCAACGTCGATGCGTCCCTGCTGCACTAGAGGTAGGAGATACCCGCGGAGCCATGCGATTTCCGTAAGCGAGAGGCCGTGCTTGGCGAGGTCAATGGCCTGGCCCGTGAGGTGAGGAGAGGCAGTCTCTCCTTCTGCCGGCGCAGCGTTACCGTTGGTGCGCAGAAGGCGTTGCTGAAATTCGACAGTGCGGACAGCGGAGTTGACCTGTAGCGGCGTGTGAAAACGCGCGTAGTGAGCACGCGCCAGCGTGGCGAGGAACTGGGCGGTCCATGGACGGCAATAGCGACGATCGGCTGGGAGGCGATCGTCCACCTCGAGGGTCCTGCTTGCCGGAAGCGCAACCAGTAGGCGCTGCTCTCGCATGCTTATCAGATCGCTATCGTCCTGAATACGGTCCAAACCATCGCGATCGGCGACAAGGTTCTGGCGAACGAGGATCTCATGCGATCCCTTGAGCGGCCGAGGAACTATGAGGCGCCCGCGCTTGTTGTAGAGCGCAGGAAGAATGACTGGCGTAGCGGCCTCCTCTGAGACGTCCTCGAGCTGCGGCTTTGGCGATTGTGCTCGCGTGACACTTACGACGGGAGTAGGCTTTGCGACGTCACTGAGCGCCGTTGCACGAGAGGCTGCAGAGTCATCGGCCTTCGACGCCCTGGTTCCGTCGGCTTGAGCCTTCTCACGATCGGACACGCCGGCGGCTTCAAGGAAGTCCTGCGTTGTAGCCTGACGGTGAGACGGGATGGGGAGCGTGGCGACGTCGGGCGCCGACTTCTTCGGTTGAATCTCCTGATTCGGCTCTTTGTTGCGAGGAGTGGAGTGCGCGCGCTCAATCGTAATTGGATCTGGGGCGTCGGCGGCCGGGTGCTTCTTCGAGCTGCGACGATGGCTGTTGTGGGGTACGGGACTCGCGGAGGATGTGTGGGTAGGCGCCTTGCGGGAGTGCTTCTTTGTCGCGACAGGCGTCTGCGTCTTGCGCGTGACAGCGCGATGCCCCGCTCGCGTGGTGGCGACGAGAGAGGCAGGCCCGAGCCATAACAGAGCGAGAGCCAGGAGGGCGTGAATGTGGGCGTTCGAACGCATCCTGATGATGAAGGACGCGGAAAAACGCCAGAGCAACTTCTACCCTATTGGGGACGTTGGATTCGTGAAAGTGACGAGGAGGGTTCCGTATACTCTTCGATTAATAGCGGAGGATGAATGGGAAAGGCGCTGTACGGTTTCGGCATTGCGACTATCGCGGTGTTGGCATGCGGGTTAGGCAGAGTACATGCAGGAGGAGCGGATGACGAGGCAGCCCGTCCCGAGTTTTATAAAACCAGGGTGCAGCCGATCTTTCAGGAGAATTGCTATCGCTGCCACGGCGGGATGAATCGACGTGGTGGCCTAAGCCTCGCGACACGTGCCGGAATAATGAAGGGCGGCAAGGACGGCGTAGTTGTCGTTCCCGGCAATCCAGGCGCGAGCCTGCTCGTAAAGCTGATCCGGCACGAGGGTCCCACGCCGGATCCGAAGCCGATGCCTCCAAAGACCAAGCTCTCCGATGCAGACATCGCGACCGTCGAGCGCTGGGTGCGGGCCGGCGCGGCGATGCCTGCAGATGTACCACCCCGGTAGCGTAGGGGTGCACGAAAATAGTTCATTGTTTGGAGTCGTAGCCGCGTCTAACTCATATGGATGGCGCGGGGGCAATCCGAAATGGCTGGCTGCGGAAGGCTTCGGGGTGGGCGCTTCTGGCCGTGGGTATCGCCGGATGCGTGCTGCCGGTTATTCCTGGAATTCCGCTCGCGCTTGCTGGCCTCCTTATTCTTGCGCGTGATTATGCATGGGCGCGGAGCGCACTGCGCTCCACCAAACGCTGGCTGGTGCGCATGCGTAGACGAGCGAGGACGAAGCGCGCTCAACGACAAGCCGCTGCACGTATGCAAGCTGCGCGCGACGAAGAGGCCTAGGCAGCAGCTTGTCTCAACCGGCGACGATAGACTGTAAGCGCAATCTGGCAGCGATGTGCAAAGGTCTTGGTGAGGGTCGAAGAGGCGCCGACTCTCTTCTCGGCAATCCCGGCGAGTTCGAGCCAGTCGTGCCAATGCCCACCGGCCTCCTGTACTGACTCAAATGATGCCGCAAGGCGGCGAGGAGTCTTTGCGGGCTTCGGCGCGTTCTCGCCGATATAGCGTGCCAGCTTAGCGTTCTTTCGTATGGCATGAAGATAATCGGGATCGTCGGGGTTGCCGACTGGTTCCCGCGGCATGTTGTCGGCAAACCAGTCGCGAGCCATTGCAGTGAGCTGCGCCGGAGAGAGGGCAAGCCCTTCGACAGGCTCCAGCGCTCCGATGAGCGACTCCAGCTGGACACCCACATCCGCTTGGAGGCGGCGGAGTTTCCTGAGCAGTTTATCTGCCGCGTCATCGCGTTGCTCTTCGAGCGCAGCGCGCAGCTCTGCAGAGTCTCGCTCGAGCGCAGGAACTCCTTTTTCTGGCGCGATGCTCTGAATGAGGTCCAGGTGAACGTCGAGATCGCGCACTTTGCCCGCAGCGCGGCGAAGCCTTTTCAGAAGTCTCGCGGACTTGCGCGCAATACGATCGTGCTCGGGAATCGCAGGGATAAGTGCAAGCATTGCGAACTGGCCTTCGATGCGACGGGTTGACGTGCGCAGGCGATGCACTGCTCGAGGTTTGGGATCGGCGAGGCACACAGTAATGGCGGCCTCGAGCGCTGTCACGTGCTCGCGAAGAGTTCGGATTGGGTGCGCCGAAGTTGAGGCGACCATCAGGATTCTGATTGTACTCGGGCTGGTGGCCATAAAAAGGATGCGTGCCAGCGCCCTTTGCTGTCATACTCGGCTGCAACATGATGAGTCTCGCGCGCGCCGTCCTCTTTCTGCTTATCATTAGCGGTTCTCTCGTTGCACAGACGACCAATGAGCAGGGCAAATTTATCCTGCACAAGTTCGCTAAAGCCATCGGCGAAGAGAACTATGCCATCGAACACGCAGGCGGAAAGCTAACCCTGAAGTCGGACTTCCTGTTCACTGATCGGGGCACCAAGGTCCCGCTGAAGACGACCTTCACGGCTACCGATGAGTTGGAGCCGCTATCGCTATCGCTCGATGGCCAATCATCGCGGATGTCGGGGCTGAAGGACATAATGGAGCACCATCCGCAGGCGCAGAAGATAACGCTGACCCGCGCAGGAAAGACGGAAGAACTCTCAGCACCTGCGGGTTCGTTTCTGATCGACGGGTACTCACCAGTTGCCATGCAGCAAATGCTGATGCGGTTTTGGCTACGCAATGGAAAGCCCGCGCGGATTCCGACCCCGCCGACAGGAGGCGTATCAATTGTGCCCTCGGGGACGTTGCGCGTGACCGTTGCGGGCAAAGAGGTGAAGCTCGAGGGATATGTAATCAGTGGCCTGATCTGGGGCGGGGAGACGTTGTGGATGGATGAGCACGGCAATCTCGCGGCGCTCGTCTCGACTGACGCTGAATTCGATCACTTCGAGGCGGTGCGCGATGTGTATGAGCCTGCGCTCGCGACCTTCATTCAAACCGCGGCCAAGGACAATCTGGCAGCGCTCGCAAAACTGACGGCAAGCGCGAAGCGTCCCGTCGCAAAGCAACTTGTCGTCTCCCACGTCACGCTGATCGACGGGACAGGCAAAGCTCCAGTGAAGGATGCAACTGTTTTTGTGGAGGACGGAAAGATCGTCAACATATCCACGATCGCGAAGCCGATGATTCAAGCAGCTGCTACCGTGATCGACGGCACGGGCAAATTTCTTATCCCGGGGCTCTGGGATATGCACGCCCACTACGAGCAGGTGGAGTGGGGACCGATCTACCTTGCGGCGGGCGTCACGACCGTCCGCGACTGTGGGAATGAGTTCGATTTCATCACAACGGTAAGAGACACCATCCGGTCCGGGCGTGGCATCGGACCGGAGATTCTGATGGCCGGAATTGTGGATGGAAATGGCCCCATCTCGCTGGGCGCCGTGATCGCGGATACTCCACAGCAGGCCATCGAAATTGTAAGAAAGTACAAAGAAGTGGGAGCGTTGCAGATCAAGATCTACAGCAGCCTGAAACCCGAGTTGGTTCCTGTGATTGCAACCGAGGCGCACCGACTGGGAATGACAGTGACCGGCCATGTTCCGAACGGTATGACAACGGCGCAAGCCGTCGAAGCTGGCTATGACCAGATCAACCATATCCAGTATCCGGCGCGGGATCTCTTACACATCGAGCGGGGCAAGCCATTCACAATTGACTTCACGACGGAAGACGCGAAGAAACAGATCGCTCTCTTTCAGCAGCATCACACCGTCTTCGATGACACGGTCTCGCTGTATGAGAACCTTCTCCACGCGGCATCAGTTCCCTATCCAACGCTTGAACCCGGAGCCCTCAAGGTGGCTCCGCAGTTGGCAGAGGCATTGAGCTCGCCGGGCGCTCCCGCAGATCGCGCAGCTGGCGCTAAGGCCAATCTTGAGGCGTTCAAGGCAACCGTTCGCGAGCTGCATAAGGATGGGCTCGACCTTGTTGCTGGGACCGATCAGAACATTCCGGGCTATTCGCTTCATCGCGAGATGGAGCTATATGCTGAAGCGGGGTTCAGTCCAATGGAAGCCCTGGAAGCCGCAACCAGCCTGCCCGCACGCGTGATGAGCCTTGACAAGAGTGTTGGAACGATTGAGCTTGGTAAGCGCGCCGATATGGTTTTGCTTGATTCAGACCCGCTGGCTGACATCCACAATACTCGGCGCATCGTAAAGACAATAGCGGGCGGGGCGGTCTACGACCCCGCACCTCTTTGGGAGTCCGTCGAATTCAAGCCTTAGCGCTGTTGTTCTGCCTGTTCTATCGTTGATTTAGGAGTTTTGGAGCGAGAGGGCGGATGAACAATCTTTTGCGAGTATGCACGATGGCCGTTGCGAGCCAAGTTGTTCTGGCACAGACGGCAACAACTCATAAAGCAGCGAAGGCACCGGCGCCAAAGCCCGGGGTCGCTGTATGGACGCCCGATGTGCAGCAGTATCTTGGCGTGCAGCAAGGAAGCTTCACAATGGTGGGGCTGAACAAGCTGTCAAAGGCCCAACTGGATGCGCTCGTAACCGCGGCGAAGAATGGAACGGCAGGCGATCCGCGAAAGCACATGCTGACGTGCGGACCCGCGACTCCAGGCCAGGCCGGAAGAATCCGGGTTCTGGTGACGGTAGCCGGAGATGATGCTCAAGGGCAGCGGGCGACGGAGATTCGTCAGGCGATTGGCGCGCTAAGCAACGTAGAGGTAGTAGACGCTCCGGCGAATGCAGACCGCGTGCTGCACGTGGTCATCCAGGAGCAGACACTCGGAAAACGTACGATCGGATACACAGCTTCCTACGTGACCGCCACACCCTGCACCGATAATTCGGGCGGTAAAAACGCAGATGCCGAACTCAAGGGTGAGCTTGGAACCTACACGCAGCCGAAAGGATCAGCACTGGCACAGGACCTTGCGACAATGTTGGACAAGGACCTGCGTACTCTTCGCACTACACAATAAGTGCAGGCCTATGGATAATTTGTAACCTTTGGCGTGACGCGCGGCTTCATCTGCGTTGCACCGCCGGTGTCGTTGATCACATTGTCGATCGATCCGAGATTTCCGAGTGCGACCGTGATGATGTGATGAAACTGCACACCGGGCGTCTTTGGGACCTCGATTGCACGGGTCAGCACAACATCCGGGTGACGAAACACGCTGTAGATTCCCAATCCGTACGCTTGGTGGCTTTTAACATTGTCCGCTACCTTGTACGAAGCCCAACCGTTGACGTTCGGCCCGCTCGTGTATTTGGCTTGCGTCGGCGGATCGTAGGGGATCTCGGATTGATAGAAGTAAGTCCGCCCGCCGTTACCTTTCCACAGCACCTGGTACTCCTGGTAATGCTCAACGAACAGTCCATACGCAGTAACGTCATCCCCGGCAACGACGATTCCGTTGGCGCCAGTGTTGCTCTCCCAGCCGACGCCCACGCCATGATCAGCCCGCCATATCCATGTGTGATCGACGATGACGTCGCTGGAGTTGATGGCAAGTGAGACCTTTGCCTTGCCGATGCCCGCGCCACCGACGCGAAAGAAAACATCCGCGAGCAGAGCCGGACTTTTGATGTGGCGCGTCTTGCTCCCTTCGCCACCAACCTCGAGAAGAACGGGCGATTCGCTTTCACCAGCATCGAAAAGCAAGCCCGCAATCGTAACACCGTCCACATCCGCGACGGTCATTGCGGCCGTGCCTTTGACAGGCTTCAACGTCGCGAAACCGAGGCCCATCACAATCGTTCCGGGTCTCGTGACCTTGATCGCATCCGCAAGCTCGTAGATTCCCGGCGTCAATATGAGGTACTTGCCTTTAGAAAGCTGCGAGTTGATGGCCTCGGCTGAATCCTGCGGCTTCGCGATATAGAACTTTGAGAGCGGAATCGTCGTGCCTGGGGTCGCGCCGCCGTGCCATGTCACTCCGGAGCTATTCTTCACAATGCTCGGGACACGAACACCGTAGTTGCCCTTCGCATCCACCGTTAGGAAGGGTTTTTCGCGCACGACTGGAGTCTTCTCAACCTTCGTGTACGGGGGCTCCGGCCACTCGCCAACCGGCGACTGCGGTACACCGACGAAGACCATGTTCCAGTTTGCGCCGGTCCAGCTTCCCCACTCGCTGTTGCGGGAGATCCACTGCTGCTGGGTTCCCGAGTTCACCCTCCCATCGACGCGGGAGTCGGACATCCAGCCGCCACTGGCCCAACCCTTGTTCTGGTTGAGGACGATGTTTCCTTTGATGTGCATGCGCCGAAACGGAACGGCTTGCGAGACCGCCCACAGCATCTCGCCATTGGACGGGGTTACGGCCAAGCCTTCAATGGCCTTCCAGAAGGTAGTGGTGGCGTTGTCGTTGCGCGACGCCGCTTCAGAGCGAACGTTCCCGGTAATGTGGGTCGCATCGGGTGACGCTCCAAGGCCAACGACCTCGGTGTAAAAGCCGATGGGAACGTCGACCTTGTATTCGCCGGGAAGAAAGAGGAGCGCGTTACGCTCTTTGCCGAACTGGTTCCTGTGCTGGACCGCATAAACCTTGTCGATCTGCGATTGGATCTCGGCTGCGGAAGTTTTGGGGGAGAAGATCGCGACGTTCGGGCCGAAGTCGGGAGATTTGGGCTTATCGGCGGCCTCTGCTGCAGTTGCTGAAAGAATTAGGGCTATCAGGGTCTGTGTGCGGTGTGAAACCTTCACGCGGGTGCTCCGATTGGAAAGATGGCTTTAGAAAGTCGTCTGCCATCTTTACACAAACGTTTGTCTTATGACATTCGGGAGAACGGCGTCAGGACGTCGCGCGGCCGGGTGGCGTGCGGCTAAAGAATATTTCGTGAAGTTTGCCCTCGCCAAGGTACCGGGGGAGTTCGCGGAAGGCGAAGAGAGGCATCAGGGCGCACAGGATGACGATGGCGCGAGAGATGAGCTGGGTGAGCTCGATCTCGTGCAGGACGGTGCCCGGGGGTTCGTGGTGGATGAGGCGCTTGACGAACTCCTCGAGGAGGTGGAAGGCGAAGATGAACAGGCCGAAGGCGATGGACTTGAGTATGACGGTCTGGTAGAGGGGACGGGTCTCGGCGCGGCGGCCAATATGCATCATGTCGCCGATGAGGATGACCTTGCCGATGACGAGGGCGTTGATGAGGGCGAAGGTGTAGTTCAGAGTTGAGCTTTCCCCATATTTGCGCAGAAGCAGCATCGTGTAGGTGGCGACGGCGCAGAAGAGGACGGCAAGGTAGCCGGAGACGAAGGCATAGTCCTTGAGCTCGTGAGTAGCGCGTTCTTTGAAACCGGGTTTGGCGGGGGCGGCGGGGGTCGAACTGGTCATGGGGGTCTTCCTATCGTGGTGTGGGAGACGCTTGGGCCCGGCGGTGGGGATGATTCTACCGTGTCAGGAGGTTGGGTGCATCGGTCCTGGTGCAAGGAGGGTTAGAAGCCAGTGTTGACGGGGTGGGCGTAGAATGACGGCCATTATGAGACTTCTCCCCTCTTTGCTTATCAGCGGGGTTCTCTGTGGTTCGGCGTATGCGGACCTGATCGTGACGCAGGGAACGTTGGGAGTTCAGCGCTACACCAACGATGGTGTTTCACTTGGGACCCTGATTGCTCCGGGAACAGGAGGGCTGACGGATGCGCGCGGAGTTGCTGTCGGCTCGAACGGGGATTTGTTTGTGGCCGACTTCTCGAACAGCGACGTTCTTCGGTTCAGCTCGAATGGGACTTTTATTGGGGTTTTTGCGAGTGGGGCGAGTGTGGACGCGCCGTTCGGGATTGCGTTCGGGACCGGTGGAGATCTGTTTGTGGCGAGCGCGGGGAATACGTCCAATATTGCTCGCGTGGATGGGACTACGGGTGCGGTAATCAATGCGGACTTTACGACAGAGGCTGGGCCTTTGGTGCTGGGAGGGCCACATTTTCTTGCGTTCGGGACGGACCTTGCGGTGACGGATCTTGCGGGGCATCTGTTCCGGTACGACCCGGTGACGGGAATCGGGACATCGGGCGTTGCGCTGGATAATCCGTCGGGAGTTACGTTCGATGCGTCGGGCAATCTTTTTGTGGCGCAGCGGATCTCGGATAACGTGCTTGAGTATCCGTCGGGCGGTGGGCCGCATACGACTTTCATTCCGAATGGATTGTTTGCGGGGTCGCCGAATGATTTGAAGATTGGGCCCGATGGACTGCTGTATGTTGCGACGGCCAGCGGGATCTACCGGTTCGATTCGAGCGGTAATCTGGTAGATAACTTCGGGACGGGCGGACGCTATATGGCGTTCACAGCGGAGTCAACGGTTGTTCCCGAGCCGGGGACCTGGATGCTGGTTGGGTCGGGGCTCATGTTTGTCGGGATGGTTCGCCGCCGACTGTGGTGCTGACAGGGTTCGGGGGTACCCACCCCCTCCCCTTGTTTTTGCGTAAATGATCATTCTTTAAGGACTTAGGTCCGTACTTCGGTTGATCATGACGAAGAAAGCCCCGGGGTTCCGGGGCTTTTGTCTTTTTAGGCCTATTTCTATTGTAGCGAGAGGAGGGTAATTAATCGGCAGATGTATGTTGCTGGTGGGAAAAGGGTTAGATGGCTTTGGGGCTTGACAAGGGTTTTTGCTGGGGTTTTGCGGCTTGACGGGTGTAAGTGGCGGATTTTGGATGGCTTACCGGGGTGGGGTGAAAGGCGCATCCTATGGGGCTGAGGGGTGACCTTTTATGCGAAGCGGATTGGGTTGGTTGATAGCGGGCGGTGCGATTGGGGCGGCGATTGCCGTTCTGGTTCTGAACAGCGATAACGAGCCGGAGTATGCGACGGGTTATGACGGCGTGGAGCGCGCGGCGGGTAAGGCTTACGGCTGGGGAGTGAAGCAGCGGGCCGGGGGCAAGATGGCCAGCGTGGCGGGAGCCGTGAAGGAGGGCGTCGGACGGTTTACCGGGGATGCGGACCTTGAGGCCGAGGGCTCGGTCGATCGGGTGGTGGGGAAGGTGAAGGATGTGGCCGGTGAGGTTGGGACTGCGGCTGCCCAGACTCTGCATGATCTGAATCGGTAGCTGACGTTACGGGATTACCCGTTCTTACGGAGTGGTTAAAAAGAAAGCCCACCTTACGCGGAGAAAATCCATAAGGTGGGCGCTCCGACATCGGAGACAAAATTAGTTTTTGACGGTCATTGCGTCGGAGTTGACCGACTTCTTGCCGGTTATACCTTCCAGCGCCATGAGGATTCCGCGGTATTCATCCTTATCGCACTGCATGACGAAGCCGCCCTTCTGGTCGCCGTTGGCGTAGGTGACTCCGATGAAGTGCTTCTTCGATTTGCTCAAAGCGAGAAGAGCGCCAAGGCCGAACGTGACCACGGCCAATCCGACGGCAGCACCGACGCGGCGATGAACGTCCTGGCCATAGGAGATTTCGGTGATCGAGGATGCCGGGACGACCACGACATCCTTCTTGTCCTTGATCAGACGAATCTGGGTGGGTTCGATGGTGAGGCCGGCGGAGCTTCCAGACTTGATCGACTGGATCGAGCCACCGTCATAGGAGACTTTGTAGTTGTTATCAGCCGCGAAGGCAACAGAGGGAACAACAAGGCAGAGAAGTGCTGCAAGAAGAGCTTTCAATGGATTCCTTTTGGTTGGGTCAATTTGGGACGAATGCTGGCTGATCGCCGCGGCAGATTCTAGCCTCGGGGAACATAGAGGCGAACCTCGTGCTACAGCGTGACCCTGATATTTAGACGGATGGGGTCACTGGGCTGCCTGTAATGGTTATGTAATAGGCAATCCCCGGTGCGGCGTCCGATTGGGTGCCCGGTGACTATTCGTGTCTGCCTGCGGCGTGTTTGTCGAAGTCTTCCTGGGTTGGTTTGGCGGTGGGTTTGGCGTGCTGGGGTTGGCGCCCCAGGTGTCGCAGGTCTTGGCGTATTTGCCGGTGCCTCCGCAGACGATTCCGCTGCCGTCGGCGTTCATGCAGCCGTAGACTCCGTTTTTGTTGGGAGGAAAGTAGACGCCGCCCTCCTGGTTGCCGCATCGGCCCTGGACCTGGGTTGGGGAGTTTCCTTTGGTGCCGAGGTTTTGGCTTGGGCGGCGTGGGTGAGGAGGAAGGCGCCGGCGAGTACGACAGGGGAGACCAGAACACGAATCTTCATGGAAGACTCCTTCGCTGTGTTGTCGTGATGCGTGGCCGAATCAGAGGAGGGTAACGCCGGAGGGGGATGAGGTGCAACCGCAGATAGATGGCGGGTAAAGGCAATTCAGTCGTTCCGGCTGCGCCTTCACTCCGGCCTTCGGCAGAGCGGAACCCACTCATGTCGCTTCGCGCCATGAATGGGGCACCCGAGGTAGTGGTTCGATTTGATGTATGGGCCACCCGCCGTGGCCGAATTAGAGGACGGTAACCGCCGGAGGCAGGTGGGGTGCAACTCCAGATGGATGGCGGGTTAAGGCAATTCGTCGTTTCGGCTGCACCTTCCCTCCAACCTTCGGTAGCGTTGACCTATGGGCCGATTACCGTATGGACGACCCGTCGGATCGCGCGTTCGCGCGATTGCCCACCTTAGCCGCTTCGCGTCGAAGATGGGGCACCCGATGGTGGTGGTTCGGTCATGTGGGCCACCTGTCGGTTATTGAGTTCCAGTTGGGTTAGATTTCACTGTCTCTGTCACTAAGTCAACGTGTTCAAACTTGCTCATAAGAATTTTTGGATCAGTCAGATTTATTGAAGGCTAGGTCGAGCTCGCTACGCAATCTAATTAGTTGGTTATTTTGTTTTACCAATACGTTGTAGGTTTCTATGGCTTTATCGACCTGAGAAGCCAAAGTGCGAGCGGTAGCCAGGTCTCCGGATTCTTTTGCTTCAGTGAACTCGGCTTTTATTGAGAGTATGGAACTTCTTAGAGATTCCATTTCTTCATCACTCCTCACGCCAACAATGCCAGCAGCAAATATAGGGTGAACGTCGTGTAGAAGTGTCTTGAGTGATTTGTATGGAACCGCAGTGGAAGTCGCATTTAGCCAACTAGCAATCCGCTCATCCTCACCTAACGCATAGACTTGTTGGATCTCCGAACGGACATCCTTTTGTTGCCCAAGCCATTTTCAATGGCAATACTTAAAGCCATAAGTTTCGAATTAAAAAAAGCACTCGACACAAAGCCGTCATTGTTGGTTGCTAAATTAGTCAGGTAGGGTTCTATCTTCGTCGCAAGCTGGTTGAAATTATCCGGCAGATATTTTTCTCATCTAGTTGATAAAGAGTTGTCGTCGTGTTGCCCGTATGACGAATTCCAACTTTAGTGGCATGTTTTTCAACCTCCACTGCTAATGAATCAACTAACGCATTGACCTCGTCTCGGTCTGATTGTCCCGATGGCAACGTGTGGACCAGTGGTGCGACTTTGGTGTTTGGGGGTTCGTGATCGAGCGGCATATCCAGTCGGCTCGTTGATTATGTGCACGATCCACAGAACAATAATTAGAGCTACAGTGGCACTGGGTGCCGCCGTGATCGCTTTGAAAAACGGATAGCGTCTTTTTGTTTTAGATTCACTAAGGTTTCGCAAGATGTTGCTGAATGTTGCTGTTGCGTCATCGTTCTCCAAGGAGAGACTGGCCTCGATAGCAATCAAGGCCTCCCCTGCATTCCCTTTCTCGTATAGTTGGAATCCCACGAGTCGTAGCAGTGCAGCATTTTGGACTTTGTCCTGTTGTCCCCCCAATGCATTGAAGTAAAGAGCTTGCACAGTGTAGATCGGCCCCCAGGGAACCCCCCACCAACCTACGGCACCTGAGATAAAAGACCAAATTGCTGCTTGCTTCGCACGACACCGTTCACACCAAATACCTGCCTTCCCCCCTCTACGGGTCAAAACAAGGGCAGATGCTACCCAATACATAAGTGAAATTCTTAAACTTGAGTTTTGGACGCCACACTTCTCACAGATAACTTGAGCTACCGGGGTTTTCTGTGGGGACGGTGGAGGCGACTGCGTGTTTCGTCCGCTACTCTTTGTATTTCTGTTTGCGTGCAAAGCCTCGTTGTACTGAGCTCGTTTGTCTGGATCGCTTAGTACAGAGTAGGCCTCAATAATTTCGGCAGTTTTCTTGCCCGCTATGGGATCGGCATTGTGGTCCGGATGATAAATCTGTAGCAATCGAAGATAGGTTGAACGGATTAAAGATTGGCTGGCGCTTTCAGACACACCAAGTACTTCGTAGTGCGTTGGCATAAATGTCTCACCAATAGAACTCGGACTTCGAGAGATGGGATCATGGTTTTGGGAAATTCCACCTAATGTCAACAAGAAATGCGCGAGTTCGACTCGCGCATTCTTATGGTCTGATTGAAACAGACACAATTCTTTACTGCAACAGCGTTCCCGTTTCTGGTTCTGACTTGGATTCGTCGGGTGGGATGACTACGGCTGCGGCTACCTTGTCGTCGGCTTCGAGGTTGAGGAGTTTGACTCCCTGGGTGGAGCGGCCTGCGGCGCGGATGGACTTGGTGTCGATGCGGATGATCTTTCCGAACTGGCTGATGGCCATCAGCTCGCTGGTGTCGTCGACGAGCTGGATGGAGGAGACCTTGCCGGTCTTGGTGGTCGCCTTCATGTTGATGACACCGGAGCCGCCGCGGGTCTGGTGAGGCGGTACTCCTCGACGTCGGTGCGCTTGCCGAAGCCGTTCTCAGTGACGGAGAGGATGAGGCAGGGGCTGAGGCCGAGCTTTTCGTCGATGCGTCGCGCTTCTCGTATGCGTCTTCGCGCTTCTTGCGAGCGGCCTTGATGGCGTCGCTTTCCTTTTCACCGTTGGCGGCATCGCGGGACTTCTGCAGGGCTTCGTTGGCGGCGTCGATCTCGGAGCGGACCTTGGTGAGGTCCTTGACGAGGTTCTTCTCGGCGGCGAGCTCGTCGCGGCGCTTGTCGCGGTACTCGGCGGATGGGGTGACGGCAGTTCCGATGAGGTAGTCGCCCTTCTTGAGGGTGATTCCCTTGTTTCCGGCGGCGTTGCGTCCCATGGGGCGGAGTCCGCCGGACTTTTCGGAGTCGTAGGCCTCGGAGAAGCGGACGGCCATGCCGTCGTGGGTGGCGAGGAAGACGACGTCGTCGCCGCTGGTGATGCGAGCGGCGATGAGCTCGTCGTCCTTGTCGATGTTGATGGCGATGATGCCGCGCGCCATCACGTTCGAGAAGTCAGGCAGCGGGTCGATGTTCGCGTTGCCCCAGCTCCCCTTCCTGTGCCTCGGGGGACTGCTGCTACACGCCTTCGGTTCGGGGCGAGCGGTGGCCGTCCAGACCTTGCAGTGCGGTGGGCGCTTCTACGTCGCTGCCGCCGGGCAAGGTGCGACGATCTTCGACCCGGTCGGCCTCGGCGACAACTTTGCCGCGTTCATGCACCTCGCCGA
>CAWCOK010000002.1:0-17439 GCA_963797135.1 uncultured Acidobacteriaceae bacterium | reverse complement strand
TTGACCTCCGAAATCGCTTCTGGTATCCGGCCTACGCGCTGAAGGTAAAAGGCGTAGGTGGCATGGACGGACGCCAAGTTCGGATTGAGCTCAAGCGCGAGCTTGAGTTCCTTGTCCGCATTGATCCAGTCCCAGCTAAGATCCATCACGGCGTTCGCAAGCTCGGCATGGCCCTCGGGTAAAGAATGATCCAACTCGATCGCCCTGGTTGCTTCGGATTTCTGCCTGGGGAATGCCTCGGTATAAGCCATCCAGCCAGCTTCACCCATCCAGCCGTAGCAATTGGCCAATGCAGCGTGCGCCTGCGCGTAGTCGGGATCTTCGTCGATGGCCTTCTGCAGATAAGCGACGGCACTTTTCGGATCGCCCTGATTTAGAAGGTAGACGCCCTGCAGGTACAGATCGTGGGCCTCTCGATCGATGGGGCGTTCACGTGCCAGGCGCGCCTGCTCCTGTGGCGTTACGTTGATGCTGATCTGGTCCGCAATGGCTTGTGCGACCTCGCCCTGCAACGCAAGAACACTGGTGAGGTCGCGCACATAGTTACTTGCCCAGATGTGATTGTCGGTCCTGGCATCGATCAATTGGACTGTGATTCGCACCTGGTTATGCTCACGCAGAACTGACCCTTCCACGATTGCATCCACTCCGAGTTCGTGGGCGATCTCCGGCAGGGTCTTCTTCGTGCCCTTATACGTCATCGCCGAGGTTCGTGAGATGACTCGCAAGGCAGAAACCTGGCCCAGGTCGGAGATCAATTCTTCCGTTATGCCGTCAGCGAAGTAGTCCTGGGCCGGATCGCCTGAGAGGTTTTCAAGCGGCAGGATCGCAATGGAGCTAATCTTCGTTCCTTTACTCGAATCCTTAAACCAGTTTTTGAAGGCGGCGTAACCGATGATGGTAATGAGGCATAGTCCCAGTGAGATGGCGAGTGGCATGAACGATGCGCGGCGTAACTTCCCTTTCGAGAGACGGGATGGCTCGTTTATCTTTGGCGTCTCGCCGGACGCTACCGGCGCGGTGCTCTTCTCCGGGAGCGCCGGGATCTCGGTTTCGCCAGATGGTGGGGCCGATGATTCGAGAGACTTCCATTGAAACTTCGGTACGTAAGTCCCAATCGGAAGTTCGATGCGGACTGTCGGCTCTTTCACCGATTCCTGATAGTACTGCGCCAGCTTTCTTCGGACCTCTGTCGCTTTGACCCGAACCACCGCGTCATTTGAGGTGTCGTAGTCGATCGGACGGCCGAACATCTCGGCTCCAATCGTTCGCTCGCGGAGGGAATCGTATCGTCCGGCCAGCGCATGCTCCACGATCAATTGGAGAAAGCCCTGAGCGCGCTTGCTTCCCGCAAACGCACGACTCGCGAGCACCTCTTTGAGATGATCGCGTACCAAACCGGCTCTCTCCGCACTAAGTCCATCCGGTTTCGAATCTGGATCGATGGACGACATACGCCTCTTCGCTTCTGGTTTGAGTGACTCTATCACAGCAAACGTCCGTTTGTCGGATAGCAAACGATCCCGGCGACCACCTTTAAGTTTATGAAAAACAAGGGCGCATCAAGGAAGGGTTGAACATACTGTTCCGAACATTCCACCGGCAGGCACGGGATGCTTTCATAAGCTTGCAGACGATCTCAACCCACTCCGATCGGAGATGAGTCCTTGCGAAAGAGCGAACAACGCTAGCGAAGGCGGCTTCTGATGGGGCTGGCGCAAAGAAGTGAAACTTTCAATTCAGAAGAAACTGAGAATGAACGGCTTACTTGTAACTTTCGCACTGCGTCCTTGGCTGATTCGAAGGAGGAGAAATTTTGAATGTCTTCAGTTCAGTGCGACGACGCCGTCCTCGAGGGTGGGACGATGGCTCTGGAAATCGAATGATCCCTGCGTTGGGTCCGTCTGGTCCTGATGGCCGCAGCAGCTGCTTTCTCGCGCTCCAGCCGATCTTCAATCGTCGAAGAGATATCTTCGGCTACGAGGCGCTGGCTCGTTCTGGGTGGGATAACCGGTTCACAGGAGATTCCGACACGGCGACGAAGCTCATGATTGGCAATCGGATGCTTCATAGTGTCGAGGAGCTCACAGGAGGCCGTCGAACCTTTGTGAACTGCACACGTGAAGCACTGGTACGAGGGTTATTAATACGGCTACCGCCTTCGACCGTGCTTGAACTTCTTGAAACGGTTGCGCCAGACAAAGAGGTTCTGGCTGCCTGCCGCAGGATGAAGGCGTTGGGCTACCAAATTGCGCTTGATGACTTTCAGCATTGCGAAAAGATGGAAGCATTGATCGCGCTTGCGGACTATGTCAAGGTCGATTTTCGGCTCTCCTGCCAAGAGGAGCGTAGAGAGATTCTTCGTCGCCTGAAGAGGAATGCTGTGACGCTGGTGGCAGAAAAAATCGAGACCAACGAAGAATTTGAAACGGCTCTCGAAGAAGGATTCCGGCTATTTCAGGGATATTATCTGGGGCGTCCAAAGGTTTTCAGAACCCGCACACTTCCAATAAAAGATGTGAATCACTTCCATCGGTTCGAAGCACTGAACTAATTCACTCACACATTCAATTGCGATGAGGGCATTAGCCGTTGAACACGTTTGAATCAGATGCCGATTGAACGGACTAGAAATGAAGAGGTAAACATGCTGGAGCCGATGCACATCTTTGACGAAAGAGCCACAGCCAATATTCTGGCTGAGGAGATCAGCAGCCTGTACCTGTTCTCGTTCCTTCTAACCGCTGACACAGATATTGCCGAGCACTGTCATGTCTCCGGTTTGGCGGAGTGCGCTGAGGGAATCAGCGTTTTCATGGAATGGGCCCGGTCATGGGCGCGCCGCTCCATCCTCAAGCATGCAATACGGATGATTATGCCCGCGCCAGAACACACTGACAATCTGTCATTGATGAGCGATAAAGGTTTGGCAATATTCGGAAGGGACAACCTCTTTGCGGCGATAGTCTCACTAAGTGCCTTCGAGCGTTTTGTCTTCGTCATGTCAGTTCTTGAAAAGCATTCTGACGAAGATTGCTCGATGCTTTTAGGATGCTCAAGTCGAGATGTCATGATTGCCCGCGAGCTGGCATTCAAGCGCCTTGCAAACGCGGGGAATGGCGATGATCAAGCGGCGTGGGTTGCCCGATCGTATGCCCCAGATGCGTTATTGGCGTAGCGCAAATTCCTAGCCACACCTATGGAACAACCGCGTCTCCAACGCCGCGGGATCAGAAGGACGGTAGGGCGGCCTGAGTTTCCGTGAAGTCCCAAGGGTGGCTGTCTCGCCACTTGCGTCAACATTCACTGCCATCACGCTATTGTCGGCCGGTGGCCCCACGCATAGACGGGGAAACAGAGAGAACCAAGGCAATAAGGGTGGCGGAGGTGAGCCGCCACTGGAGTTAGAAGAGGTACGCCTTATTGAGGCTGGATACGGTTGGAAGGGTGAGGAGGTGTTTGATGGCGAAGCTTGCCGGGGTGCGTTTGCACTCTCCGGGTTCGTCAGTCGAGTAGACGTGGCCGTAGCGTTCGCCGATTTCGAGGACGCGCTGCACCTGCTCGAACGAAGGGACACGGTTACGGTACGGACTTTCGTCGTGGCAGGGGAGGCCGGCGTCCTCGAAGAAGCGTCCGAGGTTTGGGGTGCAGGTGATCATGATGCGGACGTCGGACGTGGTGGGGTTGCGAAAGCCGTGCAGGGACATGGGAGCGGCGTTGATGGTCTCGCCGGGAACGGCGAAGCACCACTCGAGGCCGTTGGGGCCTTCGGTAGCAAATTCAGGGGCGCCTTCGAGGATGACGAAGGCCTCCTGGTCGGGGTGGCGATGGGGAGGCACCATGACTCCGGGAGGGATGGTGGCTTCAAGGACACAGTAGCGGTTGCCTGTTTCGGTATCGGTCAATCTCCACTCGAGTTCGACACCCAGGAGTTCAAACTTCTCGGATTTGTTCATGACGATTCACGTTCCCTTTTGTGCTTTCTTTTTGCCTTCGACGAGGCGGGGCCCGGTGATGGATTTCGCTGCGGTGAGGAGTGTTTCAAGAGCCCAGGAGACGGCTTTTTCGGCTTCGGGGCCGGAGAGCTGGCCGCGATCGCGGAGGAGCTGCCAGAAGGGTGCGCTATAGATAGAGGCGAAGACCGCGATGATGCGGGCCTTTTCGCGCTCGGGTAGACCTTCAAGGCTGGGGGCGAGGCTTTGGGTGAAGGCGGCTCGGCCTTCGATGCCTCCACGCTCGCGGACGTCGGTGCCGGCGGGGGAGTTGAGGACGGCGCGGACGAGGGTCTCGTTAGCGTCGAACTCGCGGAAGACAGTTTGCGCTAACGGAAGAATCTCTTCCTCAGCGCTGGGGAAGCGGGTCTGTGTAGCCTCGCGGAGGCGGTCCCAGAGCGCGTTTAGAAGGCTGGCGCGATCGGGAAAGTGACGATAGACGGTGCGGGCACCCATTCCTGCGGACTCGGCGATGGACTCGTGCGAGAAGGTTCCACGCGGGTTTTGGCCGAGTTGATGCATGGCGACCTCAAGGATTTGCTCGCGTGTGGCGGCTGCCTGGCGGTCTCGAAGGGTGGGTGCTTCTGACGTCATGACAGTATTCTGTCATTGCGACATAGGCATGTCAAAATTATTATTCGTGTTTTATTAGTGAAAAGTTAGCGATTACTATTTATAACGTTAGCGTTGACTAAAAGACAAAACCTATTGGACGACCAAAGTCCCTGTAGTGGTGTGGGTTAGGGTCTGGCCGCTCAATGTGATCGTGCTAGTGATGGTGAAGGGAGTAGAGCCTTGAGGGGTGCCCGGGGTGACGACTACTGGCGTCTTTGTTGCGCTGGAAGTTCCGCTGCTGCAGCCTGCGAGGGAACCAATGAGGGTGATGGCAACAAGGCCGGTGATGAGTTGGAAGCTTCGTCGGCGACGCAATGGAAGGAGAGCGGTGAGGACGATTGAGAAGAGTCCGAAGGCCGCTGCGCGAATGGTGGATGTGCTGCGAGTGACGGGGGCGGTGGTGTGGACGGTAAGCGCGGCAGTTGCGGGCTGGCCATTGATTGGGACGGTGATGGGGTCGCAGGTGGTGAGCGCAGGGAGTTGTGAGCAGGTGATGGTGATGGAGCCGATGAGGCCGCCTGCGGGAGTTACGTTGAGGGTGTATGTTGCGACGCCGCCAGCGGTGATGGTCTGAGAGGCGGTGGGAACGGAGACCTGGAAGTCAGTGATGGACTGGGTGAGCGCGGCGCTGGTGGCGGGAGTGAAGTTGGGGTCACCGGCGTAGCTGGCGGTGAGGGAGTGTTGACCGGTGCTGAGGTTGGAGAGAGAGAAGGTGGCCTGGCCGGAGGCGTCGAGCGTCTGCTGGCCGAGGGAGGTGGTGCCGTCGAGCAGGGTGACGGTGCCGGTGGGGGGTGTGGTGGAGGAGCTTGTGGTTTTGGCAATGAAGGTGATTGAGGAGCCAGTGAAGACGGAGGAGAGTTGGAGGTGAGGGTAAGGGTTGGGGCGGTCTGCGAGAAGAAGATGGAGACGTTCTGATTCTGGTAGTTGGTGACGATGATGTCGGGTAGGCCATCGCCGTTGAAGTCGGCGGTTGCGAGTTGGCCGACTTTTTGCGGTAGCTCTGCAGTGAAGTCAGGCGCGGTTTGAGGGAAGGTGCCGGTGCCGTCGTTTAGGAAGATGTTGAGGGTGCTACTACCTGCGTCGGCTATGACTACGTCGGGTTTCTTGTCGTTGTTTATGTCGGCGATGGTTGTCCACGCCTGGGTCTTTAGGGTGGAGTTAGGGAGAGGAAGGCTGATGCGCGTGGGAAATGTGAAATCGCCTTTGCCGAGGAAGATTGTGGCGGTGGCTGGCAAGCCGACAGCAATGCTTTGGCCGCCGACGAGCAGATCGAGCTTTCCGTCACCGTTGAAATCCGCAGTGGCGATGGTCCCTGGAGAGTAGATGGATTGATCGATGGGGGTTATGCGAAAGTTATTTCCGAACGAAGGAATCTGCAACAACTGCACAGCATTCGTCGAAGTAGGATAAGTAGTCGAGGAAGTTGCAACGATCTCTGGTTTTCCATCACCGTTGAAGTCGCCTATGGCAAATCCTTGAGCGATACCCGGTATTCCGTCATAGGAATGAACTGAAAATGAGCCGCGGCCATCTCCGGAGGAGATTGCAGGCGGATTCGAATTGGCTAAGTAGGTCAAGGTGGGAGTCTTGATTCAGGTCAGCGACGGCGGCGGCAGGACCCCAACTCACCGGAGTGATTTTGGAACGTTGCGTGAATGTGCCGTCTCCGTTGCCTGAGTAGAAGATCGCATTTCCATTGTAAGGTCCATTGGCGATGCCGAGTGGAGAGACAATGATGTCCTGTTTGCCATCTTCGTCGAAGTCTCCAGCGACGACTGGGCCTTCTGCGAGCGTGGGATCTGACTGCTGTGTGATGACAGGGGCAGAGAAGTTCCCGCCTCCCTGATTCAGATAAGCCTGGATGTTCTTACCTCGCCAGTCAGTGACAACAAAGTCGGGTCTGCCGTCACCGTTGAAGTCGGCGATGACAAGGCTATTGAGGTTCAGAGAAACAAGGCCGGTGGGGATGTCCTTGCGCGGGGAGAATTGCGGGGAGCGGCGAGGACAGTGGTAGCGGTGAAAGCAGAAAGAAGGCAGGGGAGGAGTACGGATTTCATGATCTTGCTTTGGCCCTTAAGTTTGGTTGAGTCGAGGGTTACGGTAACAAGGCTCTGGAGAGCGGTCAATTATTTCAGGGGATTTGCCGTTTATCTCTTTGATCTCATTCCCGATACAGAATCTCTGGTAGACAGTTTAATCCGTTGCGGATATAGATGTCCGTTTTTGTCCGGTATTAGGCTTGCAGAGTGCTTTCGGCTCAAGAAAAGCGCGGTTAGGATTAGGTTCGCATGAGTTGGTATTTATGGCCGAAAAGGAGCCTTGGCGATTTATGAGCAATCTTCAGACAGCGCTGGTGGTGGTGGATGTGCAGGAGTCGTTTCGGCATCGGTCTTACTGGAACGACCGCGGTGTTCCGGTGTTTATGGAGCGGTTGCAGGCGTTGATCGATGGGGCGAAGGCGGAGGGGATTCCGGTCGTGAGGGTGTTTCACGTGGAGGAGGAAGGGGTGTTCTCGCTTCGGTCGGGGAATGTGCGGTTGCTGGAGGGTGTGCGGATGGAGCCGGATGCGCGGTTCAAGAAGCGGAGCCATAGCGCACTGGTGGGTTCGGGACTGGATGTGTGGCTGGTGCAGCAGGGAATCCGGCGGCTGATCGTTTGCGGTATACGGACGGAGCAGTGCTGCGAGACGACGACCCGGCATGCGTCAGACCTGGGGTACGAGGTGGATTTTGTAACGGAGGCGACGCTGACCTGGGAGATGACGGATCGACAGGGAAGGGTGTGGACGCCTGAGGAGATCAAGGCGCGGACAGAGCTGGTTCTGGATGGGCGTTTTGCGCGGGTGGTGACGGTGAAGGAGGCCCTGGCGCGAGCTGTGATGGCTGCGGAGCACGAGGTGGCGGCGTGAGATCTGCAGGATTTGAACAGGTGCAAGATTGTGAAGTGATTCCTGTGTTTGCTGCACTGACGCAGCCGACGCTGCTGCTGGATGTGGCGGGGCCTATGGAGGTGCTGCGGCTGGCGAATATCTACCAGGACAAGGTACGGTTCGAGGTGCGATACGTGGGGCCGCTGAACTCGGTGATGACGTCGATCGGGATTGCGCTGACGGGGATCGAACAGCTTCCGCAAGAGCTGCCGGACCATGCGATGGTGATGCTGTTTGGGGATGTTGAGAAGGTGATGATGCCAGCGGGGTGGCCCGCTCCGCAGAGAGATTTGAGGGGCGACGCGGAGATTGTGCAGTGGCTGAAGGATGTAGTGAGGCCGGGGCATACGGTGGTATCGATCTGCGCGGGCGCGATGCTTGCGGCGCGGGCGGGATTGCTGGATGGATATGCTTGCACGACGCATTACCTGGATTGTGAGGAGCTGGCGCGGGTGGCTCCAGCGGCGAGGGTGGTGGATAACCGTTTGTTTGTGGAGGACCGGGACCGCTTCACGAGTGCGGGGGTGACGGCGGGGATCGACCTGATGCTTTACATGGTGAGCAGGAAGCTGGGGCATTCCATGGCGGCGGCGATTGCGCGCTACCTGGTGGTGTATCTACGAAGGGGTGGCGCGGAGCCGCAGATCTCACCGTGGCTGGAGGGAAGGAATCACGTTCATCCGGCAGTGCACCGGGTTCAGGACGCGATTACGAAGAATCCGGCGGAGCGGTGGCCTCTGGGTTCACTGGCGAGGATGGCGGGCGCGAGCAGCAGGCATCTGACGAGGCTGTTCCAGGAGTACGCGGGGATGAGCGTGACCGAGTACAAGAACAATTTGCGCGTCGCGCTGGCGCGGCAACTGCTGAGCCAGACCGAGATGGATATGGAACAGGTGGCTGAGAAGGCGGGTTTCGGCTCGGCTCGTCAGATGCGGCGGGCGTGGAAGAGAGTGCATGAGACGGCTCCGCGCGAGGCGCGAGCATCGAGCTGAGTCGCCACGGCGGGAGGTGGAGAAGCAGGTTTCTCCACTGCGCACCTCACGATGAGGCCGTGAGCCGCTCCGGTCGAAATGACACTTTAGAGATGAACTACGCTTCGCCGGGGTGCAGCCAGGAGCGGAGATTGCGCAGGTGGTGTTGCATGTGTGCGATGTAGTCCTCGACGAGGAAGCCTAGGGTGATGGGTGAGCTGGCTACGGTGGCTTCGTTGGGGAGGGCGCGAGGGTTGATGTGGCGAATGGTCCAGACGAGGTGCTCGTTGAGTGCGAACCAGAGGGCGAGGACTTCTGCCCACTCGCGGTCGCGGTAGTGCTGGACGCGGACCCATTGTTCCTGTGCGTAGCCGGGCATATGCTCGTGGGCGATCTGCATGCGGACGATGCGGCCGAGGTTGTTGACGGCAGAGTCAGTGAGGTGGCCGATGACTTCTTTCGTAGACCACTTACCTTCGCGCTCGGGGATGGATGCGTCGGCGTTGGAGAGGGTGACGAGCCAGGGGACGGCGTCGCGGAGTGTTGAGGCGAGACGCTCGGAGAGCTCGACGGGGTCGAGGAGAGAGAGGTCCGTTGCCTGGGTGTAGGTTAGGCCCATCCGAAGGCTCCTTGGTTGATTTCGAAGTGCGGGCCGGTGCTTTGCGGCGATGGTTCGAGATAGACGGAGACTACGTCGAAGCGCAGTTCTGCTTCTCGCGCGTTGGCTGGGAGGCGGCGGAGATAGGCGCGGGCGAGGGCGCGAAGAGTGCGTTGCTTGTCGGCGTCGACTGCCATCTCGGCTGGGCCGGCATCGCGGCGTGTGCGGGTTTTGACTTCTATGATGCAGAGCGTGGCGCCGTGCCAGGCGATGAGGTCGATGTCGCCGCGGAGCCGGCCGGTACGCCAGCGGCGAGCGACGACTGTGTATCCGTTGCGGCGGAGATGGAAGAGGGCTTCGCGCTCGCCGGAGGTGCCGGTTTCGAGGTGGGCGGCGTAGCGGGGTGTTCGCGAGAACGAGGCGAGGCGGCGAAGCGCCCAGGACTGCGCGCCGATCCACATGCGACGCGCGGAGCTGACTCCTTTGGTCTGGCCCATGCGCTTCAGCTTAAACGATTTTGGAGGAAGGAGCGATTCGGGGAGAACGGCGGCATGTGCTCGGTGGTTGAGAGAGCGTCTAATATAGCGAGGACGAGGTAGAGCGACGATGACGCTGCTGAACGCACCGAACTATGACTCCGGTAAGGAGAAACGCAAGACGGGCCTGGTGATCGGAGGGCTCGGGCTGATATTGCTGGCGGCCGTGATGGGGGTGGGCGGTTACCTGCTTGGGCATGGGTGGTTCTTTTCGAACCTGCCTGTGGAGCACAAAGTTGACAAGTTTTTCGATGCTCTCGAGGCGAAGGACTACAACCAGGCTTATGGGTTGTGGATGAATGATCCGGATTGGCAGAAGCATCCGGAGAAGTACGACTACACGTTGAAGCGGTTTACGGAGGACTGGACTACGGAGAGCTCGGTGGGTCCGATCAAGTCGCACAAGGTGGATATCTCAAAGACGGCGGGGACGGGAACGTTCGGGACAGGAATCATCGTCGCGGTTCGGGTGAACGGCGACCACAAGATGTTTCTGCATTATGAGAAGAAGGATGGGACGCTCACGTACTCGCCGCTAGAGCTTGAGTACAACTAGGGCGCTGAGGCATAGAGATGAGTGGGCAGGGGACTCCGCGAGTATTGGCTGGGATCACGGCATATAAAACCCCGGCGAGGAAACGGGCTAGGCAACCTCGCCGGGGTTTGTTAGGAGATGCGGGTCGCCAGCCTGCGGCGAACTGCACCTGCAGCTCCGATCAATCCTGTGCCGAGCAACATTAGAGTTGAAGGCTCCGGAGTCTGTGAGAGTTGAGTGGGAGTAGCGTTGACTCCGATGAAGTCCTGCGGCTGTCCATAGCCACGCGGCCAATCCGTCGGGATGTAGAAGTTGTAGTCATCGAGGAACGACTTGGTGTAGCTGAAGTCGTCAGCATTTCCCAAGAGAGTCTTCGAATCATTGGACAGGCTGTTGTAGTGCTGCGGATCGAAGATGTACCAGAGAGCATCCTGAACGTCCTCGTTATCGAACGAGCCGCCATGGCCGTTCGACTTGCCGAGCATGCTGTAGATGTAGGCCTCTTCCATATATTTGAAGTTGTTTCCGCTCTTGGTGGTGGTGTAGAAGTGGTCGCCGCTGTAGACGGCGACGGTCCACGTCTCGTTGGGAGAAACATCGCGGAAATCGTCGAGGCAGAAGAGCTGGACATTCGCTCCGTTCAACTGGAGTACAACCTTATGAATGGGCCCGAACGAACTTCGCTTGGTGCCACCCAAAGCTTTTTTCACACAGATTCCTTCTGAAATTGGTTCCTGCGGCACACGAGATTTATTGGGATGAGAGACGATAAGAAAGCCACGAACGTTCAGATCTTGCAGAATAGCCAGGGATTGAATATTTGTCTGCCCAGCGCAATTTGCGCGTCACGTATGTTCTTGTCGCTAGCCTTGCGCGCCCTGTTCCACCCTGCGTACGATCTCTCGTCCGATAACCAGAGATGCAGTTGCGGCCGGTGAAGGCACATTGCAGACGTGAAGCATGCCCTCGGTGTTCACGAAACGAAAGTCATCCACTAATTTTCCGTCACTATCGAGCGCCTGCGCCCGCACGCCCGAACCACCGGGTTTAATGTCGCGGATGGAGAGTTCCGGCAGCAGCTTTCTGAGTGCACTGGTGAAGGCGTGCTTATTCCATGAGCGGACGTATTCGCCGATCCCACTCTTCCACATTTTCGCCGCCATGATCCAGAAACAGGCAGACGTCGTCACACTCAGCGTATCAGCCACGCTGAACGATGTGCGGCTGTAACCCTCGCGCTTGAAGGCGAGCACCGCGTTCGGGCCGGCTTCCACGCCGCCATGGATCTTCCGCGTAAAGTGAACACCCAGGAATGGAAAGCGCGGATCAGGCACCGGATAGATGAGTCCGCGAACCAGATCCTGCTTCTCCGAGGTAATTTCGTAGTACTCACCACGGAAGGGCACGATGCGCAGATTCAGTTTGGCACCGGCCATGCGGCTGACCAGATCACTCTGCAGCCCAGCACAGTTGACCACATACTTTGCCCGGAACTCCCCAGCGGTGGATGCGAGGATCGTCTTGCCGCCTTCCCGCTTGATGCCCGTGACTTGCGCATTCAGCTGCAAGGTTGCGTGTTCGCTAATCATTTCCGCCATACGCTTGCAGATCAGCGCGTAGTCCGTGATTCCAGTTCCCGGCACGAGAATTCCCGGATCCCCGCGGCGTGCGGCTCAATTTCACGGATCTCTTCCGCATTGATCATCCGTACGCCGGGCACGCCGTTGGCGACGCCGCGCCGAAACAACTCGTCCAGCCCGGGAAGTTCGTCCTCACTTGTCGCCACAATCAACTTGCCGCAAATATCGTGGGGTAGCTTCTGGTCAATGCAGAACTGCACCATCTCCGCCGCGCCCTGCACACACATGCGCGCCTTCTGTGAACCCGGCTTGTAATAGATGCCCGAGTGGATCACGCCGCTATTGTGACCGGTCTGGTGCGCGGCCACGCGGTCTTCCTTCTCGAGAACAAGAAGCGAAGCTGACGAGTGCGATCGGATGAACTCCAACGCAGTCGCCAGCCCAACGATGCCCGCGCCGATAATTGCGAAATCGTAGTCTCTAGATGACACTTCGCGCCTGTTCTTCTGGATATAACTGCCTCAGCCCGCAAAGGCGACTCTGGCTCCAAGATAATCGCGTAATCCGATGCGCCAATCCGTAAATACATTGAGTGATGCATCGCGCAGTGCTTTATTGTCCAGCACCGAGTATTTGGGCCGCGGAACCTTCGCAGGGAACTCACCGGGCAGCGCCTTCACCAGCCGCGCCTTGGCTTCACTCAACGCAAATATCTCCTGGGCAAACTCGTACCAGAGCAGCTACCCTCGGCCGTGGCATCATAAAGCCCGTAAGCTTCAGTGCGGCTCAATTTAACCGGTTGTGTGCCACCTGGGAGGTCGGCGTTGGAGAGACAAATTCGTCATCCACCACCCTAAGCTCTTCGCGTTCTTTTGAGAGCTTCAACATCAGCTCTACAAAATTCAAGCCGCCCTTGGCCCGGCACGGACTCACTCCATAAAGACCTGAAACTCGGAGGAGTCAATGCCTGGAATTCTGGCAACGAGTGGAGTGTTCACCTGCAACCTTGGTGATGCCATATACATTCAAAGGTGACGGCGCATCACTCTCTACATATGGCGACTGCTTTTCTCCGCCGAAGACATAGTCGGTGCTGATAAAGGCTACGGCCGCGCCGATCTCCGCAGCGCACTTAGCCACATTGCGAGCCCCAATACCATTCACCGCATAGGCTCCGGTAGGATCAGCCTCACACTTCTCCACATGGTGCATTGCGGCCGGATTGATGACCAGATCAGGCGCAATCGCAGACAGTACCGACTTGACTGAGTCTTCCGAAGCGATCTCTAAGTCTGCATGTGTCAAACGCGCGACCGAGTCTCCATTGGCTTCGAATGCTACACAGATGTCGCTTCCAAGTTGTCCATTTGCCCCTAAGGCCGCGATCTTCACTAGCTTCTCCGGCCTGCGAGGCGCTAGTTGCCGGTCCTCTGCTGTCTCGTGCTCCTTGAACACGCGGATATTGTAATAGGCAGGGTTATCCCAGTCCTTGCACTTGTCCATGTTCGCAACCAGGTTGCGAACAATCGATTCACGTCGTGTGGGGATGGAAGCTGAGAATATTCGTCGCGCGATCGATGGCGACCTTGTAGTTCCGCACGTCGTGAACGTGATTCATCTCCAGGTCGAGCTTGATATTCAGATCGCCTTTCAGCGTCGCGCGCACTTCGTCCGCGATTTCGCCGAGGGTTGCGTTTCCGGATGCAATATTGAACACGCCTGACAGGCGTCCATTGGCTTCAATCGCCCGGATGTACGCAGTGGCAGCATCCTCAATGCTCAGAAACGGCCGCCAGATGGCAGGATTGCTAACGCGAATCACTCCCTCTTTCATGGCAGTTTTGAACATAGTGTTCACCAACAGGTCGTACCGCATCCGCGGGCTGTACCCAGAAACAGTTCCTTTGCGAAGAGCAATGACTGAGAAATCAGCGTCGCACATCTGCAGCACTGCGCGTTCCCCTTGCAGCTTGGAAATTCCGTAGGGATAAGCCGAGCTGACGGGGCGGTCTTCGTCGAACAACTCGTTCTCGGTGTAGCCATAAACGAGCAGGAGCTTGCGTAGATAAAGCGCTTCGCGCCTGCTTTCTTGGCCGTATACGCCAGGTATGCCGGGGCCGCAGCATTGTAAATAAAGTTCTTGGCGGGGGAAAACTCCGCCATCGGATCATTGGAAAGGCCGGCGAGGAACACAACCTGGTCATAGCCCGCCAGGTCAGAAGTCTGCAGATCGAAGATGTCCTTATGAATCACGCCGACCTGCGGATCAAGGTGGTTGCCGAACCAAAAGAGGTCGACGACATCTATTGATTGGCCGCGCTCGAGCAATTGTGGAATCAGAGCGCTCCCCACATATCCAGCACCACCGGCAATTAAAGTACGCACACTATCTCTCTTTCTCATTACCTTCATTCTCTATCTTGGCTTTATAAGTAATATTTACAGAAAACGGAGAATCAAGCCACTGTGCCAATGTCTGGGCCTTCGCGTCCTTGTCCGAAACCTGTCATCCTGGAGCGGCCAATCGATACCGATCCCCGGATCCTTGTAGTAAATACCGGATTCAGCCTTGGAGTTATAGATTCCAGTGCACTTATACTGGACTTCGCAACCGTCAGTTATCGCGCAGAATCCGCGTGCAAAGCCATACGGTGCATATATCTGTTTCTTGTTTTCAGCGGACACTTCGGCGCCAAACCACTGCCCCAGCGTTGGTGAGCCCTTGCGGATATCGACGGCAACCAGGAATGCCGTGCCATTCGTGACTCGCATCAGTTCGCTCATGGGCGGATCCCACTGGAAATGCAAACCGCGTAGCACACCCTTCGCCGAGCGCGAGTGATTATCCTGCACCCACTCTGTAGGCAATCCAAAATCGCCGAAGTTATCAGCCCGATAGGTCTCCATGAAAAACCCGCGCTCGTCTCCCAGCACCTTTGGGGCCAGCACCACAACGTCCCCACCTATGTGCTTGCTTAGTACTTCTAGTGGCATCCCAATTCTCCTCACCAATCTCTGCCCTGTTATTACCAATTCCGCCAATCAAGTGTAACGCCCAGACCTATTATCAATGGTCTCGAGCATTAAGGCCAGGCTTGCGATGAAGACAAAATGGCGCGGCAATCCCATAGTAAGGGTTGTGCACTCTCCCGAGATGTCGTGCTCGATTCGCGTCGGAAGATATCACAGGCACATGCGAACGGACAGGAGTTTTGGCAAGCTTTGGTGGGCTTTTGGGTGCCAGTCTGGGTCACATGGTCGCCCCGATAAGAAAATCGGAGGAAGTCTCGCTAGACCACCGAACGAGTATAGGGGCCGCCGCGTCCCCAGCCCGTCCACCGCGCCGCGCAGCATTCGAGACAGCTTCGTTCCCTTTTGTCTTTCTCCAATGACAATCTTAATTAGGTCGTAGCCGATCGTCTTAGCCATGACAAGGGAGAAGCCGGGAAAAGTACCGAAATACCTCCGGATGATCCAGATGCGGTTTCTTACGCTGTAGTACCGGTTGTTGGGCCCGTGATTGGTCAAGGTAAACAGCGTATGTTGAAAAAGCCTTACCCGCCTCGGGTGTCCGATGGAATGCACCGGCACCCGCTCACATACTTCAATTCTGTACCCGATCTTCACCAGTCGAAGGCAGTATTCCGTGTCGATGTGATCCAGAAAGAAGGAGTCGATCAGAGCTCCGTGCTTCTGATAGATAGCAAGGGGTACCAATGATCCGGAGGAAATCGTGATAGGGCAACCGCCGGTCCCGGACGCGCCGGAATCTCAGTGCCGTAGGTCCGGTCAATGTGAATCGGGGAAACGATTGCGAGTTTCCCCGCTCCGGCGCCGCGTCATAATGCTCCAGAATGGCGGAGCGAAATCCCGGTATCATGAAGCTGTCCTGATCGAGGAGAACCGCAAATTCAAAGCCGTGTCGCAGGGTCCAGTCCAGGCCGAGATTAAACCCTGTTCCAATCCCGAATTCGGACCACTCAATCAGGTTCGCGCCTGTCTCGGCAACGGTTTTGCGAAGGCGTGCAAGCGGTTCGACGGCAGAACCATTGTCGACCACAACCACATGATCGAATTCACCGGCGAGCCGATGCAGATTGCGCAAATCGCCAAGATTGTTGGCATTGGGGTGATAGTGGACAACTACCGCGCAAACACGATCAGCAGACATAGAGGATGGTTCCATTCCCTAACGCGGAAACACGAATTTGTCGGATAGCGGTTCGAATGTTCGATCCGCGATACCGCGCCAATGCGAGCAGGAGTTCCAAGCGCTTTTTGAGCTTGCCGTACAGACTTCGCGTCTTGCTGTCATCTTTGTTCCCGTGACGCCGGTAGAGGAGCAAGGGCTGAGGAAGATAGATTACCCTTCCTCCAAGAAGCGCATTGCGCAAGCCGATCCACTCGTCATGCACGAAGCTGCAATCCTTCGGAAAGGGCAGGACATGTGGCACCAGCGTGCGCCGAATTGCCATCGTGGACCCTTGAAATCGGTTGATGTACAAGTTGGCAAAAAAACCTGAGGTGAACGGCGGACGATTGGAAAACGTTGCATCAACTGTGAGCTGCCTGTTCGCGTTGATCACGGAGTATGCAGAAGTCACGATGGAGACGCGGTCGTCACTCGCAAAGGGGGCAAGCATTTTCTCTACCTTGTCAGCAGCCCAGATATCATCGTGGTCGGAGAAGAATATGATGTCTCCGTTGGTGAGACGGACAGCATCTTCGAAACTGCTGATGACTCCTTCATTTTTCTTGTGCCGCGCGACGTGAATGCGAGGATCGTTGAAGGCTGCGATCCGATCCAGGCTGGCATCCTTTGAGCCGTCATCGACGATGACGACTTCATCGTTTGGGCTGAGCTGCGGCAGAATGGAACGCATCTGCTCCGAAAATAGTACTCGCCGTTGTAGATTGCCATGCAGACCGAGATGCGCGGCCGGCGGGGTGTGGGCTGGATCACCAACTCGCGCTGCCCTTCTATCATGTTGTCTCACCCATTCCAAAATGTGCGCGCTTTAGAAACTCTGGTCCGTCTTCATCTGAATAATTATATAGGGCTAAGGGGGTGAAAGCGACGACTTCCCAGGCCAGATATTACAGCATGACCTTCAATGAGGAACAGCAAATTACCATTGAAGCGCTAGTACAGACGGTTAGACCGTAGTCTATTTCGAAGCCGGATAATCTCCGCCGGCCGGAGGCATCTTCGCTCGTCCTGGGCCCTTAATCACCCGCTTGTCTCTGCCCAGATAGTACTCTGCAAGCTTCAGCCCATATCGCAACCGGACAGCCTGCGGATCAGGAGCTTCACCAACCGGTTTGAGGTGAAGTAGTCATAGTGGTCGCTGAAATCGATGAACGCCTGATGCTGCATTCGGATGCCAGCTATCGCCCTTTGATTTACGCTCTGGCTGCCGTAATGGATGATCTCCGCACAAGGCGTGTAGTACACCTTATAGCCTTTGGTCTTGAACGTGTAACAGTATGCGAGTGTTACCCTGGCAACATAGGAAACCGCTCATCCAGCATCCCGACTTGCTCCCATGTGCTGCGGCGAATGACAAACGCCGTGCTGCCCAGCGCTTCGATCACCTGCTCATAAGAGTGGTCGAAGTTCGCCGCATAATATTTGGTAGCGACGCTGCCATTGGGAAACAGTTTGTGTAAATTCAGGCCCTGA
>CAWCOK010000001.1:0-58337 GCA_963797135.1 uncultured Acidobacteriaceae bacterium | reverse complement strand
ATCGGCGTGGCGCTGCTGGTCGGCTTCCGGCCCACCGCCTCGCCGCTCGGATGGTTGCTCACGGCCGGCTTCCTGGTGGCGGTGACCTTCGGGCTGGTCTGGCTGTGCGTGGCGCTCGGCATGGTGAGCAAGACGGTCGAGAGCGCGAGCAACACGCCCATGCCGCTCATCCTGCTGCCGTTCCTCAGCAGCGGGTTCGTCCCGACCGACTCGATGCCGGCCGGCCTGCGCTGGTTCGCCGAGCACCAGCCGTTCACCCCGATCATCGAGACCATTCGCGCGCTGCTGCTGGCCAAGCCGGTCGGGCACGACCTGTGGATCGCGCTGGCCTGGTGCGCGGTCATGGCGGTCGGCGGTTACCTCTGGTCGAAGAAGCTCTACAACCGCGAGCCCTAGGATCGGGCCTGTGGAGACGGCGGGACTGATTCTGGCGGCGGGCGGCGGGCGCCGCTACGGGATGCCGAAGGCGCTCGTCGCGTACGAGGGAAAACTGCTGGTGGAGTGCGGCCGAGACCCTGCGGGAAGCCGGTGTGAGACGGTCTGGTGGTGCTCGGGGCGCAAGCCCCGAGCGTCTTCGAGCAAGCGGCCGAGCTCCCGCCCAGTGTGATCAATCCGGACTGGGCGAGCGGGCTCGGCTCCTCGTTGCGGGTGGGGCTCGAGGCGCTGACCGCAACGCCGGCCGAGGCCGCGGTCGTGCTGCTGGTGGACATGCCCAAGGTGACCGCCGAGGCGGTGCGCAGAGTGACCGCCTTCGCCGCCGATGACGCTCTGGTGATGGGCGGGTACGGCACCCGGCGTGGCCACCCGGTTCTCCTGGGCCGGCAGCATTCGCCCGGTGTGATCGCGACGGCCACCGGCGACCGCGGCGCCCGCGACTATCTACGAGCCCATGCCGACCTGGTGCGGGTAGTCCCGGTGGACGACGTCGCCGACGATTTCGATATGGATGTGAAGCCGTGAGCGATCTGCGGAGCCTCCTCGACGACCTGTACGCCGAGGGCCAGGCCTTCGACGCGACCCAGGCCGACCGGCGCGACCGGCGGCGCAACCTCGAGCCGGACGCCGCGGACCTGCTCACGATGCTGCTGCGGGTCGGCAACGCCCGGGACATCGTGGAGATCGGCACCTCGAACGGATACTCCACGCTCTGGCTGGCCGCCGCGGCCCGGGACACCGGCGGCACGGTGACCACGGTGGACGTCGCGCCGCCGGCCGACGCCCTGGCCAACGCCGAGCGGGCCGGCCTGCGCGACCGGATCGCCTTCGAGACCGGCGACGGCGGCGCCTACTTGGCCGCCCGCCCGGACCGCAGCGTCGACCTGCTCTTCCTCGACGCCGACCGGCCCGAGTACCCGGGCTGGTGGCCGCACCCCAAGCGGGTGCTGCGCCCGGGCGGGGTGATCGCGATCGACAACGTCCTCTCCCACCCGGACGAGGTGCGGCCGTTCCTCGCGCTGATCGCCGCCGACCCCGGCCTCACCGCGTCGACCTTCGCGGTCGGCAAGGGACTGCACGTGGCGGTCCTCCTCCCCAGGTAGGAGACGACCTCCGACCCGAGGCCACCGATGCGGCCCGCGGGTGGGCGAAACGATCGCCGTGAGTCCGCAGGCTGCGGGTATGACTACTCTCGCGATCGCTCGACCGGACGTACTGCGCTGGCACCGGCCGCTGCTGGTGCTGACCGGGGTGATGGCGGTGCTCGCCGTCGTCACCGCGGCCGGGATCTTCCTCGACCCGCGGGTGCTCACCGGGGCGCCGATCTGGGTCAAGCCGTTCAAGTTCGCCGTCTCGCTCGGCATCTACGGGTTCACCATCGCCTGGATGCTCTCCGTGCTGCCGCGCCGCAGCCGGGTGGGGGAGTGGGCCGCCGTGGTCATCGTCGCGGTGGCGGTGATCGAGGAGGCGATCGTCGTGCTCAGGCCGGCACGGGGCACGACCAGCCACTACAACGAGACCACCCCGTTGACGCCGCGCTCTGGAAGGCGATGGGCATCTCGATCATGCTGCTGTTCGTGGCCATCTGATCATCGCGGTGGCGGCGTTGCGGCAGAGAATCCAGGACCGGACCATTGCGTACGGGATCGGCTGGGTCTCGGTCTTTCGCTTCTGGGGATGCTGGCCGCGGTGCCGATGGCGGTCCCGCGCGGGGAGCCGGAGATCGACGGCATCGCCGGAGCGCACAGCGTCGGGGTGCCGGACGGCGGGCCGGGGCTGCCGTTCCTGGGCTGGAGCACCACGGGCGGCGACCTGCGGATCGGCCACTTCGTCGGGCTGCACGCGCTGCAGGCCCTGCCGTTGCTGGCCTTCCTGCTGACCCGGTCCGCGCTCGGCGACGGGACCCGGGCCCGGCTGCTGGTGGTCGCCGGCGGCGCCTACGGCGTACTCAATGTGCTGTTGACCTGGCAGGCCCTGCGCGGGCAACCGCTGCTGAACCCGGACGCCCTCACGCTGAGCTCCTGGGCGGCGCTCGTGGCCGCCACCGTAATCGCCACGGCGCTAGTGCTGGGGACCGCCGCCCGGCGCCCGGCACGCCTAGGCTGATCGGCATGGGCTGGGTGGGGCGTCTCTTCGACCGCCGGCACACCTGGCTGCGCATGGTCCTGCTCGACCTCAGCGGGGTGGGCTACCTGCTGTTCGGGCACGACAACGGGCGGGCGACGAACGAGCGGCAGTGGCTGCTCGCGCTGATCGCCTTCGTCTGCGTGATCGCGCTGTACCGCCGGCCGGTGGTCAACCTCGTGGTGCAGACGGCGCTGCTGGCGGTCGCGATCTGCGTGCTGCACGACACGACGATCAACCAGGTGGGCTCGAGCTGGGCGCTGCTCGAGGTGGCGCTCTGGGCGGCCCGACCGCGGACCATCTGGTTGTGCGCGGGCTTGCTGTTCGCGGTCTACCTGGTCGCTCGACGTGCCCGGCACGGCCGGATCGGTGCGCAGCGAGATCTTCGGCGTGCTGGTGCTGGAGGTCGGGCTTGCCGCTGCTGCTCGGCCTGGTCATCCGCACCACCCGGGAGCTGGGCCGGCAGGCGCAGCTGCGGGCCGAGTCGGAGAGCCGGGCGGCGCGGGCCGACGAGCGCGGCGCCATCGCCCGGGAGTTGCACGACGTCGTGGCGCATCACGTGGCGTCGATGGTGCTGCGGGTCGGCGTGGCCCGGCACGTGCTCCCGGACCTGGATCCCCGGGTCGCCGAGGTGTTCGACGACGTGCACGCCACGGGACGACCGCGCTGACCGATCTGCGCCGGCTGGTCGAGGTGCTGCGCGACCCGGACGGGGTGCGCGACGACGCGGCGATCACCGCGATCGAGCCGGGCTCGCTGCCGGCGGCGCTGGGCGCGGCGGTCGACACCGCCCGCCGCACCGGGCTCACCGTGGAGGCGGACATCGACGAGGCGGTGGGCACCCTCGACGCGGTACGCGGCCTGGCCGTGCTCCGCCTGACCCAGGAGGCGCTGACCAACGTGGCCAAGCACGCCGGACCGACCGCCCGGGCCCGCCTGCGGGTGACCGTCGACGACGACGCGGTGAGCTGGGAGGTCACCGACGACGGGCGGCGACGGCCGGCAGCTCGGACGCGCCGGGCGGCGGGCACGGATTGATCGGGATGCGGGAGCGGGTCGAGGTGCTCGGCGGCGAGTTGACCGCCGGGCCGTCCGGCGGCGGGTGGCGGGTGGGGACGGTGTTGCCGCGGTGATCCGGGTGCTGCTCGTGGACGACCAGCCGCTGATCCGGGCCGGCCTGCGGATGCTCTGCGACGCCGAGGCCGACCTGGAGGTGGTCGGCGAGGCCGGCGACGGCCGGGAGGCGGTGACGCTGGCCGAGCGCCTGGCCCCGGACGTCATCGTGATGGACCTGCGGATGCCGGGCGTGGACGGGATCAGCGCGACCAGCCGCATCCTGGCGAGCCGGCCGGCCACCCGGGTGCTGGTGCTGACCACGTTCGGCGACGACGACCACCTCTACCCGGCGCTGACCGCGGGGGCGTGGGTTTTAGACCTATTTCTATTCTAGAAGATTGGGGGTAATTAATCGGCAACGTGTATCTCGCCCAATTTCAGATAGTTGAGAGCAATCGGGGCTTGACAACATCTGACCGTGGAAAAGTAGTGACATTTAGAGCCTAAGTATCGTTTATTCAATGACTAGCAGTTACATGTACGAACCATAACTTTATGGTTGAACGCTGGTGAGTGTTGCGATTTCAGTTTGTGTGAGCCAGAGGGTGCGGTGTGGGGGCAGCTGGCGCTGTAGGATACTCGGCGCGGCTTCGAGCCAGCGGCGACGAAGGATGTCTTCAGATTGCAGGAGCCTGAGGGCATCGGTGTCGAAGGAGCGGAGACCGGCAGTGGTGTCAAAGGTGAATGTCTGGAGATTCCATCCTCGGGATTCGACGAATGGCGTGAGAAGTGAGTGGCTGGACTGGAAGCCGGGCGGTGGTGGCTCGTGAGCGTCGGTAAGATCGATCAGGATTGCGCCGAGGAAGTGTAAGGTGGCGGCGGTTTGGATAATTTCAGAGCTGAGCGGCAGGAAGGTGGCGAAGAGCTGAGGGGCGAGGCCGCGTTCCAGAATTTCAGCAAGGGTAAGGATGGGGTCGGCGTTGAGGGCTACCGAGAGCGGGGTTTGTTTACGGACCTCGTTCTTCATGGCTCGGACGGCTTCGTCGAGTGTATTGACCGTAAAGTCGACCGCACCTGTACGCGTGGCGTCGCGTAGGTGGGAGGGATCGTTGTCTATGGCGAGAGAGACAGCACCGGCGATATTTGCGGCAACGGAGAGGGCGGAGCCTGCTGGATCGAGCCCCAACGAGACGATGAGGGCTCCGGCCCAGGTTGGGCGGAGCTGGTAGAGAGTGGAGTAGGTGCGGAGGATGCGAGCCTGGGTCTGAATCGGATCGGAGGTTGGGTGAGACACCATTTTGAAGATCGTATCGTAGCGAGCCATATTGTCTACGGGAGGGTCTTAAGGAGACGAGCGGACTTCCCGGACCAGGTTCATCGCAAGTGCTCCGCGTTTGCCGCGGTAAGCGTTACGTTGTTATCACCGGCGACGAAGTTCTCGGGCAGATCCCATACCAAAAGACCGTCGGGAGAGCGCGCCTGCGCGAAGAGGAAGTATGCGCCGGTAGTTGCCGTTGCAGATAGCGTAGCTTTGCCAGCGGCATCCAGTTTTGCTGCTGTTACGAAGTGACTCTTGAGTGCATTTAATACAGGGGCGCAATCGACTCCCTGGCCCTGGCAAGCTGTAGCAAACGCCTGCCACGCCTGCGCGGGAGTAGTGTTGGGAGGAATCGGAGCGCCGAGTTTCCGCAGCACGTCATCCATACGTTCGCGCATGACGTAGACAGTCTGGCCCGCCATCGGGTTCGTATTCGAGGCAAAGGTTGAGGTAATGAGAACGCGCATTGCGGCTCGTGTTCCGGCGGAAGGCGTCGTGGGAGTTACAGCTGTCGATAGAGACGGCGTTGTCGTCGTGGGGGCAGCATAGGCCACCGGTGCCGTGGCGGTGGGAGTCGCGGCTGGTGGAGCGGCGGGAGTCGCCGACGGCGGATTGTTCGCGGCTACCTTGGTTGTGGAGCCTGTGGCCGATGACCCCGTCTTCGGCCGGAAACTTGCGACCTCGCATGTCTCCGCGTGTGGGGTGAAGGTGACGTTTTCGCCCTGCATGCCGCTTACCAGCCGACCGTTTATGGTTGTCGAGCCTGTACCACGAAGGCTGCTATCAGGCTCAACGGCGAGAGTGAACGGGCCCCCCGGGTTTTCGACATGCACCAGCAACTGGTTTGTGGCGTTTTCGACGGCGTACGTGCCGCGTACGTGCGCGGCGCCGCAGTCGAGGATGATAGAGGTGGGCGTGAAATCGAGCACCAGTTTGCCGCTGGCGAACTGACCAGTCATACGCAGGCCCGGTTCAAGCGGCATTTTCATCTCTCCTGTATCGAACACCCCGGTTAGCATTCCCATCAATCCGCCGGAATCGCCAGATGCAGGCTGCGCTTCGGGTTTAGGCCGGGGAGGCATGGCCAGCGATCCGATGGTGCAGCGCTCGATCTTCGGCGCGTAGTCCGGAACGGATTCGGATGTCTGACAGACGCCATTACATCCGTACTGGGCCCCTACGGCGGGCGTTCCGTTGACATACAGCGTGTGTGTCACGGTGTGATATCCGATGATGATTCGTCCTTTGATATCGATGGGGCCGGGACCGGTGAGACCGCCATCGGGGCGCATCGCGAGTTCCAAGGGCTGCGGTTCGTTGTCGACGTGGACGCGCAATGAGCCTGGGTGCTTCTCGATGGTGTAGTGGTGGCCGTCGGCGACGAGTTTGCCGCAGTCGACGATGGACACGTTATCGGGTCCGAAGTCGAGACTGGCTGTCGTCGCGGGACTTCTGTAGCGGCCCGAGAGCACCACGCCGGCGCGTCCCGGTCCGGTGAGGTCTTCAGGATGAAAGCCGATCATATCGAAGAAGCCGGCACCCATCCCCTTGCCCATGCAGGCGATGGAACTGCCGCCCAACTCAAGGCAGCGGCGCGTGGCGACGGCAGTCGGATCGTTCGAGAGTCCCTGGGCGTTTGTCGTTTTGGAGTTGGCCTCTTCATAGGTGCGCTTCTCTGCTGCAACGTGGGCTTGCTGGCGTGCGCCCATCTCGCTCTCCATATTTTTGTAGGCAGCGGCAGATTGCGGTCCTATGAGACGGTGCGACCAGTCTTTGTAGAATTCGGAGTTCATCTCGTACTGCCCGTGAAGTCGCTCAAACGCCTTGGCCTCGTCGGGCGTGTGGGTCTTCGCGTAGTCCTGCGAGATTTGATAGGCGGCAAGCTGATAGGCAGCAATGAGGCGCTGTTCGTCTGGAGTGTATGGCCCACGCACGGTTCGGTTGTACTTGATGCGTTCAATGTAGGCCGGCAGATAGGTGAAGACGGCGCACTGGCGGGCGAGCGTGTCGCTAGGGTCGGAGCCCTTGATCTCGGCCTTAACGCGCTCGACGGAAGGTAGATCTGCGGTGTAGTTGAGATTAGCGGTCTGCGCAAGGAGGGCGCAGCCTGGAAGCCATAGAAGAACCGCACAGACCGTGAGGAGAATAAGACGAGAACACAGTGACGAAGGGGCCGCTGGGGAATGCGAGGCGTTCATGGATCACGCTCCCAAAGCAGACAAAATGCGTTTGACTTTACGTGAAAGTAGTCCTTGTGTAGACGAGCGTCAAGATAATCATGCTGCCATGGCGAACGCTATGAAGCGCGTAAAGCTAAGTTCACGATTGCCGTTAGTTACGCGGACTGAGCTGTCTACATACAAAGGGATTCCCCGGCACGTAATCCACCGGTATCGCGCGGATCACGTGCTTTGGGAATTCTCATGCGACATGCCAGTTATTGCTTGTCGTAGGCGGTAACGCTGCTCATTTTTTTGCCGGAAGGATCCGTTCCCGATGCGGTCAAAGTGCGCGACTTGCCATCTTTTGCGATCACGATGCTACCGCTGACTATGACCTTACCGTCCTTCTTGTTCTCGAGCTTCATGTGGCGATCGTCGATCTTCAGGATTGAACGAGAATTCGCAGCTGGGTCGCCGGTCAACGGATAGTCCTTTCCGTCGAGCTTTCCGACCCACTCGGTGTGCATGGGTTTGCCATCTCTGCCGAATCCGTCGGTGACGATCTTGGTCTTGTCACCTTCCGCTGAGTAGACGACAGTGGTGTTCTTTATAAACCCGGCAGGGATTTGTGACTTTGATTCGTTGAGCTTCCATGTACCGGTGCTTAGGTCTTCGGCAGAGCTGAGAGTTGCTAAGGCAGGCAAGAGCGCCAGAGCTAAAGCGAGGGTCCGAACTTTCATGGTTCCTCCAGTTTCAATTGGTCGTTGATAGTGGCCGTTGAGCCGCGGCGACTATACACAAAAGAACTTACTGATGCACGCAAGAAATCGGCCACAGACATGACGGTGAGCAACTGCGGATGCAGCGTGAATTACGGTAGCCAAGGGAATTCGATGTGTGACATTGTTCCGCTTGCCCGAGTAAAGTGGCTGCACGATTGACGCAAAGGTTGCCGGTCGGTGGCAGAAGAGCGCGAGCATCCTGCCAAATCCATCAACTGACGTGAGGTTTTATGGCTCAGACGATTCCTGCAAGGATGTCCGCCGAGATCGAGGGCGACTTTGTCGTGTTTGTGATTGGAATGCGCGTCAACAAGTTCTGGAAGCCGCATAAGTGGATACCTGTGTTTCTGGCGATGCCTCGAATGCTGAAAGAGCTGGAAAAGCAGCCGGAGAGTGGTTTTATGGGCTCGATCGCCGGCGGATTGACGCAGGTGCAGTATTGGCGCTCGTTTGCACACTTGGAAGCTTATGCGCGCAGTCATGACCACGAACACTGGCCAGCCTGGGTCGCGTTCAACAAACGCATGCGCGAGAGCCGTGGGGACGTAGGAATCTGGCACGAAACCTACAAAGTGCGGGCTGGAGAGTATGAAGCCATCTACAGCGGTGTGCCAAGACAGGGACTCGGCAAGGCAGGCAAGCTTGTTCCGGCGACGGGACGAAAGGAATCGGCTCGCGGACGCATAAGCCCGGATACGAGTCCTGACACTCCAGCACCCGTGGTGACGGAAAGCCGCTAAAGCTGAGGACGGACGTGCCGCCTGCTGATCGACAGACGGCCGTCTTATTCAGCGATGCGCGTTAGGCTACTCGCCGTAGTAGTCGAGGCCGAGGTGGGTGATGAGGTCTTCGCCCATGATGTGGCGGAGGGTGTTTTTGAGCTTCATGTTCTGGATGAAGAGATCGTGCTCGGGATAGACGCCGGGGGCGGAGTCGGGGTCTTTGAAGTAGAAGCTGAGCCACTCCTGAATGCCGAGGCCGCGAAGCGATGGGGTGCGCGCGGCGAGGTCCATGAAGAGGATGAGGTCGAGCGCGAGCGGGGCGGCGAGGATGGAGTCGCGGCAGAGGAAGTCGACCTTGAGCTGCATCGGGATAGCCGAGCCAGCCGAAGATGTCGATGTTGTCCCAGCCTTCTTTGTTGTCGCCGCGGGGAGGGTAGTAGTTGATGCGGACCTTGTGGTAGAGGTCCTTGTAGAGATCGGGGTAGAGCTCGGGCTGGAAGATGTGTTCGAGGACGCCGAGCTTGGAGACTTCCTTGGTCTTGAAGGACTCGGGATCGTCGAGAACCTCGCCGTCGCGGTTGCCGAGGATGTTGGTGGAGTACCAGCCGGAGACGCCGAGCATTGCGGGCCTTGAAGGCGGGCGCGAGAACGGTCTTGATGAAGGTCTGGCCGGTCTTGAAGTCCTTGCCGCAGATGGGAGCGTTCATCTTGTTGGAGAGCTCGTTGAGCGCGGGGATGTCGACGGTGAGGTTGGGCGCGCCGTTGGCGAAGGGGATGCCCTCTTTGAGCGCGGCCCAGGCGTAGAGCATCGACGGGGAGATGTCGGGGTCGTCCTCGACGAGGCCTTTTTCGAAGGCTGCGAGGGTTTGGTGGACGGCGGTCTGCTCGAGGAAGATCTCGGTGGAGCCGCACCAGATCATGACCTGACGATCGGTCTTGGTCTTGAACTCGGCGATGTCGTTGCGGATCTGGTTGGCGAGGTCGCACTTGTTCTTGCCGGTCTTTGATTTTCTTGCCTTCGAGGCGCTTGACGTAGTGCTGGTCGAAGGCGGCGGGCATGGGCTCGATGGACTCGAGGAAGGGGCGGATCTGTTCGAGCTGGTCGCGGTCGAGGACCTGCGCGGTCTTGGCGGCGTCGTAGAGGTTGCCGCCGAAGATGTCCCAGCCGGTGAAGACGAGGTCGTCGAGCGAGGCGATGGGGGCGAAGTCCTTGATGAGCGGGCGTGCGGCCTTCGGTGCGCTTGCCGAGGCGGATGGTTCCCATCTGCGAGGTGGAGCCGATGGGCTTGGCGAGGCCGCGGCGGACGGCTTCTACGCCGGCGATGAGCGTGGTAGCGACGGCTCCCATGCCGGGGATCATGACGCCTAGTTTTCCTGTGGCGGGCTTGATGCTGGATGCCGCTTCGTTGCTGCGCGGCCGGGGGTGTGGACATTCTTGGCGATACCCTTCTATGTTGCGATTTTCCGTTGGTGCGGAAGGGTCAGTATGAGTGAGCGTAGAAGGGCGATGCAAACAAAGTGGGCGTTTTTACAGGCGTAAACGCTAACGAGGGGTTAGCGGTAACGCGGATCTGCGAGCTTGCGAACAATTGCAAGAGGTATGCGTATGAATGAGAGATTCGTGGATGGGAGGCAACGTGGGAGAGCGGAGTAGGTGGGGTGTGGCTGCGCGGGCAGTCCTGTTTGTGGTGTGTTCAGCTGTGCTGCTTGCGGTGGCTTCGCGATGGATACACGACACGCTGAAACTGGCGTGCGCGTGTGCGGTGGGGACACTTTTGCTGACAGTGGTGTTCGTGCGGTGGGAGGGGGTAGGGCTCGCGGATGTCGGAGTGAAGTTAGTTCCCGGAAGTTTTGGGAGGTTTGCAGTTGCCTTTATCGCAGGATTGGGCCTGCCGTTTCTGCGCGCGGGCCTGGTGATGATGGGAACGGGCCTGAGGTACGAACGTGCGCAGGGCTTTACGTTAGCAGAGGTGTGGCTCTCGCTCGCCACATACATCGCTTTGGCATCGCGAGAGGAGTTGGCGTTTCGCGGGTATCCGCTGCAGATGCTGAACAGGCGGTTTGGTGCCGGGACAGCGCTGACTGTGATCTCGCTGTTGTTTGCGGCAGAGCATGCGCTTGGAGGATGGACGTGGTGGCAAGCGCTGTTCGGTTCAGGTATGGGGGCGCTCTTGTTTGGCGTAGCGGCTTTGCGAACGCGTGGATTGGCCGTTCCGATTGGACTGCACGCGGCCTGGAACTTTGGCGACACGATGCTGGGGGGCAAAGGAACCACCGGCTTCTGGAAGCCGGTGGTGGATGCAAACGCGATTGAACGCGTCGAGACGGCACAGTGGGCTATCTACGTTGTGGTGATGATAGTAGCTACTGCCGCGATATGGTTCTGGCCGCGAGGAGCGATGAAGACTGTCGAGCGCTAGTCGCGTTAGACCTCTTCGGTGCGAATGCGATTCTTCCAATGCGTGCAGACGAACCAGACGATACCGACGAGGAGCACGAGTTCGACCGCGAGATGGAAGCGGTGGAAGATCTCTTTGAAGCGAGGGTCGGTCTCCCAGCGGTCGCCTAGCTTCATGCCAACGTAGGCGAGAACGTAGCACCAGGGCCAGGAGCCGATGAAGGTGTAGGCGTGGAAGCGGAGCTGCGGCATGCGCGCGATGCCTGCGGGAAGAGCGATGAAGGTGCGGACGACGGGGAGCAGGCGGCCGATGAGGACGGTGATTCCGCCGAAGCGCTGGAAGAAGTGCTCGGTACGGTCGAGGTCGTGACGGCTGAGGAGGATGTATTTGCCGAAGCGCTCGACGGCGGGGCGGCCTCCCCAGGCTCCGAGCCAGTAGGCGGGGATGGAGCCGAGGTTGCAGCCGATGGCTCCGGCGGTGGCGACCCAGAAGAGCTTGAGCTGGCCGGTGTGCACGAGGTAGCCAGCGAAGGGCATGATGATCTCGGACGGCAGCGGAATGCAGGCGGACTCGATCCCCATGAGGAGAGCGACGCCGATGTAGCCTCCGGCGGAGATGACGGCGATGATGAAGCTGGCAAGTGCAGCAATGATCTTCTCGGACATGCAGGTTTGAGTATAGCCGCCGGACGCATATAGGCCTGATGCGCTAGCATTAAGCTTTGAGGAGAAAGACGATGTCAGAGAGCACAGTCGCGCAGGCCCCGGAGAAGAGTGCAGCAGCAACCACTGGAGCGCCAGCGCCGAGCGGAAGGCCTGCTTCGAGCTATGGGGCGCAACCGCACGATCCTTCGAAGCCACCGGTGAAGCGGCAGATCGTGTGCTTCAGCTTCTATAAGGTGATGCCGGAGTGGCGGCGGCTTCCTGCAGAGGAGAAGGCGGCGCATAAGGCGGCATTTGCAGACGTGCTTACGAAGTGGAATAAGCCGGGCGAGTTTTTGTCGCTGACCTACTCGACGGTGGGGACGCGCGGCGATGTGGATATGTGCGTGTGGTCGATTGGCTATGCCGTGGATGAGCTGAACCGGATGCGGAGTGAGTTGATGGCAACTCCTCTGGGCGGCTACCTGATCGTCGCCGCATAACTTTCTGGCGATGACGAAGCGGTCGCAGTATCAGATCGATCGGCCGGATGAGAGCGAAGGCGAAGGACGTGGAGCGATTCGTCCGGGCGGACAGAAGTACATCTTCATCTATCCGTTCTGGAAGACACGGCCGTGGTATCTGCTACCGACTGGATGAGCGGAAGCGGCTGATGGATGAGCATATCCGCATTGGACTGCAGTATCCGCGAGTGAAGCTGAATACGACGTACTCGTTCGGGATCGACGATCAGGAGTTTGTTGTGGCGTTCGAGACGAATTTCCCGGAGGACTTCCTGGACCTGGTGCAGCAGCTTCGTGAGACCGAGATCAGCATGTACACGCTGCAGGACACGCCGATCTTCAGCTGCGTGCGGTTGAGTGCAGAAGAGATGTTGAACCGGCTGGGATAGCGCATGGCGAAGGTATCTGCGGCCGGGACGAAGCGGACTACGAAGAAGGTCGCGAAACGAAATCCGCTGGCGCCGGAGCGTGTTGCAGCGATCCTTGACGTTCTGGCGAAGACTTATCCAGGCGTGGTGTGTGCACTGACGCATCGTAATGCGTGGGAACTTACGGTAGCGACGATTCTTTCGGCGCAGTGCACGGACGTTCGCGTCAACATAGTGACTCCGGCGTTGTTCAAACGTTTCCCTACTCCAAAGGCGATGGCGGCTGCATCGCTGCCCGAGATTGAAGAGCTCATTCGAACGACGGGCTTCTTTCGCAACAAAGCGAAGTCGATCAAAGGTGCGGCGCAGGCGGTGGTGGAGGAGTTTGGCGGCGAGGTTCCGCGGACGATGGAGGAGATTCTCCGTCTGCCGGGAGTCGCCCGGAAGACCGGCAACGTCGTGCTGGGGTCTTGGTACGGGATCGCCGTGGGCGTAGTGGTGGATACGCATGTGATGCGACTTTCGCGGCGGCTGGAACTGACGAAGGAGACGACTCCGGAGAAGATTGAGCGCGATCTGATGAAGATCCTCCCGCAGGATCGATGGATCAACTTTTCACATGAGTTGATTCATCACGGGCGGCAGGTGTGTATCGCACGAAAGCCGCGGTGCGTCGATTGCACGCTGGAGAAGTTGTGCTATTCCAAGGATAAGACGTGGAGCTCTCATCCATCGAATGGATGAGGCACCGCCGCACGTGTTGCACTAGCGAACGCATGCTCTACGGTAATCGCGCGAGAGACAAAATTTCTTCAGCATACTCACCCTAGCGGATGCATACTGATCGTACGTAAAAGAGAGGACTTGGGATGGATGCGCTTACGCTTCATCGGATCCACTTTGCGTTTACGATTACCTACCATTATCTGTTTCCGCAGTTGACCATGGGACTTGCGCTGCTGATCGTCGTAATGAAGACGGTTGCGCTGCGGACCACAGACTCTGATAAGCGCGAAAAATATGACGTTGCCGCGAGATTCTGGGCTCGCATCTTTGCGGTGAACTTTGTGCTGGGCGTCGTGACGGGAATTCCGATGGAGTTTCAGTTCGGCACGAACTGGTCGGAGTTTTCGCGCAGGACGGGCGGCGTGATCGGCCAGCCGCTGGCGATGGAAGGCATCTTCTCGTTCTTTCTTGAGAGCGCGTTCCTGGGGCTGTTGCTGTTTGGGGAGAAACGGATATCGCGCAAGCTGCACTGGTTCGCGGCGTTTATGGTGTGGCTGGGATCGTGGATCTCAGGATTCTTCATCATCGTGACAGACGCGTGGATGCAGCATCCGGTGGCCTACCATCTGCGGCCCGACGGAACCTACGAGGTAACGAGTTTCTGGGGACTGTTGCTGAATCCCTGGGCATGGCTGCAGTATGCGCACAACATGTCGGGCGCGGTCATTACGGGAGCGTTTGTCGTAGCGGCGACCGGCGCTCTGTATCTGCTTCAACATCGATTTGAGGAATATGGACGCGTCTTCGTGAAGATTGGAGTGATTGCGGGCGTCGCTTCGTGCCTGGCGCAGATTTTCCCTACGGGCGACATGCATGGCAAGTACATGGCGAGGCACCAACCGGTGGCAGTCGCAGCGATGGAAGGTTTGTTCCATTCAGAGCCTGGCGCTCCGATGGTATTGATGGGCCAGCCGAATGTAGAGAAGCAGACGATCGACAATCCGCTGGTCGTGAACAAGGTGTTGAGCTTTCTCATCTACGGCACGACGACAGCAGAGGTAAAGGGGCTGGATCAGTTTCCACGCGAGGATTGGCCGACCGCACTTCCGTTGCTGTTTTACAGCTACCACATCATGGCAGGGCTGGGGACATACTTCGCCGCTTTGATGGCCGTGGCTGCGTTTCTGCTGTGGCGTGGGAAGTTGTATAGCACGCGGTGGATCTTGTGGCCTCTGCTGCTGAGTTTTCCGCTGCCGTACATCGCCAACACCGCGGGGTGGATGACGGCGGAGCTTGGGCGGCAGCCGTGGTTGGTATATGGACTGATGCGGACGTCAGAGGGTTACTCGAAGCACGTAGGACCGGGGACGAGCCTGTTTACGCTGTTGGGATTTCTTGGGATGTACTCCGTGCTGTCGATCCTTTGGATTGTGATGGTATACACGGCGATCCAGAATGGACCAAAGGCACCTGTGGTCGATGAAGGCCATGATGGACACACACTGACGACGGCGTGAGGTGAGGCGATGGGGACTTTGTGGTTCTGGATCGTAGCGGTGATGCTTACGGTTTACGTCGTGTTGGATGGCTTCGACCTGGGCGTGGGAATCGTTTACCTCTTCGTTGCGCGCACAGAGCAGGAGAGGCGCCAGGCGATGCACGCTATCGGCCCGGTGTGGGACGGAAACGAAGTTTGGCTGCTGGCGGGCGGAGGCACGCTGTTCTTCGCGTTTCCGCTACTGTATGCGTCGTCGTTCAGCGGGTTCTATCTTCCGCTGACGATCGTGTTGTGGCTGCTCATGGTCCGCGGCCTGAGTATCGAATTGCGGTCACATACACACGACAGCGTGTATAAGACATTTTTCGACGCGACATTCTTTCTCTCAAGCGCTGTGCTTGCAGTTTTTTTCGGTGCGGCCCTTGCGAATGTGATCCGCGGAGTCCCGTTGGGCGCAGACGACTACTTCTTCCTACCCCTATGGACGAACTGGCGGACGGGACCGAATCCGGGAATTCTGGATTGGTATACGGTGTTAGGCGGGGTGCTTGCGTTACTGGCACTCGGGCTGCATGGATTGCTGTACCTTGCCTTGAAGACTACGGGCGAACTCAACTCACGCGCGAATATGTGGGCGGGGCGGCTATGGCCGGTGGTTGCTCTGGTCACCGCCGTCAGCGTGCCCGCAACGATTGTTGCGAGACCCGATTCTCTGGTCCATTACCACGAGCATGGCGTGGCCTGGTTGGCTCCAATTGCGGTGGTTATAGCGCTGGTTTCGATCGCGGTATCGCTGAAACGTGGTTGGGAGTTCCGAGCCTTCATGGGATCGTGCGGATACCTGATGTCGATGCTCGTGGGTGCAGCGGCGGGTCTCTATCCTGTTTTGCTGCCGACGGTGGGAACTACAGGGCGCAACATCACGATCGATCGGGCGCTGGCGGGAGAACACTCGGTTCGTGTGGGGTTAGTGTGGTGGTCAATCGGGATTACCCTGGCGCTGATCTACACCGCAACGGTGTACTGGATGTTTCGCGGCAAGGTTCCGGAGCACGCCGAAGGCTACGGACACTAGGCGAGACGGGCTTCACCACGCGTGTTGGAAACCGTCGCGTTCGGTGAGGCGAACCTCGGTGCGGAAGAGGTCACCCAGACGATGCTCGGTGAGAAGCTGTGATCTCGGACCGTCGGCAACGATTCTCCCGTCTTTCATCATCAGGATGCGGTTGATCTCGGGGATGATGTCGGAGACGTGGTGGGTTATGAGCAGGATGCCGGTTCCCTGCTGCGCGAGGCGGCGCAGGAGATTGCGGAGGTCGGCCTGGGCGGCGAGGTCGAGTGCGTTTGAAGGCTCGTCGAGGAGGAGCATTTGCGACGAAGCGACGAGGGCGCGACCGATCATGATGCGGCGCTGCTGACCGGCGGACATGTGGCCCACGAGCTTGTCGCGCAGCGGTTCTGCGTCGATGAGCGTGAGAATCTCGTCGGCGCGGGCGCGCATCTCGTCGGTGACGGTGAGGTTGGGCCAGAGGGTGGAGCTTGAGAAGAAGCCGGTGAGGACAGCTTCGCCGCCGGTGGTGGTGAGGGTGTGGCGGCCGGGCAGTTCGGGAGAGACGACGCCGAGGCGCTTTTTGAGCTCAGTGAGGTCCCAGCGGGAGCGACCGAAGATGCTGACCTCGGTCCCAGGCTCGACGATTGGGTAGCACTCGCAGGTGATGGTCTTGATGAGGGTGGATTTTCCGCAGCCGTTGGGGCCGAGGATGGCGATGTGCTCGCCGGTGCTGACTGAGAGATTGATGTCGTGGAGGACGACGTTTTCGCCGCGGGCTACATTGACGTGAGAGAGGTGCAGAAAGGGCTCGTTGGAGTGCGGGGCCATGGATCAAGGATAACGGCTCGAGACCGGCTAGACTCGGAGCAGAGATCCTATGACCAGTTCGGTCCCCGACATCCGCCCCGGAAGTTCTGCTGCTTATCCTGCGGGTCCTCCGTTCTGGAGCCGCCTGATTCGTGGCAAGGTCTTTCGTCCGGGCGCTATCGAGGGACTTCGCGAGTCCGCGGCGGAGTATGGCGACCTCGTCCATTCGACGATCTTTGGACGTCATATCTATCAACTCAATCATCCGACGCTGATTGAGGACTTTCTGATCAAGGACGCGGGAAAGCATCATCGTGGCCTGGTGATGCAGCGGGCCCGGGTGGTACTGGGCGAGGGTTTACTGACGAGCGAAGAGCCTCTGCACATGCGGCAGAGGCGGCTGGCGCAGCCGGCATTTCTTCGTCAGCGGATCGCGGCTTATGGCGAGGTGATTGGACAGAACAGCGTCGCGATCTCGCAGGGCTGGGAGTCGAGCGCGGTGCGCGATGTTCACGAGGACATGCTCGAGCTTGCGCTTCGCATCGTCGGAAAGTGTCTGTTCGATTTGGATGTGCAATCGCGCGACGAGATCAAGAAGGTCTCAACGGCGGTGGACTCGTTCATGGAGTTTCTGCCGATTGCGATTCTGCCGTTTTCGGAGCAGATTCAGCGGCTGCCGCTTCCGGTGATGAAGCGAATCCGGAAGGGTGAAGCGGATATGGACGCGATCATCTACGGGATGATTCGCGAGCGGCGGCAGTCGCCGGGGGACCGCGGTGACCTGCTCTCCATGCTGCTGGAGGCGGTGGACAGCGAAGACTCGTCCGCGCGGATGACGGACAAGCAGGTTCGCGATGAGTGCCTGACTATTATGCTGGCCGGGCACGAGACGACGGCAAATGCGCTGAGCTTCGCGCTTTGGCTGGTGGCGAAGCATCCTGATGTTCAGGCGCGTTTGCATGACGAGGCTTCGGCGGTGCTGGGGACGCGAGCGGCTTCAGCTGAGGACTACGGCAAGCTGTCTTACACAACGCAGGTTTTTTCGGAGACGATGCGGCTTTATCCGCCTGTGTGGGTGGTGGCGCGGACTTGCGTGCAGCCTTATGAGATTGCGGGCTACAAGATTGCGCGTGGCGCGGTGGTGATTGCGCCACAGTATGTAGTGCACCGCGATGCGCGCTTTTATCCTGATCCGCTGCGGTTTGATCCGGAGCGGTTTGGGGCGGAGAAGAAGGACCGTCCGCGTTTTGCGTTTTTCCCGTTTGGCGCTGGTAGCCGGCAGTGCATCGGAGAGGGGCTGGCTTGGATGGAGGGAGTTCTGGCGCTGGCCACGATGATGCGTGACTGGCGTTTCAGCCTTCCTCCATACGCGGTTGAGGTTGAGTTGCAGCCTTCGGTGAGCCTGCGGCCTAAGCATGGTGTTTCGGTGCTGGTGGAGCGACGCGCTTAACAGCTACAGTCCCTTGAGAACGGAGCCTATGACTCCTCCAATGACTCCTGCTTCGGTGTTCTGCTCGACGCGCTCGACCTTCATGTACTCCTGAAGCTGGTGGGCGAGGCGCTGAGATGGGCAGGGTCTGGAGCCAGACGCGGCCGGGACCGGTGAGTGCGGCGAGGAAGATTCCGTCGCCGCCGAAGATCATGTTTTCGATGTCCGGGGACGCGCTGAATCTGGAAGGAGACGTTGGAGTGGAAGGCACCGACGTGGCCGGGGTGGACGCGGAGGAGTCTCGCCGGGTGCGAGGTCTTTGACGATGACTTCGCCGGAGAGCTCGAGCCAGGCCATTCCTTGCGCCGTAGATCTTCTGGAGGAGGAAGCCGTCGCCGCCGAAGATTCCCGCGCCGAGCGACTGCTGGAAGCCGACGCCGAGCGCGATGCCGGCGGTGGCGCAGAGGAAGCCGTGGCGGTGAACCATGTACTCGTGTCCGCCGGCAGACCTCGACGGGGACGATGTGTCCGGGAACCCGGGTGGCGAAGGCGACTTCGCCGGGGGCTCCGATAGGCGCGGTACTCGGTCATGAAGAGGGTGCCGCCGCCGGCGACGCGCTTGAGGGCTCCGAGGAAACCGCCGCCGCCGGCGTGCTGGGTGTGGGTGGTCATCTGGATGGACTGGCTCATCCAGGAGAGCTCGCCGGCCTCGGAGATGACGGCGTCGTTGTGATCGAGCGCGAACTCGAGGACGGGCATGGTGGTTCCGACGATGCGATGCTGCATGTTGCTCTCCTGGACGACGAGGCGAGTATACCTGACCCCCACCCCTATCAAAAGTGCGCAAAGTCTTCCATCCAGATAGTTTAGGTCTGGACTTCCGTGCAGGAGGGTTAAGCAACGAAACCCGGCAGATAGCCGGGCTTGTTTCTTTTGCTCCTGATTTAAGGTTAGCAGGTCGTGTCAAGAGATCAGGTGTGGAAATGTGGCTTGCGCGCCGGATTGAAGCGGTCTCCGCGCGATGATGAAGCCGCAGATCCCCCGACTGCGTGCTGCGTGCTCCGCCCAGGAGGCCAAGTTTTGTCGTTTCACGTGGCAAGGGCTGCGGAAAAGGGTCGGACGGCGTCTGAGTGTTTATGGGGCTTGAAGAACAGCGCAAGGCGTTTGGAAAGAAGATGGCTGCCAACGTGTACGAGGGCGAAGACAGTCCGATTGCCTGGGTGTTTGGCTCTACTCCTAGAGAGGCGTTCGTGGGCCCGCCACCGTGGAGGATCTTCGGGGAGCGCGAGGATGGCGGCGAGTTGGTGAATGATCCGGCTTTCCTATACCAGGATGTGTTGGTGCAGCTGAAGGGTGAAGCGGCGATCAACAACGGGCAGCCGAGTCTGCATGCGCTTTGCTTGGCCGCGCTGGGGATAAGGGCGGGCGAGACGGTGGTGCATGTTGGGGCGGGCACAGGATATTACACGTCGATGCTGGGTTCGCTGGTGGGTAGCGAGGGGCGAGTTGAGGCGTATGAGATCGAGAGCGACCTGGCGTGGAGGGCGGCGGAGAATCTGCGCGGAATGCCCTGGGTTCGGGTTCATGCGGGATCGGGGACGGCGGGGCCGCTTCCGGAGTGCGATGTGGTGTATGTGAGCGCGGGAGCGACCTCCCCCCTGCCGGAATGGCTTGATGCTTTGCGTATGGGAGGACGGCTGGTATTTCCGCTTACTCCCAATGAGGGGTATGGGGGGATGCTGCTGGTGAAGCGACGCGCTGAGGGCTATGCCGCGCGTTTTTTGTGCGGGGCGAAGTTTGTAGGGTGCGCCGGCGCTCGCGAGGTGGTGCAAGAAGCGCGGGTGGCGGAGTGCTTTCGTAAGGGCAATGCCGGAAAGGTGAGATCTCTGTGGAGAGACGTGGCGCCTGACGAGACGGCATGGTGCGCGGGGGATGGGTGGTGGTTGTCGACGCGCGAGGTGAATGAGGCGAGGTGAAAGCGGTTCGAGCTTGGTTCGAATGCCCACCTTAGCGACGATGAAGCCGTCGCGAAGATGGGGCACCCGGTTCATCGCTCATTGCACTCGGTAATCTCCGATGGAATTTGAGGCTCTTCGAGCGAAATGCGGGGATTCCTCGACTTCGCTCGGAATGACACTTCAAAGACCACGCCTTCTAGACGAAGCCGAGGTTAGTGGTGGCGAAGCTGCCGATGTTGGGGAAGATGGCGGGGAGCTGCGCGGGGGTGACGCCGAACCACTGCGCGAGCGTGGCGGCGTACTGAACAGAGCCGAGGGTGGGAACCCAGCGGCCGTTGGAGCCGGAGTCGTCAGGGCCGCCGAGGGCGAGCGTGGGGAAGGTTCCATACATCTTGCCGCCTTTGACGGCACCGCCAATGACGATGTGGTGCGCGCCCCATGCGTGATCGCTACCCGTATTGGAGTTGGGCTGATAGGTACGGCTGAAGTCGGACATGGTGAATGTGGTGACATTGGAGGCGACGCCAAGCTCCTGCGTGGACTGATAGAAGGCGGCGAGGGCGGGACTGATCTGCGCGAGAAGCCCGTTCTGGAGAGTGAGCTGGTCGGAGTGGGTGTCGAAGTTGCCGATGCCGGCGAAGAATATCTGGCGGTTGACTCCGAGAGCGGCGCGAACCTGAATGATCTGCGCAATCTGTTTGAGCTGGGAGGCGAGGCCGTTGTTGGCCGGGAAGACGGTCTGCAGCGCGGGCACGGACGCGGTAGCGGCGGTGAGGACCTTGGAGTAGTTGTAGGCGTTGGAGGTGATGGTGTCGTCGGCCTGTACCAGCGTGAGGCCGGAGTCGAAGGTGAGGAGTGCCTGCGCAGTGGCGAGGCGGGCGTTGCACTCGGCTCCGGTCTCGGAGCAGGCTGCGGCGCCGAGGTTGCCGGGGCTGACAGCGACGGGTGTGCTGGAGGTGCCGTTGCAGAAGAGGGTATCCCCGGCGACGGAGGTGATCATGGGCACGGTGCCGTTGGGGTTGTAGGTAGTGTTCAGGGTGTCGGCGATGCGGCCGGCCCAGCCGGTGGGCGTGGCTCCGCTCTGCGCGGCGTTCTGCCACTCAAGCTGCTGATCGGGGTGCGAGAAGAGGTTGGAGGGCAGCGACTGGTTCGCCTGATACTGCGCCTTAGTCGTGGGGGCAACGAGGGTTCCGACGTTGGCGACGACGGCTGCGTTGCTGCTGTTGAAGAGCGTCTGAATATCAGGGAGGTTGGGATTGAGCGCAAAGTTGGGCAGCGGTGTGAGCGGCAGAAGCTGGTTCTGCGCGATGGCGAGCGGTCCGCGAACGCTGGCGTAGTTGTTGTAGCCGCTGGTGTCGTAAGGGACGAAGGTGTTGTTGGCATCGTTGCCGCCGTAGAGGAAGACGCAGACGAGAGCCTTGTAGTCGGAGGCGCTTTGCGCGAGGGCGTTGAGGGCACCGAAGGGACGCAAGCCGATGGCGTTGCCGGCCGCGGCGAGGGAGGCGCACCGGATAAAGCTTCGACGGTTGGGACGCATCTGGAGTGTCTCCCTTCGGCTAGTGCAGGATCTTGTACTGCGACGAGGTGATGATGAGGTAGGTGGCGACGCGCACGCGCTGCGCGGGAGTCGGTGAGTGTGGTGATGTGATTGACGATGGTGGTGCGCATCTGCGAGGACATCTGGCCGTGCATGAAGAGCATGGCGAGCGCGTCGACGAGATCGCCAGGTTTGGCAGCAAGCGCTCCCCATGAACTCTTGGCAGAGAGGTCGACGGTGAAGCCGGTGATCCTGTTGAAGACGACGTTGTTGGCCAGGGTGAGACGGAGGACGGCGCTGGCGGTGTTCTCCAGGCTGAACTCAGGCGCGTTGGTGGTGGTTCCCGGGATGACATATCCCGGCGGGAAGAAGTTGAAGACGCTGCCGGAGGCGTAGGGCTTCTGGCTGAGCGTGGAGGTGAAGTTGCCGAGGGTGTTGTAGGAGGCGTTGGCGACGACGTCGTTGCCGGCGACGGCGTCGTTGTTGGTGAAGCCGAGGCCGCGGATCATGTTGGTGAGCCAGAGAACGGGTTCGCGGAGGTGACCGCCGGGAGCAGTGGCGTCTGTGTCACCTGCGCGAGCTTCCTTGTCCGTAAGGATGGCGGTAATGACGGCCTTCATGTCGCCGCGCACATTGCTGCCGTTGTTGGCGAAGACCGCAGAGACGCGGGCGACATATGCGGGGCTGGGATTGCTGGCCACGAGATGCTGGATGAGCTGGCGGCAGACGAAGGGACCGACATTGGGATGGGCGAAGATGTTGGCAAGCGCGCCGTCGAGGTCCTGCTGCGGAGGTTTGGCCGGCGGGGAGAGTGGTTCCGTTGAGGAGCATCTTCGCGGCGGTGTCGTGGTTCGCTTCGACCGCGGCCATGGGCATGGTGTAGTTGGCGGTGCCGTTGGGGAAGCTGGCGGGGGTTCCCCCGGTGGCGGTGGCGTAGGTCCAGCCGGTGTAGGCGCGGGCGAATGCCTGGACTTGATCCTGGGTGTAGGCGGGAATAGGGTTTCCGGCAGAGTCGAGCTTGGGTGTGCCATCTGCGTTGAGGAGGTAGAGGCCCATGGTGAAGAGCTGCATGAGCTCGCGGGAGTAGTTCTCGTTAGCGATCTGGGGAACACCGTTCACGGTGATGGGCTTGTTGCTGTTGAGCATGTTGAGATAGGCGCCCATGCCGGGGGAGAGGGTGACGTCCTTCATGATGGTGGCGAAGTTGCCGAAGGCGTCGTTGACGAGGGTGTTCTGGAAGGCGACGACGGCGCGGGAGTTGACGGAGTTGGTGGAGATGACGAACATCTCGGCGAGCGCGAAGGCGACGCGCTGGCGGAGTTGATCGGGCGCGGTGAGGGTGGCCTGCCACCACTCGGATTGCAGCGCAGGGGACGAGGTTGTTGGTGCATGCGGTAGGCGGCGTGGCGGCGATGAGCGCGAGAGTGGTGGGCTGCGCGGCGAACTGCTCGCTGAGATAGCCGGCGATGCCGACGGATTCGACGTGCTGGATGTCGGTAAGCGTTGGGCCGAAGGTGGTCTGATCGAGGAGGCGAGCAGCGGTGGTGACAGGAGCCTGAATAGTGACCTGGGCGTTGGCGGGTGAGGAGGTCGCGGTGCCGGGATCGGGATTGATGACGCTGACGGGGATGGTATTGGTGCCCTGCGCGAGCGTGAGATTGGCGGTGCAGGTTAGCTGTGTGGGAGAGGTGACGGTAGCGGCGATTGTCTGGCCCTGCAGCTGCACCTGGGCTCCCGTGACGAAGCCTGCGCCTGTGACCGTAATGGTATAGCTCGGGCCGAGTCCAGCGACGGTGGCGGCGGTGATGGTGGGAATGGGATTGAGGATGGCCTCGGACATGGAGCCGGAGGAGGAGGGCGAGGCCTGGCTGACAGCTGTGATGGTGACGGTGTTGGGGGCGGGGATGGCTGCAGGCGGCGTGTAGAGGCCGGTTGTGGAGATGGTCCCAGTCGCGGCTGCGCCTCCGGTGACACCGTTGACCTGCCAGTTGACTGCGGAGTTGCTGGTGTTGGTTACGGCTGCTGTGAACTGAGCGGTGGTTCCGAGGCGGACCTGGTTGTTGCCGGCGACGGTGACGGCAACTGGTGCTGCAGGAGTTGAACTGCCTCCGCCGCCGCATCCGGTGAGGATGGAGATCGCTGCCACGAGTGCCAGGGCGGGCACGCTTCGTAGATCATTTCGCAAAGACGCATAGGGACCCATATGCCAGACCGCCTCTTCGGGCTTCTCATTTGCCTGGCAGCTCAGGGGTTGCGCTGCCCTTGTGTAGGCACCCTGTATAACATCGGCGGACGGAATAAGTCGCGAATATTTGTAAATTATTTTGCCGGAGCTGAAACTTTTGATGAGGTTTTTCGTCTTTGCGCCTCCCTAAGTAAAGCGCCTTGATTGCCTTGGTCGTGGATGCGCTTGAAGAGATGCGGCGAGTATCGCGCGGGTGACTGGACTGAGGTTTGTTCTTCTAATAAGGTTTCGAGGGACGCAAAGGAGGTTTATGCGGCGTCGTGAATTTGTAAGGGCTATGGTTTCGGCGGCGGCAGCGCCGAAGGTGTTGTTGGGGCAGCAGCAGAATACTGCTGCGCCTACGCCGCCTGCCCCTGTGCCGTGGACGGCGGGGCTGAACCCGTCAACGCCGGTACCGAAGGCGGAGATTGCTGAGGATATAGCGGAAGGCGCGGCGCGGTTCTTTACGCCTGCGCAGATGGCTACGCTGACGCGGCTGAGCGATCTTCTTCTGCCGCCGATTGGTAGCAAGCCGGGAGCGGTTGCGGCTGGAGTTCCGAGGTTTCTGGATTTCTTTGTTGGCAGCTCTCCTGCCGACAGGAAGCAGATGTATCAAGGTGGCCTGGACTGGCTGGACGGCGAAGCGAAGAAGAAGTACTCGAAGGCGTTTGCGCAACTGGATGCGACTGAGGCCGATACGCTTCTGAAGCCGTGGCTGCGGACGTGGATGTCGGATCATCCACCGACGGAGAAGCATGCGGATTTTGTGAATGTGGCGCATGCGGATATTCGAGCAGCTTCGATCAACTCGAAGCCGTGGAGCGATGCTCCGGCGGCTGGTGCGCAGGAGAAGACGCAGGTGGCTCTGTACTGGTATCCGATTGAGCCGGACCCATACTGCACACGGAGCATGGCGACTCCGCAGCCGAAGCGAGGGACGAAGCCGACGCAACCCGGGACTGAGATTCGGCGGAACTACTAAGGACGAGCGAAGAATATGCGACAGCAAGAGGCAGACGTACTGATTATTGGCTCGGGCCATGCGGGTGGGATGGCGGCGAAGGTTCTGACGGAGAAAGGCATCTCGTGCCTGATGCTGAACGCGGGACCGATTGTAGATGTTGCCCGCAATGCGGAGAGGAAGCCAGCATACGAGCTTCCTTATCGCGGGTTCAAGCCACCGGGACGGCTGACACATGTGTTTCAGTCGAACGAGTTCAATGCGAACGTGTGGGTGGATGAGGAAGAGGTTCCTTACACGTTCGACAAGTCGAATCCTTACAACTGGGTGCGGGTGCGGTTGTTCGGTGGGCGGTCGCTGTTCTGGTCGCGGCAGTCGTTTCGCTTGAGCGACTACGAGTTCAAGGCGAAGTCGAAGGATGGGTTTGGCGAGGACTGGCCGATCGGGCTGGAGGATGTGGCTCCGTACTACTCACGCGTAGAAGACATCTTCCAGGTGTATGGGAAGCCTGAGGGACTGCCGCAGTATCCGGATGGGAACTTCGTTATCGATGAGAGTCCATGGCCTACCTCGATGCTGCGGTTTGCTGAGGCAGGCAAGAAGATTGGCGTGCCGGTGTGCCGGCAACGCAGTTCGCATGGGCGAGATGGGCTTGCGAGCTCGATCAACCTGCTGCTGCCGGATGCGTTTGCAACGGGCAAGCTGGAGGCGGTGGAGAATGCCGTCGTCCGCAACCTTACGGTGGATAAGAACACCGGGCTGATCAATGGAGCGAATTTCGTGGACCGGCTGAGCAGGCGCGAGATGTCGGTGAAGGCCAAGAGAGTGGTGCTGGCAGCGGGGACGCTGGAGAGCACGCGGCTCCTGATGAACTCAGGGCTGGCGAACTCGAGTGGCGTGATGGGGCACTACCTGATGGATCAGATCTACGGCGCGGGAATTACGTGTTCGGTTCCGGAGGCTCGCGGAGGAAAGGCGACTCGGGAGCTGATGGGAGGGTCTGCGCTGGTGCCGAGATTCCGCAACATCGATACGAAGGCGGATGGATTTCTTCGCGGTTATGCGCTGAATGTGACTAGCAGTATGAGCGCCCTGGAGGCGCGGAACTTCGCGGCCTATGGCGCTGAGCTGCAGAAGAAGATGGACGAGTACTACGGCAGCGCCTTCCACATGACGATTATGGGCGAGGTGCTGGGGCGGCACGAGAATCTTGTACGCATCAACAAAGACGTGGTGGATGCGTGGGGAATTCCTGTGCTGGATATCCAGACGAAGTACACGGACAACGAGTACAACATGGCGAAGGATGCGGTGAAGACGGCCGTGGCGATGTCGGAGTCGGCGGGCTTCGAGGTGCTATCGAAGAACGAGATGCCGAATCCTCCGGGCTACAGCATTCACGAGGTAGGCACGTGCAGGATGGGGAACGATCCGAAGACGAGCGTGCTGAACAAGTGGAACCAGAGCCACGACATCAAGAACCTATTTGTTGTGGACGGAGCGTGCTTCACGAGCGCGGGATGGCAGAATCCGACGATGTCGATTCTTGCGCTTTCGATGCGGGCCTCGGAGTACATGGCGGAGCAGATACGGCAGGCGAATATCTAGTCTTATGAGTGTTACGAAGGAGCGGGAATGATTTCGAGACGGAAGTTTATTGGTTATGGGTCGGCTACAGCCATGTGGGCGGCGAGCGGAGCAAGGTTTGCGGGGGCGACTCCGTTGGGCTTGCCGCTAGGGATTCAGTTGTACTCTGTGCGGCAGCAACTGCAACAGGACTATGACAAGACGCTGGCGGAGGTAGCGAGCGTAGGTTACAAGGAGGTCGAGGCTGCGGGATTCTACAACCACACGGCGGCGCAGGTGAAGGAGTCGATGCAGAAAGCGGGGCTGAAGTGCGTGAGCTCACATCATCCTTATGGGGACCTGCGGAAGAAGTTCGATGAGCTGCTTGCCTTCAATAAAGAGATTGGAGTGCAGTACATCATCTGCTCAAGCCCTGGGCCGAAGGATCCGACGCCGGGGCCGGATGGCAAGGTGAAGGCGATGACGCTAGATGACTGGAAGTGGATCGCCGATGAGTTCAACAAGTTGGGCGAGAAGACAAAGGCTGCGGGAATCACGTTTGGGTATCACAACCATGTGCATGAGTTCGACAACCTGAATGGCGGGGTTCCGTATGCGGAGCTGCTGCGGATTACCGATCCGAAGAAGGTGACGCTGGAGCTTGATTGCGGATGGGCGAAGGTGGCGGGACATGATCCGGTGCAGCTGATGCGCGATCATCCGAACCGGTTTTCGATGCTGCATGTGAAGGACTTCAAGCTTCCCGCTGCTCCGGGGACCGAGGCGAAGGTGACGGAACTGGGTATGGGGACGATTGACTACAAGCCGATCTTTGCTGAGGCGGCTAAGACGCAGAAGGTCAGGCACGCCTTTGTGGAGCAGGAGGCATTCGATATGCCTTACATGCAGTCGCTGAAGGTAGATGCGGACTACATGCGGAACTTGAAGGCGTAAGAGAGACCGTCGGGACTGGCGTTACTCGACGTGACGCCAGCCCTTCGCTACGTGTAGCCGGAAATGTGAGCCTGCACAATTAGGTGTATAGTCGGAAGTGTAGATTCCTTCTCGCCTTCAGCCTTCAAGGCTTTGCTCCAGACGAGTGTCTTTCAAGCAGACCACCTCTTCTCTGGAGTTTCCAAAATGAGTTTATTAAGAATACGGATGTTAAGAAGCACCTAGGGCGTGCCGTTCCCCGCCCCGTCTCGGTTCCTTCCCACGATAAAAATGTTCCGAATGATGCCGACAAGGCACCGCACGCCACTCCGGTAGCCATAACGGTTGATCCATCGAAAAAAGTTGAGGCCGCCTGAGCGACGCGAAGTTTTATCTTCGCAAACGATGCCTGCTTCCTGATGGTCTAGTCGTTCAACAAGATAGCCTGAATGCTGAATGGAACTCTGTTACGGAGATCACGGCAACGGAGCTGGACACCCAGGTGCGGCAACGTGGATGGCACTCAATATGGCTGGTAGGAGGGTTCTCGCGAATCTGCCTGGGGCGAACCTCTGAGTCGGCGTCGTTCAAGGCTGTTCGTGCGGGGCTCGAGGCCATTTCTGCACGGTTCAACGCGGCGGAGGTCGACTCGCTGCGTGTTGCGAACTACAGAGGGTTCTATGTGGCAAGGGTCACAATGCGCGCGCGGCACATCCAGAGAGAAGCGTCGCTGGCTAACGCAATGGCCAACTGAGGGTTGAAATGACTACGAAGCAATCTGTCCGCAGGTGGGCCAGTAAGGTGTCGCGCATTTTGTGGCATGCGCCTGAATGCCCGTTGTGTACTTCGATCGAATTCAAGGCGTTGCCCCCGCGGGCACTGCATGCGGTACCTCGACTAGTGAATCTGGTGCCGCTCCAGTGCACGAACTGCTGGAAGAACTTCTACTGGTTCCAAAGCGGCCGCTCCTTTGCACCCGTGCGCTGATCGACGCGCGGTCTAACTCGCAGGAGATGAAAGATGCCAATGAACTACAGCGTCCTTAAGCAGAGTACGGACCAACTCCGTGAGATTGAGAACTCTCCGTCGGTAAGCATGTGGCCTTACCTGGTCAATTCGGCTCAGACGCAGTTGATCAACACGATCAGCATCTACACGGAGAAAGGCGACACGCCGGAAAGCGCGCGTGTGCTTTACCTGAATGCGACTGCTCTGAAGGTATGGAACTCGATGGAGAGGGCGACAGAGGCGATCGGCGAGGTTCACCGACCACCTAAATCTGCGCAACTGATCTTTGGCGTGCCTTTCAGCGAGTAACGGTTAGCCGACGTCGCTCCAGTCGAGGATGACCTTGCCGGAGTTTCCGGAGCGCATGGCGTCGAAGCCTTCTTCGTAGTCGCGCCAGTTCATGCGGTGGGTGATGACGCCGGAGATGTCGAGGCCGGTCTGGAGCATGACGGTCATCTTGTACCAGGTCTCGTACATCTCGCGGCCGTAGATTCCGCGGAGGGTGAGCTGATTGAAGACGACCTGGTTCCAGTCGATGGCGATCTGTTCGGACGGGATGCCGAGCATGGCGATCTTTGCGCCGTGGCTCATATTGGTGAGCATCTCGCGGAAGGCGGCGGGATTGCCGGACATCTCGAGGCCAACGTCGAAGCCTTCCTGCATATCGAGCTGCTGCTGGATCTCTTTGAGAGGTGTGGCGCGCGGATCGACGGCGAGGGTGACGCCGACTTTGGTCGGCCAGGTCGCGGCGGTACTGGTTGGGGTCGGAGATGACGACGTAGCGCGCGCCGGCGTGGCGGGCGACGGCGGCGGCCATGATGCCGATGGGGCCGGCTCCGGTGACGAGGACGTCTTCGCCGAGCACCGGAAAGGCGAGCGCGGTGTGGACGGCGTTGCCGAGGGGATCGAAGATGGCGGCGATCTCGTGCTTGATGCCGGGTGCGTGCTGCCAGATGTTGGACATGGGCAGGACGACGTACTCGGCGAAGGCGCCGTCGCGGTTGACGCCGACTCCCTTGGTGTGGGCGCAGAGGTGGCGGCGGCCGGCGAGGCAGTTGCGGCAGCGTCCGCAGACGACGTGGCCTTCGCCGGAGACGAGCTGGCCGACGAGAGAGGTCGGTGACGTTGGAGCCGAAGTCGACGACCTCGCCGACGAACTCGTGGCCGATGACGAGGCCCTGGCGGATGGTGGAGCTGGCCCAGGCGTCCCAATCGTAGATGTGGAGGTCGGTGCCGCAGATGCCGGTGGCGAGAACGCGGATTTTGACGTCGTTGATGCCCATCTCGGGCTCGGGGACGTCCTCGAGCCAGAGGCCGCGTTCAGCGCGGCTTTTTACGAGTGCCTTCACGGGGAGTGCCTTTCAGTGTGCTGCGTAAGAGTGCCGAGAATCAAAGGGCATCGCACGATTGCGGGCCAGTTGGCATTCTACCTTTGCAGGCTGGGTAGGACCAATGATTGAGCAGGACTTAAGGCATTTGCTGTAGCGGTAAATTGTGCGTTACGGGCGTGTTGCCGGTGTGCGATGATCATTGGCAAAGCAGAGCTGGCATTGAAGTTCCGCGAACAAGATCGTCGTGGAAGTATGATCCAAATAGCATGTTTCATTATGCGATGCCGGTTGGAGCGCAGGGAGGGACGATGAGCGAAACGAAGGGGTGGAATCGCAGGCAGTTCGTGCAGCTGATGGGGTACTCGGGCCTGAGTTCGGCCGGCCTCTGCTCTTCCCTGCTCGGGCCCTCGGGTGCGCAGTCGGCGATCAGGTTTGCTTACGTGGCGAGCGAACGCGACGAACTTCATGTTTACGCAGCGCGTGGGGGCGAGTGGCAGCAAGTGCAGACGGTGGCGAGCGAGAAGCCGGTCGCACTGGCTGTGGGGCTCGGCGGCAAGGCTCTGTATGCGGTGAATGAAGTTGGCCTGCATCGCGGCTTGCCGACGGGAACCGTGGAGGCGTTTTCGATTGGTACGGACGGGAAGCTGACGAAGCTGAACCGGCGCGAGCTCGCGCTGTCCGCCACGATGCCCCGGCATGCAGCGGTGTCTCCTGATGGAAAGAGCCTGGTGGTTGCAGTACGTGGGGGCGGAGCCTATAACCTTCTGCCGATCGCGGAGGATGGAAGCCTCGAGCGAGTGTCGGGATTAGTGAAAGAGACTGGCGTGGTACGGGCTCAGGACGGCATCGTGGCGCGACCGCAAATGGTGGCGTTCGATAAGGCAGGACGTGTGCTGACTGCGGATGGTGGGACTGGCAGACTGAGTGTTCTGCGGATGAGCGATGACGGACTGAACGTTCATGCAAGGCTGGAGTCGTCGGAGACTGCTGCGATGCATCTGGCGGTGCATCCCAAGGGTGAGCGGCTGTATGCAATGCATGAGGATGGAATCGCCTGCTATGGGTACGACGCTGGCGACGGGCGAATTGGTGACAAGCAGCAGCATGTGAAGTTCGCGTGCGCGAAGGATGGGTCTCTTGCTCTGCACCAGTCGGGCAACTTCATCTATGCGAATCATCCGGAGGCCGGAGTTGCTCTGTGGGCAGTGAATGGAGCGGCAGGCAAGCTCACTGCAGTGGGAGTGCAGGGTGAAGCTATGGGCGAGTTGCGGGTGATCGAACTGGCTCCGAATGGTGCAAGCCTGATTGGTGTGGGGCGTGATGGACGAGTGATGGAGGCGGCGCTCGATGCGAAGACCGGCCAACTCGGAACCTGCGCGCTCCGTGCGAAGGTTGGTTCTGCGAAGTGTGTGGCGTTGGTTTAACGAAAGAGGAGACCTGGATAGTGACTTTATCGAGACGTGGATTTATACGCGGCACTTCAGCAATTGCTTTGGGAGCACATCCATTGGCCTCATTCGCTAAGTCCGGAGGGAAGTTGCCGTTGTTCGTTGGCACGCAGACGGGCCAGACAAGCAAGGGAGTCTATGCGTACACATTTGATACAGCCACAGGCGAGTTAACGCAGACGGGCCTCGCGGTGGAGGCAAATAATCCCACGTTTCTCGCGCTCTCGCCAAATAAGAAGTTCCTGTTTGCGTGCAGTGAGATCAACAACTATGAAGGCCAGCGCAGCGGTGCGGTTGCAAGCTTCTCGATTGACCGTTCGGCCGCGAAGCTGACGAAGATCAGCGAGTCTTCTGCCAAGGGACCGGGAACGACCCACGTTGGAGTGGACCATACGGGACGATGTGTCTTTGGCGCGAACTATGGCGGAGGAAGCGCTGTCTCGTTCGCAGTGGATCCCTCAGGCAAGCTGAGCGAGGCTGTTTCGTTCTTCAAGTATGAAGGACATGGGCCGATGCCGCAGCAGAGAGGGCCTCACGCCCATCGCGTGACCGTTTCGCCAGATAACAAATACGTGTTTGTGAATGATCTGGGACTGGATTGTATTCACGTCTACCACCTGGACTCCGCGACGGCAAAGCTGACGCCGCAGGATCCTCCGGACTGGAAGGCTGAAGCGGGTGCAGGGCCGCGATCGCTTATGTTTCATCCCAACAAGAAGTGGGCATACTGCGTGAATGAGGTTGGCTCGTCAGTAAATGTTCTGGACTGGGACACGAAGAAGGGCGTCTTCACGACGAAGCAACTCATCTCGACCGTGTCTGCTGACAATACAGGACCGTCGGCTCCTTCGGACATCGTTATGGACAAGAAGGGCAAGTTTGTCTACGTGGCGAACCGGCTCGCGCCGAACGACTTCATGGTTTCGTTCTCTGTATCGCATACAGATGGAAAGCTCACGCTGATGGAAAGGACGTCGTGCGGTGGCAAGACTCCTCGGCATATCGCACTGGACCCCACTGAGAAATGGCTTCTAGTTGCGAACCAGGCGTCGGATAATCTTTCGGTATTCGCTCGTGATCCGAAGACTGGCAAGCTTGCGAATACGGGCAAGGACTTTCCGCTTTCGCGGCCACAGTGCATCCTGTTTTACTAATCGCTTTTGCAATGGACGTGTTTTAGATAACAAAAACATAAAGAGCGCCCAGCCTAGGCTGAGCGCTCTTTGTTGTGTTGGTCCCGGAGTTTAGTGGCGGTTGTTGTCGCTGGGCTGTGGTCGAACGCGCGGAGCAAAGGCAGACCAGCGGTATCCGTAGATAGAGTTGGGATCAGCAGGAGCGTTCCACTTGGCGGCTTCCATACCGTTGAGGTCGTAGACGATCTTGCCGTCTTTGATGGTGATCTCAGCGCTGAGGCTGCTTGGTGCCTTCGAGACGGCCATTGACCATATCGGTGAAGCCGAAGTGCCCATCTTCGAGGCGGAGGACGGCGACGTCAGCAACCGAGCCTACGGAGAGGTTGCCGAGCTCTTCGTGCTTGATCTCGTGCGCGGGGTGAGAGGTCATCTCAGCGACTACTTCCTTGAGGGAAAGACCGATAGCCATCATCTTGCTGGCGACGTTGAGTTCGTCCTTGCGTGGCGCCGTTCATGCTGCCGATGTGGAGGTCAGTTGAGAGGGAGTCGGGAATGAAGCCGTCCTTGACCATGGGAACGGCGAGCGAGAACTTGAAGCTGCCGCCGCCGGTGCCGGTGTCGAAGAAGATGCCGCGCTTACGGCCTTCGATAAAGGCCTTGCTGGGACCCATGGTGGTGGGGTCCTGCTCGTTGCGCAGGCCGGAGTACATGTGCGTGTAGATGTCGCCGGGGCGCAGCTTCTTGTTCAGCAGGTCATAGAGCGGGCGGGTGTCTGGGTGGTTCTCACCGAAGTCGACCATGACGGGGATATTGGCCTTGGTGCCGGCGATGACTGCCTGCTCGACTGGAGTCCACTCAGGACCGGCGTAGTGCGCGGTCTTGATGCCGACGACGACGTTGGGATACTTGAGGGCCATCTTAGCGGTGGCTTCGCCGTCCATGTCCTGCCTGATTGTTCTCGTACTTGCCGCCGCGCATACCGGCGCCGACGATATTGAGCATGACGAGAACACGGGTCTTGGAGCGATCGATGATCTTGTCCTTGAAGTCTTCGAAGTTGCGCCAGCCTGAGCAGCCTGCGTCGACGACAGTGGTAACGCCAGCGCGGAAGGTGAAGCCATCGGGCGGAATGCTGTTATCGCCGGCATAGGAGTTGCGCTCGCCGGGGTTGATGAAGACGTGGAAGTGGATATCGATCAGGCCTGGAGTGACGTAAAGGCCCTTCACATCGATAGTCTTGAGGGCGTCGGATGCCGCGAGATGCGGGGCGACCTTGGCGATCTTGCCGTCCTTGATGGCGACGTCCATGACGGAGTCGATGTGGTTCTTGTCGTCGATGACGTGGCCGTTCTGCAGGATGAGATCGTAGGCGATGTTGGCTGGAGGCTGCGGAAGTGGCGGAGGCGTGCGTCGGGCCTGCCCTGGGCGAGCATTTGAACTGAGGCGGCAGCCACAGAGAGAACCGCGCAACAGGCGATCAGATTTGTTTTGCGTAACGTATTGATCATGTATTCCTCGGGTTTGCTTGAAATGCGATGGAGTTTGATTGCAATGCTGCGAGATGAGATGCGATCGCAGCTTTGTCTCGGAAGATATGTCAGGCACGAATCGCCTTCCATGTTGCGTCGCCGTACTCGCCCATGTTGACGGTTCCGGCGATTTCGTTCCCTGTCACGGTGCCTTTGAATGTCCATGTGAACGGTATTTCCGGGAACCTCCATGGCGCTGTGCAGCTCGACCTGATTAGCGTGAACCGTGCCTTTGAAGGTGGCGTTGTAGATCTCTCCGGTCTGCGTCCCCGTGACGTCGTTGCCAGCTCTGCTGGAGAGTGAACTTCTGCTCTCCGGCGCCGCGATGGATAGTCAATAGTGACAGCCCATGTTCCCTGCACGCTCACAGGAGTACCGGTGGGAACGACGGGATTCTTATATTCACCGGGATTGGTGAGAGCAGCGTAGAGAGCGTCGGCGATGATCTTGTCTTCGCCGGGATCCATCATGTAAGGCATGACGGAGATTCCGCTTTGCATCATGTCTGGCCGTCGTGCCGCGCCCTCCGCCAAGGATAATGCGCGGCGTACCGGCATCGAGCTTCGCGGCAAGTTCAGTGCCGGTGATCTTCAGGACGTTGGCGTCCCACGAGATTTGCAGTGATGGGGCACGGTTGGAGAGGTCTTCCGGCTCGTGATACCCGAAGCTGGTTGAGGGCAGGCCCTTAAGACGGTTCTCGATATTGTTCAGCCAGGCGCGCCACATCTTCTGCTCGGCTGCGTGGTCGCGCTTGTACCACGTCTCAACGGCAGCGAGAATGCCCATCGCCTCTTCCTTGGAGCACTTCAACGCGCGTCCGAAGTTGTGATGGGGCGCGGCCTGAAAGTAGGCGGCCTTGCAGAGGTTCTTTTCGCCAAGCATGATTCCGGAGGACTGCGGTCCGCGAAGGCATTTGCCTCCGGAGTACCCGACGAGCGTTGCGCCCGCCTGGATGTGGATGTTCGGGATTCAGCGGCTCTTCAGCCGCGGCATCGACAAAGACCGGAACATTCTTTTGCTTTGCGACGGCGCAGATACTCTTGATGCTCATCGGGCCCGCTGGCGTTGCCGGGGTTCGACATGAGATAGATCATCGCGGTGCGAGGCGAGATCTTTGAAGTCAGCTCATCGATACTGTCGACTTCGACGATCTCGGCACCCGTCATACGCACACCGAAGTCGTATTGATTGCGCGAGTGCTTTGGGATGATGACCTGATCCTTCTTCTTGATGTAGGGCATGGCCTGTGACTGCTCGACGTTCGTGCCGACCATGCAGGCGACGGTGGCGAGGCAGATGGCGGCTTCACAGCCGGTGGTGGCGATTCCCCACTCCGCCCCCATCAACTTGCCGAGTTGCGCGCCGATGCCGTCCATCATCTCGTCGAGTTGAACGTAGTAGAAGGATGCATCGTACATCGCCTGCTTCACCTGCGGGAGCGAGCGCGACCCGCTGATGATGGTAAAGGTACCGCGACCGTTGACGATGGGGCGAACGCCGATGCGAGTGAAGAGGTTGTCGGTAGCCGTGCCCTCTCTCGCAGGGAGCTTGTGCTGTGCTGGCTCAGCCAGAATAGCTGCACTGGCTGCGAGCGGAGAAACAGCGTTGGCGGCTCCCAGGGCGGACAGCATTCCGGTCTGCTTGAGAACATCGCGCCGCGACGAGCGCGTCTTGCGAAAGAGGGACATGGACGTTCCTTATGGAGTCTGGTAGTGAGCCGACTTAGATGTAGGCGATCATGTCGATCTCGACGAGCGAGTCTCCGGGGATACCGCCTGCGGGCGCGACCGTTGTACGGACCGGAGGCGTATCGCCCCAGTTGGCGGTGGCATAGACGCTGTTCATCGCGGTGTAGTCCTTGAGGTCGTTGAGGTAGACATTGACCTTGAGGACCTTGTCCATGGACGAGCCGGCTTTGATGAGGTTCTTTTCGAGTTCGTCGAGCACGTGCTTCGTGTGCTCTTCGATCGTGCCCTTGAAGTGGGCTCCGACGCCGGCGAGGAAGACCATATTGCCATAGGTGATGATGCTGGAGAAGAGAGGCTTTTTGCCCGGCGTGGTGGGAACTTTGTCGTTCTGGGTCTTGGGTGGAACGGCCTTCTTTTCAAGCTTGCCAGCGGCCTGTGCCTTTGCGGCGGGTGCGAGGGCGGCGCCTGCAGTGACGGCGGCTGCGGCCTTGGCTGCGTTCTTCAGAAGACCTCGTCGGGACTGATTTTCCATGGATGTTGCTCCTTTATTGTGAACCGAACAGTAATGACTATGCCTTCTGTGTGAGGGCAGCGCGGATGCGGCGGCCAACGATCTCGGGCTCGCCCGGCTGGAGCATCCAGACGCCGACAACGAGCGTGTTGGCGTCGGACGGGATGCCTTGATTTGGCTTGTGGCCTGTGTTGGGATTCAGTTCGATGGGAGGCTTCTGCGCGCGCAGCCGCTCCTGCACCTCGTGAACCGTAACGCCGACCTTTTCGGGATCATATTTGAGCAGAAGATGCGGGACGTGGTTTGCGATCTTCGGAATAACAACGTTGCACTGCATGGTGGGGATGCTTTTTACGGCGTCGGAGATGATCTTGCAGCGGCGATTGTACTCAGCAAGATTTGCCTCGTCGGATTGCTCGAGAAGCCAGTCGACTGCGGCGACCATGCCGACGATCTGCTCTTTGGCAACCTTCATGCCACGGCCTACGGCATCACCGTTGGGATTGTTGTTCATAAGAGCGAGATCCGTGAGGTGCTTCTTGCCCAGGAGGAGACCGGCGTTCTGTGGACCGCGAATTCCCTTCCCTCCCGAGAAACAAACGAGGTCGAAACCCATCTGCGTATATTTCCAGAGGTTTTCGATGGGCGGCATGTCTGCGGCGGCGTCGAGATGGCAGGGCACGTTGTGTTGATGGGCGATTTCAAGCCACTGTTCGCGGCCGATCTCGGCCGATGCACCGTCTTCTTCTTCTGCAGCGTTGAAGAAGTTAGTCATGATGGTCTTCTCGTTGAATGCGTTCTTGTAGTCATCGAGAGTGACTACTTCACGTATGACCGCACCGCAGAGCATCATGGCATGGTCGTAGCCGTAACGATGGGATTTCTGAACGATGATTTCGTTCTTCATTGAGCCGGCATTCTGCGGGATGGCGCCGGGCTTGTTGCCATTGGCTTTGGCCATGCAAGCAGCGGTGGCGAGAGTGATCGCGCCGGCCGCGCCGGAGGTGACAAGGGCGCCTTCGCAACGGAGCTTCTTTGCGAGGTACTCCCCGGACTTCACCTGGAGATCGTAAAGCTGGACGGGGTGGTGCGCGGCAAGTTCGACGGCACGACGGACCTGCGGCGGCATGCAAGCCGCAGTAAGCGTTGTGTAGGTTCCGGCAGCATTGATGATCTTGTCGACGCCAAGCTTGTCGTAGTAGTCGATGGCAGGTGAATCAGCAGCCGGAGCGGCAACCGCCTCTGCTGCGCCGATGACGGGAGCTGCTCCGAAGAGCGCGATGGCGGATTGAGACCAACGCAGGAAGCTGCGCCTGGAGAAGAGACTGCGATCGCTGCTGGACATTGCTTGTGCTCCTGATTCGTTCTTGCCGTCAGAGACTTGGGTGGGCATGTCTGCCTTGTTTGGGCGAAACCATCTGAAACTGGCGAACTAACGATTGTCATGGGACAAATGACGTATCAGCCAATGTTTCACACGTGCGGAAGTCGATACATCAGATTCTGCCGAACTGCTTGACTGCCTCCTCGATGGAATGGAACTTTTCGATGAAGGGATACATGGAGTGCTCGCTGTTGTCGAGCTTCTGGGCTAGCGACAAGAATCTCTGCGGCATGATCGCGCGGAACAACGACGACTCCATCCTGATCCGCCACGATAATGTCATTGGGATTGACTCGGACACCGTCGCAATCGACCGGAATATTCATTCCACCGAACTTGTAGTGACTGACAGAGGTGGAAGGGACAGGACCGGTTGAGTAGACGGGAAAGCCTATCTTCTTGAGTTGAGGCAGATCGCGAACACCGCCGTCAATGATCGCTCCTGCGAATCCCCGCGAGAACATGGCCGTGCCCATGAGGCCTCCCATGCCGGCGATGTCCGCGCCATCTTCAACCTGCATGACGTAGACAGAGCCGGGGCCACCGGAGTCGATGGCCTTAAGCATGCCGGAGAGCGCGTCGGCGTCATGATTCTCCTGCTTGACGAGCTTGACTGTGAGCGCTGTGCCCGCAAACTTTGCGGGAAAGATGGACTGCATGCGATGCGACATGTAGCGCTTCTGGTGAAGTGTCTGCTCGATTGCGTCGGAGACGCTGGCCGCTTCGACTTTGCGGTAGGCATCAAGCATGGCGGCGGGGTCGGCCTGGTAATCCGCTACGGTCTTGGGAGCATCCGCGTGAACGATGAGGTTTGCAGTAAAGAGCGAAGCTCCGATGACAGTTACAACAGCGGAGATGCGGGTGAGACGCGAACGCAGAAGAGAGGAGAAAAAGATTTGCTTCAAGATGGGCGGCTCCTGATTGGTGACAGAGAGCAATGGTACAGAATTTGTAGGAGGGGTTGATAGCGGAGGAAGTAAACGGCCGCCGGATGCATTCCGGCGGCCGTCATAGTTAGAGGTTAGAAGTTGATCTTGCCTGCAATCTGCAGCACACGTGCGCCGAAGTTAGCATTGGCGCCAGTGATGAATCCGAAACGTTGTGCCGCCGAAGGTGGTGTTCGGGCTGCCCGGATTCGGATGATTGAAGGCGTTGAAGGCCTCTCCGCGAAGCTGGAAGGCTACCGTCTCCCAGATCGGGAAGTTCTTGAAGAGTGAGAAGTTGGTGTTAGATACGCCGGGCGCGTTGATCGCATTCCGGCGCAAGGTTCCGAAGGTTCCGGCAGTTGGATTTGCGTAGGCGGTTGCATCGATACAGCTGTTTCTGGTGGATCCACCGGGGCCGGAGACCGTAGCACGGCTGCAGGTCACCTTGCTGTCGTGAACATAATTGGGCCGCTGGGTACCGACGCCTCCGACGTTTGCAAAGTCGGCGCTAAGAGAAAGGTTGAGAGGAGTTCCACTTCGTAGGTCGACAATCGCATTTGCCTGCCATCCGCCAAGTGCCTGGCGGACCAAGACGTTGCGGCCGTCGAACTTCGGCAGCTCATAGGTAACCGTGCCGACAAAGCGATTGCGGATGTCGTAACCCGAGTTACCGTAGTCGAGCTTCAAATGTCCCTGCCACATTGCGGTTCCGCCGTCATTCGAACTATCCGACGTATCCATCGAGTGAGACCAGGTGTAGCTGAGATTTGCGCTGACGCCATGCGACATCCTCTGCCGCAAGATCGCCGTCAGGCCATTGTAGGTAGCGAATCCGTCGTTGTGGATCAGACGAATCTGACCGATTGTCGGATTCGGACGACGCGATTGTGCAAACGCAACTGCCGAGGGTCCCGGTTGGTTCGGATAGTAGCTCTGGTCCAAATGAATCGTGCGTGAGCCCAAGTATTGGAGCTCGAAGCCGCCATTGCGCCAGATCTCATTACCGATATCGACATTCCATTGATACATCCGAGCCGTGGGCAGGTTGTGATCAACTGAGAAGTTCGCATATGGGCTCGAGACCGGACCGGGCCACGCCGCCGGAGCCGGAACATTAGGACTAGCCAGCGTGAACCCAGGAGTGGTTCCAAAGCCAGCCGACGGAGTTACGACGGCCGAATAAGGATAGTTGGTTGACGATAGCGTGTATGAATTGAGCTGGTTTGCGTTGTAGTAGACTCCGCCACCACCGCGTACCACGATCCTGTCAGTTGCTCGATACGAGAAACCAACTCGCGGGCTGATGTTGTCGTGGGAAGGACCACTAAATTCAAAGCCCGGATACTTTGTGGCATTGAGAGGCGTTGTACCGCCGATCGCCGGATACAGCGTGGTGAGACCGGGGTCCATGATGCGACCGACGCCGTTCAAGCTGTATGCGACCTGCGGCAGTTCATAGCGGAGACCGTATTGCAATGTGAAGTTTTGAGTGACCTGCCAGGTATCCTGGAAAAAGAATCCATCACGCCATTGGCCAATGGATCCCTTCACCTGGAAGAACGGAGAGTTATAACTGGACGGAGTACCTGCAATAAAAGCGGCAGCTCCATCACCGGTTCCTGAAGTAGGTCCGTTGAGTGTTGCATTGAATGTGAAAGCGCCACGAGCGGTGTTGGCGGCAGACCGGCCAATCGTCATCTTACGGAAGCTAATACCAGCCATAAGAGCGTGCTTGCCCATCACATAGCTGATCTGGTCATACCAGGTAAGTTGGCGATCGTCCTGATACCAGTTGGTACCGCTCTGCGCGATTCCCTGGTAGTTGGTAACGGTCATATCAACGAGACCAGGATTGCCGCTGTCAACATCTGCAGTGAATCCGGGAATACCAAGATTGGAACCAGCCGTAGTATCGCCCTTCTGCGCCTGCTGATTAAGGATGTACGTATTGACGATGTTGAAGCCAAATCGCAGGTCGTTTACGAGCTTAGGTGTAATGATGTGCGTATAGCCGGCCGCCCCGTTACGCGTCTTCGTATAGGTATACGCGGTGTTAGCTAGATTGATAGCCTGGGTGAAGTTATTGACACCCTGCCATGCGAATCGCCCGAAGAGGCTTATCTTCCCGTTAATGTTGTGGTCAACGCGCTCGAGAGTTGAGTCTTCATTGACCGCGTTCGGGAGATTTCCCGTCCAGTTGTTTGTGATACCCGAGGTGGTCGGAGTCGCCATATAGGGAAGAAGCTTTGCTGCAGTCGGATCGACCGGAATGATGGCCCCGGCATACTGTGCTGCAGCGCAGGCGTAGTTAGGAGCGGTGCAAAGCGTAAAGCGGGTCTTCGGATTGTAGAGGGCCTTATTGAGCTCGCTGAAATCTCCTGTGCGCATCCTGTTCGTAAGAACAGTTCCGGTAGTGAACGTGGCGCCGTTGTTGCGAAGGCCCTCGTAGGATCCCGTGAAGAAGGTCTTGTTTCGTCCGTTATAAAGTTGGGGGATGATGATCGGACCGCTCAGGACGCCGCCGAAGAGGTTGTAACGCAGTTTGCTCTTTGGAGACCCGCGGCGTTGCGAGCCATGCTCTTCGCATTCATGGCGTCGTTCTGAATGTAGTCGTACGCCGTGCCATGGAAGTTATTGGTACCGGTCCTCGAAACAAGGTTGATGTGAACACCGAGGTAGTCGCCGTACTGCGCGGTGTAGTTTCCGTTTTGTGTCTGTACTGCGCTCAGTGCGTCGGGATTGGGAGACAGCGTGGCAGTTGTGATCAGGTTGTTCATGATCGAGATGCCATCGAGTGAGATGCTGTTATTGATATTGCGAGTACCAGAACCGCTGGCGCGATTTCCAGGAGGATTGCCGGTAAGAGCGTTACCGCTGATGGTGATGTTCGAAGCAGTAGCTGCGAGATCGATCGCATGACGTCCGTTCATGGGCAGATCATGTACCTGCTGCGAGTCAATCGTCTCACCGAGCAGCGCATCATCCGTCGAGAGTGCAGGAGTATCGGCCGAGACTGTGACGACCGAGGCCTCTGAACCGACTGAGACAGCGAAGTCGGTACGCACAGCATGGTTGAGCTGGACGACGACTCCGGTTGCGGTCATCTTCCTGAATCCGGTCATCTCGACGGTGATGTCGTAGATACCCGGGCTGACGAAGGGAATGGAGTAATAACCTTCTGCATTGGTCGTACCGGTATACGACACCTTCGTGTCGCGGTTGACGCCCGTCACTTTACCGCCTACGACGACGCTTCCGGTTGGATCAGTGACCGTACCTACAAGCGCGGTGTTGTCCGCGACTTGAGCACGAAGAAACAGCGGACTTAGCAACAATACGAGGTAACAAGCTAATGCTTTCTTCACGGTAGCCTCCTAGACCTGCCTGCTATGCAGCAGGTGATAAACGGACTGTTATTCCCAATCCACGATGGGATAGAGGTGGAGCGCTTGCATTTTCCGCTCTCGCTGCGAGCGGAGTTATTTTGTGTGAAATGATTTCAAATCACGCGTAAAACAACTGTCAATCGGGCAGTTGCCGGTCGGGTTGTTAGGGCAAATGGCCTACAGACCCGGCTAAGTCACGCAGCACCTGAAGATTGCGGCTGTTTAGTCGAGATGGACGAGGCCGCGCTGGAGTGCATAAATCGTCGCCTGGGTGCGATCCCGCGCCCCCATTTTGTCGAGAACGGAGCTGACGTGGATGCGTACGGTCTTCTCGGCGATCTTGAGATCTTCGGCGATCTCCCGGTTGCTTCGGCCCTGGGTAATGCGGGTAAGCACCTCGGTCTCACGCGGTGTGAGCTCGACGGCAGGCATACGTTGCGCGAGGCGATCGAGCGCGCCGTGGGGGAGATAACGCAGACCACGGTCGACGTTCTGAATCGCATTCAGCAGCTCTTCGCCGCTCGCGTCCTTGGTGAGATAGGCCATGGCTCCGCTACGCACGGCGCGGTATATATCCTCGCTGCCCTGGTAGTTGGAGAGCACGACGATGCGAACCGAAGGAAACTCGCGACGGAGCTCTGTGATGACGTCGAAACCGCTGACGCGGGGCAGCCGTAGATCAAGCACAACTACGTCTGGACGCAACTGGCGGTACATCGAAATACCGAGCTCGCCATCGCCTGCCTCACCGATGATCTGAATCTGCGGATGGCCTGAGAGGACGGAGTGCAGCGCCATGCGCGCGAGGAAATGATCTTCGATGAGAAGGACTCGAATCTGCTTCATATGCCAATCCAACGTATCACGTGATGTTCCTGGTTGACGGGCTGCTGCATCGCGTCGAAGGATACCCTGACGGTAACTTCGGTGCCAATTCCAGCAGAGGTTTGAATGCGAAAGCTTCCGCCCAGTTTCCGGGCACGCTCTTCCATAACAGGGATGCCGAAATGTCCGCGACGCGACAACGATCGATCAGACTGAAGGAATCCGTGGCCGTCGTCACGAATAGAGAGATTAAGCGCATCGCTGTCGTACTTGAGGTGAACGACGATGCGTGAACACTCGGCGTGACGAATGGCGTTGGAAACAGCTTCCTGGCCGATGCAGACGAGATGATGCACGCAGCCGGGAGCGAGGCGAACTTCCTCGCCCTCTACGTCCAGCGTAGTATCGATGGCTCCCTGGATGTGATTCGACGATAACGTACGCGATAGCGCCTGTGAGAGAACGTTTGTGACTTCATCAGTATCACGCAGATCCCAGATGATGCGTCGCGCTTCCGCTTGGCAGTGGGCAACCATGCTGCGGGCAAGTTCGCAGGATTTCGCCGCAGGCGTGGAATCGGAATCGCTATCACGAAAGAGTTTTGCCGTTGCTTCAAGCTGCCAGGAGATCGCGGCGAAACCTGCCATGAGGGTGTCGTGACACTCAGAAGCGATGCGGTTGCGCTCTTCAAGAATGATGCCGAGGCGACCCGTCATGAGTTGAATGTGACGGCGGAACAGATATGTCGTGAAAGCAATGACGGCGACAGCTAGCGCGAGATAGAAGTACCAAGTCTGGTAGAAGGGCCGACGATGATTGGATGGCTCGGAGGAGGTAGACGCCGAGTCGTCAGAGCTCGCCGGCGCGACCTTGCTCATTGCCAAGCCATCCTGTGCGGGCCAGCGAGAGAGTCCATCAGCGCCGAGGCGCCAGAGGCCGTCGTGACGCGTACCGATCCAGAGATTTCCGTCACTGTCGGACACGAGCGACGATACCGCGCTGCGGACCGTTGCTCGAGGCACTGCGTCGTATTCCCTCGACGACTCGCCCAGACTATTCTTTCGCGGTATGAGCTCAAAGACTCCTTTCGAAGTCCCGATCCATATACGTTGCTGGTTATCACGATAGACAGCTACGACAGTATCGCCTTCAGGCAGATAGAGCGGAAGTTTGCTTGCAGTTCCCTTCTGCCAGTGGAAGAGTCCGGATGAGGTGACAAAGAACATGCCGCCGGATCCCATCTTCTGCGAATGGCGCGGCAATGTCCGCGGAGATTCCACCTACCAGAAGAACCTCAAGGTTTCCGTTGGCTAGCCGTTCCACGCCATTCTGGGTAGCGATCCAAAGTGATCCCTCGGAATCCTGATGGAGGACGCGAATGCCGTTGTCGATTGGCATGCTGCCACTTTGGCGGTCCGGCTTCTGAACATCTGGGGCTCCCAACAGAAGCCGTCGACGCAGTCTGTGCCACTGCAGTCGCGCAGATAACAGCAAGACCCAGCAAATTGGGCATGAGCCCCCTCAGGAGTGCCAGATGCGATTTTGCGTTTCGCCGTATAGTCATTCGTTAGTTAACAAATACTCTGTGAAGTGACGATGAGTCAGGCTGCAAAATCAAGCGTCAAGCGGCCGTTCCGGATGCACAATAAGCCAGCAGATAGAACCGATAACTGCAAGCGTAGCGGCAACAGCAAAGGAGGTCGTCCAGCCAAAACGCTGGGCGATCCATGGCGTAAGCGAGGCAGTGAGTGCGCCGCCGATCTGGCCTCCCATGTTGACCATGCTCGAGAACACGCCCGAGCTGCGACCGGCAATATCGTTGGACACCGACCAGAAGGAACTCTGCGACAGGTACATGGCTCCTGCGCCACATGCCAGAATGATGCCAGCAAGCTGTGGGCTGGCAACCTGGGAGCCTATTACGAGGAAGACGGCGGTGGCGAGTAGAGCAACCGAAGCCAGACCGCATCGTCCAACACGAAGGCCGTATCGTAAAGTCAGCCTATCGCTGAGTGCGCCGCCAGCCAGGCAGAAGACCGTCATCGCAAGGAACGGAAACATGGTGTAGAACGCGCTGGATTTTGTATCGAATCCTCGCGCCTGGTTCATGTAAAGAAAGAACCAACTGAAGAATATCCAGGCGATGTAGCCGAAGCTGAAATAACCGATCATCAGAGCCGGAAGGTCGCGGCGATGAAAGATCGCACGCCATGAGATGCCGGGAGAGGCTGCGTCTGAGGATCGCGATGGAGCGGGACTGGAGCCAAAGGTGAGACCGTCGCGAATATGGCGAAGTTCGGCCGGGGAAACAGCCGGGTGTTCTTCCGGAGTGTCGCGCGCGGCGTACCACCAGATTGCGCCTGCGATGAGGCCGATGATGGCGCTGAACCAGAAAGCGGCACGCCATCCCTGATTCTTAATGATCCAGGCAAGCAACGGAGGAGTCAGGCCGCTACCAGCACCTACGCCGGCAAAGATCAATCCGTTGATAAGGCCTCGCTCTTCAAGCGGCACCCAGCGCGCGACGAACTGATTGGCGGCGGGATATATGACCGCTTCTCCCGCACCGAGTGCAAAACGTATGGCAATCAGCAGCAGAACAGCGTGCGCAATGTCGGTGGGAAGCATTGCTGTAAGAGCAGTTGCCACACCCCACCAGATGACGCCTAGCGGTAAGAACTTTACGTGGCCCGAAGCGCGCGGCCAGCCACCCGGCAGGAAGCTGAAAGCCTGCGTAGCCGATGAGGAAGGCGCTGAAGATCCAACCGAGTCGCTGATTTCCGAGGCCATACTCCCGGCTGATCTCAAGTCCTGCGATGGAGATGTTGGTTCGATCGAGAAAGGCGACGCCGCTGAGGACAAAGAGCCAAAAGGCGAGAAAGTATCGGATACGGGTCGGACGTTCGACAGACATCATGCTCCTGGCGCCCGGCGTATCCGGTCGCGCACTACGACGTGGTTGGAGTAAGGACCGCAGGGTTGGGCGGCACATCGCATCGTATCGGCGCAAACGGATGATGCGCAAGGGCCATATGTCCCAGATCAGTCTATGTACTGAGCACTAGAGTAGCGGAGTTTAGGCACAGAAGACCATCCTCGTCCTTCGGCTTTCGAAGATCTTCAGATTGTTTTGGGAAATGTACAAGAAATGGCTCCTGAGGTAGGACTCGAACCTACAACCCTTCGGTTAACAGAAATTGGTTTTGTTTGCTAGTACGGTTTTTGTTTTCAAACACCTATTGCTTTATTGGTGACCTAAATGTAGCGGAAAGTGTAGCTTTTCTTAGGCGAGAGGATTTGAACATTCATGAGCGTATATAAGCGCGGCAAGACCTGGTGGTATCACTTCATTTTCGCTGGTCGAAACATTCAGGAAAGCGCGAAGACCCCCTCGAAGACGCTAGCCAAGGAGATTGAGCAGAAGCGTCGGCGCGAGCTGGAGGAGGGATTCGGCGGACTCGAGCCTAAGCGTAAAGAGCGCGTGCGCACCATCGCCGACGTCGCCGCTGTTTACCTAAAGGAGTACAAGGTCAAGCACAGCGCCGTCACCTTCGCGATATATGCGACCGGGCACCTGTGCAGGCATCTGGGAACCAAGATGATGATCCAGATCAATGCCGATGTCGTCAGCGACTATCAGATCGCTCGGCTGGAAGAGAAAGCGGCCCCGAAGTCCATCAACGATGAGGTCGGGATTTTGCTCCGCATCATGGGAGATCGTGGCGATCTGTTACGCGGCGAACTCAGGCGCAAGAAAAGGCTAAAGTTGAAGGTCCAGGAGCAGCCCGGCAAAGCTTTCGACGGCGCTGAGAAAGATCGGATGATGAAGGCCGCCGAGACCTCCCGCTCGCCACTAATTTTGCCCGCGCTCACTTTGGCTCTGAATGCTGGCATGCGCGATGCTGAAATCAAAACGACGCGATGGTCACAAATCGACTTCTCTAAGCTGATTTTGACGGTGGGTAAGAGTAAGACGGCTGCCGGCGAAGGTCGCACCATTCCTCTGAATAGCGAGATCCTGCCCGCCCTTCTGAAACATGCCGAGTGGTACAAGAAGAAGTTCGGGGAGATGAAGCCCGAGTGGTACGTGTTTCCGTTCGGGCGCCGCGGCCGCATGGATCCAAAACGTTCGATCACCACCCTAAAGACCGCCTGGAACAATGTGCGCAAGAATGCCAAGGTGGAAGGCCGCTGGCACGATAACAGGCACACGCTAATAACAGAGTTGGCTGAAAGCGGAGCGGGTGACGAAACGATCATGGCGATCGCGGGTCACGTCAGTCGGAGGATGTTGACGCGCTACTCGCACATCCGAACCCAGGCAAAGAGAACGGCGCTCGAAGATGTCGTTACGCGCCGCCGTCAGGAGCGAGCAACGAACAACTGACCGAGGGAGGGATTCGCATCTGTCGCCTAAGTCAATATCCATGAACACTTACTGAAATGCCGGAGCCCAACTACCTCCATATCTACCCACGTCTTAGGCTGCCCCAAGCGTGCTCGGAAAAAGTCGCTCGCCTATGATCGAACAGTCGCGAACTCCGGGGCGGGCACTGATGACTGTAAAGCCAAAAGGTGATCAATCACGCAGGCGAGGGCGCAATGCCCCTTGCAACTGTGGAAGTGGCCTAAAGTTCAAAAAGTGTTGCTTTGTGAAGGCGGCGGCGCCGCCGACCGGACCACGAATCATGGCATCGAAGGACGGACGCGTCTGGAAGGATGCTCCTCCGGAATTGCGGGCAAAAGCTATCCGCATGTTTGATGAAGAGCAGCGAAAGGAACAAGATCGCGTTTCTCGCTTCGGTCAAGTGAGGCCGCAGCAATCAAATATCGTGTGGAAAGGGGATCGAATCGTCGCGGTTCGTAACAGAATTTATCGATCAGCCCGATGGAAATTTTTCCCCGACTTCCTTCGCGACTATGTGCCTGGAGTTCTTGGCGCGAACTGGTGGGGAGCGGAAGCAGCTAAACCCGAAGCTGATCGCCATCCGATCGTCAATTGGCGCGCGCTGGGCGCAGCATACATGAATGCGCAGCCACCGCAGCCGGATGGCAGCCGTGCTGCGGTCCCCTCCGGTGCGTTAGCCGCATACAACTGTTTCGCATACGACCTCTATATCGTTGACGATAATGGCGGCCTCGACGCGGAGTTGTTACACCGACTGAAGATTCGGGATCAGTTCCAGGGCGCACGTCATGAACTGTTTGCTGAGGCCACTTGCTACCGAGCCGGTTTTACGGTTCAGCATGAAGATGAAAAAGACGGGACCACGAAGCATGCGGAATTTACGGTGCGCCATGGCGCGACCGGACAACTCTTATCAGTGGAAGCGAAGAGCAAGCACAGGGAAGGTGTACTGGGATATGCCGGAACGCGAGCAGACAAGCCGGACTTCCGCCTAGGACCGCTTATCAACGACGCTGTTGCGAAGCACCCCAGGTACCCACTCGTAATATTTATTGACACGAATGTTCCTTCCAAGTGGGCAGAAAGGGTACTCGGTCGGCAACCCGGCGATATCCTATCCAGACCCTTGCAACGAGTCTTAGATACGATCAAGAAGCATCATAATGATTTGGATCCTTACTGCATGATCGTTTTCAGTAATCATCCCCATCACTATGAAATCCACGGCCCAGTTCCGGAGAAGAACTTGCTCTCGGTGGTTCCGCAGCCACCAAACGCACACCCTTTAGCCCTAAGAAGCCTTCACCTCGCCGCCGGCTTGTTCGGCAATGTTCCCATGAGCTTCACCACGGACGAAGGAGACCCGCCGCCACCCGCAGTGCAAGTCACTTGGCCGAAGGTTCGCTACGATCTCGAGGTCAACGGATCAGACGTTAGCGTTTTCCGAGAAAGGCAGCTCATTTCTCAAACTTTTTTGACGACTGAAAAAGACCGCTTCGAAGCGCCAAGCAGGCTGCACGAATTTTTGGAGGACGTCGGCTTATCTCGCGTGGACGCACATATGATTTGCACGGTGATCGAAGAAGGCCATTCCGTTTCCGGTGTTTTTGCGCCGAAGTAGATGAAACTACATGTAAGGAACAATTTCCTGATCGCGGTTAATACGGTGAAACGCGAGCAATACTTCTTCTCTGAATCTCTTATCCACCATAAGGGACCGTTCTGCGTCAGCGGAAAGTCCGCTCGTGAGCGGTTCCCAAGCCTCACCTTTCATCTTCAGTTCTTTTATGAGAACACCACTGACATGCGCGGGTCCCTCAAGCCTCCTTCTCCAGACAAATCTTCAAAGGGGGCACTCAAATTACCTTCGTCTCTTAGTTGAGCGTCGAAATTGACCAAAGCAAGTAAATATTCGAAACGGTCGAAGGCATCGTCATACTGGGTATCGTTCGGCAAAAACGCTTTTAACGGTTCACGCAGCAATTTGTAAATGTGGTCACTCGCCGGAGTCCTCCGCCTTTCGCCCGCGCATTGATTGAGGACGTCCGCGTAAAGCACCATCTGTGCTGCTATCTTTCTGATTGCGAAGTCGTCGGTGCCCTTCTACAGGTATGTCAACAGCGGTTCTAAGGTCTTTGACAAGGATCTTGAGTGTGCCATATTTGCCAGAAGCAATAGATGCAATTCCGGATGCATAGAAGAGCAGGCAAGCTGGGTAACGACACAACGCCAAGATCGCAGTGTTTCCAGTCTGCGGGCGGCCTAAATCTAGAGTTCGTAAGATCGCAGCACCCCAGATCGATGCTTGAGTCTCTTCACCCCAATAGCAGCCGTTAGAGACCAAAGCAATCAACATTTCCATACTGGTTTCGTAGAGATTTACGCGATCCATGAACCAGCTGCAATCAGGCGTATAGTTGGGAATTTCCACAGCAACCAATAATGCCACCTTTCGGTTTGTCTCTTCTGAGAGCAAGTCATTCAATTCGATACGGAAACGATCCTCGACTAAGAACCGCTTAAGAGAGGCAACAGCTAAAGCCTTAGATAAGGGATGAGGAGCATTGAAGAGCTCCAGCGCCATGAGCTTTTCCGCAAGTGAGGTGAAGAATTTATCTGCTGATTCAATTGGTAGAAGTGATGCCCGCCTGAATTGTGCCACCGTCTTTGCTTCTGCGGAAAGCGCACCTTTCAAAGCCAAACTAACCGAGTATCTACGGTTGGGGCAGCGGAGAATCGCGTTGCGAAGGGCCTCATCCCAAGTGGCTGACCATCCGCAGACAATCAGCCCGTACTCGTCGAACACCTGATCCAGAAGTTTATCCAGGTTTGTGTCCTAAGTAGACAATTCCTCTGAAGTACTGCGTAGCCGCGTATCTCGGTAGTCGCCGTGCACCTTAATTACGGTACACGCTGAGTGCGCGAGCGGAACAGCACCTCCGACCATGTCAGATGTCGAGATAACAGTGGACTAACACCCTCCGCGTCGAGCGCTTGCTCCATCAAACGATCAAACTTCGTCGTGATGATGACGCGGAAATATCCTTTGGCGACCATCTGCGCAATCGCCTTATGGCCGGCCGTTGGCATCTTCTTCCCCGCCCACGTTCATCCTGCGTAGCTTCGAAATAGGGAGCGAGCGCATTCATTCGTTCAGCCGGAGTTATCGAAAGCGCGCCAAGAAGATCAGAAAAGTCTGGCTCCCTTGCCAAACTTGTCGAAATACCATCTCCGGTTTTGGCTCGCAATCTTCACCTTGCAAAACGGCGATCTTCCGTACAAGCTCAAGAGTGACTTCCCAGCCAGTCGGAATCTGAGCGGCGCGCGATACTCCTGATCCAAGCAGAAGAGCATAAACGCCCTTTCCGGAGTAGACGGAAAAGGCCAAAGATGTGATGGGTTCGATCATGCACAAATGGTACCCGCTCCGATTAGCACTTTCACAGAGACTTCGCTTCGATGCGTTGTTTGGAAAGGGCGGGGACCGGCACATCGTGGTTGGATTGTGCGCGGTCTATTTGCCGGTGAGCAGACGAACCTTTGCTACCAGGCGCTGCGGCGGGTACTTGCCGGCCTTCTTCATCTGCAGCAGCTCGTAGCCGTTCCAGGGCCAGCCGCGGCCGCGCTCGATCAGGGCCTTCAGCTTCGCGTAGGTGAGCATCACCACGGCAGAGGAGAACCCCCAGCGACTGAGCGAGTCGTGATGGGTGGCGAGGTCTTCATCGGTGATGCCGCACCATTCAAGGATCTTCAGCACTTCCTCGTGGGCGTCATGGAGCAGCCAGGGGCCGATGCGCGTCTGGCCATCCGGGCCAATGAAATGAACCGCCCAATCTCCGGCGGAGATGTTGACCAGGACTCTGTGCATGGCTCTATTGTGCAGCCAAAAGGCGACGAAGTAACCGCCTAGTTGTACACGAATTTGGGAGACAAGAGGTTGAAACTCGCCCTGTGCAAATCTGACTCGGCATAGACAGGATTATTCATATCCAAACCTTGGAAACCGCAACCCATTGCGCTTCAAAATTCTTCCACAACCGACTAGCCGACTCCACTGCTATCCTCTCCACAAATGAAAGTCTTCATAAGCTGGTCGGGTGATAGAAGTCGTGCTTTGGCTCAAGCTCTCTACGAGTGGCTTCCTCTGGTCGATTATGCGCTAGAACCTTGGCTGTCGGCCGCGGATATTACTGCTGGGTCCAGATGGAGTGTAGCCGTCTCCAAATCCTTGAGTGAATCTAGGGTCGGAATCTTTTGCATAACGGAGGAAAACCTCAACTCTCCTTGGATAATCTTCGAGGCCGGTGCTGTAGCGAAAGATCATGAGAAAAGCCTAGCTTGCATCCTTTTGTTAGGGCTCACACCCAGTCAAATTGAGTGGCCGTTGGCGCAGTTCCAGGCTAAGGAAGCAAACAAGAAAGACATTCTGGAGTTGCTACAGTCAATCAACAATGTTGACGGAATCCCGCTCTTGAAGCCGGATCATCTAGTGAGGTCCTTCGAAAAGTGGTGGCCGGAACTAGACACCAAGCTCGCCTCTATCCCGGCCGCGAAAAGCGTGATGAGATCAAAAAGAGAACCGAATCCGACCTCTTGGAAGAGATTCTCTTATTGATTCGCGAACAAAGACGAGAGGCGAAACCCATATCGGCCGCCCGTTTTGAAGACACGGCAACTGTCGCAGAAGACATAGTCGAGGCGATTCACTCATTCGGGACGGAGTATGGACGCTTCAAGTTGGTCACGCTAAGTCCAACCATAAACGGCTCCCTAGCGTTGTTTTCTGATTTTGAGAGCGGTAGTAGGCTCTCGTTGAACATTAGTTCGGGGACGCTGGATGAGCCGGAGCTCCTTAGAAAGCTTTTGTCTAATTTTCTCACTACAAGAATAAGTGCTGTGAGAGGCAGTCCGTCCGCCGAATAGGCCGAAGGTGCGCATAACTTTACGGAGACTCTACGCAGGTTTGCGGTATGTCAGTCCGGTATGCGACTTCGTAATCTTCGCTGGCGTTGATACGCAACCGATCAACCGGTCCTCATTGAAAGATCGTCAGCCAATGGAGAACCCTCCTGCTGCTGGGAATCCGTACCACGCGGAAAAGGACGCGATCCTGGGCAGAGCAACATGGTGGCGGTCGCCGCACGTTCGTTGTAGCGCCTAAGCTGTCTAATTCTCAAGTTCGGCACACTCTTACTGAACACCAGATCTAATAACACAAGGGTTACAAGTCCTATCATCGCGGTCCAAGTCACCCAATCTGCCACGGCGTCTCGCCGATGAATCTCCCGACAGCCGCATGACGAATATAACGTTCGTGAAAATCCAGATGTATTGTTCACGGTAACCGTGACCACGCTTCGCCATGACCACCATCCTAGAGCGTTGAGACAGAGATCGCCATGAAGAAAAGGGCGGTCTGTGGATTTCGAGAGAACGACCCCAAGACCCCATAGAACCAACCGATATTGCACCAATCACAAATCCAACTTTGAAGAAACGATTCTTGGTCTTTGCGGTTTGAAAATATTTGCTGATCGTCGAGCAACATCTTGAGTCGGAGCAAGAAAAACAAATAGGCACAAACAGCCAAAGGCACCGTGGTAAACCTTCCATCGATCCAGGAAACCGAGCAACGCCGCCGAGAATCGCCGCTAGAGTGAGACCGAAGACACCTACGTTGAGAGATTGAAAGAAGTTCATCTCAGCAGTCTCCCTTGTGACGCCTTTTTGATCGTTACGAGGTCAACGAACGTCGTGAACGCCACACTTGATAATTACGGTGGTGGCTCTTTCGGGCTCATATGCGACGAATTGGCAAAACTCTGTTGCGCCCTCAATTTTCGCTTTTCATAGCTCCCCACAAGAATGGAAATCTGGATTCTGTGTCGCTGAATATTTCAGAGTCCCAATCAGATAGAAGCGTAGATCGCCACGGATTAAATTCCTGATATGCGGAGTCCGGAATCGGACGGATGGGATATATGTGGACGAAGTTCCGCCCGGCGAGAGCGCGCCCATTGGAAGTGAGGATCCGACCTGCTCCACATCGATAGAACCCATCATTTTGTCGGCTTCCTCGCTAAATTTTTCGTTGCTCCATCCAACCTTGCGATGGATGGGATCTCCTTGGTGCTTAGAGCTTTCACACTTCGTGCCCTGGCCCCCACCGCTTTGACTCCAACCAAGTATCCATAGAATTCGCCATTCTTCGGGTTCGGAGCCTGGGACGTAATCGATAACCACGCGCGACGATCCTGATTGGATAACGCAACCGTTTGAGAACACGATTGCATGGCAACTAGAAAAAGGGCGCAGGCAGCGGGACATCCACGTCCCCATCGGCGTCTCGGGTTACTTTGCTCCTTGCTTAATTCCCGCGGGCTTGGTGGCGCAGATCAACGGTGGATCCGGGATTGATGGCGCAGATGGCGTTGGTTTTCCGCCCGCGTTGCCTTTTGACATGCCGAAAAGATTACCAAAACGAGCATAGAAGGTCGACCATTTCGTTTGCGGCCTTCCTAGCCGGCTCACAAGCCCTACAACTCTGCGGCTATCTTTTCGATCTTCGATCGCGCGCAGTTTGTCAGTCATCTCACGCCTTATCTGGGCAATGATGTCCGGAAGGACGGTTAGCGTTTCGATGCGGATATCGCGAGATGCCTACATCTCTAGGCTCGTCCTAATTCGATCATCGGCCCGCCAAGCAAGCTGCCACTTCTCCCTAACTTTGGCGAATCCGATCTGGTACGGTTGCGTGTGACGGTCCTTATCCCAAGGGCCAACCCACACTTCAATGCCGACATTCATATGGTTGACGACCTGCAAGGTCTCCTTTATCTGGTTTGATTTTGCGTTTAGTTCTTCTGGCAAGCGGAATTAGCTGAGAAAGCTCGTTTGGAGCCATGTTGGGTTCCCCCAGGGCGATCAGCCCATTAGATTTACCTGCATGCGGCGTCGACTTCGCTTCCGCTCCGTCGACCGCATTCAAGTTGATTCAAAGATTAACTCAGCAAAACTCATCCTCGTCCAGAGAATCTATCCAGAAAACCACGTATTTGAACCGCCGCCGGCTTTTTCTTGCGCCTCAACTGATCCCTGAGAGCATGGCTAATATGGAAAGCCCTCGTACGAGTCTTGTATTCGCCCCGCAAAAAAACCTGAATGGCAAAGTCGTCCTCTATACCGCAGTAGGGAGACCTATAGAGGGCCCCATCCCCGATGCATTTCCGGAACGGTCGTTTTCATCTATCGACGATCTGGAACGAGCTATGGCTCCAACCATAGCGCCAGCTGTACTCGCGCTTATTCGTAAAGCACTGGAGAACGAAACCAAGTTTGTTTTGGAAGTCGGAGCTGAGCAGGCTCTTGCAATAAATCTGTCTGCACAGACGGGTTAGCCAAGGTATATTGCCCCGCGAAACCACTCACGAAAACCAGGTGTGGACCCACCGCCGGGCTTGACGGTTAAGCCAACTCTATTTTCGAGGACAGGGATACGCTGCACTCAAAGCTCTGCGTAGCCCCAGAACGCGATAGTTGTCTAGCAGTTTCGGGTATTTGTCCATGTAGGCCAGGTAAACGCGAAGCATGGTTCCGAGGGATGCTTCATCTGGTGGGCATGAGGAAATCTCATTATCACTTTCTATAAACCCCGCTATATAGGCCGTGCAATTATCGAAGTTTGTTGAATCTTCTTGTGGTTCATGAACCTCTAGACGCATCAAGGTATCGCTGTGCAGCCTTGCAGGCGTAATACAGCCAACTACCCTTTTGAATAGCCTGAATCCCCGGTTGCCTGCTGCATCATAGCGAGCGCGAGCAAAGGGGCGAGCATGACAGCGATGGTACATCCAGAAAGTTATCCGGTGAGCTTCACCCCAAACTCCGCCGGAATCGAAGCCCATCCCCCGTCCAAGCAACGCCGGTATTAGGATCGGTCGTGCCTCAGTTATTTGCTGTTCAGAAGCTCAGGCGAGTTGTTCACAGGTTGCCCACGTCCTGGAGATCTCGAAGACCTCCATCTCGTCGGCGGGGAAAGGATGCGCAGCAAGTCGATCGGCGGTTGCTCGGTCAGTTCGCGGTCGAGCCAGCGGCCGAAATCGCCGGGGTGCGGATGACGGGCATGCGCGCAAGCGGGGGCCGAAGACAAAGAGCACGGCTTGCACGCCGAAGTTTCAGGCTGAGGTAGCGGCGTGACCTTTAGCGACATAAAGACGCTTGAGATGCGGGCATCGACCTATTGGGTCCCTTGCTCTGCAGATCGGACATTCGGCCAGATGCTTTAGCAGTTCCGCTGTAGCTATTTTTCCTTTTCTACCTCGGCCTTTACGTCGTCCGCCCCAGCCCCATCTTCTCCCAGGAGGACCTTTTGCTTCCGCCCCAGCGAGATTGGAGGCAAGAAGTGAAACCACGGGGCAATTCATAAAGTTCCGGGATCTCTATTGGCCTTGCCCCAGGAATTTGCATTTCATACATTGGAGCGAAAAATTCCCGTCGGCATCAATTGCGTGCTGGGGAATTTCAATGCTTTCTCGGCAAACGGGACATGTCGCTGTCTGGCATTGTCCTCCGCCTCGATATCTGACTCCGCTAACGAACATCGTTAGCGATGTAGGATGCAAAAACCGGTAATCGACGTTCGTCACTCAGTGAGTCAGCGGCACCAACCGAAGTTTTCGGCGGCTCCGTCCGTGAGTGGGCATCTCAGCACGTAAACCATTCCCCCGTCAGTCATCAGCTCCGCCTGCTATGGATAGCGACCCTTTCGTCCTCATCTCACCAGAGCAGGTCGCACGCGAATTCGTAGCCGTCCTCTCCGGTGAACCGCTTATAGGAAACTTTCTCGCCGGTGGTGCCCGTGGGATAGACCTTTACGCTGTAAATCCAACCCAAATTCAGAATCCGGTATTTCGGCCTCCCACACCTCTGCGGCTTCACTCCCATTGGGTTATGCGGATGTCGAAGAGTCGTGGCAACGATAGGATCCTTTATTTTGCTGTTGAGCAGCTCCGGGCGAGTTGTTCTTGACGTTGCCGACGTCTTTGCTGACCTCGAAGGCCTCCATCTCGTCGGCGGGGAACGGGCGCAGCAGGTCGATCGGCGGCTGGTCGGTGACCTCGCGGTCGAGCCAGCGGTCGAAGTCGCCGGGGTGCAGGATGACGGGCATGCGGTTGTGGACCGGCGCCATCAGCTCGTTCGCCTCGGTGGTGATGATGGTGTAGCTCTGCAGCCACTGGCCGTTCGCGGGATCCTTCCATGCGTCCCACAGACCGGCGAAGGCCATCATCCTGCCGTTGGCCAGGTCGAAGGCGAAGGGCTGCTTGTTCTTCGCGTCGAGCCTCTTCCATTCGTAGAAGCCGGAGGCGGGGACCAGGCAGCGGCGTTTCTTGAAGGGCTCGCGGTAGGTGGCGGACTTGGCGACGGTCTCGGCGCGGGCGTTGATGGTGGATATGCCTTTGAAGTCGGCGAGCTGCTTGGTGAAGAACGGAATCAGGCCCCAGCGCAACTGCGACGAGCTCGCGCTCGCCGGTGTCGCGGTTGGCGCGGATGATCGGCTGCATCGTGGTGGGCGCGACGTTGTAGTCCCACGGCGGCAGCGGGAAGTCATCGACCTTGCTGGCGTGGAAGGCCTCGGCGATCTTCTGCTTGTCGGACTTTCGGTAGTAGCGGCCGCACATGGGTTATGAAGTAACTTCTTTGGTAATTGTTGGAAGTTCTCATTGAAGAGAGCTATTACCTTGTCTGCTTTGGGAAAATCTTCTATTTGTCGCAAACGCTTCAACTGCGAACACTGTTAAGAGGCTAATGGCTCCAGTGAGTGCGTCGTCGCTCTATACTTGCTGAAACGAAGGCTCAATCTCATTCTTTATCGAATCGCCTGCCAACCTGCATCATCCCCGGAGAGGGTATGGTGCTGAGATTGTTGCTGCTGGATTTCCTTTCCGATCTTGTCAAAGCCGGGATATGCCCAGCGATCGTGAAGAATTTTCGCAAATTACGCCAGCGTCTGAGAAACCGCCTTCGGTCGAAGCCTCCCTATTTGAAGGCCTGCGCCCCTGGCTGTAGGAATGACACGGACCAAATGGGTCATTGACGGGAACAGCGTTGTCAGAACACCATCAGTGGACCGATGCCGAAGGCAACAACTTTCGTCCAACAATCAAAGCCAAGCTCTCCCGGTTTGTGTTGGTGACGCTGGTCGAGGGTTGCGTCTCTGTGCATATCCGCAAAAACGATGACGACAGTTGTTCCGACCAGAAAGAACAGAATAAGAAAGATCGCGCCAATCACGGGTAATGGATCAAACGGATAGCTTGACAATGCAAGGGTTGTTGCCACAGAGTGCGACAGAACGCCTAGAACGATGGTGCGAGCACGTCCCGTACGTGGAATGAAGCCCAGAAAAGGTAACACGAAGAATTCCTCTGGCAGCTCGGACATGATGTTCAAGAGGAGCGGGTAGTGTGCGATTCGATTTCGTCTTCTTCCGATTTGGCGGTCGCCTGTGGCCGAAGAATCAACGATCGGGTCTCCTTTTGACGCTGGCAAAATCACGTGTGTCATCATGCAGCCCGCTGTCTTGGCCAATTCCTCTTGGTATAGTTTCAGCGGCGCGATTGTCTTAGGCAGCTCTGTTACCGCAGAGAGCGATATACCATTTCGCAAACTCAAAGCCTTTCCCCTCGCAAACATTTCCCTTAACTGCTGCACTGCGAGCCGCTTGTTCTCTACCTCATCGTCAGTTTTGGGATGCCACTCCGCGATGCGTTCTGCAGGTTGCGAGCGCTTTCAAATCTGCCTTGAGATCAGCCGATACCGTTCCTCCAGGATGTTGCCGCTCATGCTCCACACCGAGTTCCAGGACAATCCTGTGAAGCAACTGAGTGTGCGGCGTAGCCGTAAACGATCGAGGAATAGTAGAAGTTGCCGCAGGCGACTCCAAGTGCGCAGAAATTGCAGCGTGTCCGCTAATATTACGGCGACGCACACGCACACTCCAAAAAAGATAGAAGGGTGCCAAATGCGCGATCTCCGAGGGTCCGGAGGCCGCGCTCTCCAAGAGCCATCCAGCACACAAGAATGCTTGCTCGTAGGATTGGAAGAAGCATCGCGTAGGTTCGATTGAGCGGGACTGCAGCGTTCTCGATCGCTTGGCTAAACATTCTGAATATTTTCGTCAACCCTCCGTCACGCGTCTTGGCTTCTTGCGACGGATCCTGTTTCTTGCTTTCTTTCTTTCTTGCTCCTCGAAATCGTCTTCAGACTCGAAACTAGGTTTCGCTTGATCGTTGGAAACGAGATCAGGAAGACTCTTAAAGTCGAGGCAGCACGGGTCGGTGATCTCCAAAGAGTGACAGCCCTCGCAGGTTGTACCAGAACCACGCGTACATTCCGACAATCAGAAGAACTTGCGGCAACAATGGAGAAACTCCACTGCGGAGGTGTAAATTTCGCCGGTAGGTCTCGTTGGCGAGAATTAGGTGGCTACTCAGGAAGTGAGACCGAAGAAAGACAAAGACTCCGAGCGCTGCAATCCAAG